>CAVSAQ010000003.1:0-502536 GCA_963726075.1 uncultured Acidobacteriota bacterium | reverse complement strand
GACGCACTGCGTCATCGCCAATCACAGCCGACAAATCAACAGGTGATCCGTCGCAAGACCTCTCCGTTCATCGCCACATTTCTTTCGCTTTTCGTGCCCGGCCTGGGTGCGGCTTACAACGGTCAAACTTCAAAGGCCATCGTTCATTTCGCGATCTTCGCCAGCTTTTTCCAGATGGCTGTAGTAACCGACGGCGTCGCTTTCTTTGCGCTCGGCGTGTTCGGCACCTGGCTCTTCGCCGCAGTTGATGCTTGCCGGACGGCTCAGTTAATGCGCGCGGGGTTGGCGCCTGACGCTGAAGAAGACGCCATCACGCGCCAGTTGTACGGCAATCCTTTGGCTTGGGGCATCACGTTGTTGGTGCTTGGTGGAATCTTTCTCGCGCACACGGTACTTGGATTTCAATTCCCGATGCGGCGAGCGCTGCCCGTCGCTTTAGTCGTTCTGGGCGCTTACATTCTGTACGACTACATGAAACGACATCGGCGTCGAGAGGAAATGCGTCTGTTCGATACGAACAACCCGCCGCCATCAGTCGTGGTCAACAGCCAATTCGCACGCGCCGCTTACGATGGCGGCGACTTTCCAACTCGCGTCCAGTCGCCGCGGCAAATTGGTTCTGCGCGACTTCAGCAGCGCCAGTAAGGTTCGCCCGAAATGATCACCGGAATTTTTGCAGCATTGTCTCGCGGCGGCGCCATCATCGGCGCCATCCTGCTCGTTACCGCCCTGCTCCAGCAATTGATCGCAATGGTCGGCGTCCTGCTCGGCCTTGTAAAATTCGCTATCATCGTTGTCTTCGTGGCAATAATGGTAATGATTGTTGTCGCAATGTGGCGGGCGCGTAAGCGAGAAAAAGCCGAACGCTGCGCATCCTGAACCGCTAACCCGTTTTCAACTGAATACACAAAGACATGGCCGACCGGTATGGAGCGAGCCCTTCTTGCTCAATGCACGGCGTCTTGTCAGGGCCATTGCGAACAGTCCGAAATCATCCGGGACAAGGAGGCGCGCGATAATGATTGACCGGAGAAACGTAATTCCGTGCCCGAGCAAAGAAGAGGAAGCGTTCCATCCAACGGCGGTACGATATCTTTTCGTTAAAGACTAGTTGGAGCTATCAGGGCCGTCGGCTAAGATTGCGATGTCGCCAGATTCCATCTGCGAGTGTCGTTTCAGAAACCTAACATGAACCGAATGGTTGCCTTGGCAAACTCGTACGAACCGATGCCGATCATCGTGGGATTTCCGCGTTCAGAAAGCCTGAGGAATGAGTTTTACCAAACCGCGATTGAAATGGAAAACCTGGCACGATTTTCATATCTCCAGCGAAGAGTTAGCTAGCTCTCAAAACTTCCGGGTTCGCTAAATCACTTAACTTTTAGCAGCAACTCCGTTGACGACAACATCAGCTTCAAGCACAACTCTGATCACTCCGTACGGTGGAAGGCTTATAGATCTCACCGCCGCCGGAGAAGCTGCCGAAGAACTTCGCGCGCATGCCAGCCATCTTAAATCTCTACAGATCTCAGAGCGCGCGGTTTGCGACCTTGAACTGCTGGCTACGGGAGCTTTCTCCCCACTCGCAGGTTTTATGGGGCAAGCAGACCACGAACGTGTCCTGCATGAGATGCGTTTATCCAGTGGTCACGTATTCCCGATACCGGTGACATTGCCACTCGGTCCCGAATTAAGAGTACAGATTGGTAAGGACGTAGCGCTCAGAGATTCGCACAACGAATTACTGGCGGTAATGACGGTTGAAGAGATTTATGAAACTGATCTAAGGGATGTCGCCCAAAGTGTTTTTGGAACGACGGACTCGCGACATCCGGCTGTCGCCGAACTGCATCGGTCGGGACCGGTCAGCATCGCCGGAAGACTAAGAATAATTCAACTGCCGCGGCATTATGATTTCTGCGAACTTCGGCTCACGCCGAGCCAAACAAGAGAGCGCCTCGAGCGTTTAGGACGCCGCAATGTAGTTGCTTTTCAAACGCGAAACCCACTACATCGCGCTCACGAAGAAATGATTACGCGCGCCGCTGAACAAGTTGCAGGCGTCTTACTCCTGCATCCCGCTGTCGGGTTAACGAAGCCGGGAGACGTAGATCATTACACGCGAGTTCGTACTTACAAGGCAGTGGCCGCAAATTACGGCACGCCGGATCGTGTTCTGCTGGCATTGTTGCCCCTGGCGATGCGACTGGCGGGGCCGCGTGAAGCGCTCTGGCATGCGCTTATCCGAAGGAACTATGGTGCGACCCACCTAATCGTAGGGCGCGATCATGCCAGTCCGGGATTGGACTCGAACGGCCAGCCCTTCTACGAGCCCTATGCCGCGCAGTATCTGGTCAGACAATTCAGTGCCGAAATTGGCATCGACGTCCTTCCCTTTAACGAACTCGTTTACCTGCCTGATGAGGAACGTTACGAAGAAGTGTCGCGGGTTCCGAAAGGCGCACGCACCATGACCCTCTCAGGGGCGCAAGCTCGAAACCATCTTGAGGATGGTCGCCCGTTGCCCTCGTGGTTTACGCGGCCTGAGGTAAGCGAAATACTTGCAGAGACCTATCCGCCGCGGCACAAGCAGGGCGTTTGCATCTGGTTCACCGGGCTCAGTGGCGCAGGCAAGTCGACTACGGCTGAAGTCTTGACGGTATTTCTACAAGAGAAGGGGCGACAAGTGACTGTGCTGGATGGCGATGTCGTGCGCACCCATCTTTCGCGCGGACTTGGCTTCAGCAAGGAAGATCGCGATCTGAACATTCGCCGCATCGGTTTCGTTGCCGCCGAGATTGTCCGGCATGGCGGCACGGTAATTTGCGCTGCCGTTAGCCCCTATCGATCTACGCGCAATGACGTCAGGAACATGATTGGCGCCAATCAATTCATTGAGGTTTTTGTTGATACACCCCTGGAAGAGTGTGAGAGGCGAGACACCAAGGGAATCTATGCAAAAGCCCGGCGAGGTGAAATAAAGGATCTTACGGGCGTGGATCATCCCTACGAGGCTCCTCTGCATCCCGAAATCAGATTAGAAACCACGGCCACAGATGTTGAGTCGAACGCCCAATTGATTCTTAACTATCTTGCCACCCACGGCTTTGTCAGGGACATGACGTCCTGAACAGGTCTTCGCTCAGTTTGACCTGTCCACCCTCGTATGTTAGGGTCTCCGCTCTGGCAGCATCCAGGATCCGTTAGCTCGAGTCTAAAAGCCACGTTTACTCGGCGACTCAAGCGCGCAAATCGGCTGCCTTCTCAAGCAGGGTTCGATCTTCGGCAGGGTTCTTAATTTTAAGGCCTCGCACAATTTAGGTTTTCAGTCGCCCTCGGCGTCTGTTACTTCACCGGTCGGCAAGCGGCCCCGTTTTACAAACGCGCTTGACGCCCGATAGGAGCAGAATGAATGACTAGAGACGACCGTTTTTACGCTTTTATTATTGCCCGTACCTCCAGATCTCGCGCTCATATCCGTCGCATAAGCGTTCATAAACGCTGGTTAAAAGTCTCAGTGCTGGGGCTCGCCGTTGTCGGCGCCGCGTTGATGTACGGCTTTTACGGCCTGATTCAGCAGGCTGAGCATCTGCGGATTGAACACGACAACGCGCGACTGCGCGCCCAGAACGAGAAGCAGAAGCAAGAACTGCTCAGGCTAAATAATCGAGTCAACGCAGTTGAGGACACCTCGCGCAAGCTCGAGGAGCTGTCGGGAATTTCACCAGCCGAGCAAACGGCGCCGCGTGGCCAAGGCGGTCCGGCACGGCCCATCGATAGCGAAGCTGCACTCGCCGAACTTGAATCGAAGACCGCGCGCCTTGAGCGACGCATGTGGGTTTATCAGGAGATGGTTCGCGCCGGCGGAATGATTCCGTCACTTTGGCCCGTTGACGGGACGCTGGAAGGCGGCTTTGGTGGCCGGCGCAATCCGTTTGGGGGACGAGGCTTCGAGTATCACGAAGGCCAGGACATCGACGCTTCACACGGCGACCCGGTGCTGGCGGCCGGCAGCGGTCGCGTAACTATCGCGGGACGTCAACGCGGCTACGGCAACGTTGTTTACGTCGATCACGGCGCAGGCTTATCAACGCGCTACGGCCACTTGTCGCAAATCCACGTTGCCGTCGGCCAAACCGTCACGCGCGGTCAGAAGATTGGCTTGGTTGGATCAACAGGCCGCTCAACCGGACCGCACCTGCACTACGAAGTCAGAGTGAACAATCAGCCCGTGGATCCGAAACGGTATCTGCCCGGCGCTGCGCACTAAGATCACCTCGGAAGCCCTCACGATCTTTGTTTCAGATCGCTGAGGGCTTCTGCTAATATCCCTCCACACCCGGACCGTCATCAATCACGAAGGAAAATCGTAAATGATCTTTAAATACCCGCGCGCGCTGGCGCTTGTGCTCTCTTCGCTCCTGCTTGTCAGCTTTGTTCCCGTCTCTGTTTTGGGCGACGAAGGAATGTTCCTGCCGGACACCTTAAGTCAACTACCGCTGGCGAAACTCAAACAGCGCGGACTCAAGATTCCGATCACCGATATCTACAACCCGGGGGGACCGAGCATTAAGGATGCCGTCGTCAGAGTGGGCTTCGGCTCAGGCTACGGCACCGGCGAGTTCGTGTCCGGCGAAGGACTGGTGTTGACCAATCACCACGTGGCTTTCGACGGTTTGGTGGGAGCTTCAGACACCGGAAAAGACTACGGCACGATGGGATACGTGGCGAAGAATCGCAGCGAAGAACTACCGCTAACCGGTTATACGATCACGATGACGCAGGACTTGAAAGATGTGACGGCTGATGTGCTGGCCGGCGTAAGCGACGCGACGCCACCGGCGGAACGCGCCGCGTCGATTCAGTCAAAGTCGAGCGCGCTCGAAACCGCGAACTCCAAAGCGGCTGATGGAATTAGCGCCCGCGTGATGGCGATGAACGAAGGCCTGACATACTACCTGTTCGTCACGCAGGTTTTGCGCGACGTGCGCGTCGTGTACGCGCCGCCCAAAAATATTGGCTTCTTTGGGGGCGACCCGGACAACTTTGAATGGCCGCGTCACGTCGGCGACTTCACTTTTCTGCGCGCTTACGCGGCGCCCGACGGCAAACCTTCGGACTACGCGTCGAGTAACGTGCCTTACAAGCCAAAGAAGTTTCTGTCGCTTTCGATGGGCGGCGTCAAAGACAATGAATTTGTGATGGTGATGGGCTATCCCGGCTCGACCCGCCGTTACCGTGAGAGCTACTCAGTAGCTTACAACCAGGACCTGTTCATTCCGTTTTCGGTCGAGATGCAGCAGAAGCAGATCGAAGTCCTGACCATCATGGGCCGAGCGAACCCCTCCATGCGCCTTAAGCTTCAGTCGGTGATCTTCGGCATCTCGAACGAGTTGAAGAACAACGACGGCTCAGTACTCGCGATGCGCCGCGCCGGGATCGTCGATCAGAAGCGCGTGCAGGAAGCCGCGTTCACGAAATGGATCAGCGAAAATCCTGAGCGGCAAAAGAAGTACGGCGAAGTGCTGCCGTCGCTCGCGAAGGCCTACGAAGAGCTGCAGAAGAGTCAGCCACGCGACCGGGTCGTTCAGGAAATCGCTTCGCTCAGTGATGTGTTTGAGATCGCCGGCTTTATTAGCACCTTTGCGGCCAGCAAAGAAAAACCTGAGGCTGAACGGAATCCGAATCTCGCGCTGATCGCGGCACGCGCGCGGGCAGCGTTGCCTGAAATTCTCGCCGGGCGCAATCCGACGCTCGAGCGTGAGATGCTCGGTTTCTTCCTTCGTAAAGCCGCGGAGCTCCCGGCTTCGCAAAAGATCGAAGCACTCGAAAAACGATTCGGCAGCCTAAAGGACGAAGCCCGCATTCGAGCGGAAGAAGACTTCGCGCGCGCGATCGTTGACAGCAAGAATCTTTCGACGCCGGAAGGCTTCGCTGCCCTTTTCGACAAGACCCCGGCGCAGTTGAAAGAGCTGAACGAGCCGCTCCTCGATTTCTCTGGCGAAATCGCTACGCTCTTCGCCGAAACGCAGCCGCGTACGCGCAACTTCAATGCGATCGTCGCCCGTTGGCGGCCGCTGTTAATTCACGGCATGACTGAAATGCGCGGCGCCAAGCCTTATCCAGACGCGAACGCGACGCTGCGCTTCACTTACGGCGACGTCAAAGGCTATGTCCCGAAGGACGCGGCGATCTACACGCCATTTACGCACCTGTCGGGTGTAGTTGAAAAAGACACTGGCAGCGAACCTTTCGATGTGCCGGCGAAGCTGAAGCAGCTTTTCCGCGCACGCGACTTCGGTATTTACGCCGAAGGCCAGGACGTGCCGGTGAACTTCATCTCGACGACGGACATCATCGGCGGGAATTCAGGCTCGCCGATTCTGAACGGCCGTGGTGAGCAGATCGGCATCGTCTTCGACGGAAACTACGAAGGCCTCGGCAACGACTTTTTCTACGATCCACCAAAGAACCGCACGATTTCGGTGGACATTCGTTACGTGCTGTTTTTGACCGAAAAGTTCGGCGGCGCTGGATATCTGTTGAAAGAGATGGACATCAAGAACGCGCCGGCGGCGTTGAAGAAAGCGGCGTGAGGTCAGAACCACCTGCGGTAGCGGGTGGTTGTTGATTTCCCAATCACCATTTCCGATTAACCACCCGCTACCGCAGGTGTCTGACTGCAAAGGAGAACCCCAGTGAAAAAACTAACTGTCATTTTGGGTCTGGTTCTATTGGCCTCGACCCTGTCACCGGTGATGTCAGCCAGAACGAGCGGTCGCTCGGAACGTGTGGCTGCGCAAGACCCTAGCGTGTTCACCCACCAAGAGGCCGGTGTTCGATTCCAACTGCCAAAGGGTTGGAAGGCAAAACCGGATGGTGAAGTGATTACGGCTTCGTCTGCTGACGACGCGCTCCAGGTGGTGTTTTGGATTCCGGATGAGGCTAATTTTGAAGCCGCCGTGAAAGAGCTGGGCACGGAACTCGGCAAGACGATTAAGAACCTTAAGACCGTAGGCAAGCCTTCAGAAGACGTCCTGAACGACATGCCGCATTACGGCGAGACCGGCACTGGTGATGTCGATGGCACCACCATCGTCTGGTCGGTGGATGTGCTCGGCGCGAAGAAGCCGCTGATAATTCTGACTTTCGCCGCGCCCACTCTTTTTGAGAAGCATTCGTCGGCCTATGAACAACTGCTGAACAGCATCAAGAAGATCTAGCGGAAGCCCGGGTCCGCAAGTCTACTGGCGGGCTTGTCCGCTCCGACGGCCCGCCAGATTTTTGTTCTTGACAGCCCAAAACGCCTTCCGTTAGGATGCGCCGACGTTTCAATCAGTGCCGGCCCCGGGATTTACACCTGCCAAGGCATTTCGATTTGCAAGCGCTATAAGTGAAATGAGTTCTTGTTTCGGAAGTTGCGCCCATCTATCGCACCACCATGTGCGAGTAGCTGGGCGCTTTTTAGCTAGTGTGTTTCCGTGTAGCGCCCCAGACTATAGCGCGTCCGGCTCACAGCATTAACCAGTTGGACGGTGGCGCAACCTTCAGTCTCGCCACCGCGCCAATTTTGCCGAATCGTTAGGAGGATTCGTTTGTATGTCTAGAATAACCGGTAAGGTCAAGTGGTTTAACAACTCGAAGGGCTACGGCTTCATTGAGCAGCCAGGCTCTTCGGACATCTTTGTGCACTACAGCGCCATTCAGGGCGATGGCTTCAAGACCCTCGAAGAAGGTCAGGAAGTCGAGTTCGAAGTGACGCAGGGCCCCAAAGGACCACAGGCTGAAAAAGTCACAAAGGCGTAAATCTCCCCGGCTTGCTTTTCAAGCAGCCACTGGCCGCTTCCGGTAGTCCCGGAACGCGCAAGAAAAAAAAGGCGATCTCGGAATTCCGAGGTCGCCTTTTTAGTTTTTCTCAGAAGAGGTTGGAGGTTAGCGGGTAGAGGTCAGATTGAAGATGAACCGCGTCACAAAACGTACTCCTGCGCTTCTCCAGTATCTAACCTCTAACCTCTAACCTTTAGCCTCTTATTCATTCACCCTTCGCCTTAAAACTCACGTGTCCAGCTTCAACATCAACTGAGAACACGACCCGATCTGTGCCAATCTTTTCTTTCATCGCCTCGGTACGTTCGACAACCAGCCGGTGAAATTTCGCGAACGACAAATCCTGCGACGCTTCTCCGCACGCCCGCTTCGCAAGTATCAACGCGTCGTACACACCTTTGATCGTCTGAACGTCGTGTCGCACGTCGGTACACGCGAAAGTCGAGGCCTTGAACGGCGTCTCTTTCTCTTTCGCTTCCCTTTCAGCGCGCTGAACCGTGAAAGCGTCGCGGCCTTCTTCGCGGCCCTTCATCGTGCGCCGCCAGACTTCGCGGAAAGCGTTGTAGCGTGTCGCCAGCGAGTTGTAGTGAAAGCGTTGCGCAAAACCCAAAGACCGGTCATCGGCTAAACGCTTGAGCTGGCTTTCGACACGCAGCTTCGTGTCGTACGGCGGACGCTTTGAGCCGCCACTGAAATAGATGTCGTATTCAACCTTCAGGCGGCGAATGTCTTCTTCCAATCGCGCCAAACGATCTTCGACCGAAACATGTTCGACCAGGACGTTCTTGCTTCTCTGACGGCGTTCGGCCTCGAGTCTGGCCAGCTTGTTGTTATTGATTGCCAACTGAAAATCTCCCTTGATGAGCGGCGCAAGCGGGGTCGCCGAGTGAGTTCGAGTGTAGGAGTTCGGGAGAAGCACTGTCAATGACTTCTTTCGGACGCAAATAAACCCTTGACAGTTTTCTTGTAACTCGCTTAAGCTCCGCGCGCTTCAGCCGTTTCAGTCTCAACCCCGATCAGCAACACTTGCTGAGATCCTGAAGCCCCCGCGATTCTCACTGCGCGAAGAAGCGTTTTCTTCGGCGAGATCGCTCAGAACCGATCGACTGCAAGTTTCAGCCGATCTCTTCCGAAAGGAACGCCCCCATGTTTTCGTTGTCATCGCGCCTTCATACATTGCTGGCTTTACCGGCATTGCTTCCACTTCTTTTCATTACGACAAGCTCCACTGCAACGGACAACGCTGCACCTGTAGCCCAAAATGATTCGTACACGATTCACGGCTGTGCGATCCCGTTGAATCCGAGCCTGACGGCGAATGACTTCGATCCTGATGGTGATCCCATCACCATAATTTCGTTTCCCCAACAGCCAGCGCACGGGACATTGTCACGTGGCCAAGGCAACGCGGTTTCATATTGCCCGGCTTACGCCTATGTCGGGTCAGACAGTTTTACCTACCAGCTTTGCGACCCTCTCGGTGCGTGCACTACCGGCAGCGTCAGTTTGACTGTGGTGAATCAAGCACCCAATGGCGGCGGCGACTTTTACAACGTTCACGGCAACACAGTAATTGGGCCGTTTCTGGTGAACGATTCTGATCCGGACGGCGACCAAGTCACCTGCGGCGATCCGCAGCAGGAATGCACCCTAACCTTTCCGCAACACGGCAGTCTTTTCGGATTGCAGCAGCCTGACACGAAGTCTTACAGGCCAACGTTTGGCTACACCGGTCCCGATAGTTTCACCTACAACGCGTGCGACGACCTCGGGATGTGTACGCCGACAACTGTGACGATCAGCGTGAACAACAATGCCCCTACGCTGGGCGCCGATCAGTACGTCATTCCTGTATCAGTCCCTGGAGCGTCCACGACTATTGGGCCCTTCTTAATTAACGATTCTGATCCAGACGGCGATTCACTCGGCCAACCGGTTACGGTCAATGGGCCGCATCACGGAAGCCTATTTGGCTTGGCGCAGCCGGACAAGAAAGCTTACCGACCTAACAGCGGCTTCACCGGCACGGACAACTTTACCTATGAGGTTTGCGACAATTTAGGAAAGTGTTCGACCACGACGGTCACCCTCTACGTCATTGGAAATGACGAAAGCCTGGGCGTGACTGAGGAATGCCAAATCAGCGTAGGCGAACCGATCAATGTGACCAATGGGAATATGTATTTGTCGCAGAGTGACTATCACTTACCGAGCGTAGGGTATGGAATCCACGCCAGCCGTACCTACAACAGCGGCTCACAACTAATCGGACTGTTCGGTCGCGGCTGGTCGACGGCCTACGACACCTCAATTGTCGCGCTGGATAGTAATATGCTCCGGCTCAATCGCGATGACGGGCGGGCAATCTATTTTGGGCGGCCATCCGGAACTTCGGGTGCATTCACTCCGGTCATCGGTGACTTTCACGCGCAACTATCGCAGGGCGGCGGCGGGTATACGCTCGTGCTTAAGGACGGAAGTGTCCAGCAATTCAACTCGTCAGGGAAGCTGCTTTCACTGGCAGATCGAAACGGCAACACGACTTCTCTGACTTACGGAGGGAACGGCTTCCTTTCATCCGTTACGGATCCGGTCGGGCGCGTGCTGACAATCAACACGAACGCGAGCGGGCTAGTCACTTCGATCAGCGACACGATGGGCACGGTCGCGACGTACACATACGGCGGGAGCAGCCAATTGGTTTCCGTTACTTATGCCGACAACTCGGCATTTACTTTCAGCTATGACGGAAGCTTCCGGCTAACGGCCGTGACGGACGCGCTCGGAAACATAGTCGAAGCGCACACCTATGACGGCCAGGGCCGCGCGCTGACTTCGGAAAAACATGGCGGAGTTGAGCGCTACACGCTGACTTACGTCAGCAGTACGCGGACTGATGTGACCGACGCGCTTGGCCGCATCACCAAATACACTTACGACACCAGCAAGGGTCGCAACGTCGTGACGCAAGTTGAGGGGCTCTGTAGTTGCGGTGGATCGCAAATACAAAGCTGGATCTACGACTCGCAATTGAATGTTACGAGCAAGACTGACGCGCTCAATCACGTCACGTCCTATACCTACGACGCAGACGGGAATCGTTTGACTCAGACTGACGCGACCGGAACCGTCACTTATACCTACGACGGTTTGGGGCAAGTGCTAACGCGGACTAACCAGATGAACGGCGTCACCACCAATACTTTCGACGCCGGTGGAAATCTTTCGACTACGTCTGACGCCCTGAACCAAACGAGCACTTTTACCTATAACGCGCGCGGACAAATCCTGACGGCCACCGACGCGCGCGGAAAAGTTACCAGCTTCACTTACGATACTGTTGGCAACCTAATCCGGCGGACTGATGCGAACAGCATCATCACGTTCTTCTTCTACGATGCGCGCGGCCGCTTAACGAAAGTCCGCGATGGCCTCAGCCGCTCGACCCTCGTTGCTTACGATCTTGCCGGGCGAGTGAACAAGATCACGCATCCCGATCTTTCCTTCGTCAGCTTCACTTATGACCTGGCCGGGCGGCGCATGGTCGTGACTGACGAACGCGGCAATCCAACCAACTATGCGTACGACAGCGCCTATCGTCTGATCAGTGTGACCGACGCCGCGAATCACATTACCGGCTATGGATACGATTTGATGTCGAACCGGACGAGTATGACCGACGCACTGTCGCGGGTAACTGATTACGAATACGACGATTTCAACCGTCTGAAAAAAGTTACCTATCCACCTGCTGAGACTGGAGCGGCCCGTTTGTTCGATACCCTCGTCTACGATGCCGCCGGAAATGTTACCTCGCGCACCGACACGGCCGGCCGACTGACGAGTTACGCTTATGACAACTTAAATCGCATGGCCAGCATGACCGACGCGGCTAATAAAACGAGCACTTTTCAATACGACGTCCTGAGCCGGGTCACCTCGCTGACCGACGCCAGCAACCAGCAGTACCAGTTCGTTTACGACGCTGTAGGGCGGCAGACACAAATTACTCGCGGCGGCTCGTCAATGAGTTATGCTTATGACGAGGTCGGCAATCGCACCCAGCGTACCGATTACAACGGCGTCGTGACGAACTACTCCTACGACAACCTCAATCGCCTGACGACCCTCACGTATCCATCACGCACCGTTACCTATGCTTACGATCCCCTGGACAACGTCACGCGCGCGACGAATGAAAATGGTTCGGTGTACATCAGCTATGACAATCGTTACCGAGTGAGCAGCCTTTCCGATCCGTTCTATTACGGGATTAGCTACAACTACGACACGGCGGGCAATCGCACCAAGCTGAAAGTTAACGGCGCAACTTACGCGACCTACACCTACGACGCCGTGAATCGTCTAACGAATCTGGCCGACAGTGCGAGCCTGAATTTTACTTACAACTACGACGCGGAAGATCGGTTGACCAGTCGCAGTGCGCCCAATGGTGTCGTCAGCGGCTACGCTTACGACGGTCTCGATCGTTTGACGAGCCTGATGCACACCGCGGGTGCGACCATACTGAGTGGAAACCTCTACACCCACAACAATGCGCATAACATTTCAGGCTGGACAACGGCTTCAGAACAGAAGGCCTACACGTACGATGCAGTCGATCGACTGACGAACGTCACTAACTTTGAAGCTCCGGCTGAGAATTACAGTTACGACGGCGTCGGCAATCGCACGGCGTCGCATTTGAGCGCCAGTTACGGTTATCAACCATTCAACAAACTGACGAGCACCGCGTCTGCGACGTACACCTACGATAACAATGGGAATCTGATCTCGAAGACTGACGCTTCGGGAACGACGACTTTCACGTTCAATGAAGAGAATCAGTTGACTCAAGTCGCCTTACCCAGTGGGCTCACCGTCAACTACAAGTACGATGGCCTGGGTCGCCGAATTCAACGGACGACAAGCTCGGGGGCTAACGAGCGCTACGTTTACGATGGCGCGGACGCGTTGATTGATCTGAATGCTGACTGGTCGGTGGCTACTACCTACCTCAACGGGCTCGGCATCGATAATCATCTCCGGCAAACAAGCGCGACTACCGGCGTCTCGTACTTCCATGCCAACCACCTCGGATCAACTGCCGCGTTGACCGACCAGAGTGGCGCCGTAGTTGAGCAATTGTCCTATGACTCGTTCGGCAACAACGGTGGCAGCACCCGCACGCGCTTTACCTACACGGGCCGCGAGCGCGACTCCGATACTGGAATGCTCTATTACCGAGCGCGGTTCTATGATCCGCAGTTGGGCAGATTCATCTCTGAGGATCCCATTGGCCTCGCGGACGGGATTAACTCTTATGCTTATGCCAAAAACAGCCCGCCGAACGGTACTGATCCCTTAGGTTTATATGTAATCATGATTTTCGACAGAAAGTCGGGGAGGCTTACTATAACGGATGTGGATACCGGTGAAAAAATAGAGATAACCGATGCGTTTAGTGGGATTGGAGATTGTCGAAACAAGATTACTTGTGATGCCGTGAAGGACGGAGGAGCTATTCCGATGGGTCCGTACTTAATTGGAACAGCAAATACTCCTCCATGGCTCAACGGCCAAAAGGGCTACCCTTTGTACCAACCAGACGGCCAGGGAGGTTTTACCTTGGGATACGTCGAAAGGCGAGATCCTTTTTCCAATGCGAAGGCGCTCCGTGGCGGTTATTATCTTCATGCCGGTATCATGAGCTACGGATGCGTTACTATCCCGGCCGAGGATGAGCCGGGCGGCAAGAATTATCCGTCGAGTCCAATGTTTGATCGAATAAATCGACTACTTACTAACACCAAGCCGCTCTTGCGTAAAAACCGACACGGCAAAATCCAACGATTCACGGGCGTTCTGATCGTGAACTAGATTGCCCTGAAACGGATTTCTTCTGGAGATGTTATGAACATGGGAAGACGAACCGTTTACCGCGATCGCACAGTGGTCTATCTTCTGGTTGTTTGCCTTTCGTTTCTATCATGCAAGACCAAAGAGCAAAATGCGTGCGACACCGGGCGGCAGACACTGTTGACAGTGGTCGCGGAGTTGGATCGCCTGACGGTTTCGCTCGCTACCGATCAAGGGGCCGTCGGCCTTACCAAGGAAGGAGAGGCGTCAGTAAAGTTACAAGTACAGAAGTTGAATGATGTGGAGGATCTGGTTGGTTTGGCGCGGATCTCCCGGGCATTGAGCTTACACGATCGAGATTCATGCTTGGACAACAGGCGAGTTTACGACGCCGCATATTGGGAATGTATCAGGATTTTGGCAAGCAAAAAGACGGATCTTGCACTTGAACAGTTGAAAAGATTGTTCGAAACCTCAGAACTCGGCGACCCAGAGCGCGAGTACTTCCGTCAGTTCTTACCGAAAAATTGAAACACACGACTCCGTCGATCGCTTGCTAACGTCACGAACTACGAAATGCCGGCTGAGAATTACAGCTGCGACGGCGTCGGCAATCGCACCGCTTCACACCTCAGCGCCACGTACGGCTATCAGGCATTCAATAAGCTACCAGCACGACTCGCGCCACTTACAATTTTTACGACAACAACGGTAGCTTGCCATGGCCGCCACCGATTCCGGTGTGGAGATGAACAATAACGACGACGATATCGGAATGTTCGTGCGACAGCTGGATCCGTTCCGGATTGACAATGAGCTTATTCGCCTTAATTCCCTTCAGCTATTTAAGAATTTCACGCTGCCGCAGTCAAAACCTGTGAATGGCTGCGGCTAGCCCGCAATTGGAAGGACTTGGCACTTTACACCGACTGCGTGGATGCAGCAGTCAAATATTGGTGCCAGCGGTGCAAATGAGAGATACCCGCGGCCAAATGCTAACTGTCTTGTGCCTCTCTCCGCGTTAACTCATTCCTGCATTGCCTCGGTTGCAGGGAACAGCATATCCTTTCCTCGCTCAAACTGATGCCCAAGTCTGCTGTCAAAACTGCGAGTAAGAACGCGTTGTTGCGCGCGTTGCCGTCGGTCGATGCGCTGCTGCGGACTGAAATCGGCCAGTCGGTGAGAACTACGGCGGGCGTTGAACAACAGACCATCCTGGCGCGCGAAGTCATCGAGCACTTGCGGGCGGAGATTCTGGCGGGCACCTTCGCGGTAAACGACGGCAACCCATCCGCGGCGTTGGTCACCGAAGCGGAACAACGACTAGCGATATTGAATAAGCAGCAAACGGCGCGCGGTGTGCGGCGCGTCATTAACGCCACGGGCGTAATTCTTCATACGAACCTGGGTCGGGCGCCGTTGTCTGAGGCAGCACGCCACGCCATCACCGAAGCCGGCGGTTACTGCAATCTCGAATTTGATTTGAACTCAGGCAGTCGCGGCCGCCGTGGGGCGCGTGCGGAAGATTTACTGGCAACGCTGACCGGCACCGAAGCTGCGCTTGTCGTGAACAATTGCGCGGCGGCGGCGCTGCTCGTCTTAACAGTGCTGGCGCGCGGTGGCGAAACGATCGTCTCGCGGGGCGAACTGGTTGAAATCGGCGGAGACTTTCGCGTGCCGGAAGTGATGGGGCAATCAGGCACCCGCATGGTCGAAGTCGGCACAACAAACCGAACGAAGCTGGCGGATTATCAGGAAGCGATCACGGCCGACACGCGCTTGATCATGCGCGTGCACACCTCGAACTATCGCATTGTCGGCTTTACGAAAACTCCGACGCTTAAAGAACTCGCGACGCTGGCTCATGAGAACGGTTTGTTGCTCTACGAAGACGCAGGCTCCGGCGCACTCATCGACTTCACCCAATTTGGAATCACCGGCGAACCCATCATTCGCGAATCGTTTGCCGCCGGTGTGGATGTCATCTCGTTCAGCGGCGACAAATTGCTGGGCGGCCCGCAGGCTGGTTTGCTCGTCGGTCGCGATGAAGTCATTGAGCGGATGCGTAAGCACTCGCTCTATCGCGCGTTGCGCGCGGACAAACTTCGCATCGCGGCACTGGAAGCGACGCTCGATGCATACGCGCGAAACGCGACCACCACCGAACTGCCCACCCACCAAATGATCTCGATGACCTTCGATGATTTGAAAACGCGGGTAACCAGCTTTATCGAGCGGGTTCATCGCTCGAACGCGTCAGACCTCCAATTCGAAATCGTCGAAGGCGAATCGGCAATCGGCGGCGGCGCGGCACCAACTTCGCGTTTGCGGACGCCGCTGGTGGCGATCACTCACGCGAAGCTCTCGGCCAATCAAATCGAAGAACAACTTCGCCAATCCAACCCGCCGATCATTGCCCGTATCGAAGATGATCGCGTGCTTCTCGATCTGCGAACTGTCACGGCCGAGGACGAAGCGATCCTGGCATTCGCCGTCACCTCCCTCGAACAATAGCTTTTGCTCCCCTCTCCGCAAGCGGAGAGGGGGTTGGGGGAGAGGTTTGCCGTGCGAAACCCCACCCCTAACCCCTCCCCGTTTACCGGGAGGGGGAACGGAAGAACCGAAAGTTGATTCTACGGCGCTTCCGCTCAAAGTCGGATTAGGTTCCAAAATCCAACATTTTCCTCAGAAAAGTCACGGAATTTTGGGCACCCAAACCTCATCCCGATGTGTATAATCGATTAGCCACGAAATGTGGCCGTCCAGCCTTACGACTCAATCCAAAGTGCGACTCCTGAATTAACAACAGCAAGCCCGACAGGTCGGGATTGGGCTCCAACCAACCGCTCAAGTGTTAAAGACTTTTTCCTGGAAATCTCTGCTGCTATCGCTGGGCCTGGCTTTATTAGCCGGCGCGGCTGCGTGTGCCATCTGGCGCGCCGGTCTAATCGATTCACTCCAGGCAGCCTTCGTCGTTAATGTCGCGCGCGGCGAAGAACCACTTCTGGCGCCACATACGTGGCTCGGCCTTTTGCTGATCGCCACCATCAGCACAAGTGCGGGATTTTTTGTTGGCCGCGTCGGCGCCCGTCGATCGTTTTTGTTTTTGGGCTTGGGTTTCCTTGCTACGTGTACCGCCAGCTTGCTCGTCTCGCGCTACCTCAAGATTGACATTCTGTTTGCGCCGATGGCCCTGGGTTCAACGGCTGCGGTGTTCCTCGTGCAACTACACCGGCTTTGGCTGATTGACACTCTGCTGACCCGGCGAGTGAACGAAACGATTTCACGGACGGATGCTCAGGACGTAAGCATCGCGGAGAATCGTTTGACCAGCGGACTCAAGCTGCTCCAAACGATTCTGCCTTTGGAAGAAGCCTTCGTCTTTCAACCGAATGAAGATGGCGCGCTTGTGCCGTGCGCGAGGCTGCGCGCACAAGCGAGCGGTTCGCTGCAGGGGGGCCGTAATTCTGTTTGGCGGAAACTGGTGCAGCTTTGCGACAAGGCCGCAACGAAACATGAAATCGCGCTCGCACCGATTGGCGAGATCGATACGCTTGAAAACGTTGCCATGCCGCTTCAGCATGGCGGTCGCACCGTCGGCACGTTGCTGCTGCGCTTACGCGAAAGTTTTGATCAAAGTGATCGCCGGCTGCTCGCCGCCGTGGGGGGACAACTTGCCCGCGATCTTCAACGCGAAGATGCGCAGCGCAAAAAGCTCGACAGCAATCTGCCGGCGTTTATCTCGGCGCGTACTTCCGGTCACCGCCTGCATGCATTTGATCTGATCAGCGGCGTGCTGACCGAACATCGATTTGGCGCGCAGGTGCTGGCCGAGGCGGCGGACGGTTACGCCATCGCCTACCTCGACGGCACCATCGCATACGTGAACCCGGCGATGCTTTGGGCGGCGCACATGAACAATCACGAGGCGTCGAAGACCGATCTGTTCGGCCTGCTGGACAGATTCAAATCAGGGGTATTTGATGAGCCGGCCATCGCCGTCCGTCGCGTTTTGCAGTCAGGCGAACCCTATGAGCGAGAGCTAAAGTTTCCCGACCGCAACCAGACGCTCGAACTCCGGATCGGACTGGCCAAAGAGCGAAACGGTAATGGCAATGGGAATGGCGCAAACCTGAACGGTGCCGGCTCGAAGCCGCTCTGCTTTTCTATTCGCGTGCGTGACGTCACCCGCATGAAAGAGTTCGAGAAGCTGAAGAGCGACATGATTTCATTGATGTCGCACGAGCTGCGCACGCCGCTCACCAGCATCAACGGCTTTGCAGAGCTCCTCGTCATCGACGACAACATTCCCGAAGAGTCGCGCGAGTTCCTGCAAATTATCTCGAACGAATCGCAGCGCATGTCGCGCATGATCGACACGTTTCTGACCCTGACCCAGCTTGAGCGCGCGGACAAACAGGAAGTGACGAAGATTGCTCTGCGCCTCGACGAAGTCGTCAACGAGACGGTTAACGTGATGCAGCCCACTGCGAAGAAGAAGCGCATTCGACTGGTTGAACAGAGCAATGGCTCGATTCCTCCCGTGTCAGCCGACAAGAGCCTGATTACCCAGGCGCTGACCAGATTTCTCGACAACGCAATCAGGTATAGCCCGGAACGCACGACGGTCACCGTTTCAACCGTGCTCGAAGCGGAAGCCGTGCGCATCGTCGTCGAAGATCGAGGCTATGGCGTACCGCAGGATTCAATGGATCGCATTTGGGAAAAGTTCTATCGCGTCGCGCGCGATGGGCAGGAGAAAGATGAAGAGTCAACCGGCCTCGGGTTGTCTTTCGTGAAAGAAGTTATCGAACAGCACGGCGGAACAGTTGCCGTCGAATCAGAAGTCAGTCGCGGATCGAAATTCAGTTTTGCACTGCCGCGACTGTAGCTACCCTGCCGTGGCTTCCGCAGCCTTCTTCACTGCCAGCGATCCGGCAAAGTCCAGTTTCGTTTTCTTAATGTCGAGCAGCGGGCCGAGTTCATAAACGTTCCGGTAGCCGTAAGTGTACAGCGCGATGTACGTCGAAAGGTTGAGAGAAGCTGTGATCCTCTTTGTTGGAAACGCTTGCTCCGCGCCCGTGAAGTTGTTGTTGCAGTAGATCAGAATGCGGGCATTCTTATCTGGCAGCACGCGATTCAAGCTCTCGACCGTGATATCAGGAAAACTCAGATTAATCGCCCCGTTGATGTGAAGCTCGTCGAACTTCTCGCGACTGCGGGCATCCAAAATGATCGTGCCGGGTTCACGACTCATCCGAATGAATTCGTCTTCCGTCAGGCGATGTGACTCTCTGTGGGCGGCAGCCTCCTTTGCCGTCCGCAGGTAGCCGTCCATATCGATTGCGGGATTAGTAATGTCAGGCCTCTGCGCGAGGGCCGCAGGTACCACACAAAGAATCGCAACCACCGTCCATAGCAAGTGCTTCATCGTCACTACCTCCGCCCTTAAGACGAGCAAAGACTAAGACGTTTGCGGACTGTAACTGGTTGGAAATTCGTTAACGCCGGGGCGTTAGCTAACTAGAGCCCCGGGTTTGCTTTGAAACCCCGGGTAAAAGGTGGCGATATGTGGTCGCAACTCTGAAGGAGTTGCGAGGGTTTGTAATGGCCAAACACGGCGCGCAACTCCTTTAGAGTTGCGGATTTCATCGTTCATCAATTTTCTCAGGGTTGCCAAAGCGCAACCCTAAGCTGAAATTTGCGCACGCCTTCGGCGTTCACGATGCGTCAAGCCTGTAATCCAATCTAGGCTTCTTCTTCCGACGTCAACGCATCACCATCCGCGGGCCGTGACGCCGCGCTTCGTCTCCAAATGAAGTAAGCAGGTATGCCGGTCAACACGATCAAATAACCGATTCCCGAAGTCCACGGCGCCAGGTATGCAAGGTCGAGGACGATCAGCACCGCCAGGACAATGTAGACGATCGGGGTGAGGGGATAACCGAACGTGCGATAGGGCCGGTTGAGTTCGGGTGCTTTCCTTCGCATCAAAATCACTGCGCCCACCATCAACGCATAGAAAATCAGATCAGCTGAGATGATGTACTCGAGCAGTTGCGTGTAAACGTTGCCGTACGTCACCACCCCGGTGTTCGGATCGGTGGTCACGGTGCGCGGCAATGTCAGCAGGCACGCCCAGATTCCCTGCGCGATCAATGCGACTGCCGGTACATGATGTTTGTTGAGTGTCCCAACGCGGTTGAAGAACAAACCGTCACGCGCCATCGCGTAGTACACGCGCGCGCCGGCGAGAATCAAACCGTTGTTGCATCCGAACGTTGAGATCATGATCGCGGCGGCCATGATCGTGGCGCCAGGCGGACCGAAGATGGCTTGCATAGTTGCGGCCGCAACACGATTCTGCGGCGCACCTTGAATTGCTGCGAGTGGCAAAGTGACGACGTAGGCCAGGTTCGCCAGCAGATAAAGAACGACGACTACACCGCAGCCGATGAAGAGCGACAAAGGCAGATTGCGGCCGGGATTCTCGATTTCTCCTCCCGTAAACGTCACGTTGTTCCAGGCTGATTGGGCGAACAGGGGTCCGGTCATCGCCCGGCCCAACATCATCACCAGTGCGAATCCGCCGGCGATGGCGAGTCCCGGCTGCGCGGCTCCTGGGCTCCAGCCATTCGACCAGGAATCCCACCACGATGATGTGTACGCTGCGCTGCCGCTGTTCCAGCCAACCAGCAGGCCAAGGACGATCAATCCAATCAGCGCCGCCGTCTTGGTGAACGTGAAAGTGTTTTGAATGAACTTACCTGTCTTCAGGCCGCGCATGTTCGTAAGCGTGAGGACGGCAATCATCGCGATTGCGATAAGTTGCGCCGTCGAAAGACTGAGCGCATAACCGCCTAAACGCCGCGGCGCGATCAAATAGTTGTTCGCGTCGATGCCTTTGATCAGAACGCCGGTGAAGTTCGCGAATGCAACGGCAACGGCCGCAATCGTTCCCGTTTGAATAACGAGGAAAAGCGACCACCCGAAAAGAAACCCGGTGCCCGGGCTGTATGCCTCCCGCAGAAAAACGTAGGGCCCACCCGCGCGTGGCATCATCGCTGCTAACTCAGCACAGCATAAGGCGCCGGTAATCGTCATGAATCCGGCCAGCGCCCACGCGACTAACAACCAGCCCGGCGCGCCAATCAATCGCGACGACTCGGCCGAAGTGATGAAAATACCTGAGCCGATCATCGAGCCGATCACGATCATCGTGCCGTCGAGTAGCCCCAGGCCGCGGACGAGTTTGTTCGATTCAGTTTTCGCCATTGTGCGGTGGCTAGTACCGCAACTAGTGATCAGAAGTCAACGGAAATTTCTGCAACTGAGCGCAGCTCCTTTGGCGCTTGCAGCCTACATTTCCGTAGCCCAGGCGTTCACGCCTGGGTCAGCGAAATAATTCTAATTTGAGCCTCCTTCAGGAGGCTTTCAGATTAAAAGCCCATGAATGGGCTGACGAGGGCTATAAACGACTTCACTCCCAGGCGTAAACGCCTGGGCTACAGAAAAATGCAATGCAGAACCTGGCGGACCAGAACGCGAGCCTCACGTCCCGTTACTGCTTGTTAATTTTCCCGCGGCAGGTTGGCGCGCCGCATGCGCAACGCTTCGAATCCGGATGCAGCGTCTGCTCGTAGTCGATCGTAATTTCTTCGCCGGGCCGGATGTCGCGCAAAGCGAAGAACAGGACATGGCCGTACAAAGTTCTCATGAAGGCATTTGGTTGGCAGGAGTGATTGATGTAGTGCGTGCCGTTACCGCCGCGCGCGCCGTCCAGACTGAAGCAACCATCGATATCGCAGATGCGCAAGACCTGACGATTGCGTGCGCGCTGGCGAGCTTCAAGGTCTGAGATCCGCTCGCCCGTGTACTCGGCTATCTTTCGCCGGCGTTTGAAATGCGTGGTGGCAAAGCAGCCCTTGCCGTTAATCGCGGATTTGCGAATTGCGAGGCCGTGCGCGAGTTTCACAGCCCGCATTGTACGACGGAATATCACCACAGAGGTCACAGCGGAAGACAAAGCTATGGGGGAAACCCGACCGTGAGGGAGGGTGCCTAAATCCGAGTTACCGCCCGAGATTCGCCTCTGCACCCTCCCTAACGGTCGGGTTTCTGCCTCTGTGTCCTCTGTGGTTCATCACTACTCACTTCATCGTCTGCGGTGCGACGTAGCGCACTTCCGCAATCTCCGCGAGCGCCGCCAGCTTTTCAATGGTCAGGCGTCCGATGACGAGCTTTGCACTCTTCGGATCCAGAACCACTTCGAACCCGAGCGCCTTCAGCTTCGCCAGTGTGGCCTCTGATTTTTCCGTCAACCAGATTTGCACCTCGGCCTTGCCCTCCCGAACAAACTTCGCTTCGTCGGCCGCAGCGGCGAGCTTCGGATCTTTCAGACGATCCACGATGGCGAGCAGCGATGGATGAAGTTTCGACTGTAAGTCGATCCTCTTCTGTTCATCGGCTGAGACTTTCCGAATGAAATTAGCATCCGGTCCAGGTGTCGGCGAAGGTGTGCTTCCGCCTCCGCCTCCGCCACCAACACCGACACTGTAGCCAACCCCGCTGCCGCTGCTTTGAGATTTAGGTTTCGGACGCGGGGCACGATTCTTCGTCGGAATCGATGCCGGATCCAGGGCTTTCTGGTCGGCCACAGTCTTCAGCTGCCCATCCGTCGTGTTGATAACTGGAGCTGAACTTGTGCTTGTAACAGTTACCGTCTGGTTCATGCTCCCTGCTGAAAGGGTGAATAGGCCGTGGACTTGCCGACTATTAACCCGCAGGCTCTCTCGGCCGAAGACGGCGTCGCGATCAACTCCCTCCGGTATTTCAACCGGAACATCGATGCGACGCGGCTGTCCACCGTCGGTCACCACCATCTCTTCGACCGCGACGAACGAAGTGAACTGCGTCATCAGACGATAATCCAAACCGAGTTGGGTGATCGACTGTTTCAGGTCTTCCTTCATCGTTCCGGCTTGCGCCCCGTTGAGGTCCTGCGCCATCAACTCATCAACACGCGTGCGCGCCCAGAGCGTCGCCAGCACGTCACGTTTGTCCGTCGCAGAAAAATCGACGGGAATCTCGCGCACAAAATCGCGGCCCGACATCTTGCCTTTCAAGCGAATTACGCCACGACCGTTACCGCCGTACTTGCCGGTTAAAATCACCGGTCTAGCGCCGAACAAATCGGGAATGACTTTTGGATAGACATCGCTCACCGGCATGCCGTTCCAATCGACCGAAATATCGGTCAGCAAAGGATTGCGCACGCGCTCGTGAAAACGGCGCGCGGCGGCTGAGCCGTCATCATTCAGCGCCACGTATTCGACTTCACCGCGACCGTGCTTCGCCATGTTGTCGAGCAGATACCGATTGACGCTACCCCCAATCCCAAATGCGAAGACGCGCGCGTTCGGATGCTTCTGCACTTCACCGATTATCTCCATGTCATTGCCGACATAGCCGTCGGTCATAAAGCAAACGATCCGCACGTGTCCCTGCGCGTCTGACGGATCCAGCGAGGCCTTGATGGCTTTCATCATCTCGGTGCCGCCGCCGCCCTGACGCGATTCCAGAAAAGCCTGCGCTTTCGCCAGATTCGCTTTCGTAGCGGACACGGGTTCGGGAAACAGGATGTGGGTGTCACCGGCGAAAGTGATCAGATTGAAAGTGTCGTGCGGATAAAGATTGTCGAGCGCCATCTTCATCGTCTCTTTCGCCTTGTCGATCGGAAAGCCAGACATCGAGCCGGACGTGTCGAGTACGAACACAAGCTCTTTCGGCGTCACGTCTTCGGCGGTTACTCGCTCAGGCGGCTGGACAATCAAAGTGAAGAACCCGCTCGCGCCGGTGTAGTGCGTTAGCAGCGCATCATTGATTTTCTTGCCCGCGACGTCGTAGCGCAGGATGAAATCCTTGTTGGGGATGGTCACCAACTCTTGCAGGGTCACGCGCGCGCGCCGATCGTTGGGCCGCTCAACAATCACCTGGTGCGTCTTTGAATTGAGCGCGTCAATCGGCACACCGGCGTCGAGGGAGACTTCCACCGAAATATCGTGACCCGCGCGCATGCCGGCGGGCGGCGGTGGCGGCGTGATGCGCGAGGCGTCCGGCACTTTGTCCGTGTCGGGCGCCAGGCCGGTGCTTTGCGCGCCGGTCGCATTTCCCGGAATGTAACGCGGGCCCACGACCATTGGAAACACAAACTCGTAAGACCCGTCTTCGTACTTCAGCGTCTCGACATAGCTAATCGTGATTTTGATCTGTTCACCGGGAAGAATGTTCGCGACCGATTGGGTGAAGATGTTCGGCCGCTCCTGTGCCAGCAGGCTCGCGCGTTGGCCGCCGGCTTTGGCGGCTTCGTAAACTGCCTGCGCTTCTTCACGCTTGAGAACCTTTCCGCGCACCGTCTTGTCGCCGATCATCATTGTCATGTCATCGACGGCGGCGTTCTGCGGCAAGGGAAACGTATAAACCGCTTCGATCTTTTCGGTGAAAGGATTTTCGAACTGCTGCGTCACCGTTACGCGTGACAGAAAGCCGCTGATTTGGGCTTTCACCTCAGTGTGTTTGAGCGGACAAACGGCCTTTGGCGCGCCACCCGGATCCAGGACCTGAAGAGTGCCCTGCGTGATCTTGTTCGCATCCTGGGCGGACGCGATTGATCCTGACGTCCTCAGCGAGTCGTAAGCAACGAACGTGAGCAACGAGAGACAGGTTAGTAAAAGCGATTTGGGAAAGTACTTTGCGCGCATAGGCTCCTCCGCGTGACTCGGGCAGGGCCGGTCAAGTCATTGAACGTCGAACTGTGGTACTGCTGGCTAGAGACTAACTTTCAGTCTCTGGTTCCCAGTCGTACTGGGACTAGAACGCATAACGGAGGGGAGACTTGCAGTGGAATCTGAATGCGTAGATGCCAAAACTTCTCTCCGCGATGGCTACCATTTTGGAGTGCGCCGGCAGAGCGAAGCGGCGACGGCGCTTTGGATCGTGTGACGGCTGTAAGCAATCGTGTTTGAAGATCTCTCGTCAGCATCTGTAATCACGGCATTCATCCAGAGCGCCGTCGCCGCTACGACCACCCCAGCGCGGCTGCCGCACCGAGGTCCCCGGTGCTCTGCCGGCGCACTCCAGAAACTCAATACAAATTGAAGTTGTATTCCAGCTGCATGTACATCGATACAGCTTGGCCATTACGCATCGCCGGCAAAAACCGAATCTGACGCGCCGCGGCAATTGCTTTTTCCGTCAGGCCGGCACCGAGTTTTTGCACCGCAAGGATGTTGGTGACCTGTCCGCTGCTCGAAGAAGACGACGCGCAAGACGACCGTGCCGGTGACCTGATCGCGCCGTGCCTGCTCCGTGTACTGCGGCTCGGGCTTGGCGATCACGCGCGGACGCGTGCTCACCTCGGGCGACCTGTAAACGCGATCAGCGTCGTCCTCGGGCTTGTCCCCGTCGGATCCACCGATTCCTCCGCCCCCGGGCTTCTTGCTGCCTCCCCCGATGCCTCCGTCGCGCCCCCGCCCGAAGCCGTCGTCGTCGCCTTCACCAATACCGGTGCCTTTGCCCGTGCCCACACCTCCGCGATCACCCGACCCGTTCGATGGCGTCGTAGATTTAGATCGCGGATCGCCATACGACGAGTAGTCGAGCTTTCGCCATAACGCAGGATCGAGATCGATGCCGGCAACCGGCAAAGCCTGCGGCAAACGCACCGCCGCCGTTGGAATCGGCGCGGGAATCTCTGACGGAATTGGGATACGGCCCTGCGACGAAGACAACCGCGAACCGTCTCCCCCGCCCCCACCGCCGCGTGAACGGGCAGCCTCAGGACGGGAACCTTCGCCGCGGCCGCGTTCAAATCCGACGCGACCTTTTTCACCTGCGCCGATGCCCTGGTCAGACTTATTGTCCAGAGTCTCTGGGAAATTAATGGTGGTAACGACCTGAAGTTCGTCGCGCTCGGCTTCCTGATCTCGATGGGCCGCCCGCAGGTCCAGCACGGCGATGACCAGAATCGCCGACACGACAACCGTGATCGATGTCACTAAGCCGGCGGCGACCTGAGGCCGGCTGAAGGCGTGCTTCAAAATCTGGCCGAGGTGTCTGGCTTCGATTTTGATCACTGCGACCGGATCTTCTTTGAAGTCCGGCCAGCGCTTTTTGAATCGGCTAATGAAGAAGCTGAGTTCGGCCAGCAATCTCTGCGAGAGTGGCACATCGGAAAGCAGTGTCAGCGCGAATTGAGTTGAACGAGAAGTACCAGGCCGATCGACGCGCGAATTAACATTCATCGCAAGCTCCTTGTTCTTAGGCGGACGTGAACGTTGGAGGGGAGAACTTGGGACACAGTTCAACCTGGCCCGATAAAACACGGGCGCGGATCAACGTGACGATCCGGGGAGACCTAATAGGTATTACGGGAGACTCGTGAAAGGTTACGAAGAAAGATTTGTTTCAAAGGCCAAGCTTTAGCTTGCCTCTTTAACGAACAACCTAAAGGTTGGACTCTGAACGTTACTTCAGCTTGAACGTCCGCGCGATCTGATCCGTCTGATTACGGATTCGCGAGAGCTTATCGCGCATGCCGGTAAACCTCAGCGCGTAAACTGTGCGGTCATCGGCTTGAAGGTAATAAGTGCGGCCCGCCATCGGCTTGCCCGCTTGGGTGAACTCGTACGAAACGGTGACGCCCGTCATGCGACCAGTGAAATTGTCTTCCTTGCCATCGACGTAGCCCGGCAGGAAGCGGACCTTCTGCTCCTGATCCCGCCGCGCGAATTCGCGGACGGTCAGACCTTCATCCAGCTTCTCCTTGCGAATTCGCATGTAGCCGTCGTTGCGATCGTTGTAGACGAACTCGGCGTGCTGGTGCATTTCATCGGGCTCGTCCACCAGCCGCCACATCGGCGACGGAAAGTCGACAATGTATTCAACCTTCGCACTGGTATAGCTGTGGCTTTGGGCCGCAACCGAAGTTCCGATGGCTGAGAGGCCAAGTACTGCAAACAAAGAAAGTAACGTTAAGGCTGAGCGCAAGGGGCTACTCCTTTTTAAGGTAATGCGGTGTTTAAGATGCCGCATGCGGTGTCGATGTTGTCCCAAAGTAGGGTGTCGGGTGTTGGGTGTCGGGGCGGCAATAACGGACGCTCTTACTAAATCCTTCAGCTTGCCTGGGAAATTAAGCTTGCCACGTCTCTCTTGAATCCTACACCCTACACCCAATCCCCTACACCCTAGTCCCTGGCCTAGTCCGTGGCCGCCAGGGCTTGGCGCTGAAGCTGAACCAGTTGCGCGATTCCCTTCTTCGCCAATTCCAGCAATTCATCCATCTGCTCGCGCGTGAACGGTAGGCCCTCAGCGGTGCCCTGAACTTCGATAAAGCGGCCGTCGCCGGTGCAAACGACGTTCATATCCACTTCAGCACGCGAATCTTCGTCGTATTTCAGATCGAGAAGAGGCGTTCCGTCAACGATGCCGACGCTCACCGCCGCGACTTCGCTCGTGATTGGCGACCGTTTGATCTTCTTTGCCGCCAGCAGACGCCGGCAAGCGATCGTGTAAGCAACGTAAGCGCCTGTGATCGCCGCGGTGCGCGTGCCACCGTCCGCTTGCAGCACGTCGCAATCAAGCGTGACGGTGCGCTCGCCGAGCAGCGTGCGATCCGAAATCGCACGGAGGCTGCGGCCGATCAAACGTTGAATTTCATGAGTGCGGCCCGAAGGACCACGGCCGACTTCGCGCGCGGTGCGGGTGTGCGTTGAGCGCGGCAACATGCCGTACTCTGCCGTGACCCAGCCTTCAGTTCGCTGGCTGCGGAGGTGCGGCGGCAACTTCTCTTCCACCGACGCCGCGCAGATGACTCGCGTATTTCCGATCTCGATTAACGCGGAGCCCTCGGCGTTCGGCAGAAAGCCCGGTGTGATTTTTACGGCGCGCAATTCATCCGGTGCGCGATTGTCTGTGCGTTTAAAAGTCATCTCGGGTACGCAAGGCTTCCAGCCTGCTGCTTCGTTCTCTAGCTCGCCTTCCAACCAGCCGGAGCCTCCGGCCATTCTTTGTCAGGACTGACCGGTACCGCCTGATCAATTCCGAGTCGCTGTGAATCGATGTTAGCAACGATAAAATTCTCAGGCGCAATCGGGTTTCTCGCAAGTCGCCGCAACATCGCGAGCTGACCAGCGTGTGTCATCGCATCCGACAGAGGTCCCTGCAACAACCCTTCCGCCGTAATTTGGTCCGCAATCGGGTCGTTCGTGGCAATGTGTTCGGCGAGCGACTCGACCATCTCGTGAAATCGGATGACTTCATCGCTCATCGACGGAAGCGATGCGGGCCTGTATTGGCCGCCGACAAAGTAAGTGCGTGCGTAACCGAGCACGCTTGTCATGTGACGAACTAATTCCTTCGGCGTACGCACATCGTTGCCGGGATTGAACTCGGCAAATTCCGCGGGCGCATCGCGCAAGGCCTTCTGCGTTCGATACGCCAGGGCCGCCAGGAAGTGTCGCAAAAGTCGTCGTTCGTCGTCAGTCATTAGTTCATTGATCCATTGGCCGATGGATTCATTGAATCAATGAACAAATGAATCAACGATGCAGTTTGTCCTCTCCCCACAACTCAACTGCCTCCAGCCGCGATGGCGTCGCTCCCAGGAACCTCTCGGCCACGCGCGCGAACCGCTGCGCGGCGTCGGTCACGTAAAAGTGGTCCAAATCATCGCACAACTGCCGTTCCAGCGCACCGGTCGGCGGCGTTACTCGAGCAAGGCTTTTACCCTTCAATAGCGCCTTAACTTCCCGGGCAGTCGCTTCGCCTGAATCCACCAGCTTTACGTATTCGCCGACCGTCTCCTGAATTACGTCGCGGAGAATTGGGTAATGAGTGCAGCCAAGGACAAGTGTATCGACCCGCCCGCGAATGTCTTCCAAATAAGTCTGCGCGACGCTCCGCGCGACATCATCGTCGCCCCAACCTTCTTCGGCCAGGGGTACGAACAGAGGACACGCGCGTTCGAGCACGTTGATTGTCGAATCAATTCTTGAAATCGCTTTCGTGTAAGCGGCGCTCTGCACCGTCGATTCAGTGGCAATCACTCCGATAGCGCGCTGGTGACGCGGCCCACCACTTTGCATTTCTCTAACCGACTCGCTCAGGACCGCCGCCCTCGCGCCCGGTCCAATTACCCCCACGACATCGATCTTCAATGCGCTTCGAATCGCCGGCAGCGCGAGCGCCGAAGCCGTGTTGCAAGCGACGACCAGCATCTTGATTCCGTGCGCCGCCAGGAAGCGCGCATTCTCAACTGCGTACCGCTCAACCGTCGCCAGAGATTTTGTGCCGTAAGGTACACGCGCCGTGTCGCCCAGATAAACGAAGCGCTCATTCGGCAGATGTTCATGCAACGCGCGATAGACAGTGAGTCCGCCGACGCCCGAGTCAAAGATGCCGATTGGAAGATTGGTCATGTAGTCAGTACCAGCCGCGTCAGCGAGCGGGCTAAGATGGCCGCAAGTCAGTACCACATGCGCGATCTGGTGGGATAATATTGCGACCCATGTGGAATGATACCGATGTCCCTCTCGGTTATCTAATCACCTTCCGATGTTATGGAACTTGGTTGCACGGCGACGAACGTGGATCAACCGATCGTTTCCACAACCGCTATAAGTCTCCCTTTCTTCCGCGAAGTAATCGCAGGCGCGAATTGAGCGAGCGCAGGCTTAAGTCCAATACTGTACTGCTTGCGGCAGAACAGCGTCGAAGTACCGAGTGCGCCGTCCGTGAAGTCTGTGAATATCGCGGCTGGTTACTACACACAATCAACGTTCGAACGAATCATGTGCATTTGGTAGTCTCAATTGGCACAGCGAATCCCTCCAGAGCGCTCAACTCGTTTAAGGCCTACGCGACGAGACGCATGAGATGTGATGGGAACTGGAAAGAAACCCACAGTCCGTGGGCAGACAAAGGCAGCCAACGCTATCTTTGGAATGAGAAGAGTTTGGCGAAGGCTATTGATTACGTAACAAACGGGCAAGGCGATGCGTTGCCGGACTTTGATTAAGGGCGGCTATATCCCGCCCACTGACGCGAGTGGTACTGACACCTTGAGGTCGCTGACAAGCTGGTGGAGGCACCGAGGTCGGTACCACCTGCGTAAGCAGGTGGATCAAGCGCGCGATCTGAGTGTTGACTGATTATCCCACCCGCTGACGCGGGTGGTACTGACTGCCTGATGCTGGTGGAGTTAAGATGGTGGAGGCGCCGGGAATCGAACCCGGATCCAAAGGTCAACGCCGAAGGAATCTACATGCTTAGCTGCCTCTCTTTTCGCGTGAGCCTTGCGGCCCGCGCGATCTTCGCCCATTTCCAACTAAGTGAAGCAGCAAGACGTTGGAACGGGCTAGTCCGACTTTGGTCTCGCCCATCGCCACGGACCGAAGCGATGGGCCAGCTCAACTAAGGTGACATCTCCATCCGCGCGCATGAGCAACTTGCGGCGGAGACGCTCGCTAGCTTATTAGGCCGCGAGAGCTAACTCGTTAGAGTTGGCAATTGATTTTCCCTGCAATTTGATAACGGTCCCCACAAGAAAAAGGCCCGGCATGCATCGCGACGGACGTTACGGCCCCTGTCGAAGCCTGTCGCCCCCGTCTTAAACGAGCAGAATCAGTATAAGAGATGCGGGGGGAGATGTCAGGTTTGCCTATCATCATTGGCCTTTCGGTGGGCACTACGCCGCTTCTTCATCAAGCTTCTGCTGCAGCCACTGATTCACTAACGCCTCGACCTTGATGCCGCGTTTGGCTGCTTGGGCTTCGATTTCGTTTAGTAATTCGAGCTGCACAGGTACTGTGCTAACGATCTCGAATTCGGCGTCGGACGTATTGCTGTCGAAATCGGTAAAGTCGTGGCTATCCCAGAACTCGCCGATTTTTTCGGCGGAATTCGCTTTGGAAATGGTGCTCAGTCTGTTTTCTTCCATAAGCTTTGACTCATTAATGTAGTCCGCGGAGCGGACGAATGACAATAGCCCACCGATTCATCGGTGGGATCACGCGACCTAATAAATCCGGAGTCCGTGAAACGGACGGCTGAATCTTTTCCGAAGCGCCAAAGGCGCGAGATGTGACAGCCTGGGCCAACGGCCCAGGTAACTTGCATTTTTTTGCATCGAGCGCTGAAGGCGCGGCATAAATCTAAACGCGCAAGATGTTTCGCCCCTTCAGGGCGAGGAATCGTTGTCGGGTGCATTGATCCCAGGGCGTTGCCCTGGGCTATTTTATTTCACGCCCTCGGCGTGAAGAACGCCCTCCCTCACACCGGGCTACTGCCCCGGTCTGATCTCTCAGCACCTTTGTACCAACCTCGACACGGATCTGTGATTGTCGTCGTCCAAACTCCCCCGAAAAGAGATTCAAAGAGGAGTTCCATGAGCGCAACTGCACTTGTTCCAACAGAAGATCTGGAGAAACTTCGCGAGCTGATCAAGGACATCGACTTCTGCATGCTCACGACCATCGACGAGCGTGGCGATCTGCACAGCCGGCCGATGTCATCGAATGGCGACATCGATGCTAACGGCGACCTATGGTTTTTTACCGGGGCGTCTTCACACAAGGTCAGCGAAATCAATGACACGCCGCGGGTGAATGTCAGTTTCGCCGACCCGCAGAATCAGAATTATGTCTCAGTCACGGGCCGGGCCCGCCTGGTTCGCGATCGCCAGAAGATTGACGAACTTTGGAGAGAAACGTTCAAGATGTGGTTTCCCAAAGGCAAGGACGATCCGAATGTGGCTTTACTGCGAATCAAGATCGAAAAGGCAGAGTACTGGGACAGCCCTTCGAGCGCCATCAGTTTCGTCCTGAACTTCGTCTCTGCGGTGGTGACCGGTGAAGAGACGGACAGTGGAGAGCACAAGCAGCTGAAGTTTAAGTAGTTCAGTCGCCCTGGTTCGTGATTGAGCTTACCTGAATGCCCGAAGGTCCTGAGGTTCGAAGGTACGCCGCCGCGCTCGATTCTGTACTCACTAACCAGCGCCGGCTACTCTCTAGCAACCCTTCGGGTTGCGGACCCTTTGGCTCAAGTAAGCTATGCCCTCTCAAAGAGGTCTGCACCCTTCTATCCGTCGGATACCCCGTTATGACTTCTCTGCGTGATCTGTGTAATCTGTAGATGAATTCAGGAGAAACTAAAATGAACATAAAAGATTTCTTACTCGCTGAACTCGATCGTGAAGTGGAGCGTTCGCGCCGCGCGCTTGAGCAGGTGCCGGAAGGCAAATCCGATTGGAAGCCGCATGAAAAGTCGATGGCGTTTGGCTATCTCGCCAACATGGTCGCGACGATTCCCATGTGGGTCACGATGCAGCTCACGCAGGACGAGCTCGATATCGCGCCCAAGGACGGCAGCAAGTTTGAGATGAAGCCGCTCAACACGAGTGCGGAGTATGTCGAAGCGCTCGACAAGGCCGCGGCCGGCGCGCGCGAAGCTTTTGAGACGACTTCAGATGAACACCTGAACACCAATTGGCGATTGAAAGCCGGAGGTAATGTCGTCGCCGAAGCGACGCGTCACGAGATGATTCAGGACTCGCTGCTTCACCTCGCGCATCATCGCGGACAGATGACGGTTTATTTGCGTCTGATGGGCGCAAAGGTGCCGGCTATCTACGGCCCGTCGGCGGATGACAAAGAGTTTCGCTAGAAACTGACGCAGATTGAGCCTGAAGCGGTTTACTTACACTCGCAACTAATTGTGGAAGACCGCCCTCTCAGAAAACTATTGCCCTAAACCTCAGGGTTGCGTAGACTTTTATCCTCTTGCCCTCGTCTAACCCCTGAGGGTATGAACTTCGAAACTCCCCCTACCGCACGCCAAGCCCTAACGGCCCATTGCGTCATCGTCGCTGTGATCCTCCTTGCGCTTGCGGGAGCACTCCAAAATGTCTCGGCTCAGACTGCGACACTGAATCTTAGAGATTTCGGCGCCACCGGTGATGGCGTTACCGATGACGGCCCTGCGTTGCAGCAGGCGCTTGATGCATTGGCGCAAGCCGGCGGCGGGACGCTGTTCGTTCCTGCCGGCCGCTATGCGATTCTGACTCCAGTTTCAAAAGACTTCACCGGCCTGACCGGTTCGATTGAGATCGCCGGCGTTGAGTCATCAACGTTAGTCGATGTGACCGGAGCCGGCCACGAGTTAAGCCGCGGCCTCGATCTCGTGTCTGAGTTTCTGCCAAAGACCGGCGCCGCGGCGACGGCAATAGCTATTTCGGGCCTTAACAGTTTTCTCATCCGCGACATAAGTTTCATGGGAACTCCCGACGTAACAACTGATGCCTTCGTCACGCTGTATCTTCAGGACGTCGAGAATGCGACGATTTACCATTGCGAGTTCTATGGTCTGAGCAGCATGATCGCCGGTGGTGCGATCGTCGAATCCTTTCGCAGTGGCTTGAAAATCAGTCAGACCAAGTTCCTCGGCTCAACGGGAAACAGCGGCGTCTATGTGCCGGTCGTGGAGAATCTGGAGTGGAAGCACGTGGAGGTTGCCGACTCAGTTTTCCTCGATTACGGCCAACGGCCTGAGCTTTATGCCAAAACCGGATATGGTGCGCCGTTTTCCTGGATTAATGTGGGGAATGCTGCGGTCGTTACCAACACCTCACCCCGTAGAGAAGCAATAGTTAACCGCGTTTTCCTGGACGAAGGGGCGCTAAACGGTCTGAGTGCCGTGCCTGAGCGTTACCAGCCGGCGTCAGCTCAGATCGATCTAATTTACGTCAGCAGATTACGCATGAATGTGTCGAACCTGGGCACAACCGGCAACTATCTTACGCAAGCTCAAGCAGTATTAATTGAAAACTCGCGCTACCAATGGAGTCACAACGCCGATGCTGCGATCTCTTTGTTCGGGATCCGAACTGCAATTATCGATCGCGTGGAATGCGTGGATCATGCACACACGATTCGCGCAGATGCGGCCACAGGTGAACTGACAATCATCGACTCGATCTACGAAAATCTTGTTTCACAATCCCTAATAACGAACGTGATCAATACTGAGAATCCTGACGAGGATCCGGTTCAATATGTGGGCGAACAATTCAACTCCATTCTTGGTCGCGAACCTGATGCCGCCGCCCATTTTTATTGGTCTGACGCGATTCTACGATGTGGAGACGACACCGATTGCGTGACAAATCGGCGCAGTCTTCTGAACTCTTATCTGAGCAGTTCGCCAAATCCGACTTTTGGGATCGAAGGCGAGGTGACGATCGATGATGGTGCTCCTTTGGCTGACGCTCTTATTACGTTGAGCGGCTCGCAATCAGTGACAACGCGGACAGATATTCAGGGTCGTTACAGCTTCTCTGGTCTCCCTACTAGTGGGGTTTACAGCCTCACTGTCTCGAAAACACATCACACGTTCAGTACGCCAACCGTAAGCATGAGCACACCCGCCGGTAATCAAACATTAAATATTCTCGGGCTACTGGATCGCTACACGATTTCAGGGCAAGTCGCTGATTTATCCGGGCAAGGCCTTCCTAACGCCGTCGTGACTTTGACCGGCGATCAGGAGGCGGCTGCGGTAACAGATGACCATGGAGGCTATTCTTTCGCGAACTTGCCGGGCGGAGGAAACTACACAATCACATCATCGAAATCCACTTATGTCTTCAATCCGCAAGCTCAGACCATAACGGATTTAAACGTGAACCAGATTGCAAATTTCACGCTGGTGACCTACAGCATGGGCGGGCGTATCACCAAATCGGACGGCTCCCCGATCGTGTCCGCGCTGGTCACCCTCGCAGGTGGAGCGAACAAATCTACGACTACGGATGCAAACGGAAATTACGGGTTTTCTTACCTGCCGGCGGCCGTTGCCTATACCGTCACCGTCTCGCACATCAATTACACGTTTGCTCAACCTGTCGTTAGTTTCAGCCCCCTCGATCAGGACCAAACTGCGAACTTCACCGGCAGTGCGGTTAAATTCACGGTGAGCGGACAATTGACGTCGGACAACGAGCCACTCGCTGGTGTGACAATAACTCTCTCTGGTTCAGAAAATGGGGTCGCCGTTACCGGGCAAGATGGCATGTATAGTTTCATGGTCTCTGCCGAAGGAACGTACACGGTGACGCCGGCGCTTACTCATTACACCTTTGGTCCGGCAAACATAACACTGCCCAACCTCACCCAGGATGAGACCGTTGATTTTATTGGCACCTTGAACCGACATCGGATTTTCGGGAGAGTGACCAACGTCAACGATCAGCCAATACCCGGTGTCTCAGTAATGCTCACGGGTTTTGCGAATGCCACCACCACCACCGACACTTCAGGAGATTTCTCTTTCGCAAATCTGGCTGAAGGGCAGTCGTACACAATAGCGCCGAGTCTGAAATACTACTCATTCGACCCCCAAAGTCAGACGCTCGCTGATTTGAGCTCAGAAATGTATGCCCATTTCATCCTGGCTCCAGCCTACTATTCGATTTCAGGAGAAATAAGAAAGCCGGATGGTAGCCCGATGTCGGGAGCAAGCGTAACGCTCGCAGGTCCGCAGGGAGCAGTCGCTTCCTCAGATGCGAACGGGTTTTATTCCTTTAACAACCTACCTGCCGCACCGAACTATCTCGTTACCGTGTCCCGGGTCAATTACGCGCTTACACCCGCCGCAAGCGTCATCGATCTGGATTCAGATAAGCAGGCTAACTTTACCGCCGCACTTTTGAATTATCAGATCACTGGTCAGACTACCGTAAAAGGCACCGCCCTGCCCGGCGTTTCCATAACCATCACCGGCCCACAGACGCTTACCAGCACCACGGATGCAGACGGCGAATCCTTTTTCAGTATGCCCGCTGAACAAACTTATACAGTTACGCCCTCACGAGACAATTACACATTCAGTCCAGCCAGCCGAACCTTCACCAACTTGAGCACGCATCACGTTGCCGAGTTCACCGCTACGCTGAATCCGGGAGTTCCGATGCTGGTAAGTCAGCCGGACTCGACGCGTGCCATCGCATTCGATTCGATGCTGGGAACAATCGAGCCATTCAATCTAACGTACGATTATCCCTGGTCTGTGGATCGTCGGACCCGACTCGTGATCTTTGCCGCCAATTTTGAACTCGCACCGGGTGAGACAGCCGCGAGTGTTACGGCCGATGCTCAGGACGCTTCCGGACGGGTTTACACGCTTACAGTCGAATCTATCGCCAACGTTCGGGGCCAGACATGGCTGAATTACCTGATAGTAAGGCTTAGCGACGATCTGACCGACGTCGGCGACGTGCTGGTAAGCATCAAGTATCGCAACGTCTCAAGTAACCGAGTGCGCTTGGGGATCGGCTACATCGGCGGCGGCCCAGCCGACGACGCTCACGCGATTCCGACGCCGGGAAGTGGGCCATAGCGGAATAATTGCTCAGCAAAGCAAGCAGACGATAAAGATTTTCAGAAGGTTTAACGTCACTCGCGCTCCACACGTCGCATGAAGGTCCTTTCGTACTTCGTAAAGTGCTTCGTGCTTTCATAATGCTTAGTGACTTCGACGCATTCCGGATCGTTCGGCACGTCCCGCCGATAGCTTTCATATGAATCGACACTCGGGAAGCTAAACAAAGCGACAGCGATATTGTCTGCGCCAGTTTCCCCGATGCCAGGAAAACTAAACGAAGCGGATGGCGGCTCATCGCCCGGCACGAAGTAGCCATGATGCGTGCCCCCGTATTTCTCGATCAATCTCATCCAGACGCGCGCGTAGTGCTCAAACGCGGCCCACTGGCTTTGATCGATTGTGTAACGAATGAAGCAGGTAACCACAGTCATTCTCCATTTCCTATTTTCTAAAAGCACGACAAGATATCAGACATTGGTGGCGGACGTTTTGGGTAGCCGGTTGCGTTTCTCAGGGCCTTTCCCGTATCTTTTCGCATCCGCATAGAACGCTTATTGAAAGCGCCCCAGTAACACGACAAGGAGCTCTCAGGAAAAAATCAAATGAAACGTTGCACTACTTGTAATCGGACTTTTACGGATGAGTCTTTGCTGTTCTGCGCAGATGATGGAACGCAACTCGTCAGCGAAGCCGCGCCTGCAGAACCATTTAACGCGACGCCGGCCTCCCTGCCGACAATCGCCGCGCCAGCGCCGTACACGCCGCCGCCGCCTCCTCCTCCAGCGTCGAGTTATCAACCAACGCCGAAGAAGAAAAAGTGGCTGGCTGTGATCGCGCTGGCGCTCGGCCTGTTGGCTTTGCCGTTTCTGCTTTACAGCCTAAGCCAACCGCTGCTCTGGGAGTATTCGTTCCGCAACGCTGGGGTGGATCGACTATTCGTTAGCATCTGGGGTGGGCTCACGGTCTTTGGAACCCTTCTCGTCATCCTGTCGGTAATTGCCGGACTGGTCGCAATCGCGCTATCGGTTAAGAAACCGGGACAGTACGGCGGGCGATTGTTGGCTCTCGTGGGGCCGGTTCTAAGTGTCTGTCTAATGGTGCTCGTCATCGGCGCGTTTGCGTTTCGTCGGATGCAAGGACCGACCACGGACTTCAGCATCTACACGTCTAACTCGAACGACAACTCGAACAGCAACTCGAACTCCAACTCAAATCCATCCTACAACTACAACTCAGCTTCGAACTCAAATTCCAACTTGAGTTCCTCGGCTTCCTCTGATGAGTCTGACGATTCGACCGACATGTCTGAGACGGACAAGTACCGTCTGTTCTACGCGGCGGCTAAGAGCGGCGACACAAGTCTGCAGCGGCGCGCGGCCCAAAAGGTCGGGATCGTTGATTCGGGCGGCATGCCCACTTCGACTTATCAAAGCTTTACCAAAGGAATGATCAACTGGGCATTCAAAGACAGCGCGTGGGTGCAAACGATGGACACGCCCGAAAAGGGTCGCGCCTATGCAGAGGCACGTCTGTAGTCTTTGAAAATAGACCAGCGCGTCAGCGGCTGAAGCAGGCGCCTTTCACTGTGGATCTAAAATCATGAATCTGAGACTTGCTCTTGGGTTAATAAGCGGCGCCCTCTTGCTTTCAGCGTGCAGCAATCTTGCGCCCACGCCACCGACAAGCACGCGGACAATAAGCGTTGATGTTCCTGAGGGAATGAAGAATGCCGAGGCTGATGCCGCGATCGAAGCAGAAGCGCCGCGCACGGTTTCGCTGCGTCGCGATGGTTGGTTCCTCGGCATTTACGAAGTCGCTTCGCAATCGAAACGAATGGATTTGGAAGACAAACTCAAGCAGCGCATGGCCGAGAACCCCACCAGTGAAATCTATCTAGAGGCGGACAGGGAGATGGAATTCGCTGAGGTTGTGTCAGCGTTGGATATCGCGCGAGGTGTGGGCATTAAGTCGGCGGCTCTAATCGTCCGCCCTGAAGGTAAGAACGCGTTGCATCGACTCACCGTTGAATGGCCTCCCCAACTCAAGCCCAACGCTTCGATCGAAAAGCCCAATCCGTTGACCCTCGAAGTTCGGGTGAGTGGTGCAGGAATTCTTTCTCTAAATCAAGAACCACAAGGGACGATTGACGAACCAACGCTCGCCAATACCATTGCGAATGTCCTCCAGAGCCGCACATCGGGTATGGACAAGACCATCACAATCAAAGGCACACAAACTTCGAAGTACGCGATGATCGTCCGCGTCATTGACGCGGTGAAGGGCACCGGAGCGGGCCCAATTGTGCTGCAACTTGATGACCTTGCTAAAAATTGAGGCCGAAGAAGCGTGTGTCGTGCTTACGTTGACGGTCACACTCTTCGTCTCGACGGATCGGGTTTCGCCTGCCGACTAAGTTATAATCTCCCGGGAAATCATGCGAAAACGTGCGACTGTGGGAAGCCACGTTGTCCGGAATCGGCATCTAAATTAGGTTCCTAACAGCTCTAATTAAACGACAGGAACTGGAAATTATGGCCGCAAAACCGCCCTTCGATCGTCTTAAAGCGTACAAGCCAATGGCAATCGTGAATGCCCCGCCGCACGAACGGAAGCATCTGCTGCGACGCTTCTGGTTTCCGGCGGTGCTGCTGCTCGCCCTCGCGGCCGGTGGCTTGACGGGCATCATCGCGGCTTATCAGCTGAACTACTCGCAGGCGGCCAGTGAAGTTGCCGCGCTGGCAACGTACCGCCCGAGCGTCGTGACGCGCATCTACGCGGACGATGGCAAGACGATCATCGGAGAGTTCGCGCTCGAAGAAGCGCATCCCGCTCAAGTACGAAGAAATCCCTCCGAACATGAAGAATGCAATTCTGGCCGTCGAGGACGCGCGCTTTTATGATCACATCGGTATTGATCCGGTGCGCATCATGGGCGCGGCTTGGAAGAACCTGACGACTGAGAAAGTGGAAGGCGGATCGACGCTGACCCAGCAATTGGCGAAGAACCTGTTTCTGACCAGGGAGCAAACCTATCGCCGCAAAATGAATGAATGGCTGCTGGCACTTCAGATTGAGCGTTACTACACGAAGCAGCAGATCATGGAGCTCTACGCGAACCACATCTTCGTGGGCGCTAACGCGTATGGCGTAGAAGCCGGCGCGCAGGTTTATTTCAACAAGCAAGCGAAAGACCTGGCGCTTGATGAAGCGGCCTTGCTGGCCGCGATTCCAAAAGCGCCGGGTGAATATTCGCCAACCTCAAATCCGGCAAAGGCAAAAGAACGCCGGGATCTGGTTTTGGATTTGATGGCCCGTCATGGCTATGCGACGGAAGCTGAAGTGGCCGCCGCCAAATCTAAACCAATTCAGCTTTCCGATTCGGCCTATTACCAGCCGCCCCAGGCGACGCATCCCGCTTTCGATTACGTCGTCGAATACATTCGCCAGGATCTGGAAGACAAGTTCACGACGCGCGTCGCGCAAACCGGCCTGTACGTCTATTCGACCATCAACGTAGACGCGCAGAAAAAGGCCTACGAAGTCGTGCGTGCGGGTTTGCGACGGTACGACAAAGGCCGCGGCTGGCGCTCTTCTTACGAAGCGATTGCCACATCGTCGAGCAACGGAATCCCGACGCAACCGGAACTGAACAGCTATAAATATCCGGATTGGTATCGCAACGACTATGTCGAAGGGCGCTACATCAAAGGCCTGGTAATGAAAGTCGGCGCCGACGCCGCAGTTCGCTTCGGGAATTACACGGCCACGGTCACCAGCGCCGACATGGGCTGGAGCGGCCGCTCGCCCAGCGGCGAATTCAAACCGGGTTATCTCGCCGAATTCATCATCCGAAGCGTGGACAAAAAAGCACGACGTTTGAAAGTTGAACTCACTCAAGTTCCCGCCGTCGAAGGCGCGATGATGACGCTGAACGCGAAGACGGGCGAGATTGTCGCAATGCAGGGCGGCTACGATTTTCTGACGAACAAATTCAACAACGCGGTGCAGGCTTATCGACAGACTGGATCCGCTTTCAAGCCTTTCATTTACACAGCCGCGATCGAATGGGGCATGACGCCTGAGACTACCGTCAGCGGCGCGCCCATCAGCATCGGCGGCTGGCAGCCGCACAACTACAACGGCTCGACCAGCAACGGCGACATGCCTTTAAAGACCGCGCTGGCGCAGTCGATGAACATTCCGGCCGTGCACCTGCTGCAAACCGTCGGCATTCAGACGGGCGCGCAGATGGTGCGTCGCTTTGGAATCAAAGTGCCGATGGCGCCTTATCTGCCGTCAGCTCTGGGCGCGACTGAGGTGCCGCTCGATCAGATGGTTTCGGCATATTCCGTTTTTCCGAACAAAGGCATTCGCGTCGATCCGCACATGGTGCGAAAAGTTTTGGATCGTGACGGCGCAGTTTTGGAAGAGTGGGAGAAGACGACCTACAAAGTCGTCAACGAATACGTCGCGCTGACGATGGCGCAGATGATGCGCGGCGTCGTCACCGGTGGTACAGCCACCGCGGCGAGTTCCCTGCCGCATCCGATTGCGGGCAAGACCGGCACCGTGAACGATCACACAGACGTGTGGTTCATTGGCTACTCGCCGACCTACGTAACTGGCGTGTGGATGGGCTATCCCGGTCGCAAGAAAAATCTAGGCACGGGCATGACGGGCGGGGTCGGCGCGCTTCCCTATTTCAACGAGTTCATGCGCGACTTTCTGAAAGACAAGCCGAAAGAAGAATTTCCAAAGGCGCCTTCGATGCCGGAAGACATGCGCGAAATGTATCGACAGCGACAACGCGAACTCCAGCTTGAGCGCGCGCAGATGTCCGTGGAAGAGGAAACCGAAGATACGGAAGAAGGGACCACCACTCAGCCGAGCGCAATCACGACTCCTAAGTTAGAAGACACCACGCTGCCGCCGGCGCCGAAACAAGATCAACCCGCCGAGCCACGCACCGACCCGGCACCGAAGCCGCAAACACCGCCTGCAGAACCACCGCGGCCAGAAACTCGTCCGCGCGAAGCTGAACCGGCCAAGAAGAAGGGAAAGAAGGGTGAACCGGACGGGCCCTAATCAAAAGGATGAAGGCGGAAGGATGAAAGATGAAACGCGGCGAGTAACTCGCCGCGTTTTGATTTTCAGCGTCGCATTCTACCGTGCGACCAATGGAAACTTTGGGGGTTGCTGTATCGATTCAACTGCGAGGTCAATATCGAGCTCAGACCAGTAGAGATGATGCTCGCTCAGAGTTGAACGTTATGAATAGCTGAAACCGACGCATTCTTAAACCAGGGAAAGTCGTTGAATGAGAGGAAGTGCTCAGTTCCCTTCAGCAGCAGCCAAATGCCGTTTATTGAGATCTGTGTGACTTCAACTTCCGAAGTGCTCTTCACGGGAGAAGAAAAAGAAGCGAAAACCCACCTCTCGGAAGATAGTGGGGCTCATCTTCGTTTCGCATCCGGGATTACGCGCCTAGCATCTTTCCCAGCACATGCGGCAGCATCTTCCGCCACCACGGCCAGTCGTGATCTACGTCCGCTCCCCACAAATCCAGCGTGTGCGGAATGCCTTTTGACTTGAGTATCGCTGACAGTTGCTTGCTGCGCTCAGGATCTTCGTAAGAACCCTGGCCAGTCAGGATGTGAATCGCATTCGCTTGTCGCAGGATAGGCAGGTAGTGATCGTCTTCCAGTTTCGAGAGGTAATCGACGGGATTGTTGAAATAGACGTTGTCATCGTAGAAGCCATCCAGGAAGTTCCGAATATCGTAGCTGCCGCTCATCGGAATCGTGCCCTTGAAGAGATCGGGATGCTTGAAGTATTCGTTCGCGGCCAGGTACGCGCCGAGACTCGCGCCGGTGGTGATCGGTCGCGCGAACTGCTCTTCATTATCGTTGCGGATTAACGGGAGAACTTCTTCCGTTATGTATCGATCGTAACGCGTCAGCAACTCAGCTTTCAGGTTCGGCGGCATTTCCTTGTTCAGCAAACTCCACTTGTTCACGCTGTTTATTGAGTACGCGCGAATCTTGCCGTGCTCGATGAACGGCTTAATCGCATCGACCAGATAGAAGCGTTCGTACTCGAGATAATCCGCCGCCGCGGTCGGGAGCATCAGCAAAGTTTGACCGCCCGTGCCGTAACGCACGAGCGGCATTTCCATCTGCAAATTAGGGCTGAACCAACTGGTAATATGACGTTCCATTACCACCTCGATAGTCTTAGTTTGTGAAAGCGAAGCAGAGATATTGTCTCAGTTCGTGGTGACGCGCAAGCCGCTGAGAGAGTGGGTAATCAAACTTTGACTTAGCATTGGACGGAACGCCAAAAGGCGTTTGCAAATTCCAGCCCAGGGCAACGCCCTGGGTAGCCTCGTAGATTGTCGGGCAGGAACTCTGAAAGAGTTGGCCAAGCGAATTGCGATTCAAACAAGAGCTCGGCAACCCCTTCAGGGTTGGCCAAGAAAATAATTCGCTCTCCCAGGGTAGCGCCCTTAACGCGCGCAACCCTGGGCCAAGGTTAGTGAACACCTTCGGCGTTTGGACTACCCAAATATTCGTGTCCTATTTTCCCTTTCGATCCCTGGCGACTTTGCGTCTTTCGTGCAATTGCCTTTTACATCCGGTTGGTTCACGCAAAGGCGCAAAGGCCGGAAAGTAGAAACTACAGGTTAAGGGGTCGCGGATTTCTCAACCGGCAATTCCTTGCGATTGCTCCAGTCCTGGAAGGAACCGTCGTACAAGTGCGCGTCGTAACCAAGGTAACGCGCCACGAAGTAGAGAAGACTCGCCTGCTGTCCGATATGACAGTACGTGGCGACGCTATCGCCCGTTTTGACACCCGCGTCAGTGAAGATTTTGTGGAGCACGTCCGGACTCTCAAACTTTGTGTTCGCATCCTGGACCAGGCTACCGAACGGAATGCTCCTCGCTCGCGGTATACGTCCCGCGCGCGGCATATTGCCGGCTTGCGCGCCCGTGTAGAACTCGGAGTTCCGGGCATCGAGAATCGCGACATTCGGCTTGTCGAGATTTGCGCTGACCCACGTCGAATCAACCACCAACTTTAGATTCGGGCGTGGCGTGAACTTGCCGGGTTTGGGCGCAATGACCTCTGTGGTCACGGGCCGTTTTTCCGCCACCCACGCCGGCAATCCACCATCAAGGATCGAAGTGCGATCACCGAGACCGAGATAATCCAGCGTGAAGTAAACACGAGACGTGGGTGTCACCCAATCCTTACTGAAGTAAACGACGATGCGCGAGTTGTTGCTTATCCCAAGCTTCTCAAAGGTAGCTTTTAGTTGTTCGACCGGCGGCAATTCAAGGGTGAGCCCTTGTCCGCGCGGCGTGGAGATATCAGACGTTTGAATGAACTGCGCGCCCGGAATGTGCGCGGCGTCGTATTCCTTCCGGTCACCCACCTGAAGCAGCACCAGGGACTTGTCGTTAAGATGCTTCGCCACCCAATCCGTCGTTACGATCATTGAAGAGCGCACTTTGGCATGCGCATCGTTGAGGCAAACCGGTGACGCAACCGTCAACACTGCAACGGCGAGTATCCATCGAAAGACTCTCTGTTTCATCGCTCCTCCAAACTGCACGGTCAGATGACGCTTACCATACCGTTGTTTCGTGTCGCAAGCTAAGCGCGGCAAACGGTTTGGACTGTGTTATTGCTAAAGCTTTTATCAAACACGCGGAAATCGTTGACACAAAAGACCGGTTTGGATAGTCTGCGCAGACTTCGCGTCTGTGACTGGTGAAGAGACCAGCTTTTTTGCATTGAACCCTGCCAGTCGGAACGTTCTGGAAGAGACTAACGCTGCGAAAGCAACCTGGAGTTACCGTATGGCAAACCGGCATTCCCGACTCGTGCTTCTGATTCTCGTGCTTCTGGTTCTGGGAGGTCACACGTTACTTACCGCCCAGACGCCGGCCGCTAGTCCGCTACCTTCCCCACAACCGTCCGTTTCCCCGACTCCGGTTCCTGAGCCCAAAGTTGTAGCCATCGAAGGAAACCTCGAACTTGACGACCTCATTCGCGTGCGAGTTGAAAATTTGGGCCAATGGGCGGATACGAACGATGCTACCAAACTCGTCCCCTACATAAATGGGCGGGGAATCAATGGAAACTATCCGGAGGAAGTTAACGCCAGCGATGGCGATCTCTACTTTCACCTGGAGATCCTGCCCGAAAACAGAAGCACATGGGTAGATCTGCTGGGAGAACCCAAAGGAAGAAGAAAGAATGTGGCTTTCAGCGTCGGACTCGAGACGCCAGGGTCACCGTTTGATTCTGTCTTCGATACGGGCCATCCGCTGACACTCACGGTGATCTCGCCGGTCTACGGAATCACTGCCATTGTGATCGTCTTCTTTACCTTGATTCTGCTGATTTGGCTGGCGCGAAAAACGAATCTTATTCGCGACGGCAGCGAGTGCCCGGTTCCGGGAAAGTTGAGGCCATATAACCTCGGACGCACTCAAATGGCGTTTTGGTTTTTTCTGATCTACGCGTCTTACATGACGATCTGGCTGATCACCAGCGCCCTCGACACGATTACCTCGTCGCTGCTCGCGCTGATGGGTATTAGCGCGGGAACCGCATTGAGCGAAGCGATGATCGATTCAGGCAAGTTGAGCGCTAACGCAGATCAGTTGCAGAGTCTCTCCGCCGAAAAGCAATCGTTGGAACAAACAATTCCGGAGCTCCAGACCCAGATCGACGCCCTCAACGCCAAGACCACCTTATCGCCGGAAGACACCAGTAATCGAGACAGTTTGAACAAGCAGGTGCAGGACCGCCGCGCGCGGTTGGCGCTAATCAACCCTCAATTGGAAGAGCTGGCAGCGAAAGCCGACGCGGCTGTCAGCAAGGGCTTTATTAAAGACATCCTGCGGGACGCGAGCGGCTACAGCTTCCATCGATATCAGATTTTTGCCTGGACGATCGTGCTCGGAGTAATTTTCATCTCGTCCGTTTACAACGGTCTGACGATGCCCGAATTCAGCCCCACTCTCCTTGGTCTGATGGGCCTCAGTTCCGGGACCTATATCGGGTTCAAGTTTCCCGAGAAGACTTAACTGAAGTCCAGCCGTATGGAATCAAACAGTTTGCAGCCGAGCGCGGGCACGCTGAAAGACTGGAAACAAAATTAGTGAAGCTTCGTCGAACAGCTGATTAGCAAGGGAGGCCGTAGAGATGAGTAAAGGTCCTAAACAAGTTCTGATTATTCGCCACGGTGAAAAGGTAGGCGATTCCAAGAAGGATGATGACGGCGGAAACAATCTGTCGATACTTGGTGCGGCACGCGCGGCCGCTTTACCGTCGCTATTCGTACCGGGACAATCGCAGTTAGCTTGCGATCTTGTGCTTGATCGTGATCCGCTCATGTTTACCGGTAAATACGAGACGATTCCAATCAAAGGAACGCGGCCGCGGTTTCCAACTCCCCAAACAATCATGGCCACGGCGCCTTCGAAACACAGCCAACGTCCGATCGAGACGATCACGCCATTGGCGCTCGCCCTGAATTTGCACATCTACGATCGTTTCGCGGACAAGGATGCCGACATCGAAAAGATGACCAAGGCCATCCTCAACGATCATTCATTCGCCGGAGAGGTGATTTTGATCTGCTGGCACCACGGCAAGATTCCCGAAATTGCCAAAGCCCTGGGTGTCGCGAAGCCACCGAAGTGGGGCGGCAAGATTTTTGATCGCGTCTGGCAGATCACTTTCGCAAAAGGCAAAGCCACGCTGGACGATTTGCCGCAGATGCTCTTGTACGGTGATTCGAAGAAATAGCTCACTTCCCGTCTGCAGCTAAAGCGCGGGTTCCCAGGCCACAAGCAGCTCGGCAATTCATGGCGGAAATTCAATCCTCGCTCGTTAAGACCTTGCCAAAACTAAGCGACGAACAGCTTATCCAGCGCCGCCGGGCCATTGACCGCGGCTTGGCCTTCATCTACGAATCAGCCTGCGATGCTGAGAACTTCGCGGATTATGGATTTGATTACCTCGGCTGTTTTCATTGCGTCGCCTCGACCTCGAAAGACCGAAAGCTTCGCCGGACCGCAACTGAGATGGGCCGTGAGCGCGCCAGGCATTGGCGCCGGCAAAACTCCAAACTAACGCCGGATGCGGATGCCAACGAAGTGTTGCAGCTCGTCTACGGCAGCTACGCAGCGGACAGCCTGGGAGTGCGCAACGAGCGCTTCAAAGAACAACTTCGCCTGGCCGCCGCCAAATTTACGGCGCGCGACTACTTTGGCTTTGATCCCGCCACCGAGCCTCCTCCCGAGGATGTCCCCGAGGAATGCGCCTGCGAAACCATGAACGAACGGGGCCGCAAGAGATGCGTTAAGTGCCGGAAGCGTCTCACGATGACCACGCGATACGCGGTCTGGCAGGACGCCTTAATTGGCAGCTACATGGGTGAACAACACGGCGTCAAATTGGGGACGTCCTACGCGGAAGTAATCAAGTGGCTGAACATCATGCGTCCCTATCCGAAGTTAGTTGGCGAGGATCCCTGGAATGTCTATGACGCCACTTACGCCGTGACCCATGTGGTCTACACGCTGAACAGTTACAGTTGCTATAAGCTGTCACCACGATGGCTGGCAGCCGAATATGCATTTCTGAAACAGAACCTGACGCAAGCGATCGCCTGGGAGGATCCAGAAACGATGGGTGAGTTTCTGGACACGCTAAAGTCGTTTGGTTTGGGCGACAGCAATCGCCTCATCGTAAAAGGGATGAAATACCTGCTCGCGACGCAGAATGCTGACGGTAGCTGGGGCGATATGGAAGCCGAGGATGTTTATGAACGCTACCATCCGACATGGACGGCGATTGACGGCCTCCGCGCCTACTCATGGCGAGGTACCAGATTGAGCTTTCCGAAAGTAGCGCCACTATTGAGACAACTCCCCACCACTAGTCCACGGTGAAGAGTTTCGCATCGTGCGTTACAGCACCGCAGTTTCTTCCAACAGTTTGCCTGATGTGAATCGTTCGACGCCTAATTGCCTGGCATCGATCAAATCCGAACGCCCGTCGAGAATTAGATCAGCGGTGATGCGTCCCGAAGCCGGTGAATGCATGACCCCGTGGCCACTGAACCCATTCACAAAGTAGAGACCTTCGACACCGGGCGCAGGGCCAATAATCGCGTGATGATCGGGCGTCATTTCGTAGAGCCCGGCCCAGGCGCGCCGCGGATTCACTTCGGCTTCCGACAGGACTGGGACCCGTGAAGCGGCGTGCGTCAGAATCTTTTCCACGAAGGCCCCATCGAAATCTGTTTTGAAACCAGGTGTCTCTTCAGGATCGTTCCACGCGAGGAGAATTCCCTTCCCTTCACGACGAAAGTGAAAGCCGGTGGACATGTCTATCACCATCGGAAAACGTTTCGGCAGATTATCGAAAGGCTCGGTGGGAACAAGTTGGCGCCGGAGCGGCTCAACGGGTAATTCTGCGCCGGCCATCTCTGCGACGTGGGCGGCCCAGGGCCCAGCAGCGTTAACAATAATGCGAGTTGAAACGAATCCGCGAGAGGTCTGCACACCGAAGATTCGGCGGGCAACGCCCGCCTCTAAATTACCTGGGAGCGCGGGCGCCCCGCCCGCTCTTCCTTTCGAAGACGAGCTTCTATCGTCAAATGCGGACGAGGCGTCCGCGCTCCCAGCATCAGTTTCTATTCCGGTCACCGCCGTATCCAGCCAGAGGCGCACACCTTTCTGTCTCGCGCTCAGCATAAATCCCATCATCACGCTGTGCGGATCGACAAAGCCGTCCGTGGGACAAAACGTGCCGCCGAGAATGTCATCAACGCGAAGCTGGGGCACCATCTTCGCGATGTCTTCAGGCGTGACCCATTCAACATTCGTCACGCCCAGAGCGTTCTGCCGCTCGCGATTCGCTTTCAGGTAAGCGAGATGGTTTTCATTAGTCGCGCAGAACAGATAGCCGTGCGCGCGATAATCTGCCGGATGACCGACAACCTGATCAAACTTCGAAAAGAAGTCGATCGAATACTTCGACATCTGGATGTTTACGGGAGTTGAGAACTGCGCCCGCACACCGCCCATGCTTTTGCCGGTCGAACCCTTGCCCTGATGCGCTTCGCGCTCGATCACCAGAACATTCGTGCAGCCGGCTTGCGCGAGGTGATAAGCGACACTTGATCCGACAATGCCGCTACCGATGATGACGACGTCCGCGGTTTCCATGCGGACGCCAAATTAGAGAGGATTAGCTTGAAAGTAAAGAGTGACGTCGCTAAGGTTCGGGCGTTCCGTGGCCGAGCGACCGAGTTTCGCCGCAATCAGACGAGGAAAACTATGATCATCTGCGCGACTGGAAAAGCAGCCGGCCACCACGCAGACGCCGCCGCGGAAGTTGCCGGCTTGGTTTGTGTTGTCGGCATACTTTGTTTTGCGGCGCAAACAAACTCCTCCGGATACGACGCAAGCTGATCCCTGACAACACTCGGCAGGTAACGCAAAAAGTCCGTTCCGTTAAATGATCGCTCAATCAGATCACGGTTTGCCTTGCGCGTGTAATCGGTGAACTTCGCGGTCACGTCGCCGGCTGCCTTCGCATTCATGTCAAAAACCTTGACCGTGGTGCCGCAGGCATAATCGAAGGCCGTCGCATCAATCGTCTTGATCTGAGGAGATTGCAAGGTTTGGAAGTGAATCTTATGTCGCTTCTGGTCGTAGACGATGCGCCATTGCGTGTAATTGCCCTGCGCCACGTTATTCAGAATTTCAAACGCGTAATTTATCGCTTGAGCCTCGGCCCGATCAGTTTTTCCGAATTCGTCGGCCTTCCGGGCGGCCCTGGCGAAACGCTCGAGCGAGCCGTTACCGCGCGCCCTCTCAACTGCGGTCGTCTTTGAATAATTGAGAGACTTCTCGTAAGTGTCATTGGTCAACGTCGAAAACGGAAGCGCTTCCCCGTGGTGTGCCACCATCTTGCCGTTAAGAAATTCAATCGTTGCAGAGTTGCCCGCCTTGTCATTTACCAGGTAGTGCAATCGCACCAACGAACTGATTCTTACCTTCTCCGAATTCGCGATGACCTCGGCGACGGTGGCCGAGGTGTCGAGCTGATATTGAATCCACTCAAGCACGTCCAGCGCCGGGCGCGAGTCTTCCGCCGGATACTGCGTTTCGTCGAGCCACATCAGCTCGATAACCAGGCCCGCCTCGTTCAATCCGCCTGAAGGATTTTCCCGACCGTATTGATTGAAAGTGACGCTGCCGTAGCGGGAAACCCACCGTGCGGGATTCGTGCCTTCAAGGCTGGCGGACTTTGAAACACCACGCTTGTTTACGAAAACCAGACCGTCGCCGACCATCCAGTCATAGTTCTTGCCGAACAGAATCTCACCCTTGTTCTTGAGGCAGAAGGTCGTACACGCGAACGCGCGGGTCGCGGATAAGCAAATTACGATTAGCATTGCGGGGAGGACAGCGAACAGTTTTCTTGTCATAGAAACCTCGAAGTATTTCTGCTAATTCGCGAGAAAAGCGAACCTGCTCGCCCTCTTTAACGCATCGACTCTGCGGAGAGTTTCAATGTGATTAGATAGATGCAAAAAAGGCGACGACCGTGGCATGATAGACAGTCAACCATGCCTCTTTTTACAAAACTCCTAACAATTCTTCTGCTATCGATCTCAGCATGCACCGTCTGCGCCGCCCAGGAAAAGAAGAAAATCGTGTATGGCGTCTTGCTCGACAATACCGGATCAATGCGATCGCAGTTTGATGACGTGAAAGAAATCGGCAAGGCGGTGGTCCGTCAAACGTCTGGGCGTGGGCCTGTCTCATTATTTGTTTTTGAATCCGGCGGCACCGGCCCAGGCAGGAACGCCAGACCCACAGTCAGGGTCGACGGCTCGCAGGATGAGAATCAGTTGATTCAAGCCATCGACAGATTATACGTTCAGGGCGGGCAGACGACGCTTCTCGATGCCATTGAGTTGATGGCTGAGAGGCTTCATCAAGTCTCGGGAGAGGCGGATAGGGTATTGGTGCTGATCACGGATGGTGAAGAACGAAAGAGCGAAGTTAAGCAGAAGACTCTCGTCCAAAAACTAAAACATTTGAGGATTAAAGTTTTCGCCGTCGGTTTGATTCAGGAGCTAGAGTCAGAGAGAGGTTTAATTCACCAAAGTCCACGCTCGAGAGCGACCGACCTGCTCAAGTCACTCGCCAAAGAAACGGGAGGAGGTGCGGTATTTCCCAAAACTCCTAGTCCGGATCTGCCGAAACTCTTGAGTGAACTTGCCATTCCGGTTCAATAGCGCCTTCAACTTTTTGGCCAAAGAAAAAGGCGAGGACTGTAGCCCTCGCCTTTGGAGTTGAGTTGATGGTGCCTACGGCACCACAGACTGAAGTCTGTGCCACTCTTTACGCCGGAGCCGGAGTGCCACCGGTAATGGGCGGCAGGATGGGTGTCAGCGGTTTCGCGGTCGGCTCTTTCGGCGCCGGCAGCTCCTGCTGAGTGCCCGATTCGGCTGATGAACCAGTGTCGTCAATCGGCAGGCCGGCGACGATGCGACGAATCTGAACGCCGTCAAGCGATTCATACTCGAGCAGCACTTCCGCCAGACGCACCATCGTGTCGCGATTCTCGTTAATGATCCGCGTCGCACGCTCGTATTGCTCGGTGACGATTTTACGCACTTCGGAATCGATGCGAATTGCCGTCTCTTCCGAGAAGTCTCGGTGCTGAGCAATCTCGCGGCCGAGGAAGATCTGTTCTTCCTTCTTACCGAACGTCAGCGGTCCAAGCTCAGACATGCCGTACTCGCAAACCATCGCGCGCGCGAGTTCCGTCGCCTTTTCGATATCGTTCGACGCGCCCGTAGTAATGTTGCCGAGGAAAGTTTCTTCGGCGATACGGCCGCCCATCAGAATCGAAATCTGGCCGAGCAAGTATTCCTTCGTGTAGTTGTGACGATCGCCTTCCGGCAGTTGTTGCGTCACGCCGAGCGCCATGCCGCGCGGAATGATGGTGACCTTGTGCACCGGGTCCGCATTCGGAACTTTCATGCCCACCAGCGTGTGCCCGGCTTCGTGATAGGCCGTCACGCGTTTCTCTTCGTTCGAGATGACCATCGACTTTCGCTCGGCGCCCATCAGGACTTTGTCCTTGGCCAGCTCAAAGTCGTACATCGCGACCACTTTCTTGTTGTAGCGTGCTGCGTTCAGCGCCGCCTCATTCACGAGGTTCGCGAGGTCGGCGCCGGTGAATCCGGGCGTGCCGCGCGCAATGATCGTGATATCGACGTCTTCGCCCAGCGGAATCTTGCGGGTGTGAACTTTCAGGATGCCTTCACGGCCGCGCACGTCGGGTCTTGATACGACGACACGCCGGTCGAAACGACCCGGTCGAAGCAGCGCCGGATCGAGTACGTCAGGCCGGTTGGTCGAAGCGATCAGGATCACGCCGTCGTTCGATTCGAACCCGTCCATCTCAACCAGCAACTGATTCAAAGTCTGCTCGCGCTCATCGTGACCGCCGCCAAGGCCCGCGCCGCGATGACGTCCAACGGCATCGATTTCGTCGATGAAGATGATGCACGGCGCGTTTTTCTTGCCCTGTTCGAACAAGTCGCGGACGCGCGAAGCGCCCACGCCGACAAACATCTCGACGAAATCCGAACCTGAGATCGAGAAGAACGGCACGTTTGCTTCGCCGGCAATCGCCCGCGCCAGCAAAGTCTTTCCGGTTCCCGGCGGGCCCATCATCAGAACGCCTTTGGGAATGCGGCCGCCGAGCTTCTGAAACTTCTGCGGTTCTTTCAGGAATTCGATAATTTCCTGAAGCTCTTCCTTCGCCTCTTCAACACCGGCAACGTCCTTAAACGTCACGCGTTTCTGTTGATTGCTGAGCAGCTTCGCGCGCGACTTGCCGAACGAAAGGGCCTTGTTGCCGCCTGACTGCATCTGCCGCAGCATGAAAATCCAGAAGCCGAAGATCAGAAGAAACGGCAGCAGGTAATAAAGCGCCGGCCACCAGAGGCTCGAACTTCCCTCCTCCTGAACGTTGGCTACACGCGGTTTCCCATTCGCATCTACGCTGCGTGCTTCCTTTAAAATCTCCGCCTTGGTGTGCTCGTTCGCGAGCTGCACGACGTAGGTCTTGCCGCTGCCCGGTTCGACGGCCACAGTTTCGGACTGTTTCACCGTCAAATGCGATAGCGTGCCGCTCTGCTGAATCTTCTGTTCCAGCTGAGTAAGGTCAATCGCCGTCGTGTTCTTTGTGCCCGGATTGACAAGCTTATAGATGAGCAGCGCGCCGGCCACAATTAGCAGCCAAAAAATGATTTGTCTCGCAGTGGAACTCAAAACTTTCCTGCCTCCATCGCCCATGATACCGTAAATTCCCTTTAAAGTCCCTTCTTCAGAGATCCGTCCTATATAAGAGTTTTAAGATGCCGGTTTGTTCCGATTCGGTGTCCCATTTAGCCGCCCTTGTCAGGCTTTCCTGTTCGTGGCTGTTCGACCGTTAAAGGTCAACAGCCCACTTTTGCAGGAAACTGTTGAGCCGCCGGGCAGTTCGATCGTGCGTCCGCCGCGGTTCTGAGTCACGAGATTTTCGACGGCGCGAACATGAACCAGCTCCAGCCGGCGCAAGTCTCCGCGCCGCTGCTCTAACCAAAGTCGCAAAGCGCGCCGCCGCAGTGCGGGAGGAGCGTCCGCAAGCAAATCCGTCCGTAGTTGATGCCGCTTCGCACGGGGGTCCGTCGAAAGCTCTAACAATCGTTGGGCTGCGCTATCCAGGGCACAGCTGTCGTCACGCAGCAGTTCGGCTGTACGGGCCAATGCTTCGGTGATTCGCGGGTTGAAACTCCGCATCAATGGCAGAAGTTGCCGCCGCACGCGGACCCGGGCGAATGCCTCGTCTTCGTTCATTTCGTCGTGGCGAAAGTCGATGCCGCGCGCGCGGCAGAATCCTTCCGTATCGCGTCGACCGGCCCAGTCGAGCAACGGCCGAGCCAGCATCCTTTTGCCCGCGGGGTTCAGCAAGCGCACCGGTTCCATTCCGCCCATACCATCAGTTCCGCTTCCGCGCAGCAGATTCAACAGCACCGTTTCTGCCTGATCGTCCATCGTGTGTGCCGTCAAGACGAGCTTTGCGCCGCGCTTTTGCGCCACTTCCGCAAACCATTTGTACCGAGCGAGCCGTGCCGCTTGTTCGAGATTGTCGCCGCTGCGTCGCGCAAGACTTTTTACCGGCACTCGTTTAATTGTCGCTTCGTGACCGAGCCGGGTCGCCAGTTCTTTTACCCAGCGAGCGTCGTCACCGCTTTCCTTCCGCAGCCGATGATCGAGATGCGCAACTACAATGCGGAAGTGCAGCTTGTTTGCCTTGATTAGTTCGTCGAGCGCCAGAAACAATCCGACCGAATCAGCGCCGCCGGAGACTCCGACAACAGCGACAGTGTCTGAAAGCGGCAGCGTAAGAGTTCGCCACTCTCGCAATAGAGCGCGAGCGAACTTGCTGATCGGCTGCTTTCGAAGTGGAACACCGGCCGTATCAGACCTTTTTTGCTGCAGTTTCACTAGAGGGAAGTTTAGCATCGAAAAATTCTTTAAGTTCCTCGCGACTGGTGGAACACGCCGGCGAGAACTGCGTTTTCGGGTGAGTCTGATACTGCGACGAGCGAGCAACCTTCCGCTCCCCTCTCCGCAAGCGGAGAGGGTTTGGGGGAGAGGTTGGTTGCAGCTAACCCCACCCCTGCCCCTCCCCGCGAGCGGGGAGGGGTAATGACCGAGCGGTCTATGGCCATTAGCGTGCGGTTCTCCAGCGGCAACGAACCTCCTTGCTAACGCTTCCGAGCAAACGTAAGATCGACTTCCCGATGGAACTTACCGTTGGCATCACCGGCGCCTCCGGAGCGATCTACGCGCACAGAACTCTCGTGCACCTCGCCGCGAGCGGCGCCGTTGATCGCATCAACCTGATTTTTTCCGATTCCGCGAAGACCGTCGCCATGGTCGAACTCGGATTCGACCTGCGTTCGGCTGACGAGAAAAAGATCAACGAGTGGATCGGTTTGCCGTCCGATTCAAAGATGGTGCGCCTGCAGCGTTTGGATAACATGGCCGCGACGCCATCTTCAGGATCACATCCGCAGGCCGGAATGATCATTGTGCCGTGCTCAATGGGTACATTGGGAGCAATTGCTTCGGGAGCCGGGACAAATCTCATTCATCGCGCCGCCGACGTGACGTTGAAAGAAGGACGAAAACTTGTGATGGTCCCGCGCGAAACACCTTACAACGCGATTCATCTCGAGAACATGCTGAAACTTTCGCGCGCTGGAGCTAGAATACTGGCAGCGAGCCCGGGGTTTTATCATCGGCCACAAACGATCGAAGCGCTGGTCGATCATTTATGCTTCCGCATTCTCGATCAGTTCAACGTTCCACACTCAACCAGCACCCGCTGGAAAGGAGAATAGTCATGCTCAACCAACTCGCACCGTATCGCGTTCACTTGATCATCGGCACCATCCTGTTTGCGTGGTTCACTCTCGCCACGTTCATGCGCGTTATTGACGGCGAAAATGTGCTCTGGGCGTTTTGGGCTTCGATCAAAGAAGTGAAACCAATGGAGTTTGTCTCTCTTATTTGCGTGTGGGCGACAATGGCAAGCCTCGTCAAACAGAACGACCAGCTGCGCGCCAAAGTACAACTACTGGAAAGTCGTCAGTAGCGTTTGATGCCGGCGTTAACTCAAAACATTCGGACCACGCTCGAGATGATCAAGATCGAGCACACGCTGTTTGCCCTCCCGTTTGCTTTTCTGGGCGCGGTGCTCGCCGCATTTGGGATTCCCTCAGTCTGGCAGCTTGTCTGGATTATAGTCGCCATGGTCGGAGCGCGCTCGACGGCGATGGCGTTCAACCGAATTGCCGACAAAGACTACGATGCGCGCAACCCGCGCACGAAGACTCGCGCGATTCCCGCAGGAATACTTTCAACCGGATTCGTTTGGGGATTCATCATCATCAGCGCCGCGAGCTTTTTCCTGGCGGCAGCGATGCTCAATCGACTTACGTTATTGCTCTCGCCCGTCGCCCTCGCCAGCATCGTTCTTTATTCCTACACCAAGCGTTGGACTGTGTTTTCTCACATCGTCCTCGGCTGGTGCCTGGCCATTGCTCCGACCGGCGCCTGGATCGCAGTGCGCGGTTCGATCGACAGTCCCATTCCGCTCCTGTTGTCTCTGGTCGTGATGCTTTGGACGGCGGGATTCGACGTGCTGTACGCGTGCCAGGACTTTGAATTCGATCGGCGGGAAGGTCTCTACTCGATTCCGGCTCGCTTTGGCATTACTCGTTCGCTGTGGATTTCGCGAACGCTGCACGCGGGAGCATTCGCGGCTCTCGTTGCGCTATACTTGCTAGCGAACCTGCCGGGGGTAAGCGCGATAATTGGCGTGGCCGTGACGGGCATGTTGCTGGTTTACCAGCACACGCTGGTTCAGGAAGACGATTTGAGCAGGCTGAACGCCGCGTTTTTTACGACGAATGCTTTTGTAAGTGTGATCCTACTTTTCACGTTTGCTGGTTCGTTATTACTTCGACTTTAGACCATGAGTTTTTCACACGACCCCAAACTAAACGAGATCAGCGCGAAAGTCCGATCCGGAGAACGCCTGACGTTCGAAGATGGCGTGGCGCTTTTCAGCACAGACGATCTGAACGCGCTGGGCAAAGTTGCCGACACTGTGCGCCGGCAAAGGCATGGGCGCACGACCTACTTCAACGTCAACCGGCACCTCAATCCGACCAATATTTGTTACGTGGACTGCAAGTTCTGCGGCTTCTATCGCACCCCACGACAGCCCGACGCCTACACGCACAACATTGACGATTCGCTGAAGGTCGCGGGTCAGTCCGTCAACGAAGGCGCAACGGAATTGCACATCACCGGCGGCCTGAACACAAAGCTGCCGTTCAGCTACTTCACCGATCTGCTTTCAGCTTTGAAAAGGCAGTACCCGCAGCTGCACCTGAAAGCTTTCACGATGGTTGAGCTGGATCACTTCGCGCGTTTTTATAAGATGAGCGACGGGGACGTGATTCAACAGTTGATGGAAGCCGGTCTTGATTCATGCCCCGGCGGCGGCGCTGAGATTTTTCGCGAGCCAACCCGCTCAATGATTTGTTCACACAAGTGTGATGCGCAACGTTGGCTGGATCTCGCGGGGACGGTGCACGCGGCGGGTCTGAAGACCAACGCGACGATGCTTTATGGTCACATCGAATCCATTGAAGATCGCGTCGATCACATGGTTCGCCTGCGCGAGCAGCAGGACAAATCGGGCGGCTTTCAGTGTTTCATTCCGCTCGCGTTTTATCCCGAGAACACCCAGCTCGCGCATCTGCCCGGCCCTTCGGGAATCGATTCGCTGAAAACGATGGCGGTCTCGCGCTTGATGCTCGACAACTTCGCGCACATCAAAGCGTACTGGGTGATGCTCGGCAAGCGCCTCGCGCAAGTCGCTTTGCACTTTGGCGCAAACGACATCGACGGCACGATCACTGAAGGCGGCGAACTGACGGAGAGTTACTCGATCGAGGCTAACAATGAAGTAAAGATGTCGAAGCCCGAGCTGATTCAACTGATAGAAGAAGCCGGCTTTGAAGCCGTGGAACGCGACACCGTTTACAATCCAATTCAATACGCAGCTATCGCCTAGTTTATGACAGTACCAGCAACCGAAACCCGAACTATCACCCTCGCGCACTCGCCCGATTCGGACGATGCCTTCATGTTCTACGGGCTCGCAACCCATAAGATTGAAACCGGCGATCTCGAATTCGAGCATGTGCTCAAAGACATTCAGACCCTGAACGAGGAAGCACACAAGGAAACCTACGATGTCACCGCGATTAGTTTTCATGCCTACGCTTACGTCGCGGACAAGTACGCGCTGCTGCCGCATGGCGCTTCGATTGGCGACAACTATGGGCCTATCGTGGTCGCGAACGCGGAACTCGACGTTTCAGAGTTGTCGAACGTGACGATTGCGGTGCCAGGGCTTCTGACCAGCGCATTTCTCGCGCTCAGCATTCACACGCCGAATTTCAAATACGAAGTCGTGCCTTTCGACAAAATCATCGACGCCGTCACTGAAGGCCAATGCGACGCGGGGTTGCTGATTCATGAAGGCCAGCTCTTCTATCACAATCTCGGTCTGCACAAAGTGCTCGACCTGGGCGAATGGTGGCACGAATACACAGACGGTTTGCCGCTGCCAATGGGCGGCAACGCAATTCGCAGAGAACTGGGCCGGGACACCATTCGCGAAGTTTCGAGCCTCCTCAAGGAAAGCATTCAGTACTCACTCGACAATCGCGAAGACGCGTTGGAGTACGCGATGCAGTTTGCCCGCGACATGGACCCGGCGCTGGCCGATCGGTTTGTCGCGATGTGGGTAAACGAACTGACGCTCGACTACGGCGAACGCGGCCGTGCAGCTGTCCGCCGCCTGCTCACCGAAGGTTACGAACGCGGCATCATTCCACATGAAGTGAACGTGCAGTTCGCCGACTAAAGGCAGACACCCGACCGTCAGGGAGGGTGGCTGATCGACTATCGGGGTGCCTGCACCCTCCCTAACGGTCGGGTTTCTGCCGCGCCGTTCAATTTCACCGTTGACATCGCCGCAGACTCCTCGGAGAATCACGGTCACATGAAGCCTCCACGATTTCTTTTGCGCGGATTTCGCCGGCCGAGCGAGATGGCCCTGGCCGCGCTCGGTCCCCTCGAGCGTCAGATCCTCGATCAGACATGGCAGCGTGGTGAAGTCAGCGTGCGCGACATCTGTGTCGCTTTCGGGGATCAGGTCGCTTACACGACGATCATGACAACGCTCGATCGTCTTTATAAAAAGCATCTGCTTGAGCGGCGAAAATTGGGGCGGGCGTTCCTTTACTCGCCGGCCGTAAGCCGCGAACAACTCGAAACCGGAATTCGCGAGGACGTCATCGAGGGACTATTCGACGGGACGGACCGCATTCAGCCAGTGCTCGCCTGCATAGTCGACACCGTCAGCGAACGCGATCGCGAACTGCTGGATGAGCTGGAAAGATTGGTGCAGGAAAAGAAACGGCAGCTGACAACTGAGTGATGTACGAACTACTGGGAATCAGCGTGGGATTGGCCGCGTTTCTAACCGTGAACGCCGTGGCTTCGTTTGCGGGCGCCGGTCTGTGGCGGCTGATCAAGTCGCCGCTGCAACGTTGCTCTGCCCACACGCGTGCCGAGTTCCTGTTCGCTTTCCGCGTCGCGCCGTTGTTCCTTTCGACGCTGTTCGTCGCGGGGTTCGTGGTTCCCGCATATCTGCTGCACGAGCCGTACGGGACCAACGAAGTCGTTTCGGGAAAATTGGCGACGCTCGCCGTTCTTTCGGCAACCGGGGTACTGCTGGCGCTTTCGCGCGGCGTACGATCGTGGCTCGCGACTCGGCGGCTGCTGAAAGCGTGGCTTAACGCGGCAAATCCGATCACGCTCGCGGGTGTTTCCATTCCCACCTTCAAACTCGCGCATGAGTTTCCTGTGCTCGCCGTCGTCGGAACCTTTCGTCCGCGTTTGTTCGTCTCAGACCAAGTCCTGACAACGCTCACTCCGGATGAACTTCGCTCAGCCATCGCGCACGAGGTCGCCCATCTGAGCGCGCGTGACAACCTGAAACGATCGCTGCTCCGCGCGTGTGGCGATGCGCTGCTGATGATTCCATGCGGCCGATCGCTTGACCGCGCATGGGCGGACACTTCTGAGTCTGCGGCTGACGAATACGCGGCCCGGACGAGTTCGGCAGCGGCCGTCAATATGGCGGCGGCCCTGGTGAAAGTCGCGCGCATGGTTCCGAAAGGTTCTCACGCGGTCGTGCCGGTCGCGGCGTTTCTGGTCGGCAACGAAGAAGACCGAGGAATAAAAGCGCGTGTCAGGCGGCTCCTGGAAATCGCGTCAAACCAGGAAATGGGTGACCGAACGTTTGAGCGTTACCGGCTCCTACTGCCGTTGTCGTTGCTCGTGGTGCCCTTAGCGACCGCTGTAGTTCATCACACGAACTCTGAAGTTCTCGCGTCTTTGCATCTACTGATCGAACGCGTCGTTCATCTCTAATCAGATAATAAAGCTGAGTTCACTAAGCTTTGGCTGCGCGGGTTACCTTCCCGTGCAGCATCAGGAACATCACGCCGGCAATTACCTGCGCCGCAATTCCAAACACCACCAGCGCGGTGATCGAGTAATCGTAAAGAATTCCCATCACGACGCTGCCGGCAAACCACAGCAGCCCGTAAACGGCATTGAAAGCACCGTAAGCAGTGCCGCGCTTGTTCATCGAAATGACTTGCGCGATGCCTGAACGAAGAATGGAATTCTGCGCGCCGAGACCGGTGGCCCAGCACGCTACGCTGATTACTACGGCGACAGGTCCGCCCAGAAACCCGAGTGGCAAGGCAAACAACGCGACCGCAATCGCAACCGCGAGTATGCGAAGGCCGTAGCGATCGAACAGTCGCCCAAAGACGAGCGCGCTCAACCCGGCCACACCCATCGCCACAGCGTAGTACAAAGGAATAGCCGCCGGCCGTGCCAATTGCGCATTCTGAAAGTGATAAGCCAGCAGCGCAAAATCAACGAAGCCGCATGCGAGCAGTCCCGCGGCAATAACGTAGGCCCAGAAGAAACCCGGCAGCCGCTTTTGAGTTAACTCCGGCGGCGGCTCCGGCTCTTCCGGCCGCATGGTGCGCGCGACGAACAGCGATGTGAATGCGACCACTGCCGGCAACGCTAACCACAGAAACGCCGGTCCAAATGCATTTTCGCGCGCGACGATTGCGGCCATGAAGAGTGGACCCAGGACTGCGCCCGTCTGATCCATTGCGGCGTGCAAACCGAATCCCCAACCGTGACCGACGGTTTTCGTCGCCCCGGACAACAGCACATCTTTCGAAGGGCCGCGCAGACCTTTGCCGGTGCGCTCAGCGACCACGAACAATGCGGCGCCTTGCCAGTTCTGCGCGAATGCGAGCCCCGGCACGACCGTCAGGTTCAAAGCGTAACCAAGGAAAGTGATCGTCCAGTACGCACGCGTTTTGTCCGCCAGCTTGCCCGAAACCAGACGCAGCGTCGCCGCGATCAATTCCCCGAACCCGGCGATGAGCCCGACTTGCGTCGCCGACGCGCCGAGGTCTTTAAGGTAAGGGCCAATGATGCTGTGCGCGCCTTCATAGGTCATGTCAGCGAACAAGCTCACGATGCCCATTGCGACAATGAACCGAATTGCGTGTTTGCGATTAGAGTTTGCCGCCATCGAATTCTGTTTTCGTCAGACTTGTTAAGCGTTGCAGTCTCGTCATCCCCATGCACCCACGAACTCTAGTAGTAATTAGCGGCGGAGCGTACGCTTCCCCGGGCTCGCGATCATCTATCTCTTAGACTTAGCGGGCTTTGACCAGTCTCAAGTATTCCGCAAGACTGCTCAAGCGACAATAGAAACCTGACGAACACCGATAACGCTCGGAGCTAAAATGGATCGAATCAACTTTCGGTTAAGGACGGCGTTGGCCCGCGTTGCTTTACTAACTGTCGCTTGCGTCATCGTTCTGGCAGCGGCAGCGGCAAGTCAGGCGCAGAACACCGCAACGATCTCAGGCGTGGTCAAGGATGCGTTCGATGCCGCAGTACCAAACGCCGACGTGGCACTGACGAACTCGCAGCAGGTCGTTTTGAAAGATGCAAAGACTGACGCGCAGGGCCGTTTCACATTCGATGGCATTCCGGCCGGCACGTACGTCATCGTCGTGTCTCGACCTGACTTCAACGCGCAGCGACGCGCTGTGGAGGTGACTTCGGGACAAAATGCTTCGATAGACATCCTTCTGCAAGTCAATCAAATCAGCGAACAAGTCACCGTTACTTCGGAAGCAGGACTGGTCGCCGAAGCGCGCAGCGTGGCGCAACCTGTCAACGTCATAAACGAGGAAGAGATTCTGCAACGGGCCACCGAAGTTGTCGCGCAAGTCGTCGATGAAGAACCGGGCGTGAACCTGCAGCGCACTGCGCCGTCGCTGAGCGCGGTGTTTGTTCGCGGCCTTACCGGCCGCAACGTCGGCGTTTACGTCGATGGCGTGCGCTACACGACCAGCGCGCAACGCGGCGGCGTCGGGACGTTTTTTAGCCTAATCGAACCTTCCAGCCTGGGCACGGCCGAAGTATTGCGCGGCCCCAGCAGCTCGCAATATGGATCGGACGCGCTCGGGGGCGTCGTCAACTTCCTTTCTCAGACGCCACGTTACGGCGCGGACGAAATTGAATGGCACGGCAACACCAACGTCTTCTATTCGTCCGTAACGAACAGCTTCGGCGGCAATCAATTGCTGACCTACGGCACGCGCAATTTCGGCATTGTGTTCAATGTGAACGCGCGCCGCGTCAATCGCCTGCGACCGGGCGATGGCATCGATTCACATTCGGCGCTCACTCGCTTTCTCGGTATCTCTTCGAGTTTGTTAGGCAGCCGTTTGCCCGACACGGGCTTCACGCAGTACGGCGGCCTCCTGCGAACCAACTTCAATCTCGGTGACAAGACGCAATTGCTCTTTAGTTATGCGCGGAATCAGCAGGACGCCGGCAAGCGCTACGATCAGCTTCTCGGCGGCGATGGAAATCTGATCGCCGATCTGCGGAACCTGATGACGGACTTTTTCTACGGCCGTCTCGTCCGTCAGAATTTAGGATTCTTCGACAACGCGTCGTTCACCGTCTCTTACAACAGCCAGCGCGAGGAACGCGTAAATCAGGGCGGCCAGGGCAATCCTGTCGGCGCGATCACTTTTCAGCCTGAGCGCACCACGGTGCTCGGATTTAACTTCTTCGTTGACAAACAAATTGGCGATCGCAACACAGCTCTTTTCGGCGCCGACGTTTATCGAGATTACATCAATGCCAAGGGAGTAACTTTGGATCCGGTCACCCGGGTCTTCACTCCGTCACGGCCACGCATTCCGGACGGGGCCAGATACCTTTCGTACGGCGTGTTTGCGCAGGACGTTTTCACGGCGATTCCTGAGCGGCTTCGCATCAGCGGCGCGATACGATACAACGTCGCGTCCTACAGATCGCGCGCTGCTAATGCCGCAGTCGTCGGTGGACGACCATTGTTCCCCGATGACAGCGGGCGGTTCAGCGCGTTCTCAGGTCGGATTGGCGCGGTGGTCACACTCGGCGGTGGATTCGATTTCGCCGCGAAGTACGCACGCGGCTTTCGCGCGCCGAACACGACGGATCTTGGTATCCTCGGCCTGGTCGGCACTGGTTTTGAAGTCGATGCTGGAACTGCGGCATCACTCGGCGGATTCATCGGCACGACCGCGGGCGGCGAGGCTGTGTCAACCGGAATTCCAGTAACGGGCTTGGGCCCCGAGTCCACCGACAGCTTTGATTTCAGTCTTCGCTATAGTCACAAGCGCGGCAGCTTTGAAGTGACGGCGTTCACCAGCAAGTTGAAGGACGTCTATTTCGATCAAGCCCTCGTGCTTCCTCCCGGCGCGGTGGGAACGTTCCTCGGCAGTGAACAAATCGTTTCGCAGAATGCGAACGGACTTGTATTTGTGGCCGCCGCGACCGGCCCAGTTCTGGTTAGGGTCAACTTTGACGATGCGCGATTCACCGGTGTCGAAGTCAACGGACAAGCGCTGCTTAGCCGGCGATTCAGCATCAATGGCAACTTCACGGCGATTCACTCCAAGAGCCTCGTCAACAATCTGCCGCCGAACGTTGAAGGCGGCACCCCCGCGCCAACGGGATTTCTGAGCCTCCGCTATCAACCTAACAACGGGTTCTATGTTGAAGGTTACTCAACGATCGCGGGAGCGCAGGACAGACTTTCAACCCTGGATATTCCCGATCGGCGCACCGGTGCGGCGCGTTCTCGGGCGCAGATCCAGAACTTCTTCCGCCGCGGCGCCTGCGTGCGCGGCATCACCACCCCCGGAGCGACAGGCTGTGGCTCGGCTGGCGGCATTCTGATATCCACCGGCGAGACACAAGTCCAGGTTCAGAATCGCGTACTGCCGATTGGCGCCACCATCAACGGCGTGACCGTGGTGAACAACGACACGCTGGTGCCACTGTTCACCGAAGTTAAGTCCTACGCGCTATTTGGACTGCGAGGAGCGTATCGCTTCGGCGAGCACTCAGAGATCTTCGTTGATTTCGAGAATATCTTTGACCGCACTTATCGCGGCATCAGTTGGGGAATCGACGGCGGCGGCCGCGGGGTGACCGTAAGGTACCGGTATAAGTTCTGAAATGGAAGTGGCACAGACTTCAGTCTGTGAATCCTAAAATGAAATCACAGACTAAAGTCTGTGCCACTCTCTCTTACTTCCCAAACCAACCAATCGGCTTGCCTGACAGATCAACCCAAACACTCTTCACCTGCGTGTAGAGATCCAGCGCGCCCTTGCCCATCTCGCGCCCATAACCTGATTGCTTGTAGCCGCCAAACGGCGATGCCGCGTTCATCATGTTGTAGGTATTAATCCAGACGACCCCGGCTTTGATCGCCTTTGCGAAGCGATGCGCGCGGGTAATGTTCTGCGTCCAGATTCCGGCCGACAATCCGTAGATCGTGTCGTTCGCTTTCTGAATCAGCTCGTCGTCATCTTTGAAAGTAATGACGCTCGAGACGGGGCCGAAGATTTCTTCCTGCGCGACGCGCATTTTATTATCGACATCGCTGAAGATTGTGGGCTGAAAGAAATAACCATTCTTGAACTCTTCGGCTAGTTCCGGCGATCCGCCGCCGCTAAATACTGTCGCGCCTTCCTCGCGCGCGATGTCCACGTAACCTTTGATCCGACTCAACTGATCTGCCGAAACCTGCGGCCCCATCCCAGTCGCTTTGTCCATCGGATCGCCGACCTTCACTCTCTCGGCTTTCTCTTTGAAGCGGCTGAGAAATTCATCTTTCGCTTTTTCTTCGACGAAGATGCGTGAGCCGGCGCAACACACCTGGCCCTGATTGAAAAAGATTCCCATCATCGCGCCGTTCACCGCCTGATCGAGATCGGCGTCGGCAAAGATTACGTTTGGCGCTTTACCGCCGAGTTCGAGCGAGACCTTGGTCAGGTTTTCCGCTGCCGCTCGCGCGATGATTTTCCCGACTTCCGTCGAGCCAGTGAATGCGATTTTGTCGATGCCCGGATGCGACGCCAGCGCGGCGCCGGCGGTCTCTCCGTAACCGGTCACGATGTTGACGACGCCTTCGGGAAAGCCTGCTTCCTGAATCAGCTTCGCAAGTTCGAGCGCCGTCACCGGCGTCTGCTCCGCCGGCTTCAACACCACCGTGTTGCCCGCCGCTAATGCCGGCGCGAGTTTCCACGCAGCCATCAGCAAAGGAAAATTCCACGGAATGATTTGCCCGCACACGCCCAGAGGCTCACGCAGAGTGTAATTAAACATCTGCCCGGGCACAGGGATCGTCTCGCCTTCAATCTTCGTGGCCCAACCGGCGAAGTATTCAAAGTTTTCGACTACGCCCGGCAGATCAATGTAGGTAGATTCCTTGATGGGCTTGCCGTTGTCGCGCGTTTCCAGTTCCGCAAGCTGCGCCGTGTCGCGTTCGATCAACTGCGAAAGTTTGTAAAGCAGCCGCCCGCGATCGCGCGCGCTCATCTTCGACCATTTGCCTTCGTAAGCTTTGCGCGCGGCAGCGACGGCTTTATCGACGTCGGCTTTGTCGGCTTCGGCAACTTCGGCAAACGTCTCGCCGGTCGCTGGGTTCGGAGATGAGAAAGTCTTCCCGGATTCGGAATCGACAAATTGACCGTCAATGAAAAGCTGTTGCCGCCGTGGTTCACTCTGCGCTGGTTGTGGTGTTGACATGAATGATTCCTTCTTAAAATGATTTCCTTCTTAATGGGACTTATGGGACCGATACGACGCATACGTCTTATCAGTCGCATAAGGCTCATCGCCTTCTCTTTCTTTCAGTAAGGCGCGCTTTTGTCATACGCTCGCTCAACCCGCCCTCAGTCACGAATGCTTTTTCTAATTGTCGAATCTGTTGATCCAGCAGATAGTTAGTTTGGTGAATCAAGCAAATTATTATGTTCGCCGCAATTTCCGGCGGTCTCGTTTCAATATACGTCCTATATGTCTCATAAGTCACATACCGCTGCCTGCCCAGCTTGCGCACAAACATTGCTTCACGGCTCTTCTTTTCCCAAAGGCGCAAGCGGCGAACACGCAGGAAGTCACGATAATCTTCGAGCAATTCTTCCAGACTCCCCCGAGCGACGTTCGTCAGCTTTAATTCCGTTTTCTTAGATGTTCCGGACGCCGCGCTTCCTTCCAAAATATTTTGTTTCCCTGAGCGCGCCGCCTGAATCATCTGATCATTAGTCCTATCACGACGCTCTAAATATCGTCCGCAAAACCAAACGGTCGCGTCGTAAATGATGCGCGCTTTTTGAAACGATAGAAGGCTCTCGTAGCCACCATGCGGCGGAATAAATTTCTCCGGCATGAGCGGGATACTATTTTGCAGTTCCCTGCGCGTCCACAGGTAACGAATATTGCATCACGCTCGCAACGAGAGTACTGTGCCGAAAATGTCTAACACTACCTGGCCCGAACTAATTCTCGAAGAATGGCAAGACACACTCGCCACTGTCCACATGTGGACACAGATTGTCGGTAAGATCCGCATGGAGACGACGCCGCTCGTCAATCACTGGTGGAATGTGCCGCTGTATGTTTCCGCGCGTGGGCTGACGACTTCACCGATGCCTTATGGAGACCGCATCTTCGAAATTGAGTTCGACTTCATCGATCATAATCTGCTGATCGAGTGCAATGACGGTGCTACGGCAACTTTGGATTTGCGTCCCCAATCAGTCGCCGACTTTTATGAGGAGTTGATGTCGGCGTTACATGGGGTAGGAATCGACGTTAAGATTTGGACGACGCCTGTCGAGGTTCCGGGACCTTCCACGGCCGTTCGCGAAGCGATTCCGTTCGAACAGGATAATACTCACAAGTCTTACGACGCCGATTACGTAAATCGGTTCTGGCACGCGTTGGTTTCCGTGGACGAGGTCTTTAAGGATTTTCGCACGCGCTTTCTCGGCAAAGTCAGTCCCGTGCACTTTTGGTGGGGCAGCTTTGATCACGCCGTTACGCGCTTCTCCGGCCGCCCCGCGCCGCCGCGCGAAGGCGCCGACAAGATCACCGCCGAAGGTTACTCGCACGAAAACATCAGCCACGGTTTCTGGCCCGGAGGCAATGGCAACCAGGCTGCGTTCTACGCTTACTGCGCGCCCGAACCCGCCGGCCTCGGCGAAGTGAAAGTGAAACCCGCCGCCGCATTCTATTCAGCGGAGATGCACGAATTCTTCCTGCCTTACGACGCTGTCCGCAAATCCTCTTCACCGGAAGAAGCTTTGATGGATTTCCTTCAGAGCACGTACGAAGCGGCTGCGGATTTGGCGAAGTGGGATCGCAAGGCGTTGGAAAGGTAAGAAGCTATGCAAACAAAACCGGGCGGGTGAGCAAAGACGAAGTGGACGCGGTTCGAGTCTTCGATGAGGCGAAGGATTCAGGCGATGAGGCAATACCCTTGGAGCAGGCCATCGCAGAAATCGAAAGCGGGTCTGAGGGGCGACTTCCACAGAGGATGCGTCGGTTCGTCACGCTGAAAGCGTGAAATAAAATAGCCCAGGGTAAGCGCGCAGCGCGCCACCCTGGGATCAGACGAGTAACCTGTTGAAGCCCTGAAGGTGCGACATATTTCGCGCGTTCAGCGCTCGATTCAAATCAAGAATAGGAAGCTCTCAGCGGAAGTCCTCAACGCTTAGTTTTGCGCCTTCAATGATGCTCTTCAGCGTGCCGATGGGAATGGACTTGTTGCCATGGTCGGCCACAATCACCTGGCGACCGTCAGCGTGTCGCCATTTCTGATGACTGCCCTTCTGGCCTACTTTCTCAAAACCATTCCGCCGCAAAACACGAATGACATCGTTCGCGTTGCAGATGGGATAGCGCTGACCCATTAGACTGTGACTTCGACAAGTCTGGCCGATTCGTCTAGAGGTAATTCGGTTGGTTCAAACCAAAGCTCAAGTGCTTCTTTGGCGTTCGCAATCGCTTCGTCCTCGGTGTCACCCGCGGAAGCGCAACCCGGCAATTCAGGAAAGACTGAGGAGTAGCGGCCCGTCTCAGAATCTTTTTCGACGATTAGGCGGAGCTTCATAATGGTAATGATAGCGATGAAGGATAAGAACGTCTACGCCAAACGAGGCGGGAGCGAAATTGGCGAAGTCAGATCGGGGCAATCGAACAGTGGCAAGTTGTTTTGGCTAGCTTAATCAATACATTGTTGGTGTGCCAACAGGTTGGGCGTGCCTCACTAAGTCTGCAGCCTGCTCAACGGTGTGTGAACGCTGAAGGCCTTCGATACTCATTTTCGTAAACACGTATCCTGCACTCGCGACCTCATCATTTAATTGATGCTTTAGCGCCTGCAGTGCCTCGCTAGTGGAGATCCCCAGCGACTCAAGCGTTTGACCGACCTGCAGGCTAGGTGGTTGGCCCTTACCTGCCACGGCCTTGATAGCCCTTTTAACGATTTCCAGAGCCTTACCAACCGTCATGCCTTTGTTTCAGTTCTGGTTTCGCTCATGGCGAGTTATGGGTACAACCCTTGGAATAGATTCTTCGTAGTAAAAACAATTAGACAAACGATTCCCAGCACAAAGGTTATTAGCGCGATATAGTACATCAGGTCCTTGATTGCAGACTCAACACTCTGAATTCTTCCTTCCCATTTGACATAGTTTGCCGATTGAAGCATCGATGATACTGAACAAACAATAGAAACAGTGAAACTCGCAAGCGAGCCAACAATCAGACCCCACCATCTCGGACTTTTGAATAGCTTTTCCATCATCGTAACCAATAACAAAATTGAACCGGTGTTGAGCGTTGTGAGGTGCTTCATAGACTCGAAATAGAGCTTTTCACTTTCTTGATCGGCGCCCGTCGAAGACTTCTCGCGGTCGTTGCGCATTTCATTTGTTTTCTCTGTTAGTACCAACGCGCCTCTCTATTCGGGAACTGATAATTTAAGCACGCGGAGGGCAAGGTCACGCACAGTCCACGAAGGCTCCACATCTCGGACGAAATTCGCGTCGACTCTGTAACCCATTGACCGAACACCTAACCCTGGATCATGAGCAATCCTATCAATGACAAGATTAATCTGATCTACGGTGTGTAGCCCGAGCGCTTGTAGCTGTAACGATGAATCCACACCTGGAAGGCCTCTGCCTAAAACAGCTTTGATGCACCGAATGACGATTGACAGTGCTTGATCAAAACTCATAATGGCTATTCTCGAAGAGACATTTGGATCAGCAATCCATTGACGCAAGCGCGCATTAGATACCGCTAAAGACGCGAGGCGTAATTTCAAAATCCCGTCGTTCCTGCCAACAACTGCCTGAGAACATACGGCAGGATTCCGCCGTGCAGGTAGTAATCGATCTCGATCGGCGTATCGATACGTAGAACAACGGGTATTTCCTCTGTTAGGCCGTTGGCGCGATGAATCGTAAGCGTGACGTCCTGACGCGGTTTCACTTCGACATTTTCCAATCCCGAGATATCAAACGTCTCAGTCCCATCGAGATTCAGTGTCTGTGCGCTGACGCCTTCTTTGAACTGACAGGGTAGGACGCCCATGCCGACCAGGTTGCTGCGATGGATGCGTTCGAAGCTCTGCGCGATAACGGCTTTCACCCCCAACAAGAGTGTTCCTTTCGCGGCCCAGTCACGTGAAGAACCGGTGCCGTACTCTTGTCCGGCGAACACAATGAGCGGCTTGGCTTCACTCTGATACTTCATGGCCGCGTCATAGATGCTCATTCTCTCCGGTTCGTCTTCGGGGTTCTTCCAATAAAGAGTAACGCCGCCTTCAGTGCCGGGCACCATGAGGTTCTTGATGCGCACGTTCGCGAATGTGCCGCGCATCATCACTTCATGATTGCCGCGCCGCGAGCCGTAGCTGTTGAAGTCCTGCACATCAACCCGCTTCTGTTGCAGATAAACGCCGGCGGGCGAAGTCGCTTTGATCGCGCCGGCGGGACTGATGTGATCCGTAGTAACTGAATCGCCAAAGATCGCCAAAGGCCGCGCAGAATGAATGTCTTCCATCTCGCCCACATCGGCGCCGAAACCGGCGAAGAAAGGTGGCTCCTGAATGTAGGTCGAATGGGTATCCCACTGATAGGTGAGCCCACTCGTCGTCGGAATCGAGTTCCACATCGGATTCTGATCGGCGAAGCTGCTGTACAGACGGCGATACGTTTCCGGATCCATCGCTTCGCGCAACAGCCCGCCAATTTCTTCGGTTGTCGGCCAGATGTCGCTGAGGAAAACATCTTTGCCATCGCTCCCCTGTCCGAGCGGATCTTTCGACAAATCCTTTTCCACCGTGCCCGCAAGCGCGAACGCGACGACCAGCGGTGGGCTCATCAGGAAATTCGCTTTTAGGCTTTGGTGCACGCGCGCTTCGAAATTGCGATTGCCGGACAGCACGCTGGCTGCGATCAAATCGTGATCGGTGACGATGTCTTCAATCACCGGATCGAGCGGGCCGGAATTGCCGATGCACGTAGTGCAGCCATAACCAACGAGATTAAAGCCGAGCTGATTCAGATAAGGCTGCAAACCCGTCTTCTCAAGATAATCGGTCACCACACGTGAGCCCGGCGCGAGTGAAGTCTTCACCGTCGGCCGCACCGTCAATCCGCGTTCGACCGCCTTTTTCGCGAGCAGTCCCGCCGCCAGCATTACGCTTGGGTTCGAAGTGTTCGTACACGATGTGATCGCGGCGATCAAAACGTCGCCATGACCGAGATCGACGTGCGCTTTGGGAAACTCTTCCGGCAAAACTTCGACGATGCGGTCGGGAGTCGGACGGTTATTGACCATTTCGGTTTCCGTCCAGACACTTGTGTCTTTCGCGCTCGTATCTTTCGCGTTCGGAGATGGGGCGACGGGCAGAGGCGTCGTCGCCGCGCGTTGTTCGCCGCCGCCGGCCACTACCGTCGAATGCACTGACGCGCCGATGTCCGCGGCGTAGCGCACAGAGATTTCCTGGTAAGGCTTGCCGTAACCGCCTGACTTCGCGTCCTGCTGCAACAGATTGATGAAGCTGTTCTTCAAATCCGGCAGCGGAATTCGATCCTGCGGCCGCTTCGGACCGGCCACGCTTGGCACGATCGTGTCGAGGTCGAGCTCGAGCAGAGTGCTGTACGCAATCTCACCTTTGCGCGGCATGCCGAACATGCCTTGCGCCTTAAAGTAGTTGCACACCGCGTCGACCTGCGCATCTTCTCGCCCGGTCGCTTTCAGGTAGGCACAGGTCTGTTCGTCAGGCGGAAAGTAGCCCATCGTCGCGCCGTATTCCGGCGACATGTTCGCAATCGTCGCCCGATCGACGACCGAAAGCGACGCGGCGCCATCGCCGTGAAACTCAACGAACTTGCCGACGACCTTTGCTTTGCGCAACATCTCAGTCACCGCCAGGACGAGATCAGTTGCCGTCACGCCTTCGCGCAACTGACCGCTCATGTGCACGCCGACGACGTCCGGCGTCAGGAAGTAAACCGGCTGCCCCAGCATGGCCGCCTCGGCTTCAATGCCGCCGACACCCCAGCCGACAACGGCGAGGCCATTGATCATCGTGGTGTGCGAATCAGTTCCCACGACGCTGTCGGGATAGTAAACGCCGAACTTTTCCCACACGCATTGGGCGAGATATTCGAGGTTCACCTGGTGACAGATGCCGATACCCGGCGGAATCACGCGAAAACCGTCAAACGCCTGCATGCCCCACTTCAGAAACTGATAGCGCGAGTTGTTCCGCTTGAACTCCATCTCCATGTTTTTGCGGAACGCGTCGCCGGTGCTCGAGTAGTCCACCTGCACCGAATGATCGATGACGAGATCGACCGGCACGAGCGGTTCAATAATCGCGGGATTCTTGTTGAGCCGAGTCACCGCCGATCGCATCGCCGCGAGATCGACGAGCAAAGGAACGCCGGTAAAATCCTGAAGCAGCACGCGTGCAACCACGAACGGCACTTCTTCCGTCCGTTCGTCATTCGGTTTCCAGTTAGCGATGGCGCGCACGTCCTCTTCGGTGATCTTGTTGCCATCGAAGTTGCGCAGCACGGATTCCAGGACGATGCGAATGCTTACCGGCAGCTTGGAAACCGGACCGACGCCTTCCTTTTCCAGTTGCGGCAGTGAATAAAACTGGCCTTTGGTTCCCGAAGTTGGTGCGAATGACTGAAGCGTGTTGAAGAGATTATGCGGCATAGGTTTTCAAGAGTTTGCAGAGCGTCCTCTTCTGCGGGCGATTCGCGCGTGAATGCGCGCGCACAAAGACGAAGAAAAGCGTCAAAGCTTCTCGGGCGAAACGTTTTGTCAGGTAATTCAAATTCAATTTTAGGAGCGCGATCTGTAATCGTCAAGGACGCGCGCTTTCTCAGAAAAGGGTCTCGGTGTCTCTGTGAGGGCTCTGTGTCTCTGTGGTGGAAGAACAATCCATGAGAACTCACCACAGAGGCACGGAGACTTCACTGAGACACAGAGAAGTACAAGACGCGGCACACGTTCTTGTTCGGCCAACCCTTCAGCGATCGTTGCCGTCACGTTCAACCATTTGTTATAGTCCGATCAGTTTCAATCCCCCTTAACATTTTAATCACGTGACCGATTCTGAATAGAGAATCGTTCGCCACTGTTCTATTGAACGGAGAGTTCATCATGCCGAAGAAAACACCGGAAGCATTCGAATACCTCGCTAACGATCCGAACTTCGTACCTGATCCGGAAATCGAAGAATTCATGGAAGAAGAGATTGCGCACGCGCCTAAAGATCCGGAACTGCTGGCGCAACGTCTGCACAACAATACCGCGGCATCGCCCGCGGACACGGGTGGCGACCTGGACGCCGACTGGGAAGATGTGAACAACGCCGGCTCGGAAACCTTTGCCGGCGACAGCCCGACTCCGGATCAATCCCTCGTCGAAGAAAATGCCAAGGCGATCGGCGTTAGTTTTGAAGACAACGAGGAGCTCGACTTTCTCGAGAAGATCGAAAAACGAGATCGTGACCGTTATGAACTGGAAGAGCAATCAAAGACACGTGACGATATGATCTGACCCCCTCTCGATGTTTAGGCGACCGGCGTTGCCGGTCGAGGCGGGCAACGCCCGCCTCTAAACTTACCAGCTTGCGACGGTGGCCTACTCGCTATATTCTCCCGCGCATCATGCGTAACCTCCTCTTTCTTTCTTTGCTCATTTTTGGTTTTGCATCGACCATCGCCGCGCAACCCTGCACATCGGCGACGCCGGAATGCACGCGTTGGGTGAAGCTCGGCAGCGAATCTCGCTCACTCGTTTACAGCAATTATCCGCTGGATAAGAAAAACGAAAAGATTACGCGGGCGCTGATCGTCGTTCACGGCGCAGGACGCGACGCCGATAATTATTTTCGAACGACTCTGGCGGCAACCTTCCTCGCGAACGCCCTTGAGAATACGATCGCTATCTCGCCGCGATTCGCGGCGCACAATGGCGGCTGCCAGGACACGCTGGCGGCGAATGAAGTTAATTGGCCTTGCGGCGGAGACAGTTGGCGCTCGGGTGGCGTGGCGACTAACAACGGACAGCTCACGTCGTATGACTTCATGGACGCGATCGTGCGGGCGCTGACGCGCAAAGAAAACTTTCCGAACTTAAAATCGATCGTTATCTCCGGCCACTCTGCCGGTGGTCAGTTCGCGACGCGCTACGGCATGGCAAATCAGATTCACGATTCCGCCGGCGTTCCGATCACCTATGTCGTTTCGAATCCCGTCGAGCTATTCATACATGGATCCGGAACGGCCTGCGCGAGCGAACGATGAGCTGCGGCCATTCGGCGATGCGCGAAACTGCACGACGTACGACAATTGGCCCTATGGGTTTAAGAACCGAACGGGCTATGCCTCGAAGATTCCCGACGATCAGTTAAAGAAGCAGATGGCTGCGCGCTCGATGACTTACTTGTTAGGTGAATTGGATGTTCTGCCGCTCGCCGGATTCGATTCGTCATGTCCGGCAATGGCGCAGGGGCCGACGCGACTTGCGCGCGGCCAGGCGTACGCAGCCTACGTGAAAGCGAAATACAACGCGCCGCATCAGGTGGTCGTGGTTCCCCTCTGCGGTCACAATGCGCGCTGCGTGTTTACCTCGGAAGCGGCGATGCCGGTCTTGTTTCCGAAGATGTAGGAGCGCCCGCATCTTGCGGGTGTGCGGCTTCACGCGTAGTCACAGGAGAGGCCCTCACTTCGTGCGGGCTTCCGCAAACCCGCACTGCAGAAAACCTTCACTGCAGAAGCACGCACGTAGTAAGTGCGATGCTCCAATGTAACTACGGGGATGGAGACGGAGTCGGAGATGGAGTCGCGGGTGCATGTACCCGTGGCTGCAAGGTCACACTGGTAATCACAATCTTGTCTGCGGGCCGCGGACTTCCTTCCACGGTCGGCGCGCTCATGATGATTTCCGCGTTCTTAATCCCATCAACAACTCTTCCGAAAACTGTGTATTGCTTGTCGAAGGCCGGCTGCTTCTTCAGGGTGATGAACCACTGGCAGTTCGCGCCGTTGATGTCGCTGGTGCGCGCCGCGCCGAGCGTCCCGCGTTCGTATGGTATGTCGCTGAATTCAGCCGGCACGTTCGGATAAGGCGAATTACCGGTGCCCCACATCGCCGCGTTGCCTGTCTTGGTGAGCGGATCACCACCCTGGATAATTCCCAGTTCCTGATCGATGCGATGAATCGCCGTCCCGTCGTAGAACTTTTCGTTGATCAATCTCTTAAATCGTTCGACGTGCTGCGGCGCGATATTCGGATAGAGCTCGATCACGATACGGCCATAGTCGGAAGTCTCGATCACCGCGACTTGTGAATCGGGCTCGGGTTTTGCGGATTTAACATTCGACACGGCGCCCGCACTCGAGTTCGAATTCGTGCCGTTGGTGTTTGTCTTTGATTGATTACAAGCGGTAAAGGAAAAAAGCAGGAAGACAATGAGGGATGAAATAACTCTCGTTCTACTCACAATTCGTTCTCCTTAAGCTTTGCGTGCCTTTGCGTCTTTGCGCCTTTGCGTGAACTAACCGTTGTGCAAAGTAACTCTCGGTTCTCCGGTTTCCCCTCCCCGTAAACGGGGAGGGGAGAAACAAACGCTCAGTTACTTTTTTCTGCAAAGCCTAGCTCACGCAAAGGCGCAAAGTAACGCAAAGTTAGAATAGCTTGTTGCTATCCAGCAGAATCGTCACGGGCCCGTCGTTCACCAGTTCAACTTGCATCATAGCCTGAAACTTTCCCGTGGCCACATCGTCCACCGTTGAACGCGCCTGGCGTACAAAGAAATCGTAGAGGGGCCCGGCGACTTCGGGCGGCGCTGCTTCAATCCACGACGGCCGCAAACCGCGACGCACATCACCGTACAAAGTGAATTGGGAAATTATCAACAACGCGCCGCCCACATCTTTGACTGACAAATTCATCTTGCCGTCATCATCATCAAAGATGCGCAGGTTCACGATCTTATCCACCAAATATGCCGCTTCGACTTTTGTGTCGTCGCGCGCGATGCCGAGCAGAACAACGAGACCATTTCCGATCTCGCCGATCACCTCGCCATCAACTGTAACTTTTGCGCGCGTGACGCGCTGGATCACGGCTCGCATCGGTTCTACAGGAGATTCGGCAGAAGCAGGAAGTAGCCATTAATCATGAGGAGCGTGGCCGCGAAACCCGCGATTACCGCCAGCTGCAGGATGCGACGCGAGGTTGCGAGGATGGAAACGGACGCCAGCACGATCGCAATTTGGAACAGAGCCTCGGCAAAATCGAAGTTTGGATCTTTCTTCTGCGCGATCTCACGTTGTGCTTCGAAGTCACGCGCGCGGGCCATTAGCTGTTTGCGCCCTTCACCCTTCAAAGGGTTACCGGGATCGCTTTTGTCCGGCTCGTCGTCATAGCGCTCAGCGGTCTTGCGGTACTCATCAATCTTCGTTTCCAGCACTTGGCGCGCGTCGGCGGGCATATTCGGATTCGTCTTTAATTCAACTTCGAGATCATCGGCAGCAGTACGCACCGTTGTCTGGCGAATGGTCTTCGCCTGATAAAAAGCCCAGGTGTCGCTGGCGTGGATGTTGTGGGCAATCATGTCTTCAAGGACATTGCCGCCGCCCAGACTCGTAATCGCCAGCAGCATAGCCATGAAGCCGATGATCAAGGCGGCACGCGCCTTAAACTTCTCGCCGCCCTTTTCTTTTGTTTCGATTATTTGCTCGGCTGCGTCACTTGCTTCCATGGTTATTGTTTTCGTGGACGACGGCTCGGATTATCGGGTCTTGAAATTGTAGATAATTACGCCATTCACTCGAACGGGCTTTCCGCTTAGTTGCGTTGCCGAAAACTTTGATTGCATCGCAGCGGATTCTGATTGCTTATAAAACACCGGTGGACCTTCAATCGCACATGCACGTAGAACTGAACCGGTATCGCTTATCGTTATGCGCACCGTGACCTTGCCGGTGGCACGGGAGGATATCGCTTCCGCAGGATAATAGGGCTGGACAAGATTCAACGCCTTTCCGTTTACAACGCCTCCGTCTACCTGAGCACCTGGCTTGTTGTAATTGGGAGTTCGAAACGAAAGGCTCCGCGCTTCCACCTGCTCGGCTTCATCTCTCCGCTTTTGTTTTCTGAGCAAACACGCGTATCGGTCCAGGGCTTCGACCAGTTTATCCGAACTCGCCTTAATCTCGGTTCGGACCTCAATCAACTGTTTGTAGAGCGGTTCCGCCTGGGTGTATTTACCCTGAAACTGATAGAACTCAGCCAGATTATAAAGCGAGTGAGCGACAGCGGCGCTATTGACTCCGAGTGCTTTTTTTCTCACTGCGAGCGCGCGCTGGAAAGCCTTTTCGGTTTCGCCAGCCTGGCCCAGCGCATAGTAATTCAAGGCCAGACGTTCGAGAACAGCCGTGATTTTGACGTCATCAACTCCATACACCCGCTCGTAGGAACGCAGCACTCGTTCAAATAGACTTCGCGAGTCGGTGAGCTTGCGCCGCGAATATTGAATCTCCGCGAGATTCAGCGCCGCGACATTCACGAGAGCATGGTCTTTTCCCAGCACTTTTTCCCGTAGTTCCAAAGCTTTCTGCGCGAGTGGCAAGGCTTCGTCAAACTTCCCTTCGTTATACAACCTCGTGGCCGCGATACCCAATCGCGTACTTTCCTCGACGTCCGGAGACGTTTGCGGTGCGTTTGAAGGTGTTGGTGAGGGCGCTGCATTCGATTGTGCTGAGCCCGCAACCGGAGCCGACAACAAAAGTGTTAGCAGCAAAAGTATCTTCATTCGGTACTTACTTTTTCGGCGGCTTACTCGGCCGGATTTCGACGCGGCTGACGAGCGAGCGATCATCGTGGTGAAGCAGATCGAGGACGACGCGCGCGATGTCGTCGGGTTGTAATTGCCAACTTTTCTCAGCACTGGGTGAGTCGCCGCCGAACTCAGTGTTCACCGAACCGGGCATGACGTAGCTGACTTTGATGTTGTCGTGACGCACCTCCTGCATCAACGCTTCGCTAAAACCGTTCAAGCCAAATTTCGACGCGTTGTAGGCGGCCATGCGGGGATGCGCGTTCACGCCGGCCAGCGAAGAGATGTTGATGATGTAGCCACCGCCGCGCCGCTTCATCTCGGGAATTGCTTCACGGCAACAGTAGAAGACGCCGAAGACATTCGTCTCAAGCACCGCGCGGAAATCTTCCGGCGAAGTTTCCTCGACTGTTGTTCTAAAAATACCGATGCCGGCGTTGTTGATGAGAATGTCGAGCCCACCGAGTTCTTTGACGGTGTGAGCGATTAACACTTTCACCTGACGGTAATCGCGAACATCGCACACGAATCCGACTGCGCGACCTGTGCTGAACTGATTCAGCTCGTCGACGGCTTCGCTAAGCTCAATTTGATGGCGAGCACTGATGCAGACTGAGACGCCTTCGCGAATCAATGCTTCCGCAATGCCGCGGCCGATGCCTTTAGTGCCGCCGGTGACAATTGCGGTTTTGTTTTTGAGATCCATCTGACGTCAGCGGCTTCGCCGCCTGATGTGCGGAAAGGCTCTGCCTTTCCGATCGCTGTTCTTTCTATTAGTTCCCTGACTTGAGGCGCAGCCTCAAGTCAGGGAAGAGACAAAGGAGCAGCCGCGCCGGTAAGGCGAAGCCTTACCGCACATCGAGCGGCAGAGCCGCCGTTACTTCAGCTTTTCGCGCAGGCGCTCGTTCACAATCTTGGGGTTTGCTTTTCCTTTAGAAGCCTTCATTACCTGGCCCACGAAGAATCCGAACAGACCTTCTTTGCCACCGCGAAACTGTTCGACCTGGTTCGGATTGGCGGCAATCACTTCGTCGATCACGCAGTCGATTTCGCCCGTGTCGCTGACTTGGATTAGTCCGCGCTCTTCGACAATGGCGGCCGCAGGTTTGCCGGTTGCAAACATCTCAACCAGAACGTCCTTGCCTTGCTTCCCACTAATCTTTCCTTCGTCAATCATGCGGACGAGCGCGCCGAGTTCGACGGCCGGAACCGGCGACTTGTCGGCGCTCAGTCCAGCGTTCTCAAGTTCGCGCAGCAACTCAGATCGAATCCAGTTCGTCGTGGCGCGCGCATTGCCGCCACTCGCTTCGACCGCCGCCTCGTAATAATCCGCCAGCGAACGATCGCTTGTGAGTTGCGACGCGTCGGCGAAAGACAAACTGTACTGTTCAGCGAAGCGCTTCGCGCGCGGGCCCGGCAATTCCGGCATCGCGGCCTGAACCCGATCGATTAACTCACTGCTGACGATCAGCGGCGGCAGATCCGGTTCGGGAAAGTAGCGGTAGTCGTGCGCCTCTTCCTTGGAACGCATCGGGCGGGTTTCATTCGCTCGTTCGTCCCACAGACGTGTTTCCTGCCTCAGCTGTCCGCCGGACTCGAGCGTCTTGATGTGCCGCTCAACTTCGAACTCGATCGCCTTCTGCATGAAACGAACAGAGTTCAGGTTTTTCAGTTCGACTTTCGTGCCGAACGCCTTGTCGCCTTTGCGCCGGATTGAGACGTTCGCTTCACAGCGGAGATTTCCCTTCTCCATGTCGGCTTCCGACGCGCCGACCCATTGCAGCGCGCGCCGCACGTGATTCACGTAGTCGTAGGCCTCCCAGGACGAACGGAAGTCGGGCTCAGTGACAATTTCAGCCAGCGGCGTGCCCGCGCGATTCAAATCGATGTACGAATAGCGATCGACGTCGGGCAATCCTTCGTGCACGTTCTTGCCCGCGTCTTCTTCAAGGTGTAGCCGAGTGATACCTATGGTCATCGGCTTCCAATCGCGCGCGTGGCCGGCTTCGTCACGTTCAGCCGTCATGATCTTCGAGCGTGCCGTTCATCGAGAACGGTTGATCATATTGCGAGATTTGGTAGCCCTTCGGCAGGTCGGGATAGAAATAGTTTTTGCGCGCGAAGATCGAACGTTCCTGAATTTGAAGCCCGAGCGCCAAAGCGGCGCGCGCGCCCAGTTCAATCACCCGCCGATTCAAAACGGGGAGCGCACCCGGCAAGCCGAGGCACACCGGACACGTGTTCGCGTTCGGCTCATCGCCAAAGCGGGTCGAGCATCCGCAGAAAATTTTCGATTCGGTGCTGAGTTGGGCGTGGACTTCCAGCCCGATGATAGTTTCCCAATTATTCATAGGTCTTTGATCTTGGGTCTTTGGTCTTTGATTTAACGCACCCGATATTACGAAGACCAAAGGCCAAAGATCAAAGACCGCTTTTCCTAGGGCTCAAGCCAAATCTGCGGCACGCGCGCATCACGCGCTTCGTTTTCCAACGCTTGCCATTGCGCCATCAGTCCCGCGCGTCGCATAAGCAAATCATCCATGCGACGACTGAGATCCGCGTGTTGCATCGACTTGTCGGCATCGTAAGGCGCCGTCGGATAGCCATACGGATTCTGGTTCGGGTAACCGTAAGGGCCCTGACCGGGATAGCCATAGGGATTTTGGCCCGGGTATCCGTACGGGTTCTGACCCGGATAGCCGTAAGGGTACTGGCCTTGAGGATAGCCGTAAGGGTACTGGCCTTGAGGATAACCGTAAGGGTTTTGTCCCGGATAACCATTTGGATATTGCCCGTTGGGATAACCGTAGGGATTTTGCGGCGGTCCGAAGATCGGCGGAGTTGTCTGAGGGCGACCGCGGCGGCCCCAACGACGATTCCTTGACCACGGATCATAATTAGGCCAGTTCGGATAGACTTGGGTCACACTTGGTGCGACCCGCGACGATTCATTGATTTCATTTAGCCGCGCCCGAACGTAGTTGAGTTGATTATCAACTGTCGCAATTTCAGTACGCAGTTCGCGGGAGCGCCCACGCCAGTAAGACTCTTCGCGCGAGGTGGCCTCGGCCCGGTCGCGTAGCCCGGAACGGAAGAGCCTTTCATCTTCTTGCTGACGCATGCGCGTTTCGGCGACAGTCGGCAACCCCAATTGCAAACGCCGCTGCTCGTACGCTTGTTCGCTTTCCAGCCGCCGCTGCCGAATCGCGGCAAGGTCGCTGTTAGTGACGGTCTTGGTAGCTTGCGGTGCCGGCTCAGAAGGCTCGAGGGTTTGCCGAGCCTGGGCCCGCTGCTGAGCAATCTGACTGCGCTTGAAAAAACTCCCCCAGGGCTCCTTGTTAGCACGTTCAGTGGCGCTAATATCAATCAAACTCACCAGAATGGTCTTTGAAAAACCCGGCGAGATTTCATAGGTTAGAGTCGTTCTCGTGACGGTGAACTCATCAGGTATTTCCATCCGGTTGCCGTTGCGAAACACGAGGGTGTAAGCGCTGGCGGCAACTGCGAACGTGCAAATCAGCACGACAACAATTCCCGATCTAAGTAAAAGTGGACGCACGGGGACTCCTGTTTCCAACAAACGATGCCTGAGCATGATAAGTACCTCTTTCTAACTCCGCCAAATTTGGGGCCGCCGCACTCAGCCGGACGTTGGTGGATCCGCAATTACTTGTTCTGACTCGGGGAAGACCTTACGTAACTGTTGCGCGCCTTCACCGCGAGGTTCGGTTGGCGCACGCGCACACGAATCGCGCGTCGTTCTCCATCTGCACCGCTCGCGGTCTTCGGGTAATAGCCAAGCGTGTATTGCCGGCGCAACTCTTCAGCGATGCGCGTGAACGAATCAGCCAACTGCCGCGTGTCATTGGCTTGATAAAGACGGCCGCCGGACTTGTCGGCCAGCGCGTGCAGATAGAGATTCGCCCGGTCGTAATCTTCTTTGGTTGTGCCGGGCAGGGGCGCGCCACTGTTCGCCGGCGCGCTGTAAGTTTGGGTCGAAGTCGTCGAGCCAAATATGCCTCGGCGCGTCGTCGTCGTGGTTACACTGCCCTGGCCGCTGCCTTGCATCGCGCGCATGTAATCGCTCGTGTCGTACTGAACCGGATAGATAAGCGCGTCCAGCTCTTCGACTTGCTCTAAAGTGCTTTGATATGAAGCCTGCTGACTCGCCGTATCAACACCGTCGGTGAAGAGTACGATCGCCTTGCGACCTTTGATCCGGTTCAAGCGTTCGGCGATGGTCAGGCTCACCGCGTCGTACAGGCGCGTCGCCGTTCCGCTATGCACGAATTCTTCGACCGTCTCCGCGATGAGTTCCAAATCGTTTGTCGGGTCGGTGAGCAGAAGCACTTCACTGTTGAAAGTGACGAGCAGCACGCGATCCTGGGGCCGCAGTTGTTTCGCGAACTCGAGCGCTGCCGCCTTGATCTCCGACAACTTGAACTGCGTCGAGGCGGAAGTGTCGAGTAACAACGCGACGGTGAAAGGCTTTTCAGCTGTCTCGAAGAACGCGATCGATTGTTCGTTGCCGTTCTCGAGCAGCGTGAAATCTTCGCGCTTGAGGTTCGGGATGAAGCGTCCCTGGCGATCGAGAACACTTACCGGAACCGTAACCAAAGTGGTGTCAACACGCAGAACATCGCCTTCACTAAGCTCTTCAGCGGTGGGCTCGGCCGCTGGATCATTAACCTCCGCGGGGTTCGAGGTCTGCGGCTGAGAGCCCGCCTTCGCCAATGTCGGCGGCCCTGTTGGTCGCACTGGGTCGGCGCCACTCAACGTCGGCGGTCCAATTTCCTCATCCTGTGATTGCGACGTGCTGACAAGCGGTCTCGCTGTTTGATTGTTCGTTTGGCGCGTGCCTACGACGCGCGGGCGCGATGCAGAGGCTGCACCCCGGCCAGGCTCGGGCGCATTCGCAATCGCTTGCGGCGAACTATTAGACGGCGCAGGCGCGGTCGATCGTTTCGCCGAACTTCGCGTGCCTTTGTCAGTCGATGTTCTCGGCGGCCGGGGTTTATTTCCCGGATCGCTCGCGGTGGTGGAAGTTTTCGGGTCCGCTGAGTTTCGATTCACACCTAACGAACTCTCGTATGAATTAACTCTTTTCAGAACGTATGAGCCATGCGGACAGGCCGCGGACGTCAGGTACGCCACGATCACGTAACCGTCAGGGATTGGCACACCCTGGCAGATCCGGATAGTCGGCGTTGCCGGAGCCGTGTTGTTTTGGGACCGCCTCGGGTTTTGGCGTTGGCCAACTCCCGTGGCAAACGTGGCGAGGACGAGCAAGCAAGCGACCAATGACTTCATGTCGCTACCCCCTTGACCGAATTGTTCGAGATTGGGGCCGCATTATACTCCCCGATTAGGATTAAAGATCAAGCGACGCAAGGATTCCCGTTCAGACGGAAAGAAAAGTCTGTTATCGCTGTGTCAGTTTGATGTATTATCCGCTGGTTCACGAAAACCCCTGGCAATTCATCAATCCGCGGAAACTTATTAGGTTCCGAAACGGTGTTCACTGTTTTCACAGGAGGAAACGACAACATGGCAAAGACAGTTTGCAAAATCCTCGGCGTGGTCTTTCTCATCGCCGGGGTAGCAGGTTTTGTCGCGCCCGGCATGCTGGGGACACATTTGAGCCTCGCGCATAATCTGATTCACGTGATTTCGGGCGCGATTGCTCTGTATTTCGGCTTTGCCGGATCATACAGCGGCGCCAGGTCGTTCTGTTTGGCGTTCGGAGCCGTCTATCTGCTCTTGGGCGTGGTCGGGTTTGTCATGGGAGCGCCGGGATCATCTGAGATGGCCGGCATGACGCATCAGGATCCCCGACTATGGAAACTGTTGCCGGGGACGCTTGAACTCGGGCAGATGGATCACATCGTACACGTTCTGTTTGGCGTGGTGTTCTTAGCCGGCGGGTTAATCGGACGACGCGACTAGCCAGTTGCGGATCGAAGTTTTGGCGAGTGGAATCGATTGCGGTCGGTGACCGCGATTCGATCGCTCGCCATTTTAATTGAACCTCTATAGCTCTGCTTTGCTTCAAGTCTGAGAGTCTTACTCTAAATTCACACCGGGCTTTAGCCTGGTGATAAAAGACCAAGAATCATAGGAACCGTTTCAACGGTTTCTCCGTGTCGTTTGCAGGGCAAGTCCTTCGGATCCAATCGTCTGAGTGTCTTCAGAAGACCAGTAAACCGTTAAAACGGTTCTACTTGTCTCGTACTCTGCTTATCAACGGGCTAAAGCCCGGTGTGAATGAGAGCTGCCTTCTCGGACTTTTGAGGCAAAGCCCTGTAGCTCGCCAGTCCGATCTAACTCAGAAGTTTTCAGTGGGGGTAACCGGCTTTCGATCATACGGGCAATGGCGACAGCCACCGTCGCAGCAGTATCCGCGCTTTAAATGATAAGCGGCGGTAAAAACCATGGCGCCGCCCTCGACATAGTAATCCTGGCCTTCCTTTAATAGCGGCAAAGAAGTCTGTTGGTTCACGTCCTCAGTAGGTGCTGATTCCGGGACGTTGAGTTTCGCGATACCCTCTTCCAGACGAAGCACGGCACTGCAGAAGCACGCACGCAGTAAGTGCGTCTTCCCAACGTCAGGCCCCGATCGCATAAACGCCCTCACTTCGTGCGGGCTTCCGCAAACCTTCACCAGACAAAGAGGGCAAAAGCAGTCCGTTTGTTCGTCGGCGATAAGCTGGACATGGGGCAAGCGCGCGCACCAACAGCTCTCATCAGCTTGTGCAACGCCGCAAGTGAACACGGCTTGGCAGCGTGTGCAAATCTTTTCCTCTGTCGAATTCCACGATCGCCCGGACCTCATCTCACTCCGATGCGCAGGCCTCCACGCGCCACTATTCCCGGACTGCGAAACCCATTCTCAAAGTAAGTGACATCGAATAGATTGTCGGCGCCGCCAAAGAACGTGAGCGTCACGCGTTCGGAAGCGCGTCGTTCGTAGCTCGCGAACAGATCGGCCTTCGTGTATCCGGGAAAGGTTAGTTCGGCAGTGCGGAAAGGAAAGTCATTCTCGAAAATTGGAGCGAGATGGCTTCCCGTGTAATTCAGGTCGAAACTGACAACGAATGAGCGATAGCGTTGATTGATGTTCAAGCCAAACAGATGCCTGGGGATGACATATTCAGGCTGCAAGCCGCTGCCGCCCACAAATCGATCGCTGTTCGTGAAGGTGTATGACGCGCGCCAATCGGCGCCTCGCCACGGGGCTGCTTCGAGATAGGTTTCCACGCCTCGCGCAAAACCACCCGGACGATTTTCGTAGCCGCTAAACCGGCCGGCTCCCAACGGATCGACTGCGAAGAACGAATTGAAAGCGATAACGCGTTGCAAGTGAGTGTAGAAGTAAGTCGCGCCGAATCGGGCGCGGTCGTTCGCGACGCGTTGATCGAAGCCGGCATCGACACTGATCGATTGTTCCGCGCGCAAGGTCGGATCGCCGAAACGCGTGAAGCCCGCCTGCGCGAATGTGCCGGCGCCGAATCTTTCGAACAACGCGGGGGCACGAAAGCCGTTGCCGACGTGCGCGCGTAGTTTCGTGCCCGTCGCAGAGATGAAGTAAGCGATCGAACCGTCACCGGTAATTGAACTCTCCGGATTGATCGAGCCAAGAAATCCTGGTCGATCGGCGGCGCTAATCCGAAACCACTGGCCGCGGGCGGCGACTGAAATCTGCAATCGATCTTCCAACAGGAAAATCTGATCCTGTGCGAACACCGCCATCGTGCGCTGCCGATCGGTGGTGTTGTTGAACGCGGTGAAAGATGGAATCGAAGATTGAAAAATCGATTCGCGCTCATATTCGAATCCGGCCGTCACCAGGTTGTGACGTCCTAATCTGAAGTTAGCGCGCGCATCGAACGTATCGGTTGAGCCGTTGTTTACCGCCACGAACTCGAATTCGCCGAACGGATAAAACGTTGCGGACGAGAATCGCGGATCGATCGCCGGGCCGTTGTAGTTGCGGCGACGCGAACCAACATGTTGATAGGCAAGTGAGTATGAGATCGCGTCATTGACCTGATCACTGAATCGGACAGCGCCAACCAGCAGCCGATTTCGGCGTCCCAGATCAGGATTGTTGAAGTCCGCGTTGAACGTCGTGCCCTCGATCGCGCGTGGATATTGACCGCTGGTGAAGGCTGCCGGGAGCGCAAATGGGCTGTCATTAGTGCGGGCATTCGAAATTGTTCCGTAGAAGTTAAAGCTTAGCGTTGAAGACCGCGTCGGGTGCAATTGAAATCGGCCAGAGCCCGCAGTGTTGCCGTACTCATCGTTGCCGTCCACACCATGTCGGACATCGACGCGTGACAAACCAAAACTGAAGCCCGCGCGTTTGCCCAAGCTGCCCGATCCGCGGACGCGTTCACGAAACTGCGCCAGGCTGCCGCCATCAAAACCGAACTCAAAATGACGGTCCCCGCCAGTGGTCGCCGGAACGAGATTAATCGCCCCACCGATCGCATTTGATCCATAGATTGACGAGCCCGAACCGCGCAGCACTTCAACACGATCCAAATCACTGGGCGCGAGATCAGCAAACAATGGTCCGGCCGCGCCGTTAATGTCTGACGCATCACGAACGCGTAAGCCGTCGAGCAACAGCGCCGTGTCGGACGTTCGCTGTCCCCGCAGACGTACGCTGGTTAATGCGCCCGGCGAACCTTGTTGCTGCACACGCACTCCCGGAATGCCGCGCAGGCTCTCACTCAATCCGATCTCACGTTTCGTCTCGATTGATGAGTTGTCGAGCACGCTGATCGCTTTTGAAGTCTCATCAACAGTTTGTGCGATGCCGGTTCCCGTCACGCTTACGGTTTCATTGATCGCCTCAACGGAAAGCCGCACGTCATTCGCCGATGTTTGGCCACGCTGGATAGTCACGCGTGAAGCAGACGCGGCGAAGCCGTTTGCTCGAACTTCCAAAACGTAGTCACCCGCGGCGAGGTTCGTGAACGCGTACGTGCCGTTACCGTCGGTGGTCGTCGACAACTCGCCGCCGCTACGTGAGCGCAGGCGCACGTCGGCGCCCTCGATGTTTGCGTTACGTTCATCCGTAATGCGGCCGCGAAGTTCAGTGCCGCTTTGCGCAAAGGTTGTTGCGGCGCTGATTGCGAGTGCGATGACTAGAAACAGAATCCTTTTCATCTTTATCCTTCATCCTTCATCCTTGCAGTTCTTCCCTCATCCCTGGTTTAGAGGCGGGCGTTGCCCGCCGTGAAAGTAGTCATCGGGGGCGACGCCCGCCTCTAAACGTTACTGTGAACAGGCGTGATTCGCGGGGCGCCCGAGATCGGATGCGCATCGACCAGCACTCGCAAGCCAAACACATCTCGAAGCAACGCTTCGGTCAAGACCTCCTGCGGCGCGCCCGCCGCCACGACGGCCCCGGCTTTCATGAGAATCACCTGGTTTGAGAATTCAGCGGCGAGATTGACGTCGTGTGTCACCACTACCGCCGCAGACTCTTCTTTGGCGCAGCGCGCTTTAATCAAACGCAACATCGTCGCTTGATGCGCGAGGTCCAGATTCGCCGTCGGTTCATCCAGCAGAAAGACGCGCGCTTCAGTCGCGAGCGCACGCGCGAGTACTGCGCGCTGGCGTTCGCCACCAGACAACTCGTTCATCAAGCGGGATTCGAACCCCGCGAGTTCTGTTTCGCGAATTGAGGTTTGCGCCACCTCGATATCGCGTTCATTTTCCCAACCCCACGCTTTGGCGCTCGACCATGCGTAACGGCCGCCGAGGACAAACTCGAAAACGGTCACCGGAAATCGCAGGTCTGCTTCCTGGGCAACCATTCCTATTTGCCGCGCGACTACTCGCCGCGCAAACTGACGCAGAGGCTTGCCGTCGAGCAGGACTTCACCGCCTGCCGGCGCGATGCTGCCGTTCAGGGCGCGCAGCAAGGTTGATTTGCCTGCGCCGTTCGGGCCAAGAATCGCGATCACGTTTCCTGGTTCAGCGCGCAACGAAACATCACGCACCGCAGTCCGCTCGTCGTAGTTAATTGAAATGTTCTTGGCTTCGAGCATGTGACCTATGTGACTTATGCGACGTATGCGACGTATAGGTCACATGCGTCCTATTCGTCTTATTCGTCCTATCCCCTCTTCAACAAGTAAACAAACAAGGGCGCGCCGATCAGGGCCGTGATTGCGCCCACCGGCAACTCACGCGGCGCGATGAGCGTGCGCGCCAAAGTGTCGGCGATAATCACAAACGTCGCGCCGGCAATCGCCGCTGCGGGCACCACCAGACGGTTGTCGCTCCCGAACGACAACCGCACCAGATGCGGAACGACAAGTCCGACATAGCCGACCGATCCGCTCGAGGCGACTGATGCGCCCACCAAGAGACTCGCGGCGCCGAAGACAATCAGACGCACGCGCGCGACTTCGACACCCAGGTCGAATGCGTCACGCTCACCCAGCATCATCAAATTCAGAGAGCGCGCATTCAGCGTGAGCACGACCCCGCCAACAATTGCGGTAACCACCGCGACCGTCAGCAAGCTTCCGGTTGTTCCGGACAGATCACCCAACAACCAAAACGTGAACGAGCGAATACGCGTCGCATCCATCACGGTCGTGATGAAAACAATTCCCGATGAGAGAAACGTGGTGACGATCACGCCGGCAAGAATCAGGCGTTCAGGCGTGGCGCCCGCGCGGCCGCGCGCGAGACGGTAAACCACAAATGTCGCAGCGCCGGCGCCGGCAAACGCCATGATCGGACGGCTCCACTCATAGCCGGTGAAGAAGACGAGCGCCATCATCGTGCCGACCGCGGCGCCGTTTGAAACACCGAGCAAGTAAGGCTCGGCCAAAGGATTTCGCAGCAACGCCTGATATGCCGCGCCGGCCGCGGCCAAACACATGCCGACCGCGCCCGCCAAAATAATTCGCGGCAGACGAATATCGAAAAGAATCGCGCGCTCTTCCGCCGACAACGCGCAATTTGAACTTCCTGAAAGTGCGCACAACGATCCGGCAAACGGCAGACGTTGACTGCCGATCACCGCTGCCGCGACCAGAGCCACCGCGAGCAGACTAAGGAGAGCGGTACAAATCAGAATCGTTCGGCGAAGTGTTGTGTGCCCGGGATTCATGTGCGTCTAGGTTTACTCATCAGCGGCCCGACCTTCTCCCCTCACTTGAATGCTTCCGGATGTAATGCGCGCGCCAGTTGCTCCAAACCATCAAACAGCCGTGGTCCGGGTCGCGCTAAAATGTCATCGTTGATTTTGTAAACTCGATTATTCCGCACGGCGGGGGAGTTTCTCAGCGCCGCCACCGCGGTTGAGTTTGCATTTCCCACCGAGCCGCCCGTCGGCAGAATGATTGCCTCGGGTTGAGACGCGAGCGCTGCCTCATCGCTGTAACGGGGGAACGCGGTCGGCACGTCAGCAGTGACCGAGACTCCGCCGGCGCGTCTGATCAAATCTGTCAGAAAGGCGTCACGGCCGATCGTATACAACGGCTCATCTGAAATCTGGTAGAAAACTTTGATCCGTGGCTGGTTTGCCACGGCAGATTCAACGGACTGCGTCCGCCGACGTAAGTCCGCGGCCACTTGCTTGGCTTGCTCAGTGGTGCCGAACAATTCTCCCAGCGTCTCGATCGAACTAAGAATCTGATCGACGCTGTTCGGGTTCGTCACATAAACCGCAATCCGCTGTTCATCAAGCTGTTTAGCGAAGGTCTCAAGTTGCGAGGCGGTGGAGATAAGAACGATTTGAGGCTTAAGCGCGATGATACGCTCAACGCTGGGCTGCATTGTGTCACCGACTTCCGCGACTGCTTTGGATGCGCTCGGGTAATCGCAATAGCTGGTGCGACCGACCAGCCGATCTCCGGCGCCGACGGCGTAAACGATCTCCGTCAGATTCGGCGCGAGCGAAACGATGCGATCGATTTTTTGCGGAAGGCGAATCTGGCGGCCGGCTTCGTCGACTACGACACGATTGTCAGGTGTTGAAGGAGATGAAGGTTGCAGGCGAGAACATGCGAAAAGGAACGAAGCCGCGAGCGCGACCGCGAAAATTTGGAGTGCGGTGGCAATTTGGAGTGCGCCGGCTGAGCGAAGCGGCGACGGCGCTTTGGATTGCCCTCTCGGACGTGGGAATCCAAAGCGGTGTCGCGCTACGACCACCCCAGCGCGGCTGCCGCGCCGGGGACCCCGGTTGCTTGCCACCGCACGCCAAATATTCCCCCTAAAAATCAAAAAGCCCGTCACCTTCTGCCGCGCGAAATGGACAGGTGGCAACGGGATCTTTTCGAGAAAATTCCCACGGCGGCCTGAACACCTTTCGCGGGCGTTCAAAACTGCTACAGCGTTCGGGCAGGTCTCCTGGCTTTGTCATCGCTTCAGACTGGCGATGAACTTCACAGTGGCGCGACCGCACGGGATTCACACCCGCTTCCCTATTCTCCCCGCTTCGATGCGGGGCACCTGAACGCAATTTCAAAAATCGTAAAGCTTAACGCGCCGGACGATAGCACCGGCTCAGACACCTGTCAATGCTCACTTGAAAACGGTTGTGTCCTGCTTTGCGTGTCTTTGAGTCTTAGCGCCTTTGCGTGAACCGGCCAGCTTCCCCAAAGGGCTCTTTCACGCAAAGACGCAAAGTCGCTAAGGATCGCAAAGGCGAAATAGGACTCACTTGAAAACCAGCGACTTTGCTTGCGCCGCGCGCGTCAAGTAACATTTGACGCTCAACAAAATCACTCATGATCAAAACTGTCGAATGGACCAATGAAGGCGTCCGCATGCTGGACCAGCGTCTGCTGCCGAACGAAGAGAAGTACCTGACGCTTTATTCGTACGAGGAAGTCGCCGACGCGATCAAGAGGATGGTCGTGCGTGGCGCGCCGGCAATTGGTGTCGCCGCCGCGATGGGCCTGGCGCTGGGCGCGTCACAATCCGTCAGCACTTCCCTGCCCGATCTCGAATTTGATTTCAAGTACATGTGCGACGTAATGGGGGCGACGCGCCCCACGGCGGTTAATCTGTTCTGGGCAATTGAACGGATGCGCGACGTGATCAAAAAAGCGAAAGCTGAGGGCGTCCGTGATATCGGGGAAGTTAGGACGCGTCTGGTCAAAGAGGCGCAAACGATTTTTCAGGAAGACATTGATTCAAACCGCGCGATTGGCCGCTATGGCGCTGATCTGATCAATGATGGCGCAACTGTGTTAACGCACTGTAACGCGGGAGCGCTGGCCACGGCTGGTGATTATGGGACCGCGCTCGGCGTAATCCGCGGCGCGATTGATGCGGGCAAGCGAGTCGCCGTGATTGCCGACGAAACGCGGCCGTTCTTGCAAGGTGCGCGACTGACCGCGTGGGAACTGAGCAAGGACAACATTCCGGTCACCGTGATCACGGATAACATGGCCGGCCACGTGATGAAGCAAGGCAAAGTCGATTGCGTTGTCGTCGGCGCTGATCGGATTGCCGCGAATGGGGATGCGGCGAATAAGATCGGAACGTACATGGTAGCCGTGTTGGCAAAGCAGCACGACATTCCATTCTATGTGGCGGCCCCGTTCTCCACAGTCGATCTCGCCACGGCAACCGGCGAAGACATCCCCATCGAGGAACGAGATCCAAGGGAAGTGACGCACATGCGCGAACAGCAATTGACCCCGGATGGGGTGGACGTGCACAACTTCGCCTTTGATGTCACTCCAAACGAAATGATCGCGGCCATCATCACGGATCGCGGCGTGGCCCGAGCCCCCTACACCGAAAGCCTCCGCGCTTTGGCTAACGCGCGTTCTGCCAGCGCACCATAAAACCCGAGGAGGCGCGTATCGCCGAAAACATCAACCAAATGAAGCTTTCGTTGCCCCCGGATTTGTCGAAGGCAGTTGAAGCTGCGCTCGACGATTGGCAAGCGAATCGTAAGATCGAGCAACTTTGGGCGCGAGACGCGACGCTCTGGACTGACACGGGCGAAGACAAGTGGCTCGGCTGGCTGAACATCGTTGACGAGCAGCAAAAAACCAATCGCCGATTTGCGAACTTTGCTGCTGAAGTAAAGGACGCCGGCTTTTCTCACGTCCTGTTGCTCGGAATGGGCGGCTCCAGTCTCTGCCCCGAAGTGTTGGCGAAGTCGTTCGGAAGAATCGATGGATCTCCGCGGCTTCACGTTCTGGATTCAACCGATCCGGCGCAGGTCAAGGCAGTCGAGAATAAGATCGAGATCGGCAACACGCTGTTCTTCGTATCAAGTAAATCGGGCACGACTCTCGAACCGAACATCTTCAAGCAATATTTCTTCAACCGCGCGCAAGAAGTCGTCGGCAAAGAGAAAGCCGGCAAACACTTCATTGCCATAACCGATCCTGGATCGAAGCTTCGTGGGGAAGCTGAACGCGATCAGTTCCGAAAGATCTTTCTTGGTGACCCGAGCATCGGCGGACGTTACTCAGCGCTTTCCGATTTCGGCATGGCGCCGGCGGCCGCGATGGGAATCGACGTGCCGGCGTTTCTGGATCGCGCGGGTGAAATGGTCAAGGCGTGCCGCGCGGATGCTGTAAAAAATAATCCGGGCGCGATTCTCGGAGCGGTGCTGGGCACTGCGCACAAACAGGGTCGCGACAAACTGACAATCGTTTCCTCGCCTGGAATCCACGATCTTGGCGCGTGGCTGGAACAGTTAGTGGCAGAGTCGACCGGCAAGAACGGCAACGGATTGATTCCGGTGGATCGTGAAGCGCTCGCGCCGGCGGACGCGTACGGCGACGATCGCGTATTCGTATACATGCGATTGGAATCGGGGCCGGATTCGCGCCAGGACCGTGGGGTAGCGGACCTGGAGCAGGCTGGTCACCCGGTAATCATTATTTCGGTTGCTGATGTGTACGACCTTGGGAAGGAATTCTTTCGCTGGGAATTCGCCACTGCGGTGGCAGGTTCGATTATCGGCATCAATCCTTTCGATCAGCCAGACGTCGAAGCCAGCAAGATCGAAACGCGCAAACTCACTGACGAGTACGAGCGCACCGGATCGCTGCCGCCTGAGACACCGTTTTACGAAGGCGACGGCATCAAGTTGTTTGCCGACGAAAGGAATACGTCTGAATTAAAGAGCGCAGCGCCGCAGGCTTCCCTGGGCGGATATCTGAAAGCTCATCTCGATCGTCTGAAGCCGAATGATTACTTTGCGACCCTCGCTTACGTCGAGATGAATGAAGAGCATGAGCAGCTTCTGCAAACCCCGCGTCATGCCATTCGCGACGCTAAACATGTCGCGACGTGCTTAGGATTCGGTCCGCGCTTTTTGCATTCGACGGGACAGGCGTATAAAGGTGGGCCTGACACAGGATTGTTTCTGCAAATAACTTGTGATGACGCCGATGATTTGCCAGTGCCAAATCAGAAGTACACTTTTGGCGTTGTGAAAGCTGCGCAGGCGCGCGGCGACTTTGAAGTGCTGGCGGAACGCGGGCGACGGGCACTGCGCGTTCACTTGAGCGCTGACGTTACTGACGGATTGCGAACTTTGGGAGAAGTAATCAAACAGGCACTAGAATAACTTTGTGTCCGGTGTAGTAATGCAGAAGCGCGCACGAAGTAAGCGCGCTCCTCAGCGATTGTGTCCGGTGTAGTAATGCAGAAGCGCGCACGAAGTAAGCGCGCTCCTCAGCGATCGTGTCCGGTGTAGTAATGCAGAGGCGCGCACGAAGTAAGCGCGCTCCTCAGCGATCATCAGACACCGCACTTACTGCGTGCGTGCTTCGGCATTGGCGGCTTGAATAATCAATTATGCAACTAGGAATGATTGGTCTTGGCCGGATGGGCGCCAACATGGTGCGACGCTTGATGCGGGGCGGCCATGAATGCGTCGTCTGGGACATGAATCCGGCGAGCGTCCAGGCACTTGCCGGCGAAGGCGCGATTGGAGCTTCTTCGCTCGAGGATTTCGTCGCCAAACTCGAACAACCCCGCGCAATTTGGATCATGGTGCCGGCGGGTGATGCAACAGAAAAGACGGTTAACGATCTCGGCGCGCGACTTCACTCCGGCGACATCGTCATTGACGGGGGCAACTCGTATTTCAAAGACGATGTGCGCCGATCGAAGGCTCTCCGCGAAAAAGGCATTAACTACGTCGATGTCGGTACCAGCGGCGGCGTGTGGGGATTAGAACGTGGCTACTGCATGATGATCGGCGGCCCGAAAGAAGTCGTCGAGCATCTCGATCCGGTCTTCAAAACACTCGCTCCCGGTCGCGGAGAGATTCCGCGCACCGCGGGACGCGAGAACCTTCCCGGCACAGTTGAAGACGGCTATCTCTACTGCGGCCCGTCAGGCGCCGGCCATTTTGTAAAGATGGTACACAACGGCATCGAGTACGGGTTGATGCAGGCGTATGCGGAAGGCTTCGACATTTTTCACAATGCGAACTCAGAACAGTTGCCGGAAGATATTCGTTACGACTTGAACGTCGCCGACATCGCAGAAGTGTGGCGCCGCGGCAGCGTCATCTCGTCCTGGCTGCTTGATCTCACGGCGATGGCGCTGCTTGAAGATCCAGAACTAAAAAGCTACACCGGCTTTGTTCAGGATTCAGGTGAAGGCCGCTGGACTATTCAAGCCGCGATCGAAGAAGCCGTGCCCGCCGAAGTTCTGACGTCCGCGCTTTACACGCGTTTTCGTTCGCGGCAAGAGCACACATTTGCCGAGAAGATTCTGTCCGCCATGCGCAAGAAGTTTGGCGGGCATCTGGAACCGCGCAGTGGCACTAAGTGACGATGACGTCTGAAGAACCACAAACTGCCGCCGCTGCTGAGATTGCCCCGCCGTGCATCATGGTCATCTTCGGCGCCTCTGGCGATCTCACGAAGCGAAAACTGATTCCCGCTCTTTACAATCTCAAACACAGCCATTGCCTCTCTGACAACTTCGCCGTAGTCGGTCTCGCGCGCGTGGAAATGAGCGACGACGAATTTCGCCGGCGCCTGCGCGAAGACATGGACCAGTTCGCCACCGACGAAATCAGTGACGACGAATGGCAATGGCTCGCGGAGCGTCTTTATTACATGTCGGGCGATTTCGACGATGATCGGACGTACGCACGGGTGAAGGCACGGGTCGAGGAACTCGATCAGCAGCATCAGGCCGCAGGAAATTGCGTCTTCTATCTCGCTACCGCGCCTCAGTACTTCGCGCCGATCGTGCAGCAGCTCGGCCGCGTGGGATTAACAACGGAACAGAGCGACCGCTGGCGACGGGTGGTGATTGAAAAGCCGTTCGGGCGCGATCTCGAATCAGCGCGGCAACTGAATCAGGAGATCAAGCAGGTCCTGGACGAAGATCAGATCTATCGCATCGATCACTATCTCGGGAAAGAAACCGTTCAGAACATCATGGTGTTCCGCTTTAGCAACGGCCTGTTCGAACCGATCTGGAATCGCCAGTACGTCGACAGCGTGCAGATCACTGCGGCTGAGAAAGTCGGCGTCGAACAACGCGGCGCCTACTACGAAAGCACAGGCGCGTTACGCGACATGGTGCCGAATCATCTGCTTCAGTTAGTAACGCTGACGGCGATGGAGCCGCCGGTTTCGTTTGAGGCAAATTCGGTACGTGATGAGCAGGTGAAAGTGCTTCGGGCGATTCAATGCCCGGCTCCCGAAGAAGCCGCCAAGCGAACTGTGCGCGGCCAATACGATGCTGGAGAAATTGATGGAAAGCCGGCGCCGGCTTATCGCGCCGAACCAAACGTCGCGCCCGATTCGAATGTCGAGACATACGTCGGAATAAAACTTCTGATCGATAACTGGCGTTGGGCTGACGTGCCTTTTTACCTGCGCACCGGAAAGCGTCTGGCCGCGCGCGACACAGAAATCACTATTCGCTTTAAACGCGCGCCGTTTGTGCTGTTTCGTGACACGCCGATTGAACGCCTCAATCGCAATCGCCTTGTGCTGCACATTCAACCCGACGAAGGAATTTCTGTGCGCTTCGGCGCCAAGATTCCCGGCTCGGCAATGAATATTGGCGCGGTCGATATGAACTTTGACTACGAAGACTATTTTGGCGACACGCCCAGCACGGGTTACGAACGTTTGCTGCACGACTGCATGGAAGGTGACGCGACACTCTTTCAGCGCGCGGATCAAGTCGAAGCGGGATGGGCAGTTGTTGAGCCTATTCTTCAAGCATGGAAGCACGGGCCGCCGGACTTCCCAAACTACAAAGCCGGCACTTGGGGACCGAAAGAAGCTGACGAGATGTTAAAGCGCGATGGTGAGTGGCGCGAGTGGGAGCAGACTTCAGATCTTAGTGATCATCATCGCGTGAAGTAGGCCGGTACGCACGCCGCTGGCGTGCCGGCACGCGGGACGCGTGCGTACCGACGTCACGCAGCTGGCCTCACATATCTTTGAGTGCGATTAGCGCGACGCCAGCCAGGTTTGGTGTTGAATCGTTTCTCGTGTCGCTCAACGCATTCCCAGCAAAAGAAATGCAGTTTGCTATCGGACCCAATGGACTCGATCACGTGGTTGGTTATGCGGTCACAACGCTCGCAACGTCTTACTGTCGGTTGTTCGGCCATATCAGTTCACTGGATTATGAAACACTCACTCACTGACATCCAAGACGCCCCGGTACGACAGTTCACCATTGATGATGCGCGCCGCACTCGTAAACGGGTGTTCTTCCGACTTTCCTGCGCCCAGGATGTGGACCACCGTCACGCCCTTCGCTTTCAAATAGTCCGCGATTAAGCTGCGATGACATTTCCACCAGACTGCTTCGGCGCACATAATCGCCGTACGACTTTCTTTCGCGCCCTCGAGCAGCCGCTCAATTCCCTTCCGAAACTCGTCCGACTCCATGTGATCCGCGTACCCGCGAAACATTTCATTCCGCCAGGCCATATTCATTGAATCTGGTTTCGCACGACGGCGACCTCCAAGCTCGGGAGCGTGCCGGTACTCGATTTCAGCTCCCGCAAGCGCCGCCGCCAGGGTCGGTTTGTTGAATTGCGGATAACGCCGCGACCCTGGATAAGTACGAACATCAAGCAACGCGCCGACGCGAAACGACTGTAGCGCTGCGACGAACTCGTCGATGGGCCGTGTCGAATGGCCAATTGTCCAGACTGAAAAGCCTGCGTTCAGCGGATTCATGTTACCGATCGTACAACTAAAAGTAGTCGTGCGAATTACCGGCTCTTGCGAAAAGTTTCTTGACACGCCCTGAGGCCCGGAGTATAAGCGCGTGTCCCAAAGGTCTTCTGACGCGCTAAACGCAGCACGTCCTCACTAAACTGACGCGACATCGTCGCACTGTTCTGGTCTACTCGCGATCCAGCGACCCTGCTTTTCGATCGGGGCAGTGGCGCCAAAGAAAGATTCCAACACGAGGTAAATAGATATGTTTGGTTCACAAGTCATCGACGTTGCCATCGGCATGGTCTTTGTTTACCTGCTCCTGAGTTTGGTCTGCTCCGCGGCCAACGAATTAATCGAAACGGCAATGAAAAACCGCGCAGCGAAACTGGAGGAAGGAATTCGTTCCCTGCTCAACGACGATGGGCTGGCGAACCAACTATACAACCACACGCTGGTCAGCGGTCTTTATACCAAAACCAAGGGGAAACCGTCCTACATTCCTTCACGCACATTTGCCTTAGCTCTCCTGAATATCGTAGCTCCTGATGTCACTTCGACCGGCGCCGGATCAGATCCAGTGCAAGCTGTGCGCGACAGGGTTTCCAACCTTCCAGACGATCACGCAGCCGCCTCGATTAAAGATGCCCTGCTGGCTCTGATCGACGACGCTCAAGGCGATATCAACAAACTGCGGTTGAATATTCAGAATTGGTACGATGGCGCAATGGATCGCGTTTCGGGTTGGTACAAGAGACGCGTGCACATAATCATTATGATCCTGGGTCTGCTGGTTACGATCGGTTTGAATGTCGATTCGATTCAGGTTTTCAAGTCCTTATCCAACAACAAGGCGCTGCGTGAATCCCTTGTGGTCGCTGCCGATGCTTATGCCAAGGCCAATGCTTTACCAAGTCCCACACCGACTCCCGCAACAACTCCGCCGCCGGGAAACTCAGAGACAGGTTCGTCAACTCAGCCGCCGGCAGGTACGACTGTAACAACTCCGACGCCGGTGGCATCGCCGACCGCAACCTCGCCGCCGACTTCTACACCAGACCCATGTTGGGCGGAGGATTGCAAGGCGGATGAGAACTCCCCTAAGTGCAAGTTAAAGAAGAACCAGTGCGAACTTGAAAAACTAGGTCTGCCGATTGGTTGGAACGCACCTCACGATCCCTTTCCCGGATTCATGCTCTGGAAGTCAGGCGTCCTGGGCGCCTGGGGAACGCAGATTTATGAACACGGTTGGGGTTGGTTGCTGACTGCGCTGGCGATTTCTCTCGGTGCTCCGTTCTGGTTCGATCTGCTGAACAAGTTCATCGTTATCCGTTCGACGGTGAAACCGAAAGAGAAGAGTCAGGAGGAACAGTCGAAGGATTGAAACGCCGTAACTAATTATGCTCAAGGCAGAGACTCTAACAACCCTGCTTCGGCAATGACAGAATCTCATGTTAAGCAGGAATACATCCCAGAAAATCGTTTGCGCGCTTTTTTTGATTGCCCTGGCGGGGATGGCATTGGCCTTTCCGTACTCAGTTCGTGCGCAAGCCAATCAAAGCACGTTAACCGTTTTCTTTGTCTTGAAAAATGGACGACTCGCCGTCGATAAAGAACGAAGCTCGCCCGCCTTTTCCGGCATCTTTAAGAGCCGACTCACAGATTCTCCTTCACGGCTCGAGTCCGAACTGCGTAAGGCGCGGCGGCTCTTGCTTGAAGATCTCGATGGTGTTTTGGCCCGAACCACTCAGTTGTACTGGTATTCACTTTCCGATGAAGAGAAAGCTCGCGATGCGGACGGAGCGCTAAACGACGATCTAACAAAACAAATCAGGAGCTTCAGTTCGAATGATTGGGCCGCTGTTAAGAGCAGGTTTGCAGACTGGGCGGTCGCGAATCCCAACCGGTTCCAAATGCAACAAACGCTGTCTGTGCTGTTCGCAGACCCGGCCTTTTCAAACGATCTTGAAAACAGTCCGCTGCTCTTTTTTGCTCAGGACGATGAAACAGGGTTGTTGAATTACGACGCAGATTCCGGCACCGCGCGATTCCAGATTGGCGACCCGATCCGTGGCTGGGACAGCGAGGATTATCACGTCTGTTTTCCGCTGGACATCAGTAGCCATTGCTCGACCGGCGACGATCCGCCCAATGACGCAAAGCAAGTACGCGGCGAACTGGCTTCGCTTTCGAGTAGACTATGGCGTCCCAACAGCATCCGGGCCCAACTTGAAGAGTATTACGCGGGCAAGGGCTTTGTGCCTACGGTTGCGCTCAGCGGTGCAGGTGAAGATCCGAAGTGGATTAACGTTCAGAAAAGCCCAAGGATCGGTCGGATTCTGCTGCCGGGCGGGGTGAAAGATTCCACGATCGCAAAAATCCTCTATCTGCTGCTGCCGGATAAGGACTTTCGCTTTTTCGTCAACAGCAAGACATCTCTGGTTCAAACGCAGACGATAACCATCCCGTCGGCTGACCCCAATAAGCCGCCCCAAGTCACGACTTTGACGTTCGTTGATTTCCTAACTTTGGGCGCTGGTCGCAAGATTGGCGATGAACCGTTGCTAAATCAATACAAGCTGCAAGCCCAACAGGTACAGTTGTCACAGCTCGGATTCATTCTCAGTCAGAACACGGCGGGCGGCAATCCGGAGCGCGTCGGAAAATCCTACCTGGACCTGGATGTGGCAAAGCTTTCGACCGAAGAAAGCGCTTCGGCTGAAAAACCCAGAAGTGCTCCCGAGCAAGCCGGCGTAGACACTGAAAAAGGCTTCGTAGACGCGCGCGAACAAAAGCCCGAGTTGCAAACCGCACTAGTTCCAACCACAGGCCCAATGTCAAATCAGCCGGTTAAGGTTGATAAGCCTACTCCACGCGAAAGACTCAATTACCTGGGCGGTGGCTTTGACTACAAGCCGGACCAGGGAGTGCGGCCATTCATTCTTTACCAGCGCCAACGATTCGGTCCCGGCAATTTGGCTCTACAAATTGGTGGTCAGGGAGAAGCGCTCGGCTCTCTCAGCTATACAGCAGATTTTGCGTTGTTTGGCAAAAAGCTTCTCGGCGGCAGATTTTTCCGAAGATTGACTCTGCAGCTTACAGGCTCGTCGGACTTTCAAGCCAAGCGTCTATTTGCTGGTGTCAAGACCGATGAACGGCGCACCGGAGGATTTGGACGAGCAGATCTCGAGGTCTTTCGAGATCGCTCCGGCCATCTGCTCCGCTTGTCATTAGAAGCAAGACGTATGACCGTCGAGTTAAAGGGTGATGATACAACTGCGAAGCAGAACCTGACTACGCTCGACTTTGGCGGCTACTACCTGTTTCAGGGCGATGAGTTGAATTACCCGCGGCTACTACGATTAGAACCGCGACTCCGGCTTGGGCTTGGACTGGCGGGTGAACCTAGCTACCGCACCTTTCAAGTGTCAGGCAATTTTCATCAGAAACTTCCGCACTTGCTCGAAGCCGATGTCACCGGGCTCTTCGAGAAGGACAGCGCCAACACTCCACTATTTGAGCAGGCGTCATTCGGCGGCCCCGACATAAACCGCGGCTTCCGTCGTGATGACGCCATCGGACGCATCCTGTGGAGCCTCCAAAACGAGTTGTGGCTTCCAGTTCCTGGGACGCGAAGTGCGACCGATGGTCCCATATTCTTTTTGCGGCGCAGCGTCAGGCTGGCGCCATTCATTGATTTGAGCAGTGTCAATGAGACCACGTCGTCGCAAAGCGGATTCCGGGCAGCCCCGGGAATGGGAGTGCGCGTAATTTACAATCTGGCCGTCCTGAAGTTTGACTGGGCCTATGGTTTGGGCGATGGAGGGACCGGGCGCGGCCACGGCCGCTTCTCTTTCAGCGTGACATTCAATCGCCCGTTCTAAACGCAATGAAGATTACAGCCGCCCATCCACGGGCAGAGGAGAAAACATGGCAGGATTCACATTAACCAAGGGCTCTGACAAGTTCGATTTCGACATCGCCGGCACTGTCAGCAAGGCCGGAACTAAGATAGGCAAGTGGTCCACAGACAAGAGTAACAATATCGTGGTAACCAAAGATGCCGGCGGCCAGGACACACACACAGTTTCCTGGAAGTTTAACCAGGACAACCAGCTAACGATTTCCTCCGGCGGCAACTCAGTTTTCAATTTCAACGCCACGTCCGGAGTCAGGCCTGTTTATTTTACTCAGAACGCCGTCCTCAATGTTCGGCCGAGCCAGAATAACGCGTTCGTTTTCCAACTGCGCGGTGAGTGGGACATCAGTGCAAGTCATGACTTGACGTTTACTGTCAACGGCGTCACGTCAGTACTTGACGGTTTTGTTCAGGATCCGCGCAGCCGGTTCATGTATCACTTCTTCAACAAACAGAACCTGATGCAGGAATCGATTCTCGGATTTGTGGGCCAATGGAACTTCGTTAACGACAATGGCGTGCCAAGCATGAAGTTCGAGTACAAACGCGAGGACAGCACGACCGACACTTTTGCGCTCCCGAAAGGAATTGTCGTTAACCGCAGCGTTAACCAGTTCATGTATCAATACAACAAGCAGGACCACACGTTCGCGATTCAATTCGTAGGGATGCTTCAGGTCAGCGAAGATTTTCAGCTGAAATACTCGATTGACCGGCAGGTTTCGCAAACCGGCCAGGAGCAGGTTGCCTCTACGACCTTCACGGTCCAGGCGGTGCTGAACAAGAAAAACTTTTCAGCCGATATCGAATTCTTCATTAAGAAAACAGACGGGACCGTCGGGACAACCGCAATCGGACTGCGGGGAAACTTTACCGCGCGCTTAGGTTCGACACAGTTGCAGGTTGGATTTACATTCTCTCAAGTCCGCGGGCCGAACGTCGTGACGACGACCTTTGGATTTAACGGTAGCCTGAAACTTGGATCGGGCGGGGAGATTGTGTGGTCCATCAATAAGAACTCTACCAGCACGGTTATCGCCATCTCAGCCTCGGACATAAAAGTTGGTCCTGCGCGGCTGGACGGCCGGTTAAACCTCGTCGCCGCGAACGGACAAGTCGTAGGTGTACAAGTGTTGTTGGGGGTTGCTTTTTAGGCGGACCTTTAACCATTATGCAGCCTTCTAACAAAGAGGGGGAACATGGCAACACTAAAACTAGGTTCATCGGGTCCTGATGTGCAGGCCCTTCAACAACAACTTAAAGACCTCGGTTTCGATCCGAATGGGGTGGACGGAAATTTCGGCCCCGGGACGCAAAGAGTCGTCATTGCTTTTCAAAAGAGCAAAGGTTTGCAAGCGGACGGCGTCGTCGGGCCGGGCACCCAAGCCGCGTTGGACGCGGCCGCAGGCGCCGCTCCGTCCGGTGGTGATCCCGCAATCGGCGGCGCCATCAGTGCCGGCGCTGTCCCCGCAACAGCTCCGGTAACCGCTCCGAATTTGAATCTCGCCGGGTTGGCGGGAAAGATTCCTGACGCTGTACTCGCGCAAATTCCCGCCGCCGCGTCGGAGTTTAATATCACGTCGAATCTGCGGCTGGCGCATTTCCTCGCGCAGTGCGCGCTGGAATCTATGAACTTCACCGCCGTCGTCGAAAACCTGAACTACAGCGCTCAACGCCTGCTGCAAGTATTTCCAAAGTATTTTAAGAACGTAGACGTGAATGCCTATGCGCGTAATCCTCAGAAGATCGGCAGCCGAGTCTATGCCAACCGAATGGGCAATGGCGACGAGGCTTCGGGAGATGGATTCAGGTACCGCGGTCGCGGCTACATTCAATTAACCGGCAAGAACAACTACACCAGCTTTACAGGTTTCGTTGGCGAAGACTGTGTGGCGAACCCGGATCTGGTTGCCACGAAGTATCCGCTCGCTTCGGCGGCGTTTTTCTTCAACTCAAACAACATTTGGGCCATCTGCGATCAAGGCGCGAGCGATGCGACCGTTACCAGCGTCACGAAGCGCGTTAATGGCGGGACACACGGTCTGGCCGAGAGAATTCAAAACTTCAAGAAATTCCGTGCGGCGCTCGGCCCCTAGCGAACCGCTTTCCAGTGCCCCGAAGCGAAAGACGAAGGCATCTCATCGCAGGAGCGCGACGAGAGACTAAATGTATGTTTTGAGGATCAGAACCGCTACGTTGCGGCACACAATCGGTACGTGAAGCAATTGGCCGCGCGAGTAACTTCTGAATCGGTTACCTCGGACTAGTCGTCGACTACACCGCGTTGAATAGCGCGCCGCGTTTTCGAAAACCGGCGCACGGACGCGGGCATTTTCTCGATCAGAATTGTTTGCGCCGGTTAGCAGCGAGTAGTTTTCTGCGACAACCACCGTCCCGTTCTTCTCTTTCGTTGTCGCGCACGTTAATCAATCCATCAAGGGAGGCACTCTCAAAATGTCTGACCACCCGTTACGCGTGTATGAGGTTCTTGAAGAGGAATATGACCTATTGCATGGCGCGCCTTCGCCGTCGGTCAGTTCGAAAAAGCCGGCCGAAGACCGGCTAAAGAACATCATCAAAGAAAACCACAAGAAGAATCATGCTGCGATCTGTTTGTCCGGAGGCGGCATTCGCAGTGCGACCTTTGGTTTAGGAGTGCTTCAAGGCCTGGCCCACAACAACCTGCTGGACAAGTTCAATTACCTTTCAACAGTTTCGGGCGGAGGATACATCGGCAGTTGGTTGTCAGCCTGGATTCACCGCGAGGAGAAAGGTCTTCCGGACGTGACGAAACAGTTGCCCGGCGAGCACCCACCGTACGTGATGAAGCCCGAAGCGGAGCCCATTACGCATTTGCGCGCTTACAGCAACTACTTGACGCCTAAACTGGGCATGTTGTCGGCTGACACCTGGACGTTGGTCGCCATCTGGATCAGAAATCTGCTTCTCAACTGGCTGGTGCTAATCCCATTGTTGCTAGCGCTGCTGGCGCTGCCTAGATTGTTCGTATCGCTTTCTCAGTTGTCACCTCCTGGTTACGTGAGAGTGGGCGCGCTGATTCTGGCAATCATCCTGGGCGTGCAAATGATCGTTTACGTGGCGATTAGCCGGCCCACCGTTGCCAAGAGAGATCGGGACCAAAAGAGCTTCCTCAAGTGGTGTTTCGTGCCCATGCTTTTTTCAGCAACCCTGGTCGCCTTGTATTGGTCTTGGTTCACGCAGCGGCCCAACGGTCAAGCGCTCAACATTGATCTGGAAAGAACCCTAACGTTCCATCTGCTGGACGGCCGTCATTACATTCTTGGATTTATTGCTTTCGGCGTCGGGCTGCACCTCGCGGCTTGGGTCGTGTACACGATCTTGATGATCAGGTCACTTAAGCTGATTGCCAGTGAATTCGTCGGCCTTTTCTTTAATGGAATTGTCGGCGGCGTGCTGCTCTTCCTGGTCTCGCTTCTCTTTCCTGAGCCGGCGAAAGTAATCGACAAGCTCTTGCTCTATTCGACGCTCGCCGTCCCGATCTATTTGTTGCTGGTATTTCTCGCTCTGAGTCTGTTCGTAGGCATTGCCAGCAGATGGACTAAGGATGAAGATCGCGAATGGTGGGCCAGGTACGGAGCGTGGATTCTTATCGCCCTCGTTGTCTGGACCATCGGCAGTTTTCTCGTGGTGATGGGTCCGACTGTGATAACTGATGTTTGGGCAAAACGTGTCGTGCCCGCGGGCGGTGTGATTGGTGTGATCACCGCGCTCCTGGCACGTAGCGCGAAACTCCCGGCGAAGGGCGAGAAGTCGCCGGGTTGGCTGGGAATGGTGATGCAACACGCATTGCCACTGGGAGCCATTGTGTTCGCCGCGGTACTCGTAATTTCGTTATCGATTGCCACAGATGGCTTAATCGATCGGCTCGCGACGTTTTGGAATTGGATTGGCTTGCTGTCAGTTCAAGCGATGGGCCTTGGCTCATTTAATGCATCGCGTCTAGACATGCCCCGCACGCGAGAAATTTTGCTTTTCATGGGCGTGGCCGGCGGACTGGGCTTGCTCATGGCTCACGTGATCAATACAAACAAGTTTTCGTACCATGCGATGTATCGCAATCGCCTGATTCGCGCGTACCTCGGCGCGTCGCGTCAGAGCGTTGAGCGACGACCTAATAAATTTACCGGTTTTGATTCCGATGATAACGTGAACATGTGTGAGTTACGGCCCGAGATGCTTCATACGAAGAGCTTCAGGGAGCCGAACGGGTTTAGCAGTCTCGTGCAGAAGCTACAGACAAAATCCGGTCCGGTCGCAGCTCACATCGCGTCGAACGTTTTGTCAGATTCGACAAAGCAACTGCTGAATCGGTATGACCCCACGCGCGCGGGCGACCGAACCGGGAAACTGCTGGAAAGCGCGTTGATTAGGGATCTCAACAATGCCCTGCTGCGAGATCCAATTGTCCCACCAGCGATTCAGAGTGAATTCGGAATAGACCTGGAAGGAATGGACCCAGCGCGGAACAGCGCCAAATTTGTAAAGCGTAATCGGCAAGCTCTCGAAAAGGCTTTCGAAGATGAAATTCGCTCGGTGCCCCAGGCGGACGACAAGCGGCCAGTGGACGAACAGCCGCTGGGACGTCCGCTACACATCGTAAACATGACCCTTAACCTTGTGGGCGGCGATCGACTTGCCTGGCAGCAGCGAAAAGCGGAGTCTTTTACCGTAAGCCCGTTACATTGCGGGAGTTTCCAGATTAATACAGACGAGCGCACGGGACCGGTCTATGGTTCTTACCGGCGCACTTTCGATTACGGCGGTCAAAAAGATGGCGGCATTAGCCTCGGCACGGCAATGGCGATCTCGGGGGCCGCCGCCAGCCCCAACATGGGTTACTACTCTTCGCCAGTGGTAACGTTTCTGATGACGCTGTTCAATGTCAGGCTAGGTTGGTGGTTGGGAAATCCAGCACGGGCTGGAGAAGTCCCACTTGCGCTACGAGCCCGCGGCATCAAGCATTATTACGAACTTGCCCATCCAAAGTCCGCCGTCTATCCAATCATCGCCGAGGCCTTGGGCTGGACCGATGACCGGAACAAGTACGTGTATCTGACTGACGGCGGACACTTCGAGAATCTTGGCCTTTACGAAATGGTTCTGCGCCGTTGTCGTCTGATTGTAATAAGCGACGCCGCCGGCGATCCCGATTTTCAGTACAACGATTTAGGAAACGCGGTCCAGAAGGTGAGAACGGATTTAGGCATTCCGATCGACTTTGGACCGATGCAAATCTTTCCCCGCCGCGATAAGAAACCGGGGGCATACTGTGCCATTGGAACCATCCGCTATTCAGCTATCGATACGGACGAGAACCATGCGGTTGACCAGGAGGTTAAGGTTCCCGATGGAAAAATCATCTATCTTAAGCCGGCGTTTTATGGCGACGAGCCACGCGACATTTATCGCTATGCCATGACGCATGAAACTTTCCCGCAACAAAGCACTGGCGACCAATGGTTTGACGAATCACAATTCGAAAGCTACCGAAAGTTGGGTTCGCATATTGTTGATACAATCTGCCGCAGCGGAGCAACGGAAAGTCCGTTCAAATTAACTGATAACGAACTAGACCTGCTTCTCACAAAAGCGACGAAAGGATCACGGATAAACGCTCCTGCCGCTCAGGATCTAACGCAATAGGCCGGGAGATCGTGACGATCTTTCTCACCGTTGTCTGCATCGTCTTGCCGGCTAAGGTTTTCAGCAAATTGGTTCGGTAGCTGTCGTAGGACTTTGTCGCCCCGGCGCTACCGCGTCGAATATCGCGCTACGGTTTCCGGAAACACGCGGACGCCCGCCGGCATCTTTGCCATCGGAATCTTGTTGGCGCCCGTGAGAATGTCGCGCGCAGTCATGCCGTAAACCTGCGAGTTGTCTTCGTTATCCGGCTGGATGACTACGCCTTTTAGCTCAAGTCCCGCGAACGCGCCTTTGCTGCGCGAGTAAGAAAGAATCTGAGCGTTCAATCTCAGATCCGTCGAAGCACTCGCGGCCCTTCCCACCGGACCGGCGGCCGCGCTGCCTTCACCGCCAATCTCTAACTTGTTGCCGAGCAAACTTCCGACGGCTTCTTCATTCATGAACAAGAGAACGTAGTCGGTTGACGAGGCGCCAATCTGCAAACCAATGCTGCCGCCGGTGAGGTCGAAAAACGCCGGCGCGCTCCAGCCGCCTGCGACGCGGCGGCTAATGACTCCGGAGCCTCGTCGCCCGCCCACGATAAAGCCGCCCTTCAAGACACCGGGAAACACGGCCACGGCCTCAGCGCGCTGCAGCAGGTCGCGCGGAATGGATTTCTCGCGCGTCGCCATGATGGAATTGAAAACGCGCGCGGCGCGTTCTGACTGCTTGGCCGCGGCGAGCGCTTTTTTTGTGCTGCGTTCACGGCTGGTCTGCGCCAATGCGGTAAAGGGGATCAGCAGGACAAGCAAAATCATCAATCGATTTGTGAATCGCCGCATCTTTCTCCTCTTATCAACACCAACGATTGGAGGCGGGCTACCGCCCGCCCTTTGCCGGGTAGTAGCCCGACTCTAAACTTTCAAGGAAAGGCTTCAGCTACATTCATTTCCTGGCAGAGTACCTGGCCAACGTGCGCGGAAAGATTCGGACGCTCGCCGGCATCCCGGTCAGCTTCCATTGCCGCGCCGGCGAAAGCACTCCCTCGGCTTTCATTCCATACACTGGTTCGTTGTCGTTGTTATCGGGCGAAATCACCACGCCTTTGATTTCCAATCCGGCGAACAGGCCCTTGCTGCGCGAATAAGAAAGTATCTGAGCTTTCAATTGCGCATCGGTTGAAGCAGCCGCCGATCGGCCGATGGGACCGGCGGCGATGGTGCCTTCGCCACCAATCTCGAATTTGTCCTGCATCAGGCTGTCCACCGCGCCGGTATTCATGAAAAGCAAAACCACATACGTTTTGGCGGCCCCGATCTGCAATCCGAAGCTGGCCCCGTTCAAGTTATAGAACGCCGGAGCGCTCCACCCGCCGGGTACTCGCCGGCTGATCACGCCGTGACCCGTGCGGCCGCCGACAATAAAGCCGGCTTTTAACATTTCAAACACGGCGACAGCTTCCGCTTTGTCCAGCAGATTCTGCGGAATCGCCTTGTCGGGCACATTCATGATTTCTGTGAAGGTGTTCGCGGCGGCTTGCGTCTCTTTCGCCGCTTTCGCGAGTTTGCTCGCATTCTTAGGCCGCGTTTGCGCAGACGCAATTAAGCCACCGCAAAGAACCGCGAGGAAGACAACAACCGTAAGACGAAAAACCTTGATTGAGTGAAACATAACTCCCCTTTCTGTAACCACACCGAAACAGGGGGACTCATGATGACGTTTGCTCACTTGTTCGGAGCATACTTATAATCGCTCGCTCTGACAACGAGTGGCACAGACTTTAGTCTGTGATTACTCTTGCGAACACACAGACTGAAGTCTGTGCCACGAATCCATGCCGATCGGTACTCCATTTCATGAACGGACGTTTGCGCTGTGCGAAAGTCTCAACTATCGCGAGTGGTCGGGCTATTACGCCGTCAGCGCGTACGAGGCACATCACGATCATGAGTACAACGCGATTCGAAATGCCGCGGCGCTGATCGACATATCGCCCCTGTATAAGTATCGCGTCACGGGAAACGATGCTACGCGTCTGGTTGATCGAATCATCACGCGCGATATGCGCAAGGTTTCCGTCGGGCAGGTGATTTACACGCCCTGGTGCGACGAGCACGGCAAGGTGATCGACGACGGCACAGTTTCGCGGCTCGAAGAGAACGTCTATCGGTGGACGGCGGCGGATCCAAGTCTGCGCTGGTTCACGCAGAACGCGGCCGGCCTTGACGTTGAGATCGAAGACATTTCGGAATCGGTGGCCGCATTGGCTCTGCAAGGTCCGACATCGGGCCGGCTTTTGAAAGCCGTTGTCGCAAACGCTGACATCGAGAACCTGAAGTACTTCCGCGTCACGAGAGGAACAATCGCGGGTGTGCCGGTCGAAGTTTCGCGCACCGGATACACCGGCGATCTCGGTTACGAAATTTGGCTGCCGGCCGCAGACGCGGTGAAGGTTTGGGACACTCTGATCGCTCAGGGGAAGCCGTTCGACATTAAGCCCACCGGCATGCTCGCGTTGGATGTCGCGCGAATCGAAGCCGGGCTATTGCTCATCGATATCGACTTCAGCAGTAGCAAGAAAGCGCTAATCGAACCCCAGAGATACTCACCGTTTGAGATGGGACTCGGCCGCCTGGTCAGTCTCGACAAGCAGAAGTTTGTCGGGCGGGCGGCTTTGGTCGCCGAACAGAAGCGCGGGACTCCAAGGCACATCGTCGGCTTGGAAATTCACTGGCCTGAGGTTGAGACAATTTACGAGCACGTTGGTTTGCCGCCGGCTGTTTCGCCGATTGCATCGCGCATAGCGGTTCCTGTTTACAGCAACGGAACGCAACTCGGTAAAGCGACTTCAACCACCTGGTCGCCGACGTTGAAAAAGATGATTGCGCTGGCCACTCTGGAAAGCGACTTCACCAAAGTCGGTTCGAAGGTTGAAGTCGAAATCACCGTGGAAGCCGTGCGGCACCGCGCACCCGCCACGGTTACCAAGACGCCGTTCTACAATCCGAAGCATAAGATGGCGACGCCGATACTGTGACGGTTTCGAATTTCGAGTTTCGGGTTTCGGGTTTCGGGTTTCGGGTTTCGGGTTTTAACGCTCCGTAGGAGCGGAATGTTTATAGAACCGGTCGGTTTAGGAAATTCGTAAGCTCCTTTAGGAGCGAAATAAGAGTAGTTCATTCCGCTCCTAAAGGAGCTGGGTCAATCTAACCACCGACGAAGCTAAAAACATCTCGCTCCTGACGGAGCGGAAACTCCAGGGCACTTGAAGTCATAGGCGAGTGACCCAGCTAATGAGCAATTCTCTCAACAGAATCATCGACAGCTACGACCCGAGCGCTCGACTCGAGCGTGCTTCCACCATTCCCGCGCCGTGGTACACAGACGAACGCGTCTTTGAACTCGAACAGCGAACCGTTTTCAGCCAATCATGGCAGGTAGCGGCCCGTGTCGATCAACTTCAGAAATCGGGTGACTACGTTACGACTGACATTGGCGATGAACCGGTCGTGGTTGTTCGCGGCAGCGACAATCAAATTCGAGGATTCTTCAATGTGTGCCGGCATCACGCGGCGGCGGTGATGACTGAACCGCACGGCAACGCACCGCAGATGCGCTGCCCCTATCACGGCTGGACGTATTCTCTCGAAGGCGAGCTGAAAGGCACGCCTGATTTCAGCGGTGTCTGCGATTTCGATCGCGGAGGCAATGGATTGATACCGGTTGAGGTGGCGGTTTGGCAGAAATGGATCCTGGTGCGGAGTAACGGCGGACAACGCAGGCCTGACGGATCGTGGGAGAGCGGCGGGCAACGCCCGCCGCTAAACATTTCCAGCGGTTTAGAGGCGGGTGTTGCCCGCCGACTGCCTCAAAGCGAGTCGATTGAAGATTGGCTCGGCACGAAGCTGGTCAAGGAAATCAACGAACTCAATCTAAGCAATCTTCAGTGGTTCGAACGCCGGAAATACATCATCGACTGCAATTGGAAAGTCTTTGTGGATAACTACCTCGACGGCGGCTATCACGTGCCGCATCTGCACAAAGGCCTGGACAGCGTGCTCGATTACAGCAACTACACGATTGAGTGCGGTGGACGTCATTGCCTGCAGAGTAGTCCGATGGTTACGGCTGACGACGCCGACGTCGCGGCGACGCGCACGGGCGAGCGCGCGCTCTACTACTGGATTTATCCGAACTTCATGATCAACTGCTACGACGGCGTGATGGATACCAACCTGGTGCGGCCCATCTCAGTCGATCGCACGGAAGTCATTTTCGATTTTTACTTCGCTGATGTTTCGGAAGACGCGCGGGAACAAAATCTGGCCAGCGTCGCCGTCGGCGATCGGATTCAGCAGGAAGACCTGGACATCTGCGCGTCGGTACAGCGTGGACTGAAGTCGAGTGCTTATGATGCGGGGCGGTTGTCGGTTAGGCGGGAAGCCGGCGAACATCTCTTTCACCGGCTCCTGCACTCGGATTTGAAACGCGGAATTGACTTCACGAAGCACCACCCGGGAGCTTCTTCAGGGACTTGTTAATCGCATGGCGCAACGAGCCTTCGTTCGCGGTTGGATCGCCGGTTATGACCCCGTCCGTGTAAAGCAACACTTCACCAGTTCGGGCATCGACGATCCCAATAGTGACCTGTAAATACGCCGGCACGCCTCCAACCAGTAAACGAAACGCTGTTTTGCCGGACGTCTGCTTTTGACCCTTGCCACGGATGAAGACAATGGCGTCGGCGTTTTTGTCGAGGTTCAAGTTCAGGACTTCATCACCCATCGTGAAGCGGGCCTTCTTAACGTCGCTACGCTTCTTCATGATCTTGGGCAGGAGGTCGTCATACCGAGACTGAATGTCCGCGACGTTGTATTTCTGCTGAGCGTCACCGTCTCCGGTGACGGAAACGGGCCCATTTAAGGTTGCGACCTGCTTATTTGACAGGATATCGGAAACTATTTTCGCAACTCGCTCGCTTACCGCTTCCGACTCAGCCGCCATGCCTTCGGGTCCTTTCATGCTGTCCCTAACGATCTCTACTTTCGCCGGCAGCACAACCACGTTACGAATAGTCGTCTCTTTCTTGGCCACCTTCGGGTGCAGAAATTGGGCGGGCGCACTCAAAGGCACCAGCGCCGCGGCAAACACAACGGCTGCGACAACAATTACGGTCCGGAATCTGTGCAACAAATGTTGAGGATGGGAAATCATTTCTAAACTCTCCTTAATGTTTCAATACGTCTTAGAATTCTTTCACGGTCGAACGCCGTCGGCGCCAGCTCGATGTATTTTTCATAAGCCGTGACGGCCTCGGTAGTTCGACCCAACTTTTCGTAGAGCATGCCGAGTCCGCGATGCGCAGCCGGGACTGGTGCGTTCAAACCCAACGAACGCAAATACAACTCTTCAGCCTTTTGCTGATGACTTTTCCAATTCTCCTGTCCGGCCGGGGTCGCCAGCAGTTCACGTTCAAGTTCTTCGGCGGTTCGCTTCTCTCGTTTTTTGGCCGCGTCCTTCTTCGCGCTGTTCGTCATTTCGCGTCCCGTCAACTGCGGGGAGCGCGGGCCAAGTGTGCGATACGCTTCGGCCATCAGAAAGACGTTCTCGGACGAGTCGGGCCGAAAGTCTACCAGCCGCTGCGCAAAGTAAACGGCCGAGCGATAGCGCGCCGCATTAATCGCGAGCTGCACGTTGTGGCGCATCACCGGCTCCATTTTCCGGAAGTACGCCGCCTTCTCGCGATTCAACTCCATCTGAGGAGTCACCCGGTCCGCACGCGACCCCAGATATGAAGTCAGGTACCTGACGCGCTCCTGCAATTCCGGATGATCGTTGTAGAAGAGTTTGATCTGCTCGCCTTCGATATCCTGGCTGAGCAGCTTCATCACGTTGATGGCTTCTTCAGGCGGATACTCGGCTGAGATCATCATGTCCACCGCCCGGTGATCGGCTTCGCGTTCCGAGTCGCGACTGTAGCCCGCAATCATTGACATAACGATGAAAGGCGAGATCGCGGCGGCAAGACTAATGGCCGTGCCGACCATTCCAGGCGTAACCGAGCCGACGATCGCGATGACATTCATCGTGAGAAACTTCTTTCGGTTGCTCCGGTTTTGCATGTAGGTGTGGCGCCGCATGACGTGGGTCAGCTCGTGCGCCATGATCGCGGCCAGTTGTGATTCATTGTCGACCAGCGCCAGCAGACCCGTCGTGACATAGATCGATCCGTTGGGCAGCGCAAACGCATTCGGCTCAGGGTCACGCAACGCGCGAAACTTCCAGTTGACGTTTTCGAGGACGAGGCCCGCTGGAATCAGTGAGCGGCCCATGCGAGAAAGGTAAGCATTGGTGGCTTCGTCTTCGAGTACGAGGCCGTCCTTTTCGAAGCGGCGATCGAGCAGATTCACCTGCTCGAAGACTTCCAGATCGACATCGCCGAACTTGAATTCTTCGCGAACGGGCGGCGCGGTTGCTTCAACCGGCGCCTGCTTTTTCTGGGCGAAGTTAAGAGGAGCAACCGAAGTAAATGCGACACAAAAGCACAGCGCCGCGACAATTAGATTTCTCTTCCTGAGAGTATTCATTGTTGGGGGACCTCCAGAGTCCTTTCAGAGGCCGGGGTGCGTGACGAAAACTTTCTCCGAATCCGGGGTCGTAGTCAAGCGCGCAGCCGGGCAAATGGTGAATTGTGTCCTTGCCTTGAAACCGCGCGTCAAGATGGTGCTGCTCACGTTAGGTTAACGCGGCAATGGATCGGTGATATAAGCAGCGCGTGCCGATACTCACAGGCGAAAGCAGCAGCGAAACGTTTCCGTGTCCAAACTGCGCAGAGTTCATCGCCGGGAACTCGCTTCAATGTCGATACTGCGAGTTAATTATCCCTCCTGAATACGCCCACAGCGCCGTCCTGGCCCAAAACAAAATTAACCAGGCTTGCGACGAAGCAGGCTGGTTGCGCGCCTTCACCGGCGTGATGTGGGTGTTCTTTTTCGTCCGGTTCATTCCTTTTTTTGGCTTCGTCGGCGGAGGCGGAATGGTGATGACATTCTTTTTAACGCCGGTCTGGTTGATTTATTGGTGGGCTCGATTTGGTGAAATCAGGACAGCAGATGTGGACTACGCCGCAGCAAAGCGCAATTGGACCGTTTCGTTGTTTCTTTGGCTCCTAATGATGGCCGTCCTTTTCACTATGGTAGTTCTGCCCATCGTCTTGACGGCGATCCGTTCATAACACTGTTACCGCCTGGCAACGCGGTGACCCGCACAAAGCTATTGAGCTAAACCACGCTGCTGTGATAATTGAGACTCCAAATGAGTGCCCTTCCGATCATTATTGGCGCGCTGTGCGTCATCGCCATTTCGTATCGCTACTACTCAGCGTTCATCGCCGCGAAAGTTCTGGCCCTGGATGATGCGCGCCCGGTGCCGTCGCAGACGATGTACGACGGCCACAACTATTACCCGACCAACAAGTGGGTCCTGTTTGGCCATCACTTTGCCGCGATTTCCGGCGCCGGGCCGCTGATTGGGCCGGTGCTGGCCGCGCAATTTGGATATCTGCCCGGACTGCTGTGGCTGGTCATCGGCGTCTGTCTGGGCGGCGCGGTCCACGACTTCATGATTCTCGTCGCCAGCATCAGGCGCAATGGAAAGTCGCTGGCTGAGATCGCGCGAACTGAAATCAGCGGCCTGTCAGGTTTCGTTGCGGGGCTCGCAATTCTTTTCATCGTGGTAATTGCGCTGGCGGGACTCGGGCTGGTGGTCGTGAACGCACTGGCCGAATCGCCCTGGGGAACTTTCACGGTCGGCTTCACGATTCCGCTCGCGTTGTTCATGGGGCTTTACATGTACAAGTTCCGCAAAGGAAAGATTACGGAAGCGACCATCATCGGCGTGATCGGACTGTTGTTCGCAGTTTGGCTGGGCGGAGAAATTGCTGAGTCGTCGTGGGCGGCAACCTTCACCCTCTCGCCGAACAAAGTGATTGTAATAATGGCGGCGTACGGCTTCATCGCTTCGGTGCTGCCGGTGTGGATGCTGCTCTGCCCGCGCGACTATCTTTCGTCGTACCTGAAAATCGGGACCGTTGCTTTCTTAATCATCGGCGTGGTCGTGGTCGCCCCCACCTTGCAGATGCCGGCCATCACGCCGTTCGTCTCTGGGGGCGGACCCATCGTCGCCGGCAAAGTCTATCCATTTGTTTTCATCACGATCGCGTGCGGCGCCATCAGCGGTTTTCACGCCCTGATTTCTTCCGGCACGACTCCCAAGATGATTGCGAAGGAAACCGACGCGCGCATGATCGGCTATGGCAGCATGCTTATGGAAGGCACTGTCGGTGTGGTGGCGTTGATTGCCGCGACGTCTCTGTTTCCGGGAGACTACTTCGCCATCAACACCTCACAACGCACCGAAATTGAACGCGCAAAGTACGTCCAGATGGTCGATCAGCGCACCCAGGAAGGATTCAACCTTCAACCTCAGGAGTTGGATCGGCTGGAAGCAGAGTCAGGCGAGAAGGTTCGCGGACGCACGGGCGGCGCGGTGACGTTGGCACTCGGCATTGCAAAGATCTTCGACGGCATTCCCGGCCTCGGCGGACTGATGAAGTATTGGTATCACTTCGCCATCATGTTCGAGGCGCTATTCATCCTCACCACGATCGATACAGGAACACGGGTGGCCCGATTCCTTGTCGGCGAGTTCGGCGGGCGGTTTTATCGCAAACTTGAACAGCCAAACTGGCTGCCTGGATCGATTCTCACCAGCGCCGTGGTTGTCACTGCGTGGGCGGCATTCATCTGGACGGGATCGATATCAACGATCTGGCCGATGTTCGGCATAGCCAATCAATTACTTGCCGCAGTCGCTTTGTGCGTGGCGACAACCGTCATCATTAACATGGGCAAAGCCCGTTACGCCTGGGTGACTCTTGTGCCGTTGTCGTTCGTCGGCAGCACGACACTGGTAGCCGGCTATCAATCGATCCGCGACATCTTCTGGCCGCAAGCACAGAACCCGCTGACCTCGACGCAAGGCTACATCAACACTTTTCTGACTGCGCTTATCATGACCGCGGCTGTGATCGTGTTGGCTGATTCAATTCGAAAATGGATTGGGGGACGGAGAACGCCGCATCCCATTTCGGAGGCCGTTGCCGAAGCATGAGCCGGGTATGAGCATATGAGTACCGCCACCACTTCCCTCTTAGACCTGAGATCAAGCGGTTCGAGCACAACCGAAGCGCCAACGGCGCGCGATGTGATAGCCTGGGCCAACGGCCCAGGATCCGGGAGAGAAAAGAATCGAGCGCTGAAGGCGCGGAATAAACCGTTTATCTCGCCCCTTCAGGGCGAATGATCCTATTTGGTGACTAGTCCCAGGGCGACGCGCTTCGCGCTTGCCCTGGGCTGTTTTATTTCACGCTTTCAGCGTGACCGCTTCGCGGTTGGTGAAACAGCGCCATAAAAACTCGATGTTTCTATTCAAGTAAGGCCGTCCGCGGTTGGACACTTCTGCGTCAATCGGCAATAATACGCCTTTAATCAGCCAGGCATTTTTTCTCGCCTATCGCCCAAACGAAAAGGAAGGATTTTTTTGATCGTGAAATCGATGTCGAACTTTGTCGCGGCGCAGCGCCGCCGAATCATTAGCTTTTTATTCGCAATTGTTGCTTTTTCCGTCGCGGCCCCGAGCGCCTTCGCACAGTCGCATGGCGGCGGCGAAGCGGCCCTCAAGCTGCCGGATCTTTCAAGCGTTTCGTTCCGCGGAATCGACGGACATAAGCTGCTGCTGATTGGCATCGTGTTCTGTTTTCTCGGCCTGCTGTTCGGTCTCTGGATTTACATCCAGTTGAAGAACCTGCCCGTGCATCGCTCGATGCGCGAAATCTCCGAACTAATTTACGAAACCTGCAAGACGTACCTGATCACGCAGGGCAAGTTCATCATGTTGCTCTGGGTTTTCATCGCGGCCATCGTCATTGCCTACTTTGGAATCCTGCGGCCGGTTCCGGATCACCCCGTTTTTCTGACGGTTCCGATCATTCTGCTCTTCAGTCTCATCGGCATCGCGGGCAGCTATGGCGTCGCCTGGTTCGGAATTCGGGTTAATACGTTTGCGAATTCGCGCACCGCGTTCGCGAGTCTCGAAGGCAAGCCATATCCGATTTACGCAATTCCACTAAAGGCCGGTATGAGCATCGGCATGCTGCTGATCAGCGTCGAGCTGCTCATCATGCTTTTCATTCTGCTGTTTGTGCCGGGTGACTACGCGGGCGCGTGCTTCATCGGCTTCGCGATCGGCGAGTCGCTGGGCGCGGCGGCGTTGAGAATTGCCGGCGGCATCTTCACCAAGATTGCCGACATCGGTTCCGACCTGATGAAGATCGTCTTCAAGATCAAGGAAGACGACGCGCGTAACCCGGGCGTGATTGCCGACTGCACGGGCGATAACGCCGGCGACTCAGTCGGGCCCAGCGCGGACGGCTTTGAAACTTACGGCGTCACCGGTGTCGCGCTGATTACCTTCATTCTGCTCGCGGTGCCGAGTCCGACGGCCCAGGTGCAGTTGCTCGTCTGGATTTTCGTGATGCGCATCATGATGCTGGTTTCGAGCGCCGGGTCTTACTTCGTCAATGAAGCGATTGCCAAAGCTCGTTACGCTAATGCGGGCGACATGAACTTCGAAAAGCCTTTGACGACGCTGGTGTGGCTCACCTCGATCGTTTCGATCGTCCTGACCTACATTGTTTCGTTCCTGATGGTTCCAGACCTGGGCGGCGATACAAGTCTCTGGTGGAAGCTCGCCACCATTATTTCATGCGGAACCCTGGCCGGCGCAGTCATTCCCGAACTCGTCAAGATCTTCACCTCGACCAGCTCGCGGCACGTGCAGGAAGTGGTGACGTCTTCGCGCGAAGGCGGGCCGTCGCTGAATATTCTGTCGGGCCTGGTCGCCGGAAATTTCTCAGGGTTTTGGCTCGGCATCAGCATCGTTGGCCTGATGGCCATCGCTTTTATTTTCAGCACGTTTGGTCTGGATGCGTTGATGGCGGCGCCGGCGGTCTTCGCGTTCGGCCTGGTGGCTTTCGGCTTCCTCGGCATGGGGCCGGTGACGATCGCCGTCGATTCTTACGGACCGGTGACGGACAACGCACAGTCGGTTTTCGAACTGTCGCTCATCGAAAGCCAGCCCAACATAGTTGAAGAGCTGAAGCGTGATCACAACGTTACCGTCGTGTTCGAGCGCGCCAAGCACCTGCTCGAAGAAAACGACGGCGCCGGCAACACCTTCAAAGCCACGGCGAAGCCGGTGCTCATCGGCACGGCAGTCGTCGGGGCCACGACGATGATCTTCTCGATCATCATGACTCTGACTGACGGTCTTAGAGATCAGGAAGCTCTGCAAAGTCTTTCGATTCTGCATGCGCCGTTTCTGCTCGGTCTGATTACCGGCGGCGCGATCATTTACTGGTTCACCGGCGCATCGATACAGGCCGTGACTACCGGCGCATACCGGGCGGTGGAGTTCATTAAAGCGAACATTCAGCTTGAAGGCGTCGAAAGAGCTTCAGTGGAAGACAGCAAGAAGGTCGTCCAAATCTGCACGCAGTACGCCCAGAAAGGCATGTTCAATATTTTTATGGGCGTGTTCTTCGCGACGCTGGCGTACGCGTTCGTCGAGCCGTTCTTCTTTATCGGTTATCTGATTTCGATCGCCGTGTTTGGACTGTACCAGGCCATTTTCATGGCCAACGCCGGTGGCGCCTGGGACAACGCCAAGAAGGTTGTTGAAGTCGATCTGAAAATGAAAGGCACGCCGCTTCACGACGCCACGGTGGTCGGCGACACGGTGGGCGATCCGTTCAAAGACACCTCGTCCGTGGCGCTGAACCCGGTGATTAAGTTCACGACGCTGTTCGGTCTGCTCGCGGTTGAGTTGGCGGTCAGCGTCAGCAGCGAGACGGGCCAGTTCGGCGCGAACGGTCTGGTCATCAGCCGAGTCCTGGCGGCGATTTTCTTTCTGATCTCGCTCTACTTCGTGTGGCGTTCGTTCCACAAGATGCGCATTCACAGCGACGACAGCCCGGCGGCGGCGGTCACCGCTTACGGCAGCGCTTCGCCGGTCCGATATTGTCCAAAATGCCGGCAGTCTTACTCAGACCCGTCGCTGCAATACTGCCTGGAAGACGGCGCCCATCTGGTGAACAGTCTCGACGCCGCCGATTTGAACGCCACGCATGTTTTGCCGGGTAACACCGTGGCCAGTCCTACGGTTCCTTCGACTCGTGCGCGCGATGATGGGGACTGAAATTAAGTGACAACGTGAGCACCTAAGTCTTATTCTGTCGTTGTTAATACCGCGATTGTCATGATTCGCTCGATTCTGTTTCCGACTGATTTCTCATCGGTAGCCAACAGCGCCTTTCCTCTGGCCGTGGCTATCGCGGCGCAGTTCGATGCGGTCGTGCAATCAGTTCACATCGCGCACGGTGGCGATCCGCACATCACCGAAACTTCACGCTATGAGTTCCCTGGCCTGCCCACCGGAGCATCGGCCGTTCGGGTGATCCAAACGATCATCCCGAAAGAAGAAGGTGATCCGGCCGAGATCATCATGCGCTGCGCCGCCGAACGTGACGGTGATTTGATCGTCATGGCTTCACATGGCCGTTCGGATGTGGCGCAATTCTTCCTGGGGCGTAGCGTGGCTGAGCAGGTGGCGCGTGATTCCAGGGTGCCAACCATCATTGCCAGGCTGCACGGTCCCCGACGCACGACTCGGCCGATCGATCGCTTTGCCACGATCGTTTTCGCGACTGACCTTTCCGAGAAATCTAAGGTGATTCTGCCGGTGGCGACCGCGATCGCCCGCAAAACAAAAGCAAAAGTAGAAACGCTCTGCGTGTTTGCGGAGGGCGATGAAGAACCGGCGGATGGTGGAAAGGACAAGCTGGAACAGTTTTTTGAAGAAGCCGCCGCGCCTGAGATGTTCGGCAAAGTGCGGCGCGTTCACGGAGGCGTCGCCGAAGCCGTCGTCGAACACGCGGGACGTCACAAAGCCGACTTGATCGCGATCACTACCACGCTGTGCTGCGGCGGCGACGAGCGTCTGACCGGCACCGCTGAATTCATTATTCGAAACGCACCTTGTCCGGTATTATGTGTGAGACCATGAGTTTCAAGTCTCAAGTTTCAAGTCTCAAGTTCGCTTTGTTGAACGTCAGATTTGAACCTGAAACCTGAAACTTGAAACTTGAAACTTGAAACTAAGATGAGCACATCATTCGCTAGTAACGAAACTCTCTTACAAGTTGCCCTGGCGCCGTTCGATATCGTCCGCCAGGTCGGATTGGTAATCGGATTTAGTCTGCTGACGGCACTGTCCGCTCAGATCGTCATTCCAATCGGCCCGGTGCCAATTACCGGACAAACGTTCGCGGTGCTTTTGACGGGCGCACTGTTGGGTTCGCGTCTGGGCGCGATGGCAATGATTGCTTATTTGATTGAAGGCGCGAGTGGTTTGCCGTTCTTCTACGGCGGCGGCGCTGGATTAGCTCACCTGTTCGGACCCACGGGCGGCTATCTTCTGTCGTTCCCCGCAGCCGCGTTCATCACCGGTGCGTTCGCCGAGCAAGGCTGGGATCGAAAGTATTTGACGTCGGTCGCCGCGATGTTCGTAGGCTCATTGGTGATCATGCTCTGCGGCTGGCTCTGGTTTTCGTATTTGACGCGCACTTCGCCGCTCGTGGCTTTTCAGTTCACCGTCCTGAAGTTCATTCCGGGCGATATCATCAAGATCGCGCTGGCGGCGGCGGTACTGCCCACTGGTTGGAAGCTGCTAAATCGCCCGCGATAGTCTCAAACTCACAACATTAATTCCATAAACAATGCTCCTGAGACCGGGTTGGTGTAATACGCCTCGATCTCTTTGAAGCCGAGCGAGCGATACAGCGCGATCGCTTTCCCCATCTGCTCAGGAAGCGTGTCGAGACGCATTCGTTCATAGCCTGCCCCGCGAGCCTCATCAATGATCCGTTCCGCTAGTTCTCGTCCGCGGCCTTTGCCATGAAACTGTGGCCGTAGGAACAATCGCTTCATCTCACAGACGCCGTCGCCCAGATTCCGCAGCGCTACGCATCCAGCTAACTGATCGCCTTCATACGCCAGCAGCAGCCGTCCAGTCGGAGGCGCGTAGGCTCCCGGCAGTTCAGCCAGTTCTTTTTCGAAGTTCTGAAAGCACAGATCGAGACCGAGCCAGGCTTCGTATTCGCGGAAGAATCCGCGCGCCTGTTTGATGTGCTCCGGTGTGTGGGCTTGAATAATCTGCATAAGAGCATCGCCTCCCCTCCCCGGGTACGGGGAGGGGTTGGGGGTGGGGTTGCTGACCGCGCCAACCTCTCCCCTAACCTTTCTCCGGCTGCGGAGAGGGGCGAACAAACACAAAAAAAGTCGGCCTGACACCGAAGTATCAGGCCGAGTCCTTTTCAATGTAAAGATACGAGTTGACTACGCGGTGAACGATGATCCGCAGCCGCAGCTTCCGGTCGCGTTCGGATTAGTGAACGTGAAGCCTGCACCCATCACATTTGTGACGTAATCGATCTGGACGCCGTTCAGGTATTGCGCACTGAACATGTCGACGAAAAGGCGCACGCCTTTTTCATCGAGCACAAAGTCGCCCTGGCGCGAAGCCTCTTCGATATTCAAACTGTATTGAAATCCCGAGCAGCCACCAGGCACGACGCGCACGCGCAGGCCGGCAGTTTCCGGTAGGCCCTCTTCGCTCGACATAAACTTCTTAATTTCGACGGCCGCCGGCTCGGTGACGTTTAAGTTCACCGACGGTGCGCCGGGCGCCGCGGGGGTTGGAGAAGTCGTTATTGCTGGATTAGCTGACATATTTAAATTTTACTCCGTTCTCTATTTCTAAAAGTCGTTTATTAAGCTCTTTGTACTTAGTGCTTTGTACTTTGAAAGCAAGGCTAAGCACTAAGAACTAAGCACAAAGTACGCTTTGGATTCTACTGAGATTTCTTCAAAACAACAAGCTCGGGTTTCATCGCCTCGATCGAAACTTGCCGGGCCACTTCTTCCGCAACTTTGCGAAAAGCCTGAGCTTGCGGCGAGTCCGGCTGACCCACAACCACCGGTACGCCTTTATCCCCGCCTTCGCGGACTTCAATGCCCATCGGCACCGAGCCCAGGAACGGCACGCCATATTGTGCGGCCAGCTTTCCACCACCGCCTTCACCGAAAATGTTGTAGCGAGTGCCGGTGTCCGGCGCGATGAAGTAACTCATATTCTCAACCACACCGAGCACGGGTACGGCCACCGTTTCAAACATGCGCAACGCGCGCCGCACATCGATGAGCGCGACTTCCTGCGGCGTAGTGACCAGCACCGCGCCCTGGACGGGCACGAGTTGGGCGAGGCTTAGTTGGACGTCACCAGTGCCTGGCGGCATATCAACGATCAAGTAATCGAGTTCGCCCCACTTCACATCCGAAAGAAACTGCTTCACCAATCCGTGCAGAATTGGGCCGCGGACAATCAAAGGCTTGTCGCCCGGCTGAAGTATGGCCATCGAGATAAGTTTGATGCCGTGCGCTTCGACGGGAATGAGCTTGTTGACTTCAACTTCAGGCCGCGCGTTGGCGACGCCGAGCATGATCGGCACGTTAGGGCCATAAACGTCCGCATCCATTAAACCGACTTTCGCGCCGTCGAGAGCGAGCGCAACGGCAAGATTCACGGCGACAGTCGATTTGCCGACGCCGCCTTTGCCTGACGACACGGCGACGATGTTCTTCACGCCGGGCACCGAAACCTTGTCGCCGAGGCCGCGGCCTTTCGGCACCTCCGCGTCCATGGTTACTGTTACAGACCGAACCCCGGCGATGGCCGTAACCAGTTCACGCGCGGCGCTCTCCATTTCGCTTTTTACCGGGCATGCCGGCGTTGTCAGCACGATGCGAAACGAAACATCGCCGTTCCGGATAGCGAGATCCTTAATAAAGCCGAGTGTAACGATATCTTTGTGCAGATCGGGATCTATGATCTGCCGCAGCGCATCAAGCACTACGTTTTCATTCAACTGAGACATGCGTCGATTATGCGAAGCGGCGAGTGATTTGTCGAACCAGTGGCACAAACTTCAGTCTGTGTCTCGAGGATATCGGACACCACGGCCACACAAACTACTGGCCACGATCTACGCGCAGAATCAAAGTCTGGTGGCGACTGAGAGGAACGCCGAAGGCGTTCACTAACTTCCAGCCCAGGGTTGCGCGCGGGCGCGCTACCCTGGGAAATGAGGCATCCAAATTCCCGCAACCCTGAAAGGGTTGTTCAAAATCGGTTGTTTTCCAACGCGATGGCTTTTGCGAACTCCTTCAGAGTTCCGCTCTCGGTTGTTGACCTCGACCCAGGGCGTTGCCCTGGGCTGGGATTTGCGAACGCCTTTGGCGTTTGAATCACTAATATTTCGCCAAATATCATTGCCCTTACGGTCGGCGCTGCCACTACGGCACTTTGTAGATGACAAGGTTGTCGTAAACGTGGGCGGTGTCCTCGAATATCTTCGGGAAGTGCTGCTCGTAAACGTCTTCATTCAGATCAGGCAGTGCCTCGTTCTTGCGTACGCCGTCGTCGATTGCCACGTATGCAATCTTGTTTTCGCGCAGTAAGCGCTTCAACACTTCCGGATCGCGTTCCTCAAACATTTGCCGGTATAACAACTCGCGCTCAGGCACGTTGTACCCGGCCGTCCATGCGAACAACGTGTACCCCAGGTAAATCTTTCGGCCGCTAAAAAGAATCTGATGCGTCAGCAGTTGATGACTCAGAAACACGTCTTTGGGGTGAGTGTTCGCTAAAAGCCACTGACTGAGGCGATCACTTTTGTAAGGAACGGCCAGCATCGGATCGTTGTGCAGTGGAAACAGATCGACGACTCCGCCGAAGACCGTGGCAATCGCGAGCACGATTGCCAACGCAATCCCGGCAATCTTCTGCTTCGCGATCTGCCAGAGCGCGAAAGCCGCATAGACGTTGACGCACGTCGCCCAGATGTTCAGCAGCTTGTGATTGTTGAAGATATCCAAGCTGAGCTGAAACAGAAAAACGATGACGACGAGACTCGACAGCGCCAACAACAGTCGCCGTTGAAAGGCGCTCGCGAAAACGACGGCGACGCCCAAAAGGATCCATTTCACGCCAAACGTCCAGCCCAGGTACTTCAGCATGAGCCAAAGCGTCGGGTTCTCTAATGTGTATCCCGGATTCAAAAGCGAGTACGTTAGCGTGTTGCCTGAGCGCAGCAATAGCACCTGCGGCAGCCCGACGACAATCGCGGCCGCGAGCAACAGCACAGTGCCCAATCTCAACGGGACGAAAATCAACAGGCACCCGAAGATCGCGAGCGCGGCGATGTAGGTCGGGCTGTTCCAATACGGCAGCAGACCAAGGATCGCGCCGGCCAGCAGCCAGGCGAGTAACTCGCGTTTTGACTGGAGCGCAAGCGTCCCGCTTGCCCCGTCTTGCAACCGAGACGGTTGCGCTCCAGTCACGACCTCATGATCAGAAGGCTGGTAGTTATTAACCTCGCTTGCGTCTGTCACCCCAAGTAAACTAAACCCTTGCGCTTCAGTTTCTTCTTCACGGCGAAAACAATGTGAACGGTATCGCTCAACGGCGAAGATAAGCGCGACAAACAAAAGTCCGATGCCGCTGATTAAATGGCGTTGATAGGCAAAAACGTTCGCAGAGAGCACGCCCCAGGTCTCGCCGCGGAATGGATATCCGGAGGCGAGAAATTCTGTGGCTTCGCGAATCGAATTCAGCGCGCCAGCAATACTTGTCTGCGATCGCAGAAACGGCAGATACGAAAGTGAACTCGAGAAAAAGAACAGCAGCGCGCCGATCCGGCCGACGACGCGCGAATTGAACAGCACCTCGCCGAACGTCATGATCAGAATCAGCAACGCGAGCAGCGAAAGGATGCTGAGGCTGTTGATGCTCCAGACGGGATTAAGGCCGAGAAACTCGAGATTTCCGGTTTGAAACCAGAACAGAAAGTGATAGCGGATAAACTCGCCCGGAAAGAAAGGATGCTCAGGCGGAAAGTTGCGCCCGAGCGCGAAGCCCTGCGTGACTGAAACATTCGCGCCGAAATCTGTCCAGGCCTTGAAAGCGATCTGAAACTGACCATTCTTGAAACTCAGCGTCGCGAACATCAACCACGTCGCGAAGATCAGGAACGCGCCGAGCCAGATCAGGTCCCACCGCATCGTCCCTTTTGGCCGCGTCACTTGCGCGCTTTCCATCTGCGCCGGCCATCGCCGCGTAAGCATCACGACGCCAATGAATAAGACCAGAAACACCAAATTCGCCGCGATCAGCGGCTGGCTGATTTTGTGGAATGCAATGGCGGCGAGAAACGTAATCCAGGTGCTGAGTAGCAAACCGACAAGAAACGCAGTCGCGATACGATGCTGAAGCGAGATGAACCGGAAGAATCGGCGGCAAATGCAATCACCGAAGTAAGTGGCCGCCGCTAAATAGATGATCGCTATCATGTCTCGGAGGACGAATCCCGGACCTAGAAGAATGCGAAGATGAGATTGATTATTATTGCCGGCAGCACGATGAACATCGTGAATAAGTCAGTTGCCCAAACCGTTCCGCGCGTAAGTTTGCGATGATCGACGTCGGAATCTTTACCAGCAAGAATCAAACGTCGTTCGTAAAAATTCACACACATTTGACCGGCCAACAGGATCAAGCTTATGGGTCGCCACACCAGAATCAGGGCCGGGTTTCTCACATCAAGGAAATAGAAGACTATCCCGAGGAACGCAATCAAACACAACGCGGCGTCAGCTCCTGTTCTCCACCACGCATGCTTGTCCTTGATGTCATCTACGATCACACTAATGCTAAAAAGCACGTAGATTCCCGCGTACACGTAAAGGATGATTCGCATCGCATGACGAGCATAAATCTAGTTGCCGCCGTTATTGGGCGAGTATATCAGTACGATTTTGCCGGGGAACACTCTTGAAAGGGCTTCGGATATACTGGCGCAACAATCGACGTGATTTATCTCGACAACAACGCCACCACGCAGGTTGCGCCGGAAGTGTTCGAGGCGATGCAACCCTTCCTGACTTCGCACTACGGCAATCCGTCTTCTGGGCACGCGTTCGGGCGCGAGTCGCGCGCGGCGGTTGAACAGGCGCGGAAGGAAGTAGCGGCTTTAATTGGCGCTCGCGACCCTAACGAGATTGCCTTCACCTCCTGTGGCTCCGAATCTAACAATTGGGCGATCGGGGGATTCCTCGAGCAGAACCCGGCCCGTCGACACATCATTACGACGCGGGTTGAGCATGAGGCCGTGCGTAAGCTTTGCGAGCATCTCGCCGGAATTGGTAGCGAAGTTACCTGGCTTGAAGTCGACGAGCAGGGCTCAGTGAATCTGGACGATCTGCGAAAAGCTTTGCGGCGCGATACGGGCATCGTTTCGATCATGCTGGCGAACAACGAGACGGGCGTTGTGTTTCCGATTGAGGAAATCGGAAGCATCGTTCGCGAACATTCTGACGCGGTGTTCCACGTTGACGGTGTTCAGGCCGTCGGCAAGATTCCAATCCGACTTCGCGAATGGGAAGTCGATCTGTTTTCGATTGCCGGCCACAAGTACCACGCGCCAAAAGGCATCGGCGCGCTCTACATTCGCGAAGGCTTGAAGCTACCGCCCTTCGTCGTTGGTGGCGGACAGGAAGCGGGAAGGCGTTCTGGTACTGAAGCGGTGCCCAACATTGTCGCGCTCGGCCGCGCCAGCAGGCTGGCGAAGGAATTTACGGGACATGAACAAATCAGGGCACTGCGAGATCGGTTGGAAAGCACGATACTCAACACGATTTCCGGTACGACGGTAAATGGCACTACTGCACCGGAAAAAAGATTACCCAACACGACCAATATTTCGTTCGATGGCGTTCTCGGCTCGGACGTCGTTTCAATGCTGGACGCCGTGGGCATCTGTGTTTCAACCGGTTCAGCTTGTCATTCAGAGTCTGATGACGCGCCGGCGGTGCTTAGCGCGATGAAGATTCCGGCATCTCGAGCACTTGCATCAATTCGTTTTTCGCTGGGGCGCTACACTACTGACGGCGACATCGCTCAAACCCTCGAACTCCTGCCCGAAATCATTGAAGATCTGCGAAACAAAACTCGGTCCGACCAAGCCAGTTAAACCCAGCAAATTCAGTCCAAAAACCGGATAGATCTAGACCAAATTTCGCGGCAAAATGCTCGCCTGAAAACGAACTCCAGCGCGGAAAAGAGCGTATAATTAGCTGACTCTTTTTCTCGTCAAAATCGCCACGAAAAACGACAGGGGAACGACCATGAGCGCTGCCATTCAAGCTACCAATCCCGACCTACGAACCGAACTACTGAACTGGCGTATTCGCCTGGAAGAGACCGCCAAGACCGCGAATGGAGATTTTCAATTGAATGGACTGCTGCGCGAAGTTCAGTCGGCGATTGAGAATCTTAACCGCACTGAATCTTACGGCGTCTGCCAGGTCTGTCACGATTTGATCGGCCAGGCCGCGATGACCGCGGACCCATTGGCGCGATTCTGTCTGAGCTGTCTGACACCGCACCAATTGGAAGAGCTCGAGCGGGATCTCGATCGCGCGTGGCTGATTCAGGGCGAATCACTGCCCAAGCAGAACCTCAAGTTCAACGGTTGGGAAGTCGCCCATTATTATCAACCAGCAGGGCTCGTAGGGGGCGACTACTGCGATCTGATCGTAACTGACGCGGGCGAACTCTACTTCATGATCGGCGACGTGTCCGGCAAAGGGATCGCCGCGTCGTTCTTGATGAGCCGTCTGCACGCAATCTTTCGCAGCTTAATCAACACGGGTCTGTCGGTGACCGAACTGGTCGAGCGCGCCAATGGAGTATTTGCCGACACAACCATGCGTCCTTACTATGCGACGCTCGTTTGCGGCAAAGCATCCGCGAACGGCACGATCGAGATTTGCAACGCCGGCCACTGCGCGCCGTTGCATCTTCATGAAGGCAACGTCACGCCGATTCCGGCGACCGGATTGCCGCTCGGCATGTTCTGCAACCAGACTTATTCGGCCACCACGATTGATGCTGTGAAGGGCGACCGGTTAGTGCTCTACACCGATGGACTCTCTGAAACTCGAAATCATGATGAGGAGGAGTACGGTAAAGACCGGTTGCAGATGATGCTCAACGAGTTTCACGAACATCCGACTGACTCTCTCCTGACGCAGGTGGTGGATGATGCGCGGAAATTCGCGGAAGGGCTGCCCATCACCGACGATCTGACTTTGATGGCTATTGAACTAACCGGCCATTGATGGCGGCCGGCGCCCGATTCTTTCCCTGCCCTCATTGCATCTCCTACTTTGCGTGTCTTTGCGCCTTAGCGCCTTTGCGTGAACCAGCCGTTTGTCTACTAAGGGGCATTTCACGCTAAGACGCAAAGTCGCAAGGATCGCCAAAGGATCACAAAGGTAGAATAAGACACGACCCATTCGTGCCGCCGATTACATTCAGCCATCCTTTTCCTGTGATAAGATGACCGGCTTTTCCCGCCCATCAGCGGAAGTGAGTTAGAATTAAACTTCGGATGCTGGAAGATCAAAAAACAGAAGAACACGATCTGCGTAAAGGCGGGTCGCGTGACCGTCAGCTTCCCAAGGCGCGCGACCAGCGAGTGAGCGTGCTGCAAACGTCCGACTACGTCGCGGTCTCTCCATTCACTCCCCTGTCTCAGGCGGTCGAAGCCATGAAAAGCGACGAAGGCGGTTGCGTGATTGTTTCCGACGATGGGCGCGTTGCCGGAATCTTTACTGAGCGCGACCTGCTGACGAAAATCATCGGCCAACAAGTTGATTTAGATTCACCGATTTCGCAGTGGATGCATCCTACGGTCGAGACCCTTTCGCCGGATGCAACCGTGGGCGATGCGGTGAGGATGATGAACGAAAAGGGCTTTCGGAACATCCCCCTGGTCAAGAAAGGCGAGTTGATTGGATTAATCTCTGTGTTCGACATCATCACTTATTTAGCAGAGTGTTATCCCAAGGCGACGATGAATCTGCCGCCGCTGCCGGCGCAGGTGATGGATACGGTTGAAGGAGGCTGAAGCATTTTCGAACCTGGATCTCAGATTTTAGATTTCTTTTGTTCACCACCGCATGGGAAAGCAATCTCAAATCTGAAATTTAACATCGCATATACGGAGCATTCATGAGCGCAGTCTTAGAACCACCAGTCGAAACCATCGACAAACATCTGGAAGAACTCGACACCGTCACAATCCGCTTCGCCGGTGACTCGGGCGATGGCATGCAGTTGACGGGCACGCAGTTCACGAACACGTCGGCGATCATGGGCAACGACATCTCGACGCTGCCCGACTTTCCGGCCGAGATTCGCGCGCCCGCGGGCAGCTTACCTGGGGTCAGCGGCTTTCAGCTGAATTTTTCCAATCACGACATTCGCACTCCAGGCGATCAACCGAACGTCCTGGTGGCGATGAATCCCGCGGCGCTGAAAGTGAATCTGCCGGACCTGGAAGAAGGCGGCACCATCATCGTCAACACTGATGAGTTCACGAAAGACAATCTCGAGAAGGCCGCCTACAGCTCGAACCCGCTGGAAGATGGCGCGCTTACCGGTTATCGCGTGCATCAACTGCCCATCTCGACACTGAACATGAACGCGCTGAAGGGCGCGGTCGAGCTTTCACGTAAAGAGATGGCCCGCTCAAAGAACTTCTTCGCACTTGGCGTTCTGTACTGGCTTTACGATCGGCCGCTTGAGCCGACCCTCGATTGGGTGCGCGCGAAGTTTAAGAAGAACCCAGAGCTCGTTAAGGCAAACGAAGTGGCGCTGAAAACCGGCTACAACTTCGCCGAAACGACCGAAGTGTTCACCACGCATTTTCGGGTTAAGAAGGCGGTCATCGCCCCGGGACGTTACCGCAAAATTACCGGCAATGAAGCGACCGCCATCGGTTTTGTGGCCGCCGCCGAACTGGCTGGAAGGCCGCTCTTCTACGGTTCGTATCCCATCACGCCGGCCTCGGACATTCTGCACGAACTGGCGCGTCACAAGAATTTCGGCGTGAAGACGTTTCAAGCTGAAGACGAAATCGCCGCAGTTTGCGCTGCGATCGGCGCGAGCTTCGCCGGCCACATAGGGCTGACAGGAACCTCGGGTCCCGGAGTCGCTCTGAAGCAGGAAGCTATCGGGTTGGCGGTGATGACTGAGTTGCCGCTCGTGATTGTGAATGTTCAGCGCGGTGGCCCATCAACCGGCCTGCCGACAAAAACCGAGCAAGCCGATTTGTTCCAGGCTGTCTGGGGACGTAACGGTGAGTGTCCAGCGATCGTGATCGCTCCCGCAACTCCGGCTGATTGCTTCGACATGGCGATCGAATCGGTGCGGCTGGCTTTCAAATACATGGTGCCGGTTTTCTATCTCTCTGATGGATATCTCGCGAACGGCGCAGAGCCCTGGGCCGTGCCCGCGATAGAGAAACTGCCGCGCATCGAAGTCAAATTCACCACCGACCCGTCGAACTTCATGCCCTACGCGCGCGACGAAGCAACCCTCGCGCGGCCGTGGGCTCTACCCGGCACGCCGGGTTTGGAGCATCGCATCGGCGGCATCGAAAAGCAGCACATCACCGGAAACGTCAACTACGACCCCGAGAATCACCACTTGATGGTGAAGCTGCGCCAGGAAAAAGTTGATCGTGCCGTCGCAGACATTCCGCCGATCGAAGTCTTCGGCGATGAAACTGGAAAGGTTTTAGTGTTGGGGTGGGGATCGACCTACGGCTCGATTACTTCCGCGGTCGAGAAAATGCGCAACGAAGGAAAATCAGTTTCCAGCGCGCACCTGCGTCACTTGAATCCTTTTCCAAAGAACCTCGGCCAAGTCCTTTCCGGGTTCGAAACAGTGATCATTCCCGAAATGAATCTGGGCCAGCTGTGCACCATGATTCGCGCGCGCTACTTAATCGACGCGGTCGCTTTCTCGAAGGTGAAAGGCCGGCCATTCCAAATCCGCGAAATTATTCAGAAGGTTGAAGAGTATTTGTGAGCGCTACGATACAGAGGCGAAGGAGTATCCGTGCCAACAATTCCAAAGAATATCCGTGCAGAGGAGGTTGAGGATAAATATCGACCTAGACTTCACCGTACAGTCGGCGTTTATCTGGCTCTTAAAGCTTGGACTCGCGGTTTCGATTGCATCGTGCTTTCCAGGAAGGACCTGTTCGGTTTTTTTGCTATGAAGTCAACGCCGAGCGAACGCATGGAACAAATCAGGAAGAATGTAAGACCCTGGTTTCGAGGTTTTGTTGCGTCTTGCCCTCGACCAAACAACCCAACTTTTGTTAATTACCTATTCTTAATAAGAAGAAAAAAGGATGAGTCGTATTTTTCATCGGGTACGGCATTGTCTCCTAGTGGGGTCAAACTGCTTATTCAGATAGTCAACAGCTCCGATAATCCTGGGACACCAAAGACCGCTCTTTTCTCGAAGTTTGTAAGTGACGGTAAAGTGCCGACGCAGGAAGATATCTTGTCTGAGCTGGTCTTGGTTGTCTCTGGGTTGGAGGCACCTGAAGCAAAGATGACACAACCAAGCGCAGTAACTAAGGACAGTGTCTTGGCTCGCTGACAGATCAAGTTAGGGAAAAGTGATATGAGCGCCACTCTTACTAGGGTTGTGACTGCCGACGAACTTCTGGCGATGTCGGATGATGGCTATCGGTATGAGCTTGTGAAAGGAGAACTGATCCGCATGGCTCCCACCGGACATAAGCATGGCATCGTCACGATGCGGATTGCAGGGCCGCTTTATCGCTACGTAAAGAACAACAACTTAGGTGAGGTTTACGGTGCTGAGTCTGGTTTCCTTATATCCCAGGATCCGGACACGGTACGCGCTCCGGATGTGGCGTTCGTTCGACGTGAACGAATTGAGCGAGCTGGTGATGTCAGGAGTTATTGGATAGGTCCTCCTGACTTGGCGGTTGAAGTTGTAAGCCCAGGCGATACCGTGGATGAAGTTGAAGATAAGGTTTCAGAATGGCTTGAAGCCGGAACAGAGGCGGTATGGGTCGTTAGTCCTAAACTTCATACCGTAACCGTCTATCGTTCGCTTACAGAGGTCGTCGCGTTGACAGATAAGGACACGCTGGGCGGCGGCGACGTTGTACCGGGTTTTGAAATCAAAGTCGCTGAGATTTTCGAGGCGTAAGGAAGTAGAAAGGCAATCATGAGCACACAAGGTAACGGTTCAAGCGGCAACGGACACGGCGTAAACGTCGATGCTTCAGTCTCGGCGGAAAGCGAAGGCGGCGCAGCGCTTTTTCAAATCGCGCCTCCACCGGGGCAGATGACGAAGAAAGACTTCGTCTCGAATCAGGAAGTGCGCTGGTGTCCCGGCTGTGGCGACTACGCCATCCTCAACAACGTGCAAAAAGTTATGCCTGAACTCGGTATTCCGCGCGAGAAGGTGGTTTTTGTTTCGGGCATCGGCTGTTCGTCGCGCTTTCCCTACTACATGAATACGTACGGATTTCACAGCATCCACGGGCGCGCGCCCGCGATTGCCACCGGAATCAAAGCCGCGAATCCCGAACTCAGCGTGTGGGTGATTACCGGTGACGGCGACGCGCTTTCGATTGGCGGCAATCATTTCATGCACGTGCTGCGGCGCAACCTGGACATCAATTACATTCTTTTCAACAACCGGATTTACGGCCTCACCAAAGGCCAATACAGTCCGACGTCCGTGTTTGGCCAACGCACAAAATCTACGCCGATGGGCGTAATTGATTATCCGGTGAATCCCCTGTCGCTGGCGATTGCGAGTGAGGCCACCTTTGTGGCGCGCTCGATCGATATCGACGTGAAGCACCTGGGGTCTGTTGTCGAGGCGGGGGCAAAACACAAAGGTGTTTCTTTCATCGAGGTCTATCAGAACTGCAACATCTTTAACGACGGCGCCTTCGATTACTTTGCTGAGCGCAGCGTGCGACAGGACAAGGTGCTCTATCTCGAACACGGCAAGCCCATGATCTTCGGCAAAGATCGAAATCAGGGGATTCGGATGAATGGCGCGCATCCCGAAGTAGTCACGATCGGCGAGAACGGAATCACCGAAGCCGACATCCTGGTGCACGACATTAACCTTGAGGATCCTTCCGTCGCCTTTATGCTCGCGCGAATGGAGCAGCCCGATTTTCCGCAGCCGGTTGGCATCTTCCGTGCGGTCGCGCGACCCAGTTACGATCAGATGATGACCGACCAAATTGATTCTGCAATCGCGAAATCCGGCCCGGGCACTCTCGACAAACTGATCTACAGCGGCGACATGTGGACGGTGGAATAAGTTTCAAGTTCAAAGTTTCAGGTTTCAAGTTCTATTGCCGAACTTGAAAGTTGGAACCTGATACTTGAAACCATGAGGAGCGAAGCGACGAATGCTCTGTCCATCCTGCGGTTACGACAATATCGAAGGCACTGATCGTTGCGTAGAGTGCGTGACGTCACTGCGTCAGTTCGACGTGCCGCGGGCGGACCGCGCAGAAGGCCTTGCGCGTTCGGTGATGGAAGACGATCTCAACCAAATCGAGCAGGAATTCGTCGGCGTAGCCTCCGACACGCCGGCAGTCGAAGCGATCGACAAAATGAGAGCCGCGCACGTCGGCTGCGCGCTGGTGATTGACGAGGGAAAGCTGCTGGGAATCTTCACTGAGCGCGACGTCCTCAACAAATTAACGGGTAAGAAAGCGCTCGCCCCGACGACACCCGTCAAAGAATTGATGAGCCCGGATCCGGAGACGCTTCGCGAGACCGACTCAGTCGCGACCGCGCTTAGCAAAATGTCGGTCGGCCGCTATCGCCATATTCCCGTGCGCAAGACCGACGGCACTTATGCCGTAACTTCCATCAAGCACGTTCTGAAGTACATCGCCAAAGAAGACTGGTAAGTTCGTCAACCGTCCTTCTCCGTTCACTGGACTCATCGGTTACGCTATAATGCGCGCCGCCGAAAGCTAACCATTAATCAGATCACCTCGCATGAAACTTTCAAAATTATCCAAATCAATTTTCGTTCTGCTCGTCTTGATTGCCGGTCTTTCCCCACTCGCTGCGGCGCAAGAAATAAACAAGCCGAAGACAAAGAAGCAACCGCCGACCGGCACCCCGATTTTGTGGCGCGATCCTGGTGACATCTCCGAACGCGACATGCGCTGGGGGCCAGGCGCGGCCGACATTGCACCGCTGCCGCCGTTCACCTTCGTCAAAGAAGACCCGACCGGCGCGTCGCCAAAATTTAGCGTCAAAGATGCGCGCGGCGTAAATTGGAACGTGAAGTTCGGCATCGAGGCCCAGTCAGAGACCGTCGCCACGCGGCTGGTTTGGGCGATGGGCTATTTCGCGGAAGAGGCTTACTACCTGGAGCGCGCCGAGATACAGAACTTACCCAGACTTTCGCGTGGAGATGAATTCATCAACGGCATGGTCGTCCGGGGCGCGCGCTTCGAACCGCGACGCAAGGGAGTGACCCGCGGCGCGATTTGGGATTGGCTGAAGAATCCCTTCGTGGGAACTCGCGAACTGGACGGCTTGAAGGTATTAATGGTGCTGCTTGCGAACTACGACACGAGGCTGGAAAACAATCGCGTCCTACACCAGAAGCATGCCGGCACGGGTGAGATGGAAGCGCGTTACGTAGTCACCGACATCGGCGCCACGCTCGGTAAAGTCGGCGGCCTCGGCGGCAAGCGCATCAAGAATTCGCTGCCGGAATTTCAAGCAAGCAAGTTCATTGTCGCTGTCGATAAGGGCGTCGTCGAATTCGATTACAGCACGACGCCAAAAGGCGCCGGCAAGTTCGCTTCCCTTTTCAAACCGAGCTATGGCAAGAGCCAGGCGAACAAAGAAAAAGCGATGCGCCACATCCCGGTTGAAAACGCGCGCTGGATTGGTCGGATGCTTGCGAAACTTTCCGACGATCAAATTGATGACGCTTTTCGCGCCGCAGGCTATGACGACGCGACCCGCAAGGGTTTCGTGAAAGCGCTGCGCGAGCGAATCAAGGCGTTGGCGGCTTTGTGATTGTTGGGAGCGCGGGCATCCTGCCCGCATTCTTAGTTTCATCTGCCTTCGGCGAATCAGTGGTAGAATCTTCGACGAAAGATAAATATGATGATTAGAAAAGTCCTAACACTTCGCTACGCGCTTCTCGCAATCGGCATTTTCGCCGTCGCGGTCGTCTGGAATGCTTCGACTGCCCGCATGTCGGAAGTCCCCGGCATCTCGATCGCGAATTTTGCGAAAGTTAACGACCACTACTATCGCGGTTCGCAACCAACTGCAGAACAATTTGCGCAATTGAAACAATTCGGCATTAAGACCGTGATCGACCTGCGCGAGGACTACAAGAAGGACGAAGAATCCTCAGTCCGCGATTTAGGCATGAACTTTTTCCGAATTCCCATGAAGACCCGCGTCGCGGCCACCGAGGAACAGACCGATTATTTCCTCGGCCTGGTGAATGACCCCGCAAACTGGCCCGTGTATGTTCACTGTAAAGGCGGGCGGCACCGCACCGGCGCGATGACCGGCGTTTATCGGATCACTCACGACGGCTGGACTGCGAACCAGGTGTGGGAAGAGATGAAGAAATACGATTTTGAGAGCGGCTTCTTCGGCGGCCCCTCAGCGCAGAAGAAATACGTCTTTACTTTCTACCACCGCAAGTCCGCGACGTCGCCGAACACTCAGAAGTAACCTCAGTCGTTAGTCGCTGCGCTTTCCCACCAGGTAAACCATCCGAGATAGGCGCTTTTCAGAAGTCAGTTGATGGACAGCGGCGAAAAATTTCTGCAGGTCTTCAAAACGCTGCTCTCCCTCAATCTCGATAACGGCGTCACGATGTCGCGCACGGGCTTCGTGCCATCGGCCGGAAACCAGGGCAGCATTTTCCGTAACGTCCTCTCGCCGCAGGAGCTGAAAACCAGCATTCTCAATCAATCGTTGATTAATCCCCGGCGGGACAAACAAGAACAAGCCAATTGAACTGCGCAATGCCAGCTCATCATTAGTCACTGGGCCCGTAATCACCACCGGGTCCGTGAACAAAGCACACCCGCCGGGTCGAAGCAGTCGGCGCCATTCCCTGAGAACGCCTTCGCGATCCGGAAAATGGTTCATCGAGTCGATACAAATGAGCGCATCGAAAGATTCGTCCTCAAACGGCAAGCGAGCATTCGCATCCGCGGCCCTAAAGCTAACTAAGCGAGCCCCGTGGCGATTCAGCCGCTTGAGTTGCGGTAGCCACCCCGCTTTCGTTGGCGTCAAACGCCGGTTACGCGACAACCCACCTGATCGGCGAGGTAGCGAGCCGGTCCGCCGGCTCCACTTGCTACTTCCAGAACATGCTGGTCATTTGAAAGGTCGAGCCAGGAAATGAATTGATCGTACTCTTCGACAGTCAGCCAACTATTCTGGCCGATATCGTGGCCGAAAGCCTCTTTCCGTATCGCTGCCAGGACTTCGTCCGTAAAGTTGGCGTAAGTGTTGTAAAAAAGATCAACGCGTTCGTCCATAGTGAAATGTGGCCTGGTGGGTGGTATCAACACGCGTCGACGATGCGCTGTTTGAGAGCACCCGCGTTGCAAGAAGCTGAGATGCTTCACGGGCAACCGCTTTCCAGTTCTTCGAGATTTTCTCCCTTTGTGTCGAGCTCGCCGACGCCATACTCTCGATACTTAGCCGCTGTAACTTTGTAAGCTTCGCAAACAGCAGGTGTTATTTTCTTATCGGGCAAGTACAGGCAGCGCAGCTTGTTCAAGTACGACCCGACATAAATCTCGGTGTCCAGCGGGTATTTTTTGTCATCAATGAGTTTGATCACCTGACTGAATTTTTCACTCGCCCCGCTGAAATCCCGTCGAGTGTCCATCAGCAGCCTTCCGAGCTGATACAGGGCCTTTGCGTTATCGGGATCGATGGCCAAAGCTCTTTGAGTATCCTCCCATGCAGCATCGTTATACTGTCTGGCTTTATAGAAGTTCTGCTGCACTTTATCCACGCTCGGCTGCTCTGCGTCTGCTGCGTTATGTCTGTTTTGTTCCGCCCTGATTGCGTAAAGCTCAGCCGCTCTTTTCCTCAAGTTGACGTTATGTTTCAGCTTCCGGGCAATGGCATCTACTGTTTCGGCATCACCGACCTCACCGATTTGTTCGAGCAGCGCCAGAAACTCCTTATTGTCAGTTGAAGCTGAATCATCAGAGTAAAGCGTAAACAGTGCGGACAGCGCGTACCTCCGAGCGTTAGCGTTCTCGCTGGTAAGAGAGGGAAGCAGTTTTTCCAAGGCTTCTACCTTGGCAATCGTTATTTCCCTCTCCTTTTGCCACTGGCCCGTTTTGTATTGAAGTATTCCAAAGCTAATTCCCGAGATGGCCACGGCGAGGCTCGCAATAGCCGCTAAATTGTCTTTCAGATAAGCGAGAAACCGATCGATCCCGCGACTCTTTTTATTTAAAGCCGATTTAGCGACAATCGTCTCCCATGACTTTCCACCCGCGATGGTCTCTAAAGCTTCTTCATATTTTTGTTCCAGCTCACTTTTTTTCGCTGGCGGACTTTTTTCTCCCATGTGCTTTCTCCGAACTCGGTAGGCGTTGAATTCACTCGGGCTCTCAGTTTATGCCCAGTTTGAGTCTTGATAAACCCTACTTGACTGGTACGAAGCGGCCAGGAGTCAATCGGACGCGGCGTTCCCTTGGCAATCCAAGTCGACGATGCGAGCGCCACAACGTGTCTTTCCGCCATCAGCACGCGTCGCCGATGCCCTGGTAAACTTCACGCCAGCGCCCGCCAACTTTCTTGAAAATCACGTAAGCGTATGCGTCGAAGCCACCCTGGATCGTAAAGACTTCGCCGATGTTGTCCCCATCAACGTCGAGTTGATCCACGTAGTCAATGCTTGAGAGAAATTGTTCCGGCGGCGGTCGATACGCTTGAAACTTCACAAAGTCGCCGCGCACAGAAGCGGCGTCGCCTTTCGCAATCAGGAACAAGTCGCGTTCAAAGTTGATGGGCCCTTCGCTGCCACCGCTGGCGCGGCCGCGGGTGGTGAGCATGAAGCTGCCGACGAACTCAGGTTGGCTGTCGCCGTCGATGTCTGTCGCCGTCAGATTAGTAACCTTGATTGAGTTCAGCAGGTTCGCCGGCGTGCGACGCTGCCGGTAAATCGTCCTCACCAGCTTTAACACGGCCTCCCGCTCTTCAGCGCTGGGCGCGCGTCGCGACGAAGCACGCTTTCCAAGTGATTCGGAATTTGTCGCGAGCGCTCGCACCTGTCCGCCGAGCTGCGGCCCACCCGCGATGGTCACTTCAGAATGAATGTTGTTGCAGCCTTCGCTCCATTTCTTAACCGTGACGGTTCCGGCGTCGCCGCCGCCGAAGATCAGGCGATACGTTTTACCGGTCGCGAGATAGTTTTTCGCAAAAGCGGTCTCGTCTTGTTTGTTTTCTTCGCGGTAAGGCGGTCTGAGCTGCCGGCCGCTCACCAGCGCAACGGCGTCCATGTTCCCTTCTCCCGATTCACCGGACACGGCAAAAACAATCACGGGTGGCCGCGTCTGCGCCGCTACTAAACGCGAATTCGGCGCGGCGGGAGCGAAACTCAATAAAAGGAACAGCGTCGTGATCAAGCAGGATGCAGTAAGGCGTCTGAAATTTGGCAGTAATTGATCGGAAAGGTTCACGATGATTGCCTCGGACAAAGGATGTAGCAGATCGCGCCACATCATACCATTGCGATCACGTGGCACAGACTGAAGTCTGTGTAATCACGGCACCTCACAAACTGAAGTCTGTGCCACTACCGTTTGGCAAGCACCGTGACGGTCACTATACTCGACGGGCAAGCCCCGAAACGAGATTGTCTTTAGAAAAATCACAGCCGCGCAAGCAACTGCTCAATGCGAGCGGCTTTCGCTTTGCAATCGTCGCCAGCCGCTGGAACGACGCGATCGTTTCGCGGTTAATCGACGGCGCGCAGAAGGCTCTAAAGCAGGCGTCCGCCGCTGATGACGCGGTTGATTTGTTCCGCGTGCCGGGAACGTTTGAGATTCCTTTGTGCGCACAAAAAGCGGCTGAGTCGCGTAAGTTCGACGCCGTAATTTGTCTGGGCGTCGTAATTCGTGGTGACACGCCGCACTTTGAATACATTGCCGCGTCCGCGGCGCGCGGCATCAGTGAAGCGAGTCTGCGCACCGGCGTGCCTTTGCTGTTTGGCGTGATTACGGCTGACAATGTCGGTCAGGCGGACGAACGCTCGCGCGACGACGAGAACAACAAGGGTTACGAAGCAGCGATGGCGGCGGTTGAATTAGCGAGTCTTTATCGAAACACGTTTGATGGTGGCGGATGACCGCCGTTTTTTGTGGTTAGGCCTTTGTTCTTTGTGCTTTGTACTTTGATGTGGCATTCAAAGTACTAAGTTCAAAGTACTAAGTACGTTTTTCCGAGAGTTTATGGGTTCAAGACGTAAGGCGCGTGAGAGCGCCTTGCAAATGCTCTTTGCGGCTGATGTAGCGGCGACGCGTCCGGATGAACTGGCGCGCACCTTCTGGTCTGAATTGTCTGACGACGAGATGGACGAGCAGGCGCGCGAGTTCGCCACGGCGTTGGCGGTGGGGACGCTCGCGCACGTTGAGGAAGTGGACGCACGCATCCGTTCACGCGCTGAGCATTGGCGCATCGACCGCATGGCCACCGTCGATCGGAACGTCCTTCGGCTCGCCGTTTACGAGTTTCTTTACGAACCCACCCCGCACACCGTCACGATAAATGAGGCGCTCGAAGTAGCGCGCCGCTTTTCTACTTTCGAAGCGACCCAATTCATCAACGGCATCCTCGACGCCATCAAACGTGATTTGGATCAGGAGCGACCCGAGACTGAGAGTGATACGCCTCCGGAAGCCGAAACCGAAGCGGAAGCCTAAGCTCGACCGCGATCCCAACGAAGTTTGATTTCATTCACACCTCGCTTTAGCGAGGTAACAACCGTCGCCTACCTAACAGAGCCGTTTAAAGGGCTTCTCGTAAGAAACCGTTGAAACGGTTGGGCCGCCGGGTTCTTTACCGGCGCGACCACATCGCTGAAGCGAGGTGTGAATAAGACACTCCGCTTACGTTTCGACCTCCACAAAATTCCTAATCCCAGCCCCACTTTTAAGCTAAACTGCGCGTCGATGGATTCGACGCTGAACCATTTCATTGCAGACGCCAAAGACATCGTCGATCGGCTGTATGCCGATCTGCAACAACTCCGCTCGTTGCGCGCGCAGGGCCGGCACCGGCGTGAACTTGCGTCGCGAATCTTTCGTCACGTGCACACCCTGAAGGGCTCGGCCGGGTCGGTTGGGTTAAAAGACGTCAGTCAGCTTGCCCATGAATTGGAAGGCGTGCTCGACGGGGTCCGTTTGGGACGCATCGCGATTGACGACCCGGTGCTCAACTTATTCGAAGACACAGCCGATGCCATTGCCGAATCCATCGCCAACTCAGGGCGCGGCGACGAATCGGCTTCGCAAGCACTGATCGCCCGGCTGCATGCAGTCTCCGCGTCTGCAGCTCAGCAAGGCACTATTGCCGGAAGTTTGCGTTCGGCTCTACCGGAAGACGTCTCGCGTTCTTTAAGCGAGTATGACTTGCAGCATACGCGCGAAGCAGTCCGCGAAGGAGCGAAGCTGTTCATCGTTGACGCAGGTTTTCCGATCGATTCGTTCGACACTCAGTTTCGCGAACTGACGAAGCTTCTGGGGAAGACCGGCGAGGTCATTTCAACTATTCCCGGCGCAGCTTCTACGGCTGACGAGATTAATTTTCGTCTGCTGTATGCGGCCGAGCTCATCTCAGACCACACTCGATCGCGCGCGGCTGAACTCGGGACTTTCGAGTTCAAAGAAATTCCTGTTGCCTCGCCCGACGCCGTCCGAAGCGCTGCGGCCGCAGTCAACGTGCTGCCCACGCCGGTAGTATCAAGCGCGACCTCTGTCCGGGTCGGGCTCAACGAACTCGATGAACTGACATCGGCAGTAACCGATCTTTTGCGCGATACGACGAATGCCCTCTCCGCGTTGCCGAACACGGTCGCAGGAGACGCGACCAGTTCAACCGCGTCTAACTTGCGCAGCAGATTTGTACACCTGGAAGAGCGTCTGATTAAGTTACGGCTCGTACCTTTGTCTGATTTGCTGAACGGCGTCGCGGCACGCGCCGGACGCATGGCCGCTCGCCAGCTGGGCCGGGACATCGAGTTCGAAATCATTGGCGGCAATGTCGGCATCGACAAGTCGCTGGCGGATCTAGTGGCAGAACCGCTGATGCATCTGGTGCGCAATGCCGTCAGTCATGGTATCGAGACGCCTGAGGAACGACGCGACGCCGGCAAGTCGCCGAACGGATCGGTCAGGCTCCAGGGGTTCAGCGAAGGCAGCCGGATCTACATCGTCGTCAGTGACGATGGTCGCGGCGTCGATTTCGCCCAAGTCGCTGAAGCGGCAACCCGACAAGGCATTGTCAGCCAGCCTGAAGATCTCACGGGGGACCAGGCGCTGCGCCTGATATTCCGTCCCGGGTTTTCAACTTCACCAGATGCTTCGGATCTATCTGGCCGCGGTGTTGGATTGGAGATTGTCGATCGCGCGATGACGCAAGCGGGAGGCGAAGTGCGCCTAACCTCGGAGCCCGGCAAAGGTGCGACGTTTGCGATGATGATTCCGGCGACGCTCGCCCTCGTGCCGTGCGTGGTCGTCAACGGCGGCAAACAATTCTACTGTTTCGATTCAAGTATAGTTGCCGATCGAATCAGCTTGTCCGACGGTCAGCTTTCTCCCGATGCGCAGCACGTCCAATGGCAAGGGGAAACTTTGCCCCTGTTACGACTGAGCAGTTTGATAAGAGGCGCAAATGGCGAGCCTCCGAACAGCCCGCGCGCGATTCTCGTGTGCCAGCCGAGCGAGCATCGGCAAGGGCTTGTGGGACATCGAAATCACGTTGCCGTCGCGGTTGACGCGATCGCGGGGCAGCAGGAGACATTGGTGCGAAGCCTCGGGCCACATTCCAGCCTGTGGCACGGCATTTCCGGCGCGGCGGAAATGCTGGACGGAAGCGTCGCGCTGATGATCGATTTGGCGCGACTGATCGAAGCAAATGAAGGTTGACGAGGTGCATGATCAAGATCTGATTTCCAGCTCGTTAGTGAGTCAATACGGATTTTGCCGCGAAGCGGCAGCAGAAGGTAGCCAGGGGCAAGACCGGGGTCCCCGGTGCGGCATCCGCGTTGGGGTGGAAGTGCGGAGCGCGCCGCCCGTGGAACCGTTTGGTGAGATAGTTCCGCGCCCTGAAGGGGCGCCAGGACATCAACCGCAACCGTCTTTTCTTCGCACCCCTTCAGGGTGCGACCGATCATCAACCTTCGTTACTAGGGGTGGCGTCCCGATAAGTCGGGACTTACCCCTGGCTACCTTCTTCCACGCCTTCGGCGTGGTTTTGTTCTGTTCTCTTGCACTTCTCGCTCCCGCGGATTCTATTAGGGCGCAAGGCCAAACGTATCCGAAAGAAATTCGCGGCTACAAAGTCGAGCGTGCTGCGGTTGAGCTGAAATCGACTGAAAAGAAGAAGCCGTCGAAATCCGACAACTCGTCCGGCGGCGGCCAGGATGGTGGGTCGAGTACGCGCGACAATTCGTCTTCAAACCAGACGAGCACAACCTCTTCAAATGCGGGCTCCGATGTCGATCAATTAATTACATTCGGCTCGCCGTCTATCGCGCGGGTTACCCCACTGGGAATCACTTTTAACGTCCCAGTCGTGGTCGCGCCGATCAAACAGAGCGGTAAAGTCGATTTTCTTCTGTTCGAAGACATGATGGTCAACGAGCATTCGATCGAAATTGACGAATACCAACGTGCTTTCGATCTGCCGACAAAGAAACCACTGACGCTCAACGAGCCTCTCCGATTCTTTATCTACACCCCAATCGCGGCGCTGGCGGCGGTGGGTGAATGGAACAACTCAAGAGAGACGTGGCCGGTGACGGGCCGCGTTTATGTGTGCGGGAAATACAAGAAGTTTCTGCTCAGCTTCAAAAGGTGCGTGCCGGTTGAACTGAAACTGGCGATGCGCAATCCCTTAAGAGGTCAGTGAGAAAGCTTTGCCTCAAAAGTCTGAGAGTCTTACTCTCATTCACACCGGGCTTCAGCCCAGTGATGAAAGACCGTCAGAATCAATCGAACCGTTTCAACGGTTTCTCCGTGTCGTTTGCAGGGCAAAGTCCTTCGCCAATCGCCTGACTGACTTGAGAAGACCAGTAAACCGTTAAAACGGTTCACCAGTCTCGTACTCTGCTTATCACCGGGCTAAAGCCCGGTGTGAATGAGAACTGCCTTTGCGGGCTTTTTGAGATAAAGCCGTGAGAAATCATTTCGGCAGGGCGTAAACTTTCGAAATATCTGTGAAGTAAACCTGCCTGGCATCAACTGTCAGGTGCCGGAGCCAACCGGCCTCACCCTGATCGAGTTCAACGGGTTCACCGCCGCCGGTTGAAACTCGCCGCAGTGCTGCCGGTCCAAACGAGCCTGTCTTCGGTACGTCATCGAAGTAGTAAACGTGGCCGTCCGCAACCACAAATTCCATCGTGTGATTAATTGACGGCGCCAGCTGCGACACTTCCCCGCTCTTCTTGTTGATCTTCATCAACGCCGAGTGTCCGCGCTCGTTCATCTGGCAGAAGTAAAAGTTTTCGGCGTCCTGTTGCAGGCCTAAGCTTGGCTGTTTGAAAGCGTGACGATAGAAGTCGGTGATCACACCGCCGCCTTTCGGAATTCTCTTAATACCGTCGCCGGTCATGAAGTAGATAACATCGCCGTCGAGAGCGATACCCGATGTCGGTGGCTGGGGCGGCGTAAGTTGCTTCGCTTCTCCGCCGTTCTTCGGCGCGTACATTATCGGCGCCGGGGGCGAGCCCTCGCCCGTCCAGATCAACCAATAGATGTTTTCGTCATCCATGACGATTTCGTCAGGTTTGGGAGCGTTGGGAATGATCTTCTCACTGTCGCCGCCACCCCTTGGCACGCGCAAAAGGTTACCGCCGTCTGCCCAATAGAGGAATTTGCCGTCAATCGCCAGCGTCGTGTCAGGAATGATCTTCCCACCCTTAACCAGAATGCTTATCGTTCCATCGTTGAGAGAAATCTTTTTGATGTTGTTTGTTCCTTCATTCATGCTGGCGACCGTGCTGCCACTGACGAAATAAACCGCCTCGCCATCTGAGACTATTTTGGACGGATGATCTTCCTTGTCGGCGAGAACTTTGGCTTTAGTCCACCCCGGCGCCTTCGGTTGGTTGGTCGAACGGCAACCGAGCGCAAGCAACAAAAGGCTGAAGGCGAGCGCTAACTTTAAACTCTGCGCGTTTATTTTCGGGGTAATCACGGCGCGGATTCTAACTTAAGTTCGCCGATGTGAGAACGCTCTGCAGGTTTTGAAGCGCTCAGAAGCGTAAAATCACTAGCGAGCTTGGCGTTTCAACCCGAAGGGTTGAGCGAAAGTAGCCGGAGGTCGTAGCGAAGCGAAGACCTCCGGTGCGGGGCGAGCGGAAACCGGCACCCCGGCGGGGTGTCAGAACATCAGCTTCACAGAAGATACTTCTGGTCATAGCCCATGGGAGTTGGCACGTTTCTCGCACCCCTTCGGGGTGCAAATCACTTTTCAACCGTCTCCGGTGGTCTACGCTTCGCTCCGACCACCGGCTACTTTCTGCAGCCCTTCGGGCTGATCGTTACGCCCAATCAACTTTCGGATGCATCGAGTGCCACTGGGTCGCTTTCTCAAACGCGAGCGCGACGCGTAGCGGTGACGCTTCGTCGTACAACCCGCCGGTGAACATGATTGCCTGCGGCAGGTGTTGCGCGGGAGCGTTCTGTGTCGCGGGAAAGTCGAGAAAGCCGCACGGCAGGCAAACCGCCGGATGACCAGTCAGATTTGTGATCAAGAGACTCGCGCTGCCCGGCGCGGGCGAAACGAAGACGTCCCAGTCGCGCATGAGCTTATCCATCTCGCGCATCAGCAAGACCCGCGCACGCTGCGCCCGAAGGTATTCGACGGCCGGCACAAACCGATTCGTGCGAAACGTGTTCGGCCAGTCGCCGTTATCTTGTCCCGAAAGTTGATTGATACGCCCATCGCGCGTGATGTCGTCGAAGGCAGTCGCCGCTTCTGCCGTCAGGATGTAGCGAAGGTTGGCCGTGGGAAACTTCGGTAATTCCATCGGCGTCATCTTCACGCCCGCTTTAGTGAGCGCGTCGAGCGCCTCTTTGTACATCGCGTTGCGTCTCGCAGCTATCTGCTTCTGCTGTTCGCTCGCATTAGCCGGCGGCGTAGTCTCAAATTCGGTTTTTAAGTAGCCAATGCGCAGACTGCTCAAGGGCACGTCCGCGTTCCAGTTGAACGGCGCATCTCCCACCGTCATGTCCTGACCGTCCGGTCCGTAGATCGCATCGAGCGCCGCCGCGCAATCTTCAACGCCGCGACACATCGGACCAACCTTATCCATCGTCCAGCTCAAGCCCATCGCGCCATAGCGACTGACGCGGCCGTATGTCGGACGCAAACCGACCACGCCGTTACGCGACGAAGGCGAAATGATCGAGCCAAGCGTTTCTGTTCCGATCGAAAAGCCTACCAGGCCCGCGGCAGTCGCTGCGCCCGGCCCGGCGGATGAGCCGCTCGCGCCTTGCCGATCTTCGTCGGGAGCCCAGGGATTACGCGTCACGCCTCCGAACCATTTCGGTCCCTGGGCCAGCGCGCCCATGGAAAGCTTCGCCACCAGCACGGCGCCCGCATCACGCAAGCGCTCGATCACCGTCGCGTCGTAATCGATCATCTGATCGCGATAGGGCTCAGCGCCCCACGTCGTCCTGATGCCCTTCGTCGCGAACAAATCTTTCGCGCCCCACGGAATACCGTGCAACGGCCCACGGTACTTGCCACGCTTGAGATCAGCATCCGCACCTTCGGCCTGCTTCATCGCCAGGTCTTCAGTAAGTGTCACCACACACAGAAGTTTCGGCCCGTACTTCTTCAGACGCGACAGGTACATTCGAGTAAGCTCGACGGAAGAAACTTTTCTCGTGCGGATTAACTCCGCGAGCTGAGGCACCGTCGCAAAGGCGAGATCTTCAACCGATTTGAATGGCGCTGGTTCGTTCCGGCCAAACCGGAATTTTGTTTTCGCGCGCGCACGTTTGACGTGGAAACCCGGCAACTGGGGATGAAACACGACGGCCGGTTCGGTATCGAGCGGCACATCGATCTTGCGCACCGCATCGTATCGATCGAGATTCGTGTTGACACCGGACAGCGCCATATCACGATGCTTATCCGACAGGTCAATGCCGATTACTTTTTCGGTGTGTTCAAGATCACTTTTCTTGATCCGTCCGGGCGTCGGCGATGGCGTCGGTGATTGAATGGGTGAAGGTGAAGGCGTTCCGGAAGCTGTCTGCGCGAGCGCACTTAGAGGCGCTTTCGAAGCGGCAATCACTGCGGCGCCGGCAGCCGGAAGAACCTTCACAAAGGTGCGACGATCGATCGATTTGCGGCTTTGTTTTTTCATGGCTTGGAGCGCGGGCATCTTGCCCGCATTACAGTCTGAACGGCCGCATACAATATCACCGGCCGGTTTGTGTCGGAAGCCGGAATGTTTAGCCGACCGGCGTTGCCGGTCGAGGCGGGCAACGCCCGCCTCGAAACTTAGTTCTCGTTCGTGGACGCGGATGCAAACCAAAACGGAAGATGCTAACCTAACAACTCAAAACAAACCTTCATTTTGATCGCGGCGCGCGAAGCCGCTAACGGTGAATTTCTTTGGCCCAGGAACAAACGAAAACCGAACTGTCGGAAATCATCGCCGAAAATTTCGGCGCGAATGCGACCTATGTCGAGTCGCTTCTCGCCCGCTTTCGCAGCGACCCGTCCCTCGTCGATGAGTCATGGCGCGCGTACTTTGAAGAGCTGCTCGGAAATGGCCAACCGGCCGCTGCGTCCGGGGCACCGGCACCGGCGAAAACTGTCGCGCAAACCAAGCCAAGCGGAGATGGCGCTAAAGCAGCGGCGACAGCACCCGCAAAAAAATCGCCACCGGCAGCGGCAGTCACTCAACCAGAACCAGGAAGAGAAATTATTCCGATTCGCGGCGCCGCCCTCAAAATCGTCGAGAACATGGAAGCGAGCCTCGCCGTTCCCACGGCGACTTCGCAGCGGCGCATTCCCGTCAAGCTCCTCGAAGAAAATCGGATCATTATTAACCGTCATCTTCAGGACAACGATCGTGGCAAGGCCTCGTTCACTCATCTGACCGCGTTTGCCCTGTTGCGCGCGCTCGATCAGTTTCCGCAGTTGAATGACGGCTTCGAAGAGATTGAGGGCCAGCCCGCCCGCGTCAAACGCGAAGCGGTAAATCTCGGCATTGCGATCGATTTGGAGAAGAAAGACGGCACGCGCTCGCTCCTCGTGCCAAACATCAAGAACGCGAGCCGCATGCGCTTCCCCGAGTTTCTTGCAGCCTACGACGATGTCGTCAAGCGCGCCCGCGAAGGCAAGCTGCAGATCTCGGATTTTCAGGGCACGACACTCTCTTTGACGAATCCGGGCACGATTGGAACCGTAGCTTCGACGCCGCGGTTGATGGTGGGTCAGTCGCTGATCATCGCGACGGGCGCCATCGAATATCCGGCTGAGTATCAATCGATCGCGCCGGCGATTCTGCCGCAACTTGGCATCAGCAAAGCCATCACTATCAGCAGCACATACGATCACCGCATCGTGCAGGGCGCTGAGTCAGGCGCTTTTCTCGCGCGTGTACACGAATTGCTGATTGGCAAGAACGGCTTCTACGAAGAGATTTTCCATGATCTGGGGATCGCGCATGCCCCGCTGCGTTGGAGTGTCGATCAAAATCCGCTGTTTGCCGGCGCCGACCAGACGCATGAACACGCCTTGCGGCAGGCGCGCGTGATGGAGTTGATTAACGCGTATCGCGTGCGCGGACACCTCGTGGCCGACATCGATCCCTTGCACGCGCTGCCGCTGCTCTATCATCCGGAACTGGACATTGAAACGTACGGCCTGACGATCTGGGATCTCGATCGCATCTTCATCACTGGCGGTCTGGCCGGCACTGAAGAGGCCACGCTGCGTGAAATTCTGGACATCCTGCAACGCGCGTACTGCGGCAAAGTCGGCACCGAATACCGGCACATTCAGAGCAAGGAAGAAAAGACCTGGTTGCGCGAGCAAATTCGCCGCGAATTTGTGCACTCAGAACCGATCGATGCCGAAGTTAAGAAACGCATCCTTTGGAAGCTCGTTTCTGCCGAACAGTTCGAGCGATTTCTCAATACGAAGTTTCTCGGGCAAAAGCGATTTTCGATCGAAGGCTGCGAGACGATCATTCCTGTGCTCGATCAACTGATCGAAGGCGCGGGCGAGCAGGGCATCGAGCAAATCACGATGGGCATGGCGCATCGCGGGCGTTTGAATGTGCTCGCGAATGTTATCGGTCACTTTTGCGAACGCATCTTCACTTCGTTTGAAGGCACGGTCCATCCGGCGTTTCCCGCCGACGAAGGTGATGTGAAGTACCACCAGGGCGCGGAGGGTGAACGTGAGACGGCGAGCGGCAAAACGGTCCATCTGCGGCTGTCGCCAAATCCAAGCCATCTCGAAGCCGTCGATCCGGTAGTCGAGGGGATGACGCGGGCAATTCAGGACGCGATGGCCGATGGCGAAGTCACGAATGACGAAGCGCGAAGCCGCGCGCTGCCGATTCTATTGCACGGCGATGCGGCATTTGCCGGACAAGGCATCGTGATGGAGACGCTTCAGCTGGCACAGCTTCGCGGTTATCGCACCGGCGGCACGATTCACATCATCATCAATAATCAGATTGGCTTTACGACTTCACCCGAAGCCGGCCGCTCGTCGATTTACTCAACCGACGTCGCCCGCATGACTCAGTTGCCCATCTTTCACATCAACGGCGACGATCCCGAAGCGGCCTATCGCACGATGCGCATGGCCCTCGATTACCGGCAGCAATTTCATAAGGATGTCGTACTGGATGTCGTTGGCTTCCGTCGCCTCGGTCATAACGAGGCCGACGAACCCAGCTACACACAGCCACTGATGTATCAGCGGGTCAAGGAACATCCGGGCGTGCGCACGATTTACGCCAAGCGGCTGATCAAAGAAGGCGTCATCGATGAGGCGGGCGTGAACCAGATGCTCGAAGAGCGAGTTAGTCGTTTTGAAGACGCGTTAGCCCGGGCGAAGAAGGTGGCGGCCGACAACAAGGATGTGATCGTGGCGGAACCGGAAGTTGCGGAAATCGACGGCTCGCAGGTGGTTGAGACACTGGTCAGTGACGACGTCGTTAAACGAATCACGCAGCAAATTTCCGTAGTTCCTGATGGGTTCCACCTAAATCCGAAAATGGTGAGCCAGCTCGCGCGCCGCGCAAAAATGGGCGACGGCCAACTGCCGATCGATTGGGCTTTCGCCGAAGCCGTGGCGTTCGGATCGCTCGCCCTCGAAGGCACGCGCGTTCGTTTGAGCGGCCAGGATTCCGGACGCGGAACTTTCAGTCAACGTCACGCCGTGCTTTACGACACGCAGTCGGGCAAAGCCTGGGCGCCGCTTTCAGAGTTGCGATCTGAAAACAATGCGCAGGGCCGGTTCGAAGTGTTCGACAGTTCTCTTTCGGAAGCGGGCGTACTCGGATTTGAATATGGCTACTCAGTGATTGCTGCTGATGCACTCGTCATGTGGGAAGCTCAATTCGGCGATTTCAATAACGTCGCGCAAGGCATCATCGACCAGTATGTTACCGCCAGCGAGGACAAGTGGCGGCAAACTTCGCGGCTAACGATGCTTCTGCCGCATGGTTATGAAGGTCAGGGACCGGAGCACTCCAGCGCGCGGCTCGAACGTTTTCTGCAACTCTGCGCCGCGAACAATTTATGCGTGAGTTATCCCAGCACGCCGGCGCAGTATTTTCATTTGCTGCGACGACAGGTGCGGCCCGGCTTTGAGCGTCCGCTGATCGTGATGACGCCGAAGAGTCTACTCCGGCTTCCCGCCGCAGCTTCTGCGCTCGATCAATTCACGACCGGCGGGTTCCAACCGCTCTTCGACGACGCGGAGATTAATGATCCGGCCAGCATCGAACGAATCGTCCTGTGTAGTGGCAAAGTTTTTTATGACCTGACGGATGCGCGCAAGAAAAGCATGTCAGACGCCGGAGCAGAGGGATTAGCGAGCAAGGTCGCGATCATCCGGGTCGAACAGTTTTATCCGTTCCCGCGCACCGCGATTAAAGAGACGCTCGCGAAATATCCCAACGCGGAAGACCTGGTTTGGTGTCAGGAAGAACCCAGGAACATGGGCGCCTGGACATTCATCGAACAAAAATTCGAGGACTTGATACCGCGTGGCGAACTTCTGCGCTACGTCGGGCGGGCTGAGTCAGCAAGTCCGGCAACCGGGAACTATTCCGTTCACGTTAAGGAGCAGGAGAAGCTTGTGCGAGCGGCACTGACGATTGAATAGCTACTTGGTTACAACTGGATATCCCGCGTTCCTCCACGCGTCCAATCCGCCGGTCAAAGCTGCTGCATTCTGAAATCCCCTCGCTTTGAGTGTGAGCACCGCACCGGCGCTCGTGTGTTCGGCCGGTCAAGTACAGTACGTGACAATCATCTTGCTCTTCGGCAATCCATCCGCCCGTGCCGAAAACTCATTGTAAGGAATCAGGATCGAACCTCTGATGTGGCCCTGCTTGAAGGTTTCTTCGCTGCGCGTATCGACGATCAGCACCTCGTCCTTCTCCCAAAGATTGTGCAATTCCTGGGCGGTTATGCGGCGCGCACCCTCTAACGAATTCTGAGGTGGCTGAGTCTGTGAAGTTCGTGGCGTCTGGGTTTTTTGTGCGGTGTTTCCAGACCCGCGACTACCGTCCTGCGAGTTGCACGCGACGAGTACCGCCAGCAAACTCATCGCCATCATCAATATAAAAGCACGCATCAACATGATCTCCGAAGATTTTGGACTGTGGGAATAATCTACAACGTCCGCAGCGGGAAAGGAAAGGGGGTATTGGGTGTCGGGTGTTGGGTATCGGGTATCGGGTGACGGGTATCGGGTATCGGGTATCGGGTATCGGGTGTCGGGTGTTGGGTATCGGGTATCGGGTGTTGGGTGTCGGGTGTTGGGTGTCGGGTGTTGGGTTGTTGGGTTGTTGGGTTGTTGGGTTGTTGGGTTGTTGGGTTGTTGGGATGTGACTCAAACCCCGGGGCGATGCGTTGCCTCAAAAGCCTTATTCTCATTCACACCGGGCTTCAGCCCGGTGATGAAAGACCGTCAGAATCATAGGAACCGTTTTAACGGTTTCTCCCTCTCGTTTGTAAGGCAAGTCCTTCGTAGCCAATCACCTGAGTGTCTTGAAAAGAACAGTAAACCGTTAAAAACGGTTGACTAGTCTCATACTCTGCTTATCACTGGGCTAAAGCCCGGTGTGAATGAGAACTGCGTTGCGGACTTCTGAGGGCAAAGCCCCGGGGTTTGAGTCACATCCCGATACCCGATACCCGATACCCGATACCCACCCCCAACACCCTAAGTAAGAATCACTCTCCGATCCCCTTCTCTTCTTGTCACCCGCTCACGATCGAAGTATTCGAGGAGCGGAATCGCGTACTTCCGCGAAATGCTTGCCAGCTCTTTGAAGGTTGGCACGTCTATAGACTTCTCTTTCGCAGCGTGGGCGCGCAGCTTTGCTTTCAAATTCTCGAGCGCGTCCCGATGAAAGAACATCTCACCGTCAACGCGCACCAGGCTGCCTGAGTCAATCAACACCTGAAGAACTTTGCGCCCGTGTTGCTGCGTACCTGCGTTGATGCCCGCGCGAGTAAACGCCTCAGTCATGCTTGGCGCGGCCAAAGCGGCCTCGCGATAAACTGCCTCAAGCCGATCGCGCATTGCCGCGTCCGCTCCTGAAACTGCGCGCGTATGTTCCGGCGTGCGCACAACGTCTTTCTCAACAACGACCGCGCCGGCTTGCTCGACTTCGGCCAACACCGCCCGAAACAACTCCACCGGTACATGCGCAAAGCGACGCCCGCGCAGGACTTCAAGCGCGAGGCCGCGCGACAAAGGTTCAGCCTGATGATGCGCAGCGACGTCTTTGACCACGGTTCGCTTAAATTGTTCAAGGGTGGTTGGGCTCAACAACTGCCCGCCGATTTCTGAAACTGTACCGGCGGCGCGCGCAGCGTCGATCGTGTTCTGAACCACCTCATCTCTCCACGCGGTTCGCGTCACGAGATTCCCTCGGCTCAAACCACTGTCCTCAGCGTTTGCGACAAACGCAGCCAGCTTCTGTTCCGCCGTCCCGTCGTCGAGGTTCGTCAGCCGTTCTCGCACGGTGGCAAAGTCGCGCGCGCGATGACGAGTGGCAAAGGCGTCGAGAATGATGCCGCCGCCGATGGTTCTTTGCGGTGAATATGACCGGATGACAAACCGGTCGCCGAGCACACCGACAACCGGCGCTTCGAAACGCAGTTGCGCGAACCCACTTTCCCCTGGATTGATTTGATGAACCTCCCTCCCCGCAGGCGGGGAGGGATTGAGGGTGGGGTTGACGCTGCCGGCAACCTTTCCCCCTAACCCCCTCTCCGCTTGCGGAGAGGGTGAACTAAGCACACGCACGCGTGCCAGAATCTCCGCGGCGCCGAGATGAACGCGCACACGTTGACGCGAGCGCAAAGCGCGCGGCGCATCTGTGAGTATCTGGACACGCACATCGACGATCTGTGTGGACTGAAGCCGGTTAACCGTCGTCAAAACCATGCCGCGCTCTAACTCGGAGGTTTCCACGCCGCCGAGATTCACCGCGGTCCGCTGACCCGCATCAGCTCGTTTCACCTTCGTCCCGTGCACCTGCAATCCGCGCACGCGCACGCGCCTGGCTTGGGGCAGAAGCTCCATTTCGCTTCCCTCTTCAATCTCGCCTGAAATCAAAGTGCCCGTGACTACCGCACCGAATCCGCTCATCGTAAACGCACGATCGATTGGCAGCCGCGTGATTAGATTGTCCGAGCGCTTTGGAACCTGCTGAGCCACTTCGCGCAAAGTACTCTTCAACTCGTCCAGGCCTTCACCCGTGCGCGAACTGACGGCCACGACCGGAGCGTCCTCAAGAAACGATCCGGCAACCATTTCGCTGACTTCTTCTCGCACCAGCCCCAGCATTTCTTCATCGACGAGATCTTTTTTGGTGAGCACGATCAGGCCACTTCGCACATCGAGCAGCCGGCAGATTTCAAAGTGCTCGCGCGTTTGCGGCATCACGCTTTCGTCAGCCGCGATCACCAGCGCGACGAGGTCAATGCCGTGCGCGCCCGCCAGCATGTTCTTGACGAAGCGCTCATGACCCGGCACATCGACGAACCCAACGCGCACGTCGCCCAAATCGAGATCGGCAAATCCGATGTCGATCGTTATACCGCGCTGTTTTTCTTCCGGCAGACGGTCCGCGTCGATGCCCGTCAGCGCGCGCACCAGCGCCGTCTTACCGTGATCGATGTGACCCGCCGTGCCGACGATGATTGATTTCATTTTGGGGTGCGCAAGCTGCGAAAGCGCTTCCATCCGCACTTTCTTCGCGCCTATGAGTGATGCATATTACCGCTTCTGGAAGTATTATTGGACAGTTTTGATAGATACTTAGGATGTTAGGTTGCGCTGCTCAACCAACCGCGTAGCGGTTACAGATTGTAGCCAGGGGTGGCGCTTCTAGCACCCCTGGATCAGATAGAAAAAATGTCCGCGCCCGGTAGGGGCGCTATGATTCTATCGCCCGCTTCGCGGGCTCTGTAATTCAGGGGGTGATCCCGGGGTTACGCTCGCTGCGCTCGCTCACCCCGGGCTAAACTCTGTCGCCGCTCCGCGGCTCGTTGACGCGAACATCCAAGCTGACTCGGTTTTGAGTTAGCGTTATTGACTGCGGGCGCCGCCCGACATCGTTGGGCCGACGAGAACGGAATTGACGAGGCCACTATGCTCGATCGAATTGCAGACGGACGCACCGACTTGGTGTTCGAGTACCTGGTTGAAGGCCATGCCCCAAACTCGCAAGACAAACATGGAGTCTCTTTAATCCAATGGTGCGCCTACTACGGTGATGTCAGTGCTATCCGATTTCTGCTTAGCAAAGGCGAATTGTTGGAAGCACTGGGGGACAACTTCGGCCTGACCGGCGCGTCGTTTCATGGGCACTGGCGGTTGGTCGAGTTTCTTATTGAGAACGGCGCCAAGGTGAATCATCCAGATCCGGATACCGGAGAAACGCCGCTGCACGCAGCCCTGTGCACCTCCAATCGACTTGCTCGTGATCTCGTGGTGAAGGTATTACTGACGGCCGGTGCGAATCCAAATAGCATCACCAAGCCGTTGGTTGAAACGGGTTGCTTCATGCGAGATTGCCGGACAAAGGCCGAGACGCCCCTTCATCGGGCCGCGGCTTTTGGTACGGAAGAGACCATCGAGCTTCTTGTGAATGCAGGTGCAACGATCGACGCCAGGGATATGAATGGGGATTCTCCGCTGAGTTGGGCGAGTTGGTACGGGCGACCTGACTCTATTCTCAGGAAACTCTGTTATGGAGACTTTTCAATTCGTCCAGGAAGGCAATCGATGGACGGCTATCTGCTTGGCAAACCTCATGTGTAAGCACCATGTATTCGTCGCTCTGCTCCGGGGCGTGAACGTGGGCGGCAACAACATCATCAGCATGAAGTCGCTCAAGACAAGCTTTGAGAAGCTGGGTTTCATCGACGTCAGCACCTACATCAATAGCGGCAACATCCTGTTCAAAGCCAAGGAACGCGACGCGCGCAAACTCGAAACACAAATCGAGGCGATGCTGTCGCGCGACTACAACCTGGGCTGCAAAGTCGTTGTGCGAAGCTTCCTGGAAATGAGCAGTCTAATCGAGAATCTGCCGAAGAGCTGGGACGGCGACAAGCAGTGGAAGTACAACGTAATATTTCTCAGACACTCGATTGATTCTGCAAAAGTGCTTGAGAGTCTCGGACCTAAACCGGAAATTGAGAAAGTGCTTTATTATCCCGGCACGTTATTATGGTCGGCACGGATAAATGATTTGAGCCAGACGACGATGTTCAAGCTTTCGGGCCAGAAACTCTTTCAGGAAATGACCGTGCGAAATACGAATACGACGCGTAAGCTCTACGAACTCATGAACAAAATGGTGGAGGAACAACCGAGTTGAGGCATTGTCTAATCGCGCTCTTGCTGCTAACCGCGTTCGTTTCGCCCGCACTGACGCAAAAACCGGATGCGGCCAAATCCCTTCCCGAACCGAAGGATGCCGCCGTGCGCGAGCGCGAACGACGGGCTTTGATCGAGTTCTATGAAGCGCTCGGCGGGCCCGACTGGATCGAGCGCGACTTCTGGGCGAGCGATCGTCCGGTGGGCGAGTGGCATGGCGTGACGACTGACGCCGACGGGTATGTCACGGTGCTGACGATCTACGACAACAATCTAATTGGCCCGATGTCAGCGGCCATCTGCCGGCTGGAGCGACTTCACACGATGCATCTTTCGTTCAACAAGATCTCGGGTGCCATGCCGGACAAGCTCGGTGACTGCCGCGCGCTCAAGAACTTTTGGGTGAAAGGAAACAAAATCAGCGGACAGTTGCCGGCGGGCGTCGCGGTGCTGCCCGAACTGGAGTATCTCGATCTGCACGCCAATGAAATGTCGGGTCCCCTGCCCACGGTCTGGAACACTCCCAAGCTCAAGATTGTCCGCGCCGAGGACAACCGCATTTCAGGTGAGTTGCCGGGCCAGTTACTTCGCCAGCCGCTGCTGGAAGAATTCTTTATTCACAACAACGAACTCGCGGGATCGATTCCGACCTCGCTGAATCCAAATCTGCGCGCTGTGCTGCTCGCCAACAACAAACTGACGGGCCCGATTCCGGCAGAGTTTGGGAAGCTGAAAAAGCTCACCGACCTGCGTCTCAATCGAAACCAACTTTCGGGATCGATTCCGGATTTCTCTGGAGCTTCGTCGCTTCAGGTTCTGCGGCTTGATTACAACCGTCTGGTCGGGCCGATTCCCGACGGGCTGGCAAAGCGCTTGATGGTTTTCGACGCATCGCACAATCCGGGATTGGAACCGGCAAAGTAGTGGCTAAGTTGGACGCGGCGGCCTATCTTCAGCGCATTAACTACGACGGCCCGCTTGAGCCTTCGGCTGAGACTCTGCGGCAATTGCATCTCGCGCACCTGTTGGCCGTCCCCTTCGAGAACCTGAGCATTCACCGCCACGAGCCGATCGTCCTGAGTGACGACGCGCTGTTTGAAAAGATTGTGCGCCGGCAGCGCGGTGGTTTTTGTTACGAGTTGAACGGGTTGTTTGCCGCCTTGCTGCGCTCGCTCGGATTTAAAGTGACGATGTTATCGGCTGAGGTCGCTAACAACGAAGGGGACTTTGGTGAGCCCTTCGATCACATGACGCTGCTGGTGACGCTCGAGGAGCGTTGGCTCGCGGACGTGGGATTTGGCGACTCATTTCGCGAGCCTTTGCGCCTCGACGCGCGCGAACCACAAATCCAGGGTGACGACGCTTTCAAAATCGAAGAGAGCGAAACTCATTTGATCATGTCGCGGCGCCGGGCGGATGGTGACTGGCAGCCGCAATATCGGTTTACCCTGGAGCCATACGGATTCGCGGACTACGACGAAATGTGTCGTTATCATCAAACGTCGCCGCAGTCGCATTTTACGCAGAAGCGCATCTGTTCTCTGGCCACGATCGATGGCCGATTGACGCTGAGCGATATGCGTTTGATCACCACCCGTGGCCAGGAGCGAGAGGAATTTGAGTTATCCAGTGAGGCTCAGTACGTCGATGTGCTGCAGGAGAAGTTCGGGATCTCTTCGATCTTTTAGTTTCTGCATTGAATAGGCTAGTCGCCGGGTCACTGTGAAGCTGTCGCATCGAGGGTTTTTTGCACAATGGCTGAACTGAAAATCGCACTCCTCTTTCTCATCACCGCTCTTGCAGAAATCGTTGGTTGTTACTTTCCTTATCTCTGGCTCAGAAAAGGCAAAAGTGCCTGGTTGCTTGTCCCTGCCGCGTTAAGCCTCGCCTTGTTCGCATGGCTGCTTTCGCTTCATCCGACAGCGGCAGGTCGTGTGTATGCCGCTTATGGTGGGGTCTATGTTTTCGTGGCCGTTCTTTGGCTTTGGGCGGTCGATGGTATTAAGCCAACTGGCTGGGATATTGTCGGGTCAGTCGTAGCATTGGCTGGCATGACAATCATCATGTTTGGACCCAGAAATACATGAGGCGACGCGGAAGACACCCAGGTGCTTCAACTTTGCTATTAACCTGGATAAATTAACAATGGTGCTTCACAACGGGTCCTTCGCCCATCGTCGCGCGCAACGCGCGCTTCAGCGCCAACTTGAGTACCAGCAGCAGAAGGCGCAAAAAGTTCGCGGGCACGAACCGCAGTTAATCTCGGGCATGACGCAAGCGTCGGCCGCGGTGCGCGCGAAATTGCAGCAAGTAGGTCCGCTCGCCGGCAACGCGCGCGTGCTGGAGGTCGGAAGCGGAGCGCACGGCTTGATCTTCTATTTCGGCACGCCGAACGCCATCGGCGTAGATCCGCTCGCCCATCATTACTCGTCGCTGTTTCCGGGTTGGCAAAGAGAGGCCACGACGATCGGCGCGTGCGGCGAAGCACTTCCCTTCCCGGACCATTCGTTTGACGTCGTCTTGTGCGACAACGTCGTGGACCACGCAGAATCGCCAGCAACAATCGTCTCGGAAATCGCGCGCGTCCTGGCGCCATCGGGCGTGCTCTACTTCACGGTGAATGTGCATCATCCGATCTATTCGCTAGCCTCGGCAATTCACGGATTTTGGCAGCGTTTCGGTGTTCGTTACGAAGTCGGCCCGTTCGCGGATCACACGGTTCACCTCACCGTTCCGGGCGCCCGCGACTTGTTCGCCGGGCAACCTTTACGAATCGTCAAAGAAACAACAGATCTCGAAGTGGCAAAGGCCCGGGCGCACAACACGCGCGCGCGTCACGCCGGCGATCGCCTGAAACGCGTGTTTTTCAAAAACGCAGTTTACGAGGTGATAGCCGTTCGTGAATGATCGGCGTGTTGAGTGGCACAGACTTCAGTCTGTGGTTGATCCGTCGCATTCACAGACTAAAGTCTGTGCCACTCTGATAGCGATGACAATTCAGGATGCTTACACGGACTGGTCCGCGACTTATGATTCAGATCGAAACCTGACGCGCGATTTGGATCAGCACGTCGCGCGCCAGGAGCTTGTCCGCTTCAGTTGTAGATCAATTCTTGAGGTTGGTTGCGGCACGGGAAAGAACACGCTGCTGCTCGCATCGATTGGCGAACATGTGCATGCGCTGGACTTCTCGGCGGGTATGATTGAAAAAGCGAGAGCGAAAGTAACCTCGCCGAATGTCACTTTTGAAATTGCCGACATTACAAAGCGGTGGCCTGCCAAAGATCAATCATTCGATCTGATCGTCTGCAATCTCGTGCTTGAGCATATCGAAGATCTCAATTTTATTTTTGCTGAAGCGTCTCGCGTGCTGGTCGAAGGCGGAAGGTTTTTTAGCTGTGAGCTTCATCCGTTTCGCCAGTACCTGGGTACCCAGGCGCGTTTTCAACGGGCGGATGACACGAGGCACATCGCGGCTTTCACGCATCATGTTACGGACTTCACCAACGCCGCCCTGGCGAACGGATTAATGGTTAAAGAGATGAGAGAGTGGTGGCACGACGAAGACGAAGGCAAGTCACCGCGACTGATCTCGTTTCTGTTTGAGAATCACGTACAACAATTGAATCGTTAGTGCTGTTCCTTGCGCAGCCGCTCGAGAAGTTTGTTGACGCTCTGGAGCAGGGCGTGCGCATTACGCTCGACGCGCTCGACGGTGTCGCGTTGACGTTCCGTCAGCGGCGCTTCACGGTCACGCTCAAGAACCTGAACTAGACCGATGATCGCGTTCAGAGGCGTGCGCAGCTCGTGCGTTACATCCCGGACGTACTCCGGTTCGAAGTTGTCCTTTGTTAGCAATGCTCCGTTGAGGCGCACGCGGTTGTGAGGTATGTCCAAATCGCCGTTCATGATCCCGTCGTCCCGCTTTCCGACCGCTCCTTCAGTCAGATCCAAGGACGCTCCTTTGTTCGAAGTTTGCGTGAGGCCCGGGGAGTTGTTCGCTTCGCACGTGGTTCTTGCTGACGTCAAAGCCGGAGGCTGATCCGCCGAACTCACATCATTTGAGTAGTCAAGGATTGTGCCAGCCGGGATTCGCGGTCAGCGGTGGAAAAACAGGATTATGCGCCGGTAGGGCCGCTCAATTGGCATTGTAATCGGCCATCCAACGAGCGATTCCGGTACGAAGCTGTTACTCCCCGTTCTTCGCCAGAAAGCGCTTGATCAGATTGTTGAGTTGATCAAAATCGATGGGCTTCGTTACATACTCGTTACATCCGGCCGCGAGCGCCGCCTCGCGCGATTCAGCACCATCATGCGCTGAAACCGCGACGATCGGCACATCGCGCAAATCCTCACTCTCACGAATTCGTCGCGTGGCGGCCAGACCATCAAGCTTCGGCAGACTAAGATCCATGAGGATTAGGTCAGGATGCTTGCTCAAAGCCACTTCAACTGCCTGCTCGCCGTCGGTTGCTTCGATCACACTGTGACCAGCCATCTCGAGCAAACGCCGCATCATGAAGCGACTATCCTCAAAATCCTCCACAACCAAAAAGAGTTCTTTCTCTCTCATTTAATTAAGCCTGCTCCTCACCGCGCCTTAATAGCATGACAAGCATACGCCGAAACAACCTCGTTTTGCTCTCGCACTGAAACACGACACAAAATCACAACGCAATCGAGCCTATTTCGTACAGGTTTGTCAGTATCATCGGTTTTTACGCGATGAAAGCTGCATCTGCCATGCAATTAGACCCCGCGGCCCTCGAAGATCTGGGCCGAGCGACGCTCAGAATCGTTCACGATCTCAAGAACCAGCTTAATGGACTCAAATTGTACGCCACGTTTCTGCGCAAGCGTCTGGAGCGCGACGAACATTCGCCGGAAGAGCGCGAGACGATTGTGAAACTTGTCGCTGGTTTGGATCGTGCGGCGAGAGATTTGACGGCGTTAGTGCGATACGCACAGCCACAGGATCTGCGACAACAATCGGGCGTCGACCTGCGCAGCGTAATCCAGGCGGCCGCCCATGATCCAGCGCAGCGTGTGACCGGCGCCCTGAGTGGAAGTCTCCTGGGAGACGTCAGTGATGGGCCACTTGTCGGCGTATTCGATCCGCATTCGCTCGCCGAGGCATTCAGCTCTCTGGCGCGCGAAGCATTCGCCGGCCGAAGCGCAAGTGGCGAATCAGCCGTCACGCTGCACGCCGAAAGAAGTGCCGGCGAAGGTTCCGCGAAAGCCATCATCGAATGGCGGGGCTTAACCTTGCGAGAAGGTATTGAGCCTGGCATCCATGCACAGTTTGCTAAACGCGCGGTTGAAGCCCACGGCGGCGTGGTTGAATTCGATCGCGACAAAATTCGTGTCACGTTACCTCTCTCCGAATAAATCCAAAAGGAGTTCTACGTAATTAGAATGAGCAAAGCAAAGAACAAAGACACTCGGATTCTGGTTGTTGACGACGAACCGCTGATGAGCGATTCGCTGCGGCAACACCTGACGGATGAGGGTTACGCGGTTGATGTAAGTTCCAGCGGCACTCAAGCCATCGATCTTTTCGACGGTGGCGCGCATCATCTGGTCATTTGCGATCTGCAACTGCCGGACATGGATGGGCTCGAGTTGCTGCGTCACATGAAAGATGCAAAGCCCTCGACGGAAGTGATCGTGGTGACTGGTTATGGATCGGTGCAAGTGGCGGTCGAGGCAATTAAATCAGGCGCATTCTACTTCGTCGAAAAACCATTCGACTTTGAAGAGTTGTCGCCGCTTGTTGAGAAAGCCCTTGAGCGGCGCGAGCTAGTGGCTGAAACCGCAAACATGCGACGGCAGCTTTCGACGCGCGCTGAGTACTTCAACATCATCGGATCGTCGAAACCGATGCAGACGATTTACGAAACGATCGAGTCAGTCGCGAAGTCCGACGCCAACGTTTTGATCGTCGGCGAGTCCGGTACCGGCAAAGAACTCATTGCCAACGCCGTTCACTACAATTCGCTGCGCGCGAAAAAGCCTTTCATCAAAGTGAACTGCGCGGCTCTGCCGAAAGAACTGATCGAATCCGAATTATTCGGCCACACGAAAGGCGCCTTCACCGGCGCTCACGCCGACAAAGAGGGCCTCGTGCAGCACGCCGCCGGTGGCTCGCTGATGTTGGACGAAATCGCGGAAATGCCTGTGGAGTTGCAGCCGAAACTGCTGCGCGTACTTCAGGAACGCAGCTGCCGCAAGATAGGTTCAGAGAAGAGCTATCCGGTGGATTTTCGCCTGATTTGCTCGACCAATCGGATGCCGGCCGATGCAATCCGCGACGGACTTTTGCGCGACGACCTTTTTTATCGCATCTCAACTATCACCATCCACGTGCCGCCTCTGCGCGAGCGGATGGAGGATATTCAACTCCTCAGCGATCATTTTTTCAAAGAGTACTCCGAGAAGTACGACCGGCCCCTTAATGGCGTGTCGCAATCGGCCTACCAGCGTCTCTTCTCTCATTCCTGGCCCGGTAACGTCCGCGAACTGCAGAACGTCATCGAGCGTGCAGTGCTTCTGGCCAAGGGCGATCGCATCGAACCCGTCGATCTGCCTTTCGACAACGGCACTGCGCCGTCCGCTACTTCACCGACGATGGCCTGGGACGTTCCGCCCAACATGACCCTTGAGGACATCGAGAAGTTCGTCATCGAGCGCACACTGCAACGGACCGGCGGTAACAAGCAGAAAGCTGCAAATATGCTTGGCATTTACCGGCCGCGCCTTTACAGTAAGATCAAGAAGTATCGGATTGGCTCGGACGCCGTGAGCGCGAACTAAGCAACGACGAGGACGAACAAAAAAGGACCCGACCGTGCACTCAAACCCTGAAGACCGTCGTCAGTCTCCCAGGCTCGATGCAAACCTTCAAGCGCGCCTCGAATTCAGCGTCCTGCTGCGCGAAGCTGAGAATAGTGAGACCGGCGTGCAGCACATGCGCGCGGTGGCGGGTCACACCGTCAATCTCAGCACGGTTGGCCTGGCGGTGATGCTGCACGCGCAGAATATTGATCCGCAATACCTGACTGGCGGCGAGAACTCAATGTCAATCGAGCTTGATCTGCCGAGTGGCGTTTCAATAGAGATCGAGGCCATGCCCGTTCGCTACGAAAAGCGGGACGACGGCTATCTCATCGGCGCGCGCATCACTGACATCAGTAAACGGGATCGTGAACTGTATGATGAGTACCTGCAGGAACTCCCGGGGCAGTAGCCCGACCGTGAGGGAGGGCGCGGGAATTTATCCACAGATTACCCAAATTTCACAGATAAGAACTTACAGCCAAGAAAAGCAAAATCAGTTTAGAGGCGGGCTACTGCCCGCCTTTTTTCTTTTTGCTACCGTCGGCGGGCGGTAGCCCGCCTCTAAACGTTCCAGGATTCTTTTGCGTAATCTGTGGAAAATTCTTTACTGTCTGTGGATTAATCAACCTGGTAAGTAGCCACACTCGTAGGCGTCTCGAAGCATCTCACTTTGTAAATCTGCACGCGCTCGTCGTTAATCTTGGCAGCCAACTGTTCCAAAGCAAACCGCGCTACATTTTCCGCTGAAGGATTCTGCTCGGCGACGAACGGCTCGAGCTCATTCAGATTCTTGTGATCCAGATAGGTAACCAGATCGTCGGCGGCCTGCTTTAGCTCAACAAAGTCCACCAGCAATCCGATGTTGTTCAGCTCTTTGCCGCGGGCGTAGATCTCGATCTTGTAATTGTGGCCGTGCAGGTTTTCGCACTTTCCCCGGTAGCCACGAAGTTGATGCGCGCTCGAAAAGTTGCGTTCGATCATTACTTCAAATTGTCCGGGCATGGATATTAGTTTCAGGTTTCAAGTTTAAAGTTTCAAGTTCGCAAATAATCCTCGTTGGCGGTACGACTGTTGGACCTTCTGATTCTCACCGCGGGTTGAGCCCCGGTGGCGACTTGCAACTCAGACACGAGAAATCGTTTAAACGGTTTCCTTGCGTGGCGTGCCAACCGTGATCGGCGCGCTAAGCCGAGGCAAGAACGAGACATTCTCTTAAACCTATTTGCCTTCCATTTTCTTCCGCAAGCTGAGCGGGCGCATGTCGGTCCAACTTCTTTGATGTAAGTTAGGCATTCCTCTTTCGTGCCTGACTTGCCGGCGTCGTTCCAGCCGAGTGCGTTTTCGCGATCGGCCGGCCAGATCGAATACTGCTCTTCGTGGTTAAGGACAACTTTGTAGATGGTTTTGTCTTCTCGTTCTTCGCTCATTTACGACCTCCAGTAGGAAATGGAGTCTTAGTTTCAGATTTCAAGTTTAAAGTTTTCAAGTTCGCGACGCGTAGCGTCGGGTTGAACTTAGCCCGGCCTTTCAAGGCCGGGTGATCCGGCGAGCTAAACCAAGTCCGTCGCGTAGCGACGGATTGAAATGCCCACACTATCAGTCGTCGCTACGCGACGAGAGTCGATGTTCGAACTGATCCCGGCCTTAAAAGGCTGGGCTAAAGTCACAACGACGCTACGCGTCGCAATAGCCTTTGCGCCTTGGCGTCACATCGCCGTTACAAACCTGAAGCCTGAAACTTGAAACTTGAAACTTCCGAATCAAACACCGAGGCCAGATCCTCAATCTTTGAAGTGACCCGGCATGGCGGCAGGCTTTTGAGAAACTGTTGCCCGTACATCTTCGTACGCAGACGCGGATCGAGCACCGCGAGCACGCCACGATCGGATGTGCTGCGAATCAAGCGCCCTAATCCCTGCTTTAAACTGATGATCGCCTGCGGCACGCTGTACTCGTAGAAGCTGGAACCGCCCATCTCTTCAATGTGTCGCTGCCGCGCGGCAACGACTGGGTCGGTCGGGACCGCGAACGGCAGCTTGTCGATGATCACGCACGATAGTTGCTCGCCGCGCACATCGACGCCTTGCCAGAAACTCGCCGTCGCAAACAAGACAGCATGTGGCGTCTCACGAAACTTTTTCAGCAGAGCCCCTTTTGAAGCGCTGCCCTGAACAAAGCATGGATAGTCGATCTGCGACGCCACTCGGTCGTAAAGCTCATTCATGCCCGCGTTACTGGTTGAAAGTACGAACGCGCGGCCTTCAGTCGCGTTCACGATCTTAATCACTTCGTCTGCCGCGGCGCGTCCCCATTGGGGCGAGCGCGGGTCAGGCATCGAAGACGGCAAGTACAGCACGGCCTGATTCTCAAAATCGAAGATCGATTCCGCGAACATCTCTTCGCCTTCGTCCAGTCCCAGACGCTCGCGTATGAAGCGAAAGTTCCCGGCGCTGGAAAGCGTCGCCGAGGTCAGGACCACGGTTGGCACTTTCTCGAAGAGACGATCCTGAAGCAATCCTGAAACATCGATGGGCGACGCGCGCAGGAAAACCCCGCGGCCGCGCCGCTCCAGCCAATAAACGAATTTCGGATCATCGGCTTTGACAACGAAGCTCAGCGAGAAGCGCAACTCGCGTGTGCGTCGCAGAATATTCTCAGCATCCGGCGGCGGATCTTTGAGAATCGCCAGCGTCGTTTCCAAACGATAGAGCGCATTGTCGAGCGCATCGTGGGCGTCGTTTGCTCCCTCCCCACGTGTGGGAAGGGTTGGGGAGGGGTTAAGCGTCGGCTCGCCAACCTCTCCCCAACCCCTCTCCGCCTGCGGAGAGGGGCGCGCCGGCGTCAGCGCAAACCTTCCTTCCAACCCACGGCCTTCACGAAACGACACCCAAAATGCATCCGCGAATCGCTGCACGCGCGCGCTGATCCGCGCCAACTCTCTTTCCACATCACGATCCTCAATCCGCAAGGCGCCCACGTCGTACAGCAAATCATCAATCTGGTAATTCGAGACCTGCACACCGAAGTATTCCGAAGCGACGTCCTCGATCTGGTGAGCTTCGTCCAAAATCACCGCCGCGTAATCCGGCAGCACCGCGCCATAAGCGCCATTTCGCAAAGCTAAGTCGGCAAAGAAAAGATGATGATTGACGACGATGATGTCGGCATCCAAAGCCCTCTGCCGCATCCGCGTGACGAAACACGGCTCGTAATCCGGACACTTTTGTCCCAGACAAGTATCTGAGCGCGCATCGATGTGTCGCCAGAACGGCAGGTTCTCAGGCAGGTTTGAAAGCTCCGCGCGATCGCCCGTTTCGGTCGTCGTCGTCCAGCGAAAGACTTCGTCGAATTGATCGATCTGATCGAGTCCTTCCAGCACCGGCGTGCTTTCCGCGCGCTTGATCCGATGCAGGCAGGCGTAATTGTTCCGCCCCTTCATCACCGCCGCGCGAAACTTCGCCGGCAGCGTCTGTTGAAGAAAGGGAATGTCTTTCTCCATCAACTGCTCTTGCAGATTTTTTGTGCCCGTCGAGATGACTATGCGCGCGCCACTGCCGACCGCGGCCGCAATTGCCGGCACCAGGTAAGCGAGCGTCTTCCCCGTGCCCGTGCCTGCTTCGACGATTAAGTGACGCTTCTGCTCAAACGCGCGCAGAACCGCCGACGCCATTTCAATCTGGCCCGGCCGGTGTTCGTATTCAGGATGAGTCCTGGCGATCAGGCCTTCCGGCCCAAAGACTTCTTGCATGCGACAGGGAGTTTAATCTGCGAGTGAGACTTTAGGAAATCGCCAATCGCAAATCGTGAATCGTAAATGGACATCTGGCTACCATCTTCGACCGCTCCGCGGTCGGGCTTCCTGCCTCCTGCCTCCTGCCTTACGCCTTTCCGCCTTCCGCCTTCTGCCTCATGAGTCGCCGCGAAGCGGCATCAGAAGGTAGCCAGACGTGAAACGTCTGGGGAAAGCGCATCAAGAGATTGGCGCGCCGGCAGGTGCGCAAAGATCGCGTTGCGCGTCTCCAACGCGCAATTCCACTGCCTTTCGATCCAGACGTTTCACATCTGGCTACCATCTTCGACCGCTCCGCGGTCGGGCTTCCTGCCTCCTGCCTTCTGCTCATTACTCATTACTCCTCACTGCTTCTTCTGATTTAAACTCACCTCATGAACGTCGAACTGGATGAGAGTCCGCGCCCGGAAGACTTCCGCACGCTGGTCGATGGCGTGCGCTTGTTCAACCGCGATCGCACCGGCAATGAATGGCCGCGGCCGGTTGCTTTCTATGTTCGCGACGCGGAGCGCGGGATTATCGCAGGCGTACAGGGAACCTTGTGGGGACGCTCGACGCACATTGACGCGCTCTGGGTCGATGAGCAACACCGGGCGTGCGGTTATGGTTCGAAATTGATGACGGCAATTGAGAGTTACGCGGCCGCTCACGCCCACCCGCTGGTTTATCTTGAGACGACCAGCTTTCAGGCGCTCCCGTTTTATGAAAGTTTAGGTTATCGAACCCTCGGCGAGCTGCCGCGGATTAGCGAAGGACACACGCTCTATTTTCTGGCTAAGGAATTGAACTCCGCAGATTGAGGTGCTTTGGCTGGTAACTGCTTCCTGCCTCCTGCCGTCCGCCTTCTGCTTTATGCGGCGCGGCGTTTCTGAGCAGACTTTGCTCGCGATTGTCGAAGCGGGCGTGGGTTTAGATCAACGATGCGGTTGTTCTTCATCACGTAGACGGACGTCCCCGTTTTCTCGCCTAATTCACGCGCCCGTTTTGCGGCCCTTCGCAGAGCCTTGAGTGTCCCAGCAGCTTCTCTGCTTATAACACTTTTGTTTTTCATCGTTTCTTCCCTTCAGAGATCAATCGCGGTGTTGTGCCTGAATTATCGTACCATTCCCATCTATCAACCAAGTCCAAATAGATTTCTTTGAAGTTTCTTAATCCGCTGACAAAACGGCGGCGAATAATTGCTTCGCTGACTGAGTGTCCGCCTTGCGCGACTCTTACGGCCACGCGAGCAATCGCCAATTCAGGCGTTGGCAGGCTCAGGAATATTAGCCTCACGCCGTATCCCGCATCTTGCCATCGAGGAATTAACCGCGCATAGCTGAGCCCGCTCAGGGTTGTCTCGAATGCAAAACTCTGGTCGTTCTGCACGCGTTGACGAATCTCGGCAAGCATGAGCCGGCCGGCCCGAATCGCGGCTCGACCAGGATCGAGAGGAGAAATCCCAGCAGCGATTAGATCGACATTAATAAAGTCGGGACAGTTCGCTTCACGAGGAAGATATTCAATCGCGAATGTTGTCTTGCCGGCACCGTTGGGGCCCGCGATGATGAAAATTCGTTTATCAAAAGGCATCGACCTTTGCTTTCTGCCTTCGGCCTTCTGCCGACTTGTTTTTTTACCCACCCGCTATGTGCGCACCCTCACCCAACCTCTCCCAAAGGGAGAGGCGCTACCGCAGGTGGTACTGACCTCTGACCTCCGATCTCTGCCTTCTGCTCACCGCTCACTGCTTACCGCTCACTGACTCAAAGACCGCTTTCGCCATCTTCGCGATCACGCCTTCGCGCGTCGCTTCATCCCGCGGCGATTCTGCAACGAAAACAGCAATCGCCACCCGCTTTCCGTTTGGCAGAGTAATGATGCCAATATCATTTGTCGCTGCGGTCACTCCACTGACCGTGCCCGAACTCCCGGTCTTGTGCGCGACCGCCGTGCCCGCCGGCAGCAATCCCTTCAAACGTTTCTGCCCCGGCTTCGATTCCGTCATGAACTTCAACAGCAGCGCCTGTGAAGATTCCGACAACCCGCGCCGTTCGTGGAGGGCGCGCAGAAGCGCGACCGACGCCTCTGGCGTGGCCCAGTTCCGATACCGCGCCGTCGTGTCCTGAGTAAGAGTCACCTCGGTGTCGAGCACGATCATGTCTTTGATGGACAGCTCAGTAAGATAAGCCTGCACCGCACCCGGCCCACCCGCGAGCTTCATCAAAGCATCCGACGCCGCGCCATCGCTTTCAGAGATCGCAAAGCGAAGAAGCTCTTCGACTGTCAACGTGGCCCCGTTCGGGTGCCGGAGGCGCATCGGCGAGAGGGCCACGCGTCCGACCAGATCATCCTTGCTGATAGTTATTTTGTCCGTGAGCTTTAGCTTTCCCGCGTCGACTTGCTTCATCACCGCCATGCTGATCGGCAGCTTATAGACGCTCTGCATGGGAAAATGTTCATGCGGATTGAGCGAGGCGAGCGTTTCGCCTGATTCCAACACGACCGCAGACACCCCGACCTTGCCCTTTGCCTCTGATGCGATTTCTTTGATTTGATTTTGGAGGGCTTCGTTCTCAGCGCTGGTCACCTGCGGACTTGATACTGGAGCGGAAGGACTTTGAACATTGGCCGTTGGACTCTGGACGTTCTGTTCTGAGCCACACCCCGACACCAGAGCCATTACGAAGAAGGCGAACGAAATTATTATTCTCATATTCCTTTGCGCAGAGCCTCTATTTAGGATTCACGATTTACTCGCCGTTTGGAAGCCGGCTTTCGCGTCGTCAGGCCCCATCAATAATTAAGCGGGATCTAGCTGGAAATCAGTTCATCAAAATGCCAGAGCCCGCGAAGCGGGCGACAGAATCGTTGCGCCCCTTTAGCAGGGCGCGAGATCATTATTTCACCTGATCCAGGGGTGGCGTCATTTCACTTGAGCCCAGGGGTGGCGTCCGATTTCATCGGACTGACCCCTGGCTACCATCTGCCAACCGCTTCGCGGTGCCTTTTGCTTTCCGCCTTCTGCCTTGCGCCTTCCGCTCACTGCCCACTGCCCACTGTCTTGTGATCGACCAACTCTCCGCTGTTAGCTCGCCATGCGCCGAACCCCGACACCGGAATAGCGGTTGCGGCTGGTAACTCGGCGGGCGCCACCTGCCCTTCTAATTGCGGCCGCGTCTCTTTCTGAAAGAACCACGCATAGGCCGCCCGCAACAGTCCGACCAGAAACATCGTCAGCAGCACTGCCTGCGAGATCTTTTCAAACGGCGTATCGCTGACTGCGCTCTCCACCAAACGATCGTTCGGCGGGAACAGCGCCGCAAGCAGAAAATAAGCCGGGATCAAAATGACGCTCAGCAGCATCAAGAACGCACCCTGCTTAATACCCCTGAGCCGCTTTGAATCTTTGTCCTGCTTTCGGCCATCGCCGGCGACAAGCTCGCTGAGGCCGTTCAGCGACAATCCACAGCGCGAGCAAAACTGCACGCGCTCAGCGCCCGATGTCTTATCTTGACCTCTGACGTCTGACTTCTGAGCTCTGATTTCTTGCGAACATTTTGGACAGAACATGAAAACCTCCCGTCGGTTCGGTGAGATGCTTACGAGGTTTCACTACGACGAGGAGTGCCATCCGGTTCCTTTTTGCTCTGGACTTTGGACTCAGGTGCCAAGTGTCAGGTCTCAGGTGTCAGGTGTCAGGTGTCAGGTGCCAGGTGCCAGGTGCCAAGTGCCAGGTGCCAGGTGCCAGGTGTCCGGTGTCAGGTGTCAGGTGTCAGGTCTCAGGTGTCAGGTGCCAGGTGTCAGGTGCCAGGTCTTAGAAACTCGAAACTCGAAACTTCGTTTCGTCCGGCTTCTAACTTCTGCTTACTTTTATTGCGCCCCTTCAGGGCGCGGCGGATCTTCTTCGCTGATCCAGGGGTGGCGTCCGATTTCATCGGACTGACCCCTGGCTACCATCTGCCAACCGCTTCGCGGTGCCTTTTGCTTTCTGACCTACTGCCTTCTGCCTACTGCCTTCTGCCTTCTGCTCACTGCCCACTGATTCCATCACCACGGCCTTCGCTGCGTGTAAGTAACAAACGCATCACCATCGACCATCAGCATCGGGTCTCCCGTTTTCGGATGGTTTCGTTTCTCCAACGTGTACACCTGCCGCCCGCGCGCACGCGAATTCGCAATTAGCGTCCCCCCACTCACGCTCCACGTTCCTGAATCCGAATTCTGTGAAGCGGTGCCGCCATACGGGTTGCTGCTGTTCGTCTCGCTGTAGTACTCGTACGTTCCATTCGGATAGAGCGTGAAGCAGGTGCTCGAGATGCGCCCGCCGTCGTTCGCCGTCACATTAGACAGATAGCACCATTTGCCCGCGAGCTCTGCCGGATTGCCGCCCTGGCTTTCGCTCATACCGTCGGTTGCGGCACTCGCTCCACCGCGCACGCGCCGGTAAACCGTGCGCAGGCCTTGATAATTCGTCGTCAGCGTATCGCCGTTCAGCTGGAACTCGACTCGGATCGAACCCTCGTTGTTTGAAAGGATGACGTGCCGGCCGTCCACTCGATAGCTGAACTGATCACCGTTGATTGTCAGCTTGCCGTCTTTGAAGATTTGCAGCGCGTAGTCGGAGCTTTGCCACTTGCCGACCAGGCCCGTGTCTTCTTCCTCGGCGGCGTCCTTGCGCGACAGAGGTCCACGCGGGAGTGCATTGATACTTCCGGGGTCACGTCCCGATTTAGGCGCTTCGTCGAGCGTCGTAACACGCTTGAAATCCAGTATGCGCGGCAAAGTCGCGCCGCCGATGGTGAGCACATCGTTTCTTAGTTCATAAGAGTACGAGCTGACCGCGCCTTTATCATCCACCAGCACCAAACGGTTGCACCGCGCAGTGTAGCTGAATGCTTTTCCCTGCAGCGTCGCCGAGCCATTTTCATTCAACGTCAGCGTCACAATGCTCGTGTTATCGCTGTAGATCCAGGTTCCCGTCAGCTTCGGCTCCTGGGCCGAGACGAACGAGCATGCGATTAGCACCAGGAGCAATGGCCCCCCTATCTGCGCACCGAGACTCTTCTTAAGCGACATGAAATTCACTTGATATTGTCCTTTCACCTGGTTCAGTTTTAGTTAGTTCGCCACCCGATACCCGGCACCCGGTTGCTGCTCAAAGCCAAGGGCGTGAACCAACTCGTCCAGCTGCGAAGCAGCGGTCTTAGCTAAGCCCAAGGCGAGGTTTTGCGAGCCTTGGGAAACCATGCCCGTTTCGATCGTCGGAGCCTGCGAAGCGGGCGACATCTCTCTTGAGTACAAAGGTCTGCAGTTTCCAGTCAGAATCAACGCGACTGACCTTTGAGTGATTGGTCGCCGTTCCGCGGCTCCCACAAATCTTGTTCGCGGGTAACCCAAGGCTCGTTGAGCCTCGCCTTGGGCTTAACTACGGCCGCTGCTTCGCAGCTTGTTCAATAGAGCGGCCACAAATCATCAAAGACTGCCTTCTGCCTCCTGCCTCCTGCTCACTGCTCACTGCTCACCGCTCACTCTTAACGCTACAGAGCATCAGCCCGGCAATATAAAGTCCCAGCGTGAAGAAAGAAATATAGCCGGTGGCGGGTGCAAACATTGGCGCATCGAGCGTGCCGAGAGAAACTCCCTGCGCCAGCGCCCCGGCCAGCCGTTTGAGCCAACCTCCGTCCGGCGCATAAAGACTGGCCAGCAGCATGTGCTTGAGGACAAATGCGGTTCCAAAAAGCACTACCAGGCTGCGTAACAGACGCCGCGCATCGAAAGACGAAAACTGGTTGTTCCAAAGGGTCCAGAGAAAAAAGAATGAGAAGAGCCAATGTAATAAGCCACGTTCCGGCAGAACCGAATTGAATGCCTGCGCAGATGCGAAAAAGAGAGTTAGCAGAAGCCAGATGTGGCTCACATTCCGGAGCGGTGGATGATCAGCGGCAATCCACGAACGCAATTCAATCAAGCCACCCCGTACAAACAGCAGCATCAGGAGGACGGCCAGAACGAGGGTAATCAGCGGCGGCGGAAAAAATATGAACGCGCGATCGTCGGCGCTGACACGCAAGCCGCCCAAGAGCGCCACCGTCAGGAAAATAAGCGGCAGGGCCCAGTAGATTACGAGCGCCTGATTTCTCGACGCGTGATCGCTTGAAGGAATCTCGCTCGCACCCCTATTGACCGTCGCTACCTCTCGAGTGTCGGCAGCAGCCTTCTCAACCGCCACGACCTCCGAATCAGTGGTGGTTACTAAGTCTTCCTTGCTTCTTAACTCATCACTCATCGTTCATTTGTTCATTACTTCATTGGTTTATTGATTCATTGTTTCAATGAGTAAATGATTCAATGATTCAATTTCCTCTCACTACCACTGACCACTGGCTTCTTCCACTCGCCCTCGCTTTGCCCAAAAAGCGGCAGCGCGCGAGAACAAACTCGTCGAGCTGCGTAGCAGCGGTCTCAGCTAAGCCCAAGGCAAGGCTCTGCGAGCCTTGGGAAACCATGCCCGTTTTATATCAGCGGAGCCCGCGAAGTGGGCGACATCTCAGTCTCGAAGGTCAGAGTTTTGAGTTTCGAGTCAGAACCAGCGCGACTGCCTCGTGGAGTGGTCCACTTCTGAAGAAAAATCTTGCTAGCGATCCTTCCGTTAGCCCAACTCACTACAGTTTCGTGCACTCGAAACTTTGCCTTACTTTTGGTCGCCGCTCCGCGGCCCCTACAAATTCATTAACCATCCTAACCCAAGACTCGCAAAGCCTCGCCTTGGGCTTAAATAAATCCGCTACTTCGCAGCTTCGTCGAATACTGTCGGCCACGTCTCTCATGACGAGCGATCAATCAAGAGCTTTTAGCGCCAGCTACGCCCGTTTTCCGGTCCAGATGTTTCACGTCTGGTTGCCTGCTGCCCCCAGCCGTCTGGCTCTCGCCCGCTCTATCTCGTCGCGCGCAGCGCGTCCAGTCCAAAATGACAAATGAAAAATTCCAAATGACATATGGAAAATGCTTACTTTCGTTGTCGAAGAACCTTCAACGGATTAACGTCTCCCCAGGTGCGCTCCGTACCTTGTTCCAACTCCGCCTTCAACTCTGCGGCGGTACGCATTTGCAGATTGTCATCCGCAACGGTGAGCGGCGCCGGCGAGAGCGCAATGGCCCGATTGACTGCTTCCAGGCCCTGCTTGAACAAGTCCTGATCGTAGTAAACGCGCCCCCAACCTTCCCGGTAGAACGAGTAGGCGATATAAAACTGTGTCTTTGGATCACTCTGGGCCGGGTCAGCGCGCTGCCACTCGTCGCGCGCGGCGCGAAATTGATCGCGCCGAAAGAGTGCGAGGGCGGCCTCAAACTTCTGCTGATCTACCTGGTAAGTACCGGTGGCCACCTGGGCTCCGGCAGCGACTTCTTTGAAGCTGCGCGGCTCCGTGGCAAACAGCCAAACGATCACGCCCGCATAAAGCACGCTCACTGCGAGGCCAGTAATTTGAATAAGCTTCTGCCGCATGTTTCTGAGTTCGCTTTCTGCCTTATCGGTACGCACGCGTCACGCGTGCTCCCGGCCGTCTGCCCGTCTACTTACTGAGGTGAACATCAACAATTTCGCCAGGCCTGAGCGTTGGCAGAAGCTCGGATACCTGCTGCATAAGAGGGTGCGTGTGTTTTAGTTGAATGCTTTCGGCATGAAGAACGATAACTGCTATGTCGAAATTTTCCGGAGCCTGTTGGAACGTCAAGTTGCGATCACCCGTGATGAAGACATCGAATTCTTGTTCTGCCTTCCTGAGCAACTCGCCGTTTGCCAAGCCGCCCCAGCCCATTCTTTGTACTGACGTGCAGGCATGGTCAGCCAGCGAATGGCAAAGTCGCCAGTCCAGACACTCGTCAATCAGAATGCGCATTTGTGGGAGGTTCTATACGGTTTCGAGGATTTTTAGTTTGCCCGCTTCAATAACCGCAATCGCCTGGTCGCGCGTTACCGTGGGAAAGGCTTCAAGAAAGTTATCAACGGATTCGCCACCCTCAAGAAAGTCAACCAGATTTTGCAATGGCACGCGCGTACCTGAAAAAACGGGCGTCCCTCCCATGATGTTTGGGTTGGTTTGAACAATTCCTTTTAGTTCGTCTGCGTTCATTCGAATTTCACTATACCAAGGCAAACCATTTTCGTCACTCAAACCTCGTCTCGGGTGGTGCAATCGAATAGATGCAACTGATGCACTACCTAGCCTCTCTGACCTCTGACCTCTGACCTCTGCCTACTGCCTCCTACCTATTGCCTTCTTACTCCTCAGTCCTGAATTCTGAGTCCCGAGTCCTGAGCCTGTCTTTGCGTTACTTTGCGTCTTTGCGCCTTTGCGTGAAATTGAATCTGTGTAATCTGTGGGAGTTTCATTTCGCAATTCGAATTTCGCATCCGCAATTCTTTAAGCGCCGTCTGCCTTTTGGTCTTTGATCCTAACTCGAAACTCGAAACTCCAAACTCGAAACGGCTTGGGCTGCCTCCTGCCTTCTGCCTTCCGCCTTCTGCTCACTGCTCACTGCCCACCGCCCACTGACTTCCTCACGACCCACGTCGTCATCGCGCGCATGTTCTCAACCACCGTCGTTTTAATCGGCTCAAGAAACTCCCCGCCGAGCGCAGCCGTTACTCGCTGCAACATCTCGGCATCTACCAGAAACCGATCCGAACCATCCGGAAGCCGGTAACGTCTCCCCTCAATCAACGCAATCTTATCTTCCACGCCAATCGTCGACGCCAGCCGGGCGAACAACATTCCACCCGGTTTTAGCACTCTCCACATCTCATTCACCATCGCCTGCCACTGATCTTCGTCGCGCGCAAAGTGAAGCACCGCGCTACTCAACACCACATCAAAATCTGCGGATAGTCTCGTTGTCCGGCTTACGCTTCCTGCCGTCTGCCGTCTGCCTTCTGCTTTCTGTTCTGTCTGTTCTGTGTATTCTGCAAAATCTGCGGATAGTCTTTCCACCGTCTTGTCAGTACCACCTGCGGTAGCGGGTGGGTCGCTGACTGCGCCCCACGACATCCTCTCGACCGACTCAACGCGAAAGTTCTCCGCGGGCAAATGCGGCGCCAGCGCGGCCGCCATCTTTCTTAGCTGGGCAATCTGCGGACCCGATTCATCAACCCCGAACACTTCGTAACCACTTCTGAGAAAATAGACAAGGTTCCTGCCCGTCCCACACCCCGCGTCAAGCACCCGCATCCCCGGCACTATCCTGCCCTTCAACAACTGGTCAAACAGATAGATATCGATCCCACCAAACCACTCCTGAAGATTAATTGACGCTTGCATAAGCCGGTTGATTCCGAGTGGGACTTATCGGTACGCACGCGTCTCGCGTGCTACCTGCCTCTGGCGTCTGCCTACTGCCTTCTCGCCGCGTCACCTGTCGCCCGTGACCCGTGACTTCTTAACGCCGAATGCTTCTTCTTGAGTGATTTCTTTCGTGGCATCTTTGCCGTCTCCTAGATCCGGCCGTTCAGAGTGCTTCGCGCAATTCTTCGCGAAAGGCGCTATCTCGTCAAATATGATAAATTGCGGTCGATTTGCCCCATGGAATCGGAACGCCTTACCCGTAAGAAAAGAATAGACCCGCAGCTTAAAAGCCTCGGCTGGCGTGTCGTGCCTTTTGACCCCAATGCACCTCTCGCCACGCTTCATGGCTGCGCGATTGAAGAATATCCAACTGAGAACGGCCCCGCCGATTATGCCCTTTGCCTCGACGGTCGAATCATTGGAGTTGTTGAAGCAAAGAAACTAACGCTCGGCCCGCAGAACGTCTTGACTCAGGCGCAACGTTACTCACGCGGACTCACCAGTAGCCTGTTGAATTACGACGGCCATCGCGCGCCGTTTCTTTATTCGACCAACGGCGAAGTTATTTGGTTTCATGACGTACGCCACAAGCTAAGTCGCTCGCGAAAGACCACCCATTTTCATACGCCCGCCGCCCTTACTGAATTGTTCGGGCATGAACTCGATAGTGCGACCGACTGGCTAGAGACAAACGCAAACGATCATTCCTGGCTCCGGCCGTATCAGGTTGAAGCCAATCGGGCGATAGAAAGAGCCGTCGCAGATCGAAAGCGATTAATGCTGGTTGCAATGGCTACCGGCACAGGTAAGACCTTCACGCTCGTAAACCAAGTCTATCGTCTGATGAAGTCAGGCGTTGGGCGACGAATTCTCTTCCTGGTAGATCGACGAGCACTCGCCGCACAAGCGGTTCGTGCCTTTGCTTCATTTGAGCCTGAGCCTGGGTTGAAATTCGACAAGATTTATGAAGTCTACAGTCAGCGTTTTCAGCGTGAGGATTTTGACGAAGCCGAGAAGTTCGATCCGAAAGCTCTGCCGCAATCCTATCTCGTGAATCCCAAGCCGGGAGATGCATTTGTCTACGTCAGTACGATTCAGCGAATGACGATCAACTTGTTCGGGCGGGACGCGGTCTTCGGTATCGGCGACGAACCTATCGACGACAACGCCGAAAAGCTCGACATTCCTATTCATGCTTTTGACGTAATCATCGCGGATGAATGCCATCGAGGATACTCCACCGGAGAGCTTTCAGTCTGGCGCAAAACCCTCGATCATTTTGACGCGATAAAAATTGGCCTGACCGCTACGCCTGCCGCTCACACTAAGGCTTACTTTAAAGATGTGGTTTATCGCTACGAGTACGAGCGAGCCGTACGCGAAGGCTTTCTTGTGGATTACGACGTCGTGACCGTCAAGTCCGACGTGAGAATGAAAGGTGTCTTTCTCACCGAAGGTGAGCAGATTGGTGTCATCGATCCCACCAGCGGAGCGGAGCAGTTGGATCAAGTTGAGGACGAACGCCAATTCGACACTGGCGAGATTGAGCAGAAGGTGACGGCTCCTGAATCAAACAAGAAGATCCTCGAAGAGATCAAGGGTTACGCCTTGGAGCATCATGAGCGTTATGGTCGTTTTCCAAAGACGTTGATATTCGCCGTAAATGACCTTCCCCATACATCGCATGCGGATAACCTTGTCGATATTGCTCGCGATGTTTTCGGCCATGGGGATTCGTTTGTCGCGAAAATCACGGGACGGGTTGATCGTCCGCTGCAAAGAATCCGTGAGTTTCGGAATCGACCGGAACCGCACGTTGTAGTTTCCGTCGACATGCTGACAACTGGTGTCGACATCCCGGATCTTGAATATATCGTGTTCCTTCGTCCGGTGAAGTCGCGGATTCTTTTTGAACAGATGCTGGGTCGCGGCACCCGCAAAGGTGAGAAGTTCCCGGACAAGTCACACTTCACTGTCTTTGACTGCTTCGACGGGACGCTACTGGAGTATTTCAGGAGCGCCACGGCTATCACGGCTGAACCTCCCGAAAAAGAAGTTAGAACAATTAAGCAGATCATCGATGACATCTGGGCGAATCGAGATCGTGATTACAACATCCGCTGTCTCGTTCGACGGATGCAGCGAATCGATAAGGAAATGTCGGGCGCGGCGCGCGAGCTGTTTGCTGCATACATTCCAAACGGCGATATGGCGGCGTTCGCGGGCGGGCTGGCAACCACACTGCGAAAAGACTTCACCGGCACAATGGGTCTATTGCGCAAGCCTGACTTCCAGGACCTGTTAGTGAATTACCCGCGCGCACCACGAACATTCGTAATTGCTTACGAAGCTCAGGACGAAGTGAGCTCCGCGTGGCTAGTGCGCGGATTGGACGGCAAGGAATACAAACCGGAAGACTACCTCGCGGCGTTCGGACGGTTTGTAAAAGATAATCCTGCACAGGTGGAAGCGATTGAGATTCTGCTCGACCGTCCCAAAGGATGGGGGACAGAAGCCCTGGGTGAGCTACGTCAAAAGCTGAGTGCTACCAACGAGCGCTTTACGGTTGATAATTTGCAAAAGGCCCACAAGGTGCGCTACGACAAAGCGCTCGTCGACATCATCTCGATGGTCAAGCACGCGGCTCGCGAACAGGAACCGCTGTTGAATGCAACCGAGCGAGTTCAACGGGCATTTGAAACCGTGACCGCAGGCAAGGAATTCTCCCACGAACAGCAGAAGTGGTTTGATCGCATTCGCGATCACTTGGTCGAGAATCTTTCTATCGATCGCGAGGACTTTGAGAACGTGCCGGTATTCACCCGATTCGGGGGTTGGGGACGAGCGAATAAGACTTTTCATAACCAACTAGACAACATTATTAACAACCTCAACGAGGCGATTGCAGCATGAGTGATATTGTTCAAAAACTCTGGGGCTTCTGCCACACGCTTCGGCACGATGGGATCGACTACGGCGATTACATCGAGCAGATTACTTATCTTCTGTTTCTCAAGATGGCTGACGAGCGCGGGATTGAGTTGCCAAAGAAGTGTGACTGGCCAACGCTCTACAAGAAGACGGGAACCGAGCTGACAGATCACTACGTCGATGTCCTGAGAACGCTGGGTAAACAGCCCGGCTTGCTTGGCGACATCTTTGCGGGAGCACAGTCGCGCTTCAACAATCCGGTGAATCTCAAGAAGATGCTCACTCTCATCAATGAGACCCAATGGACGGATCTCGATGTGGACGTGAAGGCAGAAGCGTTTGAAGGATTGCTTGAGAAAGCGGCAAGTGAAGGTAAGAAAGGCGCGGGTCAATACTTCACGCCGCGCGTTTTGATCAAGTCAATAGTCCGCTGCATGAAACCAGACCCGCGCGCGCACAAGGAGTTTACGATCGGCGATCCAGCGTGCGGCACCGGCGGCTTTCTTGTAGCGGCCTATGAATGGTTGATTCAACAGACGAAGGGAGCGCTGGATCGCGATGTTGCGAAACGGGTGAAGCATAAAACCTATTACGGGCAGGACTTGGTTGAGCGACCGCGCCGTCTCGCTTCAATGAATCTTTATCTTCACGGTCTCGAACCTGAGATTGCTTTGGGAGACGCTATCTACCAGGTGCCCAGTAGCCGTCGCTTCGATGTGGTCTTAACTAATCCGCCGTTCGGCACCAGAGGTGCTAATCAAGCGCCTGATCGCGAAGACTTCACCATTGAGACTTCCAACAAACAACTAAACTTCTTGCAGCATATCCTGACTATCCTCAAACCCAGCGGCCGTGCTGCTGTGGTGCTTCCCGACAACTGCTTGTTTGAAAGCAAGGCGGGCGAGGTGTTCGAGATACTGATGCAGGATTGCAATGTGCACACGGTCTTACGTCTGCCGCGCGGGACGTTCACTCCCTACAGTCAGGGCGTCAAAGCAAATGTCATTTTCTTTCAGAAAGGTTACCCGACCGACAGCACGTGGATTTTTGACGCACGCTCAAACGTGCCCGGTATCACCAAGAAAGACCGTCCGCTGACTCCCGCGCACTTCGCTGAGTTTGAAAAGTGTTATGGCGCCGATCCAAACGGCAAGAGTAAGCGAAAGGATTTTGGCGAAGAAGGTCGCTTTCGGAGGTTCCCTATCAGCGAGATCAAGAAGCGCGATTACAAGCTCGACATCACGTGGCTCAAAGATGAATCGCTCGAAGACGCAGATGAATTGCCCGAACCGCAGGATCTGGCCGTCGAAGCGATTACAGAGCTTGAGGCTGTGGTTGATGATTTAAGAGAGATCGTCAGTTTGATTGAAAAAGAGGAAGCCGTCGCGGCATGAGGGAAGATTTGTGGCAAGTCCCCACCTCATGGGAGTGGAGCAACCTGGGCAACATTGCTGTTTGGGCATCCGGGGGAACACCTAGATCTACGGAGCCACGGTTTTACGGCGGTCAAATCCCTTGGCTGATTATAGGCGATTTGAATGACAGCACAGTCACACGCTCGTCAAAGAGTATTACTCAGCAGGGGTTAGATAATAGCAGTGCAAAGATGGTGGAGAAGGGTGCGCTCTTGATCGCCATGTATGGAAGCATTGGAAAATTAGGCATTGCCGGCATCAAGTGTTCCACTAATCAGGCAATCGCCTTCACCCAAAAAGTTCATGTCGGAATAGCATCAAAGTACCTTTTCTATTATTTGCGTTTTGCTCGTAATCAGCTCAACGAAGCTGGCAAGGGCGGCACGCAGCAGAACATCAGCCAAACCGTTCTGAAGGCATTCCCGGTATGCATACCTCCCTATACTGAACAGCAGCGCATCGTGGCGAAGTTGCAAACGCTGTTGAGCCGCGTGGACGCGGCGCAAGCGCGGCTCTCGAACATCCCGCCCATCCTCAAACGCTTTCGCCAATCCGTTCTCGCGGCGGCGTGTTCGGGACGACTGACTGCCGACTGGCGATTGGATAACACAGCTAAACCCAACTCCGGCACACCAAACTTAGCAAGGCTATTGGAAAAGCTCCCTTATGAAATTCCAGAAACATGGCCCACTACGTCGTTAGATTTGCTTTGCACGAAGATAACCGACGGTGAGCATTTGACACCTCCACTTTCAGAGACTGGCGTCCCCCTCTTGTCGGCAAAAGACGTCCGAGAGGAGTTTTTGGATTTCAGCGACACCAAGTTCGTAACTCAGACCATTGCAAACAAATCGCGCAGCCGATGCAATCCTGAAAGAGGAGACATTCTCGTCGTTAGTCGAGGTGCGACTGTTGGCAGAACCTGTTTAATTGAGAGTGACAGAGAATTCTGCTTAATGGGAAGTGTGCTTCTCTTTAAGCCAAAGCCTGAAGTCTTTCAGCCAAACATGCTTGAATACTGCTTCAAGAGTCCGCATGGATTGGCAGCTTTGATCGCCAGATCAGGGGCGACCGCACAGCAAGCGATTTATATTCGCGACATGAAGAGTTTTCCGGTACCGGTTCCGCCGGTGCCCGAACAAGTAGAAATCGTCCGCCGGGTGGAAGCACTTTTCAAAACCGTCGACGCGCTCGAAGCGCGTTACCGCAAAGCGAAAGCGCATGTTGACAAGCTCACTCAATCCATTCTCGCCAAAGCTTTCCGCGGCGAACTCGTCCCCCAAGACCCCAACGACGAACCCGCTTCAGTGTTGTTAGAACGAATTGAAAGAAAGAAACGAACCACAAAGCAGCCGCGTCGGCGCCGTTAGAAACTCTCTCGCTTGGTATTAGCGGTGGGGGTCACTCAAAACGGCACATCGTCGTCATCAAGATCAAGCGGTGGGGGTTCAACGACATCCGGATCTCTTTGTGGCACTGCCGCTCTCGGAACTAGTGCCGCAGGAGGGGATACTGCTCGGAACCTTTCCCGGAAGTCACTTTGATTGTTCAATCGAATCAAAACAGGATTTTCGCAACTTGATGCCTTGCCGAAGAATACAGCATGGCGCTCGTCAATTGACGAAAGAATTCCCGCGTAGTCACTTCCAATATAGTTCGATAAGAATACCTTCCCAGTATCATCAAAGGTGCGCATAGCGAAGATCGTGTTGCATTGATTCAGAATAGTTTTCGTGACGTTCGCGGTCCTTTGAGTAACAAGTAAACAACCAAACCCATACTTTCGTCCTTGGAGAATGGCTCGTGCAGTTCTATTTGTTGCTGCTTTGTCTCCTTCGGAGGCAATTGTGCCAAACTCCGGAACCAACGAATGAGCCTCCTCGAAGGACTAGACAAACCCGCGCGTCGTCCGACATTCGGTCTTGAACCAAACTTAACGCTACTTCAGCGACAATACTCGTGATTTCAACAGGCGTAACTCTCCACAGGGCTGCTCGTCGCTGCCAGTCATCACCTACGCGAAAGTTTCCGGGCTCGCGCAATTGCTTGGTCGCGACGATCTCTGCGGGGTTATAGATCTTAAGGAACCGATCATCTGCATTCAGAAATTCTGTAAGATCCTCAAGAATGGCCTGCCTCAAACGTGGCAGACTTCCACCCTCTTCTGGATCTTCGTTCCACTCATCGTCAGCTTCGCCCGCTTCTCGGATTCTTTGTAGCTTTGGGTCTTCTTCTGCCTGGAGGTAAAAGTCTGAGAGCTCGCTAGCGTATTGATTTGTCAGATCTAGACAGATGACTTTTATTCCACTCGCAAGTAGTCGCTCGACGAGTTCAATCGCGATCATAGATTTGCCGATTCCCAGGATGCCAAGAATGGCAGTATTGTGCGTTACCAAAGTATGAATGCTCTTAAGGTGAATGGGAAAATTGCTACCAGGGAAATGACCGAGAGTCTGGTCATCAAAAGCTATATTGTCGGCAGTCCTTAGATAGATTGGCGTATTGGGTCGCGGTATCCACTTCGCCGGTCGAAACCTTTGTTCACCATTATCCCAGATTCCGATCTTCCGTCCCTGCGCACGGGCGTATCCGAATGTGTTCTTGAAACGGATGATCTCCTCCTTCGTAAGCCCATCAATAATTTGAAACAAGACGGGTTGATCTCGGATCGTCACTTCAACAAGCTTTCCTTCCTGTAAGTCCCTGTCTCTGACAACTTCAAAGTACAACCGTTCCATCGAAGTGTCGGGCGCCACAAAACCTACAAGCATCTCTTGGTGCTTCAGTAATCTTGCAAGTTCAGGGCTAATCATAGATGGATCAGTAGAAATACGAACTACGTCACCGTCGTCTTCAAGATTCAGAAGGGTTCCAGATCCTTCTGGAACGTCTGAAGGAACACCGATCTCTATGGCACGGACCAGTAGGCCTTCATCCCTTCCTATGTAGTCCAACGCGAGAATCATCTTTGGGTGTTCATCAGGGTCCTTAAGTACAAGCGGCGCGCCGAATGGTATTCGATCAACTCCCTCCTGTCGGATTAGCATCAGGCCAGGCGTTTGATAGGCGACAAGTCTTCCGACTATGTGGAGGGGGGTGGTTGCTCTGAAGACATTTTTCAGTTTTCGACGTAGCTTTACGAACGTTTCAGCGGGCTGCAGGGCTACTGTGAAAATCCACGCCAGTGCGATTACCAACATTTCTCGTGCGGATGTTCGGTGGAATACGAAGATTGAAAAGAGAATAACGGCGGTAAAAACAAACCGCTGGTTACCTAGGTCGGCACAGATGATCTTAAGGGCGTTGGCGATCTGTTTCGTCTTAAGCTGTCGGGAGTCTTTGGTAAGAATGGTTGTGATTGCTGCCAGAGCGAGAAAAGCAAAGTAGAATATGGTTACGAGAAAAGCACCTTTATCCAGCCTTCCCCACGATTGCCAGTCGTTTACCGCATATAGAGCAGTCGCTGCAAGAAGGACATTGGCAAGCGTGTCTTTCGGCGTTGTATGAAACGGAGTTATAAGGAGATTTCCTAGAATGAGGCTGACAATACCCGTGTAAAACCATAAGCCGCTTCCCGTTGGGGCTGGAGGCAGTTTTCCGAGTGCTAAAAGACTCGCGCCTATAAGCAGACCAATGTAGAACAAAAGGATGATAAGCCTAGTATTCTGCTTTAGATCTTTATCAGCCATCAGCAACGGTTCCTATCTAGGTACTAAAGAGATCGGTAATAATCCCTAATCCGCTTAGCCATCAGCTTCCTCCGCTCTTCAAGAAAATCATCGTAATGTTCAAGCTCTCGTTCTTCCATTCCTTCAGGGATGCAGTTGAAGTTCTCCCTCAACTCATCCGGATCGCAGATGGCCGCCGCAGTTCACTTTTCGCCCTTTACGCGGTGCATTATGTTGGGTATTAACTTCTCACTAAATCCAGCCGCGAAAGCTGCTATCATAAAACCAACGGCGCTAGAACTCTCCTTAAGAAACGCAAAAAGGACTTTTCCCTCGATGAGAAACACTACCATTACTCCAGAAATCATCGCGATCAAAATACGAAGCGCGCCATAGAGGGCGTTTACAATAAGACTGTCTTGCAAGTCTACTTTAACTTTGCCAGTGCCAATTGCGACCGATAGAAGGCCTCCCATAGCCGAAAAGACAATTGCGTAACAGACTCGGGAGCCGAGATTTTCGAAGGTTCCCAAGGACCGGCCAATCGGTATAGCAATCACGCTCAACAGCATCAAAATCGCGGCGCCCCCCTGATAGGCGATTTTGGCCCGTCGTGTCAGATATCGAGTCATGTCTTCCACAACATCGGTGAAAAGGTCTAGGGAACTTTTCGGATCGCCATCGAGGAAAACTTTCATCGCATGGGCCCGGCTTGAATTGTATTTTTTCTTGAGCGACGGTGTGTGTGTAACAAGATCGCCTATTTGTGACAGTAATCTATTCACGTCGGGATGGTTCGCCAAAGAAATGTCTCCCTGAACTACGATTTGGCCCTCCAACGTCTCGTAAATGATGTGCTCAGAGTTTCTGGAATAAATGAAGCACACTTTGCGGCCGGATGAATCCTGATCACCGATTTTCAATTTAAGGTCAATCTTCATATCAGGGGCACCAAGAGTCGGAGTCGTAATAGGGATAGAAGCTGGCGCTGCTTTTGTGTCTTCGTCGGCTGACATCTTTTGATCTCCTAAAGACGGCACTTTCGTCTGGTTCGAATCTGCGCGCTCAAGCAAACGTGCTTCGCGATTGGTGAGACCAGCGGTAGACGGCCCAAAAAAAGAATTTGGTGTTTTTCGTAAGTAGAGTTAGAAGGCTGACACTGACGGGCTGAGTAGTTTGGAGGAAGCATGAGGGACTCCGTGAGACTCGCACTCAGTTTTCGCTCGGGAGCGAAAGGAACGGCGTAAATCATATGCAACACATGTGTCGGTGACAAGGAAAACTGGACTGCAGAAGCAGCGGCGAGGCTTCGCGAGGAAGCCCCACCGCCACCACGTTGAAGTCGAATTACGAGCCTACTTCTTTGGTTTCACACGCACGCGCTCCGTCTCAGTTGTAGACGGATGGGCCTTCGCGTACTTAGGAGTGACGATCCGGCCAGTCTTTGAACTCCGATGAATCGTGCGTTTCTTAGTTGCTTTCTTAGGCATGAGGTTCTCCTTTGTGGGTGGTTCGGGCGAGTAGAAAATCCAAAACACTCTCTGGCGGCGAGGCGTCGGGAATCCACGCCGCCGTTTGAGTGCGTGGGGTGAGTCGTTCTAAATGTGCCTGCTGAGTTAAGCGGTCGGCGGCGGTGTCCGCGGGCCTTTTGGACCAGGACGCTTGCGTTCGCTGCGCCGCGTTCCGCCCGCCTGTTCGTACTCGCTGCTGTCGGGGCCGTAGTGCGCCTCGGCGGCGGAAAGTATTCGAGTGTTCTTTTCCCTAAGAGCGGTCTCCAGCGCGTCCAACTCGTTTTGGGACGAGTCGAGGCTGGCGAGCTGTTCGTTGTAAGCGTCGAGCTTGGCGCTCAAAGAGTTGAGGTCCGCCTCGTACGTTGCCAACGTTAGCGTGGCGCCAAAATTCGGGGCGGGAGAAATTGATTTGAGACCGGCTAATCGCTGCCGTGCCGTCTCGAGCACGGTGGAAGTGCGTTTCGTTCTTGCCATGAGAATTTTCCTCCAAGTGAGTTAGAGAACGTGAGAACCGTTGAGGTTCGGGAACGCGCGCAGTATAAGCCGTTGGTTTGGAAATTCAAGCGATTTAGTTAGGTTTTTTGCAAGCTTTGAATTATTCACCGGCGTAATCTCGGATTACCTGCACCCAAACTCGAATTAGCTCGACCGAATCTCGGATTAGGTCGAGGGAAACGCGAATTCACCGTCGCGGAGCTGGAATTAGGCGCAGTTGGATTCGATCTGATGAGGTGTCAACTCAAATTAGTTCGACGCTGAATGAGTTTGCATAAAGCCAATCGTAATTGACTCTGAACGCAATCTTGTTTGCCTTCTCGACTGGTTGATTCACCTTGAAGGAGATCGGGTTTAGCGTGAGAGCGAATTAGTTGGATGGCGGGCTAACGAAAGCTAAGGCCCGTCGATCAATCAGAGGTTACGACGCAACGCCGAAGGCGTTGAATAATTCCAGCCCAGGGTAACACCCTGGGTCAATAGCGCAGGTGAAATCGATCCAACGCTGAAGGTGATGGATCATTCTTTCATTCGTAACGTAACGCATTTGCTCACATTCAACCCTTTCAGGGTTGGAAAATGGTTTTTGATTCTGAAATCCCAGGGTAGTCCCGACCACTCGGGACGCAACCCTGGGCTGGAAGTTGCGAACGCCTTCGGCGTTAAACCGCAGGCTCCAACGCTAACGGCGTTAGATCATTTTTCAGACGCGCGAGAAGTCTTTGCGCAACTACGATGCGCGAAAATATTCTTCTTGGGCACCAGACGTTTCACGTCTGGCTACCTTCTCACATGCCGCTTCGCGGCAGTAGACTAAGCCCGCGATTAAGGCTTCGGACATTGCCCACAGTTCGAAGTACCGCTGATATTCGCCGGCGTGGTGCAGAAGGCGTCCGCGCCCTGGCTGCAATTGAAGTTGCCCGTGACCTGCGAGGTTTGCAGCAGCGTCGCTTTCGAGAAACCGCGGATAACAAATCCCCTGACCGTCGAAGGAATTGACGGTGGACCGCCCGCCGCCGGCGATGCGTCTCCAATCCTCACGTAGGCACTGTCGTCCATCTGGTTATTAATCGTAGTGACTTGGGTCACGCCGAGCAGTTGCACGTTCGCGCCCTGGTTGAAAGTCATCGAGCCGTTTACGGTCACTCTGGTCAGAGCTATTGCACTCGAGCCAAAAGCAAAAATCGTATTGCCTCCCGGCGCCAGGCCGGTGATGGTCGAGTCAGTCATCAGCACGAATGAATCGTCACTGGTGATGCCGCCATTTGTGACCGTGGAGCTGAAGAGAAGAAGCCGGTTGGCTGCGAAAGCTATAGCGTTTAGCCGAGTTGTGCCGAGCGGGCCCGATCCAACTGGATCCGCGAGCGTGCAGCCTGTGCACTGCAGGCGCGAGCCGGAGAAGATGCCCACGTTGGTGTTGCCGTTTGTGGAAAAGGTCGTGTTGTCGGCCTGAACGAGAGCGCCTTGAAGTTGCGCGCCATACGCGGCGTTTCCTTCCAGACGACAATTGATCAAGCGCAGGTTCGTCAGACTGATGTTGCCGGCAAGCAAACCACTAAAGCCGCCAGTCAACTTCAGATTTTCCACCGTTACCAGCTCGGCACCACGCACCCAAAGCGCCACGTCGGTGAACTCGTCGTTCAAATCGGCTTGAATGCCATCGTTGGCCGGATTCGTTCCGTGAAGCGTAACGTGGTCGCGAGTGACGACGACGTTTTCGGTGCAGATGCCGGTGATCTCGATGGTCAGGTTGCGCACCGCCGGACTCTTGGTGAGCGCGACGTTGATGCTTTCACCTTTGGTGCAATCGACAGCGACAGTCGCTGTGGTTTTGTCTTTCACTGGCGGGGTGGAAAAAAAACCGTCAGTGGTAGAGGGCCAATTGAGATAAGCCGGGAGTTTCTGGCCGGCACGATTTGTTTGCGCGACGACACTGGTTATCCCCAACAAGGCTGCAAAAGAAAAACCGATTGCGAAACGTATGGCAGAAGCTGGTCTTCGATTCAAGAACATGGAGTCTCCTTTTGTCCAGGCTGAACGGAGTCGTTGACGAAGGCTTACGCGAGGTGTGAGTCGCCGGAACGACGAGAATGACGAGTGACGCGGCGGAATCTATCCGATGGCAAATGGGCTGTCAATGAGGCAAGGGGTAAAGCAGTGGGCGGTGAGCTGTGGACAGTGGGCTGTGGGCTGTAGGCAGTGAGCGGTGAGCGGTAGGCAGGAGGGCGTAGGCAGAATGCAGAATGCAAAATGCAGAAGCGATACGCTGAACCACCGGATTGAACATGGCTGCTTTGACAGGCGTACAATGTCTTGGCTCACCGAGTTAATTGGAGAATCGACGAACCAAAGATGTTTTGTCCTAAGTGCGCACAGTCATCGCCTGACGATCAGAAGTTCTGCCGTTTTTGCGGCTTCAGCCTGCACGAAATCGCGCCGCTCCTGTCTGAGACTGCGTTAACGGGCGAACAAACTAAAAGCAAAGAGACCAAAGCCAAGAAGTATCTGACATTCAAGCAAGCGGCCGGGTTGCTCGGGGTGTCCTTCCTTCTCTGGATTGGTTTGGGGATGGCCCAGGATATCCCCGGCCTCATGCAGTCGCTAAAAGAAATCCTGCGTTTCCTCAGCGTGGCGTTCTTTGGGTTGGTGGTGACCTTTGGGCTGTACCTGGGAGTCAAAGTGTTTTCGATGTGGCAGTTTCGCGAATCGAGCCAACCGCAACCGGCTAAAGCAAAGGATCTCCCGGCAGCAAAGACGACGGCGGCATTACCCGCCGCGCGCGATTCCCACATGCCATCGTTCGAGAGTCGCCCCGAACCGGTGCCAAGTGTGACCGAACGCACGACGGACTTACTCGAGAAAGCAGAAGGCGGTAGGCGGTAGGCAGACGGCAGCCCAAGCCGTTTCGAGTTTGGAGTTTCGAGTTTCGAGTTAGGACCAAAGACCAAAAGGCAGACGGCGCCGCGAAGCGGCATCAGAAGGTAGCCAGATGTGAAACATCTGGATCGGGAAAGGGAGTATTGCGCGTTGGAGACGCGCAGAGATCTTCGCGCACCTGCGGTGCGCCCATCTCTTGATGCGCTGTACCCAGACGTTTCACGTCTGGCTACCTTCTTTAACGCCGCTTCGCGGCTCTTACCTCTTACCTCCCTAACCCACTCGCTTTGCCTGAAAGTCGGCGTTGTTGATGCGCACCACCGCGTGAGTTACCTGGCCCTGCCGGTTTCTCATGAAAGTTATCTGCGCGTTCGTGCCCTTCAGGAAAAACTGTGACTCGGACTCAGGAAATATTTCCATGGCAGCTCTTCGCTGATCGTCGGGTATGGCGCGCAGCCGATCGCCTTCACGGACCACGCTGAACGTCATGATCGCGCTGTCATACTTTCCGACATAGTCGTCGTAAATCGCCGGATCAACTTTGATCGCCGTGCGCTCGCCCGGAATCGTGTCCAGATGCTCTGACAGTAGTTGCCACTGACATATCGCCGCATTCTGTCTGCTGTCTATAGCCTCGCTCGAAGCGGGACCCTTCGCACATCTTTTTATGTAAGTGCGAGTGTAACGCGCGTACGCCGTGCCCCAGGCCTTGTTGCCGGGGTTCTGCCTTTTTTCCACGCGCTTGCCGACCACGATAGCGGTGTCGCCGTTGACCTTTACTGCGACGTCTTCTGCGGTCAGTGTGAGTGTCGGGTCGGCAGGTTCCTCACCCAGAAACTGAAGGAGAGTCCCTTTGTTGCCGCGCCCTGACGCAGTGTTCATGACAAATTCGTCAGCCACAAGACGCTCGGTAGTTTTTATGTCTCGCTTCAAATAAGCATCTCTCTGTTCGCGCTCAGTCCTGAGGACCTCTTCTTCGGTCGACGTTTTTTGGTTCACTGGCGGGTTCAGCGTTTGGGCCAATGCCGATGTGGACAGAGCCATTGCTAACAGCACCGCAGGGAAAAAGGGTTTCATCTTTGAATAGACCTCCGGGAAGACCTTTTTGGAGCTTTGGGTGCTTAGATACCGAAGGGCGGGGATTGTTCCAGAGAGAGAGAGAGCGCGCGCGCGCGCAGAAGTCAGAAGTCAGTACCACCTGCTGCCGCTCCTCTCCCTTTGGGAGAGGTTGAGTGAGGGTGCGCCGCATAGCCGGCTGGGTAAAAAGCAGAAGGCAAAGAGGCACACAAGGATCAGGACGGAAGGATGAAGGATGAAAAAGCCGAGGCAGGCTGGGGCTAAGTCCTTTTTGTCCCTTCAATCTTCAAAACTTCTCCCCGTTTAATCGAATCAAGCGAAGCGAGCAGTGCTGGAACCAGCGGTTTCAGATCAGCATAGGTGATGCCTCGGGAAATCAGAATCAAAACTGCGATTTGGAGCGATGCTATGTTTTGTTGATAAGGTAAATTGCGATCGACGGTAATCAATACGTCAAACTCGGCTGAAGCTGCACTTAAGAGTACACCGTTCTTCAGTCCGCGAAAACCAGCTTCGGCTACGGTCTTTGCCTCGTGCCCGGTCAAGTCGCGCTTGAGTCGCCGCGTAACGCACTCATCAAGCAGCAACTTCATACTGATTCAACAATGATTCTTTAGATAGTTCGAGCGCTGCAAGCGCCTGTTCGCGAGATACAGTTGGAAATTGGTCGAGAAACTCATCAAGGGTCTCGCCACTCTCAAGGTATTCGAAGAAGTGTGCGATAGGCACACGCGTTCCCGTGAAACACGGCGCGCCGCTCATTCGCTCGGGGTCGATATTGACTACGTCTTTGATGTCCATCAGTAAACCTCGGGATATTCTAACGCTTTCGTTCAGGAAAGCTCCATCCAAATGTGAGCAGTAGCGGTGGGCAGTGGAGGTTGGGAATTTCGAATTGCGAAATTCGACTTGCGGAATGAGCGAGCAAAGAGGATTCGGGAGAAGAACAAACAAAAATGCCGCGTCGATTAATCGCGGCATCTTCAGGTCGGGACGTGTTTGTCCGATGAATGCCCCTTCCTTACGGTCGGGGTTCCGACACTAGCTGTTAGGGCCGGCCAAGGATTGCGCCCAGGATGTCACCAATGCCGCCACCGGTATTGCCCGTTCGGTTGTAGCCACCGTTGTTGTCGTAGCCACCATTGTTGTAACCAGCATACTGGCGATAGCCTGCGTCATAGCCCCGCACGAAACCTTCTCGGAAAGCCTGCGAGTTCGCATTCTTGTAATGCTTTGAACGCTCCGGGCTGTAGCTCTGCCGACGTTGCGCATCACTCGATCCAGTGCTTATACCCTGCTGGTATCCCTGGTTCAGCGCAACCTGATTGCCGTTGTTATAGCCGCCATTTCTGTAGGTACCGTTGTTGTACGTGCCGTTGTTGTACGTGCCGTTGTTGTAAGTACCGTTGTTATAGGTGCCGTTGTTATAGGTGCCGTTGTTGTAAGTGCCGTTACGATTGTAGCGATCATTGCGCTGGGCGTGTCGTTGGGCTCTGCGCTGGGCAATAATCTGGGCTTCACGCTGGCGCAGGGCTTCCCGGCGCGCGCGAATCTGGTCCACGCGATCACGGCGCTGCCATTGACCGTTGTTGGGGTTCTGCGCCTGAGCCGTCGCGCTCATCATGATTCCGAATCCAAATATTAAAGAGAAAGCTAAGACAGCTTTTCCCACTCTTCCGTTGTAGTTAATTGTTTTCATCCTCTTATTGTCTCCTCGATGAGAACAGCTACAAGGGGTATGCCGCCGGAGTGGAAAGATGAATAGGGTCGTTCTAAAGCGTTTACGCTGAGAGCCGGCCGGGACAGGCTCTCATATCGTGCAGACGAGGCGCAGATCAGTAAGCAGTGGGCAGACGGCAGATATTAGAGGTCAGAGGCCGGAGGTCAGGAAGCAGACGTCATCACGCCGAAGGCGTGAAAGAAAGTAGCCAGGGGTAAGCGAGCGCCACCCCTGGATCACCGAAGAAGATCCACCGCGCCCTGAAGGCGCGCTATGATTCTGTCGTCGCTCGCGGATCTGACATTTAACGGAGCTGATCCCTCGTTATCCCGTTGGGGGCTCCCGGTTTTGAGGACCTGACGGCGCGAGCTTGGATTTGTTTCGCCCCTTCAGGGCGATGAAACTTTGGGGACGTGATCCAGGGGTTGCGCGACCTGCGGTCGCTAACCCCTGGCTATTTTATTTCACGCCTTCAGCGTGATGCCGTCTGCCTTTTGCTTTTCGCCTTCTGCTTTCCGCCCACTGCTCACTGCCCACTGCCCACCGCCCACTCGCAGCTCACGTCCCCGCGGTCAGGAGCATCAGGCCGGTGGCGTCGCGGACTAAAACATCTCTGCCGAGAAGCACAGGGATGGCCCAGGTTTCGGCGTCGGCGACGTCGTAACGCTTCTCGACGGTGAACTTGTCGGCGGCGCGCGGCGTCACGATCAAGTCCGCGCCGTTAGTCAGAAAAACAACATGACGCGGCGTCAAAAGGACTGAGGCGTGATCGCCTTCGCGGCCTTCAGTGGCCCAACGGACCGCGCCCGTCTTTACATCGAGCGCGAAGAACTGTCCTTTCTTCTTCGACGACATGCCGTAAATCAATCCATCACCGTAAACCGGCGAGCTCATGTACATCGCGACGTCGGCATTCTTCCAAACCTCAGTCGCTTGCCACTTGCCGGCAGTCTGACTCAGGGAAAACGCGTGCGTGCCCTGACGCGTGCCGGAAACAATCAGGTGCGTTCCGGTCCAGACGGGAGTCGCAATGTTCTCGTGCCATTCGTCGGGGAAAGGCGCCGTCCAAAGTTCCGCGCCCGTCTTGGCATCAAGGCCGATGATGGAACCATTCGTCATCGTGACAATTTGTTGCTTGCCCGCTATCTCAATGATCATTGGCGAAGCGTAGCCGGGTCCTGGTCCTTTCCATTCCCACGCGGTCTTTCCGTCCGCCGGATCCAACGCGACGATTTGCCCGCCATGAATGTCGCTGCCGGTTTGGATGACCACGCGCCCGCCTGACGCGAGCGGGGATGCGGCCGTGCCGCAAAACATTTTCGAGGTATCGATCGTTTTGGAATAGTCTTTCGTCCAGAGCTGCTTGCCCGTCGCGGTGTCCCACGCGTTCAGGATGCCGGTCACGCCAAGCGTGAAGAGACGATTGCCGATTAAGAGCGGAGTCGCGTTTGGCCCTTTCGCCATCTTCACGGCGTACTGGTTCTTCTTGAAGTCCGCCGCGTACGTTTGCTGCCAGAGAATTTTGCCGTCGGCGAGATTAATCGCGAAGACGACTTCCGACGGGTCGCGGCGCGCGTGCAGGAAAACTTTGCCGTTCGAAACCACGGGCGAGGAATAGCCTTCGCCGATTTCAACTCGCCAGGCGCGACGCAGTGATGCCGGCCAGGACGCCGGCGTGTTCGCTGCGGGCACGACGCCGTCGCGTGCGGGTCCGCGCCATTGGGTCCAGTCCTGGGCAAAAGTTGTGTTTGCGATTACGACAACGAGAAAGGCAATGGTTAGAAAACGCTTGAGCATGCAGTCATCGTAAATCGTAAATCGTGAATGGTAAATTGAAGAATTGTGAGCGGTGAGTAGTGAGCGGTGAGCAGTGAGTAGGGAGGGGTGAGCAGTGAGCAATGAGCAGGAAGACAGAGGTCAGAGGTCAGTACACCTGCTGCCGCTCTCTCCTTTGGGAGAGGTTGGGTGAGGGTGCGAAGCATAGCGGGTGGGTAATAAGGAGTGAGCGGTGAACAGAAGGCGAAAAGCAAAGGCAGAAAGCAGACGGCAGAAGGGCACGACCGCGGCGCGGTCGAAGATGGTAGCCAGGGGTCAGTCCGATGAAATCGGACGCCACCCCTGGATCAGAGTTAGAAAAGATTTGTGCGCCCTGGAGGGGCGCAAGAGTGTCGGAAACCGCGAGCGAAGCAGAAACGATTAATCGTGACCGGGATGGAGAAACAGACATCAGAGACCCAGCACGCAGACGGCATTAACGGCGAGGGGTTTTACTTTCATTCACACCGGGCTTCAGCCCGGTGATGAGTGACCGTGAAAATTATAGGAACCGTTTTCAACGGTTTCTCCGTGTCGTTTGCAGGCAAGTCCTGTTAGCAAATCGCCTAAGTGTCTGATGAAAATCAGTAAACCGTTTCAAACGGTTCGCTAGTCTCCTCCTCTTGCTTATCACCGGGCTGAAGCCCGGTGTGAATGAGATCTGTCTTTCAGACTTTTAGACAGAGCCTACCGCGACGTCCGCAATGGCAAGAAGCGCTGTGCGGTCTCTCAGATTTTCATGGACGCCAAATAAAAACAGCCGGTAAGTCCCTGGGGATGGACTCGCCGGCTGATTGGTTAACCAAGTGTGATTTCGATTACGCAATGCGCACGCGACTGATCAGAGTCGTTTGGGTACGGCCGTTCGGCAGTGCTCTAACCAGATAGGTCTCGCGATACGTGCGGTATCCGTAACGCACGACGCGCGATGTGCGATAAGTGCGCACGCGGCTGCGATTTCTCCGGTTACGCCAATTGCGCTCTTGCCACTGCGGCGCGGCCGAGGCCGTCTCGAATGTCGCGGAACGAGTTGCCGCTGAAGCCTGCTCGCTAAATCCCATCACCACAAATGAGGCCAACGTTAATGCGACTGCTAATAGTTTCTTCATCTCTTTTACTCCTTGCTCTCTGTACTTCTCGTTCGCTACTGCCCCGAGAAGTCTGTTCTTACCTTTGGATCCCAGCAAAATAAATGCCGCAAGTCAGATCATTACGGATGCTAAAAAACCGCAGTAGACATGTCATCAAATTGAAACGACTCACGGAGATAGCCCGTGGATGTCGAGATATCGCAGTGTTTGTAAGCCGGCGACTCAATTAAATGACACTGACGATATGGAATTTGGGGCTAACGAATTGGTCGGGCGAGATGGGGAAAGGAATGTGCCTTGAACCGGCGTCAGAAGGTAGCCAGATGTGCAACATCTGGATCCGACGGGCAAAAATTGTGCGCGTTGAAGACGTGCGAGGATGTCTCAACGCATCTGCCGATGCGCTGTTCCAATTTACGTTGCATACCAAACGTTTTACGTCTGGCTACCTTCTTTCACGCCGCTCGCGGCGTGCTGCTGCCTCTTTTTGGGGTTTGTACCCAAACGTTTTACGTCTGGCTACCTTCTCTGCGCGGCTTCGACCGCGGCGAAGTCAGGGTAGCGCGCCCACGCGCGCAACCCGGGGCTGAAGGTTAGTGAACGCCTTTGGCGTTTTAATTTTTCCTGGTATCACGCGATCGCCTTTTCCCTTTACCTTTTTACTTTTTCCTTATATTAAGCCGGCGCAAAACCGGGTGGCAGTTCGTCCGGCTCACCCGCCGCACCAGCTCCGCCGCCTTCGCGCGTGCGCAGCAAATCCGGATTGATGTTCTTCAGCTCGTACAGCGTCTTATAGATGCCTTCCTGCTCCAGCAACTCTGCGTGGGTACCGCTCTGAACGGCTTGGCCCTTGTCGATCACAATGATGCGATCGGCAACGATGTGAACAAAGTTCATATCGTGGGAAATGACGATGCAAGTGCGCTTGTTATCGCCCTTCGCGTAGTTGTGAACAAACCGCGCCATCTCAATTCGATTAGTTTCGTTCAGGTTCTCAGTCGGCTCGTCCAACAGGAGAACTTCCGGCTGCCGAATCAAACAGCGCGCGAAAGCAATCAGACGTTTCTGGCCGCCAGACGGTACTTGATCACCAACGATGCATTCGTATCCACCGGGGATCTCGCGAACGATCGTTTCGTGGATGTTGGCCAGGCGGCACGCCTGCTCGACCTCGGCATCGGTGGCGCCGACGCGGCCGAGCCTGACGTTCTCGCGAATAGTGTCTTTCAGGAAGAACGGAAACTGCGAAAGTTTTGATACCTGTTCGCGCAACGAAGCAAGCGTGACTTCGGTGATGTCTTCACCGCCAATCGTGATCTTGCCCGCGTCCTGTTCAAGAAAGCGGAGCAGCAGATTCATGATCGTAGACTTGCCACAACCAATCGCTCCGACAAACGCGATGATCTCGCCTTCGCGAATTTCGAAACTGACGCCGTCCAGGATTTTCTTGAAGGGCGTATAGCCAAAGACAACATTTTCGAATTTGATGTCGCCATGAATATCGCCAAGCTTCCGCGCATTCGGTTTCTCCACCACGGTCGGCCTGGTATCCAGCAATTCGTACGTCGCGACGATGCCGGGCACCAACGACTTGTACGTGCTGTAGGAAGTGATGACGCGCTGCACGGGCGCGAACATATTGGGAATGAAAAGCGTGAAAGTGACTAAGGCGCCGAGCCCTAACCCGAATCTCGGTCCGTATTGAATACCGACCAGCAGCACGAGCGCGGTGCTGAGCGCAACATAGATCAGCGAGTTGCTGTTGCTCAGGTGCATCCACATGAACAGCTTCGCCGTTTGATTCGCGGTTTCGTGCGCCAGGGTGGCGAATCGACCGCTACGTTTTTCCTGCGCATTGAAGATCTGAATGTCGGCCATGCCGGTCAGCGACTCGTTCAACTCAGAGTTGAGGTCGCGCGACACTTCCATCATGTTGTGCGCGGAGCTCTGCAACTTGTTCATCGTGACTCGAAACAGCCAGAAGGCCACCGGTCCGAGTGCAAACGACACGAGGGTCATTTGCCAACTCATCCCGAACAGGTAAAGCAGCGCCACAATCAGAACGAACACGTCGAGGATCGGCGTCAACAGGACTTGGGTGATTAGCTTCTGGACGTTCTGTGATTCGTTCAGGACGCGCTGCATCAAGCCGCCCGTCTTACCCCCAGTGAAAAAATCCAGGGACAGTGTCTGTAGATGGTCGTAAACCCTCCCCTGGATCTCGGCGACGATTTTCTGTTCAAGGTTCGACGTCATCCACATCTGCACAAAGCGCAGCGCGGCCGAGCCGATCGTGGCGGCGGCCCAGATGATAAAGATCGTACTAAAGCTCAGCGGTGTGGCCAACCACCCGCGAATGCCCGTCATCGGCGGTGCGGCGGTAAGTTCAGCGCTTGGCGGGGGCAAGGGTTTGTAGAGCGAGCCGGTGAGCCCCCAGACATTATCCATGCCACTGCCTCGGGCAGCGTTCCCGAGAATTTCAAGCAATGGACCGAACGAAGCGCTCACGACAAACGGAAGTAATGAGCCGATCAGAGTCAGGACGGTAGACCAAATTACCGCGCTCTTGTGGTGCGTCAGCAGTTTCAGCGCTCGCTTGATGTAGGGACGCGCGTCCGGCTGCTTCGGCTTGGGCATCATGTTCTCTGGCACGGCGCCGCCTTGGGGCATCGAGCCGCCTTCCGGCAATGAGGCGCCAGCCGGCAACGAAGCCGGTTTCATCATCCCGCCTTCCGCGGGAACTTCACCGGGAGGAGGCATCGGTCCGCCCATTGGGTTCAGCCCTTCGGGGGGCATCGCGCCTGGAGGCATCGCTCCCGGAGGCATCGCACCACCTTTCGGCATCGGCCCTCCGGGCGGCATTGGCGCACCTTTCGGCATCGGCCCTCCGGGCGGCATTGGCGCACCTTTCGGCATCGCGGCCCCGGGTGGTAACGATGCCGCTTTCATCATTCCGCCTTCCGGAGGCATACCTTCGGGAGGCATGGGCGCGCCGGGCGGGATCGCTCCTGGTGGAATTGGTCCACCGGGAATTTGACCGGGAAAAGGCTCGTCGGAAAGTTCGTCTGGCGCGGGTGAAGCGCCTGCTGCGACAGGCTTCATGCCTGCGGGGAAATCGGGATCAGATTTTTCTGGCATCGTTATATGACGTTCGCTTGAATGATTAGAAGTTCAGTTCCGCAGTAAGCTGCCCGGAATGAACACGGTTGCGAAAACGGCGAGATTATACAGATCGGTGGAATGACTGAGAAGCGAGACAAGACCTATTGCATTAGCCCGACTTGCTCTGCCTCAAAAGTCTGATGGTCTTACTCTCATTCACACCGGGCTTCAGCCCGGTGATGAAAGACCGTGAGAATCATCGGAACCGTTTCAACGGTACTAATAGAGTTGACTAACCTCAGCAACCCATCGGGTTGCAAAGAGAGTAGCCGGTGGTCGGAGTCCGCGGAGACCACCGGAAACGCGATATAAAGTGGGTCGCACCCCGGAGGGGTGCCAGATCCTTCGATGTAAAGATCTTTTATGTTGACCTGTGATCTAGACTTCAAATTATGGGCTCAACCTTCTTCAGCCTGCACTATCACACGCGTCTTCTCGACCAAGGAGCGGCGACCCTTCATTAAGCCCGAATGGCAACCACGTCTTCATGCATACCTCGGCGGGATCATTAAAGGCATGAACGGCGTGCCCGAGATTGTCGGCGGAGTTGAGGATCATGTCCATATCCTGGCGAGTCTCAGGCCAGTGCATTGCCTTGCGGCTGTACTTCGCGACTTGAAGAAGGAATCGTCCACGTGGGCTAAAGAGAATTTTGATCGCAGATTCACATGGCAAGAGGGTTATGCGGCGTTCACCGTAAGCCCCACGGCTACCGACTCAGTACGTCGCTACATTGCTATGCAGGAGGCGCATCATCGTAAACATTCATTTGTTGATGAATTGAAAAAGCTTCTTAACGCGGCCGGTATCGAATTTGATGAGAAGTACTTGTTTGACGTCTGGCACCCCTCCGGGGTGCGGTCATGATTAACGACTTTTCCGGTGGTCTCCGCAGACTCCGACCACCGGCTACTTTCTAACAACCCATCGGGTTGCAGTGGAGTGAGCAAAACCCTTTCGGACTCTTGAGTCCCCCCAAAACAAACGGAAGTCCGCGTCAGGACAAGCTTAATCGACGCGAACTTCCGTGGGTTAATTGAATCTGACTGATGCTTACGGGCAGTGCTGCCAGCAGTACTGATAGCGATAATACAGAACGCCGCGCCACCAGAAGTAGCAAATGCAGATGTTGCCGTACGCCTGCACATCTTCTTTGTCGATTTCGACGCCGCCGGCGAGTTGCGTGCCGCCGCTGACCGTATCCTTAGCCTGGTCGTAGGGCTCTTGCTTCGCTTCGACAGCTTCGTACTTCGAAAGATCGCCTTCAGGGATGTCGTAGACTTTCGGTTCTTCCCCTCCAACCGGGACGGTTGTTACCAACGCCATAACGTTTTTCTCCTTAGTTAGTGATTGAGCGGCGAACGATCGCCGAATTCTTCAGCGCGTTGCGATTTGCAACCGGACTGAACTACTGAATGAAACGGGAAGTTCGCAACTCGGATAATGCATACGGTCGGTGAGCGCGAACTTCCCATCGGTTGAGTCTAACTTCGTGGTTACGGGCAGCTTTGCCAGCAGTACTGGTACCTGTAATACAGGACGCCGCGCCACCAGAAGTAGCAGATGCAGATGTCGCTATAGGCCTGCACATCTGCTTTATCGAGGTCCACGCCCGCGCCGAGTTCTTTACCACCGGCGATCTTGTCCTTCGCTTCGTCGTAGGTGGCCATGGTGCCTTCTACGGCTTCATACTTCGCGAGATCGGCATCGGGAATGTCATAGACCTTAGCCTGTCCACCCTTCTCGGGCATTGTACTTACGAGAGCCATAAACTTCTGTGTTCTCCTTTCAAGATGTGGGGACTAAACCCCTCTGTTGATTCAGTGTCGCTTTTCTTTGCCAGGTCACGTTTGCCTGGCAGCGAAACGAGAATCCCAAACGCTGGCTTTTAGCAGATGCGCTTTCGGTTCTCGATCGCCTAAGACGGAGTGCCGGTACAGTTTTGCGGAAGTGGAAAACAATTCCCGCAAAGGCCGTTGGAACGGCCTCCCCACCGATATGCTTCCGGCCCAACCGCTGGAAAGCCGTCTCCCGGCAGCGACGTATGACGCTTTATTAACTGAAGACTGCGGTTTGAGCGCGGGCATCCTACCAACAACCCGCGCGATTTACAAACGGATTTCTGTGCCGAATTGGTGTTAATGCGTGTCACTGATTCGGGGGAGTAGCCCGACCGTGAGGGAGGGCTCAATAAGTCGTGCATTGGAGCCCTCCCTGACGGTCGGGCTACTGCCCCGAGTTGAGACGCCACGCGCTGCTATGCAAGAGAATCGGCAAGCGCGCGCTTGAAATTCTCTTCGTCAGGAGAAAACGCGAACGCGCGCACGATGCCGCCGCGATCGATTAACGCGAGCATCGGCAGAGCGGTCGCGCCGTAAGCCGACTGAACGCTTTCGTCTTCGGCGACGCCGACCGGAAATTCAAGGCTGTGCTTTTCTGCGAATTCGCGAACCAGCGTCATCTCCTGCGCCTGCGCCTCGGGAGGTCCGCCGTAGGCCATGAAAAATCGCGTCAGCGCCAGCACGCGGAGGTTGTCCGCGGCATGCTGCGCGTGCAGCTCTTTGATTCGCGGAAACAGTTGCTCGCATGGTTTGCACCAGGTGGCCCAGAATTCGAGCAGCACGACCTGGCCTTTCAACGCTTCGAGCGTCAACGGATCAGTGTTTAGCCACTCCTTCATGGCGAGTTCAGGAGCGGGCTGTCCCAGTAATCTGAGCCGCGTGTGCAGATCCTTAAGTTGAACAAGTCCGCGAAAAGCAGTTCGCTTGTCCTCTTCTGTGCCCGTCGCCTTGATTCTCTGAAAAGCTTCTTTGGCAACTCCAAATCCTTCAGCGAGCCTCTCGATCGCGCCTTCAGAATTGCCGGCGCCGACGGAAAACTCAGCGATCGCCATCGTCAGACTGACGCGATCTTTGAACTGCTCGAATTCGGAACCCGCTGGAATATCGGCAAGCGTGCGTTCAAGGCGTTGAATGGCCGCTGTGTTATCGCCGTCGCTTTGAAGTTGGGTCGCTTCTTCGATTGCTTGGGTCGCTTCAGGTCGAAGATGCGAGGGCATCGATGGATCAGGTGCGGGTGTCGCTGGTGTCGCTGGTGTCATTTTAAATGTTCGAATGATCAAGTTAAGAGAGCATCGCACATCCTACTGACGCGATCGGTGACAGTCAAAAGCGCGGTGCACCGGCGCGCTGGAGTCAGTACCGGGAGGCTGGCCTCAAAAGTTGGAAGTGAAATGAACTTAGCGAAGGGATGAAGGTCTGTTTCTTAACCTGCGTAGCAGGTGTAAGCGTAAAGCCTGGGGCGTGAGCCCCAGGAAGTTGGGAATTTTCAAAGTAAGAGCCCGCGTAAGCGGGCGAAAGAATCGCGAAAGAAAAGGCTGTCGCCCGTTGTCACGGGCTGCCACCGTGATTCCCAAATGCCCTGGGGCTTACGCCCCAGGCTTTACGCTTACACCTGCTTCGCAGGCTAAACGAGAGGATGCCACCACAGAGACACACAGATCCACGGGGACACACGGTGACAGATAGTCGTCGCCAACGAATCGACGATCAATTGCGAAAAATGTCTCGGTCTGTATAATGCGGCCTTCGCTTTTCACAGGACGAATCTAACGATGCCAGACAATTCAATTCCCGAGACACCTGAAGACGCCAACGCGGCGAAGATTCGTGACTCGCTCGATAAAGTCGACTTGTCGAACTCGTTGTCGAAGCCTATTCGTCAGGCGATTGACGACTTGTTGAGGGTTGCGCAAGAGACAGTCGGCTCAGCCGACGCGTCGGTTTTGGTGCGCGACGGACGCGAGGGCGGGCTGAGATTTCTCGTCGCGGTCAGCGAACTTGAAGAAGCGTTGTTGAAGATCAGAATTCCGCCGGGCAAAGGCATTGCCGGTCTCGTCTTTTCGAGCGGCCAACCGATGGCGGTCAACGACGTCAGCTCTGAAGGTTCATTCTGGTCAGGCGCGGACGAAGCGGTCGGGTTCAAAACGGTGACGCTGCTGGCGACGCCCCTGCGCACGGGCAACGAAACGATTGGCGTGCTGGAATTTGTGAACCGGCCCGGCGAACCGCCGTATCCGCCCTTCACGCCGGAAGAGATGGATGATGCAGCGCGCTTTGCCGATGCGATTGCGCGCCTCGTCGATTCGTATGAAATGGCGCTGCTGGTTGAAGCGATGTTCCTGCATTCAATCAAGACCGGTGATGACCAAATGGGCGGCCACGATCAAACTGAATGGCTCAAAGGCCTGGACGCCGCGCCTGAGCACCGCGATCTTTTGTTGCTCGGCGTGAGGTTGCGCGACGTAGTTTCGCAAGGCGACGCTGAACGCGAAATGGTACGCGACATTCTGGAGACGATCGCGCGCTTCGCCGAGAAGCGTTCATCCGGTTCGGGTTATTTCAATTTCTAGACACGTAATATAGGAGATAAGCATGGCGCAGTCCGAATCTGCTGTCACAGTTGATAACGATCTGATTGACCTGTGGTCGCAGATTGAGCCAGAGGCGCTTTGGAAAGGCCGCACCGGTCGCGGTGTGCGCGTGGGCGTCGTTGACAGTGGCATCGATACCGAACATCCGGAACTCGCCGGCAAAATCAAAGCGTCATATCAAGCCGTCAATGAAGGCGGCCAAATCGTTTTCAAGGAATCAACCTCGGGCGATCAAGCTGGTCACGGAACCGCTTGCGCCGGCATCATCAGCAGCGTCGCGCCCGACGTTGAAATCACGAGTATCAAAGTTCTCGGTCCGACCGGTTCGGGGACTGGCGAAATGTTTCTAATGGGCGTGGACTTTGCCATCAAGCAGAAACTTCAAGTCGTAAATCTTTCGCTCGGCACCACCAAGCGCGACTTCTGGATGCCGATGCGGGAACTGTTGGACAAGGCGTACCGCGAACGCGTGATGCTCGTGGCGGCCGCGAATAACCTTCCGCAACTTAGCTCGCCTTCTATTTTTTCCTCATCGCTGGTTTCCGTGGTCAAACGTGCTGGTGGAGATCCGTTAAACTTCGGATTTCAATATGGCGAAGTCATCGAGCTGGTGGCGCCGGGCGTTCAGGTCGAGACAACCTGGCCGGGCGGTGGACGACGACAAATGACGGGAAACAGTTTTGCTGCCCCTTACGTTACGGGCGTTATCGCGCTCTTGCTCGAGGCGCGTCCCGACCTAACGCCTTTCCAAATCAAAACCATTCTCTACGCGATTGCCCAAAAGAATCAGGCGAAGACGGCCGCTAGTGAAAGCAGTGGGCAGTAGGCGGAAGGCAGGCGGCCGTCGGCAATAATCGGAAGGCGTAAGCCGGATGCGAATTGAATGAACTTGGGCGAGGGCGAAAGCTTTTCGCCCCTTTTTGTTTCAACCGATAGCCGTTTCTAGCGCTTCGGCGTCCGCAAGATCCTGGAGGCGGCCAGCCGCTTTTTTGTTCTTGATCAAATCCGACTTTGATATTACGAACGCGGGAACGTCGCCGAATCGTCCTTCAAATTTGCGGTTCCAGGCCTCTGAGAATTCGACGGCGTCAATTGCCGTGAGCACGTCAATGCGGAGAGGTGGAACTCCGATCTGAAAGATAGTTCCGGGTCTACTCAAGTCTCCTGCAGTCAAATCACCAAAGGGTGCTCCAAACGCAGAGAGTGCTTGCATTACACGCGTGGCGTTCTCGGAACTCGGACGCACCCAAACATCAAGATCCTTTGTTGCGCGTACGTGTCCGTGAGCGGCGAGCGCATGAGCGCCGACGACCATGTACTCAACTTCGTTCGCGTTGAACTCGCGTAACAGTCCGCTGAAGTCTGGGCTCATCAGATTGGTTATTCCAAGCGAGACAGAGTTTAGTCAGAGTCCAAACCGCTTCAATCCGTTCGTCTGGCGTGGAGTTGAGCCAATCGTTGTCGACCGGTTCTCTATGACCGTCGCGAATAACTGTAGCGGTGATCTGTCGCTCTGAAGCGCTTGGCATGCCTCGAATTATACCATGCGAAATAGGTCCGAATCGTTCGCTTTTGTGAACGTTTATTTCGCCCTCAGAATTCGTCCCATTACCACCAGCGCGCCGAGGTGATATGAGTTGTGATCGGCGACGAGCAGCGCTTCGCGCAGAATCGTCTGACCCGTGCCGTGCGGAATCCTGGCAAGCAGATCCGTTGACGAATCAGCGACGAAATTCTCGATCTGGTTCAAATCGCTACGGATCTTTTCGACGGATTCCTGCCAAAGCTCGGGCGTCCCTACTTGCTGCTTAGGCGGCCAATAACCTTCCGGCCACTTCGGCGAGACGTGTTTCGGATCACGACTGAACTCGAGAATGTCCCATTGCGCGATGCGGATGTGCTCTAGCACTTGCCAAGCCATGTACGGCAAACCTTCAACCCGTTGGCCGCAAAGTTCGGCGGGAAAGCTCGCGACGAAATCTTCGAAAGTGACGTGCGCGCCTTCACCGCGAAGGACATAGAGCACATGATCGCGCAGTGCTTGATCAGAGCTTGATTGATTCATTGGCTAATTCGGTTCATTAATTCATTGACTCAATGATCCAATGGATCAATGAATCAATTCCTCTTCCGGTTGATGCGATACGCATCGTAGCGGCAAATCGCCGAATGATCACAGAACTTGCACGTCTTCTTTCCTTCCGAAGGCCGGACGCGAAAGTCGCCCGCGCGCATGCCGTCGATGAACTGCCACACGCGTTTTGAAACTTCACTGCGAATACGCTGCCACTCAATATCGTCAACCATAGCAATCCGACTGGTGACATTCGTGCAGTCGCTTAACATTTTGCGGTACAACCCTTCATTCAAGCGTTGGCCGCGCCCGCGCAAACGATAGTAACCGCCACCCGCGAGTTCGAAACTCGGCAGAAACAACTGCTCCAGCGCTGCGAGGTAAATCGGGATCTGAAGTTGGCGCCCGGCGGACATGTCTCTGTGTTTCGCGCCCACCGACGACTTGTAGTCGTACGCGACAACGCTGCGGCCCGATTCGCTCACATCGACGCGATCGATTTGTCCCTGAATCGACGCAGCTTCCGATGACCCTTCGCCTGGCCGGGGTATCTTCAAGTAGTCCGATTTCGAAGATGGATCGCTGGCTTGGGACGGGCGGCCAAATGCCAACTCGAAATATGTGGGAAGCATTCCCCGCGGCTGCGTTTTCTCTTGCAGGCGCAAGTCATGTAGCAGGACCTGCTCGAGAATCAGCTTGCGAATCTCGCAATCGATCTTCCAAATGCGTTCGTTTAGCGGCGGTACCAGGCGCTCGTGTTCCTGGAACACTTCATCGGCGACGGCGTTGATTTCGGCGCGCAGGACTTCGCGATCAAGCGAGGGGAGATACTGCTTTCGATGCTTTTCGAAAAATCTGCGCAGCACGTCGTGCAGCAGCTTGCCCGCATCGATTGCAGTAAGGTCAAGCGCTGCCTCGTTGCGCGGCTCGAGTCGCAGCACGCGCGCCCCGAAGAACTTGAAGGCGCAGTTGCCGTAAGCGCTCAACCCGCTGGCGCTGTAAACGTACCCAGGACCGAAATGATTCGCGAGCAAGGCGCGCAAATCGCTATTGGTTATCTGCCCGTCGTATGGCCCAAACGCGTCTCCGCCGCGCTCTATCTCGATCGCGACGCGTCGCAGCAACGAATCGGACAGGTACATCTCGCGTCGAGCACGAGCCACCAGTTCCGTGGCCACCACCGGTGAGAACCCAGACTCGCCCGGTTCAGTGCGCGTGCGTTGCCCGTGTCCGGCTTTTTGGCGGACGAGCTTCGCCACTAACTCTGCGCCGCTCGAAATCGATTGCACCTCGTGGCTGTCGATGTCACTGCGAATCTGCCGGCGCGCTAATTCAATCGGCGCAATCGCGCGGCGCAATTCTTCGATGTAGTAAGACGGCACGGTCTCGATGCCGTCATCGGCCGCCAAAGGGCGCGTCAGGTACAGACGCTCAGTCGCGCGGCAGGCACACTGATAGAAGTAATGCTCTTCTTTCAAAAGCGTCTCAGTCGAAATGTCTTCGAGTACGAGGCCATGCTTCTTCAGTCGTTCGCGTTCGTCATGCGGGTACAGCCAGTCACGCGAAGCGCGCAAAGGAAAGCTGCCTTCATTCATGCCGGCGATGAACAGCGCGCGAAAACACAGGCCGCGAACATCCGTTGCTTCCAGCACGCGCAAACCGTCACGATCACCAGCCGAGATGGCCAGCGTCTGAGATTTCAAACAGCGTTCGAGTTCATCAATGAATGCTGCTAAAGAGACCTGTGTCACGCTCGCCGCTGATACTACTGTGTTGGCGACGTCAAAACTTCTGACCGTCGCCGCGAGCGCGCGGCGCAAAGCTTCTATGCCGCGCACATTTAACATGACCTGCGGAACGTCCGCGGGGCTGTGCAGTCTCGTGAGCGGTCCCTGCACCTCGGGCGCAAACTCGAAAGCTTCCAGTAAAGACATCAACGCGCGTCGTAACTCCTCAGTCGTACCCTGCTCGGGAGTGCGCGCGATCGTGTCCCGCAGATGTTCAATCACCAACATCGTCCAGGCGATTGCCGCCGGATGGATCGGCGACGGACGCTTTGTCTTTTCCTTTGGCGCCGGTTCATCAGGAGCGGGCGCTTCGACTTCGAGAGTGACCGCGGCGTCTTCTCCGTTCGGGTCGGTCGCGCCGATAAATGAACGCGCAGCGTCCCGTGACGGCAGAACGCGAATCAACCGGGCGGCGCGATCCAGCCACGCGCGCACCCGTTGTTCGCTGCCGACATACGCAATTACATTTTCGATTACGTCCGGCGCCCAGCGCCCGATGCCCAGCGCAAAACGACGGCTCGCATTGCGCTCAGCTTGATCGGATGCGTCGAGCAAAGTCGCATACTGATAGTCGAAAACCGTCGTCAATTCCTGCAACTGCTCGTTTGAGAGACGGAAGTAATCAGTTTTGATTAGATGTGCGAGATCGCTCGCTTTCGGATTCGTGACGTGCTCGCGCTCCGGATCTTTCAGGACCTGAAGCAGCTTTGCGGTAGCGCGAATACAGGGAATGTCATTGGCCGCCACGCGTCTTTCCAGATTGCAGGGCACCGATTCTGCCGCGAACACGCGCAAGATTATGTCGGCATACGCCGCCCGTTCGCGCACGACCAGCGCCATATCGGAGAGCTTGTAATTCTCTTCACCGATCAACCGCTTGATTTCTTTCGCTATCGAGCGAAGCTCAGTTTCGCGATCGCTGCACTCGAACAGCCTGTAGCGCAAATTGCTAATTTGCGCCCGACTTTCATCGGCATCAGAACGCAAGTTAGCAACTTGCGCTGCATTGAACAGCCGTGCGGCCAGGTCGGCACGCGACGGTTCGGCAGCAACTTCCTCAAAGTCGGCAATCGACTTTAGTTGTTCAATCGTCGATTGAAACGTCTGAAAAATCTGTGGGTTGCGATCGTCATAGTTGATATTGACGATCACGTTGGGAATTCGCTGGATGAGTAGCCGCAGCATCTCGCCCTGTACCGGAGTGAAATCAAAGAAGCCGTCGAGCACCAGCAGATCAATGTTGTCGAGCCACGGAAGCGTGTAGCCCAAGTTGTTAACTTGGGATTCCGTGTACCGCAATTTATTAACTTGCGCGTCGTTTCCCCAACGCAAATTATCAACTTGCGATACATCTCCGCGCAGGATGTGTAATGCGCTCAGTTGATCGGCGTCTGCGTCGGTGTACCCGAAATGTTTGAGCGCTTCCTCGTATTTCGAGTAAATCAGCGCGACATCGTGATCGAAATCGCTCTGACTTTTCGGGCTTTGGGCTTTGGACTTTGGAGTTTGGACGGAATCGTCCGCAGCCCTTGTCTCGACGATGCTCGCAAACTCTTCCGCCGTTTTTCCGGCACGTTGCAGCTCCCCAATCAGGGTCGCGATGGTGTTGACGCACCCATTACGGTTCGCCAGACGCTTGATCGCCGGCAGTCGGTCGGCCTCCGCCAGTTGCTTGATGATTTGGGAAATCAGGCTGTGACGCAGCGGCAACTCTTCGCGATCGATGGGAACGCGTGACGTGGCACAGACTTCAGTCTGTGAATTAGCCGATGAAACACAGACTGAAGTCTGTGCCACAGCGCTGGACAGCACGCGTCTGACGAATCCACGAAACAGATAAAACGGAAACTCGTCCCAAACTCCGTGAGCGTTCTTTCCATCCAGGACTGTCTGAGTGGCAAGGTCCAGCAGCGGAGGTGAGGCCGCGATGTACAGCAGCCGATCAGTTTCGCCTTTCGCGACGTACTCAGCACAGCGCGCGAGCAGTCGTTCGCGATTTGTCCCGAGGACCGGCCCTAACCAAATTTCTTTCGACATGAGGCTGTCCGCAGATTTCACAGATACACAGATGAGGCCGAGGGGGAATTGCTCAATGAGCCAACGAAGATCGCGGCAATTTTAGGCCACCCGCCAGCGAGCGTTTAACTATCCTGTCCCAGTTGCGCTCTTTGAAAAGGGCAGAGACGGAGTTGGCTCGTCCGGGATTTCCTCTTCAGCCGCGACCAGTTCAGGAAACAGTCCGCCTTCGTCCAGCGTCAGAACGCGCGTTGATTTATCGACTGAATCGATAATCTCAACTTCTTCACCGGCAATGGCGCCGCGTTCCTTGAACTTGCGTGCCGTCACCATCACGCGCGCCTCAAGCGAGCCCACTCCTTTGTTGTACGACTCAAGCGCGCGATCGAGATTGCGGCCGATGTCTGCGAAGTAGTTGACGAAGGTTCGCAGCCGGTCGTAAAGCTCCTTGCCCAGTTTCCCAACTTCGTCCGCATTGGCGGCCCGCTGCTCCTGTTGCCAACCGTATGAGATGGCCTTCAAAAGCGCGATCAGTGTCGTAGGCGTGGCAATGATCACCCGCTGATTAATGCCATCTTCGATTAGCTTCGGATCCTGTTCGAGTGCCGCACTATAAAAATTTTCGCCGGGCAGGAAGAGCAGGACGAACTCCGGGGTTGGCTGCACGCTTTCCCAGTATGATTTCCGGCTGAGGTGGCCGATGTGCGTCCGCACCAGGCGCGCGTGTTCCTTTAGTCTTTCCACACGAATGCCATCGTCGGTGGCTGAGATCGATTCATAGAACGCTTCGAACGGAACCTTTGCGTCCACCACGATGCATCTGTTTCCCGGCAGACGCACGATGACATCCGGTCTAATCCGCCCGTCTTCCGTCGCAACGTTTGCCTGTTCATTGAAATCGCAGTACTGGACCATGCCGGCAAGTTCGACGACGCGCCGCAGTTGGATCTCGCCCCAGCGCCCGCGAATGTGGGGAGTCCGCAAGGCCTTCACTAAATTTCCGGTTTCCGCCTGAAGCTGCAACTGTGACGTGGCCAGACCGCGCACTTGTTCACGCAGCTCGGCGTAAGCGCCGGCCCGGGCTTTTTCGATCTCGCCAATCTTCCCGTCCACTTTTTCGAGCGACTCTTTCAGAGGCTTGACCAGTTGATCGATCGCCTGTTGCCGCTGCTCCAAATCGCCTTTCGCGGTCGCTTGAAACTTTTCCAGCGTCGCGCGCGCCAGGTTGAGGAATTCCTGGTTGTTGTCCTTCAAGGCGTCTCGCGAAAGCGCCTTGAATTTTTCGGCAAGTTCCTCCGTGACGCGCTTGAACGATTCGCTTCGCTCCTGCGCGGCGCGGCGCTCGCCTTCAAGTTGAGCCTGCAAACGAGAATTATGTTCGCGCAGTCCGTCGCTTTCGCTCACCTCGTCGTCAAACGCCTGCTGAAGTTTCAGCAACTCGTTGTCTTTTGAGATCAGCCGCTCATGAAACGTGGCGAGTTGGGTCGCGCTTTCATTCCTCCCGTCTTCGAAGGCGCTATTCGCCTTTGCGCGGAAGATTAGCCAGGTGACGACTGCGCCCAGTGCAACACCGGCGAGCAGGATGAGAACGGGGATTACCTCGGTCATGGAAACTCAGTTTAGCAGAAGTGTTGCAAACGTGAAACAGCGTCGCGGGCGCGGGCAGCTTGGATGGCAGAAACCCGACCGCAGGGAGGGTGCAATCCAAGTTAAGGCCGTCATCTGGCACCCTCCCTGCGGTCGGGTTTCTGCCCTTCATCCGCCCAAACACGCGACGAGGCGTTCGTAAACTTTTCGCGTTAAGCGCACGTCGTTCAAATTGTATTCACGAATCTCAGCTAGTTTGCCGGCCTGGTAAAGATCGAACACTTTGCTTCCTTCGACTTCGCCAGTCTTGCTCGATTCAAATCCTAACGCCCAGGCAAGATCGTCGAGGCCGACACGACTGCGTCGATCACCGAGCCACCACGCGCGCATCGTGTCGTAAGCGCCGCGCACGTGGAACTCGCCGAGGTCGATGAACGGCTTGACCGGGATATTGTTCGCGAAGCATCGCTGAAAGATGAACGGCAGATCGAAACTCATAATGTTGTGACCGACCACGAGGTCGCAGTCCGGATCAAAATCGGACATCAGCGCGAGAAAGCCTTTCAACGCTTCCGCTTCTTCCTGCAGGTTGCCATCGGCATCAATGCCGAACGCGTGTTCGCTTTGATTCGACGTCAGCCCTGGGATCTCAATACCGGGGACCGGCCCGACGTGAACCGCGATGGAGAGGATTCGCCCCGAGATGGCGTTCAGCGAACCTAGTTGATAGACACGCTCTTCTTCGGCCGCGATGTCTTCCAAATAGCGCTGCTGTTGTTCCAGGCGCATGTAGCCCAGCCGGTAATCGCGCTCGAGCTTTGGGCCAACCCGGTCGCGAAAGCCCGGCAGCGCCAGCGTCTCGATATCCAGCGTGAAGGCGCGCGGCATCAACGGATCGCAGCCGAGATCTTCCCTGTATTCTTCCACTGAAATTGCGCGATATTTTGTCGCCACGAATTGCGGCTGGTTCTGAAAAAGTTCGCCCCTTACTCCGATCTTCCAGAGCCCCGGCGTCAGTTCCGGGTTAGCTTCAACCACATCAGCCCATATCTTGATACCGATGGTGCCTGTTGAATTTCTGGCGTTAGCTTCGCGAAAGGTTTTTTTCCCGTCCTTCGTGCGACGCTCTCGCACGGAAGTAACTACAAGCATCAAAGACACTTCTTCGGACAGAGGAAGCTCAGGGATCGCAACGTTGTGTTTCATGAGAGTACTTAACTGACAAACTCACTCACAGACTCGTCAAAACCCGGCCGGATAAATTCGTGCACTCGCGGAAATCGCGCCTCCAGCGATCGCCGCAATTTATCCAATTCAACTAAGAGCGTTTGTATTGTATCGGATTTTTCCGGGAGTGAGATTTGCAAAGACCGCCACGCCGCCGTTGATCGAGCAATCGCAACCAGCGCTACTTTCGCGGACCCGTGCGAATCCATTTTCGCGCTTCTCGTGAGGACGGCATCGTAGTCAACATCTTCATCATCTCCGGCTTCGTCGCTGAAACAGTCAAACGACAGCGCTTCGTCTTCAACCTCCCGGCCAGCAAAGCGATTACTACCACTGATCGCCCGAAAGGTCTTCACTGCGATAAAAAATTGATACCAGCGAATCACTTCTATGGCGTCCGCAACTGTTATCTCATCGGCTGCGGATTCTGAAACGCCGGTGGTGTCGTCGTAAACTGAGGTCTGGCTCGTGAATGCATTCTTAAACCAGGCTTCGACCGCATCAGAGTAAGCGTGCGCTGCCTGCGACAGTTCGTCCCGTTCAGCTTCTTCCACCTCGCGATCATGTTCCGCGATGGCTTCTTCGCAATCAATTGAATCTAAATCGATGTCATTCTCAACGGCCCAGTCAGAGATCATTTCAGCCGTAACCTGGAATATTTCGTGCATCTTTCGCCAAAACTTTTCATTCGTGATATCGCGCGTCTGATCATCAATGTCTGGATCCGCTTGCTCGATCGCGTATACGGCGCATTTCGAAGTGAACTGGCAACGCTCGCACCAACGATCGCAATAGTTATGAATGCCGGAGATGAAATTCGGGTTTCCAGCCAGCTCAATCAGTTCGTCTTTGTCCATGACGGTGAAAACGCGTCGAACGCCTGCACTCTTAACGCCGCGCATTGTAATGTAATATCCGCCACGTCACCATTAATACAAATGTTTAGTAGTGTCCTATTTCGCCTTTGCGATCCTTTGCAACTTTGCGTCTTTGCGTGAAATCCCTCTTATGAAGTCGCGGTCCACGCGAAGGCGCTAAGACGCAAAGGCACGCAAAGTAGGACTGCCAAATGTTTTCCGAGAACACGAGCCAGCTAATGCCAAAACTTTTAAGCGCCGCTCCCACCTTCGCGGTCGCCGATGTCGGCGACACGATTCGCTGGTATCAGGAACAGCTCGGCTTTACGACCTATCCCTTTCCCGAGACACCGCCATACGTCTTTGCGATCGTCAGCCGCGACACGGTGGAAATAATGTTTCAGCACGTGCCGGGCTACGAAAAGCCAGACCTCTACAGCCGGCGCCGAGGAGGCGTATGGGACGCGTACATCAGAATGGAAAGTGTGAAAGAATTTTACGAGTCAATAAAGGACAAAGTCGAAATAGTCCTGCCGCTGCGAAAACAGCCCTACGGTGATTGGGAGTTCGAAGTTAGGGATCCGAACGGGTACATTCTGGTTTTCAGCGAGTTGATTGATTAGAGCACAACCCATTGACCCACCTCGCTCGGGGCTGGCCAAACACACGGGCACTCCCGCATTTCTGTGGTAAAGTTACTCGACCCCGAACGGCTGTTCCCCCACGAACGCGTCGCAAAGATCCTGACAATTTGGTGGTACTAGTATGAGTACAGCCCGACAATTTTTCGGCGATTCCCAACCGGCTTTTTTCCGTCGAGCCGCTCCCGACATCAGAAGCAATCCAGCGTTGTACGTGCTGTCGATTGTTTTGCTCGCAGCGGTCTATTTCGCGGCGGGCAAGTTCGGCCTCTCGTTGGCTTCAGTTCACACCAACGTTTCCCCGGTGTGGCCGCCGACTGGGATCGCCCTGGCGGCAATCCTGATACTCGGCTACCGCGTATGGCCGGGAATCTTCCTCGGCGCGCTGCTGACAAATCTCTTAACTCCCATCCCGATGGCGAGCGCTTTCGGAATTGCGATCGGAAACACGCTCGAAACCTTGATTGCGGCGCGTGTACTAATGGCGGTGGGCTTCCGGCCTGCCATGGATCGAGCGCGCGACGTTTTCAAGTTCGTGGTTGTAGCCGCGGTCTGCTCGACGATCAGCGCGACGATTGGAAACATCAGTCTTTATTTAGGCGGTGCCGCAACCTCGGCGAATTTCGGCTCGCTCTGGATGACGTGGTGGCTCGGTGATCTGACGGGGGCGGTTACGGTGGCTCCTCTGATCCTCACTTGGAGTCTGGGTACTGGTCATTGGCTACCGAAACTCAGATATCTTGAAGCGACCATTCTCGTTCTGCTTCTATCCGTCAGCGCCATCGTGACGTTCGGCGAGAAAGCGCCGACCCCGGTGCATTACTATCCGCTCAGCCGCCTGATGATTCCGTTCCTCCTTTGGGCGGCGTTCAGATTAGGCCGAAGAGGGGTTACGGTCGCGGTAATAGTCACCTCTGCGTTCGCCATCTGGGGAACCTCGCACGGCTTAGGTCCATTCGTCACCCCCAGCGATCCAAACCAATCACTGATGCTGTTGCAGCTTTTCATCGCGACCAACGCTGTGACATTCCTCTTTCTCGTCACGGTGGTTGAAGAGAAGCGACTGGCAGAAACAAAGCGCGGTGAAGATCAAAGAAGACTGGAAGCAAATCTCGCGGTAACACAGATCCTGGCCGAATCGCCGAAAGTAGGCATTGCCCTCGAACGGATTATGCCGACGGTTGGTGAATCGTTGGGCCTGGAATTTGGTTGCGTTTGGATGCCTGCAAGTAATGGCGAGGAACTACGCAGCGTCGCCACCTGGCAGAAGACGCCGAAGCCCCAGTTCGATGCAGTCTGTTGCGAACGCACCTTTGAACTGGGCGTAGGCTTACCGGGCCGCGTTTGGGCGAACCGAGAACCGGCATGGATTTGCGACGTCGCGCTAGACGAAAATTTTCCACGCATGCCTATTGCGATCGCCGAAGGCTTACATGGAGCATTCGCCTTCCCCATTACGTTCAACGAGAAGTTTCTCGGAGTGATGGAGTTTTTCAGCTCGGAGATACGGCAGCCGGACGAACAACTGCTCGCCATGTTTGCCGGCATCGGCAGCCAGATCGGCCAGTTCATCGAACGCAAGCGCGCTGAGGCAAAAGTCGAAGCCGCCAGCCTTTTGCCGCAGGAGAATCCTGCCCCGGTAATTCGTGTGACCGCCGAAGGAGTTGTCGCTTTTGCGAATCCGGCAGCCGAAGTCCTACTGGACGTGTGGGGTGTTGCCGTCGGCAACGCGGCGCCGGAGCATATTAGTAACAAAGTACGTGAGGTCTTCACCCGCGGCACGCGCGAAGCGACAGAACTTGCGGTGGGCGATCTCACCTATTCAATTGAACTGGCGCCGATCACTTCTGCTGACTATGTGAATCTGTATTTCACTGATATCACCGAGCGCAAACGCGCTGAGCACTCGCTGGCGGAAAGCGAACAGCGCTATCGCTCAGTGATTGAAGCTTTACCTGCCGCTGTTTATACAACTGATGCCGCCGGCCGGCTCACCATGTTTAATCAAGCCGCCGTTGATTTCTCCGGCCGCAAGCCTGAGGTCGGCAGCGATTCATGGTGCGTGACGTGGAAACTCTATCACCCCGACGGGACGCCGATGCCGCACGCAGAATGCCCGATGGCGATGTCTCTGCAAACGGGCGACCCGATTCGCGGTTACGAAGCCGTAGCGGAGCGCCCGGACGGAACCCGCGTGAACTTCATTCCTTACCCGACTCCTTTACGCGATGGCCAGGGCAATCTGGTGGGCGCCATCAACATGCTCGTTGACATAACCGAGCGAAAGAAAACGGAAGAGACTTTACAGCGCAGCGAGCGAGAGCTTACGGAATTCTTCGAGAACGCCACCGAAGCCATCCACTGGGTGGGCCCTGACGGCACAATCCTGCGGGCGAACAAAGCTGAGTTGCGCATGCTGGGTTATTCCGCAGAGGAATACATCGGCCGAAACATCGCTGAGTTTCATGTAGATCAAGATCTGGTTCAGGATATTCTCGCGCGCTTGTTCAAGGGCGAAACCCTCGAAGAGTATCGCGCCCAGGTGCGCTCCAAGGATGGAACGATCCGGGATGTAGTGATTAATTCGAGTGCCTATTTTGAGGGCGGTGAATTCGTCCACACGCGCTGCTTCACTCGCGACATAACCGAACAATTGCAAGCCGAGAAGGCCTTGCGGCACCTCGCGGCTATTGTGGAAACGACTGACGACGCGGTGATCTCGAAAGACCTGAACGGGATCATCACCAGTTGGAATCCGGCGGCGGAACGGCTCTACGGGTATAAGGCCGAAGAAGTGGTTGGCAAACCGGTGGCTATTTTGATTCCGCCCGAGTGGCCAAACGAGGAGCCTAAGATTCTGGCGCGGATCAGACGCGGTGAACGTATCGATCACTACGAAACGATTCGCGTGGCCAAGGACGCACGCCGCCTGGACGTGTCGCTGACTGTCTCTCCGATTTATGATGCTACCGGGAAGATAGTCGGCGCTTCAAAGATCGCCCGTGACATCACCGAACAGAAGCGCACCCAGGAAGAGATCGCGCGTTTGCTCGTCGCTGAACGTGCCGCCCGTCAGGATGCGGAAGTTGCGAGCCGGACGAAAGATGAGTTTCTCGCCACGCTCTCGCATGAGTTGCGCACGCCGCTGACGGCGATGCTGGGCTGGCTCACGATTCTGCGCGGGCACAAGCTTGATAAGACGACGACTGAACATGCGATCGACACGATCGAACGAAACGCGAAGGCCCAGGCCCAGTTAATCGAAGATCTTGTCGATATCTCGCGCATCGTCGGCGGCAAACTGAATCTGGAAGTTGTGCCGACCGAATTGATGCCCGTCGTTGACGCTGCCATTGAAGTTGTGCGGCCGGCGGCCGACGCGAAAGAGATCACGATCGACGTCAACTACGATGCCACGGTGGGACCTGTGGCGGGCGACGCCTCGCGCTTGCAGCAAATCATTTGGAACCTTATGTCGAACGCCGTGAAGTTCACTCCGAAAGGCGGCAAGGTGTCCGTAAATTTCCGGCGTCAAAATGGATTCGCCGAACTTGTCATCAGCGACACGGGTATTGGCATTTCGGCCGACTTTCTCCCGCATGTATTCGAACGCTTTCGCCAGGCCGAATCAACCGCCACGCGATCTCATCGCGGAATGGGACTGGGCCTCGCGATCGTGCGCCACCTGATTGAGCTGCATGGCGGCACCGTAACCGCGGCGAGCGACGGCGAGAACCGCGGATCCACATTCACGATTCACTTGCCCCTGGCGTCGGTCGAAAAACGGAGCGCGTCGCGTGAGGAATCACAAAAGACGAACGGGGACCAAGGTGACGAGCTGAAGGGCCTGCGCATTCTGCTGGTTGAAGACGAACCTGATGCGCGCGAGCTAATCGCGATGGTGTTGCAAAGCTCCGGCGCGCAGGTCGAGGCCGTCGATACCGCGCAGGGGGCATTCGAAAGTTTGTCCACCGCCGCTCCTGATGTTTTAGTCAGTGATATCGGTTTGCCGCTCGAGAGCGGTTACGACTTGATCCGCAAGGTGCGCGCGATGGCTTCCGACACAAAAAAACTTCCAGCGATTGCTTTGACCGCATTCGCTGCTGAAAACGATCGCAAGTTGGCGCTTTCCGCCGGGTTCCAGGTCCACCTTGCGAAACCGGTTGAACCAGGCGACCTGCTGAATGCGATTAAGGCCGTCACCAACGGTAATCACAAGTAACCGATTCACCGCAACGACTTGAATTCCCCTGTCACACCAGCCCGCTGTCAGTGGGCAAAGACTCCGCTGTCCATCGAGTATCACGATCGCGAATGGGGTGTCCCTGTGCACGACGATCGCATACTGTTCGAGTTTCTTATTCTGGAAGGCGCGCAAGCCGGCCTGAGCTGGGAAACGATTCTGCGGAAGCGCGATAGTTATCGTCGCGCTTTCGACAATTTCGACGCGCGAAAGGTCGCGAAATACGACCAGCGCAAGGTTGAGAAACTGCTCTCCGACGAAGGCATCATTCGTAACCGACTGAAGATCGCGGCGGCGATTCAAAACGGCAAAGCGTTTCTCGCTGTGCAGAAGGGGTTCGGCAGTTTCGACGCGTATGTCTGGCGATTTGTGGACGGAAAGCCTTTGCGGCGCAAGCGCGGCGCGCCGGTTCCCGTTATGACCGCCGAATCCAGGACGTTGAGCCGCGATCTCTTAAGCCGCGGCTTCAAATTCGTCGGCCCGACAATTTGCTACTCGTTCATGCAAGCGGTCGGAATGGTCAACGATCACGACGCGAATTGTTTTCGTTACCGGAAAGTCGCTGAAACCTAGACAGGATTAACACGATTTACATGATAAGAAGGTGAGACCGCTAAGCTTTTCGCGAATCTTGTTGATTCTGTCCATTCCGAGTCGAAAAAACACTTTCCGACATGCGCCGGTGCTGTTTTATTTTTCCCGCTAAAACTTCTCAAAAAACTCCGAGTTTTTCGCGCCTCCAAGTGAAATAAATCAGTCTTTGAAAAATAAAACACACGGAACTTTGACCAGAAAATTTGTTTTCTGTATAAACCAAACCGTCACGACGGTCACGGCCATCGAGACCGACGAAGGGACGGCGAACGGAGTCGCGAGACTCTGAGAGAGAGCAAAGGCAGAGCGGTTTGCAGTTGCTATGACGCCTTTCGTTGAGACCGAAAGGTCTGCTAGGGAGAGTCGTAAGACTTTCTTGAGCGCCCGGATAAAAACGGGTAGCAACCACTGGGAAGGACCCGCTAGTGGTGAGCTACGTCGCTCGGAGAAATCCGAGCCTCGTTGCCGGAACGTAACCGGCGGTGGAGGACAGCCACCAAAATAACTACCTAACGGCACCACGTTGATACCGACTTGTCGGCTTTGATGTGAGATTTGCGGAAACAGATTTTGCGGCTCGCAAGGGACGCGAAGTTAACTGAAGCGAATCGCGTGCTGACCGGAAAGCGTCGACCGCCGATTGCTTACCGGTATATAAATGGCGGCTTGCGCCTGACGAGGACAGGCTGCCATCTTACGAATCGCTTCGGTGATTCATAAGACTTCGAGATTGCGCTGCTATGCATCTTCGGGTGAAAGCAGCGCGATTTCGTTTTTAGGGTGGGAGCGCAGGCATCCTGCCTGCGGTTCGCGCGCATCTTGCGCGCTTTTTTTTGCTGCGCCATCCCTAACGCTCGGGCTACTGCCACCTCCCCCGAAACTTCACAACTTTTTACAAGCCATTCACCGTTCGCCGCTAGAAAATTTACAGGCTGGCTGATACAGTCCTGCGCCACGACAAACGCCGATTGTTTAGAGGCGGGCTACTGCCCGCCGTGAGAACCCGGCGGCCGGTAGGCCGCCTCTAAACGAATCGCGACCCCAGCAATTTCAAAGGAGAAAAAATCATGAGCGATACAGCAGCAGCACAAACACAAATGGAACACGCCCCCGGAAGTTTCTCTTGGATCGAACTGGCCACTACCGACGGTCCGGGCGCGAAGAAGTTCTACACCGACCTGTTCGGATGGGACGTCCAGGACAATCCCATGGGGCCCGACATGGTTTACACGATTTACAAGATCAACGGTAAAGACGTCGCCGCGTCATATCAAAAAGGCGCCGAGATGGCACAGGTCCCTACGCACTGGGCCTGTTACGTCGCGGTCGAGAGCGCCGATGAAACTGCCGCCAAAGCTAAGTCACTCGGCGGGACGGTCGTGCAGGAGCCGTTCGATGTGATGGATCACGGCCGGATGGCGGCGATCACCGATCCAACCGGAGCAACCTTCTGCATCTGGCAACCGAACCAGCACAAAGGCGTCGGCATCAAAAATGAAAACAACAGTCTGTGCTGGAACGAGCTGATGACGAAGGACAGCGAGAGAGCAAAGGATTTTTACACGAAGCTCTTCGGCTGGAAGTCCAAGACTGATGCCGACAAAGGGATGCCCTACACCGAATGGGTAAACGGTGAAGAGCACATTGGCGGGATGATGCAAATCCAACCCGACATGGGCCCGATGCCGCCCAACTGGGGAGTCTATTTCGCGGTTGATGACTGCGATGCGATGGTGCAAAAAGCCACGTCGCTCGGCGCACGCACGTACATGCCACCGACAGACATTCCAAACGTCGGCCGTTTCGCCGTGCTGGCTGATCCCCAAGGCGCCGCGTTCAACATTATCAAGTTGGACATGCAACATAACCAGAACAAGTAAGGTCTTGAACTGGTTGCCGCATTAGAATCCGCGTAGCGAACGTTTGAGAGTAGCCCAGTTCCGAAACGTCGGGACTGGGTTACGCAATAGTCTTTGATTTCGAGTCCGCGAAGCGGACGGCAGAGGGATCTCGCCCGTTTCACGGGCTCAATTGCTTTTCCGGACAGTGATCCCAGCGCTGAAGCGCTGGGCTACTTTCAAACCGTCCGCCGCCCGGGCTTTGATCGTTCAAACTGTTTCAAGGTACAAATTAGCAAATGAAAGCCCGCATCGTTTGGCTGATCCTCTGCGGCATCTGGGGATCGACCTGGCTATTCATTAAGATCGGCCTGCGCGATCTGCCTCCATTCACTTTTGCCGGTCTCCGTTTCGTCCTCGCCTCAGCAATTCTTGGTTCGATTATCCTGATTCGGCGCGCGCGTTGGCCGCGCACCCGCAGCGAATGGTACCTAATTGCCGTCAGTGGGGTTCTGCAATTCACTTTGAATTACGGCCTGGTTTTCTGGGGCGAGCAATACATCTCCTCAGGTCTGGCCGCCGTGCTGCAATCAACGTTTCCGCTGTTCGGGCTAGTGATCGCGCACTTCTATCTTCCCAGCGAACGAATGACTACTTTAAAAGTCGCCGGCGTGCTGCTCGGAGTCTTCGGCGTCGTCGTCATCTTTTCCGATCAACTGACGATTGCCGGTTCGATGGCGATGCTGGGCAGCATCGCGCTCGTGCTGAGCGCTGTCGTCGGATCGTATTCGAATGTTTTGGTGAAAGCCTACGGCGGCAAAATCGATCCACAGATTCTGGCCGCCTCGCAAATGGTCTTCGGTTTTGTGCCTTTGCTCATCGCCGGATTCTCGATGGAAGGTAATCCACTGCAATTTCGTTGGACTCTTTCAGCATTTCTCTCTCTGATGTACCTCGTCATCGTCGGTTCAGTGATTGCGTTTTGGCTTTATTACTGGCTGGTGCGAAACATGGACGTAACCAACACCATGCTGATCGCTTTGGTGACGCCCGTTGTCGCCGTCATTTTGGGGATGTTGGTCCTGCACGAGCAACTCAACTGGCGTCTGATCGCCGGCAGCGCGTGCATCATCCTCGGCTTGGGACTGATTGTATGGCGCCGGCAGCACAGGACTGTGGCGATTCCGGAAGCAGATGCGGGCGCGGTATCAGACTCCTGACGCTGTGGCTATAATCCTCGCATGCCGATCGCATCGATTAATCCTGCTACAGGCGAAGTTCTGCAAACCTTCGATTCGCTGAATCAATCACAAATTGAAGAGAAGTTAAGTCGCGCGGCGGAAACCTTCCGCGACTATCGCCGCACAACGTTTTCGGATCGGGCCGAGAAGATGCTGCGAGCCGCAGAGATTCTCGAAAACGAAAAGCAGACGTTCGCGCGCACGATGACGCTCGAGATGGGAAAGCCCATCAATGCCGCAGTGCAGGAAGCCGAGAAATGCGCCTGGGTTTGTCGTTACTACGCTGAGAATGCCGAACGGCATCTCGCCGACGAAATCATTCAAACGAATGCTACGAAAAGCTATGTTCATTTTCAGCCGCTCGGCATCGTGTTGGCGATCATGCCCTGGAATTTCCCTTTCTGGCAGGTGTTTCGTTTCGCCGCCCCCGCTTTGATGGCCGGCAACATCGGCCTGCTGAAACATGCTTCGAACGTGCCGCAGTGCGCGCTGGCAATCGAAGACATTTTCCGCCGCGCGGGATTTCCGCCAGGCGCGTTCCAGACTTTGTTAATCGGAACAGACGCCGTGCAAGGGTTGCTGGAAGATCCGCGCGTTGCGGCTGCGACGTTGACCGGGAGCGAGCGCGCCGGCCGCAGCGTGGCGAGCATCGCCGGCAAGAACATCAAGAAGGCTGTGCTCGAACTTGGCGGGAGCGACCCTTTCATCGTCATGCCGTCGGCTAACTTTGACGAAGCGGTAAGCACCGCCGTCAAAGCACGTACGATTAACAATGGGCAGTCGTGCATCGCGGCCAAGCGATTTATTGTGCACGAGGACATTTACGATCGATTCGAAAGCGAGTTCGTCGCGACGATGAAAAGCCTGCGCGTCGGTGATCCGCTGGATTCAGCTATCGATATCGGGCCGCTCGCGACGGAACAAATCATGACCGATGTTGAAGATCAGGTGAAGGTAAGCGTCGCCGCGGGCGCGAAGATTTTGACTGGCGGGCAGCGAGTGAAATTTGAAGGGGATCTCGCGCGCGGACATTTTTACGAGCCGACGGTGCTGGCGGACATTACGAGCGATTCGCCGGCATTTCGCGATGAGATCTTTGGCCCGGTCGCTTCCCTTTTTCGGGTTAGCTCGATTGACGAAGCGATCGAACTCGCGAACGCCACTACGTTTGGCCTCGGCTCGGCCGCGTGGACGAACGACGATAACGAACGCACGCGCTTCATCGAAGACATTGAAGCCGGCTCAGTCTTTATCAACGGAATGGTCGCTTCCGATCCGCGCCTGCCGTTTGGTGGCGTGAAGCATTCCGGCTACGGCCGCGAGTTGGGTGAGTTCGGAATCCGGGAGTTTGTGAACATCAAGACGGTGTGGGTTAAGAGCGACCCGCAGAGCAATCGTCCATCGGTAGAGTGAAGTTTGGGGCCGTCCAAGGTTCCGTGCCGTTAGGCACGAAATGTTTATAGAACATCGCGTCACAAATGACAGCGGCTCGGCGAAATGATCTTCAATTCGCCGAGCCGCAACTCTTCAACGAGCAGTAGATTCTATAAACATTTTGCCGCTACGCGGCGAGAAAATTGTCATCGCAGCGCAGCTTGTTCCTTCGCCAACAATTCTTTCTTCCTCTGCAGCCCCCAACGATATCCACCCAAACTCTTATCTTCCCGGATGACTCGATGGCAAGGGATGACCAACGCCAAACGGTTGCTGGCACACGCGCTCGCCACCGCACGCACCGCGTTCGGTTTGCCGATAGCTTTCGCAATCTCCTGATATGAACGGGTTGAGCCGAACGGGATGCGCCGCAACTCTTCCCACACGCGTCTTTGAAACGCAGTTGCTTGAACGTCCATGGGCAGCTCGATCAAACGAGATTCGCCGTTCAGCGAGTCCAGGACTTTCTGCAACCAAAGATTCAGTGAAGGGCTGATCGAGGTGTCTTTCGAGTCGATCGCTGCATTCGGATACTCGGCGAACAAACCACGGGTTAGTTCCGCATCCGAGTCGCCAATCGTCACGGCGCAGACTCCGCGTTCAGTCGCCGCGACTAACAAACGGCCGAGCGGTGACTGAGAAATCGTGAAGACGATTCGCATTCCCTTTCCCCCGCGGCCATAGGTCGCCGGCGTCATTCCCAACTGCTCGGAAGATTTTTCATAGAGCGCCCGGCTGGATCCGTATCCGGCGTCGTACATCGCGTCGGTCACCGACGCACCTTTCTTAATACCGGCTTTGAATCGTTCAAGCTTGCGCGACTCAGCGTACTGTCTCGGTGTAATTCCCATCACCTGCTTGAACGTGCGTTGTAAGTGATGAGCGTTAACTCCGGTTGCTGCGCTCAAGCTTTCCAGTGTGGCGGTATCTTCCTCGTGCTCGTCAATCACGTGACAAACCTGACGCACCAGCTCAATTTGCGGATCGTTCGCGCTCGCGCGGCGCGGATGACAACGCTTACACGCGCGAAAACCGGCTTGCTCTGCGGCTTCAGGCACGCGAAAGAAGCTCACCTGCTCGCGTTTTGGACGGCGCGCCGGACATGACGGCCGGCAGTAAATCCCCGTGGAACGCACGGCGAAAACGAAACTGCCGTCGCGCGAAGCGTCTCGCTCAAGGACTGCATTCCAAAGTTCGGGATTAGTCATGACCACCGGAGTTGTTGATATCGGCTGCAACATCTTACTTCACCTCTCAGTATTTGATGAGCAGATGATACGCAGTCGACGAGGGCGGTTCTATCCGATGTTTGCGGTCAAACTTCCGGCGACCCTCGGGCGGGGACGTTACAGAACCGCGAGCGGTAGCGAGCGGAATAAAGACGCTATTTTTAGGCTACAAGCCTGCTCGCTTTCGGAATTGTTTGCCAGGAAGGCACCCTTATCCCACTCGCTACTGCTCGCGGTTCTGTAAGGTTCACATTTGCGGTTGCGGCACGGCCTGCGGATGAGAAAAGGCGGGAAGCGGCGTTACGACTTTGCCCGACGGAACACATAGCACCGGGCACGGTGAATTCCGCACGACGCGTTCGATCTCCGAACCCAGTGCCGGCGCGCCGCCGAAAAGCGACGCATGCACTGTCATCCCAATGACGATCAAATCCGCATCGATCTCGGCGGCGATCCTCACAATCTCAGCGTACGGCCGGCCTTCGGCAATATGAGTCGTGACGCTGCCGTTGCCCTCGCCCTCGAATGATTGCATGCGCTGCTGGACTTCCTGGCGCATGCGCGACAATGCCGAGGTTCCGCCTTCGGGAAACATGACAGAAAGCTGCTCGAAGTAATCGCCTATGACGTAAACCGCATGCAGCTCGGCATTGTGCGTTCGGGCAATTTCGCGCGCCATGCTGGTAGCCGGAATCGAGGACGGGCGGAAGTTTGTCGCCAACAGAATTCTATTGAGACGAATGTCGGTTGAGTTTCCGCGGTGCTCGACGAAATCATGTTGCGGTGGACGGATCGTCAGAACGGGACACGGCGCTTCGGCGATGATCTCTTCGGCGGTCGATCCGAACAGGGCGCGCGCCAGGCCGCCCCGGCCATGCGTCACTACGGTTACCAGATCGATGTCGTAGTCGCCGACTGCTTTGGCGATCTCGGAAGCCGGCTCGCCTTCCACGATGACTGGCTCAACTTCAATTCCGTCTAACAGCGGATCGGCAAGGAGCTGCCGGACTTCGCGGCGCAGTTGCAGCAGCCATTCATTCTCCTGCTCCTTGAGCACGCGCTCGGGCAGGGTCATCAGATTCGCCGGCACTTCGCCGCTTTGAACACTAAAAAGCATGACCCGGCCACCGGCCTCGCGCGCAAACGCCGCCGCATACTTTAACGCCGACCGCGCGTGCGCCGTGAAGTCAGTTGGGAAGAGGATGTTTCGGAACATCGCGAGTGGTCAGTGGTCAGTGGTCAGTTGCACGCTGGCTAATCAGGCCGCGCATCAAGTAGCAGGCCGGTTGACCGACCGTACGACTGACAACTGACAACGGACTACTGACGTTTTTTTCTAAAGGACTTTCGTTCCCGCAATCCGATCGAGTTGCTCACTGAATCCGGATCGCACCAGCGCTTCGTTGTGCTTTCGCGCCACGCGGGCCAATTCAAGTGCGATTCGTTCGCGCGTGCGGCGCTCTCGCTCACCAGTCGCGATTTGATCGACCACGCGTCGCAAAGCTTCACTGACGCCGGCGACGTAGCCTTGCGGTTGTGAGTCACGGTTAACAGTCACGGTGGAATTTTCATAACGCAGTTGACCCGTCATCGGATCTAGAAAGGCGTAATCATCCGCCAATGAGATTCGCGTCTCGCGAAACAGCGAATCGAAGTCAGCCCCAAACGAGGTTGCGGCCCGCTCGAGGCCGGCGATCAATTCACCGCTGACTCGCATGGTCTCGCTCCACTCACCGTCGTTTGCTTGCCTGACTACGGTAACCGTTTCCGTAGCCATCACCGTTTCTTCCTCGTCTTTTGCGACGCTTGCCGCAATCGCTTCCGGAGTTGCCGCTTCAGGTTCGGCCACCGGCACAATTTCATCGGCGGGCGGTGGGGACTCAAGTGGTGATTCAGTCTGAGGCGGAATCGATTCTGAAACGCCTTCGTAGACGTTGATCGACCCGGATGATTCGCGCACACGCAGAACCAGCCGATGCAGCGCCGCCTCTTCCACCACGTCTGTGCCGGCGTCGCGATCGATTTCGTGAACCATGGGCGTTTCACTGCCATTCACAAACACGTCGGCCGAGTAATTCTCGAGCTCTACGTGCACGCGGCCGATGAACGAGCGCTGCGACAAATAACGCAGCAGCGCCCAAACATTCACAAAACTCGTATCGAGATTCTCGTAAAGAACCCGCGCAGGCTTGGTTTCAGGAGTCATTTCGGATCAGAAAGTAGTTCAGTCGAAGTCTATCAACGAAACGAATCGGGGCAAAGCGCGAAGGGCCAAGAGCGAAGAGGTAAGAGGTACGTTAAAGATGAGCGGATGTATTGCGCGCTTCCGCTCTTCGCTTATCGCCTTAAGAAACTGACGCCTTGAATTTCGACGCGTAGCGTCGCAATGAACTTAGCCCGGTCTTTCAAGGCCGGGACCGGGTCAGCCAAGACCGAGCCCGTCGCATAGCGACGAATGAAATCCAGCATGCAATCAATGCGTCGCTACGCGACGCGGGGTGTGTTGAACTTGATCCCAGCCTTAAAAGGCTGGGCTAAAGTCACAACGACGCTACGCGTCGCAATAATCAGTTCACTCTTTAAATCAAATGCTCTATCACTTCGCCGCTTTTCTCTTTGCCCTTCGCATTTTCTTTGTTATTCTCCGCGCGACTTCTCATCGCGATCGTATTTAAATCCGGCTGAAGGAGACGACGAACCTTGCTGCGCGGAATCTTTCGCACGAAAAATCTGGACGACATTTTGGCGGCCGCCGGTGGGCCACAGTTTTCCCTGAAACGTACGTTGGGTGCTTTCGACGTCACGTTGATCGGTATCGGCGCGATCATCGGCGCGGGAATTTTTGCGACGATTGGAACTGCGTCGGCCGGCGAGAAAACTCTCGAAGGTCTTTTGGTAAGGCCCGGCGCGGGACCGTCGCTGACGCTGTCCTTCGTAATTACGGCCGTCGTGTGCGGCTTCACCGCGTTGTGCTACGCCGAGCTTGCGTCGATGGTGCCGATCTCTGGTTCGGCTTACACATACTCGTACGCGACTCTGGGTGAAGTGGTCGCCTGGATTATCGGCTGGGACCTCATCATCGAATACGCCATCGGTAACGTCGCGGTGGCGATTAGCTGGGCCGGTTACTTCAATGAGTTGCTCAGGACAATAGGCATCACGCTGCCTGAATGGCTGGTCAATAACTATCGCACGGCCACGCCCGAAGTCCTGGCGGCGGCGCCTAACTTATTTGGGTACCCAATCGTTTTTAATGCGCCCGCCTTCGGCATCGTCGCCCTGGTCACGGTCGTGCTCGTGTGGGGAATCAAAGAGTCCGCCAACTTCAACGCCGGGATGGTCGCGATCAAGATCATCGTCTTGTTGTTCTTCATCACGTTGATGCTCTATTTCGTCTCGCCATCGACGATGGTCGAGAACTGGAAGCCTTTCCAGCCGATGGGATGGTCAGGAACGTTCACCGGCGCCGCGGTCGTTTTCTTTGCCTACATCGGATTTGACGCGGTTTCGACCGTGGCCGAAGAAACGAAGAACCCGGCGCGTGATTTGCCGATTGGGATTATCGCCAGCCTGATCGTCTGCACCGTTCTGTACGTTGCGGTCGCCGCGGTGTTCACCGGCGCAGTGCCTTTCGAAGCTTTAAGCACGTGGTCCAAGGGCGACCTCGACAAATCACTGTCGGTCGCGCTGACTTCAGTGGCGCCCAACGCCCGTTGGCAGGCCGGGGTGATCGCGTTCGGCTCAGTCGTCGCCCACACCGCTGTTCTGCTCGTGTTTCAGTTGGGCCAGCCGCGCATTTTCTTCTCGATGGCGCGCGATGGATTGCTGCCTTCCGTGTTCGCCTCAGTTCATCCGCGCTTTAAGACGCCGCACGTCACAACGATTCTTACGGGCGTGTTGGTCGGCGGTATCGCAGCGTTCGCGACCGTCGATGAGATGGTCAGCCTGACAAACATCGGGACACTTTTCGCTTTCATTCTGGTGTGCGTCGGTGTGATCGTTCTGCGTTATAAAGATCCACTTCGCCACCGGCCGTTCCGGGTTCCTTTGGGGCCATGGTTTCTGCCGGGCCTCGGCGCGGTGACCTGTGCGTTCTTGATCTATTACCTGCCCGGCGGATCTTACTGGCGGTTCATCGCGTGGCTGGCGCTGGGCTTCGCAATTTACCTCTCTTACGGCTACTCGCACAGCGAGATTGGCCAGAAGATCGGCCGTGCAAAGATCACGTCTTCATGGCTGATGCTGATGGCGCTCGGATCTTTCTTGATCGCAACGGGGTTGATGATCGTCCCTCACGACGCCGGACCGGCTGAGTGGATTCGGTTAGTGGGCACCGGATTCGTGGAAGGCACGCGCACCATTATCGGCTTCGTTTTCATGGGAGTTGGATTGTTGTTCGGTGCGATTGGCGCCGTGATTGGAATGTCGAAGGAGAGCGCGGCGTAGGAAATTCCACAGAGGACAGTGTCAGAACCACCTGCGGTAGCGGGTGGTTGATCTCTGTATCTCTCGACCGGACAGCCAAACTACAACCGCCCGCTACCGCAGGCGGTTCTGACCACGCTCTGTGGTTCAAATTTTTGCTTTCAAATCCTTCAGAATCTCTCGACTCGCATTGAATCCCGGCGCGCCCGTCACGCCACCGCCGGGATGCGTTCCCGAACCGCACAGGTAGAGCCCTGCAATTGGCGTTCGATACCGCGCGTACCCAATCACGGGCCGGAACGTGAAGAGCTGATCCAAAGACATCTCGCCGTGGTGAATGTGTCCCCCGCTGAGCCCGTACGTTCGTTCAAGATCGAGCGGCGTCAAAACTTGTCGTCCAACGATTAGCTCCCGCAGATTCGGCATGTACGCCGACAGCGCGTCAACGATCACATCACCCAGTTCTTCGCGGCGAGAATCCCACGAATCCGGTACGCATGCCTCCGGCATGCTGCCTTGCGCAACGCCCGAAGCAGGCGGGACGCCTGCGTACCGAAGTTTGTACGGCGCGAACTGTGCATGAATCGACATCACGTGCGCTCCGTTCGGAGCTAAGGACGAATCGGTGAGCGTCGGAATCGTAATATCCATGTACGGCTGTGTTGAGAATTCACCATACTTCGCCGCGTCGAAGGCGCGCTCGAGATAGTCAATCTCCGGTCCGATATGAATCCGTCCGGAAAGCTTTTCGCGGCAATCTCCGTTGGCACTCTCAATATTTACAAACTCCGGCAGGGCCGTTAGCGCCAGATGTACTTTCGCGACTGTTCCCACTGCGCGGTAGTTTTGAATCTTGTTTCGGAAACTGGGTTCCAGCTCGCCAGGATCCATCAACTCAAGAAAGGTGATTCCCGGATCATGCGAGGATACGCACGTCCATGCCGGCAATTCTTCGCCGCTCGAGAGCACAACTTTTGACACTCGGCCATCGGCGACTTCGATTCGTGCTACTTCCGCGTTCTCGCGAATCTCAGCCCCGGCTTCGGTAGCCGCTTTTGCAAGCGCCTTCGTCAGGGCGCCCATGCCACCTTTCACGAAAGTGGCCGGTGCGATTGCGCTGCCATCGTTTGCCGCCTGAAGCAAAACCTGTCCGCAAGTTCCTGCGGACCAGGGGCCGGCGAAGGCTCCAAAGATTCCACGCGCGGCGACGATCGCGCGCATTGATTCATTCTCAAACCATTCACCAGCCAGATCGGCAACGGCCATCGGGCCGTAACGCAGCAGCCGATACTCATCTTTCTTTCCGAGCCCGCGAACCGCCCAGCCGAGTTTTCCAAGATTCCACAACTCGCTCTTCGAAGGCGCGTCAATGTTCGGCGGCGTCAGAGTCAGCAAAGGCCTGAGCGCGCGACCGATGTGCTCAAATGTCGCAACGAATTCCGGATACTTCGCCGCATCGCGCGGAGCCACCGATGACAGCTCTTCGCTCGTACGCCTGGCGTCTTCGTAAATGCTGATCGCCGGCCCGTCCAGATTCAATGCGCAAACCTTGACGGCAGGTTTGATGAACGCGACGCCGTGCTTTTGTAATTGGAGGTCATTGACGATCTGCGGCAGAAGGGGGCCGGTGCTGCCCGCCAAAGACGAACCGCGAAAGCCTGGATGAAATTCTTCAGTGACGCAGGCGCCGCCGATGACTTCACGGCGCTCCAGCACCAAAGGTTTCAGTCCTGCCTTCGCGAGATAGTACGCGGTGACAAGCGCATTGTGGCCTGAGCCGAGAATGATGACTGATTTCATATCAGTTTCGAGTTTCGGGTTCCGAGTTTCGAGTTTTGTGATGAGGTCAGTACCACCTGCGTCAGCGGGTGGGTGAGTGATTCAATTCAGCTCGACGCGTTGACCCATCCGCTGACGCAGATGGTACTGACTTCATAACTCGAAACTTACTTGTCCTTCAAAATCATCATCGCCGCATTCCGCCCGTTCGCGCCCATGATGCCGCCGCCGGGATGCGTGGCCGAGCCGCACATGTAAAGGTTCTTGATTGGCGAACGATACTGCGCCCAACCTGGAGCGGGGCGGAGGAAAAAGAGTTGCTCCAAAGTCAGCTCTCCTTGAAAGATGTTTCCTTCCGACAATCCAAATTCGCGCTCAAGATCGAGCGGCGTTACGACCTGGCGGTGCAGAATGATGTCTCGAATGTTCGGGGCGTGCTCTGCGATGGTGTTGATGACGGTGTCGCCGAACTCTTCGCGCTTCTCGTCCCAGTTCCCTTCCTTCAAATTGTACGGCGCGTACTGCACGAAACATGACATCACGTGCTTGCCGGGCGGCGCCACCGAAGGATCAGTGAGCGAAGGAATTACCATGTCGATGTAGGGCCGTCGTGAGAAGCGGCCGTATTTCGCGTCGTCGTAAGCGCGTTCCATGTATTCGACGCTCGGCGAAATTGAAACTGCGCCGCGCAGATGCGGCCCCGTGCCGGGCATCGCTTTGAAATCCGGCAAAGCATCGAGCGCAAGATTCACTTTGCCGGACGAACCGCGAAACTTATATCGCTTGATATCGTCCACGAAGTCTTCGGGTAAATGCTCTTCGCCAACCATCTTCATGAACGTCAGACGCGGATCGACGCTGGATGAGATTACATCGGCGTAGAACTCGTCGCCGCTTTCCAGCACGACGCCTTTCGCTTCGCCGTTCTTGAGAAGGATTTTCGCGATCGGCGTTTCCGTTCGAATCTCGGCGCCGGCTTCGCGCGCCGCCTCAGCAATCGCATTCGAAATCGCGCCGGTGCCGCCGCGCGACAGTCCCCACGACCGAAAAGCACCATCAATTTCACCCATGTAGTGATGCAACAGCACGTACGCAGTTCCCGGCGAGCGCACGCCGAGAAACGTGCCGATAATTCCTGATGCCGCCATCAACGCCTTGAGCACGTCGGTTTCGAACCATTGATCGAGAAAATCGACGGCGCTCATCGTCATCAACTGCACCTGGTTGTACTTGTCGTCCGGCGAGAGCTTCTGAAAACGACGGCCCATCGTCAGCAGGTCGAGCAGTCCTTTCGGATTCAGCGAGGCCGGATCTGGTGGCGTCATACTCAACATCGGTTTGACGAAGCGGGCCATTTCCACCATTGCTTTTCCGTACTCAAAGTAAGCTTCGGCGTCGAGCTTCGAATGCCGCGCAATCTCGCTCCGCGTCTTCGCCGGGTCATCGACGCGCCACAAGTAGTCGCCACTCGGCATCGGCACGAATGTGCCGTCGAGCGGCAGAATCTCCAGGCCATGACGCGGCAGCTCAAGCTCACGAATGATTTCCGGCCGCAGCAGCGAAACGACGTATGAACAGACTGAGAATTTGAAGCCGGGAAAGACCTCTTCCGTGACTGCCGCGCCGCCCAGGACGTGTCGCCGCTCTAGCACGAGCACGCGCTTACCCGCGCGCGCGAGATACGCCGCGTTCACGAGGCCGTTATGCCCTCCGCCAACAACGATTACATCGTATCTGTTGCGTTTCATCGTGTCTGACACTTGATTCTGTTTTAGCAACACGGTCTCAACGGAGCACTACCAGAAGTTAAAAGTGCTTGCAACATTTCCCCCACCGTGCGTATAATCCGCCGCGATTTCCCGGGGTTGGAATTCCAGCATTATTACCTTCAGGTGAGCGCACACTCATCTCTACGAATTCAAAGACAGGGCCACAATGGAAAGAACCTCAACTTTTCTTGACGCAGTCGACAGAATTCTAATTGGTTTATCGAAAGTGCGTCTTGAAAAGAACGCTTGGGTAGATAGTGAATCGGAGGAGCAAGCAACAGAAACTCAAGTATTTAAAATCGGTGAATGCTTACGGCCTTTTTACTTTGCAGCAAAAGCGGCTCCGGACAAATTCGAGAAGCTCCTCCTCCCGCGCGATGTGCTATTCAAGGATACTACATTTTTTCTGAAGCAAATTAATAAGACTGGTTTCTTCCCAAGCCCTTATTCGCCAATACCAGATTCCACAGATCAATATACAGATTTTGCCGCGTTTGCTTTGGACTTTTGTGCAATGGTGCACGAGTTCTGGAACGACTCCTTCAAGCCGTGCAGAAGGGATCGCGGAGTCCTCGCGTGAAGTTGCTCATCGAGCTTTAGATTTTCTACTAGATCCACAACATTGCTTAATTGATGACGACGGCTGCCGTTGGGGCGGTACCAACACTTTTCGGCGCGTTAAAAAGACACAAGAGATATACACCGATACCTATTTTACTTCGGTAGTAGTGTTAGCGCTTTACGAAGCAATGAATAGTGAGGTGCTCAAACTGGGAGAATCGCGGAAGGAGGAAATCAAGCAAAGAATAAAAGATGCCAGCAGGTGGATTGTCGGCCGTTTTGATGATCAGCTAATAACCGGCGGCGAAGACAGATCAAACCGTAAGCTGCTTTACACGACATGGGGTTTGCGCGCACTTGTTGAGACGCTATCGATTCAGGATAAATCCACAAAGGCCGCAGTTCCCGAGATCGCAATAGCCTATCTTAACGCACTCAACGACCGGCGGTCCTTCGCATACGAGCAAGAGTACCTGACCATTCTCTCGCAGGAAGTGGATCAACCACTGTATTACGAAGATCGCTCGGGTTTGGGTGGTATCTTGCTTACGCTTGCCAGCTTACGCGGCAGTTCAGAACTTGAACGCATTTTAGAAGAACACTCGTACAGCTCTCTTCTGGACCGAGTCCTTAACTCGATACTCGGGCTAAGGGATTCAAGTATCGGTCTGTGGTATAACCAGCAGTTCATTCTCTCGATTCACTCTTATCTTACAGAGGCGTTCCTCAGGCTTGACCGATACACAAAGGGAGTTGGGAGCAAGCTCGAAGTTTCGGGGTATCTACTCCGCATGGCAGTGAAGGAAACCCTCATGGATGAAACGGTAATTAATAGTCTCCAGACTGCGATATATGACCGCGTATTGCGTTTTGTTGAGAAAGCTGACCAAAGTCGAACCATCGATGAAGGATTTAACCGACTGGTTGACGAAGTGTCGACAAAACGACAAAGACCGAGAAAAGGCCTAACGCGCGGCACCCGCAAAAAGTAAAAATAGTATCTGTCGTACGTAATATGAAAATTATTAATTTCTATTCGTTCAAGGGTGGGGTTGGGCGTTCACTTAGCTTAGTCAACGTTGCATACCAACTTAGCCAAAAAGGTCAGCGAGTCGGTCTAATTGATCTGGACGTCGAAGCTGGTGGCTTAAATCATATTTTGAACGTGTCAGTAAGCGATGGCCGTGACCTCTTAGCACTTCTAACAGCTCCAAAGGATGATGAATTCAATCTTGAAGAATACGTGCACGAAGTAGCATTTCGCAGAGACGAGGTGCCGCGCGTTTTTCTACTGCCTACGATTAGCGATTCGAACCTGCTGGATGAGATCAACTGGGACGAAGCTACACAGCGTTTCATTTCAGACGAATTGTTGCCTATGATGCGGCGCGTCTACTCTTTGGACTATATCCTGATCGATTCACGGAGCGGCCTCTCAACGTTTGCGGCACTGGCGCTTAAGATCGCTGAAATGGAAATCTTAGTATGTAGATTGGACGCTCAGAATCGATATGGCATTAAACGGATTGTGGAGATCTGCCGCGCCGCCTCGAAGCAATACAAAATAGTAGTGTCAGCATGTCCTCAGGAAAAACAATCACAAAACGTTGCGCGATTCGAGAAAGAGATTAATGCAAAAGTAGATTACGTACTTCCCTATGTACCGGACCTTTACTATGAAGAGTTTGTGATGTCGAAGCGAAATCCAAATCACAACTTGTCGAAAAAATACTTTGAGTTGGCAAGCAGTATTCATTCTGAGTTGCAATGAAAACACGTCGGATCACTTATTACGATCCACTTTACGATTTTGTTACGTTCGAAGAAGCTGCCGTCAGCGAGCATCCGCGCAGTTTTTTCGATGTTGGGTTTGCGCCTGGCGATTCAAGGAAGTACGGAGATTCTATTAGCTCCTACAAGGAAGCTAAAGAGTTACTACCATTTCTTTCAACCGTCGAGTTTACGAGGCAAGGTTTTTTGCGGCAAAGTAATCTTTCATTTCTCGTCTTTCCGTCGGCAACGCACACTAGATTAGCGCACGCAATTGGATCATGTTACTTAGGCTTTCTTGCCGCCCAGAGAATTGTAGTAGGTGAAAAGCGAAATGGTCGCATGGATCCTAAGGAGCCTGAGTACTTGTCTCACTTTCTGCAACGCACAGGGCTACTTGAGGAGTTCTATCTCGCGCTCTTACTTCATGACGTCGGCCACTTTCCATTCTCGCACGCGCTTGAAAATAATCAGGACTTTTGGTCTGCCTTTGGAGAACGGATACACCACGAAGATGTCGCATGTCAGCTAATCGAAGGATCCGGCAAGATACATGAAGCTTCCGTACGGCGCGCTATTGACCAACCACGGAGCAGTCGGCGGCCGCACTTGTCTGAACTATTTAACGACAAGTCAAAGATTGACAAGTCTGCGGTGTGTTACCTAGTGTCGGGCAATCGGGACTACCTTGCCAACAAAACGCCGCGCAAACAAGTAAAGCTTTTGGTACTACACGAACTGGTAAGTGGGCTCCTTGATCTCGATCGGATCGACCATTATCGGCGCGACAACTACTTTAGTGGCTTACGGACCGGAACAAGCCCCAATTTTCCAAGTCTCTTGAGTGGAATAGCTATTTACTACGATCCGCTTGCGCCGAACCATGCCGAGAAATTTGCCGAGCGCGAACCCAAACGATATAAGCGAGATCTGGAATTGCGGCTTTCCTCCTCTGCTGTAGGTCCGGCCATTTCACTCTTGCAGGCAAAAGAGAGACTAACGGAGGATTGCTTCGAGCACCCAGATTGCATCGCCTATGAAGTAATGCTTCATCACGCATTTAATATGCACATCTTCGGTGACGACTTTTATGAGTTGGACAATCTTAATGTTCCAAATAGCGACTATGTTCGAGATCTGCTGCTAGCAACCGACGACGAGTTGCTATTCCACCTCCTAAATCAGGGGTCTGATACGGTTAAGGGAATTGTTTTCCGGATTCTGCATCGCCTGCCGTATTACGCAGTTGCGAAACTCAGTTTTAGAATCGATCACACTTGCACGCTGGCCGAAATCAGATCTGCTATTGCCGAAGTTGGGGGGCTGAAGAAATCTGATGTAATACTGCGACCCTCAAAGAACTTCGCGGAAAGAGATCCTGCTAGACGATCAGAAGAATGGCTCGACCTCGATCGATTGCGGAATGACAAAGGACAGCCATTAGCAGACAGCAAATACAAGAGACAAATTGAGCATTTTAAAGAGGGTCAGAATGTTCCCGACTATGTTTGGATTTATGCTGCCGAGGCGGAGAAAGTAAAGTTAATTTCCAAGGAACTGCCTAAGGTGCGGGCGAAACTGAACTGTGCTCAGGAGGAGATATGATACGATCGTTACCCGTCTTAGCTAGTCAAGCCACGCTCGCCTCCTCAAGATTGGTCAATTGCAAAGGCTGCACTTCGTGTTGTGAAAAGGGTGGCCCCGTTTACATAGCCGACTCGGAAGTTCCGAGGCTAAGACAACTCGGCGTGCCGCTGGTCCGAATAGATGGAGTATCGTTCATACAACGATTGCAAGACGGCGCGTGTCCCATGCTCGACCGATTGGGTCGAAGGTGCACCATATATGAAACTCGACCCTTATGCTGCCGGCTTTTCCCATTGGACGTTCTGTCGGTCGACGGTCGACTTCAATGGGCCGTGGCCAATCAATGCCCGGAGGACCGTAAGCTCTTTGCGGGCATTCAAAATCGCACGTCTGGTCTGGGTTTAGGATCCCTGACGTTCATCGCTTCGATGCTCGACGGTTTATTAACTGAGAACGATTTGGCTTATTTCCGTAGAAAGGAGCGAGTATCTGCGAGGTTGGAACTCCTTGACCTCGTCCACACGGGTTGGACTTTTCTAAAAGAATGCTCCGACCCTCATCTATCGGCGCAAATTATGGCAAAGAAAAAAGAGACGACGAAAGAGAAATTGAAACGAATGCTCAAACAGCAAAAAGAGCGGAACAAAAAAAAAGGCGAGGACCGTCAAAAGAGGAAATCGGCCAACATCTCGAAAAAACGATAGCCTCCTCACGTCTTAGTTGATTCCCCACGCGTCGTAACAGTTGGCGGGCCTGCCGGTTCAGCGTGAAAATCACAGGCCCGAATTCTCGTTCCCACCCTGGCCATCAGTCTCAAACACCTCCGGAAATCACTATTGTACTGGGGTGTAAAAGTGAAAACGCAGATCGGTTCCTTCTCGTGCGTGGGCTCAAGATTATGCCGATCAGGCATGTTTCTTCCTGAGTCGATCATGAGATGGCGAACGCGCGCAAGACCCTTGAACGTGAGTCCAGCCGGAGGGTGCCGAACTACTCGCTGCACACGGACTGAAGTCTGTGCCACTCTATTTTACACGGAGGTTTTTCATGTCTATCAGCCAAACTATTCTGCCCGAGTTTGATCATGAGATGGCGAACGCACGCAAGAGCCTCGAGCGAGTGCCAGACGGCAAGTTCGACTGGAAGCCACATGAGAAATCGATGACGCTCGGCGCTCTGTCTTCGCATGTTGCGAACATAGCCGGTTGGACCGCGTCAACCTTTGATGGTGACGAATTGGACGTCCAGCCGGAAGGGGCCGAACCCTATCGTGAGGAAGAAGCGAAATCAGCTTCGGAATTGCTGGCAATGTTCGACAAGAATGTTGCTTCGGCCCGCGCGGCGCTCGAAACCGCTACCGATGAGAGTTGGCAGGGAAAGTGGTCGCTGAAGATGACCGGCAAGACATTCTTTACACTGCAGCGCACGGCCGTGATCCGCGGTTTCATCTTGAGTCACCTGATCCATCACCGCGCACAACTCGGCGTTTACCTGCGGCTCCTCGACATTCCCGTGCCGGCGATTTATGGACCGTCAGCGGATGAAGCCGGCTAAAGATGATCAAGACCCACGGTCTCACGCATATCAGCCTCGCCGTCAAGGACCCGGATCGTTCGCTGAAGTTCTATCGCAGCTTGTTCGGAGTTAAAGAATACTACCGAGACGAAAACAGTATTCAGGTGCTCGGGCCGGGTCCTCATGACGTGATTGCATTCGAGCGCAATTCAAGAAAGGCGGGCAAGCGATCCGGCATCGATCACTTCGGTTTTCGGCTTAAGACTCCAAAAGATATCGACAAGGCAGTGCGGGAAGCCGAGCGCGCCGGCGGAAAGATCCTGCGGGCGTGGAGAATTCGCGCCAGGATTTCCGTTTGTCTATGTCGCAGATCCGGATGGATACGAGATTGAGATTTGGTACGAATGACAGCCGGCCGCGCCGTGCTATCTCACCGCGCGAATAGCATTCAATACCTCCACCGCGTCAGCGGCGGCTTTAACATCGTGAACTCTCACAATGTGTGCGCCTTTCAACACGGCCGCGACGATGCTCGCGAGTGTTCCGAAGAGTCGCTGATCCGCCGGCGCGTTATCGAGTAACTTCCCAATAAACGACTTCCGTGACGTGCCGATCATTAGCGGAAGGTCCGGAAACGCCTGCGCCAGATGATCCAGCTTCGCAATCAACTCAACGTTCTGTTCGGCCGTCTTGCCAAAACCGATTCCGGGATCGATGGCGATGCTTTCGCGTGGAACGCCGCGCTGTTCAGCGATGGTTACGCTTTGACGCAAACCGCTGATGACCTCGCTCATGATGTCTGCGACCGGCGGCATCTGTTGCATGTCTTTCGGCGTGCCGCGTGAGTGCATCAAGATCAGGCCGGCCCTGGCTCTGGCTGCTTCGTCCGCAATGGCTTGATCGAAACGGAGGCCGGAGATGTCGTTGACGATTTCTGCGCCTGCTTCCAATGCGGCGCGGGCGACTGAAGGCTTCGTTGTATCAATTGAAATTGGAATGGAAGATGATGACGCGAGCCGCTCGATTACCGGAATCACGCGGCGCAATTCTTCATCTTCCGAAACGAATTCAGAACCCGGACGCGTCGATTCACCTCCGACATCAATGATGTCAGCGCCTTCCGCCAACATTTGCTCGGTTTGAGCGAGGGCGCGATCAAACGCAAAGAACTGTCCGCCGTCACTGAAACTGTCAGGCGTGACGTTGAGCACGCCCATCACGAGCGTGCGTTCGCCGTACGGCAATGATCGGCGGGCCAGTTTCCATTCGCGGACCGACATGGCGTGAAACTAAGCTCCTAAGCCAAAAGAGGCAAGCAGCGCCACCACACCGGCGATCGGAACGAACGAACTGGGCGCCTATCGCCGAACAATTTTCACGGTGCCTGCGGTGACAAAAAACTCTTCCAGGGGATCCTCCACTGCGAGGCGAATATTTGCACCCAGTCCCCACGCCGATTAGAATCCCCGGCACGATATCAGTTGCGGCTCGACCCTCGCAGGCCGAACCCAAAAAGGTGGTTTGTTTTTCCCGCTCTCAATTGCGAACCACCAATTACCGTCAAAACCACAGAGCCAGAAAGGCACCCGACTATGTCAACACAATTCAATGGCCGAATCTTCACCTTCACCCAACCCGACGGTAGCACCATTCAAGTACGCGGGTTTGGCGATCAAAACTACGCGGTCTTCGAGACTCTCGACGGCTTCACGATCACCGAGAACCCGGCGACTGGCTACTACGAAGTGGCGCAGTTGAGCCCCGACGGCAACGCTTTGCAGCCCGCCGGCCTCACGGCCGATCCACTCGACGGCGCCGCATCTGGGTTGCCACCTGGTTTACGCGTGCGCCACGAAAGCGCCATGGCTGCGGGGCGCGAGTCCGCCCTGCGCATGTCCGGCAGACGCTGTGACCAGCGCCGCGAGGAACGGCGTGATCAATTGCGGATCATAAGAGGTATTGCTGCCGCCGGCGGTCCGCTGCTCGCGCCGCCCCAACGTCAGACCGTGGGCGATTTTATCGGGCTGTGCCTGCTGATCGACTTCAGCGATTCGCCGGCAACAATTCCGCGCGAGGAAGTCGAGCGATTCTGCAATCTGCCCGGCTACAACGGCTTCGGCAACCGTGGATCAGTGTTTGACTTCTTCAACGAAAACTCGATCGGCCGCTGCCGCTACACGAACGTAGTTGCGCCGTACTACCGAGCTCAGCGTCCGAAAACGTATTACACCGACGAACAAATCGAACAGCCACAACGCGCTTACGAATTGATCAATGAGGCGCTAGCGCACCACAAGGCGAATGGCTTCGACTTCTCAGCGCTGACAGCCGACAGTCAAGGGTTCGTTTATGCGACGAACGTTTACTATGCCGGTCCGGTCACAAACAACTGGGCCAAGGGTCTATGGCCGCACGCCTTCCATTTGGCCAGCCCCGTACAGTTGCGACCGGGCGCGAAGGCATACGACTACCAATTCACCGCGATGGAGTCGGAACTGACGCTCGGCACTTTCTGTCACGAAAATGGCCACATGCTTTGCGACTACCCGGATCTTTATGATTACGGTTCCGAGTCGAGCGGCGTTGGCGCCTACTGCCTGATGTGCGCGGGCAACAACGTCAACGAAAAGAACCCAATCCAGGTTAGCGCCTATCTCAAGCGCCTGTCCGGATGGGCGCGCTCAGTGGCAACGCTCGAGCACGGCAGTCAGGTCGCGCTCGGCGCCGGCACCAATGACTTCGCCATTTACTCCCGCGGCGGGCGTGAGTATTTCCTCATCGAGAATCGCCAAAAGGCCGGGCGCGACAGTTCACTACCTGACGCAGGGCTGGCGATCTGGCACGTTGATGAGGACGGAAATAACAGCCACGAACACATGACCAGTGTAAGCCACTACGAACTGTCGCTCGCGCAAGCGGACGGGCTCTTTCATCTTGAGCGCCAGCGGCACCACAACGGCGATGCCGGCGACCTCTACGCCGGAGCCGGTGCGCGCTTCGGCGACAACACGACGCCCCACAGCAAGTGGTGGAGCGGCACTTCGTCAAACCTGTCCATCGACCAGATCTCGGACGCGGGCCCTTCCATTAGTTTCCGCTGTCTCCTATCGGACGCGGTGACGTCGCCGCAGACACTGAACCCGTCCTCGGCGCCGAACCGGACGATCCCTGACAACAATCAGACGGGCATCAGCGACACGATCACCATCGCAGAAGCGGTCACGATCTCAACTATCAAAGTCGGCGTGGACATCACACACACTTATCGTGGCGACCTTCGCGTTACCCTGACCGCGCCGTGGGGCACAGTGATCGAGTTGCACCCGAAAGGTCGCGGCGGCAACGCTCACGACCTGAAAGTAACTTTTGACGAGAGCGCGCTGCCGGCGTTGGCCACGTTGCGCGGGCGCAGTACTCAAGGCGCGTGGCAGTTGACGGTCCAGGACTTAGCGTCGGCCGACACCGGCCGACTAAACCGTTGGTCGCTTGAGATCTCAGCCGCCGCGCCAGTAGTCGCGCCGGTTGAATTGCAAGAGTCGCCAGGCACGGCAATCCCGGACGCTCCAAGCGCAGGCATCGAACGCGGGTTATCGACGACCAGTACGGCGCGAGTGGGCAGCGTCGAGGTTTCAGTGGATATTTCACACACGTGGATCAGCGACCTGCGCGTCAGCCTCGTCTCGCCCGCCGGCACTGAAGTGACCCTGCATGAAGGCGCCGGTGGATCCGACGATAACATCGTTCGCACTTTCACCGCCGGCAACACGCCGGGACTGAGCACGCTCGTCGGACAATCAGTGACTGGAACCTGGCGGCTCAGGGCTGCAGACCGCGCGGCACAAGACACAGGCAAACTTAATAGCTGGCGTTTGCTGATCAAGCCGCCGGCCGCCTGAGTCATGGTGATAGGGCGGGCCGCGCGCTGACAAATCCGCCGCGTCTCTGGCGGAACCTGAAGTGGCCTTGCTTGAACACTGGCCTTTTGTTATAAAACTCGTTCGCGCACGGCTGATTTCGGGCCGTGCGCAACAGTATTCCGCAGTAGCTCAATGGCAGAGCATTCGGCTGTTAACCGAAGGGTTGTAGGTTCGAGTCCTACCTGCGGAGCCAATTCCAGTAATAACTTACGGCCACCATTCAAGGTGGCCGTTGTCTTTATGAACCTCTCCTGCGTCTACCGCAGCAGCTGGGGGATCGAGCGAGATACGTCAGGACGGTTAAGATTAACTAACTCGATTTCCTCATATTAGGAAATCCAATGGTGAATCGGCATATCAAGCTCGATTTGTGCAGTCGAGACCCTGACGTCAACGTCACCAGTGCGAAAGTGCTCGTCAAACCCGCCTCATAACTGCTGGAATACAGCCACATTCACAAAACTAGCTACGAAACCGTCTAATCTGGTTAGAAGGTCATGTGGTGACTTTCGCGTTCGACCGCTGTGATTGGGACCGCAACGGTGGGAAACGTGCCCTAGTGAGACAGTAAGCTTGACGATGCGGACCGTGGTCTTGGTTCGAGTCAGTTGTCTCTTAGCTAACAATGCGCGTCCTTCGGGAAGAACTGACGGTCGCAGCTAACGTCCACTCCCGACTCTTACTGTTACGCAAACACCTGAGTCTGAGTTCAAGCCATGCTTACGGTGGCACGTTAGTCCTCTGTCCAATCGACGATTTTGATTCTCGTACCCGCCTCATGAGCGAAGAGCGTGCTAAGGGTGACCTCGCCGACATGGAACTCGGGAACGCGGCCAGCGAGGATTCGACCGCCTTCTGGAAGCTTTGGAAAGAGCATGAGAGGTACTTGTACCGGATTTGTCTACATCAATTAGGGGGCGTTGAGGAAGAGGCTGAGGAAGCGCTTAGCGTCCTGATGGTAAAACTTCTCGATCTACTGCCGCGTTATGAGGACCGTATCCAAAACTTGAGGGCCTGGTTAGCACGAATAACATATAACCTCTGTATTGACATACGTCGAGAGATCCAGCGCACAAGAAGTCTCGAAAGCATTGACGAACTCGCGGCCTCAGACAGCGGCGTGTTTCTGAGCTCAGCGGAGTCTCCCGAAGAGGCCGCGCTTCGGGCCGAGAGCCGACGGTACATTTCGCACGCCATCGAAGACCTCTCTCTAAAACTGCGTGTGCCTTTCCTGCTTCATCACTTGTATGACTTGCCATACAACGAGATCGCCACCCGGCTGGAAATCACTCCGGAAAATGCTCGTAAGCGCGGCCAACTGGCGCGCGTCGCTTTGCAGGAAAGCCTGGAAAAGTATGTTCGCGGCCGGGCGAAACCTTCTCCCAAAAGTGACAAAATTGATTTTGAGAGCTACTTGCAGCCTTTTGAGTCGGCAGGGCCCGTCAGGCAAACCGCAGTCCGCTTAGTAAACGTCTTTGTGACTCCCGAAGTCGAGAGAAGCTTTTGCCTTCACCTGGATCATAAACCTTTGAAACTCCATCCGAAGATTGAAAAGGTGATGCGATATACGTTGAGTCATCCCGGCGGCTGGAAGAAACGGTTAGAGCTGGCTCAACTTCTTTACGAGGCAGGTGAGTGGCGGGGGGCGATTCAGCAGTACCAAAGAGTGCTGGAAAGGCAACCCCGGCTGCTTAAGGCTTACTTCGATCTGGGGCATGTCCTCAATTTGATGGACAACAAGTCAGCCTCAATAGCAACTTACGAAAGAGCGTTGGAAATTGCCGGAGAGCCCGCTACCCGACATCACCTGAGAGGTTTAATTGAACTCCAGCGCGGCAATTATCGAGCGGCCATCGCTGAATTCGAGGACGCGACTCAAATTCAACCCGATCAGGTCGGTTATTGGCACAGTCTCGCCATGGCCCATGTGCTCAGAGATTCGCCTCTGGAAGCTCTGGGATCATTCAAGGAGTCTTTGAAAATCGATCCCGGCGACGAGAAAGCGTTGACTTATCTTCCGGAACTCCTTCGCGACCTCGGAAGAGTTGGTGAAGCTGAGCGTTATATAGACGAGTCATTAAGACGGCGCTCTGAGAATGTTCTTTCTATCAAGTCGCTGGCGGATTATCGTTCCCAGCGACGATTGGTTTTTGCGAATGAAGGCAGAAAGACTCTAGGCTTGATCAAAGATGCGTTGCGAATTGCCGGCAAGTCTCCGGAGGTGCAGGAATCGCTTGCGTTGTTTCATCTTTGTCGGGGCGCGTGGGACGAAGGCGTTGCGGTGCTTCGCATCTTTGCGAACCAACATAAGTTGTCGCCCGCGGCGTGGTACTACTACGCCAAATCGTTACTTCAAACCGGCGATTATCTGACGGCCGCCGACGCGATCAGACAGGCGCAATGCCTGGATCCCGGTTCCTGGAAAATAAATCTACTCGCCTGCGAGATTTTCTCTTACATGGGCCCCACACGGGAACTCCGAGCTTTGCTCGAAGACTTGCTGCAGAGATTTCCGGAGCGTTGGAGCGCCTGGGCCAAGGCTGGATGGGCCTGGATGGCTGGACTCAACGAGCCCGATCGGGCATGCGAAATTTCGGCTCACGGACCGAGGCTCCAGCCGCAATTGCCTGATTCGTGGTTTCAACACAGTACGGTGCTTGGGCGTGCCGGTCTATTTAAAGAAGCCATCCTCGCCGCGGAAATTGGATGGCGATGGTTGCCGAATGATGACGATGGATCGCAATCGGTGCCGGCAGCTTTCCGGCTGGCGGAGATGTGCATGTTAATCAATGCCGCGGGCCAGGCAGAACCGTGGATGGAGCAAGCCTCTCAACGCCTTGCCGGACTGATTGCTCTTCGCCCTGCGGAAGGGTGCTTCTGGCTGGGCAAACTTCTGGAGTTGGCTGGAGACACGCAGGGAGCAACAGGGGCGTTTACGAGATCGTTGAAGCATAGTCTTTTCTATCCCGACCGTAGCGAGGCTGAGAACGCGCTAGCTCGCCTGACGACTCCACTGTCAAAACGGGCTGGTGCATTTCCAGTTGGTTGATTCTTTTTTCTCTCTTGTTTTCAAAAATCACAAATAGGTCCCCTTCTTCGTCTTAATGGCAGAGCAGGGATTTGAAGAAACACGAAGCAGTGGTTTTGGAGACGACTATGCTTAATGTGGTCTTGAACATCTATTCCGGGCGGCCGAACCCGCAATGGACACTCACCGACGGACAGGAAGTTTTGTTTCTTGCTCAACTCAAGCAAATCACCAGGACGACGTTAACGAAACCATCGGGCGTCTTGCCGCGACTTGGGTACCGAGGTTTTCTGGTGAGCCGGCCACCGCGATCTCCACACGGACCTTTGAGTCTTTTGATCCAGGATCAGATCGTTGATTTTGGACAAACCGAGCCGAACCGAATCGCCGACAATCGCGAACTGGAACGCTGGCTCCTGAACACGGGCCCCCAAATATCCAGCGGGTTGAAAAGCCGGCTCACAAACATTCTGGCCCAGCCGGCTTTTGACTCAGCCCAGTTCCTGACGGCTAGCGGGGGCGGTAACTGTCCCGTCTGCCAGGCCGAGGACGCTCCCGCTTACAATCCGGGGTTATGGAACCAACCGAATGTGCAGCCATATAACAATTGCTACAACTACGCTAACGATCAAATGACCAACACATTCGCGCAACCGGGACAGGCGCACAACGTCTTTCCCGCAAACTACGACTGCTTCGAATACCAGCAGGCCGCCGCGGCCGACGGGCTGGTTCCTTGCAATGGTTTCGCGGATGCTTTGGCTGCAGATGCGGGATGGTACGTTGCCCTGGTCATGGATCCCCGTGCGGACGGGGACTTTCACTGGTATAGGCAGGACGACAACGGATGCTGGTCCCATAAGCCGGGCGACGACGCGGCGACAAACCTGGACAACTCGGGAAACCCGATTACAGATCCGGCGCAGTGCGACCGGGGCGACTACACGGATTTTTGCACCTACATGATCACTACCCGGAATGTCGTCATCGCGTAACCTGATATTTGTAGCTGTTTGAAGCCATTTTCTGTCAAGATCTTGCCCGGAGGTAGGAAAGACGAGATGGCAATAGAAGTTGTATTGAATGTTTTTTCCGGCCGCAAGAATCCGAGCTGGGCGCTCGGGCTCGAAGAGGTAGCTGAGTTCCTAACGCGCTTGACGGCAGTACGGTCGCGGCCTGTTGACGAAGGCCAGACAGGGCCGAAAGCCCCACCGCTTGGTTATCGCGGTTTCAAGGTTCGATCTACGGACGGCCAAGACTTACCGGTCCCGTTGGAAATTTACGGAGGCACAGCGAGGGCCGGCAACCAAACCTATCGGGATGCCGATCGCGAACTCGAAAAATGGCTTCTGGGAACTGCTCCAACTTTTGTGAGTGAAGGATTGCTACGTCGGATCAGCCAGGAGCTGGAGCAGCAGTAAAGCAAACCGCATTCTTCGATGCGATTTACTCGGCGCCATCGCTTGAATGGCGTATGAAATCAACACGCAACTAACCAGCAAGGAGAAACTTACTATGGCAAATCCAGACCCACCGGTAAATCCACAGATCACCGACGCCATCACGCAGACAAACGTCAAGGTCCTTGGCGAAGCCCCGGCGATGGCTCTCGGCAGTCTTTACCAGACCATTAGCAACTCGGTTGCCATGGCTGCCGCCAACGCCGTCTATTCTCAACAGCAAGCCAACGTCACTTACCAGGCAGCCAGCACGATGGGCGTGGCGAAGCTTTTGAGTCTTTCGGTCACGGGTACTCCTCCAGCTTAAGACTGAGGCGTGAAACCACACGCCTCAGTTTTTTGACAGACTCAGGGTTCGCCCTGGGCCTGTATTCGGGAGGCCTAATCATATAAGGAGAGACAGCCATGCCAATCACACCACCGCCGATCCCGGTAAACCCGCAAATTACGGATGCGATCACTCAGACAGACGTGGCGGTCGTCGGGGAAGCGCCCGCCGTAGCCATCGGGAGTCTTTATCAGACTCTGAGCAACTCGGTATCGATGGCTTCAGCCAATGGGGTTTTTTCTCAGCAACAGGCTAACATCGAGTATCAGGCTGCCAGTACCCACGCAGTGTCTTTTCTCTTGAGTCTTTTCTGAGTTGGTGGCGAGGTCGCGGGGCGCTCGCGCCCTTCGGCCTCGCACCAACTATTTGGTTTAGGAATTAAGTGAGCCGCGAGGGGCGAAAGGGTCGCTACTGCGCCAATCGTAATAATTCTATTTAGCACGAGAAATCATGTACAAAGAAAACGTCGACTATATGGTTACCGATGCAGTCACAGAGATAAATGCGCTCGTCGTCGGCGCGTCGCCCGCGGTGGCGACGGCTAGCCAGTATCAAACGGTCGCGAATTCCATCGCCATGGCATCGCTGAACGCAGTCTTTGCCCAGCAACAGTCGAATATCGTTCACCAGTCCACGACCGTCCAAGCAGTCATCCGAATCCTGGCCCCTGGGGTTTCTGTAAGCGTGGGCTCGTAGAGCTGACGAATCGCGTCCCCTGAAAGAGGAGATCATGCCGGAACTCGTCAACGCCCAAATTGTCGACAGTGTGAATTTGACCAACTCTTCGGTGCTGGGCAACGCCCCTGCCGAATCGCAGAGTGTAACTTTGGAAGCGGCTGCGTACTCGATTTCCCTGTTGATGATCAATGCAGTGAGCAACCAGTACGCGGCTTCTCAAATTGCGAACGCATCGGTCGTGAGTACCTGCACCGGAATACTAAAGGCGGGCGCAGGCGCAGTCTGAGTATTCGCCGCTGAGGAGAAAGGTTTGAGCCTGCGTCAAGAAGGAACTTTATGGCGGAACCCAACAACCTCGAACTTGTTCACGCAAACACCGGGGCTATCCAAAAGGCGGTGTTCAGTGGTCAAGCCTTGAAGCCCGCCGAGTGCTCCTTCAGGCGGTTCCGGCGCCAATGGCGTTTCTGCGCTCGATCAAAGCACGGCCCGGGCGGTCCAGTCGATTGGCCAGACAACGGCGATCGTCATTCAGGACGCGGGCGATATGTTGCGCAACATCAGCACTATGGAAACCACGGCGATAGGCGCCGCCACCGCCGCATGGATCGCCAGCGAGGGCGCCGACGTGATCTACGAAACGATTATTGATAAGGGAATGACGATTATGCAGGAGGCTGCGGCCCTGTATCTGACCATCGGCCAAAACGCCTATAAGGTCCTGATCCAGTTCAAAGCCCAGTCGTGAAATGGGTGACCCTTTAGACTGTCGAAAGGAGGAGAGTGAAATGACCGATGATATTAGAGAACAGTCAGATGGGAATGTTCATGATCCTTTCGCCATGCATCGACAGCAATTGCGCCAGGCCATGGAGAATTCGGTTGAATCGATGCGTCGAGCCCTCGTCGACCAACAGAAAATGTACGCTCAATTCAACCAGGGCTTGCCGCATTATCTTCAGCCAATCGGCGCTGGTGAAGAGAATCCAATGGAACCGATCACTGCGGACTTCGTCGGCAAAGCGTATCAGCGTGCCCGGGAAATGTTCGCGGAACTGGAACGAAAGTTGAACGAATCTCAATCGCCATCGGATTCTCCTCAGGCCGCGCAACTCGCGTTTGCTGGCCGAACTGACGTGGCGGTTGAAGATAACTTTGCCGCCAGCGCCCTGATGATGAGTAACGCTAAGTCACATCTGAGCGAGGCAATGAGAGCTATGGTAGAAGCGCTGGATCGCCGTCATAGCACGCCCACAGCCGGTATCGATCTGTACGATGCGGCCACGCGCATTCAAAATCGACCGTCGTGAGCTTCGGAATTGCGATTGAAGTCTTAGCCTGGTATCCAGGCCGAGCGAGAGAGGAAAGGCGAGCATGACCTCTGATATTTCACCCGACGGCTTAGTCGAAGGCGTAGGTCAGGAGCTAACACCCGCAAGCGGTCAGGGTTCCTCTCCTTTGAAACCCCAGGATGGGCAATGGACCTTCCGTTACAACTATGCAGATACGAGCAAGGTCTCTGTTTTTGTGACCGTAAATTTTGGTCCCCCATTTTCCCTTACAGCAGATCTGAGTTCCGAGATGAACCTGTTACAAGTGGAGAGTCTCAGCGGATGGCTGGCACGCGTTCAAGCCGCCATGAAAAAGGGCAATAGTAAGACTTGAAGTTGGGCGGCATGATCCTCAAGCTACTGCGAATCTCAAGCGCGGTTGACGGGACGCAGAAATGACTTTTGACGGCCGGTTTTTTCCAGAACGACGGAGAGTTGATCCGCATGTCCTGCGCCAAAATCCGTCGCAGCTTGTCCCCTTGAGCTTGAGGAGGTTCGCAGAGGAGAGAAACGAAATGCCACTCAATTTCAACCCGAACTACTTTAATAATTTTCCCCCAGCCGCCCAAGCGGCCTTTGTCCGCGCTCTCAATGTATGGGCCACCAGCCTGAATTCCTCGGTGACGATCGAAGTCTCAGCGATTTGGGGAGTAAACCTGCCGGGTGGGCTTACCGCTATCTGTGTTCCCAACCCGATCGAAAACTTTCAGAATGCGCCGGTGCGGGACACATGGTACCCGAGTTCGCTGGCCGATAAGTTGTCCGGTCAGGATCTGAGGCAGAACGAACCCGACCTGACGGTTTTCTTCGGCAACGCTCCCACGTGGTACACCGGAAGCGGAAACCCGCCCGGCAACCAGCTCGACCTGGAATCGGTCGCGCTGCATGAGGTTGGTCATGGATTGGGATTTGTAAGTGCATTCTGGGTCCAGGGTGGTTGGCCCTACACGGGCAGCTACGGAAATCAGGCGCTGATTAATCTGGTCAACCAGTTGGTTCTGGGCACCGGGCAGCCGCTTGGTTTCCAACTACCAAATCTGAACAACCACCCCACCGTTTACGGACTGCATATTCAGGACTTGGGGGGAGACCAACTTACAAATCCCGGAAGGTACCCCAATAACTCTACCAGCCTCGGCCCGCCGCTGGTCAGCAACAATCTGTTCTTTGATCTGAATCGCTATCAGGTTTACGCGCCGAACCCTTTTGTTCCATTCACGAGTATCGACCATCTGAATGATCCGAACTCGCTGATGCGGCCCAGCATTGCTCCAGGCGCTCGCGTTCACGCGATCGATGCGCCGGTCCTGGCGATCCTAAATGAATTGGGGTGGTCGTAGGGCAGCACAATGACCAAGTCACCATGAGCTTGGAAAAATCAAATAAGAACGGGGGAATACTGTGATGTTGACTATGATTGCTGGCGGAGGCACTCTGAGCCTCGGTGTCGTCTTTTGGATTTTGATGTTGATCTGGCTGATATTCGGAGGCTGGGTATATTGGACTCCGACGAATTATCGACCCTTTGGAGGCCACCTGCTGCTCTGGTTCCTCTTGTTTCTGCTCGGATGGGAAGTCTTCGGCTTTCCGATCGGGCGTTGAATCACGAGCGACTCGGCCAGTTAACCTTCAGCCATGGATTCGCTCGTCAACTCCCTTCCTTAATCGGGCGGCGCTTGCGCCTCCTGAGTCTCTGCATCAAGACCTACTAATCCTCGTAGGTTACTAATCCCCTATCTGCCGCAGACAAGCAACCGCAGGAAAAGCCCCCGCGTTCGATTCTCGGCCTTGTCCGAAGGCTAATCGGTGTCTCTTTCTGGAGATTATCGGAGTATTGCCCATTTCCTTGCAAAAGAAAGATTAGTTCAACCAGGCTCGGGATCTTAAGTATGAACAGCAGCCGGTTGCCGGAAGCAACAGCAAAAGCCGTTCTATTTCAGGAAGGGATCTAGCTATGGAAGACGTGCCAGTCAATCCGCAGGTCACCGATGCCATCACGCAAACAAACGTGACCGTTCTTGGCGAGGCGCCCGCGATGGCTCTCGGTAGTCTGTATCAGACCCTCGCGAATTCCGTCGCCCTTGCGTCGATGAATGCCGTCTATACACAACAACAGATGAACATGGCTCAACAGGCCGCAACCACGCAAGGAGTCGCCCTACTTCTATCAATTGGCAAGTCATAAATGGCATCAGATTGCGTGGCTGACGAGTAGAAACTAATTCTCGTGAAACGGAGAATCGATCTTGGACGAAGTCAACCGCCAGATTCTTGAGAGCATGTTGGTGATAAACGAGACGGTTCTGGGTCAAGCTCCGGCAGAATCCCAGGGTATGACGCTTGAGTCTTCAGCGTATGCGATGTCGCTGCTGATGGTAAACGCTGTGTCTTCCCACGACGCTGTGACTCAGACTGTGAACGCGTCGATAGTAGCCACCTGCGCCGAGATACTAAGGGCCGCACGAGCGAGTGGCTGAGTCTTTCGGAGTCACCAGGCCAGAGTGAACGTCGTCAGAAGAAACTATGTCCAATGAAGACAATGCCACCGAGCTCGCGCGCAAAAGCGTTCAGGACACCCTTCACTTGGTGTTCTCGGGCAAAGAGTACAGCGTTTTGGAATCTGGGATCTCTGCCAGTGACCAGAGCAAAGCCAGAGTTGTTCAGTCCATCGGACAAACAACCGCGATTGCAATTCAGGACGCGGCTGAGATGTTGCGCAATACTAATACCGTTGAGGTCACTGCGATCGGCGCCGCCACGGCGAAGTGGATCGCCACCAAGGATCCGGTTTATAGGGAGATCATCCAGAACTCAATGAAGGTAATGCAGGATGCCGCAGCCCTCTATTTGACGATCGGCACAAACGCCCACGAAGTATTGGCACAATTCAAAACCTAGGTCTTAGAGTCCGCGGCTGGTGGTGATCGGTGAGTGGACTAACGGTGACTCGAAGCCGTCAACGTAGAACACAACCTTACGCACGTTTGGAATACGTTGAGCATTTCCGCGGTTGCCGTTAAGCAAAAGTTGCGAAGAGTGTCCACTGCGCGGAGCCAATCGCCATCAGAAGGGAGGGCTTTAGCCCTCCCTTTAGTTTGTAAAACGCATCCGGCTGTTAATCCCGACGAGTCGGGATTGTCGGTTCAAGTCCTACTCGCGGAGCCAATTCCCCGCACTAAGGTCGCTGGAAAAGATCCGGCGACCTTTGTTTTTGACCTAACCGTGTTCGTAGCAACAGCTGAAATTTCTTCATCGGAGCGGCGAACGAAGGCGACGTTTGCCATGGACGCGTTACTCCTAAGTCCCTACCGTGCTGGAAGGCGCGCCTCAACGTTCAAACAATGTCCAAACAGCGGAAAAACCAGCTAGCAAAAGTCGCAACGGTGCTACAATGCGCGCCGTTCGTTGGTTGCTGGTCGCCTAAGCGACGTCTCGTTTTGCGGACGCCTGACTCTCAATGTCTAACTGAACTCGCTCTTGGGTGGAAACAACCGAAACCAGGTGGCGCCTAACGATCCGCTACTGGTCTTATTAAGATTGGTTGCTCAATAGTAATACGCCACACCTGACACTGACTGTCCGACAAGCAGATGGCTAAAGCTGGCATTGCACTGTTTTGGATTGCTCTTCTTATGGGCCTTTTCGTCCCGTCTGTGCTCGGCCAGGGACAAACCACCGGGCGCATCGCAGGGACAGTTAAAGACCAAAGAGGTGGGCTCATAGTGGGGGCCGGCGTAGAGGCGACGAGCGAAACCACCGCCGAAGTGCGCAAGGTTACGACCGACGATCAGGGAAACTACAACGTCCCACTCTTGGCGCCGGGCGCTTACCGCATCACGGTGACATCGCCCGGATTCGCCCTGGCTGTATTTGAACCGGTTCAAGTCGTAATCACTGAAACGACTTCAGTCGATGTGGAATTGGCGCCGGCAGGGCCTGACACGCTTCCTGTACGCGTTGATCCTCTTATTCAGACAGACGGACCGCAGCTTGGCCGCGTCGTCAATTCACGAGCGGTATCAGAGCTGCCCCTGGCAACGCGCAACTTCACGCAAATTCTCGCTCTCTCGCCGGGCACATCTGTGTCCCTCCCCGACAACACCGGACTGGGTCGCAATTCGCAGAACGTCTCGGTCAATGGCGCCCGCGTCACGCAGAATGATTTCGAGATTAACGGGATTGACGCGAATAACCTGGCCACGAATGCCGCGGCTTTGGTGGCTGTCCCCGCGCCAGAGAGTATTCAGGAATTCAAGGTCCAGACTTCGCTTTACGCCGCAACCTTCGGACGCGGTGGCGGGGGCAATGTTCAGGCATTAACCAAGAGTGGATCCAACAGATTTCACGGAGCAGCCTACGAATATTTTCGCCATGATGCGCTTAATGCTAACAATCCATTTTTGAAAGCGGCCGCTGTTGCCCGCCCAACGCTGCAGCGTAACGTTTTTGGCGGATTGCTCGGCGGCCCGATCAAAGTGGACAGATTGTTTTTCTTCAGCTCGTACCAGGGCACGCGTGAACAGAGCGGAGCATCGCCGAATAGTCTCACCTCCAGCGTCTTGATCGCGCCGGGTCTTACTGACGATCGGTCGCAGCAGAACCTGCTTAACACGTTTCGGCCACGGTTGTCGCCAACCGCACCGCCCGCGACCTCAATCCATCCCGTAGCGCTTGCGCTTTTGAACACCAGGCTACCTGATGGGCAATTCCTCATTCCCACACCGCAGGCTGACGGACATTATTCAGGCTCGGCAATTTCCTCCCACCGCGAGGATCAGTTCAATGCCAACCTTGATTACCGCATTAATGAAAACAGTCAGTTGGCTCTAAGGGTTTTCTTCTCGAACGCTCCACAGTTCCTGGCGCTTCCCACTGGTGGGGCCAATGTTCCCGGGTTTGGAGCGGATCAAAAACAGGAAAACCGGCTGATCTCGATTCAGAGCATCCACATTTTCAGCCCCCGAACCACCAACGAAGCGCGTATAGGCTACAGCTACATCCGTGGGGACATGACCGGGCAAAACCCGGTAAGAGATTCAGATCTTGGCATCAAGCGAGCCAATGCGAATGTCTATCCGGGACTTGGTTCTATTCGGATCGGACCGACCGGAACGAACGCGGTGTCTATCGGTAATGCCGGCCAGAATGTCGATACCGAAAATGTTGCTACGGCAACCACGCTGGTTGATGTTCTCTCGGTTGTGCGCGGCCCGCACAGCCTCAGGACGGGAGCCCAGATCATCTATTACCGGAATGATCTGGTCGCCAACAATAATCGGCGCGGCACGATAGCCTTTCAAAGCTTCAACAACTTCCTGCTTGGCTCAGCCGGTAACTCGGTATATGGAGACGGCATCGGAGCGCGCAACCTACGCGCGGCAGATTTCAGTTTTTTCGTCCAGGACGATTGGAAGGTTTCGCCAAGGCTCACCCTAAATCTCGGTTTGCGTTACGAGTTGGATCTCCCGCCGTACGAAACGCAGGGGGCCATGTCGACTTTCGATCCCGCGCTTTATCGACCCAGACTGGAAGTGGACGCGGGCGGTAACCCCATTGGACCTCCAGCGTCTGGATTCGTGCAGGCCGGCAATGTGATTGCTCAATACGATTTGCCGGAAGCCCCGAACGTTGGCAAACGCATCCTCACCAGCAATGATCCCAACAACTTTGGCCCACGGTTTGGCTTTGCTTACTCACCGGGCGAGTCGGGACGATTGGTTGTCCGCGGCGGCTATGGGATTTTCTACTCGCGGCCCTCAACGGCTTACATCGGAATTGCGATTAATGCTCCGCCGATGTACACCGTTCGCAGGAGTCCCGCCGGCGCTTCGGTTCCACTCGCTGATCCCTTCTTTCCCTTACCGTCACAAGATCAATTCCCCGCTTTCGTGAGAGGCGTCTCTCTGGCTGGTCAAATATTCGATCGCGATCTACGTGCCGCTTATTTCCAGCATTACAATGCCAGTGTCCAGCACATCCTTGGGAAAGATCTATTGCTCGAGGTGGCTTACGTCGGTACGCGCGGCGTCAATCTGATTCGCGACATCGCTATCAATCAGGCCCGACTCGCCAGCCCGCAACGGCCCATCATCAATGCCGTTACGGGTCAGGTTGTAACCACTAACACGCCCGCCGCCACGAACGTAGCGCTGCGAGCGCCATTTCAGGGCGTCGAGGTTGGAAGTTTTTTGCAGATTCAATCGACTGCACAATCTACTTACAACTCATTACAGATAAGCCTGACGAGGCGCTTCTCGAAAGGGTTGCAATTCCTCGCTTCGTATACTTATGCGAAGTCAATAGATAATGCTTCCGGCGGCAGCGACAGTACGGGAGACGTCAGGGATACGGTCAACATTGCAGGTAACCAGCTTGATAACCGCGCGAACCGTGGCGTGTCAGACTTTGACCGTGGTCATAGATTCGTCTTGAGTGGACTCTGGGATCTGCCACGTCCGGCGTTTGCACGGTCGACCGCCGGACGGTTTCTATTCTCCAATTGGCAGTTGGCGACAATCGTTACGGCTATGTCTGGCCTGCCCATCGACATCATCGACGGCGGCGCCGGCTCGTTCTATGGGTTGAGTGGCGGGAATAATGCTTTTATGAGGCCGAGTTGGGCGCCAGGCGCAACGACTGCGACTGCCAACAGCAACATACCTCCCGGATATTTTTTCAATCCGCTCGCGTTTGTCCGCCCTGTTGTTTTAGCAGGTCGCGTAATACCAAGCTCAAACGGGACCGCTGTCGCAGGCGCGACCGGGACCGATTTCGGCAATGTCGGTCGCAACATTCTGCGTGGGCCCGGCCAATATAATCTGGACCTCTCAGTAATCAGACGATTCCCATTTCAAGATGCGAAGAACCTTGAGTTCCGCGTTGAGGTGTTCAATCTTTTGAATCACGTAAACCTGGCTAATCCGATCAGCAACCTGTCCGCAGTACCGTCAACCTCCGTAGATCCGAACACAGGCAGGATCATCGGCAGTCCAGGCGATTTCGGTCGGATCGTATCAACCAGCAATAATCCGCGGCTGATTCAGTTCGCAGTAAAGCTCAATTTCTGACTTTCGGTGCACTGTCCTAGTGCACCGCGCTATAACGCGATTGTTCCCGCAAGATTTTTTCCATCTATCTTGCAGCAAAAGTCTTGCAACTTTTGCGGGCTGTGATAGACTCCCGCCGCTCTAATCACGTCACTTTCGTTTCTAGTAAGAAACCCTTCCATCGGACATAAGGAGGACCTTCGATGTCCATCTACAAGATCACGATCAAACCCGGCACGCCGGCGGTCTTTGACCCAAATCCGTTGCAGGCAGAGCCCAATGACAGCGTCTTTTGGTTCAACGGGGACAACATTGCCCATTGGCCGGCGCCCGCCCCTAAAAACCCGAAAGACCCGATAAACAAGAAAGCCTGGCTTGATTACCAGATTCCGGCCAACGCATCGTCCACGTCAATCGCCCTGAACCCGCCGCCAGCCCCGTACAAGTCGTACTGCCTGAACTATGTTTGCGCCCTCCACCCAAAGGAAAAGGGCCAAATCAGGGTAGGCAATACTAAGAAAAAAGGCGCGTTCGGTTGCAAGACCAAAAAGGGCGCGTTTGGTGGGAAAACAAAAAAAGGTGCCTTTGGTTTGAAAACGACGAAAGGCACGCTTGGGAAAATTGGGGAGGCAGGCGTTTTGGGCAAACTCAAAGCGAAGTAGCGTTGCCAAAACGGCTTAACCCGGGAGTCATCGTGAACATCCACGCGGAGTGGCCTGAAGCCACTTTGCTGCAGACAGTGAGGAGGTTTTCCTTATGTTAGAAAAGACGATTGTCACGAACCAGGCACGCAAAGAAGATCGCAACCAGTCATCTCACGAGCCCTCAACAAATGGTCGGCGGGCATTCCTTCAACAAGCCATGATGATGGCGTCGGGTGTGGGGCTATATTCCATATTGCCACCCCTCGCCACGAAGGTAATGGCCCAGCCTTGCCCTGGGGGCCAACTACTGCAACAAGTAATGGAGATTAAGAGCTCCGGCAAGGTGCTTCAAGCTGTACTCAAGGTCCTAAATGAACAACGGACAACAATGTCTCCGACGGGCTGTGCCGCTGATAAAGGACAGATGCGTTACATCGCTGGTTACGATCCCGCGACACCGGCCAATGTTTGGCCTAAGCAGAAGGGCGTCCCGAACCCCGCACCGACGCTTCGGGCGCGGGTGGGGGACCGAGTTCAAATTACGCTCCTGAATCATGTCAACGTCGACGAATTTAACCAAACCCAGGACGTTGCCAACGCTAGTAAACCCCTCGACGTCGCCGAGCGTGGCGAGAATGCTTGTGATACTACCAAGTCCGTCGGACCTAACAGCAGTGTCAACACTTACCCGGGTGACCCGAGCTTTGAAAAGCCGCCGAACTGCTTCCACGGGTCGAGTTCTACAAATTTACATTTTCATGGTAGCCACGTCAGTCCAAGTGGAACCGCCGACAACGTACTGCTGACGATTCGGCCTTCTCCACGGGATCGCCTTGGCAAACCGCTGGTGAACGAGCAGACGGTGAAGCCTATCTTCGATCAGGTATTCAAGGCATGCGCGCAGCGCCAGCAACCGATGCAGTGGGGCGACTGGCCGCCAGCGTGGCAAACCTGGCAAAAAAAGCTTCTCATATCTTATGACCAGAGCGCGGTATGGCGTGGGCAACGCGGATTGCCACCGGACCAGCAGCTGTGGCCGCAAAACATAAAAGCAATGGGGGAGAAGCAGTTGCCGCAGTATTACATAGGCGCATTCCCCAACTGTTTCAACATTCCCGAATGGAATGGTCAGCCGGACAGCATGGGCCAGGCGCCAGGAACGCACTGGTATCACGGTCACAAGCATGGATCGACCGCATTGAACTTGCTTAATGGCATGGCCGGCGCGCTGATAATTGAGGGCGATTACGACGATAAGCTGAACCCCTTCATTAAGAAACAACAGGTTCTGGTGCTTCAGCAATACGGAACCGTACTCAACCTTCTGCGCAGCGCCCTCTCAGGGCAAAGTAACGAGTTGGTTTTCGTGAACGGGCAATACACTCCGGTCGTGCAGATGAACCCGAACGAAATGCAGCTCTGGCGCATTGTGAACGCCTGTCACCAGGCCGCCGTGCCGATTGACAAACCACCCAGCGGAATCAAGTGGGTGCAGACTGCTCAGGATGGCGTGCAGTTCCATCCGCAGAATTACGATCCATCCGATACCGATGCATCGTTTCCTGTCCCCGCGAGATCAAAAGCTCCGTTCGGCAGCTTGGCGCCCGGCAACCGCATTGATTTATTGGTGCAGGCGCCCTCGTCACCCGGTATGTACAAGGTGACTTTTGGTGGTGGCAACAATCCGACACTTCTGCTGACCATACAGGTGAAGCAGGATCCTGCGGTTCCACCAATCGCGAATCCAATGCCCTTCCCAACCAGGGCGCAGTTTCCGCTGATGCCTGGATTCCTCGCTGACATCAATCCTGGCGCCATCAAGGTCAGACGGGAACTACATTTCAAGTCCACGGCGGATCCGTCAGTTGCGCCAGACATGAAACGGGGCAAGAACGCTCCGTACCCACCGCCGAAACATACGATCGACGGTAAGCAGTTCGACGAGCACGTGGTCGATCAAACCATGCTCCTCGGCGCGACCGAAGAGTGGACCCTGTATAACGACGGCGGCGCGGCCCATCCTTTCCATATCCATATCAATCCGTTTCAGGTGATCGAGATTAAGGATCCAGCAGTGAACAATGGGAATCCGGTGCATTTACCTCGACCCTGGGTCTGGTGGGATAATTTCGCGATCCCAACAGGTGGCTATGTGAAGATGTGGACCCGGTTCATGGATTTCACCGGCATGTACGTTCTTCATTGCCACATTCTGGGCCACGAAGACCGCGGCATGATGCAACTGGTGCAAGTTATTTCAAACAGAACCACTATGGAGCACAGGTAAACTATTTATCTGGCTGAAGAACCAAGCCAGGGGTTGTCCGGCAGCTGACAACCCTTTCGATCCGGACGAGGGTGCTTTTTGCAACCGCAAAGCACGATGCTGATGTCAGCCAACGAAAACCGCTGGGTTGAATGGGCCGGGGAATCACCCTCGCCTCTGATTAACGAGAGTCTGCGCGCTGGGCTCGTTGTTCTTTGGCGAGCCTACGTTGGCGCCCAGTACACGGGTGCGAGCGTGTGGGATTTTGCTTTGCGAATCGGCCGGCTGCATGAGGCAGGAATATCCAGCAGCGATCTCCGGTGGTTGGTAGCCAAGGGGTTTGCCGAACACGGCCAGGAAACGACTGGTCACCGCGACTCCCGTCGCTCATTCCGCGAGAGCAATGGATATTTTTTCAACGATCATAGCTGTCTGATTCTCACGGAGAGCGGCGCCGCACTGGCGGAAGATGTTTTTCGTGGACGCGTCCGGTCGCCTCAGGAAACAGCGTCCGCGCTTGCAGTCGTGGCGAGCGAAACTGAGGGCCGCGAAAGGACGCCGCCGCCGGCGGCCTACGAAATAGAGACACCAGAGATCTTCGCCCGGAAACCTCGGTGGCATGCCATTCGGCGAGAATTATCTTTCGCCGGGCGCATCGTCAAGCGATTTCGCGTACCGGCGCGGAACCAGGAGACGATTCTGAGCGTCTTCGAAGAAGAAGGGTGGGCTGAGCACATTCACGATCCACTACCCGTCAATCACCTTGTCGACGCGCCTACCAGGCTGCACGACGCCATCAATCGGCTCAACAGGTGCCAAATCAATCCGCTCATTCGCTTCCATGGCGACGGAAAAGGAACCGGTGTTTTCTGGGAGCTTAACCAGCGGGAGAGGTTGGATTGAATCCCAACCGCGCGACTTGCCTCGCGGTTTAGTGGACGGCTGCGTAAGTGGCGTTAACAACGTATGAATGGTCTTACTCTTTTGCTCGTTTTGTTTACATCGACACCAGATCGACACCAGATCGACGCTTGTGTCTGTGCTTTCTCTGGAAGATAGTGGCGGATATTTCGCTGCAGTTCTGTGTGACAACCTGAAGCCTTTCCATTTGCCTGATTAGAAGGAGATGACTATGACGAAAACCACAGTTTCAATTGAGTTGGATCGGGAATCCCTGGCACGCTTCGAGCGCCTCCTGGGTAATCATCCGTCAGCAACCGGAGTCCATTGCGGCGATGAAGACGGTGACGTAGACGGCTTCCGCGGAACAATCGCGACGGGAGTCCACTGCGGAGATGACGTCGACGGCTGACGGGCTCTAGTTCCACGCGACGGTCGCCCTGATGGAGTTCACACTCTGCCAATGGCGACTGGGTGAAAATTACCAGGGCGGCCTAACGCGAGGGGATAACAAGACCGCGGCTCGGCGAGCGTGTGTCCGGTTCATGAATCGGATGTAGATGCGTCCTTCAAGATAGTCGGCGTCCTTTAACAATTCTCAGAGGACGATTGTCTTTCTTCTTGCGGGAAACGAACGCATGGTTTCAGGGGTACTCGAAGCATGCGCAGTTTAGCGCCCGAGACGACCTTGCGTTATGCCAGGCAGTGGGCTGCTATTGCGGGCATAACCGAGGTAACGGACATAACCGAATTGGATGTCCTGGGCGTGCCGGTTTACGCAAGTGTGCGACCGCAAGCTCGCGGGGACACTTTCACTTTTGGGAAGGGGCTCTGTCGGGTTGATGCCGAAGTCGGCGCCTACATGGAGGCCCTGGAGTTTTTTTTCGCCGAACCGGGGATAGGGAGTGTTTCAACACACTGGGGGTCCGCAAAGGAAGTTGCCGGCCACGGGCGCGCAGACGATGCGATTCTTGATTTCGTTCCGCTCCTTCAGCGCGAGGTCGACCTCGATGGTCCGCTGTTGCTAGCTTCGGCGCGGGACCTGGAGCGGGGCGCCGAGTGCGCCATTCCTGCCGAACTCATCTTTTATCCGGCGTCTGATGTGGGGCAGTCCCTCTTTGGGTCATCGACCAATGGCCTGGCATCGGGCAACTCAGTGCTCGAGGCAGGCATACAGGCTCTGCTGGAGTTGATCGAACGCGACATCTGGTCGTTCGAATTCGTTCGCTGCGCGTCAAAGTTAGTCGAGTCGTCGAGTCTGCCAAGCGAAGTGCGCGACATCATCGACCGCGCTGAAAGAAACGGTCTCCAGTTTAAGGTTCGGAGTGTTCCTAACGAGTACGGAATGCCGTTCTTCGCGGCCTTCGTGTTCGACACGAACAATCCCACCCGCAAGACGTTCAACGGCGGATGGGCATGCGATCTTGAACGTGACAGGGCTGTAGTGAGGGCGGTAACCGAGGCTGCGCAAAGTCGCGTGGCTTTTATTCACGGCGGGCGGAAGGTATCCACATCTCGGGCCGCAAACTTCTCACTCGATGCTCAAGGAGAAGTGAAGCTCGTGCAACAACACATGCTGGGCGTGAGCGATCCACGTCAGCAAACTTTGTTCAGTGACACTCCCGACCTGGCCGTTGAAGGCAGCTTAGAGCAGAAACTTAATGCGGTGATCGGACGATTGCGCCGGGTAGTGCAGGAGCCAATATACCGGGTCGTGTTTACTCCCCCAGAAGCGCCGCTGCAAGTGGTTCGCTTGGTCGTGCCTCTGTTGGAGAATCTTAAGGAGAGCCAAGTCCGAGTGGGCCGGCGCCTAAAGGCGACGATCGATTCCCTCGGGGCTCAAGCCGCGTGAATCGGACAGTTATTAGCCAGGAGCGTCCACAAGCCGAGGAGGTAAGGTTACGCGCGATGGATATTCGGCAAACCGTCGAAATCCGTGTCCGTGGGACAGTGCAAGGCGTTGGCTTTCGGCCAACCGTCTGGCGATTGGCGTGTGACGAGGGGCTGGTTGGCGAAGTTCTTAATGACGGCTTTGGAGTATTGATCCGAACCACCGGAAATTCAGGCGCCATCTCGCAGTTCCTTACCCGGTTGCACAGCGAGGCGCCCCCGCTGTCGCAGATCGAAGATGTGGAGACGCAGGTCTTGAACCTGCTGGACTTTGAGGACTTCCGCATTGCTGAAAGTGTAAGTGGCGAAAACTGCACGCGTGTCACTCCCGATGCGGCGATCTGCGCGGCCTGTCGCGCGGAAGTGTTAGATCCAAACGAACGGCGATACGGTTATCCCTTCGCCAATTGCACACACTGTGGGCCGCGCTTTTCGATCGTGAACGAGGTTCCCTACGATCGTGTTAACACGACGATGGCGGACTTTCCCATGTGTGCATCCTGTGCCCGCGAGTATCAACAACCGGCCGACCGCCGCTTTCATGCACAACCGATCGCCTGCCCCACATGCGGGCCCACGATCTGGCTGGAGCAGACGGAGACCGGCGCGAGTTCGACACATCTCAGGACGTCCGCGGCCCTGGACGCTGCTATCGAGATGCTAAAGCGGGGCGCGGTGGTAGCTATTCGCGGGCTGGGCGGATTTCATCTGGCTTGCGATGCCACCGATCCGGAAGCGGTCCAGCGCTTGCGCCAGCGAAAGCATCGATACGGCAAACCGTTCGCGCTAATGGCCAGGGATGTTGAGACGATTCGCCGCTATTGCTACGTCACGGCAAGCGAGGCCGACTTGTTACAAAGTCCGGAAGCGCCCATCGTGTTGCTGCCGGCGAACGGTAACGAAAAGTTGCCGGAGGGCATCGCGCCCGGGCTGAATACTGTGGGCTTCATGCTGCCGTATACGCCCTTGCACTTATTGATAACACGGCAGATCGATGGGCCCCTTGTCATGACCAGCGGCAATCTCTCTGACGAACCACAGGTCACGAGTCTCGACGTCGCGCGGACCGGCCTGCGCGGGATCGCCGACGGAATGTTGATGCACGATCGCGAGATTGCAAACCGCATAGATGATTCGGTTGTGCGGATCATGGCCGGCAAACCATCGCTGCTTCGCCGTGCCCGCGGTTACGCCCCAAGTGCAGTGCGATTACCGTCCGGCTTCGAGGATGCTCCCGACTTGCTGGCCTTTGGGGGCGAGTTGAAAGCCACATTCTGTGTCTTGAAAGACGGGGCCGCGATTCTTTCACAGCACCAGGGTGATCTGGAGGACATCTCGACGTTTGAGGATTACCAAAAGAACCTGCAACTCTATTCGCGGATTTACGATCATCAGCCCCGCTTGTTAGTTGCGGATATGCATCCGGAATATCTTTCCAACAAACTCGCCAAACAGCGCTCAGCAGCCGATGAACTGCCGCTTCTTGAAATTCAGCATCATCACGCACATATAGCGAGTTGTATGGTGGAAAACGGGGTCGCGCTCGACGCGCCGCCCGTGCTTGGTATCGCACTCGATGGACTTGGTTTTGGTGATGACGGCACGATCTGGGGTGGCGAGTTTTTGCTGGCGGATTATCGTGGCTATCGACGGGTGGCGACGTTCAAGCCAGTCGCCATGTTGGGCGGCGTCCAAGCCATCCGCGAACCCTGGCGCAACACGTATGCGCATCTGATCGCGGGTCCGGGTTGGGCACAATTTGTCGAAAGGTTTTCCGAGCTCGAACTCTATCGTTACTTGATCGCCAAGCCATTGCCGATAATCGATCGCATGCTGGAAACAGGACTAAACGTGCCGTTGGCCAGTTCGTGCGGCAGACTTTTCGATGCGGTTGCGGCGGCCCTGGGGCTGTGCGCCGATCAAGCTCTCTTTGAAGGCCAGGGCGCCATGGAGCTGGAAGCCTTGGCCGAGCAGTGGACACCTTCGGCGTCCGAGCCGCCGTACAAGTTTGCGATCACCGCGCAAGCTACCAGCGGGTTGCTCTATCTTGAATCGTCACCAATGTGGCAGGAGCTGTTAGAGGATCTCAGCCGGCAGACTCCGGTCGCTCAAATGGCTGCGCGCTTTCACCATGGACTCGCGAAGGCGATTCGCGACATGGTCGCGCGCATTCGCACCACGAGCGAAGCCGGCGCCTCGCTGAACACGATCGCGCTCAGCGGCGGCTGCTTCCAGAATAAACTCTTGTTAGAAGAACTAGTGCGGTTACTCAACGCAGATGGACTAAGTTGTCTCTTACACGCCAAAGTCCCCACCAACGACGGGGGGCTGGCGCTGGGACAGGCTGCTATCGCGGCGGCGCGTCATATCGAGCGTTTTCATCCGGCGGACTTGCAGTCCAACTCGCAACTAATGTAAGGAGCAAGAAATGTGTCTTGGAATTCCTGGTCAAATAGTGAAGATCACCGATTTTGAGCGGCAGATGGCGCTCGTCGATGTTAGTGGTGTGCAACGAGAAATTAGCCTGGAGTGCGTAGTTGACGACTACCACCCACTCGAAAAGTGTGTCGGCCACTGGACATTGGTGCATGTTGGCTTCGGTATGAGCCTGATCAACGAAGAGGAGGCAGAGGCAACGTTGAAGGTTCTGAGGGAGCTCGGCGAGGTGCAGGCGGAACTTCTTGCCATGAAGGAATCAGCGTCGAGTCCGCCTTCAAACATTCCTGCAACTCAGTTGCCGGAACTTGTGGCCTAAACCCTATGAGTCTGGCGGAAGATCCAAATCTGAAGGGGCTCTACCCTTTCCTGCACGGTAGGAAGCAAGATCCATCGTTGATGAATTCTGCATTGCTCGAGTCTGTGCGGCAAAAAGCAAGTAATCATCACGATGTGATTGATGCCTTTTTCGCCAGTAATGGACAGGAAGTCGTCGCGGCTGCCGGAGCTATTGCCGATGTCTATCGCGGCAACGGCCGGCTCTTTACGATGGGCAATGGCGGCTCAAGCTGCGACGCGGCGCACGTGGCCGTCGAGTTTCTGCACCCGATTACCGCGGGGCGTGTCGCGCTGACTGCAATCGATCTGACCGCCGACCGGACGATGATGACCGCCGTGGCCAATGACGTCGGCTTCCAGCATGTCTTTGTGCGTCAGATGATTGCCCAGGCACGCGCCGGAGACGGCTTGATAGGCATCTCGACCAGCGGGAACTCAGACAATCTGGTGAAGGCTTTTGCGAAAGCAAAAGAGATGGGTGTAACAACCATCGGCCTGGCCGGAATGAGCGGTGGCGAGATGTTGAAGATTGGCTTGGATCACTGCCTGGTTGTCGAAACCGACAGCATTCATCGGGTACAGGAATGCCACGTAATTATTTACCACATTCTTTGGGACCTGGTTCACACACTGCTGGCGGACGATCGCGGTTCATTGGCCATTACGGCATGATCGCTTAACGCAACTCACAAGAAAAGAGAAAAAATGAAATACGTCGATGAATTCCGAGATCCCGAGAAGGCGCAGTTCCTGCTGAAGGAAATCCGCGTCCTCGTGCCCCAAATCCTAAAGAGCCGAACTGGAAATGATCCGGTTTACATCATGGAGGTATGCGGAGGCCATACGCACGCTATCTTCCGATACGGCGTCGAGACAATGCTCCCGGCTGGAATTGAGTTGATCCATGGCCCAGGTTGTCCGGTCTGTGTCTTACCCATGGGACGCGTTGACGACTGCGTGGCCCTGGCCCACATGCCCGGCATGATCTTCACCACGTTTGGTGACGCGATGCGAGTGCCCGGATCGAAAGAAAGCTTGTTGCAGGCCAAAGCCAATGGGGCGGATGTGCGGATGGTGTATTCGCCTCTTGACGCTCTGCGGATCGCCAGGGAGAACCCGGACAGACAGGTTGTCTTTTTCGCCCTGGGCTTCGAGACAACCATGCCCAGCACCGCGCTCACTGTGCTGAGGGCGAAAAAAGAAGGCGTCAAGAACTTCTCGATGTTTTGTAATCACATTACGATCATTCCAACGATCAAGGCGATACTCGACTCACCTGACCTGCAGTTGGACGGGTTCCTGGGTCCGGGCCATGTCAGCATGGTTATCGGCAATTCGTCATACCGCTTTATCGCTGAACACTACAAAAAGCCACTGGTAATCGCGGGTTTTGAACCGCTCGATATTCTGCACGGCCTTTGGATGGTGCTGAAACAGATCGCCGAGGGCCGCACCGAGATCGAGAACCAGTACAACCGCGTGGTTCCGGACGGCGGGAACACAGTGGCTCTTGATGCGATCGGCAAAGTCTTCGAATTGAGGGAGTTCTTCGAATGGCGTGGTCTCGGTTCCATTGACCATTCAGGAGTTCGGATGACCGAGGAGTACGCGGAGTTTGACGCGGAACGGAGATTCTCGGTCCCAGCCCTCAAGATTGCCGATCCCAAGTCATGTCAGTGCGGCGAAGTACTCAAGGGTGTCATCAAGCCTTGGGACTGCAAGGTCTTCGGCAGAGATTGTACTCCGGAGACACCGCTGGGAGCGCTTATGGTTTCATCTGAAGGCGCCTGCGCTGCCTATTACCAGTACGGCGACATCGAAAAAATTCATGACACCAGGGCAATGATCAAGGAGATGGCATGAGCAGCGTTGTAGAGATGGCTAAAAAGAACGGCAAGCCACGGCACCGCGGCAAAGTGCGGGTTACGACGATCACGCTCGCACATGGCGGCGGCGGCAAGGCAATGCACGATTTGATCGACGACGTCTTCCTCGATGCGTTCGACAACGAAGGTGAGTCACCGCTGGAGGATCAGGCGCGGCTCTCTCTATCCGACTTGGCGGCGCTCGGCGATCGCCTTGCCTTCACCACTGATTCGTACGTCGTCCAGCCACTCGATTTCCCGGGTGGCAATATCGGCAAGCTGGCGATCTGCGGCACGGTTAACGACTTGGCAGTGGGTGGCGCGATACCACTCTACTTGTCCTGTTCGGTAATTATTGAGGAAGGCCTGCCGGTCGAAACAATGCGCGAAGTGGCCAGGACAATGGCGGCCACAGCGAGGGAGGCCGGCGTGAAAGTGGTTACCGGCGATACCAAGGTTGTCGAACGAGGCGCCTGTGACAAGTTGTTTATTAATACTGCCGGCGTGGGCGTCATTCGCGCAGGCGTCGATCTGGGCGTCGACAAAGCTCAACCCGGTGACGTAATCCTTGTCAATGGAGTCCTGGGCGACCACGGTGCGGCGATCCTGCATGCTCGTGGAGACATGTCGTTGACGACGGCCATCGAGAGTGATTGTGCTTCCCTGCATGGTCTGATCGACGCGTTGTTGTCAGCGGTTCCTCGTACGCGCTTCCTGCGGGATGCCACCCGCGGCGGAATCGCGACCGTCTTGAACGAAATCGCCGAAGCGTCGCAGGTTGGCATCGAGATTTACGAAGATCGCACGCCGATCAGGAGCGACGTCAAAGGCTTCTGCGAGATTTTGGGTCTGGATCCGCTCTATCTTGCCAACGAGGGCAAAATCGTTTGCGTCGTACCACCGGAAGATGCCGAAACTGCACTAACGGCGCTGAAGTCGCATCCTCTTGGCAAAGAGGCCGCGAAGATCGGCGACGTGACCGACCACCGGCCAGGCCGTGTGGTGATGCAGACCGTCTTCGGCGGACGCCGCATCGTCGACATGCTCGTCGGCGAACAATTGCCGCGGATCTGTTAACACGCTCAAAGCCGGAAAGGAACACGAATCGAATGGCAAAAGCATCCACAGCTCTTCAAGCGGAGGAAGATCGAATGTCAACCAACGGAAGTGAAAGCGTTAAAGCGGCCGAGGGCGTCACGATTCGCATCAAGGACCAGGGCGAAGTTTTGCAGTTGGATTATGACGGCGCCGTCTGTCAACACCCGGGATCGCTCTGGTGGGGTACCGCGGTTGGCTTCCGGGCCATGCAAGTGGCCGCGCAGGCTCTCTCGAAAGATGATCTGTGGGCGCGCGATAATCTCTACATTGTCAGCGGACACCCCGGCCCGGGAGTGAAAGATACCATCGACTATGTGACCGGCGCCGCCACTCGCGATCGGTACCAGGTCGTCGTCGCCGAAGGCTGCGGCATGCAGTGCAACAGCAAAATGAAGTACGAGTGGTGGGTGAGCGACGGTGAGAAGACTGCGAACATCAACCTGCGCCCGGATTTCGTCCCGCGGGAGTTCTACGATCTCACCGACCGCCTGGAAACCAACGAAACTACCAAGGAAGACATTAAAGCCTTTCGCATCTTCAAGGTGAACCTGTCCACGCGTATCTGGAATGCCCCGTTAGAAGAGAGCTTCCGCGTCGAAGTCGTCGACCAGGCTCTGCAACCGGGAGAATTGCCTGAGGCAGCTAAAGCGAAAGACTATTTTGAACCACCGCCGGCGGCGTCGAAGTAACAAGAAGTTCCTGGGCACTACCGAGCTCTAAACGCATGGTTCTCGGGTTTCTTCCCAAACAGCGCGGGCAAGCCCGCCTTCCCGACCTTGAGACTCCTGGACTTGCTCGATTAGTCCCACATCGAAGGTCTTTCGACAATGATCACGACACAACTCTGATCTGCTCGGGGTCAGGAAGGCGGGCTTGCCGCCGCGCTGTCGGCCGATTTGTTGCTCAAAATAAGGGTGGAGCGGGAAGTCACCGATGAAGCGTAGCCATTCATTTACCACGGACGATGACTTTCTAACCGCCGTGACTAAGGTCTATGACGACGGCTGGTTCGACTACGCTAAGGCTTGGAACGAACGTGACGACCTGGAAGATGAGGAATGGCGGCATTTCGCAGCGGCCGTCAAGCCGGGTGGGACAATTCTTGATGTGGGGTGTCATTCAGGGCGGGACACGCGGCAGCTGCTCGATCGTGGGTACCGGGTTACCGGGATTGACGTAAGCGAGCAAGCGTTGCGGCTGTACCGGGAACAATGTCCGGAAGCACGGACGATCAAGATGAGCCTGCTGGATCTGCCAACTCTGGGAGAGCAGTTCGATGGCATTTGGTTTTCTTACGTCCTGGTACATATCCCATTCAAACTAGCGCCCGACGCTCTGGCCGCCCTTGAAAGCGTATTGCATCCCGACGGCGCAATGATGATGATGGTGAGCGTTGTTGAGGAGTCGCAAGAAAAACTTCATAACAGCAACTATATGTTCGATGAGGACGGTGCGCCGCGCAAGGTTCCGGTTGCCCATTGGGCCCCCGATCCCCTGATCGCGCTTTTCCGATCCCGCTTCGAGATTAGCTGGATGCGTCTTAACGCGTTTGTTGACGGGTGGGCTCAGCTTAGTCTTCTCGTCCGACGACGCCGTTCGCCGGACGACGAACAGGAGCATTGAACAGTTTGATGTCGCACGACGACAACGTACCGGTGCGGTCTCTGGTCCCTCTTGAATTGGAGAGATTCCAGCGTGAGGGCTTGCTCACCGACTTTCAACTCTATCCGGCTGAGCGAGCGGGGCCGCTCAGGGCCGCCTTGCAGGATGTGCTCTCGCTTCCGTCGACGGCGCCCTGCCATCAAGGGTTCCCTCTGAAAACTCGGCTCGAGTTTGACCGGCATCTCGACCGCCGGCTGATTTACGAACTGTGTACTCTTCCGCAAATCATTCACCCCATTAAACAAATCCTCGGTGACGACGTGATGTTGTTCAAGTCACAGTTCTTCGCGAAGCCGCCGGGCGGTCTCGAGATCCCGTGGCATCAGGAGTCCTACTTTTGGGAAGTGCAGAGAGGGTGGATCACGATGTGGCTCGCGGTCGACGACGCAACGTCGGAGAACGGCGCGCTGCGCGTGATCACCGGCAGTCACACGCACACGCGAGAGCATTTTCCCGTGCCGGCCGACAGCAATTATTGGAGCACATTCAAGCTCGCGGCAATACCATGCGAATCTGATCCTATCGTCGATTGTTCAATGCGCGCAGGACACTTCATGCTGTTTGACGACCTGCTTCATAATTCTCCTTGCAATCCCACCGCGCTTCCTCGCTTGAGCTTTACGGCTCGCTACGCCCGACCTGACTTCGACGTTCACGATATCGCGGACTATCCGAACCTGATGGTGAGCGGCCATCAAAAAGACTCTGCGTTGCGCTTCGTAGCTCCGCCAGATAGTGGACCGGGCCTCGCCGACGTTTGGAAGGAATGCATTTGTTTCTGACCTTTGTCGCTTCGCGATCTCTCAGGCCAGCGGTGTACGAATAGAAACGGCAGGTTTACGTTGCGGCGCATCGGTGATCCCTGACCGCAGGAAGTTAGTCAAAAAGACATCGTGCGGTTCCGTTCCGGCATAAGGTGTCAGGTTAAGGTCGATGATGAAATGATTGTCGTGGCCGTCATGCACGATGTCGATGCAGCCAAATTCAACCGGCGTGTTTTCGACAAAGGTGGCCACATCCCGCTTTAAGCTCGCACTGATCGACAAACCATCTGTTCCGGCTTTTAGATGATTGAGATCCGACACAAAGTTCGTGTCGCGCGGATCGTGCCTTAGTTTCTTGATGATGCCCGGAGCAAAAGCCTTGACGATGATGACTTGCTGGCCGGAAAAGTAGACCCGATAGAACGAGTCCTCGTCATTGGCGACGTATTTTTCAACCACAATGGCGGGGTCCTGCCAGGCGCCTTCGTGAAGCTCGCTGCGTTTCATCGTTTTGTAGCGGTAGGCTCCGACTTCAGCAGAGACCAGGTTCGCAAGTCCGCCGGCGGCGATGCTTTCCGCTGGCAGCCACCTTTCCAATTCGCCGCCGTAGTTAAGGTTGGTCTTGATGAACAGAAGTTCGTCGGCGGAACCGGATGGCGCTGCCTTTGGCGAAGTAAGCCCGATGGCTTCAAGGTGTGCGTGGAGCGTCGATTTCCGCACGTCCTGGACCAGTCCGTTCACGACGTAAACGCCTCGTTCCAGGAAGCGACTAGTGAGTTCGCGGCTTCGCAGCGGCAACCGACTGCGAACTGACAGGTTGATTTGGAAACAGACGGTGGTGGCTGAGTCGCAAATGCGATCGAATTCCGCCGCGGGAAATTCGTGAAAGGGATCGGTCTCGATCCGCACCGCCTCGGCGCCGAGGACATGCGTAATCAGGAAACCCTTCCACGCTTGCCACTCCAGGACCGCGACCGTACCGCCTGCTGACTTGCGAGGCGACGCGGGCCTGTCGGATGGCTTACGGGCGATAACCATCCGGGAAAATTATCACACAACGGAAGTTAGCGCGGACCTAGAACGCACCTTGTAGCCGGATCATCTGGCTGTCACCGACTTCGCCATCAATACAAATTCGGCAAATGAACAGGCCGGTGCCGACAGGGTTGCCGGCATCATCCTTTCCATCCCAAATGACGGTCTTCCGCCCGCTGGTTTGCGACTGTTCTTTGATCAGCGTTCGAACGTGAAACGCAAACTTGTTCCATAGCCCGATGAACACATTTGGAGTGTCACGGGGCAACGTGTAGCTGATTTCGATTTCCCCTTGCTCAGTTCGCTTCTGGGAAATCTCAAATCCAGGCAGCGAATTCATTGAAAGTCCCGCATCCTGTAGGTGTGCTGCCGGATTACTAATCTGACCACTGTGAGCCGGTTCGATGCGGTTTGGCTTTGTCGCAAACTCCGATAGGGCTCCGAAAGCAGTCTTTTTTCCAAACGCGGACTTCTTCCCGCTAACGCTGAGCTTGAATATCTGTTGCCCGCAGCAATAGCCAGCTGTTACCGGCTGTCCAATGAACCGGTATCGATTAATCCGGTATCTCGGGTCGCCGGCGCCGGGATTAACAGGATTATAGTCTTGTCTGGCCCAGGTTTCTCCACCATCCTGAGTAAAGCTGTTGTAATAACCATTGAAGTCATCACCCCAACCGCCAACCCAACCCGTTTTCTCATCGATGAAACCGATGCCTTCGATGTCATTGTTGATAGGCGGCATGTCTTCCTGGGACGCTGCCACGTGTTTTCGGACCCAGGTTTCGCCGCCATCAGTGGTCTTTAGAATCGCGGCGTCGCGGAAGTTCTCAAGTGCGATAAAACCAATTTTTTCATTAAGAAACTGTATCTTCCATCCCCACTCGCCACATGGCAGACCTTTGGTTTTTGCAGCCGTGTTGGTCCATGTCTTTCCACCATCGCGGGTTCTGAGAACAACCGGGACGAGTTGGCCGTATCTGGAAAACCTGTGCGGGGGGTACGCCGGATTGTCGGTTGGACATTTGGCCACATTCTTACCGCCAACTACGAATCCGTCCTTCTCATTAAAGAAATAAATGTCGATCAGGTTATCGGCGTGTTTCTCCATGGGAATAAGTTTCCAGGTGGCGCCGCCGTCTGTTGTCTTAATGATCCCGGGTCCCGGCAAACCAGGGTCATTGGTGCCCGAACCATAAGCCACGCGTTCATTAACTGCGTGGAAACCACAAATCCCAGCGGGCGATCCCTTCGGAAGATTTAACAAAGGGTTCCACGTCTCGCCGCCATCGTTGGTCTGATACAACAAGGTCTGCAGATACTGGTCGGGCTTCGGCTTTGGATCCACATCCAAGCCAGTGACTGAACCGAACCAGCCGACCTTTCGGCTCCCCCAGCTCATACAACGCAAGTAGGGGAGGCTGGGCAATCCCGGATAGACAAAATACTTTTGATGCCAGTATTGCCCGCCATCATCCGTCATGGCCACGTAACCGCTGCTATTGATCAGCCAGCCGACCTTTTCGTCAAAAAACCAAATATCGTCAGTTCTGGAGCTTGCTGCCGGGGAATTTTGTAAGAGGTTCCACTGGTAGTTAGGGACTGGTGCTAAAGCTGGCTTTGCCATTAGTAACTCCTTTTGAGTGCGATCTGTTTTCGAGGATCAATGAGCTGAATCAGGGGAGTGCATTCTCTGCAATTCGGCCGATCACCACAAGCGGCGATCTGGTGGCGATCTGGTGGCGATACTTTCAACTGAATCTGCCGCGAGGATGGGTAACTGCGAAACGCTCTTCAGGATTCGGAGGGGCCTGTTGCCAGCCACTGTTTACTTCGTCAAAGGGATATAGCCGAATTCCCAATTCACTGGCGACCCACGGTACGATCCAGTCAAAGCTGGCTAACCCACAGCGCTGGGCGCGGTGCGCCATGCGAAAGAAATAAGGTGAATCATCGATAAACTTAGCCGGCTCTTTCAAGCGAGGATCTCTCAACATCTGCGACTGCAGGATTTGCTCTATGGCATCTCGAGTGAAACCCATGCATCCGCCCTGAATGGATGGGGTCTCGTGCTCTAATTGCAGCGTTCCAAACAATCCGTTGCGAACCGGCAAGTATTGGAAGCGCCGATGAATTACTGTATCGGGATCGATCTTGAACAAGTATCGGGTTGGTTTTTCAAGGAACAGTTCGAGCATGCGCTCGATGACGGCTCCACCATTCTCGATGGTGAATAATCGGGACTCGGCGCGAAAGTCGACCTCGTTGCGCCGGGCAAGAATCGGAAAGCGAGCATCCGGATCCCCATCTGAGCGTAATATGACTCGGCTCGCCGGATAATGTCGGCGCAAGTCGCTCAGGCACTCAGCCGTCGCGTCGTAGTTTTGAAAAACCAACGCGAAGAACGTGAGATCGTCATCGCCGTAGTTGGTCAATACATCAGCTGCCTTTGACATAGTGTGACCGTGAAAAGAATTCGAGTTGTGTGCGGGCGTCTATTGGAAATTCTGAACCGGACAGTGTGCTGGAATTCTCAGGCGAGAGGTCTTTGGCCACGCCTACTCGCCTTTTCAAAGCGGTGGTCGCGACGGTTCATGACTTCGTTCTTACTGCACGCCAACGCGAAATTTCGGGACAGGCAGGCCTGCTCTTTTATGCAAAAACACAATCTTTTCACGCAATATCGTCTCTTTATCCTGACTGAGGCCGTACGCCGCAAGGCGTTCGAATGCTTCGTTCAGCTGATTGGCCTGCCTAACGCAACAAGCGCGATCGATTTCGGAAGAAGTCATGATCTCGTGCCAGCTCCTGCTCTTGGTCACGCGAGACTGTTGGGTCGAATGTTGCCGGTACTTCAGCAGCGGCCGGTTGATGAAATCGATTTCGCCGACGGCCGCAATGAGTAAGACAATCCATCCATCGTGAACCAACGGACCATGGCCGGAAATCGGCAAGACCAGTTCCTTAAGGTTTGCGCGGAATGCCAACGTACAACCGCAAATCAGGTTCTCGTGCAGCTGAACATCGAGCGCCCGGCCGCTTTTTATCAATCTTTGCTTTCGACCGTTGAAATTAAGCCGGTCAAACAATGTCTCGTCGAAGAGCCTGAGCGTTTCATCGAGGAGCTCGGCGTTCGAGAAGACCAGCGAGAGCTGAGGTTTTGCCTCAAAAATTCGCTCAACTGATTCGAGCTTGTCGCTGTGCCAGACGTCATCCTGATCGCTAAGCAGGATCACATCGCCGCGGCAAAGACCTATGGCTTTTTCAAAGTTCTTAGCCGTGCCCAGGTTTGATTCGTTGACTGAAAGGCGCACCGGAAAACCGGCGGTGGCCGCAAACTCCTCCACCAACCTGAGCGTATCGTCAGTCGACTGATCGTCCGAAATAACCAGCTCGTCCGGTGTCCGTGTCTGGGCAGCAATACTCTCGAGCTGCTCTTTTATATAAAGAGCGCCGTTATAAGTGCACAGGGCTATTGAGAGATTCATTGATCTTAATTAAGGCATTCTCTGCCAAGACCGTGTATCACTCAAGTTCAGGGATGCATTTGAGTAGTAAGCTTGATTTGCTTCCGCTTCGTCAAACAGAGCGATGCATTAGCGACTCTGGCAAACCAAAGTCGACACGAGCCAAAGATAAGTGGGAACCTGAAGGCTGTGACCAGTGGTGGGAAACACCTCTCTCGATGTAATTCTCCAAGCTAAGAATACTGTCAGTCAGCAACACAAATTCAGCCTACTTTCCCGGGGGTGAATAACGTGGATCATGCTAAACTTGGACAACTCGATTCGGAAAATTCGCACGAGAAAAGGTCCGTCTCACGCCGGACATTGATTCTGCTTCAGGCTACTAGATCGGTTCTTCGGGTATCTTCGACGATCGGGCATCATTGAGGAGCGGATTGTGAAATCGTTGACCATGATCTCCTGGGAGTTAGATCCGTTTTACACCCAGGGCGGCACCGCGTATGCAATTCGACGGCTGGCTGATCAGTTGACGCAGCTGGGGATTGTCACCAGGGTGCTCTTACCGGACTTTCCGGACGCGCGCCCCGGTAAAACCGTCACACCTTTGCTGAAGCCGATGCTCTTGAAAATGCCGCCCGAACTCCTTCGTGCTCCCCGGGGTGTGCAATGCCGCGAGTTTGGTCGTGCCGCGCTGGTGGCTGAGGAGCAGATTAGGGCCAACGGAGGATCAGACGCGCTCATTGCTCACAGCCTCGAAGGTGCAGGGTTCATCGTCCTGCGGAATGGAAATCGTTCACCCGAGCCGTCAGTCTTTTGGCTTCACAGTCTTTACGACCCACCGATCCGTGACTTTTTGAAAGATCAACGCGAAGTGCTCCCGTCCCGTTCCTTGCTCGCTTCTGCCGTGATGATGGCCGATATCGTGGTCACGAGCATGGGCATTTTGAAGGACGCGCAGGAGTTCGAATGGCCTGACCAACTCAAAGAATTGCAGCAAGCACTCACGGTTGCGTCGGCCGAACATCGAGTGCTCACCGTCGAGTCCCTGGGGTGCCTTCCGGAGGTCGAGAAGGATTCGCAGAACAACGTGATTCAGAGTTCAAATCTGGAGAAGCTGAAAAACGTTCCGTCACCCTATGTTCTTTTCCCGGCCCGGCCGTCGGTAGACAAAGGTCTTGGCATTTTCGCAGCGATTGCGGAACGACTGCGCGAGCACAAAATTGCGTGTGTGGCGGTGCGGCGACCGGCGCAGGGAGTAAAGTCAGAGAGTCCGTCTCACAACGCGCCGATTTACTGGTTGCCATGGCTCACGCAGGATGAGTTGGCCGTCGCGATTCGCAACGCGTCATGCACGGTGCTGCCCAGTATTACGGAAGGTTTCGGTTTGGCTGCCGCCGAGTCGATCAGCCAGGGTGTCAGCACTCTGTATCAACAGGTTGGCGGTCACCATTGTTTGCAGTCACTTCCCAACGCACTGCCGGTCCCCCTGACGACCACGGAGCGGGCGCATCTTTATGGCCTATGGTCAGAATTATTTGGCGCTGAAGACTATTGGTCCGTTTGGACCAAACATGAAGTCTCGCTGAGGCCACTGGTCGATAAATGGGTCGAAGCCATCAGGTCGGCCGTGGCTGGTGCAGATGGTGGCAGAGGAATGACTGAAAACCACAATTTTCCTGAAACGCCGCTGGAGGAGCGGTGGGGAAATAAACTTCGTCGTCGGATCGAATTGGACGCGAACGCGTAAGACTTTTTTCGGAGCGACCTATGTCACAGCATCTCCCGGAACTCTGGCCGCGAGACGGCCGCCCCCGATTGATTCATCTCATGCCGTGGGACCTTACCGTGGGCGGCGCTCAACGCATGCTCGACATGTGGTGTTGGCACGAAGCCCACCGCTGGGATACGCACATCCTCACGGTCGGCGCGCGCGGGCCGTTTGCATTCGCCGGAGCAACAGTCCATTCCGAGTTGATGAGGCCACAGATCCTCAGTCTCATTTCGGCCCTGCAGCCGGATTTGCTGGTGCATCACGAGCCGACTAACGAGAACGGGATCAGCTCCCGGTGCCCGCAAGTTTGGATCTTCCATTGCACGAATTCTCTGCGAGAAGCGCCGCCAAAACATGTGACGCCGGCCGCGGTCTTTTCGAACTTTGACTCAGGTGAAATTCATTCGGACTGGCGACGGTTGTCACTCAAAGTGTTACCTCTCCAAATCGATACTCGTGAGTTTCGCCCCACCAAACGAACGCCCGCCAGACACGTCTGTGGCATAGTCGGCCGTCTGCATGAGGATAAGGTTCCCCGCTCTTTCATCGACGCGCTGCTCGCATGGGAACCGGGGCCGTGGCGGTTCCGCTTCATCGGGCACGGACTCGACACTGGCTATCAACGATTCGTAAAAGAGAAGCTTGCGAGACTGGCTTGGATCGATTTTGCGGGCGACGTAACGCCCAGCGAGATGCCATCGGCCCTCCGCGAGCTGGACGCAGTGATGATTCCCACTGACGCTGACCAGGGTGAAACTGGCTCTTATGCCGCACTCGAGGCGATGGCGACGGGCTTGCCTTTGATCGCCCGAGACCTGCCTGGGCTTAGGTACAACTGTGGGGATGTGCCCCTCTACGCGCGCGAGGATACCGAACTCCTCGCGCGGCTGCGTGAGTGGGATGAAGCGGCCGCACGTTGCGAGGCAGGGCTCAAGGGGCGCGCATCGGTTCTTAACGGACATGATGGTACTCAACATGCCGCTACGCACAGTGGGAGTTTCTCGGCAGCTCTCCGCTGCGAAGTTTCGATCTTGATACCGGTTTTCGAAACGCCGGCGGCCTACCTGGCTGAATGTTGGGAGTCGATCCGGGCGCAAACTTTCCGCGAATGGGAACTGGTTCTGGTGGATGATGGATCGCGGGAACCCGAAACAATCGCTGAGATTGATCGCATCGCCCGTGATCCCAGAGTCGTCCTCATACGACTCGATGAGAATCAAGGCATTGCTCCGGCTCTGAATTTAGGACTGAGCCGATGCCGGGGAAAGTTGGTGGCCCGGATGGACGCCGATGACAAAATGTTGCCGACGCGGCTACAGCGGCAAATTGCCTATTTGCGGACTCACTCGGACGTGACTGTGCTCGGGACTCAAATGCAGGCGATCGATTGGGGAACCAAACAGTTACTCGAACCCATCGAGCATCCGGAGCAGGTCACGGAGGAGTACATCAAGCATCAACGGAAAACATCGGAAATCTGGTTTCTAAATCACCCCACCGCTATGTTTCGCCGTCATGAAGTGATGAAACTGGGCGGCTATCCAAGTTATCGCATCGCTCAGGATTTGGGATTATGGTTGAGGGTGGTTAATGCGGGTCTGAAAATTCACAATTTGCCAACCGTGGAGTTGCACTATCGGTTACATCCCAAACAAATCTCAACGGCCAGAGGCCTGGAGCGCGAGGAATACGCGCAGATCGTCGAAGAGTGTTGGAAGCAACAGCCGACGATGCGAGAAGAACAGGCGTGAACCTCGGCATCACCTTGCCCTACTGATGCCTCTGCCCGCTTACGAGAAACGACAGCGAATAAAAACAGGCGAGGATCATACCTCAGGAAATCTGTATGAACGTCTATCTGTCGCTTGCAACCATAAAGCAAAATGAAATTAGAGTCGTTGAAACGTTACAAAGCATCGCCGCTCAAACCCAATTGCCTGACAGTTGTTTTATCTTCCTTTCAAAAACCCCTTATCTATTGGATTCAGGCTTCACAAACGGAACGACTGATTCGCAGCTTTCAGAGTTCGTGAAATCGAATCCGCTGTTCGAACTACGCTGGTGTCCGAACATAGGGCCTTTTCGTAAATTGCTACCACTGCTTGAGGAGAAGTTTGATGAGGATTGCCTGATTATCACGATTGATGACGACACGGTATACACCGAGACGCTGGTGGAGAAGATGGTTGACGATTTCAACAGATTCAAATGCTGTGCAAGCAATTGGGCGTTAACGCTTCACAACCCTGGTGATATTCGTGAGCTGAATTATGAGAACTTCGCTTATCCGGTTTCCGACTACCTATACAACTTTCATCTTGGCAAAGGGGGCGTTGCTTACCATCCTTCGTTTTTCAACAAGACCAGAACAATCATGTTCGATGATGATTTGATCAAGGCAACGTGCCCTACGAATGACGATGTCTGGTTCAACTTTATGAGAATTGCGAATGGAGTTAGTTGTCATTCCGACAATATGTCTTACATGACAAGAGACAATACGAACGCACAGACAGCGCTCTGGACAAACTTCAACGCACGAAATCGAACAAACTCAAGATCTATGCGAGCGACAGTTAACTTGCTGATTGCTGAAGGACTCTTGACGGAATAAGAACGCACCGTGGCACAGACTTTAGTCTGTAATCGTTGGCGTGATCACAGACTGAAGTCTGTGCCGGATTTGGCGCGAAGTATCCACCTGTCGATGGCCCTCGCCACGCCGTCTGCTTCAATGGTTGTGGTTACCCAATCAGCAGCGTCCCTGACCTGAAGCGGTGCGTGACCCATCGCGACTCCGATTCCTGCATACTTGAGCATTTCAATATCGGTGAAGTCGTCCCCAATGGCCATCACATTTTCCGGTCGAAGAGACATGATTTCTTCAGCGAGATAGCTCACCGCCAGTCGCTTGTTTACGGCCGGATGGAACATTTCAAGGAAGGCCATTGATTTATATTCCTTCACTCGAATTCGGCTGTGCGAATTGTTCATCAGGCCGGCGAGGTGTGCGATGACTTCGAACTCATCGCCCAATACGATCACTTCCGTGATCGCCCGATCCAGCAATTGCCGTAAATCATTCACGACAATTGGGGTAACCTTTGACCCTTGAAAAAACTTGATCGATGCCTCATTCAGATTCGAGACATACAAATCGTGCTGAACATAGAATTGGACGGATACGCGGCCGTTCAGGCCTGGTTGTTCCGTAAAATCCAGCACCTGTGCCACGGCGCGAGGTTCCAGGGGCCAGTGACGGTGAACGACTTCAGTCTTAGGTTCCCGGATCAGGGCCCCCTCATAGCAGATTAAAGGTAATGTTGAACCGATGGAGTGATGTGCGTGCAGGGAATTCTGATACAAACGGCCCGTGGCAAGGGCCACCGCCACCCCGCGGCGTTTGGCTGAACCGATGGCTTGTAAAACGGAATCCGGGATGCGATTCGAATCGTCAACAATCGTGCCGTCAATGTCGAGCACGAGCAAGCGAATGTCGGTGGCCGTCTTCGAGGTCATAAGGTCAACTATCTCGAAGTGCTTCCCCCGGATTTTTCCAAGGCCAGGTAAGTCTTGGTATCTTTCGATTTCGATATCGCTCAAAGTCTTTTTCGAAATTCCTGGTCGTGCGGATCCCATTTGCGGAAAAGATCAGATTTTGAAGCTTGCTTGCTCTGGCGTTAAACACTCCCGCAAAATCATCCGTGGGGATTTCAAAATAGTTTCGCAGTGCGAGACGAACCGCGTACCCCATTGACTCTTGCAAGTACATTCGAAGCCAGTGGTGAAGTATGTCGCACTGTTTTCCCAGGTCCCCCAAATGAATGTGTTTGGGAAGGGTTTCAAGGCCTTTATTGGCGAGGCGACGCAGCGCGTTGTCCAGCCTGAATCCCCCCAGGTCGCGGTGCCAGAACCGCTTTGTGGGAATTCCATTCCGCAATTCCATCAAAATGTTCTGCTCATGCATTTCCCCAACGACTCCTACGGTCATTCCGAGGAAGTAGGCCTGGTAGAGGAGCGGCGTAAAAATAAAAGCGTCAACCCAAGCCACAGGTTCGAGACCGCTCGATTCGACCAACTCGACGATGCGCGGGCGTCTAACGTGCTGGGAAGCACAGAGGCTGAATACCGGTACGATCTCCTCTCCGGCGCCAAGTTTCCAGGGGGTCTCTCGCGCCAAAAGCCCGGCATTGGTTTGCTTATGGATCAGCCCAACCGGATCATCAAGTAAGAGAATTCCCTGCCTTTCCAATTCCGCTTTGAGCGTTCGGGTAAATAGCGAGGAGATACCTACGCTTCGCTTTATTTCATCTAGCCTAACGTTTCGATTTCCACCGCCAACCCACTTGTTGAAGGATGCTTTCACTGCAAACGGCGGGGTGGTCGAGGACCGCGGATTCCAAACCAGGAGAGTGCGGTGCGAAGCCATTGGCGTTGCCAGGAATCTCGGGTTTTTCCACCTCGCGCCTTTCAGATCGCGCTTGAGGAAATACGGCACGCTCAATGGATGTACAAGATGGGAGTAAACTTCGGAACTGGATCCCGAAAGATACCAGGGTAAAGGCTGCGTTCGACTTTGAAACAAGCGGAACTGATCCCGCGGGGCTTCGAATTCCGGTAGCCAAAACACCGGTTGCCGTTCCGGCCAGAACTCGGGCGGGACTGAAGTAGGTTCGATCGAGTAATCGCGTTCACTTATCGCACGATCATTGCGCGTTTGTTCCTGATGAATCCATTTCACCGGATCCGGGTAGGTCAGACTAAGTTTCCGTAGCGCAGCTCGTGCGGCCGCGCGCGGACGCAAATAGTACTGAGGATTTGGATTGGGTCTTCTGCCGGTCATTATTCGCCCACACCCACTACTGCAATTTCCCTGAATCGAATGGCTTTGCTTAAGGGTCTTTTCAGAAACGGCTGTGCCGTCTGATGTGCGGAAGGCCTTCGGCCTTCCGGCCAAGTTCATTATTGAATTTCGGGCTACGCCCAGTTTTGGGGCGCAGCCCCATTTCGTTGAGACGCGCGACGGAAGCGCGGAGCGCTTCCGCACATCAGATGGCATAGCCGAATCACCGTAGGGCGCTCAGGTATCCAACACTAAGTTCCGACGTGAATGTCATCGGCGCTTTTGAGCTCAATCGTTCTTCGTGTTGCGTATGACCTGACCAGTTCCACTTGCTCCTGGAAGTCATCCAGATTTTGGAAACGATTCAATTCAACTAGTTTCAGCAATCGTGCTCTGCGCTCCGCATTGCACGCCCGCAGGACCTGGTCGAGTTCCGCGATGCTCAAGTGCATCAGCCTGGTTAAGCATTTGCCGGTGAATTGAATTTGTTCGCGGGACACCATTCGTAAAAGATCCTCGAACGGGCCGGAATTAATTTGCCATTCTATTTTCGGATTCGTCCTGCCGATTTCCGGATCGATGACGATTAGGTAGAGCCACCTGACGCAGGCTGCTCCGTCACGTTCAAAGTACTGTTGCATTGCGTGTTGTTGTGCGCCGGTGACGCAGACGTCGTTGATGAACAGAACCGGGCGTCCGTGAAAATCAGGGTTACGAACCAGCCGCTCGCTTAAGCGTTCGCGCAGTGTCAGGCGGTCTGCAAAGTCCATTTTTGCATAGTCTATAGAGGCGGTCGCCTCGTTGTCGTATTGGATATCGATCAAGGAGAGCTTTTGGGAATTGTGTGTGTCTTGCTCGCGCGTGTACAAATCAAACAACTCCCGGCACAACAAGTTGGCGGCCGCCTGTGTCTCGGCAGCGATCGCCGGTCCCGTCAATATCCAGCTGGCATGTTCCGACTCATTCGCAATTACATTTTTCATCAGCGGAAGCAGCAGCCGGGCGTAATGGCGAACGCTGTTGGTGACGCCGAGCTTGAAGGCGGGATACTGGCGAAAGATCTCCGCGTCCGCCTCAAGTGGCAACTGGTCGATGCGATATAAGCATGTGATGTCAGAGTCACTCATTATCTTAGCGATTGTTCGGCGGGCGCGATTCACTTGTATGTTGGATCACAAAGGATCACTGGGGCAACAGCCGGCGCGTGTCCCGAAGTTGCCTTCGCGGTGAAATGTCGGAGTCGATGTTTTGCCGGCAGGCGCATGCGCCGGAAGAAGAGCGGACTCCGCACGGGCCGCTCGCCGGCTGGAACCCTGTCCTACGGAAGCAACTGCCGTCAGAAATCGCTAGCTCGGTGCATTCGCGAGGAAACGCAAGGCGGCCAGCTTAGGCCGCCCTGTGTTTTGACCTTCAATTGTCGCGTCATCGGCTGTCCGCTGCAATCCCTACTTCCCCAGTAGCAGTTTGCGGAATTTCGCCACGCCGGCTGGGTTGGCTGCGTTTGGAGCGCCGGCAGCCACGTCAGGCTCTGTCACACGACCGTTCCTAAGGATAAAGCTAAAGTCGTACCCAGCCACCTGAGCGTTGCCGTGGCAGCCCATGCAGCCTCCCATGAGGGCTGCTTTGCCGCTAGTCGGACTCGGCGTGGGACTAGGACTAGGATTGGGCACGATCGCTGGCAGGTTGTAATACACGTTCTTAAACGTCGTGCCGTCGGTGTTGTAATCGGTAATCAGGCCAAATGTGTTGATGTTCGCGTATGGAGCGGGCAGAGCGGACTGGAATTGACCGCTGAATACTTGCAGGATGAAATTCGTCTCGACCACTTCGTTAGCCTGATAGTAGGTGGACGGGTCGGGGCTTGTTCCTGTGTAGACAATCCCCGGCGTCTTGTCGTAAGGCTGATACTGCACATTGATGAGCTTGTAGTATAGCCAGACCGGGTTGCCGTTGTTGTTCTGCTGTCCGTAGGTCTTGATCGCCGCGTGGGCCGACGTGTTCACGTCGATGATGCATTGCGGGATGTTGTGCTGGCGCTGGTTCACAGCGATTATCCCTTGCGTAGTGGCCGGCGTCGGCGTCGGTGTCGGCGTCGGCGTCGGGGCCGTGTTGCTATAGAAGAGTCGTTGTCCCGTTGTCTGTAGAGTCAAAGGGGAAACTTCCTGGGGCGCGAGATGTTGCACGCTCTGCGGCGTCGGCGGGCTGGCCGAAGTGGCCGGTGTCGAGGTCACGTTAGGTTCGAGCGGAGCAGTGGGCGCCGGTGTCGCGGTCGTCTTTTCGCCGCAGGGTCCCAACCTAAGGTTGCCCTCTTCATCCTCGATGCACTTCCCACTGCTGTCCAGAAGGTTGTCGGCCTGGCTGAAAGTGGCGTAGATGAAGTATGGCGCCGTCGGAGTCTTCTGGATGATGTGCAACGCAACTAAGCCCCACACCGGGTAACCCTGGCTTGGGTTGTTCTGCGCGTCTATGTAGCCGACCTGCGAGCCTTTTGAGTTGTAGTAGCGAACCGTCGTCGTGTAGAAGCGGCCGCTGCTCGCCTCTTTGGGGGTAAGTTGTCGCCATGCGGACTTAATCTCGATGACGTTGTTCGGGAAGCTGACGTATGGGGACGGCCCCGGCCCAGTGGTGTTGCCCGGCGCGGGCTCTACGTATCCAGATGCATCCTTGGCGAAATTCGCAATGTACTTCGCCGTGAGGCCTCCGGGAGCAGTTCCATCCCACCATTTGTTGGCGGCGATGTACATGTATTCGGCGCGGTTGGCCTTGGCGAGGAAGAGAATCTGCTGGTGCGGGAACGGGAGATTGGCGGCCGTTCCGGCGAACATCGTGTCCAGCCCAATCTCGCTCTGCTCATCCAGATTGATCCAGGGCGCAGGCGATGGTGACCCTGTCGGCGTTGGCGTCGGCCCGTTCAAAGAAGCGAAGGAAGGGATCGCACCATTCGCGTAGATGTACTGCGGCGGGGCGTCATAGCCGAAGTAGGTGCTTGCCGTGCTATTGGGATAGCCGGGGGGCTGTCCGGTGCCGGGAAAAATTTCGGCCTTGTGCCGGAAGGTGTGCCAAACGAGCGGCCCGGTCGTAGTGCCGAACGGCTTCGACGGGTCTGGTTGGTCGCGAGTGTTGGTTGCTCCGGTCTGGGGGAGGGCGGGCCAGTTGAGCGCAATAAATTCCTGCCACGCGAAAACACCTGCATCCTGTAAGGTGGCCGCTGCGGCGCCGTTCTTAATATCCATCGGCGGCACACTGAGTGTCGTATCAATGGTGGGAAATGCGACTGGGGCACAGCCTCCCGGCGCCACCGCTAGCTCAGTACGGGGAGCTTCCGGAGCGGTGCTTCGGCAGGCGGCCCCGAGCACCAACATAAGGGCCCACAGCACAAGTGCAAAGAGCACAAGAATTTTGTTGCGAGACAGGGTTTTAGTGGCCAGGGGGGAAGTTGGTTTTGTGTTCATTCGCGCATTTTTTCCCAGCCAGGGTAGGAACACAAGTGTCGATCTGGTGTCGATCTGGGGCGGCACTCGCGTCTGACAACTTCCGCTTCATCGAAGTTCCGCGACGCGTCTGCTCGTGTCTTTTCTGAGAATCAGGTTGGCTCGGCGGTGAATCGAGATGATTTGTCTTTGGCCACGTCCGCCCGGCGGTTTCATTCACCCGGGGGCCCGATATAACCGTACCAGGCAGCCTGAGGAGGATCCTTTAGAAACGCGCGACTGGCTCTCACATAGCTCTGATTTCCCCAGTCATAGTGCCAGAAGACCTTTGCCGTTTCGTTAAGCAGCCCTTCGCGGGTCATGGCCCAATGCAACAGCCGCCGGTTCTGTAGCCTGAGATCATCTTCGTCAATGAGTCCGGCTGCTAACTGTCGCTCAAAATAGTCACCGGCACTCACGTCCTTATCAGTGTCCTCTTCAAAGTCCGCTCCCATGTCCAGCAGTTCTTTGGTCACGGAATCGCGCAGCGTCAGATCCACTGCGGCCCCGTTTGTATGCGCCTGCCAGGTCCGGGAATCGGTCTCGTCGAACGACGCTGGATCGACGACGAATTGCCGCGCATAGGCCCGGTGTTCCTGCTCGCTCCCGCCTGGGTTCTGCCGTTTTGCTTTTGTGAAAAAGAAATTCCACAAGCCTTGCTGGCAAGCGACTGTGCGATGCCCATCGAGCACGAATAACTCCGCCTCAAACGGCCGCAGGAGCTCGTTTACGCGAGCAAGTTTTTCAGCCACCGATTTTCGCAGCCAGATGTCCGGCCGGCTGCCCTCGATCGCACGGCCAAACGGCGGATTCTTGCCATCCGTCTTTGCGTAATAATTCTCGAACGCGACGCCAACTGAGTCTAACGAGATCAGCGGCTCGCGACCGCGCGGGTCATTCTTATCAATGGGAATATCCAGATACGAACTGGAAAACATTTCCAGCGAGGTGATCGGGACTTGATGATCGACGCGCACCCGGCTTCGTGGCATGAGATCCTCCGTCGTTGTCGCGGGATTGTAGGGTTCTCCCGACCGGCACGCAACCTATCGCAACCGTGGGTAGTGCACTCTGAATTATCGCCGGGGTGCCATTGCCCTCGTTAATTTGAAACGAGTATTACCATGGCGCTGCAGATCGATTGGTGATATAAGAGCGGCCTTGACGTCCTCACCTTTTTAGAAATCTAAGGAGTAACTCAATGTCTGACACTCAAGAACATTTAATTGATTTAGACGCCTACTTGAAAGATATCCATGTGGTCGGTGACGATGACCACAAGGCTGACGTGCTGTTGCTTACCTGTTTGGATTTTCGCTTTTTCGTAAAGATTTCCAACCTTATGAAAGGCGTGAGATACGATCACGTGGTGCTCGCCGGCGCCGCGTTGGGTGCCGTAGTGCAAGGTAAGGAGCACTGGCACCAGACGTTTTTCGATCATGTAGATCTCGCCGTAAAACTGCACGAAGTCCCGGCTATTCTGGTTATGCAGCACAGAGATTGCGGGGCGTTTGGACCGAAAGGATTCGGCTTGTTACCGGAGAGTCCAACGCGTAAAGACGAAAGGCGGGCGCATCGTGAGCAGGCGGCCGCGCTGGGAGAGAAGGTTCCGCGTTTCCTGGGTTATAAGGCGCTGCTGTTGGACGTGCCCAAGGGAACAGACGTTGTCACTTGCGATCAAATGATCTGAGAGTCCCGAAGCAAAACAATTTTGATGTATCCAAGCCGGTTTATTTTTAGAATCATACCGGAAGCAAATTATAGTAGGACATTATCCATTACTCGCCGTTCCAGAATTTGCTCGCGAGACTTACCCTGCTGCCATCCTGACTTGTGGAAACTTTGTGGGCGCCGGCGAAGCACGAGTACGCGACAGTAGAAGACCTCGATTGCGTGACCGCCGCCTGCTTTGACGGCCCCAGCCGCGTGGTAATGTTGGGCGCTAAGAAATGCCGCTCAACATTTTTCCCAGGTGTTCGGCCAGCCGAATCGAGAGCGTGATGATCGTGAAGGTTGGGTTGGAGATCCCGGCCGACGGAAATACCGAGGACCCCGCGACGTAAAGGTTGTCGAGAGAGTGCACCTTGAGGTCCGCGTCGACTACTCCTTGCGTAGGGTCGCTGGACATACGCGTGGTTCCGATGTGATGTCCATTGACTATCAATTGGCTCTTAACTTCATTCCAGGAATCGAAGGACACCTGGCCGCCAAGGTTGGTCACAGCCGTCTTAAATAGCGCCGTTGTCTGGTTGTAGGTTTGTTCGTCCACATCACTGAGCTGCAGATTGATTTTGGTTTGGTACTGCCCAAAGACCGGGTCGACTGTCTCGCTCAGCGTGATGCGGCTATCGGGATTAGGCGCTATCTCGAAATAGTATTGGCCCCACCCATACCAGAACCAACACCTGCCGATCCCAAGAATGGTTGTCTCCTCTGCATTTGGAATAAACCTGCCTGTTACTCCTACGCCGTTTGAATCCGTCCATTGCCCCTGGGGGGTTTGCCCGTTCATCAGCCTGCCTTCGCTGTTACTGAGGTAGTTTGCGGGTGCAGTAATAACCTGGCCCTGAGAAAGCAAATGACCCATGAAGTAGCGGCCAACTGCGTCAGACTCGTTCCCGGCATTCGACAACAAGAGTTGGCGAGCGTTCGCCACCGCACCGCATGCGAGCACATAGACGTCGGCTTTGATGGTAAATTTAGTTGCTTTTTGCGGGGGCATGCCGGCATCCATGCTGGCCACACTGAGCTCACTCACACTGCCGTTTTGGTGGTCTATGTTTAGCAAGCTGGCGTTCAGGATCACATCGACCGGGCTCTCTCCGATTGTCTTTCCGTTAAACTTTCTCGTAGAGAAGACCTTATACGCAGCACCCACAAACTGGTACATCTCAACATCGAAACCGGCGAGCGAAGGGATATCCGCCTGCAACGTTTTCGCCCAGTATTCGGCAGTGAAATTTTCCCCATTGAGACCGTAGTTGCCATGAAGCATGCACAGCGCGGACGCCTGCGCATAGTACGGGTCGAGATCCGCACGCGTGATGGGCCAAGCAGGAAAACCCGGCCGGCCCTCGAAGGTCGATCGGATCCTCGGGCCGGGATTGGCCGCCCCAGTGCGTAGACGTACCACCGTAAACACGCTCACGTTCCCAAGCGGTGCTTTGGTGGTTAACGTAGGGCAGGATGAGGAACTCGGGCTCATTGGTCGCCAACAAGCCATCGGATTCTCCGTTATATAGCAGAACTTTGTCGGGCCAACTGTCTTCGTAATAAGGGTATGGGCGGCTCCCTTCGATCAGGATGACACTTATTCCTGCTTTTTGAAGCTGCCACGCCGCGGTAATGCCGGCCGGGCCGGATCCAATGACGCATACTTGGGTTGAAAGAACGGTGCCGGTGGGAATGTCTCTTCCGTCTCTTATCATAGTGTGAGAAGTTATCGCCCAACCCTGTAACCAAGTCAACTTTTTTTCTCATTGTAGTGACTCTGAAAACTCACCGCCCAGACGTTGCGTTATCCTCCAATCTTTGTTCTAAACTTGCACTCATTCGGCGGTCACGCGGTTGGCGTTTATGGCACTTTTGAAACCGAAACCAGACGAGGCACACAGGGTCGATTGCTACGACCAACTGGGCAACCGCCAAGTCAGCGATCCTTACCGTTGGATGGAAGAAGATACGCCCGCCTTGCGAGCGTGGGTACTGGCGCAGCACGACTACGCGATGGCCCAACTTTCGTCCGTGCCGGCTCGTGAAGGTATCCGCCGGCGCCTGGGCGAGTTGCTGCGCACCAGCGCCATGGGGTCCATCACCAACGCTGGAGAACGATGCTTCTTTCGCCAGCGTTTCGAGGACCAGGAACTCTCGGCGCTTTATTGCCGGGACACACCGCATAGCAAACCACGACTGCTGCTTGATCCGAATGAGCTGAGTTCCGACCGTAGTATTACGCTGGCGGACACGCATCCATCTCCTGATGGCTCGCTAATCGCATACCGTCTTTCCGCATCCGGAAGCTCCCGCATGTCGCTCCACGTAATGGACGTTGCCAGTAAGGAAGTGTTGCCAGACGTGATTCCTGGTGACGTAAATCCAGTCGCGCACGCATGGCACACCAGGAACCGAGTTGCGTGGCTACCTGATAACAGTGGCTTTTACTATACGCGCTGCCCCGGCGCCACACCGCCCGAAGACGCGCGCTTCCACCATAAACTTTATTTTCATCGCCTTGGTGATGATTGGCGCGGGGACACTTTGGTGTTTGGCGAAACTCTTAAGCGAGAGCAGGCGCCGTACCCCGTAATTTCAATCGATGGCCGCTATCTGGCGGTCATGGTGCAGGACATGTCGGGCGCCGCACCGTGCTCTGAACTGTATCTTTTTGATCGCGAGGATCAGCAACAGAGATTTGTTTCTATAGTTCGCGGTGTGGAGGCGTTTATCGCAGGCGTGGCCTTCCATCGAGACAGTCTCTACATTCAGACAAATCACGACGCTCCGTTGGGCAAAGTCACGGCCATCAAACTCGCGGACATTGGCGCCGGAAAGTTCGGTGGCACAACCGTGATCCCCGAGGGGTCATATCCGTTGCGGGCGTGGATCACAATTGGGAATTACCTTTTTGTCGAGACGGTCGAGGATGTGTCCTCGCGACTGCGCGTGTATGACCTGGGGGGAAAGCTGGTCAAGGAAATCGAACTGCCCGGCATCGGCAGTATCGACGCGCTGAACGCGGCGCCCGAATCGGACGAACTGTTGATTTCGTTTTCGTCGTTCTTGATGCCTAGCGTTGTCTATCGCCTGAACCTCGAAACTCTGGCGTACACACTCGTTCATCAACCCAAAGTACCTTTTGAGCCAGACGAATTTGAACTCGAACAGGTTTGGTTTGAATCACGCGACCAGACCCGGGTACCGATGTTTCTGCTTCATAAAAAAGGAATCGAGCGCGACGGCACGAATGCTGCGGTAATCCATGGATATGGCGGCTTTGGAGTTAGCCTCTTGCCGGCGTTTACACCACAGGTGATTCCATTCCTTGAGCGGGGCGGAATCTATGCAATCGTCAATGCGAGAGGCGGCGGAGAGTTTGGCGAAGAATGGCATCGCGCCGGCATGCGCGAGAATAAGCAGAACGTCTTCGATGACTTCATCGCCGCCGGCGAATGGCTGATTGCCGAAGGTTACACCCAAGCCTCAAGACTGGGTTGTTTCGGATGGAGTAACGGCGGTTTGTCGGTCCATGCCGTGGCGATGCAGCGGCCGGATCTCTGGAAGGCAGTGGTCGCCGGCGCGCCGGTCACCGACATGGCCCGCTTTCATAAAGCCCACGGCGGCCAGCATTGGGTTGCCGATTATGGTTCACCTGAAGACCCGGATGATCTTAACTTCCTGATGCAATACAGTCCCTATCACACGCTGCCACAGAGAATCGAAGCCCCCGCGATACTCACCGTGGCTCCCGAGAATGACGACCGCGTCGCTCCCTGGCATAGTTACAAAATGCACGCCGCATGGCTGGCCGCAAACGTGTCCAGGAGGCCGATCCTCTTGCGCAGAGAACAGCAGGCGGGACATCGGGGTAGCCCCGCCGTGAGCAAGACGGTGGCCCGCCTTGCCGATGTCTGGGCCTTCTTTTTTTGGCAACTCGGACTCGACTGAACCGGTTCCCAAACCCGGTGCTCCTTGCTTCGCAATTCCCGCCGATTCGGACGTAGTGATCCATTCTAAGAAAGTTGTAGTATGCGCTCCGGCGCTCCATTCCTTAGTTCGTCCGAGAGGCTAAGTACCAAACATGACTCTTTCACAATGCGCACCATTTCATATAAGTCGGTTTGCACTACTGATTCTAGTCGTTCTCTTTAGTACTGCCGGCTCAGCGCAGCAGCAAGCGACACCGACGCATGCATTTGCCGAGCCGGGGCTTTCACCTGATGGTTCAGAAATCGCCTTCGTTTCCGGCGGCGATATTTGGACGGTCTCCGCGGCGGGTGGCGAAGCTCAATTGCTCGTCTCGCATGCGGCAACGGAATCGCGACCGCTCTACTCACCGGAGGGACGGCGGCTCGCGTTCGGCTCGACGCGCACGGGTAACGGCGACCTCTACATCCTTACGATCGATACCGGCGAAGTCAGACGATTGACCTTTGATGACAGTAACGACCAGCTTGACGGGTGGTCGACCGACGGCCGATGGGTCTATTTCAGCTCAACCAGTCGCGATACCGGTGGCGCCGATGTGTATCGCGTCAGTAGTGACGGCGGCACGCCGATGCAGGTCAGCGCCAACGCTTACACCAACGAATATTTCAGCACGCCAAAGCGCGACGGCAGCGGCCTCGCTTTTGTGGGTCATGGCTTTGGCGGTGCGCAATGGTGGCGAAAAGGACACAGCCACATCGATGAAAGCGAAATTTGGTTGATGCGATTCGGCGCGCAGCCGAGTTATGAACAGCTCAGCGAGGGCGGCGCCAAGGAAGTCTGGCCCATGTGGGCCAAAGATGACCGCACGGTTTTCTACATGTCCGATCGCAGCGGCGCGCAAAATATCTGGGCCCGGGAAATTGGCGGCCGGGCACGTCAAATCACTCAATTCAAAGACGGCCGCGTCCTTTGGCCCAGCATCAGCTACGACGGCCGCACGATCGTTTTCGAGCGCAACTTCCAAATCTGGAAACTTGACGTAGCGAATGGCCGCGCGAGCGCGGTGAGCATCAACCGCCGTGGAGCTTCCGCCGGTCCGGCGGTGGAGCATTTACGCCTGAGCGATCAGATTGCCGAAATGGCCCTGGCGCCGGACGGAAAGAAAGTTGCTTTCATTGTGCGCGGCGAAATTTTTGCAGCTTCCAGCACCGATGGCGGCGATGCGGCCCGCGTTACTTTCACGACGGCGGAAGAGTCGCAGGTGAAATGGTCGACTGACAGCCGGCGCCTCGTCTATGTTTCGGATCGCGACGGCGCAACCCATCTTTTCCTTTACGACTTTGCGACCAACACTGAGTCACAGATCACCCGCGATCAGGCGAGTGACGATACGCCGCAGTTCTCTCCTGACGGGAAGCTCATCGCTTTCCAACGCGGCGGCGCCGAAATTCGCGTTTATGACGTCGATGCGAAGACTGAGCGCACTATCGCGAAAGCTCATCTGCAACGGCCACCTCTAAACCCCGATCGGCCGTACGTCTGGTCGCCGGACAGCAAATGGATTGCTTACGCGCCGGTCGGCGAAAGACTGTTCAAGAACGTGTTTGTCGCGCCGTCGGCTGGGGGCCAGGGCCGGCAGATCAGTTTTGTCGCGAACGGTGGCAGCAACACAATCTCCTGGAGTCCGGACGGGACGTTCATTCTGTTTGACACCGGCCAGCGAACCGAGACAGCGCAGCTCGCACGAATTGATCTGCTGCCGCGCACTCCCCGGTTTCGCGAGGATCTATTCCGTGACCTTTTCAAAGAGGAACAACCGCGAACGCCACTGAGACAACAACCTACCGAGCCGCAGCCGACGCCGGGTCCGACGCCCGCGGCCACGCCCAGCCCCGCGGCTTCTCCTGCTGCTGGAGGACGGCCTGCAACAAAGCCGGTGCAAATCGACTTCGACGAGATCCGCCGGCGCCTGAGCGTGCTCCCGGTCGGCATCGACGTGCGTCACCAGACAATCAGCCCGGATGGAAGACTGGTGTTGATGATTGCGTCGGTAGCGAATCAACTGAATCTCTATGTGTTTCCGCTGGATGAGCTTACGCGCGATCCGCTCGTCTCGCGGCAACTGACCTCCACTGCCGGGTTCAAGGGCACGGCGCAATTTTCTCCTGACAACAAAGAGGTCTATTACCTGGAAGCGGGGCGCATCAACATTATCAATGTGGAAAATCGTCAGACTCGCCCGCTAAATGTAACCGCGGAAATGGACGTCGATTTTGCGCGCGAAAAAATCGAAGTGTTTCGGCAGGCGTGGACCTACATGCGGGACATTTTTTATGACCCCAAGTATCACGGCGCCAACTGGAACGCCATCCGAGACGAGTACGCACCGGTCGCTGCCGGCGCGCGCACGGGGGATGAGCTGCGGCGGATTATTTCGATCATGCTCGGCGAATTGAATGCGTCACACCTGGGTATTTCTGCTCCTCCGGGTGCTGCGCAACCGGCCGTGATTGGCCGGCTCGGCGTAAGATTCGATCGCGAAGAGTTCGAAAGCCGGGGCGCTCTCAGGATTTCAGATGTGATTCCGCTCAGTCCCGCGGTAATCAGCAACCTCAAGACCGGCGAGTACCTGATTGCCGTGGACGGAGTCTCAATCGGCGCGCGGACGAACCTTGATGAACTGCTCGCGTACAAGATCGGGAAGAGAGTCGTCTTGACGGTGGCCGCGTCGGCCGGCGGCGCCTCGAAACGGGAAGTTGTGATCCGGCCGGTCAACGGTGCGACCGAACGCAATCTGCTCTATCGCAGATGGATCGAAGACAATCGCGCGTACGTCGCAAAGCTCAGCAACGGGCGGTTGGGCTATGTGCACATGCCCGACATGTCTTCTGGCGCGCTGACGCAGCTCTACATCGATCTTGACGCTGAGAACCAAAAACGGGAGGGCGTGCTGGTTGACATTCGAAACAACAATGGCGGGTTTGTAAATGTCTACGCCATCGACGTGTTCACGCGTCGGAGTTATTTCAACATGACGCCGCGCGGGTTTTCCACATCACCATCACGGATCGTTCTCGGCCAACGCGCACTGGAATTGCCGACCATTTTGCTCACCAATCGCCATACGCTCTCAGACGGCGAAGACTTCACCGAAGGCTATCGGAGTTTGGGTCTCGGGAAAGTAGTAGGCGAGCCCACCGCGGGCTGGATCATTTATACCTCCGGCGTGCAGTTAATCGACGGGTCGAATCTTCGCTTGCCGTTTAATCGAATCACAGCAAACGATGGCACTTTGATGGAGATGAACCCTCGCCCGGTCGACATCCCCGTCAGCAAAGCGATCGGTGAAAGCCTTGTTGGTCGCGACAGTCAACTTGAGGCCGCGGTCAGTGAATTGCTGAAGCAGTTAGGAAGACGCTAAGTGCAGCTGGGAACGCGGACGTCCTCGTCCGCAATGATCTATGGTGCAAATACCAAACGAAAGAGCGGACGGGGACGTCCGCGCTCCCAGCGTTAGGCAAAAAGCGTTGCATCGTTCCGTCCACCAACTGAACAAAGCTTGCAGTCGCGGACGCGATCGGCTTGCTTTGCAACTGTTCTTTGCCAATATAATACGCTCATCTTGATTGAGTGCCCCTTCTCCGCGTGACCAATTCGTCAGCTGCACAAGTCCTGGCCGGCTGCGGCGATCAAATCGACGCGATTTATCAGGAGTGCGTTACCGCGAACCCCTCGTTTGGTGTCGCACCAGATGACTTCTCAGCAGCTCTCGCGGGCGCGGTGGAGAAATATGCGGACTGCCTCGGTCCCGGCGGCCGCACTTCAGTGCGCAAGGTTCGACAATTTATCAAGGAGCTTCAACACGCGGATTTGTATCTCGCTCTGGCCTGCGCCCGCGGCAACGAAAGCGCCTGGTGGGAATTCGATCGGCGCTATCGTTCGTTTGTCGAGCGGCTGGCGCGGCACTTACTAAACACGCGCGCCAACGCCGACGAAGTAATCGATCACATTTATGCGGAATTATTCGGCACGAAGATCGTCGATGGAAACAGGCAGTCGAAATTCAGGACGTACACGGGCCGCGGAACTTTGCAGGGATGGCTGCGCGCGGTCGTTTCGCATGCGGTGATCGATTTTTACCGGCGACGGCAGGACGAGGTCTCGTTGGACAACCTGGAAGAGATCGGCGAGGAACCCAGGATGCGCCATTCGCGCGCGTCGCACGCGCATCGGGCTGAGGAATCAATGTTGGCGAGTGTGGTACGCGAACGTTATCGAACGGCAACGGTGGCCGCGCTGGATCAGGCGCTGGCAACGCTCGACGATCACGAGAAACTCCTGCTGCTGTATTACCACGTGGACGGTTTGAAGCTGCGCGAAATCGCGAAGCTTGTACAGGAACCGATGTCGCCGATCCGCCGCTGGTTTCAGCGACGCGCGCGCTCCGGCCGCGTACACGAATCGACGGTGATGCGTTGGCTGGAGAAAGCTTATGAGAAGGTCGCCGATCGTTTTGCCGAAGAACTCGCTCACAAGCATCAATTGAGCACCGAGGAGATCGACATCTGCATGTCAATCGCGACAGAAGATCTCGGTCATGGTCTCAACTTAAGAGCCATGACGTCGGGTGAAACCGATTTTGGGAAAGTAAAAGCCGCCGAAGGAACTTCATAGAGTGACGGCCGAATTGAACAAAAAGGACCGCATGCGGGACATCGTCGCGCAACGTTTGAAGTCTGTCGCGGCGTTCGAACTGTCGAATTTGCCGGCCGGCTCGCACGTTGATGAAGACATGATTGCCGCATTCGTCGAGGGCCGTCTGACAGATACTGAGTGCAAACCGATACTCTCGCACCTGGCTGCGTGCGGTTTGTGCCGCCGCACTTCGGCGCAATTTGTTCAGCTCGAAAACCAAATTGATGATGAACCAGCGGACGCGCCCGAGGAGCCCGGCAGACTTGAAGCGCTGTTGTCGCGATTACGCTCGGCGGTTCCATCAGCAAACGATGAAGTTGTGTTTGCCTATGAGAATCCGCCGCACGACGAGGAATCCACCAAACAACGGCAATCGCATGAATCGGAGGGGAGCCGAGGCGACGCGTAGCGGCGTCATGAATTTAGGCCGGCCTTTCAAGGCCGGCACAGACCATGGTTATCAAATCGCGTCGCGTAGCGACGGCTGAATCAGCCCCACAGATAACGCTCATCGTAGTCCACGCCGTGTTTCTCTAACAACTCTAAATACTCCTGCTGAAACGTTTTCTTTTGGTGGTGAGCTCGCTGATTTTTGACGTATGTGATTACCTCAGGTAGTTGAGACTTACTAACGGTGAATCCACCATAACCGTCCTGCCATTCGAAGAGCCGCAATTTCGAAAATTCCTCGTGAATCCACTTTGAAGAATCGCCTTTCAAGTACTGCGCTATCTGGCTTGGACTGACAGTTGGCGGCGCCATGACAACCGCATGGATGTGATCGTCAACGCCGCCGACTTGAAGAGCCGTCATCTTGTGAGCCCGGGCGATTCCACCGATGTATGCCCAGACGCGATCTTCAATCTCGGTTGTAATCCACGGCTCGCGGTTCTTGGTGCTGAAGGTGAAATGGTAGTGAAGCAAGGTGTAGGTGTTGGCCATGGGAGCCACCTCCTTTGGGTCAGTCGTCGCTACGCGACGGAATGGGTTCGGAACTCTTGTTCCCGGCCTTGAAAGGCCGGGCTAAAGTCAAAGGTCGCTACGCGACGCGAATGTGGGTTAGTTCGTATTCCCGGCCTCAAAGACAGGTTTACATTCAACGTCGCTACGCGACGAAGTGGATTGGTTAAATCCTGTTCCCGGCCTTGAAAGGCGGGCTAAATTCAAAGGTCGCTACGCGACCGAGTGCCGTGCGCGTGGTTGTTCCGGCTTCTAAAGGTGCACCTCGATTCGCCGGTGAAACGCCGAACAAGTCGAACGCTGATTAACGGCCGCTCAAGGTAGTATCAAGTCTCGACAGCTTGATGACGACATCAACCAGCTTCTCCTCTTCATTCGTTCGATAATCAACGTCTTTGTCTTTGTCCACGCGATTGAACCACCCCGTCTCGTTGATTCGGCGGATGCTCTCTTCAAACGATTTCTGACTGTAGACATCGCCTTCGCGCACCAGGAGTAACTGCCTCACTTCGCTTTCGCGCAGATTGTCACCCCTAAAAGAGATATTCCTCAGCGTGAACTGTTGTCCCTCGTCAACGATAATCTTGAAGTCGACGACACCTTCCGCGGCGCCCGGCTGCGTCCGAAACGTGGGAGCAATTTCGGCGGTGTATTGAATGAAACCTTTGTCGCCATAGATGGCCTTCAGGTCTTCGAACAATGCCTTGGCGATCTTCTCTCCGCTGGGAATGTCGCCGCGATTCATGCCGAGCATTTTGTGAATCTCTGCTTCGGGCACTTGATTGGCACCCTCAATTTCCAGATTCCCAACCCGGTAAAGAATGCCCTCGTGAGATTCGATAGTGATAACCAGCGCTTGTCCGACTTGTTGAACTTTTGGTTCGCCAAACCTCGCCTGAAGAAACCCCTGCGATCTTTCGTAATTAGCCACTCCACGTAGGCAATATTCAAACACGTCTGAACGAAAGAGATTTGGGTCGTCCTTTTGGAAACCCGCGATGCATTGCTTAATTTTCGCTGTCAGCAACGATCCGTCGAACAAGCGATTGCCTTCAAATCGTATCTCCGCTATCTGAAGACGAGTTGATCCATTTGGCGGCGATGATTGTGCGTTAACTTTCGATGCACCGGCCAGAACGACCCCGACCCCGAGCACCAGAAGCAAGGTGGCTTTTTTCATGAAGACTCCTTTTGCGGACAGAAATATGTAGGGATCAACTGTTAGAGGGCTGACGCACCGGAAACGGTTGGCTTCAATCTTTTCGCATACAACGGGAATTTTGCGGTCAGTTCGGCCACGTCGCGCCGCACTTCATCGCGCACCTGCTCTGATTGCGGTTCGCGAACGATAGCAGCAATCATGCGGCCGATCTCGTGCATCTCGGGTTCTTTCATCCCACGCGTGGTGACGGCCGGTGTGCCAATGCGTAATCCCGACGCCACGAAAGGTTTGTTTTGATCGAAAGGAATGGTGTTCTTGTTAACGGTGATATGCGCGTCTTCAAGAGCTTTCTCGGCGACCTTACCGGTAATTCCCTTCCCGTCCATCCACACATCGACGAGCATCAGGTGATTGTCCGTGCCGCCTGAGACGATACGCAGACCCTGCTCCTGCAATTCCGCCGCCAGCACTTTCGCGTTCGCCAGAATCTGCCGCTGATATTCTTTGAAGTCTTCGCGCAGAGCTTCGCCGAACGCAACCGCTTTCGCCGCGATGATGTGCACCAACGGTCCGCCCTGCACTCCGGGAAACAAACGGCGATCGATCTCTTTCGCATGTTCGGCTTTGCACAGAATCAATCCGCCGCGCGGACCGCGCAGAGTCTTGTGCGTCGTTGTCGTCACATAATCGGCGTGGGGGACGGGTGAAGGATGCAGCCCGGCGACAACCGGGCCGGCAATGTGCGCGATATCCGCGAACATGCGCGCCCCGACGCTTTTCGCGATCTCACCGATGCGCTTGAAGTCGATGATGCGCGGATAAGCCGAGGCGCCGCAGACAAGCAACTTTGGTTTGTGTTCTTCGGCGAGGCGCTGCAATTCGTCGTAGTCAATGGTCTCGGTTTCGCGCGAAACGCCATAGTCGGCCACCTTGTAACTCAAGCCGGAGAAGTTCAAAGGATGCCCGTGCGTCAGGTGTCCGCCATGCGACAGATTCATTCCCAGGATCTGATCACCGTACTGGATCGCCGCGAGATAGACAGACATATTTGCTTGCGCACCGCTGTGCGGCTGCACATTCGCATGATCCGCCCCAAACAATTCCTTGGCTCGATCGATCGCCGCCTGCTCGACAACGTCGGTGTATTCGCAGCCACCGTAGTAACGTTTGCCCGGATAGCCTTCGGCGTACTTGTTGGTGAAGACTGAGCCGGCCGCTTCGAGCACGGCTTCACTGACAAAGTTTTCACTGGCGATTAGTTCTAAGCCGTTCGCCTGGCGCGCGACTTCATTGTCAATTGCGTTAGCGATCAACGGATCAGTTTCAGCGAGTGGTAGATTGAGAAGGTTTGTGTTGTTGGATTGAGTCATTGAGTCATTGATCCATTGATCATTGCCAAGCCAACGACCAATGAGTCAATGAATCAATGATTCAGGGCCACGACTTCGCCAGTTCCGCTTTTTCAATCTCACGGATCTTGTCCACCCGTCGCGAATGGCGGCCGCCGTCGAACTTCGCCGCAAACCACGCGCGCACGATCTTCGTTATTTCGTCGAAAGGCGTGCATCGAGCCGCCAGCGACAACACGTTCGCATCGTTATGTTCCCGCGCCAGGCGAGCTACTTCTTCATTCCAGGCGACGGCCGCGCGCACGCCCGGAACTTTGTTCGCTGCGATGGCCATGCCGGTCCCCGAGCCGCAAACCAGCAGACCTTGATCGGCCTCGCCGCGGGCGACCTTTTCTGCGACTTTGCGCGCGTAGTCGGGATAATCGACGGACTCAGGCGAAACGGTGCCGAGATCCTCAAACTCGATTCCCAGTTCAGTCAGCAGCGGCTTAAGCTGCTCCTTCTCCTGATAACCCGCGTGATCAGCTGCAATCGCGATCTTCATTGTGCTTTTCTCAGTTGTTGAATTTGTAGCGATGGTACATCAGCGGTTTCGGAGCCGCAAAGACTCGCTGCGGCTCTGCCGCCTGATGTGCGGTAAGGCTCGGCCTTACCGAAACAATTTACCAAAAAGAAATCGGAGGCTCCGCCTCGTCTTGGGCGAAGCCCGCACGCTAAAAGTCGCTCTCCGGAAAGGCACAGCCTTTCCGCACATCAGGCGGCGAAGCCGCGTCAACGGTTTGCGTTGACTGTTTCGCTAAGCGAGAATGCTTCATCTATGCGCTGGTCACAGTATTTCATTCCTACTCTGCGTGAAGATCCGGCTGACGCCGAGGTCGTTTCGCACAAGCTTCTCTTGCGCGCCGGGATCATTCGGCAATTGTCCGCGGGAATCTATTCGTATCTGCCGCTCGGGCAACGCGTCGTTCTGAAAGTGATGGAGATCTTGCGCGAAGAGATGAATCGCGTTGGCGGGCAGGAGTTCTATCTGCCGGCGCTGCATCCGGCGGAACTCTGGCAGGAATCAGGTCGCTGGAACGCGATTGGCGATGAGATGTTTCGTCTTAAGGATCGCAAGCATGCGGACATGTGCCTCGGCATGACGCACGAAGAAGTGTTCACCTCGATCGCGCGCCACGAAATCCGTTCGTACAAGCAGCTGCCGCAAGTGTGGTATCAGATTCAAATCAAGTTTCGCGACGAAGCGCGCCCGAAATCAGGCCTGATGCGACTGCGCAGCTTCATCATGAAAGACGCGTACACGTTCGACGTGGATGGGGAAGGGCTCGACAAGTCATTCACAGACCAGCGCGAGGCCTACAAAAACGTTTTCACGCGCTCCGGAATTCAGTTTTCGATCGTCGAAGCGTCATCAGGCTCGATGGGCGGCTCCGAATCAAACGAGTTCGTCGCGCGCACAGACGCCGGTGAAGATTTGATTGCGAGCTGCGCAAATTGTGATTACGCGGCGAATCTCGAGAAGGCGACATCGCGTCTCCAGGATATCGAAGTGAAAGAGAAGATGCTTCGGTCGACACGCGGAGAGGGAGACGTTTCTCCTCAACCGATTGAAGAATTTGCAACGCCTGGGGTACGGACCATTGAAGATCTAACTAAGCATCCATTCGATGTTCCAGCCACGCATCAGATTAAGACGCTCGTTTTCATGACGGGAGAAAGAGGATGGGGTGGTCGGCCTGGCGATTACCCGAAGCCAAAACTTGTTCTTTTACGCGGTGATCACCAAGTCCAAGACATGAAATTGATGGATGCTTTTGGTGGTGCAGAGCTTCGTCAAGCTCGTGATGAGGAGATACGAGAAATGCTTGGTGCTAGTGCTGGAAGCTTGGGACCTGTAGGAGCAAAAACGAAATCCGAACAAGCGGTCTGGAAAGTTGAACGAGATGGAAAAACCGAAAAACTCATTAAATACCCGCGGGGAACCCTGGAGATAGTGGCAGATGAAGCCCTCAGAGGCAGGACAAACATGACCACGGGTGCTAACAAGGACGGCTTCCACATTCGAGGAGTTGATGTAAACCTTAACGCAGAAGTCGATCGATTTGTTGATCTGCGTGTTGTTACATCCGGTGAGCCTTGTCCCCGCTGCGAAACCGGCACGCTCGAAGTCTTCAAGGCCATGGAAATCGGCCACATCTTCAAGCTTGGGACAAAGTATTCCGAGTCGATGGGCGCCACCGTGCTGACGGCCGATGGCAAGCAAGTTCCCATCGTCATGGGCAGCTACGGCATCGGCGTCGAACGCATTATCACCGCAGCGATCGAACAAAACCATGATGCTGACGGGATCATTTGGCCGAAGTCACTCACGCCGTTCGATGTGATCGTCACCGTGACGAACATGAAAGACGAGAAACTGCGCGCCGCGGGCGACAAGCTTTATCAAGAGTTGTTCGAGGCCGGCTTGCAGGTTCTGCTAGACGATCGCGATGAGCGCGCGGGCGTGAAATTCAAAGACGCCGACCTGATTGGCATTCCCTATCGCATCACGATTGGCAAAAAGATCGCTGACGGAGCGGTCGAATTGTTTGACCGGCGCGCGAAGCAGAGTGAAGACGTAAAGCTGGATGAGATCGTGTCGCGAATCCAAAAGCTCGCATTGTCAGTGTCATAGTGCGCGTGAGGGAACGCTCCGTAGGAGCGTAATGTTTATAGAATCGCGTTACACCAACAATTTCATGAGACGACGCGAAGCGAAATTCGCTTCGCGTCGTCTCAGATTTGATTTAATACTGGACCTTCTATAAACATTTCGTCCCTACGGGACGAGGAACCCAATGGACGACGACGCAATCCAAGCCATTGTCGCGATCATCGTCATTGTTGCGTTCATCCTGCTCGCGGTGACTCCCGTAATTGCCATTTGGATTTACATCTTCTATCAAAACAGCAAGCGGAAAAAGATCGTTCAACGAATTCTTGCCGGCCGGGCCGATGTCATCGGTAATAAGCGCTGGTTTCCCGCGCGTTACGCATCACAACAGAAGTTCGATTCCCTCTTCAAATTTTTCCCATGGGACGGGGCGGGCATCGTCATTGTGGTGCCTGGCAGTGTGCTGTTCCTCGGCGAGACCTTTGGCGGCGCTCCCTTAACCCTGCAATTTGCGCCCGGAAATTCGCGCATTAACTGGCTGGGAAAATGTCCCTGGCCGAACGGTATGATCTCGTGGTTTCGCTTTGACACCGCCGATCAGAAGCACTATTTCAGCTCAGAAACCGGCGTGATGATTTTCGGTTCGCATCAGACGACAAAGGCAATCTACGACGAAGCCAACCGCAACTTTGGCGCTCCCGCCGCGCAAAACCTTTGAGTGCGCGATATACTAAGCGCGAATGAAAGCAGTAATCCGCGTGCGTTTTTCCCTCATCTCCATCTTCGTCGTGCTCGCCGGCCTGTGTTCGGCAAGTGAACTCCAGGCGCAGGACCAACTGCCCGAGTTGGTGCGCCGCATCAAGCCCTCCGCAGTGGCCATTGAGACCTTCGACGCGCGCGGCGAAAAACTTTCTCGCGGCAGCGGATTCTTCATCGACTACGACCGCGTCGTCACCAATCGGCATCTGCTCGACGGCGCCCACCGAGCGGAAGTTCATTTAACTTCCGGTAGCAATTTCCCCGTCCGAAGCGTGCTCGCCATCGATGCTGAAGGAGACGTGGCGCTGTTGAAAGTGGATGCGCCGCGACAGTTAGTACGACCTTTGCCGCTCGATCGGACTTCGCCTCAGGAAGGTGAAAGCATCGTTGTCATCGGCAATCCCTTTGGCCTGGAAGGCAGCGTGACAAACGGAATCGTTTCAGCGGTGCGCGACATCCCCGGCTTTGGCCGTATCATTCAGATCACGGCGCCGATTTCTCCCGGTTCAAGCGGCAGCCCCGTCGTCAACATGCACGGCCAGGTGATCGGCGTTGCTACCTTGCAAGTCACCGGCGGCCAAAGCGTCAACTTTGCCATTCCTTCGGATCGAATCGCGCAACTTGATCGTTCGGCCAGCTCGCAACCTGGCCAAACCGTGTCGCTCGGCGAACTGGTGGCCGCGACCAGTCGCAACAAACGCGCGCGCGCCGTTGAGTTCTTCCGCAACGGTTTGACGTTTCTATCCAGAGACGATTGTCAGGGGGCGCTGCCTTATTTTCAGAAAGCGACTGATGCCGACAGTGGCTACGCGGAAGCGTGGGCGCAAACCGGCTTCTGTCACGAGAAGTTGCTTCGTCACGCCGAGGCCATCGAAGCGTCGAAAAAAGCCGTCAGCATTCGACCGACGGCTGAGTCTTATTTCAACATCGGCCTCGCTAATTTTTACTTGAAACAATATCGCGAAGCGGAATCAGCGTATCGCCAGGCAATAAAGCTAGATCCGTACAATGCTGCGGATGCGTACTACGCGCTTGGACTTACCTATCGCGATTCGGGACAGTTCGACGATGAGGTAGGCGCTTACAAAAACGCCATTCGTCTGCGGCCTGATTACGCAAGCGCGTACGATCGCCTCGCCCAGCGGTACTTGCAGATGAAGAAGTACCCCGAAGCCATCGAAGCGTTCAAACAACTCGCGATGCTGAAGCCGGGTGATGCGAACGCGCAGAATAGTTTGGGAGAGGCCTACGCCGCCTCCGCGAAGAATGAAGAAGCCACCGAGACCTTTCGCCAGGCAATTCGTCTGAAGCCTGACTTTGGCAAGGCTTATTACAATTTAGGCAAGATTCTATTGGCCAGCGGCGCGCGTGATGCGGCCATCGAGCAGTATGTCGTTCTGCAAGGTCTGGACGAGGACTGGGCCGAGAAACTCCGCAATTTGATCTATCCGTAATTGGTACGCACGCTTCCAGCGTGCCAGCACGCGTGACGCGTGCGTACCCAAAAAAATCGAGGCCGGATTGCGCTCTCCCCTTCACAACCCGGCCTCAACCCACGGTCATCTTGCGACAACCGAATTCAATTTGTTTTCAAACCAGCCTAACTCTTTTTTTTGGTTAAGCGAGGCCGGATTGCGCTCTCCCCTTCACAATCCGGCCTCAACCCACGGTTGTCTCGCGACAACCGAACTCAATCTGCAACTCGTTAGCGGCGATAACCGCGATTACGAATCTTGTACGTGTACAGAGCCGAACCGCCTGCGCCCAGAAGCGCTCCGATGAGGGAGCCCTTTTTGCCACCGGTCATTGCGCCAATTGCGGCGCCGGCGCCCGTGCCCGCTGCCACGGTTAGCTTGTCCCGATGTCTGCTCCAGAAGCTTCGGTTCCGGTTGTTGTAATCGTAGTAACTGCGGTTGTTATAAGCGGCGCGATTATCGTAGTACGCGCGATTGCTGCTATATGTCCGCGAGCTGTAGGTCCGGGATGTGCAGCTCTGGCTCTCAACCCGCCGTCTGCGTTGCGCGAATGTCGGCGCTGCCATGGTCGCCAGAATCGCTGTCGTGATGATGAATGCGAATAACTTCTTCATGAAACGCCCTCCGGTTGAAGGGGATGGCAATGGTTGTGCCATGACCGGCTGGCGACGTCCGAAGACGCAAGCGGCTGAAATTTAAGGAAAAACTGTGATGTTCGGGCGGGTCGAGGACGTACGAGCGGGAGGACTTACGATATCGTTTCAGGCGCTACCGCAAATGGAATAGAGATGCGGCGGCCTAGGCGACGATCATCGTCCCGGTGCCTTCATTGGTGAAGACTTCCGCCAACAACGCATTGCGATAGTTGCCGTTGATAATGTGAGCGCTGCGGACGCCCCGGCGCAGCACGTCGATAATGTTCTGGAGCTTAGGCACCATTCCGCCCGTCGCCGCGCCGTTCTTGATGAGTTCTTCGGCCTCATCGGCGGTCATCCGCGACAGCTTGGTTTTGGCCTCGCCCGCCGGCAGATAGATTCCATCGACGTCTGAAAGCAGAACCAGCTTCTCGGCATCAAGTTGAATGGCGATCTCGGAAGCGATCGTGTCGGCATTGATATTGAAGACCTTGCCTTCAGCGTCTGCGCCAAGCGAAGAAATCACCGGCAGATAGTCGTGGTCGAGCAGCACCTTCAGGAGCTTTGAATCGATTTCGAGAATGTCACCGACGTGACCGAAATCAACGTGGGCGCTTTCACCCGTCGCGCGATCGACAATTTCTTTTGGTGGACGTCGTTCGGCATGAACGATGTTCCCATCTACACCGGAAAGCCCGACCGCGTGAGTGCCACGATGCCGTAACGCCGCCAGGATATTTGTATTTATTGTGCCGGCAAAGACCATCTTCGCCATTTCCAGCGTCTCGTCGTCGGTGACGCGACGGCCTTCGATTATCGTCTGCGCGACGCCCATCTTCTCTGCCAGTTGGCTAAGTTGCTTCCCGCCTCCATGAACAACACAGATGCGAATTCCGACCTGATGGAGCAGGGCCAGCTCTTCCGCCAATGAGAGTAGCTGATCGCGATCTTCGGTGACTTTGCCTGAGAACTTCACGACAAATGTCTTGCCTTTGAAGCGCCGGATGTAAGGCAGCGCTTCGCGCAACAGATCGAGTCTTAGTTGGCTGTCAACGAATTGGTTCATTTGTTCATCGGTTCATTGAATCAATGAGTCAATGGATCACTGAATCAATCTCTTCAAAATCGCTTTCTGCACGTGCAAACGATTTTCGGCTTCGTCGATCACCACTGATGAAGCTGAATCAATCACGGCATCCGTCACAATCACATTCCGCCGCACCGGCAGACAATGCATGAAGATAGCGCCGCTTGTGCGCGCCATCTTCGCCTCATCAACAATCCATTTGCCGCGATACTGCTGGCGCTCGGCGACGTCCTGTTCAGGCGCGCCGTAGAACTTTTTGCTGCCCCAACTCTTTGCGTAAACAACTTCGACGTCTTCGAATGACGCGTCGATGTCGTTTGAAATCGTGATCCTGCCTCCTGCTGATGCCGCCTGCTGTCTGATTTTCTCCATCAGTTCGTCATCAAGCTCGTAGCCGGGCGGGTGCGCGATCGTCAGATCGTGTCCCATCTGCGCGGCTGCCAATGCAAAACTGTTCGGCACGGCCATCGGCAGAGGCTTCGGATGCCACGCCCACGTTAGCAAACCCTTCTTGCGACCGGCGCCGAGCTTTTCCCGAATTGTCATCATGTCGGCCAGAGCCTGACAAGGATGATGCATCGCGGATTCAAGATTGATGATCGGCACGTCAGAATACTTTGCGAATGCACTCAGAATCGGATCAGTCCGCTCCTCGTCCCAATTCTTAAGCGCGGCGAAAGTCCGCACGCCGATGGCGACGCCGTAGCGACCGAGCACGCGCACAAACTCCGCCACGTGCTCAGTCTTGTCCGAATCCATCACCACGCCTTCGCGATGTTCCAGCGTCCAACTGGTGCCGCCCGGCTCAAGTACCACCGCGTTACCGCCCAGTTCGTAAATCCCAACTTGCATCGAAGCGCGCGTCCGCAGACTGGGATTGAAAAAGACGAGCGCGACTGAGCGACCGGCCAAAGTTTGGTTCCGGTCTTCGCCGGTCTTAAATCGAAGCGCCGATTCGAGCAGCGCTTCAAGTTCCGCGGCCGGCCAGTCGCTGGTTTTTAGAAAATCACGAGGCATCTGTCAGCGACTCTCCTTCGCGCGCGGTCGCGCGGGCAAATTTGATCAGGCCGTAGATCCTGATGAGCAGCCAAAACGCTTCGACCCGAAACGCTGACAGGTTGAAGCGGTAAAGCAGCGAAATCAGAACCCAGCAGCGCTCCGACGCCGTTCATCAGCGAATAGCTGAGGTCGCTGCTGCGAATCTTTTCGGCTTGCAGCAACAGGTAGCCCACGACCATCAGCGCGACGCCGGCGTTACCTGCCAGGTCGTACCACGCGTAATCCATGTCAGCTCACCTCTGACAGCGCGTTCACGAAAATGTCCACTTCGCTTTTGCGCAAACACAGCGGCGGCAAGAGCCGCAGGACCTTCGGGTCGCTCGACGTGCCGGTGATGATTCGTCGATCGAGCAGGGCTTCATGAACTTGCTTCGCGTTTTCTTTGAACTCAATGCCGAGCAGGAATCCCAAGCCGCGAACCTTCACTACCTGCTTAACATCTTTAAGCCGCTCGCGCAGATACGCTTCGACCTCACGCACGTTCTCCAACATCCGATCGTTTTCGATCGCTTCAAGCGTCGCGCTGACCGCCGCCATCGCTATCATCCCGCCACCGAAGGTTGTGCCGAGATCATTTTCTTTAATGTGCGAAGCGATCTTGTCGGTGACGAGACACGCGCCCACCGGAATGCCGCTGCCGAGCGCTTTTGCGAGCGTGACGATATCCGGCGTCACTCCGGCGCCCGTCACGCTCCCGGCAAAAAACCATTGCCCTGTGCGACCCACGCCCGTCTGCACTTCGTCGTAAATCAGAATTATGCCGCGTTCGTTACACAGCTCACGCAACGCCTGATAAAAGGACGCGTCCGCCATCCGCACGCCGGCCATCGACTGAATCGGTTCCAGCATGATTGCGGCGACGGAATCATCGGCTACCGCCCGAACCGAATCGATGTCTCCGAATTCAGCTTTTAAGTGGCCCGGAACGTTTGGCTTTCCTAGCTCACGATACTTGCCAAGAAAGGTCGCACTGATCGCGTCGGCCGTCCGCCCATGAAATCCACCGCCGAACGTGATCACGTTTTTGCGGCCCGTAGCCATGCGCGCCATGCGCATGGCATTCTCGTTCGCTTCAGTTCCGGAGTTGCAGAAGAACGCTTTGGTAAGCGCGTCCGGAGCAATTGAAACCAGCTTCTTTGCCGCCCGCGCGCGGCTTTCCGAATAAACGAGATTCGAATAGAAGAGCAGGTCGTCGGCCTGTTGTTTAATTGCGCCCACGACATGCGGATGGCAATGACCCGTGCCCGCGACCGCGTGCCCGCCGTACAAATCGAGATAGCGTTCGCCGTTACTCGCGTAGATCCAACAGCCCTCGCCCCGCTCCGCGACGATGGGCATCTTCTTATACGTCGCGAGCTGATATTGCTCTTCGATCCACCTGGTGTTTTCCACGCTTTTCTCAATGTCCTTACCACTCATTCTGGTACCTCTAGTTTTTAGGTAAGTAATCACTAAAAAGCTGCTCACGCTTTTTTTCGATCAAAGCTTGGGTGATCATTGTAAAGTGACGGGTGACCTTTACAACGTTATCAATTGAACTCGCTAATACGCTTGGATTACTAAAGTCAAAGGAACTCGGGTCAGGGTCATATTCTTGTAAAAACCTAAACTCTGCTTCGTAAGTCTCCAGCAGCCCGAACCGCTTCAAATCGCTCTCAATTGCCTCAAAGGATGTGAATAGCGACATAGGGGCACCGCCAAGCTTCGACAGTAGGTCTAACATGGCCTCTTCATTTATTGAGCCTGTTAGTGCCTTCAGTTTAAGTCCGCTCAACGTTTTACTTAGATCCTTCAGCTCAGCTATCTCAGCGTTCAACTTGTTCTCGTACGACTCAAACATTAGTTCGCGTGCTTTGAGACTCAACTGCGCGTCGATTTCCCGCTCCTTAACTAGCCGCTGGTACCGCAGCGCTATCCAAGAACCAGCCAGAGCTAAACACGCTGGGCCAAGGATTTTCACTGCCTCGATCGCAAACGTAATCCAAGTAACTTGCTGAGGGCTTGTCGAAGCCTGCATGTCTTGTTCCTCCTTGGGTGGAATCAGGGATTACTCCCAACCAGCATCAAACCGGTCTTCTCATCCAACCCAAACATCAGATTCATGTTCTGGACTGCCTGCCCCGCAGCGCCTTTCACCAGGTTGTCGAGAGCACTGAACACGACAAGCTGTTGGCCGCGCGCCGCGAATCCGATATCGCAAAAGTTCGTCGTCTTGACCCAGTTGATGTCCGGCGATCCTTCAACGAAACGAATGAAGAACGAGTCGCGATAGAAATCTGCGAACATCTCGCGCGCCTCGCTCGTCGAGATCTCCTGTTTAAGCTCGCAGTAAATCGACGCAAAGATTCCGCGCGCTACCGGCAGCGAGTGCGTCATAAAAATAAGTCCCGACTTGTCGGGATTCCACTCGCCGATTGATTTCAGTTCCTGCTCGATTTCCGGCACGTGTTGATGCGTAAACGGCTTGTAGGCGTAAAACGAAGTGCTCCGCTGCGGATGATGCGTGTTCGCCGCGGCTTTGGCGCCGGAACCCGACGAACCTGTCTTGGCATCGACGATCACTCGAGACGCCAGGAGATTCTTCGCCACCAGCGGCGCCAATCCCAGCAACGTCGCCGTCGCGAAACAACCCGGGTTTGCTACGCGATTCGCGTTCTTGATCGCTTCGCGATTTGTTTCCGTCAGGCCGTAAACGAACTCTGACTGCGCCTTCATCGCACTGTGTTCGAAACCATAATGTTTGGCGAAGACTTCCGAGTCGCTGAGGCGGAAGTCACCTGACAAATCGATTACCTTCACATTCGCCGGCAGCCCCGGCGCGATATCCATTGCCTGACCGTGCGGCAAAGCAAAGAACGCACAGTCCATGTCCGGAAGTTCTTGCACATCCGCGGGTGCTTTTATGAATTTCAGATCTGTCAGGCCAAGCAGGTTTTTGTGCACCTCTCCAACGGCTTTTCCCGCTTGTTCGTTCGCCGTAACGAACCGAATGTCAGCCGATCGGTGCTGCAGCAGAATGCGCAGCAGTTCCGATCCGCCATAGCCTGAGCCGCCGAAGATGCCGATTTTGATAGACATTGAAGTCAGAACCGCCTGCGGTAGCGGGCGGTTGAACTCTCATTTCTTAGCTACACAACAGCAACGGTCAACCGCCCGCTACCGCAGGCGGTTCTGACCACTTCAAACATTTTGTGTCCATTCCGTCTCACATTCGCCGCCGGCACACCGAACTCGCGCTCGATATAGTCTTCGCCCATTTGCGAATCGGTGACTGAGCCGGCCACGAGATCGACATTCATTCCGCGCCGGCGCAACAACTCGATTCCACCCCACGCAGCCACGTAGTCGGAGGCGCAGAAAATCAGCGCCGCAATCGCGTCACGCAACTCGTTGTCTTCGAAAATAGACTCGACCGAGTAGCCGCCAAGTATTCCGTCACCGAGTTCGATCACAATCAAATCCGGCGCGCTTTCGTTCAGCCGCGAGATGATCGACTTCGCGACCGGGGCCAAATCGCCTGCGCCGACGGTTGACGGCAAACCACAATCGAGAAAACTTGCGGTGGCAATCGCGCCGTGGTCCTGCATGTTCAGTGTGTCCCGGAGACAGGCCACACCCGAAAGTTTCGCGGCCGCGATTCGCAGGCCCGCCCGCGTGCCCAATTGAATAATTTCCGTCGCCGCGTACGTCTTGCCGCTGTTCATGCACGCACCCGCAATGACAACCAGCGGCGCGGTCGGTCCCAGGGTGTCTCTCGCAGGCAGCGCAACATCAGCGATGTTTTGGATCGAGCCACCAGCATTCACCGCCAGGCCGAGCACTTCAACTTTGATCGCGTCATTCAGACTCGAGTGATGGCCACTGCATTGCCCAATCACACCGCCAAGATTCAGAAGGTGCAGTTCATCTCCGGCTTTCACCGTCTCAGGCACATCTCCGACGAACCCTTTCAGCGCGCGGCGACGGCCCAGCACGCCGGCGACGACATCGCCCGGATTAACTTTCGCCAACCTGCCGGTCGGCAGCTCGAGCATGTTGTACGTCGCGTTGTCAGTAAGCGCGCGCACGACGACTACATCACCGGCCCGCGCCGTGGCATTCGACGGAACGATCGTCACCGTTCGCGCCAAATTGAGCGGCGATGTCGCCGATCCGATCTTGTCGATTTCGATTTGCTTTATCATTTAAATCACAACCTCAAAGCGTTTAGAGGCGGGCGTTGCCCGCCGAATAGTGGCCGTCGACGGCGGGCAACCCCGCCTCTAAACAATCAGCGCGTTATCCGGGGACCTCCTAGTCGCAAGCGGAGCGCATTCAGCTTGATGAATCCTTCAGCGTCGCGCTGGTTGTAAACCGTGTCCGCTTCAAACGTCGCAATGCGCTCGTCGTAAAGCGAATTCGGCGAGCGGCGGCCGGCAACAATTACGTTTCCGCGATATAGCTTCAGCCTCACGTCACCCGTTACGGAAACTTGCGTTTCGTCGATCATCTTGCGCATCAAGTCGAATTCGGGCGCAAACCAAAAGCCGTAATAGACATTTTCGGCGAACTTAACTCCGAGCGAATCGCGCAAGTGCATCACCTCACGATCCATCGTGATGGATTCCAAAGCGCGATGCGCGGCCTGCAGGATCGTCACGCCCGGAGTTTCATAAACGCCGCGTGACTTCATGCCTACGAAACGATTCTCGACCAGATCTACGCGGCCTATTCCGTGCGCGCCGCCAATTTCGTTCAGCTTTGAAAGCAGCGAAACCGGATCCAACTGTTCGCCATTCACAGAAACCGGCTCACCTTTTTCAAATCCAATCTCAACATACTCGGCCTCATCTTTAGCGCGTTCGGGCGACACGGTCATTTGGAAAATGTTCTCGGGCGGCTCCGCCCAGGGGTCTTCTAGAATCCCCCCTTCATAAGAAACATGCATCAAGTTCCTATCGGTTGAGTACGGTTTATCGATCGTCGCCGTCACCGGGATTCCAAAGCTCTCGGCGTAAGCAATCAAATCTGTCCGGCCGCCAAACTCCCACTCGCGCCAGGGCGCAATGACCTTGATGTCCGGCTGCAACGCGTAGTAAGTGAGTTCGAACCGTACCTGGTCGTTTCCCTTGCCGGTCGCGCCGTGAGCCACCGCGTCGGCGTTTTCCTGGCGGGCGATCTCAATCTGTCGCTTCGCGATTACGGGTCGAGCCAACGAAGTGCCCATCAAATACACGCCTTCATAAACTGCGTTCGCTTTCACGGATGTCCACACGTAATCGCGGACGAACTCTTCCCGCAGGTCCTCGATGTACAACTTCGACGCGCCGGTCGCCTTGGCCTTCTCTTCGAGACCATCCATCTCAGCGCCCTGACCAACATCGGCGCAGTAGCAGACGATCTCGCACTGATACTTCTCTTTCAGCCAGTGCAGCATGATCGAGGTGTCGAGCCCGCCCGAGTAAGCCAGAACAATTTTGTTGATTTTCTTGATAGTCATCTCTTCATACTGTCAGTGGTCAGTCGTCAGTGGTCAGTTGCAACTGACAACGGACAACTGACAACTGACTACCCAAACATCTCCCAAATCTTTTTCATCACGGCGCGCTGTGATTTCTGATCGTGCGTCGCAATGAAGATCGTGTCTTCGCCGGCGAGTGTGCCAACGATCTCTGCCATCGCGGCGTCGTCAATCTCAACGGCGACCGCCGAAGCCCGGCCGGGCAAACACTTCGCAATCACCAGCACGTCGCCGGCTATGTCCAGACTGACCAATCCGCGCGCCGCGTCACCATTCGCCTGTGGCAGCGCGTAAAAGCCGTGATGCTTGACGACGCCCAGCTCATCCAAATCGCGCGAGACGCTGGACTGCGTCGCCGGCACGCCCGACCGCTCAAGCTCCGCGCGAAGTTCCTCCTGCGTACCAATGCGCTTCGCCCGAATAAGATTTAGAATGCGCTTCTGTCGTTCTCGCTTTATCATCCGACGCGTAGCCGATTCTTCAGACGCTTACTAATGCATAATAGTTGCATTTTATTTGCATAGCTGCATAAACTACAAGAATTATGCACGAGAGTCAATCGCAGAAACTATGGGGAGGCCGCTTCACCGGGCAGGCGGATCGCAGGTTTGCCGAATTCAATCAGTCGTTTTCGTTCGACCGCCGGCTATTCGCAGCGGACGTGCGGGCCAGCATTGCGCATTGCGAAGGCCTATTCAGCGCAGGAGTCCTGACGGCCCCGGAAGCCGAACAGATCAAAACGGCTCTCCACCGAATCGGCGAAGCGGGGAAAACGAACCCGGACTATTTCGATGAGCTGCCCTCGGAGGATGTGCATTCGTTTGTAGAAGCGCGGCTGGTGCAGATGATTGGCGACGCCGGCCGCAAGCTGCACACCGGCCGCAGCCGGAACGATCAAGTCGCAACTGATCTACGTCTGTGGCTGCGTGACGAAATTGATGGACTGCACGATTCGCTGCGCGACACTGGGGTTGCTCTGATTGATTTCGCGGAAGCCAATCAAGAAGTGGTGGTTCCTGGCTACACACACCTGCAACGAGCTCAACCGATTCAGTTGGCGCATTGGTGTCTCGCCTATTTCGAGATGCTGGCGCGCGACAACGATCGACTTGCCGACGTTCGTAAACGAGTTAACGTGCTGCCGCTCGGTTCCGCCGCCTTAGCGGGAACCTCTTATGACATCGATCGCGAGGCCGTGGCGCGCTCGCTTGGATTCGACTCAGTTTCCCGGAACAGCCTGGATGCGGTCAGCGATCGCGACTTCGTCATTGAGTTCGTCAGCATGGCGTCGCTGGTCATGGTGCATCTCTCGCGCCTGGCCGAAGACATCATTCTCTACTCAACGACGGAATTTGGATTTTTCGAATTAGGCGACGCGGTAGCCACGGGTTCGAGCCTGATGCCGCAAAAGAAGAATCCCGATTCGATGGAACTGGTGCGCGGGAAAGCGGGGCGTGTCTTTGGCCATCTCACCTCTTTGTTGACGACGATGAAAGGTTTGCCACTCGCCTATAACAAAGACATGCAGGAAGACAAAGAGGCGCTCTTCGACACAGTCGATACGATCAGCGCCTGCCTCGCGGTGACCGCGACAGTGCTGCGAAACATCACAGTGAATGAGGCCCGCGCGAGAGAAGCGGCGACGTATGGGTACCTTAATGCCACCGAGTTAGCGGATTATCTCGTAGGCAAAGGCCTGGCGTTTCGCGAAGCGCATGAAACTGTCGGACGAATGGTGATGCACGCGATGGTGCGCGGAGCAGAGTTGGATCAACTCACGCTCGATGAAATGAAATCCTTTGCCCCCGCGATCGAAGACGACGTCTTCGCGTCGCTTTCACTTGAGAGAACGCTCGCATCGAAATCACAGATTGGCGGCACCGCGCCTGAAAGCGTGGCGAGAGAATTACAGAAGGCGAAGTTACGGTTGTAGGTTGGCCGCCGTCCGACAGCGCCGTTAGGCGCGGAATATTTATAGAACCAAAAGCAATCCCCTTGTTGGCGCGAGATGAAATGGCGATGGCCATTTCATCTCGCGTTACTGATTCTTGAGACATAGGTCGTGCTATAAACATTTCGCCGCTACGCGGCTGAAAAGCCGGCAGGATGCCGGCGTACCGCACGCAAGGATGCGTGCGCTATAAAACATCACATAATGTTCTTCCTTACGACTGAAACACTCGATCGCAAAGAGGCCATCCGCCGGTTAAACCTCATCGTCGGCAAAGATTTGCGCGCGATGGCCGAGGAATACCAGATCGCGGTCTGGAAGAATGGCCGGAAGAACAAAGGATGGGCAGGGCTGGTGCTCGAACGCTACCTCGGGCTGGCGCAAAACTCGCGACAAGCGCCTGACTTCGGCAATTGGGATTTGAAGCTCGTGGCCCTGCATTACGCGCGCGACGGCTCGCTCCGCGTCAAAGAATCGATGGCCATCACCATGCTCGAGCCAACCGAAATGCTCGGCAGCAAATTCGAGGACAGCCACTTGTATGACAAACTGCGGAGCCTGGTGGCAGTCGGACGAATCTACGAAAGTGCGGAAGAAAAACGTTCGATCCTGCACTCGGCGGCTGAGTTCGATCTCGATAATCCTAAGATTCGTGACCAGGTCGTGGCAGATTACGAAACGATTCGTGCGCAAATTCGGACCGGCGGAATTGAATCGGTCACCGGAAATTTGGGTAAGCTGGTGCAGGCGCGGACGAAAGGCCCCGGCCATGGCAGCACTTCGCGCGCCTTCTACGCGCGGCCGGTTTTCGTCGCGCACATTCTGAATTTGCAAAAGCTGGCGCGGATGCCCAGAGTGTTTGGGGACGCTGTCTGACTGGAGCGCAAGCGTCCCGCTTGCAGCGTACGGCCGCCCCTCCGCGGCGTGCAACCGAGACGCTTGCGCTCCAGTCTTTCAACCTTACCAATGACTGAGACGGAATCATTACTTGAGGCGGAACTCGCGAAAACCTGTTCCCTCTGCGACCGGATGGCCCAAGGCCCAATTCTTTCGGTAAATGTCCTGCCCGAAAACATCCGCTCGATCCTTCAATCGAACGCGAAAAATGCCGAGACGATCTGCGCACGCTGCATTGAACTGTTCACGCGAGCTCAACGGCAGATCGAGTCCCATCAGACAGTGTTCGAACAGAACGCTTTCGTTTTGCCGACGCCGCTGCGCATGGATGCCGACGAACGGTTCACCGGCCGCGGCGTTACGATGGCGTTTCTCGACTCGGGTTTTTACGCTCATCCGGATCTGATCGAGCCACGAAAACGAATCGTCGCGTACCACAGCCTCTTCGCCACAGATGGCGACGAGACTTCACTACACACGGCCGATGTCGCAAGCTGGCACGGCATGATGACCTCAGTAGTTGCGGCCGGCAGCGGCGCGCTGTCAGACGGCGTTTACCGAGGCATCGCGTCTGAAGCTGATCTAGTCCTGGTGAAGATTGGTTTGACCGGACGAATCTCTGAGGACCAAATTCGCCGCGGTCTCGAATGGGTTCTGGAGCACCGCGAACAACACACTATTCGGGTCGTTAATATCTCAGCGGGCGGTGACTTTGATGAAAGTTACTTAACGAACGAGCTCTCGCAAACAGTCGAAGAATGCGCGCGTAAGGGTCTGACTATCGTTTGCGCGGTTGGCAACGCCGGCCACATTCCCGGTCATCCCGTTTTGCCACCCGCTAGTGCGCCTTCGTGCATCGCGGTCGGCGGGCTCGACGATCAGAATTCAACGGATCGCGCGCGGCGTGGGATGTATCGCTCGTCCTACGGGCCAACAATTGATGGATTCCAAAAGCCCGAAGTCATCGCGCCGGGCATTTGGGTGGCCGCGCCGATCTTGCCGCACACGCCCACGGCTGAGGAAGCTGAGCTGTACGGAAAACTCGATTCGGCAACGGATGAAGAGTTGCCGGACTTAATCGCCGCGAATCGTGGCGTCGACAAAGATCTCGATCAGGCCGCCAGCCTGCGCGTACCCTTGTTGCGCCAGCTAATCACCATCAAGCTGCGCGAAGGCAACGTCATCAATGAACATTACAAGTACGTCGATGGAACTTCGTTCGCCGCGCCCATCGTTTCGTCAATTATCGCGTGCATGTTGGAAGCGAATCCGAAGCTGACGCCGCAGCAAATCAAGCGAATACTCATTGGCACGGCCGAACGAGTGCCGGACGTCGAAGTCGATCGGCAGGGCTGGGGCGTGGTGAACGCGCGGCGAGCCGTTGAAGTTGCCACAGAGTTAGGGGGTAGGGCGTAGGGTGTTTCAGATTGATGGAGTGAAGACAACTTCCCTCACACACACTTATTCAAGAATTGGGTTTTGCCTGTAGTATTGCTTGAGTCTGACCGTATCACACCCCAAAACACCACACCATACACCTCACGCTCCTAGACATCGCCTTCACCGCTGTGACAGAATTCGCTTAACGCAAATCCGCTAACGCAAGAGGAGCAAATTAGAGTTTGATGTCCGAAAACGAATCCGCACCGGCTGCCGCCGCGGCCCCATCATCAGAAGACGAGATCACTTATCAGGCTGTCGAGAAAGACGGCGTCGTCACGGCTATTTGGGAAATGAAGGGCCGCAAGCACGTTCGCACGATCGATCCGCGTTCACGTCAGGGCAAGGAAATCCTGAACCTCTACACGACTGAAGAAGTAGATCACCCTGCGATCGAAGCAGCAAGTTCTTCGTCCTAAGTCAACACGTTCTGGGGCCGTCCCGCGATAAACGCTTCAAGGTTATCGATGACTTGATCAGCGAGGATCTGCGTCGCTTCGTCGCTCGCCCACGCCACGTGGGGAGTCACAATGAAGTTCGGTAGATTGAGATCCAGTAGCGGGCTTCCGTTTCGCGGTGGCTCTTCCCGCAACACATCGCTCGCCGCCCCGGCAATCAAGCCTTCTCGCAACGCCGTCAGCAACGCTTCCTCCTGAACCAGCGCGCCGCGCGCGGTGTTAATCAGCAGCGCACTTCGTTTCATCATTTCGAATTCGCGCCGGCCAAACATGTCGCGCGTTTCTCCGGTTAGCGGACAGTGCAAGGTCACAATATCGCTCTGCGCCAGCACTTCGTCGAACGCCGTGCGGCCAACGCGAATCGATTTCGCGTTCTTATGTTCTGAAATCAGAACTCTCATGCCAACCGATTCAGCAAGCTGCGCCATGGACTTGCCGATCGAGCCAAGACCGATGATGCCAATTGTGCTGCCTTTAATGTCGTGGAGTGGATGAGTGAGCAAACAGAATTGTTTCGATTGCTGCCATTTGCCGGCTTGAACGTCTTGCCGGTAAAGCAGCAGATTGCGCCGCAGAGCCAAAATCAGCATCAGCACATGCTCGGGTACTGAGTTCACGGCATAGCCGCGCACGTTACAGACGGTAATTCCGCGGCGGCGGCAATAGTCCAGATCGACACAGTCCGAACCAGTCGCCGCAATTGCTATTAATTTCACCTCAGGCGCGTGCGCCAGTTGCGGCTCGCTCAGAGAAAGTTTGTTGCTGATAATGATCGATGCGGGTCGCACGCGCTCGGAAACCTCAGGTGGGAGTGTATCCGCGTACTCGACCCACTCATGATCGAAGTTAGGACGGCGAAAGTCTGCCTGGATCGTGTCCCGTTCTAGAAAGACGATGCGTTCCATTTGGTCTCTTGATGAGCCTGCAATTCTACATTGAATGTTTGCCTTTGCGATCCTTTGCGATCCTTTGCGTCTTTGCGTGAATTGCCCGCTTCAAAAACGGCTGGTTCACGCAAAGGCGCTAAGACGCAAAGACACGCAAAGTAGGATAATACTCGAAGATGAGAGGCATGTTAGACTGCGCGAGCCATGCGCATCGAGATTCGCCGCGCCCATCCGGAGGAAGCAGAGACTCTCACCGAAATTGCGCATGCAGCAAAACGTCACTGGAAGTATCCCGAAAGCTGGATCCAACAGTGGCGGACGGATCTGACTATCTCGGCTGAATTCATAAGGACTCACGAGGTCTTCGCGGCCACTGTCAATGGCGCGGTTGTTGGTTGTTGCGCCCTCGTGGTCACGGATGCGCTCGCAGAAATCGAGCACATGTGGATCAGGCCTGAACAGATGGGCAGCGGTGTTGGTCGTGCTCTGTTCGAGTACGTAAGAGCGCGGGCCGTGGAACGCGGCGCGAACGCGATTGAACTCTCCGCCGATCCTTACGCCGAAGGGTTTTACGCGCACATGGGCGCGAAACGCAGCGGTGAAATTCCAGCTGACATGGATGGGGAGTCGCGGGTGCTGCCGAGGATGAGAATCAAACTCTGAAATTCGTGATTAGTCGTTTAGAGGCGGGCTACCGCCCGCCCGTTGGGAATTAGAAAGGGCGGGCAGTAGCCCGCCTCTAAACGGGTGCGTTATGTGGGACACAAAGCGTCAAATCATCTGGCTGGTTGCCGGAATTTCGTTCGGCACGTTCATTATCTACATGGATGCGCACGACGAAGTCGGGCAATTCGAACCGTCGGTGTTCGTCTTTTGGGAGATTGTTCTTCTGATAATCATCGTGACGCTGTTCTATTTCTATTCAAGGAAAAAGAAAGGCGGGCAGTAGCCCGCCTCTAAACGTCAGAAGTTAAGTAAGGAAATCAATTCGCCGGCTGCATCGTCTTCGAGCGCGCGACAATTCCGGTCTCGGCCACTACCAACAGCCGGCGCGGCTCGCTCGCGAGCACGCTCTTGGGCAAATACGACAGGACATAACGCTTCTTCCGTAGCTCGTCGGCGATTGCTTTCGCCGCTGACCCTGGATCATCTATTGGGAAAATACTTCCGCCCGTTCCTTCGGCGAGATCGTCAATGACTTGCCGTGGTTTCGGCACGTCGCGCCGAATCGCACCGCGGGTTCGATCGGGCGCCTGGACGCAATAGACGGCAATATCGAGCTGCTGTAGGGCCGCGAGCGCGTGACTAAACTTCGCCTTGCTTCCTTTATCCAATCCATCGCTGATGACAACGATCGCACGCTTCTGCGAGGTTAGCGGCCGCAAGGCGTCCTCAATCACGGCGAGCATCGCGTCGAACAAATGCGGCTCACCCTTCTTCCGAAACGTCTTCAGCTCGCCCTGGATCTTCTTCGCGTCGTCCGTCCAATCGGAAACGATTTCAGCGTTGTCGTCATAGCCGACGATCAGCAGCTTATCGCCGTCATAAATCTCGTAGGCAAACTCGAGCGCCGCCGCCTCCAGTTTTTCCACGTCGGCGCGCAAGGTCAGCGAGTTATCGACCAGTAGCACGATGCGCGCGGCGGAACGGTCAGGCACAAAGCTTTTTATGGACTGCTCGACGCCATTATCGAACAACGAAATGTCGCGGGCCGTGATGGCAGTAGCTGACTCGTTTTCGCGAAAAGCGACCACATTCAGCGTCGATGAACCCTCGCCGGGCGGTTGTGAACGGCGGCCAGCCTGCGCCCAGAGGGTGCTCAACAAGCAGCCGAGAGCTACCAGGACCACCGCGGCCCGCAACCAAACGAACCGTTTCCCGGTACGCACGCCGCTGGCGTGCTGCTTTGTTGCAGTTTGAAAAGCACGCCAGAGGCGTGCGCACCGCATTACGGGCTGTTTGAGATTACTGAAAAGCATTAGCTGGTAGATGAGGAATCAGGGCGTTGCGGTTTCCTCAGGTCTTGTCGGTTTTCTTTGCAGCCTGCTTTGGCTTCTCTTTATCGCCGCCTTTGGGTTTTTCCGAAGAGGTGTCCGAAGACAGTTCCTTCTCGACCTTTTCGGCGACACTTCCCTTGCGCGCGTAGTCCGTGACGTACCACCCTTCGCCTTTGAATTGGATGGCGGGTGACGAAATCAGTTTCTTCAAGACGCCCACCGCATTCGCGACACCGGGTCGGTGGTTTGGCGGGCGCACGCACCAGCACCTCGGTCTGTTTGGCGCACTTCTTACAACGATATTCGTAGATTGGCATGCTTAGTTGATTGATTATACGAGAGCGCCCCACGAGCGCAACTTGACCGTGTGCGAGTCCCGAGGGCGAAGTTTTTGCAACTTGCTGCCTCGTTCGTTATGATCGGCAGACTTGGTATGAGGCCAGCGAGTTCGCTTGCCGACCCCTTGCCCGCGATGCAACCTGCGAAAGAGACACCACAACATCTTTCCCTCGAACGGAAGCTGAAGCTTCACGAGGCGCGCGAGTCCATCATCGGACGGCTGGCAGCTGATCTGCCTAAGTCGATCAATCTCGATACGTTTCTGAAAGTGATCGTGGCCGAGCTCGGCCAGATGATGGAGGTCGATCGTTGCGACATCATCAAGCTCAGTCCGGAAGGTGAACTGGTTGTGGGTCATGAGTGGCGCGCATCCGACTCAGTGCCGTCCAGCATCAACGTTCACGTTCCGGTTGATGTCGCGACCTTGTCACAATACATCGACATTAAGAAACCGATTCGCATAAACGACACCTCGGCGTCCACTCTCGATCACAAAGTTCGCTTCTTCGCGAAAAGTCTCGGCACTCGATCGCTTTTGATTGTGCCGGTAGTGCTTGATGAGGAAGTTCTCGGTCTCATCGGCTTGCATCAGACGCGAGCGCCACGTGTGTGGACGGACGAGGAGGTTGCGTTTCTCGTCTCGATCGCGACACAGCTGGCAATCGGTTATCAGTACACGCGGATTTATACGGACAAGAAACGCGAGGCCGAGACGACCAAAGCTCTGCTGCAAATCGCGAATGTGCTGAACGCGCGATCCGACTTTCGCGAAGTTACTTCCGCGGTGATGCAAAGGACGCTGGCTCTCGTCGGCGCGGACTACTGTGCGCTGGGCGTACTGGATTCGGATGAAAAGCGGATTAGGCTGGCGGCATTCGAGGCCGCGCCTCATGCCGTGACCGACAGTGTGCGCGGGTTGATTGAGACGCATGGCCAGTCGCTCGACATCACCTCATATCCCGCCATGGTCGACGTGCTGGCCCAAGGCAAAACGCTGAAGCTGGTTGAAACTGATTTGCCGCTGCCTGTGCGAATGGGTTTCATTGCCACGCTCGGCGGGCGAGCGGCGCTGGTTTCACCCGTGCGCGTGGCCAATCACACCTTTGGCTTGCTCGGCCTGGTGTGGAGCGAATCGCGCGATGGTTTCCGGGATCAGGAAATCGCGCTCGTCGAAGGCATCGCTGACCAAATCGGAACAGCCCTGGAACGCGATCAACTGACGGCCGAGGTTTTGCGACTGAAGCACGCGCTGCACGAGCGCTACGGCGAAGATCGCATCATTGGCCAGGCGCCGACGATTCGGCGCGCCATGGAGCTCGCCCTGAATGTAGCGGACACGCAGACTTCGGTGATGATTCAGGGCGAGTCGGGCACTGGCAAAGAACTCCTGGCGAACCTGATTCACTTCAATTCGGGTCGCGAAGATAAGCCTTACATCAAACTCAACTGCGGTGCGATTCCTGAGACACTGCTGGAATCTGAGCTCTTCGGGCACGAAAAAGGCTCGTTCACCGACGCGCGCTCGCGTCGCCGCGGGCGGTTCGAAGAAGCTAACGATGGCACGCTCTTTCTGGATGAAGTCGGCGAAATGAGTTTGGGCGCGCAGGTGCGCCTCCTGCGCGTGCTGCAGGACGGCGAGTTTACGCGCGTGGGCGGGAATGAGGTTTTAAAATCCGACGTGCGCATCATCGCGGCGTCCAATGTCGATCTGGAACAGGCAGTTGAAGCCGGTAAGTTCCGGCGCGATCTCTTTTATCGTTTATCGGTTTTTCCGATTCAGCTGCCGCCGCTCCGCGAAAGACCGGAAGACGTTCACCTGCTCGTGATTCACTTTCTCGAACACTACAAACAGCGCACCGGCCGTTTCGTTTCGGGCATTTCCAAAGACGCGCTCCGCGCCCTGATCAGCTACGAATGGCCCGGCAATGTGCGCGAACTTGAAGAACGCGATTGAGCGCGCGGTGATCATCGCCGCCGGACGACAGATTGAGTTGGAAGACTTGCCGGCGGCGATCGCAAACGTCGCCGCACAACGGCAGGCAACGTTGCGCGCCGAGCGTGCACACGCCGCCAGCGAAGGTCGTTCCGCCACGTTGGAGGTTGATCTTCCGTCATCGATGGATGAAATCGAACGGCACGCCATCGAAGCGACACTTGATTACACCTCAGGCGACAAGACACGCGCGGCGAAACTCCTGAACATCGGCCGCAAAACAATTTATCGAAAGCTCGATCAATACAACGGGAAGAAGACCGAGTCCCCCACCGACCAGGAATAGCGTTATACGCGTAGCGCTGCCTCAGTTGATGCGCTAAACTGCTGCCGCGTGAACACACCCGAAGAGTCCGCACCTCAAGAGCCTGCACAAACAGTTTCCGCATCGCCCGACGACGGATCCAATAGATCGCTGTCGCAACGTTTGTGGGAGTTGTTCGTCGCTCTCGCGACATGGATCCTAAGCGTTGCCCTGCTTGTCCTGCCACAGATTCTGGCAATTCCTTACCTAATCTACCGTTATCCAGGAGCTCAACTGTCACCAGAAGTTTTACTCGCAGACAAAACGCTAATCGTTTTGTTGGTGGCGGGGCTTCTACCCGTTCATCTGATCACCCTCGGCATCGCGTGGGCAGTAGCTACGCGTTTCGGGAAAATCCCTATTAAAGACGCGCTGCGATGGCAGTGGGGCAGCCGAACTTCAATCCTTAAGACTATAGGGTTCGCCGTCGTTTTGTTTGCTCTAGCTTGGGCGATAACACTCGCCTTTGGCGGAAAAGAAACCGACATCGACAAGATTATCAAGAGTTCAAGAACCGCGGCGTTGATCCTGGCATTTCTGGCGGTCGCGACGGCCCCTCTCGTTGAGGAGATTATTTATCGTGGGATTCTGTTCCCTGCCTGGCAGCAACTGACCGGATCGACAATCGCGGTCATAGTCGTAACTTTAAGTTTTGCGCTCCCGCACATCCCTCAGTACCGGGCGAATCTGGGTGTTATTTCTGCGATCACTATGCTCAGTCTCGTACTCACAATCGTACGCGCCCGCACCGGCAGATTGCTGCCCTGCTACGTTATTCACCTGGTCTTCAACGGCATTACTTCTGTCCTCATTGTCATCCAGGCTTCGTTTCGGTTGAACGCTGAAAGTCCGCCGCCGGAAGTCACTCCGACCATCGTCTGGTGGCTTCTCGGAATGTTGTAATGGAGTGCGAGGTCATCGTTGTCGGCGCCGGCGTTGGCGGCTTAACGACCGCCGCCTTGCTGGCCGCAAGGGGCGTGGACGTGTGCGTCTTTGAACGCCAATCGCAGGTGGGCGGATGCGTCGCGAATTTTGAACACCTTGGCTATACCTTCGAGCCGACTTGTGGACTCTATTCAGGATGGGGGGCTGGTGGCACCTGGGAGCGAGTCTTTTCGCAGTTGCCGGTTTCAGCACCGGGCGTAAATAAGCTGTCGCCGAACTACGTCGTTCGCTTGCCCGACGCCCGCGACGTCCAGGTTTCCTCTGATCACTCCGCGTTCGAAACCGAAATCGCATCTGTTTTCACGGAGTGTGCTGACGCTGCCATTCGGTTTCTCCGCGAGGTCAGATCTGGAACCGGTAACAACGCTGTATTAGCAAACTTGCTCGACGGTACGTCAGGCCAGTTTCGCTGGTTCATAGACGCGCAGCTACAAACGTTTACTCAGTCCACGAGCAATGGATGTTCTTTGCCGCGCGCGACTGCGGCGCTTCGATTGGCAACAGGCGATCTGTGGTCAATCGACGGCGCCGGTCAGACTCTCGGCAATCGACTTGCAGAGAGCCTGAAAGCGAGCGGGGGATCGCTGCGACTGAATTCACCTGTTCTGCGCCTGGCTTACGGGACTGACGGCAACCCGATCGGAGTTGATTTGCTAAGTGGTGAACGTGTAATCGCGAAGCACGCAATCATCAGCAACCTGACAGTTTGGGACACTTACGGAAAACTTGTGGGCCCGAGTCGAACACCCAGAGAAGTCGGGAGCGAACTGAAGAAGCTCACCGCGTGGGGCGCGTATCTGATATTTCTCGCAATCGACGAAGGTGCGATTGAAAGACTTCCTTCTCCGCGCACCTTGCTGATCTGCGACTCAGATGTTGAGGAGTATGATCCTGAGCGCCAGCAACTCATGCTGAATCTGGCAAGCGGGTTGACCGCGGGAGCGCCTAAAGGAAAGCGCGCGCTCACTGCCATCGCGTTCACCCAAGCCGACGAATGGTTCTCTTTTCACGAGGACCATTCCTGGCACGATGAAAAAGACCAGGCGATGTTGGAATCGTGGTGGACGAAACTGCATCAGGGCCTTCCCCAGCTCGGCGATGCAATTGAAGTGATTGAAACGAGCACTCCGCCAACGGTCTATGAAACCACGCGGCGCAGATTGGGGATGATCGGGGCCCCGAGCGCAATCGATGGGCGAGCGACGCTGGCGCCGCCGTTCCCGAACCTCTTCTTGGTGGGAGACACCGCCTCGGCCGGCCTTGGACTTGAAGGCGTCGCCGATTCAGCCTTGGATCTCGTCAATCACCTCGCTCCGAGGTGACTAATTCCGTTCAAGCTTGACGAATATTGTATAGTGTATGGCAACTATGTACATTACCATTGACGAAGCTGACCGCCGTCCCGTTTACCGCCAAATTGCTGAGGAAATTAAGATACTCATCGCGCGCGGTGAATTGGAGGAGGGGGTGGCGTTGCCGCCGGTTCGCCAGATCGCCAGCGACTTAGGCGTGAATTTCAACACCATCGCAGCTGCTTACCGGGAATTACAAAAAGAAGGGCTCGTTCGAGTTCGCCACGGCGCAGGAGCTTTTGTGGCTGCGCGTCAAGTCTCGCAGCAAAGTGAGGCCGAACTGCGCAAGGCCCTGCGCGCGAGCCTGACGCATCTCGCGTTGGCCGGCTTGCCGCGCTCAGAGATTATCGCGATTGTGAATGAGGAACTTCGTCAGTTCTTTGGCCGACAATCGTAACCTACGCACTTACGGGTCTAGCTTGCGAACGTTGCGCCCGCCGCCGTAAGGATCGAGATTTCGCGGAGAGTTGCTCGCCGGCGGCGGACTCACACTAATCGGTGGTGGAGTTACTCCACCTGGATTGCCCCCGGTCGCGCCCCCGGAATTGGAACCGCCCGAACTTGAATTGCCTGGATATTGATTGTTGACCACGTTCCGGTTGGAATATCCATAGTTACCGCAGCACCCTCCGCGCCAATAGTAGTTGCTATAGCCATGACCGTACGGTGACGACCACCCGTAATAAAAAGGCATGAACGTATAGCAGCCCACCCGCGGACTGTATGTCCACAGACCAAATCGTTGCGGCCCCCAGAACCATGAATCCCAACCGCTGAAGCTTGAGAGATAACCGTTGAAGCTTCGGTTCATGATCCTCAAATTGGCCTGGGCCAGCAACTGCGCGCGTTGCTTACTCCATGCGTCGAACTCGTCTTTGTCCTTTTCCAGTTTGGCGATAGCATCGACGCCGTTCGTCAGCGTTACGACCTTCCCACCTTTAACGATGTCCGTCTTATCGGGTCCGAAACTCGCGCGGCCTTTCCTTACAGCCATTGCGGCGGAGTCCGGCCGCACATCAACGCGATAGACCCCGCTACGAACGATGGTGAATTCACCATGCTCGGTAGCGACTTTAATCCCCAGATCCATGTCAGCGACGCCAGTGGCTTCGATAATCGCGCTGCCTTTCAATAAACGGAGACGCAGGTTAACGAGCGAGATATCCTCAAATTCAAATTCACTGTTCTCGCCCAGTCTGAGGTACGAGCCAGGATTCAGCAGGATTTCTGCGTTACTCGAGGAGGCGGTTGTGACCGTCTCGCCGACGGCGAGATTGTCTGTGCTGGTCAGCACCTGCGGCTGCTGCCCTTTTCGTGTGACCCGCACCCTCCCGACGACGGTGTTTACGCCGCCGGCCTTGGCCGAGATTCCGAATCGCTCGCGATTCTGCGCGGCAGCCAGCGAAGGCAGCATCGCGCAAAGCAGAGCAGCGGACATGATGACGATGTATTTTGGATTCCTCATTGACGAACTCCTCTGGGGAGAGGGCTTGGGCCGTTGACTTTACAGTGCCGCGATTATAGCACCGCCACTGCGCCTGTCCAGTCAATTAGAGCATCAGTTTGCGAAGTAACCGCGCTTACCGCGCGCGACGGCCCCCTGGCGACTTACCGTCACCCGAATCGCGCGCCACGAACCGTCCCGAATTTTGTTAGTTGGCCGGTAAGAAAGCGTGTAAAGCGTTCCCAAATCCGCGACCACTCGATCGTACGAGCCTGCGAGATCCTCCAACTTAAAGCATTCGTAAAACGCCCCGCCGCCTTCGTCAGCGATTTCCTTCATTTGGTCGTGGGCGAGGTCGAACGTTGCTTGCTGAATGTCGCCGGGACTCAGCGGCTCATAGCTTTGCGTCTCAGTCCAAATTGTATAGATGACGCCGTCGAACTCACGCGCCTGCCGCAAAACTTCCTGATAGGTAAGCCGTGATCCTTCCCCGGTCACGTTTGGCATAACGCTGTCCAGGCCGTCGCTGATCACGACGATGGCGTTCCGCCGCGAGTCTTTCGCCTGCCGAAAGACCTCGTTCATGGCAAACGAGAGCGAATCGTAGAGTTTCGTGCTGCCGTCGGGCCGCCTGATCTCTTTGATCCGCTGATGCAGCACCGCGCGATCAGTTGTCAGCGGCGACACGACCGCCTGATCGCCGGCGAATGTGATCACGCCAATGCGATCAAAGGGACGGGCCGCGTCAACGAAGTGAGAAGCAGCCGATTTGATTAGCTCAACGACGTTCGCCGTAGAACCTGAAAGATCGATGAGCAGAACCAGGTTGAAGGGCGCCGAAGAAGACTCAAAATGAAGGAGCTCTTGCGTGACGTTATCTTCGTACAGACGAAAATCACCCTTGCTCAGGTTGTTGACTCCGCGGTTCGTACCGCGGTCGACGACGCTCACGTTGACGCTGACCAACTCAGTATCAACGCGAATCACGTCGTCTTCAGAGACTTCTTCCGGGGTTCCTGAAGGGCGCGCCGGAGTTCCTGCGCCTGGTTTCTGCTGACCCGCGCTGATTAACTCCGGCCGATCCGCCGGCGGCGTGGGCAGTGGCGCGGACAACGTCTCGCGCCGTTCAGGTGCGATAGGTTGCGTACGCGCGGGCACGCCGGCAGCCTGCGTCTGCGCCCCAAGAACAATGTTGCCCGCCTGCGAGAACAAGCGGACCGTGCCGCTTCCCTTGCCTAAGCGCGCGCGCAACTGTGGCCTTTGGGACTGTGAGGCCGCGGCGCTCGGTACCGACGAAGAGACGTTCCCGGTTCGTGATTCTGCGACGAGGGTCGCGTTCGCCGAGTTCGGAACATCAATGCGAATCTCGCCGGAAACAGTTTGGATTAGTAACGCTGAAGGTAGCCCGCGCACTTCGACTGAACCGTTGCTGGTGAAGATTGCAGCGTGAGTATGCGATGGAATTCGCAACTCAAGATTGACGGGCGCTTTTGCCGTGCTTCGAGGCACTCGAACTGAAAGCAGCCTGTCCGATGACTCGATGATGGCCGGCGAGCGAATCGCTTCGCCGCTATCCGTGACGGCAGCGATTGACACGTATGGTTCGCTCCACACTTCAGCAATGACAACTCCGCGCAGATTTTCGACGCGGAGATTTCCGTTACTCGGCAGTTCAAAGCGCAGATTTTGGTTTGACTGAAACGGCGTGACTGAAGCTGAAGCGGGGATAAAGTTGAGGACAAGCGCCGCTGCGAGCACAAGCGCGCAAACGACCAGTGGAGAGCGACGACGTCGTAAACTTCGGGACATCTGACTTGTCGCCTACAGAACCGCCCCTTACGGTTCGATCATATCCAGCATCGATGGAACGGCAGGTTCGGCCTCTTTTTTTGCGCCCCCGCCCTCGCCGAGGTCACCCAGCCGCAACAGCAGGTTGCCGTAATTCGAGGCGTAAGCGAGTCCATCTTCTTTACTTACCGCGCCGGCGCGAATCATCTTTTCGATCTCGCCGTCAAACGTCTGCATGCCTTCCATGTCGCCCTGTTCCATCGCGTCCATCAGCGATTTCCCCTCGGACTCGCCGCGTTCGATGTATTCCCGCGTGCGCGACGTTGCTTTGAGAATCTCCATTGCGGCGACGCGGCCACTGCCGTCGGCCCGCGGCAAAAGACGCTGCGAGACGATGTAACGGAATGACTGTGCCAGGCGCGTGCGAATGATTTTTTCTTCGTTTTTGGGGAAAACGCCGATGATGCGTTCGACAGTTTTCGCGGCGTCGATGGTGTGCAAGGTCGAAAGCACCAGGTGGCCTGTCTCGGCGGCTTCCATCGCGACCTCCATCGTCTCGCGGTCGCGCATCTCGCCGACCAGGATTACTTTGGGCGCCTGCCGCAGGGCCGCTCGCAGGGCCAACGCAAAATTTGGCGTGTCGGAATGCAGCTCGCGCTGATGAATCGTAGAGTTTTTGTGCGCGTGCAGAAACTCAATCGGGTCCTCGATCGTGACGATGTGGTAGTACTTCGTCTCGTTAATGAGATCGATGACGGCGGCGAGCGTCGAGCTTTTACCGCTGCCGGTCGGTCCGGTCACCAGCACGATACCGTTTTTCAGCTCAACGATGTCGCGCATCTGCGGCGGCAGATTGAAATCCGCGAAGTTCGGCGGCCGCGTCGGAATTACGCGCATCACGATCGCGTGTGTGCCGCGTTGCTTGAAAATGTTCACGCGAAACCGGCAAAGACTCGGCACGCTGAACGAAAGATCTGCCGACCCAACCTTCTCCAAACTCTGGGCAGCTTCTTCGTGAGCACCAATGATTATTTTCGCGATGGCCGCGGTCTGCGGCGGGGTTAGCTTGTCCAGACCGGGAATGTCCACCGGTTGCAGCTTGCCGACAAGTTCAATTTGCGGCGGGCGGCCGGGCGAGAAGATCAGGTCGCTGACTTTGTCGGAAACGGCCAGCATCTTCTGAAGAATGCTTCCGAGGTTCAACGACGCTTGCGGGGCCGTCGATTCAACTGGGGATTGATCGGTGCTCATCGTCTGGATCTCAATCTTTTATAGCGCCTTCACGATAAAGAACGTCACGTCATCATGAGAGCCGAGGCCATCGGTCCAGTCCATCAGGTCCTGGTGAAGAAAATTAATCAGTTCCCGCGCCGGCAGAGAGCGCGCGCGACGCACGGCATCAGCCAGCCGTTCACGACCGTATTCTTCCCCGTCAGAATTAAATGCTTCGGTGACGCCGTCAGTGTAAAGCACAAAGATCTGACCGGGCTGGATGGGCGCGAAGTATTCGTAGTAACGCGAGTCGCGAAACATTCCAAGCGGCACGCCGCCGCGCTCTTCAAAGTGCACGTCTCCGTTCACTTCCATGAGGAACGGCGGATTGTGACCGGCATTCGAGTACGCAAGCGTTCGATTGGTAGCGTCGAGAATTCCGTAGAATGCGGTGACAAACTGATTTCGCTCGATCGACTCCCACAGCAGGTAGTTAACTTTCGCCATCGAAATGTGCGGCGCGTAACCGATATGCGACGCAGCGCGCAGGCTGGCGCGCAGAAACGCCATCAACAACGCCGCCGGCACGCCCTTACCCGACACGTCGGCGATCACAATGCCAATTTGATCGTCGTAGCTCTGAACCCAATCGTAGTAGTCACCTGAAACTTCTTCAGTCGGAAAGTTGTACGCGCTGATGTCGAACCCGGCGAGCTGCGGATCTTTCGCGGGCAGCAACTCGAGTTGGACCTGTCGCGCGATTTCCAGTTGCGTCTCGAGCCGCTGCTTCTCGATCAACTGTTCGTGCAGCATCACCTTCTCGATGATGATGGCCACCTGTGATGCCAGCAGCATCAGCACTTCCAGGTCGTGCTCGTCGTAAGCGTTAAGTTCATCGCTCTTGAGATCGAACACGCCGATGACTTCCTCGTTCGAGATGATCGGCGCCACCATTTCGGATCGGGTCCGCGCGCGCGCGTTAACATAGCGCGGCTCTTTGCGAACGTCCGGCGAAGTGAACGGTTTGCCGCTCAACGCGACGTGCCCGATCAGGCCTTCACCCATCTTCAGGTGCAGTTCCTGCATGTCAGCGATGTCATAACCACGCACCGCTTCGGTGTGAAAGACGCACGTTTCATCGGGCCCGCCTTCCCACTCTGCGAACGGGCGCGAGCATTTCACGAGATAAATGCCGGCCGCGTCGTACGGAATCAGCGAGTCCAAAGTGTCCATCACCAGGTTCACAACCTCTTGCAGATCGAGCGAGCGGCTGATCTTTTTAGTGATGTCGAGCAGCATTCGCAACTTGTCCACGACGGACAAGCCTATTGCTGGAATTTGCGTGGTTGAGGCCATAAAGAAACTGTGAAGACCACTCAATGACTGGAGCGCAAGCGTCTCGGTTGCCGCGTTTGCCTCCATGCAAGCGGGACGCTTGCGCTCCAGTCGCTTTGATTATACGTGCTGAGTCGTCGCGGCAGAAGCATCTTTGTACGCGGCCCAAAGATGCGTGACTTTGATGCGGTATTCGGCGAGCGGCGTACTGACCCGAAAGCGCCGGGCGATTTCTTCGGCGGTGCGGCCGCTGAACACCAGGCGACGCAGCGCCGCGTAGGGCACCAGCGCCGCTGCGCCCACGGCGTACGCCTCCTCCTCGTTTGATTTGTTGTAGTCGCGGGCCACTGCGGCGCGGGCGCCCTCGCCTGCATCCGTACTGAATGCCAGCCGGTTCGCTCGGTGACCGAGAAACACATGCGAAATCTCTTCCATCAGCGTCGCGCGATTCCTTTGCACGCCGTGCGCGGGATTCAGGATTACGATGCGCCAGCCGTTCGGCAGAGGCCGGGAGCATGCGCCACCCGACCAATCGTTCATCCCGTCACCTAACAAGTGTTCGCGTGATTCGGCCGACAAATCTTTTATCTGATCGAAGTCAACGACGAGGAGCCGAGCGAACTCTGCGAGGGCAAACGGATCGAGGGCTTCGTCCGGCCGTACGCCGGCGAAGTCCCGCAAGGCGAGAGCGCGCAGCTCGAACTGTTTTCTTTTTTCCGTGGGAGGGAAAGTAAAGAAATTGTTCATTGCGTTCTCTGGCGCCTTCACACATACATCTGTCCCATATGTCTCATGGGATCTGGTCCTATATGACAAACGGGACGATTAAGCGGGTCTCAGTTGAAAAGACTGTTCACATACTGCTCGGAATCGAAGACAACGAGGTCGTCAACCTTCTCGCCGATGCCCGCGTAACGAATCGGCAGACCAAGTTCCTTAGCGATTGCGACGGCGATTCCGCCTTTAGCTGTGCCGTCCAGTTTCGTGAGAACGATTCCGGTAACACCTGCGATTTTCAGAAACTGACGCGCCTGCTCCAATCCGTTCTGTCCCGTCACGGCATCAACAACCAGCAGCGTTTCGTGCGGCGCGCCTTCAACTTCACGGCCCGCGACCCGTTTCATCTTCTCGAGTTCAGCCATCAAGTTTGATTTATTGTGCAGCCGGCCGGCCGTGTCCACGATGAGCACGTCTGACCCGCGCGCCTTCGCCGCTTTCATCGAATCAAACAGAACGGCCGCGGGATCCGTTCCCTGCTTCTGTTGGATCAAAGGCACGCCGGTGCGTTCAGCCCAGATCGCCAGTTGGTCAGACGCCGCCGCGCGAAACGTGTCCGCCGCGCAAATCAAAACATCGTTGCCTTCGGCTTTGATTCGCTGGGCGAGCTTGCCGATAGTCGTCGTCTTACCGACGCCATTCACCCCGACAATCATCATCACGTACGGCGAAATATTTTCCGGCACGCTCGCTTCCGAAGCGACGCCCTGCTTTTCAGCGCCCTGCAGGATTGTCAGCAACTCGGATTTGATTGCGTGCTTCAGCTTTTCGATGTCATCAATTTCTTTTCGGCTGATGCCGCGACGAACAGTTTCAAGCACGTGCATCGTCGTCGGCACGCCGATATCGGCGGCAATCAGAGCTTCTTCGAGCTGGTCGAGCAACTCAACATCGATTTTCTTGGCGCCGGCGAAAACCGTATCGATTCTTTGCGACAGCGACTCGCGCGTTGCCGATACCGCGCGGCGAAAACGTGCCGAGAACTCCTGCTCCAGCGCCGCTTCGCGCGCCTGCAGCTGTTCAATCGACAGATCAAGACCGAGGACCGAAGTCTGCCACGGTGTTGAAGGCTGCGATTTCACAGGCTCTGGGAGCGCGGGCTTCTTGCCCACATTCGCACTCTCCCCTGGGAGCGCGGGCTTCTTGCCCGCTTCCGATTGGGCCGGTGGCGTCGGTATCAATTCGGGCGCTGTGTTGGGCTCAATAGCGACAGTCGGCGTTAACGATGTTGCGGGTGGCGGCGCCGTGCCCGGCTCAGGCGCAGCAGGCGTGGTCGGCTCAGGCGCGGCGGGCGTGTTCAGCCCAAGCGACACAAACTCGTCTTTCTTTCTTCTCCAAAAGGGCATAGGTAATTTTCGCGTCGAAAAAGTTTTTTCGATTATAGAACGAAAGCTTGTGAAGCCCGACTGAGGAGCATGGATTCAGATCGCTGACTGTCGGATCTGCAATAACTTCGATAGTGGGTCGGTGTCCGCCATGAACAAAGGTGGAGTTTGTTTGCATCGTGTGTGTGTTAGCGCACAGACCGACGCCCGTCCAAGTGATTGAATCACCCTGAATTTAAGGAGTGTGGCCCACGGTGAGCGACCTCATCAATGTCTTTACAGAGGGATAAGACTGGCATCTCTTCACTTGCGCACTCAAGATGCCCCTCCTGACAAGTTACGTTTATAACTCATCTCTATCAAGGCGTTAGCGAGAATTCTTCGCTGGTTAAGCAAACGGTCAGGTTGCTTCTTGCGCAACCGAACATGAGCGCCGAAGGATGTTTATTCACTAACTTTTCATCATTTCCAACATGAGAGGAAAAAATGAAAAAGACACCCATATCCTTGCTGCTCGGAATCGGTTTTAGTTTGCTGGTGGGGCTTAGCTTAATGGGCATTGAACCAAGTTATGCTCGGATTGAATCAACGCGTGCGCTCACGTCTGTAGACTGTGAGATAGATCGTTTTAATGCTGTGATGAATGCGGATGTTCAGTACACGGGCGCGTTTCGTTCGTGGCGGTATGGTGATCCGGTAAGTTGCTATACCCAGTGCACTGGAACCTGTAGCGGAAGCCCCAATCCCTTTTGTATGAGCGACTGTATGGACGCTTGTGACGATACTCGATTCGACGCATTCACGTCCGCGGGAGATGCTTTGGCAACAGCGGGCAATCAGCCTTGTGCATATAATCCTGACCAGTGTGACGATGCCCGCGCGCGCAGAGATCAATGCCAGGCTACTCGGAATGCTCACTGGGAGAATCCTGACTACGATGCGAATAACAACGTTGACATCACTTGGTCGATGTATGTCGCCGCGGAATACATGAGTTGCTACGCGGGCACTGGAATGGACAGTTGCGAATAAAAATGCGCCGCATGTAACCAAATAAAAAGGGGTCAACAGCCAGCGAGAATCGCAAAATCGCAGGCCTGACCCCTGTACTCCTCCCTCTACTCCGCTTTAACTCACTGCGAGAATCGAGTCGGACGTCGGCGCAATCGGAAATTGCGGCATGGTGTGGTTCGTATAATCGCTTTGATTTCGTTTCAGGCGGGTGACGCCGGGGCGAATCTTTCCGGCTTCGCAGGCCGCGATAAAGGCAGCGACAACGCGCGCATCGTAACGCGTGCCAACGAAGCTCTTCAGACGCGTCAGCGCAGCTTCAAGCTCCATTGCCGCTTGATAGGGGCGTTCCGTGGTCATCGCGTCAAACGTATCGGCCACCGAAACGATGCGCGCCTGCATCGGAATCTCTTCGCCTTTCAAACCCTGCGGGTAGCCCTGGCCGTTGATCATCTCGTGATGCATGTACATGCCCGGCAGGAATTCGCGCATGGCCGGGATCTGCGACATGATCTTATAGCCCTTCTGCGGGTGCGTCTTCATGATCTCGAATTCCTGATCATCCAGCGCGGCGGGCTTTTTCAAAATGCGATCGTCGATGCCGATTTTGCCGACATCATGAAGTAGCGCGCTGACACGAATCTTCTCGATTTCTCCTTCGTCTAGACCGAGACCCTCGGCCGTCGCCACGGAAAAGCGCGAGACGCGTTCTGAGTGGCCTCGCGTGTAAGGGTCCTTGCCGTCGATGGCTGCCGCGAGCGCCTTGACCGTCCCCAGGAACAGCTCCTTGTTTTCCTCGGCCGAACGTTGCAGATCAAGCACGAAACGCTCGAGCCGATCCGTCATCTGATTGAATGACGATCCGAGGTCACCTAATTCCGTCCGACCCAGAACTTTGACCCGCTGTGAAAAGTCGCCGCCTGCGATTCGGGTGGCCCCCGCGGCCAGTTCGCGCACGGGCCGTGTCAGCTTTTCAGCGAAATAGAACCCGCACACAAGCGCGAGCATCGCCGCCAGCAAACTCACGAAGAAAACCTGGTTGCGCATGTCGCGAACCGAAGCCAGCGCCGCCGACTCATCCTGAATCGCGATAACTGCCAGCAAAGAATTCGGGTCCAGCTCCGCCGTCGCGTATGAGCCCAGCATCGAAACCGACTTGCCATCGCGCTCGAGCGCGAACGGTGAAAGCGCGGACTGCACTTGCGAACCTGACTCAAGCCAATCCTGTACGACTTTAAGATCCGTCATCGGTCGTTCCCCGAAAGCGATGGCGGCATCGGGATGGGCAACCGCTTTTCCGTTTTGATCAACGACAAAGACGATCGGCAATCCGGCATCCAGCAATTCCCGGCCGCTCTTCGACGATTGCACGGTTTTGAAGGCTTCCTGAAACGAAACGACGGCGACGACGGCGGCGACTATCTGATCGCCATCCATCACCGGCGCCGCGATCGTCAAACCCATCTCCTGACCGGATCGAATTATCTGCGGGCGGCCGACGATAACGCCACGACCGTTCATGCGCGCGAGAACTTCGCTTACGCGTTGATCGACTTCCTCTTTACGAATGACGTCGGGTTGAAACGCGCGATGAACCTCACCTTTGACGGGACAGATTGCCAGCGCGATCAAATTCGGATCGTCCTGAAGCGTTCGCTGCAAACGGATGTCTGAGCCCGCCGCAGTCAGTGCGTGAACTCCACCAGCAAACTCGAAGCCTCTGGCCAGGCCGCTGACGACGTCTCGATACCTCTGGCCGTACAACTCAATCTGTCGCGCTTTGCCCTGCACCAGTTGCGCCTGATAGCGGCCTTCGATTGCGCGCAACTCTTCCGCACTGCGGCGCGATACCATGATCCCGGCAACGATTAGCGGCAAAAGGCCGACCAGCAGCAACACTGCCAGGACGACATAGAGCAAGCGAATTCGGCGTAAACGTTCGAACACTATTCGGGTTTGGGACGTGGAAAAACGGCCGAGGATGCGGACGTCAGGGCAAAAGGAAAGGCGCTTGCGGCCTTACAAGTTAGAGATTAGAGGTTGGCTGACCGCCCTGTCAATGGGTTTGGCAATCTTTAACTGCTGAAATATTTCGATTTACGTTCCAATTCCGACCTTCTCATACCCATTTAACGGCTGGTTGGCCGCGTCCGTGCGATACTTTCCCAACTGCCGATGAGGGCGCGGCGTCTAAAACATTGAGCGCACGGCTGTTTGGTGCGCGCATTTGGACGGCTTCGCCCGGGTGACGCGAACCGAATGGAAACGGTCACGACTGACGAACAGATGGTTGAACGTGCCTTGTCGGGCGACCCGGAGGCCTTTGGCGAAATTGTGCGCCGCTGGGAGCGTCGCATCTTCGCGCTGTCGTTCGGCATGCTGGGCCGTGAAGAGGACGCGCGCGACGCGACGCAGGAGACTTTTCTCGCCGCGTTCCGAAACCTGCGAGGTTTTCGGGGCGAAGCGAAAGTTTCTTCCTGGCTGCATCGCATCGCGGTGAATCAGTGCATTACCCGGCAGCGGCGCGCGAAGGTTCGCAGCGAAACGGCGCTGGAAGATGAAGCTGAGAAGAACGCTGCGGTCTTCGCTCTGCCGGCAGAAGTTTCACCGGCACGCGCGGCCGAACACGGAGAGATTAGCTTCGCAGTTCGTAAGGCAGTGATTGCTCTGCCACCGGACTTGCGTCAGGTAGTGGTGATGAAGGAATTTGAGGAGCTGACGTTTCAGGAAATCTCAGACGTGCTCGGTGTGCCGCTGAGCACGGTTAAAAGCCGCCTTTACACGGCGCTCAGACAGTTGCAGATGCGCCTGCAGAAGTTTGGCCAGGCGAAGGCGTAGTTGATAGAAGCTGGAATTGTCCGGCTGAGGAAGTGTCATGAAGAACATGAACGAACGACCAGTTTGTCATCGGGCCGAAGACCTGGTGACATATTTGTACGGGGAAGCGACCGCTGAAGAAGCGCGCGACTTTTCCGCACACATGCACCAGTGCGACGCGTGCCGCGCCGAGTTCACGGTTTTCCATCAGGTGCACGATTCGATCGTCACGTGGCGGAATCAAGCGATTGGCAGCGTCGTACAGGTTCCCCAAATTACGAGCGCGGCAAGTGCTGTGGTCGCAACGGACGAGTTTGTCCAGCCTGAACGCAAGCTTTCGGCCCTGGCTGCGCTGCGCGAGTTCTTCTCAGTGTCGCCGCTGTGGTTGCGTGGAGCGACCGCGTTCGCCGGCCTGCTGTTGTGCGCGCTAATTGTGTTTGCGGTTTCGCGCACCTGGCAACAACCAGTTATAACCGCGCGCGATGACGACAAGAAGTACACTGAAGCACAATTTCAAGAGGCAGTTCGGAAGCAAGTTGAACAAGTCGCCAAATCAAGTGATGACAAACGTGAACAGGTAAGCACGCCGGCGAATGAAGAGGTTCAAAGGCAACCGCAAGTTGCGACGCATCGCCCGCGCCCGAGAACGCAGCCGTCTAACAAGCTGACGCGTGAACAACGCGAGCAATTGGCAGCAGACCTGGGTTTGATTCCGCGTCGCGAGGAAGAAGCGGCTTTTGTGTTGCCCGAAGGAGAAGAACCGAACCAGTAAGACGTTCGAATCGAAGGACGGTATAACTATGAGAAAAGCCCCAATCGCGTTTTTGAAAAACTCTTTTTCCCTCTCCCTCTGGGAGAGGGCCAGGGTGAGGGTTTTAGCGTGCGTCAAGCGGATCGTTTTCTTTCTTGCCGTGAGGCGCAGCCTCACGACAGGACAAGGCAGTCAAAACTTTTACGTCGCTAGCTTCGCCCCTCTCCCAAAGGGAGAGGGAGTTTTTCAGCATGTGCTGCTTACCATCGCGTCCGCCGGCCTATTGTTAACGCTGGTTCATTCAACCCGCGCACAGACGCCTGAACCACAACCCACACCGACGAACGTCGTTCAGCAGCAGCGGCGGCAAATGAATCAGATTGAACAGATGCTTAGTCCGCTGAACATTACGCCTGACCAGGAAGAACGAATCCGGGCGATCTATGCCGAGATGGCGGACGAGCGGCAGGGGGCCACTCGTAGACTTCGACTCGCCCACCGGGCGCTGTCAGAAGCTATTCAGTCGCCAACGCCGAACGAGGCTTTGATCGAACAGCGTTCAAAGGAAGTCGCGGACGCACAAGCCACTACGATTCGCCTGCGCTCGCTGACTGAAGCACGCGTCCTGCAAGTTCTCACGCAGGAACAGCGCGTGAAGCTGCGGCAGTTGCAGGCGCAGACGCAACGTCGCAATCAACAGAACCCGCGCGGCCTCGGTCGTGGCCAGAATGCGCTCCGGCCAAATCAGACCAATCCGCCGCTCACGCCACGGCAGCGAAGATTAATGCGACAACAGCAACAGCAAAGACCGCAGTAGAACCTGACCGATTGAAGTGCAGCGACTTCTTTCTCCCTCTCCCTTTGGGAGAGGGCCGGGGTGAGGGAGCGAAGCTTTAGTAAACCACCTTCCTGATTGCGTCGCGAGGCTTCGCCTCGTGACGAACAAAATAGAATCCAGCGGTCACGAAGCACGGTCGCTAATCAGTGGAGGAGCGCATGCGTGTGACAGCTCCCGTCTCCCGGCGAAGCCTGAAGTGTGAGTAGAGTAAGTGGGTCGCCCTAAAGCTACGCTCCCTCACCCAACCCTCTCCCAAAGGGAGAGGGCTAAGAAACGAACACCCAACAGCCAACATCCTTGACGCAAGCCGTTTCGTTTGCGCATTATAGGCGCTCTGTAAATCAGGGTGTGGGGTGCAGGGGATGGGGTGTAGGCTGCGCGACGCTTTGTAACAACGTTCCGGCCGGGCGTGATTAACGAATTCAAGAGCAACACGGTTGCCGGCTACACCCAACACCCTACTTCCTACACCCTAATCTAATGTCCTGCCTTTGCGGCTAACTGAAACTGATCTAACCGACCGGCGGTTCTGACTAACGCATGAACATCTTCACGCGCCTGCTGCTCGAACTACAGGAAATGGCGTTGCTGATTGCGCGTGCCGTCGCCGGAGTTTTTCGCAAGCCTCGCTACTGGCCCGAAACGTTCGCGCAGATGGACAGTATCGGTGTCGGCTCGCTGACCATCATCATGCTGACCGGGTTCTTTACCGGCGGCGTTCTGACTCTGCAGACGTATCAGACACTCGCATCGTACGGAGCAGTCAGTCAGCTCGGCTATCTGGTCAGCGTGGCTCTGATTCGTGAATTAGGACCGACGCTGACTGCGTTAATGGTCACGGGCCGCGTTGTATCCGCGATCTCGGCCGAACTGGGCTCGATGGTCGTGTCGGAACAAATCGACGCGATGCGCGCGCTCGGAACTGATCCGATTCGCAAACTCGTCACGCCGCGAATTGTCGCCCTCGTCATCACGCTGCCGCTTTTGACGTTGATTGCCGACGCGGTGGGAATCATCGGCGCCTGGACGGTTTCCACGTGGCTCTACGGTCTGCCTTCTACAATGTTCACCAGTTCAGTGCGCAACGGCATCCAGACTGAGGACATCATCGGTGGAGTCGTGAAGCCGCTGGTGTTCGCTTTCCTGATGGGCACGATTGCTTGTCACAAAGGCTTGAAAACCGAAGGAGGCACTGTGGGAGTCGGGCGGTCAACGACTACCGCGGTGGTGACGGCTTCGATTATAGTTATCATCGCTGACTTCTTTCTCGCAAAGGCACTCCAGATCGTTTTGGGAACTCACCAATGATCACGGAATCCGCAATTCATCAATCAGGCATTAGTGACGATGCTGCCGACTCGACCTTTCGTGAGGTTGACGACTCGCAACGCATCATCCCGGCCATCGAATTCCGCAATGTGACGATTGAATTCGATGATCGCAAGGTGCTGGATAACCTGAGCTTCAGAGTGAACCGGGGTGAGACGAAGATCATTCTGGGCGGTTCAGGTTGTGGAAAATCGACCACGATTAAGCTCGTACTCGGGCTATTAAAGCCAGACAGCGGCCAGGTGTTAGTCGACGGTGAAGACATCACCCACTATTCGGAAGTTGACATGATGAGCGTGCGTAAGAAGATCGGGATGATCTTCCAGGAAGGCGCGCTGTTTGATTCGCTTTCGGTTTACGACAATGTTGCGTTTAAGCTGCACGAGCACCGTGTGCCCGAGGATGAAGTCGAAAACGAAGTGCGCCGCATGCTCCAGTTCGTCAATCTCGAACAAGCTATCGACAAGATGCCCTCCGAACTGTCGGGCGGCATGCGCCGTCGCGTCGGCATCGCGCGGGCGCTGGTCGGCGATCCAAAAATTGTGATGTTCGACGAGCCGACAGCCGGTCTCGATCCGCCGACGGCGCGCACGATTTGCGAATTGGCGATGAAGTTGCGGGATCTGGAAGACGTCTCTTCGATTTTCGTTACGCACGAAATGAATAATCTCGGCTATCTGTGTTCCGAATACGCCGTCGTGAACGAAGCCGGCGAAGTAGTGTTCGAACGAGAAGGGGAAAAACTTTGCTTAATCAACAGCAAAGTGATCATGATGCGTGACGGAAAGATTATCTTCAGCGGCACCGACGAAAGCCTGCGGCGCTCTGACGATCCGTACATTCAAAAGTTTCTGCGCGGACACTGAAAGGCAAGGATGAAGGATGAAGGCGGAAGGATGAAAGCCTTGTTCGACACCGGGCCTAAGCATTACACCGAAAGGATTGCGACGAAGTGATAGTTTGGCTTGAGCGATGAGTTAATTTTTTCATCCTTCATCCTTCATCCTTCATCCTTGTTGTTCTTATGCCACCACCAACCCGGAAAAAAGTCGGTCTAGCTGAGCTGCGCGTCGGCTTGCTCGTATTGATTGCGCTCGCGGTCCTGATCGTTCTTATCCTGAACGCATCGGGAACGCTGAACCCGTTTGCCCGGAGCCTGCAACTCCGCGCGCGCTTCACCGACGCGAACGGACTGCGCGACGGATCGGAAGTGCGCCTGGCGGGCGTCCGCATCGGCAAAGTCGATCGCATCCGGCTGATGACCGCGTCGGAAGTTGGGCCCGGGCCAAATCCGCAGAAGATTGAAGTCTACATGACCATCAACGCGAACATTGATGGCGTGCCGGCAAACGATCGCATCCGCAACGACTCAACGGCGCAACAGGCCTCGCCAAGCCTTTTAGGCAGCGAAATGATGGTGAACATCACGCCCGGAACAGCGCTTGGCGCGCCGGTTAAAGACGGCGATCTTTTGCCGTCAACGTCCGGCAACACGATGAGTGACCTGGCAACTCGCGGCACGGAACTGGCTGATCGTCTCGGCAAACTTTCCGATGAACTCAACGAAGTGGTGAAGGACGTGCGCGCGGGCAAGGGCACCGTCGGCCGCCTCTTCAACGACGAGTCGCTCTACAACAACATGAACGCAACCGTGCGCGACATCGAAGAACTGGCGCAGCAAATCAAGAGCGGCAAAGGTTCAGCCGGCAAGCTCATCTATGACGACGCCCTATATAACAACGCGAACTCGATTGCGGCCAATCTTAAGTTGATCTCCGACGACATTCGCGCCGGTCGCGGTTCGGCGGGAAAATTTCTTACCAGTGACGAGCTTTACATTAAGGTCAATCGCCTCACCGATCGCGTAAACAGCTCGATGAACCAGATCGATTCGATCGTGGCGGACGTTAACGCGGGCCGGGGCACGCTGGGCAAACTCGTGAAAGATGAAGCGATTTACAACGACGCCCGGACGGCGATCGCCCGCTTCAACACGACGGCCGAACGAATTGACAATGTGGTTGCCGGAGCGCAACGCGGCGAAGGCACGTTGGGCAAACTGATAACCGACGAAGCGCTTTATAACAACGTCAACAACCTTTCCTCGGAAGGCGTGAAACTGCTCTACGACTTTCGGCAGAACCCGAAGAAGTATCTGACGATCAAATTCCAGTTGTTTTAAATCGCGGTGCCGTGGGCACCTGCACGCAGCAAAACTTGTGAGGGTGAATTATGAAGCACTTTCCTCGAGTGTTGAGGCAGAGCCTCTCTATCATTTCATTGCTGGCACTGCTGGTTTCGACCGTTCCGTTTGCGATTGCCCAGCGCACTGCCGTCGCCAAACGTCCGTTGACTCATGCCGACTATGACACTTGGCGGTCGATCGTCTCGCCGCAGATTTCGCGCGACGGAAAGTTCGTGGCGTACGCGTACATGGCGCAGGACGCTGATAGCGATGTTGTCGTGCGGAATATTTCCACCGGAAAAGAGTGGCGCGCGCCGCGCGGCTACCGGCCACCAGCGCCGCCGCCCGATGTTTCGATTCCCGGCTCCGCGGAACTGATCGCCGAGCAAGCGCGTCTCGTGCGGCCCTGGTTCACTGCCGACACTCGGTTCGTGGCGTTTGGCATTGAGCCAACGAAAGCCGAACTCAACAAAGCAAAAAAAGAAAAGAAGCGACCTGAAGAAATGCCGAAGACCGCGCTCGGTCTCATGGATTTATCGAGCGGCCAGGTCGCGAAGATCGATCGCGTGAAGAACTTTCAGGTGCCGGAGGACGGCTCGGGTTTCATCGCCTACTTAAAGGAAGCAAAGCCGGCCACAGGCGGAAAGGCTGCAGATGCGGGCAGGATGCCCGCGCTCCCAGCGGAGGGTGCAACTGCGGGCGGACCGCCCGCTCAACCGGCGCCAGGCCCGAAGGTAGACCCTTCTCCGATAGCGGCAGAGCCCGTACCGAGTAGTAGTCCGACCGCGCGCGAGACCGCAATTGCCGGCAAGCCCGCGGTACCGGGCAGTAGCCCGGCGGTAAGGGAGGGCGCAAATACGGGCAGGACGCCTGCGGCCCCAGGCGGAAAGAAAAAAGACTACGGCACCGATCTCGTCCTGCGAAACACGACGACGGGCGCTGAGCGAACGTTCAACGACGTCCTCGACTACACCTTGAGCAAAGACGCGAAGACGCTGGTCTTCACCGTGTCGGCGAAAAAGGAAGAGATGAACGGCGTCTATGTCGTGTCCACCCAAACCGAGGCAGCACCGGCCGCAGTCATTTCCGGCAAAGGGAAATATCAAAAGCTGACATGGGATGAAGAGCAGACGGAACTTGCGTTTGTCAGTGACCGCGACGACGCGGAAGGCAGGCAGCCGAAGTTCAAGGTTTACTTATGGGACCGCGGCAGTGCGACAACGGTGCGAGAGGGCACAAACAACAATCATACGAACCCTGCGGCACCGACGCCGGCGGTCGAAGTTGTTTCCTCAGCCTCGCCCGGATTCCGTAAGGACTTTGTCGTCAGCGACAAAGCAAATCTCAGTTTCTCGCTCGATGGCAGTCGTTTGTTTCTTGGTGCTGCGCCTCCGCCAGAGCCGGAGAAGAATGCTGATGAAGAAGTCTCGGCCGACGAGAAAGTCATCGCTGATCTCTGGCACTGGAAAGACGACTACATCCAGCCGATTCAGAGAGTGCGCGCTGAGCAGGAGCGGCAACGATCGTATCGCGCCGTTTACCTGACGAAAGAAAAAAGATTCGTGCAGCTCGCCGATGAATCGATGGAAAACATCAACCCATCGATCGATGGTCGCTTTGCCGTGGGCAGCGACAATCGCGGGTATCGAATAGAGAGTGATCACAACCCGGGCTATTCAGACTTCTACGTCATCAATGCTTCTGACGGATCGCGGAAGCTGGTTCGTCAGAAGCAACGCGGCGTGTCTCTGTCGCCCGGCGCGAAGTACGCGATCTTCTTCGACGGCAAAGACTGGAACTCTTATTCAGTGGCCGACGGTCGAGCGGTGAATCTGACGAAAAGCCTCGGCGTGAATTTTTTCAATGAAGATAACGACTCGCCCGACTTGCCGGGCTCGTACGGCGTGGCCGGTTGGACGAAAGACGATCGCGAGGTTCTGGTTTATGACCGCTATGACGTTTGGGTTGTCTCGGCTGACGGCAGCGGCGCGAAAAATCTGACCGACGGTGTCGGCCGCCGCGAAAAACTCGCCTTCCGTTACGTCCGTCTCGATCCGAAAGAGCGCTCAATAGATCCCGCCAAGCCTCTCCTGTTACGCGCTGACAATGAAGAGACGCGCGACGAAGGTTTCTATCGAGAACGCATTGGGGGCGGTCTGCCGGAAAAGCTTCTGATGGGCGCCAAAGGTTACAACAATCCGACCAAAGCTAAAGACGCCGACGTGTTGATGTTCACGGCGTCGCGCTTTGATGAGTTTCTCGACGTCTGGGTGACCGACATCAACTTCAGGAACCCTCGCAAGGTCAGTAACGGCGATGCACAGCGCGCGGGTTTCAATTGGGGCACGGCCGAACTTGTCAGCTTCAAGAACACCGACGGCGTGCCTTTGAAGGGCATGCTCCTAAAGCCGGACAACTTTGATCCGAAGAAGAAGTACCCGATGCTCGTATACATTTACGAGCGGCTCACGCCGGGCCTGCACGGCTTTCGCGCGCCGGGGCCGGGCACTTCGATCAACCCATCGTACTACGTCAGTAACGGCTATCTCGTCTTCATGCCGGACATCGTGTACACGACCGGCTATCCCGGACACAGTGCAATGAAGTGTGTGCTGCCCGCGATTCAGGAAGTCGTCGATCGTGGTTACGTGGACGAAAAAGCGATCGGAATTCAGGGACACAGTTGGGGTGGATACCAAATCGCTTACATGGTCACGCAGACGAACCGCTTCCGTGCGGCTGCGCCCGGCGCGATCGTGGCAAACATGACCAGCGCCTACAGTGGTATTCGCTGGGGCTCGGGCCTACCGCGTCAGTTTCAGTACGAGCATTCGCAATCGCGGATCGGCGGGAGCCTTTGGGAATATCCAATGCGCTTTTTAGAAAACTCGCCGGTCTTCCGCTCCGATCGCGTGCAGACGCCGCTGCTGATGATTCATAACGATGAAGACGACGCGGTGCCGTGGTATCAGGGCATCGAGTTCTACCTCGCGCTGCGCCGCCTCAACAAAGAGGTTTACATGTTCAACTACAACGGCGAGCGGCACGGTCTGCGGAAGCGCATCAATCAGAAAGACTACACGCGCCGCTTGCAGGAGTTCTTCGATCATTCCCTGAAGGGCGCGCCAGAGCCTGAATGGATGAAGAAAGGAATTCCGTACTTGCAGCGCGAGAAGGAAAAAGAAAAGTATCGCGTGGCTGACGGTGAGCAGCCGGAACAGTAGGAGCGGTGGGGATTTCGTAATCTCACGTTGCGATGACCAAAGATGGGAGACGAAGCAGGATTGACCTAGGAATCGTCATAGGTGTCTTGGGCATCCTCCTATCGCTTTACTTATACGAACAATCCATTCGTGAACGAGAACCGTGTTTCATCACGGATCCGGTGAGAACGGAAATATTAAAATCGTCAGACGTCGTTGGCGTTCCTATCAAAGTTATCCGAACCGACGGCTCAGAGATAAGATCCGATCTCAGTTCCATTCGGTACTATCTTTGGAACAACGGGAAAGAGCCGATTCACGCCAATCAAGTACTCGAGCCGATCTCAATCAGACTGGACGATCCGAACGCCCGCTTGATTTATCCATCGATACTTAAGATTTCGCGCGGAGTGACGGGATTAGACGTAAGGGCCTCTCCGAATGATCCTGAACGAACGCTATTAATAAGCTTTAAGATATTGGAGAAAGATGATGGTGTTACCGGTCAGATTATCTACGAGGGTTCGCCTAACGCGCGTTTACTTGTCTCGGGGGTAATTGAGGGAGCTAGAGCATTCCGTTCAGAGGAACACTTCAAAAGCAAGAGCAAGCAAGCCGCTTACATAGTCTTTGCAGCGATCTTGGGTTTTCTTCTTCTCTTTCTTGGTATGACTCTTCGAAACTCACTTCGATGGGTGAAAGAGACTTCAAAGCCTCTAAGGAAGAGTCGAGTCAGGATAATTATCGTAGCCTCTCATATCATAGTGTTCGCTTTGGTCGGCTATGTCTTCTATAACCGTACTTTGGAAACACTCAAGAGCGTAGATGAAAAGATAGTAGCCAGCAAGGTTCCGCAACAGCTTTTACCATAGTATGTTGGACTGATCGATATCGCTCACAAGGGTCAACGCTTCTCCCGAGAATGAACTACCAGAACCTGATCACCATCGATCCCGGCAAGCGTGGCGGACGGCCCCACCATTCGCGGGATGCGGATTGCCGTTGCGGATGTGTTGGGCTGGTTGGCGGCCGGGATGACCCACGAAGAAATCCTAAGCGATTATCTGGAAGTGACCGAAGACGACATTCGGGCTTGTCTTGCTTATGCTGCACATGAGACCAACAATCAACCAGCCGCGTAGCGGCGAAATATTTATAGTTCGAAAGATGTCCCTATCGTTCTAGAATTTGAGCGAGATGCTCGGCATCTCGCTCAAATTCGCAAAAGTCTAAACTAACGTCGGGTCTATAAACATTTCGTGCCTACGGCACGAAGATTCCGGAGTCGCGCGCGGACCGTGGGTGTAATGCCCACAAGAAGAAGGCGGCCACCCGGCCGCCTTTTTTATTCCAAGCCCTCACTCACCGTCGGGCTAGTGCCCCGCACGCCACTGTGCGGTACTGCCAGTCAGCGCACTTACTGGATGACGAAGTTGTAAAGCAGTTGGCCCTTCACCGTCACCGGTACGCCTTGCAAAAATGTCGGTCTGAATTTCGCTTGACGTGCTGCATTCACCGCTGCCGACTGCAATAACGGATGGCCCCAGGAAGCTTTGGCGGCGGCTACGTTTCCCTGCTCATCTACCGTGACATCAACTACCACATCGCCCTGGGCGCGAGCGGCGCGGGCAATCTCTGGATAGGTCGCTTGCGGCAGACTGACCGCCTTCCCATTGAGGGTGCCGGCGGAAATTGATGATACTTTTCGCTCGTCCTCGGATTTGATAATTGTGCCATCGACGGCGCTAATCCAAACGTACTTCGTCGTGGTTTTGTCGCCTTCACTAACGATAATCACGACGTGGTAGAACACTGGTCCGTCTTTGTCACGACCCAGGCTACACGCCAGGACTTTGCCAGGATATTTACTGGTGGCGACTTGAATCGCGCGATCCATTGTGATGACCGCGCCCTGGGCCAACTCGGCGTGCCGGCGAGCTCGATCTTCCTGCGTTCCTGTTTCTCGCTCTCTGCGGAGACGCAATTCGCGAACGGCATTGTCACTACCGGCGCCTGCACCGCTGCCCTGCCCACTGGAATTACCCACGCCTTCTCCAGACCCCTGACTGAAAATATACGTGCCTGATCCCTGGCCCTTTCCATCGCCCTTTCCATCGCCATACCCCATGACGAAAGTATGTTTGGATTCCAGGGAGAAATAGAATTCAACCAGAAGCGTCTCAGAAACCGGTTGGCCATCCTTCAGCGCCGGCTCAAAACGCATCTGACGCGCAGCTTCAATAGCGGCCTGATCCATTGAAGGATGCAGCGACCTCCAAATCTTGATGTCCTGTGGATTGCCTTCGCGATCTACAACCATCGTGAGCACGACTGAGCCTTTGATGTTCTTTTCACGCGCATCCGCGGGATAGACCGGCTCGACGCGGCGAATGACTCTGGGCCGCCGCGTCTGTGGATTAGCGGCGTAGTATTGCTGTTCCAGCAGCTTTTGAGCTTCCACGTATTTCTGTGCATATTCGCGCAGGTTCGTCGATTCCGGGTACTTCGCCAACAACTCAGAGTATCGCTTTTGCGCCTCACTTGCTTTCTCAGAGTCAGATCCTTGCTGCTCTCGATAGAGTTGCAGAAGCCGCCGGTGCGTTTCGAGGTTCTGCTGCACTTCTTTTAATCTGGCTTCGGCCTCAGCTTTCGTTTTCGGATCCAGCTGTTGGCTCTGCTGTACGAGCTTTTCATGCTCTTCAAGGGTTCGCTGGGCTTCGCGCAACCTGAGTTCAAGCTCAGCTCGAGCTGACGGATTTACCCCGCGCTCTTGCTCTTTTAGCTTTTGAACTTGCGCCAACATTTCTAGGCGTAAGTGTGCCTGTCTCTCCTGTTCATCCTGATCGCGACTTTGCGCGTACCCTACGGGTTCCTGCTGGTTGATTTCGAAACTTAAAGCGAATGGAGTCGCCGCGATGCAGGGAACGGCGAGGAGCAGCGATGCTATTAAGAGCAAAATATTTTTGCGCCGGCCAGTGAGTTTGCGTGATTTAAGTAGAGACATGATTCTTCCCTCCAGGTTATCGGATTCAACAATGCCGATCGTCGTATCGGCGGCCATGCGGGGAGTAAGCGGCGCAGTTCCAATCATCCGCACCAGGGAACGCGCATAAACATCGGGTCGCACCAGTTTTGACGTTACGCGTTCGTCGCAGCAGAGTTCGCGCGTCTGCCGAATACGCCGGCGAATCAACCAAGCGGCCGGGTGAAACCACACCGGAAGATAAACGAACTCGTAAACCAGGTTCGTGAGATAGTCACGGCGCTGAATATGAACCAATTCGTGTCCGACCGCTGAAATCAATAGGTTCTCATCGATCTCATGCAACAGTGATTGCGGCAGAATGATGACAGGACGAAGTACGCCAAGTGTGATGGGTACGGGAATCGAGCTTGAACACAGGACCCGCACTCGTCGTGTCGCGATCGCCCGTCCACAAGTCTCGATAATCGACTTTGCCGATTCAGGGAGTTCTATTTCAAACGCCGCGCGGACGATCTTGCGGGTCTGGCGCCAGGCCCGAACGAGTCTCAGCAACGCGTAGAAGACCAATAAGGCATAAATTGCCAAGAGCGCAGCGGCAACACGGGGGCTAACCCGAACCGGTGACGACCAGTTTCGTTCGGTGGTTGTCGCAACTGTCGGCGCCACGGTCGCAGCCGGAGTTTTTTCTTCAGCCGCTTCGATCTCGTCGCCCGTAAGCGACGAAATTCGGGTGACAACCACCGGTACCCGTTCAGTTGTTGGCGGCGTGGCGATTGAGACTCGCGGCGGCGCGGTGAAATTGGTCGCGCTGCTGAGCACTGGAAGCACCAGCATCAAAAACAAAGCAACCACCCAAACCGTGTGCCGGTAACGAGCCGCGGTACCGCTCAGAATCCGGTCGCACAAAGATGCCATTGCCGCAATCAGCAGGATCTGCCACGAAGCATTCAGCAGAAAAGTTAACAGGAATTGCGAAAGGGTTCTCACTTCTGTCCCTCTTCTTCCAGGAGCTTTTGCAGGCGCGCCAACTTCTTCGGGGTCAGGTGTTTTGTTTCAAGCAGACTCATGACCAGACTCTCTGCCGACCCGCCAAACAAGCGGTCGAGAATGTCGCTCATGTGTTCCCCCGTGACATGGCTCCGGCTGACGACGGGTTTGTAAAAATACGCGCGGTCCTTCATCGCACGCTGCACTTTGCTCTTGCGATGCAGAATATTCAGCACGGTCTGAACAGTTGTATACGCCAGTTCGCGCTTCAAATTCCGCTGGACAGTCTGGACGTTAGCCGGACCGTGCTCCCAAAGCACATGCATGATTTCCAACTCGAGCGGAGTCAAATGTTCAGCTTTTCGTCGTGCCAAAGTCGCCTGCCTCCTAAAACTTTAGGAGCTTATACGCCCACTCAATAACCCTTGTCAACTAATTTTTTAGGAGGTGCTTCGCGCGAAGGCTAACCTTGTCGGCTCGCCCTGCTAGTCACGGGTGGATTTTCTCTGCACAAGAACCTGAAAGGCCGCGGCCATGCCGTCAGACTTGATCAGTTCAAGGGCATCTCTGTTGAGCTTGAATCGTTCTGCCGGATCGACGACGAAACTTGAGTCGTTCAGCATTTCGGACAGCACATTTTCGCCCATGAGGAATTCGTTCAGCCGTTCAAATCGCAATGTCTCCAGGCCGTGGCGTTGGCCTGCTTCGATGATCTGGGTCCAGTCGACAGTAGTCGTGAGGTCGTACTCTCCTGGACGCGAAAGAAGGTCATCAACGAATTGGTGTTTTCGGAATGCGCGAAGCGTACCGCTAAATCGATTTGGATCAGAAAGTAATTCGTGGCGTTCGGCGCCGTAATCGACCGTGATTAGTATGCCTTCATGGATCGACTTTGCGGCCAATGAAAGGAACTGTTCGGCCCGCAAATTCACTTCGTAAATTTGTCCTTCGGCGAGTTGAAGGTCTATCAAGTCGCAGTAATCAGCTACCGGGCCATCCAATTTGCAGTCCACCCATGCGAACTTGCCCGCGTCGTCCAATGCGACGCGCAACTCTTTGACACCCCGCCCGCGGCCGATGACGCGATGAACCGGAAAGGCGTCTAGCAACTCGTTAGAAAAGATCAGTGCGTGTGGCAAAGGCTCGCGAAGTTCACCCAGCGCGCAAAACTGCAAACGGTCTTTGAATGGAGCTATTTTGCTGAGCGCTTGTGATTGTGCGTCAGCGCTAACCTCATCAATGATGTATTGGGTGGCGCTAAAGACTTTCGGGAAGTTGATTTGCAGACTGCGTAGGACATCATGGGCGAAATCTCCCGTCCCGCTTCCGATCTCGACAATCGTCCAGGACGGCGGCGCGCCCAGGTCGAAATAAGATTTCATGAAGTAGTTGGCGAAGGCGGCGCCAAACAACGGACTCATCTCAGGCGCGGTCCGATAATCCCCTTGCCTGCCCTGGCGCACGCGATCGCGGCGGCAGTAATAGCCTCCGCGCTCATCGTACAGCGCGGCCTTCATCCATTCGTAAAAACTGATCGGACCTTCGCGACGGATCCGTTCTCGCAGACGTTCTTCGAGGTTCAATGCTTTTCAGACTCGGTTTTTTCGAGGAGCTTGGTCGTGTGATCGGGGACGCTGGTAGGCGGCATGATCTCAGCCGTGTCCGGGCGTGCGCGCCACGGTTGCGTGCTCACGGAGGGCGGCGGTAATGCCGACACACGCGCCTGCGGCTGAGGTGGCAGAGCGGGCGGGAGATAAGACACGGCTGGCATAAAGGATTTCGGCTTCGCGCCTTCCTCAAAAATTCCTGCGAAGAGCATTCGCAGTGGTCCGCCGATGAAGCAAACGATCGCCGTAATTGCGGCACAAAAAGCGAAGATATCGGAGATTGGCCCCCCTGCGAATCCGGCCATCACCCCAAAAATCGGAACGAACAGGACGCCCAGCAACATCAGAATTACGCCCTGCTTCACGCCTTTGCGTCGCGGCGAAATTGTCGTGTCTCCGGGGTCAGTTGGATAGTGCGGCAGCATGCCGTTATGTCCCAGCAGATGCATGACGCCTTCCATCGCAAATCCACATCGAGAGCAGAAGCGCATGGAATCGGTCGCCTGTTGTTGGCCGCACCTGGGACAAAACATAAGGAGAGTCTGGTCCTACTCGTTCAGCAATTTATAGATCATCTCGGCTCGCTCGTGATGATGCCTTGCGCGCCGCAAAGTGTCCAGTAGAAAAGGCAAGAGTTGAGTGTTCCCGGCAGGCGTCATGATCTCTTTCGAAAGATCGTCATCGCTTTCAAAAGAACCAAAGGCGTGGCGGCGCGTAACTTCGACCTCATCCAGATATTCCCGCACCTTAGCCGGGTCATTCAACGTCTCAGGCAGCGTCCACTCAAACGGGTCGTCCCAGAGATTCGCGGTGAGGCCGCCGAAACTCTGTTCGACCGCCGCGGCGCTCCGCAGGATCTGTTCACCGAACGAATCAGTAGAGCCGTCCGGCTTCGCGTAAAGCCGTGCGGGGGAAAGACGCGCGATCAAATCAAGCGATCGCGTGTGCAGATCCACGAACTGCGCATCGAGGCTGTCGATGGATTGATTCATTGAATCATTGAATCATTGAGTCGTTTTAGGGCGGACGAATGAACCACTGTGAAAATGAGACAATGAATAAACTTCCTCATCGCGTCTTCGCTTGCCGGTTTTCTTCCTTGAGACCGAGACCGTAGTTGCGACCGCCGAATTGTAATCCGGTGTACGCGCGGCCTGAAACGCCAACGCGACTGCCGCGCGCGGGAACGCCCCGTGTGGTCATTACCCAGATACGGCCGGTGCCGTCGTCAAGCTCATAGACACCGTTGCCCAGCACTCCGTAGCTATCGGTCACTGTGCCGATCAGACCGACTTCCTTGTTCTGGTACTTGCCGGGATCGGCATTGATTTGCGAAATCGTTGTCTTGCTGGGACAAGCCGTCAGCACGAGCGCGGCGACGAGAATTGCGGAGAGAAAGAAGGCTTTACGAAGAACGTGCATTGCATCTCCTTTCAGTTTCAGAACACTTCGAGGAGAGCAGAGCGATGATATCACTCGGAGGCCGCGCGCGAAAAAACCTGTCGCGTGACTAGCTAGATTTCTACGTTGCTTTCGAACGGCAAGTCCTGCTGCTTGTCGAAGGCCCGGTCGCGCGCTGAGACGTAAAGCCGCAAAGCCAGCAACAGAATTCCGAACGCCACAGCGATCCACAACACGGCCCAGAACATCGCCGGCACGCCTGTAGCGTTCGCCATGTTCACTGCGTCATTGGGAACAACGGGGCCAAAGGGCGATGAAAGGAAGAAGACAGTCTTGAGATCGAGCAGAGCATTCAGAATGCACTGGACCGCGATCATGCTGACGATGAAGAGGGCTACGCGTTCTCCCGTCCACCGGCCCATAGCATAAAGGCCGAACGAAATCACCACACCTGCGATAAACGTAAATGGGACACCCGCCCAGGAGGCGCCGGGCGCGGCAAAGATGGGCGTAAGAAAACCAAATACAAACGTCAGGAACAGGATTAGGAACGCGCAGGCAAAAAGAATCACGCGCGCTGCGGCCGCTCTGCGAATCAAAACGAGCAGTACCGCCCCGAACGCCATCGCACCGAGGTAGCCCGCGCTTGAGACAAACATCTGCGAGAACGTGCCGCCCCGCGTTGAGTAGACTTCGCCGCTGCCGCTCATGGAAACGCTGAGGCTGTGCACCGAATTGCCCGTCAGCAAAGCCGCGATGGCATGTCCGCCTTCATGGATGAAAGTTACGAAGATGCGAAACGGATAAATTAGGATTTCCGCAAACGGAATGAACCAGAGGGCGACGGAAATAATCGCGGCGAGCATAAGCATCTTCGCCTGCGGGCGTGCATCATCAGCAAGTCGGTATTTCATCCCTTGAATGAACGCTAAATCGCGTTGGCTTGTTCCGTCGTCAAGTTTCGCGCCGATAATCGCCGGATTTGCCGCCTGTTTTCAGCTCCAACCGCACGTCCGTAATCGTCATCGATTTATCCAAAGCTTTGCACATGTCATAGACGGTTAGCGCGGCGACTGAAACCGCCGTCAGGGCTTCCATTTCAACGCCGGTCTGGGCATGCGTCGAAACTTCGGCTTCGAGATAAACACCGTCGTCTTTCGTCTTGGCGCGAACATCCATATGCGTCAGTGGCAGGGGATGGCAAAGCGGAATCAGTTCCGCAGTTCTCTTCCCCGCCATCACGCCGGCTAAGCGGGCGGTCTCGAGCGGATCACCTTTAGGCGTTTGATGATTGCGAACGGCGGCAACGGTTTGCGCGGACATCCTGACTACCGCTGAGGCAACGGCGCGACGCGCGGTGTTCGGCTTCTCCGAGGTGTCCACCATGCGCGCGCGGCCCTCGGCGTCGATGTGCGTGAGTTCGCTCATAGGTCAATTAAAAGACTGGTTGCATTCGCGAGGATAACAGAATAGTCTCGACGCGAAAATGCGTCGTGCTTTCAGAATCCGAGCGAATTTTCTTATTGTGCTTGCGGGCCTCTGGTCGCTGGTTTTCACCGCGTCAGGGGCGGCGCAAACGCAGCAGAAAGTGCTGGTCTGGTCTGATCATCCTTTCGGGAGCCATAACGAGCGGACCCGCGCTCCACTTCAAATCTTCAAACAACTCGACGCAATTGAAATTCAGAGCATCAATGTAGGCGGAAAGCCTATTGCGATTGGGGAACCATTTTCAGCGGATGAGGACTGGCTCAGAGATCTGACATTTCGCGTCAAGAATGTCTCTGACAAAGAGCTGATGGGAATTCAGATCACTTTGATTCTGCCCGAAATGGAAACGCCGATCCAAGTCCCTTATGTGAGCGGTTGCCGTCACGATAAAAAATCAGCCCTGCATTAGCCCCGGGGTTGAAGTGGACTTAAGAATTCCGCCAATTAAGTTGTATGACTGGGTTAAAAGTACGGTAGCAACTCAAACTGAACTCCGCAAAATCACAAAAGCGACAATCTATCACGTCCTTCTATCGCTTCCCGGCGATATCACATGGTCAAGCGGCTGCGTGAAGACTAAAGACCCAAAGAACACTTGCCTCGATCATACGCATTGACACTTGGGTGTAGTCTGACCTTACTAAGCATCCATTCAAGCCCGCGAAAGAAATGTATTTTTTCGAGCAGTGGGTTCAGCCAGCCGTTCGTGATGCAGTAATTCGAATCGAAGGGTTTGGTGTGATGAAGATGGTGATGTGCGGGACTCAGGAACACTCTTGAACGCTGTAGCCGCGAAATCACCCAGTTCGTTTTTTCAGCGTGGGCCCATTTGTGCAGGAGGTTTGTCGCGACCATCGCAATCGTGAAGAGGTTGAACACGAATGAGAAAGCGGCCTTTGTAAAAGACACGTCTTCGTCACTAAGCAGCAAGTAAAGCACCCCCGCTTGAAGCGGCGCCGCGACCGTGGCCGAGTTGCCAATCGTCAACACGAGATTGTGAGTGCAGATGTCTCTCGCGTACTGATGGTGCTGCCGGAACGGCTTGATTAACCACGGGCCAAACAGCGGCGTGTCGTCCGCGCCATACGTATCGGCGAACCAGTGGACCAGACCTGAAACGAAATCCGCCAGGATCCAAGCGACCGGTACACCTACGACTAACACTACGGCGATGCTCAGCCACCCAAGTTCCCTGGCAGCCAGGTACAAGCTGGCCGCGCAGAGCAACGGAAACGCGTAAGTCATCGCGTGCTCAAGGATCGAGTGCAGCGGGCCTGACTTCTCTTCGAGGCCGCTGTAACCCTCTCCGGCCGGCAGAACTTTAGTTACTGAGCTCCATGGCTCAGATGGTTGAGAAGTCGATTCATGCGCGCGCGCCGTTTTCACCGTCAGGGGACGCTGATTCACGAAACCTCCAAATCCAGGAGCAAGCTGAAAGCCGCCAGGGCTCGACTTAAATCGCGTCGAATAATATCCGGAATTTGTCCTCGAAGGTAGTCAGGCAGGCAGGCGAAGGCATTTCGCGCGGTCACCGGCTGTCAACGCCACACCTGCCGGAACGATTATTAGGCCGTTTGCGCGAGCAAACGAAACAAAATCGGACGAGCCGCCCCATCGCACCGGTTCTGCCAGCAGTCTTCCGTCTTCATCAGTCCGCAAGACGGCAGGCAGGTAACTTTCGCGATCCGCAGAAGCCTTCAGGTTTCGCTCTAGAACAGTTGTGACTTCCGGCAACGTTTTCTCCGCCGCGCCCTGCATAGCGCAAAGCGCAGCGCGCGCGAACAAATTGAAGGTGACCGCAACCGAGACTGGGTTACCGGGTAAACCGAATATTAGCTTATCGCCGATTTTTCCGAAGACGGTTGGCTTGCCGGGTCTCAAAGCGACTCGCTCAAAGAAGATCTCCGCGCCGAGCTCTCTGAATGCGGTTTTCGTGAAATCATAAACACCCATCGAAACGCCACCCGAAGTAATCAGCATGTCGCACCGTTCCAGGGCGGCAGCCATTTGTTTCTTCAAAAGCTCCGTGTCATCGCCGGCGAGCGGCACGCGTTCCACGGTTGCGCCTGCCAGTTTCGCGTACGCTTCAATTGTATAGTTGTTCGAATCGCGAATTTGATCGCGCGCAGGTTTTTGATCGACGTTAACCAACTCGCTGCCTGTAGCCATCACTGCGACGCGCGGCCGGCGACCGACGTTCACTTTTGCATAACCAAACGACGCAAGCGTGGCAATCGCTTGCGCATTGATCTCTTCACCGGCGCGCAGCACCGTCTCCCCGGCTTTGATTTCCGCGGCGCGTCGAACAATTGATCGTCCGATCTGAACCGACTCAAGAATCTCGACCGTGCCTTCCCCGTTCAATTCGCGCGTCAGTTCAACCTGCTGCACGGAATCAGCGCCCTGCGGAACTGGCGCGCCGGTCATGATGCGCACGGCCTCACCGGCTTTCATCTCGTGATGCCATCCGGCGCCGGCCGCTGATTCGCCGACAATTCGCAAACGCGCAGGTGGATCAGCAACGTCCGCGGCCCGCACCGCGTAGCCATCCATCTGCGCACGATCGAAGCGAGGCAGGTCGGAATCGGCGATGATGTCTTGCGCGAGGATGCGATTTTGCGCGTCGCTTAGCGCTGCAGATTCCGGCGTAAGCATCGAAGTGTGAGCGAGAATTATCCGGATGGCTTCGCGAACGGGAATCATCGGGCTTAAATTCTAAGTTTGGAGCGAAACCCGCGCAATCTGGCGCGATTCAACAGACGCGCCCACAATCCGCGAGGAGGAGTCTGAGTACTTTTTCTGGGACCGCAATTCTCTTGATAGATTGAGCCCGCGACGTGGCGGAGAGCGTCGTAATTGACTGTCCAGCCAGCATAGAGGGCGGCTAGACCCATGACGCCACCCTCTCCCGAGTAAACTTCGCGGCCTTGCATGAAATGTACAGCTCTATCCCAAGCTTCGAAGAAGCGAGACTCACGGCCATCTTTCGCTACCACGTAAAAGCCTTCCTTAACCCACTGGGCGCTTTGCAATGCGGCTGCATCACCGATTAGATACCGGGCGAGTTCTTCAAAAATACCAATCCGCCACGATCCGAAAATCGCCAAATGTTCGGCAATGGTTTCGGGCGGCGGCAGGTTCAGCAGGCCCCCCGGCAACATCCCTAACTCGGGAAAGTTGGTAAGGCGCGCATCGGCATCAACGTGAACCGCCGCGTCAAAACCTTCAAGCGCCGCCTGCAAAACAAACCGCCTGTCGTGATACGCGGGTGCGGCGTTGCCCATGCCAGGCATGAGCTTGACATAATCGATAGCCATTGGACCCGTCGGGGCATGTCGGATCGCACGAACGGGCAAGTCCGCAAAGTCTTCGGGCTGATCTGTCAGAATTACCCACGGAACGTGCGGGAGGTCGGAACAAAGCGTCCGCGCGCGGCGGCGATATGCTTCATGAATCGCGAGTGTGCAAAAACAAGTGGTCATAAGGAACTGCGGTTTAGCTCACCTGACGATGGCGGTCATTGAATGCGGCGACAACGTAGCGCGTGTTCCTCATCCGAGCCGCGAGTGCTCCGCAGCGTCACGACAAGACTGGCGAGTGGTCGCGCGGTTCAACAGCGGGCGGTTTGTTTTTTGTGACTCTCAGCGCGTGAACAATATAGTGGCTGGGCGGGATTTTCAAACACGGATTAGCTTTACGGTTCCGTGGCGGCGGTATAATAAAAACGACTATGGCCCGAGTCAGTGTGATTATTCCGACGTTCAACCGGCCCGATCTCTTGCCGAGGTCCGTTGAGAGTGCGTTACGCGCTGGATCGGATGTTGAAGTGATCGTGGTGGACGATGCGTCGTGCGACGGAACGGCGGCGGTCTGCAAGACGCTGCGAAACATCACCTATGTGCGGCTGGATTCGAATCGCGGCGTAGCCGGTGCGAGAAATGAAGGGCTCCTCGCCAGCAAGAGTGAATTCGTAAGTTTTTTGGACGACGACGATCGGCGACTTCCAAATTCGATAGATGCTCAACTCAATTTGCTTGAGGCACAAGCTGCTGCGGGAATGATTTATGGCCCGGCGCTGTACGGTAACGAGCAGTGTGAGCCGAAGGGTGGCTCATATCCGGATGAGTGTCCGCAAGGGGACATCTTCTGGCCATTGATGCAATGGAATTTTATTCCGTGTCCGACCGTCATTTTCCGGCGCGCGTGCCTGGACCGCGTTGGACTGCTGGATGAATCAGCCGCAGGTGTGGATGACTGGGACCTGTGGGTACGCATCGCCGAGTTGTATCCCGTACTGTCAACCGAGAATGCGGTGGCGATTTGGCGACAGCCCACGCCCACGTCGGGACAGTTTTCTTTCCGAACGGATCGCATGCATCGCCGCGCTTATCGTCTGCACCGAGACAAGTGGCTTCGACTGCCGCGCTCGCTGCGGGCTGATAACCAATTCAGAGGTGAAGCTTCGCGAGCTTTCGCCGATCGCGCCACCCAACAAATGTTTTCGGAAGCCACATCAAGATTGAGTGACGGACTCCCGGCAGATGGCCTCCGGCTCGCTTTGGAGATGATGCGTTTACATCCTCTGGCGGTCGTCAGAAAGGCGTTCGCCCGGCAACCACAAAATCGTGAACCATTTCCACAGTAGCCTGGATCAGAGGACGGAGGCCTATGCCTGAGACTTTGTCCAATACCGTGCCCCGCTTACTCTTCATAGTAAATCGTCCTAATTGGGCCCACGATTTCAAGACACGTAATTTGATGAGGGTGCTCGGAAGTGAATACGATATTCGCTTGCGCTATCAATCTGAGGTTACCGAAGAGGACATTGATGAGGCGTCTTTAGTGCTCGTGTATTACTGGATGCAGCTACAAGAAATGCAACCGCTAGCTTCCGCTTTTAGGCGTAATCGGCGCAAGCTGTTACTGGGAATTTGTTCGAGCTACGAGTTAGAGGAAGATAGACGAAACCCTGGATTAGACGTTATACGCGATTTAGCTAGTGCGGTTTTCGTAAATAATCTAATTCTCTACCGCCAGTATCAGCCGCTGCTGAAAATTCCGACTTTCTACACTCCTAACGGAGTGGACACCACGTTTTTCATGCCGGACACGAACAAAGCAGCATCATCGATGTTGCGAGCCGGATGGGCGGGGAGCCTGACAAATCGGGGACCCGGTTCTTATCGTGGTTATCATGAATTTATAGTGCCGGCAGTCGCGGCAATTGAACGCGTAGAATTAATCAGTGCCGCTCGTGAAGACAAATGGCGCAATCCTGAGGAGATGCGCGAGTTCTATCGGTCGCTGGATGTTTATGTGTGTGCCAGTGAGACCGAAGGCACCCCGAACCCATGCCTGGAGGCAGCCGCCTGCGGTGTGCCGTTATTGACGACGCGTGTCGGTAATATGCCCGAGTTGGTGCGCCACGGAATTAATGGTTTCTTTGTTGACCGCGACGCCGATGATATTGCTCGCAGCCTGAGAACGCTTCACGAGGACAGTAATCTGCGGACCGCCATGTCCAAGCAAATCCGCGACGATATTCAAGCGTGGGACTGGTCGCTTCGGGCGCGAGCGTATCGAAACATGTTTCAAGAAATGGTTTTGAAAGCCGGCGCTACTGACCGCGTGTCGATGACGAACGTGAAAGCACCCGTTGCGGAAGGTCGTGACAATTCAGAATTTCGCGCCGTGGCCGTGATTTCTGCTTATAACGAAGAGGACATCATCGTCCCGTGTCTTCAGTATCTAATCAAACAGGGTTTGGAAGTGTATCTAGTCGATAACTGGTCCACGGATTCCACGGTCGAGCTCGCTTGCGAATTTCTCGGAAAAGGCTTGTTAGCCATAGAGAAGTTCCCTGAAGACAGATCACCAAGCCATTACCTTTGGAAGGACATACTCTTGAGAATCGAGCAGCTGTCTGAAGAAATCCGGGCAGATTGGTTCCTTTTTCAGGACGTTGATGAAATCAGTGCCTCACCGTGGCCTGGGATGAGTTTGCGGGAAGCGATCCTCAAAGTTGATCGTGAGGGCTTCAATTGTATTGATCACACCATGGCGACGTTTTATCCGGTGGACAATGATTTCAGAGCCGGCTCGGACTTCGAGGCATACTTCAAACATTTCGAATTTAGCGATCGGCCAGGTCAATTTTTGAGAATCAAGGGATGGAAGAGTCCTCGGGGACGAGTCTCGCTCGCGAGGTCGGGAGGCCACGAAATAGAATTCGCTGGACGACGCACCTATCCCTTCCGATTTCTGCTGAAGCATTACCCGGTTCGCTCACAAGCCCATGGCGAAAAGAAGATACTAAGAGAGCGAAAACCGCGATGGCTCCCTCAAGAAAGGGCGAGTGGTTGGCACGATCATTATGATCACATCAACGAAGGCCATTCCTTTCTTCGCCGGCCTGACCAGCTAAAGCTCTTTAGTGAGTCAAACTTTACTCAGATAACGATGAAAGACGGACCGTCAATCATTGACTGGGTCAGCGAACACGTAAGGGCCTTGCGGTCAAAACCCGACCGACTGGTTACTCTCGTGAACCTGGAGCTAGTAAAGAAAGAGGAATCCGTTCAATCGCTCGCCGCCGAGATGCAAAAGCGAAAGCGAGCGCGCTATGCAACAACCGCAAACCGGGCTGACAGGAAGAGTGAACGAGCAAGGAAGAGGGTCGCATTTAATCTGGCGTCAACCCGACTTGCTGAGCGGGGCAATCAACTCCAGGCGCTGCTTAGCCAGGTAGCCGAACAACAAGATACAGTCGAATCGCTCGCGTCGGAATTGACCGAAACACATAAGATACTCGCGGCGGTGGTTGCTGAAGTCAGCGATCCGCAGGGGCCCGTTGATGCTTTAAGCGCCAAGGCTGAAAGCACGCAGAGCGGTCACCGCGAAATCACGACTCGGTCGAGTTGGCGCTCTTTAGCGCCGTATGGAAAACTCAAGCATTCTTTCCTCGCCCCGTTGTACCGATTACTTAAACGGTCATGAAGGCCGGGATGAACGCTACTGCGTGGCGACGCCGATACCTGGGCGTTCGTCGTGAGCTTAGTCAGAGGTAAACAACGTGGCCACTTGCATCGCGGGAATGCATCGCTCGGGGACTTCCATGGTCGCGAGATTGCTTCAGGATTGCGGTTTACATCTTGGGCCAGAGGAAGAACTCGGGTTCGATGTGAGCAGCGGGGAGCGCCATTGGGAAAATATACGGTTTGTCGCGCTCAACGAAAAGATTCTAAATCGGCTGGGTGGATCATGGGACAGTCCACCGGCCTTCCCAACGGGCTGGGAGTGTAAACCGGAAATTGAAAGGCTGGCATTGCCGGCCCTGAAACTGATCGCAATGCTCGGCCGCGATCATCGGTTTTGGGGGTGGAAGGACCCGCGTAATTCCCTGACAGTCCCGTTTTGGCAACGATTGATTCCTGAGCTCGCGGTGGTGATCTGTGTGAGAAATCCGCTGGAGACATTGCGTTCACTCCAGGTGCGAGGAGATTCAATCGCCATGGGAGCGGATCAGCTATGGCTCACCTATTATCGGGAGCTACTTGCGGCGCTGCCGCGTGACAACCGAGTCGTCACACATTACCAGTCGTACTTCAAAGACCCAGCTGCCGAGCTTAAAAGGATCGTGAACGCGGTCAACCCGGAAGTGTCAGAAGACACCATCAATGCGTCGTGTGCTGGTGTCGCCGGCAATTTGCGCCACCATCGCGCAGAGACAGGAGAACTCGCCGCGACAACTCTGCCGGCTGAAGTTCGCGAGTTGTATGAGGAACTCTGCAGCGAAGCCGGACCTGTTTACGCACAGGAATCAGACTTTTCAACGAGATCTGCAAGCTAACTCCCGCGCGGTTATGGTAACTTGCTTGACATCGCCAGACAGACAACCTGAGTGGTTTGCTGCGCGACAATTTGTTTTTTGTCGTCGGAATTCCTATGAGAATCGGCCTGTGTAAGAGCAGTGTTTTCGGACCCATCAGCGGGGCCGACGAAATCATGCTGAATTATGCGGTGCATCTGCACCAGGCGGGACATGATGTGTCCGTGGTCCTCTTATATCCGCCCACAGTCGCCGACCAATACCTAAACCGCCTCAAGGTGAAGCGGGTAACCGTCAAAACCATTATTCCGCGATCGTACTTGTTGATTTGTTTACGCGCGCTGCGGAACCTGACATCCAGCATCCTGTTCTTTCTCTACCTCGTTGGTCGCGCCCCAAAACGGCTGAGAAACGCGTGGCAGTTGGCAGTCCGAGTTATCACTAACCTTCACTATCGCGCCTGCCGGAAATTTCTGCGCCAGCAGAAACTGGATGTGCTGCACATATTCACACCGGACACCGGTGCAGCCATGATGATTCGCGCGGGACATGATTTAGGTGTTCCTGTTCTCTACCACGAAATGGGTACGGCGCATCACATGCCAATGCTAACCGAGCACTACAGTCATCTGGAGAAGTTCTTGCCGTTGTGCACCGAAGTTGCAGCGCTCTCGCCACGTTTAGCCGCAGAATGGTCGTTGCGGTTTCCTTTCCTGGACTCAGTTTCTGTGCTGCCATTAATCGCCGAGAGTACGACCAACGTCAAAGCCGGCGCGGAACGCAACCACGGCAGCAAAGTTGTTTTTGGATTTGCGGCGCGATTGGAAGAGGGCAAAGGGCCGCTGATTCTGTTGGACGCCATGGATCAACTGAAACAGAAAGGCGTCGTTGCGGTCACGCGTATTGCCGGCAAGGGTCCTCAATCGTTGGATTTAAAAGCCCGCGCGCGCGAGTTGGGACTCGGCGACGCCTGCGAGTTGGTTGGTTCTTATTCAGATCAGGTCGGAAGAACCGCTTTCATGAGGAGTTTGGATGTGTTCGTGCTGCCTTCTTTGGCGGAAGGAACTCCGAATGGAGTAATTGAAGCCATGGCGCACGGTCTTCCCGTGATCGCCTCATGGGTGGGAGGCGTTCCGGATATTGTAAATGCGGAATGTGGCTTTCTGATTCCTCCTGGCGACGCTGATGCCCTGGCTGAGGCCATGCGGATCCTCGCAAGCGATCCGGCTCGTCGCGCCGCGATGGGCGCCGCGGCTAAGAAGCGGTGTGAACAATTGTTTTCGCCGCAGACCGTGCTCCCGGTCATGCTCCAGACCTATGCCCGGGTCACCCGGAACGGGCACGAATTCGCACACCTGTTTTCTGAGAACAGAATTCAGCACCCTTGGATCGAGCCTGAAGTGAGGTGCGGGTGATCCAGTCTTTTCAAAGTCTGAGGACCAAAAACAAAAGCGGTTGCCTTTCAAATGAAAAGCAACCGCTTTGAGAATGGCGGAGCCGACGGGACTCGAACCCGCGACCTCCGACGTGACAGGCCGGCGTTCTAACCAACTGAACTACGACTCCGCAGGGAAAGCAGATGTCAGAGGTCAGATATCAGAAGTCAGCTTTGTTTCTTTCTGACCTCTGACTTCTGACCACTGACTTCTGCCTTTTGGTGGGCGCGGAGGGACTCGAACCCCCAACCTCTTCCTTGTAAGGGAAGCCGTCTACCATTGACATACGTGCCCGATTTCAAAAATCGACTCGAAATGACTGCGTCACGACGAACTGCCATCGTAAGGAAAAGCAACGAAGAGGTCAAGACGTGTTCAGCCTGAACGATCGCGGCTACAGCGCTTTTCCCGCCACGTTTTTACGGCTATAGTTGCTTCACCCCAGCACTGCCCTTTTTTTACCGGCTCAGGAAATGCGATTCGTCATCCCCAGCTTTATCGTCGGTTTGTCGCTGTCCCTGGTGTTTGCGGAGACCGCCGCTAACCAAGAGCCGCAACCAAACAAGCAGCAGCGACCGCGCATCGTCGGCCAAGGCAACTCCCAAAGTAACTCAAAAGGCAATTCCAACAGTTCGCAGCCTCCAACGAACACTTCCGCCGAGGAAGTTGACGAAGGCGATATCGTTCGGGTCGAGACGCAACTCGTCTCTGTGCCCGCTGTTGTGACGGATAGAAACGGACGGCCGCTCGCCGGATTGAAACTCGAAAACTTCGCCGTTTTGGAAGACGGCAAGGCGCAGACGCTGACGAACTTCGCCACGACAGAAACCCCTTTCGAGATCGCCTTGCTGCTCGACACTTCGGGTTCGACGCGTGAAGATCTGGGCTTGATCCGCGATGCAGCGAACGCTTTCATTGCCGCGTTGCGCCCGGGCGACCGCGTCGCCATCGTCGCGTTCAAGAATCGCCAGGACGATGGAATACCGATGGCAACGGTCGATCTGCGGTCCAGCCTGACGGACGATCGTGGGGATTTGCGCGTCGCGATTCACAGTCTCGGCACGAGTAACGGCACGCCGTTCTACGATTCGCTGGCAGAGATCAGCAAACAGATTTTTCGCGAACAGCCGCGAAACGAAGTTCGCGGCCGCCGCGCGATCGTCGCGCTAACCGACGGCGTTGACTCAAGCAGCAACATAGGCTTTGACGATGCACGGGCGACACTGGCGCGGACTGGTGTTGCAGCGTATTTCATTCAGCTCAGCACTGAGGACTATGTCGAAGATCGTCTACTGAAAGATTGTGAGGACGACGGCCGCCTGACGCTTTCGTCAAAGCAACTGGAACGCTTTCGGCGCCTTTTCGTCCCTAGCGCTCAAAAAGAAGACTATCAGGATTTCTGCCGGCTGGGTCAGTTCGAGAGGATGGACATCAGCCGCCGGCTCTACAATCTCGCGCGCACAGAAATGAACGAGCTTGCGCGCGGAACCGGCGGCAGAAATTTTTCCGCGGCAACGTTACGAGACGCGCGGGCGGCGTTTGCGCAAGTCGCGAACGAGATCGGCACGCAATACAGTCTCGGCTACTATCCTTCTAATAAGACTCGGGATGGCCAGTTTCGAAAAATCAGCGTCGAGATTCGCGGCGTGAAGGATGCGCAGGTGCGCGCGCGTGAAGGATATGTTGCGCCGAAGCAGTGAGCAGGAGCAGTGAGCAGTGGGCAGTGAGCAGTGAGCAGTGAGCAGTGAGCAGTGAGCAGTGAGCAGTGAGCAGTGAGCAGTGAGCAGTGAGAGTGAGCAGTGAGCAGTGAGCAGTGAGCAGTGAGCAGTGAGCAGTGAGCAGTGAGCAGTGAGCAGTGAAAACGTTTCGGAACGAAAGCGGGTTTCGGAAAGATCTACCTGAGTTGCTTCACTCAACGCGCCGCGGAGCGGCGGCAGATGGTAGCCCCGGGTGAGCGAGCGCAGCGAGCGTAACCCGGGGATCTCACAATAAAAACACCAAAGCCCGCTTTAGCGGGCGACAGAAAAACCTAGCGACTGTTTGCTTCAACAGGGACGATTTATGTACCTTATCGTCCCTAATCTCGATGGCCACCTTCAATCGAATCACTCTAATCGTCCTCGACGGCGCCGGCATTGGCGCCATGCCGGACGCGCCGGAGTGGGGCGATGCCGGCTCAGACACGTTCGGGCACATTTGCGAATCGCGCCAGTTGCAACTGCCGAACCTGCAAGGTCTCGGACTCGGCAACATTCGACGGCTTCACGGCGTAGCAAAAATCGACAAACCCCGGGGTAGTTACGGGAAGTGCGCCTTGAAGTCGAACGGCAAAGACACCACGACCGGGCATTGGGAAATGGCGGGAATCATTCTTGAGCGCGCCTTTCCAACTTATCCAAACGGTTTTCCGCAAACATTGATTGATGAGTTCGTTGCGAAAACGAATGTGCCGGGTGTGCTCGGTAACTTTCCAGCGAGCGGCACTGAGATTATCAAAGAGCTCGGCGAAGACCACGTCAACACGGGCAAACCGATTGTTTACACTTCAGGCGATTCTGTTTTTCAAATCGCGGCGCACGAAGAGATTATCCCGCTCGATCGGCTTTATGAAATTTGCGAGACGGCGCGCGATATGCTGCGTGGCGAGCATGAAGTAGGACGGGTAATCGCGCGACCTTTTCTCGGCAAACCTGGCGAGTTCTTTCGCACTGAGAACCGGCATGACTATGCTGTGCCGCCGCCGCGCGAAAATCTTCTCCCGTTGCTGAGCGAACACGGTCTGGACGTAGTCAGTATCGGCAAGATCGCCTCGATCTACGATTCAACGGGAGTAACTCAGGATCTGACTGCCAAGAACAACGGCCAGTCGATGGATCAGACTATCGCCGCGTTGCGCGCCAACACGCGCGGCCTGATCTTTTCGAACTTCGTTGATTTCGACATGCTCTACGGCCATCGCCGGGACACCGAGGGCTTTGCGCGGGCGCTCGAAACGTTCGATGCGCGCTGGCCGGAACTCGAGGCGGCCATGCGTGAAGACGATCTCGTAATTCTGACGTCCGATCACGGCAACGATCCCACCTATCCCGGGACCGATCATACTCGGGAATACGCGCCATTAGTCGTTTATGGAAATAAAGCTAAGCCGGGCATCGATCTGGGCACGCGCGATTCGCTGTCGGACATCGGCAGCACGATTGCTGAGAACTTCGGCTTGAATCTCAAAGCCGGAAAGAGTTTTCTCTCTCAGATTTCGTAGCGGTCAAAGCGAAGTCAGTACCACTCGCCTAAGCGAGTCGGATAAGGAGCCACAATCAATGAAACGCAAATCCCTTCTGCCGCTCATGGCGCTGATCCTTGGTCTCTCAGCCCAACAGGCCCTCGCGCAGTCAACCATTATGAATGCTCCATCTTCCGACGTGGTGGCCGCGAAGAAGGTTTATCTCGAAATGGACTTCATTACGAACTACGCCTGGGCCCAAGGTGACGACCGGTTTGCGAACTACCTGCCCCGTGCGGTTGTCGGCGTCGGAGGCAACGTCGAAGTCGGCGTGAACTTTTCCTACACGCACACGCCCGTCGGCGGCGAGCCGATGGAGCTCCAACCAAACGCGAAGTGGCAGTTCTACAACAACGAAGGAAAGGGTATCGCGGCGGCCGCTGGCTGCATGTTCTTCATTCCGATCACCAACCGCGCGGGCACGGACACTTTCGCCCAGTGCTACTCAGTCGCGAGCAAGCAGTTCTCAGGAAATTACGGACCGAAGTTTACGGGCGGAGGTTACCGGCTGATTGGTGCAGGCGACGGCGAGGAAACGAAGACGGGAGTTATTGCCGGGTACGAACAACCTTTGACGCAGCGATTGAGTTTTATCGTTGACTGGCAGAGCGGCAACAACCGACTGGGTTACATCAGTCCGTCGTTGAATCTCAGCACTCCGCGCAACGGCAACCTCTCGGGCGGCTATGCCATTGCCAACCAGGGGCGCGGCAGAAACTGGCTCTTCTTCTTTTACGGGCAGCAGTTTTAGCTTCCGGCGAATGCTGTGGAGCGCGGGCATCCCTGCCCGCAAGTGTGCGAAGCACGCTCAAAAAAACCCAGGAACAATTCGCCCTTGGCGCTCAGGCGGCCACGGATGGCCGCGCTCCAATGCGTACCGTTTACTTCTTGCTGTAACTCCGATGGATCGTTGAGATCCAACGATCAGTAGTGACGAACTGCCAGGACCAGGACTTCCACTCTTCCGGCAATCCTTCCGCCTTGATCTGATCCAGAGTCTTGCCCGCCTTCATCTTGTCACGTACGATTCCTGTAGTCTTCATCATCATGTCGTGGACCTTCTTCAGGTCATCAGCCGTTGCCAGCGGGCCGTGGCCCGGGATGATCTTGGCGCCGGCCGGAAGTTTTCCCAGGACTTCGGCTATGTTTTTCATGTAACCCTCGACGTCACCGCCACTGTCGATGTCCACGAACGGAAACATGCCGTTGAAAAACAAGTCGCCCATGTGCACGACGTTCGAATTGGTGAAGAAGATGACCGCGTCACCGTCGGTGTGACCGCGCGGAAGATGCAGCGCGCGAATCTCTTCGCCGTTGAAATGGACCGAGACGCTGTGGTCGAACGTGATTATGGGCAACGCTTCCTTCGACGCGGGCTGGACCGTCCGTCCGGTAATAGCCATCCCTTCGGCCAGGCGTTTCCGCACGTTTGTGTGCGCGATAATTGAACCTTCAGAGCTGAAGGCCGCGTTGCCGCCCGTGTGGTCACCGTGCCAGTGAGTGTTGAGGATGAACTTCAGTTTGCCTTCACCGAGCGTCTTGAGCGCGGCTTTGATTTTGTCAGCGAGCGGCGCGTACTGATCGTCAACGATCAGAATTCCGTCAGCGCCAACCGACACGCCGATGTTGCCGCCGGAGCCTTGCAACATATAGACGTTGCCATTGACCTTCGTCGATTTGATTTCGACTTTCGACCAGTCCTGCTGGGCGAAGTCTGTTTGACTCGCAGCCAGAATCAGTAACGCAGCAAAGCTTGTAATTATTCTTTTCACGAGAACGCTCCTCTTTTTGGAGTGCGCCGGCAGAGCGCAGCGTCGACGGCGCTTTGGATGCCGCTAATCAAAAGAATCCAAAGCGGTGTCGCGCTACGACCACCCCAGCGCGGCTGCCGCGCTGGGGACCCCGGTGCTGCACATCAGCCGTTTGGATTCTTCACCACCGCGATGTACGGCAGATTCCGATATCTTTCGGCGTAATCAAGACCGTAGCCGACCACAAACTCATCAGGAATTTGAAAACCCAGGTAGTCGATCGGCACTTCTTTCTCGCGCCGTTCAAACTTATCCAGCAGCGCCGCCAGCTTCACCGAGGCCGCGCCGCGTGACTTCAGGTTCGCCAGCAGGTAATTCAAGGTCAAGCCGGTATCCACGATGTCTTCGACAACCAGAATGTGACGACCTTCAATGGCGACGTCCAGGTCTTTCAGAATGCGCACTTCGCCTGATGTGCGCATCGCCGAACCGTAGCTGGAGATGGCCATGAACTCGACGCCCAGGGGAATGTCAGCCGCCCGCATGAGATCGCTCAAAAAAGTGCAGGCGCCTTTGAGCACACCAATCATCAGCGGATTCTGGCCCGCGTAATCCCGCGCGATGTCCGCGCCGATCGCGCGGATGCGGTCCTGTATCTGCTCGGTGGTGATGAGAACTTCGAGGTTAGGATTTGTGAATTCCGACATTAGTCGTGCCTGTGATGTCGCCAAGTTTCTGCCTCCTGCAAAGTAAAGATAGTTGATGTTGCGCCGCGATCCAACGTGACTGTACACGACGAGCTTTGCACAGAAAGTAACTTCGGTTCTTTGGTTTCCTCCTCCCCGTGAACGGGGAGGGGTTAGGGGGTGGGGTTTCGCGTGGCCAACCTCTCCCCCAACCCCTCTCCGCTTGCGGAGAGGGGAGCAAAAGCTCGGAGTCATTTTCTTATGCGAAGCGTCGTCAATCCATTTGCCCGCGCAGGATCGAGCGAGATACTATTGCGCCGCGCTTTGCACGGTCAATTTTAGGCGGCGGGTTAACCTGTTATATTTGCCTCGCCAATCTGCTTTGGAGCCAATGAACAAAAGCATCTTCGAAATCAGGCGCTGGTTGTCCCTTTGCTTTTTGATTGCCGCTGCCTTCGTCTGCGCATCCGCACAGGCGCCGGCGCCGAAAGCTTCTCCAACGCCGAGGGCGCCCAGAGCGCCGCGGGCGCCAAAGCCACCCGACGTTTATGTCCGCGCTGAGAAGGCGCCTGTCGATTCATCCGTTACGGACGATCCGGCGGTCAACCAAATGCTCGTGACTTACAGCCCGAAAGTTCGGGAACTCGACACCGTCCTCGGATCGTTGAAAGGCGAACTGCGCAAAGGCGGAATGGGTGCGGGTTCTCTGGGCAACTTTGTCTCTGACGGGATGCGCTGGCAAGCGGGGTTGAAACTTGGTCAGCCAATCGATCTGGCGCTGATAAACGGAGGTGGGCTGCGACGCAGCACGATTAGTGAAGGTGAGTTGCGTGCGAGTGACATCTTCGAATTGCTGCCGTTTGAGAATGCGCTGGTGCGGGTCGATCTAACCGGTGAGCAACTGATGCGGCTGCTAAAACTGATCGTCGCCAGCCGTGAAGCTCAATCGGGAGCGCGCATCGTCTATTTCACCAAGCCGGACAAGACAAGCGACATTGACACGGTGAAGATGCGTACGCCGGGCGGCGAAAAGGACATCGACCCACAAGCGACCTATCGGGTGGTTACTATCGACTACATCGTGAATCGCGGCGGTGACATATCGACGCTGCTGCAGTCAGGAAAGGATCGTCAGCCGCTGGGCATCACGTTGCGCGACGCGATCATGGCCTATGTGAAATCAGAGACGGCAGCCGGCCGGTCAATCCGGGCAAACCTGGACGGACGATTCTGGCTTGATCGTACGAAGTCGACCGTGACGGAAGAAACTCCACCTCAACCAAGATGACGACACGCAGAAACTTCTTGAAGTCAGCCGCAGTCGCCGGCGTTTCGTTGCCGCTCGCGCGCTCCAGTTCGTTGTTTCACACAAACAGTTCGCGGGCGACTCTCTGGTCGCCGCTGCTCGAGCCGGCAGAAGGCGAGACGCTCATCACGGTGTTGCACACAAACGACACCCATTCGCAGATCGATCCGATTCGCGACAACGATAAAAACTATCCCGGCAAAGGCGGCGTGGCGCGGCGTGCGACGCTGGTCAAACGCATTCGCAAAGAAAATCCGAACACGCTGTTGCTGGACGGCGGCGACGTGATGCAGGGCACGCCTTACTTCAACTTCTACAAAGGTGAAGTCGAATACAAAGCGATGTCTTTGATCGGCTACGATGCCGGGACGCTCGGCAATCACGAGTTCGACAACGGCGTAGAAGCGCTGGCGAAGGCTTTGCAATTCGCTGACTTTGACATCATCTCGACGAACTACGATGTGCGCGGCAGCCTGCTTGAGAAGAAGGTTAAGACGCACTCGGTCAAGGTAGTTGGCGGCGTGCGCGTCGGGCTGTTCGGCATGGGGATTAGTCCGAAGGGATTGATTACGCCGGATAACTTTAAGCCGGTTCAGTATATCGAGCCGGTGCGCATGGCCCGCGGCGTCGTGAAACTTCTGCGCGAGCAGGAGAAGTGCACGGTCGTGCTCGGCATGTCGCATCTTGGGTACTATAAGAACCCAACCGATCCGGACGATGTTGGTGACACGCAGGTGTCCGCGCAGGTTGACGGGATCGACTTCATCGCCAGTGGCCACACGCACACGTTCATGGAGAAGCCGGTCGTGCAGAAGACACCGAACGGCGGCAACACAGTGATCTTCCAGGTGGGCAAAAGCGGAATCTTCGTCGGCCGCGTGGACTTCAGAGTGAAAGACGGCAAGATTACGGCGCACGCCGGACGTCTGTTGGATCTGCGAGACGAGTCGCTGGCATAGTGGCACAGACTTCAGTCTGTGTGTTTAGCTTTATGTTCTTTCGTCCCGTAGGGACGTTTTGACAGTAGCCCAGCGCTTTAGCGCTGGGTTACCGGATCCTCTTATTGAATCATCCCGCAGTGACAACAACGAGGCGTTGTTGTCACTGCGGGAAGAAGGTAAATAGGCCGCCCTTTACCCAGCCATAAATGGCTGGGCTTTCAACCGCTCCTACGGAGCGAAGAAAAATGGCTGACGACGCAACCAGAGATCGAGTAAGGGCGCTGGTGCGCGACGTCCTGAACAAGACAATGCCCGAAGCGGCGCCCGCCGGCAGACCGGCGGGCAATAGCCCGCCGCTAAACAACCCGCCACAGAATCCCGCCATCACTCGCGACGAATCAGCCAAACTCGTTATTACTGAAGACGATGTGCGCGGCCTTGAACGTGGCGCGGTCCTGCGCGTCTCGGAAAACGCGCGTCTGACGCCGCTTGCGGCCGACATCGTCAACGAACGCGGAATCGAACTGACGCGTCGCGTTTCACGGAGCGGTCTAAAACAGGTAAAAACCGTGGCCGTCGGGGCGGACCACGGCGGCTATCCCATGAAAGAAGAGCTGAAGAAGTTTCTTACCGGACTCGGTCACCGCGTTCACGACTTCGGCACCAATTCAGACAGTGCGGTTGACTACCCTGATTTCGCGCACGCCGTTGCCCGCGCAGTCGCGGACGGTGCGGCGGAGGTCGGCATAGTTATCGACGGGGCCGGCGTTGGTTCGGCGATGACGGCGAACAAAGTTCCCGGGGTGCGCGCCGCCGCCTGTTATTCGGAGGAAGTCGCGCGCAACTCGCGCGAACATAACGGCGCCAATGTGCTGACGCTCGGCAGCAAGACAATCACGAATGATCAAATGCGTGAGATCGTCCGCGCCTGGCTCTCCACCGATCTCACCGAAGACCGCCACCGCAAACGCGTCGGCAAGATTGAAGCGATTGAGCGGCAGTATCAGCGGTAGAACTCTATTAAGACCTTGCTTCTTCAAGGTGTCCCCCCCGCGGCAGGAACCATAAACTGTTTCAACAGTTTGGGTGAAAGCCGTTGAAACGGCTATCATCACTCCGATATCAGCCGAACCGCCTCGCTGAAGCGAGGCGAGACTAAGCAAAATGCCCTTTTCACACAACGGCGATTTCGAGCAACTAGTCGAGCAGATCACCGACGTCATCTACTCGCGCCTGAACGGTGATCACGCCGACCAGGCGAAGATGTGCGGCTGCACGTCTGAGTGCTTTCATCGCTGTCCCGAGCGCATGCATCGTGTCGTCGATGCGGGCGCCGCGCGTATCGGCCTGGTGCTCGGCCAGACAGGTTCCGCGCGCGACTGGGCAAGCTTAATCGACCACACGCTTTTGAAACCGGATGCGACCGAAAGCGAAATCCGGAGGTTGTGCGAAGAAGCCGCGCAATACCGATTTGCTTCGGTATGCGTGAACCCGACTTGGGTGCGCGCGTGCGCTTGCCACTTGCAAGGTAGTGGCGTGCCGGTCTGCACGGTGATTGGATTTCCGCTGGGGGCGACGCTGGCGGACGTTAAGGGTTATGAAGCGCGGCGCTCGATCATGGATGGCGCGCGCGAAGTTGATATGGTCATCAACGTCGGCGCCTTAAAGAGCGGCGACGACTGTCTGGTCGAACACGACATTCGATCCGTCGTTCAGGTCGCGCACGAACACAACGTCACCTGCAAAGTGATCATCGAAACGGCGCTGCTGACGGACGACGAAAAAGTGCGCGCGTGTCAGGCAGCCAAAAGCGCGGGCGCGGATTTCGTGAAAACATCCACCGGCTTTGCGAAGGGCGGGGCGACCGTCGCGGACATCGAATTGATGCGCCGGGTGGTTGGCTCTGAACTTGGCGTTAAGGCCTCGGGCGGCGTTAAGAGCATGGCCGACGCACGCGCGATGGTTGAAGCCGGCGCGACCCGCATCGGCGCCAGCGTCGGCGTCAAGATCGCGCAGGAAGCCGCCGGCGTAAAATCAAACGGACAACCAGCGCCCGCGTATTAACGTTGACGCACACCTCGATCAGTCTCCCCGGAAATTGCAAACTGAAAATTGAAAACTGCAAATTTCAAATTTAGGATTTTGGTCTTTGGCCTTTGGTCTTTGGCTTTAGGAAGAGACTCGAAGCCCTGGTTAGAAAGCCGAAAACCGAAGACTGAAGACCAAAGACCTCGATTCGCAATTTTCATTTTACATTTTTCAATTTTCACTGCGTTTCTGGTCTTCACGCTTGCTCTCTTCGCGCAACAGCAACCTCCTCTCGATCAGGATGACGTTCTCCGGGTTGAGACGGATCTCACCAATCTGCTCTTCACCGCAACTGACAAGAACAACCGGTACATCATCAACCTTCAGGAAAACGACGTCCGCGTTCTGGAGGACGGCGTGCCGCAGAAAGTTTTCACGTTTCAGCGCGAAACTGATCGGCCCCTGTCCATCGCGTTCCTGATCGACGTCAGCATCTCGCAAGAGCGCACGCTGCCGGATGAGAAGGCAGCCGCCCGCACTTTCATTGAAAACGTGATTCGATCCGAAAAGGATCAGGCGGCGATTATCCCTTTCGAAGGCTACGCCCATGTGGAACAGCCGCTGACGCGCGATGTGCTGTCGCTTTATCGAGTGCTGGAAAGCGTGGAAGTCGCCTTCCCTACTTACATGGGTTCGGCGCCGCCGCTTAGTGGTATTACTTCCGGCCCGGGCACCATTGGGCCGCCGTCCGAAGGCTCGACAGCAATCTGGGACTCAGTGCTTCTCACCTCCCGCCGCGTTCTGGCTGCTGATCAAGATCAGCGCCGACGCGCAATCATTCTGTTGACCGACGGGCGCGACACGACCAGCCGCGTTTCCCGCTCAAACGCGGTCGCTCATGCGATCGCTACAGAGACAGTCATCTACGCCATCGGCATCGGCGACAAGAAATACGAAGGGGTGAACAAGAACGTATTGCGCGAAGTCGCCGAACGCACCGGCGGCCGCGCGTTCTTTCCGAAGAAGGAAGAAGACCTGCGCGCCGCCTTCGCGGATATCGGAGCCGAGCTTCGTTCCCAATATCTCCTCGCGTACTCACCGACAAACAAAAATCGCGACGGCGCATTCCGCACGATGACGATCGAGATCGCGAATCCTGGTCTTGTGAAGCAAGGTTTGAAACTGCGTTACCGGCCGGGATACTTTGCGAAGCGGGCGGGGTGATTGAACCTGCCGAGCAAGTCGAATTGCGCAATCCCAATCGCGAAGCGATTAAATTCAATAGCCGTGGGCAACGCCCACGGACAGACGAGACCGACACCACCGACCCTGCAAGGGTCGCAAAGACAAATCGTGAGACTTGTTCGACCCCTTCGGGGTCGGAATCGATATTTGGCGTGATCCGGTGGCGTTGCCACCGGCTATTGAATTCGTCCACTACGCGGACGTTTCGGAACCGAATCGCGCTACATAATCTGTGGAGTGAACATCGCTATGGGCGGAGTAAAGTGCAGTTCCAGAGCGTCACGAAGATTCTCTAAGGCCTCGTCTTCCGTTTTGCCCTGGCTCGCCACGTCAACCTCGATACATTGAGCGACGAACCATCCATCTTCTTGCCAAATGCTTGCGGTGAATTTTTGTTTCATCAGTTCGGCGCCCCATCCGTCGACACTTTGGTTACACCCAGACAGTAAAGGATTAGTAACTCTCAAAATTTTTCTGTAATTATTTGAATCAAGCGCGACTTCCCTATATCCTCGCCTCACTTTATGCCTTCAAAACGGAATCTTTTGGCGGTCATTCTGGGTGGTGGCGCCGGCAGTCGTCTGTTTCCGCTGACGCGCGACCGTTCGAAACCGGCGGTGCCGCTCGGTGGAAAATACCGGCTGGTCGATGTGCCGATCTCGAATTGCATCAATTCAGATGTGATTCGGATGTTCGTGCTGACCCAGTACAACTCCGCTTCGCTCAATCGCCACATTGCGACGACGTATCGCTTCTCGGCGTTCGCTGACGGCTTCGTTGAGATACTCGCTGCTGAACAGACGCCTGAACGGCCGGACTGGTTTCAGGGGACGGCCGACGCGGTGCGACAGGTACTGCCGCACATACGCGACTGGCAAATCGACACGCTGCTGATTCTCTCCGGAGATCATCTGTACCGGATGGACTATCGAAAGTTTCTCGCCCGGCATTTCGAAACAAACGCCGACATCACGATCTCAGTAATTCCCATTGCGCCGGACTCAGCCAGCGAATTCGGATTACTAAAAACTGACCCGGAAGGCCGCATCATCGAATTTAGCGAGAAGCCGAAGGGTGAAGCTTTGGAAGCGATGCGCGTCGATACCACTTCGCTCGGCCTGACCGCAGACGAAGCCCGTGCCCGGCCTTATCTCGCGTCGATGGGTATCTACGTTTTCAAGTACGACGTGATCGAGCAGGTGCTGGCCGAAGACCCTTCGCGTCTGGATTTCGGCAAAGAGATCATTCCCGCAAGCATTCAGCGGTATAACGTGCAGGGATATCTATTCAACGGCTACTGGGAAGACATCGGGACGATTGGGGCTTTCTATAAGGCGAACCTCGATATGACTTCGGCCATTCCACCGTTCAACCTGTTCGATGCCGAAGCGCCTTTGCTGACTCGCTCTCGTTATCTACCTCCGTCGAAGATCGACAACTGCGAGATCCGCGATTCGATCATTAGCGACGGCTGCATCATCAACGGCGCGAAGATTAATCGCTCGATAATCGGCCTGCGTGCGCGGATCGGCGAAGGCGCGCATCTCGACGCGGCCTACGTGATGGGCGCCGACTACTATCAGACGATCGAAGACATGCTGGGGGATCGCGAGGCGCGCCGGCCGCGAATCGGAGTGGGAGAGAACACGATCATCCGTCGCGCAATCATCGACAAGAACGCCCGCATCGGCTCAAACGTGAAGCTGCTGAATGAGGCTGGAGTGGAAAACTTCGACGCGCCGGACGCAAGCTATTACATCCGCGATCGGATCATCATCGTGCCCAAGAATGGCGTGATTGAGGATGGGACGGTAGTTTAAGGAGAATCTGTTTAGAGGCGGGCGTTGCCCGCCGCCGCTTTCATGTCGTCGGACCGCCGCGGGCAACGCCCGCGGCTAAACCATCACGGAGCCTGCCCTCCCAGGCCGGTCCCCTAAGGTTCCCCACAACTATTTCCTGAGCACGGGCGGCCTGGCCTGCGGTTGATTAGTTTGTGCCGACGAATTCGCATTCGGCTGGAACACGTAGCTGTCACGCGTTCTCACCACCAACTCAGGCCGAGTCACGCGCACGCGAATGCCACGCCGCTCACCGGCCACCGGCTTATTCTTCGGATAATAGCCAAGGCTGTATTGTCGCCGCAGTTCTTCCGCCACCGAACGAAATGCGAAATCCAAATTCTGCATTTCGGCGTCGTACATCCGCGCGCCACTAACCCGCGCCAGGTCGCGCAGGTATTGATCGCCGCGTTCGTATTCCGCACGCGTCGTTCCCGCGCCGCCACCACCGCCGCCTCCACTGTTGATCGTTATGCCGCCGCTGACGATGATACTGATGAGGTCGTCAAGGATTCCGCCCTTGCTTTTCTGGCTCCCACCGCCACCGGGCCAGCCACCACCGCCGCCGCCTACCATTTCGGCGTACGTGTCGAACTTGACGGGATAGATCAGCGCGTCCAGTTCCTCTGAATCACGCACGGTGCTTTCGTAACTCGCGCGCTTGCTGGTCGTGTCCACGCCATCCGTGAACAGCACGATTGCTTTGCGGCCTTCAATGCGGTTGAAGTGCTCGTTGATGATCATGTCCACCGCGTCGTACAGCCGCGTGCCTGAGCCAGGTTGAGTCATCTGAATCGCATCGCGCAGCGCAATCCGATCATTCGTCGGCTGTGAAAGCACCCGGATCCGGTCGCTGAACGAGACGACCATGACGCGGTCGTCAGGCCGGAGCTGATTAACAAAGGTCGTCGCCGCATCCTGAATTTCCATTATGCGACTCTTGGTTGATCCGCTGGTGTCGATGACCAGCGCGACGGTGAAAGGCTTATCAACCGAAGCGAAGTATGCAACTCGTTGCTCTACACCGTTCTCCCAAATATGAAAATCTTCCTGACGGAGGTTCGGAATGAACTTGCCGTTTCGATCCATCACGCTGACGGGAATGCTAACCAGAGTCGTATCGACCCGCAGGATGTCGCCTTCTCCGAACTCCTCAGGCTCGTTGCTCTTCGGCGGAGTCGCCGTCGGTTGTACTTCGTTCGGATCTCGATTAGCCCCACGCAACACCGGCGGCGCCGGCGGGCGACCGACCTGATTGACCCGGTCACTTGGGTTACTACCGGGCCCCGATACAGTCGGTTTGGGCGCTGATGGCGTGGTTCGCGCGGGTGGCTGTGTAGAGGGGGTAGAACCGACACGGCGCGGACGACCTTGTCCGAACACCGGCGGCATCAATACAGCCAGGGTCAGGGAAAACACTGCAAGAATGCGGATTTTTTTCATGACAACAACTCCTGCCCGAGAGACGTTAAGTCGGAGGTTTGTTGCGGATGGGCTTTGGAGAGACCCGCTTCAGTACTTCCGGCTGCTTTGATGCGAACTATGGGCGCGCACGTTGGTCAGCGCTCCGCGCAAAATGTCAGTTTCAGGAAGAGAAAAAGGGGAGAGATTCAGGCCTGACCCGGTCACAATAGCACCGTGATGGGCGTGCGGCAAGGCTCAGTCACACATCAGTTTCCGCCGGTGTTGAGAGCGTTCCAGATGAACGGAAACGTGCCCCACGTCTGGCCGCGGTGCTGTGGCCTAAACGCGAAGAGGACGACGCGGCCTTTACCCATTCGGACTTCGGCGAGGGCGATCTTGTCTTTGATCTTGTCTTCACCCAGGAGCCAGCCTGAACGCAGAATATTCTCTTTCGCGTAGCGCGCGACGACTTCTACACGGTCGCGGTCCGTCGCTTCAAACGCCGAACTGTTGACGAAGTACGCGTCGGTGTCGTCCAACATGGTCCGGGCAATCGAATACCTGATGTCCACCTTCAGGCGAAGAATTGAACCTGGACAGTAGAATTCTGATGACCTCAGGCCTTCCAGCACGTTTTTCAACGGAAGATTCCAACGGCGAATTAATTGTCCGCACGATCCGTCAAAGCAAATCAACGTACCGCCGTCTTCGACAAACCGAGCGAGGTTCCTGTAGCCGGCGTCGCTGATGCCTCGCGCCGAGACGGCCTCGGCATCCATCTCAGCGGTTGCCCGCGGCTCTGAGGGCAGCACGATCGCGTCGAACCTGGTCCTTTGATTCTCAGTATTGAAGGCGGTTTCGCTCAACGACTGAAACGGCACATTGAACGTGTCGAAGACGAAACGGGTCCAACCTTCGTCCATATTTCCGGCGCGCGAATTCTTGTAGATGCCGATCCGGATTCCCGATTTAACGGGATTCGTAATCGGAGACTTGTCGCTGGTCCAAAGCGGCAACGCAAAGTCACGCCGCACCTCGTTCTCAGATTTGAGGAGGGTCAAGCGGCGTTCGCTGGCCGGTTCGCGGATTTCCAAAACTGCGCTCGCCCGCAAACCCATCATCATCGGCAACGTCCAGCCGGCAACATCGTAAGGCCGCTCGGCTTCACCGGTTGCCGTGATTCGGTCCGGATACACCTGCGGCTCAAACAACGCGAGCACGTTGCGACGATAGGGCTGATCGAGAAAGACCAAATAACTGCCGGCCGGCATTTCATGAATCGTGTTGTCTGAAACCATTGTCAGGCCCAATGGTGTCACTGTCGTTCGCCCCGTGGTAACCGGTGCGAGTCGTTTGATCTCATACTCGCCATGAAGACCGTAGAGTTCCTTCTCGAGCCGATAGACTTCCACCCCCTGTTCAACCAGCGCGCCAACGAGCTTGGCGGTGTTTTCATCTCGCCCCTGGCCGGGCCAAATGATGTACGCGATGGGTTCGCCCGCCGCTGGGCGCGCGAGATTCTCTTTTCCTAACTCATGAAAATTTCGGAGGTATTCGGCTCGATAGTTCGACGCCAGTGACAGCACCGAACGCGACGCGATCATCTCCATCTGCATGATGTCGCGTGGACGCCACGTGCCGCCGGGCCACGGGTTCGGAAAATTGGTTGAGACTTCGAGCGCGCTACGCATCCCGCGCGAGCCCGAGCGAGCCAACTGTTCGCGGGTCACGTTTGACGGTGACATTAAGCGCGCGCTAGCGGCTTCAGTCAGAATCCCAACCGCATTGTGATAGTAGGGCGCCGTGCGAAATCCACCATGCCACCACGTGTCGTAAAGCGCGTTCGTCAGAATTCCTTTGAAGCCCGCGCCGGTAACATCAGCCGCCATCTTGTGCCCGACCAGACCGACCTGCCTGAGCAGCAGCGGCGAAATGTGTGGATTCGGCGGATCGTAAAACGGCGGCACAAAGAAACGCGAACCGTTCGCGCCCTGCTGATGCACGTCGTAGACAATCTGTGGAAACCATTCCTTCCACAGCAGTCGCGTCACGGCTTTCGTCTCTTTGAGGTTGATCATGAACCAGTCGCGATTATCGTCGTGACCGGCGTAGTGGTGATAAAGCTCCGGCGGCGCCGTTCCTTCCTGAGGCGTGCCGAGCGTTTTTCGATACCAGTTCGCGACGATGTCGATACCGTCGGGATTCGGCGAAGGGATCAGGATCAAAATCGTGTTTCGCAGAATCGAAAGAGTGTCCGCGTCGCCGGCGCTCGCCAGCTCGTAAGCGAGCTGCATCGACATCTGCGACGCAACGATTTCAGTTGAGTGAATCGAACAGGAAATGACGACAACCGTCTTGCCTTCGATAGCCAGTTGGTCGCGTTCTGCCGGGCCGACGACCTTACGCGGATCGGCGAGTTTCGCCTGAATTGTTTTGTACTTTTCCAGATTGCGGATATTCTCAGGCGCGCTGATGAAGGCGACGAACATTGGGCGACCGAGCGTCGATTTTCCGATGGTCTGTAGCTGAACGCGGTCGCTGGCGCGATCGAGCCGCGCGAAGTAATCGCTGATCTGTTTCCAGTCGGCGATGGTGCGATCGTCGCCGGGATTGAAACCGAGAATGGAACGAGGCGAAGGTACTGCGCTCGCGGGGCTCTTGCGCTGGGCCTGAGCCTCGTTGGTTAGGATCGATGCGAGCGCAATCAGAACGGCAAGCGCCGTGAGCGCGAAGTGTTTATAGAAACCGGCAGCCGCGCGGCTTTCCGTCTCGTTGAATGCATTCACTGACTTGGGTTGATAGCCTTTATGGTAACGACGCATTCGCGTGTTTCCTCGGAAGAATCCATCTCGCCGAACGCGGCGAAGTCTAGCACAACCCGCGGTCCGCGAATCATGGGCAGACTGCGATTCGCGTGGTCGTGGTTTGTCGCCGGCGCACTACTCCTCTTCGTCGCCCCGCCGGTGCTGATGATCAGTATTCCGCTTAAACGACAGGACTGGATTTACTGGTGGGCCAACTGGGGCGCGCGCACCTGGCTGCGCTTGAGTGGCGTGAAGGTGCGCGTCGCCGGCCGCGACAACCTCGACCCAAATCAGACCTACGTCTTCGTCGCCAACCACCAGTCCTATCTCGACGCGGCGCCGCTGTTCGCCTGGACTGGCCGGCGCATGGGAATGGTCGCCAAAAAGGAACTCCTCAACGCGCCGATCCTCGGTTACGGGATGGGCTTCGTTAATGTGGTGGCCATTGATCGATCGAACCGCGATCGCGCAGTCGAGAGCCTGAAGGTGGCGACTGAACGTCTTCGCTCCGGAATTTCATTCGGCGTCTGTCCCGAGGGCACGCGCGCTAAACCGGGCGAGATGCTGCCGTTCAAGAAAGGCGCGTTTCACATGGCGGCGCAGGCCGGCGTACCTATTGCGCCAATCGCGCTGAAGAATGCGGACAACTTGATGGGCAAAGGAACGGGAGAAGCCTGGCCCGGCACCATCGAAATGGTTTTCCTGCCGCCGGTCGAAACGTCATGGGTAAAGAGCGACAAAGATTTGGACGTCCTGGTCCACCAGATTCAAGACACAATCAGGATAGAGTTAGGAATTCAGAAACTGTCGAAACGGTGAGCAATAAATGGCTAAGTCAGCTCGAGAAAAGCAGCCCCGCACACTGGCGGCCATTTGTTCTGTCGCTCTGTTCGTTCTCACGGTCGCTTGTTCTTCAGAGACATCTTCACCTACAACTCGGGTCATTGGCGGAACCTACTGCTAATCCACAGCAATACCAAATCTCCGAGATCACGTATGAACTAAACGTCAATTGGGGCATTAAAGAAACTGACAAACTTATTCTGCGCAACGATGGCACGGCAGAATACCGTGCGAATCTTGGAATGGCTTTGCGAAGTGGTCACGCCAAATCCGGCTCGGAAAAAAAAGGCCCGTTTCATGCGACTCTCGACCCGAGACACTTTGACCAACTTGCAGCTTTAGTCATTCAACGAGACTTCTTTTCAAGGAAGGATCGATACTCAGCGAGTGTCGCCGACGCGTCCACCATTACGACGAGCATTCTTTATTCAGGCGGTCGAAAAACGGTCGTAAATTATGGCGGCGGAGGCGATGCCGAAGTGGGAGAGATTCAAACCGCCATCATCTCTCTGGCAAAAAGCATCCGTTGGCAACAGAAATAGCCTTGGGTGGCTACTCGTCTTTAAAATCGTAAGTCAGGATTCCGGTAATCTTCACCGCCGAACCGCCAATCAAAGTCGGATTGAAGCGCGCCTGCCGCGCGGCTTCAATGGCCGCCAGCCAAAGCTGCTTTGGTCCGGACACGATGTCGGCCGACAGTACTTTGCCTGTCTCAGCCACAATCACGCGCACCTTCACCTGACCTGTGACTTTGGCCTTGCGCGCTTCGCCCGGATAAATCGGCTTGGGAAGATCGATCGCTTTGTCGTTGAGCTCGCCGGACTCGACGGGACCAACGGGCCGCGGTCGATTGTCGGTTTTCTGGCTCTCGGAAGTCTCCGGCTTTACCTCTTCCAGTTCGGTAATTGTGACCTGACCGCGGCCAACCTTGTAGTCGGTGTACTTAACCTGCATGCGAATGCGCATGCTTTGGCCGTCGTCAAAAATCAGATCGTCGTCGGCGTAGGCGTAGGTGGGAAACCAATATCTTCCGTCAATCTGCTCGCGGTAACTCTCAACGATGGGGAACTTATTAATCTTTGTTTCGGGGATGGCCTTCCCTTTTGATTTCACGATCTGAAGGTCATTATCGTCCACCCAAATGCGACCGATGAAGAATCTCTCTTTCGTTTTCTTTGGATCAGGCGTCACCTTCGGCGCGACGTCAAACACGTAGAGATCGAGTTCGTCGATGCGCTCCTTACCAACATACTTAAGGTTGTAAAGACCAATTCTCGCGGCTTCGAGGGCAAAAGGATTCACGCCACCCAGGTCCTCTAAATCCTCCTGCGTAACGCCGGGGAAGGTGGGCATCGGGAAAAAGTTAATCTTCTCGTAGCGGTTGCCCTGATCATCGAACGTGAAATCTGACACGCGCCGGTACTCGCCCGACACCTGACCGCCCATGCCGATCACCTGGACCAGCGCATCGCGCTTGAAAGCGTAGTTGTTCAGGGCGCGCCGGAACTCACTTTCCTTCGCCGTGAACTTGGCGATGATGTTATCGATCTGCGCTTGCGTGAGAGAAGGCGAAATCGCGGCCGCTTCAGTCTTTGGCGCAGCCGACGACTGTTGGGCAATCGCGAGTGGGGCCGCAAAGAAAATCAGAAACGCGCCTAATGAAATTAACTTCCAGACGTTAAGGGTTCGGCTCATATCGAATTATTCCAATTGAGAATGGGTCACAAAACTGCCAGATTATAGCGCCGCAGCGTCTTACTTCCGCAATTCTCTCAGATGTCCAGGCATGAGCAGTTGTTGCCCACGGCCGCGTGTTTTGCGATTCGCGCTCGCCCGCAATTCGGGCTAAGATGGGTGGTTTGCGGATGCGCTGAAATTCCCGACCGTGAGCCTCCGCGTATGTTTTTCGAACCATGACCCACGAAGCCATTGAAGTTCGCGGCGCCCGCGTAAACAACCTTAAAAACATCTCGTTCTCGATCCCGATTAACCAGCTGACGGTGGTCACGGGCGTCAGTGGGTCAGGCAAATCCTCCCTGGCGTTCGATACGATTTACGCCGAAGGGCAACGTCGTTATGTGGAGTCGCTCTCGGCTTATGCGCGCCAATTTCTCGAACGGATGGACAAGCCGGACGTGGATGAAATCCGCGGCATTGCGCCGGCCATCGCGATTCGGCAAAAGAACTCAACGCGGAATCCACGTTCGACGGTGGGGACGCAGACTGAGATTTACGACTACCTGCGACTTTTGTTCGCGCGTGTTGGGACGACAATTTGCCGCGCCTGCGGACGCGAAGTCCATCGCGACTCGCCCGAATCAGCAGCCGGCGAAACGCTGGCGCAACTGACGGAAGGCTCACGGTTCCACGTTTTGTTTCCGGCGGACGCGGGATTGTTCGTTGAGCTGAATGGCAATGGCGCGAAACCTCCCACGGTAAAACGAGGAACGAACGGTTCGAAGCCAAAACTGACTCGCCAGATGATCACAGCGCACGTGATGAGTCTGATGCAGCGCGGCTTCACACGCCTGCTGCATGAAGGCAAGCAGTTCGACTTGGCTTCACCGGATGATTACAAGCTCGATCACTTCGAGAATGTTTACGTGCTCGTGGATCGACTGGCGGCGCGCGAGGACATTCGCCAGCGGCTGGTTGATTCGCTTGAGACTTGCTTTCGCGAAGGTCATGGCCAGGCGATGATTGAGTTGGCCGACGGCACGCACGATGTTAACCCCCTCTCCGCGCGCGGAGAGGGGGCAGGGGGAGAGGTTAGACGGCGCGGCCCAACCCCACCCCAACCCCTCCCCGCTCGCAGGGAGGGGCCGCAGCGCCTGCGCTTCTCGGAAGGTTTCGAATGCAAATACGACCGCATCGCGTACGCGACTCCTGAGCCGCGGCTATTCAGCTTCAACAATCCGTTTGGCGCGTGCCCCACATGCCAGGGCTTCGGCAACACGATCGGCCTCGATCTCGACCTCGTGATTCCAAATCCCGGCCTGACGCTCGCCGAAGGCGCGATTGAGCCGTGGACGAAGCCGCAATACGAATGGTTCACGAAAGAACTGCGCCGCTTCTGTAAGTCGGAACGCATTCCGACGAACGTCGCGTTTAATCAACTAACTCGCCCGCAACGGAACGCCATCATCAACGGCAAAGGCGACTGGGAAGGCGTGCGCGGATTTTTTGATTGGCTCGAAACGAAAAAGTACAAGCTGCACGTGCGCGTCTTTCTTTCGAAGTATCGCGGTTATACGGTTTGCCCGGATTGTGAAGGCGGACGGCTGCGTCAGGAGGCGCGCGATGTGCGTGTCGGCGGACGGACTTTGCCCGAGGTTTGCACGCTTTCGATCAAAGATGCGTCGGCATTCTTTGAAGCTCTGGAGCTTCCCGATGAACAGTCGGCTGTGTCCGACCGGGTTCTGTTTGAGATTCGACGACGGCTCAAGTTTCTGGTCGATGTTGGTTTGGATTACCTGACGCTGAATCGACTCGCATCAACATTGTCGGGCGGCGAAGCGCAGCGAATCCAGCTCGCGACGAATCTGGGCTCATCTTTGGTCGGCGCGTTGTACGTGCTGGACGAGCCGTCGATCGGGCTGCATCCGCGTGACAACGAACGTCTGATTCGGCTGCTTCACAATCTGCGCGATATCGGTAACACGGTTCTGGTCGTGGAGCACGACGAAGAGATGATGCGCTCCGCCGATCACCTGCTCGATATTGGCCCCGCCGCGGGAGAGCTCGGCGGGCAGTTGATTTACGAAGGCGATTTCGCCGGTCTGATGGAAAGTCCGCAGTCGCTGACGGCGCGTTATCTGCGCGGCGATGCGGAAATCAAAGAACCCAAACACCGGCGGCCGCTCAAAGTTAAGCAACTGAATGTTCGCGGTGCGAGCGAACACAACCTGAAAAACATCAAGATTGATATTCCGCTCGACATGCTGGTGTGCATCACCGGCGTCAGCGGGTCAGGCAAATCGACCCTCGTTCACGATTGCATCTTTGCCGGGCTGAAAAAGCAGCGCGGCGATTGGCAGGGCCACGTCGGCGCATTTCACAAACTTGAAGGCGGACAATACATCGAGGAAGTGATTCTCGTAGATCAATCTCCGATTGGCCGCACGCCGCGTTCGAATCCGGTCACTTACATCAAGGTCTATGACGCCATCCGCGAGACATTCGCGAACACCCGCGAGGCGCAAGCGCGCGGGCTCGAGCCGTCGCACTTCTCGTTCAATGTTCCCGGCGGCCGTTGCGAAGTCTGTCAGGGTGACGGCACTGTCACGGTCGAGATGCAGTTCCTCGCTGACGTCGAACTCGTCTGCGAAGAATGCAAAGGCACGCGCTTCAAGCAGCAGGTTCTCGACGTGCGTTATCGCGGCAAGAACATTCACGAAGTGCTGAATCTGACTGTCCGCGAAGCGATCGCCTTTTTCCGCGACGTTACGAAAATTACGAACCGCCTGCGTGTGCTTGATGAGGTAGGTCTGGGTTATCTGCGGCTCGGTCAATCAGCGACGACGTTGTCCGGCGGCGAAGCTCAGCGCGTGAAACTCGCGGCGCATCTTTCGAAACGCGCCGGCGCCCGTGCGCTTTACATTTTTGATGAGCCGACTACTGGTCTTCACTTCGACGACATCAACAAACTGCTGACAGCCTTTCGCGCGCTAATCGAAGCCGGCGGCTCGCTACTCGTGATCGAACACAACCTCGACGTGATCAAGACGGCTGACTACGTAATCGATCTCGGGCCGGAAGGCGGCGAGGCCGGGGGGCACGTAGTGGCGACCGGAACGCCGGAAGAGATAATGAAGGTGAAGAGTTCTCACACTGGCCGTTACTTGAAGCACCACTTGGCTGCTGCAAATGGTCGCGTATAGATCGAAATTGCTTCCCGCCCTCCTTGTGCCCGTCAGGCGTGGGAACGCACAGGAAACAGCGAGCGATAGTTCCAGTAACCATTGATGGTCCACCACCCGCCTAACTCTATTGGGATCGCGGAATCGCAACCACGCGAAAGCCGATGAAGTTTCCGCGATGGCTCCGACTCAGGCTTATACGAAGGGCCGGCCGCGGGTCGGCATGGCCTTTAGTATCGAGTCCCCACGGGGCGCCCTTGCAAAGAGCATCAGCGAGGGGAATTCCCTGTGCATGTGATTCTTGACCCCTAACTCTACCGTCAGCAGGCGCTCCCGCGTGGTCGAAGTTATATCGGTCCTCACACCATTCGGACACGTTCCCGGCCATGTCATGCAAACCGAAACCGTTGGGAAGAAAGCTCCCCACCGGCGCGACTTCAGCATATCCGTCACTGCAATTCACGAACGTCGCCCACACGGAGTATTTAAGCTTTCCGGTTTGGTCGGGAACATTTTCGTACCGGCAAGCCCGGTTTAGATCTTCACCCCAGTAGTAAGTTCCCGGCGCGCCGCCGCGCGCGCTGTATTCCCACTCGGCTTCGCTCGGCAAGCGATATTTGAAGCCAGTATCTCGGCTGTTCAGAGCTTTAATAAATTGCTGAACGTTATCCCACGTCACGTACTCGACTGGGCAGTTGCCGCCACAGTTCGGAAAGTAACTCGGGTTGTTACCCATCGTTGTTCGCCACTGGTCTTGCGTCACCTCGTACTTACCGATGTAGAAGCCCGAACTGAACGTGACGCGGTGCGCAGGCTTTTCATCATCGTTACCGCTGTCGGAGCCCATCACGAAACTCCCCGGTGGAATCCAGACCAGTTCCATTCCGATTTGATTTCGCACCACGCTCCCGGCAGATGGATTTTGGGCTGTGGGTTTGTCAGGCGACGGTGAAGTTACTACTACGGGCGTAGTGTTCGCATTGGAGCTGCTATTGATGTTAGAGGAGCCGTTCTTTTCACCTTTGCCGTATATATTGTCTTTGCTCCATGGCAACCACCCATTCTTCACGACAACGGCGGCCACCGATGCTGCTGCGAACAGAAGGATCACTCCGACCGTTATCAGCAGAACCTTCGCGATTGATGGTCCGGGCGGAGTTGGAATAATTGTGGGGTCCACAGGCGTGGGGTCTACATGCGTGGGGTCAACCGGCGTCGGCACGACCGGATCGGGGCCGTCCTCATCATCGGTGAAGATCCGCGAATTCCAATAGTGAGGTTTGGGCTGAGGCGAAGGTATCGTCGAAATCGGCGGGACGGGCGCTCTCGAGGCGCCTGCTTTCCATAATGCTTCACGCATTTCGCGCGCACTCGTGGGCCGCTTGTCCGGTTCGATGGCCATCGCCTGGTGTATGACGCTCGCGACTTGAGCTGAAACGCCCGCGTTTTTCTTCGGGATTAGTGGAAGAGGATCACTTCCTTGCTTTTCAATCAGAGCTGACCGCGTATATGCATCGATCGGCAAAACGCCGGTGATGAGATGATAGAGGGTCGCTCCCAGCGAATAGAGATCACTGCGGGCATCAGTGCCCTGCTTAAGAATCTGTTCGAGCGGAGCGAATTGGAGCGTATAACCGTGAACACTCTTGTCTGAGGTGAGCGTCGGCATCTGTCCGACCGCGCCTTTCGCCAACCCAAATCCAGTAGGAATAATCCACCATCCTCCGTCAATTTCAGATTTGAAGGTTTGATATCGCGATGAAAAAGCTGTTTGCCGTGCAGGTATTGCAGCAGGTCAAGCAACTTGTCCGCCCACTGCAAGACTTCTGATTCCGAAAATGGTCTACCACGGATTTCAAGCAGCTTGGCAAAATCATTTCCCGGAATGTATTCCATCACGAGAAAGTAACCATCGTTGTCGCTGAAGTAGTCGGTTACTTTCGGTAAGGCCGGATGGAGCAGGTTGGCGAGCAGTTCAGCTTCACGTGCGCTGGCGGCGCGTGTTGTCTTCAGCGCCACCAGACAGTTAACGCGTTCGTCGATGGCTTCATAAACCGTGCCCATACCGCCGTGGCCGAGTTCGCGGATTATGCGGTATCGATTCTGGAGAATGGTGTTGGGCGAAAGCATGACTCTCTCAGACCTGATAACTAATCGCCATCAAGCAAGTAAATTGTTTTCAAGTACGGACAGCCGTTGCGAACGCCGTAGGTGATCTTTGTAAGGTAGAGCGATTTGTGATTGATGCCGCCCTCAGTGTTATAGGAGCAGACCCCGCGGGCACACTTTTCCACCGGACGTGTATATCGACCGGGCAGGCCTTCTATTTCCCTGCTCTTGAACCACTGTTCGGCGCGGGCGAAGGACGAGAACCTTCGGACTTCAAATCTCTGCGGATCGTCATCGTCCGCCAGTGAATGCTCGATGCGAATGGTGAATCGGCCGACGTACGGTCGATCGGCATCGAGAGCGCCCATGGTCTTGTTGGAGAAGGATCCGGCGAACGCATCGACTAAGTTTTTGATCGACTGCTTTTTGCACGTCGACTGGGCTTCAGCCAAACCGAGGGGGAGAAGCACAATGACCAGGACGAGATAGCACTTTGTAATTAATTTCGCCATTTTCTCCTCAGCCGTTCAAGGTTTCGCCTTCCACTGAGTAAGCTCGAGGCCGAACAAATCGATGTTCCTTCTCAGATCACCTAACGAGTTTGTTCTGTACGAAGCGTTGGCGTTCAAGAGATTTATCCGCACCTCGTCGTCATTAGAGCCGCCTACCTCTGCCTCCCAAATCGGGTCCGACAGAGGATCGCCCACACCGTAGAGTGAAAACCGCAGCGCGACATACACCCCGCTACCGATTCGGAACTTGCGGCCTTCGCTTTCCTCATAGGTTATCAGCAGCGTGGGTTCGCTAAAGCGTTGAGGCAACTGTTTGTGATTCGCGATCCAGGCAAACGTAGTTTTGAATCCCTGTTTGCGCAATGGCGTCAATACATCAAGTCGGAGCCGGCGATTAATCAAACTCCTGGCCAAACCTATTACGTATGACCGTTCGTCCTCCCGGTCATCCAGGAACAGTTCGCCGACGGTGGCCACAACTTTCAATGCTGTAAAGCCCGCTCGTTCTTCGACATTAACTTCTGTCGCGGGCCAGCCGCTTGGTTGCGCGAACTCCGCCGGATCGACTTGGTACCTCCGATGAATGCCGAATGCCATCGAATTGACATCATTATTAGCGGAGGCTTTCAGGACCTTGTCTTCCGCTCGCACTGAGAATGACTCAGTCTGTAGAAAGTACGCCGTGTCGGCTGACGCATGGAATTGGTAGACAAAATAGTACTGACCGGGTTGCACGCGAAACGTATGAATTGCTTCTTCTCTGAGCTTCGCCGCCTTGGGCGTAGGTCCCACCAGCCTTGCGGTTAACGGCAACGACGACTCGTTCTTAAGTCTGATGACGGCTGGTTGACTCTGCCCTCGGGCTGGCAATGCCGAAAGAATCAACAGCACTGAGATTGACGCGATCATTCTCAGCATCGATATTTGGCTCCTCCCTGATCTTCGAGGTCCGGTGCTTGGGACTCAAATCGCGCGGCATCTTAGCGAAATCACCGGAGATGCGCTAGAGTTTTCGCTACAGCCTATGAGCCTGAAAGAGCAAATCATTTCCGACATGACCGCCGCGATGAAGGCGCAGGATGCGGCGCGCACTTCGACGCTGCGCATGGTCAAAGCCGCCATCATGAACCGTGAAAAAGACGGCGGCGGCGAATTGTCCGACGAAGACATCCAGAAACTCCTGCGGTCGCAGGTCAAGCAACGCCGCGACTCAGTCGAGCAATATGAAAAGGCCAACCGGCCGGATTTGGCTGACAAAGAGCAGGCCGAGATCGCCATCATCGAGGCCTATCTGCCGCAGTCTGCTTCTCAGGATGTAATCGACCAGGCGGTCGTCGCCGCGATCGCCGAAACGGGCGCATCGTCAATGAAAGACATGGGCGGGGTGATGAAAGCTGCGATGGCCAAGCTGGCGGGAAAGAGCGCTGACGGGAAGATGGTGAGTGAGGCAGTGAAAGCTAAGCTGTCAACATGAAAACTTAGATGGACACAGCTTTGCCGCAGCACGGGCGAGGTAAGACGACTAACTCCACACGTCCCTGGCAGGATCGGAATGGGCTACTCAATCAATCAGGGGTCGTTCTTCGGATCATTTTCCTGCGCTTGCTCCATGGTCAATGTCATGATGTAACACACGTTGTTAGCTTTAGAGCAAAGCGAGCAGTCGCCCCCAGTTTCCTTGCACAGCTCCATACAAATTTCATATTGCCTGTCGCACGTCTGTAGGCCCCCGGATTTGGTTGCTGGTAGCACCAGCTTTAAAGCCTGCATGGCGCGATCAAAATCAGCCACCAGCGCCGCTTCCCGCGCTTTCGAAGTGTTTTTGGCAATCTTCTTCAAAGCCGCAAGCGCGCGTGTCCCCGCATCGCGCAATTTGCGATCTTTGGCTCGTTTGAAGTCTTTCGCGCCGATGGTGTCCACAGCGCGCCTCGACTCAGCAGCCCAATCCCACGTTTTCGGCGGGGTCGGCGTCGGCGTCTGGGCGAATACCCCTGCCTCCCAAGCTCCGGTGAGCGCGAGAAATAGGCCGACTAAGGCCAGATTGAAGATCCTCTTAAAGTGCTTCTGCATTGACTGTCCTCCTGCGGATAACTGCAAGAATCCTGCGGTTGTTAACGACTCCTTCGTTTACGCAACGCACCTTAGCCCAATACGTAGCAAGCATAGAAAACTATTCTCGCAACAAAAGAGTTTTATTTTTGATCGCAGCATCAAGGTCGGATCGGGAATGAAGGTCGCCATGGCCAAGCTGGCGGGAAAGAGCGCTGCCGGGAAGATGGTTAGTGAGGCAGTGAAGTCGAAGCTTAGTCAATAGCCCGTCGGTTGGAACGCGGACGCCCTCGTACCGCTGTCTGACACCGGACGCTAAACACTGCCCAGTCGCGATTCTAAGGCGAACGACGCAGATTGCGCACGAGGGCGTCCGCGTTCCGGGCAGAGCGAGGAAACCACCCGTGTTCCCAGCGGTTTGCCTCGCCTCCCTCCTTTCCGTATAATCGCAGCTTCTTATCGGGGCGTCGTCGTTGTCCGGTGGGTTTTCGCCCACTTTTTCTTTTGGGCGAAATAGTGGCACAGACTTCAGTCTGTGAGTATTTGAGAGAGGCAGTCACAGACTAAAGTCTGTGCCACGGTGATGGATCAGGGGTCGGTTGCAGAGCGCGTTCTCGAACTTGCTGAGCAAACCGCCATCGACCACGGCGTCGAACTGGTTCACGCGGAAGTCGCCGGCCCGGAAGGCCACCCGATAATCCGAGTGTTCATTGATAAGCCGGAAGGTATCACGCATCACGATTGCTCGGATGTGAGTCATCACCTGGGCACCGTGCTGGACGTGGAGGATTTCATCCACTCGGCTTACACCCTGGAAGTTTCCAGTCCCGGGATCGAGCGCGGGCTGTACAAGCCGGCGGATTACGAGCGGTTTGCGGGACATCTCGCGAAAATCAAAACGCGATCGCCGATTAAGAACCAGCGGAACTTTCGCGGCCGTATTGTCGGACTCGCGGACAGCGAAGTGATTTTTGAAGACAACACCAGCGGCCGGGTACGGATTCCGACTAGCGGCATCGCGAAAGCGAACCTGGAAATCGACGTCGAAGAGGAATTCCGGAAAGCCCGCGAGCGTGAAGAAACTGACCGGCATTTGATCAAACAGAATAGTTAATTTAATGAGCACCACCATCGCGCAAAATATTGAAGCCCTTTGCCAGGAGCAAGGCATCGACCGCGAGTTAGTTATCGAAGCGGTGAAGGAAGCCGTGCGAGCAGCGGCCAAGAAACAGTTCCGCGCCGGCGAAGAAATTCAGGTTGATTGGACGCCGGAAACGGGTCTTGAATTGTCGGCGTCGAAAGTCGTCGTCGAGACCGTCGAGAATCCCGCGGCGGAATTGTCGATCGAGGAAGCCCGTGAACTCGGCGGTGATGATGTCGAAGTCGGCGATGCTCTCCTGCTGCCGATGCCGATGGAAGACCTCGGCCGCATCGCGGCGCAGACTGCCAAACAAATCCTTTTTCAAAAGGTCCGCGACGCGGTCCGCACGAATGTTTACGACCAGTACATCGATCGCGTGGGCGAATTGGTGAACGGCTTCGTGAAGCGCTTCGAGCGCGGCAACATGATTGTCGATCTGGGAAACCTGGAAGCGATCCTGCCGCGTTCACAGCAATCGCGCGGTGAACAGTGGAACCAGGGCGAACGCATTCGCGTCGTCATCACCAACGTTTCGAAAGAATCAAAAGGCCCACAGATCGAAGTCTCGCGCACTTCACCGGAATTGCTCGAGCGCCTGTTTGAGATGGAAGTGCCGGAGATTTACGACGGCACCGTGGTGATCAAGTCCTGCGTCCGGGAACCCGGCGAGCGCGCCAAGATTGCGGTTGTTTCTAACGAACGCGACGTCGATCCGGTCGGCGCCTGCGTCGGCATGAAAGGCTCGCGCGTCCAGGCCATCATCCGCGAACTGCGCGGCGAGAAAATCGACATCATCGAATGGTCGGAAGAACCTTCGGTCTTCGCCGCTAACGCTCTGTCACCGGCCAAAGTTAATCAGGTTCGCATCACCGACATCGAAAATCGCCAGATGGAAGTGATCGTGAACGAGGATCAGCTCAGCCTGGCCATCGGCAAGCGCGGTCAGAACGTGCGCCTGGCGACGAAACTGGTCGGCTGGAACATCGACATCCGCAGCGAGGAAGAGCTGAAGAAAGAAGTGCATGAAGCGATGGGGGCCATGATTGCCTCCGGCGCCCCGGTCCCGCTTTCGGCGATTGAAGGCGTGACGGCGCAGCAGGCCGACGCTTTGGCCGAACACAGCATTACGGATATTGACGGACTGGCGAACACTACGGTTGACGACCTGGTCGAATTCCTCGACGTCAGTCTCGACGAAGCTGAGAAGATGCTCGAAGCTGCACGCGCTGTAGTTGCATTACGCGAGCAGAAATTGGCTGAACAAGGCGAAGAAGGCGGCGAAGGACATGCCGTCTCCGCGGAGCTTGATGAAAGTGCGCCGGCGGCGGAAGTCGAACCCAACGAAGAAATGATCGCTGCGGGCTACGATGAAGCAGTCGAAAAAGGCGTTCCCTATCAGGCGGAAGAAAACATTCGCGCCGAGCATTCTGCCGATCCGGTGGCGCTGACGGAGGCCGATCCAATGTCCGCGGATGAACTGCTCTTACAGGAAGCCGGACGCGATCTCAGGCCTGACGTCATTACCCCGTCGCCCGATATCACTTCGACGGCAGTCGCCGATTTGGAAGCGAACATCCGCGAAGAGCAGGCTGAACTGGCCCGAGAAGAAGCCGAAGAGTCTGTAACCGCTGAGTTGCAGTCTCAAACTGAAACTGATTCCCCTCTCGCGTCGTCATCAGACGAAAATGCCGCGAGCGAGAGTGACAAAAAGCAGGATCTTGAATGAGGTCTCAGATGTTTAATCTGAAAGCCATGTCAAATCATGCGGCCAATTAATCGCAGTTTGCGCAAGGGCGCAAGGCTGCTCGCCTCCGACGCTTGCTGGTAGCAAGCGTCTTCTGAAGTGCGCTTCAGAAGGTGGCGACCGGCCACTTTCAAAGAAGGAGCGCATGTCAGTAGCCACTTCAAAAACTCGTCTTTACGATCTCGCCAAAGAGCTGAAGATCGATACCAAACGCCTGATCGAAGAGGTGCGGCGCGAAGGTGTCGATGTCAGTGTTCCCTCAAACTCTATTTCTAAAGAACTCGCTGAGAAGATCCGCGAGAAATACTTTCCGAAACAAGCGGCCACCGCCAAGCGCGCGATCAAAATTGTGAAGAAGGCCGCGCGTACCGTCGAGGAAACACCGCCGGTTGAAGAACCGCCGGCCGAGGCCCCGGTCGAGATCGAAGAGCCACCACCCGCAGAGGCTCCGCCCGAAGAAATCGAGGAGCCGGTAAAGCCGCAAGTCGCGCGCGTGTTGCGCAAGCTGGCTCCCGCCGTGCGCGCAGAAAAACCTGAAGCGATCGCTCCGCCGCCTGAGGCCGCGCCGGAAGATCAACCGGAAGCCACGGCACAAGCGGCCGAAGCTGCGGCGTCTGAACCGCAACCTGCGCCTCCTGCGGGACGACAGGTACGCGTTCTGCGGCCGACTGCGGCCGCGCTAAGCCAGGGCATTCGACACGGTGAACGCGCTCCCGCGCCGGCGCCCACCGCCGCACCAACTCCCCGCGAGCGTGTAGTCCGTCGCGTGGAGTATGCCGGCACGCCGGGCGAGACGGCGACGCCGCAAACCACCTACATTCCCCCGCCCGATGCCGGTCGGCGTCGTTCGCGACGCGGTTCGGTACGCGGTGGCAAGCGCATGGACGGCAAAGGAAGGACGGACCGCGACTTCATTGCCCCCGAAGTGCGCACGCTTGAAGAGCGCATCGCCGGCCGTCTGCAAATGCCTTCGGGGCCGGGCGAGCTAAAGCCCGTGCGTCTGGTCGAAGGATCCACCGTCAAAGAGTTTGCCGAAAAGCTCGGCATTAAGCCGAAGGAAGTTGTGGGTCTGTTACTGCAGCGCGGGGTGTTCGCGACGATCAATCAGGCTTTAAATGACAACGTGGCTGAAGAACTGGGCAAGCGTTTTGGCTACGAGGTCTCGTTTGTGCCGTTTGAAGAAATGGTCGCGGAGGAAGAGTTCGAAGAACTGATCGCGACCGACGCCGACGACGTTGAAGTTCCGCGCGCGCCGGTGGTCACGGTCATGGGCCACGTCGATCACGGAAAGACTTCCCTGCTCGACGCGATTCGCGCCGCGAACGTCGTCGCCGGTGAGGCGGGCGGCATTACCCAGCACATCGGCGCGTACAGCGTCGAAGTCCAAAGTCCTGACAACGCTAACGAGACGCGCCGCGTCGTCTTTCTCGATACCCCGGGCCACGAAGCATTCACTCTGATGCGGGCTCGCGGAGCGAAGGCGACCGACGTTGTGGTGCTCGTCGTCGCGGCTGACGACGGCGTGATGCCGCAGACGATCGAAGCAATCGAACACTCGCGTGCCGCCGGCGTGCCGATCGTGGTCGCTATCAATAAGGTCGATAAGCCTGACGCGAATCCGGATCGCGTGCGCCAGGAATTGTCTCAACAGAGCCTGAACGCTGTTTCATGGGGCGGCGAGACCGAAATGGTCGAAGTCTCGGCGAAGAAACAGCAGAACCTTGAGACGCTGCTCGAAACTATTCTGCTGACCGCGGACATTCTGAATTTGCGCGCCAGCACGACGCGCCTGGCATCAGGTGTCGTGCTTGAAGCTAAGCTCGATCGCGGACGCGGTTCGGTCGCCACCGTGCTGGTCCAGCAAGGCACAGTCAAGCTGGGCGATCCATTTATCATCGGCCAAATCTTCGGCAAGGTGCGCGCGATGTTCAATGATCGCGGCGAAGCCATAAGTGAAGCCGGCCCGGCGACGCCTGTCGAGGTGCTCGGACTGCAAGGCGTGCCCGAAGCGGGCGAGAGTTTCCAGGTGGTCGCGGATGTTTCGCGCGCGCAGCAAATTTCGCATCAACGCCAGTACGCCGAACGTCAGCGCACGCTGATCAAATCGACGAAGCGCGGTATCGAAGCGCTGGGCGAAACTGAAGTTAAAGAACTGCTCGTCATCATCAAGGCTGACGTGCAGGGTTCAGTTGAAGTTTTGAAATCAACCCTCGAAAAGATGTCCACGGAGAGCGTGAAGGTAAAGGTGATTCGCTCAGGCGTGGGCGCGATAACCGAGTCCGACGTACTGCTGGCTTCAGCCACGCAGGCGGGCTCGTCTTCCAGCGCAGTTGTGATCATCGGCTTTAACGTGCGGCCGGAATCGCGAGCGAATGATTTGGCGAAACAGGAGAGCGTCGATATCCGGCTACACTCGATCATCTACAAGGTCGAGGAAGAAATAAAGGCCGCGATGATCGGCATGCTCGACAAGATCGAGACTGAAAAGATTCTCGGCAAGGCCGCAGTGCGCGAAGTCTTCCGCGTGCCGAAAATTGGCGCGGTGGCCGGCTGCATGGTCATCGACGGCATCATCAGCCGCAAGGCGCGGGCGCGTTTGATTCGCGACAGTGTGGTGGCGTGGGAAGGCAACATCGGTTCACTGCGCCGCTTCAAGGAAGACGTATCCGAAGTCCGCGAAGGCTTCGAATGCGGTATCGGTCTGGAAAACTTCAACGACATCAAAGTCAGCGACCAGATCGAAGCGTACGTGATCGAGAAGGTGGCAGCCACTGAACTGTAGGCGGCAGACAGCAGGCAGCAGACTGCAGGAAGACGTCCTGCTCACACTGCTCACTGCACACTGCTCACTGTTAGCCATGCATCGGCCAGAGCGCATTGCAGACACGCTGCGTGAAGAGATCGCGCAGATTGTGGGGTACGAACTCGAGGATCCGCGTTTGACGATGGTGACTGTGACTGATGTGCGCGTGGCGGACAACCTTCGTGATGCCAGTGTTTACGTCACCATCCACGGCGATGAGGAAGAGCACAAACAGGCGCTGAAAGCTCTGGAGCATGCGGCGCCTTACGTGCGTAAGCAACTAGGTTTTTCCCTGAACTTGCGGCATACTCCCGTGCTTCATTTCGTGCGCGACATTGTTGAAGAGAAAGCCGAACGCGTGGACGCGCTGTTAGTAGAAATCGGAAGGAATGAATTGAAGGATGAAGGATGAAAGGTTGACGTGGTTCAGACGCCTCATCCTTGATCCTTCACCGTTCACCCCTGTTGTAGATGTTAAGTCAGGTAGTTGAGTTAATCGAACAGAAGCACCGGTTCGCAATTACGTCCCACGTTCGACCCGACGGTGACAGTCTCGGATCTTCCCTCGGACTTTATTGGCTGCTGCGCGCGCTCGACAAAGACGTCGAGGTCATCATGCGCGATCCGGCGCCGCATGCTTACCAGAACCTTCCCGGCGCCGATTTGATTCGCGTCACGCCTGCCGTCGATCGCGAATACGACGGCGTGTTCGTCATTGAATGCTCTGACATCGACCGGCCAGGTCTGATCGATCTCGAAAAGCAGTTTGTCGTCAACATCGACCATCACACCAGCACGGTCCTGTTCGGCACGATCAATTGGATCGATTCAACTGCGTCGGCCGTCGGCGAGATGATTTACAACCTGTGCAAGGCGACTGGCGTGCGCCCGACGGTCGAAATCGCGGAAGGCGTCTACACGGCCCTGCTTACCGACACCGGATCGTTTCACTACTCGAATACGACTGAACGCACTTTCAAGATTGCCTCTGAACTCGTGCGCACGGGCGTGCGTCCGGCCAAAACTGCCGAGGCGATTTTCGGTAATTATCAATGGCCGAAGATCGAGCTGCTCAGTCAGGTCCTTTCCACCGCCCAGCGCGACGACACCGGTCGCGTCGCCTGGATGCGGCAGACAGCGGAAATGCAGCAGCAAACGAAAGCTTCCGAAGAAGACGCTGACGGTTTCGTCAACTATCCGCTCTCCGTCGGGGACGTTCACGCCGTTGCTCTGTTCAAGGAATGCTCGCCCGGCGTCTATCGCACCAGCCTCCGTTCCAAGGGCGACGTCAACGTCGCGAAAGTCGCGGAATTCTTTGGTGGCGGCGGTCACCGCAACGCCGCCGGCTGCACTCTCAAAGGCAACTGGGAAGAGATCGAAAAGCAGGTCGTGCAACTGCTGCAGGATGCTGTAAGACGGGCCAACGGATCACGATAAGTCAGAACCACCTGCGGTAGCGGGTGGTTGATCTCCCGCTAAGGTCATGTGGAACGACACAGACATTCCGCTAGCCTTCTTGATTACGTTTCGCTCGCATGGAACTTGGCTGCACGGCGACGAACGCGGCGCTGTTAGCCGCTTTCGTAACCGATACAAGTCCCGTCGTCTTCCGCATGAAAAGAAATGGCTCGAAACAAACGCTAAGCGTCTGCTATATGAGCCTGTAATTCTTAACGCCGATCAGCGAGGTTGCGTCGAGGCTGCCGCCCGCGAAACATGCGAGTTTCGAAAATGGCTTTTGCATGCGATTAACGTAAGAACGAATCATGTTCATCTCGTCGTCGCGATCGGCTGTAAGAAACCCGAGCTTGCGCTCAATGCATTCAAGGCAAACGCAACACGCACGATGAAGCAAGCAGGATGTTGGAACCGCGCGGACAGTCCATGGGCCGACAAGGGCAGCACTCGGTATCTATGGAACGAGAAGAGTGTTGCGCAGGTGATTGACTATGTACTCAATGGACAAGGCGATGATCTGCCCGAGTTTGACGATTAAATCGACGACTTGAGTTGGATGTGACTGACTAGTCCGGGCCATGAACCGAGGATCAACGGCCCGCTACCGCAGGCCGTTCTGACTTCATGAGTATCGAACGCAAATACAAATGGCGTCGCGCTGACTATCAAGAGCAGACCCGCGGTCTGCTGATGGTTAACACCGGGCACGGCAAAGGTAAGACGACGTGCGCGCTGGGTTTGATGATGCGTGCCGCCGGACAAGGTCTGAACTGCTGCATGATTCAGTTCATGAAATCGCGCAACGATCGCTACGGCGAGCACGTGTCTGCCGAAAAGCTCGGGATTGAAATCCACACGATGGGCGACGGCTTCACCTGGGACACAAAGAATCCCGAACAGGATCGCCAGACCGCGCGCGAGACCTGGAACCTCTGCGTTGAGAAGTTGAAGAGCGGCGACTATGATCTGCTTGTCTTTGACGAGTTGGTTTACGTTCTGAGCTACGACATGCTGCCGGTCGCGGAGGTGCTGGAGGAAATTAGCGCCGCCCGCAAAACTCAACCTGCCCTCCATGTCGTCGTCACCGGCCGCGACGCGCCGAAGGAACTAATCGAAGGCGCGGACCTCGTTACCGAAATGACAGAGGTTAAGCATCCATTTCAAGCCGGCATCCGCGCACAGAGAGGAATTGAGTTCTGAAGCTCTGTTTCCCTGTGGCGTTTTGTAGTAGCATTCAACCGTCATGTCGGACTACATAGAAGCCTCCGAAGGGACTCGTGGTGGCAAGCCCAGAATCGCCGGAACGCGAATCACGGTAGCCGACGTCGTCCTCATGCACCGGCGCTTGGGCCGGGCTCTTGAAGAAATAGCCGGGTCATACGATTTACCTCTCGCAGCCGTGTACGCGGCGATGGCTTACTATTACGACCACAAAGAAGAGATCGACCAGAGCCTCAACGAGGAAGAAGCGTTGGCCCAGGCTTTCAAGAACGAGAACCCTTCGCGCCTCCGGGAAAAGTTAGAAGCCCTCTCCCATGGCTGATCGGATACGTTTCCACTTAGACGAACACGTCGATCCCGCAATTGCCACGGCGCTTCGCCGGGCGGACATTGATGTAACGACCACCGTCGAAGCTGGGCTGCGAACGAAAGACGACATAGCTCATTTAAAATTTGCGCTCGCGGAAGCACGAGTTATCGTAACGCGCGACCAAGATTTCTTGCGGGTAGCCTCGAAGCTTAACGACCACGCCGGCGTCGTTTTTTACACCGCAGAACAGTCGATGCGAGAACTCATCGAAGGCCAATCCTAATCTATGAAGTTATCTCGCCAGAAGAAATGAGGGGACATGTTGAATACATCGGATAATGACCTAAGGTTTCTTCGCGCCGCAAGAACTAATCGAAGCCGCTGACCTCGTCACCGAAATGACCGAGGTTAAGCATCCATTCCAGGCCGGCATTCGGGCGCAAAGAGGAATTGAGTTCTAACCTCGCTTTCTTTGTGCTAACCTTGCCAATCAAAATCTCGACAATTGAGAAGAACGTGCTGATATCTGATTTCTGACCTCAGCTTTTTATGCCCTGGTTTCGTAAGAAAAAAGGCAAGATCGAGCCGGTTAGCGACTCTGAACGCGTCGTTCGTACGGAGAACGTCTTCGTGCGTTGTGACGAGTGCGGCGAGCACCTTTACAAAAAGGATTTAGATGAGAACCAGCAGGTCTGTCATCACTGCAATTATCACTTTCGCATCGGCGCGTACGAACGCCTGGAAAAGATTTTCGATGACGCCCATTGCGAAGAGCTCGACGCTGAGGTGATCTCCACCGACCCGCTCGGGTTTGTCGACAGCAAGCCTTACACAAAACGCCTCGAACAGGCGCGACATGGAACAGGCCTCTCGGAAGCAGTCATCAACGCGCGCGGAAAAGTCGGCGGGCATCGAGTGTTCGCCGCTGCGATGGACATGAATTTCATTGGCGGGTCGATGGGTTCGGCGGTCGGTGAAAAAATCACGCGGCTGATTGAGCGCGCCATCGGCGAACGGGGCGCGGTGATCATCTTTGCGGCGTCAGGCGGCGCGCGTATGCAGGAAGGTGCGCTGTCGCTGATGCAGATGGCAAAGATTTCCGCGGCTCTCGCGGCCCTCGAAGAGCGTCATCTGCCGTTCATTTCCGTGCTCACCGATCCAACCACTGGCGGCGTGACGGCGAGTTTCGCGATGCTCGGCGACATTATCGTCGCTGAACCGAAAGCGCTCATTGGTTTCGCGGGCCCGCGCGTGATTGAGCAGACGATCCGGCAGAAACTGCCGAAAGACTTTCAGCGATCTGAGTTCCTTCTCGATCATGGAATGCTTGACGCCATCGTCGATCGCCGTGAGATGCGCCCCTTCATTATTAAGTCGCTCGACTTCATGATGAACCCGGATCTCACGGACAAAACTCAAGTCACAGGTCATAAGTTCCACGTTTCGGCGAATGCGCCCTGAAAGGCGCTAGATGGTAGGGGCAAACCCGATGTATCGGGAGCCGCCCCTGGATCACGTGAGATAACGGACGCGCCCTGAAGGGGCGCAAGACATAAGATTCGAATTCGCGGTTGTTTCTCGCACCCCTTCAGGGTGCTTTAACTTTTATGGCTACTGTTCCGGGGGTGGCGCGCTTACCCCCGGCTACTGTCTCTCATCCCTTCGGGATGACTTGTCCAATCACATGCTTTTTGACGAAGCCCAAACATATCTCCTTTCTCTCGGTCACGAGACGCTCACAATTAAACTTGGTCTCGCAAATATTGAGCGGCTGCTGGCGGCGCTCGGAAATCCGCACAGGAGTTTTCCTTCAGTCCAAATCGCCGGCACGAACGGCAAAGGCTCAACGGCCGTGATGCTGGAATCGATCTGCCGCGAAGCAAGGATCAGCGTCGGCCTTTTCACCTCACCGCACCTGATTTCAATGACTGAGCGGATTCGCGTGAACGGCGCCGACATTGCGAAAGACGAATTTGCACGGCTCACCGCGCAAGTTAAGCAAACCGCGGAAGAACTTGTGCAAGGCGGTGAACTGCAGACACGGCCGACCTTCTTTGAACACGTCACGGCAATCGCGCTCCTGGCGTTTCGTGAAGCCGAAGTTGAGCTGGCGCTTCTCGAAACCGGATTGGGAGGACGACTGGACTCGACCACGGCTGCGGGCGCACAAGTCGTCGCCATCACGCCGATCGCCATGGATCATGAGGAATACCTCGGTAGCACCTTGACTGAAATTGCACTTGAGAAAGCCGCGATTATTCGACCGGGCGTGACCACCATTGTGGCGCCACAGCAGGATGAAGCGCTGGAAGTAATAAAGGCACGGTGCGATGAGGTAGGGGTAAAAGCCCGTTTTGTCTCAGCGCCGACGAACGTTACCGTCGCAGAAGACTCAGTGTCGGGCCGCATGTGCGCCACGTTTGAAACCCGAAACGACCGGTACGAGAACGCCTGCCTCGGGCTGCCCGGTCGCCACCAGGCGATTAATGCGGCAACGACCGTGGTAATTGCGGAAGGCTTAGGCGAGCGGGGCTTCGATCTTTCACGACACTTGATTCTCAGCGGGCTCAGGAACGCCAGACATCCGGGGCGGCTTGAACTACTTGAGGGCAACCCGCCGGTTCTCTTCGATGGCGCGCACAATCCGGCCGCGGCGCGAGCTCTCCACGACTATCTCGACGAGTTCATGGATCAACCTATCACGCTGATCTTTGGCGCCATGCGCGACAAGCCGCTGAGAGAGATCGCGGCGATTCTCTTCCCTGCGGCGCGTCAGGTGATTCTGACTGAGCTCGATAATCCGAGGGCCGCTACGCTCGAGAATCTGAAGGCCGCAGCGCCAGCTGGCCTCGATCAAGCAAGTCTTCACGAGGCGAAATCGGTCGCGGAAGCCTTGCAGATTGCGCGACGGGTTACCGGCCCGGACGGTCTTATTCTCATCACCGGCTCGTTGTACCTGGTGGGTGCAGCGCAGGAAACATTGCTGGCTGAGCGTTGATGTGCGCAAGGGTTCATTCGCATTTCATTAACACCTCGCTTCAGCGAGGTGTTGGGCGCCTCGTAACCATTGATCAGCCGTTTCAACGGCTTCAGGCAAACTGTTAAAACAGTTCGCAGCCTTGGAAGCAGCGTGGATCACCTTGCTAAAGCAAGGTGTGAATGAGAACTCTTTATGTTCACGTTGCCCTTGGCTGTTTCGCAAATTAGACTGAGTCGCACAAACTTGAACTGAGCATGGACACACCTGAATTCATCGATTCGAAGAAAATTTTCGAAGGCCGCGTCTTTAACGTGACCGTGGATACGGTTCGCGAAGGCGACCAGACGTACGTGCGCGAAGTTGTTCACCACGGCGGCAGCGCAGTGATTCTGCCCGTGTTCGACGATGGCACGATTGCGCTCGTGAAGCAGTATCGTCATCCGGCGGTGAAGTACCTGCTCGAATTGCCAGCCGGCACCTTGAACGATCGAGAACCACCCGAAGTGGGCGCGGCCCGTGAATTGGAAGAAGAACTGGGACTGGTCCCGGGCCGCCTGGAAAAGCTCTGCGAGTTCTTTGTCTCGCCGGGATTTCTCAGCGAAAAGATGTGGTTGTATCTCGCGACGGATTTGCAGGAGACCGAACAGCGTCTGGAAGACGATGAAGCGATTGAGATCGTGCGGATGCCGATCGATCGAGCTCTGCAAATGATTACCGACAACGAAATCGAAGACGCGAAGACGATCATTGGGCTGCTGCTCGCGGCGCCGCGTATTGGCCTCACTCCCTTTGCTCCTGACTACCCTGCGGTCTGAGAACTTAGTTAGACCCAGTCGCCAACGCTCTCGTGGCTTTGCCCAAAGAGTCTTAGGTGACGCTAGATGCTCTTGATTGATCGCTGATCACTTCAGATCTGGCTGACAATACTCAACGAAGCAGCGGACGTATTTAAGCCCAAGGCGAGGCTTTCCGAGCCTTGGGTTACTATGGTTAATAAAATTTGTAGGAGCCGCGGAGTGCGACCTTGAGTCAGGCTAACGGAACGATTGGCAGCAAGGTTTCTCTTCAGACCTGGACCACTCAACGAGGCACTCGCGCTGGTTCTGATGCCGAAAATCAAAACTCGGACTGAGATGTCGCCCGCTTCGCGGGCTCCGCTGATCTATAACGGGCATGGTTTCCCAAGGCTCGCAAAGCCTCGCCTTGGGCTTAGCTAAGACCGCTGCTACGCAGCTCGACGAGTTTGTTCGCTCCTCCCCGTCTTTTTGGGCAAAGCCGCTCCCGGTGCTGTCTCTTTGACCAGGTCGCTACCACCACCCCACGCGGGCTGCCCGCGCGGGTGCCCCGGTCCGCTCCCTGTGCTGACCTCACCCCGCCGGTACGCGCTTCTCAAGGGGGTGCGACTTGTGAAACCCAGAATCCTTAAGGTATTTTGAGCCCGCATATTCTCGGCTAATCATGAAGAAAATCTTCTTGTTATTGCTCCTGACAGGTTCGGGCGCATTGACCGTAAAAGCCCAGCAGTCCCTCGACGCGCTCGTCGATCGCGAACTGCCGCAACTGGTCAGCACCTACAAAGCTTTGCACGCCGCGCCTGAGCTTTCCCATTACGAGACAAAGACTTCGGCGTTTATCGCGCAACAACTGCGCGCGCTGGGTTACGAAGTCACTGAGAACGTGGGCAAGTATGATCGGCCGGAATGGAAACCTTACGGCGTAGTGGCCGTGATGAAGAACGGCGCGGGGCCGACGGTGCTGGTACGCAGCGATATGGACGCGCTCCCGGTCGAAGAAAAGACCGGCTTGCCTTATGCGAGCACAGTGAAGACCAAAAACGATGCGGGACAGGAAGTAAGCGTCATGCACGCCTGTGGTCACGACGTGCACATGACGACGCTGCTGGGAACGGCGAAGATGCTTGCGGCGTTGAAAGATCAATGGCGGGGTACGCTCGTCTTGATTGGTCAGCCCGCGGAAGAGACTGTGGGTGGCGCGAAGGGGATGCTGGCGGACGGTTTGTATTCGCGGATTCCGCGACCTGACTTCACCCTCGCGTTTCACAGCAGCGCTGATTTGGAAGCAGGTAAGATCGGCTACGCGCCTGGCTACGCGATGGCGAATTCGACGTCCGTGGAAATTACGATTCGCGGGCTCGGCGGCCATGGCTCCAGACCGGAATCAACAAAAGACCCGATCGTCGTCGCCGCCCAGACAGTGCTCGCGTTGCAAACCATCATCAGTCGCGAGGTCTCACCGCTCGATCCGGCGGTGGTGACGGTTGGATCGATTCACGGCGGCGCCAAAGCGAACATCATTCCCGACGAAGTTAAGTTGTTGCTGACGGTCCGTTCGTACAAAGAGGAAGTCCGGAAGCGAATTCTTTCGTCAATCGAACGCATCACGAAGAGCACTGCCACGGCCGCCGGAATCCCGGAAGACCGTGCGCCAATCGTGAAAATCAGCGAGACTGAGTACACACCGGCGACTTACAACGACCCGCAACTGGCCGAGCGTCTGGCGCGAGTCTTCGAGAAAGCTTTGGGCGCGGACAAGGTTATGAAGGTCGAGCCGGTGATGGCCGCCGAGGACTTCGGACGATTCAGCCTCGATCAGCAGATTCCGAGTTCGCTGTTCTGGCTTGGCACCGTTGATCCGGCTAAGGTTGAAGAAAGCCGTAGAACAGGAAAGCCACTGCCCTCGTTACACTCCAGCTTGTTCGCGCCGGTTCCTGAGCCGACTTTGCGAGGCGGAGTGAAAGGGATGACGTCCGCTGTTTTAGAGTTGATGAAGAAGTAAACTGAAAGCCCAATCTACCGGAGTCTCCAAGCGGGGTGTTCGATAGGGAGGGTGCAATAACCATCATAGGAGCACTGTTAATGGGAAAAGGTGATCAGCGATCAAAACGTGGAAAAATCCATCGTGGAACTTTCGGCAAACGGCGCCCGAAGCCAAAGACGCATAAACCCGGGGTGGCCACCGATGGGGCGTCGCCAGGCCAGGCTGCTTCAGCAAAAACAAAAGAACCGAAGCTCGTCAAGAAACAGCCGAAGGAGTAAGGTACGCACGCCTCTGGCGTGCTTAAGCGCGCCGGAGGCGCGCGTACCGGTGGACGTGCTTGCGCGCCAGAGGCGCGCGTACCAATTCCAACTCCCCATGCGCTTCAATCTCTGGAAAGCCGCACCCGCTCCTTCGGAAACGCCGTCACCCAGTCATTTTGAACTCGGGCGGCTCGGTGAAGCGCTCGCCATTGAGCATCTTGAGCAAGCGGGCTATCGCATAGTCGCTGCAAACTTTTCTCTTCCCATTGGCCGAAACTTGCGCGACGTCGTGGTGAACGCAGAGATCGATGTGGTCGCATACGACGGGCCGACGCTTTGTTTCGTTGAAGTCAAAACGCGCGCATCCGACGATTTCGCACCGCCTCAGGTAAACGTCGATTTGCGCAAGCGACGGCAAATAGCACGCGCGGCGCTGGCGTACCGGCGCATGTTGGGCCTGGTTAATGAACCTTACCGGTACGACGTCGTGACCTTGGTCGCAAAACCTGACGACGCCCAATCGCGTATACAACTGCTCAAAGGCTTCTGGTCAGACGCGCAGTTGAAGAAACGAAAGTGGCCGGAGCATTACTGGGATTGATCACTGGTTTGTCATCGCGCGTGGTTCAGTAGCCCGGGCGTTTACGCCTGGGAACTCGATGGGAGATTTAATGTAAGCCCATTAATGGGCTTCGCAAGCCAACTACTGGTTTTGAAAGCCTCCTTGAGAAGGAGGCTATTGTTATTTTCGTTTACAACCTTACCCAAGGCGTAAACGCCTGGGCTAGATAAAGCAATCGCATGAACGATCTCCAGCGCTACGTCGGACAGCTTCTCGACGACAAATATCGCCTCGAGCGTCTGCTCGGTCAGGGCGGCATGGGCGCAGTGTTTTTGGCGACGCATCTGGGGACGGATCGCTATGTTGCGCTGAAACTGATCGCGCCGCAGTTCATGCGCAACCAGGAATTTGTTGAGCGCTTCAAACGCGAAGCGCGCGCGGCCGGCCGCCTCAGGCATCCGAACGTAGTAGATGTGACCGACTTTGGTTTCTCAGGGGATGGCGAGAACCGGGTCGCTTACCTGGTAATGGAATATCTCGACGGCTGCACTTTGAGTGACGTGCTGGCCGAAGAGAATCGCCTGCCGCTTTATTGGGTGGTGGACATTCTCGAGCAGGTCTGCGGCGCCGTTCAGGAAGCGCATCAGCAAGGCATCCTGCACCGCGATCTGAAGCCCGACAACATCTGGCTCGAGCCGAACCGCCTGGGTGGCTATCGCGTGAAGGTCCTCGATTTCGGAATCGCGAAGCTCGCCGAAGGCGGCAGCGCGTTACCCGCAATCACTGAACCGTCAGCTCAACTCCAACCGACAGCCTCGTCTTTGGAAGCAGCGACAATGATTTATCCCTCTGGTGCCGGGGTGGACGATGGAGAAGCAACCCAGATCCTGCCGGATGCCGAGCAACAGACACGCGTACTTGATTCAGCGCGAGACACCGCGGCTCGGCCTCAGGAGACGGCCGCGGCACTGGGCACCGCCGCATCGGGGTTAACGCGAATTGGAGCAATCCTCGGCACGCCACTTTACATGTCGCCTGAGCAATGCCGGGGCGAGCGGCTCGATGCGCGCTCGGACATTTACAGCATCGGAGTGATCGCATATCAAATGCTGACCGGCGCGCCGCCCTTCACCGGTGACACATCCAGCGTCATTCGCGCGCACAATGATCTTCAGCCCACGCCGGTTCGTGAGCTGAATAAGAAACTGCCGAAGCGCGTCTCGCGCATGGTGATGTCGGCGCTGGAAAAGGATCGCGAAAAACGCCCGCCTGCCGCCATCGCGTTTGCGAATGCAATGCGCGCGAATGCTGACGGGTTGGGGGCGCTTTACCGGCGCGCGTTCTCGCTCTACAGCGAATACTTTCCGCAGTTTCTGAAGCTGTCGCTGCTGGCACACATTCCTACCATCATCATTACGGCCATGATGATCGCATTTCGCATCGCCGAGCCGCAGCTGAACAAGTGGGCGGCAGTTGGGATCGCAATCCCATTGGCGTTACTAACGGTCGCGGCGCAATTTGTAACCGCCTCGATCATCTCGGGCGTGACCGCAATCATCGTGACTCAACTTGCGGTTGCGCCGATGAAGCCCGTGCGATTGCGCACTGCTTTCCAGATCCTCCGGCGCCGCCTGAAACCGTTCGCCAACACCGGGATTCGGCTGGCGATTCGCATCATGCTCGGCTGGATCCTGTTTGTAATTCCCGGACTGGTGATGACGGCGCGTTATCTGCTCTGGGCGCCGGTCGTCCTGATGGAGGGACTGGAAAAGAAAGCCGCGCGACAGCGCGCTCGGACGCTGGCTTCACGATCGTGGCGCACAATAATCCTCGCCATGTTGGTTCAGATTCTGGTGCCGGCGATTATCGGCGGGATTGTCGGTGCGATTACAGGCGCGTCCACCAAACGCGGAAGCGGCAAAGGCCTCAAGATCCTGACCGACGCCGCAAACCTGCTTAACATCTTCTTTCTACCGCTGCTCTCGATCGTGCCGGCGCTGCTGTACTTGAAGATGCGACAGTTCGGAGGCGAGACTCTCAGCGACGTCATGGCTCAGCTTGAAGAAATGGAAGGCACGAAGAGCGGCTGGCAGCAACGCATGAGATCGCGTCTGACGGTCACACCGCAAAGTCGCACGCCGACGCCGTGATTGCCACACATAGAAGGATGTGATAATGGTGCTCCCGTTAAGACCCATACCTCGCTCTTAAACTCAGACTGCATTCTCATGAAAAGAGAGGAACACCGCACATGCCGACCCTCATCGACCTTACAGGTTCACAAGAAGAAATCGCTGAGATTATCGCCTGGGCCAAAAACCGCGCTGAAGTTGAGGAGGTTTCAGAGCCAACAACCTTGGATTCAAGTCGGGCCCTAAATGTTGGGTTGCCGCACATTGACCCTACTGAAGCGCTTAACTTCGTCACATTAGTATTCACGACGGGAACAGCCGCGATTGGATTCTTCAAGGCCTTACGAAGTCTGCTCGCCAGCCGCGGTGGCGCCGTAGCTGTGACGCAATCCCTGAGCGGCGAATCATTGGGGAACATTGAGCCCGGGACCTCAGACGAAGCGATCGACAAAATGTCGTCCTGATGATTCCTCCTGCCCAATTCGATCCAGCGACGTTAGCGATCTGGACGACTACGGTTGCTTTGGCTCCGCAAGAGGCCGACATCGCGGCCATGACGATGGAGCTCGCCGCCCGCGGCCAAGATCCTTCCGTGATGTTTGGCGAGTTGCCTAAGGGGGACCCGCTTCGGGCTCGTCTCGTCTGGCTTGCCTCCAGTGTGTGGCACGAGAAGCGCCACTATTTCGACACGTGCCTTACGAATTACGGCTCTCGTCGCTTTCGCAATCTCTTCACGTTAGCCGCGAACGTTGCTCCCTTGTTAGCTGACGCGAATGAACGCGGCGAGCCCGTGTGGTTCCCCGTCGAGGTGTATGGATACCCACCGATAATGCGGAAAGCGCTAGGCATTCCGGATCCGGCGCCGAACATCTTGCAATGTGCGAAGCTGACGCGGTCGATGAAACTTCTCATGACCCAACTAGACGCCGGTCACGTGGCTGGCGAGCGAGTTTTAGAGTTTGGTGGCGGGGCGCAACTCGAGGGACTTGCCCAAGTCAGCCAGAGCCACGCCGTGGAGTATTACTTTGGGTTCGACGATCTTCACCAGATGACGCGGGAATATGTTCACAAACTTGCCCGCGAAGGACCTTATCGGGCGATTGAATCGCTGGCTGGGGCACTCGGTTGCGAGAAAACTGTAAAAGACGCCGTGTATCTAAATACAAGTCTGGCGGCCGCGTTATCGATGACCGCGGTCTGCGGGCGGTACCTCGGTGCCGGGACGCAACCGGCTGAGGAACTGGTTGCGCCGTGGGCTCGTTTGGCTCGAATGATGGCAGAACTCGGCCCGAAGCCGGGCCACTTCGACATCACGGATGAGGAGGCTGCCGAGATGGTAAACACCGTCGCGCGCCGTCTATGGGGCCGAACTGCGTTTGAAGAAATCGCTGCCGACATCGACCTCATGGAAGAGCGGGTCGACTTGGAGAGGACACCATGGATCAGCCACGACGGTCTCTTCGACGCGTACACCGATTTCATCGCGCTGCGCCGGCGAATGTTAGCCGCCGCCCGGGAGATCGGACCCGCGAGTCTGCTGCCGCGAGCTTTTCCCGTACATTGGCTGAATCAACTGAGACCATGGCACGTCGTCGCGACTCCGGCCGGCAGCGACGTAATGGACGGCTTCGAAGTAGTTTTCGGAAGAATGCTGAATCTGCCTGAGGAGCTTAAAGGGCACTTGCTATCGCAGGTTAATTGGGGACATATCGCGATTGTTAGTGACGAAAATACCGAGGCGTTTACGCCGCGTCACCGCGAAGCCTGGCTGCAAATGCTGGAGCGTCATGCGCCTTATGCCATGCTGATGCTTAACGGTCGGCGGCACCGTCGGATGGTCCCACCGGAACTTGAACGCCCGCTGGACGAGATTAAGGAACTGGGCATCCCGGTGAAATTTCATCCACGTTTTGAGTGGCCCGAGACGCGGGACGAGCAAACACGTGCCAACGAAGCTATCTCCATAGCCGAGTTCTCAGGTCGCAAGACGTTTGTGTGCGATATTACTAACGACGAGATTGCCGCAGAACTGGCTGTCGTTCTCACGCCGTGGGAGCTGCGCCGCTCGAACCTTGTCGATCAAGTTCGCGAAGCAGGAGTCATAGGTGAAATTATGCTCGCATCGAATTGGTCCGACTGGATAATTCGGCGGGACCTTGCAGCGTCATGAGGTCGCGTCTGACGGTCACACCGCAAAGTCGCACGCCGACTTCGTGAGTCTCAGTTCCGTCCGCTATACAAAGCTACATTGATGAAGCCAGACGGAGTTTCAATTCCTGGTAACTGCAAAAGATTTCTCTTGTCTTCGTTCATGCCTTGAACCTTGTGGGGCGATCTTTTGCTCTCAGACTTACGGCCGCTTCGTTTCAGCTGGAATGTATCGGTTTGGATTATTCGGGTCATGTCGAATCATACGCCCGTTCCTCCAGTAAAGGCCCTCGGGGAAACCGACGAGTTCGATCGACAAACGAACCTCGGCCGAAACCAATTCCCCGCCATATCGCGCGAAGCTAATGATCGCCTGATCCCATGAGTCGCCATCAACCTCAGCTTCGATTTCTTGACCAGGAGCTAACGCAGTGTGCTCAAGCCGAGTTGTCCCTGGTCCTTTTAGATCCACACTGAACATGAGCTGGCCAGCGCGAGGCTTAAGATAGATGTAAGCTTGAAAGCCAGTGAGCTGTTTTCCAGAGATGTTTCGCAAGCGAAGACGTATGTCCTTTGGCCAATCTTCCGTGGCAGAGAAAGTTGTCTCATCATAGCCATCATCGCCGCTCCGCCACTTCGACTTGATCTTCGATTTCACGGAACGATCTCCGATCTTCACATCGATCAACTCCAAAGGCTCGTTGCCATGTCTCTCAATCAGCAATGACTGCTCTGACCGCTGGGCGGTAGCCTCGCCATGATTAAGCGCGCTAAAACCCAGTGCGATAGTTAGTAGGGCGGGTAGCACCCTACCAACTCCGAAAACAAAGCGTCGGATTCTCATTGCGATGACTAAGAAGATCAGTTCGCGATCTGTTCTTTCCCTCTGGGCGGCGCGTTCTTCACATACTTATCGAACCAATTGATTCGCTCAGCCAGCACGTGCAGCAGCGTCTCGCGACCGGCGTAGCCGTGGGCTTCAAATGGCAAGGTTACGTAACGAACGGTCGCGCCCTGCCCTTTCAAAGCCAGGTAGAAACGTTCCGACTGGATCGGAAACGTGCCTGAGTTGTCGTCGGCTTCACCGTGCATCAAGAGAATCGGATCCTTGATCTTGTGCGCGTGCCAGAACGGCGACATGCGCGCGTACAGGTTCGGCACTTCCCAGAACGTGCGCCGCTCGCTCTGAAATCCAAACGGTGTCAACGAACGGTTGTAAGCGCCGCTTTCCGCAAAGCCCGCCCGGAACAGACGCGAATGCGCGAGCAGATTCGCTGTCATGAACGCGCCATAACTGTGGCCGCCTACGCCGATGCGTTCACGATCGCCGACACCCATATCGACGACTTTGTCGATCGCCGCTTCGGCGCTTGAGATAAGTTGCTCGACGTACTTGTCGTTGGCCGTCTCACCCGCGCCGATGACCGGCATTGTCGGATTGTCCAAAACCGCGTAACCGGACAACAGCAGAAAGAGATGCGAGTAGCCGCTGACGAGCGTAAACCGATTTGCTGAACCGGTGATTTGGCTGGCCGCGTCGGCGTCGCCAAATTCGCGGGGATAAGCCCACAGGATTACCGGCAGACGTGTGCCTGGTTTGTAACCGGGCGGCAAAAACAAATTACCCGAAAGTTTTACGCCATCTTTTCGCTCGTAGGTGATGAATTGCCGAGTCACGCCGCGTAGCTGCGGCTGGGGATCTTTAAAGTCCGTAACCGGGAGCGTGGTTCTGCCCGCCACGTCGTGAACGAAATAGTTAGGCGGATCCTTCTGCGATTCGTACCGCGTGAGGATCCTTTTGGCGTCATCATCAAGCGGCGCAACAACCGTCTCGTAGGATTTGCTATCGCTGCGGAACAGTCGCTCTTTCTCCAGTGTCTTCAGATTCAGACGATCGAGGAACGGCCGGTCACCTTCGGGTGAAGCGCCGGTGCCCGTCAGGTAGATGCTATCTCCGGTTTGCACAATGATTCCGGCTCCGCCTCCGAATGGTCCAGCACCGCCGAAGCCTCCCGCACCGGTATCTCGGCGACTAACGGGACTGCCCGGATTTTCATAAGCGGCATCCTGCCGGCGATCCCAAAGCTTTCGCGGCTGGGCCCCTTCTGCAAGAATCCACGTGCGGATGCGGCGAGTGGCGCGGTCGGACTCACTCAACAGACCGATTCCCTTCTCGGTGTATGACAGACCCGCATAGCGCCACTCGGTCTTCGCCAGTTCGTTGGGCGGCGTATTGAACGGAGCGGAAAGCGACAACACTTTGTCGCGAATCTCCGCTTTGTTTCGCAGGTCGCCGCCGTCCTGCGCTTCAACCCAAACAAGTGTCGCCGGTTTGTCTTGGCGCCAGTGATGTCCTCGTGGACCGGTCTGCACGCCGTTGATGGGAATGCCCTCGCGCACCGGGATGTCAGCGAGCTTGCGCACGAATTCGCCCCGACGCGTCCACACCTCGAAGTCTTCGGCAAAGCCACCCATCGGCAGCAGGTGCGAAAACGGCCGTTTGATTTTCGAAATCAGCAGGTACTCACCGCTGGGCGAAGGCGTCACGACATTAAAGATTGCCGGGCGTCCGATCAGAGTTTTGCGTGCGCTCGCGATGTTGTAGGCAGCGAGCTGGCTGGTGAAGTAGTACTCAAACAAATCGTCGTCGTGCGCCGTTTTCAGCAGATCTTCGAAAGTTGGCGCCGGCGCCGGCTTGCCTTGGTTCTCCTGAATGTTTGGACCGCTCGGAACTGCCGGTTCGGATGGCGCCACGCCTCGGCCGCCAACCACAATCTCACAAATCACGTTCGTGCTGTCTTCCAGCCAATCACATGGATCGCCGCTGGTCTGGTTTAAACGATCATGACCGGTGACCGATCGCGCGCGTCCGGTGGCGACGTCCGCAACCCACAATTCGACGCGGTCTGCTCGCGTGTGCAAAAACGAAAGTCGCGCGCCGTCGGGCGAGAAACGCACATTGCCAATGTTTGGCTGAGGTGGCACAGCCACCTTTGTCTCCGCGCCGTCACTGATTCGCTTAAGGGTAATTCCGTAAATTCGCGGAGTTAGGTGTGCGCCGTTCGTCTTCGGATTGATGCGCGCGCCGGCCAGCCGCAGCATCGGCCGCGACAGTTCGGCAATCGTTGGATACGGCCGGCGATAAAGCAGCGCGAGCGTCTTTTTTGAAGGACTGAGAATCGCCTGCGGCAGAGGCGCTGCGTCGAATGCATCAATAACATGCCTGGGTGGCAGTTGGTAGCGCGGCGCGTTTGTTTGCGCAATTGCGAGGATCGCAGTTGCGACGATCAGCAGGGCGGCGAACACACAGTTTTGTTTTCGCACGATGGGCTCCTCCGAATTGTGTTTGAGACTCCGCGTGAGGCGCGGATTCTATCAGAAAAAGCGGCCGGGGTTGCAAGTCAGAACCACCTGCGGTAGCGGGTGGTTGATCCGTGGTTTCGAGGATTTCGTTCAGGGGCAAGATCAACCGCCCGCTACCGCAGGCGGTTCTGACTTCACCCGCGCACGAAGCGATACGTGATGTGCAAAGCCAGCTCGTTGGGCGTGATCTCAGGCCGCACGCCGATGGCTTCCAAACGCAATGCGCCGCCGGCGGGCTTGATGTTCGTGTTGGTTGAGAGTTGCTCCAGCGTGAACAGTTCAATCGGGTTGTAGCGACGGTCGATCGCGCTCTGCACCATGTTTCGCAGCGGATCGTTCAGCAATCCCGGCGTGTTGGCCAGATGAATGTCGCGCACTTGAAACCGCGCCAGCACCGCGCGCCGTTCGCGACTGAACTCCATGGTGGCTTCTGCATCGGCCCAGCCGGTGAATTGGACACAACCAAGAAGGCTTGAGTAATACGCTCCCGCAAACGCGAGCGGCCCAACGATGCGGCCATTCTCAAAACGCACGGCAGTGCGCACCCCATTAACTTCGCGCTTCAAACGGATCTCGCTGGCACAGTTCGCCGAGGATTGCGCGCCGCCGCTGGTAAGCGGCATCGACGGTTCTTGCAGGTTGTCGAACATCCCCACGAGAAACGAATTGAGAAACTGTTCGTTGACTGTGATCGTCGCCCTCGGCGCCCGGTCATTCGCTCGCGCACCGAGGCCGCCCTCTTGAGCGCCCGCGGCGGTGAACACCGTGAAAATAGCCAGCAGAGCGATAACCAATTTGATTTTCATAATGAACCTCATATTTGGAGTGCGCCGGCAAAGCGAAAGCGACGACGGCGCTTTGGATCGGTTCCCTATCGCTGTGGGAGAGGGTTAGGGTGAGGGCCTGGCGGGGAAAGCAAAAATACTTTTTCTTATTGTGCCGCTAAGCTTCGCACCCTCATCCCGGCCCTCTCCCAAAGAGAGAGGGAGCTGCCACCGCACCCAAAAATCACAACCCGCTGCGCACGATGTCATGAAGACGAATCAGCCCAACGCATTTCTTATCGTCATCAACTACCGGGAGTACGCTGATTTGTGAAGAGCGTTCTTCCATCAACCGCAAAGCGTCGTAGGCCAGCATTGCCGGAGTTGCCACGACCGGGTCGCGGGTCATCAATTCGTCGCAGGTAATATTCGCGAAGGCGAGGTCTTTGGCCGCGATTCTTTGCAGCGAGCGGCGCAGATCTCCGTCGGTGATGACGCCAGCCAACCTTCCGTCGCCATTGACCACGTTCACGGCGCCGAGTCCGAAGTGCGAAATCGTAGACACAATGTCCATCCACGCTGCGTCCGGCGCGATCATCGGATTCTCAGTTCCGCCGTGCATCAAGTCCGCCACCCGCAAAGTCAGGCGTTTGCCCAGCTGGCCGCCTGGATGGTTCGAAGCGAAATCATTTTCCGTCAAACCCTTTGCCCGCATCAGCGTCATCGCGAGCGCGTCTCCGATTGCCAGCGCGACCGTGGTGCTCGCTGTCGGCGCGAGATTTAACGGACACGCCTCCTGATCGACCGAAGCATCGATCACAACATCTGCGCGGTGCGCGATTGAAGAGTTCACATTGCCGAGAATCGCAATCAGCGGCACGCTGCGCTGCTTCAAATACGGCAGCAGTTCGAGCAGCTCAGAGGTCTCGCCACTGTTGCTCAACATTACGACTGCATCGTCGGCGGTAACGATCCCGAGGCCTCCGTGCCGGGCATCGGATGGATGCAGAAAGAGCGCGGCGGTGCCGCTGCTGGTCATGGTGGCCGCGATCTTCTGCCCAATGATGCCGGACTTGCCGACGCCGAGCACGATCACTTTACCGCGGCATTTCGCCAGCAAGTCGATCGCCGGATCAATGTCGCTCGCTTGCAGGCGCGCTGCAGCTTTGGCAATCGCATCAGATTCCGCGCGCAGCAGTTCAATGACTTGTGAATGCGTCTCAGACATGCCGGATGTTGATATACGAGGTATGAAGCATTTTGCAAGGGGGGCCCTATTGTCAGAGGCCCGACCGTCAGGGAGGGCAAAGCTGGCAACTCGATGTTTTCATTTTCCTCGGCAGGCACTCTTCATGAAAACTTGCCCTTGCTGACGCGCGGGCTTCTGACTCGACGGAGCGAGCGCTACACGCTAAACCCTTTAGCCTAACTAACGCTGGAATTACGTCTCTTCGCTATGCTAAGTTTCTTATGCCCCGTGCCCGCGTAGCTCAGTGGATTAGAGCGCTCGCCTCCGGAGCGAGAGGTCGCAGGTTCGACCCCTGCCGCGGGTACCAAACTCTTGCCCATCCTCACGGCTGTTGTCATGCAAGCTCAAACTGCCATTAACCGTACCCGTCCGCAGCAGACTATTCTGCTGGTCGAAGACTTTGACGATACGCGTCTGATGATGAAGCTCTGGCTGCAGAAGAAAGGTTACCGGGTAATCGAAGCCGAGAACGGCGAGCAAGCGGTCGAATTGGCGCAACTCGAACAGCCTGATTTGATCATCATGGACATGATGATGCCGGGATTAGGCGGCCTTGACGCGACCCGGCAAATCCGCGAGTATCAGTCTCTCCGCCAGACGCCAATTGTCGCCGTGTCGGCTTACGGCGCTGATGAATATCGAGCCAGGGCCCTGGACGCCGGTTGCACCGATTACGTCCCGACGCCCTTCGATCCCACAGCGCTGAGCCAGTTGATCGAGAGATTGCTCGCTTCATGATCCACCGTTCGCGATTCGCTCTTCACCTCCTCTGTTCAATTCTTCTCTGTCTCGTCAGCGGTCTGAGTATCTCAGCTCAACAATGCTCCGTGCGAAGTGTTCAGCTTTCGGATGCGCCCGAGCTTCGGGGATTTCGGCTCGGAATGACATTCGATCAAGTCAAAGCGCGCGTGCCACAAGTGCAATTCGGCCAGCCCGACGAGATTGGTCTTACTAAGACCAGCATAAATCCGCTTTACGATCCGCGGTTCGACAAAGCGGCCTTCGCAGACATTCGCACTATCTCGTTCGATTTTCTGGACGGCAAGCTCACGACGCTTTGGATCGGCTACGAAAGCTCTTTCAAATGGCAGGCAGTTGATGAGTTCGTTAAGGGAATCAGCAAGTCACTGAACGTGCCGGGCGCGTGGTCGCCAAAACGTGGCGGGCAGCAACTGGGTTGCGACGGCTTCACAGTTTACGTCGCATTAATTGCGGGAAGTCCCAGCATTCGACTGGCAGACGACGCTGCCGACGAAACGATCGCTGTGCGGCGCGAGGAAGTGGCTGCCGCCGCCGAGGCGCAGGTGGTTGCGGACAAAATCACCAAACTGTACTACCCTGCGAACTGCGAAGCGGCTGAAAAAATCTCGCCGCCGGATCGCATCGTCTTAAGGAACAAGGAAGAAGCCGAAAAGGCCGGCTACAAACTCGCGAAAAATTGTCAGTAGGTACGCTTGTGGCACAGACTTCAGTCTGTGATTCCAACCACTGCACTCCTTGCTGAGACGGATATCCACAGACTAAAGTCTGTGCCACTAAGGAGGCCCCTATGCTGAAAGAGTTCAAAGAATTCATCGCGCGAGGCAATGTGATCGATCTCGCGGTTGCCGTTATCATCGGCGTCGCGTTCGGTAAGATCATCACGTCCCTGGTCGAGGGCATCATCATGCCGCCAATTGGTTTGCTGCTAGGCAAGATCGATTTCGCAAGCTTGTTCGTCGTGCTCGACGACTCGAAAGGCATTCCCGTTTCGCTTGCTGACGCAAAGACGAAGGGCGTTCCGGTGGTCGCTTACGGCCAGTTCATCAACGACATCATCAACTTTGTGATCATCGCGTTCGTGATTTTCCTGGTGGTGAAGTTCGTCAACAAAGTCCGCCGCAAAGACATTTCGACGAAGGATTGTCCGGCGTGCTTGACCTCAATCCCGCTGGCAGCCTCACGCTGCGCTGCGTGCTGTTCGGATTTGAAAGCGGCCTAAGGCCAGTCAACCTCGCGGATTAAGTAAGAAGGCCCGGGAGCCGCACTTCTCTCCCGGGCCCAATCGACCGCAGCCTACCAGAGCACTTCGATCTCGTACATTCTGGCTCCGCCGCTCGAGTCCTTGATCTCGATGACCGCGGTGAAGTCGTTTTCGCGCGACGGTTGTTGCAGGATCCGGACGGTACCGCGCCCATTGAGCTTGTTCACTCTGACCGTGGTGCGACGACGCGGCAGCTGCGACGTGAAGGTGAAGTTCGCGTCGTTGTACTCGGTGCCGCCGATCGTCCGGACGTCTACGTAGCCGCCGCGAATAACCAACTGCACATTGTCATCGACCGTTCCGCGCCACTGCAGACGCCCCGACGTGCTCTCGCCTTCGCCCTCATGAAATCCGCCGCCACTACCTCTACCGTCCAACGCTCGCTGAATATCGTCGACCGTGCGCCGCACATCACTCCATCGATTGCGACGCGCGAAGTCGTTGTCGGCGCGAGTCAGCAGACTTGCCAGGATTGCGGCCCCGTCTTTGAGCTCCGCCTCGCGGCGCCGGTCAGTCACCATGCGACGAAAAATTCGCGCCGATCCGCTGAACTGCTCAGCGAGATAGAGAGCCTCAACATCGCTCCGGTTGCTGATACTTCGAGTGCGATAGTCGCCGTAGGTTCTCTCAGCCAGATCAATCGACTGCTCATCAAGCAGCTGGGCCAGGCTGGCGAGCCGGGAAGACTGCGCGGGCGTCGCGGCGAAGGACAACATCAGCAAACAGGACACGGCAAAGAGCCGCAGGGAATTTCTCATAACTCCTCCTTCAGGGCTTGGTCTCACAAGAACCAGCATTCTACGACGCCTTGCAAGTTCGACAAACCGCTTTTTCGTTGCTTTGCGACCTTGCCCTTTATGTGAGTTGGCCCCTATTTGAAGACTGTTCGTCTCGCAAAGACGCAAAGGCGCGAGGACACGCAAAGCACTGGGGGCGGCACACCAATGCGCGGCTCACCTTGACCCGCTATCGTGCGCTTCTTAGAATGAACTTTCCCTCTAAAACCCGCGTACATGGATTATTAGCAGAAGGAGTGAACTTGTATGAGTACGTCTTATCAAGGACCATCAGATGGATCAGAGCAAAGGAATGAATTAATTATGCACGAACCAGAAGCAGAACCAATTGACGAAAAATCGAACGCCGGCAACTCGATGCGCGACATGGCCGCGCGCATTCCCGAGCAACTTTCGGCAATTGGCCGTGACATTAGCCGCACAATTGAGAAAGCCATTTCCGCCAAGGACGATTACATGTTGGCGGTGAAGGTTTCCGCGGACGCTTCGCACAAGCTGGGTCAGCTGGTGCAAGCAGGTGTTTTCGGGACCCGCGCTGAAGCCGCTTCGTTTCTGATTGACCAGGGCATCAAGACGCAAACAGAATTGTTCGAGCGCGTCGAAACGAAGCTCGCGGAAATTGAACGCCTGCGTGCTGAGCTACGCGGAATGGTCGCCGAAAAGAAAACGGACGAAGCGCCCGCGACATAAGAAACGACTAACGACTGGAGCGCAAGTGGCACAGACTTCAGTCTGTGAATTCAAGAGTCGGAATCACAGACTAAAGTCTGTGCCAGTGCGCTCCAGTCACTTCGTCTTTGTTATCCCCCACGCGACGCGGTACACTTCCCCCGTCATTCCACTTTCATTTTTGTTGAGCGGCTTCACGTGCAGACTTCTTTTCTCGTTCCACATACATCCATCGAACAATTCACGCTGGACAACGGTCTGAGGGTCGTCCTCAACCAGGACAAATCCGTTCCGGTAGTTTCTGTCAGCGTTTATTACGACGTTGGCTCGCGCAACGAGCCCGAGGGACGCACCGGATTTGCACACTTGTTTGAGCACATGATGTTCCAGGGCTCTGAGAATGTGCCGAAGGCCGCGCACTTTCAGTTCATCTCAAATGCCGGCGGCACGATGAACGGAACGACGTCCAGCGAACGCACGAATTATTTCGAGACTTTGCCCGCCAGTGAGTTGCCCCTCGCGCTTTGGCTGGAAAGCGATCGCATGCGTTCCCTCAACGTGACGCAGGAGAATCTCGACAACCAGCGCGAAGCCGTAAAAGAAGAAAAGCGTCTGCGCTACGACAATCAGCCTTACGTGAACGGTTTTCTGCGCCTGTTTGAGATGAGTTTTAAGAACCCGGCAAACGCGCACTCGACGATTGGCTCGATGGAAGACCTCGATGCGGCGACCGTTGATGATGTGCGCGAGTTCTTTCGCGTTTACTACGCGCCAAACAATGCCGTGCTTTCAATCGCCGGAGACTTCGATATTTCCGAAGCGACCGAGCTGATTCAAAGATACTTCGCGACGATTCCGAGCCAGCCGGCACCGCCGCCCGTTGATGTCAGCGAGCCGGTCGAAGTTGCTGAACGCCTCGACACATTCGTTGATAAGCTCGCTCCGGTACCCGCGTTCGCGCTTGGCTGGAAGATTCCGCCGCGCCGCACACCCGCTTTTTACGCGCTCTCGCTGGCCAGTCATCTATTGTTCGAAGGAGAGAGCGCGCGGCTTTATCAGAAGCTGGTGAAGGGCGAAGAGTCAGTCGTGCAAATCCAGGGCGGCATCGACGAACGTCGTGGGCCGTCTGGTCTATTTATCGTGGTGATCCCAAAACCAGATAGTGAAGGCGCCCAAATTCGCGACAGCATCTTCAAAGAGATCAATGACCTGGCCAGCCGCGGCCCCGGCCAGGAAGAGATGGAGAAGCTGCGCAATAATCTTTTCAACGGCGCAGTGCGCAGCCGGCAGTCTTCACAGTTCCGCTCACAACAGATCGCCGAGTTCACTCTCTACGACGGCGACCCAGACCTCTTCAATACTGAGTTGCAAAGTTATCTTGACGTGACCGCAGACCAGATCCGAGACGCGGTCGCGAGTAACCTCGATACTGATAATCGGGTGTTGCTCGAGATCGTGCCCGCGCCGATCGAGGCTGCGCCTGCCGAGCCGCAACCGTCCGGCGAGCCGAAACAACCTGCAGCGCCGCCGCCACAAGTGCCACCTGCGCCCGCGAAAGAACCTGCGCCCACGGGTCCGATTGCAGCTTCGGAAGAAGCGCCGGCGATGAAATAGTAGGATTAGCAGGTTCTGCCCCTCTCCCGTTGGGAGAGGGCTGGGGTGAGGGTGCGAAGCTTACAGCGAAACACCTCCAACACTTCTCTCCGTGAGGCTACGCCTCGCGGAGTATAGAAACAAAGGGGAGGTGTCCGACTGTAGTCTGCGACCCCTCACCCTAACCCTCTCCCAGAGGGAGAGGGAAAAGGAATGCCGTCCAGTCATCGACGAATTAAGTCGTACAACAAACGCACCGGCAACCCCATCACGTTGAAGTAGTCGCCTTTAATCCCTTCGATGAAGCGCGCGCCTTTGCCTTGAATCGCGTATGCGCCGGCTTTGTCCATCGGCTCGCCCGTTTCAACGTACCAGACGATTTCGGGATTGCTCATCGGCGCGAATCGTACCTCAGTCATCTCGACGTCAACTTCTACTGCTGATTCGGAGATCAACGCGACCCCGGTGAGCACTTGATGCCAGCGGCCTTGCAGCAGGCGCAACATTCGCCGGGCGTCCTCTGAATCGACGGGCTTTGCGAGAATGTGTTCGTCAACCACGACCGTCGTGTCAGCGGCGACGATGGGTCGATGAGGATGAACGCCACCCGACGCTTTGGCCTTTGCCGCCGCCAGCCGCGCCACGTACTCACGTGGGCTTTCGTCGTCGCGCAGTGATTCGTCAACTTCGATCGCGCCGACCTCGAAAGGCCAGCCAATCATTTCCAGGATTTGAGAACGTCGCGGACTTGATGAAGCCAGCAAAAGCTTCGGCAAATGGACGGGTGAAGGCCCGCTCGCTGATGAATCCCGGCCGGCCGCGATTAAATCAGAACCTGCGCGCACGTTCGTTTGGTTGTTTCGCGAATCTTCCATTACACTCCGAGACTTGGGTTTTGGCTCGTCATTCTGAAAGTTTTTGGTCTGAAGTTCAAATTTCATCATGATTGATGCAGCGCTTCTATTGCCAAAGATACTCGCGGGCGCCGGTGAGATTGCGGCCTTGTCTGAGATAGCCGCGAAGATCGCCTGGCGGAGAGTTTCCGGTGAAGGCCTGCGCGATCATGCCGTTCCGTCTCGGCTTCAGGAGAAGACTCTGACTGTGGCAGTCGCGGATGCAGCCTGGCAAAAGCAACTTCAGCCGATGTCGGCTGAGCTGATCTTCCGCATCAACAAGTTACTGCGACAGAAGGTTGTTGAGAGGATTGAGTTTCGCATCGACCCGCGCGGGCTCGCACGCGGCACAGCGAAGCGATCCTCGCCTCGGGTGCGCGAGCCGCTGCCAACGACTGTTGTTTCGTCGGCGGCAGAAATCCAGGACTCGGAACTTCGCGAAAGATTCATGCGCGCTGCGGAAAACTGCATCTCGCGGCGCGACAACCTGGGGACAGGCAAATCCGCAATTCGAAAAGCGGGGTCCCCAGCCGGGCAGCCCGGCTGGGGTGCTAGTTCGCAATCCGAAATTTGATCATGCCTATTTCCGAATCTGACATCGAAAAGATCGCGCAGCTCGCGCATTTGGAGATCACTGACGGCGAATGCCGCACGTTCGCGCCCCAAATCGCGGAGATAGTTGCGTACGTTGAGCAACTTAACGAAATCGACACGAGTGGAATTACGCCGGCGCTCGGCGGTCTGACGCCGGAAGGCGAACGCACTGAATCATCGCGCCCTGACGAAGTGCAACCCTCGCTCGGGCAGAAACCCGCGCTCGATCAGGCGCCCGATCCAGCGTCGGGACACTTTCGCGTTCCGAAAGTCCTTGGCTAGTCAGCCGTTGGCCGCGCCTTCAAGCAACCGTGAATAAAACCATAGCAACACTTCGAGACGAGATTAGCGGCGGCAGCGTGACTGCCCGCACCGCCGTCGAGTCTGCCGTTTCGTCTGCCGAACGATTGAACGATGATCTCAACGCCTTTCTCGAAATCGATCGAGCTGGGGCGCTGAAACGCGCTGATGCGATTGATGAGAAGATTAAAGCGGGCGACCCGCCGGCGCTGGCGGGCATCCCGGTCGCCATCAAAGACAACATCTGCGTGCGTGGCCTGCAAACGTCCTGCGGCTCGCGCATCCTCGGTCCCTACAAGCCACCTTACAACGCCACCGCGATCGAGCGCCTTGTCGAAGCGGGTTCGGTAATTATCGGCAAGACGAACTGTGACGAGTTCGCCATGGGATCTTCCAACGAAAACTCTGCGTTCGGCCCGGTGAAGAACCCCTGGGACACTTCGCGTGTGCCCGGCGGATCATCCGGCGGCTCAGCAGCGGCCGTAGCGGCGGGAATCGTTCCGGTCGCCCTCGGCTCAGACACCGGCGGATCAGTTCGCCAGCCCGCTTCGCTTTGCGGAGTCATCGGCGTCAAGCCGACTTATGGTCGAGTGTCGCGTTACGGTCTGGTGGCGTTCGGCTCTTCGTTGGATCAAATCGGAGTCTTCGCGCGCAACGCGTCCGACGCGGCCACAGTTTTGCAGATTATTGCCGGCCGCGATCCGCACGACGCGACCACCGCCGACGTGCCGGTGCCCGATTACATCGGCGAAACCGAAAAGAATATTGAAGGGATGCGCTTGGGAGTTTCGCGCACGTTGTTGGGCGAAGGTCTGGACGAAGAAGTGCGGGCGGCTATCGAAAAAGCGATCGCCGCGTATCGCGATCTGGGCGCAGAGATCGTTGACGTCGAATTGCCGCACGCGAAATACGCGATTGCGGTTTACTACATCATCGCGACGGCTGAAGCTTCATCGAATCTGGCACGCTACGATGGCGTGCGCTACGGCTTTCGCGCCGAAGAAGCTCCCGCGTTGCGCGACATGTATCGGAAGACTCGCGAACAGGGTTTCGGCGAAGAAGTGAAGCGGCGGATCATGCTGGGAACTTATGTGCTCTCTGCCGGTTATTACGACGCTTACTATTTGAAAGCACAGAAGGTGCGCACGATGATCCAGCAGGACTTCGCCACGGCTTTCGACAAATGCGATGCGGTCCTGACGCCCACGGCCCCGACCCCGGCCTTTCGTTTTGGTGAGAAGGTCGATGATCCTCTGGCGATGTACCTGAACGATATTTACACGGTGACCGCTAATCTGGCGGGCATTCCGGGCATCAGCGTCCCGTGCGGTTTGTCAGCTGAAGGATTGCCAATCGGGCTGCAACTACTCGGGCCGTACTGGGGCGAAGGAACGTTGTTCCGCCTGGCTCACGCGTATCAGAAAGCACACCCACTGAACGCGCAACCAAAGATTCACGCTTGATTTGGAGTGCGCCGGCATCGACGGCGCTTTGCTGTGTCTGCCGCCCGCGTCGGGGCAGTAGCCCGACCGTCAGGGAGGGCGTAAGGCTCTCGGGCGATCACGCCCTCCCTGACGGTCGGGCTACTGCCCCGCTTCGCGTTTACAAATCTGAAAATCTCTTCCGAAACTCCGCGGACCGCCGTCGCAATTCCATCCAATTCTCGAACAACGCCGGTGTTTGCAGCCAAACCTTCAACCACTCGGCTATTTCGGATTGCTCACCGCGAAGCGTCTCGTCCACTGTACGACTCTTTCCCATCGCCTCTGCCCGTTGGCGCGCATCGGCGGCCAGGGTTCTCAACTCATCAAGTCGTGTCTCGTCATCGTCCCGCTCAAACTCTTGCCTTAGCCTTTCCATCTGGCTGATAAGGTCGGCGGCATTTTCGATATTCAGTCGCGCAGGGGCCGAAAGCGCCTCGACTGCCGCGAACTTATCCATTCGGCTTTTTACCAGCGACTCGCGCCAGCGCACGTCAGTCTCAATAATCTCGGGATGCCGCAATTCGGCGCCTTCATCAGCCAAAAGTCTCGCCACCGAGGCAGGACTAATCGCCGGGCCTTCAGACCGGTTAGCCAACTGTTGCTGAACATTTTCGAGAAACTGTGCGTCAACCGGCGGCCGGTCGAGTTCCAACCAGAGCTTCAAAATAACTTCGCGCGCGGCTGGCGCTGCGGGGGACTGCGTTTGGCGTTTTTGATGCGTAACTTCCATGCCTGAGCCGGAAAGGCTAGAATTCAATGTATTCGAAGCTTGCTCTAGCACCGCCGCCAGAGTCAATCACGTGAACAATCCTATGCATCGTTCTATTCGCATTAGCCGAAGCCGACTGTTCCTCCTGGCGGGTGTGGTTATGCTTTGCGCCTCTGCAGCGGTCAGCGCTCAAGAGCGGACGACTCTGCGCAAGGTGGAGGTTCACGGACTGCAACGACGGACGCCGGATCAAGTCATCGCTACGACCGGGCTGAAAGTCGGTGATCTGATCGATGCGACAACGATTGACGCTGCCGCGGATAAGTTAATGCGCTCCGGTTGGTTTCAAAGCGTCAATTACCGGGTGCGTAACGGCGACGATGGTTCGACTGTCGTCTTCGAAGTGATGGAGAAGGTCGCGGCAATCGAGGTCTCTGCCACTGAAACCTTTGGTCAAGTCGTTTGGATCGGTAACACAGCTTTATCCAGTGATGTCTTGTCTACCGCTTTCGGTTTGCGGACCGGCGATCCCGCCCCGCAAGCGAAGATCGATGAAGCACTGGGCCGGATACGCAAAGCTTACGCCGGCCGCGGATACATTAATGCCGAGATCACCGACGTAACGCGAAATCTGGAGGCCCGTCGTACAAACTACCAATTCACGATTCGCGAAGGCCAGCAATATCGAATGGGCGTGTTGACTGTTACGGGATTGAATGGGGTAGACACACGCTCGTTGCGAGGGAAATGGACGCTGGCGGGCGGCGCAGTTTTTGACGACTCGTATCTGGAACAGTTTAGAACGACCGTCCTTCGCCAGTTTGTCGCCAGCCGCGCACAACGGACCGGCATCCGGTCAAAATTCGAAGTCAACACTAATCCGGACTCTCAGAAACAAACCGTGGATGTCATCATCACGTTTAAATGATTTCCAACCTTACCGACGACCGCGATGAAACACACGCGCCGTCGCTCCTCGCCCAGGTAACTGCCAAATTCCAGGAGAAACCGTTCGTTCCGGCCCGCTTTTTCACCCAGGGCGACATGCAAACGCTGGCTGCGTATTTCTGGCCCGGAAGGTTTCGCCCGCGTGATGTCACCGAGGACGAAGAGCGTCTATTTGAAGTCGAACCGGGCAGCCAGGTGCTGGCGCGTTGTCGCTGGCAACCCGATCGCACCCGCCATCCAACGATGGTTTTGTGGCACGGGCTTGAAGGCTCATCCGCGTCCGCCTACATGCTGACGACAGCCGCAAAGATTTTCCAACGCGGCTTCAACGTCGTGCGCATGAACATTCGCAACTGCGGCGGGACAGAGCATCTGACACCGACGCTTTACCACGGTGGATTAACGCACGACTTACGCGCAGTCCTCGGTGAATTGATTGATCGGGATCGTCTGCCGCGGGTTGTGCTCGCCGGGTTTTCGCTCGGCGGCAACCTGACTTTGAAACTCGCGGGCGAATTGGGCGACGAAGCTCCCGAACAACTCAAGGGTGTCGTCGCGATTTCACCGTCTGTCGATCTGCAAGCGAGCTCTGACCTGCTGAAGCAGCCTCGAAACTTCGTCTATCACAGGAATTTTCTTTACTTCTTAAAACGTCGCATCTTACTTAAACAGCAGAAGTATCCTGAGCTTTACGATTCAGCCGCTTTGGCTAGCATCAGTTCGCTGGTGCAATTCGACGATCACTATGTGGCGCCCGCGTTCGGCTTTGCAGACGCGCGCGACTACTACGCAAAGGCCAGCGCCCTTCCCTTCCTCAGCCGCATTCGCGTTCCAACTTTAATCATCCATGCGCAGGACGATCCGTTCATCCCATTCACGCCGCTGGCGCAGGCTCTACTTCCCCTCTCCGCGCGCGGGGAGGAGATTGAGGGCTGGGGTGACGCGACGCCTAACCTCTCCCCTAACCCCTCTCCGCGCGCGGAGAGGGGCTTTGATACCTTGTTCACTACGAATGAGAACATTCTGCTGATTGCGCCTCCGCGCGGCGGACATGTCGCGTTCGTGGGCGCGGACTCACTGGATGAGGATCGCTTCTGGGCCGAAAATCGCCTGGTCGATTTTTCAGAAATTGTGGCGGGGCGCTGAAATCGCCGGGGTCACTTATCGATCTTCTTCAGTAACCGCTCGGCGTGATTGCGGGCAATCAGCGGGATGTGCGCGTCAGTGCGAATCTCTTTCAACAGCGGGATGAGCTGCTTCGGATCTGACACGGCGTTGCGGTTTAACATGGATTCGAGTTGCTTCAGCAGGCCGGGCGTATTGAGCGGCTGGTTCTCGCGGGCAACAGTCATGTCGAATACGAAGATGACTTGATCGGCGACACGCCGATACTCCTGAGCCAGAGCCCAGGCGCTCGCGTTGCCGCTCCAATTGAATTCCGCCGTGCGTTTGCGGTCGAGCGCGGTCATGCCGAGTTTATATGTGCCAAGATGTGCGAAGTCTTTTGACGACTGGTAATTCTCGTTTGAGTCGAGAAAGCGCAGCTCCCGCCAAAGCTTTTCAATTCGCTCCAACACCGGGGGCGTCAACTCGACATTCTCGACGATCGGATCCTCTTCCCCTTTGCGTCCAAACGTAACTTTGCCGCGCCCCGTCGCGTCATGCTCAACGACGATGTGGTTGATGGTGAATTCACGGTGCGAGAACTCCCAGGTGTAACGAACTGAAGACGGGTTCTTTACTATCGGGGACGATGGTCGAAGTCGAATTGGATTGCGGGCGATCGTTCCGCTTGCTTTCGGTTTGCGGGTAACTCACTACCGCGACCGTCAGCAGCAGCGGCAAGACCAAAAGTCTTTGAAACAGACGCACCTCTCTGTGTCTCTGTGCGATCTTCGTGTCTCTGTGGTGAATGCTTCCCTGCGATTTTTCACCACAGATACACAGAGAACCACAAAGACACTGAGAATTGACCATCATGAATGTCTGATTATGCTGGGAGAGAATAGGACTTTACAACTTGGGACAAGCGCTACTCGAAGCGCACGGAAACAAGCTTGGAAACTCCGACTTCCTGCATCGTTACTCCGTATAGCGCGCGCGCGGTTTCCATCGTGCGTTTGTTGTGCGTGATGACGATGAACTGCGTATTCGCGGACATAGAAACGACTTTGCCGGTGAAGCGGCCGATGTTCGCTTCGTCGAGCGGCGCATCAACTTCGTCCAGCAGGCAGAACGGCGAAGGCCGGTAGTGGAAAATGCCAAGCACGAGCGCGAGCGCCGCCATCGCTTTCTCGCCGCCCGAGAGTAGCAGCACGTTCTGGAGCCGCTTACCCGGCGGCTGCGCGATGATATCGATGCCGGACTCGAGTTCGTCATTCTCGTCGATCAGGCTCATCTCGCCGCGACCACCGCCAAACAATTCCTTAAACAGTTCGCTGAAGTTCTGATTGATTTGTTCGAACGCGGCGCGGAACCGTTCACGCGAGCGCCGCTTGATTTCGCGCAAGGCCTCTTCAGTCGAAGCAATTCCTTTGGTGATGTCATCACGCTGCGTCGTCAGGAACGTGAGCCGCTCTTCGTTTTCGGAAAGCTCTTCGAGCGCCATCATGTTGACGGCGCCGAAACTCTCGAGCTTCTCGCGCAGCTCTTCGACGCGCGCGCGCGACGTCTCCAAAACAAATTCAGGATCCGGGATTAGCTCGCGCGCAATTTCTTCGAGGCTTTGGTTCAGCTCATTCGCGCACGATTCGCGGACGAAGTTGACGCGCGCTAACGCTTCGGCGCGCTGCACTTCAATCGCCGCGCGGGCATCGCGTGAGGCCGCAGCGTTGCGATTCAGTTCAGCCAACTCAGCCGCCATCGCATCGGCGCGTTCGCGCGCCCCGGTCAAGCGCGCTGTCGCTTCGGAAATCAACCCTTCCTCGCGCGCCTTCTCTTCGTCAATCGTCATCGCGAGCCGATCGATTTCAGCAATTGAGCTGCGCAGCTGTTCGATCCGCGAGCCACCTTCCGTCAATTCCAGGTTGTGTCGCGCGATTCGCGCACTCACTTCTTCATGCTCAGTCTGCAGCCGGCGGAGATCAGAGGAGGTTGAGCGGCGTCGTTCGGCGGCGGCCGCGGCTTCGGCGCGCTGATGGTTCAACGTGGTGCTGTCTGTTTCGACTCCGGCGCGAATCTCAGCCAGGCGATTCGTTGTCTCGGTGATTTTTTGACTTACCGCGAGGCGCGCCGCTTCGGCAGCCTCGGCATCGCTTAGGGCCTTCGCAAGACTCGCTTCCAAATCCTGTCGTTCCTGCTCAAGCCGCGCCTGATCATCGACCACCACACGCAGATGCCTGGCGGCGCGTTCGACGTCCTGGTGCAAGGTTCCTGAGGCCAACTCAAGCGCCATCGCCCCGCGCTCTTCGCGCGCAATCGAAGCGTTCAGCAGCACCACTGATTCTTCCAGACCGGTCATGCGCGCACGCGCTTCCCTGACCGACATCTCCGTGACGGCGCGTTCCGCTTCGAGCTCAACCACGCGGCCCTGCAATTCGCGCAGCTCGCGTTTGAAGGTCAAGAGTCCTGCGCCTTCTTCCAGAGCGCGGCCGTTACCGGCGTTGACGAACTGCCCGCCCGTCACCCAGTCACCGTCAACCGTCACGTACATGTCGCCCGTCGCCAGCGACAGCGCCGTCGCGTCATCCAGCGTCGGCACCACGCGCGCGTTCATCCGTTCAGGCAACGTACGTTCGAGCAGGTTAAGTAATTCGCGCGGCGCATTTAGAATGTCGCCGATGCGCGGCCCGTCAATTCCCATCGGCACATAATCACGTTGCGGCGCAGCGCCGGTCGAGGAGGTTGGCGGCGGACCGGTGAAAGTAGCGACCGTGACTTCATCACTACCGCCGTGCAAACCCGTCACGAGAAACTGCGCGCGACCAATGTGATTGGTCTTCAGCCACGCCGCGGCGCGGATTGCGTCATCAGGCGTCGGCACCAGAACTGATTGCAGCGATGAACCGAGCGCCCCTTCGACGGCGCGCTCCCACTGGGCCTCGACTTTGATTGAGTCCGCGAGAGTGCCAATCAAATGAAACTGTTCAGCTTCGTTCGCCGAAAACGCTTCCTGCACGGCTAATGAAAAATGAGCTCGACGCTCGTCGAGATCTTTAAAGCTTTCGAGACGCGCCTGCGTGCGCGAGTAATCATCACGCACCCGCGTCAGCTCGGCATCAGTGTCGGACACGCGTTCATGGCCTTCGACGACGGCTTTGAGAGCGCCCTGGCGTTCGGCTACGAGCCGCGCCAATTTTGCGCGCGCTTCAACGATTTGACCGCTGAGCTTCTCTGCTTCGGTTGTCGCCGTCTGGTGAGACGCAGTTGCCCGCTCGCCTTCGCGGGCCAGGCCTTCCGCCTGCTGCGTTAGCTTTTCAAGTGACGATTCGATCTGTCGCCCGAGTTCGTGTAGCCGTTCACCGGCGACCGTGTGCTTCAATAGTTCCGGCCGCGCGCTCTCAATTTCCTCTTCGGCACGAGCTACTTCGGCAAGTCGCGCAGCGTAAGTTTCTTCAGCCGTGCGCAGCAACGTCGAGGTTTGCTCGGTTTCGGCCGTCAGCGTTGCATCCAGCGCCCCCAACCGCTCGAGTTCGGATTCGACAAGCGTCAGCCGTTCCGTCAACGCGGCCACTTCGGCTTCAATTTCTGTCCGGCGCTTCGAGAGCGTTTCGATCTGTTCTTCCTGATAGACGCGCTCGCGGATGCGTCGATCACGCTGCAACGCGCCCTCGGCCACCGCCGCGCGCACTTGCGCAAGTTCGTCTTCAAGGGTGCGCGCGTTTTGCGTGGCCGTGCGGCTCGCTTCTTCACGCTCGGTTAAGGCTGCGGCCAGTAGCTGTTCTTCTTGTCCCGCCTGATCCAGCTCGGCCTGGGTTTGATCCAGAAGCGCCACGAGGCTTTCTTCTTCACCGACGTAAACACGCCGCAGAAGTTCGCGCAGCTCTTCGCGCAGAATTCGATAGCGACGGGCCTTCGCGGCTTGCCGGCGCAAACTATTCACCTGCCGCTCGATTTCCGAAATGATGTCCGCCACGCGGCTAAGATTTGAGCGCGCGCTTTCCAGGCGCGCTTCGGCGGCCCGTTGCCGCACGCGGAACTTGGTGATGCCGGCCGCCTCTTCAATAATCGTGCGGCGATCCATCGGTTTGGCTGAGAGGATCTGGCCGATGCGGCCCTGTTCAATGATCGCGTAGTGACCGCCTGCCAGGCCCGTGCCTGAAAACAAATCCTGAATGTCGCGCAGCCGGCAAGGCCGATCGTTAAGCAGGTATTCGCTTTCACCCGACCGGAAGAGACGCCTTGTTACGGAAACAGCTTCACCCGGAGCAAACTCCAAAGCGAGGTTTCGACGTTGGCGCCAGTGGCGGTGATGAGGCTTGGCTTTTGGTTTCGCTTCGGTCGGAGCTTCGACATTCTCCGCTTGAACTTCTGATCCCGTGGCTACCGTTTCGGGAAGTGACACGGCTTCCTCGACCCCGGTTGTCGCTTCAGCGGAAGGCGCGACGGCCAATTCCGGTGCATCAAAAATCTCATCATGCGAATCGATCTGCTCGAGCGTCGAATCGATGTCCTGGATATCGGGCTCGTCTTCGGTGGTTTCGTCACGTTGCAGGTGCAGCACGACTTCCGCCATGCCGCTCGGCTGCCGATTGCGCGAGCCCTGAAAGATGACATCTTTCATCTCGCCGCCGCGCAGGTGCTTGACGCGCTGCTCGCCCAAAACCCAGGCGATCGCGTCGGCAACGTTGCTTTTGCCGCAGCCATTCGGCCCGACAACCGCAGTTATGCCGTCGCCCGTAAAGCGAAGGTCAGTATGATCCGCAAAGGACTTGAATCCTGTGATTTCGAGGCGCTGAAGCTTGAACATCGGTGTCCGTCATTTGATGCGGGGGGTGACGGGCATCAAAGGGTCACTTTCGGGAGGCACTATAGAGAGATGCCGCCCACATGTCAACAAGAACTTGAGCCGCTTGGGTTTAAGTTGCAGAGGTGCGCGAAGTTAGTTTCCCAGGTTGGCGTCCGACCCGAGGACTCGCGAGAAAAATACAACCTTACCGACCAGCGACCTTCCGTTGAAGCATGAAGTTTATGCCCTGCCTCAAGCCGTCCGGAGTCGTGGATTCGTAGCGCAACATTTGGCCCTCGATAAACACGGTCGGAGTGCCGGAAACACCGGTGCTCGAACCTTTCTGCATGTCGGAAGCGATTCTCTGCTGAACCGCCCCGCTGTCCATGTCACGCGTGAATTGTTCTAAATTCAGCCCGAACTCGCGCGCGTAGCCGATAAACGTTGGCCGTGCATCAGGAAGGTCCTTCCATCCGTTCTGAGTACCGTACAGGCGGTCGTGCATCTGCGGAAATTTGCCCTGGTTCCGGGCAGCTTCGGCAGCTTGCGCCGCCATCATCGCGTTCTTGTGAATCTTCGTCAGCGGAAAATGCCGGAACACGAAGCGCACCTGGTCGCCATACTCGTGCTCGATCTGCTTCAGTACCGGATGCAAGATTCCGCACGGCGGACACTGATAGTCGCCATACTCTTCCACCACCACCGGCGAACTGACCTTGACGTTCGGCCGGGCGTAACCCGTGGCGTCTCCTGGCGGGCTTTGCGAAGCCGCTTGAGAGGAAGCCGCCGTGGGCTGAGGCGGTTGAGCATTCGCAAACGTGTTCGCGTTGTTACCAGCGCCCCGTTGCCGGGAAAAAATCAGGAACGCGCCAACACCGGCAATTAGAACCAGGATGATGATGATGAAGGGTAGCGCGCGTTTCATCAGGCGCTCTTCCTCTCCTGAATCTTTAGTTCGGGGTGACGCTTGAGGAAACCGCCGCGAATAAACTTGTACCGACCGGGCCTGAGCATATCGTCGTCAGTCCATCCGCGCTTCAGCCCTGCCTGGTAGTCCTCTTCAGTTACAATCACCTCAACTTCCTCAGCGAGTTTCTTAGCTTTGTTATTTTTCTTGCTCTTCATAGGCTTTCCTTTCGCTTGGTATCGGCGGTCGCGCTGAAATGATTCTTATTACGTCGCGATGCCATTCTGCGAAAACGACGAACAAGATTCGCCGTGTTGAATATCCAATAATCGAGAACCGCGGCTCGTCAAATGAGTGCCGCGTGTCTTCCGTTTCAACGGCATTTGGATCGTAAAAGACTTCTGTCGCCTCACCAAACGTTACTCCGTGCTTCTTAACATTTTCAAGCGCCTTCTTGTCATTCCATTCAAACCTCATCGCCGTCTCATTCGATCGCTACGAATGCACCGCGACGCGCGGCATCTCGTGACCGTCTCCGCCTTCGCGAGGTGTTAAGACACGCAAAGGCTCGGGCCACTCAACGTCCGGAACTGAGGTTGGGCCGAATCGCCCCTCGCGGCCTTTGGATTTCTCACGCAAGGCTTTCAAAACTTTTTCGGGTGTCAATGGCACTTCATCGATGCGCACGCCGACGGCGTTGTAAACCGCGTTCGCGACCGCCGGAGGAACCGGCAACAGTGGTCCCTGTCCAACTTCCTTCGCGCCAAACGGGCCGTTGGGATCGGGATCTTCGATTAAGTAAGTCTTAACGTCGCACATCTCCATCGTCGTCGGACTCTTGTACTCAAGCATCGACGGAATCTTGTGTACGACGTTTCGATTCGCGCGATAAGACATCTCTTCCATCAGGATTTCGCCCAATCCCATATAGACGCTGCCTTCGACCTGGCCCATCACGAGCGCCGGATTAATCGATTTGCCGATGTCGTGCGCGATCCAGATTCGTTCGACAATCACGATGCCGGTTGTGGGATCGACGTCCACTTCGGCAACGGCCGCGGAATAGCTGTAAGCGGGCGAAGGCCCGACGCCCGCACCTTTAAATTTGCCGGGCGAGCGCGGCGGCGAATAAGAACCAACCGTGCCAATGGTTCCGAACTTTGATTCAGCAAGCACGACGGCTTCGGCGAATGAAACGCCCACCTCGGGATTCTCGACATCGAACGCACGCCGTTCGGCGAACGAGACGTTTTCAATCGGCACGCTCAATTTTTCAGCAACGGCCAGAGTCAGAAGTTCTCTGGCGCGCTCGGCTGCCTGGATAGCTGCGTTGCCGGTCATCAACGTGACGCGGCTGGAATAGCTGCCGAGATCAACCGGCGTCAAATCGGTATCGGCCGTGACAACGCGAATATCGAACGGATCGATTCCGAGAATCTCAGCCACAATGTACGCCAGGATGGAATCAGAACCTTGTCCGATGTCGGTTGAGCCGCACATGACGCAGACACCGCCCTGGCGATCCAGACGAAGCTGCACCCCGGATTGCGGCATGTTGTTCCAGTAGATCGGCAGACCCGCGCCGCAAAGGTAAGACGAGCACGCGATGCCGATGCCTTTGCCGTGGGGAAGAGTGGCACAAACTTCAGTCTGTGATTGATTCGCCGAGGGATTCACAGACTGAAGTCTGTGCCACGGCCGCCACGCAAATTTCTTCTTCCAGTCCGATCCTTCGACCACTTTGTCGATGCACGCGCCCAGACCCATGCTGCCGATGCGCAAATAATTCGCGGTGAGTGAATTTGCCGGCGCGAGATGATTGCGACGAATCTCAACCGGATCGAGATTTAATTGCTCAGCGATTTTGTCCAAGTGCACTTCCAGACCATAACGCGGCTGTGGCGTTCCATGTCCTCGCTTCGGACCGCACGGTGGTTTGTTGGTGAACACGCGCGCGCCCTGGAACTTGTAACGCGGCACCTCGTACGTCACGGTTTGCAACGCACCGGTGTAGAACGTGCTGGCAACCCCGTAACTTCCATACGCGCCGCCGTCGAGAAACGTTTTGAAATGCATCGCCGTGATGGCGCCATCTTTCTTCACGCCGGTCTTAACGTGCATCAGCACCGGATGGCGGCCGCGATGACAATAGAAGACCTCTTCGCGCGTCAGAGTGCATTTGACTGGCCGTCCCGTGATCATTGCGAGCTTACTGACGACGACTTCGTGATTGAAAGGATCGCTCTTGCCGCCAAATCCGCCGCCATTCGGTGTCGCAATCACGCGTATGTGACTGGCGCGAAGCTCAAGCACTTTCGCGAGGGCGCGATGCACATAGTGCGGAGTCTGCGTCGAACTCCACAGCGTCAGCTTTTGATCGGAATCAAAGTGAGCTACCGCCGCATGCTGCTCCATCGGCAGATGTGTATTGCCTTCGTAGAAGAAAGTGTCTTCGCGCACCAAATCAGCTTCGGCGAAGCCTTCGTCAACGTCTCCGAACTCGAGCGAGACTTTCTTGTGAACGTTGCCGCCGTCGCCGTATTCGTGAATACGCGGCTCCTCGATGAGCAAGCCCTCTTCTATCGAGGTGATTGTTTGCAGCCGTTCATATTCGACTTCGATCAGATTCATCGCGTCGAAAGCGACGTCTTCATCGATCGCGGCCACGGCCGCCACCGGGTCGCCCACGAATCGCACCTTGTCGATGCAGAGCGCGTGTTCGTCCTGACTGACAGGCAAAATCCCGTACGAGATCGGAAGGTCTTTGCCGGTAATGATAGCGAAGACGCCGGGCAGGGCCAGCGCCTTTGAAACGTCGATGTTCTTGATCAGCGCGTGCGGTTCGTGCGTGCGGAGGATCTTGCAGGCGAGCATCCGCGGCAAAATGATGTCGTCGGCAAACTTCGTTTCGCCGGTGCACTTCGCGCGCGCATCGACTTTCCGAAAAGGCTTTCCGATTACATTGAGTGGCTTCCCGTTGTTACCGTTTGTGGTCATTAACTATTTAAGCCGCAGATTAACGCGGATACACGCGGATCAGAAAAACAGAACCTGAGACAACGACTTCATAAACTTTGTCTTTGAATCCGCGTCTATCTGCGTTCATCCGCGGCTAATTCTATTCCAAGCCATACAAGCTCTCGCGCGGCAGTTCCATCTGCTCACCGCGCATGCGGGCCGCCGCCAGCTCAACGGCTTCATAAATCTTGATGTAGCCGGTGCAGCGACACAGGTTTCCCGACAGCGCTTCCTTGATTTCGTCGCGGCTTGGCTTTGAATTTTTCTCGATCAATTCCTTCGCCGCCAACATGAATCCGGGCGTGCAGTAACCGCATTGAGCTGCACCCGTGTCCGCAAACGTGTCCTGAAGCGGATGCAGCTGGCCATTTTCGGCCATGCCTTCCACCGTCGTAACCTCGCGGCTTTCGGCATCCAGTCCCAGCATCAGACACGACAAAATCGATTTGCCATCAACCAAAACCGTGCACGTGCCACACTCGCCCAATTCACAGCCGTGCTTTGTGCCGGTCAACGCGAGATCTTCCCGCAACACTTCGAGCAGGGTCTTGTGCGGCGCGAACGCAACCTCAGCCTGCTCGCCATTGAGCATGAAAGTGATGTGCGCCTTTTGTTTGATTCCGTTCGTCATTTCACAAGCACCCTCCCTCACGGTCGGGTTTCTGATGGCAAGCTTAGACCGCGACAGCGTCCTGCTTCTGAGTCACACCCAGCACCATATTATCAATCAGACGCGTCTTGCCGATGTACGCCGCAACCGATAGTAACGCCGGTGTCTCTGCAACCTGCACTAACGGCTGAAAGTCTTCCGCGTCATTCAGGCTGATGTAATCGACACGCGCCAGGGGCTCCGCGGCAATCGTTTCGCTTACGATCTGAATCAACTGTTCCGCGCTGCGCTCACCGTCGCAATACGACTGCGATGCTCGCGAGAGACCGCGATGCAAAACTGTCGCGGCGCGCCTTTGTTCATCGGTGAGATACGCGTTCCGTGAAGACAAGGCCAACCCGGATTCTTCGCGCACGATCGGCAGCACCACTACTTTAGTGTCGAACGCCAGATCGCGAACCATGCGTTTGAGCACCGCCGCCTGCTGCGCGTCCTTCTGACCAAAAAACGCCACGTCCGGCCGCACGATGTTCAGCAGAATTGCCACGACGGTTGCCACGCCGCGAAAGTGGCCTTGACGCGAAGCGCCCTCGAGTTGCTCGGATAAACCTTCGACGCTGACGTACGTCGAAAAATCCTGCGGATAGATGTCGGTAGCCTTTGGCGCGAAGAGATAATCCACGTGTTCGCCGGCCAACAATGCAGCGTCGCGATCCAAATCGCGCGGATACTTGGTGAAGTCCTCAGCCGGTCCAAACTGCGTCGGGTTAACAAAGATCGAGACCACGAGGGTATCGCATTGCGCGCGCGCTTCGCGCATCAGACTGAGATGCCCCTCGTGCAGCGCGCCCATCGTCGGCACAAAGCCAATACTGCGGTTCGCGCGCTGAACTTCACGCGCGATCAAGATCATTCGCTGCCGGCTTTCGACTGTCTCCATAAAGAAGGTCTTTGGCCTTAGAACTTTGGTCTTAGTTTCAAGACCAAAGATCAAAGACCGAAGACCACGATAGCATCTAATCTATTTGGACCTCTCTACCTTGCCCGCATCCAGTTTCAATTCTTCGGCAGCTTCTTTGGGCAACCCATAAGACTCACCTTCAGCAGGATAGCTGCCGTTGCGCACGTCCTCGGCCCAGCGCGTGACCGCGTCGGTAATCGTTTCGCGCAGGTTCGCGTATTCGCGCACGAAGCGCGGCAGCTTTCCGAACGCCATACCGAGCAGATCGTGAAAGACCAGCACCTGAATATCGCAATGCACGCCGGCGCCAATGCCCACGGTCGGAACCTTGATACTTTCAGTGATCATCTGCGCGATTTCGCGCGGGACTAACTCAAGCACAATCGCGAACGCACCCGCGTCTTCCAAAGCATGAGCATCATCGAGCAGACGCTTTGCCGCATCCGCAGTCTTACCCTGAACGCGATAGGCGCCGAGCTGATTGATCGATTGCGGCGTCAAACCGATATGACCCATCACCGCGATTTCTTCGTTGACGAGACGCTCCACCAGCTTGACCCGTTTCAGCCCGCCTTCGAGTTTTACCGCTTCGGCCTCGCCTTCTTTCACCAAACGCAGCGCCGCGCGCACCGTGTCGTCCGCGCCGGTGTGAAACGATCCGTACGGCATGTCGGCGACCAGCAGCGCCCGCTCGACACCGCGGCGGACGGCTTTCACATGAATCAGAATTTCATCGAGCGTCACCGGCACTGTGTTGCCGTAACCAAGCACGACATTTCCGAGACTGTCGCCGACCAGGATGATATCGATCCCGGCCTCATCAACGATGCGCGCGGTCGGATAGTCGTAAGCCGTGATGCAAACCAGTCTTTCGCCGCGTTCCTTGCTGGCTTTGAGTGAAGGCGCGCTGACTTTTTCGGGGCGTTCAGGTTTGAGATATGGCATCGATGAGCCTCTCGGAGTTGGCTGGAAACCGCTGGAATTATAGGTGAGGGGTTACGGTGTCGCAACCTGATTGCGCGCGAACCTGCGTTATAATCGCGCCGACATGCCGATCAACCTTTCCGGAGTTTTGCTGCCGATCACAACGCCGTTCACCGCGAGTGAAGACATCGATGTGGCAGCGCTCAACGCGAACATTGACCGTTGGAACACCGCCGGAATCTCAGGCTACGTCGTCCTTGGCTCGACGGGCGAGCGCGTAAACCTGGATGAGCGTGAATATCTTCAGGTAATCGAGACCGCTCGTGCGGCCGCGCCCGAAACGATGACGTTTATCGTCGGCGCTGGTCAACAGAGCACGCGCGGCACGATCGCGGAGATCGGGCGCGCTGCAAAAGCCGGTGCGGAAGCGGTGTTAGTGATCACGCCGCATTACTATCGGCCGGCGATTACGCAGCAAACCCTGATCGAGCATTACACGGCAGTCGCCAACGACGTTTCGGTTCCGGTGATTCTCTACAGCATGCCTGATCTGACGGGCATTAAGATCGAGCCGGAGACGGCGGCGCGTCTGAGCGAGCACGAGAACATCATCGGCCTAAAAGACAGCTCGAACGATGTGGCGAAAATGCGCGAGACGGTAGAGACGGCTCGGGAAGGTTTTGCAGTCACCGTCGGCAACGGAACGGTTTTTCGCGAAGCGTTGCACGCCGGCGCGGTGGGCGGAATCCTCGCGGTCGGTTGTGTCGTGCCGGAGCTTTGCCTGGAGATCTATCGGGCCGTCGAAGCGAATGAAAACGATCGCGCGACTTCGTTGCAGGACAAGCTAACGCCGCTCGCGCGCGCGGTGACGCGCACCTACGGCATCGGCGGATTGAAAGCGGCCATGGAGATGGCCGGCTATCTCGGCGGCGGCGTGCGCGCGCCATTGCAGCCTGCGAGTGAAGAAGCGCGCGCGGAGATTGAGCAACTCATTAAAGCCGCGACGTCCGTGCCAGTACCGAAGGTGGAAACGACGGGTCGTGGTTCAGCTGCTCCGTAGGAGCAGAATGTTTATAGCTTCTGTGAAACATTCCTGACGCAGCTCCTTTAGGAGCGGAGTACGCAGCGGACCATTTCGCTCCTACGGAGCTGCAACAGGATTCTTGCGTATCCTCTATAAACATCTCGCTCCTAACGGAGCGAAAAACTGACACGGATCGTCTGACACCTAGCACTCCACACATCCACCGCGTAAAATGCTCTGACCAAGGAGCATTCCCCGTTTGAGCACTGCTGAAATTGCCTGTCACGCTTCGCCGCAACAAGCCGGCTTGCGCGTTGAGACGCTCCCGTTCGACCAGATTCCACACCAATCGAAACTATTTCTCGACTACTTAAGAGATCCGCTCGCGCTTCGACATTTTTATCCCGAAGCAGTTCGCGCTCATATCGATCTCCCCGCGCGCAAAGACCGGGTTTTGAGTTCGCACGTGACTGATCGGCAACAATTGTGCGGCGCGCTCGAACGAATGAATCGCGGATGGCGAGCGAGCGAAGCGACGCTCCGGAACATTCGTTTGCTCGCGGAACCCGACTGTCTTGCAGTCGTGTCAGGCCAGCAGGCGGGTTTATTCACCGGGCCCCTCTACACGATTTACAAAGCGCTGTCGGCGGTGAAGCTCGCCGAATGCCTGACCCAACGCGGCGTGAAGACCGTGCCCGTGTTTTGGATCGCGACCGAAGATCACGATTTCGCGGAAGTCGCCTGGGCTGAATTCATCAATCGTGATTGCGCGCTGGAAAAAACAGTCGTGCCGGCTGAGATCCAAAACGAAGGCTCGCCGGTGGGCCTCGTGAAACTCGATCAGTCGATTGAGAGCGTCATCCAAAGTCTGCTGAAGTCGCTACCGAACAGTGAGTTTACGGAAGATGTCGAAGCCCTCTTGCGCGACGCATACGCACCTGGCACCGCTTACGGCGACGCATTCGCCCGGCTGGTGACGGCCCTGACGGCAAAGCATGGACTGATTGTTCTCGATCCGCTCGATGCCGAACTAAAGAAGCTTGCGGCGCCGCTTTACTCAGCGGCAGCCCGAATCGCGCCAGAGATTGCTGCGGCCATCGCGCATCGCAGTCGCGAATTGCAAGACGCCGGCTATCACGCGCAAGTAACTCCATCGGAAGACTCGTTTCCGCTTTTTCTCCACGACGAAGCCGCGGCGCGTCACGCGCTGTCGCGCACACCAAACGGCAAGTATCGAACGAAGGCCGACGGCCAGGAGTATTCCGCGGAAGAACTTGCCGAGTGGGCCTTGCGCGAGCCTGTTCGCTTCAGTCCAAACGTAACCCTGCGCTCCGTCGTGCAGGACTATCTGTTGCCGACGATTACCTACTACGGCGGCGCGGCTGAGATCGCTTACTTCGCGCAGACGTCTGAGGTTTATCGGCTGCTCGATCGACCGGTGACGCCGATTCTGCATCGCGCCAGCATCACGATGGTGGAAAAACAAACGTGGCGTGCGCTGGAGCGTTACGATCTGACGCTGAAAGATTTCTTTGCCGGGTATGATCAGGTCGTCGCTAACGTCGTTGAGAATTATTTGGGCAAAGAGACGTCAGAAGCTTTTGATCACACGACTGAAACTTTCAACCGCGAACTCGACACGCTGCAAGACAGATTACGCCACGTCGATCCAACGCTGGCGGATGCGCTCGACAAGGGCCGCGCCAAAATCAAGTATCAACTCGATGGATTGCGAACGCGGTTTCAGCGCGCGCAGATCGGACGTGACGAGGCGTTGCGCCGGCAACTTGAGCGGGCCTTCGAACTACTTTATCCGGAGAAGACTTTGCAGGAGCGGCACGTCAATATTACGTCGCTGCTGGCTCGCCATGGACGTTATGTCGTCGACTGGATGTTTGATGCGATTGACCTGGGCTCTAACGAACACACAGTAGTTTACCTTTAGGAGACGTCAGATGTAGATGCTGGGACTTCTGCTTCCGGCGCTCTCTCCCCATAAACGGGGAGGGGTTGGGAGTCGACAACCTCTCCCCTGACCCCTCTCCGCTTACGGAGAGGGGAAATCGCTCTTCGCTTATGCTATCTCGACAGAATGAGAGCGGCTGAAGCAGAGTTCTAAAATCTAGTATCTGGCATCTAACATCTGTCACTTATGTCAAAGATTCGCGTACTCCCAGATCACCTTTCCAATTTAATTGCTGCCGGCGAAGTCGTCGAACGACCGGCTTCGGTCGCCAAAGAACTCGTCGAGAACGCGATTGACGCGGGCGCAACGCGGATCACCGTCGATGTGGAAGGCGGCGGCCGGCGCCTTTTGAAGATCACCGACGACGGCGAAGGAATGACGCGCGACGATGCGGTGCTCGCCTTCGAGCGCCACGCGACTTCGAAAATCAGCAAAGCTGAAGATCTGGCGGCTATCGGCACGCTGGGCTTTCGTGGTGAAGCGCTGGCGTCTATTGCGTCGGTTGCGCGTGTCGAGCTGGTAACGCGCACCGAAGATGTTTCCGCCGCAACGCGCGTCGTGATCGAAGGCGGCCGGATGCGCGATGTGAAAGACGCCGCCCACCCGCGCGGCACAACCATCGTGGTTCGCGATCTGTTTTTCAACACGCCGGCGCGCCGAAAGTTCCTGCGTTCAGAAGCGACGGAGAGCTTTCATCTCACGAATCTGGTGACGCACTACGCGCTCGCACATCCCGAAATCAGTTTCACGCTGACGAACAACGGTCGCGAAACAATTCGCGTGGCGCCCGCTAAGGACCTGCGCGAACGTGCCTACCAGATATTCGGCGCGCAATTTCTGGAGGGGCTACTCGAAGTGAACAGCGGGGTGGCTCAAGACGGGGGCTTTGCGTCTTCACAGATTGCGAAGGTCGAAGGTTTCGTTTCCGCTCCGCGCGAGCGCCGCACTTCGCGCGACGCGCAGTTCCTTTTCGTCAATGGCCGGTTTGTGCGTGACCGTCTGATTGGCCGGGCCGTGTCGGAAGGTTACCGCTCAATTCTGCCGCACGGCGTCTATCCGGTCGCGCTTCTGTTCATCGATGTGCCGCTCGAAGAAGTTGACGTCAACGTTCATCCCGCGAAGACCGAAGTTCGTTTTCGACGTGCGGCCGCGGTGGCCGATTCGGTTCGCGCAGCCGTGCGCGCGGCGTTGGCGAGCGCGGGATATGCGCCCGCTGCTGAGACGCAAACGTCCGCGGAATTTCGGCGAGATGAAGTCGGTTCCGACGTGGACGAAAACCGCATCACGCCCACGGACGTGACCGAAACGGAGATTCCATCACGCATCGAACCATTCGCGCGATCAACTTTCACACTGCGCCCTGAGCCGCAGCAGGAGCGCATCGGATTTGGCTTTGCTACCGCTGTGCAAGTGCAGTTGTCGGGTGAGGAGATCGCGGCGTCACCGGAAACCGGTCTCTCAGAACCCCTGCCGGTGGACTCGATGCCGGTGGCGAAAGCGATTTCCGATGAGCCAGTTGAACCCGAAGTTTCGCCGACTCTTCGATCTGCGCCTTCGTTGCCGCCGCTTAATCCGGCAACAAAATACGTCGGCGAAGTCACATCCGAGTCACTGTCACAAAACATTCGGCCGCTTGGCCAACTCGACGAAAGTTTCATCATCGCGACGGATGACGAAGGTCTGCTCCTAATCGATCAGCACGTCGCCCACGAACGCGTTCTATTTGATAAGTATCGCGCGTTGGAAACTGCGCGGCAGGCTGAGTCTCAACGAATGCTGATTCCCGAAACGTTCGATCTCACCCCGGCGCAAGCCGCGGCTTTCGACACTATCGCGGAAGAGTTGGAGAGTTATGGTTTTGAACTGATGAGATTGTCAGGCCGGACCGTCGCCATCAAAGCCACGCCGGCTGATTTGCCGGCGAGCGAAGCACGCAACGTTTTGTCGGAAGTGCTCGACAGCATCGATCAGGAGAAGCGCGGGAAATCCCGCGAGGTGCTCCGCGACGAAATCGCTGCGTCACTCGCGTGTCACTCAGCCATCAAGGTCAACATGCCGCTGGCGCCGGAAAAGATGCGCTGGTTAATCGATCGGCTTCTGCTTACCTCTTCGCCGACGACCTGTCCGCACGGGCGGCCGGTGATCCTGCGGTTAACGACGCAGGATATCTTGAAGGGCTTTCACCGGATCTAAATTATGCTGAGACCCGACCGCAGGGAGGGTAACTTCTAACGCTGGTTCGCGTGATGAGAGTCGCCCTCCCTCACGGTCGGGCTTCTAACACTTCAATCCACTAATCACAACGCATCCAGTGTGCGGATGAAAAGATCCACGTCCAGAAGATCCTTAAGCAAAGCATCGGGTTTGCACGCGCGCAGCTCTTCATAGGAGTGTATGCGGCCGGTCCCAACCCCAACGACGCGCGTGCCGAAGTGACGGGCGCACGCCACATCGTTCGGCGTGTCGCCAATGACGATGAATTGTTCAGGGGCTAGATTCGCGCCTAGCTGCTCATTGATCCTTTGCACAGCAAGCGCCGGCAGATCGCGCCGATCGAAGGATTCGTCGCCGAACGCGCCCGGCAGTTTGAAGAATTCAGCGAGACCGGTGATCTCAACTTTTAAATATGCGGCCGGCTCGATATTGCCGGTCAACATCGCCGACTGGTAGCGCGGATGATCTTCTACCGCCTGCAGCGCTTCACGCGCTCCGGGCATGGCTTCGATTATGTGTCCGCCGTTATTGACGGCGAGTTTCATCTGCTCGATGTAGGAGCGAATCAGATCGTCCTTCTTCGCACTGATCTGTTCCCGCGTGATGCCTTTGCAGCGCAGAGCTTCTTCGACGATCTGCAAATCCGTCATCCCGGACACCATCATCTCGCCGAGCGAACCCGCAGTGCCGAAGACCGTTTCGAGCATCGGGATCGTGTAATCCTTGAAAGTGCCGTAACGCTTGCCGCGGACAAGCGTGCCGTCGAGATCCCAGAGGAGTATTCGCAGATCTGAGTCGTTCATGGACTCGAATTCCGAGTTATTTATCATTTGAGATTTGACATGTGACATTTGCCATTTCGAGGCAATACATCGGCGGCATTAAGCAAAGCAAATTTACCAGATGCCAAATCTCAAATGCCAAACGTTAAATAGTCTTTCCCTTTGTGGTCACGAACGTCACTCAATCACGGCCAAGACATCGCCGCCATTAACCGTTGTTCCTACTTCGACGTTCAACGTCACGACCGTTCCCGCTTTCGGCGCTTTCATTTCGTTCTGCATTTTCATGGCTTCAACTACCACGATGCCGGCGCCCGCTTCCACCGAGGCGCCCTGCGCCACGAGCACGCGCACAATTTTCCCGGGCATTGGCGCAACGATCCGCGCCGCACCGTCCGCCGACGCACTTGCAGCAGCGGCGCCACGAAGCCGCTTCGGATCAGTCAGCGTGACGGCGTACTGATCGGCGCCGACGAAAACATCAACGGCTTGCCCCGACACCGGCTGCCCTTCGACGCGGCAATCGAAAACTTGACCGTCAGCCGTCAACAACGTCAAGCCCGACGGCGACGGATGAGCTTCAAGTTTGTATTCGCGGCCATCGAGGTTCGCGAAGACCTGTCCGCCTTCGCGTCGAATCTCGACGCCAATTTCGACATCGTCAATGGTCGCGCGGAGTTTCATTTCGCAGTCTTTAGCAGTGAGTTCGCCAACGCGGTTCGGCGGCCAGCTTGCTTCCACTTACTTTGCGATTCGTCATGATTCGGGGACGGCGTGCGTTGTGTCTGCGCGTAAGAGAGCGCGGCGGCGATGACGGCGATATCTGTCTGCAGGCTGGAAGCCTGCGTACCGCCAGCAGGATGCTCGCGCTCCCGGCGTTCGTTGAAGCGCGAAATAAAGCCCGTGTCGAGGCGCGCCGCGATGAACTCATCATCCCGCACAATCTCACGAAAGAACGGCAGCGTTGTCTTGATGCCGCCCACGGCGTATTCGTCGAGCGCGCGTCGCATGCGATCGATCGCTTCATCACGATTGCGGCCCCAGGCGGCGAGCTTTGAAATCATCGGATCGTAATGAATGGAAACTTCGTCGGCTTCACTAACGCCGCTGTCGTCCCGTATGCCCGCACCAGCGGGTACGCGCAGAAAAGTGATTTTGCCGGGCGACGGAAAGAAATTGTTATCGGGATCCTCAGCATAGACGCGACATTCGATCGCATGGCCGTGCCACTGCACGTCTTCTTGTTTGAAAGATAGTGGTCCGCCGGCCGCCACGTTGATTTGTTCGCGCACCAGATCAAAGCCGGTAACAAGTTCAGTGACCGGATGCTCGACCTGCAAACGCGTATTCATCTCGAGAAAGTAAAACTCACTCGTCACGTCTGAGAAAAGAAATTCAACTGTCCCGGCGCCGACATAGTTCACCGCCTTCGCAATTTTTATCGCTGCCTCGCCCATGCGCTGCCGCAAATCGGGATCATTGATGGGCGACGGGCATTCTTCAATCACCTTCTGATGGCGGCGCTGGATTGAGCATTCGCGTTCACCGAGGTGGACGAAGTGGCCATGGGTATCGGCGAAGACCTGGATTTCGATATGACGTGGTTTCTCGACGACCTTTTCGAGATAAACATCTGAATTGCCGAACGCGGACGCTGCCTCTGATTGCGCGGCTTCAAAAGCCGAACTCAATTCGCTCTCGGCGGCCACCTGCCGCATGCCCTTGCCGCCACCGCCCGCAGCGGCTTTCAACATCACCGGATATCCGAACTTCGCGGCCGCTTGTTTGGCTTCTTCATGATTCTGCAAAGCCTTAGTTGTCCCCGGCACCACGGGCGCGCCGGCTTTTATCGCGGCTCGACGCGCGCTGGTTTTCGAGCCCATCACCTCCATGGCTTCCGGCGTCGGGCCGATGAAGGTCAATCCGGCTTCGCTGACCGCGCGCGCAAACTCAGCGTTCTCAGCCAAAAAACCGTAGCCGGGATGAATTGCTTCAGCGCCGGATTTGTCAGCAGCCTCTATGATTGCCGGAATGTTCAGGTAGCTCTCGGTCGAAGGCGCGGGGCCGAGGCAATGTGCCTGGTCAGACATGCGCACGTGCAGGGCGGCGGCGTCGGCGTCGGAAAAGACCGCGACCGGCGAGATGTTTAGATCGCGGCACGCGCGAATGATGCGCACGGCGATCTCACCACGATTGGCGATTAGGATTTTTTGGAACACGGCTTCGTGCTTTGTACTTAGTACTTTGATTCTTATGGTTTCCAGCGACTTGAACCGAAGCGATTCGCCGGCGACCAAAGTACCAAGTACGAAGCACAAAGTACAAAGTACAAAGTACTAAGTACTAAGTACAAAGCACGAAGTACAAAATACAGAGACCGGCAAATCTCAGATTCAAGATTTCAGATTCCAGATTAAATTTAAGATTGGTGATCAGACCACGAACGAATTGACTGGTCGTTTGGGATCGTAGCGCAAGTCAACCCGCGCGTCAGGGAAGTAGTCATGGGGGCGGCGCAACTGTTCGTCGTCGAGACGTTGCCACGCCTGATAGTCTACGCCGCCGACGGTGTAGCTGTACGCCAGCATCGTGTTGCCTTCGTCGTCTTTGGTGACTTCGATCACGTTCGCTTCGCCGATGCGGCCGAACTGCAGAAGTATTCTGCGGCGAACAACTTCAGGATCTTCTTTTTTACGACGGAAGCGGGCCAGGAAGGACATGAGCTAAGGCGCGCTGGAGCGGCCAGCTCGGTAATCGCGAAGTTCCGCCAAAGTCAGGATCAAGCCATCGCGAACCACCAGATCGTCTTCAGTGTTGCGTTTCTTATCTTTGCCGGGAAGGCGCAGCTCGTAACTCGTAAACGACACGGGCGCGGCGTCAGCCGTAGCATTCAGTGAAACCGTGCGGATCGCACCGCCCCGTTGAAGGGGTTTGTTTTTTGGCGCGGCCGCAGCGACCACCGAGGTTGCTTCGTAATCACTTGCGTCGTAGTCAAGCAGCGCTTCTGTGATCGAACCGTCCGGGTCGGGCAGCGTGCGTAGCTCGCGAACAAGTTCGTCCCGCGGAGGAAGAGTTCCATGCTGCTCGCGATACTGAAGCAAAGCGCGATGCAGAGTGTAGCCGCGCGCTTGCTCGGCCGCTTCGATTCCCCACTGCCGTCGTCTTAGTCTTTCTGGAACAGTGACACCGATCAACGTTGCCACCATCAGGGTCGCGAGAATCGCTGCGCTAAATCCGCTGCGCGCGATCCGCAATCCGCCGAAGTCCGACGGCGACTCTCGAATCGTTCTCAGCGCTCGCGAACCGCCCCAAATGACGGCAATTGCTACCGGCACTGAAATCCACTTCAACTGCCACGCCGCCGTTTGGCCGGCTGCGATAATCGTCCCAAAGTTGAGCGCCGCGCCCTTGCTGACGATCCACACGACGGTCGTTGACGACAGAAAACCAACTAGCATCAAACCGCCGCCCAATGCCGCCAGCGCGGCTGGACCAAAGGACACGAGTTGATGTTCGGGTTTGGCGAGCGGCGGACCGACGGCGCGCGCGCCACAAGCCGGACAACCAAGACAAAGTTGTCCTTCAACCGAAGTTCCACATGCGGGGCAGATGATCAAGATTGCTTTACCTTTTAGAAAAATGCGCGGACTAACTTAGACCGAGACTGCAGGTTCGTCAAGAGTTATCTCACAGAAAACAGTTAGACGCTAACTCTACCCGGTTTTTGCCGCCAAAGTCGCCTCTGGGCGTCGCTCGCCTGGGTGTTGTTCCGCGCCATTCGTAGGCGACAACTCACTCTGCGCCGCCTCACGTTTGGTGCGATTCAGTTCCACCCAGGTGTGATACATGCGGTGCGCAAACGTCCAGTACGAGCCAATTGCCAGAACCCATAAAACCGCTGGCATTCGGTTAAGAAGGAAGTTGGGCGAAGCCGGATGCGTCGTCAACGCGCCGATGATGAACAGCACCACCCGCTCCGGACGGCGCAGAAAGCCAACATCGCATTTCGGGATCAGGCTTTCGGCGCGCGCGCTCGCGTAACTCACCATGATCGAGCCCATCAATCCGGCGCCCGCGAGAAAGACATTGAGCGTTGAATGAAACTCAGTGTCCCGCGCGTAGAAAACCATCAGCCCGACAAACACCACCATGTCGGACAACCGATCAAGCGACGAATCAAGGAACCCACCAAACCGAGTTACTCGGCCGGACAAGCGCGCTACCTGCCCATCGAGCATGTCGAACAGGTTCGCGACGATCAGGATGATTCCGGCCCAGAAGAACTGGCCCCATCCAAACAGCAGCCCCGACCCGACATTTATCGCTACGCCGACGAAAGTCAGAAAGTTCGGACTTATATGCCCGCGGGCAAGCCACCGCACCATCGCGTCGATAATGCGCTGACCCGCGCGCCCAATGCTGGCTCCAAACATCCTTACGCTTTCTGAGGCTGCGTTACTAAACTCTTTGAGACCGAGCCGCTGCCGAAGGGAACTTCAAACAGGATGATAGAAACGCACTCTAAGAGTGTCAAGAAAACGTCTATCTAATCGGGGTCACGCCAGCGGGCTGAAATATCTGCTTAGTAATCGTAATCGAATTCTGGATACAGGTCCGGGTCAACCTTGCGTCTGCGCGGCTTAACCTTTACCCGAGGCTTCGGTGATTCGGACGGGCCGAGAGTTTTCGGCTCAGGAGCAACCTTCGCCGGCGCTGATGACTCAGGCTTTGGCGTTGATTCCGGAGCCGACTTACGCGGCATGGCCTTGGGTGCGGCGCTGGGCTTAGATGCGTGCGCGAGCCGATTGATCGTCGCGACATAACTTTGCGCGCCATGCTCGTCGGCCCCGCTGGGAACCAGAAACAATGCGAAAGTTCCAAGCGCCGGATGTTCGACCGTGTAAGTATTCTGGCGAAGCTGAAAATCGCCGCCGCGGAAGTGCAGCACGAATGATTCGCGTCCGCCAGCGCGTACCTCTTTCGCGGGCAGCGTGTCCTGCACCTTTTCCAACATCACGTCGACGGTTCTTAATCCGTGGATCCGAAAAATCGAATTGATGTATTGAGTGAAGGTGGCTTGCGTGTAGTAAGACAGTGGATCAGTGGCACCGCCCTGAGCGAGAACCGCTAAGGTTGATTTGCCGATCGTGGCAGCCGCGATGGCAGCAACGGATGCTGTCTGCATAAAGATTCGCCGGGAAATTGTCATCGTTTGTACTTTCTCCGGACCGGGGCTGGCAGGCTCATCGGGACCGGGGGAACCCTACCTCGCGAGGACGCACAGTGTAATACGTTTTGCGGAACGGTTCAATGCGTAAGTGCTGGAGACAGTATTGATTAGGCGATTGCCGGGCGGACGCCGCCGCCGCCAGTCTAGCCAGCAATTGTTCTATCCAGCCTTATTCTCGTCATGCAGCGTCTTGAGGCTCTTTATCTCAAACGTGCGCGAGCCGGCGGGCGTCGTCACCGTGACTTCGTCGCCCTCCGCTTTGCCCATCAGGCTGCGCCCGACGGGCGACACAGTCGAGATTAAACCCGCCGTTGGATCGGACTCTTCCGGCGTGACCAGACGGTAAGTCACCTCTTCTTCGCGCTCGCCGTCATAGAGAACCACGACCGAGCCGTAACCCACTTTGTCATGTGAAACCTTTGACAGATCAATTGAAGCGACTTCACTCAGTCTTTGGCGAAGCTCACGGATGCGGGCCTTGACCATAGTCTGCCGTTGGAGGGCAGTCTGATATTCAGAGTTCTCGCGCAGGTCGCCAAACTCGCGCGCGCGTTTGATCTCCTTCGGCAGATGCACGCGCAACTCGCTTTCCAGCTGGTCGAGCTCGCCCTGAAGTTTCTGTTTGACGTCGGTACTCACGGTCAGAATCCTGTTCCGCTTCAAAAGCAAAACCACCTGCTGAAGCAGGTGGCTCAAAAGTTCCTGCTGCCCCTATTAAGCTTTACTCTTGTCGTTCAACGCCTCTTCGACGGCCTGTCGCATAAGCGTGGGCGTTTGCTGCGCGTTGAAACCGGAGAAGTGCTTCACGATCTTTCCATCACGCGAAATGACAAAACTCTGCGGAATGATGCTTCGGCCGTTCACACTCTGCACCAGCGGACCCGCTAACGCGCCATCATCCCAAAGAATTTTGTATTGTACATTCTGCGCCTTGATGAACTGCTTGACTTGTTCGGGATCATCTCGCTCGTTGTAAGTCGTCGCCAGTCCCAGCACGACCAGACCGCGCGACTTGTATTCCTGGCTGAGCTTCACCAGATCCGGCATCTCCTGACGACAAGGCCCACACCACGTTGCCCAAATGTTTACGACGACGACTTTGTTGTCATAATCGGAAAGCTTAAGTGAACCGCCATCGAGTGTCTTGACCTTCGTGTCGCGAATTTCTTGTGACAGCGCCACCGGACCAGTCGGAACGATTCTCGACGGTGCGGCGGGACGCGCAGGATTGGTGTTAACGGCGGGACTCGCCGAAGCCACACTGCTACCGCTCCCGCTTCTTTGATCTCCGGAATTGCACCCGGCCAGACCGAAACTGGCAGACGCGCAAATCAAAAACATTGCTAAAGCCGGCCAAAATCCTGTCCGCGGCGCCTGATGCACTGTTGATAACTTCAACGGTTCGGGCATTTCTAAAAAAACTCCTGACTCAACGGATTGCTTCGGTTGAAACTCGAAACGTCGCAACACGCGTCAAGTCGTCGCCAATAATCGCATATTCACCGGGCACAAGCGAAGTCCGCGGCCGCAGTTCCATGAAAACCTCGTGGCCAAATTTTTCCAGCACGCGGATGGTCGGCTTAACAATTTGTCCCGAATCGATCGCGAACCCGGTCAGGCCCGATTGGGCTATAGCCGTTGCCCGACGCGCACCCGATTTTGGGGCCAGCCAGACAATGAACGGTGGATGACTACCCTGCCGCTCGGTCGTGAACAGAAAGATGCGCGGTGTGGTCGAAAGGATCTTTGACGAATGTTCACCGGCTATTTCGATGTAGCTGGTCTTCGTGCTTTTCGCTTTCTCAGTCACTTTCAGCGGTGTTCGAGCTGTCTCGAATGCAAGTGGGGTTAAGGCGCTCCGTTCATCCAGCGTGTAGATGAGTGTTCTGTCGGGTGGGGCCAGAGGCAAATAATCCTGACCGCCAACTGAAACACCGAGAACCAAGAAAACGGCGGCGATTAAGCCAATTATCCGCAATCGACAACTCATACGGTCATTTAATGTTGGCAAGGCGGCAAACGCAAGCCAGGTCAAGCCGAGTCTAAAACTTGTGGCCGAGGGCGGGGCACAGTAGACTTTTCCGGCACGAGCAGCAGATCTAGCCCAGCGCACTATGAAAAAAAACTCTAACTCAATGCGTTCTAGTCTAGCCGCGGCGTTCCTGGCGCTGGCGGTTTCAGGGTTGCCGCTTTTCACCGGTTCGCTGGCGCAGGACATCACCGGTGGCTCAAGCGCGGAACTCGCCACCGCCGCTGAGGTTGAATCACGGTCTGGCCGCGGTGTTTTCACCGCTCCGAAAACCGTCTCGCATCATGCGAAGCGTCCTGAAAAGAAAACGGTCGCCCGCACCACGAAAGTCAGTAAGCCACAACGTGACACCGTTTCGACCACTCGAACTGATCGGACAGGCACGGGAGGCACGCGACAGACGGGCGGCGGCGGCAGCACAACGACAAACACCGGCACCGGCGACCGCGGACTTGAATCGACAAAGCCGCTCGGTGACGCCGCGCGGCGCGTCGGCGGTCCCGACGAACTGAACAATCAGGGCGACGATCAGTTCGATGCCGGTCAGTACGAGAAAGCCATCGACTTATACAAACGCGCGCTTCGTCAAAAGCCGGACTTCCCCGAGGCGCATCTGAACCTGAGTGAAGCGTATTTCAACCTGGGGCGTTACGACGAAGCCGTCGCCGCCGCGAACGAGGCGATTCAACAAAAGCCGGACTGGGCCGATGCTTATGTCGCGCTCGGCAATGCTTACTTAAAACTTGATCGTGACGCCGAAGCGATCGCCCCTTTGAAGAAAGCGCTCGAGCTCGCACCGCAAAATTCTCCGGCACGCGAATCATTGAGCCTCATCTATTACGACCAGGGCGTCGCGGCGTACAACGCGAACAAGTTCGATGAAGCGATCGCGGCGTACAAACAGGCGCTTACCGTCAAACCTGAATACGCCGAAGCGCACAACAATCTCGGCGACGCGTACCGGCGGCAGGAGAAATTCACTGAGGCGGCGGATGCTTACAAGCTGGCCGTTCGTTACCGCGGGAACTACACCGAGGCCTACAGCAATCTTTCATGGATGTACGACAAGCTGGGCAAGTACCCGGAGGCAGCCGAAACTTACCGGCAGGTCATTCGCCTAAAGCCGGACGACGCCGAAGCGAACAACAACATGGGTTACGCGCTCGGCAAGAGCAAGCGTTGGAGTGAAGCGGAAGCGCCGCTCAAGCGAGCGATTCAACTGAAGCCGGATTACGCTGAGGCGCACAGCAACCTCGGTTGGGTTTACAACAACCTGGGCAAATTCGCAGAAGCCGTCGCTCCGTTGAAGAAGGCGATCGAGCTCGATCCGAAAATGCCTGAGGCCCATTTCAACCTGGGGCTTACGTTCAGCAAGTGGAAGCAAACCGACGCGTCGATCGCAGAGAAGCAGAAGAACGACGCGGTCTCAGAGTTTAAGGTTGCTACGGAACTCAAACCGGATTGGGCCGCGGCGCAGAATAATTTGGGATTCGCTTATGGCCAGTTAGGGAAATGGAAGGAAGCGATTGCGGCGCACAAGGAAGCAATACGTCTGAAATCCGATTACGCGGGTGCGCATTTCAATCTCGGCTTTGCTTACTTGAATTCGGGAGATAAGAAGAAAGCCGAACAGGAGTACAAGATCCTAAAGCCAATCAACCTCGGCTTGGCGAACCAGCTTTATTTCATCATTCACAAGAAGGCGCCGCCGAAATAGAGCGCGAAATTCACAGCAACACAATGTCGTCTTTTGGACGTCGCGCGGGGGCAGGTTCCGATGGGATCGGCGTGATGTCGCGGTCAAAGCCGCGTTCGTCTATCTCGATGTATCGGGATGCGGTGCGGACATTAGGACAAAAGTCGCAGTAGTAACCCAACTGCTGTTTGCGATCCTCGCAATCATTACAGTCGAGTACCTGACCTGTCTTCATCAGCGCGTCGAGCAAAGGCACGAGCCGCCGGCCGCGCTCAGTTAGTTCATATTCCACTCGACGCGGTAAGCCACCGTAATTCACGCGCAGGATTATTTCGTCCTGCTCCATCTCTTTCAGGCGACCCATTAACGTGCGACTGCTGATCGGGTGGAGTTCTTCCAGCAATTCGGTGGTGCGCTTTGGCCGCGCGTAAAGCTCGCGTACGACCAGCAGCGTCCATTTATCGCCGATCAGTTGCAGCGCCCCCGCGATTGGACAGCCATCGATTTTGCGTCTTCGCACCGTGTTTTCTCGCTTTCCGCGCAGAGCTTATCACATCGACAAGCGCGCCACTGTAGACTTTTCGCAGACGCGCGTAACTCTTGAAATCACTACCGCTTTGTCCCACAATGCGAGTGTGCCATTGTCGTTACGTCCCAACGTCACGAGTTCCACAATTTAACCCGGCGTCATCGCGACCAACATGATCGGCCAGACCATCTCGCACTATCGCGTCATCGAAAAGATCGGCGAAGGCGGCATGGGCGTCGTGTACGTGGCCGAAGACACCGTGCTCGGGCGGCGCGTTGCGATCAAGACCCTCACAATCAAACCGGGACAAAACGAGCAGCACTTTCGCACGCGGTTTCTGCGCGAGGCCCGCGCCGTGTCGGCCTTGTCACATCCACATATCGCCACGATTCACGATTACGGCGAGACAAAAGAGGGCGAGCCGTACATCGTGATGGAGCTGGTGAAGGGTCAAACACTCGCCGATTTGTTGAAGGGAGATTCGCTGACTATCGCGCGCGCGCTGGGAATGATTCAACAAGTGGCCGCAGCCCTTGGCGAAGCGCACCGCAACGGTGTCGTCCATCGCGACATCAAGCCGTCAAACGTTGCGATCGACCACCGCGGCGATGTGAAGGTGCTGGATTTTGGCCTGGCCAAGCAACTCAACATCGATTCGATGACGGAAAGCGATCCGGAACGTCAGACTCTGCTGACGTCACAAACTCAGGAAGGCGTCATCGTCGGCACGCCGCTATATTTGTCGCCGGAGCAAGCACTTGGTTCAGGCATCGACGCCCGCAGTGACATCTTCGCGCTCGGTTCTCTACTCTACGAATGCATCGCGGGGCGGGCGCCATTTGATGGCACTACGCGCATGGAAATCTGCACAAAGATAATCCGCGATGATCCGGTCCCGCCTTCGACCATCAACAGCGACGTATCTGAGGCAGTCGATCACATTGTGCTGAAGGCGCTCGCGAAGAAGCCAATTGATCGCTATCAATCGGCTGACGAAATGGCTGAAGACCTGGCGGATGTGCGGTCCGGTTTTGCGGCGACGGCCGAGATGCGCGTTATCCCACGACTGCCGTCGCATGCCAGCGGCGAACAACCGACGGGCGCCCTCGCGACCTTGTCAGACATCTTTCGCAGGCCACGAATTTCGGTTGGGTACGTGATTGCAGGTGTCATAGCGGTGGCGTTGCTTGGAATCCTCGGTTGGTGGCTGACTCGTCCCACCGTGCATCAGCCCACGCCTCAAGCCCGGCATCTGTACGATTTGGGCGTTAACGCCATGCGCGAAGGCGCCTTCTTCAAGTCGAGCAAGTTGTTGCAGCAAGCCGTGGCAACTGATGATCGTTTTGCGCTCGCACACGCGCGGTTGGCGGAAGCGTGGACTGAATTGGATGTTCCGGACGACGCAAAAACCGAATTGCTCATCGCGCAAAATCTAGTTCCGAACCGGGCGGCGCTGGTGCCCGTCGACCGTTTGCGGTTGGAAGCGATCTCAAATACGGTGACGCGCGATTTTCCGTCCGCCGTCGAAAACTATCGCCAACTGGTATCGACTGTCCCGGCAAACGAGAAGGCTTTCGCCCTTGTCGATCTGGGCCGCGCTCATGAAAAGGGTGAACAGCTCGAACAGGCAATCGAGGCGTATCGGCAAGCCACGCAGATCGATCCGAACAGCGCGGCCGCATTTCTGCGACTGGGAGTCGCACTCGGTCGCGCGCAAAAATATCAGGAAGCCGAGAACGCGCTGAAGCAAGCCAATGACCGTTTCAACATTTCGAACGAAATCGAAGGGATGACCGAAGTGTTTTTTCAGCGCGGCAGCCTGCTTCAGCAGCAGGGAAAGATTGCGGAGGCGGAAGCGGCGTTTGGAAAGGCGCTCGAGCGCTCGACTAGTCTGGAGAACAACGACCAGCGGATCAGGACGCTCCAACAGTTGAGCAACACTTTTATCCTGGCCGGCGATGCGACGAAGGCGCAACAGTATTCGCAACAGGCAATGGAGTTAGCGAGCGCCAACCGAATGGAGAATCGCACGACGCTCGGCCTGATCGAAATCGGCAAGGCGTATCTGATTCGCGGCAACTTTCCGCAAGCCGAAAAAAATTTCAACGAGGCACTTCGCCTGGCCCAGCTTTACAAAGGGCGATACGCCGAGGCGCGCGCGCATTTGGCGCTCGGTGGCCTGCGCAAGCAGGAAGACAATCCCGAAGCCGCGCAGACCCACCTCCAGAACGCACTAAAATTCTTTGAGCAGGGTCGTTACGGTAAGGAAACGTTCAGCACCTATTTCAATCTCGGTTACGTGCAGATTGAGCTGGGCAAGTACGACGACGCGAAGCAAACATTTGAACGATTGCTCAACGCGGCGCAGGCCGTCGGCGACAATCAGTACGTCGCATACGGGCACAACGGGCTCGGGTACGTGTTGCTCGATAGCGAAAGATTTCCCGAAGCCTGGAACCATTTTTACGAAGACTACAAGATCGAAAAGTCGATCAACTCAAAACTTGCGACGGGTTATGCGGCCGACTACCTGGGAACGACCGCATGGCGCTTAGGCAGATTTTCTGACGCGCATGCGAACTTGGATGAAGCGCTCGCGATTGCTGAGCCGCCGGGTCAGGAGGCGTACAAGGATCTCCTCGCCGACGCCACGGTCTCTGCGGCCGGGCTGGCCTTGAGCGAGGCGAAAGCCGTTGAGGCTGTCAGCAAAGCCCGCCGGGCGTTGGCCATTGCCGGCTCTGAAATAAAAGTAAGCGCTGTTCGCTCACGAGCGACATTGGGTCTGGCTCTGGCGCGTTCCGGGCAGGCGGCGGCGGGCCGCAAAGAATGTGAACAGGCCGTGCAAATGGCCCGCACGCTGCACAACCCGCTCTGGTTGTCAGAAGCGTTATTGGCTTTCAGTGAAGCGTCGTTAGCGGCGGGCGATGCGCAGGGCGCGCTGACCAGTGCCACTGAAGCGCAGTCGCGCTTTGCCTCGGCGAAACAAAATGAATCTCTGTGGCGTGCTTACGCAGTCCAGGCAAGAGCGAAGGATAAGCTTGGCGACAAAGATGGAGCGCGCCAATCTGCACAACAGGCTGAATCCGTATTGTCGTCTTTGGAAGGCGTGTGGGGAACTGACAACTACAAGTCTTACCTGGCGAGACCCGACATCATTGAACTCCGGCGGCAAATAGCGCTTCTTAATAGCGCTTGACGAGTCCCCAAAAAGAAATAGGGCCGAGACTGATGATGCATCGAGTCTCGGCCCGCAAAATTAGGTTTACGGCCCGCCAACGGGTGGACCGATGTCGGCCTTCATGCCCCGCTTCTTCTTTCCTGCCTTCTTCTTTCCTCCGGCTTTTCCCTTTGATGAGGATTTGCCGGCCTTCTTCTTGGCGGCCGTCTTCTTGGCCGCTTTCTTTTTCGTGGCCATATTCATTTGCTCCTTGTGTGGAAAGTTGGGACGGGCGCAAGCCTATGCCAAACATCCAGGGGTGTAAAGCTTTTTTTCCAGCAACTAAGAGCGCAGGTTGATGTTATAGGTTTTGATCTTTGAGTTAAGCGTGGTGGGATTCATACCGAGCAGGCGCGCGGCGCGAGACTGATGTCCGCCGGTTTGATCCAAGGCGCGGCGAATGAGATCGATTTCAAAGCGTCGCACTTCGTCGTAGAAGTTCACGCCCCGTGTGACGTCGATTCCCGACGATGCGCCCACGGCTTCGCGCGCGACGGCGGCGGCAGCTTGCGGATCGGCAATTTCGCGGCGCAGGCATTCACGTGTGATCTCGTCTCCAGGAGCGATTACCACCGCGCGCTCGATCGCGTTCTCAAGCTCGCGCACGTTACCGGGCCAGGTATAATTCTCAAGCAGTGACAGCACCTCGGGATTAACGTGTTCCGAGACCTGCCGGCCGTTTTCTTCGTTGTATTTGCGAACAAAATGCTGCGCCAGCGGCAGAATGTCTTCATGCCGGTCACGTAAAGGCGGCAGCTCAATCGGCACAACAGACAAGCGATAGTAAAGATCCTCGCGAAATACTCCCTGACGCACGGCTTCTTTCAAATCAATATTCGTGGCGGCGATGATGCGCACATCAACGCGACGCGGCGTCGTATCACCCAGCGGCGTAAATTCCCTCTCCTGGATGACGCGGAGCAGACGCACCTGAGTCTCGGGTGGGATGTCGCCAATTTCATCAAGAAAGATCGAGCCGCCGTCAGCGACTTCGAATAAACCTTTCTTCGCGGCAACCGCGCCGGTGAATGCGCCGCGCGTGTGACCGAACAACTCGGACTCGAGCAACTCAGAAGGAATGTTCGAACTGTTGACCGTCACAAACGCCCGGCCGGCGCGCGGGCTGGCTTCGTGAATTGCCTTTGCGATCAGTTCTTTGCCGGTGCCGCTTTCGCCGGTGATCAGCACCGTCGAGCGCGCCGGCGCGACTTGCTCCACGACGCGAAAGACCTCCTGCATGATGTCTGAGCGGCCGATGATCGCGCCGCGATCGACGTCGCGGCTCATCGCCTGTCGCAGAGAGCGGCGCTCTTCTTCTTTGCGGCGTCGCTTGATGCCGGCGGCCACCTGCGCCTTAATGTGTTCGTTCTGAAACGGCTTGCGAATGCAGCCGAACGCGCCCTTCTCCCACGCGGCAATCGCGGTGTCGAACGTCGCGTACGCGGTAACCATCAGGATGACGGCGTCCGCATCCAACTTCAAGAACTCTTCCAGCGCACGCAGTCCACCGATGCCCGGCATCGACACGTCCAGCAGAACGACGTCGTAAGGCCGCTTCGTGTACGTGTCCAGTCCTTCTTCGCCGGTCTTCGACAAATCAACGCGATAGCCTTCGGCCGAGAGCAAGGTCTCGAGCACGTCGCGCATGATTTCTTCGTCGTCAACGACGAGGATTGAGCCTCTCTTAGCCATCACAGATCACTTTGCAAAGCCGAGATTATGACTGAAATTGATTTCAAAAGTAACTTGGGGACGAGACGAAGCCGTTAGTGAACGGCGACTTTCATGCGGGCCCTGGGATCGCTGGTGGGAAGGGTGATGCGGAAGGTTGAACCCTGACCCGGGGTGCTCAGGACGGTGATGTGGCCTGAGTGTTCCTGCACAATTCCGTACGTGACGGCCAACCCCAGACCGGTGCCACCGCCGACGCCTTTGGTGGTAAAGAATGGATCGTAAATCTTCGCGACGTGTTCGGGCGCGATGCCGACACCGTTGTCGGCAACTTCGACGACTACCAGACCGTCTTCACCGTTGCGCGTCTTTAGCGTGACCAAACCGTTACCGTTCGAGATTGAGTCCCGCGCATTCAGAATTAAGTTCGTAAAGACCTGTTGCAGCTTGCCTGAATTGCCGTGGACCTCCGGCAACTCCTCACCGTAGTCGCGCACAATTTCAATTTGACTGCGCCGAAGTTGCGGCTCGAGCAGTTGCAGGGTGTCGTCGAGCACCCGATGAATGTTGAGTTGATTAAACTCTTCCGCGTTGCCGGTGCGCGAGAAGTTCAGCAGGTTATTAACGATGTCGGTGGCGCGATCGGCTTGCCGGCGAACTTTCTCGAGGAGTGCGTGTTTCGGATCGCTTTCCGGCAGCATGCCCAGCAGCATTTGCGTGTAAGAAGACACGCCGGTCAAAGGCGTGTTCACCTCGTGGGCCACACCGGCCGCCAACAAACCGATCGAAGAGAGTTTTTCGCGCTGCTGAAGTTGTTCTTCCAGTTGCAGGCGCTGAGTGACGTCTTCGAGAACTACCAGCGCGCCTGTCTGCTCTTCCGTATCGGCGTACAGCGGGGCCAGCGCGATGTTAAGCACCGCGGAACGGCCGGCACGCGTAATCGTGTGCAGCTTGTAGATCTGGCGCGTCTGGCTGAGGTGCCAACCTTCCGGTCCCAACACCTGTCGCAGAGTGTCCGCGAAATCTTCGGCAAAGAGATCCTCGACGTTCTTGCCATTGGCTTCTTCGCGCGTCATCGAGAAGATTTCTTCCATCGCGGAATTCAAGCGCGTGATGTTGCCGTTCAAATCAACCGCCAGCAAGCCGACGTTGATTGATTCGACGATCGACTCGTTGAATTCTTTCAGCAGCTTCGAGTTCGGCGGCACGGTGTTTCTGCTCCTGGTAAAGCAGGCTGTTCTCTATGGCGACCGCGATATAGCCCGACACGGTGCGCAAAATCTCGACGTCTTCCGACGAAAGCAGCGCGCCATCGCTGGATCGTCCTAATCCGATCACCGCCACCATCCGGCCACGAACCACGCACGGCAGGTAATAATGCAGCGTGCGCCGGACAAAACTGCCGCTTTCCGTTGGCAACTCAAGATCGTCTGCACGGACGACGCCCGTCTCAGCCGAGCGGGCGCGAATCATCTCGCGAAAGTCAGGTGGCGCACTTAGCTCTGAGAGCCCCGCGGTGCGGGCAACTCGATAGCCGGATGAATCGGTCTGGTCTTCGATAAAAATCGCGACGCGCTCGACGTTCATCACTTCGCGCAAGCGCGAAATTAGCGAGTCGAGCAAAGGATCGAGCGCCGTGCTGGCGGAAATCGTGCGTCCAAAGTCGAGCAGGCTGTGACGCATGTCATAACGGCGGCCGTAGAACAGCCGGTCAACCCGCTCCTGAAGAAAGTTCTTTACCGGCGCGGCAATCATGACGATCGCGGCCATCAGCACGATCGAGGCTATCAGCTTAAGAGTAATTTGGTCCGAAGATGAAACCCCGCCGCCGAGTGCATAGAGCCCAAAGATATAAACGACGAGGCCGATCAAAAATGCAATCGCCAGAGACGTCGCCGCATAGACCGCAGCGCGACGCACGACCAACTCGACATCCATCAAACGATAGCGAACGACCGAATAGCCGAATGAAAGCGGAATCAAAATCAGCGGGAGAAATGCGACGTCAGTTAAGGGCCCTGCCGTGTCGGCGCCGGCCACGTAACCGATTCCGTAAAGCAAGGTGAAGGGCACAATCGCCAGCGCCGATCCCGACACGACCCACTTCAATTGTTGGCGCGCGACCGTGTTCTTGCTGACGATGAAACGACGAATCAGGATGGCCGCGCTAATCACCAACGCGGCGACAAAATGGATGAAAGAGATTCGATAGTAGCGCCCGACGAATGCCGGCGAATAATCCAACACTGCGCTCAACGGCGGAGCGAGCAGGACAAGCTGATCACGCAGAAACATGATCGCGCCGACCGACGCCAAAATCATCGACGGCAGATACAGGTACACGGCGCGCCAATGCTTCTCGTCGAACAAACGATGGCGCACGGGATAAATTGCCGCGAAGTGCAGGAACAGCGGCGCGAACAGGATGAATGCCGTGTTGTCCAGAATCGCAATCGCTAAATCCAGATCGCGATAGCTCGCGATCGACACGTAGAAGTGAAAGACAAAGGCGGTGAGACAAAGCGTCGCAAAGTGCAACACGAACGGCGCACGGGAGCCCTGCTTGAAGATTACGAACAGGCCAATGCAAAGATAGACTAAACCGATAAGGTTTATGTAAAGGTCCCGTCCGGTTAACCTCTGAATCGCTCCCAGGTTGTCCAGGTCGGCGTAGTAGTACCTGGTCTCGGCCGGGAAAGAGGGACGCTCGATCAGGTAGTGAATCTCTCCGCCGACGCCGGCGCGGTCCAGATAGATCTGAAGTCGAGTCGCATTCCCAACCGGCTCGCATATCGGCCCGTCCAGGCTGGGTGGGCATGGTTGGCCGTTTGGACTGATGGCGTGCAGTCGATCGCCGGTAATTATTCGCGCGCGCGCCGCTGCCGAACCGGGTTCGACCGCCTCAGCAAATACGCCGTTAGCACTATCTACCCAAGTTGCGCCGTCGGTGGGTGGCGCGTGATGACTCCTTCGCTGGGAAAAGTTCAAGGCTCCCGCCACCACGAGCAAAGCCGTGGCGCCCAACAGAACCAACGTTCGTCCTGTAAGTACTGAACCTTTCATCGAACTACTCGATCGTGTGCTTGCGGTTAATGTATGCGACACACGAAATCGTTTATTTCAAAGCAACCGATGTTCCAGCTTCCTTTTCGCTTGGCCGGAACTAATCGCGCTGCCTCACTTCAGGCTGACACTCGCTTTTGGCTGGGTTCCTTAACCGCCAAGCACTGAGGTTCAGACCTGACTTGCCCTCGCTGTCCGATTTTTCGTATGCCTCCGAGATTTTGGAGAAACCGCGCGCCTCTGGGAACAGGGTCGGACTAAGAAAGGATAAAGAGGCGCGTCGTTCTCTGGTCTAGAAGCGGAGCGAAATTCCTCCGCGAACTGACCGCCCGTTGGGCGCCACCAGCAACAATGTTTCACCGTTGCTCGTCGTGGTCTGCACGTCCAGGAGATTGCGCGCATCGAGGATCGCCTGGGCCCGCAGCGGCAGTCCAAAAGTAGGAAGGTCTTGCGTGACCTGAATACTCAACGAGGGATCGTAAACCGCGAGCTGGCCGGCGAATGGATCAATCGCGAACACCGTCGCCTCCGGCGAGAAACGGAAGACCGTCTGCACGTGAGTGCCCGTAGACCAATCACCGGCAATTTGCAGTGCGACCGTGTTGAAAAATGCGCCTTCGAAAAGTTGAGCTGGATTGCGAATGCCGTTGGACGAAAGCCGCTGGCCACGACCGAACGAATAGCCGGCGGACGCATTCCAGACGTGGTTCAAACGGTTCGAGTAAACGAGGCGCACGCCGCGAGCGGAACCTTCCTGGTTTGCCACCCGGATAAGGGCCGCTGCGTTGTCGCCTGAAAAAGCGCTTGCGGGCATCGCCAACAATCCAACGCCGCGACCTGAAGTCATATCTACAAAGGCCGTCGCTTCAACGTTCGAGCGATTGCTGAGTTCGCGTTCCAAACCGATTTCAAAGCGACGGCTGCGCGCCATCACGGCCCGGCCACCAACGTAAGCAACCGGTTGCGTCGTGGGTGGTTTGAAAACTGCACTGCTTGATTCAAAAGTCGCGACACTCTGAACATCGCCGCTGTCAGCCATGTTGGCGTAAGCCAATTTCACTCTGGTGCGCGCGGTGGCGTCGAATTGAATTGCCAGGCGCGGCGTGAACGACGCGTCATTTCCGGAGCCAAAGAAACGCGAATAATCCATCCCGAGCACGACTACGAAACCGTCCCGAACAATCCATTCGTCAACGGCCCGAACCGACATCTGTCCGAGATTGCTCTGCGCGAACTTGTCAGCGATCGCGCCAAACGATTGCATTTTCGCGCCGCCTGCGGTGACGCCGAGACGATGTCGATCATTTAAGCGCACGCGCGCAGCTGCTTCGAATCGCTGTGGCGCTTCGCCCGTGCCGGTCTGGCCGGCAAAGATGAAATCGATGCTCTCAGAAGCCGTCAGAGCAACCGCAAAGTTAAGACCCTGGTAACTGGAACCAAGCGGGTTCGATGATCCCGCGAAATAGGTTTCGACCACACCCTGCGGACGAACGCCGCTCTTGTCGCTTTCATCGGCGGAAGCATTGACGACGCTGACTTCATCGTCCGTCGCCGCCTCAGATTCAACGGCGGCAACCGTCGCATCCGTCCCTTCGTTAGCCTGGAAGATTGAGCGTTGTGTTTGCGCCGAACGCAATCGCCACTTGGCGCTATCGCGGTCGCTGCGCTGTTCGGGATAGGTTCGGCCCGCGCCGAGCGGCTCGAGATTAAAGCGATAAGCAATTTCCGCTGATGGAGCAACACTGACTGACGAGAAAAGAACTTCGCCGAATCCTGAGGCGACTGCTTTGAGAGAATAACGACCGGCGGGGATCTTGGCTGAGAAGCTGCCGTCGGCGGCGGTGCGGGCTTCGGTGACGATTTTCTTCGCGCCTTCGCGAATGATTTGAATCAGCGCGCCGGATAACGGCAATCCGCGATGATCGCGAACCGTGCCGCTGACCGTTGCTAAGCCGCGGGCGCCTTTGCCGGATGCGGTTGACGAAGCAGTCGTCAGCAGCATGACAGCAATCGCCACCAGCGGCGCACTAAATTTGAAGGCTTTTCTCATCGCGGCTGGACCTCCGATTCGCGCGGAACCACGTAACGATGACTGAACAAGACACGGCAACTGTACTGCCGAAATAAACTGGTTGACCGTTTGTACGATTCTCCGCTGCGTTCGTCAGATGCCTGAGCGGCAAAATTCTTGAAACCCGCTAATGGGCAAGGGAGACCTTCACCCGCTTGAATGGCTGTAATTCTCAGCCACTCGAGGCATGGCTGTCAAGCACCGTCCTCGTTTTGTCGCGCAGTTTTTCGATTAAAAACCAGCGATTTTGCCGCCTTATGTTCGCGTGCTACGATGAAGCATCCTGGCCCGTTACCACCGAATCTTTTCCGTCATCAATGATTGATCAAGTTAAGACAACCCGGCTTCCGAATGGTCTGACCATTCTGACCGAACACATGCCGGGGCTCAGATCCGTCACTTTTGGCATTTGGGTGCGTCGCGGCTCGCGACACGAATCCGCCCCACTCAACGGCATCTGCCACTTCATCGAGCATGCTTTGTTCAAGGGCACGCGCACCCGCTCCGCCCACGATATAGCGACCGAGTCGGACCGGCTCGGCGGCCATCTCGACGCCTACACGTCTCATGAGATCACCGGATTTTCCATGAAAGTCGTTGATACGGCGATGCCGGCTGCGTTCGATTTACTCGCGGACATGCTGGCTAATCCCCGGTTCGACCAAGACGATCTAAAACGCGAACAAAGCGTCATCATCGAAGAGATGAAGATGATCGAAGACACGCCGGACGAGCTTCTCGGCGAGCTTCTTAACGCGGCGTACTTCCCCGATCACTCTCTTGGACGGCCGATCGAAGGCACGGTGGAAACAGTCTCGAACTTTGATCGCGAGAAGACTTCAGCCTTTCATGCGCAGAACTATGCGCCCGCAAATCTGGTGATCGCGGCGGCCGGCAACGTTAATCATCAACAGTTCGTGGACCTGGCGCTCAAGTTTTTCGGGGGCAGCAACCGCCATGTAGAGAACGGTTTCAGCGCCGCGGCACCCGCCCCTTCGGCACCGATTTTGATTGAGCGAAAGAGCGAACTGGAGCAGGCGCACTTGATCGTCGCCGCGCCCTGGCCTTCGGCCAGGAGCGAGGATCGCTACATCGCCAGCATGTTGGGAACGATTATCGGGGGCGGCACGTCCAGTCGCCTGTGGCAATCGATCCGCGAAGATCGAGGTCTGGCGTACGCCATTGGCGCCGGCGGAAACACTTTCACGGACGTAGGCATGTTCACGATTTATGCCGGCGTTTCACCGGTACACATCGATCAGGTCTTGGATTTGTCTTTGAAAGAATTACGTCGGGTCGTACGCGAACCTGTGACGAATGACGAGTTGAAACTCGCAAAGGATCAGGCCGTGGCTTCAGTCTTGTTAAGCCTGGAATCTTCCAGCGCGCGCGCCGGCGCTCTTGCACGCCAGGAGATCGTTCACGGCAGAAGGATTCCTACCGACCAGATCCTCCAGCGAATTGAAGCGGTTACTCAGGAAGACACTCTGCGGCTGGCGCAAGAACACTTCACCACGCCTAAGCTGGCGCTGGGCGCGCTGGGAAACTTGAATGGCTTTGTTGTCGATCGAGCGCGCTTGGAAATCTAAGAGAATTGATCAGCCGCGGATACACGATCTACGCCGATCATGATTTAGAACTCTTATCCGCGTAAATCTGCCGCTGAATTCCGATCTTTTTCCCGTATAATCCCCTCGTAATGAAACTTTCGGTTCTGGGCAGCGGCTCAACAGGTAATGCGGTGCTGCTGGTAGCTAACGGCACGCGTGTGCTGGTGGATGCCGGCCTCAGCGCGAGAGAGATCGCGCGCCGCATGAGTCAACTCGGCGAAGATCCAAACTCGCTCGACGGGATTTTAATCACTCATGAGCACGGCGACCACGCAGGCGGACTGCGGGTGCTGATGAAGGACCTTGATTGTCCCGTGTACATGTCGGCAAAGACGCACAACGCCTACATTTTGGATCGACGCAACGCCACGAACGAGGAACCGCGCCGCCGGGCTGACGCCTTGCGCGATCGCATGGTCGAGATCGATTCGGGTCAGGACTTTCGCATCGGCGCGATCGACTTTCATCCTTTTACGGTGCCGCACGACGCGGTCGATAACTTCGGCTTTACCGCGACGCACAACGGTGTGAAGGTCGCCACGCTGATGGATTTTGGCCATGTCACGACATTGATTGCCCAGCAACTGCGCGGGTGCGCCGCAATCGTTATCGAATCGAACCACAGCCGCGACATGCTGAAGACGGTCGAAAACTACCCGTGGGAATTGAAGCAAAGGATCCTTTCACGGCTCGGTCACCTGTCCAATGAAGACGTTGCGGAATGGCTGGTGGGCGGCTTTGATGGACAGGCGAGGCATATCGTCCTCGCGCACATGTCGCAGCGCGCGAACAATCCTTATCTGGCGAAAATCACCGCGGAAACCGCTTTGTATGAGCGTTCGCCGCTGTTTCGAAGCGACACCGAAATCATTCTATCTTTTCCGAAAGAGCCGACTGCTTGGATCGAAGTGTAAATTGGGGCAGTAGCCCGACCGTCAGGGAGGGCGTACAGATCGTTCAACGCCCTCCCTTACGGTCGGGCTACTGCCCCGCTCTGCCGACTCTGCTTGTCGTTGCGTTGGCGTTGATTTTCGCCTCGTGCACTCGGGGCGAGCGGCGGTCCGGAATTCCCGCGGATGCGCAGACTGTGCTGGACACGGCGATTGAAGACATCAGCACCGGCCGCCACGATAAACTTTACAATGAAGCGGCCGACGAATGGCGCAGAGACACCACGCTGGAAGAATCGAAGACTACGTTTGAAAGGCTGCGAGAGAAACTCGGCCGCGCCAACGTGCGGAACCTCCAATCCGCGCGCGAAGAGCAAACGGGAACGGCGCCCGTTGCCGGTCACTCGTTGATCGCGATCTATCAAACATCATTTGAGCGCGGCCATGCAATGGAAACCTTCACCCTGGTCGAGCGCGACGGCAAATGGTACCTGGCAAAATATTTTGTGAGTTCGACGGCGCTACAATAAGTTTCGAGTCTCAAGTTTCACGTTTCAAGTTTGGGCAGAAGAACTTGAAACTTGAAACCTTAAACTTGAAACCATGATTTCGAGATACACCCTGCCCGAGATGGGCGCTCTCTGGTCTGAACAGAACAAGTTCCAGAAGTGGCTGGACGTCGAGATCGCCGTGTGCGAAGTCCACGCTGAGATGGGCACGATTCCCCGTGACGCCCTGGAACAAATAAAAGAGCGCGCGAAATTTTCTGTCGAACGCATTAACGAGATCGAGAAGACTACCGATCATGACGTGATCGCGTTCACGACCAACCTGGCCGAATCGATTGGCGAAGCTGCACGTTTCGTTCACTACGGACTGACTTCCTCCGATGTCGTCGATACCGCGAACGCACTGCTGCTGCGCGATGCGTGTGACATTCTTTTAAAGAAAATCGATGCGCTGCTCGAAGTGCTTAAGCGGCGCGCCTTTGAATTCAAGACGACACCGCAGATCGGTCGCACACACGGCATTCACGCCGAACCAACCTCGTTCGGGATGACGTTCGCGCTTTGGTACGACGAGATGAGCCGCAATCGTGAACGCCTGACGCGCGCACATCAAGCGGTGGCGGTGGGAAAATTGAGCGGCGCCGTCGGCTCGTTCGCCCACCTCGGTCCCGAAGTCGAAGAAAAGGTTTGCGAGCGGCTCGGATTGAAACCTGCGCCCGTCTCGACGCAAATCGTCCAGCGCGATTCCTACGCGGAATACCTCTGCACGCTGGCCATCATCGCTTCGTCGCTCGATAAGTTCGCGCTGCAGGTTCGTCACTGGCAGCGCACGGAAGTTCGCGAAGCGCAGGAGAAATTCAAGAAAGGCCAAAAGGGGTCGAGCGCGATGCCGCATAAGCGCAATCCGATCCTTTCCGAAAGAATTTGCGGGATGGCGAGGGTGGTGCGCGCGAACAGTATCGTTGGACTTGAGAACGTCGCGCTGTGGCATGAACGCGATATCTCGCACTCCTCAGCCGAACGTGTCGTGCTGCCCGATTCGAGCATCGCCACGGATTACATCCTGCAGAAAGCGGCTTCACTGCTCGACGGGTTGGTCGTTTATCCCGAACGCATGCTGGAAAACCTCAATGCGACTCGCGGGCTGGTTTTCAGTGGCCAACTGCTGCTGGCGCTGACGCAAGCGGGCACCGCTCGTGAAACGGCTTACGAATGGGTACAGCGAAATGCGATGAAATGCTGGGATGAGGGCGCAGATTTTCGCGAGTTGGTCTCAGCGGACAAAGACATCGCCGCTCATATCAGTCGCGAACAAATCGATGCAGTTTTTTCACTCGAGAAATATTTGAAGAACGTCGATGAGGTTTTTGCGCGGGTGTTTGAAGCGAGCGATCGGAACCGCCTGCGGTAGCGGGCGGTTCACCTTTGAAGTTCTCGGCCTTAACAATCAAAGATCAACCGCCCGCTACCGCAGGCGGTTCTGACCCCACTAAACTCCCGCCCACTTGGCGGCCATGTTGCCGATGATCGGCAGTTTGAACATCGCTCCCTGGTAGGCCTTGACCGCCGCCAGAATCAAACCCAAAAAGTACAGCACAATAAACACCAGCCAGAGCAGGCCAAACAACATTCCTGCCAACCCGCTGAGCGCGCCGCTTTCGGTTGCCACTGAAGCCGCTGCGCCACCGACCAGCAGAATCGCGCCGATGATCCAGAGCGCAATCATCAATATGATCATGGCGACGTGGAAACATAGCGATTGAATCGCGTGAAACTTCACGAAGTTATTTTCTTTCTCCATGATCACGGAGATGATTGCGATGATGCCGATCGGGTAACCGAGCGCCGCAGCGACATTTCCATCAAGTCCGAGGGCAGACTTACCTGTATCCATTTTGATTTCTCTCCTGTTCGACTAAGTTGTTGACAGTGTTATTTGTTCACGGTGTTCCAGGCCAGGTCGCCGATGAAGGGCAGCTTGTACCATTGACCGCCATACGCTTTTATTCCCGCGAAGATCCATATGATGACGAAGATCAGCAACAGGATCAGCCTAAGGCCGAGGATGATAAAGAACGAGAGGATTCCCAGGTCGGCCGTTTCAAACGCAAACCGTAGAAACAGGCCGAGGATCCCGACGATGATACCAACCACAATTTGCGCAGCGACAAGAAACAGCGCCTGCAGTGCGTGGAATTTAACGAAACGATTCTCTTTTTCTGTTACCAGGAAAACGATGCTGAGAATCACGCCCAGACAACAAAGAAAGTTCGCGATGTAACAGAGCATCGCCCCGACATTGGAATCCAGTCCGAGACTGGTTTTGCCGCCGGGAGCTCCTGACGGCGGGCCGCCCGCGTCGTATGGAGAAGACATTTAAGTATCCTTAATTCAAACGATCAAAGAATCAACGAGCGTGGTCGCGGCAAATACTATGATATCGGCTACCGTTTACGCAATGTTTGCCGTATTATCGTGCGTTCTTTTGGGTACGCGCGCCGCTGGCGCGCTTGAGCACGCTGGAAGCGTGCGTACCACGCACCACAATGAAAGCTAAAGTTTACGTCACTTTGAAACCCAGCGTCCTCGACCCGCAAGGCAAGGCTATCAAGCACTCAGTCGAATTGCTCGGCTACAACGGCATCGACGACATTCGGCAAGGTAAGTATTTTGAGATCGCGCTCGACAGCGGGTTGAATGAAGATAACGCGCGCACTGAAGCGACGCGGATGGCGCGCGAGATTTTGTCGAATCCGATTATCGAAGACTTTCGCGTAGAGATTGAAAAGTAACCAGTACTAAACAATGAAATTCGGTGTCATAGTTTTTCCCGGTTCAAATTGCGATCACGACGCTTATCACGTCATCTCAAAACACGTCGGCCAGCCCGTCGATTTCATCTGGCATCGCGAGACTGATCTTTCTGCCTACGACGCGCTAATCATTCCCGGCGGCTTTTCTTACGGCGACTATCTGCGTGCCGGAGCGCTGGCGAGCTTCTCGCCGGTCATGGCCTCGGTGAAAAAATTCGCGGCCCAGGACAAACTGGTGCTGGGTATCTGTAACGGCTTTCAGATTCTGTGCGAAGCGGGACTACTGCCCGGCGCTTTGATTCGCAATCGCGAACTGCATTTTGTCTGCCAGCATGTGAACGTGCGGGTTGAAAGCACCGACACTCCGTTTACGCACGAACTGGGACGCGGACAAGTGCTGAAGATGCCCGTGGCGCACGCCGAGGGCAACTACGTCTGCGACGACGCGACGTTTGAAGAATTGCAGCGCGACAATCGAATTATCTTTCGCTACAGCGATCGCCACGGGAGAGTTTCGCAAGAAGCCAACATCAACGGCTCGCGTGATAACATTGCCGGCATCTGTAGTCGCGGTCGCAACGTCATGGGTATGATGCCGCACCCTGAGCGGGCGTGCGAAGACGCGCTCGGATCAAGCGATGGGCGTGCAGTTTTCCATTCACTGGTCGGCGCCGTCACCGCGATCGCAGCTTAAGCAAACTCCTTCGTGACTAACGCGAAGAAAGGGACTTTTTGAAATGAAACGTCATTCCACCTGGATCGCCCTGGGCTTGCTTCTTTTCGTAGTGCTGGCCTGCAATCTATCAAAGAACAAGAACAGCAACGTCAACGTCAACATCAACAGCGGCTCGGACCGGCCGGCCAACGCCGAGGTCTATACCGACGAAGTGTACGCCGCCAAGTCAGAAGACGGCGCGGCAACTTCAACTTTTGGGCCGTCGGACCGCACGGTGCACGTCGTCATCACGCTCAACAAAGCCAAAGCCGGCACTGACGTGAGGGTTGTTTGGTTCGCAGACGAGGTCGAGGGCGCCACCAACAAAGAGCTGAAGACCCTCGAATACACGACGAAAGCATTCGACAAAACGATTCCCGGTTATTTGCGTTGGTCACAGGATTGGCCGAAGGGCCGTTACCGGGTCGCCGTCTACATCAACGGCAACCTTGACCGGACAATCTATTACGACGTCCAGTAAGTCGCTCGGCAATCGCGAGCGATGGCTGGATTCTCTTTTAATGAAACGAGTCGTCCCTTTCGTACTTATTCTCCTCGTCCTGATTGGCGGACTGCTGGCTGTGTGGCGTCTGTCACGGCCCGCGCCGCCGTCCGGTCCTTCGGGTGGCTCCACGCCAGCGCCGGGATCACTGCCTGAAGGCGCAAAGCCGGCGCACATCCGCGGCAACCCGAATGCACCCGTCACGCTCGAAGAGTTCGCCGATTTTGAGTGCGGAGCGTGCGGCGCCTACCATCACGAACTAAAAAAGATCGAAGCAGAATTCGGCGATCGACTCCGCGTCATCTTTCGCGAGAACCCTCTTTATCCAAACCACCCGTATTCGATCATTGCGGCGCAGGCCGCTGAGGCTGCCGGTGTGCAGAGTGAAAACCATTTCTGGCTGATGCACGACAAACTCTTCGAAAACCAAAAGGCGTGGACAGAAGCAAGAGACAAAGACGCCGCCGTGGCGATGTTCGTGGACTACGCGAAGCAGATTGGCCTCAATGCTGATCGTTTTATGCGTGACTTTAACGGCGAGGTGGTAGCGCAGCGTTTGACTCAGGACGGGATCCGCGGTCGGGCCGTGGGCGTGCGGGGGACGCCAACCTTCTTCGTCAACGGCAAAGAAGCCAAGGACGGGTCGGGGACGCCTGACGGGTTGCGCGCGATGATTAACGAAGCGCTGGCGGGACGTTAAATCTGGAGTGCGCCGGCAGAACGAAGTGACGACGGCGCTTTAGATCGAAAGCCAGTGAATCCATCCAAAGCGCTGTCGCGCTACGCTTGCCAGCGCACTCCAAATTAGTTGATGCCTCTCCCCAGCCGTCTCCCAGAGGGAGAGGGAGCAAATCCATGATTCACAACCCGCCGAAAGCCCCCTGGACGTACATCATCTCAGCACTTCTGGCGCTCGTCGGCTTGGGTGATTCCATTTATCTGACCGTCCAGCACATCACCGGCGAAAGCCTGCGCTGCACAATCATCTCAGGTTGTTCCGAAGTTCTGAGCAGCCCGTACGCCCAGGTAGGACCTGTTCCGTTAGCGGCAATTGGCGCCGCCGCTTATTTCACCGTGTTCAGTCTGGCAACACTGGCCGCCTTCGGTTATCGGTTCGCGCTTCCCTTTCTGAAAATTGTCGTGGCGCTTATGTTTCTGATGACGCTCTGGCTGCTCTACCTGCAAGCCTTCGTCATCCGGCACTTCTGTCAATACTGCCTTTTATCGGCGGCGGTGACGGCGGCCCTCACGGCAATCGTTTTCCTCCCGCCGTTGCTGAAAAGACGCGCACGCACTGCAAACTAAGTGGCCGCTTGCCACGTCTAACTCACGCTGTTAATCTTTGAGGTTCAATTCACTCGTCCAAAAGGAGTTCGCATGAAGAAGCATTTTACGGTTTATCTCATCCTCGCTTCTCTTCTGGTTATTGTGCTCGCCGCCGTTACCAGCATCGGCCGACCGGTTGCCGACGTGCCGGCGCCGCCGGCGATTGGAACCGTCATTGACGATTTCAAACTGCCGGATGCGAGCGGCAAAGAGCATTCGCTCAAGTCGCTCATGGGCGCAAAGGGCACGGTAATTCTGTTCGTCGCGACGAAATGTCCGGTGTCCAACAACTACAACGAGCGCATGGAGAAACTCGCGCAGGATTACAAAGCCAAGGGCATCAACGTCATCGGTATCAATTCCAACAACACGGAAAATGCCGCCGAAGTTAAGTCGCACGCGGCTGAACGCGGCCTGACGTTTCCGATCCTGAAAGACGAAAGCAACAAGATTGCCGATCGCTGGGGCGCGGCGCGCACGCCGGAAGCCTATGTGCTCGACGCTAACATGAAGCTCGTCTACCACGGCCGCATCGACAACTCGCAGAAGGTCGAAGCCATCACGTCCAACGATCTGCGCGACGCGCTCGATGAACTGGCCGCCGGCAAGGCAATCACCAAGACGGGCGGCGCAGCGTTCGGATGCACGATTAAGCGGGTCGCGTAATTGGTTAGTCACGCAAGTTGTTAACTTGCGTTCAGCTTTTCAGAAAGAACCGCAAGTAACGCTTGCGGTACACGCATGCGCCTTTCGAAACTGCTTATCATCATGGCGCTGTGGATGCTGCCCACGTTTGGGCAGACACTCACAGCGCCTTCCGTCAGCCTCCCGCAAAAGCGCGCCGCGTTTGATCTACTCATCATCCCCAGATTCGCCGACACCCTGCCACCGGCGGTCTGGTCCGAACCGTGTTTTTGTCCGGAGTCTGAACCAAAAAGCGCTCAGTATTACAGGGGGAAATATCGTGGCTCGCTAGGGTTGCCAAACTACAAATTGCGTGTCCCCACAGCCGAGATTAAAGAAATCGATCTCGAGGGCCTGAAGAAGTTGCTGCAACGCGATGCAAAGGACGCGCGGCCGCTGTTGGTGAACTTCTGGGCGACGTGGTGTGACCCCTGTCGTGAAGAGTTTCCCGATCTCGTAAAGATTGACGCGGACTACGGTGCTAAGAACCTGAACTTCGTAACGGTTTCGCTTGATGACGTTTCGGAGATCGGCACAGAGGTGCCGAAGTTTCTGAAACAGGTGAAGGCCACGATGTTGACCGTGTTGCTGAACGTCAACGATCCCGAACCGGCGATTAAATCAGTGGACCCAGCCTGGGACGGCCAGTTGCCGGCGACGTTTCTTTACGACAAAGACGGCAAAGTCGTCTTCCGACATTTTGGCAAGTTCAAGCCGGACGAGTTGCGTGCGGCAATCGACAAAGAAGTGAGCCGTAAGCATTAGTCTGAAGGTTTAGCTCCGTTAGGAGCAGAATGTTTATAGAAACCGCGTTGACCAATGACACTCTTACTCGGCGCGACATCGAATCGATGTCGCGCCGAGTTTGTTAGGAACGCAAACCTGGTTCTATAAACATCACACTCCTCCGGAGCTCAAGAATTTGGCTTTTTGATCATGGAACCAATAACTCCTGAAATTCTTTCCACGCACAATCTATCTCTCGAAGAATTCACGCGCATAAAAGAACTGCTCGGACGCGAGCCGAACCTCGTTGAGCTCGGCGTCTTCTCAGTCATGTGGTCTGAGCACTGTTCGTACAAGTCTTCGCGGATTCATCTCAAGCGTTTGCCGACGCAAGGCGAGCGCGTCATCGTGCCGCCTGGCGAAAACGCCGGCGTGGTCGATGTCGGCGATGGCTGGTGCGCCGCTTTCAAGATCGAATCGCACAACCACCCTTCATTCATCGAGCCGTTTCAGGGGGCCGCCACGGGCGTCGGCGGAATCCTGCGCGATATCTTCACGATGGGCGCGCGCCCGATTGCCGCCCTAAACAGCCTGCGGTTTGGCTCGCTCGATGATCCGAAGAACGGACGACGTAATCGATCGCTTCTCGCCGGCGTGGTGGCGGGCATCGCGCATTACGGCAACGCGTTCGGCGTTCCGACGATTGGCGGCGAAGTCGCATTCGACGATGCTTATGCGCTAAACCCGCTCGTGAATGCGTTCGCGCTCGGCCTGGTGCGGAAAGATCAGATCTTCTTCGGCAAAGCCACTGGTGTCGGTAACCCAGTGCTGTATGTGGGAGCGAAAACCGGCCGCGATGGAATTCACGGCGCGACCATGGCTTCAGCGGAATTTGATGAAGAGGCTTTGGAAAAACGTCCAACGGTTCAGGTCGGCGATCCCTTTCTGGAAAAGCTCCTGCTGGAAGCTTGTCTCGAAGCAATGCGCAGCGGTGCGATTGCCGGCATTCAGGACATGGGCGCCGCGGGCCTGACTTGCTCGACATGCGAGATGGCCGCGCGCGCCGGTACTGGTATCGAGATAGATTTATCATTAGTCCCGCAACGCGAAACGGGCATGACGGCCTACGAGATGCTCCTCTCCGAATCGCAGGAGCGCATGCTGATCGTTGCTCACAAAGGCCGGGCAAAAGAAGTTGTCGAGATTTTCGCGAAGTGGGACCTGGATGCGGTGGTCATCGGTCACGTACACGGCGATGGCCGCATGCGCGTCAAGCATGAGGGCGAAGTTGTCTGTGATGTGCCGGTACTGGCCTTGACGGATGAAGCGCCCATTTACGAGCGTCCCATGAAAGCTGTCAGCCAGTTGTCAGTGGTCAGTAGCACAGAACCAGTTCAAGTCGCTCAAGCGAACCACGGACAACTGACGACTGGCGACGGACAAGACTTTAACGACGTCCTGCTGAGACTTCTCTCCTCACCCAATCTTAGTTCGAAAGAATGGGTTTATCGCCAGTACGATCACATGGTGCGGACTAACACGGTCGTGCTACCCGGAGCGGATGCCGCGGTAGTGCGGATCAAAGAAACGCGCAAGGCTCTGGCGATTGCCCTCGACGGAAACGGCCGTTACTGCGCCGCGAATCCGCGCGAAGGCGCGAGGCTCGCGGTTGCCGAAGCCGCGCGCAATGTCGTCTGTGTCGGCGCCAAACCGATAGCGGTAACGAACTGTCTTAATTTCGCTTCGCCGGAACGGCCTGAAGTTATGTGGTCGTTCTCCGAAGTCATCGATGGAATCGCTGAAGCGTGTCGCGCTTTCGACACGCCGGTCGTGTCCGGCAACGTCTCGTTCTACAACGAGACTGAAGGTCGCGGCGTTTTACCGACGCCGGTAATCGGGATGCTTGGACTGATCGAAGATGTGAAGCGGGTGATTCAGCCCGGCTTCAAAAAGGAAGGCGACGTTATCGCGCTGCTTGGAGTGACACGTGACGAAGGTCAGGTTCCCGCGCTCGACCTGCAACGCGAGCTGGCGGTTCAAGCCGCTTGCCTGCGCGCCGCCGAAGCCGGACTGCTTCGTTCCGCCCATGATTGTTCCGAAGGCGGTTTAGCGGTCGCACTCGCGGAAAGCTGCTTCTCTTCACTGAATCGAGATGCGATTGGGGCTGACATCAGTGCAGACTCCAGTCTCACTGCAGACTCGCTCCTCTTCAGCGAATCTCCTTCACGCATCATCATCAGCTTTAACGAATCAGCCCGAAGTGAAATCGAAGCAATCGCGAAGGACGCTGGTTCTCCCTTCACAATTCTCGGTACTGTCGGCGGAGATCGTTTGCGAATTAAGGTCGGTGAGCAGGAAGTCGTGAACTCGCGGGTGGCTGAGCTGGAAGCGGTCTGGCGCTCCTCACTCAAGTTGAAATTGCAGGCCGAAGCAATGGCGGCAGGCGCGGAGTAAACTCCCGATTACTTCTTCGCCAGCACCACAGGCGACTGTTCGGCGGCGCGAATCTTTTCAAAGAAAGTACGGACGGCGGCGTATTGCTCGACGGGAATGGTGCCCGCTTTTTGCACCAGCTTGCGCGTGAAAACCAGATGCCCGTCTTTGACTTCGTAATTCGTCGCATACGATCCGAATGCCGTGTCGAGCTTTACCGCATCCGGCAACTCGTCCACGGCAAATCCGGCCGGCAGTTTCAGACTCAAAGTTTCGGAATAGGCATTTGAAGTAAGCACGACCGGATGTTTGCGCTTCGCTTCTGTTAACGCCAGCGACTCGCGGCGCGAGACAATCGCGGGCTTGAAAATCATCAGCCGTTCCTGCATCACCTGACCGTATGACGGCGCGGTAAAATCGATGTCCAGATTGAACTGACCGGCCGTCGCATCGTCGCGCGGTTCAACTTTGCTCACCTTCGCCGCGGTGGCGCCGGCGCTAATCCAGCCCTCGATCACTTTCTGATAATCGGAACGCGAGGAACGACGGAACTCCGCGCGATAGCCTGAAGCCCAGCGGCCGTTCGCCTGCTCCTGGATCTTCGCCGCGAGCGACCCGTCCGCCGTCAGGTTGGCTTCGATCCGGCGCTCAAGCAAATTACTCTCGACCGGCGTGACCGGCATCCGCAGTAAAGATCCCGATTCGCCCGCGACGATCAATGCCCAACTTCCCTGTTCGTGATCCGGAAGATCCCCAACACGCGTGTCTTCGTCCGTCGCATCGAACATCAAAAGTCGCCCCAGCGTCGGGTGCGCCACCACTGTCGCCGCTTGTGTTTCATCGCTGACCTTGATGGCGATGATGCAATGATTGAATTGATTCGGCGACGCCCACTCGTCGCGTACATAATCGGGGTCGCCGGAGTAAATACCGACGGGGTACGAAGTTATATTCAGCACCTTCAACATGGCGCGCATCAGATTCGCTTTGTCTTTGCAGTCGCCGTAGCCTTTCGCGAAAACCTCGGTCGCCGTGCGCGGGCGCATGCCGCCGCCGCGTTTGACGCCGATGGCTATCGCGATGTAGCGAATGTTCTGCACGTACGAACCGATCGCCTTAATCTTGTCCAGCTCGGTCTTCTGGTTTGCAGTCAGTTGCCGGGCTTTCTCAGCCAGCGCGTCGTTCGGCGCGGATTGTGGATCGTGCAGCTCGCTGAGCCAGTATGAAACCTGGGCCCACGTCGTGAACGTCTTGAAGTTGGAAGAAGGTTTATCGGCCGGTGGATAGAAGCTCACGGCGATGCGCGGCGCGAGACTCAAGACGCGCGGGCTGCTTGGTTCGGGGGCGATGGGCGGCAGGTTGCCGAGTTCCCAGGTGTAGGTTGAGCCGCTAATGACGGGGCTGATCGCCGCGTGATTGAACGTAGCGTTCTTAGCCACCCAGCCCTGCGGCAGTGTTAGCACGTATCTCGACGAAAGCACGGGCAGCCGGTTTTGAAACGCCCAGACATCGTGCGAAAAAATCGACCGCTCTTCAGTTGTTGATTGGTAACCAAAGACCGCGCCCGTATCCGCGTCGTCCGAGCCATTGATCATCTTTATGCGCGATTCGTTGTAGATGTCATTGGGGTCTTCGACCGCGTCGATCGTTTCGCCGTTGCCATACTTCTTGACGGTCCCGCCGGGTCTAATCAGCCACGCTTTCAATTCGCGCACCTTGCCGGCGTCGTTCTCATAAAACTCTATGGCCTTCGCAAACTCGCGCCCTTCGCGCAGCAGGATGCGAATGGCAAACGTACTCACGGTGGTGATGCGACCGTCTTCACTAACCGTCACGCGCTCTTCATCCTGCAAGACAACTGCGGGCACATCTTTTTCGTAAGTGGGCGCGGGCAGCTTCGCCAGTTGTTGCAACCAGGCCGGCGCCTCGTCGCCGGCGGCATGCGCGGTGGAGGCCGTGAGGATGATCAGTGTAATTGTGGCAAGGAGTGTTCGACGCATTTGTTACCTAATCCGGGCGAACCTTCGTAAAGTTGCTTACGCCCTCAATTGGACGCCGCCGCTTGTTTCAAAGTGATCGTGTGCTCGTCGCTCTTGTGCAGCAGATCGAACAAAGCTTTGACTTGTGTGTAGCTGGCCGCGGGAAACACGATAGCCCCACCGCCGCCAAAGAAAAACTCGCGGCGCACGACCAGTGTCTTTTGGTCCGTTGTGACGCCCATCGAGACTTTGTACTGGGTCACTTTCTGCGCCCCAAAAGGCGCTGGCCGTTCGGCGCTGTCGAGCGAGTATCCAGCCGGTAGTTCGAACTCAATCTGATCATCCTGCGACCACGGATAGTGAAAATAGACTTCGTACCTTCGACTGGCGCTGGAAAACAGTGAGGGTTCTCCGTATTCAAAAAAGCTTGGTTGCAGAAAGAGCCGTTTGCCGGTTTTCTGAGCGTACTGCGGCACGCGCACTTTAAAGGAATGCACGAGCGGTTTGTTACCGTCCATCAGGTTGTCGATCGCCAGGTCTGAGACATCAGCGGTAGGCAAGCGGCGCTTTATGTCAGCCTTCAAATTTTCCTGCCGGTTGTTATCTGACTCTTCATAGTTCGCGAGGCGATAAGTCAATGCCGAATGGCCCGTGTATTCGATTTTGACGTCACCTTCCAATGTGCCGTCTTCCAGCAACTTCAGTTTTGCGGTGCGACGCTCGAGTGACTTTTCCGGCGCGGACAACGGAATTTGCGTCCAGGCAAACTCGCCGTCGCCCACCAGCAGGGCCCACACATCTTCTTCGTACCAAACCAGCATTCCATACGGCAGAAACTTTAGCCCGGGATTGAAGAAACGCCATTGTTGGCCGACTTTAACGGCAATGGCCGCCGGATGAATGAACGACTCGTTCGTCATCTCAGGCTTGAAGAAGATTTCGCTGCGGTCGGAAGAGAATGCGATCCGGGCGTCATAGCCGAGCGAACTCGCCATCGCGCCGAATAGAAGATCGACAAACTGTCCGGACGCCTTCTTGCGCTTCAGAACGTCCGCAACCGACTCGGTTCTGGGAAGCTTCTTCCGCAGCTCATCTGTGAGTGAAGTGTCGTAGCTGGTGTTGTGTATCTGCGCCTGACAAAACTCATACAGCTTGCGTAATTTTTCGTCATCGGTTTGGGCCGAGCCCACAACTTCCATCGCTACTTTCTTCACTTCTTTGTCAGGCTTATTCATGAACTTTGCCATGAAAGATTTGTCTCGCCCGACGGAACCCCAGTACAAAATCGGATTGCCCGGGTCTTTAACGGAAAACGTCACGGTAAAGGCCGAGACCTGGTAATTGAAACGTACTGTTTGCAGCAGTATCCAGGGGACGATCTGATCGTCCGGCGGCATGTGAGGTTCTTCTTTCAGCGCGGGCACGTCCGCGCGCGTGGCGACCCAAAATCCCTTCTCCGACTCAACGAACTTGGCGTCAGTGAAGTTGAAATTCTGGTAGTTGGGCTTCTTCTTGTCGTACGGCTTGTAGTAATAGGAAAGCTTCTGCACGGGAATGTCCCGTTGGAATTTCAAGCGCATGCCCGAAGCCCCGGCGTCGCTAATCACTTCCCGATAGCGATACTCGACAATGACACCCGGTTCCAGGCTGGGAATCGCGAAGGATTTCGCTTTCACTTTCACGCGGTTTGCTTTGACAATTTCGCGTTCGAAAATATCCTGCTTGGCAATCTCGACGATAGAGCCGTCCGGTTTGATGACGCGCGCGGCGATATCCTTGATCTTCATGCCTTTGGAAAAAGTGATATCGAACTTGCTGTATTTTTCGCGCCCGCGCTCGGTAAAAATTTTGACGCGCACGTAATGCTGCATCGACAGATTGTCATCAGAGCTGTCATCGATCCGGACTTCCCAGAAGATTGCCTCGGCGTCGGCATCGGCCTCAACCTTAGCCGTCTTGATGGCTATCTCTTCGGGCGTTACCGGACGCCAGTCGTTATCGCCTGGGACACCCAGCGCTGGAGTAAGGCAGAGTGAACACACGAATGCCAACCGGAGAGCTAAAAAGTAGGGGGACTTCATAGGCAGTACTACCTCTCTAGAATTGGTACTTGGTTTCGGGCTTTGAAAACCTTAGTCAGGAACAAGAGTCTGACCACTGGCTGGTCATATTCAGTCGGGAAATGCAGGGCGAATTGTAACTCAGGCCCGGGAGGGGGGCAAGGCTTTTTGCAAGCTTTTCAGCTGGTCGCCTATTCACCCTGGCGGGCTGCTTCAGCCTTCATGGCGACCGACCATACCTCACTAACGCTCACGTCATGTTCATCGGCGCGAGCCACGCAATCCTCATGTTCTGGAGACGCTTTTACTGAGCCATCCGGCAGACGGGCCACTTTCATTCTTATGGCGCCGTAGACGGTCTGAACGGTTTCCACATGACGAGGCAGACTGTGACGAGTGACCAGCGCCTCGCGCACGCCGAGAGTCGTGCTGTGACGGAATAACAGCTCGCGAATTGCGACCGCTGTCTCCGGCGGGCAGAGCACTTCGACAACGACCGCCGGTCGATTCTTCTTCATCTGTACCGGCGTCAACCAAACGTCGAGCGCGCCCGCGTCGTTTAAGTGTTTCACAAGCGGCTCGTACCACTGCGGATTCATGTCGTCGATGTTGCATGAAAGGACGACCAACTGCTCGACGTGAAGTCCGGCCGCCAGGTCCGCGCTTTCGCCAATTGTCAGCCGCAAAACGTTCGGGCGATCCGGCCAGTCGCGTTGACCCGCACCGTAGCCGACGCGCTCAACCCGCATCGCGGGCATCGTGCCGAATTGCTTCGCGAGCGTGCGCGCGAGCGTTGCGCCCGTTGGCGTGACGGTTTCGCCTTCAATGTCTGCGCCGACAACCGGAACCTCCCGCAGCAACAAAGCGACGGCCGGAGGAGGCACGGGAAGAATTCCGTGTTCAGTTTTAACTGTGCCGCGCGACCAGGGCAGCGCGCTGCAATGAACTTCCGTAATGTTCAGCTCGGTGAACCCGACGAGCGCGCCGACGATGTCAACGATCGTGTCCACCGCGCCAACTTCGTGAAAATGAATACGATCGACCGGCACGCCGTGCACTTGGCTCTCAGCTTCAGCGAGTAATTGCAGCGCAGAGATTGCCACCTGTTGAATCGCGCCCGATAGTTCAGCCTGCATCACGATCGCCGAAAGATCGTGCAGGCCTCGGTGCGGTTGATGCGGTGACGAGAGAATACTTACCTGCGTCGCGGCGATGCCGCGCTTGCTGACGGGATCGACTTTTAGCTGGACGTCGCCGAGCTTTAACTTTGAGATTACCTCTCGCAGCTTGTGCTCAGGCCAGCCCACATCGACCAACGCGCCGAGCAACATGTCGCCGCTAATGCCGGCCTGACAGTCGAGATAAGCGATTCGGCTCATCGAGCGGCTGTCTCCTCTTCACTTCCCCTCTCCGCAAGCGGAGAGGGGCGGGGGGAGAGGTTGCCGTGGCTTGACCCCACCCCTATCCCCTCCCCGCTTGCGGGGAGGGGTTCATACAAAGATCCGCTTCTGGCGCGCTTGAGATCTGCTTGTCGAATGCGCGTGAGTAGACGATGCGCCGCGGTCGCCGCACCCAAACCGTTGTCGATATTGACAACCGTTACGCCCGTCGCGCAGCTATTCAGCATGCCCAGCAGCGCCGCGATCCCCTGGAAACTCGCGCCGTACCCGACGCTGGTCGGCACCGCGATCACTGGACTGTCGATTAGTCCGCCCACGACGCTGGGCAGCGCGCCTTCCATGCCGGCCACCACAATCACCACGTCGGCTTCCTGCAAATGGTTTGCGTGCTCGAGCAGACGATGGATTCCCGCAACCCCGACGTCGTACACCGTTTGGGTTGAGTTACCCAGGAACTTCAAAACTTCGGCAGCTTCTTCCGCGACCGGCACATCGGACGTGCCTGCCGCAATCACCAACGCTCGTCCTGCTTCCGACTTGGGAAAACTCTTGACTACGAGGATTCGCGCTTGCGCGTGATGCACCACGTCCGGCAGTACCGCGTGCACGGCTTCGAAGTGCGCCGTTGTCACGCGCGTCGCGAGCGCCCTGCCCGCCCGCGCCACCATCGCGCCCATGATCGCCGCGAGTTGTTCCGGCGACTTGCCTTCGCCATAAACAAACTCAGGCATGCTTTGCCGCAACGCGCGATGGTGATCCAACCGCGCAAAGTCGCCGATCGGCTCGACCGGCTGCCAGCGCAGTTTTTCCAGCGCTTCGTCGGGCGACAATTTGCCGCTTGCGACCTCCGCCAGCAGATTCGAAACAGTATCTCTATCCATGCTTAACGAATCCTTCGTTCATGCTGCCGTGTCGCAGCCCCGCCAGGTCGATCGTCACATACGTGTAACCGACAGCGCGGACCGCGGCGACGATTTCATCGCGCTGCGCAAGGGCGCGCGGAATCATTTGCTGTTCGACTTCAACGCGCGCGAGTTTGTCGTGATGACGGACTCGCAGATCGGTAAAACCAAGCCGGCGCAAAGCCATCTCGGCGCGATCGACTTGGGACAAGATCTTTGGCGTGATCGTGATTCCGTATTCGACGCGGCTCGACAGACAAGCCATCTGCGGCTTGTCCCAGTTGCTCAGTCGCAGGTGCCGCGCCAGCTCGCGAATCTCATCTTTGCTCAGGCCCACTTCGCAGAGCGGACTGCGCACGCCAAGCTCGCGTCCGGCTTTGCGTCCCGGCCGGAAGTCGCTCGTATCTTCGGCGTTAAAGCCGTCAACTACAGTTTCGAATCCGTGCTGCCGGGCGAGGTCAGTCAAAGCAGCGTAAACATGCTCTTTACAAAAGTAACAACGGTTAATGGGATTCGCGGCGTACCGCTCATCTGCGACTTCGTTTGTTTCGACCGTGACGTGAGAAATTCCTAGCTCATCGAGGACGCGAAGCGCGTCACGCTGTTCGTCCTGACCCAGACTGGGCGAAATCGCAATCGCGGCGAGCACGTTGTTACGGCCTAAAACATCCACCGCCACTTGCGCCACGAGCGTACTGTCCACACCGCCTGAGAAGGCGACCAGCACGCGCTCGAAACCGGCGATGATCTCTTTCAAGCTCTCGAATTTGGTTTGTAAATAGGCCGGCAGTGCTTCATTCTCGCGCACCTCGGCCAGACTCAGGTTGTTCATGATTCGTTTCGGCCGCCAGTTTAGCATTAACCTCGCGCGTGTTCATTTCCGCTCGCTCCAGATGATATAATTCGCGCCACTCGCAATAATCCAACTTGGTACGGCGCGACATACGTCGGTAACTGGAGGAACAAGTATGGCCACAGAAATGAAACGATCCACGGGGACAATTGATCGGATTGAAGAACTGCTCGGGGCTGATGCAAGAACGCTACTCGACTTCAAATCGACGATGATCCCAAAAGAGCAGTTGCACCTGCCCGGTCCCGATTACGTAGACCGCGTGGTGTCCGAAAGTGATCGTTCTCCAGCGGTGCTTCGTTCGTTGCAATCGTTAATCAGCAATGGACGTCTGGCCAACACCGGTTACGTTTCGATTCTGCCGGTTGATCAAGGCATCGAGCACTCCGGCGGCGCTTCCTTCGCGCCAAACCCGCAGTATTTCGATCCCGACAACATTGTGAAGCTCGCCATCGAAGGCGGTTGCAACGCGGTCGCTTCGACCTACGGCGTGCTCGGCAGCGTCGCGCGCAAATACGCGCACAAGATTCCATTTATCGTAAAAATCAATCACAACGAACTGCTGACGCTGCCAAACAAATTCGATCAGATTATGTTCGGCACCATCAAGGAGGCGCGGGACCTGGGCGCGGTCGCCGTCGGCGCGACAATTTATTTCGGTTCGGACGAATCGACGCGACAGATCGTCGAAGTCTCAGAGGCGTTCGCGCAGGCCCACGAACTTGGCATGGCGTGCATTCTCTGGTGCTACCTGCGCAACTCAAAATTCAAAACTCCCGAGGGCGACATGCACTCGTCGGCGGATCTCACCGGTCAGGCAAACCATCTGGGCGTAACAATTCAAGCCGACATCGTCAAACAAAAATTGCCCGAACGTAACGGCGGCTATTTGGCAGTCGAAAAAGAGCTGGGCAAATCGTACGGCAAGACAAGCAAGCTCGTTTACGAAAAACTCACCACTGACAATCCAATCGATCTGGTTCGCTATCAGGTCGCGAACGGCTACATGGGCCGCGTTGGGCTGATCAATTCCGGCGGCGAATCAAAAGGCGAGAGCGACATGGCCGAAGCTGTGCGCACTGCGGTCATCAACAAGCGCGGCGGCGGCATGGGCCTGATTTCCGGACGCAAAGCATTCCAACGTCCGATGAATGAAGGTGTCCAGTTGCTAAATGCGATTCAAGACGTGTATCTGTCGAAAGAAATTACGATCGCCTAAACATCGAAGCAAAACAATCGCTTTGCATTGCGAAAGTGTGAGCGGGTACCTATAATCCGCTCGCTTTCCCAAGCCGTCATGCCAACTTCAATTCGCTGGAAACACGATCGCCCGGTGCGGCGCGCAGTCAAAGCGCAACCGCGCCCGCTGAGTACGCTCAAGACTGTGCTCGCGCAAGCCGCCAAACATGCGCTGACAGAGCCTTTCATGCTTTCGATCGAGCGGCAGGAGATTTTGCTGAAACGCCTGCCGCCAAAGCTGGACGGACTCCGAATCGTTCATCTTTCGGACTTTCACTACGGACCGCTCGTCAACCCGAAGCATCTTGAGCGCGCCGTCAAAGCCGCCAACGACCTGCGGCCGGATGTGATCGCGCTCACCGGCGATTACATTTCGGTGGATCGAATGTATGCGGAGCCTTGCGCGGAAGTGGTGGGGAAATTGCGCGCGCGGCACGGCGTGTACGCGGTGCTGGGAAATCACGACCATTGGACCGACGCCACCTTGATAGCGGATTTATTTCGCGCTGAAAACGTTCGCGTCCTGATCAATGAAGGAACGCGCATGGACCTGCGCGGCGAGAGTTTTTGGCTGGCCGGCGTCGATGACACCATGGTCGGCTTGGAAGATCTGTCGCTGGCGCTGGCCGGTTCAAGCGAAGACGAATTTAAGCTGCTGCTGGCCCACAATCCAATCATTTTGCGCCGGGCGGCACGCGTTTCTGTCGACCTCGTGCTCAGTGGCCATACACACGGCGGCCAGGTCACCTGGAGATCGGAAAAAAGCCGTTCAGGTCGCCCGCGACGAAGGATGCTGCGGGGACTGGGTCGTCGCGGCAACACGCAAATTTACGTGACCCGCGGCCTGGGAACCGTCGTGCTGCCGATTCGCTATGGGTGCCCGCCTGAGGTGTCTGTGCTCGAGTTACGCAGCGCTAGCTGATTCAGGTTTGCGACGCAGCGTTCATGCTAAGACAATTCGAAATCCGCAATTCGAAATTCGAGATTTAAAACTTTCTTGTGTCCTCACGCATCGTCACCGTACCGAATCTGCTGACCGTGTTCCGGATGGCATTGACTCCGGTATTCGTATCGCTGCTCTTCTATCAAAAGTTCCTGCTGGCCCTCGGGGCATTCGTCCTGGCGGGCATAACTGACGGCCTGGATGGATTGCTCGCCCGCCGGTTTGACCAACAGTCGCCGCTGGGGCGGATTCTGGATCCCATCGCCGACAAGCTGATGCTGGTAGCGTCGTTCATCGTTCTCTCGATGAAAGGCGTGTATCCCGCCCCCATTGCCAGTCACCTGCCAATTCCCTTTTGGGTCACCATCACGGTCATCAGCCGTGACGTATTTATCCTGATTGGCGCTGCCGCAATCAACATGGTCACGGGATTTCGTTCGTTCGAGCCCTCACTCCTGGGGAAGATCAGCACTGTCGTACAAATCGTGGCCGTGGCCGTGGTCATGCTCTCTGCCCAAACCCGCGTTGGTACCGGCTACTATCTCCCGACGGTTTATGCCGCGGTGTTCGCGCTGGCACTTCTGTCCGGTATCCACTACATCTTCTTCGTTTCCCGTCGCCTGAACGACCGACCTTAGCTGCCCGCGCCGCCCTAATTCCCTTCTTTTCGGGCATTCGGCCGCATAGACGAACCCCCAACCCAAGGTTGACAGCAACGGACTCAGATATTATATTGGGCAGGCATTTAACCCCGTGTCTTGGGAGCGGAATCAATTTTTTGGAGCGTTTAAGATGAGCAAGATCATAGGAATTGACTTAGGAACGACTAATTCGGTGGTCGCGGTCATGGAAGGCGGCGAGCCGACGGTAATCACTAACTCTGAGGGCGGTCGGACTACCCCTTCAGTCGTGGCGTTCGCCAAAGATGGCAACCGGCTGGTTGGCCAGGTGGCCAAGCGGCAAGCCGTAACCAACCCGGAAAACACGATTTATTCAATCAAAAGGTTCATGGGTCGGAAATTCAGCGAAGTGTCCGAAGAAATCAAGCAACATCCCTACAAAGTCCAGGGGACTGGGACCGGCGGCGATGTGCGTATTGTCGCGGGCGGCAAGGAATGGAGTCCGCCGGAAATCTCCGCGATGGTGCTTCAGAAAATGAAGCAATCTGCCGAAGACTATCTCGGCCAGAAGGTCGAGAAGGCGGTCATTACCGTTCCGGCCTATTTTAACGACGCGCAGCGCCAGGCGACGAAGGATGCCGGCAAGATCGCCGGACTGGAAGTGATGCGTATCGTGAACGAGCCGACGGCGGCCGCGCTGGCCTACGGCCTCGACAAAAAGAAAGACGAAACCATCGCCGTGTTCGACTTTGGCGGTGGCACTTTCGACATCTCGATTCTCGAGGTTGGCGAAGGCGTCGTGGAAGTGAAATCAACGAACGGCGACACTCACCTGGGCGGCGACGACATTGATGAAGCCCTGGTCGATTGGATCATCGACGAGTTCAAGAAGGACCAGGGCATCGACTTGTCCAAAGACAAGATGGCTTTGCAGCGTCTGAAAGAAACGGCCGAGAAAGCCAAGATTGAGCTGTCGAGCACAATGGAGACGGAAATTAATCTTCCCTTCATCACCGCCGATCAATCAGGACCGAAACATTTAGTGATGAAACTGACGCGGGCGCGGTTCGAGCAGCTAGGCGAACCACTCTTCAGGCGTCTGATGGGTCCGGTTGAGCAGGCTTTGAAAGACGCCGGAGTCGATGCCAAGAAAATCGATGAAGTGGTCCTGGTGGGCGGCTCGACACGCATTCCGAAAGTGTCGGAGTTGGTGAAGAGTTTCTTCGGCAAAGAGCCCAATCGAAGTGTGAACCCCGATGAAGTGGTCGCCGTGGGCGCAGCGGTGCAAGCAGGCGTACTGTCGGGTGAGAAGACCGACATCCTCCTGCTCGACGTGACGCCCCTCAGCCTCGGCATCGAAACACTCGGCGGCGTGGCCACGAAACTCATTGAGCGCAACACGACAATTCCGACGCGCAAGTCGGAAGTTTTCTCGACGGCTTCTGACAACCAGACGTCGGTCGAAGTTCACGTGTTGCAGGGCGAACGCCCGATGGCGACGGACAATCGCACGCTCGGCAAGTTCCACCTGGTCGGCATTCCACCGGCGCCGCGCGGCATGCCGCAAATCGAAGTGGCCTTCGACATTGACGCGAACGGCATCGTGAACGTGTCAGCAAAAGACATGGGCACGGGCCGCGAGCAGAAGATCACGATCACTGCGTCCTCCGGTCTCGGCAAGGACGAAATCGACAAGATGATGCGCGACGCCGAATCGCATTCGGCCGAGGACGCCACGAAGCGTGACGAGATCGAATCGCGCAACCGCCTCGATGGTTTGGTTTATCAGATGGAGAAAACGCTGAACGAGAACCGTGAGAAAGTTGGCGCGGTCGCCGGCGAAGTCGAAGCCGGCATTGCCGATGCGAAGAAGGCGGTCGAAGAAGGCGGCGTCGAGCGCATGAACAATGCGTTCAATGCGCTGCAGACGGTCTCGCACAAGATGGCCGAAGCGCTCTATCAGCAGACGTCCGCAACGCCCGGCGGTGATACGACTGAGCAGTCATCGGCCGCAGGCGCATCGTCAACCGGTCAAACCGGCGGCGAAGACAATGTGATCGACGCGGAGTACGTGGACGTAGACGAAGACAAGAAGTAACTTCTGGAGTGCGCCGGCAGAGCGAACGCGGCGACGGCGCTTTGGATTTCGACAGAGACTTGGACTTGTCGAACTGAAACGCGGTTGCTGAAAGCTGAAGCCCGACGTTAAGAGATCCAAAGCGCTGTCGCCGCTCTGCTTTGCCAGCGCACTCCAAATACAACTGTGGCCAAAGAGGATTACTACAAAACCCTGGGCGTTAAGCGCGACGCCAAGCCGGACGAAATTAAGAAGGCGTACCGGCGGCTAGCGCGCAAGTACCATCCTGACGTCAACCCCGGCGACAAAGCCGCCGAGGAACGCTTCAAACAAATGAGCGAAGCGTTCGACGTTCTCTCAGATCCCAAAAAGAAAACTGTTTACGATCGCTTCGGGCAGTACTCCGACAATCTGGCCGACGCGGCGGCGCGCGGCGCAAGTCCCGGCGGGAGCTACACGCGCGGCGCTCCTCCCTTTGACTTCTCCGGATTTGACTGGGGATCGACGGCCACCGGCGGAGGCGGCTCGGGCAGCAGCTTTCGCGACATCTTTGCGGACCTGTTCGGCGGCGCGAAAGCGGAACGCGAACCACCCCGGCCACAGCCTCAGCGTGGCGCCGACATCGAGATGCCGCTTTCGCTCAGTTTTGAAGAAGCGATCACCGGCCTCACGACCAATCTTACTGTCAATCGATCTGACCAGTGTTCGCGCTGTCACGGCGCGGGTGACACGGGCGGAGCGGTAACTACTTGCGCGACGTGCAAGGGCGCCGGGCAGGTTCAGCGTGCCGGCGGCCGTCTGCGCTTCACGCAGGAGTGTCCGGATTGTGGTGGCACTGGGAAAGCTCGTCCGCCCTGCGGACTCTGCAAAGGCAGAGGCACTCTGCCCAAGACTGAATCGGTGAAAGTGCGCATTCCCGCCGGCGTTGATACCGGTTCGCGCGTGCGGGTGCCCGGCAAAGGCGCAGGCGGCCGTCTGGGCGCACCACCGGGCGATCTTTTCATCATCACGAACGTCGGCCGGCACCAACACTTCACCCGAAAAGGCGACAACATTTATGTGACCGTTCCGATTACAGTGCCGGAGGCCGCACTCGGCGCAAAGATCGAAGTACCAACCGTTTCCGGTAAGGGACAGTTGCGAATTCCTCCGGGAACTCAGTCAGGCCAAAAGTTTCGGCTGCGCGGAAAAGGCGCGCCATCGCTGCGCGACCCAAATGCGCACGGCGACCAATTCATTGAAGTGCAGCTCGTGTTACCGAAAGTGATTTCAGAAGAAACGAAAGAGTTACTGCGCAAGTACGCGCAGATGAATGGCGAAAATCCGCGCGTCGCCATGGGACTAGAGTGAGATGTACTTTGTGCTTTGTACTTCGTTCTTTGATGTTTTGCCGAGGGGTCGAATCCATTTGTTGAGTGAGCATCAAACTGCGAACAGAAACCAAAGTACAAAGCACAAAGTACGAAGCACAGCTTTATGAAACGTAGAGCCAAAACCTACACCATCAGCGCCGTCGCGGAGCAATTCGAACTGCACCCGCAGACATTGCGTCTGTACGAACGTGAAGGGCTGCTGAAGCCTTCGCGCTCAGAGGGAAACACGCGGCTCTACACCGACACTGATCTCGAACGCCTCGATGTAATTTTGTCTTTAACTCGCGATCTCGGCGTGAATCTCGCCGGCGTCGAAATTATTCTGAACATGCGCGAGAAGATGGATGCGATGCAGCGCGAGTTCGAGCGCTTCTTTGAATACCTGCAGAGTCACGCTGAAGAGTTCTCTCATTTCACTGAGGCTCCTCCACCAGAAGCCGGCGCTCTCGTTCCGATCAGCCGCTTAAAACGTCCCGTCCCAGCCAAACGAACCGCCGCCAGGCGTTAGATCTGTGTAGTGGTGATCTCAGCATGGCGAGCTAAATCCAGTGGCCGCCACGAATGTGGAAATCCGCCCGCAACAACTTGCGCTGTCATTTTCAAGCCGTGATATAAGCGCCAGCCCTGAGGCAGTAGCGCGGTTTTCGCGACTGTTTTAGCGCCGTTGTTTTCAGCGACAAAGGAGTTCCCGATGCGCACCCCACGCACCTCCCGAAAGTTCGCCTCCCACACTGCGATCGCGGCGTTGTTTTTTTTCGCCGCGATCGCTTTTCCAGTGGCTGCGCAGAAGAAGCGCGTTCCGCCGGGTGGAAATATTGCCGTCATCGCTGACGAACGACTTGCGGCTTTGCGAGTCGCGCCGAGCCTTTCTGCGCGTCTGATTCGCAGGCTCGGCCGGGGGAAATTCGTGTCGGTCCGCACAACGCGCCGTAATCATGAAGGCATTTCTTTCTCTCATGTTGTCGTCACGCGTCGCACATCCGGCTGGCTACAAAGCGAGGCGCTGGTGATGTCGAGCCGCAACGGTGACGATCGCCGGTTGGCTCACTTAATTGGCGGTACAGACGAATTCGATCGCATCGCACGAAGCCGCATCTTTCTGGATCACTTCCCACGTTCATCTTTGCGACCGAAAGTCCTGCTCGCGCTCGGCGACGCTGCTGAAGAAGCCGCGGCGCAACTTTCGCGCGAAGCTACGCGACGATTTGAACGGCGCGAGATTCCCACGGACGGCGCGCCTGAGCACTCGTACTACATGAATTACAACGGACTCGATCGTTACAACCGCCAGGGCGTCACCTTCACCTTTGACCCAGGGGCAAAACAGTTTCACTACGAAGGCGCCGCCTGGCGCGAGATCGTGCGGAAATATCCGAACAGTCCCGAGGCTGCGGAAGCCACGAAGCGTATCGAGAAGTTAACGGCGTACAGTCGCTAACAACGACTGCTGCGATCCTTGTCCTTGTAGCCAGATGAGATTAAGGTAAATGCAATGGGACTGACTCACGTCACCGTCAGATTAAAGAATCTCGCTGGGCCAAACGGCGGGTACGAGGCGGACTTTCTGGTTGACACCGGCGCAACCGACTCGCTTGCGCCAGCGGCAGAGTTACGGAAAGCCGGCATTCAACCCGTGGGACAGACGGCATACGAACTCGCCGACGGTCGATTGGAAGAATATGAGTTTGGCCTCGCCGAAATCAGTTTCATGGGCGAAGTTACCGCTGGCCGCGTCATCTTCGGGCCTGACAATGTCGAGCCACTTTTAGGAGTGACGGCTTTGGAATCAGTTGGCATTACCATCGACCCAGCGACGCGAACGCTAAAGCGATTGCCCGCAATTCCCTTGAAGTGATCGTGTTTCGAGCTACTGAATACAAACCCACCCGGTTGACCGCAAGTATCTAGTGAATCCTTGAGCTGGACCCCTGTGAATGCTAAAGTCTGCCGCCTAAGCAATCCAGTTTCAGGTTCCAAGTTTCAAGTTCCGGATGCAGCGACTCCTTAATAACTCATGGATGGCCGTCCTGTTGTCTTTGCTCGCTCTGACATCGCCAACCTTTGCGCAGGATCTGGACAACGTGACGATTTCCGGTCGCGTCATGGATCAGAATGGCGCGGTGATTCCCGGCGCTTCAGTGACGACGACGCTCGTCAAAACCAAAACGGAACGCACGGTCGTGGCGGATGACGATGGGCGCTACAAGATCATTCAGCTTGAGCCCGGTGTTTATACCGTCAAGGCGTCGTTCGCGAACTTTGCCGCGGAAGAAAAAACGGATCTCGTCACGGTTGCCGGGCAGAATGTGCAGCTCGACTTCACCCTGAAGCCGGCCGGCGTCACTGCCGAAACCGTGGTGGTCACGCAAGCGAGCGTGCCGGAAGTGGACACGTCGCGGACGGTGGTCGGGGGAACCATCACCACCCAGGAAGTTGAATCGCTTCCCAACACTTCACGCTCGCCACTGGATTTGATTTTCACTCTGGGTGGCGTCAGTGAAGAGGCGCTCTCGACGCGCGGTCTGGCTGAGGACCGCACCAGCGCCCAGTCCACGCCTGAGGAATCCGGCAATTTTTCTCTGTCCGGCGGACCGGCTTATTCAAACAACATCACGATTGACGGTTTGGACAATAACGATGACCGCGCGGCGCGCGAGCGCTTCACCCCGTCCCTGGACGCGGTCGAAGAAGTTCAAATCATTCGCAACCAATTTGCGGCCGAGTATGGGCGCGCGTCGGGCGGGCGCATCAACCTGCGCACGCGGGGCGGGTCGAACAAATTCCACGGACGCGTTTATGAGTTCTATCGGAACGACATCTTCAACGCGAACACTTTCAACAATAAGCGGCTCGGCTTCGTGCGGCCGCCGTACGAAGAACACAATCCAGGCGGGACGTTAAGCGGCCCTGTCGTGCTGCCGTTTATCAACGGCCGCAACCGCACTCACTTCTTCTCTTCATACGAGTACAACACAATTCTCGATTCGACGACGATCGACACACTCGTGCCCATCGATCAGAATCCGTTGTTTCCTTTGCCGCCGCCGACCAGCACTGGTGCAACGAGAGCTGAAAATCCTTCGGCGCCCGCGTTAATTGCCGCGAACGGAATTGCGCCGTTCATCGAAGGCGTGAGCACGCCGCAGAACAGTCACATCTTCACCACGCGCGTCGATCACAAGTTTACCGATATGCACAACGGGCAGGTCAATTTTCAACTTGGCCGGTTCAAGAATCTGCGCCAGTTCGGCGGCGGCAGTCGGCTGGCAGAATCATTGCAAGCGCGCACCCGAAATACCGACTCGATCGCCTACCTCGACAATTACGTTATCTCTTCGAAAGCGGTCGCCCAGACGCGTATTCAATGGTCCAGTCTGACCCCCGCACTGGCCGCGCAGGGCGGCGGGAATCCCGTCGTGCTCATCGACATCAACGATTCGCAGAGCCTCGTGACGGGCACATTGGTCGCCGGTAGCTCAACCACCGGCGCGACTGATCGGAGTGAGACTCGCTGGCAAGGCCAGGAAATCTTCGCCTATCTCGCCGGCAACCATTCGCTAAAGTTCGGCGGCGATGTGCAATGGATTAAATCCACTTTCATCGATCTGTCGGACGCATCGGGTACTTTTGATTTCGATAGCTTCGGAGACTTCCTGGCGAACCGGCCCAGCCGTTTCCGACAGAACTTTCTGACGACCTCGACGCAGAGGAACACTTACGTCGGCGTTTTCGCGCAGGACGATTGGCGCCTGTTTCCGAATCTGCTGATTAGTTACGGCCTGCGTTGGGAGAACGAAAGCATTCTTCGGGATCGGAACAACTTCGGACCACGGTTCGCCTTCGCCTACGACCCGTTCAAGTCGGGCAAGACCGTAATCCGGGGCGGCGCGGGAATTTTTTACAACCGCGCACTGTTGCGCACGATTGATGACTTCACGTTAGGAGCGCAGCAACTGTTTCTCGACACGGACGACATTCCGGTTGCGCAACGTGCCGCGGTGCTGGCGCAGATTACTTTTCCGCAGCCGTTGACGGAGAGCTCGCCGTTAGTCAGACAGTTCGGCAGTTTGAATGCGGGATTTTCGCGCCGTCTGGATCCGACTTTGCGCATTCCGGAGAGCTATCAGGCGAATGTCGGCATTGAGCGAGAGCTGCCGAAGCGTTGGGTGGCCGAAGCAAATTACACTTACAACCGCGGCATTCATCTCTGGCGGGAGTTCAACGTTAACGCGCCGCGACTGCCGGCGGGATTCACCAGCTTCACGCAATTTCTTTCGACGCGCGACTTTCCGAACTTCCTGAGTGGCCCCGGCGGTACCCGGCCAATTCTGAATACAACGACGGCCGGAGATATCGTCCGGTTTGTTCTCAATCCACCTAATCCGGCCGATCCAAATGCGACGGTGCGCATTTTTGAGCTAGGCGTGCCGGTTTCGCTGATCAATCTCAATGCGTTCACTTCTACTACCCAGGTGAATGCGGCACTCGGCGCACTGAATTCTCTGCGCCCTGACCCGGCCCGCACCGAAGTTGAGCAATTGATTTCCGTCGGCGACAGTTTTTATCACGGACTGACCTTTGAAGTGCGTAATCGCTGGCGGCAGAAAGCCAGCGGCGCCGGCTTTTCTTTCCGGGCGGTTTACACGCTGTCGTTTATGAAGGATGACGGCATCGTAAACACCTCGGACGCGCTGGTTCCGGGTGATTTCAATCGCGAATTGTCGCGCAGCTTGCTCGATCGGCGCCATCGTTTCGCCTTCTCGGGAACTTTCGACACGCCGCGCATTCTTGGTCATTTGCGTATCTCACCGATCGTGCGTCTCGCGTCAGGCGCGCCTTTCAACCTCAGCCTCGGCGGAGTAGATCGAAACCTCGACGACGTCAGCAACGACCGGCCGAACTTCACCGGCGACGCGAGCTTGCTGCAATGGCGACGCCCGGGTGAACCAATCGATCCTTCGATCCTCAATTTCTTTTCGCTGCCGACGATCGGCCAATCAGGAAATCTGCCGCGAAATGCCGGCACTGGCCCCGGTCAGTTTATTTTCGATTTGAATGTCTCGCGCGAGTTCCGTTTGAACGAGAAGATGCGCATGCGCTGGAGCGTTGAATTCGACAACGTGCTTAACACCACGGTCTTCAGTTTCGGCAGCGAGTTCATCGACTTCAACGCGTTTGGTCCGACCGCGACCCCGGCACAGAGACAAGCCTTCCTCGATCAGTTCCTTGTCACCACCCGCACCATGCGTCCGAGGCAAATTCGGCTCGGTGTAAGATTCGATTTCTAAAGCAGTCAGAGCATGGGGTGCGGAGTCAGTACCGGGAGCGGTAGCGACCGGGTCCTGTCTCATCGAACGATGAAATCTGCCTCACGGCCACCCGGTCGCTACCGCTCTTGGTACTGACCTTATCAATGTTTAGCGAGCTTCCGCCAAAACTTCCTTATGCTAAACTTCGCCAAGTTCTTGTCACCGCGAATCATGGCAAACGATCAAAAAGAAGCAGTGGGTGAAGTCGAGACCGCGTTGCTCGACGCTGATTTGTTTCTCAAGTATGGCTCGGCGGATCGGGCCATGAAGCGCTTGAAGACGGCGCTCGAACGCGCGCCTCGATCGATTAGCCTGCGCGAACGCATGCGAGAAATCGCTGCGGCACACAAGCACCCTGAAGAAGCTGCTCGTCACTGCCTGGCGCTGGCCAGCCTTTACATCGAACGTGACAATTTTGACGCCGCGCACGACCGCTTGCTGGAAGCGAAGCAACTCGACACCCGCATTTCGATTGCTTCAGGTCTGGAGGCTATTCGCCGCGCGCGCCATCCGGAAATAAAAACCGAAACCACTTCGCCCCGAAGCACGCCGTTCACGCGAAAGACGACCGTTACGTTTGCCGGCGACTTGTCGGTAATCAGCGTCTTTGATGCGATTCAGGCGATTGAGAATTCGCGACAGACGGGTGTGTTGACCCTGCAGAACAGCACGCAAAACGCCAGGGTTTTCTTTAACGACGGGCAAATCGTGGGTGCCGAATGCGGCAAGCTCGTAGCGCAAGAAGGCTTTCGACAGATTGTCGAAATCACCGGCGGTACATTCGACTTTGAGAAATCAGTGCAACCTCATCCGGTGACTATTGAAGCAGCGAGCAACACCAACCTGATTCTCGATAGCTTGCGACAGATGGACGAAGAAGCAGTGAGCAGTGAGCAGTGAGCAGTATTTGGAGTGCAGTGGCAAGCGTGACACCGCTTTGGATTCGCGACCGCAAAAGCGCCCGATCCAAAGCGCCGTCGCGCTTCGCTCTGCCGGCGCACTCCAAATGAGACGCGGTTTTTAACTCTCCTTGGACTACACAATCCGCAAAGCTAGCCTGGATGATCGAGACGCGATTCAAGAACTGATTGCGGCGTCAGCGCGTGGCTTGAGCCAAGCCGATTACTCCGACCAACAGATCGAATCGGCGATCCGCGACGTCTTTGGCGTGGATACGTCACTGATCGCAGACGGCACGTACTTTGTAGCCGAGCACGACGACGAATTAGTCGGGTGCGGGGGCTGGAGCAAACGAAAGACGCTGTTTGGCGGCGACCAATTTGCGACGCGTGATACCACGGAACTTGATCCCCAGTCCGACCCGGCAAAGATCCGGGCTTTCTTCGTTCATCCGCAATGGGCCAGGAAAGGCATGGCGCAGGCGATTTTGTCGCGCTGCGAAGCTGAAGCGCGCGCGGCCGGGTTTCACTCAGTCGAACTGATGGCCACGCTGCCCGGAGTTAAGTTTTACGCAGCCTGCGGATACCAGGAATCGGAACAGTTCGATTACGAGATGGCGAGTGGCGGCACGTTGCCGTTGGTTCCGATGAGAAAGGAACTGTTGTAAGACGAGGCGGGCAAGCTGCCCTGCAGTTAATCAACAAGCACACGAGTCTCGAGCGCTTCAGCTCGCTCGAATGCGGATAACAGGCGCACGTACTGAATGAAGTTACGGCTGCGCTCATGCAAACGCGTCGCCTCCAACTCGCTGACTTCGTTGCGAAGAATGAGATCAAGAAAGTCGTAGTAGTCAGCCGTGGCCATCGTCGGAAACTCCCGCGTGTAAGTCGTCACGTCAGTGTCTTCCGAACGAAAGCCGGCAAGCAAATCAAAGATATTGTCGGTTGTGAGCTGTCTACCTGCGCGCGCGAGCTTAATCGGTAATCGCAATTCAAAGAACCGCAACCCGGCGGCAGTCGTAACGCGCCGTAGTTCCTTGGTCGCCTCACCGTCAAAAGGCGATTCGGGATCGATCAGGATGTGAAGCAGGCGTGGCCAGTCGGCCGTGTCGAGAGTGTCGAGGGCTAATTGCACGCGGTTGGCAATGAATTTCTCGAACTCAACATCAATCGGGTAATTAATACGTCCCAGGCAACCGAGCGCTTCACCCTGACCGGCAATTTCAAGCGGCAGGCACGCCGGGCAATCTGCGCAGATCACACTTTCCGACTGCAACCGATCGATCTCGGCGGCTGCATCCTGAATCCATTTCAACTTGTCTTCAGTTGGAGCGGACCGGTCGCCGGTCGTGATAGCCGCATGCAAGCTGCTCAGACGGCCCCAATCGCGCAAATGCTTTTCCGAGTAGCGGGCGCGCAAGATGCAGGGGTACTGAACGGCGAATTCCAGCGACATGGATACCAGTAGGCAGTAAGCAGACGGCAGTAGGCAGGAAGAACCAACTCAAGTCAAGCCTATCTACAGAAACGGATTTATGACGAAGGGTTGTGATCGATGATCTCGACGATCGCTGAAAAAGGGACTTTGACGATCTGGCCGTCGCCGCGCTCGACTTTTACGCTGGGCGTCGTCAGCGCCTGAGTTGTCTTCATACTGCGGACAATCCCCCGGACGCGCGCGCCGTCACGCGTAACGATTTCAATATTGCCTTTGCGGTAAAGCGGCTGTAGCGCCGCGAGGGCTTTGGTTACTTCCATTGTTTTACGATTAGGTTTAATGAATACTACTCGCTCTGATTCGAATCCGGAAACGGCGCGTGTATTTAGGGCTGGAGCAGGCGCAATTTCGACGCAACCATTCCATCCAAGTAGTCGTATAATTTTGCGCGGTTCACTAAACTCAGAAATCAATGCAGCCTCAGGACAATTTGAACAATCCGTCAGGCGGAACGGGTGACACCGGAGGGGTCGTCTGCTCCGAATGTGGCGCCCCCATGCCGCAGGGCATGCGGTTCTGCCGCGCGTGCGGGCATCGCCTGGGCGAAGGCCCGGCGGAATACACCGAAACCGTGCGGTTTCCACACGCAACGGCAACGGGAGCGCAAGGAGCTCCCTTCATGCCGAATTACGCCGGCTCGATCGCTCAACAGCCTGGCGCGGGTTTTCCTTACAAGAAGAAGCGAAGAATTAGCGGCATGGCCTGGATCATCATCCTGATCGCCGCGCTGTTCGTGTTGGGCGGCGTGTTGACAGCTGTGCGCAGGAGCGTCAGCCGCCCACCTTTTTCAGCGGGCGCCCCAGCAACGCGCTCCTACTTCGGCGTCAACGGATTTGAAGATGGCACGGGTGGCGTCACATTTGACAATGTCGAACCACCAGGAAGCCCGGCCGATAAAGCTGGCCTGGTTGGTGGCGACATCATCACTAGTTTCGATGGCCAGTCCATCACTGATGAAGACGACATGATGAGGGTGTTGCAAAGGACGCCAATCGGCAAGACGGTTGCGCTCACTTATCTTCGTGACGGCGAGTTAAAGACGACGTCATTAACGACGTTTTCTCGAGAAGAATCGAGTGGGCTTGAGTCTATGTTCGCCAGCCGGCCTGAGGGTATCGGCCAATTCGGTTTTGAGGAAGACGACTCGAAACCGGTGACGGTGCCCGGGGAAAAGTTTCGTGGTGTGCGAATTGGTGGCATTAGTCCGAGCGGACCGGCAGCGCTGGCCGGAATTCAAGACGATGACATCGTTACTGAATTTGACGGGATTCCTATTCGAACGGTCAGTGAACTCGTCGCGCGCGTGCGTCGCGCTCTACCCTACAGCACCGTCAAGGTTAAGCTTTTCCGTGGATCAGCACCGATGGAGATTCCGGTAAAGATTGGAAAACGCGGCTAGGCGATGCGCCGCACGTGATCTGGTCGCCCATCGGATTTCCCATCTCAGATCAGTGCCTGGCGCATGCCGTCCGATGCATTTGCTGGAAATTAACCTCAAGTTAAGCCAGGGTGTAAGCCGGCCCGCTGTTCGCTAAACTCGTAAGCAAATATGGAAGCTCCGAAAAACCTGGATCATCCCATTCCCCACAAACGCCGGCGCCGGGTTGGCGGAATGACATGGATTCTGATTGGTATCGCCCTGCTTTTCGCGGTCGGTGGCGTTCTGACCGCATTGCGCAAGAACGTCGTCCCTCCCCCGACAATTTCGACGCCCGCCCAATCATATTTAGGCATCAATGAATTTGAAGATGCTACCGGCGGCGTGACGTTCGAGGACGTGTGGCCGCCTGATTCGCCCGCGGACAAAGTCGGTCTGGTGGGCGGCGACATCATCACAGCATTCGATGGCCATGCAACCGTGGATGAAAAAGAGATGAGGCGGTTGCTTGCCACCACGCCGTCCGGTAAGACGGTCGAAATCGTTTACATTCGCGACGGGGAGACAAAAAAGGCCAGCCTGACAACTATGTCTCGCTCGGAAGTAGAAGATCTGGACGGAGCCTTTACCAACCGTGGCTCGTCGCGCGGTCAACTTGGGTTTGAGGATATCGACGCCGTGCCGGTGCCCGGCAAAAACATCAAGGGGGTACTCCTCGAACGTATTAACCCCAGTGGTCCGGCCGCGCTCGCTGGGCTGGCGGAGGGAGATATCATTATCGAATTCGACGGCGTGCCGATTCGCACTGTAAGCGAACTTGTGTTGCGGGCCCGGCGGGCAATTCCCTACAGCACAGTAAAAGTCATTGTCATCCGCGGGAATGAACAGCTCGAGATTCCCGTGAAGATCGGCAAGCGAGGCTAAGCTCAGGCCCCGGCCGGCTTCGCATGCTCGCGCATCCGATTCTCCATTTCATGCCGCGCTGTTTCTCGATCTTCTTCCGATTCATCAGCTTCAAAAGCTTCGAACAGTGCGAAAGGCTGTTCCGCGATCAAGCGCAATTCCCAAGCTTCGCGCCCTCCGTGTGACGGACGCGCAAACCAGAGCGCGTCGAAATCTGATTCGCGAATTTCCGCGTCGCGGACGAGATCGGCTGCTTGTGAAACCAGTGAAACAGTTTCCGGTCGCACCAGCACGCGCCGCAATTTCCAGCCATGTAGCTCATAAGTGGCGATAATATCCTTCATTAGCTCCAATGAATCCTTGACCGCTGAGTATACGCGCGGTTGGCGGATAAGCTCGACCCGATTATTATTGCTCGTCCCTGACTCGCGTGCTTAACCCCCGTTCACAGTTCCATCAAGTCCTTCAAGAGACGCTCACTGCGCGCGGCTTGACGCTGGGGGAGATTTGTCCGGCGGACGATGCGATCGCGCAACGCGTGCTGTGCGACTACGGCGCGATACATGTTGGCGGCAAAGAGATTCTGGCGCCGCCCATCTGTGTGTTCACTTCAGAAGAAGCGGTCGCAAATTTTCAGAAGGCCGCCGGTTGGGCCACCGCGAGAATCGACGAGCACCTGATCGAGTTACAACCAGCCGCCATGAATGCGCTGTTAAAAGCCCGCGCGGTGGCACTGGCCGAAGGGTTGAACATTTCTCCGCGGGATGGGGCTGAAGGAACCCGCCGCACTTACGACGACACTGTGCGGCTTTGGAATACGCGTTTTTTGCCGGCCCTGGATCATTGGCAAGAGCTTGGGCGTTTAACGCCGCAGCAGACAGATAGACTGCGAAGCTTGCCCGTCATCGAGCAGGTGGGCGGAGTCCTGGAACTGGAGAAGGACGGGATATTCTTTAGCAAAGACTTTTCCAAATCGGTGCTGTACTCCATCGCGGCGCCGGGCACCTCGCAACACATCGCCATGCTGGCGTTCGATGCGAACGAATTCTCTGAGCCACGAGTGCGTGAAATTTTTGCTGACCACGGTTGGTTTCAGACGGTTCTAAGCGACCTGCCACATTTCACGTTTCTAGGTCTGAAGGAAGCGGAACTGCCGGCGCGCGGGTTGAAGTCCGTAGAAGTGCATGGTCAGAAATTCTGGATTCCCGACGTGGATTGTCCCTGATAAGGCGCATTTGGCATCCACCGGAGTCCCGGGCACATCTGACTTTTCGACCATTTGGAAGTCATTAACGCATCCGCTAACATCATCAATTCCTGAACCGCACAAATGTTTAAGCGATTTTCTTTTGCTCTAGTTTTCACGGCCTGCGCGCTGGGCATCGCCCATGCGCAAACTGCCGCACCGGCGCAAACGCCACGACCCAACGCCCCGGCGCAGAATACTCAACCGGCATTCGACTTAGCCGAGTACGGCGTTCGGCTTGAACCCGATCAGAGGCTGATCGTGGTGATGGCTGCATTGGACGCTGCTGGATTCGATCCCACCGGGGCGGGCAAAGAGCGTTCAGCATTTCGCTCGCTCGTGCGCAAGGATAATGAGTCGCTCGACCCAGGCTTGCGCGAGCGCTTGAAGACGTTTTTTGAACGCAACAGATTGCCGGCAACCGCCACGACGGCCCAACAGGCCGCGCGTTACGTTTCGTTGGCCTACGCACTTGGACCAGTGCCTTCACTCGAGCCACCCGAGCGTTCAGACGATTTGCCCGGAGGCGTGCTCGAGGTGCTGGATTTCGCGCCGCTCGCACGCGAGTACTATCAGAAATCAGGCATCGATGAGCGATTAGTATCGTACCTTCGTGCGTATCAGGCCGAGGGTGATCGCATTCGCAAACCGGCAGGCGAAATGGTGCGCGCGGTCCTGTCTTACCTGCACACGCGGCCCATTACCACGACGCTCGAGCGTGTGCGAGTGCAGAGTCCCGACAACAAAAAGAACGCAAAGACGGCGACCACCACCGTAGAACATGAGCGCCGCTTTTTCATCGTTCCGGATTTGTTGGCAACGCCGGGCGTGATCAACTTACGGATCATCACCGACGACTATTACGCGATCGTTCCCGAGGGGACTGATCCTACCTCCTCTGAATTACGGCGCGCTTACATTCAGTACGTGATGGACGCTCTGGTGCTGCGTAACAACAAAGCAATCGCGGCGCGCCGCGAGCAAGTCAAGCAGTTGATTGACGCACGCACCAAAGAAGGCGCGACTATTTCGCCGGACGTGTTCGTGGTTGTGGCGCGATCCCTGGTCGCCGGCGCCGATGCCCGATTTGAGGAAGCAAATCGTTTGGCCAACGTGGATGCATTGCAACGCGCGCGATTGGCTCGCGCGAAAGACGATGCTACCCGGGCGAGCATTGCTCGTGATGCGCAATCTGCGCGGGCGGCGATCGCCGACGAAGCTATCGCTCGATTGGCTGAGGATTACGAAAACGGCGCCGCGCTTGCGTTTTATTTCGCGGATCAAATACGAGACGTGGCCACCTCGGGATTCGATCTCTCGAACTTTCTCGCGGACATGATCAATGGTTTCGATCCGGCGCGCGAGACCAGGCGGCTGGCTGACGTGGCCGCGGCCCGCAATCGGGCCATTGCCGCTCGTAAGGCTCACCCCAGGTATTCAGCCTGGCTTGTCGATCCGTCGTCGGAAACTCGCGAGCCGGTTGAAAACGCGCGCACGGCCGCCCTGACGCGCTCGCTCAAAGAAGTCGAGACGCTTTTGCAGACCAGGAGCTATCCGGCAGCCGAAACCAAACTGAAGGCCCTGTTAACGGAAAATCCGGGCGACGCGCGCCTGCTTTTCGCGATGGGCCAAACCGCCAGTCTTTGGGCACGTGACACGACCGACGATGATTTGCAGGAGCAAAGATTGAATGCGGCCCTGGCAAATTACGGTTTTGCGGTTCAGGCCGCGTCGCCTGAAACCGATCGCGCGTTGCTGTCCCGCGCCCACGAAGCAATGGGGCGGATTCTCGCTTTTCTCGAGCGCAACGATGAGGCGACGAAAGAATTTGAAGCGGCCATCAAAATCGGTGAAGTTGCCGGCGGAGCTTACAAAGATGCGGTTGAAGGCAAGCGGAAACTTGCGCAGCCTTAGCTGTGCCTCAGTCAATAACTAACGTCCCAACTTCAGCGTCTGCGCAGTCGCAAAAAACTCTTTCCACGCATCGCCGTTTTTGCTCACCAACTGCGGGACATTCTGGATCGTGAAGTCTGAGATCTTCACTCCCTTCTCAACCTGTTTCCACGTTATTGGCATTGAGACCGTTGCGCCGGGTTTGGCGCGCGCGCTGTACGGCGCAGCGATCGTTTTGCCGCGCGCATTCTGCATCGCATCCACGTAAACCTGCTGTTTCTGACGTTTCGCCAGCGAGCGTTGAATCGTCGCGATCTTCGGGGCACGCTGTGCGACTTCGGCGGCCAAAGCTTCCACCAGGGCCGCGACTTTTCGGAATTCGTATTTCGGTTTCAAAGGCAGATAGATGTGAATGCCAGACGACCCGGATGTTTTTGGAAACGCCGGCAGGTCGAGCTCGTCAAGCACTTCTTTGCAAACAAGGGCGACTCGCAAAACGTTCTCCCAGGGCGCCTGCTTCGGATCCAGATCCAGCATCACGTAGTCCGGCTTGTCCGGATGCTTCACGGTCGAGTGCCACGGATGCTGTTCAATGTTTCCCTGGTTCACAAAGTGCAGCATTGAACCGATAGTCGTGAACACTGCGTAGTCCAATTCACGACCTTCCTGATTGGTGCGGCGAATCGTTTTGACGAAGGCCGGCGCGCTTTCCAAATCCTGTTGGAAAAACATTGGCGCCTTAATTCCACGGGGGTAACGCTGGAGGATTGCGGGACGATTTTTTAAGAACGGGAGAATGTGCGGTCCGATTTCAAGGTAGTAACGAATCAAATCAAACTTGGTCAGCTTCTCATCCGGCCAATAGACCCGATCCAAACTGGTGAGAGACACGCGCTCGCCTTCAACGGCGAGAATGGCATCGCCCTTAGGCTTTTTGAGCTTCAGAAATTCCTCGACGGAAATCGCCGTTCCCTCTTTTGGCCGTGTGATTTTCACCTGCGCGCCTTTTGATTTGTTGGCGTTTCGTGGGTTCATCGCTCTCGCATTCTAGCACTGCAAAAAACGACTGGCCGATTCACGCCGGTTGATAACCTTTAGGGGGGACCAGCTGACATATGTCCGCTTGACCAAAGCTTTCCGAGTCGCGTATTCTGCGTTCTGCGAAATTGAAAACGGATTTCAATTTCAGCACAAATCCTGAAGCGAAGAACGGAGCCCCGAACTTGAATTAAGGGCAAAGTTCTTAAACAAGGCCTGCATTTCCATGAAAACCACACAAGAAAAGAGCCGAAAGAAGCGTCTGCGGCGAGCCCGGTACTGGGTTGTGGCGCTGGGCACGATGGGAATGCTGGTCGCCTACTGCCCCGCCAAAAGCCACCAGGTCATTTTGGGCAAAGCCCGTCTCAGTGAGGACTCGACCGGCCAAACACCCCAGCAAATCCAGTTTGATATTCCCGCAAGTAATCTGGAAACCGTCTTTAACGCTTTCCAAAAGATCTCAGAACTGCAGATTGTCATACCGAATGAAGCCATGCGCGCGATTGCTTCCCCCGGCGTCACTGGCCGCTATTCTCGCGAACAAGCGCTGCGCGAAATTCTTCGCGGCACCGGCATCGGTTATCGCTTCAGCGATAAGCAAACCGTAATTCTTCAAGATTCAGGCAAAGACCGAATCAGTCGAGGTAAAAGATGAATCAGGTGTCATGCTCTCCTCAACGAAATACTCAGCACCACTACTCGACACGCCGCAAACCATCACCGTTATTTCAAAAGAAGTAATCGAGCAACAAGGCGCGACGACCCTGCGTGATGTGCTGAAAAATGTACCCGGGCTCACGATCGCTGCCGGTGAAGGCGGCAATCCCGCCGGCGACAATCTCACCTTGCGAGGCTTTAGCGCGCGTAGCGATATCTTCGTCGATGGAGTGAGAGACCTAAGTCCCCAGTCGAGAGATCCTTTCAACCTCGAGCAGGTTGAGGTGGTTAAAGGCCCCGGCTCTGTTTATACCGGTCGAGGCTCTACCGGTGGCTCGATAAATTTACTCAACAAGACTCCCGGCTTAAAACGCTCCTTCGCAGGCACACTCGACTTTGGTAGTGACAGCACCCGTCGCGCCACCGCCGACATAAACTCGCCCGTCGGCGACAGTGTTGCTTTTCGCCTGAACCTGCTTGCACATCATTCAGGCGTCGCGGGTCGAGACGTAGTTGAGTTTGAAAGGTGGGGCGTCGCGCCATCTCTTACTTTAGGTCTCAGCAAACCAACACGGGCCACTATCAGCTATTACAAACTGAAGCAGAACAATCTTTCCGACTACGGAATCCCCTGGGTCCCCGTCACCAACAACGCGCTGCTCGAGTTTCAAGATCGTCCCGCGCCGGTGCCGCGCAACACTTTTTACGGGCTGCGCAACCGCGATTTCGAAAAGCTGGACTCTGATCTTTTCACATTAAAGTTCGAACGCGACTTTAACGACAAACTCTCTCTGCGAAACCAACTGCGTTTCAGCAACTCGTCACGCGACTCGATCGCAACACCGCCGCGGTTTGCGAATAACAATTCAACCGACATCAATCGTGAGATGCGATCGTGGATCACGGAAGACAAGGTCTGGGACAACCAAACAGACTTTGTGGCGCGCTTTTCAACCGGAAATGTTGACCACGTACTGGTCACGGGCGTCGACTTCATGCGCGAGAATAACGTGCGCCGAACGCGCACCGCAGGCAACATGCCGACGACGATGTTAAATCCTAATCCTGACGACGTTTTCACCGGTCCGATCACGATTAGTCCAATAGTCGGCGACGTCACGGCAAACTCTCAGGCACTTTATTTGTTTGATACGGCGAAGCTGGGAGCGAAGTGGGAATTAAACGGAGGTCTTCGCTGGGATCGATTCGATGCCGACGGAATTACTATTACCGGCGTCCCCGTTTCTCGGGTCGATCGCATGCTGAGTGTTCGTGGCGGAGTGGTTTTCAAACCTCTCCCGCAGGGGGCGGTTTACGCCTCTTACGGAACTTCACTCAATCCCTCGCTCGAAGGCTTGTCTTACAACACGGCTAACACAGTTATCGATCCCGAAAAGACTTACACAGTTGAAGCAGGCAGCAAGTGGAACTTCTTTAGTGGACGTATGCTGGTGAGTGGCGCGGTCTTTCGCGTTGAAAAACTCAACGCGCGAACGCCCGGCATTCTCCCAGGGGATCCGCCGCAGGTCCTGGAGGGCAAACAACGCGTCGACGGATTGGAATTAAGTGTTGAAGGAAACTTCACGAAAGACTGGCACCTGCTCGCCGGTTATACGTTTCTCGACAGTCAGACCCTCGCCTCGAACGTTCCCGCGGAAATCGGGAAGGAGCTGGTCAATACACCCCGAAGTTCGTTCAACGTATGGTCCACATATCGCTTGCCTTCGGGTTTTCATTTCGGTGGCGGTGCGAGGTTCGTAGATCGCCGTTTCGGCAACACCATCAATACCCGTTTCGTCGATGCCTATTGGACGATTGACGCGATGGCGTCATATCCGATTTCGAAACACATCGATTTAAAGCTCAACCTGTTCAACCTCTCGGACACGTTTTATTTCGACCGAATCGGCGGCGGACACATAGTGCCGGGACCTGGGCGCGCAGCGATGTTGAGCACCAGTTTCAGGTTCTAATCGATGCTGTTGCAGATCCCAGAAGTGTTAACGGGTGAACAACTCGCCGCGTGTCGCAAGTTGCTCGAGACAAATGGCTGGGTCGACGGGCTCATCACCGCCGGGCACCAATCCGCGCGCACTAAAGAGAATCTCCAACTCCCGGAAGATTGCGACGAGGCAAAACAAATCGGCAATATTATTCTCGCGGCGCTTGAAAGCAATCCTTTGTTCATGTCTGCGGCCCTGCCGTTGAAAGTTTTTCCGCCGCTCTTCAACCGCTATCAAAACGGCCACTCGTTCGGGAATCACGTGGACAACGCCATCCGTCAGGTGACGGGGACGCCGCATCGAGTGCGCACCGATCTTTCAGCAACCTTGTTCTTTAGTGATCCCGGCGACTACGACGGCGGCGAACTCGTCGTCGAAGATACTTACGGCGTTCATTCGGTGAAATTGCCGGCGGGTCATTTAATTCTGTATCCGGCTTCCAGCCTTCACCACGTTCGTCCAGTCACCCGCGGAGCGCGCACCGCTTCGTTCTTCTGGATACAGAGCATGGTGCGAGACGACGGTGAACGCACAATACTTTTCGACCTTGACGTCGCGATTCAGCGGTTGATGTCAGATGTTCCTGATCATCCGTCAATCGTGGCGCTCACTTCCCTCTATCACAACCTGCTTCGCCGCTGGGCGGATGCTTAAGTCTACGAATGAAAAAGTTACGCAAAGTAATCTTTTGGTGTCATCTGCCGGTAGGCGTCATTGCCGGGCTGGTGATTCTTAACATGTGCGTTACCGGCGTCTTGCTGACCTACGAAAAGCAGATTATTTCCTGGGCCGACACGCGCGGTTACAGATCTGCGCCTCCGGCACCCGGCGCGCAACGGCTTACGATCGAAACGTTGATAACGAAGGGACGAGAGTCACGTGGCGGAAATCCAACTGCGGTGACGCTCAAGTCAGATCCTTTGGCGCCCGCAGAGATCGCGTTCGGTCGCGAATCCACTCTCTTCGTCAACCCGTACACGGGATTCATCTACGGCGAGGGCTCGCGAAGGGTCAGAAGTTTTTTCCGGGGCGTGACGGACTGGCACCGATGGCTGGGCGCCAACGGCGACAATCGCAATGTCGCCCGCGCCATCACGGGCGCCTGTAACCTGGGTTTTCTGTTTCTGGTTATGAGCGGATTTTATCTGTGGTGGCCACGCAGCTGGAACCTAAAGTCACTGCGGAAAGTCACCTGGTTTAGGCGTGGACTGCCGTCTAAGGCTCGAGATTTCAACTGGCACAACGTCATCGGATTTTGGTCTGCCGTGCCGCTGTTTATCGTCGTCTTGTCAGCAGTGGTGATCTCGTATACGTGGGCCGGTAATCTGGTGTATCGCATTGTCGGAGAGACGCCTCCCGCGCCCCGCGCGAATCAGCCGCCTCAGTCAGCCGCAAGCAACAAGCCCGAAGCGGGCCTTCCAAACAACATTAACTCGTCATGGCTTCGCGCCGAACAACAAGCCAGCGATTGGCAAAGCATCACGATGCAGTTGCCCACGTCCGCGACCGGCCACTTTACATACAACATAGATAGCGGCACCGGCGGGCAACCCCAGAGGCGGGCTCAGCTTGTCCTTAACCCCGCGAGCGGCGAGGTCGTTCGTTGGGAACCGTTCTCATCTTACACACGCGGCCGTCAGCTTCGTTCAATCCTGCGTTTTGCTCATACGGGTGAAGTCGCCGGAATTCCTGGGCAAACGATCGCAGGTCTCGTCTCAATCGGGGGCACGTTTCTGGTCTGGACCGGGCTTGCACTCGCGTTCCGGCGTTCCCTGGCGTTCGTAAAGCGTTGGCGAGCTTCAAAACCGACTCGGCAGGATGTCTCGAATCCAATTGCTGATGCGGTGGGAGATTAGCTGCGCGTTACTTCAC
>CAVSAQ010000002.1:540000-1848873 GCA_963726075.1 uncultured Acidobacteriota bacterium | reverse complement strand
TCCAGAATTGCGCGGTCGCGTTTGCCAAAATGCGTGTCCGCGTCGGGCGTCTCAATAAATCGAACTGCGTCCTCGACTGACAAGTGAACCGGCAGCTTCTTTTCTTTGCGGGGAGTCGCGACCAATTTCGCCGGGTTCGATTCAATCACGCCTTCGCGTACGAGAAACTGAAAAAAAGTTCGCAAGGCCGCCAGCTTCCGGGCGATCGATGATTTCTTTTTCCGGTCCGAGTGCAGCGACGCCAGCCATTCACGAATCGTGATGTGATCGATCTGCTTGATGTCGGGTTCGGGAGATGAATGCCGCTCGTTCTTTTGCCATTCGAGTTTGCCGGTTCGGCAGCCGGTGGAACCAGATAGGCGACAAACTGCTGCAAGTCGCTTTCGTAGTTGCGCAGCGTGTGAACGCTGACGTTGCGTTCGTAGCGCAGGTGATCGAGAAACTGAGTGAGTTGGTTGGAAAGCATGCAAACAAAACAAAAACATCATTCGTCATGGTAAACCGTGTGAACACTGACAAGCACCGCTTCTTCGCTTTGAAGAGCTTCTTGTACCGCGCTTCTTAACCGTTCTGTAAATCGAACGATTACCAGCCGATCCCTTTGAATCTCAAGTGGTACGTCGGTAAAAAGAATACTGATTTTATCTAGAACGATGCTGCCAGTACGCAGCCCGAAATCTTCCCGGTCAGCGGAAATGACGGTGCACCCGCCAAAGGTATACGTGAACTCGCTCTGAAGCCGCTCGGAGCCCTGAGTAGGAGTGATCGGGCCGGTCAGGAATGAAGACCTCGATCCGAACTCTGTCGGACAGCAGCAATAAACTTCTCCCTACGCTGTGGAAAAGACTCCATCCGTTCGATGATCTCTTCACGCGTTAGCTTGACCCTTTTCGGGTGTACAACCGGATTCTTTGAATGCGCCGCGATCAGCTTGTTCTCCCGCTTTGGAAAATCCTTGACCCGCTTTAAGGCTTCTTCGCGGGTCACCTTTTCCCCTTTCGGGGCGTTCAGTTTTTGTCTGTTTCACTTGTTTCGCGCGGTTTCTCATGGCCTGTACCTTACACGGAATTCTCTGCTACATCGGTCTTTTTTTGACTAGAAATCCCTTGCGCGCGCGAATTCGCAGATTGCTCTTGTCCTTCACGCGAATTGAAATGTTGTGATAGCGGCCGTCACGTTTGTCCTCAGGCGGGTAATAACTCAGCACGTACTGTTGGGCCAGGTCGGCGGCGATCTGCGCGAAGGCAATCTCCAGGTCGTCCACGTTCTTCGGAATGTAAACCGCGCCGCCCGTTGCGCCGCGAACTCGTGCATGCGACGTTCAGCCGCCAGGTCGCGCACGTTCGCGTTGTCATAGAGGCCGGTTCGCACGACATAAATTTGGCATTCGTCGCCCTGCAGCCTTTTGAGTGTTGCATCGAAATCATGATCGTGACGACTGGTCGTGTCGCGTCCATCTGAGACAATCACGATCACGCGCCGCCCGCTGAACGGTCTGAGATATGTGAGCGCGGCAAAGACGCCGTCGTACAAAGACGTCGAACCCTCCGCCTTTCCGAACGACTCAATTGTTCGTTGCAGAACTCGAACATTGTTGGTCATGGGTTGCGCCAGCAAAGCCTCGGTTGAGATGGAATAGATTGCCGCTTCATCGATGGGGCGCAGTACGTTTTCAAAAAACTGCACGGCGGCATGTTTTTCGAACTCGCGCGAGGCGCTCAGGCTGCCGCTGTTGTCGAAGAGCATCGCCATCCGCACGGGCGTCTCCGAGCGATTTATCTCGCTGATCGCATGCATCTGACCGTCCACGCGCAATTCAAAATCATCCAGTGTCAGCGTTGTAATCGCAGCGCCGCGACTGTCAACCACGGTAGTGGGGACCGGAACCAGGTTCGAGCTTACGCGAAGGACATCATCGCCTTCGTCCGAATTCAGGTTCGAAGGATCGGCAATTGGCGTCGTCGAAGATGGGCGCGGACTTATTGGCGTTCGCAGTCTTCGGATCTTTCTGACGGCCGGATTGAGAGTGAATCGTCAGTGGCGCAACAATGATAGTGAGCGCGATCGCAGCGCTCAAGAGGCGCCTTTGAGATTTATGAGGTCTTGGGGGAACGTGCATGAATGTGGCACAGACTTTAGTCTGTGTGTCGCCGCATGAATCCACAGACTGAAGTCTGGGCCACTCACCTAAGTAACTGCCGCGAGTGCCGGCTGCTGTTCTCTCACGCTTTTTATCCATTCGTCCCACTCCTGGAGAGCCAGCTTCACTTGCAGCATGTGCCGGTCACGTTTGCGGCGAACTGAACGGGCTTGCTCGGGCGGCAGCGGTTCGAGCAGCGCAAACGTGATGTTCACCGGCTGGTAATTCTTAGTCTCTGCGGTTGAGACATAGCGCGCGAGGGCCCCAATGGCACTACGCGGCGGTGCGATTAAAAGTTCTTCGCCTTGCAAAAGGCGCGCGGCGTTCTCCCGCCAACCATCCCATCGCCACCGATTCGACATAGCCTTCGACGCCGGTAATTTGTCCGGCAAAGAAGATGTTTGGATGCTCGCGCATCTGCATGGTTGGCCGCAGGACGCGCGGCGCATTGATATAGTGTTGCGGTGGATTTGGCCAAACTGGAGAAACTCAGCGCGTTCGAGGCCGGGAATCAAGCGCAACACGCGCGCTTGCTCGCCGTAACGGAGATGATTTTGAAAGCCGACCATGCTGTACGCGTCCGCCATCAAGTTTTCCTGGCGCAGTTGCACGGCAGCATACGGCTGACCACCAGTGCGCGGATCGCTCAAGCCCACCGGTTTCATCGGGCCGAATCGCAGAGTATCAACGCCGCGTCGCGCGAGTTCTTCAATCGGCAGGCACGCTTCAAACCAGCGCGTCTCTTCAAAACGCTGTAAAGGGACGCTCTTGGCATCGATGAATTCGCCATAGAACCGGGCGTACTCCTCTTCATTAAAAGGGCAATTCAGATAGTCATCGCCGCCTTTGCCGTAACGCGCAGCTTTGAAGGCGATCGAATGATCGATTGAGTCGGCGGCGATAATCGGAGCGATCGCGTCGTAGAAGTACATCTGATCGTCGCCGGTCAGCTTCATGATTTCCCAGTCAACGCGTCGGAGGTCAGCGGGCCGGTCGCGATGATTGAAAAATCGTGCCGCGCTATAGAAGTAACTTCGTCACGCACAAGTTCGATATTCGGATGTGACTCAATTTCGGCCGTGATGTAGTGGGCAAACCGTTCCCGATCGACGGCGAGCGCCGCTCCGGCCGGCACGCGCGCGTGTTGCGCCGCGCGCATCACGAGAGAGTCGCCGCGACGTAGCTCTTCTTTCAGAAGGTACGACGCGGTGCCTGGCTCGTCAGACTTCAGCGAATTCGAACAGACAATCTCGGCAAGCTTGTCGGTGCGATGCGCGGGTGTCTGGCGCACCGGGCGCATCTCGTACAGCTTGACGCGCGCGCCCGCTTCCGCCGCTTGCCAAGCGGCCTCGACGCCCGCTAAGCCTCCGCCAATAACAGTGATTTCGCTCATAAGATCGACCCGGAACTATCCACAGATTACGCAGATTACACTCCTGTCAGCACGCGGCTGCGGTAGCGGGCGGTTGAACTGCTGTTGCACCTTAATAAAGCCTCTCCTTGCCAAAAGTGACCACCCGCTACCGCAGGTGGTTCTGACTAACCCATTGTATCGGCGTAATCTGCGGACGATTCACTTTGTCTTGCAGCTTGACCTGAATTTCGCCGATTCGTATAGTCAAAACTTCGAAGGGCCGGCTTAGCTCAGTTGGTAGAGCGTGCGATTCGTAATCGCAAGGTCACCGGTTCGACTCCGGTAGCCGGCTCCAGGTAAATCAAAACGTAACCGAACCAGTCTAAGACCCGGTGCAGGCGACCGCAAGGTTGCCTGTTTTTGTGAGACGCGCAGTCCAACATGCTTTCTCGCGAACAACTTGAGCAATACGAGCGAGAAGGATTTCTGATCCTGAAGGATTTTGTTGACGCCGGCGCCTGCGACCGTTTGCGTCACCGCGCCGCAGATTTAGTGCGCGAATTCGATCCGCGGGAAGTCATTTCCATCTTTTCTACCCGCGAGCAAACGCGGACGAGCGATGACTATTTCCTCGACTCCGGCGACAAGATTCGGTTCTTCTTTGAAGAGAACGCTTTCAAAGCGGACGGCAGTTTCCGGCAGGAGAAAGAAAAATCAATCAATAAGATTGGTCACGCGCTGCACGATCTCGATCCAGTATTCGATGAGTTTTCTCGGCGCAACGTAATAAAAGAACTCGTCTCTGACTTGGGAATTGACCAGCCGTTATTGCTGCAATCGATGTACATCTTCAAGCAGCCGAACATCGGTGGCGAAGTCACCTGTCATCAGGATGCTACATTTCTCTACACTGAGCCGCAGCGAATGGTGGGGCTATGGTTTGCGCTGGAAGACGCGACGATCGAAAACGGCTGTCTGTGGGTGATTCCCGGCGGGCATCGATTGGGATTGAAGTCGCGATTCGTTCGTGTGCCAAAAGAACAAGACAGTTTAGAGGCGGGCTACTGCCCGCCTTCAAGAACGCGTTTTGAAGTCTTTGACGATGCGCCCTGGCCGGAAGACAACCTACAACCTTTAGAAGTAGAGAAGGGAACTCTGATCGTTCTGCATCCTCTACTGCCGCACCTCAGTCGCGAAAATCGCTCACCGAAATCGCGACACGCCTACACACTGCACGTCATCGACGGTTCAGTAAATTATCCCAAGGAGAATTGGTTGCAGCGATCCGCCGAGATGCCTCTGCGAGGGTTCTGATAATTCCAGGCTTAGGAGGCGAGTTTGTAAATAACTGGACGGTAAGTTGGTTCAGGAATCGGTTTGTTTTCCGCACGCGCGGTTTCCAGCCACAGGTCTTTGGCTGTTTGTACTTCTTTTAGCGCCGCCGCCGGGGTTTCGCCGAACGCCGAGCACATCGAAAGGTCTGGTATGTCCGCGATGTAACCTTGATCCTCTTCGCTAAAGAAGATGTTGATGTGGTAATCCTTCATTCGACTCTGTCCATCCGTAGATCGTATTTTTCCACAAGTTTCAGGAACTGGCCAATCTGATAGGGCTTGGCCTTACCTTTGACTACTTGAAGGTTTAGCAACTCCCGGATGGCTGGATGAGTAAAAAAAGGTGATGACTTCCGCTGAATCTCGCCTGCCGAAATCCAAAACTCTCCGCCAGCTTCACCATGTCCGAAAACCTATGTTGTGGAGATGAAGCGAGAACCTTTTGTAGGAGCTTCCTGCTCATGCGAGCGAGGTTATTCCACCGTCACTGATTTCGCCAAGTTCCGCGGCTGATCGACGTCACAACCGCGGCGCACGGCGATGTGGTAAGCGAGTAGTTGCAGCGGAATGATCGAAAGCAAAGGCGAGAGCAAGTCACTCGATTCCGGGACCGATATTACGTGATCGGAAACGACGGAAGACATGGTGTCGCCTTCGGTCAGGACAGAAAGCACGATACCTTCACGCGCTTTTACTTCCACGATGTTCGAATGCGTTTTTTCGTAGCGTAGCTCGGAAGAACGATTGCCCGTTTCCCGCGTGTTGATAAACATCACGGGCAGACGCTCGTCAATCAGAGCGTTCGGCCCGTGTTTCATTTCACCCGCCGGATAGCCCTCAGCGTGAATGTAGGAAATCTCTTTCAGCTTCAGCGCGCCTTCGAGCGCAATCGGAAAATTGATGCCACGGCCAAGGTAAAGGAAGTCGGTCGCGCGAAAAAACTCTCGTGACAGCTCATCAATGGCGTCCGACTGGTTCAGCAGGTGCTCCATCTTCACCGGCAGTTCGGCTAGTTGCCGCACATGCTCGAGACTTTGTTCATCGCTCAATGTTCCGCGCAGTTGGCCGAGATACAGCGCGAACAGATAGAGCGCAATCATCTGCGAAGTAAAAGCCTTCGTCGAAGCGACGCCGATTTCCGGGCCGGCATGCGTAAGGATTGTGCCGTCCGCTTCGCGCGTGATCATCGAACCCTGCACATTGCAGATTGAGAGAACTTTGGCGCCGCGTTCTTTCACTTCGCGCAGGGCGGCGATGGTATCTGCCGTTTCACCAGACTGCGTAATCACCAGCAGCAAAGTGTTGTCGTCGAGAACAGGATCGCGGTAACGGAATTCCGACGCGTAGTCAACGTCAACATTCACGCGCGCGAGCTGCTCGATCATGTACTTGCCGGCCAGACCCGCGTGCAGGGAGGTTCCGCATGCCGCAATCTTGATTGAATTGAAACTCTTGAACTCGTCCTCACTGATGTTGCGCATTTCATCGAGGAAGACGCGGCCGGTCGCGTGCGAGATTCGTCCCTCGACAGTTTCGCGCACCGCGCGCGGCTGCTCGTAAATCTCCTTGAGCATGAAATGCTTGAAGCCGCCTTTTTCGACCTGAATCGGATCCCACGTAATGCGCGTCTGCTCCGGCTGAACTTCCTTGCCGCTGAAGTCGCTGACGCGAATGCCGTCCTTTGTCATGACGGCTATCTCGCCGTCGGCCAGAAAGAAGACGTCGCGCGTGTGTTCGAGAATCGCCGGAACGTCGGACGCTACGAAAAATTCGCCATCGCCCAGACCCATGACTACCGGCGGACCCTGACGCGCGGAGATAATCGTATTCGGGTAATCGGCTGAGATGATCGAGAGTGCAAAGATCCCCGTGAGTCGCAGCACGGTCTCGCGCACGGCCTTTTCGAAATCAGCGCCCTGCTTCAAATACTCTTCGATCAGGTGCGCAACAATCTCGGTGTCAGTCTCGGTAACGAACTCGTGATCCTTCTGCCTGAGTTCTTCTTTCAGTTTTAGATAATTCTCGATGATGCCGTTGTGGACGACGATCACGCGGCCAGTGCAGTCGCGATGCGGATGCGCGTTCTCTTCGGTCGGGCGGCCGTGGGTCGCCCAACGCGTGTGGCCAACTCCATAGGTGCCGTTAAGCGGATTCTGCTGCAAGACTGCCTCAAGATTGCGGAGCTTTCCTTCGGCGCGGCGAATCTGTAATTCATTGTTGCCGTTGACGACGGCGATGCCTGCCGAATCATAGCCGCGGTATTCGAGCTTCCGCAGACCGTCGATGATCAATGGCACCACCGGTTTGTTTCCAACGTATCCGACTATTCCACACATAAGGCAGTAGGCAGTAAGCAGTAGTTAGTAAGCAGAAAAAAAAGCGCGAAACGCAGTGGCTTTCAAGATTCTGCTTTCTTGTCGAGTTTTCGTTTCACCTTGGCCGGCACACCGGCGACCAGGGTATTTGGCGGCACATCCTTGGTAACAACCGAGCCTGCGCCGGTTGAGGCGCCGCTGCCGACGCGCACCGGCGCGATCAGCATTGTATCTGAGCCGATGTGAACGTGGTCTTCAATGATCGTCTGATGTTTGTTCTTCCCGTCGTAATTACACGTGATAGTGCCGGCGCCAATGTTCGTTTCTTCGCCAATCGTTGCATCGCCAAGATAAGTCAGATGCATGCTCTTCGTCCCGCGACCGATGCGCGATTTCTTCACTTCGACAAAGTTGCCGACGACGGAACGTTCCTCCATCTGAGCATTCATGCGCAAGTGAGCAAACGGTCCGACGGCGCAGTCATCCGCGATCTGCGAATCTATGATCAGGCAATGGTCTTTGATCGTGACGCGATTGCCAATCTGCGAGTTTACAATGCGCGATCCCTGTTGGATTTCGCAAGCTTCACCAATGACCGACCTGCCCTGAATATGCACGTCCGGATGAATCACACAGTCGCGTCCAATCTTTGCATCGCTGCTGACATAGGAATGGGAAGGATCGATGAACGTTACGCCGTCGTCGATCATCATTCGCCGAATCGTGTTACGGCGCATAAGATTTTCGAATTCGGCAAGTTCAGCCCGCGTGTTGATGCCTGAAACTTCGCGTGCATCGCCGTGCAGGTAAATTGCGACGTGATCGCCGTCCGATTTCAGTATCGCCGGAACATCGGTCAGATAGAATTCGGCCTGTGCATTGTTCGGTTTGATGCGACTGAGCCCGTCGACCAGCTTAGTGCTTTCAAAGCAATAGATGCCGGCGTTTATTTCGCGAATCTGTCGCTCGTCTTCCGTCGCGTCTTTTTGTTCGACAATCTTCACAAAGTCGCCTGCGTCGTCCCGCATGACGCGACCGTAACCGGTCGGGTTTTCCAGTCTCACGCTGAGCATCACGCAAGCTGCTTTCGCCTCGTGGTGAGCATCGATCAATTTAGTGAGCGTGGCCGGTCGAATAAGCGGCACGTCACCTGACAACACCAGCACGGTCCGATTATCGCCGCGCAGCTCATTCTCAGCGGCGATCACTGCGTCGCCAGTGCCACGCTGTTTTAGTTGATGAACAAACGCGATCCTTTCGCGGTCTGAGGCAAACTCATCTTCGACGATCGCGCGGACCTCTTCTGCCTGGTGACCCACGATAACGACGACCTTCGCCGGGTTGAGCGCCAGCGCACTGCGGCAAACATGCGAGATCAACGGACGGCCATCCAGCTTGTGCAGCACTTTAGCGACATTCGATTTCATACGCGTGCCCAAACCGGCCGCCATGATCAGAACGTCAACACTTTGTCCGTCGCTCGGATTAGGATTTGAAGAATTCTGCAAGGTCGTTTATTTGGGTGGTTAGACGGTCACCGGCAGAGGCACAGGCGATTGAACGCCGCACGCCAGCACGACGCGCGCCAGCTGATCAGGATCGTGACGCACCATTTCGCCCTCCTCGAGCAAGTTCGTGCGGATGATTTCACCGTAGCCGGTTCCGTTGGTGCTGGGCATCGACTCAGCCCAGGTTACCTGGAACGCGCCGTCAGCCGCGTACAGCGAGGTCTGGTGCTCAGTGATACTCCGGTCATTCAACAACACGTAATCAAACTGAATCTGCGGAGCGTACTTCTTGACGGTCGCAAGATGTTTCTGCGCGTCGAAGCCGTCGGTCTCTCCGGGCTGTGTCATCAGGTTGGTGACAAAGATCTTAATTCCCCGTGATTCAGCGATGGCGTCCGGAACTTCTGAAACCAGCAGGTTTGGCAAGATACTCGTGTAGAGCGAGCCCGGTCCCAGCGTGATTACATCGGCGGCGCGAATCGCGGCCAGCGCACCCGGCAGAGGTTCACAGTGATCCGGCTCAAGCCGCAGACTCCTAATTTCGGATTTCGCAGCGGTGATTTGCGTTTCGCCGTGTACCGTTCGCCCGTCTTCGAGTTCCGCCACCAGTCGCACATCCGTAGTCGTCGCCGGAAAAATGTGGCCTTTGCTGGCCAGGACCTCCGAAGAAAGACGTACGGCTTCAACGAAGTCGCCGGTAACGTCCGCCAGAGCAGCGAGGAAAAGATTGCCGAAGCTGTGACCCGCCAAATCGCCTGACCCACCGAAACGATGCCGAAAAAGGCGCGAAAGCAGGGTCGAATCCTCTGACAGCGCAATCATGCAGTTACGAATGTCGCCCGGCGGAAGCATCTGAAGTTCATCACGCAGGCGACCCGAACTCCCGCCGTCGTCCGAAACGGTGACAATGGCCGAAAGCGACTCCAACCAGACGTTATCTTTCTGATGGCCCACAAACTTCTTCAATCCGGACAGAAGAGTCGAGAGACCGGTTCCTCCGCCGATCGCCACCAGCCTAACGCCACGATTCGAGATTATCTCGTTCATTCTTGCGCGAGCTTAACACTCCACGGGCAAATATACCTGAAAGCAAACGGCACGGATAGAGATCGGATTGAACCGCGAAGATGAAGGATGTCACTCAGCCGGAGGGAAAACTATTTGATCGAACTCAGGATCAGTACGAAGGGAATTCAAATCCAAATCGCGTTGGGCGCGGATTCGCAGTTTTGGTTGCAGATCCAACGCGCTTCGCAGGGACCTCAACGCACCATCGATGGCGCCGAGTCGCGCACGAGTGGCGGCCAACCCGTAATGAATATGTGCAGCCTCAGGCTCGCGTTTCAAGGCCCGCTCGAACAGTTCCTGCGCCGCCACATAATCACCCCGGTTCAATTCAATCACACCACGATCGTAAAGCGAGTCAGCATCGCGCGGCGGCGTGAGATCCGTGCGCAAACGAGCTTCGGAAACCGCGAGATAAGTTCTGGCGCGGGCAGCGACTTCGGATACCGAGGGGTATTTTTCGATCAGGGTGCGAAACTGATTGCGGGCTTCCGCGAACCGGCCGCGCGTGAATTCCTTGTGCGCGGATTCAAAAGCAGTAAGCGCCGCAGCCTCTTCAAACGTTGGTTGTGGCGGCGGCGGTAACGGCTGCTTCTTAACCGGGCGGAGAATCGGTTTCGCGGCCGCGCGGCGAGTCGGTGCCTTCGTGACTTTGGGCGTGTGCTTGGGCGTAGCCTTGGCGCGAGATTTGGCGGCCGGTTTCGCTGAAGCACGCTTTGTCGTCGCCTTCTTGCTGGATGTAACTTTTGTTGCTTTGTTCGCGCGAGCCTTACCAGCAGGCGAACGTTTGGTAGCCGGCTTCAACCGCGTTGATTTAGCGACACGCTTCCGCCCACCGGCGCCTTTGGCCGCCGAGCGAGCTGTTGAACGTGACGGAAGTCTTTTTTCCGGACTACTCATCGTGACTTGTGCTGAAACCCCTAAAGGTACCCAAACGCCGCCTGTTATGGGGCGGAGCTTAACATAGGTCTGGCCCTAATTCAATGAAAGAATAGGGTTTGTGGGCAGTTTGGGGCGTGCGCGTTGAACAATGATGGCCGTCAGACTGCGGCCGAAAAACAAGTTGATACCGCAATCTTCGCCGTGTTAAGGTGACTCGTGGTGCCCGGTGTCCGGTTTTGACCCGCTGGGAGCCGCAGAAATCAAGGCGGATTTAGCCCGAACCTGCCCCTCACTCCGTTGCAACATTGTTTACCACTCAACTGAGCTTCGCTCGAAGTCACCTGACAGTATGCCCATTCTGATCCGAGAACAGCGTTACCACCACATCAAGGCGCTGTTGGCCAGACTGCGTTTGGACGCGGCGGCGCGGGTGGTCGTGCTCGTAGAGAAGGACGGTCAACAGATCGCCGCCCACGGCGAGGTTGGCGACCTGGATACCACCAGTCTCGCCTCATTGGTGGCCGGCAATGTGGCGGCAACCGGCGGCATGGCGAAGTTGATCGGCGAAAAGGAATTTCCGACGCTCTCGCATGAAGGCGACAAAGAGAGCATTCATATCAGCGTCATCGGTCGCGTCCTCCTCGTGGTCGTGTTCGACCAGCGCTCCAGCCTCGGCCTGGTAAAGCTTCGTTCCAAGCAAGTGTCCCAGGAACTGGCGACTGCTTTCGCGGAAATTGAACGCGAATCTCAAGCCCCCGGAGCTTCATCCAGCTTGCCCTTCAGTGAAATCACCGACGAAGAGATCGACAGCCTCTTCGTGCAAAACTAAATCCATCAAGCCATGACTTTCATTAACTACGCTTCGCGCGAGATAAACTGCAAAATCGTTTACTACGGCCCCGGCTTGTGCGGCAAGACCACAAATCTCCAGCACATTTACGACGCGACTGCGCCGCAGGCGAGAGGCAAGCTAATCAGCCTCGCGACCGAAACTGACCGCACGCTGTTCTTTGACTTCATGCCGTTGGAGCTGGGCACCGTGCGCGGATTCAAGACGCGCTTTCACCTCTACACAGTCCCGGGCCAGGTTTTCTACGAAGCTTCTCGCAAACTAATTCTGAAAGGTGTCGATGGCGTGGTGTTCGTCGCTGATTCGCAGGAACAGCGGATGGACGCGAACATAGAATCGCTCTACAACCTCGAAGAGAACCTCAGAGTGCACGGCTTCGATCTGATGAAGGTTCCGTACGTGCTGCAGCTAAACAAACGCGACCTGCCACACATCATTCCCGCGGAAGATCTTACGGCGGAACTGCAAAAAAAGGGCGAGCCGGTCGTCGAAGCGGTTGCTTCAACTGGCGTCGGTGTATTCGACACGTTGAAGGCTGTAGCGAAACAGGTTCTAACGGAATTGCGGAAGAGCTAGATTCAGCCGAGCGGCTTCACCATCAACAAGCCATCCCCGCCATTTGAATAGTATTTCGGCAGTCGTTGCGTAACGCTGTAACCGAGGCTGAGATAAAGCTTCTGTGCGGACACGTTTGTCGCCCTGACCTCCAGGCGTGCGATTCTCGCATTACGCCGCCGAAATCCATCTTCGACGCGATCCATTAAGCAGCTTGCCAACCGCCGGCGGCGATGTTCCGGGGCGATTCCGATCGTCGTGATGTGACCCGTGTGGTCAGGCTCAAGTAGGCCGATGACGAAACCGGCCATGGAGCTGTTTTGCGTTACGACGCGATAAGAAACCGATTCGGGTGAGCCGAGCAGGTATTCGAAAGTGTCGCGACTGTAGGCTTCGCCATCAAGAAAGCAGCGCTGATCCAGCTGCCAACATTCGTCGATTTGGCCCATCGTCAGCGGACGCAAATCGTAATGGGCGTTCGTGGGTGGCACGAGCGCGAGCGTGGGAACGGTAACCGCCGTTCGCTCTCGATTGCTCGACCACCATCTGGGTCTGAATTTCTTTAAGACAGCCATAAACCCGAATATGCTCTTTCTGGGGCTGAATCGGTGTGGCGGGGATTATACCTGCCCGCGTTAGTCCAGTCACGCGATAACAAGCAGGGGGTAGTGTCTTACTTTGCGTTTCTTTGCGACTTGGCGCCTGTCAGAACCACCTGCGGTAGCGGGTGGTTGAACTTCCATCCCGGCGTTCCGCAGAAGATAAGGTCAACCGCCCGCTACCGCAGGCGGTTCTGACCAGACGCAAAGGATCGCAAAGGCAAAATAAACCTCTCCCCCGCAAAAGCGTGGGCGCGTCCCTCAGATAATCAGCATACAGTCGCCATAGCTGTAGAAACGATAGCGCTCGCGGACCGCGTGCCGATATGCCTCAAGCGTCGGCTCACGGCCCGCGAAGGCGCTGACGAGCAGAAGCAAAGACGACCGGGGCAAATGAAAGTTCGTCACGAGGGCGTCAACGATGCTGAATTCATACCCGGGCGTAATCGTCAGGTCTGCGGTGCTCGAGCTCGGCCTGATTTCTCCGTAAACGGAAGCCGCCGACTCGAGTGCCCGCGTGGTGGTTGTTCCCACCGCGATGATGCGTCCGCCGGAGGCACGCGCTCGGTTGATGATTTCAGCGGCCTCAGCGGGAATTGAAAACATTTCGGGAAGCACGCGGTGTTGCGCGACGTCCTCGACGCGAACCGGCTCGAAAGTTCCATAGCCCACGTGAAGTGTGATTTCAGCAATCGAAACGCCGGCATTCGTTACTTCATCGAGAACCTTCGGGGTGAAGTGCAGTCCGGCCGTCGGCGCGGCGATGGCGCCCGATTCTCGGGCATAGACCGTCTGATATCGTTCACGATCTTCCGCGTCAACTACACCTTCGCGTCTGATGTATGGCGGCAGTGGCGGCTGACCAACATCAGCGATCAAGCTCAGGAAGTTATCGCGGGGCTCAAATTGAATGAGTCGTGTGCCGTCTTCGTTAGCGGCGGTGACAGCCGCTTGCAGCCGTCCATCACCAAAATTGATTCGAGCTCCAATGCGCAGCCGGCGCGCCGGCCGTGCGAGAACCTGCCAAAGGTTAGGTTCAACTTCACGCAGCAGGAGGACTTCGGTAGTGCCACCGCTCGGCACTCGCTCGCCCATCAGCCGCGCCGGAAAAACTCTTGTGTTGTTCAGGACCAGACAGTCGCCGGCGCGCAGATAGTTCGGCAGGGAGACGAACTGTTTATCCGCGAGCGTTCGGTGCTCCCGATCGACCACGAGCATGCGCGCGGCGTCGCGTTCCAGCAAAGGATGCTGCGCAATTAACTCTTCCGGTAGTTCGTAATCGAAGTCGGATATCTGCACGGGACCGGCAGTGAATTCAGGAATACGATGCCGACGGCACGGGCGCGTTCGGAGCGATCGAATGGTCGATGTGCTCGCGATGAAACACACCGGTGAGCTGGGCGCCGAACAGCAAGACTAAACTGGAAACGTAACTCCAGGTAAGCACGGCGACGACCGCGCCGACCGAACCGTAAATCTGATCGTAGTGAAAGTAATTCAGGCTCCACGCGAAGCCATACTTCGAAGCTTCCCACAGCAGTGCGCCAATCGCAGCACCGGGAATCGTGTCGCGCACGCTGACGTATGCGTTCGGCATGAACTTGTACACGATGGCGAAGAGGGTAAAAGTGACCAGCAAGCTAACCACGGCGAAAACTATCTGCCAAAAGAAACTGCCCGCCGCCGAAAGCACCGGGTAGTTTTCAAGTTGCCGAGGGGAAACACGGTCCGCTACTTCTCGCAAATACACGAGCACCGAAGTTGTAAGCACCGACAGGGATAAGAGCAATCCGACAATTCCAATCATTCCCAGGGTCGTCGCGCGCCCGTGAAGAAATGTGCGATGGGTGGTGCCCCAGACTCGATTCAGCGCGCGCTCGACCACTGCAAACACCCACGATCCGGCCCACAGCGCGACAACTGCACAGGTGATGATGGCGCCCGTACTGATGCCGGAAAGGGATGTGATCGTCTCTTGTAAGAACTTGCTCGAGCCCGGATAAACCTGGACGACTCGCGAAACCATTTGCGTTCCCGCGGCCACGCGGTTGCCGAGTGCCAGCAACAAAAGGAGCGCCGGGAACAGCGTCATCAAACCGAAGTAGCTCATCGCCGCGGCCGAAGTGAACAAATCGTTTTCATGAAATTGATGAACGGCGTGCGAGAGCATGCGGCGCCACGGCGAGCGGTTACGCACGCCGAACGATTGACGCGAGATTCTCTTCAAACGATCGGATGTTGAGTTGGAAATAGCCATCTACCGTTTAGCGGCGGGCTACTGCCCGCCAAAAATGTGAGGGCGGGCTGAGCAGCCCGTCTCTAAACTATAGATTCAGGGGGAATCAAACAACGTGGGGCGTAGCTGGCCCGCCGCCCGGGCGCCAAAATGTTGATAGGCAAGTTGTGTCGCCATCCGGCCGCGCGGCGTGCGATTCAGGAAGCCAATTTGAATCAAGTATGGTTCGATGATTTCTTCAATCGTATCTTTCTCTTCATGAATCGCGGCTGACAAAGTGCCGACGCCGACCGGCCCGCCTTCAAACTTTTCAATGATTGTCGTCAGCAGCTTTCGGTCCATCTCGTCGAGGCCGTACGTATCGACTTCCATGCGATTGAGGGCGTCGTTCGCGACCTCGTGGGTAATGCGTCCGTCGTAATCGACTTCCGCGTAATCGCGCACTCGTCGCAACAAGCGGTTCACGATGCGCGGCGTCCCGCGCGCGCGCTTGGCGATCTCCTGGGCGCCGCTCTCGTCAAGTTCGACGTTCAGGATGCTGGCCGAACGCTTGCAGATTGTTTCCAGGTTCTCGTGTGAATAAAAATCGAGATGGAAATTGATACCAAACCGCGCACGCATGGGGGCACTGATTAGCCCGGCGCGCGTGGTCGCGCCGACGAGGGTGAATTTTGGTATGTCGAGCTTGATTGAACGCGCGCCAACACCCTGGCCGATAATGAAATCAAACTGAAAGTCTTCCATCGCCGGGTAGAGTTTTTCTTCGATCACCGGCATCAGCCGATGAATCTCGTCGATGAAAAGCACGTCGCCTTCCTGAAGCGTAGTGAGCAACGCCGCGACATCTCCCGCTTTCTCCATTGCGGGACCTGATGAAGAGCGAAGCTGCGCCCCCATCTCATTCGCGATGATGTGCGCCAGCGTGGTTTTGCCCAGCCCCGGCGGGCCAGTGAGCAACACGTGGTCGAGCGCTTCGCGACGTTTGCGCGCCGCGGCAATATAAACCCGCAGATTCTCCTTGGCTTTGGTTTGCCCGATGTACTCGGCGAGCTTCGACGGACGCAGAGAAAGATCGTATTGGCGATCCTCTTCAGTCGGAATTCCGCTCAGCGCTTCCTCAGCTCTGGTTGCTTTAGGCATGGGCGAGATGAATTGTGAATGGCGCGGGTGTAACGGTCAACTTCAGCTGGGAACGCGGACGCGCTCGTCCGCACAGTGTACGAAGCACGCTCGAATGTTCGCGCTTGGCGCTCAATGCGGGCGGGGGGGCGCCCGCGCTCCCGGAAACTAGACCTTCGCCAGCGATCTCAAGCTGCGCCGCAGAATTACTTCGACGGAAAGTTCCCCGCCTTCGTCGACAGCGTTCTTCACCGCCTTTTCAATCGCCGCTTTTTGATATCCGAGGTTCGCTAGTGCCGACATTGCATCATTTCGCATTGCTTCAGTCGTCGTCGTCGCGCCCTCCACGGCGGCTTTCGCGGCGAACTCTTCTTCCAGAGCCGGCGAAGACAGCGCGGCAATCTTGTCGCGCAGATCTACGACCAGGCGTTCCGCGGTCTTTCGTCCCACGCCGGGAATCGCGACCAGCCGCACCAGATTGTTGGTTCGAATCGACGCGATCATCTCGTCGGCGTTCATGCCAGACAGAAGCTTGATGGCCAGGGCGGGGCCGACACCGTTCACGGAAATCAGTTGCAGGAACAGTTCGCGCTCGCGGGCGGTCTTGAAGCCATAAAGCTGAAGCGCATCTTCACGCACGTGCGTGTAGACACGCAGCTGGACTGGCTCGCCGATTTCGCCCAGGTCATAAAACGTGGAAAGCGGAATCGCGACGTCATAGCCGACACCGCCGACATCGACGATGACGGTTGTCGCCTGCTTGGAAAGCAGTGTTCCTGAAAGATGGGCGATCATGAGATGAGCGGTTCCCTCTTCCTTTGGGAGAGGGTTAGGGTGAGGGTGTTAGCGTGCAAACAGGAAATAAGAAATAGTTTTGCTTCTTCCTCGCTATAGCTTCGCTCCCTCACCCCAGCCCTCTCCCAAAGGGAGAGGGAGTGTAACGCGCGCGATTATCGCGAAGCGCGTCATCATTCGCAAATGGAAGTTTCGCGCGCAGGCGATGCGGCGTTATACTTTGACGGCACGCGCGTGATGAAGAAAGAAAAGATTTCAGAGTTCACCACCAACCGCTTGAGCGTTTACCTGCGTTGCCTGAACGAGCTGGCCGCCGCCGGAATCAAAACAGTCTCATCGCAGGACCTCGCCGAGCAGTTCAATCTGAATTCAGCCCAAATTCGCAAAGACCTTGGCTACTTTGGCGAGTTTGGCGTGCGGGGCACGGGCTATTTCATCGAAGACCTCAGACTTCATCTGACAAAGATCCTCGGGCTGGATCAACCTCACCGCGTCGGCATCATCGGCGCCGGCCGGCTGGGAACGGCGCTGGCGAATTACAACGGACTTTCCAAGTCGAACTTTTCGGTGGTCGCTCTGTTCGATAACGACCCGTCGAAAATTGGTGAGCAAGTTGGTTCCGACGGAACGGCCGTTCACGACGTGAAGCACCTTGCCAAATTTGTTCGCGACGAGGGCATTGATGTTGCGGTGATTGCTGTACCGGCGCGTGCCGCTCAGAAAGTGCTGAATCAAATCATGGCTGCCGGCGTGAAAGCGATTCTGAATTTTGCTCCGGCGCCCCTGACGTCGCGCCTGGGCGTGAAGGTCAAGACGGTTGATCTGACCACGTCGCTTGAGTCGCTCTCGTATTTTCTCGCGCAACCGGGCGTCGCCCGCGTGACGAACAGCGCGCGAACAAATGACGCCAACAGCGCCCACAAGCGGCAGACCCACGAAATCTAGAATGGACGAGCAAACCGCCAGACGCGATCTCATCAAAGTCTGTCATCTGATGTACGAGCGAAGCTATGTCGTCTCGTCTGACGGCAACGTGAGTGTGCAGCTAGATGATGGACGGATTCTGGCGACGCCGACGATGACGTGCAAAGGCCGCATGACGGAAGATCTAATTGCGGTCACAGATCTCGAAGGACGCGCGCTTAATAATCAGAAGGCCTCGAGCGAACTCGCGATGCACCTGTTAATTTATCGCGAGCGGCCGGACGTGAAAGCAGTCTGTCATGCGCATCCGCCGCATGGAACTGCGTTCGCCGTGGCTGGATTGGCGATCGATCAGCCGATTCTTTCGGAGGTGATCTTAACGCTCGGCTGTGTGCCGCTGGCAGAGTACGGCACGCCTTCGACCGATGAGCTGTCCGATGCGATGCGGCCATTGGTAAAACATCACAACGCGCTTTTGATGGCGAATCATGGAGCAGTCGCGTACGGAAACGATCTTTGGCAGGCGTGGGATCGCCTGGAAACCCTGGAACACACGGCGAAGATTTCGATCCTTTCCCGAGTGCTCGGCGGCTCGCGAAACCTTTCACCGGATGCTATCGAGAAATTAATCAACGTGCGTGAGGCTTCAGGTTATTTGGGCGAAAGCGCGCGTTGTCAGGCTTGCGGTTATTTGCACGAAACGAATTTAACGTGTCCCACAGGCGATCGGCCGGCGGCGCGGCCTCATCATTCTTCCCAGTCGAACGGCGCAGGCCGGGTGTCGCTTTCGCGTGAAGAGTTGGTTGAGCTTTTGAGTCAGGCCGCGCGTTTGAACGAATCGTAAGAGTAGCGAAGTTTTCGGATAGTAATGCAGAAGCGCGCACGAAGTAAGCGCGGCGTCTGATGATCGCTGATGAGCGCACTTACTGCGTGCGTGCTTCTGCAATCGGGAATCGTAAATAGAGAACACCGTGTTATTCTATTCGCGATTTACCATTAACGATTTACGGTCTTAAATTCTCACAGGAGAAACTGAATGCAAGAAGCACTCGGAATGGTGGAAACCAAGGGCTTGGTCGCGATGATCGAAGCGGCCGACGCGATGGTCAAAGCGGCTAATGTCACTTTGGTCGGCTACGAAAAAATTGGCGCAGGTTTCGTTACGGCGATCGTGCGTGGTGACGTTGCGGCCGTGAAAGCGGCGACCGACGCAGGCGCCGCGGCGGCGCGACGCGTTGGCGAACTCGTAAGCGTGCACGTTATCCCGCGGCCCCACGGCAGCGTTGACGAAGCGATGCCGATTACGAACCAAGCGCGCGCATGATCATCGCCCGGATTATCGGCACAGTCGTGGCGTCGCAAAAAGACGAACGGCTGGAAGGAAAGAAGCTGCTCATTGTTCGGCCCATCAATCTTGACGGATCGGACACGAGCGGTTATGTGGTCGCCGTTGATACTGTGGGCGCGGGATTTCATGAGCGCGTGCTGGTGGTGGCCGGTTCCAGCGCGCGGCTGGCGCAGAACATGAAGGATGCCCCAGTGGATGCGGCCGTCGTCGGGGTGATCGATACCGTCGATATCATGGCTCCCGAGAAATGAAATGCAACTGGCGCGCGTCATTGGAACCGTTGTTGCCACCGTCAAGAACGACTCGCTGCGTAATCGCAAGCTCATGGTCGTTCAATCCCTCAACAAAGATTTAAAGCCGCAGGGCAAACCAATGGTCGCCGTTGACGCGGCGGGCGCGGGCGTCGGCGAACTTGTTTTCTGGTGCCGCGGCAAGGAAGCAAGCTTTCCGTTCAAGCGCGAAGACACACCGACCGACTGCACGATAATCGCGATCGTGGATTCGGATGAGCATGTGTGTTGTGGGTAGCGCAAGATGCTATCTTGCGCGCGCATTCTGCGGCCGGGCAAGCGCAAATTAACAACTTGCGGTACATCGAATGATCATCGCCAAAGTTTTAGGCAACGTCGTCGCGACGCAAAAGAATCACCGCTACGAAAACGCGCGGGTGATGATGTGCGAACAGATGACGCCCGAAGGCGAGCTGACTGGTCACACAATATTGGCGCTCGACTCAGTCGATGCAGGCGTGGGCGACACGGTCCTGGTGGTTCAGGAAGGCTGGAGTGCTTCAACGGCGGCGACGGGGAAAGCAGGCGCCGCGATCGATTCAGCTATCGTAGGTGTCGTCGATTATATCGATTTGTTGGAGGCAGAGTGATGTCCACCGAAGACGATCGAGTAAGACTGATTGCTGAACGTGTGGCGCGGCGGGTAGCGTCAAGCGATGCGGGCAGTGCGAAACAGAACCAGCACGAAAACGGATCTTTCGGGCCGGGAGCCGGTCGGAGTGACCCGCCTCAACCATCACGAGCCCGCGTGATCGACTTCATTTCTTCCGGACCGCCGGTGCGATCGAAGTCGTCGGTTGTTCCTTCAGCTTCAGTTGAGCATCCTTCACCGGACTCGTCGAAAACGTCATCGGAGTTTTTCCAGTTCATCCCGGCTACTCAATCACCCTGGCTCGGCCGACTGCCGGCCATGCTCGGGCAGGACAATCCGCAATCCGCAATCCTGAATCCGCCCACCGTAGATCATCCGAGCCAGGAACGCTTCGGCATCGAAGAAGCGACCGTCGCTGAATTGGTTGAGTTCTTCGAGAAAGAGAAGAAGTGCTCAGTCGATCCGAGCGGCAAGCCTTGCGACCACTGCGCGATGTGCAACTCGCGCGGTTTCTGACTCGATGCTAGTTCATCGCGGAATCATCTGGTGCAGTAAATAGAAGAACGCGACTCCCGCAAACACTGCGATTGAAACGATCGGGTTCTTTTCCTCCGAACGATTAACTTCCGGAATCAAGTCGCTCGCCGCCACGTACAGAGTCACACCCGCAGAGAAGGGAAGCGCGTAAGCCACCGCGCCGGTGAAGCGCTCGCTCATCAAGGCTACTCCGGCCACACCTGCGAACGTCGCCGCGCCGATCGCCAACGCCGCAGCCGCTGCTTTCTTTGAAGAGCGCCCTGACGCCAACATGATCGACGCGACGGTGAACCCTTCGGGCAACTTGTGCAGCATGATCGCGATGAACACTAAAAGTCCGACGCGGAAGTTCACCAGAAACGCCGAGGCGATCGAGACGCCATCAAAGAAACTATGAATCGTTAGGCCGCCGATCGCCGTATAAGCAGCCGAAGGTTTTATCAAATGTTCGGGGTGGGTCTCAGCTCCGAAGTGAAAATGCGGCGCGACGGTGTGTTCGAAAAATTGAATCAGGAGATAGCCGCCGAGAAGGAGTGTGGTCGCGCCGACGATTCCCTCGGTGGTGTTTGATCCAGCTCCATCGGTCCAGAGCACAAAAGTTTCCGGCAGAATCTCGATGAAGATCGCCGCCAGCATGAAGCCCGCGCCGAGCGCGACGAGATACTTAAGAAGTTTCGCCCCGGGGCGATAAGCTCCCGATGAAGCTACGAGCAGTCCGCCAGCCAGATTGGCCAGCGCGGCGACGGCCCCAACGGCCAGCAGTCCCAGGATTCCAGTCACTATGCGTTGCGACGAAAAGCTCGCCGCAGACTACCACAAAAAAATCTGTAAAAACTCTTGACAGTCCTTAGATACCGGCGTAGGATGCGCCGGTGGAGTGAAGTGGAGCGAGGTGGCCTTAACGACACGAATCAAAGAAAAACTGGCGCGATTCGTAGAGCCGTCTCCTTTAATCTCAATTCTGAACTCGGATGCTCCGAGGCAATTACACAGCGCGAATCGATTCCAAGGGCCGGCTCAAAGTGCCGACCCTATTTCGTCGTTACGTAGAAGAGAAGTACGGCTCGGCGCTGTATGTTACCAGCTTAACGGGTGATTGCGTACGCATCTACCCGATGCCGGAGTGGGAAGCGATTGAGCAGCGTTTATCTTTGCTGCCGTCAATGGATCCGGCAAGACGCAAGTTCCTTGACAGAACGAATTACTACGGCCAGCAGTCGGTGATGGACACGCAGGGTCGCGTCCTGATTCATCCGCTGCTGAGAAAGAGCGCGCAGGTTGTCGGCGACGTCGCGGTGCTCGGTTATTTGTCGTACCTGGAGGTTTGGGAGCTGGACAAGTTCCAGCAGCGCATGCTCGCAGATCCCTACACCGAGGAAGACGAAGCAGCGATTGCGCGACTGGGAATCTAGTCAGTAAGCAGTAAGCAGTAAGCAGATGTGAAAACTTGTGAAGCAGATTCAGGGCAGGATGAATTCATGAGCGACGTACTGCTCACTGCTCACAGCCCACAGCTAACTGTTAGTTCTTTGAACGAGATCACGGGGCGGTGGTGATGGCAATGGCCTTTGGGGGGCAGGGGCTTAGTCAGAAAGGCCATCGCCCCGTGCTACTTCGAGAGACGATCGAGTCGCTCGCAGTTGAGCGCGGCGGACTGTTTGTTGATTGCACGGTAGGCCTGGGCGGGCATAGCGAAGCAATTCTGCAAACTTCACCCGACGCGCAAGTGCTGGGAATCGATCGTGACGAAGAAGCGCTTCGGCTGGCGAGAGAGCGACTGGCGGAATTCGATGGCCGCTTTCGCGCAGTACGAGCTGACTTTCGTGAACTTACGCGGGTCCTCGCGACAGCGGAAGTCAAAGCAGTGCGCGGCATTCTTGCCGACCTTGGCGTTTCATCGTTGCAGTTGGATTCGCCCTCGCGCGGATTCAGCTTCCGGCACGAAGCGCCACTCGACATGCGTATGGATATGTCGAGCGGCGAAACGGCGGCAGAGTTGCTCGGTCGTCTTTCTGAAGTAGAAATTGCGCGCCTCATCTTTGAATACGGTGAAGAGCGTCACTCACGACGCATCGCGCGGCGCATCGTCGAAAGGCGAGAAGCCGGCGAGCCGGTAACCTCGACCACGGAACTTGCGAAGCTGGTCGAACGCGCAATCGGAGGTAAAAAGCGGAGGATCCACCCTGCCACGCGCACGTTTCAAGCGCTGCGCATCGCAGTCAATCGCGAGCTCGAAGGCCTCGACCAATTCGTAGCTGACGCGTTTGATGCTTTAGAGCCGCACGGCCGTCTCGCGGTAATCAGTTTTCACTCGCTTGAAGATCGCATTATCAAGCGAACGCTTTTAAAGCTGTCCGGTCGTTGCCAGTGTCCGCCGCGTCTGCCGCAATGCGTCTGCGGGGCGCACCAGGCAGTCGAGATTCTGACTCGTCGGCCGCTGACCCCGACCGAAGATGAAATTGCTGAGAACCCACGAGCTCGCAGCGCGAAGTTAAGAGTAGCGGCCAGGCTTTAGTTCCTCTTCCGTTTTCTAGAGCAAGGCCAATTCAGGAGACCCGGATATGGTTCGGCGCTTACCCTCAAAACATCGAAATGCACCCGTCGGTCGCGAGAAGGACAAAGATGCGTTCTTTCGACTTGGCTTACTGCTCGCGGTTGGTCTCGCCCTGGCGTGCGGTTTTGTTTACGCCGGGCGCCAACACTTCGCGGCGCTGAAGTTCGGTTATGAAACTGAGAACCTGCGTCGTAAGCGTGATCAACTGGCGGAGGACAAGCGGCGACTGACTTTGCAACGTGAAGAGGCCGCGAATCCGGCGCGTCTGGAACAGTTAGCAAAGCAACTCGGCATGCAGACGCTGCAACCGGCGCAAGTCGATCCGCTGAGGCAGGGAACAAACAACTCGCAGAGGGTGGAGACGCTGACGGTTCGTAAGGACGCGAAGCCGGGGAAGCGAGAAGTGGAAAAGAACCCGAAAGCCGTCGCCAAGCCGGCGGCAAAATCGCAGCGCAAGCCAATTTGAGTTCGACCGGCGTTACCGCAGTGTTCAGGAGACGTAAATGCCCCTTCGTGCTACGGCCATCGACAGAGAAGCCGCCGACCCGCGACGCCGCGCAATGTTCGTGGCGCTTGGGCTTGTAGCATGGATGGCGATCGTTGGCCTGCGATTGGTGCAACTGCAAATCACGCGTCACAACGAACTCTCCACGCGCGCCAAAAATCAGCAACTAGGCACAGTTGAAACCAGTCCCACTCGAGGCCTGCTTCTCGATCGACAGGGTCGCGAACTAGCGCGCAGCGTCGATACCGAATCCTTCTATGCGGATCCGCGCGAAATCCAAAACGTAAAAGAGACCGCGCGAAAAATTTCCGAGGTCACCGACCTGAACAAGGACGAGCTGATCGCAAAAATCACCGCGGCCAAAGAATCTAACAAGAAGTTCATTTGGCTTATCCGCCGGCTCGATCTGCAGAAGGCGAGCAAGCTGGACGCGATAGCGCTGGACGGCGTTTATTCGCGCAAGGAGCCCAAGCGTTATTACCCCAACTCGACCCTCGCTTCTCATGTGCTCGGATTTGTCGGGACGGACGAAATTGGACTGAGCGGTGTTGAGCAGGTTTACAACGAGAAAATTCGCGGCGAAGGCGGCAAGGTTTACATGGAGCGCGACGGATCTAGAGAACGCCGCGTGTTCGATAGCTACGAAGTTCAGCCGCTTCCCGGCCAGACCGTCGTTCTCACAATCGATCAAACGATTCAATTTCGAACTGAGCAGGTGCTGTTAGCCGCGGTTCAGCGCGCCCGGGCGAAATCCGGGACCGCGATTGTGATGGATCCGCACACCGGCGAGATTCTGGCGCTGGCGAATGCCCCGACGTTCGATCCGAATCAACCGGGGAAGGACGCGCCCGAGGTGCGCGCGAATTGGGCTCTTCAAAATATCTACGAGCCGGGTTCGACGTTCAAGGTTGTTCCTTATTCGGCCGCGCTTGAAAAAGGCCTCGTGACTCCGGAAGACAAGATCAACTGTCAGATGGGCGAGATAACGATTGCCGGCCGTCTGATTCACGATCACAAACCCTTCGGAGTGCTGACCGTGTCTGACGCGCTGGCGCAGTCGAGCAACGTGGGCGCAATCAAGTTGGCGCTGCTGGCCGGCAACGAGTCGATGTACGACTATTCGCGGCGTCTGGGATTTGGTTCGCGCACCGGCATCGACTTACCCGGCGAATCGGCGGGAATTCTTCGGCCGTTGAGTCGTTGGCAGCCGTCATCGATCGGCTCGATTGCAATGGGACAGGAAATTGGCGTCACGCCGCTGCAAATGGCGGTCGCTTACTCAGTAATCGCGAATGGCGGCAATTGGGTCAGACCGCACGTCGTCCGCGAGACGCGGGCGCCCGACGGCTCCGTTCTCACTCGTTTTGAACCCGAAAAGCGACCGGCCCTCAAGGCTGAGACCGTCGAAAAATTGCGCAGCATGATGGAAGGCGTCACGTTGCGCGGTACTGCCAAACTAGCCCAGGTCGAAGGCTATTCGGCGGCCGGCAAGACGGGCACGGCGCAGAAAATCGATCCGAAGACACGCGCTTACTCTTCGACGAAATTCATCGGCTCGTTTGTCGGTTTCGCCCCGGTCAATAATCCGGCAGTCGTGATTATCGTCGTAATCGACGAGCCGCAGGGCGCCTACCATGGCGGCGATGTGGCTGCCCCGGTGTTCCGGGAAATTGCGGAGCAGATACTTCCAGAGTTGAACGTGACTCCCGATGTGGAGACGAAAGGCGGGAGTGAGTTGATCGCGGAGACGCATAAACCGTCGCCGCAGGAGATCCAGCAGGCAATTCAAAATGAGCAGCTACGCGAAGCGACGCTGCCGAAGGTGGCGGCGAAAAGTTTCAGTGGCCGCTCAAGCGAAGTTGTTCTGGCCGTGGCGACGCAACGCGCGCCGCTGATGCCGGACCTGCGCGGGCAGAGCGTGCGTGATGTCTGGCGCACCTGCGCGCAGCTCGGATTGAAGTTGGAAGCAAAAGGTGCAGGCCGTGCACTGCGTCACTTTCCCGCCGCCGGCGCGGAAGTAAGTTCCGGGCAAACCGTGCGCGTCGAATTTGGACACGGCGGGAATTAGTCAGAACCGCCTGCGGTAGCGGGCGGTTGATCGTAGATGCTTCGGAGGCCGATATTAGAGATCAACCACCCGCTACCGCAGGTGGTTCTGACATGAAACTAGGTACCGCAGCGGAGTTAATGGACGCAGATGCGAAGCGGCTGCGTCCCGAGCTCTTTGACAAAGAAATACTTGATTTCTCGATTGATTCGCGCACGACCGAATCGGGCGAGCTCTTCTTTGCTTTATCTCAACCCGATTACGAACGCGCTGGATTCAACGGCCAATTTGCCGACGCGCATAACTTCATACAGTCGGCGTTCGAACGCGGCGCCATCGCGGCGGTCGCGCGTCGTGATCGAGTCACCGGCGACGCAACCTTCGAAAACTTAGTCGATCGCCTGCTAATCGTTGATGACGCAATCGCTGCCCTGCAAACATTGGCGCGAAAAGTTTACGAGCAGTGGGGGCGACCGGTCATCGGCATCACGGGCAGTGCCGGGAAGACAACGACCAAGGAATTAACCGCGCATGTGCTCGCTTGTGCGGGTCACCGGGTACTTAAGAGTGAACGCAATTATAACAACGGCCTCGGACTGCCACTCTCAGTTTTGCAGATGGTCAGCCGCGGTCGCCGCCCGCAGGATTACGATCTCGCGGTGCTGGAAATGGGAATGTCCTCGCCCACGCACGAGATTCGGCGCCTCGTGCAAATGACGCCGCCAGACGTCGGAGTTGAACTAATGGTGGCGCCGGTGCATCTCGAACATCTCGGCACAATCGAAACGATTGCCGCGATGAAGGCGGAGCTGATCGAGGGGCTAAAACCCGGCGGCACCGCAGTCCTTAACGCGGATGACGAATTAGTGATGCAGATGAAGTCAAAAACCGAAGGGCCGGTGCTAACGTTTGGCATTCAGAATGAAGCCGACGTGATGGCGCGCGACATCAACATGTCACGTTTCGGATCGATTCAGTTTCGCTTGCAAACTCCGGACGGCGAAGCGGCGGCGAAGTTGCCGATGACGGGCGGCCATAACTTAATGAATGCGCTAGCGGCATCAGCGGTGGCGACGGCTTTGAGGATCAAGCCGGAGCTGATCGCGGATGCGTTAGGTTCGGCCAGGCCGCCGAAGATGCGGGGCGAGATCACAGAGTTCGCGGCGGGATTCACCGTCGTTGACGATTCATACAACTCGAACCCGCGTTCTTTGATCAGCATGGTTCGCACCGTCGCCGAAGCGCGCGAAAAGGTAAAGCGTCGCGTAGTCATTGCCGGCGAGATGATGGAACTCGGTCCTGATGCGCCGGCAATGCATCGCGAAGTAGGGCGGGAAATCGCGAAACTGGGCGTTGATATCGTGTGGGGTGTGCGCGGTCTTGGCCACGAAATCGTGGCCGGTGCGCAGGAAGCTGGGTTGGAGTCAGGGCGCTTTTTTGAGTCGTCGGACGAAGCCGCCACCGCAATCGTCGATGAAGTTCGCGAAGGCGATCTGGTTTTGGTCAAAGGCTCGCGTAGCGTCGAAACGGATAGAGTTGTGAAAGCTTTAAAGGCTCGATTTTCATTGAGTGATGAGAGGTGATGGTCCGTGGTCGGTTGTCCGTTGTCAGTTGCAACTACTGACCACTGACTACTGACCACTGACTACTGACTACTGACCACTGACTACTGACTACTGACGAATGATCTACTACATTTTTTACGAGCTCATCTTCGGCCACTTCAAAGATCGATGGCCGTTCGTAAGAGCGCTGAATGTTTTTCAGTACGTCACTTTCCGGACCGCCTGGGCAGCGATCACGGCGTTGCTGATTTCGCTCTTGTTCGGCCGCTATGCGATCAACGCTTTAAAGAGTTGGAACATCGGGCAGCAAATTCGCGAAGAAGGGCCGCAGGCGCACATAGCCAAACGCGACACGCCGACGATGGGCGGTTTGCTCGTCATCGGTTCGGTGGTTATTTCAACGCTCCTGTGGGCGCGACTCTTCGAGCTTTTACGTTTGGATCATTGTGCTGGCGACGATGGCGTTTGGCGCGGTTGGGTTCGCCGACGATTACATCAAGCTGGTGAAGCGACGCAGCCTGGGTTTGACCGGTCGTCAGAAGCTGGCACTGCAACTTGCGATCGCCGTGGGCGTATGGTTGGCACTATATATTTCGACGCAGTACTTCTCGACGAAGTATTCATGGAACATCAGCATTCCTTTCTTCAAAGAGACGGCCGATCCAAACGGCATCAGCGTAATTCCGTCGCCGCTGTATCTGATTTTAGTCATTATTGTGTTGTTGGGATCGACGAATGCGGTGAATCTGACGGACGGGCTCGACGGGCTAGCGATCAGCGTGACGTTCATAGCGATGTCGGCGCTTACGGCGTTCACGTATATCGCCAGCCACGCCGTCTGGGCGGCCTATTTGGATCTGACACATCGCCCGCAAGCGGCCGAGCTGACGGTGTTCTGCGGTGCGTTAGCCGGCGCGAGTCTCGGGTTCCTTTGGTTCAATGCGCCGCCGGCTGAAGTCTTTATGGGCGACGTCGGCAGCCTGGCGATCGGCGGCGCCATGGGTACGATCGCGGTCCTGACCAAGCAGGAATTTATGTTGTTGATGGTGGGCGGCGTGTTCGTCCTGGAAGCGATGTCCGTAATGCTCCAGGTCACAGTCTTTAAGATGACGAAGCGTACCAGCGGTGTGGGGCGCCGCGTTTTCAAGATGACGCCGCTGCACCACCACTTCGAGATGGTGGGATGGAAAGAGCCCAAGATTGTCTTTCGATTTTTGATCCTGGCGATTTTGTTTGCGCTGTTGAGTCTATCGACGCTCAAACTTCGCTGACGTTTAGAGGTGGGCCACCGTCCGCCTTGTTTGGAATGGAAATGGCGGGCAGTAGCCCGCCGCTAAAACAAAAGAGAAGGTAGTGGAGTTGATTGAAACTTGATGGTCGGAAAGCATTAATTATCGGCGCCGCGCGCAGTGGCATTGCCAGCGCGCGATTTCTGACGGAACGAGGCGCAACGGTAGCGCTGAACGATCGCAAGCCGCTGAATGAGTGGTCGCCGGCAGCGCTCGATTTGAAAACTGAAGGCGTGGGTTTGATTGAAGGCGATCCGCCTTCGTGGCTGCTGGATCAGATTGACTTGCTGGTCGTCAGTCCCGGCGTGCCGACGAAAGCGATTCCGATTCGCTACGCGGAACGACGCGGCGTTGAAGTAATCGGCGAAGTCGAACTCGCATCACGCTTTTTACGAGGACGAATCGTTGCGATCACAGGGACTAACGGAAAGACGACAACGACGGCTCTAATTGGACAAATGCTGAAGGACGGCGGATTGAACGTGCAGGTTGGCGGGAACATCGGCACAGCTTTGATCTCGATGGTTGAGTCATCGCGCGAAGACGGTTGGAACGTCGTCGAGTTGTCGAGCTTTCAGTTGGAAACGATTGTTGATTTTCATCCGACCGTGGCCGCGGTGCTGAACGTCACTCCGAATCACATGGATCGGTACGTGGACCTGTTGGATTACGCTGCGGCCAAGCATCGGATTTTCTTGAATCAAACGGCCGGTGACGTGGCAATTTTGAATGCAGACGATGAGATCGTTTCGTCCTGGGCGAGTGGCCTACGCGCGCACGTTGTCCAGTTCAGCGTGCAGAGGGAACTTGGTGACGGAATGTTACTGCGCGGTCGCGACCTGGTTTCGAAGACCGCGGACGGCGAGCGCGTGGTCATGACGCGAGACGACTTGCGACTGCGGGGCACGCATAACGTCGAGAACGTTCTGGTCGCAGTAGCCGCCGGTTTGGCTTGCGGCGTCGCGCCGGAATCGTTGCGCGAAACGGTGCGAAACTTTTATCCGGTCGAGCATCGGCTGGAAGAGGTTGCCGAAATCGACGGCGTGCGTTTCTTCAACGATTCGAAAGCGACCAGCGTTGACGCTACGATCAAAGCGCTCGAAGCATTTGCCGATGACGCCGGCAAGGTCGTTTTGATTCTCGGCGGGCTTGGCAAAAAAGCGCCATACGCGCCATTAGCCTCGCTCGTGAAAGAACGAGTGCGGAAAATGATTCTGATTGGCGAAGACGCGCCAACGATTGAACAGGAGCTGGGAAGCATCGCCCCTTTTGATTATGCGGTGTCGATGGGAGATGCAGTTCAGCGCGGATTGGACGCCGCGCAGCCGGGCGACACGGTCCTGCTCGCGCCAGCGTGTGCGAGCTTCGATATGTTTGACAGCTTTGAGCATCGAGGACGCGTCTTCAAAGACGCAGTTTCAAGTTTAAAGTTTCAGGTCTCAAGTTCGGGAAACAAACTTGAAACTTGAAACTTGGAATTTGAAACCGGTTTAGGAATGACGGAAAAGCTAACCATCGATAAGTGGCTCTTCTCCGCGACGGCGGGGCTGGCGCTGTTTGGCGTGGTCATGGTTTACAGCGCGTCGGCGGTGATTGCGTTGCAGGAGAATCACAGCCAGTTCTACTACGTGATGAAGCAGGGCATCTGGACGCTGATCGGATTCGGCGCGATGTTCGTCATGATGCGATTCGATTATCAGCTTCTAAATCGCGCGTGGATTGTTTACGGCTTGCTCTTCGTCACGATCGTGCTGTTGCTTGCGGTGTTCGCTTTTCCGGCGATCAACGGGGCGCGTCGCTGGATCAAGTTCAGCGGCTTTTCAATGCAGCCTTCCGAGCTCGCAAAACTGTCTTTGGCGATCTTCGTTGCGTATTTCATCCAGCGGCGCGCGGGCGAAGAACAGTCTTTCTGGAAGACGTTTCTGCCGTGTTTGTTCGTGCTCGGGATCGTCGCGGCACTCGTGCTCAAGCAACCCGATTTGGGTACCGCGCTGATGCTCGCGATCATCGTCTTCACGATGTGCTATGCGGCAGGCGTGCGCGCCCGGCACATGCTGATCGCGACGGTGCCGGCACTGCTGTTCGTGGGCAACATGTTGATCTTCACGCCGTTCCGCATGAAGCGGCTGGCGGCATTCATGGATCCGTGGGCTGACGCGCAGGGGACGGGTTATCAGGTGGTGCAGTCGCTGATTGCCGTCGGGTCGGGGGGGCAGAACGGACTCGGATTCGCGCAGGGCCGGCAGAAACTTCTGTTCCTGCCGTTCGCACACTCAGATTTTATTTTCGCAGTCATCGGTGAAGAGTTAGGGCTGATTGGCGCGCTAATCGTTGTAATTGTGTTTGCCGTTTTCCTTTGGCGGGGAATGCGCGCCGCTTTGCGCGCTCCGGATCGATTCGGAATGTTACTCGGCATCGGCATCGTCGTGGGCATTGTTGCGCAGGCGCTGCTGAACATAAGTGTCGTGCTCGCACTTTTGCCGACCAAAGGCATTCCGCTGCCGTTCATCTCTTATGGCGGATCTTCGCTGGTGCCGACGCTCGCCGCGGTGGGAATCCTGTTGAATATTTCGCAGTATGCGGGACACGGCAGACGCACCGCATACGACGACGGCGATTACGAAGAAGATTGGCAGCCCGCGCGCTCAACCAGAAAGAAACGGCCCGTTCGCCAGCGCGCGGTGGCGCGGGCGCGTTAGGGCGAGCGATGCGTGTGCTAATCGCGGCCGGCGGCACCGGCGGGCACATTTATCCCGGCATCGCCGTCGCCAAAGAGATCATGCGGCGCGACCCGAACTCGGTGGTGAGATTTGTCGGCACGGCTAGAGGCTTAGAAAACCGGGTAGTGCCGAAGGCGGGTTTTGAACTTTCGCTCATTGAAAGCACGGGACTGAAAAACGTTGGCTTAGGGGCGCGGCTTCGTGGCCTGCTGCTTTTGCCAAAGAGTTTTTTCGCGGCGCGGAAAGTGATTCGCGAGTTTCGTCCCGACATTGTCGTAGGCGCGGGCGGTTATGTCTCGGGGCCGGTGCTGTTGACGGCTGCGCTCATGAAAGTACCGACGTTGGTGATGGACTCGAACGCGCTGCCAGGTTTTACAAATCGACGGCTCGCCCGGTTCGTTGATAAGGCGGCAGTTTCATTCGCTGAAGCGATGTCGTTCTTTCCGGGCAAAGCGGTTTTGACCGGGAATCCGGTGCGTAGTGAGTTCTTTGAAGTTCCGGCGAAGACGCACGACCCGCAGCGCGTTTCGTTGCTCGTGTTCGGCGGTTCGCAAGGCGCGCGCGCGATTAACGAAGCGATGGTTGCGGCCCTGGCGCACCTTGTCTCCGAGAAAGATCGTTTGCGCGTGACGCATCAAACGGGGACGGCCGATGTTGAGAAAGTGCAGCGCGGCTACGCTGAAGCAGGTTGGGGCGAGAACGCTGAAGTGAAGCCATACATTGATGACATGGTGAGCGAGTTCGCGAAGGCTGATTTGATCGTTTCGCGCGCGGGCGCAACAACGACCGCGGAATTGCTCGCGTCCGGCAAGGTGGCAATCATGATTCCGTTTCCGCTCGCGGCGGACGATCATCAGCGCAAGAACGCGGAAGCCCTGCAAACAGCCGGCGCGGCACGAATGATTTTGCAGAAGGATCTATCGGGAGAGAGTTTAGCAACCGAAATCAGGAGTTTGCTGGCGACCCCTGAAAGGCTCAATGAGATGGAAAACGCTGCGCGAAACCTGGCGCGACGCGATGCGGCTGAGAAGACGGTTTCTTTAATGGAGGAGTTGATAGCTCAAGGGAAGAAATGATCATTTTCCATTTGTCATTTCACATTTTTCATTTGCCATTTAGGGCGATCAAGGATGTGTCCCTTGCGGGCAACCAATTCCGATTTGATCGTGAATGAAAAATAACAAATGAAAGATGACAAATGGAAAATGAATTGGGACGAGCGCGCTGAATTGTAGAGCCAAGGATGTTCAGACCATTCCAACACATTCACTTTGTCGGCGTCGGCGGCATCGGCATGTCGGGCATTGCTGAAGTGTTGGCGAATCTCGGTTTCCGCGTGAGTGGTTCCGATCAGAAGAAGTCGGAAGTGACTGCGCGACTGGAAGAGTTGGGTTGCGAAATCACGGAAGGTCACGCGGCAGAAAATGTTGGCGACGCGCACGTCGTGGTGCGATCTACCGCCGTGCGTGACGACAATCCGGAGATCGTCGAAGCACAGCGAACTTCGATTCCGGTGATTCCACGGGCGGAAATGCTCGCGGAGCTGATGCGCATGAAGCCTTACACGGTGGCGTGCGCAGGCTCGCACGGTAAGACCACGACGACTTCAATGGTCGCGACCGTGCTCGGCATTGCCGGATTGGATCCGACATTTGTCGTGGGCGGCATTGTCCGCTCGTATCGGTCGAACGCGCGCCTGGGCAAGAGCGAATTGATGGTGGTCGAGGCTGATGAAAGCGATCGTTCTTTCCTGATGCTGACACCGATGATTGCGGTGGTGACGAACATCGACCGCGAACACATGGACTACTACCACGACATGGACGACGTGCGGAGGTGCTTCACTGATTTTGTGAACAAAGTGCCGTTCTACGGTGCGGCGGTGCTGTGTCTCGACGATCCGCACGTGCAAGCCGTGATTCCAAACGTCGCGCGCCGGCGCATCACTTACGGTCTCAGCGCGCAAGCAGACATTTCCGCGCACGACATCACTTACGACCAATCATTTGGTTCGAGTTTCACAGTCTTGAGCGGCGTTAACGCGCTGGGTCGCGTCTCGCTGCGTGTTCCGGGTAAACATAACGTTTATAACTCGCTCGCGGCGATTGCAGTGGCGCTGGAACTGGACGTGCCCTTCGACACGATCGCGCATGCGCTCAAAGAATTCACCGGCGCTGATCGTAGGTTTCAATTCAAGGGCGAAGAAAAGGGCGTTACGGTGGTCGATGACTACGGCCATCACCCGACAGAGATCAAAGCGACACTCAGCGCGGCCCGAATTGCGGCTCCGAACCGGCGCATCGTCGTGCTGTTTCAGCCACATCGCTACACGCGCACGAACGATTTGATGGACGACTTTGCCAGCGCCTTCAATAACGCCGACGTCTTGTTCGTCACCGATATTTACGCAGCCAGCGAAGTTCCGATTGAAGGCGTCACTGCTGAAATCCTGACGAAAAAAATCAAAAGTTACGGGCACAAGAACGCCGAATTTATCGGCGCGGTCGAAGATGCGCCCGCGCTCCTGGCTGGGGCGGTTCGGGAAGGCGACCTGGTGATTACGCTGGGCGCGGGCTCAGTTTCCCGCGCGAGCGATCAATTAGTGGCGTTGCTGCGCGGCGATTAGCCCCCTTAGTCGCATCTGTCCCATTCGTCGCATGGGACACATGGGACACAGGGGACATATGGGACCAATGGGACACATGGGACGAAGATGAGAATCGACAGCGATAGCACCATCGAAAAGATCGCTGCGCGACTTGGCGTGAACGCGGAACGCGGACGGCGCTTTGCCGAACTCACCAGTCTGCGCGTCGGTGGCGCCATCGATTGGGTCATTTCGCCGAAGACAGAAGAGCAGGCGGCAGCGCTCGTCGGTGAGCTTGAAAAAAGCGATATCGCGTGGAGGCCGCTCGGCTCTGGAAGTAACGTGCTGGCCGATGACGGTGAACACCACTACGTGATTGTGAGCTTGAAAGATCTGAAGGCGGAACCGAAGTTCGATGGCGAACGCGTTTCCGTGAGCGCGGGCTACTCATTGCCACGACTGTGCATTGATGCAGCGCGGCACGATTTGTCGGGAATCGAAGGCTTGAATGGAATCCCGGGCACGGTTGGAGGCGCTCTCTGGATGAACGCAGGAGCATACGACCAGGAAGTCGGAACGGTTGTTGAGACGGTGCGCGTGGCGCGTGACGGGCGCGTGACAGAGATCGCGGGAAGTGAAGTGCAATGGAATTACCGGCACACGTCCTTTCGCGAAGGCGAGCTTCTGTTGGGAGCGACATTGCTACTGCACCGGGATGATCCCGAAAAGATTCGCGAACGGATGGAAAAGGCAAAGGGCCAGCGCATGGCGACCCAGCCGCATGGCACGCGCTCAGCCGGATGCTTTTTCAAGAATGCTCCGTCCAGCCCGATCGGGACCGGCAAAATGATTGACGACCTTGGCATGAAAGGGACGCGGCGGGGCGGCGCAGTGGTTTCCGAGAAGCACGCGAACTTCATTGTCACGGAAGGTGAAGAAGCAAAAGCGTCGGACGCGTTGGCTCTGGCGGAAGAGATTCGCGAGCGTGTCAAACGAGAACACGGAATTGATCTCGAATTCGAAGTTGAGCTGTGGAGTTCTAAGTAGCACAGACTTCAATCTGTGCTTCAACCAGGGATAGGAACACACAGACTGAAGTCTGTGCCGCGAGAAACCATGAAGGAACAAGTCATCGCATCACGCGCACCACGGCGCGGAAACGCACCGGCGAAGGGACTGCCGCAACGGCCAATGCGGCGCGACGGCCGTGCCGTTGAGTCCGACAAATTCTCAGTACGGTCCCTCTACGCGTACGTCCCGAGAGCGCTGAAGGTCGCCGTCGTCCTTCTTGCGCTCATCGGTCTGGCCATTGGCTATCGCGCCGCTTCATCTGCGGCGCTGTTTCAGGTGCGAGCGGTGGATGTCATCGGCACTTCGAGAACTTCGGCCGAAGAGATCGAGAGTCTGGTCCGGCGCAGCGTGTCGCGCACCGGTGTTTGGCGGGCCGATTTGTCTGCGTTGAGCGCCGAACTGGGACGATTGCCAGGTGTGCGTCGCGCTGTCGTTACGCGCGTGCTTCCGGATGGCTTGCGCGTGCGCATCACTGAACGGGTCCCGATCGCTGTCGTGCGCAGCTCGTCGGGGCATTTCGTGTGGGTGGATGATGAAGGCGTTGCGTTGGGCGAGATGCAGACGAGCGATCCGCCGCCGCCGTTTTTCATCCGCGGTTGGAATGAAGACGGCACGAACGAAGCGCGTAAGGAAAATTCTGAACGTGTGAAGAAATATCAGGAAGCATTGCGCGAGTGGCAAACGGGAGGATTAGTTGAGCGCGTGAGCGAGATCAGCTTGTTCGACGTACATGACGTCCGCGCGCAGTTGACCGGCAAAGATTCGGACATCGAAGTGCGCTTAGGTTCAGAGGATCTCGGTCGACGTTTGAAAGACGCGCTCCATTATCTCGATGAGTACAAGCAGACACCGCGCGGTTCTTCGATCACATACGTCGATTCTCAGGGCGAACGGGTCGTGTTGGGATACAGCTCCGGCGTGAAAGTGTCAGCCGGATCGGACGACAACGCGGGTGAGACGAACGAAGTCGCAGCTAACGCGAGTGACACCGTGACGGCAGCGGCGAGCAATGCTGAGACATCCGAAAAGCCCGCTGACAAGAAGCCTCGGGCGCGCGCGCCGATTACGGCCCCAAAACCGGCGGCGTCACCACGTTCAGTGAAACGACCAATTGCAAACAGGAATGGCTAAACGATCAACCCACACAATCGGGCTCGACATTGGAACCAGCCGCGTGACGTGCATTGTCGCCGCGACGGGTGAAGACGGCCGGCTGAATGTTGTCGGAACCGGCGAATCTGATTCGCGCGGCTTGCGCAAGGGTGTAATCGTAAATCCCGAGGCTGCCGTCGAATCAATCCGGCGCGCGGTGGAAGAGGCCGAGCGCATGAGCGGCGTCGAAGCGCAGGAAGTAACGATTAACCTGGCGGGCTCGCACATCATGGGCTTCAACGGTCAGGCAATTGTCGCCGTCGCCAGCCGCGAGCATGAAATAACGACCGACGACGTACGCCGGGCCATTGACTCAGCCTGCGCGATCCAACTCCCTGCCGGCCGCGAAATTGTCGATCGTTTGCCTCAGGAATTCATCGTCGATGACCAGGACGGCATCAACGATCCGATCGGCATGACAGGAGCGCGTCTGGCCGTGAAGGTTCACATCGTCACCAGCCCCGTGACGGCGCGCCAGAACGCCATAAACGCCGTGAATCGAGCGGGACTCATCGTTGCGGACATGATTCTTCGAGCAACTTGCGGCCGCCGAAGCCACCTTGACGGATGACGACAAAGAATACGGTTCAGCGCTCGTGGACATCGGTGCTGAGACCACCGGTTTGTGTGTGTATCAGCGCGGCGCCGTGCAGCACACAGCCGTGTTCCCGCTCGGCGGCTCGCACTTTACCAACGATATCGCCTTCGGTCTGCGGACGCCGATTCCCGAAGCAGAGAAGATCAAGCGGACCGTCGGCTGTGCTTCCAGTGCGTCGCTCAGCGATGCGATGCGTGGCGAGATGGTTGAAGTGCCTTCGGTGGGCGGTCGCGCGCCGCGGCAACTTTCGCGACAGATTCTTTGCGACATTCTGCAACCGCGCGCCGAAGAAGTCCTGATGCACGTCGCCGACGAGATCAAAGACTCAGGATGGAGTCGTCAATTGTCGAGCGGCGTAGTGCTGACCGGCGGCGGCGCTTTGCTCGACGGCATGGTTGAGATCGCTGAACAGGTCTTTGATGCGCCGGTGCGCATCGGTTATCCCGAGCGTGATCGGTTCGGTGGACTTGTCGAAGACATTCAAAGTCCGGCCTGGGCCGCGGCGGCAGGTCTCGCACTCGTTTCGCAACGCGCGCACGCACTCGAGCAACGCTCAGGCACCGCGAAGCGCGGCGGAAGCGGACGCCTAACACATTTCGTTTCGAAGTTTCGCGATCGATTTAGTAGTAGTATTTTCTGACTAGTTATTGTATGCTGCGGCCCCGTTAGCACAAGATGTTGTCCGCAAAATCTTGAGTCCCGTGGCGCAGCCAACCCAAAATAGACGAAAGAGGCCATGGAAGCCTTCCCGATTTGGAAGAGAGGAAGCAAGCATGTCAGCAGAGGTAAACCAAACTCACAATTCGGCTTCGCCATCCGGCAGGAGCATCAACATCTTCATCGACGACGAGCCTCCCATCACCGGGGCCCGGATCAAAGTTATCGGCGTGGGCGGCGGCGGCGGCAATGCAGTGCAACGGATGATCGACGCGGGCATTGAAGGCATCGAGTTCGTCGTTGCCAATACAGACTTGCAAGCGCTCAAGCGTTCGAACGCGCCCGTGAAGATTCAGTTAGGCGGACGGCTGACGAAAGGCCTCGGCGCAGGAGCCGATCCTGAAGTGGGACGGCAGGCCGCGTTGGAAGACACGGACAAAATCATTGAAGTGCTCGAAGGATCCGACATGGTCTTCGTGACGACGGGTCTTGGCGGCGGGACGGGCACTGGCGGCGCTCCAATTGTCGCGTCGTTAGCGACGGAGCTGGGGGCGCTGACCGTCGCTGTCGTTACTAAACCTTTCCTGTTCGAAGGGCGCCGGCGGTTGCAGCAGGCCGAACAGGGACTGCGTGAGTTGCACGAATCCGTAGACACCGTGATCACGATTCCGAACGAGCGATTGTTCGCGGCGGTTTCGCAAACGGCTTCGATCGGAGAAGCTTTCAAAGCTGCCGACGACGTGTTGAGGCAAGCCGTTCAAGGCATCAGCGATCTGATTACCGTTCCGGGCTTCATCAACCTCGATTTTGCGGACGTGCGCACCGTCATGCAAGGCATGGGCATGGCGCTGATGGGTACGGGTTACGCGCGCGGCGAGAATCGCGCAATTGAGGCGACGCAGGAAGCGATCGCCTCGCCGCTGCTTGAAGAGGCGTCGATCAAAGGCGCGAAGGGCGTGCTCATCAACATCACCGGCGGTCCGGATTTGACGCTCTATGAAGTGAACGAGGCCGCGACCATCGTCCGTCAGGAAGCCGATGAAGACGCGAACATCATATTTGGTCACGTCATTGATGAAACGATGGTTGGTGCGATGAAGATCACCGTGATTGCGACCGGCTTTAATCGGCAGCCGATGACGGCGGCCGTGGGCGCCGGCGCGACGATGCCGGTGACCGCGTCGCCGCGTTACGATGTGCCCGCACCTGACTTCGGTGTGACGCCATCAGGATCAAGGTCGAGAAGTGAGGATTTGGACGTTCCGACGTTCATCCGAAAGAAAGCTGATTAGGGCTGAGACAAGCTAACTCGCCACACAACATCCGCACTACAAGTGCATTTTGCGTTTTCCCTCGCTGTCGTGTAGCATGTCGCGCAATCCCTAACGAAATTTCCGTAACGGGTCAATGCGCATCTCTCCTCGGAAGGCTAAAGCCTGATAAAGGTTGAAGCTCGCGCCACGTTTCGACTGGCGGGAACGCATTTATTCCGAGCGCGCTCGCGCTCTCTCGAACTAATAATTTGGAGGCGAATTGTGAATCGCAAACTTATCAGAACGACTTTGGCAGACGTGAAAGCCAGGCGCGATGTTGTTCCGCAGCAGAATCGAATGCCGGAGCAAGGTCAGCGCCCGGGCGGCATGCCGCAGCAAAGGCCGGGACAGCCACCGTCTATGCAGATGCGCAAGCGTCAGCCGCCGGCGACTGAAACTCACGCTGAGATTTATTACTACAAGAAACAGATCGACGCGCATACACCCATGGTTTTGGTGCTGCAGGACGGTGAGGAAATCGAAGGCACAATCGAGTGGTACGATCGCGGTGCGTTGAAGATTAACCGCCGGTCGGCTCCGAATCTCCTGGTCTTAAAACGCAATATTAAATACATGTTCAAGGCTGAAGAACGTCACGGGAAAGTTGAATCAGACACTCGCGCTGATCAGCACGCGCCCGACGAAGCTTCCGAACCCGCGTTCGAAAATTAACGTCCGCTATCATCCAGACATGACCGTTTCGCGGGCCGAATCACTTCACGCGACAGGAAAGTCGAAGCCTCGCATCGGTATCACCATGGGCGATCCGGCCGGAATCGGACCCGAGGTTGTCCTCAAGGCAGTGGCGGAAGAAGAAGTCCGCGACGTTTGCCATCCCATCATCATTGGTAACGCTGAAGTGCTGGCGCATAACGCGCGGACGCTGGATTTGCAGTGTGGCTATGAAATAGTCAGACAGGGCGAGCCGCTACCTGCGAAACCGAAAGCGCCGATTATCTTTCATCTCGATAACCTGAATGGTTTTGTTGAGCCGGGCATCGAATCGGGAGTTGCGGGAAAAGCAGCAGCCAGTTACATCGAAGCAGCCGTGAATCTGTGTGGGGCGGGCGAGATTGACGCCATGTCAACGGCGCCTATCAACAAGCGCGCGCTGTTTCTCGGAGGCTACAGCTTTCCTGGACACACAGAATTTCTGGCGTCACTGACGGGCACCGAAGAATACGCAATGGGATTCGTAGCCGCGAATCTCCGCATCGTGTTGTTGTCCACGCATGTTCCGTTGGCGGAAGCCATTCGACTCGTGCGTCGCGAACGAATCGAGAAGACAATTCGACTGGCCGATCGGGAACTGCATCGCTGGGGAGTCGAACGGGCGCGGATCGCCGTGGCGGCCCTGAACCCGCACGGGGCGGAGGGCGGTCTGTTCGGAGTAGAAGAAGTTTCTGAGATGGCGCCGGCCATTGAAAGTTGCCGCGTCGTTGACGGCATTAACGTGCGCGGGCCCTTTTCCGCGGACACAGTTTACCTGCGCGCGTCGCGCGGCGAGTTCGACGCCGTTATCGCGTGCTATCATGACCAGGCCATGATTCCGGTGAAGTGTTTGTCCTTCGGCGAGGCAGTCAACGTGACGTTAGGCTTGCCGTTTATCCGCACTTCAGTCGATCATGGCACGGCGTTCGACATCGCCGGTAAAGGCCTGGCAGAGCATTCGAGCATGGTGGCCGCAATCAAGTTAGCGGCTGAATTGTCCTTGCAGGCAGGCGAAAGTAGTCGAGCAGTCGAAGCAGCCTAGCAGCAGGTAGTTTAGGCGGCATCCCGCCGAATTTTAAGATGAGCACACCCGAGAAAATTATCAAAGGCCGCGTTCTGGTCGCCGACGACGATCCCGCAATTCTGCGTCTGGTAAGTACGATTCTGGAGAAGGAAGGCTTTTCGGTTGTCGCCGCGCGCGATGGGCGCGAGGCTTACAAGACCCTTCAGGCGGACGCGGATTTCACCGCCGCCGTGTTCGATGTTGTGATGCCGCATATTTCGGGTCCGGAGCTGGTCCGGCATATGCGCACCGAAAAGCGTTTCATGAAGATTCCGGTGATGATGATGACGGCAGAACAGGATCCGAAACTGTCGTCAGACAGCTTTGCTGCGGGCGCAGTCGTTTTTCTGCCAAAACCGTTTACGACAACTCAGTTACAGACGATGCTGCGCATGCTTGTCAGCAAAGCCGGCAAGTGAGGATGCAAATTTCGGCCTCGGCGCCGTAGGCGCCAAATGTTTATAGCGGCCCGCGAGTTTGATGTTAGGTTACGAATTGAGCTAATCACGCCTGCCGCGCGATTAGCTCAATTCGTAAGAAGGTATTCGTAATGAGCCGGTGGGCTATAAACATTTCGCCGCTAAGCGGCGAAGCCTAATCAGGAGGTTCACTGATGTTGTCGACCCGTAATCTCGCGTTTTCGTTGGCGATATTGATCGCTGCCAGCCTGAGTTTATTCGCTTTTCAGACACGCGCGGCCGGCGATCTGACGCCCAAGGAAGCGCGCAGAGTAATCGCGCGGCTCGCCGGCATTGAGCTGCCGTCAGACGCGGTGCGCATCAAGAGCATTTCTCCAATGGGGAACACGGCCGTGGTGGTCGCGCAGGTGGAAACAGCGTTTCGCTTCGTGAACGATAAAGACAAATGGCGCGTTGCCGAAGTTCGGACGGGCGATCGTCGTTGGGAAGACATGGATTTGCTCGTCCGCGCCTTGAACACCGAAAAGACCTCTCGGGTACGTGCGGAACTGGAGACTATCGCGACCGCGCTTGAGTCATTCCGTCGCGAACGTGGCTCTTACGTCGAAGCGAAGACGGAAGCCGCTCTGGTCGATTTTCTGAGCCCCCGTTATTTGGCGCGCGTAATTCGCCTGGACGCCTGGCATCGGCCTTATGAATATGAAGGCAGTCGCGAGGCGTACGTGCTGCGATCTTTGGGCCCTGACGGAAAGTCCGGGACCTCTGATGATGTCGTCCTGGCTAAGGGATCGCGCTGATCTTGAGGGCTGGGCCGATAAAACCTCTTGACGCCGTTTTCGCGCGGATGCTAGGTTCAAATAGCGGTAACCCCGACCGCTGAATGCCAATCGAAGGGCTCCAACCTTGATAACCGGAAGAAAGCTGCTACTCGCCGACGATTCGATTGCCATTCAAAAAGTAATCGACCTCACGTTCACCGACGAAGGTATGGAAGTAACGACGGTCGGTGATGGCCAGGATGCCCTCGACAAGCTCAACCAGTTCACTCCCGATGTCGTCCTCGCAGATGTTTTCATGCCGGGTGTGGACGGCTACGAGCTGTGCAAGTTCATCAAAGAGGATGAACGGTTTCGCGGCGTGCCGGTGATGCTTCTGGTCGGCAGCTTCGAGCCGTTTGATGAAGCTGAAGCTAAACGCGCAGGCGCAGATGATGTCGTGACAAAACCATTTCAATCAATTCGCGATCTAGTGAGCCGCGTGGGATCTCTCGTTAGCCACGAAGTTCCCGCGCCCCAGGAGACTGCCGAGAAATATTCCCTGTTGGGTCTGACTCAGACGGAAGAGAAGCCGGTTGACGAGACCGCGGTAGCCGAGGGATCTGAAGCGGCTGAACAAGCGGACGTCAGAGTTTTTGTCGAAGCCCCGAGTATGGAACCGGATGCGACCGTTTTCGTGGAAGCGCCGCTGATGGAAATCGAGCCAGCCGCGATCACAGAACATACATGTCCACCGGTAATTGATCTTCAGACTGCGGACACGAAACAGTTGGAACCGATTTCAACAGTAGCTACACCTGAGTCGGAAACGTTTGAGTTGCGGGTCGCGGAAGAAGAGTCGTCTGCTGAACCAGCTCAGGCAGAGTTCTTAACTGTGTTGCCGCCGCGCGAATCGGCGCAGGTTAATTTCGACGACGAAGGCGTGCTTGACCTGGGTGACATTGACAGCTTTTCGGCGGCGACCAGCGAGGATGATTTCGTGCTCGATGTTGAGGTCGAGCCGATTACAATTTCCAGCGCTCCGATCGCGCCAGAAATCGCGCCCGTAACTGAGCAGGCGCCAGTTGAATCGGATCGTCCCGAAATTACTCAAGAATTCAGCGACGCGCCCCAGAGTTCTTTCGCGACGAGTCAGGAACCAGTGCTCACTCGCGTCACTGACGAACCGGCCGAAGTGTCCGCCGCCCCGCTCTTAGAGCCAGTGCAAATAGAGCGATCGCAAACCAGCGGACTCTCGTCCGACGAAATCGAGGCGATCTCACGCCGCGTCGTTGAGCAAATGTCTGACAAAGTTGTGCGCGAAATTGCGTGGGAGGTAGTGCCCGAATTGTCGGAATTGCTTATCAAACGACGGCTCGAAGAGCGATCATAATCCAGGTTCAATACGAATCTACTTACAGGCGGGCTACGGCCCGCCTTTTTCATTGTGCCCGTGTCAGAAGCCCGACCGTAAGGGAGGGCAACTCATGTCAGGGTTGCCCTTGCTTACGCGCGGGCTTCTGACACGACGCCGAGCCGAATATGAAAAGCCGCGTCGGCTGATTTACAATCATTTTTCCAATGATCGACATTCCTAAAACCTATGACCCGAAGCAGGCCGAAGCTTCTCACTACGCACAGTGGGAGGAGCGCGGCTACTTCGCGCCTGAAATCAACAAAGACCCTAACGCACCCGTCTATTCGATTGTCATCCCGCCCCCGAACGTGACCGGCTCGCTGCACATGGGCCACGCTCTGCAGCACACGATGATGGACGTGCTGGCGCGGCATAAGCGGATGCTCGGTTACCGAACGTTGTGGCTGCCGGGAATGGATCACGCGGGCATCTCGACGCAATTGATGGTGACCCGCGAACTGAAGAAAGAAGGATTGACGCGTCACGACCTGGGCCGCGAAAAGTTTGTCGAGCGTGTTTGGAAATGGAAAGAAGAGTACGGCGGGCAGATTCTCAATCAATTAAGACGAGAAGGCGCGTCAGTCGATTGGTCGCGGTTCAAGTTCACGATGGACGAAGATCTCTCGGGTGCGGTGCGCGAAGTCTTCGTGCGGCTGTACGAAGAAGGATTGATCTATCGCGGCAATCGGATCGTGAACTGGTGCCCGAACGACCAGACGGTGCTTTCGGATTTAGAGGTGCAACGCGATCCGAACAAAGGCAAGCTTTACTACCTGCGTTATCCGTTTAAGAACGGCGAGGGTGCCATCGTCGTAGCGACCACACGGCCGGAAACGATGCTTGGCGACACCGCCGTGGCCGTCAATCCGAATGACGAACGTTACAGCGCGCTAGTTGGCCAGACTCTTATTCTGCCAATCGTTAATCGGGAGATCCCGGTTGTGGCCGACGAATTCGTCGAATCGGAATTCGGCACCGGCGCAGTAAAAGTCACGCCGGCGCACGATCCGAACGATTACGAAATGGGGATTCGCCACGGTCTCGAGCAGGTAAACGTCATCGATCGCTTCGCGCGAATGACTGAAGAAGCCGGCGCCGAGTTCGCTGGGCTCGATCGATACAAAGCGCGGGAACTGGTGATTGAGAAACTTGAGGCGATCGAGGCGTTGGAGAAAACGGTCGATTACGAATTCTCGATTTCCAAGTGCGAGCGCTGCAAGACGGTTATCGAACCTTTGATTTCCACGCAGTGGTTTTGCCGCATGGAGCCTCTGCGCGATCTCGCTTTGGCGGAACTTCGCGGGGATGGGAAACCGCAGTTCGTGCCGCAGGTCCCGTACGAAAAAGTTTACGTCGATTGGCTCGAGAACCTCCGTGATTGGACGATCTCGCGGCAGCTGTGGTGGGGTCATCAGATCCCGGCGTGGTACACGACGGCCGGGGAAGTGATCGTCGCGCGCTCGCGCGCAGAGGCTGAAGCAAAAGCCGGCACGAGTGAGCTGGCGCAGGATGAAGACGTTCTCGACACGTGGTTTTCATCGGCGCTGTGGCCTTTTTCAACGCTCGGCTGGCCGGACGAGACAGCGGACCTGAAGACTTTTTACCCGACTTCAGTGCTAGTCACGGCGCGTGACATCATTTTCCTCTGGGTGTCGCGGATGATGATGATGGGTCTGAAGTTCATCGGCAAGGAAGCGTTTCACGATACTTACATCACCGGAACTGTTCTGGACAAACACGGCCAGCGCATGTCGAAGACAAAAGCGAACGGGATCGATCCGCTCGAGGTGTTCGACAAGTTTGGCGTTGATGCGACAAGGTTGACGCTGGCGCAGATTGGCTCGACCGATACACGTTGGAACGAAAAGCAGGTTGAGTCCTATCGCAACTTCGCTAACAAGATTTGGAATGCCACACGGTTCTGCTTGATGAATGCGGAAGGCGCGGAATCCGTGGCCGAGCCTTTTGCGGCTGAACAATCGGCTTTACCGCTCCATGATCGTTGGATTCTTTCGCGGCTGAACAAGACGGCCTCGGCGGTGAACAAGCAGCTCGAGACTTACGATTTTCACGCAGCCGTCCAGGATCTCTATCACTTTTTCTGGGACGATTTCTGCGATTGGTATATTGAGCTTTCTAAGACGAGCATGACGGCGGAAGAACCGTCAGCCGAACGTGACTTGGCGCGCGCGCGGCTGATTTCGATTCTGGAGCAAGCGCTTAGGCTGCTGCATCCATTCATGCCGTACCTGACTGAGGAGCTTTGGCAGAAGTTGCCGGTCAATCATGCACAGCTCCAGCATTCCGCGTACGCCGGCGCCGAACCGAGTATCATGCTGGCGTCATTTCCGCGCGGGGATGCCTCGCTGGTCGATGAACGCGCGGAAGCTGAAATGCAGGCGGTGATCGATCTGATTTCGCGCGTGCGAAACATCCGTGCCGAGATGAACATCAAGCCGAGTGATCGAATTCAACTGATGATTGCGGCGAAATCAGACTTGAAGACGGTGTTTTCCGACAGCACGGATCAGATTGCGCGGCTGACTCGGGCGAAAGAAATTTCGATTGACGGAAGCTCCGATATGCCTAAAGCGGCGGCGCGCGCCGTGCTGGCTGGCGGAGCGGAAGTCGCTGTCCCGCTGGAAGGTCTCATCGATTTTGAGCAGGAGCGCGCACGCCTGGCGCGCGAGAAAGAAAAGCTGGAGAAGGAATCTGTGAAACTGGCAGCGCAACTTGGCAACGATGACTTTGTCCAGCGCGCGCCGGCGGAAAAGGTCGAAGAATTGCGCGCGCGGGTGACCGACATTGCGCAGCGCAACGCGGCGTTGGAACAGATGATGGAGGCGCTTTCGTGAACTGGCTGGACGAAGGCGCGCTGTACTCCAGCATTGGTCTGTTTCTTCGCGAAGACCTTGGCCGCGGTGACATTACGACGCAGACTGTTCTGTCGCGGAACATGCGCGCCAAAGGACGATTCGTAGCCGGCGAAAAAATGATCGTCGCGGGTTTGGAAGCTGCCGAAGAAGTTTTCATCACGCTCGATCCGCACCAACAGATCGAAGCGTTTGTGGCCGACGGCGAGGAGGTGGAAGCCGGCAAAGTGATCGGCCGTACGAGCGGCTTCGCCGAAGTGCTGCTGGCTGGCGAGCGCGTCGCGCTAAACCTGCTCCAGCACCTGTCGGGTGTGGCGACACGCACGCGCGAGTTTGCCAAAGCGGTCGAAGGCTCGAAAGCGAAGATTGCAGACACGCGTAAGACAATGCCTGGCCTGCGCATGCTTGAGAAGTACGCGGTGCTGTTAGGCGGCGGCGTGAATCATCGTTACGGACTGGATGACGGTGTGTTCATCAAAGCGAATCACGTAGCGTTGGCGGGAGGAGTTGGAACTGCGGTCAAATCCACGCGTGAGAAGATTGGGCACTTGCACAAGGTGGAGGTCGAAGTCGCGACTGAGCGGGAAGTGAAAGAGGCGATAGATAATGGCGCTGACGCCGTCACAATCATTGTGTCAGAGATTTCTGCGGCAACTGAGTTGATTCGCAAAGCCCGCGAGCTGGCGGCGGACACGTCAATCGTTGTCTCGGGCGCGGTGACGCTGGAAAACGTTCTCGGGTTTGCTGAGGCGGGCGCTGACCTGATTCGCGTGGACGCGCTAACCCAGTCCGTTCGTGCCATGGACATCAGTTTTCAGATTCAGCCGGGGTGATGGTCGGAAGCCCGCGCGTCAGCAAGGGCTAGGCTCGATGGCTTGCCCTCCCTTAACGGTCGGGCTTCTGACACCGAGCATCGTCAATGGCATCACCGGCATCATTAATTCAGGAGTAATAAAAGGGGAGTGAAGTGATGAGATCGAAATCAATTAGGCAGTTGGTCATGATCGCAGTGGCGGTTCTGCTCCTCGGCGTATTTCTGATCGATTCGACGGCGCAACGGCGCCGCCGCCGTCAGCGGGTCCGCCGCCCCACGACGCCGCAAATCACTAACCCTCCGATTTATCAGGCGCCCGCGGAGGAGACTAACGCGAACACTTCAACGTCTGACCCCGCGGCCTCCCCGGAAACAATTGAAGATCCGCAGACGAAGACGATCCGCGATTTGACGTCGCAGGTCGACAAGCTCACGAACAAGATCAGTCAGATGGAAGAGTCGCAGCGCACCCTCGTCGATCTTGAGCGCCTGTCGCGGGCCGAGCAGCGGTCATCTGACCTCTGGAAGCAGCTGCGAGAGGTCGAGGCCCAACAAGCTAATCTGCAATCGCGGCTGGAAGAGATTGATTACGCGCTGAAGCCTGAGAACATCGACCGCTCTGTGGCGGGCTACGGATCGACACGTCCTGAGGAGGTGCGCGAACAGCGCCGGAAGCAACTGGAAGGCGAAAAGCTGCGCACACAGAAACAACTGGAACAGCTAACCGCCAATCGCACGCGTCTGGAAACGGCGATTGCGGCCGCTGATACGGAAGTTGACCGTCTGCGCAAACGTCTGGATGCGGCGGAGCAAGCGGCATTGGAGAACGCCAAGACGAAAACCCAGGCCGAAGGCGCAGCGCCAGCTCCGACACCATCGCCGCGGCCTTAGGGGCACAGACTTCAGTCTGTGTTTTGGATGGCTTGGAACGAAATTCACAGACTAAAGTCTGTGCCACTGTCATGGGGACCATCACTCAACGCGACTTGTATCGAATGATTAGCGACGTTGGCGCGCGCGGTGAGCGCGTGGTCGTCGCGACGGTCGCCGATACACGTGGCTCGACGCCACAACGCTGCGGCGCAAAAATGCTGTTTTTCGAAAATGGCGAGACCGCCGGCACGGTTGGCGGCGGGTGCGTCGAAGCTGAAGTTTGGGCCGAGGCGCGCGAGGCGATGCGTTCCGGCCAATCAAAGCTCCATCACTTCATGTTGACGGCTGACGAAGCCAGTGAAGAAGGCATGGTTTGCGGCGGGACAATGGATATCTTTGTTGAAGTTTTGGGTGGAACTAAATCGTGAATCGTGAATCGTGAATAGACGTGCTTGTTCGATTGACGATTTACGATTTACCATTCACGGGCTTACATGGATTCATTCATCGAGAACTACAAAGCCAAACATCGGCATCCGCTGAATAAGCTTTGCCATTCGTTTGGCATTCCGATGATTGTCGTGTCGCTGCCGCTGTTTTTCTTCAATTGGCGCGTCGCCCTGGCGCTGTTCGTCGTCGGCTGGATTCTTCAATTTGTCGGACACGCCATCGAAGGCAATCAGCCGGCGTTCTTTCGCAATCCTGTCTATCTTCTTGTCGGTCCACTGTGGTTGGTTCGTCGGGCGGCGACGGTCATCGGCCTTCTCAAACCTTCCGCTTCGAAATAGACTCTTCGCCGGCAATTCCCATTTATGTCGAATGACAGCGCTCAAAAGCGTCCGAGCCTTATTTCACGCGCGATCGAGCAAGTTCTTGAAAGCGGCTCGCGCGCGGTTCTCGCAACGGTAGTCGAGACTGTGGCAGACGGCCCCGCTGTCGGCGCAAAACTGCTCGTGCGTGACTCGGGCGAGAAAGTCGGAAGTCTAGGCAATGACGAATTGGATGACGTTGTCGCCCGTCACGTGTCGGCGTTTATGCGGACGCGCGACGAAGCTCGCGCGATCAAGCTTCGCGACTTCGCACCGGACGCGCCAGAGGCCGATACAAAGATTCTTTTCGAACGCGTCGAGGCTGAGCCGCGACTGGTAATTGCCGGAGCGGGACACGTCGGCGCTTCGCTGGCTCGACTTGGCGCCTCGGTTGGATATCAGGTGACACTGATTGACGATCGAGCCGAGTTCGTCGATCGAAACCAATTTGCCGGAGTGGCGGAGCAGGGAATCGAATTGGTAGCAGCCGAGGATTGGCAACGCGCGGTGCGTGATGCGATTGGAAATGGTCGCGGTGTCTCAGTGGCGATCGTCACGCGCGGTCACAAACAGGACGAGGAATGCCTGCGTGCGGCCATTGAATCACAGCCAGATTACCTCGGCATGATCGGCAGTAAGCGCCGCACAAACATTGTGCTGGATAAGTTGCGTGAAGAAGGCGCGGACAAAAACGAATTGACGAAAGTGCGCGCGCCGATCGGGTTGGACATCGGCGCCGTCTCGCCTGAAGAAGTTGCGCTCTCGATCCTTGCGGAAGTAGTCGCGGAACGTCGCGGCGGCGAAGGTGCGTCGCTCTCAAGTTGGCGACGGGACTAGTTAGCAAGGTTAATTACATTGTCAGGTGCGTAACACAGGCTTATACTTTCGGTATCGAGTTGCGCGATGAAAGTATTCATTAGTCATGCGGATCAGGACGAAGCGCTTGCTTCAAAGATTGTCTCATCGTTGGAAGATGCGGGTCTGGAGGTCTGGTATGACCGTCGCGAGGTCCTACCGGGAGATAATCCCGGAGAAAAAATTGGTCAAGGGTTGAGTGAGTCAGACGCGATGGTTGTGCTTGTGACGCCAAACGCGGTCCAACAGTTTTCAAATACTCGCGCATACATCCAGTACGCCTTAACTCAACTTCGATTTGAAGGACGTCTTATCCCAGTCTTGGCCGGCCACGCTGAGGAATTTCGCGGTTGGTCAATGCCTTGGATCTTCAATCACCTTCCTATCATTAACTTGAAAGAGAACGGAACAATTGATGAAGATTTAGACCAGATTGCTGAACTTCTGAAAAAAGCCGCGTGATCGTCAGCAAACATGTCCTCGGCCTCCCCAACCGAACTTTTCCTTTCCTACGCACATCACGATAAACACTTCGCAAGCTCACTGGTGGAGACTCTGAAACACCATAGTGTTCGAGTTTGGTATAGCCAAACCAACATACTGGCAGGGCAACAGTGGCACGATGAAATTGGCGCAGCGCTGGAGCGTTGCGATTGGTTTGCTGTTGTGCTGTCGCCTGCGGCGATCGAATCAAAGTGGGTTAAAAGAGAGCTGGGATACGCCTTGGTAGAGAACCAATACGACAACCGAGTTATCCCACTGCTCTACAAGCCGTGTAATTATAAAAAGCTTGCTTGGGAGCTACGTAGCATCCAAATGGTTAATTTCACAGGCGTGTTTTCAGACGGCTGCAGGGAATTATTTCGTGTCTGGAAAATCCCATACAAAGAACGATTTTAGATCCGCTCCTACTTTCTACTTCTTCAAATACTCCGCGGGCAGCGGGTTCTGGTCGTCCTCAGCCTGCCAGAACACCGTCACAATCCACCAGCGTTTACCGTCATTCATTAATTGAATGCTGTTGATGCCGCGCATGAAAGGCTTTTCTTCCTCGGCTTTGCGGCGCGCTTCGTACGTGCTGAAGATGTGCGCGATGTTGCCGAATGTCTCGACGCGCCGGGAAATTTCGCGCTCAAAGAAACCGTTCTGCTCGAGCAACGTTTGAGAACCCTGAATGTACTCCTCAGGCGTGCGCACGCGTGAAACGACTTCTCCCGTTGGACGACGGCTCGTTGGAATCAGCCGCGCGCCGGGTACAAACAACGAACGAAATCGATCCCAGTTTCTTTTCTGACCCGCCGGCCCGGAAATCACGTCATAAAGCGCGGCGACGATTGCATCCATCGTCGCTACATCTTTCGGATCGGCGGCAGGCGTTTGTGGCGCAGCCGATGCGGGTGGTGTTTGCGAGGGTCTTGCGGGCGGCGGCATCGACGGTGCGCCGGGCGCCGGTGGCGGTGGAGGCGATGTCGGCGCTTGCGCAAAGGCCGTCATCATCAAGCCCACAGTTAAAACAAAAACGGACGCGAAGGCAGCTTTGGAGACGACTCGAAGATTATTCATTTGTGCTCCCGACTAGACTCTGATTTGAAGTGATTAAAGCATGACTGGATCGCCACCACAAATCCGTTAACGATTCGTCTCAGCAGCTTTGCGCGGCTCTGGCCACGATGTTATTAACATAGTTCATGTCTGCAGAGCTTCAGCAACAGCCAGAACGCCATCGCGGCGTCAGCGAAATGTTTCGCGCCTTGCGACATCGCAACTTTCTGCTGTTCTGGTCAGGCGCTTTCCTCTCAAATACTGGAACGTGGATGCAGGCAGTCGCGCAAGGCTGGCTGGTTCTGCAGCTGTCGAATTCCGCGTTCTGGTTGGGCGTTGATGCGTTCATGTCCACCGCGCCCGGATTGGTCTTCACGCTCGTTGGCGGGGTGTTCGCGGACTTAGTCGATCGAAGAAAGCTTTTAATTTATTCGCAGATTGTGGCCGGCCTAACGGCGCTGATTCTTGGCACGTTGATCGTAACAGGTGTAGTCAAGGTTTGGATGATCCTGGTGTTGTCGTTCGTAACGGGGTCTTGCATGTCGATCGCAGCCCCGTCATACATGGCCCTGGTTTTCGATCTGGTCGATCGTGAGGACCTGGCAAATGCTATTGCCCTGAACTCGACGCAGTTTCAATTGGCGCGCGCGCTCGGGCCGGTCGCTGCCGGCATCGCCTTCAAACTCTTCGGTGTAGCGGGATGTTTCTTTGCGAACGGAATCTCGTTCGCCGCTGTCGTTATCGGTTTGGCAATGGTTCGTTACCGGACGCGCAATGCCGAACGGCCGGCAGTGGAACCGGCGCGAGGAAAGTTTCTAACTAACCTTATCGACGGCTTTCGGTACGTGGCTAGTCGCCCGCGGGTCTCGATGCTGCTCATAATTTCGGCCGTTACCAGTCTGTTCGGCGCGCCTTACATCGCGATGGCGCCGGTGTTCGCGCGCGACGTGCTGCATCTTGGTGAGACGGGGCTGGCGCTGCTCATGGGAATGGCCGGTGCCGGCTCATTGTTTGGCGCGTTGTTCCTCGCGTACCTCGGTGATTTTCGGCGCAAAGGCTGGTTTGTTTTAGGCGGCTGCCTGGGTTTTGCGGTGTGCCTTATTGGATTCTCACTATCGACCAACGTGGTCGCGTCCGTCATCTTTCTGTTCGCGCTCGGTTTCGCCATCGTCTGTTCCGTGGCCGTCACCAATACGCTGCTGCAGAAACTGGTCACCGACGAAATGCGCGGGAGGGTACTGAGCCTCTTTATGCTTTCTTTTATCGGAGCGATGCCCATCGGCAACCTTATCGCCGGCGCCGCATCTCAGCGCTTCGGCGCGCCCCGGACACTGGCTGTGGGTGGCCTCATTATCATCGTGTTCGTGGCGATGGTAACGTGGCGCAATCCGCGTTTAAGAGAGTTATGAAATATTGGCTCGGCGCTTTGGCGGAACTGCCGTTGTGTGACAAACTCAAATCATCACGCATGAAGAAAAAGTTTATCCCGATTCTCATCGTAGTTTGCCTCGCAGTCTGTGCGACGGTGGTGTCCCAAGCGCAGAGCGGTTGGACTGTAAAGCGGGTTCCGTCCGGTGGTCGCGATCTCAACGCCGTTTACTTTAATGATTCCAAATGCGGCTGGATTGGTGGGGACGAAGGCTATCTGGCGCGCACTGAAGACGCTGGCGTTTCGTGGATCGAGCAGCGCTTGCCGACGCGGAACTCAATTAACGACGTCTACTTCGTCAGCAAAGAGAAGGGTTTCGTGCTTGCGGGTGAAACGATTTTCAGCACTTCAGAGAGCGGTCATACCTGGCAGCAAGCGCACACTTTCTCTCCAGCTGATTTTGACGGTGCAGATCCCGAGCTCTACAGCCTGCGGTTTGACGGGAAGAAGAGAGGCTGGGTCGTAGGTTCAGTTAGCCGCGGCGACAACGTGGTAGACAGCATCCTCGCGATAACGCGCGACGGCGGCGCGTCGTGGCAAAGGCTGAAGGCACCCAGCCGTCAGGAATTGATCCATATTGATTTCGTCGACGATCAGAACGGCTGGATTGTAGGCGCCGGCGGTGCGATTCTCCGCACGACCGATGCCGGCGAATCATGGAAACGGCAGGATTCGGGAACGACGCTGACGCTCTACCACATCGATTTTCGAAATAAGAAACAAGGGCTGGCAGTCGGCGAACGCGGGACGATTCTGGCGACGGAAAATAGTGGCGAGACCTGGTCGAAAGTTACTTCGCCGGCGCGCGCAACGTTGCTGAGCGTTCAGTTTGTTAGTGAGGATGACGCGTGGATTATTGGCCGCGGAGGCGCGGTTCTCCGATCAGGTGATGGCGGCCGGACGTGGATCGAACAGGAGAGCGGCGTCAAACAAAATCTATACGCGATGTTCATGATGAAGAAGACCGGCTGGGTCGTGGGCAGTGACGGTTTGATGTTGATTTACAAAGAATAGGAACCTGGCCGTTTAGATATGGGCTATTTTTCGCGATTGACTACCAGACTTGGACTAACCAAGAGCCACGGCGAGCGCCATCCGATCCGCATCTTTCTGCTTGAGGACGACGAGCGGCGCTGCGACTGGTTCGCTAAGCACTTCAAGGGCGATCACATTGACGCCGTTTGCGAAATCGACGAGGCGAAAGAACTTCTGAAGACGCGAACTTACGATTCAATTTTTCTCGATCACGACCTGAAGCCTGAGCATTACGGCTCGACAACCAACGATGACGAGCGGACGGGCTATGCGATTGCACACTTTCTCGCCTCACATCCTGAACTCCAACGCGCGGCCACGATCATGGTGCACAGCTTCAACGCGGACGGCGCGCTGCGGATGGTTGAAGAACTGCGCGGCGCGGGTCGCCACGCCGACTACGTTCCATTTCATTTCCTGGAAGACAGGCTGAAAAATCTTAGGGCCAGATAGCTAGAGCGAGCTGCGGCGGCGGTTTTTGATCCAACCTGGCTTGTGATCTACCTGTCGTGACGGTGAAGCCTGCTTTGGGCGCGGAATCGCTTCGGACCGTACCAGAGCCAAAAGCCAGTGATCGTGAAGGTTAATAAAGCGCTTCCCATGATCGTAGTGTAGACAAGCTTGATCTGTCCATAGTTAGTGGCAAGAACGTAATCGAAATATGAACCGTCATGAAGGTTCTCTATGAAATCCGAGCGACGTCGTTCGAGGTGCAATAGTTCACCGGTGGTGCAGTCCAGCTGAACTCCCCAGTAGCCCTCAACAAAAACGAACTTCACCATCCCCTTATCTGGTCTGATGTCGATGCGATCGAGTTCGTGCGAAACGCCGGGCGGCGCGTGCTTTGCCATTACTTCAATCGCTTTCAGATGTAGCGAATGGATCGGCAGCCAGTCTTCTTTGTTTGTGGAACTACCTTGATAAGACTTCGGCAGGATCACCCCGCCGCTGTGTTTCTTCCAGCCCAACAACAGTCCTGTGCAGGCCGTAAAGAAGAAAAAGACGAAGAGCATCGCACCTGTTGTGCGATGAACCTTCCTCGCTATTCTTAATAGTTTCGCCTGGCGCTTCCGGTGAAACAATAGTTAACCTTCGCTTCGCGTTTCCGGATAAATGAACCTGCACGAACGGAGACTGGATTATGCCCGATCGGAAACAACGTGTATCGATAGTTGATCGCAGCGCCGCTTGGACTTGCCGCACAAGTCATCGGGCGAAACTGCGTGAGCTAGAAATTAGCGGAGGATTTTGAGCGCGTATGTCCAGGCTGTTGAAAAGAATGGTGGCCAGGGACGGAATCGAACCGCCGACGCCGGCCTTTTCAGGGCCGCGCTCTACCAACTGAGCTACCTGGCCGTCGCGTGATTGAGGACACGGCAGTATAGGAATCGCGCTGATAAGTGTCAAACTACTGCGGGAATTTCGCGGTTTGAAAATTTCGTTGACGGAATTTCTTCGCGGAGTATAATTTTTCGTGTCGGATGGCTGGCCCCAAAAGTCCAGCCGGTTGCAAAAGCAGTCCGACCCTTGAACATCGATAGTACCCGCCAGTGCCAGCTCGGCCGCCGAATCGCGCCCCCCGTGATCGCTACCTTCGAGCTGGCACGCGTTTTTATAGCTAAGAAAAAGCGGCTTCGATCATGCGATCGAAGCCGCTTTTCGCTATTACGCCCTGCCTCACGGTCGGGCTGTCAAAGACTACATGCCCATGCCGCTCATGCCACCCATGCCGCCGGGCATCGGAGCTTTGCCTTCCTCTTCAGGAATCTCCGACACCATAGCTTCAGTGGTGAGCATAAGGCCGGCAATCGAGGCCGCGTTCTGCAAAGCAGTTCGCGTCACTTTCGCCGGATCGATGACGCCGGCTTTTACCAGGTCCTCGTATTCTTCAGTCGCGGCATTGAAGCCCACGTTTTCGTTCTTCTCGCTGCGAACGCGTTCGACGACGACGGCGCCTTCACGACCGGCGTTCTGAACGATTTGCCGCAAGGGCTCTTCGAGCGCGCGCCTTACGATGCCAACGCCAATTTGTTCGTCAGGGTCACTGCCCTTGCCGATTACACTCTTAGCGTCTTCCAGCGCCTTAGCGGCTCTAACCAGAGTCACACCGCCGCCGGCGACAATACCTTCTTCGACGGCCGCACGAGTTGCGTGCATGGCGTCTTCGACGCGAGCCTTCTTTTCCTTCATCTCGGTCTCAGTCGCCGCGCCGACTTTGATCACGGCCACGCCGCCGACCAACTTCGCCAGACGCTCCTGCAATTTCTCGCGATCGTAGTCAGACGACGTCTCTTCGACTTGCGCGCGAATCTGCTTCACGCGTCCTTCGATGTCGGCCGGCTTGCCGGCGCCTTCGACGATCGTGGTGTTGTCTTTGTCGATCGTGATTTTCTTGGCGCGTCCCAGGTCCGAAAGCTGAACATTCTCGAGTTTGATACCGAGATCCTCGCTGATGACTTTGCCGCCGGTGAGAATCGCGATGTCTTCGAGCATTGCCTTGCGGCGATCGCCGAAGCCAGGAGCTTTCACCGCCGCGACGTTAAGTGTGCCGCGCAGTTTGTTGACGACCAGCGTCGCCAGGGCCTCGCCCTCGACGTCTTCGGCGATGATCAGCATTGGTTTGCCCATCTTCGCGACTTGTTCGAGCAGGGGAAGCAGGTCCTTCATCGAGCTAATCTTTTTCTCGTGAATCAGAATGAGCGCGGTTTCAAGGGAGACTTCCATGCGTTCCGGATCGGTCACGAAGTACGGGCTGAGATAGCCGCGGTCGAACTGCATACCTTCGACGACTTCGAGAGCGGTTTCCATCGTCTTCGATTCTTCCACCGTGATCACGCCGTCCTTGCCGACTTGATCCATTGCTTCGGCGATGATGGTGCCGATGGTTGAATCGCCGTTGGCCGAAACCGTGCCCACTTGGGCAATCATGTCGCCCTTTACGGGCTTCGCCATGCGTTGAATTTCAGCAATTGCCTTTTCGACGGCCTTGTCGATGCCGCGCTTAAGCGCCATCGGGTTAGCGCCGGCCGCAACGGTCTTCACGCCTTCGCGGTAGATCGCTTGCGCCAGAACCGTGGCCGTGGTGGTGCCGTCGCCGGCGACGTCCGACGTCTTCGAAGCGACTTCGCGAACCATCTGCGCGCCCATGTTCTCGAGTGCGTCCTTCAATTCGATTTCCTTGGCGACCGTCACGCCGTCTTTCGTGATTGTCGGCGAACCAAATTTCTTTTCAATCACCACGTTGCGGCCCTTGGGCCCCAGCGTGATTTTCACTGCGTCAGCGAGTTGATTGATGCCGCGCAAAATCGCCGCGCGCGAATCCTCGCCATGAACTACTTGCTTTGCCATTTCGTTTTCTTCTCCTGATTAGATTCGTTGTTATCGCGGCCTATTTGCCTTTTTTGCCGGCCGCAGCGCGCTGGATGATCCCCAGGATCTCGTCCTCGCGCATAATCAAAAACTCTTCGTTATCGAGTTTGACTTCTGAACCGCTGTACTTCCCGAACAACACCCGATCACCGGGCTGCACGTCCAAAGTCTGGCGCGTACCGTCTTCGCGATACTTGCCTTCGCCCACGGCGACGACTTCGCCTTCCTGCGGTTTCTCTTTTGCGGTATCGGGGATGATGATGCCCCCGCGCATCTGCTCGCCCTCTTCAATGCGGCGCACGATCACGCGGTCATGAAGCGGTCTGATATTCACTGCCATTGCTGACTAATCTCCTTTTTCTGCTCAGTTTTGAGCACGATCGTGCTCAGAAATTCTTACGTCTTGATTTGCGATATTGGCAAACCTGAAAGATGAGTGCTAAAGAGCAATATAAGAATGACGACCCCAGTTGTCAACCGCGGTAAGGCCACGAAATGTGGTTTGAGTTCGAGAACCCGACTGTTAATGGAGTTTCGAACGCTTTTTGCCGTTTGTGTAGACGAGTTGATGCTTGCGCTCAGCCGCGCGGTAGGAATTAACACGCTTGGAAATGGTGTTGCGGTGGATGCCAAGGGCTTCCGCGGTATTGGAAATGCGCTTTTTATTACGCGCGAAAGCCTTCTCGATATACAGCTTTTCAAACTCCTCGAGGGCCTCATCCAAGAGGATGCGGCCATCGAGCATGTCTTCAATGACGGCTTCTAAACGGGGGCGGATCTGCATGTCAAGAACCAGAACTCAGAAGTCAGAAGTCAGAAGTCAGAAGTCAGATTAAGAGCCAAATCCAAAGCGCCGTCGCTCCCAACGCTCGGGACTGTGCCGGCGCAATCCAAATGCGGGCAAGGATGCCCGCGCTCCCAGGCGCACTCAAAATTACAAACTCTTGCCGGTGAGCAACTTGTACGCTTCCAGATATCGCCCGGTCGTTGCCTTGGCGATTTCCGGCGGCAATTCAGGCGCCGGAGGCTGCTTGTTCCAATCGAGTGTTTCCAAGTAATCGCGCACGTACTGCTTGTCGAACGAAGCCTGGCTGCGACCGACTCCATAGTCATCCGCCGGCCAAAAACGCGACGAATCGGGCGTCAGGACCTCGTCTATTAGGATCGAGCGGCCTTCGCGGTCGCGGCCGAACTCAAACTTCGTGTCCGCGATAATAATTCCGCGTTCGCGGGCGTGCTCGGCCGCTTGTTTGTACAGCGTTAACGAGATTTCGCGCAGGCTCGCGGTGATCTCGGGCCCGACAATCTCTTCCATGCGCTGCTCGCTGATGTTCTCATCGTGGCCCGTTTCGGCCTTGGTCGCTGGGGTGAAAATTGGTTCAGACAGTTGTTCCGATTCGCGGAGCCCCGCCGGTAGTTTGTGTCCGCAGATTTCTCCAGTCCTTTGGTAATCCTTCCAGCCCGATCCCGTGATGTACCCCCGCACGACACACTCGACGGGGAACACTTCCGTTTTGCGAACAAGCATTGACCGGCCGCGCAGTTCGTCCGCGTGGTTCTGGACGACTGACGGCATCTCTTCGATGCTCGTCGTGATCAGGTGATTCGGCACGACATGCCCAAGTTTCGTAAACCAGAATTGCGAAAGCGAAGTCAGAACTTCGCCCTTGCGTTCAATCGGCGTCGGAATCACACAATCGAATGCCGAGACGCGATCCGTGGCGACGATTAGCAGACGATCTTCATCGACCTGATAAACGTCTCGAACCTTGCCGCGTCTGATTAGTTTGAGATCGGAAAGAGTAGTTTCAACTACAGGGGCCACTGCTGTCATCATTGCGCCGCGTTAAATCGAAATGAAATTGGAGCGACGCGATCTTGCTCATTCGTGTTCGCGCTGTCAAGAAAACGATCAAAATAAAACCGATCGATCGCGAGGTCATCACAATCGATCGGAAAGTGAAGAAAGATCAAGCCGCAGAGGAACGTAGATTAGCGCGGATAAGAAAAACCAGATTGAGCCAAAGGTACTTCTTTCATCTGCGTCATCCGCGCAAATCCGCGGCTAAACTATGCGCTGGCGGCCGAGCTGTTCGCGAGTGCTTCCCGCAAGCGACCAATCTGCGCGGCGTGATTGTGCGCGTGCGCGGCATAGATGCGCAGCCAATCTTCTGTTGAGTATGAACCGCTCTCCGAGTGTGTGCCTTCACGTCGCCAATCTTCTTCTGTCATCAGATGGATGAGTTGCGCGGTCGTTGCCCGCGCGAAACGGAAGGCTTCCAGAGCCGGGGCTATGTCGCGCTCACTGTAATGCAGTTTCGCCGCGTATTGATCCTGATCGTAGCCTTGAATCAACGGATGATCTTCAACCAGCAAGCGACGCAGACGCAGCGCGCTGGTCGTCTCGCTGTCAGCCAAATGATGGATGATTTCAGCGGCGCTCCACTTACCGGGAATTGGGTGCGCGGTCAAAGATTCAGACGGAAAACCGGCTAAATTCCGCTGCACTTCGTCATAGCCGGCTTCATATTGCGAGATAAACTGTTGTCTTTCATCGGGGCCCATAAATAGTCCTTTCTTCATCTTAATGATGGTCGCGCCGCACGTAATTTTCGAGCGGAAACTACTCCGTTGCTGCAACAACGTCAAGTGAGGTTCGTCGGTGGGCGTCTGTTTCTAGTGCAATTGGATTTGGTTTTAAGAATCGAAGTGATTCGGTCATCGGGATTCAACCAATCAGTCCCGGCTCCGGTTTCTTTGAAAAACGTCAATGCAACGCGTGTTTATTGCATCAACCTTGCGACCGACTGAGTTGGAATAAGGTTTGCACCGACGGGGAGCGAAGGGTTTTCTCCCTGCGATCTGAATCATTTTGGAGAATTGGAGAATAATATGGCTGAACGAGAAACAGAACACAGACGAATCGTGGTGGATACGCCAACGACACACCGCGAGGTGGAACGCACTGAAGCAGTTCATCATCCGGATCGAAGCGGAATTTCCGGAGCAGCACTCGCTGCCATCGTTGTCGGCGTCATTGCCTTGGCAACGCTCATCATCTTATTCGTGATGAACCAACAGCAAACAGCTAACGAGAACGCGGTGACGCAGCAGCAACCGGCAACGACCATCGTGCAACAGCCGGCAGCGCAGCAACCACCCGTGATCATCCAGCAACCAGGGGCCGCAACGCAGCCGCCGGTAATCATTAATAATCCACCAGCCTCGGGCGGTTCAGCGCCGGCTACGGGCAACGCCGACTCGGTGGTTCAGGCGGCCGTTGATAAAAGATTGAGCGAAGATTCGACGTTCTCGGGTCTGGGTATTACGGCAACTGTGCTTGACGGTAAGGTTACGTTGACCGGAATCGTCCAGAATCAGGCGTTGAAAACACAAGTAGAACGCGTGATCCGAAACATCAAAGGGGTAACAGCCGTCGATAATCAAATCAGCGTAGGTTAAGTCTTTAAGTTTCTCGTGTCCCTGGGCGCGACCGGCAGGTTATGCGGTCGCGTCCAGCACCCCAGCCTCTGAAGCGTCGGAGCTTGTGCTCCGGCGCTTCTGCTGTTTTGCCCGCTTGATTGAACTCGGATTCTCGTTACACTCAGCGCATGAACGAGCTTCCCCGCACGCAACGCACAACTCTGAAGAGGCTGCCCCAGCGTGGCAGCTTCGAACGACAGCAAATTAACGAAATTCTGGACGAAGGCTTTATTTGCCACGTCGGCTTCGTTGTTAACGGTGAACCGGTAGTGATTCCGACCGGCTATGCCCGCGCCGGGGACGAATTGATCATTCATGGCTCGCAAGCCAGTCGCATGCTGCGGCAAGTGGGGCAGGGAATTGACGTCTGCGTTAGTGTGACTTTGATTGATGGCTTGGTGTTGGCGCGTTCAGCTTTTCACCATTCCATGAACTATCGGTCGGTCGTTATCTTTGGGCGCGCAAGGCTGATCGAAGATCGCGAAGAGAAAATGTCTGCACTTACGGCTCTTTCCGAACACATGATTCCCGGTCGTTGGGCCGAAGTTCGCGGGCCGAATGATCGCGAGCTCCAGCTCACGACGGTGCTTTCAATCCCGTTAACTGAAGCATCCGCGAAGGTTCGCACCGGCCCGCCCGTTGACGATGAAGATGATTACGATCTTCCTGTTTGGGCGGGTGTCATTCCTCTCCAAATGACTGCAAGTGAGCCCATCGCCGATCCACGACTCGGCGCAAACATTCCGACTCCACGGTACGGGATCGAGTACCGTCGAGCCTCTCATTTTGAGCAAAAGCCTAACGAAACGTAGGCTTAGCAAGTCAAACGCCGAGTCGGCCTTGCAACTAAACGGCCAAATAAGGCATCATAGTGCCCGGTTAATCCTTCTCTCGCGCATCAACGGTGATGCGCCCCGCGCATAAGACGATTAGCGCCGGCGTTTGGATGGTTCGAGAGCAGGCTGATTTCAAACTTCAGAAGCCGCTCTTCTTACAAAGAGCATCCGAACCTGGTCCTTCGACCGCTACCGTTTCGCCGAAGCCCGTTCCGTTCGCCAGCTTCTTTCATTCCCTAAAAGGGGAAAGGTAAATTTACATGTCAACGAAACTTTACGTTGGAAACCTCGCTTTCCAAACCACTAGTCAGGAGTTGCAGGAATTGTTCGCAACGGCCGGCACGGTTGAATCAGCGAGTGTCGTGGAAGACCGCGACACCGGACGTTCGAGAGGGTTCGCCTTCGTCGAAATGTCCACCAAGGAAGAAGCCGCAGCAGCCATCGATCAATTCAATGGCAAAGAAGTCGGCGGTCGCGCCCTTAAAGTCAACGAAGCCAAGCCACGCGAAAATCGCAGTGGCGGCGGCGGCGGCGGACGGGGCGGCTTCGGCGGCAACCGCGGAGGCTTTGGCGGTAATCGTGGTGGTGGTGGTGGCGGTCGCAGCGGCGGCGGCTACGGCGGTGGTGGCGGCGGCAGCCGCGAACCGCGCTGGTAACAAACCAGACAGCGGTTGAGCAGTAAGCAGCTCCTTTGTGTCCCCCGCGGTCTTCCGCGATAGCGTTAATCATGGCGGACATGAAGGGCTGACCTGTTACTTGCAGTACATCTCGGCGACGGATCTGTCGCCCTAAACTAAAGGACTCTATGGATTTTTCTCAACTGGGACTTGCGCCTGCGCAACTGAGCGCTTGCGAGTCTCTCGGATATAACGAACCGACACCTATTCAGCGACAGGCGATTCCTGTCATCCTCAGCGGCCGAGACGTAATCGGCTGCGCCGAAACCGGCACCGGTAAGACGGCCGCATTTCTACTTCCCATTCTGCAAAACCTCAGCGAGCGCGCGCGGCCCGGCCTGCGAGTGCTGGTACTGGCGCCCACCCGCGAGCTGGCGCTGCAAATTCAAAAAAATTATGGCGAGCTCAACCTGTCGAAGCATAACCGCAGCGTAATTGCGATCGGTGGCGCGAACATACGAAAACAAATCAGCGAGTTACGTCGTGGAGCGAGCGTTTTGATCGCTACGCCTGGACGCTTACTCGATCTCACCGAAAGACAAGCGGTCAATCTTTCCACGATCGAAGTATTGGTTTTGGACGAAGCAGATCGCATGCTGGACATGGGATTTCTGCCCGCCATCCGGCGCGTACTTTCGATGCTGCCTTCAAAACGGCAGACACTTCTGTTTTCCGCGACAATGTCCGGGAGCATTGAACAGCTTGCTCGTTCGACGATGAAAGAACCCAAGTTGATTGAAGTGAATCAACGTGGTCAAGCGGCCACCATGGTCGAGCAGACCGTTTACCATGTCGAGCAGCATTCCAAGACGGCGCTACTAATCGAGCTACTGGAAAAAGAGCGTGAACCGTTCGCACGCGTGCTCGTGTTTACGCGAACGCGGCGCGGCGCAGAGCGCCTGTCACACATTTTGAAAGCTCGCGATCACAGCGTGGATCGCATTCACGCCGATCGCTCGCAGCCGCAGCGCGAGGCCGCCTTGCGCGAGTTTAGCGACGGTCGCACTCGCGTGTTGGTGGCGACTGACATCGCGGCCCGCGGACTTGATGTTGATTCGGTCTCGCACGTGATCAATTACGACGTGCCGGCTGCGCCGGAAGACTACGTTCACCGGGTCGGCCGCACTGGCCGAGCTGGGAACCAGGGCAAGGCGATTACGATCGTTGCGCCGGTCGATGAGTTGTCAATGCGAGCCATTGAAAGGCTGACCGGACAAGCGGTGAAGCGCGTCGTGCCCGAAGGATTTGGGGGAGTGCAAACTGCCTCGGTGTTAGCGGTCAAGCCAATTGCCGGCGCCACGCGGCCGCGAAGCAGCACCATGCGGTCGTTTCGACCGCGTCGTGCGAGATAAGAGGGGCTATTAACTGTCTAGACGACTAACAGAGAGCATTACTTAGAAGGAGCACTATGGAAGACAAACAGACATTCGCAATCGGAGATAGAGTTGAGCAGATGTGCATCACTTGTGGTGAAGAACGCGGCCACATCGTCGCCTCAATGACTAAGAAGGGCAAGATTACGCGGGTGAGTTGCCCGATCTGCGGCTCGCGCGTTCCTTACAAGAGCGGGACCACGCGGCGAACGTCTAGCAAAGTCGGTGCACCCTACGATCGCGCGCGCACCTATCGCCGTGGACAAGTGCTAATGCATGCTACCTTCGGCGAAGGAGAAGTAACCGCGATCATCGAAACCGGCAAAATGGATGTTCTGTTTGCCGATCGAATGCGACGGCTGATCCACTCGCAAGTCCAGGCTAGCGTTTAGCTTTCGTTGTACGCGTCGCTTAGTTTGCGAAAGTGATATCCCATCGCTGCCAGGCGCATCGATTCCGCAAATCGATTGCGGTGTTTGAGAAGTGTTTTCGTGAAGAAGCGCCAGAATTCCCGGCGCTCGCGATCGAATACTCCCAGCTTAACTAAAATCCGCGTAAAGGAAGCGAGCGCGTTAAGGGCGTTGTAGTGTGGTCGCTCCACAAACTCGGTCGCTGTTCGCTTCATGGATACGAGCGCGCGCTCGTAATACTCACGTGGACTGTAAATGGTCTGCATGATTCTCTGGTAACCCTGAATCAATAATGCGGGATCCATTATCGTCTTGAAGTTAAGACTGCAAACGGTATTGTTTCCGGTAGCATCGTTTCCCAGCAACCTTCCTTCGCGTTCCAGTCTTCTCCACAATTGTGTATCGGGCAGAGCGTTGAGCAAGCCAACCATTGCCAGTGGGATTGCGCTCTTGCGAATGAAATCGATTTGGCGCTCAAAGATGTCCAGCGGATCATTATCAAAGCCGACAATGAATCCGGCCATCACTTCCATTCCGTAACTCTGAATCTTCTTCACGGAACCGAGTAGGTCGCCGCGGTTCTGCGGCTTCTGGGCTTCCTGCAAGCTCTCTGCGACTGGGGTTTCGATCCCGATGAACACGCGGTGGAAGCCGGCATCCCGCATGCTGGCGAGTAACGCCTCATCGTCAGCCAGGTTCAGACTGGCTTCGGTGAGGAGTGAAAACGGATAGTCACGCTCTTTCTGCCATTTAGCGATCTCGGGCAACAGTAGCCTGACATTCTTTTTGTTGCCGATGAAATTGTCATCGACGACGAACAGGGTGCCGCGCCAACCCAGATCGTACAGCGCCTGGAACTCGGCCACCATCTGTTGATTACTCTTCGTGCGCGGCACGCGCCCGTAGATTTCAATGATGTCGCAGAACTCGCACGAGAAGGGACAGCCGCGGGAATACTGCACTGACATCGCGCTGTAGCGCTTCATGTTGGCGAGCTCAAAATGCGCGAGGGGCGTCGCGGAGAGCGGTGGACGTTCGGGCGCCTGGTATGACCGCTTAGCTTCGCCCCGTGCCAGGTCTTCGATGAACTGTGGCAGGGTGGTTTCGGCTTCACCCAGGAAAATGTGATCCGCCTCGGGGAGATCGTGAATCGTCGTCGTAATGTAAGGGCCGCCAATTACTACGCGCTTACCACGAGCTTTCGCCCGCCGGACTACGTCTCTAAGCGAGTCTTCCTGCACCAGCATGGCGGTTGCCATCACCATGTCGGCCCATTCAATATCGGATGCTCGCAGCTTTTCGATATTAAGGTCGACCAGTCGTCGTTCCCAGGACGCCGGCAACAGAGCCGACACTGTTAACAGGCCCAAAGGGGGGAAAGCACATCGCTTACCTTCAAAAGGTAGCGCATGCCGAAAACTCCAATATGTATCGGGAAATTCAGGATTGACGAGCAGAACTTTCATCGTTTTCCTCCAGCCTTACCTAATTGTCTTAACCACCGCATGGTCGGACCCATGACTGCGCCAGGGGAAAACAAAATCCGGTGGGAGTTGCTCATTGAAGGGCGCGCGGACCTTAGCGACGCTGCTTGTTCGAACCGTTACGAGTGACTTTTAGCACATCACCGGGCTGACATCCTAAAGCTCGGCAAATACTCTCAAGCGTATTGAAGGTGATTCCCTGAGCCTTGTCCTTTTTCAGACGCCAAAGCGTGGTGTGGCTAACCCCGGTCTCTTTCGCCAGCCAATAAAACGATCGGCCCTGCGCTTTCAATAAGAGATCAATTTGAACTCTGATCATTCCACCTTTTCTTATCGCGAATGCAGCATACACGTTATATCCCGCGACTGTCCAATATTCAATCAACGGCATATATCTCATGTTTGACACACACGAGGCACGCGTGTAGTGTTCTTAAGAGATTGGGTCAAGCTAACTCCGTCCGCAGCTCTTCTGGAATTCCCCAGATTAACTGAAGTTAACAGCTCAATTTCGCAAACCGGAAATCGTGGACGGGTACGTGTGCGTCGCTCACGGGAAAATACTATTGAGCGAACTGGGCATCAAAGAACGGCGAGTCGGAAGCGTTACCATCTTGCACACGGATGCAATGCTGAGAATCAAGTTGCGTTTCGGCGGAAGCAGCGTGCCGTTGGCCGATGCTGCGGCCGCGCTCCTGGCATCCGGACGAAAACATATCTTGCTGAGCCTTGATGGAGTCAACTCGATCAGTGCGAAGAACCTGGGAGAGTTGGTGGCGACGTACGTGTCAGTAAAGAACGGTGGTGGCCAGTTCAAGTTGTTCAACCTGACGCCCACGGTGCGTCAGTTGATGCAGGCGACGAATCTGTTTGCGGTCTTTCAGCTTCACGACACCGAAGCAAACGCTATCAAAAGCTTTCCCGCTGATGCTAGCCAGGCGACCGGTAACGCGATCTCGCAAGAAGCTTAAACAAGATGATCGTCTGTGATTTTTGCGTTAACTTTACGGCAGACGGTGACTGCCGGCTGGGCATCAAAATTCCGAAGGGCATGAGCTGCCGTGAATTCAGTCCCGGGATGCAAAAATTCTGCTCTAACCCAGCCGATTTCGTAAGTCGAAACCAGATTGTCCAGATGGCCACCTTCTTTGGTTTCCAGCGGACAGAATTGAAGAAGATCAAAGCAATGGCCGGGGCCGAAGAACTACGTTCGGCGATGGCTTTAGGAGTGGGAAACATTTGAACATGAAGACAGCGAGTGAAAAAACGGGACCTCCTAAGAAGGGGCTTAATTGGGGCACGGCAGTTTTTCTTATCATTAGTCACGTGTTGGCGATCGCGGCCCTCTTTTTTGGAGCTGGCCCGCGCTTATCACTGCAGTAATACTTTATTGGGTTGCCTGCATGCTGGGCGTCGGCATGGGCTATCACCGCCTAATCACACACCGCGCGTATAAGGTTCCGAAGCCAGTCGAATATTTCCTGGTCACATGTGCAACGCTGTCGCTCGAGGGCGGGCCGATTCAGTGGGTCACGACGCATCGCATTCATCATGCGCATTCCGATCGCACAGGCGATCCTCATACACCGCGCGACGGCGGCTGGTGGGCACATGTTGGTTGGATTTTACGGGGCGCGGCCCAGGACCACGACCAGGCGACACTCGCGCGCTATGCGCCGGACATGATCAAAGATCGTTACTACGTTTGGCTGACTAAGTATTATTACGTTCCCCTCATCGTAGTGGGCCTGGGCCTGCTCGCGTTCGGAGGATTCGGCGTAATGCTTTGGGGAGTGTTTCTGCGCGTGACCCTGGGTCTTCATGCGACGTGGTTGGTGAATTCAGCCACGCACATGTGGGGAAGAAAGCGCTTCGAAACCGGCGAAGATTCGCGCAACAGCTGGTGGGTGGCGTTACTTACTTTTGGCGAGGGCTGGCATAATAATCATCATGCTCATCCGACTTCAGCGCAACACGGTTTGAAGTGGTACGAGATTGATTTCAATTGGTGGGGCATTCGAGCCCTGCAGTTTCTTGGTCTGGCCCGAAGGATAAAGCGGGTTCGATTCAATTCGACGGCGACGATGTGGCAACTGGTAACCGGCGACAAGAAGCGAAAGCCGTCATATGAAAGAATCTGAAGAAGCCAAGCCGCGGACCAGGATCATTTGGTCATGTTCCGATTGCGGCACGGTTCTCCCGCTATGGAAAATGAAATGCACGAATTGCGGTCGATTGGCCCGGAGTTGGTTACACATGATCGTGGCGACGATAGTGTTGGCGCCAGCGCTCTTCATGCTGCTGAAGTTAATTTAGCTGGTCGAAAGATGAACGGTCTGCGAGTTTACGTTAACATTCTGCCGGAGGAACGCGCCAAAGATTCGGGGGCGTTTTATAGTCGTCGCGAGAATGGACCGTTTTATCGATGGACGCTGGCCGACAGACAGTGGTCGGCTTCTCGTGTATCATCGGCGAGCTTTTCCAGCAAAGATTTGAGCGCGACCAGCTGGAAGCTCGTTCCCACGGCGCTGCAGCGAAGCATTGTCGACCATTATCAAGATTGAGTTTAGTTTTAAGGAGAGAGACACTGAATGGCTAAAGATGATCTGGTTCCAGCGGAGGGCGTGATAATCGACAAACAGCCCAACGCGTTTTTTAAAGTAAAGCTCGACAACAGCTCGCACGTGGTGCTGGCTGCGGTGTCGGGCAAGATGCGCAAGCATCGCATTCGCATCCTGGTCGGCGATCGTGTCAGCGTTGAGATGTCGCCCTACGACTTGTCCCGCGGACGCATCACGTATCGATACAAGTAATTCATTCCCTGACGGCAGTTAGTGATCTGAAAAAGGGCCTCCCACCCGCATCGGCTCTATACCTTCCTATTCTTCTTTTTAAAACCGAATTTGTGGAACTCAAAATGCTCTAAGAGTTCCCGAAGAATGCAAAAACCTACGCGAAACCGGCCATGGTGGCTGGAGGAGGACGGGGGAATCTGTCCGGCATGCAGTCAGGCGTACGCATACCAGACGGAGGTTCGTTGCGTGGATTGCGACGGCCCGCTGTGCGTAATGTGCGTCGAGACGGCCATTGAAATCGAGATTAGTTGTTCAAGCTGTACGCCGTGTGAGTCGGCTCAAACTGCGAGGGCATAATGGCTGCGCGAGCAATCTGGAAAGGGAATCTGAAACTGGCGTCCACGAAGGTGGCGGTAAAGTTGTATTCGGCGGTGAAGGACCAGACTGTGCGGTTTCATGTTCTCGATGTTAAGAGCAAAACCCGCGTCAAGCAGCACATGATAAATCCCGAGACAGGCGACGAAGTTTCGAAGGAAGAAATTCAGAAAGGCTTCGAAGTCGAACCGGGCACGTTCGTGATCCTTGACGAGAAAGAACTGGAGAGTCTTGAGCCGGAAGCTTCGCGCGACATCGAGGTTGAGCAATTTGTGGCGCCTGAAGCGATTCCGCCGGAGTATTACGACCGGCCCTACTATCTTGCGCCGGACGGCGACGCGGCGGCGTACTTCGCGCTCGTTGAAGCGTTACAAAACAAGAAGCGTGAAGGTGTGGTGCGTTGGGTAATGCGGAAACAAATCTATGTCGGCGCTTTGCGGGCTGAGGACGATCATTTGGTGCTGCTCACGCTGCGAAACGCAGAAGAAGTTTTGTCTGCAAAAGATTTGCCGCGTCCCGCCGGTCGCGCGCCGGAAAAGAAAGAACTGAACATGGCCAAACAGTTGGTCGAATTACTGAAAGGCGAATTTGATCCGAAGGACTATAAGGACGAGTATCGGGCGCGTGTCATGGAGTTCGTCGAGAAGAAAGCGAAAGGTCACAAGCCTCGGTTGCAACTGGTGAAGTCGAAGAAGCATTCAACGTCGCTCGACAAAGTTCTGTCGAAGAGTATCGAAGCACTGAAGAAGCAGAAGAAAGCAGCGTAGCGAGCGAAGTGAGGAGTGGGCAGTGGCAGTAAAATTTAGTACCACCCGCAGTAGCGGGTGGGTGCAGTAGCCCGACCGTGAGGGAGGGCTCAGAACAATATTTGTTCATCAGCCCGCGAAGCGGTTGATAGACCAATGGCACGTAAGAAAGAAACAAAGAAACGCCAGAGCGCAGAAGATGAATCTCAAGCTCGTTCCGCGCGGCCATTCTGGTCAGGCACGCTGACGTTTGGCTTAGTCAGTGTTCCGGTGGATCTCTATCCGGGCACGCGCACTAATCGCGCGCCGCTGCGCATGCTTGGGCCCGACGGCCAGCCCCTTTCGCGTCGCTATTTCTCGCAAAAGACCGAGAAGGATCTGGAAGACGACGAAATGATTCGCGGCTATGAGTTCGACAAAGAAAAATACGTTCCGGTGACCGACGAAGAATTGGAGCGGCTTGCGCCAGACAGCAGCCGCGACATCGACTTGCGACGATTCGTCGATTTGCAGTCGATTCCGCCGCTGTACTTTGACCGTTCATACTTTCTTGTTCCGTCTGAAGGCTCTGAGAAAGCCTATAAGCTGCTGACTGCCACGATGGAAAATGAAGGCCTCGCCGGCATCGCGACTTTTGTAATGCGCGGCAAGGAATACCTGGTGACCATCTTTCCTGAGAATGAAATCATGCGCGCTGAGACGATGCGCTTTCCCGACGAAATCCGATCTGTTAAAGAAATTGATCTGCCCGAAAAGAAGAAGGTGCCGGCTGCGACCGTGAAGAAGTTCGAGAACTTCATTGCCAAACACTCAGACAAGCGCCTATCATTGAAAGAACTTAAAGACGAAAAGACTGCGCAACTACTCAAGCTCGTCGAGAAGAAACGCAAACAGCACAAGGACGTCGTCGAAGTCGAAGAGACCGAACGCGACGAAGGGAAAGTCGTTGACTTAATGGAAGTGCTGAAGAAAAGCCTCGCCAGAAAACGTAAGGCGGCCTAATTAGCAGTAAGTCAGAACCCCGACGTGTCGGGACAGCGGGCGATACAAAGGAGAAAAACTATGTTGTGGACGATTCTAGTGATCATCCTGATTCTGTGGTTGCTCGGCTTTATTGGTGGGATTGGTAGCAACCTGATCCATCTGTTGCTGGTGGTCGCGCTGATTGTGCTGATCATTCAGCTTGTCACCGGCCGGCGCGCAGTTTAGTCGGAGGTAAAACGCGAGGCTGGCGATAACCAGCCTCGCGGTTTGTAGCGGCACCACCTCAAACTCTGCCAGCTTACGGTGGTTACCGGTGGTTCGGCGTCTCACTCATCTGCCGGTACAGGGAGAGGTGCCAAAGCAAAGGCTTTGGGCTCACCCGACGCATTGAGATAACTCAACGTGGTCCAGCCATCAGTCGCCCACGCGGAAACGTGAAGTGTTTCAGCGAAGGCTGCCTTTTGGCAATCAGGAGTTCCTGCCGGCTTATTGCTGGTAAGCAGAGTGTGACACGAAACGTCCGCGTGAAAGACGCTTGACGAGTCGCGATCAAACTCCTCAACCGGATCTCCACCGACCCAACCACTTGCACTTGCCTCACCAACGTCAATTGAAGGACCTCGATGGACCTCAAAAGTAAAATTGGCAAAGTTGTTTGGATGAAACGCCAGGAAAGCAATCCTCGTGAACACTGAATCGTCCGGCGAATATTCGATAAACCCGCAGTTCGTATCGACCGTCAATCCTGTCTGCGACGGTGGATTGTCGACCGGATAGATCTCTGCCTGGCACCGGTTGTTGTCGACGCGGACTACCAACTTGAACCCCACCAGATTTGGGCCGTCAAAAACCAGGTTCTCTGCGGTTGCCGCCGTGGTCGGTATAGTTACCGGACCGAAGGGTGCGTTTATGGTTGGCACCTTGAACTGCACCCCTGCGGTAGTCAGGTTAACCGGATCATCTGAATTAACCACGGGATTAAACAGCTCGAGCTTCAATTCATACTTGCCTGCACCGGGTCCAGCATTACCGCCTTCCAGCAAGTGCGTTTGGAAAAAAGCGGTCGCCGAGTTTTCGCGGGCATCAGCTGCCGGGTACCAATCTTGATTCCCCGCCGGTGTGTTTATGGGCTGGATTTTGAACAGGTTCTTTCCCGCGTAGTCCGGATCGGGACCCATTGGATCGGCAGGGAAGCTAAGATCGCCGGTGCCTGGGTCGATCACTGCGTAGTGCCGAATCACCTGACGAACCATTGGATGCCACGTATCAGAAACGGCGAGGCCAGAACTCGAAGTCAGCCGGCGGTAAGACCAACGGTAATGGGTAATGCCGATCGCGAATAGATTGGTCCGGCTAAAGAACACGTGCGGTTCAAGCACGCCGCCAAAAGGCTCGCCCGCAGTCGTCAAACCTTCCGAGGCGCCCGCAGCCGCTCCCTGGATTTCGTTCATGCTGACGCCATTGCCGATCGACATCACCGCGACTTGTAAGCCGGACAAATCCGGTGGCGGAGTGCATGGGACGACCCTCGGATCCGTCACCCGGATCGTGACGCTGGTGCCGCACGCGTAGTTCCAGTACGTGTGACAGGCGATTGAAGGCCGATAGACAGTGGTCCAAACTCCGTCGATCAGATACTCGACCCAAAAATAGAGATCGGGATGATCGGCGAAACACCGATACCAGATCGTGGTGTCGAATCGCCCTTGCTCATCGACGCTAACCAGTCCCACTTCGTCGCAGCGGTACCAGTACCAGAACCAATCCCAATAGCAAATGTAAGGTCGTATTGACGCCACGTTCTCAATCAAGGCTGACCTGACAAGTGAGCTCGATTGCGACACCACGGCGGCTCGGGTCTCGAGTGACAATGCGGCGAGCGCCTGAATGCCGGGAGGCTCTGGTTGCGGATTCAGTTCCGCGAATTTGGAAGCGCGGAGTCGAGGTGGATCAGGTTGCGGGTTGAATCCGCGAATTGAACCCGGGTTGGTAATGCCTGCGGCCAAACCTGCCTTTGGCGGAAGAGGTTGAGGATTCAAAGCGCGCCACGCAAGTCCCGACGAGATTCCTCGCGATGCCTCCGGCAACAGCGCGCGATTGACTTCGGCGACGTTGATCGGTGAAGGATCCAAAACGCGCGGATCGAATTTGAATGGCGGCGGATCGGGAAGCGGTATGGGAAAGCGAATTGGTTCCTGTAATGCGCGGAGCCATTCGTCGCGAATGCGAAACACAATATCGTCGGGCAATCGCAGAATAAGATTGGGCCACCAATCGACTTCGCAAATGTGAACTCGCGCTCGACATACGGGCATCTCCACCGTGGTGCCGCCAACCGTAACGGGCCGAACAACGCGGCCTCTGACGCGGCACATACACCACAGCCAAAATCGCCAATCCACTTCAGGAATTTCAGCGATGTCATAAGCGCTCGTCCTTGGATCGAATTTCCAGACCGCTTCATAGGCACGAGAGCGTTCCAGTGATTCGAGAGTTGCTTCAGCTCGTCCTTCCGCTTCAGCGGGCGCGAAGAATATTCGCGCATTTCGCGCTTGTGCCGGCGGCAGCGATAGTTGAGCCTGTCCTCCCGAGACCGGCGCTTTGGAAAGAAGATTTCCTCCCGCATCGAAAGCATATGCGTTGAGTTTGATTTCTTTTTCTGGTTTCCCTTCGAAAGGAACTTTGAACTTGAGATCCAGATTGCCTGGACCCTTTGAAGTTTTATCTGGCATGTTGACCTCCTACTGAATGCGCAGAGATCTGCGGTGAATGTTCAACGCCGAACGATCGGCTTGACCATGGCAGCGCCCTGGGTTGGCGGTGTCGATCGGCGCGATGAGGCTACCGAGGAGGCGTGACCACCCTGGAAAGACGGCGGTCCGACCGGAAACGCATGCTTCCGGTATTCGCCTCCTCTGTTTTTGAGCGATGGGCTGGGACGCGAGGTTGTTGAACTAGCCCAACAGCAAGGCCGAACTTGCGAGTATGCAGGGGGAAGCAGAGGCTCGGGAGTCTTCAGCCACTAATGAACCTAACGGGCGGGACACTAATCCAACGTCAGCTTGAAGTCAAGGAATGCAAAGTCGTGGAAGAATACGGTCTTACCGTTTCCTGCACATATCGCAACTAGAGAAACGGTATGCCCGGCGTGCAGTGCCGGCTGACGCGCGCGCCGATAGCCGGCGCAGTTCAACGATCAATGCTGTAAGGCTAAAAGGAGTAGGATTTTGGAGGCGGGGATCGGAATCGAACCGATGAATAAAGGTTTTGCAGTCTTGGCGAATCTCTTCGCGCAAGTTCAGCCCTGTTTTCTTGCGTCCATTTTTATTAGGGTTTTAGGCATTTCGAGTTTGCCTGTGATCGCCTAGATTCAGGTCTATCTCGACTGGTAGTGATACAGGAGTGATACAAGAAAACGAGCCGCACGATTATCTAGTCTGATGATCATTATCCATCTTAACTACCCTCGAATTCCACGTCGCCGCTTTCGAGTCTATGACCGACGCCAATGTCACAGTCAACGGATATTAAGTCCGATTCGGGGGTGCCTACCTCATTCTGCTAAACGTTACTAATTCGTACTTACCGATGTTTCAGCAGTCAAAGCAAGCTACGTCAGACTTGGTCCGATCACTTTTCTCCCTCATCTTCCCCTCATCTGGGAGGCCATCACGATCGTCCTATCTGGCTCCCCACAGTGGACACTCTTCGCAACTTTTTGTACGCGCCGACTGAGCAAATAAAGGTAACATTTCAACACTTGTACCAACTTTCCGGCCGAGCCCGCGGCTAAGATGGATCCATAAAACGTCTAGCAACCGTGCGCAGTCAGGGCACCGTAGAGTTCGTCGGGCGCAATACGTCAGCTCTGTCGATACGTCTCCTCGCCATTGAGACAATCTTATCTACTAGTCGGGACATATTTTGCCAGCCACTAAAAGTGCCTCAAGCGCTTTGCAGGCGTCAACGATTCCGCTTCCAAAAATGCTGTCTTTGCCCTTGCTTCCCAGGTCCAATGAAGTTCGTTCCAGTAGATCTTGAATCTGAGATGGAGAGGCGTTTGCTTTCTTTTCGAAGAGTAAAGCTACAACCCCTGTAACGTGTGCCGCGGCCTCTGAGCTTCCGTCCGAATCACGAAATGTATTCCCGGGCTGGGTACTGAGAATGCCTACCCCGGGCGCGGCGAGATCGATGTAGTCTCCACTGGCTCCGGACCAACGCGGCTTCCAATCACGCCCTAGAGCGGAAACTGCAATGACTTCACTCAGGGCCGCAGGGTAAATGGGGCGTCCTCGCGGATCGCCATCGCCGGCCGCTGCAACTACTACCATTCCGCGACTGACCGCTGTCCTCACGATTCTAGAGACGTTCGGGTCTGGCCCCGGCGCGCCAAAGCTCATATTCACTATGTTAGCTTTCTTCAGAATGGCATAGTCGACTCCTCTCACGATGGCGAAAGATGTCCCAACGGGTTTGCTCCGGCCTGATTCTTGTTTCAAGACTTTGACGGAGATAATCCTCGCATCAGGCGCCACGCCGTTTATGCCAAACCCATTCCGCGGGATTGCGCTTATAATTCCGGCCATGATCGTTCCATGAATATCGCGGCGGTAGTCTCGATCATTAGTGAAATTCTCTCTGTCGATTATTTTTCCTTTAAGGTCCGGGTGATCGTCGACTCCGGTGTCGATGAGAGCTATTCGAACTCCCTTGCCGGTCGAGTAAGCGGAAACCAGATCAGCCCTAATGAGTCCTGGCCCATACTGAAGGCTTTCGTAGTCCCGGCTCTGGGCATTGAACCCGGTGTAAATGCGGTTGAGTTGAATTGAATTAATTCTCGGATCTCTTTGCATTTGGCCGATGAGGTCAGGTATTGACTGGCTCGGGTTCAGGCTTCTGAAGAGAACCACAACCGCTCCCGTCGATGAGATATTAATTATCTCCTGGACTTTTAGTTGAAACGCGAGCTCAAGTTCCCGCAAGAGTCGTTTCATCTCTTTCGGATCTCCACGTAGCGTCACCAAAACCTCTCCTGCAACGTATTCATCTGGCGTCCAGCTTTTGACCTGAACGCTGGACCAAAGCACCTTCATGAGCAGAAGGAAAACGATGCGAGTTGGACTGCAGCGAGGTTCACTTGCACAGTCGACGCAGGTTGCGGGGGCCTCGCTGATGTATGTACCGGGATCCAGGCCCAGGCTATTAAGCTCTACAACAAAAGACTTCCCTTCTTTGGGCGCCACGGTGATGATTGGCGAGCTGGTTGTCCTTAACCATTTTGTTTCAGGATTCGCAGTTAACTCGTAAGTGTGGGTGGCGGTGCATACGTTATTGATCCCCAGCGTAGCGGTGGTTTTCTGATCGCGCGTTAACGTTACGTTTAACTCACGTTGAGCGACGGGGGGTTGAGCTGTCAACAGCGTGGGGAAGATGAAGACCAGGAGAAAGCCTGCGAATCTTATCATCGCATCCTCTTAAGGAATTGGTTCCGCCAGCTGCACGACATCACTTCGACGTAACCGCGCGATGGCGTCATTCATGAGCTTTTGTGAGTCCGCGCCGGGCGGGGTGGCAATGCCAAGTATATAGAAGCGCGCAGACGAAGGGCCGGAGATTATCCTTGTGCCATTAATTCCGAGAAGCAGCTCGCGAATTGCTTTCTCGGTGGCGTCTTCGCGAAAGACTACCGTGATCCTGATACCAGGCTCACCACCACTCTCCCGGCTTGAAAGTCCCTGGTACTCAATCGCGCGTTGTTTCTCTTGCGCCAACAGAGATTCATTCAGGTCGGCGCGTTGCCGCTCCGCGCGCGCCGCCGCTTCCAAATTATGAGCACGTCTAAGGACTACGATCGAGGTTCCCGCCAACACGATCATGGCGACGGCCTGCGCGGCAATTGCCCTTCGCGAAAGCGCGGGCAACGACATCCAGCAGTCTCTGAAACGAGCGAGGATCGTCGGCTGCGCTCCCTGGGATTCAAACTTTTCAACTTGCGCCGCCAAGCTCTCGATCTGACTTTCTGATGGGTACAAAAGCCGCTCGTTCGAAGTCGTGACCACCGAGCCTAAGTCTTTCAACGTCTCCAGCTCTGCCTGACAGACCGAACACTGAGACAGATGAGCGTCCATCGCCTCACGCTCAACGTTCGTCAGCGTCTGGTTAACATACCACGGCAGCAAGTGCTGAATCTCTTGATGAGTGCTGCTGGTAAACTCGGGTTCTTTCATCGTCGATTACGGGTTCGGGCGTGATTCCGACTGGCTGAGAGATTCGCGAATTTTCTTCTTAGCGTAAAACATTCTGGTCTTCACTGTGTTAACGGGACAATTCATTATCCGCGCAATCTCTTCGTACGAGAACTCATGATAGAAGGTCAACTCGATGACCTCGCGGTGATCCAGAGAAAGATTTCCCAGCACTGTTTCCAAGCGTCTGAGCATGTCGTGACGTTCGGCCGATTGCTCAGGATCGGGCCGCGGATCGACGCTGGGTATTGCCTGTTCCATCGCGACATCGATCCTTTGACCTCTCCGACGCCGGGCATTCAGGGCTTTGTGGTGGGCGATCCCGAATATCCACGTTGACAGTTTCGAGTTACCCTGGAATTGTTTGGCCTGCTTCCAAACTTCGAGCATCACGTCGCTGCTCAATTCTTCGGCCGCCCCGGCGTCGTCGAGCATCTTCATAGTGTAGGCAAACAAACGTCTCTGATAGGCCCGGTGCAGAGTCTTAAAAGCATCGATATCGCCCGACGCGATAAGATTGATCAGCGAGCGCTCGGGATCTTCGTCGAGTCTTTCGGGGGACATCTTCGCCAAGCTCCAAAGTGATGAGGCCAGTAGGTGGCGTTGCGAATGAATGAGCTACGTAGCTTGACGGCGATGATAGCGCGTTCTCACTACGTAGCTCAAACATTTAGGTAAAGACCTTTCATGGAAAGCTCGGGTTAAAACCGAAAACCAACGCTGGAGTTGAACTGGAAGTTATGCTCCGTAAGATATTGCTTCGGTGGCGGCGCAATCGTGGTAAGTGGGCCGAGAGGGCATGGATTAAACAAGTCTCCCTCAGTGGGGAAAGGAAACGTGGGGGTAGGACATGGATGTCGGATGATGGTGTCGCCGATGTCAAAGCGCGTAACGAGCCGGCGAGACGGATAGAACTCAACTACGCCACCGACATCAAGCGCCGAGTGGGTAGTCCTGCCGGATATACTGGTGAACCTGCCGTTCTCGAAACGACTGCCGAGGATTGTCTGTCCAAAGCTGACCAGTCCCGGTCTGACTTTACCAAAAACGCCAAACGTCTCGAATCGCTTTCCGGCTTTCAAACCAAACAGCCCCTGCGTGATGCGGCCACTTCCAAGGCGACTGGTTCCCTGGTTCGGTTCCGGGAAATGATTTAGTTCAGCTTCCAGGGCGATGTTAGGGACAACGTTGTAAGTCAACCGCGTTCCCAATCCCGGCGCCGTCCGCGAACTGTGATCAATGTTGAGGCTGGCGAATTGGGCGGCTACCTCAAACTTTCGGGCAGACGTACCTTCGGTTAGAGGCCCCTCCGTCCGTACGCTAATTGAAAGTACCTGCTCGCGCCCAAGATCATATTGGCCAGGAAGTAGAATTACTCTCTCGTAACCTAACGCCCTCGCAGCGTTTTGGCTGAGTTCTGATTCCTGATCCAGGCGAAGCGTATTCGAACGCTGCACATCTATTTTGGCTAGCGCTATCACCAATTGTCCGCCGGCAACCGTTGCGGTGCCGGATCCTGCGACGGACTGTTTGGGACAGGGCACTTTGGTGGTATCCCTTGTGGTCGTCACTTTCTTGGTATCGATCTCAATGTGGAAAAAAGGACAGTCGATCTTCACATGTACGGTCTTTACTTTTGTTGTGTCTGTTGTTTTGTCGGCATAGGTCGCCATTGGAGTAAACATAAGAGTCAGTAGGATCGCAATGCTCGTTGCTGCCCGGATTCCAACTTCTCTAAGCTTATGTATGCTGGTCTGGTTTAACATCGGATTCTCCTTTCAGGGTTACCTGCTTCTCAGCCCCGCGTCATGCGCTGCGAATGGCTGAAGTCCTGGCCGCGCTTAGCCATATCACCATCCCCAAGCTCACGGAGAGTCTACGTAGTAGAAAGGCTACCATTGCGCTACAGACGAGCAGTCCGCGCGTTGCGGGCTGCTAACAGCGCCGGTGGTCACTCTGTCAAGCGTCAACGGTCGCTTGTTCACCCAGTAAGTAACTTCACCGGTGAAAAAGGTTCAAAGCGTCAAAAAAATCAGGTGAGCATAGAGGTGGGCACGCGCTCGCTTCGCTGAGCTGGTACGGCGGGACTGACGTCCATTCTCTGAAGCTAGTCCAACCTACACTCGAGCGCTGGAGCAACAGCAAATTATTAGTGGTGCCGAGCGCGAATCGGTTTTATGGGTTCGAGCTCGACTTGTAAGGATCGAATTCTGAAAGATACGTCTGCCAACCGTCTGCTAATCTTGCTGTTACAAATAATCGCCTGGAAAAAAGAGAAGGCCGGCCGCCGGGGCTAGTTCCAGCGACCTTCACGAATTTGGCTTACTGCAGTGGACACTCTTCGCAACTTTTTCCACCCGCCAATCCCAGGAATCCTCAGCGCTGGTTGGCGCCAGCGTCTGTTCCAGATCGCAAGCGAGCAACACCGAGGCCGGGCCCGAATATAAATCCGCACCTAACTGTTGTTTGACTTGAAAACGATTTTTCGCAACGGGGCACACTATGGGTTTCTGAACGGCCGCCCAGTCTCGCGTAACTCGAAGGTAGTGAGGTAATGCCGGGGGCTACGCCGTCAAACGGCGTGCTGCTTCACGTTAGTCTTGGTTGTGCCCAATACATAATCATCAGCCGACGCCGATCAAAATGTGCGTCGCCCAGTCGCAAGGCTCAGGCTTTTCCTGTCGCATATCCAGTTGCGCCTGCCGCAACGCTTCGCCTGAGCCTTTGCCCTTCAGCCAGTGGCGGTAGAACGCGAGCGCCAGTCGCTGCGCTGATTCCGGGTGAACGTAAGCGAGGGTGACTATGATGCCGCTCGCGCCGGCATGCAGAAACGCCTCCCAGAAGCCACCGACCTCATTCGACAGAAGCGACTTGAACCGACCGGAAATGCAGGCATTCATGAATACGAGTTCCGAGGAGAGGGATAGGCCATAGACATCCTTGGCCGACAGATTTGTGTCGTGGCCTAATTGTAGAAATGACGCTGACCGGGTTCCCGGCGAGATGTCTTCCAGCCGACCGTGGCATTGGAGATGCAGGACGTTGAAATTCGGCGCTTTGTCGAGAACTTCCTGCGCTCTTGCTTCCGGCAGATATTCCGACGTGTCCCAGCCGAGGTCTGCGATTTGCGCCGCCTGCTCTGTGAAGGAAAATTCGTCTTTACCACCTGCGCCGACGGCGAGGCAGGTGCGTGACCGGACAGCAGCCCGCGGACGTGAGAGAAGTATCGCGGCGCATGGGAGATAAACGACAGCGCAATGGTCAATGAGCTTCGAGCCGCCGTCGATGTCGAGGGCGGCAAAGGGGACAAAGTAAAGCTGAGAATCGGGGACGATGTAGAGTGTGCCGGTTTCTTTGCGGGTGATCGCTTCGCTCAGGCATGGCGCGAGCTTTTCCGAGAGGGGGCGCAGGGCTTCAAACACCACTGTGTTCCAAGCCTCCGTGTCTTTGTTCGGCAATAGATCGGTGAGCGCCTGCTCGGTGAGATCGATAAAGAACGACTGCGGCTTATCAACATGAGGATCGCACAAAAGCGCCAGGGTGCCCCGGTGGGTGACGCTAAAGAAAAGAAGCGTCGCGGACTCTGCGAGCAGCCGCTCACGCAAGGCGGCAAAACTGATGTCTGGGGTTTCCAATTCGTCCGCAGATCCGATGAAGCGGGTGCGCAACCGCAGCGCCTTGCCGCTTTCGGCCCACACGAACGATTCCTCTGTACGCCCAAGCTCCGCTGCTATTCGGGCTGCGCTTTCGTGGAGCGCCGCCAGCGAATCCAGATCGCTTTTCCAATCGGCTCCACCGCGTCGGATCTGTTCATTGAACGCTGCCACTGCCCTTTCAATGACGCGCAATGCTTCGTCTTTCGCGTCCATGCCGCGCAGCACGGCGACTCGGGCAAGCAAGACGCCAGCGTTTTCGGGCGTTGCTCGTTCTGCCTCATCGATATCATGCAAGGCAAGCTCAAAGCGCTTTTGCTGCAAGTAGATGAACGACCTTGCTACGAGGGCGTTCTTGATCTCGTCCTTGTCTCCCAAGGCACGCAGCTCTGAGAGATAGCGTTCCGCCTCAGCCGGATTGTTCGCGGCATGAAAAGAGACGAGAGCGCGCAGGGCGGCGATGATGGCTTGTGGCATGCCCAGCTCTCGTGCTGCCGCCAACGCCTTTTGAGAGTAGTCGTTCGCCGCCTGGGTATCTCCCTGCGTTTCGGCGATGTCGGCAAGTTGGCGCAACAACATCCACTTCTGATGCGGCGGCGCAATCTTAAGCGCATCTTCCAGTTTATCCCTTGCCAGATCAAGTTCTCCGCGCACGCGGAAGTATTCGGCGTGTGATCGCAATGCTTCGAATTGGAACTCTGGATCGTTGCTCCGCAAGACACGCTGCTCGCCCTCCGTAAAGAATCGCTGCGTGGTCTCGCCGCTCGCATCAAGTTCGAGCAGGTAGCCTGCCTGTCGCAGCCACAGCTTATTTGCGAGGTCGGATAAATGGTGCTGCTCGGCGAAGCTGATAGCATCGGTGTAGCTTTTCTCGAAACCGGCATAGTCGCCGCGACCCAGAGCCGCGTACGCCGAGTCTGCCAGCGCCTGCGCCGCCTGGCTCCAAAACTGGGGAGCGCTGGCCGGTTCAGTCTGAGCCACATTGGTGGCAATCACCACGTATTCGGCATGCGCGCGCCGGAGCAATTCTTCTGCTTCGTCATACTCCCGCTGGTCGCAGCGAATCCCGCCGAGCCCATGTAACCGGGACGCATGCTCCGGAGTTTCCGCAGGAGTCAGCACCAGCGCGCGCTCACACAAGGCGCCCGCTTCGTCGAGCTTCCCCATCCACCGCAGCGCCAGTCCTTCGAACGTCAGCAGCGTGGCCTCCTGATCCGCCATGAACTGCCGCCACCAATCGGCAAGAGACGGCTCGCCGCTCTGAATTTCGGAGTTCCACTTGTCGTAAAACGCCTGAAGGTCCCGGTGACTTGCCCGGTAGAGGTTGATCGCCTCGTCGCCGCGACCTGTCTGCACGAGGGTCCTCGCCTCGGCCAAGAGTGCCTGATGGGATTCAGCGAGCTGCGTCGTCTCACGTTCAAGCTGTGGTTGTGAGTTAAGCTCCACTATCAGCCCTTGGTGAACCACTCCTTCAAAACTTCCGCCGGCAACTTACCGGCGAATTGTGCGAATTCCTTCACGAGCACCGCCGCCTCCCGAAGATGCCCGAATTTCATTGTCCCTTTCTCCCGATCAATCTCCCTCGGCAAGGCGGCAAGGATCACGATCACCGCGCCGATGATGAGCGGAAGCGGGGCCATGTGCGGCTGCTGTGCCTGCTGCGTTGCCTGCTCGACATAACCACGCAGCGATTCCTGCTCATAGAAAATAGTGAGCACGGCTTTTGCCGCCTCGCCTTTTTCCTCTTCACGACCCTCGGCGAGGAGCACATCAACGATCGGTCGCACGTCCTCCGGGGCGTCGTCCTGCAACTTCTCCGCGGTGTATTTGAGTTTGACTGCCGAGGGCTTCTTGCCACCTTCCCAGAAGTCACTTGGGAGGAGATCGTAAAAAATCATCAAGGCACGTTGCGCTTGTTCATGCGAGAGCGATGCAATTGATTGTTCCATATGTTTCCTTCCATTGATCAGAGTGACACACTTCTATTAATTGTCGCACCGGTAGGCCTACAACATTACCCGAATGCTTTGCGCTTGATTATTCTGGAACCATCTGAGAAGCCGAAGTTTCGAACACGATACCCGGTGACTAAGGTCATGGGAGTTCATTCCTTCCGAGCGGCTAACGCTGCGAGCGAGCGTCATTTACGCGGTCAAGACACTGTTGGCAGTCTTCGCTAACGCAGCCGATTTGAAATCACGCTAACGAGAGGTCGGATGAGACAACAGACGTGAGCGCGTAAGGAAACAGTTAAGGCTGAGGGCACATTATGCCTCTCGGAAGTGTATGTCAATAGCTTTGCTGTAAGACCGCGCGGAGACTAGCTCCGTTAGCTTGCCGTTACAAATACTGCGTGGCCAAAGGACAAAAAGACCGCTGGAGCTACTTCCAGCGGCCTTCGTCCAATCTGGCTCTGCAGGTAGGACTCGAACCTACAACCCAAGCCGCGAGTGCATCCTTAATGAGGGACTCTCGCAGGTGGGTCAAAATAGTTTTCGTTGAGCAATTCGAGAAAAACCGAAGACACAACGGAGGAAACTCCGTAGGGTAAACTCAGTAGCGACACCTGATTGTCTCTAAATTGTTGATGTGATTGGTGCCGGGGGCGGGAGTCGAACCCGAACCCTCTTACGAGGAACGAATTTTAAGTCCTTTGAAATCGGTATCGCCTAATCTTACCAAGCGATACGAACCAGTACGCTAGTCTGGCTGCGGCGACCGGAATCGAACCGATGAATAAAGGTTTTTACATCTCGGTAAGAGTTCGATCGTCCCGGCACCGCGCGATTTCACCAGCATTTTTCACTATTTTCGAGAGTGGTTTGGGTTTCCAACTCGCATTTGCTCGCGCGCCAGTGACACACCAGTGACACTGAAGAAAATGTGACCCTAAGGGCCGTGCCTGCAATCTATTGAATGTATTGAGGTTTTGGAGGCGGCGATCGGAATCGAACCGATGAATAAAGGTTTTGCAGTTCATTTGAGTTGTGTTTCACCCAATATGATCGAGTGTCACGGGCACGCAAAACATGGGTTGCCGCGCTAGTCTCAGAGCTACATAATGCTCCGTGTGGCTCGGTGACTACTACACTTTCTACTACGTTCCCCGGCCCCCTGGGAACAGTTTGCTGCTACTAACTCTCGTCCTATGGGTTTCTTATCCTGTAGATAGGTGCTCCGCTAGCCGTGTTGCTGGCCTTGAAAAAAACAAAAGGGCGACGCCGCTCGCTTCAGAGTAACGTCGCCCCTGTGTCTTCAAGGATGAAGGCCTATTCATCCGAGACGATGTTCGAACACTGAGATTCTAACCTGTTCGTCAAGTAAAGAATCTTTCCTAAGGCGTCTCGCCCAAGTCTTTCCAGTTGTCATCGCTGTCAGCCGTGCATTTCTTTGCTTTTGGGCAGAACTCAAGCGCCAGAATCGGGTGTATCTCCCAATTGTTATGGCGGACTAGATGATGTCCGAGAGAGTGTTCTGAGTCGAAAAACAATAACCCGGTGATCCTAACTTTTAGCGCCCCTCCGCTTGCGGTGATTAGAGGTTGCAGGTTCGCTCTTGTCAGGTTGGGAAAGACAAGCCGGGTTCGCGGTGTAAACTCTGCGGTGACTGAATTCAGCTCCCGCCGATGTAACAATGCCTTCGCGGTTTCGCCCTTCTTCTTTCGCAGCAACCGATCTACCAGGACTACATGGTTATCGGTATCCCGAACTGATGTTAGTTTGCAATTGCAGGATTCGGCACCGCCTTTCCGAGCGACTAAGGCAAAGGCTACTACTCTAATCTTTTCGCCTTCGCCTAATGCGGCTAGTTTCTCTCGCGTGTTGCCTACTTTGAAACCCTTAACCGGATCGGGTGAAGCCCTCAAGTCCCGGAGGGTCTTTTCTTCAGGGTCTCCGGCAACGTCGTCAATGTTCTTTTGCCTGTTAAGGTGTTGGTCAACCGTGCCGCATCCGGTCAGGGGACAATCCTCTATCTTTGTTAGCGGTGAGGGGCATGGTATGACGATCTTCTGCGCATCGCTGATCGGAATGAACGCGACCGCTATGACAGAAATAAGAAAAGCTAAAACCAGAGCGCGTCTTTTCATGGCGTGAGCCTCCGTAAAGTTTGGGATAGCGAGGACGGGCGGCTTATATCACCGTTTCCACGCGCACACAATGGAGGGATGAATTGTAATTGTTCTTGCAATCGCCGCTAACTTCTTCACAACCGCTCAGCATACCTTCAAAAACTTCTTGCGTTCGGGCGCGAGGCGCGATTTAATCTGCGACGCTAGACACACTTCTACGAAGCCGCCGAAAAGACGGCCAAAACGGTTGAACTGGCGAAAAGCCCTAGAACAGCGTGAGCAACACAGCGAGCGTGAGACCGATGACTAGATCGTTTTCATCGGTGGGCTGCGCGCTGGGTGGACATTCAGTAATTCCGGTAGCTGTTACAGGCTCTGACGGCGGCGCTGTTGCCGGGGCTGGTGCTGGCGGGCTCTCAATAATCCCGGCCATCACACCCGTGCAGAGCGCGAACATCAACACAACGGCCAAGCCGATCTGCTTGAGTCTTCTCATGGTGTTCTCCTGATTCGAGAGTTAAGGAATCTGCGAAATCTTAGCATCCGCCCGTGAAAGATCATTACAGGCAAGATGAAAGGGTAACTCTCACATGCACTTACCGTCTGACGTTCTCAGCCAATTAGAAAACCCTGACTTGGCTCTCAACGAACGCGCCCGCGTGTGTTGTCGTATTGCGCAGCACTACGAACAGATTGGCGACTATGAAGCGGCCACCGAAGCGTTAGGGGAATTCTGGCGCGGTGTGGGTATTCGCCCGAATGTCGAGGGCTTGAATGAGCAAGAACAATCTGACGTGATCTTACGGGTCGGCGCACTCACAGGATGGATCGGACGCGCCGATCAAATTGAGGGAGCACAAGAAGCCGCAAAGGATCTAATCACGCAAAGCCTGAGACTATTTCGGGCACAGGGTCGGATAAGCAAAGTCGGCGAGGCGCGAAGCGATCTCGCTCTGTGCTACTGGCGGGCTGGCGAATACGACGAAGCCCGTGTGATGCTGCAAGAAGCATATAACGAGATCGATCAAAGGGACTTTGAACAACGCGCAGTCACCTTAATGCGCCGCGCGTTAGTCGAACGAGAATCAAAGCGACTGAATGAAGCTGTAAGACTTCACAATGAAGCCAAACCGCTATTTGAGAACATCAACAATCACTTACTCACCGCGCATTTTCATCATGCTTACGCGAACGTCTTGAATCGGCTTAGTGCCGGGGAACAACGAGAAGATTACATAGACCTGGCGCTCATTGAATACACGGCGGCAAGTTTCCATTTTGAGAAAGCCAGACACGAACGCTGTCAGGCTTACGTCGAAAACAACATCGGTTATCTACTCGGAAAAGTCGGCAAATTCAGGGATGCACACGAACATTTAGATCGCGCTCAAGCACTAATGACGCGGCTCAAGGATAACGTCCACTTAGGGCAAGTAGACGAAACTCGCGCAACTCTTTTGCTGGCTGAGAATCGCAACCTTGAAGCGGAAAAGGTTGCGCGCGCTGCCGTGGTAAGACTCGAAAAGGGCGACGAGCGTTCGTTACTCGTTGAGGCTCTGACTACTCACGGGATCGCGCTGGCGCGACTAGCTCATCCCGTCCCGGCGCGAAGGGTATTTAATCGAGCTATTGGCACAGCCGAAGAAGTGGCGGATTTTGAAAGCGCCGGCCGAACGGCCTTAACCTTCATCGAAGAGTTTGGGAACAATCTGTCGGCGGCTGAAATCGCCGCGCTACTTGAACACGCCGTATCGCTATTGGAAAAGACAGATGACGTTAGCACCCTGAGACGGCTGGGAAGCGCAGCGTTTCAGGGGTTGTTTGTAGCCAAGCCGGGTTGGAAAGATTTCTCTTTGCGACAAGCGGTAAGACGGTATGAGGCGAAGCTGATAAAAGCAGCGTTAGCAGAGAGCAAAGGATCAGTGACTCATGCTTCTCAATTGCTGGGCTTCAGACATCATCAAAGCCTCGTGTCCCTGCTGGGAACCAGACATAAGGACTTAACGCCGCTCCGTTCTACGCCACGCATTCGGCGAAAACACCTCATGGTTCATCCTAAAAAGAAGAAGCAGACAACTCCCTAAATATACCTACAGCCCAGCTAAGTTCGACGGAACGCGAGCATTCATGGGAATCATTCTTTGTTTTTCGTGCTCAAAGAATCTGATTTCCTGAACCGTTTCGTTCAAACATTGCTCCCAAAGCACAATCTCGCAAGCTTCGCGTTTCTTAAGGGTTTGCAAGTGTAAGTTACACACCGCAATCGCAGAGCGTAAACAAGAGGCATCCTGCGAATATTTCTCCAGGCCCAGGCTTTCGATCAATTGGTCGGTCTTAGCATCGTAATGTGATGTCGGATATTCGGAATCGATCTCTTCGAACTGCTTGTCGAGCGGGAACGAGCCCGGCCCGTTAGCGAGTCGTCTGAATCGTTCGTGCTGAGCACTCCAAAACTCGAAAGCCTGCTGTTGTAGTCGTTCATGCTCACGTTTGGTCGCATCATCGCGCCAAAGCGTAGGGGCGTCCTTATTAGTTTCGTTCCGCTTTTCCTTCTCGTATTCCTTGACTTCAGCGCGGTACAGCAGACACCAAATGTTTGCCGCGTAAATACGCTCGTCAATAAACTGCTTCGTCGGATGCGAGTTATGGATCAGATCGGCTACCTCGCGCTGATATTGATTCAAGCCTCGTAGAGGAACGCCAAACTTAGTCCCACAGGACCAGCATTTAGTTTGCAGCACATCGGGAGGTTCAACAGGTGCGGTTGTGGAGGGTGACTGCGAACGAAGCGAGAATCGACACCATAGGCAGCGTAAGACGCGGGTATGCGTACTCTCAAGCCTCGCTATTCTCGCCTCTAGGCTCACGCTTGATCAGTCACTGAGTCAGCGAAAGAGTACCCGGCTTTGTCCGCTTCTTCTCTCGCTTTGAGCGCGGCTTCCAGTACGGCAATCCGATTCTCAAGCTCGAACATCTCGCGCGCCTTGATCGTGTAGTCAAGAATTATTCGTGCTGCTTGGACCTGCACTGAAGGATTGCCAGATGCGAGATTCCTGCGAAGGCAGGCGACCGCTTCTGTGCTCGCTCCTTGCAACGAGCCTAGCGCCCCCTCAAAGACCTTATCCTGGGCCTCTCGGTATTTCTTTCGAAAGTCGTCGCGTTGCAGCCAGCGCCACAGAGTAGTCTCGCTGACCCCGGCTGCTTTGGCGGCTTCCGGCATAGTTGGATGCGCCAGCAGAGCGACAATAGCCGCCTCCGTTTTCCGCTCTAACTTGTCGCCATGACCGCGAGCTTTCCGTGCAGCACGATCCGCGAGTTGCATCGCCGTATTCACTTGCATCTGGGTTCACCTGTCTCCGTTTTGCATAGACCAGTACGCGGCCCAAAATCGACCAACACCGCCTCCGATCCCTTAGAGTAATAACGTATACCGTGGTCTACCCAGCCGGACACTTTGACACCTTGTGCGTCACGCCACTTGTGCTCTGAGTTTCGTCCGTGGAACTACAAGTCTAAGCGGTGGTAGCCGCCGCATAGCGCCCGAATGCAACCAAACACCCGCCGCTTTTAGCGCCTTTCGTCTCTGATAAAAGGTTGCCTTCTTACAATATCCAAGTCGTATAAGGTTCTCAGCTCCGAAACTGTCACAGAACACCATGAATCCAGCGAGAATCTGTGCCCGTTCAGGATCGTAATAATCCATTAGCCGTGCTAGACGTGCCTCGCTGCCTTCCACGGTCTCATTCAACCCTAATTCGTCTATCGTTTCATCGAGCGTCCCCGTTGCCACCTTCATTGTCAGAAGCGCACCTCCAGTGTTTGATAAGCTGTGCCTTAATGCTAACCGTTTACAGGCGCGTCGATCCTCGAACCTGGTTTCGAGTCGCAGCACGCCGGTTGCCGCTGCAACATCCTCGTTCGTCGCTTCATCCTTTGAGAGTTTCGACATTACCTCAGAGAGCTTGTCATACAGAACCACAGCCCGCGCCCCATTTGAAAACTGAACCGTTCTGTTATCACAGACCGTCCTAACTGTACGCGGGATCGATGTGTTACTAGCCGCTTTGATGTATTCGAGAACGTCTTTCGGCAACATCTGGAAGTTGTGACAAAAATGAACTCTCGATAAGTTAGCCCGCCCGGCGTCAAACGTGACGCGCGCTGCTTCACTAACCCAGTCCGAAGTTAGAGTCAATGCCTGGTTAATCTCGCAGTCATGTTCCAGCATTGGAACATTCGAGCCAAACATCAGCTTGGGCAAGCTCACTTCGACCGTTAGGTAATCGATACTGTTTGGTGCTTGCCCCCACGTTATTCGAGGTAAGGACTTTCCAGCGGTTACAGGCAAGTTGAGTTTCCATTTTGGAGGATGCGTGCAGTTTCGGGCTCCGTCGTGCCCGCAAACGGAAGAGAAACCAAGCTCGCGCATTGCAGCCCGTGAATGGAGGTCGAATTGATGAGAAAGCCTAATAGTGTCAATCAACCGACAGCTACCCCCTTGCAGTCGAAGTCAACTACGTCGCTGCTGACGGAATCTCTGCGTGGCTTCCGCGATCTAGATAGGCTCTGAGATCGTCATTCAGAACGAGCACTCGACGACCAAACCTGCGTATCGGCAACCGGCCCCGTCTTACCTCAGCCCTCAGAAAGCCTCTGGATAGGCCGGTGGCGTTCGCGACCTCGCCGATGCTCCATGCCGTTCGCTCTACGTTCACTACCATGATGGCTGAGTCTCTCATTATCGCTGTTTCTCCCTGAGAAAGTCCTAGGCACTAGGAGTATCTTTGTGGTATAAGTGTAAGTCTCAACTGGTACTTAGCGCAATCATTTATATGCCACGGCAAAACCAAGCGGCAAGGAAACAGGCATCACGCCACAATCGACGCCTGAAAACTTGTAATAGCGCACTGGCAAGCGTTATCGGGCTCCTTCAAAAACTGCCTCTTGACCAGTCACTCATCGACTTGGACCAGCATGAAAGACTCATCAGATTAAGAAACGAACGTCTTTCAGAGTCCGTACTAAACACGTTCAAGACCAAGAGCCGGCCGTATCCCTCGACCGAGTTTCCGATCTCGCAAGCGGATTGGCGCTCACATGAGCGAAAGCGCATTGGCGAAGTTAAGAAGGTTCTTGAATTTGATGAGGCCCAATATCGTCGAAAATACAAACGAGCACAGATCGAAGTTCTTACCGACTACATAGCAAAACTAGGGAGTCGATTTGCCATCCATATTTTCGCCAGACAGAAACCTTCAGCCATGTCAGCCGAAGAAATGGATCGCGCGTTAGCCCGCTACAACCGATATCGGTTTCATCATAACTTCATGGCTGCTCTAGTTGCAGTAGCCGAAACACATCAACGAGGGAAGATTTCTCAATTCGCTAGTGCGCTACCTTCAGGTGCCTTTATCGGGCCTAACGGTCACTTTAGACCCAAGCTTGCGCCAATCGTTGAAGCCCTGAACGGAGTTGAAGTTGATCGAATTCGAATGTGTGGCAACAAGAATTGCCGCCGAGTGTTTTGGGCGGGCCGAATCGCTAAACCAGGCTCGTCGAAGAATAATCAACTGTGCTGCTCGCCCGAATGCTCTCATGCAGCACGCAATCAACGGCTACGGGCGCGATACAAAGATCCCCGCGATGATTTCGCGTCGCGAAAACTGACGGCCAACGAGAAGTGGCAAAGCAAAATGACTCAACCGAAAGGAAAATAGCAATGTCTCTCTACAAACGAGGCGAAATGTGGTGGATGAATTTCTGGGTTAATGAATATCACGTCCAGCGATCTACCAAATGCACGAGCAAACGCGACGCTGCTGAGGTTGAGCGCGCTTATCGGACAAACCTAGCCAAAGGCGAAGTTGGCTTGGAGAAGAAGAACCCCTCGCCGCGATTCAGTATCGCGATGAAGGAGTATCTTGAATGGTCCGAACAAGAACACCGAGCGCACCCGAATACTCACAAGCGTTATCAAACGTCGAGCAAGGCTCTGCTTCGATGTTTTGGGGATGCGCCACTTGATCGAATAGCGCCTGATGAGATTGAAAAGTTCAAAGCATGGCGAGGAAAACAGTTCAAAAGCTCGCGATCGAAAAACGGGCGAAAACAAACTAAGAAACTCATAAAGCCAGCAACCATCAATCGCGAGTTGGCATGTCTGAAATCGCTTTTCAACCATTTCATCAAAGGTGAGGTGCTCGCGAAAGCGAACCCAGTCTCGCGCGTCAAGTTTCTAGCGGAGAACAACGAGCAGACACGAGTGCTCACGTCTGATGAAGAAAAGCTTTACCTCTTAGCAGCCTCGCAGCCTTTACAAGACATCGCCACTCTAATGCTTCAAACGGGGATGCGGCCGGAAGAGGTCTGCCGTATTCGCCGCGTGAACGTAAATCTTGGACAGGGCTATATCGCGAACCCCTATGGCAAAACAAAAGCAGCCAGACGCAAAATACCGCTCACAGACGCGGCATCAGCCGTTCTATCAAAGCGTCTCGCCGCGATTGAGGGAGACTGCCTCTTCCCTGGGCGTGTCGAGGGTGAGTCGATTGTAAAAGTTAACGCTACGCACACGGCGACAATAAAGCGAAGCGGTGTTGCACCTTTCCGACTCTACGATCTTCGTCATACCTGGGCTACGCGAGCCGCGATGGCCGGAGTTGACTTAGTGACATTGGCTGCTATGCTCGGTCATTCACGCATCCAGATGGTATTGCGTTATGCTCACCCAACCGAAGAGCATCAATTCCAGGCGATGCGCAAACTTCAAGCGTTTGTCTCGTGAGCGCGAGTTCTCCAAAAAGGCAAGCATGGGCCGTTCCAAAGAAAGAGATTGACCAACAAAAAGCGAAGTACGACAAGAAGGTAAACAAACGACAAGCCGCGTGACTCTCGCACACTTCAAAGAAAAAGACGGCAAGACTCTTGCTGTCTATCCGTTCCTGAAAAAGAGCAAATTGGCCGGTAAGGGCCACCCCGAAGAAACCGTTCGTCTCGCTGTCTATAATGAACTGCTAGAGAAATACAAGTATCCGCCTGAGCTACTCGATATCGAGTTCCCGGTTCTCATTCGAGAAGACGAACAGCCGCGTTGGGCAGATATAGTCGTCTTCGATGATAAGGCGCACAAGCGACCTTTGATCGTTGTAGAAGCAAAAGAACCACGCAAAGATTTAGGCGAGAAGCAAGGGCAACGATATGCAACCATTCTCAGAGCGGTCTATGTCCTGTGGACGAACGGTTCTAATCGCTCAACAAGCGTTATCGTCAATCGCTATCCCGAAGAAGCCGTTATTATCAAAGACATTCCGAAGTTTGGCGGCATCCCTCAATACACAATCACTGAGTTAGAAGCCTTCAAAGACGACAAGCAAGTCTCCGATACTTTCCGCAAGTGCCACAATCTCATTCGCAACCTGAGCAACCTAAAGCCAGATGATGCGTTCACTGAATTTCTCAAAATCCTTCTCGTTAAGTTTCAAGACGAAAGGAAAGGATCGGACTTCGACTTTCAGATCTTTCTTCGTGACCAACCGCCATCGCCCGAATCACAAAATGAAACCGCGCAAAGAATCCGACTGCTCTTCAAACTAGCAGTTGAAGAAGACAGCGACATCGCGGCAGTGTTTAAGAAGGGCGACGACATCGGCCTGACGAACGATTGCATCACGCAGATCGTGAAAGAACTTCAGCGGTTCTCTTTTGCCAAGACTCCGGTGGATCAAAAAGGCCGCGCGTTTGAAACGTTTTTGAGCGGAGACTTGAGACGCGAATTAAAAGAGTTCATGACGCCGCGTCAAGTGGTTGAAACGATGATCGAGATGGCTGACCCGGAACCGTCCTACTCGATTCTCGATCCTTGTTGTGGCTCAGGCGCGTTTTTAATTTACTCACTTGCTCACGTAAGAAAAAAGCTAGAGAAGCGACAGTTTACTTCTCACCAACGGATCAAGCTCGCGTTCGATTTCGGGCATGACAAACTGTGGGGATTCGACGCGAGCGAGCAAATGAGCGCCGTCGCCCGAATCAATATGCTTGTTAATGAAGACGGGCGAGCGCATGTGTTTGATCATGATTCGCTTAAACTAAAAGACAAAGCTCCCGAACAAGCGCGCACGAGGCTGTTTGATCTGGTTCTCACTAATCCACCTTTCGGCAAGCGCATTCCGCCTTCAAGTTCGCTACTAAAAGAGTTTCTAATCACGACAGATGATCGCGGTAAGACAAAGAAGAAAGGTTTTCTGACTGAGATTCTTTTTCTTGAACGCAATCTCGAATGGCTGAAACCGAGCGGTTATATGTACATCGTCTTGCCCGATAGCGTGTTAGGTAATTCGACGCTCACTAAGGCCCGAGCCTACATCGAAACGCTGTCGCGCTTAGTCGCAATCGTTTCGCTGTCGCCGGATACGTTTGGGCCGTCCGGCGCAAAGAGCAAGACTAGCTTTGTTGTGCTGCAAAAGACCGCCCCACAAGCTGAAGAAGAAACGAACGAGGACTATCCAATCTTCATCGCTCACGTTCCAAACGTAGGTTATGACTTCACAGGCCGCGCTACCGGCAAGAATGACTTGCCGAACGTAATCAAGGGATTTAACGAGTTCAAAGAGACCGGCAAGACTACTATTCCATTGACGCGAGTAGTCAGCCGACAGCAACTAGGCGCGACTTGGTTAGCCCAACCGCATATCGCCATTGAAAAGAAAAAGGAAACCAAAGGCGATGTTTGGACGCTTGGTAATATCTGCAAAGTGATTACGACCGGCAAGACAGCGCCACGTGGCGCATATACAAACTCAGGCGTTCATATGATCAAGGTTGGCAATCTAACCGGACGCGGCATCGAGTGGGATGCCGTAGAGCGGCAATACGTGACCGAAGAATTCGCCAACAAGTATTCTTACGCACAACTAAAAAAGGGCGATATTCTTTTCACGGCAGCCGCTCATGGCCCGAAATGGATTGGTTTGAAGGTGGATATCTACGAAGGCGCGCCAAGCTATTTGAATGAGCCAGTTATTTTCTCCGGTGAGATCATGATGTGTCGGCTTGATAAACAACTGAAGATTGATCCGTACTACATTTTGCTATTCCTGAGGTCGGCAGCCGGTTATCATGCGATCCAGCGTTGTATTCGTGGTCAGTCCGGCCATATTTATCCTAATGAAGTCCGTGACATTGAGATACCACTACCTGCCAGACTTAATAGCGCAGAACTGAAGCGAGCCATGAACGAATTGAAAGCAGCCCTCAGAGCAAGGCGTCTAATGACGAGCCACGGTCATAATTCTTTGAGCTTGTCAGGCAGCCTTTTCCCTTCCGATTCGCGTAAGCCAATCATTGCTCGCTAGGTAATTCGCAAACTTGAGATCCGACAAACCCGCCAGCCGTCCCCGTCGCTCACCGCCTAACCTTCTACACGTCGCCAGTCCTCGATATACAGATTCAACCCGTACCTGTTTGCCGTCTGGTAAGTAAACGATCCGGCCTTTTAGTTTTTTCCATGAAGTGAGGGTAATCCCAGCGTCAATGTGAAAGAATTGGCAGGGCTAAAGACGGCAACAAGATTACGCAATAAGTGGTGAGAAGCCTTGGAAGCTAATCGTAGGGCGAGGGAAGCTAATCGTAGGGCGAGACTCGCGCGCGTTGCGGGCGAATACCTTAACCCAAGGGGAACCCTAAAAAGCCGCCAACTGATCACAAGCTACTACAATTCCTACTACACACGTGTTTTTCGATTTTCCGGCGTGACGGTTAAGTTGTTGATTTAATTGGAGGCGGCGATCGGAATCGAACCGATGAATAAAGGTTTTGCAGACCTCTGCCTTACCACTTGGCTACGCCGCCATTGAGCACGAAAAAGCGGAAGGATGAAGATTCCCAGTTTTCAGTTTGCAGTCTTCAGCCCTAACCGCAACTTAGCGGTTGCAACACTGAAAACCGAAAACTGAAAACCGATTCTTCATCCTTCCGCCTTCGTTCTCGAAATTTTGGAGCGGGAGACGAGATTTGAACTCGCGACCCTCGCCTTGGCAAGGCGATGCTCTACCACTGAGCTACTCCCGCTCTATCAAAGAAATTCGATTCTAATGATTGAGGGTGTGTTGTCAAGGTGGGTGGCACAGACTTTAGTCTGTGATTCGGCGCGAAGAATCACAGACTGAAGTCTGTGCCACGAACCTACTACTGTGGCAAAGGCTTGGCCAGAACACCCGCGATTAACTCGTTCAGTCCCGCGTCCGAGTTGTTGTTACGGAACTTATAGAAGTTGGTGAGCTGAGTCATCCACTGAGCCTTCGCTGCCTGGTTCTGTGGATTCGTGCCCGCCAGCGCGACGGCGCGCGCGTAAGCGTCGATCATCTTGTCCACGACCTTATTGACGCCTTCAAGCGCAGCCTTACTTTCCGGCGACTCCGGCTGATTTCCAAACCGCTTCGTGAAATCCTCAGACAGCCGCTTGTACGGACCGTTCTGGTAAGCCAGCGCCAGCAAAGAATACGTGGTCGGCGAGTTCCGCCGATCCGCATCGACCTGCGCGGCCTTGATGAAGTGGGGAACGGCCGAATCCGGAGTCGGCTTCAACGCGTAAAAGCCAAGCGCGTAATGCAATGACCCGAGGACGTCCTCCTTGCTCTTAAACGGCGCCCACACTGCGCCGCCGCCTTCACCTGTCGGAGTCTTACCTGACTCGATCAGCTGAATCGCCTTGGCGGCGTGTATCCCTGCCTCGGCGTTGAAGGTTTCGTTTCGCTCGGCGCTCGCCGCCACCGCACCAAAGCCCAGGGCAATCAAGACCCGTAGGTTATTAGGATTGTCAGTCAGAACCGGAGTCGCCAGACTATACGCCTTGGTGTAGTTCTTTACGGTAAAGCTGCCCAGCAGTTGCTGCTCGCGGTCCGCACGCTCAGCGGCCATACGCGCCGTCCGTTCGTCCTCTTCATAGGCTGCCATCCACACCTTCAGGTAACGCGTGTACTGATCGTCTTCCTTGCTGTAACGCTGCATGTAATCGCGGGCAGCCTGGTAGGCGACCGTTGGATTGGGGACACGATTGTCCCAGAACTGCTTGTAGACGGTGACTTTTACCTCGTCATCAGTGACGACAGGTTGCTGGTTGCGGGCGGTTTGCGGCTGCGCAAAAGCCGGAACGGCCACTAAAAGAACCGCGAGAATTAAGCTTAGTTTCATGTGATTGAGAACCCTCCGAATCCATCAGCCCGAGTTAGATGCCGGAAATCTAACGAGCGTTTGGCGGAAATTTATTGTAGCAGAAAGTAACAAACCACGGGGTGGCGGGCCTGGAGCGCAAGCGTCCCGCCTGCATTTTTGCTCGAAGTCAGCCCGGCAAGCGAGACGCTTGCGCTCCAGTCTCGGTCAGCCCGCCATTACCGCGGCGGGCGCCCGGACCGGCAGGTCCACAATCTCCCAAGCCTTTCGATTCCGCAGCAGCGAAGACATCAACGCGGCGTGCAACAGGTGGCCGCTCCGTTCGGCCTTGACGCGTCCCTGCAGCGTCATTCCCAACAGCGCGAAATCGCCAATGATGTCGAGAATTTTGTGACGGACGAACTCGTCGGAGAATCGCAGCCCGGTCTCGTTCAGCATTCCCGTTTTGGTGAGCACGATCGCATTCTCAAGCGAGCCGCCACGGATCAGGTTGGCGCGTCGCAAGGCTTCCACTTCTTCGATAAAGCCGAATGTTCGTGCCGAAGCGATATCGCGGCCAAATGATCCATTCTCCAGCACGAGCCGGCGATGCTGAATTCCAATCATGGGGTGCTGAAAATCGATCAAGCAATCGATTTCATAAGTTTCGGCAGGCTCAAGACTGATGCGGCGGTTGCCCGATTCAACGGTCACGCGTTCTCTGACCATCAGCGCGCGCCGTGCCGTTGATTGTTCGGCGACGCCGGCAGACTCGATCATCTCAGCGAATGTTTCTGCCGAGCCGTCCATGATGGGAATTTCCAGGTTATCAACGTCTACGTAGGCGTTGTCTACTCCACAGCCGCGTAGCGCCGACAAAAGGTGCTCGACGGTCGAAAGCATCACGCCCGTGCGCATCAACGTCGTCGCATAACTGCAATGCGCGACGGACTCGACAGTTGCCGGAATTTCAAAGCCGCCCAGATCAGTGCGCCGGAACACATAACCCGTGTCCGGTGGCGCAGGCATCAAGCTCACCGTAACTGGCACGGCGGTGTGAAGTCCGATCCCTTTAGTTGAAACAGGTGCAGCGAGAGTCGTTTGCTTCATTCGCGTTTACGTCGAAAGAATTTTATCCGCAGATTACACAGATTCCACCGATTCAAAACCAATCAGCGAGCTCATACAGTTGAGTCCGTCTTTCCTGTTTATCTGGGTAATCTGTGAATCTGTGGATTATTCCTCTGATGGAAGTTAACTACGCCGAGCCATGTTTGTGTGCAAAGCTCATGCCTGAACGAGCGTGCGATGATTGCGCACCTTCGTCGATCGCGCTGTTGCGTCGTGGCGACGGTGGCGTACTTAAATCGCAGCATCCACGCCACGCACGGCGGGCAAACAGCCGCTTGCCTTACGCAAAACTGAACCCTATGATCGAATTCGATCATGCCGAAAATAGAATCCCCTGCCGACGCGCAGCCGGCCGAGCGAGTCTTTCTCATCGACTCCATGTCGCACATCTTTCGCGCTTTTTACGCGCCGATGGCGAACCGCGCCGCGCCGCTCATGACTTCGAAAGGGCAGGTGACGCAGGCGGTGTTCATCTTCACAAACATGCTGCGCAAACTTATCCAGGACGAAAAGCCGAAATACATTGCCGCGATTTTCGAGTCGAAGGAGAAAACCTTTCGCCACGAAGCATTCGCCGATTACAAAGCGACGCGCACAGAAATGCCTGACGACCTGGCGTCACAACTTCCTTACATCCGCAGACTATGTGAAGCGTACAACGTGCCGATGATCAGCCTTTCCGGCTATGAAGCCGACGACGTGATCGGAACCCTAGCGGTGAAAGCGGCAGAAAGAGGCCTGAAGTCAGTCATCGTTTCGAATGACAAGGACATGTGCCAACTAGTGCGCGATCCATGGATTGTCGCGATGCGGCAGAACTCGCAAGTGGTGAAACGCCGAGAGCCCGTGCCGCCAATCGAATGGTGCGACGAAGGCTGGGTGCTAAAGAAGTTCGGTGTGCCGGCGGACAAACTAGTCGATTTGCTGGGGCTGATGGGCGATTCGATCGATAACATTCCCGGCGCGCCCGGCGTTGGCCCGAAGGGCGCGGTGCAAATCATTCAGGAGTTTGGATCGATCGAAAACGCACTCGAACATTGGGAAGAAATTAAGAACAAACGTTATCGCGAATCGCTGCGCGACAATGCCGATCTGATACGCAAGTCGCGCGAGCTGGCGCAGATCAGAATCGATCTCGACGTTGAATTGGATCTTGAACTATTAGAACGTCGCCCACCGGATCGCGCCGCGGCGTACGATTTGTTTCGTGAACTTGAGTTCGCCAACCTCACCCAGGAATTTGCCGATGGCGCGGTCGCCAGCGCGCGCGTTACGGCCGAGCGCGATTACCGGCAGATTCGAGACAAAGCTGAGCTTGACGCTCTTATCCAGAATCTTTGGCAGGCGGAAACTGTGGGCTTCGCGGTATCAAACACCACGCCTGCCGGCGCTGGTCAACAGCAGAGCACTCGCGACGATCATGGCGCCCGCGGCATTGCGTTTTCGGCGGAGGGAGGCAGGTCAGCCTTCGTCGATTTCGAGAGCTTTGCCGAAGGCAAGGACACCGCGTTGGCTTCGATGCGCGAACTGTTTGCCAACGGTTTGCTCGAAGAAGTCCGTCCACGACTACAAGCGCGCGACGGCCCTGTTGACGCCGTTGGGAATTGAACTCGCCGGGATTGCCGACGACACACTGCTGGCGGCTTACATGATTGATCCGACGCGCAGTCGATACGATCTCGTTGATCTGGCGCGTGACACAGTTGGAATTGAAGGCGGCGGGCCGCCACACGACGGTTGGAGTGAAAGCGGTTGGCAGGCGGTCGAAGTGGCGGATTTAACGGCCCAGGTTGCCACTGTTCTGCGGCAGCGCATAGATGAAAAGGAGCTCGGCAGCATCTATCGCGACGTAGAGTTGCCGCTCGCCCCGCTGCTCTATCGGATGGAACGCGCGGGGATGCGCATCGACACAGAAGTGCTGGCTGAGTTATCAGGCCGGCTGGGCCAACAATTAGGAAGTCTGACGGACAGGATCTGTCAGATGGCTGGTCGCGAGTTCAATATCAATTCGCCCAAGCAAGTCGCCGAGTGCTTCGAAGCTATGAACATCATTTCCGGCCGCAAGACATCGACCGGTCGTGTCTCAACCAGCAAAGCCGTGCTCGAGGAACTGGCGCTCACGCATGAACTACCGCGTTTGATTATCGAATACCGCGAACTGGAGAAATTGAAGAGTGTCTACACGGACGCATTGCCGCATCAGGTCGCTGCCGATGGCCGAGTTCACGGACAACTCAACCAGACGGTTGCCGCGACCGGGCGTCTTTCAGCCAGTGATCCTAATCTGCAGAATATTCCGATTCGCACTGAACTCGGCCGTGAGATTCGCCGCGCTTTCGTGGCTGAGAAAGGAAACAAACTGATCTCAGCCGATTACTCGCAACTGGAATTGCGCCTGCTCGCGCACATCACGCGCGACGAAGTAATGCTCGACGCATTTCAAAAGGGCGAAGACATCCACAACCGCACGTCGCGTCTGGTATTCCGCGCCAGGACTGATGCTGAACTGAAAGAGGCGCGGCGCTTCTCAAAGATCGTGAACTTCGCGATCGCCTATGCGATCGAGCCCTGGGGTTTGTCGCAGCGCGTCGGTATCTCGCGCCAGGAAGCGCGCAAAGTGATCGATGATTACTACGCGACATACAAAGGTGTGCGTCGCTATATGGAAGAGATTCCCGTGCTGGCGCGCGAACAGGGCTATGTCCGCTCGCTGTACGGACGCATTCGTCCGTTGGCCGGCATCAACGATCGCAATGCCAACATTCGACGCGCCGCTGAACGCGAGGCAATCAACATGCCGATTCAAGGCACGGCCAGTGACATCGTAAAGATGGCGATGCTTCGTGCCGATGAAGCTTTTCGGCGCGAGAAGTTGAATGCGGAGATGCTGATGCAGGTGCATGACGAGCTTTTGATCGAATGCTCGGCTGAGGACGCAGAGAAGGTGGCCGTGACTTTGAAAAGGGAAATGGAAAACGTCGTCGAGCTGGACGTGCCTCTCATTGCCGAAGCAGGTATTGGCGACGATTGGATGTCGGCTAAGAAATAGTGGGCAGTGGGCAGTGGGCAGTGGGCAGTGAGCTGGTTTAGGTCTTTGGTCTTAGGGTTTTGATCAGAACGCAGCAGACTAAGACGAAGGCCAAAGTCCTGAATCCAAAGACCAAAGACCAAAGACCAAAGACCAAAGACCAAAGACCAAAGACCAAAGACCGAAGACCGAAGACCACAGACCGAAGACCTTTCAATGTTGTCAGCGGAACATCAAGGCAATAAGACGTCTCCCGAAGGTGACGTTGTCTATCGTCGCGTCGCGGCCTCTGGAACGAACACGCCCCCACGTGGCCCCGGCGAACCGCGCTTAGATCCGACGCTGATGCCGCTGCTCGTAGGCTGCGCGCTGCTCCTCCTTTTTGTCATCGTTCTCGGAAATCTCAGCATTCGTCGCGTCCAGGACACGAGTCGCCAAGTACTTAACCTTCAGCAGCACTTCAATGCGCGCGCGGAGTTGCTTCTCCAACTGAGAATCGCGCTGACGCGCCTGGATAACGAGGCGCGCGACAAGATGGAGGCGCAAGCGCGTGAGGAATTTCGTCCGCCGTTTGACATGCGTCTAAGCACCGCGCGCAACGAGCTAACATCGAAACTGATGCCGTCCCTGGGCCGGCCGCCGCTCTCGCAACTGCCCAAATGGCAGGCTTTCCATCGTGACCTTGAGGCGTACGTTGAGACGACTAAGGATGCGGACAACTATTCGTTGAATGGCTTCACTCAGTTTCAAGCCGTGGATCGGGAGTTGAACGAGCTGATCCTGGACAACGGGGCTGAGCAAAGACAGGTATTCGACAGAAGTGAACAGCTCGCGAACGCGGCCGTGCAATCGATCAAGATCTGGACACTTGTCGCCATTCTCGCGGGCCTGTTTGTAACAGCCGCGACCGTTTTGGCGGCGCAACGACGATATCGTCAAACTCGCGAGAGCGTGGAAGCGGCGCGCCGTGAACGCGAATTCAGCAACCAGATGCTCGAAGGAATGGTAAGCGCCGTCGCCGCGATCGATCGCCACGACCGGATTCGCAGCGCGAATAGTGCTTTCTTCAAAATCTTTCCGCGGGTCGCCATCGGTTCGTCGATTCACGACCAGAACGGATCAACGGAAGGCATGAAGCTGCTTGAATCTGCCACGGCTTCGCACGTAGTCGCGTCAACTTATCGCGGTCGTTGGAACCTGGCTGATAATGGGGCGACGCACACCTTTGACGTCTATTCGTCGCCTATCGAAATCGACAATCAAAATGGTCAAATCCTGACGTTGGTTGATGTCACCGAAGCAGCCAAATCGGAAGCCGCTTTCCGTCGCACGGAGGCTTTGGCCGCGGTGGGCGAAGCCGCCGCGCAACTGGCGCACGAGATCAAGAATCCGTTGGGCAGTATTCGGCTGGGTGTCGAAATGTTGCGCGAGTACACCACGGCTGAGGAAGCGCACAGGACGATCACGCTGGTGGAGCGTGGCATTCAGCATCTGAACAAACTCGTAGTTGACGTCACTCAGTTTTCACGGCGGCGTGAATTGGATCGCACTGAAGTCGATCTGCACGAAACTATCGACGCGAGCATCGACCTCGTCGCTGATCGAATTAAAGAAAAGGAAACGCCGATTGAGAAGCAATACACATCAACGGAAATTAGCGGTGTCTGGGACCAGGAGCAGCTGAGTGAAGTCTTCGTAAACATCTTCGCGAACGCGATTGATGCGAGTGAAGTACGAGCGCCGTTGAAAATCTCGACTGAAGTGATCGATCCAGGTTCCAGCCCCACGCTCATAGGCGCTCCCACGACCGTCACTACGCCGCGTGTGCGAATAGAGATTTCCGATCGGGGTGCAGGCATGGACGAGAAGACGGTGAGGCGTCTGTTCGAACCGTTCTTCACTACAAAGAAACGCGGTACAGGTCTCGGACTCTCAATTGTGCGTCAAATCATCGACCTGCACGGCGGCAGCATCGACGTACAAAGTGAGCGTGGGAAGGGAACGACTTTCCAGATCGAGCTACCCCTCGGCGCGGACTCCGCGTGGCATTAGCCCCGGCGTGAGAAGGGCCGTCGTCGACAAGCTCAACCCTTGAGACAACACTATGGAATACGTTTTGAATTTTCTGAGCAAACCGATCGTATTGACTTTGATAAGTTTAACAATCGGAAGTTACCTCTTCACCAGACTGACAGAAATCAGATCAAAAAAAGAAAAGATCCGAGAAAAATCCCTGCAGCTCCTCGAAGAAGTGGGAACCGATGTGAATTCAGTAATCTCTTCTATTTATGGACACATTCGCGACGGAAATTTTCAGATTCAACGGAAATCCCCTCTTGATCAAAAGCGTGGGGACCTTTTCAGAAAGAGGTTTAGCGTCAGAATACGAAGCGAAGTATTCCTTAACTCAGATGAGTTCTGGCAACGGTACGAGGATCTGACCTTTGAACTTGATAGCCTCGTTAGATTCATGATGTCACTCTCAAAAGAATACGAGCTTGAAAGTGTCGTTAACCAGATCAAAGCAAAACAGGAACAATTTGCGATCTCGTGGCCGGACCAGAAGGAGCGGTCTCTTAATCCTAAGTATCCTCCGCCATCAGGCGAGCTTAAGATCTGGGCAGACATGATTTGGGACAGGGCAAATTCGCTGATAGTTACGAATCTCAATAAGATCTTCAGATAAGTCGGTCAGAAGTTGAGTTTGTTCCATCATCCATTATGACCGAGTGCCTGCTTGCTCCGGCGCGACCGTGATGTTCTTGAATCTCGACATGCGCACGAGGCCGGGAGCGCTGCCTTTTGGTTTTGAAAGAAACTTGCGCTCAGTGTAGTGCACACTAACCTTCGGGTCTTTGCTCGCTTGCGAGAAGTAAGCAGCGAGCTGAGCGGCTTCGATGAGCGTTCGCGGCGGAATCTCTTTGCGCGTCGGATTGCGGACGATGACGTGCGAACCCGGATAGTCAGCGGCATGAAGCCAAAGGTCACTTGGCTTGGCGATTTTGAAGGTCAGATTGTCGTTGTCGCGCGCCGCGCGACCGACCAGGATCTCGTAACCGTCAGATGAAAGGTAGCGACGCGTGCCCGGTACTCGCGTTTCGCGTGATTTGGTTCTGGCCTTAGGTTCCGCTGGGACTGATGCGGAATCTGCGAACGTACCTGGCGACGTTTCGAGCCGTTCGCGTTTGATCTCCAAATCTGCAAGTTCCGATTTTACCTGCTTTAATCGATTGTCTATTTGGACTCGTGCTCGCTTTGAACGGGAGTAGAGATCGAAGCGGCGAGAAGCTTCTTCGGGTACGGTCAGCTTCTCGTCAACTTCGATTTCAATTTCCGGCTCGCCTTCCGCGAAATAGTCTTTAATTGTCAGCCGACCGCCAACGCGCTTCGCCGTGGCAACATTCGCGAGCAAAAGGTCGCCAATTTGTTTGTGTTGTTCAGCGCCTGAATGTTCTTCGAGGTCGCGCTCGAGCTTTTTCAGCAGTTTCCCGCGTCGCGAGATTTCCCTTTGAAGTTCGGCGCGCGCAGCCGCGAGTTGGTTCTCCATCCCGCGATTCTCCTCGAGTGCGGTGTACTCGTGATCGAGCACATCGGACAATGACTCGCGGTCACTCAGTTCCAGACTTCTCCCTGGCTTGCCGGCAGCGTGTGCGGCGCCGCTCTTCGGCGGCTGATACTTCTCACCGACATTTTGTCCGGCGCCTTTGGTTTCTTTGAGGCGTCCAGTGATGACGCCATCGTCGTTCAAAAGAAAAAGGTTCGCCGATCGACCGGTCAATTGCGAAACAAGCGCGGGCTGCGTTTGCTGACCCAGGTCATCTGCACCCTCGAAGCTCAGCGTTACGACGCGATCGGTTGGCAGCTTCTCAACGCTCGTCACGATCTTGCGCGCCAATTCCTTTCGCACGCTCAAGGAAAATTGGGTAGTTGGCACTGAAGCCTTTTCCAAATCTCGGACGCGTCGCTTAATCAGATACAGACGAGGTGCGGCGGGGTCCACGCTAATGAAAAGATAGCCGTGTTCACGGAGGCCGAAATCAATTGCGAGCGACTGATGCGTAAGTTGGAAGATCTTTCCAAGGGCGCGGCCGATGAGTAAAGGCTCGATCTCAGAAACTATGGCGGCGATAGTCGCGTCGTCCATCGAGGAAAAGGTATCACAGGAGGGAACTACGCTCGTCGATGCGAAGACCATTTGGAGTGCGCCGGCCTGGTCCCGACTTGTAAGGACGACGACGGCGCTTGGATCCTGTTCCCTCTCCCTCTGGGAGAGGGTTAGGGTGAGGGCTTAGCGCGGGAAACAAGAAAATAGTTTTTTCTTACTGTCTCGCTAAGCTGCGCACCCTCACCCCGGCCTCTCCCAAAGGGAGAGGCAGTTGCCGGCGCACTCCAAATTAATTACGAATTTAACTGCGAATGACGATGGTTTTGGAAAAGCGATCGTGAAGCGGCCGCTTGTCGCGGTCGATGAATGCAAACGCGAGCCCGAGGCCAAAGACAGCCAGCGAGAAAATGTAACCGAGCGCGCGTTTGATAGATTGGCCGCCGGTCGGGATGAGGCCCGTGCGCTCGTCTATTGTCCTGACGCGCAACATCCGCATCGCCAGGGTGCGTCCGGTTAATGCAATTGAGACGGTGAGATAGGCAAACATCGTTGCGGCTGTGATACCGACCATCAGACCGACGATGCGCGGATTTGACCAGTCGGCGGCGGCAGCTTGAAGGGCCGCTACAGCCGGCGAAACCATCAGCGCTATCAGAAGTAGATCGATCAAACCTACAAACGCGCGCCGTGTCAGGCCCGGCATGTCTTTGCGCGTATCGGCAGAATGGGCCGGCACCGACAGACAGGTTTCGAGATAAGACAAGGCGGCGTCTTCGACGCTGGCCGAAATCACTTTCACGCGCTTCGGCTTGTCCGCCACTTCTTCAGTGACAACTATCGGAAGTACTTCTTCAGGGACAACCTTCGGAGTTATTGCCAACTCCTCATCCGCCGCAAGCTCAACCGGTTCAGTAAAAACGTCGCCGGGTTCAGTAGGAACGTCAACAGGTTCGGGCTCGACAGTGGGAGCCACGATTGTCAGTTTCGGTTTTGACTCAATCGGTGCCGCGACTGGTGCAGGTGTTTCTTCCTCGATCGGTGCAAGCGCGGGCGCTGCTGCCGTCGCTCGAACTCCGGTCGAGAGGTGTTCGGCGCGTCGCGCGCGATCCACGCGCTCTAAAGCCTTCGATACGATTGGATTCAATGGCGCTTGCGCGACATCGGGAACCAGTTCAAGTTGCCCAGAGGGCAGTGAGCAGGAAACGGTTTCGGCCGCGCGCAACACCGCTTCCTCTTCCGCGGCTTCGCGTGCTTTCTGTTCCTGGACCTCGCGCACGCGCTGGCTCAGGCGTTTTCGCCACTCAGGAATGCTGCGCGCGCCGGGGAATTCAATCAAGGTTGAATTGGACTCGGCCTCAGTTGGTTGAGTTGATGGTCGCGCGGTCGTGTGACTCGCGATTGTGACGCCTGCCTGATTCGACGGTTCGGTCAGAGTTTTCTGCATTTTGAGGAACCTGAGACGTTATGGGGCAGGAACCAAAACTCCACTTAGTACGTCCACGATCGCGGCAACACCCGCGACGCAACTCGAAACCGGACGGGCAAAGGTGGGCAGCCCAAACCCGCAACCGTTTTCGCCGCCGATACTAACAGTTGTACTTTAAGTCGTCAATCAGAAAATATAGCAGCGGTTAGAGTTGAGTTAGGCGGCCATGAGGGCCTCCAACGAGCGTCAAAGGGAGGAAATGGGTGCTTTAGAGGGGTTGCCGACCCGCGAAACCGGACTCGACATCATGCCACCACTCGATGTTGTCGCCTTCGTCAGCTTTCCAGCACAGCAGAACCACGCGGCCGTCCCGCATCGAGGGAAAATCAATCAATCCGTGGTTGTAGTCTTTCAATTGAATCCCCAGGGACTCAAGTTCACCAGCTCCCACGGACAAATCAAGGAGGAGTTTTGCGTAGCGTTCGCCGTTGGGCAGACCTCCGCCTCCGTGTTCGGCTCCTTCGGCGGCATGCTTCGCAGCTCTCTGAAAAGTGCCCAATCGCCGATGCGCCCGCTGAATCTTTTCCACGATGGGCCGCACGTCTCCGAGAAGAGAATTAGCTTCTTGAACTGTAAACAGCTTCATACGATGACAGCCATTCTACTGAGTGGCGGCGGCAGACGCTACTTTCGATGGTGATGATTGATCTTCCGCGGTTGAAACCAGCCTTGTACGCCAGACAACAATTGTTGAGATGACCAACGCCGCAGTGCAGGCGGCGCCTCCTTCGATACCGTAAGCGCCGCCGGTCAGCCAATCCGGGCCGGCGTTCATCGCGTGCAACAGCGGCGCCGGTGTGATTCGTTCGATTCCGCTGACGGGAATGCCGAGCAGCGCCGCCTGCGTCCAATTCCACGACCAGTGTAATCCAAGCGGCAACCACAAGCTTTGCGTGCGCAGATACGCGACCGCGAGCCAAACTCCGGCAAAGACTGTGTTAACGAAAGTGAAGCCTCGGCTGACGTTTGGGTTATAGAGATGTGCAGCTGCGAACGGTACTGACGTCACCAGCACTCCGACCCAGGCGAGTTTCGCGCGCGTGAAAGTTTGCAGAGGATAGCCGCGAAAGAGCGCCTCTTCCGCGGCTCCGGCGATAACAAAAACAATGAGCGCCACCACCGCCGTCTTTCCGATGGTTGTTGCCGGACTGGGATTGAAGCTGAATCTAATGCCGCGCGTTGCGGCCGTGATGCCTGCCGCTAACAGTAGTGAAGCCGCGCCGATGAGTGAACCGAGCGCCACATTCCGCAACCAACCGCGATGCGGCGACCAACCGATCGACCTAAACGGCAACTCTTCAAAGACTGCGCTGCAGCCCCAGCCCACCAATACTGCCGCGCTTAGCAGCACCAGCGACCCGATCAGAAAGGGCCACGTCGAAACCCAGATACCGGTGCGCATCCCGCTTGTCAGGGAAGTGAGGATCGCGCCGGCGACTTCAAATAGCTTCCCCACCGCCAAAAACGCCGCGAAAAAAAACGTCGCGCGCCAGCCGCTGCGAAGATGTCCGTCCTCACCGACAAAAAAGCTGCGAACTTCCATGCGCCACGCATTCTAGCATTGCACCTTCGGCGGACAGGTTCTGAACGGCCCCCGAGCGAGGCCTGTGCTAAACTTTGCGCCAGTCACATCCCTTGGGAAGTCTGTGAACAAATCCGATCAAAATGCCGGCGGCGAAGTTGATCGAGCGCGTCAAACACGTGTTCGCGCGTGGCTGCTCGGCACTATCGTCGTGGTTTTGCTCGCACTGATTGCGGCGCAGGGCTTGTTCAATTTGTGGGCTTTCGTTCCGGCGGAAACCGGCGCTGATACCCTCCTTTTGTACGCGCTGTCGACCCTGAATTTTGTCGCCTTCTTCGTCTTCACCTTCATCCTGCTGCGCAGCCTTTTGCGGTTGCGTCGCGAGCGTCATGCGCGCCAGCCGGGCTCGCGGATTCAGACGCGTCTGCTGGTGTATTTCATCGGCCTCAGCTTGCTCCCCATCACGGCGATGGCCGCATTCTCGTACCTTTTCCTGAATCGCTCAGTCGAAAAGTGGATGGGACGCTTGCCCGAAAATGTTGTTGAGCGCGTGCGCCAGCAACAACGCGAAATATCCGCCGCGCAGAGCCAACGATTGCGCGAAACGGCGACGCTGCTGGCGACGGCGATTCGACAAAAACCACAGGTGGAATGGCAAGCGACTTTGGACGAGTTGCGGGACACGGGAGAATTGACGGCGGTTGAGATCGTTTCGAATTCCGGGGAAAGCATCGCGGCCAGCGCCGCGCAAGTTTCGGATGCCCAACGGGCTGAGTTGGCCCGCGTGATGGGGAGCGCGAGGCAGGACGCGAACTCAGCCCATTCCGAACTTTCGGACGCAAAAGGTTTCGATGCAGCGTCGGTGCCGCTGACCGACTCGACGCGCTTGATTTTTGTGCCGCGCCGGTTCAGTGACGCTGATGTAAACGACACAATCGCCGGCTCGCAGAGCGAATATCAGCATCTGGTGCAACGGCAACGGAAAGTCCGGCTGCTCGGGCTCTCAACTCTCGGATTGATGACGCTTTTGCTGGTGTTCGCTTCGACCTGGGTGGCGATTCACCTCGCGCGTGGACTGGCGGCGCCGATTAAGTCGCTGGCTGCCGCGTCCAGAGAAGTCGCGCGCGGCAATCTGTCGCACCGCGTAAACACTCCCGCCGACGACGAGTTGGCGTTGCTCGCCGACTCGTTCAACCAGATGACCGCCGAGTTGGAAGAGAACCGGCGACGGATCGAGGCCGGCGCCGCGACGTTGAAAGAAAAGAACCAGGCGATCGAGGAACGCCGCAACTACATTGAGACGGTGCTGGACTCGCTCTCAACGGGTGTCGTGTCCCTCGATCAGAACGATTGCGTCACCACGATCAACGCGGCGGCCACGTCGATTCTCCGGCTAACCGAAGCCCCTCCTGCCTGGGCAAAGCTTTCGAGTTTATTGAGCCACGAAGATCGAACGGTGCTTGAAAGATTGATCAAACGCGCGCGCCGCGCCGGCCGGGCCGCCGAGCAGAGCCAATTGACTCGTGGCTCGGCGGCGAACTCCTTGCCGGTTGCTTTGACCGCGACTGCGCTCGGCATGTCGGCGGGCCGCAATAGCGGTGTAGTGCTGGTCATCGATGACTTGTCCGAACTCCTAACCGCACAACGCGCCGCCGCCTGGAGTGAAGTCGCACGTCGCATAGCGCATGAAATCAAAAATCCGCTGACGCCGATTCAGCTTTCTGCTGAACGCATCGCCCGTCAGTTCGGGGTGCGTGCGAACGGCAAAGACGGCCCAAATGGAAACGGCCTTTCAACCGGCGTGCATGATGAAGAACTGAAGCGCGTGGTTGAAGAATGTACTACGTCGATCACGCGCGAAGTTGCCGGCTTGAAATCGCTGGTGGACGAGTTCTCGAGATTTGCGCGAATGCCGGATGCGCAAAAATCCAACGTCGACCTTAACGACGTGGTCAGGCAGGCGGCTTCGTTGTACGAGGATCGTCTGGAGCGAGCGAATTTAGAGCTGCAACTTGCGTCAGAACTGCCTTCGGCGATGGCCGATGCTGAACAGATGAAGCGGGTCTTTGTAAATCTAATCGATAACGGCCTGGAAGCGCTGAACGATTCAGGCGAACGACGCGTAACGATCGAAACCCGGTATGAAGCGGCCCGCGAAACCATTATTGCCGAAGTGGCCGACACCGGTGAAGGAATTCCGGCTGCGGACTTCAAGCGGCTTTTTCAGCCGTACTTCTCAACGCGCGGCCGCGGCACTGGTCTCGGGTTAGCGATCGTGCAGCGCATCATCAGCGAACATGGCGGCCGTATCCATGCGGAGAACAACATACCGCGAGGCGCGAGGTTTGTGATTGAAATACCTGTGAATGCACTTTGATCTTTGGTCTTTGGCCTTAGGTCTTTGGTGGAAACTGTAACCCGAGACCCGAAACCTGAGACCGATACCTAAGACCATAAGACCATAAGACGTAATGTCAGAATCGATCTTAATAGTCGATGACGAGCGCGGCATTCGCGAATCGTTGAGCGCTGTCCTTCGCGACGAAGGATTCGCGCCCGATACCGTGGCGACCGGCGAAGAGTGCTTGAAAGCGATCGGCAAGCGGGCCTACGGCTGCGTGCTGCTCGACGTATGGCTGCCCGGAATCAGCGGGCTTGAGACGTTGCAGAAAATGCGCGAGGCCAACTGTGACGCGGCGGTCGTCATTATTTCAGGTCACGGCAATGTTGAGACCGCGGTGCGCGCAACGAAACTCGGCGCGTTCGATTTCATCGAAAAGCCGCTCTCGATCGAAAAAACGGTGTTGACGGTGCGCAATGCGTTGCGTCAGCGGCAACTCGAGATCACCAATCAGTCTCTCTCCGCCGAACTTAAAGCCGAGTACGCAATGATTGGCGAGTCGGTGGCGATGCGCGCGTTGCGAAAGCAGATCGCGGTGGTCGCGCCGACCGACGGGCGCGTGCTCATCTCAGGCGAATCCGGCGTCGGCAAAGAGTTAGTCGCGCGCGCTGTTCATGCGCAGTCGCGTCGCGCCGCGGCGCCTTTCATCGAAATTAACTCGGCCGCAATTCCCGAAGAGTTGATCGAATCCGAACTGTTTGGTCACGTGAAAGGCGCGTTCACAGGCGCCACCGCCGCGAAGAAAGGGAAGTTCGAACTCGCCGACGGCGCGACGCTCTTTCTTGACGAAGTTTCAGACATGAGCGCGAACGTGCAGGCCAAAGTCCTGCGCGTGCTTGAAGAACAGAGATTCGAGCCGGTCGGCAGCAACACGCCGGTCAGTGTAGACGTGCGAGTGATTGCGGCGACGAACAAGAAACTCGATGAAGAGATCGAGAAGGGCGCTTTCCGCAGTGACTTGTACTTTCGCTTGAACGTCATTCCGTTCGAAGTGCCGCCCTTGCGCGAACGCCTGGAAGATGTGCCGTTGCTCGTGGAGCATTTCAACGAGCGTTTCGCGAAAAGCTACGCGAAGAAGCCGCCGCGTTTCGACCGACCGGCGATCGAAGCAATGCAGAGCTATTCGTGGCCGGGGAATGTGCGCGAACTACGTAACACCGTCGAACGAATCGTGATCATGCACACGAACCATCGCGTCGGTGTCAAAGACCTGCCTGCGTTCGGCAGCGCAGAACCACCTGCTTCTTCCTACCGCTTTCCGTCTTTCAAGGAAGCCAGCGACGCGTATCATCGCGAGTTCATTCAGCGGAAACTCGACGAAGCCGACGGCAACGTCTCGCGCGCGGCCGAACTGATGGGCATCGATCGCAGTCATCTCTACCGGCGGATGCGCGCGCTTGGCATCAACGTTCGCGGATAGCAGCCGGGTTGTGAATCTCCTAAACGCCTCGATGGAAAAACCAACGACCGAACCACGTGTCGAATATGCGCGCCGGATTGAAGCACGCCTGGCTGAAGCGGCATCGCGCATGAAACGCTTTCGCCAGGTTGGAGTGGTACGCCTCGGCATGTTGGCCGCCCTTTTGTTGCTAATCTGGTTCGTCTTTAATGGACTCTCGTTCTGGTGGCTCATTCTGCCTGTCTTTGGTTACCTGGGTCTGGCTCCGACTCAACAGCGCATAGCGGCAGAGCGTCGCCGGTGCGAACGTGCTGCCACGCTCTACCAGTCGGGACTGGAGCGGCTGGACGATCGTTGGGCGGGAAAAGGAGCGACCGGCGATCGATTCCTGACGGACTCGCATCCTTATGCCCGCGATTTGGACCTATTCGGCACAGGCTCACTTTTTGAACTGCTCTCCCAGGCGCGCACACTAGTTGGGGAAGAGACGCTGGCCGAGTGGCTGCTGATGCCCGCACCGCCTGAAGTTGTGCGCGCGCGGCAGGAAGCCGTAGTCGAGCTTCGACCTCGCCTTGATCTTCGCGAGGATCTGGCGCTTCTCGGCGAAGGTATCCCTACCGGTTCCGAAGCTCAAGCACTTACTCATTGGGCGGCAGCCCCGCCGTGGGTGATTTCGAGCGGCATTCGTTGGGGGGCAAGGGCCCTGGCCCTCTTCGCATTGTTGACCGGGATGCTCTGGATCGCGGGGTTCAGCTGGCTGGCATTTCTCGCAGCGCTTATCGCGGGGCAGGTCTTCGCATTCAGTCTGCGGGGGCCGGTAAACGAAGTAATCCGGGGGATCGCTGGTCCGGCTCGAGAGCTGGGTTTACTCTCTGAGGTGTTGCGGCGGCTCGAGCGTGAGAGCTTCTCAAGCCCCAGACTCAAGCACTTGCGCGCAGCACTCGATGTCGAAGGTCATCCTCCCTCGGACCAGATCGCCAGGCTCAAGCTTTTGATTGACCTGCTCGACTCTCGCCGCAACATGTTCTTCGCGTTGATCTCGGCCATCCTACTTTGGCCTCTGCAGTGCGCAATTGCGATTGAGAATTGGCGCCAGAAGTCCGGTCCAGCAGTAGCGCATTGGCTGGCCGCTGTGGGCGAGCTCGAGGCGCTTAGCTCATTAGCCAGTTACTCCTACGAGCGTCCCAACGATCCTTTTCCCGAGGTGATAAATGGTGAAGCGCGCTTTGAAGGTGAAGGGCTTGGTCATCCGTTGTTACCCGAAGCTCGCAATGTGCGTACGGATCTTTTCTTGTCAGACAGTCCCGCTGTGCTAATTGTTAGCGGTTCGAACATGTCGGGCAAGAGTACGTTGCTACGTACCGTGGGCACGAATACCATTCTGGCCCAGACCGGCGCGCCCGTACACGCGCTTCGCTTGCGGCTTTCGCCGCTGCAGGTGGGGGCATCGATTCGGATTCAGGATTCACTTCACGCTGGAGCTTCGCGCTTCTACGCTGAGATCACTCGCTTGCGGCAGATCGTGAAATTGACGGGCGGCACGCTGCCCGTACTGTTCCTTTTGGATGAGATTCTTCATGGAACGAACTCGCATGACCGTCGAATTGGCGCCGAAGGAGTAGTAAGTGGTTTGATTCAACGCGGAGCGATTGGTTTGGTGACAACGCACGACCTGGCGCTAACTCGCATTGTGGAAGAGCTGCCGACCCGGGCGGCAAACGTCCACTTCGAAGATCATCTCGAAGGTGGCCGGATGACCTTCGACTATTTACTGCGTAGGGGTGTACTGCAAAGAAGCAATGCTCTGGAGTTGATGCGATCCGTTGGACTTGAAGTGTGATACTGGAAGCCGACGGCAACGTCTCGCGCGCGGCAGAACTGATGGGCATCGATCGCAGTCAACTCGACCGGCGGATGCGCGCGCTTGGCCTCAACGATCGCGGATAGTACTTGAGGTGCTCAATTTTCGTGTTGCGCGATGCGGGTGGGGGCGTATAATCGCCTCGCTAGCCAACATCCAGCTCTCCTCGACAATTGAAGGTTTTGTCTCGCCAAAGCCAGGAGGTGCACATGAAATCACTCGCAGTCAGGCTGAGCTTGTTAACGGTAGTTTTGTTTTGCGTCGCGTTTCTGACGCCGGCAATCGCTGGGGCCCAGGACAACAAACCCCTTCCTGAGAGTCCACCCTCTGAGAGTAAACCTGAACCACCACCGAGTCCTCCGGCGGAAGCACCGCGAAATGATCCACCGCCCAGTCCGCCAGCGGAGAGTCCGAGAAATGATCCGCCTCCAAGTCCACCAGCGGAGTCACCACGTTCTGAATCGCGATCAAGTCCTCCGCCGGAATCACCGCGGTCTAATCCGGCACCGAACAGCGGCGGTAGCCGGAACAATGACGGCGGATCGTCGAGAGGCAATAACGACAATCGCCGAAGCGACAACGACCGCCGCCCTAACGAAGACGGTGGACGAGTGCGCGGAACCATGTCGGGCGATGGCAGCGGCAATCGTCGCGATCGGGTGATCGAAACTGAGTCCGGTGACATAGTCGTTCCCGGCCGCACGCGCACTTCAACTCCGGACAGCGCCAGTCCGGGGGGCAACAATTCCGGTAGCGGCAATCCCGGAGGCAGTGCTGGCGGTGGCGGAGGTAATCGAGGTGGCGGTCGCGATGGAAGAGACCGCAATCGTGATCGGGATGGGAATCGTGGCCGTTGGCGGGATCGCGATGGAGATCGCCGTGGCCATCGTCATTATCGCGGCGATGAGTGTTACCAGGTGCCGACTTACGATGACACCGTCTCGTACAGCCCGGTCCATTATCCGGACTACGATCGCGACGATAGTCTGGATGCGTACGAACTTGGGTACAACGACGGGCTTTATACCGGCGCAAACGACGGCCGGCGTGGGCAGACATATGATCCCGAGCGTTCTCGCTTTCACAAACGGCCTGTCGGCTACCATCCCAACAAAGGGAATCGCGCGGACTATGAACAGGCTTACCGCGATGGCTTTCTGCGCGGGTATCGCGAAGGCTACCAAAATTGGCAGAAATATTTTGTAGGAGGAAGATTTAAGCGGTAACCAACACGAACCATGCAAACAACCAACATTAAGATGCTTCGGCGGATTCTCGTTCTTCCGGTAACGTTGCTCGCGGTCGCGCTGTCAGCCTTCTTTGTAGTTGAGAGCGCCGCGGCGCAACACATGGACGCGCATCATCACTCGCCTGTGGCTGACGTCGCGAACGTGCCCGAGGTAACTCAGGAATGGGCGAAGGCGCAACTCGGAAAGTCGCCGCGTCACCGTGAATGGGTGAAAGTAAAGTATGGCAATCGCGAAGTGAACAGCCTGGTCATCTTTCCCGAAGTGAAAAAGAAAGCGACGGCCCTGGTGGTGATCCATGAGATTAACGGCTTGAGCGATTGGGTGCAGCAACTCACGGATGAATTGGCTGAGGCAGGTTACATTGCGATCGCGCCCGATCTTTTGTCCGGCATGGGGCCGAACGGCGGTGGCACGGCCGACGTTGCCACAAAAGGCGGTAATGCCGTAGGGCAGGCGATTCGCGACTTGCCACCGGATCAGATTACCGCTGATCTGAATGCCGTGGCGGACTACGTGTCAAAGTTGCCGGCGGCAAGTGGAAAAGTTGCCGTCACCGGTTACTGCTGGGGTGGCACGCAGTCGTTTCGTTTCGCGATGAATCGGCCCAGCTTGAAAGCTGCGTTCGTCTTTTATGGCACCACGCCAGGCAGTAACGCGCAGGGCCAGCCCTACGCTGTCGACCAAGCTGGGTTGGCGCGCATCAACGCGCCGGTCTATGGCTTTTATGCCGAGAACGACGCGCGTGTGAACGCGACGATCCAACCGACGGTCGAAGCGATGGAAACAATGAAGAAGGCCTGGAAGGATGCCAGCAGCACTCCCGAAGGTAAGAAAGCGGTGATTTACGATCCGGTGACTTATGCGGGCGCCGGCCACGGATTCATGCGAGCCGGCGAGCCAAATGCTCCGGAGCCCAAAGCGCCGGCTACGACCGGCGACGAAGCTGCCGACAAGAAAGCTAAGGAAGACTACGACAAGGCAATCACGATGTATCGCGCTAATCGCAAAGCCCGCGACGACGCCTGGGTCAGGTGGAAGGGGATCCTCGCGAAGCTTTAAGCGCGAATACGTTGTATCTTAGCGAGGCTCGCCCGCGTGGCGAGCCTTTTTGATCTCCCTCCCCCCATGTGGGGAGGGATTAAGGGTGGGGTTGGCGCCGCTTAACCTCTCCCCCAGCCCCCTCTCCGCGAAGGGGAGGGGGGAACTCAGCGCTTTAACCCGCTTGCTACCGCTCGCGGTTCTGTAATCGAGTACACTGTCATCCATGAGCTGGACTGAAGCCGAAACCTCAACACATCAGGATCACGTCATCAAGCACATCCTTGGCGCGACCGTGCTTGGGTGGACAATTGCCGGTGAGGCCGCGCACTTGCTGCTCGACATGGGATTTTTGTGGACGATCTATCTCGATGGCGAGATGAATCTTCTGCCGCAGGGCGTCGCGATTGCGGAAATGGATGGCGACGATGTGAACAGCGCCGACCGCACGGAACTCGCGTTCGATGCTGACTTGCTAGCGAGCGAAGGCCGTGAGGCGACTGGGCTGAAACGTTTCACTGCGGCGCCCGTTGACTGCCTGATCGAGACGGTCGATGTTCAAGCACAGGATGCGCGTCGGAGAATCGTGATGCGTGGCGAAGCCGGCACAATCACCGTCGAAACCTCCATCGAAGGTGGAGAGGTTCATGTCCGCGGCAACAGTAATTCAGCTTCAGCACATTCTTAAGTGAACAGAAAGGTCTGACTCGAAATGCGCAAGTTGATCCTTGTTCTCTCTGTGTTCTTCTTGTTCGCCGCGTCAGCGTCTGCCGCGCCGCAGACGATGCGGCTCGACTATTTCCACACCGGCGACGCCAAACACGAAAGCTTCAGTTTCGATCGCGTGGTCATCGAGCCTTTGCACTGGCCCGGCGACATGACAAAGACGATCGACCCGACCGATTACGGCAAATACTTTTTTGAAGTTCGCGACAAACAGACGAATCGCGTGCTGTATTCACGCGGCTTCGCGTCGGTTTACGGCGAGTGGGAAACGACCGACGAAGCCAACAAAATCATGCGCACGTTCAGCGAGTCGCTGCGCTTTCCCGCACCGGATGCGCCGGTCGAAATCGTTCTGCGAAAGCGCGACGCGAAGAACAAATGGCACGAGGCCTGGAAATTCTCGATCGATCCAAAGGACATGTTCATCGATCGATCGAAGCCCACCGCGCCGGCCCGGCTGATCCCAATTCAGCGGATGGGCGACCCCGCCACGAAGGTTGACTTGCTCTTGTTGGGCGACGGTTACAGTGCGCGCGAGCAAGGCAAGTTCGTCGCCGACGCGCGGCGTCTGATTAAGGTTTTGTTTGAGACTTCACCTTTCAAAGAGAATCGAACTGCGTTCAATGTCTGGGGGCTTTGTCCGCCCGCGGCGCAGTCAGGGATATCACGACCGTCAACCGGCATCTATCGCGATTCGATTTCGACTTATGACGCGTTCGGATCTGAGCGTTACATTCTGGCCTTCGACAATCAGCGGCTGCGCAAGGTCGCGCAGTTTGCGCCGTACGAATTTATCGAGATCCTCGTGAACGGACGCACTTACGGCGGCGGCGGTATCTTCAATCTCTACAGCACGGTTGCGGCGGACAACGCGTTCGCGCCTTATGTGTTTGTGCATGAGTTTGGCCACCACTTCGCGGCTCTGGCTGATGAGTACTACACGTCTCCGGTCGCGTACGCGCCGGCCACGGAACGCGTCGAACCCTGGGAGCCGAACGCGACGGCGCTGCTCGATAAGAAGAATTTGAAGTGGAGAGATTTGGTAGACGCGGACACGCCTCTTCCCACGCCCTGGAGCAAAGAGGAGTTTGAAGCTTACTCGCGCCAATACAGTGCGCGGCGCGCCCAGCTTCGTAAAGAGAACCGGCCGGAAGCGGAGATGGAAGCGCTATTTCGCGAAGACCGTCGCACGGTCGATGCGATGATGCAGCGGGAGAAATACCTTGGCCGCGTCGGTGCGTTCGAAGGCGCGATGTACGAAGCGAAAGGCTTCTACCGGCCGCAGGTGGACTGCATCATGTTTTCCCGCACGGATTTTTTCTGCAAGGTTTGCAAGCGGGCGATTGAGCGCGTGATTCGTTTGTACGCGTGATGATCCGCGACAACACGTCCGAGCCGGTAAACCAGATCGCCAGCCTACCCGCCACCACCGCTACGAAGGTGCATACGCTGGTCGTCAGAACACAAGGCGCCTTACGGCGCGGCAGCACAACGCAGGTGTTAGCGTCAATGAGCCGCGGAATGGCGGAGTGCCAATGAAAAAGCCAAAGGGAGCGTTGCTCCCTTTGGCAAAAGGCGTCTGCCGAACTTGGAGCGAGGCCTACTCGCAATATTGAATTTTGCTTGCCTCCAGACATGCCGAAAGCTGCGTCCAGACTGCCAGGTACTCCTCCGGGTTTGAATAATTGCCCGGATCGTATTGCGCTTCACAGTCATCCGCCATTGCTCGCGCTTGTGCGCACCCGTCAGGCGGCTCGGGTGTACAAGTGACCAGGGATGCGGCAGATAAACTGATCCCGGCTGAACTAAGTGTAGTATGTGGGGTTTGCATGCATTCCTCATAACACTCCTGAAAAGTCTTGCCGGGAGGTGGAGGTGTACACTCATCTGCACATCTTGTCGGTTCGTAGTAAAAGTACTCTACACGAGCAGTTTCGTAATCCATCATCGCGTTGTGAAAAGCCACCATTGACTCGTAACAACCCCAGGCACTGGAGGATCTGCTCTTATCCAGCCTGTCCAGTGCGCCGCTGCCAAAACCGATAACCAAAACGGCCGCGATCAAAACTGCTCTAAGGACTTTGGTTGTCGCTTTTAGTTTCATTGATCTTCTCCTTTTTGGTGAGAGGCGCTTAGGGGGTCGGGGTAAGCATCGCTGCGCCCACTTGAAGCGATAGCCCTTCTAACTCTTGGTGGTTTAGCGGCGGGCTACCGCCCGCCGTGCGGACAAGATGTCCGCGCTCCCAGCAAGTGCGCGCAACTCTAGTTGCAAGTCCGGCTGTAGTCAAATGATTTCTTTAGTTTAGAGACCCGCGGACTGATATTTGGAGTCTATTTACGAGGATTCTGTCGGAGACTTACGACTCAGACGCGGGCTTAACGGGCGCCTGTGCGTGTAATAGACCTTGCACTGATTGACCGGCGTTCCGTCGTCCGTCTCGAGGTTGTAGCTGACTCGAATCCGGTACCACCCGGTCTTAGTGAAGATCGGTTCGTCGTCAGTGCTGACACGGCCCTTCGCCTCCGTCGTGACGATCTTTAACTGTCGAAGCTTCTCAAATGCATACCAGCTGGCGGTCGCGGCTTCGTCATTCGGTTCCCACGAGCGCAACCAAAAAAACTTATTGTCAGGACCAAGGATCGCTAAGTCTCTGCCGTGAGGGACGGACATATAGAGAGTAAGCGTGTCACCGAGATAGAGCCTGCTGGGTGAGCATCTCAAGCTCACCTTGCGCGCTACGTCACTGGCCGAAGGTTGCGGCTTAGTGTCTTGACCGAGCGCATTAAGTCCTGCGAGAGAAGTGAGGGCGCTCAACAGTAGGGCAGATAAGAAGCGTTTCATAAACGGTCCTTTCGATAGGGGTTGTTGGGTTGGGCTCCCCGGATGATTTCTCGCGCTCATTCTCGCTTCCTCAATACAAGTGCTACTTCCCCCGCGTGACTTGCATACTTGCCATTCAATCGAAGCCGTCCCTCAGACATTTCATAGCGTCCGTCGAAGAGCGTAGCTCCTTTTTGTAACCAACGCTGCCAAATAGCAATTGTCCGTTGGTTAGGATTCACCTCGAAATGGTGACTCTCGTATGAGCCCTGTCTGTCCTTGAAAACGCAGAGATGCGCGCGATTCTTTTCAAAGAAGATTACAGATGGAACATTAGCACCCGGCTCGGGATTTGGGGTTACCTCCACGACATCCCATGTTCCGTCGACGGGTGTCGGCAGACGATTATTGTAGTTGGCGACCCAATACGTAAATATCGCCGGCAGCAAAATCAACACCGCGCGAGCCGCGTATTTCCCGATGGTTGCGAATGCTGGTGACGCTTTCGTTGGAGGCAAAGGCTTCTGCTTGACCCAGAAGAGATCATAGAGCTCCTTCACATGCGGTGTCAGGATTATTAATAAAGCAGCTTCGATAAAGAGGGCGACGCGTAGAGCACCTAAATCTATCCGGTAAAAAATATCAACCAGAATGATGTTTGCGATGAGAGGGAGAAGCAGACAGGTTCCCAACAATGTCGTCCGGCGAAACATTAACAAGATGCCGCCGAGAACTTGCAGGAGGGCGATGAGATTTCCGTAGACTTTCGAGTAACCGAAGTAGTACCAGGTCAGCCAGAACCCGCTGACCTGACCCATCGGCTTGTCGAGTTCTGAATCAAGAATCGTGAATTGCGAGCCGTTTAGTTTTGCAAACCCATAGGTGATGACCAGGAAGGCGACGACATACCGTAAAATTGCGCGGGTAAGTTTCACTGCACGAAGGTGTTTCCAAATCAGTTCGTGGTCGGGTGCATGCCGTTGTTAGACCGCGGCGGCGTCTAACATTACTTTCGTTCGCACGTGTTCTTCAATTCATTTGCTGTCTTTTCAACAACCCCTTGATATGGGGGTAGCCAGCCCAGCGCATTAAACCGCATGGTAACTCTAACCGTTGTCTGCTCCCCAAGCTCTGTGAGGGAAAAATCATAATCCCAAGTGTCGGGATTTCCGCCCATGCTAAAACGATACGGCGGTTCCTAACTAACGATGTAATAATCCGCCTCATGAACTTTATAATTCTCTTCTTCTCGCGCGATTCTCCTCTTGAAGACCGTTCCAGCCATAGCCTTGTCGCGGTCAAACGGACTCCAACTCTGCCTCCCTTGTGTAAAATCGTGGAAATTTTGGCTGTCTGTGACGACCTCCCAGACGGTGCTAATGGGTCGCTCGATGATGACCTCCGCGGTTCTTTCCATCGTACCTAGCTCTCCTTCCTGTGTATTTTGTTTCGCACCCGTTAACCTAACGGGCTAACGGTTGAGTTAACCGGGCGAGGAAACAACCAGGGTGCCAGGCCCGTTGTCGATGCAAAGCCCGCTTATTCGAGCTCCGGTTGAACGACGTGTTGGGGCGCGCTGGTTATTTCAAAGGACGTGACGGAAAGCGCGGCGTGTTTCCGCAACCACGCAACCGGCGAAATCCAACACCACAATTCCAATCGCAAAGCGGCGCGGCGTCGCATTCACCCAAGCCTCGCGAGATCAACCACCCGCTACCGCAGGTGGTTCTGACAATTAAGTCCCTGCGCGCCCCAACTACGTATTACCCGCTCAGGTTCGTGCTAAGCTTCTTATACTGCGTCTTATGCCGCCTGCCAATCTTTGTCCTGAGGTTGTTTTTAAGAAGCGACTGTGTGAATTAGCGAGGGACGTTAGCTTTGATTGTGAGATCCGCGCGCACGGGTCCGAGCGGGGTTACCGCCTCAATCCTCAGCGGCAGGTGTCTGTAGTCATCACCCACCCAAAGTCGCAGTTGCAGCCGGTCAGCGGCGCCGTCATCGCTGGTTAATGTCAGCAGCAGCGCGGCAATCTTCTGACCGTTAAGATCGATCGTTTCCCGCTTCTGCGCGGTGACAAACAACGTGCGGGGCTGATTAATCGCGAGAATAGAAATCGCGTTTCGCTTTGGCTGTGACAAAGCGGTCGAGGGCGGCGACAAATCAAACGTGCGAATTGCGTAGAGCAGAGAAATCAAGTCGTGCGTGCCCACCGGGATGTCGATTCGCGTCTTAGTATCAGTCGTTACGGCGCCACGATTCTGATCGATGCTGTAGCCGCGCGTACTGCGCCAGGTGCCTTCAGCGAGATTCATCTCAGTGCGAAAGGGAAGTAGCGTTTCCGGATCCACGTAGGACGAAATCTTGTCGTTCACGTAAAAGACGCGCGCTCCCGCGTTCGTCGTTTGCGCAGTCGCCGTCAGCAATAAACCATCACGATTGAAATAACGCCCGCGCGCGGCGACGGAAAAACTCGCCGACCCAACGGCCGGCCCGGTCGCTCCGAGAAACACCTGGTAGTTCAATTGTTCGCCGACGTTGAATGGGAGGTTCAAACGAGTTTGGGTCGCCGGCGTAGTCGGGCTCGGGACTGGCACCAAGGCTCGCCCATCAGAAGGTGGCACGACTCTCTGTGGCGTGGGCGTCGCTGTTGGCGGCGGGGTGTTCAGCTGCGACGCAGCCAACTCTGCGCGAATCTCTCCGTCTTTGTGTTTCGCCGTGACCAGCACCGGGACATGCCATTCATCCTCAGTCAGATAAACGCGAATGTTTGAAAGCGGTCCCGAACTGGCACTCACGCGCGCGACCAGGGTGTTGAATGAGCCAACCTTCGTCTTGATCAGTTGGCGGTCGATAATTTTGATGTCGGCCTGGTAATCCTGCGTGTCATTGCGGACGTTAATTGAGAACGAGGAACCTTCCGACAAAGGCATCGCGCGGATACGGTAAACGGTGGACAGCAAGTCGTACGTGCCGACGACCTCGCCTGCGCGCTTTCCGGGAATTGCTTCAGTTCCGGCAGCCCGGTTGTATTCGGTAGACGCTTCAATGGCGCGGCCCGCTTCGCGCACTACTGTCTGCGACCGGTAAGGCAATCCGGTAAAAGTATCGACGTAGCTCACATAATCGTTATTCAGGGCGAGCAGCGCCACGTTGACTATGCCAGAAGTTTCGACATGCGCGCGAAGCTCAATGCCTTCGCGATCGAAGTAACGGCCACGACCGGCGATATGCATCTCAACATGCGCGGCGCTCACGAACTGCGCGAACGACACGTCGTAAGTCAGTCGCTCTCCGACGCGGTAGACCGCCGCGTTGAACGGAGCGACGACCGCCTCCCGCGTTTGCTGCGCGGTTACACCCGTGAACGTCAAGATCAGGGCGGCCAGACATGCTGCGATTAGTGAGGTGACTTTTCGGTGCACGTTTGAATGATAAGAGACAGGTGAGGGGCGACGCAACGTCATTCCTAATCAACGCTTTGCAGCGGAGTTTGTTCCAGATGAAAGCAATCAATGAACACAGATCTTCACGGATAAGAAAATGCAACTCAATCTGTGCTGATCCGTGTGTATCTGTGGATCATATCAGTCGTTGAGCGCTGCGGTCATGTCAACCACGATGCGGCGCGCGGCTTCAACTCGATTAACGGCCGCGGTAATAGGCCGGCCGACGACAAGATAATCAGCGCCGGCACGCACAGCTTCCGCGGCAGTCATCGTCCGGCGTTGATCGTTCGCGGCATCAGTGGCAGACCGGATGCCGGGAGTAACCACCAGGAATTTCTGTTGAGGTACCGACGAGCGGATAAGTTCGATTTCCTGCGGCGAGGCGACCACGCCATCCAAGGCGCTGTCGGCGGCGGCGCGGGCGAAGTGGGCCACAAGCTGTTTTGCGGCCCGATCGATACCAATGTCCCCGAGCGTCGCATCGTCCATGCTGGTCAGCAGCGTCACCGCGATGACCTTCGGTCTTTCGATGCCTTCGCGCAATGCAGTTTCGGACACCGTATCGGCTGTGCGCTTCATCATTTCCACTCCGCCGCTCGCGTGTACGTTAAAGATTGAAACGCCTAGCCGCGTAGCTTCGATACCGGCGGCAGCGACTGTGTTCGGAATGTCGTGAAATTTCAAATCGAGAAAAACTTTGCCGCCCTTCGCCACGATCTCGCGCACGATGTCGGGTCCCGCGGCGGTGAAAAGCTGCGAACCAATCTTGAACATGCCGGCGACACTGCGCAGTTCTTCAAACAGCTCCAGTGCGCGGTCGGCAGTCTCGACATCGAGGGCAACGATTAGTTTGTCTTTTCCTGTGTCAGTCACATCAATTTGGGCCATGCTGGCGCTTTTCTCTAGTCCAGGCGTTTACGCCTGGGGACACGAAGTACCAATTTCAAATTAGCCTCCTTCAGGAGGCTTTAGCCCTGATTCCTCGAAGTTTGTAAGCCCCGTAAACGGGGCTAAACATTCTCTTTCGTTCCTTTCACAGGCGTAAACGCCTGGGCTAGAGAAAGCTGCTTTACGCTCGGCACCCTACTGCTTCATCCAGTGATACGAATCCTTCTTTTGAAACGAAGTGACGCAAACCTTCATTGATCCGGCGCGCAATACTCGGCCCCTCGTAAATGAAGCCGGTGTAAATTTGAATCAAACTCGCACCGGCGCAAATTTTTTCCCACGCGTCTTCCGCCGTGAACACTCCGCCAACTCCCACGACGGGCATTGTTCCATTGGTCAGACGATAAATCATTCGAATGACTTCGTTCGAGCGACTGTTGATTGGCGCGCCGCTCAAACCGCCTTCGCCGATCTCAGCGACCCGCATACTCGATGTCTGCAGTCCTGCACGGTTAACGCTCGTGTTGGTCGCGATGATACCTGAGACTTCGTTTTCCTGCGCAACCCGTGTGATAGCGCGAAGCTCTTCCTCGCTGAGGTCAGGGGCGATTTTCACGAGCAGCGGCCGCGGCGCTGACAGTGAATGCTTTTCCGCAAGTTCGCGATTGCGACGCTGCAACGAAGTCAGCAGGTCGTTCAGCCGGTCCGGCTGCTGCAATTCGCGCAGCTGCGGCGTGTTCGGCGAACTGACATTCACGGCGATGTAGTCCGCGATTTCGTAAACGATTCCGAATGTCTTCAGATAATCGGGAATCGCTTTTGCGACGGGAACGCTGCGCGACTTGCCGATGTTGATTCCAATTACGCAATCCGCTCGGTGCTTCTTCAAGTTCTTCACGACCTGCTTCGCGCCAGTATTGTTGAAACCGAGCCGATTAATAAGCGCCCGATCCTTCGGCAAGCGAAAAATGCGTGGCTTAGGATTGCCGGGTTGCGCCTCGCTGGTCACAGTGCCAACTTCAATAAATCCAAATCCGAGTGCGCTCAACGCATCGGTAGCTTCACCGTTCTTGTCGAAACCCGCAGCGAGGCCGACCGGGTTCGAAAAAGCCAGCCCGAACCGTTTTATCTTGCCGAAGGGCGTGCGTTGGTAACGCTTTTCGACAGCATTGCGGACAGCGTCTACGCCCAACGCTCCGGACAGCGACGACAGCGCGAAGTGGTGCGCCGTCTCTGCCGGCAAGCGAAAGAGAATCGGGCGAATGATGGAGCGGTAGATTCGAGCGGCGTCGGTCACGGACGATTCTGGGACTGCGCCAGCCTAACAAACCGTCCGAATCGAAACAAGCTGTTCACCAACGACAGAACAAAAACAGTTACCGATAGGGAAGGGTCGAATTTCCCGTGTTTTCAAATCACTGCGAACCCTCTTATTTGTTTTATTGCTATTGATTTAGCGAGTCTGAAGTAGTAGATTGACCGCCGTTCCCATTTGAACCATCCGTGTTGACTCTCTCAGGGGTCAGCGAATGAAGTGTTCGCGCCAGGTCAGAGATGTTCCGACGTTTTCTCCCAAAGTTTGCCTTTCTGTTTTGCTTGTTGGCTCTTGGCCATCACACTGCCATCCAGGCGGGGGATCCGAATACCGGAAACCTAATCGTTTTGTCCGGCGGGCAGAGTGATAAGTACTGGCGAGAGACAGAAAAACTACAGGTGTCGGGTTCGCCGGGATATTTTGCGTTGGGCTCGATATCGCTGAGCGCGCGGTCAGTTCAACCTAATCCCATATACATTGAAATTTGGGGGCGCGGTCTTAATAAGTTCGAGTTCTTTGATCTCACGCCGCTGGTCGACGGTCTGACCGGTGTCCGCAGCGGCCAGGATATTCGCGCGCTGTTATTGCCCGCTGGAAGCAAAGATTCGATTCCGGCGGCAAATGACCGTGAGAGGTTAGGGCAGAGTATTGCTCAAAATAAATCCGGCAAAGACGCTAAGCTGGCGTGGCAACGGCAGCTTGCGTATGAACAAATGAACCTGCTCAAGCTCACATCTTTCGATCAGCTTTGGCCGATCTACCAACGTCAGCGCGAGTTTGTGGATAAGCCATGGGAAGCCGAAATAACGCCCGAGACGGTCTTGAGCCTTTATGGGCTCGCCGCTCCCAACGGAAAAGCCGATTCCGGAGAGCGTTTCACTCATTTCATTCGCACCTTAGGTCAAAGCAAACTCCTGGCGCCCATCCTCCGCACCAAACTGGGAAATCCGAGCGACCCAAGAATCATCGGTTACATACTTCAATTACCGGAGAATGCAGCCAAGAAGACTAGTGGCCAAATCTTTGTTGCCGCAAATGGATTGAGCCCCGAGACTATGCTGGTGAGTCTCGAGGCGGAGCGTCAAGAGTCCATCTTCTTTCCGTGGTCGTGGACGAAGTTTCTGGCGGCGATTCTCACCCCTACCATTACCGGATTGGCGGGTACTCTGCTGGGCGCGGTGATTGGATACCTCGGGTTTCTTGCTCAGCAGAAATATAGTCGCATATCCGAAATGGAAAGAAGATTCGAGGAAAAGAAAATAGAGAATTCAGCCACGATTCGAAAATTTTTCACTAAGGAGTATCCGGCCTATTTATCCGCGCAATCAGAAGTTGAGGAACGCCAAAACGTTACCGCAATTCGGGAAAGCTTCATTCAACTTGGAATTTTCGCGATCCTGCCGAGGCCGGAGGCGAGACAATTCAACAGCATTTGTAATTTTGACAGGCGGTTCTCTGTCGTCGGTGGCCGTCTGAGGGCGCTCACAGATCTGCTGGAGCGGAGATTTAGCGACCTCATGGTTTAAATCATTCTCGGGAGTGCATGCAATGGGAAACGTTTTGGACCAGTGTTTCTGTTTGGTGGAGGACCCGTTCGATCCGAAAGTCGATCCGCGAAAGAACTTCACTTTCACGAAAGCAAAGCTTTCCGCCACATTGGATATATTCAACATCGCTGAGCTCGACTCTTACTTCATCAAGATCGGGATGTTCAGGGATGCCGTGGATCGCGTCGCGAACTTCCTGGAGGGGGACGGGTACGACGTCGCCACCAATACCAACACGCCGGCCTTTCTGATTCAAGCTCCTCGCGGCGCCGGCCGTAGCAGCCTCGCAAATCAGATCGCGTACCAGGTGAAGCAATATATTGGGGGGGACTGTGCGCTGCAGACGGTTCCCGTGGTGGGGGAAAACGACGCCAAGCTTCTCTTTCTGATCAAGAAACGGCTCGAGACGCACATCCAGCGCTATGGGATTCAGGACTGCACTTCCACGTTCACGACTTACCCGGACAATCTGCTGATGAGCTCGAATGGGCCCGATTTGACTCTACTTTCCACGATCTTTGAAGAACTAACGGTTTGCCTCAAAGGGGCTCCGCCTATGTTGTTGATCGTGGAAGAGATTGATTACCCCAAAATAGGATGGATTTCGAATCTATATAGAATGGTTAGTCCGCTGAACGTCGTTTTGATTATTCTCACCAGCGACTACCGGATCCGTAAACATTTCGAGCAGCTAATGAATGACGGCACCTTGACGGGCTGCTGGGTCGGATTGAACAACCTCGACCGGCAAGCCGCGATTGACTTCATGATCGAGCGATTGGATTGGTTCCGGAAGGAGGAATGCGATGCGAAAAAACTAGACGTCTTTCCTTTCGACCCCTCAGTTTTCACCCAAGCCTTCAAGGATGAAGACAAAGGCGTTAAAAAGTTGCTCGGCCTTTTCGGCCGCGCCTTCACGTTTAAACTGAACGAACTAAACGACCACCCGGAGCCGGAGAATTTGACTTTGGAAGAGTTGCTCATCACCTGGGAGTACTTCGATGGCAGCTTTCGCAAGGTAGTCCGCGAGACAGGGGCAAAGAAGGTCTAAGCATGGCTTCCGCATCACGCAAGAAATCCAACCCGTTCCCACAGGATCCCGTGGCGGCCGATTCGGTAGAGCGTCTGGCCGACTTTCGAGACACTCAGTGCTATCACGACGCTCAGCAGAAACTGGAAATCTATCGGGAAGGGTTTTTTCGCCCCCTGCCCGGGATGGCCATGGGGATCCGGGGAGAATATGGCTCAGGCAAGACGCATCTGGTGCTTCAGTTAATAGAACATTTCAACGAAGCTAACTCTCCGCAATTCAAAACTATCTATTCGAAGGCCGAATTCACCGACGTCAGAGACTTCTACATCAAGCAGTTTGCGCGGAAAATCGAGTATGACGACTTGCGGGACGTATTCGCCATGCACGTGGCCAAGCGAATGCGCATGAAAGGATCAGCCGAGTCTTCTACCGGCCCCAAGACCCTCACGCAAATTGCGATCGATGAAGTGCGCACGCTCCTGCTGGATAATCCTCAAGGCGTACTGAATCTGCTTGAAGAAGACCTGCTGCCGGGCGGAAACCTTTCGGATGAAGTCAATGCCGAGGTTAAAGGAAGCGCGAAAGGCGTGGCTACTGATTTCTTTCGCGCTTATGCCAAGCTGATCGACCCCATCCTGGCGCGCATCGCGCTGCGCTGGATTCAAGGCGAAGTGCTCACCATCGGCGAAATGAAGGACATCGGTTTGCAGACAAACAGTATCAGCAGCCCTGACGACGCCCGTGAAGCCCTGCGCTTCCTGCTGGCGGCTTTCAAACGCGCTGATTACGGAATCATGTTTTGCCTGGAAGAATTCGAGCGACCGGTCTTGCGCGGGACTGTGGTGGAAAAACAAGCCTCATTCGGCTTACTAAAGGACTTGGCTGAAATATTCAAAGGGACAGGACACGCCTTGATTGTATCCGGAGTCAGTGAGGCCTGGGATAACCTGCCGTCCGATGTCCTTGATCGAATAAAGAGAACTGACACGATTCAGGTAAGCTTTACCGAACCCGAAGCCCGCGGAGTGCTAAACGCTTATGCGCTCACGGTGAATCAGTCTGTCGACGAGATGTTCGGACCAGAGGCGCTCAGTCTCTTGTTCGATGTCAGCAAACTGAATGCGCGCCGCTTGTTGTCACTGTCACACCATGCTTACGAAGCTGCGGACGGGAAAATCGCAAAAGAACATGTTGAGAAAGCGACCAACAGAGTCTTGAGTGATCCCACTCGTCTCGACAATCTGGAAAAGAAGATCGAATCAATTGCGATTTCCCAAGGCCTAACCGTGGGCAGGCGTGGCGAACTGGATGGGTCCTTATACGACTTTCTGCTGGGTGATCTCGAAGATCCGTTCATGGTTATCGAGATTAAGAAATCAATTTTCAAACTGGGTGAAATTGAAGCGGCCCGCACTATTGCTGCGTCCAGCGAGGTCCTTAAACGTAATCATCCACGCACGCGACTTTGTGTCGTGGTAGTTGGCTATTCAACCATAGAAGTTCGCGAACACCTGAGCAAGGTAGTGGACCGTGTTTTCTATTACGACGAGGAAAAATTCCAAACCGAATTCGAGGGTTTCCTTAAGTCGGTGGCGGAGTCGACAGTGCAGGTGAAAGAACGCGATGTGCAGGAAAAGGATTACCGGATCCTCGATCAGCGCCTCGACGAACTCCAAAAGAATCGCCAAGCGGAACTTGAGCAGATCAAGGCCGCCCTCGAAGCGCTGCAGAAAGAGACATCGCGCAAGTACGAGGAAACCAGCGAGAAGCGACGCACCGATAAGCTTGTTGAAGCCTTGAGCGATTTTCAATCTTTGCTAAGAAAGGAAGAGGAATTGGGCGTGAGTTTGATGGGAAGAGGTTCGCAGAACGCCCAGCAAAAGTTCGAGCTCGCGCTCAGATTATTGGACGACCAGCGCGCCGAGCTGGCCACGATCGCCATCCTGAACGAGAAGCTTCCTGAAGCCAACAAATTCGCAGAGCAGCTCTACACCTTGCGCCATTTCACGCGAATGGCGGAAGGACTTTGGAGCAGGGCTGATGAAAGAAGGAAAGAAGACGAGACATCTGATTTTTTCCTCGACAATTATTTTGAGCCGTCAGGCGTTCGCCAGTTCTACCGGGAGCGAAAGGACACGCTTAACGTTCTAGAGGCGATGCACGACAGTCGCATGAATACCGATTCACGCAACATCGTTGCCATGATTGTGCGCGGGATTCGCAAATTAAGCCTGCCCATGTTGTCCGCCTGGATCTTGGCGGTGATTGGCGTCGTCTTCGTGCTGGGGTTGTTTGGCAGTTCGCTGATTCGCGAGAGCGCGAGCAAGGCCGAGCATCTTACAGTTATTTCGAGCATCCAGCTGGATGCCAGTCAAATCGCGATTGACTCTACTCTACAAGGAACGGATCGAGGCCACACCGTGGGACAGAATCTGGTTCAGAATGTGTCGCGACTTGATGCGCTAGCCAGCTTGACTGGCCTATCGGCCTCTGACAATACCTATATGTTCGAGAAATACGAGAACATTAGGCGTCTAGCACAAGGCATCCGGAAGGAGATTAGCCGGAGCCCTGACTCGACGTATAGCACAGGTTATCAATCCGCTGCCCAGGAAATTGTCGAGAATTGCTATAGGATCAGGCTTCGAATCAACAACAGTTCGTTTTATCAATTTGTCGTCGGCTTCCTGCGTTTTAACTTAGTGCCATTTGCCGTGGCTTTGGTTCCGCTGATAGTAGTCGTGGCGTTGACTCTCGTCCGCAGGCACCAGCGAAGTCGGTCGAGAAAACGGCTTTATGATTGGTCGATTCCTGAGATATCGCAGCTGGAGCCGACACCCTGAAATGTCGCGGCCGGCAGTAATGTTTCCGATAAAGTCATCAGTTTATTTTGAAAATCGAGAACGATTCGAAAAACGCTGGGAGGCGCACTTGTCACGATGTCACGCGTCAGGTAGTATCTGACGCCGGTGGAATTCACTGAAAAGGCCCGCATCATGGACGACGCGCGAATCAATCGCGCGCTTGCCCGACTCGCTTCTGAAATCGTCGAAGAAAATCACGGCTTAACCGATTTAGTTTTGGTCGGAATCCGCCGTCGCGGTGTGCCTTTGGCGAATCGGATTGCCGACAAGATCGAGGATTTGGAAGGCACGCGTCCGCCGGTGGGCATCCTCGATATCACTTTGTATCGCGACGATCTTTCGACGGTCGGCGCAAAACCGATTGTCAGCGGGACTGAATTGCCGGGCGACATCGAGGGCCGCACGATTGTTCTAGTTGACGACGTGCTCTACACCGGGCGCACAGTGCGCGCGGCGCTGGATCAGCTAATCGATTTCGGCCGGCCGCGACGCGTGCAACTCGCCGTCCTTGTCGATCGGGGCAACGAACATCGCGAGCTGCCGATTCAGGCAGACTACATCGGCAAACATGTGCCGACGAAGAAGAGTGAAATTATTAAAGTGATGTTGACGGACTTTGACGAGGACGAAGGAGTCCTGATCGTCGAGCGACCCGCAGCCGAAGCGGCAGCGTGAAGCGGCCTCCGAGGCCGCTTTTTTTATTTGAAGAAAGACGATCTTTGATCTTTGGTCTTTGGACTTTGATTGCTGCGCCACGTTGAGATCCCAATCTCAAGATTGAGTGGCGAACAAAGAACCAAGTACAAAGTACAAAGCACGAAGACCTAAGACCTAACGGATTTAACTTGAAACACCTTCTGGGCATTCGCGAACTCTCGGCCGAGCAGATCACGCATCTGCTCGATACCGCTGAGTCATTCCGCGATATCTCAAAGCGGGAAATAAAAAAGGTGCCGGCGCTACGTGGCCGCACCGTGATCAATCTTTTCTTCGAAGCATCCACGCGCACGCGCACTTCGTTCGAGATTGCCGCGAAACGTTTGTCCGCCGACGCCATCAATATCAGCGTGTCAACGTCGAGCGTCTCAAAAGGCGAGACGCTGCTGGACACGGCCCGCAATCTTCAGGCTATGTCGCCAGACTGCATCGTCATCAGGCATGCTTCCGCCGGCGCGCCTTATCACCTGACGCGGGTGTGCGATGCCGCCATCGTCAATGCGGGCGACGGTTCGCACGAACATCCGACCCAGGCGCTGCTCGACGCGCTTACGATTCGCGAACACAAAAATGGCATCGAAGGGTTGAAGGTCGCGATTATCGGCGACATCCTGCACTCGCGCGTCGCGCGCTCAAACGTTTATCTGCTGTCGAAGTTAGGAGCGACGGTAAGCGTGGCCGGACCGGGGACGCTCGTCCCGCGCGAATTCGCGGAATTGATCGAGCAGGGCGTTCGAGTTGAGCAACGCATCGAAGACGCGGTGGCCGATGCCGACGTAGTGATGGTGTTGCGAATTCAGCGCGAGCGTCAGACCGATGCCTTCTTTCCATCCATGCGCGAATACGCCGTGCACTACGGTTTGCACGCGAATCATCTGAGTCTTGCCGCGCCCGACGCGATTGTCATGCATCCCGGGCCGATGAATCGCGGCATCGAAGTTTCCTCCGAGATTGCTGACGGCGGGCGGTCGCTGATTCTCGATCAAGTCACAAACGGCGTCGCCGTTCGCATGGCGGTGCTTTATTTGCTGGCCGGATCCGAGCATGCTGAGTTACCGGCGGCGCATCCGGTTGAAGATGATTCGGAATCGCGCGCCGCGGGTGGCGTGCGTGGCAGAACTCGACATCAGACGCGGGGGACTCGCAATTAAACGATGCGCCTCTTAATCAAAAACGGATACATCGTCGATCCGGGGCAGGGAACCAACACCGGTAAGGGTCTTTTCATCGAAGACGGCCGCGTGGTCGGACTTACCAGCCACAGTGATGCGACACCCGAAGGCGCCGAAGTGATCGACGCGACGGGGTTGATTGTTGCTCCCGGCTTCATCGACATGCATGTGCACCTGCGCGAGCCGGGCCAGGAATATAAAGAGACGATTGCCAGCGGCGCCGCAGCAGCCGTGGCCGGCGGCTTTACGACAGTGTGCGCGATGCCGAACACGCATCCGGTTAACGACAATGCGGCGGTGACGCGATTTGTGATCGAGCAAGCTGAGCGGGCGAATCTCGCCAGCGTGCTTCCGATCGGCGCGGTCACAAAGAACTCCGACGGGTCGGAGCTCGCCGAGATGGGTGAGATGAAAGACGCCGGAATCGTCGCGGTGTCCGACGACGGGCGTCCCGTGCCGACTGCGGCGATGATGCGTCGCGCCATGGAATACGCGCGCGGATTCGATTTGCCGATCATCGATCATTGTGAAGACAAGTCGCTCGCGCGCGGCGGCGTAATGCACGAAGGCCATTGGTCGCTCGTGCTCGGATTGCGCGGCGCGCCCGCGACGGCTGAAGAAGTTGACGCTTTGCGTGATTGCGCGCTCGCTGAGCTCAGCGGCGCTCGCGTTCACCTCGCGCACCTTTCGACGCGCGGGGCGATTGCCGCGGTGCGGCGGGCCAGAGAACAAGGGCTGTCCGTCACCTGCGAAGTTGCGCCGCATCATTGGACTTTGACCGACGACGCAGTGGCGGGCGAGCGGGGCGCTCCGGCCTACGACACGAATACCAAGATGAACCCGCCTTTGCGCAGCCGCGATCATGTCGAAGCAATTCTCGAAGGCCTGGGTGACGGCACGATCGATGCCATCGCCAGCGACCACGCGCCGCATCATGCCGATGAGAAAGAACTCGAATTCGATCAAGCTCCGTTTGGGATTATCGGACTGGAAACTTCAGTTGGTTTAGCGATGGACGGCCTGGTAAAGCATGGCGTGATCTCGCTTGAGCGCTTCGTGGAACTTTGCGCGACAAATCCCGCGCGCATTCTCAAGCTCGAGGATCGCGGCGCGTTCCGGCCCGGCTCGCGAGCCGATGTGACGATTCTCGATCCTGAGATGACCTGGACGTTTGATGTTTCGCGCTCGGCATCGAGAAGCCGAAACACGCCCTTCCACGGCCGCACGATGACGGGCGCGGCGGTGGCGACAATCGTCGCCGGGCGCGTTGTTTTTCTTCATCCGGATTTCAGCCGGCTCAACTCCTCGCCACGGGAAACTCTCGCCAGCGCTGCCCACTCGCGAAAGTGACCGCCGAGTGGCACGGGCTTAAGTCTGTGATTCAACTCGCGTTTTTTGTAACTTGAAACCACAGACTGAAGTCTGTGCCACGCCCCATTCTGAAACAGCCGCCAAAAATGCTAATCTGTTTGGCGTTACAAACAACTCAGTACGAGCATTTAGTCTTTCCCCCAACGGACTGAGGGATTGGCCTGGCATCGATTGCCGAGCGAAACTTACAGATTGAGGGGAAATCAGTGTTCAGAAAATCGTCTCGCATATTTATCGCATTCGTCGTCGTCTTAGCCGGAATCGCGTTCGCAAAAAGCGCGGCAGCTCAACAAGTATGCTTCTCGCAAGAGGAGCGCGAACGTGCCGAGCGCTCCGCGATGGTTTGGCGCGCGCCTCATCCGGGTTATGACCCGGTCCTGGGCTACAACGTGGCCGCCGGCCCGCGCCGCGGTTCGCCACCGGTTGATGCGAATGGGCTGGCGCGCCCCATTCAATGCGTCGCCAACAAGGATGAAAGTCCCGGGGCGGGCACGACTCCGAAATTTCATTGTTCAGTTCCGGGCAATGTTGACGGTGATGGCGAGCTGGTTCGCTACAAAGTGAAACCGCATTTCAAAGGGCAAACGATGGACCGCCGCAACGGAGAAATTCAGGGAGAGTTCCTGTCGTCGAGATTTTCACAAGCCCTGGGCTTCTTTGCCGATGATGAATGGGTTGCGGATGTGAATTGTCCTGACTGTCAGAAGAGTCTGACGAAGAGTTTTCAGGGCGCGCAGTGGACGCCGTTTCAACCCGCGGCCGGAATCGAGATGTCACTCGGACGCGGGATTGATGTGAACTGCAACAACAAAGATTCAGCCGGGTTGTCTGAAACTCTCGCGAAGCTCTCAGGTACCGCGCCGCGCGCCCAGATTGATGCGTTTAAACTTTGGCTCGGATTCATCGATCACGGTGATACCAAGACCGACAATCACAAGATAGCTTGTCTTGATTCAGCCAAAACCGGTAACCAGCGCACCTGCAAACCCGGCGAGGCCGTCTTCTACGTCGGCGATATGGGATCAACGTTCGGCTACTCAAGCGCCAGCGAGAACAAAGCGAAGCTCGAAGGTTGGAAGAAAAAAGATCCGATCAAAGTCAGCGACGGACAGTGCACGACTGCCGCGAAGAGTGTCGGCGATGCGAAGATCAGCGAAGCTGGCCGTCAGCTTCTGGCCGACGGTTTGCAAAGACTGCTGGAGGCCGAAAAAACGAACGGCACGATCACGAAGGTCTTTCGCGCTTCACGCAACGCCGAACGCGATCGTCCGGCCGAGGAATGGACGGCCGAGTTTACCCGCAAGGCAAACATGATCATCACCGCGCGGTGCTCGAACTAAGGGCGTTTCCCCTCTCCGCGGGCGGAGAGGGGTCAGGGGAGAGGTTGAGGCGCGCGCCCTAACCCCACCCTAACCCTCCCCGCGTGCGGGGAGGGGACTCGCGGCAGTTTCAAAAAGGAGTGAGTTCAGACGGAATGGCATCGCGCACAATCGTCGTCGGAGATCTTCACGGCTGTTACGATGAGCTTCAGGCGCTGCTCGATAAAGTGGCGTTCACTGACGACGACCGCTTGATTTGCGTCGGCGATCTCATCACGAAAGGACCAAAGAACCGCGAAGTGCTCGAGCTGTTCATGAGCGACAAACGATTTACAGCGGTCATCGGCAATCACGATCTGGCGTTGCGGCGGCGTTGGAATGGTGAGAAGTTTAAACTCACCGGCTCACAAAAACCGACGCATAAAGAACTGAAACATGAAAAGGAGCGGTTTCTGCCGTTTCTAAATCAACTGCCGTTCATCATCGAGCTGGAAAAACACTTGATCGTCCACGCGGGGCTGCGTCCGAACGTCGCGTTGCATTCTCAAACGACCGAGGACCTGACTCTAATGCGTTCGTTGGGCCCGAAGCGCGAGGCCCGGCACGGCGATCCCTGGTACGACGCTTACGATGGCGAGAAGATGGTTTTATTTGGCCATTGGCCCGCCGACGAGCCACGCCGGGGGCCCAACGCGCTGGGTCTGGACACGGGTTGCGTGTACGGCCATCGCTTGTCTGCATATATAATCGAAACCGGAACGATCGAGAGTGTTCAGTCACGCGCTAGCTGGAATCCGTCGTAGGCAATCTTCGTCTCGATATTCGTCTTGTCATTCATGAAACCCAATAGTAACCAGCCGATATTCGACCCCGAGCGGAAATCTCCTGACGGCAAAAAAGGGAAGCGCCATCGCTTCCTGTCGTGGTCAGTATTCAACCGTGACCTGATGCAGCTGGAGTTCTTTAAACGGCTGCTGGAGGAAGCGGCGGACAAATCAGTGCCTCTGCTCGAGCGACTAAAGTTTCTCGCAGTCTTCTCAAGCAATATCGATGAATTCTTCATGGTGCGCGTTTCCGGTTTGAAGGAAATGCTCGAAGCTGATGAGCTGGAACCGATGCCGGGAGAACTAAGTCCAGCCGATCAATTGAGAGTGATTCGCGAGCGGGTGCTGCCCATGGTCGAGGAGCACAGTCGCTTGTTGCGCGACGAAGTTATTCCGGGATTGAAGGACGCCGGTGTGGTGATTGTGCCTTACGCGTCGCTGACGAAACCGGAAAAGAAGGGCCTGTCCAATTACTTCATGAAGAACGTCTTCCTCATGTTGACGCCGCAGGCCGTCGATCCCGCGCATCCGTTTCCTTACATGTCGAACCTGAGCCTGAACATTGGTTTGACGGCGGAACGCCACGCCGATCACGCGCACACCGGAGCTTTGATCAGCGGCGAATACGCAACCGAAGACACCGTGCGGTTCGTGCGCATTAAGGTTCCGCCGCTCTGTCCGCGCCTGGTCCCGGTGAAAGAAGGCGAGGAGCGTTTCGTGCTGATGGAAGAATTGATCGAAGCGAACATTCACCACTTGTTCGTCAGCGCGCAGTTGAGCAAAGGCTACATGTTTCGCGTCACGCGAGACGCGGACGTCGAAATCAGAGAAGACAAGGCGGCGGATTTACTCGGCTTGATCAGAGAGTCGCTGCGCGAGCGCCGGTTTGGCTTGCCGGTGCGACTGGAAGTTTCATCGCAGATGCCCCAGGAGATGGTGGAGTATCTCGTTAAGTCGATGGGTATTCAGCGCGACGATGTTTATGTGGTCGACAGCGTGCTGGGTGCGGGCAGCCTCATGGAGCTTTACGATCTCGAACGCCCTGAATTGAGAGACAAGCCGATCCAGATGACGGTGCCGGCGCCGTTGCGCCGCAAGACTTCTCCGTTTGACGCGCTGAAGAAACAGGATGTCCTGCTGCATCATCCGTACACTTCTTACACGACGGTGGTTGAGTTCATTGAGGCGGCTGCGCGCGATCCGCAGGTGGTTGCGATTAAGATTTGTCTCTATCGAACCGGAAAGAACTCGCCAATTCCAAAGGCCCTGATCGAAGCGAGCGCGCGCGGCAAGCAAGTGACCGCAGTCGTCGAGATCAAGGCGCGCTTCGATGAAGAAAACAATATCGAATGGGCGACGCGTTTGGCCGAATCGGGAGTGCACGTGGTTTACGGACTCGTGAATCTGAAGACGCACAGCAAACTTGCGCTGGTCGTGCGGCGTGAAGCAGAAGGTCTGCAAACCTACACGCACATTGCGACCGGCAACTACAATCCGACCACGTCGCGGCTTTACACGGACCTCGGCCTGCTTACCAGCGATCCCGAAATCGGTGAGGACGCAACCGACTTATTTAATTTCCTCACCGGCTTCTCGCTCCAGAAAGAATACAAGCAGCTTCTGGTCGCGCCGGTGAACCTGCGGCATCGGATGTTGAGTTTGATAGAACGTGAGCGGGAACACGCCGAAGCTGGTCGCGAAGCCTACATCGCTGCGAAGGTGAATCGGTTGACCGATCTGGACACTGTCGATGCGCTCTATCGCGCGTCGCAAGCCGGGGTCAAAATCGATCTGATCGTGCGCGGCTCGTGCATGCTGCGCCCGGGCGTGCCCGGGCTGTCGCAAACAGTTCACGTGCGCAGTATCGTCGGCCGCTTTTTGGAGCACAGTCGCATTTTTCATTTTGCGAACGGCGGAGAAGACGAGGTTTACATCGGCTCAGCCGATTGGATGTCGCGCAACATGGACCGGCGGGTGGAAGTTGTGACGCCGGTGCGGGATGAGCAACTTAAGTCATACCTGAAAGACGTCGTGGTGCCCGCTTACTTACGCGACAACATTGCTGCGCGGATTCTGACGGCGGAAGGCACTTACCAGAAACCGCAAATCGGTGTCGGTGAGGACCCATTCCACAGCCAACTGTTTTTTGAAGGCCGAAACAGCGCACCATCGGGCGGGAGCATCCACCCAATGAAGCGCCGGCGGTTGTGGGCCAAGCACGCGCAATAGGTTCGCCGCGTCAACTTAAAAGGAATCAAGAGATGAACAGGCTTAGTCTGACAGTCCTGAGTACTTTTGCAATCATCCTGCTGATTAGCGGTGGTCTGGCGTACGTGCTGCGCGATCGCCCTGATATCAACAACGCCGCCGCGACTTCCGATGCGGGTGTCGGCGCCCAACCCAAATCGTCTCCGGGTGAAGCGCCAAAGAGTTCACCTGAGGCTGAAAAACGGAATAGCGGCACGTTGTTTGGGGACTTATTTGCTGAGAACTCGCCTGATGTGAAGCCGGCAGAGTCCGGGAGCTGGGGCGCGACGGCGGCAACTGTTACTTTGCGGTTTGCGCTCGCAGCTTTGCTCGCCGCCATTCTGGCGTTCCGGCCACGTCGTGGAGTCGCGGTCAGCCGCCGCAATCCTTTTGTCGGGCAGACACAGATTCTCATGGCCGTCGTGGCCGCCGCGATGATGATGGTCGTGGGCGACAGCGCGGCGCGCGCTTTCGGCATTTTTGCGGCCGCATCGCTGGTTCGCTTTCGTACGAACATTCGCGATCCGAAAGAGATCACTGTGCTTTTAGTTTGTCTCGGCGTTGGGTTGGCCGCGGGCGTCGGCCGCTGGGACATGGCGATTATTCTGAGTTTGTTTGTGCTGCTTGCCCTCGCGATTCTCGAGTCGTTTGAGCAATCGCAGGTGTTCCGATCAATGGAGGTCGCGGTCGAATCGAAGAACGTCGATCACACTCACGATGTGTTGAAGGGGATTTTCAACCGGCACAAATTCGACATGGAGCTACGTGAGATTAATCGGCAGGATGAAGACGATCCACTAGGGAAGATCGTTTATGTCGTGCACATGAACGCAGCTATCAGCACCGACCGCTTGAGCGAGGAAATACTCGCAGCCGATCGAGAAAACATCGACAGCGTCGAGTGGGATCAGAAGGACAGCCAGACGTACATCTACAAGTAACTGGCGTGCACAAAATTAAAGGGCCGCTCTGAACGAATCAGGGCGGCCCATTTCTTTTCCAGACTAAGACGTCTTATTTTTTGTCGTCCTTCTGTGGCGCCTCAGCGGCGTTTGCGTTGTTCGGTTGCTTCTTCGCGTGGTAGTCCTTCACGAAGTCTTTGAACGCGCCGTGACCCCAGCTCGTGTAGAAGTCGTATTGCTTCATTTCCTGGTAAACCTTGTCGAAGTCCCAGTTGTAGAACTCGTAACGATAAACCGCACCCATCGCGCCTGTGCGATGCCGGCCGCCGGCGCAGTGGAGGTAAAACTTTCCGGTGCTCGGGTCGTTGACGGTTTTTAAGAACGCTTCAGTAGCTGCTGGAGTGGGATACTTTTTCGCGATCATGGGAATGTGTACGTACTTCATTCCCAGGGACTCGACCAAAGGCTTCTCGTACTCTTTTGGATCGTCGGTTAAGTCGATGATCGTCTTGATTCCCAGCGCGGCCAGAGCCTTGTAATCTGCTTCAGTTTTGGGCTGCGCGCCGCGGAAAAAGCGATCGTCCATCTGCCCAAAGTTCTTAATCTTTACATAGGCGGCTCTCTGCGGGGCCTCCTGGGCGACGGCAAAAGTTGTGATGGCAAGAACAGTAGCTAAAACACCAAAAAAACGACGAACTAACATCGGTTGCAGTTTCTGCATGTCGGATCCTCAGTTAAAGAAAACGGTCAATTGATGACAAGGGCCAGAGCGGCCGCCAAGAAGATAACATTGAGGCGCGGAAAAGCTCAAGAATTTCCAAAAACCTTTCGTGTTTAGACGCAGCAACGACGCTCGCGTTGCCTAATTCCTGGTTCTTATACGGCGTTTTGTGATAAATAGTTCCGCCATGAAAAAGCTTAACTGGCCGCTATGGGCGGGATTTCTGCTGACTCTCTTCGCGTTTCTTAGCTATTCGCTGCTTTTCATTGAGTGGCCAATTACGCGGGATTTTCCGTGGGTCAATTTGATCCTGTTCGCAGTTGCGGCGGTCCTTTTGTTCCTTGGACTGCGCCGGGCTTTCAAACCTGACAAGAGAATCGTCACAAAAATTTTCAGCTCTTTGGCGGGAGCGCTTGGACTACTACTCCTCGTAGGGTTTCTTTTCTTCTACTTTGTCGTCGGCAAGTGGCTGCCTGCATCGGCTGCAGCGCCACAGGTCGGACAGAAGGCGCCCGAGTTCTCTCTTACTGATCCGAACACAAAGCCGGTCACGCTGGCTCAGTTGTTGACTGAGCCAATTAACAACAAGCCGCCAAAAGGCGTCTTGCTGGTTTTTTACCGGGGCTATTGGTGAGGGATCTGTCACTCCGAGTTGCGGAGCATCCAAAAGAATCTTAGCAAGTTTAATGAAGCCGGAATCCGTCCCGTCGCGATCAGTATTGATGGGCCCGAGATAAATCGCGACTACATGCTGCAAAAAGCCGGATACACTTTTACTTTTCTCTCAGATCCAAAACTCGAGACAATCCGCCGTTATGATCTGGTTCACGAGGGCCAGGGAGAAAATGGCGCTGGTGTTGCGCGGCCGGCAGAGTTCCTGATCGATTCGTCCGGAACAATTCGCTGGCGAATGGTGACAGAGAATCTTTTTGTGCGGGCGCGGCCGGAAGAGGTTTTGGAAGCGGCGAAGGCTCTGCAGTAATTGTGATTAGATTACGGCAGATGCAACTTAGAAGTGTCTAGTATGTCCAGGCGCAAAGCGCCGTACTGAAGTAGCCCCGACCGTCAGGTCGGTGGTAAAAGTCCATCAATAACATTGGAGGCCCGTAGGGCCGGCATGATCATGCCGGTCCTTCGGACCTCGACTACACTTGCCGCGTGTTTACCACGACCTGACGGTCGTGGCTACTACACAACGGCCCTGCGGGCCTAATGACGGGTCGGTTTGGGCGTTCGAAAGCCGAGATATCTCTCACTTAGCCTTTGCCTTCTGCGCGCGCCGTTGCTTTCGCCGCTGAGTGCGCTTCAAGCGCGGTGGCTCGTTCCTGCTTCACATACTTATCCAATCCGAATCCTAAAAAGATCGTCGCCGCAATGATCGCGCTCGAGAAGAAGTAAGGCGACGAGACTCCCAGGGAATCAAACGCCCAGCCATAAAAGAGCGGCGCGATGATGCGCGCGACCCCGCCGTAAGTCTGCTGCATGCCCATGTACAGTCCGCGCTCGCGTTGATTTATCACGCGGGACAACAGCGCGGTTACGCATGGGAAGGTGAAGGCGGTGCCAAGAGGAATTAATGCGGTCGCGATCGCCAGCATCCCGAGATTCTGCGACAGTGGCATGCCGACCACGCCAGCCGCGAGCAAGATCAAGCCAAGCCGGGACAACTTTGCTTCACCAAGCCAGTCAACCATGCGTCCAAGCAAAAGCACGCGCGCGAAGACCGAGATGGCGCCGGTGTACATAAAGAAGTAACCGATTGTTTGCTCGTTTACCTCAAAACGCGCGTTAAGAAACAAGGCGAGGACTGAGAAACTTCCTTGAAACGCGCCGATGCTGATCGCGTAAATCAGAATCAAACGTGACGAAGGTTCGCTCGGCTGGGCCAGGATGCTCCAGGCAGCTTCGCTTGACTTCCGTGGCGCGACATCAGATGAAGTATGCACCGTCGCTTCACGGGATTCCGTGAGGTAACGCCATGCGAAAATCATGTTCAGCCCGCACAGCGCCGCGGCCAGGATACCCGGCATCGCGGGGCCCATCTGAAGCGTCGCCTCTCCGGGCATCAAATCTCGCTGGCCCAACGTAATCGCAAACGATCCCAACACCGGGCCAAGCGCCACGCCCAGATTTGTCGTTGCGGACAACCAACCCAGCGCGCGCGTGCGGTCCTTTGGATCGGTTGAGTCCGCTACGTAGGCCTGAATCACGCCGACTGTTCCACCGCCGGCACCCTGCACGAGGCGCGAAAGAAACAGGACCCAAAGCGACGTCGCAAAGCCAAAGACCAGATACGAGATTCCTGCCGCGCCGATCGCGATTAGCAATGTCGGTCGCCGGCCGACGCGGTCAGAAAATCTTCCCCACATCGGCGCACTCAGAAGCTGCGCCACGGTGAACGCGGCGACGATGATTCCGGAAATTGTGCCGATGCCGAGATTGAACCCGAGCACATCGATGCCGTTGCCGCCCAGACTCTTCACGTAGAAGGGAAGCAGGGGAATGATCATCAGCAGTCCGACCATATCGACGAACGCCGTGATCATCAGCGTGAAGAGTTTGGCGGGGATTTTTTTTACTTCGCGGTAAAAGACGTAGAGCAACGCCACCGCGATCGCCCCCAGCAGCACACGCACAAACGGGGATTGAAAGGACTGGGCGAGATTGGACTGTAGGAAGAGCATCAAAAAATAGGCGACGACGTCTGACGAGCGGTGACATAATACCACCGCCCATTGGCAATAAGACGTTGGTATTGGGAACGCGGGCGCCCTCGCCCGCAACTTTGCGACTGCATCTGCTGGAGACTCCTATGTCGCTTTGGCAGAGTCCGCATAAAGATGAGCTAAGAGAAGCGGGCTGGCACAGCCGCGGATACTTGCCGCATTTTGATGGCTGCGAGATTCCTCAGTTCGTGACGTTGCGTCTCTATGATTCCGTTCCTAAGGCGGTCTTGATGAGGTGGCATTGCGAGCTGGCGGCCTCAGAATCACCGAGCGATCGAATGCTCATGCAGAGGCGGATTGAGCGCTAATCATTTCGCGAGGACGGTAAGGTACATTGAGAACAATCCGGTGAAGGCGAGACTCTGCGCTCGACCTGAAGAATGGCCGTTCAGTAGCGCTCGCTATCGCCATCACGACTAGCGTTCGTTAGCAGGCGAAACAACGGAAGGCGTGCGGGCGAGGGCGCTGGCGTTACCAATCCAGACAATGCGGGCGAGGGCGCCCGCGTTCCCAATCCAGACAATGCGGGCGAGGGCGCGGTGTTCCCACATGCGCCGCGGGGTCTTCACAACTCTTGACATCTTTTTACTTGAGCTTGACACGCCGCCGCCCCCTGCGTCTTATACTGGCCGCGATTTGGTCAGAGGTCCCGATATGCAGAAACGAAAATTCCTGAGCGGCTTCAATCGATTTCGGTTGATCCTGACGCTCGGCGTTGCCGTTCTCCTGCCGGCGGCGGCCCTTATCGTCGTCAACTTCTATCAACTGAAAACGTTCGAGCGCGGCAAAGTGCTAGAGGGCGCGATCCACCGCGATTTCAGTGAGTACCTCGCGATTACGGAAAAGGCGATCGTCAAAAAGGCCATCTCCATGACGGAGGACACGCGCAACAGTTTTCCTTCACCGAATACCACTGCCCAGGAGAAGGAGAAGGCGCTCGACGCGCTGTTGATAAGCAATCCATCGCTCGCTCATGCCTTCATGTGGGACGAAAAAGGAATTGTTTTCCGGACTCAGCCGTCCCAACTTGCAGACGAGTATGTAAGTAAAGAGCGCCACCGCTTTTTAGAGATGTCCCGCAGTTGGCTCGGTGAGACGCGGCAGATGGTCGAGGGCCTGAATAAGAAAGCGCGACCCTTCAGCTTCTATAGCGAGCAAACAAAGCGTAAGGAAGGCCATGCATATCTCGTCACCGCGTACTTCACCTTACCTGAATTGCCGAAGGAGCGTGCGGTGGTAGCCGGCGCGTGCTTTGATCCGCACTACCTCAAGCAGACATTCTTTCCCGGAATGCTGAAAGAAGCCGTTGACGCGAAGTCCCGCGACCAGAGTGGAAATCAGATCGAGATGATGATCTATCCCACAGACTCCGAAGGAAAGGGCGAGATGAAACCGCTGGCCATGACGGCCGGGTGGGCAGGGAAGCCGGAGGTGGGGCGCAGGTTCGAGCAAGTATTCGGCGGCCTTTCAATGGGAATTAGATACCAGGGCACGAGCATAAAAGAGATCGGTCAAACCTGGATGCGTCGCAACTTCATTATTCTCGGGATTCTCACCGGTTTGATTGTGATCGGGCTCATCCTCACCAAACGCGTCGTGAGCAAAGAGATGGCGCTGGCAAAGCTTAAGTCCGATTTCGTCTCGAACGTCTCGCACGAACTGCGCACACCGCTGGCTTTGATTCGTTTGTATGCTGAGACGCTGGAGCTGGGCCGCATCACGACCAAGGAAAAGAAGCAGGAGTACTACCGCATCGTTCGTAAAGAGAGTGAGCGGCTCACCGGCCTCATCAACAACATTCTGGATTTCTCGCGCATCGAGGCCGGCGCCAAGGAATACGAATTTCGCGAGACCGACATCGCCGATCTCGTGCGCAACACTCTCGATTCGTATCGTTATCAAATCGAGCAGCAGGGATTTACCTTGAAAGAGGAAATCGACGAAACCCTGCCGGCCGTCTACGTCGATCGCGAGGCGATGGCGCGGGCGCTGCTCAATTTGGTGAATAACGCATTGAAGTACTCGCCGGAAGAGAAGTTTCTCGGCGTCAGACTCTATCGCGAGAACGGCGCCGTGAAATTGGAGGTCGAGGATCGCGGCATCGGTATCACGCGACGCGAGCAGACAAAGATTTTTGAAAAGTTCTATCGCACCGGCGACCCGCTCGTGCATAACACAAAAGGAAGCGGCCTCGGCCTGTCGCTGGTTCGGCACATCACTAACGCGCACGGCGGTCACGTTACGGTCGAGAGCACGCCGGGCAAAGGAAGCAAGTTCATTCTGTCGTTGCCGCTGAACGGAAAGAAAGTGACAGAAGCGCAGAGCAACAGAATTTTCGAGGAGCCAACATGAGCAGCAAAGTGAAATCTAACGGACACGCAAATGGCGACGGCGCCGTCGTCGAAGTACTGAATGGCAAGAAGACGCGCATTTTGATCGTCGAAGACGAACCCGCAATGGTTGCCGGTCTGCGTGACAACTTCGAGTATGAAGGCTACGAAGTCATTAGCGCGAGCGATGGAGTGGAAGGGCTTGAGCGCGCGCTGGCTGAGGAACCAGACTTGATTGTGCTCGACGTGATGATGCCGCGCATGAGTGGCTTGGATGTGTGCAAGCAACTCAAAGCGAAGAAGCCTTCGCTGCCTATCATCATGCTGACGGCGCGCGGTCAGGAAGTCGACAAAGTCGTCGGACTGGAACTTGGCGCCGATGATTACGTGACGAAGCCATTTTCGATTCGCGAGTTGATGGCGCGCGTCAAAGCCGTCTTGCGTCGCGCTTCCCCGCACTCGCCTGAGCCCGAGATATATAAATTCAGCGACGTCGAAGTGAATGTGCGGCGCAACGAAGTAATGCGAAACGGATCACGCGTCGAGCTTTCGGCGAAAGAGTTTGCGTTGCTCGCATACTTCGTCGCGCATCCGGCGGAAACGTTGAGTCGCGATCGGTTGCTGGACGCGGTTTGGGGTTACGAGAACTATCCGAACACGCGCACCGTGGATACACACATCGTGCACCTCCGGCAGAAGTTGGAACCGAATCCCGAAGAGCCGCGTTTCATTCTTACCGTGCACGGAACTGGTTATAAGTTCGTTGGCTAGTTTCCCTCTCCCTTTCGGAGAGGGTTAGGGTGAGGGCGCGAAGCGTAGCGTACCAATGGCGCCCGTTAGTTTCCCGCTTTCATGATTCGAGGCTCTGCCTCGAATCATGAAAGCGAATCAATAGTAGGGGACCAACCGGAAAGGCTGTCCCGACGAGTCGGGATTCCGCACATCGAGCGGCAAAGCCGCAAAAGACAGGCATCATGACGCACTCTCTCAACAATCGCTTAGCTACCAAACCCGCTCTCGATGTCCGCACTTACGCGCCGCGCCGAACCGCTTCCCGGAAGCCGGGCCGGCAGGAACTCGAGTCGAAACTGGCAGAACTGCAGCGGGACTACGCTGAACTGCACACGTCGATCTTCGAAGCAGCGCAGGTGCACCGGCGGCTGTGTGCGCCGCGTCTCGTCCGTTTCGGTGACTTCGAAATCGCGAGTGAGATTTTCGCGGTGCGCCAACTGCCCGGTGATTTCTTCACCGTCGAGCAATCAGCGAATGACATCGTGATGGCGTTAGGTGACGTTTGCGGTAAAGGCCTGGCCGCCGGCATGTGGACGCCGCACCTGGTCGGCCTGGTGCGCGCGCACACTACGCCGGTAGCGGCGCCCCACTCGATCGTTACGGACGTGAACCGTGACGCGTGTCGCACATCGCCCCTCGGCCCACTGGCGAGCCTGTTTCTGGCGCGACTCGATCCGTTCACGGGCCTGCTCAGCTATTGCAGTGCCGGACATCCGCCGGTAATGCTCCTGCGCGCGAATGGAGAACTCGAGTTGTTGACGGAAGGCGGGCTGTTGCTCGGCGTGTTGGGCGACGCGGAATATGAATGCGGATCGTGCGTGCTCAGCAAAGGCGACACGTTGCTAATCTATTCCGACGGCATCACTGAATCACGGAACAGTACCGCCGAAGAGTTCGGTAATGCTCGTCTGGAAAAACACCTGCGCGACTCACAGGCCAGTTCGGCTGACGCTGCTCTGTTTTCAGTCCTGGGCGCCGTACAGGATTTCGCTGCGACGCGATCACTCGCAGATGACGTGTCCCTCGCGATCGTCCGTCGAAATTGAGGTCAGTTAGTACGCACGCCTCCGGCGTGCAGCATGCCAGAGGCATGCGTACCGGCGAACTACTTCTTCAGCAGTCCATTTTTGTCCAACCACGCAATAACTGCGGCGTTGAACTCCTTGGGCTTTTCCATCATCAGGAAGTGTCCGACTCCATCCCACATGTGAAAATCCATCTTCGGGGCTATGCCGCGAAATGATTCTTCTACGTTCGGCGGGAAGAACGGGTTTTTAGCCATAATCGCCAGCACCTGCAGATTGATTTTGTCTTCGCCCCAAATCCCCGAGTCGGCCATGCCTTCGAACGCGCCCACCACGACATGTTGCGGCGTGTTCGCAGCTGAAGCCTTGATTCGCTGCTGAGCTTCGGCCGACAGCCCGCCGCCAAACATCATTCCAAACATTTGATCGATCGAGGCGCTGTAGTTTGGGCCGCGCAAGTTTGTGATCAACTGATCGATCATCGCCGGGTTGCCGAAAGGCCTCAGCGATCCGTCAACAATGACAATTCCGAGCGTATTCTGCGGAAACTTGCGATAAAACTGACGCGCGACCGGCGTGCCCATGCTGTGGCCCATGAGCACGGCGCGCTTTACTTTCGCGTCGAGCATCACGGCCGCAACCGCCCGCGCGAAATGATCCATCGAGTAAACGAATGGCTTCCTCGGTTGATCCTTTGGCACCGAGTCCTTTGAGAACTGGGGTTTGTCGCTCTTGCCGTGGCCGGGAAGGTCGAGCGCAATCACGCGGTAGTGCTTCGCGAATTCCGGAATCTGATCACGCCACGCGGCGTCGATGCTTTGCGTCCATCCATGAATCAGCACCAGCGCATCGTCACCCTTGCCGTAACTCACGTAATGAACGCGCGCGTCATCGAGTTTTGCGAAACGCGACTCAGGTTGCAGAGTCTTTGGTTGGGCCGATGCCGTTTGTATGAACGCAGCTGCGGCGAGTAGCACAACGGTGAAAAGTAAAAACAGCCGATGTCGAATATTCATAATCGTTCTCCTGGATGTTGGCGGCGTCGCATCAGCACCCTCCCTGACGGTCGGGTTTCCGTCCGAAGTGCGTCAGTCGTTTCTTGGAAGTACAGTTTACGCCGAACAGTGAGTCACACGAAACAGACCATCGCGTCACCAACGCTTTGCCTCAAAAGTCTGAGAGCCTTACTCTGATTCACACCGGGCTTCAGCCCGGTGATGAAAGTCCGAGAAATCCCAGGAACCGTTTTAACGGTTTCTCATTGTCGTTTGCAGGGCAAGTCCTTTGTAGCCTCGCGTGAGTGTCTTGAGAAAACCAGTAAACCGTTAAAACGGTTCACGAGTTTCCTCCTCTGCTTATCACCGGGCTAAAGCCCGGTGTGAATGAAAGCTGCTTTTTCGGACTTTGAGGAAAGCCCATTCACCAGCGCAGCGACAGACAGCTCAAGCCGCCATCCATCTTCTGAAACTCGCTCATATCGAGCGCCCGGGTTTTAAGCCCCAATCTTTGCAGTTTTCCTTCAAACTGTTCGTGGCCCGCCGCGACCAAAACGTAATCGTTTACCGTGATGCAGTTCGCGGCATACTCCTCCCCGCGCGGCACGACAATTAGATCAAAGCCCGCGAACTCTTTCCGCTCGGCAAGTGTTTCAGTGACAACCAGTCGATTGCTATCGAGATAAGCCAAGCCACTCTTCAAATGCAACAGCGAATCGCTCCCGCGTATATCGACAAAGCCGGCCGTGTAGCCGTGCGCCGTGACAAACTGCGCCAGTTGCTCTGCGCCCGCTTCGTTTGTTCGCTCCGATAGGCCGATGAAATAGTGTTCTCCCGCTTCACAAATGTCCCCGCCATCCAATGTACCCGGCGGTTGAATCTGCTGGATGGCGAACTCAGGGGCCATCTGCTCGAGCGCGGCGCGCATACTTTCAACTTCACCGGTACGACTGGCGGCACCCGGCCGCGTCACGACCACGCGCGTCGGGATTGGATCGCGGGCACACTGGAATGCAAATTCCGGAATGACGACCGCCGCATCCTCAACGAAGCACGAATCCGGGTAATTCGGGTCCGCTTCCAGGCGAGTTACGGTCAATCCGCACCGCTCCAATGCCGCGCAATACGCCTCGTGCTGGCTGAGCGCGCGTTGGTAATCCGGCGGGCCCAATCCCGCCGTCGTCAAACCCTCCGCAAAGTTCGGAGCCGGCGGGCGCACGATGGCTCTGGCAAACATTGCGCGATGGTAACGCCGCATTCTCAGGCGTACAATGTCGCCCAGCCGAACGGACTTGCAGGAGACTTACCTGATGCCGGATTTTAGTAAATCGGAAGCGAAGACTGAACAGCTGGTGCTCCCTGAAGAGCTGCGCGAGAAACTCGGTGGCGGCGCAGTTACGGATGAAGGCGCCCTGCGCGACGGTGAGACGAAGATAGAGGAAATGATCGCCGCGAACGTGCCGCTCAAAGACATCCTTTCGACGCTCGTCCAGATGATCGAAGCTCAATCACCCGAGATGATTTGCTCGGTCCTGCTACTCAGTCCTGATGGTAATCACATCCTGCATGGTGCTGCGCCAAGTCTTCCCGATCATTACGTTAAAGCGGTCGATGGCGCCCCGATTGGTCCCAAGCATGGTTCGTGCGGGACGGCGATGTATCGTGGCGAGCGTGTGGTGGTCACCGACATCCGTACCGATCCGCTTTGGGACGATTTTCGCGGACTAACGGAAGGCACTGTCCTGCGCGCCTGCTGGTCAACGCCAATCCTGTCACGCCGGGGGAAAGTGCTCGGCTCGTTCGCCATGTATTACACCGAGCCGCAGGCGCCGAGCGGCGAAGAAGCGCAACTGACTGAAGTTGCGACGCGTCTGGCCGCGAAAGCGATTGAGCATCAGGCCGCTGCCGGCAATGCAGAAGCGCGCACGAAGTAAGCGCGGCGTCTGATGATCGCTGAAGAGCGCGCTTACTTCGTGCGCGCGCTGAAGAACGCGCTTACTTCGTGCGCGCGCTGAAGAGCGCGCTTACTTCGTGCGCGCTTCTGCACTGGGCTTCTGCAAGGAACGCTTTCACAAACCATGACCGCTGCGGAAAACAAGTCTGCTCACTACCGCAACTGCAATCTCACGGAAGCGATCTGCGGCATCGTCATCACGCAGAATGCTGACGGCAGTCTCGACATCCGCGGTGACAAAGACGATCCGTTTAGCCGCGGCTTCATCTGTCCAAAGGCGGTTGCCTTACAAGACCTTCATTTCGACAAAGACCGTTTGAAACATCCGGTGCGACGCACGCCGCAAGGTTGGCAACGCATTGGGTGGGACGAAGCTTTCGATGAAGTGGCCCGGAACCTCAAACGGATACAAGCGCAGTACGGCCGGCACGCGGTCGCATCGTATCTGGGAAATCCTACGGTGCACAGCTACGGCGCGCTGCTGTTCGCGCCGCCCTTCCTGCGCAGCCTGCACACGCGCAATAAGTTTTCGGCAACTTCAGTAGATCAACTAGCGCATCATTTCGCTGGTTACCTGATGTTCGGCCATCAACTACTTATTCCGATTCCGGATCTCGATCGCACGAAGTTTCTCCTGATGATCGGCGCGAATCCCGCAGCGTCAAACGGGAGCTTGATGACGGCGCCCGGCATGCCGCAAAGACTGAAAGACATTCGCGCGCGTGGTGGCAAAGTCGTGCTTATCGACCCGCGCCGAAATGAAACCGCCGCGCTGGTTGACGAGCATCGGTTCATCCGGCCCGGGACAGATGCGTTCTTTTTGCTGTCGCTGCTTCATGTCGTCTTTGCCGAAGGACTCACGCGGCTCGGTGCGCTAGCTTCGTTCACGGATGGCGTCGAGACACTTCGTGAAATGGTGAGCGGCTTCTCTCCGGAACAAGTCGCATCGATTACCGGAATGGAAGCAGGTCAGATACGAACGCTGGCGAGAGAATTCGCGACCGCTGAATCCGCCGTCTGCTATGGACGAATCGGCGTCAGCACGCAAGAGTTCGGCGCGCTCTGTCAGTGGCTGATCAATTGTCTGAACACGTTGACTGGAAATTTAGACAGTCCGGGCGGCGCCATGTTTGCGCTTCCTGCTTTTGATCCAGTCAATGCGCCCGAGTCGCTTGCGCCGCGCGGTAGTTATGGCCGCTATCACAGCCGCGTGCGCAAACTTCCGGAGTTCGGCGGCGAATTGCCGGTGGCCGCGCTGGCGGAAGAAATCCTGACGGAAGGCGAGGGGCAGATTAAGGCGCTGGTGACGCACGCCGGCAATCCCGTGCTTTCGACGCCCGACGGACGTGAGTTGGATCGGGCGCTCGCCGGTCTCGAATTCATGGCTTCAATTGATTTTTACATCAACGAAACCACGCGACACGCGCACCTCATTCTGCCGCCGACAGGGCCGCTTGAACGTGGTCACTACGACATCGCCTTTCATCTTTTTGGAGTGCGCAACGTCGCGAAGTTTTCGCCGCCGCTGTTTGAAACCAATGGTGAGACACGGCACGAGTGGCAAATCTTTCTTGAGCTGCAAACGCGCATGGAAAACGCAGGCGTGGTCGGAAAACTTAAACGCACGCTTGGCCAACGTTTCTTAGGACCCGAAAGACAGCTGGATTTGGGGCTGCGGTTCGGACCATACGGCGACAAGCTTAATCCGTTTTCGAAGGGTTTGAATCTGCGCAAGCTGAAGAAGGAAGTACATGGAATCGACCTCGGACCGCTGCGTCCATGTCTCCCGCAACGGCTGCGCACTCCTGACAAACGCGTCCAGTTAGCGCCCAAAGCCTTAGTTGAAGATATCGAGCGCCTCAAGACCTGGGAGCGCGTTTGGGAGCGCGAGCATCTTGCCCGCAATGGTCATCTGCTTTTAATTGGCCGGCGCCGCCTGCGCAGTAATAATTCGTGGATGCACAACAGCGAGCGGCTGGTTAAAGGTAAGCCGCCATGCACCATGCTTATGCACCCGGAAGATGCTGCCGAACGCTCGGTGGAGCAAGGACAAAGAGTTGTAGTGAGATCGAGAGCGGGTTCAATCGAGATTCCGATCGAGATATCTGAAGAGATGATGCGCGGTGTGGTAAGCATCCCTCACGGCTGGGGTCATGATCGCGAGGGAGTCCAATTGGGCGTGGCTCAACAGAACGCCGGCGCGAGTATCAACGACCTCACCGATAATTTAGCCATCGACGCGCTTTGCGGCACGGCCGCTTTCAACGGCACGCCGGTGACGGTCGAGGCTAGTGAGCAGTGAGCATTGAGCATTGAGCAGTAGTTAGCGGTTAGAGGTGAAGTGCGCGAAGCGCACGAAAGCGGAAAGCCTGGGGTGCAGCGAATCCCGATGTTCGGGACGACCAAACCCCAGGAGCGCAAGTAAGAGAATTTAGAGCCCGCGGAGCCGGCGATAGACGATTTCGAATGCGCTTCAGAACAGCCTGGCTGGATCTAAGCTGGTGTCGCTTCCTCTTTGCGCCCTTCAGGGCGCCGGTCTTTTTTTAAAGCGATCCAGGGGTGTCGCTCGTCCCGACACGTCGGGACTCGCTCACCCCCGGCTACCTTCTGGCAGCCTTTCAGGCTGCCCACTGCTCACTGCCCACCGCTCACTGCCCACTGGCCACTGTGATAATCACTTTTCCGCGCGCGTGTCCTTCTTCGAGGTATCGCATCGCATCCGCGCTTTCATTCAAGTCATAAACTCGATCGATGACCGGCGTGAGTTCGCCGCTGGCGATCATGTTTCCTATGAAAGCCAGGTCGTCCGCGTTTCCTTTTGCCAGGAACGCTGTCACTTTTCGATCTGAGAACATTGAGAGACGCATCGCCGTGAGGGCGCCGGCCAGCAAGCCAATCATCGACAGATCATGTGGCGCACCCACACCGATGCTTCTTCCGTTAGGCTTGAGCACGCTTTGCAGTTGCGAGGGCGACTTGTTGCCGACGCATTCGAAGATCACGTCGTATCGGTCCGGCAGATTTACGAAATCTTCTCTCGTGTAATCGATCGTCCTGTCAGCGCCAATTGAGCGCACCATCTCGATATTCCGCGTGCTGCAAACGCCGGTAACCTCAGCGCCCAGGTGCTTCGCCACCTGCACCGCGAATGTGCCGACGCCGCCCGCGGCGCCGTTGATCAGAACCTTCTCGCCGCGTTGCAGCTTCGCCTTATCGCGCAGACCCTGCAATGCCGTGAGGCCCGCGACGTTAATCGACGCCGCTTGTGCAAACGTCACCTCCACAGGCTTGAGCGTGACCTTCGCTTCGCCTGCGCACGCGTATTCGGCGAGCGCCCCGGCACAACTGCCGAACACTCCGTCGCCCACCTTGAACTTCTTAACCTTGCTTCCGGCTGCCTCAACTTCACCCGCGACGTCAACACCGGGGCGGCCGGTTCCTATGCCCCCCATCAGCCTGGCCATCACCCGAATGATCTTCGGCTCGCCGCGCATCAGACGCCAATCGAGCGGATTGATTGACGCCGCCCGCACCTTGATCAGAACTTCGTCATCTTTAGGGACAGGCTTCTCGACGTCTTCCAGTTTGAGCACGTCCGCGGACCCGTGTTCGTGATAGACGATTGCTTTCATCACACTCGTCCTACGAGTGGGCAGCAGCGAATGTTTCGGCCGGGAAGTATCATTGGTTCATTGAAACAATGATTCAATGATTCAATGGATCAACTCGCTAAATCAGCGTAATCTGTGGATTCTCCTTAAGCCATGAACAACCAGGTCTCTTCATGAAATGGGCACTAAGGCAACGCGCGAAAACCCTTCTGATAGCTCTGGTGTTCCTGGCGACACTTGGCGTTCTTCTGACGTGGCTCAACCGAAGACAACGTTACCCAAACGTTCCCACAGTTACTCCTTCGCCAGTTTCTGAGCCATCGCCATTCACGATTTCGACGCCGCTAACTTCCTTGAGCCCATCTGCCGAAGTATCACCCGCGCCTACGCCGTCAGCGAATAACAGCAACGCTCAATCCAGTCCGGCTCCCATTGTTCAACCATCGGGTTTAATCATTCCGGTTGCCGGCGTAAGCAGTGCTCAACTGCTCGATACATTTACCGCGGCGCGCGGAGACGGACGTGTGCACGACGCCATCGACATTGCTGCCGCGAAAGGGACACCGGTGCTGGCGGTTGCGGCCGGCAAAGTCCTAAGACTATTTCAAAGCAAAGCCGGCGGCACCACCATCTACCAGTCAAGTGATGACCAAAAGTTCATTTACTATTACGCCCACTTGGAACGTTATGCAGACGGTTTGTATGAAGGCGGCTTCGTGATCCAGGGGCAAACCATCGCGTACGTTGGCGATACGGGGAACGCCGGGGCCGGCAACTATCATCTGCACTTTTCCATCGCGATGACCTCCGATCCAAAGCGCTGGTGGGATGGCGTCAACATCAATCCTTATCCGCTCCTCCGAAAATAGGAGTCGAGCTGCGAAGCAGTGGTCATAGCTAAGCCCAAGACGAGGCTTTGCGAGTCTTGGGTGAGCGTAGTTTCTTAGCTCAACCGAGCCCGCGAAGCGGGCGACAGAGATTTTTTGGAGCACATCCCGGAGGGTCGGCATTGCAGCTTCAAAGCCTGACAACTCAGCGCGCTTATCGGTCGCCGCTCCGCGGCTCCAAACAATTTGTGTGCACCCGTCCCCTAGGCTCGCAAAGCCTCGCCTTGGGCTTAACTACCTCCGCTGCTTCGCAGCTTGCTGCGTATTGCCGGCAACACGTTCCGTGATGAGCGAGCCATTGAATAAACTCTTCCCAAAAAGAAACTCTTCTTTTGCATCGAGCTGTCGCCCGCTCCGCGGGCTCAATCGGGTTGATTGCTTAATCCAGTCAATCCTGTAAATCCGGTCAAAGATCCTTTCCCACCGAACTCCAATGCGTTCTTCCGGTGGACAGAAAGCCCAATCGCCGTTCGCTTATCGGTCAACCAGCACGCCGTTCACGTCGGTTTGAAAGCGTCAGGCATCGGGAATGATCGTTGCAACGTTTTTTCTGAAACTACTTCTGGTACCGGAGAAATTGATGAGACTTTTCATACATATCGCAATTCTAAGTGCGCTCTTGCTGACGGCCGGGTGTGTTCCGCAACCTGATTCGAAAACTCAGACGAACAGCGCCGGTTCACCGTCGCCGTTGTCTTCGCCCTCGCCGTTGAACACAGATTCTGCAAATGCGAAACCAATCACGCTGCCCGTGCTTGATGCTTTCTTCGCCGACAACACATTCGCCGAAACGCTAAAAACACGTCTTAAGCTAAACGACGAGGAAGTCACAAAGCTGAAGGAACTGGCCCGCTCTGAGACCGCTAAACTTGACGAGGCAGAGTTGGAAAAACGAGAGGGAAACGTGCGCGCTCACGCGGAAGCGCAAGAGAAGATCAAGGCAGTGATCGGCGAGGAAAAGTCCGGACAGCTTGCGGCCCTGGTCAATGAGCTCTGGCAGGGTGAAGACGTGTCCGACAAAACGGCAGGAACTGGCACCGCCAAGGTGAATGAAGTCCCCACCGACTCACGAGTGGTCGTAAACGCTCCCGCATATCGAATGGATGTGTTCGACGGAGGGCGTTTGGTGAAGTCTTACAAAATCGCGATCGGCTATCCCGAATTCCCTCTGCCGACCGGCCTGCGAAAAGCCCGCACGATCATTTTCAATCCAACCTGGACGCCTCCCGACGAGCCGTGGGTAGCGAAGATGAAAAATGTCAGCGCCGGGAAAACAGTCGAGGCTGGCAGCCGTTTGAATCCGCTCGGCCCGATCAAGATTCCCATCGGCGGACCGTCGCTCATTCACGGCGGAAAGTCTCCGGCAAAACTCGGCAAGTTTGGCTCGCATGGTTGTGTTGGCCTGACGACCCCGCAGGTACGTGACTTCTCAAAGCAACTGGCGGGACTTGCCGGCTCAAGCCTGACTGACGCGGAAATGAATAATCATGCTCGCGCTAAAACGGAAACGAAGGAACTGAAACTCAAAGAATCTATTCCGGTTGAACTGCGGTATGAAACGATTACGGTCGAAGACGGCAGCCTGCACATTTATCGCGACGTGTACGACCAAAATACCAACACCGAGGAAGGCCTGCGCGCGGTGCTGGAAGCATACGGAGTGAAGATGGAAGACCTCACCGCGGATGAGCGAACGCAGGTGTTGGAAGCGCTCACAAAGATGTCCGGCAATTCCACCGTTTCTAACGCAGCCCCATCTCCAAGTCCTTCGGTTTCAAAAACAGAGAAGGGCACACGCGCTGCCGCGAAGCCTGCGAAACAGACGCGATCGCAAAATCAAAACGAGATCGTCATCACGATCGCTGCGCTTAAGGGCAAAGGCTATCCGGCGCCGGTGGGGTTGTGAGCGGGGCGGTGAGCAGAGTGCGTTAAGTCCGCGGAGCGGACGGCAGCATAAAGCCTGGGGCGCAAGCCCCAGGAAAAGGCCACCAGTAACAATTTGAGCCCGCGGAGCGGGCGACAGCCAAGTCATCAGATAAATCGTTCGTCGTATTCGATACCGTTCTCTTTGAGGAATTGAAAGAACTCGTCCCGAAAGGAAAATCTCCGGTGATGCTCCTTCTGTCGCGAAATGTATCGGCGCACCGTGTCGACATTTGATTGGCTCACCGTGAATGCGCCGTAACCACGCTGCCACGAAAAGTTCTTCACCGATGGAAAAATGTCATGCATCCAGCCCGTCGCGTTGGCCTTCAGTTCTCGCAAGATATCGGACAGGGCGCAATCTGGACGGAGTTTTGCAAGCAGGTGAATGTGATCCTCGGTACCGTTGAGTTCCAGCGAAACGCCGCCCACCTTGCGGATTGTTCCGCCGAGGTAATCATGAAGACGCACCTCATATTCAGGCGTAATGAGGCGACGTCGATCCTTCGTTGAGAACACGATGTGATAGAGCAGGTGGGTGTAGGAGTCAGACATTTTCACAGGCTATCACGCTAGTCCACGCAATTTTCTTGCAACTCGTCAACGTGTCGCCCGCTCCCGCGGGCTCAATCTTTTGCTTGGCGAGTTCCTGGGGTTCCGCTTCGCTCCACCTCAGGCTTTATGCTGACACCCGCTTCGCGGGTTAAGACGTAACCCGGTCGCTTCGCTCCCATAATGATCTCACTCCGTCAATCCATATGATCTCATCCCGTCAATCCATGCCTCACGCAAGCTAAATGCAATTTTGAAATAACCTGTCCCGTAACTTTCATTTCCCGAAGTAGGCGACAAGTAACCATTCAATTCAGAGATCAAGATCGAGGGTGTTTGAAAACGCGTAAGACCAACTCTGCCTAACCAAAGGAGATTGATCATGTCCAAGTCCAAGCAATTCCTCGTTGCCATGCTTGCTATTGCCTTACTCGCGGGGCTCACCATTTCGACCCGTTCATCCAGTGCGCAGCCGGATCTTGTTCAGGGTCTGAGCAAGTTGCTCAAGGTCGAAAATGCGGTGGCTGACCAATACATCGTGGTGCTACATGATTCGGCGGCGGGACCGAGAGGCGAACATTCTTTAGCTCCGACACTTGCCGCCCTTCTGACGGGAATTTACGGTGGAGAGGTCAATCACATTTACCGCCACTCGCTCCACGGCTTTTCGGTGCGAATGCCGGAAGCGGCCGCGCGCCTGTTAAGTCTGGATCCGCGTGTCGCCTATGTCGAGGAGGACAGCCTCGTGACACTTCTCGGCGACGCAATTCAATCCGACCTGGGGACTGGATCGAATCGACCAGCGCGCTCGCCCGCTGTCGGCTTCATATACTTACAGCGCGACCGGAGCCGGCGTTAAGGCTTATGTCATTGATACCGGCATACGCGCCACTCATCAGGATCTCGCCGGACGGGTACTCGCGGGCATTAACACTGTCGATGCGACTCCCAGCACTGAGGACTGCAACGGACACGGCACACACGTCTCGGGCACAATCGGCGGCTCGACCTACGGCGCTGCCAAGGGCGTAACCCTGGTCGCGGTGCGTGTCTTTGGTTGCGGCGCATCGACTACTACGGCGGCGATCATTGCGGGTGTGGACTGGGTTACTGGAAATCATCAAGCCGGACAACCGGCGGTAGCCAACATGAGTCTGGGCGGCAGCGCCAATGCTGCGCTCGACACCGCCGTGCGTAACATGATCAACGACGGCGTATCCACTTCGATCGCGGCCGGCAACGGGAATGCTTTGGGCCTGCCGGTAAATTCCTGCAACCAATCGCCCGGGCGCGTCGCCGAAGCCACTACGGTTGGCGCTTCGGACATCAACGATGCGAAGGCTTCGTTTTCGAACAATGGTACTTGCGTTGACCTGCATGCGCCCGGCGTGGATATCACTTCGGCGTGGGGTACCGGCGACACGGCGACTAACACCATCAGCGGGACGTCAATGGCGACCCCGCATGTGGTGGGCGTGACCGCGCAATATCTGCAACTCAACCCGGGGGCTACTCCGGCTCAAGTGCAGACAGCGATCAAGAACCTCTCTACTAAGGGAGTGGTTAACGGGTACGGGCGGAGGTCTGTTAGGAGGAGGCTCCACGCCCAATAATCATTTGCTGTTCACGAATTTCTGAAGTGTCGAGTCCGCGGAGTGGCATCCGCTCCGCGGACTCGGCGACCACTGAATCAATGGCTCAATGTATCAACGAACCAATGAGTCAATGGCTCATTGAACGAATCTCCCCGACGATCTCATACGACCTGACACGCGCCGCATGATCATATAGGCTCGTGACCACCATTAACTCGTCCGCATTAGTCAGCTCAACAAAGCTTTCCAGACCTCTGCGCACCGTCTCCCTCGAACCGACGATCGAGTGTTCCAGCATGCGTGAAGCCGCGCGCTTTTCCGCCGGCGTCCAATACTCTTCGATGTTGTCGATTGGAGCCTGCAGCTTCCCACCGGCGCCACGCACAAGGTTTGTGAATGACTGCTGCACCGTGGTGAACAGACGTTGCGCCTCTTCATCCGTTTCCGCCGCCACGACATTCACCCCAACCATTGCATAGGGAGAATCAAGCTGTTTCGAAGGATTGAACGTTCTGCGATAAATATCGAGAGCTTCAAACAGCGCGCCAGGCGCGAAGTGTGAAGCAAAGGCGTAAGGCAGTCCGAGGGCCGCGGCGAGCTCAGCGCCGAACAAACTTGATCCGAGGATCCAGATGGGGACCTCTGTGCCGGCGCCGGGAACCGCGCGCACCGCCTGGCCGGGCTTCACCGGCGCGAGTAATGCCTGCAACTCCAAAACGTCCTGCGGGAAATCATCGGCGCGTCTCGGATCGCGGCGTAGCGCGTGAAGTGTTCGTTGATCAGTTCCCGGCGCGCGGCCCAGACCGAGATCAATGCGTCCCGGATAGATCGATTCGAGCGTGCCAAACTGCTCGGCGATTACCAGCGGCGAATGATTAGGCAGCATCACTCCACCCGATCCTACGCGAATAGTTTTGGTGCCGCCCGCGAGGTAACCAATCACGAGAGAGGTCGCGGCACTGGCAATCGCGGTCATGTTGTGGTGTTCGGCAACCCAGTATCGCGTGTAACCAAACCTTTCGGCGTGTTGAGCCAGGTCGAGACTCTTCGGCAGCGCCTCGCGGGGCGTTTCGCCGAGTATCACCGGAACTAGATCGAGTATGGAAAAGGGAATCACAAAGTAAGGCTAAGGCGCGCCGCCGCGCATTGACTCATTGCTTCATTGATCCATTGATCATTGATTCAATGAGGCAATGAACCAATGAATCAATTCTCATTTACGTTCCCGGCAATGATCGCAGCTCTTCGCCCAGGTGGCTGCGATCAGCGAGCGTGTGCAACAGTGGCCCGGATGAAGAAAACTCAACCACACTAACTGAGCCAACTGGACAGCCGATCCGGTAACGAAAGCGGCCGACATCGATTCCGAGCAAGCTGCAAAGGATAATTCTGATGGTTGCCTTGTGAGACACAATCACGACGTTGCCGTGATCGAACTCCTGCTTGATTTCATCGATTACTCCTAATCCGCGGCGGGCCACGGCAATTGCCGACTCACCTCCAGTGGGCGCGTGCCAGGCAGGATCTGCCAGCCAACTGAGGTAATCATCGTGATACTGCTTGTCGACGTCCTCCTTCTTAGATCCTTCCCACTCGCCATAACCGATTTCGTTTAAATCAGCGCGGACCTCCATCCCAATTCCCAACTCATCGCAAAGGGGCTCCGCGGTAGTGATGCCTCGTCGAAGACTGCTGGAGTAAATCGCGCGCCAGGGTTTTGTGCGATAGGTGGCGGCAAAAGCCTTGGCCATCTCTAATCCTTCACGGGTCAACTCCGGATCAAGCCCGGATCCGCAGAACACGTCATCGCGACTGAGCGCTGTCTGTCCGTGACGAAGCAGATGGATGGTCAGAGTCATGCTGATTATTTGAAGGCAGTATATGCCCATTGCTCACAGCGCTCACGAAAAACTAGACAGGATGAACACGATGAACAAGATTTACGCGCACGCGTTAGCCCTTCTAGACATGTAAATCATGTAAATCTTGTTAATCCTGTCCTCCTTCCTGCCTTCTGCCGCCTGCCATCTGCCTCCTGCCCATCTGTGTAACCTGCGTAATCTGTGGATAACTTCTTTGCGTTCCTCATCACTCATCTGTAAGAGAAAGCTTGTTCTCCTCTCCGGAAAGCGTTATATCAACGTCGATGCGAAAACTATTGATCCCGATTCGTCTTACTTGCTTGTCGCTTGTTGGTTTCGGCTTGTTAAGCGTCGCAGCTGGGCAAGTGTTAAAGAAGCCGGCGCGTCTGGAACTTACGCCCTGTCAGGTTACGGGAGTTACTGAGAAAGTTGTCTGCGGGACTTATCAGGTTTTCGAAGACCGGGCGGCGCGCAAAGGGCGGCTGATCACACTTAAGGTAGTCGTATTTCCGGCTACGGGACCGGAACGCGAACCTGATCCGTTCGTCTACATTCCCGGAGGCCCTGGGTCTTCCGCGACTGAAGATGCTCCCGGCATAGCCCAGGCGTTCGCCGCCATCCGCACCCGTCGCGATATGGTTTTTATCGATCAGCGTGGCACCGGCGGCTCGCACCCACTGGACTGCAAACTTTTTAATCCGGCCGATCCGCAAAGTTATCTCGGATACTTTTTCCCGCTCGAAGACGTGCGTAAGTGCCGCCAGGAACTAGAGCCGAAAGCGAATCTCAAGCTCTACACCACGCCGATCGCCATGGATGACCTTGATGAAGTACGCGCCGCGCTCGGTTATGAACGGCTTAATCTATTCGGCGGTTCGTATGGAACCCGCGCCGCGCTTGTCTATCTCAAGCGCCATCCGAAGAGCGTCCGCACGGTCATTTTGCAGGGCGTGGCGCCGACGAACCAGTTCATGCCCCGCGACTTCGCTGCCGTGAACGAGCGCGCGCTGCAGGGAATTATTGCCGAATGTGCCGGCGATGAAGCATGCCACAAAGCGTTTCCGAATTTGCGTGAGGAAACAAAAGCGGTTCTTGAACGACTCTTGAAGGGACCGATAGAAGTTGCAATAGGTCTCCCAAACTCAGCCACGGCGAAAGTTTCACTCTCACGCGATTTGGCGGCCGAAGCAGTTCGCTACATGCTCTACCAACCGCGGGCGGCGAGTCGAGTTCCACTGGTTATTCATCTAGCCGCGCAGGGGAACTTTGCGCCCCTCGCAGAATCGGCGCTGCTCTACCGCCAGCAGATCGTCGCCACCGGCAGCAACGGCCTCTACCTTTCCATTACGTGCGCTGAAGATCTTCCCTGGATCAAACCCGGCGAAGGCGAACGGCTATCGGCCAACACTTTTCTCGGAGACTATCGCTTGCGGCAACAGCGAGAAGCCTGCGCGCTCTGGCCTCGTGCGACGATTTCGAAAGACTACAGCGAACCAACGAAAGCCGATGCGCCGGTTCTAATTCTCACGGGTGAATGGGATCCGGTGACGCCGCCCGCGCACGGAGACGCGGTCGCAAAACATCTTTCGAGTAGCGTGCACATTGTGGTCCCGCATGGCGCCCATGGTCTCGGCGGTTTGCAGGGCAGCGACTGCATCGTGCGAGTCATGGCTGCGTTTGTTGAGCGCGGCACGACCAAAGATTTAGACACGTCGTGCGTGAAGAACGTAAAGAGAAATGGGTTCGCCCTTACCCTGCCGCCGCGTCGTTGATTCGAGTTTGGAGTACGCCGAGCTCGGCGCGATTCTAGTCCGCGGAGCGGATGACAGCATAAAGCCTGGCGGGCCAGCCCCAGGATCGAGGGCGCCAACAACAATTGAGCCCGCGAAGCGGGCGATAGAGGTCGCGACAACCGCTACCGCCCGCTCCGCGGGCTTTGATAATTTTTCGACGGCGTTCCTGGGGTTCCGCTGCGCTTCACCCCAGGGCGGGGTCCCCAGACGAGCATCTCGGCTGGGGTGCGAGACTTTATGCTGGCGTCCGCTGCGCCCACCGCCCACCGCTCACTGCCCACCGCCCACAACCGCGCCCACTGCTCACTGCTTCATCCACGTCAAATCAAACCCGATCCCCTTCCACTTAATCTCTTTGATCTTCGCCGTCTCGTCGCGAATGAAACATGCTTCGCCGAAGAACCGGTATTCAAAGAAGCAGTCAGGTTTAATCGGATAAAGTTTGATGTCCGATGAATACAGGAACCCGCCCTTCAAATAGACGTCCGTTTCACCGCCGTCCGCGCGCTTGTAGCGTCCGAGAAACTCTTCAAGGCTCTTGTTCGGGTTCGGGATGATCGTCGGAACAGTAAAGCTCTTCACCGTCGGCTCTTTCCCTTCGAGAATTTCTTTCACGCCCTGCGAAATCAAATCAAACACTCCGCCATTATTCGAGACGATGACGAACCCGCTCCTTTTGTCGCGCGCCATTTCGAAATACGAGCGATGCCCGTTCGTGCTGCCGCTGCCGCTGAAAGGACCCTGCCCCTGAAACGCCGCCTTCACCCCGGCACCGTATTTCCCGTCGAGGACGGCTTCGGCAAATCGATAAACGTCGCGCGCCGTGCCGTACACCGAACCCGCGCCCACCAGAAATGAATAATTCTTCAAAGGCACGTTCACCAGGCCGTTCGGCGAAAGGTAGTAATCGTGCGCGCGTCTTTCAATCACCGCTTCACCATCAAAATCGACTGAGTCGGTCATCCCCGCCGGTGTGAAAACGTTTTCCTGCAGAAGCTGCGCGTAGGTCTTGCCGGAAGCAATTTCCAGCGCGCGTGCCAAAACCGCATAGCCCCCCGAGCTGTAAAGCCGCGCCGTGCCCGGTTCGAATGCGAGCTTTGCCTGTTTCACTTTTTCGACGAACTCGGAGGAGGTGAAGGCGACCGATTCCATTTCCGGCGGCATGACGCGATGCGGAATACCGGACCGGTGCCGCGCCAGCATCTCGATTGTGATCTTGTCGCCATTGGGAAAATCGGGAATGTACTTCGCGAGCTTGTCGGCCCCGGCAATCTTGTTCTGTTCGATGAGGCGAGTCAGGATGACTGAGGTAAAGAGTTTGGTAATCGAAGCGATGCCGATGCGCGTATTCACCGCATTAGGAATCTTGTAGTCGGCATTCGCCAGCCCGAACGCCTTTTCATAAATGACCTTTCCGTTTTCAGAAGCCAGCACGACACCCGAAAACTGATTCGCGTGGACGAAGGGCCTCATCAGCGCATCAATCTTTTGGGCTTTGTCGGATTGCGCACGCGCGGTTGGCGAGAGAGAGATTAAAACCAAACATGATGCGAGAGTGAGGAAACGGACTTTGTTAAATGGAATGCGGCTGCTCTGATTCATAGGGCCCTCTGCTTTTCTTTTCACTGCTTTCTTGCCTATTCCTTGTACTACACGAATCGTCGCCAGTTTCAAAAACTGCAAAGGGATTCCGGTTATCGTTATTTTGGAATGCGCCTTTGCGCAGCTTTGCCGCCGCACAGTGCGGCAAGCCTCTGGCTTACCGTATCGGTGAGTGGGTTGTTTTGCTGCTACGCCGATGTTCGAGGCGTAGACTCGAATTACTTTAGGGCCGTGAACCGGTAAGGCTCAGCCTTACCGCAATGTGGCGCGGCGAAGCCGCTTACTGCTCACTTCTTTTAACCTCCCGTTAAGCTTCGCACTCTCATCCAGCCTAAAGCTGCGCTCCCTCACCCCAGCCCTCTCCCATGGGGAGAGGGAGAAGAACCCAAAGGGAGAGGAGCAGCAGCAGGTGGTACTGACTTCCTGCCGTCTGCTTACTGCGCACTGCCTACTGCTCACCGCCCACTGCCCACTGCCCACCGCTGAGAGCGTATACTCCTCTCTACCATGAAATCTCAGCTTTTGCGGATCCTCGCGCTCCTCATTCTGGCGACTGTCGCGCATGGACAAACTCCGCCCGTGGCGGACCATCATCAACACATCTTCAGTCCGCCACTGGTGAAGCTGCTCATGCCCGGCGCGCCCGAGTCGCAAACCCTCGCCGCTGCAGACGTAATTGCGCTGCTCGACAAGGCCGGCATTCAACGCGCGCTCCTGCTCTCTGTTGCCTACACCTGGGGAAATCCGTCGCGCACCATTGAAGACGAATACACCAAAGTTCGAGCTGAGAACGACTGGAACAGCGCGCAGGCGGCGCTCTATCCGAAACGTCTGCGGGTCTTCTGCAGCTTCAATCCGCTTGAGGACTATGCGCTCGCTGAACTTGAACGATGCGCGAAGGACCCAAATCTCAAGCGCGGTCTCAAGCTACATTTCGGTAACTCAGATGTGCAGCTAGAGAATCCGGCGCACGTCGAGCAGGTAGGTCGAGTCTTCCGCGCAGCCAATAAGCATCGCATGACAATCGTGGTGCACCTGCGAGCATCCATCTCGAAACAGCGTCCGTATGGCGCTACGCAGGCGCGCGTGTTTCTGGAGCAACTGCTGCCGCTGGCTCGAAACATTGATGTGCAAGTGGCGCATCTCGCCGGGACTGGACCTGGCTACAACGATCCGCGTGCCGATGAAGCGATGGCTGAACTGGCCGCAGCAGTTGAGCGGCGCGACCCGCGTGCGCGTCGTCTATGGTTCGATGTGGCGTCGAGTGTGGATCTAAACATTTCGCAAGCCAACGCGGCCCTCGTAGCTAAGCGAATTCGCCAGGTGGGAGCGAAACGAATCTTGTATGGTTCGGATGCGGCGGCTGGCGGAAATCTCCACCCGCGCGAGAGCTGGGCTGCGTTTCGCCGCTTGCCCCTCACAGAAGCAGAGTTCAATCAGATCGCCAGGAACGTCGCGCCGTATCTCCGTTGAATCTATGTCCGCGGACTCGCTCAGTCCGGCAGCAGCTTTCCCCTAAAAACCTTTTGCCCAGCGAGCGCAATATAGAAGCCGTAAGCGACCAGCATTAGTGTGACTACCAGCGCGAAGATTGCCGGAGGCGCATACCAGGTATTGAAGTCGGTCGTCATCGGAGAATTCCCGAAGAAAGATATGAAAAACAGTGTGGTGGTGACCGCCAGCAAACCAAATCTCGTAGCCACTCCAATCAATAGCGCGGCGAAGATCGCTCCGAAGATCAGGCCAATCAAAAATGACCGGCTGCCAATCGCAACAGTCACGGTAAGCAAGAGCCACGCGATTCCGATTGCCAGCCACTCTTTGCGGCGAAAGATTATGTGCAGCAAAAGCAGACCAAAGAGACACGCGACACCCATGAAGACCATCAGCGTAACGCCAGTGAAGAAAAACTCGCCGGCCATCTCTCGGACGCCGAGTAAGGTGTAGAGCCGGCCCGCCGACGGTGCTTGCGGCCGCCCCAGCCACCCCGGCATCAAAGTCCAAAGTCGCATCACCAACACGCTCGCAACCCCGAACGCAGCGCCGACGAGAATATCTCTGCCAATCAATGGGTCGCGGAAGTCACCGGCCAGCAGCCGGCTCCAGGACACCATCCGATGGGGCCACCACCGGCGCACATAAGGCTCGAGGGCGAGGTAAAAGAGCCAGATGAGAATTGCCGGCATGAGGGCAAACTGCATCCCGACTTGCACCAGTCCCAACCCTTCATTAAATCCATAGTGGTGAGCGCGGAAAACCCATGAGACCATTAACGCGAGGAACATGTAGACGGCCAGGCGGGCGCCTCCCTTCCGGTCAGCCGACCCGTCCCGCAGATTTCTTCGGCCAAGTAATATTCCCAGGGCAAAGAACGCCACGACCACCGCAACCAACACAAACTCAATTATCTTTCCGAGCAAACTATCGGATCGCGCTTGACCGAGTAACCCGTGTGAATTCCACGGTCCCACGATTTTGAAGAACACCGGCTTGCCCGCATACGACGCCGCTTCGAGTCGAATCGGAATTTGCGTTTGGTTGGGCAATTTGCCTTCCCAGGCGACGCGCGTATCACTGTTGACCGGCGGCACCCACTCTGATTTGACCGAGGTGAAATCCGGCTGATTCAAGCCGGCGGCTTCAAACAACACGGCCCAATCGAAAGGCGCGGCGGGCTGCGCTCCTTTATCACTCTGCGGCGGGACCGCTTGGAATTCGATCAATCGTCCCTTCGGATCCAGATCAACTGTCGCCATTCCGGGGTAAGTGTGGGGCGGATCCCAGCTCGAGGCGCGCACCGCCATGTGGTTACGGGGCAGTAAATAGAGCGGACTCTGGCGGTACCAAAAATAGACGGACGCGGGCTGCGAGCTGGAAAGCTCGCCAAGCAATGAAGGGTTCCTTGTTTCTGCGTAGCGAAGATATTCGCCGTTGACGCCAAGTCCATAAGTACTGTCGACAGGAGGATTGGAATAACCGAAGCGCGCCAAAATGTTCCGCGCTCTTTCCTGCAAGGCCTCGGGTGATTTCTCGAGCGGCACGCGCCGGTGCAACTGGGTCTTCTCAGAGAGCAGTACCACGGCGCCAATTGCCAAGAGAATGCCGGCCAGCAGTGAGACCGCGATGGCGGGTTTCAGTAAACCTTCTTTCGGCGCCGCTGCTACCATCTCCGGGGATGGCGTCTCGCCCGCCGCGAGCGCGGCCGCCAGAGGATCGCCGCCGGGCAACGACGCTGCCACTTCGAGAGCTGAGGCCGGACGGTTGTCCGGATCATTTTCGATGCAACGCAGGATGGTGCGCTCGACGAGAGGATCAAGGTCCTGTACCAGCGTTGAGGGATTGGTCGGCGTAGTGTCGCCTTGCCGCAGATTCAGCAACTGCGGAAGCGTCGGCGCATCGAAGGCCTTCTTGCCGGTGAAGATCTCATAGATCACCAGGCCGAGCGAGTAGATGTCGCTCTTTACCGTTAGTTCGCCCCCGGCCAGTTGTTCGGGTGACATGTAAGCGGGCGTGCCCGCGCGCACGTCTTCACTGCGAAGCTCCTCCACCAGCCCGGCAATGCCAAAGTCTGTGAGACGGACGTTGCCGTTCTCATCGATCATGACGTTGGCCGGTTTGAGATCGCGATGCAGTACATCCTGTTTGTGCGCGGCGGCCAGACCGGCGCACAACTGTCGTGAGATCTCGTTGGCTTTGTCCGCCGGAAGCCGGCCAATGCGGCGCAAGAGCGAAGACAGTTCCTCGCCCTTGATGTATTCCATTGACAGAAAGTGACGTCCGTCGATTTCGCCGATGTCGTAAACGCGGCAGACATTGTGGTGCGATATCTGCCGGGCGATGCGGACTTCGCGATGAAATCGAGCTAACGCCGCACCATCAGTCGTCAGGTGATCAGGCAGGAACTTGAGAGCGACCGGCTGGCTCAACTTCAAATCGTCGGCCCGGTAAACCTCGCCCATGCCGCCTTTGCCGAGCAGGCCGACAATCCGGTAACGGCTCGCGAGTATCATTCCTGGAACAAATCTGGCGTTGTCAATTGAATCGTACGAGGGCGATGTTGCGCCGTGCGCGGGCGATGATGAACCGTGGGGAGACGATGGGGCGGACCTAACCTTCAGGAGCCTGGTGCCGTCCGCTTCGCCGGGCGCGAATCGTTGCGTCTCGTCACCGAACGACAGGTGGCACGAGGGGCAAGAAACAGCGTCTTCCGGAATTTCCTGATTGCACGAGGGGCATTTCATTGGCGGCGCATTGTATCGCAAAAGCCGGTTTGCGAAACGGCAGAAGGCAGTAAGCAGACGGCAGACAGCAGACGGCAGGAGCAGGAAACGAAGACCTAAGACCTAAGACCTAAGCACGCTTAAAAATCTGTGCAATCTGTGGATAACTTCTTTGCGTTCCTTTGCGTCTTTGCGCCTTGGCGTGAACCTACCCGATCGCTATCCCGACACGTCAGGTTACTGACACGTGCCTTCTGCTTTATGTCGCCCCTTCAGGGCTCGGTTACTGTTTGTGCCTGTTACCCCGGGCTGACGCCCGGGGCTATTACATGCCGCCGCTTCGCGGCTGGTTGAATCGTCCCGGCCATGACATATCACTCACGACTCACTGCCCACTGCTTACCGCTCACTGCCTCCTGCTTTGAATTTTCTGTTTGTGCTTTTTGTGCCTTTTCGTGGCTTCTTAATCTGTGTAATCTGCGTAATCTGTGGATAATTCTCTGTCGTGCGACAACACCAAATTGGGAGCCGCTTAATGTCACGTGCCAAATTCGCGTTATGTATCTCGCTATTCCTGCTTGCTTTGAGTCCGAACACACTTGCCCAAACAACGGACCTCCCAAAAACACGCGCCGAGTTAACTAACTATGAAGAGACAACCCGGTACGAAGAGGTTCTGAACTTCATCGCGGAACTGCAAAAACGCAGTCCAATCCTCCGCCTCGAGTCCTTCGGCACATCGGAAGAAGGCCGGAAGTTGCCCCTCATGATTTTCTCGGATACGCCGATCTCAAGTCCGCGTGATGCCCGGGCCACCGGCAAGCCAATCGTCTTTATCATGGGCAACATTCACGCGGGCGAAGTCGAAGGCAAAGAGGCGGCTCTGCACCTTTCCCGTCGCATTCTGTTTGGCGACCTGAAGCCCCTCCTCAGCAAAGTGATCATTCTGATTGCTCCCATTTACAACGCGGACGGCAACGAGAAGATCAACGTCAATAACCGCACGGCGCAGTATGGACCGGTGGCCGGTGTTGGGGTGCGCGAAAACTCGAAAGGCTATGACCTGAACCGTGATTTCATGAAGCTCGATTCGCCCGAAGCGCAATCGCTCATCAATCTGTGCAACCGTTGGGACCCGCACGTCACCGTCGATTTGCACACGACCAACGGGTCGTATCACGGCTACCACTTAACGTACTCACAGCCGCTGAATCCAAACACCAACCCGGCAATTCTGGGTTATCACCGCGACAAGATGCTGCCCGCGATTACCCGCGCGATGCTCGGGCGTCACAAGTTTCGCACTTACTACTATGGAAACTTTCCGCGCTTTGAGAATTTGCCAAAATCAGGCGAGAAGACGAGGTGGGAAGCCTTTACGCACCAGCCGCGCATCGGCCAGAACTACCACGGCCTGCGCAACCGCCTGACAATTCTTTCGGAAGCGTACAGCTATCTGACTTTCAAACGTCGCGTGGAAGTGACCGAAGCTTTTGTCGAAGAGATCTTCCGGTACGCCGCCGCGAACGCTCCGGAGATTTACCAACTGACTAAACGCGCAGACGATGAAACCGTGCGACAGTTCATGAGCGACGCGCCCGTCGCACACGGCGTCGCCTTTGAAATGCGTCCGCTCCCAAGACCTGTGGACATTCTGATCGGCGAAGTCGTGAAGGTTGGGAATCCGCGCAACGGCAAAGACATGACCGCCATGGTGGAAGATAAATTCAAGCCAATGAGGATGGATGATTATGGAATCTTCGCCGCGACTAAGAGTGTGCCCGCGCCGCGTGCGTACCTCTTCAAACCCGAAAAAGATTTAGGAGGAGTAATTGAAAAACTTCTACAGCACGGAATTGCGGTCGAAGAGCTGACCGCGCCGTTGGCGGTGGAAGTAGATGTGTTCACCATCGCAACTGCCACGCGCTCCCAACGTGCGTTTCAGAAACATAATGAAATGAAAATCACGGGCGAGTACAAGAAGGAGCAGGTGACCTTTCCCGCCGGAACGATCCTGGTGAGGACCGCGCAACCTCTGGGCCGGCTGGTTTGTTACCTACTTGAACCCGAAAGCGACGACGGTTTGGTTGACTGGAACTTCTTCGATCCTTACCTGGAAACGGGAAAGACCTTCCCCGTCTACAAACTAATGCAGAACGTAAACGCGGCCAGTAGATTGATAGGTCAGTACCGCGAGCGGTAGCGACCGGGTTCGCCATCCGGGGCAGTAGCCCGACCGTAAGGGAGGGTGCCGTCGCTGGGAGCGCGGGCATCCTGCCCGCAATTTGGAGTGCGCCGGCAAAGCGAAGCGGCGACGGCGCTTTGGATTCGTCCCCATTGCGGACGTTTTGAATTTAGCCCAGCGCTTCAGCGCTGGGATCACAAGCAAAATATTTTCCCTCGCCGGCTTTAGCCGGCGGAAGACCGCCGCGCGACCCCAATTAAAATCTGAATCGTCGCTGACGCGACGCGGGGACGTGTCACCGTTTAGTCCCGTGGCTTGAAAGCCACGGCTAAACTCACTTCGACGCTACGCCTCGCGAGGTTCGACTTCACCTCCGGAATGAGGCTTTGTCGCCAAACCGGATCATCCGCTAATATCTGTCCATGGCCGAGGCATTGATAGAAACTCCCGCGGGATTCGACAAGCTTTCTAAGGTCGAACAGCTTCGCTACCTTCAGGCACTTTGGGATCAGATCTCAGAACACCCCGACGAGACTCCAGTTCCTGAAAGTCACCTAAGATTGGCTGAGGAACGTCTGCGGATACATCGCGGAAATCCGTCTACGGCGCTACCTGCTTTTGAAGTCGTTAATCGGCTTGGAGAATAAATGGCGACAGCAAAAGACCACATCGCCGAGATCATCAAGCGTCAGCCTGACGATAGCTCCTACGACGAAATCATCCGTGAACTAGCGTTCGATCTGATGGTGCAGCGCGGCCTGAAAGATTCTGAAGACCGTCGCACAATCCGAAACGAAGAGATGGAACGACGGATAAAGACTTGGCAGAAATAAGTTGGACCCACGAGTCCGAAATCTGGCTCAAGGATATTTACGACTACATTGCAGCGGATAATCCTGAGGCCGGAGCGCGCACAGTTCTCGCTATTTTCGATACGGCGCAACTACTGAGGAATCATCCGAGGCTCGGGCACCGGTATGAACCGGACGAGTCGCGCGAAATCCGCATCCTGCTCTACGAACACTACCGCATCGCATATTTAATCAAGCCTGACGGGAACCTCGACATTCTCGGCGTCTTTCATGGCGCGTTGGATATCGATCGATATTTCATCTAGACGCTGCCTGCTGCCTTCTGCCCTTTGCTTTTCGGGAGGGTGCCGTCGCCGCTGGGAGCGCGGGCATCCTTGCCCGCATTTTGGAGTGCACCGGCTCGACGGCGCTTTGGACTTCGTCCGCGGCTTTGCCGCAGCACACTGCGGTAAGGCTGTGCCTTACCGTTAAGCTCCCTCTATATTCTCCGGCGAGGCTGAGCCTCGCCGGATTTCTTGTTAAAGGACTGTGCCGGAAAGCCGGAGGCTTTCCGCAATGTGCGGCGGCAAAGCCGCAAAAACACGAGACATTAGTCACCGCTCACTGCCCACTGCCCACTGCTCACTGCCCACGGCTCACTGCGCACTGCTCGCCGTGTCGGCCAAAATCTTCTCCAGCATTTCCTTCGATAAGTATCTTCCATCAACTATCACGGCGCTGATGCGTTTGGTGTTGGCGATATTTTTCAGCGGATTTCCATCCAGCAGGACCAAGTCCGCGAGCTTCCTTTCCTGAATCGTACCTAGTTCGTTTGCCAGATTGAGATAAACGGCCGGATTGCGCGTCGCGGCGAGCAATGCCTCATAGTTTGTGAACCCCGCATCCACCAGTAAACCGAGTTCGTCATGCAGGCTAAAGCCCGGATAGGTGTACAGCGCAGGCGAATCGCTGCCGGCGAGAAATTTCACGCCCGCTTTGTGCATCACGCGGACAAGTTCAACTTCCTTTTGATACAGCTTCTTTCTCATCTCAATGAACTCAGGTGTGCGGTACTTCAGAAAGGGATTGTTTTCAGGCTGCCACCTTTCGAGTGTCGCGCGTGGGATGTATTTCTTCTGGGGATCGTCTCTGAGCATGATTGAATCGACGTATGTGAGCGCGTGTTTGACTGCCAGAGTGGGGACCTGCCACGTTTTATTGCTGACGAATCGTGCGAACAGTTGACGGCATTTCCGCTCACTATAGGTATTGAGTTCAATTCCGGTGCGCGCCGCTATCCGCGCCGGGATCGCCGATGGGTCATTGGGTTTGCTGTCAGACTTTAACCTCGCGCGCGTCCGTTCATCAATTTCCGCGGGCGACAAGGTCGAGCAGCTCCGCAGAATATTCGCGAGATGCTCGAAACTTTTCTGCCCTGCGTTTGACGCTTCGAAAGCAGTGATCGGGTTTGGCACATGACCCGCGACCGGGATGTGAAGTCTTTTAGCTTCGTCGATGATCGCAAAATAACTATCGCGGGGTGTGCCGTCATAGACCTTGATGAAATCCGCGCCATGGAGTTCGAGTGAATGCACTGCCGCGCGCGCTTCAACCGGAGTCGTGAAGGGAACTGAATTTTCCGGCACTGCGGGCCGGGCGCCGTCGAGGATCCTGCCGGCTGTGTAAATCCGCGGACCGATACGCGTTCCAGTTGCGATTTTCTGTCGAAGTTCCGAGAGCGCGGCAAACCCTTCCGCGGTTGTGCCCATATCACGTATGCCGGTCACTCCGTTCGCGACGAGCAGCGGAAGGAAGTAATCAACTCTCTCCGCTCGTAAAGCATGAACGTGCATGTCCCAAAAGCCGGGAACCAGGAACTTGCCGCGCCCGTCAATTACGCGCGCATCCTTCGGAATGTGAACGCGTCGGGACCTTGTAATTGATCTAATGCGATTGCCTTCGATGATGACGGTCATGTCTGGCTTCGGTTGAGGGCGAACCATATCGATGACCGTTACCCCAGTGATAACCAGAAGAGACTGTGTGACGACGGGCGCGGCGGGTGTAATGACCCGAGGGCCCGTTTGCGTCGCGGCCTCCAAAGGAAAAAAAGCGATGAGGAAGATCGAGCAAGCCCTTGCCAGAGTTTGTTTGCACATGCGTCGCGAAGGTGTAGCGGCTTAGCTTCAGAATGGTGAACCGGTATGTGAGACACCAGGTTGAACGCTCAGGTTCCAGCGAATCCCGCGCCGAGGTTATGAACCATCCACAGATTACGCAGATCACACAGGCAGGCGGGGCAATAGCCCGACCCGTGAAGGAGGGTTCACACGGAAATTTTTATGGTCGCGTGGGTAGAGCGCCGTTAGGCGCTCAATGTTTATAGAAACCGGGCCATGAAGAATTGCCTTCAGCTCCTTTCGGAGCGTGATGAAGACGCCGAACGTTTAGCTCCTAAAGGAGCTATTAATTTGGTTTATGCGGAGGTTTCTATAAACATCCGGCTCCTAACGGAGCCGCGGCAAACGTCACGCATCCTGCGGCGGGTCGCGGTCATCTCCGGTATGAGGTCAGAACCATCTGCGTTAGCGTGGGTATCACGCTGAAGCATGGAGAGTTGCCGGGCTTTAGCCGGCGAACGACCGTCCCGCGCGAACCCAATTGAAATCTCAATCGTCGCTGACGCGACGTGGCTTTGGTGGTGTCTGATCCCGTGGCTTGAAAGCCACGGCTAAACTCACTTCGCCGCTACGCGTCGCATCACGCCGAAGGCGTGAGATTCAATAGCCGTGGGCGCCACCCACGGATCACTCGTCCCAAATTCATCGTCACGCTGAAGGCGTGAAACAAGATGGGAGAGCTGAGATTCCGAGAGGATTGGAGTGCTCACGCACGTTCACTGATAAAGTTCTTGCTTGGGTTGCAATCCGCCGTGCTAGAATGGCCGCCATTCCATTGGCCGGTCTCGACTCACATCGCGCCCTATCAAATAAGTGGACACCGAGTCCGTGAGATGGTTCGGACAGCTTGTCGTCGCGACAGTTGTTTCAAGACCGAGTCAAATTTTCGATGCCATGGATCAGAATCCCAAAAACACTCACCAATTACGCGTGGCTGTAATTCAACTTGAGACGGTTCCCGTCGCTCGAACGAAACAGGTTGCTTGGCGACTGTCCGAACCGTTGTTATCTCTCAATCCTTTTGCCAGATGCAATCTGCCATCATTAGGCGTCGAGATAGTTTGAGCTTTGATAAGGACTCGCTCCATTTTGTTTATGTCGACGAATTCCAAAACTTCGCGAATACCGATTTCCATTCAATAGTCGCGGAGGCGCGCAAGTTTAATATTGGTTTTACCCTAGCCCATCAAAACCTAGAACAGTTGCGAGAGTTCCGAACGCATACGGGCTCAATAGAGCAGCGGCTCATGAGCGCGATCTTGGGAAACGTCGCAAATGTAATTTGTTTCAAGATTGGCACGCTAGACGCATCCCTGTTAGAGGGGCAACTCGCCGCTAGAGCCGTAGACATAGCAAGGATTGGCCGCTATTCTGCGCTTTGTCGACTGACGGTTTCCGGCAACGAACTCTCTCCGTTTACTCTGAAAACGGAAGAAGCAAAGCGAGTTGAGAACCCTAGGGTAGTGAACCGAGTAACATCTCGAATGTTTAGTGAATTTTGGCGTCCCCGTGAAGAGACACTCCTCGCGATAGATGAGCGCATTCGGCGCGTATTGAACCATGAAAACTTAGATTCTTAGCCGCGAATGGGAGTGCACATAAGAGTCGTTCCTCACGAACCATAAAAGCGGAACGGCTCTTGTGTGTTAACTAACCCCCAGTCGGATCCCGTAAATCCCTCGATCGCAGCACATCTCCTCGGCAATCGCGCGCGGAGTAAGAGGTCAGATGGCAGCCTTCTGGTTTGTTCTTAATTCGGTGAGGCTGCGCTCAACGTCACCGCAGATATTTGTTAAACCAATCGAGAGTGCAGGTCGCGAACCAGTGAGCAGTGAGCAGTGAGCAGAGAGCAGAAGGCAGAAAGCAGAGAGAGATCAGTTTGTCACGAGTCAGTCGGCGCGGCGGTGTCCGGCTTTACACCTCTCCTAATCTTTTCGAATTCTTAAACAAGGCCGTATTCCTTCACCATCTCTTCGTTAATCCTCGCGCCACGCGAGACCAGAAGAAGCGCCAGGTCATAGTCAAACGCGTCTTCGATGACGTGATCCAGCGGCGTGTAACCTTCGTTGTCTTTGGCATTCACATTGGCACCCTGAGCGATCAGCAGTTCGGCGAGTTCAAGCTTGCCCGGCTCTAACACGACCAGATGCAAGGCGGTCTGTCCTTCTTTGTCCACAGCGTTGACGTTGGCGCCTCTTTCGATGAGTAGTCTCATCAGGTCAAGTGATTCAACCTGCATCAATGGCGTGGCTCCCGGCGCGCGGCCGGGCGGTCATTAATGTCTTGGGCATTAATGTCCTGGGCAACCGCGGTGTGTGCAACACAGAGCGGCAGGAACAGAGTAATAGCCAGAACGAGAATTCGTTTCATCACAGCCTCCAGATTTGTAAAGGTGGAACGAGGGGGAGAGAGGTTCTTGCAGAAGGTGGGTGTCACGCCGACGGCGTGAAAGAAAGTAGCCAGGGGGTGAGCGAGTCCCGACTTGTCGGGCCGAGCGACACCCCTGGATCGTTGCTATTAGGATCCGCGCCCTGAAGGGGCGCGAGGGGCAGACCGTTCGAACTTTTGTTTCGCCCCTTCAGGGCGAAATGTTTCGGGTACGCGATCCAGGGGTGGCGTCCCGATAGTTCGGGACTTACCCCTGGCTACCATCTTTCACGCCTTTGGCGTGATACCAAGCAGAAGGCAGAACTCAGAACTCAGCACTCAGAACTCACGTCCTTGCTCACTTCGGGGGCGGAAAATCCTCGTGTACTTCGTAACCGCGAAAGGTGGCGCGCACTCCGGAAAGCCAGGAGGCAGTAGGCAGAAGGCAGGAGACACGTGTCAGTACCACCTGCGGTAGCGGGTGGGAAATCGTCACATTCATCTCGCCCCTTCAGGGCGAGATTCTTTGTTGATATGTCATCAGGCGCTAAGCTTCGCACCCTCACCCAACCCTCTCCCAGAGGGAGAGGACTACGAAGGCGTCGAGTTTGAATCAAAGAGCCCGCGAAGCGGGCGGCAGATGTTGCGTCGAACGACCAGTCGCCCGCTCCGCGGGCTCGGGTTGTTTGTACTCGCGATCCTGGGGTTTGCTCGTCCCGATACATCGGGACTCGCAGCACCCCAGGCTTTATGCTGACGTGCGCTCCGCGCACTTGAGTGATAGAGCAGTCTTGTTTAGCGATTCGCGAGGGAGAGCCGGAATGCAGCCATCTCGTGGTCATTGCGAACCAGCAGGACATCACCGGCCACCACCGGGTGGTTCCAGGTCTTGCCCTCGATAGCCCGGAAACGCGCGAGCTCACTGAAGTGGTCGGGCGAAGCCTTTACCAGCGCCACCTCTCCCATCTCCGATAACACCAGCAGCACATCCTGATCGGGCAAAAGCACGAGTTGGCCGTAGCCGTACCTTGCGCCCTTCCACTTGCGCTTCCCGTCCTTGAGATCGATACACGCCACGGTGCCGTAGTCGAAGCCAAAGGCATGGCCCTTATGAATGACAAAGTCGTTGAAGCTGGAAATGAGATCCTCTGATGTCCAGCGCTCTTCGGTGGTCCATCCGCTGGATCCCTGCTTGACCGCGATGCTGCGCATGCCGTTTCCGCCCATTCCGTCGCCAACACTCATCACGAGTTCCCCATCCGCAGCTACGGCTGGCTGCATAATGCGTGTGTCAGATGGCCAGGAGTGATTCCAAAGTAGCTTGCCGTCCGCGAGTGAGACACTAGTCGCGCCAGTTGAACTCATCAGCAGGATCTGCCTGACTCCATCTATGGTGACCAGTTGTGGCGAGCTGTAGCTGTTGCCGCCACTTGGGCCGAACCAGCGCGGTTTGCCAGTCGCGAGTTCGTAGGCGACGAGGTTGCCGGACGCGGCGACAATGACCAGATCCCCGACTACCAACGGGGAGCCCGAGATACCCCAGCCTGGGATCTTCGCATTCGCGTCAGACACTGCGTTGCGCGACCACACAACTGCGCCAGTACCTTCGTCAAGCACGTTCATGACTCCAGTCGCACCGAGTGCATAAACGCGACCGTTGCTGAGGGTGGGCGTTCCGCGCGGTCCGGGGCCGCCAACCGACTCGTAGAAGCGAACCGCGTCGCTGTGTTTCCACACCGGCTTTCCGGTGTTGACGTCATAGCAGGCGACTATCTCATCTTTACCACGTTGCTCCTGCGTATAGAGGCGCGAGCCACGGACCGCGAATGATGACCAGGCTGGCCCGACAGGCCGGCGCCACAGTTCAAGCGGCGGCGACGCTGACCAGTCAGTTTTAATCTGCACACCGCGGACGGCACCGTCGCGCTCTGGCCCACGAAAGCCCGGCCAGTTGGCTTCGGTCCCGACTGTTGCTGGAGCGACGGGAGCTGCGGGCCGCGCTTCGATCTCATCGCCGGCTTGGGCCAGGAGGCGCTCTTCAGGAGTTTTAGACCAGCGCCAGTGGAAATCGTTTTTGAAGTCTCCAGAAGCACCAGCGGTTCGGAGGAGCGTAAACACTCCACACCCGAGCAGGATCGCCGCAGCGATCACCGCGCGCCGCGGCCCTGCCGAGAGGCGACGACTCACGACTGCCGCTGCGACGAGGGCGAGGCACATAACAGGGATCGCCATGACGAAAAGCAAAAATCCCATACTGCCGGTTGCAATCGAGACGTGGACAATAAGCTTCGTTCCGATCACCGCGAGGACAATCAGGACGAGGGCACCCAGGCGCTCGTACCAGGGCGCGCGGCTCAGCAACAACCACCAGAGAACGACAGCCAAGGCGCACGAGGCTGCAATCATCATTGCATAAAGAATCGCCTCGGGTAGAAAGAAAGGGACGACGAACCATGCCAGCCACTGCACGATCACAAAGATCACGCCGGGCCATACGCGGAGAGGCTTTCGAGGTGCCGGTTCGCGGGCTTGAGTGTTGATCCTATCGGTCTGCGGAGAAGGGAGTTCGTTGGCCTGCGTAGTCATATTAGTCAGATCATACGCGCGCGACGAGCCGCTTGTTTCTTTTTTGACAGCTATGAATCAAGCAACCTTAGTGCTTTGCCCCAAGAGTACTCGTTAACATTGCTTCGGCTTTGCCGCACATCAAGGTGGCAGAGCGATTTCCCAGACGGGAGGCGAAGCGATACTCGTCGCTTAATCCATTGAATCACTGATTCATTAAAGCTCACCTCGTGGCGGAGCCATTTGGTGAGCACAAACTCACTCCGGCGCTCGAAAATCCTTGTGCACTTCGTGACCGCGAAAGGTTGCGCGCACTTCCAGTTCACTAATCTGAACGGGAGTCGGCGTCGAACCGACTGAATTCGGATTGAACTTGTCGCCGTGTTCATTAGTGAGACTGAGAAGAGAGTGCGTGACGGTCTCGCCGGGGCGGATCGTGCCGACCTGCCTGCTGTAGAGCGTCCCTCCAACGTAAATCCTTAAACTTGTGTTCAAGTATGGCTCATGTTCCGTGTTGCGGATGGATACGTTCCAGGAGTCGTAAGTTACTGCCGGCCGGAAGGGAAGGGTGGCGTAAGGATCGGTTGCAGGCTGTCGCTGCCAGAGAACTGCGCTCACGATGAACCCGGCAACGGCAATCGACACTAAGATCGCAAGGATCAGGATGCGTAACTTTAGACTCAAGACGATCCACAGATTACTCTAAAGCGGTGAGCAGCGGGCAGTGAGCGGTGAGCAGAAGGCAGGCGGCAGAAGGCGGAAGGCAGACGGCAGAAGGCAGACGGCAGAAGGCAGGCGGCAGACGGCAGGAGGCAGTACCACCTGCTGCTGCTCCTCTCCCTTTGGGAGAGGCTGGGTGAGGGTGCGAAGCTTAGCGGGTGAGTTCACACAAAAGCGGAAAGGCGCGATGCGCCGCGATGTAATAGCCCCGACCGTCAGGTCGGGGTAACAGTCACCAACACGAGCAAGAGGCCCGAAGGGCCGATATAATTCATGCTGCCGATCCTTCGGACCTCGCCAATCATCCGTAACCTTCACCACGACCTGACGGTCATGGCTAGTTCCTAAAGGCCCTTCGGGCCTATCCAAACGAGGTTGCCGCGCGACGGCTGCATGTTGGTTAGGCGCCGTCACCGCTGCCCCTTCCATTCGGAAACAATATGTCCTCCAAATTCGCCAACAGCTCCTGCTGTAAGCTTCGCACTCTGCCGAGCATCTGCATGACCCACTCGTAGTAAGGCAGGAGGCGTTCGTTCTGTTCGTCCAGCCTCGAAATCAGGTCTCGGCAACTTTCGTCGGAGTTCGGATCGAAGGCCCAGAGCATCTGATGAATCAACTCGTTGCGCTCGTGAACCACTCGCAACAATGCTTCCCTTAGCGTCCTAATGTGTTGTTCATCGCGCTCAACTCTGAGCGAGAACGACATCCAGAGCTCGCTAGAAGAGTCGTCACTCGGAGACGGCGCGTCAGTTGGCAGATCGTTCGCGTAAACGGTGCTCAGGAATTCGTCTACCAGCAATCCCATGGAGCGTTTGTCCACCCGCTCAAACGTCTTCCTTTGGATTTCTGCTAGATCTGAGGCGTGACCCTTAAGGTTGCTTGCCACGATGAGTGACTTTAAGGCCTTCTCCATCCGCTGGAAGTTCAAGACGTTTCGGCCGATCTTCTGCAACGCTTGATTGCGCAACTCTGATCTTTCTTCTTCCATGCCCTGATACAAACATCGGCTCTACGCTACCGCAAATATCTGATGAACCACTCAAGCGTGCGCGTCCAGGCCAGTTCGGCGGCGGCTTCGTCATAACGCGGCGTGGTGTCGTTGTGGAAGCCGTGCTGTTTGCCCTCGTACATGTGCGACTCAAACACCTTGTTGTTGGCCTTCAGCGCCGCCTCATAGGCTGCGATGCCTGCGTTAACCCCCTGATCATTGCCCGCGTAATTGAACATCAGCGGCGCGGAAATCTTCGGGACATCAGCGACACCGGCCTGGCGGCCATAGAACGCAACGCCGGCCCTCAACTCAGCACCAAGGAGTACCGCTAGCTGGTTCACCATTCCGCCGCCGAAACAAAAACCTACGGCGCCCATTTTCCCCGTCGAGTCTTTACGGGCTTTGAGCCACTTGGCGGCCGCGACGAAATCTTCGGTCATCTTCTTTCCATCCACGTTCCGGAAGGCGGCGCGAGCCTTGTCCTCGTCGCCCGGGTAACCGCCGACCGACGTCAGTCCATCGGGTGCAAAGGCGATGAAGTTGGCGATTGCGAAGCGACGCGCCACATCCTCGATATAAGGATTGAGTCCGCGGTTTTCGTGAATGACGAGCACGACCGGCAGCTTGCCACTCTTGGCCGGGCGCGCCAGGTAGCCTTTGATGGTCCCGTTGCCGGCCGGGGAGGGAACTACCTCGTAGCCAACCTTGATGCGTTTGTCGTCGGGCGGCACCTGCTGCGCCCAGGCGAAGTTCGGCGTCATCTCCCGGAAAATTGCCGCGACGGTCAGGCCACCGATGGCAAACTTAGCGGCGCCCTCGAGAAAAGCACGGCGGTCAATGTCGCCGTGTTGGTATTCGTGAAAGAGGTCTAACAACTCCTGCGGGTAATCGGCTGCTGTTTTACGTTCCATGGGTTCCTCCGAGACTGGGCTGAATTATCCACAGATTACTCTAAAACAGTGAGCGATGGGCAGTGGCAGAAGTGCGCGGAGCGCACGGCAGCATAAAGAAACTATGAAGCCGGGTCTCCCCGGAGTGGTCTGAGATGTTGGACAATGGTCCAACTCGAAACGAGCTTATCCGCGAACGGAGAGCTCAAGACCATGACACCTGAAAGGAGACCCGTGATGAAGATATTGGCATTAGACTTAGGCAAGTTCAAGAGTGTCGGATGCATTTACGACACGCATTCTTTGCAGCATAGATTTGAGACGGTGACGACCAGCGCCCAAGCATTGCATGATTTGCTGGTGGAGCACGAACCGGACCGGGTGGTGATTGAGATTTGTACGATTGCCGGCTGGGTCAGTGACTTGGTGCGAACATTAGGGATTGAGATTCAGATCGCCAGTACCAGCCATGAGGCTTGGCGGTGGAGACACGTAAAGCGAAAGAACGATCGCACCGACGCGCTGAAGTTAGCGCAGCTATCAGCAATGAATCAGTTGCAGATGGTCCACGTTCCGGAGCGAGAGACGCGGCAATGGCGGGCGCTGATTAAGTATCGACATCGATTGGTGGGGCAACGAACGCAAAGCAAAAACCACATTCGAGATCTGGTGAATCGGGAAGGGTTGGGGCTGGCGCGCGGGCAAAGCGCTTGGACGATAAAAGGAATGGAGCTACTGACAGAGTTAGCCCGCCCGCTCGAAGAAGTAGGATTGTCAGAACTTTGGCGCGGTGAGCTAGCCGTCGAGCTGGCCACCTTACAGTCCATCGAGAAGCAACTGCAGATAGTGGAACAGAAGTTAAATCAGTTAGGACAGGCTGAATCACGAGTGCAATTGTTACAAACGATTCCTGGCGTTGGGCCACGACTGGCAGAAGCGCTGGTAACCTTGATTGATAATCCGCACCGATTCAAACGCGGGAAGGACGTAGGTTCTTATCTGGGGCTGGTGCCCAAACAGATTCAATCAGGTGAGACCAATCGATTGGGCCGAATCACTCGCACCGGCGATCGAGTGCTGCGTTCGTTGTTAGTGGAAGTCAGTTGGGCCGGATTGCGTTACAACTCGTGGATGCGCAGCATCTATGAACGAGCCAGACGAAACAGCAAAACGCGAAAGAAGATAGCAATCGTGGCGGTGGCTCGCAGACTACTGATTCGTTGTTGGGCCATGATGCGTGACGGCACGGCTTGGCAACTCAACCACGGAACTGTTTGACGGAACTTATTGGTCAGATCAAGTGGGGAAGTGATGTTCGCCTAGGATGATTGCAGACGATAGCTCGGGCCCCAGGCTGGGCTGAAAACGCCCGTCACAGAGAATGAGCATCGTCGTAACGTTAAATGGGCCCGCGAAAAGTAAGTGGTCGCGGCAGCTCGGATAGAAGCGTGAACCAATCACCCTTGAACTTCACTTGACGCGACCCGGCTTCATAGAAGCCCGGGGCGTAAGCCCCGGGTGGGCGTCGAGTTTGAATCAGGAGCCTGCGAAGCGGGCGGCAGCCGAGTGATTAGATGAAACGTTCGTCGTATTCGATCCCATTCTCGCGGAGGAATTGAACAAACTCGTCTCGAAAAGAAATCTTACAATGATGCTCCTTCTGTCGCGCAATGTATCGGCGGACCGCCTCAACATTCGATTGACTTACAGTGAACGCGCCATAACCACGTTGCCACGAAAAGTTCTTCAACGAGGGAAAAACGTCATGCATCCAGCCCGTTGCGTTTGCCTTTAGATCTCGCAAAACATTGGAGAGCGCATAATCTGGCCGAAGTTTCGCGAGCAGGAGGATGTGATCCTCAGTGCCGTTCAGTTCCAAAGAAACGCCGCCGACCTTGCGGATTGTTCCACCCATATACTCATAAAGGCGCACTTCATATTCAGGCGTGATGAGTGGCCGTCGATCCTTTCTAGAGAAGACTATGTGATAAAGGAGATTAGTGTAGGAGTCAGACACTGTCTCAGGCTACCACGCGTGACGACGTAAATGTTTTTTGCAACGCGACTCTGTCGCCCGCTTCGCGGGCTCAATTGTTGTTTCGTGTTTGATTCCTGGGGCTGACGCCCCAGGCTTCTATGCTGACGTCCGCTCCGCGGACTCACGTCACCGTCGCAGTGTCACAGTTCCTCGTTCAACGGCAAAGAGTCGCCAGTCGCCGGGCAGGTCAGCGAAGGTATGAACTCCCTTGTCCGCAAACTCGATTCCTGAACCTGCTACTAAATCTTTCACCGTGCTGGAAACCAGAACTTCGCGGGCGGCCGCGCGGTTTGCTACCTGCGCGCCGACGAGAGGAGCAATGCCGCGGACTTTTACACCACTTGGGACCTCGCCCGAAAAACTCTCCATCTCACACTCGCCCGTGTGTAATCCCGCACGCATCAAGACACCCAGGCGCGAAGCGGACTCAGTGATAGCGCACGCACAACGTATCGCGCGCGCGGGCCCATCGAAGATTGCCAGCGGGCGATCGCCGACCATGTCGATCCCGCGTCCGCGGAACCACTCAACCTCTTTACGAACCTGCTCGCGTAAGCGATTGAGCAGCGCATACCAACGTTCATTTCCCAGACGTTGGGCATGCTCGTTCGAGTCGATGATCTGGGTGGACAAAACCGTCGCCAAAACCGTGTCACGCTCCTGCGTCTGGCGGACACCCGTCAGGAATTCTTCAACTTCATCGAGAATCGCGTCCTGATCGCCCACGAAAGGAAGGTGATCGTCGCCCGGTAGCTCCACGTACTTCGCATTCGGAATGTGCTCAGCTACGTATCGCCCTTCTTCTACTTTCAAACACTGGTCGCCAGTGCGGTGAATTACCAGAGTGGGAACATGAACTGATGGCAACACGTGGCGCACATCGATCTCCGCGTTCATTTGCGTCAGGGCCAGGGCGGCTCCCGGACTGGCGCCCATGCGCAGATAGGTGGCCCACCATTCGCGAAACTTGGCGTCGCCGGCCACGCTTGGGGCGCGTTCTTCAAGACCTACCGGCCCGCCCCATTGTTCACGCATCTCTTCGAAAAAGTGTTGGCGTTGTTCGGTGGTGGGCGCCCAGGGGTAATCATCGTCACGAATGCGTTTGGCGTAAGTGCCCATCATGACCAGGGCAAGCGTTTTTTCCGGATAGGTCGCCGCAAAAAGACTGCACATGGGCCCGCCTTCAGAGACCCCACAAAGCGCTGCGCGTTCTGATCCAACCGCATCCATTACTGCCCGGACGTCGTCCATGCGTTGCTCGAGGGTAGGCAATTCGTTAAGCGGCACGCGGTCCGAAAGTCCGGTTCCGCGTTTATCAAAAAGAATGAGCCGCGCGAAAGAAGCGAGGCGCATGAGGAAGCGCGCGAAACTCGGCTCGCGCCAGAAATATTCCAGATGCGAAACCCAACCCATCACGAAGACGAGATCAATCGGCGCTTCCCCAATCACCTGGTAGGCGATATTCACATCGCCGCTGCGCGCGTACATCGTTTCGGGAGGACGGTCGAGAGTTAACTCAAATCGCGGCGTCGATTCCGGTTTGCTCAGACTCAACGGACGGCTAGACGGGGCCGGGTCGATGGCGGGTGGTAGCCCGCCTCTAAACGGTTCATCCATTTTGGGATTTGTGAGAGGGGGCGCGGTTGGAACGGAAGTGGACGCTTCATCCCGAACTTCTTTCACCTCCGCGACGAAACGATAGCCACGTTTCGGCACAGTCTCGATGTACTTGGCTCCACCTGCGCCCAGAACCTTTCTTAGCGTCGAAATGTTCTGAGCCAGATTGTTCCCCTCGACGAAGCTATCAGGCCAAACCTGCGTCATTAACTCCTCAGTCGTGAGCACGTGGCCGTTGTGCTCGACGAGGGCGAGGAGGGTGTCGAAGGCCTTAGGAGTAAGCGAAACAAGGCTGTTTTCGTGGAAAAGCAGGCGCTCAGTCACATCCACCCGAAAGGTTCCGAATTCGTAGGAAAGCTTTGTCCGGGCTTTGATCATGGTCATTCAGAACTCTCAAACAAGAATCTCAGAAGGATTTCAGACTCACCTAAATACGCGCCGCGGCGGAAACGGTATCGTCCATCGCGTCAACGACAGACGACAGAGTCTTTGAAAAGTTTTTAGGAACACTTCGCAAGTTGTAGGCCCACGGCGGGCTTATCTTAACGCGAAATCCGGCAACCATAAACCACGTCATTCGAGGTTCGACGGTAAATAAGAAGGAGTTAGCTCGATGAAGACAATTGTACGCAGTGTGATTTCTGTTTTGTTCGTAATCGGTCTGGTAACCGGCTACGTCAGTACGCCCGCAGGCGCCCACGCAAGTCAGCCCTCCGCCAGCGGCACTTACAGATTTGTTTTGGAAGATGGATTCTCAAAGTCTGTCGAGTTCAGCGCTACTGCGGACGAGCGCGGTGCCACGACCGGCCAAATGACTTTCAGAGATGAAGCCCCCACTAGTGAGCAGGACGTTGATGGCGTGGGCGGTCATCAAGAGAGTTCGTCAGAATTCTATATGACGGCGGTTCTTGACAGCCTGAAGATAGAAGGTAACCGGGCGGTGATGAGCGGAACTATCGCGGATTCCAATGTCCGAAGCTACATCGGTAAATGGGTGCAGCTGGTGGTCGAGGATAACGGCGACGGAAGGGAAGACAAATTCACCTGGTGTTTCTGTCAACCCGAGGAAGGCGGTTGGGTACCTGCGGATGCTGACCTTCGAGAAGATCAAGGCGCCTTTATGCAATGGTGGGCAACGGACGCGGAAATCGAAGACGACAAAGGTGTCCAGTCTGAGAACATCATTCCCGGCAACAGAACAAGTTGTAAGGTCTTCTCGCTTTCGAGCTATCAGTTCGCTGAGGTGACGAATGGTGAAGGACAGATTCAGGTTCAACCGTAGGTCTTAACATCTGCTATTCGCGCCCCACTGGGGATCGAGTGGCTTCAACCAATGCTAGGCAATTCTGAAAGGAGAAAGTTAAAAGTTATGTTCAAACTTAAAGTTTTTAAATTTTGTTTGTTAGCCGTTTGCGCCGTCGCGTTCAGTGTGGTTGCGCAAGCGCAGGCCACTCGCACCTGGGTATCGGGTGTCGGCGACGACGTTAACCCTTGCAGTCGCACGGCACCATGCAAGACATGGGCAGGCGCGATTTCGAAGACAGCCGCGGGCGGTGAAATTGATGCGCTCGATCCAGGTGGTTACGGCACTTTGACGATTACCAAGTCGATCATCGTGGACGGCACAACGGGCGCCGGTTGGGGAAGCACGCTCAACAGTGGCGGCATCAATGGCTTTGTCATCAACGACGCCTTGTCGGCCACGCCGGGTACCGCCAAAGTGACGCTGCGCAACCTATCGATCAACGGCGCGGGCACAACGCCCGGTCTCAACGGCATCCGCTTTCTGTCAGGCGCCGAGCTGCATGTCGAGAACGTGACCATCGACAACCAGAGTGGCAACGGGATCGATTTCGCGCCCAACGGAGCCAGGGGCGAACTGTTTGTCAAAAACGTCAGTATCAATCGCCTGACTGGTGCTGCTAGCGCGGGAATTAGGCTGGTCAACACGTCGGCGAATGCTGCCCATATCTCAGTGGCGAGAATCGAAGGCTTGATTGTCGACCGCGTCCCCAACGGTGTTTTGGCCGAAGCCAAAGTCAGAGCAACGGTCAGCAATTCGCGCTTCTCAATCAACGGGGTTGCGGGGGTCAACGTGAATTCGACCGTCGGGAACTCTGAGGTGACGATTTCGGATTGCACCATCTCGTTCAGCACCGCCGGACTCAGGGCGGCTACGGTTGCGGGTTCCATTCTGCGCGCTACCAAGACCGTGTTGGTAGGTTCGCCGGATGCAGCGGTTGGTGGCACCATCACCAAGACCCCGAGCGTCGAAGCGTTCTAAGTCATCGAGGGGCGCGACCCCACCGCGCCGCTGCGACATCCGCGTTACCGCTCCCCCGGCTCGGCCTGAAGCTTCTGCTTCAGCGACGAGCGCATCCGAAAACGGGGTGGCACGCAACGCGGTTGCTAATAGGCTCCGTTAGAGGGAACGTGATCCCTTCTAACGGAGCCGTTTTCCTTAGCCAAGTGCGCAGCGCACGAAAGCAGAGATCAGAGATCAGAGATCAGAGATCAGAGGTCAGAGGTCAGGGTCTCTGTCACGCCTTCGCCGTGAGGACAACGCCCTCCCTCACGGTCGGGCTACTGCCCCCCACGAATGACACTTCCAAGCAGTAAGATTACCGCCGCCGCCTCCTCTTAATGGTCATGACCGCGCCCCCAACTCGTACGTCCGACTGAGATTGGCCGGCGGTCGGCCTGCCATCGATTTCAATATCTCGCGGGACGATGGTTACCGGCATGGTGTCTCCTGCCGTCCTTAGCGCCGCGTTGAGGGCGCGATTAAGACGGAACGAAAAGCGGGCCGGCTTGAACTCATGGTGCGTATCGCTTCGTATGCCAGTGCTGAACAGCGACATGTTGCCGACGTAGAACGGACTCTTCGGATCCGGCTCGGCATCGGCGGGCAGGCCAACGTAGATTTCGTAAGTGACGCCCGGCGGCCGATCTGCTTCCACGTTTTCGACCTCAAGCACTATGTCATCCCTCGTGCTCGCAGCAAGTGTCGTAAGCCGCTGCCGGAACGGTCTGATGTCCATGGTAATTGTCGTTTTTTCGGACCGGAGCGTCATCGGCTGCATGGGGACGCGAAACAGAATTTCTCTTTGAAAGACGAACGGCGGGAGGACTATGCTTAGGCAGAACTGCTTAATCTGCGTCGGCTCACTCTCGTATGTGTAGTTTAGCTGCTGGGCGGCGCGCAGCACCTGGCAGCCTGACATCTTCACCTCAGCACCGTTCTCATTGAAGAAGGTGAATTTCTTGTTCTTCCACTGCGTATGCGAAAGGGGATTGGTGCGCCCCCCGCCTTGAGCCAGCCAGAGATTCCAGAGACGGTCGATGTTGCAGTGATGGATGTAGAAGAGCGGATCCTTCGCGGCCGTTGACACGGATCCCATAATTCCGCCGACTCCTACGTGCACGTCATCGTGTGGCGTGCTTTCAAGTGACTCCTGTCCATCCCCAAAGTCGGTCTCACTCATCCCGGAGCTGGTGTTGACTGCGCTGGTGAGGAGCGCGCCCGTACCATTATTCATAGCCGCTTTGCGGCTGGCGAAGAGCACGCTGGAAGAGTCGCGAAACATCGCGGGGACTTTCCGGGACGCCAGCGTACCGGCGGAATAGTTCCAGAAAGGCAGCGCAAAGTTTGCGTCACCTGAATGCTTGCGAATGATTCGCTCAAACCAGTAAAGATACATGCGGTGCCAGGACCAGAAGAAAAAGGTATGGTGCTCGCAAGTGTTCCAGGCTGGAAAACCGCCTCCGCCCGATGAGGCATGGATGCCTGCCTGATAGCCCCAACTGATCGGATTGCTATCGGGCAGGGCCTTCATCGCAGTGATTGCATTGCGATACGAAACTATGGCCGGGCTACTGGCCGTTAGGCCCGCGATACTGCGGCGCATCACCGGTGCGGCCTGCACGATTGATTCGAGGTCGAATGCGGCCGGCACGATGATCGCAGCTGAAACTGCTACACCTGCGGTTTTGATAAACCCGCGACGAGTGATTTTGTTCTTCATAAATTTTCTCCGTCTTCGAGAGGTCTCTCCTTCGAGAGAGGCAACAAGGAAGTTTTGCGGTTTGCCGGGATGACTTGCGTCAGGTAACGAAGACCCGGTAAACGGATTCTTGACCCAAACAGGCTTAACTGAGGACGGAAACTATTCCCGTCAGCCGCCGTTGTCAAGTAATTTTTTCGGAAGTATATATTTTAAGCAGAAGGGGTTAAGAACAATTGCGCAAAGTGCATCCTTCCGATATTTTTACTCTTTGTCACCCCTGGATGGGCAGGAGTCGCATTCACTCAGATTCGTGTAAGCCATCAGCGCAAGAGCTGTTCAGCAATCAGGCGCCTGAGTCTTTTTAGCCTGGGGAAGGATTGCCTATACTCTCAGGCCTGACATGACGACTGAATCAAGCAACCCAGCTCGCCTTTTACTAATCAGCAATTCGACACTTCATGGCAGCGGCTATCTCGATCATGCGGCGAACGAGATATCCGACTTTCTCGGCGACGTGAAGCGAGTGTTGTTTGTCCCTTTCGCGCTTCATGACGAGGCGAAGTACGCAAATCAGGCGCGCGCGCGGTTTAAAAAGATGGGCTACGCGCTCGATTCAATTCACACCGCGACTCAACCGGCGAACGCCGTTCGTGAGGCTGAAGCAATCTTTATTGGCGGCGGCAATACCTTTCGGCTTCTTAAGGCGCTCTATGATCATGACCTGCTCGACGTTATTCGCGAACGAGTCCGCGCGGGGATGCCTTACATCGGATCGAGTGCCGGCTCGAATATCGGCGCGCCCACCATCCGGACAACGAACGACATGCCCATCGTACAGCCGCCGTCCCTGGACGCGCTTGGCCTGGTTCGATTTCAGATCAATCCGCATTACCTCGATGCGGATCCGAATTCGACTCACCAGGGAGAGACGCGCGAGGAAAGAATTGTTCAGTTCCTCGAAGCCAACGAAACGCCGGTGGTCGGCCTGAGAGAAGGCGCGATGTTGCGAATTGAAAATGGCAAGACGCTATTGAAGGGTTCGACCGGAGCGCGCATTTTTCGAAGGGGACATGAACCGGTTGAGACTCTGCCCGGTGCGTTCATTGATTCATTGATTCACTGATCCATTGATTCATTGATCCACTGATCCATTGATTCATTGATTCATTGATTCAATAGCTATTAGTCATTCCTCCCACAAGCGAGTACAGTACGAGCACTCTCCGTATTCTCTTCCTTCGGATTCCCTCAAAGCCAACGGAATAACAATGAGAGAAGTAAACAGAACTCGCCTGATTCAGGCGAACCGAAGCAAAGTGTGTCGGCGTTTCATAGGCCGGCTCGCGATGGTTCTGTGCCTGTTCTCTGGTGTCGTGGGCTATACGCTTTTATCCGAACGCAACTCGGGCGGCAATTTACTGGTCAGCGCCGCGCGACCTAAACCGGAGAGGCTCGCAAAATCGGCAGGTGCGCACTCCTCTGGAGTGCTGACTTACGATCACGCCGAAGTCGTGCGTACCGATGGATCCGGGCACTGGCGCGTGAGAGAGAGGTCGGGCCGAAAGAGAACTACTGCACACGTCGATGCCGATCCCAAGTTTTACCAGGCGTTGAGTCTCAATGAGACTGCACAAAGGGACCTGCTGTCGCGGGCTCCGATGGAGCTCACAAAAGCTGCCAGAGAGGTCCAGGTAGTCCTGACGCTGCCGATGCCGGATGGAACCTTTGTCCGGTTTCGGATTGAGGAATCCCCGGTGATGGCAGCCGAACTCGCCGTGCACTTCCCAGACATCAGAACCTACCGCGGTCATGGCGTCGATGATCCAACCAGCACCACGCGGCTCGATATGACGCCCGCGGGATTTCACGCCATCGTGCTATCGACGCGAGGCACAGTAATCATTGAACCGGCTCCGCATGCGAGTCGCGGCCAGTATGTTAGTTACGATATTAGCCAGAAGCAGCGTAATCCTCCGGCTGGGTCATTTAGTTGTATGGTCCTCGGCGCCGAGCAGGCAGCCCAGTTTCCAGGCAAACAACTCGCGCGTAGTGGTAATGCGAGTTTCGGTGTAACTAGCGGCGCGACGTTGCGTACCTACCGTCTGGCTTTGGCCGCTACGGCTGAGTTCACACAGACTTACGGCGGTGGCACAGTGAGCGGCGCCCTAAGCGCGATCACCACGATGACCAACGCGGTCAATGCAGTCTACGAACGCGATCTCGGGATCCATCTGATGTTGGTGGGTAACGAGACAGCAATTATCTTTACAAATTCAGCGACGGACGGATATACGAGCGACAGCGCTACTTTATTGATAGACCAGAATCAGGCCATCTTGAATCAGCGTATAGGCGCCGCCAACTACGATCTCGGCATGGTTATGGATGGTCGCGTCTTTGGTTCGCAGCCAGGCTTCATATTCCAGGGAGCAGCTAATTTTCAAAGTACGTGTGTCAACGGACGAAAAGGCACGGCCGCCAGCATCTTCCGTTCTACAGAACCGTCCACGATCGGCGCCACGTTTGTAGTTGCCCATGAGTTGGCTCATATGTTCGGTGCGCTGCACACATTTAACAGCACCCTTGATGACTGTGGTCCAAGTCGGTTTTCTCAGGCTGCATACGAACCAGGAAGTGGCTCGTCAATCATGGGCTACCGTGGCGGCTTTTTGCCCGACGGGAGTTATTATCCAATTTGTTCTGGTGATGACCTGCATTCCACCGACACGTACTTCCATACCTTTAGCATCGAACAGATCTTCAACAGCATGACCTTTGGTAACGCCAGTGCTTGTGGGTTCACGACGAATACTGGAAATAGTCCACCGAACATCGACGCGGGAGCGGACCACACGATTCCCGCTAATACTCCATTCACGCTCACCGCGATTGGCAGCGACGCGGATGCGGATGCGCTCACCTATTCCTGGGAAGAATTTGATTTAGGAGCGGCTGGCCCGCCGCATACGGACAATGGCGACCGGCCAATATTTCGTTCATTTGCTCCGGTAACAAACCCTTCGCGAACGTTTCCGCAGTTGTCAGATATTTTGTCAGGCACTGCGACGTTCGGCGAATCGCTGCCTACCACAGACCGGACAATGACTTTTCGCGTTACCGTACGCGACAACCATGCCGGCGGTGGCGGCGTAAACACCGGTGCGATGCGCGTCAACGTTATTTCGAGCAGCGGACCATTTATTGTCACGCAACCGGGTTCTGGTACGAACTGGCCGGCCGGTTCGACTCAGACCGTCAACTGGAATGTGGCGAACACCTTTGGCGCTCCTATCAATAGCGCGCTGGTGCGGGTGTTGCTTTCGGTCGATGGCGGCAACAGTTTCCCGCTCGCACTCGCATCCGGCATCCCTAATAATGGCGCCGCGACAATCACTGTTCCGAATACGCCAACTTCATCGGCGCGCATTAAGGTCGAAGCCGCCGACAACGTCTTCTTCAACATCTCGCCGGCGAACTTCACGATCGCGCCACAGACGACATCGCCTCCGACACTGCTAACGGAACCGAACACTAATCGGGCGCTAGCCCTGGACGCGGTGACCTTCGTGCGCGATCCCTTTCCGGGCGCCACCTCCGCCAACTTTAGTTTCGATCAGCGTACCCGTGTCATGCTCTTTGCCACTGGTCTGGAACTAATGCCAGGCGAAAGCATTTCAGTAGTTACGGCCCAGGCCGAAGATTCCGCGCACACGATATATCCACTAACCGTTGAGCACGTGGGGAAGGTATCCAACTTTGATTGGTGTACACAGATTAATGTCAGATTGCCGGAAGGACTTTTCGCCGCCGGCGACGTACTGGTAAGTGTGAGCGTGCGTGGCGCAGCGAGCAACAAAGTAATTGTGGGAATTCGATAGTTAGAACTGATCTAAGTCTTCACTCTTCATCCGTTCTGTTTCACATTTACCACCACCGGAGAGGTTGCGCCCAGGTTGCCATTGAATTCAGTAGCCACAATTCGAATGGAATAGTCTCCCGGGGCGGGAAAAGTATAAGGTGCTGAAAACAAACTGGGCTGACCCCCATAGCTCAGAGTTAAAGGCTGGCCGTCTTCATCATTACCGGTGTGGCTGATGATCGCTTGCACGCTGAAATTTGCGGCTGGCCAGAACAAGTTGTCGATCATACAGCCACACATCATGCGCACCTGCGCTGTGATGGTTGTTGGGGTTCCGGCAACAATGGACGCTGAGGCCGCCGGCTCAGTTAACGCGGTCAATAGTCCCGGTATCACGATCACCACTGCCATCGCGCCAGTGAGCGTCACGTTCGGTATTACGAGGCGTTTGCACGAAACCGAGATCCGAGGATCGGCCACCGAGGTGGCCACGAAAGTCAGCACCGTGGGTTCGGTCAAAGCGATTTCGGCGATGAAGTCCGTTGCCTCATCCGCACGTACCGGGTAACCCCAGGGATAAGGCTGGTCCATGATCAAAGGCGTAACGCCGGAGCCATCGGTGTTCGCTACCAGGCCCTGATCCGTCAGACCGGACGCCAAAGGTTTGTCGGCATGGTCGGGTCCGTAAATGTCGATCATGGCAAAGCCCACGTGCTGGCCGACGAATTTACCGCCGAAGGCCAAAGCCCTCACGGATATTTTGGTTGTGCTGCTCATGTAATCTCCTTTGGGTTGTGACTCAATCGTTTCGCGTTTTGATGAACTCTTATGGTCCGTTTGATGATCTCGCGGGTCCGCGCATTATCGTCGAGCACATCAAAGCCGTGTTGCCCGTCGGGGTGATTGCTGAAATCCAGCGTTGCTTTCCTGTCAACGGCCACCTGGATAAAAGTGTCGACTGCGGCGTTTAAGCCGGGCTCCTCACGGCCAGCTCTGGCGATGAAGAGCGGCGGAACCGTGAAGCGTGCTCTTCGCAGACGATTGATCGGTGAAAACTCGCGGGTGACGTCATCGGTGATCGCGGGCCTCTGTTTGCGCATCGGTTCCAGGTCCATGATCGGATAATAGAAGACCAGGCAGCGAATGTGGGGAGGAGGCTCGCTAATCGCGGACTACGACCGGTTAGTACTTCAGATGAGTAACCCTGGCCTTACCTTTAGCATAGACAGTTACGACAAATAGATCATTAAACTCTTTTTCGTCTATGGTCGGAACAACATCTCCGCCAAGTGCTTTGATCACGTCGGGCACTGAGTTGCTGTGTCCAATTACCAGCGCGTTCTCACCAGGTCTCTGAAAAATCTTATCGGTTATCTCCTTAATAGACTCCGGCGTGACCTGTCTTGGATTGGCCGCACTCGTCTTGAGCGAGATCGCGACGCTTTCGACGCCCAACTGCTTCGCGAGTGGTTCCGCAGTGGCTTTGGTGCGAAGGTATTGAGATGTGTAGATGGCCTTTATTCCGGATTTCGCCAGGATGCGTGCAAGTGACTGCGCCCGCGCAGTTCCGGTTTCCAGCAGCGGCGGGTCCTCGCGTGGAGCGTCCGCCCTTTCTGCGTGACGCACCAGAAACACGGTGGTCGCCTTGAAGTCCTCCTGCGAAGACATCGCGCCTGAAGCCGGTTGACCACCCACGCTGGAAACAAAGAGGCAGATGCTTGAGACGGCGAACAGGCTCAAGCCCGCCACCCATCTTAAGTTTCGAGAATAGGGCATTGATTTCATTTGAAGATAGCTCTCCTTGATCAAGTTTCTAAATCCGATCTAAAAGAATGCATCCACAGATTACGCAGATTTTTCCGAAAGAGTAAGCAGTGAGCAGGAGGCGGAGAGTGCGCGGAGCGGACGAAAGCATAAAGCCCGGGGCGTAAGCCCCGGGGCGTTGTGTTTAATTCACGAGCCCGCGAAGCGGGCGGCAGATGTAACGTCGAACGACCTGTCGCCCGCTCCGCGGGCTCTGCCTTTTGGACGCGCGATCCTGGGGTTTGCTCGCTTCGCTCGCGGCACCCCAGGCTTTATGCCGTCGTGCGCTCCGCGCACTGAAACAAACACAAGGCAGTGAGCAGTGGGCAGTGTCAGTGGGCAGTGAGCGGTGAGTGATATGTGATGGCCGGGACGATTCAACCAGCCGCGAAGCGGCGGCATGTAATAGCCCCGGGCGGCAGCCCGGGGTAACAGACACAAATAGTGACCGAGCCCCGAAGGGGCGACATAAAGCAGAAGGGAGGTGTCAGTATCCCGACGTGTCGGGATAGCGGGTGGGTTCCCGCCAGACGCTAAGATGCAACGGAACGCCAAGCGAGCGCCGTGAACAGTCAATGAACCAATGAACCAATTCGTCAATGGCTCATTCTTGCTTGGTCGTCAGCGGCTCCAACTCGTAGAAACCGCCGGCAGCCATTCCCGATAAGAACAGGTGCCCATCTTTGATTGAGTACGAGCGCGGGTTTGCGCCCTCGGTAACGATCTTATCGTGAAGGGAACCGGGGCCACACTTAGCACTCCCTCTCGACCACGATCCAAATTGCAGTTCCCCCGCGCGCGGTGTTTTCCAGGTACTACTGGCATGGTTGCAATCAACGCGCGTTGTCACGCGGCCGTTGGCGCCAAACGTGATGGTGTACTTCGATCCGTCGTCTGGCACGTGCGTCTCCTTATCTCCTGTTTGAAGCTTAACCAGTTTCCAGGACGTGCCGGCAAGTTCATCGGTTCGCTTCTGGTCTTGCGCGCTTGCCGGCGCAGGGTCTGGCGTCGTTGCCACGGTCGCGCCAGCACTTGGGATAGCGGCCGACGCCACGGGATCCTGTGGTCGCGCGCAAGCAGGAAGAGTCGTTACCAGCAGAAGTGTAATGAGCCATTGAAGTCTCTTCATAGGATCCTCCTGAAAGTGTGGCTCATTGTTCCATGATTCAAAAAGGAACGCGATGAGCTTTCAAAAGAATTTACAACTCTTAACAACGGAAAAACGCCGTGAATGGTAAATAGTAAATCGTAAATAGACTGCCAGCTCTCCCCAAGTCGCGAAGCGAGGCGCGATACCTCTTTCCTGCGCAAAAAACCAAGGAGCACAGCTATGTCACGCAACAGGTCCTTTCTGATTTTACTTTCTCTGATCTTCGCTTCGACGGGCGCCCTAACTGGTTGTTCAAACGTGGCCGAGAGTACTGAGAAGAAGACAACGGTTGAAGCCAAAGAACCGAGTGCCACCGGGAAGATTCCGATTACCACTTCTTCCGAGGAAGCGCGCAAGGCTTTTCTGCAAGGCCGAGATCTCAACGAGAAATTGTTGATCCAGGATTCCATCACGCACTTCGACAAGGCAATCTCGCTGGATCCGAATTTCGCCTGGGCAGAGCTGAGCCGGGCCAACGTCAGTCCTACCGGAAAAGAATTTTTCGATCACCTGAAGAAAGCGGTGAGTCTCGCCGGCAAAGCATCCAACGGCGAGAAGCTGCTCATTCTCAGCACGGAAGCCGGCGCCAACGGCAATCCGGCGAAACAGAAGGAACACCTCGACCAGCTAATCGCCGCTTATCCGAATGACGAGCGCGCGAACTTTGCCCTGGCTGGTTACCACTTTGGTCAACAGGAGATGCCGCAGGCGATTCAGTATTACAAGAAGGCCACTGATCTCGAGCCAAAGTTCTCTTCTGCCTTCAACCTGCTGGGCTATGCGTACCGGCAGAACGAGGAGTACACAAACGCCGAAGGTGCGTTTAAGAAATACATTGAGCTGATTCCTAACGATCCGAATCCCTATGACTCGTACGCAGAGCTGCTTTTGAAGATGGGCAAGTTTGACGATTCGATCACGCAGTATCGCAAGGCACTGTCGATCGATCAGAACTTCATCAACGCGCACCAGGGGATTGCGATGGCTTTGCTTTACAAGGGCGACGCGGTGCAGGCGGCGGCCGAGCTACAGAAGATTACCGATAAAGCGCGCAGCGACGCGGAACGACGTACAGCGTTGTTTGCTTTGACCGTGGTTGATGTCGATAGCGGCAAGTGGGACAAGGCGCTGGCGGACGTCGATCAGCAATATGCTCTGGGAGAGAAGACCAACGATGTGCCGGGGATGACCGGCGACTTGCAGCTCAAGGGAAACATCCTGCTTGAGATGGGCAAGCATGACGACGCGAAGGCGCAGTTTGAGAAGGGTCTGAAGATGACGGAAGCGTCAGGTCTTTCTCAGGAGATCAAGGACAACGCGCGATTGTTTCATCATTACAATCTCGCACGCGTGGCTTTGGGCAAGAAAGACTTGCCGGCGGCGAAGCGGGAAGGGGACGCGTTTCGCACCGGCACTGAGGCGAAGAAGAACCCAGCGCAGATGCGACAGGTTCATCAACTCATTGGCTTGATCGCGCTTGAGATGAAGGATTATGAGAAGGCGGTCAGCGAGTTTCAGCAAGCTAATCAGCAGAACCCGTACGATCTGTATCGCTTGTGCCAGGCTTATCAGGGGAAGGGTGATGCGGGACAGGCGAAAACGTTCTGCGGAAAGGCCGCAAACTTTAATTCGCTGCCGGCTATTAATTACGCGTTTGTGAGAACGAAAGCCGCGAAGGCGTGATTACGAGCAGGCGGCAGGCGGCAGGAGGCAGAAGTGCGCGAAGCGCACGGCAGCATAAAGACCTCCACCCCAGCCGAGATGCTCGGCTGGGTACCCGGCCCCCGGGGCGTAAGCCCCGGGTAACGTTCGAACGAAAATTCAAAGCCCGCGGAGCGGGCGGCAGACTGCGCGTTCGACCTGTCGTCCGCTCCGCGGGCTCTGTCTTTCTGGACTCGCGATCTGGGGTTTGCTCGTCCCGATACATCGGGACTCACCACTTTCTTATCACTCTTCCAACAGCGTTCGCTGGAACAGCTTCTGCCCGGCCACCGAAACATAAAAGCCGTAAATCGCCAAACCGAACAGCACTACAGCTGCAAAAATCGTGTTGCCGAAATACCAGCTCGAGAAATCAGACGTAATCGGGTTATGCAAACTCAACTCGAAGAAGACCGCCCGCGAAATCGCTGCCAGAAGTCCGAATCGAGCAACGCCAACGACTACGATCGCGGAAATCAACGCGGTTCCGAGCAAACCAGCCCAATGCGCTCCTCTCCCAAACGCCAGGGCTTGAACCAACAACAGCAATATGCCAAACACAGCGGTTGCCAGCCATTGTTTTCTGAAAATTGTGACCAGCAAAATCAGAAGCAGCAAAAAGAAGAAAGCGGAAAACACCGCGACGGGCAAGTTCAATAAAAAAATCGCCCAAAGATGCCTGACACCTTCAAGATATGATTGGTTCAAACCGGAATTTGGCACAGCCCTGCCACCAGTCCAAATCGGTAACAGAGTCGCTAAATAAATCATGGCAGTGTGACCAAGCCCCAACATGCCGCCGACAAGGATGTCGCGCCCGACCATGGGGTCGCGCCAGTCGCCAACCAACAGGCGGTTCCAGGAAATTATCAAACTCGGCCAACGCCGGCGGACGTAAGGTTCGAGCGCGACATAAATCAATCCAATCGTCGCCGCCCCAAGAAGCGAATAGGCCGCCATTCTGAGCAGCAGCGGAATCTCTTTAGTTAGCTCGGGAATATGGTCGGCGATAAGCAGGTTTCCCGCCAGACCCATGAGAAAAACGAATAGCGAAATCTTGAAAGCGCCTTTCGTATCGCTACGTCCGTCACGCAAATTGCGGCGGGCGAGAAAGACAGCGGCGATGATTACGCTAATGAGAACAATAATCACGATCGTAGCGGCCGCTCTACGACGCCCACTCACGCCGGCTTCTTCCTGCCGCAGCGGTTGGTCCCACGGCGCGACGACTTGAAAATAGACAGGCTTACCTCGATAAGCGGCGGCTTCGATGCGAACGGGAATGTCCGCATGGTCAACGTGCGGGCCTTCCCAAGACAAATTCGCGTCCGCAAAAAACGGTGGGGTCCAGTTCGATTCGGTTTGACGGTAATTGCGAATGTCCAGACCTGCTTCTGTAAAAAGCGTCGCCCAATCCAGTTCGCTGGTCTGCGCGGTTTTCTCTTTGACCTGCGGCGGCACGGCTTGAAACTCAAGCAAACGTCCGCGCACATCCAGGATGACTTTGGTCATTCCCGCAACATCATTCGGCGGGTCATTGAGCAAAACCGATACGTCGTACCAGGGTTCGAGATAGCGCGGGCTGCTGCGATGCCAAAAATAAATCACCGGCGGCTGTCCGCTGCGGAGTCTTTCATAATGTTCCGGCGATTGCTCAGTGCGGGCGTAACTGAAAAACTCGTTCTCGAAACCGTAATCGGTATCAACCGGAGCTTTTGTGTAGCCGAGTTTTTTGACAATCGAATCGGCGCGTTCTGTCAAAGCCTCTGGCGATTTCTCGAGCGGAATCCATTCGTGATGTCTAACTGTTTCCGAAAAGAAAGCGATGAAGAGGAAGAGCAGAACAACCGTCGCCAGACACGCGATCGCGACGGCGGGTTTGAGCGCGCCTTTCTTTGGCGCCGCCGCAACCATCTCTGGTGAAGGAGTCTCGCCTGCCGCGATTGCTGCTTCGAGAGGATTTCCCCCCGGCAGCATCATGGCCACTTGCAACGCCGTCTCGGGTCGCTCGCGCGGGTCCTTTTCGAGACAGCGGAGAATTACCTTCTCAACCAGCGGGTCAATGTCTTTGATAACTTCTGAAGGTATGGTCGGCGTGGAGGTCTTGTGCTGACGTTGCAGTTCGCCGATTGTGTCGCCGGTAAAGACTCGCTTCCCCGTGAAAACTTCATAGAGCACCAAACCGAGCGAGTAGATATCGCTCTTCGTCGTTAACTCCTTGCCTGCGAATTGCTCGGGCGACATGTAGGCGGGCGTGCCTGCGATAGCGCCCTCTTTCATCTCGCTCTCTAAACCGGCGAGGCCGAAATCTGTAAGTCGTGCCTTCCCGCGGCCGTCAATCATCACATTCGCCGGTTTGAAGTCGCGGTGCAGGATGCCCGCCTGGTGAACCGCGTGCAGTCCGGCGCAGAGTTGTCTGCCGATTTCAAGCGCTTTGTCAGGCGGTAGTCTGCCGATGCGACGCAGCAGCGAAGACAGATCGTCGCCGTCGATAAACTCCATTGAGAGGAATTGCGCGCCGTCCACTTCGCCGATGTCGAAAACGCGACAGACGTTTGGGTGCGAGACCTGGCGCGCGGTGCGAACCTCACGGACGAAGCGTTCATGTGCGGCCGGGTCTTCCGCGAAGTGTTCGGGCAGAAACTTCAAGGCGACGGTTTGATCAAGTTTGAGGTCTTCGGCTTTATAGACTTCACCCATCCCGCCCCGGCCCAGCAAGCCGGTGATGCGGTAGCGCTCATTCAGCACTGTTCCTGCTAAGAACTTGCCTTCGCTGCGTGAGCTGGTAGAAGTGGAGCGAGAGCTGGTCGGAGCTTTGCTTTTTTCCTTCGGCGGCGGCTGACGAATGGTCGCCTGCGTTTCGGTCAACGCCGCGCCGCAGGAAGGACAGCGCGAAGTGCTCTCAGAAACTGAGGCTGAGCAAACGGGGCAGCTGGTCATCGGCCCGCTAGTTTATAGACTTGCGTGAAACTTACAAATTATTTTTGCGGATTACCGGGGTTCCGTGGTGTAGACAATGTGAACTGGTAGGCACCCTCCCTGACGGTCGGGTTTCTGCCTATCTGTGTAATCTGCGTAATCTGTGGATTATTCTCCTGGCCACTTGAGGTCCGCATCGATCGAGGCGACTGCAATCGGATGATAGGTTGGCCGCGCCCGCCGATAGATCTCCATCGCGCGCGCTTTGCCCGCAGCCGTCTTCGCCAATTCCTGATACAGCGGCCGGATGAATTTGCGCCGACCAACCGACAAGAGGAATTCCTCCAAACGCGGATACGCCGGATCGTAACGATTCCGAATCGACATCAGCAGCCACTGAAAAGCGATCTCGGAATTGCCTGATTGGGTCAGACGAAAGGCGCTATCAAGTTCTTCCATGCGTGCGCCGGGAGGCGCGGTCCCCGGGGCAACTGACAAAACGACGCGGTCTCCCTCGAAACCCTTGCTGAGTTGATCCTGAACGAACTTCAGGAAATGCAGCCATTCCTGTGTATTCCACTTAGCGGCTCCGATTTGCGCCGCGGGAATCTGCCGTCGCAGCCAGAGCGTCGCTTGTTCTTCCACGCGAGCGAAAGCCGGAGAGGTTGGCTTCGGCGCGCTCTCCGGAAGACCCGGCCTTTCGATCCACTCACTCACCGGAACGCGTTTCGCCAGCGCCGGGTTCTTATCCAGCAGATTCTTATTCAGGTAATCAATAAATTGTTCGGTGGTGATGCTTTGAAACGCGAAGTGATCGAAGTAACCCCTCAAAAACTGATCGAATCGCGCGCGGCCGAAAGTCTCTTCAAGGTGTCGCAAAAAGAGCGCGCCCTTTTCGTAAGGAATGTCGTTTGAGCCTTCGTCCGGATCGCGACCCTTCAGATCGATGTGCAGAATCTCGTCTCGATCTTCAAGCGACGCAATCACTTCATTCAAATCCCGCAGGCCCAGGGTGGCTTCCATCTCGGCGCGGGCACGGCCATAAACTGCCTCCTGGATACGACGCTCGAGATAAGTCGTGAAGCCTTCGTTGAGCCAGAAGTCGCGCCAGGTCGCGTTCGTAATGAGATTGCCGGACCACGAGTGGGCCAGCTCATGCGCGATCAGCGACACGAGACTCTTATCACCGGCCAAGATCGTCGGCGTGGCGAAAGTCAGCCGCGGATTTTCCATGCCCCCGTAAGGAAAGCTGGCCGGCAAAACCAAAATGTCGTAACGGCCCCAGCGATAAGGGCCGTAGAGCCGTTCGGTGGCGACCACCATTCGTTCCGTGTCGCTGAGCTCACTCGCGGCTCGCGCAATGACTTGAGGTTCGGCGTAAACGCCGGTGCGCCGGCCCAGACTGCGAAAGCGCAGATCGCCAACGGCGAGCGCGATCAAATACGAAGGGATAGGCTGGCGCATGCGGAAGCGGTAGTCGCCATCGCGTGGAGCGCGCGCATCGTTCTCGGCGCTCATCACTGCGAGCAGGTTGCGCGGCGTGCGCACCCGCGCGGTGTAAGTCACGCGCACGGAGGGCGTGTCCTGTAAAGGAATCCAGCTGCGCGCATGAATCGCCTGTGACTGCGTGAACATGAACGGATCTTTTTTGCCGGCGGTTTGCGCCGGTGCGAGCCATTGCAAACCCGAAGCGCCTGGTGAAGTTGAGTAATGAATGCGGACGCGATTGGCGTTCGCGGGCAACGGAATTGTCAGCGACGCGCCGAGAATTGGATCGCTCGCGCCCACGGTGAACGTCGCCGGTGAGAAGTTGGCTAAACCCCCGATAAGGCCGCCAGAAGGCCGCTTTCTGCCCCCGGCAGAGGTCTCAACCCTTTCAATTTTTAAGTCGCGCGTGTCGAGAATCAGCGGTTCGGTTGGCGACGTTCGCTCAACCGTCAGCGTCGCCGTGCCTTTCAGAATCTTCTGATCGAACAGCACGTCCCAATCCAGATCGACGTGAGTGACGCGCACGGCAGATGGATTGGCGTACGAATGAAAGTCCTGGGCGGCCGCGCTCGTGCCCATTGTGATTAAGGTGAGTAAGCAGAAAACAGCATGTCGCATGATCATTTCCACAGGTGACGCAGATTCGAGGAGAGGGTTGAATCAACAGATTAACGCGGATTGCGTTGATTAGAAAAGCGGCGGGAGGGTTACCGTTGCAAGGCGTCGCATAAAGTTCATAGATTTTTACTGCGTCAACTATCCTTTCAGCCAGTCGGCTATACGAAAAGATAGACAGCGTGACGCTTGTGGAACCAACAGATCCTCTGAGCGGGCCAAAATGCTTAGCATGTGACTTTGATCGGGGCTGTCGGCGTGTGGCATGTGCTTCGCGTTGTCGTTGGTTATGAGTTTTGACTCACTTCAACTTTTGAACAAAGGAGATTTGTAAGATGTCAGCAGCAGTCACAACCCAAGCCGCTGGGACGAAGCCCACGACAATAACCAGTTTCTTTACGCAGGCCGGCGAGCGACTGACCTTCGAATGGACGAGGCAGATGCCGGACAATGGTTACCTCGGAAATGTCACCTTTCGCCAGTTCCAGAAGAAGCCCATTCAGGTCTTCGCTCCAGAGAAGGTTTACTCTTATGGCGTTCTGTTAGGTGTAAGCTGGGCGTTTCAGGCGCAGGATGGTTCCTTCCTATGCCGCATGTTTGTTAGTGCCTTTAACGACGCGTTTGTCACTTTCTCGGAGAGTAAAAAGGGCGACTGGCCAGTACCACTCACCGTCTTGCGTCCCCACTAGAGCTCACAAGTAAGTGGTTTCTCTGCGGCCGTCTCCTCTACGTATCTTTGCCACCTCTGCGTTCGGATAGCTCATTAACGCAGAGGGGCGGAGAGACGCAGGCCGCAGAGATCACTTACCGACTTAGGACACTAACGATCCGATGGCAGAGGTATTAGGCGGCTTCCGCTACTTTTTTCTTCCTCAAAATCAGCGCCGAGATCAACGTGATGACCAGCCCGACCGGAAACGGCTCGAGGAAAACGAACAGGTTGTGGAAAAAAGGGTTCTTAACGAGCTGTTTCATCTGATCCATCTCCTGAGTCTGGACCTGAATCGCCTCAGGAGTGGCGCCTGACGCGCGCGCCTTTTCGATGACATGCGCCGCATACTTGTCAAAGAAGTCGGGCATGAAGTTGTGAAAAAGAATCTGCCAGGCGATCACGTAACAGACTGACGAGATCAGGGTGATCAGAATTCCGATCATAAAGGCCCGGCCAAAGCTCACCGCGCCGCCGTTAACGTTCTCGCGATATGATCGGATGCCGAAGAAGACCAGTATGAAGGCGAGCACAATGTTCGTGTAGCCGACGATTAAGCCCTTATCAAAACCGATCTTGTCTATGAACGGCATGGTTGCGAACATGAAGATCGCCATCAGCCCGCCGGAAATTAGACCGAAGATCAGAACAATCTTTTTCATTGAAGAATCCTTTCGAAGTTAAATCAGCAAGAGGCACACGTCGCGTTTATTCTTTGCGGCGCGTGTACACCGTCTCTACTGCTTTACCTTCCTGCCCATCCGGAGTGATGTTGTAGGCGGTGATCGTGAGGTGATCATCGTCAATCAGTTCGAACACCGTCTTCCATCCCCACTGCGGCTCGTTCAGGCCGGTATCGTATTTGCCGTTGACGGCGAATCCACGCGCCGTCGCTTCACCTTCAGAAAACAAAATCGCGTAGCTCATGTGAAAGTCGTCCACCCAGGCGACTTCGAATCGCTGGTCGACTGAATTCCAGGCGATCGTCTCTTCGCCGTGTCGCGGTTTGCCCTGCATTTCACCTTCATAGGTATGACGAATGAACCGTCCGTCGAGCAGCGGGCGAAATTCGCCTTTGACTCTCGACTCGTCAGCGAGTTTTCCCGGCTCAAACCAGGTCTGACAAGGTCCTTCCCATGAACCGACAAGTGACTGTAGAAATTCCTTTTGCATATGTTTCCCTCTCTTGAAGTTTAAAGTTGATGACGCCCCTGGGCCTGCTGCTCTTCCAACGCGGCGTGAGATTAGCGAAACGCCAGGCGCAAGTCATCATCCTTTCGGGTGATTTTGGCGTTTGAAAAGGAGAATCACCCTTTCGGGTGAGGGAATAGCCTGCGGAGCAGGCGAAAGCATAAAGCCGGGGGTGAAGCGAAGCGGAACCCCAGGTCCCCGCCGCGAACGAAAATCAGCCCGCGAAGCGGGCGGCAGATCATCTTTACGTCTATTGACGGTTACGCTCTCTCGCCCGCTCCGCAGGCTTCATGGATTTGTGCACTCTCATCCTGGGGCTTACGCCCCAGGCTTTACGCTTTCGCCTGCTTCGCAGGCTCTTTCACGGAATCAGTCTGAGCTCCTTCGCGATTTGCACCGCCTGCGTTCTCCGCTTTGCGTTCAGCTTGTCGAGCAGGCGGCTGGAATGCGTTTTCACGGTGTTCTCACTGACGAATAGTTTTTCAGCGATCTCGCGTGTGCTCATGCCACCCGCGATTAGCTGGAGGATTTCCAGTTCGCGCGCAGTGATGCCGAGCTCTTGTAACCTCGACTGATCGAGCGCGAACGGTTCGCGAGTAGGAACCGGAACCTCGACGGTTACTTCGACCGGAACTTCCTTAACGACGACCGTCTCTCTGTTTTTCGTGAGCTTGAGGCCGAGCCAGATTCCGACTGATGCAAACAGCAGGGCGATCAAACCGCCATAGATCTCAATTGAGCGTTCAATGATCAGAAAGCGGTACTCGATCAATTTCAGCACGACGATGAGGAGGCCGCCGCAGATGCCGTAGATGAGGATGTGCTTCTTCATGGCCGGACGGAATTAGCCGCAGATGAACGTGGATTAGCGCGGATAAAAACAGACAGCAATAGGATCCGGTCGCGGCCCAGGCATTTTTGATTCGTTTCAGTTCCTATCTGCGTGAATCTGCGTTCATCCGCGGCTAATTCCTCTTCACCACCGTGATTGTCACCGACGATGGATGCTGTTTCGAATGATGCACGACGTTGTGGGCGACGATGCCCTTCGTTTCGTCATAGTTACGACCGCCGGTGTTCATGTTGCGATCGAAGCGCGGGAAATTGCTGCTGGATATTTCAATCCGAATACGATGTCCCACGTCGAAGTAGTTGCTCGTGGTCATCGGTTGAAAGCTGAATTTGTAAACCTTGCCGGACTCTATCCAAGCCGGCGGCTGATCGTAGCCGTTTCGATATCGCATGCGCTGAATCGTCTCGTCCAAATTGTACGCGCGGCCGTCCGGATAAACGTCGAGCAGCTTCACTGTAAAGTCGGTGTCTTTCACATCCGAAGAGACGTAGAGCGTCACGGTGATCGGGCCGCTTAGTTCAATTCCTTCCTTCAAAGGTTCTGTGCTGTAGACAAGAACGTCATTACGCTCTTCCGTCTTTCGCTGATCGAACGCGCCGCCCTGGATCGCGTTGCCCGTACAACAGACGTTGCCGCCGTATGAAGGCACAGGGTTCATCGGATCGTAATCAAACTTATCCGGCGAGTCAGTTGCGGGCGCGTTCGTAACAAGCGTGCCGTCGCCGTTGAGTGTGTTGGCTTTGCCACCGCTCGATAAATAAAAGGTAAGCGGCTGGGCGCCTTTCGGTGGCCAGGTGTCGGACGCCTGCCATTTGTTGATGCCCATAGTGAAGTAGCGGACCTTCGGCATGCTTTGCAGAATCTCGTTCTTGTCGCCTTTGAGAAAGCGATCGAACCAGCCCCAGGTCAGCTCGTCGTAATTCAGGCGGGCGTCACCCATGCTGCGCTCGCCGACGACGGTGTTTTCTGTGGCGCGGCGATAAGCACAGTGCAATGTCGGCGCGATCACCGCGTACTGCTGATTGGCAATTTCGGGTGAAGCTGTCTTGCGCACGTGATTGTAAGCAGCCAGGTTTGGACCGACCGACACGTCATACCAGGACATGAACCAAAAGCCCGGCACGTTGATGCGCATGTTGTCGTGCCAGAGCCCGCCCCTATACCACGCGGGATCATTCGGCATCCTCTTAATCATCGAACCCTTTGTGTCAACCGGCATTTCATCGGCAAAGACTCCGCGCGGACCGTCGATGGCTTTGTAGATGTCCATCACGGGCAGGTGACGCAGAGCTTTCGACCAATCGACCGGAGGCATTTGCGGAGCGAGGTCGAACATGCGCGCAGCGCGAATTAGATCTTCCTGAGAAGTATTCGGCGGAAAGCTGGGCCTCAAATGATTCTGTTCGCCGTAAAGCCACGCGATGAAAAGCATCTGCACCGCGCCGCCCCGGTACCAATTACCCTGTTCCCAATAAGGAGCCACGCGCCCCACGCCCGCGCCGAAACCTTGCGGAATAATCGCAGCCAACGCGGGATTTCCGAGCGCGGCGACCGCTAGCTGCCATTCAGCCGTCGAAGAACAGCCGATCAATCCCACTTTGCCGTTTGACCACGGCTGCTTCTTTATCCAGTTGAGTTCGTCATCACCATCACTGAGCGGCGGGCCGAGAATGTCGTAGTTACCTTCAGAAAAGAAATGTCCGCGTTCGTTCATCAGGACGTAGGCGTAACCACGCTTGACGGCGTCGAGCGGGGAAGCCATGTCGCGGGGCACGCCGTTCCGCACGTCCCAGAAGTTGAAGTTGTAAGGTGTGCGCACAAAGACCGTCGGATACTTCTTTGAAGTGTCTTTCGGCCGATACACATCGGCGGCAATGCGAACGCCGTCGCGCATGGGAATCAGGAGCTTGCGGTCCACGATGGCGATCGACTGCAACTCTTTTTCGGTTGCGTGGCGTTGTGCGACTTGTTCCGGCGTCAGGCCGGTCCGTTGCTGAGCATCGACGGACTCAGGATGGTTCGAAAAGACAATGGTGAGAGCAACAAGAGTAGTGATGCCCGACAGCAGGATTTGTTTGCGCATTGGGGGCTTCCTCCAAATTGACCGCGGCTTTGCCGCTCGATGTGCGGAAGGCCTGTGGCCTTCCGACGCGATTTTCTAATTACAGTCCTCCCGATTCGAGGCGCAGCCTCGAATCGGGACGAAGAACTCTTATCGTGCCGTTGACGGTAAGGCAAAGCCTCACCGCACATCAGACGGCACAGCCGCGTCAGCATCTGAATTCAAACGAAACTGCACCCTCCCTTACGGTCGGGTTTCCGCAACTGTCATGACTTCAGTCCCTTCATTATTTTCGTGTGCGCGCCGATGATGTTGTCTCGCTGATCGGCCCGCGGCTCAAGCGACCAGTCATCGTGATCAAAAGTGCCGCCGAGCACGATGCCGTCATGGCGTGGAAACATGTGGCCCGGGCCAAGGTAGCAGTAATCGATCTCTGGTTGCGGCAGCAGGATGGCCAACTGGCCGCGAACGGGCCCAAGCTTCTGATCATTGAAAAGTGCGCGCGCGCCCAGGCCGGTGCAATTGAAGATCACGCGCTCAGGCAAACGCATGAGTTCACGACGATCGCGAAACTCTTTCACGATCACTTTGCCGCCGGCGATGTAAAAGTCGCGCAGCAGCGCGTTCAGGTATCGCGGCGGCTCGATCAGCATCGTGTTGTGCTGGCGCACAAAGGGAAAGCCAAAGTACTGGTCGGGATCGCGGTGGATCTTGTGATCCGGATACAGATCATTGCCACCTTCGAGTTCTTCATCCAACCACGATTCACTCCGGTGGAGCCGAAAGGTATCAATCCACCGCACACCATATTCCGCACCAACCAGAAGTTGAAAAGCGCGATTCGAAATGCGAGCAGCCTGACGAAACTGATCGGTGAACTGGGGCGTGATCAATGATTCGTCGAACAGCGACGTCGGTGACCAAAAGCCACCTGCGATGTTTGAAGTGGTCTCGGGCGGCAGGTGCTTTGCGTAGATGGTTACGGTGGCGCCCGCGTTACCGTACCGGCGTTGCAGCATGCGCGCGGTTGAGAGTCCATTGACGCCGGCGCCGAGAACGGCGAAGCGGGTTGCAGCCGACTGCCCGCGTTGCCGCCGGGACCCGGTCGCTACCGCTCCCGGTACTGACAAAAGATCGACGGCGAGCGAGGCGGTTCCCCAGGACAGAGTGATGCCCGCCCCGCCATGTCCGTAATTGTGTACTAGCAGCTTGTCGCTTAAGCGTTCAGCCGCGACTACAAATCCTTCAGCGCGATAAGGCCTGAGGCCGACGACTTCACGAATGATTCGCTCGCGTGAGACCTTGACCGGCGCTAGCCGCCGTTGCGGATTGACCAGCGCGAAGGCGTTCGCGCGAGTGGCGGCGACGAGTGCGCCCGTCGCGAGCGCTCCGCGCAGAAAGCTTCGGCGAGGGATCTCCGGCAACATGGAATGCACAGATTACGCAGATCGGAGGAATTATGGAAGAACCTTGTGTGGGGTGCGAGTCAATGTGAAGTGAGGTCAGTACCACCTGCGTAGCGGGTGGGTCAATCGCCCAATATAGGTTGAACGGTCGACCCATCCGCTATGCTTCGCACCCTCACCTAACCTCTCCCAAAGGGAGAGGAACAGCAGCAGATGGTACTGACTTCTTGACTGCTGGATTAGCGTTTCTTGGCCCGAGTTGTCGCGCCGCTCTTCGCGCGTTTCTTATTCCCGCCCTTCGTGGCTGAACCAGCGGCCCCGGCAGTCCGCTTAACGGCTTTGCTCGCACCGCGGGCGACCTTTGCTGCCGTTCGCTCTACACTCTTCGCAGCTTTCTTGGCAGTTTTCGTCGCGCGCCGGCGTGCCTTGGTTGCGGTTTTCGAAGCATTCCGCGTCGCTTGTCGCGCGGCGCCGCCGACTCGCTGGGTCGCGTCGCTGACAGTGCTCCGTGCCTGGCGCGCAACTTCAGTGGTTCTCTCGGCTGCGCGCTCAACCAAATCGGCTTCAGCCCTTGCCAGCCGGCGGTTTTGATTAGCCGCAGTCCGCGCGACGTTGGTCACCACGGTACCGACAGTAGTGGCGCCTCTCCTGCCCGGTTTCAATTGCTCGGCGGCTGTGTTACCCGCGGTTTTCGCCACGCTGGCTGTTTGCGCCAGCGCGCGTTCGGTAAATTCGGCGACGCGATCGCCGGCCTCGCTTACAAATTCGGCAGCGCGCTCAACGACACGCGTAACCACGTCCTCATTCCTTCGAGATTTTTTCTTTGCCATGCTTAGTTCTCCTCAAAAATTGTTTTTTATTGAGAAAGAAATACAACGGGCGGAGTGTAGAAAGTGTGTCGCAGTTTTGTTTTAAGCTTGCGCTTTCGCGCAATCTCTCAGTTAGGCGAGCAGAATCGAAGAAAAGAACGTCAGATCAGGATCGTTGAGCGGCTAACCGCGTGACGCGTTCGGCCAGACGAGGATTACCGATCTTTTCCGCAACAGTCGGGAATAGTTTATGCGCGCCGCGCCAGCGGAGCTTTGTCACTGACGTCGTTTTCCCGTTTGTGGGTGAATCGAGCGGCGCGTCAGTGCGCAGAGTAGCGAGGTTTTTGAATAGCAGCGCTAGTTCACGGTTTGTGTCGCTGAGAACCGAGGCAGGGAAGCTCTCGATGGGACCATGCTGATTGATCAGTCTGGCTGAAGTCTTCGCTCCAAAGCCCGGCAAGCCGGGATAACCGTCGGCCGAATCGCCCACCAACGCCAGGTAATCAGGAATAAACTCAGGCGCGACGCCGAACTTTGCGCGAATGGCTTCGGCCCCCCGAACCTGGTTCCGGCGGCCATCAATTTGCACCACGCGATCGTCAACTACGCACTGGGCAAGGTCTTTGTCCGGCGTCCAGATGCAAACCTTCTGTACCTTCTTGTCGCGCGCAGCCAGGTGAGCGGCGGCTGCCAGACCATCGTCAGCTTCAAAGTCGACCATCGGCCAGACGACAACGCCCATCGCGGCGAGTGTGTCTTCGAGCGGGTGAAACTGAGCGCGCAGAGCCGCGTCTATGCCCGCGCCGGTTTTGTATCCCGGCCACAGCTTATTGCGAAAAGATTCGATGACGTGATCGGTTGCGACGCCGACGTGGGTGGCGCCGTCTTCGAGCATCTTAACCGTCATGCTGACGACGCCGGCCACAGCGCCCAAAGGCGGATCGGTCTTATGAAATCGCCGGAGGCCGTAGAAATGACGGAACAGTTCGTAGGTTCCGTCAATGAGATGAACGATCATGATCAGTGAGCGATGAGCAGTGACCAGTGTGCAGTGTACAGTGTGCAGTGTGCAGTGTGCAGTGTGCAGTAAATCAGTTGACCACAGAAAGTGAAAGAATAGCCGTGATTACGTCAGAAGCGAAAGAGAGCTTGCGCCCGCCGCAGAGAGTAATTGACTTGTTTACTGCGTACTGCCCACCGCCCACAGCCCACCGCCCACCGCCCACTGCCCACCGTCCACTGCAACTCTAGCCTTCGACCAAAAATTTAAAGCCGCCGTACGCCATGCGCTTGAGGTCGAAAGGCATCGGACCTTTCTCCATCATCTTCTTCAAACTCGGATCGGTCATCACTTTCTTGTTGACCTGATCGCGATGCGCGCGTGACTTGTAAACGATCCATGAGAAGACAATTGTCTCGCCGCGCTTCGGCTTCACCAGTTTCTTAAATGAGACTCCAAACTTTACCTCGAGGTCATCGCCGACGGCTTCGACGTATTGAAGCGCGCCGTATTTGCGCCAGACTTTTCCTCCGGCAGTAGCCATCTTTCGGTAAGCAGCCAGATTCTTAGTCGGCACAGCCAGGACAAATCCATCAACGTATTTCATCGGTTCTCCTTCGACATGTTATTAGAGTTAGAACTTCTGCGCGCCTTGTCCAGTTTGATGCGCGTCTTGACGAGTTTCTTAATCAAGGTCGCAGACAACGGACGATCCGGCGTAAAGCGTATTGTTCCTTTTGAAGTTGGAAACGACTTCAGCTCGTCTTTGTGCACTTCGATCGGTCCCGCGCCAGGAAAGAAACTGCAATGTGCTGAGAAAGCTGCGAACGAAACCAACATGCGGCCGTTCAGTTTGAAGGTGGGAATTTCGTAGCTGATTGTTTCCAGCGCGTCAGGTGCGATTGACCTGATTGTCCGGCGAAGCTTCTCGAGCGCCGCACGCGATTCGGCCGGCACGCGCTCGAGATATTCGTCGATGCTCTGCGGCTTCGCCTTCTTAACTGATTGTTTCTTCGTCGCCATTGTCGAGTTCACTTTCGCAACGCCGCCATTTATTTGGGTGAAATTGGCTTTACGCAACACCGCCCGTAAGCGACAAAAAGGCAAAGCAAGCAAACGATCAACGGAAACGCCGCGCCAACTTTAACCGGACCCATCAGAGCGGTTACCGTAGCCCCGGCCGTGATTATTGCGAGACCCAGCGCTGCCAGCGGAGTTAGTTGTGGCTTAATCTTTAGCAGCGACGGAAGGATCAGCCCGAGCCCGCCCAGGACTTCAGCCACCCCAATGAAGTGCAGAAACAAGCCGGGCATCACCACCGGCGCCTGCGCGTTCATCTCTTCCACCGACATCACGAACTTCATCACGCCGGCAAAAATAAACAGCAGCGCGAGCAGTACTTGAAGAATCCACAGGATGATGTTCATTCTTTGCTCCGTTTCGATTTCGATTTACTACCCAGACTCATGTATTGCTCTCGTTGCTTCTTATCGAACTTCTCAAGCGCATATCGCAGGCACGTGCGTGGCATCGTCGCGGCATGCTTGTCCAGGAACCTCAGCAGCTCGTCCCGGTGAACGCCGCCGGCCGTGCGCAACATCCAGCCGGTGCCTTTGTGAATCAGGTCTTCTTTGTCGTTGAGCAGCATCTCCGCAATCTTGAAGGTGTCGGCCGTCTCACCGTTTCGGATTAGCGGGCCAGTGCCGACGATCGCCGTCCTGCGCTCCCAGATATTTTTTGAGCGCGCGAGTTTGTACAAGACAGCGCGCGGGTGATTGATCAGGTAAGGGCCAACAATGTAGAGCGCGCCCAAATCCACCAGGTCCCAGTTGTTCACTCGATCATGACGCCGCATGTAAAGATCGAAGAATTGCTTTCGTAGCTCGTCTGGCGTCTTTTTGCGACGCCCGTGTATGCCCATGATGCTAAGCGAGCCCACGCGTGCTTCATGGATGGGACTGTCGAGCAGTTTCTCGAGTTCATCGAGGGGCATATCGCTGAACTCTCTGGCGAGGGCGAACACTTGTCCCATGCGCACGCCGATAAACTTATCGCCTTCGCCATACTCACCCTCGCCGGATTTAAAATAACGCAGCGTCTTCTCGGCTTCGGCCGCAGAGCCCTGCGCTTTCAAACGTGCGAGGAACTCCTTCGCCGTGAGTTTCAGCGGCTTCTCGGGTTTCGTCGCCATCGATGCGTCAGCTTTGTGCCGGGCCGTCCGTGTTCACCATCCACGGCGTGCCGAAGCGATCGTTGCACATGCCGAAGCCCGGCGACCAGAACGTTTGCTGAAACGGCATGACCACGTGGCCGCCTTCCGAGAGTGCCTTGAAGACCCGTTCACCCTCAGCGATGTCCTTGACCCCGATCGAGACCCACAGTCCCTGCGGCTTCTCGTACCGGTCGGGCGGAGAATCGGCGCCCATGATCGTTTGAGCGCCCACCGAGAGCGTGGTGTGCATGATCAGTTTGTGCATCTCAGCCGGGAATTGATCGGCGCCCGGCATCTCACCCCAGGTTCCCATGAAGGTGATTTTGCCGCCGAGTACTTTTTCGTAAGTTTCGAAAGCTTCTCGGCACTGTCCGTTAAAGTTTAGATGTGGAACTATCTCCATGTTGTCTCCTTCTCAGCGCGTCTCGGCTTTGTGTTTCTGTGCTATGTGTTTTAGTGCCGTAGGCACTAAATGTTTATAGAAGAAGTGACCTCGTTAGTATGGTTTTGCGAGGAGCAAGATGGTTGCCATCTTGCTCCTCGCAATCGATCAAGCCCTCGCGAAGAGCTATACACATTCCGCCGCTACGCGGCTTCCCCGGCCGCAGCTTCCAATTTCGCGATGTCGAGCTTGCGCATTTGCAGCATCGCCTCCATCACCTTGCCTGTTTTCGACGGGTCCTTTGTTAACTCGATCAGGCGCGTCGGCGTGACCTGCCATGACAAGCCATACTTGTCCTTCAGCCAGCCGCACATACTCTCCTGGCCGCCATCAGCAGTAAGCTTCTCCCAGTAATAATCGACTTCTTCCTGGTTCTCGCAGTTGATGACCAGGGAAATGGCCTCGGTGAACTTGAACATTGGGCCGCCATTTAACGCCACGAATTTCTGTCCGTCAATTTCGAACTCCGCAGTCATGACCAAGCCGGCGGGTTGGCCGGACTTCTCGGACACTTCGCCGCCCGGGTAACGGCTGACGTGACCGACCTTTGAGTTTTTGAAAACCGAGCAGTAGAAGTTCGCGGCTTCCTCAGCTTCCTTGTCGTACCACAACATTGGTGTGATTCCTCGCATGATCATTCCTTTCAGTTTGAACTGTTCGTCAATGCACAACTAAAGCCCATGCTACTTCTGCGCCTCAAGTTGTTCGCGAATTCGCTCTTCCTGCGCGCGCGCTTCAGGCGTGAGTTCGTCCCCGAAATCTTCGGTTTCGAACACCTGACGAATCTCAACCTCGGTGTTTTCGAAGGGCGCCTTCTTCAGCCATTCAATCGCTTCTGCTTTGGAGTTACATTTCCACACCCAGAATCCGCCGACCAGTTCTTTCGTTTCCGCAAACGGGCCGTCGATGACACTCGTGTTGCCTTTGCTGTCGAACTTCACGCGCGCACCTTTCGAAGACGGCTGAAGTCCCTCACCGGCGAGCATCACGCCCGCATCGACTAACTGTTGGTTGAAGTTACCCATGTCCGTGAGCATCTTTTCACTCGGCATAGTGCCTGCTTCAGAATCCTTGTCGGCTTTTACTATCACCATGAATCGCATTGTTTTGTGTGTCCTTCCTAATTTTTGTTGCTTTCACTAGTTAGTCGAACGAGGCGGCGCTGGATCGACAACTTTGAGATCTCAGATCTGAAATTTCAAATCTAAGATTCGGGCAGCCCTTCTATTTCCAAAAGCGGCCGAATCTCGATCGTGCCGTAACGCGCGGGCGGAATTCGCTCGGCAATCGCCATCGCTTCATCAAGGTCTTTCGCGTCAACGATGTAGTAACCGCCGAGTTGCTCGCGTGTTTCGGCGAACGGTCCGTCAGTGACGACGCGCTGGCCATCCCGCATACGCACACTCGTCGCGGTCGCGACTGAATGCAAAGGGCCGGCGGCCACATATTGACCCTTCGCATTAAGATCCTGCGTGAGTTGCGCTGATTCGACGTAGCAGTGCTGCCGCTCTTCATCGGTCATCGCCTGCTCGTCCATGTAAACCAGTAACATGTACTTCATTCTTCTAATCCTTAGGCAGAAGCGCTACCGGCCGCACCTCGATTGATCCCATTCGCGCCGAGGGAATGCGAGCGGCAATCACACTTGCCTCACTCGCGTCCGCGGCTTCGATCAGAAAAAATCCGCCGAGTTGCTCACGCGTTTCCGCGAATGGTCCGTCGGTAATCATCGGCTTGCCTTCGCGAACGCGAACAGTGCGGGCGGTGGTAACCGGCTGCAACTCATCACCAACCAAATAGGTTCCGTTGGGTTCAAGTTCCTGAATCAGCTCTCGATATTCTCCGTAGATTTCCTGCTTCTCGGATTCCGTCAGAGCATCCCAGGTCGCTTCCTCGTGGTAAATCAGCAGCATGAACTTCATGTTCCTGTCCTCCACAGGATAATCGAACGGCATCAGCCGAAATCGACACCGCGGCGCTAAATTTTTTATGATTCGCAGGCAAGTCGCTCAGAAATCATGATTTCCACGGTAAATACGGCGGTTGATGACGTTTATCGGGCTGATTGGGGCCGCATCGTCGCGACGCTAATCCGTCTCTGCGGCGATTTCGATGTTGCCGAAGACGCGGCGCAAGAAGCCTTTGCCGCCGCCGTAAAGCAGTGGCCGAACGAAGGCGTGCCCGCATCTCCAGCCGCATGGATAATTCAAACTGCGAAGCACAAAGCCGTCGATCGGCTCAGGCGCCAAACTCGATTTCAAGAGAAGGCCGAATCCTACGCGCAGGAGCAGCCAACTACAACTGAGCAGCCCGAGCTGACAGACCACGAAATTCCCGATGATCGACTGCGGCTGATTTTCACTTGTTGTCACCCCGCACTGGCGCCGGAATCGCAAGTCGCTCTCACGCTGCGCACGCTTTGCGGTTTGGAAACGGATGAGATCGCCCGCGCCTTTCTCGTGCCGGCGACGACGATGGCGCAGCGCCTGGTGAGAGCGAAGCGAAAGATTCGCGACGCCGGTATCCCTTACAAGATTCCTGACACGAGCGAGATTCGTCAAAGGCTCGACGCGGTCTTGACAGTCATTTATCTGGTCTTCAACGAAGGTTACGCATCGACTCACGGTGAACGGCTGGTGCGAACCGATCTGTGCGCCGAAGCGATTCGCCTCGGGCGCATCGTGCGGATGTTGTTGGCGCCGTATCCACCCGCCGAAGTTGCCGGCTTGCTGGCGCTGATGCTTCTGCATGACTCGCGACGCGACGCTCGCGTCGATGAAGCCGGCGATCTCGTGGTGCTGGAAGAGCAGAATCGCGCGCTTTGGAATCGGTCCCAAATCGACGAGGCTGCTCCTCTTGTGAGCCAGGCAATCGCATCACCCGCGGCGGGCCCATACGCGGTGCAAGCCGCGATCGCGTCAGAACATTGCCAGGCGCAACGCGCGGAACAGACGGACTGGCGACAGATTGTAGAGCTTTATGATCGCCTCGCGCGTTTGCAACCGTCTCCGATTGTCTCGCTCAATCGCGCCGTTGCCGTGGCGATGGCTGATGGGCCGGAGAGCGGACTTCGCTTGATTGACGACCTGATGGCGGGCGGCGAGCTTGATGATTACCATCTGCTGCACGCCGCGCGCGCGGACCTTTTGCGCAGAAGTGGATCGAACCAAGAGGCCGCCGTGAGCTACACTCGCGCGCTTGAGTTAACGAGCAATGATGCCGAAAGACGTTTCCTGGAAAAGCGCCGGCGGAACATGCAAGCAACGTCAGGCAACTGACATTAGACTTACCGGAAACGGCATTGCCTTAGAGTCGGAAAAGCACCTCTTATTCACACCGGGCTTTAGCCCGGTGATAAGCAGACCTCAAGACAAGTGAACCGGTTGAACGGTTTACTGGTCTTCTCAAGACACTCGGGCGATTGGTTACGAGGGACTTGCCCTGCAAACGACACCGAGAAACCGCTGAAACGGTGCCTATGAATTTTTACGGTCTCTCATCACCGGGCTGAAGCCCGGTGTGAATAAGAGCAGACTCGCGGACTTTAGATGGCGAAGCGCCCGAATCCTCAGGCTAGAACCTCGTCGCGCGTGCGCAAATGTGCAAGCTGCTCATCCCGCAGTTTCTCAAACCCGTCACTGAGTCCATTTTCGATCACTCTTGCGACCTCACTTGAAGAATGGATGCGCGGAATGAAGACGAAATCTGCGCCCCGGTCATAAAGATCGATCGCTGCGCGCGGGCTGTCTGCCGTCACGATGATGTGAGCGTCGCGCGACAATTGACCGATTTTTTTCAGCAGCCGCTCGTTGTCAGTTCCTTTCAGAATGTGGTCAGGAATCGTTGATATGACGACTTCTGCGTCGTGAATCCTGGCATGATGCAGCGTGTCCATATGGGCTATGTCACCATAGACGCATTCAATACCGCGCCGTTTTAATTCGGAATAGACCACCGGGTTGAAATCGATGACCAGCATCTCGTCGAGTAACGGATGGCGCTGGTGTTCACCTCCACTCAATTCAAACTCGTGAACAATGGCGCTTGCCTCGCGAAAGAATCCGAGGAAGACCACCCGTTTAGGAGAGGCCGGCGAAGCTTCCGCGATGGTTTTTCCCAGGTCTTTAATACGTAGGAACGACAGCACGCGACTTAAACCGGCCGCCACTTGATGGTTATAGCTAATCATGTGGGTGGAGATGGTAGAAGTAATCACAAACACAAATATGATCAACGAAACGGTTTGGCTATTGATATGGCCCAGGGCTAATCCCAAAGAAGCAATGACGAGGGAGAACTCACTGATTTGGGATAGGTTGATCGCTGGAATCAGGCTTACACGATGGCCATAGCGCATCAGGTAGAGCACGGGAAAGATCGAAAGGAAGCGACTGGCGACCAGGAAAACAGAAGTCAGCGCGGCTAAGCCCAGGATAACGGGTGTGGGCATCGGAATTTTCATTCCCAGGGCCACGAAGAAGAGTGTGACAAAGAAATCCCTGATGCTGATGACTTTGGCAATGACATCAAGACTGTAAGGAAACGTCGAAAGTGCGACTCCCGCTATGAGCGCACCCATTTCTTTCGACAAGCCGGAATAGCTCGCCGCGGCGCAGACCAGAAAACACCAGGCGAGCGCCATGATGAGCACGAGTTCAGGTATTTTTGCTACCGAGCGAAACAGTCGGGGAAGAACGTAACGACTGAGCAGTAGCGTAACCACGACCAGCAGAATTCCTTTGCCAAATGATGCAGCGAGAGGGCCAAATCGAGGATTGCGGAGATTGGGTTGCAGCGCGAGCGCAATGATGGCCCAGATGTCCTGAAACACCAGGATGCCGAGGGTGATACGGCCGGGAAGTGTGTCGAGCTCATATTTATCATAGAGCAGCTTCACTGCGATCATCGTGCTACTGATGGCTGCGGCCACCGACAGGTACAACAATCCGAACTCGCCGCCGATTGCATTTGCGTTGCCCGCGCGAAAACCGAGTAACAGAAAAAATGGAATGCCGAGGGCAACGCAGATGAGGAATTGGGTTACGCCAGTAGCAATAACGGGCCTGCCTGAAGCTCGAAGCTTTTTGAGGTCCATCTCCAGGCCAATGATGAACAGAAGCAGAACTAACCCGATTTCAGAAATGGCCTCGATCACTTCGGGGTCGGTGATGAGCTTGAATCCGATTTCAGGACCAATCAGCACCCCGGCCAGCAAATAAGCGAGAAGTCCCGGCTGCTTTAACTTGTTCGCGATGAACGCCAGCACGGCCGCGACGATTACACACAGCGCAATGTTGTTTAGAAGTTCAGCGTGACCGGATGGTCCCGAAGCGAATAACAGAAGCTTGGCAGTTAGAGGAATCTCAGGTATTCCCATTTCAAATTTGATCCTTGTCTCTCAATTAACTCAATCGTCCGGAGACTTGCAAGCGAGTTTGTGGCGGTACAGCAAACTCGTGAAGGCATCTCAGGCACAAAGACTGGCCCGCTCTACTTTCGGAGAGCCGTTGATTTTGAGGTTACTTAGAGAGGGGAAGGCGGATCGCGGCCCGAGAGACGCGATACGAATAGAGCAGACAAAACAGGGGCCGCCGGCCGGTCGCAGGAAGCATACCGGCAAGTCGCGAGACTGCGAACGACGCCGCAAGGTGCGCAGACGAATTCTACTATGTGCCGCTTGTTGCGGCTTTTGGTTTTGTGGGGGGACATCGACTGGGCCGTACTTATAAGGCGCGCGACTTCGCGCGAGGCCTTGACCGAGATTTGGCGGTCCGATGCCTCGCCTATCGTGAGCGCGGAGACGGGAAATGGTGCGAGCCGCAGTCCTTCACCGATCGAGAAGCACAATGCGACCAGAACCACGAGCGAGATGATCCAGGTCGTAAGCCTGGAACTCGTTGGCACTGAGGGCTTCTTCATCAAGTGCTGATTCTAGCGCACGTCGTGTCGGTACCCGGAGCGGTAGCGACGGGATCAGTCATTCAAGGTGCGTCTCGATCCGGTCGCATCCACCACCCCACGCGGTCTGTCCGCGTGGGCCCCGGTCCGCTCCCGTACTGACACCAACATCCCCTACCGCACATGCCCCACCTTCCTCATTAGATCAGTAAATCTTGAATCGGAACGAAGTGGATCAAGTAAAGGCTCAACCTTGAGATGAATCATATAGAACGAGCCTTCTTCGTATGACTTTGTGAGATGATGCAGAGCCTGCTCCTTCTCACCGAGACCGGCGTAGATCGTCGCGATCGTGTACGAGGGAACAAACTCCTTCTTCGATCGCTCCTGCAACTCGCGAATGATCTTTAGCGCCTCGGCTTTTCGGCCTGACACGGCGTAACCGTGTCCGACCCCGGCCACCACTTCAGGAATTGAATTCTCGATCTGCCGCGCCTTTTCATACGACGTCACCGCTTCGTTCAGTCTTCCGGTTTGAACATAACAGCGAGCAAGCAAGACATGCGATACCCAATAGTTCGGCTCGAGATCGATTGCTTTGCGAAGTTGCTCGATTGCTTCAGGGTAGCGCCGGGCCAAATACAAATCCCATCCCAAATCCGCGTTGACTGCGGTTGAGAGCGGATCCAGGTCCAGAGCTCGTTTGTCCTCGGCAATGCTCTCGTCGAAACGTCCCATCGCAGCGAGATGCCACGCCAGGAACGAGCGACCCACCGCGTAATGCGGATCCAGCTCGATTGCGCGCCGGAATTCCTGCTCGGCCCCAGCCCAGTTCCAGTCGTATTGGAGGAGCAGCATCGCGCGCATCGTGTGGGCCTGCGCCAGTGAATCATCGAGTCGCAAAGCATTCTCGACCGCTTGCTTCGCGCGCGGGACAGAGTCTTTAGGCGCAAAGACCCAGTCAGTCTGGTTGTAATAACAGAATGCCAGCCCGCTGTACGCCAGCGCGAAGTTCGGATCTTTCGCGATCGCCTGTTCGAAGTACTCGATGCCCTTGTTAAAGCCTTCTTTCGTGTATCTCGCCGAGTGGTACTGTCCCTTCAGATATAGCTGGTAGGCTTCTGAGTTGCTCGTGTAATGCCGCGTTGCGCGATTGTGCTCTTCACCTGAAATTTTCAGTCTTAGGTGTTGCGTAATCTCGCCGGCAATCTCTCTTTGCGTAGTCAGCAGATCCGTCAACTTGCGGTCGTACTGCCTGCCCCAAAGCAGTTTATTGTTTCGCACATCCACCAATTCGACGCTGATCATGAGACTGTCGCCGTGTTGAGCGAAGCGCCCGGTCATTACTGCATTGACACCAAGTTCGTTGCCAATGGCGACCGCATCCATCTCTTTGCCTCGGTACCGGTTGACTGTACTCGACGGGCTGACTCGCAGGTTGGGAAATTGTGACAGCCCGTAAATTAGTGATTCTGCCAGGCCCTCAGAGAGATATTCAGTTTCCGCGACCGAGCTTCTGTTCTGAAAGGGAAGTACGGCGATCGAACCGATGGGCGCAGGTTCGGCTGACAACGGCGAAGACCGATTACGTGATGAGATGGTGTAGATAATCGCGATCGAAGCCAGGACCACGGCAGTCGCAACCGCCACGGCGGTAGCTTTGCGTTTCTTGATCTCGGTGACGATTGACCCGGTGCTCGCGGTAGTGCGAACGCTCGCCGGCGGTGTTGCGCGCGGAGTTGTCTCGCGCAGGGGCGCGCGAAGCTTCAACTTGTTTTCGAACTCCAACTCTCTTTGCGCGTCCTTCAAATCAATCAGCAAGTCCTTGATGGTTTGATAGCGCTCGTCACAATCCTTTCTGAGCTGCTTGGTGACGATTCTTTCGATCTCGGCCGGAACATCGGGCATCGATTCGGAAATTGGCGGCGGGTCTTTGTGCAGAATTGCCGCAATGACATCCATCGACGTTTCGCCGTCGAAAGGTTTTCGGCCGGTCAGCATTTCGTAGAGGACGACGCCGAGACTAAAGATGTCCGTGCGCGTGTCGATCGGTTTGGCGCGCGCCTGTTCCGGAGACATGTAAGCTGCCGTGCCCACAATCGTTCCCGGTGAGGTCCCGCCTTTGAGCGTGGGGGCTTCGGCATCAACCGGCGACGGCGTGACTGGCCCGGTTACTTTCGCGATTCCGAAATCCAGGACTTTGATTAGTCCATCCGGACGCACCATCACGTTTTCGGGTTTGATGTCGCGGTGAATGATGTTGGCGTCGTGAGCAGCCTGCAATGCCGAACCGATCTGAATGCCGGCATCCAGCACTGACCTCAGTGACAAGGGACCGTCTTTCAGCCGATCGTGCAGCGTCTCGCCGTCGATGAATTCGATGGCGATGAAGTGCCGATTTCCGATTTCGCCAATTTCGTGAATGGTGATGATGTTGGGATGATTGAGCGCCGAGGCCGCCTTCGCCTCCTGCACAAACCGTCGCAACCGTTCGGAATCGGTGGCGACATCCTCGTTCAAAATCTTCAGCGCGACTTTGCGATCCAGCCGCGTGTCCTCGGCGAGGTAAACCTCACCCATGCCGCCCGCACCCAGCTTCGAGATAATGCGGTAATGCGATAGATCAGTTTGGGGGAACGACTCTTCCATTTTTGTTTTTCGCTGAAATGACCGGTGCTGGCCGCATGTTACCTCACCCAGAAAAATGCACCAATAATTCGAAGCCAAACTTTATTGCAACGCAGCGCAATTGGTGATAGAAGGCTGCCCAACAAAGGAGATCCCATGAACAGACGTTTGACAGTAATCTTTGGCGTATTGATTGTCGGTGGTGCGTTGTTGGCCGCAGGGTTCGGTTCTTCGCGTGGAAAGACGGCGGCGCCCGCGTTGTTTGTCCCGTGCCCGCCGCATCTTATTGCGCCGTACGGCGGAACCGACGGGTGGACGACGGTGAACGTGCAGGCGAACTTCGCACGCGCGGTGATGGCCCCCGGCAAGAAGATGACCTGTCAGTATCGCTTTGGCTCCGGCGCGATATTCTTCGGAGTTCAGAAACCTTGCCCTGCGGGATCGGTTTGCGTGGCAAAGCCCAAAGGATTTCTCATCACCCCGTAGTGACCGACAGCCGGTGCGCGGGATAACGCGGGCACGAAATCGAAAGTTGAGTTACAACGGTAGCGTGCTTCGTGCTTATCCCAGGCTATGTTCTTTCCGCGTCGCCGGGCCGGCGCTTCGTAAACGCGTGCCTTCAGCAATCAAACTAATTGGCTTCGGATTAGTATGCGTGACTGTCATTGGAGCCGCTCGCAGTTCACCTGCGCAACGACGTCAGGAGGACAGACGCGCACGTTCTTACGCGGGGCCCAATGGTCACATGATGGTTAGTATCGCAGGCGGCGGATTTGTCATGGGTTCACCGTTAACTGAGCCTGGGCGATCTCAAGTCGAAGCACAGCATGAGGTGATAATTCCCAGAAGGTATGCCATCGCCAAGACCGAAGTAACGAATGATCAGTTTCGAAAATTTCTGGAGGCAGTTCCCGACTATGGCGCCCGTTGGCGAGCCGCGACCGTCGCCCGATTCGGCGACCCGCCGAGGTTTCTTGCGTTTTCGCGAACGCCCGACAGCCCGCAAGTTGCAGTCAGTTGGTACGACGCGGCCAGGTATTGCAACTGGCTGAGCGAACTCGCGGGCATTCCACGAAACCAGTGGGTCTATCCGGAGAACATTGACGCCGCGAAAGGTCTTGAGCTGCCGGCTGATTATTTGCGACGCACCGGCTACCGTTTGCCGACAGAAGCGGAATGGGAATATGCCGCACGGGCCGCTAGACCCTGGGCTTGGCATTTTGGAAATGACGTTAGCCTGTTACCGCGCTACGCATGGTATGACGGCAACACGAAGAAGGAGCGCGCCCATCCTGTCGGGCAACTTTTGCCGAATGGCTGGGGACTCTTTGACATGCTGGGAAACGTTTGGGAGTGGACATTCGATCGCCGTCAAAGCTATCCGCCAGCTGACAGAGTCACGGAAGATGTCGAGGATTCGGTATTGCGCGTTTCGAACGACGTTGCCCGCACTCGGCGTGGAGGCTCGTTCGCATATGAATGGTTCACAACGCGCTCGGCGCATCGTGGTGACATCACATATTTTCCGCATCAGACGCGTGATAACGTCGGGTTCCGCGTTGCGCGAACTGTACCGCGAATCTATCGCCCGAGTAGGTGACTCTATGCCGACAGTTTAGTCGGCGCACCCATTGGTCGTTCACGGGTGTATAAGGAAATGAATCGCCTCTAAATCAAACAATGTCGAACAATCAAAGTGAATCAGAACGAACCGTCACCGTTAGCTGGGAAGATCCGCGGAAACTCGGTGAAGCCGCCCGCGGTTTAACCGGCATGCAATTTCTGCAAAAGATCGTCGCGGGCGAGTTGCCGCCACCGCCTATTGCTTCACTACTGAAATTCGAACTGGTGGAGTTGAGCGAGGGCCGCGCGATATTTGCGGTCGTGCCGAAGGAATATCACTACAACCCGATCGGCGTAGTGCACGGTGGGCTGGCCGCGACGCTGCTCGACTCAGCGATGGGCTGCGCAGTCCATTCGACCCTGCCCGCAGGCGCCGGTTACACGACGCTGGAAATCAAAGTGAACTTCGTACGGCCGATAACGGCGGACACGGGGCGCGTTCGTGCCGAAGCGAAGCTGATTCACTTAGGCGGCCGAACTGCCACCGCTGAAGGTCGAGTGATCGATGAAGCAGGGAAGTTATACGCGCACGCTACGACGACGTGCTTGATACTGCGTTCCTAAGCCGCGATAACATCGACGGGAAGAAACGTCACCAATCACGACTGGAAGGGGAAACACGATGAACAGATCCATTACCTCTAAGCCTTTTTTGCTTTGCTTGGTCGTCGCAATCTTGGTTGTAAACGCGGCAGTGGCGTTCGGTGCACCCGGACAGCAGGGTCAAAGTGGTCCAACCGGCGATCTTTCTGTAGTTGGTGAAGTGAGCGTCAACGGCACGAATGCGATCTCCGGCGCCACTGTCTTTGCCGACAGCACTATTACCACAAGGAAGGGCTCAAGCGCGGTGGTGAGTCTTGGCAAGCTCGGCAGGGTTGAAGTCTTACCCGAATCTACTATGAAGCTCAGCTTCACTGGTTCCCGAATCATAATAAGAATGCTGGATGCCGGACGCGTTAGGGTGTCATCATCATCGGGCACAGCCGTAACCGCCACCACCAGAGACGGCGAGACCATTGGAGACAGCAGCGGGCAAAACGAGATGGTTATCGACACACGTTGCGGCAACACGACTGTGTTGGTAAAAGCAGGGCAAGTCGATATCCGGGACTTTAAATTAAGAAAGACAATAAGACCGCAGAGTCAGCACACAGTTGGTACGGGAAAGGCGGGCTGTAATCCGTCAGCGAGAGACTGATTGTATTTTCGGATCGCGGACGCCCTCGTCCGCACGTGCGGTAGCGGTGAGCTTTCCGTTATCTGGACGAGCTTTGTTTGAAAGAATGCGGACGAGGCGTCCGCGTTCCCACATCCGGGACTGACGCTTTATGACTTTGCTCTTTCTCCTCCTGTTGTTAGTCGGTCCTTACCTGCTTCTCTCCCTGGCGGGAAGGCTGAGTACCAAATTTCAAATTGCTCCCTCGAAACGCGCGCGAGTTGGTCTTTCGCTCTTCTTCATCTTCACAGGCGTGGGACATTTCATTAGAACTCAGGAGATGGCGGCGATGCTTCCACTGAGCGTGCCGTATCGCACTGAGCTGGTTTATCTCACGGGCATCCTCGAACTACTCGGAGCGATCTGAGTGTGGATTCCACGGCTCACGCGCCTGACCGGGTTCCTCCTGATCTTGCTGCTGATAGCGATCTTGCCGGCCAATATTTACTCGGCCATTAACCGGGTTGATTTCGGAGGTCATGAAGCCGGACCTGTTTACCTGCTCGTGAGAATTCCATTTCAGTTGTTCGTAATCTGGTGGACGTATTTCGCAACTGAGCAGAAGTGGGCCGGGGGAGTAGCCCGACTGTCAGGGAGGGCGTGATCGTCCGCTGTAATACGACGCCCTCCCTCACGGTCGGGCTACTGCCCCGCAAGTTTCGTTAAGCCGCCACGTTCCTTCCATGATTCAGCTCGCACGAGTTCGCCTACGTGTGAAGCTTTTCCAGGCTCAATGACCAAATTGATCAGCGCAACTGTACTGGTTCTGGGTTTCCTGCTGTTTGCGGTCGCCCAGCAAACGGCCGACATGACGTTCGCTTCACCGGCAAAAGGGCAGACAGTCTGGCAACCAACTCGAAAACTTTTTCTAACCAATGACGGCTCCGCGTTCATCGATTTCGACGGGCGGGTGGTCCTCAGCGCTGCCGACCCCCATTTGCAGGAAGAGATCAGGCGAATCTCACGAGCATTCGAGATGTACCGCGAACGGCAGGAACCCGAAATAATTTCGCTTAGATTTGAAGGGTTCTCAGAAGGCTTGGCCTCGGTCGGATGGGCGCTATGTCCGATGTGTCGTAATCCCGGCTTTCTCAACGCAATAATTGACGAGAGCGGTCGCGTCGTCATCCCACCGAAGACTTACCACACGCGGTATGGCAACTTTCATGAAGGCCTAGCGAAGTACACCGGTGAAGGCTGGGGATTTATCGATCGCAGCGGACGCATCGTGATCCCGGCGAAATACACCGAGGTCGGGGATTTTTCAGAGGGCCTGGTTTTCGTGGCCGCGTCGGAAAGACAACGATACGGCTATATCAACAAAGAAGGACAGGTAGTAATCCCACTGCGATTCACATACGCCAGTGATTTTCACGAGGGTTTAGCGCTGGTGACTTTGAGGAACGTTCGCTACGCATTCATCGATCGCACCGGGAAGGTCGTTCTTCAGTCAAGAAACTGGCAAGGTGTGGATCACTTTTCCGAAGGTCTGTCCGCGTTTCGCGTTAACGTGAGGAATAACCGGTTGTATCGAGGTTATCAAGAGTCGAAGTATGGTTTCATGGATCGCACGGGGAAAGTTGTGATTCCTCCCCAATTCGATCTGGTGGAAAGGTTTTCAGAAGGTCGCGCTCTGGTCGGACTAGTCGTCGACGACGGGACCAAGTGGCGTGATGCCAGTCGCCGCGGCCCGGTTCGCGTCGGCTATATTGACCGAACGGGTCAAGTCGTCATTAAGCCTGAGTACGCGTGGGGCAAAGTCTTTTCTGAGGGTCTGGCCGCAGTCGCGGTCACGACGTCTGACAGAAAGATGCTGTGGGGCTACATCGATCCAGAGGGTCGCGTAGTGATCAAGCCTCAATTTACCAACGCGATGTCGTTCAGCGGCGGCCTGGCCGCAGTGAATTGCGACGACTACGCAAGAAACTGCAAGACTTACATCGATAAGGAAGGGAAAGTGCGGTGGCAAGCACCGACCAGCCAAAACTGAACCATTAAACGCCTTCGGCGTTCGCTAATTTTAGCCCAGGGCATCGCCCTGGGATCGCTTGCGGGGATGAGACGCGAACTCTGAAGGAGTCCGCAAAAACTCAACCGCGTTTGAACTAACAATTCACGCAACCCCTTCAGGGTTGCGGGGAAAATCACGGTCCGATTCCCAGGGTAGCGCGCTAATGCGCGCAACCCTGGGCTGAAGGTTGGCGAACGCCTTCGGCGTTTTCCTAACGATTTCGTAAGTCAGACTTGATTCGTCAAATACGCTATTACCCAAGGGACACAACGCCGGCCTTTACTCTTCGCCCATCTGGGCTTAACTTTCGATTAACCGCCAAAAACAACCAAATCTTTTTTCACAGGATGTCGATTTTGACAGGCGCCATTCGACATACTGTTGAGACCGATTTTTAAAAGGAATCAGAAGAGAGGGAAGGATGACGACAAACAACACAAACACTATTCGACTTCACCGCGTGCTCCGCGCAAAGCCAGAGCGAGTTTACCGGGCATTCATCGATGCGAGTGCAATGGCGAAATGGCTTCCACCAAACGGATTTACGGGCCAGGTCCATCATCTCGATGCCAAGGTGGGCGGCAGTTACAAGATGTCGTTCACGAATTTCACCACCGGTAAGAGTCACTCTTTCGGCGGGGAGTTTGTTGAGCTCACGCCGCACGAACGCATTCGTTACACCGACAGATTCGACGATCCGAATCTGCCTGGAGAAATAACTACGACCATCAACTTGAAGCAGGTGTCTGTCGGAACAGAGCTTGAGATCGACCAAGCCGGCGTGCCCGCCGTCATTCCGGCTGAGGCTTGTTACCTGGGTTGGCAGGAATCGCTAACGCTGCTGGCAAAGCTGGTCGAGGCCGAAATCCCCGATCAAATGGATTTGCCGTAAGCCGTGTTTATCTTACGTGCAGCCGGTGGCTCCCGACGCGCCGGGAAAACTTTAAGCCGGAGTCCTCTCATAACCAGTGGGTCTCCGGCTAGTTTTGTTTTTTGCGAGGCCCGCGATTGCTTCTTTACTCGTCGCGAAAGATTTGGAAGGCGGGCCACGATTGAGTCACCGGCATCACCTCTAATCGGTTGATATTCACGTGCGGCGGCAAATTCGCTATCCAGAACACCGCGCCCGCGATGTCGTCCGCTGTCAGTGGATGCGCGCCCTTGTAGAGAGCGTCGGACGCAGCCTGATCGCCACCGGTGCGCACAAGGGTAAATTCGGTCTCGCAGAGTCCTGGCTCAATCGAAGTAACTCGGACGCCGGTGCCGTGCAAGTCGCTGCGTAAGCCAAGCGAAAACTGGCTGACAAACGCTTTTGTTGCGCCATAGACGTTGCCACCGGGATACGGATATGTGGCGGCGACTGAGCTGAGATTTACGATCAAACCTTTTCGCTCGATCAATCCGGGCAAGAGCTTATGAGTGAGCCTTACCAGCGGGGTAACGTTCGTCTCCATCGTCGTGAGCCAGTCTTCCAATTTCGCTTGTGGCGCAGGAGCGTTTCCGATCGCCAGGCCGGCATTGTTAATAAGCACGTCAATTGCGCGGAAGGATTCAGGCAGGGCTGACAATGCATCGTCCATTGCCGACGGATCGCGGATGTCGAAGGCCGCGGCGTGGAACCGGTCCTTGCCAAACTGATCCGCAAGGCTGCGCAGCCGTTTGGCGCGACGCCCGGTGCCGATGACCCGCCAGCCGGCTTCAGCAAACTGGCGCGCCATCGCCGCACCAAACCCCGCCGTCGTTCCCGTGATTAGGACTGTCTTCATTGTGTTCTTCGATCGGCCGTCAGGTGGGCAACGGTACGCACGCGTCCCGCGTGCTTGCACGCCAGAGGCGTGCGTACCTCATGACCGGGATCGTCTTTATTTAGCAATCCCGCGTTGCGATTTCGGTGGAAGGAATTTCTTCGGAAACTTCGCAACCACCGTGTACAGCGGATCGACCATGTTTGCCACGCGGATCGTCGCTACTTGGGATGTAAGTTGATAGGCGTCCTCTTTGTTGAATCCGTAGTCTGTCACCAGCCAATTGATGAGTTCGACGAACGAAATTCGCAGCGCGTCCGAGAGCGGGCGAGCGCTTCCAGCCACCATGATGTGATCAGCGTCCTCAATGCGAGGCCACGCGACTTTCTTTCCCTTTACGAGCTCGAAGCGAAAAGCCACTTCCATTGATGTTTCAAGCCCCGACCCGCAGATCTCGCCATCGCCCTGCAAAGCGTGCCCGTCACCAAAATAGAAAAGCGCTCCTTTGTAAGACACGGGCAGATAAACTGTCGCCCCTTCACGGACGTCAGGCGTGTCCATGTTGCCGCCGAAACGGCCGGGCCAAATTCCGTTGAACGCCTCATCACCCTCGGGCGCCGTGGCGACCCGCCCGAGCATCGGGCTGAGTGGCACCGTTATCTGCTTCATCGAGCTTCCCGGCAGATTGACTGTGCCGGTCATCCGCTCACGGTCGAGCCGCCAGACGTAGCGTCCGCGCGGGAACATATCGTTGAGAAACGCCGTGCCGCCGTCCGGCACGAGCGCTCCGAAAGTTCCGCCTTGGGTGGAGATAGCGGTGTCGCGGTTCGGGCGCACACGCAGCACATGAACAACCAGCGTATCGCCCGGCTCCGCGCCTTCGATGGCGATCGGCCCAACCTCGCCCGGCCATTTTCCGCCGGCGCGCTCGTACCACTCGCCCCAAAGCGATTCGCTCTCAAGCGTGTCGCCGGGTTTCACGGTAAAGACCGGCGGGCGAGCGGCAAACGTCGAATGGCCGACCGTGGGCTTGAAGCGATGCGTCGTCTGACCCGAGGCGATTGGAACCAGCGCCGCAAAACACAAAACAAGTATCAGAACATTGTGTATCGACATATTCGTCCTGTCTCGGAGCAATTTTCTAATGTCGGTATTGGTGCCGAGGGTGGGACTCGAACCCACACGGGCTTACTGCCAACGGATTTCAAGTCCAATCGAAGGCATCTTACCTAATCTTACGCAATAACATGAACGATTTTTTTGACTGGCAGGCGTCAATGAGTTTCGACAAGGCAAACCCATCAAAGAGATGCGGAGCATCGGATGTAGTTAAGCCCAAGGCGAGGCTTTGCGAGCCTTGGGTGGGGTTGAAACAATTGTCCGGAGCCGCGGAGCGGCGACCCAAGCTCTGACGGCGACAATTGATGTCGCCGCTCCGCGGCTCCTACAAACTTATTAATGCTAAACCCAAGGCTCGCAGAGCCTCGCCTTGGGCTTAACTACAAGCGATGCTTCGCATCTCGTTGAGGCTTGCTACAAGCGATGCTTCGCATCTCGTTGAGGCTTGCTACAAGCGATGCTTCGCATCTCGTTGAGACTTGCTACAAGCGATGCTTCGCATCTCATTGAGACTTGGATTTTTTTTGCTCTTATTGATTGTGCCAGACTTCGTTGTTGCTCTCGTTTGATTCCGCAACGATCCCGGTCGCATCTATATTGAGCCTGAAAGTCGTCGACTCGAGCGAGACGTTGTTAGGCAGGATGCTCTTGGCATCGATGTGGAGCCAGTCAGCCGCGCCTGCGGCCAATGCGGGCACGTTCACATAAGTTGTTCTGCCAACAGCGGCGCCGTTGATCTTTCTCACTGTGAGAACCAACCGGCAGGCAACGGAAGGTCCCTGGCCCGTGTTGACTACGCGCACCCGGAGCGCCTTGTCATTGGTGGGCGGAAAAAGAAATTGTCTGAGGCTCAAATCCGGCTGGGCCACTTTGTTACTCTTTTTAGCGGGCAAGCTTGAATCAGGTTGCCTAACCCTGGCTGGGTTAGAAGCGTTGACAATCGTATCCGACCCGCTACCGCCTTGAATCTTTACCGCGGATTCGTTGATTGCGACGCTGTTGAGTTCAATCCACCCCATATAGAAATCCCGCTTGTCCTTTTGTGTCTGACCACCACCTTTTATCGTACCGGTCACCAACGACAAGAGTCGCGAACACGTCGGGTTAGATTGGTACTTCTGTCCGGTTTGGCGGTCGGTCATCACGATGTAGACGCACGGTGGTCCTTTTTCTCCTGCCGGAATTGCGTACCAGAGCCGGCCCAGATCTTCCGACGAACGCAGACCGCAAAAACCGGCGAGCCGTTTATCGCCAGGCGAGCCGAAAATCTCAACCCAGGTGCGCGAAGCATTTTCATTCTCTCCGCACGGCGGCAGATTCTTCGACGGATGCCACAGAGAATCAGGAAGGCTGGCGCGGTTCGTTACGCGCAGTTTGAATCTCATCCCCTTGGCGCCGTGCGCGTTGTAAGGTTCCCTGTCGACGAATTCCAATTGCGGGAGCGGGAAACTTGCAGTCGTTGTTTTTTCGGAACTCGTTTGCGCCAGAGTCAGCGCGGCCGTGAAGACAGCCATAACGAACACGAGTGTGATGTTGGTCTTAGTCATGTTTGTACCTTTCCAGCGCTTCAAAAGAATGTGAAAGTGATGGTTCTCGTCTGCCGAGCTACTCAATTACCATCCATGCCCGCGCGAAAAGCGTTGAAGCCGGCAATCGCGAGTTGATCTGTATTCATACCCTTGGAGTTGACGAATACCATCAACTCGTAATTGAGCGGCAACCGCAGCAGCGCCGTGCTGAATCCCTGACCGCCGTCATAAGGCTGCGAGCCGTTCGACCAGATGATGGTGGACATCTTGAACTTGTCGGCGATCCATGGGTCAGCCATAGTAAAAGACCACACCAGCCGATCATCCGCGGGCATTCCCGTCCGGTACATTTGCAAGCGGACCTGCTCAGACAAGATTCGATCCGAGTGCAGGGCAGCCGCAACAAACGCGCCGAAGTCTCGGATCGACATCCAGTAGCCACCGGATCCGACGCACGGTTTGCCGCCGGCCTTGCGACTGGTGATGATTCCGTTGCCTGTATCGGACTTCGAGATGTAGCCATACGCTCCGTTAGCTTTGTATTCATTTGCGGCATCGCAGCTGGCGGAAATCTTGCCGGGTGCTAGCGGAAAAATCTTGTCCCGCATGAAGCGATCCATGCGATCACTAAGAACCATTTGAATATGGTCGTCTCCTTCTTCGACGGACACGGTCTTGGTTACGGCGTTCAATGCCGGCACAAGTTCGGGGTTGGTGTAGAGCGGAATCAGAAATCCGAGCAGTTGGAAGTTGATATTTTGGTAATCACGGACACCGAACAAAGTATTGTTGTACCGCGCTCCGAAACAGCCGAGCGGCGTCTTGCACGTGCGAAATCCGGACTTGTGTTGCAACAAGTGCCTGAACGTTATAGTGCGGAGGGTGGGCCACTTGATCGACGAGCTCCACAACTGCGGGTAAAGCAGCGTTACGGGCGCGTTGAGCCGCGTGTCGAATGAGTTGTTACCGCCCGCGGAACCCGCCGGCGCGCGATCGAGCATATGCAGGACCGTGACGCCAGTGATGAACTTAAACAAACTGCCAAGATTCTGAGGCGTCCGGGTAGTCATTTCCATCTCGCCGTCGGCCGCGTTGCGCGCCAATCCTCCGGCGCCTTCAACCACGACTCGGCCGTCCTTCATTAAAAGAAATGAGTAACCCATTACGTTCGGCCGCAGGGAGCTGTGCATGCTGGATAAGAATTGCCGGCGGTCGATGGTCGGTTGAGCGCCGGTTGCCAGGTCGTTATTGGCCGTGCTGTTGGGTGTCGGCCTTCTCGGCGTGGGGCTGTCCCAGCAAACTCGCGCAGATCGGTATGTCTTTCCGGTTTGGCGGTCAGTCACCACGATGTACGCGCACCCCGGTGCTTCATCACCAGCCCGCACGGCAAACCAGAGTTGGCCCAAATCATTTGACGAACGAAGATCGCAAAAGGTGTTAAGTTTCTCGTCGCCTGGGGAGCTGAAAATTTCAACCCAGGTACGCGCCGAATTCCGATTCCGCCCGCATGGCGGCAGTTGTGGCGCCGGTTCCCAAAGGGAGTCGGGATGATTAGCGCGGTTGGTGACGCTCAGTTTGTATCTAATCCACTGCGAGCCGTTTGCTTCGTAAGATTGTTTCCCGTCGAAGGCCAACAGCGGTATGGGAATGCGTAGCAGCCTTTGCGCAGGGCTTGAAGTTTGCTGATTAACCGGGCCACCGATCCGAGGTTTTGTCTGTGCCTGCGAAACAGCATTGCTGCCGGCCTCCCCAACCAGCAAGCAAGTGATCGCCAGCAGCATCGCACGTCTGAAAGACTGTGATGCTCCTGTTGGGTCCGAAATAGTGCTACATCTCAGCCTTGTTGATGACATGATTCTTTCTCCTTGGTCATACCCGACGAGTTTCCGGAATGACGCCAGTGATTTAGTACCGCCCCCAACCTCGACCCGTGGTCAAACCGCGTGCGCCGCGTTGGACTGCTCGGTCTATCGGCCTTAAGTTCTAACGACGCGGTTGGCGATCCAGCTCGGCGGCGAGTTTCTTAACGCTTTCGAGAACTTCCGCGGCTCTTCTGGCGTTGGCTTCGAGTTGTTGCAGCACCGCCTTTTCGCGCGCTACTTCCCGCGAGGTCAGGCGACGCATTTGTGACGTCTCCTCACTATCGTTTGCGGCGCCGCCAACTGCCTTGCCGATAGATGTTTTCACCAGAGTCCGTTGTTTTTCCGCCGCTAGAGAGGCTTCCTGGTTAGCATTCTGAGCATGGTTATGGGCAACTGTAGCCAGGAGTCTGAGTGCGTCTCCGACCTGGCTCGGATCGGACTTTGCGGCTAGTCGCTTAACGCTTTCGAGAACCTCCGCGGCTCTTCGGGCGTTTGCTTCGAGTTGTTGCAGCACCGCTTTTTCTCGCGCTACTTCACGAGAGGTCAGGCCACTTGGTTGCTTCGCCAGACCCCGTTGTTTTTCTACTGCGCGAAAGGCTTCGTCATTGGCAGTCTGAGCCTGCGTCTGGGCCAGTGCGGTCAGTGAGTAGCGTCCGTCGGCCAAGCTTCCGTTCATGGCCGTCGTCGGTTGCTTTGTCGATGCGAGCGCGGAGTCCGAGTCGGTAGGAACTTTGCGCTCGACTCCCGAGCGAGATCTCGCGTGCGCGAGTTGCACGGCCTTGAGCGCCTCGGCTAGCTGTCTCCAGTCGCTTTCCTCAACACTCGGAACGTTCATCCCGTGCACTCGCAGGGTGCCTACGGGATCTTCGAGAAACTTACGAGCAGAGCCTGCGCTGTTCGCGGGCGAATTCGCTAAATTCGTCTCACCGGTGCGCACAAAGATCAGGAAGGCGTCTTTAAGTACAATCCTGTAGTGTAAAGCTTCGGTACCAACTGACCGCCTGCGACCCGCGGAGGCCATGTCAGCCTGCAACCTGCGCAGCACCCGCGTGAATTCGCGCCAGGGTGCTTCAGCGGCCTTGGGGACCTGGATACCCTGCAAGCGGAGCGCGCTTACCGGGTCGGCCAGGAATTGTTGACGTTCTATTCCTTTGATTGAAACTTGAATGACCAACTTGTTGAAATTGAACGACAAGCCCTCTTCCACTTGCGCATTCGCATTTCCGGCTACGACTACGATCAGTAACCCGGAAACAATTACCGGCCGCATCAGTTGTAGGAAAAATTTTCTGTTCATGCTTCGTTCCTTTCAAATTGATTAACCCTCACCTCAGAGTCAAGACATACCAGAATGCCAGCCCAACATTAGCGTTACAGCTTGTGCCACACTTCGTTATTACCTTCGTTCGACTCCGTTACAATCGAAGTCGCGTCCGCGTTCAACTTGAACGTCGTGGATTCAAGCGAAACGTTGTTCGGCAAAATGGTCCGGGCGTTGATGCCAAGCCATTTGTTTTCACCGACGGCAAGCGGCGGCAGTTTGATCTCAACTACTCGGCCAACCGGAACTCCGTTGATTTTGCGAACCGTAAGGCGAAGAACGCAGAGAACCGAAGCGGCGCCGCCACTGTTCACGATATGGACTCGGACCACTTTTTCATTCGTAGTGGCGAAGACAAACTCGCTAATGCGTAAATCGGGCGCAGCAACGACGTTGACGGCTTTGCGGTTCGTTTCTGGCGCGTGGGCAGAAACTGCGGGTTGCTGGGCAAAGGCTGAAGCCAACGCAACAATGGTAAGAATCGAGTTCCTGAGCCGCTTTCTTTTCATGGGTTCCTCCGGCTGCAAAAGTCTTACCGCCCGTAGGGACGAGGCGATTTCACATGTCCAAGTCAGTGCTTGCACGAGCCTGAGACGTCGTTTCTCGGCTTATACGTACCACCCAGAGTTGCGCAGGTGTTCTGCACCTTTCTGCATATCGCGGCGCCTTCGCAGTTAAGTGAGGGCGTACTCATGTCAATGCGCTTTAGGATCGCAACCGGGGCGTGTTGGCGTTTTCCCTGGGCTTGGTTACTTCCAGGCCGTAGGTCAATCCCCACAACGTTCTCGCCTTGGTTTGAGTTGTTTCCAGCGGTGTTCGTGTTTCTAAGAAACCAAGCTCCGCCACTGGAGTTCCTGGTAGTGTCTGCGCACACACCGACGCTCCCCTTCTCGTCGGCTGCGAAACCGTGTTTCGGCAGCATCTCGCAGATGTTCTTCAGGGCCTGGCACCCTTGAGTGGTGTTGCAGCTGGCATCAATGTGGCTAATCTTAGTGGTAAACACCGTTCCGAGGCGGTAGCTATGGAACTCACCGCTGTTCGGCTTGGGCGTTGGTTGCGCTTTTGCAGGATTCTGGGACTGCGCCGGCGAACCCGCGGCGACGGCGAATAACATCACGGCCACGGCGAATAACATCGTGGCGACTACTCCAATGACGCGACTCATTTGGTCATTCATCTTGTTACTCCTTTGGGTTGTGCTTCTTTCAATGTCTGAAGCCCTTCCGGCTTCTCGTCTGTTAGCGGTAAAATGCTTCGCCGCGACAATCGGAGTTCGCGAACCGCTTTCAAGGTCGAGAAATACAACGCCCTCACCCCGCGAGTCCTGAAAAGAATGCGAAAAAGATGGGAAGAAAACCTACCGCCAGGCTAAGTCGTTGATGACAGTGGCGATCCAAAAGGTCTACCGGCTCGAAGAATTCGAGCTCGATCCAAACAAACGTCGCCTCACCGGCGCCGACGGCAAGGCTGTGCACCTTTCGCACAAACCTTTCCAGGTCTTGATTTACTTCATCGAGAATCGCGATCGGATCGTCAGCCGTCAGGAGTTGCTGGATCAATTTTGGGAAGGTCGCGACGTTTATGACATCACGCTGACCAAGTGTGTGGGCGCAATTCGCAAGGCCCTGGGCGAAAACACAGAGACGCCGCGTTTCATCGAAACTCGCTGGGCCGAAGGGTATCGCTACATTGGGCCGCTGGAAGAGATTCATGCGCGAGTCAGCGCGGGGACAAAAGAAAGGCTCGTAAGCGAGGTAGAGCCGGATGATGCACACGCCGCCAAACTGACCCCGCCCGCGAAGAGTTTGCCGCCGCCAACAAGCGTGCCGGATCAGTCCATCGCGTTGCCGGATGCCGCTCCCGGCGCGGGGCGCAGTTCGTGGCGCACATACGTTCGCATCGCAATTGTGGCGACCCTCCTGATTGGCGGTGCGCTGCTCGCGTACAAGCTCCTGCGACCCGCGCCGCCAGAATCGCTGGCCACGATCCGCTCGCTGGCGGTGCTGCCGTTGAAGAACGTACCCGATGATGCGAACTACGAGTATCTCAGCGACGGCATCACCGAGGGTTTGATAACCGCGCTTTCGCAGATTGAGGATTTGAAGGTCATCTCGCATGGCTCAGTGTTGCGTTTCAAACGCCGGGACACCGATCCGCAGGAAGTAGGCCGGCAACTTGGCGTCGCTTCGATTCTGGAAGGAAGTGTTCGGCGGGAAGGTGGCCGGGTGCGCGTCAGCGTTCGCCTGGTTAAGACCGAAGATGGCAGTGTGCTCTGGGCTGGCGAAACCTACGAACGCTCAATCGACGACCTCGCGACATTACAGGACGAGATCACTAATCAGTTGGCCACCAGGCTTGAGGCCAAACTTCTTGGCCGTGACCACGCCTCGGCATCACGGCACTCGCGCGACGCTGAGGCTTATCAGTTGTATCTAAAGGGGCGTTTCTTTTGGAGCAAGCGAACACAGGATGGGATTGAGAAGTCGATCGAGTTTTTTAACCAGGCGATCGCCCGGGACCAGAAATATGCTATGGCGTATTCAGCGCTGGCGGAGTCCTATGTCTTGCAGAGCCTCTGGGGGAGCACGTCGAGCCGTGAGTCAAATGCAAAAGCCAGAGACGCTGCGGAAAAAGCCATGGTGTTGGATGTGACTCTGGCTGAGCCGCACGTGGCCCTGGCACTGATCAAGGAGCAATACGATTGGGATTGGATTGGCGCGGAACGTGAATTCCAGCAAGCGCTGAAACTGAATCCGAATTACGCCACCGCGCATCAATGGTATGGAGAGTTTTTGGTTTTCATGGGGCGCACTGAGGAGAGCATCAAAGCGCTACGTCGCGCAAAGGAGCTGGACCCGCTTTCGCCCATCATCAACACGCAAGTGGGCTATCCATACTACTGTGCACGCCAGTATGACGCGGCGATTGTCGAGTTCAAGAACGCCCTCGAGCTTGAACCAAACTTTGCTCCCGCCCTCAACTACCTGGCTCGTTCCTACCAGGCAAAGGGCATGGACGACGAAGCTATGAGCACCTTTCATAAGGCGGTTGAGCATTCCGGGGGCAGCCCGGTGATGAAGGCGCGGCTCGGCTGGGCCTATGCCAAGATCGGCAAAACAGTAGAAGCGCGTCGCATTCTCAGCGAGCTGGAAGCCGAATCAAAGACACGCTACGTCGCGGCGTGCCTCATCGCTTCATTGCACGTTGCATTGGGAGACAAAGAGCAGGCGTTCGCCTGGTTGGACAAAGCTTTTCAGGAGCGGGACGTTCTTCTGTTGACCCTCAACATCGAATCACATCTGGATCCGTTGCGTTCGGATCGGCGTTTTCAGGATCTCGTACGTCGCGTGGGATTACCGACTTGAGATCAGGAGATCAATCGTGAGTCATCGCCTCGACCCGGCGCCAGATACCTAATGGGCCGGCCGACACTCGCGCCGACTCGATTAAGATTCACTCGTAGATTTTCCCACCTTGCGTTATATTCTCCAGACTCCAGACTGGGCGGAAACAATTTGTCGGCTTCAAATTGACAGCGATTGTCGAACGAGGTCTCGGCTCGGCCTAAACGAACGATTATGAAAAAAATCCTTTTGATCGTTGCGGTCGTCGTTCTCTATATCCTGCATCAGGACATCTGGTTTTGGCGCACGCCTTATCCGTTGGTTTTCGGCTTTGTTCCCATCGGACTTTTTTATCATGCGTGCTTCGCGGTCGCCGCTTGTTTGGTGATGTGGCTGCTCGTCACCTTTGCCTGGCCTTCGCATCTCGAGCGCGAAGTCGAGCAACAGACCTCTGACAAGGAGGCAAACTCTTGATAGCAGCAATCGTCGTCTTCGCCTATCTCGCGGTAGTTCTTTACATCGGAATCTTTGCCTTTCGTCACGCGAAGGGAAAAGAGAAAGCCGAAGGGTTTTTCCTCGCCAACCGCCAACTCGGACCAGTTGTTTTCCTCTTCTCGTTGTTCGGCACGAACATGACGGCCTTCGCCATCCTCGGTTCGTCGGGCCACGCTTTCAATAACGGTATCGTTACGTTTGGTCTGATGGCGTCGTCGTCGGCGCTGGTAATTCCGCTCACGATCTTTCTGATCGGCACGCGGGTCTGGGCGCTGGGAAAGAAGTACGGTTTCATGACGCCGGTGCAGATGTTTCGCGATCGTTGGGAATGCACGCACATCGGCACAGTCATTTCCGTGGTCCAGGCCGCGCTGCTGGTTCCTTACATCATCATCGGCATCATGGGCGGTGGCACGACCCTGAACACCGTGAGCGGCGGAGTGGTTCCGTTTTGGTTTGGCGGAGCAATTGTCGCGATGGTCGTGATGGGTTATGTCTTTTTCGGCGGCATGCGCGGCACGGCGTGGGTCAATACATTTCAAACCATTCTGTTCCTGATCTTCGGCGCGGTCGCGCTAGTGGTTATCGGCGTCGGCATGGGCGGCTACAAAAATGCGGCCCAACAAATTCTCTCTGCGCCGGCCCTCGCGCCGCTGTTCACGCGTGAACGAATTTCGCCCTACTACTTTTTCAGTTACACATTCATTCCGCTATCGGCGATCGCCTTTCCGCACATTCTCATCTTCTCGCTGACCGCGAAAAAGATGGCGCACTTCAAGAAGACAGTGATCCTCTATCCGCTCTGCATCATGGCAATTTGGCTGCCGTGCGTCTTTCTCGGCGTAATGGCGAATCGCGTGACGGACGTGCCGCAAATTCGCGCCAAGCAAGAGGCACGAGCGACGCTGGCGCGGCAGGGTAAGACTATGGCGCCGGAACAGCGCGATGAGTTGCGCGAAAAGGCTGCCGGAGATGATGTGATTCTGCGCTTGCTCGAACGGTACGCGCCGCTTTGGCTCGCCGGCTTGCTGGGTGCCGGGATCATGGCGGCAGTGATGGCGAGCGACTCGCAAATACTCGCCCTGTCAACGATGTTCACCGAGGACGTGTTTGCCTTTTATGGGGGCAAGAAGCGGTTTGGCGAAGCGGTGCAGGTGCAGACCGGGCGTATTTTTATCGTGCTCATCACCTTGGTCTCTTATCTGGTCGCATTGCGCGCGCCGGAGACAATCTTTGAGTTAGCGATTCAGTATGCGTTCTCTGGATTCGCTGCGCTGTCACCTCTACTGATCGGCGCTTTGTTCTGGAAGGGAAGTACGAAATGGGGCGCGCTCGCCGTCACTCTTTGGGTGGCCCTGGCAGTCGTTGCGGTGGCGATCTTTCAGTCAGTGGTGCCCGCGCCGGCACCCGGACCGGCGACAGTCTATTGGTCCGTGGGCGGGACTGAACTCATTTCCCGCACACCGGGCGGCACCGCCGTGTTCGGATTTATGCCGGTTGTGCCGATGGTTCTCGTCTCGTCGCTCTTGATGTTTGTCGTATCGCTGGTAACCGCTAAACCTGCCGAGGCCACTATCGCGAAATACTTTGGCGGTCAAAAGTCATGAGGAAGTGTTGCGGACAATCGTGGCAGTTGCGTACCGGTGCGCTATTGTCAACGCCCAACCAGCGAAGCGGCGCGCGGATTGAAATCGAAGCCGGCGCGGTTTTGAAGAAGTGAAGCCTGTTGATGTGAATTGACGCGGCGGCGACTTCCACCAAAGCCTATTCATAATGGTATTTGCACGACGCGACGATGAGTTGTTCGTCGGTAGCTTTGTAGACAAGACGATGCTCGTCCGTAATGCGGCGGGATCAGTATCCCTTCAGTTCGCGCTTTAGTGGCTCGGGTTTCCCGATACCCTGGAATGGATTTCTCGCGGTCTCTGCAATGAGTCGTTTCAAACGTTCGAATGTTGCCTTATCGGTGGCGGCCCATTCGTTATATTGGTCGAATGCCTTTTGATGAAAGGCAATGATTCTCATTGAAACTGTTCTTGATCAGGAACAATGACATTGCGGCTCTGTTCAATGTCGGAGATAGACTGAAGCAGACGCTCGCGATTAGCACGTGAACGAAGCAGATAAGCGGTTTCGTCGCGTTCGTAAACGACGATTTCGATCTCTTTATGTTTGAACGAAGCCTTGAGGCCTTCGAGAAAATCTTCGTTCAGGTCATCCGCGTTTAGTTGATAGATGGTTTCCATGCTGTCGTTCCCCGGCAAATTATAGCTTGTTAAGCCGCTTAACCTCCATTCAAGTTAAGGGAAAAGCTAGTATCGTGTTTTAAGGCGCTAACATATGATGCTGTGATAGCTTGACCCTTTTGGATAGCTTCCTGAGAAAGTGCCCTCCTTAGCAGCGAAATACCACCAGATTAATCCAACCGAGAATAGATAGCATCCGACCATAATCCGCGAGCAGATTTCTTACCTTTATGATGTCGTTCTGCGCATTGGATACAAATCGGAATGCGAACTTTGACACTTGCATATTTCACTACGTAGCCAGGGAATCCTTCTTTATGTTGGACGGTTTTAAAGATCAAACTCATCGACATCCGAGGATTGGTTGGTGCTTGCAAAAGAAGCAGAACGTTGGATCATGAAGTTCTTCTTCCGTGAATATACTTGGGGGAGACATCTTCCCGAAATCAGATTCAACTCTGGCAGCTAACCCATCACCCAAAACAATACAAACGCCCATCCTGACTTCCGATAACTACACGGCCGTTGGCGATTGCGGGTGATGCTGACAGAGGCGCGCCGGCATTGAACTCCCAAAGTTTCGCCCCGCTCGCCAGATTCAAAACGTAAAACTTTCCGTCGTTTGAACCTACAAACACCCGATTGCCGGAGACTGCGGGAGAAGATTCAACGCGAGCGTTCGTCGCGAATGTCCAGGCGCCGCTGCCTGTTCTATTGAGCCCGTGGACCAGCTTGTCACGTCCGCCGACCACAACTCGATTCGCGGTCACGGCGGCTGATGAGTAGTACGGAAACTTTCGGCTCGGATGTTGATAACGCCACGCAATGCGGCGCTCAGCCAGGTTCACCATCAGCACATCGTTATTGAACGTTCCATAAAAGGCCGCGCCTCCGGACAAAGCCGGCGAAGCGCCCGTATATGCACCAGAGGCAATCTGAAAGACCTGCGCGCCGTCGCTGATGCGAATCGCGCGAAAAACTTCATCACAACCCGTGATGAAGGCCATGCCGCCATAAATGCCTGGCGTCGCATGCACCGGCCCATCGGTGCGGACCTTCCAAAGAACCGATCCGTTGCGAGCGGAAAGGCAATAAAGATGCTGATCGTACGATCCGATTAGAACTCGGTCGCCAACCACGACCGGCGATGATTTGATCTCGCTTCCAGTCTTGAAGGCCCAGAGCTTTTGTCCGTTTGTAGCGTTGAGCGCGTTAAGCCAGCCGGCAGAATCGCCTATGTAAACGACGCCGGCGCTGTAAGCGGGCGACGATTCACCGACTGGAGCGCCCGTGCTGAACTTCCAATAGACCTGGCCGTTGTCGAGATTGAGCGACACCAGCTCGCCCTTTTGCGAACCGACGAACACCGTCCGCCCTACAATGGCGGCGGAGGATTCAATTGAGTCGCCCGCTTCATAGGTCCAAAGCAGCTTGAGGTTGTTGCCGAGTGCTGACTGCGATACTCCCGTCAAAGAATGATTGCCGCGAAACTGCGACCAGTTGTCAGCCGGCGTGTCCTGCGCCGCGACAGTGAGCAGTGAGCCGTGAGCAGTGAGCAGAAGGCAGAAAGAGATGAGCACTGCGTTTGCCCGGCTGCTGCGGAACCCCCCAGGCATTTTCCATTTATCATTTTTCATTTGTCATTTTCCATTGATGCTGATTGTATTCGCTGAGTGTGATGCTCGCTGCTTACAACAGGAACGGTCGACTGCCTCTGTAATCGAATGGCAAATGAGAAATGTCAAATGCCAAATGGAAAATGCGTTTTTCGTAACCGTCCCTAGAACGCTCTCCTATAAACCTCCAAAGCTCCGGCTTGATCGAAAGCGCGCGGATTGAATCCACCCGTCCACTGCTTGGCCGCCTCGGAGGCGAGCAAAGGCAACTGCTCGGATTCGATCCCCGCCGCGCTTAAACTTGTTTGCAGGCCGCCGGCAGCCGCGAGTTGTTCGAGGCGTCGGGCGAGCGCCTCAGTTGCCTCATCGTTGTCGGAACCGGAATACAAGCCTGAAGCCCGCGCGAATTCAGCGTAACGTTCGCCCGCCGCAGACTTGTTCCACCGGACAACGGTTGGCAGCAGCATTGCCAGCGCCGCGCCGTGAGTCGTTCCGTAATGTGCCGTCAAAGGATTGGCGCAGGCGTGTGTCGCGCCCAGCATCGAACTCTCAATTGCGACCCCGGCAAAATAGGCGCCGAGCTGCATTGCGCTGCGCGCTTCCAGGTCGCCAGGACTTTCGAGCACGCGCTCGTATTGGCTATCCAACAACCGCCACGCTTCACGTGAAAAAACTTCAGAGAACGCGTTTCGTCTGGTCGTGACATAAGTCTCGACAGCGTGCGTAATCGCGTCGAAGCCCGCGGTGGCCGTGATCGCATGCGGCTGCGAGATTGTCAGTTGCGGATCCAGGAGCGCCATTCGAAATGAGGCCTTCGTATCTCCGCAGGCCATCTTGGCATGAGTCTCGGCATCGGTGATTACCGCGTAGCTCTGTGCCTCGCTGCCTGTGCCGGCAGTCGTGGGAACGGCAATCATCGGCAGCATCGCTTTTTCCGCTTTGCCGTAGCCGACATAATCTTGCATCCGCCCGCCGTTCGTCAGCACGAAGTTGATTCCTTTCGCGCAATCCAGCGAACTGCCGCCGCCGACGGCGATGATTGAATCTACTGCAAGTGACTTGGCAAACTCGCAACCGGCGTCAATAACCGCTGTGTCCGGATTTTCGGTGAAGTCGTGAAAGCGCGCGACCTCAATTCCTTTCTCGGCTAATGGCTCCAGGGCTTCATCGACGTGGCCAGATGCCAGCATGCCGCGATCGGAGACCAGCAGTGTCCGGCGAAACCCCAACTCCTTGGACAGTTCACCGAGCTTTGTGATCGAACCCGCGCCAAAAACGACTCGAGTTCGAGGTTGAAAATCGAAGGATTGCATAGTTGAGAGATTGCCGCTGCGCTCCGTCAGGAGCGAGATGTTTATGGAACCCACCGCTTTAAATACGAACGAGCTCCGTTAGGAGCGTAATCCATTTCGCTCCTAACGGAGCTCAAACACTTACATTAATAAACGATATCTATAAACATCTGGCTCCTAACGGAGCCGAATAACTCTGGCCCTGATGGATCACTTCGTCGGCGTGGCCGCCGGAGCAGCCGCCGGTTTCGCCTCTGCCAATGCGTAAAGCTGATTGCGATTACTGATGTAGAGCACTCCATTGGCCGGTACGGGCGTACTGTAAACAGAACTTCCCATGTTGATCTCGGCAAGCACCTTTTTCGTTTTTCCGGCTTGCATGATGACCACGTCGCCGTCCTCATCACCAAGGTAGATCTTGCCGTCAATCAGCACAGGCGAACCCCAAACTGCGGCGAATAGATCGTGCACCCAGAAAACCTGACCGGTCTTTGCGTCGAGCGCGTGCAAAAAGCCGCTGAAGTCGGACTGATAAACAATTCCGTCTTTGATCGCCGGGGTCGAAATCGACCGGCGAATTTTGTCGTAGTGCCAGACCATGCCAGTCTTTGTAATGTCGCCCCGCTTGGTGGCATCGATGCAGTACATGTGACCGACACCCTCGCCGTGTTCCGGATCCTGCCCGTTTGCGATGTAAACCCGATCCTCGTAAACCACCGGCGTGCTGATCACTTCGTTGCGTGTCTTGGGCCAGACTGAATCCTTCGGATTGGTGTCGAAGTCCCAAAGTTTCTTTCCGGTCAGCGCTTCATAGCCACGGGTCCAACCATCGCCTTGCGCATGAATCACCTGGACCACGCCGCCGATCGTGCCGACAGTCGGCGGAGACCACTGGCCATGCAGGATTTTGTCGTGGACTGAGTTGTCCTCCCAGACCAACTTCCCGGTCTTCTTGTTGACGGCAACAATCGCGGGCGCCTTTGGCGAAGGAACATTCACGTGACTCTCGTCCTGGCCGTTTGAAGTGCTGACGTAAATCAAGTCGCCGTGCATCACCGGCGAAGAGTTCGCGAGGTTGTGGGGCAGGGAACCGACTTCTTCGACCATGTCATAGATCCACACCACGTCCCCGTTGAATTCGCCCGTCAGCTTTTCGTTAGTGACCCCGTCGTTCTCTTTGTCGCGAAAGCCTTGCGTATCGAGACAGACTAACTCGGCGCGATTTGAGACGTAATAGACTCGATCACCTTCCACCAGCGGCGAGGATGCCACGCCCTGGTAAGGCCAATCGTTAACGCGGCCCTGCGCCATCTTGTCATGGACCATCTGCCACATGAATTGGCCATCGGATTCACGAAAGGCCATGACGATTCCTTTATCGCCGGTGACCTTCGGGTCGCGCAGGCCTTCGTTGTTTGTGCCGACAAAGACCATGCCGCCGGCCACGACGACATTGCCGTACGTTTGCGAGCCGAGCGCCGCCACCCACTTAACATTCTTTTTCGTTTTAACGTCCCAGGTCGTCGGCAAGCCCTTCATGTTCGAGATCATGTTCCGATCAGCCGTGCCTCCCCACATGGGCCAATCGCCTGAGCCGGGATCGGAAGCTGAGGCCGTGAGCAGTGAGCTGTGAGCAGTGAGCAGTAAAGAAAGCAGAAGGCAGAAGGCAGAAGGCAGAAGCCAGCTTCTGGTTACAGTTGTTTTCATATTCTTGTTCATAACAGCATTAGTTCGAATAGCGTGTCAGAAGCCCGACCGTCAGGGAGGGCAACTAGGCGAACAAGCCCTTGCTGACGCGCGGGCTTCTGACACTATTTGTTCGAATACACCTTTAGGTTATCAAAATAGACTTCCGCCAGGGCGTTGCCGAAAATTCCCGGCGCGCCCTGCCGGTTTGGAATCGGGTCGATGCGTTCAATCATCCACGCGGCCGGTTCAGCCTCGCCCACGGCCCAGACTTTACCGCGCGCGCGGGTTTTGCCGTCGGGAAGATTTTGTACCTCGAGCTTCAGGCGATACCAGGTGTCTGGCTTCCAAGCGAATGGCTTGCTGACGGTGCGTGCGGTTTCGGGTTGCCATGGCTCGAGGTTCAGTAGCTGGCTGTTGCCGTAAATGGTCAGCACATATCGTTGCGCTATCACGCCGGCATCGCCTTGCTGCCGTCGTTTTGTGGTGGCGCGCACATCGGCTTCGACCGTGTAGTTTGAAAAATCAGACGGCCCGAAATAGGCACGCGCGCGACTTAAGAGCGAAGATCCTTCCGTTGTCTTGACGAGGATTTTGCTCCCTTCAAAGTCGCGAACGATAAATTTCAAAGTGGCGTTGACCCAGAGCGGCGGCACTGCGTTGGCCGCCATCGCGTCAAAGTTTTCGGTCCAGGGTAACGGCGGATAGATGCGCACCGTTGCGGCGCCGCTCACATTGCCGACCGTTGCTTTCACTGAGCCGGCCTGCAGCCCGCCATCGCTGGCCGCTACAAACTGTCCGTTGGCGACCGTTCCTTTCAACTGATCGAGCGACCAGGTCGCGTTCGCTTCTTCCCGAATGAATTTTCCGAATTCATCAAACAGCCGGACGCGAAAACGCGCGGTGTCACCGGGCTTCAGCATCAACTCAGTCGGGAAAACCTGCACGTGCGTTGCGGGACGATTTGGGTTGGGCAAGCCTTCGACCGGCGGTTCCTGGTTCGTCACGCCGCTGGTTTTCTTGCCGATGCAATAGAGATTCGCGTCGCTCACCAGGTAAATACGTCCGTTGGAAACGGCTGCTGAAGCGATGATTTCTTCCGGATCAGCTGCTGTCCCGAGCTGATCCTGATCAAGAATCTCAACCCCGGTCGCGCTCGGTTTCAGGATATAGAACTTTCCATTCTCAGTGCCGACATAAAGCTTGCCGTCCGCCAGCACCGGCGAAGCTCTTTGAATGGTGCCGAGGTTCTCCAGCCAAAGTCGCTTGCCGGTTGCAATCTCGAAAGCCGCGATGTTTGCGCTGTTATCGATGTGATAGAAACGATCGGCGTCGATCACCGGGGAAGAGAAGCCACCCTGCCAGCCATAAACGCTCCACTTCACGCTCTCTTTTTTCAACTCGCCTTTCGCGCTCGCATCGACAGCAACGACCATTCCCATTTCACTCGAGTCGATATTCTCTTCGCTGTGCGTCAGGATAGCTGTCGTGCCGTGCACCACCACGCCGGTATTGATGCCGCGTTTGCTAATCTCGTATTTCCAAACCGGTTCGCCAGTCTGCGCTTTGATCGCGTGGACCACTCCGTCGCTCGCACCTTGAATCAACAGACGCGTGCCGTTGATGTTCACGATAATTGGCGGGGCGTAAGTTGTGTCGTAAGGGCGCCCGCCGGGGGCGCTCTGCCAAATCGTTTCGCCCGTGCGCTTATCAAACGCCATGAAGCGATGTGCCCCGCGCGCGTGCGGGCCCCAGGCGAAGGTGATGCCGCTGATAATCAGCAGGTCGCCGTCGATGATCGGCGATACCGTGCGGCCGCCATGCGTCGTCAATAAGCCAAAATCTTCACCGAGAGAGCGTTCCCAGATGACTTTGCCCTCGCGCGTCAACGCGAGCAGTGAGCCGCCGACACCTAACGCATAGACGTTGCCGGTGGCCTGGTCGCCGACCGGGGAAGCCCAACCCACTCGGTGCGGAGGCACATCACTTAAGAAAATGTTGAAGCGATGCTCCCACAGCGGCTTTCCAGTGTCGGCATCGAAGGCCATCACTCGTTCCTGCTCTAACTCGCCTTTGCCCGCGGTGTTCTGCAGGAACACGCGGTTATTCATTACGATTGGCGTCGAACGGCCGCCGTATGGCGCTTTCCACGCGAGGTTTTCGCCGGCGGGCGACCACTTCACGGGCAAATCTTTTTCCAGCGAAATGCCGTCCCGCGCCGGCCCGCGCCATTCAGACCAATCGCTGGCCATCGACGGCGACAAGACGGCCAGAAAAACTGAGATTGTTAAGAATTGTGAAATTCGGTAGGTCATTGGTTTTTGTCGCGACGCTGCAACCCTAAAGATGTAGAATGCGTACACTTGCGTTGTAGCTGATTTTTGTAAACTCTTCTGTTTGCTGCTGCGATTGAATTTATCACTGTAGTCGCAACTCGAAAAGCGCGGAGGCTTGTCAGTACCGCGAGCGGTAGCGACCGGGTAAATAGCTCATGAAGGCGATCCTGTTAACAATCTCGCTGCTGCTTGCCGCGGCGCCCGTGTTGGCGCAAGACGCAAAGCAGCAACTCAATGACCAAATGTACGAGGCTGTCCGCCGTGGTGACGTTGCCGCGGTGACAGCACTTCTCGATAAAGGCGCGGACGTGAACGCCAAATTCCGCTACGGCGCAACGGCGCTATTCAAGGCCGCCGAGCGCGGAAACTTGGCCATCGTCAAACTCCTGCTCGCCCGCGGAGCGGACGCGACTGTCAGAGATACCTTCTACAACGCAAAGGCGATTACCTGGGCGTTGGGCGAGAATATTAATGTTGAGCTCGTTGGCGCTTTGTTAGAAAAAGATCCGACCAGCGTCGAAGATGTCCTGGCGACCGGAGTGAGCAACGGCAATGTCGCCCTGGTGGAAGCAGCGCTCGCGCGGGGCGGAGCAAAACCTGAGACTCTCACCGCAGCTTTGGCCTCAGCAGCGAACGACAAAGACAAGGCGGCAATCGCCGAGGCGCTCAAGAAGGCGGGAGCAAAACCGCCGCTCGAAGTCGACGCCGCAACCCTGGAGTCTTATGTGGGCCGATACAAGCCCGAACAGGGTGGTGAGATCACCTTCGCTCTAAAAGATGGCAAGTTGTTCGCGACTCGTGCTAACAACCCGAACCCACTCGTGCTGATGGCGCTCGACAAGACAACTTTCCGTCCGGTCGAGTTTGGCGGACTTGTCATGACTTTTACGGTTGAGGGCGGCAAGACTTCAGGGTTCACCTTGAAGCAGGGTACGAACACGACCGTTTTCAAAAGAGTCGAAGACACCAAGCAGTGAGCAGTAAGCTGGATCAGATAGAAAACATTTCCGCGCCCTGAAGGGGCGCGATGAACTCGATCGCTAGACTTCGTGGGCTACCACCTGTCGCCGCTCTGCGGCTCGTTGCCGCGGACAGACAACATTACTCTTGGCTTAGGTCATATAATCGAAATGCGAAAGATAAGTCGACTAACATTCTTCCTTCTGTTCTTGTCGCTGTGCTCTTTCTCAACGCGCGCGCAAAACTGGCCGCAGTTCCGTGGGCCGGGCGCGGCCGGCGTGGTTGAGGGCTCGGCCGCGGCGCAAACCTGGAACGCGGCAAAGGCTGAGAACCTGGTTTGGAAAACGAAGGTGCCGGGCCTCGCTCATTCCAGTCCGGTGATTTGGGGCGACGTGGTTTTCGTAAGCACGGCAGTCACCTCGGGGACCAAAGACGAAACGCGTTTCGGTCTCTATGGCGACGTAGCGCCCGTCAAAGACGATCCCAAGCATACGTGGAAGGTCTACGCGCTCGACAAACGCACGGGCAAAGTTCTCTGGGAGCGCATTGCTTCCGAGGGGATTCCAAAGGTCAAGCGCCATCCCAAATCCACGCACGCGGATTCGACGCCTGTCACCGACGGTAAATATCTGGTTGTGCTGTTCGGTTCGGAAGGGCTGTACGCCTACGATCTAAAGGGAAAGCTCCTGTGGAAGCAGGACCTCGGCGTGCTCGACGCAGGCTGGTTCTATGATCCGGATTACCAGTGGGAATATGGCAGCTCGCCGATTATTTACAAGAACCTCGTAATCGTTCAGGCGGACCTGCAGAAGAACTCGTTCGTTGCTGCATACGACATCAAGTCCGGCAAGCAGGTTTGGAAAACTCCGCGTGAAGAAATTCCGTCATGGAGCACGCCTACCGTTTACGCGGGCAAGACGCGCGCTGAATTGATAACCAACGGGACCAAGGCCATCCGCGGTTACGATCCAATGACCGGCAAAGAGCTCTGGCGATTGACGCCGAACTCGGAGATTGCCACCCCTACGCCGTTTGCCGCGCACGATTTGATTTATGTGACCAACGGTTATCGGCCGATTCAACCAATCTATGTGGTTAGACCGGGGGCAACGGGCGACATCACGCTCAAGGAAGGCAAAGATTCGTCCGAGTTCATTGCCTGGAGCAAACCGCGCGGCGGGCCATACATGCCGACACCGATTGTCTACGGCGATTTCTTCTACACGCTTTCGAACCAGGGCGTGATGACGGCCTACAACGCAAAGACCGGCGAGCGTGTGTATCAGGAGCGGCTCGGCGGCACCGGCGGGGCGTTTACAGCTTCACCAGTCGCCTCGGATGGAAAGATTTATATGTCGAGTGAGGACGGAGACGTCTTCGTCGTCAAGGCCGGGCCAAAGCACGAGTTATTGGCTAAGAACCCGGTGGGCGAAGTGATGATGGCAACGCCGGCGATTTCGGATGGTATGCTCATCGTTCGCGGCATCAATCACGTATTTGCTTTCGGCAACGCGAATGCGGGGAAGAGTAAAGCAGGGAACTAAAGTAAAAAGCTGTTTCTCCGTGTCTCAGTGAATACTTTGTGTCTCTGCGGTGAATATTTGCCCGGACATTTCACCACAGAGGCACAGAGCTACTCACCGAGACACAGAGAAGAGCTGCAATCCAGGACATACCGAGGAAATTCGAGCATGAAAAAACTTTTCGCAATCAAACTTACCATCGCTGTTGGTCTTCTTTTGGTTTTGACTTCATCTACGATTACCGCCTTGAGCGCCAACTGGCCTCAATGGCGCGGAACCGGCACGGGCGTTTCTGAAGAGAAGAATCTGCCTACCACCTGGAATACGTCACAGGGCATTAAGTGGAAAACGCCGATTGCCGGTCGCGGACACTCTTCGCCGGTCGTGTGGGGGAACAAAGTCTTCTTGACCTCTGCGATCGAGGGCGAAGTGGTTCCCGGCGCGAAAGCCGTCAAGCACGTGATGCCAAACGACAAAGAATTCCTCCATCCGGACAGCATCGGCGCTGATCGCAAACATGCTTTCAAAGTGATTGCTCTCAACGCTGATACTGGAAAGATTCTTTGGCAGCAGACCGCCTGGGAGGGCACGCCATACGACAATCGTCATCGCAAAAGCTCTTACGCGGCGTCAACGCCGGCGACCGACGGCAAGATGGTCTTCGCGTTCTTCGGCACGGAAGGGCTTTACGCCTACGATCTGAATGGCAAACTTGCATGGAAGGCTGACTTCGGGAAACTCGGCACGGTCGGCATGGGCACCGGCACTTCGCCAATTGTTTTTGAGAATTTGGTGATTGTTCAGTGCGACGAGGAGAACGGAGGTGCGTCGTTCATCGTCGCGGTCGACAAGAAAACCGGCAAAGAGGCTTGGAGGGTGCCGCGCAAAGTGCAGGTTAGCTGGGCCACGCCCATGCTGGTTTCAAACGGCAAGCGCACAGAGTTGATTACGGTCGGCACGGAAGCCGTCACTGCCTACGATCCGGCCACGGGCAAGGAACTTTGGACGCACAAAGGCGTCGAAAGTAATGCGATCCCGTCTCCGGTCGCGAACCAGGAAATGGTCTTCGTAAGCGCTGGTTTCCCAGCGAAAATTGTGATGGCGATTCAACTTGGCGGCTCGGGTGATCTTAAAGAAACCGTCGCCTGGAAATACTCAAAGGGCACCGCATACGTGCCTTCACCAATTCTCTATGGCGACTATCTTTACCTGACAACGGACCGGGGGATCCTCACTTGCCTCAACGCAAAAACGGGTGAAGTTGTGTACGAAGGCGGCCGGATTCCGATTCCGGCCACTTTTACGGCGTCGCCAGTGGCGTTCGATGGGAAGATTCTGATGACCAGCGAGGACGGCGATACATTTGTCGTGAAAGCGGGACCGAAGCATGAGATTCTCGGCACGAATTCGATTGGCGAACCCGTGTACGCCTCGCCGGCAATTTCCGGGCAGAGGATTTTCATTCGGGGCGAGAAGAATCTGTACGCGATTGGGAAGTGACTTGAACGCAGCGCGCCATACTAAATGGTTTTGGCTATGCCGTCTGATGTGCGGAAGCGCTCCGCGCTTCCGGCCAGCTTGATAAGAAATCGGGGCTGTGCCCCCAACAAGGGCTTAGCCCAAAGTCAAATGGCGCAATTGTCGGAAGGCCAAAGGCCTTCCGCACATCAGGCGGCAGAGCCGCTAGTGTTAACAGTCTCCCTTTGAGATCGTTTTAGAGTTAAGCGGGGGAAGCCAAAAATGTTTCAGACCCAAGAATCGAAGCCCTGGTATCAGTCTTTGCCGGGATTGATTGTCGCATCGGTTTTGTTGCCACCGGTCGGAATTGTCCTGTTATGGATGCGGCGCGGCAGTCCAATCTTCGTCAAAGCCCTGGCAACGGTCGCGATTCTGGTTTTGGGTGCGGGCTATGTCTTTCTCTTCACAGCGTGGCGTCGCTCGGCACAGAACGAAGCTCACTACTCCGAGCTTGAGCAGCACAGAGCCCAGCAGCAGAGCATTGCTGCCCAGCAACCCGCCGCTCAACAAGCGCAAGCCAGTCCCGGTCAGGCCCAAGCCGCCGCCAGCCCGGGAGCGGAAGCTGCCTTCGCCCACGCGACAAAGAATTACTGGACCAACTATCGTGGACCAAACCGCGATGGCCGCTACGAAGAACTTCCCGTGTTAACAAGTTGGCCGGCCGGAGGCTTGACCCCGATTTGGAAACAACCGATTGGCATCGGGTACGCGTCATTCACAGTTGCCGACGGCGCGGCGTTCACCATCGAACAGCGTCGTCGTCAGGAAGTTGCGGCCGCTTACGACGTCGCCACCGGTCGCGAACTTTGGACCCAAGCGTGGAATGCTGAGTACACCGATTCAACCGGTGATGGGCCGCGCTCAACGCCCACTTGGGACGATGGGAGACTCTACGTTCTTGGCGCCACGGGTGAGTTGCGGTGCCTCGATGCCAAAACCGGCCGCGTGATTTGGAGCAAGAACATTCTTTCTGAGAATGGCGCGTCGAATCTGCCCTGGGCGATGGCCGCGTCGCCATTGATTGTCGACGATAAAGTCATCGTGTTGCCGGGCGGGAGCGGTGGCAAATCGGTCGTGGCCTACAACAAGATGAACGGCTCGCCGGTTTGGCGGTCGCTTGACGATCGTCAAGCGTACGTCTCACCAATGCTGGTTACGCTCGGCGGCCGCCGGCAAGTGCTGGTCGTCAGCTCGACGCGCGCGGTTGGCCTGGTCCCCGAAAACGGGCAACCGATTTGGAGCTTCACCTGGGACACCGACATGGGTATCAACGCATCGCAACCGATCGTTGTGGGCCCTAATCGGTTCTTTATCTCGTCCGGCTACGGCAAAGGGGCGGCGTTGGTCGAAGTCAACGGCGCGAACGCCCGCGCGGTCTGGGAAAACATCAACATGAAGAACAAGTTCAACAGCTCGGTTCTTCACCAGGGTCACGTTTACGGCTTAGACGAGGGAATTCTGAGCTGCGTCGATGTCAATACCGGCGAACGCAAATGGAAGGGCGGGCGTTACGGCTACGGTCAACTGCTTCTGGCCGGTGGTAATTTGATCGTGATTACGGAAACCGGCGAACTTGTTTTGGTGAAGGCGGTGCCGGATCAGTTTTCAGAAGTGTCCCGCTTTCAGGCGATCGAAGGAAAGACGTGGAACTACCCGGCGATCGCCGGTGGACGTTTGCTGGTTCGGAATGCTAACCAGATGGCCGCCTACAACATCGCGGCGAAGTGACCGCGTCAGTACCCGGAGCGGCTTTGCCAAAAGTCCGAAAAGCAGCTCTCATTCACACCGGGCTTTAGCCCGGTGATAAGCAGACCACGAGAGTAGTGAACCGTTTTAACGGTTTACTGGTCTCTCAAGAACACTCAGGCGATTGGCTACGAGAAACTTGCCCTACAAACGACCACGGAGAAACCGTTGAAACGGTTCTTCTGATTTTTTCCGGTCTTTCATCACCAGGCTGAAGCCCGGTGTGAATGAGAGTAAGACTCTCAGACTTTTGAGGCAAAGCAACCCGGAGCGGTAGCGACGGGATCATTAATTCAAGTTGATTACCGATCCGGTCGCTACCGCTCCCGGTACTGACACGGACACAGCTAACACAGGAGTTTGAACATGAAGCGCTTTTCAATAATCGGAATATTAGGGCTGCTGTTGGTGTGCAGCGCCACCGTCTCTGCGCAGAAGCTTGATTTCAACGGTTCGTGGACAATGGATCGCGCCCGCAGCTTCGGTCTGCCGGGAAACATGACCCAGACGATGACCGTCGCGCAGTCGGGGGACGAAATTCAGGTCGAGACGAAACTCATCCAGCCCAACAACGAACGGACGGTAAAAGATACTTACGTTCTTGATGGTAAGGAGAGGGACTTCACTCCGCCGGTGCCGCCCAATGCTCCGGCCAATGCGCCCGCGCCAAAGGGAAAGCGCACCGCTTACTGGATGCCCGGCAACAAAGGGATTCTGGTGGATGACGTGGTTACGGCCGAGACTCCGAATGGCCCGACCGTCGCCAAAACCACTCGCAAGTGGACCTTGTCGAACGGCGAATTGGTAATCGACATGTACGTCGATAACCCGAATGGCTCCTTCGAAGCGAAGCGGGTCTTTAAGGCAGTAGCCCGACCGTGAGGAAGGGCGTGTTTTTGATTGCGCAAGACGAACGCCCTCCCTAACGGTCGGGCTACCGCCCCGCCGCTGACACTCGCGATTTCGCCAGCGACAGCAATGGCCCGGTCATGAACGTCGTGACCAGCGCCATCAAAACCAACATGGCAAACGCGCGGGCGGACAGAATACCCAGGTCGTAGCCGATATTCAGAACGACCAATTCAACCAGTCCGCGCGTGTTCATTAACGCGCCCAACCCGAACGCGTCACGCCAGGTCATTCCCGTCCATCGGGCCATCAACATAGTGGCGCCCAACTTTCCGGTAGTGGCGACCAGGATGACCACTCCTAACATCGCCCAACTTTGCCAATCGTCGAGCAGACCGATCTGCAGTCGCAAACCTGTGATCGCAAAGAACAGAGGCAACAACGCTGCGGCGCTGAAGCTTCCGAGTTTTTCTTTGAGCAAGTCGCGGATTCCGGGAGTCGACGGAATTATCACGCCGGCGACAAATGCTCCAAAGAGAGCATGAATGCCGATCGCTTCGGTCAAGAGAGCGCAGCCCAATACGAAGGCAAGAACACCGGCCATCATCGCGGCGCGTTGTTGGGTCGTTTTGGCGCCCACCGATAATAGGCGCGCGAGCAAGGGTCTGACGAGTAGCACCATCACGCCAATGAACGTGAGTGTTACCGCGACTGTAAGCAGCGACGGCGCCCAGCTGATTGATTGTGAGATTGCGATCACCATGGCCAGCGCGCACCACGCCGTCACGTCGCCAACGGCTGCGCAGGTGAGCGCGATCGTTCCCAGGGGTGTTTGTAACAGTCCGCGGTCTTCAAGAATTCGCGCCAGCACCGGAAACGCGGTGATGCTCATCGCGATCCCCAGGAACAACGAGAACGCGGTGAAGGAAATCTGACTCGGCGCAAGCGAGCCATAGACCAGCAGCGAAAGCGCGGTCCCCAAAAAGAAGGGAACGATGATGCTCGCGTGACTAACCATGATCGCGGTGTGGGCCTTCTTCCGCAGATGCGCGAGATCCAACTCCATGCCAACCACGAACATGAAAAGCGCGACACCGATTTGGCTCAGCAGTCTCAGCGGCTCCAACGAGTTTGCGGGAAATAGAAAACCCATCGCTTGGGGCGAGATGAGCCCCAGCACCGAAGGTCCGAGGACTATGCCGGCGATAATTTCGCCCATCACCCGAGGCTGACCGATGCGTCGAAAGAGCGAGCCAAAGATTCGCGCGGCGATGATGATGACGACCAGTTGCAACAGCAGGATGCTCAAAGAGCTTCTGAGATTCTGCCGCATTCTTTCGATGTAGGTTTGCACGATGCCGCCTGAAGTTGAGGAGTCGGGCGGCGACGCTGGAGTTGGTGAGTTAGTAGGTGAAACGTGTTCGATTGATGAAGGAGACACCGCAGGCCACGGGTGTTGACGCGAACCGAAACTCAGGATCAGCCATATTCCGGCGCCAAAGATCAAAAGCATCGCCAGATAAGCCAGATAATGGCGCGTGTTGACTGAAGTTGGTTCGGGCAATTCAGGGCCTCGAATGCAGCAGGCTGCAGTTGAAACCGCAACCTATTACCAGAAAGAGATGATGGTTACAATGAACACTTGGGAGCGGTGTCAGAACCGAGAGCGGACCGGGTCCCGGCGCGGGCAGCTCGCGTGGGGCGGTGGTTGCGACCGGATCAAGCAGCAACTTTGGTTTGGAGCGCATCACGTCATGCTCATCACGCCAACGGCGTGAAATGTAATAGCCGTGGGCAGCGCCCACGGATCGGTTCGCAAGGAGAATCGTTGCCCTCAAGGGGCAACATGAATACTTAACGACAGCTGATATTTCGCGCCCTCAGCGCTCGTTACGTTATTGCTCGAGAGTCCTGGGCCGTTGGCCCAGGCTTTTGCATCACGCGCCGTTGGCGCTCTATCGCCTTCATCCCTCATTCTTGATTTTTTCTGTCCACGTTGGTTGCGACCAACGATTTGTGCTCGGGCCTACGCGGCGATATCGATGTAAGACGAATAAGAGGAGGGTTCGGGGATTGGGTGGCCTTCCTCTCGCAACCCTTCAAGATGGAATTCAATGGCTTCTTGAATATTGCGTTGGACGTCTTCCTTAGCGTCGCCAACCGAGCCGCACCCAGGAATGTCGGGCGAAAAGGCCGAGTAACCGGTATCTGTTTTTTCTACGATGATTAAATATTTCCTCATGGTTTGAGCCAGTTTTACAAGCTTGCGACGCTTTTTGGCGCGTGCGCTGGTTATTAATAACGCCAACTCAGCAGAGCGTCAATGTTGACGTCGGCGTCAATCAGCCGCGTAGCGGCGACAGATGGTAGCCCCGGGTGAGCGAGCACAGCGAGCGTAACCCGGGGGTCACGTTCCCTTTGAATTCGGCGCCGGCTTTAGCCGGCGAAGAGATCGGTTTGGCGTTCGCATGTTTGACTCTGATCCGGTCGCTACCGCTCGCGGTTCTGACACTCTTCGCGCCCCTTCAGGGCGCGGAATTTCTTTCCAACTTGATCCAGGGGTGGCGTCCCGACAAGTCGGGACTTACCCCTGGCTACCATCTTTAACCGCTACGCGGTTGGATATGATACCGAAATCCGGGGACATCCACCCCCAAAGAACCGAGCACTCAACCTAGCAGTTCTAATGGTGCTCAAATTGCTTACCACCAATTCAAATGTTAATTTTTGTAAAGAGTTGATTTGTTGGTGAAACTCAATCGTCCGCCGCGCCGTCTTATCATTGAGCACCCCCCGGAGAAATCCCCAACCAGTGATGCGCGAATAGGTGACGGGGAGAAGTACTGAGAAAAAGAGGGCGGACGCAAGAAAGAGCTAAATGGCAATAGATAACCCACAAACGGGAACGGAAGTCGGAAACTATTTCGTTTCGAATTATCCTCCGTTCTCGCAGTGGAAACCTGAGTTCGTTAGCGACGCGCTCGCGGCCCTCGATCAGCCTCCGCGGGTGGATGATCCGCTCGGCCTCTATATCCACATTCCTTTCTGTCGCAAGCGCTGCAAGTTTTGCTATTTCAAAGTCTATACGGACAAGAACGCCTCCGATATCGAGGTCTACCTGGACGCGCTGATAAAGGAAAACGAGCTGTACAGCCGGACGCGCGCGTTTCAAGGACGGCAACTGAAATTCGCTTACTTCGGCGGTGGCACGCCCTCTTACATCAGCGAGAAGCAACTTCATTACCTGGTCGATGGACTTAATCGCCACGTGAGTTGGCAAAATGCCGAAGAAGTCACTTTCGAATGCGAACCTGGCACGTTGCAGAAATCAAAACTTCAGACGCTGAAGGACATCGGCGTCACGCGGCTCAGTCTCGGGATCGAACATTTCGACGATCAGATCCTGGAGGCGAACGGCCGCGCGCATCTTTCGCCTGAGATTTATCGCGCTTACGGCTGGGCTCGCGAAGTTGGTTTTCCGCAAATCAACATCGATCTGATCGCGGGGATGATGGGCGAGACGGAAGAGAAATGGCGCGATACAGTCCAGCGAGCTTTAGAACTCGAGGCCGACTCAGTGACCATTTACCAGATGGAGCTGCCTTACAACACCGTCATTTCGCAGGAGATGCTCAAACAGGGAATCACGTCGCCCATAGCCGGCTGGGAGACGAAACGCCGCTGGCTGAATTACGCGTTCGAGCAGTTTGAGAAACGAGGTTACGAGGTCGCCAGCGCCACGGTGTTAGCTTCAACTAAGAAGCCGTGCCGATTTATCTACACGGACGCGCTGTGGCACGGCGGTGACATGATCGGACTCGGCGTCGCATCGTTCTCGCATTTCGGCGGGGTAAATTTTCAGAACGTGCACAGCTTCGAGGAATATGTTCGCATCCTGGAGACCGATAATTTGCCCCTATTGCGGGCGGTGGCTTTGAACGATAAGCAGCGCATGATTCGCGAAATGATCCTCCAACTAAAAACCGGCTCACTCGACACCGGATATTTTCTGAATAAGTTCGGCGTGGACGTGTGGCGCGAATTTCAGCATGTTTATCAGCGGCTAAATGTCGATGAATTGCTCGATCGACAGAACGGCACGATAAAGCTGACGCGGCGCGGCTTGCTGGAAGTGGATGAAATTCTTTGGGAATTTTTTGAACCTGAATTAAAGACTGTTCGTTACGCTTAAACCAGATGACAGCTAATACTAATTACGACGTTATTGTAATCGGCGGCGGCCCTGCCGGCAGCGCGGTCGCCAGCATTCTCGCGCGCGAAGGCTGCAAGGTTGTGCTCTTTGAAAAGGAGAAGTTTCCCCGTCATCACATCGGCGAGTCTTTGATGACTGACACCTACTGGACCTTTCAGCGCATGGGCTTTTTGGAAAAGCTTAAGTCGAGTGCGTTCACGCAAAAGTACAGCGTCCAGTTTGCCAACCAGGCCGGGAAAGAGTCACACCCCTTTTATTTCTTCGAAGCTGTGCACAATGAGAGCGCCGTCACCTGGCAAGTCACGCGCGCAGTCTTTGACAAAATGCTGATGGAACACGCCGCTGAGCAGGGCGCCGACGTTCATCAGGGAGTCGCCGTCAAACAGGTGCTCTTCGAGCTCGACAAGGCCACTGGTGTTGAGGTGGAGATGCAGGACGGGGTGCGCCAATCGTTCTTCGCCAAAGTCATAGTCGATGCGACCGGACAAAGCGCGATGCTTTCGAACAAATTTCGCTGGCGCGTGCGCGACCCGAAGCTTAAGAAGGCCGTCCTTTACTCCTATTACAAGGGCGCTCATCGGGAAAAGGACCTTAACGGCGGCGCCACTCTGGTATTGCGCACTCCAAAAGGAAGCGGCGGCTGGTTCTGGTACATCCCGCTTGAGGACGGCATCACCAGCGTCGGCATCGTGGCCAACCCTGATTATTTGCTCAAGGGACGGGGTCAGGACCTGGCGAAGATTTTTGACGAGGAAGTTCAAAAGACTGAAGCCTGCCGGTGGCGTGTGGCTGAGGGTGAACGCGTCGATAAAATCTATTCCATCCTTGACTACTCATATCGTTCGAAGAAGAACGCGGGCAATGGATTCATCATTATCGGCGACGCGTACGGTTTTCTCGATCCCATCTATTCTTCCGGCGTTCTGCTGGCGCTTAAGATGGCCGAGCTGGCCGCCGATGCGATCCACGACGCATTCCGTCACGATGACTTCTCAGCCGGGCGTCTGGGACAGTTTCAGTCAAAGCTGGATCGCGGCATCGAATCGATGCGTAAACTGGTTTACGCGTTCTATAACGAGGGATTCAGCTTCGCACAGTTCCTGCGGAAATATCCTGAACACCGGGTGAGCATTATCAACCTTTTGATCGGCGACGTTTTCAAGGATGGCGTTGATGAGGTCTATGGCCCAATGTCCGATTTTGCCGAGATTCCGCCGCCGCTATACGAGCAAGTGGATGGAGCGCCCATCAAGACCGATCCGGAAGAAACGCTCTCGGCGCAATATCGTTATTTCGAAGATAGCGAAGCCGAGGCCCATCCGGAAAAGTGGCATGGCGCCTTGCGCTCTGAAACCACGCCCGCGCCGGGCGGTTAAGCCCGCGAAGCGTGGCGTCAGCATAAAGTCTCGCACCCCAGCCGAGATGCTGGGCTGGGGACCCCGCCTTGGGTGAAGCGCTAGCGAAACCCCAGGGAGATGTTCCATTAAGACCAACGCAGCCCACGAAGTGGGCGACAGATTCTTGGACAATTAGACTCTACCGCGAAGAAGCTGACGCGCGCTTCGCGTGCTCTTCGATCACTTCACTCACTGTCCTGGGGTTCCGCTTCGCTTCACCCCAGGCTTTACGCTTTCGCCCGCTACGCGGGCTGGGAACGTTTTCTATGAACTCCGCTCGTTTGCTTGCGTGGATTTTACGACTCGCCGGTACGTTCGAGATCCTCGCCTTCATTGCCGTGATCATGCCGCGCTCATGGATGGAAGCGTCGCATGCCTGGTTGGGGATGGGCGAGATGGCAAGCAGTCCGCTTCTCATGTTCATGATCCGTCAGGCTTCCTATACTTACGGTATGCACGGCGTATCGTTGTGGATCCTCGCTTCTGATGTGGTTAGATTTCGCGCGCTTGTGATTCTCAACGGCGTCGCTTATCTGTTGGCCGGGCCGATTTTCTTTTGGATTGACTACACCACCGGAATGCCCTGGTGGTGGACCGTGGCCGACTCGCTCGGCTGTGGATCTATGGGTGCGGCGATACTTTTGTTGGAACGGTTACTGAGTACTGCAGAAGCGCGCACGGAGTAAGCGCGGCGTCTGATGATCGCTGAAGAGCGCGCTTACTTCGTGCGCGCTTCTGCATTGCCGCGAGCGACCGTGAGACGCGCAACTACTTTTCGGCGATGGCCAGCGACGTCAGGGTCGTCTCATCCTTGATCAGAATACGGCGGCCCAAAACAAGCGGATGGGCCCAGGTCGGACTCGCAGCGACGGTGTACTCGGCGACCGGTGAATAAGTCTTGCCGTCAGCCGCCTGCACAATCAGCTTCGCGTCGTTAGTGAGGAGAAGAATTACCTTGTCGCTCAGGTTTAGGATCGCAGCGTTCTCTCCCATGCGTCCGGGACTTTGCCAAACCGTCTTTCCCGTTTCTGCGTCAACGGCAAAGAACTGTCCTTTCTGGCGCGCGGTCATGCCGTACACCGTGTTCCCCACTAACACCGGCGAGTTCATATAGAGTTCCGCTTCTTTGTTGACCCAGACCTGCTGCGGAACGATCTCAGCGCCGGTTTTGGTCAAGCGAATCGCCGCCAGTCCCTGCTCCTCGCGCGAAAAGATGAGCAGGTCTTTGTAAGGCACCACCGTGTTGATGTTCTCGTCATATTGAGTTTTGGATGGCAATTTCCATAGGAGTTTGCCGGTCGCGAAATCAACCCCTACCAAATCTCTTTGCATGAACGTGACAATCTGTCGCGCGCCTGCCAGGGTGACGATAATTGGCGAAGCGTAAGCCGGCCCGTCCATCGCGTTAGACCATTTCGTGGCGCCGGTCTGCGCGTCGAACGCGATCAGCGCGCCCTTGTCGTGTCCGCCCACGTGCGCGATGACTAAGCCGCTATCAACCAGCGGCGACATCGAGGTGCCGAACAGCGGGGAAGTCTTCGGATAATCTTTCGAGAATTCACGCCGCCATTTTAGCTTGCCGGTATTCGCGTCATGGGCTGAGAGCACGCCGGAAATGCCGAAGGTGTATACAAGGCCATTGCTGACGATCGGTGTCGACTTTGGGCCCTTGCCGTGACCCTTCGCGGCTTCGTGCATTTCGTAAACGATGGGCTGTGGGACTGATTTCCAAAGCTCTTTTCCAGTCACGGCGTTGAGACAAAGCAGCACTTCGGCCTCGCCCTGGCGCGCGAACACGTAAATCTTCCCATTCGCTTCGACGGGCGAGGCATGACCGAGGCCGACCGTGACCTTCCACTCTTCTTTCAGAGTTTTCGGCCAGGTTGCCGGATTCGTTACGCCCGTGACCAAGCCATCGCGATTGGGTCCGCGCCACTGCGGCCAGTCGGCCGGCGCGACGCGTGAAGCAGAGATTGAAATGGCAATCACGACCAGACATTTGAAGAGCGAAGATCGCATGTGCTTGTTTACCTCGAATTTTAGAAGAGCAACTTGACGCCGAATTGCAGGTGACGCGGATCGCGCGCCGAAGTAATCCGGCCAAACGTGGGCGAGCCTAAAAAGTTGTCCGGCAGATTCAGATTCGGATGATTGAAAAGGTTGAACGCCTCAGCGCGAAACTGAAGATTGAGCCTTTCAGTCACGAACGTGTTCTTTACAAGAGAAGCATTCACGTTCTGATAGCCGGGACCCCTTAGAATATTTCTGCCAGCGTTACCAAACGTGCCGGGAGCAGGGAAGGCGAAGGCGGCCGTATTGAACCAGCGGTCGGCGGACGGCGACGAAAGATTGGGATCACCCGAAACATTCGGCCGATCGTTCGCGCCAAAACCAAGCACAGATCGTCCGGTGCCGCTGTTGTCGATCTCCGGAAGCAGAGCGACGGTGAACGGCCGTCCTGACTGCAACGTAACGATTCCCAAAGTCTGCCAGCCGCTCAGCAGTTTCGATACCCAGCCGTCGTCTGCTAAGTAGCGCTTGCCCTTTCCAAACGGCAGGTCATAGCTGTAACTCAATACGAATCGATGGCGCGTGTCGAAGTTTGACGGCCCGCGCTCTGGGCGCAGATTGTGGCTGTCCTGGGGAAAGTTTGGGTCGCCGGCGCTGCTGAAAAAATTGGACGCATCGTCCTCAGATTTCGACCAGGTGTATGAACCGAGCAGCGCCAAACCAAAATCCAACCGTTGTTGGAAGCGCGCCTGCAGGCTGTCGTAACGCGAATTCGCGCGCGACTCGATTTGCGTGATGTCATCGAAAAAAGGATTTGGCCGCGGCACGAACGGCAGGCCCGGCGGTAGGACGCTGGGCTGTGGCTGATTAATGTCGCGCGCCGAAAGCAACTTGGTGCCTTTTGAACCAACGTAACTAACTTCGAGGACGCGGCTGCGACCGAGCTGCTGCTGCACGCTGCCGCTCCAATGTTGCATGTACGCCGTGCGCAGATCGCGCTGAATCGACAGCGCCGAATCCGGAAGCGCAAACGGGAAAAACGCCGGGAAAGGATTGTTGACCGTCAGCGGCAATCCCGGTATTTGAAAGAACAGATTGAAGTCAAAGTAAGGCGCATTGAAGTAAAGTGCCTCGCCCGGCGCCAGTGCTGATTGATCGTAGTAAACGCCATAGCCGCCGCGGACAACCGTGTTGCCTTCGTCCCCAATCGTCCAGGCAAAACCCACGCGCGGCGCGAAATTGTTCTTGTCACCGGGAAAGCCACCGCGTGGAACGCCGGCAGTGCCGACCGGGACAAGTCTGCCCGTAGCCGGATCGAAAATAGTCGCGCGATCAAAAGCGTCAACCGGGGGCGTATTGTATTCGTAGCGCAATCCTCCGATCAGAGTCAGGTTGCGCGTCACGCGAAAGCTGTCGTTCACAAAGAGGTTGTAGCTGTTACTGCGCAGGTGCTGAGCATTATCGACACGCGCGCCGCCCGTCACCAGCGGAAGACCAAGCAGCAGATCGCCAAGCGCATTGAAGGTGATCTGTCCGAATGGTGAAAACTGAAGCAGACCGCGAGACTGCACATCGCGAAAAGCATTCTGCTGGACCAACCGAATATCGCCCCCGAACTTCCAGAGGTGGTTACCACGCGCGTAGGTCACCGAGTCGAGAATCTGAAACGTGTTCGTGACGCTGTTCTGCGGATTATTGCCTTCGTGTCCCAGCGGCGAGAACCCGGTAATCGTAATAAAACTCAATCCGAAGTCGCGTGGGTTCGATGACAACTCAGGCATACCGACAGCTTGATTGACGCTAGTGCCTTGATTTTCCTGAAGGACGGATGAAGCGACGCGATTGAAGGCAAAACGAAGATCGTTGACCAGCGCCGGCGAGAAGACATGCGTCTCGCTAATCATCGCGTTCTGGCTGCGGCGCGTGACGTCGTTCCCATAACCGGGCACCAGCGAAAGACCTGGGCCGGCAAACGGTTCGAACAGATCTCGATCTCCGAAGCTGTAACGAAAGGCCCAGCTCGATCGAGAATTCAAAAGATGGTCGATGCGCACGTCGAAGTGGTCGTTGCGGTCTTGCTGGATCGGTGATGATACGAAGTTTGCGAACAGATCCGGCCGATTTGGCAAAGGATAAAGAGCGGCGATATTCCGGCCGATGGGATTGATGGCTGCGTCGGGAATGCTGCCGCCGGGGAATGGAATGCCCGCGCCCGGAATGATCGGAACGCCGAACAGGCTCTGCGTGAAATTACCGTTTCTTTCGGCCAGCGTCGGCACATTGGTCACCCGCGTGATGCCTTCACGCGAGCGCGTTCCTTCATAGTCGGCAAAGAAAAACGTTTTGTCCTTCCGAATCGGCCCGCCGATCGAAAAGCCAAACTGGTTACGGATGTACTTCGGGGAAGGCTCGTTCGCGGGCACGAAGAGATTTCGCGCATCCAACGCGCCATTGCGATGAAACTCAAAGATGCTGCCGTGAAAATCGTTAGAGCCGGACTTCAGAACTACGTTCACTTGCGCGCCGGCACTGCGTCCGAACGAAGCGTCGTAAGTACTAGTCAGGTTTTCAAACTCGCGGATCGCATCCACCGGCGGTCGCACCCCGAACGTATTCAGTTTCGGATCGACGTTATAAACCCCGTCGAGCAGAAAGTTATTGCTGTCTTCGCGCGCGCCGTTGACGCTGAATGCAAAGTCGCCGCGGACGGAACCGGCCGAACCTTGCGCCGACGGTACCGCGCCCGGGACCAGCAGCGCCAATTCAAAAAAGTTGCGGCCGTCTAACGGCAGTCCTTCGACCTGGCGGTTTTCGATGACCGTGCCGAGGGAAGCCGAGTCTTTTTTAAGATCCTCTGGTCCGGCAAAGATCACTTGCGGTCCGGTGTTGACACCCGCAACATCGAGATCGATATCCAGTCTTGCATCCTGGTTTACCGAGAGCGTGAACTCGTTCGGGTACGCGTTAAAACCCGAAGCGGAAACATTGATGCGATAATGTCCGGGTCGCAGGGAAGAGATGACATAGTCGCCCTGCTCGCCGCTGGTGGCCGTTCTGCTTTCACCAGTTTCTGTCTCAGTGATGGTAATAGTAGCTCCCGCCACCACGGCTTTATTGGGATCATAGACGCTACCACGCACCGACCCACGATGCGTCTGGGCCAGCGCACTGCTTGCGGTAAAAAGAATCAACGTGGCGATGAAAGCGATTGAAAGAAGTGACTTCAAGCCGGATTTCCTCCTCGGACTCTTAACGTCTATTAGTGACCTGTGTTTCCAGGACGACGGTCTGGCGCGCTCATTATCACTAAAACTGTTGGAAATGTCGCTGCAGAAAATCTGAATCAGAGCATTAAACAACGGTCGCCGAAAGAATTTACAAGTCTTAACAACTGCGATCTGTGAGTTGTTCGCTTTGATGATAACCTCAACGCAAAGGATCGATACGGCCGAGCATTTTTCTAGGGATTAGTTATCCACATTGCTAGAATACGCGGCGCTGCTACTAAGAGCTTTCGTTTTACGAATAACTCAGTCGGAGGGTTGCACTAATGCTTTGGATCCTTTTTGCTTTGGGCGCCGCGTTGGCCTGGGGACTCTACGGACCCGTGTTGCACCGCGGTCAGGTGGCGCTCGGCAATCCGATGCGCGCGTTGCTCTGTGTCGGAGTCGCCTATTTCTTGATTGGCGTGCTGGTGCCGGTGGCCAATCTCTCGTATCAGGGCCAGTTACAGGGATTTACAGTGAAGAGTTCGCTGGCCGCAACGGCCGGCGGCGTGCTGGGTGCTCTCGGAGCGATCTGCATTATCTTTGCTTTTCGGTATGGCGGCGTTCCGAATTACGTGATGCCGCTGGTGTTCGCGGGCGCACCTTTGGTGAACGTCTTGTTCTCATTCTGGTTGCATCCGCCAAAGACCGCTCCGAATCCAATGCTTTATCTTGGGTTCCTGATGGCGGCCGCAGGTGCGGGCATGGTTCTGTATTTCAAACCGCAGTCGTGATTCGTGATGTGTCTTCCGAGTTGTGTTTCACATCTACGAAAGGATTGGCAAGCATGAATGACAAAGCGCGCCGTAGGCGCGGAATGTCTATAGATCGTAGCTGGTCTCGATTTTTACCTGCTTCCGAATTATGCGAACCGCGGTTCGCATAATTCGGAAGAAAGAAAATGAATAGCGTTGTGAGCTATAAACATTTCGCCGCTAACGAGGCGAAGCGTCCCGATGCTGTTCTCCCCGATTCGGTGGTCATCTGCTGAGGAGACAATAATGATGAAAGAGTCACGATTAGTGTCAATGTTTGCTGCTGTGCTGGTTGTGGTTGGTTATGTTGCCGCGGCCTCCGCCCAGACCAACGGTGAATGGCCACAGTGGCGTGGCGCCAGCCGCGACGGTATTTCGAAAGAGACCGGGCTTCTGAAGCAATGGCCGGAAGCCGGTCCGCCTCTGGTTTGGAAAGCGAGCGGCGCGGGCAGCGGCTACTCTTCGTTCTCAATTTCCAAAGGCCGCTTGTACACCATGGGATCGCGCGGCGACCGCGAATTTATTATCGCGTTCGACGTGGCCACGGGAAAGGAAGTTTGGGCGACGCCGCATGGCAAGACCTTTGACAATGATCGCGGGGGCGGGCCCCGCGGGACCCCGACGATCGACGGCGACCGGATTTACGCGCTCGGCGGGAGTGGTGATCTTTCAGCGCTCGAAGCGCGCACCGGAAAGATCATCTGGACACAAAACGTCCTATCGACGTTTGGCGGTTCGAATATTCGCTGGGGCATCAGCGAATCGCCGCTGGTGATTGGAGACAAGGTTTTGGTGAATGCCGGCGGGCGCGGCGCTTCGATCGTCGCGCTGAAGAAGGCTGACGGGTCGCTGATTTGGAAAAGTCAAAGTGACGAGGCTGGCTATTCTTCCGCTCTCCCGGTCCAGGTTGGTGGCACGACCCAAGTAATCTTCTTTACTGGAAAGCGAGTCGTGGCCCTGGATGTTCGCGACGGCAAGCTCTTGTGGGAGTATGCCGCTCCGTCGAACGACGTAGCCAATATTGCCACACCCGTGGCTCGTGGCAATCGTGTCTGGATTTCCTCAGACTATGGCACCGGCGGCGGACTGGTTGAGATCAAAGCAGATGGCATAGGACAGGAAGTCTACTTCACCAAAGAGATGCGAAACCATCACGCCACTTCAATCCTGATCGGCGATCATCTCTACGGTTTTTCCGGTGGAATTCTTACGGCGATGAAATTCGACACCGGCGAAGTCGCGTGGAAGGACCGCAGTGTCGGCAAAGGTTCTCTCACTTATGCCGATGGATTCCTCTATGCGTTCAGCGAGAACGGTGTGGTGGGACTGATTGCGGCAAATCCTGAGGCGTATCTGGAAAAAGGCAGGTTCAGAATCCAGCAGGGTTCGCTGCCCACGTGGGCGCATCCAGTGGTTGCCGGGGGACGGCTCTATATCCGAGATCAGGACACGATTTACGCGTACGATGTGAGGGAGAAGAGATAGCAGAGCTCAGAAGCGGGCTTGCTTCAAAAAGTTCTGCGCTTCAAGCAGTTCAGGTATTTCCTTGTCGGCATTACGCCACTGTTCCGACAGACGCGCGTAAGCCGAGATCGCTCCGCGTTGGTCTCCCATTTTCGCTGCCGCGCGCGCGATGCCCAGCAAAGACCGCGCGCGATTCGGCTGTCTAAGCAGAGCAATTTTGAATTGTTCCGCGGCTTCTTTTGGTTTGCCGGCGCGGAGCAGAATCTCACCTAACAACTCATGCGAAGGCTTGACGAGACTCGGCGGTCCCGAGGGCGGACCCATCTTCTCTTCTCGGCGCACCGCCTCGCGCCCGAATCCAATTGCGTTGTCGTGCTCTCCGCTCATGGATGCGAAGGCTGCCGCGACCTGTAGTTCGCCAATCACATTTGCAGCATTGCCCGGCGCGTCTACATTCACGTCGGGAATTCCGGGCGCGGTTTTCATCGAGCCTTTGAGCGCCGCTGCCAGGTTCTGAGTGAAGATTGGCAACCGCTGGCCAATGTTTGAGTAGCGAACCGTCATTGGGCCATCGCTCGGCGCCGAAGACCCGTGCGCGCCGTGGCCGCTCGCGGCCGCAGCCGGCGAGTCGGGTGACTTAGCGGGAAAAATTGTAGCTGCGAGATCCCATCGTTCCGTTTCGATCACAAATGCCGCCGCCATATTGGCGTAGTTGTTCTCGTAGTAACCCGGACGAAGCCTGTTGTCATACGTAGACTCGGACATCGTCTTTTTCATCAACGCGAGCAATTCTTCCGCCTGGCGGTATTGGCCCTGTTGCAGTTGGGCGTACATCAACCAATGCAGGCTGTGATAATCGCGCACGTTTGGCGAGAGCTTCTTGCGCCGCATCCAGGTGTCCGATGCTTCCCACGCTGATTGATTCGAGGCCGCCGCCTCAGGCCACATCCCGAGTTGCAGAAAAATGTGTGACGGCATATGCCGGGCGTGATGAGCTTCCGGAGCGATTCCGGCGTAGCGACGGGCTGCGGGCAGCGCCAGAATGGCATGGTCCGGATCGTCGAAAGCGTGAATGATGTAATGCGCTGCGCCCGGATGGTTTGGGTTCTTTTGATAAACCTCGAGGGCAATCGCGCCCGCCCGGGCTTGCAAGCGATAACTCCTGTCTTCCGAACGCACCAGGCCAAGAAGGGAAAGTGAATAAAATGCCGCTGCGTCCAGATCGTCTGGATAGTCGCGATAGACCTTTTCCATCGCCGAAGAATAAGCCGCGTCGCGGGTTCGCTTGTCGCCCTCGCCGTAAATCATCTTCACCGCGCTTAAGTAAGCGCGTTCTCGCGCAGTTAGCTTGGCCGTGTCTTTGATCTTCGCGATGACCTGGCGTCCCGCTGGAGTGTCCTGCTCGGTCCAAAGCGGATGATTGTGAGCCATCGCTTCACCCCAATAGCCCATCATGAAATCCGGTTCGAGTTTGGTTGATTCGCGAAAGGCTTCGAGCGCTTCTTCGTACCAGAAGGAGTGGAGTGCCGCGAGGCCGCGTAGGAAGTGTTCCTGGGCTTGCGACGAACCAGACGTGGGGAATTCGACCTTCCCAAGTTGCGAAGTCTGGGCGTTGCCTAACGCCGCGAACACAAAGAACAGAGTTGGAATCAACAGTCGTAAGCGCCAGGATGCAGGCTTCATGTTATTAAAAGGAAATCGCATAGTACGATTGAGGTCAGAACCGAAAGCGGCAGCGACCGGGAAAGTTTGGAGTGCGCCGGCAGAGCGAAGCGGCGACGGCGCTCTGGATTGTCTATGCAAACAAATCTAAGCGACGCATTAGTTAGTCGAAGAAACTGACCTTGATCCAAGGCGCCGTCGCCGCTTCGCTCTACCGGCGCACTCCAAATTCAACGCACGCCCTACTTCTTCCCAATTGCGTAAAGGTTCGTAGCGGTGCGGATGAAAATCTGCCCGTCGGAAATTGCGGGCGAACTCAGACAATAGTCATTCAAAGGATTCTCTGCCAGAACTTCGAACTTCGGTCCGGCCTTTACGACTGTCGTCAGCCCTTCTTCATTCGTTACGTATATTTTGTCGTCCGCCAGCACTGGCGAGCCACTATAAGTGCCCGGCTTGAGGCGCTGTTGGCCGTAAATCTCCGCACCGGTTTTTGCGTCGAGACACCACATGATGCCGCGGTCGTTCACGATGTAGAAATACTTTCCATCGGTGACCGGCGTGGGCACGTCGGGGCCATTGTTGGTTGACCACACTAGATGCGAAGTGGTGATGTCGCCGCGTCCGCCCGCCTTGAACACCAATAACGGCTTCACGCGCGTCGGCGCATATATCAAGTCGTTGAAGACTACAGGTGAGGCCACAATTCGATACATCGGAGCATTTTCAGGATTAAGGCCGTTCGCGCGCCAGAGTTCCTTGCCCGTTGCCGGATCGTGACCGGTTACAACATCTCCGCCGGTGATCACAATCTCGATGGTTTTCCCGTAGCGAAGCAAGGCCGGCGTCGTGTAGGAATCCGGCGACTCGCGAATCGCCTCCGTCGGCCGATCGACTTTCCAAAGTGTCTTACCGCTTTTCTTATCAATTCGCATCACGTACGAAGGCTCGTCGGTCTTCATTCCGTGCAGCACTTGCACGTACAGCGAGTCTTCGAACAGCAGCGGCGACGACGCGTAGCCCCAGTTCAGACCGAACTCGCCGTAGTCTTTTTGAATGTCGCGGGTCCAAGCTTCCTTACCGGTAAAATCAAAACTCTTAAGAATGCCGGTTCCGGTCATGACCCATACGCTCTTGCCATCAGTTACCGGCGATGGCGAAGACATGTTTTGCTTGCGCATCTTCACGTTGCCGCTGCCCAGTAACTTCTTCCACAGCATCGTGCCTTTCGTTCGATCCACGCACCAGAGATACAGCTCGTCTTTTTCGGCAACGTTAAGAAAAATCCGGTCGCGCCAGATGATTGGAGTCGATCCGCTCCATTCGGGCATCGCCAGTTTCCAGGCGATGTTTTCCTCGATCGTCCACTTGAGTGGCAGGTTCTTCTCAGTGCTGGTGCCGTTGAGCAACGGCCCGCGCCATTGCGGCCAGTTTTCCGCGCGTACGTAGCTGAAAGTGAAGAGAACGATTGCCAGGAATTTAAGGGTTCGTACCATCATCTCTTTCTCCTTCTCATTCACACCGAGCTTCAGCTCGGTGCTTTGGGAAGCAATGAAATATTGGGAAACCGTTTAAACGGTTTCCTGACTAAAACGAACAGTGCATCTACCCTGGCTGAAGCCAGGGCTGAATGAGATCTTTCCACGTATCACTCATTTCAAAGCCAATGCTGCAATCGTTTGCCGCTCAAAACGTCATTCCGCTTTCAATGCAGGTAACAGCGGCGATCTGAGCGCCACCCAGGTCGCCACCAACGATGCCGCAAGCCCACATATTAATACCGCGACCATCAGGACGCCCAGAGAAGTGTTCGGCAGCCGGCCGCCGCGGTCAAAAAGCACGGGCGCAATCGCCAGCAGCGCGCAGATCGAGCCGGCGCCCAGGCCGACTACGAGCAAAAAAGCATTCTCAGCAATCACCATCATGCTGAAGTGCGACGAGTTATATCCCAAGGCGCGCAACAGGGCCAGCTCTTTTCGCCGCTCGAGGACGTTACGCAACAGCACAGCAGCCATTCCCAGAGTGCCGAGCGCCAGACCCAAGCCCCCCAACATCTGGAAAGTTGAAAGATAGGTATTTTCAACGCGATGAAAATTGGCGAGCCGTTCGCCGGTATTTGAGACGTCGAAGCTGTAATCCGAAAGGCGATCCTCGAGCGCGACAGTGATGGTCGAGAGCTCGCTCTCAGCGTCAATCAAGAAGTAGCGGTAGCCGGGCTCGGCAGGGAAGAGTTTTACGAAATTCTCTTCCGACATCAGTAGCTCGCTTTGAAAGAGGCTGTCGGACAATGCGCCCACCAAACGCAAACGAACCGGCCCTTCGTGGCGATTCAAAACAAACTCATCACCAACCCTCAAATGAAGTACGTAGGTCATCGAGTTAGCGTCGGCGATAACAGGCACCACACCGGGTTCCAATTGCCGGTTCAACAAGAGCCAGGGATTGCCAGTCTCATCCGCTGAAGTAGCCAGCGAGTTCTGAAAAGTGAAGCGGTTGCTTTGAATAAATTCCGCCGTAGCCCCCAGAATGCGCGGATTACGCGGCTGGTACAGATTGAGACAACTTGCATCATCGCCGGGCCGCAGACGGAATCGCGTGAAAGAACCGCCGGAAAAAGCTGAGCCAGTCGCGAAGTCTTCAATGTTCAATGCTTCTTGTCCGGCCGCAGTGTTTGGATCGTGCACGAGTGGCAAAAGCGACTCAGCCATTAGCGGGAATCCGCCAGTACCGGATTTCTTGTCTCGACTAAGACTTTGGTCGCCTTTTCTAAATGCTTCAACAGTAACGACGATGAAAGCGGACATCGCGATTAGAGCAATGCACATTACGCTGCGCGACGGCCGATGCACGGCGTTTCTGAATCCCAACCGCCAGACTGCGGGCCAACCGCTTCCGCGAATTGTCTTGCGCCGCGGCCGTCGCAACCAACCCGACACGAAATACAGCAATGCCACGAGAAGCAGTGTACCGCTGCCGAAGAAACCTAAAGTCTGGCTAACTAATTTAAAAGTCGCGCCAACCAGAATCAGAAGCGCAAAAGCGGTGAGAGCAATTGATAACCAGAGGCGCCAACTCGCGGAGGGAAAGATGCGGAACCGCGGAGACGCGGGGACAACTCCTGAAAAAAGAGATCGTGAGGACGCTTTTCCCAAACGTCTCAAAGTCCATGCGATGCAGATCAAGGCCGCCAGCACACCGCCAATTCCGCCGACCAGAAGAGACATTGGCGAGACGTGAAGACGCAACTGCGTGGTTCCCACCGCGTCCACCCACCAGGTACGCAGGCCGAGCAGAATCAGGTAACCGTACGCCACCGCTCCGAGCAAACCGAGCAAACTTCCAACCAGAGATAAGATCAGCCCTTCAGCCAGAAAGAGATTTCGAATTTTCGAACGAGGAAAGCCGATCGCTTGCAGTGTGCCGATTTCACGCAAGCGTTGTTCAATTCCGAATTTGAAAAAGAGTGAGGCCAGCAGCAGGGCAGAGACGACGAGAAAGAAACTGAAATAGAGAAAGTACTCGCCGAAATCGGTCGCGCCGCGCGATGCCGCCAGTCCTTCAGCACGTACGGGCAAAACCGCGAGACCCATTTCCGCCGGGTCCAGTTTGTTGCGCAGGTTTTGCTCGAAGGCGGCACGCATTCCGGCAAAATCCTGGCCCTGCCCCGCAGGAATGCGCAGCGACGTCAGGTTTCCGAAGCGCGATTGCCAAAGTTTTTGGCCGACGCCAAGCGGGATAAAGGCCTTGGGAGTCGTGCGATGCGTCTTCCAATACTCCTCGTCCTGCGGTCGAATGCGACTCAGATCCACCGGAAACGGAGGATCCCAATCGCTCACGTGCTCCGATTCCGTGATACCCGGATAATCGGGGACGAGATGGCGATCGGCGGCGAGCCCTTCCATCGGAATGATGCACGCCACCCGAAACTCAGACGAGCGGGTCGCGAGTTGGCCCTGCTCCAGCCACACGTAGTAGTCGAGCGTGATGCGATCCTTAACCTTGGCTCCGAGATCATCTGCCGCCCATCGATTGAGAATCAGTGGCGGCAAATCGGTGAAGCTATCGTCACAGCCCCGCAGGTGTCCTCCGTCGTGGTGCTGAATTATCTCAAACATCTCGCCATCTACGCCGGTCACAATCGAGTACGGGATCGCGCGGCCGTTTTCCAGGCGCAAGTTGTTAATGAGATATGACAGATAGGGCGCTCCTGAGTTGCGAGTTTGTCGCGCCGCCTCACCCACTTTTTTGGCCAGCGTTTCTGAAATCATTCCCGTGGCGCCCTCAACGGACAGGCTTTGCTGTTCATCCAGCACGCGCAGCTTGATGTTGTAATCTTCGAGTTGAGCCTTGCCTTTAAGTAAGCTCGCGAGCGCCTTGGACTTTTCCGTTTCTGATTGGCCTGCCGTGTTTGAGCTGGAAACAAGCATCGTATTGACGCGACCGGATTGGCCCAGCTCTCTCTGAAGAAGTTGAAGTGGGACGAATACAGCGCGCACACCGGCTTGTTGTGGACGCGTACTGAATTCTCCGAGTTGTGCCGGCGACAAAGTCTCTCGGATGGTCAGCCGCAACGTGACGCCGGCCTCATCTTTTCGTCCAAACAAGGATTCGAGTGGTACGTCGGAGGGTTTCTGGATCCGGATCAGCAACGAATCGCCGGCCTGCGTGTTCAGTTCACGCGCCAGACCTTCGCTTAGCAGTAGCTCGCGATTCTCAGGCGGGGTCTGATTCGCCAGACCGTGAAACTGCCAAAATCTTGGGTCAACGCCGTAAACGCGAACACCACCGGCGCGCGCTCCATTATCGCGACTAACAGTTCCATCCAACTCGATGAGCGGACAACTGCTCGAGAAGCCCTGCGCAACGAGTCCCGGCCGAACGTCTTCAGCGAGCTGCTCGCGAAAAAATTGCGGGCCCGCGATCACGTACTCCGTTGCTCCTAACCGTTGAAGAAACAGATCGCGCAAGCTGGCGCGCACAGAATCGCCCACCAGTAATGCACCGGCCAGCACCGCCACTGCCGTCGCGACCCCAAACACGACTGGGAGGTTCGTGCGCCAGTAATACTTCACACTTCGCTTGATGAGATCGGAGGTGCGCATTAAGCCTCGTGGAGCTGTTGATCTCGCAATTGATATTGGCGGGGAAAACGAGCGGCCAGTTCCGGGTTGTGTGTGACTACGATCAGAATCGTTTCCTGGCTCTTCTGCAATTCAACCAGCAGGGAAGCGACGGCGTCGGCTGATTTTTGATCGAGGTTTCCGGTGGGCTCGTCACACAAAAGCAGTTGCGGCTTCATGATCAAAGCGCGGGCCAGCGCAACTCTCTGCTTTTCTCCGCCTGAAAGTTCAGCCGGACGGTGTTCCGTTCGATCCTGAAGGCCTACTTGTTCGATCAAATTGCGGGCGCGCTCGCTGGCATCGTCGCTATTGCCGGAAACAAGTGTGGGCGTGAGCACATTCTCAATTACGGAACACTGTGGCAGGAGACAGTGATCCTGAAAGACAAAGCCAATATGCCGGTTTCTGAAGACGGCAAGTTCGCGCGGCCCGAGTTGAAACGGATTTTCACCAGCCAGGGTAACCACCCCACTACTCGCGGGTTCGAGCGTGCCCAGGATGTAAAGCAGAGTGCTCTTGCCGCTGCCGGAGGGGCCCATGATTGAGGCGGCTTCGCCGCGCGAAAGCGAGAACGAAATGTCAGAGAGAAGCCTTAGTGTTCCCTTTGGGGAAGGATATTCTTTCGAGATGTTTTCGGCTTTCAGCATGTTGCAAATCGGGGCAGTAGCCCGACCGTAAGGGAGGGCGTGATCGCGAGATCATTGCGCTCTTCCTTACGGTCGGGCTACTGCCCCATTTCCTATCACACTCTCGTAAGCTTCCAGTGCGCGATCAGCCATGTGCGCCGCACTGTAATGCTGGCGCACGCCGAGCGCGCCCTGGCGGCCCATCTCTTCCGCTCGCGGACGGTCCTGAAAAATCTGAAGCAGGGCATCGGCCAGGCTTTGCGCGTCGTCCGGCTCAACCAGCAGCCCGCCGGATGTCTTTTCAATTATCTCGGTGAACGCTCCGCGGCGAGGTTGCACGAGTGGGACGCCGCACGCCATCGCCTCGAGCAAGGAAACTCCCTTCGGCTCATCGTAAGTAGCCGGCACCGACATCACATCGAGCTGACGGAGAAAGTCGATCTTCTCTTCGCGGTCCAGAACGCCTCGATAACTAAACTCGGAAGCAAGTCCCGCATCTGCCAAACTCTTTTGGATATCGTTAAGATACGGTTTGCATTCGGGCGCAATCCAACCCGCGGCCTCCAGGCGTGCTGCCGATCCGTTGCTTTCTTTTCGAAAGAGCTTGTAGGCGTCGGCGAGCATGTGCAGTCCCTTTTCCGGCGCAATGCGTCCGAGAAATCCCACTTTGAAACCGTTCTTTGCTACCGGTTCGGTAGGCTCAAAGCCGTGAAGGTTTATGCCGATGGGCACGACCCGCATCTTTTCGGCAGGAATACCGAGATAGCCCGGCATGAACTCGGCGTAGAATTCACTAATCGGAAGAAAAAGGTCCACGTGCTTGATGTTGCTGCGAATTAGATCCAGCGCCTGTTCGCGATATGGCTCTCGCAGGCTATCAAGAAAAAGATCCTCTCCCTGCAGGGTGCAACAAATCGGTAGATTCAATTCACGCTTGAGCGGTCCAGCCAGGCCGAGCAGCAGCGAGTAAGGGAGGTTGATGACATCAGGCAGCGGCTCGCTCTTGAGCCAATCGATCAGTTTGTGGATTTCCTTGCGTTGGAAACCGTCTTCGCCCTTGAGTACTGAGACCGTCATCTCGCCCAGCATTTTTGGATTAGTTGAAATCGACCGGCGCGAAGCGAGATCTAAGATCGCCCTTGAGTCCCAAAGTTTATCGAGCCACGCAGGTGTGTTGCGGAAAAACGGAACGTACTGTTCGAGGTAAGCGCTGATCCCGCCGAGAACAACTTTATTTTGACTGACATTCGGCTCGTCGGTGTGGGTTGGCGTATAAACCGGCAGCAGCATCACGTCATGCCCGCGCGCGATTAGCTCCGTCGCCAGCGCGTTGTCGCGCAGACAACTGCCGCAGTACATCCTTCCGGCGCCACCTGTGAGATAGAGAATCTTCATTACCGGTTACAACGAGTTATTGAAGCGTGGATAGTACGCGGCTTTGCCGCCTGATGTGCGGAAGCGCTCTGCGCTTCCGTTCAGCTCTATCAAATTTCGGGCTCCGCCCCGCGGACTGGGCGTAGCCCAAGGTCTTCTTATCCACATCCGCCGGAAGGCCTTAGGCCTTCCGCACATCAGACGGCACAGCCGAACGAATCATGCCGTCAGGTAACGCCGTCACCGCAGGAACCTCACCTTCAAGCGGAAGCCGCGCGTTGAAAGGCCCGGCGAGCATACAAATGCTCAAACAGATTGCCCTCGTGTGGTTGATCCCAACTCACGTGGTTCGTCGGTACCGCGCCGAGGTTGAGCCGATCCACATTCGGCGAGGCGACCAGTTTCTGCACCAGCTTCGGATCGTTCGTGATCGCCGTCACTACCAAGCTGGGGCCGAGTGATTCGGGAATTTGATCCTGACTAACGTTAACAACGCTGGCGAACGGGAAAAGAAATTCTCGATTCGCGAGCGGATGCGCAACGTCTTCACAGTGAATGATCGTTGGCAACAGATATGAACAACCTTCCCATTCCAGCAGCCGCCCAGTTCGACGCGCAGTCGCGCTCACATCGCTGGCGCCCGGCTCGCTCAATCCTTGATCGATGATTGTCGAGATCCGTGCGGCAACGCCCTTGTCGGCAAAAGGCGCGAGTTGCGCAGTTTCGTCGTCTGCCGCGCGCGGAACGATTCGGGCAAGCCGCTCAGCCAGCGCGTGACTAATCTTTTCACCGTGCCGTGGTGCCCAAACACCCGACGCGTTGATACAAGAGCGGCCGCTGTTCTGAGCGATCGAATCGAACATCACGTCGAGATATTGCTCCCAGTCATCGACGCAGTCTTCACCGATCACGATCTTGCTGTAACCGGGACCATGAATCTCGATGCGCGCATCGCCTTCCCAAATACCGGTCGTTGAGCTGTCGCCGAAGACCATGCCGCGACCGCTGTGGCGCAGAATTTCACCGGCGCCAGCGTGATCGGTCGGGTAAAAACTGAACGCCTCGCGAGGCGCGCCGGCTCGAATCAACGCCTGGATGATTCTGAAAGGCGTCCAGGGTTCAGCCCCGCCCGGTTTCAGAATCAGCGGAATCTTCAACGCAAAGGCGGGAATCCAAAGTGAATGAACGCCTGGCGAATTGTTCGGCAACACCGCCCCGAGCGATTCTCCGCGCGGGAAAAAACTCAGGGCATGTCCGTTAAGATCCCCGAACCCTTGATCGAGAATTTCCCAGTCGAGATTTCTAGTCAGACCGTGAAGGACGTGTCCCATCTCTGCGAGCATCGTGCCGACCTTCTGCATGTTCCGACGCGCCAGCGTATGAGGCAATCCGGTTGTCGCTGAGACCTGCTGCACATAATCATCCGGCGACTGGGGCATCCCGTCGAGCGGAAGCACGTCTTTGAGAAAGTAGTTAGCCGCGTGCTCGCACATCTTAACCAGTTCAGCCGTTGAGAATCTTGTCAGCGCGGCGCGAGCGCTCCGCTGATCGAGCAGGTCGCGGCGAATCAGTCCAGCGTTCGCCTGGCTGATCTCAACAAATGGTTCTCGCGTGCGATGATGCGGAACACGAGCGACATCAAGACTCGTGTACGGTTCGCCTTTGCGAAGGATGGGAACAGAAATCATAGCGAATCTTGCGCGGTGGAGTCAGTACCGGGAGTGGTAGCGACCGGGTAACAGTCACGACCCCGTCGATCGTTGCAATAACGAGACCCGGTCGCTACCGCTCCCGGTACTGACCTCCTATGCCTAGTAAACTCCCTCAACCACCGATGTACTCAATTTCGCAAATGGCCGCACATTCCTAACACCGTCCCACGGATAGAGATCACACGGCAGCTCGCGTTCAGCTTCGTCGCGCTCGAGAAACCGCGGCATGAAAAACTCTTTCGTTAAAGTTGTCAGACGAACGCGGCCGGTCTCGCCGTAACCGACGAGTTTGTCGGGACTTTCCGGATCAACCACTTCGATCATCGCGCGCGGCAGCGGTGGATAGTAGATGATGGCGAAATTGTCTTCAGGGATGCGTGGCTTGTGAACCGCCAAACCCATCAGAGTATTTCCGTAGGTGGCCGCGAAATAAGCCCCCTCCAGTAGCTCTTCGACTGCGAAGCGATGGAACTGTGGGGTCATTTCGGTGCCACCGCAAAACACTCCCGTGATCCCCATCTTTTTCAGCGACACTCTTTCGCAGAGAGCTTCCAAAAGCTTCGGCGTCGTGAAAAGACAACGAATGTTTGGGTGGGCCTTTAGTAACGTGAGGCCCTGCTCGACTACGTGTTGCTTGTAGCTTTCGGCTTCTTTTGCTTTGCCTTGCTTGATCAGTTTGATGACCCAACGAGGATCGAGATCCACCATAAAGCAGATGCCGCCCCTGAACTGCGCTAGATGCTCGACCGCGAGACGCAGACGGCGGGGCCCGGTTGGTCCCAGAGATAACCAATCAGAGTCCTTCGGAAAGAACTCGTCGGGCAACGTTGTGCTAAAGGCCTCGTAATCAATCCGAAAATCTTCGATGTTGATACGCGACTTTGGGACGCCAGTGCTACCGCCAGTTTCGAATGTGTACACCGGTCGACCCTCGAAACCCTTCGGCACCCATCGCCGCACGGGCCCGCCGCGAAGCCATTCGTCCTGGAAAAAACCAAACCGCGCCAGGTCGTCGTAGCCTTTTATTTCTTTGCGCGGATCCCACGAGAGTTGCTTCGCGTAATCCAACCAGAAGGGACAACCGGTGGCCGGATCGAAATGCCATTCAACAACCTCACGCACCCAGGCGTCCAGAACGTTCCGCGATTGCACGATGTTGGATTGGAGTTTGGCTTCGACAGGGGACATGTTTTGTTCAGATGTAATCTGCAGACCTAAAATACCAGAGGAGGATTTCAAAGACATAACCGACGAGGACTGTCCCTAGCCAGTCTGGACTCGCTCACTTGGATTACGGGGGAGCTTAACGAACCACGCGCCCATCGCCAGTAGGATCACCACGACAGTCAACACATAGAACATTGCGGCATACGATTGCGTACGCGCGACGCTTTCAGCCAGCAACAGAGGGCCTACCGCTGAGGCGAGGACCGTGAGCGCCTGGGCTGCTCCCTGAATCTTTCCGAGATGCGCCCGCCCGTAAGTGTGACTCCAGAAAGAAAAGAAGAGGACTATCACAAAGCCGCCTGCTAGTCCCATGACCACCGCATAAGCAACCACGTGCGTTTGAGTTTTTACGTGCGGCAGGGCCAGGAGCGATCCTGCAAGCAAAACCATCGCCAGCGTCAAAAGGCGGTTCATCCTCCAGCGCGTCGTCAACCAGCCTCCGAGAAAGTTTCCCGCCAATGATGTCAGCGCGACGATTACCAGAGTCCGATGATAGGTGGAAGCGTCGAAACCTCTCTCAGCCAGAATCGACTCATTAAATAGCGCGATGCCTGAAGCGATTAATCCGTAAATCGCACTGGCAATTCCGAAGACCCAGAAAGCGGGCGTTGCCAGGGCCTGTCCGAGCGTTTGTCCTTCAGCCGGACGCTGATCCGTTTGCGCTTCAGTTCGCATCTCGTCAGTTTTCAGGCCACACGCTTCAGGTGAACTTCGAACCAACAGCAACGCGAGCGGCGCCAATCCAAATAGCAGGCAGAAACCTATTGCGGCCCATGCAGAGCGCCAACCTGATTTGATCACCATGGCCCCCACGATGGGGAAAGCAATCATAAATCCAACACTCAAGATTACCGTGTAAACCGCCATCGCCGCGTTAAGCCGACGGACGAACCACTTTCCGACGATCGTAATGCTGACGACTGAGAGCGCACTTTGGCCAAATCCGCGCGTGAGTGTGATTAGGATTGCAATTACGAAAATGCTCTCGATGCGGCTCATCAAGAGAACGACAGCGGCGAGCGCAATCGTAACTACGGTCAACACCAACCGGCTGCCAAAACGATCTACAAATCGTCCTACGCCGAGACAAAAGAGCGCCCCAATTAGTGTTGCCCAAAGATTGATTCGGGCGAACAGCACGCGATCCATTTGCAGACTGGCGAGGAGCGGCTCAGTGATTAGTCCGAGTCCCTGCGTTCGGCCCGGAAGGGTTCCCACCATAGCGAGCGCAGCCACGGACAGATTGATCCATCCGTAATAAATCGGGACGGCTAATGGTCGATTATTCAGCCTATTGGTTTCGACGCTCACTGAATCCATGCTTGAAAGACGTTCATCATGTCAGAAGCCCGAGCGTTAGCGAGGGCAACACTGAAGGTTCATCATGTCAGAAGCCCGAGCGTTAGCGAGGGCAACACTGAAGGTCGCGAACTGGCTTACTTGGCAAATTGCCCTCCCTCACGGTCGGGCTTCTGACTGAACATTTGCCTGGTCACGATTATCCACGCCAGGCACAGAATCAAGCTGACTAACAGCCCAACCCAACGTGCCAGACCTTTTCCAAAAACCACTGTGGCGTTAAAGATGATGAAAATCAGAAACCAATGCCAGGCAAGAATTACCCAACGTGGCCGCTTGAAATATGAATCGCGTCCCCGCAGCCACCACCAGCCAACGTCTAAAACCCAAATCGCCAACAATCCATAATTGACGATAAGACCGATGCCCGACGCGAATCCGACGACCTGGTAGGTTTGCTGCGCGGTATCACGATAAGCCGCCGCGTGACTCCACTTGTGGTAGAACTCAAAGGCGAAAAGGAAATGGAGAATTAATGAGATGCAGGCAACTGTCCAAACAACTCTGACAGTGGCGTGCGCCCCTGGTTGTTGTTTGTTTAGGACGAGCACCAACACGCCCGCGACGTAAAGAACAATTGTTACCCAAATCGTTGCTCGAGTGAGGAGTTCGCCAGCGTCCATTTGGAGTGTGCGGTAAATCAGCCCAGACGGCCCTAACCCGAAGAGGTTCGAGTTAACTGTGCAAAGTGAAGCACAGCGCCGAGGCCGGCTCCCAGAAACAAGCCATAGACAACTCCCCAAAGTAACATTCCGGTTCGGCCGCCCGTAAAGTCGTTGAGCGCTGAGCCTGGGAAATACCCGAGGCAGTTTGCCACGAAGAGAATCGCCGCAAACTTCACCAGCGAGCCTTTTACGTTGAAGCCGATGGCGAAACCACCCGCCATCATAATCGAACCCAGAAACAAACCGGCTATCTCGCCGGCGGCGCTCCGCAAAGTGAAATACGCGGTGACCCAGCCGGCGGCGTACAGAAAGAACGACAATCCAAAGAGCAGATAAAACTTCGGGAGACGCCAGCGCCTTACTACGAGGGAGCCGAGCACACTGCCTCCCAGTAGAATGAAGAGCGCTGTCCAGGCTACGTATGCACCGACTAATCCAAGGTTCCGGTACATCCACCTTTCGCCGAAAGCGACTGTGGCGAAGACGCACAGGCTAATGGCCGCGAAGCCCAGTGCGCCGATTACAAGGGAGCGCGATAGAGATGGTGCAGATTGATCTGACATATAGATCTTACAATCTGCGTTGCATGGAGACAGCAAGCCTCACTTTACGCTGAGTACGAAGCGTCGGTGCTCAATGCGGCACGCAATGATGCGGGAATCTCCGTCGGCTTCCCGTCTCTTAACGCCACAATCGTCATTGCACCTTCGATCGCCAATTCGTCATCGGCGCCGAAGACCTGAAAATCGTAACGAAACGAAGTCCGACCAAGTTTGCCGACTGAGAGCCTCAGTCGAAACGGATCGTCCAGCGAGAGTACTTTCCGGAACTCACACTCGATTTTCACTCGCGGAAAATCGTGTCCCATGCTTCGGTTCATCGGCCACCCGATGCAGCGAACGAGTTCGCTCTCAGCCTCTTCGACGATTTCGAAAATGCGCGGGAAATGCAGGCGACCGGCAGCGTCGGCATCGGCCCATCGCAGTCGGCGCTTTAGTTCAATGGATGCGGGCATAATGAGTTGATCTTTTTGTCAGCAACATAAACTCGTGGAAAGTGAGATGTGCTTTGGTGCCGAGCGGGACTCGAACCCACACGGGATTACTCGCAACGGATTTTTAAGTCTTAAATCATCGACTTCACTAAGTCTCACAAAACACAATAAACCAATAGCTATCGGAATAGTTAGCCGTCAAAGTCAGCTCGCACCCAGATCGGTAGCGACCTCATCCTGAGCCCTGATCTCATTTCACAAGGCCCGGACGTGCAGCACTATGACCAGCATCGCCCAGCCAACCCAGAGGGCGAGTCCTGCTGACCGCGGACGCGGCACGCGTATCGGCGCAACCATGGCCACGGCGCAACCGGCCAGAATCACTGCGGCGGCCAGCGGGCTTGGCGACCAGAGAAGCGAGGTCGAGATCAACAGCGCGCAGAGTGGCGCCGGCAGGCCGACAAACCAGGGGCCGTCACCGTGCTTGAGGTTGTAATAACCCAGCCGGGTGATAGCCGCGAGGGAATATAGAAACGCGCAACCCCACCACGCGAGAGCTGCTCCCCGTGTCATCGGCGTGCTGTCTGACGCGAGTACGATCACCGGAACAAAGCCTGACGTCACGGCATCGGCGAGGCTGTCGAGTTGGACGCCGTACGCGGACTGAAAGCGGGTCCTATCAAACAGCCGAGCGAAGCGCCCGTCGAAGGTGTCGGCAATAACGGCAACTGCGATGAACGCGCCGGCGGCAGAGCGTTGGTGCCTCATGGCGAAGGCCACGGCTGCGCAGCCTGACAGCAGCGCTGCGTAGGTGAGTAGATTGCTCAAATGGATTGAGCCCGCCGGTCCTGTTGGTTCCGGGTCAGGAGCAAAGTTGTTCACGAGATGGGCCAGGGGAAGCGTTTGTGAAGGGCCAGCCACGTGCGCATGACCCGAGGGAGAAACAACTGCGGGCGAAAGCGATGGATCATCGCATACATTGCCAGCCGGTCAACGATGAAGTCACAAAGTGCAGCTCGAAATCCTTCCTCCCATTCGATTGGATCGATGATTACGCTCGTTTGTTCCTCAAGCAGGCCGCGGTAACGCTGGATCCACGCGGCCGCATCATCAGCCGCCGTCTCAGGCGCCAGCACGAAACAGAGGAACTCGGCCAGATCACGCTGCGGCGCTCCGATAGTTGCAAGCTCCCAGTCGTAGGCGCACAGGCGCTGGGCGCCGCCGGGCAGGCCGCGGAGCATAACGTTGCGGGGATTGAAATCGTTGTGAATTAAGACTTGGGGAGCGCGGCTGAGCGGCCGCCACCAGCGATCGATTCCGGACAGCAGTGATTCGTGCGCTTCAGCCAAATCGGACCCAGCCCAGCTTGTAAAAGCCGCGCGAGCGTGGGCGGCCAGGGCCGACCAAAAGGGAAGCATCCGGGCCATTTGCGCGGAGTTGCGCCGCGGCGGAAGCCAGCTCTGCGAAACCAGATCCTCCCAACGATCGCGCCAGACGGCATGAAGAGCGGCCAGACCGAGAAGAGCGACTTCGATCTCGCCTTTGGTCCACGCGCGGTGCCACGCATTGGCTACTTGCGCATCGCTCACATACTCGAGCACAACCAGCCACTCGCCACGATCCTCATCGCGCGATACGGCAAGCGGCTCCGGGACATGAAGGCGCAAGCGGTGATCATCGGTTTCGTAGATCGCCAGCTCCCTGAGATGCCCGCGGGTCAACCCGATGTGATCTCGCCACGCCGCATATGCCTCGCCCAACTGGTGGCTGCCCAGCCGCGCGACCTGTTCGCCGACGTCTATCGCATCCGAATCATGAGGCTTGGACTTCAACACCACGTCGATCGCCGACGTACGTCCGTCGCCAGTCTCAGTTGTCAGCCGCGCCCGGCGAAGCCCTGCTCGACCTCCACGCCTCCAGGACGTCAGCTCAGCGACGATGCTGTAGTCGCCATCCATAGGAGAGATCTTTACGTCTGTGATGCGCAGCGCCGGATCGCCGGTGCGACGCTGCAGTGAACGCTCGATGTCGATGACCACAGGTCTGCTGAGACTCGCTTCGCGACGTACGGTTGGAGCGCGAGCCACCGGCGGAATCAGACGACGCTCCGTATAGGATTCGAAGTATCGATCGAGCAGGTGCGCATCCAGGGGCGGGCAGGTTGTTCCCGATTGCGCAAGAATCGTACGGGAGAAATCGGATCGCGCGCGGCGGCGTCGTGTTTCCTCGTACAGCTCGGGAACAGCCAGGCCCCCTTCCTCAGGAAAGGTCCGCAGAAAGAACGCCCGCAAGGGATACAGCGGGTTTGATGCAGTTACTGTCTCGCGCAGCCGCAGCGCCCAGTCGCGGTATGGGATTAGATCAAATGAGTAGCCGCGAAGACACATCCACAGCACGCACTCGCGCCAATACCGCAACTGCGGGTTAACCAAATGATAGACACCGCCGCGGACGTCGTCTTGCGCAAGCTTCACCATGGCATCAGCCACGTGATCGACCGGGACGCAGTCCATCGCCCAGTCGAGATCGGGCGCCGCCCCCATTTCGATGCAACCGCGGAAGAAGCGGGAGAGTAAGTCATCGGCATTCGAGATTCCGGATGTCGAGTCGCCGGAAACGAGCGAGGGCCGCGCAACTGTTGCGCGACTGCCGCGCTCGGCTGCCTGTCGCACCAACGACTCAGCAACACATTTGCTCTGGGCGTAACCCAGGCGCAGGCCTCTCAGATTGAGGAGAGCGTCATCGCTCTCAAGCGCGTCGCCGGTCGCGCCGGTGGAATAGCAAACCGCCAGGCTCGAAAGAAAGTGAAAGGATTTTGGCGTGCCGGCGCAGGCAAGACGAAGCAGCTCGCGCGTGCCGAGTACGTTCACATCCCGAAGCTCCTCGTAGGGGCGCACCCAATCGACTGCTGCAGCGGCATGGTAGATCGCACCGACAGAGCCGGCGATAGCTCGGAAGTCCCTGCTGGACATTCCCAAATGCGTTTGCGTAATGTCGCCGCCAACACAGCGGATGCGTTTTGCAAAGCGCTCCTCCCAGATTCCATATTGAATGAGATTTCGCCGCACACGAGCGCTTGCCTCTGTGCCATTCGGACGGACGAGGCAGTAGACAACGGCCGGCGTGTCGCGCAAGAGCGCGCGCAGTAGATAAGCACCTACAAAACCGGTGCTGCCGGTCAAAAGAACGTCGGCCGGAACCCGATCTTGAGAGCGTGCCGGAACGATGTCCGCCGGCAAAATCGCGTCTGCCAGCATTCCTGCAATGCTTGTCTCTCTGGACCGTTCATCGTCTTCAATGATTGATCCCACGGCGCGTGATTCGATGAAGCGCGAGAGCGATTCAAGAGTAGGACATTCGAAAAGCACCGCCGGCGGCAGCTCGTGGTTGAGCTCATCTTCGATCAGCGCGGTAAGTTCCGCTGCGGCAAGTGAATCCAGGCCCATAGCTGCGAGCGGCACGGCCGCGTGGACATCGCCCACGGGGATGCGCAGCACATCGGCGGTAAGCTGCGCCAATCTTGGCCGCAACGCGTCGCCCGTACTCAGATGGAGAGCTGTCAAATCTCGCTCCTCAGAAGCGCAGGCGCAGAATCCGTGGGTCCCGCATCGGGTTGGACCCACCGCACAATTTCGGCCAGTTGTCCGCCAGATAACGCCTGGGCACAGTCGCGATGGCGAATCTTGCCGCTGGATGTTTTCGGCAGCGCCCCGGGCCTTAGAAGAGCGACCGTGTGGAGTTGAACGCCGTGAATCTCTGCGACGGCCCGGCGAATCGTTCCTATGAGTTCAGAGATCGCACGCGCGCCCTCGCGTAAGAGAAACGGCGCGGCGGGGAATTCCGGAGGATTCATCCGCGCGATCTCCAGGCGCCGCGGATCCACTTCAGCGGCAACGGCGATACGCTCGTCGTCGTGTGCCTCGAGGGCGAATACGGCGGCGCAGCCTGGACGGATGGCCGGGTGCTGGCGCTCAACCGTCAACTCGAGATCCTGCGGGTAGTGTTTGAGCCCGCGAACTATCAGTAGGTCTTTGAGTCGCCCCGCGACAAACAACTCGCCGTCGATGAGGGCGCCCAGGTCACCCGTGCGCAGATACGGTCCGCTTCCATCATCAGCGAGCAGGGCGCCAAAAGTTTGCAAAGTTTCCTCCTCGCGCCGCCAATAGCCTTTTGCGACGCTCGGCGAAGAGAGCCAAATCTCACCGATCTCGCGAGGCGCGGAACGCCGGCAGGTGTCGGGATTGACGATGAGAACACGCGAGCCGAACGTGGGCGGTCCACTCGACACCAGTGAGACTCGTTGCGACTCACCCGGCGAGACTTTCTCAAGCTTCCCATCGCGCAGTGCGGCGGCATCTGCGTCGAGAAACACCGGCTCGTAGCTGCGCCGACCGCTGGTAACTACAAGCGTCGATTCGGCCAGGCCGTAAACCGGATAAAAGGACTTCCAGTGGAAGCCGCAATCGCGGAAGGCCGTATTGAAGGCAGTCAAGGTATCGCCACGAATAGGCTCGGCGCCGTTGTACGCGACGCGCCAACTTGAAAGGTCGAGCGTGTCACGCTGCTCAGCGCGGATCTTTCGAGTACAGAGGTCATAGGCGAAGTTGGGACCACCGCTGTTGGTGGCGCGATATTTAGTGATCGCCCGCAGCCAGCTGATGGGACGTTGCAGAAAAGTGGCTGGCGCCATCAGATAGGCCGGATATCCCGCATAGGCCGGCTCGAGAACTCCTTCGATCAGCCCCATATCGTGGATGACCGGCAGCCAGGAAACCGAAACGCTGTCGTCGTCATTCTCTTCCACGTGATTGGCGACGGCGAGGTTGTGGAGAAGGTTACCGTGCGTGACCATCACCGCGCGAGGTGCGGCCGTGGAACCCGAAGTGTATTGAAGGAAGGCCAGAGTTGACGGGCCGGCATCAGGTTCTTTCCACGAGGTGGCGGCGTCGTCCCCTAGTGTATCAGTGGCGATCCATGGAAGCGCACCGAGCGCCGGAGCATGCGCAACCCAGGCGGACAGGGCCGCAACTTCCGTGGGGCAAAGAACAACGCTGGGCTCGGCATTGGCTATGATCGCGGTCAGACGCGGCAGCGAGCGAGCGAGCTGCGAGCGGTGAGGTGGATAACACGGTACGGCGATCACGCCCGCGTAGATCGCTCCGAAGAACGCGGTTATAAAATCCAGGCCCGGCGGGTAAAGCAGAATGGCACGATCTCCCGGGCGCGCTCCTCGATCCGCGAGGGCGGCGGCGACGGCGCGCGCGCCGCGATCCAGTTGTCCATAGGTTAGCGCGGCGTTCTCGGTTTCGCCGTCGACTAGAAAAGTGTAAGCGCGACGGTTCCCCTGATGCAGCGCCCGGTGACGCAACATGGCGACCAGCGAGCGGAAGTCGTACGTCATACGGCGGCCCTCATAACTTTGGGTTGCGGCGGCTCAATGCCCAGGTCGGCCGGAAGTCTGCCGTCACTGCGCATTGCGTCGTGCACGCGGACGTAAAGAGCGCGCACTCGATCCCGGTTGGTCTCAAGGTCCTCGAGCCGCCACGACGACGTGTCGATAGCGGGCAGGAAGTAGACATCGACGGTCCCCGGTTGGGCGCGGTAACTGTATAGACCGGGGACAAGGTTTACACATGTTCGGGGACATGGTTTACACATTCTAGTCTCGTTTTGGTTGAAGCTGCGAGATTGATTTGGGTTAAGCGATGCTGGCAAAAGTAAACATCGAGCAAGCCATCGGTGGCGGTCGGGCGCAGAGCAACGTGCAGACCTTTGAAGGCCTGGCCGATGAAGTAGTCGTGACTCTTATACTTGATGTGCCCCCAGCCTCGGACCTTTCGTACGACGTCAGCCATATCGTACTCAATTGGTGGTAGAACTTCAGGAAAAGGACGAGAGCTGGGCACGTAGCGAGAGGCCGGCACTTGCATTCCGAGAGCCTCGTGCGGTCTTTGACAATTGTAGAGATCGCGCCAGCGATCAAACTCGAGTTGGCACTGAGCTAGCGTACGCAGAGTAGCGTAACGCAAGAGTTCCGCTTGCAGAGTGCGATGAAAGCGTTCGTCTTTGCCTTGCGTCTGCGGATGGTGGGGACGCGAGTGAGAGACGGCCACTCCGAGTCGCAATAGCCAGATAGTAAAGTGCGTGTGTGCTGGCTTATTGGATGAACCCCAGGGAGAACCATTGTCCATCGTCATTCTCGTAGGCAAGCCATAACGACGGAACACTGCTCGCAGCGCAGTTTGTGTCGGAATAGTCGATGGCCCTGGACAGGCCCGCAGACCGAGAGCAAAGCGCGAGTGATCATCAAGGACGGTGAGGGGGAAGCACCGACCATCATCCAGAGCAAAGTCACCCTTGAAGTCCATCTGCCATAGGTCGTTGGGCCGCGGGTGCTCGAAACGACAGAAGGGCTGATGCTTGGCAGATTCGCTCGGTTCGATGAGCTGATGACGAGCCAGAATAGCGGTGATAGTACTCGGCTGTGGCACCTCGGGATAACCAAGGGCGATCAGACGAGCCCGGATCTTGCGACCTCCCCAAGCCGGATGAGCTGTGCGCAGTTTGACCACTACCTGCTCGATCTCGGGAGCAGTGCGACGCGGGGAGAGATGCGGACGCCGTGATCGATTCAGCAGATCCTGTGGTTGCTTAGACTGTTGAAAACGATTTAGCCATTTGTAGGCAGTAGGCGCAGAGATATTGAAGTGCCTACATAGTTGACGAATATTGGCTTGCTCGCCGCTGGCCATCTGAACAAACTCAAGACGCTGAGACATGACTGAAACCTCTTTCCAAGGCATCGCTTTTCCTCCTTGCGAGGCTAAAGCTAATCCTTAGTTAATGTGTAAACCATGTCTCCGAACACCTGTAAACTATCTGTCCGGTCTATACAGTAACCTCTCCACCCCTGCACGCTTGCCGGAATGTGAATGTAGATCGGGACGATAGGCGCCTTGAGGCTGGTGGCGAGGTGAAATGCTCCTTTATTAAAGGAGCCAATTTCGCCCGTCGTGACGCACTGGCCTTCCGGGCTCAAGTACACTGAATCCCCGGTGCGTCGCAGGATGCGGTCGGCGCGGCTGAAAATCTTGCGTCTTCGCTCCGGAAACTCCTGAGGCACGGTCCAAAAGACACGGATGATGTATCCGATGATCAACACGACGGGGAATTTGCGCAGATACCCGGAGAGAAAAAACCGCGCGCGCGGTAAGGCGAGCGCCATCAAGAGCATGACATCGAGCGTCGAGGTGTGGTTTGAAATGTAAATAGTTTGGCGCTCGGGGAGCGGCTCGGAATAGTGCGTAGTGAAGTCAATACTCCAGATCCGAAGAACGGTGCGGCCGATCCACCGGGCGATGACTTCGGAGTAGAAGCGGCGCGCCAGGAAAAGCGTGGGAATCGCGGCTAGCAGCATCAGAAACGAGCCGGCCAGAAGGATTCCTGCCGAGCGTAGAATACGCCTACGCGTAGTCATGCTTGATCCTCCCGCCTGCAGATTACGGTCTGCATCGCAAAGTTGAGGTGCTTTTCGAAAGCCAGGATCGGGGCAAATAGGATCTGCCCGACAAAGTAGGGATAGATGGCCTTCGATAGGTTGAGACCCTTACCCTTTAGTAGCTTGAAAGCTGCACCCGCAAAGAAGTAAAAGAATGCCGGGAACGCGCCGTAGGGCAAATAGTCGACGACTTCCAGACCGGCCTTTCGGACCATGCGCAAAAGCATCTCGCGGTCATAAAGCACGGTATGTTGTGGCGCCTGCAAACCGGGCCATCGATTGCCGTAGAGCCGGAAGGTGAGCGAATCCAGTCGGGGAACCTCGATCACGAGGTAGCCGGAGGCCTTCAGCAGATCTTTGGCCGTCTGAAGTGTGCGGACGGGATCGTAATCGTGTTCGAGGAAATGCCACATCGTTATAGCGTCGAAGCGTTCACGCTCGAGCGGCTGTTCGTAGAAAAGGCCGCAGTGGAACTCGACGCCTTCGAGCGAGGGGCAGCCGCTTAGATCCTTGAAGTCGACGCCGACAACGCGAGCGCCAAAACGCGTGCGCACTCTTTGCAAGAAGGTTCCGACGGCGCACCCAACGTCGAGAACCTGACTTTCGGAATCGAGCGCGACGTGCCGGAGCAAGAGTTTTTCCTTCTGCCGGTCATGGCGAGCCATCACCCAGTTGAAAAAACCGGTAAGCGGGCCCCAGCTGGTTTTCTTCCGGTGGGCGATGTACTCCTGATCATAAAAGGCCTTGACGTGCTCGATGCCGAGCCGCGGGTTCTGGTAGCGAAGCCCGCAGCGCGCGCATGTAATAAAGGTGAAGGTCCCGGGCTTGCCGGTGAGATCATCCTGAGCCGTGAGAAAGGGCTCCGATTCCGTGGCCTGGCAGTAGTAACACGGAACTCTCTCAAATTTGGACGCGGCGGGCCCGGACTGGAGCGTTTGGGTGTCAGAACCGCGAGCGGTAGCGACCGGATCAGCAAGAACCTGGATTTTGCCGGGCGTCATTGATCCGGTCGCTACCGCTCGCGGTTCTGACACAATCATCGCAGGAAACCTCCGGTCGAAAGCGCGAGCACTGGAAGTCCTACAAGGAGTCCCAACTCCGCCGCGAAAATCCAAGGGGCCCCGCGCGACTGGCGAACCGCGCGGTCACTAACCTGTTCGTAAATGCATAAGCCAAGATAGACCGCGCCCAGCGAGGGAAGAGTGGTGTGAAGCGTCAGGCCGTCCCAGTTCGCACAGGTCAAGAGAGAAATAGCCGGATACTTGAGAAGCAGGATGTGCGCGCCGGCGAGTGGACCTGGGCGAAGGCGCTCCCGCCGGTGATACCAAAGCCCAAGTAAGAGCGAAAGACCCACAAAGACAGCAATGCGGGCGCCAGGGCGCGGGTGGGACATCATCATCAGGACGGTGACGAAAGCGATCAGCAACGCCAGCACAACTATCGGAGTTCGATTCGCTGCCCGGACCAACACTCTGGTTGGGAACCGCAGGCGATCGCTACCGAGGTCGGCGAGGTCATCGGCGATGCGGAAAACCAAAACCAACGTGTAGCCGAGGACACAACTTTTTATGGCATCGCGAACCGTGGGGAACGACCCTCCCGCGGCGGCCCCCGCGGCCGCGAGCACGATGGCGAAGGGCACGAACACGCTTGCCGGATAACGCTCACGCCAGTAGTCGTAAATCAATTTAATCGAGGACATGGACCTCCCCTCGATCGCCGTCGACTTTTATCTGTCCCGCATGGAAGAGCTCACGGGTGGCATGCGCTACACCGACGACGCATGGAATTCCGAATTCGCGCGCCACAATCGCTCCGTGTGAGAGCATGCCTCCGCGTTCAATCACCAATCCCTTAATGAGGAAAAAGACTGGCGCCCAGCCCGGGTCTGTCTGACGTGTAATCAGGATGTCTTCCGCAGCCAGGCGGCCTGCCTCACTCGCGTCGGATAGGACGACAGCGCGGCCGGTCACGCAGCCTCCGCATGCACCCGCGCCTCGCAGCGTGCGCGAGCCTCCGTTGGCCGGGTTGGCGTGACCGTTTCGCGGCCATGTTTCATCGTCAGGCAGATCTCCATCCAGGGGGAGATACTCTCCTTCGGGAAGAGTGAAATTATCTGAGGGGTGCATTTCCGCGAGACGCTCGTGGGCGCGTTTGCGAAAGGCCGTCAGTTCCTGGACGTGGTGCGGGAACATGGCGCTCCCGCCCGCAAGCTCGTCGACCTCGGCGACAGTCAACCAGAAGACATCCTCTTGCTCGGCCAAATGTCCGCGCGCCACCAGCCGCTCGCCTAACGCCAGTGCGAGGCGGCGACAACGACTGTACAGAAGGGCCTGCTTGAGTCGCGCTCGCTCCCGGTAGGCAATGGCGGCTTGCGTCCAGCGGAGCACGGTGCGTAAGACAGCGGCACGGCTGACGAAGGGCAGCCATCGGGAGATCGGGCGGCCCCGCAGCTTTCGCAGAAGGCGGCGCGTTTCATGCTCGCGCTCAGCAAGTTGTCTTTTGAGGGTTGCTTTTGGCGATTCGCCATCCAGGCGCGCGTAGGCGCGAATGGTTTCAACCAGTAGCGCAGGTTGTTCCTGAAAGCTTGGCGCCGTGAGCATGAGTTCCGCGGAACACCGGAAACCCCATCGTTGCAAGTACTCCTCGAACCGCGCGCGGAAATCGGCAAACTCCGGATTGACTTCGAGTTGGTCAACAACTGATTCCGCTTCGCCCTCAAATAAAGTGCGCAGCGCTGGTTTAGCGCGAACGGCCCGCGAAAGCTCCCAGAGGTGTTGCACGGGCTCTCCACTCACGAGCTGGGGAATGGCTTTGAGGAGGGCGTTGTGCAGCGCCCCGTTGGCTTTGCCGTCGCTGACTTGTGCGACCTGACGGCGCAGCATCGCGTAACACACCATGGCGGCCGCGTCGGCGAGGCTGGCGTTGGTCCATCGATGACAGCGGATGTCCATCAGCTCGTTGAGCAGTAGGCGAAGATCGTGAAGGGACAGAGCCGCGAGCCTTTGCGGTTCAGTGCGTTCGGCAAAATCGTCAACGAGTCTTTCGAACGACGTCACTCGGCGCCCGAGGAAGAGATAAAGCCACGAGGTCCTTGCGGCTATCACAACGAGCTCGACAAATTCGCGCAGCCGTTTGCTCTTGACCGGCGGCGCTCCAAGCGATCCACTCGCTCCAACGAAGCTGTTGAATGCAGCCACCAGGGCGTCGCCGAAGGGCGCTGTGCGAAGTACCGTGTGGATGTTCGTCAGGTTGTAATACATCCTGGCGCCGTGAACGCCGATGATGTGGCGGAGCGCGTCGTCCATCGAAGTGATCCGCCGTCGCGACAGGCCAAAAGCGCGGGCCAAATTCCGAAAATAGTTGGCGTATCCGGCGCTCGCGATCGAGTAGAGGAAGGGAGAGACGGGCGCCGGAAAGTTCTCGTTGATGTTGGCATCCGACCAGCGCACCGGACGTCCGCGTGGCGGCGCCGCGTTTACAGTCAAGGCGGCAGTGATAGGACGCGACTGCACGATATACAGTTCGTCCGCATGATCGATTGCCCACTCGACGTCCTGTGCCCCGCCGAGCCCTTCTTCGAGCATCGCGGCGAGCCGGGCAAGCTCGGCGAGCCTTGCCCGAGAGAACAACAGGTTCTCGACGTTAGCGACTGATCGCTCGCCGGCGGAAAGCGTTTGGAATCCGGTTCCGTTTCGCTGTAGCAGGAAGCGCCCGGGATCGATCGCGCCAGCCACGAGCGCGTCACCAAGTCCGGGCGTGTGCTCGACCAGGATTGTTCCTTCGGCCGTGCGCGTGAACATTACGCCTGCGGCAAGAGCGTCAACCTGGGTTTGCACGACGACACCCATGCCCCCAACTTCAAACCCTCGAGCGGCGCGGTATGCGATCGCGCGCTCGGACCAGCATGAAGCCCAGCAGGCCAGCAGGGCATTCTCCAATCCTGCCAAAGTTCGAACGTGAAGAAATGAATCAAGCTGCCCGGCGAACGAGGCCCGAGCGGAATCCTCACCGACAGCCGAGCTGCGCACCACAACTGGCCCACGATTGAGCAGCGCCTCGGCCGACGCAGCCAACAAACTTCGAAGTCCTGGCGAAAGCGGAGTATTGACAATGAGATCGCGAATGCGCGCCGACAACTGCCGTTGGTGCGCGAGACCGGGTTCGCCGGAAAGCGATCTACTCTTCCACTGGGGCAGCGCTCGGATCCTCACCTCCAGATCATTCTCTTCGAGGTGCGACTCGAAGGCGTGCGCCGTAACGACAAAGCCGCTGGGCACACGAAGACCCAGCCCCGAGACGCGGCAGAGGTTATGCGCCTTGCCGCCGACCAGCTCAGGAAGCGTTGCCTCGTCGAGCGGAACTATGTAGCCGGCGCTGTGCAGCGCGGGCGCGGCGCGGACGGCAGCGGTTGTCATGCGGGTCGCCTCTTAACGCCCATTTGGAACAGCCACCAGCTGAACAACCAGTGGATTAAAGGCCCGAGAACAAGCACCAACACCCACGTCATCCACGGAGTGGGAACTGCTACAGTCACGGCGGCGAGCATTCCGACGATCGAGTCGGTGCGATCGATTGTGAAGCAGATTGCTGAGGTGAGAGCGGACGCCGGTGCTTGCCCGGGCAGAATGCCGAACCTGCGCTTAACGAAGGAATTCGGGAGCTCCCCGGCCATAAAGCCGAACCCGGCCCAGGCACCAAGCGCGGCGTATCCCGCCGGGGTTAACTGCCACAACGTAGCGGGAGGCGCCCCTCCCGAAAGCGAAACCCCGATCGCAACCACGACAAACGCCAGCGCCGCGGCCGGGATCATGACCACAAAGCCGCGCAGCGTTTTGTTCTCACCGAGGATTGGCCGTCCGCGAAACGTGCGGCCGCCATCAAGCGGAATCGCCAGAACCTGCGAGACGCGACTACGCAGCCACAACGACTGCAGAAGGCCGGCAAGCACGAAGGCCACAATTAAGAAGAGACCACAGTGAAGTGGATCTGGCATGGTTGGGTTGGCTTAAATGTCGGCGCCCGTCTCGATCCGATTGTGAAACATGAACGTCTCTCCCGGCATTCCGCGCACGCACTTCACCCAAGTCCACCAATTTATTTCGTTCTGCGTGTTGTAAGAGATCGCGCGGAGGTGATACCCGGGCACGAATGGATACATGTGGTGGAGCTCGTGAGCGTCGATGTGCAGCAGCACCGCCGAAAGCCACGATGGGAAGACCAGGGATCGCGTGAACACCTGTTGCTCGACGGCGGGGAACGGTGGAACAAGCTTTCCCTGACTCAGGTTCTGAGGAATGTGCGTGTGCTGGCTCAAAATGATGAGCTCTTCCACGACGAAGGTAAACAACGACGCAAGGAGCGTAACCCGCAGCAGCGTCCTCGGACCGACGATAACGGCGACGGCCACATAAGCTACGAGGAGCGCGATGATACTGATCGTTATCTGCCGGCGATCTGCCCTCTTAGAGAACAGCGAGCGGAGCCGGGGCAAGTTCCAGAAATTGTTGATGCGATACAGCGTCGCGAAGAGCGGGATCCAGCATCTCCAGCAAACGTTCATCAAAACCCGCTCGGCGCGGCCGAGAGGGCGGGGAACAAGCGCGGCAGTGGTGGGATCCACATCCTGCCATCCGGTCCATTTGTGATGGCGGCCATGGACGCGCTTCCAGCAGCCGAAGGGGATCATCGAGAAAAAGCCGGCTACCCAACCAACAGGTGCATGCAGAGCCTTTGTGTGGAAGAGCGTTCCGTGTCCACACTCATGAAGGAGAGCGAACCACTGGACCATCGCGGCAGCAAAAACCGCCTGACCCAGCAGCCACGACCACCAGTTTGGTTGGAGAGAGAGCGCGACACCAGCTATCGTGAGCAGAGCGGCTGAACTCAGCAAAGCGCCGCCCGCCCAGTTCGATGTTCGCAAGTGCGCCATCGTGGCTGCAGATGGAGGGACGCCTGGCACAGCGCCGTGATGCATCAGCATCTCTGCTTCTTGCGTCATTACTGATGTCTCGGTTGTTTTCGGTTACCTCGTGGCGAAAAAAGGTTTCAGCGAAGGAACCGAGGTCTCACGTCGGAACCAACGCGCAACATTGATGTTTATGGTGGCGCATTCTAGTGAGGCGATGGAATTCAAGTCAACAAATCGTGCTTAATAAAACATGCGCAGCGACGTCTTTGCAGAAGACTGAAAATTGCTGCAGGCAGGTAAGAACGGCACGAGCGTCCTGGCACGAGCGTCCTGGTAAAGCTGACGAAAATCAGCGCCGCGGTTTTTCGATCAGAATTGCTCGTGATGTATGCGGATGCGAGGCAGCGCGAGATTCGTTTCGATAGTTGCGCGCAGCTCAGATTTGTTAAGAAGAGGTTCGCAGCGAGTAAATGCTCATCGAACAGGGACCGCTTGATTGTAGGATCCAAGCTGAATACAGGAGAGTTTGCGCGAAGAAAACCTTGGCCAAACCTCATTCGATTCATCAGTGTCACTCAAACAAAAAACTTGATTAAAAATCAAAAAATGCATGTTAGACTCTCGCTCGGCTGTCTGTAGATTGTGGCGTTGTTGATTGGTTCCTCTGGAACTCCCACGTGACGCGACAAGCCTTCGATAATTCGACCTTTTGATTTAGCAGTTCCGTTACCGCTCCTGACCTCAGCGGGTACCAACTCCGTCTCTGCTCGCAGGCGGTGTTGTAAAGGTGACCGATGTCGAAATCTCCCACTAGTTCACGCTCTAAACCCACTGAGTCGGTGCTTGCTCCCTCCGCCGTTGAAAGACTGGCTCAGGAACTAAAGGAAGCTCGTGCCAACAACCGTCAGATAATACCGATCGTTGGCGCCGGACTGTCCGCCGATTGTGGCTTTCCGATCGTCACCGTTATCGTCCGCTATTTTGGAAAACTCTACCGGTACATCAAGTACAGCGGGCCAATAAAGGATTCCGTCGCAGTCAGTTTCGTGAAAGAGCGTTTTGAGACTTACCGAAAAGAGCCATGGCGATTTATCGAGGACTTTGGATGGCCCGATCGATTTCAGCTTAACCAGGACCTGTTTACCCAGATTGTCCACGAAGCCAGAGCGGAGTCTCCCCCGCAGCTGATCGAAGCTGCGGTTCGAGAGGGACTCAAGGACTTACTTCCCAACCTTAATCCCCAGGGATTCAAGAACTACGACTCGTTAAGAGAGGACATCGCGAAGGCATTTCCACTAGTGGTCCAGTCCCATGGGGATAGGCTGGCTCTGGAGGCGTATGCAAAAGCGCGAGAAAAGGCCCTGGATCGTTTTCTGGAGGACTGGTCGAGGAGTACGCCGTTTGACGTTCTAGGCGACTGGCGCAGTCTAATCTTGTACTTCACAAATTTTCATAGCGACTATGCCGATGCTCTCTTCGCGCGATTTGGGGCAACGCGTCGACCCGGCCAGGGCCACCAATTCCTGGCTTTTCTCGCAAGGCACTTGTCAGTTCCCACTATTTTTACCTTCAATTTTGATTCTTTGATCGAGCAAGCGCTGGAGGCAGAGGGCACGCGAGTGCGCGTCTTTGCGATGGAACACGGCGCCGGACTCCCGCATGCCAGCTTACTGCGCGGCAATCAGTTGTCGGTCATCAAGATGCACGGAAGTACCCACGCGCTGTTGGTCGATGAGCAGTTGGATCGGCCACTGATCCCAGCCTACTTGGAACGATTTGATCTCATCACGGGCGAGAACCCGCTCCTGCTTGTCGTAGGATGCAGCGAAAACGATCGCCGACTGCGCGACCTTGTTTCTCACGCGGTGAAGGAATCCATCCGGTTCGATGAATCCAAAAGGAATCGCGAATCAAAGCCGCATCATAAAGCTAAACCGTGTGTTCTATGGCTGCATTACGAAGATGAATCGCCGAAGTTTCTAGACGAGTTGGCCCGGGACGCCAGGAAGGCGCAAAAGATACTCGTTTGCCCAACCAACAATCCCGGCGCCACGTTACTCCACTTCCATTCATCGCTGTCGAATTGCAATCCTCCCAGCCGGGTTCCGTACCTTGCTCACGTCCAGCCACCTGTGCACCTTGGCCGGAATCGAGAAAAGACGTGGCCCGACAAAACTCGATTTGAACTGATCTCATCAGGCGAGCAGGGAAACCCAATGCCGACCGCCGCACACGTTTTGATTGAGAGAGCAAACTACTGGGCGCGTCACGGATATCATTTTATCTGGATCGATCTCGAAGCCGTGCAAACGCTGGCCGGCGTAGTTGGGTCGATCATCGATCAGTGTCGCAAATTTGATCCGGACTTGGCCCCCAGTGTCTTGCCGCTGGACATTGAGCGCGGCGCGCCGGGATACGTTGACAGCACGCTGGAGTTGGCGGCAACACGCGTGGCGCGGGCGCTGCGGCGAACGCGATATTACGTGGCGTTCGACGGTCTGAAGACCTTCGCATATCCGGCAACCACTCACCATGGTCTGACGCACATGGTGATTACGGAGGGCGCAGACGAGCATTTAAGAAACCTGGTGAATTTTCTTCTGAAGTTGATCGGAATGGATCAGAAAGATCTGAAGCACAAGAGAGGGCATTCGATCGGTGAATCATTGATTGCCGTCAGCGTCGATGGCCCAAAGCCTCGCTACGACGAAATTGGGCCTAGAGCCAGGCTCGCAGATTCGATTCCGCTCGACGAACAATGCAAGAGACTAGTCGAGGGAGGGTATGAAGATCAGAGAATTAAGCCGTGGAATGAACCCGGTTACCGATTCGAACAAACTTTTAAGCAATTGAGGGACGATCTGCCTTTGGTTACGTTCAAGACGATTGAACCGAGCGTATCGGCAGTCCTTAAGCTGAAGCGCTTTTGTGAACCGGCCGATTCCCAGTTTGAGTGTAACGCGCGATTAGCGCTCGTTCTGCTGAACCTCTCGTTCTTTCGCCGGACGCGGCCGCTGGTTGCGATGCGCCATCTACTGGAACCCCTTCTGATATCGGGCGATGCGAGCGACAAAACGTACATCGATAAGCTGCTGGTAGCATTCAGCAGAGAACCGCAAGACGATGACAAACCGAAATACGCTCTGCTGACCCAATTGGAAGGAGGAGGATTTTGGTTCAATCACACGATCCGTGACTACATCTATGCGCAAAACACGAGGTACACCAACACCGAACAGATCCGGGAATGTCTGACACCGGACCAAACCTCGACTCCGGAAGCGCGGTCGACGCTTTGCCAGAACGTAGCTTTCCAACTGTTCCTTGCCGACATGACGCATCAGCGCATCGCGCGCACCTGGTACACCCGCACGTTTGTGCAATCGCAGGACACATTTGCTTTTCTTGAGTACACGTATCACCAAATATCGAGCATTCGCAGCTTAGTAAGACTCCGAGGGTTGGTGCAGGTCGCGATCACGAACCTTTCAGAAAAGAACGAGGAAGGAATGGCCCAGGCCGTCCTCAAAGGCATCGCGAAATGCGACGAATTGATTCAGTCTGTGAATGAAGAGCTTGAGGAAACTGATATTTTCAGAAAACTAGAGTTTGAGGGCAGCCAGGAGTTTCCGGATAAGTTTTTTACGCGGCCGAATCGCGCGGACGAAAAGGAAAGGCCCTTAAGGGAGAAGATCGACGAGGTTGAGAGTTCGCTGGCAGAGCGTCACGAACGCGAATTGCACACTCTTTATCGCGCCTGGACCCGGGCAGAGGTGATTCTCCGCACGCAAGTGGCGGCGGAGCAGCTGCTGCATTGGTGCAGCCAGCTGTTGGAGGACGATCTCAAGCACCGATGCAACCGTGTGGTCATCGACTACGAAATCATTTCTGAAAGAGAGGGGAAGAGCACCGCGCCGTCTTACAAGCCAATTTATTACGACGCGTTTTCGGCCCGGGAATTTCTCGATAAAGATCTCGAAGACGGATTAATCGCCAAGTTTCGCCGCTATCTTAGGGATTTGCGGGTGAAACTATGGATCGAACGTTCGGATTACGAGACATGCATAAAGGAGCGCCAACAACAGTTGGCATCCGAAGATCGCCCAGACGAAGAGAGTCTTGCCAAAAAAATATTGGACTGCCATCAATTACTCGACATCGCGGACAGCTCGCTCAAGTGGGAACAGGAACAAAGCTTTGACGATGATGAATTGATAGAGGGTCGCCAGAAAGCCCTGGACACTTTGAGTGAAATTGAAGAGACGCTTAAGAGCCTTGAAGATGAACTAGAGAACCAGAAGCCTGAGATGGGTGACACAAACCTTACCGATCCAGCCGCCGACTTTCCTCAGGCTCAGGCGAATCTCAACGAAGCCTGGCTTCGGTTACTTCATTTGAGAGCGGAATGTCAGTTGGGACGCGTTTCGATGTTTTCGCACAACGGCTTCACCGGTGATGCAGGAAAAAACAAATGGGTTCCGAAAGTCGTGCAGTTGGAGGCTGCGAAAAAGACAATTCGTGATGGACTCTTGCAGATTTCAGCCCGGGACGCGCGAACCCGATATACACCACGCAGCGTTATTGTCGATCCAACTGCTGATGGGGCCCTCTACCTTCAGTACCGCTCGGTCTTCTACCTGCTCAACGGTAGGGCCAGGTGGCTGGACAGGCAGCGGGATCACGAAAAGGCGTTTGAAGCGGCGCTTTGGTCGTTTGAGATGGCCCGCGGTGGGTTGGGAAGTCACGGTCCGCTTATCTCAGCGTTAATCGAGCTGTACACCGTTGAGGCTTTGTTGGCACGAAGTCGCGCGGTGTTATACGGTGGCAAAATTGAAAATGGAACTGAACGAGTCGAGAGCTGGTACAGATCCGCTCGGGGAGGGTTACACCGCGCTAACGAATTATTGCTTGCCGGTCGTCGCAACGTTATCTGGCGAAAGTTTTATTTTCGCCTGGCAACGCAATATCAATCCGATCGGCTGTTACTGAATTACACATTGCTCGAAAACAAGAGAGAGGAAAGGAAATCGCAGGAAGACTCGCTCGCGAATAATAATCAACCGCGCGCGAAGACACTCAGGACTCGTGACCGGGACCAACTGGAGCACCAACTTTTCTGGAACGAGACGTCGCGAAAATCGCTGATTGGGTTACGCCGGGGGTATCAGAATCTTGTGACAGCCCTCGACCTGTATTTGCCGTCGCCGGAGAGGAAGGCGGGGCTGCCAACACGTTATCGCTGGCTCTATCGTATGTGGTGGGAATTGACGCTTTGTGGGTACGCAATCGGCCGATTGGCAATTGATGAACTTGGTAAGCCCAGGGATAAGAACCATGCCCATCGTCACGTCCGTGAACAACTGAAATGGCTAAACGAAATAGACGGCATCGAAGATTCCGTGCTGGGCGAATTTGTGAAAGATAAGAATGAGTATGAATTGCTCAAGAAACACTTTGATGAACTTCAAGCCGTTTCCGGAACGACGGGCATTGCGGCCGCCTTATGTCGACGGCGGAAAATCATTTTGTTGGCGCTGGAAAAACGGGCGCCCGCCGGCTAAGAACGCGAAGATTACGCCATACGTGGATGTAGTGGAGCGTTACCCTCGCAACTCAATCGAGATCGACCCAGGACAAAGCTCGCAGAGGCAGACTCAATATGTTCAGTTCAAAGGAATAGGCCACCGAGGACGCACGAAAGCGGCGGAAGAACTTTGACTGACGTAAGTCTCTGATTCTGAATTGGTGCCGAGGGGGGGACTCGAACCCACACGGGATTACTCCCACCGCATTTTAAGTCTTAAGTCTATAGTTTCACTCCGTACTTCTCAGTTCCTTTGTGTGCTTGTTTAATAGGTTTCTGAGCCCTTCCATAATGTCTATGTTCTGATGAGTATAGCCCCGCTTAGATGAGTTGGCACACAATCGGCACACAAAACCTCGGGGAAAACGGCCAGCACAACGTCCCGCAGCAAACACGCAAATCAGGCGTTGCTTGCACGATATGCTTTACATGCGCGTTGATGTTTGAGCGGTTTTGTAAGTTGTGCTTTCAATTGATTGAGTCCACTCTGCCGTTGAGGTGTTTGATGAGTCTTTTGAGCAGATGAAGTTGGAGAAAGTAAGGAAAAGAGATTCGTAACCACCACATACTCGAATCTGACTCATCCAGCTTATCAACCGTTAGGTCGACGCCATCGCTGCGTATCTTTTTCCAAAACTCTTTAACTGTTCTCTCTTTCCACCGATAGCCGCTTCGTGGACGCACGGCGATAAAGTTGCTCCGGTTCATTTCCTGCGAAGCTGATTGAATCACTTCAAACTGGTCGCCGATCTCCTCGATGAAATAAGCTTTCAGAGAGATGGACTTCTGATGAAACTGATTCAGGTGGGACTTTCCCTTTTCAATTAGATACTCGAGGCTCGACTTGATCCCGAATATCACGCCGGGATCAATCGTCGAGGAAGGCAGGTCAGCGCCGAAGAGATCGTAAGGACGTACTTTGTATCGGTCTGCATGTTTCCGCGTAATCAACACGCCACATGTGTTTGGTGAAAGTAACCACTTATGAGCGCTGAAGTAATAGAAATCCTGATCTCGCAGGTGCTGGCTAAGGTCATCGAACGGATTCAGGAGATTGCCCACCGCCTGGGAGCCATCGACAATAAAGACCAGGTTGGAATGCTCGCCGTTTGCCCGCAAGGTCTCAATTACCTCAGTAACGTTGAGGACCAATCCGGTGAGGTAGTGGACCTCGCTAATTAGAATTGCGACCTTCTCGCCGTTCGTGTCCGGGCCAATTGCTGATCTCAAGCCTTCAAGAAGCCACGTCCGTTGCTCATTCCATGATTGTGCAAAATCGAATAGTCCATCGGTATCGACTGCGAGGTAACCGTCGGATGGATAGTTTTAAACCATTCGACAACTCTCTTTTGACTCGGATGTTCGTACGGAGATACCACGATCTTACCGAGATTTGGGACGTGAGTTAGACCGACTTCCAGTCCGCGACTTGTAAGTGGCAGAAACTCGATCGAGAAGTTTGCTTTGTCGATCGTCTCGGCAAACCCGATACTCAGCGCTTTCGTGGACTTTCTCGCACGCAACGTCGAGCTGCTGCGAGAAACCATTTCGTCGAAAGGTCGACAAGCCAAGCTGGGTTTTCACTTCTTCACGAGTTTCATCTTCGCGATCTTCGTCTCAGCAGCGCCGGAGCTACAATTGCTTTCAGGTTACAAAGCCGATTCAGTTTCGTGGTACGAGTCAATTTCCGCAGAATCAATTGCGTGGCTCCTGGGTAGTGGCACCGTGATCGTCGTTGTGGTCGGCGGACTGGCCAGGATCATGGGTAAGACAAACGTGACGGAGTTTAAGCTTTGGTTCCGTTTATCGGACAGCTCGAGCGAGTTCTTTCCGAGACAAAGGCCGAACCTCATCTTTGTAAACACGGCCTCCATGGCGCCGCCGATTGAATGGATCGGCAAGAAGGAAGAAACGTACCGGTACGAGTATCAGCGAGCACGCGCGGAGCGCGAATAATCTCTTCACTGATGAGCTCGGCGCAGCGACTCTCGCCCCCATCATCCACGTACACTATGTCGACTAGTTCAGAGATCGCCTGGAAGGCAGGTTTCTTTGCCGCGTGAGCCACACCTTCGTAGAGATCCCATCCTTGCGCATAGTTGGATGAATAAGGTCTCGTCTTCGCGAGGGTCTTGTCTTTAACACCATCGCCAACGACGACCACGATGAGTTTGTTGGAGGAGCGCAGTTGTTGCTGCAAGTCCTCGGCGATGCCGCATGTCTTCAATTCGGCCCCCAGCGTCTCAGTGTCGGCCGCACGTGAAAGGATCCATCGCACTCCACAAATCGTCAGGAGCGCAATGAATACCACTGTCAACGTTTGTGGAAAGGCAAGTTTCATGGCGTTTGACCTATCGAGGATGGTTCAGAATCAGGTTCTGCCGCCGGCAGCTTCTTAAGGCTCGGCGGCTCAGGCAGTTCTCGGTAACCGACACTCGAAGTCAGGGTCGCCGGCACCATGGCGCTGAGGCGCGCGATCGAAGCCCTGACCGAGTCTATTTGTTCCTGACTTTCGTCGTGTTCGTAATAGTCCAAGAGCAGGTCTTTCAGTTTGGAGATTCTTAAATGAATCGCTTCGAGGTCTTCCTGGTTGCGAAGTTGACCGATCTTTACGAGACTCTCGTCCCATTCCCAGGAAATCGTCGCCAACTTGATAGAGAGGCCAAACTCGTCATCGATCAGCATTCGCGCTGAGTGCAAAGCGTGCTTGATCAATTCGACGACTGCTTCCTGGGAAGACAAAGCGTCGGCACTTTCCGGCGTGCGCTTGATGAATGAAGTGACGCTGTCTTTAACCCTTTTCATCAGCTTCTCGGCAGTCACGTCGCGTTCCCGAAACTTCTCCCAGCCATCGGCGCTGACGCTTTCAACAGTGAAGCTTCCGAAGACCGAAATCTTCGGCGCGCCAGGCGTGGCTCCAATCTCGCTGGTCGCGACGAAGTCGTGAGAAGTCTTTGCGACCTTGAACAGTTTGTCGGTCAGATCTGTATCGGTTGGCTTCAGGACCAATTGAAGTATTTCGGAGTTGAACTCCGATTCCAAGAGGTAGTAGATCTTTCCGCGGAGCTCTTGTTCGAATGGGCCGCCATCGGGTTTCTTCTTGTCGGCTTCGCGATAGTGTTTGTAGAACTGCTGCGGATCGGTTGCGTGCAGTGTTGTCTGCACTAGCTTGCAGACCTTCTGTTTTACTTCCTGCGGCAGATCGCTGGTGAGATAGCGTGTAACCCCGCGCAGGTCTATTACTCTGGCGGTGAGAAACACCTCCAAACCGACGTGAACGCCCGAGACGCTTGTCTCAAACACTGCCGCCTTCGGATTGCTCTCCGTGGCTTTGATTTCGACGTCAAACGCTTTCAGCCAGATGTGGGGTTCCACCGACATCATCGTCATCAGTTGTTCAATCTTGTAACCGATGGATTCCGCACGCCGGGTCGTTTCATCGATAATCCTTTGTTTGGCGGGTCGGAAATCCAACAACAGATCGACATAGGAAAAGCCAAACAGCACCCTCCTGACGATTTCCTCGAGGTTCAGTTGCAACCACCCTGGCAGCAGCGGCGAGCCTTTCGCTCTGTAGCGAGCCGCGTCTTGAGGAGTCATCAGGACCGAAATCCGCAGCTTGATCGGTTCGGGGCATTCGTGATGCTTGTATTCGATAGTCGTCTCGCCGTTGTGTGGCGGAGGTCCTCCTCCTTCGGGTTTCAGGGAAACAAATGCGACGCGACGGCCAAACTGCTTCAGCAAACTGTTGAGGTGCTCTCGCAGCCCTTGTTTGACCCGCTCTGAGTTGAGGTCGTTGTAATAGGTTTGCAGCGTGACACGGCTGGCCAGGTATTGCCTCACGCCTTTCTTGAATACATCGGTAAGCGACGTCGTCTGGTGCAGCATCGCGCGCAGGAGATTTTGCGGATCAGCTTCCAGCTCCACCTTGATTGAGAGGTTTTCTTCGGCGTCGGAGCCGAGCAGCCGGGAAGTGAGAACCAGTGGTCCAATCTCGACTGTTTCCGGTTTCTTAGAGTTGTCGACGGTCAGGGTTATCTCAAGCGCGAGGCCAAACTCGCTTAGCGCTTTGGCGGATAGATCGCGGGATGCCTTGTCGTTTTCCGAGTAGAACTGATCGATCGTGTGGCCGTTGGTGGTGAAGAATTCGATCAGCCAGTTGCCGAGACCATCGCTGATTGTTTTGTCCGGTTCGGTATTTCTGAAGAAGAATTGAGCCAACTGTGGTTCGCAGCCCGGCGGGCAACCGCCTTTGTAATCGACCACAAAAGCTATTTCTTCACTTCCTTCCCGGTACTTAACAGTCTTGCGTCCGGCGATCACTCTTTGCTTGTTGCTGTTATTGACAACCAGATAGGACTTGAAGTTGCCGAACACATATTCGAAAACGGTCGGTGGGGGAACCGCTTGACCGGTGTCGGTATTGATTAAGACGCGCTGTTCGTAACCACCCTTTGGCTCGATGTTGTCGGATACCTGTCGAACGATTTCGCTGATGGATATTGCTTGAATCATGCCGATCCTCCGTTATGCATGACTGCTTCAATTGCACCTGGGGAGTTCCTTGCCATTGGTTTCGCCGGTGAAGTGAGCTTCAGCTCGCGTATCAGCCGTTGTACCAGAGCTCTCTTCCACTTCACTTCGGTACGCTGTTCGTTGGCGATGGAATGCGAGTGACCAAAGTGGAATAGTGCTGAATCGAGTTGAGTCCAGTACTTCAGGAGTTCCAGCCGCTGCAGCGAGTCGAGTCGGCCCAGGAATTGTTTGAGCAGCAGTTCGAACATCTGTGACGCGGTACAGTTTTGCGGCTCGTCATTAGGCCGGTCTTCCTTTCCGTTCCTGGCCGGCGTTGGGGCGCTCGGCGTGCCGAGCAAGATGAAGCTCCATTCGGCCAACAAGATACCGATCAGATCGATGCGCGTGCCGTCGATGTTCAGACCCGCTAAAGTGCGATCCACTCCGGGGTTGAACAGGCAATTAGCGAGCAAGCCAAACCTTGAGTTAACTGTCTCCGCATCAGTCAAGGTAAACAAGGCATAGCGGCTGGGCCATTTGCCGTAGTACTTATCGTTGAAGCTATTGATCGTGTCGAGGCAATATTTGATCAGAATGCGAAAGATGAATGTATCGAAGTCTTCAAGAGTTGGAACGATCGGTTTGTGGTAACCAACCTTCAAGCTTGTTCAGGCCGTCGTAAACGCGCGTTCCCAACTGCTTGAGATAGGAAAGAATGTAGTGGTACGTCAGGTACTTCGTCTTGAGATCGGCGCGATTGAGCAATTGCTTCAGCCAATACCAATCGTCAAATTCCGGATTGAACTTGAGCTGCTTGATCAGCCACAAAACTTCCTGCTGGTAACCGTTCTTCAACAGGTAGTCCAGGCTGTTGGGAACGACGCTCTTTTGTGGCGAGTCCAGGAAGCGCCGACAAATCTCAGACACGCGCGCGAAAGCCACGTTCGACGCGCCGGGCTGAGTTTTCGATAAAAAGTGGAACATCGGATCTTCCGGTTGGTCCTCGTCGGATTCGCGTGTGGCAAAGTACTCCCTGATGCGCATCACCATCATTACGATCCAGCCTTCGTTAAACTCGTCCGGATAGAGCTGGGCCAGGTCGATGGCAAGCTGGGTTGTGTTCTTAGCCAGGCGAAGTGAGGGATAGAAAAAGATCCCGGTTTGCTGCAGGGCTCTAAATTGGTCAATCAAGTAAAAGCGGTGGCGTCTTTCAAACAGCTTGCGCAGGGGCTCGGCAAGGTTGACCTCTGAGAGACTGACGGTTCTCGGCGAAGCGGTGGTTGTTTCGACAAGCAGGTTCGTAAAGAGTTCGTCTTTTTTTTTGTCCCAGATGCGGCGTAGAGGGGCTTCAATCTCCGCCGCGGCTGAAGTTGCTCCGTTTGTGCTTATTGCTGAAGCGTCCCGCATCGACTGGTTGTCGAGCAGTGATTCCACGACGCGGCAGAACTCGGGAGAAGTGATCTCATTGAAGAAGGTCGCGGTGTAAAGGACGGTCTTTTCGACCGGACTGGAGGTCTTTAACATCGACTCCGCCGAGCTTTCCGGGTCCTTCGGTCCGCCGTTGTTGATGATGTCGCGGAGAACGCCGTTGGCATCGTAGCTAGCGACTTGCTTCGTGAAGTTTGATTCGACTTCTTCCCATTTTCCGCTCGCACGTTGCTTGGCCAGCTCGGCGAGCAGCTGTTCATGATCCGCAAACCGCTTTTGGAAGAATGGTTCAAGGAAGGGGATGTTCCAATAAGAGAAGCTCTTGTGCGCCAAGTTCCGCTGAGACAACTCCTTTTCGGTTGCGTATGTGTGGTTGACGACGACGACAAGGAAGAGCTTGCTGTTTTTCAGATCTTGCCTGGCAGCTTCAACGCGAGCGGAGTTCCCTAAGACAGACTCTGGGAAAGTGTAAGCCTGACTGTGGAGTGCTTCGACCAGGGTTACGGTTTGGTTCTCGGCGTCTGATCTGTGCTCACACAGCTTTTGTAAGCTGAACTCGACGTTTTTGGCGCTCGTGTCTTCGAATGCTATCCGATTTTGGACTCGGGTTGCCGAAGGCGGCAATGCGTTAATCACTTCCCATGCAGTATCCAGCGCATACTCAGCAAACGATGAGCTGAGAAGTATGAGACGATCCTCGAGCAAGCTCTGCACCATCGCTCGTAATTCTTCATCCTGCGGATGGTACTCGCGTTTTTCGCGGGAAGTCAGTTGTTTGACCGAGTCCTGCAGTGACTTCTCGTCTTCGACCTTCTGCGACCGTTCTGGAGGGGGGAACTGATTTATCACGCCGGCGATTATTGATGTAGCCGCGGCTACCTTGGAATCGCTTATGTCCATCCGGATTTGGGTGAGGGAATTGGCTGACAGGCCGTTCGGATCATCTCCGCTGGTTTTCGGTGAAGGGCCCGGCTCGGCAGGTTTGCCGGTGCCCGCTTGCGGCGGTGCAGCCCCATTCGGCAATGAGGATTGTGGCGCGGGATCTTCGCTTGGTTGCTTGCCGGCATTCGGATCGATGACCTTCGGCTGCTGCGAGCAGTTTGGGCACGCCTGGTTGTCGTCGTGCTCTTGATTACATCCGGGACACATCATCGGCTTCTTCCTCTGCACCGGTGCGGCGGCGTTTTCAGTATTTGTTGCTTATTCCGGTCAGGTTGAAGCTGTGGGTATTCACGTCACCCTTCAAATCGATGTCCACGATCTGCCCCGGCTGCACTGGGCTGGCGGGCTGAGGCGGCGCTGGTGAATTTTTTTCTTCCGCGGCGAGGTAGACTTTCGCCAGATCTACTCCTTGCCTGGTAAGCAGAGTGGGAATGTTTCCGCTGTTTGTGCCTTCGGTATTCAGGTCGCTCACTCCAAGCCGGAACGCCTCTTCAACGCTGCGACCGAAAGCGAGGCTTTCGTAGAACGTCGCCGAGAAAATGATCGCGCTGCGATCGCCAACTTTGTCGTTCATCCCAATGACGCAATCGATCGTCTGGGTGATGCCGCTTGCCTGAAGCGCGCTGTAGCAGGAGTTCAGGACAACGACCCGAAGATTGTCCTTGAGGATGCCGAGCAGTTCGGCAATGTCGGCCGAGGCCACGACCTTCGTCTTGCCATCGTCATCTTCCAGGACGATTCCTGCAGTAGTGGATCCGTGGCCGCTAAAGTGCAGTATGTGCGGTCGGTGTCTGAGCAATCCTCGACGCAGATCGCGCGGTCTAACGGCAAGGTGTGGAATCAGGTCAAATTGATCGCGATGACTGCCCAGACTGATGCGCTCGTCGACCTCGCGTAACTCCTCGTCGATTCGTATGCGGCTGATGTCGGTCGGATTCGAAGCTAGAAAAAGAATTTTGATTGGTTCAGGCATAGGTTCCTTCTTTCTTTCGTTGCGGTCCAAAGCGAGTCACCGGCGGTAATCTTGAAGAAGACGATAAGGCGCGCTTCCTCGAAAACCGGTGACTCAGCTTTAGGCCTGGGTGAGGACATTTGTCTTTTCTCAGCCGCTCACGCTGCGAGGCTGGTCGTTGACAAGCTTTCTCGAGCCATCTTCGCTGCCGACGCGCGCGTCGCTGTCGCCAGCGCGCACGCCATCTTCGCCTCCGACTCGCATGTCGGTGTCGCAAGAGCGCACGCCATCCTCGCCGCCGACGCGCGGAACATCGTCGCTGCTTGTCGTTTTCAGGTTAGTTGGTTTGTCTGTCATCAAGAGTCTCCTTCTCAATCAGTTGATTTGAACAACTGCGGCGACGATCGACCTACCGGAAGAGAATCCGCCGCCGCATTTGTTGGTTCTTGCTGTTTATGTGACAGATCGGGCCCAATAATTTCGTGGGTAGTTGTTCTTTTCAAAAATCTTCTTAACGAGGCCGTGATAAATGTTGGATCGGCCGTGATGTTGAAACTCACTGGGGTTTTCATTAACATGCACCGGCCTGACAATTCATCGTTCTCACTCGACGGGAATCCTGAATGCCAAGATCCTGTCTTAAATCGGTCGCAAAAATCGGCAGTGCGTTCTTTCCGGTACTGATGTGCCTGGTGATCGGCCCGGGTATGACGTGCGCGCAGACGGTTGGTCCACAAACGCCCCATTCGCGCCGCGCGCTGGGACTCGCGCAGCGAACTTTGGCGGATGCGGACAAGTTGAAGTCCGAGTGGAAGAGCGACTCGTTAAAGTTGGCCGCCAGGAGATACGCCAAAGCTCAAGGTCTGTTTCACATCGCGGGCGAATCCCGCCTGGAAACAGAAACAGTTGAAAAACTCGGTGACGTGTCTGTGCTGCGGAGCGATTATAAAAGCGCTATCGTTCACTACAGCCAGGCGCTTCCGCTCACCTTGCATCTCAAAGACGAGCGGTTCGAAGCCACCGTTCTTACAAAACTCGGCGAGGCCTATCTCGAAATGGCGAATGTGAAGGAGGCTGTTCCTCATTGTCGTCGGGGCCTCTTCATTTCCGAGCGCCTCGTCTTTGACGAGGGGACCGCGCTGGCATTGAACTGTCTGGGCGTGGCGAACTCGATAGCCGGCGACGTGTTGGAGGCGAAGGACCAGTTCGAGCGCGCGCTGGTCATCGCGACAAGAATCAAAGTGCCGCGTGTGCTCGCGCTAACTAGTCTCAACCTCGGTCATCTGCACAGTGACCTGGGCAACATGGAACTGGCGCTGAGTTCCTACAAAGCGGCGCTGGAGATCTGGCAGGCAACCAACGAGCAACAGAAAAGGGCCTCGACGTTGACAGCAATGGGCGGCGTCTACAATCAACAAGGCGAAAAACAGTCCGCTTTTGACCTGCACGGTCAGGCGCTAAAGATATTCCGTACCATCGGCCATAAGAACGGCGAAGCTGCCACTCTAAACGGCATCGGGTACCTCTACGACACGCTTGGTGAGCGCTCCCAATCCCTCAAATGCTTCGCGCGAGCGTTCGAGCTTTACGCTGCAATCGAGAACCATCACTACGCCGCTGTCACGTCAGCTTATGTCGGCCGCGTGCGCCTCGCGCTGGGTGACAACGACCGTGCTTTGGAGTCTTTCTATCGCAAACTGTCGATGAGTCGGCTGGTCCAGGATCGGCGAATGGAATCGCACGCGCTGAGAGACATCGGCAATGTTCTTACCGAGAAAGAGCAAACCAAGGAAGCGCTCGCTCAGTACCGCCAAGCGTTGTTTTTAAGCCAGGAGGTAAAGGATCGTCGCGGCGCTGCCCTCGCCCTCGTAGCCATTGGAAAACTGGCGGAAAAGTTTGGTAATAGAGGCGAGGCACTTGGTAACTATGAACAGGCGTTATCGTTGATGCAGGCCGTTGCCGATCGCCGTGGCGAGGTACAGACGCTGCTGCATCTCGCGACCGCGAAGCGCGATTTGGGCCGTTTGGACGACGCCCGCCGCGACATTGAGAGCTCGCTCGAGTTGATCGAGAAGGTGCTCGCGAGAGTGCTTAGTCCCGCTTTGCGGATCTCTTATCTCGAGACTGTTTACCGGCATTACGAGTTTTACGTCGATCTTCTGATGCGCATGCATGAGCGGTACCCTTCAGGTGGTTACGCCACTTTGGCGCTGGAAGTAAACGAGCACGCCAGAGCGCGAACCCTTTCGGAAAACCTGATCGCCGCACGCACCGACATTCGCCAGGGCGTCGATCCGCAGTTACTGGAAGAAGAACGGCAGATACAACAACGACTCAACGAAAAAGCGGAACAGCAAACGCGTCTCCTGAGCGGTAGGGCCCAGCCGGAGCGCGAGGCTGCGATTCGGCAGGAAGTGGAGAGCCTGTTGAGCCAATACAAGGAAGTTGAATCGAGAGTAAGAGACCAGAGCCCAAAGTACGCAGCGTTGACGCAGCCAGTTCCGTTGAATCTCTCGACTATTCAGCGGGAAGCTCGACGAGGACACACTGCTCCTGGAGTACGCTCTCGGAACCGGGCGTAGCTACGGTTGGGCCGTCACAAAGCACTCGATCGAGAGCTTCAATCTTCCTCCCAGGGCGGAGATAAACCGCTCTGCGAAGGTGCTCTATGACGCGTTATCAAAGCATGTCGGGGCCACGACGGTTGATGACTATCGAACCGCCGCAAGCGAGCTGAGCAAAATTCTGCTCGAACCAGTGGCGCATCTTCTGCCGGGCAAACGCCTCGTGATCGTCGCCGACGGTATTCTCCAATACATACCTTTCGCTGCGCTGCCCGAACCAGGAGTCAAAGTAGGTGGTCTTCGAGTTCCACTCGTGATCAACCACGAGATCGTCACGCTACCTTCAATCTCGACGCTCGCAGTGCTGCGAAATGAATTGCGCGGCCGTACGGTGGCGAACAAGACACTGGCTGTCATCGCCGATCCGGTGTTTGAAAAAGACGATCCTCGTGTTCGACTAAGCCGGCTACAAGCGAGAACGCGAGAACCGAGGAACATTGCCGCGTTGCGTGGCTCCGACACGGAACAACCGCTGGTCCAGTTGGAGTTGAATAATAAACCACTTGTTTTTGAGCGACTCCCGTTTAGCTTGGAAGAAGCAGAATCCATTCTCAATCTGGCTCGTGATAAGAAAGTCATGCGCGCTGTCGGTTTCGATGCAAACCTGAAGGCGGTGCTCGATCCGGCGATCGGCGAATATCAGATCATCCACTTCGCCACGCACGCGCTCCTCCATAATTCTCATCCTGAACTCTCAGGCATTGTGCTTTCGCTGGTCGACCAGACGGGTCGAAAGCAAGACGGTTTTCTCAGGCTTAATGAGATCTACAACCTGAATCTGTCAGCCGACCTGGTAGTGTTAAGCGCTTGCCAAACCGCTCTCGGAAAAGAAACGCGCGGCGAAGGCTTGATTGGTTTGACTCGTGGCTTCATGTACGCGGGCGTGCCGCGGGTAGTCGCGACGCTTTGGCGCATCAACGATCGCGCGACGGCGGAGTTTATGCGTTACTTTTACGAGGCGCTACTCAAACAACGCGATTCGCCGAGCAAGGCTTTACGCACTGCGCAAATCAGAATGTGGCAAGCGAACAAGAGTTTAATCCCACACTACTGGTCCGCCTTTATCTTGCAAGGAGAATGGCGCTGACTGTAGTCTCGTTTCCTTCTACAGATGGTCTGATTTGATGACAACTCAATCCGACTCCGCCGCCTTTGATGCATTGCTCCAGGCCCTCGAGCCGGAAGCTTTGTCTCCCCAAGAGGGTTTCCGGCGCTGCCGCTCGAGGCTGGTCAGGTTTTTCGCCTGGAGGCGCTGCGACGATCCGGAAAACCTGGCCGATGAAACCATCTCCCGACTGGTAAAGAATATTCAGGCAGGCCGTGAGATCTCTGCCGATCATCCCTACCGTTACGTTCGTGCAATCGCCAGTCACGTCTTTTATGAGTATCTCAGGGCCAAAAAGAAAAGTGGGATTGAGACCGACATAGACGAACTGCGTGACCTGCCCGCACCGGAAGGAACGGAAGACTGCTGGACTCTATGCCTCGCCCAATTACCGCCGCACAAGCGTGAGTTTCTGGCGGAGTACTACCTGGATAGTATCGATCGCGAGCAGTTTGCGCGCGAGAAAGGATTAACGATAAACGCGCTGCGGTTGACAGTGTTTCGCTACAAGGTCGCCCTTAAGCTTTGTGTCGAGAATTGCATCATGCGGCTGAGTAAGGTAAGAAATTAATTCGCCTTACTGTCATCTATCTAATGAAGTCATGAGCGTCGAACCCAGTCCAGAAACAGAGGAACTGATCACACGCTTTCTGTCGGGACAATTATCCGAGGAAGAGCGAAATGAGGTCGAAGAACGGTTTTTGGCCGATGACGACTACTTTGATCAACTCCTGGTAATGGAAGACTCGATCGTGGATGACTACGTCTTAGGACGGCTTACGGATGAAGAACGGAAAAATGCCGACCTTCTTTTCCGGTCCTCGTTGTTGGAAAAACGGGAGGTGAAGTTTACCGAAGATCTGATTGCCTCTCTGAGGAGGGCTCGCCAGGCGAAAGAGGAGAGACAAAAGCAAAAGAAAAAAGCGGCACTCGATAACGGCGAAATCGTTATCCCGAAAACTTCACCCTGGCTTCAGTCACAGGCGTCGTTGAATCTGATTGCTACCGGTCTAAGAGGTCTGCCCAAAGCTTTAAGCCTCAGCGCTGGCCTCATTGTCCTCCTACTCGTCGGCGGAGCGACATATTTCCTTTTCCAGTATCGACGACAAACCAGGGAATTAGTTGTCCAGCGCGCGGCTCTGGAGCGCAATGTGCAGGAAGCGCGCGAGGCGCTGAGGAAGGAACTGCAGGACTCGAGTGAGCTGGGTAAAAGATTAGACCTTGAAATCAAGATGAGAGCTCAGGCTGAAGAAGCCCTGGCGCAGTTGCGCAATCGCGAACCCAGGTCTGTCGCTTCAGTTATCCTTCTTCCCACCAGCTTCGAAAGAGCCGGAGGTGCGAAAACCGTCTCGCTCAATGGCAATGCAACTCTTCTAAGACTCCTGCTTGAAGTGCCGCCGACGCCGGCATATCCGACTTACAACGTGCTGATAAAGACTTATGATGGGCGTGAGGTTTGGTCCCGCGATTCCATACCCGCGTCGCAGATTAAACAGAATAAGCTTTCGTTTGTGCTCAGTTCTTCTGTCTTTCCGTACAACGACTATCGAATCGAGTTGCTGGGTGTGTCGGACGGCGCCGCTCAGGTTGTCGCTGACTACGCATTCAAAGTTAGAAAGTAGTGTTCTTAAAGTTAACGAAGTCTCAAGCGCGAAACTGACCGTGCAAAAAAATCTCACCTCCACGAAATTTCAGACCCGTCTTCGTCACTTATAAGTAGTCAACAGTTAATGCACCCTGGTTGTTAGGGTTCAGACGTTGCTTTTGGCGCGGCGCTGTACGAGTTTGCCGAAAACTCGGTGTGCGGAGCTGGAGCCATCAGATCAATCTTAAGGAGAACTGTAAAATGCCAGCACTTGAAGAATCGGTTGAATTTGCGATTAACGCACAGCCTCGGTGTGCTTGTGTGCTCATTCTCGACACTTCGGGCTCGATGGCTGACGACAGAATCGACGCTCTCAATGCGGGCCTAAGAATCTTCCGCGATGAATTAGCGAAGGACGAAGTGGCCAGCAAACGCGTGGAGGTGGCGATAGTTGAGTTCAACACGAATACGCGCGTCGTGCAGGAGTTTGTAACCGCTGAAGCATTCTTTCCACCTGTGCTCACAGCCGGCGGAACGACAGACATGGCTGGCGGCGTTAACCTGGCGCTCGATCTGCTTCAGCAGCGCAAGCGTCAGTACACGTCCAACGGCGTTCCTTACTATCGTCCGTGGGCTTTCTTGATAACTGATGGAGAGATTTCCAATCCCCAACAGGTCGCACAGCGCGTTGGCGAGGAAGAAAGCAAAAAGGGCGTCATGTTTTTTGCGGTCGGTGTCGCAGGAGCCAGGCAAGAGTCCCTGAAGAGTATCTCCGTGCGTCCGCACAAGATGCTTTCGGAATTAAAGTTCGCTGAGCTCTTTCTTTGGCTATCCGCCAGTCTGAAAACGGTGAGCCAGTCAGTGCCTGGCAATATGGTGGCTCTGGAAAACAATACCGGAAGCTGGGAGCTCGTCGGATGACAAGCGCGGTTCTCGAACACTGTGTGACTCTGAATGCGTCGGCGCCTTCAAGGTCGCCCAGGTGGCAGGTGGCTGCGGCCCGCAAATGCGGCTCCCGCCACGAAGCCCGCGGGGCAAATTGCGAAGATGCATATTGGGTAGTCCAACCTACGCCAGGTGTGCTCGTGATCGGCGTGGCGGACGGTGCCGGGTCGGCAAAGTTTGCCGAGATTGGCGCCACTGTCGCGGTCGAAAACGGTGTCGCACAAGTCTGTCGTGGTTTGACGGAAGCCGGAGATGCGCTCGACGCTCCCACGCTCCGGCTCATTCTTGAAGAGGCTATGGCGGCGGCGTTATCAGCAGTTCAGACGGAAGCCACGGCGCGCAGCCTCGACGGCGGAGAGCTGGCCAGCACTATGATTCTCGTGATTGCGCTTCGTGACTATATCGCGGCGGCTCAGATTGGCGACGGAGCAACAGTCGTGGCCGATCAAGCAAATGAGATGTTCAGTCTGACGAAACCTCCGCCCGGAGAATATCTCAACGAAACAGTTTTCCTCACCTCCCAGGATGCGTGGCAAGCGAAGCAAGTAAGAGTTTGGTGCGGTCGTGCTTCCGGAGTAGCTGCGTTTTCAGACGGTTTGCAAATGCTATCTCTGAAGTGGCCCGAGTTTGCGCCACACATTGCTTTCTTTACTCCTATTTTTGATTTTGTTCGCAGCACGACGGATGAAGCTGCAGTCGCAACCGAGTTGGAAAGTTTTCTTCACTCTGAGCGAGTAGGGAAGCTAACCGACGACGACGTCACCCTCATTTTCGCGGCTTTAGTGGATGATCGCGATGACGACTCTGAAGTTTAAGACCCAAAAGGGCGGCCAGGATCTTACGCTCGACGACAGCCTCCTTCTTGGTGGCGGGACCGAGGGAGCGATCTATGAAGTGCCGGGAGACGACTCCCTGGTCATCAAGATTTATCGGGATAAAGTCGAAGACGAACGCATCAACAAACTAACGGCGATGATAACTAATCCTCCCGCCGACCCGATGCAGCACAAAGGACATGCGTCAATCGCCTGGCCGAAGGATCTGGTTGTTTGGCAACACAACCAGGAAGTCTGTGGTTTTGTGATGCCACGGTTGCGCGACGCTCATCCCATTTCCCGGTTTTATGATCTTGGTATCAGACGGACACATCTGCCGTTTTTCACGTATCGGTCGTTGTGCCTCCTGGGCTCGAACCTCGCCAGCGCTGTGTGGGCCCTTCACGAGAAAGGCTACGTTATCGCCGACGTTAACGAAGGCAACATCCTGGCGGATAACAATGCCCTGGTGACGATCGTCGACACTGATTCGTTTCAGATCAGATCAGAGGGCGGAATTGTCTATCGATGTAAGGTCCACACGCCTTTCTATACTCCGCCGGAGTTTCAAGGCGTTTCTCTCGATCAGTTTGATCGATCGCCGGAGCAGGATCATTTCGGGCTCGGGGTTCTGCTTTTTCAATTATTGATGGAGGGTCAGCTACCGTTCGCGTGCGCGTTCAGTAACCCGAGCAACGCTGTCGAAACGCTCGAATGTTTGAAAAGAGGCTACTTCCCGTACGCACAGAGTCCGGATGGAATCAGTCCACCGCGCGGAGCGCCGCCGTACGCGATGCTGCACCCTGCTTTGCAAAAGCTATTCAACCAGTGTTTTGTCGATGGACACCAGAATCCGGGAATGCGCCCGACGGCGAAAGTCTGGCACAGAGCGCTACGTGATACTGAAAGTGAGCTGACTAAGTGCACAGCAAACAAACTGCACTACTACTTCAACCATCTCCAAACCTGTCCCTGGTGTGACCGAGCGCGTCTCTTCAACGCGGGGAAAAAGCGCGGGAATTGGGACCCCTTTCCGCAACCGGGCACGGTGTCTGTTCCCGCCGGTTCACGCGGCGGACGCAGTGGAACTCAACGTCCGATCTCGACGCCGCCAGTACCTCCGGCTGCGCCGCAATTGCCGGTGGTCTTCACCGCGAGTGCAACTTCGATCGCACCCGGTCAGTCAATCACATTTCAATGGGCGGTGCCGAACGCGCACACCGTGCAGCTTAAGGAGCGGTCGGGCCGTATCGTGTCGTTCAGCAACTCGCCTAGCGGTTCCGCCACGGTTTGGCTCACGAAGAGTAAGACCTATCAGCTCTCGGCCTTAGGCGTAAACGTGGTTATGCCGGCGCCGATCACTATCTCGGTGACGCAGCCAGCTCCTGTCGCGCTGAAGGAGATCGTTGTCGAACTCAATGCGCCGATTCCGTTGCATTCAGCGAATCTGGCGCTTCTAAAAACACTCCCGCTCAAACAAGCAGCAACGCCTCTAATCTCCCCGATGCGTCTGAAAGAACACATGGGACTCGACGGCTACCAGCCCTTGAACGACGTCACCGTCGAGTTGAATTACGCCGCGCCGGCCGGTTAGCGCCGGCATGCACTGTGCGACATCAGTAGACACTAATCATCGAACAGATTTACCGAGGAGGCTTCAATGAACCCGTTAAAAGCGATCGAACGATTCTTTCAATTCCTTTCAAAGACAGATCCTGACGCCATGAACTCGCCCTGCTGTACGCTCGTCGCGCGAATGACGCAGACGTCGTTGGGAGTGATGGTGCTGCTCACAGGGGTGCTCGCCTTTTTCTCTGGGAGCTATGCGATCTATACGGCGTTTGGCAGTCACTTTTGGGGCCAGTTTGTTGCGGTGCCTCTTGGGATCCTCTATGCGGCGATGATCATTGTCTTCGACCGGGAGATCGTGGGCGCGCAGGTAAAGAGGGCTGTTTGGATTCGTCTGCCTTTGGCGATCGCGATCGGCTTTATCGTCGCCGTGCCCCTAGAGTTGCGCCTGCTTCAGGACAGTATAGACAAGCACCTGATCGTATTGAGCAAGCAGGAAAACAGAGATCCCGAAGAACGCTTGAAAGCAAAACTCGATGCTTTGGACAAGAGAAAAGGTGAACTTCAAGGGAAAGTGCAGCACTATCGTGACGAGATAAACAGATGGAACGCGATGATGGAAGCCGAGACTGTGGGACGGCAGCTGAGCGGCAGAACTGGTATCGCCGGACAAGGCCCGGCATATCGCGAAGCCGAACGCAACCGCGACGCAAATCAACAAACGCTTGCCAAGGCCGAGGCCGAGTTGCTGAAGCATGAAGGGGAGGAAGGGCAGGCACGACAGCAGCTTCAACTGGAATATAACAACGCACATGTAGCGCAAGCCCACGACTTTCTCGCGCGTTATCAAGCGCTGGAGAGTTTAAAGAACACGTCACCCGGCGCGTTCAGTATTTCCTGGGGGCTTAGGATCTTCTTTATTCTGATCGAGGTGTTCCCCGCACTGCTAAAGCTATTCCTGCCGTACAGCGAATACAACGCGATAGTTGAAGCCCGCCGGCGGTCGCAGGTGCAATTGGTCCACGCGGTAAGCAACAAGCGCCTCGACGAACTCGCGCGCGTGCCGCCTTCTTATCCGCAGTCGTCACTCCTGGATTTGTTGAACGGCCAGCCGTGATCCGTGCTCTCATCAGCCATAGTCTTTAAATCTGACATCAGCGATGACCAAGAGGGTTTCAAGTGACTGTGAGAAGAAGAATGATGCCGTGGGAAACGTCCATGAGGTGAACACTGAGGATCTCTCCGATTCCAAAGACGAAGAAATTTCGGATCAGAGGGGATCAGTGGACTCTCAGCCCAAGGTAAACCCAGAGCCTGATATTGATGACGGGGGACCATTGGCAATCTGAAGAGCTGCTTGAGAAGGCTCTTTTCGGTCGAGGTCTGGAGCGAAGGGCGACCGCGCCTGATTCAATCGTTCAGTGCCTGTCGTCGCCCCCTATCTCGCGGACTCGTGGTTTCAAATTCTCACGACGGCTGGGTCGGTCCTTCGGTTTTCTCACAGGAATCCTTCCCATATCGTGTGGCAAACCTCGTTGCAAACTCTTCTTGCGCCCATTGAGGCCTGTGATAGTATGCGCAGCCAGTTCCCGCAGAATTTCTTGCGACTCGATGGACAGCTCAAGATAGTTTGTAGTTGCTTGACTGGTTAGACCTCTTACTCACAGTTTGAAGAGAACTAAACCTACTCATAACCAAAAACAGCTTTAGGGCCCCTTGGCCTGCTCCGGGAGGTGCTCCGTGAAAACGAATACTCATCGTTCTTTTCTCCGCACGTGGTTTGAGCGGTCCCTGACTGCGTGGCTGCTGTGGGCGTCGGTCCTTTCTTGGATGTCACCCTTTTCGCAGTCTCTGGCCGGGGCCAGCAAGGGGTTAGATCATGGGACGCGAAAATTTCTTAGCCAACCGAGTTCCGCCCCGTCAGTTCCAACTCAAGCCAAAGGGCCGACGCGGTTGTGCATCCTTACGCCGACTATCAAGCAGGGTTCGTTGTCGGGAGAAGCTTTTGTTGATCGCTTGATCGGCGAATTAAAGACTAGGGAGCAGGTAGTTCAGGCTGCCGTTTTGGAGAACGCTAGTGATCCGGATACATACAAACAGGAAGCCGTGAAGGCTGGTTGTCAGCTTACATTGTCTCTGACCCTTGCCGGCGATTCGCCAAAATTTCGCTTACCTTTTGGAGCCAAGTACAAACTGGAAGTTCAGTATCGCGTCGAAGGCGTGAACAGCGATCAAAGTGCAGCAGAAGAAACACTGGCAGAAAAAGGAAATAATCCCGAAGCGATCTTGAAGTCCGTCCAAAGCAAGATCATCAGCGCAATCCTGCTCAAAGCCTCTACTCTGTCTTCCATCTCCACGGCGAATACCGAGCCCGCGCCTGTTGCTAGTGGAAGTATTCCAAATGCTCAGCCGCCAGCCAGCAGCCTATTTAGCTCCACCGCGGCACGACCACGTTTGGTGGTGCAGACCAGTCACACTTCGATGGTGACGGACTTCGTTTACAGTCCGAATGGAAAGTTGCTGGCAACTTTGGCGGCCGATGGCGTGCTGAAGCTGTGGCTTACCAGCAAGGGTCACGAGATTGTGAGTATTCCCGGCTATCAGATCGTGGGAATGGCGTTTCATCCCGATAGCCGAAGCATTGCCTGCCTCAGTAAGAATGGAGTTCTGCGTATTTTCGATGTCAGCACGGCTGCGATTCTTCATCGCCTTACTCCAATTAAGAGCGGTGGCGGAGGCTTCCTTCCCATTCCGGTGCCGAAGATTGGCAAGAAAGAAGAAACGAACCCCTTTTTCAACCTGCCTTCACCGGTGGCATTTAGCTCAACGGGAAAGGTTTTGGTCAGTGGCGGAAACGGTGGCGTAAAGGTCTGGGACATAGCCAAGAGCAGCGTCCTGTACCAAATGGCCAATAAGGAGTTTGTGCCGTTGGTCGCGTTAACCAGCGATGGCACGCTGGTGGCCGGTGTGGTCGAGGGTTACCGGATAAAACTCTGGTCAACGGCCACGGGCAAAGAAACGCGCATCATCAACACAGATATCGCCGCGCTCTCGGCGCTTTCATTCAGTCAGGACGGGAAGCTGATCGCCTGCGGAAATATCAACGGCACGTTGAAAGTCTATGACGCTAACGATGGCAAGGAAGTGAAAAAACTGATCGACGGACCGGGTGAAGAAGATGTGATTGGTGTGGGGCGAAAAATCGGAAGAGTTCCAATCGTCGGCGACGTGGGCGACGTGGTATCAAACTTGATTGAAGGCGCTGACCAGTTGCGAAATTTGCTCTTTAAGAACAAAAGCATTCGGGCGGTGACGTTCAATCCCGATGGCAAGTCCCTGGCCTATCAGGCAGGGGACAACGTCATACACGTACTGCGGATCGATGACAACAAAGAAATCCTGACAGTTGAGCAGGACGACCCCTTCGATACCGACGATGACAAGAACAAGCAAAAAAGCGCTGCGACAAAGGGCAGTGGTGTGCCAAAGACTAAAAAGCCCAGTGAAGCGGTCAGCGCATACTTCCGGCAACTTTGTCCCATTCGGTACAGCACGGATGGCAAGACAATAAACGGCTGTAAGAACTTCAAGAACATTCAGCGGTGGGATTCGGTTACCGGGCAAGAACTGATGACGCTCGCGGTCGCAAAACGCGGGACCATCAAAGGCCAAAAGGTCCCCATCCCGTTTCCCCTCACCACCGTTCCGCGATTTGCAAACGATAAGCTGTTGCTAACCTCGAACTTCGCTGGCGGTGTGAAGCTGTGGGATTTGGAGAAGCGCTCCAATCCGCAGCGAATCGTTGAAACCTCGCCGGCCCTGGGTAATAACCTGCCGGTTTCGCCAAACGGAGAACTACTCTTGCGTGTCTCCGCGGACGAGAAAACTTTGAGTGTTTACGGCCTCAACTCGGACAAAGAGCTTCGTAGCTTTCCCGTTTCAGATCCGCCCGACCAAAAGATCATCGCTGCGCAGTTTAGCCCTGATAGCGAAATGGTGGCGATAGAAATTCTGGAAGAGAAGGTGAGACTAAAATTCTTTGCCTCCAGGAAGGTTCAGCTTCGGGTCATGGACATCAAGACCGGTCAACAAGTTTTTGAGGCGGGCAACATTTTGGAAAACCAGTTTGCATTCAGTCCTGACTCGAAGAAGTTTGCCTACATGCCTAAGGGCCAGTCGATTTGGGACTCGTTTCGAAACAAAACCGAAATCGACGTTTATGAAATTGGAACTCCGTGGCGTCCGATCTTTGAAAAAGACGTGGAAAGAGAATTTCAAAGCAACTACGTTTCCAAGGTCGTCTTTAGTTCAGACAGCAAACTAATGGCGAGTGAAGACAAAGATATGATCAAAGTCTGGGACGCGACCACTGGGAAGCAATTGTACGAGCACAAACTCGACCTCGGAACGAACGTAAGCAGCTTTATTTTTGTGCCACGCAAGAACAGTCTCACCTTCACCATCTTCAGCAGAATCTATTCCTGGGATCTGGAAACCAAACGCGTGGAAAAGCTGAGAATTGAAACCGACCTTTGGGGTAGTTTGGCATACAGCCCCGACGGTAAGACGATCGCGCTTGGGGGCGTGGAAAACAAAGTCAGACTCTTCAATGTCTCCACTCAGGACGAACTCGGATCTCTGGTGGCGCCTAACGAAGATGATTGGATGCTGACTACTCCAGACGGCCGTTTTGACACCAGCCGGCTTGACGAAATTGAAGAAGTGCACTGGGTCATGCCGCACGAACCCTTCAATCCAGAGGCGGTCGAAGTATTCATGCGCTATTTTTACGAGCCGCGCCTGCTGACACGGTTGTTGAGTGCCGACGACTTCGAAGCCATTCCGGACCTGGCAAAAATGAATCGCGCTCAACCTAAGGTGAAGATAAAAGAAGTAGTTCCTGTAAAGGCCGATACTGTGCGCGTCATTGTCGAGGTGGCGGATGGCCTCAGCGAAACTCAAACGAATGCGCAGGGCCAGCCAATGCGGTCAGGGGTCTACGACGTGCGGCTGTTTCGCAATGGCCAACTGGTGGGGTACAGCACGCCGCCGGATAAGTTGGCACAGTTAGCACAGCAAAAAGGCTCGCAGAAGTTCACGGAAGAAGTCACAGCGTGGCAACAAGCCAACCGTATTAGCATCGATGCCTCGACCAGGAAAGCCTTGCTCACCTTCGACAACGTTAAGGTTCCCCAGCATGCGGAAAAAAGTCGGATTCTCTTTTCGGCGTATGCTTTCAACGAAGACCGTGTCAAGAGTTTGACTGACCGCTTTTATTACGATCTGCCGCCTGCGGCGCAGCCCAGCAAGGGCCGGGCCTATATCATCTCTGTCGGTGTGAGCGCGTTCGAAAATGCGGCCTTCAATCTCGAATTTGCCGACAATGACGCGCGCGCGATGCGGACGGCGATCGAAAAAGATCTCCTGGCCGTCGGACATTTTTCCGAGGTCGTCCCCATCACCCTAACCTCCGATTATCAAAGGCAGGGCGAGAAGCTGCTGGTGACCGAAAAGCTGGCCACCAAAGCCAATTTTGAAAAAGTACTGATGCGGCTCAGCAATCGTAATCAACCTGCGAATGACACGGCGGCAAAACCTGCGATAGTGGCGACGGCCACTCCGGTCGCAACCAAGACGCCGTCGAGAGGCCGGCGGCCACCACCAAAGACCCGGCCGTCTCCTCCCTCGCCCGCACCAGCAAACACTGCGGTCACGGCACCGGTCGCTAACTCCGGGATTCCAAACTTTGATAAGTTGCGACCGGCGACGCCGGATGATTTGGTACTGATTCTCTTTTCGAGTCACGGTTATGCCGACCGAGCCGGTAACTTCTATCTGATTCCTTACGACACCGGTGCAGGGACCGAAAAAGTGTTCACTGAGACGGTGCGCCAACGCAGTATCTTCAAGCGACGATCTATCTGTCTGGTTGCGCGATGTTGATGCCGGCGAGTTGGTGATGATTGTTGATGCGTGCCATTCGACTGCGGCAATCGAAGGACGGGACTTCAAACCCGGACCGATGGGTAGCCGCGGCCTGGGGCAACTGTCCTACGACAAGGGCATGCGAATCCTGACCGCAACACAGGCCGACAACGTGGCGCTGGAAAACAAATCGATCGCCCAGGGTCTCTTAAGTTACTCGCTCACTCGCGATGGATTGGAATCGAAGCATGCAGACTTCAAACCACAGGACAAGAAGATCACTCTGCGGGAATGGCTGGAGTACGGCGAGGACCGGTCCGAGACTGAACGAAGAAATTATCGGTGGAGCAATCGGATTGAATAGCACCGCCGTGGATAAGCCGCGCTTGATTCTCACCGCTAACGCGCGCGGCTTGCAGGACACTGGTCCAGCGCTCAGCGCCACTCCGAGCGGGCCCACGAAACATGCGAAGCTTCAACAACCGGCGCTGTTTGATTTCGCGCGACAAGGCGGAGATACGGTGTTGGTGCGAAATCCGTAGGTTGGTCTGATCAGGTTGGCAATGACCGTGACGAAACTCCGATGGTTCCAAACGGGCGACTAGGGACAGTTACACATTGAGACGAATTGTTGTTGCAATGACATTGGTGTTCGTGGGATCCGGGTTATGTAGTCCGGCGAACGCACAAGAAGGACAGAAACTCGATCTGTATCTTGAGACCGGTCATTCCATTGGCTCGGCCGCGTTTTCTCCGGATGGAAGAACCATTGCTTCCTGGGGTTCATATGGAACCTTAAAGTTGTGGGACGTTCGATCTGGCTGGGAACTGGATACGTTAAAGGGAGCGGATGGGGCTGCCTTCTCACCGGACCAAAAAACAGTTGCCCTGCTTGGATTGAAGGACAACACGATCACGGTGTGGGATATCGAATCGTGGCGAAAACTTCACTCGTTCACCTGGAGCGGCGGTAACACAACTTCCATGTGGTTTTCAAATGGTAAAACGGTGGCCGCCTGGACCACTACAAAGCTTACCTTGTGGGACACACTGTCTGGAAACGAGCTTTGTTCCTTCCAAGGCTCGGGCAACGGTTTTTTTAGTGCGTTCTTTTCTTCGGATCTGAGCACGATCGCGTGGCTGGGGAATGGAAAAATTACGCTATTGGATGCGACATCAGGTTACGAACTTCAGAATCTAACCGCTGATACTAATTACGGAAATCTCATCTTTTCTCCCGGTGGCAAGACGATTGCTGCCTGGAACGATAAGCTCCTAACGGTCTGGGACGCAGCAACCGGCCGTCAACTTCATACTCTACAAGGTATTTTCAATGGCCCTGGCATGAGCAACGTTGTGTTTTCGCCCCGTGGGAGCATGGTTGCAGTTCGTCAGGGCGGCAACCTCAGGTTGTGGAGCGTGGCCACAGGGCAGGAACTCACCGGTCTCGGCGGCAATGGCATTTGGAGTGTGACATTTTCACCGGACGAAAAAATAATCGCGCTTAGTTACGGCTTTTTCAATGACTCTAATATCGCATTGTGGAATGTGGGCTCGCCGCACCCGCCGCGAATCGTCAAACAGCATATTGAAGCTTCCGCTGTTTCTCGCTTTTCACCTGACGGAAAGACACTCGCAATCGGCGCCGTCAGCGTTGCCCCTAACTGGTCTCCAAACTCGATCAAGTTGACCTCAACTACGCTATGGGATGTTTCCTCAAGCGTTGAGCTTCCAACGTTGAAGGAGCCGAGTAGTCTACTGATTGTCGAGGACGGAAAGAGATCTCTTTCATGGGTAGAGGGTGGCAAGACTATCAAACTCCTGGATTCCTACTCGTGGCGCGAGACCGGATCTCTCGCTGGCACGCTACGTGTCGCCGAAGCCGGTTATTCACCGGATGGGAAGATTATCCTTTCGTGGAACGACAAGGGTTTTGTCTTGTGGGAATCAACAACAGGTGAAAGATCTTCGACCGTTGAAGGATCTCCGGGCTCAGTCCGGCAGTTGGTCTTCTCTCCGGACAGGAGAATGCTGGCAACTATTGGTGACAAGACGCAACTCTGGGACTTGACCGCAGGTCGGCAGCTTCACACTCTGAAAGGGGACGCTTTCGCTGTCGGCTCATACGCACTATCACCGGACGGGACAACTCTTGCTGCGTGGTTGGGCCGCGGTCGGGTACTCAAGTTGTGGGATATGGAATCGGGACACCTCCTTCGGACTCTTGCTTCGAATGACAAGGTTCGGGCACAGCATCATGGGCCGAGTTCAAACGTGAGCATGGTAATGGAAGCACAATCTTTTGCCGCCTTTTCTCCGCGCGGCAATCTGATCGCCATGTGGATATCGGATGAGAGAACGGTGACTTTGTGGGAAGTCGTCTCGGGAAAGAGACTTCCCTTGTTGGATGGATCCGAAGGGATTTCGAGTTCAGTAGTCTTCTCCACGGACGAGAGCAAAATCGCGTTTGCCAGCGGCACGCTTGTTAGAGTCTGGGACACAAAGTCGGGAGCTCAGCTTCGTCCATTAAGTGGATTTGAGAGAGGGGAACTGGTGTTTTCGGCGGATGGTAAAAGGATTGCCTCCGCCGGGGCCAATTTTACCGTTAGAGTATGGGACGTCACATCGGCTCAATTCCACGATTTCCAGGGACACACCGGGGCCGTTACCGATATCGAATTCGCTCCCGACAATAGGACAATCGCCTCAGCAAGTTCTGATAACACTATCAAGTTGTGGGATGCTCAATCAGGACGACTACGGCTGTCTCTGAAGGGACACGGAAGTGCGGTCAGTTCAGTCACGTTTTCTTTGGATGGACGGACCATCGGCTTCGAGCAGTGCTGATGGCAGCACGAGGTTATGGGAGACTGCATCTGGCAAACTTTTGAAGAATCTTGATTCCAATGATCCACAAACTCCGGAGGCGGTTTACCCGTTCGTACCGAACCATCTTAGAAAGAAATCGGCGTCGATCCGATTGCGCGGCAGGTTTGAAGTGAGGTCTGGCGAAAACGGCTGGATTAATCTTGTTGACTTCAGATCCGGGGAATTGAAGATCAGTTTGATCGCGCTGGGAGAAGATGAGTGGGCAGTTGTTACGCCCGAGGGACGGTTTGATACTAATAAGCCACTTGATCAAATTGAAGGCTTGCACTGGGTGGTAAACAATGAGTTAAGAAATCCTTTACCGCTTGATATCTTTATGCGGCAGTACTATGAGCCGGGATTACTGCGGCGAGTTCTGAACGATGAGAGATTCAAACCGTTGCCCTCGATCGCGGACATCAACCGGGTTCAGCCGAGAGTCGCCGTCGAGCAAATCAGAACCAACCCCTTGCGATCTGACGTGGCAGACGTGACGATAACCGTAAAGGACATCACGGAGTCGGTAACCATCAGCGCTACGGATTGGACCAAGAAGAAGCAATTTGTCTCGGGCGTTTACGACCTCCGCCTGTTTCGCGACGGTCAACTTGTCGGGCACGCAAGTTCGGATCAGAAGCTGCAAGCAACATTTCGCTCTTACAAGAATTTCGAAGATGAATTAGCCGCTTGGCGCGATGCAAACGTTGTCGATCTGGTTAAGGGCAAGAAGACTTTCACTTTCACGGTCCAGCTTCCCAGCAATTCAAAGGCGAAGGACATCGAGTTTTCCGCGTATGCTTTCAATGAAGACCGTGTCAAGAGCGAGACGGCGAGAATGCGTTGGGCGCCGTCTGAAGCTTCAAAGTCTCCTTCCACGCAACCCGCTGTCAAGCCGCGTGCTTATGTGATTTCGGTCGGCGTGAACGCGAACGAAAATCCTGCCTTTGATTTGCAGTTCGCCGCCAACGACGCGCGTCGATTTCAGGAAGTGCTGCCACAACGTCTTGCCGCCACTGGAGAATACTCGGAAATTGTTCCCATCTCGCTCATCTCTGATTGGGAAATGCGACGCGGCCAGAAAGTGACTACGAAGCGCGACGCGACGAAAGCCAACTTCAAAGCGGTGCTTGATTTGCTGGCGGGGCGGCCCGTCGCGGACGAAATCAAACGCGCAATTCCAAACGCCGAAAAGTTAGCCAGGGCGACGCCGGATGATTTGGTGATGATTCTCTTTTCCAGCCATGGATTCGCCGATCAGAGCGGCAACTTCTACTTTATTCCCTACGACACTGGACCCGGTGCTTGCAGCGTTTTTACGGAAACTGTGCGGCAGCGCAGCATCTCCAGTGACGAACTTTCCTTGTGGTTGCGTGACGTTGACGCCGGGCAGATGACTTTGATTGTAGACGCATGTTATTCGACGGCGGCCATTGAAGGCTCAGGTTTCAAACCCGGGCCGATGGGCAGTCGTGGTCTTGGCCAACTCGCGTATGACAAGCGCATGAGGATTCTTACTGCTACGCAAGCTGACAATGTCGCTATGGAGCTACCCGCCACAGCGGACGGACGGCGGATCAATCACGGGCTGTTGAGTTACGCTCTATTGGAGGACGGGCTCGGCGGAAACAATGCTGACTTCAAGCCGCGGGACAAGACCATCTTCATGGACGAGTGGCTGGAATACGCGGTAGCGGAAGTGCCGAAACTTTTTGCCAGTCAGCCGAGGCCGATCAACGAAACTCGGCCTAAATCAAAACAACGAAACGATCGCCCGCGATTGGTGTTGCTGAAGCGAGAGCTCGCTGATCCGGGAGTTTGTCGCCCCAGCCCGAGCATTGGTACTGCGCGAATCCAAAAACAACAACCATCTTTGTTTGACTTCACGCGCCGCAAGCGTGAAGTTCCGCTGGTGAGAAATCCATGACGGATTCGAATCGTTCACCGCTAATTGAAAGGCTCTACCGCGAAGCTTTGGAGTTGGGTCTAGCGGAGCGGCAGTCCTTTCTCGCCCGCTGGTGCGGCGAAAATATTGAATTGCGGCGCGAGGTCGAATCTATGTTGGCCGCTCATGACCCACGAAAGAGCGGTGAGCCGGCGGCCAGTCAACAATCTCGCGCAGAAGTCCCGACCGCGACAGAGGTTTCCGATTTGGTCGGCCAGACGCTGGACGGTCGTTACTACATCGAACAGAGGTTAAGCAGCGGCGGCATGGGAGATTTGTATCTTGCCATCGATAAGCCGGAGGTGATGTTACGACGGGTGGTCGTCAAGGTCTTAAAGGAAAAAGCGCTCGAGGACAAATGGATCGTCACAAAGTTCCGCCAGGAGATTGAAGCCTTAACCCGGATCGATGATCCAGGTGTAGTTGGCCTGCTCGACGCAGGAGCTTTGCCGAACGGTCATCCTTATCTAGTGATGCAGTTTGTCGAAGGCGACAACCTTCGGAGTCTCATGCGTCCGGATCGTGGGATGTCGTTCGACGATGTGCTCAACATCTGGCCGCAGCTAGGCCGCACGCTCACGGCCGCGCACGAAAGCGACGTGGTGCATCGGGATTTGAAGCCGGAAAACATCATGGTGCGCCAACGTCGGGACGGTTCGTGGCAAGTGAAAGTGATCGATTTTGGCATTGCGAGGATCAGAAACTCGGTTGTAGCGCCGAGCACAGTAACGGGAAAAGTTGCCGGCACGGCAAGCTACATGTCGCCGGAGCAGGTTGAAGGGAAGAGAGTGTCGCCCGCCAGCGATGTCTACGCATTGGGAATCATCGCCTACGAAATGGTAACCGGGCGCCGACCGTTTAATCCCGAAACTATCTTTCAGCTTTCCGAGATGCAAAAGTCGGCGCCCCTTGCTCCCCGGGCGTTGCGCCCGGCCTTACCGCCGGCAGCAGAAAAGGCGATTTTGAAAGCTCTCTCCTACCAAAGCGCCAATCGATATCAAAAGGCTTGTGAGTTCGCCGATGATTTCGTGCGAGCTCTACTTGAGAACGACAGTGGCGCCGATATTCCGGTCGCAACGGCTCCGATCGATCGCGACATCACTCCTTCCATGATGGCGACAATGCAATCCGAACGACCGCCAGAGCCCACAGTGGTTTCTCTGATCAAGCCCGAGCCCGCCGCGTTCGCGAGTGCTGCGCAGACGCGTGAACGAAGATTCCGCTGGCCTCTCCTGGCCCTGGCATTGTCCGCCTTGCTGCTGATCGGAATCGGCGGACTCTTTACCTTGAAATATCGATCCTGGTTTCCGGGACCCGAGCGTTCGCTCACTTATTGGCTGAGCGTGCAGCGAATGTACGACGATAAGCCACTGGGCCAACCGTTCGATTCCGCCGGGCGCGAATATTTTCATACTGGTGACCGGTTTGTGCTGAATATCATCACCTCAGAGCCGGGCGCGCTGTATGTACTCAATGAGGGTCGCAACGAAAAAGGAATGACTGAGTGGAACATCATGTTTCCAACCAGGGAAATCAACCAGGGCGAGCCTTTGCTGGCCGCGCAGCAAACTATCAAGACCGGCGGGTATAGGTTTACCGGCGGTGTCGGAGTCGAGCGAGTGTGGGTAGTTTGGTCGCGGCAGCGGACTCAAATCCTGGATCCGATTTTTCGTGACGCGCTGGCAGGTGGGATAATTCACAATCCAGGTCAGCAAATGCAATTGCAGGACTTCTTCAAACAAAACGAGTCGTCGACGGAACTAATTCAGGATGAGAGTAACGAGAGATCGATCCTCAAAGGACGCGGCGACGTGATCGTTCGGCGTCTGGATTTTGTTCATAAGCCTAACTCATAAAGCGCCCGCGGCGGCCGAGCCGCCAACAGCAAGAGGACCTCATGAACCCAAAACCCCGCGCAAAAACGATGTGCTTGTTGCTCCTGGTCGTCCTTTGTTTGTGTTCGCTCGCTGCGGCGCAAGAAGGCTCGAAGTCGATAAAATCGGAAGAGTACCTGGCGAAGCGCCCTGCTGAAATTCAGGGAGGACGGACAAGCACCTCCGCGAATGTTGCAGGTAAGCGTCAACGCGGCAATAAGAACAACTCGGGCCGGCGAGAGCCAGGCAAGACCGCGAAACCAAGCGAGCCGGCGCCGTCATTTGTGTACATCGTGGACAAGGATTTTCCGGAAGGCCCGCCGCCGAGCAACTACGAATATGTTCGGCTAGGCATGACCATCTGGCGACTCTCTCCGAGCCAGTGTCCAATCCCGGACTGTCCCCTTCCGAAAGCGTCCGATTCCAGCAAAGGACTGGTGGACACGGCGACTCGGATAAACGACAACGTGCCTCTGAATAATGGAGAACGCGTGCGCCTGGGGCTGGAATCACTCGCCCAGAGCGGCTATGTGTACATCGTCGATCGTGAGCAGTTCGATGATGGCTCAATGGGCGAGGCGTTCTTAATTTTTCCTACAAGGAAAATTGATGGTGGTGAGAACCGGATGCACCCGGGACAACAAATTCACTTACCACGGGCTGGTGGATGTTTCTGCGTCAAGTCTCGAAACAGCCAAAAACTTCTGGTGGCGGATGTCCTGACAGTCATTCTGAGCCGAACCCCACTACTTCGTGCGGAAGAGATTGGGACGGATGCTATCCCCGTTCCCATTAGCTTGATCAGCTTCGTCGAGCGCGCAGATAAGGAGAGGACGTTTCGTGGCTTACTGAGTGGAGGCAGCGGTCTGGCTCAAACAACACAAGAGCAAAGCGCCGGTGCCAAAGGCTTATTTGATACCGCATCGGTATTAACACAAAATGACTTACCGCCTCAGACCCTTTATCAAAGTCTTGTTCCCATCGGCAAAGTAGCGATTTTCAATTTCTCTCTTCGATATGGCACTGCCGTAAAAAAGGCCTCTCAATACAATCGTAATGAGTTGAAATCAGTTGCAACCGTAAGTACTCCGGAAACCGACGGTCAGCAACTGAGGTCTGAGTTGGCAACACCAAAACCGGTTAACTTCTTTAGGCTGGCACACAAAACAGAGAAACGGGCAGTCAGCAGAAGATTGCTGACTGCCCGTAACTATTTGATTCTCAATTGGTGCCGAGGGGGGACTCGAACCCCCACGGGATTACTCCCAACGGATTTTAAGAACGTTGGAGAGGGTACCACCTAGTCTGACGAAACGATATGAGTCAGTATTTATGCGGCTAGCGGTCGTCAAAGGATCGCTTCGTCTGGTTTCGTATCAACACGTCGCGCCACCATCTTAGCCCCATCTTCACATCGTCGGGACGGTCGCTGAGTCGATTTCCCTTTTGTTGGGTTTTTATCCTTTCGTTCATTGCCATCAACTCAATGCAAGCACCATCAATTCGCTTCGAGTATGGCTTCCGCATCGATGGTGATGGCGATCTCATTTCCGACGACGATCCCGCTCCGATCCATCGTATCCTGCCAACTCACGCCAAAGTCCTGACGATTGATCTTGGTCGTAGCTACAAAACCCGCGCGTGTTTTCGGCCCCTTGTTAACTCCATCCTCCCACCAGGGCGTTTCCCACTCTCCCAGGTAGCTCACGTCCAGGCAGACTTGCCGAGTGACGCCGCGAATTGTCAGATCACCCGTGACCGCGTAGTCGTGTTCGCCTTTGACCTCAACTTGATTGCCCTTGAATGTGATTTCGGGATGATGTTCCACATCGAGAAAGTCTGCACTCCGCAGATGGTCGTCGCGTTCCTTCACTCCGGTCCAGATGTTTCGAGCATCGATTCTCACCTCGACCGAAGAGTTGCGCGGGTTCTCTGGATTAAACTCCAGCGAGCCGTGAACATCCTTGAAGTGTCCACGAACATAGGTGACCATCATGTGTCGTGCACGGAACTCGGCTGCAGTGTGTCCGGGCTCAAAAGTCCACTTAGCCATCGTTGGAACCTCCGCGGAAAAACTGTTTTCCCTACTTAGTGGCAACATTACCACTTTTGCAAATGATCTCATCAAGAAGCCGGGAAATTCACTTTGGCCCAAGTTGAAAACTTTGTCGGTTGCCTGCCTGCTATCTTGTTTGCAAGGGCAATTCGATCTGACGAATCCGAACCGAGGTAGGTATGAGCTTCCCAGTAGCTGAACGTTTCGGCAATTTCGGTTGCTCCCGGAAAGGAACCCGCGAAACTTTCCTTTGGGATCTGAGTGTATGAAAGGTTATGCCCCTGTCGATTCAACGTGTCGACGAGGTCATTGAAGCTCATGAAATCTCCGACGAGCGGAAGATATTCACCATTGCCTGCCTCATCCGGGTGCGCGAATACGCCGGCCACGATGTAGCCGAGTTCGCTGATGTCGCCCATGTGAATGACCCGTAAAGTTGGATCAAGAGGAAGAGCCCAGCCGACCGATCCGTCAGCTTGGTTTTGCGGGGCCAGCGCGCCCACAAGGTTCTGGTAGTAGAAAGGTGCGATGACGAACGTATGATTCGCAAACCGGGCTTCCTTCACTATCCGGTCAATCTTGGCCTTGCCGGTAAAGTGGGGGACGTTGAACTCGCCGCCGCTGATCGCTTCCACATATGGCAGAGTGGACCAGACAAAGTGACTGACACCAGCATCCTTCGCAGCGCGTATCGCCGCTGTTACCTGCTTAAGCTCGTCAGCGCCTCCGTATGCCCAAAAATTGGTTACCAGGAAGACTCCGTGTGCCCCTTCAAATGCAGCTATGAGTGTCTCAGGTTTGTCTAAATCTGCCTCGACGACTTCCTCGGCGAGTTCGCGCTGCTTGCCTGGATTGCGGGTCAGAGCGCGGACCTTGAATTGGCCGCCGGCTTGGAGCGCACGCACAACTCCGCCTCCCTGCTGGCCCGTCGCGCCGATCACGGCGATCAGTTTTTTGTCGTTGGATACCATCTTGATTCCTTTGTCCTCCCGCGTGAACGCACGATCAATCTTTCGCTCTCTCCATCCATTCGAACATATGAAGCGCAATTCTCAAGCTTCACGCCATCCGCCTCGCAACTCATGAGGAAGGGGACTAAGTCGCGATCGATTACGCGGACGTCTTTCAGATCCAGAACGATGTCGCGCCAATTCCTTTGGCCTTTAAAAAGTCTCTTCAACTCGGCCATCGCCTGCGTTTCAATTCGGCCGCTCAGGATGAATACCGTGAGTCTCCCTCGCGCCGCAGTCTCGATTCTAAAAGTCATATCAGCCCACGTTGCGGTCGCATCTGCCACCCCAGGCGGGCTGTCCGCGTGGGGACCCCGGCGCGGTGCCGCACTTGCATTCTGTCCATCCACCATTGATCACGACGCGTAGTGCAAACCCAATACCCAATCGGATTTCAGTGAAAAGCCGGCTCGAAGGAGAAATACGTGTGACAGGATCTTAGGAAGTGCCAGGATTCTGGGAGTTGAGGGGCCGTTCGCTTTGTCGCGGAGCCATGACGTTACTTATACTTCAGGCAATGAGATCAAGAGGACACGCCTCCGAACAGGCTGCGCCTGCGCTCGAGCAGAATGAGGAACGCTTTCGCCTGATCGTCGACAGCATTCCCGGGTTTGTGTGTACCTTGAATGCCGCGGGCGAGGTCGAACTGCTCAACCGCCAAGTCCTGGAATATTTCGGCAAGACGGCTGAAGACCTGAAGAATTGGGACACCAGCGACGCTGTCCACCCGGATGACCTTCCTCGCGTGATCGAAGCGTGGACCCACTCGATCGAAACCGGGCATATGTATGACATTGAGTTACGCCAGCGGCGTGCTGATGGTGTATATCGCTGGTTCCAATCTCGCGCTCTGCCCACGCGAGACACGGAAGGCCGCATAACCGGCTGGTACATGTTATTGACCGACATTGACGACCGTAAACGCGCTGAAGATGCACTGCGATCGAATGAGCAAAACCTCCGTCTGATCGTCGACACGATTCCTGGGTTTGTGTCTACCATGAATGCAAGAGGTGAAGTCGAACTCGTTAACCGCCAGGTCCTGGAATATTTCGGCAAGACGATTGAGGAAATGAAGAGTTGGTCCACCGGCGACGCTGTCCATCCGGATGACCTTCCTCGCACGGTCGACGCCTTTAAGCGTGCCATCGAAACTGGGGAGCCATTTGATGTTGAAATTCGTAGCCGTCGCGCCGATGGCGTCTACCACTGGTTCCAAGTACGAGTTCGTCCGCAGCGTGACGTCGACGGTCGCATTGTCCGTTGGTATAACCTGTCGACGGACATCGATGAACGCAAGCGCGCTGAGGTGGCGCTAACGAAGGCTTTCGACGAAATTGCCAAATCCGAAGCTGAACTTCGAACCATCATCGATGTAATACCTCAGCTCATCGTCGCTCTCAAGACCGACGGAAAATTTGTCAACGCGAATCAAGCAGTCCTGGAATACACCGGCCTTACGAAAGAAGAAGTAAGTTCCCAAAGATTTGGCGACACCTTTCATCCGGAGGATACCGAAAGACTGCACGACCAACGCGAAGTGGCGATCTCGCGAGGGATGCCATTCGAGTACGAACGACGAGTGCGCCACAGGGATGGTCAGTACCGTTGGTTCCTCATCCAATACAACCCGCTGCGGGACGAACAAGGCAATGTCATCCGCTGGTACGCGACCGGTACTGACATCGACGATCGCAAACAGGAGGAGGAGCGAACACGGCAGGAGAACCTCGCGTTGCGAGAGCAAATCGATCAGGCCTACATGTTTGAAGAGATCGTCGGTTCTTCTCCAGCCTTGAAGTCTGTCCTTGCGACCATCGTGCAAGTTGCGCCGACCGACTCCACAGTGTTGATTACAGGCGAAACAGGTACCGGGAAGGAACTGATTGCGCGGGCGATCCACAAGAATTCGCCCCGTTCCGGCCACGCTTTTATTAGCGTGAATTGCGCCGCGATTCCTTCTTCGCTAATTGCCTCGGAGTTGTTTGGCCACGAGAAGGGAGCATTTACCGGCGCGATGCAGCGGCGGCAAGGGCGGTTTGAGTTGGCGAACTCCGGCACGCTCTTTCTTGATGAAATCGGCGAGCTTCCTGCTGAGACTCAGGTTGCCTTGCTTCGCGTGATCCAGGAGCGCCAATTTGAACGAGTGGGTGGAAACCAAGTCATCCCCACTGATGTTCGAATCATCGCCGCTACCAACAGCGATCTCCCGGCGGCTATCGCGCGGGGAACATTTCGTGCCGACCTCTTCTACCGACTAAATGTTTTTCCGATTAATGTACCGCCACTCCGGCAACGGAAAGAAGACATTCCAATCCTGCTCGAGTATTTTGTGAAGCGCTACGCGGACAAAGCAAAGAAAAAGTTCAGCAAGATCGATAGCAAAACATTCAAGCTATGTCAGTCCTATCATTGGCCCGGCAACATTCGCGAGTTACAAAATATTATTGAGCGATCTGTAATCATCTCCACCGGGGATACCTTCAGGATCGATCCGGCTTGGCTTTCAAATCAAACCGGACCTCGCTCGGACTCATCAGCACCGCTAAAACAAAACCTTCAGAACTACGAAAAGGAACTCATAGAAGCAGCGCTCGCGGAAAGCAGCGGAAAAGTTGCTGGGCCAACTGGTGCGGCTGCCAAACTCGGAATACCGCGCTCGACGCTGGATTTGAAAATCAAACACCTCAACATAAAGAAGCCCACCACCCGGTAAGTCCCCCTGGTTTAACCTCCCAGAATTCCGGCACTTCCTAAAATTCTGTCACTCCAATTTCTATTGCCAGCCCTGTTTTCCGTGAAATCCGAGTGCGTATTCGGTTTGCACTGCTTCATCGATGCCTAATGAATAAAACCCACTGCGGTGCCCGCTGAATAAAGGGTTTCCAGTCTTAGGTAGAACAATACGATCCACGAAAGGACACTAAATAACTTAAAAATAGGAGCCTCTTTTCGTGCCGCTTCGTGTGATTCGTGGATCGTCCCTGGTTTTTCAGCACCCGGCGAGACGAGGAGGCCGAAGCCCGACCGGTTTGACTTCCCGCCGAAAAAATATAATTGACACACGGCGCGGACAGGCATACCTTGCATGGGTTTTCACCTTCGCTTCTTCGCTTGCAGAAGCGTCTCAACTTCGTCAGTGTCACATGGACGGCTGGCTAGCCTTTCACGCGAATGTCAAACGAGTCCATCCAAACTCCTTCCGAAGCCGGTGGTTTGAATGCTTCTTCGATGCCCCAATCTCACAACCCGAGAGCACAGGAGGATTTATGTCAACCCCAATCATCCCCGCCAACCTGCTGCAAAAGCGCAGCATTGACAATAGGCAGGTTCTCTATTTCAACAACCGCGAGGCGTATCTGGCGGGCATCTATCCGGGTATTCCAGACCTCGACGGCGTCAACGGCGACAGCAGTTCCTTCGCCGCTAACACCGTAGACTATCGCCCCAAGATGGAGTTTCTGGCGAAGAACGGAAATAACTTCTTCCGCCATTGGGTGATTTTCTATCCGCTGTTTATTGACCCAAGTAAATTCCCACCCGTTCCCGATCCCCACCCCGAGCTAGACCCATGCAGGGAAATCAGCGAGAGCGTTACTTCGGCGGGAGAGTCTTGGCGCCAGAGGTACAGCCCGTTTTCCTACAACAGGAGCCTCAAGAAGTGGGATCTCAAGGTCTATAACGAAGAGTTCTTTCGGAAGTTGCGGTTGATGATTAAGACCGCCAACGAATACGGCCTCATCGTGCAACTCACCATCTTCGACCGTTGCGGCACGGACTTCGTTATGGACAAGTGCAAGCGGTGGCCGTATAGCCCCTGGAACGCGAAGAACAACATTCACAACCTGATTAAGATTGCGCCGCCGGAAAACAGGGGCGTCAATGAATTCTACATGCGCGACATCGCCGGAGGCGGAACGACGCTCGGCAAGTTGCAGGACGCCTACGTCGATAAGGTAGTCACGTCAACGTTGGAGTTTCCCAACGTCGTCTATGAAATCATGAACGAGCCGATTCACACATATGGCGATGCGCGTAATCCCCTCAAACGCGCCAGATGGGCGGACGCCATCGTCGGCGTGATATACCGGCACACGCAGGGCAAGCGGTTCATCTTTTACAACGACCATACCAGCCTGCGAAATTGGCCGCAGAGAGGTGAGGACATTATCAGGTGGGCGGAACCAAACAACGGCACGAGTAATTTCGCCAAGCTCGACGGCGTTATCTTTCACGGCAACGTGAAAGCAGTCAATCCGGGACAACTCAATCTAACGCTGCGTAAAAACCTGATAATTCAGGTTTCCACCGATACTTTCACCGGCCAAAACAGGGATTACCACCGGCTGACGACCGTGAACGCGTTCACACAGCACATGATGTTTCAGGCCGAAGCCGCACACGACGAAACCGTTGCCGATGACCAAAACGCCGCCGCCGGTATCGGCAGCGCCGTCCCCGCGCCGACGTTATTCAAACTGCCGCCCTTCGTCGGCACGTGGGAAAAGACCGGCGGAACCCCTCCGATCGGCTTCCCGCATACGGTCATGACACTGAACGCCGACGCCAGCATGGTTGCGATGAACCCCGACACCGACCGGATTACACAGCAAGGTCGTGTCGTCCAGTTGTATGCAAATAAAATCGCCTTCTTGAACGCGACGCTCCAAAGCGTCGGCACCCAGGAGTATGCCTTCACTAACAACGCGCAGACCCTCACGCTCAAGCACCGCCTCGGCGGCATACAAAACTTCCAAAAATATACGGGGCCGCTTGTGCCCTTCCTCTACCAGTGGGAGCGAATATCGGACACTGCGCCCTCGCCTGTCCCGCCCTTCTTCGTCTTCTTCTACCCCGACGGCACGCTGCGAGTCCGTCGCATAAGCGACTTCGAGGTCACTACTCACGCGCGCGTCACCCTCGTCACGACGCAGCCCAAACAGATACACATCGACAACGGTGTCATCTGGAACTACAGCTTCACCGGCGACGGACGGCAGTTGACCCTCGAAAAAGTAGTCGAAGATCCGGCACAGGCCGTCACACGCGTCTACCGTCGCGTTGTCTAACAGTCAGTCCCGGACAGTAATTGCTGCGCGCCCCACATCGGAAGCATGAGGATTCCGAACCGGAAAACTCATGGTAATAATAGGCTCCTCAATTGGGCACACCTTCGCCGAAACACGCCTGAAGCCACACTTGGGATTGGGCGTTGACGCGGCCTCCGGGAATCGCAACAGAAATGGCCAGACACTCAACACATCTAATCCGTTATTTCCCAACGGCCATTGCCTGGCCGGCTATACGGGTTACCCCAACTTGATTCACATCAAGCCTGCTATGAGGGTCCATCCGACGCGCGCTGTGAATTTGAGGGTGGCCGTCGCTTCACAATGGCGTGAGAGCGTTGCCGACGCAGTCTATGCTTTTCCGACCATCCCGATCCCCAAAACAACCGGAAGGCCCGGCCGCTACACCGGTGCATACGGCGAGCTTCGAGCGGACTGGAAGATCACGCCGCATTACTCACCCTCGCTGGAAGCTGTGCATTACGCGATTGGAAAATCAATTCGGCAGGCCGGTGGTCATAACGCTAACTTCCTGGCAATTGATTCAGGTGTGCATGGTGAAGACGGTCGAGCGCGCCAGCTGGCAGTAGGTAACGGATGGTGCACCGCGAAAGTCGCGGACAGATTGGTAGTCAGCGTGAAGGGGCTTTGCCCTAAAAGTGAATTTATCAGTCCGCAGCGCGGACGAATGAAAGTAGCCCAACAGTTCACTGCTGGGAAAGGAGAACGAAGGGTGTTCAGTCCGAGAAGCGGGCGGCTGAGAGATATCAGGCCAGATCGTTGATCTTTTCAGCCGTCCGCTTCACGGACTACGAATCCTTTTGCCCTTCATCCCAGCAGTGAACTGCTGGGCTACTATCATTCGTCCGCTCTGCGGACTGATAGACCTACTCCTCGTGCAAAGCCCTACTAAGCCCCTCGTTCACCTCCCAGAATCCTGGCACTTCCTAAAATTCTGTCACTCTCATTTCTTCTTATCGCCCTGTTTTCGCTGAAATCCGATTGGGCATTCGGCTTGCACTACTCGTGATCGAAACTCGAATGGAAGGAATGCAGAGGCAAGCAGCGACTGTGATGCGGGCTGATCGATGCCTCTTAGGATCGAGGCTGCGCTGCAAGAAGAAAAAGGAATGAAGCGTTTCAATAATCGAGCAGTGATCGTCACGGGTGGCGCCCGTGGAATGGGTGCCAGCCACGCGCGGGGCTTCGTCGCCGAGGGAGCGAACGCCGTCATCGCGGATATCGTCGAGCAGGAGGGGCGAGCGCTCGCCGATGAGTTCGGTGAGCGCGCGATCTTCTCCCGTCTCGATGTCACGAGCGACGCGGACTGGACGGCGACGGTGGCCGCAGCCGAGGGAGCCTTCGGACCGATCTCCGTACTGGTAAACAACGCGGGCATCATTCGTTTCGCATCGATCGAGGAGACCGAGCCGGCCGCCTGGACCCAAATGATCGACATCAATCTGAAAGGCACGTATCTGGGCATCCGCGCGGTAGCGCCCTCGATGCGCAAGGCAGGCGGCGGCGCGATCGTCAATATCTCCTCAACCAACGGGATGAGTGGCCCCTCTGGACTGGGGGCGTATGTGGCGAGCAAATGGGGCGTGCGGGGGCTGACCAAGACGGCGGCCCTGGAGCTCGCGCGCGATAACATCCGAGTCAACTCCATCCACCCCGGCCCCGTCCGCACGCCGATGACCGAACCAGACTCCGCGGCGGTAGCGGCCGCGGTAAGGGACTTGGCGATTCCGCGCATCGGTGAGCCTGAAGAAATCACGCGGCTGGTGCTGTTCGTCGCCTCTGACGAGGCCAGCTTCTCGACCGGCTCCGAGTTCATCGCCGACGGTGGCCTTCTGCTCGGCCCGGTGCCGACTCCAGCCGCTTAGGATCAAGATGGCCCTCCGAGCAGGTGAGCCTGGGCCGGCAAAGAGTCATAAAAGTTTTTCCATATATTTGATGGTCATAACTCTGAAGGAGCAAAGATGAAAGATAAAGACACACTGTCAAACAATCCGAACGAACTAACAACCGAGAACTCGGTTCTCGTGCTCATCGATCACCAGCCGTGGGTAGGCTTGATGGTTCACTCGATCGATCAAGGCCTGATGATCAACAATGTCGCAGGCCTCGCCCAGTCAGCCAAAAACCTCGGCGTCCCTACCATTCTTTCGACTATCGGAGCTAAGGGCAGCGTCCTCGTCGACCCCCTGTTCAAGGAAATTTCCGAGATATTTTCCGACGTCACGCCGATCGACCGCACCTCGACCCATGCCTGGTCGCACCCGGAGTTCCGGGCCGCGATCGACGCGACGGGTCGCAAGAAGTTGATCATGGCGGGCTTGGTGACCGAGGTGTGTCTTGCACAATCGGTGCTCGCCGCCCAGAAGGAAGGGTACGAGGTCTATTTCGTCCCCGACTGTTCGGGCGGCGTCTCCGTCGAAGCCCATGAGGACGCCAAAGCGCGCATGGTGCAGGCCGGCGCCAGGCCGATCAACTGGCTGGCTGTCATCTCCGAGTGGGCCCCCGACTACACATCGCCGGAACGCTCCGCGCTTGCCGATGTCTGGTCGCGTCGAGGCGGCGTTATTAACTTGGCGGGCGACTATGTGCTGGCGCAGGTCACCGCCGGCCTCGTGCCGATGCCGAAATGGGCTGCTCCCGGCAACGCCGGTTCTCCGATGGCCCGGACCGACAGGCAGGCCGACACCGACGCGATCAACTGCCTCGCGGAGGAGATGCTGTCCGCGTTCGAGACGAAGGATTCCGCAAAGGTGAACACCTATTACGCGCCGGGCGCGGTGATTGCCACGCCCGGCCGTCCGGCGGCGAAGGACGCGCGGGCCTTGACCAAGGCCATCAATGACGATCTTGCGGATCCCAACCTCAAGATCACTGTCTCGAACGAGAAGACCGAGGTCTCCGGTTCGGGTGACATGGGCTACCGCCGCGGCTCGTTCAAAATCACGACTACGAATCCGCAGACCAAACAGGCGGAGCAGAGCGAGGGCACCTACTTGGCCGTCTTCAGGAAGCAGGCGGACGGTAGTTGGAAGATCGCAGAGGATTTCGGAGTCTAGCGCGGCCAGTCCGGGCCAGCTCCGCTCGAACCAGCGGACATGAATAATGCCGGCGGTTGATCCCCCGGCTCCCTCTCGCTGCGGCAGCAGCATCATTCAATCGTGTAAGGACAAACAAAATGATCTACAAGAAGAATTCAAAACAATTTCTGGCGGTATTGGTTTTTGCGCTGATTGTAGCGGGACTCGCCTTCCTAGTCGGCAATCAAAATTACAATTTTCCGACGCGTGCCGCCAATTTCACTGACGACAGAAACAAACAATTGTTAACTGCGGCGGAAACAGCCGGAACGTATTCAATCGATCCGTTGCACACCAACGTCGGTTTTCGTGTGAGGCACATGGGTCTGGCGATAGTCCTGGGCAAGTTCACGGATTACACCGGGACGATCTCTTACTATCCGCACGACATCACCAAATCTTCGGTGCAGTTTTCGGCAAAAGTGGCGAGTCTCGACACGGGGGTCAAACAGCGCGACGACCATCTGCGTAGCGCCGATTTTTTCGAGGTGGAGAAATACCCGGAAATGACTTTTCGATCGACCCGAATCGAACGGAAAAGCGATAAGAAATTTATCGCTCACGGAGATCTAACAATCAAGAACGTCACCAAGCAGATTGCTCTTCCGGTGGAATTCTACGGTGCTATCAAAGATTCCCAAGGCCAAACGAGATTAGGGGGTTCGGCCCAGCTAAACATCAACCGGCAGGACTATGGCATAAAGTGGAGTCAGATATTGGATAACGGCTCGTTAGTGGTCGCTAACAACGTTCAGATCGAGTTGCAGTTTGAAGCACTCAGACAGGAAGCAAAGAAAGCTGCGGCAGATAAATCAATGCTGCACTGAATTTCAAATCGATCGGCTAACTAAGTAGCAGCAGTTCCACCGCTACAGAATCTGTCCACTGCCAAGATTGATTGACTACCGTTCCGAACTTCGACATGGGGCTATCCCCAACAAAGTAACGACGCGATTTTGCTCAACAATTTGAACCAAAATGATGTACGCAACGGAGTTAACTCCGTTGCGCGGTTTCAAGGGCAAGCGATGAATGCCTGTAAGTTATTGAAATGAATGGTGCCGAGGGGGGGACTCGAACCCCCACGGGATTACTCCCAACGGATTTTAAGTCCGTTCGAAGGCATCTTACCTGATCTTACGAAACGAGATGAACCAATATTTACCGGACTGGCAGCCGTCAAAGTCATGCTTCGTCCGGTTACGTCTCGCGACGGAATGTCGTCATCTTAGCGTCATCTCCGTAGTTCAACGGAACTTTGCGGCGTGGATAGCACTCCACCGAATTCACCACCAACGGAGACTATTCGGCGCTAACTGGCAGCTGCAAATCGTCATTCCACGGACGACCCAACTTATTATTCTGAGTCATCTTCTCCAAGTCATCCTTTATCATCTTACGCACGTTTGCATTGTCTTGGATTACGATGGTCCACTGCGTTTCCCAAAAGCTCGCGGGGATCGGTTCAAGCGCCCGCAGAACAGCCGGTTCAACACTCTCAATATTGAAAATATCCACGAGGTTGAATTCCCACGCCATTTTTGTTCTTTCGGCGAGAAATTCGTTCAATGCATTGATGTTCACCTTCTTCATAAAGGTATTGTCATTTCCCCATAGAGTCGGGTATTGCGCTTTCACAGCTCTCCAAATTCCTGAAAACAACTCCACCAAAGAGTCATCGTCATCTCCTAGGAAAGTAAACATAGCCTTAAGATGCCGTAACGCTTGTTCAATTGCAGTCAGAGGAACTAAATGAGGGCCAAGCCGGTTGTAATCCCAGTCTAGCAAGTTCTGAAAAGGGCTAGATCCAAGGTCATTAATTTCACGAAGTATTGGCGAGGCCTGCCCGTACGCTACGCCCGCTTTCAACAATCTGTCTTGCAATGCTTCTTCGTCAACCTCGGCAATGATCGTTTTTACGTTATCGGTAGGAACCTTCACTACCTTGTTATTTATGACGACGAACTGGAATGCCTGTTCCTGAAGAGGAGCTTCGATCAAACAAACCACCAACACAGGCAGATCTTCTTGATCAAACTCGGACATACCAAAGAGCCGATGCTGCCCGTCGACTATCAAGGCTGGTCGTTGATCCTCAGCGGCCTCAGGGTCAAAAGAAAACTTTAGCGTCCCCCAGTCTAAAAGGTCGTCGCAACCATTGTGAATCGTCACCTCAGGCAAACACGGTTCTATGACTCCAGACAGGGAAGTGAACTCCGCTCCTTCGGGCTGGAAAGCCAACAGGATATTGTTAGGTATTGTGTTAATGGGAAATGATCTGATGAATCTCGTGATTGCCTTCGTCCTGGTTTTTCTGAGTAAGCGTTGAGTTCCTCGCGGCAGATCTTGAACCCTTCGGATTCCGGCCCACCGAACAATATCTTTAACCCTGGCGTGAAAAACGAAAAAAGGAGTCGTATTGGCGTCTGCACGCTGCTTGACCTTGCATCCGAAATAAGTCTTGTCTTCCATAAGCAATCTCCTGCGCTAGCCCGGGTCATGCTGCGCGCAATAAGCACCCATGTTTAAGAAATGCCAACTGTCATTGGCTGCCAGTCGCGAGAAGGCCAACTCGCCAACGTACGAGGCGGGAATATCGCAAGTGGAGCACCGATATTTCGCTGCCGCCAGTATTGCCATCCTGTATTGTCTCTTAAGCTCGGTTACGAACTGCTCATCACCCTTGTCCGTCACTAGGCACATTTCCTCAAAATGAAAGTCGCTCGCATCAACATAATCAGCCTTGGCCTCGTTGCATGATCTGCAAGCTACCACCAAATTTGGGTCTTCACTCTTGCCTCCCATGGAGCGCGGCCAGAGGTGGTCTATCGTTGCAGAATTTGGCTGACCACTTCTAACAAATTCCAAGCCTCGACCGCAGAAAAAACATTGCCATCCTTTCGCTTGAGCCTCTTTTAGTAATCGCTTTTTCCTCTTCGGAGTTATATCCCTTGCCCTTTCTGCAACAGAAAGAAGGACAAGACTAACGAGCCTTTCGACGCTGTTCTTGGGCAGCTCAAGCTCGATGTGGATGAAGTTTCGGAGTTTCTTTATGAAAAGCGTAGTGCTGCCCATCTCCAACTCGAATTTCCTTCGCAGGAATTCCCCTGTGCAGATTAGTCTTCTAACCATATAGTTTATTGCGCCTAAATACACTAGGTCGGTCAACTGACCTTCAGCTAGAAGCGCGTCATCGATTTTCGCAATGAAGCACTTATCGGCTGATGTGGCTGGATAAAGATCCCTTACGACAAGTTGAAGCTGCTTGCCCGGATTGGCATAGATGTCGGAAAGAAGAGGCTCCATTCGATATCGATTCCTTGATTCGGCGATCTTATAGAACGTGCTTCCTAGTCACGAACTATATGTAGACTAAATCCACTCTGTATCCTGAGGCAACGCTATTGCGAACCAACTGTTGAATTCGTTCATGCATTTCTGGTGCAGATTGAAACTGATCGGAGATCCATGGTTGCAGCATCTTCTGGCCGTTAACGGCAGATTCATAAAGAAGGTCATTTCTCGCCGCAAGGCGCTGCAGCAAAGTAGTGCTCCCTACTTTCCCGCCTTTTGTGGAGTTACATGCCCGGTGTGCCGGCACGAGATTCCAAAGCTCATCAGTGTAGACAAAGTCGAAAGGAACGACGTGGTCCAAAGTGAAGTCCGCTGCAAGCGCCTTTTCGCAGAGGAAGCAAGTCCTTGAGCCAAGCTCCGGTAGAGCGCGAAACATACGGCGGAATTTGTGAAGCCTTCTTCCAGGTTTCTTGAGCATCAACTTTGTGATCAAGTTTGGGCTTAGGTTGAATTTCTCTAAGAACTGCGCCCACTCCAAGATATTTAGATTGAGAAGCGTCTCTCGGTGATCGTTGATGCAAGTGATGAATGGTTCACTCAATTCAATTTCCTTTTTGATCGTGTCATAGGAGAAGAACTCATTGATTCCCACTTTTGGGTGAACATAGTAGCCCCGATGATTACGTGAAGCGCCCTGCCAACATGACAGAACATATGAGAAGAATGATCGCCCCCACCCAGGGGGAGGCTCGACGAGCAATTTAGCTAGGTCTCTCAGACTAGAAGGTGATAGTTGCCTTGGCGGTCGCTTTGCCAGACCGCTTTCTTCCAGATAGTTTCTAATGATTTTGTTGACGTTCGGCTGTTGGGATGCGTTATTCGTCTCTCGCAGCCTGAAGACAACATGGTTGCGGTAATAGAGTTTGGCTATTACTTCCGCGAGACTTTCGAATCCCAGTTTTGAATTTTCCTCGTAACGATCCAGGATTGCAGTTCCCAGCGCGAACTTATATGAGTTTTGATTCCCGGTGCTAATTGCTCTTTGGAATTTGCGTATCACGTCTCAGCCGAAACGATCTTCTAGATTATTCGTCGCACGATTTTGGTGACTTCAGTCCAATCGGCATCCTCAGTCATGTGGCACCATGAAATCCTAATTGCGCCCTTTATGCTTGCCTCTGGAAGTTTCATAGCGTTCAATACATGGCTCGGCTTGTAGCTCTGCGAAGTGCACGCGGAACCATTCGAAATTGCGATGTGATCCTTCAGTGCAACCATTAAAGCCTCGGAATCTACGCCGGGGAAGGCAATGTTGATAACATGTGGCAGAGTGCGTTCGGAGTCTCCGTTGAACACGGGCGAAAGAGAGCTAAGTGCTCCCAGTACTCTGCGGCGGTATTCCAAGCACTTTTCGTTTCGCTTGTCTGCGTGTTTCATGGCTAACTCGGAGGCCAGACCGAGTCCAACTATTAGTGCAACCGGGAGCGTGCCTGGTCTCAAGCCACGTTCTTGACCCCCGCCATACAATAGTGGCGTTAGCGGTGGTCGTTTGAACTCTCTGCGTCGGACAACCAAAGCGCCGATGCCCTTCGGACCAAAGATCTTATGTCCACTGATGCTCGTCAGATCTATACGAGAATGATTCAAACTGTTTACCAATTTACCAAACCCCTGAGCAGCATCAGTGTGGAAGTAGGCTGGGTGATCGTTCATCACATCTAGAAACTCTGCCATCGGTTGAATAACTCCGGTCTCGTTATTAGCCTGCATAACAGAAACCAATAACGTATCTTTCCTTAACGCGTTTCGCAGTTCAGCCGGATCGACCCAACCACCCTCGGTAGGAGGAACTAGCGTGACTTCAAAACCCTGGGTGGTAAGGAACTCCAATGGTTCAAGCACGGCCTTGTGCTCGATCTTTGTGCTCACTATATGCTTGCGCCCTGTTTCGTGACCGTGCCGAGCTAGTCCTAGAATTGCAAGATTGTTACTCTCGGTCGCACCGCTGGTGAAGACGATTTCGTCTGGATCGCTTTGAGCTAGAAGCGCAACCTGTTCTCGGGCTCGCTGGACGGCACGCTTTGCCCTTGCCCCATACTCGTGCGTGCGGCTACCGGAATTACCAAAGTCTTCGCTCATGAATTGCAGAACGGCTTCGCGAACTTCCGCCTCGAGCGGCGTGGTTGCATTGCAATCAAGATAGACCGGCTTAATGCTTTGCATTTTCGTACCGAGATTTCCCATTTTGCCCATAGTTACTTCGCCGAAGTATACCCGAAAAGTGTTTGTTAACGCATCGCGTACAGTACGTTAAAATTCGGTTGACTGCCACTCTTGATTAACGTACACTCCGGTTCTTCTTTCAGTCATTTCGTCAACCCGATGCTTCGGCCATGAACGATTCATTCGAATACGTATTCCCGGCGATCCGCGGAGTTCAGGCGCGGCGCGAATACTACGTTTCGATGTGTCCCTTACGCTTAATACCAAAGATTTTCATCTTCAACGAAGAGGAGCTAATTCCTGAGCTTCGAGCTCAGCGAGTTCTGAACAAGAGTCGCCTGCCCGAGATGGCACGATACATTCTCGACAACCGCAATGACTATACCTTTTCGGCGATCACGGCTTCAGTGGATGCCGATGTCCGTTTTGAGCCACTCGCAAACGGAAGTGAGGCTCAGCGCCTTGGATCTTTGCACGTGCCGATGGACGCGAAGTTCATCATAAATGATGGCCAACATCGGCAAGCCGCGATCGAAATGGCTTTGAAGGAAAATCCAGAGATCGCGGATGAGACTATAGCTGTCGTTTTCTTTTTGGACGTTGGTCTTGAGCGCTGCCAGCAGATGTTCGCCGACCTCAATCGATATGCCATTCGTCCCTCGAAATCGTTAGGAGTGTTGTATGACCATAGGGATGACATGGCAAAACTAGCTAAGTTGGTAGTGCTCAAGTCGTCAGTCTTTCGCGATGTGGTGGACATGGAGCGTAGCACTCTATCTCCGCGATCACGAAAACTATTCACGTTGAGTGCTATTTACACTGCCACCTCAGCGCTTCTCACTAATCTCAAGGAGAATTCCGTAACGAATCCGGCTGAGTTGGCCGTGTCTTTTTGGGGAGAGGTAGCTAAACAATTCCCTGAGTGGCAAATGGTGCGTGAAAGAAAAATGTTTGCTGCGGAGATTCGGCGCGACTTCATACACTCGCACGGAATAGCGTTACAAGCTATCGGCAGAGTTGGTAACACGCTTATACAAAACGGGCGGTCGACTTGGAAACGTCCTCTGTCAAAGTTAAAGAAGCTCGACTGGTCAAGGCAAAACACAAAGCTCTGGGAAGGTCGGGCAATGAGCGGCGGTAGAGTATCAAAGGCCGGACAGAATGTTACGCTCACAACCAACGCGATTAAGAAGCAACTGGGTTTGCCTTTAACGCCAGATGAAAAGCGTGTTGAGCAGGCCTTCTTGCGAGGATGACGATGCCAAAAGCGAAGAAACCAAAATCAAAGTCCGCTTTTGACAGTCAAGGGTTGGCGCAAACGGTTAGCGGCGCCGTTGACGAAATCAAAGCTCTATATCTCGCCGACGACATCCCTTGGGTTGTTGGCTATAGCGGCGGCAAGGATTCAACCGCGGTATTGCAGTTGGTCTGGCTTGCTATTGCTGAGTTGGAAGAAAATAGACGTCAAAAGCCAGTTCATGTGATCAGCACTGACACGCTGGTTGAGAATCCTGTGGTTGCATCCTGGGTAAGTCAATCGCTCACTACGATGAGTGAATCGGCTAAGCGAACCAAACTGCCGGTGTTTCCTCATCGACTGACACCATTGATCACCGACAGCTTCTGGGTGAACCTAATCGGTAAGGGATATCCCGCACCTCGCCCCAAGTTTCGGTGGTGCACGGAAAGACTAAAAATCAATCCATCAAACTCTTTTATCACCAGCGTTGTCCGCGAGAGCGGAGAGGCCATTTTGGTATTGGGTACGCGAAAGGCTGAGAGTGCTACGCGCGCGCGCAACATGGAGAAGCACGAGCGTTTTCGAACCCGTGAACGCCTTAGCCCTAACGCCTCCTTGCCTAATTGCCTAATCTTTACGCCGATCGAGACTTGGTCAAATGATGATGTGTGGTTGTTCCTGATGCAGGTCGAAAACTGTTGGGGCTATGACAACAAGGACCTGCTCACAATGTATCAGGGAGCCTCAGCCGATGGAGAGTGTCCGCTAGTTGTGGATACGACAACGCCGAGTTGCGGAGATAGTCGTTTTGGTTGCTGGGTTTGCACGCTCGTTGACCAGGACAAGTCAATGCACGCGATGATTCAGAACGATGAAGAGAAGGAATGGATGTTGCCGCTATTGAAACTTCGGAACGATCTCGATGTTCATGACGATCGGCACCTTCGCGATTTCCGACGCATGAATGGACTTGTTCAGATCTATAACAACCGCAACATTCCGGGTCCTTACGTCCAATCCGCCAGGGAGCATTGGCTTCGTCGCGTTTTGGAGGCCCAGGTATGGGTACGTAAGAATGGGCCACAGAATGTTAGTGCTATCGAACTGATAACCCTAGATGAACTCTGTGAAATCAGACGAATTTGGCTGACGGAAAAGCATGAATTTGAAGACACGCTGCCGTGCATCTATGAAGACGTTGTAGGTCAACCTTTCCCGAAGAATACCGATGACAATCTGGTCTTCGGTTTCGAAGAGGTTCAGTTGTTAAAGGAGTTCTGCGGTGATGATCGCTTACAGTTTGAGCTTTTGCGTGAGCTCTTGGACATAGAGCAACGGCTTCAAACCCAGAGTCGTCGAGCTGGCCTATACGACGCATTAGAGCGCGCCCTGCAACGCAATTCGTATCAGGATGCCGAACAAGCAACGAGCCTAGCATTGCGACGTAAAAAGACTCTCGAAGCCGCCAAAACGGGCGAATTTCTCGAACTCCCTTTTGCCTCTGCAGCGGATGAGATCGTAACAGAGTCAGCGTAGAGGTCGCGAGACGTGTTCTTTGAAGAAGTCACAATCAACAACGTCGGCCTCTTTCGCGACCAGCAAATAATTGCTCTCGGTTTAGCGACCCCCAAAAAACCGGTGGTTCTAATCGGCGGGTTGAACGGAACCGGAAAAACTACCCTTCTCGACTCCATACAGTTAGCTCTTTACGGTAAACGCGCCCCACTTTCGAATCGCGGCAACCTAGCCTACGAAGAGTATTTAAGGCGCTCCATTAGTCGAGGCTCTAACGGTAACCGCGAAGCCTCGGTAGCGGTTCAGTTTCGGCACTGGCATGAAGGCAAAGAGCAGCAGTATCGCGTCAGGCGGATCTGGACTGTTAACCAGAAAGGCGTCGCTGAACGAATAGAAGTCTATCGCAATGACCTTCTCGACCGTATGTTGACCGAGACGTGGCCGGACTTTATCGAAGAGCTTCTCCCGGTCGAAATAGCCCAATTGTTCTTTTTCGATGGAGAGAAGATCGAAAGCTTCGCTGATATTGAAACCTCAACCCTAGTACTCTCCAGAGCCGTTCACTCTCTACTCGGCCTAAGCATTCTTAAACGCCTTGATGCCGATTTGTCTGCGCTCGAAAGACGTAAGCGCACGGAATTGAAGACCGACGTTGAGCGAAAAGAGATCGACACTCTAAAAAGCGAAATCTCAAAACTTGATGAGAGACGAGAAGCCTCGGTAATTCGGCGCGCCACTAGACAAAACGAATATGACCGGAGGTTTAAAGCGTTACGAGAAGCTCAGGTTCTTTACGAGAAGAGTGGCGGGACCTTATTCGAACAACGTGATGAAATTGAGAAGGAGCAACAGGAGGCAAATAAGCAACTAAGAGAGGTTGAAAAGCAAATTAGGGAATGCGCGGAAGGCAGTGCGCCGCTGCTTTTGGTGGAGGATCTTTTGGCTGAGATTACTGTACAAATCAGACGTGAGGAAACTGCGACTGAAGCCAAAGTCGTGAGCCAAGTGCTTGCTGAACGGGACCGTCACCTGCTCAAGATCATCAAGTCAAAACGATTGCCGAAGACTGCCTCAGAATCTTTATCGTCATTCCTTGAAGAAGATCGCTTGCGGTGGGAAGCAGCGTCTGCGGGGGTTGACCACTATTTGGGTTTATCGACCGAAGGTAAATCGGATTTGGCAGACCTAACAAGAGTAAGCCTTAAGCAATTACGCCGACGGATCGCAGACTTAATGACACAGTCCGAAAGGCTTCATGTTCGGTTGATCGACATTGGACGCAAACTGTCAGGGGTTCCCTCCGCGGATCTCATCGAGAAGCTGCGAGAGCAGCGGACGGTGGCGCAAACAAACCTGGCTCAGGCGGAAAGCTCACTTCAAGAGAGCGATTACGAACTCAAGAACATCCATGAAGCGCGCGAGGAAAAAGAAAATCTGCTGATAAGGCTGATCGAAACGGCGGTGGAGGGAGAATTCGCTGGCGAACGCTCCCGTCGAGTCATTGCGCATTCACAGCGCGCGCGGGAGACTCTGGCTCGCTTTAGCGCTGCGATTGTGCAGCGCCACGTCAAGCGAATCGGAGAACTGATATTTGACTCCTTTCGACGCTTGCTTCGAAAGGAGTCGCTTGTCTCCGGATTAAGTATCGCTCCTGACTCATTCGAGTTGGAGATTCGGGGTGCGGATGGCAAACCACTACTCCCTGATCGACTCTCTGCCGGTGAACGGCAACTTCTGGCAGTATCAATTCTATGGGGGCTGGCGCGCGCATCAGGTCGAAACTTACCGGTAATCATTGACACTCCTCTAGGACGACTGGATGCCACCCATCGAGGAAGAATCGTCGAAGGGTACTTCCCCTACGCAAGTCATCAAGTGGTCCTACTCTCCACTGATGAAGAGATCAACAACCACTACTATCAGCAATTGAAACCATACGTTGGTCAGATGCACCACTTGGAGTACGACGACCAGCAAGGTGTGTCTCAAGTTAAGTCCGGGTATTTTTGGTAAATTGGCTATGCCTATCGAACACATCCGCATATCGCAACAGGCGAAGGACCAACTCATAAAGGTCAAGCGCCACACAGGTATCCAGAATTGGAATGTGCTTTGTAGATGGGCTTTCTGTCTCTCTCTTTCTGATCCTTCAATTCCCTCGCTAGTAAAACTACCAGTGGACAGTTCAGTTGAAATGTCCTGGAAAGTGTTTGGCGGAAGTCACCATGAAATCTACTTGGCATTGCTAAAGGAAAGATGCCATCGCGACAGTATCGGTACAGATGAAGAGACTCTAACAACATATTTCAAGTTGCATCTTCACCGTGGGATTGGCTATTTGGGCGCAGATCGGCAGATGAAGAGTATTGGCGGGTTGATCAAGCGCTTACCTCGTTCCGTCAGATAGGTCATGATTGTCGCTCGATATCGTACCGCCATCACCCGCTACAAACTTTCTCGCCCGCTGTCCGTGGCCATTGACGATGGATTGATTGATTGCACCACTAAGGTCTTCGATTATGGTTGCGGACGTGGCGATGACGTTCGAAATTTGCAACAGACCGGAATATCCTGTTCCGGTTGGGATCCTGTCCACTATCCTCACAATGAGGTGAAGCCGGCCGACGTTATCAACCTAGGCTATGTGATCAATGTCATTGAGGATGCAGCAGAACGCAAGGTCGCGCTTCAGAGTGCCTGGTCCCTTACAGAGAAAGTTTTAATAGTTTCTGCTCGTCTTATCTCCGATGCGAGGGAGATAACCGCTCCGGCGTTCGAAGACGGATATCTCACTCGCCTTTCTACATTCCAGAAATTCTACGAACAACACGAGCTACGTGAGTGGATTGACACCACACTTGGGTCGTCCAGCGTACCGGCAGGTCCCGGCGTGTTTTATGTCTTTCGCGACGAAGGAGATAAACAATCCTTCGCTTCGTCCCGCTTTAGAAGGTCGCGGGATGTTCCGAGATTGGTCCGAACCGACATCATCTTTGAGCAATATAAGGCATTGCTTGAACCATTGATGGCCTTCTTTGGCGCTCATGGACGTCTACCTGATGAGTGCGAACTTAATGAGGTCGAGGAAATTCGAAAGAACATCGGGAGCGTAAAGAAGGCCTTTTCCGTCGTTCGGCATGTCACTGGGCAGGAGCAGTGGGATACGATTCGTCAAGAAAGAGCGCAAGATCTACTAATCTACATTGCTCTGTCCCGCTTTGGTCGAAGGCCTCGGTTTTCTAACCTCCCAATTGACCTCCAACTAGATATTCGAGCCTTCTTTGGCAACTATAGGAAAGCTTGCGAAATGGCGGACGACTTGCTTTTCTCTGCTGGAGACACCGAAAAGATAGACCACGCTTGTCGTACCTCAACAGTTGGAAAACTAATGCCTACAGCCATCTACGTTCATGTCAGTGCCTTGCAAGCGCTGCCGCAAATTCTTCGTGTATATGAGGGCTGCGCACGTTCGTATATTGGATCTGTCGAGGGCGCGAACGTGATCAAATTAAGTAGAGGCGAACCGCGCGTGTCTTATCTGTCATACTCAAACTTTGAACGAGATCCTCATCCTGCACTCGTCGCATCTCTTACCGTGCCACTTCAAACCTTCCGCATCAAATTTCGCGATTATAGGGAATCAGACAATCCGTTTATTCTCCACCGGAAGGAAGAGTTTGTCTCTGCGGACAATCCGCTTCGCGAGAAGTTCGCTAAGCTCACCGCTCAAGAGGAGCGGCGCGGCTTGTATAGTGATCCATCAATTATCGGAACCCGAGATGGTTGGCGCAATGTCTTGCATTCTCACAAAATTCGTCTTGTAGGTCACCGAGTTGTTCGAGAGAATTAGGTAGCCAGATGAAATTCGAAGAGAGGATGAGCCAGTATGGATCTAGGTCGCAAGATACTCCGCCCTTGTGAAAGTGATTCAAGTAGCTATTCGTAGCTCCACGAAGAAGGGCGTACTAAACTGACGATGGAGAGCTGGTTTGATGAAATGCTTCGCGAAAGGCCTTCGCTAGTCGAAGGACTCCAGTCTCATGGGATCACTTCAGCTTCAGCCTATATGAAAGTTGCTGTGACGCTTCCTGTCGAGATATTAGACGAGGTGGAGCGATTTCGATTCATGCGCCTGCTTTCTTCAATCAACAGAGAGGACCCTTTTCAGATCTCCGAAATTGCGCCAGTTTGGTTACTAGATCTGCCAATCTCAGACTTGGAATTGACGGTGCGCTGCCAGAATGTTCTAGCAAGAGAGAAGATTACAAGGGTATCTGAGCTTAGGAGTTATCGGCTTGAGACCGCGATGCACTGGAAGGATTTTGGTAAGAAGAGTGCAAATGATCTTTCCGCAGGATTAATGGGTGCAATCAGTGCTGGCGCAACGCACTTCAAGCTTGCGCGACTATCAACCCCAAAAGGTGGCGATGAGGAGGACCAAAGGTGGTTCGAGGAAATGTCCCACGAGAAGCCATCGTTAGTTGCGGAGTTAAGAATTCTAGGCGTCGCTTCAGCTTCGACATATATGCAAGCGCGAGAAAAACTCTCCGATGCATTATTGGAAGAGGTTGAATTATTCCGATTCACTCACGCGGTTTCTTCAATAGATCAAGACGATCCTTTTCAACTCGTCAGGATAGCTCCGTCTTGGTTGTTGCGCGTACCTGTTACTCGACTAGAATTGACCGCTCGTTGCGCGAACGCGTTAAGGCGTAATGCCATCAAGAATGTCGGAGATCTCGTAAACTATCAGTTTTGCGAAGCCATACGCTGGAAGAATTTCGGCAAGAAGAGCGCGCGTGATCTCTCGCTCGGACTACAGCATGCAATCAAGCAAGGCGCACAACACTTCCATCTGGCCGCTGCGCTACACAATCTAATTGTTAGCCAACCCAAAAACTTTTACGCGCAAGGTTCAAGCAAAGACACTGGAGATATCCTTGAAAATCCCACCAGTACGTCGCTCAAGGACAGCATTCTAATCGCGTCGGAAGGCTTAAAAGATCGCGAGGCGATTGTGCTTCAGGGGCGATTAATGACTTATCCGAGGCTAACCTTAGAACAAATCGGATACCAAATTGGCGTAACACGTGAACGGATTCGCCAGCTTGAAGACCGTTATATGCGCGTCTTGGAAAAGCGGTATTTCTTTCCCATGCTCATTGGTCTTAAGATCGCTCGACTCTTAAAAGCTCGCACTTCACCACTCTACCTTGATGCTATACACCAAGAAGACCCTTGGTTTGGCGGATTCTCTAATGAGACAGGAAAGCTCAGCACCTTGATCAGGGCCTTTTCAGACTGGTACACCTTCGAAGTTGATAACAGAATGATTGTATCAGCGATCGGAGAAGACGAATTTGATAACCTCAAACGCAAAGCACTCGAGTCATTACGCAAGAGTGATCCAATGGTTCTAAAGGAAAGCGAAGTCGCCGCAATTCTGCGTAATTTGGCAGTGGAAGCGGGTGCGCCTGAATTAGGCGACGTATTATCCACCGCCTTACAAGATCAGCTGCATTTCACATCACCCACAAAGACGAGTGAGCCTTTATTGTCCGGCGTTGGCTGGGGAGTAAGACATACAGTTATTGCCTTGCTGAATGAAGCAGAACAGCCTCTTCATTATAGTGAACTAACGCGTCGTTGTAGCGCGCGCCTAGGAAGAGAAGTCGAGGAAAGGCGGGTCCACAGCGTACTAATAACAGATAACGCTCAGTATTACGGTCGAGGGACATACGGAACGTCCAAGCATTTTCCTTTTGGGCAAGACCTAAGGGATGAAGTACGCACTGAAGTAGAGAATACCGTGCTGACGGGGCCGCCAGGCCGGCAGTGGCATGCGACAGAACTTGTCGATTTACTAGGCGACAGGCGGCCAGATTTGCCGGAAGAGGTCGACAAGTACATTGTTAACATAATTCTCGAAAGTTCATCTCAATTGGAATCTCTCGGTAGGTTTGTGTGGGTTGGTGCTGAAAGGGCCCATGGCACTAGCGAGCGAATCGAACTGAGAGATTTATGTACTGCGATACTTACAGACGTTGGACGCCCTATGCGAACCGAAGCGATCCGCGAAGAAATCGAGAAGATTCGCGGCACGGGTGAATTCTTCATAATCGGCGCCAACGAAGAAGTCGCGCGAGTACGACCCGGAGTATGGGGTTTGGTAGAGCGAGACTTTTTCGTAACTAAGGAGCAGCGCATTCAGATTCTCGATGCTCTTCATTCGATTTTGACAGCTCGGAACACGGGACTGCACGAATCAGAACTCACCGACGCGCTTCTAAGATTTGGTTGTCACGTACCCGGAAGATTGACTGATTACATGGTACTGAGCCTTACTCAGACCGATGAGCACTTTAATCTTCATCGCGGCGGAATTGTGGCTCTCGCGGAATGGGGAGATCCAAGACGGCTCACAGTTCGTCAAGCCTTCGGACAGTTTGTTGCCCAAATGGAAACGTCGTATTCCATGCCAAATATTGTCCGTTACATCGAGCAAAAAGTTGAGCGCCCGATTAGAAAACAGGAGCTCTATGCACTGCTAAACCAGTTTGATGTTATCTATGAATCTTCAACGGCGACCTACCGAATGCGCACCATCGATGATCTTGATGTGGATACTGCTAATGAACTCCCCGATGACCCTTTGGAGGTCTTGTACCGCACTCTAATTACCACTTCTCCGTCCCAGAGCTGACCGGCCAATACTTCCGTGGCCTGCTCCAGGGACCGGCACCGTCGGGAGACTAAGTAGTTGCCCAACAAACATTGACTCCTAAAATTCCGGGCGATAGCATACGTCCCGTTTTGCAGTTTGGACCCTGTTTCGGTTCAACCATGCGTCCTCTTCTCAATAGGCTCAGGGAGGATTGTTGTGGAGGACCAAAGCCGTCGTCGCGTTGCGCCTTAACACGAACTGCTACTAGCGAGGTGACATGCTGGAAATAACCAACGACCAAGTTGAGAAGTTTCTCAAAGAGCTAATGGACATCGAGCGCCGTTACGCCAACGAGCGCACAAATCAGAACACCGATCGTCGGCAGGAGATTCGTGAACACCTAGATCGATTCTCGGCTGTGGAGCAGCGTGATGAAAATACGTAAAGTACAGTTGCATAACTTTCGGCAATTCTACGGTGATCACGAGCTTGAGTTCGCTACCGGAGCTGATCAGAACGTCACGCTGGTCCATGCCGAAAATGGATTTGGAAAGACCACAATCCTCAACGCTGTCCTTTGGGCGTTCTTTCAGGAGACAACCGCGAAATTCGAACGCCGCACCGACATCGTAAACTACGGAGCTCTCGAAGAGAGAAACACCGAAGCGAGAGTCAGTGTCGAGTTTGAGTTTGAGGATAATAACTACATCGTAACTCGTACTTACAACGAGGATGCGGGAGGAACGAACAAAACCAATCTGTCCGCCTTCAGAGTTGAGCACGGTAATCTTCAGGTCCTCAAGGCGCCTCAAACGTTTATCTCATCAGTCGTGCCACAAGAGATGGCAAAGTATTTCTTCTTTGATGGAGAGGCGGCGGAGGCGTTTTCATCGGCCACGAATTTCAAAGAGATCGGTCAGGCGATCCGCAACATACTCGGAGCGTCATTGGCCGACACCGCCCTCTTAGATCTCAAAGACCTGAGTAGACTGATCGACCGTGAAATTGGGCAGGTTCCAGGCAATAACGAGCTCAAGGCGATCGAGGAAAAACTATGGGAAACCAATGAACACCTAGATACTGCAGCCGACAGGAAGAAAGAGCATGAGGACGCGATTACGACTTTTAAGGCCCAGCGAGAGGAGATACTGGAGCAGCTTAGGACCTTAGAGGGCGCAAAAGAGATTCAGCTACGAAGGGACGACAAGCAGGCAGAGTTGAATCAGATCAAGATTGAATTGGGAGAGGTTCGCACAGACATCGTAAAGTGGGTCGGACAAAGGACAATTCAAATTGTGAGCAGGAAGTTGGGAAAAGAGACGCTGGATTTTGTGGATGAAGCAAGTTTGAAAGGCCGAATCCCAAGCCCCTATAACGAGGATTTCGTCCGAGGACTATTGACTACTGGACTATGCATTTGTGATAGGGATCTAAACCCAGAGAGTAAGGAATGGCAAGCAGTAGCCAAATTGTTAGAGAAGGCCGCGAACGCTGAAATCCTGTCACGGGTTATTCGAGCGCGCAGCCGAGTTAATCAACTTCGCGCTGAGGCTGCGGAAGCTCCCAGAGTATTGGACTCACTACAAAAGCGCGTGGTTAAGCTATTGAGCAAACAGGCTCACTTGGAGCAAGAAATTGCGGAACTGGGAAAGAAGATCCAGAACTTGCCTCTCGCAGAGATTGCTCAGAGGGAAAAAAACCGAAGAGCCCTAGATGACAAGATCCAAAAAGTGAGTCAAGACCTGGGTCAACTCAAGAATCTCATCTATCAGCTGGAGGTAAAGAAAGAACAGCAGGAGCGTGATCTTGAAAGGGTGGCGCGAACAAGTACAAAGGCGCAAAAGTTGCTGACTAAGCGTCAACTTTTAGAGCGATCATCCGCGCTATTAAAGGGGCTCTTGGCACAGTACGAGAAGCGCGCATCCGAAGAAATTGAAAAGGAGGTGAACGGCATTTTGGAAACAGTTGCTCACCGCGATTATCTGTGCCGCATAAACTCCGACTTCTCCATCGATCTCACGTTTCCTGACGGACAGTCTGTGCCTAAGAGCGGTGGGGAAAAACAACTCTTGAGTCTTCTTTTTGTCGCTTCACTTGTGAAATTCGCGGCTTCACGGATTGATGACCAGAACGAGATTCTCAAGCCGGGGACCGTAGCCCCACTAATTCTGGACGCGCCCTTCGGTCAGCTCGATCCAGGTTATCAAGAGAGTACTGCCTCGTATGTGCCCAAGCTGGCACAGCAGGTGGTTCTCCTGGTCTCGAGTTCGCAGGGTAATCCGAGAGTTTTGGACGCTTTAAAGCCTTATATCGGGGCAGAGTACATCCTCATCTCAGAGAATAAGGAGCCCCGAGGCAATAGGAATGAGACCCGCGTCGTGCTACACGGAAAGGATCACGTGACCTCTAGATTTAGTCAACCTCGTACAATGAGTGTAATTGAGAGGGTAAGGTAATATGCGTGGAATCAGGCGAAGTGAACAGTTCGAAGAAATGGTTCGTCAATTGGCGGAGATGCAACATCCAGAGGCGATTCCTCCTCGCTCCATCTTTCCCACAATGCGCGACCTATTGTGCTTCGCCGCTGTCCTGGGCTTTGAGTACGACCGAAGGCATTCCCTTCAGGCGAAAACCAATGAAATTGATGGTCGCGTCTTTTCTAACAATCAACCGACCTTAGACCTTCTGTATCTAATTGCCTTGGCGAGTAGCAAAGACGCTAACACTTTGCGTGAGGATAATGAAGAGGAAATTCTCCAGATCTTTGAGGAGTACGCTCAGGGTGGACTTGAGATTCTGGACGGGTGGTTGAAAGCGAAACCAGAAGACAACCACGGAGATCGAGCAATACTGGCGGCGTTAGGAAAACATGGATTTCTGGATTCCTCCAAAGAGGTTGAAGCGGCTATTGGGGATATTTCGTTCTGATGTCATTAAGAGACTTGTATCTCAAAGCGGTATACCGATCAGACCAGGACCACATCCTTGAGGACTTCTACATCCCCGCCCTAAGTACTTCCGTAAAATATGATCGGGCTGTCGGGTTCTTTTCCGCAGGTATGCTCTCCTACGCGGCGCAGGGGTTGTCCGCCTTTGTTCATAATGCCGGTCAGATGCGACTCATCATCGGAGGCGAACTTCAACCCCAAGACGAGCAAGCAATACAAAAGGGATATGACCTTCGAGAAATCGGTCGCCGCATTGGTGTCGAAGTAATAGAGACGATTGAAAGGGTTGACGACCCGTTATTCTTCCGTCGTATCGAACTACTTTCATGGTTAATAGCAAGTGGTAGGCTTGACATCAAAATGGCGCTCAAGCGACAGGGTATGTACCATGAAAAAATTGGAATCTTCACCGACTCTAATGGCGACAAGGTCGTTTTTCAAGGTTCCGCTAACGAAACGACTAATGCTCTCTTGCCTGATTTTAACTTTGAGTCAATCAATGTCTTCCAATGTTGGCGCGAAGAATTAAAGGACCACTTTTCGCCATATGTGGTGGGCTTTGAGGACCTTTGGCAGAATAAATCACCTAACACTCTGGTGTTAGATTTTCCAGACGCGGCAAAAGAAAAGCTAATCAAAATAGCAAAGAGCGTTCCGAAATTAATAACGCCGAACATAGAAGCGGAACTCTGGCGAAAGTACAAGAGCGGTGATGAGGAAGTTGAATCCGATGTCCCTATAGTACCGTCTTTGATGAATGGCGAAGAGTTTGAAATTAAGCCACATCAAAAACGAGCCTTAGAAGCTTGGAAAGCTAACGGACTTCAGGGGGTGATGGCTCTTGCCACAGGTGCCGGGAAGACCATTACAGCAATATATGGCGCTGTCAAAGTCTTCGAGGCTACCAAAAAACTCATACTCGGTATTGCTGTCCCCTACCAAAACCTCGCAGATCAATGGGTAAGTGTGCTTCGAGAGTTCAACATTACCGCAATTCAATGCTATGCCGACTCATCAGACTGGCTCCCGCGATTCAGCGAGATGATCTCCTTGTATCAAGCTAATGCTTGTCGCTTCGTTTGTTTCATTGTTGTCAATCGAACACTGCAATCAGATCATTTCCAAAGCCTGCTCACACAAATACCGGGAGAGAATTTTTTGTGGGTTGGCGATGAGTGTCATCATCACTCTACCATCCGACTCGCCAAGGCACTTCCTCAACAAGCCCAATGGAGACTGGGGCTGTCAGCGACGCCGGAGCATTACTTGAATCAGGACGCTACCACTCGGATATTCGAATACTATGGACAAGTAGTTGCTTCCTACACATTAGCTGAGGCACTTGCAGACGGCGTACTTACACCTTATCGATACCACATTGTGGTCGTCGATCTGGCTGATGACGAAGCCGAAGAGTATCAGCAATTGAGCGAACAGATCTCTATGGTTGCCGCTCGGCAGCGCGACGCAGATGCCGAAGATGAAAAGTTGAAAATGCTGCTCTTTCGCCGGGCGCGTCTGTTAGGTCGAGTGCGAAGCAAACTTAGTGAGCTTAAGAGCTTGATAGCTAATAAAAAGGCAACACCTCTCACACTGTTTTACTGTGGTGACGGCAGTACTGAAGATGAGCACTCCGGCGAGCAACTCCGCCAGGTCGAGTTGGTAAGCACTCTATTGTTTGACTTGGGTTGGAAGAGTTCTCATTTCACTTCGCATGAACCTCTGCAGCAGCGACAGGGACTCTTGGATTTCTTTCGCATAGGGCTTATCGACGCTCTTGTTGCCATTCGCTGTCTGGACGAAGGCATAGATGTGCCAGCTTGCCGGCGAGCTTACATTCTTGCAAGCAGCCGAAATCCGAAACAATTTATTCAGCGGCGGGGCAGGATATTACGTCGCTCCCCCGGCAAGGAGTACGCTGAGATCTATGACTTTCTTGTGAAGATCCCGAATCATCTTGCTGAAGGGAATCAAAGCGAGCGCAAATTGATCATCGCTGAACTGGAGAGGGTGGCCGAGTTCGCCCGTCTCGCAACCAACTCGGCTGATGCTGTCCGCACTCTGCTTCCCTTGTTGAAACAATATGATCTCGCGCACGTGTTAGTGTAATTCCGGCCTTCGAATGCTGAGAGTCTCAGAGTCCCTTTGGTTCCGATGAGGAACCGCCTGACCTCATAGAATCATCGGTTTCAACATGGACGATCCGTAGGTGGACGAGTTCTCTGTCGCTGTTAGAATGCTGTACCTCAACAGACTAACGAGTAATGATTAACGTCTCTGAAGTCATCGACGAACTCAAACATCTTCTCGATAACTGTGTTGCGGAGGAGACGTTGGCCTCAAAGCTTAGGGACAATTTGAACATCCTTAGACTAGCGTATTTACAGGACAAGAGTGCGTTTGCGCTTGAAGATATTTCATTCCTAAAGAACCTAAGCGAGAACATTACAAGACATCTGGTTCTGTTTATTGCGCTGAAGGAAGAAGAGCTGCCGAACATACACAACCTAGAGGAGCATCTCACAGTAAGAGCGCGGTTTGTTTCTATAAGAGCGGAACTTCACGGCTTGGCTGTTTCTCAGAGAGTCGGCAAAGAAATTCGGGAGCTTGATGAGAGGCTACCAAGTTTGAAAGAACAAGAAGAGACTAGGCTGCAATCCAAAATAACTGGGCGTATCTATGAACTTGAGCGAGATGCTCCCCATTGCAACAGGGGACACGCAATGGTGGTAAGGGAAAGTCACGGCTCTCACTTTTCGGGTTGCTCCAAGTACCCGATGCACGAAGAAACAAAACCGATGTCGCCCAAGGAAAAAGCCTGTTTGTCAAAATAGCAGCTCCGTCGAAGTCCATGATGAACCGTAGCATACGCTTTCATCCTCAGCCTATTACGTGACTTCGGAATTTGGGGACCTTACATGCATATTGTGTTTGGAATCGAGCGTTATTGGCCCGCTTCGGGAGGGGCTGAAACCTACGTCAGGCGCATCGCGCATGAGTTCGCCAAACGCCATCGCGTTACGGTCATTTGTCTCTTCAGAGATGACGCCCCAATTACTCCGATGCGGCGGAGTTTAAAATTGCCCAATCTTTCAGTTGTAACTGACGGAACAGTACGCATCGTACCTCTAAAGATTGGTATAAAAGACCGGCTTTCACTCATCCCACTACTCATTGAGTTACTGCCTTCTCGAATTTCACATTCCTATGACCGAAAACGAGCTTTTGCTTTACGACATTTTGCTCACGTGCTTCTGCCGAACTTCTTGCAAGTGATCAATGGCGCGGATGTAATACATACGGTTGCGCCCTGGGAAATGTCGCACCTAGCGCAACTCGCCTCAAAAGAGATGGGTATTCCTCACATCGTCACTGGCTTGATGCATCCAGGATACTGGGCTGACGATTCTCACAGCGTAGCTCTATTTAGGCAGTGCGATCGTGTTATCGCCTTGCTCGAATCAGAAAAGCAGCTCTATGTCCAAGCCGCAATATCCACTCATAAAATCAGAGTGGTGGGCGTGCCGGCTCCGCCGATTCATGATCTGACTAAGACGTTGTTTTCCCAACATTATCCAATTAAGGGACCGATTGTCCTTTTCGTAGGTGTCAAGCGTTCTTACAAAGGGTGTGATCTTCTGCTTGAAGCGGCTCCCCTGGTGTGGAGCAGGTTCCCGGATGCAAGTTTTGTATTCATAGGCCCACGGTCAGAAGAGTCGAAGCACCTCTTCGCAGGGATAATTGACAGTCGAATAGTCGAAATGGATCGAGTATCTGACGACTTAAAGAATTCTGCGATCTCCGCGAGTAGCGTTCTTTGTTTACCATCTGCAACTGAGATTATGCCCAACGTGATTCTTGAAGCTTGGAGGGCGCAAAGGCCCGTAATTGTCTCCGATATTCCGCCGCTTGCAGAATTAGTGAATGAATCAGGACTTGTCACCACCAGAAGTCCAAGAGCCTTTGCAGATGCAATTATTAACGTGCTTGAGCATCCGAGATTGGCTGCACAGTTGGCAGCATCTGGGCAAAAGAAAGCCGAGCAAGAATTTTCGCTCTCCCGCATAGCTCAGAAGTTGGAGGAGGTGTATGGCGAAGCCTGTAGCAAAACAGGAACTGTCTGATTGGACCGGGGTCAGGGTTTTAGTGACTGGCGCAGCTGGGTTTGTAGGCAGTCATCTTAGCGAACGCTTGGCCAAACTACGCGCTCAGCTTTCCTTGGTTGACGATTACTCGAATGTCAGTTGGCCGCGAGACGAGTGGCCCGCTAGTTCATTCATTTCTTTAGCAAAAGTATGTGATGCGAATCTTACCAAGATGATTGAGGCTTTCGCGCCAACAGTAATTTTCCATCTGGCGGGTTGCGCCTATGCTGCTGGATCGGTCGATGACCCCGAGCGGGATATGAAAGGTAACTTAGCAAGCACCCTCGAATTATTGGAAGCACTGAGACGTATACGCTTCACCGGCCGTTTGGTTTACGCCTCATCGGCTGCTGTATACGGTGAACCACACTGCATTCCTATTGCAGAAGATCATCCTACTTTGCCAATTTCGCCCTATGGGGTCAGCAAGCTTGCGGCAGAGAGATATGTAGCGGTCTATTCATCCCTCTATGGCATCCCAGCAGTTTCCCTTCGGATATTTTCTGTCTATGGGCCGCGACAACGAAAGCAAGTTGTTTACGACATAATCAGCAAGTTACAAAATCCCACATCAGCGGTATTCCTTGGAGATGGAACACAGCAGCGCGACTTTGTTTATGTTTCTGAAGTGATTGACGCGATGTTGCTAATCGCTCAACGAGGCTTAACGGATGGCTCTGTCTACAACGTGTGTTCTGGAACCGGGACACCAATCGGAGAACTCGTGGAACGAATATCTACGATTCTTGAAGTAAGCATACCAATCAAGTTTAGCGGCCAGACGCGCAGTGGAGATCCCGAGTGTTGGATAGGCTCGCCGGCGAAACTCCGTGAATTGGGATTCAAGAACCAGGTAACGCTGCTTGAAGGGTTACAGTGGACCGTGCGTTGGGCAGCTCAAGCGAATGTCAAATGTTAATAATAGGTATAAATCCTGGCAGTCATGATTCGGCCGCATGTGCCGTAGTTGATGGCGTGATAGTGGCCGCTGCCGAGGAAGAGCGGTTTACTAGACGAAAGCACGCGCTGGGTGAGATGCCCTGGAACGCCACTCTATATTGCTTGCGTCAGGTGGGCTCACACCTAGGGGAGGTGGATTACATTGCGACGTGTTGGAAAGGTCCAGATCAGCTTCCGCATTCTGTCCAAGTGTACGGTGAATCACATGTGCAGAAACATAAAGATTACTACTATGGGAAGTTGTTTCCCGAGGCACTTTTCGGAGACACTACTCTTCCACCGATCGTTCACGTGTCCCACCACCTAGCTCATGCTGCGAGTGCTTATAGGTGTTCAGCCTTTGAGGAAGCGGCAGTTTTAGTCGTAGATGGGCAGGGCGACGGCGAGTCGACTACTGTCGCGCATGGAATAAAAGGAAAGATTCAATGTCTAACGCGATTCGGGATTGAACAGTCTTTGGGATATTTCTATCAGGCTGTAACAGACTATCTCGGGCTTGGAGAGTTGGGTGGCGAGGGAAAGACGATGGGGCTAGCTGCCTACGGTAACCCTCGATTTGATTTTCCAGAATTCTCCTTACAGGATGATGGGTATCATTTGGCTGTTCCTCCAGCGGCTGAAGCAGAAGCGTCGCGAAGTATGCTCCGGTTCTGGAGATGTTACCTCGAATCCAGATTTGGAAAACGCTCAGAGAGAAGTGCGTTTCCCGATCCTTATTCGAGGGTTACAAACCTCTCGGATTCTGATCGCTTAGCTTGGGACATCGCAGCATCGGCCCAAGCTCAAGTTGAGAGCGTGCTTGTTCATCTCGCCAAACTAGCTTTGCGATGGACCTCATCGAATAACCTCGTCTTGTCTGGTGGAGTAGCACTTAACTGCGCGGCTAATGGCAAGATTGCCGACGAAACCGGTGCCAATGTTTTCGTTTTTCCTGCGGCTGGAGATGCCGGCGCAGCCGTTGGAGCAGCCCTCGAGCTGTCTGCGGAGCTAGGGATCGCCCAAGGAGCGTTTCACGATCCGTTCCTCGGCCCAAGCTTTTCCGACGAACATATTGAGAATATCCTGACCCAAAGCAATACCCCATATTCCTTCTGCTCGAACCCTGCTACAAAGGCCGCCGAGTTAATCGCAGAAGGTCGTATAGTCGCTTGGTTCCAAGGTGAACTCGAACTAGGTCCACGAGCTCTGGGCCATCGGAGCATATTGGCAGATCCTAGATCCACTGCCATGCGAGATCGGGTCAATGCCGTCAAGAATCGTGAGCCATGGAGACCCTTAGCTCCTTCAATACCCAAGGAGGAGGCCCGCCAAATACTAGGATCACATGTGGACTCACCATTCATGCTAAAGGCAGTGTCAGTGCCTAAGTCAGGTAGAAAACGCATTTTGGGAACCGTTCATGTAGATGCAACTGCGAGAGTTCACACCGTGGAGAGATCTTCAAACCCGCTATATCATCGTCTTCTTCTTGAGAGTTGGAGGTGCCTGGGCGTACCAGCAGTAATAAACACATCGTTCAATGAGGCAAGTGAACCAATGGTATGCACACCAAGAGATGCCTTGCGAACCTTCTGGGGCAGCTCACTTGATTGTTTGGTGCTAGGGTCATTCATCATTGGTCCAAAAGATCGCTTTCCCAGTACAACATAGGCTGACTAAATCAGATGACATCGTATGAGTCCTCTCCCAAACGACTACACTGACATAGAACTGTCCGTCAAAAGACAACGGGACGCGCAGAAAAAGACCGTATCCTTAGTAATTCCGCACTTCAATTCGAGACTCCTACTAGAACGTTGTCTGTTTGGCATAGTGGGCCAGTCCTACCCGCTGAACCTAATCGAAGTGGTGGTTTCTGACGATGGCAGCGCGAGTGAATTATGTGGGCTCCAGGACTTGTTCCGCGGGTCTCTGAATCTCAAAGTACTTACGCAAGAGCGCAAGGGGTTCCGTTTGGCGACAGTTCGGAACCGCGGTCTTCTCGCATCTGAAGGCGAAGTCATAGTTTGCCTTGACTGTGATGTCATTCCAGTCCCCGAATTAGTAGAAGCTCATCTGAGATGGTTCCATTCGTCAGAAAATGTTGCGACCATTGGTCCTCGCAAGTTCATTGATGTAAACAATGTCAAGCCCGAGGATGTTTGCCGTTTGATGCCTCAGCTAAGAGAGTATCCAGATGTGCCTAGCATCTCTAATCGATATCAGTCCCGGGATAATCGTTGGCGGCAATTTCAAAATTTCAAGCAGCATCCTCACCCATACAACTGTTTTCACGGTAATAACGTTGCATTTCGTAGAAACACAATAAGTCTAATAGGACTCTTCGATGAAGACTTCAACGGTAAATGGGGATATGAAGACATCGAATTCGGATACCGGCTATATAAGGCAGGTCATTATCTGGTGTTTGAGGAAGAGGCATTGTGTCTTCATCAAGAGAACAACCTAATATCCGCCGAGCAGCGGATCAGCGACGGAGGAGTCAACCGAGCGAAACTCTACAAGAAAGTGCCTGATCTAAAGAAATATCGACAAGAGATCGGCCAGCAGTGATATGGGAGCTTCCCTCAGAATTCTTTTTGTCGGGTGCTTCAGATACAACAGCGGTTCAAGCCATGCGCTGTTGGGTTACGCCCGAGCAGCAAAGCAGCAGAATCACGATCTGCGCGTCTCATCGCTAGGTGTTCTGGATAAGCCGATTCGTGAGAAAGTAACAGTTGCTGATAGCGACTGGACACCGGACTTGATGGTGCTGGTTTTCGAATCCGAGCAGTTCCTCACTGTGGAGGCTATACGGAGAATAGAGCAAACGATCCCACGCAAGCGAAGATTGGTCATCGATCCTGATGGCAAATTCTCGGACGCCGTGCAAGTCGGGTCAGATACAAACCATCCCTCCGCGAATTCTAGATTATTCTGGACTGAGTTGTATCAACAGCTCTCAGACACGATCTTGCAACCGTGCCTAGGGCCGATAGTACCGCCAGTCAGAAGGTTCCTCTACTTCGGTATAGATGTGCACCGCCCGCAGGTCCAGCAAAGCAGTGACAAAATATTTGATCTCATTTATGTAGGAAATAACTGGTACCGCTGGCACGATTTTGTATGGCTCCTCGAGAAGATCGAATCGATCCGTTCCCAACTCGGTAGAATAGCCGTGTTCGGCAAACATTGGTTTGACGATCCAGAGCCAGGATTTGAGGAACACACCTATTCCGATCCTACCTTCTTGCAAGCACGCGGCGTTGAAACTTTTGGGTCCGTGCGGTTCGATGAGGTCGAGTCGCACATGGGAAAGGGAAAGTTACACCCGATTTTTGTGAGACCAGTATTGAATAGAATGAACTTGGCTACTCCACGAATGTTTGAGACTTTTGTGGCTAATACGGTACCTATTCTTCCGGGCTATTTCCAGCATGCAACGGCTCTCTATGGCCCGGAGGTTGCCCCGCTATATCTTACGGACAATCCCTCAAAGACCATTACAGCGATCATGGACAAATATTCAGAATATCAAAGCCTCGCAGTTGAGATTGGCAATACGCTAAAAAGCGATCACTCCTACGATATTAGGCTCACGGAGCTCTTAGGGCATGGGCCTTAATTTGTGACCGTTCTCTGACTGCATCTAGATCATACAGACATTGCGACGGAAAGAAGAGAGGAATAGCTCAGCAGTGCGAATTTTGATGTTAACGCCATATCTTCCGTCGCCACCTCATGCGGGTGGTCGCATCCGAATGCTCGAACTCCTGCGTTTTCTAAAACCCCGTCACGAGATTACCGTGGTCTCATTCATCTTCAATGAAGATGAGATGCCATGGGTCGAAGGATTATCCGCGGAGTGCAAACAAGTAATACCCGTCATGCGCACTCCACAGACGCAATCGGACTGCCTTGGGCCACGGCTGATCACGGACTACCGCACACGAGAAATGGAAGCCTGTCTTGCGGCGCTTAAGCTAGAGAGTCATTTCGATTTGGCTGACATAGAACACATCTTCATGGCTCAGTATGCACAATTCATTAATGCACCAGCGATCTTGCAAGAGCACAATATCGAGTCCCAGGTACTGAAAAGACATTCCAGACTTACCAAAGAGGACGGCGGGCCGACTTTCTTCACACAAGGCGAAGCGTTTCGTGATGCTCACGCGGAGTCCCTGAAGCTGGAAAGGTATGAGTCTGAGATCTGGCCGCAGTTTTCATTAAAAGTGGTTGTAAGCGATCTGGACCGCCAGGAGATGATACGTCGATGCCCAATTGGTCGGGTTGAAGTAATTCCTAACGGTGTAAATACTAAGGACTTTCGCCCATCGGCCTCGCTAAACTCGAAGGGAGTACTGTTTACCGGGACTCTGGACTACCAACCCAACTTGGATGCGGCTTTCCTCATGTGTGATTCGATTTGGCCGTTAGTACAAAGCCGGATGCCTGATGCGTGCCTTTATATCATTGGTAGGAATCCACCTCCTGAGTTATTAGCGCGAAGGCGCCCAGGTGTAGTTGAAGTTATTGCGGACGTGCCAAGTCTGGTGCCGTATGCGAAAAGGTGCTGCATTTCCGTGGTGCCGTTATCCGTGGGTGGCGGAACTCGCATTAAGATACTGATTTCGCTTGCACTCGGCCTCCCCGTAATATCAACTCCTGTAGGCTGCGAGGGGCTCGAACTCAAGGATGGGTACGAATTAGTCATAGCAGATGAGCCGGTTTGCTTTGCCCAAAGGATGATTCAACTCATGGAAGACAAGGAGTTGCGTAGGTCTCTGGCACATGCTGGGCGTACTGCAGTCGAGGACCGATACGATTGGCAGCATATCTTCCCACGCTTGGAGCGGCTATATCATGAATTCGTTACTACGCAGCAGTCTGCTTTCCTTTAAGTAGATGTTTGGGTCCTCCGAATCAGTGAATGGGCTGTTCGTTACTCTAATCAGTCATGAAGGTTCTTGGAATCAGTTGTGGTCATGATGCAAATGTTTGCATCGTAGACGAGCAAGGCATCCTAATCCATTTGGAGAAGGAGAGATTCACCCGGAAGAGGCACGACGCGGGTCAGGTCGACGAACTCATTAATATTGCCCTTGAAAACCTTCGCCTTACGATTGATGACATTGATTTAGTGGCCAGCTCTGTGCCCCTGTGGCCGGAGTGCGGACGCAGTGGTGAGATTGTATCTGGTGAGGTATATCGGAGCATTTTCGAATACTCTGAACATCCGTTTCAACTGTTTGGTAAACGGTTGCCTTCAGTTTTCGTCCCACATCACCTTGGCCATATGGCATATGCGTACTATTTGTCAGGGTTCAATGAAGCAGACCTCATCGCGGTTGACGGCTACGGCAACTTCACCGCCACTGCGATAGGGGTAGCTGAGGGCCGAGAAGTAATGGCAGTACGAGACCTAGCTCCTTCCAATATTGGCGCCCTTTGGGCGATGGTTACGAGACGAATTTTCGGAAACATGCTTGATGCAGGAAAGACAATGGGGTTAGCCCCCTATGGAGAACCACGTTTTTTAACCGCACTACAAGAGCGATACCTGAGCGTTGAAAATGGCTTCCCAATACTTGGCGACCCTTGGGTGGATTCTGACGATATCCCTTTCCTTGGTGGTTCGAGTAATACGTCTGAGCCCCTCAGTAGTGTCTGTCGCGATATGGCCTCGTCGGTGCAGCAGTTAACCAGCGATTTGATGCTTGAATATGTCAAAGCAACGAAAGGGTTAAGTGGCAAATCAAGCTTATGTATTTCCGGCGGGGTTGCTCTCAACGGTATTGCAAATGACCTGATCATGCGATCAGGCGTTTACGAAAACGTCTTCATTGGTCCGGCACCGAATGACGCTGGACTATCGATCGGCTTTGCGCTCTACGCCCTGCACCATGTTCGAGGCGAGGCTTTGCGACGGTACACCCAACATATTTACCTTAGCTCAACCTATGATGATCAGGATTGCGTTGATGCTTTAGCGCCACACACCAACCAGTTAGTCGTTGAACAGATACCGCAAGATAGTCTGGCGAAAACTGTGGCTGATATCTTAATAGACGGTGCGATTGTAGGTTGGTTTCAAGGCCGCGCGGAATCGGGGCCGCGCGCGTTAGGTCACCGTAGCATTCTTTGTAATCCGACAATCAGCGGTATGAAGGATCATCTCAATAATCGAGTCAAGCATCGAGAAGGTTTCAGGCCATTCGGGCCAAGCGTGCTCGAAGACTCAATGTCTGAGTATTTCAACCTCAACAATCCATCTCCTTACATGTTAAGAGTGGTAGATGTAGTAGATCGCCACAAGGAGGACATTCCTGCGGTAGTGCATGTCGACGGAACGTCGCGACCACAAACAGTGGGCCAGAATTCTGAAGTACGACTCTTTAGGGATCTCATTAGCGCCTTCGGTCGACGAAGTGGCGTGCCGATGCTGCTAAATACATCTTTCAACATTTGTGGGGAGCCGATTGTCGAGTCACCAAGAGACGCAATTCATAGCTTAATGGCTTCCTCTTTTGATTATTTGGTTTTGACAAATTACCTCATTAGAATGAAATCGTAGTCCCTAGGGCGATTTGTTGGTGCCAATACCCGGATGACTACTCTTGATTCCGCTATCGGAAGTATGGAGAAACGCTTCGCCGACGTCGGCTACATAAAAGTCCGGAATGTCATTCTCATTGACGAAGTGGAAGTTATTCGCCGTGAGGTGACGCGAATACTGCTGCAAGCGAAGAATCTGCCCGAGGGGTTAGTCTGGTTCTCACCATCCACAAATGGCGGTCACGTTATTCAACGAATCTCGCGAATAAACGAGTACTCAGAAATCATACAAAGGCTAGGCCAAGCAGATCCCAGGCTCCACCAAATTGCCTCCCAAGTGCTTAAGAGCGCGAAAGTCCGATTCGCGGACGGCTCCGAGGAAAGTGACGGATCTGTTTTAGTTATCAAAGAGTCTTGCAACGCAAGTGAGCATCGAGAGCTGCGATGGCATCGCGATGCAAAATTCACCCAGCAACTACCCATCAATCCTTTTATCAACCTCGGGATCTATTTGGACGATTGTCCGTTAGGCTCCGGCGAACTCGTTGTCTTACCTAGATCGCATCGCTTAAATAACTTTGACCCGGTCTTAGAAGAAACAACCGTGCACCATCGAGGCGAGGTAGGCTTAAAAGCTCGCGCCGGAGACATCGTCATACACTCCTCTGAGTTGTGGCATTGTTCCCGTGCCCACGAATACTCGGGACAGCAGCGACGAGTTCTATATTTCAACTACTACACGCCTCGGTGACGTGTCGCATTCGCGGTTAATATGAAGAACGTCAGTACGTGATTATGTCAATTGGAAGTAACGATTGCTGCTTTAGGAGGATTAATTGACTACGATCGGTGCCGCTATCCACGCTACCCCCGGTGAATCTCTGGCGACATGTCTTGAAAGTGTGTGCGGTCAAGTGGACCAGGTATATGTTTTTACATGGGACGAAGAGCAGATTGCCACTGCGAGACAATATCAAGCTACGGTCGTAACGATTGCTCCCGTTGAATATGTTGAACTCATACGGCAGGAAATGCAGCGAGCGTTGCCAACGGATTGGATTCTGATCTTGGATCCCGATGAGACGGTCGAGCCGAATGCCCCAACTTTCTTCCGTGACAAGATCCAAACGGCAAGTAACGATGTTGTGGGGTTTTGGATTCCTTATCGCATGCTATTTCTCAGCGAAGAACTGAAGCACTCCTTTCCTAATTTGAAGCAGTTACGGTTGTTTCGACGAGATCGAGTTCACTATACGAAAGGCATACATCTCGCACCAACGCCATTGGACGGGCGTTTCGAGTACTTGGACGATACCGATCCTGGAATCCGGCATAATTTTGTTACGAACCTTGAACAAAGATTCGTGAGACATCTACAGTGGTCTCGAATTGAAGCACGTGAGCTCCACGAGTCAGGAGTTGAAATAACGGATGCTGCAGAGTTCTTGAAAGCGGGACTCGAAGAGTTCCAAAGGTATGCGGTAGATAAGCGAGGCTTGCGTGATGGTTGTAAAGGCCTTATCAACGCGCTTATGCATGGATGGAAGAGCATAGTTACACTCTGCTTGCTTTGGGAGCTTCAGAACTTTCAAAACTTCTCAATAGAGCCCTTGGAGGAATGGGAAACATTCATCGCAAAGCTTGAAGCTTCCAAAACAATCCGCTGATTCACATAAGACAAGCCCACACCCGAAACACTAATTAAGACCTCGGTGCCCAAAACATTGCTGCAGGTGATTCAGAATATGGTAATAGGAGGGGCGCAACGTTCAGCTAGTGGTCTGATGGATTTGCCGGACGTTGAGACTAGTCTGGTCACGTACGAACAGCTAAGTACAGTATGCCACAAACACTATTCAGGAATTCTTCTCCATGTGTGGTGCTCTCGACGAAACGAGGAGGAGATCAATTGGCCGCAACAGATCAAATGCACAACGGATAAACTAATTATATTCAATCATGACTGGCACGGAACGTTGGACGTCGGTGCAAAGTCCTACATCGTTTACTCTCGGTTTGCAGGGGAGAACTCTATCGCCGACGGGGAAAAGTTTATTGTGCCAGGGGGTATTGAGCTAAAGGGATACCAGCAAAGGAACATTTCTCTCTCAGATAGACCCTGCGTAGTTGGTAGACTCTCGACTCTCCTGGATGGGAAGATATCTGCCAACACGATTGATTTCTGGCGGCGTTTGCCAGCGGCGCGTTTCATAGTGGGAGGTGATGGTCCGCAACGTGGCGAATTGATATCGGCGTTTTCTGATGACTCGCGATTTGAATTTCCGGGCGCAATTAGACCAAGCGACGTTTCGGACTTCATGAGTAGTCTTGACATTTTCCTTTACGATACAAACTGGCACGTTGAAAGCTTTTGTTATGTGGTTTTGGAAGCGATGGCTGCAGGTTGCGTTGTGGTGGCTAAAGAGAAGGGTGCAATCCCGGAAATTATCAGCCACGGGGTGAATGGTTTTCTATATACCTCAGATGATCAAGCTGTTCACCTATGTGAAGAGCTAATCAGCAATATCGATCTTCGGTTTGAAGTGGGTGTAAGAGCGCGGGAATTTGCATCGCATTACTCTCTTGATAGGTTTCGGACAAGTGTGGTTGCTGTCTTCGGTTGGTAAGTGAGAAAGATTCGGAGCAGTTCATTTCGGGCCGAGCCTTGGGGTTTCCCAAACCCGCAAAAGGGACAGTCCCATTGCTCTACCCAAAAGAAAGTCGAGCGGCTGGGTTACGGAAAGAACTCAGGTTTTGGGACGCGTGGGTACGGACAAGAGTTTAGCTTGGCCTGGTGATTACCAGAACAGCCTTGATCTTCAATTCCCGCTTTCGGCAGACCACCGCGCCTTGATCGACAGAGGGTACCGAACTCTTGGAAAAAGAAATTACCTCATACGTATCTAGAGGAGGCCATAAGCTGGAGGCTGCCTTAGACAAAGTCGGTGTTTCGGTTGACGGTTGGACGGCGGCAGACCTGGGATCGTCAACAGGCGGGTTCGTGGACGTTTTGCTGCGCAGGGGGGCTAAGAGAGTTTATGCGATTGAGATTGGATTTGGTCAGCTGGATTGGAAGCTTAGAAATGATCCCCGCGTGGTAGTGATGGAAAGAATGGATGCGAGGACCGTGGAAGTGCCCGAGGCCGTTGAACTAGTCGCGGCAGATGTTGGCTTTACGAAGCAGTCTGATTTTCTTCCGCACGCTCTTACTCTCGTTAAAACCCGGGGGCTTATCATTTCCTTAATAAAGCCACAGTATGAGGTATCAGGGCGCGAGCTAATTAGAGGGCGTCTAACGGAAGAAGTAGCCCAAGATGTCCTGCGACGCGTGGGGGATCAAGTTCAAGAACTGGATGCGGATGTTCTGGAAGTATTTCCCTCAGCGTTAAAGGGTCGAGATGCAAAAGTACAAGAGTATTTCATGATTCTGCGCCGACATTAGATCTTTCGTCGGTTTATGATGTTTTCACCGCTGTCCGTTACGAGCCCCGGACAGCCACACCACTCTGCCTCACACGACTCTGATAAACTCCTTAGAAGTAGAGAAAAACAAATAGAAACTTCTAGAACTCGGTTCCCATGGACCAGCTTCTGCTGCCATATCTTCAGGCGACTGATGATTCGACGAGGCAAGAACGGCTCGACGAGCTTCTGTTGATCCATGCGGCGCCCGTCGTGAGACAGGCTCTTCGGCGAAGACTTGGATTCTATGTCGATCCACGCGGAGTGAATCCTCACAGCCAGGATGCAGAGGACCTTTATCAGGAAATCATGGCGAAGATTGTGCAGGCGTTGCACGATCTGAGAAATCCTTCAGCCGCGATTAACATTCAGAACCTCAAACAATACGTCTCGCGGATTGCTGCGAACGCGTGTAACGACATATTGCGCACAAAGTCGCCGGCGCGAGCGCGACTGAAGAATAATCTCCGCTTCCTCTTGACCCACCATCGTGATTTCGCTGTCTGGAAAATGGACGGAGAAACGCTAACTGGCTTTGCAGTGTGGCGCGACACTAGCAAGTCTCTATCGTCTCAGAAAGAGTTGTTTGATATCGAGGAGAGATTACCGAACTTTCGCTCGACTGCATTCCCTGGTGAGAACATCAAGAAAGTTCCTCTTACGAAGGTAGTTGCTGAACTCTTCCAATGGATAGGAAGTCCCGTTGAGCTTGATGCACTGGTCAAAGTGGTCGCAACGCTGCTTGACGTGAAAGACCATCCGGTCGAATCCCTCGATGATCACACTTTGGCATATATCGAAACGCGAATAGCAGACAGTACGCTACACAGTAGTTCCCGACTGGAAGAGCACGCCTTGCTTCGGAGCCTTTGGCAGGCACTGAGGGAATTATCCGCTCAACAACGCGATGTCTTTTGCCTGGGCTTCGAAGATCAAGCTGGCAGGGATCTGTTCACGGTATTGCTTGAGGCCGAAGTCGTGACCTTTCGGGAGCTTGCCCAGGAACTCGGCAGGTCGACAGAAGGGATCGTGGGACTTTGGTCGAAAATGCCAATGGACGATGAAGACATTGCTATCGAGATGAAAACAACGCGCGCGCAGGTGTACAAGTGGCGATTTCGTGCCCTTGAGCGATTAAGGAAAGGGTTGCTGCCGTTTTCCGGCGAGAAATGAGATTGGGCAAGTGGAATTTCGGGTATTAACTCCCGTCTAAAACAAAAGAGAGAGAGCATGGCCGACAGCGACAAGACCGAACACATATCAGAATCGATAATGGAGCGCTTCAGCATGCGAACCTTATCAGAGACCGAACGAACCGACGTCGCCCGACACTTGACGGGATGCCCCGATTGTCAGGCGCAACTAGTTTCGACTCTCCGACGCCAACGTGAAGTTGGAGATCTTAGCTTCACACTGGCTCCCGAATTCTGGATTCGGCACGAACACGTCGACTATGAACAGCTTGTCGAGTATGCCGAGCGTAAGCTGGATGCCACTGATCGCGAGTTGATAGATGTTCACCTCAAGGTATGTTCACCGTGTCAGGAGGATGTCCAAAGCTTTTTAGATTTCCGAGAACAGATCGCGCCCGAGCTAAGAGTTTCTTATGCTCCAACGGGGCGAGAGCCGGCTCATGAACGACTTCCTTGGGTTAGTTGGTGGCGTGGCGTGGCTTGGAAACCAGTTTACTCGGCGGCACTCGTCGTAATAGGAATCGCCCTAGTGATTGGAGCCGCGCTCTTGCTGAACCGAAGGGCCGATAACCAGCAAGCGCAGCACTCAGCGACACCGCAGGTAACACCTGGTTCGACGCCAGATGATCGAGCGGCCAACCTTTCATCCCCTAATGAATCGTCTTCAGAAAAGCCCATCGACACGGAAGGCGTCGCCTTGAATGATCGAGGGGGCACGATCAAGGTTGACCGGAATGGAACAGTTTCTGGACTCGACGATGTGCCCCAGTCAACCCGAGACGCCATCGCGAAGGTGTTGCTGACCGAACGAATCGAACCACCAGCTGTTCTTAGAGAACTAGGAAGCCCAGAAGCTTCGCTGAGAAGCTCGAAGACCGCACAACCATTCAAGCTCCTTTCTCCAACGAGAACAGTGATCGTTTCGGCTCAACCGACCTTGAGATGGGAGAAGGCGTCAGGTGCAAGCTCATATCGGGTTTATATTAACGATCCAGCTGGCCACGAAGTAGCGAGAAGCGAGGAGTTACCGTCCGAACGTACCGAGTGGATACTACCGAAGCCGCTCAAGCGAGGTGAAATCTACGTCTGGACTGTAGTAGCGGTAGTTGATGACAAGGAAATCATTTCACCCGGCCCTTCTTCATCTGAAATGAAGTTCCAGGTGTTATCTGCGAACAACCTACAACAACTGAACAAGCTAAAGAAAACGCGCTCGCACCTTGCGCTGGGTGTGTTCTATGCCAGGGTCGGTCTCCTCACCGATGCCGAACGCGAGTTTCAACAACTCGTGCGACAGAACCCAAAGTCCAGGTTGACAATCAACCTGCTACACGCTCTGGAGTTACAGCGTAGGGCACAACAGTAAGGCTTCAACCGGCTGCAGCCGGATTCAGTCCGCGCATTCGTACCCACGCTCGACCGGTCATCGCAATGCTCTTCCGCTGAATCGCAGCTACCGTGGTCAGCCCAATCCAGTTGTTGCGAGATAACCCTTAAATGTCGTCTTCCAGCGCAAGAAAAGGGCCCAATAGTTCGCGCCCAGAAGCATTGACAGCGACTCAGGGCCAGAGTATGTTTCAAACTATCAACTGACGGAAGTCCACGCTCTCGTAGCGCCAAAGCCTCGCTACCTCAGAGTTGAGTCTCTCAGCCTTTTCAGACAGGTTCTGGTCCTCAGTGATTCCGAACCTCCCCTTCCGTATTGGAGAATTGTCCTTATGCGGTCCAGATCCTATCGTTCCCCACAAATTCTCAGTTCGCTTCTATTTGTATTGGCCCTCATGGTGTGCCTCCTTCCGCCTGTCCATTCTACAAATCTTAGCAGTGGACAAGTTGGGACTGATATAACTAGCAACATTCCATTTGGCTCAATTGACGCCTATTTGACGGGGTCGGGGTGCGCATCCTGCGCCACTCTGAACAGTACGTTTAGCCGATTCGGCAACCGGAACCTAGCCATAGCTGCGCCCCAAGCCGCGCTTTCGATCACGACCAACGCGTTCAACCCATCAACGGCGACAGTTGGAGTCGGGTACGGAGCAAACGCGGCGGTGGCAGCGACAGGAGGACAGACACCTTATAGCTGGTCGGCCACTGGGTTCCCGAATGGGATGTCAATTAATTCATCTTCGGGAGCACCTTTCGGTACGCCGACTGTTTCCGGCACCTTCAACGTCACCGTAACGGTGCGTGACAGCAGCAACCCGCAGAAGACTGCTTCAAAGGTGCTGACCCTGACCGTCAACCCGGCGAGCAGCCCGCTTTCGATCACGACCAACGCGTTCAACCCATCAACGGCGACAGTTGGAGTCGGGTACGGAGCAAACGCGGCGGTGGCAGCGACAGGAGGACAGACACCTTATAGCTGGTCGGCCACTGGGTTCCCGAATGGGATGTCAATTAATTCATCTTCGGGAGCACCTTTCGGTACGCCGACTGTTTCCGGCACCTTCAACGTCACCGTAACGGTGCGTGACAGCAGCAACCCGCAGAAGACTGCTTCAAAGGTGCTGACCCTGACCGTCAACCCGGCGAGCAGCCCGCTTTCGATCACGACCAACGCGTTCAACCCATCAACGGCGACAGTTGGAGTCGGGTACGGAGCAAACGCGGCGGTGGCAGCGACAGGAGGACAGACACCTTATAGCTGGTCGGCCACTGGGTTCCCGAATGGGATGTCAATTAATTCATCTTCGGGAGCACCTTTCGGTACGCCGACTGTTTCCGGCACCTTCAACGTCACCGTAACGGTGCGTGACAGCAGCAACCCGCAGAAGACTGCTTCAAAGGTGCTGACCCTGACCGTCAACCCGGCGAGCAGCCCGCTTTCGATCACGACCAACGCGTTCAACCCATCAACGGCGACAGTTGGAGTCGGGTACGGAGCAAACGCGGCGGTGGCAGCGACAGGAGGACAGACACCTTATAGCTGGTCGGCCACTGGGTTCCCGAATGGGATGTCAATTAATTCATCTTCGGGAGCACCTTTCGGTACGCCGACTGTTTCCGGCACCTTCAACGTCACCGTAACGGTGCGTGACAGCAGCAACCCGCAGAAGACTGCTTCAAAGGTGCTGACCCTGACCGTCAACCCTGCGAGCAGTTCGCTTTCGATTACGACCACCGCGCTTAATCCACCAACCGCAACAGTTGGAGTTGGGTATGGGGCTCAGCAGGCCATCGCGGCGACTGGTGGGCAGACGCCCTATAGCTGGTCGGCTTCGGGCCTTCCGAATGGCATGGGAATCAATTCTTCATCCGGTGCTGTTTTCGGCACGCCGACTGTCGCGAGCACGTTTAACTTCACAGTCACCGTTCGAGACAGCAGCGGCCCGCAACAGACGGCGTCAAAGGTGCTGTCGCTCACCGTCAACCCTGCCAGCAGTTCGCTTTCGATTACGACCACCGCGTTCAACCCTGCGACTGCGGCCATCGGAGTCGGGTACGCTGCGAACACCGCAGTGACGGCCACGGGAGGACAGACACCTTATAGTTGGTCGGCCACCGGGTTCCCGAATGGGATGTCGATCAATTCATCTTCGGGAGCGCCTTTCGGCACCCCGACTGTTGTTGGCACATTCAACGTCACAGTCACGGTCCGTGATAGCAGCAGTCCGCAGAAGACGGCCTCAAAGGTGCTGGTGATTTCCGTCGCCGGTGCCACTACACCGCCGACAATTAACTCCATTTCTCCAGGCGTGCCCCAGGTTGGGAATTCGGATCAAAACGTCACCGTCAATGGGAGTAATTTTCAAGCACCCATAACAGCCACAGTCTTCTTTCCAGGCGGTGGCAGCACAAACCTAAGTGGCGCGCAGATTCAAAATGTAACTTCAACTTCATTCGTGATGCGTATTACCTTCGGTAGTGCAGGGGCGTGGAGCATTCGAGTCAGTAATCCTGCCGGCACTCAGTCGAATACATTCACCTTTACTGTGCAGTCTACAGTCCAGTCTCCAACGATCGGCTCGATCAATCCTACTAATGCCGTAGTCCTCAATTCAGATCAGGACGTTGCGGTATATGGGAATAACTTCCAGCAGAATCTTACCGTTAGCGTGACCTCCCCCAATGGTGGCGTTAGCGTAACCTCCCCCAATGCTGGCGGTAAAACACTTAGCAGCGCCCAGACAACCACCATAACCACCACAACTTCGTCCTCGTTTCTAATGCGTATTAGGCTCTTTGTGGCTGGGGTGTGGATGATGCGAGTTATCAATCCTGATGGAAGGCAGTCGAACCCATTCAGCTTCACAGTTGTAGCTCCAACCGGCCTGCCAAATATTTCTTCCATCAACCCTGCAACACTTACCGCCGAACAGACAAATCAAAGTATCACTGTAATAGGAAGCCACTTTCAGCCGGCATTAACTGTGGATGTAGTTTTCCCAAATGGTCAAGGAACGACGCTCCAAGGTGCCAATCAAGTTCAGAACATAACTTCCACATCGTTTGTAATGCACATCGCCCTCAGCAGTATGGGGAATTGGAGCATTCGCGTTAAGAACCCCGATGCAAGCCAATCGACGGTATTCCCTTTCACCGTATCCGCGCCCTCAACTGGGACGTGTAGTATGCAGGTCACCCGCCTAAGCCAGGGAAACCCTGATTGGAATCAACCGGGTCAAAAATATGACAGTATAGATAAGACTATTGGCGAAATGGGCTGTGCACTCACTTCCCTAACTATGGCTCTTAATTTTGCTGGAATCCAAATTGATCCAGGTACGCTTAATGCTGTTATGATCGGACATGGTGGTTACGATAAGAGCAGCGTGAACTGGAAACCAGCTACCAGCTACATATCAAATGACCAACTAAAGTTTGACGAGCTCAGATCCAGATCACTGAACAAGCTGGAGGATCGTTTGTGCCAGGGATATCCTGTAGTTGTGGGAGTCGACCTTGATGCTAAGGGACAACCTGGTCACTTCGTTTTGGTGACGGGGAAAGAAGGAGATGAATTCACGATTAAAGATCCGGGCTACGTAAACAGGACGAAACTCACTGACTACAATAGTATTTTCGAGAGCCGAGGATCAGTTGTTCCGAAGAATTTCAGCTTCACTAATGCACTCAACAAAACGAGCGGGCTGGAAGCAAATGTGATGTCATCACTTAGTGATATGACTATATCTGTAGGAGGTAATGCGGAGTTACTAATTATTGATGCGGCTGGACGGCGCACTGGGTACGATCCAATAACAGGAGCGATACTCGAAGAGATTCCGAATTCAGTTTATTTCAGAAACTCACTAAATAATGATGAAACAGGTGAGCTGGACACTCAAAGTACGCATTCAATCATAATCTCTCAAGCCACCCCGGGCGCGTATACTCTAATCGTGACAGGGCAAGATTCCGGAGCATCGGAGGTATCAGTTACATCTTTAGCACAGGACGGGAGCGCTCAACCTGGCGTTTCAATTTTGAGCGTTACGCAGTCAGGTTCAACGGCTACATATCAAATAAACGTTGCCCCGACGGCTAGTAGCACCATGCAACTGATGCTCGAGCAATCGGGGACCGCATCTGATCAAGCGGCCGCAGTAGATTCAGTGCTCTTTTTTAGAGATCCGTTCCAGATTGTAAATGGAGCCAACTCGCTTAGTCTCGGAGTTGATCGCAACACGAGAGTCACTGTTTTTGTCACGAACCTCCAACTAGAGCAAGGCGAGAATTCTTCTTCGGTCGTCGTGAATCTGATTGATAGTAACAACCAAAGTTACGAGGTGGCAGCGGAAGATGTACGGCTTGTACCCAACTTTGACTTTACACAGGTGATCTTCAGATTACCGAATAATCTGCCCGCCGGCACCTGCACCATCAAAATAAAAGCTCATGGCCAGGTCAGCAATCTCGGCACCATCAGAATTAGGATTTGAGTCTCACGTGGCTTTCAAAGTTCTTGAACCTCTGCACGGGAGTGAAGTTCTCTGGGGATGACTTTCATTCGTTGCGTCCAACCAATACAAAGCCCGCCCAGTAAAATGGATGTCGGTAGCGCTGATCCTTCATAAGCGCTCTGGCCGCCCGTTGTAGGGCATGGGCCTTGCCACCATTGATTAGAGGCTTGGACTCCCTCGATTGATAAAAGTTCATCATTAATCGAGAGGTGCTCGACGAGTTCACCTTCCACTGACTCACCAGCATCGACCGAGTGCCGGCAACAAAGAAGGCCCAGGACATTCCCATTACACCTTCGCCAGGAGCGATCCGGCCATTTGCGGTTTCGCAAGCAGAGAGCACCGCGAGATCAGCGTGGAGATTCATATTCATGATCTCGCGCGCTTCGAGCAAGCCATCATTCTCAATATCGCCATCCGTTTTCGTTAGCAGCAAGTGTGAGTAAAGAGGTTGTCTGTTGTCGAGGACGCCATGCGTCGCGAGATGAATTCTTAAGTAGTTTGGCGCCAGCACTCGAAAACTCTTCTCGCTTGCTTCCCGTCCGATGAAAACTCTCCTTCCACTCGGACCGAATGATTTGGCTATTGAATTCACTTCAGTCTCCGCTTCCGGCAACGGACAGAGTTCTTCTTTGCGCTGCTCGTCGTTCCCAATTACCGGATTGCCAAAGGCGATTAATGACAAATCTGTCCTTTGGGTTGTCGAGTCCTTTCGGTTCATTTCACGCAGAACGCTCAGAGAAGGAGCGTAGTAGATCGCGTGATCTTCGATAAGAAAACGACCGTCTTTCTTCATCAGGGCCTGGAAAGGAAGGTTCCAAAGGAAACCGTCGGGGATTACGCAGAGAGTCTTGTCGCCGATTTGGTCTTCCGCAGGGTCCGACGAGCAGCGCATAAAGCTCGCGCGAAATGCTTGCATAGTCGGGATGTCTATTAGCGAGCCGGTCATGAAACTGATTCACCTTGCTAAGCAAATCGCTAGGCTTGATTCCGATCGGATAAACCCGGACGTGTGCTCCACCACTTGAAACATCTTTGGTCAGAACCGACAGCAAGACCCGATCTTTTGTGACCACATAGTTCATAAACGCCGTGCCGTTCGCCGCGAAAGCGCCAACATCTGTCTCGGTCAGGGCGGCAGTACGGCGGCTTCGGATTCTCATATCGGGATGTGCTACGTAAACAGAGTCTTGAAAAGCCTGGTATTCAAGCCGCGCACCGTCCAACTGAGAATATAGGGAATCTAGGGCGGCAGGAGCAGTACTCTGTTTCTTGATGCGATCATTGATCTCAGAGATCTTTCTATTGAGGCGCAGTTCCTCCTCTTTCTCGACTGAACTGACTACTTTCGACATGTTAGTTCTACTCGCATTTACCACATCGAGCAGGACACGTCCTTTGGCTCGTTCAGCGTAGAGCAATGCTTCTAGTGGTTTCTCCTGTTTGAGGAGTATCTCGACCAGGGTGTGGTAAGGGGCAAGCTTGTTCTCAAAAAACAGTTGTGCTGCTGTCTCCCGTCCGGCAACCTGATTCCGCAACATTTCAAGTTGCTCAATAGCTTGTGTCAGGACTTGCTTCGCAACATCGAGTTTACCTTGAGCGGCGTACACCTGACCCAGAGTTGTCGTGGCAAGATACGCGAGCTTAGGTAAGCGCGTGGAACGAGCGAAGGCAACAGCGCTCTCAGCGCATGCTGCGGCTTGAGCATAATTCCCCATCTCGTAATACGTTTCCGCTGATCGCCACAACAATTCGGTTTGCCGAGTCTTATCGCCTGTAGTCTTCGCGATCTCCAAACTGCTGCTTAGGATGTTTACTGCGCCTTGGAAATCCTTCTTTCCTGTTAGGACCACTCCGATGCCTTCGCCGGCGGCTATCTCAACGTCTACGCTTTTCGTCGCCTTGGCTCCTTCTAGGCTGCGCTGGAAGAGCGATAACGCTTGGTCGTAATTAGGTTGACGTTGTTCTATTACACCGAGATTCAGTAAGACCTCAGCGGCTTCTCTTTGTTTGTTGATCGAGAGATAAATTTGGAGACTGGCATCAAAGCTCTTCTTCGCTTGGGCGTAGTCTTCCTGCTCCGAATACAAAACAGCGACGCTGTTCAGCAAGTTCGCCATTCTCGTCGGGTCCGAGAGGTTCTTGACGATGTTCAAAGCCTGGTTGAGATATGCAAGCGCTTGGATATAGTCGCCACTTGCTGTGAGAACGCGACCCAGCGCCTGAAGGTCGTCAGCAATGAGTGGGCTGTAATACGAATTTCGTTGACTGAGTTTCTGGTGCAGCGCCAACGATTCTCGAAGCTTCTGAATGGCGTGATCATGATCGCCATCGCGCAAATGGAGATCAGCAAGTGTGGCTAAGGCAGTCGCTCTAGTGTATTCCTCCGGTGGCTCTGTAGGAGTAACTTGTGGTTCCGCTGCATTAATCAGCGTAAGGCTTCGTTCGGAATACCTTCTAGCTTTGTCATGGTCTTCCAGAATGAAATGCAACCTGCCGAGATCAGCAAGGACATACGAGAGATCTCGCTGAAGTCCTGCTTGTTCAAGAATGCGTTGGCTGCTTTCGTAAGCGTCGATCGCTTTCGGCAGTTGGCCTAGACCTGAGTAGCTCCTACCGATGTTGTAGTAAGTCGTCCCGAGCAGGTTTGGGTTCTTCAACTCAACCGCGACCAATAAGGCAATTTTATATGTGGTGAATGACTGTTCAGGACGAGGCCCGTAATAGTCTACAACTGCGCGCTTGCTCAGAGCTGTCCATAACTGATTATTGACCAACTGAGGATGGGACCTCAGCAAGTTCTCTTTGGATCGTTCATCGTCAGAATGACGACAGAGCACGGAAGCGAATTCATCTTCTGACAAAATGCTCTGTCCAGTGGACTGAGCAGACGCCAGCACTGGCGATAAAAGAAGCACTGAGATGGCGATCAAGCTCCGTAACATGCTCAGATTCCTAAATGGCCAGTTCCAGCGCAGAGCTATACAGCAGAGTCTTCGCTTTGCGCTGGAACTTGGGGTTTGTTTTGCCACGCCGAACTATAGATTGGCTAAAGCCCATAAGAGCGCTACCCAATCGATTTTCGGTGGGGGTGGCGGAGGCGGCGGTTGAGGTGCAGAGTTTTTGTTTCCCTGCGGTCCTCCTACTTGGTCCGCGTACGCTGTGGTTGGAACTACGAACGCCAGCGTCGCGACCAGACACAAAGTCGTTACAAATACCTTTAGCTTCTTCATAGTCTTCTCCTGTAGGTTAATCGCCGCGATGTTGCTGCGGCTTGGGGTTAAGGTTGTGCTCACTTGAGCAGGAACTCTTTGACAAAGAGTATCGTTGCGTACAGTCGGTAATCTCGGGTATCTTGTTGAACGAAACCGTGTCCCTCGTTCTTCGCCGTGATGAACCACACCGGAACACGGTCTTTTGTGGCGTTCACAAGTTTCGCCGCATCGGCAATGGGAACGCGCGGATCGTTTTGGCCGTGAATGATCAGCAAAGGCTTCTTTATCTTTTGGGCGTTGTTGAGCGGCGCCGTGCGCTCCATAAATTCTCGAACCTTTGCATCGCGTTCATCACCGAACTCAGCTCGTTGAAGTTCGCGCCGCCAGCCTTCAGTGTTCGCCACAAATGTTGCCAGGTTGGCAATGCCGCTTTCAGATATGGCGGCCTTGATCCGATCGCTGTAGGTGTAGGCGGTTGAAAGCGCAAGGTATCCGCCATAACTGGTGCCTTGGACTACAACCCGACTGGCGTCAAGATCTGGTTGAGCTTTAATCCAATCTAATAACGCTCCAATGTCTTTAACCGCGTCCTCGCGGCGTGCGCCATTGTCTAGACTTAGAAATGACTTTCCGTAGCCTGAGGAACCTCGAACGTTCGGATAAATCCTCGCTATTCCCAATTCATTCAAAAAGTAATTTGCTTCATAACCGAACCACGGACGATATTGATCTTCTGGTCCGCCGTGAATGTCGATGATGACAGGACGCTTGCCTGTGAATGTGGCGGGTGGGCGATAGAGAACCCCGGAAAGACTCCTCTTATCGAATGTTTGCCAGTGGATCAATTCCGGCTTTGAGAACTTTGGAGGATCTACTGCATTTGTCACCCAAAGCTCTAACTTTCCGGTTTGAGCGTTCACTGAATACACATCATTTGGAGTTCTCGGTGACTTGAAATTGAAAGCTAGTTCAGTGGAATCTTTTCGCCACTTGAGATCAGAAATGACACCGAGCGGGAGCTGAGGCAACGGCAGTTTCTTCCATGTGCCAACTTCTAAGAGATGAAGTACCGATGTCCCGTCCTCGTTCGTAATGAAGGCGAGGGATTTTCCATCCGGCGAAACTTGAAATTCTTCCACATCCCACTTCCCGGTGTATGGAATGTAACTGATCTTTCTCGAAGCCAAGTCAATATTGGCCAGTCTTCGAAAGTCAGATTCGTGGTCGGTAACTACATAGATTCCCTTGCCGTCTTTTCCGAATTGCGGGAAGTCGTAATATTCCGGTCGGGAGGATTTCGGAGACAGTAGAACCTTATTTCCGCTGGCAACATCAATCAGCCACAGAGTACTAGCAGTCTGAGAGCTGAAATCGCAATAGACGATTTCCTTGTCATCAGGTGACCAATCATAAGCCTTGAAGTATGTTCCCGAAGATTGGGCCAACAGGCGATCAGTTTTGGGGTCAAACGGGTTGAGCAGCCGAAGACTAACGCCTGTACTTCCAGTTGGGATTGAGCTGTAGACTATTTTATCGCCACCGTTAGACCATACAGGCTCGGTATTCCTGGATTTGCCATCCGAAAGAAGGACCGTCCTACCTGGCCCAATTTCGTAAAGATAAAGTTGGAACAACTCATTCCCATTCGCGTCTCTCGTGTAGGCCAGATACTTCGACTGGGGCTGAAAGTAAATGTCGTAGATTCCCGGCGACTGGATGTAGATCGGTGAAGTCTCAGCAATCGCACCAGGACTCTTTATTTGTGAGATCCAAGTTGCACTGGAAATACCCTTTAACCAAATCTCACGTTTTGTTGGGCTCCATCCCACCAACGGTAGTCCATAGATGCTGGTGTACGGTTGAACTTCACGTGCCAGAGATGATGGAATCTGGGGTACGCCGGACGCTTCGATGTTCTGACCCGGCGAGATGAATTGGCCGTCTTGAGCGTGAACAATTAAGCAAGCAAGGAGGAAGGGAACCAACTTAGCCCACAATTTTCCGACCCGGCCAAAAGTCAAGAACGCCGCGCCCAATAGTTGGGTTTTACTCCGTGATCGCATGTGATGGTTTCGACGAAAAGGCCCGAAGAGACGAATGTGCCTCCCCTAGTTCATTTTGAAATCCGCTACATTCGTTCTAGACGGGAGACTCGGCCAGAACTTCCAGCCGGATCAAAAAAGATTCGCCTGTCGGGAAGCGAACCTCTTAGCACAAGAGTAGGAGCATTCTTGTCCAAAAGTGGAATTTCTGTCCAGTTCTCCCGTCTAGGTAGACAGACCACCCGAAAAATAAGGGGTCACTCGCCTGACACTGGGAGAAGCATCTGTGAGTTCTCAGTTCTCGCTATTCAACGGCGGCATCGTCGGCGAATCGCCGCTGATCGATGTCCTTCTTAACGAGATCGGTACGGCGGCTCGCTGTGACTTGACTGTGTTCATCTTTGGAGAGTCAGGCACGGGAAAAGAACTTGTCGCGCGAGCGATCCATGATCAAAGCCCTCGCGCAACGAATCCTTTTGTATCCGTTAACTGTGGAAGCCTGACAGAGACGCTCCTTGAATCAGAGCTGTTTGGCTATGAGCGCGGAGCATTTACCGGCGCGAATGAGAAGCGCAAGGGACTATTCGAAGCCGCACACAAAGGAACTATTTTTCTCGATGAAATTGGCGAAATGTCAGCGGCGTGTCAGGTCAAACTATTGCGCGTTCTGCAGGAAGGCACGATTAGACCAGTGGGTGCTCGTTCAGAAACACAGGTTGATGCGCGAGTGATAACTGCGACGAACCGAAACCTTGCCCTTGAGATGCAGGCGGGAAGATTCCGGGAAGATCTCTTCTATCGGATTGCTGTGTTAGCTATTAACACTCCGCCGTTGAGAAAACGTGTATCCGATATTCCGCTATTGGTCGATCACTTCTTAGGCGAAGCTGAAAAGAGATTCAAGAGTTCCCGCAAGCGCAAAGTTGAGAAAGAGGCGATGAAGGTGTTCGCTAACTTTCCGTGGCCTGGAAATGTGCGTCAATTGAGGCATGTAGTGGAAAAGTTGGTTGCCACCACCGTGGACGGCGATCTGATATCCGCAGACTTGGCCCGACAAGCACTTCCGAACGGCCATTTCGCAGCCGCAAGCGCGCAGGTGCCTCTTCTTTATCATGAGAACGACTCACTCGAAGGTTTCCTCGATCGTACTCTGCTTAGCCTCTATGACCAGTTGTTGGCAAAAACTGGTAATCACTCTCAAGCTGCACGCTTGCTAAGAATTGATCGCACCTCCCTCTACCAACGTCTTGAACGCGCACGGAGGCGAGTGCAGGACAACGGCTTCTCTGCACACCAGAAGTTCCCCGATGAGGGTATCCGTTAATGCTTTGACATTCAGCGTCCGGGTGAACATTGAAAGATGTCGAGGGTTTGAAAAAGTTGACCCGTCTGCCACCTCAAAAGGGCTTCTACTTTCGGCCAAATAAAAACTTTCGCACGTCGGCGGCCAAGGGGTTATTAGTTTCATGGAAGATGCTTAGGGCTTCTTCAGCGTAAGTTATGGTTATTGCCCGGTTCTCAGTTTTATCGGAAGCCTGAGCGAGATTCCAGAGAGTCATTGCTCGATGAATGGGATTGTCGAGCTCCTCACTTATGATTAAGGCTTGCTTGTGAGCCCTCAGTGCCAGCTTAATCTCGCCTTTCAGGTAATGGGCGTGACCCAGGTTCGCCAAATCAAGCGCCGCACTCTCACGTTCACCGAGATCTCGGCTAATCTGCAAAGCCCCCTGATGAAACGTGATGGCCTGATCAAGATCGCGGGGTGCAGCACACTCATTCCCCAGATTACCTAATGCTGTACCCACACCGCTCGGATCGCCGAGATTACTACTGATAGTCAAAACCTCTTGATGACACTTGATAGCATCCTCTGCTTTGTGCTGTGCCGAATAAGCATTGCCGAGTCCGGTCAAGACTGTGATCCTGTCACGGAATTCGACTGCTTGGTCTATGAGGCCTAATGCCTGTTCGTAAGACTTGATGGCTTGGACGAATTTCTTTGCTCGAGAGTATTCTTTACCTAAATAGCTCAGCGCAATTGCTTCCCCACGACGGTCGTCAACCTTGCGTGCCGCTTTCAACGCCCGCCTGTAAAATCTGACGGCATAATCGGACTCCCCCAAGCTTGCATAAACGCTACCCAGATTTGTCAAAGTGCGGCCAGCGTCACGCTTATTGCCAAGTTCATTAAGAATTGACTGGCATTCTTTGTAGGCCTCGATGGCTTGGATATTTTGTGCCAACCGCGCAAAGGCATTTCCCAGATTGCCGCGCGCGCTTGCTTCGCCTACATGGTCATTAGTTTCACGCGCGATCTCTAGCGCCGATTGATAATAGTCATCAATGGCGCGTTGTGGCTCAGTTAGCTCGTGGGCGGTGCCAAGACTACATAATAATCGGCCTTCTGCGTCCCGAAGCTTTCGTCGCCTAGAGGCTGTCAGTCCCGCTTCTAGCCACTCTCGCAGTACCTTCTGATCGCTTCGCAGGTAAAGGGTTGTTTGCAAGGCTTCAGCATAGCTAACGCATAGGTGTGCTGCATCCTTGCTGTTTTCAAAATTTTCCGCTGACCATTTTTGGCCGGCACTCAGATTTTCCCACTCGAGATTAAATACCTCCAATCCTTTCCTAACATTCCCAGTACTTTCTTGACAGAGCTGTTCAATAGTTTTTGCAACCCGCAAAAAATACGTAGCGTGAGCTCTTAGCGTAGCATCGCGTTCATCCGGTGGTATGCGCTCATCTGCATAGACGCGCGTGAGATCGTGAAGATGGTACCGTTTGGTTTTGTCATCAAAGCTCACCAAAAAGAGCTTCAACAAATCCTTCAGAGATACCAGGGAGTTGTCCAGACATATCCTTCTTTGAGCCTGATCATCAAAGGACGCCGGAAAGACTGACAGCCGAAGGAAAGCGCGCTGGGTTTCGGGCTTTAGGCTCCTGTAGCTGAGATTGAATACGGCCTCCACATGATCGTCGACACCGACGTCTGGTTCACCCGCGTTGGACTTCTCCGCACCACGCACCCGAAGAATCCTTAGTCTGTTACGCTCTTTGCGCAGTAGATCAATATATCTAGTAGCTGCAATATTTGGGTGATGCGATAACCATGCGCCCGCGACCTGCAGAGACAGAGGCCGATATCCGCATAAGGCGGCAATTCGATCAGCCGTCCCCGGCACAACGCGCGGCACGAGGCTCAGTAGTAGCTTGCGGGCCTGCAGCGCATTTAACTGATTCAAATGAAGTGATCTCTCGAGACTCAGCAGGTGTAGTTTTATCCTCGAGGTTATAAGCAAAGCGCAACCCGGCGGCGGAGTAAATGGTGTAGCTTGTTCCTCATTCAGAGCGTCATCCAGAACGATTAATGCTCGTTTACCCCTTAGGTTATTCTGATAAATCTTAACAAGCTCGTGAAGATCATATGGACCCGCTGAACTTTTCGGAACGTAACCCCCGACCGCACGAATACATTTCTCAAGCTGGGTGTTGAGATCCGGCAATTCCGATGCAGTGCCGCGTAATTTGACGAAAAATTGTGCATCTGGGTAATGGGCTCGCAATCTTTCGGAAACGTGCAAAGCTAGTTGAGTTTTACCGACGCCGCCTAAGCCATGAATCGCAGCGATGCGTGTGTTTCCATTCGGCACAAGGGCTTTAACCAGAATTTCAATTTCGTCCTGGCGACCCACGAAATCAGAAGAGGGTGCCGGTAATTGGTAGGGTGCAAATCCTGGCAGATAGCTCCGGGCCAACTGTTCTGCCAATGGAGGCAAAAAATCTTTGGCGTACCAGTTAATTACATCAATGACTACATTTACGGCTAGCTGTTCAGGGCTCGTGAACTCTGAGCGAAGATGTTTGTTGACCTTTTTCTTAAATGAGGCCAGCTTTCGCTGCTGCACCTTTGTTTTATCAAGTTGAAAAGGCACTGAATTTTTGTCTTTGAAGTAGATAAAGCAGGGCAGCCCTTTGTCGCGAGCCGTCTTATATTCTTCTTCAGTAATGCCCGAGCCATAGCGGCCGGCGATGATGGCGACGTAGACTTCGGTGTGACTCACTTCGTTTACGGCAACGTCATGAGGTGGCTTGGGATTACTGCCGAACCGTTCCATGACGTCGCACTTGGCCATGTGGAGTCTTTCTAAAGCCTCGCGGACGGCTTCGCGTTCCGGCTTTAAATCCTCCTTAGTGGAGCTAATAAATATTGTGAGCGGTGGCAGTCGCATAGAGCCAGGCGGGGTTAAATCTCAGGCGAGACCATTCGAATATCGAAGGAAAAAAGCGACGTTTACATCGCTCAAGTATCAAGGCCGGAACGGAGTGATCACTATTGAATGACGAGGGCTCGCAACAGAAAGGTCACCACTCAAATCGAGTTATGCATTCTCAGCGTGGGTGTGGCAACGTAGAGGCCCACACCCGGGCGGAGATTCCGGCTGCAAATTCACAGCCAATCTCGGCACATTGCTTTACTTGCTGTTGATCCGGAGAGGACTTGGCCGATAGTCTCGCTGTCTCCGCACACGAAATTCCGACGATCTGGTTTGCGGCAAGCGGGCCGGAGATTGCGTGTTGCCGCTCCACCCCGCACTTGTGCGCAGTTCCCTCGCGCTTCTGATAATAGCCGCTAGATCCATCTTGTGCTGCGACGGCATCTCGCAGCTCCATGGCCAGTGAGATCGACCGATAGTAGGCGCGGATGGATACTCTATAGGCCTTATCGGAAACTTTGGTTGTTGAGTTTGTGCAGCAGTAAAGATGCTTGTTATGAAAACTAGCAAAATAACACTGAGTGCTGGCAACTTCTTAAATGAGGTCATGGCTTACTCCTTCTCTCTTTTAGTGGACAAGATGGGGCGGTCACAAAACATCACTCTTTTTCCATTTCGCTTGTTCCCAATCAAAGCTGAAACGTATTTGCGAGTTTCGGCATAATAGGCCGCAACCAACGCTATAGTCAATACTTCTTTTACGTTGCGTAAGCCCAGCTGATACAATCGGTAAAGCCCACCAGGATTATTGACAACTACCAGTTTCCAAAGTATTTTCGGCAATCATGCCCAAAAAAAGAGCCAAAGGCGCGGCGGAAATGGCGGTTAGCGATTCCGCTTCCCAGAGTGAACCGGATTCAGCGGAGCGGATCATGGTGGCAGCGGCTAACATCTACCTCAACGGGCAGCACCTTACCGTCGCTGGAATTGCGGAGTCGAGTGGGATTTCAAGAGTGACAATCAGCAACCTCTTTAAGAATGAGAGCGGAGCCCACACCGTCAAGGCGATTGAGGACAGAATCATAACCACCGTTCTCAGCCAGACGAGGCACGCTATCTTCGAGTTTCTACGGACGCAAGACCCACTCGTCGCAGAGAATCCACTCTTTCAGCTCATCACAGTGTTCAGGGCCGTCCTTGACGTTTTCAAATCCAACCCGTTGGGAAAGTTCGTGGCGCACAGGCTTACCGACCTGCAAGATAACCAGAGCCTTGCCTTAATGTTTTCTAGGGTTGACGAAATGCTCCAGGCCTCGCGTGACAAAGGGCAGTTAGCGAATCAGGACGGACTTGATCTGCGAAAGCTCCGACTTACGCTATTTGGCATCCTTCGCGGTCTCCTCATGCTCTTGCCCAACGAGTCTGGCTCCGACGAGAAAACTCCCTCCACACGTGCTGGAAAGGCTGCGAAAGGAACGCCGCCGCACGAGCCAATCACAGCCGAACTCATTGAGGGAGAGTTCCTGAGGATCATCCAAATCCACGTCGGCGACGACTGGAAAGGACACATCGATAAATACATAGAGGCAGCGGCGCGGAGGTCTTAGATGGAATTTGGCTAGCGCTCACCAATACTTTCTCTAGTCACCAAGAACGTTTCATTTTACATCTTAACTGAGTTCACCGCCCTGAATCGACAAACTGTTGAGATTGGTCCACCACTGATAGAACGAAAAAGACTTAAGAGGCGGTAGTGTAATCCGTTGACTTAAGCCGTTGAACAGGCATAGTCTCAAAGAGCCGAACTACACGTGCTTTCAAGCGTCCCTCAACTTCCTTGACGTATGCACTTCTCGGAGAAGCCAGACCAAATGCGATGGTTTAAATTTTTTCTGCCGTTGTTATTAGTTTTGTCATCGGCAGTGAAAAACGGGAATGCTCAAACAGTCTCTGGTCAAACCCTAAGGGGTGCCTGGCAAGGGCAGATGGTGACTAATTTTGAGGGACAGGTTTATAGAAGTCCGTTGTTTATACAATTTGGTTCGAATCATGAGGCCGTATTTAGGATGGCAGAGAATGAAAATGGCAGATATCAGGCTGATCGTAATTCCATACGTATTTTCCTGGATGGCAAATCAAAAGAGCCCATTCTTTTGTATAACATTCATATTTATCAAAAAGGCAACATTCGCTCCGACATACGATTACCTCTTGATCCCCCTGGGCTAACCTCCACTATCCATCTTGTCAAGATCAAGGGAAAATTCAATCTGAGAGTTCCTTCCAGAGTCACATGCAGTCCTTTAGAGACGTCAGAAAAAGTTAGAATGGTACTTAACAAATACGGTCTCCCGTGCCCGATTTCGGTGTCGCGAGAGCCAAACTGGTACGAATACACCACAATCAAGAGAGCCCTTAGAGAGGCAATAGAAGTCTCCCTGAATTTCATAGGACAGGAGGTTGATTATAAAAAGGGAAGATTTGTCGTTGTTATTTATGGTCCGGAGAGTGAGGAAATAAAAAAGATCGCAAAAACCCTGGTCCAAGATCCCGAGCGACTGTTTTTCTTAGAAGAATGCCGGGGTTGCGGGGCCTCAACCGGAACCGCTCCTATCGGTGACTTGAAAGCTGATTTCGTTAGCGGTAACAAAATAAACTTCGGGCGGATTTGGTCAACGATACTTTCATCAGCCGAGACCGTAGAGGGGGTTAAAATTGATCTGAAGTCTCAAAAGCAGGATACCAACAAGAGTATAGTCAGAACCAAGGTTCGGCGGCTGCCAACAAACGATTCCGGATTCATCATAGCGGAACAGATCATTATCAGTATGGAAGACATCTCGAACCGATGGCGTGGTGAGTCGGCTGTGGGGATCAGCGTGATTTCCAATATTCTACGGCGTGGAGTATCCGAGCGTCAGTGGGTTGAAATTAATTTAGGCGCACACGCGCTCGCATCTCGCCAAGCTTTGTTTGCTAGCGAGTTGGAGCATCCTTGTATGCACGCGATCTTGAAGTCGATCAAAAAATAAGTTTCTAATGACACAAGCTCGGTTGAGAATCGGCATTTTCACTTTCTGGATCGGCTTTTGGGTGATTAGCACTATTAGTTTGGTGTTAGCTCCGTGGCTTAGGTTAGATAAGGCCATCAATCATGGTCAGATTGTCTCCGCCCTTCTAAGTATTACCGGCATATGGATTCCTCCATTAACTTGTTTGGCCGTTTTCTGGTTTCCTCTGGAAGAGCAAAAAAGGGCTAAGAATACTATCATTTCTAAAGATAGAGTTTATGCCGCCCTCGTCTTGACTATTACTTACCTTGTTTTTGTACTCATGTTGATTGTGTGGGCTGTGTATCTTGTGGATTACTATCCGCAGGCTGATGAACTTCCGGTAGGAGCAAGTTTTCAGGAAAGATTAGGTGATAGCGTGAAATTGGCGCTCCTAGTTAGTCCACTGGCATTGGCACCAGTTGGATGGCTTACGGGAGGCCATGTTTCCACTAGTCCTGCAGGAGGGTAGCTCTTTAAGTTACGGTGCATGAGCATCTGAGCTCGAATACTCACTCACAATCCGATCTGTTGGGGCTCGATGATGGAGGTTCATAGGGCTTCGTAGCCTGAAGACCCCTTGCACTGAACGCCCTGAACGTCAGATTCCCATTCCAGGGCCAACCCGCTTTCCGGCGAACTCTTTTTTGAGCCCCTGCATTCGCGTATGTCAACAAAGCAGGCCTCGGGGAACCGCTTCCAGTTGCGTCTGGCCGCTAGAAAATTGATGGCACTGATAGATTTCCGCGAGCGCGCTATCAAGAACCCCTTTTTGTCCTTGAATAACAGATCTGACGCTCAATCAGTTCTACGGAACACTAGCGCGTCGGCTGCAATAGTGGTTTCTTTTTTGATCACTAGTGAAGGTTAAGCTGGAGACCTCGTACCCTCGATCAAAATCGTAGTCGCATACCCTGCCCAACTTCTCTCGAAATCTCGCGTCCGACAGCGGAAATTACGGCCGCGGCTTGTCGTAGCTTCGCAGCATCCAGTCCCGCAGTGCGAATTTGGCCGGCAGCATCGACTTGGCTGACATACACAGCCTTGTTGGCCCCAAGTTCCATTTGATAGTTCTGCTCGACACCGCCGCGTGCCTGGGCGGCCCCACGTTGATAGCCACCGATCGCTTGACCAGCCCCGGCATTCACCCCGGCGATCTGCGCACCCGCCTGTTTGTCGATCGCCTGATTCATTTCGTTTTGGTACTTCTGCGACGAGAAGATGACGCGGTTCGCAATGGTCTCTTGATTCTGAACCATGTCCCGGCTGAATTGTGTTGTGGCATTGGTGGCAACCCTCTCACGAGCATTGACTCCTTCGATTTTCGGAGCAGTCACTATACCCCTGAGTATTGGGACCTCGGGTGGAATCATGGATTCGGTTACATTCATTGCTTGCTCAATTCTTCCTACGGACGCGTTTCCCCGCGTCATGCTCAGATCGCGCTCGGCCCCGGTAATAATGTTGCCAATTTCTCTCGACGCGCCGATGTCGGTCTCGCGAATGCTTCGTCCGACTTCCGAGCCGACCTGAGCCTTCTGGAAATTCGCCCCAGCCTTAATGAGCATGCGCTGCGTTGTCGCCGATCCTTGCGTCGCAGCGATCTGACCTGTTAACGCCGATTGGATAGACGCTAGTTGAGCAGTGCGTTGCCCTTGCGCTCGCATGTTCCCGGCTTCCTGTTGCCCGGATGATCGGGTCACATCGGCCTGATAACCTGCGTGATACTGTGTGTTCTCAGCCTGCCGATTGATTGATGCTGCTGCTTCCGCGCTGTACTTCTCGATTCCAGTCCCGATCATTGCTCCCGTCCAGCTTGAGACTACCGTCGCGACGGATTCATAAATTCGCCCTGACAAAAAGTACATTGAGATGAAAGGAGTCCCATAGAGACAAAGCGCCCCTATCGCCATTCCGAAAGCAGCCAAGGCGATTGTGTATTGAGGCTGCGCGAGCGGGTCCCCGATCGCGCGCATCGTCTGGTAATTCCAGATGTACAGAGGGCTGCCATCGCCGACTGCCATTGCTACATTGCCCCACATGTAAGCGATTATTCGGATGATCTTTGACACGCACGGCCAGACAAGCGTTAAAGCGACAACTCCATAGAAAAATGGATAAGTAGTTTTGCTGGCGAGGTGTTTATCCACAATGCCCGCAATCATGAAGGGCATCGCGAGCTTCATCGCGAGCAGTAGCGCTGCGCCAAGAATTACCAGGATCAGATCTCCGAACTCAATAAGTGCCCGTTCGAAGTTAAGCCAGGTCATCATTGTAGATATGTTCCACTGGGAGACATCAGCTTTTCGGTCAAAGTCTTTCAGAGTGCTCTCACTATCGACGATGATGCCTAGTATTGATTCACTGTTTAGCTGAACCGGCTCAATCGCTGTTTCACGCCCATCAACTTTCACGGTGAACATGTTCTGTTGAAACTTAGCGTAGGATTCATTGAAACTGTCACGCTGAGCCAGATACATTTGTTGTAGAACCGATCGCTGCCGGTTTTCGTTTCCGTTAGCAATTTCGTACCCAATGGCACTCATCCCATTGATGATTGCCAAGCTTGTTCCCGATAAGACAAAGAACAAGCCGAGTCTGCCGAACCACCAATAGAGATTTGATCCTTCGCCATTGTCTTCGCGCATAATGCGCAACATCGCGAAGCCAGCCAAACAGTTTCCAAGGACCCAGGCTAGGAGTTCGAACCAGCCGATCAGTTTTGAAACGACCTCATTATCGAATTGGGGAAGGAGCGAAGCAGCGCGCTGAGTTAGGGCCGCGATATTCTCAGACAGAGATCTGGCCGGCGACGGGGAAGGTGTTGGCGCCTGCGCCTGCGCCACCACCGGCAGCAGCAGAACTGCAGCAAGAACGCAGAACCTTAATGCAGGTTTGATACTCATTAGCGGATTCCTTCTCTGAACTAAGGTCTCTGCGGCGGAGGCATACCGCCTTTTTCGATCGCTGTGAAGATACTGTCTTTGACTATGTTCAGGTTGTCCCACGCTTCATCTGTTGCTTTGACTCGATTGGCGATACGCACTCGCTCTTCCATTGTTAGGTTGTAGAGTTTCACGCGGTCCTCGATCTGCGTGAAGAGGTTAGTGATCTGCGCATCAAGGTCCGCGACCGTCTTTTCACAGTAGGCAATCTCAAGCTTCAAATCAGATATGCATGAGGCGCATTGCTCCGCTTGAGGCTTGGACAGCTCAGAGTCGAGCTTATCCCTGGCCTGTTTCAATTGAACCGCCGCTCCGGCTTGTCTGGCTTGTGCTGTTTGCAAATCGTGGTACAGCCGAGCCAGTGTCGCGTCGAACATAGCGATGCGGTTCATCGTTGCGATCTTGTTCTGCGAGGTGCGGCCTATAGAGTTTCGTAAATAGTCTTCGAAGTCATTTAGATCTGCCTCGGGATCGAAGATGCCATTCATTAATCGACTCTTGATCGACTTAATCATCCTGAGACGCGTGATAACCATCGTCTCTATGGCCCGTTTCAACGCAAAGACATCACGCACAGTTTGACCGATTTGAGCCATCGTGCGAGTCAGGTTGGCATTGTGAAGCACAAGCTTTTCTGCCTGACCTAACACGCCTTTCATCGTGCTGAGTTGTTCGGCGAGTTTGTTGATCTTTTCGGAATACTGCTTGACGCGCTCCAGCCACCGGTTGGCTTCCTCTATCTGGCGCTCGATTTGGAGCGCGTATTGAGCGGGATCGAAAACAGTCCATTGGGCATGCGTAGTTGATGGAGCCAGAAGCGCGCCCAGCAGCATGCCGATTAGTAGGTGTCTAGTGAATCTCATAGTTTGATTCCTTTTGAATGCGAAACAACGCTACGCGGCAACTTGCAGAAGTGATTCGTCGATTTCTCGAATTCCTACCGCTGTCAGACCGCGCGGGTAGTGCTGAGCTAACCATGCGTGAACCTCTGTCTCGGACCATTCTGGGTGATAAGCGGAGACGATGCTTCGAGCGTTCCTTTCATCGGCATTGGTGGTCAATGTCCAAAGCATTAACGGACTGAGTTCGTGTTGCACTAATTCGACGACCTGATCCGGTCCCGTTCCAATCACCATCAGGAATTGCGAGAACCTTCCCGGAGCAGTCTTGATGTGACTGATTGCTGTCGCTCCGTTTTCGGACAACTTTGCATGTGCGACGATCTTCGAGAAGTCACCGAGTTGTTTCCCCACAAAGATCACATTCCCTGTCTTTGAGAGCGAAGCAACATCCTCAATGTCTTCGAAGGCGTGTGTCGCTAATATCGTTATTGAGTTTTCCTTGGGGCCTTTTCGTCCGGCGTGTTGAAGGACCTTGAAGATGAAAGGGTACTCATCCTTAATCTCCCACATCTCATCGAACAAGTTGGCGGTTGGGGCTCTCGTTCCGTCCGCGCGCCGGCGTCCGATACACCGTGCGACGTGTGCTGCAATGCGGTACGCCAGCGAAAGCTTAATGTCATTCGGAAAGTCTCTCAGCGATCCGAGTTCGAACACGTCGAAAGGTGACTTCGCTTCATAGTCGGGATGGGTAGGAGCGTCGAGCCACGGATGACCGATGTAGTTGTTTAGGGCGAGAACGAGCGTCTCGCGACGCTCACGAACTATTTCAGCATCAAACGGGTAAGTCCTGAGTTGGGCGACAAAGTGTGAGAGCACGGGTTCAAAGAGAGGCCGCCCCGGCCCGTTCTGAGAGACGATGTTCTCGTAAACCTGACCGACGACGGCGCTGATAATATCTTCTGCGGTCTTGTCGGCATCGCTCACGCGAGCGAGCATTTTTAGGTCACCAACAACTAACGCTTTTTGCACATCATCTGGCATCTCGCCCTCCTTCAATTCGGGATACGACCAGATGTTAATCGCGCGTACTTCATCGGGCCTGGGACGGATGTAACGCCCACCCAACACGGACGCGAGTGGTAGCAAGGTCTCGCCTATATCGATCGCGTTTACACTCGCATCGCTGAGACTTGCCAAGACGTCGCAGGCGAACTGAGCCATTAGAATCGACTTCCCGCCACGCGGAGCTGCGATGATTTGAATTAGCGGTGAGGGAATTTGATTTCGATCAAAGAGATCGATCCCGACTAGTCTTCCCGTCACGGTGGAGAGCAACGTGTGCGGTCGGGCCGCTCCGTGCCAAGAGTCTTCTGTCGGAGTCAATACCGCTACGGAGTTCGATACTTCTGTTAATTCTCGTCCAGTAAGGTTCGGACTTAATTCGCCCGCTATTGCCGTCGGATACAGAGCCCGCAAAGCTTCAGGCTCCTCCCGGTCCGCGTTAGCGCCTGGAATTTGACGGATGGCAGAGACAAGCCGTTCGCATTGTTCATCCAGAATCTCGACCGACTGCTTAAGCTCAGAAAGGTTTCTTGCTCGCTCGCCGTAAAGAAGAACGTAGAAACGAGTCGGCAAGAGCGACTCGCGTGCACCAGCAACTTCCTCGCGCACAGCTCGCAAGCTTCTTAGCGCCGCCGCCCCCTCGGGGTTGTCTCTCCTGGTAAAGGTTCGCTTGACCTGCTTAATCCGCCGATCCAAGCGCTTAGTTTCTTTGCGCTGCTCACGGAAAAGATATTCGGTTAAGATCGTGTGGCGGAGGTTGAAATCGCGGCGTCCTATCAAACTTCTGAGCGCATCGGCTGTCACAAACTCGTTTGGCGGCGTGAACATTGAAACTACCGCGACCGGATATTCACCATGCATCAGATAGTTCAGCTCTCCTTCGATTGTCTCCCCGCATAGATAGTCCCGTAGGTCGCGGCCAGGTCGTTCCGGTAGAGTCGGAGCTGAGTCACTGTTCTGGCAGTGACCGAAGAACACAGCCTCCCATATTTCCTGACGACTAAATCGTCGCAGTGTCAGAGGACACGAGTTTTCAAAGAGTCGCCACACCCTATTCGCGTGGTTGTAGGCTTGCTGTTCCTCCTCAAGTGTTCGTCGTACGACTGAGTCGTCTGCCGTGCGGGAGTAAATCCCAGCCAGATTTCGCAACGCTCGCACGCTTCCGTGATCTCTCATCTCCTGCCGCAACGTTCTCTGAAAATCTCCAAGTGCGGCCATAGTCGGGTTGCCGCGCTTTTTTGGTGGGACTCGTATCCACATCGTCAAGACGCTTCGCCGATACGGAAGACTCAAGGCCACGCCTCTCATGTAATCTAGGTTTGAAGATTGAAGTAATGACGCCAGCGTGTGAGTGCCTGCAACAGCGCGTGAGTTAATGACGGTGGAAATCTCTTGTCCGAGATCAGGAGTCGTCGAGTATCTGAATTGAACTAAAGTCCCAGGCGGCTTTTCGAAGGCTAACATTCGCGCGAGATCGTCGTAGCGGATGTCCACCAGAGCATCATCAGCAAACATGGTCCCAGGTGTTTCTACCCGATATACAACTGTGAGAGCGCCGTCTTTATGTCGCAGAGCATCTTTGTAGATTCCAACGATTGCCGAATCGCGTCTTCTGCCAGTGGGGCGCACGAGGGCGTGAGTCCGAAGAGGGCGTTCCCGTTCGTCTGTTAGTTCGTCATAAGCAATGATTCGTTCCATCGTTCTTCAAAAGCCTCCTGAACGCGACTGTTATGATCGAGCAAAAGCACTGTCCGGCTGGTGTTCTCGGATGCAGCATCCGATCTTTGGCAGCCGTCCGCCGCTTCGCCTTCGAGAATCCATGAGCGTGTGAACGCACGTCTTCGTCCGTTTGGAATTGCGCGACACTGGCGATGGTGCAAGAACAGCGACCTAGCTTTGTGCTGTAACCAATGTGGCTTGCGTCCGATGCGTATGTAGTTGAAGAAGGCAATACTCCCGGCAGTCGCTAGCAGCCAGGTCCACATTTGCAGCGGCACATAGAGAAGCGTAATTCCGAATGGGACCGGCGCCAGGTAGCTTGCGCATGAAATCAACAGGACAGTGAACCAATCGCTGTCGGCAACGCCGAAGCGCACAACGGGCAGATAAATATTTCGCCGCACCGGACGTGCTCTCATATCTGACCTCCGTAAAGCCAACTAAATCAGAAAGTGTTTTAGTGTCGCTGCTTAGAACTGGTTGTCCAGTGGAACACTTTCGCCTTGACTGAATGCGTAGACAGCGGCACAGATCCCGCCGAACGCGAAGCAGGCTGCGCCAGTTATGAATTTCCACGTTGAAAGTGATTCGCGCAGTCCCGACGTGATGATTCCCACCGCGACGAAGATGATTCCCGCGATGATCATTGCCGCCGCGAGAAAGAAGGTGATAGAGCGCAAGCTGTTTCCGAGCTGCGCGCTGTTACCATTGAAGAACGAACCAGATGGAGTTTGCGCGGATGCTGATACCAACCCGAGCGTTAGCATGAGCGCGGTCGCAATAATGCCGTGCGTTGCCTTCACACCTAGGCCGAGCGCTACCAGTTTTCTTCCGATTTGCGCCGCGCGCGAGTAATCCAGTCCCGGATACGCTGTTACTTCGATCAAGCTCTTCATGTCCTACACTCCTTCGATCAAAACATCGATTGAAATTTCGCTAACCGATTTGCGCTAACGAAAAGTTGACAAGCGACTCCTTCTCAAACCGTGTGCCACTGGCGTGAAACTAACTTTGCACGAGCCAACTTCATCATGTTTCGGAAGGCGTTCTTATTAGTTCTGGTATTGCTTGTCTTGACCTCGACCGCTGCGTCGCAGATTCGGAGGGACAACGACGTATCCATCCGTGATCGTGCGCGTCGGATTGAGCCCTTCATAAGAGAGTCATCGAGACGTTATGGAGTTGATCCTCGCCTTCTTAGAATTCTGTGCTTCATCGAGTCGCGTTACCGACTCGACGCAGTAAGTCCCAAAGGTGCACGAGGACCAATGCAATTCATGCCTGACACGGCGAAGAGATTTGGGTTAAAGAATCCGCACGATCCGCAACAATCGATTGACGCGGCAGCGCGGTATTTAGGCGATTTGCTCAGGATGTTCGGAGGACGGCTTGATCTTGCGATAGCTGCATACAACGCGGGAGAGGGAACGGTTCAATCGTTTCGGACTGGTAGGCCGCTAGTTCTGGCGAGTGGAAAGATCATCAATCGCCGAGGACGGATAACAGGAGGCATTCCTCCTTATCGTGAGACACAAGAGTATGTGAGATCCGCGATCACGTTTCTCGCAAATGGACGGGTTAACCCACGACAACCAACTTCGCTCTCTAAAAAGACCAGCGCTTCGCTACATTTAAATTCTCGAAATCTCAAACCTGGTTCCGCGAATAGACCTACGCGCTCATCGCTTAGAGGGAACGAAAGGGAAGGCTCGCTTTTCATCGAGGTTCAATGAGGGTGTTGGATTTTACATGCACTTTGGGTGTTGTGTTTTACAACAGGGGTAAATGCTTGCACTGAACCTAATCGAATTGCAATAGGTCAAACGATTAAATCCCTAACTACGATTCTTTCGATCCAAATTGAGTCTGTGAGATTTATTGGGATACCTGCCAAATGTTCAGGCTTTGATTTTCACCTCCACTCAACAATGTCTTGCCATCAGGCGAGAAGCTGAGCGTCTTCACGCTCTTATTAGTTGAATCGCGTAAGGTCTGTGTGTTTTTTCCGCTCCGAACATCCCAAAGCATTATTGTTCCATCATCACTCGCGCTTGCGAGCGTCGCGCCGTTTTGATTGAAAGCGAGATAGCTGACGTATTTCGAGTGTCCGTCCAAAGTCATTGTTAGTTCCGTTTTCCTCAGATTCCAGAGTTTGACAGTATTATCGCCATGACCGCTCGCCAACGTCTCGCCGTCCGGGGACAATGCAAGCGAATAGACCTCCTTAACCGGAATTTTCTTTTTCAAAGCGCCGGTGCTAACGCTCCAAATTATGATGCTATTGTCTCGCCCCGCACTGAATAGACTCTTCCCGTCTGGCGTGAACGCTACTGACCAGACTTCATTCGTGTGGCCTTCGAGTGTTTTTATGAGCTTGTCTGTCTCCATATTCCACAGCTTAATCGTTCTATCACCGCTGCCGCTGGCTAGAATCTTTCCGTCAGACGAGAGCGTTAAAAAAAGAACCTGATCGCCGTGCCCTACAAGCCTACGCGGCGGCGAGCCGTCAGCGATGTTCCATATCAGGATATTCTTATCCTTACTGCCGCTTGCTATACGCTCTCCGTCGGGCGAGAACGCTACTGAATTGATAATATCGCTGTGACCTTTCAATTCGCGTTTCAATTTCCAGGTTGTAGTGTCCCAAACGCTCACGATTGTGTTATTGCCCGCACTCGCTGCCAACGTCCCGTCAGGCGAAAAGACCACAGACCAAACTGTGCCTCCCTGATTGCCGCTACTCTGCTTGAAGTTGAAATTGGGGGCGGCGGATGAACCGCTCGATGACAGTTTATTGTTATTCGGCTGGTTAGCTTGAACGGTTTGAGAAGGCGCGGGGTCCTTGAAATAAAAGATCGCCAGAACGGCCGTGCCGAGCAGCAGGACGACAATGATGCCCGCAGTCACCATCAACTTGTAGTTGAGTTTCGGATTGGCCGAGGACTGGGGTGCCGCTGACGGCCTGTAAATTTCCGGTTCGGCAACCATCGTGCTCAACGGGCTTTCAGATTCTTCTTCAGGTGCAGCCACAATCGACGGTGTGGCGTCCGGCGCTTCTTGCTCCGCGCGCAGGCGTTTCGCTTCTCTCTCCTGCTCCAAAAGTCTGCCGGCTTCTTCGGCTCGGCGTGCTGCTTCGGCCCCACGTTGGCGTCTTGCTTGTTCTTCGTCTATTAAGTGCTCCTGCGTGGCGAGCGCACGCCGCCTTTCTTCCGCTTCTTCCAGCACACGCCTCTCTTCAGACTCTTTCCGGTCCACTTCGGGACGCTGGCGTTCGAGTTCTTCCTCTTGCTTCCTTCTCTCAATCTCTTCGTCAGCTTCCTGCGTTGTGTCGTTCTTCGGTATCGTGGACCCACCTTCATCGTGCAGTTCCGACTCAACGACAGTTGACGCCCAAGATGATTCTCCAGCTTCAGACGTGAATTGAGAAGGCCATGAAGCTTCGTTACTTCGCTGGGACTCCTGCGCATGCTCAATTTGCAGGCCGGGTGGATTGGGTGAGGGGGCTGTAGGTGACGCGATAGTTAAGACTGGCGGATTGGACGGATGACTTCCAGGCCGTTGTGAAGTCCGTACGGAAGAGGATGAGAATGGTTCCGTATTCGCCTCAGCCATTTCGTGCCGAGCAGCAATCAAAGCCTGACGCATCTCGGCTGCTGATCTAAGCCGCTCCCGGCGGCTCATCGCCATTGCTTGAGTTAGAACGAGCGAAACGTGCTGCGGGACAGCAGAGTAGACCTCGTGTGCGGGAAGAAGTGGGTCGCGCCCCTCCATCTCCATCTTGGTGTACCGCTGCGCCGCGTTGACAGGCGCACGGCCGGTCAACAAATGATAAAGGGTTGCGCCCAGAGCGTAGATGTCGCTCTGTTCATTTGTGCCAGAATTATTGAACTGCTCTAAGGGAGCATAAGCTGCCGTGTAACCATGAATGCTCGAACTTCGCTGGCTGGACTCGGGCACAAGCATCTCGCCCGCGTAACCCTTAGCTAGACCAAAATCGAGAAGAAAAATCTCGCCTTCGTGGGTAAGCTTAATATTGCCGGGTTTGATGTCTCGGTGAAGGATGACTTCGGAGCGCGTGTGAAGATACTCGAGGGCTTTGAGGAGCTCTTCTGCCCATGCCAGAACTTGCTCAACACTGAAAGGCTGCTTCCATTTCGAAAGGAGCCGGGCTAAATCGTCGCCTTCGATGAACTCCATGACCAAATACTGGCCCTGGCCTGCAAAGAAGTGATCCATGACTTTTGGAAGAACGGGATGCCGCAGATTGGCGAGGAGCTTGGCTTCTTTCTCGAATGCTCGCCGCATCTTTTCGGAATCCATCTTCGCGAGCCGTTCCTTGATAGCGACAATGCAATCGAGCTTGTCGTCCAGCGCCTCATACACCTTGCCAAAGCCGCCCTGCCCCAGCTCACGAATAATCCGATAGCGTTGATGTAAGAAGTGGTTTCGCGACAGCATGTAGCTTTCACTATCAGTTAGAGTGATGAAGTAACCCGAAAGACTCTACCGCTTATTAATGAAATCCAGCAACATTCTTGCTTCATCTGGATCGAGCGAGGCAGGTAAGACCCCGAGTCGCGCTGCGCCCGCGGTTGTCGCAAACACGATCGAGATGATAGTCAGCGAGAGACACTGAAGGGGGATAGCTTTCATTCGGATTTGACGTCCCATCACAGATGGGATTTGTTGATGAAATCGAGCAGCTCTTTCGCCAGTTGTGCGTCAAGCTGTTGGAGCTTCTCATGCTGCTTCATCGCCGCCGCCTTGTTCTTGAGCACTGCGTATGTCTGACCCAAGGCAAAGTACGCCCCAGCATTATTAGGCTCTAGCTGAATAGCTTTCTCGAATTGCTCGATAGCTTCAGCATAACGTTTGCGGTTTAAGTCTAAGCTACCCAGACTTACGTACACATACGTGGCGATTGGCGGGTCTAGTTGAATGGCCCGATTGTATTGCTCGATGGCCTCGTCGTAACGTTCGAGGTCGGCGTATACGTTACCCAGATTGTTATAAGCTCTGGCATCTTTAGGGTCTATTTGAATAGCTCGATTGTATTGCTCAATGGCCTCATCGTAGCGTTTGGTTTCGGCGTATACGTTGCCAAGAAGGATACGGGCCAAGATGAGCTTTGGGTCTAGCTGAATTGCCCTTTTGAATTGTGCAACGGCTTCACGGTGGCGTTTGAGCTCAGAATGTGCGTTACCCAAGTTAAGATGGGCGAGGGCGAAATCGGGTTTGAGCCGGACGGCCTTTTTATAGGATTTAGCAGCTTCACCATACCAATTCATGTCGAGATAGACGTTACCCACCCCATAGTGGGCTCGAGGCTCTCGCGGGTTACGAGACAAAGCTCTCTGATAAAAATCTAGCGCCTGAGCTAGCCTCCCAGCATCACGGGCGCGGTTACCGTCATCGAGAGATTCTTCCACTAGGTCGGCGACCGAGACACGGGAGGAGGTCGTCGCCTTCCTCGAACCTGCGCGCGTGAGCGTCTTGCCGGTCTGCGGTTTTTTATCACTGTTGCCGGCCGTTGAGATTGAGGCCGAAGGGGTTGAGCGTTTGTAGGGTCTGACGACAGGATTGGATGGACGCTCAGGGTCGCGTTGCGCTAGCACCTTAGTCGCATTGAACAGTAGAAGTCCAAAAATAATTAGTAAGAAGCATCGACTGAAGTGCGAGTTTCTCATGTCTCTCAACTTCCTTACTGCTGGTTAATGAAATCGAGAAGCTCTTTGGCTAAAAGTGGGTCAAGTCCCTGCAGTATCTCATACTGCTCGATCGCAGCCGCCTTGTTCTTGAGAGTCGCGTATGTCCATCCTAAATCAAACCTCGCCTGGGAGTAACCCGGGTTTAGCTGAATGGCTTTCTTATGTTGCTCAATAGCCTCATCGTAGCGTTTAAGATAGTAATATAGAAGTCCCAGGTTGTTGTAAGCAACGGCGAACTTAGGGTCTAATTGAATGGCTTTTTTGTATTGATCGGCAGCTTCGAGATAACGTTTTTGATGGTCGTATGAGTTGCCCAGATCGTTGTACACGTTAGCGTCATTAGGTTCCAGTTGAATCGCTTTCTTGAATTGTTCGATGGCTTCGTCATCGCGTTTAAGGTCGTGGAACACCCGTCCTAAACCGTGATGCGAAGGAGCGTAATCGGAGTCTAATCGAATCGCTTCTGTGAATTGTTCGATCGCTTCATTGTAGCGCTTGCGGAGATGATAAATAATCGCCAGATTATGGTGCACGGATGCGAAGGTCGGGTCTAGTTGAATTGCTGTCTTGTACTCTTCGATAGCTTCGTCGTACCGCTCGCTGTCATGGTACAAAATGCCCAGCACGACATGCGGCGGAGCGTAAGTGGGGTCAATTTGAATAGCCTTTTTGTATTGTGCGAGCGCTTCGGCGGACCGGTTAAGGTGTAAGGAATATACCGTTCCCAGATAGAAGTAGGCGCGGGCAAAGTCAGGCTTGAGCCTGATTGCCTCTTGGTAGGCTTGAGCCGCCTCTGTATATCGTTTTGTTTCGAGATAAATATTGCCCATGCCATAGTGGGCGCGAGCCTCTCGCGGGTTACGAGACAAAGCTCGTTGGTAGAAGATTAGCGCCCCATCATAATCCCTGGCGTCACGTGCCTTATTCCCATCGTCGAGGGCCTCTTCCACCAGATCGGCAACAGAGGTAGAAACGTTAGTCGTTGACTTGTCGGATGCTGAGCGTGTTGGCTTCGGCGCTGTGCTTGGTTTCCGAGTGCTGACACTAGGCGCAGGCGCAGCAGTTGAGCGTTTGTATGGTCTGATGACAGGATTGGTTGGCCGCTCGGGGTCGCGCTGAGCAACCACGCTTGTCGTGCTGCCGATAACAAGGACGATAAGGGTTAGCAAGAAACATGATTTCCCGTTTCGCATTTGCTAAAGCTCATTAATAGCATCAAGCAGCGCTTTGGCTAGCGCAGCGTCAAGTTGCTGAAGGATCTGGTACTGCTCAATCGCGCCAGTTGTGTTCTTGACCTTGACATACGTTGTACCCAGTACATAGTGCATTGGGGCATTCCGAGGGCTACGATTTATGGCCTTCTTGAACTGCACAATTGCTTCGTCGTAGCGTTCAAGTGCTTTGTATGCGAAGCCGAGATTGTTATAAAAGCGACCATCCTCGGGATTCAGCTCAATTGCTTCCCTGAATCGCTCAATGGCTTCGTCGTAGCGTCTTAACATACTGTATGCGGTACCGAGGCCATTGTGTGCGACGGCGAAATCAGGTTTGAGTCTAATCGCCTCTTCGAACGAATCAGCCGCCTCAGCATAGCGATTTGTATCACTATAGATGTTACCCAAGCCGTAGTACGCGCGAGCCTCGTGAGCATTGCGAGACAAAGCTCTCTCGTAGAACGTGATAGCTCGATCATACTGCTTTTCATCTCGAGCGTTATTACCGTCGTCTATCGCCTCTTCCACCAGATCGTCAATGGAGACAGTCGCAGCTTGATTGCGCGCCGGCTCGCTCGCCATATCAGGCTCGGTTCGAGTCTCCCTCCTTCTCGTATTTGTGGTTGAAGACGGCTTAGATGTTGAGCGTTTGTATGGTCTGACGACGGGATTGGTCGAACGATTAGGGTCGCGTTGTGCAGCCAACAACTGCACATTACCCAGTACTAATAGAGTACTAACGAGAATTCTAAAAAACGGGTGCTGAGGAAGGGAGAGACATCTCATGGTTTTCCTTTGGGTTAACTGATTCGCCACCTTGATAATTAGTTGTCAATGCCAGCGAGCCTCGGTCGAGAATGAAGTGCATTTTATGACCGTTTGCCTCAAAAGTCACCCACGACAGTCTTCCTCAGTTACTTCCCAGGCCGGCGATCCTCTTCCATCACGATCCATCCAATCGGACCTGTTGGATTTTACATGCACTTTGGGTGTTGTGTTTTACAACAGGGTGGCGCCTTGAGTCCATTCTCCAAAACAACTGATTTCAGGCGACCCGGGGATCTTCTATGGTCGCCCCTTTCAGCCGTTCACGGAAGAGTAGTCTCTCTTCGTCTACGTTTAGAAACGTCTGACGTACCTTCAGAAAGTAGAATAAGAGATCTCCTGACTGAAATAGTCGCGTCATGTACAAGTACAACAGACATTTTAAGAGCAAGGCAATGTTGATGAGAAGCACTGCAATCAGTGTGATCGTCTGCTTGTCAAAAATCTGTTTACCTTCCGGGACACCCACAAGAAAAATGAAGAGTGATTGGATTGCTGTGTATGAGTAGAGTGCCATTACAATTCCCGGCGAGGGGCCGAGGAATTTGCTTTGCAAACGGCCAACATACAGTGCCATACCTATTCCAGCGCCTATTCCGCTTACCAAGCTTAACCCATACAGGAACACCTCTCTGTTCTGGCTGGAAGAAACGAGGTTGAAGACCAATATCTCGATTAGAAAATAAGCTCCTACTAGCACGAAGGTCGACCATCTCCACGATGTGTCGCTTACTTCTCGTCTTCCAGGCCTGATCTCAACCGGCTGATTCAGAATGTTATACAGGAGCACAAGCATCGCTGTGTTTAGGTTATTGCATAAAATTGTAAACACGTTGACTACTTGCTCTCGCTCGGTTTTGCCAGGTTCGATGAAGATGAAACAGACATATAAACAAACCCACGTGGCCAACATTATGCGCCAATAGAACTCGTATCGACGCCATGCGCTTTCTGCTATATAAACTGAGTCATCGTCAACATCCTTAATCCCTACCAACTTCCTAGGCCCTCTCGCGGGGAGAAATATGGCCGCAAACAGCATAAAGTTCTGCGGTATGCTGACCCATAACTTGATCCTCTGCCAATCTTTGAATACGCCAATCACCGCCAAGCTAGCTGTAAGCACTACACCGAGACAGATGATCCAACGAACTAATGGGCCGGCACTTCTCCACAATTCTGAAAAGGTAATTACGGAGCCCTTCAAATCCTCCTGAGTTACCCTTTGGGCGACCAAATGTTCAGCTTTGGAGGGCTCTCCTGATTCCGCCACCGATTCTTTTTTGAAGTGAACTCGCCCTCGGCTACCATCATTTCCTGCGAGTGTTCTTCGGAAACGCCTTCGAAATCGACATGTTGAACTTTCCGAACTTCTGCTGCGAAGCGATAGCCCCCTTCAGCCCTTCTTATGATTCGACTTTCTCCTACAGGATCGCGGAGTTTGTCTCTTAAATCGGATACCGCTCGCTCTATCGTATTTTGTCCATCAGCAGCCGTTGGACATACAGTCGCGGCCATATCGCTCTTATCCAGCGGCTTTCCACCGCTCTCGATAAGTACACGAAGTGTTTCGAACTGCGTAGTACTCAGCTTCACTATTTGGTTTTCGTAGAGGACCCTTTCGCCGATGCTCAGGCGATACCGGTCAAAGTAGTACCAGTACGTGACAGGCTTACCCATTTCTAACCTCCCAGACCCTTTCAGAATCGCCCCTAAGTACTGAGTAAATTGAAGATCACAAGTGAAAGACTTTCAGGAACTGTTCAGAACCTATCTATGGTGTTGCGTCAATAATCGACTTAAGTTCTCGCTGAGATGATCGAAGTTGCTGAGTTATGAGCAACACGATTTTAACGATGCTGGCCAGTAACAGCAATTTGAACTAAGCGAGGTAAACGAATCATGAAACAAAGTATCTCTTCGCGAACGCTTGCGATGTTCCTGCTCATGAACACTTGCGCCTTGAGTTTCTTGTCGCCCGATGTAGCTACGCAGTCCCAGAAATCCAACGCACCACCCGTTGCTTTTGCAGAGCTAAGAGATTCGCTTACAGCGAAGATCTTGAGTTTTGAACCAGAGGAGCTGAGGATGCTCGGTGATCGAACCGTCATTGGCCGTTTGAAAGACTGGAGTCCGAGAGCTATCAAGGCCGAAATTGACTTTTGTCAAGGTGCGCTACTACGACTTGAGTCTGTTCAAGCGTCAAAACCGGCTGAGAAACTAGATAAGCAGATCCTTGAAGCTCACCTCACCTATTTGGCTTATTACTACGGCCAATATCATGGAGAACTCGGAAATCTACAGATTTCAGCTTACCCGTATGATCTCATACAGTACGAGTTGCAACGATTTGCAACCGGCAATCGTGACCAAGCCTCAGCGTTGGAACACTTCAACGGCGTAGAGGGAATCCTGGCGAAACTTCCTGATCACCTCGTCCAACAGGAGTCTAACCTAATCGCCGGTCTCAAACTTCGCCAGCCAGACAAGGAAATCCTTCGAGCGATGATCAAGAGAATCGGGTCGCCGAACGATCGTGACAGTATTCGCGGCGGCCTAAAGGCAATCATCGGAGATTTGGAGTCAACAACATTGGAGTCTCTTCTTTCATCCTCTAAGAGAGAGAATCTTCGTGGACTCATTCAGCTAGCGGACGTAGCTTATGCACGACACGCGAATGTCCTCACTATCAAGATTTTGCCTCAAGCCCACGACTCGTGGGCCCTGGGCAAAGACGAATATGAACGTAGGTTCGCGCTCGTCTATGGCAACAGTGTTTCAATTGATGATCTTGTGCGCGAAGCCGAGATCGAACTCCGTCGTATAAATCGCGAGATGCTCTCGCTTGCCCGCGAGCTGCGGCCCAACTTGTCTCTGATGGAAACACTCGAAGAGTTACGCAATGAACATCCCGCAACAGAGCAACAGCTACTCAGTGCTTATGAGCAGGTTCAAAAGAGAATCGACGATGGCTTAACGCGTCGCCTTGGGCTCCCAGCCGGTTCCGCACGTTATGTGTCGGCACCGCCCGGCGTACCGGTCAGCCCAGCGACAAACTGGCCTGCTCCACTGTTCTCAAGAGGTCTAGGTATCGTGTTAGTTAATACTTCATCAGCGGGTTTGGTCGACAACTCCACCGTTGACCTTGCTTGGATAGCCAATCATGAAGGGAATCCAGGTCATGCCGCGCAATCACTACTCTTTCAACGCGCCTTTAACGACGGAAGTGCGCCCCTCTGCCGTTTTCTGAATGTTCCTGATGAGGTTGGTTACGTGCGGGGTAATTGGTATTCCATGGCTAACATCGAAGGATGGGCGTTTTATACCGAGCGTCTTCTCATTACTTCTGGCATCCTCACTCGTGAGGAGAGATTGGCCGCCCTTACAGGTCAAGCCCTTCGCGCGGCCCGTGTTGTTGTGGACGTGCGCATGCACTCCCAAGGTTGGTCCCGCAGAGATGCTGCTGACTATTTGACCCGTGAGGCCGCGCTATCTCCAGAGGCCGCGCGAAGCCAAGCGTACCGCTATTCACGAATACCGCTTCAGGCCCTTTCTTACTATTTTGGGGCTCGTAGCTTTGAAGAATTGCATCGCAAGCATGCCTCTCGATTTGGGGATGACTTCTACCGTCAGGTACTCATGTTGGGTCCAGTTCCACCTAAGTCTATCGATACGTTTCTTGAATCTTCATCACAATACAAGAAGTAGATAGCCCAAACAGTTAACGTCGTGAGGCAGATGTGAAGCGTTTGCTTTACCTGCCTCACGATTTCATTTGCGCTGCCGGTTTGTGTTTACGACATGTCTGAGTACAAGGAACCAATTCAACTACACATGAAGCTCTGTTGGGTCTTGAATGGACACCTGGTTGTGTCTTAACAACACGGGTCCCTACTGATCGCGGCTGGCTTCCTTGGCGAGAGCGTCGATCATTTCGGCAAATTCAAATGGCAATGATTCGGGCTTGCGTACAAGGTGGCACAATCCTCGGTCCTCCGCGGCGAAGTATTCTAGCGCTGCTCGGTCAATTAAGTTTGTAAACACAATTACAGGTACGGATGAGCGGATCGTTCTTAATCGTTCGTAGAATGCAATGCCAGTCCTCGCGCCGCCGTCAGTTTCTTTACTCGCGAATCTGGTTTCAGCAGGCATTGAGATATCCATGATAACGAGATCAATTCCGATCTTGGCGTCTTCAATAATCGTTAATGCGGAATCAACGCCTGAGGCAAACGCAACGACATGCCCTCGATCTAGCAGTTCCTCCACGTACAGGCGCATGCGCCGTTCCTCATCATCTACAAACAGGATATTCATGCTGTTATAGCTTCTGCGTAGGCTATGGAGAGTTGAAACTCAGTGGGCTTGTAACCCGAGACGAGAGTAAGGTCTCCCCCAATTTCTCGCATTAGTTGACGCGCTACTGTCAGACCGAGGCCGGAACCAATCACACGCGCTGCGCTCGTGGGGGATCTGTATCCCTGTTGGAAGACGCGTTCTTCCAGGCCCGCTGGAATGCCGATTCCCCAATCACAAAAGCGCACTGCGTAACAGTTGTGCCTGCAACTCCCGCTAACTTCGATACGAAAATCCTCCTTGGTGTCAAAGTATTTCGTCGCGTTCAAGAAGAGACTGAAGAGAGCTTGTCCTACCCGTGCACTGTCAAACTGCAATTCTCTGTTGCCGGCATGCTCGCAGCGACAAGTCACTCTCTTAGGATCAAGTCCATAGTCTCTAACAAGTGGTGTCAACTGACGGATCGTTCGACAAACAACTTGGCCGACGCTCCTGATAGACTCAGTTCGAAACGAGCGTATGCTAGCCTTTGCGTGATCTCCAGCAAATGTTTGTTCGAGTTGCTGCACCACGTGATACAAAACCGTAGCGTCGGTTTCCATGTCCTCTAAGGCGCTCTGGATCCTTTCGTCTGACATTTCCTTTCTCCGCAGCCGCAAATAGCTCAAATTGCCGCGAATTGCTGTAAGTGGCGCGTTAATTTCATGCGAGAGCCGTTCGATGGATCTTCGAGACCAGGGCGTGGATGCAAGACCATCAGGGTCCGTTAGCCTTAACCTTGCGACGATCAGGTCCGCTGTTTCTTCGATCGGTCGTGACCGAACATCAGGAACAATCGCGTTGAATGGAATACCGGGGATCTCGCCCTCGCCTACTCGCAGTGGCAATACTCGGTTGTCTTCTCCGGTCATTCGAAGCTGCATAAGTCTTGCGCGAATCACCTCATGTTCGGCTCTTGTCCATGCCTTCTTGCCATACGAGCCTGACACGCAAACTACGATCAAGCTGCTCCGCTTACTGTAGATCTCTTGAAGCCTAAGGTCAGCGTCATTGCCCGCAATATAGTGTTCGAACCACTCATCAAAGAAGACCGAGGATCGTCCCAGCCTTTCTTCTACTAATTCAGCGATCTGGGTGATTAGCGGTCGTTCCTCTCCTGCAAAGGAAAACGCGACGAGAAAGTTTGGGGGAAGTTCCCGCAGTCTCATGACATGCTCCGAGGTGATATAGCGTAAGAGGACCGACTGAGAGAACAAAAATGATCACACACCATGGCTAAGGACGTGAACAATTGAGTTATCGATAGTCTGTGCTATCCGGGGGGTATTTATCAAGCTCTTGCTTGAACGACTTTTAGTGAAGGGGACCAAGAGGACGCACAAGCTGGTCGACGGTAAAGCAGCAGATTGCCAACGCCCCAAGAGAGTGTTGGGTTTAACGATGCGCATAAGACAGGCTCCACACCGAAACTCTTTTACACTTATGCTGGCGTGTCTATACTTTGAAAATCATGGAGTCTGGGGTTTTTAAACGCGTTCTAGTTCTAAGCGGCGGCGGCGCGAAAGGAGCTTATGCCTTTGGATGCCTTAAAGCATTTAAGATGAAAGGAATCGAGTTTGACGCAGCTTCGGGGACTTCCGTCGGTGCACTTAACGCACTGTTGTGGAGCGCGAATGCAATTGAAGAAGGCGAAAAGCTCTGGCGAAATCTGACATTCAAGAGCGTTTATCCGGTCGCAATCGTAAATCCCCGATTTCTACCCACGCCTGTCATTTACTTGCTTTCGGTTATTTTCGTCTTATTGAATTTCATCTGGAATGCGCTAAACCGGATTCCGATACAGCCGAAAATTGAACGTATCTTTGTCTTTCTAGCAATGGGTTTCCTAACTATACCGGCCATCCTTGTTTACCTCGAATGGATAGTGATTTTTCAGAGATTCGGTGCTTATGCTGACTGGCCGCTTTGGGTCACCTTTTGCTTTACCAGTTTCATGTTGTTTCGATCTGTAGACAAAGTCTACCAAGCACTTATTTCCAGACGTCAAAGAAGCGACCTAGGTGCTTTTATTAACGTGTTTGCCACATGGTGGGCGCTGTGCATAGGCTTATTCATTTTTATCAAATGGTACTTGCCTAGTAATGGAGAGTTCTCGTCCTATCAGTCCTCTCCCATTTTCTCAAGGTGTTTTCCTGTTCTGGCTGTTTTAATTTTAGGTTTTATCGCCCAAGCGTGGAACGAGGTGATAAGGGAAATAACCAAAAGAATAACCGTCCTTTCTTCGACACCGCTTCTGAAGATCATTGAAGAGATTCTACAAACGAAGGGACTTCATATCCCGACCTTTGTGACTGTCGCCCAACATATTGAAATGTTTGATCCTGATAAACCGACTTGGGGGAAACCCAGGTGGTCTTTGAGTAAAAGAAAATGGTTTCCCGATCCGATCCGCGACTGGGTTGTCGAATACAAGAATATAAACGATAAGGACCTAACAGCCGAAACCAAATCAGCTTATTGCGCGGCAAGCGCTGCATTGCCTTTCGGCATTGTTCCTCCAGTTAAGATGGAGGGCGGGAACTACGTGGACGGAGGAGTATTTGACAACACCCCTTTCTATCCATTCATTGAGGATTACCCTTGTGAACAAATATATGTAGTTTTACTCGACTGCTTCAAAAACGACGAAGAAGCAAAACAACATAGTGAAATTACTAAAGAACGTTGGAAAAACATTAGACGAAGAGTTGATCTAAAGGAATACCAATTACAAAGAACTAAACAAGAAGCCTCAAACCATTTGATTAAAACTAACACTCCCCCTGTTCATATCCAATACCAGGAACCCCCTGAATTTCCGGAAATCATATTATTTTACCCAAAAGAGAGCTTGGGCAATTTTCTTAGCGGTACGTTAAACTTCAATCCGGGATACGCAAAGAAGATCATGGAAAAGGGATATAGAGAAACTTTGGAGAAACTTCACAAAGATCAGGTTTGGAACTAACTTCATGAGAAACTAAGCCGCCTCCTAGTGCCTCCACCACGCCAAGCAACGTAACCCTTATTTAATCCTGCTTCAATCAAACTGAGCATGTTGGCGGCAGTAAAAGATTGCTGGCATTCGATCCGCTCACACACTCCGGGAAAAGACCAAATCTTTCTACTTCTCATATTGAAGTTCATGAGAGGTGTTGGATTTTACATGCACTTTGGGTGTTGTGTTTTACAACAGGGTGCATGGTGAAGCGAGTTAGTCGAACCAGCGAAATGGAACGCGAGTTGTATAGCAAACCGCCGACGCGGAATTGATCATGACCTAAGAGAATTCGTTAAGGAGAAAACGATGAGCGCAGATGTTTTGGACCTACCGATAACAAGTTCTGTAACGGACGTTGAAGATTCTCTGCGTGACGAATTTCCTTCCGTCGGCCCAGTCATCTGTTATCGGGACCCGGCAGATGTGCGCACGATCCGTCGCCAATCGTGGCTAATCATCATCGCCTTTGTTATTGCAGCGGTTGCCGTTGTTGGCGTCGTTTACAAATCAATTCAGCGACCCGATCGCATTGTGGTCGATATGTCGTCAGGTCGCACCGTCATGATCAATGACAGGGAGTTGGGCGCTACGGAAGCCGTGCGTCTTGAAAAAGACAAGCTGCAAATCGCCGATATGGATTATGTCGTCAAGGCCTACCTCGAATATCTCTACCGGGTGGACCACACTTCTCGCTCAAAGGACATTGAAGCCGCTCTTAGATTGATGGTGCCAGGCCAGGCCAAGAAGTTCGCACAATATCTCACTGATCAAAAGATTCTCCAGACTCAACGCGAACAGCAATGGAACGCAACGTGGAAACCAGAATACCTTGAGCACATTCCGGGCAAGCCACTGACGGTAAAAGTGTACGGGACACAAGAAGTTGACATGGTGGTTAAGAACCAAAGCAAACACGTCACCAAGCACCTGTTGCTTACCGTTGAGTTGCTTCCGGATGCGCCGGAAGGCGGGACCTTCCGCCTCGATAGAAATCTGCGCTCGGGTTTTCGAATCAATGCCCTTGATTACAAGGAACTCAGTTCAAGTGAAACGGAGACGCCTGCAACTTCAACTCAAGGTTAAGAGGTCAAGATGATGAAGCTAATCAAAGCTCTAATTCTACTTTTGGTTATGCAGATATTGGTGTGTGCTCAACAAACACCGCCAAAGCCTACAACGCCAACCTCGCGATGCCACGGCTGCCCACGAAGAGTTGCAAAGAAGGTGGTTCGACAGACGCAGGCTCCAACTTTGCCACCGCCTGCCGAATTCTTTGTCGGTGAAGCGCGGGTCAATGTCACGAAGGATGAAACGGTTGTCAGATTGGCGATGGCCCAGCACGGTAGCGTCCTAATCGAACTGCCAGCTAACGACGGCCCGCGCTACATCATTCCTGGCGATCCTGAGATGGCAACTGTTGACGAGAACGCTCTTGAGCGAAACAAACGTGCAATCGTGGTGCGACCAGGCACTCAATTTCTGCCGCCGCTGAGAAATATAAAGGCACGGACTCCATCCGCCACAGTCACGGCCCAGATGCGGAGCGGACTTGTTGTCACATTCTTGTTCTATCCGGTAGAAGACCTCGCGCAGAACGTTCACCGCTGTGTATTGAGTTACAACCGCGATGAAGTAGTGGCGCGACGACGCGCGGCAGGACTGCCAGTTAACCTCGACAATAGTAGCCAGGAAAGGAGTAATGAGACTGGGCAGTCCACCGCGCCTCAATCGATCTCAGTTGAAAACACCAAGGAAGAGGAAAACCAAACGTCCGCTAAAACTCCCATCGATTCAAGCACATCGGGACTAAATTCAAACTTGCCTCCCGCGACTACTGCGTCCTCGTCAAAGGACAAACCTAAGGACTCGACAGATATTCCCTCATATGCGTCTTCTGCGCGAACCGCCTTGCAAGACGCAATGAAACAACCGAAACGGTTTAAGAACTGGACGAAGCCCGCGCATGGACTCTCGCTTTCAATATTGCGACCGTCCGTCAACGCTGAGAGCTTCAACATTGTCTTGCTCGCTGTCAAAAATAAGGCCTCCGACAGCATCAGGCTGACACCGGACATCCCCGACCTCTCTATAGAAATGCTTGATGACCGCAGCAAGCCTCTCAATATTGAATCGATCAAGAAGCTTCACACAGAGGCGAGTGATGCGTCCGGGCTGATCCCTAAAGGCGGGATCGTCTATTACGCCGTCGCTTATCTGTCTCCGGTCTTGAATGTTAGTCAGCAAGTCAGATTGTCGGTAACACAAACCCACGCGGCTGATGAGCCAGCGTCAGTAATTCTCGTCAAGAGTGAAAAATAGAGGAGTACATTCATGAACCGTAATGGAAACAATCGCCGCGTAACAGGTACAGACTTGCTCGAAGATGTTAACGAGGACGTTTCGAGCGAGACGGCCTTCTATGATCCCTCGAACCCAGTGCTTGCGCCGGCGAAGCCGATCCCTACGAGCAAGAGAAAAACTTGGAAGCGGAAACTCATCGGATGGGGATTCGTTGCGCTCCTACTCGTGATTGGCGGCTCCGTTCTTTACGCGTTGTTAAAGATCAATCACGTCGATGTCAAAGTGTTAGCCGACAATCGTCGCGATAGTTCGAGCGCTAAACCGGAATCAGATGCCAACAAGACGGAAAATGGACTCAGCGCCGAAGCAATCAACATCGCTCGCGAAGCCATGGGAACTGATTCGGCGACAGCGAAGCCACTACCTTCGCCCGGAGCATCACCCAGCACATCTCCCGATACGACATATCGTTTTGATTACAGCGCTACAGTGAATCCGGGAATGGGGCCAGCCACCGACTTCGGAACCACGAAGACTGATTCAAACGAGCTGTCCGTTGCCGCATCGAAACCAGAGTCAAAGACCGTCGAGCAATCGTTAGAACTAACGGCGCGGTCTCGGGCAAATCGAACCCAGAGTATTTTCATTGATGACGCTCCGCCAAAACCGGTAGCAGCTTCCCAAAGGGCTCAAAACCATCGGCTTGCCTCAAGTGATAAGACTACCTCCGCAGACAAGTCAAAAAAGGCAACAGTATTGCCGCCCTTCGGCACGATGCTGCCTGTTCGCACGCAATCGGTGATTCTGACCGTACGCAACAATTCATATGCAAGGCTGGAACTTACCCGCGACATATCCGGGGAAGGGTGGTCTCTTCCTAAAGGAACCATCGTGATAGGTCACACCAACGGCAGCGAACTTCAGCGTGCCTTTGTGAAGGTGATTGGCTACCTCGATCCTCGAGAAAATCGATTTGTAAAAATGACGGGAGAAGTTCTTGGCGCTGACGGTGGTGCCGGGCTCCAGGGAAAACGTATCGCGGTCGATCGCAATCGATTCAAGCAGACCTTGAGCAAGGTCGCGTCGAGCGGGTTGCAGATGGCCGGATTGATGGCTGGCGCTCTAACCGGGCGTGGAACCGTCATTGTGAACGGCGCGGGATCTCGCCTTCTCAATCCCGTAACTGACGAGGCGGGCCAGATCATCAATGGCGGCAATGGGAAAGGCAGGTTCGTCAAAGTGGAAGCTGGTCAGCCTGGGTATGTAATGGTCGCTGATCTCCCGAAAGAAATTCGCGCCCTTGATGCGCCTGGTGAAGACGAACTCGCCAGAGCCGCTACCTCTCTGACTGATCGAGAAGTCATGGAGCTAATTCTATTTGGCACACCGGAGGAGATTCGCGCAGCTCTGCCGCTAATGAATGAAGAGCAAACAGGAATGGTTGCAAAAACGGTTGGCATACAGGATGGAAGGCCATGATTCCGGTCGACCCGCACCGCGAAGTAATCGATCCCCGTCAACTCGTTCGTGAACACGGCCGGGAAGCTCTGGCTGAATTGGTCGCCCACGAGTCCGGCTACATTTTCCAATTACGTCCTCTCAAAGACCTCTGCCAGTCATTAAAGTCTGGGATGCCGTTATTGGCAGAAGGGGAAAGGGGTGGTGGAAAAACAGAAATGGTTGACGCCGTGGCCTATTCCTGCAATCGCCCACTTTTTGAGCTGCAAGGCATGGACGATCTGAAACTGAAGGATATTCTGTTCGAATGGGACGACCAAGGGCAGAATAATTTTGTCGTTCAAGCGGTTGCGTCAGGAGAACTATGTCTTCAAGAAGCGAGAGATCGACAATGGCGAAAGGAATTCCTGAACCTTGGTGAAATCCTAAAAGCGTATGACTATCTCGCGACTACTGGGATCGCTCCAATCGTAAAGCTGGATGAGTTCGAAAAGCTGCCGCAAGTTTGCCAGGCATTTTTCTACCAACTCTTTACCGATGGACATGCTTCAATTCCTCGGCTCGCAGAAAACAACGGACACATCGGCGTCAGTAAGAGCGACGACAAACCAATCGTCATTCTGACTTCAAATAACCAGCACGTCGTCCATCCACCACTTCGCTCGCGATGCGTCTACACCAAAGTTAGATTGCCTACCGATCTCGAAGAGATGCGAATCCTTCACTCGCGAGTGCCAGAGGCCCCAGCACCTCTCACGACACAGGTAATCAAGATTGTTCGGTACATCCGCATAATGATGCCCACTGTGAGAGACAAACCGGGCTTGCGCGAGTCGATAGCTTTGCTCAGGTCGCTTCTGGCCGACAATCAAGCAGTCTTAACCGCAGACGTAATCGACGATTATCTCGGCTTCATCGCGCGGGGCGCGGATGACCTAGCAAATCTTGAACTTGGCCTGTTGCGGTTGGAGAGGGCCGCACAAACACCTGATGTGCTGATTGATCAAATGATCGAGGAAGTGTTCTGCGAAACAGTTGTCCGTTTGCGAGAGGCGGCATGAGGGAACGAGGAAACATTTGGCCGGTTATCTCAGTTGCGATAGGGGCGTTTCTCGTCCTGTTTGTCCTTCCCTTAATTATTCAACGGCAACGGAGCGGCGAGATGGCGACCGTGGAGGCCCACGTCTCGATCGGCGAGACCGGAACTGACCGCTTCTCGCAGGCTGGACCGGCTAACTACCGTTGGCCGAATAGCGAGGTTCCACGGACGGCAGAGCGCCTTCGCGATCTGACAGCGGTAGCGATCGCCTCAATGACTTATGTCGTTGAGCGGGCCATCAGCAACAGACCGCCGCGAAATGTAGGTGAGATCTTAGATGGCATCGTCCGGCGGGATCTTATTCCTCGCGAATGGCTGACGTCTCAATCTGGAGTTCTGCAGATGCCGAATGGAACGGTTCATTTGCGCTACTCGCCCACCAGTTTGTCCGTCGAGGTTCTCTCAGTTCCCAAGGATCGCTCTGACGGACCAGGGATATTAATTCGACTACCAGATTCTGAGAACACCACCGTGGGAGCGCGATATTTTGAATCAATGCAGCTGGACGGAATTCTCTATCCGAAACCATTTGCGCCACTATCGGAAGTAATCTCGGCTGGTTGGCAGCAACGTCACTTCAAGCAAACGCAATTGCCTGATTCTGAACGAGAGCAGCTTGAACAGTGGTCCAAAAACGCTACTCGCAGGTGACCAATCACAAGGTAATGTGCCATGAGCTTTCGCGCGAGAGTTGAAAGGATCGATGCGGACTACTTCATTCCGCGTCCTGCCGATGAACCGGATCTTGATTCCTTCCATGCCGCGACGCGGTTTCTTCAGGATGTCTCGCGGGGAGGAACCCTATTATTGAGCAGTTCGATCGCCGGTTATTTGTTCTTCCGATCAGGCCAGATGTTCGACGTGAGTTTTAAGGGGATGGTGTTTATCCTAATCGGAGCTTTAGCAGTCTCTCTCGTTGGACTCTTTGAATCTACCTCACTTGCTTATCCTTACTACAGTATCAATCAGAGGTTAACTCACGGATCTGCTCGTTGGGCAAGCATCGCAGATCTAAAGGCAAGAGGTCTCGCGCACCCGTCGAATGAGCCATTGCCTAGAGGCGCTGTCCGTATTGGCCGACTTAGTTCGGCTCTGGTATTTCGCAAATACGATCTCATCTTGAACCTGGAGCAACTTCTAGTTCACACGGGAATATTCGGACCTTCAAACTCAGGTAAATCTGCCACGTTCTACATGAATATTCTGCGTGATTGGTCTCAAACAGGTTCGGTTCTTGTAATGGACATCAAGGGCGAACTCTATGCTCACACAGCTCGATATTACGATCACGTCTATCGCATCGATTTGGAAAACCCGGATCTCTCCGATCTCTGGAATCCACTGCCGCGCTGTTTGAACAACGGAGAACTGGCGCACTCCCTGGCCGCAATCGTCGTTGGCTACGAACCTGAAAACATGAAGGTTAATGACAGCACACACTATTGGATATCCGGTGAGACAGCACTGATGAAGGCTCTGTGCCTTCACTTGCCCAGAATCGCCGTGAATCCAACTCTCCCAATGATTAAGGAATATCTGTCACTTAATGACATCAAGACGCTGGGCGAGAGTATGCAGAGTTCGAAGGATCATGAGGTCACGGTCGAATGGGGTAACTTCATAAAAGTAGATGCCGAGAAGACTCAGGGAGGCGTCATTACCGGCCTCAACAACAAGTTGGCGCCACTGCGATCACCGAACGCGATGCGCATTCTGAAGAGCGCAACCCTGGAAGAAATAACTCGCGGCGTGCGTGAGATTAATCTTGCCGATCTCCGCAGGCCGGGCACTGCGATCTATATCGTTATGAACGAGACTCAAGCGAGTGAGTATCACATTCTGCTCGAATTGCTTTTCGGGTTAGCGGCGATTGAGATGCAGGCATCGACACACAAGAATGCCACGCCAGTCTTGATGGCCCTTGACGAAGCCGGAAACGTTGCTCCACCCAAGCTGCAGGACAAACTGAAAATCGGTAGATTCCGTAACACACCTTACCTCTTGGGATTTCAGGACCTTCCCCAAATCAAACGGAAATTTCAAGAGCACGGCGGTAAGGCTGTCTTGGCAGGTATGAAGAATCAGATTTTTCTTCCTGGAATCGATCCTGAAACCGGCGCGTACGCCTCGTCGATGCTCGGTCCGGCGACTGTGCTCTCCCGCACCGAGGTCGATGGAACGGGTAGCACATTTGACGCTGAACGCGTCTCTGAAAGCAGACGTGACTTGAAGCAGGCACCCGAATTGCGACGAATGGTCAAGTATCGACAAGGCATCGCTATCATTGACACTGCCGATCCGATCCTCTTTCGCTTCCTGCCTCGCGCGGATACTGGTGATATTGCCGTTCCTCCCGAACGTGCGGTGACGGAGTCACCATCTCTATCGCAAGCAGTAGAAGCAATGAAAAAGATCAAAGAGACTGAGGAACTTAAGTCGGACCCTGAAGCGCCAGGCGCACAGGCCGACTCAGGCGAAGTTCATCCCATCGCGGCGCCGACAGGTTCAGCGAAGGCGACAAGAAAAAGCTCCAAAAAACGAATGGACAATAAATGGTTCACCCTTGACGCAACACAGGGTTGAGGCTTCTATGCGCGGAGTTGAAGGCAAAGTCGGCAAGCGTCGGTTCGGTTTCTCATACGGACTGCTCTTAATTGCCATCATCTCTTACTTAGCTGCATTGGGTTATTCGTCTTATGCGGAAGAATGGAGAGCAAAGAAGGACGCCCCGCAGATTGATCCCGTACTCAAGCTCATCAAGGGTCTCAGGCAGTATCAGAAAACGAAAGCCACGTTCCCGTCGAGTCTCAATGAAGTCGAAGCAACTGTCTGGAAACATCCGAATCCACCTCCATATGGTCTAGGAGGTCGTTCCGTAGTCATTCGCAACTACTACTACTTCTACACCTTCATAAGTCCTACCCGTTCGACAGTCTGGGCGATCCCAGTTGGGCCAAAGCCGGACGAAGCTAACACTTATTTCTTGATTCTCACGCCGGATGATCGAGAGAAGTGGAAGGGTCCAGCATTTGACCTCAAGGAGGTAGCCACGATCTCTGGCGCTCCTACCTACAGTCAACTAGCCCTGCTCGGCATGATTAAACAAGACCCGCTTCCTCAAAAGCGGAAATAACTCCGATGGGAGTCTTCTTTCATATCCTCTCCACCGGCGGCGGTTCCGGAGGCAGCCGTATTACACGCTATATCGCGGAGCGGGATAAGGACCTCGAACGAGAGGGTCCGGGCTCTCGACGACTATTCAGCGATGACCAGGACAATCTCTCCTACCACCGTGCCGACCGCATTCTTGATCCTGTCGACGGACGGCCTGAAAAGAACGATCTCATTCATTTCTCTGTGATGATCGAATTGGAAGATTTCGACAAGTTAGGTGCGAATGAACATGACAAGCAGGAGCGATTTCGTGAGGCAGTCCGTGAAGCTATGAAAGGAGTGGCTGCCGAACTGAACGCCGAAGAGCTCACTTGGGTTGCTGGCATACATCGCAACTCAGAGAACCCGCATGCTCATATTGTGATGAGTAAAGAGATAGTTGAACGGGGGACAGGTTGGGTAAGAAGAATAGCCCGAATACCAAAAGCTCTTCTTCCGCATCGGCAGATTGAAAACGGCAAGGATGTCATCGTCAATGGACGCATCGGAGACAAGTTTTTCACGGCTGTTGAGAAGCAACAGGCACTTTACATTGAAGCTAAGGAGAAACTGCCTCTAACACCGGCAGAAATCTGGGAGAAGCTTGCGAGCAAGTACCAGAAGGCCAGGGACGAGTCAGACCGTGAAAGGCAGATTCAGGCACTAGAAAGAAGTCAACGCTCAGATTCGAGTCGGCAACAGAGACGATCAAACAAAGATCGCCGGCCAATCGCTCCGATTGAGCAGGCACAAATGTCAGCCAGTTGGAATCCAAGCGAACCGACGACGGAAGGTCGTTTCGACGATCTCCGTGTTGCACTTGGCAAGCACATGGAATTTGAATTCCGTTTGGCTTTTGCTGAGGCTTGGCACCACCGAGCCGTCCAGCATGGTCAGACCTACAGGTTTGAAGTCCTCGATCAGTCAACTTCCGAGGAACGAAATATATCCGAGCTTGATGTGAAACGCCGTGCCGCCGCACGGGCGGCACGATTAGGTCAGGCAGATCATGCGGTTCGCAACCAATTGATTGAAGCCGATCTCGTTAAACACGCCGACACGCTAAATCAACTTGAAGAAGCGCGAGAGGACAAGATTGCCGCGCTTGGGAAGGACGTTGGCTCTCTACGCGGCAACTTGGCGAAAATCGAAGACACTATCATTAAGCGTTATGACATGCCTGCTGACAGACAACTAAAGCCAGTTTTGTCTCGACATACTCTGTCGGAACTTCAGGAACAGGCGGTCAGGTTGAGTCTTCCACAAAGAGTTTTAGAACTGGAAAACCTTCGCCTGAGCTTGGCGCGCGAACACAATGCGCCAATGCGAACTGATGCCGAGACCGAGATACTTGGCGGTCAACTCAACGTCGCACGTGCTGACTTGATGACTCGCAACGCAAGGTTGGAGAACTTTGAGGCATCGGTTCACTTGACCACTTACGAAGTTGGAGGAGATCGCTGGTCACTAGCTGCGTTAGACAAACAGATCGCGCGCCGGCGGGAAGACACCAAACTGGTCCCGGAACGCGCTGCCCATCTCAATTTTCGCTCGCTGGCCCGACTGAACTATTCCCAAGCCGCAAGACAACAAGCAGCTACTGACGTCCAGCGGCTCACCACTGTCCGGGATGAAATTGTCCGTCAAATTGAAGAACACCGCCAACCGCTCATTGCAGATCGTGATCTTGCGCATGAAGTGCTTGACGTTCTGGAGAATGCTCATGGTCTTGAACAACGTTCACGATCCCAGAACAGCCTGACCATGCCTGACCCAAAATACGAGCGCCATCAAATCAACGCATTGGAAAGCAGCGCCGAAACGCTTCGCGATTCAAACCTGATGCGGGAAGTGCACGAATGGGGAAAGCACTCCGCCAGGAGCGATTCGGAGATCAATTGGGAGGGAAGGGCGGTGGCGCGAGAGATCATGTCCGGCCTCGCGGTCGAACAAGCAAAGGAGCGCTTACAGCATTTTCTCGAAAGTAAGAAAGTTGCTTCGTTGCATCTAGGCAATCATCAAACCGCCACGCTGCGTGAAGTCGAAGCGCGGAACCTAACCGAATACCTCGCCCGCGCCCTTCTTGAAACACCCGGACAGCGCGACCATAGATACTCTGTCAAATCAGCCGCGCGGGAACATCACGGTCGGCTTCTGAACGACTTTAATAAGGCTTCTGACTATCACGCAACGGCGCGCGAGTGCGCTTCAGAAGCGAAGAACCGTGAGCCGCAGTTTACCGACAAGGAGAAGATCAATCTGGAGATCTACGCCGAGCGGCAGAATGATGTGGCCGAAAGAGAAAAGTATCTTCGAGTTGGCCCGCGGGGAGAGTCACGCTCAAGAACGCGAGGCCTCGGTGTCTCGGAGTCGCTGATTGCCAAGACTCGATTACCTCCCATGGTCCGTCTGTCGTCCGACGAGAATTTTAGCTTCAAAGAGACCGCCTATAACCGAATTCGCGTTGACCAGAGCTCAAATGGACCATGTTGTGCCTTGCTAACTGACAGGCATGGATGGCCTGGCGGAGGCCGAGTGCCGCTTCGAACGCCGCGAGCTTCCCGCCAACGGTACACTCCGCCTGGCGCGAGATCATTCAAGGTTATCCGAAGAGTCCGGAAAAGCCGCGGAAGGGTGCAAGCGTTTGGAAAGCACTCGCTTCTCGGCAAAAGCCCTGAGAGACTTGCACCGTAAGATCGCTCGTTTTTAGCTGGAGTGCCTGTATGAAGGAGTCTCGGTTGAGTAATCCGCTGTCCCGCTCAAACACTCGCACTTTCTTTTGCTATTCAGTTCGTTCTGTTTTTGTAGAGTATTTTAGATTGATTCCTGCCGAGTTTTGGGCTATAAGAACTCCTATCAAGAAGGCTTGTTACTTGGTCGCCTTAATTTTCCAGGCGAGTGACTCCCGTAAGGTCATAGGATTTCAGCGGCCTACAGTTTCAGAACTCACGTTCTACGATTAAGCGTTTTATCTGATCGCCTCAGACCCTACGCGGGAACTTAACCATTCCTTCGACTGGGAGTTAGCGGTGTTCTCGTTCTCTTTGCTTTCTTAACATTGCCGCACGAATCTGGCTTGCTGGGCTTTCGAAAGGCGTTGTCTCAATACCAGACTCAGCTGGGCGCTCGAGTTCTCAAACACGGCGCCGGAATGCCCAAAGATTCGATTTTGGAGTTAAGCGATCTCAGTAGCAATGAATTAGGAACGATCCAAGTCGTTACGTCTCGTTTTTTGAAGCCACTGACTTGAGTTGGTGAGCTATCGCGAACTGGCGGGTCGAAGGTCTTGACAGGCCAACGGGATTGGGAATCTCGCTATCTTTTTTGACCTGGACTGGACTCCTCTCTTCCGTAGTCTGAGGACGGCAGTAAAGAAAAAGGAGCAAGTTCACACAAAAGAATATTCATGGCAAATAAGGTAATCAAAATCCTTCGACCTTACTTCATGCTCGCGATCGCCATTGCGTTTTGTTTCAATGAGGTCAACGCACAATGCGGAAACGCCGATGGATTTGTACTTCCAGTTGGACATGATAATTCGCAAGATAAATGGGGGTTACTTACCAACCCATTCGGAAACTACTATCCAGCGATGCTCGGGTACCACCCCGGTGCCGACCTTAATTTACTCAGCGGACCAAATAACAATGCCGATTTAGGTAAGCCGGTGTATGCAGCAGGTAACGGAGTTGTTGAAAAGGTATCCGGTCCTATTGGGGGGCTTGGTTATTTAGTTGCCGTTAAGCATACAGGTAGCTTTGTAATTCAACAGAAGCTCTTCTCTAGCCCTTCGGCATCATACAAGTCGGAGTCAGTTAGTACCATTTATACGATTTACTTTCACATAAATGGTGGCATCGACCCTGCAACAAATAAGCCTGTACCGCCGCCGGTTGTGAAAGGGAACTGTGTTCAGAAAGGAACATCGATTCTGGGATACATTATGAATCCCGGTGGTGGTCCCCACCTCCATTTTGAACTCAGGCACCCAAGTACGGTTCATTCACCAAGTTGGACCTTAGTGGGAAACGCCGCAAATTGGTCAAAAAACGCTCAAGGAAATACCGGATACTACTATGACCTTCAAAAAATGATTGATGCGGGGATGAGAGACCCGTTGGATTTTATAAATGACAATGGAAGTCCACTTCCTACTGCCCCGGATGGCGTTCATGACGAGGTCAACTGTAGCGAAATTCGGGGGTGGGCAATGGACAGAAATCGCTTGGATAAAAAGGTCACTGTTGAAATATATGATGGTACATCCAAGATAGCGACAACCGTGGCTGGTAACTCCCGACCCGATCTTACGAACGCCGGCATTGGCGACCACGCTTTTAGTCTCTCTACCCCTCCAAGTCTGAAAGACGGACGCTCACACACTGTGCGGGTAAGAATTGAGGGTGAGTCGCAAGACTTGAGAAACAGCTCACGCACCTTCCGTGACAATTGTGGAGCAAGGCCTTCCGCAATAATTAGAATCAAGAACTTCGTAAAGGGTTTCTTTAATGGCTCCTCATCCAATAGTTCAGATACAGAGGGTGCCAGCGCTATTGTGGGCAAAGAGAATGAACCTATCGAGATAGTGGTTTCAAAAGGCGAGATTGCCGCCTTAGATCTGAGTGGGTCTGAAAGCTTAGGAGGAGGCAACTACATCAACTCCTATCAATGGAGTGTCAATACCTCTTGGGTAAGCATTGCACCCGAGTACACGCAACGATTTAACCCTGGTACACATAGCCTCAGTTTAACAGTCAAAGACAGTGCGGGAGTAACGGATACCGCCACCACGACAATTATTGTGACCGAGACAGCAGCTACGGCTCCGCAAGCCGCAATCTCAATGAACAGCGGCGGGCAAAGTGGAGGAAACGGTCAGACTCTCAATTACACCGTGGCGCCAGGTGGCAGCATCAGCATGAATTTCAATGCCTCCGGCAGTCAGCCGGGTGGCGGCTCTATCCAAAGCTACGAATGGCGTAGCAACGCAACGGTCATCAGCAATGCGTCGTCCTTTGCCTTCCCGTTTGCCGCAGCCTCCCACACGATAACGTTAAAGGTCACTAACACTGCCGGCCTTTCGAACACGGCAACAGCCACCATCATTGTCACTGAGAACACCGCGAGTTCACCGCAGGCGGTTATCTCCATGAGCGGCACTGGTCAAACCGGCACTAATGGGCAAACGCTCAACTACACCGTCGCTCCCGGCGGTAGCGTCAGCATGGCCTTAAACGGCAGCGGCAGTCAGCCTGGTACAGGAACGAACACAGCGTACGAATGGCGTAGCAATGGAACGGTGATTAGCAATCTGTCCAGTTTCAATTTCTTATTTGGTCCAGCGTCTCACACTATTACTTTGAAGGTGACCAACAGCGTAGGCCTCACCAATACAGCAACAGCTACGATTGTGGTTTCTTCGGTGAGCGCAGCGCCGCACATAAACAGCGTAAGTCCCAATCCTCTGCCGGGCTCCAACAATCCGCAGACGCTAACTATCAATGGTTCAGGGTTTTCGTCCAGTTCTACCGTGACCCTGCGTAGCCCAACACAAACCTATCCTAACCAGGCCACTACATCGATCACGCCGACCCAAATCGTTATGCCTGTGAACCTGGGAACGACAGCTGCTCAGTGGACCGTGGAAGTCCTTGATCAAGGGGCAGCGTCGGGACAATTTGCATTCCAGGTTTCAGGAGCCTCGACTCTACAGGTCAGCAGTATCTCTCCGGCGAGTCCAACTAGAAGTGGCAGCGATCAGAACGTTGTCGTTAACGGCAGCGGATTTCAAGCTGGACTGACGGTCTCGGTATTTGTTCCTGGTGGCGGAACTGCAACCCTGAGTGGATCACAGATACAAGGTGTGACACCCACCTCGTTTACGATGATCGCTACCTTGAATGTACCAGGTACCTACGGAATCAGGGTAAACAATCCGGGCGGTGGTCAGTCGAATACTTTCAATTTCACAACACAAGCGCCAACGGTTTCGATCGGTTCGATCTCACCGTCAAGCCCTACTCGGAGCGGAAGCGATCAGAATGTCATCGTCAGTGGCAGCGGATTCCAAAGCGGCCTGACCGTAACGGTTTTTGTACCCGGCGGTGGAACCGCAACTTTGAGCGGCTCACAAATCCAAAGCGTGACAGCTTCTTCCTTTGCGATGGTCGTGACGTTGAACGTCGCCGGGACGTATGGAATTCGCGTCAACAATCCAGACGGCAGCCAGTCGAATACTTTCAACTTCACCACGCAGGATCCGACGGTATCCATTAGTTCTGTCTCGCCGTCCAGTCCAACGCGAAGCGACAGCAATCAGAACGTTCAAGTATTTGGAAGCAACTTCCAGAGTGGACTCACAGTCACCGTGCTTATTCCCGGTGGCGGTACGGCGACTTTGAGTGGCAGCCAAATACAGAGTGTGACCTCAGGCGCATTCACAATGGTGGTAACGCTGAATGTCGCAGGTCAATACGGCATTAGGGTGAACAATCCGGGTGGCGGGCAGTCCAACACCTTCAACTTCAATGTGCAGTCAGCGAATCCGGCAATCAGTTCTGTTACGCCGTCCAGTCCCACGCGGAGTGACAGCAATCAAAACGTGCAGGTGTTTGGGAACAACTTCCAAAGCGGGCTGACGGTGACGGTGTTTATTCCCGGCGGAGGAACCGCGACGCTGAGTGGTAGCCAGATACAGAGCGTGACCTCGGCCTCATTCACGATGGTGGTGACCCTAAACGTGACTGGCCAGTACGGCATCAGGGTTAACAATCCGGGTGGCGGACAGTCGAATACGTTCAACTTCAACGTCCAATCAGCGAACCCCTCGATATCATCTGTCTCACCGACGAGCCCCACGCGAAGTGATAACAATCAAAACATCCAGGTGCTTGGGAGCAACTTCCAGAGTGGCCTTACAGTCACCGTGTTCATTCCCGGCGGCGGCACGGCGACGCTGAGTGGCAGCCAGATACAGAGTGTGACATCGAGCTCGTTCACGATGGTGGTAACGCTGAATGTCGCGGGTCAATACGGCATCAGGGTTAACAATCCTGGTGGAGGGCAGTCGAATACGTTCAACTTCAATGTGCAGTCAGCCAACCCGTCGATCTCGTCGGTCTCGCCTTCGAGCCCCACAAGGAGTAACAGCAATCAGAATGTGCAGGTGTTTGGAAGTAACTTCCAGAGTGGGCTGACGGTGACGGTGTTCATTCCCGGCGGCGGCACGGCGACGCTGAGTGGGAGTCAGATTCAGAGTGTGAGCTCCGGCTCGTTTACTATGGTTATCACTCTGAACGTGGTTGGCCAGTACGGCATCAGGGTGAACAATCCGGGTGGCGGGCAGTCGAACACCTTCAACTTCAATGTGCAATCGCCAAGTCCATCCATCAGTTCGATCTCGCCTTCGAGTCCGACGCGAAGCGGGTCAAATCAAAATGTCAGTGTGTTTGGCAGCAATTTTCAATCGGGGCTAACGGTGTTCATTACATTTCCCGGGGGCGGAGGAACAACGTTAAGTGGCTCGCAGATTCAGAGCGTCAGTTCTGGTTCGTTCGTCATGGTTGCGACTCTGAGCAGCCCAGGGAGCTGGAGCATTCGCGTCAATAATGCCGACGGGAAACAATCGAATACTTTTTTCTTCAACGTTCAATAGACACGACGAGAAGGCTGGAGATGGGGTTTCCGGAAGCTTGGCCAATTATGAAGTCGAGGCTCTTAGAAACTAAGACTCTGATGCCGCGTGGTCAGAAACTCCCGTTCGTTGGCCGAATCTTGCTCGTTGTAATAGCGGTTTGTTCGTTGTTGTCTGCAGCCTTGCCAAGAGCGGCGATGGTTCGTCCTACGTTTAGCGTCCCAAGTGGAATCGCATCCGAGAACACCGGAGAGCGCCTGATGCAAGCTTATGTCCGTCTCCCGTTAGCCTTCGAAAGAAATGAGGGCCAGGCTGAAAGTCGAGTGAAGTTTATTGCGCGGGGAGCAGGTGGAGACGTTTACCTTTCCGAAACGGAAACGATTCTAAAGCTCACTAATGCTCAATCATCTCTAGTAAATCCTGTCGATGAACTAGCAAGTCCTAAAAAGAGCCTATCAAGACCGGGTCGCAGAGATGCTAAAGCCAGTCTTCGCGAAGTCGTCAAGATCAAACTATTAGGGTCAAAGGTTCGCACGATTACAGGGCTTGAGAAATCACCTGGCACGGTCAACTATTTTATTGGCAGCAACCCCAGAAATTGGCATACAGGCATTCAGAGTTTTGAAAGAGTTAAATATGGAAACGTCTATCCGGGCATTGATCAGATCTTCTACGGGAACGGCCAACAACTCGAATACGACTTTATTGTCTCGCCAGGTGCTAGTCCGCAATTGATAAGATTTGCCTTTGCCGGGCAGAAGAAATTGACCTTTGATGCTTCGGGTGATTTAGTTTTGCAAACGAAAGGGTTGCAGGAGGTTCGGCTAAAAAAACCGATCGCTTATCAGGAGGTCAATGGAACCAAGCGTGAGATAGTGGCGCGCTATGTGAAGACAAACGCAGGAGAGATTGGTTTCGATCTCGGTGCGTATGACCACGGAAGGCCGCTTATTATCGACCCCATCGTTTCATTTTCGACTTATTTCGGCGGCAGCGGAAACGAGGCGGGCTTTGATATTGCTGTCGATGCAACCGGGAACTCTTACATTGCCGGTTCCACTGATTCCACCGAGCTGTCATCGATGGGTGGCTCGAATGTATTTGTCGCCAAGCTCAACCCTGCGGGGACACAACGTACTTACCTGGCAATTCTTGGAGGGAGTGGTAATGACACTGGATTCAGCATCGCTACTGATAGCGCAGGTAGCGCATACATAGCGGGTGCGACCGATTCTCCAGACTTCCCGCTCACCAATGCTAACCAGTTGAGTTTTGGCGGCGGCTCTCAGGACGGATTCATCGCGAAGTTAAACTCCGATGGTTCAGCGGTTACCTATGCTACGTATTTCGGCGGGACTGGGAATGACACTGCGTTCGGTCTTGCACTTGATGCGGCGGGCAGCGCCTATGTCACTGGTTCTACCGACTCACCTGAGTTCTCAACTTTGGGTAATACAAATGCGTTCGTCACCCAACTTACTCCATCAGGTAGCCAGCGAACCTATTTGGCCATAGTGGGCGGAAGTGGAGATGATTCCGCGTTTGATATCGCCGTTGATGGTGCTGGCTCTGCGTACATTGTCGGGAGTACTGATTCAAGCAACTTCACGCTCGCAAGCGCCCTGCAACCTAACTTCGGTGGCGTCCAGGACGCGTTTGTAGCAAAGTTAAATCCTTCGGGATCAGCGTTAACTTATTCAACTTACCTCGGTGGCAGTGGGAGTGATTCAGGGTTCGGCTTAGCTATAGACAATGCCGGCAATGCTTATGTTACTGGCTCTACAGATTCAACTGAGTTTTCGACTCTTGGTGGGAGAGATGTCTTTGTCGCGAAGTTCAGTGCCGCAGGAGACCAGCGTACTTATTTCACAATTCTTGGCGGGAGCGGAGACGATGCTGGATTTGCCTTGGCAGTTGATGTTTCGGGCAGTGCTTATGTAACTGGATCAACGGATTCCAGCAACTTCACTACGTCCAATGCGCTCCAGCCTATCGCCGGAGGATCTCAAGACGTTTTTGTAGCGAAGCTAAATCCTTCGGGTTCGACGCTCGATTATTCGACCTTCCTGGGAAACACGGGTAATGAGTCAGGCTTTGCAATTGCTGTTGATAGCAGCGGCAGCGCATATGTGACGGGGTTTACAAGTTCCAGCAACTTTCCCACGGCAATCCCGCTTCAGTCGGTTAGCGGCGGCAACGGCGACGCTTTTGTTCTCAAGATTTCGGGCGCTGGCACTCCGACGCCCACACCCACTCCAACTCCGACACCTTCGCCCAGCCCAACCGCGACGCCCACACCATCTTCAATCCAAGTGATGCTCGATCAATCAGGTCCCGCACCGGATCAGCTGACGGCACTCGATTCCATCCTATTTCTTAGAGACCCTTTTCCAGTTGTAAATCTGGCAAACTTATTCACTCAAGGAATTGATCGAAACACGCGAGTAGTTATCTTTGCGATGAACCTCCAACTAGCGCAAGGCGAAACGGCTTCTTCAGTTGTGGTCAATCTAATCGATAGCAACAACCAAAGTTACGACGTAGCCGCAGAAGATGTACGACCTGTACCTAACTTTGCCTTCACACAAGTTATCTTCCGACTACCGAACAATCTGCCCATTGGAACATGTATTATCAAAGTGAAAGCACATGGGCAAATTAGCAATTCCGGTAAGATCAGAATAAGAACTTAGAAGACTCCCTACAAGCCGGAAAAGCGAACGGCCCGCGCGTGTCCTCACCTCACGCGCGGGCCTCTTCCGAATTCTCGCGGCGCCAAGCGGCGCTCAAGCAAGAGTTAGTGTTCGCTTTGTTGGCCGTTGACGGCCATCGCCTTCAATGTCCTCACCCCACCGAAGGCGTTTCATTGCCGCGCACTTTACGATCTACGGCTAAGCTAGTCAAACTGAGTTCGCCGAGATGCGTGAAGAAAGCGCAGAAATCGCCAATTTGAATCGATCGCGCCAAAAACAGCGCTCACATTTGACCTGTAATCGATTTTTTGGATTGAGCCAGGGCACTGCCATGGACTTTTTGATTGCAGTCCATGCTTGATCTAAAACAAGCTCGGGGTTGTTCCTATTTCGACATCCATGCGCGTGATTATCTGGTCGTTATCATTCTCAGGATAATTCACCGCACTACTGACCGGATGACTCTTCATTGTCGGGGAGGGGAATGGCGATAATAGTTTCTTTAGTGCCGAGACAACTGTATTTGGATCAAGCCAGATGTCGTATGACTCGGGAAGCAGTATAGCTGGCATGCGATCGTGAAGCGGTCCTACAAGTTCGTTCGCTGTCGTCGTAATGATTGCGCACGAGGTAACTGACTTTTCGCCATTGTTCCACTGATCCCAAATGCCGGCGAAAGCAAACGGAGATTCATCCATTAATTGTAAATAGAATGGTTGCTTCGATCTTCCTAATCGTCGCCACTCGAAAAACCCATCCGCAGGAATCAAGCATCGGCGGCGCTGAAACGACTCGCTAAAACTGGGTTTCGTTTCAAGCGTTTCACACCGCGCATTAATGAACCCTTTACCATCACTGCTCCACGAGGGAATGAGGCCCCACACGAATGAGGTCAGCTCCGGCCCACGTCCGAAATCGGCGATCGCCGAAACGGTGTGACCCGGAGCAATGTTGTATCGGGCCTCGAATGGAAGGTCTAAGGCACTCGACCCTTTGAGCTTTATTCGGTCGCGAGATCGCAGCGTAAAGCGGCCACACATGATTCAAGACGATACCGTAGTGACTCCGCACCGGCCAACCACGGCGGGTTGAAAGTGAAGGCCGCCGTGTCCTCACCCCACGGCGGCCCGTCGGCACTGGTTCACTCCCTGTGTCTGAGTAGGAGGCCGTGCCAGACATCAACACTGATGTTCGCATTCGTCGGTCACTTCTACTTCGAGCAGGCTTATGAGGACGTGCGGGAGTGTTGCGAAGTCCTGCTTACTTACCCATTCGTCAATGCGCGCGTTCCGAGATGGTTTTCGAAAGCTGTCCACAATCTTATTTGCTGTGAGCACCACGATCGGTAGATGCTCGCGATGGGCCAGTGAACGCGCTAGCTTCGTCAATTCCACACCGCGCAACTCAAATTCGAACATCAGCAAGTTATACCTGGGATTGCTTTTGAGAAAGTCCATGGCCGAATCGACGTGTGGACAGTACACAATGTGATACTCAGGCTTCGTCAGAATCTTTCGTAAGGCCTGGAGCATTTCAGTGTCACCACCAACATACAGCAGACGGAAGCGCGCTGTTTTGGAATCAACTATTGGAGGGTAAACGTGAGGCAGCATGAGCATGAGAGTTCAAAACAGGTGCTCAAAACTGAGGCATTCTGCTATCCTCAGGGCGTTCTAGTCTTTGACAAATTAGCAACGGCCAAATGCGTAGCTCACCATCCCGTCAAGTCGAGAGATGAGCATCGCCGTTGAGCATGGAAGGTTCCAACTCACGGCGAATCAGAAGCGCGACATAAGGCTAGATACCATCGTATCTAGCAGGCGGAAGGGTGTCAAGGCGAAGTCTTTGCCGGGAGGTGTGTCCCGGTGAAGAAGGCCTCCCCGACGAAATCAGGCCGTCTGGCTAAGAAGCTGAAAAAGATTCGGCAGGACCTCGGATTGTCTCAGAATCAGATATTGGATCGGTTAGGCTTCGCGGATACTCTTTTTCGTAGCAACATTTCGCAATATGAGCGAGGACATCGAGTTCCGTCGCCACCTATGCTGCTTGCCTATGCGCGACTGGTGAATGTGGATCTTGCAATCTTGATTGATGATGATTTGGATCTGCCGGCGAACCTCGGTCGGGCTGAAACGAGTCCCGCTTCTTCTAAGCGCCGCAAGAAGCGCTAAAGCGAACTAAGTCTTACTTCGCCGCACCACAATCGTTGACCACGAGAGATCGGGGCGGTGCCATTCCGGAATCGGATCTCGTGACTGCGTCGCCTGCAAAACCACCAAACTGTGTCGTTGCGCAAGTTCGGTGGTTTCCGACGCTGTCACGTCGTACATGCCTCGCGAAAGATCAGGGGGATGGCGCAACGTGATTACGCAGATACCCTCTTCGGCAAGCAGCCCACGAATCGTGCGCATGCCGATCACGCGTTCTGTTGGGTCAAGGTGCATCCAGACCGCACTGCAAAGAATAAGGTCAAATCGTTCGCCTTTCAGGCTCGTCAACTGCGGCAGTCGGTCGTGCACCCACCTGATGGGTGCATCTGAATGACGGCGTCGTGCCTCACGTAACATATCCAGTGAACGGTCTACAGCAAAAATCCGCCAGTCGCGGAGTTGTAACGCTGCCGCATCACGACCTGAACCCGTGCCAACGTCCAGCATTACGCCGGGCTTTTGGGGGAGATGAAAAAGCCATGATTGGTGCACGCTCTCAAATGTCGTCGACTCATAGAGATCGGACAATGCGCGTGCGTTACTACCACGATAGGAATCAAGCTTCGCAGTAGCGGAGAGCATCGTTTTAGCGCTAGCCACTTCCGCTCCCCACCTCTGTAACGGCCTGATGATCTGCCGAAGAAGACTTTCCTAGACGATTATCAGGATCAGGCCAAGGGTCAAGCTCGTGCTCCTTGTCCTTGGGAATGACGAGCGCGGGCATTGGACCCGGTGACGCACCTGGCTTCGCGCGAAGGTTTGCTGCGCGAGTATTCAAGCGGTTGATTTCGATCTCCATCACACGGTCAAGCTGCTTTGGGTAAACGTAGGGTTCGAATGGTTTGTAGTCGCTTCCAAGTTCTTGGCTATAGGCAAGCTGCAGGATTCGAAAGTGCGCCCGCGCCCGGCTGAAGTACGCGACTAGTTGTTCGTCCATGATGCCAGCGCTCTGCTCAATCAAACGCTCCAGAGTTCCGGCGTGCTCGCAGACCAACTGTACCAGTTTACGGTCCCCAGCCGACAAACCTGGTAACCACAAGGGGTCAAACAGCTTCACCAGCATGCGATACCCCTCTGGCTGTCGCGAGCGGATATCTTGAGCAAACTGATGATCAGTTTTAAGGAGAATCGAGAACGGCCCGTAGAACTTATCCAGCTTTTCTTGAATGTCACGCAACTCCGTCTCGTTTGCCTTCTGCCACATCGCAGCCTCGCTCGTTTTCTGGGTGGCCTCTACAGTGCTCAGCGTGTTGCGTTGCGCGATTCTCAGCCCCAGCCATGCTCCAGCAAACGCCAGCAACCCAGAAATAATAGGTCCAACGATCGGCACCAAGTAGGTCCAGCCGGGTGCCTTTTCTCCTGCCAGTTGGAGCGGCCCAACGGGCTCAACGCGGAGAACGGAGGGTTGCTGCTGTGTTGCTGCAGGCGGTGCCTCGGCAGCAGGTTTTGCTTGCCCAGTTGTAGCAGGGGGGGAGGGGCTCTGCTGGGCACTGACGGAGACACACAAAGCCACCAAAATCACCACGAGGGTGATTGCACCGTGTTGAACCGCGCACGTTATCGCCGATCCCGATATGTATGACATTGAATGATACCGTCCTCGAAAGAAAACGCACCACACGCAACCGTGGAAGGTGCCGGCGACATGCCACATATTGGATTTTACGCGAGAAGGTCTAACCGCACAAACGAGTTCCGAGACCGAGTGCACGTCAGATACTGGTAAGATTGCCGAAAACTATTTCACTCTAGCTCTCAAGGTTTGCTCTCCGTTTTCATTCGCGTAGTGAACCGTTAGGTTCAATCCCTTGTTCTTTTCGACCAACCGAAACGCCGCCGCTATTTCATTCAATGCAGTACGTCGGTCAACGGGACGTCTAAAGACTTCATCGTGTAATGTCATCCGCCAGGCTTGCGCCTTAGTCTTCAGTGACAGCACCTTGAATTTATTTGCCATCACGCACGTTATTAAATGTGACTTGATCGAATCCTCACTCAGTTCGGGAATTGCGGTCAGTCGCGCAGCAATTTCCTGCATGTTGTCGACAAAAAATAGCAGGTGCGCGATTTTATGAACGTAGAATGTTGCGTGTACCCTGCTCAGCAAAGCAAGAACGCCATCTCGATCCAGCGATATCGTCTTGTCGCCCTTGGTCCCGTAAGTACACTGTATCGAAGTACCTCCGGAATCGAGTCTGAAACTATAATGCTGCGCGATATTACGCCACTGGTGAATTGGCACATTCCAAGGAGGAGGTTGATACAGTTCACTAGATTTGCCACTAAGTAACAACTCCGCTGTTGCTCCACCCAGCGATACTTCCTGCGTGGAGCCCGACTTTCCCGAGCCGCTATTGGCGATTCGTGACGTCGACAGCATTAACAGCATGAAAGGCTTAAGTCCCCCTTCTACGATATCACCAATCTCCCTAAAGCAGATCTTCGCGAGTAGATCCAACCGCCCAGTAGATTTCTTCCCTTCCAAATGAAACAGTTGGTGCATATTTTTCAAGCCGATATTTATTGCTTGCTCCCTATCGGCACACGCCTGCAAACAGTCACTTTCGTTTTTGTTCTTGGCTTGGTGGAAGGATTCCAGTAATAGATCGAGTCCATCCATAAACCAGCGTTCGTCTTTCATTGTCAGCCAGAAATTGTATTCGAAGAATCCAATTCTAATCTCCAGTGCCGAGCGAAGTGCTTTATCGTGCCTCACGTACTTTGACCAATCACGAAGTACCTGGTCTCGATCATGGATAGGCAGTTCTTGCTCAGCGCGTACGACAATCTGATGGTTCGTTTTCATTGATGCGATTTTAGCAATGGTCTAAGCAAAGTTGTATTTTGTATCGCAGCAACAAACCGTGCGCGCCATGCCGGAGATCGACCACGCAATTATTCCTTATTCAAGTCGTTAGGTAACGGCGGAAACAGACCCTCTGCCCGAGCCATCAGCCGGCTGCACTCGTCTATGATGGGGTTGAGGGCCTTTGCTGATAAGTGAGTTACCGCAAGGAAGCCAAATGATGAGAGGACAAACCAAATCGCATTCGCGAGAGCAAGCTGACACAAGTACAGATCGGGATCTCCAGGAATCATGAGAACCCTCAAGAAGGCTGGGTTGTTATGCTTAAAGCCACAAAGGAAACCATACTTTTGATACTCGTCAGCGACGCGTTGATTAATCCCACCCGCGCGCATTCCCCGATAAATTTACAACGCTACTAACGCTCGGAGTTTTCCGCGAAGGAGACCAAGTAAGGAAATCGGTAACGTACTGCTTATCAGAGCTTATATGCGTGAGGGTATGCGACTGCTCGAAGATATTGGCGGCGGCGCTTATCGCCTGCAAGCCATGGCCACCCCGAGCAAGAAGCTCAACTGCTCGCAACTCTTCCCCCAATCGGCGCGTCAAGACGGCTCGACTGTTAACTGCTTCGAAGGGTTATTATTAACGAACTCCGGGTGCGTGGCGATAGAAGCAACAAAGTCGTGGACCTCTGTGGCCAGCATAATAAGTGGCTGAAGATGCTCCAACTGTGTGCGTTGCCATTCCTCTTCGATTGGCTCCCAATATCCGCTCATAACGGCAATATTAGACCGACAACAAGGCCAGAGGCCACGGCTCCTGCCGCACGATTCATAAATTAGATATCAAAGGCGGTTCTTTGATGATGGGTGCCTATTAACTCACGTCTCCTTTGAAGAACTAATAGTGGTCGATAGCTGATTCAGTTCCACGAGCCAATCGCAAATCTCAGCATAGGTTAGGTGCGCGTCAGCCACCTCCAACCCATGGTCATCGGGTCGGAACGCGAAGACACTTCTCGCTTCGCCTCTCAATACCGATCCATCCAGATGCTGAATAGAGTTGCGAATCTTTCTCAGTAGTTCCTGGGCGCGGATTCACTTTCCACTCCTTCGACCGAATTACGATCGGGGTGCCCTTTTGAGTTACGAGTCCTAGCTTTCTGATTTGAAGAATAAAGAGAATGGAGCGATGAATCGCCACAATACAGCTCTCCAAGGTGGCACATGCCTTCGAAGAAACGGTTCACGGCTCGCTGTTTCGAAAACGATGTCAAGACATTCCGAGCCCGCAGGTATTCCACAACTGAGAAATCAGCCAATCGCAGAAAGCTAATGGTCAGGTTAAAGCTGCCAGTCTCTCTTGGAGCCTCTTTTAGAAGGACGAGACGGGCGAGATGAAGTCTTTCATGATTCGTAAAATATCGACGCACCCAAGGGAAAAGGTTCATTTAGGTCTCGCCTTCATTCAGACTGCGCTGCATTCCAGATGAAAAAAGCTTTGATTTAGTTTCCCCTTTGTCACCCAAGCATATGATATGTGGAGTATATGAAAGAGGGTGGAATCTGTGGTCGGCTGGGGCACAAAACTAGATTCTCCTCACAGTCTTCTTGCAAAAACAAACCCATTACGCTGTGAGTCAGCTTCGATGACTGAAACCATCTTTTCCAGCATCTCGGCGAGCATTTTTTCCTTCAAGGTTTTTGCAGAACTCTTCCGCCGAACAACTTCCTCTCTTAACACGTCAGCATCGTATCGAGACAAGACAATTACTTCGTGCGTTGCATCAGCTTCATTACTCGCAATGTAAAACTCCAACTCACCAATGAACTTAATCTCCCCAAGAGGATTGGTTTTAAGCGGGCTGGCACATTCCTTATCCCAATCTTCTTCATCGCCCTCGATTGGAACACTGCTGGCTAGGAAGCAGTCACTACCGATCTGCTCTCTGTGAAGACTAGAGAAAATACCAAGTATCTTGATCAGGGGCTCCCAACTCCAAATTTCATCCTCATATCTAACTCCGTCTGCCCAGCACAGAAGGGGTTTGCTGTTATGGTCTAGTGCCGCGTATTCGGATGCTTGCTTAAACCGGGCTTCCTCCTCTTGCTGCTCTATGTAGTATTCCGCGTCGTCACCCATTTCCATCTCCTTTTGAAGTGTTAGAACTCAGACGGTAGGGTTTGCGATCCAAGGTAAATGGCTCGGATTTATGAGTAACTCCCACGAAGAAGTTTGGAGAATTGTCCTCGCCTGAAGAGACGCAATCTCGATGGCGGCTATGAGCACGTCGGTAGAATCAATTATTCCAGCACTCTTCAAATCCTCAAGAGTACCTGACGTGACATTCCAACCCTCGTTTGGGTCAGCCACGGTCAGCTTGTCAAGGGAACTCGTTACATCCAAACCGGAACTTCTCAACAGACACTTGAGCGGCTCCTCAAGTGCTCGCGATACAATGAGAAGTCCAGCAGAATCGCTTTCGTTCTTTCCAATATCAGCGTTCTTCTCTAGCGCAAGCTTTGCCCTAAAAAGAGCCAGTCCTCCGCCTAATACGAATCCAGATGCCATGGCAAGTCGGCAACTTGCAAGAGCCGTTTCGACACGATATCTCTGATCATCTAAATCGGTTGATGTTCTACCTCCGACCTTGATTAGAGTTACATTCCCAATTAGGTTTGCAAGCCGTCCTCGTAAAGCGCCGGCAGCGTAACTACTCGCCCGCTGCATCGCTTCTTTCAATTGGGCCTTATAGATTTCAAGTTTTTTCTGATCTGCGTATCCTTCGATAATTTGAGTTGACTCACTTGTCACGACAACGGTTTTCGCGCGTCCAAGGTCGCTGATCTGAACCGCATCAAAGCGTGGACTAAAGTAACCACCGAGGACCCGTCCACCTGTTGCAATTGATAAGTCTTTGAAATATGAGCGTAAATGCTCGCGGTGTCGCGGTAATTTAATGGCGACAGAAGACAACACGTCTCGCTCGTTATTTTCGAGAAGCGAAGCAATTACTTCGCTCTCAAAGTCCTCTGCGACAATAGCAACGGGAATTTTTGCATCGGCTATTCTGTTCAGCACCGCGTGTATTTCAAGTATTGACGAGATTTTCCTTTCGCACACCATGACCAGACAGTCATGAAGAATGGCATTACCGCTCGCAGGGTCATTTGCGAAGTCTGGCGATGCATAGCCCTCACGAATCCAAAATCCAGCTTGTGTTTCAATCCGCGATTGAGCTGGGATCGGCTCGTTCTCTATGATGATACCTCCAGTATTCCCCGCTTGTTCGAGCGCATTAAGAAGCAGCTTAGAGACCTCTGCACCACCGGCGCTTTTTGCGACGTTGGCAAGCTCGCCGCCATCGACTGGCTGTGAGGTTTGCTTCAGATAATCAACAACTCGCCTGGTGGTTTTTTCAATTCCTTCCAGAACATTTGGTAGAGCTGTACCGGCTTCAAGAGCTTCATAACCGCTGCGAATCATCTCATAGCACAGCACCATGGAGGTTTTGGATCCATCTCCGGCTTGGCTCCTGACTTCTTCAGCTACGTCATTCAATCGGTCCATTCCGTGTCTTTCGAATAAATCGGGACTCCAATAGTGCCGAGCAATCTCCAATCCGTCTCGGGTGGTCTTCGATCTTTCGTCTTGTCGATAGACGGACCGGCCTCCGTTTGGTCCCAGCCCGGCAGCCGCTGCGTCTTTCAAGATGCGGGCACCTTCAAGGGAACGCTTCGCGGGAGGGATGTCCGCTGCCCGCGGCGGCATCGTGATAATTCTGCGGAGCGCGTTATTCAAACCGGCCTCCAAACTCCGCTTTGTAGCCTTCCTAACATCTTCCGAGGCATCGTCGGGGAGGTTGTACCTCAGTACCAAACGATGCTGAAGGTCGAAAGGCAGATCGCGCACCGACCCGTACGCCTCGTTTACAATCGAAATCAGCCGCTCAGGTTGCAGCACTTTACGTGCATAGCCCAATTCAATAAGAATATTTGGATTTGGCGTAGGACGATCAAGCTCAGTCTTTCCGACGATTGATACGTCGGCGACAAATACAGTTGCCGAGTCTATCTTCGCCAAAATCGTCTCTGCGATTATTGGCGAGCCAGGCACGTTCTGCGTATCACTATCCACCACAGGTTCAACTAAAATTGAATCGTCATCACGAATCGCAGCTGTTACTTTTTCTAGTACTGCACCGATGAAGCCGCGATTCGTGCGGTTCGGAAGATCCGACTGCCATGCGTAGAACACCGTTGCCTTTCGACTCTTCTCTCTCATGACTCTGTGAGGTTTTGCATTGCTACTTTGCTGTAGAAGACCTTGCCTGGACTGTCGCATTACCAAATTCATCCGCGATCAGAGTCTCTTCGGTATTTGGGAACAAATATGCTCCTATTTCCTTGTCAACTCTTGAAAATCTATCTCGATCGCGGATGAGCAGCACGTCAAAGCCCGTTCTGGGATCGTCAGCGTCAATCGCGATTCCAATCCCTTTTCTTACCTTGTGTTGATAAAGCGCAGCTGGAACCATGCTGTGCAACTGACGTACACGTTCTGTCCTTGATACGCTGGAGAAGCAGCCAAAAACAAAAACGGATTCGCTGCGTACGGGTTTAATCGCAAAGCAGCCAGCCTGTTTGACTCTTGAAGATCTCCTCAATCATTTTTTCCAGCCGGCGACCTATATTCACCTTTATCGATATCGGTAACGCGTTAAGCACGGCCGCCATTTCAAGATATGCTTTTCTGTTTTCGCTAGGTTCGAGATGTTTGATGAACTCCGGGGGCATGTACGACTCAATCGCTGGATGCCGTTCATGAAGAGCTTGAACAACAGAATTCACATAATGCGCGTATTTGTCTCGCTGCTCATATTCAGCCAGGTTCTCGATGAGGTAAAAGCTATGCATCGAGCAAAGCTCTTGCTCGTCCTCCATCGAAAATCCTTCTAGGCTCTTGGAACGAAGTGTGTAATAAGCGAGAACGGCCTGTTCCTGATTAACTCCCGTAAAGATGTCTCTGATCGACGCTCGGTTCGTAAAGTATCTGTAAACATCTGAAATCGAGCCAAGCCAATTGACGACATTCAAGAAGTCATTAACCGACAGTACATGGATCGGAATTTCGCACTCTGGGATACGCATGTTGTATTCAATTGAGCCGAATGGTTTGCAGGAACAGTCCAGCAATGTTATGCCGCAAATCGGGATTAGTGATTCTCCGGAGAGTGTAGTTTGTTCGTCCCACAGGTTGTGCGTTGTTAGCTCAACCCTCCTCAGCCAATTGATCGCCCCCTTCGCTTGATTGCTTCCCTTCCATGTTTTTTTCTCCAGCCAGTTGACAAGCCGCACTTCTTGCTTAGCTTCATCGTCCGCACCTTTTACACTGATTACAATGGCTTCCTTGTTCAGGACCAGTAGAAGATCGCACAACTCCTTTTCGTTCGTTCCTCGAACATATTTCGGATTCAGAAATACAAAGTCATTCATGAAAAAGCGAGAATTAAACTCCGCGATTATTCGCTCTAAGAGGTACCCATGTTGCATCGACTTATGGTGCCATAAACTTGATCGCTGACCTACTTCTCACATCGTCGGTCCCTGTACCGAAAAGCAAACGTATCGGGATCGACTAAGCGATTTAATAACGCCTCGCCTTTATTCCGCTGCTCCATTCCAGCCGAGAAGCTTTAAGTTAGTTCCCCCCTCTGCGGGCCGATTGTGCCACGAGAGCCCGCCCGCACAACTCTCCGCAAAGCCTCCGAGTGCTCCACTCCGTTCCGCCCCTTCGGGTGTGCGGTCGGGCACCCACTCGTGTCCCAACGTCCCTACGAGGGGGAAACACTGTTTTAAGCCCCAGACCAAAGACACGAGCGAAAGGAGCACTACCAATGCAACGACACGCCACCAAACCAGCGCCCGACGTTCCCAAGTGGTCAGCCTTGTTAGTTGAAGCAGTCAACAAGCCAGGTCTGATCATGGAAGCTTACTCAGCTTTTCACAACTACTCGATCGGAAACCAAATTCTCGCAATCGTGCAATGCCAAATGCGCGGACTTGAACCCGGCCCGATCAATACCTTTCCCGGCTGGCAAGCACTAGGCCGAACCGTCAAACGCGGCGAACGCGCTTTGATTCTTTGCATGCCGATCACTCGCAAGGTTCGCGAAGAAGCACCGGAGAGCGAAGGCGAGAACGGCGAGCGCAGATTCACCAGCTTTATGCATAAGGCGCGATGGTTCGCCGTTAGCCAGACGCTCGGCGACGAATTCACGCCCCCACGCTTGCCAGACTGGGAAGCCGAGCGGGCATTAGCCGCCCTCGACATTGAACAGATCGCCTTCACCGCTACGGACGGCAACTGTCAGGGATACGCACGGAAACGCCAGATCGCGATCAATCCCGTGGCGCAGCTTCCACAGAAAACACTCTTCCACGAAGCGGCCCACGTCATTCTAGGCCACACCAGCGAAGCCGATTTTACGGATACGGAGAGAACGCCCAAGAACTTGCGGGAAGTCGAAGCGGAATCAGTCGCCCTACTTTGCTGCGAAGCCTTGAACCTTGAAGGCGCGGACTATTGCCGTGGCTACATACAGAACTGGCTTTGTCCCGCCATCGGTTACAACGGCGACGCCATCCCCGAAAAGAGCGCACAAAAGATTTTCCGCGCGGCTGATCAAATCCTGCGCGCCGGACGACTACAGACAAGCGAGAGCGAACAAGAGCAGTGAGGGAACGAGAAAGAGGCTAGGAAAGCGCGTCAACGCTCGCCTAGCCCAGGCACCAACTTTTCACCCGCTAAAGGAGAAATGATCGATGCGAAGAAACCATAACACAAACCAACGACCGACCGTCACGCGCTTCGCGCTTGGCCAAACCTTCATCACGCCAGGAGCGGAAGAAGCGCTCCAGATCGCCGGACAAACAGCGATTGAGTTTTTGCGCCGTCACATGTCCTGCGATTGGGGAGAGCTTTCCGAGGACGACGTTAGCGAGAACGAGCTTTCACTTGAGCAGGGTTTCCGGCTGTTGAGCAACTACCAAACCGGAAAGGGCCAGCAGCTTTGGATCATCACCGAAGCAGACCGCAGCGCAACTACGGTCTTGCTACCGAGCGAGTACTAAGCCGAACAACTGAAAGAAAGAGCGGCGCGAGTGCTGTTACCACCCGCGCCGCTTACACCGTGACTTTGCCCAACTTCAAGGAGAAAGCCAGATGCCAGATGAGAGTACAGGTGTTTGCGCGGCCAGAACAAACGCGCTTGTTTGCAATATCCACGAACTAATCACTGAGTTAGAGGAACGGATCGAGGACGGAGAACCTTTTGACAATCCGAAGCTAACCAGAACCGCAGAACGAATCTTTGGCGGCAGTAGGGCGCAAGGCAGATACACGCCGCGGGATGCTTACGACGCCGTAGAAATCGCCGTCAACAACTACCTGTTAGAGAAGCATGCTCGTGAGTTGATGCAGATGGACGTAACCGAAGCGCTGGCCTCTGTCTTACGTCCCTTGATGCAGCGACTACCGCGACAGACGGATCGCACGTTAGAGCAGACCGAGCTACAACAATTCTCGACACCGCCGACGCTGGCTTACTTCGCCGCGCGATTACTCAATCCAAAGTCCGACGACATTGTCTTAGAGCCATCAGCCGGGACGGGAAGCCTCGCAATCTGGCCTCGCGCGGTTGGCGCGAAGGTTATCTGCAACGAGACAAGCTTGCGGCGAAACTCATTGCTGCGTTGTGTCTTTAACTTCGACGCGTTTCCGCTTGATGCCGAGTTCATCGACGACCTGTTACCCGCAGATTTTCAACCAACCGCCGTTTTGATGAATCCGCCGTTTAGCTCCACGAGCGGCAGAGTCAAAAGCACAAACCCGATTTACGGAGCGCGACACGTAGCCAGCGTTTTGCGCAGATTGAAAGACGACGGACGCCTGGTTGCGATTGTCAGCGAAGCGATGAGTTTTCACCATCCGAGCTTTAGCGAATGGTGGCAAAGGATCGCTTGTCTCTGCAATATCCGCGCAAACCTCACTCTCGACGGTAAGGAGTATGCGAAATACGGAACTGCGCCCAACATTCAAATCCTCGTCATTGACAAGACCGGAGCAACGCCCGGAGCAACTTGGCAGGAGCGGCTTAAACAGATTGCTTGGGGCAGCGCCGCCACGCTTGAGGATGCCTGGGAAGCACTCAAACATTTAGTTGAGGCATCGCCAACCAATGAGCCCGACGACGATCCCGAAGAACCAAGCGGAAATCTCTTTGTCCCTTACGTGCCAGCGAAGCTACGAGGGGGCAGACCTCACCCGGCCGTAATCGTTGAATCGGCATCAATGGCGGCAGTCACCCCGCCCGACATTACTTACAAGCCACACCTCGCAACTGAGATTGTCAGCGAAGGGCGACTGTCTGATATTCAGCTTGAGCGCGTTATCTATGCTGGACAGCGACACGAGCAGCGATTGCCGGACGGCGCACGCGCAGGGTTTTTTGTCGGCGACGGCACCGGAGTCGGCAAAGGCCGCGTGTTGGCCGGCATTATCGCCGATAACTGGAATCAGAACCGCCAACGCGCGATCTGGCTTTCCGTCAATAATGATTTACTCGAATCAGCCAGACGCGATCTCTCCGACTTAGGCTTAGAGAACATCACACTAGCGCGAATCAATGATTACACGCCAGCCGGAGAGATCGCCTTATCTCGCGGCGTTATCTTTAGCTCTTATTCATCCCTCATAGCCGCAGCCAAAACAGGAGAGAAACGCTTAGACCAAATCCAACGCTGGCTTGGCTCTGATGGCGTAGTCATCTTTGATGAGGCGCACAAAGCGAAGAACGCGCTTGCAGGTGGACGCGGCGAACCAACCCTCACGGGACAGGCAGTCATAGACCTACAAGACCCGGAGCGAAATGCGGATTATCGCGTGGTCTATTCGTCAGCCACCGGAGCCACGGACGTGCGGAATATGGCTTATATGACGAGGCTTGGGCTCTGGGGCATCGGCACATCATTCCCCGGAGGCTTTCAAGAGTTCATGCAGGAGATTGAATCCGGCGGAGTCGGAGCCATGGAAATGGTCAGCCGCGATATGAAAGCGCTTGGCATGTATCTGTCAGGCTCTATCTCTTTTGGCGTATGTCCAAACAGCGGAAAGGCCGTTGAGTATCGCGAGCGCATCCACCAACTCACGCCGCAACAGCGCGAAATGTATAACCGCGCCGCCGATGCTTGGCAGAGCGTATTGCGAAACATCGACGCGGCCTTACATGTGACCAACGGCGGGCCCCGCGCTCGCGCCGTCGCCCTGAATAAGTTTTGGGGAGACCATCAGCGGTTCTTTCGCCAAGTTATCTGCGCTTTCAAAGTGCCGAGCGTAATCGCCGAGACCGAGGCAGCATTGAGTGAAGGCAAGTCGGTTGTGATCTCACTTGTGGGAACTGGCGAGGCGCGAACTAAGGAACAAGTAGCGAAGGTCACCGCGAATGGCGGGATGCTTGAGGACTTGGACTTCTCTCCGCGCGAAGTAATCGCCGCGATGGTCGATCGCGGATTCCCAACTACCCTTTATCAAGACGTTACTGACCCAGGCACAGGCAAGACGATCCAAGTTCCAGTGAGAGACGGAAAAGGTAATCCCGTACAAAGCAAAGAAGCCTTGCGCATGAAGCAGGAAGTAATCGACGGCCTCTCAGCTTTGGAGTTGCCAGAGAATCCGCTTGACCAACTTGTCAATCATTTTGGAGAGCGCAACGTCGCCGAACTTACCGGACGAACACGCCGCCTTATTCGCGATTCGCGCGGACGAGTTGAGTATAAGAAGCGAGCGCCGGAGGGTGTTGCAATGCACCGAACCAACGTTCACGAAATGGAACAGTTTCAATCGGGCAAGAAGCGGGTAGCGATTATCAGCGATGCCGCTGCTATGGGAATCTCGCTTCACGCCTCAAACCGCGCCGAGAACCGACAGCGCCGAGTCCACGTTACCCTTGAGCTTGGCTGGTCAGCGGATAAGCAAATGCAAACGTTTGGCCGGACGCATCGCAGCGATCAAGCAATGCCGCCTGAGTACGTCTTACTCTCAACGGAGTTAGGCGGCGAGAAACGCTTTAGCTCAACCATTGCGCGAAGGCTTGGCAGTCTCGGAGCATTGACCAAAGGCGACCGCCGCAGCGCCGACAGCGGCGACCTCGCGAAATACAACTTCGAGACGGAAGAAGGGCGGGCCGCGTTGTGCCTCATGCTCAGACGCATTGTCGAGAGCGGCAATGTCCCAGGACTCGCTAACCCGCGGCAGACCTTACGTGATATTGGCCTGCTTGTCCGCAACCGCGACGGGTGCGAGGAAGTACGCAAAGACGACCTTTACAACGTGCCGCGATTCCTTAACCGAGTATTAGCGCTCGGCGTGGATCATCAGAATGCGCTTTTCGATCATTTTGTAGACCTCTTTGATCAGACAGTCCGATACGCCAAAGCTAACGGAACCTTTGACGAGGGTGTAACCGATATCAAAGCGATTGCGATTCGGATCGCCAAACCTCAGCGCGTAGTGCATACCGACGAGATTACCCAAGCTCAAACCACACATTACACACTTGAGATTGACGTACCTTCCAAGGCGGTTTGCTTCGAAGAAGCTGAGCGTGTACGAAAGCGAAAGACGGGAGCATTCTTTCGCTATCGGAAGAACGGTCACTTCATCTTAGCGGTTGAATCTGGACTTCATACCAACGCCGAAAGTGGAAACAGCTATCGCACCTTCGCAGTCTGGAAACCCGAAGCAGCGCGAAGTACTTACATTCACGACGCGGAGCTAAAGGACAAGTACCGCGCGGTAATTCCATCGAAGGCCCGCGACTGGTGGACGAAGAAACACGCTACGGTGCCGCCGATTGAAACCCATGAGACCCACATCATAGGCGGAGCAATCATCGCGCTTTGGCAGCGATTCAAAACGCACGAGGAAGCACGTCTCCGCGTAGTTCGGTTGACCACCGACGACGGGCAGCGAATTGTTGGCATTCGCATCCCGACCGAACAGGTTGGCGCTATTGTCGCGGCGCTTGGCGCGGCTCGTGACCTTCGAGAGCCGGAAGAAATCTTTAGCGGCATCCTTGATGAAGGCGAAGAAGTTAGTCTTGTCTCCGGTTTGAAGCTTTGCCGCAAAGTGATTCACCGAGAGCCAGTCATAGAGCTAATCGGAGTTGATCCATCCAAATTCTCTGAGATTCGCAGCCTTGGCCTAATCAATGAGCAGATCGATTGGAAACAGCGGTTCTTTGTTCCGACGGATGAGGAAGCGGGATTAGCTGTGCTGACTGATTTGCTATCGCGTTATCCGGTATTGGCAAGCGACGTTGTGGCCGACGAAGAATCGACGGAAATTGAACCCGCCGAATTGACGGGGCCACAGATCGTTAATCTTGACGAGTGGCTTGTGCCAGTCGCGAAGATCGAGCCAACGAGCGAGCCAGAGTCGCCAGTCGCTAAGATAGCCAAAGTCATTGAGGAAGCCGAGTCCGCCCTTACGCTACCGGCCTTTTACTTTGCGCGACATTCCGAGGTTCAGCCCGATATAGAGGAAATACAACTGGCCTTGGATTTCGGATGAGAGGCGAAGCGATGCTGACGAGCTCAATCAATTGCATCGAAGAACGCACAGACCAAGGCGCAAACGCCAGCGGCGGGGCTTTAACTATCCGCTGTTACATGTACCCGCTGGTAACGACCTCGCCGCGCCCGTCCTTGAAACCCGACCGGAAACTTGCGTTCGAGGCTATGACTCTATTCATGCGTTTAGACCGCGAGCTGAGAGAGGCGCGAGCTGATTGGAATCAGGACCGGTTCCGTCGCCTAATGCGAATTCGGCCCAGGGCGGTCCGACGCCTGGCTAGGCGCTGGGAAAGGCTTTCTCCTACACCCTCTATCCGACTCGGGACGCTTAGAAGGCGTTACCACGCCAATTTAGCCTGTTACCTTTACGACACTCGACCATAGTCATTAGCTCCGTTTTGCGTTGTATCCCCACGCGGAGTGCATTCAATCGTCCCTCGATGCCTCCCCGGCGTATAGGGTCCAAAAAAGCGGAGTGCGAACCGCCGCTCACATTACCCTTCAACTGCCTTTAGCTGTATGCGGGATTTGGCAAATGAAGACAAGAACTCGCTGGGGTTAGGTTCGGGTTTCGCGCGCTCACGCGCACACCTGTGGTTTTCCAAGATTGCCTTTCCATCCTTCGTGGGGCGTTGTTTTACGCCGTGTGCTTCTGTCGATCAAGTGGCTTCGTCTTCAGCCTGCCGGTCGGTCACTGGTGATCTGAAAAAGCTTCGTTGACTCCCGGCTGGCTGGAAGTTTGACCCTCGATTGTCGTCTTAAAGGGTAGGAAAAAAGAAATAAAGCAAAGCAATAAAGTGGGCAGACAAGATAGAGCTTAATAATCGGTTTCAGTTTCGACGTAAGGTCTTTGTTATCAACAACTCTAGACTCAAGAATCTTTATAAAGAAACTTGAGTAACTCAAGAACCGATCAAACCCCCTTTAAGTCAACGACTTGCGGCTCAAGTTTGTCGCAGATTTTGAACTCATGGAAATCGCCAAATAAAGTTTTCGGGAGGCTTGAAAATGGGCGCACGAAACAGCAAAAGAACCCTATTAAAGAAAATCACTTCGCTCAACCTCTATATAGATCAAGCTGTGCAAATCAAAGCCCTGATGGAGGCAACGGGGGCTGAAAAGGAAGCCCCATTACTCCGTCAGTTAATAGATGAAGCTCTTGCGGTTCGGCGTCGGAAATCCGTTCAGCGCGCGGAGCCCGAGCCGCCTCCGCCAACTCAGGATATTTCTGAGACGCTTCAGACGCTCCAGACGCTTATGTTGAGGATGATCGGACAGGGCGAGCGCACTTTCCAGATGCAGAGTGTGAACTTGGAGCTTCTACAAGAGGCAGTGGTAGACGCCCGTAGCGGAAAAATGAATGTCTGGGAATTCCTAGTGGCGCCGGGTCTCCGCGATAAGGGCGAAAGCACTGGCGAGATCGCCCGACTCTTCGACGTACAAAACGAAGATGCTAAAGACTACGCATACGGTTTGGCAGAAGAAATCAAGAAGGAGCTTGATTCGGACGACTCAGATTCGACCAGGAACGCCGTTGTTGAGGATGATGATCGTCAGGGGAGCCTTGTATATGATTCGGAAGAATCTGCACCAGCCTAAATAGTTGGAAAAAGCCGAAACTAAAGTTAGTTGTGTTTTACAACAGGCAGGCCGGGCTCGCCTCACAGAAACCTGACGGAGAAGGAATCTGCACTCATCAATGGCCCATGTTATTTGATTATTTCGCTAGTTAAGCATTTTCGACCCAACCGCTCTCTCTTGGCACAGTCTTTGAAATTGCCAAGGGTCATGAATTCCTTTCCACAGACCAATACAAGCGGCCAAATAGATGACAAGCACTTGGCCGAGGAAGTAGTGCGCATCTATCAGCGAGCCCAAACTGAAACGCTGGCGTTAATTCAGTCTCGACCCCCAGGGATGGCTGGCGCATCAGCACGAGAGTGGATGAGTGCGATTCAGCTCGCCGAATATTGGCAGTTGTACAACGACAAGAATGAACCGACTACTGCTGGAATCCTGAAATGGTCGAAGCGCCAGCCAGATCAATTCCCACTTCCACATGCATACATGGGCGACCTTCTCCGATTTAATCGTGGAGAGGTTGACTTGTGGGCCAAGCAAGAAGCCGAGAGGCGAAGAACTCAAAACGAAAAGCGTCGCTTAAAACTCGCGTGACACATCCGCAAACAACAACTAGAATTGCAGCGACTTTGACGGCTGCTTGTTCCCAAAAAGGAAGGAGCAGTTGATGTCAGTATTCAAGCGCTACAGAGGGAAACGGATCGCTCCGAGTGATCCAGACTGGCAAAAGGCAAGATGGTGGATGGAGTTTAGATTGCGCGGTCATTACGTTCTCGAATCAGTTGTTGGAGCGCGTACGAAGGCGCAGGCCGAACGCGCAGAGAACACAGTTCGAGAAGAAATCTATGATGGCCGTTACAACAAGAAAATTGCCACCGCCAAGTTCAGCGATTTTGTCGACGAACAATTCTTACCTTGGGCCAAGGGCAATAAGCTTTCGTATGCTGACGACGAGAGGCGCTGCAAGTTGTTGAAGGATGTCTTTGGCAATCAACCGATGCGAGACATTACTCCGTTACAGATTGAACGCTTCAAATTGTCGTTGGTTGGCAAGAAGACGCGCCGAGGCACACCGCGCGCGGGCGCGACCGTGAATCGGTATTTAGCCCTTCTTTCAAAAATCTTTTCGATCGCTTGCGATAACGGATTTCTAGATTCCAATCCAAGCAAACGTGTTCGGAAGGAAAAAGAAGGGGGAAAAAGGGAGCGCTACTTAACCTTTGACGAGGAAAGCCGCTTGATGGAAGCACTCACAGAAGATCTCGACTATCTGCGTTCGGCAGTAATCGTTTCGACTGGCACAGGACTCAGAAAGTCAGAGTTGCTTCGTCTCCAGGCGGACCACATCAATCTTGGGAGCGGTTCCAAATTTTGCGCAGTCAATGGAAGGGATGTCGAGATTCCTCCCAACTGGCTATTGGTGGGTAAGAGTAAGAATAAGAAGCCTCGGATCATTCCGATGAATTCCATGGTTCGCAACGCCTTGTCAGGCGTAATACAAGACGCAGCCGGCAGCGATCTAGTTTTCTCGTCAGCGCGTTCCGGCGTCGACTCGGGGACAATTCGTAGCGGTTTTGCCCGTGCGTGTAAGAAGGCCGAGATTACGTGTGGCCAAACTAAGGCAGGCGGGATCACATGGCATGACCTGAGACATACGTTCGCAACGCGTTTGCGCGGTGAGAAAGTGCATGAGCTCGACATCATGCAGTTACTGGGACACTCGTCACTTGGAGTAACGGCTGGCTATGCTCATGGGACGCCAACCGTGATCCAAGGTGCCGTTGACAAACTTGCTGAACCGAGAGGCCAGGTTGTCGAATTTGCACAGCGGGCCGGCTGAAAAAATGTCGTCATCTTAGCGTCATCCTTATTCCAAGAACCCCGACGCCACGATCACGACGAATCGACGAACGAGTCCCAAGTTGTTTGAAACTGTGAGATTAGGAATGGTGCCGAGGGTGGGACTCGAACCCACACGACCTTACGGTCAACGGATTTTAAGTCCGTAGCGTCTGCCATTCCGCCACCCCGGCAATCCGGAAAAAGATAACACGCCGCTTCATCTCGTCAGAAGCCCAGCTTGTCGTTGGCCACTACCCGAGTGCACAGTTTTGGTTCTTGCGGCATACTCGGCCTTCTGACCACATCGTGGCGGTGGTAAAATGCCAGCCGCCTCGTGAGACTTGCCTATGCCGATGACTGAAGAGCAAGAAGTTTTCGTCAAACACATTCAGAAGAAGGGATTGAAGCGCACCGCGCAGCGCGACCTGATTCTGGATGTGTTCCTGCGCACCGAAGGTCACATGTCCGGCGAAGACCTTTATCGCCTGGTGCAAGCGCAGGATCCGAGCGTGGGGCAGACGACAGTCTATCGAACGCTGCGGTTGCTGATGGAAGCCGGGCTGGCGCGCGAGGTGCGCTTCGGCGACGGTCGCGCGCATTACGAGCACCATTACAAGCATGAACATCACGACCACATGATTTGCTCTGAGTGCCACAAGGTCATCGAGTTTTATTCCCCGGAACTGGAAGCAATTCAGGATGCGATGGCCGCCAAGCATCGATTTGAGCTCACCGAGCATCTCTTGCGGATGATTGGTGTTTGTTATGACTGTCGAAAGGCCCGTATGCCGAGCGTGAAGAAGACCCCGACTTCACGGGCCGCCGCCCGTTAACCTGATGACTCAAACTCGCCGCCAACTCATTCAATTCTCCAGGAGTCCAGTGCGATTTTTCACGGTTGCGTTCGCGCTGATTCTGCCACTGTCGCTGCTTGGTTGTCCCAGTAACAGTAACAAGCCGACAAACATTGAGACTACGAATGCGCCTGAACCAAAGTCGGGTTCCGACTTTGACGGCAATCGTGCTCTTGAACACGTGCGCAAGCAGGTTGAGTTCGGCCCCCGGCCCGCGGGTTCGGCCGAATTAGAGAAAACGCGCGGTTACATCGTCGATCAGCTGAAGTCGTATGGGCTCAACGTCACGGCCGACGAGTTTCAAGCGACGACGCCGCAAGGGCAGAAGAAGATGGTGAATGTCACGGGCGAACTTGCCGGTGTATCAACTGACGTCATCATCATCTCAAGTCACTACGACACCAAGTACTTCAAAGATATCAAGTTTGTCGGCGCGAATGACGGCGGATCTTCAACCGGAGCGGTGCTGGAAATCGCTCGCGTCCTGGCCGCGAAACCAAAACCGAAATTTACTTACTGGTTTGTTTTCTTCGATGGGGAAGAACCGTTTTGCGAGGACTGGGATACTTGTCAGAACCCGAATCCTGCAGATCCCGGCAATGAACTTCCGGATAACACGTACGGCAGTCGCCATTACGTAACTCAGATGATTGTGAAAAACGAGCTGAAGCGTCTGCGCACGATGATCTTGCTCGACATCGTCGGCTACAAAGATCTGAAGTTTGGGCGTCCGGCTTTAAGTTCGAAGTGGCTTGTCGATCTAATTTGGCAGACAGCAAAGCAAGCCGGCTACGGCTCGCAGTTCACTGACGGTTATGAAGGCGTCAGCGACGACGACCACGCACCGTTCCTGCGCGCGGGCGTCGACGCCGTCGATATCATTCAGCTCGGAAGCTATCCTTACTGGCACACCAAGGAAGACACACTCGATAAAGTTTCGGCGAAGAGTTTGAAAGCCGTCGGCGACTCGGTGATTCTGAGTTTGCCGAAGATTGAAGAACGGATTCAGTCCCACGCAAAGTAGTCAGGCCACGCTTCTTGACAGCATCGGTCCCTGGAAAACTTGGATGGCATCGAGTTTGCTCCTCACGCTGCCGGATGAAATGTTGTCTTAATAGAGTGCAGATAAGTTCCGAGCGCTGACGCAAGTTAAAACAAAAATGAAAATTCTGTTCGCGATTGTTTGCGCGTTGGGCGTCTTGTCCGTAGCTACTGAGGCGACTGCTCAACGGCGGCGTACAAATCGGCCGACTCCACGGACGCAACGATCGACACCACCCGCACCGGCAGCCCAGCCCATGCCCGTTCTCCCGGACATCAGAAACGATCCGGACGTGGAAGCTGCGGACATAGCCATCATCGCGAATATTACGGCCGAATCGCTGCGATTCGAGGCGGTCGCCAATTCCAGCGTTGAGTTTCTGGACAAGTCAAAAAACCAGACGATTTGGCAGGTTGATCGATTCAATCTGCCCGACAAACTCGAGCCCGGCGTGACCTATCGAAACATCGGCATTCGTCTGAAGATAACCAGCCGGCTGGCTGATATTGAACGTATCGTGGCCGAAGCCCTCGGCGAAATTCCCATCACTGAAAATAGCGAGCCACCAAAAGCCCCCTCACCAGCGTATGCTCCTGTTAACGTTCCACTACCGGCGACCCCTGCTGCCGCGACCAATCAGAAGGGCAAGCCGTGAATTTCGTATCTCGAATCGTTTCAATTTCGGCAATCATGGCGGCGGCTGTGGTGTGCTGTGCCAGCCAACAGAAACTTCCTCCCACTCCCGATCCTGCTCAGCGCGTAAGCGCAGACGAAACCTTTGACTTGAATATTGTTGAGCGCCGTATCACTGAGACGGATTTTTTCGCTGCGACTTCGGTCGGGTTGGACAGCCGCGAAGAGAAGAACCTGAGCATGAATGTCGGGGTCGAGGTGCGCGCCGGAAAAATTGATGTGTTAATGCGCAACGTCACGGGCACCGTTCGCTTCCGTGGCTCAATTCAAAAAGTTCTGGATCGCTTAAATTCACGCCCCGCGCGTCCCCCGCGCTGAAATGCTTTTTCGAAACGTTGGCCCCCTCCATTTGAAACCCTGGACCAAACCTGGAGGATACATGAATCACCTGAGGAGCCTCGCCCTTTGCGGCGCTTGTGTTTTGCTGGCGAGCATCGCCGCTGTGGCGCAAACGCCTACAACAACCACCGGATCATCGGACGCTTCAATCACCAGCGGCAGCACGCGAAATAACCCACAGCAACCGCGGCCTTCGCCGACACCCGTCACACCGGTGCGCCCGCTGACGCAGGAAGAACGAACGCGGCAGCAGGAGTCGAGCGCGCGTCGTCGTCAGGAAGCCGCGACTGGTGATCCTGATGTGTTGCTCGATGTGCCGAATCTGTCGGTGGACGAGATCAATCTCGAGGTCGACAATTTGAAGGCCAAGGTATCGCTGGATGCGCGCTTGGCGAATCTCCTTGCTCTATCAGCCGGTGCTGACGTTAGCATCGATAAGGTGAAGCTCAATATTAAAGGAGTCAAAGCCGAAGTTTTATTGAAGGTGAGACTCGATAACGTGGCGCAGATTATCGACCGCACGCTCACGACGATTGATCGCAATCCGCAGATTCTCGAACGCTTGTTGCAGACGGTAGACAAGACCGTCGACACCGTTGGGGGCGTCGCGAACACTGCGCTTCAACCCGGCGGCGTGTTAAGCCAGACGGTTAATACGCTTGGCCAAACCGTGCAGCGCACTGTCGACACGACCGGAAACATTGTCGAGCGGACCTTGGATACGGCCGGGAAGGCCGTCGACTCGAAAACGATCGGTAATGTCTCGAGTTTGCGAGTGTTGTCTGAAACGACGAACTCTGCGGGACAGACGGTGCGGCGCGTTCAGGACAGCGGCGGCAGCGTTATCGAAGTCCTACTCGATAATGCCGGAAAGGTACTCAGCACTAAGGTATTGAGTCGAGGCACCCAGCCAAATCAATAGAAGGACCGTAACGGAGGAAACCCGAGCATTAAGAATGGGGGGACTTCTGCGTGGTTTAGAGGCGGGCTACTGCCCGCCTTCTTCTTTTTAGTAGCAGCCGGCGAACACCCGCCAGCCGCTAAACAGTCGATGACAGCTTTCTCAGTTTCTCTTCAACCGCGCCACCGACCTCGCTGCAGCGAGAAGCTTTCTCCTCGCCAATCAAATCGTACGTCAGAGTTTTGCCTTCGCTGAGCAGCTCCGCGACGGCGGCCTCCACTTTCGCAGCCGCGCGCAACAGACGCTCGTCATCATGACGATTGCCGAGCCAATCGAGCATCATTTGCATGGAGAGAACCGCTGCGAGCGGATTCGCCTTGTCCTTGGCCGCATGCTTCGGTGCGCTGCCGTGAATCGGTTCGAACATCGCATGCTCGTCGCCGATGTTGCCGCCAACCGCGAGGCCCAATCCGCCGCCGGTCGTTGCGCCGTTGTCGCTGATGATGTCGCCGGCCAAATTAGGCGCGACCACAACGTCATACCATTCAGGATTACGAATCTGCCACTGACAGAACGCATCGACGTAAGCGTAATCAAGCGTGATGTCCGGAAACTCGCTTTGGCCGACTTCGCGGAAGACTTCGCGGAAAAAGCGATGGGCGCCGACGATGTTCGACTTTTCTACGCAGGTAACTTTCTTCTGTTTGTTTCGCCGGCGCGCCAGGTTGAAAGCGTAGCGCACGACGCGTTCGGTCGCGCGGCGCGTAATGCGAATCGGTGTGACACGCCCGCCGTCAATGTCGCTTGTCTCACCCGTGTAGGCGTCTTCGGTGTTCTCGCGAATGACGACGTAATCGACCTTGCCCGGCTCCCAAACCTGCTTCAGCTCGCCGTGAATCTTGTGCTTCACCCCGGGATAAAGCTTGACCGGCCGCACGTTCGCGTACAGATCGAGCTTTTGTCGATTGAGAATGACCTGAGCAAAGCCTGCCAACTGGGGCTCTGGGTAAGGTTTACCTGGCTTTGTGAAAACCGTTTTCCCGTCGATATCGTGACCGACGGCGCCGAGCAGAACAGCGTCCGCAGCCTCGCACTTTTCGAACGACCCTTCCGGCCATTCGATCTCGTGTTCCGCGTAGTAGTGTCCGCCGCAGGGAATCTCTTCGATCTGAAAGTTGATTTGAAACAGCTCGCCGGCCGCACGCAAGACGCGCAGCGCCTGCGCCAAAACCTCAGGACCAATGCCGTCGCCGGGTAAAGCTACGATTGAATAGGATTGTTTTGTCATGGTTCAAAAAGAAATTGACTATAAGCGACGGGTGAAAGAATCGACAAGAAGCGCGGCCCGGCGTTACAGTAGCGACTCTAGTCAGGTTTATGCGTCGAGTTCAGAAAGCCACTCCAGCGAACCCAAGACCTACGCTTCCGCGTGCATCTGAAGAGATCAAGCGGTTCGCCAGCTTGCTTGAAAACGAAATTCTTGCGTGGCCAGAGGTGAACTCACGCCCGATGTTCGGCTTCACGGGTCTATATCACAGCAAGAAAATTTTTGCCGTGCTGCCACGCACGCGTGCGATCGACACTCCGAACAGCATCGCGTTCCGCTTAACCAAGCGTTCCCGCGACATCACTGAAAAGATGAAGAAAGACGAGCGAGTCATCATATCGACGCCCGAAGCGAAGTGGATTTCCTTCATCGTCGAATCAGAAACGGACATTCACGACGCTTTGCAGTGGCTCGGTCATGCCTACGCCGAGGCGGTTAAGAATTGATATATGCTCTCCGCAGAAATCATCGCTATCGGTTCTGAGCTTCTGTCGCCAAACAAAAGCGACACAAACAGTCTCTGGCTGACCGATCAACTGAATCGCATCGGCATCGACGTGAAGTTGAAAACGATCGTCGGCGACGACGACGCGCGTTTGGAAGAAGTCGTGAAGGACGCAGTGAAGCGTTCGCGCGTAGTGATTGCGACGGGCGGACTTGGGCCGACTGAGGACGACATCACGCGCAAAGTCGTCGCGCGCGCGCTCGGCCGCAGGTTGTCGCTCGACGAAAAGCTCCTTGAGGAGATTCGCACTAAGTTTCAAAGGTTCGGCGTGACTATGCCAGAACGAAACTCGCGTCAGGCGATGGTGATAGATGGCGCTGAAGTACTAGCCAATCCGAACGGTTCTGCTCCCGGACTTTACCTGGAGCAGGGAAGTTGCGCCGTTGCATTGTTGCCCGGCCCGCCGCGCGAAATGAAACCGATGTTCGAGAATAATGTGAAGTCGCGGTTGGAAAAGATCGCGGGTGATGTGCGCTTCGCGACGCGCTTGATGCGCGTGACGGGCATGGGTGAGTCCGCAGTAGATGAAAAGATCTCGCCGATTTACACGCAGTTCGATAATCCGCAAACGACTATTCTCTTCAATAGCAGTGAAGTCGAGATTCATCTGCGCGCGCATGGGCGGACCGAAGGCGATGCCGAGGCTTTACTCGATCACCTTTCGCTGAAGATCGAAGAGGCGCTCGGCAATTCCGTCTTTTCATTTCGCGGCGAGACGATGGAAGAGGTCGTCGGTCGCCGCCTGGCGATGACGGAATTCACACTGGCAGTCGCGGAAAGTTGCACGGGTGGATTGATTGCGCAACGGTTGACCAGCGTGCCTGGCTCTTCAAAGTTTTTCATCGAAGGATTGGTGACATATTCGAACGCATCGAAGACGCGTCTGCTGGGCGTAGACAAGAAACTGATCAAGGAATTTGGCGCGGTAAGTCAACAAGTCGCGCGCGATATGGCGCGCGGCGTCCGTCACAAAGCGAAAACCGACTTTGGTTTGGCGGTGACCGGAATTGCCGGCCCTGACGGCGGGAATGAAGAAAAGCCAGTCGGATTGGTTTACATCGCGCTCGCCGACGACGCGCACACTGAGCACAAAAAGCTGACGCTTCCCGGCGACCGCGAACTTATTCGTTGGCGGGCGTCTCAGGCAGCGTTGGATATGCTGAGAAGAAGGTTGATTTGAGAGTTTACGGAGCAGGTTTGCGCCGATAGATGAACATTCGAATGTACAAGAATCGCGACTCACGCAACATGACAGGCTCGTAACGCCCTATTGGCTCGCCGTATTGAGAATCAGGAAACAGGTTTCTTACGAGGGAATCATTTTTCACTACCACTACTAACCACTCTACATTTAGCTTTTCGAGAAAAGTGAGAAAGCCCTGCTGATCTTTCGGCGCGTCTGCTGAAGTGACGAACCGATCCTCTGGAATTCCCGAAAGCACTCGCACCGTCCCTTCATCGCAAAAGATCTTCACTCCCGGGTTCATTTCGAACTGGTAGCGCAGGTAGTTAGCCACGTGTCGTTGCGCCCGATAGCGATTTAGCTCGCCAACTCCGCCGGCAAATTGCGCGGAAAAGTTCACTGCACAAAGCACGACAATCGCTATCAGAATTCGGCGAGACCATTGCGGGCGCCGGCGGACAATCGCGAAGTAGGTCCAGGCGAGGATCGGAATTCCTACACTGAAAAGGATCAGGCCGTATCTCGGAAAAATAATTGGCTGCTGATGCGTCAGGTAAGCAACCACCAACAACGCGAGGAACGGAAAAAAGAAAACGAGCAGCGGCAGGATTGAGTCGATGCTAGTTGGCGCGGGCTTTGCGTCGGCGGCGAAGTTCGCCACCGCGTCGTCAGTCCGCCGAGTTAAGCGCCTGAGAACCAGCCAACCGGCAACCAGCGCCGCACAAAGCACGGCCAGATCGATCCCCGAAACCAGCATCGCTGTATCCTGGATCACGCCTGTCACTGAGAATTCAGCGAGCGCGGGGTTCTGCGTCAGGAGCCAATCTTTGTACTGGTCACGAGCTTTGAAGCATGCGAGCCAATCGCCTGTGGCTCTCCAGGAAACGTAAAACCAAAAGAGCGGCGCGAAGACCATGATGAGGATTGCGGAAATCGAAACACGGCGTTCTTTCCAAAACTGAATGGTGGGGATGAGCGCAATCAACATCCAGCTCTCGACGCGCGTCAGCCCGGCAAGCGCGGCAACCACTGCCGCCAGCACCCACCGCTTCTTCAGCACAAAATAAAGACTTGTGAGTACGAACAGCGCGTGCGGAACGTCGGTCATCGCTGAGGCGGAATTCATGATGTGAAGCGGGTTCAGCGCAATCAGCAGAAACGACACAAGCGCAGCGGTTTGGTGCTGCACAACGCGCAGCGTGATCGTGTACACAAGAAGGCAAACGCCGATTCCCGCCACTGCCGAAACAATCTTTCCTGTGTAAAAGCCATTCCCAACAAACACGTTAACGAGCGCTGCTATCAACTGGTACAGCGGCAACCAGAACCCGTACAAGTCTGTGAGTGCGAATGTCCCAGCTTTGATCTTCGTGCTTAGGGTCCCGATGTCTCGGATGTAGACGTACGCGTCGCCGAACGTGTTGGGCAGAAAGAAAGCGCCGAGCAGTCTTGGGATCGCCGCGATTACCGCCAGCGGTAGAAGACTCGTCACGTGTTGCAAGCCAGGCATTATCAACGACCTTCGAGCACGAGCGGATTGCGTTTCACATGAAATACTGCGAGGACTACTACTCGGTGCGTTTCGTCGAGGAAGTGAATGGTGTAAGGAAAACGGTGAAGAACTGCGAGCCTAATTTCATTGCGCGTCTTCGGGAACTGTTTTGGATTATCGGCTATTCGCTGGAGGTGTCTGTCGATTTCAGTCGTGAACTCAATTCCCAGGCCATCGCGTTGATACTCATACCAAGCTATTGCTTCGTCCATCTCGGCGCGTGCGACGCGACGGAAAACTATTGGGAGAGACATTAGCGGCGGGAGTACTTATCCAAAATCTCCCGCTTGATCGAGTCCCACGAAAAAATATCATCCGGACTGCGCCGATGAGCCTCCAATCGGCGATCGAGCTCAACACTTTGTTCGGGCGTCAAGGGCGGTTGGTATCCCTGTTTCACAATGCTCTCCCACAACGCGTCGATCAACTCGATTTGTTCCGCGAGTGGTAGCTCGCGAGCGTCGTTAACGAGTTGAGAGTTCATGCAGGCGAGTGTAATAACAAGAATGCTCAAAAACAAGCCGAATTGTTGGATAACGGTTCGCTTGTGGCTTCCTAGACGCCTTGTTATAGTCGTAAATCCTTAATGGCAACAGCGACGGCAGAGAAAGTCCTGGCCACAAATCGCGCGGCGTTTCACGAATATCACATTTCCGCGAAGTACGAGGCGGGCATAGCCCTGGCCGGGACGGAAGTGAAAAGCGTGCTCGATGGCCGAATCCAATTGAAAGAGTCCTACGTTGGGATTCGTGAAGGCGAAGCGTGGCTGTTCAATGCGCATATCTCGCCGTATACGCACGGGAACCTTGCGAATCACGATCCCTTGCGCACGCGCAAATTGCTGTTGCACCGGCGCGAGATCGACAAGCTTGACGAGGCTGCGGCCGCCCAGGGAATGACGCTCGTGGTCACGCGGGTGTATCTAAAGGGACGCAGGATCAAGTTCGAAATCGGAGTTGCTAAAGGCAAGAAGCTTTACGACAAGCGGGAGACTGAGCTGCGGCGCATCGTCGAACGCGAGACACGCGCGCAGCTGAAACAAAGAAATCGATAAGTAGCATAGACTTCAGTCTGTGTATCATGCGAATTCACAGACTGAGCTCTGTGTCACTCAACCGAGGTGTAAAAATAAATGGACGTCAGAGGAACTTCACAACCAATCAACAAGATCGACGCGGACGCTATCGCGGTGGCGGTTTTCAAAGGCGAAAAGCCAGACGACGGCGTGCTGAAAACTTTGGACAAGGCTGTCGATCGAGCCATTACGTCAATCATCAAGTCGGAAGAATTCTTAGCGAAGGAAGGCGAAACGGCCTACTTCCATCTCACCCATAGTGGGCTGCAGGCGAAGAGGTTGCTTCTGATTGGTTGCGGCGAACGTAGTGAGTACGGGCCGCGCCAGATTTCGCAGATGGGCGGCACCGCGGCGCGTTTCCTGCGCAGCAAAGCCGCGAAGACGATCGCCATCGTTCCACGCGCCGATGGCGATGTTGAGCGTGTCGCGCAAACGGTAATTGGCGGCGCCATCCTGGGACTATTTGACCCGGACAAGTACCGCACGAGAGAAAAAGAGGATCGTCAGGTGGAACGATTCGACGTTGTGATCGAAGGCGCTGACAAGGCAGCACTCGAGCGCGGCGCGGAACGCGGGCGAATCATCGGCGAATCGGCGAACGTAACGCGTGACATGGCGAACGAGCCCGGCGGTTATCTCACGCCCACCGAAATGGCTGATCGCGCCAGGCAGATCGCCAAACAGTTCGGGTTGGCGATTGATGTATTGGATCAAAAGCAGATCGAAAAGCTCGGCATGGGTTCGTTCCTTGGCGTCTCGCGCGGATCGGATGAGCCGCCGAAGCTGATCATCATGAAGTACACCCCGGCGAAAAAGACCAAGTCGGACGGCTTGTTGGCACTCGTCGGAAAGGGAATCACGTTCGATTCGGGCGGCATCTCTCTGAAGCCAGGCGAGAACATGGAATTGATGAAGTATGACATGAGCGGCGCGGCAACAGTCATCGGCACTATGCGCGCAATTGCGCAACTGAAACCGTCCGTTCCGGTGCTTGCTGTGGCGCCGTGTTGCGAAAATCTTCCCTCAGGCAAGGCAACCAAGCCGGGCGACATCCTGCGCGCGATGACGGGGAAAACAATCGAAGTCATTAACACTGACGCTGAGGGGCGTTTGATTCTCGCGGACGCGATCGCTTACGCGAAGAAGCTCGGCGCCACTCAGATCATCGACATGGCGACTTTGACGGGCGCGGTTTCGATTGCGCTCGGCGACGTCAACACAGCCATCCTCGGAACCGATCAAAACTTGATCGATTCTTTCATCGCCGCGGGAAGGGAAGTCGGCGAGCGCTTCTGGCAACTGCCGCTCGACAACGACTATACGAACCAAATTAAGTCCGACATCGCGGACATCAAGAATGTGGGCGGCAAGAAAGCGGGCACGATCACAGCGACGGCGTTCTTAAAAGAATTCGCCGACGGAGTTTCGTGGGCGCATCTTGATATCGCGGGCACTGCCTGGGGTGACGCGGCCACGCCTTTTCGATCTAAGGGTCCAACCGGAGTTGCGGTGCGAACTTTGGTCGAGTTCATCGAACGCTCGGCCGCCCAGAACGCATCTTAAGGTTCGCCGCCCCGCGTCGAAGGGTGCTAAAATCTCCCTGAAACTGAGGATTCGCGCCGCGATTACGCGGCCAAAGCGAGCGCGTATCCTCTTGTTCCCCTACGATGATCAATTATTACCAGGTCCTCGGAGTTAAGCGTTCAGCGTCCGCCAGCGAGATCAAGTCCGCCTATCGAAAGCTGGCGCGCAAGCAGCATCCCGATGTAAATCGTGGATCCGAAAAAGCTGCACGCGAATTCGCGCTGCTGTCGCTGGCCTATCACACACTCATCGATCCGCAAGAGCGCGCTTTCCACGATCTGCAACTCGACAAAGGCACACAAGCCGCTTCAATCCTGCATTCTGAGAATCCGCACGCGCAACGTGCACGCGAGATGCAGGCGCGTTGGGACCGGGTCGTAAATCAAATCCTCGAGAATGATCGGCGCGAGAGTATTGCTCGCCAAAGGGCCGTCTTTACGACGGTGTCACTTTTTCTCTCGACCTTCTTCGTCGCCATGATCAAGCCGCCGCTGTGGCAGTCGTTCGGCGTGGTGGGTCGCGCGATCCTCGTGACGCTCTTCATGACCGGGGTGTGGCACCTGATACGCCGCCTGCGCGAATATTTCCGCCATTACACATATCGGCCACATGACATTCACTATTCAATAACCGAAGAAGAGAAGGCTGAAGCAAAGCCATTCTTCAAGATTCTCGGCGACCGCATTTTTGCTGGGCGGCTATGTGGTAAGCCTGGGCATAGGTTTGTTAATCGGTTGGCATTCGCAGGATTTCTTTTCGGATTTGGCTCTTTTGTTTCGGCATGTTCCCAATGCGGTGGGCGCATCATCTTCGACAACGCTGCTTCTCATATACGACTTGTTGTTTTATCCGCCGATCGCGGTTCTGATTATTGATACGCTGCACGCCGTCGCGTCACGAATCGATGCAGGGAATTAGCTGATGCCAAACCACCGCAAATCAAAACCGTGGGGACGAATGGTGGGCATCGTTACCGTTATCATGTCGTGCATTATGTTTGCGACATTCGTCGCGGGCCAGGAGAGCACGCGCCTGACACCGTTGCAGCGGGAGATCGAACGGCAACGCCAGCGGCTGGGATCGCTGGGAGTTGAGGAACGGCGGGACGCGTTGATGCGTCTGGCGAATTTGAAGCGGCCCGAAGCGTCACGGGCGGCCGCGGCAGCCTTGAATGACGCGAGTCCGACCGTTCGCGCCGCGGCAGCCCACGCGGTTATCTCTTTGCCCAACCATGAAGCCGCGCCGCTGTTACTTCCGCTGCTCAAAGACAAAGAGGAGTTCGTGCGCCGCGAAGTCGCATTCGCCCTGGGCGCCACTCGTCATCCTTCCGCTATTTCCGATCTAGTCGATTTGCTGAATCGTGACAAGCAACGGTCGGTTCGCGCGGCGGCCGCGATCGCTTTGGGTCAGATCGGTGACGTCGCGGCGGTGCCCGCGCTCGCGCAGATCATCGCCGGTGACAGTTCAAAGAAGCAGAAGTCCAGAAGTGACGAGGAAGAGTTCGTCGTCAGGTCAGCAGTGCGATCGCTCGGACAGATTGGTAGTCGCGCGGCGGTGCCGGTTTTGATCGGCGCGCTACAGAATGAATCGAACTCGATCGACACGCGACGCGAAGCCGCAACCGCGCTCGGGCGAATTGGCGATGCTGCCGCATTGCCCGCCTTGAACGCAGCCTTTCTAGCCAACGCTGATCCTTACCTTTCGGAAGCCGCACGTGACGCGATTCGCCGGATTCAACGGAGCATCTCTCCGTAAGCACTACCAAAAGGACTGTTTGGATGGACAGAAAGCAAACTCGCGAGACGACCGGTAGTGAAGAGCCGAGTCTTATCGATTTGGCACCCCACGCAGCTGACGCCGTTTCTGATCTCTTGACGGACGTTGGTCTTGAACTAGAGCGTCACGAGGCGGAAATAATTGCTAACGAAATCCTGCAGGAATTTACCTCGATGCAACGCGCCGCTGGCGCAACATCGCAGGTGTCGATCGTCAACAACCCACAGGGCGGGGTCGAGAGCGCACGTTCAACAAAGATGGCTAATTTTGTGTACAACATTAAGAGTGCGGCGCTCGCGATTCCCGTTCCGGCCTTGGCCGGAGTAATGGCAAGGAATGACTTCACGACGAACTTGCGCATCTCAATGGGCGCAATAACCGCGTTATTCCTTTTCTTGTCTGGTTTTGCGAATGCGTTGAATATTCCGTTGACTCGGCAGGCCGCAGCTATCCTCCAACACATGTGGACAATTGCTGACCCAGGCAGTGACATCGTCCAGCACGATGGGCTGCTGGAGAAGGTGAACGCTCAATTTGAAAGATTCAATTGGCGCACGATTGACTCTAATGAATTGGTCTCTTATCTCGAGGCTTTGGAAAAGATCGGTTGCATCGAAAGGGCGACCGATTACAATCCAATCCAGATTGAGCGAATCCAGTGGCGTCTGCGGGAACGGTCAAACCGGTTTTTTGAGTCGAAGTTCGCGCGGCGCTATTTTTCGGTTCGTCCCTGCCCTTTGCGAGCGACCTTCGTTTGTGGAAGCGGAAGTGCGGCGGCTCCAGACTTCGCAATCGGTTCGATGGCTTGAGTTTCTATCGCGGGTACCTCTGTAATCAGCGCTCCCCCGGCCTGCTTCGAGAATACCAGCCTCTTGGTCGTCGAATTCAAGTCAACGTAGACGAGATCACCCAGTCCGATTTGTCCTGTCGCCACCAAGTTTGACAAAGGATAGACGAGGAATCGCTCAACGGCACGTTTCAGGTGTCGCGCACCATACTTGTAATCGATACCCTCTGCAAGCAGCATGTCCTTCGCTTGATCAGAACAGTGAAACACGAACTTGGTGCCGGCCGAAATCATGATGCGATCCTGCACCGCCTGCAATTCCAGATCGAGAATCGCGCGCAGGTGGTGCTCTTTCAGTGAGCGGAACACGACCACTTTGTCGATGCGGTTCATGAACTCAGGCGAAAACTTCCGCCGGGCCGCTTCGACAGCGGTGCGATAAATTTTCTGATCGACTTCCGTGTCTTGCGGGTTCTTCACGCCTTTGCCCGGCGCGAAGCCGATACCGCCGGAAATCAGTTCCGACATTTCGCGCGCGCCGAGGTTCGAAGTCATGATGACCATGCACTTCGAGAAATCCACGCGGCGATTGTCACCCAGGGTCAGAGTCGCTTTGTCGAGAATGCCGAGCAGCAGCTGCCACAGCGCGTCCGAAGCTTTCTCAATTTCATCGAACAGCACCAGGGTCAGTTTGATCTCGTCGGTGTGCATTCGATCGAGATTTTCCTGCGTCAGCATCGGAGAAGTCTCGCGATGGCCCAGGTATCCCGGAGGCGAGCCAATCAGCTTGGCGATTTCGTGCGAGTGCTGAAATTCGGCACAGTCGATCTTGACGACCGCATTCGTGTCGCCGAACAGAACTTCCGCGGCCGCTTCGATGACGCGAGTCTTGCCCGAACCCGTCGGCCCGAGAAACAGCATCGTGCCGATTGGACGATTGATTGGATTCATGCCCGCGAGAAAAATCTGATACAGACCGGCCATGCGGCGGACCGCACGCTCCTGCCCGACAATGCGTCCTTCGAGACGGTCTTCAAAATCCTGCGCTCGCGGACTCTTTTGATCGGGGTCAAGAAAAACTGTCTGGTCCAATGACTCTAATTGTTTCTCTGGGGTTGCCATAATTTCTGTCTCACCCGTTACCACGTTGCCCTCGCTTTGTGGCGACTGGATCCTCCGTCTGCGACTAATGCAAAGGACGATCCGCTAATCGCAATGATGCGCGCGGGGATTGTTTCGTTCGCTTCGCTCGGAGCCTGACGCATCAACACACACGCTATATATACGACGTACCGCGAAATGTCATCCAAAATATTTGATAAGTTGTTAAGCGTCGTTAAGTGCTACGCCCTTATGTAACACCCGCGTGACAATTAGCGGCACTCTGCCACTGACACTTTGGCGTGGTGCAAACCGGGTCGCGAGTCAGGTACACGGAAAGGGCTGAGCGCTTCTCAAAACGTCAGCCCTTTCCTTAAGTTAGTCGTAGTACTCGAGTCCGAGGTGGGTAATGAGATCTTCGCCGCGCAGGTGACGCAGCGTGTTTTTCAGTTTCATCAGTTGGATGAAAATGTCGTGTTCCGGGTACAGGCCGGGCGCAGTCATGGGCGATTTGAAGTAGAAGGAAAGCCACTCTTGCACGCCCTTCATGCCGGTGCGCTGGGCTAAATCGAGGAAAAGCGCCAGGTCAAGCACGATCGGAGCCGCCAGAATTGAGTCGCGACAGAGAAAGTCGATCTTGATCTGCATCTTATAGCCAAGCCAGCCGAAGATGTCGATGTTGTCCCAGCCTTCTTTGTTGTCGCCGCGCGGCGGGTAATAGTTGATGCGCACGACGTGCGAAAAGTCTTTATAGAGCTCCGGATAAACATCAGGCTGGAGGATGTACTCCAGTACCGAGAGTTTTGATTCTTCTTTTGTTTTGAATGAATCCGGATCATCAAGAACTTCGCCATCGCGATTACCAAGGATGTTGGTCGAGTACCAGCCATCCAGGCCCAACATGCGCGACTTCAGGCCGGGAGCGAGGATCGTCTTCATCAAAGTCTGACCCGTCTTGAAATCTTTTCCACAGACGGCGACGCCATTCTCATTTGCCAAATCCATCAGCGCGGGAATGTCCACCGTAAGATTCGGCGCGCCATTCGCGAACGGAATCCCGGACTTCAAAGCGGCGTAGGCGTAGACCATCGACGGCGCAATGGCTTTGTGATTGTCGCGCATCGCCTGCTCGAACGATTTCAGCGTGCGATGAACAGCGTGCTGCTTCATGAACACTTCCGTCGACGCCGCCCAAATCATTACCAGGCGATCGCATTTGTTTGCGCGCTTGAATTCGGCAATCTCGTCGATGAGCTGGTTCGCGAGCTGAAGTTTGTGCTTACCGGTTTTTACGTTCTCGCCGCTCAGACGTTTGACGTATGACTGGTCGAAGACAGCCTTCATCGGCTTAATCTTCTGGAGCGGCTTCTTCAGTTTCGCGACGATATCCTTCTCAAGCACGCCGGCATGCAGCGCCGCTTCGTAGGCTGAATCGGGGAAGATGTCCCAGGCCCCAAACACCAGGTCGTTGAGAGTTGCGAGCGGGAGAAAGTCCTTGATCTTCGGGTTGCGGTTGTCCGTGCGCTTGCCGAGACGAATCGCACCCATCTGTGTGAGGCTGCCGATTGGCTCGGCCAAACCTTTCTTGATTGCTTCCACGCCGGCGATGAATGTGGTGCTGACCGCGCCCAGGCCGACCAGCAAAACGCCGAGCTTACCTTTAGCAGGCGCGACTTCCGCGCCCTTCTGTACTGGCATTACTAAGAATTTACCTCCGGATATTTAGGACGAATGACTAGACCGACGATGATACATGAGACGTGCGCGATTCGCACGTGAGCATTGTGTTTAAGTCAGGTTAGCGGCCGACGCCTTCGTTTAGAAGCCGTACTGCGCGGCGATCGATGGCTGGACAAGTCTCGTCTCTAAACGATCCGCGGGCGGTAGCCCGCCGCTAAACTGCAAGCATGCGAGCCGGATCGTTGGTGATGAGCCCGTGGATGCCTAGTGTTTTGACGCGCGCAACCCACGGTTGATCGTCCACTGTCCAGACGACGACTGGCAGGTCCCGGTCGCGCGCTTTCTCGATGAGCTTCGGTCGCGCGAGGAGGCGATGCGGCAATAGTTCGTCCGCGCCGCAGTCAGTTGCGGCGTTTAGGATTGAGTCAATACGCCAGCTCACATTAGGGCGACGCTGCGGCGCGAATAGCGCGCCCGTACGAATAGAAGAATGCTGCGACTTAATTGCGGCTATTGCCGGGAGCTCGAAACTAACTACCACCACACGCGCCTGGAAACCGAATTGGACGATTGCCTCCGTAACGGCTCGCACCAGATCGCGGGATAAGTCAGCGCCGTCGGTTTTAAGCTCAACATAGATAGCGCCTGGTTTGTCGCGGAGGAATTGAAACACATCGGAGAGCGTGGGCACGCGTTGCTGCTCGTACTCATCGCGGGCAAGCGTGGGATGTGCGCGATTGAACCAACTGCCGGCGTTAACATTCGCCAGCTGCTTCGACGTCATCCTTGCGACTTCACCTGACGCCAAGCCCGTGCGTCGCAGCGTGGGGTCGTGAATTACAACCGGGACGCCGTCTTTCGCAAGTCGCACATCAAGTTCAAGTCCTGCTGCGCCGTCGTCAAGCGCGCGTGCGAATGCCGCCAGAGTATTTTCTGGCGCGAGGGCTGACGCGCCCCGGTGACCAATGATTAATGGGCTGGTTTGTGAAATCGCGTTTCGGATTGTCGCGTGGGTTTAGTTGCGCGCAACGACCGCATCTCGATAGGTGACGCGCTTGAGATTGATATCGACGTTACCGATTTGCGCTTTGACCTGGGCCTTCACGGGAAGGTGACGCGCGTCGTCTGTCATCCAAATTACCAGCGTCCCGCGCGGGCGAACCTCACGATTGCCATCGAAAATAGCCGGCTCGATGCGCACGGTATTCACGCGTCCGACCGGACTGCCCATTTTTTTCCCGGCGACGACATGCACCACACAGCGATAAGTCCGACCGGCATCTACCATCATGACTTCAAATGTTTGCCCGGGCTTCAGATTTTGGGTGCGCACAAAATAAATCAAAGTCAGAACGTCATGTACCGGACTATTGATGGCGAGCGTCGTCGCATTTGGCTTCTCATCTCGCTTGCTTTCAGTCCAAACGGCCTTCCCGGCCCCCGTGTCGAACGTGGCTTCGCTATAAGTCGTGTTGCGCTTGTCCTTGTACGTACTTTTCATTCGCAGCACCGAAAATGGCTGCGCGTCAGCAATCGATTCAACGTGCATTTGGAAGTGAGTGCCGGTAAGCCTGATCAGGAAACCTTTCGACACGGCATCGCCCACCATGCTCACGTTGTTGTCGCTCGCGAGATTCGCACTGAATCGCAGCTCGCCGATGTCAATGCCACGCAATAGTCCCCGATTGATCTCGGCCTTGTAGAGGAGCTGTTCGCCGCGCGCGAAAGGCAAATCCGATGTTTGCTTCTGCTGCGCGAACGCGACGCCCTGGATGCTCACCAAAATAAACAACGCGACGCGAACAGAGCTTTTGAAAATCCGACTTCTCATATCAATAACGAAAGTACCAGGCCTTGAGCGCTAACAACGTCCACGCAATTACAAAGCCGAGCGCCGCCTGATACTCGCGATAGCGCTTGTAAAGCGTCGCATCAAACTTCGCACCGGCCTTTTCACGATACGGCCGCGGCCGCGGGATGAACAGTGGGACCGCCTGAGCGTACCGGTGATACTTATGTCCGAACAGCTCTTCCAGCGTCGCGGATTCGACGCGCATCACGGGGACATAGATGCCCAGAAACAGCGCGGCAAACAGGAGGGCCAGCGCCCAACGACCGGCGGCCACGGTAAAACCGACCCCAATTAAGAAGCTCCCGAGGTAGAGCGGGTTCCGTGTGTATGCATACGGGCCAGTAATCGCGAGCGCGTCATTCTTCCGCAGGTGGCCCGACGCCCACGCGCGCAGCCCGAGTCCGAGTAAACCAATGAGGCCACCGATCGCCAAGGTCCAGGGCTTCGGCCGGGCCAGTAAAACAAAAATCGGCGCGATCAGGAAACCAAGCGGCACGCGCCAACGTTGAAACCAGGTTCCGCCTCGGCGCGCGCTCACGGCAGCAGCCTCACAAATATTTGAATGTTATTGAGAAGAAGCCAACGAGGGCGAGTAGTAGAAAAGCAAAAGTCCGAAGCGCAAAGCAGACGTAACTGCTGGCGCGTTGCCCGCAGCGTCTCCCCAGACATCAGCTCGCGCTTCGGACTTTCAGGCGTGAGATGAGATGGTGCCAAACCGCGTTGTCCCTGGTATTTGTAAAAAGTTTTCAGACGGCAACCTCCAGACGCTGCCGCATTACCCTCCGCGCACGGTCGAACACCTCCTCAGGCGCAATCGCAGTCATGCAGCGATGATCGATGGGGCAGTCCCGCAACATGCAGGGCGCGCACTCAGGTGGCTGACGAATAATCTCCCCCACAGGCCCAAACGGGCGCGTGGTTAGTGGATTAGTCGGACCGAAGATTACGAGAGTTGGCGTACCCACGGCCGCCCCAATGTGGGCTGGCCCGGTGTCGTTCGTAATCAAGACATCGGCGATGCTTATGAGGGCGATGACTTCTGAGACTGAAGTTTGGCCGGTGAACACGAGCGGCGGTCGCCGGGTCATCGCAGCTACGGTTTGCGACACATCAAGTTCGCTCGATGCGCCAATTAGGACGACCGTCGCTCCCGTGTCCGCGAATTGATCCGCCAGCGCCGCATATCGCTCTGCCGGCCAGCGCTTGGCGCGGCTGTTCACTGATCCCGGGCAGAGCAGAACCAGCGGTTTCGTGGTTTCCGCCTTTCGCTCCATCAAAAGCCGGCGCGTCTCTCGTTTCTGTCTGTCAGAAACTGAAATAGCAAAATCTGGCTCCGATGGTTCAAGAGTTGAGCCAGTTAACAGCTTTTCGAGTTCGCCGACGAGATTTAGGTAGTAGAAGATCTCGTGACGTTCGCTCTTCCATGCGGGAACCGGCACCGCGTGGCCCAGGAGAAATGCCCGCCGTTCCGTCGCGTAACCAACGCGCAGCGGCACGCGCGCCATGAATGAGAGAGCTGCTGCTTCGAAAGCGTTCTGAAAGAGGAGCGCAAGATCGAACTCCCGCTGTTTCCACGCGTGGACCTGATCGAAAAATGATTTCAGACCGGCGCGTCCGTAAACCATCACGTCATCGATGTAGTCGGCGCCCGCGAATACTTCAGCCGTGCCGGGCTTCGAAACAACCGTGATGTGCGAGTTGGGAAACAGACGGCGCAACTCGCGCAGTGCGGCGACACTCATCACTGCGTCGCCGACCCAGTTGGGCGCGCGGACGACAATGCTGCTGACGTTGTGCGCTTTGATCAAATCAAACTCCGCAGCCCTTCTTCGATTCCCATCTGCGGCCGCCAGCCTAAGTCCTCTCTTACCCGAGTCAAATCCGAAACATAATTCAGCGGCACCGGCGGTGGCAGCGGATTCTCCTCGTCAATGACCGGATTGCATTGAATGAGCGCGGCGGTCTTGTCGATTATTTCACGCAGAGACAGCGCATTCTCTTTACCGCCCCCGAGATTATACAGCCCGTGCGTCACGGGCGAATCGATGAAGGCCTGGCACGCACGCGCGAAATCATCAACGTGCAGAATATCGCGCACTGGTGTGCCTTCGAGCGGCAGGCGAATCGGCCAGCCACGCTTAACCGATTCGACATAGTGCGTCACAACCCCGTTGACGTTTCCTTCGGACGGGCGCGCGTACACCGTCGAAAGCCGAAAGATGCACGAACGGAGGTTTCGCTGCGCAGCGTAGTATTGCACGTACCTTTCGGCTATGAGCTTCGACCATTCGAGGGCGCTGTGATCCGCGTATTCGGTGCTGCACGACTCAGAGACTTCTTCAAACGCGTCGGCATGTGGTCCGTAGACATCCTTCGTCGACGCGAAGATGAAGACCGAATTAGGCTCCATTTCACGCAGCAGGTTAATCGTGCCTTCGACGTTCGTGCGAAATGTTGGTGCGGCGTCGGCAGGATCCTTACTGAGGTGCGCGGCCAGGTGAATTACAACGTCGTAAGCACCGGCGCGGGCGGTGTCCAGCGAACTGAGCACATCCAGTTGAGTGCGTCGCGAAAAGTCTTCGGCATTGAAAAACGATCGGACGTGAGTACCGAGATAACCGCTGCCACCTGTGACAAGAACTCTCAATTTAGGTCGGAGCCGCCTGCGGTAGCGGGCGGTTGATCTTTTGGCTCACACCTTGGAGTTCAGTGTTCAACCGCCCGCTACCGCAGGCGGTTCTGACGGTCTGATGCGTTCACGCTTCGACTCGAAACTCTAAACCCGAAACTCGAAAACTATTTAGTCTTCCAGCGCACGCCGTCCTTGGTGTCTTCGAGGGTGATGCCGCGCTCGGCCAACTCGTCGCGAATCTCGTCTGCGCGTGCGAAGTCGCGCCGATGACGGGCTTCCTGCCGTTCATCGATCAACGACTGAATTTCGTCGTCGAGCAATTCGCGCTGTGGTTTTCCGAAGATGTTCAGCACGCTGTCGAACCGTTCGAGCGCCGAAATCAATTCACGCCTGTTGCCGTCGAGCAGCTTGCCCTTCGCCATCTCGGGATTCACCGCGCGGGTCAGATCGTGAATCGCCGCCAGCGCCACCGACGTGTTCAGATCGTCGTCCATTCCGGCTTCAAAATCTTTCAGCGCTTTTTCAGTCGCGTGGCGAACGCCGTCGTTGCTGCCGGCCTCCGTCCTGGCTTCGTCGAGTCGCGCGCGAAAATCGCGCAGACTCTCCACTGTTCGCTGCGCTCCCTGGAGCGCGTCGAATGTGAAGTTCAATTGTTTTCGAAAGGGAACACTCAGCAAAAAGTAACGCACCGCGGCGGCCGAGAATCCTTTTGCCGCAATGTCGCGAAACGTGTAGTAGTTGCCCTTCGATTTCGACATCGTCTCGCCTTCGACCTTCAAGTGTTCGAAGTGATACCAGTACCGCACGAATTGCTTTCCCGTGGCGCCCTCGCTTTGCGCAATCTCGTTTTCGTGGTGCGGAAAGACGAGGTCGACGCCGCCCAGGTGCATGTCGAAGGTTTCGCCGAGATATTTCATCGACATCGCCGAACACTCAATGTGCCAGCCGGGGCGACCGCGGCCAATCTGGGTTTCCCAGCCAGGTTCATCGACCTTTGTCGCTTTCCACAGTGCAAAGTCCCGCGCGTCTTCCTTTTCGTACTTGTCCGTGTCCACCCGATCGCTGCCGCCGGCAATGTTGCCCTCGAAATTTATCCTTGCGAGCTTCCCGTAGTTCGGAAACGAAGTAATGCGGTAGTAAATCGAGTCCTCGGATCGATAAGCGTGCTCGCGCTGCTCGAGTTTCTCGATCATGTCCGCCATTTCGGTGATGTGCTGAGTCGCGCGCGGCGCCACATCTGGCCGCTCGCACCCGAGCGCGTCAAAGTCTTCCCAAAACGCGTCGATGTATTTCGCGGTGTAGTCGTCGATCGACTGCCCGGCCCTTTGCGCCTGCGCGATGATGCGATCATCGACGTCTGTCAGATTCATGACCGAAGTGACTCGGAAGCCTTTGAACTTCAGATAACGACGCATCACGTCGGCGGCTATCCCCGAACGGAAGTTTCCGACGTGACCATAATCCCAAACCGTCGGGCCGCAGTAATAAAACTTCGCCTCGCCTTCAACCAGCGGACGAAACTCTTCAAGCTGACCTGTGAGCGTGTTATGAATCCGGAGCATTGAAAGCGAGGATAGGGAAGGGAGTTGAGCCAGTCAAACAGGCGATCGCGTCCCGTTTCAGATGCGTTCGCGAGGCATTGGATCAAACGCGCGCGTCGTATGCTCAGTAACGCTCGGTACCGGTTCAGACAGCTCGCGGGCGTGCCTGGGTTCGAGCTCGTTTGTTTGCGGACCCTTGAACTGATAATCGGTGCGCGGCTCGTCCTTCAGAGGCTTGCGCCGTAACAGAAGCAAAACGAAGATCGCCTCAATTGCGACCAGCAGCAGCAGAGTTGTCCATGCGAAGGCCATGGTCTGTCCGGGATCAAGCCTGACGGCTCTAAGCATGAAAATGAGAAAAACAATGCCCGGGAGACCGAGGACGAAAACGCCCGCCATTGCGCTCACGAGCAGTTGCGGACGCACCTCTCGGAATTCAAGACCTGCTTCGGTTGAAGGCAGTCTGGCGCCGCAGTAGTTGCAAAAGCTTAGGCCCTTCGCGACCGCGACGCCGCACGTTGAACAATACATGTGTCTACCTCCTGCACCGACTACGCTAATTCTTCACGCAAAGTTCGCTCAATGAAGCCCATCGCTTCGCTGCTCTTTCTAATCAGTGTAATCTCTGGAGCACTGATAAGGCTTGTACGTGATTCGCGATGACTGAATTTACAGCCGAATCGTTTGCATCGTCGCTGGCCATCATTGGCGCCGTCATCATTGTGTCGGCGCTGCTTTCGGGGTTGATTGATCGGAGCCGTCTGCCGCAGGTGGCCGTGTTTCTCGCCCTCGGAGCGGCCCTCGGGCCTTACGGGCTCGCCGTTCTGAATGTCTCGCTCCAATCTCCAAGCCTGCGGATAGTCGCAACCTTGAGCCTCGCGTTAGTCCTGTTTACCGACGCTATCTCGCTTAACATCGCGGACGTCCGGCGTCACGCCGCTTTGGCATTTCGGCTCCTGGGCCCGGGGACATTAGTGACCGCGGCCATCATCGCGTGGGCTGGTTGGTGGCTGCTCGGGTTCTCAATTCCGGCCGCCGCGATTCTCGGCGCAGCTCTCGCTTCAACCGATCCAGTGTTACTGCGCGGTCTGCTGCGCCGCCGAGACATTCCGGAAGACGCGCGCAAACCGCTGCAACTCGAAAGCGGACTGAACGATGTCGTGCTCCTGCCCATCGTGCTGGTGGCGATGGCTTTTCTTGGAGGAGGGTCGCCCGACCGTGCCGCCCTGGCAACGCTCGGTCTAAAACTGTTCGTTCTTGGTCCGGGAGCGGGAGTAATGGTCGGGTTGGTTGCCGTGGCTGCACTAGATCTGATCAGAAAGCGCCTCGGCGTGCGCCGCGACTACGAATCGCTTTACTCGCTCGGTGTGGCGTTCACTGCATTCGCTGCCGCTGAGATGGTGCACGGCAGCGGATTCCTGGCGGCCTTTGCCGCGGGCATAACCATTGCCGCATTGGACGTAGAGCTTTGCGACTGCTTTGTTGAGTATGGCGCAGTCACGGCCGAGATGTTTTTGCTCTTTACGTTTGTGCTGCTCGGAGGCTCTTTGATTTGGAGCGGCTTCACGGTGATCAGCGTCCCGAGTTTGTTGTTCACCGCCATCGCCGTGCTGATTAGAACGCCCGTGTATTTGCTCTCGCTGCTGGGTTCAAACGTACATCCGCGCGGACGCCTGTTAATCGCGTGGTACGGGCCAAGAGGACTTAGTTCCTTGTTGCTGATCCTTCTACCGGTGTTCGCCGGCATGCCAGGCGGCGATCAATTGTTCGCGGTTTGCTCACTGGTAGTGCTGGTTTCGGTCGTCGTGCACGGTGGCTCGCCGATGCTGCTGGCGAGATTCGCGCGCCGGCGCGCGTTGCGGGAAGGGCTCGTTACCAGCGTGCCGCCGGGCTTTACAAGTCAGGAGCTGCATTCAATTGCGAAGTTGCCGGTCGTTGTTTCTCCCGAGTCCGGGGACGTCTCGTCCGCTTTGCAACCCGCCGCCGGAACTCTTGAAACAGAAATCGCTTCGCAGACAATTTCAATAGATGAGTTAAAGCGTCTGTGGCAAGCGAACGAGCCGGTCATCATCCTTGATGTGCGCACGGAACGAAGTTTGGAAGAGAGCGACACTCAGGCAAAAGACGCGAAGCGTCTGTCGCCGGACGACGCGGTTCACGAAGCGAGGAAACTTGGTCTCAATCCGGAGGCATGGCTGATTGCCTACTGTGCTTGACCAAACGAAGCGACCAGCGCCCGGGTGGCGCAGGAACTCAGACAGGCAGGATACAAAAACGCACGCGCCCTGGAAGGCGGCTGGAAGGCCTGGCAGGAAACCGGCCTGGCCGTCGAACCGCGATCCCGCTCATGACTTATCTCCGAAATGCTCGAAGCCTTGCGGGGCCAGCTCCCAAACTCGATTCTGTTCATTAACGCGGACGCTTCCCGCCGCGTCTACAATTTCGCCGATGTGTGAAATGTGGATCCCATCCACGAACTGCGGCAGGAGTTTTACGTTTTCAGGAGCGACCGTGAACAACAGTTCAAAATCCTCACCGCCATGCAAAGCGAGCGCGAGAGGATCGAGTGCGCGACGGCCGCAAAGGTGAACGACACTTTCATCAAGCGGAAGCGACGCGGCATCAATCGTCGCGCCAACGTTGCTTTCGGTGCAAAGGTGATGCAGGTCGGAAGACAGTCCGTCGCTGATGTCGATCATTGAGGTAGCAAGATGCTCTTCACCGAGAACGATGCCCCAGCCGACACGCGGTTGCGGAGAGAGTTGGCGAAGGAGGAGGGCTTGGATGGAATCGTCGTCAGAGTCCGCCTGCGGGCTGCCGTCGGCCGCCTGCTGACTGCCGTTGCCCTCGCTCACGCTCGAGCTTCTGACACGTGCCCCTAATTCGATCAGCTTCAATCCCGCCGCGGCACCGCCGAGACTACCCGTTACGAAAATTTGATCGCCGGGTTGCGCGGTAGATCGCAAGATCGCACGGCCAGTCGTTACCTCGCCCACGAGAATTGAATCGATGACAATCTGCGGCGAGGCCGAAACGTCGCCGCCTGCGAGCGTGACGTCATATCGATCAGCCAGACCCAGGTAGCCGGCGAAGAAGTCATCTTTGAAGTTGCTCTCCCAAACGTCTTTCGCAAAGCCGACGGAAGCAAGCGCCCAACGCGGGCGCGCGCCCATGGCCGCGATGTCTGACATTGAAACCGCCAACGCTTTGTGACCGAGTAGTCGAGGAGGCGTAATTTGCGGATGAAAGTCGATGCCTTCGACGAGCAGGTCCGTCGTTAAGACAAAGTCGCGATCGGAGTATTGTCGAATCACTGCTGCATCGTCACCGATTCCGACGCTTAGCCGCGAAGATTGTTGGCGTGATTTGGTTTGCTCACGAAGCCGGCGGATGAAATCGAACTCGTTCACTGAACTACAGATTCCGTCGCAGGGATTCGAGGCCGCCCTGAATAGTTTCGATCGAAGTCGAGAAGGAAAACCGCACATGACCCTCACCGTCGGGGCCGAACACCACGCCGGGAACCGTGGCTACCTGGGCGCGGTTCAATAAGACTTCCGCCGCTTCGCGACTGTTCGCGCTGATGCGCGTCACGTCCGGAAACGCGTAGAACGCGCCCGCCGGTGGATCGCAAGTCAGACCGAGCTCATTCAATCCGCTCACTAACAAGTCGCGTCTCTCGCGATAAGCAGCGCGCGACGTTTCCAAAAAATCTGAGTCGGTCGTGAACGCGGCCAGCGCCGCCCATTGCGTCGGCGTCGAAACTCCGTTGGAAGAGTACAGAAGCGCCTTACGGAGGCCGGTCATCCACGGTTCACTTGCCACTGCGTAGCCAATGCGCCAACCGGTCATCGCATAAGACTTCGACAAGGTGAAAGTTGTGATCGTTCGGTCAAACATGCCGTCGAGCGACGCGATCGAGAAGTGTTCGCTGTCGTAAACAATGTCCTCGTAAGCTTCGTCGGCGATGATGATGAGGTCACGATCGATTGCAAAGCGAGCTACAGCCTCGGCTTCAGCGCGCGTAAACACGACGCCTGAAGGATTGGTCGGCGTGTTGAAGTAGATCGCGCGGGTATGTGTCGTGGCGTAGCGCGCGAGGGTTGTGGCGAAACCATTCGCTCGTGCTTCTTCAGTAGCCACGAGCACGATGCGTCCCCGACAGTGCGCGACCAAGTCTTTGATAGGAGTCCAGAATGGCGAGAACACCAGAACCTCATCGCCGTGATTGACCACCGATTGGAATGCGGCAAACAGACCCTGCATACCGCCAATGACCACGAGGACATTCTCAACGTTTGCCGGAATATTGTTGCGCGTGCGTAGCTTGTCAGTGATCGCCTGGCGCAGTTCCGGAATGCCGGACGAGGGCGCATAGCGAGTCTTGTTGTCCTTCAGCGCGGCGACCATGGCGTCCTTAATGTAGTCAGGGGTGGGGCGGAAGGGTTCGCCGCCCTCGAACTGATAGACGCTCGCGCCCTGCGTTCGGAGTTCCATGACCCGGTTACGGATGTTTACGATGTCGGAAAATCCGACTTCATCAAAGCGCGCGGCGAGGCGAAACCCGGCGGCCGTAGCGATCATTTTGGGTAAGAATCCTCCGATTAGGGCGGGTGCTTAGAACACGAGATTATATCTGCGGTCGGGTTGCTCGCCTAATCCGGTGACGGAAACAAACAGGACCGATATAGAAGCCGTTCCACCATTACATACTCAACGAACGTCGGTTCGTGACGTTTGGCAAACGCCGAAGGTGTTGGCAAATTCCAGCCCGGGGCAGCGCCCCAGGGGGGACAGAGGGGCACTTGGGTGAACTCTGAAAGAGTTCGCGAACTTATCCACGATTGTCGGTAACCCTTTCAGGGTTGCGACTTGGTTGTGCTGGTTACCCAGGGTAGCGCGCCGGCGCGCGCAACCCTGGGCTGGAGGACGTGAACGCCGTTGGCGTTCTTATTCGCGCCGCAGAAACTAGATTGATTGCCTCACCCTTTTGCCTTTTCACGGACGACCCTAAGATTTTGGTTTTAAACTCTCGCTTGAACTCGGCGGCTGTAAGTGTAAGAAACTGTTGACATGCAAAAGTTGCCGCAGTTAACATGCGGCAGCTTCGCGTGGCCTTTGAAAGGTCGGCCCGGCGACGCAGGCACTTTGCGGTCGCACTCTCGATGACTTCCGTCGCTATTCCTGAAAAGTTGTTCTTCAAAATCGGTGAGGTGTGTGAGCTCGCCGGCGTGCAGGCGCACGTGCTGAGGTATTGGGAGACAGAGTTCCCGACGCTGGCGCCGCAGAAAAACCGGGCGGGCCAACGCACTTACCGGCGCCGCGACGTGGAAATGGCGCTGCGCATCAAAGAGTTGCTTTACGACGAGCAGTACACTATCGCAGGAGCGAAAAAGAAATTGGCAAATGAATTACGCACTGGCGGCCCCGTGCGCGACAATGTGGCGGTCGCAAGAGCGCCGGTACGCAGCTTAAAACCGCCGCCATCCCTGGCCGGGCGGATATCCTCAGCCGCACCGCAACCGGCGCCCGAAACCTCAGCGCTGCAGCGTTCCGATGACGTCAGCAACGACAGTAGGGCTGAGCTGCGACAGATTGCGTCCGAACTAAAAGAGATTCTGAATTTGCTCAACGAGACGGACGCGGAACTCCGGAAAGACCCGGAGAAGCGTGACTAATCACGCGCACGTTTTGAAATCCAAATGTTTGCGGCGATACTAAAAGCGTTGACGGGACGTGGCGCAGCCTGGTAGCGCGCACGCTTGGGGTGCGTGAGGTCGCTGGTTCGAATCCAGTCGTCCCGACCATTAAAAAAGGCTTTCCGTGTAAAAAACGGAAAGCCTTTTCCTTTCAAGCGATCTATCAGACGCTACATCTTCACCGCTGGCTTGGGTTTTGTGCTACCGGACTTTGGCGGCGTGGTCTTGGCCGGACTTGACGTTGTCTTGGTCGTAGTAGTCGTTGTCTTCGCCGGAGTTGTAGTCGTCTGAGCCGGAGTTTTTGTAGTCTTCGCAGGAGATGTCCCCGGATTGAATTCATTGAAGCCGCCGGCAAGCGTCAGCACGCACATCGCGTTGTACTGTGGATGTGAACCGCACGAAATTCCCGCGACTTGAAATTCGGTCCCCAGCAAACGACGGCGATGGCCGCGGCTCGGAAATCCGTCGTCAATCAACCAGGTCATCAATCGCTCGCGCGCGGAATCATTTCCGTAGCAGATGTTTTCGCCGATGGCGCCTGACCATCTCCCATACGGTTTCACGCGGTCTTCGATCATGTTGCTGTTGGCGCTGCGATGTCCGGTTCCTCCGCTGCTGCCCTGGTCTTTAACGTGAGTCATCGCCGCCAGGGACAAACCATTTGAAGCAATTAGCGGAGGCAGAGGCTTGAGGGCTTTCAAGAACCTGATTGCCTCGTCAACCGCATTCCATCCTTCTTCAGTCGTGAGCGGATCTTTACCAGTGGGCGTGTACTGCTTCCCGCTAAACTGCGGCTTTAGTTTTTCAAGGTACGTGGCGTAGAGCGGCGGATTCGCTCTCGCTTGATTGATCTCGTTAAGCAGGTCCCGCTCGGAGTCCGTCAAGGCAGAGCCGCCCGACGACTTGTTTGTTTGCGAGTGAGTTGTCTGAAAACCCGTAAAGGCGGCGAAGGTCGCAACCAGGGCGATGAGCGCAAATCTGACTTTCATCTGGGGGAACTCCTTAAGTCTGACTGGACAGCGCAGTTTGCTGCGTGCATGTCGGGGAAATCGCAGCTTAAACTAACGAATGCACGCAGATGTGTCAATCATTAGTAGACAGCCCCGTCTTTAGCGTTTAGCATCAGAACTGGTGTCGCCGCCCCCGGAGACCGCGTCACTCGATTTTCATGCCCATCCGGCATCCACCAGACGATCATATTCCCCGCATCGTTCGTCGCAGCGGTCAACCGCCGCGAGTTGTTCGGTACGAAGAACCACGACGGACGTTCCGCCGCCGCCTGCTTAGATTCCTGACGCGCCCGTACGTCGCGATTCCGGCGCTGGCCGTGGTCGCGTTGTGCGCAGGCATCCTGATTTATTACTGGGTGGTTTTTTCCGCGCGCATCGACAACCTGCTGGCCGGCGAGGTGTTCACGCGCTCCGCCGGAATCTACGCGGCGCCAAAGCAGATTCGAACCGGTCAGGGATTGTCGCAACAGGATTTCGTCGCCTATCTGCGGCGCGCCGGCTATGTTGAGCGCGGGCACCAGGCCGAAACGGCACGCGGTCGTTATGCGCTTGATGGCTCAACTATTGAAGTTCAACCCGGCAGCGACGCCATGCTGGACCATGCGCGCGCGTTCGAACCGCTGCGCGTTCAATTCACGCGCGACGGCAAATCCATCAGCGCCCTTACGGTTCGCGACAGCGGCGCCCGTTTAGATCGGGCGCAACTCGAACCGGAACTCATCAGTTCGGTGACCGGCCCTGACCGCGCAAAGCGCCGTGTCGTCGGTTTCAACGACTTGCCCGACCATTTGGTCAAAGCGATCACCGTCACTGAAGACCGTTCTTTCTTTGAACATCACGGGGTGAATATTCGCGGAATCATTCGCGCGCTGGTGCGGCGCTACGACAGTGATCCGAATTCTCCGATAGCGCGACAGGGCGGTTCCAGCATCACGCAACAGATCGTCAAGAACATGCTGTTGTCGCAAGAGACACCTTGGCGGCGAAAAGTGCCGGAAGCGTACATGTCCGTCATCCTGGAAACGCGTCTGTCGAAGCAGGAAATTTTCGCGCTGTATAGCAACCTGGTTTATCTGGGACAGCAATCAGGCTTTGCGATTCATGGATTTGGCGAAGCGTCGAACGCGTACTTTAACAAAGACGTCACGACGTTGACGCTGCCCGAAGCCGCTTTTCTCGCCGGCATTATCCGCAGTCCAAACCGTTACAACCCTTATCACAATCTCGAAACGGCGCGCGCGAGACGCAACCAGGTGCTTGAGTCGATGGCGGAAACCGGAACAATTACTCCGGAAGAAGCCGAGCAAGCAAAAGCGACTGAACTGAAAATTGCCCCGACAAAGGGGCGCATCGACGTTTCTGACGCGCCGTACTTTGCCGATTACGTGCAAAACCAGCTCAGCGATTTGATCACCGGCCAGGGCGCCGATCACCTGCGCATCTACACGACGATCGACATGGATTTGCAGCGCGCGGCCTATGCGGCAGTTACAAAACAACTGGCGGCGCTCGACAAGATTCAGGCGAAGCGATTTCCGGAAGGCACCGTGCAGGCGTCTCTTGTGGCGATGAATGCGGACACGGGTGAGATCGTCGCCATGGTGGGAGGACGTGACTACGCGAAAAGCCAATTCAATCGGGCTGAGGCTTTGCGCCAACCCGGATCGGTTTTCAAGCCATTCGTCTATGCAACCGCGCTGAACACGGCGTACGACGGCGTGCCGCGCGTGATCACGCCGGCGACGGTTTACAAAGACGAACCGAAGACTTTCATTTACGACAGTCAGCAATACTCTCCCGGCAACATGGGCGACAAGTATTCAATGCAGCCCGTCACGCTGCGCGACGCGATGGTGAAAAGCTTGAACGTGGTAACGGTCGATGTCGCGATGGAAGTCACGATCGGCCGCGTGATGAGTCTCGCCGCGAAAGCGGGGTTGCCGCGCGTGCCGCGCGCTTATCCGGCCATGGCTCTGGGCACTGCTGAAGCCACGCCGCTGCAAATCGCCTCGGCCTACACCGGATTTGCGGCAAACGGCAGGCGCATTTCGCCGACCGCGATTAATCGAATCACTACGGGCGACGGCACCACTGTGGCGCAGCCTACGGCGCAAAAGAATGAAGTGCTGAGACCCGAAGTTGCTTACGTCATGACGTCTTTCATGAAAGATGTCGTTAACCGCGGCACCGCCGCGCCCATTCGCGCGCGCGGTTTCAAATTCAACGTGGCCGGAAAAACCGGCACGTCACGCGACGGTTGGTTCGCCGGCTACACGCCGCACTTAGTCTGCGTCGTTTGGGTCGGCTTCGACGATGGCGCGCAGTTGGGACTGACGGGCGCTGCTTCGGCGCTGCCCATCTGGGCTGACTTCATGAACACGGCGCTAACAATTCATCCGGAGTGGACGGGCGACTGGTCGATGCCCGCCGGACTTCAGGAAGCCAACATCGATCCGGCTACCGGCCAGTTGGCGCAAGCAGACGCAATCAGCAGTCGCGCCGAATTGTTCATCAACGGAACTTCGCCTGGCTCGGAAACGAATGACGCAGGAGACATGGCTGAGGATTCTTCGGACGGTGATGGAACGGAAGATGAAAACAATCGGCAGATTGAACCGGCGAGTTTGCCTGACCCGCTGCCCGAACCGCCGAAGCCCAAACCGACACCGAAGATTTACGACGGCGATTCAAGCCGGCTGCAAGGCACGATCACGCTCGACGTCGATCCGGCGACTAACCTGATCGCGGTCGACACCTGTCCGGTAATCCGCACCAGGACTTTCATGATTGGACAGGAACCGAGGAGATACTGCGGGCCGGAATATCACAAGAAGGCTTCGGCATCGCCGCCCGCGACGGCGCAACGAGCGCGTCCACCGAATCGAAAGTAGGTCCCAGTCTTTGCGCGGCCGCTTCCCAGTGGGATGCCGGTTTTCGCTCCGTTAGGAGCGAGATGTTTATAGTTATTGGCGATCTTGAGTTCTTATTCGAGGCTTGCAGCAGTTGGGACTGCTGCAAGCCTCGAATGCTTTTGGCCGCGACGGAGTTCTATAAACATTGCGCTCCTAACGGAGCGACGCGTTTCCGGACTAGATTGGCTTTTCTAATCGAGCGTAGTGTCCAATAGCACTCTGCAGTGTCTCGAGCGCGAGCGCTGCCGCGTGGTGTTTACGGGAAGGCAAACCCCCGACTGCATTCACGATCTGATCCTTCGTCAACGCGCGCGCCTCTTCAAGCGACAGTCCCTCAAGCCTTTCCGCTAAGGCCGAACCGCAAGCCAAAGTTGGCGGGCATCCGTACGCGAGAAACCGCGCGACCTCTATTCGATCATTGCTGATGCGTAGGCTTAAGCGCAGTCGGTCGCCGCAGACTGGGTTGGTTTCTTCGGCGATCGCATTTGCGTTGTTCAGTTCGCCTGCGTTGCGCGGATGAGCGATGTGATCTCGAAAAGTTTCTGAGTAAGGCATTGCTATTGTGATTCTCACACGGCTTTAGCCGGGTGACTATGGGCGTGGAGTGAAGGCCGGAAACCGTTTCAACAGTTTGAGTGTGCGAGCGTTTCCGAAACCGTTCAAACGGTTTCAGCGAGGAGACGCACTCCTATTCACCCGGTTGAAACCGGGTGTGAATAAGAGACAGATTTGGAAGAGCGAGCTAGCGGCGATAGTTTCCGCAAACTTTGAACGGCGCGCGGCAGGGCCTCCAGCACACGATCGACATCTTCTTCCGTGTTGTCTTTGCCGAAGCTGAACCGAATCGCGCCGCGCGCAAGTTCTTCATCGCGTCCCAGCGCGCGAATCACCGGTGACGGCTCAAGCGTTCCTGATGAACAGGCTGATCCGGTAGAGACAGCGACCCCCTGCAGGTCGAGATGAATCAACAAACCCTCACCTTCGATGAAGCGGAATGAAATGTTTGAAACGTGCGACAGGCGCTGTTCGCGTTTGCCGTTGAAGACGATGTCTTCGATGCGTTCGGAAACGCCGCTTTCAAATCGATCACGCAGACGCCGCGTTTGCTCGTTGCGATCTAAGATCTCTTGCTTCGCCAATTCCGCCGCCACGCCAAAGCCGACAATATTCGCGACGGGTTCGGTGCCCGCGCGTCGCTCACGCTCCTGATGACCCCCGACGTTCTGGGCCAACAGGCGCAAGCCACGGCGCACGAATAATGCGCCGGCGCCTTTCGGTGCGTACATCTTGTGTGCTGAGAGCGTCAACAAATCGCAGCCGAGGGTATCGACATCGATCGGAATTCGACCTGCCGCCTGGACGGCGTCGGTGTGAAACCAAAGATGTCGCTGACCGTCCCGTCGTTCGCGGACAAGCGCGCCTATTTCTACAACGGGCTGAATCGTGCCGATCTCATTGTTCGCGAGCATGACACTGATGAGAGATGTGTTCGTGCGAATCGCATCCCGCACATCTTCGGCGCGAACAATGCCGTCGTCATAGACCGGCAGCCGCGTAACTTCCCAGCCTCTTTTTTCTAACTGATCGATTGGTCCTCGTGCGGAAGGATGCTCAATCGCCGAAGTGATGATGTGCCGGCCGTGCGCTTCCGCCGCCTCGCAAACTCCCCGGATGGCCAGGTTATTTGCCTCGGTGCCTCCCGAAGTGAAGACGATTTCGTTCGGCCGCGCGCCGATCAGCGAGGCGATTTGGCGACGCGATTTGTCCACGGCCGCGCGAGCTTGTTGGCCGAACAGGTGCACGCTTGAAGCGTTCCCGTAGTTCTCGGTCAGGTACGGCATCATCGCCGCGAGGACACGCGGATCGACGGGAGTTGTGGCGCTGTGATCGAGATAAATCCTTCTCATTCGCGAGTCGTTTAGAGGCGGGCTACTGCCCGCCCACTTCTGGTCAACGGCCTGGCGGGCAGTAGCCCGCCTCTAAACGTTAGGTTTGTTTTTACAACCGCCTCGTATGTTAGCGCATCAGAACAGCGATTTCAGCGGGCTTTGCCGCAAATCAACGGCGACTGCAGATTGTCCCGCTTGTCGCGCGATGGTAGCATTCGATCGAAACGGATGCCGAGACGTCGGCATTCAAACAAGCCTCTCCCTTTCAAACTGCCCCTAAATTGCGGGATGAAAGGTTTATAAATGAAGACACGACGAATTTCTCTGAGCCTGTTATTGGCGCTGATGTTGGCGCTGCCGGCCGTTTTCAGCTCGGCCTCGGCGCAGGACGCAAGCCAGAATCAGGCGAGCGCGCTGATGCGAGGGTTTAGAACGGGCTACTCTGATGGCTATCCGGCCGGTGTTCAGGATTCCGCGAAGCGAGCCGATCGAGACGTCCGAGCGAAAGCTGAGTATCAGCAGGCCGACCGCGCATATTCATCGGCCCACGGAAGTTTGGACGAGTATCGCAATGGATACCGGCAAGGTTTCGAAGCCGGCTACAGTGCGGGGTATGACCGTCGAAACTTCGATTCAACAATCCCCGACGATTTAAAGATTCGCGACACGAGCGACGATTCGCAGGCCCCTGTGCTGGCGAACACTAATCAGTCCGATAACAGCACGCCGAACACAACCAACAGCGCAAGCCTGATCGTAATTCCGCGCGACACGATCATGCGCGTCGAGTTGCTTTCGAACCTTGCGACCGATGCGTCGCAAAAAGGCGATCGCTTCGAAGCGAAGGTCCTCGAGCCCGCCGAATATGAAGGCGCAGTCATCCTCGGTCAGGTCGCGCGCGCGCAGCGGCCCGGTAAAGTGAAGGGGACTGCCGAATTGCAATTGGCCTTCGAGCAAATCCGTTTGCCCGACGGCCGGTCCGCGCAGATGAGCGCGCAAGTCATCGAAGTTCTGCCGACGGGCGCGAGCCAGGGCGTCGGCAAAGTGGATCAGGAAGGCGGCGTAAAAGGTAAAGATTCGACCAAAGGGGACGTCGCTAAAGTTGGCGCGGCCACCGGAATCGGCGCGGTCATCGGTGCAATCTTTGGGGGCGGCACTGGCGCAGCCGTCGGCGCGACGATTGGCGCGGGCGTCGGCACCGCCGGAGTGATGCGCGAACGAGGCAAAGACATCTACCTTTATACCGGCCAGCAACTGCGGATTCGCACCGCAGGTGAAGCGGAAATTCACTAAAGAGAGTTTCAGGTTTCAGGTTCCAAGTTTCAAGTTCGCTTAATCGTACGAGCGCGCTGGGAGCAAAGTCAGATTGCGTTCGGGTGCCCGGACCGCGACGTGCCTGAGCGTAAAACCTGAAACCTGAAACTTGAAACTTGAAACCTGCGATCATCACTCTCCTAACCGACTTCGGAGCGCGCGACTATTTCGTCGGCGCAATGAAGGGCGTGATTCTCTCGATCAATCCGCACGCGACAATCGTCGATCTCACGCACGAAATCCCTCCACAGGATATTAAGGCTGCGGCATTCACTCTCTTTGCCTGTTACAAAGACTTTCCGGCCGGCACGATTCACGTCGCCGTAGTCGATCCCGGCGTCGGTTCAAATCGACGGCCGATCCTTGTTGAAAGCGGACATCAGTTCTTCATTGGTCCTGATAACGGCTTGTTCAGTTGGATTATTGACCGGGAAGGGGAGTTTACGGCTTGGCAGATCGCGAACGAGCAGCTCTTCAGAAAACCGGTTAGTTCAACGTTCCATGGGCGCGACGTGTTTGCTCCGGTGGCCGGCGCACTTTCAAACGGCGTTTCTCCCGAAAGTGCGGGGCGGTCCTTTTCGATCTCGTAGCGCTTGAGCGGCTTGCGCCGCGACAGACTCAGATCGGCTTCGAAGGCTCAGTCATTCACATCGATCGCTTTGGCAACTGCATCACAAACTTCACGTCGGAGCACATCGACAAAGAACGTATTGCTGCCGGCGCGAAACTGATCGTCAACCACAAAGAAATCAGTTCCATTCGCAGATTCTTTGCGGATGAAAGCGGTCCAAAGAATGAATTGTTCATGCTCACAGGCAGCGCCGGCTTCGTCGAAATCGCCGCGCAAAATGCTTCAGCGGCGGCGATTTTGTCGGCCAAGCGTGGCGACTCAGTATTGCTCGTTCATGACGACCGTGCATAGATGCGACGACGATTCCTGCTCGCTTGTCACTCCACAAACGCTCTGCTATCTTCAAATTTAATTCAAACCCTGAAGGACAAACAGATGGACAAAGCGAAGCAAGGCGGCGCAGCCAGCGCAGTAGCCACCGGACTGCGAGGCGTGATCGCGGCCTCCTCATCAATCGGCGACGTCAATGGAGAAAAAGGTGAGCTGATTTATCAGGGCGTGAACATTCACGACCTGGCGACGAAATCTACTTTTGAAGAAGTTGTCTTTTTGCTTTGGAACGGGCGCTTGCCCAAGCGCGACGAGTTGGACGAACTGAAGAAGAACCTCGCGGCGTCTTACGCGCTTCCCTGGCAGGCGTCCGAACTCATCAAAGGCATGACCGAGCGAGTTCCGCGCACCGCCGATCCGATGGATCGTTTGCGTACCGTGGTTTCGGCGCTGGGAATGTTGGACGAGGAAGCAAAGGATCTTTCGCGTGAAAACAGCATCAAAGTTGCCACCCGCCTGACGGCCCGGTTTGCCACGATCGTCGCCGCGCTTGACCGCACTCGAAATGGTCTCGCGCCGATTGAGCCAAATCCCGATCTTAGTATCGCGACGAACTTTCTTTACATGCTCAAGGGCGAGATGCCTGACGAGTTCGACGCGCACGCTATGGACGTCGCGCTGATTCTGCAAGCTGATCACGAACTGAACGCTTCGACGTTTACCGCGCGCGTGGTCGCCGGCACGCTCGCTGACATGTACAGCGCAGTCACGGCCGCTTTGGGCGCTCTGTCAGGCCCGCTGCACGGCGGCGCGAACACAGCGATCATGAAAATCCTTCTTGAAATCGACGACGTGAATAAAGTCGAGGACTACGTCAAAGATGCGCTGTCGAAGAAAAAGAAGATCATGGGATTCGGGCACGCGGTTTACAAGACGGAAGACCCGCGCGCGACCCACCTGCGCCGCTTCTCGAAAGAGATGGGCGAACGCAAAGGCGACTCCAAGTGGTACGACATCACCGCGAAGCTGGAAGAAATAATGAAGCGCGAGAAGGGTCTGCTACCGAATGTGGATGCCTATTCAGCTTCGACTTACTACATGATGGGAATTCCGCTGGATCTCTACACGCCGATATTTGCCATCAGCCGCATCAGTGGCTGGACGGCGCACATCCTCGAGCAGTACGCCGACAACAAACTCATTCGGCCGCGCGCAGAATATATAGGGCCGCGCAATGTGCTGTATGTTCCCATTGATGAGAGATGAACTGGCTCCGCGAACGCCGTTTAGCTTTAACTTACCTCGGCACTTCCTATTAAACACTTGGTGTTGGCTAGCAGGAAAGCCTCTGAGGAGCGTAAGAACCGTCTCACGCCGGGCCAACCGTCTTCAAGTTTCAACGGTATAATGCGTCAACATGAGTACAATACCATTTGGGGGTACACGCTTTCCTACTCTTTTCTTTGAGCCATAATCTTGTCTTCGAGTTCACCTTAAGAATTCTGGCCGCGACCGATGCTCTGTTGACAAAATAGTCACCATACTGATTTTGGGGATCGTCTTCCTTGGCTTTTCCAAATTCCCTTTGAGCTTCAAGAAAGTTGCCCTTTAACGCGTAATCAATTGTGAGAGCATATCGAATGACTGCTCTCTTAGCTTCGATGCTATCAATAGTCTGAAAAAAACCATTGGCTTGTTTATCGTCCGTGGTGAGAGGCATGGTCACGATAAGCCAATCACCGACAACAGCAGGCTCTTTTTCAAGGAGCTTCTGGTCAACCGTGTATAGGGCGTTCTCATGTGCATCGATCGCTTTGTCGATTTCACTGGAATACCTGTATGCATCGCCAAGTGCCCAAAGTTGAGGGACAGTAGACGAGAGTTTTCCTGCCTTTTCAAGAGACAAGATGGCATCTTTCGTATTTAACTGTAAGAGTTGAGAATATCCAAGATTACTGTTCGCCGAGGCTGAATTCGGTTTGTTTTCCACTGCATGTCGAAAGTGTTCTTGAGCACAAACAAAGTCGAATTGCTTCAGGCATATAAATCCCAAGAAGATATATGGACGATGTAGTTTAGGATTCAGTGAAATGGCTCTAATGCATGATCTCGCAGCTTCATTGTCATCCAGATCAGAGTCAAGCGCACATTTAATTAGTTCAATATCGGCATCGTCTTTATACAATGACTCAAGGTAGTCTAATTTTGTGCGCACGAGTTCAGGGTCTAAATACGTTTGGTTTTCACGGGTCTCGAAGATTTGCGCTTTCGCAAGGCCGTAGGTTGCCCGGGGGTCATTAGGCTGCAAAGCGAGAGCTGATTTATAGGCTTTTGCTGCCTCGTCGTACTCTTCATCGTAAACCAGCCGGTCGCCTAGCTGCAGATAGAAATCCGTCAATCTTCTGTTTGTTTCCTTAGCTTCAGACGCGTTGCGATAGCTCGCCCAAGTGCCATAGCCGAAATTCATTTGCAAAAAGACTAATGTCAATATTGCTGTCATCACCGTTAGCAGTGGTTGATAACTTGAGATGAATCGATTGATCCGTCGAAGGGCGCGGACCAATTCGCCGGTGTTATCAGCTACGCGTGCATCTTCTTTTAAACTCTCCAATTCCTTTTCAAGGAAGCGGATTCTTTCGTTTAGATCTTCGGTCATAGCCCTCAATGAGTCACGCCTCTAGGCAACCCCTCTAGTCCCTTCTTGAACGTCACTGAGCGTCACAAAACGTCGCGCGCGGCGTTCCCGCAGGCCGTTACCCCTCTGTTAATGGGTTTTGAGTGTCGCGCGTTTAGTTCGGGCTCAGGTCTAGAGATCGGAGGATCGGGAGGCCTAAACCCTCGGCGGTTTGACGACGCCTAGTTACCAGACTTGAAGATGAGGTGTCAATAGTTCGTGACCGACCATACAGAGTCAGCCCGGGCGATGGCGGGGTTGTAGCCGCTAAGAAGAATTGCCTTAGGAGTGGTCACAATGACGCGGGCTTTACGGCGATACAGACGATACCTACTGCTCGTCCGTCACGCGCACGAAATCCACCGCACTCGAAAACCCATCCGCTTCATCTCCACCGTTTGAGTGGATGATCGATCCAATCGCCGGATGAACGGGTTGCTCCGTTCTGTTTGCGTCGGCGCAGGATGGGACAGTCGCCACCGGCGGCTCGATGAAAGGCGCGGGTGGCGGTGGCTGTTGCGAATAGTGAATCTCGCGGTCTTCGTATTTCGCCGGGTGGACGAACTCCTTGCGAACTCTGTCAGCGATCTCACCCAGATCGATGAAGCAGTCCGCAACGTCTATCAACTTCGGCGCTGAATTCGATCTAAAGCCGGCAATCTCAACCCGGCAACCCTTGTAGGCCACCGCGTTAACCGCGTAGACAAAGTCTTCATCTCCGGAGACCAGCACGGCAGTGTCGTAACGGCCCGCGAGAGAAAGCATGTCCACGGCGATCTCGACATCGAGGTTCGCTTTGCGCGAGCCGTCGTAGAAAGTTTTCAGCTCCTTCTGCACGACCCGAAAACCATTACGTCGCATCCAGAGCAGAAAGCCTTGTTGACGTTCAGCTCCGGCATCAACACCGGTGTAAAAGAAAGCCCTAAATAAACGGCCATCGCCCAGCAGCACACGCAGCAACTTGTTGTAGTCGATATCGATATTGTGAAATCGCGCTGCGTGAAACAGATTGTTTCCATCAATGAAAATCGCCACTTTTCCGCGATGGCCGAACTGCAAAGAGACATTGTTCGACGAGTCAAAGTGGTTCACGATAATAAGCTCCGTTAGTGTTTTGAAATCGCTTCTAGCATGACGCTGGCCACAGCCGTCGGTCAAGTGGGCCAAAAAGGCACTCATAACGCGTGTATAATCCGGCTGAGGTTTTCAGTTGGCGACTCTCGACAATCCGTTGGTCACGAACAGCGTCGAATCGACGCAGGCGCGCGCGTTCACCGCGAGCGAGTTGGTCCCATGTCCTTCGTGTTCAAGAGCGAATGCGCCCACACGCGCGAACTGCTTGTACTGTGGCGCCGTGTTGGGCAGCAGTGCCGAAGCCTTGCCAGCAACCGCGACCGGTACAGCTCCTGAACCCATTCCATCCCCCGAGCAACGAACCGAAGATGTTGTGCATGTGGTGGCGGTGCTAGCCCGCTCTGCCGGAAGTGAAGTAAGCGCCGAGACGGCGCAGTTGCTAAACCTTGCGCCGCCGGAACTGAACGCGCTTTTGAGTGCGAGAGTGGCGCCTCTGTACGCAACCACTGCGGCTGAGCAGGCACAAGCGATTTCGGAGAAGTTGAGAAGCGCGGAATTTGAACCGGTAACAATTTCAGACGCGCAGCTGAACCTGGCAACACCGCCAAAACAAATTGCCGCCCTCACGATAGACAAAGATGCTTTGACTGCGTCGGTGCGCCGAACAGGAGAGAGAGTTTCAGCGCCCTGGAATGATGTGGTGCTGATCGTTCTCGGCCGCTTGTACTTCACGAAGACTGAGGTTGAACAGAAGCGCGACAAATCAAAGCAAGTACTCGACGAACGCCAGCTAACCTCAGACGAAGCGGTGCTCGACATTTATTCTCGTGCTGATGAGATTGGGTGGCGAATCCGCGCGGGCAGCTTCGACTTCTCATGCCTCGGCGCGGAGAAGAAGCCAATCGCTTTTGAAAATTTTCGCGCGCTGGCTGAGGTGCTGCGAAGAAACAGCCCGCACGCTGTGGACGACGATAGTTACGTTCGCATGCGCGTTGCCTTGAATAAAATCTGGCCGCTTGAGGCGCGAGCCGGCGCCAGCGAAAGACGTCGTACGCTGGCGCGCGAGATCAATGCTACTGCCACCATCAGCGACAACGAACTTCAATTCACACGATATTCGCGGCTGCTTCGGTTTCTAGCGCCGCAGTTGCAGAACGATGCCCAGCAATCGTAAAAGCCAGGCTTCATCTCGCGATCGGACGACTGAGATCTTCGGCGTCAATCCGGTCCTCGAGGCGCTGCGCGCGCGCAGGCGACCGCTCCAGGAGATCACGATTGCGTCAGGAGCAAAAGATGCGCGCCTGCGCGAGTTAATTGAGTTGGCTCGGGCGCAAGGTGTGCCGGTGCATCAAGCGCCGCGGGTGACGCTGGACAAACGTGCAGGCAACGGAACTCATCAGGGTGTGGTGGCGCGCGTTGCCGCCGCACGCTACACAGACGCGGACGACTTGATTGAAACTATCGCGGCCCGTGTTAGGAATGAATCCTGAACCGCTCGCACTAGTTCTGGACGGCATCGAAGACCCGCATAATCTGGGGGCCATCTTGCGCACGGCTGAATGCGCACGGGTTGACGGAGTTTTTGTGCCGGAGCGTCGGGCCGTCGGCCTCACTGAAACGGTCGCCAAAGCCAGCGCGGGCGCCGTTGAGCACGTGCGGGTGGCGCGGGCAACTAACCTTTCGCGTTTGATCGACAAACTGAAGGAGCGTAACGTGTGGGTCGTGGGAACGGCCGCCGATGCCCAGTCGGATTACACTGAATGGGACTGGACGCGCGCGTCGGCGATCGTCATGGGCGGCGAAGGTTCAGGTTTGCATCGACTGGTGCGCGAGCATTGCGATGCGGTCGTCAGAATTCCCGTCCTGGGCCACATCGAATCACTGAACGTTTCGGTCGCGACGGGCGTAATCCTTTACGAGGCTTTGCGGCAACGCTCAGCTAATACAGCGAAAACCTGAAAACATCGTTCGACGACAACTCTGACGGAGGTGCCTTTTCAAAATGTTCTGTCCCAAATGCGCTGCACAAAATGTTGAAGGCGCGCATTTCTGCCGCGCATGCGGCGCGAATATCAGTTTGGTCCCGCAGGCATTGACGGGCCAAATGCCGGTCGCGCCGACCGAGGAGTCATCGCGCCGAGGTCGACGAGGACGCCCGGAAAAGGAACTGACCTACGATGAGGGTGTTCGAAATGTGGTAATGGGCTTTGGCTTCATCGCCGTGGCGATCGCTTTGGCAATATTTGGCCGGCCCATCGGGGCACAAGTCTGGTGGTTCTGGATGCTGATCCCGGCGTTCGCCTTGTTGGGGAAGGGGATTTCCGAAATCGTACGCTTTAACCAATTGAAAACACCGCCGCCTGCAAGCCCGGCGCAAATGCCATACGCGCCTCCGTACGAGGCTTTGCCGCCGACTAGCGCGAGCGAAATGCGCGGGCCGGTCGCGAGCGTTACTGAGGGAACAACGCGTCACCTGGGGACTGAACCGGCAACCCGACACTTTGATCAAAAGTCTTAGTGGCGCTTAACAGGATAATGAATTGAGATCGAGGCGATGGAGGCACAACCCATCGCCTCTAGTTGTGTTTGATGGAAAAGGGAAAAGGAAAAATCTGTGTTCCAGTTTGTGTTCGGCGTTTCGATCAATTAAAGCCTGCGATTGAACGAGCAGCTGAGGTGGCCGATCTAGTTGAAGTGCGACTCGATTACCTTGCGGCTGAGGAACTCCAGCAGCGGAAATGGGAGCTTCCAGAGTTGCTCAGGTCGCGAACCCGACCGGTGATCCTGACACTTCGTCCAACCGAGTACGGCGGCGCCAGATCAATCTCTCTCCGCGACCGGCTGTTGTTTCGGCGTGACAACCCGGACGGAAGAAAGTGGGACGGCTTCGAATACTGGGATCTGGAGCACGACTTAGCTCAATTTCTAAGGCAGCGCGAGGACGAAGGCTGGGGTCAACTTCAACTCGGCAGTTGCGATTGGAAACGGGCGATCGTTTCGTACCACGACTTTGTCAGTGTCCCCGTTGATCTCGATGCGATATTCGAGTTGTTGCTGTCAATGCCGGCTGCGGTCCTGAAGATCGCGGTGCAAGCTGAAGACGCAACCGATTGCATTCCCGTTTTCAATCTGCTCGACCGCGCGCAACGCGAAGGTCGTGAGTTGATTGCGATCGCGATGGGTCAGGCGGGCGTGATGACGAGAATCCTGGGACCTTCGCGCGGTTCGTTTCTCACCTATGGATCGCTGGATGAAGACAGCGCTAGCGCACCGGGACAAGTGACCGCTCGCGATGTACGCGAGGTTTATCGGATCGACAGTATCGATCGTGAGACGCAAATCATGGGCGTGATTGGCCGGCCGGTTGCGCATTCGATCTCGCCGTATATTCACAACGCCGCTTTCGCTCAAGCAAACGTTAACGCTGTCTTCATTCCTTTTGAAGTTCAAAATGTTGACGGCTTCATCCATCGAATGGTGCGGAAAGACTCCCGTGAACTCAATTGGAACCTGCGCGGATTTGCCGTGACTGCCCCGCATAAATCGGCGGTGATGAAGCATCTTGATTGGATCGCACCGGCGGCCAAAGAAATTGGTGCGGTTAATACCATCCTCGTTCAAGACGATGAGCTTCACGGCTACAACACGGACGCTGCGGGATTTATCGGGCCGTTGAAAAGCCGTATCGGATCTTTGGAGAGCGTGCGCTGCGCAGTGATCGGAGCGGGTGGCGCGGCGCGCGGAGTGGTGTGGGCACTGCGAAACGAGGAAGCGGCGGTCACCGTGTTTGCGCGCGAACCAAGGAGGGCGGAGGCAATCGCAGACGAATTCAATGTGGAATGTCATCCCATAGCAGATACAGCTCTGAGTGATTTCGATGTAGTCATCAACGCGACTCCACTCGGAACGCGCGGGAAACTTGAAACCGAGACTCCAGTAACAGCCGAACATCTGCGCGGGGTACGATTGGCTTACGATCTCGTTTACAATCCGCTTGAGACGCGATTCTTACGTGAAGCACGCGAAGCGGGCTGCGAAACTATCGGCGGTCTCGACATGCTGATTGGGCAAGCGGTCGAGCAGTTCAGACTCTGGACCGGAAAAGAGCCTGATGTTGAATCGATGCGCGAAGCCGCAATGCGCGCGCTCAACAATTCAGGGACGTGAACGGCGGGTCTGGCATCAAAGTCACTTTAATGGCTTCAAATTCCAATTCTCAAGAACGCTACAGCCGACAAATTCTGTTCTCGGGCATAGGCCCAGAAGGCCAGGCGAAGCTGCTAAACTCGCGCGCCGTGATTATCGGTTGTGGCGCGCTCGGTTCCTCCCAGTCGGAAGCTTTAGCGCGCGCCGGCGTCGGCAAACTGCGCATCGTCGATCGAGACTTTGTCGAGTCTTCAAATCTCCAGCGCCAGACAATGTTCACCGAGAACGATGCCGCAGAGCGTCTGCCGAAAGCCGTCGCCGCCGCTAATCACATCGCCGACATCAACAGCGACATCGAAGTTGAGCCTGAAATCGTCGACGTTAACCATTCAAACATTGAGCGGCTAATCGCCGGCGCCGATGTTGTTTTGGACGGCACGGACAATTTCGCGACGCGATACCTGATTAACGACGCGTGCATCAAGAATGATTTGAATTGGATTTACGGCGCGGCGGTGGGATCGTATGGCGTGACGATGACGGTTCGGCCGCACGAAACGCCGTGCCTGCGCTGCATTTTTCCGGAAGCGCCACCCGCAGCCAGCGCGCCGACGTGCGACACTGCAGGCGTCATCATGCCCATCATCAGCATCGTTGCGTCGGTGCAGGTGAGCGAAGCATTGAAGCTGCTGACGGGCGACTTGCAGAGTCTGCACAGCTCGTTAATGCAATTCGACGTGTGGCGGAATGAGTGGCGTAAGATTTCTCTCGGAGCGCCTCTCAGTGATTGTCCGACATGCGCGCTCGGAAAGTTTGAAACGCTGGAAGCTGATACGCGCGACTTTGCCGCGGTGATGTGCGGCCGGCAGGCGGTGCAGATTTCACCGTCGGAATCTGTGCATATCGATCTAGCGGCGTTGCGTCAGAAGCTGGAACCAGCGGGCGAAGTGAAAGCGAACGATTATTTGCTCAGGTTCCGCACTGGCGAATACGAACTGACAGTTTTTCAGGACGCGCGCTCGATCATTCGCGGTACTGACGACATCGCAACGGCGCGCTCGCTCTATTCCAAATATATCGGTAATTGAATTCTCTTCAGTCTTGGCGACCTAATTCATGCGAAAACGACTATTCAGAACCAGCGCGCTTGCGCTCACCCTCATCTCGCTTTTTATCACTACTGCGTTTGCCGGTGAACCGGTCGTGTGGGAAATAAATTCCCGCTCCGAAGTGTTGAAAGGCGAAGCGCGCGGAGTTTCGATCACAGACAACGGCGTCGTGACGCTCGCGCCGCGTCTGGATCGAGTCTTCGACACCGAGCAGCCTTACATCTGGTCCACGGCGGTTGACGCGGCCGGCAATCTTTACCTGGGCACCGGTCACGACGGGAAACTCTTTCGCGTCACGGCGGATGGCAGAGGCTCGCTCTTGTACAAGGCGGCCGAACTCGACGTCACTGCGCTGGCCGTCGCGAAAGATGGAGCTCTCTTCGCTGCGACCTCACCGGACGGAAAGGTTTATCGGGTCACATCAGACGGCAAAGCCGAGGTCTATTTCGATCCCGTCGACAAATATATTTGGTCGCTGGCTGTCATGCCCGACGGCTCGTTGGCGGTGGGAACGGGCGACAATGGGAAGCTCTATCGCGTGCGCGCCGCGGGGGCGAATCCCGAAACAGCTCTGTTGCTGAACACGAACCAAACGCACGTGATGTCGCTGGCAGTAACGAAGCAGGGAGACCTGATTGCGGGAACCGATCCGGGCGGGCTCGTGCTGAGGATCTCTTCAGACGGCAAAGCGTTTGGCTTGTACGATGCGCCATTACGCGAGATTCATGCGCTCTCAGTGGCGGATGATGGATCGATTTACGCGCTCGGGCTTAGCGACGCCGTCGCTGTTAATCGCCCTCAGACAACCGCCACTGCCGAGGCAGCAACAACAACTGCGACGACGGACGAGACCACCGGGACGCAGCAAACACAGCCTGCGCAGCCGAGCCGGAGCCGCAATGACTTGAATAATGTACGGAGCGCTGTATTCCGCATTCTGAGTGACGGCGGCACGGACATTGTTTGGAGCTCAACATCCGTTACCGGTTTTGCATTGCTCGCAACCCGCAACGGCGTGCTCCTCGGTACTTCCGACAAAGGCCGCATCTACTCGATTACGAACGACGGGCGAGACACGCTGCTACTGCAATCACCCGAAGGTCAGATTTCCTCGATGGTCGCCCGCGGAGCGGACGTGTTTGCGGCGTCGAGCAACCAGGGAAAGCTGTTTCGGTACGGCGATGCACGCGTGACTGAAGGAACCTATGAGTCGCCAGTGCGTGATGCGAAACTCGCTTCAACCTGGGGTCGCATTTGGTGGCGCGGCCAGGGCCCAATTCAGTTACAAACGCGCAGCGGCAACAGCGACAAGCCTGACGCAACCTGGAGCGATTGGAGCGCGAGCTACGCCGACGCTACGGGCGCGCAGATTACCAGTCCCAAAGCGCGGTTCGTTCAATGGCGCGCAGTCCTTCGCAGCGGTACGGGTACGCGTGCCCTACAGCCGCAATTGGAAGATGTGAGCCTTGCTTACTTGCCGCGGAACGTCGCGCCGGAAATCCTGTCAATCACAATTCTGCCGCCGGGCGTGGCTTTGCAGCAGCAGCTTTTGATTCAAACTGATCCGAACATCGAGTCGGCAGGCTTGGATCCGTCGTTGTTCGGCATGGCTAGTCAGACACCGCCGCGCCGTTTGTTTCAACGGGGTGCGCGCTCGTTGCAGTGGCAGTCCGAAGACCGCAACAGCGATACTCTCGAGTACGCCGTTTACTATCACCCTCTCGGCGAGACAAACTTTCGCCTGCTGAAAGATCGGATTCGCGAAACGTTCTACACAGTTGACGCTGCCAGCCTCGCCGATGGCCGTTACATCTTCAGAGTGGTTGCGTCCGATGTCCTGGACAATCCGACCGGCGCGGCCCTTTCAGGCGAGCGCCTGAGCGAGGCAGTGGACATAGACAACACGCCGCCGATATTGCGATTGATTGGCGCTGCTTCGGTGACTGGAGACCGTGGCCGTGCCGTGTTCGAGGTTGCGGACGCAACCGGCCGAATCAAACGTGCCGATGTCAGCGTGGACGGCGGTACGTGGCGGGAAGTCTTTCCTGACGACGGCATCGCGGACAGTCCGCGCGAACGCTTCTCAGTGGACCTGCTCATCGAAGGTCCCGGCGAACACACGATATCGTTGCGGGCCTACGATAACAGCAACAATGTGGGGACAATTAGTGTAACTGTGCGCCGGTGAGGCCCTGCACTATATGGTTCGGCGAAGTGCCAAACAGTGCGAAAAATCTAGGAAAACGTAGGCCCTCATATGCGGAACCCTTCCCAGAATTGCCCTCGAACACAACAAAGATCGCGGCAGTAGACTTTTTGAGCTAATCTAGCGTCTAAGAACACGGGTGTGGCACCCATGTTGCTGAAACCTAAGACGTAAGCTCTCCGCCTCTCCTTCAAAACAAAGAAATACGCGAGGAGGCGGTCACGAAACATGAAGCACGTAAGACTAATTTTAATGGCGGCGCTAATCGGGTTGATGCTCCCGTTCGGTCTGTTCGCACAGAAAGGCGGCAATAATTCCAACCGCCCGCCGAAGGACCAGCCGCGCATTGTCGACAAGGAAAAGCAGAAACCTCCACCGACTAACAACAACCGGGGGCGTCCCGAATAAAGCTTTCCGTGAGTTTTACAATGCGACCCGTGCCCCCAAGCGCGGGTCGCGGCGTTTTAGGAGAAGTAAAATGAAGACAAAAAACTTTATCATCAGTGCATTTTTAGTGGTTCTCGGCAGCGTGTCGGTTGTTACAGCTCAGTACACGCAACGCCAGGGTTCGGTCAACCAGGGTTTGGTAGCGCGCGCTCAACAGGTGACGGGCGACCGGTTCACCGTGGCCACGACGACGCCGCGCGGCGTTACTGTAGTGGCGCGAGTTGCGCCACGGCCTGAAGTCATTCGAGCGATCGATAACGGGTTCGCGGACTTGTTCGCCGCTGCCGCGCGCAAGGGCTATCGTGCGCGACTCAACTTCCGCGACTACACCGTGTTCATCGGTCGGGCGGATCGCGTGCGCGACAGCAGCGGACAATATTCTCCGGATATCGCAGTTGGCGCCGGCCAATACCGAGGAAGCGTCTACGATCAGGGTGGTTATGTGTTCGCGGCGGGAATGGTGCTGGCAAACAGTCCGGCAGCATTTGTCATCGCTGAGCACGAGCGCGACTGGCAACGAATCTCAAACGTCGTACGGTACGAAGGTGAGCACCTGATTCTGTATCACAACGACCGGCGGCTCTACTCACAGACTGCGGATCACAGCCGTGGCGGTAGTCACCCGATTTTCTAGTAATTGGGTGGAAGCGTCATAAACGTGAAAATGGAAAGGGCGACCAGTATCCTGGCCGCCCTTTTCCGTATTTGGTGCCCGCTACTAGATTCGAACTAGTGACCCCTCGCGTGTGAAGCGAGTGCTCTACCACTGAGCCAAGCGGGCGTAACTCATTGTAATACAGAGTTATGAGCGCGCCGACAGCGCCTTATACTTTCCAAGATCGCCGTAACCTGGCCATTTTACACTACCTCGGCTCTATTGCCTCAGCATTAGAGCAATCAAACAGAAAGCCGGTGCTCCAGATGATGAGCATTGACGGAGCCGGAAGGACGGCGCTAAGAATGACAGCCTATCCACGAACGAGGATGATCTGGCACTAAGTGACCTTTGAGTATTTACAGTAGACCTCAACCGTTCGAAAAATTGATTGGCAGCGGACAGGCTTTGGAATATTGTGCGCCCGACTTCCCTGACTCTCAGCTGAATTCTCACGAGCCCTACTAGCAAAACTCGCCAAAATCCAGCTGGGCAGAGCCTTCCCTGGCGGCATTGGACGATGTCGGACACTCATGTCTAAATTTTGCTTTTTCACGGACGCTGATGCGTCCGGGCTATTAGTTCCACAAGACGCTGGCAGCGCTTTTGGCGCTGTTTCCGACACTGAATTCAGCGTCACAAGTCTTCACAATGCGACAGCTAATCCAAGAGTATTCGCAATATGTAACGGGAGAGTCGCTCTTCAGCAGACCAACCAGGCAGACATCATAAGCCTGATTCTGAGACCTTGGGAGTAGGGGCGCCACGTTTCTCGTCTCCAACCAAGCGTAAATTACTACACCTAACTGATTGTGCCTGGGTTGGCGCTGTGCCCGGCTTCAAACCGACGAGCTCGATGGCATATCTCAGGAAGTCATGGAAGCATAGCCATAGGAAATGCTAGCACCGAAAAACGTTGACATCGGTTTAGCTTTGCAATATCGTGCGCTCGCTTTCTTGAACCGGATGGCTGAATTCTCACGAGCCTCTGCTTCCTTGCATACTCGCCAAATCCAGCCTTGGATAATCCCTTTTTCAGACGAGCAACCTGTTTACTTCCCGACAAGTAACCGATCGCTCAACAGGTCAGTTGTACTAGACGGCCGCTCATGGCTAACTTTTTCTTCTTCACGGATCCGAGTTTGCTCGATGCCCAACTTGAGGGTCCGGCCTTCGGACCCGCAGGCACTTCCGCCGGCAACGATCTATTCCGTATCACCGATGTGCATACCTCGTCTGCCGCCAACATTCCTGCGGTCGCTGTGTGTGACGGTCTTTTGTGCGCTCAGGAGGACGACCAGGGGACGCTAACTCTGATTCTGAAGCCGTCGCAAACGCCGCCGTTCGAATCTCCTGTCGTCAGCTATTTCATCTACAAGGGTGTCGCCAAGACCTCACTACTGAACGGAGATCAAATCCTCGATGAAACGGCTTCCACAGCCACGGCCTTCACCAAAAGAATTGCGGCGGAATGGAAAAAGCAGAATACGAATGATCTGACCGATTCGCGTGCGGCCCTAGGTCTCGATCGCGACGCTGGCTTCAAACATGACGACGGTGCCAACCAAATCAATATTTTCACCGATAACGATCCGATTGAACGACTTTTCACCTATCCGCACAAGACCGTGCAATTGCCCACTGTGGCGGCGGGTGAAGTAATCGGATCTTTCCAGAGCAACTGCGGTTTCGAAATAGTTTTGAAGAGGTTGGGTTACAAACCCAAACTTGGGCTCGCTAGAAGTGCAGACAACCAGGTTTCAGTGACATCACTGCCCGCCGATAACAACGGCGCGCCATGGCAGGCTGACGACTATGCTTTCTTTTCACATTGGCACGAGAAGGAACAAGTGCTCGCCTTCATGGATCCTTGCGCCTTCTTCGGTTCCTTCGTGCAAGCCAAGCTCTACAAGAAATCGGGAAGCAGCGCGAGCCGGGTGAAAGGCAGCGACATCTACGAAGAGATATTGCGGAAATTCGTAAACCGAAATATCGCCTGGCTTGATATACGCAATAACTACAGCTACTCGTACAATTTATTCGGCCTCTACGACGACACGATTCGGTTCGTTTCGCACAATAACGCGAGCCAGACAAACGACAAGAATTTTCGCTCGGGATCGTGGCCAATATTGAAGTTGCAGATTGCCGACGCGCCGGGCTCCAAGCGCGGATCGCTTCACCGCACAAAGCTCTGCTTGCCCGTCGGACTGAGTACGGCACCCGCAGTCCTGGTCTCCAAGGGATTCGTGAAACGACTTGGCCCGGAACGGCCGCGGTTCAAGACACCCGCCATCGCAGCCGATATCAACGACGCGCAATTCTATACACCTATCCGTCTCGCCTTCCCGGCCACCGACGACGGCGGCCCGCTCTTCACTGCGAGTTATACGCGCATCAATCTGTATGAAAAACCGCACGCCGAAGCTCAGCCCGCACCCCCACTGAGCATTGGGGGAAGCGAGTATCTCGATGGGGTGTTTAGGCCGCGCGATCTGCAACTCGAAAAAGATTTCGGAGACAAGAGTTTGCGCTTTGAAATCTATCCTGAGGAGGTTTTGATTGATTTGGACGAAAAATATGGACCGACCTATGCTGCCTTCGTTGGCATTGCGGAAGATGCGAGTTATGTAACGCTATTCGCCTTTCCACTCTACTTCATACCCAATGAAAAGGGTTCGAATGACCCGAGAGCCCTACCGACTTGGACAAATATCTCTACGAACGACACAACCGACTTCTTGAGCAAACTCACCGGGACCTTCCGATCAACGGAAGTCCTGAAGAAGACAATTGCTTCGGACACGTTGTCGGCGCAGATAGACACTATCATAGTCAAACGCGTTCCAACGCCCAACTACAACCCGGTAACAGACCGAAACTCGACCGAGGACTTCTGCTTTGTCGTTCTGGACAAGTCCGACTATGAAGTGCTTGGTAGTCAGGTTTTAGGCAGTGGAGCTATAGACCTGGCATTTCCTGTGTTCCTGACCGTGGCGAGCAGCCAACTGAAAACAGACACGGTCAACAGCGTCAACTACGAGGAGAAGAAACTACAAGCCTCCGGATTTGGACCACCTAGTGGAACCAAACTATCAGCCCAAATCACCGCGCTAGATCAGAGGATATTTCGAAATGCCGACTTTTAGTGCAGTAAAATTCGCGCCATATCCGCTAGACACGTCGTTCAAGCTAATCACGACGGTCAAGAATAACCCTCCGGAATATGGGTTTCATTTTCGGCTGCCAAAAACTTCCCGCGGTAGATTAGCCTTCGATGATTGCGAATCTTACGACCGACTTTATGACCCTGCCTCTGGCTACAGCCCGAACTATCTGCTTTTGCGCTACGAATTATTATTCAAACATCCGTCAGGACATTTGTCTTCGAAATTCTACATTGTTCCGTGGATATTGATGCCTTCAAAATCTGACTTACCAAGAACGCTAACTCTCATCGTCAGCCCACTGTCGATATATGATGCGGCCATCTCCAAAAGAAATAAGGATGATCTCAAGGACAAAATAGGTTTGAGTACGCGCACCGTCGATTTGGTTTCAACAACCGATCAGACCATTGAGGTTTTTTGGAATAAATCTGGGAATGAGACGAGCATAAAAGAGTCATCTCTCAAAGTAGATACCGAAGCTCGGATCGAGGTCCCGCCTGGCGAATACCATGGCGTAAAGGAGATCGAGATAAGAACAAACAGCAACATAATTCTGGGAAAGGCACGCATTTCATTCTACGACACGCTAGCTCAACCAATCTGCTTTATGAAGATAGATTCAAGCGGGAACCAAAAGTACACAGCTACACTGCTCAGCCCCGAGGATGTCCCAAAATCGTTCGAAGACGGCACCCGATTAGACGTGGCTGCGAATGCATCATTCAAGCCTTACGGTATTGATCTGGAGACAATTGAGAATGCGGTATTCCTCGACGGCAAGAAAAACGTCTTGATCAGCACGCAGAAGAAATTTGAGTTCAACGCGGATTTGACGCCAGACGAGAACCTAGCCTCTGAGCAGAAGGCGATCGCAGCTCGACGAGAAAATCGTGAGGGAACTCCTCTCGAAAATCACGACAATCACTTATGCGATTAAGGGATCAGCCAAAGACGTGGATTTTCACCAGGTGTGCATAGTCATACTACTGCCCTTTCACCTCAAAACAGATTCGCTAATTGGATTCACCGTTAATCCGCCGACCACAATGAATGACAAGCTCGACATAAATTTGCATTCATACATAACTCCGGTGGCGAGGTATTTTGAGTGGTTCTACCAAACACAGAATATGGTCATGTCGGCTGTAACGGATCCCTACGCGAGCAGCACGGTGAGACATGAACTTCTTCACGCGCTGTTGTTGCCACATCCGTTTCTCGGCGGCAAAACGCTCCCTGACGTTTTGAAAGAATATCGGGAGAAGATGCATGACATAAGGCTAACTGAATTCGGATGCGTTGAACCGGATGTGACTACGCCGGTGCTCTTCGATTTGATGAAGGAGAAGGATTTCAAGACAGCAGTGGTTGATGAGTATTTGATAAAGAATCTGGGCAAAAACGCGGCGGAGTTCTCTGATGGAAAGACTAAGGGATTATTTACTATGTGGGACGTGAATAACTCCATCTTCTTTAAGCCCACCGAGACAGACAACATAATGGACTATAGCAAAGTCGTGCAAGTCGATTTAGTAGATAAATTCCAAGATGTGCTCGGTAAATGGCATGCATCCGTGAGTTGGATCGACAAGAGCAAGAGGGTGTTGTTCAAGTATCAATGGGAAATGGCGCGAGCCACGGTGGCTCTTCTTGCGAGCTACTGAGTTCGAAGTGGCCGCGAATCTGAATATCGAGCTGGTGGTCGCGCGAAGACTCAAGAGTGGTTGAAGTAGTGAGGAACGCGTTAATTCCATGAAATACTACCCGCCGCTATCACATTTAATCACTTCAAGAAGCGCTGCCCGATATTGGTATTTTCGGCGGCGCCAATGAAACGATTCAGCAAGTCCTCGATCGCCTGCTTAGCGGCATCCGCTTCAAGGACCTGGTCATGAACCAGTCGGCGTCTGGCGATGTGCGCTTTTACTCGCTGACCATCGTCGCTATGGAATTGGGCTTCGAGCTTCCGGGCACCGGCATCTCTTTCTTTTTGTTCCCGAACACGGATGGACTGGATGAGGCCGACATTCCGATCGAATTCGAATGGCGTTGGGGTGTTAAGCGCTATGTCAACGACTTCGAGGCGGCGCTCTTCTCACACTCACCGCGCGACTTCTTCGACCTGCTTCTCAAGCTTGCCAACATTTCCGAAGCCCAATTCATCGACGGTATCCTCAGGATATTCATCGGCGATCCCAATCCCTATGCGAAGCTCGTTCAGGGCATTAAGGCGTTAATTAGCGACTACAAAAACGGGGCCGCGACACTGGATGATCCATCCGGTGAAATTCTAGCCAAAGCCGATGCGATCCTGCCCAGCCTCGATACGCTGATTGCCGATTTGCAGGATCCCACGCAGATGGCCGTGCCGTTCGAAAGCGCGGTCGAGCATATCGCGGACAGTCTCGAAAGCATCGCCACGACGCTGGACATCGATGTGGACGTTTGCCGGCTAGCCTTCGACACGGTGACCCGCTTTATTCAGGACCCCGACGAAAAACTCGACAGCCTGCTGGCGCTGTTCGGCACTTGGTTTGGCGGCTTTGACTGGAAGGACGTCGAAGAACTGCTGATCCCCCAGGTATCGATAGCGATTAATCCTGTTCCCATTGGAATTCAGTTTCCCAGCCGCATTCTCAGAGAAGTTGACGCTCACGGGAAGCCGGTATCTGACCCGCAACATCCCGGTGAAGATAAGGCTGCAATGCTGTCGTTCGATGTAGCTTCGTTGAGGTATTCCACGGCAAATGGATTTCAATTCGATATCGCAGACAGTCTTAACTTTGACTTTCCGCGGTCGGAAATTCTCAAGTCCGGTCTGATCCTCGAGCTTCACGAAGTGAAGATCGACTTCAGCCGTACCACCAACATTCCCGAAGCGATCGCCGATGGCCGGCCGCCAGATTTTGTCGGCGTGTACGTCAGAGACGGGACCATAACTTTTCCCGCCTTTTGGAAAAGTGCACCGGGTTCCACCGGAGTAATCAAGGCGCATAACCTGCTCATCGGAACGGGTGGTTTCTCAGGCACGCTCGCGCTCAAAGCAATTACAACTGCCGGCAACGCTCCGGTAGCGGATCCCGTCATCAACTTCACCTTCGGCAAAGACTTTAGTCTCAGTCTCGACGCCTTCAAGATCGTTCTCAAACAGAACGCAATCAAAGAGTCAGAGATTGAAGGCACCCTGATGATTCCGGGATTGAAGGATGCCAACGAGGATCCAGCGAAAATCAAAATCAAGGTGGCGATTCGTCAGGACGGCGACTTTGACATCACGGGCCACGAGGCTGACGGCTTCAAAACATTCAAGTGTGGGGACATTTTCGACCTTACGTTGAAAACTGTGTTTCTTGGCAAGGAGGATGATGATTTCTATCTCGGCGTCGGCGGCAGTATTAAGTTTACGCACAACCTAATAAGTCAGGTAGTCAAAGATAAGATCGAAATCGAGAAGCTAATAATCTGGAGCGACGGACGAATTGAAATCAAAGGCGGCACGATTCCGCTGCCGAAGAATATTCGTTTTCCGATTGGCCCGGCAGAATTGTCAATTACCGCGATCCACATGGGTTCTCACCAGCGGATCGATCCAACAACCGGTTCGATCAGAAACTTCCGCTATTTTGGCTTTGACGGCGGCGTCGACATTAACCCCGGCGGAGTCGATGTACGCGGGAAGGGAATCAAGTTCTTCTATCCCGAGGACCTTACGCCCAAGGACTGTTATCTCGAAATCAAGAGTATCGCCGTCGATCTGGTGATACCGGGCAGTGCCAGCAAGGAAACGGCCACCCTCCTCATCTCGGGATTTCTGAGCGTCGGCGGTACAGCGGCCGATCCTCTCTACGAAGGCGGGATAAAGTTTGCGCTGCCCAAGATGAAAATTGCGGGAGGCGCTTCAATGGCCATACGGCCCAAAGTGCCCGCCTTCATCGTTGACGCCTTTGTTGAATTATCAACTCCGATACCATTGGGAAACACCAGCCTCGGCATTTATGGTTTCCGCGGTTTGTTCGGCCAGCGTTATGTGGCGACCAAGGCCGCGGCCGGACTCACTGACACCCACACGTGGTTCGACTATTACAAGGTCAAGGATCCCATCACAGATCTGCAAGGCGTAAGTATTTCGAAGTTTGAAGGACCCTCGAAGACGAAGAGTTACGACGGCGCATTCTCGATCGGCGCAGGCGTCTCGCTGGCCACCGCACAGGATGACGGCAAAACATTTTCCTGCAAGCTCTTCCTTCTGCTTTCGCTGCCGGATCTAATCTATCTGGAAGGCAAGGCAAACATCCTCGGTGAACGTGTCGGACTTGACGGAAAAGACCCGCCATTCTTCGCGATGCTCGCCATTAGTTCAAAATCGGTCGAGATGGGAGTCGGCGTCAGTTACAAAATGCCGCAGGATGGAGCGCAGCCGGGATGGATTGTCGATCTCAATGCCGAAATGCGGGCCGCCTTCTTCTTTCAGAATTCATCCGCCTGGTACGTCAACTTTGGCACTGTCCAGAACCCAACGACGGCGCGCGTACTTTCTCTCTTTGATGCCAGCTCGTACGTCATGCTCTCGGCCGCGGGAATTGCTGCCGGGGCCGGCGTCACATTTGGCTTCAACAAGAGCTATGCGGGCGGCATGGTCCGCGCCTCAGTTGCCTGCTACATAAAAGTCAACGGCTTCATCAGTTTCGAGCGGCCCCAGATCGGCGGCTTCGCGATGTTGGGCGGCCACGTGGACGTCTCGTTGCTGAAGTTCGGCTTCTATCTGGTGATTGATACGTCGCTCTCTGTGGAAGCTCCGAGACCTTTCTACATCAGTGGAAGCGTCCACTTGTGTGTGGGCGTCACGATAGGCTTTAAGAAATTCAGCAAGAAGATCGAGAAGTGCTTTGACGTCGAATTCAAATGGGAAAAGGACAAGACCGTTGATACCACGGCAGTGTTGCCGTTCGCGGACGTTACCAAGCCCAACGTTCTGCCGCCGATCATGGGGACTAACATGCTTTCGGGCGAGTCTTTCAAGGTGGCGTCGCTGGGGACCTATCTACCTTCGGCCAGCGATTCAGCATTCAACGATGCCGTGCTGCCGCTCGATACTTGGGTGGATATCGAGTTTCTTAAAGGCCTGATGCCGACTCCCGCGGTCGATGTACGGATTGGCCGGCTCTCAGGACAAGTACCCTCCAATACTATTGATTACATACCTCCGGCAGAAGTGGCTCACAAGGTCAAACACGAATATTCGATTAAGGCGGCCGAAATCAAAGCCTGGAACGGCAGTGAGTGGGTCGACTATCGGACCTATGAAGCCATGAGTCCGCCGGCTGCTTTGGGGGCACTCAGTACTAATCCGTCTGCTTTCAAAGATGGGTACTGGCAGAACTCCGGGTCCGGTTTCAACAAACTTAGGCTGCTCGCCGAAACGTCGCTTTCCTACATGGAGCAAGGCCAGCCCGGGTGGTACATCCCTGAACAATTCGGGATTACGAGCGCCACCTTGTTTTGCCGGACCAAACTGCGGGAGATGCACTGCCTGGATTGGATCAAGGTTGCTCCGGCATCGATCTATTCTGCCGACGCTTGGCGCCAGACTGACACGGTCTTATTCCGCGTGTCAGGCGGGCCAGGCACCGTGATCGACTGGAATAATCACTTCGGCATTCCGCAATCACTCTCGTTTGCAAGTGAATCAACCGTTCAGATTGTCTTTAACCAGCCGTGCGTGGAAGTGCATTTGAAACTGACGACGTTTTCGTCGGGAGCCGTTATCCGATTCCTTAAGCGCGAGACGCTCGAAGCCGGCGTGGTGTACACGTTGGTAGAAACGCGAACGCTTACCCAACTGCAATTATTGGCAGAGGTTAAGTACAGCAACGCTACAAACCCGGTGTCGAAGGTGGAAGTTGATCCGCTCAATGGCGATCCCGCAGCTATTTATGCATTGCAAGTGAAAATAGACGGGCTCTATCGGTCGCTTTATGAGAAAACCCGAGACGCCCGGGACAAAGATGCGCTGCTGGCAGAAATTCACGTTTTCGAGAAGGAACTCGAACTGCTGAAGGGGCTCGGATGTTCGCCGCACAGCATTAATAAGGATACGGTAGCCGAGCAGATCTCAATCGTGGAAGGACTGGTTGAGGAATGCCGGAACCAACTCGTTGATCTACAGGCCGCACAGCAGAAGGCGTGCAAGGAAGTTGCAGATTTCCGCGGACGATTCGAACGCTGCTTCCCGCATATCCCGTCGAAACTCAGCTTTGAAGTTGTAAGACGACCGGATCTTCTGGGACGAACTCACTTTCAGTTTATCGTGTACGACGACGAGCGCGACGTAATCCTCTTTAACGGGACCCAATTACATCCGGACGAGGAGTCGGCAGAGCGAGCAACCTTCGAAGCTCTCGACCTCGCGGTTTGGCCCGGAGACTATGCGCTCATGGCCCCCAAGGATGGACAACATTTCCACCAACTGATCGATAGCGCGGGTCGATTCGTGGCCGTCAACCCTGCCGTCTTCAGCAAGTGGAACGAGTTGCTGACAGCCTGGGCAGAGACGCATTCCAGGTGTCGCGCGGCTCAGGTGAACGGGAAGTTTACTTTGACTCGCCGCCGCGGAGGCAAACCAACGTGTGATGAATCACTCCATCATCTGACTTGCTGGAAAGAACTGACCGCGTTAGGAGCGGCGGGGGCGGGGAAGTGCAACGCAATCGTGGCCGGAATTCAGTCCGCGCACGAAGCGTTTTGCAGCGCATACAACAAGCTGTACCGAGAACTTTACCTTTGCAACAAGCAAGTGCTAGATCAGTTAACCGCACTTTGCGACAAGTTAACTCACGAACTGAACATCAAAGATAAGGAATGTCAGACGCTAAATGATCAGCTGAATGCGCTGCTTGAAATGCAGGATCTTATTGATGAGGCCGGTACCCTGGCGCCTCCGAAAGATGCTCCGTGTTCGACTCTGTTGCATGAGGTATGTTGTCTCTCGCTCGAGGATCATCAATTCAATCTTTCCGCTCCCGGGAAGGACGCCATCGATCAGGATTATCAGCAAGCGACGGACGCAATCGAAAACTGGCTTACTCCCATCTGGAGGCCCGACACTAAATACTGTGTTCGCTTGCAAGTAACCGACACGGTCAACGACGTACCCTCAAGCGCCAACGACAGAGAATTCTACTTCGGTTTTCGCACCGCGGGTCCAGTCGGTTACTTCCATTCCGATTCGTTTGCCAAGTATGTCGACACCCCCAAGAAGACGCCGGACCAGTACATACTGACTGGTCTCAAAGGGTATATCGACTACGCTCGTTCTTATCCTGACCCCAGCGGGCAGTTGATTGGGGCGAAGCCGTTGTTTTATGAAGATGCGCGCATTCTGCTCTTTTTTACCAAACGATATGTCTATCACTTCTTTGGTGATTGGCCGGCGTATAAGGGTCTGGCGGCGCTTACCGGCAACGCCATGCAGATCATTATCAAAGACCCATCGGAAAACACTTCGATTCCGAATCCGCCACCGCCTGAGATCACCACTACCGAAATTCCTCAAGCGGTAGTGGAGTGGCCGGCTGATGACGATCCGCGCATTCCTGAGGACATCCGCGCACTGCTGAATCTTCACAATCCTGAACTCCTCAATCCCGACTTCGAGGGTGGTGACTGTTGGGTTTCAGGGGGCGACATGATTACTCCTGGCAGCGTGTACACGTCGGTGGTACCGAAGTATCTCAAGCCACTGAAGCTCTACACGGCTATCGTTAACAACGTCTATCAGGGACAGATAAAAGAAGTTCACCAGTATGTCTTCCAGACATCGCAGTATCCTGACTTCGTTGCTCAGATTAAGAGTTATCTGTTGGATGACGGTAAAGGACATCAGCGAGCTGCCGTTTTCCAGATTGAGTCGCCGCTCTCGGTGACGGACCTTAATCTGATGTACGACGTAGTATCGGGAAGTATGTCGCCGGCGAACGCGGCTCTGGCGAGCTCGTGGGCCGATCCGTTTGATCGGTTAGTGGCGGGCGTGATGAAGTTAGCGCCACTTGATGCCGCGATTAGTACGGAATTCAATGTTGTGCGTAACAAAACGACTGGTGCGCCGGTCGCAGTGTGGATTCGTAACCCGGAACCCTTTAACAATTCGAAACTTCCTCGCGACGTGCTGGAACGCAGTCTGCGCGTGATAGACGGTGGCAGCATCGACCTGAGTTACAGCGTGCTCTTCTCGAAAGATGGATCGCAAGCATTCGTGATGCATCCCGCGAGAGTGATCCCCACGAGTCAGATCAAGTTCCGGTTCACTTACATTGAATGGGGTGGAAGCGATTATGTGGATCGCACTGTGGTGGTGTCTGATTTCATCCCGACACCGACGGTTAGCGGGAGCGTATCGACTCTCTGAAATTGTCCAGGTCCATTGGTAAGACGTATGGCCGAGAGTAACCAAACCCAGATAGTGTTCCCCGAGAAGGAGATCAAGGTTCAGTCGCCCTTCCTCTACCTGCAAGCGGTGGGTTCGACCGGCGCCGACGGAAGCACGTACGGCGCGCACCTGCGCTGGTTGTTGCTACGGAATTTGGGGGAGACGCACCTTCCGAAAGGCGATTACGCTGAAACAACCATCAACTTTAACCGCCCCGGCGATTACGTGACGTTGTTCCGTTCGCAGTACGTCAAACGGTTTCCAACTATCGTGGATTTTTCCGTTAAGCCGGACGTGGTGAACGATGCGCTGGCCTTCTGGATTTATACCGTCTCCAGCACAAACACGGTGATCTACATCCATTTCCGTGATCCGGCGAAATATGCCGCCGTGCGCGCCGCCGTCAACCCATCGACGCTCCCGCTCCAATTCATCCAGCAATATTGTCCGGCCCTAATAGAGGCAGAGGCGAAAGACAAACTCTTCTTCGCGGCTGAGTTCGATGTGGAACGGGATGCCGCGACTGTGATGCGAGCCGAAGCGTTGAGCGTCGAAACGAACGTTCCTTTGTCACCCTTATTCGTGTCGTGTCGAAAAGTATTCACCGACCGTAACTGGTGTCCGCCGGTCCGTTCGACCGCAGACTCAGCGGCGCTGGTGTTTTCTGCCCCGGCTCCCCAAGCTGGGTTTGCGACCGGTACCCAATTGCCCGCTGGTGAGAAGCCGAGTTGTTGCGAGGGGCCCAACCTGCTTATCAACGGGGGGTTTGAAGCCCCCCTCGGCACTCCATTCGGATATGAAACAGACTATACGCTGGGAGGGGGAGCCAAATTCGGAGCGATCAATGTCACCACGGACGCGTCTACAATTATGCCTGGCTGGCAGGCCTTGCCCCACAGTGGAAAAACATTTCTTACAGTCAACAGCAGTGAGAAACCAGGGATGGCAGTGCTGCGATTCAAACTCACAGTGGACCCGCACACCCTATATTGTCTTACCGGATGGCTGGCTGCGCTCTGGCCGGAAGAGGTTTCGCTCCCACTCCAGTTTCGTTTTACGTCTGGCGATGGCACGGTCCAATCCTTCACGCAGTCAACGCCGGCAACCATACAGAAGTGGGAAGAGTTTAGGTTTTCCTGGAGCTCAGGTAATTCTCGGTCTGTCACCGTCGAAATCATTTCGTTGAAACAAGCCTCGGGCCCAGACTTTGTCGACTTCGGTATTGACGATCTTTGGTTCTGCAAGGCGAAGCCGAAACCCGCGGACGTTCCCGCATGCTGCGATGGGCCGAACCTGCTGAGTAACGGAGGTTTCGAGAATCCACCTGGGGCGCTCATATTTCAAACGGACTATGCCGAACAGGGAGGCGCGAAAGCCGGTGCCATTAACACCATCTCGGACCCATCGAAAATCAACGCCGCCTGGGAAGGCCTGCCACACTCCGGAAACTCATTTCTCGCCGTCGACGGAAGCGGGAAGGCCGGGGCTGCCGTGTTGCGGTTCACGCGCGACATCGAAACCAACACCAACTATTGCTTTACGGGATGGTTGGCTACGCTTGGGAAAAATGATGTTTCCCTCTCACTCCAGTTTCGTTTTACTTCTGCCGACGGGACGGTGCAGTTGTTTACTCAGGCAACGCCCGCCAGCGTCCGGAAGTGGGAGGAATTTAGTTTTACCTGGAACTCAGGCGCGTCTCATGCGGTTAAAGTCGAAATCGTTTCGTTGTCTACAAAAGCAATAGGCGTCGACTTTGGTATTGACGACCTCTGGTTCTGCAAAGGGAAGGAGCAACCACTGGAAGTTCCGGCTTGCTGCGATGGGCCCAACCTGCTGCGCAACGGAGGGTTTGAATTTCACCCCGCTCTTCCTGAGTTTACGTTTGAAACGGACTACGAAGTAGACGTGGGTGCGAGATATGGCGCCATCAATGTCACCCCGGATGCATCGAGCGTTAATCACCAGTGGGAGGGTTTGCCCCACACGGGAAAATCATTTCTGACCGTGGACGGCAGTGAAAAGCCGGACCAGGCGGCGCTACGATTCAAGCGCGACGTTGAGCCCAACACCAGCTATTGCTTTACCGGATGGTTGGCCACGCTCTGGAAGAATGATGTTTCTATTCCACTCGAGTTTCGCATTACTTTCGCGGACGGCACCGTAAAGACTTTCCATCAGAGCACGCCGGCTGCGGTACTCACCTGGGAACACTTCTCATTCACCTGGAGCTCAGGAGCCTCACGCACCCTCACCGTCGAAATCATTTCATTGGCCATGAAGAGCATAGGCAACGACTTTGGCATTGACGACCTCTGGTTCTGCAAAGGGAAGGCCGGATGCCGGGCCCGAATCGTGTCAGAGAACATTCGCTCCCTGCGTTTCAATGTGACAGGCGGCTACCCGAGACGCATCGAATTTGAAACTTATCAGGACTATATCGCGGGCGCGCTCTGGGACACCCTCGATAACCTGGCGCTAACCAAATCCGCCGCTACAGCGTTTCAGCGCCTTGAGCCCGCTCCCAACTCGGTGAATGGGCATTGGCAGAAATTCAATGAGGGCGCGTTACTCAATGTGGCGAATTATCAAGACCGTTGGAGTCAGCCCGGTGGGCTCGAGCAGGCAGTGCAAGGGTATATCTCTCTGAGTGATACCGATCCCATGGCGATCGACACTTTGACCGGCGATGTCCAGCCCCAGGACGGATCAATTCAAATCAGTCTGCTTGATGCATTGCGCATGGTGTCGCTTGATTTCCACGTAGCCCGGATATTGGGGTTTGGATATCTTGATCGCAACGTCGAGAACGACACCGACGAATTTATCTATCTCGGCGTCTACGACACTGAGGGACCGTTGGACGATACCAATGTCGCGCGGCCGGTTCGCCATTACTTCATGAGTGTCCCCACCAGGCCCGTCGATTACCGTCTGCCCGAAGCGCCAGCCCTGCAGCCGGTGACGTATGGCCTTGCGGTTGACAACGGAGAGGCCGAGCCGACTCTTCTTACCGACCTTCAAGGCTATACCCCAGAGGGGTTATCGCGCTACATCGATATTCACGCGGAACCCGATATCGACTCTGGTTCGCTTGGCCCGTTCTTTGTTCCGCCGCTTGAGTTCTGTTCGATAGACGAGACGGCAAGCGTCTTTTATGGAATCGAATATCGGAAACAGGGCGAGGCTACCTGGCGCAAGCCGGAGATCGCGCATGATGCCGCGTACCTGGACCTGGATAGCCCGCCGCAGTTTGAAACCCTCCCATTGCCCAACAATGCTGATTCATCGAGACCAATTTTCAGACATGAAGAGCGAGAGAACGGAGTTCATGAATATGGGGGCTACGGCATCAACTGGTTCTCGCGTGTTTCTGAAGTCGGGAATGCAGTGGCAACCGACGCCACGCTAATTAAGAAAGCGCAGCGTCTGCTACCACCTGCAAATCTTGCGGTGCAGCTGATTCAACACGAAATGCCGCTCATGCTTACCACCCAAATCGAGCAAAACATGTTAGCGGCACTGACTGGCCCGGACGCTACGCTGGTGCGTGTTACCTTCGATTATTTCCATGTACACGACATCAATTATGACTTTGCTGACTCGGTAGAACTGTTTTTCCGTTCAGAATTGCCTCGCAATGTTGTGGGAGCGACCAAATCGGTGTCCGATGATCCTTCAGACAGTCTTAAGGCCATCATTCGCACAATGGATTACGCGGTAAACAGCCAGGGTACGACGATCAGTCCCGCGCTTGCTCCGTCTTTGTTTGGGAACTTCATCGGCGGAATGCTCAGTTGCCAAAACGAGAACTACCTCGTTACCAATATTTCGGCGTCAACCCAAAGCGGCGAAGGACCGATTTTCACGGTGCAGAAAAACGTACGCGGCAATGCTTCCGATCCGGGATCTACCGGGACCTTCGTGAGTATACAAAAGTATGTGGCGCCCGACCTCACTCTCTCGAACGCGCCGGTGATGTTTATGGCCGTCGAGAACATGGCCGATCCAAATTCCTGGGGAACGCCGAACCCTCTGGCCAAGGTCATCGCCATCGGCGAGGCCTCGTGGACTGACCATCAGGAAACATACGTGAGGGATGGCGAGACGTTGACTGCAAAACTGCGCGGTGTGTGGGCGATGGCTACCGTGACGCACACGCCTAAAGCAGAGGCAGCGGGCGTTTACAAGATTGTCTTCGACTCTTACCAACTCGCTCATCACCCGCAGCATGCCGATGCCGACCCGGTTGAATGGTACAAAGGCGCGGTCCGCATTCCCAGAACTACAGATCCAAACGGTCCGAAGAAAGTGCTCGAAGTGCTCCGCGTGGAGCACATCGGCGACAGCCAGCCGCTCGAATTAGACGTCCTGGATAATGCTTACGACCCGAACGATCTGAACACACTGATCAGCACCGGCGCACAAGTCGAAGTGAATTACTATCCGGGCTATCGGGTTTATCTCCATGCCGACCCGTCGCGTAACTTCACGCACGGGACGATTCTGCCTGCCGCCGGTGAAGGGCACCGAAAGACATGGCTTGCCGGACGCTCACGCGACACCACACAGCCGTATTACTCACCGGTGGGCATACCGGCTCCCATTGTTGCGCTTGAATTCATCAAACCTCTTCCACCCGAGCAGCCCTATGGCGGTGAATTCGCGACTTGGCCCGACTATTACTATAAATCGTCATATACCTTCACCATGGATTTTGCGGCGAACCATAAGCCGTTTGCGGTGGTGATGTATCGCGCAAACGACGAAGCCATCTTGCGCGCTTTGTACACGAACGAGACGTACGATGCAGTCAGGCAACAACTCGAAATACTAGGTGACGACGACCCTTATCGATCCGATCGATGGAGAAACCTGGTTAGTCTGGACTATACGTACAGCAATCCTAACCATCCTTTTCACGATCCAACCGGCTTGAGCCCTGACCGTAGTTTCAGAAAGTTTCCGAGTGCAGATGGATATGCTTTTCCCATTCCGGATAAGGGTGGCGTGCTGGATGGCGTGACCGCGCCAGGTGATGTACTGGACTACTTGCGCGATGCAATCTGCGGTGCATTTACCCCGCTCACGGAGTTGCCATTGGTCTATGATCTTATCAAAGGCCCGTCATACGTCCCGGTTCCTAAACCGCAGAACATTCGCAATGACCGGGGCACACTGTTGGATCCGAACGATCCGGCGTTTGATATTGCCCCGATGGCGAAGCGGACCGGAAATGGAAATGAGATTCAGTTCACTGACTTCACACTCGACGGAACAGGCAACAACATTTTCTTTTATTTAGGACGGGAAATCGGAAACCGCGGCCGCATGGGCGATCCCAGCCGTATTGCCGGACCAGTTCAGTTAATTAATACGCGTCCACCGGATGCCCCTGCGGTTAAGAAGATGTATGTCGAGGAGTTGAATTTACTTGACGGCGCGGGTCCGGCGGTGAACTTTGAGATCAACGCATACCCTGAAGTCCAAGAAGTTGGGCGCGTGAACATTTATCGCGCTACGGATGCCGCGGACGCCCTCTCAGTGCGGACGATGCGATTGGTGAAGACGGTAGATCTTACGCTGACGAATCAGACTGGTAACTTGAGTCTAATTCTGTCTGACGACTTCGAGGACGGGTCTGTTCCATATGGTGACATGCTGTTTTATCGAATCGTTGCACTGCGGAAAGTTTCCAATCCTAACGGGGGAATTGATTGGGCCCCCTCTCAACCATCGAAACTTCTCTTAACGACGGTACCCGACACGATCAATCCGGAAGCTCCGGAACTCAGTTTCACATCCAACGCGCTTTCCGGAAGTCCTGCGGCCCTATCTGGCGTAGTTCTGACCTGGGCTCCCACTATCCATAACGGAACGTATCATTTGGATAAAATGAGTCCCGCTGGTAACTGGACGAGGATCTATCACATCAAGACAAATAACACTGTCACCGTGGACCTTGCGACGACCGCCCTCGGAACAAACATACTGGCTAAAGAAACCGAGGACGGGGATGCTTCGGTCTACCATCGATTCCGAGTAATCGGGGAAAATTCTTCAGGGCTTTTCAGCCTGAGGGACAGGGTGCTTGTGATTTGATTGTGTCACCAAGTGACTGAGATAGGCATCTCGGTTGATCATCGCCAAGCTCGGCGAGAAAGCTCCTCGGGAGCCCCCAAAAAGTACCCAATGCATTTTCAATTGATCGGTAAGTCTATTTAGAAGAGGAGTTTGCGTGTCTGCGCCCAATTACTGAGCCAAGCGGGCGTCGTATGACTGTAAATCCAAATAATACCGCAAGTTAGTTTGGAGTCAATGACTTGAAGCAATCGTAAATCGCTTCTTTCATGTCTCTCTCGTCTCTGATTTCTCTATCAAGTGGTCAAAAAGAGGTCAACCGAAAGGTCTTCAATGATCAGCGGACGAAAAGACAATCCTAAGTATACTGGCGGAAAATCGACGCGATGCTTCGTCGAAACTCCTAACTGCCCCTATCCGCAAAGTAATAGAGCACACGCTGTAGGATCATGTTTCCCGTTTGTCTAGAGGTTTTGAAGTTCGGAGCCCATCCGCGCGTGTGCTCAGTTGTCGACGCAATAGGGCAGACACGCGGAAAGCCTCGTCGATCCCCGAATTGTCAGGAGTGCGAAACGCTGGGTTATATCTCGCATGTTGGTTCGCCAGTTTCGGAGTTTTGCGCAAACTGAGCGTGCTTATGGCTAATTAAGCAGAGCGTTAGAGGCGGCCTTGAACTTGCTGTGCTGATAGCACCAAGGATTGATATGGGCGAACATAACGTCGAACAGGAATTAGACGAGCGAAAGCTGCACGAGTTTATGCAGGCCCTGTTGGCCGATCTGCGCGCGCTGGCATTCATGTTGGAAGAGGGTCGGATTGAGAGTGGCGTGCGCAGTATCGGCGCTGAACAGGAAATGTTTCTCGTCGATCGCAGCCTGCGACCGGCACCGCTTGCTATTGAAGTTCTGGAGAACGCCGGCGACGCTCGACTAACGACAGAGATCGCGCGATTCAATCTGGAAGCCAATCTAACGCCGCTAGCGTTGACCGGGCGTTGCTTTAGTTCGCTGCATGAAGAGTTGCAGGAAGTCTTAGGGAAAGCGCGCCTTGCAGCTGCGGAGTTCGGAGCCGACGTATTACTCGCCGGAATTCTCCCCACGCTGAAAGTATCGGATCTCACCCTGGCGAATCTGACGCCGATGCCACGCTATCACGAGCTAAACCGTTCGGTGACTGGGCTGAGAAGGGAGCCTTTCTCGATCCACATCAAAGGTTTGGATGAACTTCAGCTCACTCACGACAACATGATGATGGAGTCGTGCAACACCAGCTTTCAAGTCCACTTTCAGGTCGATCCGTCGGAATTCGCAAACAGCTATAACATCGCCCAGGCGATCACCGCACCCGTGCTGTCGGCTGCTGTCAACTCTCCATTATTGCTCGGTCACCGATTGTGGCAAGAGACGCGCTTGGCACTCTTCCAACATTCAGCCGACGCGCGTTCGCCGACGCAACTCGCGCGCAGTCAGCCGACCCGTGTGGGATTTGGCGAGCAATGGTTGAAGCATTCCGTGATTGAACTGCTGCACGATCAAATTGCGCGTTTTCGCCCAATCATGATCACGAGCCCGGACGAAGATCCATTTCAGGTTTTAGCGCGCGGCGAGATTCCGATGCTGTCGGCGCTGCGGATGCACAACGGAACTGTCTGGCCGTGGAATCGGGCCTGTTACGGAGTGAGCAACGGAGTCGCGCACCTGAGAATTGAGAACCGGGCGCTTCCCGCTGGACCAACCGTCATAGACGAGATTGCCAACACAGCTTTCTTTGTAGGATTGATGCTGTCTTTGCCTGCGGAGTACGGTGATATCTCAGAGCGCATGAGCTTCGACGATGCGAAATCAAACTTCTTCGCCGCTGCCCGACATGGATTGAACGCCCAATTCAACTGGATCGATGGAACGAGCTATCCAGCATCCTCGTTGATTCTGGATCATCTTCTGCCTCTGGCACGGCAAGGTTTGCAAAGCGTCGGCGTTGATACATCGGACATAAGCAAGTACTTGAGTGTCATAGACGAAAGGGTGCAAAGTGGACGGACCGGTGCGCAGTGGATGCTCCAGGCTCTCTCTGCAACCGAAGGCTCCGGACTAAAAGATACGCGCTATCGCATGCTTACTTCGACGATCCTTGAGCGACAAAAGGAGGGCAAGCCGGTGCATACCTGGCCGATAATTGAAGCAACCGAAGATGCAGATTGGTGTCAAAGTTATCAAACGGTAGGGCAATTCATGGCGACCGATCTTTTCACCGTGCGTCCTGATGACTTGGTTGATCTCGCTGCGAGTGTGATGGACTGGCGTCACATCCGTCATGTTCCCGTCGAAGATGAGCAGGGACACCTTGTGGGTTTAATCACTCATCGTGCCTTGCTGCGTTTGTTGAATCATGGAAGACAGACTCAGAACATTAGTCCGATAACGGTGCGCGAAATGATGAAGGCCGATCCCGTCACCGTCTCGTCCACTACGCCAACCTTGGAAGCATTGGAATTGATGCGGCATAACAAAGTCGGCTGCCTGCCGGTGGTGGACGACGGCCAACTCGTCGGAATCGTGACGTCCTATGACTTCCTCGATGCCTCAGCGCGCCTTTTTAAAGAGCAGCTAACCAGAACAGATTTGATGACTGCCCGCAGCAAGGCCCAGACCGCTTAAATCCGTTACGGGATAAGAAGCGCCCAACTAACGGAGCACTACCCCAAAATTTGATTGTAATGTAATTACGAACCGGCGTCGCAGCGGTTGCTCGCATTGGCAGCAAGTTCCGAATGAGTCCGACAAAGCGGCCAGCCACGCCGCGAATGCCACGAAAACGCCGCCAATAGACTTCGAGTTGCCGGTCGCTGCAACCAGATCGCATAACGAAACACCAGTGCGCCGGAACGCCACTACACTCGCAAATGTGTAGCCGAAGAGCGCAGGGTCGTAGTGCATAATTCCAGCTTTGCATCTTCCATGCATTAGGCGAAGAGATTTCTTGTTGAAAGTGTCCGAGCAGATTTTGATTAGGCGTTTTGAGTTACGGAGCACATTGCTCGCGCTTCCTCGATTTCTTTGATCTTGGTTCGCATCCACCGCTTCAGTGTCGCTTCCAGTTTCCATTGACTGTTCTGAGCTTCAAGATCCTCGATTGTTTCGCCCGCTTCGTTCAATGGAATGAAATGGCAAGGGACTCGTTCGTCCCGATGGTCCGGCGCCACTAAATCAACCAGGTGACATTCGCTACACGGATGGGGGCGATCGAGATAGCCATAGTTGAGGCAGGTCCGGGAGTCCTGGAAAGCAGACTTTGGTAACCACGGCGTGCGAACCGAGCGTCCGTAACCGCCGTGTTCGATGAAAGCCAATTCTTCGCGAAGCACCTCCAGAATGTCCCTCTCATCTTTATTGGCATCTTTAGCCATGGTATCGATCCTCCAGTCCTCCCAACTCTCTGAATCCTGAGCAGCCAGCCGCCGCTCCATTCGCTCGAGCTTTGGGTTCTTCGAGTGTGAAGAGAGCAATGCTCATGCCGGATCGAATTGGGCCGGCTAACTACACGTTATTGCCTTTTCTTCATACGCGATTCCAGGGAGTTGCGAAAACTTGCTCACACCAGTGCGCGAAAGCGCGCAAATGGACAAACCTGTTTGTGAGTACAACGGCGTAATTCGCTCAATGGCGAAGGGCACATGCGTTGCGAAGCGCAAGCCTGTCAGAAGTGACGAAAAGGCCATGTTGAGCGCGAAGGATCTCAAAGATGTCGACGGTGCAAACGGGTCCGCCGCCCAAGTTCCTGCCAATTCTCCAATAAGCGAAATAAGAGGGTTGAATAATCTGAAGCTGACCAGGGTCTACCCGCGCAATTCAGTGCTGTTCGTCGAAGGACAGCGGTCGCACGGTGTCCACGTGCTTCGCTCCGGCCGGGTAAAAGTTTCGATCACATCTGCCAAAGGTAAGACTCTGATTCTAAGGATAGCGCAGCCAGGTGACTTGTTAGGAATCAATGCAGCGCTGACAGGCCAACCTTATGGAGCGACGGGGGAAACGCTTGAGCCTTGTCGGATCGATTTTATTTCACGTGAGTCTCTCTTGAAGCTCCTTGATCGAGACGAGAAGGCTTGTCTTGGTGTGGCCCAGGTACTCAGCCGCAAACTCAGCGGTGTTGTCGATCATAGTCGGCTCCTCTTTTTGTCCCAGTCGGCGTCGGAAAAACTGGCGCGGCTTTTGGTTAGATGGTGTGACGAGGGCGGGAAGCCCACAGCCCACGGTATTCGGATAAATCTGGGACTCACCCACGAAGAACTGGCTCAGATGATCTGCACGTCACGAGAGACCGTGACCCGCCTACTTGCTGATCTGAAACGGAAGCAAATCGTTAGTTTGGCGGATAACGCGATCTTCATTCGCAACCGGAAGGCTTTGGAATTGGCAGCCCGTTGCTAAAAGGTTCTCGGAACTATGTGTGTTAACGCACAGACCGGTTTTTCTTGGCCTGCTAGGATTTCGACTTCCAGACATCGCCCGGCCGCTCTATGGGTGCCGTCTTTTATGTGACAGCCGTCACAGCCAGACGTCGAGGGTAGCCATTACAATGCGATGGCAGTAATAAGACAGTGGTCCTACATTGCGTTCGATGTGAATCGCATCAAGCGAGGACGCGGGGGTTGAGACTCAACCGAATCATCAAGTCTTTGCTAGTTTGCCTCTCGCTGGTGGCCGCCCTTATTTGGCTCGGCTCCGGCGCAATCTCTCAATCCGTCAAGCCTGACCAAATCAAAACAGCAAGCTACAATTCCGAAGACTACGTTGGGAGCGAAGCTTGCAAAGACTGCCACGAAGATCAGTTCAAAGCTTTCTCGCATACTTCACACGCTCAACTCACAAACATTAAAAGTTGGAAGGGGAAAGTAACTGGCTGCGAGGCTTGCCATGGTCCTGGCAAGGCTCACGTAGAAGAAGGCGACCCCGCCAAGATTATCTCTTTCAAGAACAAACCTTCCAAAGAAATCTCAGAAACATGTCTGGGCTGCCATGCGGGCAAAGAAGAGCACAACAACTTTCGCCGTGGTGAGCATTGGCGCAACGATATCGGTTGCACAGATTGTCATTCGTCGCATTCCTTTGAAACCGGGAAGAACTTGGCCAGTTCGAATGTGTTCATCGCCGAAGCAAACGCTCAGAAGCCTGGTTTCTCAGTGATGAAGTTGCTCAAGAAGAGCGAACCCCAGCTTTGTCTGAGCTGTCACACCGAAGTTAAGCATCAGTTCAATCTGCCGTTCCACCACAAGGTTTTAGAAGGCGCCATGAAATGCAGCGATTGTCACAATCCTCATGGCGGTTTCGAACTAAAACAAACAAGACTGGCGACTGGCGCCGACGCGGCTTGCATGAAGTGTCATGCTGACAAGCAGGGTCCATTCGCCTACGAGCATGCGCCGGTGAAGACGGAAGGATGTAGCGCATGTCATACGCCGCACGGTTCAGCTAATCCGCGCCTGTTAACGGCCAGCCGAGTGCCACAGCTTTGTTTGACGTGTCACAGCGCCGCCCACGACGTTGGCGCAATAGAGCCGGCCGGCCCCCAGCACAACTTAAATGCGCAATACGGCAATTGCACAAACTGTCACGTCAAGATACACGGATCGCACACGAGTCCTGTGTTTTTCAGATGACGACTGACGAGGCACGTCCTATGAAAAACAAAATTATCCTGAGGGCGGCGGTGATCGTGTTAGGAATATTGTTGTTATCTATAATTGGCAGCGCGCAACAACCGACTCCCAGCCCCACGCCGAAGAAATCTGCTGAGGCGAAATCTGAAACTACCGGCGAAGCGGGAGAAAGTGCCGGAGATTACACCGTCATATCGAGCCTTGAGTTTGGCTATCGAGGGCTTAGTGTTGACGGCGATCTCAATAAGTATCAAAGCGACCTGAATTACAAAGCAGGACCACGTCTGTTCGACAGCAGCCTCCTGCTGAAATCAATAGACGGTAAGGGTAAACTCTTTGATACTTTGCTGGTGACTTCGAGCGGGTGGGGAGCAGACCCGAACGGTCACATGCGACTTAGCGTAGAAAAGCCGCAGTGGTATCGATTCGACGCCAGCTATCGCAGGTTCAAGTACTTCAGATTCCTGAATAGCTTCGCCAATCCAAATTGGGTATTCAGTCCCGCGAGCTTCAGCCGCCCTCCCAATCCGGTCACGGGTGAACACGGCACGAACACGCGGATGGGGATCGGGGATTTCGATCTTACAATTCTCCCCAAGAACCAGTACATCAGGTTCAATGTCGGTTACTCGCCTGAGCGCTTGAGCGGCCCCGCATTCACAAATTATCACGCTGGTGGAAACGAGTTTAATCTGCTACAGCAGCTAAGGTCGCGCGCCGATGATTTTCGCTTGGGCGCGGACGGGAAGGTTGGCCCAGTAAGTTTTTCATTCCTGCAAGGTTTTCGTCGTTTTCGTGACGATAGTTCTATACATGCCGGACCGAATCCTGGCATAAATGTGAATCCCACAGCGGCCAACCTGACGAGTTTCAATCGCGACGAGCCAACGCGAGGCGAAGTCAACTACACACGTTTTAGCGTGCACACAACCGTGGCCCGTAAGTTGGATATCACGGCTCGCATTGTCCACACCAATGCCAGCTCAAAATTTGTTTTCGCAGAATCTTTCACGGGCAGAAATTGGAATCCCAGAGTCACCGGATGGCCGCCGACACCACCAGCAGCCACGCCGAATACTTTGAACCTCGGCCAGTACAACATCACCGGAACCACCGAACGTCCGAACACGCTGGGGGATATCGGAGTGACTTTTCTGGCCACTGAGAAATTTCGAGTCTCAAATACGTTTCGCGTTGAAGACTTCGAGATCGTCGGCCGCGCCGTGTTCAGCGATTTTTTCTCTATTACGCGCGGGGCGGGGGCGACCCTGAGGACAGACACCGTAGGCTTCAGCAATCTGGACGCTAACAGAATTACCACATATCGCAAGTATCAGAACACAATCGAAGGCGACTACCAGTTCAGCGCTCGCTACTCGATACACGCCGGGTATCGCTACGGAAGCCGGCGCATAGGAGAAAGCTTTGAGGGATTCAATCTCGGCTCGAACGGGTCGTTGACTCCTCCCGCAACTCGTACGGCAAGCTCAGAAGTGGATCAAAACCACACTCATGCATTCTTTGGCGGGTTTAAGGCTCGCCCCGCCAGCAATTGGACGATCTACTTCGACGCTGAGCGCGGCACTGCCGACAATATCTTCACGCGCATCGGAAATTACGACTACATAAATATTCGCGCCAAGAGTCGCTATGCACCGACCAAGAAGGTCTCTTTTCACCTCGCGCTCATCACCAAGAACAACTCTAATCCGTCGGAGATAGCCGGCGTTTCGTTACAAGATTTCGGCGTGGACACCAAATCACGCATATTTAGTTCGTCAGTTGACTGGGCTCCAACTTCCAACGTCTCCTTCAGCACCGGCTACAACTACCATTGGGTTAACAGCGACGCGGCACTTGAATACTTTTTCAACAGCGTGCGCCACCTGCTTGGCCGCAGCCAGTTCTATGTGAGAAACAACTTCTTCTATATTGATTCTGTCGCCAGGCTTCATCCACGGGTTTCGCTGTACACCGCTTATCGAATCAACAAGGACACGGGACAGGGGAATCGCGTCGCTGATCCCACGGGCACGCCCGGCACTTTAATTTCTTCGTACCCGATGAGTTTCCAATCGCCGGAAGCCCGGCTGACAATTAAGATCAGCAAGCGAGTGGATTGGAATCTGGGGTATCAGTACTACAACTACAACGAAAGCGCGATCGTGGGTCCCAGACCGCAGAACTATCACGCGCATCAGCCCTACACGTCGTTACGTTTTTATTTTGGTCGTCGAGAATAAGCGCGAAGATTTTTTCGTCGTTTAAGGTCTTAATAAGTAATCTCCGGTTCCCCGATTTGAGGGTAGGCCGGAGTTTGCCCTATTTGAATGAGAGCTTCAGGCCCATCAATGTTTAAGGAAGAGCCTGCCAGGAAACATGGGTTAATAAAGGTAGCGATTTTCGTGACAGGTCTTCTTCTATCTCCCGTGCCGTATCTTTTTCCGACTGCTGTTGTTTATAGCGGCACAGTTGAGCCACAACGGCGTACTGGTACTCGCCGCCCGGTGAGACGCTCTGTGCCTGTACCGCGTATCGATTACTCGCAGTTTTCTCATGTTACTCACGTCACGATCAGGAAATTCGCTTGCGATTCCTGTCACAAGTTTCCGACGAAGAATTGGAAAGACGTTCGCAAAGGAGACGCTGCTTTTCCTGATGTCGCAGAGTTTCCGGAACACTCGGCTTGTCTCGAATGTCACCGCACGCAATTCTTTGCTCGCGAGCGACCGGCGCCGGCGATTTGCTCAAACTGCCACGTCAAGGTCACGCCGAAGGACACGACCCGGTTTTTGTTCCCAAGCCTCGGCGACATCACTGATTCAACCCTGGTGGTTCGCCAGTCCGTTTCGGAATTTAGAGTGGGTTTTCCCCACGACAAGCATCTGGACGTAGTTAGCTTTAATTACATTCCGTTTAGAGGCGGCCTACCGGCCGCCGCGTCGGGCAGTAGCCCGACTCTAAACAGCCATCGTTTTGTTTCAATATCTTGGCAGGAAAAGAAGCCGCCGGATCAATCAAAGACTTGTGCCATTTGTCACCAGACTTATCAGCCGCAAGGATCTTCAAGCGAAGAGTACGTGACGAAACCACCGAAGAACCTCGGCGACAACTTCTGGCTGAAGAAGGGGACGTTTCAAACGGCCCCGAACAGCCACACCGGATGCTTCGTTTGCCACAACGCTGACTCAGGAATAGCGCCTGAATCAAAGGACTGCCAGGCGTGTCATAAGCTCTCGCCGACTACGCAAAAAGTAAAAGCTGATTTTGATCCGAAGCTGGCCGCCGACATGGGAATTGTCGACAAGACAACTTTGAATAAATGGGGCCGGCGAATCTCGGCCGGGGCGTTCAGGCACGAAGGTGGCGAACATCCGAATCTCGGTTGCGTTTCCTGTCACAACGTCACGGTGATGAATACAGTCGATCCGGCGACGCTGAAAGTTCCGATTCGGTCCTGCGGGGGAACGGAAGGTTGCCACATCACCGCGACCGCCGACGATGGCGGGATTTTGAACTTTGAGATCGATCAAAAGAAAGCGAACGCAGGCTTTGCCTGCACAAAGTGTCACGTCACTTTTGGCAAGGAAGCAGTCCCGACGGATCATCCGCAGGCAATTCCGACGCCGGCGAAAAAATAATTCGCCGACGGTAGCCCGTAGGAGCTGAATGTCTATAGACGAGAAAAGCAATCCACCAAGAAAGCTCTGTAGGAGCGAAATTTTCGCGTTCTTGCTTATCGTCAGGTTTCTAGCCTTTGTCGTGGTTTTTCAAATGGATTCTATTTCGCAAAGCGTGGTGGCCACGATGAGGAATGATTCGGTGGAGCCTCAGCAAACTACTTCGGACTACTCGAAATTCAAACACGCGAATCCGAATCACTCACGGTTGCCGTGCTTGCTATGTCATCGACGTGAGACAAACGCGGCACGACCATCGCTCCCGGGAGGCTCGAACCATCTGCCTTGTGCCGGCTGTCATGCGCAACAGTTCGCCCTCTCATCAGGCCCGATGTGCGGAATCTGTCACACTGATTCGCAATCAGGCAAGCTGAAGCCGTTTCCGCGTCTCGCGAGCTTCAACATGAAATTCGATCATGGGCGGCACATGAGGATGGGCGGATTGAGTTGCGCCACTTGTCACCGGCCATCGCGAGGCGGCGTGGCGATTACGATCCCCGCGGGCTTCAATGCACATACAACCTGCTTCCGCTGCCATACGCCGAGCGCAAAGTCGGGCGAACAAAATATTTCTTCCTGCGGCGTGTGCCACGAACCGGGCCGTCATACACGGATGTCGCAGACGGCATCGGCGTTTCGCGTAGGCTTTAGCCATGCAAAACATGATAAGTCAGCAGGATTGACGTGCACCGAATGTCATCGTGTTCGCGCTGGTGTAGCCCGACGGGCACAGGTGAGCGCGCCCCAACCGCTCAACCATCACGCATCGGCAGGAGCGTTCAGTTGCATGACGTGCCACAACGGGAAGCGGACTTTTGGCGGTGACGACTTTACTGTTTGTAAGCGGTGTCACACTGGGAACGCGTGGCACTTTTAATGAGGTTTGTCGCTTGTTCGGCAAGCCAGCAGGTTGCCTTGCGTGAAAGACTCGAGTTCTAAGGAGGTAAGCATGAAAGTCCTTGCTGTATTTGGAGCGATTCTCGTTTCTATGCTTCTAGTCTTCAGCACGTCTAACAACTTCCCTGAAGTTTCAGCGCAGGACGGCAAGAAGCTGCCGGAGATAATAACTTTGGGACCCGAGGCGAAGCTCGGGCAAATCAAGTTCAGTCACTTCGATCACACAACTAAGAATCGGAGTATTGAGGGCAGCAAGATCGCCTGTATCGAATGCCATCATGTGGCACAACCTGCGGCCGATGCGGCCAAACATCCCCCTCTGAAAACGGCTTGGCCTGCCGATCGAGCGACTACGTTGACCGCCGAGCTATTTGAGAAAGACCCTTCTGCGGCAGGTGTCGCTGTTTGCCGCGATTGTCATGCTCGAGCCGACACGAAGCCCAAGCTCTTGCCTGAGATTCCGCAGATCAAACTTGAAGTCGGCACTGAGCTGATTACTTTGAATAACCAACAGGCCTTTCATCGCAACTGCGCCGGCTGCCACGATGAAATAGTGAAAACGAGTAAGGATCTCAATCCACCAACATCGAAGAAATGCACAACTTGCCACAAGAGGGCGGCAGCTTGAGGAGGACTTGCTTAGCGAAAACTTTCCCAGTCTATGCGCGAAAGCCCGCAACCCAGGAGAATTCGGCGTCGAATTCCCGCAATTTCCTGCGGCATACGCATTGCCCAGGTAGTAGTGAGCCGTAAGGTTCGCTATTGATAAACTGAGCAAAGGCGTTGAGTAATTATGAAGACTCTTAAAATAATGACAGTGGCGGCGTTGCTGACTGCGCTTTCCATTTCGGCCGCAGTTTTTGCGGCCACTGCACAACCGGGGAACGACGATCCGTTCGATGCCGCCGCGTCGTACAAGGCGAAGTGCGTTGCGTGTCACGGACAAAAGGCTGAGAAGAAATTCGATTCGACTTTGTCTGAGGAGCAACTAATTGACGCCGTGATGAAGGGTAAGAAGCCCGAGAAGCCGCCAAACATGCCTGCCTACGGCGAAAAAGGTGTCACAGCGGAACAGGCGAAGGCGCTCGTTGAACACATGAAGCAGTTAAAGAGCGCGCAGTAGAAGTGCTCCGTCGCCTTGCGACGTTAGACGGTTTTTTTAGCATACCTCTCCATGTTTGCTTTTCTGCAAAAGCAGAAAGCCGGCGTGGGGAGGCGTGCGTGTTTGCTGTTACGGACACGCGAGCAGTTCACGATCTCGACATCGGGAACACATTATGAGCGATGAAGTGCAGGCGTCAGTAAAAGCACCAACTCTTTTCCGCAACTACATAAGCTTTGCGGGAGCGGTACTTGTCGCCGCCAGTCTCGCCAGCATTGTTCTGTTGTTCTTAATCGAGATCACCAAGGCTGCTGACAACCCTTACCTTGGGATCGTCACGTATGTCATCCTGCCGGCATTCCTGATCCTGGGACTGGTAATAATTGCCGCCGGCATGCTGCTCGAGAGACGCCGGCGTCGGCGCCGCCCCGAATCTGAAATCACCCCATATCCAAAGATCGATTTGAATAATCCGCGTCAGCGGCGGATAGCGTTTTCACTCGTAGGCGCATCGTTCATTTTCATTTTCATGAGCGCCTTCGGAAGCTATCGAGCTTACGAGTACAGTGAGTCAGTGGAATTCTGTGGAACAACGTGCCACGCCGTAATGAAGCCGGAACACGTAGCTTTCCAGGCGGGCTCGCACGCGAGAATTCGCTGCGTTGACTGTCACGTCGGCCATGGCGCTGAGTCGTATGCGCGCTCAAAACTCAACGGCGCTCGCCAGCTCTACTCACTCGCTTTTAATAAGTATTCAAAACCAATCAATACGCCGGTTCACAACATGCGCCCGGCAAACGAAACGTGTGAACAGTGTCACTGGCCATCGAAGTTTTACGGCTCCGAACTCAAAACGTTTAACCATTACGCCTACGACGAGAAGAATTCTCTGCGGCAGACCCGAATGCTAATCAGTATCGGCGGTGGCAATCCGGATACTGGACCAGTCGCCGGTATCCACTGGCACATGAATCTAGCCAACGAAATCTCTTACATTGCGACGGACAGACAGCGGCAGGTGATTCCCTGGGTTCGCGTAGAAGGACCGCGAGGGAAACGTAACTGAATATACGGACCGCCTGCGACCCCTGAACGCAGAGCAGATAGCTACGGCAGAGAAACGACGGATGGATTGTATTGATTGTCACAATCGTCCAGCCCATGCCTATCTTCCCCCTGATCTTGCAGTGGACCAGTCGTTTGCCGCGGGAAAGCTGGATCCATCATTGCCATATCTCAAGCGGCAAGCGATCGAAGCTTTGAATAGACCTTACTCGACCGAGGACGAGGCGCTTAAGACCATCGCTGCGAGTTTGGACAACTTCTATCGTTCATACTACAGCGAGGTCTATCGAGATAAAGGAGCTGCAGTTACCGGAGCCATCAGCGAGATCCAACGAATTTATCGAACGTATTTCTTCCCTGAGATGAAGACGAATTGGGAAACCCACCCAAACAATATCGGGCATCTGTATTCTTCCGGTTGTTTTCGTTGTCACGATGGCGAGCACGTCAGCAATACCGGGAAGGTAATCTCGAACGATTGTAATGTTTGTCACACCGTTTTATCTGATTCAGCGCGGCCCTCAACCGCCCTCAAGACAGTTTCGGTTCAGCATCCGGTCGACCTCGGCGGATTGGCGGATCGCAAGTGCGAAACGTGTCACAAAGCTAATGAGCCCTTCAAGCACCCGGTGAATCTGGGCGACATTTCGATGTTCCAGTGTGTTGAGTGTCATCCACGGAAGAATTGATCCGCCGTGGCGGAAGTTTCGTGAAGTTCGCGTTAGCCTCCTATAATCTGAGTCCTTGTTGATACGCGCGTACCGCAAGCGACTGGAAAGTGAAAGAAAGACCGCTGAAAGACTCAAAACAAAAAATACTCGTCGTTGATGACGAGAAGATGATTCGCTGGTCACTAGGCGAAGCGCTCCGTGGCTGGGGTTACGAACCCATTCAGGCTGAATCCGCGAGCGCCGGATTGGCCGCGTTTGAAGCCGATCAACCGGCAGCAATTCTTCTGGACATCAATCTCCCGGACGGCTCAGGACTTGAAGTGCTGCGCCAAGTTCGACATCGGCAACCCGATGCAGTTGTGATCATGATCACCGCGAACGTGCTGGTTGACGAAACCATCGCAGCGCTACGAGGCGGCGCGTACGACTTCATCGGCAAGCCGATCAATCTTGAAGAGCTGCAGGTCGCGATTCGCAACGGCATCGAAGCCGGCCGCTTGCGCAGGGAAGTAAACCGATTTCGGCGCGAGCGCGCGCAGCAGTTCAGCTTCGATCAGATTGTGGGCGAATCACCGGCGATGCGCGAGATGTTGGCCCTTGCTCACAAGGTTGCCGAGAGCGAGGTTTCCTCTGTGTTGTTGCAGGGAGAGTCGGGTACCGGAAAGGATTTAGTGGTTAAGGCGATTCACTACCACTCAACCCGTGCCGATCATCCGTTCGTCGCCATTAACTGTGCGGCCATACCAGCCACATTGATCGAAAGCGAACTGTTCGGTTACGAGAAGGGTGCTTTTACGGATGCAAAAGCACGGAAGGAAGGACTGTTCGAACAAGCAGAGGGCGGAACGCTATTTCTTGATGAAATTGGCGAGTTGGAGCTGAGTCTGCAAGCAAAGCTCTTGCGAGTGTTGGAAGAGGGCGCATTTCGCCGCGTCGGCGGTCTTAAAGACCTGCCGCTTGATGTGCGCGTCATTGCGGCGTCGAATCGTGATCTCAAGTCAGAAGGTGAGGCTGGGCGATTTCGGCCCGATCTTTTCTATCGGCTCTCGGTGATCCAAATTGATATTCCACCCTTGCGCGAACGTGGTGACGACGTGCGCTTGCTGGCGGAGCATTACATGTCAACTTTCAGAAAGCGGTTGCGTAAGAATATTGATCGCATCTCCCCAGAAGCGCTCTCCGCCTTCGCCGGTTATGAATGGCCGGGAAATGTTCGTGAGCTGCGTAACGTCATCGAGCGCGCGATGATCCTCGAAGACGGTGACGAGATCACGGCAAAGTATCTGCCCCGCGGACTGGCGCTCGAATCGCGCACGGGAAGTGCGACTTTTCCCTCGGATCAAATGCGCTTACCCGCGGATGGCGTCTCGCTTGAGGACGTTGAGATGTCTTTGGTCCGTCAAGCGCTAGAGCGCAGCGGAGGAAATCAGACGAAAGCCGCCGAGCTACTACACATTTCCCGCGACCAGCTTCGCTATCGGATGAAGAAGTTGGAAGAAGTCGGCGCCGCCGCGTCTGACGCCTAGCGACTACTGACCCTCAACGAAATCCTGAATTCATAATTATCCTTTGAAAGAACCCAAACAACTCGATGTTACCGATAGCGACAAACTTGAGCGTTCGCTCAAAGAACTCGCTGACATTAAGTTTGCTTTGGATCAGTCTACGATCGTGGCGATCACCGATCAGACAGGAATCATCAATTTCGTTAACGACGAGTTTTGCCGTATCTCGAAATACTCGCGGGAAGAATTGCTGGGCCAGGACCACCGCATTATCAACTCTGGCTATCATCCAAAAGAGTTCATCCGCGATCTGTGGACGACCATTGCATCCGGAGGGGTGTGGAAAGGGGAACTCAGAAATCTGGCGAAGGACGGCAGTATTTACTGGGTCGACACGACCATCGTTCCTTTTCTCAATTCTGAAGGCAAACCCTATCAGTACGTCGCTATCAGGCACGACATCACCCAACTCAAACTAGCCGAAGCGCAGATTCTCCAGCAGTCAGCGGAACTACAACGCGCGTCCCAGCTTTCGTTCGTAGGCGAACTTGCGGCTGGCTTGGCGCATGAAATCAAGAATCCACTAGCAGGGATTCAAGGCGTGGTAGACATACTCATTCGTCGCCGCGACAAGAATGATCCTGAGCGAGAAGCTTTGGAAGGGGTGCGTCATGAGGTCGGAAGGATCGACAGTACTGTACGGGCGCTGCTGGATCGCGCGCGTCCGCGACTGATCTCGGTAAGAGCAAGTTCACTCTCGGACATCGTGGTGCGCGCCATCAACTTGGCGCGCGCGCAGTTGGCAAATACCGCTACCGGCGACCGAAACGTTAGCATCGAATTTCAGCCCCCTATAGATCCAATAACCGTTGCGATCGATCCAGCTCAGATTGAAGACGCCGTGCTAAATCTGATCATCAACGCCATCGAGGCGATTGGTGATGATGGTACGGTTAAGATTCAGGTCGCGCGATCTGGTAATGACCGCTCCGAAGAATTTGAAGACGAAGCGATAGTCGAAGTCTCAGACAATGGACGCGGCATCACTGAAGAAGATCTCGCCCGCATCTTCAACCCCTTCTTCACCACGAGGGCTGGAGGAACCGGGCTTGGACTTCCTGCTGTGCGCCGTATCGCTCGCGCGCATGGCGGCCGCGTGGAAGTAAATTCTGTTCCGGGTGAAGGCTCAACCTTCTCGCTTCATCTTCCAATAGGGCGGTGAAGCTGCGAAGCAGCGGCTGTAGTTAAGCCCAAGGCGAGGCTCTGCGAGCCTTGGGTTACCAGCAAACAAAATTTGGAGGAGCCGCGGAACGGCGACCAAGTCACGGTTGACTCGAAACTGAACTGTGGACTCGAGACTGAAATGTCGCCCGCTTCGCAGGCTCGGCTGATCAAACGGGCATGGTTTCCCAAGGCTCGCAAAACCTCGCCTTGGGCTTACTTAAGACCGCTGCTTCGCAGCTCGACGAGTCTGTTCGTTTCTTCCCCTTGTTACCTGATAAGTCTGTAACCCTGACGATACGACAGTGACAACCCGCGTCGGCCGCTCTCCGGTCTCAAAGTTATCTTGATCCTATGCCAAGTCCTCTTTGATTCGGCGCCGGTCGGATAGAAACCAAGGGTGTATTGCTGGCGAAGTTCCGTGGCTATCTGCGTGCAAATCCCGACAAGTTCGGGTTCGTTTTCAGTTTCAGGATAATAGGCCGTGCCTCCGCTTATGCGCGCCATTTCCGATAGCACCGCGTGCCCAACTGAGGTTTCAGCATTTGCCAGACCCCGCCCTTTAGTTTGGCGCGTGATGTCTTCGAAAATCCATCGACCATAGCCGGCGGTCCGATCCATCGCCGCATTATCTATGGCGACCGCGTAAATTTGCACATCAAACTCTCGCAAACGATTGCGCAATGCTTTATAGCTCGTAGTGCTCTGATCGTCGTTGCCATCTGAAATAATCAGCAGAGCCTTTTTGAGATTTCGTTGTTTGCGCAACCGGCCCGCGGCGCTGTAAATCGCGTCGTAGAGAGACGACGCTCCGCCTGGCCTGATGGCAGCGAGGTGGTTAAGTGCCTGCTCCTCAGTGGGGACAAAACCAGTCGTCACACTACCCTGCGCGCCGAAAGCCATGAAAAAGAAATCGTCTCCATCGCTCAGGTTTCTCGTGAACTGCCGCAAGGCAGCCAACATCGCGGATCTTCGATCTGATGTCCGGGGATGTATTTCGTAAACTATGCCGAGTGAAACCGGCGCGGGATCGCTTGAGAAATGTGCGATCTCCTGTTTCACCTTCTCGTCAACCAATTCGAAATCGTCGCGCGTCAGTCCGCGAATGTAGCGTCCGCTCTTATCAGTGACGATGACGTTGACACTCACAAAGTCCGTGCGGGTGACGATGCTTTCCTCCTGAGCAGTTGTTATCGACGCGAGCAGCAAGGAAAGCGCCATTGCCGCTGTTAGCCATTGAAGCCGTCTCATGATTACCTTCCGTTTCTCAAATATGAACCTAACAAGAAAGCTGCAACGGTTGTGCCGATAGGATTCGTCGTGGAATTGGCCCGGTAAGCCTGCGGCCTGCGCAAAGTTGCGCAAGTTTATGCGAGAAAGCTCGCAAGCGCGTCTCTCGATTCTTGATCCGCAGACGCCTAAATCAACCCCAATCCTGTTGGCATAAGCGTTGCACCTTAGTTCAACGTGGTAGGCACGACGACGCTCCGGACAGTCTTGTGTTTCAGATTGTGGTCGACCGCATCACCGGCGTCGTAGACGAATAAGCGAAGTCTAGAGAGGTTAGAATCATGAAAGACACTATCGAACGAGAGGGCTGGGCCCGCTATCTCACTCAATTCAACAAGCGCAACGTGTCGCGACCAACCTGGCTGCAGGTGTTCGGCGAGGCCGGCGCTCAATCGGAGGAGCAAGGACTTCCCCTTGCGGGCATCAGCCTCGAAGAGAAAGGCGCTAATGCGCCACGTGTTCAGATCATGCTCGGCGGACACGATGCGATTGAGACGCGCCATCTAACTCATATGATTTCCAATGTTGAGCGTTTGACGCCGAAAGTGGGGACGGATGGACGCGATGAAGCAATAGAGTTTGTTGACAATCAGGGAGAAGCGAGTCTGCTGATCTTCAAACATCGGGCACGAATGGCTGCGCATGCTTAGCTGGCACCCGTTCGCCCTATCCCATCGACTATGGAACACGAACACACGGTTGAGGCGATCCATCAACGACTAGCCGATGGGCCCCGGCATAACTATCTGCGCGATTGGATCTACGGCGGCATCGACGGGTCGGTAACCACTTTCGCGGTTGTCAGCGGAGTCGTGGGCGCCCAGTTGTCACCCGCCGTCATTCTGATCATTGGCTTCGCAAATCTTTTCGCCGACGGTTTCTCCATGGCGGCAAGTAATTTTCTTGGCACGAAAGCCGAACACGACGACATGCGCCGCCTCGAAGCGATCGAACACCGGCACATCGAGCTCGCGCCTGAAGGCGAGCGGGAAGAGGTCCGTCAGATTTTTGCGCGGAAGGGTTTCTCAGGCGTGGATTTGGATCGCGTCGTCGAACTGATCACGTCCGATCGGCAACGTTGGGTGCGGACCATGCTCGCAGAAGAATACGGTCTGCCGCTTGAAGCCCGCTCGCCCTGGTTGGCCGCAATCTCAACGTTCAGCGCTTTCTTAGCTTGCGGGCTTGTTCCCTTGATTCCTTTCTTGTTCGGATTTAACGATCCGCTGACTTTCTCAATCGTGATGACCGGTGGCGTGTTTTTCGCGATTGGTTCTGTTAAGAGCCGTTGGGCTACGGTGTCGTGGTGGCGATCCGGGCTGTCAACGCTCGCGATTGGTTCAATTGCCGCGGGCCTTGCGTATGCGGCAGGAATCATTCTAAAGAATCTTGCACAATGACTCGGACCGTAGAATCCATCTCAGCAAGACCGCAGATCCGACTATTGCTTGCGGCCGGCATAATCGCGGCTTGTCTTATCTCATCTCTTGTCTGGATTCGGGAACCGCTACTGCAACGAGCGATCATCGTCGCGGGAATCTATCTCACACTCTCGCTAACTGAAGTTGTTCCGCCATATGTCCCAACTCTGGTCCTTTGGGCGCTGACACCGCTTCTGCTCTTCGGTCTTGGGGATCAGTTTCGTTTGCCAAGTGTGCTGGGTTGGTCAGCTAATCCAGTTCTCGCGCTGTTCCTGGGCGGGTTCGCGCTCAGTGTTGCGGCTAGCCGTTATGGAATCGATCGCCTGATTGCTCGTCTGGCAGTTCGCCTCTCGCGGGGTTCGAAGGTCCTTCTTTTAGTTCTGACCATGGCGGCTACCGCTGCGCTGTCAATGTGGATGTCCAATATTGCAGCGGCAGCGATGATGATCGCCGCACTTTCCCCGCTTTTTGCCGAAGTTTCTAAGGGTAATCATTTTCGCCGCGCGTTGCTGATGGGAATTGCTATTGGCGCAAATTTTGGCGGCATGGCAACACCAATCGGGACAGGGCCAAATGCGATCGCCATTGCCGCAATCTCGTCCACCAGAGTAATCACGTTTACCGGCTGGATGATCTTTGCTTTGCCCTTGACCCTAGGGCTGGTCCTGGCTGGACTGTTGCTTCTCATGTTGCGCTTTCGAGTTCGCGGCCCAATCCATGATCTGCCAGAGATTCCGTTGAGAGCGCCAAACTTTCGCGCACGGCTGGTAATGCTGATGTTCTTCCTGACCGTCGCAGCTTGGCTCACCGAACCTTTTCACAGAGTTCCTTCTGCAATTGTCGCGCTCATCACGACCGCCGTTCTCTTTGGTTCGGGACTGCTGCGACGTGATGATCTGTCACGAATCGACTGGTCAACCCTCCTACTTATCGCTGGTGGTATTGGACTGGGCAATTTGCTGGAGAAGTCCGGCGTGGTTGGAGCTGCCGCTGCCGCAATGCCATGGCAGGACGTCCCTCATGTTGCGCGGCTTTTCACTCTTTGTTTGGCAAGTGCGCTATTTTCTGCGCTGATGAGCAACACGGCTTCCGTCACAATGCTGATTCCACTCGCAGCCGGAATCGATCCTGCTCCTTCAACCGCGATTCTAATCGCGATCGCTGCGTCGTTGGGTATCCCGTTTGCGATTAGCACGCCGCCGAACGCAATGGTTTACGGAGAAGGCGGAGTCACATTTTCCGACTTAGCGATCCCCGGAATTGTTTTAATGATTCTGGGCTGCATTATCGTTAGCCTGACCGGACCGTTTGTTCTCAATCTCGTTGGCATTCCATAGCTCGCCGACCTACAGATTCTCTGCGCGCTTTTTCCCACTTCCAGCGAAACTTTCCACACGCCATGGCCGGGACAGCTCAAACGCTCACAATTCTCTCAAGTACTGCCCGGAATGTCGGTTGCATTCCAGACGGTGGGAAAAGTTCCAAAGGAATGATCGAATTAAGCTCGGAGGACGAACTAAATGAACACGCGTGTCGAAACTCCGTCTATAGGCGCGGCGGCCCACTCTACAGGGAGTACCTGGTATCAGCTTCATTCAGAAAGAGAAGAGATCTGTGAAGCGCTGATTCGCGAGCCCTGGCCTTCGCATGAATTCCGAGCGGTTGTCGGCGACACCCGTGAGGCCAAGAAATTAAAGCAACGTCTGCGATTGGTGGATGATGCCCTGGATCGGCTCATGGCGGGCTCATATGGAAGCTGCATTAAGTGCGGACGAGGTATTGAGGATGCAAAGCTTGATTCTGATCCGGCCATAGAATTCTGCAATCAATGCAGGGAACGCATGCCGACACAACACTAGACTAAGGGGCGCAATGAAGATGATGAAGATACTAATCGCTTACGACGGCTCTGATTGTGCAAAGGCCGCACTCGATGATTTGAAAAACGCGGGATTGCCGGCAAAAGCCGAAGCCCTGGTCTTGTCTATAGCCGACGTCTTTGTGCCTCCGCCATTCGATGAAGAACTTGATAACACCTTCCCTATGTACGTGCCGGAAGGTGTAAAACTCGCCCACGAACGCGCCGAGCGCAAACTAAATCAGGCCAAGGCAATGGCCCAGCAGGCTAGTGAACAAGTCAAAGAAGCTTTTCCGGAGTGGCAGGTCAGCTACGAGGCGCAGGCAGAGTCGCCCGCGTGGGCCTTGATCAGAAAGGCCGACGATTGGAAGGCTGATCTAATGGTAGTTGGCGCGCACGGCCATTCGGTTTTGGGTGGAAGACTAATTCTTGGCAGCGTTTCCCAGAGAGTCCTTTACGATGCGGGTTGTTCCGTCCGCGTCGCGCGGGCCACGCAGAGGGACATCGATTCTCCACTCAGGCTCCTTATTGCGGTAGATAATTCCTCTAACTCACACTCCGCAGTGGAAGCTGTTTACCGAAGACAGTGGCCCGCCGGAACTGAATTAAGACTGCTGACCATCGTCGATACCGTGATGGCCGTGGCGGACGATCCAAACCAACCGGCAGAGATGCGATGGATCGGAGTTGCTGACGAAAACAACTGGGACCAGGTGCGGAACATTTTTCAGCCATCGGCCGACAAGCTACGCTCGGTGGGACTTGATGCGGCCGTCATGATCCGAAGAGGCAATCCCAAGGATGAAATTGTTGCGGAGGCTGAAAGCTGGGGTGCGCACTGCGTGTTTGTCGGCGCGAAAGGTATGCGAGGGATCGATCGTCTGTTAATGGGGAGTGTTTCCTCGGCAGTTTCAGCCCGGGCGCATTGTTCTGTCGAGGTCATTAGGGAAGCGCCTGCCGCACGGATTGAAGTTCTTGGTGGCTACCGAATAACGGAGGCTTGTGAGCGCGGCGTTTCAGCGAGGCGGCTTGATCAACGTGACGACTAACACTGAGCGAATCGAAATGTCCGACTACACGCTCGCCCAGCGAGCTGGAACCGGCGACATGCAGGCGCTTGAGCAACGCTATATTCGGCACAATCGTAACGTGTACTCGATTTGCTTGCGCATGACCACGAATGCTGCCGACTCAGAGGACCTTGCACAGGAAGTCTTCATTAAGGTCTTCCATTATGTCCGGGGGTTTCGAGGCGACTCGGCATTTAAGACCTGGTTAAGCCGCCTCACAGTCAACCATGTGTTGATGCACTTTCGTCGTCGCAGCTTGCGGCCAGTGCAATCAAGCGATGAAGAGATTCCGGATCGCGCGCTCGGAGACACAGAACCATTTCGAGCGATGACCATCTTGAGCCGAATCGGGCTTCAAAGAGCAATCACCCAACTTCCGCCAGGCTACCGCGTCACCTTCATTCTTTTTCATGTTTACGGCCATGACCACGATGAAATCGCGCTTATGTCAGGACACTCTATAGGCACGTCTAAGTCTCAATTATTCAAAGCGCGCCGGCAACTGCGCGCATCGCTCTGAAGGGATTGCCAGTATGGCTAAAATGAGAGCCAATGTATTTCACGGCGCGAACGACATTCGCGTAGAAGAAGTCGAACGGCCTCGCGCGGGCGTTGGCGATGCAGTGATCCGCGTAACTCTGACTACGATTTGCGGAACTGATCTACATATCTTGCGTGGCGAATACCCTGTGAAGCCAGGGCTCGTCATCGGTCATGAACCGGTTGGTGTCATTGAAGAACTGGGAGCCGGCGTAACCGGATACTCAGTCGGGGATCGGGTATTAGTGGGCGCAATAACTCCTTGCGGCCAATGCCGAGCCTGCCTCTCGAATCAACTGTCTCAGTGTGGCCATGGCGAAGGCTACGAAGCGATCGGCGGATGGCGCTTCGGCAATACAATCAACGGAGCCCAAGCCGAATATGTGCTGGTTCCTCACGCGCAGGCAAATCTAGCAAAGATCCCGGACGAACTGACCGATGAGCAAGTAGTTCTGCTGGCTGACATCGCATCGACCGGTTTCAGCGGAGCAGAGTCGGGCAACATTCGTATCGGCGACTCGGTCGTCGTATTCGCGCAGGGACCGATAGGACTGTGCGCCACCGCCGGCGCAAAGCTGATGGGCGCAACTTTGATCATCGGTATAGACGGCGATGACAATCGCCTCGCGATGGCAAAGCGAATGGGCGCCGATGTGGTACTCGATTATCGAAACGTGGATGTTGTCAGTGAGGTTCAACGATTGACCGGCGGTGGTGCTGACGTTGCGATTGAAGCGCTGGGCACGCAGCAGACCTTCGAGAGCGCACTTCGCAGCTTGCGGCCTGGCGGCACGCTTTCGAGTCTCGGCGTATATTCCGGCAAGCTGCAGATGCCGTATGAGGCCTTTGCCGCGGGTCTCGGGGATCACCGCATCGTCACGACCCTATGCCCCGGTGGCAAAGAACGAATGCGCCGTTTGATGGAAGTCGTAAAGAGCACTCGTGTGGATCTAACGCCGCTGCTGACCCACACCTTCCCTTTGGAAAAGATTGCCGATGCTTACGATCTGTTTGGCGGACGGCAAGAGGGAGTTTTGAAAGTGGCGATTAAACCATAGGAATACCGAAGCACTATCGTCCAACTCGATCAACGTGCAGCGCATGATTCAGCCTCCAATCCGAAGAGTGTTCAAGCGCGTTCGCGCCGCAAAGCTGCGTCATTTCTTTCGCGAGCTCGGTCCTGGTTTGATCACTGGCGCAGCGGACGACGATCCCTCGGGTATCTCAACTTACTCAGTCTCAGGCGCCGCCTTTGGTTATTCCCAACTCTGGACGACGCTATTTTCGTTTCCGTTGATGTCAGCGGTTCAATTGATGTGCGCACGCCTGGGAATGGTCACCGGCCTCGGCTTGGCCGGCGTCGTGCGGCGCCGTTACTCGCGCACGGTTCTCTGGGGTGCGTGCCTACTTCTCGTAGTTGCGAACACAATTAACATCGGCGCCGATCTGGGCGGCATGGCTGAGGCGACAAGCATGATCACAGGGGTGAGCGGCTACCTTTGGCTGCCACTCTACGCGCTTCTGATCGTTGGCCTTTTGGTTTGGATCAGCTACCGGAATATCGCGCGCATCTTCAAGTGGCTGACTCTCGTCCTTTTCGCCTACGTCATCACCGCGTTTCTCGCTCGTCCGAATTGGAGCGATGTGTTGGCATCGACGTTCTTACCGCGACTCACCTTTAGTGCGTCGTACATTGCGACAGTGCTCGGCGTCTTTGGCACCACGATTTCGCCATACTTGTTTTTCTGGCAGGCCGCGCAGGAAGTTGAAGAAGAGCGAAAACTAGGCCGGCTCACCGTTCATTCGCGACGCGGTGCAACCGACGAAGAGCTTCGTGTCGCACGCACTGATGTCTTAACCGGGATGGCGTTCGCGAATCTCGCGATGTATTTCATCATGCTGGCGACCGGCGCAACGCTTCACGTCTCCGGGCACCATGATATTGAAACAGCGCGTCAAGCCGCCGAAGCATTACGCCCGCTAGCTGGCGATACTGCATATTGGCTGTTCGCACTCGGAATGATAGGCACCGGCATGCTGGGCGTTCCCGTGCTTGCTGGCTCCGCTGCATACGCTGTTTCAGAAGCGATGCACTGGCGAGGATCTCTCGCGGATCGTCCACGGCGGGCGTCCAAATTTTATGCTGTGCTTGCTGTTGCAGTGGCGTTGGGACTTCTGCTGAACTACCTGCAAATTAACGCCGTTCGCATGCTCTTTTGGGCGGCTGTAGTAAACGGCATGCTGGCACCGCCTTTGATTGTTTTGCTCACCCTCTTATCAAGCGACGCAACTGTAATGGGAGAAAGAACAAATCCGCCGCTGCTTCGATGGTTGGGGTGGATCACGGCCGTTGTTATGACGGCGGCGGCAATTGCAATGGTGGTCGCGTGGCTCATGGGCCGCACCTGATTTAAGTGGATTCTTAAGCGCCCCTGCCAAAGCAATTCGGAATCTCGCGTCTTAGTGAGAACGACGACGCTTGGCTTGAAACCTCAGGTCTGCCGAACGTTTCAATTCGAACAGCTCAGTAAAATTGCGGATTATCCCCTGACGATTAGGGGATTATTCGCAGTTACCGGTCACGAACGCTGAAACTCTTGGGATTACGCTCCGGCACAACCGTTGCACAAAGCTCCTGCGGAGGCAGGGCTGCGACCCTGAAGAAGTCTATGAAAATCGAGTGCATCCTTTGTCCAACGGATCTATCGCCTGATTCCGACGAGGCTTTGCGATATGCCATCGCACTCTCGCGGGCCTACAACGCCGAGCTACTCCTTTTGCATTGCGACCTAGGCGGCGCTGAAACGCAATCCTATGATCAAGCGGCCGAGACAATCAGGGAAGCACTTCAAAAGCACTGGGGTTCGGCTGATCTGAGTGGGCTCGATTGGAAGAGCTTAGTCGTTACCTGCGATGACGCCGGCGAAGCAATAGCGCGCGAAGCCGCCAGGTATTGCGTTGACCTAATCGTTATGCGTTCACGCCGACGGCCGCATCGCGCGGCACTACTTGGATCGACTGCCGAGTCGGTTTCACGGACCGCTCCCTGCCCCGTTTTGGTCATGCATTCAGACGAACGCGATTGGGTAAGCGGCTCTGAGACGAAGATTGAGCTCAAACGCGTTCTCGTGGCGTACGATTTTTCCGATTATTCAGAATTGGCGCTTAACTATGCGCTATCACTCGCGCAGGAGTACCAGTCAGAGTTGCACCTGCTGCATGTCCTGCCTCCTTACTCGCTAAATGAATCGGAGATCTCGTGGTATCCATTGGGCCGCGAGGGAACCTATCACAAGGCAGCGCACCGTTTGCAAAAGGCTGTCCCGGCAGAAGCGCATCTCTGGTGCGACATCAAGCACGCTGTTAGCGAGGGTCAGCCTTATCGCGAAATACTTAACTACGCAGAAAAGCACAAGATTGATCTTATTTGTCTCGGGGCGCACGGGGCGGGTTTCGGCATGCAGACGCTGTTTGGCTCGAATGTCGATCGAGTACTACGTCAGGCGCCTTGCCCGGTATTGGTGACCCGGCCGCTCAAGCCGGCGATGTCATACGTGCGGCAACCGGAGCGCCAAGTCGCGGCGGTCGCCTTATAGACTCTTACAGAAGGGAAGTCACGCGTAGAGGCAAACTTCCACTGACCTGTCCGACGTGCCGCCATTGTGGTCGGTATAACAGCGAAGTGCAAAAGAGTTGACCTAAGGACGAAGGGAAGGTCACAGACGCCGCAGGCATTGATTGTTCTCGGCTACGCCGAAAGTGCTCGGGTCAAAAAGTTGTCAAGCTAGTCGAAGAGGTTCCTGTAAATAAAAGAACAGGAAGGACTTCAAAGCGTCCTTCCTGTTACTGAGCCAAGCGGGCATTAGCGTTCCATGAAAAACATGAATCTTAAAGCCTGGGCAAGTTACCATAAGAAACCTGTCAAGAAAGAGAAAGCGCGACGACAAGAGTTGATGAAACGCGTGCTCTACCCTTGAGCTATGGCCCCGCATTTTTTGGAGCCACCGGGACTCGAACCCGGAACCACGTGTTTTATAGACATGTAGTTCCATCGGCATTCGTCGCGCTGAAAAAAATTGTGAACCTTATCCCTTCAAGAATCACCTCTCGTACTAGTTGATTGATCTCTTCGGCGCTAAGTATTTCCGAATCTTCGCCAAGAATATCCAAAAGAGCCTGTGCCCGTGAAGACAGCTCAGAACATACCCATGAATCATTTGGTCGCGGCGGAAGGAATCGAACCTTCGTCGCTCGATTATCGATCGAGTGCTACTGCCATTGAGCTACACCGCGCGGAGGAGGGCCTTTGCTCTGAACTGCACTGATTGACTGCGACAGAAAGTTAAGTCTACTACTCAGTAAGAGCAGGAGGCTTAAATGGCTGTCAGACGCAGAACATTCAGCCGTGATTTCAAGTTACAAGTGGTGCGCGAAGTTGAAGCCGGGAAGTCCCAGGCGCAAGTGGCTCGCGAACACCAAGTCAACCAAAACATGCTGTCTCGGTGGTGCCGGCAGCACCGCCGTTACAAAGATAAAGCGTTTTCAGGCAAAGGCCGGCCGCACACTGATGAAGCCCGCATTGCCGCTCTCGAGCGCATGGTCGGTCGCTTAACCATGGAAAACGATCTGCTAAAAAAAGTCTTGCAGAAGCTCGAGGAAGAAACGTAGTCAAAGAACACGATTGGAATCAGCGGATGACCCAACTCATCAATCAGGCAGTCAGTGAGACGGCGAACGACGCACGAGCCATTGGTTGGCTCAGTGCGGCGGTCGGCGTCTCGCGGACTACCTACTACCGGCAACGTATTCAGCAGGTTCAACCGGCTGCCGATCGCGCCGAGACCGAACGGCGGCAGGCCATTCAGCGCATCGCGTTGGAGATGCCCACTTATGGACATCGTCCGATGGCTGCCGAGCTGCAGCGGCAGAACTTGCCCACAGGCCGGGACCGCGTTTTGCGCTATATGCGCGAAGCAAACCTGCTCTGTCGCCGACGCCGCGCCTTTGTCGCTACCACTGATTCCAAACATTCGCTGAAAGTCTTCCCCAACCTGACTCGGGACTTGAGCCTGACTGCTATCGATCAACTCTGGGTGGCTGACATCACTTACATCCGTTTGCCGCGCGACTTCGTTTACCTGGCCGTGCTCATGGACGCTTTCAGTCGGCGCGTCATCGGTTGGGCTCTCGAGCGCCATATGATGACCGAGTTGCCCATGGCCGCGCTGCAAGATGGCGCTGGCGAATCGTCAGGTCAAAGCGGGCCTGATTCATCACTCGGACCAGGGCAAGCAGTACGCCGCGGCCGACTACGTTTCTTTACTTGTCAAACATCAGATCCGCGTCAGCATGAGTCGCACTGGTAACCCTTACGACAATGCTAAAGCGGAGCGCTTCATGCGCACCGTGAAATACGAAGAAGTTTACTTAGCCGACTATCAAACACTGACCGAGGCGCGCGCCTCGATCAAGCACTTCATTGAAGAAGTGTACAATCGCAAGCGGCTCCACTCAGCTCTTGGCTACCGACCACCAGTTGAGTTCGAGCAGTTTGCTTCAAAACCATTGTTGCTTAACTGACTGTCTCATTTCGTCAGTGCACTACAAACTTTGTACTTTGGTTTCTTCGAAGGATGAGTTCCGGGGGACAAGACAAAAGCAAAGCACAAAGTACTAAGTACAAAGCACAGAAGATTTTTGGTGGACTGGGAGGGATTCAAACCCTCACGAGAAGTTTGCAGGACTTCTATGCTGTCGGTTACATCACCAGCCCGGGATATTGTCGATTGCCAATTGCCGATTTCCAATTGGCTTTGGAAATGAAGGAGTCCTACCTACCACTCAAATCGGCAATCGGAAATTGGCAATCGACAATGATCTGGTGGCTGTGGGTGGATTTGAACCACCAACCTCGCGCTTATGAGACGCTTGCTCCCTCCATTTGAGCTACACATCGGTTTAGAAGACCGATGCCGGGAACGCGGGCCGTTTGGAGTGCGCCGACTTGTCGGCGCTTTGCTCTTTCGATCACAGTAATGCGTCCAAAGCGGCGACAAGTCCGCACTCCAAATTTTGGTCGGGGCGTGAGGCCGACACGCCTCTGCGAACTCCACGCTCCCGGCAGCCACCGTTCTGCCGGGATGAGTCACGCCCCGATAACAGGAGACAGTAAGCAGGCGGCAGATGGCAGGAAAGACAGCCCATGTGTTTTGTTGATGCCTGCCTTCTGCCTACCGCCTTCTGCCTAATGATATTGGTGCCCGAGGAAGGACTTAAACCTTCAACCTCTGGTTTGTAGGACCAGCGCTCAATCAGTTGAGCTACTCGGGCGGAAATATTTCAGTTTCGAGTTCAAAGTTTCGAGTTTCGAGTTAGGAACAAGTCGCCACGAACGAACTCGAAACTCGTAACCCGAAACTCGAAACTTATGGATGGTGGTCGGAGTTGGAATCGAACCAACCTTTCGGGCTTTTCAGACCCGCGCTAATCCGTCTCAGCTATCCGACCAGATCATGGTGGTCTTAGGTCTTAGGTCTTGGGCCTTTGCAATTGGTTTCGTCAGTGAAGACTGTCAAGTTGGAATTCACTCCAAAGACCAAAGTCCAAAAACCTAAGACCTTTCATTGCCGACCTAAGACCGTCTTTCTTTGTGCACCTTGTCCATGACTGCGCGATCATCGTGCGCGTCCATGAACAGGTACTTGCGCCATTCGGCCCGCGCCTCTGCGTAGTGACAGAGCACGACACGTTCGAGCTTCACGCGTAGCGCTGTCTGCGTCGTCAGCAGAGGCATGCGTGCTTCTTCCGGAGTGCGGTTGCTCTTCCGGTTGTTGCACTTGATGCAAGCCGTGACGATGTTCACGGGCGAGTTATCACCGCCACGCGAACGCGGCAGGATGTGATCGAGCGTCAGCTCGGCCACGCCCTTCTTTTCCCCGCAGTACTGGCAACGAAACTTGTCGCGCATATAAATTCGCAGGCGCTTCATGCCCGATTGCTCGCGTCGGCGGCGCACGTTGATATAAGTCCGCCGGCGAATTACCGACGGGACAGGGAACTCATCATGGGCCGAACGCAGTACGCGATCGCCGTCGAATTCCTCGACAAAGACCGTGTTCTTGAACGCCATGATGATTGCGCGCGCGACACTGACGGTGCCGAGCGGCTCGTAGGTTTGGTTAAGCAGCAGAACTCTGCCGTTAAGTGCCATTGCCCGGCACCTCCTTTCTGAAGAGTGATCTTTGGTCTTTGATCTCCTGGGGTTGCTGAATCAGCTTTCCCAGACGGCCAAGTACAAAGCACTAAGTACAAGCACGGATTAAGTGTGGAGCGCGCGGTGAGACTCGAACTCACGATACCGGATTTGCAATCCGGCGCCTTAGCGCTTGGCGACGCGCGCAAGAGTAAGTGGCACAGACTTCAGTCTGTGATGGGGCACAGCACAGAGTCTGTTAAGGAGAAGTCACAGACTAAAGTCTGTGCCACTGTTTTGGAACGGAAGGAGAGATTCGAACTCTCGAAGACGAGTTTGGAAGACTCGCATGTTTCCAGCTACATCACTTCCGCGTCTTGGAGTGCGCCGGCAGATTGACCACCCCAGCGTGGCTGCCACGCTGGGGACCCCGGGCGAAGCGGGCGACGGCGCTTTGGATTGTGGGTGAGGACATTGAATTGTATGTTCTTAGATTGGATCCAAAGCAGCGTCGCGCTAACGCTTGCCGCCGCACTCCAAAATGGAACCCCCGACAGGACTTGAACCCGTACCTGACTCGTTCGAAGCGAGCCGCTCTTCCGTTAAGCTACAGGGGCAAAAAGGCAGAAAGCAGAACGCCGAAGGCAGAACGCAACTGTTGTAACACGAACCTTGCTGCCTTCTGCTTACTGCCTTTTGCCTGCTGTTATTGGTCGGGGAGGACAGAATTGAACTGTCGCCACGAGTTCCCAGGACTCGGATGCTTGCGTTACACCACACCCCGAAAAGATAAGGATGAAATAGGAAGAGTGAGGGATGAAGGCGAAGTCGCTAAAGGATCACTTTCCTTCATCCTTCCGTCTTCATCCTTTGACACAGACCACTTGTTTAATCTCGGCGACGATTTCAACCAGATCTTGCTGGTTCTTCATCACCGCTTCGATCGATTTGTAGGCTCCTGGAATTTCATCCAGCACGCCCGCGTCTTTGCGACACTCGACGCCCGAAGTCTGACGAGCGAGGTCATCCTTGGTGAAGGCTCGCTTGGCCGCGCCACGCGACATCTTGCGGCCGGCGCCGTGAGAGCAGGAGTGGAAACTCTCTGCCACGCCACGCCCTTTGACGATGAAGGACTTCGCGCCCATCGATCCGGGAATGATGCCGTAGGCGTCCTTGTCTGCGTTGATTGCGCCCTTGCGCGTGACGAAAACCGTTTCGCCGTAATGCTCTTCGAGCGCAACATAGTTGTGATGACAGTTGACCTGAAGCTCAGGCTTGAACGGCTGACGATGATTGAACATTCTGTTGAAGACCTTCAACAGACGCGTCATCATGATCTCGCGGTTCTTCATCGCGTAAATTTGTGCCCACTTCAAGTCTTTCCAGTACGCCGCAAATTCCGGCGTGCCCTGAATGAAGTAAGCCAAATCGGGCGCGGGAAGTTCCGAGAGTCGCCACAGCGATTTTGCCGTTGTGATATGGCGTTCAGCCAGTTCCTTGCCGATGTTGCGTGAACCCGAGTGCAGCATCAACCAGACGAAGTTTTCTGTGTCCAGACAAACTTCGATGAAGTGGTTGCCGCCACCCAGCGTGCCCAGTTGCTTCATCGCTTTGGCTTTTCGATCGTGAACGCCCGGGTGAAGGTCGCCGAAGTCACTCCACCCGTCCCAGTACGAAGACTCGTCAACCGATTCTTTGTACGCGTTAAAGCCTACGGGAATGGCTTCTTCGATCGCGATGCGCAGCTCTTTCAACTTGCCATCAAGGATGCCGCTTTTGAATGGCGTCTTCACCGCCATCATGCCGCAGCCGATGTCGACGCCGACGGTGGCAGGAATCACTGCTTCCTTTGTCGCGATTACTGAACCGACCATGCTGCCTTTGCCCAGGTGCGCATCGGGCATCAGCGCAACGTGCTTAAACAAACATGGTAGGCGCGAAACATTTCTCAGCATTGACTGTTCTTCAATGCCGAATTCGTGATTGGCCCACGAGAGAATCTCGCGGTGGGCACCACCGATTGGTAGTTGTTCGTAAGGCATTCTGATTTCTCCTTTCTAAAGACGTCAGAAGCCCGCGCGTCAGCAAGGGCTTGCCTGGCTAACTGGCCCTTCCTAACGGTCGGGCTTCTGACACTCTGTTTACTAAATTGGTGCGCCAGGTGAGACTCGAACTCACAATCCCCTGCTTAAGAGGCAGGTGCCTTGCTCCAATTTGGCTACTGACGCGCGTGTGGTCCTGGCGCCAGGATTCGAACCTGGATCACGCTCTAATCGGGAGCTCACAGGGTATAAGCCTGCCGCACTACCATTTGTGCTACGCCAGGACAATTATTGATTGGGTAGAGTCTCTTAAAGTTGGCGGAACTGAACGGAAGACTAGCGCCTCCTCCCGATTGGGCTACGCCGGCATGAGCAGTGTCAGAACCGCCGGCGGTAGCGGGCGGTTGAACTTTGTAATTCAATCGATTCAAGTACAGCGATCAACCACCCGCTACCGCAGGTGGTTCTGACATTTTGGCGGACCTGGCACGATTTGAACGTGCGACCTCGACCTTCGCAGAGTCGCGCTCTGATTCCGCTGAGCTACAGGTCCGCGATTGTTCCGGCGGTGAGCGAGCTGCGCTGACAGCCACCAGTGCTGTCACTCGATCTCACCGCCGAAAGTTTGGTGGGGGCGACCGGAGTTGAACCTGCACACGCAATGCGCGGCGATTTAGTCCCGATAAATCGGGACTGCCATACCGTTAGGCGACGCCTCCAAAGTGGCGGAAGGTGAAGGAGTCGAACCCTCGAAGACGCGTTGCTCGGCCTGGTTTTCAAGACCAGTTGCGCGCCACCGCGCGCCACCTTCCAAATTTGGCAAGGACGCTCAGATTTGAACTGAGAACTTCGATTCTGGAGACCGACGGTTTGCCAGTTAGCCTACATCCCTACAGAACAGTTCTGGTGACTGTGGCAGGACTCGCACCTACGAAATCCGCACGGACGCTCAATTTCGAAGGAGATGCTTTTGCTGCTCAGCCACACACGCGAAATGAATTTCAGATCTCGATTGCGAGGTCCGAACCGCCGGCGGTAGCGGGCGGTTGATCTTTGGTTGAGCTTTCGCAGGGTTCAACCATCCGCTACCGCAGATGGTTCTGACCGCAATTTCGATCTCAAATTCATTTCGTGCTAAAAAATAGATGAAGGCAGAGAGAACAATGCCGCAGACACACGTCGAGGCACACTTCTCCTGACGATGGCGACGCCTGGACCGCTCGCAAAGCAACAGCGTCGTCATCCGCGATGTTTATGAGATCGAGTTGACGCTTGATCTCAGACAGCAGGGAAGGCTCCCTGCCTTCATCTCTCGCAAATCAGTGGCACAGACTTCAGTCTGTGATTTCATCTTGCTACATCGCGCGTCACAAATTCACATCACAGACTAAAGTCTGTGCCACCCAGGTATTTCGATTGTCAAAAAACTCAAAGAGCGGGCTTTAAGCCTCCAAGGGAAGCTGCCCGCTCCTTCAATTCTCTGCGAATTTTGCTTTGAGATTTGGGAGCGGGAGTCCGCTCCCGCTGATTATTGCCTGATTCGACGGCTATCTATGGACGTTTCTTGTCCGCGTCTGCCGCCAAAAATATTGGTCGCTGAGACGTTCAAACCTAACGAACAGACGAGCGTATACATGGCGGCGCGCGGCTGCCATTTCATCGTGTGTTTCCGGTTTGTCCTGTTGTTCAGCATTGAAGTTTTTCTCTCACAGTGCGCGATCAGTGTTTCGCGCGAACTGTCTTGTATAAAGTATCAATGGCGATCGTGTCAAGAACTTTTAGAAAAAATTTCCATGAAACACCATCTCCGGCGGGTTTGATTTCACTCGAGGGAAATGAGTTGCCTTTCGAATGATGAGTGCAAAATTCATTGACGATTGAAGTCGATCGAATGTCGCGGTGCCTTGCGCAAAGAAAGCGCCGGGCGGGAGTAACACAGACTTTAGTCTGTGGGTTCAAGCGTCGCATCAGAGACTGAAGTCTTTGCCTGGCGCGAGCAGGAGATCGTGCGTCATTGCCGAGACCTGCGTGTTCTTTTTCATGAAGTCGCTTCTTAATCGTGTCGTTTTTTTGTAATTCTCGCAGCCACTGAAAATGTACGGTAACTCTTCCACGTTTCGCCAAGCGTATTAAAAACGGATTCGTTCGCGACCCTTACTCCGCATTACTACGTCCGTTAAATTGAAGTTTCGACGCATCACCTATTGTTCGCTTTCCCGGGCAGCCACATCGTTGGCGAGCTGAACGGTGAAGAGCTTCCTCAAGCGCAAAACCCCTATAACACCGCGCTCAAACAATCTCACGTAGGACGCCGAGCGCGATCCGCATCAGTACTTTCTCTTGCCGCTGACTAGTGCAACGCGCCCAACAATTCATTCCCAAGACTTCTTCGAAACTGACGCCAATCTACGTAGCGGCACATTCATTGCACTTTAACTAAACATCACTGGTTAGGAACCGAAAAGCATGCACATTTGGTCTTCGGGTCCTGTTTATTACGCGGAGTCACATAGTCACACGAGACCCGAGACGCAAATGCCAGCAGTTCATCTGCGCTCTTCGATTCCGAAACTTATCTGCGACACGGAGGAGAATATTTATGTCAGATACAACAGCAGCAAGAACAAAATCGAGCATGGTAACGGGACTATTTCCCGATCGAGACAGTGCTGAGAGCGCCTACGGCTCGCTCACCAGCAGGGGCTATAGCGACAAAGACGTCAACCTGGTGATGTCCGACGAAACGCGGAATAAACATTTCGCCGTCGATAACAGAGAAACGGAATTAGGAAACAAGGCACTGAAGGGCGCGGGCACTGGTGCAGGCATCGGAGGCGCAGTGGGCGCCACCTTGGCAGCGATTGCCGCGATCGGCACGACTCTGGCTTTGCCGGGGCTGGGATTGCTTATCGCAGGACCACTCGCCGCAGGGATTGCAGGCGCGGGTGCCGGCGGCGCAACCGGCGGTCTAATCGGACTGCTTGTAGGCGCAGGAATTCCTGAAGAGCGCGTCAAGGACTATGAAGAAGGCATCAAGAAGGGCGGCATCCTAATGGGCGTCAACCCGCGCACTCCGGAAGATGCGGAATATTTTGAGCAGGATTGGAAGAAGTATCGCGCCGAAGCGGTCAACCGCTAGGCCTTACTTTCAAATAAGGAAGAAACATGAAAAGAAACTTAGCTTTTCTATTCGTTCTGGCGACGTTGAGCCTGACCGCGGCTTGTGGTCAAAACACGGCGAATGAAAACGGTGCTAACCGTAACGGAGTGGTTGAGACAAACGCCAACGTTGGCAATGTTAATGCTAACAACGCACCTCCGAAAACAGGGGTGGTTGTAAACAATAACGGGAATGAGAACACCTCGGGTGTACGTCCCGTTAACGCCAACGCGAACGGCAATCACAACAAATAGTCGCAGCGACGACGTAGTCGAAAAGGGCGGAGGCTTAGGCCGGCCGCCCTTTTTTCTAGACTATAAGCTGATTTGAAGCGTTAGCGTTGGGCGGACTAAAGGTTCACGCCGCCGCAGTTAATGCTCTGGAAGTCAGTTCACTGGGAACTCTTTCCATAGTCGTTTCAATCAAGTGGTCGACGACGGCCTTGAGATCGCCTGTCTCTCGCCACACTCGAAGCTGTTCGTCGGCCGACGTGCCGCGCTCAAGAATCGTGTAGATGTGTTCGATTTCTTCGCGCGATCCGAGGTCGTCCACGACATCGTCAACGAACGTCAGAACCTCACGAATCACGTCACGGGTTGGCACTTCCTTGCCCTTGCCGAAATCGATCATCTTGCCGTCGAGCCCGTAACGTACGGCGCGCCATTTGTTCTCCTCGATCAGCATTTTATGATGGGGCCGGAAGGTTAGATTCTGGTCAAGAAGTCTATTGACCTTCGCCACCAGTGCCTGAAAAAGCGCGGCGATGGCAATCGTGTCGTCCACGCGGGTGGGAATATCGCAGATGCGAAACTCCAGCGTCGGGAAGAACGGGTGCGGACGCACGTCCCAATAGATCTTCTTCCCGTCATCGATGCAACCTGTTTCGATCAGAAGTGAAACGTAGTTTTGAAACGAGCTAGCCGATTCGAAATGGTCTGGAATGCCGGTACGCGGCATTCTGGTAAACACTTCGGACCGGTAAGATTTTAAACCGGTGTGTTTACCTACCCAGAACGGCGATGAAGTAGAGAGAGCAAGCATATGCGGCAGCATGTAGCGCACCGCATTCATGATCTGAATTGCCCGATCAGGGTCGGCTATGCCGACATGGACATGAAGACCGAATGTGAGCAACGAACGCGCGATTATTTGATTCTCTTCAACGATTAGGTTGTATCTTTCGTTGTCGAAAATCTTCTGGTCTTGCCAGTGTGAAAATGGATGTGTGCCGGCCGCGATGATCTCGAGCCCCTTCTTGCGCGCCAGGCCGGCGAGTACGCCGCGAAGGTTTGTGATATCGGCGCGGGCTGCTTGTATGTCTTTACAAATCCCCGTGCCCACTTCGATCATCGCCTGAATCATTTCCGGCTTAACTTGCTCGCCAAGCAGTGTCTTACTGTCCGCGAGAATCTCAGACACACGTGAACGCAACTCGCCGGTCACGGGATCGACTATCTGAAACTCTTCTTCGATACCAAGCGTGAATTGCTCAAACGTGTTCGAGGCGGCACTCATATCTCTCCTTCAAATGGCTAGAGGGTCTTAAACAGGAATAGGCTGGCGGCCATCACCACGACGGAAAGAATCATTACCTGACGCCATTTAATCGACGATCGGTGGCAATAGGGGCACTCTATTTCCCAAAGTCCTAAGGGTCTTTTACAGTGACTGCAATGGATTCTCATCGTGCGGCTGGCCGTTTTCATTCTGATAACGAGTCACAAGGTCCGTCATGATCGGCGCGGAATCAAAGGCCGGGCGGCCGCTCAGTTCAAGCATGCGACCGACCGCTGCTTGGTACGCGATGAGTGGAATCATTGAACCATCATTATCAGCGCAGCCTTTAGTTTTAATTCCCGCTTTACAGAGGCGCCAGAAGACCGCGCGCGCCAAGGTGGCCTCGCCGCTCAAGCTGCCTTGTCCTCTGAGGATTGAGGCGCGGTCTCGCCACACCTCGTTACAAAGTTCTCCGAATTGCTCTGAGCTTATGGTGGACATCGATGTGCTCATGAATCGTGACGTTCAGTTGCCAGGTTGATCGAAAAGGGATTAAGTAGTGGCCCAGTGGGAGTCATTACGACTTTGGACCACTTATTGTTTTCATAACGACCGAAGAAGAAAAACATTAAGCCACCGGCAACGCAGGCAATGACTCCGGCGAGCGCGGCCAGCCATAGATGAGAGTTTCCTCCGTCTAGTCCCGATGGATCTTCCATTACGACGAACAGAAACAGCTGCCGGCTGGCGACAAGGAGCATCGCCACCAAACCAATCACCGCCATCACAAACTTGGTAAGGTTACTCATAGATTAACTCTTAGATATCTTTCGATACTCTCGTCATCCTCAATTCCACCATTCACTTTGAAGCGGGGAAAGATGGCCAGAAATCTGGTGACCATTTCCATTTTGGGAAACGGTCGAGCGTTCGCCTGATTTGCTCATGAGCAAAACCAGGTCCTCTCGTTCAACCGGTTTACCGCGACGCAGACTGACAAGCGGATCCTTCACCACGCTGAATTCCACGTGACCTGAGCCGCCGGCGGGAACCATTTCCCTGAGCAGGTTCGCGTCGAGTGCCACCGGTCTGAAAAGCAGCATTCCAGAGTTCCGCAAACTGGCCATCGTCGCGTCTTTTTTACTGTGGAACAGCGGCACGCGAAGCCGGCCGCGACCCTCAAGGGCAAACCAATCGCCGTTCGCGCGTCGCATGGCATAGATGTTGCTCATAGTACGTTGTTCGCGATTCTTTTCGCGTCAAGAGGTGGGCCCGGCGAAGTGATGTGAATCTCATTTCGCGTGTCGTAGCGAAGGAATTTAGAGAAGAGAAAGATTCCAGCAATGCAGACGATAAGCGCGATGCCTATAGCCAGCCACAAGTGAATTGTGCCCCCTTGAACATCGACTACGCCCTGTGAATTCTTGAAGCTTACAAACAGATAGAACTGCCAGGCGGCAAAGGCGGCGAGGCCGGCGAGGACGATTACCGCCACTAAACTTCTAATACTCTTTTTTTGATGCAACGTTTCTCTCCATAACAATTTTCAAATTCAGGCCTGCAACACAGAAACTTGCCGACACCCAACACTAAACCAGCGACGTTGAACCGTCTGTGCGGTAGACCGCTTATGGAGCACGAGTCGAGCTTAACCTGCATCAAAAGGGGCCGCGGGACAAACAGCAACGTAGAAGGCTCCGAACCGTAATATTTGTACACGTCATATGTGTGTTGTCGCACGGACGGCACGGCGTGAAAGTCGTATCTTGCTAAGTACATAGAATCATCGGCCTGACGCAGTCAAAACTCGTGCAGTGAAGCTTGTCGTTTGGTCTATTTGGGAGATTGAGGATTGGGAATGATTAACGAAACGATATCTAAAGACCAAGCGAAGGGCATTAACTGGGACACCGCTATTTTCATAACCCTATTTCATGTCGGCGCGGTGGCGGCACTCTTCATGTTTAATTGGGGAGCAATAGTCGTCGCTATCGTGCTGTGGTGGATTACCGCCAGCCTCGGCGTCGGCATGGGTTTTCACCGGTTGTTAACGCATCGAGGATACAAGACACCCAAAATAGTTGAGTATCTTCTGAGCGTTTGCGGCGCACTTGCACTCGAAGGGGGCCACATCCAATGGGTCGTAACTCACCGCATCCATCACGCGCATACAGATGGTCCTGGCGATCCACACACGCCGCGCGATGGAGGCTGGTGGTCGCATATCGGGTGGATGTTGAAAGGCAAAGCCCAGGCACATGACTCGTCGGTGGTGGCACGCTATGCACCTGACCTGGTGAAGGACAGATTCCATGTGTTGCTCAATCGTTTTTACTGGGTACCGCTGGTTGTCCTCGGAATCGCATTGCTTGGCTTGGGTGGTTGGGCATATCTGATGTGGGGGATTTTCTTTCGCGTCACGTTCAACTTGCACGCCACCTGGCTGGTCAATTCGGCCACACACATGTGGGGCAAACGGCGGTTCGCCACCCAGGATGATTCAAAAAACAACTGGTGGGTCGCACTGCTGACCTTTGGCGAAGGCTGGCACAACAATCATCATGCGCACCCAACCTCAGCGCGTCATGGACTGGCATGGTACGAAATCGATGTTAACTGGTGGGGTATTCGGGCCATGCAGTTTCTGCGACTGGCGAGAGCGGTGAAGTTGGTAAAGCTTGCTAAACGCGCCGGCGCCGGGCGGCAGGACATGGCGCAAGCATGAATACATTGCCCCCAATCATAACTACCGAGCTCGACGTGTCGCCAATTATCCTTGTAGTGGAGGATGTTCATGAGACCCGTGACGGCATTGAGATACTGCTGATAGCAGATGGCTATCGCGTTGCCCTCGCCAGAGATGAACGAGACGCTATCGAGAACGCGCACCGAACTCAGCCAGACTTGATTCTGGTGAGTCTCGCCGGATTGCCGCTCGACGTTGTGCTTAGCGCGCGTAGTATTCGCCAGCGCGCGGAGGTCGGAGAACACGTGCCAGTGGTAGTCTTTTGTATTGAAGGTCTCGCTGAGGGCGAGGAAGTTGAGGTTGAAGAGAATGTCTATATCACGCGGCCGGACAACTTCAATCAGTTGAGAAGGTTCATCGCCCGGCTGCTCAATAGGATTCAAACGCCGATTACGATGGAAGTGATACAACCGCCACCGAACAGGATCTCATCACTATGAAAAATATTTCTCAGCATCCCTTTACCTTTAAACTTCTGGATACGAAACCACGAATACTCCTGGAATTGACCAACGTAACGGATGAAGTGGTCAGATCTGTCGAAATCCTGACGATCTTCCTGAAAGCTGAGGAGACACCTGACGGTCAGCTTTCGCAATCCCACATCAAGTTCGACGAAATAAAGTCTATGCTTCCCCAACAGGCATCGGTTCCTTTCCACCGAACCTGGATCAACGGAAAGCCCGCCGCTGATGCGCGTGATCAGATGGAACGCCTTAGAGTAATTGAGGGCGAACTCAAGCCGTATGTGCTCGATATCTCATGGGAGAATCGCGAAGGCAAGGCGCGTTTTCAGCGAATCCCGGTCGGGCATTGAAGAGGGAAGCGAATCAGAAAGAGAACAAGGGTTCCAGCACCTTGTGGGCACGTTCGGCATCAACAGGTTTAACTACCAACCGAACTCCGCTGGTGCGCTGAAGCTGAGGTTCCATCCCGCCAGCGTCGTCCTTAAAAACAAAAGCTGTAATTCCTTCGTCCTTAAGCACATCTTGAGCCATTTTGGCATCAATTTCGGTGGCAAAGACTTTAAGTACTACGGTTTCTTCCGGCATTGGGCCTACCTCCGTCGCTTAGCCGACGGTACTGGTTTCCTAAGTTCGCGAGAGGGTCTGCTCCTCGTTGAGCGGAAGGTTCTCGACGGAGGTCTTTGGCACCGATCGAGCCAAAACGCCATCTACGTCGAGACGTCGAACACGGCGAGGCGGTGTCGGCTCAGGGGCCACCGCGTGAATCAAGGGAGGCAGCGTGTCTTCTATTGTCGCCGCGACAGACCTTTGAATTGCTGGTTCCTTCGTAACGATTTTCAAACTAGCTAATTTCATCTTTCTCCATTTCCGTTATGAGTATTATTCGGTGGGCCCCGACTCTGGGAGCGCGTCTTTGAATAAACTATTAAAGGCCGGGGTTATTTCATTTCGATCGCGTTGTTGGAACTCGGCGACCCACGAGCGGACTGCCGTGGACCATCTATTTGGGTTGGTGGCTGGTTGTACCGGCACCCGTCGCTGCGGCACTCGTTCGTGTCGTTTGATCAGCCTTATCGATTTTCTATTCATCTTTTCAGGTCATTCTTATCGAAATGCTACTGATTCATATCAGGCTGCGGCGGGTTCGAAAGTGAAAGCCGATGAGCGCCTCGTCTTTCGCTTGAACGGAATGATCTTGGCCGTTGGGCGCACTCCCGGCGAAGCGAACTGCTTAATACTGCTGAACAGGCCTTCAAGGTCGGGTTTAACGACGTAGGCATTCGCACCGGCCTCGATGCCTTTCTTTTTGTCAGTTTCAAAGGCTGCGCCGGAAAAGAAAAGAATCGGCGTCTTGCGATCAAGGGCCCGCAGCCGGCGGCACAATTCAAAGCCATCCACATCGGGTAAGCGCGAGTCCAGCATGTAAAGGTCGAAAGGTTCTGCTTGAACCGACGACAAGGCTTGAGCGCCGGTGCCTACTGCTTTGGCATCAATCAAGGCGAGCTTTAGGAGCGTGGTTAACATCACGCGCGAGTCCTCATCGTCATCAACGCAGAGAACCCTGAGTCGAGCTTTGGGTGGCATGGTTGCCTCCTACTCCAGGGGATAGTTGTTATTCGAGGCCTAAGTATTGATCCGGCTGAAATATCGGTCTGTGCGCTAACACACATACCCGAAACATATCCTCTTGTGAGTCATTCCCCGACAGGTTTTTTCGTATCAGCAGCCGTAATTCTTTTCTGATTTTCGACATATGTGTACTGGCGCACAGACGACGATTCTTCATTGGTCTACGTTACCCAGAGGAGACAACAATGAGCGAAGACAAAAAGACAGATGTGGTGGATGCGAATTCTCGCGAGTTCACGCGTGGAGTTGAAGCGGGTCTCAATTCCGAAGACACGAAGTACTGGCAAGCCGGTTACGAACTCGGTCAGGGGTTGAGCGACCAAGATACCAAGGAGCTGGTCAAGGAACCGGTCAAAGAACCCATCAAGCAGGAAGCCGACGCCCCACTATTCCTCAAGGAAACATTAGGCGGTGATGCCCAGGACGAGAAAGATAAAAGCACGGAATAGTTTGTCCACGCGCCAGGACCTTAACTGAGCCCGAACATGAACAGGTTACTAAGCTTTGGCCTGACGTTTCTCATACTTTTAAGCTCGTGTGCGTCAAAGAACGCGAGCACTGAGATCACTTCCGCCGCATGGCGTGATGACCTTCGCTATCTCGCCCGGGAACTCCCCAGCCGCCACATCAATGCCTTCCACACGGTTAGCCGCGAAGCCTTTGCGGGCGAAGTCGCGCGCCTGGACGCAGCTATCCCGCGCTTGAATGGTGATGAAGTGCTGGTTGGACTCATGCGGATCGTTGCCCTCGTCGGTGACGGGCACACGCATTTGGATTTGCCGCCGAGCTTCCTGCGTTACCCAATCGAATTGCAGTGGTTCGGGGATGAGCTGCACGTGGTCGCAGCGGCGGCTCCTTATCATTCCACAGTCGGGGCGCGCGTGCTGGCAATTGGCTCCACGCCGATTCAAGACGTTATGACCCGGGCTACGCAGATTGTTCCCCGCGGCGAGAATGACGGACGGACACGCCTCCTCGCCACCATGCAACTCACTTCCCCCGAAGTACTTCGCGGACTAGGTTTGGTTGCGAATCGAGAGAGTGCGTCCTTTGCTTTAGAGCTTGCCACCGGTGAACGTGCCACGATTACGTTCTCGCCGGCAGGGATGGGAAATTTTTCCAGTTGGCGTTTGGCAGCGGGAGAGAAACCGGCGCTCTATTTGAAGCGATTGAATGAAGGTTGGTGGACAGAGTTCCTGCCGGACACCCAGACTCTCTACTTTTCGTTCACTCGTTATCCGCCGGAAGCCGAGTTTCGCGAACGTGCGGCAGCACTCGGGAAATTGATCGACGAGTCGCACGCGCGTCGATTGGTGATCGATCTGCGGCGTAATCAGGGTGGAGACTTCACGCGTTTCCGCCAGGTTCTACTGCCGATCATCAAAGCGCGCGCCGCGATTAATAAAAAGGGCGGCCTGTTTGTGATCACCGGACCGGGAACGTTTTCCGCGGCGACGGTGAATGCTCTCGATCTGCGTAACCAAGCGAATGCGATTTTGGTTGGCAGCCCCACGGGAATGAGACCGACTCATTACGGCGAGCACGCAGAGTTCCGGTTGCCCAACTCAGGATTTCGAATCTCATATTCGACGCAGCACTATCGGTTCGGCGTCGAAACTGATTCCGCGGTGGTCCCGGATCAGCAGATAGAGCCCACGTGGGCCGATTTCCATGCCGGACGCGATCCGCTAATGGAGTGGATTCTTAAGGAGAGGATTCAATGAAAAAGCTCTGGCTGATTTTTGTCGCAATATTTGTATTTTCATTTGCGGTGTTGGGATGGGTTGGCGTTGAGATTTTCCGTCAAGCCCCGCCGATTCCTCGCGAAGTGGTGACTACGGAGGGTCACGTACTAATCGGGGCGGAAGAGATATCCAATGGGCAAAACGTCTGGCAGGCAATGGGCGGAATGCAGAGCGGCTCGATTTGGGGACATGGCTCTTACGTTGCTCCCGATTGGTCAGCAGATTATCTGCATCGCGAAGCGCTCTTTATCTTGAACGAATGGTCGAACACAGATTTCTCAAACAACTACGACAAAGTAACTTCTGAACAACAGGCGATGCTGCGCCAACGCCTGCAGAATACTGTACGAAAAAACAACTATGACGAAGCAAGCGGCCGGCTGACTATCGAACCGGTTCGCGCCCGCGCCTTTGAAGAGAACCTCAAACACTACACGGCCATTTTCACTCAGGGTGACACCGCCTACGCAATTCAGCGCAACGCACAGGCCGACCCCACCAAACTTCACCAACTGAATTCCTTTTTCTTCTGGACTTCGTGGGCTTCCGCGGCTAATCGTCCTAACAACACGATTTCTTACACCAGTAATTTTCCGTCTGAACCGCTGGTTGGCAACGTTCCGACCAGCAGCGCAATCGTCTGGACCGGCGTGAGCGTTATCATGCTTTTGGCGGGAATCGGCTGGCTGGTTTGGTATTACGCCTCACACGATTCGGAGATAGTCTCGAATGATGTGCCGGATGGTGATCCCCTAATCGGCGCCCAAATTTCGCCTTCACAAAAAGCTACCGTCAAATACTTTCTCGTGGTCACGCTGTTGTTCCTTTTGCAAATTGGCATGGGGATGTTGACCGCGCATTACGGCGTGGAAGGCGGCGGCTTCTTCGGAATTCCACTCGCCGATTATCTTCCGTATGTTGTCACGCGTACCTGGCATACACAGCTTGGAATTTTCTGGATTGCTACGGCCTGGCTCGCCGCCGGACTCTTCATCGCACCATTTATCTGCGGCTACGAGCCGAAACATCAGAAGTTGGGCGTGAACGTCCTTTTCGGCGCACTACTAATAGTTGTTTTGGGGTCAATGGCCGGACAGTGGATGTCGGTCATGCATCTGCTGCCTGGCAGTTTGTGGTTTTGGTTTGGACACCAGGGCTACGAATACGTTGACTTAGGCAGAGTCTGGCAAGCGGCGCTCTTTGTGGGTTTGCTCTTGTGGCTTTTCCTGATTGCGCGTGCTGCGATTCCTGCGCTCAAGAAAAAAGGCACACCGAGATCTCTGATCACCCTCTACTTATTGTCGACGTCCGGAATCGCGCTGTTCTACAGCCCGGGACTCTTTTGGGGAATGCGTTCGCACCTTTCCGTCGTCGAATATTGGCGCTGGTGGGTCGTGCATCTGTGGGTTGAAGGTTACTTTGAAGTTTTTGCGACGGTAATCATTGCGTTCCTCTTTGCCAAGCTGCGGGTAATCCGGGCCGAGAACGCCGCGAAGGCAGCACTGCTGTCTGGCGCGATCTATTTAAGCGGCGGAATTATCGGTACGCTCCATCATCTCTATTTTGCCGGCACGCCAACCGTGGCGATCGCCTTCGGCTCCACATTTAGTGCGCTTGAGATCGTTCCATTGCTTCTGGTCGGTCACGAGGCGGTGGCAAACATTCGCCGTTCCAAAGCACGGCCCTGGCTCAAGCAATACAAGTGGGTCGTTTACTTCTTTGTCGCGGTTGCGTTTTGGAATTTGGTGGGCGCGGGAATCTTTGGATTCATGATCAATCCGCCCATCGCCCTGTACTACATGCAGGGTCTGAACACGACCGCGGTGCACGCGCACGGTGCGCTTTACGGCGTTTACGGCACGCTCGGACTTGGGCTAATGCTGTTTTGTTTGCGGGCAATGAAGCCACAACTGAAGTGGAAGGAGCGACCGATTTGGTTTGCGTTCTGGGCCATCAATATCGGTTTGATGTTGGAAATCCTCCTGAGCCTCCTGCCGGTTGGTTTGATGCAAACATATCAATCGGTTTCAGTCGGCTACTGGTCGGCGCGAAGTTCCGAGTTCATGCAGACAGATCTGATGCAGACTCTGCGTTGGCTGAGAATGATCGGCGACACAATGTTCGCGCTCGGGGCAATTGCGTTCGCCTATTTTGCGCTTAATTTGATGTGGCAACGTCCTGAAAGAAAGGCGGCAACCGTTCCAGCGGCGGCCGCGAGTTAAAGATATATTTCTTACGATTGGAATTATGAAACACATACTGCTAAGTGTATTCCTAACCCTGATCGCGGCTGCCCCGTCTCTAGCTCAATCTCAGAGCAAGGTGACGCCATCTAAAACAAGCGTTGAACGTCAATTGGTTGAGCTTGAGCGTCAGCTGTCTGAGGCGCTTGTCAGACAGGATGTGCAGGTGCTCGATCGCTTGTGGAGTAACGACCTTGTCTTTACATTCCCTGATGGCAAAATGTCTAACAAGCGACAGCGCCTAGCCAGTCAAAAACCTGGTGCCCATTCCTCCCAGTCTGAATCCTCGACCACAAACGATGAAGTGAAGGTCTCTGTCTACGGGCACACTGCCGTGGTGACTGTGCTCGCTACATGGCGTGGAAAAACTAACAATCAAGCGTACAGCAGTCAGTTTCAGGCGACTCATGTGTGGGCAAAGCAGGAAGGCCGATGGCAGTTAGTTGCGGCACATGTTAGTCCTGTGAAAAAGTGACTGCAGGGGAGACTTACGAATGATAACTGTTGCCAATCGACTATATGTGAAGCCGGAGTACGCGGACGCCTTTGAGAAGGTGTTCCGCGAGCGAGCCGGTCTGGTGGATAAGATGGAGGGGTTTATCTCCAATCAGATACTGCGCCCGGTAAACGATGGAGATCCTTACGTGGTCTTTACGATGTGGAATAGCCGGCAGGATTTTCTCAACTGGGTACGCTCGGACGCATTCGTGAAAGGGCACGCTCAATCCGGGACTTTGCCGAAAGACGCGTACTCTAAAGTGAATGTGCTGGAACTGCACGAGGTTTTACAGGATTCCTCGCGCCCCGAACTGGCGCCTGAACCGCGCGGCGGTCCGTTCAACATGCACTAAAGAATCTCTTCGCTTGCTCTGTGTCTCAGTGTATTCTCCGTGTCTCTGTGGTGGGTTCTTGTCGCTAGATATTCACCACAGAGGCACAGAGCCACGCACAGAGACGCGGAGAAAAACCGCAAAGGGTCATTGAATCGGGGACTTGAGTCGAACTTATGGTTCAATCGAAAATCGAAATCTTCACAGCAATGCTTACCGAGCAGCCGGAAAACGCCATGATCTGGTACGGCTTGGCCAGTGAACAATTCAAACTGGAGAACTGGGCCGAGGCAGCGAAGTCCTTGCGTGAGGTCGTGAGTCTCAATCCGGATTACACGGCCGCCTATCAGATGCTGGGCACCGCGCTGGCTAAGACGGATGACCTTGCTGGAGCACAACAAGCGTGGAGAGATGGTATAGAAGCCGCGGGACGTACCGGCGCTTGGAAGGCCGGGCAACACATGCAAGCCTTGTTGGCGGGCGTTCCCGGCAGCAATGATGCTCTCTGCCCATGATTAGGGGACCGTACCAGCAGAATACTGGTTGTTGGCAGGCCTGTCCCTATCGAGAAATCGATCTGACAGTAGCTGTTACTAAATCAGCCAAATCCAAGTCAAGAACGCGATGACAAGGAAAAGAACGTAAGTTGTTTTACGAGGCCGGGTAGCAAGGTTGAACTATTCATCCAGAGCGAGTTTCGAATAACCCCTTCAGTGCTCGGCCGATCTTAAATCCACTACCGGTCAGACCAAACAATACTCCGCCATCGTGTTTCGCAAGCCTGCGGAAACAAAGAGCAGACTTCTCCGTCTTGCGGGTGAATGAAGAAGTCTTCAGCAATGCTATAATCTCCGAACGCTCTTTCGCGAAATGCGAGAAGGATCATGGCCGCAAACTTGGAAGACCAACTGATTGATAAAGTGCGGGCGCTGCCGCCTAACAAACAACAGGAAGCTCTACGACTCATTGACACTCTTGCCAATGGGGCTGGTTCTGAACCTCCCGAAACGGGTGTGAACCGCAGACCCATCTGGGAAATTGTTGCAGAGGTTAACGCGGGTTTACCGGTGGACACTTGGGACAACGTACCGACCGACGGATCGATCAATCTCTATCATTACCTCTACGGAGCACCGAAGCAGCAGCCGTGAATGTCGTCTTTGTTGACACACTCTACTTTGTTGCGCTCTTCAATCCGAGGGACCAATGGCATGAGCGCGCCATCGCGACAAGCCAACTCCTTACGGAAACCGAACTGGTCACTACCGAAGATGTGCTCGTGGAACTCCTGAATTTCTTTTCGGAGTATGGCGAAAAGGCTCGCCGAGGAGCCGTCACTCAAGCTGAGGAAATTCTCACTGGTGCCAATATCGAAGTGGCGCCACAGAGTCATGAAGCATTTATGGCGGGCCTCACTCTTTACAAAGCACGCCCCGACAAGGGTTATAGCCTGACGGATTGTATCTCGATGTATGCGATGCGTGAGCGAGGTATCAACCAGATATTGACCCATGAATCACTTCCGTCAGGAAGGCTTCACAGTATTACTCTGAGCGATCACCCAACCACCCGCCCGCAAATCCGGCGCGGCGAAGACCGTCGATGATGTAAGGACAGCCGCGCATCAACCGCCAGAGAAATTCTGACCTGTAGTTCTCGATCATCAAAACGATCGGGCCCTGATCCAGACCGTAATAACCTTTCGAGATCCATTCCTTGCTCGACGCCGTCGAAAACGTCGGATTGAAACTGCACTTGAATCCGTACTTGCTGGTCATCTCGGGAAAAGTCTTGTCGAAGTGTTGGATCGACGGCAGAACGATCTCGGGAGCGAAGGGAAGTGATGCGACCACCGCCCAGGGCGCAAGTGTGCCGTCATCGGGCCCGTTAGGAACCCCACGGTTTATGTAGTCGTAGAATCGGCGCAACTTACCTTTGATTCTCTTGCGGGCCGGTCCCGGACCATCACTCGCGGTGAGCCCCCAAATGTATTCGCCATAGCCTTTAAAGCCACGCGGATTGCGGATAGCGTACTGCTGTTGAATGTAGGTAGCCTGGCGGCTGTTTTCGAAGTAATCGATCTCATGTTTCCGCATGAAGTCGTCCTGAATGCCGCGAAAATCGATCCACATGTGCGACAGCTGATGGAGGAAGAGCGGTCCGCCATAGAGAAACTCGCGGCCGTAAAGCTTCTTCCACTTGTAAGTCCTTGTCCATGCCAGGTAACTCTTCGCGGGGACAGGGTGGGTCGGCGATGCGAGTGCGAGGACGTAAAGAATCAGCGCTTCGTTGTATCCGGACCAACGATATTTGATGAAGCCGCTTTCTGGTCTCCATCCATGCGTGACCGTGACTCCGCGGTTCTGCGCCCATTGCCAGTCGGCACGCCGGTACATGGCGTCGGCTAGTGTGCGAATCTCGCGCTCATTCTCCGTGTCGCGGTTGAAATATTCCGCGGCCGTTAAGGCTCCCGCGATCAAGAACGTCGAGTCGATTGTCGACAGCTCACAATTCCACGTCCGGCGCCCGGTCTTCATGTCCAGGAAGTGATAGTAGAAACCTTTGTATCCGGTGGCGTCTGGTTCCGGCCCGTGCGGACTATTCCAGAAGAAACGCAGGGTCGTGAGCGTTCGCTTGATCGCGTCCTGGCGCGTGATGAATTTCCGCTCGACACCAACCGGATAAGCAGCGAGTGCAAATCCGGTTGGGGTGATACTGCACGGTGACCCTTCGCGTGTGCTGTCGGGTACTAAACCATTGTGTGGATTTGTTTCTTTGAGGAAATAGTCGAAGGTAACGCGCTGGAGCGTCTCGAGCTTCTTGTCGGAAAACGTGGGTTGTTTCAGCTTCCGGGACGACATGGTTTGCAATAGTAAATTGTCTTGCGCGGGCTCCCAAGCCGTTCGAGCCGTTATGAAAATGTGATCCTAAAAAAGAGAAGAGGAGGAATGCTTCTTGATCTCACCGAGGAGTCAGCCAAAGATGGCGGTCGGCCTAAAAAACGCCAGTAACCCCCAAAATTCTCAGTAAAGCCCCGTTAATGGAGGGTGCTCAGTTTTCTTTTTATTGAATTCTTGGTCTCATACAAGTATTCTCCTCGCCGTTCGTTGTGCCATCAAACTGGGACTGAAGATCATTCTTTCGCGTTGACACGTGCTCTTACTTTTCCATTTTCGCGCTTATGCCAACGCCAAGCACTAAAAAAATTCAACCTTCAAAATGGTGGAAGAAAACCGATATCAAGCCAGTATTTAGTTTGCCCCAAGGCGATATTGTCTGTGGTGATGCACTAGAATTTCTTGAGTCACTTAAAGAGGAATCAGCAGATATTATCTTTCTGGATCCGCCATTCAATCTTGGCAAGCGATACGGTAAAAACGGCGCGAAGGCGGATTTGATTGCAGACGATGAATATCTTCGTTATCTGTCGCGTGTGTTAGAACGTTCTGCTGCGGTACTAAAAAAGGGCGGGGCTCTCTATCTTTATCACATACCACGCTGGGCGTTTAGACTTGCAAACGTCCTCGAACAAAATCTCACATTCCGCCATTGGATCGCGATTTCAATGAAGAATGGATTCGTTCGGGGAAAGAATCTTTACCCGGCGCACTACTCTCTTTTGTATTTCACTAAGGGCGAACCGAAGAATTTCCAGAGGCCCAAATTGCCTGTGCCGCGGTGCCGTCACTGCAAAGAATACGTGAAGGATTACGGAGGCTACAAAGATTTCGTCAAGAAAGGGATCAACCTAAGCGATTTTTGGGAGGACCTTAGTCCCGTCCGGCATAAAAAGTTTAAGCATCGGGGGCCAAATGAGCTTCCCATCGACATACCAAAAAGAGTTGTAACCGTTAGCGGCCGGCAGCGGGGAGTTCTCGTGGATCCGTTTGCCGGATCCGGCAGCTCGTTAGTGGCTGCCGTAGAGAGAGGAATGTTATTCGTAGCTTGCGACTCTCAACAATCCTATTGTCGAATCATGAGCAACCGGATACGACGTCTTGATGTCAACCCAACGACGCGAAAGAAAACCCATGTCAGAAAACGATAACGTAATCTCCGCCGAGCCTAGCAAGTCATTTTTTATTGGCATGCTGACAAGGGACATTACGGCAACGCAATGCATTCTAGACCTCGTGGACAATTCGATACATAGTCTAATCACGGAAACTGAGATTGACGTAATGCAATCGATGCTTGGGACCGCGTCCACTAAAAAGATTTCCGGCTCAGTGTCTATCACTCTGTCGAAAAGCAGTTTTCAAATTGCAGATACTTGTGGCGGTATCAGTATCGAGGACGCGAAAGATGACGTATTTCGACTAGGAAATCCAACGCATGATAAGAAGCACAGTGGACTGGGTGTATACGGGATCGGCATGAAAAGAGCTGTGTTCAAGCTAGGCCGCAAGATAAGCGTCAAATCACATACCGCTGACGAGGAGTTTCTTGTAAATATAGATGTTGATGAATGGGAAAAGAAGAAAGGCTGGAACCTCGAATTCGCATATACGAAACAGCTTGCGAAAAAGAACGAGCAAGGAGGCACGACAGTCACAGTCAAAGAATTGTACGGTCCTATTGGAAGCCTTTTCGCTCTGGCCTCTTTTCAGAAAGAACTAATCCGAAAACTTGGTGGAACGTACGCGCTATTTCTAAATACGGGTTTGCAGATTTTTGTTAACAACACGCCTGTCAAAGCCTTATTACCCGAATTTCTTCAATCGAAGAATTTGCAGGCCGCGAGACAGTTTTTTAAGGCTGACGGAGTTGATGTACTTGTACTCGCTGGCGCGACTTCCCGAGAAGATCGACAGCCGCGTGGATGGTACATCTTTTGTAACGGGCGAATGGTTGTCGAAGCAGATAAGAGTACACTCACAGGCTGGGGTGAAAGTCTCCCGCAATTCCACACGAAATATAACCATTTTCTTGGAATAACTTATTTCCGCAGTAAGAATTTATTAAGTTTGCCGTGGACAACGACGAAGGACGGCGTTGACAGAGAATCTGCGGTGTATCAACAAGCTCTTAGTCGAATGGGCGTCGTAGCGAAACCAATTCTGGATTTCTTCAATGACATGTACGCGAAGGATATCGCGATTCAAGGCAAAGAACAGGTCGACTTGATCGAGTCAGCTCGTACCATCTCAATTCAAAAACTGGCGAGAAGCAGTAATAAGACTTGGGATGCCCAGCCGCGTCCCGCCAGTCAGACTCGCAGCGTTTCGATTTGTTATCAGCGGTCGCCAAAACTAGTGACCCGCATAAAGGAGAATTTGGGTCGACCAAAAATGTCGAACAAAGCTGTGGGCGAATACACTTTTGATTACTACTTGAAAAAAGAAGGGTAATGCCTCCAAAGAGTTTTGAAAAACTGAATTACCTCCTGCGGCCTTCCAAACAGGTTGAGCGAAAGCTGCTGATTGAGGCGATGCATTATTTGACCGATGCTGGTTACCCAATCTACCGCTACACCTATGTGGGGTTCGGATCAATTTACTACGCCGATTTCATGCTGTTTCATAAGTATCTCTACTTAAACAAAATGATGTGCGTAGAACACGGCAAGATACCCAATCGAATGCGGTTCAATAAGCCGTTTAAATTCATCCAGTTGAAAATGAAGCCGATCTCAGCGGTTATTCCGCGACTTAGTCGAAGGACCAAGTATCTAGTTTGGTTAGATTATGACGGACCACTGACAATCGGAATGCTCTCCGACATCGACGGATTCTCAAAAATGCTCGCGCCTGGAAGTGCCCTGATCGTGACTGTGGATGCGGAGCCGGAGCACTTGCTCGAAGACGAAGATAGTCTTGAGCACAGAACTGAAACGGAAACTGCCAAGTTCCTTAATGATACTTTCGGCCATCTGGTCGTTGAAGATATTACCGAGGCGCACTTAACTAAGAATGACCTTCCGACTCTCTTATCAAAGATTCTCAGGTCCCAAATGAGTACATCGCTAGTAGCTCGACCTGACGTTGAGTTTCATCAACTGTTCAATTTCATTTACGCGGATGGCGCTCAAATGATTACTGTTGGTGGAATCATCGATAATCCTTCGGCAGCCGAGAGACTAGAACGCTCAGGAGTCTTTGATTTGGACTATGTGGAACGGGGCGAAGACTTGGTTCGAATAACTGTGCCACCCCTGACTATCCGCGAAAAGCAGTGGATAGACAGCAACCTCGCCAAAAATCTCAGCGCCAAGAAAAAACTCGATATTGACGACAAGTTACTGGCGAATTACATGAGGTTTTATAAATATTACCCTACATACTATGAGACCCTACTCTAACATCGAGCTCAACCAATGACGGCGCGTTAGCCGCCTGGTCTCCAACCCAGTCCACCAGCGGTCGCTCACCCGACTCGTGGAAAAATCAAGGCCTGAACAGACTGAGGAGGGTTTCACAATCACGCTTGACCGTGCAACCCTCCCCGACTTGCTCTTAAATAATGGCGAAGCAACCTCGTCGTGAATCGACTAGTTGCTTCACTGGATAGTTATCTCGGCGAACCGGCACGAATCGTTAGTTCCGTGCCCTGCGGAAGTTCGAGGCTTTCCTTGCCGGTCACAAATACTGAGCCGGCTCCTCCGGCCGCACCGATGGCCGCGCCAATCGCCGCGCCTTTGCCGCCGCCGGCAATTGCGCCGATGATCGCACCGATGGCCGTACCAATGCCTGTCCGAGTGACAGTCTGACTGGTCTGGTTGTCGCCTCGGGCGCTTCCTTCGTTATCAACGCTGACTGTCTCACCATTCGCGTTTCTCACACTCGAAAGAGTTCCCGCGAATCTGTAAGTTTGACCGTTGCGCAACCGGATCGTGTCGAAATTGAGCGTCATTCCAGAGCGGCCTGTCAGCGTTCCACTTTGGGTAACACCGGCAACCGTGCCTTCGATGACAGCGCCTTCGTACTGACCAGGCTCGCGCACAGTCAGAGTGAACCTTTCGCCCTGCGTGGTGCGCTTTGTGGTCAGGTCATTGTTCAGGACGGCCACAACGGTTTCACCATCACGAAGGATGAATTCGCCGTTGTTCACGCCTGAGTTGCCGAGCACTGGTCCTGAACCGTTATAGACATTCCATTGAGCAACATCTGAAGTCCGGTCGTAGATGCTATTAACGATCACGGGTTGGTTCAGCCGTTCGGCAAAGACCTCGCGCGTTACGCGCAACCGGCGGCCATTTTCGATAGGCTCGAAAGTGACGTTGAAATCATTCTCGCGATAACCGGTTGAGTTCACCGCTAACTGGTCCCCGCGTAGGGTCGCAGTCACTCGGCTCGTTCTACCGTTGAGTTGCTCCTGGCGTTCGACGCCGTCGGCTTCAAAAGTGGAACGCTGGGCGCGGGTTGAGGCCATGCTCAACGTGGAATTATTCCGCTCGATGGCCAGCATTTGCGGCGACTCAAGCCGTGCAAGCATGCGGTCATAGACACCCTGTCGCTGGTTGCTGGGAAGATTCCGTGTCGCGCGCTCGGTAACATCACGGGGATTGTCGCTGCGCGACGAATCCAACCTGTACGTTCCGGTCAAGCGGCTATTTGAGTTGTACTGCGGCAGGGCTGGCAGATTGCCGTCTTGCCAATTCGCGGAAACATTGAATGCGCCGCCTAACGTGTTTAGATCGTTCTTCAGCGTTGACCAATCGGTCTGCGCCCGGTTCGTGAGCTGATTGCTGCGCATGAACGTGTCAATCGGTCTGGCCAGCGCGAGCAGGCGTTCGACATCGCCGGCAACTGGCTGTCTGGCGTTATGCTGGTTGCGCAATTGCGCCGTGGCGTTCTTGAAGTCCTGCACGTCATCATTCATGTTGACTTCGATATTTGTTTGGTTGGAACGGCTTCGGCTGAAGGCGTCCGTGATACTCGAATGGAACCTGTTGCCACCTGTCTCGATCCGTTGGATTAGCTGATTGAGTTCGCTGTCCCGCAGCCTGCTTGACTGACTTGCTGAGCCTTGATCGCGGTTCCATTGCCAGGTTGTGCCATAGGCAGTCGCCAGCGCATTAAGATCGGTCCGCACCACCGCCCAATCGTTCTGCACACGAGTGTTCAAGCGATTACGACTCATGAAACCATTCACGAGTGAAGCCTTTTGCAGAATGTTCTGCACATCGGCCGTCCCCGCCTGACGGGTGGCGAAGCGATTCTTAAATTGATCGATTGCCGATCCCAAGTCCGGTTCGAACGTGTTGATATCGTTCTGGGGCCGCGTTTGATCAACGCGCTGATTCACCAGGGCGAGATTGAGGCTGTTACGGAACGTGTTAGTGCTCCGCTCGATTCGTTGAAGTATGCTGTTGACCTGACGGTCATTGACGCGGGCAGGGCGCCGCTGAGCCTGTGCGGTGACGCCGATGACGGCGAGCGCGCACAGGATAAATCCTGACATTAAACGTTTTGAATTCTTCATCTTTTTCCTTTTCAGCTTTCGATAGCTGCTACCAATGTTTTCTGAACACACGTTTCCTGATATTGAGGGCACCATTAATCTTGTGACTTGAATCAGACGGAGAGACGCGGAGAAACTTCCTCTCGCTACAGCCCTTTTCGGGAAATGTACAGACGGCTCAAGAAGAAGGTTGCTGACCCGATCCGAGATGTCGAAGGCAATTTCTAAAGCAGAGCTACGTGAGGTTTATATCATGTGAGCAAATCGCGGTATGTGCGTTAGCACACAAAGCGGAGAATTCGCCAAAGCATTGAGCAGATAAGCTAGCCCAGCAACCGCACGAACTCGTCTTTCACTACGCGGTAACACTCACAGACGGTTGCTTCCAACTTTTCGCGGTCGAGGATCTTGATACGGCCGCGCACGTAACTAATGGCTCCTGAATCCTGAAGGCGGCCGGCGGCCACCGTCACACCCTCGCGGCGCACCCCCAACATGTCCGCAATCAGTTCCTGGGTCATGATCAGTTCATCTCCGGGAATGCGGTCATAACTCAACAGAAGCCAGCGGCACAGTTGCTGCTCAACAGAGTGCAGCCTATTGCAAACGGCGGTTTGTGAGATCTGAGTAATCAACGCCTGGGTATAACGCAACAACAGGTATTGGAATTTGCCACCCATGGCGAACTCATCCTGCAATACCTTTGCTTTCATTTTGAGCGCGCCCCCGGCACTCTGGACCACGGCGCGATTGGGCATGGTTCCGCCGCCCATGAAGAGAGCGATCCCGACTACACCATCATTACCAGTTAGACCCATCTCGGCGCTGGTGCCGTTTTCCATTGTGTAAAGAAGAGAGACAATCGAGTTTGTCGGGAAGAAGACGTAGTCCAGTTGTCCGCCAAATTCGTAGACAACCTCACCGAGAGAGAATGAAACCGGCCGCAGGTTTGGTCGCAACCGTTCATATTCATCCAGCGGAAGGGCGGCGAGCAGCCGGTTTCCAACTGATTCGGTTTGTTCTGGTGTCATAGACATCAGTGGATCTTCGCGTCGTTATCTTTGAAGGCGACCAATTTCGCCGGGGAACGATTTTACCCTACGTGAGAGACTTCAGAAAGGGAATTGCCCTGCCAGTCAACCGCGCGCGCTTTATATGTTGCTTATGTCCTATATGCTCCCTTTGACATATAACGCACCAAAGCGTAGGGTCGAACAGAACCGAGACCAGCTAACTCCTTTCTCAGCTCTTCTGGAATCTGCCAGACCATCTGAAATCCACAGCTCCAATTACTAAGAGTTCAGGGTGTATCAGCTCGCTGTGAGTACGTCACACGACCGGTCTTGTCGCGCCGAGTCTTTAAACTCAAACAAGCCCGTTGTGTCATTTGCCTAAAGCTCCTGGCGATACACTTAGAAAGAGATTGAAACAAGCTATGACAATGAATATTCAACCACTGCACGATCGCGTAATCGTGAAACGCATTGATGAAGGCGAACAGATTCGCGGAGGCATCATTATCCCCGACTCAGCGAAAGAAAAACCGCAAGAGGGTGAAGTGATCGCCGCAGGCCTGGGCAAGTACAAGGAAGATGGAACGCGCCAGGGCTTGGACGTCAAAGCAGGAGATCGCGTCCTGTTCGGCAAGTACAGCAGTTCTGAGATCAAGGTTAATGGCGAAGAGCTTTTGATCATGCGCGAGGACGAGATTCTTGGCGTCATCACACGCGCAGGCGCAGCGGCAGGCGGCAAAAAGGGTAAATAGATTCTGATGTAACGCGAACTGGTATTTGCGTTCACCACTTTAATTAGGAGAAGGAAAAGATTATGGCAAAACAGATAACTCATGGCGAAGAATCGCGAGGGGCAATTTTACGCGGCGTCAATCAGCTCGCCGATGCAGTGAAAATTACGCTGGGACCAAAGGGCCGGAACGTTGTACTCGATAAGAAATACGGCAGCCCGACCATCACCAAAGACGGTGTAACTGTGGCGAAAGAGATCGACCTCAAAGATCCAATGGAGAACATGGGCGCGCAAATGGTGCGCGAAGTGGCTTCGAAAACCAGCGACGTCGCCGGCGACGGAACTACCACCGCGACTGTGCTGGCGCAGGCTATCTTCCGCGAAGGCGTGAAGACTGTCGCAGCGGGTGCGAATCCGATGGCCTTGAAGCGCGGCATCGACAAGGCGGTCGAGCGTGCCACCAAAGAGATTGAGAAAATGGCCAAGCCGGTCACCGGAGAAATGATCGCCCAGGTCGGAACCATCTCAGCGAACGGTGACCATGCCATTGGCGAGTTGATTGCCGAAGCGATGGAGAAAGTTGGCAAGGATGGCGTCATAACGGTCGAAGACTCGAAGACGATGGAGACGGCCCTGGAAGTCGTCGAAGGAATGCAATTCGATCGCGGCTACCTTTCGCCTTACTTCGTCACCGATCCGGAAAGCATGGAAGTGGAGCTGGAGAACCCAGTCATTCTGCTTAGCGAGAAAAAGATCTCCTCGCTGCGGGACATGCTGCCCATACTTGAACAGGCAGCGAGGCTGGGCAAGCCGCTCCTGATTATCGCGGAAGACGTCGAAGGTGAGGCGTTGGCGACGCTGGTGGTGAATAAATTGCGCGGCACGATCGCGGTGGCCGCGGTCAAAGCGCCCGGCTTTGGTGATCGCCGTAAAGCGATGCTTGAAGACATTGCAGTCCTGACGGGCGGCAAAGTCATTAGCGACGACCTCGGGATTAAACTTGAGAACGTCAAGCTTGAGGATCTTGGTGGCGCCCGAAGGGTGACGCTCAACAAAGAGACCACGACCATCATCGATGGCGGGGGCAGCACCAAAGACGTGCAAGCCCGGGTGAAGACTCTTAAGGCCCAGATCGAAGAATCGTCGTCGGATTATGATCGCGAGAAATTGCAGGAGCGGCTGGCGAAGCTGGTCGGCGGCGTCGCGGTAATTCGCGTGGGCGCGGCGACGGAAACCGAACTCAAAGAGAAGAAGGCCCGCGTCGAAGATGCGATGAACGCAACTCGCGCAGCAGTTGAAGAAGGCATCGTGCCCGGCGGCGGTGTGGTTCTAATTCGCGCGGCGAAGGCGCTCGATAAGTTCAAGCTGTTCGCAACGGATGACGACGGCGAAGTGACTGGCGATGTAGACGAGCAGATTGGCGTCAACATCGTGCGGCGCGCGCTAGAAGAGCCGCTACGTCAGATCGTCGCGAACGCGGGCAAAGAAGGCGCAGTGATCGTTGAGAAAGTTCGCGCCGAAAAGAACCCGAACGTTGGCTACAACGCGGCGACTGAGACTTTTGAGGATCTCGTGGCCGCCGGCGTCATCGATCCTGCGAAAGTCACGCGTTGCGCGCTGCAAAACGCCGCGTCAATCGCCGGCCTGATGCTCACCACTGAAGCTCTGATTTCTGAGCTCCAGGACGATGACAAGCCACGGGCAATGCCCGGCGGCATGGATATGTAATTCCCCTGACTGGATGGGAAGCCTCATTTTTTACCTCGGGGCTTCCTGTCTTTTCCGCAAACCATCGCCGCCATCCTGGCAGGTTCGTTCACCGGGCTTTGCCCAAAAGCGAGGGGCGCGCGAGCGAACAAACTCGTCGAGCTGCGAAGCAGCGGTCTCAGCTAAGCCCAAGGCGCGGCTTTGCAAGCCTTGGGAAACCAGGCCCGTTTTAGATCAGCGGAGCCCGCGAAGCGGGCGACATCTCATTTCTCGTTGAGTGGTTATTCGTCGCCGCTCCGCGGCTCCCGCAAATTTTATTTATTGGTAACCCAAGGCTCGCAGAGCCTCGCCTTGGGCTTAACTACAACCGCTGCTTCGCAGCTAGTTCAAGCTACATCTGACGTGAAAAAGCGATCAATTAAGAGCATTTAGCGCCACTTAAGACTTTTGGGCAAAGCCAGTCGGACCGACAAATCTCTAAAAATCGGGATTGAGGTGGCACAGACGTCAGTCTGTGTTGCGGTCTTAGAGTGGAGAACATCACAGACTGAAGTCTGTGCCACTAGGCTCCGCGAAACGATGCTTCTAGTTCTCGGGTTGCTTTATCGACGGCTCGCTCCGCTTCCTGCAACGCCTCAGTAGCTTCCGTTAATTCCGCATCGATACTCTGCGCACGTTCAATTGCGTCTTTGGATGCGGCGCTGGCTTTCTTGAAGCGCTCTTCGGCCTGGCGCTTCTGCTTCTCGGCTTCTCTTGCAGTTGCTTCGGCTCGCTTCTGCGCCGCTTCCAGGCTCTTTGTCATCGCACGCGCGCCCGCCAGCGACTTCTTTGAAACTTGCAGCGAAGCCTTTGCGGCATTTATCCGTGCCTGTCGCTCTTCACGCTGAGTTGCGTCCGCAGCCGCTTTTTTGCTTTCCGGTTTACTTGGGACAGTGACTGATTTCTTTAAAGGACTTACCTTCGGCGGATCCGGCGCGCGCTTCGCTTTGGCGGCGCTGGGCACGAAGGAACCGAATGAATCGAAACCAGGTGGATCGACGTCCTGTGTGAGTCGCCCCGGAGTAAGTCCCCCGGAAAGTGTTTCGTATGACGAGAGTGCTTCGAGTGTCGTGGTAATGCGTCGCAGCGTGTCGAGGGACGGGTTGTGGCCAGCGTCGCGGAGGATTTCAGTCGCCAGATCTGAAAGCTGCGAGAGCGCCTCGCGTCTTCCGTCCAAAGCTTCCCGCATGTTGGCCACCTTCCCGGACGTCTGGGCCTTGCGGAATCTTTGCCCGGTCGCCAGCAGCTCGTCGAATGCCTCGCGATGCGTCCAATAGAGTTGGTTCACAGTCCAGGCAGAGACGGGCGGCTTCATCAGCGTCTTAATGCGTTCCGCCTCATCCGCATTCCCATCCTTCTTGAGTTGAGCGGCCAGTTGCTTGCGCGCGCCGATGAATTCGGTCAAGGGAAGCTTAAACAGCGCATCAATGGGATCTTCGCGTTTGGGCATCTAACTAATTGGGTCTTGTCTGTCTCATCACCGCCGAATGTGCGCCGGCCCGGACGGCAGAAGCTTTATCTCGTCACCGCTGAGTCCTCACCAATCGTTTTAACTCCAGCTTCATTTTTGCCAAAGCTGTCGCCGCGCGAGGATTGTTCACCAGATTCGTCATCTCAAAGGGATCGGATCGTAGATCATAGAGTTCATCCATGCCGTCCAGCTCGAGATAGTGGACATACTTCCAATTGTCAGTACGCACTGCCTGGTAGCCCATCCGTAAAATGCGAGGAAAGACCTTGTCTGAGTAATATTCAATCAGAAAAGAATTTCTCCAGGCGCGCCGGCCGCCGGTCAACAATGGCACGAGCGAATGGCCCTCAATAGTCTTGGGTACCGGCACACGTGCTAATTCCAAGAGTGTAGGCGCCAGATCAATGTTGAGGGCCGGCTCGTTTCGCACGGTGCCAGGCCTGATTCGCCTGGGATATCGCACCAGCAAAGGCATGCGGATTGATTCTTCATATCCCAGTCGTCGCTCGACGCTGAGCCCGTGTTCACCGTAGAAGTAACCGTTGTCACTCGCAAACACGATTACGGTGTTGTCGAGTTGGCCGGTTTGCTTCAAAGCGGCGAGGACTTCACCGACTCCTTCTTCAACCGCCATGAATGAACGCTGCCGCCCGAGTATGGCTGCGTCACTGGTGACCGTTGCCGCGCCCAGGGGCGGAAGGTTGCCGATGCGGCGCTGCAATGCCGGCTTGTCGTGAGGCGCACGCCCGAAACTCGCTCGCCGTGGAATTCTCGCGCCGGCATAGAGATCACGATGACGATCAGCCGGGATAAAAACTTCTGCGTGCGCAAGGTTAACGCTCCCATCATTGTGCTGCATCACTTCGGGATGTATGGCCTTATGCGCCAGATAAATCAGAAATGGTTTGTCGTGTCGCCGTTTGATGAAATCGACGGCATGGCCGTTCAGTAGATCGGTGATATAGCCGGAACCCTTAATCGAGACGCCATCAATGTTGAACTCAGGATCACGATAAGAGCCCTGGCCCTTGAAACTCACCCAACGATCAAACCCCGGACGCGGCGTGTCGTCGTTTCCCATATGCCACTTGCCGATAAACGCGGTTTCGTAGCCCGCTTCTTTCAACAGCAGCGGAAATGTAACCAGACGATGACTGGCGGCGGAACGGTCAACGTTGTCGATGATTCCATGAGTGTGCGGATACTGTCCGGTCAGAAAACCGGCGCGCGAAGGCGAGCAGAGCGGCGTGGTCATGAAGGCGTTACGAAAGTACACGCCTTCTCGGCCGAGACGGTCTATGTTTGGTGTCTTGAGATAAGGATGACCCGCTATGCCAAGCTCGTCCCACCGTAAATCGTCAACCAGGATGAAGACGATGTTAGGTCGCGAGTTGACGGAACGAGACTGGCTGGCGAAGCGCGAGGCGGGAAAGATCAGAGTGAGAAAGAGTAAGACGACGCTGACGACAAAACGCTTGATGTCTTTCGCGAACAATTTCTGTCGCCGGGCGCAGAAACGCACGCTATCGCCTTTCTCAATCGCACTGAAGCCTTGACGCTTCATCGCATCGATTTCCGCGAGGTCGAAACGCAGTCCTTTCGCGCTAGTTTTCGGGATGAAGATAGAAAACCTTGCTGATGATCTTCCATTCGCCATCCGTCTTTAGCAGCGTGAACATATCCGTGAATTTGTGGCCGGTCCAGTTGTCCAGTTCAATGCGGGCGGTCGCGATGGTGCCCTGAATATCGATGTTGGCAACATTGGATTTTAGCTCCGTCGCCGGGCCGTTCCCGTCGTTCCAATCAAACAGCGACTGGATGGGGCCGCTGATCAAGTCTGGCCCGATGTAGCCGTAGATGGTCGCACCATCGTGGAACGCCGGCTTCATGTCGTCGCCTTTACCTGACTTGCCGCCATCGACATAGGTTTGAAGGGTGCGTGCGATCGCGTCGCGGTCGTCGGTTGAAGTCATTTTCTGCTCGGCCTGCATTCGTGGATTCTCCTGGTTGAGGTCAGTACCGGGAGCGGTAGCGACCGGGTTGGACTTCGGATGATCAATAGTTGCGGTGGGCCCGGTCGCTTCATTACCGCCGGGCTTCCGTTCAATCGATCCAGGGTGCTACGGTACTGGATCCTTTGGTCCGGCGGGTTGCGCCGGGTTGACGTGAATGCTGCTGTCGTTCGAATCGATGTAGAAGTGGTTTGTACCGGATCCGGCGTCGACAGGATCCGCGTTGAGCGTATACGACGAACTCGAGTTTGCCGTTTTCGGCGTGACGTTCAGGGTATAAAGGTAGCCGTCCGCAACTGGCGGGTTCCCGGAGAATTTTGAACTTAAGAACTCTTCTTTCGTTAGCTGTTCGAAAGTGCCAAACGTCCGAGAGCGCGTGTTGTAGTACTGGATTTGGACGGCTGAGATTGTCTTCAGGTTCTGAATCGTGGCGGCTTCATTTCCCGAACGGTTTGCTGCACGCCAGCCCACCACAGCCGCGCCAATCAAAATGCCGATAATGGCAATCACGATCATCAGCTCGATGAGCGTGAAGCCCTGTTCGTTGCGTCTTGCCTTGAGGGTGTTATTCATGAAAGTTCCTTTGCTAAAAACGACGCGCAGCGCTTCAAGTTCCAAAAGAAGCCGCGCGCCAGCTTGACCGCCAAATCTTACCACCGCCGAGAATCGTCGCGCTAATCAGGTCCGCCGCCCAAAACGAAGATAGCGAGCGCCTGATAATGCATGTAAAATGGCGGCTTGATGAGAAACCTTCGCACCGCCGATGCCCCAATCGTGACCACCGCAGAGAAAGTCAATCTGCTGCAAGCCGAAATTGAGCGCGTTATTCGGGGAAAGGCCGAGGCTGTGCGCCTGGCAATCGTCACGCTTCTGGCCGGCGGACATCTGCTGGTTGAAGACGTGCCCGGGGTAGGGAAGACGACTTTGGCGCATGCCCTGGCGCGGGCCCTGCACTGTTCATTCCAGCGGATTCAGTTCACGTCAGACCTCTTGCCGTCGGATGTGATCGGCTTGTCGGTTTACGATCAGACCTCCACGACATTTGAATGGCGGCAAGGACCGATCTTTGCGAACGTAATCCTGGCCGACGAAATCAACCGCACCACGCCAAAGACCCAGTCCGCGTTGCTGGAAGCCATGGCTGAAGGGCACGTCACCGTCGAGGGCGTGACGCATCAACTCCCGCAGCCGTTCATCGTGATGGCGACGCAGAATCCGATCGAGCACCACGGCACATATCCGCTGCCCGAGTCGCAAGTGGATCGATTCATGCTACGCCTGCGAATCGGCTATCCGGGTTTGATTGATGAAAAGCAGATGCTCCGCGACCGTGAACACGCAGAGCCGCTTGACGAAGTGCAGACCGTGATGACAGCCGAAGAGATTCTCGAACTACAAAGAGCAGTCGGCCAAGTCACAGTCGATGATGCGATCGTGGATTACTTAATGCGGATCGTCGCCGCGACGCGTAACTCTGAGATGCTCGATCTCGGCGTTAGTCCGCGCGGCACGCTCGCGTTGTTTCGGGCGGCGCAGGCGCTCGCGCTGACGGAAGAACGGGATTACTGCATCCCCGACGACGTGAAGCGACTCGTCATTCCCGTGTTTGCCCACCGCATCACCGTGAGCTCGCGTTACGCCTCAGCGATGCGCCGCAGCGAAGAAGCCGAAGCCGTGCTTCATGAGATTTTGAAGACTGTCAGCGTGCCGCTCTGATATTTCGAATTTCGAATTGCGGATTTCGAATTGTGAATTGGTCGGATCGAACATGACGGTGAAGTGGGCTGAATATGAGCAACGCCGGGTCCCCTCAAATTCGCAATTCGCAATTCGCAATCCGAAATTTGCTCTCGCGTTGGCGCAACGCGATTCTCGGGACCCTTTTGGTGCTGGCCGGCCTCGCGACCGCGCTCTTCACTATCCTCGCGCGCCGCATTGGCGACCCGGGGTTGGCCGGCACAGGCGCAATCGCTTCCCTCATTTTCGCCCTCCTGATCACGATTCTGATCGTGCCACCGCTCGCGCGCTCGGCGTACGCTGAAGTGGGGCAGCGCGGGCTGCCGCTGGAAGTTACGAGCGGCGGAGTCATCTTCATCGTTATTCTTTTGATCGTCGCGCTGGCCGCGTGGAACACGGGAAACAATCTGTTGTTTCTGGTGTTTTCGATCATGCTTTCTACTCTGTTCGTATCGTGGGCGGCGGCGCGTCTGGCGCTGCGCGACCTGACCGCGGCGGCGCGCTTTCCCGATCACATCTTCGCGGGTGAGCCCGCCGAGGTGCTGGTCACAGTCAAGAATGAAAAGCGAGTGCTGCCTTCGTTCTCAGTCCTGGTCGAAGCGCGTGGCCCATCCGGCAAGACCAAGCCTCAGCGATGGAAGCACCGGGTCCGGTATCTCAAACGCACGCTTGGCTATTTCACGTACGTGCCGCATCGCGCGTCGGCTGAGCAAACAGTTGCGCAACTGTTTCCAAAGCGCGGTCACATTCTCGTCACCGGTTTCGAGCTTTCGACGCGATTTCCGTTCGGATTCTTCCGTCATCGTCGTCGCTTGAAGACCCGGGAAGTCGACATCGTCGTCTATCCAAAACCGCAACCAATTCCTGACGAGCTACACCTTCTGCCGCTTTTCACGGGCCAGCGGACTTCGTTTCGCCGCGGCTTCGGCCATGACTTACTTCTTCTGCGTGATTATCAGGCGCATGACGAACTGCGGCACATCGACTGGAAAGCGACAGCGCGCGCGCGGCGATTGACCGTGCGCGAGTTCGCGGCTGAAGACGAGCGGCGCATTACGATCATGCTGGACACGCGTCTGACGGAAGACATCGATCGAGAGAATTTCCGGATTCGATTCGAAAATGGAGTGGTGCAGGCGGCGTCGCTGGTAAACCACTTCATCGACGAGCGCGCAGAAGTTTCACTCGTGCTCGGCGCCGAACGTGGGCCGTTTAGCACCGGGCCGGAGCAGTTGTACGCCTGTCTGAGAAGACTGGCTATGGCGCGTTATGAAGAGAAGGTCCCCAGCGATTTCTGGCCGAGCGCGATCACTGAAGGCATCGAGTTGCGCGGGCACCAACCGGATGGAAACTACTCGATTCTGCTGACTGCCGCGCCGCAGGGATCGATTCCCGCGCACATCTGGCGGCGGGCCTTTGTCATCTTCTTGTAGCCTTTTCGGTCCATCAAACAAAGACGGGCGTCCCCCCTGCATGATCTTGTTTCAGTGCCAAATGATGCTGACGGTTCTGTTGCGGAGCGGATCAGGAGAGCGTAGTATCAGCTGACTTTTGGTACGTGCACTGCGGTCGTGACAAATTCCCGCCGAACATTCTTGAAACAAGCGTTAGCGTTGACGGCTGCTGCGTCTTGCTCGCCCCGCGCGATATTTGGACAGCGAGGACCACAGTCGCTGGCCTCTCTCGTCACGAGTCAAAGTTCGTCGAATGCTCGCGGCGCGAATCGCCCGTTCTTCATTCAAGCCAAACAGCGGCCGGAAGTTATTGCTCATCGTGGCGGCGAAGGGCAATGGCCGGGAGAAACAATGTTCGCGTTCAAGGAAGCGATGCGTCTCAAGGTTGATGTCCTCGAAATGGATGTTTACCTGACGAGAGACGGGCACCTCATTTTAATGCACGACAACGACATCAAGAGTGTGACAAGCCATAATGGTCCTGGCTCAGACGAGGTTCACAAATTCACGCTGGCAGAACTTAAGCGACTGAATGCGGCCAAAAAGTGGCCCAAGTACCGAGACGATCCTAACCCGGACCTTAAGGTGACGAGTTTGGAAGAAGTATTTGGCGCGTTTCCGGGCATGCGAATGAATATTGAGATGAAGAATGCCGGCCGCGATTACTCGCCCGCGCGCAAGCTTGGTGAGATGATTTCGCAGGCCAACATGCAGGACAACGTACTCGTAGCTTCAATGTCCGACGATTACATCCGTGAATTTCGTCAGCTTCGACCAAGGGTCGCAACTTCGGCTTCCCGGTCGGAACTGTTAGCTTTTGCCGCGGGAAATGATTCCATCGCTAATCGGCCTGGTGGACCAGATGCGCTACAGATGAAAGACAAACTGTTGGTCTTTCGGTTGCTTACAAAGAGATTTGTCGAACGGGCACAAAGACGAAACCTGCCGGTTCATGCCTGGACAGTAAATGACATAGAGGGTATGCAACGAATGATCGATTTGGGCGTTGCGGGCATTCTGACAGATTATCCCGGACCCTTATTGGCTCTTCTAAACCGCGTCACTGGTGGTTGAGCGCGACGTTGCATAGCCAAAAACTGACGAGTGTGATCGCGTCTACAGAATCGCGGTCGCGTCGTGTTGGCAGGGCTAAAGCACTCACTTCTCTGCATCGCGTTACAAAACTCCACCTGGCGTCAGGCGGGTGCCATTGAGGAAGTCTCGCGCGTTCAATCGCCGTCCACTCTCCGACTGCAATTCGAGTACTTGAAGCGCGCTGTCAACACCGCACGCGACGACAAGGCGATCGCCGCTCGCTTCCAATATTGTCCCGGGCCCGAAGGTTGCGGCGGCGCGTGAACGGTCAACCTCGCAGGGAATTGCTTGCCAGATAATTAGTCTGCGCTCATGCAACGTGTAGGCATTTGGCCAGGGCTGAAAACCGCGCACCCGTCGCTCGATCGCGAACGCATCCATCGTCCAATCGATAAGACCGTCTTCGCGCTTGAGGATCGGCGCGAGCGTGGCTTCCGGATCAAGCTGCGGCTTTGGTTCGATCTCGTTCAGATTTCTCATCGTTTCACTGAGCAAATCAGCACCAATTGCGGACAGACGTGACAAGAGTTCTGGAGCGGTTTCGCGTTCGCCGATCTTTGCGGCCTTCTGAAGCAAAACGGGTCCGGCATCGAGTTCCTGCACAATCTTCATCGTTGTGACGCCGGTTTCTTCTTCGCCATTTACGATTGCCCAGTTCACTGGCGCGGCGCCACGATACTTTGGCAGGAGAGAGAAGTGGACGTTGACGCACTCGTGCTTCGGCGCGTTCAGGAATTCAGCGGGCAGAATCTTTCCATAAGCAACAACGACGGCGACGTCCGCTTTTTGCGAGGCGAACAATTCTTTCGCTTCGGGAGTTCTAATCTTTTGCGGTTGATGGATGGCGAGGTTGCGTTCCAGGGCGAATTCTTTCACGGGCGACTGATGCAGTTTCTTTCCGCGACCGGCAGGTTTGTCCGGTTGCGTCCAGACAGAGACGATTTCATGACCGTCATCAACCAGCCGTCGCAAAGACGGCACGGCAGATTCAGGCGTGCCCATGAAAACGATTCGCATTGTTGAGCAGTTTACAGTTAACGAGCCGTGCACAACAGATTAAGCAGCCGCGTAGCGGCAGAATGTTTATAGATCAGAAGTTCCCATGACGAATTCAGCCGGTGGAAAATGCGTTGCATTTTCCACCGGCTGCTCATTTTTGTGACTCCGGAATCTATAAACATCTCGCGCCTACGGCGCGAATAGTCAGATCGCGGTGCCGGCTTCCGCGCGTTTTCTGGTCGCGCCTACTTTCTCGGACGAAAGCTTTGCCTGCATAAATAGCAAAAGGTAGTCGCGGCCGCCGGCCTTCGAATCGGTGCCTGACATGTTGAAGCCGCCAAACGGATGCACGCCGACCAGCGCGCCCGTGCATTTCCGATTCAAGTACAAATTACCAACGTGAAATTCGTTACGCGCGCGATCGAGTTTCGCTTCGTCAGTTGAATAAACCGCTCCGGTCAGTCCGAACTGTGTATCGTTCGCAATCTGCAGCGCGTGGTCGTAGTCGTCGGCTTTAATAACAGCCAAAACAGGGCCGAAGATTTCTTCCTGCTCGATCGTCGAGCCGGGCTTCACATCGCCAATCACGGTTGGTTCGATGAAGAAGCCTTGCTCACCGTCTGAACCGCCGCCGGCAATCAACCTTCCGCCTTCAGCCTGGCCTTTTTCGATAAAGCCGTTGATGGACTTGAAAGCCTTCTCGTTGATTACAGCACTCATCGTAATGCTGTTGTCGGACGGAGCGCCGAGCTTAATCTTCGCCGTACGCTCAGCAATCTTCTCCATCATCGGATCGTAAATGCGCGCATCGATGATTGCTCGCGAGCAGGCGGAACACTTTTGCCCCTGGAAACCGAATGCGGCTTGCACAACGCCGGTTGCGGCCTCTTCGAGATCGGCATCATCGGCGACGATGATGGCGTCTTTGCCGCCCATCTCAGCCACAACTCGTTTGATCCAAAGCTGCCCATCGTGCACCTTCGCCGCGCGCTCGTTGATCCGCAAGCCAACCTCTTTCGATCCGGTGAATGCGATGTAACGCGTCTGGGGATGATCGACCACGACATCGCCAACCTCCGCGCCTGAGCCGGTCATGAAGTTCACGACACCCGCAGGCATGCCGGCTTCTTCAAGCAATTCGAAAAACTTGTAAGCGATGGCCGGCGCGTCGGATGAAGGCTTCAAAACGACAGTGTTGCCGGTGACGATCGAAGCCGCAGTCATGCCGGCCATAATCGCGAGGGGAAAGTTCCAAGGCGGAATCACCGCGCCGACGCCGAGCGGAATGTATTCAAGCTGATTGTCCTCGCCTTTGAGTTTGGTCAGCGGCTGATCGCTCGCATAGCGCAGCATCTCGCGCGCGTAGAACTCGAGAAAGTCGATTGCCTCAGCGGTGTCGCCGTCTGCCTCCGGCCAGGACTTCGCGACTTCGTGAATCATCCACGCTGAGAATTCGTGCTTACGCTCGCGCAGCGTTGCCGCGACACGGAACAAAAGGTCGGCGCGCTCCTGGGCCGGAACGTTCCGCCACGTTTGAAAGGCTTCAGCAGCACTCTCGACGGCTTTGTTAGCGAGTTCTTTGGTGGCTTTGTGAAATTTGCCGACGACCTGCGTGCGTTGGGCGGGATTAATACTGTCGAGAGTATCGCCGGTCTTGATGCGTTCGCCGCCGATGACGAGCGGATACTCTTTTCCTAATTGGGCTTTAACCGATTCAATGGCCGCCCGCATGGCCTGTGCATTTTCTTCGGTGCTGAAATCAGTAAATGGTTCGTTTTGAAATTCAGTTGGCATGATTTGTTTCCGGTACGCACGCCTCAGGCGTGCTCTTTCTTAGTTTTGGTACGCACGCCTCCGGCGTGCTCTTTCTTGATTTAATTGGTTAGCACGCCGGAGGCGTGCGTACCTACTCGGGCCATTCGCCGGCCTTCTGCAACTTCCTGACCTTGCGTTTGACCAGTTCTCGCTTGAGCGGCGTTATGCGATTTACGTAAAGAAGGCCGTCGCAATGATCCGTTTCGTGAAGCAGACAGCGCGCCTCAAGCTCGATTCCTTCAATCTCGTACTCTTTGCCCTTGAGATCGTGACCGCGCGCGATCACGCGCAGGCTTCGCTCCACTTTCGAGTAAATGCCGGGGATTGAGAGGCAGCCTTCCTCACCGGCCTGCTTTCCTTCCTGCACGATGATCTCAGGATTGGCCATGAAATAACGGCTTGCGGGATCTCTTCCGCCCGAACAATCCATCACAAACAGCCGCTTTCTGATGCCGACCTGCACGCCGGCCAGTCCGACGCCGGGCGCGGCATACATCGTTTCGAACATGTCATCGGCCAGCTTCCTTAGATCGTCGTCGAATTTGGTAACGGGATCAGCGGGGGTTTCTAAAATCGGATTGGGCCAGGTAACCAGTTTCAATACTGCCATTCAATAAAAGAAGATTCCTAAGGGATTTAATTTAGCGTCGTCGATTTTACGATGAACGTTCCGGCTTTCGCCAGCGGCCATTACAGAACCGCGAACGGTAGTGAGCGGGATGAAAACTCAAGCTGAATCTTTAACCCGCTCGCTATCGCTCGCGGTTCTGTAATAATCAGTAGCTTCGTAACTGCTCACGATAGCCCTCAAAGTTCCTCTTCATCTCGCCCAGGCTGTCGCCGCCGAACTTTTCGCGGGTGGCTTGAGCGAGGACGAGTGCCACCATCGCCTCGCCGATTACTCCGGCGGCGGGAATCACCGTGATGTCAGAGCGTTCAAATGCCGCGCGCTCTTCTTCTTTCGTATCGATATCAACCGAACGCAATGCCCGCCGCAGCGTGGAAATCGGTTTCAAGAACCCGCGCACACGAATCTCTTCACCGTTCGTCACACCGCCTTCCAGACCGCCTGCACGGTTGGTTTCGCGCACGAATTCCTTTGCGTTATCGCTATAGCCGATCTCATCGTGAACTTTCGACCCGGGAAGGGAACTGGCCTCAATTCCTGCGCCGATAGCGACAGCCTTGACCGCGGGAATCGACATGATCGCTTGCGCCAGACGGCCATCAAGTTTCAAATCCCAGGCAGTGTGCGATCCCAGTCCCGGCGGCGCATCGCGCGCGATGACTTCAAAAATGCCGCCCAGCGTGTCGCCTGCGGCTTTTGTCTCGTCGATCAATTGAATCATTCGCTGCTGCGCGTCCGCGTCGGCGCAACGCAAAGGCGAATCGTCCGGAATCGATGAGACTTGATCGAAAGTAAGTTCCAAAGGCCGTTCGGGAATCCCGCCCAGTTGAATCACATGACTGCGAACGGCCATGCCAAACTGTTCCAGCAACTGCTTTGCGATCGCGCCGCAAGCGACGCGGGCCGTAGTCTCGCGTGCCGACGCGCGCTCCAGAACGTTGCGCAGATCGCGCGCGTCGTATTTCAAACCGCCGGCTAAGTCGGCATGACCGGGACGTGGGCGTTTGACGAGCCGTGATTTCTCGGGCGCAAGTTCCTTCGGCTCGACCGCCATCACTTCGTCCCAGTTCGCCCAATCCTTGTTTTCAATCATCAGCGCGAGCGGCGAACCGAGGGCCATGCCATGACGTACTCCGCTTAGAATCGCGACTTCGTCTTTCTCGATTTTCATGCGCGCGCCGCGGCCATAGCCTTGCTGCCGCCGCCACAAATCATGATTAATTTGCTCGATGTCGATGGGAAGTCCGGCGGGCAGACCTTCGACGATCGCAACCAGTGCTTTCCCGTGTGATTCGCCGGCGGTGGTGAAGCGGAACATAGCGCGTGAATAGTAAATCGTTAATCGTGAATAGAAAAAGCCACGGCCATGGTGGTCTTATTCTTATTCACACCTCGCTTCAGCGAGGTGTTTGGCCTGATAATTCCGTGAAACCGTTTTCAACGGCAATGATATGTTTGACTCAGGCCAAAGCAGCCCGGAGGGCTGCAAGCTAGTAGCCGGTGGTTGGAGCTTAGCGCAAACCACCGGGAACCATGGGAATCAATGATCAGCACCCTGAAAGGGTGCAAGATGCTTTACCGATTCCCCTTGAAAAAGAACTCGCACCCCTTCAGGGTGCGGTTCCTTGAGCATTGGTACCGGTGGTCTCCGCTGCCGCTTCGACCACCGGCTACTGGCTCGCAACCCTTCGGGTTGCCAAGAGCCGCTTTAGGCCGTCGACCTGAGGAGCTCTTCAGCAAACATATTCCCACGTCCCAGTATCCCTGCCGGATCAAGAGCTCGTTTAACCGCGGCCATTTCGCGCAAGTGCTGATCGCCATACATTTCCCGCAAATACTCACGTTTCAATTTGCCGATGCCATGCTCGGCTGAAATTGTCCCGCCCAGTTCCACCGCACGACGAATGAAACTTCGATAAATCTCCCGGGCCTTCGCGGCCTCTTCGTCGTCACGCGGCAAGATGTTTACGTGCACGTGATTGTCGCCGATGTGACCAAAGATCGTGTAGCGCAATTCGCCGCCCCGTAAGGCGTCGCGATAAAAGCTCAGCATGTCTGCAAATGAATCATCCGGCACGGCTATGTCGGTTGAGACTTTTCGCTGCTTATATTTGGCGAACCATTCGTTCATCAGCACAGGCAGTGCGTGACGGAACTCGCGTAGCTTCGCGTGATCCTGTTCATTCGCGGCAAACCATGACTGGTCGCCCAACGCCTGATGCCGTTCAGTCAGCTCCAGCCATGCGCTCATCAGCGACTCTTCCGTTGCCGGGCTGGTTTCTTGCTCAAAGAAAATCGCGCCGACCGCCTGGTCAGGAATGGTGTCGTATTTCTGGCGCAGAAAGCCGAGCGACTCAATATCAAAGTATTCAAGTACGCGGGCGTCTAAGGATACACCCTCCCTGACGGTCGGGTTTCCGCCTAAGCCCTCGCTGATGGTCGGGCTACTGTCCCGTGTGTGGAGCGATCGCTCGCGCGCTTCGCGAACAAAGCCGAGCAGGTCCTCATCACCTTTGAAGAACACGACCCCACTTAGCAGCCCTTCAGGCTTTGGCAGCAAACGTACTTCAGCTTCAACGATCACGCCCAGAGTTCCTTCGCTGCCGATGAATAGATCGATCACGTCCATTCGCGGTGCGACAAAATATCCGGAAGCGTGCTTTCTCACTTTCGGCATTTGATAACTGGGCAGCATCGCGTTGATGGTGCGGCCGGAGGAAAGCAGAATCGTAACCTGCCCATCGTCGCGCGCCTGTAGTTCACCTCGCCGCAAATCGATTACGTCACCGGTGGCCAAAGCAATTTTTAGTCGCTCGATATAGTTTCGCGTCGGGCCGTACTTGAAGGTGCGAGATCCAGAGGCGTTCGTGGAAATCGTTCCACCGAGGAAGCACGTCCGCTCCGTCGGATCCGGCGGATAAAACAGACCATCGGCTTCAACCGCGCGCTGGAGATCGATCAATCGGACGCCGGCTTCGGCGACAGCGCGGCCACCCTTCTCGTCGCGAGCGACACTCTTAATGTGATTCAGTCTGTCAGTGGCGATGACGATTCCGCCGAAGGGGACTCGACCGCCAACGGTGCCCGTGCCCGCACCCGAGATTGTAACCGGCGTGTGATCCCCGGTGGCTTGCGCGAGAAGTTGAGCAACTTCTTCCGCACTTTCCGGAAAGAACACAGCAGAGGTGAAGCCGCCAGTCAGGTAACTCGCATCAGCAAGAAAGTCGTGTATCTCGTCCGGTTTGGTCTTCGTCAACATCACAAATGATCAGCCACCCGACGGCCCCGCCAGAAGAATACGTCCGATGAGTGGCGCCAGCGTCAATCCAATCGTGACCCAGGTGGGCCAGCGATCAAAGTCCTCAATTAGAAACAGGAACCGAGGCGTCACATAAAACAACGCGAACGCGCCCGCCGCCAAGCCGGCCGCGAACAGTTTCTCTGTCAACCCAAGACCAGGCGCATCGAATATAAACAAGTCCGCGAACCAGATATTCCACATGATTGTGAGCAGGAGTACGGCGGCGACAATCAGAATGTCAGCCAGTAACTCCATGGGCCAGCTCCGGCGCCACGCCGGCATTTGCTCAAGTTTCTTTGGCGGAAAGACGACGCGCGCCGCGAAGATAGTAGGGAGTGTGCTCAAAAGGATCACTAATGCGAGCGGAACGCCTTTCGGTGCGTGCTCAAGACCCACAGCCACGACGGCAGCGCCGAATATCGAGAGACCCAGGGAGAGAGAAATCCATCCGAGAAACAAACAACCCGCATAGCCGGGACTCGGGAGCGTTTTGCGTCGGGCGTGCAATGGCGCGCGTTTAAGGATTGCGCCGGCGGTGTAACAGATGAACGCGGCCAGGATGATGAACGCGAGTTGCCGCGCTGCCGCATCATCATTTGCAGTAAAGCCGGCGCCAAGTTTGCCTAACCAGCGGGCCACAATACCGAACAGGAAAAGGTTTGCCAGGAAGACCAGAACGTCCAGCACGTGTCCACGGTGTCTTCCCAGCCATGACGAAATACTCATTACGTGATCTGATTTGGAGTGCGGTGGTCGTTTAGGGCACCGGCGTTGCCGGTGTAGGCGGGCAACGCCCGCCTCTAAACTCATTCACGAATCAAGCTACAGCCAGCTCTCGCTCACGGAGATACTTGATGCGATCACGGAGTTCAGCAGCTTTCTCAAACTCGAACTTCTTCGCGTGTTCGCGCATTTCGAAATCAAGACGCGCAATCGTTTCGCCGATCTGTTGGGGACTGTAGGCTTCGATGTCCTCGAGTTCCAGCGGCACCTTGAAGTAGTCGGCTTCGGCGGCGGTGACCAGGGTTGCTTCGATGGGCTTGATGATCGTCTGCGGCACAATGCCGTTCTCGAGATTGTACGCCCGCTGCAATTCCCGCCGGCGTGTGGTTTCGTCGATCGCCCGCTTCATCGAATCAGTTATCCGGTCGGCGTAAAGGATCGCTTTGCCCGCCGCGTTGCGCGCGGCGCGGCCGATCGTTTGGATCAGAGACGATTCGGAACGCAGAAATCCTTCCTTGTCAGCGTCGAGAATTGCTACCAGCGAGACTTCCGGCAAATCCAGGCCTTCGCGCAGAAGGTTGATGCCGACCAGCACGTCGAATTCGCCGCGGCGCAGGTCGCGCAGAATCCTTATGCGTTCCAGCGTTTCAATGTCCGAATGAAGATAGCGCACGCGCACATCGACTTCCGTGAAGTACTCGGTCAGGTCTTCAGACATCTTTTTTGTGAGCGTGGTCACCAGCACGCGTTCGTTGCGTTCGGCGCGGATGCGACATTCGTTGAGGAGATGATCGATTTGGCCTTTGACCGGACGCACTTCAACTTCCGGATCCATCAACCCGGTCGGGCGAATGATTTGCTCGATCACTTCGCCGCTGGTCTTGGTGAATTCGTATGGCCCCGGGGTCGCCGAAACGTAAATACGTTGCGCCACTCGCTCTTCGAACTCTTCAAAATTCAATGGTCGATTGTCGAGCGCAGACGGCAGACGAAATCCATATTCGACCAGCGTCTTCTTGCGTGATTGGTCGCCGAAGAACATGCCGCGGACTTGCGGAATGGTCTGATGCGATTCGTCGATAATCACGAGGGTATCGCGCGGCAGATAATCCAGCAGCGTCGGCGGCGGTTCTCCCGGCTGCTTTCCGGTGAGGTGGCGCGAATAGTTTTCGATGCCCCGGCAGAAGCCCATCTCTTTCATCATCTCGAGATCAAACATCGTGCGCTGGTGCAGACGCTGGGCTTCAAGCAGCTTGCCTTCGTCGATCAGCTTTGGCTCCCACCACTCCAACTCCTGTTTGATCGATTTGATGGCGCGCTTCAAAGTTGTGCGCGGCATCACGTAATGGGACTTCGGATAGATGGGAAGTCGCGAACTGTGTTTCTGCTTGACGTCACCGAGTAACGGATCAATGGTTGAGATCGAATCGATCTCGTCGCCCCACAACTCTATCCGATACGCTTCGTCCTGATAGCTGGGATAGACCTCGACAACGTCTCCGCGCACGCGAAAACTGCCGCGCTTGAAATCGATATCGTTGCGTTCGTACTGCAACTCAACCAGTCGCTGGAGCAGAGTGTCACGCGCGATGCGCATGCCCGGCTCGAGGAAAACCAGCATGCCGTAGTACGCATCCGGATCGCCGAGACCGTAGATACACGAGACGCTTGCGACCACAATCACGTCCCGGCGCTCAAACAAAGCACGCGTCGCGGACATGCGCAGACGGTCGATGTCTTCGTTTACAATCGCGTCTTTTTCGATGTAGGTGTCTGAGGCTGGCACATAGGCCTCGGGCTGATAATAGTCGTAGTAAGAAACGAAATACTCGACGGAGTTTTCAGGGAAGAGCGTCCGGAATTCCTGATAAAGCTGAGCCGCAAGAGTTTTGTTGTGGGCAATCACCAGTGTGGGGCGTTGCGTCTCGTCGATGACACTCGCGACCGTGAAAGTCTTGCCGCTGCCGGTAATGCCGAGCAGCACCTGATCCTTCGTGCCGTCATTGACGCCACGCACCAGGGCTTCGATTGCCTGGGGCTGGTCGCCACAGGGACGATAATTCGATTTCAGGACGAATGGCATAACCAGCAATAGTAAATCGTCCGACGTAGCTAGGCCAAACCGGCAGTGGAAGTTATTCTCTCTTCCTATTTTTTGGTACCAAGGACACGACGATGCCACGCCGGAGCGAGAAAGGGTTCGAGCACGAGCGGCTTGCGTTTGAGGCCGACATCAACGCCGCGCGCGTGGCGTTAGAGTCTGGAGACTTGAATGAAGCCGTGGACTTGGCCGTTTCTCCGGCGCACGTTTATGACTACGCCAAGGATCCTTTTCGGTTGGAACTCTTGCGCGACCTCTACCGGCGGATGGGCACTCCCACGGACGAATCGATCTATCAAGCGACCTATCAAACGACGCCGTGGCAGGCAAAACTGATGGCCGAGCTTTACGTCCTGTGGCCTAAAGTTTCGCTGGACGGCGCGATTCTGCGGCATGAATTTCCGGAAGCCGAAGTAACGAATGTCGAACAAAATGTGACCGCTCACGAGCTCGACGCGGAAACTGATGCCTGGGTCAGACAAGTCATCAATGAACAACTAATCAGCGGCGCTGAGTCAATCCAGTTTTCGAGATATCGCGTCGGTTGGTTGGGCACCGCGTGGGGCGCGCTTTCGCGCGGAAGGTACTGGCTGAAATTTTGGGACCTCGAAACCGGCGAAATCATCCACGCGGAACAAAAATCCCTGCCGATGTTGTCTTCTTCGCCAGGCCGAGACGGCACACATGTTTTGTTTTCTCATTCCTGGAAAGATCCGACGACGAAAGAAATTCACTGGTCGACCAGTCGCGTCGAGACTTATCGGAAAGTTGATCTCGCGCGCTTGGGAACTTACGACAAATCACAGTACGCCAATGTGAAGTACTACAAGGTACGAGGCGAGATAGTTTCTCATCAGCGAGAAGAAACGCTGGAACTTGATCGAAAAGAATTCGAAGCAAAACCAATCAGAGGAGAAGTGTCGGCGCCACGCGATTTTTCAAAACGGCGTTCGCCGCGATATCGAGAATATATTCGTGAAGTCTACTCACCTGAAGAAGCCGAGCAGGTTTTCCGCGATAACGCTGCTGAGGAGGAAAGGGAAAAAAGAATTGTTCGCGTCACGAAGTACCCGACATTGACGATCAAGCATGATGCGATCGAGGGATATTTGCCGGCGGGTACCACGAAATTCGTGGCGAAAGATGGATTTGGCGGCGGGCTCAAGATCTCAGACATTTGGGGTGGCCGCATCAGCGCGAAGCTGGCCGTCGAGGATGACGACAGTTGGCTTGAGGAGATTATCGTGCCGGGCCGCGGTTTGCGATGCACGGCCGGTATTATTTTTACTTCTCCGGTGACCGAGGTTTGTTTGACTTCGGACGGCAGCGTTGGCCTGGTGAACGGCAGCGACAATGTTTTCACCATCTGGAATGTTTGGGCCGGCGAATGCTTGCGGAAATTGGAGGGGCACAGCGGTCGAGTTACTTGCCTGGGCGCCGCCATCGACGTAAGTCTGGTGGCGTCCGGCAGTGAAGACAAAACGGTTAGGCTTTGGAAACCCGCAACCGCGGAATGCGTGCGCGTCCTGAAAGGACACGAACATGCTCTATCAAAGGTATGTATCAATCTCGACGCGACAAAAGTGCTTTCCGCTGACCGTGGCGGCGTGATCAAACTCTGGGATGCGGACACCGGCGAATGTCTGCGCACGATCGAGGTGCACAGCGCTAACGTATCAGGGCTTTACCTCATGTTCGATGGGAAGTTTGCGGTTTCGGGCAGCTGGGACAAGACGGTCAGGATTTGGAATTTGACTGACGGAACGTGCCTGAAGACCTTCGAGTTCGACGATTGGGTGACGTCAGTTGATCTGACGCCGGACGGACGGTATCTGGCGGCGAGCAGCTACGCAGGCACAAAAGTTTGGGAGTTGATTTGGAAATTGGACCCGCGAGAACCGGCCGGCTGGGACGAAGGTGCGCGGCGTGCTTTAGAAATCGTAGAGAATGCCAATTCAGGCTGGGAAGGAAAGCTGGGCACCGAGCAAAACATGACGGAAGAAGAAATCCGGGACAGCCTGCGCCGGTTGGGACCGGGTTGGAGTAAAGGGCATTCGCCGGACAAAAAGGAGGATTGGCTCCGCGTGTGGCACCTGACCTGGAATCTCGAGGAAACGCTCGGTTACGCCGGTTGGGGTTGGCTGACCGAGATTGGGAAACAATCGAGGGAGATGCACGAGGCTTGGAATCGCGAGCATCCGCGATAGTAGTAATGCTCGCCTTGGCTTTGCTCAAAAAGGTTCGGCTACAAGGATACGGCTATGCCGCCTGATGTGCGGAAGCGCTTCGCGCTTCCGTTCCGGCCCCTAATGAATTGGGGGCTGCGCCCAGCAAACTGGGCATAGCCCAAAAATCCAGGTCGGACTTGCCGGAAGGCCGAAGGCCTTCCGCCATCAGACGGCACAGCCGCAGACTCGTTAGGGAAGCCGTTCTATGCTGGAGAGTTCATCAGCGGAAACGGCGCACACAGGTTCTTGAGCGCCGGCGTCTCCGCAAGCGTTTGGGTAAAGTAATCAGTTTCGTTGCGCTCATCGAAACGTCTCGCCAGTTTGGCCGCTTCTTGCTTGCACCACAAAGCCAGGCTTTTTGCATCGTAGAGATTATCTTCTGAGTATTGCGGGAAAAATTGTCCGAGTTTCAGCCGCACCTTCTCGTTCCCTCGGGCGGACAGCACGTCAAACAGCAGCCAGCCAGCGAGCAGGAAACGAAACTGATGGTAAAGATCGCGGCGTTGTTCGAGCCAGGAAAAATGGCGCTCGAAAAGAGTTAACCCTCTCGTTAAGTTTTCGGTCAGAACCAGAAAGATTAAGTGGTCAGCGACATCGTCCATAAAACCGATGTTGTGACGGATCATTGGATAACCGCGACGATGGTAGCCGAGCGCTTCCGTTTGTCTTCCCAATCGAACCAGCGGGAGCAAAATGTCCGAATAGGTTCTTTGCGGCACCGTCGCGCATTTCTTTCCTCCTTCAAAAAGCGAGATTGCCAGTTCCACGCCGCGTTCGTGATTACCCTGGTAAAAGGCGAAACCAATGCGCTGGTTCAGCTCGCAGACTTCGCAATTGCTGAGCTCGTCCACGGGCGACTCAGACATTTTGTGGAAGAACTCAATGGCCTGCTTTTTGTTGCCCCAGAACTTCTCCATGCGGTATCGAAGCATGTGGGCAGAGTGAAGTCCGTATCCCGCGCGCACGGCCCGAGTTTCGAAATCGTCGAGCATCTCGTGAATCCGGGCTTTAGGAATCTGGGGAAAGTTGGCAATCAGTCCCACGATCCATTTGTATTTCCAGAGGAGGTTCCACTCGGAAAAGCTGTCGGGGTCCTTGTCGAACTGCGCGACGAGCCATGAAAAACCGACCAGCGCCCGGTCCGGCGCGCCGCCGAAAGCACACGCGCGGACAAAGTGCTCACGCGCGAAGTACTGGATTCTTAGATCCCCGCTGAGATCGGCCTGGCGCACCGCCTCTTCGCAGATGGCGATCCTTCCCTCGCCATCGTCGCGATCCAGCGACTCGTCCACCAGATCGAAAGCGCGGATAAGGTGTTCGCTCATTGCACCCAACCTGCGAAAACATCGGCGCCATGGTCCATGAAACCAAGCAGGGCTTCATTGAACAGCGCCAGTTCTTTGACGTTTAAAGGCCGGTGGCTGAGCAGCACTGCCTGGACGTAGAGAAGCTGAATTGAATAGCGCAAGAGCTTTTCGTCACCCATCCGCGCGACCTTGTAGACGACCGCATTGCTATAATTGAAACAAAGTCGCGGCAGTGTTTCCAGCTGCATTCCGGAGGCCATCTCGTCGAGCACTGACGACCAGAAACCGTCTACCAGCTCTTTTGTTTCGTCCAACGAACGTTTGAACAGGGCCGTCGATCCGGCGCTGTACAGGGCGGGAAGGTCGCTCGGATGGAAGCTTCTAATTTCTACCGAGCATTTGAGAGGCAGCAGGATTTCACCGGCGAGAGCCAGAAAATCCGCCACCTCGCTTTGTTCATCAATGGTGAGAAACTTAAAGCTGAGTAACAGACTATCAGCATTCACTTCGGACAACCGTACCGAAGGCATCAGGGATTGAACCTTCTTAATCAGGTCGAGGTCATAGGTGTAGCCGGCGTTTATTACGCACACGGACTGGGCATTGGCAATCGAAGCGATTTGTTTGAATTGATCCATGTCGGCGACGAAGCGAATAACCTTGTGCTCGTCGATATATTCGGTCAGCGTTGTCGTTCCCATATTCGTCTCGAACGGCAGCCACTTCATAAAGATTTGAAAGAATTCATCGTCGTCGACGGCGAGTGCTTTGAAGGAAAGGAAATGCAACTGGATCAGCAGGCGAAGCTGGCTCGGATTCAGCTCAGCCATCTCCAGCAAGTGCTGTCGCAATTGTCTCCCCAATGCCGCGCGCGTTTCGGCGAGAGTTTCGTCCTCATAAAACGCTTCGCGCGAAGCAGTCGGACGCAGGTCGTTCGCATTGACGACGCACTTTACAAAGAACGCCCAATCCGGCAGCAGACCTTCAGTTTGCTCAGACAAAAGCATGTGCTTGAGGTAAACGCGGTGCGTCTTTTTCATGGCCAGGCTCGGAGAGAAGGGAAGCACATAAGCGACGCCGGAAACCGCACCCACGCTCGACCGCAGAATCACATAGTCAAAAAAATCAATTTGAAAGAGGTTGCGACCGTAATTGAGATAAGCCTCCCGTTCGAATAGCAGATTCGCGAATTCCTCTTCCCAGGGAGGACGCGCCGCGTTGATTTGGCTTATCTCGCCGCCCTCGACGAAGTGAATCGGAAAGCGGAGCAAACTGCCGTAATGGTTCGCCAGGCGACATACAGTTTCGGCTTCAAAGTATTCTGTGCTGTCATCTTTGCAGCGCACTTGAACTTCAGTCCCCACATCGAGGGCCTCGTCCAAAACCGTGAGTGTATAAGTGCCGTCAGCGCGTCCGCGCCACTCGATGGTGTGCGCGTTTTCCTTTGCCGAGCGAGTGCGCACTACCACGTCGTCGCTGACAACAAAACACGACAGCAGGCCGATGCCGAACTGGCCGATAAAGTCTGAGCGCTGCACGAACCACTCGTCACGCTTCGAGGTTTGGCCGATAGTCGCCAGGAACAGATGGACTTCTTCTTCGGTTAAGCCGATGCCGTTGTCGCGGAATATCAAGACCCGCCCCTCATCTGACTGAGACAACTCAATCGTCATCTCGCCGTGAAAACCGGGCTCCAGTTGGTTGCGGGCCACGATGGCGTCGGCACCGTTTTGCAATAGCTCGCGAATGAAGACCTGCGGACTGCTGTAGGTATGTTTTGACAGCAGGTCGATAATTCCGCCGAGGTTAACTTGAAATCTGTATTCCATGAGTTAGTCGAAACGTAACACGACGCCGGAAGAGTCACAAAACTCCGAACTAAGACAAAAGGCGCAGAGCCGATGACTCTGCGCCTTTCAAAACAAAGGTTAAATTTGGACTTGGGATTAAGAGACCTGTTGCTCTTCTCCCGGATGACTGCCCACCTGATAAATCGCTTCCATCACGGCCGAACGAACTTCAGGCGGTAGAGTTCCGCGCACAGCCATGCGACGAAATGCCGGCAACACATCGGGCTGTCCGCTTAGCGCGAGCAGCTTCACGACGGCCAGACGTACTTCGGTACTGGGGTGGGCTTCGATAGCTCGCATCAGCGGATTTATTTCTCCGGATTTCGACATCAGGAACAATAAAGAAAATGCATCGTAGGTCTTGTCGCGGCTCTCGCCGGTCAAGTTGTTGATGGCCTCGTCCGCGAGTCCTGAGGTCGCGATGGCGGCGCCAATTCTGACGCGGCGTTCTGCCGGCGAATCACGCAAAGCGCGCGTAAACGCCGCGGCGCGGTCTTCCTGAAAGTCGTACAAGGCTTGCGCAGCCGCATTGCGAACTTCGGGCGCCGGGTCATCGAAGGCCTCGGTGATCTCCTGGAAAGCATCCTCAGTTTCCAATGAAGCGAGATTGTGCAGCTCCGCAGCTCGCGCGCGAGCATCAGGGCGCGTTGCTGACGACACTGAACTCACTTCAGGCACGCTGACGGGCTGAAACTCGGAGTCCTCGCCGCCGAGAAACTCGCTTGGCTTAATCCTTTCGGAAGGTCGCTGTACGTACTGTTCTTGCTCGCGTTCCTCAAGCAGCGCTTGCCGCGATTCTTCCTCCGCACGCAGTTTTGCTTCAACCTCGGCACGAATTCGCGCTTCGAGTTCGGCCCGCTGGCGCACTTCGGCTTCAGCTCGCAAGCGTACATCTTCTTCTGCCCGTGCACGCGCGGCTTCTTCAGCCCTCAATCGCTCTTCAACCTCTGCCTGAAGGCGACGTTCTTCTTCGCGGCGCTGGCGTTCCTCGTCCTCGGCCCGACGACGAGCTTCCTGTTCCGCCGCAAACTGCGCCTGTTGGGCCGCGAGCCGTTCGGCCTCTTCCTGTGCGCGCCGGCGAGCCTCCGCTTCAGTTCGTTTTTGCGCTTCTTCTTCGGCTTTTCTTTTCGCCTCAGCTTCCGCACGCATCTGCGCTTCGATCTCAGCACGCAGCCGAACCTCTTCGTCGGCACGACGCTGAGCTTCGGCCTCAGCCTGCCGGCGGGCTTCTTCTTCCGCGCGGCGGCGTTGTGTTTCTTCCACCAGCAGCCGGGCCTCTTCAGCAGATTTCACGCGCGCATCTTCGCGAAGGCGCAGCCGTAGGATCTCTTCTTCGACGGCGGCGATGCGCGTGTGGGCGCGGCGGCGCATCTCGTCTTCCTGGGCTCGTTTGCGCGCTTCACCTTCCAGAAAACGTCGCTCTTCCTCACCGCGAACGCGCGACTGTTCGGCTTCCACGTGGCGCGCTTGTTCAAGTTCGGTCTGGCGCTCAGCTTCCGTGGAGGCAAACTGCGCTTCGACTTCGGCGCGTCGCGCGTCTTCCATTGCGCGCATGCGTTTCAATTCCTCTTCGCCGCGAGCCAGTTCGGTCTCCGCGATGCGACGGCGGGTCTCTTCAGCCGCACGTTCGCGCGCTTCCGCTTCGATCCGCAGCTTCTCGTGCTCAGCGCGCCGGCGGGCGGCGGCTTCCTGTTCCTGCCGCCATTTGTGCGCCGCCTGATTAAAAGCATGCTCCGCCGCAAGACGGGCTGTTTCGAATTCTGCTCGCCTTGCTTCTTCTTCCGTGCGCAGCCGATTCAGTTCAACTTCGAGCTGGTTGGTCTCTTCAAGGACCGAAGATCTTTCAGGAGAGATTGCTTCCGGTTCCGGCGATTGTGACGGCGCTTCGGCCTGTACCGTTGGAGATTCAGGCGTCGCGACAGGCGCCTGAACAAGCACCGGCGCCGGTTTGGGCGCCGCTCTTTCGATCGGTGGCGCCGTCAAAATTTGCAGAATCTCGGCCTTGTTTGCCGACAAAGCATCGCGCAGATCGGGCGTAATCGCGCCTCTCGGCGCATCGATCACCAGACGATCCCCGTTGGCTTTAACATCGACGCCTTTTTCCCGAAGTTGGACAAGCAGCTCGCGCGCACTCATATCTCAATCACCTCACGTTCTGGATCGGCCGTTTGCGAAATCGGAGTTGACGCCGGCTCAGGCAGGGAACTCTTAAGATCTGAGACCTGAGGTCTGAGATCTCCTGCCGCCGCAGGCTCCGACCCACTTGTGGCGCAAGCTTCGACTGCGTGTTTAAGTAAACTCCGTGGCACTCTTCGATCTGTTTCGGTTTGCATGAGCGAGTTCAGCGGTGCGATCGCCGCCGGGTCACGCAGGTCCATCAGCGCTTCGACGGACGCACGACGCACGTCAGGCGAAGGATCTTCAAGCGCAGCGATCAAATGTGGCGTCGCTTCGCGATCGTGAACGAAGCTGAGCCGGCGCGCGGCCGCAGCCCGCTCATTGGGTGACTCCGCAATTCGCAAATCGCGCGTGGCATCGTCAAAGTAACCGTGATTCATGAACGCCGCACGGGCACGCTCGCGACGTTGAAGATTCCGGCCGACGAGCGCCGACAGCAACTCAGCCCCAACCAGTTGGCGCGTGTAGCGATCGTCCGAAGCGATAATGCTTTTGTCATAATCGCCACCCGCCATCAGTGTCTTCACTTCCTCAGAAGCACGTGTCACGCGTTCATGTTGGGCGTCCGTCGCTTGCGGCGCCGGTTGCGGTGGTTCGGGTGTCACAACCGCGGCGGCTACCGTAGCGCCGGCGAGGTCAGCTTCCGTTTGGAGGGGCGCAACCGGCTGAGGTTCGACGGCGATGGGTGAAACTTTCTCGGCGGCCAGGACGCCAGATTTTACCGGCGACTTGCGCGGCCGACTTCGTTTTAGTGCTTTCGCGCGACGACGCTGCATGATGAGCAAGCCGATCAGCAGCAGAAGTACGGCGACGCCGATGCCGACGGGGACCGGATTTAGCTGTGCCAAAAGGATCCAGTAGCGCACGCGCTGCTTCACGTTGCTCCAGGTCAAGCCCTGCGCGGTTGTTTGCGACGAAGTTGTAGTAGCCGCTGGCGACGGCGAACTCCTTTGCTGCGCCACGAACGGTGAAACTCGCGGCGTCGCGGTAGGGCTCGGACTCGGCTTGGCTGAAGGCGTCGGTGAAGGCTTCGGCGACGGAGTCGCGCGCGGCGTCGGCGTCGCTCGGGCCGAGGCAGCAGAAGATCTATCGTTTGAATTTCGGCCGGCACGATCCGCCGCACCTAACCTGTTGGAGTTTGCATTGCCGCGTCGTTGCGAATCGGCTGGAGGAGGCGCCGGTCCCGCATCGTTGCGCGCCACGTCGCGACCCGTCGATGTCGTGACATCTGAGCGCGACCCGGGCATGGTAAAGACAACGTCGAGCTTGTTTCCGCGCTGCTCGACCCGAGCTGTGGCGCCGGGCTGCAGCCGGAAAGAAACGACCGTGTCACTTGCACCGCGTTGCACCTTGACGTCGCCAAACGCACGGCCACGCACAGCTTCCGGTCGCGGCACATCAGCCGCCGGAATCCGCACGTAGAACCGATCGCCGCGGCGATATGCTTCGTAATCGTTCAAAGACTGATCGGACGTCAGCGCAACACGTGAACCGCTGGTGGAATCGCTCGCGCGCAAAGTGGCGACGCGCGATCGTTTGATTGAGTTGGTGTTGGCTGAACGCTGCGGCGCGATGATGCGGCTCTGCGTCAACGCGATCGGAGAAGCAGTAAACACCACCGTTGCCGCGCAGCAGACGCATGCTGTGATCAGGCCCAGAACTCGCGGTAATGAGGATTGATTGGCGGTGCTCATGAATTGGGGCGGCCTCAAATGAGAACGCGAACGACTTCGCAGAAGGAATTATGCAACGTCCGTGGGAACGTTGTCACTTGCGTTTAGACTGCGGCGGGTTCTTTGTCGAACTTGTAGAGGAGTTCGAGAATGCTGGTGCGAACATCTTCCGGCATGCCTTCCGTGGCCACTAATTCCCGAAGTTTTGGAGCGGCATCCGAACTGCCGGCCACACTCAACACACGTACGGCGGCGAGCTTCACCTGAACCTCGGGATGCGTTTCGATGATCTCAAGGATGGGCTGCACCTCACCGGCTTTGGCCAGTACCGAGAAGAGAGCGAACGCTTCCTGCGCGTGTCTGCGGTCTTCGCTAGCCAGCCGGTCAATCGCCTGGGTAGCGATACCTGTCTTCACACACGCTTGAGCAAAGGTTTTAAGAGTTGGCAGGTCGGCCGATTTCATCACCCGAGCGTAGGCTTCAGTGCGATCAAAGTGCAGGCTCGACAAGCTGCGAGCGGCGGCGGCACGCACTTCACGTGTGTCGTCGGCCAGCGAGATCAGCACCGGGGCGAAGACTGATTCGTGATCAATGTTGCCCAGACCTGCTACCGCAGCCGCACGGACACTTGGATCGGTATCATGCAAGGCGGTAGAGCCTAAGGCCGACACGGCGCGTTGCGCCCGATGAGAAGCCAGTTCGCGGGCGACTTGCGCGCGCTCGGCGTCGTCCGAGCTTTCCAGCCTCGTCAACAATCCCAGCAGCGCGTCGTCTTCATCACCGGTCGGCAACTGTTCCGAAGAGAGTAACGAATCAACTTCCTGCGGTTCGCCGTCCACATTAGGCTGGGGTTCGTTGAAATCGAACGGCGCTGAATCCAAAAAGCTAAGGTCATCAACCGAGCACGCAGTCAGGCTCTCGCTCAAGAGGGCTGGCGGGATGTCTGAGTGGCGGCGCGCGATATCGAGCAGGGCGCCGATCGCGGCGGGCTGTTTCGATTGGCCCAAGCTGGTGACGGCCTGGTTTCTGACGACCGAATCGGCGTCGTGCAAAGCCTCAAGCAGCGCCGGCAATGACGCGGGAGAACTAATCTGACCCAGTACGCGAGCGGCCGACGAGCGCTCCCACGCATCGCGGCCTTGCAGCATAAGCGCGCATTGGCGCGCGACAAATCCGTAATCTTCCAAAGCGCGGCGCGCGCGTTCGCGACCGGCCTGGTCAACGTCAGCGGCGGTTAACGCCTTGATTAATGAAGCCTCGATAGCACGACGATCGTCCTTCACGCGGGACGCCATTACGTCCATGCGGTGCGGCTTGCCCAGCACGAGCTTGCCGACTTCCTGATCGATGCGGTACGCGCCGAATGCTGAGTGCGCGGTATCTGGCGCCGCAGTCTCTTTGGCTGCGCGTGCGCGTGGCTGATGATCTGATTCCTGCGTGGTAGATGAAGGGGCAGCGGACTTTCGGCTCTCCTGGGCCGTGATTTCTCGCGGCGATTGCACGCGGCCCGGCTCTGACGGTCTTGCCACTACATTTGACGTTCTCAATTTCCGGGCCCGCCACACAACCAGGGCAACAAACCCAGCGACAAGAACGACGGTTAAGATGTAGTTGTCGATAAACCACCCCAATAGACCACGGCTCGGCGGTTGCTCAGTGCGCGCTTGCGCAGCGACAACGGTGCAGGACAACAAGAAGCACAGCGCCACGCTCAGCGAGCGAAATGCGATGCGATGCCAGGCGGAATTTTCTGTGGACTTCATGTGCGGGTCTTTCTGCTTGCGTCAGGATTGAAAGAGCTGGTGGATTCAGCTCAATTCGCGGGCAAGTCTCTTGAAGCGAAGAACGGACCGGGCTATTCAGCGTCCGTGAACTTGTAGCCAATACCCCAGACGGTCAGCACGAGCTGAGGATTGTCCGGGTTCTGCTCGACCTTTGCTCGGAGCCGGTTGATGTGAGAATCAATCGTCCGATCGTAGCCTTCGTAGGAGTAATCCCAGATCTTTTCGAGCAGGTACTTTCGCGGGAAGACGCGGCCGGGATTCGAAGCGAACAATCGCAGCAGGTCAAACTCTTTTGGGGTGAGTTCAACGTGCCGGTCACCAATTGTCACCTCGCGCCGGATTGGATCGATCCGCAAATTCCCACGGAGGATGGGCGCTTCGTCTTCGCCCTCAACTGCCGTTCCCGCGCGCGACCGGCGTAGCACGGACTTGATTCGTGCTTCCAGTTCACGCAAGCTGAACGGCTTGGTGATGTAATCATCGGCGCCCATTTCGAGGCCCAGCACCTTGTCGACCACATCGTCCTTTGCCGTCAACATCAGAATCGGCATCTGCGGACTTTTGAGACGAAGCTCTTTGCAGACGGCCAGACCGTCCATCTTTGGCAACATCAAATCGAGCACGACCACGTCAGGTCTCTCCTTGCCGGCTACTTCAACTCCGGCCAAGCCATCGGCCGCGGTTGTAACGCTGTAACCAGCGCGAGTGAAATATTCCTGGATGGCGCTCGAAATGTTTTCGTCGTCTTCAATGATCAGAAGGGAGGTTGCTTGCGCAGTAGCTACGGCTGCACCTGTGGCTTCGGTTGAATGAGGTTGACCCAACTTCCCGTTATCTCTTTCTGTCATTTCCCAGTTTCCCGAAGGCGAGAAGGGGGTTCGGCAAGTCCGCGCCGGGGGGCGCGTCCAACCGAATATAACAGGCAGGGACTCCCCGACTCAAGCCCTAATTTAGCAGAATGACACAAATTGGTACTGTGCGGTGGCGCAAGTAGGGTGGCGATTGTTCTTCTGCTGAGACTGAGTCTAGACCGCCAGATTACCTGGTTTGCGCCGCCATTCGCTGGCGCTCGGCTTCGGTCCAGTCGCACAGCACCTTCTTGTCGGCCTCTGACAAGCGGGCCTCTGAATGCATCGGCAAGTACGACGGCAAGGGCATTTTTCCATCCAGGACTTCGTCGCACATCTCCTGCAAGCTCTTCGCCTGGTCGGAGCGCGGGAGCTTGCCCCACTCCGAATAGTTCAGGTGTTCGCGGCCGTGATTTACGTGATCGATCGTCCACCACGAAACGGGCGCCACATTCGTGTACCAGGGCCATGTCGTTTTGTTTGAGTGGCAGTCCTTGCACGACCGCTCAAAGATCTTCGCGACTTCCGGCGTCATCTGCGTGTGCGCCTCGAGCGTCTGGGATGACTCGAGCGTCGGGTTCGTACGCGCCGGACGGACAAACTGAATTCCGACTACCGCGAGCGCCAGGACAATCGCTACCCATTTCAGAATTCGAAGGAATTTTGTTTTCATGCGCTTTCATTTCCATGCCGGTGCCGCCAGACCCAAGTGGCTAGTCCACCGACACCCAGCAGTGCCACGAGCAGAAGAATCCTGTCTGACCGGATGGTGTAGTTGTTTGGGTCCATGCGGTTTACTAAAGAGCCGGCCTGCGTTTGCGCCGCTTGCTCACCCAGCGTTACCAGGACCACGTTCTTGCCGTCGGGTGAAATCTTTCGCACGCGCGGGCCGCTGTTTATGTTCGGCAGCGTCAGACCGAACTCTAAAACGTAGATAACGCCATCTTGTCCAACCGCGACGCCGTTGGGAAAAAACGGCGCGCCCGCACGATAGACGACATCAACTTTCCCGTCAGACTTAACTTTCAATAGACGGCGACGCCCAGTGTCAGCCACATAAATATTTCCGTTCGCGTCCGCGGTCAATCCCGTAAGGCCTCCATCCTGCTTCTGATCTTCTGGCGTCGTAAAGTCCAAATTTCTCGCCACCGTAGTCACTCTGCCATCTAATGTGACCTTTCGTACTGCGGTGCCGTCCGTCAGATAAAGATTGCCGTCAGGGCCGAATGTCATTCCACCCACGCTGCTGAACTTAGCGGCTGTGCCCTGTCCATCCGCGTGGCCGTATGCGCCGCCCGCGAGGGTCGTCACAGTTCCGTCCGGCGTGCGTCGCAGCAGAAGCGTCCGTGTTTTCGTATGATTGTTCTGATCGATCGAATACATATTGCCGGAACGATCAACCCAGATGCTCATGCCAGGTTTCGCATTGTCCGACGGCTCTTGCAGCCACGTTACTGTTCCACTCGGCGACGTCTTCCAGACTGAGCCGATATATTTCTTGGTCGCCTGGTCGTAGCTAACATCCGAGCCGTAAATATTCCCATCACTATCAATGAACAGTTCGTGCACGTGTCGTCCGGCGACGCCTGCGCGAAAAACGACAAGTCTGCCCCCAGGACCAAGCTTCCAAACGGTTTCGAGGTCGCTGAAATAAAGACGACCGCGTGCATCCACAACAATGCCCGTGGGCGGATGCGCGTGGGCAAACGTGAAGGCGAGTAATAAAATAGCCAGCGCGGTGGCTGTCCGAGTTAGCGAGTTGATGAGCATTCCTCGTTTGCCGGTTCGAAGGATCTGTCGCTGCTACTACTGAGACGACTTACACTAACTCCAGGTTAACAGCCAGCGGCTACCGGCCCGTGCAATTCCTGGTGCAGCGTTCGATGCGAATGTCGCGCACCGCGCGAAGAATACCATCAGCGCCACGAGTTGGACTCAAAATCGGAGAGAAGGTTCCCTGGCCGCTCGCCGTTCGTTTGTCCGCTTCGCTAATGAACGCATCGTCGCTGAAGTGATATTCATCGATCCAGTACTCCGGATAACCCGGACCGGAAACATAAGCGTGGATGTGCGCGGGGTTGCGGCTGTTCGGGTAAGAGCCAGGTTTAATTGTGCGGAACTCGTATTTGCCCTGCGCGTTCGTACGCATGACGCCGTGAATACGCGTAGCGCGATTGTCGCCGCCGCTGGTCGTATAAACCCCGGTCGCGTCGGTCTGATAAACGAAAAGCGTGATGCCTTCCAACGGCTGTTTACCGTCAGGAGAATAGATGGTGCCGGAAACAATCAACGGCTCGCCCGGTTCGTTGTCAGCCACTATTTTAGTGTTCCAGGTTGGGGGATCTGAGGCCCTGTCAGCGACCGCCGATCGGGAACACGCGACGAGGTTAAAGCCGCCCGCCAGGATAAACAATAGCGCCGTCGTTGACCGCACGACGCGGTGACTGCGAATCGATAACGATCCATTTCGTGATTGACTCATCTTCCGTTCCTCCTTTTGATGGCTGCCAGGTCTGGATGCTGAAGTGTACGTTACCTGCGGCCATCGTGATCGGAGTTGATTGTAAAGAGTTGTTAAGACTGACGCGTCGCCGCCATTATGTGCCTGATACGTTTCGCTGAAAAGAGAAGGCTATTTCGTTGACAGTCTGTGTTTGTCAGCTTAATGTATCGGCCCTGTACAGCCCGACGCGCCTGGTTCGGGCGCCGCCCATGCCGGGATCCATTACAAGCGTATGAATCACAAGATCGTGCGAATTCTCTTTGCCTTTTTCGCGGTCGTTTTGTTTTGCGCCAGCACCGCTTTTTCCCAAACGCAAGAACGCGATATGGCAAAGGAGAGCTTAATTTGGGATGAGCTTAAGACAGTCGCGCCCGATAGGATCGAAGATTTCAAAGCCGCCACGGTAGCGATGGACAGCGGCAACTATGATGAAGCCGTCCGCCTCTATAGCTTTGTTTTGAAGAAAGCGCCTGGCTCACATCACGTGCTGCGGCGACTTGGTACAAGTTTGGTGTTGCAAGGGAATCTCGAAGAAGGCCTGTCATTTATCGAGCAGGCCATCACCAAGAAGCGCAACGCGGACAATTTGTACACGATGGCTTTGTTTTTGACGTATCCCGGTGAAAACAAGGAAGGGACACCAGACCAGAAATCGCAAGCTTTCAAAATCATCAAAGAGGCGGAGTTCCTTCCGGACGCCGGTGACGACCCGCAAGTTGACTTGCTGCTGGCTCAACTTGCTTACGATTTTCAGGACATGAGGGTCTTCAGGCGCGCGACCGAAAGATTAGCCGCTAAGCACCCACCGTCAATGGCCACCCACTATTTCAAGGCATTGCTTGCCGCCTACGACGCCGATTGGTCAACCGCTGAAACCGAGATAATGACGGCGCAGAGTATGGGCCTGGCGCCGGCTGTGACGCAGGACTTTCTTTCCAAAACTGGTATCGAGGGACGAAGAAACACGCGACGCTATTTGATGTACGCCGCGAGCGTAGTCGGAATCTGGCTGGTTGGCCTCGGCGCGTTGTTCGTGTTTGGAAAGTTGATGTCGAAACGGACGCTGCGCTCGATCGAAGAGGCCGATCCTAATGAAGGGACCAGCAGCGCGGATTTAGGCTTGCGCAAATGGTATCGACGGCTGATTGGTGTTGCCGGCATTTACTATTATCTTTCGATTCCATTCGTTATTTTCCTCGTGCTCGGTGCCGCAGCCGCGGCCACTTACTTCTCATTCGTCCTGGGTCATATTCCGATCAAGTGGTTACTGATACTCATTATTGGCGCGCTGATCACGTCTTATAAAATGATCCGCTCGCTCTTTCTCAAGATCGACCAGGACGATCCGGGCCGTCCGCTGAAGGTTGATGAGGCCCCAGGCTTATGGGAGCTGACCCGCAGCGTCGCTGAAACCGTCAAGACGCGGCCCGTTGATGAGATCCGGATCACACCGGGCACGGAGTTGGCGGTGTACGAGCGAGGAAGCTGGCGCGAAAAGTCGAATGATCGGGCCCACCGAATTCTGATTCTTGGCGTCGGAGGTCTCAATGGTTTCAAGCTACATGCGTTTCGCGCCGTGCTCGCTCACGAATACGGCCACTTCTCACACCGCGACACGGCAGGCGGCGAAATCGCGTTGCGCGTCAATGCGGACATGATGAAGTTTGCGTACGCGATGGTCCTCAGCGGGCAGAACGTCTGGTGGAATCTCGCTTTTCACTTTCTGCGCATCTACGACTTTATTTTCCGTCGCCTCAGTCATGGCGCCACGCGGTTACAGGAGGTTCTTGCCGATCGTGTCGCTGCTAAGAAATACGGCGCGGCAGCCTTTGAAGAGGGCTTGAGACACGTGATTAAACGCGGCGCTGAATTCGACGTGAGCGTAAACAAGGAAATCGAGAACGCGGGCGGCCGAGCGCTTCAGAATTTATACGAGTTGCCGATTACGGCTCACGAGGAAGTGGAAAGCATGGCTCGAGACTCTCTGACTTCGAGTTACCAGCGAAGATGACACTCATCCCAGTCCGCTCGATCGCTTCAGGTATATAGAACGAATCACCAGTCAGACCGAGGCGCAAATCTCAGGAGAAGTTTGGGACTTATTTAAGGATCGCGCCGGCCTCACCACTGAAATGACTTCAATGGTGCAGCAGGAGCTTCACTCGTACGCTAGCGCGTAACGTGCACGAGCATTTCGGTGCCGGCCTCGAGCTTCAGTTCTTTGCCGCCTTTCATCGCGACTGAGCCGACGCCGGCAGCACCGCCAACAATGGTGCCGATTGCGGCACCTTTGCCGCCACCCGCAATGGCGCCGATGATCGCGCCCGCACCCGCGCCAATACCGCCACGCTTGACTGTCTGCTTACCGCGGCCTTCGGATTTCACGCCGCCCTCTTCGTCCGCGCCACCTTTCCCGTCGTAAACCCGCGTGACGTAACCGTGCAACGTGCCAGTCCGGCCGTCACGCAAGCTGATTGAATCGAACGTCAGGTTGATCGTCGTGCTGCCTTTGATCCTTCCCGATTTCACAATCGATCGAATATGACCGCGAACTGTTGCTTCGTCAAAACGACTCGGATCGACCACCGTCGCGGTGAATTTGTCTCCTACGCGCGAGTCCTTACTTGAGAGCGTGTCCTCCAAGCGGACTTTCAAGTTGGTGCCCACGGGAACCAACACCACCACGCGCTTCGCGGGAGTTTTTCGCTTCATTTGGGGCTTCGTCGTTTGCGCGGACGCGGCTGCAGGCAAGCTCATGAATGTAACCAGCGCGACCAAGAGCAGCTTTAAGTATCTCGGTTTCATAGAGACTCCTCCTCGAACGTGACGCACGCTCGGGTCAACCTAAGAATCAGGCGAGTAAATTGTAGGGGATATGATACCGGGCAGGGAAGCGCTTGCGACTAAGCGGCCGCTTCTGATTTCTCAGCAGCGGGAGCAAGCTTCGCCGGCTCGACTTCGTCGAACGTTCGGTAACGACGCACGCTGCCGTCGGATTCGAAGATGTATGCGGAAGGTGCTTCGCGCATGATGATGTCCTGTAAGCGCATCAAGCCGTAGAGCAGGGCTTCCGGTCGAGGCGGGCAGCCGGGAATATAAACGTCAACGGGAATTGTTCTATCCACGCCCTGCATCGTCGAGTACGAGTCGAACGGCCCACCCGTCGACGCGCACGCGCCCATCGCAATCGCCCACTTCGGTTCCGGCATCTGGTCATAGACACGACGCACCACCGGTCCCATCTTCAGAGTCACCGTGCCGGCGATGATGATGAGATCGCTTTGTCGCGGGCTGGGACGGAACACTCCGGCGCCGAACCGATCAATATCGAAGCGACCCGCGCCGGTGGCCATCATCTCGATCGCGCAGCAGGCGAGGCCAAACGTCATCGGCCACAGAGCCGATTTCCGCGCCCAGTTCACGACCGGCGCGCCGATATCGATCGCCTTCGCCGCGATTGAGCGGCGCACGTAATTCGTTATCGAATCGACTGTGGTGAGGACGAATCCTTCGTCGTGTTCAGCCATTGCTTTCAGCTTGCCAGTTTCGCCTTCGGCAGCTCCGAGTTCCGAGTTCAGCTTTCAGCAGTTTCGAGTTTCGAGTTCAGAGTTCCGAGTCGAGAATTTCCAATGACTGTCGCTCCGTTTTAACTCGAAACCCGAAACTCGGAACTCGAAACTTTCTTAAGCCCATTCCAACGCGCCTTTGCGCCACGCGTAATAATAACCGACTACCAGAATGCCGATGAAGACGAACATCTCGACTAGCGCAAATTTAGTGAACGAGAAATCGTCGCCCATGAAGATAATCGCCCAGGGCAGCAGAAAGATCGTCTCTACGTCGAAAATCAGAAACAGCATCGCGATGATGTAGAACCGCACGGTGAAACGATCGTGCGCGCCCGTTTCCGGATCGATGCCGCACTCGTACGGCCGCATCTTGTTCTTTTCGTACTTAAATGGCCGCAGGAACCGGCCGAGGACGATGGGCAGCACTGGAAAGATAATTGCAATAACGAAAAACACCATCACCGGCAGGTACGCCGTCGATGGCCCGCCAATGGTTTTCGTTGTCGTCGCTGCCTGTAGAAGGATGTGGCTGATCATGTTCAGCTTTGCTTCCGCCGCCGAGCGATCCTATTAAGTTAGTTCGCCGTGATATTAAGTGGCGCGTCAGATCAAAGTCAATCCACTTTTGGAGTGTGCCATTTGGAGTGCGCCGACTTGACGGCGCTTTTGTGTTCCCGTCTGCGTAGCGGACGTTTTATAGTAGCCCAGCGCTTCAGCGCTGGGATCGGTACGAATAAAGAATCACAGCCCGCGTAGCGGGCGACAGAAGAAATGGATTTGGAGTGCCCCGGTCGCTGGGAGCGCGGGCATCTTGCCCGCAATTTGGAGTGCGCCGGCTCGTCGGCGCTTTGTGTCTCCTCCGCGTAGCGGACGATTGATAGTAGCCCAGCGCTTCAGCGCTGGGATCGGTACGAATAAAGAATCACAGCCCGCGTAGCGGGCGACAGAAGAAATGGATTTGGAGTGCCCCGGTCGCTGGGAGCGCGGGCATCTTGCCCGCAATTTGGAGTGCGCCGGCTCGTCGGCGCTTTGTGTCTCCTCCGCGTAGCGGACGATTGATAGTAGCCCAGCGCTTCAGCGCTGGGATCCGTACAAATAAAGAATCAGAGCCCGCGAAGCGGGCGGCAGAAATGGGGAACCGCAAGCAAGACGGGGCAGTAGCCCGACCGTCAGGGAGGGCGTGGCTTTTTCGGACGGATTAACGCCCTCCCTCACGGTCGGGCTACTGCCCCGATTTCGACCGCGCCGGTTACGTCCAACTCTTCGCCGCCTCTTCCGCGTCCTCGAGTTCTTCTTTCCGCCGCCAGTAGCCACACTGCTCGATCAAGTTCCGCGCGTCTTTAAGATCATCCTTCGGCCCCCGCCCCTCAGTACCGTCAGCAAACTTGTTCCACGGATAAGGCTTTACTCCGTGAAACAACCGCGCGCGATAGAGATGAATGTCCGCCATGTGCAGCCGCATCGGCCCACGTTCGGCAATTTCCCACGCTTCATCTAAATCTTCCTGCGCGCTTTCGGTACCGGTGACGGCTCCCGTAAGAAAACGTAGCCAAGCGCGCGTCAGCAGGCCGCCCGGGAGTTGGTCCTGCACGCCCGCGCGGCGTAGACCGGCCACTGCATGATCAATTTCGGATGCCGGATTTTGGATTTTTAAATTTTCGAGAATCACTTCGTACAATGCCGCGCGGCCCAGGGTGAGGTGGTCGAGTGCGATGTCGATTAACGAACCTTGCCCGCCGAACTCAGCCCACTGGAGCGTCTGCGCCGCGCGTTCAGCGACGGCGCGGCAGGATGCTGCGGCAGTTTCAAGTTCTGAGTTTCGGGTTTCGAGTGGAAGGATGGCTTGCCACGCGCCACGCTCCCCATCCGTTAAGAGCAGGTCGCAGTATTGGAAGCTTCTCACCGAATACAGCAGCGGGTAGTCGGGCTGCCATTCGGCTTGGATCTGCTCGGCCTCTTGGAAGCGACTCGCCGCCTTGTCTCGGCGTCCAGCTTGATGCAGGGCATCTGCATGATCGCTGCGACAATTGAAGCGCATGAATCGGGCGAAGTCATCGCTACCGCGGTCAGCGTAAGTCACTGATTGCTTGGCGCCTTCTACTGCTTGGGATACCTCGCCCAACGTAAGTTCCAACTCACTGAGATTGCTGCCAAGGCGGGCGCCAAATCCCCATTCTCCTAGCTGGACGTAGCGGCGCAGCCCAGCCCGCATCGGCTCGAGGGCCTCCGTTAGCCGTCCCAAGGCGCGAAGACGGAATGCGGCTGCGTTAAGGAGGAATGCTTGGTCGGCTTCCGTCAGAGCGGGCGAGACACGACCCCATGGTTGATCGAAGAAGCACGCAACCGCTCCTAAGTCCGACCCGATCGCACCGAGTTTGCTCGTGCTGTAGAACTTCGATCCGCGGTCGATGCGTCCGCGGTAAACCACCCTAAACGTATGCAACTGCAAGCCCGCCTGGCAGCCGTGGGCCACCGCCTGGTAGAGCGGCTGGAGATCTTCCAGCGTGGGCTCGCCACCTTCATTCGTGTTGTCACGGAGATATTCGTAAAGCCGCCTGTGTGCGGCGCGCCAAGCGCCGGGAAATTGTTTGCGAATTCGGCTGGCGCAGTATTCCCGTATCAGAGGATGTGCATCGAGCGAAAGAAGTCTTCCGGACCCATCTGCACGATTCACGGTAAGTAAGTTGGCGTCCTGCAGCCGCTTCAGCGTTAAGTTTCTCTGCGCTTCGGTAAGTCCAATTAGCGGTCCTGTTAATCCGCCGATTTCTTCGCCCGTCCACAACGCATTCAAACAATCGGCGCTCGCGGGACGATCGAACAGACCGAGCAAGCGCAAAATAGCGAGAGCGCGTTTTCCGTTCTCGCCTCCGCTCTTAAGAGACGTCACGTAAGCATCCATAACGTGGAATGCATGCCCGCTTTGCTCTTCGGCGTCGGCTTCTTCCAACTTCACAAGATCGCGCTTGCGAATATCGCCGCCATGCGCATCGCGTAAGTATGTGCCGAGCAAGTTGAGCGTTAGCGCGTGGCCCTTCACGTCGGCCACGAGCGTTTCGAATTCCCGCTGCGTTCCTCTCACGCCGAGCGTTTTCAACAAATGCACACCAGCTTCACGCGAGAGGCTGACTAGTTTTAGTTCGCGCGCCGTCGTCTGCCAGAACGCTCTCAGGTCGGGTATTGAATAACGCGTTGAGACCACACAGAGACCGCGGCTCGTCGCCGCCAAGGCTTTGAGTAGTGCCGCAACGCCCTCATCTTTGAGCTTTCCGTCCATCGGCGGGCCGGGTGCATATTGCAGCGGCTCAACACCGTCAAGAACCAGCAGAGCGCGTTTCTCGGCAATAATATGCGCGAGCCGTTTTGCTTTTTCGTATCCACTCTTCGCGCTGCCGGCAGTCTCTTCGTCGCCAAAGAATCTCAGCGCCTCAGCCAAAAACGTATCTGATGAAGCTTGTGTGTCTTCGCGCGTGCCTTGGCTGTAAAAAGACCACGCAAATGCGGACTCGCATCCCGGCCAGCCTTGATACGCCAGATCCGCTGCCCACTTCGCGACAAGTGATGTTTTCCCTTCGCCGCCAAGTGCGACGAATGTAAGGATGTGTGGCCGCTTCGGTTCACCTCGCACCGCTTTGTCCCATGCGTCGTTAAGAACCTTAGTTTCATCTTCACGCCCGATAAGTTCTGCGGGCGCATACTTGTCGATACGCGAGATGTCGACGCGAACCGAAGGTTGGCCCTCAGACTTTATTTGCGGCGCCTTGTGCGGTGGAATAAAACGCGCGACCAGATCCTCGACATCGCGCTTGAACGTACCGTGTTGGATTGAGGCAATGTGAAAATCGAACAACTCCCTCACCGACTCTGGACAATTGTCTTCAAGCTGCTTGAGATCGACTGACTCTTCGCGGATGGGGACAATGTTGCGCCCGCTCTTAACGGCGAGTTCAAACTCACGTCTAACCCAATCGCTCTCGTCCGTGCATCGATCTAAAGCTCCAGGCGTAAGCAGGAGAAGGAAGTGTGAGCGCAGCGGTACCTGAATGAGTATCTGATCGGCCCACTTGCCGGGCTCCACTGAATCAACGTCGAGAAAGACGTCGTAGCCAAGACGCGTGAGTCCTTCGGCTAACAGCCTGGCGAAGAGCTTGCCTGTGGAATCACGGCGATAGCTGATGAAAACTGTTTTAGCGCTCATTGGTATGACAAGAGTTCACCTAAACACCGAAAACCCCACGAAGATCATCTGCACATCGACGCCCGGGTTAAAGGTTGCGCGGTAGCCGTTTGAGATGTGTTGGTACTTGTAGCCAATCGTGAAGGCCTTGCGATCACTGTTAACGATCTGCACGCCGCCGCTGAAATCGTAGGTGAAGTTGAACCGGGCGGCGCCGGCGGCGGGCACCTCTTCGTTGAAATAGAGAAAGCCTCCGGTGGCATGTCCGTAAGGGTGCACGCGGCGATTGCGGCGGAAGTTGAACTTCAGACCAATCGGCGCCGCGCCCCATGCATAGACACTCTTGCGACTCTGAGTCACGATGAAACCTGATCCGGAGGGAACCACAGTGAAACGTGGATTGGAAAGCACGGCCACCGGGATCGCGTCGATGGTCCACGAAAATGCAACGGTTTCGCTCGCCGCGAGCACGCGCCCGTAACGCAGGCCAAAATTTCCGAAACGTGCCTCGGGTGTCTTACCGATCAGAGTCGTCGAGTGGAACGAAATGCCGCCCCAAACACCGAACTCGTTATCTCCTTCTTGAATGCCTTCGCTCGGTGATGGAGTGTCGGCGGAACCGGAACCTGTCGATTGGGCTGAAACATCAGTTGCGGGAATCAGCACCAGCACCATCCCGATAAGCAAGAGGTGAATTGAGAGAAGAAACGATCGGAAGAATCGTCCGAGGTCAGCAGGAGTTGCTCGCATGATTAGCTCCTAAGGTGAAGGATACGGCTGCGGCCTCGATCAATGCGCGAGGGTGAGGCCGATCGAGCAACAAGTCGCTCGTAGAATGCGCTGCATTCTTGACCAGCAGTCTTTAGCTGTCAATCAGAAAAATGACCAGCGGTTGTCGCAGCTTACTGCAAGACGAAGTTGTAGGTAATCACGCCCGTCACTTTCACCGGTTGGCCGGCGATTTTCGTCGGCGAGAACTTCGCTTGCCGGGCGGCAGAGGCTGCAGACGCTTGCAACAACGGATGGCCACTTACTGCGCGCGCCGTGACTACATTGCCGCTCTCATCGACCAGGACTTGTACGGTAACGATGCCTGAAGCTTTTGCCGCCTTCGCGATTGCTGGATACGCGGGTTGGGGCTTACTGATCGCTTTGCCGTTAAGCACGCCGCCGGAAATCGTTTTGGGAGGTGCGGGTGTGGGCGCCTTTGGGGGTGGCGGCGGCATACTCGCGGCGGAATTGTGATTCACGCCTGGCAAGGATCCGGGTGCGCCGGCACGGGGCGCGCCTGAAGTTATTGGCGGCGGCGGTTCATCGATCGTTCTGTTCGAATTCTGTTCTGCCGGGCTGGCCGCCGGCGAGGATTCAGCCATCTCACCCGAAGATCGGGAGTTGCTATTCGTATTTGTGTTTCCGCGCTTGCCCATGAGATTGCAGAGGGAAAGCGCGAAGGCGAGAAGCACGACAGCAAACGTGGTTTTCATGTGGTCTTACTCCTCCGGCGAGTGCGGCTCTGCCGCCTGATGTGCGGAAAGGCTGTGCCTTTCCGAAACGGATTAATTAATAATTGAGGCTGCGCCTCGCTGCTTGGGGCGAAGCCCCAGGCAACCGTGATAGAGCCCACGGAAAGGCGGCGCCTTTCCGCACATCGGTGGGCAAATCCCCGTTCCCCGTCATCGAATGAGATCAGTACGTGATCTCTCGCTTCACCACGTGACCTAATGGCCGTCTCGCTCTCCTGCGAGCAGAGCAACGGCATGTGACAGCACCGGCCTAATTATCTCAAAGCTCTCTAACACAGCCTTTGGCGAACCGGGCAGATTAATGATGAGCGCGTCGGAGCGAATGCCGCTCACGCCACGCGAGATCATCGCCATTGGCGTGTTCTTCAAAGTCTGAATGCGCATCGCTTCGGCCAGTCCGGGTGCTGCCCGCTCGATCACACGCAGAGTCGCTTCCGGCGTGTTGTCGCGCGGACCGAAACCTGTTCCGCCGGTTGTGACCACCAGATTCACATCAGGACGTTCGGCATACTCTCGTAGTTTGTCGGCGAGCGGTTCCAGATCATCGGCAAGAATCTCTTTTGCGACAATGCGCGCGCCAATCCCCGTGAGCAGTTCCACCAGCGACTCACCTGATTTGTCCTCACGCTCGCCGCGTGAGCAGGCATCGCTGGCGGTAATTACGACGGCGTGTATTTCAGTAAACATTTCCGTTTGCGGCTCTGCCGCCTGATGTGCGGAAAGGCTGTGCCTTTCCGAAAGAAGAGTCGCTAATGATTGAGGCTGCGCCTCTGCGCTGGGCGTTTTGGGGCGTAGCCCCCACTAAATTAAAAAAGCACATCCGGAAAGGCGAAGCCTTTCCGCACATCAGAGGGCAAAGCCCTCACATCATCCGGCACACAAGTCCGCCGTCTAAACGGATCCAAACCTCAACTCTTCGCGCTTAGCTCTTTGCCGCCTCACCGCGCGGAAGCCGTTACCGCGTGCAGCTCCTGCAACGCGCGCACATTGATTTCCGCGCGGGACCCGCTTGCTCCGAGCGCTTCCACTAACGCCTGTGCTCCGGTCATGGTCGTGACGCACGGCACGTTGTATTGCAGAGCCGCGCGCCGGATCGCCTGTTCGTCGTAATGCGAAGCACGCCCGAGCGGCGTGTTGATGATCAAAGCCACCTCGTTCTGCTTAATCTGATCGACGATGTTCGGCCGGCCTTCATTTACTTTGAAGACACTTTCAATCTTCAGACCGACCTCGCGCAGGCGCTCAGCGGTTCCACGCGTCGCTATCAACTCGAAGCCCAAACGCGCAAGACGGCGCGCCAGCAAAACCGCCTGACCCTTGTCATTGTCGTTCACGCTAATGAACGCCGTTCCACTCGCCGGCAGTTTCAAGCCTGCGGCGATCATCGCTTTGCCGTACGCCTCGCCAAAAGTTTCGCCGATGCCCATTACTTCGCCGGTCGAATGCATCTCTGGACTCAGCACTGGATCGACGCCAGGAAACTTCGCAAAGGGAAACACCGGCGATTTCACATAGAAGCGATCGACTGTCAGGTCATTCGGTAAACCAAAGTCTTTCAACTTTTGGCCGGCCATCACGAGTGCGCCGATGCGCGCGAGGGGAACACCCGTCGCTTTCGAAACGAATGGCACGGTGCGCGATGCGCGTGGATTCACCTCGAGCACGTAAACGCGGTCGTCCTTGATTGCGAACTGAATATTCATCAGCCCCTTGACCGACAGAGCAGTCGCCAGCCGGCGCGTGTAGTGCCGCATCGTCTCAAGATGCTCTTCGGCGATGCGCACCGGAGGGAGCACGCACGATGAATCGCCCGAGTGAATGCCGGCCTCTTCGATATGCTCCTGAATCGCCGCGACCACACACGCCGTTTCATCCGCGACCGCATCAACGTCGAACTCCGCGGCCTGCTCGAGAAACTTGTCGATCAGCACGGGCCGCTCATGAGAGAAATCGACGGCCGTGCGCATGTAACGCTCGAGCGCTTCATCGTCGTAGACAATCGCCATTGCGCGGCCGCCAAGGACATAGCTCGGACGCACCAGCACCGGATAACCGATGCGCTCGGCAATTTCGCGGGCTTCTTCAATTGAGGTTGCCGTGCCGTTTTCCGGCTGCGGAATTCCGCTTTCACGCAGCAGCGCCCCGAACCGTTTGCGATCTTCGGCGAGGTCAATCGAATCCGGTGATGTGCCGATGATGGGAACGCCCGCTTCATGCAGACGCATCGCGAGGTTCAAAGGTGTCTGGCCGCCGAACTGGACGATGACGCCCGTTGGCTTTTCCACATCGACGATGTTCATGACGTCTTCGAAGGTGAGCGGTTCGAAATACAAACGATCCGACGTGTCATAGTCAGTTGAAACCGTTTCCGGATTGCAGTTGACCATGATCGTTTCGTAGCCGGCTTCGTGCAGGGCGTATGACGCGTGCACGCAGCAGTAATCGAACTCGATGCCCTGACCGATGCGGTTCGGACCCGAGCCGAGAATCATGATCTTCGGTTTGTCGGTCGGTTGAGATTCATCCTCATCTTCGTACGTCGAGTAAAGATAAGGAGTGTACGATTCGAACTCAGCCCCGCATGTGTCTACGTGTTTGTAAACCGGAATCAGGCCAAGTGATTTTCGATAAGCGCGCACCTCGTCTTCGCTGCGTTGAGTTAGATAAGCGAGCCGGCGATCGGAAAGCGCGGCTTCTTTAAAGGCGCGGAGAAGATCGATGGGGATGTTTTCGAGCTTCGGTACGCTCTCGTCCCGAGAGCTAACCTGATCATCACTAGCTCTCGGGACGAGAGCGTACCCAGGCACCGCCTCAACCTCGCGCTGAATTTCCATCACCTGTTGAAGCTGATCCAAAAACCACGGATCAATCTTCGACAGACGATGAATCTCATCTATCGACCAGCCATGCTCAAGCGCGTACGTGATGTACGAGAAGCGCTGCGAATTCGGCCGCGCAAGTTTCCGCTGCAGCTCATCATTCGGCACGTCTTCGAGGCGCAAAGGCTTGACGGCTTCCAACGAGCGCAGGCCCTTGAAGAGTGATTCCTTGAAAGTGCGGCCGATGGCCATGACTTCGCCGACTGATTTCATCTGCGTGCCGAGCACGTCTTCCGCTTCCTGAAATTTCTCGAAATTCCATTTCGGAATCTTCGTGACCACGTAGTCAATCGTCGGCTCGAATGATGCCGGCGTTTTCTTTGTGATGTCATTTGGAATTTCGTCGAGCGTGTAACCGACAGCCAGCTTCGCCGCGATTTTGGCAATCGGAAAGCCAGTCGCTTTCGAAGCCAGGGCCGAAGAACGCGACACGCGCGGATTCATTTCGATCACCCGAATCTCGCCGTTCTCAGGATTAACGGCGAATTGAATATTTGAGCCACCGGTTTCCACGCCGACCTTGCGAATGATCTTAATTGCCATGTCGCGCATCGTCTGGTACTCGCGGTCGGTGAGCGTCTGTGCGGGCGCGACTGTGATCGAATCGCCGGTGTGCACGCCCATCGGATCAAAGTTCTCGATCGAGCAAATGATGACGACGTTATCGGCCAGGTCGCGCATGACCTCCAGCTCAAATTCTTTCCAGCCGAGAATGGATTCTTCGATCAAAACTTCCTGGATCGGCGACGCGGCGAGACCGGCGCGGACAATCTCTTCATATTCTTCAGGGTTGAAAGCGGTACCGCCGCCCGTTCCGCCCATCGTGAATGATGGCCGGATGATCGCGGGGTAATCGGTGATTTTGACGATGGCTTCGGCTTCGGACCACGTCTTGGCAAAGCCCCCGCGCGCCATCAGCATGCCCGCTTCGTCCATCGCACCCTTGAATAGCAGGCGATCCTCGGCAACTTTGATCGCTTCGCGTTTCGCGCCGATCATCTCGACGCCGAATTCGTCGAGCACGCCTGCGTCGTCCAAAGCGATCGCCAGATTCAGAGCAGTCTGTCCGCCGACGGTCGGCAACAATGCGTCCGGTTTTTCTTTTTTGATAATGGCGGCGACTGATTCGACGGTGAGCGGCTCAATATAAGTGCTGTCGGCCATGCCTGGATCGGTCATGATCGTGGCGGGATTCGAATTGACGAGTACGACCTGGTAGCCCTCCTGCCGCAGGGCCTTGCACGCTTGCGTACCTGAATAGTCGAATTCGCACGCCTGCCCGATGACGATTGGGCCTGAGCCAATGATCAGAATTTTGTGAATGTCAGTGCGCTTGGGCATTGAAGACGGTCAAAGCATTTTACACGCCGATCTGTTTGAAGCGAACCGTGGGGACTAAATCCGCGATTTGACTTGCGCCTCTTAACGTCATAGAAACCTTCTGCCTGGAAAAATTCAACTGAGGTGCCTGAAATGATTAAGAGACTCGCTCTGTTTGCTGGTTTGCTCTCCACAGTTTTGTTGCTCGCGTTTGCCTGTACGCCGGCGCCGACGGAAACTCGCCCGGCCGACACGGCCGCAGCGTGGACGATGCCCGCCGATCTAAAACCGGGGCTCGACACGATCACGACGGCGGACCTGATGCAGCACACGAAAGCCCTTTCGGCCGATGAATACGAAGGGCGGGGGCCCGGCACGAAGGGCGAAGAGCTGACCGTCAAATATCTCACCGATCAGTTTCAGCGGATTGGACTAAAGCCCGGCAATCCCGATGGCACCTACTTGCAGAAGGTCCCGCTTGCAGGTTTCACCGCGCAACCAACCGCCTCGTTTACTGCCGGCGACAAGAAGATCGATTTGAAGTTTCCGGAAGATTACGTAGCCGTCTCGCGCCGTTTTGTGCCGCAGTCGAAAGTCGAAAACTCAGACATGGTGTTTGTGGGCTACGGCGTCGTCGCGCCCGAATACGGTTGGGATGATTACAAAGGTCTGGACGTGCGTGGGAAGACCATCGTCATGCTTATCAACGATCCGGCTGTCCCGGACGCAAATGACTCTTCGAAGCTCGATGACAAGATTTTCAAAGGTAAGGCGATGACCTACTACGGCCGCTGGACCTACAAATACGAGATTGCGACTGAGAAAGGCGCGGCGGCTGCAATCATCATTCACGAGACCGGCCCGGCCGGTTACCCGTACGAAGTGGTTTCCGGAAGTTGGTCGCGCGAAAACTTCGACATTGTGAAGCCTGATAAGAACATTGGTCGTGTCGCGGTTGAGTCGTGGATCACAACCGATCGCGCGAAAGAACTGTTCACGGCCGCGGGTCAGGATCTCGATGCTTTGAAGAAAGCCGCGACCAGCAAGGACTTCAAGCCCGTCGAATTGAAGGCGAAGGCGAACTTCACAGTTGAAAACACTTTGCGCGAGATTCAGTCAAACAACGTCATTGGCAAGATCGAGGGTTCAGAGAAGAAAGACGAGTACGTGGTTTATTCGGCGCACTGGGATCATCTCGGCCGCGACCCGAAGCTTCAGGGCGATCAGATTTTCAACGGCGCGCTCGACAATGCTTCAGGCATCGCCTCGATGCTCGAAATCGCGGAAGCGTTCACCAAGCTCGGCACGCCACCAAAGCGTTCGATCCTCTTCCTGGCCGTGACTGCGGAAGAGAAGGGCTTGCTCGGCGCGAAATACTACGCGACAAATCCGCTCTATCCGCTTAACAAAACGGTGGCGAACATCAACATGGACGGTGTAAATCAATGGGGCCGCACCAAGGACATCACGATGGTCGGCGACGACAACAGCACACTGATCGATCTGTTGCGCGAAGTCTCGAAGCTGCAAAACCGCGTGGTCAATCCCGATCCGGAACCTGAGAAGGGTTTCTATTATCGTTCAGATCATTTTGAGTTCGCGAAGCAGGGCGTGCCCGCTCTCTACACCGATTCGGGCATTGACTACACCGGCAAGGACGTCGCGTTCAGCAAGCAGAAGCGCGACGAGTACACGGCGAAGGACTATCACAAAATATCCGACGAAATTAAACCAGACTGGGACTTGGCTGGGGCTGTCGATGACGCACAGTTGCTGATGATCATCGGCCACCGCATCTCGCAGACGGACACATTCCCAACGTGGAAGTCGGGTAGCGAGTTCAAAGCGAAGCGTGATGCGACGATGGGTAGTAGCTGAAGACGATGAGCAAACTCTCACTTTCTTTAATCGTTCTTGTGGTGTGCTTCGCGGGTTCCGCCGCCGCGCAGCCGCCAAAGAAACCAGAGGAATTCAACAACCGCGGTCTGGAGCGCCAGGCCAAAGGCGATCTCGACGGCGCCATAAACGATTACAGCAAAGCGATTGAGTTAAAACCTAAGGGTCCCACGCTCGCCATTGTTTATAACAATCGCGCGAACGCCCGGATGGCGAAGAACGATCTCGATGGCGCGATTGCGGATTACGGAAAGGCCAGCGAACTCGAGCCTGACAATCCGGAACACCATTACAACCGGGGTATTGCCCGGCTGACGAAGGGCGAGAACGAAGGCGCGACCGCAGATTTTTCCAGGGTGATCGAACTGTCGCCCCGATTTGTGGTGGCGTACAACCATCGCGGCAACGCTCGTCGCGCGACGGGCGACGTTGAAGGCGCCATTGCAGATTACACGAAAGCCGTTGAGCAAAACCCGCGTTATGTGGAGGCGTTCTACAATCGCGGCGCAGCGCGCCAGGCCAGGAATGATTTCAACGGCGCAATCGAAGATTATTCAAAGGCGATCGAGCTGGCGCCTCGGTTCGGCTACGCTTTCGTTAATCGAGGTCTTGCTAAACAGGGCAAGAAAGATTTTGAAGGAGCGATTGCCGATTTCACTGAGGCGCTCAAAATTAAACCTGACGACGCGGGCACATACTTCGCGCGCGCTACGGCGCGTCAAGAAGCGAATCAGTTGGACGCTGCCGTCGTGGACTATTCAAAGGCGATCGAACTCGATCCATCAAACGCGCAGGCCTTTGCGAATCGAGCAGTGATTCAAATGCTAAGCGGCAAGAAGATGGAAGCCGAGCGAGATTTCGCCGAGGCGTTCAGACTGGACGCTAGTCTGAAACCACAGTACATCCGGTTCATCGAAGGTCAACGGACCAAGCCGAAGAATTAGCAACGCAATGAAGAGTGGAATCTTGCGGGTTATAGCTTTGACCGTTTGCGGTGTTTTCTCAGCCGCGTTCGTCGCTGCGCAACAGCCGTTAGGCGATGACACGCTCAAGCCAGTGACAACAAAAACCGATCTTTATCCCGTCAATGCTGATGCAAAGAAGGAGATCGAAGCGGCCTTAAAAACAGCCCACGCGGAAAACAAGCGCGTGATGCTCATCTTTGGCGGCAACTGGTGTTATGACTGTCACGTGCTCGATCAGGCGCTGCATGAAGGCGAAGCTAACAAGATCGTCAAAGAGAGTTTCTTGCTGGTGCACGTGGATATCGGCGAAGGCGACAAAAACCTCGATCTGATCAAGAAATACGAGACGACGCTGGGTTCTGGCGTGCCGACCGTGGTGATAATTGACGATGAGGGTCGCGTAGTCTACAGCAGCACCAAGGGCGAGTTTGAGGCGGCGCGCAGGATGATGAAGAAGGATTTAGTGGCGTTTCTGAATCAGTGGAAGCCGCCGGCGGTAGCCCGACCCCAGGGAGAGCGTCCGAGACTCAAATCTCAAATCTGAGATTCATCGCCCTCCCTCACGGTCGGGCTACCGCTCCATTCTCCGCGCCCGCGTTCTTGAGTAACGGAATCGTTTTTGGTAGTTTCCTCTTTCGTTCCCCGCAAACTAATTCAATCAAAGATCAATGGAGCATTCATGAAGTTCAGATTATTTCTTTTTGCGTCTCTCGTATTCGCGGTCTCAATAGTTTCCGCCATCACGTCGGCCCAGCGCCGCCCCGCAGCGGAGAAACCGCTTACGGGTGATTTCAAAATCACCTTCAAACAAACCGTCTCCGGAAATTCAATGCAAAGCACGACCATGATCAAAGGTCAGCGCGAACGCAGCGAAACCAGCGTCAGTTCCGGCACTTACACGATGACTACGGTTAATCTCACGCAGTGCGACATGAGGCGCACAATTCAAATTAACGATAAAGCGCGCAAGTATTTGATCACGCCCATGGATGACGGTACGTCCAGCCGCAGCACTTCAACTGGCGCCCCCAGCACTGCAGCACCCGCGACGCGCGGCGGAGTGGTGGCGGTGACGGTTAATGCCGTGGACACCGGCGAACGCAAAGAAATGATGGGTTTTACCGCGCGCCGGTTCAAGCGAACGACGATGATGGAATCATCGCCCGACGCTTGTTCGCAGACGAAAATGAAGATCGAAACTGACGGCTGGTACATCAATCTCGAATACGGCTTAAGTTGCCCGTCGAATCAGTCATCCTCAACCTCGACGACTGCGAGCGGCGGGTGTCGCGATCGCTACACTTACAAAACCACCGGCCCGGCCCATATCGGTTTTCCTTTGCAGGAAACAACGACGATGTACGGTCCGGACGGTAGCGTCACGATGACGATGACAAAAGAAGTCGTCGAGATTTCCCGCCAGCCGCTGGACGCTGCGCTCTTCGACATTCCGGCCGGTTACACCCAGGCCAGGGACCAGCAGGAGATGTTTTCAATGCCGTCGATGGACGAGATGACGGCCACCTCGCGCCCGCAGAATCGGACGGAATCCAGCAATCCGTCGCAGCCGACTGCTCCGGCCGCGCGAATTCGTGTCGGTGTGGTTCAGCTCAACAACAAGACGAAAACTTCGGCGGCAACTGATTCGCTGCAACAACAACTCGTTGCCGGGCTAACGGCCCAGGGCATCGACGCGGTCCCGCTTAATGCGATCTCGGCGAGCGAAGCCGTTGCTGAGGCGCAGGCGAAGCAGGTCTCGTACATTCTTTACACGGACATTGCGACGTTGAAGGCCCCTTCGACCGGCAAGAAGATTGGCGGAATGTTCGGACGCGCCACGGGTATCAGCTCCGGAGACAGTGGCAAGGCGGAAGCGAAACTCGACTTTCGTCTGGTGCCGACCGCAGGCTCCGGGACAACCCTGGAATTGTCCGCCACCGCGAAGGCGGAAACAGCTGAAGCAAGTCTCGACTCAGCGATCCGCAGCGAAGTGCAAAGTGTCGGTAACGCGCTTTCCCGGCCGTAGGGTTTCGGTAGCTAATTTCGAAAGATGGCTCAAAGACGTTCAGACGCGGAAGGCGGTTCAGCAGCTAAAGCTACTGAAGCGTCTCCGCGTTCGGACAAAGGCGCGGCTACAAAAAGTGAAGTTGAGAGTCTCCAGAACCAAATTCGGGAATTACAGCAGGCGACGAAATACCGCTCTCTATTTCTGGCGCGGCTGGCGCATGAGCTGCGCACGCCGCTGACTTCGATAATGGGCTTCTCAGAAATCCTGCTGAGTCAGGAAAAAATCACTGACGCGCAGCGCGGCTTCTGTGAACGAATTCAAAGCTCAGCGCAACAACTGCAAAGCAGCCTCAATCAATTGTCGGATCTGGCGCGGCTGGAAGCAGGAGAGACAAAGTTAGCCCAGGAAGAAATAGCGCTCGGGGAAACATTACGCGACGTTTTGCCGGCGCTGGCACGCAGCGCTGACAAGAAGCGCGTCCGGCTCAGATCCTCAGCGGCTGACGACCTGCCAATTGTAATTTCGGATCGCGCGCGCGTGCGGCTGGTGATCTACAATTTGCTGGCGCACGCCATTTCCAGAAGTCCTGATGGCGCCATTGTCATGGCGGAAGTGAAGTCCGTACCGGATGGCGTCGCGATTTCCATCACAGATGTGGGCGATCCAATTGCCGAGCCGGCACGGATCGGAATTCTGGCCCCGGACGACAACTCCAGCACTGGTGAACTCGGGCTTTCGATCGCGCGCCAGAATGTAGAAATTCTTGGCGGTTCGATCACGGCCAACAGCGGGGATGGAGAAGTCCAGCTCACTTTTGTTTTGCCACTTCGTGTCGCTACTTAACTTTCGTTCCCCCGATAATTCGCGAAACTGCCGTGTTATCATGTCGGCTCGAAATCAAATTTGAGCTGCCGTTTCAGATCGTCTCCGACCGTGGACAAGCGAGTCGACATTCGCCAGGTAAGAACCATCGAAGAGTACGACGCGTGTGTGTACCTGCAACGCGAAGTGTTCGGGCTGCCTGACCTGGAAATCTCGCCGCGGCGGCATCTGATTGTTTCAGAGCGCGCCGGCGGGTGGACGCTCGGCGCTTTCATGGATGGGAAGCTCGTCGGTTTTGTTCATCACCTCGCGGCGGTGCGTGGGAATGAAGTCTTCGGTTACTCGCACATGATGGCGGTGGCGGCGGAATATCAGAATTTCGGCATCGGCGCGAAGTTGAAATGGGCGCAACGCGCGCGCGCTTTGGCTGAGGGCAGTAAATTCCTAAAGTGGACGTTCGAACCGGTCCGCGCGCGCAACGCGCACTTCAATCTGAATCGACTTGGAGTGGTCGTGCGATCGTACGCGGTAAATTTCTACGGGACGGATTACGCCACGAACGCGACGGAACGTTCCGCAGGGCCGCTCGGCATGGACAGCGACCGTCTATTTGCGTTGTGGGAATTGAAATCGCCCCGCGTCGAAGCATTGGCCGAAGGTCGCGACGTTTCGGTGGGATCTCCGGATGAATTGATCGAGATTCCGAACGATTATGGGGCGCTTCTGAAATCCGATCCTCCTGCGGCTAAGGCTGAGGCTCTGCGCATCCGTGAAGAGTTCCTGCGTGCTTTCAGCGCCGGCCTGGTGTGTCGCGCTTTCGAACGTGACGAGAAGCGACCGAAGTATCTGCTTTATAAAGAGAGGTAGTGGCACAGACTTCAGTCTGTGGTTTCGGTGGCGGAATAATCACAGACTGAAGTCTATGCCACTTTTGATTTGCCTTGCCCAAGCGACCATCAAGCGAAAAACAGATCAACTCTCTGCGCGACGAAATCCGGCGCCACGAAGACCTCTACTACCTCGAAGAGAACCCCGAGATTTCTGATAAAGAATACGACGAACTGCTCGAGAAGCTTCGCAAACTCGAAGCGCAACATCCTGAACTAATCACGCCGGACAGCCCAACCCAACGTGTCGGTGGCCGGCCCGCCGAAGGCTGGCCTGAATTCGTGCACCGGCGGCCGATGCTTTCGCTCGACAACAGCTACAACATTGAGGAACTGCGCGCGTTCGATGCCCGCTGCCGGAAACTGGCGGACGGCCAGTCTTTGGAATACGTCGCTGAACTGAAGATTGATGGACTTTCGCTGGCGGTGCATTACGAGAACGGCGGGTTCGTCCGCGGCGTGACGCGCGGTGACGGGTTTCGGGGGGAAGACGTGACTTCGAACGTGCGCACGATTCGCAGCATTCCGCTGAAGCTGAACGATCGCGCAAAGAAAGTCGCCACTGAAATCGAAGTGCGCGGCGAGGCGTATCTGTCGCGCAAAGTCTTCGAGAAGGTCAATCGCGAACGTGAGGAAGCAGGCGAGCCACGCTTCGCAAATCCGCGCAACTCTGCAGCGGGAACTCTGCGACAGCTCGATCCGTCGATTACCTCGCGCCGTCGTCTGGAAATGTTTGCCTACGATGTGTTCGCGGGCGAGCGCAAGGCGTTTGCGACGCACTGGGAAGCGCTGAATTGGCTGGAAAAGGCCGGGCTGCGCGTTAATCCGCATCGAGAGTTGTGCAAATCAATCGACGAGGTGGTCGACTTCTGCGATCGGATGGAAGCAAAGCGTGAAGAACTCGACTACGAGATCGACGGCCTCGTCGTAAAGGTAAATTCAACGGCGATGCAGGAAGAGTTCGGCGCCACCGGCAAGGCGCCTCGTTGGGCAGTCGCTTACAAGTACGCGGCGCGACAAGCGACGACGCGCGTCAACGACATTCTGGTTTCGGTGGGCCGCACCGGCGCGCTAACGCCCGTCGCGATGCTCGAGCCGGTGCCGCTCGGAGGCGTAACGGTTTCGCGTTCGACGCTGCATAACGAAGATGAAATCGGGCGGCTCGGTTTGAAAATCGGCGACTGGGTTCTGATCGAGCGCGGCGGCGACGTCATTCCCAAAGTTCTGAAAGTCATCGAGTCCAAACGCACCGGTAAAGAGAAGGCCTTCAAGATGCCGACGAAGTGTCCGGTGTGTGACGGTCTTGTCTCGCGACCGGAAGGCGAAGCCGTCTCGCGTTGCATCGCGGCCGACTGCGCGGCGCAGTTGATCGGCCGGTTGCTGCACTTCGTTTCACGGCGAGCGATGCGGATTGAAGGTTTAGGCGGAGCTCTGGCGGAACAATTGATCGAAAAGAAGCTGGTTAAGGACGTTGCCGATCTTTACAGCCTGACATTGGACGATCTTGTGTCGCTGGAAAGAATGGCGAAGAAGTCAGCGACGAATGTCCTTAATGAAATCGAGGCAAGTAAGTCTCGCGATTTGTCGAGTCTGATCTACGGCCTGGGCGTTCGGCATGTTGGTGAACGCACCGCGGGGATTTTGGCGCGCGAGTTCGGGTCGCTCGAAGAAACTGGCGCAGGCGACGGTGGAAGAACTGGATGCGGTCCACGAAATCGGCTTGACGATGGCTGAGAGTATTCACGATTGGTTCGCCGATCCGGGCAACGCCCGTCTGTGCGGTCGCTTGCGTGATGCCGGGGTCCGGACTGAAGTCGAAAAATCGGCGCGGACTTCAGCGGCGCAGACGCTGGCCGGCAAAATCTTTGTTCTAACCGGGACGTTGCCAAACCTGTCACGGGATGAAGCTACCGCGCAGATCGAAGCACGGGGCGGACGCGTAACATCCTCTGTCAGTAAGAAAACTGATTTCGTGCTGGCTGGCGCCGACCCGGGATCGAAGTTGGAAAAGGCGAATCAGCTCGGGGTGAAAGTTATTGATGAGACCGAATTTCGAAAGCTGCTGAAGTGAAGTTCTTGTCGTCACCGTTTGCGCGGGATGCGCCGCGAGCCTAAACTGATTTCAAATGCAACCAACTCAGCAGATGGAAGCCGAGCAGAAACTCGAATTGGTCTATACGCTTCTTTGCGACGATGTGCGCCTGGAAGTCGGTAACAAACTCTCTTACATGGGAGTGTTTCAGAGCATCATTGTGCCGCAGTTGCCGGTCTGGTTGCCGAAGTTGGCGGTGGTGAATCACTGGCGCGGGAACGGCGCGCATCTTTCAGAAGTCAGAATTCTCATGCCGGATCGGCAGCAGGCGCTGGTCGTTTCACAGCCGGCGCGCTTCGAAATCAACCAAGGGTCGGCCGACAACATCAGTTTTTTTGTGAATGTGACTTTTCCAGTTGCCGGAGAGTATTGGGTGCAGACGCTGGTGGATTCGACTTTGTTTGAAGAGCGCCCGATGATGGTTACGGATCAGCTGATCGCGCCCGCCGAAGAAACCTCAGAGGCGGTGAACTGAGTGTCACAGCCCCTGTCTCTGTTTTCAAATCGCTTAATTACGGACTGAAGTCCGTGCCATTAAAGCAAACCGTACGTCTTGACCTTGTAGTTGAGGGTCGTCGTTCCCAGACCCAGTAGTTGCGCGGCTCGTGCTTGGTTACCGCCCGCTAATTCCAGGGCTCGGTTGATCAATCTAACCTCGAACTGACGGACTTCCTCGAAGAAGTTTATCCTGGCGTTGGTGCTGAGCGTCGCGATCGTTGCCGATGTTTCAGCCAACTCACCTTCATGCTCAAGGGCTTCACTCTCTTCCAGCAGCTCGGACGCTAAGTCGCGCATTTTCTTGAGGCGGCCGTTAGTCTGACCGGTTTTAGTTCGCGACGGCAGTCCGTGCAGATGGCGTTTATTAATCGAGTCTACTAATGCGGCTTTTGCTGTGCTCATGTGATTTCCCTGGTTCTTAAGACGCTGTGGAGTCTGCGTTCATTAACGTCTGGGGTCACCATTAAGACGCGTGACGTATGTCCCAGGTTCCAGATTTTTGCATGAATCTGCACCGAGAATTGTTAATTAGTGTTAAGTGATCATCACAAGGCTAGCGTGAAAGTAGTTTTTTGATGTCTTTCGCGGATCTCCGATTGCGCTTCGTAGATTCAGCCAGCTTCACGGCCCGAAGACCGAGCGCCGCGTACAAATCTGCGGCCTCTGTCATTTTCTTTGCCTTCATTGCGGCCAAATGTTTTCCGACCGTGGTGACGTCACCCCGAGCGAATGGACCCGTCAGCGCTTCCGCGGGACTTTGTGTGCCAAGGTTGGCGGCGGTGCTCTTGAGGAGGGGGGCGAGAATCTGTCGCGCCTGCTGCTTTGAAAGGCCACACTCCTGCAACATTTCAATGGCGAGGTCAAATAACGCGGTGACGTGCCCTGATGAAACCGTAGCGGCCGCGTGGTAGAGGGGTTTCGCTTCAGACGAAATCGTAAACGGCTGGCCGCCCAGCTCTTTGACCAAAGACCTTGCGAGTGACACGGCTGCGCGATCGCCTTCTACGCAAAAGTGAGTACCGCGAAAGGGATTCTGATCCGCGGCGGCGTCCGAAACCGAGACCAGGGGGTGTAACGAGCCGATCGAAAACCCCAGCGCCCGCAGCGGGGCAAGGACCTCCGACGAAACGGCTCCGCTGGTGTGAAGCGCGAACCGTGGAGCTTTGCTTGGATCGGCGCCCAAGGGTCGAATGATGCCGGCGAGTCGTTCGGCGACGGCTTTCAGGACATCGTCCGGCGTCGAAATCACGAGCAGGTCGCTTTGGACGAGGCGCCTCATCATCTCTGCCGGCGCGTTATTGGGTTGGCTTTCCGCCCATGCGGCGGCGCCACCGCCAATCAACTTCGCCGCCCGTCGCGCACTCGGAGTGGTCTTGGTTACGACTACTTCAATGTGGTGCGCGGCTTGGCGCAGGGCTACACCAAGCGCAATTCCCATGCGGCCGGCGCCGACAATTGAAATCCGGAAGCCCTTCGCTTTCGACGTTGACGTGAACGAATGCGAGGTTTTTGACTTTAGTTGCGTTCGCTTCCTGGCTGGCGGCATTGGGTTTGAAATCGAGTGGGTTGCGTCCGCGGACTTTAACATGGCCTCAACACCACCGCAATTCCGTGGTTTTTCTCGGCTTCTAGTCTATAATGCCGGCGACGCAATTCGCGGTTCGCTGCCGAAAGAAAGCTGAAAGCAATGCGCAACCTCGGCTTACGGCCCGGCATCCTAGGGTTGCCTCAGTAAATTCAGTGCCGACGCCTCGGGCGCTGTCCTGGGAAAAATTCATGACCGTGATGCTGTTACGGTCGCTGAGGATAAGATCCTCGGCAGGTCTGGAGGAAAAGAATGAAGCATAGCCTCTCTCGCGCCGTCATCGCCCTGGGCATTGCCATGAGTCTCTGGCTGACGAGCGTTGCCGCTGTAGCCGCGCCGCGCCGCACGCAGGATCAGAACCCATCCAGCTCTCAACAAAAAGACAAAGACAAGAACGCGAAGCCGCAGCCCGCTACTACGCAGACTGCGCGCACCAAGCCGCTCTCGACCAGCGAAGATCCTACGATGATTGGCAAACGCAAAATCAATAAGGGCATCTGGTCAGGAGGAATTATCGGCGCTGGAGGAACGGAGTCGGAAGTAAAGCTGGGCCGCCAACTGGCCGCGCAGGTCGATCGAGAGGCAAGATTCGTCGATGATCCTATTATTACTGAGTACGTCAATCGCGTTGGCCAGAATATCGTGCTGCATTCCGACGCCAAGATTCCATTCACAATCAGAGTCATCGATTCGGATGAGGTGAATGCCTTTGCCTTGCCGGGTGGCTTCTTCTATGTAAACAAGGGCTTAGTCCTGGCGGCGGACAATGAAGCGGAGTTGGCAGGCGTGATGGCGCACGAAATTGCGCACGTTGCCGCGCGGCACGCTATGGAGAACCAGGCTAAGATGCGTGCCATCGACCTCGGTCTCCTGGCCGGCATCCTGCTCGGCGGTGGAGTCATCGGGAACGTCTTGTACAACGCGGGCGGCTTGATCGAAGGGCTTAGTTTTCTAAAGTTCACGCGGGGCGCCGAAGAGGAAGCTGACAAGCTCGGAGTTCAGTACATGTGGGCCGCCGGCTACGATCCGAACGCGATGGCCACGATGTTTGAAAAGCTGGAAGCGAAGAACAAGAAGAAACCCGGGACGCTCGCGAAGCTCTTCGCAACGCACCCGGCGCCGCCCGATCGACGGGCCGCCGCCATCGCCTTAGCTGCGCGCTTTCCGGAACGTGAAGAGTACGTCATTAGTTCTTCGGAATTTCAGCGCGTGAAGAATCGCATGCTGCGTTTATCGAATGCGCGCGCTAGTTCAACGGGAGCGATTGCCGGTAGCGAAGACGGAACACCCGGACGTCCGACGTTGAAGCGACGTCAGCCGACCCCGGATGATCCGGCCGCGACGAATCCGGACGGCACGCCAAAGACGGACACGAGCAAGCCCGCGCCGCCGACACTGCGTCGCGATCCAACCGCGCAGCCGTCGCCGTCGCCACAGCCTTAAGCAGTGGACAGTGGGCAGTGGGCAGTACCACTTGCGTAAGCAAGTGGGTTAAATCCGACAAAAGGCTCTCAAGCGAATGCCTGAGAGCCTTTTTTCTTGCCTAAGCTCGGCGGCGGTTGTGATGTTTAAACGAGGGCGTTGCCCTCGTCGTTTGGCGGCCAACGCCCGCCACTAAACGATCGAAATATGGGTTAGGCTCAAGAACGCCTGAGTGCTTGGCAGAAACCCGATGGTAAGGGAGGGTGCGGAAGCGCGGCACCCTCCCTTACCATCGGGTTTCCGCCTGCGTCACTAAATCTCATTTAAATGCGCTCTTGAGCCGTGGCGGCGGCAGCGCTTGCTTTGGCTTTCGCCTGCTTCTCTTTGACCACCTGCGCGTAAAACGCACGAAAATAATCCCACATTGAATAAATTGCCGACAGCACGACTATCCACAGCATCGCGCGGCCGGTCGTGTACAGCAGGACTTGCCAGTCAGCCCACGTCGTATTTCCCGGCCCAATCAAATGACCCCAGGCCGTTTTCAATTCAGGCACAGTCCAGAACTTGATCGCCGGAAACGGTTTGCCGAAATTCGAAACGGGCGCGCCACCGCCTGAGGGTGGCAAAGACAAAATTAGAAGACCCACTGTGATCACCTGCATGACCATTTTGAACTTGCCCATGCCCGATGCCGAGATGATTTTTCCCTCAGTCGCCGCGACCGAACGCAAGCCGGTGACGGCAAATTCGCGACCGACGATGATCACCACCGCCCATGCCGGCGCGAGATGATTTTCAACGAGCGCGATAAGCGCGGCAGAAATCAAAAGCTTGTCGGCAATCGGATCGAGTAACTTTCCGAGCTTCGAGACCTGTTTCCGGCTTCGCGCCAGCCTGCCATCAAAAAAATCCGTCAGTGCGGCGGCGGTGAAAATCAAGACGCCCAGAATGTGTTGCGGCACCCCGATGCGGTTGCTCAGCGGCGTCAGCAGCACAACCACCAGCAACGGCACAATAAAAATCCGGGAAAGCGTCAGTGCATTCGGAAGGTTCAACGTGGACTCCCAATCTCAGCGGGCAATCGAAGTCTAGGTTGCGGCTGATGCAACGTCAAGGCGATGTTTCGCGAGCTTGCTGGAGAGATTTCGCTCAGCTACAATCGTCGGTTCTGCGCCACGCCAAATTCTCGTCTGTGGCGCTCGACTTTGTTTTAGAGCAATGGCAATTGATCGCATCAGCGTCCGTGGCGCCCGCCAACACAACCTGAAAAATATCGACGTTGATATTCCGCGCGACAAACTGACCGTCATTACCGGCCTGTCCGGGTCGGGAAAATCTTCCCTCGCGTTCGACACGATTTACGCGGAAGGCCAGCGTCGCTACGTCGAATCGCTGTCGGCGTATGCGCGGCAGTTTCTCGATCAGCTCGAAAAACCTGACGTCGATTCGGTGGAAGGACTCTCGCCGGCGATCTCGATCGAGCAGAAGACCGTCGCCCGCAGTCCGCGTTCAACCATCGGCACAGTTACCGAAATTTACGACTATCTGCGCCTGTTGTTTTCGTCAGTGGGACTTCCGCATTGTCCCCAGTGCGGTGCGCCAATCACGCGCCAAAGTGTCGATCAGATTTTGCAAGACGTGCTCAGTCTTCCCGAAGGCGAGCGGGTGATGGTTTTGGCGCCGATCGTGCGCGGTCGAAAAGGTGAGTTTAAGAAAGAGTTGGCAAAGCTCGCCCGAGACGGCTTTATTCGGGCCCGCATCGATGGCGAATTACGCGCGCTGGATGAAGACATTCGGCTGGACAAGCGGCGCAATCACACGATCGAAGCCGTCGTTGATCGGTTACTGATCAAGTCCGGAATAAACGATCGGCTCGGTGAGTCGATTCGCACGGCTTTGAAATTGACGAGCGGCGCCGTGGTCGTCTCGGTCGTTGATGGGGAAGAGAAGCTCTACTCGGAAAAAATGGCGTGTGTGAATTGCGGCATCAACGTGCCGCCGCTCGAGCCGCGCTCCTTTTCGTTCAACTCTGCGTACGGGGCGTGCCGAAACTGCCACGGCCTCGGAACCGTCGTCGAAGTTGATCCGGCGAAGCTAATCCCGAATGCGGAACTGAAGGCCGAAGAGTTGCCCTTCGCCGAAGCAGACAAAGCGGGCACTGCCTACCTGCGAAGCGCGCTGCTTGGGCTGATTGCGCATTTTAGAGGCGACGCGGACGCGCCGTTTCGGGACCAGCCTGAGCAGATTCGCGAGGCGTACTTCCACGGACTGACCGCATCAATCAAATTCCGACAGGGTCTCTACAGTTACAAGGGGCCATGGAAAGGCGCGCTGCCATGGCTGCGCGAGCGCCTGAATGAGCCGCCAAGCGAAAAGATTCGGGCCGCGTTGGAAGAAATGGTTTCGCCGGCGTTGTGTTCTGAATGCGACGGGCGTCGCCTGCGATCGGATTCGTTGGCGGTACGTGTCGGCGGACGCGGCATCGCGGACTACACGAACATGACGATCGAAGACGCCATCAAGGCCTTCGATCAAGTGAAGCTGGACAAGCGGGCACAACAGATCGCCGGTTTGATCATGCAAGAGATCCGCAATCGACTGCGGTTTCTCGAAACGGTGGGCTTGGGATATCTCACCTTGGATCGGCCGTCAGCCACTTTATCGGGCGGCGAAGGTCAGCGGATTCGTCTCGCGACGCAGATTGGATCTCAACTTCGCGGCGTGTTGTACGTTTTGGACGAGCCCTCAATCGGACTGCATCCGCGCGACAACCGGCGTTTGTTGGATACGCTGGCCGCATTGCGCGATCTGGGCAACACGGTTTTAGTTGTTGAGCACGATGAAGAGACTATTCGCCGCGCGGATTACGTTGTCGACCTTGGCCCTGGCGCGGGCACGCACGGCGGAATTGTGGTGGCGCGCGGCACGGCAGACGATGTGGCTCGCAATCGGAACTCCGTAACGGGTCTGTACATTAGCGGCGAAAGGAAAATCCCAATTCCTGACGATCGCCGTCTGCCAAACGGCAAAGCCATTACGATTCGCGGCGCTCACCACAACAACTTAAAAGACATTAATGTCTCCTTTCCGTTGGCCTTGTTGACCGTTGTCACGGGCGTGTCAGGTTCAGGTAAGTCTACGCTGGTGCAGGACATCCTCTATCGTGCGCTGGCGAAAGAACTCTACGGTTCGCTCGCTGAGCCGGGCAGGCACCAGGCGATCGACGGACTTGAGCATCTGGACAAAGTAATCGAAATCGATCAGTCACCAATTGGCCGGACGCCACGTTCAAATCCGGCGACGTACACCGGTTTGTTCACACCGATTCGCGAGCTATACGCCATGCTGCCTGAGTCGCGCGAGCGCGGCTATAAACCCGGCCGCTTCTCGTTCAACGTCAAAGGCGGCCGTTGCGAAGGCTGCGAAGGCGAAGGGCTGAAGCGAATCGAAATGAATTTTCTGCCGGACGTCTATGTGCTGTGCGACGTTTGCCGCGGCGCGCGTTACAACCGCGAAACCCTTTCCGTGAAGTACAAAGGCAAATCGATCGCAGAGCTGCTGGACACAACGGTCGAAGAGGCCCTGCCGGTGCTCGAGAACGTTCCACAAATCAAGCAGAAGCTCCAGACGCTGCTCGACGTCGGACTTGGTTACATCAAACTGGGCCAGTCGGCCACGACTTTGTCCGGCGGCGAAGCGCAGCGAATTAAACTGGCTAAGGAGTTGTCGAAACGTGCGACGGGCAGAACCGTTTACATCCTTGACGAGCCAACCACCGGTTTGCACTTCGCCGACGTGCATAAGCTGTTGGATGTACTGCAACGGCTGGTCAGTCTCGGCAACACAGTGATCGTCATCGAGCACAATCTCGACATCATCAAGAGCGCGGATTTCATCATCGATCTGGGTCCGGAAGGCGGTGCGCACGGCGGACGTGTCGTGGCGTGCGGAACTCCCGAAGAAGTTGCGGCCGTGAGGCGATCGCACACGGGTCAGGTCCTCAAGCCGCTGCTCAACGGCAACACGAAGCGCAACGGCGCGAAACAGACTTCGGAACCGGCGCACATTGCCGAAGAAAGCAAGAAGGTCGCGTGATATAATTTGCGCATGGATTCGGATATAGACTCAATCAGATTGGACCGCTCAGTGTTTGAAGTTTTTTCGTCCTTCGAAGAAGCGGATGCCGCTGATAGAGCCTATTGGCACTCGCGCACTCCTCAGGAACGCGTGCAATATATGGAATACCTCCGCCGACAAAACTATGGATCTTCAAGCTACCGAAAGACTTCAAAGAGTTCTTGAGATTGCTACAAGCCCACGGCGTTAAGCACCTTTTGGTCGGGGGTTGGGCGGTTGGATATCACGGGTACCCACGCTCGACCGACGACCTCGATGTTTGGATAGCGATCTCACCTGCTAACGCAGACCGCGTGGTGAGCGTGTTTAGGGAGTTCGGTTTCGACGCTCCCGAACTGTCTGCCGATTTATTCCTAAAAGAAGGCAGCATCGTTCGAATCGGCGTCGAGCCAGTGCGAATCGAAGTTATGACTTCTGTATCCGGAGTCCAGTTCGAAGAGTGTTATCGTGGAAGACTTGAAACGACTCTCGACGATGTACCCGTCAGTCTCATCAACCTGAGTCACTTGCGATTGAACAAGAACGCAAGCGGTCGGCTGAAAGACCTGAGCGATCTGGAGAACTTGCCACCAGCCAATGACTGATCGCATTTCAACAATCGTTGCCGATAGCATCGAAACAAAGCGCCGCTTTTTTGACGCGCATCGCAATAGTGTCGCGCAAGCAGCGGAGGTGATATCTGCCGCGCTGAAATCCCGCGGGAAGCTGCTCATCTTCGGCAATGGCGGATCCGCGGCCGACGCGCAGCACATTGCCGGCGAGCTGGTAAATCGTTTTCTTCAGGAGCGGAAGGCGCTGCCGGCGATTGCGCTGTCAACAGACGGCGGCGTACTCACATGTATTGCCAACGACACGGGATTCGAGAACGTCTTTGCGCGGCAGATCGAAGCGCTGGGGCGCGCGGGCGACGTCTGCGTTGCGATTTCAACGTCGGGCAAGTCAGAGAACATAGTCGTTGCGTGTGCGCAGGCGCGCTCGCAGGGAATCAGGGTAATCGGCTTATTGGGCCGGGATGGTGGAAAAGTTGCGCCGCTTTGCGACCTGGCGTTGGTTGTTCCCAGCGACGACACGCAAAGAATTCAAGAGACACACAATCTGATCGGTCACATCTTGTGTGAACTGATCGAATCGGAAATGTTTCCGAGATGAAGTCAGAACCATCTGCGGTAGCGGGTGGTTATTCGTTAGATTCTTACGGCCTCGGCAACTAGGTTCAACCACCCGCTACCGCAGGTGGTTCTGACTTCATTACATCCAATGTCAATCTACGACGCCAAGCCAATCAGTCTTGAGCAGGTGAAAACCTATCCGCTGGCTTCGCGTCCCAGCAAAGTCACAATTCAGGATTTCGCTAAACCGATAACCGGCGAGTCGTCGTTAAAGGATTACCTTTCGTCCCTGCCGAATATTCTGGCCGTACAAAATCTGCGTGAACTTGCGGCGCGTATGCGCCAGGCGCGTGATCTCAGGAAGCCGATTATCTGGGGCTTTGGCGGCCATGTGATTAAGACCGGTCTGGCGCCGATTATCATCGACCTGATGAAACGCGGGTTCGTTACGGCGATTGCCGGCAACGGATCGGTCCTGGTGCACGACGCCGAGATTGCGATGGTCGGCTCAACTTCGGAAGATGTTGACGCAACGCTTGGTGAAGGCATCTTCGGCGGAGCTGACGAGACCGGAAAACTTCTGAATGACGCCGCACGGAACGGTGCGAATGAAGGCTTAGGTTTGGGCGAGACCGTAGGCCGCGCGTTGGTGGAAACTAAACCGCGACATGCTGAACATTCTCTGCTATGCGCCGCTTACGAAAATAAGGTCCCGTTCACGGCATTCGTCACAATCGGAGGAGACATTGCTCACTTTCATCCGGGCGCTGACGGCGGCGCGCTGGGCGCGACATCGCACACCGACTTTCGTTTGCTGGCTGAACTGGTCCGGCAAATAAACGGCGGCGGAGTTTATCTGAATGTTGGTTCAGCGGTGACGCTGCCGGAAGTGTTCTTGAAATGCGTAACGCTGGTGAGAAACCTCGGACACGAGTTGCGCGATATCACAACCGCAAACTTTGACTTCATTCAATCCTACCGGCCGCTAACAAACGTTGTGCGGCGACCAACGGCTGACGGCGCGGGTCAGGGTTATGCCATCACTGGCCATCATGAGCTAACAATTCCTCTGCTGGCGGCTGAGCTGATCAGCGGAAAAGCGGCAGAATAGCTTCGCTCGACAACTTCACTCTCGCGATTACCAATTGTCGCGTTGCCGCACCGCACAGCGGGGATATATAATCCAGCTCCCCCAAGCACGTTCACAGCTCAGAAACTCTTCCGCCAAAGTTTCACTCATGGATAACGGTAAGCTCCAACACTACAAACAATTGTTATTGGCTCAACTGCGTCTGCATACCCAGCATGTCAGCGAGGGACAGGCAAACGCTATCGAACTTGCCGACGACGGCGCAAAGGAAAGCGCCGACCTGGCTCTGCGCGATCTGATGAGCGAGATGGTGCTAAATCTGGGTGAACGGGAATCGCAGATGATTGCTGACATCGACCAGGCTCTGCTGCGAATGGAAGAGGGTTCTTACGGGCGCTGCACGAAGTGTAATCAACAGATCGATGAGCGCCGTCTGGAAGCTTTGCCTACGGCGCGTTACGACGCGGCTTGTCAGGAAGCAATCGAAGCTAAGAGTGGAGAAGCGCGACCGACACTTTGACGACTAAACAGCTTTGCTTAAGTCTGACCGCCCAGTCTCTTTCGGTAATCTTCACCTTCAATCACGACAGTCTTGCACATCTCGTAAAGTCGCGACCGCAGGGGGACGCCGATTCGATCTTCGAGTATCTCGCCTTCCTTTTCGTTCTTGCGAGAGTCGGAGAAGTTCGTGGTGAAGATGGTCAGGCGTTTCTCGTTGTAGCGGTTGTTGATGATTTGCATCATCGTGTCGCGCACCCAGTCGGTCGGTTTGGAAGCTCCGAGTTCATCCAGCACCAGAACTTCGGCTTCAAAGACCGGCGCCAGCACAATCAACTCAGAATTTTGCGAGACGGGATTGTACGAGTCCTGAATCTGCCGCAAGAGCGCCCCAAACTGATAGAACAATCCACGCGCCTGGTAACGCGAAATCAACTCGCGCAGAATTGCGACTGCTAAGTGTGTCTTGCCGACGCCGACCGGACCCGTGAGCAGCAGCCCGCGGCCCGCCAGTGACAGGTAATCGTCGATGACGATCTGGGCTTCCATCTTGGCAGCCCACTTAGAGAGTTCATCATTGGCGGCTTCGTATCCCTGGATTGTGCAGTGCTGATACCGCGGCGGTATTCGCGCAGATTGCAAGAGCCGGTCGCGATTGTCGGGTGACTGGCATCGGCAACGGCGCGCGCCTTCGCCCGAGACGACCTCCATCCCGCTACCGAAACAGTGAGGACACTCAGAGGATGGCGGTGTCTCTGTGACCGCGGTCGTCGCCTCGATCACCGGCGAAGCTGCGGATGCGTTGCGGTTGCGATTTTCTGAAGAACTCATCGATGGAAATGATGGAGCGGCGGCCAGATTACAACATTCGCTGAATGACGCCAATTGTACTACTTACGAACGGACGCTTTATGTGGGAGACGCGCGATCGAGGGACGAGGAAACCCGTCGCACGAATTCGCCATCTCAGGAATTGAGGTTATTCAGACGTGCCGCCAAAGAGCCGCGAGTAACGCGGCCTGCTCTCACGGTCGCCATTGCGAGAGAGCGGCACCCAATAACCCCGAACCCTTCGAGGTTCCTCCTGTGATTTCGCCGCCCGGTGCGAACGACCGGGCGGCCTTTTTTCATCCTCATTGAGAATACGGATGCGCCCACCGTTTCCGATTCCCGCCAGCTAATGGTAAAGTACGGGTTTTGTTTTGCGACCTAAATCGCTGTCTGAGCTGACTATGAAAGAGATTGTTGCAACAGAACGTGCGCCGCGCGCAATCGGCCCTTATTCGCAGGCGGTCCGGAGCGGCAACTTCCTGTTTGCGTCAGGCCAGATTCCGATAGACCCGGCGACGGGTGAATTTGTAGCGGGCGGCATTACCGAACAGACTGAGCAGGTAATGCGAAACGTCTCGGCGATTCTGGAAGCTGCGGGCGCGGACTTGCAGCAGGTTGTCAAAACCACGGTTTTTCTTGCGGACATGGACGACTTCACCGCGATGAACGAGGTCTATGGCCGCTTTTTCGGTGAAGACCCGCCGGCGCGCGCAACTGTTCAGGCAACACGGCTGCCGCGGGACGCGCGTGTTGAGATAGAAGCAATCGCAATTCTGGATTGATATTGATATTTAGCGGCGGGCGTTGCCCGTCCCACAATGGAGTTTAGAGGCGGGCGTTGCCCGCCGTTTGGGAGAGTAATTAATCATGGCAAAAAGATGTGACGCTTGCGGCAAAGGACCGCAGTTTGGCAACAACGTATCGCACGCTAACAATCGCTCGCCGCGACGGTTCAATCCGAATCTTCAACCGGTGCGCGTGCAGCTTCCGAACGGCGCCGCGCGCCGCATGCGCGTCTGCGCGAAGTGCATCAAAGGCGGCAAGATTGCGAAGGCTGCATAGCACTACGGGCCGTCGGCCTGTCCAACATTAGGAGCAAATCAAGTGTACAGAATTTCAACCCCTTTAAAGCTTTCGTTGTTCGCGGTCGTAATCGCGATTTCCGCCGCCGCGTGCTCATCGACCACCAACACGCCGGAAAGCACTGTCGCTGCAACCGTCAACGGCAAGAAGATCATGCTGGCCGAAGTTGAGCGCATCATTCATTCCCAGTCACAGGGCAAACAATCGCTCCTCTCCTCGCACGATCTGGCCCAGGCGCGGCTGCAGGTGCTCGACCAGTTGATTAGACGTGAGGTGCTGTTCCAACGCACTGAGAAGGAAAAGCTGCTGCCGAGCGAGGACGAGATCACGAACGTCATCAACACCCGCAAGCAGGAAAGCGGCATGACGGACGACGAATTCCAGCGCCAGCTCAAGACGCAGAACCTGACGATGGAAGCTTTACGCGAAGAAGCAAAGAAGGATCTGGGGGTTAAGAAGCTGGAAGAGAAGTACGCCGGCAAAATTACGATCAGCGATCGAGAGGTCGAAGACTTTTATACCGCGAACCGAAACCTTTTTGTGGCGGAGCGAGGTGTCCGGCTGGCCGTTATCATTATCGATCCCAGCGACAACGCGGCGCAGCAAATTACCGATGACGCGAAGGGCGAGGGCCCAGCCAAGGCCAAAGTCGATGCTATCTATCAGGACCTGAAGGGCGGAGCAGATTTCGCCACCATCGCGCGGGCGAAGAGCGAAGATTCGCAGAGCCTTTTGAAGGGCGGCGATATCGGCTTCTTTAGCGAAGAGGGCATGCGGCAAGCGGGGTTCCCAAGGGAACTGACTGACTCGTTCATGGGAGGAATGACCGTGGGCAGCGTGACCGAACCCAAGCTGCTAAATAACAAGTGGTACATCTTCAAGCTGCAAGAGAAGCGGCTGCAGACGGAGAATCTTACGCTTGAAAGCCAGGGCGTGCGCCAGCAAATTACGCTCGAGCTGACAAATCAGCGCAAACAGATTTTGAACGCGGCGCTGCTGGAAGTGGCGATGAAAGAAGCCAAGATCGTCAACAACCTGGCCACCGAGATTCTCAACAATCCGAGCAACCTTGGGTTAAGGCCGGCGGGTTACGATCCCTCGAAGGCTGCGCCTACTGCGACGCCTACGCCGGCAGCCACGGCTGCGGCAAGCCCAGCCGCGACGGCTTCGCCTGCAAAGCAGTAAAGCGAATTCTTCGAGCTGATTCCGGGCGGGTGCAGGCTGACGGTTTGCACCCGCTTCGTGTGTCTAATCATGCTGTTTCGACTTTCCGAAGTTCATAAGTCCTTTGCCGCGCAGGACGTTTTGCGCGGCGCATCGCTACAGGTCAACCCGGGCGAGCACGTCGGACTTGTCGGTCGCAACGGTGCAGGCAAGACGACTATTTTTCGCCTCGTGACCGGGGAAGAAGCCGTTGACCGCGGCGACGTGGTGCGCGCGCGCGGCTTGAAGCTTGGCTTGCTCGCCCAGCATGTTCATTTCAAACAAGGCTCAACAGTTCACGAATCCGCACTCGCCGCCTTCGGCCGGCTGCAGCAGATCGAACACGAAATGCACGAGCTTGAGCACCGCATGGCCGATCCGGGCGGAGACCTGGAAAAGGTGCTCGCGCGTTACAGCGATTTGCAGCATGAGTTCGAGCGCGAAGGAGGTTTTGAATACTCGGCGAAAGCCGAATCGATTCTACAGGGCCTCGGTTTCGATAAAGATACCTGGCAGATGGAAACCGAGAAACTCTCAGGCGGCCAGCAGAATCGTCTCGGTCTCGCGTGCTTGCTTTTGTCTGAGCCGGACGTGCTGCTGCTCGACGAACCGACGAACCATCTTGACGTTAACGCGGTCGAATGGCTTGAACAGTTTCTGCAGAGTTACGCGAGCGGGTTCGTGATAATTTCGCACGACCGATATTTTCTTGACCGCGCATGCGCCCGCATCATCGAGGTCGAAAATGGCCAGGCGACCAGCTACAACGGTAACTACTCGCACTACCTCGTTGAGCGCGAAGAGCGCCGCGAGATTCAGCAGCGGGCCTACGAAAATCAGCAGCGCCTGATTGCAAAGACGGAAGAATTCATTCGCAAGAACCTCGCCGGCCAAAAAACGAAGCAGGCGAAGTCGCGACGCACGATGTTGCAAAGACTTGAGCGAGTTGACGCCGTGCGTGGCGATCAAGCTTCTGGAGACTTTCGTTTACAGGACATCGAGCGCACCGGAACGCACGTGCTGACGATCAACGAAGGCGCGATCGGCTATGGCGACAATGTCCTCGGACGCGACATCTCGCTAATTCTACGGCGCGGCGAATGTCTCGGCGTTATTGGCCCGAACGGGTCAGGAAAAACGACGTTCCTGAAAACGATTTTGGGAAAGATTCCGTTTCTGAACGGCGACGTTCGCTGGGGAAGCAAAGTTGAAATTGGTTACTACGCGCAGCAGCTTGAAGATCTCGACGACCGAAACGAAATCATGATGGAGCTGCGGCGAGTGGCGCCGTCGAGCGCGACCGCGGGCGAGCTGCGATCGTTTCTCGCGAAGTTCTTGTTCGTAGGCGATGACGTTTACAAACACGTGCGCGATTTGTCCGGCGGAGAGAAGGGAAGACTTTCGCTCGCGAAACTAATTTATTCAGGCGTTAACGTGTTGCTGCTGGACGAGCCGACGAACCATCTCGACATTCCCTCACGCGAATCGCTGGAAGAAGCGCTGGAGGCTTACGAAGGCACGATTATAACGATCAGTCACGATCGCTTCTTCCTCGACCGGGTCGCGACACAGATACTGGCGCTCGACGGAGCCGGCAAAGTCGAGCATTACAACGGCGACTACACTGAGTATCACGATTGGAAGGCTGCGCGCGCGCGCGGGGAGCAACCGCCTGCGGTATCGGGTCAGCAAATCGCGTCAGAAGCCCGACCGTCAGGGATGGCAACTTCACAGAAATCTCACGCGCGGACGGCTGAGCGCCAACGCGGCGCGAAGTCAGTATCGCCTGCGGTAGCGGGTGGGTTAAACGTCGACTCGAAACGCGTTAAGGTAGTGAAAAAACCGCGCGATCCACAAACTGTCGAAGCTGAAATCGCAGAACTCGAAAAGCAGGCGGCGGAGGTCTCGAACGAGATGTCCAAGCCTGAGGTTGCGCGGGACATCACCAAACTTGTGGCGGCAAACGAAGCGTACGAAAAGGCCCAGGCGCGACTAGCGGAATTGTACGATGAGTGGGAACGCGCGGAAGCTGCGACCAGCCCGGTAAAGAAAAAGACCTCGCGCCGTTAAAGGATCTGCTGCTCGCGTTGCGCGGCGGTCTGCTGCAACGACCACTTGCTTGACTTCTCGATCAAGCGTTTGTTACTTTCGCGCTCTCGCAAAGTAAACAGTCCTTTAGCGAGTTTCACCCCTTAGGCACGTAGCTCAGTTGGTAGAGCACTTCCCTGACACGGAAGGGGTCAGCGGTTCGAGTCCGCTCGTGCCTACCAATCTTTTTAATAGCTAAGGCCGTCTCACGACGTTTTCCTCTACTCCGAAAGCTTTAATTAAGCGCTGCATCTTTTTCCGCCTAACATACTTGCCAAGGATGAATGATCCTGGCGATCGTCTGACCCGTCTAAGGTTACAAATTCGGCTTGCCTGCTTGCCAAACTCTAATTGCCCCATTCTCATCGCTCACGGCAAGCGTTAGCCCGTCCTGAGAAAAGCTCACAGAAGTGGGCGGTCCACCTTGTCTCCGCAGAGTTATAACTTCCTGCATGTCCGTGACATCCCAAAGGACAACTGCTCCCTCAAGGCTTGCCGTTACCAGTCGTTTGCCGTCCGGCGTAAACGCAAAGCGCTGGACGGACTCCGAGTGGACTAACCCCAACTCTTTTCCTGAGCCCGCGTCCCATAATCTTAGAGTGTTGTCGTCTCCGGCTGTCGCGAGCAGCCGACCGTCTGGTGAAAAACTTATGAGTTTGACAACGCCCACGTGACCACTCAGGGTTTTGTAGATCGTGGCTGACGCGGCATCCCAGATTCTGATCCTTCCATCCTGATCAGCAGAAGCAATGTGTTTACCATCCGGTGAGAACACAGCCCGGTAGTAACTATTTCCGCTGTCAAGCCGCACTTCTGCACGCCCACTAGCCACGTCGGAAAGAATGACGTTGCCCTGCCTGTCTCCGGAAAGCAGCCTCGTGCCATCAGGTGAGAATTGCAAACTGTAGGCATCCACCGCGCGCGTCGCCAATGTACTGATCCGTTTTCCAGGACGAATCGAATAAACCCTAATTTCGGGAGCGGCGGCTACCGCAACCTGCGCCGCATCCTTCGAAAAGGCGGCACTTGAAATTGTTTTCGCGGGGTCGAGGATCGCTTCAATTCTTCCGGTTGAAAGGTTCCACACCTTTAAGTGCCCGTCGGCATCGCGTCCGAGCGCCAGAAGCTCATTCTCAGGGGTGAAGGTCGTAGCGGAAATCGAAATCGCCGTCTGACGTAACCAAACCGGCATCTCCCTGAGGGCCAAGTCCCACATTTTGATTAGTCCATTTGTGTCACCAGAGAGCAGATACCGTCCCTCGGCGGAAAAATGAACAGAATTTACCCACGCTCCATGGCCTAGAATTGTGCGCAACTCCTTTCCGGTAGTGATATCCCACAATTTTAATCTGCGGTCGATCGAGCCTGTTGCTAGTGTTTTCCCGTCGGGGGAAAACGAAAATGACAGCACCTCGTTAGAGTGACCCTGGCCGAAATCAAAAAGCCGCCCCTCGCGGTCCCATGAATGAATGTATCCGGCAGAGGTTGTAGTGAAGACCTTGGTACCGTCCGGTGAAAAGAAGACCAGACCAGGCGTGCCTTTGGGCAAAAAAAGAGTTTGCAGCGATCTTCCAGTACGACTATCGAGGATCTTTATCTCACTCTCCCCCATCCCCACCGCTAAATGCTTTCCGTTCGGTGAAAAAGCGATAGCGGGTGTCTCGAGCTGGGAATATCCGTCAAACTTTTGCTTGCCTGAGCTCACATCCCAAACCCTGAACGTTCCCCCGACAAAAGCACAAGCCAGAGATTGCTGATCAGGCGCAAAAGCTACTGACACAATTGGCTTCCCAACTCCCGGAAGTTTTAGAACTTGTTGTCTGGAAGAAAGATCCCACAAGGCCAGGGAGTTATCAGGTGAATCGGTCGCGAGAAATTTGTCGTCGGGCGAAAACACTGCAATGTCGAAGTGTGTTCCGGCAGGCACGTTGAACGACATGACTTCTTTCTGTGATCTTCGATCAAAGAGTTTGACTAAATACTCGCGCTTTTGCTGCACCATTGTGTGTATTACTTTGGCAACCGCGATCGTTTGATCGCCCCCCAAAAATCTAGCGCTCGCGATGTGACCGGGTTCGTGAATTCGCATCGTTTCAGCGTGCGCATAGCGCCAAAACAGAAACCACTCGAATCCTCGCAGATCCTCTTCTCCTGCCTGCGGCGTAGTCGCTTCGACCAATGTTTCGACCCGGGCGATGTTCGCGTTGTCATATTCCTGGTTGGCTACTTTCATCCGCGCCGCGTATAGCAGCCGGTTATTAACGACGGTTTGCTCGCGGGCCAGGTTTCGCTGTCGAAAGGCCGTAATTGCAAGAGCCAACATTACTACCAGAATGACCGTTGCTATTGCAGTGGTCCGGATGACGCCGCGCCAGAACGCCGCCCGCTGTCGTCTGACTTCGGCGCCAGGAAGATTCGCCTTGACCCACGCACCGTTGAAAACTCGGTCATAGATCCTGTTCCTAACGCGAAGCCTGCCGTTTTGAGCCCGTGTAATCCCTGACAATCGCAGGATGGTCACCAGTGGTTGCGATTCGTCATCCGTTACTTTCTTTCGTCGCCTTATGTGTGAATACAGATTTAACAGTGCGGCTACATCCGCACCGCTGCGCAAAAGCCTTTCGCGAACGAAGATAAGGTTGTCGTCATATTCCTGCGCTCGTTTGGAAAAGAACATTCGTTCTATCGATTCATCGATGTCGCGAATGTTGCTATGCGGGAGGTTCTTCGACACTTCTTTGCAGAGCCGTTGCGTCAGATAAGGATGTCCGTTCGTCCAATAGAAAACTCGCTCCAACAGCGCGTGATTCTCTACTGCGCTATGTCCCAGCCCCGTCGCCAGCGGCAGCGCTTCTTCCCTGGTGAAATCATTCAGTTCAATTCGCCTGCCTACGTTGAACGGTGTCGTGCGAGTGTCGCGTATTAGATCAGAAGGACTAGCCACGCCCAACAGGCAAAATGTTAAGCGATTCATATCTGCGTCTTCGTTGCGCAGGTTATAGCATTCTCGGATACCGGCAAAAAACTCGTCGGTCGAGAAATTGAGGCTCGCGACAGCATCAATTTCATCGATAAAAATTGCGAGCCGGCTTGGGTGTAAGGGCAAAACTATTTTTCGGATTGCGCTTACCCATCGTTGCATCGGTCCAAGGGAAACACTGGCCCGCCAGAATTCCAGCAGCTCCTCCTCTAAATTAAGCCGATCACCCATCTGGACTATTAACCCGCTGTACCACTGTTCCGGGGTGAGATTGGTGCCGATTCCTGTGAGGTCTAGCGCCGCGACTCCGATTCCCGATTTGCGCAGACGCGCGGCCGTGCGCAACATCAGAGAGGACTTGCCCATCTGCCGGGCAGTCAATACGTGGCAAAACTCATTCTCCACCAAGCCGGTATAGAGTTCTTCATCAGCATTGCGGCGCACGTATGACAGCGCGTCTGGCCGCATGGTTCCGCCAACAACGTAGAAACTGGGTGGGGTCGGGATCGGAAGGCTGCTCATGATAAGCGCTTTTTGAGGTAACGCGTGTAAAGTTCGCACCGCGGGCGCGGCTCATCGGCCGACTCTCCTGAGACAACACCGGCACTGCGCAAACGATAAAAGACGCTGCTGGATAAACTCGAGTCTGACAGAACAAAGCCGCGGAGTTCCGCCAACAAGTCCGGGTCCTGTTGCAGCGAGATTAGCAAGCGGTTGAGGTGATCTCCGAACGGACCATCGTCCCGATCGGCATGCTGCTCCAAGGCTGCCAAACTGGTTTTGTGTTGATGTATCTCATACAAACCTCGTTGCGCCAGGTATGGGTGGCCGCCGACGAGGTGATGAAGGCAACGAATCTCGTCGTCGCTTAACGGGCCGCCATAACGGTCATTGAGCTGCGCCAGTTGCTCGCAGGTAAAATCATCAAGCATCAATCGCGTGCCCACATTGAAGGGAGATTGATTCAGATCCGAGATGAAAAGATGAGCCTCGGTCGCGTAGGCTATGGCAATCGTCAACCGACTCCACGGACCGGTTGGGTTGAGCGCCCGCGCGTTGTGCCAGGAACGAAGAAGGCTAAAGATTTCACCGGCGTATTTGTGATTGAAGATCCGGTCGATCTCATCGATCGCCAGGACAAAATAAGATTCATCGCGTGCCAGCACCTCACGGCGCAGGAATCGTTCAAAGTTACTGGTGGCGTAGAGGTGATCGTCCCAGTTTTCATTCGGTCGCGAGGGCAACTCGATCTGATACGCGATCAATTCGGCCATCGCCTGCAGCAGCGTATCGCACGTTTCGAATGCGGGCGGACCGAATTGCTGGAAATCAATTAACAGAACCTTCGCGTCGAGCATTCGAGCTGCCTCCAGCCCTCTGGCGAGCAAGGATGTCTTACCAACCTGTCGCGCTCCTTTAACCAGCACAATGCTGTCGCGCCTCGCAATCGCGTTGCAGAACTGTTCGTCAGCAGGCCGGGAAATATATAAGGAGGAGTGGAGTGGTAACGCACCTCCGGGCGGCTCGATCAGCTCGCTGGCATCTGACCCAGGCCGTGGGAATCCCGACTCGCGAACGACCCTGACTTCAGGTACAAAGCGATACCCACGTTTGGAAACCGTTTCAATATAGGCCCCATCATTCAGGGCCGCGCGCAACGCATTAATGGTGACGGTGAGGTTGCTCTCTTCGACAATCGAATCAGGCCACAGGCTTCGAATCAGCTCATCTTTTTCAAGCATCCGTCCGTGATGTTCAATAAAGACCACAAGAAGGCTGAACAGTTTTGGCCGCAGCTTTATTTCTTCAGTGCCGCGCCAGAGTCTGCATTCACTTACATTGAGACGATAGGATCCGAATTCATATTCCTCGTCTCTCCTAAGTTTCATGGCGGAGGGTCCTTCTAAGGCTAGTAGGTGGTTTAAGAAAAACTTAACCGGACTTTTGGCGCAATACTATTTGATATTAAAGACACAAGGCAAACCTTCGGGTAAACTCCCGCTGTCAAAAAAAGGAATTGCCAGAAGTGCTGGAATGACCGACTCACCCGAAGGGTGAGACCCGTGACCGGCTGAACCCATCAAGCTAACTACAAGCTAACTAAAAGGAGCAAAGACATGCCCGTAATTGAAATCCTGGCCTACAGCCCGAACGAGATGAACGAATTCATCGCTTTTGTCATTGATGGCAAACGAAAACCAAATGGAGAGTACGAACTTGATGACGACGGCCAAGAGATAACCGGCGTTATTAAGTGGTTGCTCGGCCGAGGAGTGCCAGAAGCGTACTTCTTCAATAGCGCAGATTTCTTCGCGTCTACCGTCCAAAAACCAGATAACGAACCCCCCGATCGTCCCTGGATGAAAGAAATTCCAGGCTTTGACGTGATGGTGAAGACTGACGGTCTGATCGGAACATCAGACAGTTTCGCCCCGTTCGCCAACTTGCTCGACGCGGTCGCATCAAACGCAGATTTAGATGCGAGATTCGTAGCGGGAAGGCAACACGTCGCCAAAGTCCTTGAATCAATTCGGCTGGAGAAGAACGCTTTCTCATTTGGTGAGGACGAATTCCTGGCAGCCCTAAGGGGCGACAAGGGGAGCAGTCTCCAGACAGTGTTGGCTGAGCTCGGAAAGACGTCCGCATTTTCGCTGGAAGTGAAAGCACTGACCAGTTCCGCGCGTTGAGCAGCCCAATGCCCAGGAGAGCATGATGACGACAGTGACCCACGGTGAAATGTTGACCCTCGAAATGAGCGATGGTCATAACACGGTTTCTGAGGATCGAGAGACTTGGCCGTTCGGTTACATGTTTCCGGAGCTGCAACTTGATGACGCCAATCTTCTGGAAGATTCAGCGACGACCGAGGAAAACTTGCGGCGCCTCGGACGCGTAATGAGGGATCCCGGCGAAACAACAATTGAGGGGATCCCGGTTCCGGCAATCCATACATTCTTCGGACAATTTGTGGATCACGAGCTTACGCTTGAGCGGGGGTCAGCGGACATTCTCCTGAGTGCCCCCAGAGTATTAAGGCTGGACGAGATCCAAACGAAGATTGTCAATTCCAGATCGCCGGATCTGGATCTCGACAGTGTGTACGGTCCTGATATTGACGGAATGTTGCCACCTCGAGATCCAAGTTTTCCAGCAAAAATGGCGATAGCTGCGGTCGAGCCATTTAGAGGTCTTCCAAAGGGTAAAGATGTATGGCATGACTTTCCCCGATTGCTTCCCCAGGGCACGCCGCTGATTGGCGATTCAAGAAACGACGAAAACATCATCGTCAGTCAACTCCATATTGCGTTTCTCAGGGCCCACAACACTCTTATCACCTACGGTCATCGATTCGAGGGCGCGAGAAGGCTTCTCAGACAGCACTATCAATGGATTGTGCTGCATGACTTTCTCGAACGGATAGCTGATCCAAAAATCGTAGAACTGATCACGCACCGGGGCCCGAGGTTTTTCAATCCCGCGCCGGGCAGCTTTTTCTTGCCGCTGGAGTTCTCGGTCGCGGCCTACAGATTTGGCCACAGTAAAGTCCGCGCGGGCTACGGTAGTTTCAACGAGCTAAACATTGGCGGGGGATTGGACTTGCTCTTCAGGCCGAGACGACGTTTGACTGACGACTGGATAATTGAATGGCCCAGTTTCCTGGATCCCCAGAATCCGAAGCGTTTTCCAAGACCACTCGATCCATCGCTCACTCCGAAGCTTTTGGAGTTGCCCGTAACGACCCTGCCCGCGCGGGATCGAGAACCAAATTTGGCCATAAGAAATTTGATCCGTGGTTACATCCTGCGAATGCCGACGGGCCAGGCCCTGGCAGGCGCGATGGGAATCGTCCCGATGACGCCCGAAGAGATCGCCTCAGTTGCCAGTCGATTTGAAGGCCAGGTAAAAGCTCTGGAAGAAGGTCGTTTCCTAACAAAAACGCCGCTATGGTTTTACATCCTGGCCGAGGCTGCGTTCCACAGTCAGGGTTATCACCTTGGACCAGTAGGAAGCACGATCGTTGCTGAGGTCCTTATCGGCGTCTTGCGGAACAGCACTGACTCAATTCTAACGGATACTCAGTGGAGGGGGCCTACTCTCGGGGCCACCGCCGGCAAGTTTGACCTCGAGGATCTACTGAAGCTGGCGGGCGTCTTCTAGCCGTAACACAAATCGCACGTGAGCGTTGAGAAGGAGGGCGGAAGGCCTGATCGGTACACGTGTGCGCGAAGGACAGCAAATATTCTGTAAGACCATAAGGAGCTAATCATGAATACCCAATGCAGCACTACAGTTTCTTTGACCGATTCAAGCGTTCCTCTCTCTCGTCCGCGTCACCAGCGGCGCCGGCTGAACCAAGCGACACAGCCATCACGGCGCCGGCAAACCGCCTCGGAAGCGGAGCTGAATGCCGCTGCCTTCGAACGGTTCCTGTATTGGATGGGTCCTGATCCGGAAACCGCGGGCCGGAAATACGAATCGATTCGCGGCAGGTTAATAATGATGTTCAGGGCAAGGCGGTGTGTCTTTGCTGAAGACCTTGCCGATGCCACATTTGAACGTGTCGCCCGAAAGATGAACGCTTTCACCACTGAGTTCACCGGTGATCCGGCTCGATATTTCTATGGAGTGGCCAAGAAAATCTATCTTGAGCACCAGCGTAAAATCTCGGCCGATCGCCGGAGATCTCAATCCTCATTCTCAACAAATAGCGCCGATCAAGAAATGGAAAAATTGCTCGAGCAATTGGATGAAGCGCTGAACACGATCCCAAAATCTGATCGCGAACTAATTCTGAGGTATTACACCGGCAGTGGAAAAAACAAGATCGATTATCGACGAGCCCTGGCCGAGCAATTCGCTCTCGGGCCTGGTGCCTTGCGACTCCGAGTGTTTCGAATCAGAAAGGAAATAAAGAACCACATGTCACGCTAGCAACTCCACCATTACTCGGAAACGTTTCCAACCGAAACAACAGTACAAATTGGAAGCCGCGGGACAAAGCCACCCAATTCACGGGCGAGTCCCTTAAGTCGTCGAAGTGAATTATTCAGATCAAATTCTAGTTCAAGGACGGAGGTTCCTGCTCATGAGGCTGATACTTGCCACCATTCTATTACTCAACTCACTACCATTGATTCCGACCAGTCCCGCTTACGGCCGGGTGAAAAATCCAAATTCACTGCCACAGGACACGGCGAATCCCAGCCCGAGTCCGACGCCCACTCCCGACGCAGTCTTGGATCAAGCCAGGCGAGAGGCGCAACTTGCAGACGAGCTAAAAAAGAAAGCGGTAGCTGACAAGGACCGAGCCGAGGCCGAGGCGGGTGAGTTGAAGGCGAAGATTCAGCCGCTCGGAGCCAGCACCGTCTCGGTACCGACCGGAAGCGTCACTACAGATGCTGCCGGATGGGTTGAGTCACAAATGTTGGCACAGGAAGCGGCGCGTCAGATTACCGCCAAATTGACGAAGGCTTTCTGCCATAATCCTAAAGACACGAGCGGAACCGACATGACGGTCAGCAAGATTGTCATCCACAACCCCAATGATCTTACGGCCGTGGAACTCTATGGCGCCGTTATCGGACAACTCGAGCGACTCAAGTCTGATCTCGGGACCAAAAACAATGAGGCAACCGCGATGCTCCAGGCGACTAATCCCGATGCGTTACCCGCCGCGGCTGCGCTGATCCCACTCGCAGCAGCTCCCGGGGTTGCAACCGGCGTTATTAAGTCGGTCGCTGAGTTGGTTAATCTGTTTAGAACAGATACTTCGTTTCAGAACGCTCAGGTTAACATCAGCGAGGACATGATTGTTTCGCTTGTCGCAAAGAACCTCATGGACAATGGGTTCACTTTAAACAAGAAACCCATCGTGACCTGCAATCAGAGACCCGTCATTTACTACCCATTACTGTTTCCGCCTTCGCTGACGCAGAAAGCAGACACTGCGAACTCAGCGCTTTTTGCAAGTCTTGACGGAATAGAAATGGCGCGAATCCAGATTGACGCGAACGTGGGGGCCATTGATGCCCGAGTGAAAACTCTAAATGATCTGCTTGGAAAGATTGCGGACAAGAAAGCGAAGACTGATGAGCTAGCCAAAAAGACTGACGAACTGGCTGCGTTAAAGAAGAAGCGCCCGCGCACAAACGCAATTCGTGAGCAATTAAAAAGCCTTGAGGCTGATATCGTGAAGCTCAACGCCGCCATCGTAAAGTTAACTCTGACTCCTAATCAGGACGCCAACAAGGACAGTTTTAAGGAGTGGATTGCAAAACTGACGGACTTAAAAACTAAGATGCAGGGCTTGCTCACCGCCGTAAGCTTGATCACGGCCAAGCTCAACACCCCGGATGAAACCGGCAAGCTGACCGCGCTGGCGCAGTTGCTGCGCGCCGAAAGGCTGCAATCGATACTCAAGGAGACGAGTACTTACACTCTCCGCGTTTCGGCCAAGGCCAATGGCACAACCAAGATTAAGAAGAACCTCTTTGTTGATGCAAAGGTTCGACACTCAGCGGGCGCCAATCTTGTTTACCTCTTATTCAATAATTTAGGCGGCTTAGCTCAGGGAGGCTCCCTCTCCTGCTACATAGATTACCAATCTGCTCAAAGCGTCCGGCAAATCGTGACCGGTGGCATGGTCGTATTCTGCGAATCCAGTGCTGAGTAACTGTTGACCATCTGAACGTAAGAGATGCTTATTGAGGATCGACAGTCATGGCGAAACGGCCTGTAGTAATTGAACTCTACCGCGATCCAACCCGGACTGAGGAAGACACGTTCCCAACGGCGGAGCGATCGGCGACAATGGCGGCCATTCCCGAGGAGGTCGCACAACTGCCGGGCATTGAGATTGACGTGTCCTACCCCGTCGTCACGCTGTCCGGCGCAGCGACAGTTGAAGGCGATTTATCACTTGGCCCAGAGGCGGCTCAGCCTGAACTTCAAGACTTACTTGATTCGAGGCATGTTGACGGAGGACGAATTTGACTCCGCTATGTCGAACGCGAGTGAGCATCCCGATATCAAGGGGATCTTTGCGGATCCAGTTATCGGTCCCTGTTTGACCTGCCTCAATAGCCCAGCCGTTGGGACTGCAGCAGACGTCGCCAGGATGCTTTGCGTGCCGCAAATGGCAGCGCGAGGCATGAACGGATCGGGTGTGCTGCTGGCAATAGTCGATAGTGGAATCAATCTGGACTATCTCCGATCGCGCGGCTTGACGCCGAATTTCAACGGCGAAAGGAGTTGGGTTCCACCAAGCAGCGCGTTTCGAATTCCAGGCGCGTTTCCCGTTGGGCACGGCACAATGTGCGCCTTTGACGCGCTGATTGCCGCGCCCCAGGCAATACTCCTCGACATCGCAGTGCTTTCGTCGCGCCGTACGGGAGGCACAGTCATAGAAGGTCTTTTGAGCGATGCCGTATTAGGTTACGAGTTCCTGATCAAGGTGCTGACGGGCCCTCGGCGGCCGGGAGACTTTCACTCGATGGTCGTTTCGAACAGTTGGATGGTGTTCAAGCAGGCTTTTGATTTTCCCGTCGGCCATCCGGGAAATTATTCCGGCAACCTGAATCATCCCTTCAATCGGGTTGTCACGCGTCTGGCGATCTCAGGCGCTGACATTCTGTTTGCCGCGGGCAATTGCGGTCGTGAGTGTCCCCAAACTCCCTGCGGCGGCGAGGTTGATACCGGTATACTTGGCGCCAACTCGCACCCTCAAGTCACCAGCGTTGCCGGCGTAGATATGAATCAGGCCCGAGTGGGTTACTCCAACCGCGGACCGGGACGCTTGACGCAGCAAAAGCCGGACATCTCGTGTTACACCCACTTTCAGGGATCTGGGATATTTCCAGTCGACGCTGGCACCTCCGCCGCTACGCCCGTCGCGGCTGGAGTGGTGGCAGCGATTCGTAGCCGATTTCCTACCGGCCCGGCTACCCCACCACAAGCGTTGCGAGGCTTGCTCGCCAGGTCTGTTGTGGATCGGGGGACGACAGGTTTTGATTTCGAGTTCGGTGCGGGAATCATCGACGGCTGCCGGTTAGCGAATAGCTAGTCTCGTGTAAACCTGCCCAGTTAGGACTACAAGTGCCATTCAGCGCATGACCGTACGAAGCGGGCGAGAGCTTCGAGAGTGGCGATGGTCGAGATACGTTCTTGAAGCCCTCGGGTTCCGTCGTTCGCTTGTGCCGCAGTCCCCTCGTTCGGAACAATGGGGTTGATGCCGGCGCTCCCGCGCGGGTTCCAGCGCAAACGCTCGATGGCCGCCAGTAAGTGGCGCTTGTCTGCGGTAAGTTGCTGAAGCGCACCCGCCTCGGAACCTGTCTTCACGACCGCCATCAGGTCGCCGGGCTCCATTTCCTGTTCGATAAAGTTTCTGGCCGCCTTCTGCGCGATCCGCATCGTCTCGAACGAGAGATGCATGTCGTCGAAGGCAAGTACGATGATGCGCCGCGCCTGACCCTTCGGCACGACGGCCGGTGCGATGGGCGTCGGCGGTGCTTTCGAAGTTCGCTTCGCCTCTTTGCCGCGCGGGGCGTCGGCCGCAACCACAGGAGTCGAAGTGTTGCGCGCCGGCGACGTGTCTACGTAAGAGAAGTTAGTGATGGGCCGCTTGCGGCCGTCTTCCACAATCTCAAAATCTTCGGGGCGCAGATCCCTGACGTGCCGCCCGTTCTTGTCGAGCACAACGGCGTCAAGCTGCACGAGGTTGGTCGTGATGCGGACTACATCGTCGTCGTCATCCTGCTGCGCCGGCTGCTGTGTAGGTGGCTGCACTCGCGGCCGATCCTGCGGCCGCGGCTGTTGTGGTAGCGCGGGCGTGCCGAGGCTGAGAGCGAGTAAACAGGCGAGCAGGACTTTCCAAGTCATGAGTGCGTCCTCCGTTGTTGTTCGGGAAGAGGTAAGTTAGACGATGGCGATCCGGGCGCTGTTTGAAAAACGAAGGCAGCGGGGAGAGTCTGCCCGGATTATTCGGATCGCAGTCCAGATTCTAACACCCAGTGCGTGCCGAAAAAAGGTTCAAGTGCTTGTGCGTGACGATCTTGCGGCCTACCGCTTCGGAGTTTTCTGGCCTTTCTTCTTGGCATCCGCCGCGCCGCGTTGCGCCGCAACATTCTCGATCTCAGCGTTAACTTCGCCACCGATCAAAACTGCCAAACCGGTCAGGTAAAGCCACAACATCAGGATGATTACCGCGCCGAGTGAGCCGTACGTCGCGCTGTATGAATTGAAGAAGTGCAGGTAGCTTTTCAAACCAAACGAGGCGAGAAGCCAGAGGACAACTCCGATGACCGAGCCGGGCGTGATCCACTTCCAATCTTGATCGCGAAGGTCCGGCGCGAAGTAGTAGATCAAAGCAAACGCCGCGAGCATGAAAGCCAGCGCGAGCGGCCACTGCAAGATTCTCCACACCCACGCGAGCGCCGAACCAAACCCGAACAGAGCCGCGAGATAATCGGCTAGCCGGCCGCCGCCGATCACCAGCGCGAGCGCGGCGATGATCAAAACGGACAGGCCAACGGTCAGCAGGACCGCAGCCAATCGCCGTTTCCACCATGGCCGCGTCTCTTTGACGTCGTACGCCGTGTTCAATGCTTCCGTGATCGCGCCCATGCCGTTGGACGCCGCCCAAAGCGCCAATAGCAACCCGAACGAAAGCTTGCCGGCGCTGCTGGAGTTAGTGACTTCCAACATGGTCGAATCGATCAATTGAAAAGCCGATGACGGCATCACGCGCGCGAGATACTGAAACAGTGTGTGGCGCATGCCGGTGCCGGCGCCGACGATCAGGCCGATAGCCGACGTCAGGAAAATCAGCAGCGGAAACAACGCCAATAGAAAGTAGTACGCAAGTTTCGCGGCGTCGCCGAAGGCGTCGTCGCGGTTCATCTCGTTCCAAACACGGACGGCCATCTTCTTGAACGAAAGGCCGCTCAGCGTCCACATTGTGCGTCGTACTTTACTGGCCATGTTTCTGTCTTCGTGGCTGAGTTTGCGCTGCCGGTACCGAGCAACCTTCATGCCTGCTTTGCCGAGCACCCGTCACACAACGCCATCGACTATTAATACTGGTATTCCGTTTGCTATCACTGAAACTTCAGTCAAGAAAGCGAAATGTTTTCGGACTAAAGAAGCGCGAACTCTGACGTTGCGCTGTATCGAATTAAAGCGAGACGGAGCGACGAATAAGAGGTAAGTATTCGGTGACATTTGTGACATGAACCAGGTTATTGCGGCGCCACACTGAGCCGCAATTACTTACTTCAGCCAATCCTGGCTGAACTCCTTTCTGTCGGCAACATAAGGATAGAAACTCCCAAGGTTGAGTTCTATCTGCTTTACGAGGTGGAATCTAACAATTGGAGGATAGATCTGTGTCGAACTCACAGCAACATTCATCATCGGCATTAATTGGCCAGGCCGTAACTCAGCCATTGCCCAAATCCGCACGGGGCGCATCTGAGACGCCGCCCGACCTGGTTTGCTTCTCGCACCTGCGCTGGGATTGGGTCTATCAACGGCCGCAGCACCTTTTGAAACGTGGGGCCGCAGAGCGCCGCGTCTTTTTTATTGAAGAAGCGATGCGAGGTAGTGGTTCGCTGCGGCTTGAAGTGCGTGAGCGAGAAAACGGAGTGCAAGTAGTCACCCCGATTCTGCCGGACGGCTTAAGTAGTCAAATTGCGCAAACAGCCGTGCTCAGCAGCCTGCTTCAAACCTTCTTCAGCGAACACCAAATTCACGAATACGTGCTTTGGTACTACACGCCGATGGCCCTCGATTTTACGAAAAACTTGAGTCCTTTGGCCGTCGTCTATGACTGTATGGATGAGTTGTCGGCGTTTAAGGGCGCGCCGGACAGCTTGCGGTTCCAGGAACTCGAACTCTTAAACCGCGCCGACGTTGTTTTCACTGGCGGCCACAGTTTGTACGAGGTCAAGCGTCACAAACATCCATTCGTACATGCATTTCCCAGCAGCATCGATCGCGAACACTTCATGCAGGCGCGCACCCGCGGACAGGACCCTGAAGATCAGGAACGGATTGCGCATCCACGTCTAGGTTACTTTGGCGTCATTGATGAGCGCTTCGATACCGGATTGCTCGACGCTGTGGCGGTCGCGCGTCCGAACTGGCAGTTAGTGATGCTTGGGCCTGTGACCAAGATTGATCCCAAAGTATTGCCACAGCGGCCGAACATTCATTATCTCGGCTCCAAGACTTACGAAGAGTTACCGCGTTACATCGCCGGGTGGGACGTGGCGTTGATGCCGTTCGCGATTAACGAAGCGACGCGTTACATCAGTCCAACCAAGACACCTGAGTATCTCGCGGCCGGAAAGCCGGTCGTATCGACGCCCATCGCTGACGTAATTAAGCCGTACGGTAAGGTGGATCTCGTTCGCATCGCCCGGACTACGGACGAATTCATTGCGGCGATTGAGCAATCGCTGAAGCCGGAAGCGACAAGCAACAAATGGCTGCACCGCGTCGATGAGTTCCTGGCAAACATTTCGTGGGACCAAACCTGGGCGGGAATGTCGGAGCTGATTGATCGAGTATCGCTGCACCGGCGGAAGCCGAACGTGATGGCCGCAAAAGCGCGGGCAACGGGTTCGGAGGCACTGGTAACGAGCAACGCCGCCTGATTTTTATTACTAACAAGGGGACTGAACTAATGTTTGACTATTTAATTGTTGGAGCGGGATTCGCGGGCAGCGTGCTCGCCGAGCGTCTTGCCCGTGGTTCGAACAAGAAGGTGCTGATATGCGACAAGCGTCCGCACATCGGCGGCAACGCCTACGATCATTACAACGAGCATGGCGTTCTGGTGCACAAGTACGGCCCACATATTTTCCATACGAACTCGCGCGAAGTGTTCGAGTATCTTTCGCGGTTTACAGAGTGGCGTCCGTACCAGCATAGTGTGCGCGCGAGCGTAGACGGCCAGATAGTCCCGATTCCGATCAATCTCAACACCATTAACGCGCTCTATGGCCTCAACCTGACATCCTTCGAGATGGAAGATTTTCTAAAGAAGGTCGCTGAGCCGCGCGAACATGTTCGCACTTCGGAAGACGTTGTCATCGGCACCGTGGGCCGCGAGCTTTACGAAAAATTCTTTAAGAATTACACACGTAAACAGTGGGGACTGGATCCGTCAGAACTGGATGCCAGTGTCACCTCGCGTATTCCCACGCGGACCAATCGGGACGATCGGTACTTCACTGATACTTATCAGGCCATGCCGCTGCACGGCTACACGCGCATGTTCGAGAACATGCTCGATCATCCCAACATTAAAGTGCTGCTGAACTGTGATTACCGCGAGGTCGAGAAGGACATTCCTCATCGGGAGATGATTTACACGGGACCGGTAGATGCGTTCTTTGGCTATTGCTACGGCAAGCTGCCGTATCGGTCGCTCGAATTCAAACACGAAACGCACAACCAGCAAACGTTTCAGTCAGCGCCGGTGATTAACTACCCGAACGACCACCTATACACACGCGTTACGGAATTCAAATACTTGACGGGCCAGGAGCATTCAAAGACAAGCATCGTTTACGAGTTTCCGAAGAGCGAGGGTGACCCGTATTACCCGGTGCCGCGGAAAGAAAACGCGGACGTCTATGCCCGTTACAAGACATTGGCCGACAAGACACCGGAAGTGCACTTCGTCGGGCGTCTGGCGACCTACAAGTACTACAACATGGACCAAATCGTCGCGCAGGCGCTGACCGTCTATGCGAAGATGTCGAGCGTCAAGCGAAAGGAAGCGTTGATTCTGGAAAACGGACATCCGAACGGAAAGCATGTCACGGCAACCAAGGCGATCCTTCCGGAGCTGACTCCGAGCAATGGCGGGAATGGCGAGATACGAACGGCTCTTTAAAAGTTTCTTTCTCGGCGGTTTCGAATGTTCGACGCATCGCCTGGCGTCCGGCAAGCGGCTCGACGAGATTGCCTTCACCCGTCACGATCGCTTCGCGCGCGAAGACTACCTGCGTTTGCATGAGCAGGGAATTGGGGCAGCGCGTGATGGGCTGCGTTGGCATCTGATCGAACGCACGCCGGGCGCGTACGACTTCTCGAGTCTCCTGCCAATGATGCGGGCAGCGCGGGAAACGAACGTTCAGGTAATTTGGGACTTGTTCCATTACGGCTGGCCTGATTGGCTCGATCTGTTTGAGCCGCGTTTCATCGATGCCTTCGCGAAATACGCGCGTGAGTTTGCCCGTCTCTGGCGCGAAGAGACGGACAGCGTTCTGTTCGCCTGTCCGACAAATGAAATCTCATTCTTCTCGTGGGCGGCGGGTGATGCTGCGGCATTTAATCCGTTCTCTCACGGCCGCGGCGACCAGTTGAAAGAGCAGCTAGTGCGCGCGAACATTGCGGCCTGTGAAGCTTTGTGGGACATCGACAAGCGGACGCGCGTCGCGCAAATCGATCCGATGATCAACGTGCTGCCGCTGGATCCGAACAATTTCGAGCACGCGCGCGAGGCTGAAGCTTATCGCGTGTCCCAGTACGAAGCGTGGGACATGTTGGCCGGGCGCGTAAAGCCTGAGCTCGGCGGTGGTCCAAAATACCTCGACATCATCGGCGGCAACTATTACCTGCGCAATCAGTGGTTTCTCGGCGGTGGCTTTGGTGGTTTTATTGAGCCCGAAAACCCGCGCTATAGGCCGCTTCGCGAAATAATCAAGGAACTGAATGCTCGATATCAACGCCCGTTCTTTGTTGCCGAAACTGGAATTGAAGACGAGTTGCGCCCCAATTGGTTTCGCTACGTCTGCACTGAAGCCCGCGCGGCGATGCAGGAAGGTGTGGAACTTCAGGGCATTTGTCTTTATCCGATTGTGAACCACCCCGGTTGGGACGACGACCGGCATTGCCACAACGGCCTTTGGGATTATCCAAACGAGCAGGGCGAGCGCGAAATCTACCAACCGCTGGCCGACGAGCTACAGCTACAACGAAAGTTGTTTCAGGAACTTCTGCCGCGGAGAGAATCTGTCTGATGCGAGTTTTGGTTACAGGAGGAGCGGGTTACATCGGCAGCGTCGTCGTTGAAGGGCTTTTGACGGACGGCCACTCGGTTGTTGTGTACGACAACCTCGCGAAAGGCCATCGGCAGAGTGTCCCGGCGAACATTCCTTTCATCGAATCCGATTTGGTCGATCGCGAACGACTAATCGAAGCTTTTCGTGAGCACGAAATCGAGGCCGTGATCCACATGGCCGCGGATTCTTTAGTCGGCGAGTCCGTGCAGAATCCCGCTAAGTACTATCGAAATAATGTCGATGCCGGGTTGTCGCTGTTAGACGCCATGCGTGAGGCCGGTGTTAAGCGGCTCGTTTTCTCTTCAACCGCAGCGGTTTACGGCGAGCCTGAGAAGCAGCCCATCGAAGAGGCGGATCTGACTAACCCGACGAACCCTTACGGCGAAACGAAGCTCACGTTCGAACGCGCTTTGCGTTGGTATGAGAGTGCCTACGGAATTCGTTACGCTTCGCTGCGCTACTTCAACGCGGCAGGCGCGACGGAGCGTTGTGGGGAGTGGCACGATCCCGAAACGCACTTGATTCCGTTGGTGCTGCAAGCAGCCACCGGTCAACGCGAATACGTTGAAATTTACGGCGAAGACTACCCGACGCGCGATGGCACCTGCGTCCGCGACTACATCCATGTCGTGGATCTCGCTCGCGCGCACATTTTGGCGCTGCAGATACTGGGCGAGCGCAGCGCAATCTACAACCTCGGCTGTGGCGGCGACGGCTATTCGGTCCGCGAAGTTATCGACGTGGCGAGCGAGATTACCGGACGCGAAATTCCCATCAAGATTGGTTCGCGGAGGCCGGGCGACCCCGCCGTGTTGATTGCGAGCTCGGAAAAGATCAAACGCGAGCTCGGATGGGCGCCGCAGTTTCAGGACTTGAGGAAGATCGTGGATTCGGCCTGGCAATGGTTGCAGCAACACCCCCGCGGTTACGGCGATTAATGGAGCGTTCGCAGGTAGGGGATTGGTCAGTTATTTTCTCGGTGTCGTGAGGCGCCGCCTCACGACACCGAAGTTATTCTAAAAACCCTTTTGTTCGCTAAGCTTCGCACCCTCACCCCGACCCTCTCCCAGTGGGAGAGGGAGCAGACGCATCCTGGTACGATGGTCGACGTTAACCATCTGCGATCGGTTTTTGAGGAAACATACGGCTCGGTTCCAAGAGTTTTCTCAGCCCCCGGTCGCATCAATCTTATCGGCGAGCACACCGACTACAACGAAGGTTTCGTGCTGCCGATGGCGATCGACCGCCGCACGTACGTCGCGATTGGGCAGCGGAATGATCGCCGCGTCCGCGCGAAGTCCCTCGTTTTGAAAGAGGACGGGGAGTTCAATCTCGATGATCGATCGCTGGCGGCGGAAAACAAATGGCTTCGTTACGTCGCGGGAGTAGCGTGGACTCTTACTGAACAAGGTCTGAAGCTTACCGGTGCGGACCTGCTGATCGATTCCGATGTGCCGGTCGGCGGTGGCCTGTCCTCGTCCGCTGCGCTTGAGATTGCAACTGGTAAGGCGTTGACGACAATCGCAGCGGTGACGATTGACGACGTGGCGCTGGCGTTGGCGGCTCAACAAGCCGAAACGGTTTTCGTAGGAGCAAGAGTCGGTATCATGGATCAACTGACGGCAGTCCTGGGGCGCAAAGATCACGCGCTCTTGATCGATTGCCGATCCCTGGAAGCGAAACCAATTTCGCTAGCGAACCTCAGGGCGACGATGGTTGTTTGCAACACTAATGTTAAGCACGACCTGGCTTCGTCGGTCTACAATCAGAGGCGCGCAGAGTGTGAACGCGGAGTGGAGGTTCTGCGGCAGAAATTGCCACATATACGATCACTCCGCGACATAACGGTTGACGAGTTTCAGACGCACGAGAGCCAGTTGCCGGCGACGGTTCGCCGGCGCTGCCGGCACGTCGTTACCGAAAACGATCGCACGTTGAAAGCGTTCCGTGCTTTGCGTGACGGCAACACTGAGCTACTCGGCCGATTAATGAATGCTTCGCACGAATCGCTGCGTAATGATTATGAAGTCAGTTCTCGTGAACTTGATACGATGGTCGAAATTGCCTCGCGTCATGAAGCCGTCATTGGTGCGCGCATGACCGGCGGCGGCTTCGGTGGCTGCACCATCAACCTTGTCCGACCGGACGGCGTCGAGGACTTTCGCGAGTTCGTCAGCCGAGGGTATCAGGCGGCGACTAATATTTGTCCCGACGTTTACGTGGTAAAAGCCGACGAAGGCGCGCGCGAAGAGATGGCCGAAGCCTAAGCGTGAATGTCAGTACCGGGAGCGGACCGGGTCCCCGCGCGGGCAGCCCGCGTGGGGTGGGGGATGCGACCGGGTGAAAGCTCATCTTGAGTCATGACCCGGTCGCTACCGCTCTCGGTACTGACAAAATCCCCTGACAACCAATGCCCGATCAAAACATTCCTCGTCCGGAATATCCGCGTCCTCAGTTCATTCGTGAGCCCTGGCTTAATTTGAATGGCGAATGGGAATTCGCGTTCGATGATACTGACGAAGGACAGGACGCCGGCTGGCACGATGGCCGTGAGTTACCTTTGCGCATCACGGTCCCGTTTGCGTATCAGACGGAACTCTCGGGGATCAACGACAAATCCGTTCATGAGATCGTCTGGTACGCTCGAAGCTTCAAAATTCCGAACGACTGGCAGCAGTCTGATGTGCTTCTGAATTTTGGCGCGGTCGATTACTCCTCAACGGTTTGGGTTAACGGACAGCAAGTCGGTCATAACCAGGGCGGGCATGTTCCTTTTCAATTCGACGTCGCGCCGTACCTGAAGCCGGGCGTGAATCGAGTCACCCTGCGCGTCGAAGATCGACAAGACCCAAGTCAGCCGCGGGGCAAGCAATCGCACACCGGTTTGCCGGTCGGCATCGACTACTACAACACGACGGGAATTTGGCAGACCGTTTGGCTGGAAAGCGCGCCGCCAATCCGGGTCGAAGAAATTCAGATCGTTCCGCGCGCGGACAATAACCAGGTTTACCTCGCCGTGTTTCTGCATGCACCATCCGCGGCCTGGCAGATCAAAGTTGAAGTCTTTGATCATGGCCTTTCGGTAACCCGCGCTGAAGAGTTCACGCCGGTTGCTACCGGGCAGTTCGTGCTCCGGATTCCTTATGCGAAACTCTGGTACCCGCATTCACCGCATCTCTACGACCTGCGAATTCGCCTGTATGACGACAAGAACACGTTGCTCGATGAGGTGACTTCTTACTTCGGAATGCGTGGCATCGAGTTACGCAACGGATCCATCCGGATAAACGGCGAGCCGATCTACCTGAAGATGATTTTGGATCAGGGCTACTTTCCGGGCGGTTATCTCACCGCGGCGTCGGACGAAGCTCTGCAAACTGACATTGGCTGGACGAAAATGTTTGGCTTCAACGGCGCGCGCAAACATCAAAAGGTCGAAGATCCGCGCTGGCTCTACTGGTGCGATCGTCTGGGGCTGCTGGTCTGGGAAGAGATGCCCAATGCGCGTGAATGGTCACTTGAGTCAGAGGAGTTGCTTTCCGCCGAGTGGCAGCGCGCGGTGCGCCGCGATTTGAATCATCCCTGCATCATTGCCTGGGTGCCGGTGAACGAGAGTATGGGTTTTCCGGGACTCGAGCAGGAGCATGCAGGACAATACGCTTATCTCGAACGAATGGTCCGCGCGACGCGCCGGATCGATCCGACGCGGCCGGTCGTCGATAACGACGGCTGGGAACACAGCGACATCACTGATATCTGTGCGATTCACGACTACACCCCGACCGCGGCGCTCTTGCGCGAGCGCTATCGCGATAAATTATCCGGCGGCGAATTGCCGATGAAAGTCTGGGTCGGCGAGAAGCCTTTGTTCGCGCGTGGCTCAGAATATCGCGGACAGCCGATCGTGCTTTCCGAGGTGGGTGGGTTTCTGGCGGTCCCGCAGGATATTCCTGAGGAGCACCGCGATTTGCTCTATCAGTTCTACGACTCGTTCAAGACACCTGAAGAATTACTCGCCAAGTATCGCGACCTGGCGGAAGGTATCGCATCTTTAAAGTTCCTCGCCGGCTTTTGCTACACGCAGCTGACCGACATCGAACAGGAGATCAACGGTCTGCTCACTTTCGATCGACGACCGAAGGTGCCACCTGAGAAGATTGCCGAGATCCATCGCGAAGTCTTCAAGGCGGTCGAGGCCGCAATGCGAGAACGTTAGCGATCCCACTCATGCCTAAGAAAAGCGCGGGCCTGTTGCTGTACCGCCACAAAGAAGTTTCAATCGAAGTGCTCCTGGTTCATCCGGGCGGTCCGTTCTGGCGCAACAAAGACGAAGGCGCCTGGACTATTCCCAAAGGCGAATTCCAGGATGAAGAACCGCTCGCCGCGGCCCAGCGCGAATTTAAAGAAGAAACCGGCTCCGCTCCTCCCAACGGGAACTACATTCCGCTGACGCCAATCAAACAGAAGAACGGGAAGATCGTTAGCGCGTGGGCCGTGGAAGGCGATTTCGATCCGGCCAGACTGAACAGCAATGAGTTCGAAATGGAATGGCCTCCGAAATCAGGCCGGATGCAGAAGTTTGCCGAAGTCGATCGATCTGAGTGGTTTGCGCCCGATGTAGCAAAGCAGAAAATGTTGAGTGGGCAAGGAGCATTGGTAGATGAGCTTGTAGGCAAGCTCGAGTAATCGCTAGCGTTTAATCATCCTGACGCGGGACGGTGTTGGGGTACTAATCGCGTATCACAATCTTGTCGGTTTCATCAGAGTCTAAGATTTACGCCTTGCATGGTTCAGGGAATTACAAAAACGATTTGGAGCATCGAAGATTTACTGACAGCAACAATCTAACGCGGATATAATTCGCCGGTTGTGACTCAGTTCTGGACTAACTTCTGGCCTAATCTTGCAGCCACCGTGATCGGAGTTGCTCTCGGTCTGCCGTTCGCTTTTTGGCTCAACCGCAAAGCAGTGGCTTGGGGTGAGAACGCGCGACGAAAAGATGAGCGTGACGAGATCAGTAACTGCCTACTTGCCATTCGCTTAACCATCACAACTAACCTTACAAGGCTAAAGGCTTATCAAGCCGCAGTCAGTACCGACAACACGCTGTTCGATACAGGTTTCGACACGTCCGCGTGGGCCGCCCTACAAGGTGGGCTCACGTCCGAACTAGCAGATCCGGAACTGCGCCAAGAACTAGCGCGCTTCTTTACGCGATTGTCTCGTCTGGGAGTTCTTAACGACCGGCTGGGGGAATTGCTTATCGCTGGGAACCTTAATACCTTGGGGTCAGGGAATGCGCGGCGACGCCTCATGGAAGAGATCCCGGGTGCGGTTGTTGCGCTTCTTGCCGACGGTGCGAGTCTCCTCACTCGCATCGATTCCGCTCTAGAGCGTCTCTCCAAGTAACAGAGTCGGTTGAGCTTGAAGTGTGGGGAAGGCAGCAACAATCTAGTATCCCAACACCCTCGGGACTCAGGCGTTGACGCCTCGCGCAACGGCGCATTACAATTCGCTCGACTCAAAACGTGAACACATTAACCATCTCGAGATCGATCCGCTTTGCAGCTCTGGCGTGCATGCTGGCGTTCGCGACAACGGTGCGCGCTCAGCAGCGGCCGCTGATCACCGAAGACGTCGACATCATTCCGCCCGGCTCAATGCGGTTGGAAGTCGGCATGGATTTTCTGCAGAACGTAAAGTTCCCGGTCTCAGGTTTGAATGGCGACCTGACGCGGGCGGGCGTCATAGGCATAAACATTGGGCTGTCCCCGAACGTTGAAGTCCAGATTGAGGGCGTCGCGCAAAACTTTCTGAGCATAAATTCGCAGGGTCTAAGCGCGATTCCTTTGGAGCTTGCCCCCGGCGCCAACTCAACAAACGACTTTGGAGACTTCACGCTCTCAACCAAGATTAAGCTGCGCGCGGAGACTAAAAACGGACCGTCGATCGGATTCCGGTTCGGCGTCCAGTTACCGAACTCGAGTCAGGGCCGCGGCATCGGTCTGAACCAGACCAACGCATACGGTCAGGTGCTTGTCGGAAAGAAGTTCGGCCGCAACGGCCGCGTGAACACGTTTGGCAATCTCGGCATTGGTATTCTCACGGCGCCAACCCAACTGTTCTCGCAGAACGACGTGATCATGTACGGCGCCGCGAGCATCATTCGGATCAATGACCAATTCAGCATCGCCGGCGAGGTAAACGGCCGCGTGAACACGCGACCCAACGGCGGGCCGCTGGGCACTGAGTCGCAAGGCGAAGCGCGCCTGGGAATGCAGATTCGCGCGTCAGGTCTGAGATTCGATTTCGCCGGCATCAAAGGCCTGACCAGTCACAGCCCCCGCTCGGGACTTACCGTTGGCGTTACATACGACACTCCTTCAATCTTCAAACCAGCACAGTAAACCCGTGACAGGTAACTGGTAACAGGTGACAGGTTGCTGCGACCATCTTCCTGTCACCCGTTACCTGTCACCTGTCACCGATTATGTTTGATTGGCTCGATGCCATAGCCCGACGCGTTGGAGGTTTCATTGTCGGCGTGCCGGTTTACTACGCCGGGCCGGCGATGATTCTGATAGGCGCGCTAGACTCGTCGCTGCTATCGCTGCCTGAAATCAACGATTACCTCGTCGTCGCGCGTTGTTACGCGCATCCGAAAACCGCTTTCTTCTTTCCGCTTTTTCCCGCAATCGGCTCAGTGCTGGGTTGCTTGCTCCTGTATACGATTTTCAAACGCGGGGGATTGGCAGTTCTTCATCGACGCTTTCGCGCCGATCGCGTCGAAAAGGTCGAACGTGCTTATGCGCGCTTTGGGGTGTTTGCCCTCGCGATTCCGGCTTTGTTACCGCCGCCTTTGCCCTTCAAGATTTTCGTGGCGACGGCGGGCGCTTTGCAGTTTCCGCGGCGCAAGTTTCTGCTGACGATTCTGATTGCGCGATCGATTCGCTATTACGTAGAAGGCATCCTTGCGGTTTACTATGGCGAAGCCGTCCTAAGATTCCTGAAAGACAATGGACTGCTAATCGTGAGCATCGTCGCGGCGGTGGCCGTGCTTGGACTTGCGATTTATCTCATCTCGCGCCGGGGCAGAACGGCCGTCGAAGAGGGGAAGCACGTCACTGAAGATTCACTGAAAGGCTGATCCATATTTGAAGGCTTTAATTCATAAGATTACCGGAGCGCTCGGGCAGGTTTCGCAATATCTGATTTCACTGGGACCGTTTGGACTGTTCGCGATCGCGTTTTTGGATTCGGTGATGGTGCCGATGCCAGGCGGCGTGGATGCCGTGTTGCTTTTGTTGGCGGCCGCGCGGCCAGGTTGGATGTTGATTTACGTGGCCGCGGCAACGATCGGTTCAACGATTGGGTGCGTGGCTTTGTATCGGCTCTCGCAGCGTGCCGGGAAAAAAGCGTTATCAAAATTTTCTGCGTCAAAGCAAAAACGCGTCAAGGACTTGATCGACCGTTATGACGTGATGTCCGTGCTGGTCGCTTCGCTACTCCCGCCGCCGTTTCCGTTTAAGCTGTTTGTAGTTTCGGCGGGTGTGTTCCGGCTGAACCTGATGCGGTTCACCCTGGCCGTCGCGGGGGGACGTACCTTTCGTTATTTGCTACTGGGGTTTCTGGCCGCGCGTTATGGCGATCAGGCGAAGGAGTTACTATCGCGTTATTATCCAGCGATCGGAATCACTCTGGCGGTACTGATCGTCGTGTTCTTCATCGCGAAGGCGTTGATGCGCCAGTCCGGCAAGAACCAGCCGTCAGGAGTTGAAAGCTAGCTGAAGCTCGCCAGCGGCAAGCTTGGCCTGAAAACTCCGGGCTTCAGCCAATGTGAGAATCCCATTCTCAGACAAGTCATTCAGCAAGCGGAGAAAAACGCGGGCGGTGGCCAGCGCATCATCAGCCGCACGATGCCGGCGCGAGACTTCGAAACCAAAGTACGCTACCAGCGAATCGAGTCCGTGACTCTCGACGCGCGGCACCAGCCGGCGCGCCAGGTCAACGGTGCACAGATGCGCGTTTCGCAAACGGTAGCCGGGAAAGACGCGGGCTATTTCGCGGTTCATGAGCGGCAGGTCGAAATTGGCGTTGTGCGCGACCAGCACCGCATCGCCGATGAAGTCGAGCCATTCGTCCGCGACATCCGCGAACTTTGGCGCCGTCAGCAGCATTTCCGTTGAGATACCGGTGAGATTCGTCAAAAACCTCGGCACGATCGCTTCCGGATTCACCAGCGTTTCGAACTTGTCGAGAATGTCGCCGCCGCGGACCCGATAAGCGCCGATTTCAATAATCCGTGCCGGCGTGCGGCGTTCGTGAGTTGCTTCGACATCGACAACAACGAACTCGAGGTCCCGCAGCAAGGCCGAATTGGAATCTGCGGCGGCCGCCAGATGCTCGGCTTCCAGAACAAATCGCGGATCGTTCTTGACCAGTTCGCTGATCATCGACGCGGCTAATTCGCGGTCGATATTTGATAGGAGAAAGATTGACTCCGCGACTGCCAGAAAGCTCGCGCGCCCGCCGTGTGCGCGTATCAGTTCGAGAGTTTCATCTATCAGAGTAGAATCAGAAACAAGATTGCGTCGCACCATCACGGGGCATTGTACGCGACGGTGCAGGCGCAGTGCTAACTATGGAACAGCCTGAGGTGCTGGAGACATTCAAACGAACGGGAGCACTGCTCGAAGGACACTTCGTCTTGTCGAGCGGGCTGCACAGTTCTGTCTACTTGCAGTGCGCGACGGCGCTGCAAACTCCTTCAGTGGCGGCGCAGTTTGGCGAAGCGATCGCCGATGAGTTCCGCGGACAACGAATTGAAACCGTAGCGTCTCCGGCGATCGGTGGACTCATTATCGGCTATGAGGTAGCGCGGCAGCTCGCAGTGCGATTCATTTGGACAGAGCGCGAGCGGGGAACCATGACTTTGCGGCGCGGTTTCACCGTCCGCCAGGGTGAACGCGTCCTGGTGGTCGAGGATGTGATCACGACCGGCGGCTCGACCAGGGACACGATCAAGGCGCTAACTGATAGTGGTGCTGAGGTCGTAGGAGCCGCTTCAATCATCGATCGATCCGGCGGCGAAGCTGACGTCGGCGTACCAAGATTCTCGCTGGCGACACTGAATGTTCCGGCGGTTCAGCCGGCGGATTGTGACGCTTGTAAACGTGGTGAGCAGGCGGTGAAACCCGGGAGCCGGAAGATTTTAGAGTCCGTTTAGAGGCGGGCTACTGCCCGCTGGCGCTGCGAACATTGGCGGGCGGTAGCCCGCCTCTAAACGTTCATAGCATGAATTTCAAACTTCTGCTCCAATACGACGGCACTGACTTTCACGGCTGGCAAATTCAGGAAGGCTTGCGAACCGTGCAGGGGGAACTGACGCGTGTGCTCTCGTTGCTTGACGGTCGCGAAGTTGTCGTCCATGGCTCAGGGCGAACCGATGCCGGCGTGCACGCTGAAGGACAGGTCGCCAGCGTGCAACTACAGCGTGAAATTACTCCTGCCAAACTGCGCAGCGCGATTAACGGAAATTTGTCCTCGGACGTGCGGGTGCTGTTTGTGAGCGCCGCTGCGGAAGACTTTCACGCGCGTTACTCGGCGCGCGGTAAGACCTACACGTACCGCATTGTGCACGGGCCGGTGATGCCGCCATTCTGGTCGCGCTATGCGCTGCTCGAGTCTCGCGAGCTGAACCTCGAGTTAGCGCGGAGGTGCGCGATGTCGTTTGTGGGCGAGCATGATTGGACCGCTTTCTCGGCGGCGCAATCGGACGCCGAATCGCGAGTCCGCCACGTGACGCGCTGCGATCTTGAACATCGATGGAGCGCGCGCGGCCGTTGCCACCTGATGGAAATCCGTGTCACCGCGAATGGTTTTCTGCGCTACATGGTGCGATCGATTGTGGGCACCCTGCTGGCGGTGGCGCGTGGCGACATCGATGAGGAGACGGTCTTGCGCGCTCTGCGCGAAGGCAAACGCGAGTTGGCCGGCGCCACGGCACCCGCGCACGGCCTGACACTGATCAGCGTGCAGTACGATTGACAGTCTTTTCGCTTGCGGTAAGAATTAAGCCTCTTTCGTTTCGAATTTCATCAGTGCACGAGAACTTCAAAGATATCGTTGAGAAAGGCAGTCGCGACGAGCGCCTGCTTTCATCGATCGCGTGGGATCGTCTGCCGCGGCATATCGCGATCATTATGGACGGTAACGGCCGCTGGGCGGCGCAGCGTGGACAGCCGCGCATTGCCGGACACCGCGCCGGCGTCGAAGCCGTGCGCGCCGCAGTCGATACTGGCGCGCGGCTTGGTTTGGGCGCGCTGACGCTTTACGCGTTTTCGACCGAGAACTGGAAGCGCCCGCGTTATGAAGTGGATGCGCTGATGCGGATGCTGCGCAAGTATCTACGGCTGGAGCTGGAAGAGATCAATCGACAGAACATCCGGTTTCAGACCATTGGCCGCACTCACGAGCTTGCGCCGAATGTGCAGCAGGAGATTGTGCGCGCCGGCGAGCGCACGGCGAAGAACAGTGGGATGGTGCTCAGCGTCGCGCTGAACTATGGCGGCCGGTCGGAAATCGTCGATGCGTCCCGCGCGGCGATGCGCAGAGTAATCGCTGAGAAGCGAACGCCGGATGAATTGTCAGAGGAAGATATCGCGCGCGAGTTGTACACGCGCGACTTACCTGAACTCGATCTGCTGGTGCGGACCAGCGGTGAACTGCGCATTTCGAACTTTCTTCTATGGCAAAGCGCGTACGCGGAAATCCATGTGACGGAAACGCTCTGGCCCGACTTCCGCCGCGTCCATCTGCTCGAAGCGATTGTCGATTATCAACAACGCCGCCGGCGATTCGGAGGTCTGAAGCTCGTCGTAAACGCGAAGTAACTGCAGACTTGAGCGCAAGCGTCTCGCTTGCACTTGTTGGTGTCGGCAATCGGCAAGCGGGACGCTTGCGCTCCAGTCTAAAGGCCGCGAGCCACCGCTAGCAGGTTAGATTCTGATCGAGGGCCGTTACCCTTCAACCAAAACTTGCCCACTACACCAAACAAACCGAATCCGCTGACGAAGCTTAACGCGATTCCGTCGGGCGTCGCCCGCCTGCTGACGGCGGTCGTTCTGCTGCCCATCCTGATTGCATCGATCTTAGTGCCTCGGCTTGCGCCCGTGTTCGTGGTGCTCGTCGGCGTCGCGCTGCTTTTGGCGCTGCTCGAGTTCTGGATCATCGCGGCCAAACAACAGATTCAGGCTGACCCGGTCGCCGGGTTTCTCGGCGCCGCTGCCTTGTTCACGATTTTTTATTTCGCCGATCCACGCGAGGCGGTCGACTTTTCAGCGGTCATTGCGGTTCTTATCCTGCTAACCATTTGTTCTTTGGTGGCGGCGATGTTGCGGGGCGCGCCCTTCGAACGCATGCTGGCGCGCAGCGGAGCGACGGTGATCGGCGTGATGTACGTCGTCCTTTTGGGGAGCCACCTCGTGGCTGTGCGCAACGGATTCAGCGCAGAGTTATCAAAGGACCTCCTGTCATTTTTCTTTCTGGTGCTGATGGGTTCGGATGCGGCCGCGTATTACGGCGGCCGGGCGTTCGGAAAGCACAAGCTGGCGCCGAATGTCAGCCCGGGCAAAACCTGGGAGGGTGCAGTTGCCGGCATGCTCGCGAGCCTGTTGCTGGCCACCGCGGCGCATTACTGGTTCTTCCGGCAGTTGCCTTTGAAGTTTGCCTTGCCGCTGGCGGCGGCGATGAATGTTTTCGGTGTGCTCGGCGACTTAACTGAGAGTGCGCTAAAACGCAGCGCCGGCACCAAGGACACGGCCAAGATTCTGCCGGGCCATGGCGGCATGCTCGATCGGGTCGATAGCTTGCTGTTTAATGCGCCGCTCATCTACTATTTTGCCCTGGCGTACTTCCGCTGATTATGTCCACCAAAAAAATAGTTCTGCTTGTCGTCGGAATCCTGGCAGTGTTGGCGCTTGTGGCTGCGCTCTTCGTCGGCGGTATCGTGTGGTTCGCCTTCAGCACGATCAACAATAGTGACGCCGCCGAAACTGCCCGCACCTACCTGCGCACGAATGAGGATCTGAAGCGAGAGATCGGGGAAGTCAAGGAGTTTGGCTGGTTCACGACCGGCAACATCGAGACACGGAACGCCGCCGGTGACGCCACTTTGAATTTGAAAGTGATTGGTGAAAAGAAAACCGTGAACGCTACTGTGGTACTTTCAAAGCCCAGCAATCAGGACTGGGGCGTCACCGAAGCGTTCTACGACAATGATGGACGGAAGGTCGTTCTGAAAGCCCCCTACGAAGACGTGCCGCCAGCGCGGTAATCACATGACAGTTCGTGGAGTTTCTATTCTCGGCTCGACCGGCTCGATCGGCTGCAACACGTTGCGCGTGATCGAAGCACTGGGCAGTGATCGCTTCCGCGTCGTCGCCCTGGGAGCCGGGCGGAACACCGATAAACTCGCCGGCCAAATCGAGAAGTTCAATCCTCAACTTGTCTCAGTCGAGTCCGAAGAAATCGCCGAGCGACTGCGAACCGAGCTGGGAGTTAGGGCGGTTACGGCACCCACCATCCTCGTTGGTGAACCAGGTTTGGTTGAGGTTGCAACACGCGACGATGCGGAAATTGTCGTGTCCGGAACGGTGGGCGCTGTCGGATTCGTGCCGACGCTCCGGGCTCTGGAAGCAGGGAAGCGCGTGGCGCTCGCAAACAAAGAAACGCTCGTGATGGCGGGCGCGTTGATGACGCGGGCGGCGGAAAAATCGGGCGCAGAGATGCTGCCCGTGGATTCGGAACACAACGCGCTGCATCAATGTCTGCGTGGCGAGAAGCGTTCGGAAGTACGCCGGCTGATTCTAACGGCATCAGGCGGCCCGTTTCGCACGCGTGACAAAGCTGCTATCGAATCGGCCTCAGTGGCCGAGGCGCTGCAACATCCGACCTGGAACATGGGCGCGAAGATCACGATCGACTCAGCGACTTTGATGAACAAGGGGCTCGAGGTGATCGAGGCGCACTGGCTGTTTGGATTCGACGCCGAGCAAATCACCATCGTCGTGCATCCTGAGTCGGTCGTGCATTCGATGATCGAATTAGTTGACGGCTCGATCATCGCGCAAATGGGCGTGACGGACATGCGCCATGCGATTCAATACGCGCTCACTTATCCCGAGCGCCGCGCTTCTGAACTGGCGCCACTCGATCTGACCAAGCTTTCCTCGCTTAATTTCGAACCGCCCGACCTCGATCGCTTCCCGTGTATTTCACTGGCGTATCGCGCGCTGAAAGCGGGCGGCACCACGCCGGCCGCCCTGAACGCGGCCAATGAAGAAGCCGTACGCGCATTTATCGAAGAACGCATTAACCTCACCGACATTCCTCGCGTGATTGAAGCGGTGATGACTCAGCATACCCGTCGCGAGGCTGATAATCTGGAAGCCGTTCTGCAGGCTGACGCGTCGGCTCGCGCGGGAGCAGCAGCGGCTATCGGCCAGCTGGCCGCGCCAGCGGTTGAGACTACGGCTGCATAATTCGAACTCGCCAACCTTCACTGCGTTTGACGCATCTCTACCGTCCGCTTACACTCGGATTTGTTGATAGATTTTTCATTGAGACAGTAATCAAATGAGCCTTTTACAAAGTGGCATTATTGGCGTTCTCGCTTTCATTTTCATTCTCGGAGCCGCGGTTGTTCTGCACGAATTCGGGCATTTCATCGTTGCCAAACTCTTCAAAATCCGAGTGGAGACCTTCTCCGTAGGCTTTGGCCCGCGGCTTTTTGGATGGAAGAAAGGCCACACGGATTATCGCGTTTCGCTGATTCCGCTGGGGGGCTATGTGAAGCTCGGCGGGGACGAATCGAACGCGCCGATCGAAGGCGAAGGCGGGTCCGACATTCCCGCGAATGAACGTTTCGATCTCCGGCCACGTTGGCAACGCATCCTGGTTGCCCTGGCCGGGCCGATCATGAACATCCTGACAGCGATCGCGATTCCGTTCGCGGCCGCGATGATTTATGGCGTTCCCTCGATGCCGGCGCCGATTGTTAGTTATGTCATACCAGGTGGCGCGGCGGAACGAGCCGGCCTTAAGTCTGGGGATCGAATAGTCTCTTTTAACGGTACTGATGACCCGACATGGGACTCCATCGAGAGCGATGGTTTGCTGTCGCCCGACCAGGATCTTCCTCTAGCAGTGAAACGCGGTGATCAGACCCTCCCACTCACCATACGGCCTACGCCCCGCACGGAACTTGGAGAGACGGCAGGAATGCTTGAATTCACTCCTGACAACGGGGGATATCCTGTCGAGGTGCGGGCGGTGACGCCAGGGTCACCCGCTGCGGCCGGCGGATTACAGGTCGGTGATCGAATAGTGGCAGTCGGCGGGCAAGACGTGAAGAGTGCTGCGCAAGTACGGGGATATATCCGTGAGCGTAAAGCGCAGCCACTTGACCTAACCGTTGTGCGAAACGGCGAGACCAGGAATATCGCCGTGTCGGCCGACCGTCTTCCGGGTGGCCTGATCGGTGTAGTTCCTCTTGACGCATTTCCAATTCAACGCGCGCGACCCGGAGCATCGCTCGGTTATGCAATCAATTCCAATATTCGTATTCTGCGGGTCACCGGTCAGGCGTTAGGACAAGTATTCTCGGGCAAGCGTTCCGTGAGAGATACCGTCTCAGGCCCAATCGGAATCTTTCGCGTCGCTTCAGCCTCGGCTAACGAAGGCGGCTGGGCAGGCGTCTTTGTTACCCTCGCATTTCTGAGTCTGAACCTGGGCATCTTTAATTTGCTCCCGATTCCGGTGCTGGACGGCGGTGCAATCTTTCTATTGCTAATCGAAGGCGCGCTGGCCAAAGTCGGGCTCAGCATCTCGCGGACAATCCGCGAACGCATTCAACAGGTCGGATTCGTTATGGTCATCCTCCTGATGGTGTTTGTGATTACGAATGACGTGATCAAGCAGACAGCACTGTTCCGCGGTTCCGGAGACCCAAGTCCGACACCCGCAGCCTCGCCCGCCCAACCCGGCCCGACAAGGTGATAAGATTGCGTGGAATGTTTAGACGAGGGCGTTGCCCTCGTCGCTCGGCGGGCAACGCCCGCCTCTAAACAACGTTAGAATTCATGCGGAAGACCAGAGCAGTACAAGTCAAACACGTCCAGATCGGTGGCGGCGCGCCGGTGGTCATTCAGTCGATGACCAAGACAGACACGGCCAACGTCGATGAAACCGTGAAACAGATCGAGGAGATGGTGAGCGCGGGTTGCGAAGTTGTGCGTCTGGCTGTGCCTGATAACGACGCGGCGATCGCGCTGAAAGAAATTCGCAAGCGCGTGCCCGAAGTACCACTCGTCGCCGACATTCACTTCCATTACAAGCTTGCCTTGCTCGCCTTGGAAGCCGGTATCGACAAGCTGCGTCTGAATCCCGGAAACATCGGCAAGCACGAGCGCATCGTCGAAGTCGTGCGCGCGGCGCAAGCGCAAAAAGTCCCAATTCGGATCGGCGTGAACGGTGGCTCTTTGGAAAAGGACTTGCTGAAAAAGTATGGCACCGCCACGCCCGAGGCCATGGTTGAATCAGCGCTGCGTCACATCGGCATTCTTCGAGGACCTCGACTTTACCGACATCATCGTTTCACTGAAAGCATCCGACGTGCACCGCACAGTCGCTGCGTACCGGCTGCTGGCGGAGAAAGTTGATTATCCGTTCCACCTCGGCGTGACCGAAGCGGGCACGGCTTTCACCGGCACGGTGAAATCATCGATCGGCCTGGGCATCCTCTTGAACGAAGGGATTGGCGATACGATTCGCGTTTCGCTCGCCGCGGAACCGCAGGAAGAAGTGCGCGTCGCGTGGGAGATTGTGAAGTCACTTGGGCTACGTACGCGTGGAGTGACCGTGGTCGCGTGCCCGACCTGTGGCCGCTTGGATGTCGATAATTTCGTCGAGATTGTGACTGAGATTGAAAGACGTCTGGCGCACATTCAGGAACCATTGCATCTCTCGATCATGGGTTGTGCGGTGAATGGTCCTGGCGAAGCTCACGACTCACAATTGGGAATCACGTTTGGCCGCGGCGTTGGCATGATCTTCAAAGACGGCGTGCCGATGCGCAAAGTCGCCGGCGAAGATATTGTCGAAGCCTTCGTGATGGAAACCGAAAAACTCCTGGCGGAAGGCTCGAAGGCGGCTCCGGAAGCGAATCTCACGCGCTTTGTCCCCGAACTGGTGACGATTTCCTAATTGGTTGAGCAGAAGGACTGGTTACGAAGGCCGCCGCCTGGCGGCCTTTTTTATTTTGCTAGCTGACCATTGACGGGCAAGGGTTTCGGTGGTACGTATTGGCACCGATTCATACGATTGACTGCGCATTTATCCGGCTACGGTTCACCTCGCTGCAAAGGCTTGCGTCACACTTCTGGATATACATCCAGTGAACGTCTCGGAGGATTAACAAATGAATACCCGACTTGCTTCTCTTTGGCTTCGGCTGCCAATGGCCGTTCCAGCGTTTGTTTTGATTCTGTGCCTGGCGCTGTTGCCGGTTTCCAGCGCTTCGGCGCAAACTTCAACGACAGGAAATATCGAGGGAACAGTGACCGACACAACTGGCACAGCCGTTCCAGGCGTCACCGTGAGTGCTAGTCGCGAAGGTGGCAGCGGCAGCGCCTCAACCAAGACCAATGATGAAGGCTTGTTCCGGCTTATGATCCCGCCGGGTAAATACACGCTCAAAATTGACGCCGCGCCGGGCTTTGCCAGGTTCGAAAAGCAGAATGTCGAGGTCAACCTTTCCAAGACCACGAAGCTGAACGTGAGTCTCAACCCCGCTCTGGTTAGCGGGCCCGTCACCGTCACGCAGACTTCCGCGACCACAACACCGACTCCGACGTCGTCGAATGCTGATGACCGCCAGAAGACAAGTTCCGTACAAACCATCGGTGGTCTACATGTGGTCACTTTTACCCTGCCAGAGGGTCGAATCAAGCTTAATTTGCCTGACGACATGAGGGCAGGCGATACCATCTCTGGCACGGTTGTGACAGAGCCGAGAGGCACAAATAGTGAAGAGAAAGCGAAGAATGACGAGGCCTTGAAAGTGTATGTCATCGACATTCAAGGTTCACGATCGCCGGTTGGCAATGACGGCTTTACTTTTGACGCCCCGTTGGCTCAACCCCAGGTGGGCGAGGGCAATCGTTCTAATGAAGGAAAAATGGACTTGGGTCTCTTCAGTGGTGCGTCACTGTGGGGAAAAGCTGTCGTGCCCTACCGAACGCCGTCGGGTGCGGTCGTTACGCCTGATCCGGTGCAAAAGACGCCATCAGGCGCGGTCGTTACGCCTGATCCGAAATTCACTATTCCCAACCTGGGCCAGCAGGGGCGGCCAATCGTGATCAACGGCCCGTTCGACGGGAACGCTTCCAACACGACTCTCCGTTACGGCCCCGCTGATAGGACGGTCCATGAGTTTGTTAAACAGTCTGACAATATTTCCGAAGGCTCTGGCTTCCTGCGCACGCTTGCCGAGTCGCCACGCAAGATTGTCTTTGAGTCTCCTACCAATGTCACCGGCTCCATCGGCATCATGGTCAAAGAAGGAGACGGCACGCCTACCAAGGGAACGTACCGAAACGTCGGTGTGAACTTGAGCGCGCCGAAAACGAATTTGCTAAAAGGCGAGAAGACGACGTTGACAGTTCAGGTCAGCGGCCTCGAAGGAATCAAAGAACCGGTGCCGCTGACGCTCGAATCTAAAGGCGTGATTACTATGGAAGGCGGAATTTATCAGCCCTTGATAATCCAACCCTCGCAGGTCGGCGCCGATGGACGCTATACCACGACGCGCGGAATTACCGGCGTGCAAACCGGTGGTTGGGAAGCGACCGCAACGGTTGTGACCGGCAGGTTCAACGTCTGGTTGCAGGACGACACGGATCCGAATCGAATTTTTCACTTTAACAGTCTTACTGGCGACTATGTTTTCGCGTGTGGCGGTGGAAGCTGTCGCACCGGCGGTACCGGAGGAACTAGTAGCCAACCGCCAACGGGATCGTCTGCGCCGCCGCCTCCCGTTACCCTTACGGGCATCGGCAAACCAGCGATGAAAGGCTGCATCATTACACTCAGTCACAACGCGCCCGACCGGCGTGTGTTTGCCAAACTTGATGCGTGCACCAAGACCGGTGACGCTTCGGTGGAAACAAAGTCGCCCAAAGCTAACTTCAATATCACTGACAAGAACACAACCGATAACACAGCCCAGTCGCCGCCGAAATAGATCGATGAGGCCTGGCAGATTCGAGGACGGCGGAGGGCAGAGTTCATTCCAGCGGTCAGAATTGTTGAGCCCTTGAAAGTGTTCGCTGGACGCGAACGCCTCGCACTGATCAACGAAGAGGAGAAGATATGATCCGATTTCTTTCTTGCACGGTTTTAATTCTAGTGGTCGCGGGCGCAGTTATTGCGCAACAACCGCCGCTGTCGGCGCCCTGGAACGTGACGGTGAAAACGAACACGGTTGCCGACAGCACGCTGACTGTCGTCAATCGCTGCAAGAAAAATCATCAATTCCAAATTCAATTGCAGAATGTGCCGTTCCTGCAGCTCTCACAGAATCAGGCCAATGTGAAAGGCGGAGCGACGCAGGTCATACCGGTCAAGTTCGACACCAGAAACCTCGCGCCGGGAAACTATCAGGGTCAGGTTCTGGTCATTTGCGCAACCTGCAAAAGCGAACCCACCTGCACGCAGGATCAGGAGGTGTTGCGGCTTAATTTGAACGTGACCGGTGATCAGCCGGCGGCCTCTGCATCGCCAAGCACCGGCACGACCCACCCGCCGACGAATTCGGCCACGGCGGGTCAGCCGCCCTCCAATCAGCCTGCGGCCCAAGGCCAAGGCGTCCCCCCTAACATGTCGCTTGATTTGGCAAGCCTGCGCGAGGCGGAAGGTGCGGCCCAAGCGGCGGCGGACAAGGCCAGGCAAGCTGCCGAGACTGCCGCACAAGACGCTCGCAATGCTCAGGCCCAGGCCGATGGCGCTCGCAAAGCGGTCGCTGACGCGGTGAATGAAGTCAACAAGGCGCGAGAGGCGGTGGCCGAAGCCGAAAAGGAGCGAGATAGGGCGAACCGTGAGGGCACAACCGCGGAGCGCGAAGCTGCGCGTGCGGCTCTTGAGAGGGCCAAGGCCGATCTTGAGGCGAAGGAAAAAGCATTGAAGGATGCGCAAGCAGCCGCTGCGGGCAATCCGCAAGCTGCAGCAGACGAAGCCGCTAAAAAGGCGGCGGAGAAAAAGGCCGAAGCCGATAGGGCGGCGGCAGCCCTGGCCGCGGCGCAAGCAGCACTTGCCGCGAAGGAAAAAGAGATTCTGAAAGACCAACCAAAAACGGTCGCGAGCACGACGCCAAAAGCTGACCCACCGCCGCCAAAGCCAACGCCTTGCAAGAACGGTGCGCGTCGTAAGATAAAGAAAGAGACGAAGGAATTTATTTTTGCTGATGACGACAGCGTAGTTGAATTCAGCTCGAGTGCGACCAGCGCGAAAGGTAAAAGCTCTGCCTTGACCTTGGCTGCGCTCTGGAGAGCAGGTGCGACGGTTGGCGGAGCAGTGACCGGAGCTGTGGCGACTAAGCGGGGTAGCGCAAACGCTATCGGATTCGTTTTTGATTACCTGAATAAGGGTGCGGACATTCTTCAGAACTTGGCGGACTCGCCCATATCCAGTTTGAATGCAGGGGTCAGCGCCAGCGTTGCGATCACAACGAAGAAGGTCAGAGTGACTTGTACTACCTTTGAAGTCTGCGAAAACGGGGTCTGGGTGCCCAAGGCAATCCTCGAAAAAGTTGAAGGAGCAGGCCCGGTCCACAAAGCGTCGAAACGAGCTCATATGGGCGATCCCGAACGCAAGAACGTCGAGGATTCGAGTCGTCCTCAGTTTCTTGATCCCGACAAAGTGGACAAGTGGCTAAGAGATTTTCTCGAAGGCGAATTGAACAAGCTGAAATTGCCGGCGGGGGGTTACGCTGATTTCGTAAAGAACTGTAAGTAGTTGAAGAGTCTCTTAAGCCGTTTCGGCCATCGAGAGTAACAGGGCGTCGCTGGCGATCTTGCGATTGATGTTTACCTCGAAGAGTGCCGCGGAGTTCTTCGATTTGCTGAAGCCAGGCGGCGGCTTGTGAACTTCTCAGGTCACCGGCGATTCTCTGCAGCTGACCGAGCACGTCCAGATTTACCAGCGATTCGTTCGGCCTGCCCAACGACAAAGCCCAGGCATCCCGAATCAAAACTTGCAGAACGTCCAGCGATTGCTCGTATTCATCGCGGTCTTTAATAGCCGCAAGTTCCTCTGCCGCACGTAACAACGCCGCCCGATCGCCGGCGACGGTCAGGGCCTCCAGCACGGCGATCATAGCTTCGCGTCGCTCGCGATAAGTGTCGATTTCGGCCGCGCATGCGCGACCGAGACTCCCGCGCGATGTTCTGGCCAGAAGCTGCGCATCCTTTGGCGAAGTGTCCTTTGACTCGATCAGGAACTTCTCAATTTCGCCGGGGCGAATTGGCGCGAACTGAATTGTCTGGCAACGCGAGCGAATTGTGGCGGGCAAAGCCGACGGATTGGTGGTCGTCAAAACCAGATGCGTCGTTGGCTCAGGCTCTTCCAGCGTCTTCAACAAAGCGTTGGCGGCCTGGTCGTTCATGTAATCAGCGTCTTCGATGATGAAAAGGCGGCCCGCGCCTTCGAACGGGCGGAAGTTGGCTTCGCGCTCTAGTTCGCGAATCGGTCCGACGCGGATGATTTGTTTGTAGGGCCGCACCATGGCGACGTCCGCGTGCTCGCTCCAAATCAACCGAGTCTTATCTTCGTCGTCCGAATGGAAAGGCGGAAAAGTTGAGTGAGAGATTCGTTTACATGATGAGCACTCGTCACACGCCTCGAGGCCGCGACGATTTTTGCAATTCACGATCTTCGCCAGTTCCAGCGCGAACAGCTTTTTGCCGACGCCCTCTTCGCCGGTGAAGAGCAGGGAACCCGGCAAACGGCCATTCTCAAGCAGGCGCCGCAGCGAGTGCTTCACTTCTTCGTTACCGATAAGGTTTGAGAACATGATTCCGGGTACGCACGCCTCCGGCGTGCTCATTCTCCTGGCCAGCACGCCAGAGGCGTGCGTACCTACGCCCTCCCTGACGGTCGGACTACTGCCCCGATTAGGCCCCGCTGTTCCAAAAACGGAATCACGATTCCCATCACCCGTCGTTGAGTTTCATCGACTGAGCCGCGCGCGTCGATGACGCGAAATCGGTCTGGCTCGCCTTTGGCGATTTCTACGTACGCGTTGCGGACGCGCGTGTGAAAGTCCTCGTTCTCGACGTCCAGCCGATCGGTCCGCTTGCTTTGCACGCGCTTACGCGTGCGGATCGCGGCATCGGCCACCGACAAATCAAACAGCAAAGTCAGATCGGGTTTGAGCCCGTCCGTTGCCAATTGAATGATCTCCTCGATCAGTTCCGGCTTAAATCCACGCCCGGCGCCCTGGTAAGCCACCGTCGCGTCGGCGTACCGATCCGACAGCACGATCTGATTCCGCTCCAGCGCCGGCCGCAGATGTTTACGCACGTGTTGCGCTCGATCAGCGGCAAAAACCAGCAACTCAGTAAGCGGATCGACCTCCTCCTTCACGTCCAGAAGCGCCGCGCGCAACTTGAGCCCGAGTGGCGTGCCGCCGGGCTCGCGCGTGGCAATGACCGGCAATCCCCGCACGCGCAACTCACCCGCCAACATTCTTAGCTGCGTAGATTTTCCGCAACCATCGATCCCTTCAAATGTAATGAAAGCGCCGCCCATAGGTGCGTTGACGTCTTGCGGGTCAACTAATTTCAAGAAGCGGAAGTCTCTTCGGCCGGTGCGGCTGGAGGTTCAGGAACGGGCGCCGGCTGGTGACGAAGTTCGCCGGTCGAACGGCGCGCCTGAGAGATGGTGGAGATTGCATGCTTGAAAACTAGTTGCTCTTGCGAGCTGGTTTCCAAAATCAGTGAGAACTTGTCGAAGCTCTTGATGCGCCCTAAAAGTTTCGCGCCATTCACGAGATAGATCGTCACCGTCATTTTCTCGCGGCGCGCGAGATTCAGGAATCCATCCTGAATATTTTGTGGAGCAGTTTTGGAATCCATCATCCTCCGACGTGGCCAAACTGATCGAATCTACAAGAGGAGTGAGAGTATATCACGAGATTCGACGTGACAAGTTTTTTCTCGGACTGGAGCGCAAGCGTCTCGCTTGCCAACTTGATTAACGAGCGTTGCAAGCGAGCCGCTTGAGCTCCAGTCAAACGTTCATCACCGTCAGCAACTTGTTAAAGGTTTGCGGATCATCACCGAAGCCGTCCAGCCACTGGACGCCAGGCTCGCGTCGAAACCATGTCAGTTGTCGCTTCGCATAGTGGCGTACGTCGCGCTGTGTTTGTTCTATTGCGCTTGGTAGATCGCGTTCTCCGCGCAGGTACTCAACGACGCGCCGATAGCCGTGCGCGCCCAGCGCGTTTGAATTTGCCGGCACACCTTTGCCCAGTAAAGTGCGAACTTCATCAACCAGGCCATTTTCGAAATGCGACTCAGTGCGTGCATTGATTCGTTTGTAAAGTTCTTCCCGCGGTGGATTCAGGGCGAAAACTCTGATTCGGTCAGCGAATTCGGGCGGCTGTTCGCGCATTGGTCGCTGCGAGGAAATGCGTTCACCAGTCTGAAGATAGAATTCGATTGCTCTCTGAACGCGAGGCCAATCCCGCTGGGTTAGTTTTCCGGCTTCTTCCGGATCGAACTTTCTCAGGATCTTGTGAAGGTGTTCAGGCCCGCGGCGCTCGCGAATCGCTGACAAACGCGCTCGCAACTCGTCGTCCGTCGCCGGGCTGGGAAAGAACGGCTGGCGCAACGCGCGCAGATAGAATCCGGTGCCGCCCACCAGCATTGCGATATTTCCACGGCTCTCAATCTCTTCGATTGTCTTCGTCGCCGCTCGGCCGAAATCAGCTGCGGTGAAGTTGATCGAGGGCGGAACAAAATCAATCAGGTGATGCGGGATGCCGCGTCGCTCACGGACGGGAACTTTGGCAGTCGCGATCTGAATCTCTTGATAAACCTGGACGGAATCGCAGTTGATAATCTCGCCGCCAAGTCGCAGCGCCATTTCTATTGCGAGCTCAGACTTGCCTGAGGCGGTGGGACCGGCAATCGCGATGATGTGGCGCAAGTTGTTAACCTGCGTCGCGTTGGACACGCGATTTGAATGACTTTCGGATTCGGCTGGCACCATTCGATTGTGCGTACGCAAGTTAACAACTTGCGCTACCGAGCGATGATAAGCCGGATCACAATCACGAGCCAGATGGCGACAAGAAGCATCAGAGCGCCAATAATTTGATTGCGGGAGAAGCGCATCGCCGGACGCAAAGCTTTCATTCACACCTCGCTTCAGCGAGGTGTACCAGATTGCAGTCCAACTCGCAAAGCCGTATTCAACGGCTTACCGCAAAACCGTTAAAACGGATCTCAGAACTAAAATGGGCCGCGTGCCACCTTGCTGAAGCAAGGCGTGATGAGAACCGTCGCGTTAACTATAGAGTTTTGTCAGTTCAATTCCGGTGTAGTAGGTCTTTAGAATCTGCTCGACGTTGAGGCCCTGCTTCGCTAAGCCATAGGCGCCGTATTGGCACATGCCCACCCCGTGACCCCAGCCGCGACCGACAAAGACGAACCCGGTGACTCGATCGTTTGCGCCGTAGACGCGGTCAATCACAAACAGTTGCTCGCGCAGCCCGAGCGCGGATCGGATGCGTCCACCGCGAACGTGCGCCGTTCCTTGCGTGCCGACTACTTCAAGATCCGTTGCGCGTCTCGATGATCCGCGTTTCACGACGCGCAGGTCTGTGATCGCACCGGCGCCGCGGGCGGAACGTGCCAGACGCGCCTGCACCTGTCCCAGAGACAATTCCGTGGTCCAGTTTGTAAAGGGCGAAAACCTCTCCGCGGACGCGCCGTCCGTCGCGGGCTTGATTTCGAGGTAATCGACTTCGCCTTTCGGGCTTACATGGAAGGTCACCGCTTCGCCGCCAATCAGGGTCACCGACTTCATCTGATAAAGACTTTCGCCGAACTGTCGAAACAGGAAGGTGTCGCGGCTGACGACGACGGGCTGCTCTTTAGAGCGATTGAGCCGCAGGATTAACGCGCCATTGACCGTTGGACGCGTCGTGCCTTTCTGCAAACTAAGTGAGCCGCGCGATTCGAGCATTCGGGCAATCGCATGCAGCGCCCGCCCGCGAGGCATCGCTTCCTTCGGCCGTAATGTCGCGTCGGTAAACAGCGTGAGCGCGCCTTCGCGAATCAGCATAGCTACATCGGCCCGATTTGAGGCGGGCACGTCTTCACCGTCTCGAAAACTCAAGAGATAATTGATGTCCGCTGAGTTCAGGAGGGTGTCGGCGCGTGCTTCTCCAAAAATAGCGGAGATAAGCGCGGTACTGAACGATGGCGCCTTGATTGAGTCTTCCGACGGTGGGCGGTGCGCGGCATTCTTTGACAGCCGGGCGACGACAGCCAGCCAGTCCCGCACTTCATCGTCCTCGAGATCATCGGCGAGCCAGGCGCTGGAAATCTTTCCCGTCGGCAGATTGAAACCATTGATTGCCAGCAAAGCGACATCGCGGGCAAAAATCAGGTCGCGCTCATCCTTGATCTCGAAAAGCGAGCGGGAACTGTTAATTGCGAAGGGCGCGAAGGGCGCTTTGATCTCCGCGGTGCATTCGCGCGCGCGGAGATAAGGGACCGCGTCGTTGAAGATGTTCTCGACGTCTTCCGTGCGCCCGCCACACGTGGATGTGTAGAGGGCATTGATCGGCTCACCGTGAAACGTGGCGACGATCCCGCGGGTCTCATCGACGGCCCGTGTCGTCAAAGTTGTCTCTGTGTTTAGCCCGCCGTAAACCTGTGAGCGCGTCGTAGGGAGCAGATCAAAGCCTTCGGAGGAGAACTGGTCACGGTTCTTCAGCGCGTAAGTGCGAGCCGCAATGGCCTGCGCCTTCAAAGCTTCCAAAGCAGGGAAGGAAAGCTCGTTCGGCACTACGCCTTTCACGTAATCCTCCAGACCGATCACGTTTACGACGGTTAATGAGCCGCGCCGGTTGGCGAAGACTTCAATTCGTCCGCGGTATGGTTTGTTGTTGAATCGGACCGGCGCGCTTTTCTCGTCGCTGGACGCGAACGTGAGCGGCGCACTGGAATGCAGCGGCGACAGGCTGCCGCCAAACGCAACCACTTCGCGGTTCGGCGCCATTGCGCGCGAAGTAAGTCGCACGCGATTTAGCGGACTTGTCCGGCCGGGAGCGGTGCCGGTGCTCGATGCAGAGGACGTGGTGGCGCGCGGTCTCGATGCGGTCCCGGAAGTTAAGCCGCTGTCGGAAGGCTTAAGGTTTTCATTTGCCTTGCCGGACGATAACCTGGCGTCGAACCCGGCGGCTTCAAGCTTCTCGATCGCCGCCTCACCCTCTTCCAAAGACTGTTTTAAAACGACGACGCGCCATCTATCACCCGAATCAACGACTGCTTTCGCTTCCTCTTCAGTCGCTTCACGTACTGAGTTGATTAAACGGTCTGCGTCTTCACGCGAGAGAGCGCGCGCCAGGGTGATCTCAACATCCTGATCGGGTTGATTTTGCGGCGAGAGCACCCGCGATTCAACGCGCACGCGCGAAGTTTCGAGCGGCTGGGGCTCGCCGATGAAGTCCGAGGCGTTGAGCAGTTGCGCGGCAGTCGAGATGGTCGCGGCCCGCGTGTTGGTCGAAAGCGCAATGCGCATGACGGGCTCAGGCAACTGACTTTGGTCGTTTTTCTGGTTTGTGGTGACGCTGCGATCACGCTGTTGCGGCCGAGCTGATAATGGAGCAAACGACAAGCAGCCGCTTAGGAAAGTCGCGGCGAGTAAAGCGGCCGTGGCCTGCTGTTTATGAATTGACATACTTCTGATCTTACTTTGAGCGCTATGAGGGGCGGGCGCGACGCAATCTTACTACAAGGTTTGCTTCGCGTGCGCGAAAAAGTTTCGCGAGAGGCTCGATCAATTATCCGCGATCGTTCAGCGCTTGATTTGCGAGCGTATGAAACTCGCGCCGGACGGCATTGATGTTCGCGAAAGGAAGCTGACGCGCGTGCGTGCGATTCGTGAGCAGGATAAACACGCGCTGACGTTCGGCGTCGATCCAACAACTTGTGCCGGTGAAACCTGTATGACCAAAGGCATCCAACGAGAGACTTCCTCCGGCGGTCGAATCTTTCGTGGCGGCGAGCTGCCACGCAAATGAACGAGCCGCGTTCAAACCTTCCGTAAAGTTTTGCCGAAACAGTTGGCAAGTCGCCGCATTCAGCAATTGCGATAACTCGACAATGAACTGGTTTGCGATGCGCAAAGTGTCTTCTGCGTTTGAAAACAGTCCTGCGTGACCCGCCGCGCCGCCCAGAAAGTGCGCATTCCCGTCATGGACTTCTCCCCAGATAATTTCACTGCGCCATCCCGTATACGTTTGTCCGGCAAAATCGCGTTCGCACATGTCGCGCTCATACGCGTTGCCGGTCTCGCAAGCCGCGACGCCCGTGCGTATCGCCGCGGAAGGATTGAAGAAGGTGTGCTCTAGCTTTAACGGTGCAAAAATTTCGCCTTGGGCGAGTTCCGGGAGCGACCGGTCACTGACGCGTTGCAAGAGGCAGCCGAGAGCGATGAAACCGAGGTCGCTGTAAACAACACGCTCGCCGGGCAAGTATGCAAGCGGATGTTCGGCGATTGCGGCCATCGCTTCTCCCTTCTCTTTCGCCCGAAGGTAGATGGGCAGCCACGCTGCCAAACCTGAGGTGTGGGCCAGCAGGTGTTTGATCGTGATGTGGCGCTTATCTTCACGATTGAATTCGGGCAGATAGTCGGCGACACGGTCATCGATGTTCAGCGCATCCTGTTCCACTAAGCGCGCGCACAGTAGCCCGGTCACCAAGGGTTTCGTCAAAGACGCTAAGTCGTAAATCGTCTCAAGCGTCGCCGGCCGTTTCTCCGGTTCGCGCGAGGCATCGCCTAACGCATCGGCAAACACTCCGCGGCCACCCTCGGCCACAACATAAACCGCGGAAGGGAAGTCGCGAGCGGCGATTCGGTCGTTGAGTATGGTCGAAATTTGTCTTTCAGGCTTGGCGACGAGGTTTTGCGGTGACACAGTTGAATGGATCGTTACTTAACGGAACTGGTTACGTGCCGTTTGATCGCTGACGGACAATATCGATTAGTGCGTCCAGCCGGCTGTCGGTATGTGCAATAGATTTTTCTGTTTCCTTGTGCGCCTCCGCGAGTTCGGTGAGGGCTTTAGTCAGACGTTCGTCAGCCTCGCTTCGTACATGACGCTCACGACGGCCGGCCCTAATCATCAATTTTAGGATTCGCTCGTAACGATTGAGGCGACGTTCGGCTGTCCCGTGCGATTCAATAAGCTTGTCGAGCCGCGCGTTCTGCTTCTGGTCACTCACCGGCAAGCTCGCAAGAGTGTCAACGATGAATTCCATCTGTCGCTCAATTCGACCATTTTCCATAAGAGTTCTCCACAGAACGCTCCTGCATATTACCAACAGTCGCGCACGGAGGGAACAGTGTCGCGGACTACGCCTTTTGCAACAAAGCATTACCACCCATCCGAACCGTGTGTGTCTGAATCTGTTCCAAAGTTCTGAGGGCGAGGGACAAAGCGCGCCGGCCGTCCTCGCCGGACACGATTGGACGCGTCCGCGTCTCGGCCGCTGTCAGGAATGATTCAATCTCAGCGCGCAACGGCTCGATGTTATTAACCTCCAGGACTCTGGTTTGCACCCCGGGCCACGCGCCTCCGCCGGAAGGCGCCAGTCCGCTGATCGACGCGTGATTCGTGACATAGTCCACGGCAATGTAATCCCGCGGTTGGAAGAAGCGCATCTTGCGAATCTTTTCAGTGCCGACGCGCGACGCGGTGATGTTGGCGACGGCGCCCGTCGCGAACTCCAGCCGCGCGTTAGCGGCGTCAACCTTGTCCGTCAGGATCGGAATTCCAACGGCGTGCAACTCGGTGACTTCGACATCTTCTCCGACTAACCACTGAACGATATCCAGATCGTGAATCATCAAGTCGAGCACCACATCGATGTCGAGTGAGCGCGCCGTGAACTCACCGACGCGATGGATTTCGAAATAGACGGGATTGCGCACATGCGGGCGCAGCGCCACCAACGCCGGGTTGAATCGTTCGGCGTGGCCGACTTGCAGCAGGGCTTTTCCTGCGTGCGCCGATGCGATCATGCGGTCGGCTTCCTCAAGGGTGCGTGAGATCGGTTTCTCAACGAGGACGTGAATGCCTGCGTTGAGCAACTCGCACGCGATTTCACAGTGCGCTTCGGTGGGTACCGAGAGGCTTACGGCCTCAACTTTTCCGATCAGCGTGCGCCAATCTGCTGTCGATTGAGTGTTTCGCTCAGTCGCGACCTGCTGCGCTCGTTTCTCGTCGAGATCGCAAACCGCGGCGAACTCGCAGAGACCTTCCGCCGCCAGCGTTGCGTGAATGCGCGCGTGCTGCGTGCCAAGATGTCCAACGCCGATGACTGCAGTGCGAAGCATAAGTGCAGAAGTCAGATGTCAGAGGTCAGAAATCAGAAGTGGGCGTGGATTGTTAAGGCTTTGAATCCGTCCCAGTTTCGAAGATACTCGCAACTTTGAAATGAAGTCGTTGCTGACTTCTGATCTCTGACCTCTGACATCTGTTTTGGGACTATACTTGCCAACTTCAAAACTTGCCAAGCACGCTTGGAAGGTCCTTTTCCTGAGCCTCGGCGCTATTTATCTTTATGGGTTGGGTTCGCTTCCTCTCGTCGGACCTGATGAGCCTCGGTATGCTCAGGTCGCCCGCGAGATGTTCCAGCGCGGCGATTTCATCACGCCGACACTTGGTGGCGTGCCGTGGTTTGAGAAGCCGCCGCTGCTTTACTGGATGATGATGGCGAGCTACCGCGTGTTCGGCGCTACCGAGTTCGCTGCTCGTCTGGGGCCGGCGATTTGCGGGTTATTGACGGCCGCCTTCATCTTCTGGGCTGGTAAAAATATCGCGAGGTTGAACGATGACGACGAAGACGTCGCGAGGGGCCGCGCCAGTCTCGGACACTGGGCCGCGTTCGTTTTTCTTACCAGCCTCGGCACGATTGTTTTCTCACGCGGCGCGAGTTTCGACATTGTGTTAACGATGACGCTGACGGGCGCGCTTTGCTGCTTCTTTGTTTGGCAAGTACGAAATGCTCAGGAACGTGACACGCGAGGGTCGCTGCTCGCCGGCTTCTATGTGTTCATCGGTCTTTCGTTACTGGCAAAAGGGCTCGTTGGTTTTGTGCTGCCCTTCGGCATAATCATCCTGTATTTCCTGGCACGCCGAGCATTGCCGGGCAGACGTTTGGTGTTGAGCCTGTTATGGGGAATCCCAATCGCCGTCGCTGTGGCTGGCGTGTGGTACGGGCCGATGATTTACCGGCACGGTTGGACGTTCATCGACCAGTTTATCGTTCAGCATCACTTCGCGCGGTTCGTCTCAAACAAGTACCGTCATCCCCAACCGTTTTACTTCTATGTACCGGTGGTCGCTGCACTGGTTCTGCCTTGGACGATGGTCTTGATCGCCACGCTTACGGCGTCGCCGCGTTGGCGATGGCGCGCAGTAAGTCTAATTGATCGCACGCGGATCTTTACGCTGGCGTGGTTGGTTGTTCCAACCCTCTTCTTTTCCTTGTCCGGATCAAAAATTCCCGGCTACGTGCTGCCGGTCTTGCCGGCGGCATCTATGTTGGTCGGGGAACGAATCAGCTTTGTGCTGAAGGCTGGACTCGGACAGCGTCTGATTCGATTAACCGGCGGCATGCTTCTTCTATTAACCGTCGTTGGCGCATGGTCGGCCACGCGCACATTGGGTGTCCCAAATGCGTGGGTTTTTGCGGCCACAGGTCCCATGCTGATAGTTGCATCATTGGCTTTGTTTGCGCCCCGGCGCCGAGTTCTGAATTTCGTGCTCTTCGGGGTGATCTCCCTCGTTGTCAGCCTGGTCGCTTTGCACCCGGCGCGCGCGATCGCGGACCGCGAGTCCGTGCGCGAATTGATGCGAATGGCCGAAGCACGTGGTCATGCCGGGGCCCCCGTGTTCTATCTTTTGTGCGACGATCGAACCGCCGAGTTCTATGCGGGCGGCCGTCTGGCTTATCAACCGAACGGCGAACCGATTCGATTTGATGGAGCGCAGGAACTTCCTCCCGCGATCCGAGCGAGAGGCAGCGTTGCGCTCGTCCTGGTTGAAACGCGTTGGGAAAAACAGTTGACGGATTATTCCGGAGTTGAATCCGAAAAGGTCGGCAGCAACGGTTGGGTCACTCTGTTTGTGGTTCGGCCGCGATGATCACTGGAGGTGGCTGAACGATTGAGAGTTTCAGCTGCCGAAAGCGAATCCGATGTTTCCTGTTCACCAATTCATACTCAGGCCGCACTAGCGTGTGAGCATTTAGCCAGGCTTTTCCTTCAGCCGTCGCTTCGAACTGATCGATTAAAGTCGTCTCAAGCCAACCTGACCGCGCGCTCGGCGGCAAAACGGAAACATCCCGCGCAAGGACGTCAGGGGAAGCTTCAACCCAAACGCTTCCCGGATTGAAATACCGGAACAAGAGGTTGTCGCTGTTCGACGAGGCAAAGTAAACCGTCGTGCCTGCCGGCCAAGTCTGATTTACCGTCAGCGCGAGTTGCAGTGGGGGATTCGCGCGCACCTGCGAGGACGGGTACTGCGACAGCGTCAGGTTCGAGCCGAACACCGCAGCGGCAAACAGCGCCGCGCGATACCTGCGCACGTGATTCGGCGATCTCTGAATCGTCGCCAGGAATGTCGCTGCCAGAATCACTAGCGCCGGCAGATAGAACAGACGGTAAAAAGTATTTTGTGGAATGAAGAAAAAGAGGAAAACGATATAGACAAGCGCCCAAATGATGCAAAGCGTCATCAAGGGTCTGAATTGCGCGCGCTCTGTAATCGCGGCAGTTACCGCCGCTTTGAGTTCTGACACGCGGCGGAGCATTAGCCCAAAGAAAGCCAGGACAACCAGCAAGCTCATGGCTGCCAGCGTCAGAATTACCGGGCCCCACAAATCGCGAACAAAGCCCGTGCGTCCACCAAGAAAGACGCGCCACTGCGAGCGCAGGGTATGAACCAGATTGTTCCACACACTAAAAGTGAAACCGTGCTCAGGCGAAAAGTAAGTAATCCACGTAGCGAATCCTCGAACAGACAAACTGCCGGTCGCCAAATAGAACATCGCAAAGTAAACCGCGACCGTGACGGATCCGACCGTCAGCACGTATTTCGCCACGCACTTGATCTGATAGTTTCTCGGCAGGCCTCGACATTGAAAAATCAATGCGGCGATGGCCACGGGAAAAAAGAGAAACGACAGCTGATGGACGAACATCGCCAGCACATGAACCATCGACAACGTGAAGGGGCTCGGCTTTCGCTGCGGTAGCGCCAAACAGAAACATAAGAGCAGCAACAGCACGGCGAGGATGTAGCTGTTTGCGTCGGTCGCGAACTTCCACCACGTCGCCGAGAACGCGAACAACGCGGTTGCGACGAGCGAGACGTAGCGGGACTTGAAAGACTCCAGACAGATTCTGAAGAACACGCATGCCGCCAACGCTGCGAAGATGCAGTTGCTGACCTGCATGACCGTGAGCGCGCGCGGCTGAAAGCCTGTCAGCAGCACCGCGCGGTAGATTACATACTGACAAACCATGTCCAGCAGATGGCTTGGGTGAATCAACGATGCGTTCAGCCGCGGCGCACTTTCGATCGTGTGCGCGAAGAAAATTCCGTCCCAGTAATAATTCCTGGTGAGTAGCAGGATGTAGGCGAGGAAGGTAACCGCGAACACCGTCGCCAAAAGCACGCGTGGCCGGGAGAAAAAACTTCCCGGACCAGGCTCGCGGGCGTGTGCTTTGCGGCTGAGCGTTGGGCGGGGCTGAGGCGTCATTCGACGACAAAGAGCGTGCGCATCACAGAACTTACTTCAGCGCGTTCTTGAAGAACTCGATCACCGGCCGATCGTAGGCTTCTTCCTGCTCGCCGGTGGCAGCATTGAGGTTCATTCCAGTGAGTTGTAAGTCCTTCTTAACTTCAACTGCGCCGCCGCTGAAACAGTTTGCGAGTTCAAGCGTGGAAGCGCGCCAGGGATCGTTCGCCGGGCCGGTGAGGATTTGCACTTTTACGTTTCGCAAGGCGCGCGCGAGTTCACAGGACGGAGTGCTTTGATATTTACCCCACGCGTAGGCACGCACGCCCCAGCAACCCAATTTCTGAAACAACACGTTGCTCATCGCGGTGCGTTGACCGGTTGCCGAACGAACCAGGTCGTCCGGTGAGCCTGGCGCAGAGTCCAGCGCCAGCGCGCGAACTTCCGGATAGCGCTTGGCGGCATCGAGCGCGGCGTATGCGCCGAGCTCTACACCGAAAATTCCAATCAAACCGACATGCGTCTGTCCCGCAGGGGTCTTCAAAGTGCGGAGGTAATCAATCGCCGCCGTGGCGTCGTCTCCCTCGATGGCGCCAAACAGCGTCCAGTTGACCGGCGGATTCAGACCGTGCCCGCGCAGATCAGGCCACAACACAGTGAAGCCCGTGCTTTCGTTAAGCTTCACCGCCAAATTCAGCAGTGATGATCGATCCGCGCCATACCGATGCAGCAGAATGACTGCGGGCGCGCCTTCATCGCCCTTGATCAGCCAACCTCGCGCCTTTGTACCATCATGGTTAGGCCAGGTGGCGTCGCTGGCTTTCAGAATTGGCCCGAGGGTGAAGCTTTGTGGCGTAACGAGATATGCGGCGCGCGTCGGTCGCGTGATGTTGTAAACGATAAGACCCATCACCACGACGACCGCGATCAATAAGATCAGAACAATCGGCAGAAAAGTTGTCGCAAAACGTCTGATAGGGCTCCGGCGCGATGCCATGATTCGCATTATGCGGGAAGAAAGATGTTTTGCAACAGAAAAGTGAAGCGAAATAAAAGTGACGAACTACAGCAGCCCGCCCGTTTTGGCGAGCCATTTCGCGCGTTTGAAATCCTCCGGCGTATTCAAGTTTAGGAAGAAGTTTTCCGCGCCCGGCAAATCGCCCAGCTCCTTAAATTGAACATATCGCGTTCTGACATTTGCCAGCAGGGTCCGAGGAGTATGTTCGCCGGCGCTGATCAGCCTCTCAATCTCCGGCAGACAGGTTGCGCGACGGTAAAATGCGCAGACGGGTTGCGATCGACCGTCAGACTGCATGGGGATGATCGAATCAATGGATTCGTCTGCAAAGCTTTTCAACCTTTCGAAAAGATCTCGCGTGACGAACGGCAAGTCACACGCGATCACGATGATCCAATCGGTCCTGGCTGCTGACAGTGCCCCGTGGATTCCGCCCAGTGCTCCCCATTTTTCGTAAACATCGGGCACAGATGGCAGGGAATGTCCCGCGTAGGCCTGAGAGCTTCCGACCAGCGTCACAGAAGAGGTGGCCGGAGACAACTCAGCGGCTATCCGCTCGAGCACGGTTTTAGGGCCGAGCCGCAATTGCGCTTTGTCTTGGCCCATTCGTCGAGAAGCGCCGCCAACCAGAATGAACCCTTGGACATCGAACATGAGCGTCAAAACAGTTGATGCTATTACTTTCAATCAAATTGGGCTATATTCCGTTTACAGCGTTCTCCGAACACGCGCAATCGCATTATGAAAATCACTAAACAAATCGTTTCGTTGTTCGTCCTCACTGCTTTTGTTCTCAGCATGTTCTCGCTTGTGGCTGCCCAGGAGAAGACCCCCGTGTCTTTCAAGACCGTCGGCGGCCACACGATTCTGCCCGTTGAGGATCTGCGACCGGGAATGAAGGGTGTCGCCCGCACGGTATTTTCCGGCAGCGCGTCCGAAGAATTTGGAATCGAGATTATCGGCGTGTTGCCGAGCTTTAATGGCCCGCGCCACTCGCTGATCATTGGCAGACTCAGCGGACCAAATGTAGCTAAAACCGGCGTCTTCGCCGGCATGTCCGGTTCGCCTGTTTACGTTGATAACCGTTTAGTAGGCGCAATTGCCTACAGCTTTCCTTTCGCGAAAGAACCCATCTGCGGGATAACCCCGATCGAGCAGATGATCGACATTTTCGAACACGGCTCGCCGAAGATTGCGCGCCGCGCGCGCCCTGTCTCAATGGCGCAATTGGCGCGCACTGAATGGAAGCCATCGCTGCCCAAGCAAGAGATGGCCAATGGCCCGCTGATGGCTGGCGTCTCTGCCGGCTCGCCGCTCGCGCCGTTCATCGGCCAGCAAATTCAACCGATTGCCACTCCAGTAGTTTTCAGTGGCATCTCTCAGGAAAGCCTCTCGCTCTTCTCAAACGAGTTGACGAGCCGCGGCCTGTTGCCGGTGGCCGGTGTAGGCGGCGGTGCTGCAATTACTCCGCTGGCTCCGTTCAACGCAAACACGCTGGCGCCAGGCGCGTCGGTCAGTGTTCAGCTCGTGCGTGGTGATCTTTCTATTGCCGCGTCGGGAACCGTCACGTCGCGCGACGGCGAGCGCATCTATGCCTTCGGCCATCCGTTCCTGAGCCTCGGCGGCGCAGACATGCCGATGGCTGAGAGTTCAGTGGTCACGGTAATTCCAAACGCATACAACTCGTTCAAGCTGGCGGTGCCGGGTCAGATGGTCGGAACGATTTCGCAGGATCGGGCGACGGGGATTTTCGGAAAGCTGGGCCGCGCGCCAAAGATGATTCCGATCAAAATCAACCTCCACACCAGTCGTAATCAGAATCAGAAGTTTGCGTTTGAAGTTGTCAACGACGAATTCCTGACGCCGCTGCTTTTGATGATCACGGTCTTCAACAGCATCAACGCGCAGGAGCGTTCGATGGGTGAGGCAACTCTGTCCTTGCGCGGTTCAATCGCGGTCGAAGGACAAAAGCCGATCGAGTTGGAACGTCGGTTTGCTGCGCAGAACGCCACCATGCTCGCGGCCAGCTCAATTGCGAGCCCGGTTGCGGAACTCCTTAGCAGCGGATTCGAAAACGTTGCGCTGAAGGGAATTAGTCTCGAGATTTGGGCGAGTGAAGAGACAAACGTGGCGTCGCTCGAACGGCTGTCGCTGGATCGAACAGAAGTCGCGAGCGGTGAGACGGTTGAAGTTCAAGCCTATCTCCGCACCGATGCCGGACGGCAATTCGTGCAACGCATTCCGGTCCAGATTCCCGCGGACGCTGCGTCCGGCCCGCTGATGATTACCGTCGGCGATGGCGCCAGTTTGCAGGAGGCTTCCGCCGCCCGTCAGTTTGTCCCGCTCAACCTTGATCAGTTGGTTTCCGCGATCAATAAGGTGAAGAAGAACGATCGGCTTTATCTGCGCGTGCAAAGGCCCGCGCCCGGCGTCGTAGTCGGGACGAGTGAGATGCCGAATCTGCCGCCGTCATCTGTCGCCACTCTAAACAGTGACCGTAGTTCGGGCGGGTACACGCCGATGTCCGTCTCGCAGCTTTACGAGCGGGAATTGGCGCCGGCTGAATTCGTGATCACCGGTCAGCAAACAATCACAGTCACAATTAAATAGATTCAGTTTGATGTGGCACGCGCATCTTGCGCGTGAGATCACGGGCGGGACGCCCGTGCCACTCGTTTGCGGCGTTGCCGGATCTTGGCGGCAGTTCCCGCCAAGCCGAGGCCTAACAGCGTGAGCGTGGCTGGCTCGGGCACCGGTGCACAGTTCTGCGTGATGGTGAGTTGCGCTTCAAGGAGTCCGCAGAACTCGCCAAAATCGAGTCCGGAGTTTCCGAAGATCGACACTGGCATTATGTTTACGTCTACCGTGAACGTGTCGAAAGTGAACGTCAATGGATTGGCATGAAGCAAATGCAAAGTGTGAACATCGAAGCCGATGTCGATCGTGCCGAAGATGTTCATCATCTGCGCCTGCCCGTCGATGAAGACGAGTTGTGAGAAATTGAAGTCGTGAGAGCCCGGAGAGGTATCGCCAGTAAAGCCCATCGCGAAGGTAAGGTCGTTCAGCGTGGCCACAAAACTGCCGGGGCCGTCAAAAGTGAGGGGTCGCGTTGAGGCGTGGCCAATCAATGTGTCCAAACCGTTCGGGACTGAGCCGTCATTGCCCAGGTTATTAACCGTAAAGCCATCAGTGCTAACCGAAAGCGTGTCGGCTTTCGCCGCCGGAACCGTCGCCAACGTAAACACCAATACCGCCATTCCAAAGGACGCTTTCAAAGGTAATCGCATTATCTACCTGTCTTCTGTGGGGCTCTGGCGAACACGTTTGTTGGCCTCGGACTTCAATAGGTGAACTTGTAAAGACAGGAAATATTCAATCGGAAAGCCGTTCCACAGAACGGGGCACGGTTTCTAGTCTTCGTGCACACCAGCCGTGACGAGAAATCGCTTCTCAGAATGTGGGATGCGTTCAACAGCGCGAACCGGGAGCAACTGTCGAATTTGCTCCAACAGCGATTCGCCCGCAAAGAACAAGTAAGTCGCTTCTGGGGGTGCCCAAGCGATCAGTTTCGGCAGCAGTTCGCTGAACTTGTCGAGGGCCCGGCAGGTGATGAAGGCCACGTCGGGGCAGGGAACATCTTCGAAGCGTGCCACGATCAGTTGAGTTCGGTCGGGAGATTTGATGGGGCGTACGGCCTCTTTCAGAAACGCCGCCTTGCGTTGTGATGACTCGATCAACACACCGTGTAAGTCATCGCGCACAAGCAGGCACGGAATGCTAGGAAGCCCGGCGCCGGTTCCTACGTCGGCGACATGCGCATTCGTTGGGACATGTCTCAGGAGCGTGAGAGATTCGAGAATGTGTCTGACGGCGAACTCTTCGGGTGAGCACGGCGCGACCAGATGCAGTTTCGGATTCCACTTCAGAAGCAGCTCGTAATACGAGATTAGACGCTCAATGTGTTCCGATTGAAATTCGACTCCGAACTCGGCACTGTTCACCACGAGCGCGCGTCTGAATTGTTCGAGCTCCGTTTCCATTTGCCGTCTTATCTGTTTACATTAGCGTCGTTCGCGTTGGCGTGGCTAACCTTATCATGACCCCTGACGAACTCAGCCGGCTGCACGAAACGCTCGGGCACGCGGTCACCAAACTAATCTCCGAGCACGCGCTCTCTCTCGAATCGCGGCCCGTCACGTCGAGGGCCACGCCTGACGATCTCAAGAAGCTATTTGAAGAACCCTTGCCAGTGCATGGGATCCCCGCACAGGAAATTCTCGACAAGTTTGCCCGCGACGTTGTGCCACACGCCATGCAGGTTCCGAGCCCTCGCTACTTCGGCCAGTTCAATCCGACGCCTTTGGCGATTGGCGTGTGGGCCGACGCGCTATCTGCGTCACTTAACCAAAATGCCGGCGCCTGGCGGAACGGGCCGACTTCGGCGCTAATCGAAGATCGAGTGATCCGCTGGTTGTGCGAATTAATCGGCTATGAATCGACGGCGTATGGCGTGCTCGCCAGCGGCGGTTCGGAAGCAAATCTGATCGCGCTGAAGTGTGCGCGCGATCGAGTGTCCCGTGACGTCCCACGACTTGGCGCCCGCGCCGCCGGGGAACTGACGGTTTATACGTCCGAACAGTGTCACTATTCGGTTGAGAAAAGTCTCGACATCCTTGGACTTGGGCGCGAGAGCCTGCGCAAGATTGAAACGGACGAACGCTTTCACATCCGGCTCGATCGTTTGCAAGATGCGATCAGCACAGACATTAAAGCGGGCCGCCGCCCCTTCTGTATCGTCGGCGTGGCCGGGACGACTTCCACAGGAGTCATCGATCCGCTTCCGGAACTTGCGGATATCGCGCGCGAGCACGATCTGTGGTTTCACGTTGACGCGGCGTACGGGGGCGGGCTCGCTTTTTCCGACAAGCACAAGTCAAAGTTGCGTGGCATTGAGATGGCCGACTCGATCACTTTCGATCCGCACAAGTGGATGTTTGTGCCGTTTTCATGCGGCGCGACATTAGTGCGCGACGGGGCGCAGGTTCTCCGCAACTCGTTTGACATGTCGCCTGAATACTTAAGTGAGCAGCGCGGTTTCGCGGACGCACAGTTCGATTTCTTTCGTTACGGTCAGATGGGCACGCGGCGTTTCAACGCCTTGAAGCTGTGGATGTGCTTTAAGTTCATGGGCAAATTAGGGTACGCCGAAACTACTGACCGGCACCTGGAGCTGACGGAACACCTCGCGCGACGTTTGGACCAGTTGCCCGATTTCAGGCGTATCGGAGAGATTGAAACGGCAGTGTGCTGCTTCCGTTATCTCCCTGAGACGGTGCGGGCGATGGCGCCGGAGGATCAGGATCAGGTTCAGCAGGCTTTGCAGCAGCGCATCGAACGCAGCGGCAAAGCGTTCTTTCCGTCAACGATTCTTCACGGCCGCCGTGCGCTGCGCGTGAACATCAACAGTTATCTGACTGAGCAGCGGCATGTTGACGATCTGGTAGAATTATTGGCGCGGGAAGCAGTCAGCGTCTTGAAACACTAATAGGCGCAGCAGTAAACCTGATGAGTCGAAAGCAATTGTCATTACTTCTGGTTCTGATTCTGTGGACGTTGGCCCCCACGTCCGCGGTGGGCCAAGCGCAGGGACCGAATTCGCTGCCGGCGGTACGTTCCCGACCCGAATTTGATTCGCTTGGGGTCGTTTACGATCAGGATACGCCGTACGCTTTGCCCCATGTGATGTTCGTGATCGATCGGCAGAACAAGAACCGCATCTACTACGTCAATTCAAAGCGCTACAAGTTTCACAAGGACTTCGTTAACGGCACTTACCTTTCGCTTGAACGCGGTCAGGTATTTTTTGAGAACAATTATATTAAGCCGAACCGCCGATTCATTCTCGGTACGGTTGCGTTTCAAACCCCAGTCAGAAAATGGACATTTGAATTCTGGGAAGGCGATCTGATTCCACCAGAACAGATCAAACTAACTTCCGTGGTCATCAACCGGACATTCTTCACATCCGTTGCTTACAAACCGAATTCGCTGCGGCAGGAGCAAGCCTCAGCCAACATCGCCGGGCTAGCGCGCGTGCTGCAAACTGAGATCCTCCGCGGACAGGAATATCAGGCATTGAACGTCGCGAAAGGCCTGGGCCGGATTCACGTCATTCAGAAGCTTGATGACCACGTGGAGATTGGTTCAAACGAAATTCTCGTGCTTGACGAAGTCCCGATTCAATTGCCCCCGGTCGCCGGCATCATTACGAGCAAACCTTCAACGCCGCTGTCGCACATCAATCTGCTCGCGAAAGGCTGGGGCGTCCCGAACGCTTACATCAAGAATGCCCACGAGCTGTTGAAGCAGTATGACGGCTGGTGGGTCGAGTTCGACGCGCGCCGCGACACCTACACGATCAAGCGCGCGGACAATACAGCCCTGGCGGAGTATCAGCAGCGGCTGAAACAGCGGCGCGACATCATGACGCCGCGATTCGATTTGTCAGTGACGGGACTTGCCCCCTTAACTGCGCAGCGAAGAACATCATCGATTGCATACGGGGCAAAGTCAGCGAACCTTGGCGAATTAATTCGGGCGCGGTTACCGGGTTTCTCGGTACCTCCCGGATTCACGGTTCCGTTCTCGTACTACGACGCGTTCATCAAACATAACGAAATCGACGACGAGATTTACGAACTGATGAACGACCAAAAGTTCGTGCACGACCCGGCGCATCGGCGCGGTGAGTTGACGAAACTCAGGGAAACGATTCAGCGGGGAACGTTCGACGCGGGGCTGCGCGCGGAAGTGCTGCGTCGTTGGCGGGCCGACCTGGGCGGTCGAGGCGTGTTCGCGCGCAGCTCGACAAACAGCGAGGATTTGCCGAATTTTAGCGGCGCCGGGCTCTACTCCAGCATGCCGAATCTTCGGACTGACGAGCAATTGATCGAGGGCATCAAGACGGTCTGGGCGTCAGTTTGGAACTTCCAGGCTTACGAAGCCCGCGAGCGCGCCGGCATTGATCACATGAAAGTATTCATGGCCGTGCTGATTCAGGATGGCATTAATTCTGAAAGCTCGGGCGTGATGATTACGACGGATCCATTCAATCGTGATGCGCGCGAAGCCATCTACATCAGCGCCAAACGCGGACTCGGCATCAAAGTAGTCGAAGGACAGAGAGTTGCCGAGCAGGTTGTATTCCGGCCGCGTGCTAACGCCGTGCAAGTGCTGACACGTTCCGAAGAAGACAGTTTGCTGACGTTCGACGAAAACGGAGGCGTCAAAGAAATTCCGATTAGCGGCGAACGAGCTGTTCTCAGCGATGCGGTGGTTCGACGACTTGCGGCCGCGGGGCAAAACATCAAACGCGTATTCGGCGGACGCGACCAGGACATTGAGTGGGCTTACATGCGTGGACAGATCTACATAGTTCAGGCAAGACCGTTCATCGCCGGCGGTTAGTCTTCGGGGCACAGACTTCAGTCTGTGGCTCCCTTCTGTCTAGCTGGCAACGTTCATCGAAATCACAGACTGAAGTCTGTGCCACAAACATATGGAAACAATCTTCGCAAAAGGTATCCTGACCGGACATGTTGCGTTTGTAACGGGTGGCGGCACGGGTATCACCGGAGGCGTGGCGCGCGCACTCTCTGAAGCCGGTGCGAACGTCGCGCTGGTTAGCCGCAGCATGGAACATCTCGAACCTGCGGCCGCAGCCATAAACGACGCGCGGACTGGTACCTCTGGTGAAGCCTTCGCAGTCGCGGCAGATGTTCGCCATCCGGATCAGTTGGCGACCGCCGTTGCCGCTACCGTTGAGCATTTCGGCAGGATCGACATAGTCGTGAATGGCGCGGCCGGAAACTTTCTTTGCAAACCGGAGGAGCTTTCACCCAACGGCTTCGGCACAGTGGTCGATATCGATCTGAAAGGCACATTCAACGTCTGCCGTGCCGCATTCGATCAACTCAAGCAGCACCGCGGACAGATTCTGAACATCAGCGCGACGCTGCATTATCTTGGCACGCCGATGCAGCTTCATGTCTCGGCGGCCAAAGCCGGCGTCGATGCGCTCACGCGAAATCTCGCGGTCGAGTGGGGCCGCTATGGCATTCGCGTTAATGCGATTGCGCCCGGACCAATTGAAGATACAGAAGGCATGCAGCGCCTCGTGCCCGAGCCAGTCAAGGAAAAACTTCGCCAGCGCGTGCCGCTCGGCCGCTTCGGCCTGATCAAAGATATCGAAGCCGCTGCCGTCTTTCTATGCTCAGACGCCGCCAGTTATATTAATGGCGCGGTGCTGGTTGTGGATGGGGGACACTGGCTGGCCGCCAATCGAATGCTCTGAGCGCCGCATCTGTTAACCCGATAACTAAATCCTCTCGGCCTATGTAGCACAACTCTTCGGCGACCCGCTGCAGGGTCATGAGCTTTTCAAACCGCTGCTCAACCGTTAGCTTCAAGTTTTCGCGAATCAACGTACGATCCACGTCCTTCTTGTAGGCCTCAATAACAGGATCGGGCGGTAGAACTGTGTCGGTCTCGAACATGGTCATATTATAGGCTGCTTTCGGGCCACACGATAGGTCTATTGGTTTGTCAGCGCGGTTAAAGTTGATAATCTACGCCTCGATGCTCGAACTGACGCCAGCTACCTTCGAAGACTTCGAACGCGAAACCGCGCGCGGAAACGTGGTGCCGGTGACGCGGACGGTGCTCGCGGATCTGCAGACGCCGCTCGGAGCGTTTCTCCGGATTTCGGGCGACGCGTCGTACTCGTTTTTGCTGGAATCAATCGAAGGCGGTGAGCGGCTGGCGCGTTATTCATTCGTTGGGGCCGACCCGTGGATGATCGCTCGCGGTCGCGGCAACACAACCACGATTCAGAAAGAGGGCGGGCAGGAAACAGTCGAGCGCAATGCGGTTGAAGTCCTGCGCGAGACGTTTCGCGAAAAGAAGCTGGCCCGTCGGCCCGGACTGGCGCCGTTGTGCGGAGGCGCGGTCGGCTACCTCGGGTATGACGCGGCGAGTTGGTTCGAGCCTGTGCTGAGTCGCAATGGACCTCAATCGGAATCAGATGATGCCGCCTGGATGTTCTTTCGCACTGTGCTGGCCTTCGATCGCGTGCAGCAGCAAATTGAAATCAGTTCCGTCGTATTCGTGTCTGAAGCGTCGGGCGATCGTGAACAGTTGCGCGCCCTTTACGACCAAGCCGTTCGCGAGACCGAGCGAATTGAGGACCTGCTGAGCGAGCCGGTAACTGTTCCTGCAAGTCAGCGGACAATAGGACAAACAACCGTTCACTTCCAATCCAATTGGCCGAGGCCGCAATTCGAAGCGGCAGTCGAAAAGGTTAAAGAGCACATCGCGGCCGGCGACTGTTATCAGGCAGTCATCGCCCAGAAATTCACCAAGCCAACTGCCGCCGATCCTTTGGCGATTTATCGTGCGCTGCGCGCGACAAACCCTTCGCCTTACATGTTCCTGCTGCGCATGGGCGGCGAGACGATTATTGGATCATCGCCCGAGATGCTGGTTCGCTGTCACGGTCAACGCTTGGATTACCGTCCGATTGCGGGAACGCGGCGACGCGGTGCGACTGAAGCGGAAGACTGGATGCTCGGCGAAGAGATGAGCAGCGATGAGAAAGAAGTCGCCGAGCACACAATGCTCGTGGATCTGGGGCGAAACGACTTGGGACGCGTCTCGGATTACGGGTCGGTGAAAGTCGAAGAGCTGATGTCGATCGAACGTTATTCGCATGTCCAGCATCTGGTGACTAGCCTGCGCTCGCGCTTGCGTGACGATCTCGATCGATTCGATGCGTTGCGTTCCTGTTTTCCTGCGGGCACAGTCACCGGCGCGCCAAAGATTCGGGCAATGCAAATCATCGATCAGCTGGAACCAGCGAAGCGCGGCGTTTACGCTGGGTCCGTGCTTTATGTCGATTACGCCGACAACCTGGATTCCTGTATCGCCATCCGGACAATCCATTTGCGCGACGGGGTGGCCACCGTGCAGGCGGGCGCCGGCATTGTTGCCGACTCAGTTCCGGAGCGTGAGTACGAAGAATGCGTCAACAAAGCGCGCGCGCTATTTCGCGCGATCGAGTTGGCTGAGAAAGGCCTATGACCTTCGTTAAACTTCTGATAATCCTGGCGGCGGCTGCGACCGCGGTCTGCGCACAGAATCCATCGCCGGGCGCGGACACTTTGAAGAAAGCCAACGCGCGACCGGTTGCGTCGCCCACTCCAAAGGTTGATCCGTTCGTCGGCGCCTCAGTCGAGCAGATGACGGGCCAGTGCGTATCACTCGAAACCGAACAAGGCCTAATCGTGTTTGAGACATTACCGAACAAGGCCCCTGAAACCGTGCGCGGGTTTTTGAATCTGGCGGCTTCGGGCGCGCTGAACACGACAACCTTCAGCCGCACCGTGAAAGGTTTTGTGATTCAGGGTGGCAATCTTTCGACGAGCGAGAAGTGGGGCGGGGAACTGTCGGCCAGAATGCAACGGTCGCTGCCCGACGAGCCTAACGACGTGAAACACGTGCGCGGAATCGTGTCGATGGCGCGGGGGGAGGAGCCGAACAGCGCTACGACGCACTTCTTTATTCTTGTCGGCGATGGGCCGCATCTGGACGGAAAGTTTGCGGCTTTTGGCCGTGTGCTGCGCGGGATTGAAGTCGCCGACTCGATCAACCGGGCGCCGGCGGAGGAAGAGAAACCCGTTTCGCCGGTCAGAATTACTCATGCAACTGTTTCGCGCTGTGAAAAATAGTCGCAAACCTGACCGTCTCCGCCGGTCCGCTAAATACGCCGCGCTGGCGCTATGCATGTGTCTGGGTGCGTGCACTGGCACCTCGAGCGATCAGCCGACACCTGAAGCCGCCAGGCAATTTCTAAAACTGCGGGGATACGACTTCGACGAGCCCTCCTTCTTCAGAGCCGCGGCGGCCGGCGATGTCATTGCGATTAACGGTTTTATCAGCGCCGGCATCAACGTGAACGCGAAGAATGCAGACGGTGATACTGCTCTGACCGCGAGCGCCGCGCGCGGTGAGGCCACAATCGTCGAAGCGCTTTTGCGTGGCGGTGCTGATGTGAATGCAAAAGGGCGTAATTCCTCGACCGCGCTCCTGCTTGCGTTATCAGAAGATCAGGACGTGGTCACCGACGTCTTACTTGCGCGACCAAACATTGATTTCAAGGCTGAAAATCCGGAAGGCATGACGGCCCTGATGCTCGCAGTGTGGCATCAGCGGGAACAAGCCGTGGGGTTGATTCTGAAACGTGGCGGGGATGTGAATCATCAGGACAAAGACGGTGACGCGGCCGTGCACGGTGCAGCGCTTTACGGAAACGCAAGGATACTTAAATTGCTGTTGGACAATGGTGCGAATCCGAACGTCAAGAACTCATTGGGAGGCACGCCCCTGATGTGGGCGGCCGCTTACGGGCACGAGGAGATTGTCAGCATGCTGCTCACTCGCGGCGCCGATCCGAAAATTCGCGATGTGGATGGCGTGACGGCGGCGGGTTGGGCCGCGAAGAATAGCCGCGCCCGTATCGAACTTATGTTGCTTGCTGCGGAAAGGGATCGTCAGTAGTCAGTGATCAGCTGTTCGTTGTCAGTAGTCAGTGGTCAGTTGTACAACGACGAGATGAACGCTTTGTTGGCTACAGACAATTGGCTACAAACAATGCGCAACTGACAACGGACGACTGACAACTGACCACTGATCACTGACATGCTTCTTGTAATCGACAATTACGATTCGTTTACTTACAACCTCGTGCAGTACGTAGGGGAGCTGGGCGAGCGGATCGAAGTCCGGCGCAATGATGAAGTCACTGTCGAGCAGATTGCGGCGATGAAGCCTGATCGCATTTTAATTTCGCCGGGACCGGGAACGCCCTCTGACGCGGGCATCGCGATGACGGTGATCGAAAAGTTCGCCGGCAAACTGCCTATTCTGGGCGTTTGTTTGGGGCATCAGGCAATCGGCCAGGTGTTTGGCGGACGAGTGGTGCGCGCGTCCCGGCAATTCCACGGAAAATCGTCACGGGTGCAGCACGACGGAAAAACGATCTTCGAGGGTTTGGAAAATCCTTTCCCCGCGGGCCGGTATCACTCGCTGATCGTCGAGCGTGAGACATTCCCGGATGAATTGGAGATTTCTGCGACGACACCGAACGGAACGATCATGGGTTTGCGCCATCGCAGACTGAAGATCGAAGGCGTTCAGTTTCATCCGGAATCGATCATGACGACCGAAGGGAAGAAGCTGCTCAAGAATTTTCTTAGTCTCTGAGTCTGGAGTGCGAAGTCTGGAGTCAATCCATTCAATGGAAGCGTAGCGACGATGAATCATCCAACAGCCGCCACCAGCCCTCAGACTTCAGACTCCGGGCTCAAAAACTTCATTGGGCGTTTAATGCGCCGCGAAGACCTTTCGCGAACTGAAGCGAACAATCTCCTTGAAGCTTTGCTTAACGGCGAGGCGACTGACGGTCAGATCGCCGCGACGCTGATCGCGCTTAAGCTCAAGGGCGAGACAGTCGAAGAGTTAGCCGGGCTGGCCGAAGGCATGCGAGCGCGCGCGACGCGGATTCAGTCCCGGCACGAACGGTTCATTGATACGGCCGGAACCGGATCGAGTTCAGCCAAATGTTTTAATGTTTCGACGGCGGCAGCGTTCGTCATTGCGGGTGCAGGACTGGCGGTCGCCAAACACGGCAATCGCGCGGCGAGCAGCAAGTGCGGCAGTGCCGATGTGTTATCGGCATTGGGTGTTGACGTTTCGGTCGCACCTGAAGTTTCTGAGAGATGTTTGAATGCGCTTGGCATCTGTTTCATGTTCGCGCCCCTTTACCATGGCGCCACCGCGCGCGTGGCCGGGATTCGCCGGCAACTCGGTGTGCAGACGACTTTCAATCTGCTTGGCCCGTTGACGAACCCGGCGGGCGCGCCGCGGCAGATTATCGGCGTGTCCAATCGGGACTTCGTGGAAAAGCTTGCCAGGGCGTCATCAAAGCTCGGAACCGAACGCGCGTGGGTCGTGCATGGAGCGGACGGCCTTGATGAAATAACGCTGGCGGACAAAACGTTTGTTGCGGAGGCGTCCGACGGCAACACTCGCACTTTCGAGATTGTCCCGGAGGATTTCGGCGTTCAGAGGAGTTCTCTCGATGGATTGGCAGGTGAGAGCGCGGAAGAAAATGCGACGACGATTCACGGCGTCCTGGGCGGGCAGCGGCGAGGCACGGCCCGCACACTTGTGATGCTAAATGCCGCGGCTGCCTTGCACGTCGGCGGATCGGCAGCCACTCTGAAACAGGGCATGCGTTTAGCCGAAGACAGTATCGACAGTGGCCGCGCCGTTGCAAAACTGAACGAGTTGATACGAATGACCAGTGCGAGCGAGTGAGCGCCGATGGATTTTCTCTCTGAAATAATCAGCGTAAAGCGTCAACGCGTAGAGGCCGCGAAGGCGCGCGTACCGATTGAACACATGCGCGAACTCGCTCACCTTCAGACCGGTTCGCGGCGACTGACAACCGCGCTGAGCGACAGAAGCCGGCCCAACATCATCGCCGAGTTCAAACGGCGATCTCCTTCCAAAGGCCCAATCAATTCCGCGGCTGACCCCACAGCGACAGCCCGGATTTACGAATCTGCAGGCGCAGCGGCCATTTCGGTTCTGACCGAGGAAGATTACTTCGATGGGTCGCTCGATGATCTGCGGCGTGTTCGGGAAGCCAGCCGCCTGCCAGTGCTGCGCAAGGACTTCATTTTTGATGAATATCAGGTGTACGAATCGGCGGTGGCTGGGGCAGACGCATTGTTGCTGATTGTCGCTGCGCTGGATGATCAGACTCTGCCACGCCTGCGCCTGCTGGCTGAGAATGACTTGGGTATGGATGCTTTGGTCGAGGTTCATTCGCTGGAAGAGTTCCAGCGCGCTGTTGCATCCGGCGCGCGGTTACTTGGCGTAAACAATCGGAACCTGCGGACGTTTGAAGTCTCGAGCAAGATTTCGATACACGTGGCGTACGCGGCGCCGCCGGACGTGACCCTCGTCAGCGAGAGCGGGTTGATACCTGAACTGATTCCTGAACTTCAGAAAATCGGCTACCGTGGATTCCTGGTCGGCGAAGTCTTAATGCGTGCACGCGATCCTGCAGTTAAGATTCGGCAGTTCATGGGCCTGCCAGGGCGGCCGTCTTCGTATTCACCCTGTGTGAAGATTTGCGGCATCACCAACCTTGAAGACGCCCGCGCCGCGATTGAGGCCGGCGCTGACCTTCTGGGTTTCAATTTTTATCGCCCTAGTCCGCGATACATCGAACCGCGTGCAGCGCGTGAAATCATCGAGACCGTTCGATCTGAAACGGCGACTGAGCCATGTCCCCCGATGATCGGTGTGTTCGTGAACGAATCGATGGAAGACATATTCCGCATCGCGAGCGCGTGCGCACTCGATGGTGTTCAACTTCATGGTAATGAGACGATCGAGTTCTGTGATCAACTTAAGAAGGAATATGGGCAGGGACTGGTATACAAGGCCGTCTCAGCTACAGAAGCGCTTGATTTACAGGCTTTAAGCAAATATTCAGCGGACGCGATCCTCATCGATGCTTTTGATCCTCAGTTGCTGGGAGGGACCGGTCGCATTGCGGATTGGGCGATAGCCCGTAAGGCAGCTGAACTCCTCCCGTTTCTTATCCTGGCTGGCGGTCTTTCGCCGGAAAATGTCGCTGAGGCTATCGTCAGGGTTCAACCTGACGTCGTTGATGCCTGCAGCGCGCTCGAGCTTTCGCCCGGCAAGAAGGACCATGCGCGCATGAAGGAGTTTGTCGCCGCCGTCCGAGCGGTTAAACTGCAAGACGAAGTGTCCGCTGCGCAATGAAGGAAAGCGTTTTGGCCCAAACCATCGAAGCTCCGCCAATCACGAAAGCGCAGCCGCGCGCGAATGAGTCCGAGTCAAAGACCGCGTCGGCGCGCGCGCTGGCCGCGTTCAATTTGCGGAAATCCTACGGCCGCCGGCGCGTGGTGGATGACGTCTCACTCCACGTTGAACCAGGCGAAGTGGTCGGCTTGCTGGGCGCAAACGGAGCGGGAAAGACCACCACGTTCTACATGATGGTGGGCCTGGAGACCCCTGAAGACGGCCGAATTTCCTTGAGCGGCGAGGACGTGACGCGTCTGCCGATGTACCTGCGGGCCCGACTTGGCCTGGGATACTTACCCCAGGAGCCATCAATCTTTCGAAAACTTTCAGTCGCCGAAAACCTGCTTGCCGTGCTCGAGACCATGGGTCTGCGTCGTCGTGAACAACTAAAACGCGTTGAGGAACTGCTTCAGGAATTCGGCATCGAGCATGTACGCAACACGCGCGGCGAATCTTTGTCGGGCGGTGAACGTCGTCGCACTGAGATCGCGCGCGCGTTAGCCACTGAGCCCCAGTTCATCCTGCTTGACGAGCCATTCGCCGGAATCGATCCGAAGGCAGTAGATGACATTCAAACCGTCATCCTGTATTTGCGGGATCGCGGCATTGGAATTCTCGTCACGGATCACAACGTCCGCGAGACGCTCGGCGTCACCGATCGCGCCTACATCATGGCCGAAGGAAAAATATTTCGCTCTGGAAAGCCGCGGGACTTGACAGAAGATGCCGAGGTTCGAAGACTTTATCTTGGCGAGAAGTTCCGAATGTAACGTGACGAGTGATTGATGCGCGATTGCGTTATAATCTCCCCGCGGGATTCCCGCACGCAAGCCCCCGGCAGTTGAAGAGCAGATTCACCGACTATGTCAGTTAGGTTAACCACCAGTCTTTCGCAGCGACTCGTATTGACGCCGCAGTTGCGTCAACGGATCGAGATGCTGCAGATGACTACCATCGAGCTTTCCGATTTGATCCAGCAACAGCTGAATGAAAATCCGGTGCTCGAAGAAGTCGCCACGCAGGAGGAAGCGCGCGAACTGGCTGAGAAGATCCTCGACCACATGGCCAATGGCGGCGAGCTCGAAAATCTGCCCGGACCGAGCGTCGATGCATCTGCTCCGGAACTAGGATCGCCGTCTTCAAATGGCACTGGTGACGGCGAAGTCGCGTTTTCCGAATCGGGACCTGACGCTCAACCTACCGGTGACTTTGAAATGGATGCGGAAGCAGCCACGGTTGAAGGCACCGAAGACTCTGCGGTCGAAGGGACGCGCGATCCCTTTGAAGAAGTGGATTTCGGCCGCGAGTTTCAGGACTACCTCGACCCCGGGTACAAGACCCAGGAATTTGAGTACAAGGAAGACGCACCAACTTTCGAGCAGTTTCTTACGAAGGCGCCTTCATTAAGCGAGCACCTTGAATGGCAGCTTCACATGGATTGTGGGGACGGCGAGGTATGCGACGCCGCGGAAGCCGTCATCGGAAATCTTGATGAAGATGGCCGCCTAAATGCGAGCAACGAAGAGATCGCGGCGCAAGGCGGTTGGCCGGAAGCGACTGTTGAGCGCGCGCGTCAGCTGGTGATAAGGCTCGATCCGGTTGGCTGTGGCGCGCGTGATGTGCGCGAGTGTCTGCTGACGCAGCTGGAGGTGCGCGGCGAGACTGAACGGCTGGCCAGCCAATTGATCCGCGACCACCTCGAAGCCTTGCAGCAGCACAAGCTGCCACACCTGGCAAAACAGATTAATTTAACCGTCGAAACGCTTGTTGCTGAGCTGGAATTCATTCGCACGCTCGACCCATATCCGGGTCGCCGCTATTCGTCGGAAGAGCCGGTTCTGATTTCGCCCGAAATCTACATCGAGAAGCTGGACGAAGGCGGCGATTACATTATCTATTTCGCCGACGACGGCAGTCCGCGGCTGCGCATCAGTCCCAGTTATCAACAAATGCTTTCGCAGGGTGACACGACCAAGGAGACGCGTGACTTCATCAAGGAGAAGATGCGCTCGGCGGTCGATCTGTTGCGAAACATCGAGCACCGCCGCCAGACGATATATCGCGTCGTGGAATCGATCGTGAACCGGCAGCGCGAGTTTCTGGATAACGGCGTCCAGTACATCAAGCCGATGATGTTGAAAGACATCGCCGAAGACATCGGCATGCACCTTTCGACGGTGTCGCGCGTCGTCAATCGCAAATACGCACACACACCGCAAGGCGTGATCGAACTGCGCCGCTTCTTCACCGAAGGCATGCTAAACGAGGAAGGTGAGGAAGTATCGACGCGAATTATCAAGCTAAAGATCAAAAAATTGATAGAAGAAGAAGACTCTCACAACCCAATTACCGACGATCAAGTGGTAAAGATACTGGTGAAAGATGGAATAAAACTTTCGCGCAGAACGGTGGCGAAATACCGGGACCAAATGAGCATTCCCGGGTCGCGCGAGCGTCGCGCAGTTGTTTAGTGTGCTGATCGTCGCTTCGCATCGCTAAGCTGGAAACAATTCGTCCTGCGCGCCAACAGGAGAGGCGAAAAACCGCAATGAAGTTTGAATATACCGGACGCCATGTGGAAGTCACTCCAGCAATTCGACGTCATGTGGAAGAGCAGTTCAAGAAGCTTAACAACATCTTCAATGGAACCGAGCCGCGCGTACATGTAATTCTCGAAATCGAGAAGAACCGGCAGATAGGCGAGATCGTGGTTTACTGGCTCGATCACACGCTCGCAGCCAAAGACACGAACGCCGACATGTACATGGCTTTGAGCCGGGCGATCAACAAGCTCGAGAAGCAGGCTCTCAAACTAAAGAAACGCATCATTGACCGCAAGCAGCACGCGCGCAAGAGATCTGCGGACGCCCCGAGTCCGGATGGACAGATTGAAGCCGCGCCGCCACCGGCTCGCATCATCGCCGCGCGTCGGTACGCGGTGAAGCCAATGACCGCTGAAGAGGCCGCTCTCGACTTGTCAGGCCGCCGTGATCAGTTCGTCGTCTTTCGGGACGCGGACACAGACCGTCTCGGCGTACTTTACAAGCGTCAGGATGGAAACTTTGGTCTGATCGAGCCGTGACGGTGATTGAATTTTGATTACGGCAAAGGAGCGGATCAAATGGTCGCGCTCCTTTTCGTTTGTGCTTGTATTGATGAACAGTTCCCAATTACATTGAAGGACGTTTGCGATGTAGTGGCACAGACTTCAGTCTGTGGTTTCCACCAGGATCACGCTCAATGTCGTTGAAGTCACAGACTGAAGTCTGTGCCACGTTATGGCAGCAAAACGAAAACCTGAGACGATCGCGGGCACCGCGCCTGACGTCGTCATTATCACGGGGCTCAGCGGTTCGGGCATGAGTTCGGCGACGAACGCGTTCGAAGACCTGGGATACTTTTGCGTGGACAATATGCCGCTGACGCTGCTGCCCACCTTCGCGCGCCTGGTGCAGTCGCGCGACGATGATCGCGGACGGATCGATCGCGCGGCCCTGGTGATCAGCTTTCGCGAAGGCCAGTTCCTCGCCGACTTCGCGACGCAACTGCGCAGTCTTCGCCGCCGCGGCCTGTCTGTTTCAGTTCTTTTTTTTGAAGCTTCGGATGAGATCCTGGCGCGCCGCTTCAGTGAGACGCGCCGGCCCCACCCGGCGGAACGTGGCAAGGGCCTGCACGATGCGATTCGCACGGAACGGACCGCGATGAAGCGCGTGCGCGCGCTTGCCGATGAAGTGATCGAGACTTCCGACTACACGGTTCATTCGCTGCGGAACGTGTTACTCGAGCGATTCCGGCCTTCAACAAGTGCGGCGCCAATGCGGGTTCAGGTTTTGAGCTTCGGTCATAAATACGGAGTGCCGCGAGAGATGGAGCTTCTGTTTGATGTGCGGCATCTTCCGAACCCGTTCTTCGTCTCCACTTTGAAGAACCTGACCGGTGACGATCAGCGGGTCATCAAGTACCTGAACGCGCAGCCCGAGGTCGAGGACACGGTCGGACGGTTCATGGATCTGCTGACTTATCTGCTGCCGCAATACAAACGGGAAGGGAAGTCGTATCTGACAGTCGGCATAGGTTGCACGGGCGGGCGTCACCGATCGGTAATGGTTGCGAATGAACTGGCGTCGCGGCTGCGTAAAGTTGGGTTCGATGCGCAAGCGGTCCACCGCGACGTGCGTCAGGCCGCACACGCTAAGAGTTAGAGCGAGATGAAAGTTATCGACGGCACAGCGCGTACTGCTCCTCAACCCCTCGTGGGCGGAGTGATCGTCTCGCATGCACATTTGGGGAGTGAGTTTCTCGCCGCGGCAGAAATGATTCTCGGCAAACCGCTGCCGCATATCACTTCAGCTTCGATCGACTGGCATGATGATGTGGATGTCGCGCGTCACGAGTTGGAGCGCGCGATCGCCCGCGTATCAAAGGGCAAAGGCGTTTTGATAATCACCGACATGTTCGGTGGCGCGCCGACCGATGTCGCCTCGATGTTTCTTGATGACCCCACAGTAGAAGTTATTTCCGGCGTGAACCTGCCGATGGTGCTGAAGCTGGCGCAACAGGAGCCCGGCGGGTCTCTCGTAACCGTCTCGCAAGCCGTCCGTGACAGCGGTAAAGACGGAATTCAAATGGCCGGCGAACTCTTGCCGCGGACCGTCAAGTCCGAATAATTCTGCCCCACCTGCAAGTCCCCCTGGGGGAAACTTCCCGAATTTTCCTGAAACCAGCCGCCTTTAGTCGTTTATCCACATTGATAAGCCCGTTGCCCGACGGGCGAGCATTCGGCGTCATTGCCCGACGCCAGTAGCAAAGTTGATGTGGAGTTGAGTGTCATGATGAAAAACACATCTCTCGTTTTTCTCTTCCTTTTAGTGGCTGTTCCGGCGGCCACTGCGCAAACGCAAATCCGAGCGCGTATGACCGGCGCGCCCCCGACAGTTCAGGAGAATCAGAATTCTTCGACCCGGAATCGAACAGTTGCGCCCAATAACACGCCCGCGAACGAGGCCGGCATAGCGAATCAGCCGAAACCAGCCTGGGGCGATTCCGGTGTCCCGGTAGCTGCACATCCGACGGTGGTCACGCCGCCGCGCCCAACAAACACTCGCGACATTCCACGCGCTACGGTGAACCAGCCGAAGCTGGTGAAACCGACGAGTTTGAACGTCAGTAATTCCACGACAGCGCGTCCTGCTCCGGCGACCGCTCCGACCTCGACTTATCGGGTTGGGATTGGCGATGTGCTCGACATTCGTCTGTCGAATATGGCGACGCGCGAATCGACACTCTTTACGGTGATGAGGAACGGGGTCTTGGAGTACCCCCTGCTCGCCAAGCCACTGAATGTCGCCGGGCTTACGCCTGACGAAATCGCGCGCCGGCTGGGCGCGGAGATCAAGGTCATTCAAAACCCGCGACCATCGGTGAGTGTCCGCGATTATGCAAGTCACTTTGTCTTGATAACCGGCGCAGTGGACAACCCCGGACGCAAAGTTCTGCGCCGTGAAGCAATGCCACTGTTCACGCTGTTGGCTGAAGCTTTACCGCGCTCAGACGCCGCGACCGTAACAGTTGTCAGAAACGGCAAGGAAACAAATCTCTCGGTGAATCGTACCGACGAGCTGTCGATGCTGGTAATGTCCGGCGATGTCATTCGTGTTTCGCCCGCGTCCGGTCTGTTCGTTTATGTCGGTGGGGAAGTAGTGACTGCGGGCGAAAAGGAATTACGTCAGGGGATGACACTGACGCAATTGTTGCTCGCCGCCGGTGGCGTTCGCCAGGATCGTCAATTCACCGCAAAAATCTCGCGCCGCGATGGAAGCGGCTTTCTCAGATCGCAGGATCACAATCTCAAGGCCATTGAACAGGGAAAGGCGGCCGACCCGTTGCTGCAAGCCGGTGACCGAATCGAGGTCAGGTCAGGTATGTGATAATCTCTGCCGCATGAGACGCGGATGACGAAGGGCGGTGCGTACGCGTGCCGCCCTTTTTCTTTGCCCGAATAGCAGAACATGAATCTCTTTTCACGTGCGGGCCTGGTTAATTTGCTAATCGGCAAATCGATCGTCGAAGCGTTACTGGTCACAACGGTGGCCGCAGGTTTCTACCTTTCAACGACAAACCCGAGCCTGCGCGGCTGGTTGGACGTTGCAGACGCGCAAACGATTTCCGGTTGGGCTGTCGACGACGACAATCCAGGCCGGCGCGTTGAAGTACAACTCTTCATCGACGATCAATTCATCGAACAACGCACGGCCGCTGAGTTGCGGCCAGACGTCCGTCAGGCAGGACGCGCTACAGATGGCTCGCACGGTTTCATTTTCAAAACACCGGCGCTGCCGCCTGGCGAACACGAAGTTCGCGTCTATCTGCTCCATCGCGGCGCCTCGCCGGCGAGGAGAACACTCCAGATAATCGGAAAGCCATTGCGCTTCACAGTCCAGTCCACGCCTGTTCAATGAACGATTCAACCTCACCGCCACATAATTCGAGCGCGCCTCAAACTGCGGCGCTGTCGGATCGGACGCTCGCCATTTGGGAGCTCGCATCCGTCGCGTCCTCAGTCGTGATTGCGGAATGGATGCTTGCTTCTGCCGCAGGCTTCAGCAAGGCAGTCATCGCGGTGCCGGTGATCTTTGGGGTTCTGTTGATGTTCGTGTCGCACCGCGTCCGGCGCGAAAGCCTGCGCGACGTCGGCTTTCGATTCGACAATTTTCTCCGTGCACTTTATCTGTTGGCGGTGCCGGTCCTCATGGTGACTGGGGCATGCCTGTTGGTTGCGTGGACAACTGGTTCGTCGATTAGTTTTCTGCGATGGCATCCGAATCGAAACCTGGCGCTTCAGCTCGCAATTGGATTTGCCTGGGCCTTGGCGCAACAGTACGTACTCCAGGGCTTCTTCAATCGGCGCGCTGTGATTGCCTTAGGCCGTGGCTGGCTTAGCGTTTCGCTCGTGGCCGTTATCTTCGGTTTGCTGCATCTTCCCAATCCATGGATCACGCTGATTACTTTTATCGCAGGCGGAATTTGGGCCGCAGTCTATCAGCGTGCCCCGAACCTCTTCGCTTTGGCCGTCACCCATTCAGTGATGACGTGGTTTATTGTCTCAACACTGCCCGCGTCGATGCTTCGCCACCTGCGCGTCGGTTTGGGCTATTTCGGCTAAGTCCGTGAACCATTTGGGCAAGATCCTTGCGCAAGCCCGCTTGAGGTAGTCTCCGATTTTGTCTTTGCGATCCTTTGCGACTTTGCGTCTTTACGTGAATGCCCTTCGGGAAACAGCTGGTTCACGCAAAGGCGCTAAGACGCAAAGATACGCAAAGTAGGACTACTCGCTTCAAATCGACTGTGCGTGTTGAACAATGGTTTGCTATAATTATCGCGCCTTGCATGAGAGCAGGTCGGGCGGTCGCTGCTTCGGTCTCAGAATCTGAATTCAGATCTCAGATTTGAAATCAGACGCGATTCGAAGGAGAGGAAAGTCCGAACACCATAGGGCAGCGAGCCCGCTAACGGCGGGGCGGCATCTTCGGATTCAAGAATTCAAATTCAAGATTCCAAAGCGGGCCGACGACAAGTGCAACAGAAAACAGACCAGCCGGCGGCAAGTCAGATTTTGAGATCTCAGATCTGAGTCCGCAGGTGATGGGTGAAACGGTGCGGCCGAAAGGCTAATCTCAGATCTCAGATTTGAGAGAGTAAGAGCGCACCGGCGCGTGTGGTGACATGCGCGGCCAGGCAAACTCCTCGCGGTGCAAGACCAAATAGGGAAGCAACTTGAATCTCAGATCAAAAATTTGAGATTCAAAACGGGCTGCCCGCCCAAGGCTTCCGGGTAGGTCGCTGGATCCAATCGGCAACGGTTGGGCTAGAGGAATGATCGCCCTTCCGCTTTCAGATTTGAGAACTCAGATCTGAAATTTCAAATCTGAAAGCGGGAGACAGAATTCGGCTTACAGACTTGCTCTCATTGCATCGGCATTTTCCTCGTACTGCTTTGTATGCTTCTTATCGTCTGAGTGCGGCGTATTTCCGAGTTCGATCAGCCTGGAAAGAAGGAGCCCCCAACCAATGGCCAATCGCAAAGGCGTTTTCATCGGAGCTTATGTCCCTAGCGATCTGAAAGAATCCCTGCGGCGCAAAGCCGCCGCCGAGCATCGCACGTTGTCGCAGGAAATTACTCGGATCCTGACAGAGGCAGTGCATGGTCGCGGTTTGCCGGCCGGCAGCATCGACCGGCGCGCGCCAAATTCGCCGTCGCGTCGGCGCGCGGTCGATCCACATCCGCGCAGACGAAAAGACGACTTGCCGTGACTTAGTGCCTCCCGGTTAGATCCCGTAACTGCGGTTAAGAAAATCAATTGAAAATCCTGCTCGTCGTCGGTCTCCTGTTGGTTCTCGCGTTAGTGCTGTATCGAGTGCTTCGCCCGGTTATCACTATCGCGCGACAACTCCTCAACACGATTCAGCACTTTCAACAAGTCGCCAGCCCGCCCGCCCGGCCAGGCAATGCGGCCGAGAAACTGGTCAAATGCGAAACGTGCGGTGTCTGGAGTCCGGAGAGTAGGACTATGAGCAGCGGCTCGCTTGCTTATTGCTCACGCGAATGTTTGAAGCGTGCCGGCACGTCTCGACGTAAGAACACGGCCGCCTAACTTTGGGTTTCCGCCGCCTCTTCAGGCAGGAGGTTTCCGGCTTCGTGTATTGCCCGGTCAGTGTCAGTGAAGATCAAAATCAACAGGCCAATCACGAAGAAGACGATGAGAAGGAGAATGGCGTTTCGATAGGAACCCGTTTGGTTCACTACGATCGTGAACATTCCCATTCCCATCCACGAGGCGCGTTCGGAGATTTCATAAAGTCCGAAAAACGAAGCCTCGCGTCCGGGGGGAATCATGCGGGAGTAGAGTCCGCGTGAAAGGGCTTGCGTGCCGCCCAACACCACGGCGATGAACGCTGCCATCCACCAGGCTTGCGTCGTGGTCTGCAAAAATCCATAGGCGTAGATGACGACGCCCGACCAGATCACGAGCGAGGCCATGATTGCCTTCTTAGTGCCGATGAAGGCGGCGATACGTTCGAACAGCAGCGCCCCGAATATGGCCATGAACTGAACCAACAGGAAGATGCCGAGCAGAAAAGCCGGGCTGGCCTCAAGGCCGCGCGCGACGAACAATTCCTGCGCCAGAAAAACACCGGCCATGCCGATGATTGTTTGGACGCCGTCGATAAAAAACAGATAAGCGATCAGGTAGCGGAACGTGTGCCGCAGTCGCCGAAGCTCGCGGAAAGTCTGACCCAGCTCAGAAAAACCAATCGTTAGGAAGGACTTGCCCGGCGGAAGCTGGCGGGCCGCGTTGTGTGAGCGCAGCAGACTAAATGTCAGCAACGCAAAGCTGCCCCACCAAATACCGGCGGACAGCAGCGAGATGCGGACGGCCGTCGACTCGGAGATTCCTATCCGGGGCGCGATGACCCCGATGAAGACTGAGTTCAGCGCCAGCAGAAGTCCACCACCGAGATAGCCGAGCGCGAAACCGCGACTCGAAATCTTGTCGCGCCGGTCCTCAGTGCTGATTTGTGGGAGGTACGAATTGTAGATGACGATGGCCGCATTGAAGCCTAGCATCGCGACTATGAAGAGCAGTCCACCGAGAAGGTATCTCCCGCCGGCGACGAAATACATGAGGCATGTTGCTCCTGCGCCCGCATAACAGAAGACGATCAGGAGCCGCTTTTTCAGGCTTGAATAATCAGCCATCGCCCCGAGCAAGGGGAGAAGGAAAATCTGCATCAGGACCGCCAGGGTTATGCAAAGCGGGTAAAAGGACTTCGCTGAGATGGAAAAGAACGACCCGAAGCTGATCGCGATGCCGTTCTCACCGACCGCCTGCTGCACGACATAAGTCAGATATTGTCCGTAAAGCGCGCCCACCACCGTCGTGTAGAAAGCGGAGTTTGCCCAGTCATACATCATCCAACCGAAAATCTCACGCGGATTGTTCTTTCCAATTGGGGCGCTTTGGTTTTTAAACATTCGCGGTTGCGCTCTTAATCTGGCTTAGCCCCCTCTCCGCAAGCGGAGAGAGGGTTGGGGGGAGAGGTTGGCGGTTGTGTAACCCCGCCCCAACCCCTCCCCGCTTGCGGGGAGGGGCAATGGGTTAACGAACTCACAATCGCCGGCGTTATGTCCGCGAGCGAAGTGATGCGTGCCGAAATGCGCTTCTTGTTCGCGCCCCAAATGATTGTGGGGACGGCGTTGAGCGTGTGGCTCTTTGTCGATAGGTCTTCAATGTTGCCGTGATCGCTTGTCAGGATGACGGTAGTTTTCTGTAAATCCAGTTGTCCAATGAGACGGCGAATCATCCGTCCCAGATTTTGCAGTACGTGCCGCGCGGAAGTCATGTCCTGAGCGTGGCCGGCCTTGTCGGTGATGAAGTATTCGTAAAGGGTAAATCGGTGGGCGGCGACGACGGATGCGAGAACGTCGGCTGCTTGTTTGGGCGTGCGAGGTTCAACGTCTTCACCGCGTTCAATCAGTTGTCCGTTGGTAAAGTCCTGGTACACAGCGCGACCGGCCCTCAGGTCATCGACGGTATTGAAACTCAAACCGGCTGCTTCGACAGCGGCCGTCGTTGCTGAAATCCATCGTGGACGACTCTCGAAGAAACGCCTGGTATAGGTGTTTGCAAAAGTGATCGGATCGACTCCGGCGCGCTTAAGCTGCAGGAAAATCGAATGCTCGCGAATGATTTCAAGCAGCGCGGCGTTCGGAAAGCCCTGCTTGTGATGGCCAATCGTCGCCGGCGCGTTAATTCCAGTGAGGATCGTCGTTTGACCGGATGCGCTTTGCGGCCGCCCATCTACGCCTAGCCGCGAGTCGGTCTCAACTAAAACGCCGTCGAACGGAATTAGCGCTTGCTCGTTCTGAAAAATCGCCAATGGCTCGGCGTCCGGCAACCCATCGAGCGGATTGTGCTGCCCGCGCGTGCCGATGCCGAGTCCGTCAATGAAGAAGAGCAGAACATTTGACATTTGGCAATTGAGATTTTGCATTTGTCATTTGAATCTCAGGACTGCGGCTGCCGCGCGCGAGGCCCGCTATCAAAATGACAAATCTCAAATTTCAAATGCCAAATGTCAAATGTCTTTAGCGCCTTCCTCCTGAAGAAGTCCCTTCGCCCGATACGCATTCAATTTGTTGTGCAGCGTCTTTAGACTGATTCCGAGCATCTCCGCCGCGCGTGTCTTGTTATTGCCCGTCTTATCGAGCGTGCGCAGAATCATGTGACGCTCAATTTCATCCAGGGGCGTGCCCACCGGAAACGTAACCGTATCTTCGGACCGTAACCGCTGCCGCTGATCAAACGGATATGGCGTGAAATGATGCCGCTCGATCTGTTCACCTGAACAAATCACCACGGCACGCTCGATGACATTGCGCAGCTCGCGTACGTTGCCGGGCCACGAATGAAACTGGAGAGCGTCGAGCGCCGCCGGACTAATGAATCGCGCCGGTCGATCGTGTTTCGCCGCTAGCCGTGTCACGAGATGTTGCACCAGGAGCGGCAGATCTTCGAGTCGTTCAGCCAAACGCGGCAGATGAATCGTGATTACGTTCAAACGGTACAGCAGGTCTTCGCGGAGCGTTTTGTCACGAACGGCTGTATGCGGGTCGCGGTTAGTTGCGGCGAGAATACGAACATCGACCGAGATGTCCTTTCGACTACCAAGACGATGCAGGACGCGTTCTTCGATCACACGGAGCAACTTTGCCTGAAGCAGCGTCGGCATTTCGCCGATTTCGTCGAGCAGGAGTGTGCCGGTGTTTGCCAGCTCGAAACAACCGTGTCGCCGCGCCACCGCGCCGGTGAAGGCTCCTTTTTCGTGGCCGAACAACTCAGACTCCATCAACGTGTCGGGAATGGCCGAGCAGTTTATGGCGAGAAATGGTGCATCGCGCCGCGGACTCAAATTGTGAATCGTCCGGGCCACTAACTCTTTGCCCGTGCCGGATTCGCCGGTGATCAGCACCGAAGCCGACGACGACGCAACCTGTTCGATCAAGCGGTAAACCTGCTGCATCGCTTCGGAGCTACCGACCAGCTCTCCGAACGCGCCGCGGTCGCGCAATTCTCGCCTTAGTAAATCGTTTTCGCGTCGTGCTTCGGCGAGTTCCACCGCGCGCTCGAGCACCGGCCCCAGTTTCTCGACTTCGACCGGTTTGTTGAAGTAATGGTAGGCGCCCTCATCCTGAATCGCGCGCAGCGCGGTTTCCACCGAACTGGCTTCGCCCGCCACAATTATCGGCGTGTGCGGGTGGTTGACGCGGATTTCACGCAGGGCGGCGAATGCCTCGCCGTCGGTCGGAATAGTATCGGTGATGATTACCGAGGGCGAAAATGTCTCGGCGACTTTGATGCCGGAAGCGTTGTTTGGTTCGGCGAGGACTTCGTAACCAAGCGCCTTCAACTGATCGCGTAAAGCATGCGAAGAGTTTCGGTCGCTGTCGATGATGAGCACGCGGCCTTTCATCCGCCTCAGTTTAGCACAGCGCAAATGACGGGCCGTCGCGGTTAAACGCCCAAGCGCTTCGCCAGCAATTCACTGATTGCGTGCGGTGAATTCTCGTTCGCTTGGGCCGGCTGCGAAATGCCAACGGCTTCCGCTGCGTTCATGGTGGCATCGCCAGTGGCGAGCACGAACGTGTTTCTCAGGAGCGGGCCCAGGTTGTTCGTGTCGAGCACGCGGGCCAGTTCGAACACATCATCAGGGTGGGTGAAAACGACAGCGTCAACGCTGCCGGTAAGCAGCATGCTTTGCAGACCCGTTAATCTCGTCAACTCATCATTGGCGACCGTCTGATACGAAACGACCACGTCCGCGCGCGCACCAGTGTCTTCAATGGGTGCTTTTAGATAGTCGCGGCCAATCGCGGCTTGGGGCAACAGGAAGTTCAGGCGATCCAGGTGTTCGATGCCGCCGGCGTACGTTGCCAACTGTTCGATAATTGCGGACGGATTAGTTTGCGTCGCCACCACATCGACATGAACCCGCGCAAGTTCAAGCGCGGCGGCGGTCGCTTCGCCAATTGCGCATACGCGCAACGTATCGAGGTCGCTAACTTCCCGTGACTGCTGCTCGATTCGTTCGTCTAAAAAGCGAACTGCGTCAGAGTTGGTGAAGATGATCCAGTCGTAGCCGTAGAGATTCGCGATCGCCTCATCGAGAGTCGCGAAATTCTCAAGCGGAGTTAACTGCAGCGTCGGCCACGTGATGATTTGAAAACCCGTTGATTCCAGTTGCGGAGTCAGATTTGACGCCGGGGCAACGAGCAGAACACGTTCATTCATCGGACATACGAGAGATCGTCAAACACCGCGCGGATGAGACAGATCGTAGTTGGATTCGCGCTGAAACGTGTTTACAATACCGCGTCTCTCCAAATAGTTCGATTCACCGCAGTCCGGCGCTTCTTTCAATGCCACAGGCAGCTCGAGTTTTGGCTCTGCTGATCAGCCTCGTGTTTGTGGGGCAGTCTTTGCTTGCTCAACCTCAGAAAAAGCCGGTCGCTTCCCCGCAAAAACCCGCTAAGGTCGATCAGGTCGAAGAGGCTCCCGCCGAACAGGATCTGGAGACGGTTAAAGTCGACACAAACCTGGTGACTGTTCCGGTAATTGCCAGTTCGCGCACGGGAAGGTACATCGCCGACCTGGTCAAAGAGGAATTCAAAATTTCTGAGGACGGCGTCGCGCAGGAAATCGCGTTTCTCGCGACCGTGAACGCGCCCTTCACCATGGTGCTGCTTCTGGATACCAGCGGCAGTACAAAAGAGAAGCTGCCGATGATACAGCGTGCGGCGATTGCGTTTGTCGAGCAGCTCGGCTCAGCCGACAAAGTGAAAGTGATTTCGTTCGACGATTCAGTGCGGGACTGGAACGAATTCACGTCCGACAAAGCCGTCATTCGCAAGGCTATTTCGCAAACCACGTCGGGCGAGGGATCGAAGGTCTATGACGCGGTTGAGCGCTCGCTGAATAATCTGCGACCGGTTAGTGGGCGGCGCGCGATCGTCGTTTTCACGGATGGTGTCGACTGGCACAGCGACAGGGGAGGGAGTTACGAGGGCACGCTCAAGAACCTGGACGAAAGCGGCGTGATCGTTTATCCGATTCGTTTCGATACCCGTGCAGAGACTGAAGCCATCGCGCGACGCCAGGCGGGGGAACAGGGCGGACTCGGATTACCGACCAGCGACGTAATTCGCCAGCAGGGCACCACCCCTTCCACCTTTCCCTCTGATGATCCTTCCTCGGATCCAAATCGCCAGGGCCAGGGTAAATCGCCTTTGGAAATGATTCTCAGCCGCCCGGCGCGCCGTCCGATCCCGACGCAGACGCCGCAAGGCTCGCCGACCGATTTCCCCGACGCTTCCGGCCGGCGTCCGCCAATGGATCCCGGTCCGGCGCCGACCAAGCGCCCCTCACCGGACGACTCGATCAAAGGAATGCTCGACCAGGCGTACTTCATGGCGGACAGCTACCTCAAAGAACTGGCTGATCGTTCGGGCGGACAGGTACATCGCGCCGACACCCTCGCGATGCTGCCGCAGGCGTTCGCCGCAATCGCGGCCGAGTTGCGCACGCAATATTCGCTCGGTTATTACCCGACGAACCGTGAAAAGGACGGGAAGTACCGCAAAATTCAAGTCAAGACCACTCGCAAAGACGTCGCGATTCGCGCGCGGCCCGGCTACCGTCGCTGATTTGGAGTGCGCTGGTCTCCCTCTCCCTGTGGGAGAGGGATGGGGTGAGGGAGCGAAGCTTTAGCGGCTAAAGAGAAGAAAGAAATAGTTTTGTCCTTCGCGCGCCAGAACCCTCACCCTCTCCCAAAAGGAGAGGAAACCTCGATCCAAAGCGGCGTCTCCCAATGAATCGGGATTGCCGCACACCTCCCTCCAAATTGAACTTGTCGCTGACGAATCCCGCGTGTTAGTTTTCCACTCGGTCAGCGAATTTCATGACAACACCAACCCGTGAAGAAGCGTGGGAACTGCTCTGCGAGTACACGAAGGGCGATAGCCTGCGCAAGCACGGTCTTGCGGTTGAGACGGCGATGCGCGCGTGTGCTGAACGCTATGGCGACGCCGATGCAGACAAAGACGAGTGGGGTCTGGTCGGGTTACTGCACGACTTTGATTACGAGATGTTTCCCTCGGCCGATCAGCATCCATTCACCGGCTCGAACATTCTGTGCGGCCGCGGCTATCCGGATCGAATAATCAGGGCGATCCTCGGTCACGCGACTTACACTGGCGTGCCGCGCGACACGCCGATGGCGAAGGCGCTGTTTGCGACGGACGAACTTTGCGGATTTTTGGTCGCATGCGCGCTGGTTCGGCCTACCCGCAGTTTGGATGACCTCGAAGTAAAGTCGGTAAAGAAGAAACTAAAAGATAAGGCTTTCGCGCGTTCAGTTAATCGCAACGACATCCATCAAGGCGTGGAAGAGCTTGGTGTCACGCTAGATGAGCACATTCAGTTTGTGATCGATTCGTTGAAACCGGTGCAGAAAGAGATTGGTCTGGGCGCGCAATTGAACGTGGTCAAACCAGCAGTACCGTAGCCGTGAGTGCCGCCCAGCTAAATAGAAGCACCAGAAACGCCGTCATGAGGGACTGTAACTTTCGCCGACGCGCGGTGTGCCGATAGACGAAAATGGCGGCGAGGATGCTTAGCAGAAGCGGGATTAAATAGATCAACCGTCCGATGGTGACGTGCCTGTCCAGATACGCGGCGCGGATCATCGAGCCATAGACCAGTTTTAGAATCAGAACAGGGATAGCTGTTCCAATTGCCGCGCCCGCTAGCGATGCGAGAAAAACCAATCTCAGTCGCATGGATGTCGAGAATATCATAGCCACGATTATCAGATCACAATGCTAACCCGCAGCGCGCTCCTTTACCTCGCCCGTCAGGACAAACTGAAAGATTTTGCAGCACGCTTTGCGGCGTTCAGAAAAATTACCGCGCGGTTCATCGCCGGCGACACGAGTGATCAAGCGGTCGCGGCAATTCGTGAATTAAACCAACACGGATGTTCGGCATCTTTCGATCATCTCAACGAGTCGGTCGGCAGCGTAGCGGAAACCGAAGCTGAGGTGCGGGAGTATCTCAACGTCCTGGCCAAAATCGACGAGTCACACATTAATTCGAACGTCTCGATCAAGCTGACGCAGTTCGGACTCGACATCGATCCGGAATTGGCTTACCGCAACGCACGGACGATTGTTGAAGAGGCGGCCCGCCGCGGCAACTTTGTGCGCGTCGACATGGAAGGCTCGGCCGTTACGCAGGTGACGATCGATATCTTCAAGCGTCTGCGCGCTGAATTTGGTTTAAATGACGTCGGCATTGTGCTGCAATCTTACCTGCGCCGCACGTACGACGACGCGCAGGACTTGTTGAAGATTCCGGCGCGTATAAGGATCTGCAAGGGCGCCTACAACGAACCGCCTGAAGTCGCCTTTCCGGACAAGAAGGACGTGGATGAAAACTACATTCGGGTCATGAAGTTGCTGTTGTCGAGTGGCACTTATCATGGAATCGCCACGCACGATCCGAACATGATTAACGCCACCATCCGGTACGCGCGCGACCAGGGCATCGCAAAAGAAGCTTTCGAGTTTCAGATGTTGTTCGGCATTCGGCGCAACCTGCAGGAGCAATTGGCCCGCGATGGGTATAATATGCGCGTCTATGTACCGTACGGTAAGCACTGGTATCCGTATTTCATGCGCCGGCTCGCGGAACGTCCGGCAAATATTTGGTTTGTGATGAAGAACCTTTGGAAGTAGGTGGCACAGACTTCAGTCTGTGAATCACCGTAGAAACACAGACTGAAGTCTGTGCCACTAAACCATGGAAAACTACTTCTGGATTGTCTGGCTGATTCTCGGCGCACTTTTAATCACCGCTGAGATCTTCTCAACTGGGTTTGTACTGCTATGGTTTGGCATCGGCGCTTTGGCGGCGGCCCTGGCCAACCTCGCGGGCGTCACCAGCCTTCCATTGCAGTTCCTGATTTTTGCAGTGGTTTCAATTGGGCTGACCGCGGCGTCGCGCACCATCTTCGTCAATTACTTTTCGCGTGAGAAATCCGGCGGCGATCTGAAAAGCGGCGCCGATGCACTGCCGGGTCAGGTAGGCACCGTCGTTACTTCCAGTCGCGGCGCGTTGCATGAAGGCGCCGTCAAAGTCTTCGGCTCAACCTGGACTGCTTATCCGGCCGACGGCGAAGAGCCGCTTGAAGCCGGCGACCGCGTGCAAGTCGAGCGGGTCAAGGGTGCTTCGATTTATGTTCGTCGAACTGGGCAGGTGCCTGACTGGCGCGGGAAGGAATTGAAATCTTAGCGACAGGAATCAGAGTCGAGGCGTGCGATGCTGCGTGTCTATCTCGGTTTCGTCGAGGGTCTTATCGTCATCCATTGCCGGCAGCTCAATCGTAATCCGGTCTCCGGCTGAATCTCGTAAATCTTCTCCTGAAAATTTCGCCAACACGACCGTGATGTTGTCTTCACCGCCGCGGTCGTTCGCGGCCGCCACCAGGGCATCGCAGGCGGCGGTCAAGTCGTCTCTCGAGTCACTCACGATTTGACGAATCTCTTCATTCCGCAGTTTCCCTGACAGCCCGTCACTGCAAAGCAGCAGCACGTCGCCCTGGCGAAGCTGAATGCGCGCCGTCGCCGGCGTTAGCTCAGTCTGGGCGCCCAAGGCCTGAAGAATCACATTCCGAAACATGTGCGTCTCGGCTTCTTCTTCACTGATTTGACCGACGTCCACCAGTTGCTGCACGAGCGACTGATCCTTGGTGGCGAGGCGAATCTGCTCGCCGCGCACAACATATGCTCGGCTGTCCCCCACCTGCACGAGGTCGAGCATGTCGTGGCGAATGGCGGCGCCGGTTAACGTCGCGCCCATGCCGCTGCAACGACTGTCCTCGAGGCTCTTGTAGTGGATCGCGCGATTGGCCTGGAGGGTAGCGTGCTTCAGACAATCAACCAGCGACGATTCCGGATCGCAAACGTTATCGCCGTTTCCGGTCATCACTTCGCGCACCGAATCGATGGCCATGCGGCTGGCGACATCCCCGGCCAGCGCGCCGCCCATGCCGTCAGAAACGACGAGGATCAAGCCTTTATCGCCGACGTCGAGTCGATTCATCTCTGACGGGCTGTCGGCCCCATCCGATAGAGTCCACGCCTGCTGCGACCCCAGATCGAGGAGCAGAAAATTATCTTCGTTGCCACGGCGCACGCGGCCTACATCGGATTTGGCGTGTAGCTCTACGAGCATTTTGAGGAGCGTTAAGGGCGAATTTGAAGCCGGTAATTCGTCAGGGATTTTATATTGTCGCCGCTGTGTTGTCACCCAACGGAGGCGAGCGCCTGATCCAAATCTGCAATGATGTCGTCAGTGTCTTCGATACCGACGGATATTCGCACCAACCCATCGGTAATACCGAGCCGATCGCGTGATTCGGCAGTGATCGAGGCGTGCGTCATTGTGGCTGGATGACAAATCAACGTCTCAACGCCGCCGAGACTTTCCGCGAGCGTGCAAAGTTTTGCCGATTCGAGCACAGTCCGCGCCGCCTCAAGCGAGCCGACATCGAACGAAATCATACTGCCGAAGCCCTTCTGTTGGCGTTTTGCCAGGTCGTGCTGTTTGTGCGACAGCGATCCCGGGTAGTAAATCTTCTGCACCTTCGGATGATCCTCGAGAAACGCGGCAACTGCGCGTCCGGATTTGTCATGCTGCTCCATGCGCAGCGCTAAAGTTTTGGTGCCGCGCAAAACCAGCCAGGAATCAAACGGAGAAAGAATCGCGCCGGCACTGTTCTGGACGAATTGAATCCACGCCGCGTCGTCTTCGTTATTGAGCACGACCGCGCCCCCGATACCGTCCGAATGGCCATTCAGAAATTTCGTCGTTGAATGAACGACTATATCAACGCCGAACTCTATAGGCCTTTGCAGGTACGGCGACATGAAAGTGTTGTCGCAAACGACGCGTGCTCCCGCGGCGTGCGCCACGTCGCTGACGGCTTGCAAATCGGTGATCATCATCACCGGATTCGTCGGCGTCTCAATAAACACCATGCGCGTGTTGTCTTTGATTGCGGCCTCGACGTTCGTAACATCCGACGTGTCCACAAAGTCGAACTCTATGCAATAGTTCGAAAGAATCTTGCTGAAGAGCCGAAAGGTCCCGCCGTAGGTGTTGTCGGAAACGATCACATGCTCGTTGGCTTTAATCAGCCGCAACGTCGCATCGATGGCGGCCATCCCTGAGGCGAACGCGTAACCGAACTGGGCGCCTTCAAGCGCGGCGATGTTCCGCTCGAGCGCCAGACGCGTCGGATTGGCAGTGCGCGCGTACTCAAATCCCTTATTTTTGCCGAGGCCGTCCTGCGCGTAAGTTGACGTTTGATAGATGGGGACGCTCACCGCTCCCGTAGCGGAGTCTGGTTCATTGCCGGCGTGAATTGCCGTGGTTGCGAAGCCCATAGTTGAAGCTCGAAAAGTAAAATTTCGGGAGCTGATTGCGAAAGGCGATAGTAGCTTCGCGCGATCTTAGTGTCAATCGAATGGGCGGTTCGCGCGTCCGGTTGCATAACGAATAGATTTAATTGTCTATAATCGAGTAGAATCGCGCGCGTTAACGCCATATGGAGTTCGAAGGACAGGCCATGGCCGAAACAGAAGACCCTCAGGAAATTTCGCACGATGATCGACGGCAACACGACCGCTCGCGTTTGATCGTGGACGTGCATTTCGACGGCGCTGAATCAACCGGCGTCGCGAGCACTAAAGACATCAGTCCTGGCGGCCTGTACATGAGCACGCAGACGCGCATTCCGGTCGGGGCCATGCTGGCGCTTCGCATACCCATCGGCGGCGATCACGTTATCGTCACCGGAGAAGTCGTTTACAGCAATCCCGGCGAAGGCGTGGGCGTGAAATTCCACGAGTTGACAGACGACACGCGTCGCGCGTTGGACCTTGGGTTACGACCGGCATAGAACATGGCGGTCGCGATCGATGAACAGCCGCTCGTCTGGGCCGAAATTTCGGAAGAGAAGCGCCAGCGCTACCGGGAAAAACTTAGCGGGCTTTGGGGGCACGAAGGCGATGAGGGCGCTTATAACGCGCTGACGCGGGATAAACAGGAGGCGTTAGACCTTCTCTCCGACCGATTGATTGGCGCCGATTTATGGCGTCATGTCGGCCGAATCGTCAATGTTTATGGGCGCGGCGGCGTCGGCATGTACTTCAGCGCCGTGTCCGACCTTGAAACTGACCTGCAGGGCAGGCGACAATTCACCCGATCGTTCGCCAGACATCGTGATAACACCGGCGGCTTTCTGGAAAAAGGCCGCCCACGCGCGTCGCTGCACTTTCTTTACATCGACCCGCGGGAAGGTGAGCGCGAGTGGCATGTTCACCTCGACTTGTACGGCGGCTGGGGATCGATCCTGACCATGATTCAGCACTTGTACTACGAACGTTTCCGGAAGTTCAGGCCCGATTGGCGCATAATGAAGCAGTGGATGAAGTGACGGTGTAGACGCGGGTGTTCCCCGCAGCCTGTTATGTTCGACCAATTCACACTTGGCATTGAAGAAGAGTTCCAGATCGTCGATCCGGTAACCCGCGAGCTGCGTTCGCACGTCACCGAGTTTCTGGATGAAGGCCGGATGATTCTCGGTGAGCAGATCAAGCCCGAGATGATTCAGTCGATGATCGAAGTGGGCACCGGTATCTGCCATAACATTCAGGAAGCGCGCGCCGACATCTCGAACCTCCGCGGTGTCATTGCCTCACTGGCGGAAAAGAACGGACTTAGGATCGTAGCCGCGTCCACTCATCCGATTTCGCGTTGGCAGGACCAGAAGATTTTCGAGGATGAGCGCTACGAGCTGTTGGTCCAGGAGCTACAAACTGTGGCTCGTTCGCTTTTGATCTTTGGTTTGCACGTTCACGTCGGCATTCCGGACCGCGAGCGCCAGATTCACATCATGAATGCCTCGCGCTATTTTCTGCCGCACATCCTTGCGCTCACTACCTCGTCGCCGTTCTGGATGGGTCATAACACGGGCTTGAAGAGTTACCGGTCGGAAATCTTCAAACAGTTTCCGCGCACTGATATTCCCGATCACTTTGATTCTTATCCCGGGTTTCAGCGTTACGTCGAGTTGCTGGTAAAGACGGGCTGCATCAATGACGGTAAGAAAATTTGGTGGGACTGCCGGCCGCATCCGGTTTTTCCGACGCTGGAGTTTCGCATCTGCGATATTCCTACGCGCGTGGACGACACGGTCGCCATCGCCGCATTATTCCAGGCGATTGTGGCAAAGCTCACCAAACTGATTGAACGAAACCTTGGCTTCCGTCTCTACCGGCGCATGTTGATTCAGGAAAACAAATGGCGCGCGGTGCGTTGGGGCCTGGAAGGCAAGATGATCGATTTCGGGAAGCAGAAAGAAGTACCGACGCGAGATTTGGTGCTTGAGCTTTTGGACTTCGTTGACGATGTGCTTGACGATCTCGGCTCACGCAAGGAAGTCGAACATATCCACACCATTCTCCAGCGCGGAACCTCAGCCGAGGAACAACTCCGCATCTATCGCGAGACCAACGACCTGACCGCGGTTGTCGATCGGCTCATGGAGCTGACAATGGAAAACGTTCCCCGTGACGTAGACCTAAACGTCGGCAAATTTGCTACCGCGCCGTCGACGATTGCGAAGTGAAAAACAGGGAATGGGAACATTAGAGGGCGCGTCTGATATCGCACGCGTGATGTGACATAAGGCTACGAAAAATCCGCTGTCTATGAAAAATCTCCAGAGTTATTGGCTTGGCATCGCGCGAGCAAAAGTTATTAGGAAATGCCTTATCCTGATCCCCCAGCGCCGATAATCTCTTTTGTTGATCTCCGCTCAGGGTGCTATGTCCTGCCACGAGGACGAACCAAACATAATCATTCACGTAGAAACGACTGAAGGTTCGGTGGGAGAATCCGTTTTTTGCCCCAGACGCATCAGCCGCATATGCCTCTGCGAAAGCCAAATTAGCGTGCAGTGGCGGGATCTCAAAAACCTGTTTGGAAACAGTGGCGGATCGGTGCTCAATAAACTTCCTCGTGCGTTCCAATGTCAACAAACATGGCTCGATTTGGTTCGGCGAACGAGAAGATCACTCGCAGGTCGTAGTCAACGCTGAAACTCCACCAGTCTTTCATCGCGCCGGTGAGTTTGTGAGTCGTTAGTCTTGGGTCAAATGGATTGTCTTGAAAGACTTCAACTCGTTCCCAGAAACGTTTTTCCAGAGTTGGATTACGACGTGTCTTTCGCTTAAAGGCTTTGCGAAAAGAAGCGCTGAATGCGATTTCAGTCACGTGAGAGTTGTTCTTTAAGTTCTTCGAGATCGCTGGTGAACTTCAGTTTGCCTTCACGAAGCTCCTGCAAACTGGCCTCACCATTTTCAAGCATCTCTCGGCGTCGCTCCTCGATGAGGTACTTCTTGAGCAGTTCTTGCAGCTCTTCCTTCTCGGCAGGGGAAAGCTGCTTCACATCTTCAACGATTTCAGCAAAGGTCGTGCTCATGTTGGAAAGAATACTACCAGCCACTTACGCTTTCAATCTCTTCTGGCGTTCAGCCAAGTAATACTGCCATAGCATTCGTGCTGCAACAGATCGGTATGGCCGCCACTTTTCGGCTAGCTTTCCGAGTTCGATGAACGATGGCCGCGCTGGGAGCTTGCGAAGTTTTCCGGCCGCCGTTGCCAGCGCGATATCCCCGTCCGGCCAGATGTCCGGGCGCTTCAAAGCCATCAGCAAGTAAATGTTCGCAGTCCACGGGCCAACGCCGTTGATGCGCAGCAGTGTCGCGTGCGCATCTTCGTCGCTCAACCTGCCAATGCCTTGCAGGTCGCCGTTCGTGAACGCGTGCGCGACTTGAATGCAGTAATGAGCCTTTTGACGGGTCAGGCCGAGCGAGCGCAGGTATTGCTCATCGCGCGAGATGAACGAGGCAGGAGTAAACGGCTCGATGTTTGATTTCAAGCGCGCGAACACGGCGCGCGCTGAGATGAGCGAAACCTGCTGCTCCAGGACAATCCGCAGAAGCGTTTCAAAGCCGGGACGGCGACCCCACATCGGTGGTGGACCGTGTTGTTTGTAGATTGACGCGAGATAACGATCCCGTGTGGCCAGCGTTGCCGCAGCGCGACAAAGACTATCAACCGTGAGACTTGCTGGAGGTGGTGTCACTCGCTTTCTTCCGCGCTTCCTCTTTCGCTTTCCTCCACGCTTCCTTCCCCGTGTAGTAGACGAGGACGGCGCCACAAATCGCCAGCGATGAGAACACGATGACGATTGTGGGCCAATCATATAGGGCGAAGAGCCAGCCCAGAATCAAGAGAGAGGCCAACAGTGAAAGGATGGCTTTTCCAGGGGCCTGAAATACTCGACGTCCCTCGAAGTGACCAATCCTAATGCTCTCACCCCAAAGCCAGATGTCGAACCACATCAGGAAAGTGAAGGCTACTGCCCCGATTGCCATGTGTGTGAGATTGAGTTTGCCTAGAGAGTACTTGGATTCGCTGAAGATTTTTGCGAGGGCGAATGTTCCTCCGTTTACGGCGAACATCAAGTTGTACCGCTTCATTTTCCCGTCGATGTACGTTGCGATAGCTTTGAGATCGAGGTCTGCGTTTTCCGAGGGCATCTCGAATATCTCCGGAGTAGAAGGCGCCTTATCCCGGGGCTACTGCTCGCGGTTTTCCAAGGCCAGCCTGAGGAAATTCTCAAAAAGTATTCGGCCGTCGCGCGATTCGTTCGGGTGTTCCCAACGGGTCGGGTTCTTGTGCCAATCCTCGAAAGACTTTTCCAAATGAAACTGAACGGAATAAATCAACTGACCGCCAGAGCGCTTGGCCATCATTTGGTTGCGACAGAGATATGAAGTGGCGAGCAGCGTAAAGCCTTCAGGCACCGCGTCGAGTTGCAGGCCGTGGTTTTGCCAGACGCGCAGAATGCAGCCTTCGCGTGTGTAATCGTGCCAGCGGTGCGATTCCGGATTGTGGATGCCTTCAAAAATTGGATCCTCAGGTTCGAGGATTCGCACGTACCTATACTGGTATTCCGTTAGCCGATCGGTGCGGCGCTCTGCCTGTTCCTGCTGATCGAGGGTTTCGACGCGGACGCCGAAACTAAGTCCGACAAGTTGATGTCCGCCGCAGATGGCCAGCACCGGCAAATGCGTAGTCGTAATGAAGCTCTTAAACGTGTCGAGAATCTGTGGGTTGTAGTAATCGAAATCGCGGAGAGTCCCGCTCAGGACGATTGCGTCAGGCTTAAATTCCTCTACCGCTTGCGCGATTTCACTGACATGTGCGATTCGCGTGGCCGGCTGTTTGACCAGCCGCTTCACATTCGTGACGATGTTTTGCATCGCCAGCGACGCAATTTCGCGCTCGCGTTTTAACTCAGAGCCGATTTCCTTGCCCCAGTCACTGCGCGCCACGTCAGACACATCGCCCTCATCACGCAGCAGGTTGTCGACGACCAGCACCCGCGCCGCATCGATCGTTTGCTCAATCGATTCGTAACGACAGAACGTTTGCTGGTTGAAGGGAAAAGGCAGCGTATGATCGCCGTCGGCCGGCGGGTGTTCGCTTTGCACTTGCTGTAAGTTCGGCTCCATAAAAATCGAAGGGAAATTATATCATCGCTGACGTTGTTTTGTACTTCGGGAAAACTCAGGACTGCGCGCTCCAGCGCCCGACTGGGCGATTTCGTCGCGCATGCGCTCGATGAGGAGTCGCCGCACGCGAGCGCGAAGTGTCTCTGGCCGTTGGCGCGTCGATTCGTCCGCCAGCAGCAGTATGCGATACCAGGAGCTCTCGAGTTCGTCCGCAACGTGAGAGATCTTCGTTATGTCGTATGGGATTGCCACGGCCTTGCAGCCGACCCGAGCGAACACGCAAAGATAACGCGCGGTGGCCAGATCAGGGCAAAGCATTCGCCGCCGCCCAACTTTCAATTCAATTCCCAACAGAGTGTGATGAATTTGCGGCGCAGCGTTTCTCGGCAGGGCAGGGAATTCGTACGCGCGTGTGCGCATCTTCAGAATCCGATCGCGGTAAATCCGGGGCATCCACGAATCACCCATCGTGTCCTGGATTGCCGAGGCGAGTTCGCTCGCTGAGTTGGACATGTTAGCGAACTACAACCGGACCGGCTGGCTTGGGACTGAAAGCGTTAATCACGCGCCCGGGAAACAGACCGAGATAGAACACGCCTAAGATTGTGAGAATCAGCGCGACCGCGACACCTGCCGGAACACGCGGCGGCTCCCAGACCGCGGTCCGTTCCTTGAAGAACATCACGATGATCAAACGCAGGTAGTAGTAAACCGAGATTGCCGTGTTCAGCACGCCTAGCACGACCAGCCAGACGTAGCCCTGGTTCACGGCCGCGCTGAACACCATGATCTTGCCCATAAAGCCGGCGGTCAGAGGCATGCCCAGCAGACTCAGGAGAAAGATCGAGAGCGAGAACGCGAGCACCGGTGAGCTGAATCCGATGCCGTTGTAGTCTTCGACTTCGTTTTGCTGGTCGCCTTTGCGGGCGATGAGCGTGACGATCGCGAATGCGCCCATGTTCATCACCGCGTAGGTAAGCAGGTAGAAGATGACCGCAGTAACGGCCGCGCTTCTCTGCGCCGGATCAGTTGCCGCTCCGGCCGCGACAAATCCCACCAGCGCGTAACCGGCATGGGCGATCGATGAGTAAGCCAGCATGCGCTTGACGTTGTTTTGGACAATGGCGACGACGTTCCCAATTGTCATGGTCAGAGCGGCCATGATGGCGAGCGCTCCGACCCAGGCCGCGTGCGCGAAGCCTGCGGTGCTGGCTGCGGCCGTCACGATTGGAAAGCCGAACAAGAAGACACGCATGAAAGATGCAAAGCCGGCAGCCTTCGGCCCGGCGGCCATGAACGCGGTGACCGGAGTCGGCGCGCCTTCATAAACGTCAGGCGTCCATACATGAAATGGCGCAGTCGCGATTTTGAATCCGAAACCGACGAGCAGCATCGCAATCCCGGCGAACAGCAGCGGCGGATACAGCGATTGATCGAGGCGCGTGGCGATCGTGGCAATGTTCGTCGTGCCGGGCAGAGTGTTTGTAGCCGTCGCGCCGTAAATCAAAGCGATCCCGTACAACAAGAACGCCGACGCGAACGAACCGAGAATGAAGTACTTCAGAGAGGATTCATTCGATCGCGTGTCGGTGCGTCGGAATCCCGCGAGTACGTAGGTCGCGATTGAAAGAATCTCAAGACCGAGGAAGACAATTACCAGGTCGCCGGCCGAAGCCATCAGCATCATTCCGGCGGTCGCGAACAGAAGCAGCGCATGAAACTCGCCGGCCGGCAGGTTTTCCGTCTCGATCCAAATCGTCGCGATCAAGAGGGTGAGGATCGCTACGACGATAAATATCATCGTGAAGCTCAGACGGAACTCGTCGAGCACAATCATGCCGTTGAATGCGCTGGCCGTTAAGGGGCGCGCAACCCACAACCAAATCGTTGCGGCTGCCGCCGCCAGCATCGCCAGCAGAGATAAGGTGCCGGTGACGAGTCGCTGACGCGGGCTACTGAACGCATCAACGAGCATCACGATCACGCCGGCGAGCGCGACGATCAGCTCGGGCAGGATGAGCGCCAGGTTAACGTCCGGATTAGCGACTTGAAATAAGAGCATGTGTGTTAATGACTACTTATGCGCCACCGTCGGCGCAGTCTCCTGCGGTGAAGCGACTCGTTGGCGCGCTGCTTCAACGCTCTCGCGCGAACGATTCAAGAACGGTTGCGGGTAAACTCCCATGAAAAACATTAAAAAGATTAGCGGCAGAACCAATAAAGCTTCGCGCAGGTTCAGGTCATGCAGCTTCGCATTTTCTTCGCTTGTCCTGGTGCCGAAAACCACGCGCTGCAACATCCAGAGCATGTAAACCGCCGCCCAAATCACCCCGGTGCCGGCGAGCATCGTCACAATCCATGCGTTATGCACGGCGGTTGTCAGCCAGGCGCCGAGCATGATCAGGAATTCGCCGACAAAGCCGTTCATGAACGGCAAGCCAATTGATGAAAGCGAAGCGATGATAAACAGTGTCGAGAACCAGGGCATCGGCCGCGCCAGTCCTCCGAAGTCGCGGATCATACGCGTGTGCCGCCGCTCGTAAATCATGCCGACAAACAAAAACAACGCGCCGGTTGAAACGCCGTGATTCAACATCTGATACAAAGCGCCCTGCATTCCCTGCTCCGTAAACGAGAACAAGCCGAGGACCACAAAACCCATATGACTGACGGATGAGTAGGCGACGAGCCGCTTCACATCCGGCTGGACCATCGCCACGAGCGCGCCGTAGATGATGCCAATCACGGCCAGGGTGATCATGAGCCAGGCGAATTCGCGTGATGCGTTCGGGAACAATCCGAAGTTGAAACGGAGCAGTCCATAGGTGCCCATTTTCAGCAACACGCCGGCCAGAATCACTGAGCCAGCCGTGGGGGCTTCGGTGTGTGCATCGGGAAGCCAGGTGTGCAGCGGCCAAAGTGGCACCTTGATGCAGAACGCAAACGCGAACGCCAGAAACAGCCAGAATTCCGCGCGGGGCGAAATCACTCCTGCGGTTGTGCGCAGCGTTTCCAGCAGCACCGTGTAATCAAAAGTACCGATGCCGGTCGCGCGCTGATGAATGAAATACAGCGCAATGATGCCGACGAGCATCAGCAGCGAACCGACCGCCGTGTAAATGAAGAATTTGACGGCTGCGTAAATTCGCCGTTCGCCACCCCAAACGCCAATCAGGAAAAACATCGGCACGAGCGAAGCTTCAAAGAACAAGTAAAACAGCAGCAGGTCGAGCGACACGAACACGCCGATCATCGCAGATTCGAGCAACAACAGGAGCACATAGTACGTAGGCTGACGTTTCGTGACGGAAGTCCAGCTGGAAAGAATTGCGATCGGCATCAGCAACGTCGTCAGCAGGACGAGCCAGAGGCTGATGCCGTCGACTCCGACGTGATAACGCGCTCCGATCGAACCGATCCACGAATAGTTTTCTTCAAACTGAAAACCGCCGAGCGTGCCTCCCCCGCCCTTCAGCAAAAGCAGCGAGACGATGAACAACGCCGTCGTGAAGCCGAGGGCAATCCAACGGTGATGCGATTCGCGCGCCCCCGGTGTGAAGCCGTAGACAAGCGCCGTCGCCGCGCCGATGACGGGCAAGAGAATTAAAATTGTCAGCAGGTAACTCTGCATTAGCTCAATGGTTGTTCTCAACCATTGCTCGGCTCAATGGGACTCACAGGCCACATGGGTCGTATACGACCTATAAGTCCTATAAGCATGGTCATAAGCGCCGTCAAAGCCGGCGCCCTCCAAAAATTCACCTCGTCAACATTTGCGCGCCTTGATACGCGAAGTAGCCGATGATGATCAGTGCGCCGGCCAGAATGATCGCTGCGTAGCCGCGCAGGAACCCGAACTGCATGTAACGAAACGTACGTCCGAGATCGACTATCGAACGACCCAGCGCGTGCAGGAATCCATCAATTACACCGACATCGAAAATCTTCCAAAGACCTTCGCGCGAAAGGACATGAATAGGCTTGATGACCGCAGCGTCGTAGACTTCGTCCACGTAATACTTGTTCTCCAGCAGCCGCGGCATCTGTCGCAGCGGCTTCCGATTAAACAATACCCATCCAATGCCGATGCCGGTCAGCGCGATGAGCACCGAAACCAAAGTGAGCAGGCGTTCCGTGCGAATTTCCTCCGGGCTGTGCACCGCGTGTTCAGTTCCATGCGTCGCTGCTTCTCCGGCAGGCGTGAACGCAGGTTTCCCATCACTGTGTTCAGGCGGAGGCGAAAGCCAGTGCACATCCTTTGGTGGCTCGGCGCCGTGCGCGTCGGGAGCCGGAGCCTTGCTAATCACCGGCGCCAGCGTCTCTTCAAAATAGTTTTTCGGATGACCGCCAACCATCGAACTGAGTGCGTAGGGAACGCCAACCAGACCACCCACCGTCGAAAGGATTGCCAGAACGATTAGCGGAATCGTCATCGATAAGGGCGATTCGTGCGGCTTGTGCGCCGGATGATCGTCTGCGTGGGCATGGTCATGCGCGGTGTGGCCTTCCGTGAAGCGCTCCTTGCTCCAGAACGTCATCACCATCAGACGCGTCATGTAGACGGCGGTCAGCAGCGCGGTTACGGCGCCAATAATCCACAGCGCTTTGTTGAGGCTCGGCGGGATGCCAGGGTTATGCCCGCTCCACGTCTTCCAAAGGATCTCGTCTTTCGAAAAGAAGCCGGCAAAGATCGGAACGCCGCAAATTGCTAGCCAGCCCGCGCACATAGTGATCCACGTAACCGGCATGTACTTGCGCAGCCCGCCCATGCGGCGCATGTCCTGCTCGTGATGCATGCCGTGAATGACTGAGCCGGAACCGAGGAACAATTGCGCTTTAAAGAACGCGTGCGTCATGACGTGGAAAATCGCCGCGACGAATGCGCCCACACCACACGCGAGAAACATGTAACCGAGCTGTGAAATAGTTGAGTACGCGAGAACTTTCTTGATGTCGTTTTGCGCCAATCCGATCGTGGCGGCGAATAGCGCGGTGGCCGCGCCGATAATCGCGACGATGAACATGGCGGTGGGCGCGTGCGTGTAAATCGCCGAACAACGAACCACCATGTACACGCCGGCGGTAACCATCGTCGCGGCGTGAATCAGCGCCGATACAGGTGTAGGCCCGGCCATCGCGTCCGGCAGCCAGACGAACAGAGGAATCTGCGCGCTCTTTCCCGTTGCGCCGATGAAGAGAAGGACGGCCACTGAGGTGATGCCGCCGGCGAATATAATCCGCCAGCCAAACGGATCCATCGGCATCGCCGCGATCGTCGTCAGCGCGCTCGTTAATCCAGTCTTATCGAAGAAACTAATCGATGGCGCTCCCGCACCAGACGTCAGCCAAAAGATCAGCATGACGCCGAGAATGAATCCCCAGTCGCCGACGCGGTTGGCGATGAAAGCCTTCTTCGCTGCGGGCGCGGCTTCACTCTTGTCGATGTAAAAACCGATTAGGAGATACGAGCAGAGCCCGACGCCTTCCCAACCGACAAACATCAGGAGGAAATTGTCAGCCAGTACCAGCGTCAACATCGCGAACATGAACAGGTTCAGATACGCGAAGAAACGGTAATAACCGCGATCACCGTGCATGTAGCCGGTAGCGAAAACGTGAATCAGGAAGCCAACGAAGGTGATGAAGAGCGCGTAGATCCCACTGAGTCGATCCATCGCCAGGCCGAAGTCTGCGCGGAAGTTGCCGACGTGAATCCAAGTGAACAGGTGATCCATGATCGGCTGCGTCGTATGTAGCGCGCCGTCTGATTTGAAGGCCAGGAAGAAAGCGATAACAGTCGAAATTCCAACGGCCGCGCAAGCCACGATGCCGATGAATCGTTCATTGCGCAGCCGCCGCCCGACGAGCCAATTGATGACTGCGCCGGCAAGCGGAGCGAAGATGATTAGACTGAGGAGGTTGTTCTCGATCATTAATGAGACCGATAGGACCAATAGGACGTATGGGACAGATAGGTCCCATACGTCGCATTAGTCCTATGTGTCACTTCAGTCATTCACAGTTTCAACGTGCTCGCATCATCGACATCCAACGACTCGCGATTGCGAAAGATGGCGATGATGATTCCCAGACCCACGGCGGCTTCCGCGGCCGCTACCGTCATGACGATAAATACGAACAACTGACCTGAGACATCGCGGAAGAAACTCGAAAACGCGACGAAGGTCAGGTTCACGGCATTCAGCATCAGCTCGATGCACATGAACATCGAAATGACGTTGCGCTTCAGCATTACGCCGACTACGCCGATCGTGAATAGCACGGCCGAAAGCGCGAGATACCATGAAAGCTGTGGTTCCATTGACTTCGAATCTAACCGTCTTTCTCTTCTGCGTGGGGGGCGCCTTCGATTCCCAGGACTCTTTCAACTTCATCAGTCGTGCGCGATTGAATTGGAGTCAGATCGTCACCCGCCAGGGGATCCAAAACATCTTTCGCCAGAACCTGATGACCCGGCACAACGACGGCGCGCGGTGACAACAACCCGCCGGTGCGCGCGAGGGTAATCGCGCCCACAATCGCCATCAGAAGCAAAATCGACGTTATCTCAAACGGCAGCAAATAGGTCGTGAACAGCCCGCCGCCGATTGAGGCGGTTTGGCCGATATCAGAAACAGTAGCCGCAGGCGTGGCCGGCGATGCCTGCACGAAGTAGATGATGAAGGCCGTCTCGGCAAAGAAGATTGCCGCCAGCATCATGCCAATCGGGACGAGGGCCCGCATACGGAGCTTTGACTCTGCATCTTCTACGTTCAGTAGCATGATCACGAACACGACCAGCACCATGATCGCGCCGGCGTAAACGATGACCTGGACAGCCGCGATGAAGGGCGCTGACAGCATCACATAGAGACAGGCCAGCGAGATGAAGACGCCGATAAGCGAAATGGCGCTGTAAAGCGGATTGCGCTGCACGACCATTGAAATCGCACAACCAATCGCCATTCCGGCAAACAAAATGAAAAGCGCCGCGGTCATTAATTTCTCTGTGAACCTCTGTGGTCCTTTGTGTCTTTGTGGTTAAGAAACCAGGCTCTACCACAGAGACACAAAGAGACACAGAGTCAGCACGGAGGCTTACCCCCACCAACCGTTCGAAGTCTTCAGATACTGGCCCACGTAATCGAACACGCCGAGCCACTGCACCGTCGCCGTCAGGACGATGTTGATGATTGCGGCCGGGACCAGGTATTTCCAGCCGAAGGCCATCAACTGATCAAAACGAAAGCGCGGCAAAGTTCCGCGCAGCCAAATATAGAGAAACAGGAACAGCATCACTTTGCCGAAGAAGTAGAAAACGCCGAGCCAGGGCAATTGCTGAACGAATGGACCGTTCCAGCCGCCCAGAAAAAGCGTTGTCGCCAGCATCGACACGGTAAACATGTTGACGTATTCGGCGAGGAAGAAGAGCGCGAACTTCATCGCGCTGTACTCAGTATGAAAGCCGGCGACCAATTCAGTCTCCGCCTCAGGCAAATCAAAAGGTACCCGGTTCGTCTCAGCAATCGCCGCGATCAAGTAAATGATGAAGCCGAGCGGCTGTACCCAGAACATGTTCCATCCGGTAATGCCCAAGTGCCCGGCTTGCTGTTCGACAATGCTGTAAAGATCAAGCGTGCCGGATTGCAGAATTACGCCAATGAGTCCCAGGCCCAGCGCCAGTTCGTATGAAATCATCTGCGCCGCCGAACGCAGTCCGCCCATCAGGCTGTACTTGTTATTCGACGACCAGCCCGCGAGCGCAATTCCGTAGACACCAACCGAGGTGACGCCAAGCACGTAGAGCAGGGCGACATCGAAGCGCGCGATCACGAGGCGAATGGGACCCAGAACCGGAAGATTGACTTCGGGCCCGAACGGATACACGACCATCGTCATTAGCGCTGCAACTGTGGCGATGATCGGCGCGAGAAAATAGATGAAGCGGGTCGATTTGTCGGGGACGATGTCTTCTTTGAAGATGAACTTAATCAGGTCAGCGAGTGGCTGCAGAAATCCGCCCGGACCGACGCGGTTAGGACCGAGACGTCCCTGAATAAATCCAAGCACGCGCCGCTCAGCCAGCACCGTGTAAGCCACCATCGTCATTACGACGAAGAAGGCGACCAGGATGCCAACCATTAGCAGTGCGACGTGTTTTAGATCTTCCATTCGAAAACTGTACTTTGTGCTTTGACCTTTGTGCTTTGTCCTCTAAAGTCCGGGAGCGTCCTCCGCGCAACGCGAGCCTCTTTGAACAGACATCAAAGTACCAAGCACAAAGTACAAAGTACGGGTTTACGCGGCGACTTCGCGTTTCAAACTTCCATCGACCGTTATCTGGTACAACGGCGAAACCAACACACTCTCGGGTTTCGGATTACCCGCCGCCAGCAAATGAAACTGCGGCACCTTTTCGGTCAGCGTTCCAAGTTTGAAGAGTTCGTGGCCGACTTCGGGCGTCAGTTGCTCTTTATTTGCCGTTTCATCCATCGTTTCGACTGCTGCGCGGATGGTCGAGATATCGTTTGATAGATCGCGCTGTGCCGCAATCGCGTGTTTCACCTGAACCGGGTTGCTTTCGTCCTTCAACAGCGGATAACGGAGACCGGAATATGAAGGCACGCGCTCTCCGATTTCTCGGAACACTGCACTGGCCGACATTTCAAAACCGAAGTCCACGCCGAGCTCTCTGGCCAACTGCGCCGCGATCAGCCAATCTGCTTTCGACTGATGAAGGGGTTCGATCGCTTTGCGCACGCGTTGCACGAATCCGTCGTTGTTCGTAAACGTGCCGTCAACCTCGGCATACGAAGCAGCGGGGAAGACGACGTCGGCGTATTCGCCCGCGGCGGTCAGGAACAATTCTGAGAGGACAATAAATTCGCAGTTCGGAATAAGACCCGCGTCGCCGGTAACGTTCGTCAAAGGCGTGCCCGCCAGAATCATTGCCCGAACCGACTCGCTACGAAGCAATGCAGCGCCCTCTTTGCCGTCACTCAGCATGTCGAGCGCGCCGACGCTGTTGTTGTAGAGCGGCAGAGGATGCAGCAGCACACGGCGGCCTTCACCACCGAAGGTATGCGGCATTTGCGCGACGACAGCTTGTGACGCGGCACTGAGTTCGCCGCCAAACATAATGACCACGTCGCCCTGCGTTTCAGTAATTGCTTTGCGTGCGGCCTCGATCTCAGCAGCGTCTACATCCATCTTGCGTATCGCCAGCAGCTCATCGCTCGCGTTCGCCAATGCGAGCACGGCTGCGTCTTCGGTGCCGGGGCGAAGGTGAATGAACTGGGAAGCCTGTTCGCGCAAACGTATGCGAACGCGGTTGATCAGAATGAATTGCGCGCCTCCGTTGCGGACGGCCTGGCGAATTTGTTTTCCGGTGAGCGGCTGTAACTCTTCCGGCTCGCCGCCAATCAACACGATCGTTTTCGCGTAACGAATGTCGCGATGCGTAGCCAGTGGCCCGCCCAGGTTGTCGAAAAACGGCTTTAACGAAAAGGCATCGGAGATTCCGTAGTTCTCAGTTCCGATGGCTTCCGTTGCCAGCTTGCGCAGCGAATAGAGCGCTTCATTCGTCAGCCGCGGACTGCCAAGCACGCCGATCGAATTAGCGCCGTGCGCTTGCTTGATTTCGCTGAGGCGCCGGACTGCGAAGCTCAGCGCTTCATCCCAGGTTGCGGGAATCAGCTTTCCGCCTTTCTGGTGGCGAATCAGCGGCGTGCGAATGCGTTCGCTATGATCGATGAATGGGTGTCCGAAGCGGCCTTTGATGCAGAGGAACTCGCCGTTTAATCCGTTCACGTAACGGTCGCGCGCGACGACGCGGAGCACCTCGGTCCCGCGCGAGCCAATCGACAACTGACAGCCATCCGAGCAGAAGTTACACGTCGAAACGTTTTGATTGAGTTCCCACGGGCGCGCCTGATGCCGATAGGTTCCGTCCAGCAGTGTGCCCGTGGGACAAACTTCAATGCAGTTGCCGCACTGTGAACAATTCAGCCAGCCGCCATACGTGCCGATAACTGTGTGCGCGCCGCGATTGCCGGCTTCGATCGCCTGCTCGCCCATCCACTCGTCACAGACGCGCGTGCAGCGCTTGCAGAGAATGCACCGCTGCGGATCGTTCGCCACCATCGGTGAAAGATATTTTTCCGGATGATAGTTTTTCTGTTCCGTGAAGCGCTCTTCCAGGTTTCCCCAGTCAAAAGTCTGCTCCTGTAACTCGCATTCGCCACCGCGATCGCACACGGGGCAATCGAGCGGATGGTTCGCGAGCAGAAACTCGAGCATCGAGCGTTGGGCTTTCTGAATCTCTTCGCTCTGCGTGGTGACAACCATGCCATCGGTGCAGATGATCGTGCAGGAGGTTTGCAGCTTCGGCATCTTCTCAATGCGCACAAGACACATGCGACAAGACGCCTGGAGAGCGAGGTCTGCGTAATAACAGAACGACGGAATATCGAACTGGTTGTCGCGGCAGACGTCGATGAGGCGTGCGCCTTTCGCGACCTGAAACTCCGCGCCGTTGATAGTGACTTTTATTTGCTCAGTGGACATTGGTTGTTTGGCGGCGGGCGTTGCCCGCCTGGTCGATCGCACCGGCGGGCAACGCCCGCCTCTAAACTAGGCGGCACTTCCGTTGCCGGCTATGTGCTTCTCAAAATCTTCGGGAAACCTCTTAATTGCCGACTGTATCGGCCAGGCGGCAGCATCGCCGAGCGGGCAAAACGATTTGCCCTCGATGTTGTCGCAAAGATCGAGAAACAACTGGATGTCGCCGTCGCGGCCGCCGCCGTTTTCAATCCGCTTGAAAATCTTCACCAGCCAATCGGTGCCTTCGCGACAGGGCGTGCACCAGCCGCACGACTCATGTTTGTAAAACTCAGTCAGGTTCTTCGTCGATTCAAACACATCGACCGTATCATCCATCACGATGAAACCGCCTGAGCCGACCATGGAGCCGCCCGCGACCAGCCCTTCGTAATCCATGCGCACGTCTTTCCCGATAATCTGATCGGCGCGCATGATGTAAACGGACGAGCCGCCGGGAATCACGGCCTTCAACTGTCTGCCGTTAGAAATTCCGCCGCAGTCTTCCATGATGAACTTTTCCATGTCGTCATAGCCCATCGGCAATTCGTAAACACCGGGCCGATTGACGTGGCCGGATACCGACCAGAGCTTCGTGCCGCCACTCTTTTCCGTGCCGAGCTTCTGATACGCATCGCCGCCCATCGTGATGATGTCCGGCACGGCCGTAAGCGTCTCGACGTTGTTCACCACCGTGGGTGAGGCGTACAAGCCAGAGACGGCAGGGAAGGGAGGTTTCATCCGCGGGTGCCCGCGATATCCTTCGAGCGAACTCAGCAGCGCCGTCTCTTCACCGCAAATGTAAGCGCCCGCGCCGGTGTGCGTGTAGATTTCGCTGGAGAAGTTCGTGCCGAGAATGTTTTGCCCGAGCAATCCCGCCGCCCGCGCTTCCTCAAGCGCCACATCCATGATGTCGATCAGGTACTTGTATTCGCCGCGCGTGTAGATGTAGTTCGTCTTTGCGCCTAAGGCGTACGCGGCGATCAGCATGCCCTCGATCAACATGTGCGGATCGCGCTCCATCAGATAGCGATCTTTAAACGTGCCCGGTTCAGATTCGTCCGCATTGCAGACGACGTACTTGGGCTTCGGCGAGTCTTTCGGCACGAAACTCCACTTCATCCCCGTCGGAAATCCGGCCCCGCCCCGGCCGCGCAACTGCGACTTCTTGACTTCGTTGATGATGTCGTCCGGCGACATTGAATCGAGGGCTTTCTTGAGCGCTTCATAACCGCCGTTCGCACGGTACACGTCGAGCGAATGCGAGTTATCGAGATGAACTCGCCGCAGCTGATAAGGCTCACATCCGATGGCGCCGATAAACATTTCTAACTTGTTTAGCCGCGGGCGTTGCCCGCGATCCTTAATCTATGGTATCGGCGGGCAACGCCCGCCTCTAAACACGAAGCACGTATTACGGTAATGCATCCAAAATCTGATTGACCTTTTCCCCTGTCAGGTTCTCGTGATAATCAAAATTAACCTGAAACATAGGGGCCGTGCCGCACGAGCCAAGGCACTCAACCAGAGACAGCGAAAACTTTCCATCCGCTGTCGTCTCACCGGGCTTGATTCCCAACTTTTGTGAACACTGTTCGGTAATCTTGTCCGCGCCGAGCAGCTTGCACGAGAGCGTCTTGCACACTTGGATGTGGTACTGGCCGATCGGCTGCGTGTGCAGCATCGAATAAAAAGTCGCGACTTCCCAGATGTCCGTGATGCGCAGACTGAGCCGATTTGCGAGGTACAAAACGCCTGGCGCATCCAGATAGCCGCGCTCGCGCTGGACGATGAACATGATGGGTAAAATCGCGGAACGCTTCGACGGATACTTCGCGAGGTGCCAATCAATTTCCGCTTCCACTTCCGGCGAAAACACCGCCATCTCGCCGGAGAGTTTCACCGGTTGATAGAGTGGCTGAATATTAACTAGCTCGGTTGTCATCTCGTTTATGAGGCGGGCGTTGCCCGCCGTCTCAACAGTCAAATCGGCGGGCAACGCCCGCCGCTAAACGATTATCTGTCGATCTCGCCCAGCACAATGTCCAGCGATCCGATGATCGCTACGATGTCAGCGATCATCGCGCCGCGCGCCATGTGCGGCAGCGCTGATAGATTCACGAAGCTCGGTCCGCGGAAATGCACGCGCGCGGGCTTCGGCCCGCCGGTCGATTTAATGTAAACGCCGAGTTCGCCCTTCGACGCTTCGATCGGGTGATAAACCTCACCTGGTGGCACATCTACGCCTTCGGCGACCAGAAGGAAGTGGTGAATCAGGGCATCCATGTGCCGCTTCATCGCTTCACGATCGGGCAGCACCACCTTCGGCGCGTCGGCTTTCACGGGCCCGGGTTTGAGGCGCGCCAAAGCCTGCTGAACAATCTTGTGTGACTCGCGCATCTCGCGCATGCGCACCAGGTAACGCGCCCAAACGTCGCCATCGTGCTCGACCGGGATCTCGAAATCGTAGGTTTCGTAGCCCGTGTACGGGTTCGCGCGGCGGATATCCAACGCAACGCCGCTGCCGCGGAGAATCGGGCCTGACAAGCCCCAGTCAGTTGCATCTTCCGCCGAGATGTATCCAATGCCCTGCGTTCGTTTCTGAAAAATCCGATTGCCGGTGACCAATGTGTTGAATTCGTCCAACGCGTTCGGCAGGGCGGCCTGGAATTGCTGGACGCGGCGGTCAAAGCCGGCGGGCAAGTCCATCATCAAACCACCGACGCGAAAATACGACGGTGTCAGGCGCCCTCCGGAAGCGGCCTCGATCAAATTCATGATCTTTTCGCGTTCGCGGAAGCAGTAAAAGAAAACCGTCATCGCGCCGAGGTCGAGGGCGTGCGTCGCGAGCCAGACAAGGTGCGAAGCGATACGCTGAAGTTCACACATCATCACGCGAATCACTTGGGCGCGCTCGGGGATCTCGATTTGCAGAAGTTTCTCGATCGCCATCACGTACGCGAGGTTGTTGCCGAGCGGATTCAGATAATCCATCCGGTCGGTAATGACGATGCCTTGCTGGTATTTGCGATACTCGAACAGCTTCTCCATGCCGGTGTGGAGATAGCCGATGTCCGGTGTGGCTTTGACTACACTTTCGCCGTCCAGCACCAGTTCGAGGCGCAGCACACCGTGCGTCGAAGGGTGCTGAGGCCCCATCGAGATCGTCATCTGCGAGTCGAGCGGACGATCGACGACTTCGAACTGCGGCGGAATGTTGGCGGTCGAAACGCTCATTGTGTCGCATTCGTCCTATTGGTCCTATGCGTCGTATGCGACACATGGGATATAGGACCGATTCAGGTCAGGCTATACGGTTCGTATCCTCGTAACGGAAAATCCTTGCGCAGCGCGTGCCCTTGCCAATCTTCGGGAAGCAGGATGCGCCGCAAGTCTGGATGTCCGTCAAAAACTACTCCGAACAAGTCGTAAGTTTCACGTTCGTGCCAGTTGGCTGTGCGCCAGACGCCGGTGACGGTCGCTACATGCGGATCTTCTTCATTCAACACCACCTTCAAGCGCAGCCGGTGATACCGAGTTGTCGAAAACAAGTGGTAGTTCACTTCGAAGCGCGGCTCTTCTTCAGGACCGCGGTCGAAACCACACAAATCGGTCAACAAATCGAAGTCGAGACCCGGCGTAGTTTTCAGGAAGCTGCAAGCTTTGACTATGTGTTCACGCGGCACGATGACGGTGGTCTCGCCCAGCGCGTTGATGATCTCGCCCACCCATTCCGGATGATCGCGTTGCAACGCCTCCGCAATCTGCGACGGCGTCTGATTCTGGTTGGGTTCTGAAATTTGCGTGGGGGGGTGTTCTGGCTGCTGCAGTTCAGACATTTACGTTTGACCTTTGCGCAAGCTCTAAAACGACCGTCGCTTCTCGTGTGTTGAAGCGATTGTGTACGGTTGGGGCTGAATTCTTTCGGGCTGATCCAAAGTCGATCCGTCGGTGACGGGCAGCGTTCCGGGGGTGATCGCTTCGCGCGCTTCGTCTTCCTGAGCGTCGCGACGATCACGCACCGATTCTTTCATAATTTTTTCCTGGAGCATGATCACCGCGTGAATCAACATCTCAGGCCGCGGGGGACAACCGGGGATGTAAACGTCAACCGGCACGACCTTGTCTACGCCCTGGACGATCGCGTAGTTGTCGAAGACGCCGCCCGAAGTCGCGCACGCGCCCATCGAAATTACCCACTTTGGCTCAGGCATTTGATCGTAAATTCGCCGCAGCACCGGGGCCATCTTTCGGGAAACGCGCCCGGAGACGATCATGACGTCCGCCTGTCTCGGCGAGGCGCGAAAGACTTCCGCGCCAAAGCGCGCCAGGTCGTTCCGCGAGCTCGTGACGTTCATCATCTCGATCGCACAGCAGGCCAGGCCGAAAGTCGCCGGCCAGAGCGAAGACTTGCGCGCCCAGTTGATCAGCGAATCGAGGCGCGTGGTCAGTACCTCAGGCAGCGCTTCGGCGATGACGTTTTCGAGTCCCATAAATCAGTTTGTGGTTCAGGTTTCAAGTTAAGCCGCCTTTGAGCGACTTGAAACTTGAAACTTGGATCGTGAAACAGCCGCATCCAATAAGCGGGCTTCCGCTTCAGCCTCGCGGCGTGCGCGCTCGCCCCAATCAAGCGCGCCCTTCTTGATTACGTAAACTAAACCCGCCGCAAGCAGCGTGATAAAAATGATCATCTCGAAGAAAATTAGATTAGCCAGTCCGTACTGTGGCGAAGAAAGCGTGCGGAACACCACCGCCCAGGGGATCAGAAAGATGACTTCAATGTCGAACAGGATGAAGATCATCGCGATCAGGTAGAACTTAACCGAGAAGCGTTCACGGGCTGAGCCGACCGGATCTTTGCCGCACTCATAGGGCATCAGTTTCGTGCGCGTGCGCTTGCGCTGGCCGACAAGCTGCGACAGCCCGACCATCGTCACCGCGAACCCCGCCGCGACGACGAACATGAGAAGCACGGGCAGATAGTCAGCTAGATTGAAACTCATGACGCGTGCTCAGAGCTAAGTGCCAAGAGCAAAGTGCTAAGCGCAAAGTGCTGAGAAGCCGAAACGAAGGCATTAACACTTTGCCCTTCGCCCTTGGCGCTTTGCCGCCCGACTGCTTGAGAATCATTGTACAAGCCTCATCCTAATGCTGCGTCAGAGGGGTGTCAAGCGATCAATCTGCCGTAATCTTAAGTCTGAAATCGCGATCATTGACCGATGTTTGACCGTCCAAAAATCGCTGTGCTACCGTCCGATTGATGTTGGATGCGAATACATCCCAGGCGACGAACGTGAGCAACTGACCACCGAGTGATTACCGGCTACAACACAGACGTCGAACACAATGGTGTCGTCTATCACGTGCAAACCGAAGACAAGGGTTTGCGGACGCCGGTGATTCTGTCGCTCGTTTACACGGGCGGTGCGATTCTCGCCAGTAAGCGAGCTCCCTACGATGATTTGATCGCAAGCGGATTTGAAGAGAAAGCTTTGGTTGAGCGGCTGGAACGCCAACACAAACTGATTTGCGCTGCGGTGCATGCCGGCCGGATCGAAGAATTAAAGCGCATGGGTGATCGCGCGCCTGTTTCAGAAGCAGCGGTTAGGACAGCAAACCCGCCTATTGAAAAGGAAATTGAAAAGGAAGAGGAGCAGAGTAAGGCTGGACCGTCTGCGACGCCCGCGCCCGAGGCGCCTGCGGTCGTAGCATCCGAGCGTTTTTCGATTATCGAGGAAACTGACGACGCGCTGACCGTTAGTCTATTGGACGAGAAGCAACTGCGTCCGGGCGAGTCCGTCACTTTGCGCATTGAAGTGACCAAGCGCACTGAGTCCGGGCGCGCACCGGCGGCAAAAGCCAACATAACCATGAAGGTCCTTGGTAGCAGCTTTCAACCGTCATCAACCTATTCAACGACAGACAGTGCAGGTCGCTCGGCGATTTCAGTTACCTTGCCTAATTTTAAGATTGGCCGGGCCGCGATTCTAATTCGCGCCGAAGCTGACGGCGAAGTTGCTGAGCTGCGCCGCATCATTCATCCCGCCTAACTCTCTAACCCATCGTGCGTATTCAAATCAACGGCGAGGAGCGGGAATTTCCACAGGGCTATCTATCGCTCAACGAACTGCTCGAGACGTTGTCGCTGCAGCCCCAGCGAATCGCAGTCGAAGTCAATAAGGCAATTGTGCCGCGCAGTCTTTGGGAGAAGACAACTCTGAAAGACGGCGATCAAATTGAGATAGTGCATTTCGTGGGTGGCGGGGCACAGCGGAAGGCCGAACGATCCCACGTTCAGCCACGCCGGAGCAGCCGCCGGAGCGTCTGTTTGGGAGACGGTCTGCCCCCAAACAAAGTCCTTTAGCAACAGTTAAGGGGTCGCAAACGTTCAATGCGACTCCGCAGCGATGGGTTGTTATTCTCAAGTCGCTCCAAGTAGTTTCCAACGCTGGGAATAACTGGCCCATTCAGAATTGTCGTTAGAGTGGGGCTGTAAACTCGGAATAGTTCACTCAAAGGTAAGACAACGGTGTCCGCCCCAGGGCGGTTTGGCGTAGGACCATCACTCGGACTATCGAACAGGTCCCATAAAAGACATCCCACGTTGTATTCGATGTTGGGACTGCAGGCGACGGAGGAGTCGCGTCTTCCCCAAGCCATCCCGTCGTACGTTGGATTGAGTTCGGTTCGTGCAAATCGAATCACCAAGGCTATGAAATGCGCCCAACCCTCGCTCATGGCTACTCCCGGATCGGACGCTCCGGTCAGCGTGTGGTTTCCGCCTCCCGGTATATCAATCAGACTCTGCCCGATGGTCGCATGACCCATTTCGTGATGTAGGGTGTCGCGCAGGCGTTGTACATCGAGCGCTCCCGAACGGCGCGTAATCTGAATGGAATGAAAGAGCGGGCTGTAATGGCTCCAAAAGGGATCATCATTATCATCCGGATTCCCATTAATTGGCGCTCGATTGAAGATGCACAACGGCCTGATCGTCGTCCCTACGCTGATCCCCAAATCCTTCAGGCGCGTAGCAGCGGCGATGGTCTCGCTTTGAATCGTGGCATTCCCGGTGAAAAACTTCAGGTGTAAGTTCGACTCTTCTCGCACCATGGCCACCGGGTGAAAGCACGGGACTTCCGGTCCGGGATGCCCTCCGGGGTGTTGCTGCCCTACGTGAACGCAAGGCGTGGTCAGAACATCGTTAGCATGTTGCTGGCGAAAATGAATACACGGGGTTCGGGGCAAATCTGGCAGTACCGAAATTGGATTTGGATTGCGATGACCGTTCGGATGCTCCTGGACTACGTGTGTGCAGGGAACGTTGGTGCGATCACCGTTTGGATGCTGCTGAACAATGTGGGTGCACGGCACGGTAGTGGGATCGCCCTGTGGGTGCGTCCAGAATAGATTAGCGGGTAGGGGCATTCCGTTTCCTTTTCGGTTCTGGGAGTTGGGTCCATTTCTAGACTATCGAGTCACTCGAAGATCGCGTGAGCCGGCTCACTAGGTATGTCGGGTCTCATTAAAACATTTCGCGGAGGTTTTTCTATCGGGATAGACGCCGCGGTTTCCCCTAACTAGTACACTCCGCTTGGCCTGATCGAACCTACGCACCTCCTCGCATAAAACCGGAACGCCTGACCCAAATGGCTTTGGAGGAAAGCGCCACCCCGAAACGGAAGGAAAATAGTGCGATCCCAGTCGATGCCCGGGCGTCAAGTTTCTTATCTGTCGGTGGTTTCTATTTCCGCTTTTGCCGTTGTAAAGTCTTTGAAAGCATCGGAAGGAAACTGTTTTAATGTCATCACCAGCAAGCGCAATGACTGATCAATTCAAGGTCGCAGGAAAGGCGCTCAACTCGCGCCTTATTATCGGCACGGGAAAATACCGCAGCTTCGACGAAATGAAAGCAGCGCATCGCGCTTCGGGCGCTGAGATGGTTACAGTCGCGGTGCGCCGCGTGCCACTTGATCACAGCAGCGAATCGTTTCTCGATCATCTCGACCCCGCTTTGCAGATTCTGCCGAACACCGCCGGCTGTTACTCAGCAGAGGAAGCGGTGCGCACAGCGCGGCTGGCTCGTGAAGCTTTGGAAACGGAATGGATCAAACTGGAAGTAATCGGCGATCAAACAACCTTGTTTCCCGATAACGAACAGACGCTCGAAGCCGCACGAACCCTGGTGAAAGAGGGATTTATTGTCCTGCCGTACTTCACTGATGATTTGATTGTGGCGAAGAAGCTTCTCGATGCCGGGTGCGCAGCGGTGATGCCGCTGGCGGCCCCGATCGGTTCAGGCCTCGGCATTCAAAACCCTACCAACCTGCGCATTATGCGCGAACAACTACCCGATGCGACGATCATCGTCGATGCCGGCGTCGGCACCGCCAGTGACGCGACCATCGCCATGGAGCTTGGCGCGGACGCGGTTTTGATGAACACGGCCATTGCGGAGGCAGAAGACTCAGCGAAGATGGCGGAAGCCATGAAGCTGGCGATCGAAGCGGGCAGGCTCGCCTATCTCTCAGGTCGAATGATCCGCCGGCTTTACGCGAGTGCGTCGAGCCCGATCAGCGGTGTGGTTCGGTAATCTGGTATCTGACAGGAAAATCTTCTTGAAGTCGCAGCTAGAGAGCTAGATTTTCTTGCGATCCATGCTGAAAAGGAGTATCTACTCACGAACAAAAGGAGGCAGAAACTCACATGCCTGCGAAGAAAACGAAGAAGGCGAAGAAAGCCACAAAAGCCAAACCCGCAAAAACTACAGCGGCCAAGAAGGTAGCCGCTGGCAAATGTTCAGGATGGAAGGCAGTACTGAACATGATGCCGCCCGGCCCTTGGCTACTCAAGGTCACCGGCAAGTGCCTTTTTCCCAAACACGGGTACAAGGTGACGCTGAAGGACGCCGTGCCTCAGGGAATCAATCCGGCCATCCTTCTGCTGAAGAAGACCGTGAAACCACCGACGGGTCCGGTGATCCAGACTCCTCAAGTGGTGAATGTCAGCTTCACGAAGAAAACAAAAACCAAATACAGCCACGTAACGATCTTGCCCGACGGAGTCACCATCAAAGTAAAGATCGTTGTCTAGCAGTTGAAGCCAACGGCTCTTGATGGAAGTCGCCGCGTTTGACGGCGAGATTAGCTTGAGTGTGTCTCCGAGCCACTCTGTTGAAGACTGCCGATGCGTCGGTGGCCAACCCCCGGTTGATCGAGCAAACTCCTTCCAGCCGACTCTTAGTTCCCAACGCGATTCCTCCGCCGGATTCTCCTTGCGGTCTGCTTGGAAAAGTAGTAAAGACGCCTCAACTTCGAACTAACTCAATCCAAGGCGAATCTATGGCCAATCACCAGAACCAACTGAACCGGATCAATCACATCGTCACCTTGATGATGGAGAACCGCTCGTTCGACAACGTGCTGGGCTGGCTGTACGATCCGGCTAACAAGCCGCCGTTTGACAAGCCGCCGCGCGAACAAACCTTCGACGGCGTATCGGGCAAGGACTTGTGGAACCGGACACCCAGCGGGGGCAAGGCCTACGTGGGCAAGGGCACGGTGATGACGGACCCTTATCCTGATCCATTCGAGCCCTACGCTGAAGTTTACGGACAGATGTACGGCCACAACCCACCGCCGGCCGAAATTCCCAATCCGACGACCTCACCAGAGATGAACGGTTTTGTGATCAATTACGCCAATGCAATCAAAGCCGCGGGCGCGGCGCAGAAAGGTTGCAGTCGCTTGCTGTCATGGCTGTTTCGCGGTAACACACCGATGGACTTTGATCCGGGCATCATCATGAACTGCTTCACGCCCGCGAGTCTGCCCGTGATTAACGGACTCGCGAACGCTTATGCGGTATGCGACCAGTGGTTCAGCTCAGTGCCGACACAGACCTTTCCGAATCGATCTTTCGTTCACGCAGCTACTTCTTCGGGTTATGTGACGAACGGTTGGAAGACAGGCCCACACCCCTGGGACATTGCCTATCTGCTCAACAAGACAAAGACGATCTACAACGCGTTGTCAGAGGCGAATTTCGATTGGCGGGTATATCACGGCGGGCCTTTACTGCTCTGTAATGCGCTGATAACTCAGGAACGGCTTTGGGAGTACTTGCCGCTCAATCACTTCTTTCCATTCAAACAGTTTCTCGAAGACGCAAAGAAACCGGGAGGCCTGCCGGCATACACCTTCATCGAGCCGAACATGCTGTGCAGTCGAAAGTATGGACCTGAGAACGACATGCATCCGGCGTTTGCGGTCACCGCCACTGGCGCGGCCACGAATGTGCTTTACGGCGATGAGCTCATCTACACGATTTACGAAGCGCTGCGCAACAGTCCTGATTGGGGGAGCACCCTGTTCATTATCACCTTCGATGAGCATGGAGGCACCTACGACCACGTGCCGACACCACTGCCGTGGACGTGCTCTCCGGATGGCAAAGTAATTCCGTATGGCCAGCCGGGTGGCAATGGATTTCTTTTCAATCGATTTGGCGTGCGGGTGCCCGCCGTCGTCGTCTCGCCGCTAATCGAAGCTGGAACGATTTGCCATACTCAGTTCGATCACACTTCGATTATCAGGACTGTCGCTAACCGTTGGCTGCCGGGGCAGCACCTAACCGAGCGCGACAAAGCGGCAAACGATCTCAGCGAGCTTTTAACGTTGTCGTCCCCACGCCAGGACATTCCCGACATTAAGCCAAATTCACCGCCGCCATTTAATGGTTGCGGCGCACATCCTTTGTCGCCTTTACATTCCGATATGCTGGGCGCTGCTGCGCAATTTTTAGCAAGCAGTGGACGGACAATCCAGCTGGAGGCTTTGAAGACCACAGATGACGCAGTGGCGGAACTCGACGCTCATGAAGCGGCGGTGCGAGCGCATCTATCCAGCCTTCCAACTAATCAGTGAGAGGCCGCTTCAGGCAAAACTGCGCGAAGGCACGTGTGGGAGTGGATATCATGGTTGGGGGAACGACAGCGACCAGCTCCCAGCCGTCCTTTCCGACAATGTTGAGAGCCTCAGTGTATGTTTGAGCTCGTATTCGCTCTCCGTTAGCGACGTACACCCGTTCCTTACCAACCGAATCATCAACATAAATCCACATGTATTCCCATTTCTGCATGTGTCAATCTCCTTTGAAAAGCGCTCACTTGGCGAACTGCGGTTGCTCGTCCTTTCAATCCTGACTACGGTTTCACAGAGTTCAGTGGAGGCGCGACCTTTGCTGGCGACGACGCTGGTTTTGGTTTCGAAGCGTTCTGTTTGATCACGCCCTGGATTGTTAGAAGTCTGGCAAGTAATTGAACCGGTTTAAGCTGGATCTTTTTAGCCTGCGTTAGGCTAAGTTCGAGGTCGAGCAATCCGACCCCGACGAACGCCTGCTCCATCAACGGCTCATCGAGAAGACTATTAGGATCATTGAGTTCAGCCATGGCCGATGCTGCTGGAGATTTAGCCGCGCTCTCTTCGTCGGCGGAACCGAGAGAGTTAATGGTACTGACAGCGCTTTTGAGAAAATCCAGCGCACCATCGGTCGCACCTAATTTAGCCAGTTGAGACGTAAAAGAAAAAAGCGCCCGCAAGTGCAATCCGTTTCGGTCTGTTTGCGGAATCAACAATCGAGCCTCGTCGATGATTACCCGCGCCACGTCAGCATCACGTTTGGATTTGGCGGTTTTGAGCGCGTCCATGTACATCAATAGGCGAGCGGTTGGATCTTCAAGTTTTCGAATTGCCGTCACCGCTTCCATTAACTCGCCTCTCGCCAGGAAAGCTCTCGCTTCGCTCTTGATTAGCAATTGTGCGTAGAGGCTCCTCTTATCACTCTCCTTGACGCGCTCCAACTCAGCACGCGCCGCGTCAGAATCCCCGTTCGACAACGCGAAGAAGAATCTTTGTTCGGGGTCTTCGGACGTAAAGCTGCCGCTTAGTTTTGCGAGCGTGTATTGCGGAAGACGAGGCATGTTGGCGGGAACTTGCGGTGCTAACCGGTTCGCAATCGCCGTTAATTCAGTTGCCAGGGATGGCTGAAGTCGTGGTGCTAGTGCAGCCAGGATCGCTGCCACCTCGGCCTGGTAGGCGCCCCGAAACTGTAAGTGACGTTGGGTGTAACGCTGATCCTTTAGCAATGCTTCGTTCGACTCGCTAAGTGAGGCGCGTAATATGTCGTAACCGCCAGAGAAATATCTATATTGCAGAGACAGTCTGGAAGATTCGGCGTCCATTGAGGGCGCCGGCGCTTCAGGAAAAACATAAGCGCCTAACATGTGCAACCCTGGCAACGACAACAAAGTGGGTTGAGTTGACAGCGCATCTATAACCTGAGATGCAACGTAGTCACCAAGTAAGTGGTCCCTTTCGCGCAATCGAAGCAGTGCGCCCAGAGTTGCTGGTGTTATCCCGCGGGCGAGAGATTGTTGCAACACCGCTGCGCCGGACGACGGATCTACGTCCATCAACGCGGAAGCGAGCCTGCCGGGCACTTCCGATTCATCGTCAAACCCCGGTAATGAAGATCCGCTTTGCCCCTGCCCCTCAGACATGAGTCGCCGTGCAAGTCTTGGATTTCGGGAATACAGAGACTTAAGGACTAGCAACTTCGCTTCGGATCGATCAAAACCCTTACCCCTTTGCTCATTCGAAAACCTCCACAGATCGAGGAGCATCTTTTCCGCTCGTGGGGGATCCGAATAGAAAAGAAGCATGGCCGCGCGTGCCGTTATGCTAACGACTGCGTTTTCATTCGTGACGTTTTTTGCTTCGGTCACAATCGCCTCGAGCTCTTGGGGGGCCGAGTTGGGGTTCCCATTCGCAAGCTCCGCGGGTTGTTGAGCTAAAAGTGGGATGGGACTAAGCAGCAAACTGACGACAATGAACCATCTTGCCAACATGTGACCATTCCTTTCTGTGGGACTGAGGGGCAGCGATCTACGAGGTCTGCCCCTTAGGCAAACTTGTGTTTGTTACACTCAACTCGACGAAGCGCTTCCCGGTGATCTAACCAGATACTTCGGTTGTCGCTTGGACGGAGTCGCTCGATTCCTGGATTCGGGTCCTTCAGCAGCGCGAAAGACGTTGCGCCAAACACAGTACTGTACGCACCCGAGGACGACCCATTCGTGGGCACCGAGGCAAAACGCACAACCAGGGCCGTTTCCGCCCATACAGACAGTTCCACACGCTAATACGGTCGACCAGCCGACGTAACGAGCGACGCAACTTTGAAAGCATGATGATCCGGAAAACTCTGTATCCTGGGTGGCGGCAGTGCAGCCACATTTTCGCACCGCTGATTTAATCAGTTTCTCGAACTCGCGCTTCGACAACGAATTAGCGCGAATCCGACGTCCAGTTTCGGTTGAAGTAAGCCGGTGCGCGTTTTTATAGACAGCGCCGTTGTTTTGCGGATGTGCACCACGCTGAAGCCGCAATTGATCCTTGGCTTGGGTATCGAGCGTGGTCGTTAATACGGAAATAGAAAGAACGGTAATTCCGAACAGTAGGCGACGTAATGTCATGGGAACCTCCAAGAGTTTTGTTGTAAGAACATGTGCGGCTGAAATCTGACGAGGAACCATATGACCAAGGCCAGTGCCGTTACGATCAAGAGCCACCGGCCAAATTTCATCCTGGACTTTGGAGGAAACCAATAGGCCAGTATGAGCCAAACGAACATGCTCAAAGCCCACGATAACGGCTTAGGCAACCAAGTAACTGCAATGCCCGTCGTTACCGCCGCGGGAACATATGCGATCGCCACTCTGATGGCGAAATGGCCTCCTGGATCCTCTTTACTCATCATCTGATTTCACCGCGGCGCCGTTCTACCAAACCCCGTAATCGCCGTCATGCAACTGAGTGAATCTCGATATCAACCTATTCCAATCGCGAGCCGAAATATCAATGCCTACGAAAACGCATTTGGCCGGAGGGCCTCAGGCTCTCTAACAATGATCCAGCCTTTACTTCTGGTAATGACATTCTCCTCCTCCAGTGTATTCAGCAGCCGGCAAAGGTACGTCGGCGTAATGGAAAGCAGGTCGGCGATCTCGTAATGCTTCAGCGGCAGTTGCAGCTTCGATGTCGTCTCAGATGGTTGGCCGTCTTTGTGCGGCCCGAGCCGTTCGCAAAACTGCCAAAGGAGTTGCTCCAAACGTTGGCGTGCGGGCAGACAGGTGAGCTGCGAAATTCGCGCAACGTGATCGAGAATGTCGTCGCTTAGAATCTCTCTCACGCGAGCCGCGAGGCTGTTATCGGTATCTAATAGTGAAACAAAACTTCGGGCCCCCCACCTGGTCAGGGTGCACCGCGTGACCGTGACGGCCGCAAACGGGTGCGGTTTGTCGCTAATTGCCGCCGCTGAGCCCACCAACGACCCGGGAAATCTCAGGTCCAATAAAATCTCCTGGCCATTCGCTTCACTGCGCGTGAACTTCACGATACCTGTTTGGACGAGGTAGACGTTGGCCGGATAAGCACCCTGGCTGAAGAGTTCAACGGCGGGCGGATAAGTGTGTGAGTCGCTCCGTAGCGCAGCGCTACCAAGCTCGCCGCCTGCCGACCGAGAATCGTGGGAGAAGTTCGACATCCTATTGCACCAACGGGACGCTTCCAGTGTCTTTAAGAAGCGAAAAGCGAGGATTCCGGTCGCGTAATCTAGCAGCGTTTCCGACTAGCCGCAACAAGATTTTCCTGCGGCGTTTTTTATGACTAAGCGGGCTTGGGATAAGGCGACCTGTACAGAAGAATTACAAGAGGAATGTTGAAGGTAGGCGGGCTCGAGTTGAACAGCTTCGCCACGGCAAGTGCGCTCCATCGACAGTCCGTTCATCGAAATCAGGGACAACTTGGTTTGATTGTAGAGCTATTGCGAGGCAAGGCACCTGCTACTGCGAAGTCGGCGTTGTTATTATCGGTGTCAGTGCAGCCGCCGTTCGCACGGAAGTCCGCTTGGGAATTATTCGCTGCCGTGGGATCCGGTGCGCGTCCCGCCCCTTCGTAACACGCCGCGGTTGTTCCGTAGCCGATGAAATCCACGACGATGGTGTTGTTGGTCGGGCAGCCCGGCGTCGTATTTCCGACCGTCAACGGAGGATTGTTGACGTTGCTGCTGGTTAGAGCACTGGTTCCAAACACTATGGCGACCTTACCGACTGAGCCTGTCATGTTTGTGTTCGACCCCGTAAAGTCCGCGGACACCGGCAGGTTCACGCCTACTGAGGCGTTCGTTGTTCCCGCTGTTATCAGGTAGTACTGACGAGGCGCGAGCGTCACGTTTGGTAGCGAGGCGATTACAGTGAAAGTGCCCGTCCCGGAAGCTGCGTATTGAACTGAGAAGCCCGACAAGTTAATTGAAACAGTGCCGCGATTGAAGATCTCAATATAGTCGCGATTGTAAATCGCCAAAGAGGCACCGCCCGCAGTGTACAACTGACTGATCACGAGTTGAGGTAGAGCCGGAGTAAACGTAACACCGCTTGAATCATTGCCTGCATTTCCATCAGACACGCCCGAAGCTGTAATAGTGGCCGTATTAGTCTTGCTTCCCTGAGTTGAGACGCGCGCAGTAATGGTTAACGTCGCGGAGCCTGCGTTGTTGACAACGCCAATATTCCAAAGACCAGTAAGATCATTGTAAGTACCCTGGGTCGCTGTGGACGACACATAGGTGAGACCCGCAGGAAGCAGGTCAGTCACCTGAACGTTGGGCGCCGTGTCCGGGCCTCCGTTACTCAGCGTCAAGGTAAAGACGACATTCTGTCCCACCACCGGAAAGGCCGTATCACTTACTTTGTTAATTGAAAGGTCCGCAGAGGCTGGATTGTTCACCGCAGTCGTCGCGGTCGCCGAGTCGTTTCCGGGATTAGGATCGGTAGTTGCGGAACTGACTGATGCAGTATTCGAGATGGGAGTTCCGGCTGGCCCATTGGCAGTCGCAACAAGCGTTATTGTCTCAGATGCACTCGCAGCCAGCGATGCAAACGTCACCGTGCGATTGTTACCTGTTCCGCCACATACGCCGGCGCCTGTCGAAAGGCACGACACATAAGTCACGTTCAGCGGGAGATTATCCGTAACTACGACAGAGGTCGCGGTTGCCGGACCGGAGTTAGTAACCGTAATTGTGTAAGTGACGTTCGAACCGTTTATGACCGGATCCGGCGAATCCGTCTTAGTGATCGAAAGATCGGCCTCGCCTGTATTGATGCAACCGGTCGAAAGGTTTTGTGGATTGCTGCTGCTTGGATTCAGGAAGAAGTCCGCCGAGTTGTCGTTGGTATCGATCCCATTTCCGAAACTGCCCCCGGGTTTTCGTTCGTAGCTGCGATCGATATTCGTGGTCAGCGCCGTGAGTGGCGTCCCTTCTTTGTACGCGGAACCAGCGCTAAGTCCTACCTGATCGAGAATGCCCGTGCTTGCTGTGCCCGAAGGGAGCGTCACCGCGACGCCGCCATCGTTGGTGATGCTGGTGCCATACGACTGATCTCCCGGGACCCCATCGTCGTAGCCCGTATTGGTCAACAGATAGTGACAGCCGGGCGGGAGAATCACATTAGAGCTAATCGTTACGTGAAGCGTCTGAGTCCCGGTTGCGTTTGATCGAAACACTTTGAACCCTGAAATATCGATCGCGCGCGTGGTGGGGTTGTACAGTTCGACGAAATCATCATTTGCGCCGGCCGATCCAATGAAACGAACTTCGCTAAAGACGATATCGCCGGGATTTACGGCCTGGACGTTGGTAGTTTCTGAATCCGAGTCATTGCCCGAGTTCGAATCTACCGAACTGGCTGCGACTGAAGCGCTGTTAGTGATCACCGCGCCCGTAATCAATGCATTGCTAACCGTCACACGAATCGTGATCGTTGCGGTCACTCCGCTACCGAGAGAACTGAAAGCCACAGTTCGCGCGTTGGCTGAGCCACCGCACACCCCGCCCTGAGTGGATGAGCAGTCCACAAATGTAACGTCCGCCGGCAGGTTGTCGGTGACTACGACTGATTGAGCCGTGTCGGGACCGTTATTCGTCAGGCTGAGTGTGTAGGTCAGCGTGTTGCCGGGCGCTACTGGATCGATTGAGTCAGACTTAGTAATGGCTAGATCGGCAAAGTTCTGACTGTTTACATCCGTCGTAGCCGTCGCCGAGTTATTCGCCCCATTGGCATCCGTTGTGCTCGAACTCACGGTCGCCGTGTTTGATATCTGCGTGCCCGCCGGACCGTTTGCCGTCGCCACCAAAGTGATGGTTTCCGACGCGCCTGCGGCAAGCGAGGTGAACGTCACTGTGCGGTTGTTTCCGGTTCCGCCACAAACTCCCGCGCCGGTCGACAGACACGAAACGAAAGTTACATTCGCGGGCAGGTTGTCAGTCACCAGAACAGAATTCGCCGTCGCCGGCCCGTGATTCGTTACTGTGATCGTGTAGGTGACGTTCGAGCCGACGATTACCGGATCAGGCGAATCCGTCTTAGTGATTTCAAGATCCGCCGCTGTGCAGTCGTTAATTGGCGAACTCGTGTTGCGCGGGTTTGGCGTGGCGAGGGCAAAGTCCGCAGCGTTATCGTTCGTGTCCTGGCATCCGCCAAACTTTCTGAAGTCCGCTGTGGTGTTGGAGGGTGCAGGCGCTGGACCTAAACCTTCGTAGCAATGACCGGCCGTTCCCGCACTGTCTCCGTAGCCAACAAAATCAACCAGCGTCCCGTCGGTCGGATTAAAAGGTGAAGAGCCATCATCACCCGGACACGTGGAAGCCACGAGTGCCGTTGTGCCGGTAACGAGCGCGACCTTTCCTGACGTAGATGCGAGGGCGATCGTGCCAGTGGCATCTGGTGTGGGCAGCGCCACTCCGTTCGTTGTGCCGCCCGATTCCTGGACAAGGAAATACCTGCCAGGAGCGATGCTGCCGATGGTTAAATTTGTCTTTGAGCTGCCGAAGTTAGAACCGACGCTGGCGTATTGAACTGAGTACGGCGTCACCGAGAAATCGACGGTCGTCGTCCCGCGGTTAAAGATCTCCACGAAGTCATTCTGGTAGGGGGCTCCGCCGTTGTTTCCGCCACCATACACCTGACTAATTACCAGATCGGCCGCGTCATCATTCTGAATGGTCCCCGTACCGTCCGGCGTTCCGATTCCCGCGCCGTTCGTTGCGTTGCTGAGATTGACGGTGAAGGTCTCGTTAGGCTCGACCAGAGTGTCGCCATTAACCAGCACGGTGATTTGCTGCGGTGGCCCACCCGGGCTAAACGTTAAAGTTCCGCTGGTCGGCTGATAGTCATTATCGGCAACCGTCGCGCTGCCGTTAACGGTTTGGTAATCGACCTGGACTGTCGCCCCGCTCGCCGGACTCAACGAGACGTCGAATACAACATTAACGGTTCCGCTGTTGCCTTCAGTCACGTTTGCATTCGTGATGAAGAAGGTCGGCGTTATGGGCGCGGCGTCATCGTTCGTGATTGTACCCTGGCCCTGCGCATCAGAGATGCTCGCATTTGTGGGAACCGAAAGGTTTACAAAGAAAGTTTCGCTCGGCTCAAAAGTCCCATCGCCGTTGACTAACACGGTGATTGATTCCGCCGTATCGCCGGGAACGAAAGTCAGCAAACCGCTGTTGGACTGATAGTCGCTCGCTGAGCTTGCAGTGTTATCAGCAGTCGCATAGTTAACGGTGACCGTCTGACCACTGGCCGTTGACAGCGTGACCGTGAAGGTGAAGGCCGTGGTGCCGCTGTCGCCTTCGGCTATCGACAAATCATCAATCGATAGCGAAGGCGGCGAGTCGTTGTCGCTGATCGTGCCCTGGCCCTGGGGGTCGAGCAGCACGGCATTTGTCGCCCCGGAAAGATTTACAAAGAAATTTTCACTCGCTTCATCAAGCGTGTCTCCGTTCACGAGAACGGTAATGTCTTCTGAAGTATCTCCCGGAACAAAAGTGACCATTCCGCTATTTGACTGATAGTCATTTCCAGCGAGCGTCGCCGTGCCGTCCGCTGTTACAAAATTGACGGTGACAGTCTGGGCGCTGGCGGCTGAGAGCGAAACCGTAAACGTCGCATTCACAGTTCCGCTGTTGGTTTCGGTGATTATCGGCAGATCGTTAATCGTGATCTCGGGCTGGCAGTTGCCGGCGGGTGAACTGCTGTTGCGCGGATTAGGCGACGCTGTGAAGAAATCTGCGCCGTTCTCGTTAGTGTCTACACAGCCGCCGGCTTTTCTAAAATCGGCAGTCGTGTTCGAAGGCGCGGCGGCGGGGGCAGCTCCTTCATAACAATGGCCCGTGGTAGTTGGACTGTTGCCGTACCCGACAAAATCCACAATGGTCGAGTTGTTCGGGTTGAATGGCGTCGCGAGATCATCGCCGGGGCAGGCCGCTGCCGGCAGGGCCGCAGTTCCAGCGACAAGCGCAACCTTTCCGGCCGTGTTGCCCATGGCAATCGTCCCGGTCGCGTCGGGCGTGGGCAGCACTACTCCATTAGTCGTGCCACCGCCTTCCTGAACCAAATAGTATTTCCCGGGCGCGATGCTGCCGCTGGTCAGATTGGTCTGGCTTCCGAAATTTGAACCCACAGCCGCGTATTGAATCGAGTGGGGCGTAACAGCGAAATCGACCGTAGTGGTTCCGCGATTGTAGATTTCCACGAAGTCATTGCGGAACGGTGCGCCTGCGTTATTTCCGCCGCCGTAGACCTGCGAGATGACCAGACCTGACGCGTCATCATTCTGAATCGTGCCCACTCCCTGACCGTCCGCGACGCCCGCATTCGCGGAAACGTTCGAGATGTTGACGAAGAATGCCTCGTTCGACTCGACCGTAGCGTCACCATTCACAGTGACGTCGAAGGTGTAGTTGAACTGGCCGGATGGAATGCTCTGTGAAGTCAGACTGCGCGCCACGTAATCGCTGTTGGCGACGGTCGCGGAACTATCCTGCGTCGCAATGTCAAAAGTTATACCTTCCGGTGGCGCCGGCAGATTTGAGCTCACCGTGAAAGTGAATGTCGTCGTGCCGGTGTTGCCTTCTTCTATCGTGACGTCGTTCACGGTCAACAGCGGAATATCATCGGTGACAATCGTCCCCATTCCCTGAGCATCAGTGACGCTCGCGCCTGAGACGTTGCTGACATTCACAAAGAACGCTTCCGTCGGTTCCATAGCAACATCGCCATTCACGGTCACGTCGAAAGTGTAGGTCTGTTGGCCCACTGCAATCGTCTGTGAAGTAAGGCTGCGCGCAACGTAGTCGCCACTGGCCGAAGTCGCCGTATTGTCCTGCGTCGCAATGTCGAAGGTGACTGGTGCAGCCGCCGTCGTGGACAAGCTAACTGTGAAAGTGAATATCGTCGTTCCGGCATTTCCTTCGTTCTGGCTGACGTCGTTGATGCTTAAGGCCGGACCGCTGACCGTGAGAGCAGCGGGCGTGCTGTTGACTGTATTCGAACCGTCCGTTGCCGACGCGGTGATATTGGCAATTCCGGGATTCTGCCCCTTCACGGTAGCGGTGGCGACACCGGTGGTGGAGTTCGTCGTCACGGACTCGATGGTTGCGACGTTTGTATTGTCCGAGCTGAAAGTGATCGTGACGCCGGTCATCGCGCGGCCGAACTGATCAAAAGCCTGGGCGGTGAATTGCTGAGTCTGGCCTACGCCAATCGTTGCGGACGGCGGCGAGATCGTGACCGTCGTCAGGAGCCCTGGGCAATTTCCGAATGGCGTGCCGTCGGTCCTGACCCCCGGCGAGTATCTTCGGCCGCTCGCGCCCATCGCCGCGGTGTGCTGGACGTACGCGCCGGTAATGTCGGGCGAGCGCGTCAGCGATTGATTGTTGTCGCCGTCGCGCCCGGTGCTGCCTCCGTAGCTGAATTCGGTAATCAGGTTTCCGGACGCATCGCGAACCAGAATCGTCACGCCTGAGTTGGTGAGCGACAACCCGGCGGTCGTCGTGGCTTTCACAACCTGCGCACAACCAAAGACCGTGTCCGAAGGATTGAAGCTGCCGCCGCCAAACACGACGATCGCTTCGCCCGCGGGCAGGGAAGTGCCCAAAGCGAAAGTAAAGCGCGTGTTTTCTGTTGTGCTGCCGGTTGCGCGAGTGCGAATCGTCCAGCCGCCTAGACTGATTACTTCTCCCGACGTGCCGTTAACAAGTTCGACGAATTCATCATGCGTGCCGTCGCGCAGACCGTCGTGATTCGCATCGCCCGCTATTCCATCAGGCGGATCGGCCAGGACTTCATTAATGACCACATTGCGCGCCGAGTCGCCCAGGAACCTCACCGTCACCGGGTTGCTATCGCGCCCATCAGCCTGAATGAACAGGGTGACGTTGCCGGCGCCGCGCAAATCCGCGGGCACGCGCACGATAACTTCGTCGAGTCCAGGCATCTCGGTCGATTCGTTCACTGCTTCCGGCGTGACTACTCGGCCGCCGATGCTGACCGTCCTCGTAATTCCATTGCGGACTCCGGTGGAAAAGATCAGCAAGCGCAAGTTGCCGCCGCTGGGATCGAATGGTCCTTCCGCGAGCGTGTCGGCATTGATAATCATTCCTTCGCCAATGCCGTCACCGGTTTTGGTAAAAATGCCCGGCGCGGCAGGCAGGATCGGCACTGTGCCTTTCGAAGCAAAGCCGTCCGCGTTCGTGATCACAACTTCGGCGTTGCCGATTTCGGTTTGCGAAGGAACCAGGAAGTGAACGCGCGTGGGCGACACGAAGAATATTTGCGCCGCGCGGCCATTGACCGTCACTGTGGTGCCGCCGACGTTCGTCGGAAATTCTCCGTTGGGCTGTTTCTGCGACTGCTGCGTGGTGTTGGCAAGCACACTGCCGAACGCGGCGGCTATGCTGTTCGGCGCCACCGCTTTGATTGGTGATGGCTCATGCCCGAGTGATGCCTGATTGAGGATCGAGGTCAGCGTGCCGAACGGAGGCCGTGCGACTAAACCAGTCGCATAAATTTCAGATTTGTTTTCCAGGCCCGCAGTCACTGTGCCCGATAGAGCACGCGGAAAGTTGAACACGACCGTGGACCCGTCATCGCTCAGAGACGAGACAACCTCACAAGCCGCGTTGCTACCATCGAAGCAGTCCGCGTCGCTGTCCGCTACGTTTGTGATCCGAGCGAATGTGCCCGTCGGTGTGTCGTAGGTGTAAAGTTCTACGCTTGCGTCTGAGTTGCTGAATCCGGTCAGTGCGCGACGCGTTGCGAAAGCGATACGCAAGCCGTCGCCGCTGATCGTCGGGTGGAGTGGCACTTCCGTCACGCGCGTGCCGAGCGTCGTTACCTGCCGGTTAACATTTCCGATGCGCCCGTCGTAATAGAAGACCTGGGTTGAGTTCGTGGCCGTCTCTGCTGAGTAAGCCACGCGCGCGCCGTCGTCGCTGATGGATCGGCCGTAGGTCATCGCGAGCCGCGTAACATTCAGCGAAAGTACTGTCTGAACCCCGTTTGTCCGATTTAGTCTGAGCAGGTCGCGGTTCGTGCTCGCCGTCGTACCCGGATCGCGGATGCACGCGATGGCTGAGCCGTCGCCGCTAATCTTTGCGTCGCTAAAACCGACAATGCCCGTCGAGTTCGTCAGTTGTGTGGTCGCGGCCGCTGCGGAATCGAAGACAAAGACCTCGAGATTTCCGTCGCCGTTTTGCGACGTCAGATTTCGGTTTGACGAGAACGCGACGAACCGGCCGTCGTCAGACATCGAAGGTTGAAAGTTGCCTTCGGTGACTCGACTCGCTGGATTGCCCGGCGTGGTGTTGGTTACCTGAACGAGGTTCGAGCCGTTGAAAACAAAGATCTCTGAGTTGCCATCAGCGTTCGTTCCGAGCGGATCGTCTTTTGAAGCGAAAGCTACACGCGATCCATCTTGCGAAACGCCCGGGGCGACTGCGCGCGTCCTCCCCATCTGAAAGAATGCGGGCGGATCGATCGAGATGTTTGCGCGAATCGCGCGAAAGTGATTCGTGCCACCTGCTCCCGCGACGTCTTCAGTCGATTCAAAACCGATAATTCGTCCGTCGCCGCTAATCGACGGATTAATACTGATGCCTTCATCGGTGGTGTTGGTGATGCGTCGAAGAGAGGACTGTGTTTCGGCCGAGCGCAGGCACACAAAACACATGGCCACCGCGGCGGCCAGAGCAAGGAAGACAATGCGCGGACGAGACGTCACAAGCTGCGTGGGTAAGAGCGGAGGAATTCTATACGTTTTTCACCCGATTACAATGCAATACGCCCAAAGGCGCCGGGCTCAGGTGACGCGGCTTTGCGCGCTGAGTTAGGATGCTTATCGTCTTCGAATATTTGGATACGGGGAGACTCATGAGAATTGCCATCGCAGGCGCAAGCGGCCTTGTTGGTTCGGCGCTGATTCCGGAACTTGAAAGCGACGGTCACGAGATCGTTCGTCTGGTTCGCAACACGCCGAAAGCCGGCGAGATCGAATGGCATCCGAACCAGGATGAGATCAATCCGGCGACCATCGATGGTTTCGAGGCGATCATTAATCTCGCCGGCGAGAGCATCGCCGAAGGCCGTTGGACTGACGAGAAGAAAAAACGAATTCGCGACAGCCGCGTTAATGGGACCCACTTGATCAGCGAAGCGATCGCCAAGCTGACGACGAAACCGCGAGTTTTTCTGTGCGCATCAGCGACCGGAATTTACGGTGACCGCGGCGATGAGACTCTCGACGAGCAGAGCGAATCCGGCGGCGGCTTTCTCGCTGGTGTCTGTCGCGAGTGGGAAAAGGCGACGGAACCTGCAAGCAATGCGGGAGTGCGGGTCGTTACTCTGCGTTTCGGCCCAATCCTCGCGCGCGCCGGCGGCATGCTGGAAAAGATGCTGACGCCTTTCAAGATGGGCCTCGGCGGTAAGATCGGTTCCGGCAAGCAGTACATAAGCTGGGTCGGAATTGAAGATGTGACCGCCGCGACGAAGCTTGCGTTGAACGATGAGTCGATTCGCGGCCCACTGAACATCGTCTCGCCCACGCCCGTCACGAATGAGCGATTTACACGCGCGCTTGGCGAAGCGCTCTCCCGCCCAACCGTTATGTCGATGCCCGCATTCGCGGCCCGACTCGCGTTTGGCGAAATGGCAGATGAGATGTTGTTGGTGAGTCAGCGTGTCGTGCCGAAGAGACTAAATACTGCAGGATTCAAATTTCAGAACCCCGACTTGGAGGGTGCTATCAGGAAGTACGTTGCGTGACTATCGCGACTCTCTCAGTGTAACTAACTCAACGGCTCCCGCCCTGGGCGTTTGAATTCTTTTGAACCAAACGGTTGAGCGTGTCAGGGACGAGCCGTTCTGCGAATCCCGCCAGAAAAGACCAGACAATTAGAAGCGCATACGAGACGCCGCTAGCCGGTCCGGTTTCTTTCAGGAATCGCTCAATGGTCAAAACGCTTGATCTCGCATCGGAAGCGCTTTCGCTGGAACGAGTCGGGGCAGAGGCAGGTTTCGAGGAAGCCGGTGTTGGCGACTCAGTTCGTTGGGCTTCCGAGAGCGTGTTCGATTCCGCAGGAATCGCGGTATTAGCGTCCGAAGCCAGCGCGGGAGACGGTGCAGATGTTGGCGTTATTGGGTCAGGAGTCTCTGATGCGGCTGCCGGGGAATCTGCCTGCGACTTCGGCGTGACGATCGTCGGAAAGACTACGCCGTTCAAGACTCCGCCGGCAAACAAGACAAATAAGATAAAAGCGAAAATGCCGCCGTACACAGGCGCGAGCATTATCCCTCTCCAGCCGCTCGTGAGCGCCGCTAAATTGAAGAGAGCGTCGCCTTCGGTGGGTGTCGATTGAATACGTTGCAGCATACTTATGCAACCACCGACGATTCCCGCCATCATGACTGTCAGGACAGTAATGAAAACGGCTGAAAGGTCGTTAAACGCGGGGACTTTCAGTGAGACGCTAATGTTGATAAGCAGGGCAAGACCGATCACCAGAACCACCACGGTGGTCATGACCACCGCTCGTTTGGTCATTTGGTCGCGTAGCCCTTCACGCATCGGCAGCAGGGCGTAATAAAGGTAGACCTTGTTCAGCAGATACTTTATGTCAGCGCGTAGTTCACGTTCGATCAAGACATCTGTCTTTGGTGGATCAGCGTCCCAGTTAATCTGGACAGCTCCCAGATCCATCGGCTTTGACGCCAGGTACTCGTCATACTCCTTCTGGCCCGCAACGCTTCTGTATCTAGCCCGAGAATCAAAGGCTTTCCGAATTAAACTCTCAGCGGGACGCAGATCCACCAGAGTTAAGTCGAAGGCATAGATGTCGCTCCAGGTTAGTTGCAGTTTTACGCGCTTCTGAGAAATCTCTTCCAATCGGTTAAGAACGCCATAGTCCGTAATCAATGGCTTGAACGCGAGATATTCGCTGTTGAGATGATCGAAGAAGAGTCGCGCGTAGGCCGGAACAGGCTTGTCCATGGCCTTCTGGCTCCAGGACTCGCGATTTTTAGTCTTTGTGGCTTCCGCGGACATTGTGAGTAGTGGGTGTTCTCCGGCTAATTTCAGCTACTTACGGTTTTTCGAGCGACATTGGGAAGAGATTGTTAATGAAGACTCTTTTCTAAGGATTCGCCGCGCCCAAGGCTTGAAAATCGCGGCCGAAGGAACTCGGGTCAATGCCGCCGGTTGTTTTTCGGGCTGGAAACTTACTGTTTCTCCCGGCACTTCACAAATCAGGAAACTCACATTATCGTGCGCGGCGGGAATCGCTCGGTATGGGACAGCACACGCCCATTGGGAGCTATCTATGAATATTATTGACTGCCCTTTCACTGCGGCGTCGCGTTTACTGGCGTTGGCGTTAATGCTGCTGGCGGGATCAACATCGCCAGCTCAACGTCCCGTCAATGCCCGGGCGGCCGATTTGATTTTGCACAACGGCGTCATCTGGACGGTCGACAGCAAGAATTCGATCGCGCAAGCCATGGCGATTCGCGACGGCAAGTTCGTTGTCGTGGGATCGAATCGCGACGCATTGAGATTGCGTGGGCCGGGCACGCAGGTAATCGATTTGCGCGGGCGATTTGTTATTCCCGGCTTCAACGACAATCACGTTCACTTCGCTTCGGCGGCGCAATTTCTCGAATTCAATATCATGGCGGCGGCGTCGCAGGAGCAGTTCCTCTCGCGCGTCAAAGACGTGACCTCGGCTTTGCCCAAAGGCGAGTGGATCGTCGGTGGTTTCTGGGGCGCCTACGACCAATGGACGGCGGGCAGCGCCGGCAGTCAGAAACGCGAGCCGTTCGCTCCGGACATGAAATTGATCGAAAGCGTCACCGCCGACTACCCGATGTTCATTCGCAAGTTTGATGACTCTCAGTTTGCCGCGAATCGCGCTGCGTTGCGCGCTGCCAGAATTGATCCGGAAAATCCGAGCGCGCCCGATGTCGAGTTTTTGAAAGATGCACAAGGCCGCTTTAATGGCCACATGCGCGGAAAAGGCGTGCAGCGACTGTTCACTCCAGTTGTTCCGCGAACCTTCTCACGCGAACGCCGCATTCAGCAGACTAAGAACGCGCTGGCAGAGATCCGACGGTTCGGTGTGACCAATGTCAGCGACATGTCGGATGACACTCAGCTCGATATTTATCGCGAGCTCCACAGCAAAGGCGAGCTGACCGTGCGGGTGCATTTTCGGCCCGGCCTCGATCGTTGGAAAGAAATGTCAGAGAAGGGAATCAAGGTAGGTTCAGGCGATGAATGGATCCGGCTCGGCGCTTTGAAGGGCCATATCGACGGGATCATGGGAACCAGCTCGGCGCGCTTCTTCCAACCCTACTCGAACAATCCCAACAATCGTGGTCGCTGGCGGCCTTTGATGGTGAACGACAAAGGCGAGTTCGTAGAAGGAAGGTTTCTCGGCTACATGCTCGATGCTGACAAAGCGGGATTGCAGCTGACCGTGCACGCGATTGGTGATGAGGCCAACAGCGTCCTGCTCGATTATCTGGAAGAGCTTGATCGACGGAATGGGAAGCGTGATCGACGGTTTCGATTAGTGCACGCGCAGGTGCTCGCGGCAAAAGATTTCAAACGTCTCGGTCCACTAAAAATCGTGGCTGAAGTTCAGCCTTTCCATCTCAGCGACGACATGCGCTGGATGGAAGAGAGGATCGGCGCTGAGCGAAGCAAGGGCGCTTATGCTTTCAAGAGCATTCAGGCCAGCGGTGCGATTTTGAGTTTCGGCACAGACTGGCCGGGAACATCCGCTTCGGAATATCCGATCAATCCAATGCTCGGGCTGTATGCGGCGGTTACTCGTCAAACGACGAATGGCAAACCGGATGCAGGTTGGTTTCCTGACGAAAGAATCAGCATCCAGGACGCGATTCGCGCTTACACCTACAACACGGCTTACGCGAACTTTGAAGAGTCGACCAAAGGATCGATTGAAGTTGGAAAGCGTGCTGACCTGACCGTGCTCTCGCGAAATCTGTTGCGGATTCCGCTGAAGGACATACTAACAACTGAAGTTGTGTACACGATTGTGAATGGGAAGGTCGTGTACCGAACCTCAGGGTCATCGAGGCGCTGAAGTCAGTATTGAGATAGCGTCTGTGCATCGCCGCAGAGCGGCGAAATGTCTAATCCGCAGCAAGCTTCGGAGCAGCGAAGGTAGTTAAGCCCAAGGCGAGGCTTTGCGAGCCTTGGGTAATGTGTGCGCACAAATTGTTTCGAGTCGCGGAGCGGCGACCGATAAGCGCCCTGAGTTGTCAGGCTTTGAAGCTGGAATGCCGACCCTCCAAGACCGTGCTCCAAAAATCTCTGTCGCCCGCTTCGCGGGCTCGGTTGATCTAAAAACATGGTTACCCAAGGCTCGCAAAGCCTCGCCTTGGGCTTAGCTATGACCGCTGCTTCGCAGCTCGACTATTAGTTCGTGCGCGTCGCCGGACTTCTTGGGCAAAGCCACTGTATTTTCTACTCAACCACCCGCAGGCGCGACTGCTTCGCTCGCACGCGAAAATCCCGGCAGGACCTCAAAAACTTCCAAAGCGTACTTCACATTTCCAAACGGCGCGGAAACCTGCGCGCCTTGAATGAACTCGCGCACTTCCAGCAGAGACTCGCGGGCGATCTTCAGACCTTCGTCGCGGCCCGCTTCTTTGCTGATTGCAGATGCGGCGCGCATGCGTTCCATGATTTCGGGAGTGACGTGCACGCCGGGCACTTCGTTGTGCAGGAATTCGGCGTTCCGATAAGAGACCAGCGGCCAAATGCCGGCCACAATCGGAATGCGGAAGGGCTCAATGTTCTTCAGAAATTCGCGCAGCTGCGCGGTGTCAAACACTGGTTGAGTGATGGCATATTCAGCCCCGGCTTCGATCTTCCATTCGAAGCGACGCATCTCTTCGTCCATATTCACCGCGCCAGGATTCACTCCGACTCCAATTGAGAACGCGGTGGGCTCGCCAATCGGATTGTTACCGATGTCCAGGCCGTGATTCAGCTTGTTCACCATATTCGTCAAGCCGATCGCGTCAATGTCGAACACGGCTGTCGCATCAGGATAAGGACCCATCTTCGGCGGGTCGCCGGTAATCAGAAGCAGATTCCGCAAGCCCATCGCCGCCGCGCCCAGCAAGTCGGACATCATCCCGAGCAAGTTTCGATCGCGACAGCAGTAGTGCAGCACTGCTTCCATTCCAATTTCCTTCTGCACCATCAGAGCCGTGGCCATCGCGCCCATGCGCGTCTGCGCCCTCGGCCCGTCGGGAATGTTCACTCCATCGACACCCGCGTCCTTTAACAGCCGGATTGAATCCAAAGTCTTCCAGGGATTGCACCCTTTAGGCGGGAGGACTTCGACGGTGGTGACGAATTCACCGGTCGCGATCTTGCGCGCCCAGTTCGAGCGCTCTTCGGCCGGCACGACAGTCACATCCGCCGGCGTCAGGTCATTGACGCTGACCTTCGCTATGTCAGGCACCACAACTTTCTGGCTGCGCGGATTTAGCATGCGCAACGCGTCGGCGATCAGCTTGATGTGCGCCGGCGTCGTGCCACAACAGCCGCCGATGAACTTGGCGCCGGATTGGGCAATGCGGCGCGAGTACTCAGCCATGTACTCAGGCGAGCACATGTAAATCTGCCGGCCGCCAACGTCGCGCGGCAGACCCGCGTTCGGTTGCGCGGACAGTTTGCGGGTCGTGAATGTCCGCATCTTTTCTATGGCGTTCAAAACGATCGCCGGCCCGACGCCGCAGTTGAGACCGATTACGTCCGCGCCCCATTGATCGATTCGCGAAGTGAACACGTCGGCGGTGGTGCCGAAGATGGTATTGCCGTCGAGTTGAATCGTAACCTGCGCGACGATCGGCAAATCGCATAACTCGCGGACCGCGCGAATCGCTTGCTGCAACTCTGAAATGTCCGAAAACGTTTCGAGCACAAACAGATCCACGCCCCCTTCGAGCAGCGCCGAAACCTGTTCCGCGAACATCGTCTTCGCTTCCTCGAATGAAGTAGGGCCGTAGGGCTCGATGCGCAAGCCCAGCGGACCGACTGCGCCGGCGACGTAGACGCGATTGCCGGCGGCTTCGCGGGCCAGGCGTGCGGCCCTGATGTTGATTTCGCGGGCGTTGCCTTCTAGTCCGTAAGGCTGAAGTTTGTTGACGTTGGCGCCGAACGTGTTGGTCTCAATGATGTCGGCCCCCGCGCGAATGTATTCGGCGTGCACCTCGCGGACGAGGTCGGGTGCGGCCAGATTCAGTTCGTCGTAGGAACGATTGATGTAGATGCCCTTGGAATAGAGCATCGTTCCCATCGCGCCGTCGAAGACGTGAATGCCGTCAGATTCGAGCAGGTCCCGGAAGTTAAGCATCAGAGTCAGAACCGCCTGCGGTAGCGGGCGGTTGATCTTTCTTCACACGGCACTTTGATTTCCCAGCTTCAACCACCCGCTACCGCAGGTGGTTCTGACCTCGTGCTCAAAATAAAAAATCCCGCGCTAAACAACGCGGGACTTCAAAGTCGTCTGAAGTTTTTTCGGGTTCGCCTTTTCGAACTTGCCCGTGCTGTTTAGCCGTTTGTTTTACGTGGCCGCAAGTCGCCTTAACTCACCACGTTTTTCTTCAGTCCTTATACGCTTCAACGGTTAATCGTGTCAACCGTGAGGCTCGACCTGATAGTGTCCTATTCTTAATTCGTGGAGCTAGTCCCAGTAGGGACGTTTGAAGTAAATAATACTGCTGCCACCCGAAACCATTTCCCACCCCTCATCGCCTATCTCCGCAAGAAACGACATTAGCTCTTTCCCGTCATCGTTGCTAGGTTGACTGTTTACCTTATCCACTTGATAAATTGATCGTCCTCCGCTGTCTCGAATAGGGTAGAACTCAACCCGGAGATACTCCCACTTCTGCATATAAGCCTCCGTTCAATTAAGACACTACCGTTTTAACCTCTCACCCCTTTTTCGGCGCTGTTCCCGTTACACGAAAGCTGTTCACCATCGCGTAGGCGTCTTTCTGTTTCGCATCATATTGGTCTTGCGGCATGATGAGCGTGATCAATCCAATTAAGCCGTTCCGTTGCTCGATGAACGCGTCCCCGTACATTTTGTAGCTGACGCCCTTTACCAGTGAATTGTATTTGAAATAAAGGCCCAGGCTGCCGTCCCTTTGCGACTTCGAATCCCCCATCTCGAAGCCGTCGAAACTACCCAGGCGTGTGCGGAGAAAAGCCTTGAGCGTTTCACCGAGTTCAGCTTGCGTATAGACGCGGGTGGGCTCGTAGACGCGCACCACAACGACTCCGTTTTCAGTCGGATCGATAATCGAGACAACTACCTCGTCCGCGGCGCTGGCGTCGGTCACATTCCAATTTCCAGGCCGCGCGAGCGAGAACCAACCGCTCTTGTGATCGTAGGTATTGACCGGACCGAAGACGACATCCTGCGTTTTTGGCTGAGCCGCGACGCGCTGCGGAAGAACAGCGCCCGCGACAGTCACCCAAAGAACCGCCAGGACCGCAAACAAGATTTTGTTCATCATCGCTCCTTTATGGACCGAGTTCGCCCCCGCGTGAGGACGCCTATTATCACTCTTCAAGCGGCGACTTCGGGTGCGTGGTGCGCGTGCGAGGGCATCGTATCGTGAGAATCAGAGATCGTCCACAACTTAAATGTGAGAATTCATCGCGCTCAAAGCCAATGTTTAGACCGTTTTCAGGTTGACAGCCCTAGGTAGCTTCTGGCTGAATGCCTTTAAATAGTTAACCATCTCTCTCCGCTAGTTCGTTGAACGACTGAAGAGGAGCGAATACAAGAATATGGCCACCAACAATCAGGTGGGCGTTACCAAGCACCCGAAGGGTCTGTACGTCCTGTTTGCCACCGAGATGTGGGAGCGGTTCAGCTTCTACTCAATGCTGGCTCTCTTTACGCTTTATCTTCGGCACTCAACTGAGGGATTCGGGTGGACTGCGACTGACGCAACGTCCCTATATTCGAATTACCTGATGTTTGTTTACGCGAGCCCGCTGATCGGCGGATTGATCGCCGACAAGCTTACCGGTTATCGCAAGGCCGTCATGATTGGCGGATTCTTCTTCATGGCCGGTCACGGACTGTTGTCGATTCCGAAGCTCTGGGCGGTTTACGCCGCGCTGACATGTCTCGTCATCGGAAACGGCTTCTTCAAACCGAACGTCTCGACGATGGTCGGCAATCTTTATCCCGAAGGCAGTCACCTCAAAGACCGCGCTTACAACATTTTTTACATGGGCATCAACGCCGGCGCGTTTCTCGCGCCCATAGTGATGGAGATCGTTCGTCAGAAGTTCGGGTTCCATCCGGCGTTCGCTGTCGCGGCTTTCGGGATGGTCATCTCGGTCTCGATCCTTTGGTACTTCAAAAATCTGGTATCGGCTGCCGATCGGAAGAGAGATGCGCAGCAAGCAGCGGACACCGCGGCCACGGCGACCGACGCCCCGCCGCATGGCGTCAGCGATCAGGACGAAGGCGGTCACGCGAAAGGCGCTGGCGGAGACGCTGGGCGAAACCGGGAGATGTTGGCGGTCCCGAACTGGAAACGCGTCATGGCGCTCATCGTGATCTTCCTGATCGTCATCGTCTTCTGGATGGTCTTCCACCAGAACGGCTCGACGCTGACCTATTTTGCGGATGACAACACGGACTGGAACGTCACCGGTACGATCTCGAATTCGATCAACGCGTTTTGGGTCCTGACCCTGACCTTCCCGCTGGTTTGGTTCTGGGGATTTTTGGATCGGCGTGGTAAGGAGCCGTCAACGCCTACCAAGATGGCGTTCGGCATGACGCTTACCGGACTCTCTTTCCTCGTGCTGTGGTACGGCGCGTCGATCGGCGAGAAAATGACGAAAACGCCGGAGCAGCTTGCGGCCGGTGAGTTTCGCATCAACGAGCGCGTGCTAAACAATCTTGCCGCGTCCGGAGTTTCGAAAGACGTTCTGGACAAGATCCAGAATGCGAAAGCGGCTGATGGCAAGAACAGCGTCTTCGGGGTTAAGTTTTCCAAGAAGACGGATGAGGTGACCAAGGTGACGACCTCCGGCGAGCAGGGGTTAATCGCAGCCGTCAACGCCGCTTCGCCCGGCGCCGGTGATGCGAACCGCGCAGCGATCCTTCAGAACGCGCACCTCTTCCGCGTTTCTCCGTTCTGGTTGGTTTTTGCTTATGCGATCGTGACCCTGGGCGAACTTATGCTTTCGCCGATGGGTCTATCGCTGGTCTCAAAGGTCGCTCCGATAAGTATCCGCGGTCTGATGATGGGCGGGTGGTTTGTCGCTACGGCAATCGGAAACAAGCTGACGCAAATCGGGATCTATTGGGACATTTGGCTGCAATCGCAGTTTTTCCTGGTCCTGGCGCTGATGGCGCTATTCATGGCGGTGGTGCTGGCAGTACTGCTCAAACCGCTGAAGAAAGCGATGCCAGGCGTGTGAGGGTTTCGAACACGGCGCTGGCGGCAGATACGGGCACTATCAGTCCAATAGCTCATGCTAGAATTCAACAAGGTTGGAGACAATGACTGATGTTGAGCAGATCTTGAAGCAGGCCGAAAGGCTTTCGCCTGAAGACAAATCGTTGCTGATATCACATCTTCAAGCGTCGAACTCATCTCCTTCTACATCCACGCCGCGGCGCGCCTGGCGCGAGATCGCGGGTACTGCGGCGGACTTAAAGCAAGTCATGCATGTCCAGGATTGGATCTCTGAAAACCGACGAATTGCAGATCGCGAACGAAGCGGCGAGGTCGTGCGGTAGGAGATGAAACTTCAGACCGCGTTTCTTGATGTCTCGCGCGTTTTTCTTGATACAGCCCCCGTTATCTACTACGTCGAGAACAATCCTGCCTACACCGACGTCACTAAAATAATTTTCGACGGCATCGATTCGGGCCGTTGGCAGGCAATCACTTCTGCAATCACACTCGCAGAGGCCTTAGTCGTTCCGTATCGGCTTGAGCTTGATCAACTTCAGCATGACTTTGCCGAGTTAATTGTTTCCGGGGCAAACACTACCTGCGTGCCGATTGATTCCGACACAGGTCGGGAAGCCGCCAGGTTACGAGCCGTCTATAACCTAACCCTAATCGATGCGATTCAAGTCGCGGCCGCGATTCAAGCGAACTGCGACGTGTTTCTAACCAATGACGTTGGTCTGAAACGCGTTACGGAGATCGAGGTCTTGCTCATTCGAGAACTGGAAGCTTAAAGCACCATGAGAAAAACAATTTTTAGGAACCACTTACTTGTCTCAGCAGCATTGGTCGTCTTTGCGCTCATGTCGCCTTGTTTCGCGCAAAACAAGCAACTCACCATTGACGACCTGTTCGATCCGCAGAAGCGCGTGAACTTCAGCGGCTCGCCGGTCAGTCCACGCTGGCTGAAAGACGGCGTCCATTTCACCGTGGTCAGCCGCGATCGAAACGCCTTTCCACGCTTGTTGAAGGTCAACGCTGTCAGCGGCAAGTCTGAGCCGTATTACAACGCGGCGAAAATGGAAGCGGCGTTTGCGGCGCTCCCCGGAATGAAAGACGCGGCCCGGCGTTTGGCGAATCAGACCTTCTATCAGATGAACCCGGCAGAGACCGGCGTGCTGATTAACCACGCTAACGATTTGTTCTATTACGAGTTCGGGAGCGATCGTGCCATTCGGGTGACGCATAGTCCGCAGGAAGAAGTCGGCGAAGGCTTCAGCCCGGACGGAAAATTCATCAGTTTTGTGCGCAGCGGAAATCTCTATGTCGCGGATCTCGCTTCCCAACGCGAACGGGCCCTGACGAGTGACGGGGGCGAAAAGATTTTCAATGGCAGGCTCGACTGGGTTTATCAGGAAGAGCTCTACGGCCGCGGCAATTTCGGCGCGTACTGGTGGAGTCCTGACTCGACGCGACTTGCTTTCCTTCGGCTCGACGAGAATCCCGTACCGAATTTTCCGGTCGTCGATCACATCCCGATTGACCAGGTTCTTGAGAATACGCCGTACCCGAAAGCCGGCGAAGCGAACCCCCTCGTGAAGCTGGGCGTCGTTAACGCGGCCGGAGGCAACATCACCTGGGTCGATACCGGCAAGTACATGCCGGACGATTTGCTGATTGTGCGCGTCGGTTGGTTTCCCGACGGCAAGAAGGTTTGGTTCCAGGCGCAGAATCGCATTCAGTCGTATCTCGACCTGAATACCGCCAATCCGGACAACGGCAGCTCAGCCAACCTGTTTCGCGAGACGAGCAAAGCCTGGGTCGAAGTCGTCGATGAAGGTCTGCGCTGGCTGAACAACGGTTCGTTTCTCTGGCTGAGCAGTCGTGACGGCTGGGAGCACATTTATCACTACGGCGCCGACGGAAAGTTGATCCGGCAGGTGACCAAAGGTGAGTGGGACGTCCGCACCCTTGATGAGGTCAACGACGGGAAGGGAACGATCTACTTCACCGGCACCGAACACAGCTACATCGCGAATAACGCCTATGCGATCAAGCTCGACGGAACCGGGCTGAGCCGCTTGACCACCACGGAAGGTACACATCGGCCCTCGTTCAATTCCAACACAACGCACTTCATCGATACCTGGTCTGACGTGAACACGCCGACCCAGGTGCGGCTCTACGATGCGGGCGGCAAACTCGTACGCGTGATCGACGAGAACAAAGTCGATGCGTTGGCGCAGTACAAGCTCGGTAAAGTTGAGTTGCTCAACGTGAAGACGCGCGACGGCTTCACGATGGAAGCGATGATGATCAAGCCGCCGGATTTCGATCCGTCGAAGAAATATCCGGTGTGGTCTTACACGTACGGCGGCCCGCAAGCACCGCAGGTTCGCAATGCGTGGGGCGGAGCGACGTTCATGTGGCATCAGATGCTGGCGCAGAAGGGCTACATCATTTGGATTTGCGACAACCGCACCGCCAGTAGCAAGGGAGCCGGTTCCGCTTGGCCCGCTTACAAGAATTTGGGCGAGCTGGAACTGCGCGATATTGAAGACGGCTTCACTTGGCTAAAGTCACAACCATACGTTGACGGTTCGCGAATTGGCATCTGGGGTTGGAGCTACGGAGGTTACATGACGACCTATGCGCTCACGCACAGCCAGACATTCAAAGTTGGAATCGCCGGCGGCTCAGTCACTGACTGGCGGAACTATGACACGATTTACACTGAGCGCTTGATGGACACGCCGCAGAATAATCCGGAAGGCTACCGCAAGTCGGCGCCGTTGCATTTCGCAAAGAACCTGAGTGGCAAGTTGCTCCTGATTCACGGCGCCATCGACGACAACGTGCACATGTCAAACACGATTCAGTTTCTCTACGAGTTACAGAAGAGCGGCAAGTCAGTGCAGTTGATGGTTTATCCCAAGTCGCGCCACGGGGTGACCGATCCGCTGCTGCTCAAGCACATGCGACAAATGATGACGGATTTTGTTTTGGCGAATCTTTAGGAAGGTTAACTTGGCACCGCTCGACTATAAGGGGCGTGTGTTTTTTCTCGGGTTTCATTCACACCCGGCTTCAGCCGGGTGGTAGTACACAATTAACTTTCATCAACCGTTTCAACGGTTTTCCTCGTCGCGCCACTCCAGACCGTATTTCTTCACAAAGAGTTGGTACTCGTCTTCAAAAGTTCGCTGGCGATGATGACCCTCCTGATCAGCGATGTACTTGGCAACGCGGCCGGCGTCTGAATGCGACACAGAGAAGGCTCCATAGCCGCGTCCCCAGGCGAACTTGCCTCTGATCAGACGATTCTGGTTTATCCAGTGCGACGAACTTCCTTTTAGAAATTGTATTGTTTGCTCGATCGATAGATTTGTCGGCAAGTCAATCAGTGCGTGAGTGTGATCTGCGTTGAAGTAGTTAATCTTCATGTAGATACCTTTTTCAAGAGCGTACTCTGACAGATTTACTGAAGCCGGCCGCCGCTCGTTTGTCCAACCTCGGCTCACGTCGAAGTGTTTCCCAGATCAAGTGCAGCCAACACCGGGAGTAGGAGTGCGTTGACATGATTTGGAGTCTCCTTGCGCCGAAGGAGTTTAGGAGAAACCGTTAAAACGGTTCAATCCAATTATTGTTGCAAGCAGGTCACCCGGTTGAAACCGGGTGTGAATGAGAACTAGAATCAACGTGATGGCAACACGCCGTTCAGATGTTACTCACCCTGTCGCCCCGGCCGATCAAAGTGTTCGCGGCCGGCCTGAGGTAATCCTGGAGTTTATCTTCGACGGCGGGTTCTTCCACCTTTCTGTCCGCAATATCGGTGACGGCCCGGCCATCGGCATCTCAATAAAATTCAATAAGAAGATCACCGGCCTCGGCGGCAGAAGAGAAATCTCAGCGCTTGCTCTATTCAACAACATCGAGTTCTTGGGGCCGGGGCGAGAGATAGTCACCCTTTTGGACTCAAGTCATTCTTATTTTTCGCGTAAACAACCGACAAAGATTACCGCTCGAATCGCTTACCGTGACTCGGCCAGGACAAAGTATGAGACCTCGATAGATCACGACTTGGAAATCTATCGTGAGTTGGCTTACTTGCTGCCGACCGAGCATGATTTGGATTGCGGCAGGAAATGAGAAAGGTAAAACGAAATGGCACGCAACGATCCTTACAAGAACTTTAAATTTCGCATCGAAATCGACGGCCTAACGAGCTCCGGGTTTTCCGAATGTACCGGGCTCGAGTCAGAAGTTAAGTGCATCGAATATCGCGAGGGAGCCGATCACACAACCCGAAAACTGCCTGGGCTGCACAAGGTGGGCGACATCACTCTCAAACGTGGCGTCACCAAATCGACGGATCTATACGAATGGCACAAGAACATTGTGAACGGCGTCTCCGATCGGCGGAATGGAGCAATCGTTCTGATGGACGATGACGGTTCAGACGTAGTGCGCTGGAACTTTTCGGATGGTTTTCCGCGAAAATACGAAGGCCCGAGTTTCAATGCCTCAAAGAACGAGGTCGCGATTGAAACGCTGGAGATTTGTTGTGAGCGAATCGAGCGGGTTCAATAGCTCCTCGGCTAGTACCCGACCGAATTGTTACTGACTGAGAGTGTTCAGTCGATCTACACGTACTTGTAGGTCGCCTTGCAGACCTTTACCCGAGTTGATGTCGTGTAGTTGGCCACCATGACGTTGCCGTCCCTGCCCAGCGACGAATCTTCGAGCCGCATCTGACGCAGGGCTCACCTTTGCAAACGCGAATTTGTAGGAGCGATTACAGATCCTTTTCAGTAAGCGAAGCTTGCTTTAGGAAATGGCGCAGCAAGCCTGTCTTGAGACTTTCATTTCCATGAATTGGAACTGAAATTCTTACTTCAGAACCAACTCTGCCGTAAATGTGGTGACTCCCTTTGATCCGGAGTAACGACCACCCATGGCGCCCAAGAAGCTTGGCAAACTCTTTTCCCGAAGCCGATTTCATATTGTGAGAGTATGAAGTCGAGACCTCCGCGTTAATCGAAGGAGGAGTGTTAGACAGCTATTTCGACGACTTGCCCGTTTCCTGAGACCGCGGGAGCTGACACATCGACGGACAGACAGCCTTCAATTGCTTCCTTCAGGTTGTTGATTATTTCGTCGAACGTCTCACCTTGGGTCGCGCAACCCGGAATCGCCGGCACTTCGGCCCAATACCCGCCTTCCTCAGCCTCGTGCACGATTGCCTTGATTTTCATGACGCAATTATACCATTGCCTGAAGGTCAGCCGACTTCTATCTTCTCTGACACCGCGGACACCAGTAAGTTGATCTCCCGCCGTGCGTCTCGCGCCGAATCTTTGTGCCCATCTGACGCAGGGCTCGCCTTCGCGATCGTAAACGTGCCAGAAATCTTCGAACGCTTCACCGTACGTGAATCCGTCCGGATGCTCGAGGTTCACGCGCAGTCGGGTTCCGTCACTCAACGCGTCGGTAAGAACTTCGCGGATAGCCTGATGCAGTCTGGCGACGCGTTTTGGAGCCAGCGTGGCCGCGATCTTGAAAGGATTGATCTGCGCCCGAAAGAGCGCTTCGGACGCGTAGATATTTCCCAGCCCAAGCACCTTTGTTTGATCGAGCAGGAGCGTCTTCAGACTTCGTTGCGACCGCGCCAGCACTCTCTTTAGATATTCCACGCTGAAATCGTCTGAGAAAGGTTCGGGCGCAAGTTCGTGAATTCCTTTTGTGCGGGCCAGCCGCGAATACGCCACCAGCTTCATTACTCCAAACTGGCGCTGATCGCAGAACACCAGCCGCCGCTCGTTATCGAGGTAAAAGATTGCGTGCGCGTACCGCGGCAGTTCTTCGTCGACCGTGAGATATCGAAACTTGCCGGTCATGCGCAGGTGGAAGATCAAAACGCTGCCTGAACCGGGCCGAGTGCCGACGGCGCGACCGTGGGAAAGCATTTTCGGTTTGTCGAGATCGATCAGGATGAACTTGCCGCGCCGCCGCACGCCGCAGATGCGAGAACCTTTGAGTTTGCGATTGAATGCCGCCTGGGCGTCACGGGGAACGAGCTTGGGCAGGCGGATCTCAGTAGCTAGTATGCGGCGGCGAACCACCGCCCGGCGCAACGCACGCACGACGTGCTCGACCTCCGGCAGTTCGGGCATGCCCGAGAGTGTCGGATGCCCTGCCGCCGAAGTCAAAGCGGAAAATGTGCATCAAATTGTGGTAAAGCGAGGACCAGACCGTCTCAGGTTAGAACACCTTCAACAGCAAGAGAATGATCACGATGAGCACGATCAGGCCCAGTCCGCCGCTTGGGCCATAGCCCCAGTTGCGGCTATATGGCCACGCCGGCACCGCTCCCAACAGCAAAATGATCAGAATTATTAGAAGGATGAGACCCATGAACCGAAACCTCCCGTGTCGAATCAGAAGCCGAATACTTCCTCGCCGGGTTCTGCTTTCGAAATGGTTTCGGCAAGGCTTGTGCCGGAGTGCCGACTGGAGCGCAACCGTCTCGGTCGCTTCGGTAGCAAGCGGAGACGCTTGCGCTCCAGTCATTGGTTTGAGCTAACGAAAGCCCTAGTGCGGCTTGGTTCCGATGATCTCTTCAATCTCGACGCGCAGGTTTTCAACTAAGCCGGGTTTCCGCGCTTCGATGTTCAGGCGGAGCAGAGGCTCGGTATTTGAGGAGCGAATGTTAAAGCGCCAATCATCGGAATTCAGCGAGTAGCCATCGGTCAGGTCTTCGGTGCCACGGCCGTTGAAACGCTCCTTCACCGCCGCGATGGTCTTCGGCACGTCGTCGACGCGATAGTTCAATTCGCCGGACATATAGTGGCCGTCCATATACGGCCGCATGGTTTCGGAAAACGATTGGCCGGTCCGCGACAACTGCTCGAGCACGAGGAGGAAGGGAATCACTCCGTTGTCGGCATAGAAGTTCTCGCGAAAGTAGTAATGCGCGCTCATCTCGCCGGCGAAGATGGCGTTCTCGTTACGCATGCGGTCCTTGATGAAGGCATGACCGCTCTTTGAGATGATCGGTTGCGCGGCATGCTCCTCGCAAACCCTGGTCGTCGGCCAAATCACGCGCGGATCGAAGATGATCTTGTTCGGGCCGCTGCTCTTGGTCAGCAGCACGTCTGCCAGCGACGCCGTCACATAGGCGCCGGATATGAACTCGCCTTTCTCATCCAGAAACATGCAGCGATCGGCGTCGGCATCCCAGATGGCAGCGATGTCGTGCTTTGAATCACGCATCAACTGTTCAGTCTCGGCACGATTGGCGGGCTGCATCGGGTCGGGTGTGCCTTTCGGAAAGGTACCGTCAGGTTGCCAGTTCAGCCGCGTAAGCCGGAGCGGCAACCTCTCTGCCAACAGGTCCACTATTTTGCCGGCGAAGCCGAAGTTTGCGTTCGCGACGACATCCAGCGGCTTAATCGCATCGAGATCGATGAAAGTGAGGACATGCTCAACGTAGCCCTCAGTGACGTCTTTCTCTTCGACTCGCCCTTTGGTGTCCGACGAGACGTCCTTGTCCTTGTTTTCCTTCAGCGCATCGCGGATAGCGAATAATCCAGTTTCAGAAGAGATGGCCGCGGCCTTTTCGCGCACCATCTTCGCGCCGTTGTATTCCTTCGGATTGTGCGAGGCAGAGACCACGATGCCGCCGGAGTATTCATCTGCCGAGCCGACCGCGTAGTACAGCATGTCAGTCGTGATGCCACCGATGTCCACGACGTTAACGCCGGCATCCACAAAGCCCTTTATCAGAGCCGCTTTTAGCGACGGCCCCGATTCGCGCGCGTCCATGCCGACGACCATCGTCTTTGGGTGAAAGAGCCAGGTGTAAGCCTGGGCGATCCGGTAGAACGCCTCTTCATCGAGATCGGTCGGGTAGACGCCGCGAATGTCGTAAGCACGAAAGCTGTCGAAGTTCATGATGATCCTGTCAGAACCGCCTGCGGTAGCGGGCGGTTGATCTCTAACTGTTGAGAAACTATGAAGCCGGGTCTCCGAGCAGAGTGAGTTGGATAAAATCCAACTGCTTTAGCACGAGCTTACGCCTTGCGGCGATGGCTCAATCATCAACTCAAAATAAGGAGACCCGGACGATGAGAATTCTGGCACTGGACCTTGGCAAATACAAGACTGTGGCTTGTGAGTATGAAGCAGAAAATGGGCGGCACCGCTTTGTGACGGTGCTGACCACACCTAAAGCACTCCACGACCTGATTGTGGATCGCGAACCTGACCGGGTGGTGATCGAGATCTGTTCCATCGCTGGCTGGATTTGTGACCTGGTGCGGACTTTGGGGATTGAGATTCAGGTAGCGAACACCGCCGACGAGCGTTGGCGCTGGCGGAAGGTGAAGCACAAGAATGATCGGCGCGACGCGTTGAAGGCAGCGCAACTCTCCGCCGTCAATCAAGTGTGCCTGGTCCATGTGCCGCAGATAGACGTGCGGCAATGGCGGGCGCATCGTTAAGAGCGATAAGAACGGTCAGCCACGCGCCCTGGCAGGCCGCGAACACTTTTCCAATATTCTTCGCGGGCGTCTGCGTCAATCTCCACGACACCACCATACAATTTATCTTCGCCATTCTTCTTCGGCCCGGATACCCAAAACATGTCGCCTGTTTCAGCATCGACACAGTTATGTTTGAAGCCGATAGCCTTTCGAAGACGTCGTCCGGCATAGAGGTAAGCCCGACGAGAACGAGACAGTTCAACCCACCCAATTCTGCCAGGGCCGTCTAAACCATCCTGATCCTTATGTTCTATGTACATAATCCGCTTCATACTCAATCTCAGCATTCACCAGATGCCCAACTAATCAACGGTCTGCACCGTGATTAAGTTAAAACCACCCGCTACCGCAGGTGGTTCGGACTGAGCCTCATACGCACGTTCGCGTGTAATCGCTCAAAGAAGTCTTGTCGCCCAGCACGCAACCCGGACCGACGTACGCCGACCGTCCGATGTGGCAACCCCGACCGATGAGGCCGCCCCTAACTTCCGCCGCAGTGCCGACGCGCGTGTGACTCCAGAGGACGGAATTCTCGATCCTGGCTCGCTCTTCGATGTAGCAGCCGGGCCCCAGCACCGAGTTGATGATCTCAACTCCGGGTTTGATGGTGCAGTCGTCGGCGATGATTGATAGTTCATCAATCTGAGAGTGCGTCGCCGAATCAAAGTTACCGCGGCGATCCTTAAGATGAAAACGGGTGACACGATTCGCCAGCATGTCGTGATGCGCTTGCAGGTAGCGCGCGGGCGTACCAATGTCCAACCAGTAAGTGCGCGGCGGAACGTGCGCATAGAAAGCTTCGCCCTGCTCAAGCAATTTCGGAAACAGCGCGTATTCAAATGAATAATTTTCGCCTTTAGGGATCAGATCCAGCACCTTCGGCTCGAGGACATACGCGCCGGCGTTGATGTTGCGACAGTCCGTCTCGCCGGGCTTGGGCTTTTCCACAAAGCGCTGAACGCGACCCTCTTCGTCGGTTTCAACCACGCCATACATGCTGGCATCTTCGACCGGGATCAAAAAGATCGAGGCAGTTGCTCCTCGCTGTTGATGCTGTCTGATCATTACTTTGAGATCGAGATCTGTGAGCACGTCGCCGTTGAAGACTACGGTCGGTTCGCGAATCAAATCTTCAGCGAACTTGTAAGCTCCGGCCGTACCCATCGGCTGGGGCTCAACCGTGTACTTCAATTTCACACCGAAGTTCGAGCCGTCGCCGAGCTGCTGCTCAATCTTCTCAGGTTGATAAGAGAGCGAAAGGGTGATGTCCGTGACGCCGGCGCGCCGCAAGGTGTCGATTTGGTAAAGCAGAAACGGCCGGTTACAAATCGGAACGATCGGTTTCGGCGTGTAAACAGTCAGGGGCCGCAGCCGGGTTCCTTTTCCGCCAGCCAGAATGAGTGCCTGCATGATTAATTGATCGAAGCGTGAATGATTCCGAGGTTGAATTGCAAGCGGTGAGAATAACACTCGCGCGAGAAGGTTTTCAATTTGGAGGTGTCAGAAGCCCGACCGTGAGGGAGGGCAAGGTTCGCGATCCTTGCCCTTGCTTACGCGCGGGCTTCTGACACGCTTGACACTTTTCTGGATTACAAGTGATGCTTAACTCAACTTCATTAACTAAACATCTAATCTAATGAGCACAATCAAAGAAGCAGTAATTATCAGCGCCGTGCGTACCCCGGTAGGAAAGTTTCTCGGCGCGCTGAAAAGTTTCAAAGCGACTGAACTCGGGGCAATCGCCGTGCGCGAAGCAGTCAATCGCGCGGGAGTAAACCCTGAAGACGTCGACGAAGTGATCATGGGCTGCGTCATTCAGGCCGGCCTGGGTCAGAACCCGGCGCGGCAAGCCGCGTTGAAAGGCGGTTTGCCGAACACCGTCTCGGCAGTGACGGTCAACAAGGTCTGTGGCTCCGGATTGAAAGCCGTGATGATGGCCGCGCAGGGCGTGCAACTCGGCGACACCGAGATTGTCGTCGCGGGCGGTATGGAGTCGATGTCGAATGCGCCGTACCTGCTGCCAAAAGCGCGCGAAGGATATCGGCTCGGCCATGGGACAATCACGGATTCGGTGATTCAGGATGGACTTTGGTGTGCGTTCGACGATCAGCACATGGGTTGTACCGGTGAAGTCGTTTCCGAGCGGTACAACGTTCCGCGCGCAGAGCAGGATGAATACGCGTTGAACTCGCACCGGAAAGCGGCCGCGGCGATCGAGTCGGGGAGCTTCAAGGATGAGATTGTTCCCGTCGAAATTCCGCAAAGGAAGGGTGCATCGATTGTTTTCGACACAGACGAGCCGGTGCGTGCAGACAGTTCAATCGAAGCGTTAGCGAAACTAAAGCCGGCCTTCAAGAGCGATGGAACGGTAACCGCCGGCAACGCGCCGGGAATGAATGATGGAGCCTCAGCGTTAGTGGTGACTTCGGCTGAGCGCGCGAAGGCTTTGGGCGTCGAGCCCCTGGGCCGCATTGTGTCGCAGGCGACTTCGGGCACTGAACCAAAGCTGGTGATGATGGCGCCGGTCGAAGCAATTAAAAAGCTTCTTAAAAAGACTGGCTGGTCACTGAACGACGTCGACCTGATCGAACTGAATGAAGCGTTCGCGGTGCAGGCGGTCGCGATTACCCGAGAACTAGGTCTGGATCCTGACAAGGTCAACGTCAATGGTGGCGCCGTCGCTTTGGGTCACGCGATCGGACAATCCGGATCGCGCATCCTCACGACCATGCTCTATGAATTGAAGCGACGCGATGCACATCGGGGAATTGCCGCGCTGTGTCTCGGTGGTGGCAACGCGGTGGCGATGGCCGTTGAACGTTAATGACCGCCGAAGAGCACAATAAGACACTGGCGACGCTGTATTTTGTTTACAGCGGAATTCACGGGCTCACGTTGATCGGGCTGTTACTGCTCGTGCTGGTGGTGAGTCTCACGACACCGGCCGCTGAACTCATTTCATCGTTCTGGCTGTTCGTCGGCGGACTCGTGTTTGTGATTCTGTTCCTGACTGTTGGCTTGCTGCCGCTGATTGTCGGTTATGGATTTCGTAAACGAGCAAGCTGGCTGAAACCGATCGCATTCGTTACCGCAATACTTTCGCTCGTGAACATTCCGATCGGCACGGCGCTCGGAATCTACACGATGAAATTCTTTCGAAGTGAAGCTGGGGTGAAATTGTACGGTGGCCAAGCCGCCTCCACCGCGGAAGATGAGCTGAAGAACGCGATGCAGGGGGCGCAGCCGTTGATGAACTGGGCGGATCGTTTGAAGTAGTGGCACAGACTGAAGTCTGTGCCACTGATTGAATATGAGTAAAACCTTCGGCGTAGTCGGCGCAGGCACCATGGGCAACGGCATTGCTCAGGTTGCCGCGCGCGCTGGATTCGATGTTGTCATGCGGGACGTGAGTGAGGAGTTCCTCGCCCGCGGCATGAAAGCTATCGATAAAAGCCTGCAACGCGATGTTGATAAAGAGCGGCTCAACGCAGAAGAGAAGAACGCCGTCTTCGGCCGAATCAAGACCGCGACGGAATTGGACGCGCTTTCGGATGCATTCATTGTCGTCGAAGCTGTGACCGAAGACCTGGCCGTCAAAACGGAAGTCTTTCGCGCGCTGGATCAAATTACAAAGCCGGATTGCATTCTGGCTTCAAACACGTCGTCGATCTCTATCACGAAGCTCGGCGCGGCAACGAAGCGTCCAGGGCAAGTTATCGGCATGCACTTCATGAATCCCGTACCGGTGATGAAGCTGGTCGAAGTCATTCGCGGGGCCGCAACGTCCAATGAAACTTATGAACGCGTGCGAGAGTTGAGCGAAAAACTTGGCAAGACGCCGCTTGAGTGTCAGGATTATCCCGGCTTCATTTCAAATCGCGTCTTGATGCCGATGATCAATGAAGCCATCTTTGCGCTGCACGAAGGCGTCGCGACGCGCGAGAGTATCGATGGGATTATGAAGCTCGGCATGAACCATCCGATGGGGCCGCTGACGCTGGCGGATTTCATCGGACTCGATGTTTGCCTTGCGATCATGAACGTGCTACATGAAGGCTTCGGCGATCCGAAGTATCGCCCGTGTTCGCTGCTGAAGCGCTATGTTGACGCCGGCTGGTTGGGAAGGAAGAGCGGCAGAGGATTTTACGAATATTAGGTCTTTGAACTTTGATCTTTGGTTCGAAGTCCAAAGTCAAAGACCAAAGACCTGGTACTAAGCGAATTCCAGATTCCAGATTACAGATTACAGATACAAGATTCTTAGGATGCAACAACGCGCCATCTCACATTTCTGTCAGAACTGCCGGGCGGCAAATCCGCTGGGTCAGGAATTCTGTCAGCGCTGCGGCACTCGGCTGATGCTGATTGTGCGGCCGCCGTCGATGCGCGTCGATTTCCCTGAGACGACGCCTCACGAAGAACATTTGCTTGAGCGCCTCACTATTCTGGAGAACACGATGGCGCGGCTTGCGGAGCGGCTGGAACAGGGCCTGAAGCTCCTCCTGCGACAGTCCGAAACGGCTTACGCGCACCACGCCCTGGTAAAAAGTTTGGTCGAAATTCTTAATGAATGCGGCGTCGTTGATCACGGCCATCTGGAATCCAAGTGGCGCGCCGAATGTGACAAGCTCCACGAGGATGAGGAAAAGCCGGTGAAGCCGGCGGCGAAAAAAGCACGGAAAGTTAACCGAAAAGCTGCCGGCCGGCGTTGAGCGGGCTTTGACAGCGCGAAGTGCGCCGCTATAATTAACGACTTTGCGCCTGGCCACCTGACGTGCCTGTGCGAGTCAGGAGCGCTTTCGCGATGCGGCTCGAGCTCGAAAACCTTGCGAAAGACCCCTCATTCACGCACAGCTACGCTCCGGGTGAGCTGGCACTTGAGGACGCGGATCTAAGATTGGTTGAGCCCGCGGGCGTAGAAGGGCGCATTCGCCGAACCGGCGGGGAAGTTCAGGTTAGCGGCACGCTAACGACAACGGTCCAGACGCCGTGCGCACGATGTTTGAAGCCCGTTCTCATCCCGATCAAGGCTGAGTTCTTTGAGCGTTTTGTCACGGCCGTGAGCTGGCGAGATGAAGAGCAGCACGAGCTGGCGAGCGAAGATTTGAACCTGTCGGTGTTTGACGGTAAGACGATCGATTTAGACGAACTCGTGCGTGAGGAGATCGAGCTGGCTACGCCGGTGCAGGTTTTTTGTCGAGAGGATTGCAAGGGGCTTTGTCCGGTTTGCGGTGTCGATTGGAATTTGAAGCCCTGTGAGTGCGGGACGCAGGAAATCGATTCGCGCTGGGAGAAGTTGAAGGATTTGCGATTCTGAGAGAACGTGCTTAGTTTTTTGTGCTTTGTACTTTGACGTGGCTTCGGACGATGAGCCGGCCATCAAAGTACAAAGTTCAAAGTACAAAGTACGTAGTTAATTAAGATTAAAGATATTTACGAGCTGGAGTAATTATGCCAAATCCAAAACGTCGCCATTCAAAATCACGCCGCGGCAAACGCCGGGCGCACGACGCGCTGCGCATTCCGCAAACGGTTGTTTGTCCAAACTGCCAGGAGCCGCGGATGCAGCATCGCGTGTGTCCGAAGTGCGGCTTCTACAAAGGCCGCGAAGTGATACACATAGATCAGGCTGCTTGATTAAACTCTTCTGCTGTTTAGAAGCCGCCCTGGTGCGGCGCTTGGCGGGACAAGTCCTGTCGCTAAACGGTCTTCAAGGCGCGCAGTCCTAACAAACTAACTAATGTCGAACGTTCGCGCAGGAATTCTCGGCACCGGTCACTCGTATCCGTCGGGGATTCTGACCAACGCTGACCTCGAGAAGATTGTTGACACCACGGACGAGTGGATTACCACTCGCACCGGTATCAAGCAACGGCGCAAGGCTGCGCCGGGCGAATACACGTCGCAGTTCGCCACGCGCGCATCTCAGGAAGCAATTGAGCGCGCCGGAATCGATCCAGCCGACATTGATCTGATTTTGTGCGCGACCGTGACGCCGGATCAGATCCTGCCTTCGACGGCGTGCTTGATTCAGGCGCAGCTTGGGGCGAGCAAAGCCGCGGCAATGGATATTGTGGCCGCCTGCTCAGGTTTTGTTTACGGTTTGACCATCGCGGAACCGATGATTCGCAGCGGCCAGATTAAGTACGCGCTGGTTATCGGCGCCGAACTTCTGACGCGTTACGTAGATTACACCGACCGCGGGACGTGCGTTCTGTTCGGCGATGGCGCAGGAGCCGCGATTCTCGGTCCGGTAGAAGGTGACCGGGGGATTCTGGCGTCAAAAATTCGCTCCGATGGCCGGTACGAGGAACAACTCTACGCGCCGGGTGGGGGAACGAAGGGTGGCTTCAGCGCTGAGACAATCGCGCGTGGCGACCACTTCTTCAAGATGAAGGGCAATGAAGTTTTTAAGATCGCCGTGCGGTCGATGTCCGACATCTCGAAACAAGTGCTTTGCGAAGCCGGGTTGACGACCGAAGACGTGAACCTTTTCATCCCGCACCAGGCGAATCAAAGAATCACTGAGGCGGTGGCTAACATGCTGAAGGTCGATCCCGCGCTCGTGTATTCGAACATTTCGCAACACGGTAATACTTCGTCAGCTTCGATTCCGATTTGCTTGGACGAGTGTGTGCAGGCCGGTCGCATTAAGAAAGACGACATCGTGTTGTTGGCTTCATTTGGGGGCGGCTTCACGTGGGGCGGCGTGGTAATGAGGTGGTAGCATAGAGGTAAATCGTAAAGGTAAATCGTGAATAGACGGCGCCGCCTGCGGTTTCTCTATTTACGATTCACGATTTACGATTCACCATGATTGCTTACATGTTTCCTGGCCAGGGGTCACAGAATCCGGGCATGGGAAAAGATTTGGCCGACAAGTTTCCTGCGGCCAGGCAGATCTTTGAAGAAGCGGATGAAGCACTGGGTTTCGCGCTGTCGGATTTGTGTTTCAACGGGCCGGCCGAACAGCTGCAGCTAACCGAGAATACTCAACCGGCGATACTGACAACTTCCGTGGCCGCGCTCAGGGCGATGGAGAGCGAAGGCTTTCCGAAACCCGATTTCGTTGCCGGCCATAGCCTTGGTGAGTACTCAGCACTCGTAGCCGCCGGCGCGTTGTCGTTAACCGACGCGGTGCGCACGGTCCGCAAACGTGGTCAGTACATGCAAGCGGCGGTGCCCGTGGGAACCGGCGCCATGGCCGCGATCCTTGGCGCCGATGTTGAGACGGTCGCCGCAGCGTGCGTGGAAGCCGCGCAAGGCGAGGTTTGCAGCGCCGCAAACATTAATTCGCCGAACCAGATCGTGATCGCGGGCGGGGCCGCGGCAATCGACCGCGCCATCGAAATCGTGAAGGCGCGCGGCGCAAAGCGAGCGGTGAAACTCAACGTGAGCGCTCCTTTTCATTGCGCGATGATGATGCCGGCGCAGGAACGTTTGGCCCTGGATCTGAACGAACTCGACTTTAAAGTTTTAGCGACGCCGGTCGTCACGAACGTTGATGCGCGGCCGATAAACAAAGGCGCAGAGGCCCGCGAAGCGCTCATCCGCCAGGTGTCGCAACCGGTCCGGTGGCTGGAGTCAGTTGAATTTTTGGCGACGCACGGTGTACAAACTTTGATTGAAATCGGACCCGGAAAAGTTTTGAGCGGACTAGTGCGGCAAATTAACCGCGAACTCCGCTGTTTGAATGTTGAGGACGAGAGTAGCCTGCGCGCCGCACGTGAGGCGCTTGCGTAAAGGCCCCACAGCTTTTTAAAATTTCAGAGGAGCAAAAGAATGCCCGATCCAGATATTGAAGCTAAAGTAAAACAGATCATCGTTGACGAACTCGGTGTGGACGAAAACGAAGTCACACCGAACGCGCGATTCATTGACGACCTCGGCGCGGACTCGCTGGACACCGTCGAGCTGGTGATGCGTTTTGAGGAAGAGTTCGGCATCGAGATTCCCGACGAAGACGCCGAAAAGATTCAAAGCGTGCGCGACGCCTACAACTACATCGATCAGCACAAGGCAAAGTGACGGCAATCCGGTACGCACGCTTCCCGCGTGCTAAACCGGTCGATACAAGCACGCGGTAAGCGTGCGTACCGATTCGGTCACAAAAGGAGCTTTGATCTTGAATCGTCGCGTTGTTGTCACCGGGCTTGGATTGGTTACGCCGGTCGGAAATTCAGTCGAGACCACCTGGGCCGCGCTGGTTGAAGGCCGCAGTGGCGCGGACTACATTAAAAAGTTCGACACCGAAAAGTTTCCCGTTCGGTTTGCCTGCGAAGTCAAAGACTTCGATCCGCTGAACTACATCGAAAAGAAGGAGGCGCGCAAGATGGGCGCCTTCATTCATTACGCCGTCGCGGCTTCCCAGGAAGCGGTGAACGACAGCGGACTGCAGATTACTGACGAGATCGCCGAGAACGTCGGCACCTACATCAGCAGCGGCATCGGCGACTTCTGGGCCATCGAGCGTGAGCACGAGAAACTTCTGAAGGGCGGTCCGAGTCGCGTCTCGCCGTTCTTTATTCCGTCGGCGATCGTTAACCTGGCCTCCGGACAAGTTTCGATTCGGCACAACGCGAAGGGGCCTAATTCGGCGACCGCGACGGCGTGTTCCGCCGGGGCGCACGCGATCGGCGACAGCTTTAAGATCATTCAACGCGGCGATGCCGATGCGATGATTTGCGGCGGGGCGGAATCCGCGATAACGCCGATGAGCGTCGCTGGATTCGCGGCCTTGCGCGCCCTTTCGACGCGCAACGATGATCCGACGCACGCTTCCCGGCCGTTTGATTTGGAACGCGACGGATTTGTGATTGGCGAAGGCGCGGGCATCATGATTCTTGAAGAGTTTGAGTTCGCGCGTCGTCGCGGTGCGAAGATCTATGCAGAGATTGTCGGCTACGGGATGACGGGCGACGCGTTCCATATCACCATGCCCGATCAGAGTGGCTCAGGAGCAGTTCGGGTAATGCAGAAGACACTGTCCGACGCCGGCGCGAAACCGGAAGAAGTTGGTTACATCAACGCGCACGGAACTTCGACGCCTTACAACGACAAGTTCGAGACGATGGCGATCAAGAAGACGTTCGGCGACCACACATCGAAGCTCGCGATCAGCTCGACCAAATCGATGACCGGTCATTTGCTCGGTGCTGCGGGCGGGGTCGAAGGCGTGTTCTCAGTGCTCTCGATTTACCACAACATCCTGCTGCCGACCATCAATTACCAAACTCCCGATCCCGATTGTGATCTGGATTACGTACCGAACCAGGCGCGCGAAGCGAAATTGAACTACGCCCTGTCGAACAGTTTCGGATTTGGCGGGACGAACGCGGCGTTGTTGTTTAAGCGATACGAAGAGTAAAAACGGTCTTTGTACTTTGGTCTTTGATGTCTTGCGCGACTTGAGCAACACAACAAAGACCTAAGACCAAAGTACAAAGACCAAATTGGCTTCTTAGCAATGAAAATACTCGTTTTAATGAAGCAGGTCGCGAATAAAGACGCGGTCCTGCGCATCAACAAAGACTCGACCTGGATCGAAGAGGCCGACCTGTCGTTCGAAGTGAACGAATCAGACGGCTACGCCCTCGAAGAATCTCTCCGCATCAAGGAGAAAGTCGGCGGCGAAGTCGTCGTCGTGTCGATGGGTCCGCAACGCGCCAAGAGCGTAATCAAAGACGCACTGGCTCGCGGCGCGGATCGCGCGATTCATGTCGTGGGCGACAATGTAGGGCACCTTTCACCGTTCGCGGCCGCGTCCGTATTGGCGGAAGCTATTCGCGAAGAGAACGCCGACCTCGTCATGACCGGGTTGCAGTCCGATGATTACGGCTACGCGCAGACCGGGGTGATTCTGGCGGAGGTCCTGGGCCTGCCGCACGCGACCATCGTCATCGAACTGGACGCCACGGGTGAGGAGCTGCGCGTGAAGCGTGAACTCGAAAGCGGTTGGTACCAGTGGTACACAATGCCGACGCCTGCGCTCCTGACAATTCAATCCGGCATTAGTCAGATTCGTTACGCGACGCTGAAGGGCATCATGGCCGCGAAGAAGAAAGAGATAAAGGAAGTGACGCCGTCCGCCGACGTCGTCGCAAAACCTTCGCATCAGCGAATTGAGAAGATCTATCTGCCGCAGAAGTCGAAGCAGACACAGTTCCTCGGCAATGGCGACGCAAAGAAGGGCGCCGTTGAATTGGCTGAAAAGCTGCGGACTGAAGCGCGCGTAATCTGAAGTGGCACAGACTTCAGTCTGTGATTTCTGCCTGGGCCACGCTAAGTCAATTGAAACCACAGACTGAAGTCTGTGCCACACAAACATGAGCATTCTCGTATTCATCGAACACAAAGCGGGCGCGCTGAACAAGACGTCGCTTGAAGCTATTGCTGCGGGGCAAAAACTCGCGGGCGACACGAGCCAGAAGGTTTCGGCCGTGGTGCTCGGCTCATCTGCGCTGGCGAGCGAGATTGCCGGCTACGAACTCGAGAAAGTTATTTCGGCTGAGAACGATAAGCTCGCCGACTACACACCCGATGCCTACGCGGCCGCGCTCGAGCACGTTGTGCGAGCGACAAACCCTGAATACGTAATCATGTCGCACACTTATCAGGCGCGCGATTTTGCCCCGAAGGTAGCGGCGCGATTTCAGAAGGGTCTGATCGGCGACTGCATTCGCATGAACGTCGAGGGCGACAAGCGCGTCTTCACCCGGCGAATATTTCTCGGCAAGTTGGACGCCGATGTTGTCTCGGACGGCGAACCGCCGAACTTCGTCACGTTCCAATCCGGCGCGTTTCGCGGCGATCAGGCAGTGAAGGGAAGCGGCGCTCCGGTCGAATCGATGCCCGTGGAAGTCGGCGAAGTCCGGATGAAACCCGAAGCGCCTTTCCAGGAAGCGAAACAGGCGGTCGATCTCAGCAAAGCTGACGTGATTGTGGCCGTCGGTCGCGGCATCAAGAGCAAAGACAATCTGGCGCTCGCGGAAAAATTGGCTGAAGCGCTGGGCGGTGATCTTGCGGCGTCGCGGCCGATTTGCGACGCGGAATGGCTGCCCATTGATCGGCAGATAGGATCTTCCGGTCAGACGGTCGCGCCGAAGCTTTACGTCGCGATCGGCATCTCAGGCGCGATTCAGCATCTGGTCGGCATGAAGAACTCTCAGACCATCGTCGCCATCAACAAAGATCCGGAAGCTCCCATATTCGACATTGCGGATTACGGCATCGTCGGCGATCTCTTTGAAGCCGTGCCGGTGCTGACCGAAGAAATCAAAAAACTCAAGGGCTAAGCGTTGGGGAATTTGGGGCGCTGCCGGGCTGTCTCGTGGTTAGGAAGAGCGGCCTGGGGCCTAGTTTCAACGTTTCATACTTAGAGTGAGCGGGCGCAAGCACCCTTCCCAACGATGAGGTGGTTTCTGAAGGCGTTTCAACTGTAACTTTCTCGTACGGCGACCAGTCGATCTGTCTCATTAGAACCTTCCGACGTATCCGCCGGACTTTACACGTCAGTAGCCCGACTTCGACACACAGTCTCACTAAGTCGCAATCTAGTGCTCTCTACACGCCCGGGTAATGCCCCGGCCTGGACTCGGTCGCTTTGGCCTGCCATTTGTTTGTCTGCACCCGTGATGGCAGAACGACCAACAACCGCAGCGCTTGAGCAACAGCAGGACCTGCCCTCGCTTCTGGAGCGTCTGGCTAGTGACGTCACGACGCTTTTCGATACGAAGCTGACGTTACTGAAGATTGAAATTAAAGAAGACGTCAACGCATACGTGCGTGCGAGTGTCGCAATTCTCGCCGGCGGGATAGTGGCGGCCGTGGGCTTCGCTTTGGTGAATGTGGCATTGGCGTTCGCGATTTCGACATTCTTCGCGGAGCTGGATATTAGCCAACCCGCAAAATACGCGTTGGGCTTTGTCATTGCCGGCGTTCTTTACCTGGCGATTGGAACGATCGTAATTGTCATCATGAAGAACCGTCTGGGGCGGGGCATCGTCCCGGAAAGAACGATTGATGAACTTGGGCGCGACAAAGAGTGGATTCAGAAGGAACTTTAGACGAGTAAACGGAACGCAACGGAGGTTAGATGGCGGAATCAGCTTCACAGCCAAGCAAGCAACAACTTCAGAGGCAGATGGAAAAAACGCGGCAGTCTGTTTCTGAGACTGTCGGAGAAATCAAAGAGACAGTTAATGAACAGATCGCGGTCGCCAAGCAGACCGTCACGGGCGTCCTGAATTATCGCGAAGAGTTCCAGAAGGAGCCGCTGGTTTGGAGTCTCGGCGCTTTGTCCGCCGGATTCGCGCTCGGCTACACCATGGGCTACGCGCACAGAGAGACGAAAGGCGCGCGCAAGAAATCGGAAGTCGCCGCCTTCGCGAACAGCATGGTTGAAGAACTTTCGGCGGTGGGAAACAGCCTGGTGATGCCTGCGCTTAATGCTCGAATCAAGGAGTTGTTCGGCTTCGACTTTGGTGACGCACTCGACTCGATTGGCAAGGTAAACAAGGGGAAACCGAAACGCCAGCGGACCAGGAAAACGATTGGCAGGCCAAAGCGCAAAGCCTTGCCTGCCAAATCGCGTAAGTGATTGAGCGCACTAGAGGGCGCCGAAAACTATTTCCTCTTGCGGCCGCCCGAGCCAGAACCGCCAGTGCTGGAAGCCTTTTGCACTTCTTCGACTGCGCCTTCGACCGCGCCTGCAAGAGCACCTAACGCCGCACCCTGAGCGACCCGTTTGGCTACTTTCTTGACCGACTTCAGCGCCGCGCGCGGTTGTGTTGCTACCTTCTTCACGGTCTTCTTCAAAGCTGCTGTGTTGGCTGCTTTGTGAGGATCGCCGTGCGCTGAACCCTTCGCTTTGCCCTTACTCGATTTACTAGTCTTCTTTTTTTTCGTCGCCATCTTTACGCATTCCCTTCCGAATTAGTCATAGTGCAACAAATCTGTACACAGGATCGTGTCTCAAGATGATGAAGCAATATGCGAGCCTTAGTTGGAGGTCTGCGCAAGAGACTTCAAATCACCGGCGATGTCTGCGGGTTTCCACTCGTTGCCGCGATAGAGCTTAACAAGTCTTCCCTGAGGATCGATTACAGCCGTCCGCAACGAATGGATCAGCTCTTCCTTGCCCGTGGCAGGGTCTTTGAACGAGCGCACGCCAAAATATTCGCCGATGCCTTTTACCTGTTGGGCGGTGCCCGTGGCGAACTCCCAATGCTTGAACACTTCGTCTGAGTAGCGGCCTGAGTGCGAGGCACCGTAGCTGCGCATCACTTTTGGCGTGTCGTACTCAGGATCGAAGGTAATCGACAGCAGGTGCGTCTTCGCGAAAACGTCCGGGTTCTGTTGTAACTCCTTCTCGATGGCCGCGAAGTGGGTGCTCATCAGAGTGCACTGGTCCGGTTGCGGGCAGCGCGTGTAGACAAATGTCAGCGCGAGCGCCTTCCCTTTGTACTGTGACAGTCGAATCGGTTTGCCGTCCTGGTTCACGAGCGTGAAATCTGCAATCTCGTCACCCGGTTTGGGTTCGCCGGGCACAATACTGGTGGGCGTCAACTCGGCGCCACCTTGAGTTATCGCCATTATTTCAATCCACGATGACGTGTCAGTCACGACCAGATCCCCGGTGACTCGGTCACCCGGCGTCATCTTGTCGAGGTCTGAATCGTTCTTCACCTTGAACTCCATCGTCATTTGTTCCATGTAGCCCGGAATCTCATCGTGGTTGATGGTCGCGGTCTTTTCAGTCTTATTGAGAGCGATGACTTTGCCGGTGAGGGGATAACGCTTCTCGTTTTCCGATTTCGTGCCGCCACAGTGACTGGCGACAAACACGAACAGGATTAAGGCGGTTTTCAGAACTCTTTTTTCAATTGTCATGATGAAAGGTAGGCGTAGCTTAACGGTTGCTCCAGTGCCTCTTCAACTGAAGTCAGCGCGACGTGCGTTTTCCTTTGCGGTTGTTAGCGCCTTTGCGCCTTGGCGTGAACCAAAAGCGCTCGAACAATTTCACGCAAAGGCGCAAAGACGCAAAGGTTCGCAAAGAGGAAGCAGGCACCAAGTGCAATCGCAGTCTTATGTTACGATGGCCGCGATGATGGCGATAGACAAGCAGCGCGCGCACATTCTCGACGGTCGACCAGCGGCCGACGCGATAAAACGCGAAGTCGCCGAGGAAGTTCGCGAACTGAAACGAACGCGCGGCGTCACGCCATGCCTGGCGGCGGTTTTGGTTGGCGACGATCCGGCGTCCGCGGTTTACGTGCGTAATAAAGTGCGTGCCTGCGAAGAGGTCGGCATCGCGTCAAAGCACATTGCGCTGGATGCAGCCACGTCGAGCGAAGCGCTGTTGTCTGTCGTCCGGGAATTGAATGCGGACCAGGAAGTCGATGGAATACTGGTTCAACTGCCGCTGCCTAACCAGATAGATGACCCGGTCATCATTGAAGCAATCGATCCGTTGAAGGACGTCGATGCTTTTCATCCAACAAACGTCGGTCTGCTTGCGATGGGCCGACCGCGTTTTGTCCCCTGCACGCCCGCCGGCATCATTGAACTGCTCGACCGAAACAATATTGAGATCGCCGGCGCAAACGCTGTGGTCGTGGGGCGCAGTCAGATCGTGGGCCGCCCCGTCGCGAGTTTGCTCCTGCAACGCCACGCAACCGTGACGGTTTGCCATTCTCAAACGCGAGATTTGCCGTCCGTCACGCGCCAGGCAGACATTCTAATCGCCGCCATCGGCCGGCCTGCATTCATTCGGGGTGAATTCATCAAGGCAGGCGCGATTGTGATTGACGTCGGCGTCAACAAAATTAGCGACCAAGGCCAAGCCCGCGAATTCTTCGGCGACGAAGCAGAGAAGAGAATTGAAGCGATCAAGACGCGTGGCTACACACTTGTCGGCGACGTTCATCCCGCTGAAGCTGACGCAGTGGCAGACCGGCGAACGCCGGTCCCGGGCGGTGTTGGTCTGCTTACGGTGGCGATGTTGATGCGAAATACGCTGCAGGCAACGAAGTGGCGAAGATGAATCTAGGCCCCCTTCTCCCTCTGGGAGAAGGGCTGGGGGTGAGGGCTTGAGGTGGCTTTGCCTCAAAAGTCAGAAAAAAGGCAGCTCTCATTCACACCGGGCTTTAGCCCGGTGGATAAGCAGAGCGCGAGACTAATGAACCGTTTTAACGGTTTACTGGTCTGCTCAAGACACACACGCGATTGGCTGCGAAGGACTTGCCCTGCAAGCGACACGGAGAAACCGTTGAAACGGTTCTTATGATTTGTACGGTCTTTCTTCACCGGGCTGAAGCCGGTGTGAATGAGAGTAAGACTCTCAGACTTTTGAGGCAAAGCAGCTTGAGGTTGAACCGTACCGTTTTTTCTCATTCTTCTCGAGCGACTCTGCTCGGCAGAGTCGCTCGAGAAACTATCAAAGAGTTTTCCGATTCGTTGCTAAGCCCTCACCCTAACCCTCTCCCAGAGGGAGAGGGAATCAGATAATGCTAAAAGTCGGACTGACTGGTTCGATTGCCGTTGGGAAATCCTTCGTCTTAGGCGTACTGCGCGACCTGGGCGCGCGGACGCTTGACGCCGATGTGGTTGCGCGTGAAGTCGTCGAGCCGGGGACGGCAGGCCTGACAGCGGTTGTCGACGAATTCGGCGCTGGCATTCTGAACCCCGATGGCTCGCTGAATCGCGGGGCGCTCGGTTCGATCGTTTTCGCTGATGAGGAAAAGCGTCAGAAGCTGAACTCGATTCTTCACCCTTTCATCGTCTCGCGTCAGGACGAAATCATGCGGCACTGGGAGAAGGAAACTCCCGAAGCGATCGCGGTTGTGGATGCGGCGCTCATGATCGAATCCGGCGGCTATAAACGGTTCGATAAGCTGATTGTTGTCCACTGCGAACCTGAAATCCAGATTGAGCGCTTGATGAAGCGGGACAACATTCCGGGCGAAGAAGCCCAGAGACGCATCAACGCACAGATGCCGCAGGAAGAGAAGAAGAAACACGCGGATTATCTGATTGACACGTCCGAAGGGTTCGAAAGCGCGCGCCAGCAAACCACAGCGGTGTGGCAAGAACTTAGTGGCACAGACTTCAGTCTGTGAATTCGCGAATCGCAATCACAGACTTCAGTCTGTGCCACCTTTCAGAAAAGCATTGCTCCCCCGCGCTTCGGCGTGTTACTTTGGGCCCGACGATGACTCGCCTTTCATCGCGTGACAGATTCCTTGGTTTCCTCCTCACGCTGAACGTCGTTTTCGCTGGCTGCTCTGCGTCGGCGAGTGACTCCACTTTCTTCGGAAAGACCGATCCACCGCGCGAAAACGTATTGCGTTACGTCTCGGGTTCAGAACCAGAAACCCTCGATCCGCAGATTCCTTCGCAGCAAAATGAAGCGCGAATCGCCATAGCCCTTTTCGAAGGGCTGACTGAGTACGATCCGAAAACGACGGCGCCGGTTCCGGCACTGGCTGAACACTGGGACGTAAACAAAGACTGGTCGGAAGTCACATTTCACCTGCGTCGCAATGGCCGCTTCTCGAATGGCGATCCGATCACGGCGCATGATTTTGTTTACTCGATTCGTCGGGGCCTTAAGCCGAGCACGGGTTCCCGCTCTGCTTCGCTTGCTTTTCCGATCAAGTACGCGCAGGCGTTCAATGGGAGTGGATTCTTCGTTTTCGATCCGACTACGAAAACGTATTTGCTTGAAAGAGACTTTGCAGAAAACTCACCCGAACCGCCGCTCAGCGAACAAGACATAGCATCAGTAACCGACGAATATCCGCCAAACGCCGAAAACAAGACTCCGGCTTCTGAGACTGCTTTTCATCGCGCGATGCATGCACCGGTCAGGCTGGTTCTTCCAGGTCCCGAAAAAGCGCGCAAGGCTGCGATTGAAGCCGATCCCAAACTGAAGGCCGCCGTCGAAGGAAAACAGCTTGTTTCAGTGACCGCTGACGACGTTGGCATCGAAGCAGTCGATGACTACACGTTGCGCATGATCCTGATGAAGCCGGCGCCGTATTTCATCAGCATGATGCCGCATCAGTTCTTCCGCGCAGTTCACCGCAAAACGATCGAGAAATTTGGCGACACGTGGACCGACCCGGCGCACATGGTGACGAGCGGGCCCTTCAAGCTCGAAGAGTTGGAAGCACTACGACCGCATCGTTGTCGTTCGCGATCCGATGAACTGGGACGCACAGTCTGTAAAGCTCGACCGGATCGTTTTCTACTTGCTCGCCGACAATACGACGATGATGAGCCTCTACAAAGCGGGTGATCTCGATGCTCTCTACAATCACACGGTGCCGTCCGCCTGGTTAAGCGTCATCAACCCGATGAAGGATTTCATGGACGCGCCCGAAGCGGCAATTGATTTTTACAACTTTAATACGAAGAGTGGTCCGACGAAGGACCTGCGTGTGCGCAAGGCGCTCAACATGGCAATCGACAAGAAAGCGTTTGCTAATTGGCGCCAACTGCAACCGCTGACGGCGATTATTCCAACGGGAATCTTCCCAGGCTATCCGCATCCAAAGGGCGATCCATACGATCCTGAGAAAGCTAAAAAGCTACTGGCCGAAGCCGGCTACAAAGACGCTGCCGGAAATTTCGATCCGCAGAAGTTCCAGGCCAGCGAAATCGAAATGATCGTCAACACTGACGGTAACAACATCCCTTATGCGGAGTTCCTTCAGGCTCTTTGGAAACAGAGTCTCGGTGCCACCATTCCGCTTCGCGTCATGGAGAACAAAACGTATTTCCGGACCCAGGCAGGGCTCGATTACAAAGGCATGTCGCGGACGGGCTGGGGCGCCGACTACATGGACCCGTTTACGTTTCTCGGCATTTGGTACACCCCGACCGGCGCGAATGCAACCGGATGGTGGGATCCGAAATTCGCTGAGTTGCTGGACGAAGCGAACCGCACAATCGATCCGCAGCGAAGGTATCAGATTCTCGCGCAGGCTGAACAACTGTTGCTCGACGCGCAACCGGTGATGCCACTGACGGTCCCCACGACGCGTTGGATGAAAAAGCCCTACGTGAAGGGTCTGTATCCCAACGCCGCCACACTGCATTCGTGGAAATACGTGTATGTTGAGCGTGATTCGGCCAAGTGGGATTACGGATTGCCGAATATGACGAACTAGGTCTTTGGTCTTTGTGCTTTGGTCTTGGGTCTGTGTGCTTTGTACTTAGTGCTTTGTGCTTTGATGTGTTGCTCAACTTGCGTTAGACGTCAAAGTACAAAGCACAAAGTACCAAGATCCTATTCAAAATGCTTCGCTTCATTATTCGCCGCATCATCGTCATCGTCCCGATGCTTTTCATCGTCGTTACGTTGACGTGGGTGCTGGTGCGTCTGGCGCCCGGAAACTTCTACAGCGGCGAGAAGAAACTGGCGCCGGCAATCGAAAGCAACCTCCGCGAGAAATATGGGCTGGACAAGCCCTGGCACGTTCAATACCGGCGCGTGCTCTGGAATATTGCGCGCTTCGATTTCGGCACGTCGCTGAAGTATGAAGGCCAGACTGTTAACCAGATTCTGTGGCGCGCCCTCCCGGTTTCGGCAGCGTTGGGACTGAGCGCCTATGTTATAGCCCTCCTGGTGGGCATCACTCTGGGAACGTTTGCGGCGCTGCGACAGAATTCGTGGATTGACTACGCAAGCATGGCCATCGCGATGCTGGGCATTTCGATTCCGAACTTTGTGCTCGGGCCGCTTTTGGTTTTGCTGTTTTCGCTAACGCTGTTTTGGTTTCCGGCCGCGTTGTGGGACGGGTTTCCCAGTCGAAGTATTGTGCTGCCGGCGCTCACCCTGTCGGCGCTTTACATTGCTTACATTGCGCGGCTGACGCGTTCGGGAATGCTGGAGGTTTTGCGCTCTGATTACATCCGCACTGCGCGCGCGAAGGGTTTGAGCGAGCGACAGGTGGTAACGCGACATGCATTGCGCGGGGGATTGTTGCCGGTCGTTTCTTTTTCGGGACCGGCGCTGGCGTTTCTGGTGACCGGCACGGTTGTCGTCGAGAAAGTCTTTGCGCTGCCGGGCCTCGGGAACTACTTCATCAATGCGTGCCTCAATCGAGACGAGCCCTTAATCATCGGCATCGTCGCTTTCATCGCGGTTACGGTTTTGATTTTCAATTTGCTCGTGGACATTTCATATACGTTGATCGATCCGCGCATCAGGTATTGATTTTCAGATTTGAGATCTCAGATCTGAGATCTCAGCTGTACGGCAAGTATGAACGATCTTCCCCCAGACAAGCCGCATCACTCAGAAGATGACGAGGCTCTTGAAGTTCCGGAACGCATGCCGGATCCGCCGTTACTGCAGATCGGGCCGGAAATGGCTGTCGCTGAGGATGTGCATGACGTCGTCACCGGCGAACTCGTCGCGGGTTCGTCCCTTTGGCGGGACGCGTGGCGACGGCTTCTCCGGAATAAGCTCGCCGTCTTTGGCATTGTCATAGTGCTCCTGGTTACGATGGCGTCGTTGATTGGTCCTGCGATCATTAAGGCCCGGACTGGATACGCATACGACTACATTCCTAAAGACAATCTCCTGAACAAATCCTTGCCGCCATTCCGCGGGCCCGACGGGACTTTTTCGTGGACGCATCCGATGGGTACCGACAACGCAGGGCGCGACATCCTGGCGCGCGTTTTATCGGGCGGACAGATTTCCTTGATGGTTGCGCTAATCGCCACCCTGGTCTCGCTGGTGATCGGGGTCAGCTATGGCGCACTGGCCGGTTACCTGGGCGGCCGGGTCGATGATTTGATGATGCGCATTGTCGATGTTCTCTATTCGTTGCCTTACGTGATCATCGTCATCGTTTTGCTGGCGTTATTGCCTGCAAAGACTCCGACGGGTCAGCTAGCGCAACTCTTCTTCGCGCTTGGGGCGGTCTCGTGGTTAACGATGGCCCGGATTGTTCGCGGCCAGGTGCTATCGCTAAAGAATCAGGATTTCGTTTTGGCGGCGCGCGCGACGGGAGTCTCTACGCCAAAGATAGTCTTTCGACATCTTATTCCGAACGTGCTTGGGCCGGTGATCGTGTACGCGACGCTCACGGTACCGTCGGTAATGCTCAGCGAGGCGTTCCTGTCATTTCTTGGGCTCGGCGTGCGGCCGCCGCGAGTTTCGTGGGGCAGCCTGGCTGCCGAAGGCGCACAGCATTTATCGGTCTATCCGTGGCAGTTGATCTTCCCGGGAGCCACGATGGCGTTGATGCTGTTCAGTTTGAATTTTCTTGGAGATGGTTTGCGCGACGCGCTCGATCCGCAGACCCGAAAAGAATAGACCGTTGAGTGGTCACGATGATATCAAGCGACACATTGCTGCGAGTCAAAGACCTTCGCACGTACTTTCACACCGAAGACGGCACCGTAAAAGCCGTGGACGGGGTTAGCTTTGAAGTAAAGCGCGGCGACACGCTCGGCATCGTCGGCGAATCTGGCTCCGGCAAGACCGTGGCGAACCTTTCCATCATGCGTTTGATATCCGAACCGCCCGGACGAATTGCCGGCGGGGCAGTCGAATTCAACGGCCGCGATGTTTTGAAGTTATCCCCGCGTGAGTTGCGCGATCTTCGCGGTTGTCACATCGCGATGATTTTCCAGGATCCGATGACGTCTTTGAATCCGTTCATGCGCGTGTCGAAACAGTTGATGGAAGTGACGCAGCTTCACCTCAGGCACACCAAAGAAGAGGCGCGACGTCACGCGATCGAGATGCTTGAGCATGTTGGTATTCCCGATGCCGCCGAACGAATAGACAGCTATCCGCACGAATTCTCGGGCGGTATGCGCCAGCGCGTGATGATCGCGATGGCGCTGTCTTGCAAGCCGCAGCTGCTAATCGCTGACGAGCCCACTACCGCCCTCGATGTAACGATTCAGGCGCAGATTCTCGAACTCATTAAGAAACTGAAAAGCGAGACCGGCGCGAGCGTAATTTTGATCACCCACGACCTGGGCGTCATCGCGGGCATGACCGATCACGTGGTAGTGATGTACGCCGGAAAGGTTTTCGAGCAGGCGCCAACCAGCGAGCTGTTCGAGCGTCCGGGCAATCCCTACACGCGTGGTCTGTTGCGTTCCGTTCCCGATCCGACTTCGGAACAGGGAAAGCTCTATCAAATTCCCGGTCAGCCGCCGGACCTGGCGCACTTGCCGTCCGGGTGTCCTTTCGCGCCGCGCTGTGAACGGGCAGAAGAAATCTGTGCGCGTGAGTTTCCGCCGTTCGTCCAGCTGGCGAGCAATCATCACTCGCTCTGTCATTTCGCGAACGAGGTCTACGCCGAATCGAATCGCTGATGCAGCCATTGATCTCAATTCAGGATCTCAAAGTGCACTTTCCGGTGCGGAAGTCGCTCTTCAGTCTCACGCGTCAAGTCGTCAAGGCGGTCGATGGGGTGTCGCTCGACATTTTCGAAGGCGAGACTGTCGGGTTAGTCGGCGAATCCGGTTGCGGCAAGACAACCCTTGGCCGCGCAATTCTGCGGCTCGTCGAACCGACATCCGGTCAGGTCCTGTTCCACGGCAACGACCTGGCGCAACTATCGAACCGCGCCATGCGCGACGAGCGACGTCATCTGCAAATCGTTTTTCAGGATCCGTACGCTTCTTTGAATCCGTGCATGACGGTCGATCAAATTATCAGCGAACCGATTCGTACGTTTCGACTTGCCGAGGGCGAGGCGAGAAAGCGCCGGGTCCAGGAATTGATGGTGCAGGTCGGCCTCAGCCCGCGTTTTCTGCGCCGTTATCCGCACGAGTTTTCCGGCGGCCAACGGCAACGAATTGGCATCGCGCGCGCGCTGGCTGTCGATCCGAGCTTCATAGTCGCGGACGAGCCAATCTCGGCGCTCGACGTTTCAATCCAATCGCAAATCATGAATCTGCTCGAGCGGCTGCGGCGCGAAAAGAATCTTACTTACCTTTTCATCTCGCACGACTTGCGCGCGGTGCAGCACGTCTCGGATCGAGTGGCGGTGATGTACCTGGGGAAGATCGTCGAACTCGCGCCCGCCAAGGAGATTTACGCGCGGCCCCTAATGCCCTACACGAAGGCTCTCATTTCGGCCGTTCCCGTTCCCGACCCAAAAATTGAATCGTCCCGAAAACGAATCGTGCTCGAGGGCGACGTCCCTTCGCCAATCAATCCTCCGAGCGGTTGCCGCTTTCGCACCCGCTGTCCGTATGCCATCGATGTCTGTGCGGATGTCGAACCACAGCTAGTGCAAATCAAGCCGAATCACCTGGCCGCCTGCCTTCGCATTAGTCCTGAACACCCCGATATCGAGCGGGCTGGGCCGGGATCTGCGCCGGGCTTAGGTCAACACCTCGCCGTTTCGACCGCGTGAAAAACCAGGCCAATTCGTCGTTTTACCTTACTGTGAGTTGAAATCAGTTGAAGCGGGTGGCACAGACTTTAGTCTGTGATGGCCTGACAGAATGCGCAGACTGAAGTCTGTGCCACGTATACTGGCGACGAAAAGCAATATTTAACCCCCAATGACCCGAAAGAAACTTGCGCGACTGGCGCCCATCGAACAGGAAGTACCGGAACGAGCGCCAGGCGGTTGGGACGAAGTGCAACAATCGGTCGCCGCAGACTCAGGGATCGCCGTGTTACTGGTTGAAGGCTACCAGCCTCCCGCCCTCGTCGTTTCGAACAACAACTCGATTTGTGAAGCGCTGCAGTCGTCGCCGGAACACGTGCGCCTCTGCGATCCGTTTTGTGGATTAGCGCACAAACGAGCGACGAATGAAGGCGCCGTGGTTCACTATCGATGCCACGCGGGATTGCAGTGCTTTTCTCTGCCGGTTGAGATTAACAAGCGGAAGCTCGCGGTGATCGGCGGCCGCGCATTCAGCAGCAGCAAGGACTATCGCGAATTTGTCGAGCGCGTCCGGTCAGGCGATCTGCACGAGCTAGCCTCCGACGAACTGTTTCGCAATGTGATCTTCGCGGATGAAGGTGACCTCGATCATGCGGCCGTAAGACTAAGCCGCGCGGCGGAGGAGTTTCGCGAGAAACCGGTTCCGCCGCCGCCGGCAGAATTGCCTGCGCGTGAAGAGATTCCCGCGAGCGATGAGCCGGTAGAGACAGTCGAAGAACGGCGCGTGGAACGTGCTCCATATGTCGGTCTGGATCGCCGCGCTCCTTTTGCTGATTCGATTCGACGCTTCGCCGAACAAATTGATGCCGCGGAGCCGTCACAGATTTACGAATCGATCCTGGCGCAATCCGCCGACTTACTGGACGCTGAACGCGGTTCGCTTTGGCTGTTTGACCAGGAATCGAACCAGTTGAACATTAAAGCCGCGCGCGGCATTCCTGTCGCTCAACGCGATATCGAAGCCATCCGCGTAGGTGAGGGAATCGCCGGTTCGGTGATCAGCTCAGGACAACCGCTGGTTACCACGATCGATGCACTGGGTAAACAGTCGTTGCCGGAACGGAATTACAAGACGGGATCTTTCATCAGCTATCCGATTACGATTGGGGCGCGAAAAATCGGGGTTCTGAACGTGACGGACAGACGGAGCGGCGCGGCCTATGAGGAATCCGACCTGGAAGTAATCGATCTGGTGGCGCCGCAAATCGCCCTGGCGCTTGAACGCGCTACGTGGCAACACCGCGCGAACCAGTTTCAGTTGATGTCGATTACGGATCCGCTGACCGGTCTGCACAACCGCCGCTACATGGAAGCGCGCTTGTCTGAGGAGCTGAATCGTTCGAAGCGTTACGATTTTCCGATGAGCTTCATGATGATCGACATTGATGATTTCAAGCACTACAACGACCGCAACGGTCATCAGGCGGGCGATCGGGCGTTGGAAATAACGGCGCAGTGCCTCCGCTCGACGCTGCGGAAGGTTGACGTCGCGTCGCGCTACGGCGGCGAAGAGTTCACGATTCTTCTGCCGCAAACGACTTTAAAAGAAGCCGGGGCTATCGCCGATCGCCTGCGCCGGGAAATCATGACGGCGAAGTTTCCGCACGGCGCTTCACAGCCGCAGGGCGCGGTGACGATTAGTATTGGCTTATCGTCGCTGTCTTCGTCAGTCGACTCCGCCGAAGCAATGATCCGGGCGGCCGACCGCGCGTTGTATCACGCGAAGAGTCACGGCAAGAACCGCGCGTACGCGTACCAGGGCGCGGAGAGTTAGTCAGTAGTGGCACAGACTTTAGTCTGTGTTTTTTGTCTTCGCGATGTTTGTTCGTCTCTTGATTCGAGGCTTGGTTGAAATCACAGGCTGGAGCCTGGGCCACGCGGCGAAGTAATTTCAGATGAGTCATCAACGCATTCTTGCGAAGTTGGCGCGGGACGAGTTCGTCGGCCGCGATGCTGAGCTGCATCGACTCATCAGCTACTCCTCGCAACCTAACGAACGGAAACTTCTATTGTTGGCGGCGCCCAATGCGGGCGGCTCGGAGTTCCTAAGACAGGCTTACGACGAACTGTTTTTTCGACGCACTCAGGCGACGCCAATTCATTTTTCGTTTCGTGCAAGTGAGGGCAGCCTGGCGGATATCGCCTCCAATTTCTTCCGCACCTTTCTCCAACAGTACGTAGCATATCGTCGGGTTAACCCGTCGCTTCTGACGACAGCGCTGACCACAGAGGATGTAGCCGAAGCTGCCCTGCCGACCGACTACGAAGCAATCATCTCGCTGTTGGAATCATTCGCCCGCGAAAAGGCGTCGGCCGACGAGCTGACGTTTCTTCGTTTCTGTTTACAGGCGCCGCAGAAGCTCGCGGCGGCAACGAGGCGACCGTTGCTTCCGCTGATCGATTGTCTGCCGCTGGCGGATGAATCAGACGCGGGCCTTCTGGCGAAAGAACTCACCCAGGCGTTCCTGCGGCGTACTCCTTTTGTCGCGATGGCGGGACTACGGCGGCAGATGCCCAACGCGATTCACGCCGCCGGCGCTGACCTGGATGCGGACGAAGTAATTCGGTTGGATTATCTGGCTGAGGATGCCGCGCACATGTTGCTGGACGCCCTCACGCGCAGTGTTGGTGTGGAGAGCAACGAACAGACCCGCGACCTGATTGTGCAACAGGTACATGGCAGCCCTTTCTTCCTTGCTGCTCTGGCGCAGGCCGCGCGTGAAAAGCGCGCATCGCTGACCAGCTTTCTCGAATGTCAGAGGCTTTATGTGGACGAGCTGCTTGGCGGTCGCATCCATCGGCACTTCGCCGGCTTGCTGAATCAAGTAGCTCCGCAAGCGCAAACCCGCAGGACGCTGGTGCGCGTGCTGTACGAGTCCGCGTTGAGCGAAACGCGCAAAGCGTCGGTGTGGACGTGGAAGAAGAGACTCGGGGTCGAAGGCCACGAATTTGAACGAATAATCGACGCACTGCACATCCATGAACTGGCAAACTCGAAGTGGCGCGACGATTGAGCTGAATTCCGAACCGCCGGTGTGGATGGACTATTTGCACGCCCAGTATCAGCTGGAGGTGGCCGGCGAGCCGCGCGCCCTCGTGGTGGCGAATACGTTGCTGAGTACGTTGAAGCGCGCGCCGCAAACAATGCGTCGCAAGTACCGGCGCGAAGCTGCGCTTGGTTTGCGAGACATCCTGGCGCGCTTCAATTGTCAGGAGGTCCCGGCCAGCCTGTTTCATTACGATCGTTTCGCCGCGTCGCACTCCGGCGTCGATACGGAGACTGTAAATGCCGCGCTCGACGCCGAGCCGGACATCGTGCGCCTGCCGCAGATTGTCTCTGCCGAGGACTGCTCAGTGCTGGCCACTGCTGTGCGAACGGAAGAGGGGCGATGCGCGATTGGCCACGGCTTCGAAGGGGCCGACTACACTGACGAGCACGAAGTCGTCTGGCTGACGGCTGAAGTTGAATCGAAACTGGAGGCTGACGACGACGTTACAAAAGAGGCGCTTGAGCGTCTGGAGCAACTCGCTCGCGAAGCGAACCTCGGCCGCACACGCGTGTGGCTGGTTAGTCCCGAAGGCTTTTCTGAAGACGCGTCAGAAGTCCTTAAGCAGCATGACGCGTACAGCTCCAGCCGGCGGCAACTGGAACTGCTGACCTCGCGCTTGCAACCGGAACCAATCAAATCCGAAACGACTTCGGATGAATACGAGATGGTGATCCCGATGGGCACTGATACCGAGTTGATTGCCGCGCGCGCCGTGGAAGAGATCGCGCGCCGCATCAACTTTCCACCGGAAGCGATCAATCAGATTAAGCTCGCGCTGGTCGAAGCATGCATCAATGCGACCGAGCACAGCCTCAGTCCGGATCGAAAGATTTATCAGCGATTTCGAGTGGAAGATGATAAATTAGTCGTCATAGTTGCGAGCCGCGGCGTCGTTCCAGCAAGTGTTCCGGATAATGGCGGTGCGAAAGCAGACGGGAAAAGTCGTCGCGGGTGGGGATTGAAACTCATCCGCAGTTTAATGGACGAAGTTGAATTTGAGCGCGTTGACGACGGCACTCAACTGAAGATGACTAAGTTTCGTAAATAGTGAATCGTGAATCGTAAATAGATTCGTCTGCCCGGTGAGTCTCTTTACGACTTGCGATTCAAGAGTGGTGATGGTTTCTATTCACGATTTACGATTCACCATTCACTAGCCAGTAAGAGGGGGGCTTACTGAAGATGGAAACCACGGGGGCGACTCTGGTACAGGCGCGTTGTGTCGGGGACACAGCGATCATCTACGCCAGCGATTACCTGAACAAGCTGAGTGGCGAACGCATTGAGCGCGAGTGCAAGAACCAGCTCGAAGCGGGCCGCCAGGCAGTGGTTATCAATTTTCGGGACACCGAACTGGTAAACAGCATCGGAGTCTCGATTCTGATGGGCGTCATCGACGCGGCCGAGCAAAGCCATGCTCGGCTAATTTTTTGTGACGTGAATACTCAATCAGCGAGTTTGTTTAAGATGCTGGGCCTCACCAAGCATGTTCGGATTGCGACGGACGAGAATGAGGCGTTGTCGTGGATTGAGCCCGGATCAGACATCGCGGTCGCGTCAGGTCATAACGCATGATAGCTAAGACCAAGACCGCCCCGAAGGGGCGAAATTTAATAGCCCAGGGCAACGCCCTGGGTTCCGGGCCCGGTTGTTTATTTCTCGCCCTGAAGGGGCGAAATGCGTTTTATTGCGCCCCTTCAGGGCGCTGCGAATCTTTTACTTGCGTGTAACCCAGGGCGTTGCCCTGGGCTATTAAATTTTGCGCTTTCAGCGCGCCGACTAGATGGAAACTAACAACCAAAGACTCCTCCACACCTTCGCAGCGCTGGCCGACCTCGGTCAGGAGATCGCCAACACAGCAGACTTTGAAGAGATGCTGCGGTCGTCTTTTCATCTGCTGCTCGGGTCAGTCGCGATTCGCCGCGGCGCTGTCGCGCAATACGACCGCCAGGGTGACACTCTTCGCGTGATCTCCGCGCGCGGCTTGGAGCAATCACCGGACACAGAAATCCCAATCGCCCGCGAACATGCGCGTGAGTTGGCCAGCCTCGGCGCGTCTTTAACTTTGGCGGATGCCACGGCGGAAGCGACGCGCTTCATGGAAGAGCACCAGAATCTGTTTGCGTCCGCCGAAATTCAATTGCTGTTACCACTCGTTGTCCATGAAAGATTAATTGGCGTCGTGCTGCTCGGCGAAAAAGCCAGCGGCGAAGAGTTCACAGAAGAAGATTTGGAAACGTTGAGTGCCCTTGCGCGTCACATCGCCGTCGGCATCAACAGCCATCACCTGCTCGGGGAAGTGAAGCGCAAGGCGGAAGAAAATCAACGGCTGTACGAGGGTCTGCGCACTATCTACAAAGAAACGGTGCGTGCTTTTGCCGCCGCCATCGACATGAAGGACCGCTACACGCAAGGTCATTCGGTGCGCGTCGGTAAGTACAGCGAAGTGATTGCGCGCGAGATGGGCTGGGGCGAGGACGAAGTCGAAGGCATCACCATCGCCGGCTACCTTCACGACATCGGCAAGTTGATCGTTGATCTCAGCGTTATTAATTCACCGGAACGATTCAGCGCGAAAGACTCCGCTGAGATGAATAAGCATCCGGCTGCCGGTTATGAAATCCTCGCGCCGATTTCCCATCCTTACGCCGACATCCCTCTGATGGCTCGTTATCATCACGAACGCATCGACGGCGCAGGCTATCCAGACGGCTTGAAAGGCGATCAGATTCCGCCCGGCGCCAAGATAGTCACGCTCGCCGACTCGTTCGATGCGATGACAACGGATCGGCCGTACCGCAAGAAGCTTCCGCTCGAAGACGTGCTCCAGGATTTCCGCGTAAACACCGGCACCCAATTCGATCCGGCTGTTGTCTGCGCCTTCTGCCGGGCTTTCCTTAACGAGATTGAAGGCAAGAAAGAACGCCGCCTGCTTAATCTGCTGAATCGAAACTACGAGAACGTCGAAGCGGTTACGCCCCTCCTCAACCAACTCCTGGCCGAATTTGACGGCGGCGCGATGGCGGCTTCGGCTAACTAGATTACCCAATTTTAGGAAGAACTAACCCAGCGGTAGTATCATTCGCGGCATGACGGAACTCACGCTAACGACAGTTTTCGAAGAGGCCGAAGAAGGCGGTTACATCGGTTACGTCGCCGAACTCCCGGGCGCAAATACTCAAGGTGAGACCATCGAAGAGACGCGGGAGAATCTTGCCGAAGCGATTCAACTGATTCTCGAAACAAATCGCGAACAATTCGAAAGACAGCTTCCACCCGGTGCCAAAGTGAAGCGCGAACAATTGGTGTTGCGTGCGGCATGACTAATGAAGCGGGCCGACCTCATCCGGCATATTGAATCCCACGGCGGCGTTTTCGTCCGCGAAGGCGCCAAGCACACTGTTTACCGCAACCCTGCAAACGGCCAGGCATCAACAATTCCTCGCCACCGCGAAATCAAGAAATATCTCGCGCGCAAGATTTGTAACGATTTGGGAATACGGCCCCCTTCGACATAGTAGTCCGTTGTTCTTTTGTTTCGTTCGTTCGCGAGGGAAGATGAAATATATCGATTGGATTCAATGGCCGGCGATGGTCATCACCGTCATCGCAGCCTGGATGATTGGCTCGCAAAGGAAGTTCAAGCGGAACTGGGGCTTCTGGTTATTCCTCTTGAGCAACGTCCTTTGGATTATCTGGGGAGTCAGCGACGGCGCATATGCGCTGATTGCTCTACAGTTCGCGTTGGCCGGACTGAACATACGGGGCGCTGTTAAGAATCAGGCGAATTCGTAGGACTCCCGCAGCGACCTTCTAAAGCAGCGGAGTTCCTCGTGCCGAGTGCCAAACGCGGACAATTTCACAGAGCTGTCGTTCGTGATTCAACCGATACACGATTCGATACGGTCGAAGAATAATCTCGCGAAGATCTTCATTTTGGTATTCAGGGACAAGTCGGCCCAAACGTGGGAACGCTTGCAGGCGGTCTGTATCTGAAATCAGTTGATAGCCGAAAGACATTGCGCGCTCGGGATTGTCGCGCGCGATGAAAATAACGATATCGTGCAGGTCGTCGCGGGCCGCAGGAGACCAGGTTAGCTTGTAAGCCATGAGGCTAACTGTTTTTTTACTTCGTCGTGAGGAATGCCTTCGCCTCCCTCCAATTGATCCAGGCCCTTCTGAACCGCCGCCATAAACTCAATGCGCTCAGCAATCTCCTCCAACGAACAATCGTCCGGCAGGGCACGAATCGTCTCAAGCACAATCTCTTTCTCTGTCATGCGCCAATTATGAGATTGCTCACGCTTGTTTCGCAAGTAATAGTTTTGGCAACAGCTAGATTCCGGTCAGCCGCTCAAGTGCTTCAGGATAGCGTGCGCCTTGCACCGTTATCTTCGCCGATGCTTCATCAATCTCGCGCAGATCATCAGCAGTTAACTCAATCTCAGTCGCGCCGATGTTTTCTTCCAGTCGATGCAGTTTCGTCGTGCCGGGGATGGGGACGATCCATGGCTTCTGGGCCTGCAGCCAGGCCAGCGCAATCTGCGCCGGCGTCGCGTTCTTCCGCTCTCCGATCGAGCGCAGCAGGTCGATTAACGTCTGATTTGCTTTGCGCGCTTCGGGTGTGAAGCGCGGCAGGTTCGCGCGAAAGTCATTCGGCTCGAACGTCGTCGTTTCGTCCATCTTCCCGGTGAGAAAGCCTCTGCCCAGCGGACTGTAGGGAACGAATCCGATGCCGAGTTCTTCGAGGGCCGGTAAAACTTCCTTCTCGGGCGTTCTCGTCCACAGTGAATATTCGTTCTGTACGGCCGTGACCGGCTGGACCGCGTGGGCGCGCCGCAGCGTTTGCACGCCCGGCTCAGACATGCCGAAGTGTTTGACCTTGCCTTCCTGAATCAGGTCCTTAACCGCTCCTGCGACATCCTCAATAGCCACGTTCGGGTCAACGCGATGTTGATAGAACAAATCGATGCGATCAGTTCTGAGTCGCTTAAGTGATGCTTCGGCAACTTCCCTGATGTGTTCCGGCCGGCTGTCGACACCCGCCCAACGCTTCTCGCCCGTGGGATCCAGTTTGAATCCAAACTTCGTGGCGATTACGACCTCGTCACGAATGGGAGCCAGAGCTTCGCCGACGAGCTCTTCGTTTGTGAACGGACCATAGACCTCGGCTGTGTCGAAGAAAGTGATTCCCCGTTCAAACGCCGCGCGGAGCAGAGAGAGCATCTCGTTGCGATCCGGCATCTTGCCGTAAGACATGCTCATCCCCATGCACCCGAGTCCCAACGCGGACACTTCGAGGCCGCTGTCGCCAAGTTTTCGCTTCTTCATTGGCTTGATGGTAGCACCGAACTTTGGCGGACCGGTGCTGCAAAAAGCCGCTACCCGTGCGTAGCTATGCAGAGTCCGCGCGCGATTATCTCGCCCTGTCGCGCAGAGCACCCGCGCGGTTCGCAGCAATCCACGCCGATGACTATTCGTTTAGACGCGCGAACAAGTCTTCAGCCTTTAAGCGCACCTAATCCGACTCGGTGCGCAGGTGATTGACTTGGTGACCTGCGCATGTATTCCGGGGCCGTGGGCGCCCGTTCCGGGCCGCTGCGCAGCCGAGCGCGATTACCGCACAGGCAAAAAGCCCCCAAAAGTGGCGAAACTCGAAACTAAGTAATCAGACGCAGTACCCTAGTCGCGGACGCGAGGCAGTATCAGACCGACAAGAGGGTGATAGTCCCGGAAAACCGTGTGGACGGATCTGTCGCTGTGATCCTCCTGGTGCTTGAGGGATCACTCCAAAAATGTCCGGGTGCAGACTTGAGTTGCAGAATTCATGGATTCCCAGACTTTCTTGCTTGCCTAGCCAAGAATCGTGCTAGAATCCGCGCCGTTTCTCATCTCTACACCCTGAAAGCGGGTTTCACTCCGCGGCAGGCGCCTCATGAGCGGTCGACTGCCAGATCTCGTGGAGAACATCGACTGGGATTGGACCTCTGCTCACACCTCAGATGACTGTTGTCGTCAATCAACCGTTTTCTTCCGAGGCGCTCCTTCAACAGGCCGTTGCGGGCCTGTTGACCAGAATGCCTGATATTTCTGGAGTTCAAATTCTTCACGGTACGCAAGAATATGGGAAGGATGTGGTCTTTTACATCCGCGGCGGCTTCAACGAGCGAGTCTTGTGCGCGTGCGTCATTAAGAACGCCAAGATCACAGGTGATGCAAGCGCCACAGCAGGCGCCAGGAATGTATTTCTTCAGGCGCAACAAGCCTTCGACACGCCCCACGTAGACAGCGCTGGGCGGGAGGTGTTCGTTGAACGAGTATACGTCGTGACACCTTTCGACCTTCCGCCTCCAACGATAGCGTCGATAAAAGGACTATTAAGGGATCGCGCTGGACAAATTGTTTTCATTGGCGGCCCAGAACTCTTTGACGCATTCAAGAGGTATTGGCCCGACTTTTTTGCTGATGAAGCAGACGTTTTGCAGCGCCACCTCATACACACTTCTAAAAGATTTGAAGAGGATAATCCACTCGACAATCTCGCGTCTCTCTACCACCTTGGAAGTATCGATCCCAATTACAAGAAGATTTATGTCCCCCAACTATTTCAACGCCAGCTTAATTCATTCTCGTGGACACGCACTTTCCTCGACGCTGTGCCCAAGGAAGTGACCTTAACTCGCGACTGGACGCAGGGTGAGTTGTGGAAAGTTAGAAAGGGACTCATAGATTTTAAAGTCAATTTAAGTCTTCTTGCCGAGTGGGGCTTTCTGTCGGAGTCCAAAAGGGTACAGATTAGCGATGGAACAACTACTCTGAACGCGGAAGTCGAAAAGGCTTGGCGACTGGGTTTAAAGAAGCAACGAAGGTCGCAAGGTTTAAGTGAGAACGCTAAGGTCACGGACGCTGAAACGGTTTTTCTTCACAACTCACGTAAATTGATTCTTCAGTCATTAGTTATCCAGGATTACGTTAAGGCCAGCTTGGAACCCCTTAACGAAGGGTTAGCATTGCTACATGACATCGTAGACGCACCTCCAACAGTTGACGCCGGATCTCTGTCCTATGAAGAGTTTCGGTTTATATGCGCAGTAAATGAGTGCGCGCCGCATGCGAGTGACATCTGGGAAAAATATAAAAGCAGGACGGTCAGTCTTCCAAAGAATATTCACAATATCTGGGGCGGCTCGCTCATGATCGTCGGCGCACCTGGGTATGGTAAGACGTCATTCTGCCGATGGCACGCGTTGCAGGATGCCGAGCGATTCATGTCTGGACACTCAAAGACTCTACCGGTGTACATCCCCTTACATCGTCTCGGGACCGGGAAGTTGGGTTCGTTTGAAAAAACGTTTTTAGCCAGTGTCGGGGAATCTGCGTTGATATCGTCAAAATTCGATCGACTCGCGACCGACGTTCGATTCCGAATTTATCTAGATGGATTGGACGAAGTTCCTTCAAGAGCGAGGCGTGAAGAGATAATCGCTTTAGCAAAGGATCACGCCTCCACTAATGAAAGGTATCAAATTATTCTGACAGCACGTGATCACATTGAAGGAAGCTGGTTGACGTGGATGCCGCGGATTTCTTTGAGCGGATTCGACAACACGGAAATCATTAACCTGGTCAGCCGATGGCTCGGTAAAGACACAATTGAAGCCAAACAATTTTATGAGCAGCTAGGCGTCACTCCCACCCTCGCTAATCTTATGCGCACGCCGCTGCTCGCAACATTGATAATTCTGCTCTTTCGCCAGACTGGGCGGTTACCAGAAAGCAAGACCAAACTATATGACGTCTTCCTCGATTTGCTTTTTGGAGGTTGGGACACGGCGAAAGGAATCCTGCGGGAGTCGAAATACGGGTCAAGGATAAAAATGATGACGCTAGCTACGCTGGCAAGTAATCTTCACGAAGCCGGCAAAAGAGAATTCAGCGACAGCGAATTTAGGCGCGCTTTTAAAGCGGTCTTTGCTGAGTCAAAGGCAATTAGCTGGGAAGGATTGCGCGACGAGCTAATCGAAGATGGAGTCATAGGAAAAAGTGGAGCGCTAAGTCAGTTTTCACATTTATCCTTTCAAGAATTTCTCACGGCCAAAAGTTTTATGGCAGATCCGCAGCCAAAGCGCGTGCGAAAGGCGTTGGCCGCGTTCTTATCTGGAAAAAGCTGGTGGCGGGAGGTTTTGCGATTCTACATTGGACTCTCATCTAAACCGCGAGAAATCACACTGTGGTTACTGGCGGAGATTGATAGGATTGCGAATGCTCAAACGGTGGGGTCGGAGCAGACAAATGACTTATTGACTGGCGTGGCTGAAGCCTTCCCTGAATACCCGATTGAAGATCTAATCGATTTACAAACACGTTCGCAAGAAACCTCTTCAGCTCGTGCCATTATCGCCGAAGCTCGTCGCAAGATGATCGGCAGAAAGGAAGGAGTCTCTAATGGATAACAAAGTGTGCTTTGTGATCGCTCCCATAGGTGAGCCGGATTCTGATACCCGCAAAAGATCGGATCAGGTTCTCAAGTACATTATTACACCCGCAGTTGGGGCGTGTGGATATTCAGCAGTGCGGGCCGATCAAATTTCTGAGCCTGGCATAATAACTAGCCAAGTCATTCAGCACGTTGTCGATGATCCGCTCGTCGTGGCCGATCTGACCGATCGAAATCCGAACGTGTTCTACGAGCTCGCGCTTCGCCATGCTTTAAAAAAGCCGCTCGTGCAGTTGATTCGCAAAGGGGAACCATTACCATTTGACGTCGCGGGAACTCGCACGATCTCGATTGATCATCGCGACCTTGAAAGCGTGGAGCTGGCTAAAAAAGAAATTACAAGTCAAGTCCGAGCAATTGAGAAGACAAACATCGAAATAGACACACCAATCTCTGTGGCCCTGGATCTTCAACTTCTCAAGCACAGCGACAACCCCGAGCAGCGCTCATTGGCTGACATGCTAGCCGCAATGTCAGAAATCAGAGCAAGTATAGCCGCCATGGAAAAGCAACTCGCGATGATCAGTAATGATTCTTCATCAAGAGAACTAACGGGACGCTTTACGGATTACTTGCTCCATGATCCGAATTTCTTCCGTGTCTTTTGGACAAAGTCAACAGAGGGCTCGCCCAAATTATCAGTCGAACAGTTGGACGCGCTAATGGACTATCTCAACGTTTTGCGCCATCAAGCAACGTCTCGGACATCGCTAAAAACGGAGTCAAAAAAGATTCCAAAGCGCTTCGAAACTGAGGATGATACCTCGGCGTAACAGTCGCCCAACTGTGCGCGCCCCGCAGTATCGCGCTAACGGGAAAATAACCTAGTGTGCACGCGTCTAGTAGCGGGCCCCTAAGAGAAAAATCGTCGGGCACGTTGTGGCCATCTACGCCGCTTATAGGTCTTAATTCGGTTTTCTGGGGCGGCTCACCAGACTTTATGCCGATCGTCCTCCTTCGCGGACTCAGGAAGCCGGGACGAAAGTCTAATGTCGATTCCGAATCCGGTCGCACCGCTCGGGTTTCTGACTCGCTCTCTACTTCGGCTGAATTCGCAGCGTGTAGGCGCAGATTGCGATCTTCTCGTCAGGCTGGACGACGGTGCGCTGTTCGCGCGGAAGTTCGCGGCCGGAGACCAACGTGGGGTTACGGCCTTTTGGTGTCAGCCAGAACTGGCCTTTATCGTCGAGCGTCAGCGTGGCGTGCACGCGGCTGATTTCGGGATCGCCTTTCAAAGGTAGATCGACGGTCACCGATTTTGATCCGCGGCCAATCGTAATCTCGGGTTTCGTTACGGGTACGACCGTCTGGCGCACACCTTCGCGCCACAACTCGATCGAATAGAGCTCAACAACGCGCGGGCGGACGACGGTAACCTCGCCGCCTTCAGTCTCGCCGCCGACCTCTGCAGTACCGGTCGCACCATCGCCATCGGGCGCAGGCGCCGTACCCGCCGTTGTGGTGTTCAGTGCCGCGGGCCGGACCGTGACCATCGTGTGGCCGGCTTCGGCTTCATCCCAGACGGCCTGTACGCGAAACTCGCTCTTGTTGAGAGTGCCATCGACGCGCAGTTCGATCGCGAACGATTTGGTTTGCAGATTGTGCGAACCGGCGAGTTCACGCGCGCGCTCAGACAGGACGTGGAACAGGCCTTGTTCGAGGCCGCGGCGCTTGTCGCCTTGCCAGTCGCGGTCGTCTTCGTTGCTGAGGTAGACGATGTATTCGCGCGGAATGTAAGTCGGCCCGCCGGGCGGGGTGAACATTTCGCGCTGCATCACGGCTTCAACTTCGCGCGCGATCTTCACGAGAAACTCTTCCGACGCGCGACGCGGATGCGCCTGCTCGTCAACTTCTTCGAGGATGTCGTCGGTGGTCTCGCCGTCGATCCAGCGGCGGATTGATTCAATTAGGCTCATTGTTTGGTAGTCAGTTGTCGGTTGTCCGTTGTCAGTAGTCAGATTGTGCGACGAACTACTGACAACTGACAACTGACCGTCATTCAAATTTCAGGTACTGCCTGTTTACCCAACCGCGATCCAGCGAACTTGAATCGGTCTTAGGGCGACTGTGCTCAAGGATCTGGACTTCGCACCAGTTGGCATTGCTGCCACCGATGCTCAGCACTTTCACGCGCGAGCCCGCGGCGGCCACACCCACCCGATCGTTAGCGGAACTGGGGCCGGCGCGCAAGTTTAGATCAGTTGTGGTCAAAGCTTCACGTCCGATGGGGCCGGTTTGTTGCGTCTGCTGCTGTGCCCAGCGATTCCGAATGTAGTTCCGGGTCGCGAGCAGCATTCCGGCAAACGCGATAACCAGGATGAGGGAAACGAGAATTGCCCGCAGCCGCGTCGTGCGCTTGGGCGTAGGTTCGACTTGCGCGGGCTTTGGACTGGTCTTCGGAACGGTTTCCGGAACCGCAACGTTGACGCGGCCGGGTTGCTTTTGGACACCTCCGAACGTCGGCGCAGGCGCCATCGCCGCCGGCACGCTCTGGTTTGCAATCGCGACGACGATCCTTGGGCGCGCACCATTGACGGCCGGTTCTTCGCGCAGCTCCTGCGAACTTTCGAATCGCGGCCTTGGCGGCGCGGCCGTCGCTACAGCGGCAAGATTCAGATCCGACGTGACTCCACGACGTGGCTCGACCGCATGCAGCTCGCGCGTCGGCGGCAGCATCGCGTCGCTTAGCTCGTCCCAGAACTCCTGCACCGTCTGGTAGCGCTCGATAGGGCGCGTCTGCGTGGCTTGCTCGAAAACCGCGAGCAGGCTTTCCGCCCAGGGTTTGCCCGCTAAATGTTCAGGCAGCTCGCTGACAGGTTCGTGCGCGAATTTGCGTGGAGGCAAGCCGCAGATCAGCGTGTAAGCAGTCTTTGCCAGCGAATAAATATCCGCCGCCGGCGTTAGCCGCTCGCTGGACAGCGAGGCCGTGCCGAGTGGTCCGGTTTGCAGAAGTGGACTATGTTCCGGCGCGGCGTAGATGTTTGTGCCGACACGGGTGATTGCGCCTTCCGAAGCTTCCAGGCGCGCCACCCCAAAATCGGCAATCTTGACGATTTGATGGTCGGCGGTGAGCAGGAGGTTCTGCGGCTTGATGTCGCGATGAATGACACCCGATTCGTGTGCGTGGGCCAGGCCCGAGCAAACCTGCTGAAGATAGAAGAGCGCAGTCTCCAGCGTGAGCGGCTCGCGGCGCGCCAGCGCCGACAGGTCACCGCCACCGAGAAACTCGAGCACGATGTAATGAAAAGCAGTTCCGTTTAGATCGAGCGCCGTGCCGTGACCGAGACGGCTGATGATGTTCGGATGGCGCACGCGATCGAGGGCGATTGCCTCGTTCTGAAAATTCTGAATTAGCGTGCGTTCGAGTTCGGCATCCTGATAGCCCTGCAGCAGTACATTGAGGGCCTTGATTACGACTTCGCGGAAGCGTTCATCGGTAGCGGCGAGATCGCGGGCGACGTAAATCTCTGCGTAGCTGCCGCGGCCCAGACAATCTTCGACGTCGTAACGGCCATCGAGTCGGCACTGTAGAAGTTTCAGCTCTGACATGCATCGTCCGCTGTCATTTGGGCGCAGTCTGGCCTTTAACTCCGAGGAGTTCGTCGAGGATAGTTGCGGCTTTTTGCTGACCCGCCAAGGCGTCCTGAGTTGGGGCTCCGGTTGTAGAAGAACTTTGTTTCAAAGCTGCGGAGGCCTGGGCCAGCTTCACTTCTGCGTGCAAAGGAAGGGGAGTGGCCGCAGCGGTTTGATAGTTCGCGATTGCGAGATCTAATGCCTGGCTGGCGTCGCGGTGGTTGCCGGTGAGCATCTGCGCGCGGCCGTACAGGTAGAGGAACTCAGGATCCTTCGATTCGAATGGTCTCGAACCGGCGGTCACGTTTTCAGCCAGCCACTTCTGCGGGTCTGCATCAACGGCGGCGCGCTTCGCGTCGAACGATGCGCGGGTGTCCGGCGACGGTGACGGCGTGGCCTGGACCGAGGCGGCATTCAAATTCAATATGCGACGAATATCCGGGTACCGCGTGCCGGCGTAAAACGCTGCCGCGATCAGGGCCAGCACGAAAATAAATCCAAAGAAGCGACGCACAGCACGACCTCCTGTCGCAGGTTCTTGTTCCGCTGCGACGACAGCCGGAGCAGCCAATGGTTGATTTTCGGGGCCCGGGAAAGCGATACGCGAAGCCGGGGTCAGCAACACGCGCGGCTCAGCAACGTCCGGCGTCGTGCGGGCGAGTTCGGGCGGCAGCTTAGCGTCAACGGTACGTTCGACGTCTGCAGCGGCGGTGTACTTCGGCGTGCCGACCTGAACGATGACAGCAGTGAGATTGTCTTCAGCGCCGCGTTCATAACAGCGTCGCTTCATCTCTTCGCAAACTGCGTCGATAGGCCCGCCGCTCAGAATTAAGTCACGCAGCTCATTGTCCGGGATATGGCGGGTAATTCCGTCGGTGCAGAGCAGGAACGAAGTGCCCTCTTCGATCTCGATCGTTTGCATGTCAACCTCGACCGAGGGCTCAGCGCCGAGGGCGCGACTGATCACGTTCTTGCTGGGATGGTTCTGCGCTTGTTCAGGCGTCATGCGTCCGGCGCGAACTTCTTCTTCAACGATCGAGTGATCCTCAGTTTCGCGACGGAAGTCGCCGTTCGATGTCAGGCGGTAAAGACGCGAATCACCAACGTGTCCGAAGGTGACCTTCAAGCCCTCGACGTGCAGCGCGACAATCGTCGTCGCCATCATCGAAAACTTCGGATGCTCGTTCGCCATCTGATGGATCGACGCGTTGGCACGCTGAATCGCCAATTCCATCAGGTCCTCAACGTCGTCGCCGTCACTGATCCGGTGCCGGAACGCCTCGCTCAGAACATCGACCGCGGTTTGGGACGCAACCTCACCGGCCTCAGCGCCGCCAACACCGTCAGCTACGGCAAAGATGCCGCGTTCATGATCGCTGAGAAATGAATCTTCATTGAGTGGACGCTTGTCATTCAGTCCACGGTCGCTGACTGATGCGACTTTCACTTTGTTGGCAGGGGTAGGGGTGCTCACTCAACAGCCTCCAGCTTGATGCTGCTCTCTGGTTCGTGCTTCACACGGGCCATCGCGCGGGCATCAACCGCGTTTCGATGTGAGAAGGCCATCAACATTCCGAGCATCGCGAAACTTGTAATCAGACTAAAGCCGCCGTGACTGACGAATGGAAGGGTGATGCCCGTCATCGGCAGAGCGCGCACGATTCCGCCGATATTCACCAGGGCCTGAACGCCAATGAAGGCCGTGAGCCCGGCAGCGCATAACTTCGTAAACATATCACGCGCATCAATCGATGTGCGAATACCTGCGATGACTAAAATAATCACCGCCAGGATGACCAACGCGCCGCCGATCAGACCCAATTCCTCAGCAATTGCGGCGTACACATAGTCCGAATCCGCAATCGGAATCACCTCTGGAAAACCAAGTCCTAAGCCACGTCCAGTCGTCTTGCCTGAGGCGATACCAAAGATTGCCTGCGCCGGTTGGAAAGCGAGCTTATCGAACCAGACGTCGTTGTTGACGCTCTGCCGCATCGTTTCACTTTCGGCGGCGAGCTCGCGCATGCGCGGATTCTCAGCGAGAGCTTCTTCAAATTCAGGCTTCCACCAGGACGTCTCAGGCGAAGGCGGATTGAAACCATCAAGCCAGAGATGGAAACGCTGCTGAATGCGGGAAGGCAGGACGGTTTGAATCGGACGGGCTAACGTTGGCAACATCGGGAATTTTTCCTGCATGTCGCGGGGTAATGCCCCGACGACCAGGATTGATATCACCAGCACGATCGATCCGACGAAGACCAGTAACTGCGGCCAGCGCCGGACTGCCACGAGATAAAGCGTGGCGTACGCGCCGCTGAAGATGAGCATCTGCCCGAAATCTTTGAGCGCGAAAAACGGAATGAACGGAATCATCGCCATCACGAGCAGGGGGATGATGTCGCGCGCGCGCGGAATGCCCCAGTAAGTGCGCGCGAGATCTTTGTAGCGCGCTGTCAGAAGGCCAGCGAAGCCAAGCAGGAAGGGAACTTTCGCCGGCTCCCAGGGTGTTGTGTTGCCGAGCGACTTACCCGCGCTCGAGTTAACGATCGCGATTGCCAGCGGTAACAGAGTGACCAGAACGATAATGAAGCTATTGCGCTGGACCCACGACAGCAGACGGTCACTCATGCAGAACGCAAACGCGAGCGCAAATCCGATCAGCGCGAACACGGGGACCCAAGTGTAGCTTGAGGTCACCGCATTAAAGAAACTGTAGCTTGCTTCCTTAACCGGGAGTTCTTCATTGGCCGGTGGCGTCGGCGGCAGGCCCATCAGCGCGCGCTTGTTTGCGTCGTAATTCTCGTTGATGTAACGGATGCGTAGCGCCTGGGTTTTTTCCTGACGGGCGGCGGCTTTGTTGCGCGCGCCGTACTCAGGGTCACTGTACAAACGGTACTGGACCAGCATGCCAATCGAGAAAAGGACGATGGCCGCTGTGTAGAGCACCCAGCTTCCTTTGAATCGGTACGTGCGTGAAAGCCAAAACGCAGCCACGATAAGTGGGAAGAACAAAAGGAGATCGCGCGCCGCGCCGATCCATGAGGTTTCATAACCGCGAATCAAGCCTGAGCGGTAGATCGCAAAGTAGCCGACAACCTCGACCGCGATCAGCGCGAGCAGCACGAAAATATGTGATGAAAGACGATTCCTCATAACGCACTTACGGAAGTCTCAATCTTGTCTTTGCGATCCTTTGCGTCTTTGCGCCTTGGCGTGAAATTGCCCTTTTCAAAGTGAATGTTTCACGCAAAGGCGCTAAGACGCAAAGAAACGCAAAGTAAGACAACACGCTCACGGAGTCGGGCGCGTCCTGGCTCGCGGCCGCTGCGGCGTCGGGCTCGCCGACGGCACACTCGTATTGCTGCCAAAGTAACCCAAGGACTTTGCTTTCAGAATCAACTGCGCCGCAATCGGCCCGGCGTTCTTGCCGCCGTAGAAACTGATTCCGGGACCGGGACCTTCCAGCAGCACCGCCATCGCGATCACAGGCTTGTCGAGCGGAGCAAAGCTCAAGTACCACGCGTCGCTTCTGAGCTTGTCGTGCATCACGATTTCGTAATACTGGCGGACAATATTGCCGCGGAAGTCGCGCTCGCTAACCAGGCGACGCTGCGGTTCACCGGTCTTCGGATCAATTACGGGAACGGCTTTCTGGGCAGTACCGGTCTTGCCCCCGCTCTTAATGCCGGCTGCTTTCACGGGCGCCATCACGCTGTTCGCGGTGCCGCCTTCGGTAACCAGATGCATGATGCCGCGGACCGTTTGCGCCTGCGCGGGAGTCAGCACCTGGCTAAACATTTCGTTGGGACGGTCCAATTCGATCTTGGGCTTCATCAGCTTGCCCTCTATGTTAGCGCCGGCTGAAACAACCAGCGCCATTTGGAATGGCGTCATCTGTGAAGCGTAACCCTGGCCATAACCTTCGTACATCAATTCGCAGCGCGTTGATTTCTTTCCGGCCTTCAGCCATGACTCAGTCGGCGCGATCGCGTTCTGTACCGCTCTTGAACTCGCATTCCAAATTTCCGGTTGACGGCGCCCCTGACCGTCACCGCTGAGGCTGTCGTAAGCGCCCATGCCGAGCAGTTTGGCTGTCTCTTGAATCTTCTCGCCGCCTAACTGGGTCCCGAGCCATGAAAAATAGATATTGCTCGACTGCTGAAAGGCCACATCCATCCCGATGTTTCCACAGGCGTGGCATCCACCACCGTCGTCGGTAATCGTTTTGTCACAGCCCGGCGGGGAAAACATACCGCTGGTGTTGAACCGCACGTTCTGCATCCCGTTGCGAAACGCCGCGTACATCATCACCGTTTTGAATGTCGAACCCGGCACGTAATACTCATTCGCCGCGCGATTTAACATCGGCTTTTCTTTGCGATCTTTGTCCAGGCGAATCCATGTCGCTTCGTCCTGCACCTGCTTCAAGCTGTACGAAGGGTTGCTGTACATGGCCAGCACTTCGCCAGTCTGCGGATTGAAGATCACGACTGCGCCGGGATTGCCCTTAAGCTGATCGACGACGGCTTGCTGCAAGTCTTTGTCGATCGTCAGCGTGTAATCTTTATTCAGCTTCTGTTCAACGGTTTCGCCCTTGATGATTTGCATGACTTCCGGGACCGCCCCGCTTTCGGTTCCGAAGAGGGCGCGCTCCAGTCCCGGCTCGCCGCGATCGGCGCCAAAGATATGCGCAAACGGTTCGTCCATCGAGTATTCGCGAAGGATCTGACCGGACGAATCTTTCTTGTAGTACGCCAGCGGACGTCCCTTCCGATCGTAAACCCATCCGCGCAAAGTCGAGTCAGAAAGACGCCGGTTGCGCAGATCTTTGTAGCTCATTTCCTGAAACTTCGGATTTCGATCGCGCGCGTAGTTTGCCCAGTAGACATGGAAGCCGAACATGGTGAGCGCAATCAGCACGAACAGCCAGCGCCAGACTCTCAAGCCGCGATTAGTTGCAGACGCGCCGAGACGCCGCCGAATCTCAGTCGAGAGGTTCGCGAAGATCTGTGCGGCTCCGCCCTTGCGGGTGAACCAACCGCGCACCAGCCCAATCAGTAGCAGCAAAGCGACGAACGCAATGCCGATCAAAAAAATGAGTGTCAGCCAGGCCGGGAATTTTTCCGGAGAGTCTGCAGGCGTCGGAGTGGCAGATTGTAAGAGAAACAGTGCGCGCGCCATGTGTCAGGAATTGATTCTACGAAACCGGACCTCGACATCGCCAAACGCGAGGAGGTCGCCTTCATTTATGGGGCGTGCTTCACCGTAGGGGATTCGTTGGCCGTTGATGTGCGTGCCGTTGGTTGAGCCGGTATCGGCCACCACGATTGTGCCGAGATTGTCCATGCGCAGCGACGCATGAATCTTCGAAACGCTCGAGTGATTCAGATGCAGATCACTATCAGTGGCACGGCCGACATTTACCCGGCGTCCGCCGGGAGCAAACTCCAACTGCACGTCTTTGGAAAGTTCGGGGGTGGAAATGTGCACGCTGTACGTAACGCTCAGTTTCTCGCCGTGCCGGGGCTTGTTCTTCAGCGCGTCTTTGCCAAGTTTGCGCTCGAGGTCTTCCCGCTGAAGTTCTTCTTCAAATTCGCCGTAGTTCGGATCGACGGCGATCCCTTTCGTGAAGATATCAACTTCAGTCTCGATGCTGACCGGCGCGAGGGTGCGATAACGACTGTCGTTAATGTGATCGATGGCGGCGGCCAGTACTTCCTGCTCAAGGCGCTTCGTAACCTCAGGAGCAGTCTCAGAATGTTTGCCCCACTCGACTTTCAATTTCAAGTGATGGGGAGCGATGCGGCCGCGGCGTTTGTCGTCGCGCGCCCGTTCATCGATCAGCGCGTTCATCCGCCGAATCAGATGATCGGTGCTCAGGCCGCCTTCAGCGTCGGGCGTCCGGCCAAGTTTTCGATCGACGACGTCGCCAACGCCCTCGAGGACGCGGCGCATCAGCCGCTCAGGCACGATCGTGTCGCGGCGTCTTTTTGGACTCGGGTTCTGCTCTTCTGCCATGAACGTTAATACGTTGAGACGGCGAAACCTGTTCGAAGGGGTTGTTCCGACTTCAAAAATACACTAGTTTGCCGCGCGCTGTCTTGCCGCTTCGAACAGGATGATGCCGGTGGCGACCGCTACATTCAGGCTTTCCGCGGCTCCCTGCATGGGAATTCGAACCGATGCATCCGTCGCCGCCACCTCTTCAGGCGACAGCCCGGTTGATTCCCGGCCAACGATTATCGCGCTCGATTTGCGCCAATCAACATCCCGGTGCACTGCTGAGCCGGATGAGTCGGCGGCGATTGTTTGGATTTTTCGCGAGCCACACCAGGCAACGGCTGCGGCGAATGAAGGGCCGCTCCAAATCGGCACGCGAAATGTTGAGCCCATGGCGCCGCGCAGTGCCTTAGGTGAAAAGGGATCCGCGGTGTTCGCGGTCGCAATGATCCCGGTGGCGCCCGCCGCTTCCGCCGTGCGCACGATCGCGCCGACGTTCACCGGATTGTTGATTTCGTGAAGGACTACGAGAAGCGGCGACTTCGTTTGCTTCGCGGCAAAAGTCTCTTCGTCGCGAGCGGGGCGCACAGCGAGCACGACCACGCCTTGCGGTGTTTTCGTGTAAGAGACCGATTCAAGCAGTTTCTCGCTGACGGTGGCCGAAGCGTCAGCGGCCGCGGTCAACTTTTCTATCGACTTTGCCGCGCGATCTTTGCGCAAGATATGGTCTGAGTAGATAACGGCTTCGATTCGCAGCTCGGATTTGAGGGCCTCTTCACACAGCCGCAGTCCTTCGACGAAGATCAAATCATCGATCTTGCCATCGCGCACAGCGCGCGCGCGGCGGAGCAGGGAATTGTCGCGGCTGGTGATGTGAGTCGGTTTCAAGTTTCAGGTTCCAAGTTTCAAGTTCGTTTGTCGTAGCATTGTACGCTGCATCGAGAGGACCGGCTCAACACTGGCAAGCAAACTTGAAACTTGAAACCTGGAACTTGAAACTAAAGAGTTATCTCCGCCCAAACGGGCCAATGATCGGAAACGTTAAGCGGCTTCGCAACTCCCCAACGTTTGAACGTGACTCCTTTGCCAAAAATCCAGTCGGCATGAAAGCGCACAACCCCTGCGCCGCGCCAAGTCGGAACGTCTGTGGGAAACGGTGTCGAGTACCCGTGCGACTCCATTAGGTTGCGAATTTCGATCGCCTTTTCCTTTGACAGAGTGTTGAAGTCGCCGAGTACAACGGTCGGTCCGTGATGCTCCCTTGCTCTCTCCAAAACAGCTTGGGTTTGTTGATGTTGATTGTCGAGCGGGCCGTGCGGATCGATGTGCGCATTGAACAGACGAACCTTCTCATGACGCCAGTGAATGGTCGCCGCGACGGCAACGCGTGGGTGCCAGGGACATTCGTGCCACGGCAGATCGATAAGCTCGACATCGGTGAGCGGCATGCGGCTCAACCACGCCACGCCCATGTCGCCTTCGTCATCATTCGCGACTTGCTCTTCAAAGTTCAGCCACCACTCGCGTTGCTTCGGCTGAATGCTACGAGGCAATCCGACGCCCGCATGCACGTACGACATCTTCATTTCTTCCGCGAGAGATCGCGCGATGTGTCGCCGCGCCGTGCGGCCGGTCATCCTGTCGGCTTCCTGCAATGCTAGAATGTCCGGCGCCGGCAGCAAACGGTTGTTAGTGAAAATAGCGGCGGCCGTTGCGAGGTTGCGCTCGATCGCATCGGTGCGACGACGCGGGAAGTTATAGCCGACTTTCCGTAGCAGGCCTGACAGAATCAGAAAACGCCCGACTGCGTAGCGAATGTTGTAGGACGCCAGCACGAGACTCGACTTTTCGGCGATATCGTTTTGCGAAACGTGTTCGTTTCCAAATTCAACTCGCGTGTTAGCGTCCGGAGGCGTGAAAGACATTGCGGCGCATAATGTGGCAGCAGGCCGTGAGTTAGCAAGGGTGACTGGAGCGCAAGCAACTTTGGCCAAGTCTACGGCTATGCCGTCTGATGTGCGGAAGGCCAGTGGCCTTCCGGTCGAGTTGAGTTTAAAGGTTTGGGCTATGCCCAGTCACTGGGCGGAGCCCGTAATTTGCCCAAGGCATTACGGAAGCGCAGAGCGCTTCCGCACATCAGGCGGCAGAGCCGAAAGGACTTTTTCATCCAATGCCAAACGTTATCGCCGTCGTTGATGATCTTTTCTTCGCTTCGAAGATTCGCGGCACGGCCGAACAGGTCGGCGCGCACGTACAGTTTTCGAGATCAATACTCGATGCGGTTGCGAAAGCTCGCGACGAAGTGCCGGCGTTAATCATTGTCGACCTGAATGCGGGTTGTTGTGACGTTCTGGAGTTGGCGCGCGCGCTGAAGGGTGACGAGGCGCTGGCCGGTGTTGTGCTGCTCGGATTCTTTTCCCACATCCAAACAGAGTTGCAACAAGCGGCAACGGCGGCGGGTTACGATCGAGTGATGCCGCGCTCAGCATTCACGAAGCACCTCGGCCAGATCCTATCCGCCGATTTCACATAACCTGGACTGTTTAGCGGCGGGCGGCGCCCGCCGACTCCGCGAAAAGAAAAAGGGGGCAACGCCCGCCCTCTAAACTCTTCCATTTGTGTCGAGCTTAACCTCAAGAGACAGGTTGCGGCGTGACCACCTCGTGAATCGGCCGCACTTCCTGAATTAGTTGCTCGTATTGATCGGGCGTCAACGCCTGCGCGCCGTCTGACAGAGCTTTCTCCGGCTGGTCGTGAACTTCGACGATCAGACCATCGGCGCCAACCGCGACACCCGCACACGCTAGCGGAATCACCATGTAGTTTTTCCCGGTGCCGTGCGATGGATCGACTATCACCGGCAGATGCGACAGGCGCCGCACAGCGGGAATCGAAGCGAGGTCGAGGGTGTTGCGCGTGTGTTGGGCAAAAGTCCGCACGCCGCGTTCGCACAGAACGACGTTGTAGTTGCCCTCAGACATAATGTACTCAGCCGCCAATAACCACTCATCGAGTGTCGCTGACAGGCCGCGTTTCAAAAGCACCGGGAGAGGCGAACGACCGGCGCGCCTGAGCAGACTAAAGTTCTGCATGTTCCGTGCACCGATCTGAATGACGTCGCCATACTTCTCGACTAGATCCAGACTGTTTTCATCCAGCGCCTCGGTCACGATCTTCAGCCCGTAAACCTCGCGCACTTCAGCAAGAATCTTCAATCCTTCTTCGCCCAATCCCTGGAAAGCATACGGAGAAGTCCTTGGCTTGAACGCGCCGCCGCGAAAGAAACGCGCGCCGCTGCGCCGCACTGCTTCCGCAACCGCAAAGGCCTGGGCATGGCTCTCGATCGCACAGGGGCCGGCAATAATCGCGAGTTCGTCTCCACCAATCGTTGCGTCACCGACACGCACGATGGTCTTTTCGGGGCGCAGGTCCAGACTGATCAGTTTGTAAGGCTTGGTGACGCGAATGGCTTCGGCCACGCCCGGCAGGTTTTCGAAACGCGTCGGATCAATCGCGCCCGGATTGCCCGTGACGCCAATCGCTGTGCGCGACGCGCCCGGCATTGAGTGCGGTTTGAAACCGAGTTCTGTGATGACGTCACACACATGCGCAACTTGCGCATCGGTGGCATCGGCTTTCATGACAATGAGCATTGCGACCTATCGTAAAGGGTAAACGGGAAAATCGTAAATGGACGGGTACATCTCAGTCCTGGCCTAATTTCTCTTTCTGTAGCTCAGGCGTTTACGCCTGGGAACCAAAAGAGAGATTATTTAAGCCCCATTAATGGGCTTCGCCAGTCTTTCTTGCTTGTCATCCCAGGCGTAAACGCCTGGGCTACAGAAAAGGTTTTGTTAGCGAGACGCCAAGCACAGCTGACACCACCGTTTACATACGTTCCGGAACTGTAATCCCCAGCGTCGCCAGTGACGCAGTCAACTGGCGCCGGGTGTAATCGGCAACCGTGATCAGCACAGCGCGCTTCACCAGGTCTTCTTCCGCGATAATTCGGTGCCGGTGATAGAAAAGGTTGAACGCCTTCGCCAGATTAAACGTGTATTTTGCCAGGAAAGCCGGTTCGGCGCTGGCGGCCGCCGTGGCATTCGCATCCTCCAGGCGCGCAGCGAGCATGAGAAGAGACCAAATTTCATCGCCGACTTCGCCTGTGAACACGTTGGAGGCATCCGCAGAATTGAGCGTTGTGCTTTGAGAATGCAGTTCGACCCGGTCGCTACCGCTCCCGGTACTGACACCTTCCGCGTCAAGCTTTCGGAAAATCGAGTTGGCACGAACGGCCGCGTATTGGCAGTACGGGCCTGTCTCGCCTTCGAATGACAACGCTTCCTTGAAGTCAAAAGCAATGACTGTGTTCCGCGTGAACTTCAGAAGGAAGTAGCGTAGCGCCCCAATCGCAATCGCATGCGCCGTGTCACGCTGCTCCTTCTCATCCAAATCCGCGTGCCGACTCTTAACTTCCGCGAGCGCGTCTGACTGTAATCGATTGATTAGATCGTCGGCTTTGACGCCCAGGCCTTTGCGGCCGCTCATCTCGATGTAAGGCCGTTTTCGATCTTCTTCAGACAGCGCGATTCCAAGTTCCTCGCACGCGGCGGGTGACAGCGCCACCATTTCGTACGACAAGTGAACGCTGGCTTGTTCACCCAATTCAGGAACGATTGAGGCAACACCGCGCTTGACGATCTCCTGCGGATACGACTGGCGCGAGTCGATCACGTTGTAAACGACTGAGCCGCCACCAAAATTCGGACGCGGCACTTCGGGCAAAGTCTCGGCGTTCGAATCTGTGGTCGTCACCCAGACAACCTGGTCGTCCGGATAACTGCGAAACGGCTTGTAATTAAAGTCCAGCCCGAGCTGTCCCAATTTCCACAGTTGGTAGGCGATATCTTTGCCGGTATAGGTCACCGTGCCATTTGAACGCACGATAATCTTGTCGGATTCGTGCTCGTCGGTTCCGGTGTGCGACTCGAACGGCATGACCCAGCAGCCTTTATGTTTGCCTTCGCTTTCGAACCGAATCACGCCGCGATCTTTCATCAACTGAAACGCGCGCTCCCAAAAGTGCAGATGTAGAATTTCGGATTCGCGCGCCAGCAAGTCATAACGAATCCCCAGCCGCTCCATCGTATCGAGGATGCATTCCACGTTTCGCGTCGCGACGTAATCAGCCAGCTCGGCGGTCGAATTGTTTCCTTCTTCGATCGCATGAAGGATTTCCGCGCGCAGTTTCAGCTTCTCCGGATTCTGTTCGCCGTCCGCCTTACCGTCGCGATAGAAAAGGCCGACGCGCGTATACAAATCCCAGCAGTAATAGTCGAACGACTGATCGCCGGTCAGTGAGCGGTCGAGCGTCTTGATGTCATTGAGCGACATGCTTTCGATATGCATGAAACCAATCACAACGTCGGCAACCTGGACGCCTGTGTTGTCGATGTAGTTCTGGATTTCGACGCGGTTGCCTGCGGCACGGAGGATGTTCACAAACGTATCTCCGATCACGGAGTTGCGCACGTGACCGATGTGCGCGGCCTTGTTCGGATTGATGCTGGTGTGCTCAACCATCAGCTTGCGATCATGTGGGGTTAAGTTCTCCCCCCTCTGCGCGCGGAGAGGGGTTGGGGGAGAGGTTTGCGGCTCGGCTAACCCCTCCCCGCTTGCGGGGAGGGGAATAGACGGAGCCAGTTCGCTTAGCAGTCGAGCGCGGTCGAAAAAGACATTGAGATAGCCCGCGCCCGCAACTTCGACTCGAGCCACTTCGTCGATTTGCTCTAGAGCAGACTTTAACGCTTCAGCAATAACGCGTGGCGCGCGCTTCTCGCCGGTCTTTTGTTTGATGAGCTTTGCGAGTTCGAACGCTACCGGAAACGCGAGGTCGCCGAGTGCGGTGCGCGGCGGAACCTCGCCCGCGACTTGTTCGAGCTCGACATTGAATTGCTCACGCGCTTCGTCGCGGATCGTGTCCTTGATCGTGTTTTGAAGATCGAGCAAGTTCATAGGAATCCCGAAATGCTTCCTCTCACCACCAGGAGAAAGGAACTCTGTGACTCTGTGCGATCTCCGTGCCTCTGTGGTGTGTTTTATTAAGCTATTTCACCACAGAGACACAGAGCACCACAGAGCCTGCACAGAGAAAGATGTTTTTCGCCAAGCTTCTCCCAGAAGGAGGGGGGAACTAAACAAAGCCGTTATTGTAGTGAATCGCCGATGATTCGCGAAATTGCGGGCGTGCGCCGCGCTCTGTTACCATCCGATTTCCTGATGCAGGCAGTCGCAAGTGCCAAAGTGATCTCTGATGAACTGCGCCAACGGTTCGCCCGAGCGAAGAACGTACTGGTGCTGACAGGCGCGGGTGTCTCGGCTGAATCGGGGGTGCCGACGTTTCGCGGCGGGGGACAGGCAGCGGTTTGGAAAGGCATGCCGTTCGATGTGATCTCGTCCGGCGCGATGATCGAGAAAGATTTGCCCGCAGTTTGGGAGTGGTTCAACTATCGCCGCGGAGTCCTGCGCACTTTAAAGCCGAATGCCGCACACGAAACGATTGCGAGTTGGCCGGATCGATTCGAGCAATTCACTCTCGTGACGCAGAATGTGGATGGTCTTCACTGGCTGGCCGGCTCGCGAGACGTCATTGAACTTCACGGCAGTGTCTGGCGCGCGCGCTGTCTGGGCTGCCAGACGAGGATTAATCTTCGCGAGTTTGCTCATCAGGACGGCGTGCCGGCGTGTCTTGATTGCGGCAGCTCGATGCGCCCGGATGTTGTTCTCTTTGGCGAGATGTTGCCGGCCGGTGCGTTCGAGAACGCCGCTACACGCGCAGCGGCCTGTGACCTGTGTTTCGTGATTGGCACTTCGGCTGTCGTTTATCCGGCGGCCGCCATTCCGGAAATCGCGCGAGCGGCCGGAGCGTATGTGGTTGAAGTCAATCCCGAACCGACGCCGCTGTCATATATCTGTAACGAAGTGCTGACCGGAAAAGCCGGTGAGATTCTTCCATTGATTCAATAGTTATGGCTGCAAAGCTCACGGCCCTGAAATCGAAAGCGCGCGCGCCCAAAGCACGCCGCGCCGATCTCGCGCGCATCGCGGAAGGCGTGCGTCTAATTTTGGAAGGCATCGGCGAGGATCCGAATCGCGAAGGCCTGCGCGATACGCCGCAACGCGTCGCCGAAATGTACGAAGAGTTGACGGCGGGCATGCGAGAAGACCCGAGCGAGCATATCGTGCCGCTGTCCGGTAACAAGCACGACGAGATGGTGATCGTGAAAGATATTTCGATCGCTTCGCTTTGTGAACATCACCTCGCGCCGTTCGTCGGCAAATGTCACATCGCGTACATTCCGAAAAACGGAAACATTCTTGGGGTTTCGAAACTCGCGCGGCTGGCGGAAACGTTTGCGCGCCGTCTGCAATTGCAGGAGCGACTGACTTCAGAAATCGCGAACACGCTTTACGAGAAGTTAGGCGCGCTTGGCGTGATGGTTGTGATCGAAGCGGAACACACCTGCATGACGTTGCGCGGCGTGAAGAAGCCGGGCGCGCAGACGGTCACTTCGGCGGTGCTTGGCGGTTTCCGCAAAGACCCGCGCACGCGCGCTGAGGCGATGTCGTTGATAACCGGCAAGGCAAAGTGACGAGGACTCGACGTTGAGCCAGGTTCAAGTCGGATGATGAGTTCGCTCGGAAGAAGTAAGTGTTAGATTGTTTAGTTAGTTACGGTGCTCTCCCATGCACTTTGAAATTGTTGGCAACATTTCGGCGATCGAGACGATTGCCGTGGGCCGGGCGTTCGTATTCGATTGCTCCTGCGCAAACGTTATGGCGGACGGCGTTGGCGAAAGTTGAAGGGAATTGCCACCGTCCGACTCTCTGATGGTACGATACCCGAAGCTGAGGTTCATTGGTTTGAAGCGCATGGTGTGGGAAAGAAGAAAATGAGAATCAAGCGCTTTCTCGATTGAACTGTAATGAAGAGTAAAACTCAACGGCCGCAACTCGCAGTTTGCGTTCAATCTGACGACGCGGATCTGCTCACCCCGCGAATGATTTATGAGATTCTGCCGGACGAGAGCGCGTCGAAGTCAGATTATGTGCGAGTTATAGATAATGAAGGCGAGGACTATCTTTATCCCGCGAAGTATTTTGTTTTTGTAGAGCTTCCCAGTGAGGTACAGCGCGCGCTCATCAATACTCCTCAGCGCCACGTAAACCGCTAGCGCGCGATGAATACCTTCTACGTCACCACCCCGATCTACTACGCCAACAGCCTCCCGCATCTCGGTCATCTCTATACGATGATCGCGGCGGACACGATCGCGCGGTCAAAACGGCAGCAGGGCATTGAAACTTTTTTCCTCACCGGCACTGATGAACACGGCATCAACATCGAGCGCGCCGCCCAGCGCAACAATCGTGCTCCGAAAGAACAAGCCGACTTTGTCGTGAGCTACTTTACAAAGATGACGGCGGCGTTCGGGCTGGATACCGCGCACGGTGGTTACGACATCTTCATGCGGACGACCAACCCGTTTCATTACGAAGGTGTCAGCGAGCTTTGGCGCCGCGTATCGAAAGCGAAGACGCCTAAGGGCCGCGACGCGCTATACAAAGGTCACTACGAAGGTTGGTTCTGCGCTCCGTGTGCCGGTTACAAAACTGAAGATGAATACGCCGCGCCCGCGACACCGGGCGAGCCGCCTACTTGTCTGGTTCACGAAACAAAACTGGATCGCATCTCCGAAGAGAGTTATTTCTTTCGTCTGTCCGATTACGACGAGGCGCTGCTCAACCTCTACGACTCACGTTCCGATTTCGTGAGGCCCGAAGCGCGCCGCAATGAAGTAAAGAGTTTCGTAGCCGGCGGCCTTCAGGATCTTTCAGTGAGCCGTTTGAAATCATCCGTCAGTTGGGGCGTGCCTGTGCCCGACGATCCAAACCACACGATGTACGTTTGGTTCGACGCGCTGTCGAACTACATCACTGCGATCGGGTTTGGAAACGAACAGCAGAATCGCGCCATAGGTTTCGAGAAGTTCTGGCCCGCGCAGCACCTGGTTGGTAAAGACATCCTGCGCTTTCATGCTGTCTATTGGCCTGCCTTTTTAATGGCCGGTGGAATCGAGCAGCCGCACGGAATCTACGCTCATGGCATGTGGCTCGATCCGACGGGGCGCAAGATGTCGAAGACACTCGGCAACACGGTTGAGCTGGACGTACTGAACAAGCATTTTCCAATGGATGCGATCCGTTACTTCTGTCTGCGCGAGATGGTGTTCGGACAGGACGGCCGGTTCGGCTACGAAGGTCTGATTGATCGAACGAACAGCGATCTTGCGAGCGGTCTCGGCAATCTTTCCAGCCGCACGCTGACCATGATTCAACGCTATCGCGAAGGTCGCGTCCCTTCGGGAAATATTTCTGACGAAGCGCGCCTCTCCGCAAAACGCGCCGGCGTTGAAGACGAGGATGCGATTTCAGCTTTCGTTGAGCATGCGCGCGATGAGTTCATCCGGCATTTTGAAGACTTTGCCTTCAGCCGCGCGCTTGAAGAAGCATGGAGCATCGTGGCGCGCGCGGACAAAATGATCTCCGACGCGAAGCCCTGGGACCTCGCGAAGGATGAAAAGCAGCGCGAGTCTCTGAACGCCGTGCTGTACCGCGCGGCCGAAACCCTCCGTTGGTTGTCGGTTCTGTTGTATCCGGTAATGCCGGATGCCGCGCGCGAGATCTACCAACAGCTTGGGTTGTCCGGCGACGCCCGCGGGATCGATCCCCGAAACCTAAAATGGGGAGAGTTGACGGAAGGCACTGCGATTAGAGAAGTGAAACCAGTATTTCCGAGAATCGATAAGGGAAAGACGATGGAAGAAATCAAAGAAGAACAGAAGTCAGAAGTCAGAGATCAGAGGTCAGAACCGCCTGCGTTAGCGGGCGGGTCATCTGCTAAGGAATCTACAGCAAAGCCAGAGGGCGTGGGTTCAGGCCAACACGCCACTGAAGCCGAAGCCGTTCCCGGTGTTGCTCACATCGACATCAACGACTTCGCCAAGGTCGATCTGCGCGTGGGTGAAGTGAAGACTGCCGAGCGCATTCCCAAAGCCGACAAACTTTTGCTGATTACCGTAGACATTGGAGAAGAGAAGCCCAGACAACTCCTGGCCGGCATTGCGCAACATTACGAGCCTGAAACCCTGATTGGACGCAAGATCGTCGTTGTCTCTAACTTGAAACCGCGCAAGATGCGCGGGCTTGAATCACAGGGAATGTTGCTGGCGGCTTCAGTCGGCGACGAAGGTAAACCGGTCCTCGTTACTTTCACCGAAGACGTCCCCAACGGCGCGAGATTAAAATGAAGCCGGTGCCCGAACTCTTTCATAGGTCCGTTACTAAAACCCTACTGTCGGTTGCTGTTATCCTTCTTTCCCAAATCTTTCTACTGAGCCCGGTCGCGGCTCAATCGCTGAGACCTCTACAACTGACCGCTGAAGTGATCGAGAAGAAGTATTGTTCGATAAACGCGGACAAGGTAACTCTGCAGTTGAAGCTAAGGGTGCGCTACAGCAACCTCGGCGCTGAACGTCTGATCATTTACCAGGGTCACGATCTCTTTTACCAAATCAAAGTGCGCAGCGACGCGGCCGCCAGAGCCCAACCCTACGAAGTTCTGCTCCTGAACATGCATTATTTCGATGAGGAGTTCGAGCGCATCGACGCAAGCTCGCCGGGCAGGGTATTCGAAAAGCTGGCGCCGAACAAAGTTTTCGAGCGCGAGTTGATCACCGGCTTGGGGGTCACAGACCATGACAAAGATCGGAGCACTACGGCGGTAAAGCCGGGACGTCACACTGTTCACGTGATCGTTTCGACGTGGTATCAGACACCGCAGCTCGCTGTGAAACTTAGAGAGCAGTGGCAGCGGAAAGGCGTCTTGTGGACCCAGCCGTTAACCTCCGCTCCGGTCAGCTTCGTAATTGAGAAACCTGCCGCCGCCCCACCGTGCCGCTAGAACGACGCCGGGAATGTTAGGTACTTGAGTTACTTCGTGTACGGAACAATCTTTTCGCGGTAGTTATCACGAGTGCGATTCCCGAAGTTGCCGCGACGACTAACAGGGCGAATGCGAAAAGGCCCATTGCGAGGGTCCTTACAGTTCGGAGCAAAGATGGTGGCTGGGTCTGGATTTGGATCATTGGCGCTATGAACCATCGAATGAACAGAATGGTTCCAAGACTCCCACAGAAAATGATCGCGAGCTTAAACCGCGTGAATCCGTAGTCTTTCATTACCAGGGCGACGAGTAATTGCCGAGCATTCAGACGCGCTGAGTGATACCACTTTCCATAGCTGGCGTACAGCGCATTTTGGGATCCCAAAGTCACCGCGCAGTTCGGCGTATTAACTGAGTTAATCTAAGCTAGTTGCGATGCCCTTCGTTGATTCCCATTGCCACATTGACGGACCTGAATACGATGTCGACCGCGACGAAGTAATCGCGCGGGCGCGCGACGCGGGGGTGACGACGATGCTGAATGTCGGCACCGGCGATCCACACAGCGGCGCGTTTGAACGAGCGGTGGCGTTGGCTGAGCAGCACAGGAAAGTTTATTGCGCGATCGGCGTTCACCCGCACGACGCGAAACTGTTCGATGAAGCGGCGCAGCAACGTTTGATTGATCTGGCGAAGCAAAGCTCGCGTGTCGTCGCCTGGGGTGAGATTGGTCTCGACTATCATTACGATCACTCGCCGCGTGAAGTGCAGCGCGAAGTCTTGCGCCGCCAACTCGGCATCGCGCGCGAACTGAACCTCCCCGTCGTGGTTCATTCGCGAACAGCCGACGAAGAAACGATTGAGATCTTGCGAGAAGGACTTTCCGGCTACGGACGTGCCGGTGTCTTGCATTGCTTCGGCGGCAGTTTAGAAATGGCTGAGCAGGCGATTGAACTTGGATTCTTTATCTCGTTCGCCGGCAATCTCACTTTCAAGAAAGCCGACGATCTGCGGGCCATCGCACGAAAACTTCCGCTCGAACGGTTACTGGTTGAGACGGACTGTCCTTACCTGACGCCCGTCCCATTCCGCGGCAAGCGCAACGAACCGGCGCGAGTGGTTGAGACGGCGAAGTTTCTGGCGGAATTGAAAGGTGTCACCCCGGAAGAAGTAGGACGCGTGACATCCGAGAATTTCGCGCGCCTATTTGGAGTGCGCTGACTTGTCAGCGCTTTGGATTGCTAACGCCCCATCGGCGCAAAATGCGGGCCGGATGCCCGCGCTCCCAGCTTAGAGAAGACTTTCACATGCTCTGTGTTTGGTGTTATTCTTCGAAGCAATCACGGATTACTCATGGCCCAACAGAACTCATTCGACATCGTGTCGCAAGTTGACCGCGCGGAGATCACAAACGCCATCAATCAGACGGCCAAGGAAGTCCAGCAGCGCTTCGATTTCAAAGGCAGCCACGCGGAAGTGAAGCTCGAAGAGAAAGAGCTGGTGCTGTCGGCTGAAGATGAAACCAAACTGCGCAACATGAACGACATTCTCCAGCAGAAGCTGGTGCGACGCGGCGTGCCTCTGAAAGCTTTTAGCTACGGCAAGGTTGAGCCGGCGGCCGGCAGCACGGTTCGCCAGCATGTGGAGATTCAGCAAGGCATCCCGCAAGAGAAGGCCAAGGAGATTGTGAAGGCCATCAAGGATTCAAAGGCGAAGGTCCAGGCTTCGATCCAGGGTGATACGGTTCGCGTCTCGAGTAAGGATCGCGACACTTTACAGACAGTGATCGCGAACCTGAAGGCAAAGGACTTTGGAATCAATATGCAGTTTACGAATTACCGATCGAATTAGTGGAACAGACTTCAGTCTGTTGTTAAGACAAGGGGACTCGATCAATTGAAGACAATCACAGACTAAAGTCTGTGCCACTCAAGTATAATAATGACGGCAACTACCCAATCAGCGCTCCTCGACGACGTGCAGCTGACGGCGCGGCGCATCTTTGAGTTGATCGCGCCGGAGTTGCAACTGGTTGAAGAAGAATTCGAGCGGCAGGCGCGTTCGAACATCCAGGTCATCGCTTACATCGGAGAATACCTGCGGCGCTCAGGCGGGAAACGCGTGCGGCCGGCGCTGACGATTCTTTCCAACTACGCGGTCGGCGGTGATGGCTCAAACGTCAGTTCGATTCGCATGGCGACCGTGATGGAATTCTTGCACACGGCCACCCTCGTGCACGACGACGTGATCGACAAGGCCGAGACCCGTCGCAACCGTCCTTCGATTAACTCGGAATTTGGAAACCAGACGGCCGTGTTGATGGGCGACTGGCTTTACATGTCCGCGTTTGAGACCAGTCTCGCCGAACGCTCGCTGGCCATCCTCGATATTCTCACCGCGGTCACGCGGAAGATGACCGAAGGCGAGTTGCTGCAACTGACCCTGCTTGGCCGGACGGATATTTCTGAAGAGCAATACTTCGATGTGATCGCGCGCAAGACGGCCTATCTGTTTAGCGCCTGTTGTGAAATCGGCGCACTGCTCGGCGGCGCGGATCCGCACACGCAAGCGAGACTGCGCGATTACGGCATGAACCTGGGCACGGCGTTTCAGCTTGTCGATGACCTGCTCGACTTCACGGGCACGGAAGAGTCTCTGGGCAAGCCTGCGGGAGCGGACCTGATTGAAGGCAAGGTCTCACTTCCTCTGATCTTTCTGCTTCAGCGATATCCTGAATGGCGCGCCGACATCCAGTCGGTGATCGCGAACCAGGGTTACGAAAGCATCTCACGCGCACGTTTGATTGAGGCTTTGCAGGAAACCGGCGCGCTGCAAATGGCTAAAGAGCGTGCGGTTGAATACGCCGAAGCCGCGCGTAACTCGCTCAACGGGTTGAATGACCGCCCGCACGCCCAGGCCCTGGCTGCGATTCCCACCTATATCGTCGAACGCGATCGGTGATTCCGGTGCAGTAGCCCGACCGTGAGGGAGGGCGTCGTCACTTCCACTAATAGTTCGTCCAGGTTTACCAACAGTCCATGGGAGGCATCGACCTTACGCCCTCCCTGACGGTCGGGCTACTGCCCCGTTTCGCGCGCTCCCCGTGAAAAACCATTGCCAATCGGCAATCGGCAATCTAAAATCAGCAATGTCTGATGGCTAACGAAACTCTCATCGCCCGACTTGAGCAAAGCCTGCGACAATCGCGCGGGGCACGAACACGTCTGGCGGCGCGTCTCGCGGAGCTGGAATCAGAATCCGAAATCATTCGCGCTGAGTTGGCCGAGATGGACACCCTCGCCGGCCAAACCGAAGCGGCGATCTTTCGCCTGCTGTCGAATGTCATGACCGGGCCGGCGACCCAGGTCGGCACGCGTTCGGTTGGCGAATTGGAAGTTGAGATACAGCGCCGGCTGGCTCACGCTGAACTGGCAGAGCATCCGTCGGCCTCCGTTCGTCACAATGTCCCGCCGATCAAATCGAACGTCACGGCTATTGACGACCGATTCTATGACCGCACTATTCCGCAAGCCGCGACGATGCTTCTGCGTGAAGCCAACGGCCCACTTCATGTGAACGAGATTTACAATCGTCTGCTGGAAGGCGGATTCAGTTTCACCGGCAACAATCCCACGATCAGCATAGCCGTCTCGCTGAACCGCAACACCCGCTTCCGCAAAGTCGCACCCGGCACATTCGATCTGGTTATTAAGGACGCCGCCAAGGCGAGCTGAGAAAAAACTCCGACCGTAGCTCTCGCGGAGACCGCCTTGCGCCTTCGGCGCAGCACATAGCGGTAAGCCTCTGGCTTACCGTGCGCGGCTCTATTTGATTTCGAGGCTACGCCTCGAAACGGAGGCGGAGCCTCATGTCTTTTATAGAACTCTCCACGGTAAGCCGGAGGCTTACCGCTATGTGCTGCGCCAAAGGCGCATTCTTAACCTGTGAAATCTGCGGATAAATCTCCTTCACACCAGCTTCTTCTTCATTTCTTCCAGCATCGTCTTCGCGTCTGCATCGCTCATCTTCTCAACATTAGTCGCGCGCAGCTCGTCGACGACTTTTTGATTAGCCAGATCGAACAGGGAGTTCTGCGCGGCGAGACGGCGGCGGCCCGCGCGGGTCGCGGCCTTCGTCAACGCCTGCTCTTCAACCGCCGTTGAGCCCGCGGATGCAGCCGCAACACGCTGCGACTCAATGATCGATTCTTCTTCCGCGAACACATCCAACTCATATCGCTCCAGCCGCTGCAAGACTTCGCGCGCGCGGGCTAGTGCGGCGGGCGGCATTCCCGCCAGTCGCGCCACTTCGATTCCGTAGGACTTTGAAGCACTGCCACGTTCCAGGCGATGCAGGAATACAACCTCTCCTTCACGTTCCGTCGCAGTGATTTGATAGTTCTGCGCGCCGGGTAGTCGCTCAGCCAGTTCCGTCAGTTCGTGATAATGCGTCGCGAACAAAGTCTTGGCCGCGTGTTCAGATGAATCGTGCAGGTACTCAGCCACGGCCCAGGCGATCGACAAGCCGTCGAAGGTCGCCGTCCCGCGGCCAATTTCATCGAGCAGCACAAGCGAACGCGGCGTCGCGTTGTGCAGGATCGCTGCCGTCTCAGTCATCTCGACCATGAACGTCGAGCGGCCGCGCGCCAGATCATCCGAAGCTCCCACCCGCGTCCAGACCCGATCGAGCAAAGGCAGCCTCGCTTTCTCAGCCGGTACGAACGATCCCATCTGCGCGAGAATGGAAATGATGGCCGTCTGTCGCAGCACCGTGCTCTTGCCGCCCATGTTCGGTCCCGTGATGATCAGAAGCCTGTCGGTCGAGTTGTTCAGATAGACGCTGTTCGGCACGAACGGCTCTTCATTGAAGACTTCGATCACCGGATGGCGCCCGTGGATGATTTCGATTTCGTCGCCGTCGTGCATCAAAGGCTTAACGCAACGACGCCGCACCGCCGTCTCAGACAGCGAAGACACCGCATCCAGACAGGCGAGCGCGCGCGCCGTGGCTTGGATCCGCAAAGTCTCAGCCGCGACCTGACGGCAGACGAGCGCAAAGATTTCCGACTCCATTTGCAGGATGCGTTCTTCCGCGCCGAGCACCTTCGCCTCGTACTCTTTCAACGCGGGCGTGGTGAACCGTTCGGCGTTCGCCAGAGTTTGCCGGCGTTCGTAATCTTCGGGCACGCGCGCCGCGTTCGCCTTCGACACTTCGAGGAAGTAACCGAACACGTTGTTAAAGCGGATGCGCAAGGTGCCGATGCCGGTGCGGGCGCGCTCTTCCTGTTCCATCGCGGCTATGGTTTGTTTTGCGTCTCGACTCAGGGACCGCAGTTCGTCAAGCTCAGTCGAGTAGCCGGTGCGAATCACGCCACCGTCAACAACTTTCGGTGGCGGATCGTCTTCGATCGCATTTCCGATAAGCGCGCGCACGTTCGCTAGCTCATCGGCCGCGTCGTTAAGAACCTGGAGCAGGGAAGAGTCAGCACTCCGGAGCGCTTCTCGAATCTGCGGGACCTGATCGAGCGAGCGCCGCAGCGCCACCAAGTCGCGCGCCGTCGCCGAGCCAAGATTCAGACGTCCCGTCAAACGCTCAACGTCGGCAACTTCTTTCAGCAGCACGCGCAAACGATCGCGCTTCATGTGCGACGCATGCAGTTCGGCGACGGCGCCGTGACGCGCTTCAATCTCACCGCGACGAATAGAAGGACGCAGCAACCAGGATCGCACCAGGCGCGCGCCCATGCCCGTCACCGTCTCGTCAATCACATCGAGCAGCGAGCGCGAGGCGCCGCCCATCGCTTCAACCAACTCGAGATTGCGGACGGTGATTTGATCGAGCACGAGATGATCCTGGGGCTCGAAGTAAACAATGTCCGCGATGTGCGCGGCCGCGGCGCGTTGCGTCTCTTGGGCATAGCGCAGGCATGAGCCGGCGGCGCGAATCGCTTCCGCTTTGCGTGTCAGACCGTAACCATCGAGCGACCGCACACCGAACTGTTTAATAAGGAGCGCCGCGCAATCGTCGGTTTGCCATAGCCAGTCGTCGATCGGGGTCAGGGTGTAGGGGGTAGGGTTTAGGGTGTCGGGTGTCGGGTGTCGGGTTTTTGTTTCAGCCTGAACGGCTGAACGAGAGTAGCCGGGGGTTGAGCGGAGCGATACCCCCGGATCAGGTGTCCCGATGTCTTGCGACCCTGAAGGGGTCGAAGGAATGGCGCCGTCGGGATTCGACCCCTTCAGGGTCGATGAATTGTTTTCTTGGCTCTGTCCGTGGGCGTTGCCCACGGCTATTGAATTCGACGCCTGCGGCGTCGTACTGACCTCTGACAGCGGCAGTGGTTTTGTCTTCTGGTCACTCTTAAATCCCGCCCGCACCAAAGCGCTCAGCGCTTGGGGGAAGATCAATTCGCGCGGCGCGTAAGACCCGATGTCCGCGACGATTTTCTCCCAGGCGTCCTTGCCCGTCGCCTGGGTCGCGCGAAACTCCCCCGTGGAGATATCGAGGAATGCGGCGCCGACTGTCTCGCCTTGCGCACAGACGGCCCCGAGGTAAACCGATTCGCGCGGCTCGAGCAGTTGTGGATCGATCGGTGTGCCGGGCGTCACGATGCGCACTACTTCGCGCTTCACCAGCTTCTTCGTCGGCGAAGCACTTTCGGTCTGCTCGCAAATAGCCACGCGATAACCCTTGCGCACCAGTTTCGCGATGTAGTTCGCCGCCGAGTGATGCGGCACGCCGCACATTGGAATCGGATCTTTGCTGTCTTTCTGGCGCGCCGTGAGGGTGATTTGCAGCTCGCGGGCGCCTGTCACCGCGTCGTCAAAGAACAATTCGTAAAAGTCGCCGAGACGGAAAAAGAGAAGCGTACCGGGATGCTGTGCCTTCAGCTCCTGGTACTGGCGAACCATAGGCGTGGAGTTGGAAGTCATAAAAATCAGTGAGCAGTGGGCAGTGAGCGGTGAGCAGTTCAGCGCCGCGTGCGAGTGCGGGATAATACAACATGAGTTGAGCAGAGCGCAGTCGGTAAACCCCTTGCGCCTTCGGCAGCACATCTCGATAAGCCTGTTGCGCAGTTGGCGTGGCACAAGACGCCCCTCTTGCGCCTTTGGCGCAGCACATCGCGGTAAGCCTCTGGCTTACCGTGCGTCACCCTTTTAATTAATTCCGAGGCTACGCCTCGAAACGGAGGCGGAGCCTCCGGTCTTTTATAGAACGTCTCCGGTAAGCCGGAGGCTTACCGCTATGTGCTACGCCAAAGGCGCAAACCCAAATCCACTCCTCCAAAAAGAGTTGGGGAATCCGTTTGTTTTCTTCAGCTTCTTCTCCACCTAATGCGATCGATGTCCATCAATAAGGGCTCATCCCCAAGGAGATTACCGGTCCAGCACCTCACACTCGACCAGCGATAATCTTCCGGTCGGGTCACCAACCCTGCACGGACGGGATTGTTATGCGTGTAATGTACGCGCTCCATGAGCATCTTCTCTGTCAGCAACAATCGCGCGTCGGGATGATGGTCCCACAGCGAAAAGCGATATTGATGACGTCGCGATTCGTGCCGCAATTTGAGCAGCGAGCTTTCGTGGTTGTTCTCTTTCAGATAGTCGATGATGCGGCGGCTCGTAATGCCATTTATGAATTGGAGTGTCTTGGACGAGAAAGAGTGGAATCGGTAACGACATGCAAATGGTCAGGCATGATGACGTACGCGTACAGCGCAAATTCTCCTGATGCGCGCGCTTCATTCATAGCCGCGCACGTGACGATCTTGATTTCATCGGTCCGAAAAACCGGCAGGCGCCTTCTAGTCACCGAAGTCAGGTAATAACAAGGAGCGTCACGGGAGATGACGTGCATGGGGGGCGGATTATATGGGAAGCCGAGGTCGAGCCTCGAAGGAAAATTTTTGGCAAGCTCAACTGTAAGCCCTCTGCGCCAGAGGCGCTGAGCTTTCCCTTATTAGATCGCTCCTCCGGAGCTGGGATGTCGAACCGGCGTCGTTGTCTGGCGAGTTCTTTGTCCTTCTATGTGTGGTACCGCACGGATGCGCCCGAGTCTTCAGTGATATAAGCCACCTCGAGAAAGGCTAGACATGAAAGAGATCGTGGCCGACTCTATTGACTTTTCGGCACAATCCGCCTTAATCTGCGCGACATTCATTATGTTTTGGTCAACTGACACTCGACGTCACGGTTGACACAGCTTTTTTCAGGTCTCAGTTGTCAGCGCATTCCGGCGAAGTGCCAAGCGCGAAGTGCAAAGCGTCAGCCTTATCGGCCTTAGCTCTTACCCGTTAGCCCTTAGCCCTTAGTGGAGAACAAGCGGTAGCATTCGTCAGATAGGTTTTCCCGCCTACTGCCTCCTGCTTACTGCCTTCTGGATTTAAAGAGGAGCTCGCCCGCACGGATGTCCCACACGCCACGCTCGACGTACATGCTCAGAACCAAGCGCCAACAGCAAAGCGCACGTTTGTTGTTCGCCTTTCGCTCTGCACCTTTAGCCGCCCTGGCTTTGCTCGCCATTCTATGCGCCTTGCCATTCATCGCGCGCACTGCGGCCGCACCTTCGGCCGGCGACTCACTCAGGACTCATAACTCATCACTAAGTAATCGTTATTCCTGGCTCGGCGACAATTCCGACATCTACACAAAGATTTTGGCGGGTACAAGTGTGCGGACATTGAGTCCGGCCCCGATTCTGCTCAACGAACTACTCGACTGGAACACTTTCGGGAACTTGGGAACCGAGACGTCCGAACCCAGCGTTTTTAATAACGCAAACATCTCATCCGCTAACCTAACATTAGGCGCAGGGGTGAATGGATCTGCAAATGGAAACCGCTTCGGCGGAAATGCCTGGTTTGATGGTGGGGATACGAATCCAACGACGTTAGCCGAGTCGATTGCCGGCAATGATTACATTGAGTTCATCGTTACACCCAACGTAGGCTTTTCCTTTACCCCAACCGCGTTCGTTTTTAATTGGGAGCGTTCAGGTACTGGGCCTAATAACGTGGCCTTGCGATCATCGGTGGACGCGTTTGCGACAGACATTGGAACCGTAAACTTTCCCGGAACAACTCTTACCACCGGAAACACAATCACTATTTCCGGTTTGAACAACCTCACGACAGCTACCACTTTCCGTCTCTACGGTTATGGGGCAACCGCCGGCACCGGAGCCGGCGGGTTTGACACGACTACTAACGCTGTAAACGTTTCACTAAACGGCACCACCGCAGCAGTTCCTACCACCTATGTTTGGACGCCCCTCCTGGCAAGTACTGATTTCCAGGTATCGACGAACTGGAACCCGACTCGTCTGCTGCCGAATCCTGCGGACACTCTGGTCTTTGACGGGAACGTCACGCCTGCCCCGATAGTCACGAATGTGCCGACGCAAACGATTACGTCGCTTAAGCTCCAAAACAGTGCGAATCCCGTCACGTTCAATGCTTCAGCGGTCGGTGCACCTCACACGCTCACGATTACCGGCAACGCCGGGTTGGACATTCCGGCGACTAACCTGCTGACGGTAGCCGGCGCAAACGGACTCTCGGTTGCCGTAACGACCGGAAGCGCGAGCACCATCGGCGGTCAAATCATTCTGCAGGGCGGGGCGCACGCGTTGACTGGCGCAAACGCGGGTCAGATTGTATTTCCCAACAATTCTCTTTTCACAGCGAGCACCGGCTTTGCCGGCAATCCATTCGGAACGGGCACGGATGGCTCGGTGATCTTCCAAAGTGGCTCATCAGCCTTCTTTAATGCTGGCAGCGATCCATTCGGCGGCAGCGGAAACACAATTGTCACGTTCAATCTCGGCAGCAATCAGGAGTTCAACGCGTCCACTGCGTTCGATTCGAACGGCCGCACTTACGGAAACCTGACTCTGACAGGCGGCCAGACTTACACCGGCTCGGGCAGCGGCTTGTTCACTGTGACCGGTAATTTCGTGCTCGGTAGTAGCAGCACGCTTATCTTGTCAGGCACCGCGGGCGGCGATTTCAATGTCGGTGGCAACCTTTCGATTAACGCCACCGGGACCTACACGCACAACGGTCGGACGCTCACATTTAACGGCACTTCGACACAGACCTGGTCGGATTCATCGGGCGCGCAAAATTTCGGCGCAGTCGTAGTTAATAAGGCTTCGGGAGCCGTGATTGTCACGGGCACCGTCAATGTAACCAGCCTTACAGTCACAGCAGGTTCGCTCGGAGGCGCCGGAACCGTTATTGGACCGGTTAGCGTGAGCAGCGGCGGGACGGTAGCACCGGGAGTCAGTCCCGGAATCCTTAATACGGGCAACGTGAGCTTCACCAGCGGCTCAAACTTCGATGTTGAGATCAACGGGACCACGGTTGGCACTCAGTATGACCAGCTTAATGTCACAGGCAGTGTGAGCCTTGGCGGGGCCACGCTAAACCTGAGCGGCACCCACACACCTGTGGCCGGCGATACTTTCATTATCGTCAACAACGACAGCACCGACGGTGTGACCGGCAACTTCACGATGGGTACCGGGGGCACGGACAGCAACGGCGGATCGCTCGCGCAAGGCGACACAATCACGAACTTCCTCGGTTCCGCACTCGGCGCGACGATCTCTTACGCCGGCGGCACGGACACCAACGATGTCGTTCTCACCGTGGTCGCCGCCGCAACGCCCGAAATGGATGTGAAGGGTAATGGCATCTCGATTCCGGACGGCGATACGTCGCCAAGCGTCACCGACGGAACCGACTTTGGCAGCACCCCGTCGAGTCATACGTTCACAATCGAGAATACCGGCGGCTCAAATCTGACGCTGAGCGGAACTCCGTTCGTCCAGATTTCGGGTCCGAATGCGAGTGACTTCACCGTGACTTCGCAGCCCAGCTCACCGGTTACCCCGAGCGGCTCAACCACGTTCACCATTTTCGCCGGGGCCAGCGCCGTTGGTACGCGCACGGCAACCGTTTCGATCGGGAATGACGACAGCGACGAGAATCCGTACACCTTCGACATTCAAATCGTGGGCCTCAGTATCCTGACAGTTACGCCGGCGGTGACGCCGACGGCGACCGACAACGACTACACGCGCATCAACAACGCGGTGCAGGCGGCCTTCAGCGGCCAGACCATCAAGCTGCTCGGCACGTTCAATTGGACTGAGGCGAATGCGGCGGCGAGTTGGGCGCTCGGTAGTGACGGCCTGACCGGCGGTAGTTTCTCAGACGACGACTACGGCATCACGCCGAAGGCGAACGTGAACAACGTGACCTTCACCGCGGACAATCTCGGCGACGGCGAGATCCAGGGGCCGGGAGATCTGGCGGCGGTAAATCTTGAAGGCGTGTTCTCATTCTTCCGCGGGCAGAACCAGAATTGGACGATCTCGAATATCCGGTTCCTCGATTTCGATCTGTCGATCGGGATGTTCGCAATCGCGACCACGGACTTCAACAACACGAACATTTCAAACAACTACATCCGGATGGCCCGCGATCTGAACGCGACGGTGGCGCCGGCCGACGTTAATCAAAACATCGGCATCCACTTCTCGTTCGGCACTAACCAGACTATTTCCGGTAATACGATCGAGATTCAGGGCGATGGCATCAGCGCGGGCGCAAACTTCGCCTCCGATGTCGGCATGCAGAGCAATACCAGCGGCGGCGCGGTCTATGACGGTCTGCAAATCACCAACAACATCGTGCGCGTGCTGAATGCGCAGGATGCCGCGAACCCGCAAGTCGTGCTCGGTATTTGGGAAAATGGACACGCCCACACCAGCGACATCACGGTCAGCGGCAATCAGTTTGTTAATCAGGCTGCGGGAAATAATCCCGCTACCAACCTGCAACGTGGCTTCCGCGTGACTTCGCATTCCTCTGCGACGACGACGGTCACCTATTCGGGCAACACACTCAGGGGCGCGAACATTGGCTTCCAGTGGATTGCCGGTTCGGCGTTCAGTGCCAATCAGCCGGTCGTTGTCACCGGCAACACGATCACCAACAACGGCACGGGCGTGCTGGTGCAAAGTCAGGGCGTTGCGAACCTTATCTACAATCGCATCGTCGGCAATACGGTCGGGCTGAATAACGTCGATGGTGTCGTCACGGCTGAGAACAATTGGTGGGGTTGCAACACTGGACCCAACAGTTCGGGATGCGACACCGTTACCGGCACTGCCGACTTCGATCCCTGGGTCGTGCTGCTGGTCAGCGCTTCGCCCAGTTCGATAACTCCGGGCGGTACTTCGACCATTACCGCCGACATGACGCGGAACAGCACGGCCGGCAATCCGGCACACGGCGGGGCCGCCACGCTGCCACTGCCCGACGCTGCTTTCAGCGCGACCAATGGCACGATGTTCCCGACCACTAACTCGTTTAGCTCTGGTCTGTCCACGTCCACGTTCACCTCGACGAATAGCTCGAATGGCTCGGCCTGCGCAACCGTCGATAATCAGCAGACGTGCGCGACGATTACGGTTACCGCGCCGTCCTTCAGCGTCAACGACGTGACCATGGCAGAGGGGAACGGCGGGCCAGGCAGCACTTCGTTCATCTTCACAATCACCAAGACCGGTGCGACAGCCCTCAACAGCAGTGTAGATTACGAAACCGTGGACGGAACGGCAGTGTCGCCGACGGACTTCGCGGCGATCCCGGTTACCAATGTGACGTTCCTTCCGTCCGAGACGACCAAACAGGTGACTGTGTTCGTCAACGGCGAGCTCGCGGTCGAACCTGACGAGACCTTTACTCTGCAACTTTCCAACGCGTCCGGCGCCACGATCGGCGACGCAACCGGTCTTGGAACGATTCAGAACGACGATGCTTGTCCGCCACAGGCGATCGTGTATGTGGACGACAACTGGGTGGGCACTCCGCTGGGAACCGACCCTGATGGCGGCGGTCTCGCGACAAACTTCGGGTGCGATTCGTTCGCCACGATTCAGGGTGGCGTCGATGGCGTGGCTGTCGGTGGCACGGTGATCGTCAACGCGGGGACGTACAACGAGGATGTAATCGTTAATAAGGCCGGCGTCAGCGTTCTGGGTGCGGGAGCTGGTGCGGTGAGTGTGATCGGACCGATTGGTGGTCCCGGCGCGACTTTCCAGATCACCGCAAGTAACGTCACCCTGGCGGGCATGACGATTACGCGCGCGGGCAACAACACCACCGACTGGAACAATCCAGGTCTGAATTCGGTGGGCGTAGCCATTCAGGGACTATCGGTCACCGGCGCAGTCATTCGCGATAACATCATTACCGGCAATCGAACCGGCATCGACATCAATAACAGCGGTGGCCACACCGTCCGGAATAACGTCATCGACTTCAACCGGACAGGCCTGATCTTCCGTAACCAGACTGACCAGATGACGGTGATCGAGAACTTCATCACCAACAACTGGACGGTCGGCGTCCTGTTCCTCGATGCCAGTGGCGGCACGAACAGTCCGGTGCAGACATCACTCCACTCGACTTACTCGAACAACAGCATCAGCGCCAACTGGTACGGGCAAATCGTTGATCGCCAGACGGGTGGATCTCTCCCGGCGCCGGCAACGACAAACTACAAGAACTTCCGCGGCAACTGGTTCGGAACCACCTCGCCGGTCGTTACCACGGCGAACAGTGCCGAACCGGGCTACGCGGCGCAGATTCCGGTGGCTTATGGCGGCACGGCCACGCCTCCCGGAGGTCAGCCCGACATTGCCGGTGCGGCGTCGGCCAACTTCCAGTACACGCCGTTCCTGTTGAGCGGAACCGACACCAATGTCGAGACAGTGCCCGGTCGGGGAACCAACGGCTTCCAGGGAGTCGCCAACACCGTCAAAGTGTCGTATGTCACCCCGAACGGCTGGGTCTTCTTCGATGACCTGCCCGGCACGGGAACGGGATCGGGAGGTTTTGAGATTGGCCCGGCGACGCCGCCACTCGGCACAGGCAGCGCGTTCCTCACTGTAGACGCGCAGGGACGCCATGCTCTGGGCGTGTTCAATTACAATGGAACGCGCGCGGATGATCTGCTGGCCCTGCTCTATCACAGCTATCAGAACAACAACACGAACACCGTCGTGGCGAATGCGCTACAGTTCGATATCGACTACGACCTCAACGACGCGGCGACCGCCTACGCAGGGCGCCTGGTCTTTGAGCCGTACCTGTCCCCGGCGCAGGGCGCTGTGGCGCAGAACGTCTGGCAGAACTGGGACGCGCGAGGCGGCATGTGGTACGGGACGCGAACGACCGTAACGGTCAACAACGTGGCAGGCGTCCCCCAGCCATGTCAGCCCGCGTCGCCTTGCACCTGGGCGCAGGTGCTCTCGCTGTTCCCGAACTCCGGTGTGCGCAACGCGTTCGGCAGCGCCGTGCTCTTCAAGGCGGGCGGCCCGTGGGCGCCGGGTTTCGACGGCAACGTCGACAACTTCCGGCTGCAACATAACGGCGCGCTCATGACCTACGACTTTGAGCCGGGACCGCAGCTCTCTATCAACGATGTGACCCAGGTCGAAACCAACGCGGGGACAACGGCCTTTACCTTCAACGTCACGCTCACTGAATCGAGCAGTCAAACGATCACGGTGAACTACCAAACCGCCGATGATTCAGCTACGACGGGCGACCTGGATTACACCGGAGTAGCCTCGACCGGCATCACCTTCAATCCGGGCGAGACTTCTAAGCCGGTAACGGTGTTCGTAAACGGCGATACCAAGTTTGAAACTAACGAGCAGTTCTTCGTTAATCTTTCGGGCCCTGTGAACGCGACAATTCTGGACGGCCAGGGCGTCGGCACGATCACTAATGACGACACGCAGCCGACGATCTCGATCGACGACGTCACAGCCTTTGAAGGGGACAGCGGGACCACGGACTTCAATTTCACGGTGAGCCTGTCAAACGCGTCCTATCAAACGATTACCGTCACCGCGCAGACTGCGGACGGCACCGCGCTGATTTCCAATTCAGACTACAACGGCGCCGGTCCGACGATCCTGACGTTCGCGCCGAATGTGACAACGCAGACGTTCCAGGTGCAGGTGAACGGCGACACGAACTTCGAGCAAGACGAAACCTTCGTGGTGAATCTGACTCTGCCGTCGAACGCGACGATTGCTGACCCGCAGGGTACCGGCACGATCACGAACGATGATGCGGCGCCCTCTATTTCGATAAATGATCTGACGACGACGGAAGGTACCACTGCGGTTCCGCCGCTGACGAAGCAGTTTAATTTCACCGTCACAAAGTCCGGTACGACTGACGAACCAGCGTCCGTCACATTCCAGACCGCCGACGATACCGGGGGCGCAAATCCGGCGACTTCAGGTGCGGATTGCAGCACTCCCGGCGTGGACTACATTCCGAATAGCGGCACCGTGATATTCCCGGCCAGCGGTCCCGGTTCGACGTCCCAGACGGTCACGATTCTCGTGTGCCGTGACAGTGGTTTCGAAGCCAATGAGACATTCCTCGTGAATCTCTCTGCTCCGGTGGGCGCCATTATTGGCGATGGTCAGGCAGTCGGCACCATAACCAACGACGATGTTCCCCCGGGAGGGTTCGTCGTAAACACGACCGCGGACGGCGACGATGGGTCGTGCCTGCCCATTGGCAGCGGTAACGGTTGCACCTTGCGCGAAGCCATCAACGCCGTGAACGCGAGTCCCGCGGCTACGGCAATTAACTTTGCGATTCCGGCTAATGACGCGCGCCACTTTTACTACAAGGATGATGGGGTTCCCAACCAGGTAACCCATGACGTGACTCACGTGCTCGTGACGACGGCCGCAAACGATGCTGCCTTACCGGCCGACAAGGATCCGGATTGGCCACACGGCTGGTGGTCGATTCTGCCGGCTTCGGCCTTGCCGGCGCTGACGCAGGCAGCCACTGTCGATGGTTATACCCAGACCGAGGCCGCGGTGAACACTTCCGCGACCAGTACCAACGCCGTGCTCAGAATTGAAGTGGAAGGTTCCAGCGCGGGCGCCGCGGTGACTGGTCTGGTGGTTTCAAATGGAGCGTCAATCGTCCGAGGCCTGGTGATCAACCGATTCACCGATAACGGCCTGCAATCCAGCGGCGCGGTCACCGGTAACTTCATCGGTACCGATGTCAGCGGCACACTCGACCTCGGGAATACTGGTACCGGCGTCCTGGGCGCCAACAATATGACTATTGGCGGGAATACACCTCAACTCGCCAACCTGCTTTCGGGCAACGATAGCCACGGAATTCTGTTCACGAATTTCAACAGCAGCATCGTGCAGGGCAACTACATTGGCACCAAGGCCGATGGCGTAAGCGCGCTGGGCAATGCCGGGAACGGCATTCATCTCACCGGCGGAAGCGCCGTCTTCAACACCATCGGCGGCGCGGCGGCCGGCGAACCGAACACGATCGCTTTCAACGGAAATGATGGCGTGTCTTTGCCGGATGCAGGCGTCGGAAACGTCATCCGTGGAAATTCGATCTTCTCGAACGGTACGACCGCCTCGCATCTGGGAATCGACCATGGACCGGTCGATGGGGTTACCGCCAACGATGCCGCGCCTGATGCGGATAGCGGTCCGAATGGCTTGCAGAACTTCCCGGTCATCCAGTCCGCGGTGGTGGGTAGTCCCAACCTGATCTCCGGGACGTTAAGCTCTGCGCCAAGCCAGACCTTCACGATCGATTTGTATGCGAACGCTGTTTGCGACACGTCAGGTAATGGAGAAGGGAAGACCTATCTTGGGTCGACTACCACGACCACCGATGCCAGTGGCCTCGGCGGGTGGAGATTCAGTCCCGCGACGCTCAATCTGACCGATCAAATTACGGCGACGGCCACGAGCGCGACCAATAACACCTCTGAATTCTCGCTGTGCTTCACGCCCACGACGTTCAGCGCTGGGCAGCTTCAGTTCGCCCAAACGGCAATCAGTGATCCGGAAACGAATACCGGGTCGCACACGGTAACTTTCACGGTGCAGCGGATCGGCGGATCTAATCGTGCGGCCTCAGTCAATTACACGATTAACGATGGCTCGGCAACCATTGCTGATAATGACTATTCAGTCGGCTCACCAACCGGAACACTCACGTGGCCGAACGGAGACGCGACCGACCGCACTATCACCATCACCGTAAACGGCGACACCAGGTATGAGGGCGACGAGACGGTAACAATCGTGCTCTCAAGTCCGGTGGGGGCGACCATCGCCGGCTCGGACACGGCCACGCTGACGATTACCGATGACGATCTGTTGCTGGTTGACGACGATTTGGTCCAGTGTCCGACTGCCGCGTACACGACCATTCAATCTGCAGTCAATGCCGCTTTGGCCGGCCAGACTGTTCAGGTTTGCGCGGGAACTTATCCTGAGCAGGTCAACGTCAACAAGAGTCTGACCGTGGTGGGCCCGAACGCCAATATCAATCCGAACACCGGTGTTCGAGTCGCTGAAGCCATCATCATTCCGACTACCAGCGACCCGCTGAACCCAAGCTTTGCCGGGCCCATTGTGGTCACATTCGCGGCGAGTGGGGTGACCTTCAAAGGATTCACCGTGGACGGCAATAATCCGGGACTTACTTCGGGTGTTGTCTTCAATGGCTCGGACGTTGACGCTGAGTTTGGTATTTACGGCGATGGCTCAGCCGACATGGATGCGGTCATCGAAAACAACATCGTCCAGAACATCGGCGAGATTGCCATTTGGCTGAACACCTTCGGGATTGGCGGTCCGAGAAATGCCAATAGCCGCATGAACGCGAATAAGGTAGACAATGTTCTCGGTGCGTTTGGCCAGGCCCTGCGCATTTCCGACGACGCCTGGGCAGACGTCACGAACAACGTGGTCACGCGATCGCGCGTCGGAATTGTCATTGAGAATTTCAGCGGCAACGTCACCACGCATCCGGCTTCGGTCATCGAGAACAACGACGTCACCTCGTTCCGGATCGGCATCCGGCACAACCTGCACTACGTTTACGGGTTGCCGGGCTTCACCATTCGCAACAACACGGTGCAGTCATACGTGCAGACGCCGATGCCGCCGCAAGTAACGACGCCGACTACTTATGAAGGCATTCGCGTTGAATCGATCCAGCAGACGGTTAATGTAGACATCACGAACAATACCGTGGACGGCAACCGGGGGGCGCTCCAGACAGCAGGCTATACGCGGGTTGAGGGTCTCGGTGTGACGAATGCATCAGCCACGTCGCCGAACATTCGCTTTACCGGCAACCGCTCTATCGACAGCATCCGCGGGGTCTTCCATGACACGCCCGCCGTGCCGACATTTACCTGCAACAACATTGTGGGCAACACCACCGGCATAGAGCTGAGTGGGAATGCCACGAATGGCCTGATCGCCAACAACAACAACATCTTTGGCAACGGCGTTGGAATGCTCAATAACAGTCCCGCCGGAAGCATCAATGCTGAGAATAACTACTGGGGAAGTGCAACCGGCCCGACCATCGCCAGCAACCCGACGGGAACCGGCGACAGCATCACCGGCACAGGAGCCTTAGCGGTGGATTACGACCCGTTCCTCACTAGTGCTGCCTCGTGCGCCCCGGTCGCGCCGCCCACCATCAGCAAGGCGTTTGGCACAGTGTCGGTGCCGCCCAACGGTTCGACTACGTTGAGCTTTACGATCGGTAATCCGAACAGCAGCACGCTTACGGGAATCGGCTTTACCGATCCGCTGCCGTCCGGAATGATCGTCGCGACGCCCAACGGCCTGACTGGTAGTTGCGGTGGCGGCACGATTACCGCGGCCGATGGCTCAAGCAGTATCAGTCTCTCGGGCGCGACTCTGCCGGGAGGCGCTACGTGCACCTTCACCGTGAACGTGCAGGTCAACACTTTGGGCCCGAAAAACAACACTACGGGCAACGTGAGCTCAACTGAGGGCGGCGTGGGTGGCACCGCTTCGGCCACTCTCAACGTGACCCCGCCTTCATTGGCCATCAGTGATGTCACGATGGCTGAAGGAACCGGCGGCACGACCAACTTTGTGTTCACCGTCACGAAGACCGGGGACGGCGCCACTGATGTGAACTTCACAACTGTTGATGGCACTGCCCAGGACGACAATCCGGCTACCGAAGACAACGACTACGCACCGAACAACGGCACCTTAAGCTTTGGTGTGACCGAACCGAGCAAGACGATTACGGTCATAGTCAACGCAGACGCTACGCCGGAACTCATCGAGAACTTCACGGTGGTCTTGTCGGGCCCGACCGGCGGCGCGACGATCACTGATGATACGGGCCTCGGAACGATTCTGAATGACGACGAATCAGCCGCGGCCGGCCAACTGATTATTAGTGAGTTCCGCTTGAGCGGGCCGGGCGCCAACGCGACGGAACAGGCGAACAACGAATTTATTGAGCTCTACAACAGCACGGATCAGGATCTGTTCGTGACGACCACTGATGGTTCGACGGGTTGGGCTGTGTCAAACTCGAGCGGCGTCCCGATCTTCTTTGTCCCGAACGGCACGACGATTCCGGCCCGCGGACATTTCCTTGGTACCAATACAAACGGATACTCGCTAAAGGATTATGGCGGCACTGACGCGGCGCTGGGCGACGCCACCTGGACGACGGATGTTGCGGACAACACCGCGCTGGCCTTGTTCCGTACAAATAATGCGGCGAACTTCAATGCGACGAATCGCCTCGATTCGGTCGGTCCGAACACTGAAACCAACCCGCTGTACAAAGAGGCCGCCGGATACGCGCCGCTTGCTCCGGCGGATCTAGCGCTGAATCTCGAACACACCTTCTTCCGTCAGATATGCGTGTTCCAAGCCGGTTGCCCGACGCCGGGACGACCGCGCGATACGGAAGACAATGCGGCAGACTTTATCTTCGCTGACACGATCGGAGCGCCCACGTCAGCCGGGCAACGTTTAGGCAGCCCCGGCCCTGAGAACCTCGCGTCGCCAATCAAGCGCGACCCGGCGGTAAATCTCTTGTTACTCGATGCGACTGTTTCGGACGCGGCCGCGCCAAACCGCGAGCGGAATACAACCTCTGATCCAGGCAACGCGTCGCAGTTCGGCACCATGACGATTCGCCGGCGCGTCGTCAATCAAACCGGGGGCACCGTGACCAGGCTTAGGTTCCGCGTGATCGACATGACCACGCACCCGTCAGGTGCATCCGCCGACTTGCGTCTCCGATCATCGTCGAATCAAGTAATCACCATGGTTAACGACGCGAATACCTGCGCGTCAACGGGGACGCCGGCTACGCAACCATGCACGGTCAACGTCACCGGACTGACGCTTGAGCAGCCACCGAATCACCCGGCGCCCAATGGCGGCGGCCTGAATACCACCGTGACGTTGCCGTTGGCAGGCGGGCTGCCCGATGGCCAGAGCATCAACGTGAACTTCCTGCTCGGAATCCAAAAGACGGGACCGTTCAGGTTCTATCTGGTGATTGAGGCGCTACCGTAACCAGTGCGCAGTGAGCAGTGGGCGGTGGGCAGTAGACAGGAAAAGGCCGCGTGAAGATTCGCTCCTCACGCGGCCATTTTTATCGCTTCGGCGGTTAAGAAGTCAGCTGCGAGGTGACCTCACAGTCTAGCCAAAGAAAATCTCAGCGATTCGATAGATCTCTTCGTCCAGCCGCTTGAGTTCGCCGATGGCTTCATCCAATGAAGCTGACTCAATCTTATTTCCGCGCAAGGCCGCCATCCGGCCGAATTCACCAGCCTGGATCATTTCATAGGCCTTAATTCCGAATCGCGTTGCCAGAATCCGATCGAACGGTGTCGGTGAACCTCCGCGCTGCACGTATCCCAGTTTGGTGACGCGCGCCTGAATGCCGATACAGCGCTCGATTTCATTAGCCAGCGCTTCGCCGATGCCACCGAGACGATCGTGACGGTAAATCGCCTCATACTGCTCCTTACTCAGGAACACTTCATCAGGGTGCGGATGAGCGTCTTCCGCAACTACCACGATGGAAAAAGCGCGCCCTTCGGATTTGCGGTGCGACAGCAATTCGCACACGCGCGAAATGCGAAATGGATGCTCGGGAACCAGCACGACGTCAGCGCCGCCGGCGATGCTGCCGTACGCGGCGATCCACCCGGTGTGACGGCCCATGACCTCGACCACCATCACCCGGTGATGAGATTCGGCGGTCGAATGCAGCCGATCGATGGCGTCTGTGACAATCGTTACGGCCGTGTCGAAACCAAAAGTGAAATCGGTGCCGCTGATATCGTTGTCAATCGTCTTCGGGATCCCGACGAGTTTAACCTGGTGAAGCCGCCACAAGTCGCGCGCGGCGGATAACGAGCCTTCACCCCCAACCACCACCAACGCGTCCATTTGCCGTGACGCAAAGTTCTCTTTGAACGCTGAGAGAGAGGCTTCATCTTTGAGCGGATTGAATCGCGAGGTGCCCAGAATCGTGCCGCCCCGCGGCAGAATCCCGATCACCTTATCCCGCGACAGCTCTTCAATGTCGTTTTCCACCAGTCCGCGGTAGCCACTCCGAATGCCGAGCACGGTGGCTCCGTCTCGCGTCGCGCAACGCACGATCGCGCGAATGGCCGCGTTCAGCCCCGGACAGTCTCCCCCGCCTGTGAGTACTCCAATTCTCATTTTTTATTATTTTCTGCGCGCAACGATCTCGCGCGTTGCAATTTTCTGGTTTAAGATCATTGCGCCCGCATTTTACGTATGTCAACCAAGGGTTAATTTTTTTGTCCACTGGACCGGTCATTCTTGCGATCGAAACGGCCACGCGTGCCGGCGGGGTCGCTATCGCACGCGGCGAAGAAATTCTGGCCTCGCGGCCGGGCGACGCGTCGTCTTCGCATTCGCAGGATCTGATTGAGAACATCGACGCGGTGCTTAAAGAATCCGGAGTCGAGTTGTCTACAGTTGACCTTATGGCGGCCGCCATCGGGCCCGGAAGTTTCACCGGATTAAGAATCGGCTTGGCTACCGTAAAATCGCTCGCCGTCTCGCTCGATCGCAAATGCGTCGGCGTTTCCACGTTGGCTGCGGTATCACACGCGGCAGGCGCAGCCGAACGCATAGTCGCGCTGCTGCCCGCGGGACGCGGTGAGGTCTTCGCGCAGATGTTCGCCGTGCGCGACGACGAGGTGGAAGCGCTCGACGAACCCGCGCACATCAGCCCCGTTGCCCTGGTGGCGAAATACGCCAGGTATGCGCAGTTGACGTGGGCCGGCGAAGGCGCGCACGCGCAGGTGGAATTAATCCGCACCGAAGCACGTGCGAAGGGAATTGAGCTACAGGTCGGGGCTCGCGAACCGGGCACGAACGGGTGGATGCTGGCGGCGCCGGCCCCGGGACTTGCCGAAGATGTCGCAAAGTTAGCTTCCCGCGAATGGCGAAAAGGAAACGTGATTGATCCTGAAGAACTGCGCGCGAATTACGTCCGCGCTTCGGACGCGGAAATAAAGACTCATGCTTGAGACCGCCATATCCAGTAATCAGAGATACGTTACGCTCGACCGTATGACTGAGCACGACTTGCTCGAAGTCGTGGCCCTCGAAGAAATGTGCAATCTCAGTCCGTGGGGCTGGGACGCTTATCACGCGGAATTGCAGTCCGTCGCTAACTCGCTCATGCTGGTCGCGCGAGTCACCAATTCCACGAGTGAGGCCGAGCGCCCGATTGTTGGGTTTATCGTCGCGCGCGAGCTGGCCGATGAAATTCACATCAACAACGTGGCCGTTAAGCCCGAATTTCGCGGACGTGGCATCGGGCAGATGCTGATGAAAACGGCGCTCGCCTGGGGCCGTGAAAGGCATGCTCGGCAGGCAGTTCTGGAAGTTCGGGCGGGAAATGACCGGGCGCACCAGCTTTATCGTGGCTGCGGATTTGAAGTAATTGGCCGCCGGCGGAGCTACTACAGATCTCCTGTGGAAGATGCCCTGTTAATGGCAGTTTCTTTGACTCAGACGCCTTGATTTGGCCTGCTAAATTGGCTAACATTTCGCCCATGCTACAGCCCCGTGAGAATTTCTCACCGCGGTCATTCTTTCCAACTAACAATGTAGAAGGAGATTCCTGAAATGGACACGACTACGGCGGATTCTGTGAAAGAGCAGTTAATGATGACCAACTCTGAGTTCCGCGAACTGGTGCGGGAACATGGTCGATACGAACAGCGTTTGAGCGAGCTCTCCGCCCTCGCTTATCCCAGCGATGACGAACAGTTGGAAGAGACGACGTTGAAAAAGAAGAAGTTGGCCATCAAAGATCAGATGTATTCGTTGATGCTTGAACACGAAAAGCGTTCCAGCACTGAGCACTAATTCGTTTCGTAACAACAGCCTGAGCGCGTTTTTTCCGCCTCAGCAAGCCGCAGACTCGATAGACGGGGACGACACATTCCCGACGCCGGTCGGGATTCGGCCCCGTTTTGTTTCTTATAGGTGGCACAGACTTCAGTCTGTGATTGCTCTGGAATGGAAACTAAACCCCAGACTAAAGTCTGGGCCACTCAATATGGTTCGTGATGGCATTCCCTGGGTGGCGGTTCCGCTGGCGCTCGCAGTTATTCCGATGCTGTTCGGACTGTGGTGGATTGGGATTGCCTTCATTCTCCTCGCCGCCTTCATGGCCTACTTCTTTCGCGATCCGCGGCGCACGATTCCCACCGAGACCGGTATCATCGTTGCTCCCGCCGATGGACGCGTCACCCTGGTGAGGCGTGACGAATCTGAACTTGGATCGGACTCGCTGGTCAGCATCTTTCTATCGCCCCTTGACGTGCACGTAAACCGCGCGCCGATTGCGGCGAAAATCACGGCGATCCAATACCGGAAGGGCAAGTTTCTGATGGCCACCGATGAACGTGCCCGGGACGTGAACGAGCAGAACACGCTCACCCTCGAGGGCGACAATATCCGCGTAAAATGCTCGCAAATTGCGGGAATCCTCGCCCGCAGAATTGTTTGTTGGAAGCGGGAAGGGGACAGAGTAGAATTGGGCGAACGATTCGGCATGATCAAATTTAGCTCGCGCACTGATGTGCTTCTTCCGTCCAGTGTCGAGGTCGTCGTCAAAAAAGGCATGCGCGTGCGTGGCGGCGTCACAATAATCGGGAGAATCAGACAATGAACGTTTCTCGATTCCGGAGACAGGATCATTTGGGGGTCGCGCCGACTCCCGCGGCGCGCAAGGGATTGCGAAAAGGCGTGTACGTCATCCCTTCGCTATTCACCTCGCTTAACATTCTGGCGGGCTTTTACTCGCTGATGGCCTCGATGAGTGGTTTCAGTCTGCTGGAACGCGGGGCCGTCGCCGAAGCGACAGTGCGGTTCGATCATGCCGCGATCGCCATTGGCCTGGCCTTTCTTTGTGACACCCTGGACGGGCGCATCGCGCGCATGACCAAGAGCACGACGGAGATCGGCGTGCAGCTCGACTCACTGGCAGACGTTGTCTCTTTCGGGCTGGCGCCGGCGATGCTGGCCTACGCCTGGGGTTATGGTTACGCTTTGCGCGATTGGCCGAACGTCCGGCAGCTCGCCTGGTTTCTGTCGTTCATGTACGTCATCTGCGGCGGCTTCAGACTCGCCCGCTTCAACGTGCAGGCGATGCGCCCGCGCCCGATGGCCGAAGGCACCAGCAAAGTTGATAAGAAGAGTTTTGTTGGCTTACCGATCCCGGTGGCGGGATGCCTGATTGCGGCCATCGTGCACTTCGCGCCGACTCCGCTGCGCTACACCCAACGTTTCGAAGCTCGCTCGATTGGAATGCTGGTGCTGGTCGCCTTTCTCAGTGTGTTGATGATCACGACCATTCGCTTCACCAGCTTCAAATCTGTGGGCTCCGGCCGGCGGTTGAGTCCGCGGCACGTGATCTTCCTGATAGCGTTATTTGGATTGATCTATATGTATTCGCAGTGGGTGCTGCTGGCTCTGGTGGTTGGCTACCTGGCGCACGGGCTGCTCTCGAGCGGTCTCGCGCCGCTATTCCGTCTTTTCTCAGGTAAGTCGCAGGCCCCGGCGTCAGGATAGGGATCGGCTTGCGCGCCGGCATCAAGATAGCGCGCGAAGCGCGCGATAGCGTAAAGCCTGGGGCGTCAGCCCCAGGGTTCGGATGAGGATCTTCCCAGAGCCCGCGAAGCGGGCGACAGAGGCACGGCGAACAACCCTCTCATGCTGCCTCAAAAGTCTGAGAATCTTGCTCTCATTCGCACCGGGCTTCAGCCCGGTGACGAAAGACCGTACAAATCATAGGAACCGATTTAACGGCTTCTCCGTGTCGCTTGCAGGGCAAGTCCTTCGTAGCCAATCGCCTGAGTGTCTTGAGCAGACCAGTAAACCGTTAAAACGATTCACTAGTATCGCGCTCTGCTTATCACCGGCTAAAGCCCGGTGTGAATGAGATCTGCCTTTCGGAGTTTTGACGCAAAGGCAAAAATCACCTTCTACCGGCTGGCCGCAAAAGCCATCAGGCCTTTAGCCGTCGTCAGGAAAACCATTTCCTGCACCACCACGGGCGCGGCGCCGCTGCTGTTCTCCTGGCCAATCTGCAGCCGGTTCACCGGCTTCCCATCTTTCAAACTAAGCACAATTGCGCTGTCGGTGGAGAGGGGCGTGAAGAGCGCGCCATCCACAGCGGTAATCGGCCGCGCTGGTACTCGCCCCGGCAGTAACTGTCGCCATCGGACTGAGCCGCCGCTGAGCGAAAGCAGGTAAGCGAAATTGTCGAACGAAGATGCCAGCACGCCGTCTTCCACCACGGCTACCGCCTGGACCGAAGCGCCGGTGCGCCGTTTCCAGACCATTTTGCCGCGGTCGTCGCGCACTGCGTACACATGACCGTCATCGGATCCAAAGAAGAGCACGCCGTCACGCACCGCAATTGGACCGCGAATGGCGCCGCGTGTTCGCAACACCCAAATAGCCTCGCCGTTTGATTGATTTAGCGCGCGCAGCCAGCCACCCACGCTGCCGATATACAAGCGTTCACCATCCAACGTTGGCTGCGAGTCGAATCCGTCGCCGTAGCTATTCGCCCAAATGGTAACGCCCGTACGCTTGTCGAATGCGTTCACCACGCCGTTCGCCGCGCCTGCGAACACCGCGCTCGGTCCCGCCGCCAGACGGCCACGCAAAGGCGCCTGAAGTGTGCGCATCCACAAAGTGATGCCGGTGTCTTTGCTGAGCGCGCGCAAAGTTCCGCGCGCGGCGCTTCCGTCACCGGTTGGGTACTCCGTGGCGACGTAGAGCGTCGTTTCGTCGGCAGCCGGCGCGGCAGAGAAGTGGCCGCCGGCTTCAGTCTTCCACAGCAGTTTCCCGTCCGAAGCGTTTAGCGCCACTAACGTGCCGTCGACCAGCGGAAGGTAAATGCTTTTTGCGTCGGTCGCGGGCGTGAGATTAGTCGTCCTGTCAGACCCGTACACCCAACGCAAAGTCAGCGGCTGCGATAAGACGAGCTCCGGTGGCTTCGACACTGCAAGGCGGCGGTGAGATCGGGGCAGTAGCCCGACCGTAAGGGAGGGCGCCGTCGCCGCGCATGACACCAGAATCAAGAAACACAAGACAATGGATTGAAGGCGAGGAAGTTTCGAAGACATGATCATTGGGAAGTTAACAGACGGTCTCTATCTTTGCGACTCTGCGTTTTTGCGTAAGGACTTTTGAAACCGTTGATTCAAGCAAAGCGTTTTCCCTCCCCACTGAGTGGGGAGGGATTTAGGGTGGGGTTGCGAGTGTCGTCAACCTCTCCCCCAGCCCCCTCTCCGCGCAGCGGAGAGGGGAGAAAGACTTTGTGACAGCCGAAGCTGCGCTGCGAAACTCTCTGTGTCTCTGTAAAAACCTCTGTGTCTCTGTGGTGAACCAAACTTCTCATTCACGCCGCCGCTTCAGCGCGGCGTCGAGGCGATCACATCAGATTGGAAACCGTTTAAACGGTTTCAGGTTTGCTTCCGTTCGCCGGACACCGGGCTAAAGCGGCGGTGAGTATTAAAACCACACCGGACAAGCCCCGGTAGAAACCTAACCTCTTTGTCGATTAACAAGTCGCACACTATAATTCGCGTTCCGTATAACTTCGGCTACATTGGACGTGCAAGTCATCGCGGGGGTTTTCTTTTTTTGCGGAAGTCTACTCACGAAACCGTAATCATACTTGACTTCGGCGCTCAGTACACTCAGTTGATCGCGCGTCGCGTGCGTGAAGCTGGAGTTTACTGCGAGATCCTTCCGTTCAATGCGCCCGCTGAAGAGATTCACGGGCGGAATCCCAAGGGCTTGATTCTTTCCGGCGGCCCGTCGTCTGTTTATGACGACTCCGCGCCCCGGCTCACCCACGATCTACTGACTAACGGCCACGCGCCTATTCTGGGAATCTGTTACGGTCTGCAACTAATCGCGCACAAACTCGGGGGTTCGGTACAGCCTTCGAGCAACCGCGAATACGGTTACGCCCGTCTCCAGGTAGTCGATCCTTCCAGCCGTCTGTTCACCGGTTTGCCGCGCGAAATGGACGTTTGGATGAGTCACGGGGATCACGTCACGGCGGTGCCGAAAGACTTCGTGGTCACGGCGACAACCGAAGACGCAATTAACGCTTTCGAGAATCCGGCCGTTGGTATTTACGGGGTCCAGTTTCATCCGGAAGTGGCGCATACGCCGCTCGGCGCACAGATTCTGCGCAATTTTCTGTTTGAGATTTGTGGATGCCTTGGCGACTGGACGCCGGCGGCTGCGATTGAAGAGCAGATCGAACGCATTCGAGAAACTCTCGGCGAAGACGGTCGCGCAATTTGCGGTTTGTCTGGCGGAGTCGATTCCTCGGTCGCCGCTGCGCTCGTGCATCGCGCCGTGGGCGACCGGCAAACGTGCTTCTTCATCGACAACGGTCTGCTCAGGGAAGGGGAGTTCGAAACGACGCTCGCTCTCCTGCGCCAGGAAACAAAATTGAATATTGTCGGCGTCGATGCCAGTCGCGAATTCCTTTCGGCGCTGAATGGCGTCACCGATCCTGAGACGAAACGAAAGCGCATCGGCGCGGCCTTCATCGAAGTGTTCGAACGCGAAGCGACGAAACTTGGCGGCTCGGAGCGCCCGCATCCTGCGGGCGGTACGCAGGCTTCCAGCCTGCCGGTTAACAAAGGCGAGGTTGGCTTTTTGGTGCAGGGAACTCTCTACCCGGACGTGATCGAGTCGGTTTCCGTCCGCGGCCCTTCGGCCACGATCAAAAGTCACCACAACGTCGGCGGCCTGCCGGAGAAGATGAACCTGAAACTCATCGAGCCGCTGCGCGAACTCTTCAAAGACGAAGTCCGTTTGATTGGCGCTCAGCTCGGCGTTCCCGAAGAGCTTCTGCAACGGCATCCTTTTCCTGGGCCCGGATTGGCGGTGAGGATCGTTGGCGAAATCACCGAAGATCGTCTGCGGCTGGTGCGCGCCGCCGATCGAATCTTCATTGAAGAGCTGCGCCGCGCCGAAATGTACGCCGCTGTCTGGCAAGCCTTCGCGGTCTTGCTTCCCGTCTCGAGCGTCGGTGTGATGGGTGATGAACGCACTTACGAACAAGTCATCGCCATTCGCGCCGTGACCAGCGTCGATGGAATGACGGCCGACTGGGCCCGCTTGCCTCACGACCTCCTGGCGCGCGTATCCGCCCGCATTGTTTCCGAAGTGAAGGGCGTCAACCGCGTCGTCTACGACATCAGCTCAAAGCCACCGAGCACGATTGAGTGGGAATAGCGTGGGAGCGCGGACGCCCTCGTCCGCATCCTGGCAACACCGGGGCAGTAGCCCGACCGTGAGGGAGGGCGTAGTTATCACGCTGCTGCTGAGTCGAGTAAGGCACGCTGCAATTAAGTTCAATCCCCTGATTACGCCCTCCCTGACGGTCGGGCTACTGCCCCGAAAGGCGTCAACCGCGTCGTCTACGACATCAGCTCAAAGCCGCCGAGCACGATTGAATGGGAATGAACGCAGCGCCTCGCTGACGCCTTACCTTCTTAATTCCGAGTCATAGCGCCGCCGCTCGGACTCTGCATTCGAATACCCTGCATCAACCGAATCTTAAGTCGGTATTTTATTTCTAATTAAATACCACTATACTGCTGCTCACTTTCTTGTTCTTCACAAAGCTTAGCGGTGCCCCACGTCCCGGAACATTCTTATCTTGGAGCGCCGTTCAGTGCCGTCACAAGGAGATTGATACATGCCTTCCCATGGCTTCGAACACACCGGATTGTGGAAAACGACTCTCGCCGCAAGAGACGGAGATGAGGACGCCGCTTCGCGTGAACGCCTGAGGACGGCGTTTCTCAATTTCCGTCAACGGGTTGCACTGCTAGCAGCGGAAATCCATAGAGATCTGCCTGACTACACAGTCCATGACATCACGCATCTCGATGCACTCTGGGAGATGGGAGATATCATTGTCGGAAACGAGTATCAATTGACGCCCACCGAAGCTTTTGCGTTTGGTGGAGCGGTTCTTTTGCACGATCTGGGAATGGGTCTTGCCGCGTATCCTGAGGGTCTCGAGGAATTGAAGAGCGAACCGGCTTGGGCGGATATAGTGACCGGCCTCTTCGAGAGACGGCTTGACAGCTTTCCGACAGCCTACGACATTGAGAATCCTCCGGAAGAAATTAAACGAGAAGCTGTTGGCGTCTTGCTCCGGAACCTTCATGCGCGTCAAGCCGAACGACTAGCTTTCATATCTTGGAAAGCGCGAGGTGATGACGTGCGACAATACCTCATCGAAGATAGTGAGATACGACAAACATTCGGCAGGACGATCGGGCTTATCGCCCATAGCCACTGGTGGCCAGTCAACAAGCTTGAACAAGAATTTCCAAGAACGTTGGGCGCTCCCCACTGGTGCCCAAACGGCTGGACACTGGATCCTCTGAAGCTCGCTTGCCTATTAAGAGTCGCGGATATCAGCCACATTGATGCTAGAAGAGCTCCGAGCTTTTTACGAGCCCTGCGGCGCCCATCAAATTATTCTGACGAACATTGGAAGTTTCAAGAAAAACTCCAAAAACCGCATCTGGCCGAGGACTCTTTAGCTTTCACTTCCGGCAATGCATTTCCATTGAGTGCTGCATCCTCTTGGTGGCTATGTCTAGATACGCTGAAAGCGATCGACGAGGAGTTGAGGCATGTCGATGCTCTTCTAGCCGACAGGGGAATCCCCAGGTTTACCGCAAGGCGCGTAGCGGGCGTTGATTCTCCCGAGCGACTTGTTGCGTATGTTCCCACCGACGGCTGGCTACCTGTCAACGCCTTTATCCAGGTCAGCGATGTGCCAAAGCTCGTAACTAACCTTGGAGGATCGGAATTGTATGGTAGAAACGTTTCAGTACCAGTTCGAGAGATGCTTCAGAATGCAGCCGACGCCGTGAGGGCGCGACGGGTTGTTGAATCTAGACCCAGTGAGTGGGGAACCATTAGGATCGAGCTTGGCAAAGACAAAATTGGCCATTGGCTGGAAGTGGAAGATAGCGGAATTGGTATGTCAGCAGAGGTTCTAACAAAATACTTGCTCGATTTCGGATCAACTTATTGGGGATCGAATTTAATGGTTGAAGAATTTCCCGGTTTATTAGCATCAGGAATTAGGTTAACGGGAAAGTACGGAATTGGATTTTTTTCGCTCTTCATGCTCGGCAATGCAATTCGCATTCGAACACGCCGTTCAGACGCCGCTCAAACTGATACCTTAGTACTAGAGTTCAATACCGGAATCAGTTCAAGACCTATCATAAGGAACGCCAACCACGATGAGCGGATCCGAGAAGGGGGAACGACAGTTCGCCTTTGGTTGGATACTGCGCCAAGTGAAGTTGGAGGACTTCTCCGTCCGTACACAACGGACCATACTCGCAGTCTTGCTGCCCTGTGTAGACAGATTGCGCCAGCCCTCGATGTAGATCTGCTAATTATCGAGGATGGAAATCAGACTCACATGCGGGCCAATGAATGGATGTCTAGTACAAGTAAGGATTTTGTAGAAAATCTGCTCATCGCGATTAAGAGTAAATTTGCGCACGAGGAATATGACACGTGGAGTATTCAGACTATGGAGAAACTCGCGTCAAATGTTAAGGAAATTCGAGATGAACACGGAGTAGTAGTGGGTAGGGCCTGTGCTTACCGGGAGACTTACAGAACGTCCGGATTCGTTTCTGTTGGTGGTTTTTATTCGTGTTCATTAGCTGGAATTTTCGGAATTCTCACTGGGAAATCGGAGCGTGCTGCGAGGGACCATGCACGACCTGACGTTTCTGGCACGGCCTTGGCTGCTTGGGCGTCCGAGCAAGCCAAACTCATCAAAAATCTTTTTGAGGATCCTGAACGGCAAGTAGCGTGTGCTGAGGTCATACGAAGATGCGGTGGTGACGTTGGTGATCTAGCTATCACACGTTTTCGCGGGAATTGGATGACCCAGCGACAACTTGGTCGGCTTACGAGCTTGCCTAACGAGCTGTTATTCCTTAATGATTACTATATTTCGAATGTCGAAAAACTGAGCGGGTTTAGCCTTTTGCCAAATGTCTTCGTAACCAGCATCGGTTCCTGGATGAGCATCCTTCAGAGTTCCGGCGACGCCTTCACGTTTTGGCCTGACGAGCTGTTTCAAGAGGGGGGAGTTGTGTCCTATGAGAACACGCTAACCGGGGCCGTTATCGAAGCAATTTCAGAGGTGTGGGGTGTGGAGTCCGCTCCACTGATTAAGGCATTCGGAAAGAGCAGCAACCGCATGCGCGAGAAAATCGTAGCGTACATCAACGAGGAGCCGATTCGGTTTCCGGTGTACGTGCTTCGGAAACCGGCGAAGCGTCGTGGTTCTGAGGTCGCATAAGCTTGGGTTGACGATTATTCACGACACGGAAGCTTCAACACGCAGTATTCAGAAAGATGTGCGCTGACGGCTGAACACAACAAAATGCCCATCGTTATCGCAAACACCGTCTTGTTCAGTTCCATTGGCACGCGCGTCCCAGCGAAGCTCGATATGCCGGTCGACTAACGGCACTTACTGCAGACAATAAGTTCCGCTACTCGCTATTATCACTTACACCGACCTTACAAAATGCATTTTCGGTCGTTTGCCACCTTCATCGCCCAAGCTGAATGTACTACCCGATTGCGATTGATCTATGTTTGATACCAGCGCGCTTTGCCAGCACGAAATAAATACTTCTCCAACATCTTGTTAAGTTGATCGAACTGCGCCACGTGATATAGTGTGAAGCCGCCGGAGAAGCAGTTCCCGCACTGCCGGCTTTCCAGTTCAAATTGAAGGCTTTCCAGGACTAATGATGACGCAGGGAAAACCGTTCGTTCACCTTCATCTTCACACCGACTACAGCCTGCTCGACGGCGCCATCCAAATCAAACCCCTTTCCGAACGCCTGGAAACGCTGGGCATGAACGCGTGCGCCATGACCGACCACGGCAACATGTACGGCGCGATCACTTTCTACAACACGATGAAGGCAAAAGGGATCAAGCCGATTATTGGATGCGAGACTTATCTCGCGATCGGTAACCGGAAAGATCGAGCGGGCGCCACCGCCGCCGGAGAAAAAAGAAATCATCACCTGATTCTGCTGGCGAAAGATCTCGAAGGTTATAAAAACCTTTCCCGCCTGACGTCCAAAGCCTTTACCGAAGGCTTCTATTACAAGCCGCGCATCGACAAAGAGCTACTCGCGAAACACAGCAAAGGTCTGATTGCGCTTTCATCATGCATGTCAGGCGTACCGTCGGCTTTGCTGGCTCAGGATCGGTTCGAAGATGCCGCGACTCAGTCACTCGAGTTTCAGGACATCATGGGGAAAGGGAACTACTTTCTCGAGATTCAGGAGCACGGTCTGGACGCGCAAGCCCGCATTCGCAAGCCCCTGGTCGAGCTCTCAAAGAAGACGGGAATACCTCTCGTTGCGACGAACGATGCGCATTACCTGATGCCGGACGATCATCGCGCGCACGACCTCCTGCTATGCATCGGCTCAGGCAAGACGGTTAACGATGAGAATCGTCTGAAGTACAAGACGCCGAACTTTTACGTTCGGTCGCCAGATGAGATGTGGCAGATATTCGGCGCCGAGCTTCCCGAGGTTTTGAATCGCACGGTCGAGATTGCCGACATGTGCGATCTCCAACTCCCGAAGGGCATCAACTACCTGCCGAACTATCCGATCCCAGCGGGCGAAGCGCTTTCGCCTGACGACTACTTCGAGAAGGTCGTGCGCGACGGTTATCAGACTCGGAAGGCGCGCGTATGGGACGGGGAACTCGCGAACGGAACGCTGACTTGCCCCATGGAAGATTATGAGAAGCGCTTGTGGCACGAGATGCAGGTCATTAAGCGCATGGGCTACGCCGGTTACTTCCTGATTGTTTGGGACTTTGTGAAGTACGCGAAGGAGAATGGAATCCCGGTCGGGCCGGGCCGTGGATCCTCGGCCGGGTCGCTGGTCGCTTATTGTCTCGGAATAACTGATGTAGATCCTTTAAGGTATAACCTCTTCTTCGAGCGATTCCTTAACCCTGAACGCGTATCCATGCCCGACATTGATATCGATTTCTGTGTGCGCGGGCGGGCGAAGGTCATTAATCACGTCGCCGAACTCTATGGCCGGGATTCAGTCTGCCAGATTGTGACGTTCGGAACGCTCGCTTCTCGCGCGGCCATCAAAGACGTCGGACGCGCCCTCGACATGCCTTACGCCGAGGTCGATCGCATCTCCAAGATGATTCCGCCGCCGGTGCGCGGCCGGAACGTGAGCATCACCCAGGCTATTGAACAGGTCCCCGAACTGCGGAAAGCGATGGAAACAAACCCGCAGGTGAGTGACCTAATCGACCTGGCGCGCCGGCTTGAGGGCTGCGCGCGACACGTCTCGGTGCATGCGGCGGGCGTTGTCATTACGCCTGAACCACTTGAAGAACTTATTCCCATCGCCGTCTCAGCCAAGGACGAGGTCACCACGCAGTACGAAATGACCGACCTCGAGAAGGTGGGCGTTCTTAAGATGGACTTCCTCGCGCTTAATACGCTTACCATCATAAGCGACTGCTTAAAGAGCATAAAGCAATCGCTTACAGAGGAAATCCTTTGGGAAAAGGTTTCGCTTAACGACCCGAAGACTATGCAACTGTTTGGCGAAGGCCGCACGGATGCGATTTTTCAGTTTGAATCCGGGGGAATGGCAGAGCTTTGCCGGAAGCTTAAGCCCAAGAACATCGAGGATCTTTCCGCCCTTAACGCGCTCTATCGCCCCGGGCCAATCGACGGCGGCATGGTGGACGACTTCATTCAGCGGTATCACGGGAAGAAGAGCGTGCGCTACATCGTGCCGGAAATGAAGGAGATTCTCGAAAGCACGCATGGGGTAATCATTTATCAGGAACAAGCGATGCTCCTCGCCCAGAAGCTGGCCGGGTACACCATGGCTGAGGCCGACAGCCTGCGCAAATCGATGGGAAAGAAGAACCGCGAGGAAATGGCCGAGCAGGAGCAGAAGTTTCTCGTGGGAGCGGTCGCGAACGGCATCAAGCAGGACAAGGCGCAGCAAATCTTCTCGCTGATGAAACAGTTTGCGGACTACGGATTCGTGAAAGCGCACAGTCTGGCCTATGCGTATCTCGCGTTCCAGACGGCGTATCTGAAGGCCCACTATCCGGAACACTTTTACGCGGCCGTGCTCTCGAACGAAATCGATGACACGGCCAAGGTGTTCAAGTACACGAAAGAAATGCGAGGGCAGGGAATTCAGCTGCTCCCGCCGGATGTTAACGAGAGTGACGTTGGCTTCACCCCGCTCAAAGGCGCCATTCGGTACGGCCTGGCCGCGATTAAGGGAATCGGTTTCGCCAGTGTCAGCGCGATCATCAGAGCGCGGCAGAGCGGGCCTTTCCAGTCGATGACGGATTTTGCCGAACGCCTTGAAGAAGGAGGAATCAATAAGCGTGTACTGGAAGGATTGGTTTGCAGTGGCGCCTTTGATTCCGTGAAGGGCGACACGCCGACAAATCTCTGGCGCGCCGCTTTGTGCGGCCAAATTGACAGTGCGTTAGCCGGCGCCGCGCGGGTGAAAAAAGCCAAGGCCCTCGGGCAAGACGATTTGTTCGGGGCGGCGCCTGCGCCGGAAACGCCGGCGACAATTGTGCGGCCGGACGTGAAGCCATGGACGCTCGCCGAAATGTTGGCAGCAGAAAAGAAGGCTTTAGGCTTTTACATTACGGCGCATCCGCTGGATGATTACAGCGAAACGATTTCGAAGCTCGGCGCCTCGGCTTCAAATGAATTGGCCGCGAACGAGAGTGGCATGCGCGCACGTGTCGCGGGACTGATTAAAGACCTGCAGCTGCGCACGACCAAGAAGGGCGACCGATTCGCGCTGTTTCAGCTCGAAGATCATGCCGGTACGGTAAAATGCGTTGCCTGGCCGGAACCATTCCGCAAGCATGGCAACAAGCTGCGGGCCGAAGCTGTCGTCCTGGTAACGGGCCGAGTTGAGAACAATGACGACTCAACGACACTGATCCTCGATAAGGTGGATGAACTCGACCAGGCAATTCAGCAGAAAGCGACCGAGGTTATAATTCGGCTGCCGGTCCAGGACGAACTAACGAAGATGTGTGAATCGGTGAAAGCAGTTTTAGAGAACGCGCGCGGTGAGTGCGATGTTTTCCTCGAGGTGCTTTCCAACGGCTCGCGCGTGCGCATGCGCGCGCATCCATCACTGAGAGTCCAGGGCAGCACACAGCTCGAAGATGCTCTGCGCGCGCTCGGGTGCGAGGTCCACTGGGAAGGCCACACTTCGCCGGTGCGCGCTGCGGCTGCAGCAACGAACTAGAGCCCTAATTCAGGTTACTCTGTGTCTCTGTGAATTCTTCGTGTCTCGGTGGTGAATCGTTGTCGGGATATTCTCACCACAGAGCCACAGAACACGCACAGAGACACTGAGAAAAACTTTAACGCAGTCAGTGTCTGCTTATTAAGAATCGTGGATACAGCGAAAACAGAGAATCCAAACACAGCTTTCGAGCGTGTGCTGCTTGCCCGCCATCCTGATCGGCCTTACACGCTCGATTTCATTGAACGCCTGTTCGAAGACTTCGTCGAAATTCATGGCGACCGTCGTTACGCCGACGACCCGGCGATCGTCTGTGGGTTTGCGCGCTTTCACGGAATGCCGGTCGCGGCGATCGGTCATCAGAAGGGGCGCGACACCAAGCAGCGACAAGTGCGAAATTTCGGGATGCCCAAGCCCGAGGGCTATCGAAAAGCTTTGCGCGCGATGAGGCTCGCGGAAAAATTCGATCGACCGATCTTCTGTTTCATAGACACACCGGGCGCATACCCCGGCATCGACGCGGAAGAACGAGGACAAGCCGAGGCGATCGCTTACAACCTCCGCGAGATGGCCAAGATGAACGTGCCAATCATTGTGACCGTCATCGGTGAAGGCGGATCCGGAGGTGCGCTGGCGATCGGAGTCGGCGATCAGGTCCTGATGCTCGAAGAACGCGATCTACTCAGTGATTTCTCCGGAAGGGTGCGCCGCAATTCTGTGGAAGGATTCATCACAGGCCGCACGTGCCGCAGAGGAACTTAAACTGACGGCGCAGGATCTTTTGAGGGCGGGACTTGTTGATCAAGTGATTGCCGAACCAAAGGAAGGCGCGCACAAATCTCACGACGAAGCGGCGAAGCTACTCGATGCCGTCCTCTGTTCGCGACTGGCTGAGTCCGTAAGCGCAAACCCGCTGGACCGGCTAACACGCCGTTACGCGAAGCTCAGAGAGCTGGGGAAGTGGGGAATTGCTGAGGTGACTGGCTAGTTTTCAGAACGGCGGGCGGTAGCCCGCCTCTAAACGTTTGCTACTTGTATCCCGCCTCTAAACCGTTAGCCTACAAAAACGCGCTCGGCTTCAAACCTGCAACAAAGCTTAGAAAGGCACGTCGTCATCGTTCATGTCAGGTGCTTGTATCGGCGCATCTTGCGGCGCCGCCGCTGCTCTCGCAGCTTGCGGAGCACCTTCATCCCGCTGACCGCCACCGAGGAACTGCATGTCCGTCGCGTGAACTTCTAACGTGTGACGCGGTTTCCCGTCACGATCCGTCCATTCTTCAACCCGCAGCCGGCCTTCGATGTAAACCGGGCGTCCGCGTTGTAAATACTGAGAAGCGGTCTCCGCCTGGCGGCCCCAAAGCGTCACACGAAACCAGGTGGTGATGTCGTTATTTTCGCCGGTAGTTCGATCCTTGCGTCGCTCGTTCGTGGCGAGACTGAAACTGCAAACGGGAGTTCCTTGCGGCGTGTAGCGCAACTCGGGATCACGACCGAGATTGCCGACCAGAGTGATCTTGTTGAAAGACATTTTCGTTCTCCGTTAGTCTGCCGCCCTAGAAGGGAGTCAGGAGTATCAAAGCGAGCGGCGATCCTACTAGGACGTTTTCAACGCGTCAAGCAGATGATCGCTGTGCGAACACGATTCTACTTTGCGTGTCTTTGCGGCTTAACGCCTTGGCGTGAACCTGCCGTTTTCATGGAGTGCAATTTCTTGCAAAGAAGGAAAGTGGCAATGGATCGCAAAGGCAAGAGGGACATCGCACAACCGCGTGTCATCGATAGAAAGAAGTTAGCTAAATCTGTTAGACTCAGGCCGTAATCTCCTGAACTCATGAGCGCGAGCGTTTACGTCGAAACGTTTGGATGTCAGATGAATGTCGCTGATAGCGAGCGTGCAGTCGTGCGTCTGCGCGATGCCGGCTTTGAGCTGACAAACGGGCCTGCGCAAGCAGACGTCGTGATTTTTAACACGTGTTCCGTTCGTGAGCGTGCAGCGCACAAGGTGTTTACGCGCATCGGTGAAGTCCGGCGCATGCGACTCGGCAGCGAACCGGTGATTGGCGTCATGGGTTGCGTGGCGCAGCTCGAAGGCCAGACGCTTTTTGACCACACGCCTTCGGTGAATCTGGTTGTGGGCACGCGCGCGACGGATCGTCTGCCGGCTCTGATTGACCGGGCCCTCGAGGGTGAACGCCGCATCATCGATCTGGACGAGCGCGGGGAAACCGAGGCGTGGGACTTGCCGGCAAGCGCGCGGACCTCGCCCTATGTAGCGTTTGTTCCAATCATTGAAGGCTGCAACAAGTTCTGCACTTACTGCATCGTTCCTTTTTCACGCGGCCGTGAAAAAAGCCGGTCTGGGGCGGATATCGTTAGCGAGATAAAGCAACTTCGCGATTACGGCTATCGCGAGATTCATCTGATTGGCCAGAACGTCAACAGTTACCGGCCGAAAACAGAAGCGGGGCTGGAGAACTTCAAAGGTGCGACGTTGTTTTCCCGTCTGCTGCGGGCCGTCGCCGCGACGGGCATCGAGCGAATTAAGTTTACGACCTCGTTTCCGCGCGATTTTCATCCCGACATCGTCGCCGCGATCGAGGAGCACGAAAATCTTTGCAACTGGGTGCACCTGCCGGTTCAATCGGGAAGCGATCGCATCCTGCGCGCGATGCGACGGGGTCACACGGCGGCTGATTATCTGCGACGCATTGATATTATCAAGCAGGCGCGACGAAAGATCGCGATCAGCAGTGATATCATCGTGGGGTTCCCCGGCGAGACTGAACAGGACTTTCGCGATACGATGGGTCTGGTTGAAAACGTTGGCTACGATGCACTCTACATCTTCAAGTATTCAGAGCGACCGGATACGCCCGCCGCAAAGCTCGATGATGACGTGAGCAGGAACGAGAAGTCAGCGCGCTTCATGGAACTTGAAGCTCTGCAAAGACGACAGCAGAAAACGATTTACGAAAGTTACCTTGGTCGTGAAGTAAACGTGCTGGCTGAAGCGGTGAGTTCGAAGTCTAAAGCCGACTTTTCGGGGCACACGACCTGTCACAAGGTTGTAAACTTCCCGAGGCAAGCGATGCAACTTGGCGAAGTGGCAAAGGTTCGAATCACCAACGTCTACAAGAACAGCCTGTATGGGGAAGCAATAGCCGCGGCGTGATCGCGGGGAAGAGTGAGCAAGCGGGAGATTCGCTATGGAAATCGAGGTCAAAATTCGGGCGTTGATGATGGATCCGAATAGCGGCACTCCGATTATTATCCTGAAGGATGTGAACAGCGAGACGATGCTACCCATCTGGGTCGGCGCTTACGAGGCAAATGCTATTGCCCTCGAGATTGAGAAAATTGCGCCGCCCCGGCCTATGACTCACGATCTGCTGCGCAACCTAATCATTGAGCTGGGAATGAAAGTCGAACGCGTCGTCGTCACGTCATTGCGCGACAACACTTTCTACGCCGTCATTGAACTAAGTTCCGGCAATGGCGAACCGATGCGCCTGGATTCGCGGCCTTCAGATGCGATTGCGTTGGCCTTGCGCGCCGACTGTCCAATCTTCGTGGACCTGGAAGTAATTCAGGCGTCGCGAAACTCGATTGCCACCGACGACGAGACGCTCGAAGAATCAGCCCCCGCTGAAGAAGAATGGCCCGAAGTAATTGGTGACGGGGGCGACCTCCCGATGTAAGATAGGCCGAATTGCGGATGAGGTATAACGACAGAGAGTGATAATCGCAATCGCGAACCAGAAAGGTGGCGTCGGCAAAACGACCACCGCAATCAATCTCGCCGCTGCGTTCGCCAGACGCGGCTCAAAGACGCTTCTTCTCGATCTCGATCCCCAGGGCAATAGTTCCATATCATTTCTCGATCCTTTGACGGTCGAGAAGTCTGCCTACGATCTGATGATGGACGGGCAGGGAACTGAAGAGGCTCCGATTTATAAATCGCCGGTCAAAGACCTCGACATTATTCCGGCGCGAATCAGCCTGGCAAAACTGGAGTCGAAGCTCGTCGGCGATTTCGACGCACCTTTTCGTCTGAAAGATCGGATTGAGCCCCTGAAGAAGGTCTATAAGGTAATCGTGATCGACACGCCGCCGACACTCGGTTTGATCACGGTGAACGCGCTGGTCGCTTCGAGTCACGTGCTAATTCCAATTCAGTCATCCTATTTCGCTTTGGAAGGCACGGATGACCTGCTGGAAACGATCGAGAAGGTGAAGGCCCGGCCAAATCCCAATCTCGAAATGCTGGGCGTGCTTGTGACGCTTCACGATAAGCGAACCACGCTTGGGAAAGAGGTCTTCGAGCAAATTCGTCGCGTCTTTGGGCCGAAGCTTTTCAATACTGTGATCACGAAGAGTGTGCGGCTCGAGGAGTCGCCGGCCTACAAAGAATCAATCTTCACATTCGCGCCGCAATCTTCGGGCGCGCAAGAGTACGAAAAACTTTGCAAAGAGGTACTGACCCGTGTCTAGAAGAGGTTTACCCGCCGGTTTAAGCATGCGCCACGACGCGCACTACGTGGAAGAGTTGACGCAGGAACGCGTCAGCCATGTGGGCCGCGTAATTCCGATCGACAAGCTCGATCCCAATCCGGACCAACCACGCACGGAAATTGGCGACCTGACGGAACTCACCGCGTCGATTAAAGAGAAGGGCGTGCTTGAGCCGTTGCTGGTCAAACCGATGTTCGGTCGCTGGATGATTATCGCCGGCGAAAGGCGTTGGCGGGCGGCGACAGCTGCGGGACTGACTGAAGTTCCGTGCATCGAGATGGATGTTGACGAAAGCGCGGTGGCTGAGATCGCGCTGATCGAAAACATGCAGCGCAAGGATCTTACGCCGTGGGAAGAAGCCGACGGCCTGCGCGCGCTGTGCGAACGATTCGGTTACACGCACGAGGACGTGGCCCGCAAAGTCGGTAAGAGCCGCAGCACCGTGACGGAAGCTTTGTCGATCGCCACCATGCCCGCTGACGTTAGGGGGATGTGCCGGGAGGCCGAGATCACTTCAAAGTCCCTCCTGCTTCAGATCGTGCGACAGCCCGACGATGATTCAATGCGCGTGATTGCGCAACAGATCGCCGAGCAGGGCCTGACGCGTGATGGGGCGCGCAAAGCGCGACGCGCCTACATCGATCCCACTGGTAGTTCGGAACCTTTTGTTTACCGGTTTGAAGCGCCGGGGAGAGAATTTCGCGTCGAGGTAAAGTTCAAAAAGTCAGATGTTTCCACGGAAGAGCTTTTTGAGGCCCTTAACGACGCCGCGCAAGGCATCGACGATGCCGTTTCGTAGTGGCACAGACTTCAGTCTGTGGGTCGGATCTCATCAGCAGCTGCACAGACTAAAAGTCTATGCTACCTAACCCTTCTTCTTCTTTTCGGCGGCCGCTTTCTTTGCGAGAGACTTGCTCCAGCGCTCGAGTGTCGGTTGCAAAGGCTTGAATATCTTTGCGCGAAACTTGTGTTGTGACTCATTCCACGCTTTCAACTGCTTTTCTGTATAGGCCCGCACCGCCGGTTCCACCTGGCCACGCTTTACTGAGTGGCGCAGCGTCAGGTGATAGTGCTGAGCTACCAGCGAAAAAATAACCGCCGCTAAGTTTCCTTTGAACGAAAGCCGCGGAATGATCCGCTTGTGGAATGGTTTGTTTGCTGCGGTGAGAGGACTGACCGCGATCTCAAACCAGGCGCCTTTCACGCCTTGCTTCGGATGATAGAGGCCGGGCAGTTCCTGGCCCTTTGCCGCCATTAAGGCGCGCGGTTCGGTCACGGTGCTGACCAATCGAAGCCGCTCGACGCCCCTTAAATGCTCGCGCGGCACGGCGGCAAGCGCACTTTCCACATTTGCCAGCGTATTCCGGGGCAGATTGCCCTCGTATTGATTCTCAATTTTTATCGGCATCTTTATGAACTATGAATCCTGGAGCAGAGCACTGTAGGCAATGCGATTAGTCCCAGTCAACCGCAGGCCGACCGGCACAACTTACGACCAGGGTCGTTGAGGTCAGGTGAAACGCATCGTGGAGTCCTGACCGCGCGGTACGCGTTGTGGCTAACAAGAATCCCTCCCAAGCTCGATAACCAAGAACCAGAGACTCCTCATCAGGGAAGGCGCAGCCCAAAGACCAGCACTAGCGAGAACGCCCCCTCGCGACTCAACCTACACTGGTTGCGTCCGATAATACATATTATGTTGTCGGGGCTTTGCACAAAAGCCCTCTGGGTCACAATAATTCACTGCGCCTGCACAGAAATTACGTGGGGGCGTAACGTTGCGATTGAAGCCACATTGACGGAATAAGGTGCCCTGTAATATCGTCAGCGCGCTAGATCATTGCTTCGGGCTAAACCTCTGGGCCCTGCTATTTCCTCTGGTTCGTCACGTTTCGGCCGACTATTTCCCAAGGACGAGACGCGGATTTCTTGAGGTTGACCCCGAGAGCCACATTTCTGATGGCGGAACACGATCCGCAAAAGTTTGCGCATGAGTTAGCCGCGAAGTTAGCGACGCGGTCTCGGCACGTCTGCGCGTTTCTCGGCGCGGGCGTCGGACGTGCTTGCGGCCTGCCAGATGTCGCGCAGCTCCAGACGCAGGTTGTTGCGGACTTGGACGCTGATGATCGCACTGCTTTTGAGGTCCAACTGACTGGCAGAAACTTAGAACAAGCCCTGAGCAGATTGCGCCGTATAGCGGCGCTGTTAACCCCCGGCGAAACGCTAGACGGTCTCACAGCCCGCGATGTAAGGTCGGCAGCCGAATCAAAGTCGAGGCACCATGGTCTACTAAGCATTGGCACGTCTAAGAGCTTTTATTAATGCTACCTTCCGAAATGCCCACTCCGTCTACATTTACTCTTGACAGCAAGGTGGTGTGCGCATATCGTTTTCCCGCTCATAGCAGACGGGCTGGCCTCAAGAGCCTGCACATATTTCTCGCATTCTCCTGATCAGGCTTCGCATTTACACGTTCAACTAGCCCGTCAAAGTCGTTACACGTGCTAACGCAGGCGGCAGAAGTGCTGCCCACCACCCTTAAGAAACGGCGTGCATGAACGAAAGCGTCAAAGCCCCCGGTTCAAATGAGCGCTCCAACGTGCGACGGATTTGGAATGGCCGGCGGTGGCTTATCGCCATTACTGGCGTCATCGCCGCCACCGGTCTTTTGTGGTCTTTTAGACGTTTTCTTCCGGTCGACCTAGTCACGTTAGCCTCGGCGGCAATCACTCTGATAAGTGTCGGTATGGCTTGGCGCGCCATGAAGGAATCCAGGCGCGCGATGAAGGAATCACACGACCAACTGGAGACGTTGCGAACCCAGTCGGAAGGGTTACGGTTCCAATCAGAGGAGCTGCGTGAGCGGATGGACACAATGCACGCGGCCATTTCGACCAAGTATGTGGCCTCATTTCCAGCGGACATGGATTCGCTCATCAATTTGCTCACATCTGCCCAGCGCGAAATATCCATACTTATTGACGTTGCGGGCTACGGTCACATGTCTAGACACGCCCTCTTCAAACGATATGAACAACTGCTGATTCGAAAGAAGGAAGAAGAGAAAGTCGACATCCACATCGCAATGTACGACATGCCTTCGTGGGATGTGATTACGCCAAGGCTGTTTCGCCCCGAGAAAAATGATAAGGAACTGGAAAATGACCCGGACCTCCGTGACTATGTGCGCGAGCTCAAAAGCAAAAAACCATTAGAAGACTATTGGTCGGATCTAGATCGGCGGCTCAAGATCGAAGAAAGCGGTTTGGGTGTAGACGAACGAATTCATACCTTTAGCGATTTCATCGCCCAGCTTCGGGCGGATGAATTACATTATCGTAAGACAGTTCCATGGATCGATGTGTTTCTTTCGACAAAGACTCACTTGCCGCTGCTCTGCTGGATGGTGGACGGAAGCCATGCGGTGTATTCCTTCATTTTTGATCGATCGGACGAGGGCATTCGTGAGTCGAACTCACATGTACCAAGTTTGCCAAGCTCGATTGTGGCGACGGACGCATACGAACGCTATCAAGACACGAATTATGAGATTACGTTCACGACATCCGACGCCAATCTCATTGCTGAGTTGAAGGAGGTGATGTGGTCTTATGCACCCAGTCTCACGATTGATCAGAAAACTCGCGCAACACGAAGTCGTGATACCGATGTGGTACCGCGCGCCTCGAAGGGCAGCGGTTTACCAAAAGACGACGTCCCCTCTTTGCAACCGTAACGATTATGAATAGCCCGTTTCACACGCGCTGGGTGTCGAAAGTCTCAGGCAATGTCACAGGCCTGATTACTCTGTGCATCTTGGAACTGCTGGGACGGTTCGCCTTTTATATGCTCCTTGGCGTGCTTGTGCTTTATGCCTCAGACAAGGAGCGCGGTGGATTGGGGCTGTCGCAAGGCGACGCGACCAGTGTATACGGGGCCTATTTGGCACTGGTGTTCTTTACTCCAGTGTTCGGTGGTGTCTTGGCGGAAAAATGGTTGGGATTACGTCGTGCGATCCTTGCGGGCCTTGTGTTGTTTACCATAGGTCTCGTCCTGATAGGGACGCGGAACGTATCCTACTTTTATTTCGGACTCGGCCTTCTTTGCGCTGGAAATGGCTTGTCTAGGCCGAGCGTTTCCATGCTACTTGGCAATCTTTATCCCAGGGATGATCAAAAACGAGACGCCGCGTTCAATGTCCTATTCTTTTTCATAAATGCAGGGGCGTTCATAGCTTTTCTCGCCGCCAGTCTCGTACGGAATCGTTTCAGTTGGCAATGGGTCTTTTGGTGTGCTGCGATTGCCCTTGTAATCGCCGTGGCTGTTCTTGTTGCGAATTGGAGCAGGTTGGAAGCCGGTGATTTCTGGGATCCAGAAGCTCCCAAGCTGAGAGGAGCACTTCGGGAACTCACTGCGAAGCTTCTTCTTCCGGCCGCAGTCGCAGCGGGGCTTGGTTACGTATTGTCCGTCGCGGTGAATGGTTGGCCGATCCCGCCTGTGGACACCGCTGCAGTATTCGCAATGGTTGCGGTCGTTGCATTCTTCCTTAGGCTTCCTGGCCGCGTTTCGAAAGAGGAGCGGCCGCACGTTCTAGCGCTCCTCATGGTGTTTCTAGCTGCTTCTACATTCTTCGCAGTCCTCCACATGCATGGTTCGGCTCTAACGATTTGGGCTAAGGAAAAGACAAATCGCGAAGTTCCATGGGTACCGGATATCTGGACTCATCCAGCAGAGCCAACCTATTTTTCCAATTCGTCCGTACCAGCAGATCGTCATGACCCATCGGTCAGTGACAATTCGCGCATTACCCCAGGAAAGGCGGTGAGGATAGTTGATCCCGAGGTTTACCAATCCTGGAATCCCTTCTGGGTCATGGTATTCACCCCGATCGTCGTCGTTATCTTTCGGAAGCGGGAAGCCGCTGGAGCACCAGTCTCTACAGCGAAAAAGATGTTTTATGGATTGATGCTGACGACGGCCGCGATGCTCGTAATGGAATTCGCTGCAATAGTGTACGAAATATCTCAAACCCGAGTCAGCGGACTATGGTTGGTTGGTACATACTGCGTTATTACATTGGGCGAGGTATGTCTAACTCCAATGGGCCAGTCGTTGGTAATGAAGCTCGCTCCAGTGCGACTTGCTGGACTAATGATGGGTGGTTGGTTCTGCGCGATGGCAATCGGAAATGAACTCTCCGGACTACTCGGCAAAGTACACAGTAGAGTTCCGCCGTGGCTCTTCTTTCTTGTACTCACGATTGTTGTGGGCGCCGTCGCAGCTCTGTTTCGAAAATTTCTGACGAAGTTGGATCGAACGCTGGCGATTGAAGAGTGAGTCGATGCGGATAGTCTGGAAACCCGCCAAAATATCGCCTTCAAACGAGTCGTATTCTGTTGAAGCAACGCGGATTGAACGTTCCTAGTTTTCCTCATGCGCAACCATAAAGGCGACTCGAGTCCAGTCCCTGGGTTGGCAAGCACTAGAAAGGGAGAAATCGAAAATTGGATTACGTGATCGATCTTCCACAACCGACCGCCGTGCCAGACTGGGAGTGCTTCCTGTTGCCCGTCCCTTTGCTGAAGAGCCTGAACCACCTCACCATTCACGAGCGCTGCCGTGACCACTTGGAGCACGTTTTGGTGCCCGCCGCCCAGCGCACCGAAGAAGCTATTGCTCAGGAGTTAACCCGCCGTAGGGTGTGTGCCGTATCCTGGCGGTGGAGCAGCACCCCGCCGCCGACGTTAGACCGACTCACGGATTGGAGTCCAATGAGCGACCTCCAACTGAGCCGGCTAAAGGAACTGCTAAGACGATCTCAAGACAACTATGTATGGGTTGACTGGGCGTGTGTGCCGCAGCTTTCCGGCGACACGATGAAGTTCATTAACGCTTCATATGACATTTACTCCCAAGCTCAGAGAGTTGTCTTCATCCCGCGAATCAAAGAGCTAAAACGGCGCGGCTGGCCGCGTCTATCGAGCCAAGAGGCCCGTCACGCGATAGGCATAGCAAGGACGGCAGCGGAGGGTGTGTTCTCGTCCGGCGCGTTTTCAGAGGGTCTAAACAGAGTCCTTCTAGATTCGGGGCGCACCGGACGCCTGGAGTTGCAGTTGCAGTTGTTACAAGGCAGAACTGACGAAGCACGAGCACAGTTGGAGTCTGTGGTGAGTATGCTGCTTCGCCTGCTTACGGGTGAGGATCTCGTGTATCCGACGTTCGACTACTACGCCCGCGCCTGGACGCTCGCCGAGCGACTGGCGGCTTTCAAGCCGTCGAGAGAAACGCCTGTCCGGCTAGGAGAGATGCAAACGGCAGGCGATGCCCTCCTTTACGCGATGGCGAGTTTCTGGCGCGATGTGCAACGGCACGCAGGCGCTTACGTTAGGACCGGCCGGCCCTCGTGGGAAGTATCCGAGCTGTCCATGGCCGTCTACATGCGCGGTGTTGATCCCTCAGAGGAGGGAGTGAGGGAGATGTGGGATGACATGAACCACATGGTTCAACTGGCGCCCACCACTCTGGGTATTGCATCCGAAACCGCGGCCTTGGCCGTGATCTGCGTCGAGTGGCTCCTCCACGAGAAGACCGGTGCCGGAGACGACTTGGGTAGGCTGGCCGCAGCCTTTCTCGGTGAATGCGCCGCATACACGTCGATCGCCGTCGCTGGCTCGAGCATGCAAGAACAGGCCGATCCCGTCTGGTTTAGAAAGTATATGCACTTCCAAGCGGGTAGCGTCTACGGCTCGACCGTCACACGAGACTTGATCTTAGCGGTTTACCGAAGCTGCGGCCTTCAAGAGCGCGAGACCGCGGACGAAGCTGTCGAGTCCTGTCTGCGTGAAGTCTTCGGAGACTCTGTCTACTCCTCTGACGGAGACTCTAAACCGGATATTGATAGACTGTGTCGGGAGGCCATGCGCCACGAGGAGCTTCACACGCATATGCCCTCGACCAGAGAGGATGGGTCAATACTGTCTGCGTCCGACTTTTCTCAGATGATGCCACCCGCGCGACAAGCAGTACCGATCACCGTAGCAGTTTGGCATGAGTGGCTGACGCAGTCAGGCGTCGTCGTCAGCTGGTGGTTTTCCAAACTCGACCAGGCAATGCCTGCCGGGCCGACGGAGTATATAGACGTTGAGCAGCTATACTGCGATGACGCGACTAAGCTAACCGGACTATCGCTCGACGAGGTATTCAAGTTCGCCGTCACAGTCGTTTACAAACTTCACCGTTTGGATGACTCGAAATGGCGGCTACTACATTTGAGCTTCTTAAGACGGGCGGGGCGGTGTGGGGAGGGCCTCAGTCCTTACCGGAATCGCCAAGCTCTGACGCTCAAAACGCTTCTCGACCGCGATATCATACGCGACGGGCGCGTCGAAGCGGATCTGATCTCAGCGTGGAACCAGAGGCTTCTGAAATCAATTGATCAGGCCGTTCATGATCACTGGCTACAATGTGTATCAAGTACCGATGTCGTTGTCATCTCTTGATTGGACTAAAGACTTTATCGTGACCTTAAAATTTGGACGGTGATCAAAGTAGTAATTGAAAAGGCGGCCTAGCTTACGCCTCCAAGGTATCTCGCTCCTTGGTTCAGTTGAGCGCTCGGGCTTTCGATCGAGACCCTAACCGCAGACCAGGCAAGTTGGTTACGTTGATTTGCGTCTACCTCATAATTAGCCATTTGGTTTGAATTATGAGGCAAACGCGATTCCTGCCCCAAAAATGTCTTAGGAAAGAATGTTTGCGAGCCGTAAAGCAGACTTCAGGAACTGTGCCAGTATCACAAGCAAAGACAGGCTAAGAGCAGCAAAGAACCGGAGTGACGACGGCATGACACTAAGCCAATTCAACACCAGCAGTAGGACGCTGGAAAGAGTGATGACGATAGCAACGGCGTAATAGTAACAATCTGCGCCGCGCGTCAGGCACAGATCGACTATTGCCAGAAACAGCATCACGACCGGGGCGATCCAAACAGCATACAAAAACTGATTCGGCGCGCTGGGTTTAATTAGGGTCGTTGCAATCGGAATTGGAGCACTAACAAGGATAACCAACGCGAATTCAACGACGACTAGAACACCCGTTCTTTCCTTGCCAAGGGCCTGCGTAATTTGGGATTCGCTCCCGCTGGCTGCTAACCGGATTAGAGCGATGTGACAGGACATAATCGCGATCGCTGTCGCCACAAAGAAGACCACCAACTGTAAAGTGATGTTGTCGCCCATTGTGTGAAGCCTCCTAGTTCATGCGTACATTAACCGATCAGGTTGCCGCAACTTCAAAATTCGTTTCAACTCCTAACTCGTGAATCGACTGAATCAGGACGCACAGATTATGACAAAGCACCTTGTACAACGCCTCAAGAAGTTAATTGCAAGTCTATGGACGGATTTGTGAGGCACCCTACGTTTCTGCCTCAAAAAAGCACTTTGGTTTGAATCGCAGAAACGCTTGTGGCCTGCGCAATAATCAGCCCGGGAGATTCGGAAAGCAGTCCGGGATCACTATGATTCGGTTCGTCTGCACAAATATCGAGGCTTTGCCGACTCTAAGGATTGGAAGTCATTCGCGTCCACAGATACTGTATGACGAGTGTGAGAAGTGTCGTGATGAAAGGAACGGTCATGAGCCCGAAAAATTTCCGTACCTGACGAAAACTCATCGGCCAAGTCGGATAACTTTCCTTCGTTAGCTCATAATGTTTTTTAAGCTCAGAAAGGCGTTCAGCTTCATTCTCGGGATCCGCCCTCTGCAACTGTTGGTCCAGTTTACCGAGTTTGCCGTCGCGATACCCAATCATGGCTTTGTGCGGTACCCAAAGCCAGCCCCAAATAAAAAGCGGAAAAAGCATGCACGCTGCAACGGCCATGTAAACCTCGCTGCGCCATGGAATGAATTCAAATTCATTACCACGATATGAAAGGACCCTTCCTGCTGTGGCGAGCGACACAAAGACCGTCAGAACGATTGCATATCTCAATAGTATCCGGCCGATCGGTCTAAACCCACCCACGCCATCCAAGTGTAACGGGTTTACTTTGATATCAAACAAGTCGAATAGGCGCTTTGTTGAGAACAGGGCCAGGCAGAATTTGATGAGTGTCACTAGATAGGCGTAATAGGGTACGCCATAAACCACAATGAGGGTCGTTGCCTCTAGCCAAAGGGGTCGTTTGTGTGAATAAGTGAGTAAACGATATATCCAAAACACGACCACAAAAGTGAGCGCCAAAACTGAAATAATCCCACTGTCAATTCTCCTGATTGCATCATTTTGAAAATCGTAATAATCGCAGCCGTCTGACCGCGAGTTTGCGATTACCCTATTGCTTTTCAGGCCGTTAAATAAGGCACTGATCCAACGTGGCAGCAGAAAATAGACTGACAATCCAAACGAGATAAGTAAAAGCTTTCTGAGCGAAGTTGAGACTTCGAGAGCTCGATCGGCCGGCTCTTTCCTTAGAACATCAGCAAGGAAAACGAGCCCGGCCAATAACACGTTGAGGCTAGTCGTAGCGACGGCACCAAACTTTTTGTGAAGCAGCCTGAACACCGGATCTTTGGTAACAAGCTGGTCACTGGACAATGGCGAGGGGCCATCCTGGGTTCTAGACATTGCTACCGGAGCTTCTTCTTGATCATCACTCATGATTCCGAACTCCCAACTTGGGAGACTAATTGGCGCGAATTCCTTTGCCGTCCGAGCTGTCGATCAGCGAGCTGTAGCGGCATGATCGCCTCGAGTAAGTTGTTGGCCAAGTTCGCGTTGATAGGCGAATCGTCGAATGCTCGACGCACGCACTTTCAAGATTAGAGACCAGGACGAGGAACCTGACCGCGGTCCTTTGTTTCAACCGGTCACCTGAAGAAAGAGAACCCGATGCTTATCAAATTATCGTTAGTCCCGACATTGGCTCTTGTGTTGACTCCATTGGAGGCATGGTAAAACCTATATCCCACGGTTAGCGTCCGCTTCTTAGCTGTAAAGATATCGATGCCGACGTCAAGACTGTAGGTGAAGTTCAATTTTCTGCCTTCCAGTGGAACAGGCCGAGTGTAGAACACAAGGCCTCCGCTACCACCAGCGTAAGGTTTTACACGGGACCGCCTCAGGTAAGAGATTTTCAGACCGCCGTAATTAATTCCAGTGCCGTACACCTTCCGGCCGGTGCTTCGTCCATTCTCCTGATCGAACACAATTTGTATGGGAATGAGGTCCGCTACGTACGCTAAAGTTCCCAATTGATTCGTACCCAGAATCCTTCCATACCTTAGGCCTAACATTGCGACTGGCCTGTAAGTACTCCCGATGGGAGTCGGGGAATCGAACGAGCCTGCCCCCCAGATGCCAACTTCATGGTCTCCCCTCTTAAGCCGATAATCTTCAGCTCTCGAATGACCAGCACGATAGGTAGAACACAACTCGCCATCCGACACTTGGGCGCAAAGTTCAACCGAATTGAACATCATCAACAAAAAGAATGGAGGCAAAACGCGCAATACGCGTGGAACGGCGCACGAGCGACCAAGATGGTGCCTCTTATCCTTTCCTATTCCTTTCATGTGTTGACTCATAAGGAGTGCACCCAATCGCAAGGCTAAGTATTCCAAGCAAATCTTGCGTTCAACTAGGCTTTGAAGTAATTCTCCTGCGCAGCAGACTAGAGCGACATTTGAGATGAATTGGCTGAGCCGGAACCGTTCAAGGTAGCTGGTGGGAACAGCCAGTTATTAAGTGGAAACAGACTATTTCCCATCGGCCACAAAGTCAATGACTGATCTTGGGCAAGCGAATGCGATTTTAGTGCATTTCAATAATCTTGCTGAAAAGCCTGTTACGCGATCATATGTGGTCAGGAAGCTGGATGAGACAGCTTCACGCTAACGGGCTTGGCTAAGGTATGGACCCACTGTTATTGTCGTTACAGTACTTCAAGGCGACTCACTGAACCTCAAGCTGATTGGACATTTGAAGGCGCTTTTCTCAACTCAATTTCTCACTCTGGCCAAAGGCTATTCCGGAGATAAAGATGGTTGTCATTGCTTTTGTCGCAAGTCTGATTCTCACAGTAGTTTTTCAGCTCAGGAAACGTCAACTGAAAGCTAAAGCCGAGGAGAGGTTTTGGTTTCATTTCTTTGACAAAAGCCTTGAGTTCCTTTTCCCTTTCACAATTATCGCTGGCTTGTTCTGCCTGCTCTCGCTCTTCATCTCCGGCGCTTCGGACATATTAACTATTCGATACCTGCGATGGTTCGAGAATGCACTCGGGTGGATCAAATCTGTTGTCGCACTGTTTAAATTGAGCGCGTTCGCCACCGGCATAGTTTTGATCTTGTTTTATCTCCTCAGTCTGACGCGGATTCCCTCCAAACATACGGCGCGAATGCTTTCCGACTTAAGAAAGTACAAAACTTTTATCAAGACGGTCTACATGATCGTCATCATCCTTTTTTCCTTCACCTTCTTTGGCGTGCAGTCAGACAAACCGGCAGCGGATCTCCAATTCCGCATTAAGGAGAACGACAAACTCTACGGCGAGCTGCGCGATGAAGTCGAAGCCACCCTCCGGAAAGAGGTTGCTGACAAGTTGTATTTCAAGTTTTACCACAGCTTCCCGCGCGATTACCGGATTGACATGGACCGCGGCGACGATGGCCCGGAGCCATCTGACGACGGATCGCCGACGCCTACGCCGAGTCCCGATGGTGGAGGAGATGGTGGCGGTCGCGACAGTGGCGATAGTGGTGGTGATGTTAGAGGCCCGATTGTTTACGACGTTTTTGACGACTCCAGCTCGGAGCAAAAATCCGCCACCCCCGCAGGGGCTCCCGAGCACGCCAGCGCTCGCAGGATAGCCGGAGCCTCCGAGGCTTTACGTCGTTATCGCACGACCCAGAAAAAGTTCATCAGGCTGCTGGCAACGGACATGGGTCGTGAAATGGCGCTTCAGCCGGCGAGAGGCGCGACCAGCTCCATCAGACAGGCAGTCCTCAAAGAACTTATCGACAAGGTTCAGATACTCGAGCCAATAGCCGGGACCGTCGTTGGACTTGTGGACAAGATTCTGGAACCGTTTATACAAAAAGGGATCGACAGGATTACTGCTGGTGCGGTTCAAGACCCGGAGGCGACGCGGCAATTAATCAATATTGAAGCCTCGGCAATTGTTAAGCGAAAGGACGTCGGGCCGGTCCCTCCTTTTTCAGCCAGGGTGCAGCAAGTGCGCGAGGCCATCGCGAAGCGGTGGGAAGGCTTTACGGGCTACCTGATGCGCGCCGCACCCAGTCAGACCGCGGAAGAAGTGGCCCGAATAAGCGAACAGATTCACTTACTGACCTGTCCCAGTGAGGAGAATCGCCTGAATGCGGCCCGAGCATTAGCGCAGGGAGGAGCGCGGCTAACTCAGTCACAGGTGCAGCAAATCAAGGAAAGTCTAAAGCTAGACAAGTGGAGATTCAGACTCTCTACAACCGAGGAGGGGATGTACGTAGAGGTTCCGGTAAAGCTTTATCCGGCGCTGGCTCTGGAAGGAATGCGCTCGCGCCATGTGAGTAGCGCAGACCGAGTAGCCGCGGCGGAAATCATTTATGATGTTGAAACACATCCCCCAGACAAACAATACACTAAGGAAGAGGTCGATGAGCGCATGGTCGCTTGACCCACCCGCTTCCAGTAATGACCAGTTAGGTCATAATTCACTACTACAAGAACTCATACTGGCGTCTTCGCCGAGGCAGAGGAGCGCCAAACCACATAGCACCGTGTCCACTTCGCTCATCCTCGGGAAACAACTCTCACGAATTCGGGTCAATGCAGACTCCGACTTCTCAAAAGGTCGTCTGAGTCCCCATTGCGCTGGTCAACGCCAAAACATATGCATTCATCCCCATCTGCATCTTGAAACTGAGACTGCCGGTCGCCCATTCTTGTGCAACCGCGCCGAATTATTGTTCGCTTCGATAATTCTGCTGCAAAGCCTGTTGTCGGGTTGCCGTGGCTTTTGCACAATACCCGCAGTCCGGTTACATGATAATGCTGACAAGTATTGCGTAAATTTCCGGTTGAGATGCTGCTCGACTTCATATCCAACAAACGCGGGATTCAAGGGGAATTCAAGGAACTATCCCAAGTGGTGGCGACCTGTGCGTCTAACTCTATTGACATGGCTTATTTAGTCTCAAGAAGTTCCAGAACTCTGGGATGGAATCAAATGCGGTTATGATGTGAGGCTGATTGAGCAGATTGTCACCTCTCAAGAAGCCCAAGAGCGAGGGCCACAGCCCATGGCAAATAAGTGGCCAAAGTTAGATCAACGAGAGCCCATTCAGCCGGACAATCTAGACTTCAAGCTTCCTAACAATCCTTTAGAGCCTTACACGGCGATGCTAAAATTATCCGATAGTGAATATGAAAAGCGAAAAATTGAGACGCGCGCTTTTCCTTGGGCGATCGTCTGCGAACGTGCTTGGAATATGTGGTTGGATCGACTGCGTCGCTTTCAGCCAGATGAGAATTTAACAGACACAGTTGTCAAACATCTAGATTACACAAACATTGTCGTAAGGCGGTCTAACGGATACGAATTCTCACATGACCTCATGCGCGCGTTTCTCAGTGCGTTATGGTGCGTCCGCTACACCCATTCGGTTGATTTGATTATTGAACAAAGACTAAAAGGAACCGAAGCAACGAAAGTGTGGACGCTAAGCCCTGACGATCAAACTCCAACATTCACTTTTTTAACTGAGTTGATTCAGAGTCAAGAAGGGTTACAACAGATTGCTCAATTTGCCGCGGACCACGTTGGTGAGCGACAAGAGCTAATGATCGCGGCTCAAGAGGCGGCACGGAAGAAGTCATGGCCGATCGAAGTTAGGCTCAACGTAGGTGCCTCAAAGATTAACTAATCCTTGTTATTCCATGGAATGCGACGCTTGAGTGATTTTCGCGAGAACACGTAAATGTGGCAACTACTCGTAAACGGATTAAGCGTGGCAGGCTCCTTGGCTGGCCTGACGTCGTTCGCTTCGGGCTTTAGCGTGGACAAGAATATTAAGCAAATTCAAAAGTCGCTGCAGCGTTTGGAGGAGCTGCAGGAAGAGGTACTTCACGACAACCGGATTAGCCGGGCAGTCTTGGATCATGCTGTACCTCTCTTATCAAGTTTCGCTGACCTCAAGAACCCGAACCAACAGAGTCTGTCTGCGAATGCCTTAGAACAGATTATTGGAACGATCCATCGAGAAGAAGCAGAACGAACCCGATCGATCCTTAGTGATGCCTTACAGGAGATGGCAGCTGTCATCCAGTCCTTTCAGTTAACCCAATCTCCGCCGATCCAAACGCCAGCGCATATTTTTCAGCGGCTTGTTCGTGACCCGTACGAAGCAGGCGTAACAGGTATGTGGGACATCTCCGAAGGTGGCATCTGGACTCGAGATGAGCCGCTCTTGGTAAATCCGATGCTTACCCCCGTGACTTGGGCCAATCCAGTGACCGGGCGAACCCTTCTCGGACAGATGCCTCTTTCGCGTCTCTACCAATTCGGTGTGCATATACAGCCGCCAACATACCGACACAGCACTGATGGTCTCGTCTTCAGTGAGCGATGCGGGCTCTACGTTCCGTCGCACTTGGTTGTTGGGGTCTAAGTGAGTTCGACACAGTGATAAATATCGCCGGCTTTTGAGAAATGCGAGCTTTAAGAATGCTACTCCCAGCGGGTTGTAGCCATCAATATTAGGTTACCCACAGGAGCGTTTCCTAAATGACCACGATTAGCGGTCATATATTTGACCACCTCGACCGAACACTCGCTCGACTTCACAACCTACAACTTCTTTCGGAATTTATTGGTAATAACGCGCGACGTTCTCGCCCCATTCTAATAAAAGGTTCGGAGGAGTCGGGAAAGACCGAACTAGCACGCACGTACATAGCTGAAAATTTATCGCCCCAAACGGAGGTCGAATGGCTTAACCTCGAAACGCAGTCCGACCCCCTTCATGCCATTGAACTGGTCATTGTTAAGCTTCGAGCGACAAGTAGTCGGAATCGTTTACTTGCTGTTCTCGACGGCGCGGAAGTCTTAAATCCTCGTCAGCTAAATCTGACATTGAGCCGCCTGTATGATTTGAAAATACTCTCAACTGTAATAGTTACAACCCGAGATACTGCAGTTAAAGTTCGGGGAGCAAAAGAGATCTTTACCCGTCGACACGAGTTACGCGAAGACTGGTGGAATCAACCTCGAAAAAAACTGTATGGCCTAAAAGAACAAACAACCAAGAAGAAAATTATCGAACTGATTGCGCCTAAAATCATAACTACCAATGACTCACTTATTCTGACGCTTAAGAAACGGCCAAGTGATCTTTATGGAATCACCCCTCGTCAGTTTGAGGAAGTAATCGCCGACTTGCTTACCGATATGGGAATGGATGTTGAACTTACACCCGCCACTCGTGACGGGGGGAAGGATATTTTGGCGTTTATGAAAACTGATATTGGAAGATTCCTTTGTTTGGTTGAGGCGAAACAGTATGACAAACGTCGACCTGTGGGTGTAAGTCTAGTTAGATCCCTCTACGGAGCCGTGTGGGACCATCATCAGGCAACAAGTGGGATGCTAGTAACCACCTCGCGCTTTGCGAAACCTGCCGAAGAGTTTCAGGAAAGACATAAGTACAAGTTGTCATTAAAAGACTACGATGATGTAGTGTCGTGGCTGTTAAAGTACAAATCATAGTTTCTTTTTCGGCCGGCTCCGTAACCTGTTGAGTCCTCGAATCCGAATATCCGAGACTCAGGGTTCAGACCACGTGAATCAACTGTCAATGTGACCTTCCCCAATTTAGAAGCAAGGAGGAGACTTCCGGGTTTTGGCTCTTGAACATTGCCGGAAAGAGATTCGTTGTTGTCGGGCGGCAGATTCGCGTGAGTCGGCCGCTCTTAAGCAAGCGTGTCAGGCAAATTACCCAATGTGTATGGGTTGTCACCAAATTACGTAACAGCTGCGGAAGTGAAACGGACTAGCAGGTTCTAATGTTTACAACAGTTAGCCGTCATGAGATTTGACTAACCGGACCCCGCCTGTTGCAAGTCCGATTACGATGAATAGGTGAATCCCGCTTGTCCGAATAGAGCTGATAAGTAAACACGGGCTTGCACTTGGGCGTATTCGGCCGTTCCAAACGGTCAAGAGGAATTCGTACGATGGTTTCTATCGCGCGTACATCGCCCGACGTCGCTCGCCTGAGACCCGGCGGTCTTCCCCGCCGCGATACTTCTCGTCAGTGTACGGGCTTCTTTGATCGTGCCCGGACCTAATCATAAATGGTTTGCTGAGGAGTCGAATAAGGAGCGCCCAATCGAATTCGGGATTGCGACGGACGCCCTCGCGAAGTGCCTCGTCCCAGTTTTTTACCATTTTTTCGATTTCCATTTCCGATTGCGCGGGCTCGGGGGCCGCGTGTTGAGCCGTCGCCGACCTCATTCTCTCCGCTGAGCCGAACAAGGACCAATCAAGCTCCTCCGACGCTTCATTCCAGATCAGGTATTGCCATACCGGCCTTAGCTTGTCTTCACTTTCCGGCGAAAGCAGCCGTTCCCCCGTAGAGTCCTTCACGGAAGCTTGGAACGCTCGCAACGGCGCCGTTTTGATCTTCGGCGCGACAAACCATCCGGCGCGGCAAAGTCGATTAATGTAGCACCTGGCCGTCTTAGCAATCACAACGGCGAGACGGGTTCCCAAACCGTCCACTGGCGTACGCAAGACGACGCTAGATGTCTCGAACTGCTTCAGCAAATAACGTAGCTCCGATACTAAACGGCACGCTCTTGAGGCCGCGTCCGCATAGTAGATAAACCTTATTCGATCAAATCGCCCGTCTCTGATGGCGGCTGAATCAAGTCGCTCAACGTAATTCGTCGCCAGAACATAAGCAATCCCATTTTCTCCGGCCGCTTTATACAGCGCGTCGAGCTTGGGGAGCATGTTCCCGGTTAACATTTCAGTTATCCGTACCGGCGTTTCCTTGCGCGCATGCAGGATTGGTTCGAATTCATCAAAGAGAATCACGGTCGAAGTTAATAACTTGAGGGCGTCCATCACCAGCGATGCCTGATCAATGACTAGCTCTGTGCCAGGCCGATAGAGGTCATGTGACATAACCTCTACAAAATCCACATTACTGGTAACGGCTAGAGACTTCACAAGTGTGGTTTTGCCGGTGCCCGGTGGTCCGTGCAGAATCAGGGAACGCAGCGGCAGCTCACCGAGCACTTTTTTCGCCCGCAGGGCTTTGTTCGCCCTGGCTGCACCCAAGAGGTGCGCCCGAATTCCTTCGAGCTCCATTATGACCCGGGTTGGCGCCGGGGCTTGCTTATCGGGAAGGCTGACGTAGCCAATATCAGTGCACATCAGGCGATGAAGGAAAGGGACTCCTTCTCGCTTAAGTTCCGCCGGGGTTCTGGAGTTGAGATGCTTCTTGACCTCGAAGTTAATGTGCGCATCCAGCATTAGCACAATTCGATGGAGCGCCAAGACAGAGATCGCCGTGATCCACAAACTGCTGCGTTCTCCGTTAAGCGATCCCAGGCTTGGCCACGAAAGACCCCGTTCGTCTTCAACGGCTCGAAGACCGAAAATAGGTGATCAGTCTGTCCACGATTACTGGCATCTTCTTCAGCACATCGATATTCGGGTGCGCCGTCAAATGCTGTGTCAGTTGAGCAAAAGCACGGATAATCTGGGCGTTGATGACGACTCTTCCCTCACCCTTGTGCGTATAGGCGAAAGGTAGACCCTCCGGGAATTGCCCTCCCTCGTCCAGGTTTTCACAGAGAATTTCTACCGCTTGTCGACAATCATGCCGGCCCCATTCCTTCGTGATAAGTCCAACACTTAGGGCTGAGAACGCCAAGTCTTGAACCAGTTTGGGACTCGGTTCTCTTGCGTTTTCGGCTAGGCATTTATGCAGGACCTTCTCGAAATATTCCCTGGCAGGATCCAAGTGGGTTCGTAGCCATTTCGCCAACGTGGCAAAAACCTGAGAGGCTTCCTCCAAAATGTTTTTATCGGTTTTCGTTAGTTTCTTGAACTCCAGGCGAGCCCCCGCCAGAGCGCCGCGCGCAATCTTGTGAGCCGTCTCTGTCAGATCAAGCTCGGGCATCTGCTGGAGTTTTACTCTTCCCTTCTTTCCGCTTCGCGCGCTGCGATCCTGCCGGCTGTCTGCAAATAGAGACCTGGTGCGACTGTTCTCTTCAAGTGTCCTGATTATCTTGGCCCATTGCTCCACGTCCTGGAAGGACTTAAAAGATCTTTCAGCGAATCTTGCGACCGATTCCTCCACCAACTTAATGATCTGATCCAGATCGTGGCCATCCTTGAGATTCGGCAGTAGTACCGCCACATAATCTCGCGATCCTTCGATAGTTGTCTTTGCCGATGCAAAGCAGCATTCGAGTTCACTCGTGCACCAAGCGGCGGGTAGTGCAGGAATCGCGGGATCTTCAGATTGCTGAGCCGCCTTTACGTGACGCACGTAGTCTTTTATCTCATCCATGTTGTGGAGAAACTCCGAGGTGTTCTCCATGAGTCTGGCAAAATACCCGATGGCCCTACTACACTCAGTAGTCACAAAGACGGACGGCTTTCCGGAATGTTCTCCAGGGCGCGCGGCGCCCAACGCCCAATTGGTGTTGTGGAGGTTATAGAGTTCGCGAATGACACGGTAGTAACACGAGATCGTACTCTCATCCAGATAACCTCTGAGGTTGCCGAGGCGAGTACGAAGAAAATTCGCGGCGAACAGAATTGGGGCAGGCTCGTCACTCATGTGAAACAACTCGAGAGAGTTTGCACTTGAGGCGAGTTCGGCGGGGTAAGCCTCGTTCAGCAAGATGCGGTTTGACCGCGCAAGTCTTTCGCCATCGAGAGCGTTGTCAATAACATCCCTGCTCTCCGGTGTCAGCGGCGCTCCTTTTGCGGCTATTTCAGCGAGCGTGCGTTTCGAGAGCGCGTTATTCAACATTCTCGCCACGTAGTTCAGTAATTTCTTGCTTGGCAGTTGGCCAGGTGCATAAGTCGCGAGCGGAGATACTTCACTACCGCGAAAGCGTTCAAACTGCGACCGGATGTAGTACAACACCGGATCGCTGGATTCGGTCGCCTCCTTTAATCGTCGACACAGACTGGTCGCGTCAACAAATTGATCAACAGTAAACCAGGGGCTCGAGACCATTTCCTTGGAGTAGGTCTCATCCAACAGTCTCCGATTCAAGCGCACAAGGCCCCCGGCCTGCGGATTCTCGTTTATCAAGCTCTTAGTTTCCGCAGAGAGCGTCACGGTATCGACTTGCTTATATAACGAAGGCATCGTTAGCGCACTATTCAGTAGTTTCACCATGAAGCTGAGTAGTATCGAGCTCGGCTCCTGTCCCGGTACATACTCATCAAGTGGTTTAAACTCACTCTCAAACTGTTCAGGCACACTAGTTTTCTGCTGCTGGCGTTTGTATTCCCGGAGGATGTAATTCGATACCGGATCGGTCCCCTCCTTTACGCGGCGGCATAATCCTGCCGGATCCACAAATTGCCCGATCTTGAAGAGGGGTAAATCAATCACCGGCCATTCCGGATAATTCACGTCAGGCGAGTACCCATCATCATTTTCATCAGACGTAGCGAAGGCGCTTGGGTAGAACAAATCTTTGAGGTGTTCGCAGTCATGCTCCTGAATTTTTCCCAGATTCCACGCGAGGTGCTTGGCTCGCCGGAACAAGACTTTTTCGTTGTCAGAAATCTCCTGCTCCCAACGGTCCTCGTCATCGAGATTGAAGGCGACGATTGCGCCTAACGCTTTATCGCGCAGCGTGCGTGCGTCAGTTCGGAAGTGATCAAGCTCCTTGAGGTAATCAAGGTTCTCTTTGGTGATCATGGGGGGCTCCTTAACTTAGGGTGCGGCTATCGACAACTGATGCAAGAAGAGTGTGTGCACTTATGGTTTATCTCGCCACGCGAAGAAAACGGCCAGAGGATGGTGGCGAGAAAGAACGCTAGGCCGTTCCGACATCAATGCTGCGCACGGCAAGGTATTCCCGTCAGAGGAAAAAGTCAACGCCTAGCCTTTTTTCGTGCTCCACGTTGTAAGCGTGTTCCTTGGAAGCCTTAACTGGCGGGGACTAGCCGCTCAATGCCAAATCCCCGCAAGTACTTACGGCCAGAAACAGCTCTGTGGGATTACGTAATGAGGCGAGTTATTGTGGAGCCCAGGAGAATTATTGTGCATTTCGATAATTCTCCTGCAAAGCTTGTCGTTGGAATGTCGGTGGCCGCCTTGACACCCCTTTAAAATGGCTGTTATCGTTCCCGTTCTTTTGATTCCTATTAGTCACGCCTGAGTGCAATAAGAAGAGTTTCTGGAGGCATTTGTTTGGAAAATCATAACGGAACTTTGTTTACTTCTGAGTCGGTCACTGAGGGCCACCCCGATAAGATCGCGGACCAGATATCTGACGCGGTTCTTGATGCAGCCCTGGCCGAGGATCCGATGTCGCGCGTTGCGTGCGAAACGCTCTTAACCACCGGTCTGGTAATCGTGGCCGGAGAGATTACGACCAAGGCGCACATTAACTACGAAGCTATCGCCCGCCGCGTAATCGGTGAGATCGGCTACACGCGGGCTAAGTATGGCTTCGACAACGAGACCTGCAGCGTCCTTTGCGCGGTCCATCAGCAGTCTCCCGACATCGCCATGGGCGTGGACACCGGGGGCGCCGGCGACCAGGGCTTGATGTTTGGCTACGCCTGCAATGAAACGCCTGAGCTGATGCCGTTGCCGATTCAGTTGGCGCACCGGCTTGCGGAACGCCTTACTGAAGTACGCAAATCCGGTCAGCTTCCATATCTTCGCCCCGACGGAAAGTCTCAGGTAACGGTTGAGTACCGCGACGGACGACCGTTCCGGGTTGACGCTGTCGTGATTTCGTCACAGCACGCGCCTGAGGTTGAGAACGATCAGCTTCGCGCTGAGATTAAGGAACACGTTATCAGACACACTGTGCCCGGCGATTTGATGGATGACGACACGAAGTATCACATCAATCCCACCGGTCGTTTCGTGACCGGCGGTCCGCAGGGTGATTCAGGTCTCACTGGTCGCAAGATTATCGTCGATACCTACGGCGGCTATGCACCGCATGGCGGCGGCGCGTTCTCGGGCAAAGATCCGACGAAGGTCGATCGCTCGGCCGCGTACATGGCTCGCTACATCGCCAAGAACATTGTCTCCGCCGGCCTGGCTGACAAATGCGAAGTGCAACTCGCTTATGCGATCGGCGTGGCTGAACCGGTCTCGGTTTACGTAGACACGCAAGGCACGGGTGGAATTAGTGAAGTCGCGCTTTCGAAACTCGTGCGCGAGCACTTCCCTCTTACTCCGAAAGAAATTATTAGCGAGCTTAATCTACGCCGGCCCGTTTATCGCCAGACGGCCGCCTACGGTCACTTCGGCCGTTCGGGAGATGGCTTCACGTGGGAAGAGACAGATAAGGCTGAAACCCTGCGCATAGCCGCTGAGGCTCTACGCTCTGCCGCGAGGGTCTAGATTTACGTAGTTTGATTTTCCGTAGCCCCCGGGCGTTTACGCCTGGGTAACAAAACGGGAGATTCATCGAAAAGCCTCCTTTGAAGGAGGCTTTTAAAACGTTAGATCCCAGCCGTAAGACAGCTGGGCTACAGAAAGACTTAAGGAACAAATAATGAGTACTGCTATGCCCGCAATGGAACATGACGTTAAAGATCTTTCGCTCGCGGCCGACGGCAAGCGCCGCATCGACTGGGCCGAACGCGAGATGCCCGTACTGCGTTTGATTCGCGAACGCTTTGCCGCCGAGCAGCCTTTAAAAGGCGTGCGGCTGGTTGCTTGTGCGCACATCACGACCGAAACGGCGAACCTTGCGCGCGCATTGCAAGCCGGCGGCGCTGAATCAATGCTAATCGCGTCGAATCCGCTTTCCACTCAGGATGACGTCGCCGCGTCGCTCGTAGCCGACTATGGCATTCCGGTTTACGCGATGAAGGGCGAGTCCACCGATACCTATCGCCGTCACGTGCAAACAGCGCTCGAGTTTGAACCAGACATCATCATCGACGACGGCTCAGACGTAGTGGCAACGATGATCAAGGAAAAGCCTGAGCTGAAGAACAAGATCATCGGCACCACCGAAGAGACGACTACCGGAATCGTTCGCCTCGAAGCGATGGCCAAAGCCGGCGTGCTGACCTTTCCGTCGATTGCCGTCAATAACGCGCAGACCAAGCACTTCTTCGACAATCGTTACGGCACGGGCCAATCGACGCTCGACGGCATCATTCGCGCGACGAACATTCTGCTGGCCGGCCGCACACTCGTGGTGGTTGGTTACGGCTGGTGCGGAAAAGGTGTCGCGTTACGCGCCCGCGGCATGGGCTCGAACGTAGTGGTTACTGAAATCGATCCCATCAAGGCAGTCGAAGCAGTGATGGATGGTTTCCGCGTGATGCCGATCTCAGCCGCCGCCAGCATCGGCGACATCTTTGTTACGGTCACCGGCAATCGACACGTAATCGACGGTGAACACTTCAGTTCGATGAAAGACGGCGCGATCGTCTGCAACAGCGGACATTTCGATCTCGAACTGAATCTGGTGGCACTGGGCGAGCAGTCCGAAGGCGAACCAACGCATGTTCGTCCCTTCGTTCAGGAATACCGGAGGAAGGATGGCAGACGCGTCATGGTCCTCGGCGAAGGTCGCTTAATTAATCTCGCCGCCGCTGAAGGCCACCCGGCCAGCGTGATGGACATGAGCTTTGCAAATCAGGCGCTTTCGGTTGAGTACCTGGTGAAGAACAAAGGCAAGCTTGATCCGGGCGTGCATCTTCTGCCACCGGAAGTCGATCAGGAGATCGCCAGCCTCAAGCTGCGCGCGCTCGGAATTGCAATCGACACGCTTACCGCCGAACAGATCGAGTACATGACGAGCTGGGAAACGGGAACGTAGCTGGGAGCGCGGGCATCCTTGCCCGCAATCTATATCGTCATTTGTCATCTGACATTTGAGAATTGTCATTTAATTGGAAAGCTGCGGAACTCCCGCGGCTTTCTGTTTTGGCTTCCCTTCACTCCGGACTTTTTAGGGTAGTCCGGCGTGCCCAATGCGGGCAATGGATTAGGTTAGAGACGATTCCCGAAAAACAGAAAGCACCAGCCTAGTACCGTCGGCAATTGATCCCCACGCACATGCATCTATGCGAAAGCTACCATTAAGCGACCCAATATTTACGTCCTCGACTGAAGATCCGCTGACCGGTTTCCCTTTTCCACCCAATTCCGCAACCAACGAGGTTTCGCGAGCCTTGCATTTACCCACAGGAATAAACTGCCCGGGACAAAGGTGCCACTGCGGGGTTAGCCTTGCGCCTACTGGTTGAGCATCTTCAACGCGCGCATTCATTCGCCATAAAATCGCGCCAACAATATCGGCCGACGGCACGTCCGGATCGCCCAGCCGTGTGACCGCAGAGTGGAGGGTTACGCGGCTCCGGCTACACTGCGCTAGTGCAAATTCCGCAAGATTATTCGACTGAACCAGTTCACCCGTGAGTAAAGGCATTAAAAGGAGGCGAGCACCGTATTCCGCTAGCGTTTCTTCTGCGTTGCTGGACGGCAGTCGCAACGTAGCCTCGTCATATCCCAGCTTTCTTCGGTGTATCAGAAGGTGGCCAATCTCATGAGCTACGGAAATGCGAGCCATTTCGTGGCTAACGTTGTCGGGGATTCTGATCGCCGCTTTCTTACCTTCAAAAAGTAAGTTGCCACTATGTCCCCGCCACGCTTTGTGATTTTCAACAGAATAGTACGGACCTGCCCCGGCGGCGGGTTTCCTGCCGTGCAACCTCACGTCAAAAATCTCACACAGCTTCGTAATCGATATTGGCGTTCGTTCAGCTCCGCTGTCGATATAAAGGCCAAGAACATCGCTGGTTGCCTGCTTCATTGCAATAGTCGGGCTGTCGACGTTCATCTCTTCTGTAAAGCGCCGGATCGCGAGCGGAGCGCCCGTCAGCTGCAGATCGACACCCGCTAATTGAAAATCGAGTGTTCGTTTTCCGTGTGCGGCCAAAGGAGTCATGGTTCGCTTTCTACTCCCGGCAAGTTCATTTGGGAGTTGGAGGTTCCACCCTCTTCGACGTTTACCTCCCGAATTATCGAACGCAGTCTTTCTTTGAGGTCAGCGTCCGCTTGTCCGCGGGCTCGAACCTCAGCACCAATTCTGCTAACAATGGCGGGCGCATGGATTGGAGCGAACTCATCTCTCAATTCGTTTATGAGCACAGCGTAAGGCCCGTGCACTTCATGCGAAAGTTCTGCAGACAACAGTTCATCATTCGGAAATGTGAGTTTGCGCTCTAGCGCCCAACTAACGAGCGGTTGCTTTTCCCAATATGCAACGTCCAAAAAGGCATGGAATTGCCAAATGGAACGATACATATTCTGCACCGCTTTTATTTCGTCTTCATAAGGCTGTAACCCCTCTGGACTAACCCTGGTCAAGTCCTTCAATTGCGCAGCCTTTGAAACATCCCCGCCAACCACTAGAACCTCGGCAACTTTCATCGAAGTCTTCCGACGAGGGCAATGAATAAAGAGCGTACCCATCGGAAGAGAGCACGTCTGTTCAATCATTCTCTCAAGTTGATACCGCTCTGAAGGACGAGAGTACGTTTCAGCGACGGTTTCATCACTTGCGCCGCCGGTGTGGTGCGCGGTGCCCAGACGATAAGCGAGCTTTGGAAACCTTCGAGACTTTAGTTGCCATATAACTTTCCTTGCACTCTGACTTCTCTCTAACAATGCCGAGAGCTGATCGGCAGAGAGCCTCGTGTCGTTTGTTTCGCCTAAGATCGATCTGATTGACTCCGCTAGAATCGTTGCCATTCTGTCATCGGCGGCCCAAGACTTGGTCACCACGTCATTCCAACTCTCGCCAGCGACGTTTCCACTCTGCGTATGAATGAGTGGCACAACATTTTGAAGGTTTCGCGCGATGACAATTAAAACGCGCAAAAATTCTTGATCACCCAAAACCTGCATCCAAGCGGGAAGGTCTTTCAACCCCAACAACTGAACAGCTGTACCTAACATTGCGCCAGCGGCACACTTTGTCGGATGAAACAGCACACGCTCGTTAATCAGATACCTTGCCTTCAAAATTCCGCTCATCTCCGACAAGACATCATGACGCATTTTGTCGGTGAAGATTTGAATTGCAGTTCTGATGCAAGGTTTCGTTGTCGGAGAAAGATCATCACGAACTGACGCCACACATAGGTATCTGAGGAATCGATCGTCAAATTGAATGCGCAAACCCGCGTTATGTGCATCGCGTCGCGCATAATCAAGCAGATCCGCACAAATCGTGTTTCCGACGAGATCCACCATAAAAGTGTCCCGGTGAAGTACAAACGCACGCCTAGGTGATTGCGGATCGATTGCATTGATTACTGAACTGACCAACAATCCGTCCAGAAGGCCGGGTAGGACTTCGGACGGTCTCTGACTGTGAGTGTGCAATACGTCCAAATGCAGCAGCAACTGAAATGCGAACTCAAGGTCTCTTAAATTGGAGGCAAGCTTTTGACGATCGGACTCTTTAAGAATAGCCCTAAGCTCCTGCGCCCATCTAAGCTCACGTGCGTCGTTCGGGCTGAGATTCAAATCTGATAACTCTTCGATTACATTTGCATCGAACGCGTGAAGCTGCTCCTCTGTGGTCCAAAGATAAAGAAGCTGCGCAACTAGGCCGTTGAAGAATTTCTTCTGGCGGCTGGGATCATCATGCTTCTCTTGAAATACATTGACTTCGTCCTCCAAGGTATGGCCAAAAGCGGCATGAGTGAGATCGTGCAGCATACCCATCAGACGCAACGGAGCCTTGTTAGCGGTGAGTTGAAGGGCGAGCTCTTCGGCTTTGATTGTTTGCTCTTCGCCTACGTCTCCATCACCGACAAAGAACGGAAATTCTTCCTGTGCGTGCGTCTCTAACCAGTTAATTAGCCGACGCCGCATGACATCAACAACCTCAACGACTCCTAGAATATGATTGAATCTGGCGTGAACAGCGTCCGGAAAAACGCGGTCGGTGAATCCTAGCTGCTTGAGGTTGTAAAGACGCTGCACAATTGGCGTGTGCAAGATTTCCAGTTCGAACCGACTGAATTCCTGATCCCCATAAAGACTGGTCCGCAGGATTTTTGGTCTGGTGGTTTGGAGAAAATCCATTCTCGTAATCTCCTTAAGGGCGTGTCTACGCTATTCTAACGCTCCTCAGCTGTTCTAGGAAATAAAACGCCTGACAAGTGAATCGACCGCCATAAGAAGCTTCAAGTGCGCACACGGGAGATGATATAAAAAGCTCCTCCCGCAAAAATCGCAATCGGGGCCCAGACGGCAACCTGCGGAGGCAGCAGCGCGTGCTCGCCCAGTTGCTGAAAGCCGCTCGAGATTAGCCAGAACAGCAGACTCACGACGACCGCCGAGCAAAGCGCGAGGACGGTGCTCTTGCGACCGAGCGAAACCGCCAGAGGCATGCCAATCAAAGCCATAATGATCACGCTAAAGGGTGCGGCGTACTTACGTTGCAACCCAACCGCGAGCACTGCGGTGTCGGCGCCGCGCGCTTTCAAAGTCTTGATGTATTCGCGCAGGCGGCTCGCGTCCAACTGCGATGGTCGATCGACGGTCGGCCGGAAGACGCGTGGCGTTTCAACGCCGTCAACCGTCATCGCCTGCGCTGACTGTGTCGAGACCTGGGAACGACCTAAGTCAAACCATTTCGCGCCAGTAATCTCGATGCGGTTCACCCCAACCCAGCGCGCGGAGTCACCATTCAGCACACGCTTCAATTCGCTTAACCGCGACGCGTCGAATTCGTAAATCGAGGGCTTGATCAACGCTTCAGCGCGATCGTCGAACTCGTATGAATAGATCCGCCGGCCGTCGTTACTCACCAGCCAACGCCGCTCGCCGGGCGTGGACTGCGCAACGTTGCCGCGGATCCGAGCGCGCAGATCGTCCTGCTTAACGTTTGCCGCCGGCATGATCTGCTCCTGAATCAGCCACAGTCCACCCGCAATGACCATTGCGAAAACAAAACCGGGCAGCATCAGGCGATAGACGCTTTGTCCACTGGCCCACCAGGCGACGGCTTCCCTTCTCCGCGCGATCAACGCGTACGTCAGCAAGGCCGCGACCAGCACGCTTCCGGGAAATAGCTCTACACTTACCAGAGGCAGAAGGAAGAATAGATACTGGCCGAGAAGTTTCACCCCGCCGCCACGAGTAACCAGGAACCGCCAAAGCTCGAACCCGGTAAAAATGTTGAAGACAATGACGAGCGCCACGAAGGCAAACAAAAAACTCAACGTCATCGTGCGCACGACACTGGTGTCGAGCAGAGTGGGAAAGCGAACTGTCCACCGGCGACGAACTGGCTCTTTCTGGGTCTTCATCACGGCGCGTGCCGCTGGGTCCGTCGTGGCCGTCCGGGCCCGACGAAATGAAAAGCTAAAGGTCCGGTTCACCAGCAGCAGTATCACCGCGAAGATCAGCACCAGCGCCGTCGCCAGCCATCCCCCTGCCACCGGCGGAAGGGTTCCGCCGCGCGTTAACTGCTCGCCCGCGACGACCAAAAGGTAATACGTCACCATGACGACGAGGGACGCGAGCGCGCCGAAACCCCGACTGCCGCGGCGGAAGCGCATTGCCAGAACTGCGCCAAAAAATGCGAAGACCAGCGGCGACAAACCGAGCGCGATGCGCTTATGAAGCAGAAAGACCCCTTCGCGATGCTGCGGCCCGCTGCTTTCATTGATAAAGCGGCGCAACGCGCGAAATCCCATTTCGTCAGGCTTGTTCTCGGACTTTTGGATCCGCGCAATCAATTCGTTGCGCCCGGTGTTGAAGAGAATGCGCAACTGGTCCAGCCGTTCAACGACATATTGCTGATCGGTCGCTTCGCTCGCCGGCAGCTTTGTCTGCACGGCGTCCTCAAGCACCAGCTCGGATTTCTCGGCGGATGAATCGATGCGGCCTGAGCGCGCGGTTATCAGCCGCGTTGAGCCGTCGGCCTCTTTTGTTTGAATAAAAACACCGCCCCACTGGCCGCGCGATTTGTCGCCTTCGCGGACGTAGATCACGTATCCCGGAATGTCCGTCGTGAAAGTTTGCGGCTCGACCGGCGAGTCGAGTTTGTAAAGCGCAGCGCGCGCACCCAGAGCGCGCAAGTCCTGCTGGGCGTGCGGGGCTTCACTAAGATTGAGCTGCAACGCCACCACCGTGGCGATCAGCCCGACTACTAACGCAGGCAAAACGATCTGCCAGCGACTTACCCCCGCCGCACGCATCGCGATCAACTCGCTGTCACTGCCCATGCGGCCAAGACCGATGATCGTTCCGGAAAGCACCGCCATCGGGATGGTGAAGACCAGCACCGTAGGGAGCAGCGCGAGCGAAAGACCGTAAAGAAATTGCGCCGGGACGGTGGTCCGGAAGATGGTTTCAAAGTACCGGCCGCTCTGTTGGACGAACAGAATGCCGGTGAGTAGGACGAACGCCGCGGCCGCGTACGGAAGTATGGTGCGGAGGATGTAACGCTCGATTATTCGGCGGCTTGCCATGAGTTAATCCACAGATTTCACAGACCCGAAGATTAGTCCACAGATTACACAGATTAGGAAATTGACTCATTGAACCATTGATTCATTGAATCAATGAGTCAATGAATTAATGAACCAATTTACCTGAATCTGTAAAATCTGTGGATAACAACGTCAGCTATCGCGCCGGAGCGACCATCGTGCGTGGACGCCGATCAAGCGCCCGGACAATCAGTCTGTGAGTGAATTCCGCAAGTTCCGCATCTGTTTGAGCGAAGCTCGCCTGATAGGTGTTTGCGAATTCCGACGGGCCAAGTCTTTGGCTGCTAACCAGAACTTGTTGAATCGCCGGCATCAACCTCGTCCCGATTCCACGGCTGCATTTCGCGCAACGCACCGCGCTTTCAAAATCCACGTATAGCGGCTGCGCCGTTGTCGGCGCCGCGCCACAAACTACACACTCACTCACGTCTGGAAACGAACCAGCCAAACGCAGCAGCCAGATTTCGAAATAGCGCAGCACGAGGGTGGCGGCTTCAGGCGCAGCGGCCAGGGCTTCCACGCACGCGTTGAGCATGCGGAAGAGCTTGTCGTTCGCTTCATGCGGCGGCGCGAATTCCCCGATGAGTTCCGCCATGTAGCCCAGGACTTCCGCGACTTCAAGTTGTGCTGCAAGTTCAAAGTTGGACTTAACGATCTCCGCGCGCGACATCGTGACCAGATCCCGGTTTTCCTTTTCGTAGAACTCCAGGCGGATAACCGTGAACGGCTCAAGCGCAGCGCCAAAGCGACTCTTCATCCGGCGCGCGCCTTTGGCAACGGCGCGCACTAGCCCTGCGTCGCGCGTCAGGCAAACTACTATGCGATCAGCCTCAGCGAGGTTGTAGCTACGCAGGACAATGGCATCGGTGGTGACCAGGTTCACAACGAACGGGGCTCCGAGGGGTTATGGAGAAGGAATGAAATACAGAATCCAGCCGAGGAGAAAGGCAATCGCGACGAATTCACCAAAGACCTTAACGCCGTAGATGAGCCGTTGACGCTCGGTGCCTTTGGCCGCAATGCCGAACACGACCGCCGTCAGGGCCGCGAAGACAACCATCCACAGAACGTGTCTCATGGCTTTCTCCCCGCGGCGATATCGAATGCGTCAAGCATGACTAAATAATTCAACAAGCCGGCCACGAGCAGAAAAGTGTTTCCGTATTCATATGTGACGAGTTGAGCGTGTTCTGTAAACCCAACCCCGGCAATCCAGCAGAAGATATAAAGCAAACCCGCGCCGATGTTTGCGATCATTGGCAGCAGCTGAAAGAAAACGCTGAATCCCTGTTCCTGGCCGGTCACGCCGTAGAGATGACCGCCGAGCCACAGCCCGGTTAAGAACATCACCCACACCGCACCGCCCGCCAACGCGCCTCGGCGCCAACGCTTCTGCATCAGATGGCCCGCGCCCGGAATCGCCCATCCGGCGAGGCCAACCAGCCACGCGAATCCCGGCGTCTCAACGTCGCGCTCTCTTTCCATTCTCGCTACCAAAGCTTTTGTCTCCCTCGGTCTTTACCTAAAGTGATTAATTAACTTCAATCTGCCGATCGCTCTTATTTTAGGCCGTTCTTTAGCTGTCGGCCCTTCCACGGCTGAGAAAATCAATAAAGTAAGTGCGCCCGGCGCACGTCTTTGAAATCTTCCAAAGCCGGCTGCCAGGATTGGATGATTGAGTCAAGCGAATCGCCGCGTTCGATCTGCGCGCGCATTTCCGTCGTCCCCGAGATCACGTCAAAAGGATTCCGTTCAAACTCGTACTCGTACGGCGGATCTTTCCAGCGAAAGTCGTCCCGGTAGAGGTCATGGGCCGTCTTCACTATTGCAACACCCGCCGAAACCGGCTCAAAGGTCGCGCGGTCGGTAACCTGAATCTGAACGCCACCACACGCTTTGCCGCCGTGCTTCTGAAACGTCGGCATAAAGACGCATGACCGGAAAGCGACGCCCGGCAGATGCAACCCCGCCAGCGCTTCTGCGTACTGGTCAGCGTCGATGTACGGAGCACCAATCAACTCGAAGGGTCGCGTAGTTCCCCGCCCTTCCGACATCTGCGTGCCTTCCAGATGCACTGTCCCCGGGAAGACCTTGCAACTGTCTGGGGTGGGAATGTTCGGCGACGGGAGAACCCAGGGGCCGTCCGTCTCTTCATACCAAAGGTCGCGCGTCCAACCGCCCAACCCAACGACTTCCAATTCGCAGCCGATGCCGAAATGCCCGTTGAACAGACGAGCCAGCTCGCCCATGGTCATGCCGTGACGGGTAGGCAGCGAGAACTGTCCGACGAAGGATTCGTGTCCTCGTTCAGTTACATTGCCCGCGACCATCTCTCCGCCAATCGGGTTCGGGCGGTCGCAGACGATTACTTTCTTACCGAGACGCTTCGCTGCTCGCATGCAGTTCGCCATCGTGTACGCGAAGGTGTAGATGCGACAGCCGACGCCCTGAAGATCGACAACGATGACATCGACGTCGCGCAGCATCTCGTCAGTGGGCTCACGCGTTTCGCTGTACAGCGAATAGATCGGAACCTGCGTGCGACGATCGACCGCGTGCCCTGTCTCGATCATGTTGTCCTGCACGTCGCCGCGAATGCCATGCTGCGGACCGAACAGCGCCGTTAGGTTGATCTGCGAATGCTCGTGAAAGAGATCGGCAGCATGTCGAAAGCCGTGATCGACTGACGCCTGGTTGCAAACTAGCCCGACGCGCACACCCGCCAGCGCCCCGACACGTTCATCGAGCAGTCGCTCGAGGCCAAGTTTGATTTGATGTCGGCCGTTAGACACTTAAGTTTCCACCCAACCTATCCGCAAAGAACAGAGCCGCCGTTGACGTTCAAAATTTCGCCGTTGATGTGACGTGCCCAGTCGGTGCAAAGGAAAGCTATGGGCCAGGCGATGTCTTCCGGCGTGGCCACGCGGCCGACGGGAATTGTTTCCTCAAGCGCTTTTCGGAAACCGGGTCGCGCAAAAGCATCGGCGCACATATCAGTATCGACCCAACCCGGCGCTACGCAGTTTACATTGATGCCGAATGGTCCCAGCTCGGCTGCCAGCGATTTCGTGAACGAAATCTGGCCACCTTTCGACGCCGCATAATTCGAGACATTTGCCTCGCCCCGCTGGCCGGCCGTTGAGCTCACAATTACGATGCGGCCAAATCCGTTCTGCTTCATGGGCGGCACCGCCGCCCGGCAGGCAGCCCAAGTTCCCTTTAGATTTAGATCGATTGTGCGATTCCAAACCTCTTCGGTCATCTGATCGATGGCGCTGCCTTCCCAGATGCCGGCGTTGCAAACCAAAAAGTCCAGGCGCCCAAACTTGTGGATAGTCGCGTCGATCAGCCGCTGTGCATCTCCCTTGTAAGACATATCCGCCTTGACCGCGAGCGCCTGAACGCCTTGCTCTTCCGCAAATCCGACGGCGGCATCCGCGGCTTTCTTATCCTGCAAATAATTCACTACGACGCTTGCGCCGAGCCTCGCCAGGCAGTCAACGGCTGCGCGCCCAATGCCGCGCGAGCCTCCGGTAACGACTGCAACCTTATTTTCGAGGTTCAGGGAAATCACGCAGTGGTTCCTGCCGGTTCGCAATCGCCTGCTCGACGCGCGGCAAAAGTGGCGGCCTCTTCCACGAATCGTTCGAACAGCGCGCGCGCAAATTCATCGCGTTCCCAACCGAGCTCGGGATGCCACTGCACGCCCAACACAAAGCGATCGCTGCGCGGATCTTCTATCGCCTCCACCAACCCGTCCGGAGCCCATGCCGTCGCGACCAGTTCCCTTCCCAGTGTGTCCAGCGCCTGATGATGATGACTGTTCACGGGCGCGCGCTCGCTGGTTGCCAACTGGCAAAGCAAACTCTCCTGAAGCAAACGCACACTGTGCGAATGCCTGTCGCGTGGCGTGCCCTGTTCGTGCTTGATCGGGTTTGGCCATTGACTGCCGATGTCCTGAATCAACGTACCGCCGCGCGAGACGTTCAGTACCTGCATCCCAAAACAGATCGCGAACAAAGGAAGAGCGCGCTCTTCAATTTCATTCAGCACGAGCACGTCCGTCTCATCTTTGATGGGATGAACCGCGCCCAGCTTCGGATGCGGGTCGTGCCCGTACCGCAAGGGATCAACATCCGAGTCGCTTCCCGGCAGCAAAACTCCATCGAGCCCCGCGACCGTTTCGCGCAGAAACCCGGCGTCGGGAATCAGAGGAATATGCACCGGCAAACCGCCGGCGGCTTCAACTGCTTCGCTGTAATGACGGGAAAGATAGAACCTGTCAGTTTCCAGCTCGAGGCGCATCGTGATGCCGATGCGCGGCCGTGTTCGTGTCGTCATTCTCGCGGTGCTGCTATCAATCGATCGGATTACTTCGCAAACGCCATAATAGCGCAGATGCCTAGCTTGACTAAACTTCGCCGTCATTCCTATAGTGCTGTTTCACTTCATGACGAAAGAACAATCCCCGAAAATCCGCAGCACGACTGTTTTGCTGGTGCGTCGCGATGGCCAGGTGGCACTTGCAGGCGACGGCCAGGTCACCATGGGCGAAACGGTGATGAAGTCCAGCGCGAAAAAAGTTCGCCGCCTTTACAACGATAAGATTCTCGCGGGCTTCGCGGGTGCTACCGGTGACGCGTTCTCTTTGCTGACGCGTTTCGAAGGCAAGCTTGAACAGTACCATGGCAATCTTGAACGCGCCGCGATTGAGCTGAGCAAGGAGTGGCGCACGGACAAGATTCTCCGGCACCTGGAAGCGTTGCTGGTCGTGGCCGATGACAAGACTTCGTTTCTTCTCTCCGGCAACGGCGATGTGATTTCGCCTGACGATGGCGTGCTCGCGATTGGTTCAGGCGGGTCCTACGCGTTGGCGGCAGCGCGCGCCCTGATGGCAAACACGCAACTCTCTGCGCGAGAGATCGCGGTGGAAGCGATGCGCGTCGCCGGCGAGATTTGCATCTACAGCAACTCAAACATCATCGTGGAAGAGTTAAGCGTGGCTCAAGCGTAGGCGCGCCGACAGTTACGGAAAAGTTTAGTTAGCACCGATTTAAGAAATGGTTATTTATCTCGCAGGTGAGCAGGAAGAACAGGACGTCCGGCTGGACGACCTTACGCCGCGGCAGATCGTCGCGGAACTCGACAAGCATGTCGTCGGACAAAACGCCGCCAAGCGCGCAGTGGCGATCGCTCTGCGCAATCGCGTCCGCCGCAAGAAGCTCGCGCCGGATCTCGCCGCGGACGTCATTCCCAAGAACATCATCATGATTGGCTCGACGGGCGTCGGCAAGACTGAGATCGCTCGCCGGCTGGCGCGAATGTCGAACTCGCCCTTCCTGAAGGTCGAGGCTTCGAAGTTCACTGAAGTAGGCTACGTCGGCCGTGACGTCGAAAGCATGATTCGCGACCTGACCGAAATCGCGGTCGAGATGACGCGCCAGGAAAAAGTCGAAGAGATTGCTGATAAGGCCGAGCTGAATGTGGAGGAACGGATTCTCGACATCCTTCTGCCACCGCCCAAATCCGGGTCGGGCGCTCCCCTATTCGACTTTGACTCGGGAGAAATCACGGCGCCGGTCCTCGTTCCGGACAATGAGCCTAAAGACGAAAACTTTGCGCGCACCCGTGAGAAGCTCCGGACTCAACTGCGTTCAGGCAAGCTCGACAACCGGCTGGTCGAAATCGAAGTACGCGAAAAGAGCTTTCCGACGATTGAATTCGCGGGGCCGATGGGCGTCGAAGAGATGGGCATCAACATGAAGGACATGTTGGGCAACATGTTCCAGGGGCGCACCAAACACCGCAAGATGCGCGTGGACGAAGCGATGGAGTACCTGATGCAGGAAGAGGAAGAACGCCTCATCGACATGGACACAGTCGCGCGTGCCGCGCTCGAGCGGGTGGAATCATCGGGCATAATCTTCCTCGACGAGATCGACAAGATCGCCGGCCGCGAGTCCGGTCATGGGCCGGACGTCTCACGCGAGGGCGTGCAACGAGACATTCTGCCGATCGTTGAAGGCACCACCGTCAACACTCGTTACGGCATGGTCCGGACGGATCACATTCTGTTCGTCGCCGCCGGCGCGTTCCACGTTTCCAAGCCGTCAGACCTGATACCGGAACTCCAGGGCCGCTTCCCTATCCGCGTGGAATTAGAATCCCTGACAATCGAGGACTTCAAACGAATCCTGGTTGAGCCGAAGAACTCGCTGGTCAAGCAGTACTTGGCGCTGATGGAAACTGAGGGCGTCAAACTTGAGTTCACTCAGGATGCGATCGATGCGGTCGCGAACTTCTCGGCCCGCGTCAACAGCAATACGGAAGACATCGGCGCGCGACGGTTACATACCATCATGGAGCGACTGCTCGATGAGATTAGCTTCGAAGGTCCTGACCTCGAGCCGAAGAATAAAACGATCGATGCCGCTTACGTCGAGCTGATGCTCGCCGACACTGTGAAGGATCAGGATCTCAGTCGCTACATCCTCTAGACGACACTTCTACCGAACGTGCCTCAATCCGCCAAACCTTCAGTCGTTTCGCGCAAGTCGGCCACCCGTCACTTAATGTTGTTGCTGGCATTGGTCGTTGTGTCGATGGCGCCGACCTGTGGCAAGCGCCTGCCACCGCGACCACCGGTTGAGCGCATTCCGCAACGCACTGAAGCTTTGTCGGGCGTGCAACGTGGCAATCAGGTAATCCTTAGTTGGCCAGCCCCACGCCGTAACGCCGGCAGCGGCAGTGTGCAGAGTATTCGGCGCGTAGACGTGTATCGCGTCGCGGAAAAGCTGGATGCGCCCCGACCGATGACCGAGGAAGACTTCGGCGCGCGGGCGACTTTGATGGGGTCGGTTCCCTACGCTGACATCCAAAAGGCAACGGACAACCTGACTTATATCGACAGCCTGGAACTGGCGGGGGAGCCTTCGCGTTTGCGCTACGCCGTTCGTTATGTAAACGCCGCCGGCCAGCGCGCCGCGTTTTCGAATTTTCTGCTGATTGAGCCGGCCGCGAAGATCGCGGAAACGCCGGCCAACGTGAGGGCTGAGGTTTCTCAAAACGCGATCACGCTGAAATGGGAACCGCCCAAACAGAACATCGACGGTTCCACGCCGGTGAACCTTCTGGGCTACAACGTGTATCGCGTCACCGCGTCACAAAACGAGCCCGGCCAGATTCCGATCAATCAAGCGCTGATTACCACGCCTGAATATCAGGACCGCAACTTCAAGTTTGGTGAGAAATATACGTACGTCGTGCGTTCGGTTTCCCTCGGCACACTGGCGCAGCCAGTTGAAAGCTTGAACTCCAACAGCGTGGATGTCACCCCAGTCGACACGTTTGAACCTTCTGCGCCCACAGGCGTGAGCATCGGGGCGGCGTCCGGACTTCTGTCGATATTCTTTGCCGCGAATCCGGAAAGCGACATCGCGGGTTACCTCGTGTACCGGTCAACCGACCTTAACGCGCCGAAGCCCTGGACTTTGATTACGCCCGCTTTAGTTTCCCGCACAACCCTGAGAGACGAGAATGTCGATCCGGGTAAGACTTACCATTATTACGTCGTCGCCGTAGACACTGCCGGAAACAGGAGCCAGCCGTCGGAAGTCGTCTCAGAAACCGTTCCCTAGCGGCTTTGAGCAAAGAGTCTTAGGTGACGCTAAATGCTCTTGATTGATTGCTGATCACGTCAGATCTCCCTGATAATATTCAACGAAGCTGCGAAGCAGCGGATGTATTTAAGCCCAAGGCGAGGCTTTGCGAGCTTTGGGTTACGGTGGTTAATAAGTTTTGTAGGAGCCGCGGAGCAGCGACCTTGAGTTAGGCTAGCGGAAGGATCGCGATCAGGATTTTTCTTCAGAAAACCACTCAACGAGGCGCTCGCGTTGGTTCTGACGCAAACAACACTCTGAACTCGGGACTGAGATGTCACCCGCCTCGCGGGCTCCGCCGGATCTATAACGGGCATGGTTTCCCAAGGCTCGCAAAACCTCGCCTTGGGCTTGCTAAGACCGCTGCTACGCAGCTCGACGAGTTTGTTCGCTCCCGGCTTTTTGGGCAGACCGTTCCCTAGCCTCAAAAAAAATCGGTCCGCACGCTTGTAACGCACGGACCGAAGTTAAATGAAGGTGCTTGCGGACTTAGAAGCCCTGCAGATTCAAGATGACGCTGAGAATCTGCTCGAGAATACTGTACTTACCGTTTGAGTATTGGCCGTATTGATAACGGCTGTGATAGCCGTCCTCGTAACCACGTCGAAAGCCCTCGCGGAAGTAGTACTGATACTCGCTCACATCAACGTAATACCCGTCGTAACCGTAGGTCGCGTCGAGATAAGCGTCAGAATTCTCGTAATCAAAAGTCCAACCGTCGTCACGGTCTGCGGCGCCCGCGCGGTACCCTTCTTCGTAACCCATGTCGATCGCGCGGCGCAGCATGTCCGCGCCGTGCTGGTTCACGTAGTAGGACTGGTTGCTGCGGTAGTATTGATAAGTCGGCGAGCCGACGTTGACGTACACAAATCGGGTCCGCCGGTCACGATCGCGACGCAGCCGCTCCAGGTACCGTTGATGAAGCCGCCAGTAGTTCTGACGACGTTGGTTTTGGATCTGCTGTTGGCGCTGGCGCCACCAATTGTCACGCTCGTTTTCTCGTCGTCGCCAGTCGTTCTGACGTTGACGCCACGAAGTCTCTTCCCTGCGCCGCCAGTCTTCGCGGTCGCGGGTAGACCAGGTGCGATTACCAACTCGATTATCCGTGCGATTGTCGGTGCGGTTGCCGTTACCGGTGCGGTTGCCGTCGCGCCCATCGCGATTCCGCCCATTGCGCCAGTCTCTGTTGTTCCGGCGACCTTCTTCTTCGCGACGACGTTCTTCCAATAGGCGCCTTTGCTCTTCAGTCAGTCGCTGTTGATTCCGGCGCTGCTCCTCCAGTGTGCGCCGTTGCTCATCATTCTGGCGACGCTGTAGTTCCCTCTGTCGTCTCTGTTCCTGACCCTGCTGGTCATTTACATCGTTCTGACGGCGTTGACGCTCAAGTTCGCGTTGCTGCTCGTTGTTTCGCTGCTGGTTGTCAGTCTGTCGCCGTTGCCATTCGCGCTGTCGCTCTTGATCGTTATTCCGGCGCTCGACCTCGGCGCGGCGTCGCTGTTCTTCGTTTGCGCGACGCTGCTCTTCGTTGCGCTGATTTTCCTGGTTGCGCTGCCGTTGAAGTTCCTCGTTACGGCGCTGCTCCTGCTGTTGGCGATTCTGGTCCGCTTGCCGTTGTCGTTCGGCGCGTTCCTGTTCCTGCCGTTGGCGACGCCCTTCCTCAGCCTGCCGGCGCTGCTCCTGCGCCTGCTGGTCGTTGCGACGTTGCTGCTCCGCTTGGTCGTTGTTGCGCTGCTCGTTCCCCTGGTTGTTCCCCTGGTTGTTGCGGCGTTCTTCCCGACGTTCCTCTCTTTGCTCGCGCCGCGCATTCTGTCTCTGATTGCGGTCGCCCGGATCCTGGGCTTGAGCAAAACCGGCAAGACCAAACGCTGCGCTGACGCCGAGACTTACCGCCATTAAAATGGTTCTCAAGTAACTGGATTTCATAAAGGACCTCCGTGCGTGAACTGAGGGGAAAGCGGTTTGACCGAGCACAGAGCAATCGTTGTTCCCTTATGATGCGTCCGAAAAATAGTCTTCGAACCCGGACACCGGCACGAAATGGTCTGTATCGCTAGACGTAATCGGGTTCAGTCACTTTGTTTTGCGTACTGGTGCCCTACTCGCAGTTTCCTCTGCGTGATCTCTGCGACCTCGGCGTCTCTGCGGTGAAACGCTTGAGAATTGAATCACCGCGGAGACGCTGAGAACGCGGAGGTGGCGCAGAGAGCTTCTAAATAGCGGCACTACTTTTCCCGCCGTCACTGTCAATCGCGACGTGTTTCGCTTATCATTCCGAAAAACAACTCAGGAGGACGCATGAAGTTTTTTCTCGACACCGCTAACCTGGACGAGATTCGCCAAGCAGCCGCGCTCGGCCTTGCTGACGGAGTCACCACAAATCCGACGCTCATCGCCAAAGAAGGCAACGTCGATTTCAAGCAACACATTGCCGAGATCTGCAAAATAGTTTCCGGTCCCGTTTCGGCCGAAACGACCAGCGACGATCGCGACGAGATGCTCAAGCAGGGCCGCGAGTACGTGAAGATCGCGCCCAACGTGGTCATCAAAGTGCCGCTCACGGTCGCCGGACTGGAAGCCACGCGCATCTTCGACCAGGAAGGAATCAAGGTTAACGTGACGCTTTGCTTCTCGTCGGCGCAGGCAGTTTGCGCGGCCAAAGCCGGCGCGTCCTTCATCAGTCCTTTCATTGGTCGGCTCGACGACATCGGCGACAATGGTTTACGGCTGCTCGAGGAGATCATCGAGATCTACGATCAGTACGATTGGAAGACCGAGGTGTTGGCGGCCAGCCTGCGCCATCCAATCCACGTCATTGAGGCGGCGCGAATGGGTTCCGATATCGCGACGATGCCTTTCAAAGTGTTCCAGCAGTTGTTGAAGCATCCGCTCACAGAGAAGGGGCAGGAAACGTTCCTCGCCGATTCAAAGAAAGCGTCCGCGGCCAAAGGCTGAAGCCAGAGAGGTCAGAGGCTTGATGTCAGATGTTAGGTACAGATCGAAACATGCCCGACGAGTCTGTCGACCTGCGCGCCTCACCGCGGGACGGAACTCCCCTGGCCTCTGACGCGGGGCCGGCGGCGTCTGTTGTAAAGGCCACTAATCTCACCAAAACCTACGGTAAGCAAACGGCGGTCAACGGAATCGACTTCGAAGTCCGCCAGGGCGAGACGTTTGGATTGCTCGGGCCTAACGGCGCCGGCAAGTCCACGACGATGCGCATGATTGCCTGCCGCTCGCCGCTGACTTCGGGTGAGTTGCTTGTCGAGGGACTTGATGTCCGCACGCAGGGCCGGCAGATTCGCGCGCTCATCGGGGTTGTACCGCAGGACAACAATCTGGATCCTGATCTCAATGTCATCAAGAACCTAATCGTTTACGCAAGCTATTACCGAATGACGAAAAAGCAGGCGGCGGCACGCGCTGACGAATTGCTGCAGTTCATCGGAATGTCTGAGCGTGCTGACGCCAAGGTCGATCATCTATCCGGAGGCATGAAGCGGCGTCTGATGATTGCGCGCGCGCTGCTGCATGAGCCGCGGCTGCTGGTGCTGGACGAGCCGACCACCGGTCTGGACCCGCAAGTGCGCCAGGAGATTTGGCAGAAGCTGGAAGAGTTGCGGCGCGTGAGTGGAGTGACAATTCTGCTTTCGACGCATTACATGGACGAAGCTGAGAAACTTTGTGAGCGTCTGGTAGTCATTGACCGCGGACAGATCCTGGCGACCGGCACGCCGCGCGACCTCGTGCTCGCTAAGGTATCGCGTTACGCATTGGAAGTCCGCGACGTAGGCGATTTGCCGCTTAGGGCCACGAGCAACGGCATCAACGCGATTGCCCGGAACAGCGCTCATATTTACTTTGCCGCTGAAGCCGAAATGCTCACGCCACTTATGAAGGAAAAGGAATATGAGGGACGGCGTCGCATGATTCGTCTGTCGAACCTTGAAGATGTCTTTCTGCAACTTGTCGGCGATAACGAGTTGGGGCAGTAGCCCGACATGTATGAGAGGGACTTCGGCGGAAACCCGACCGTAGGGGAGGGTGCAGTCCGAGTCGATTGCGGAAACCCGACCGTAGGGAGGGTGCACTTCGGAGGCGATTGCGGAAACCCGACCGTAAGGGAGGGTGCACTTCGGAGTCGAGTGCAGAAACCCGACCGTAGGGGAGGGTGCAGTTCGGAGGCGATTGCGGAAACCCGACCGTAGGGAGGGTGCAGTCGGAGACGATGAGCAAAGCTCAAGACATCGCAGTCCGCGTCCTAAAATACGACGGCACGGAATACCGCCGCTGGAGTGCGCGCGTTGCGAGCTGTGACGATTCACTCATCATCCTTGATGCAGAGTTCGAGTATGACGTTAAGCATGAACTGTTGGGAGAAATTCCGCGCGGCACTCGTACGGCTGAATACTATTGGTTCAATCGCTGGTACAACATTTTTCGGTTCCTGAGGAATGACGGCGACACTCGGCTCTGGTACTGCAATATCAACACTCCACCCAAGCTGGAAAATGGCGTGTTGAGCTATATCGACCTGGATATTGATGTCTTAGTGCAGCCGGACTTCACTTACAAAGTTCTCGATATGGATGAGTTCGAGCAAAACGCGAAGGTCTTTGGTTATGAAGACGAGCTGCGGCGCGAAGTTCAACGGGCAATCAGTGAGGTCACTTCGCTGATCGAAGCGCGTCAGTTCCCTTTCACCGAAAGAGGGCGGAGAGACCCGACCGTTAAGGAGGGTGCTGATCATTGCGAGATCGGACAGGACATTTCGGAACGAGTTAGTTAATCATGAGTTTAGCAGCTAGTCGCATCAACCTGGCAGACACCTGCGCCGTGTGGCGGCGCAATGTCATGGTGCACCTCCGGCTGTGGCGACTTAATCTGGTCGCCCCAGTTATCGAGCCGGTTATTTCCGTGCTCGGTTTCGGCTGGGGCATCGGAGCGCTCGTGGCCGGCCAGGTAACCGGCGTTTCTTACCTTACCTTTGCGGGCGCAGGCATCCTCGGCATTACGGTTCTGATGCGCGCGATGTTCGAAACCACGTACGCGTCGTACTTTCGCATGGTCTACCAATCGACTTATGACGCGATCCTCGCCACACCCGTGGATGCCGAGTCGCTGGCTTTCGCCGAAATACTCTGGGCCGTCACGCACGCTTTTTTCGATACGCTGATCATTCTGGTGGTGCTGGCGATTTTTGGAGGCGCAACTTCGTGGTGGGCTCTGCTCGCTCCTCTGCCCTTGTTGCTCGGCGCATTATTCATGGCCGGGCTGTCTCTGGGCGTCACCGCACACGTCCGCGACATTGATGCCTTCAACATTTACATGGCGGTCTTTTTTTCGTTCATGTATGTGTCGGGCGCGTGGTATCCGATTGAAGTCCTGCCGGTGTGGCTGCAAATTCCCGCGTGGGCGATGCCCTTGACAGAGTCGATTGATCTGACGCGGGCGTTTTTGACCGGCCACTTCCTAAAACGTCACGTGTACGAAGCCGTCTATCTGGTAATATCAGCGCTCGTGGCGTGCGAATGGGCGATGCGGAGTTTGCGGAAGCGAATGGTGGCGTAAAAACGTCAGTTGTCAGTTGTCCGTTGAGCATTCGACGTTCTACAACTGACTACTGACTACTGACTACTGACCGCTGACTATGAGTTCACAAAAACAACAGCCCGCGAAACTTTCCAAGCTCGATCAACTGCGCGAGCGTGAAAGGCGCGCGGAAGAAGGCGGTGGCGCGGACCGTGTTGAGAAGCTACATGCCGCCGGCAGGATGACCGCGCGCGAACGAGTCGAGTTCCTCCTCGATGACGAAACGTTCCAGGAATTCGATAAGCTGGTTGAGCATCGCTCACAGGACTTCGGCCTCGACAAACAGAAATATCCGGGCGACGGGGTTGTGACCGGCCACGGATTGATTGACGGCCGCAAAGTGTTTGTCTTCGCACAGGACTTCACGGTCTTTGGCGGTTCCCTTTCCGAAACGCACGCTGAAAAAATCTGCAAAGTGATGGACCTCGCGATGAAGGTGGGCGCGCCCATCATCGGGCTGAACGATTCCGGCGGGGCGCGCATTCAGGAAGGCGTCGTCAGTCTCGGCGGTTACGCAGACATTTTTCTGCGTAATACGTTGGCATCCGGGGTTGTTCCTCAAATTAGCTGCATTATGGGACCGTGCGCCGGAGGAGCCGTGTATAGCCCTGCGATTACCGACTTCAACATTATGGTGAAGGACACGTCCTACATGTTCATCACCGGCCCGGATGTGATTAAAACCGTGACGCATGAAGACGTCACGAAGGAAGAGCTTGGCGGCGCCGCCACGCACAACAGTAAATCCGGCGTCGCGCACTTCGCCGCCGATTCAGACGAGCACGCGCTGCGCATGGTGCGCGAACTGCTGTCATTTATTCCTTCGAACAATCTCGACGATCCGCCGCGCCTGGCGACGACCGATTCGCCTGATCGCGCCGACACAAAACTAAATTCAATAGTCCCGGAAGCGTCGAACCAGCCCTACGACATTCGCGAAGTGATTGATTCGATCGTCGATGAAGGCTACTTCTTTGAAGTGCATCGCGACTACGCGCCGAACATTGTGGTTGGTTTCGGCCGGCTGGATGGCAAGCCTGTGGGCATCGTCGCCAATCAGCCTGCGTACCTCGCCGGTGTTTTGGACATCGACAGCTCGATAAAAGGCGCGCGCTTCGTGCGCTTTTGCGACTGCTTCAACATTCCGATTGTGACCTTTGAAGACGTGCCCGGCTTCCTGCCCGGCATTTCACAGGAGCATGGCGGCATCATCAAGCATGGCGCGAAGCTGCTCTACGCTTATGCCGAAGCGACTGTGCCGAAAGTTACTGTGATTACGCGGAAGGCTTACGGCGGCGCGTATTGCGTCATGGGCTCGAAACACATTCGCACCGACATCAACTTCGCCTGGCCTTCAGCCGAGATTGCCGTGATGGGACCTGAAGGAGCAGTTGATATTTTGTATCGGCGCGAATTGGCTGAGGCTTCAGATAAAGCGTCGGCGCGCCGATCTCGTGTAAATGAATTAGAAGATAAGTTCGCCAGCCCTTACGTCGCCGCTGAGCGCGGCTTCATTGATGAAGTAATCGAGCCCGCCCAGACTCGTCCAAAGTTGATCCGCGCGCTGTCGCTGCTGGAAAACAAACGCGATCAGAACCCGCCAAAGAAGCACGGAAATATACCTCTGTAGGAAGATGTCGGCGCGCGGGGGCGGGGGAGTAGCCCGACCGTCAGGGAGGGCGTATAATCCGCAACCTCCCAATGAGAGACTTCGACGACAACGAATTCCCTCTCGCGTATCTAATCACCTTCCGCTGTTACGGCACATGGCTCCATGGTGACGAGCGCGGTTCTACGGATCGCAAGCATAATATTTATGGCACGCCTAAGATTGCATCCAATCTAGCTTTGGAAAGGTCCGACAGTAAGCAACGCAAGCAGTCACCTGTCACCCTCGGCGCTCGTGAACGCAACGTCGTAGAAACTGCGGTGCGTGAGGCGTGTGATTATCGCAAGTACATGCTACTCGCAATAAACGTTCGCACGAATCATGCGCATACGGTAGTGTCTGCTATGTAAAAGCCCGAACCGGTCCTGAGCGCATTTAAGTCCTATTCGACTCGATCCTTGCGTCGAGCAGGACTTCTCTCACCCACCGTTAAACCATGGGCCCGTCACGGTAGTACAATCTATCTCTGGAAGGAGGAGGATGTGGCGAAGGCGGTAGCGTATGGGTTGTTAGGCCAAGGCGATGATCTATTCAGTCTGGATGATTAACGTAAGAGCGATAAAACACGCCCTCCCTAACGGTCGGGCTACTGCCCCGTTCGTCGCCGCTGAGCGCGGCTTCATTGATGAAGTAATCGAGCCCGCCCAGACCCGTCCAAAACTGATCCGCGCGCTGTCGCTGCTTGAAAACAAACGCGATCAGAACCCACCAAAGAAGCATGGGAATATTCCGCTGTGAGGCTGCTTGAGTTACCGCCTATCACTCGTACCAGGCTGTTATTATGACAGTGTTCGACGTGGGTAAGCTATAATCCTCTTGCGTATGCCGACGGTGTTACGAACCGGACCTTACCGCTTTTACTTTTATTCGCATGATTGTGCAGAGCCCAGACACATGCATGTTGATCGCGAAGATTTCAGCGCGAAGATTTGGCTTGATCCTGATGCATCTTTGGTTACAAACCACGGCTATAGCCGCAGGAGCTGCGCGACATCGAGCGCGCCGTGCGCCAGCACCTGGAATCGTTGAGAAATGAATGGGATGAATTCTGTCGAGGTTACATTAGCTAGAGTCCTGAAAGTGTCGGTCACCGACGACACCCTTTCTGTCGACCTTGAGGATGGTCGCACTGTATCCGTTCCGATTGGTTGGTACCCGAGACTCTCTCACGGCACCGATGCCGAACGAGGCAAATTCGAGATTAGCAGCGCGGGATATGGAATCCATTGGCCTGACCTGGATGAGGATATCGGCGTTGACGGACTATTGCTCGGCAAACGTTCGTCGGAAAGCCCAAGCTCATTTGAGCGCTGGTTGAAAGGCCGCAAAGAAAGACTACAGAAAGACGCCGCGTGATCGTCCACGCGCTTCTCGAAAACAAACGCGATCAGAACCCACCAAAGAAACATGGGAATATTCCTTTGTGAGTAGCTGCTAGTTCATCGCCGGAGGTTATCAGTTCCCTTTTCGTTACGCGTCTCTCTGCGTAGAATCATCGCGTGAATGAACTGACGTTCGTCGAGCTTAGCCACACCATCGAGGACGGCCTCGTGACTTATAAAGGCCTGCCTGCACCTGTCATTTGCGATTTCCTTAGCCGGGAACAATCGCGCCAGCACTATGCGCCGGGAACTGAGTTTCAAATCGGCAAGATTGAGATGGTCGCAAACACGGGCACTTACCTCGACAGTCCTTTTCATCGATATGACCATGGCAAGGATTTGTCAGAGTTGGAGCTTTCATCTCTGGCTAATCTCGACGGCACAGTGCTTAGGGCAAACGGCGAAGATCAAAGATGTGTTGATGCCACCGCATTCCAGGGAATTGAAGTGCAGGCGAAAGCAGTTCTGATCCACACCGGTTGGACGAGGCATTGGCGGACCGACAAGTACTTCGATGGCCACCCATTTCTCACCAAAGATGCCGCGCAGTTTCTGGCTGACAAAGGCGCGGCGCTCGTCGGCATAGACTCTTACAATATCGATGACACCGCCGACTTGACGAGACCCGCGCACACTATTTTGCTCGGCGCTGGCATCCCAATCGTTGAGCATATGTGCAACCTCGGCCAACTGCCCCTCGCCGGATTCAGATTCTTCGCCGTTCCCGCAAAGGTAAAAGGCATGGGGACATTTCCGGTGCGTGCATTCGCCATTGTGGAGTAGCTTTCCCCACAGCAAAACCTTCCGTTTACCGCACCGTGAACGATTTCAATGTGTGCTTTTTATTCAGTCTCATTGACACTCCTGCGTGACCTTCTCGTAACAACCGAGACCAAGGTCAGGGCATCTCAGTTTTTGCCCGACATTCTGAAACTCACAAAATAAGGACAACCGAATGAGAAGATTTAGTAAGTTCCTCATGCAGGCATGCGTGTGCCTGTTCGTCGCAACCCTCACCTTCGCACAGACGGCGCACACCAGCGGTGAGGCTCTACTTGTGGCTTCAGCGAGCGAGAATATCGCGCGGCCGAACGTTATGCCGGTGGCACAAATCAACGAACAGTTGGCAGCGGCGAAACGCACGCTCCAGACGCAGGACTTCAGCACCTCGGCCGTCCAATTGGCCGCTTTCAATTCGACGACCGGACAAATGAACGTCCTTTCGATCGACAAAGATTCCTTTCTTACGAAGGGTGGCGATTACCAAATGGTCAGCAATCTCGGCGCTAATTTGCGCGTGCGGATTGTGCGGGCGAACGGCGTTAACACAGCCGTGATTGTGAGTGATGCGGCGACGCGCAAAGCGCTTTACCCGCTGATGGTGCGTTACCCAATCGAGAAAAGCGGCAACGTTCAGCAGGCTTACTATGTCTCAGCGCATCCGGCGCTGGTTTCAGAAGAACTGGCGGCGTCCGGCAAAACATATGTCTCAAGCATGCTCAACCAGGCGTCCCAGTCGCTGGCGGCTGACGGTGTCCACATCCCCGCTGACTTGGTCGAAATTGCTGCGCACCTCGTGATTGTCGAGCACACCGATCACAAGCGTTTTCGTGAAGAGAATCGCGCGGATATTTCTGCTGAAGTCCTTTCGCTCTATGCGCTGAATCGCGGCGACACCTATCGTTATTCGGTTAGTTCAGCCGGCGCGGGTGGAATGATCCAAATGATTCCGAAGACCTACGCAGCGATTCGCCAGCAGCATCCAAATGTTTCGCTCCATTCTGATTTTGTGCGCGGGATGCAGGACCATACGAACGCCTTAAAAGCGCAATTGCTTTACATCAACGACACCTGGAGATTCCTGCAGAGTCAGGATGAAGTCCAACAGGCGCTGCGTTCCGGTACGGCTACGAAGACTGAACTGCTGGCCGCAGGTTACAACTCGAATCCCTACCGGCTGCCTGGTTATTTAGCGGACGGCGGCAATGGATGGCGCTCGCTGATTCCGGCTGAGACGCAGATGTACCTTTCGATCTATCAGTCGGTGGACAGCCATGTTGAATTTGATCGCAGTGCCACCTGGACCGGCGATGAAAACACTTTGACGGTCTCACCGTCAGCATCGCTGGCGGGTGAAGCCACTGCGACGTTGATTTCGTGGGTTGGAAATCTCCTGCCGCGGCCGTCACTGCCGAGTATTTCTATTCGCTGAGAAGCGGCGATGGCGGGTACAATGCGGCGGTTATTTCAATCCTAATCGCAGTGTTTAGGGAGACGCGAGATGCCCGCTTACATCGTTGTCGAAGTAGAAGTAGAAGATCCGGTTAGATACGAAGACTACAAGAAGATGGTGCCGCCGTCGCTCGTTGCGTATGGCGGCCGTTTTCTTGTGCGCGGCGGCAAAGTTGAAAACCTTGAAGGCGACTGGGCGCCGAAGCGACTGGTCATGGTCGAGTTCCCTTCCGTGGATCAGGCGAAAGCCTGGTGGAGTTCACCCGAATACGCTGAAGCGAAAGCTCTTCGTCAGGCCACTGCGAAGACGCAGATGATTGTGGTTGAAGGCTTCGAGCAGCCCACATAACTCTCTGTCTCAGTGAGTGCTCTGTGCCTCTGTGGCGAGCATATCTCGGCGAAAACCTCACCACAGAGATCACACTGAGACACATAGAGTGCACTCCCTCACGGTGTCGGGCTTCGGGCCCAGCCTGCTTTGCCTCAAAAGTCTGAGAGTCTTACTCTCATTTACACCGGGCTTCAGCCCGGTGACGAAAGACCGTCCAAACATAGGAACCGTTTCAAGGTTTCTCCGTGTCGCTTGCAGGGCAAGTCCTTCGTAGCCAATCGCCTGAGTGTGTTGAGCAGACCAGTAAACGGTTAAAACGGTTCATTAGTCTCGCGCTCTGGTTATCACCGGGCTAAAGCCCGGTGTGAATGAGAGCTGCCTTTCGGAGTTTTGAGGCAAAGCCGGCCCAGCCCTTAGTCCAACCCCAGGCGCTTGTAAGCCGCCATCTCAAACTCTTCCGAGGAAACGTCTTCCAGATAGAACTTATGTTTCGACAACGCCGACTTCGTCTTAAGGTCGCGGTTGCCTTTGCTGCGTGTAATGACGCGAGAATTGGTCAGGTAATTGCTGCTCTCAGAGACGACTTGGGCGGTCAGCCGGTCAGCGTCAGCCAAATCGAACCCAATCAGCAGGAATCGCTGCGTCGCCGGCTCGAATCGAAACTTATAGGTGGTGTTGGTTAGGTTGCGCGAGCCGTGGTCCTGCTCAACTACGACCACTCCTTTTTCAATCGAGACACCGGCCGGCGTTTCGACCACACCATAGAACGCTCCCCCGCAGCGTGTGCACTGCAGTAGCTTGGCCGCCAGGCCCGCGCGTTTCAGGGTGCCATCTGTTGCAGCCAGAGCAATGACCAGCGCCCTGCCGCGTTCAGTGGGCATATCGTCGGCATCTTTTGCAGGCTTAGCTTCGACGAGCTTAATCACATAATCCGGCAGCGAATCGCCGTTGAGATCGCCGGTGACTTGTTCTTCAATCTTCCAACCGGCCGGCACAAACGACGCGGCGTCTTTCGCTTGCGCCGGGACCCGCGACACATCAATCGTGCCCGCTTCGTCCTGAGCCAACCCCGTAGTCCCACAAACGAGCAGAATCAAAACAGCAAGCAGCCTCGGCCCGCAAACGGGAATTTTGCCAATGTTAGGCTTCATCGAAACGTTCTCCCTTTCTTAAGCGTGGCCGGGCTGCCGCTGTTTGATCTCCACAGTCGTTAAGGCATCGTCAATTGGAACTTATACCAGCCGGACTTCCCAAAGAACCTTTCACCCTCGGTGTCATAGAGTGCGAGATAAAACTTCAGATCGTGCTCTTCCCCGCTCTCCATGTTCAGCGCGTCGTACGGGATGAAGATTTGCAGATCGTTATAGACGGCCGGGTCATACTTCGGCGTAAAGTTCGTTTGGGCCGAGACGTTTCCGGTTTTCGTACGGTATTGCGCCTCACTGGCTTTCAACGGCGTATTATCAGAATCGTCATAATAAAAATACGCGATCATCTTGCAGGCCACGTCATAGCCATGTTTGACGCTGAACTTCGCGTGCACGCGCATTCCCTTTTGACCCTTGACCGTGACGTTGTGAACAATACGAGCGCCCTGATATACGGCTTCCGGATCGTCCAGCGCGCGCACTGAAATGTTTTCCACTGCGGCGACGCTTTTTGCATAACCCCGGCTAAGCGCGACCGGTTGGATGATAGTGACAGCAAAGAGCGCACTGACAATGGCTCCCCGCATAAAGACTGAATTCTTCTTCATTGATTCTCCTTGAAATTAATTGTGTAAGCCAGATTTCTCGGGCAGGACCTACTTTGCGAGAGGCAACCGAAAACTCAAGAAGTGACGGGCGAGCTTATGAAGAACTAAGGCGGCTGTCAACTACAGGAGTTTCAAAAACTTCAAAAGGCAGGTTAATGGCGAGGCTTTAGCGGCGTGAGGATGGCGCAATTTCAATCAGGCGATTAACCGGATCGAAGACGAGCCGGAACGGCCGTAGCGCGCTGAGTCCCAAAAGCGTAGGCGCCCCGGCTTCCGCGCCCGAAATGACATCGGTCGGAATGTTTTTCAATTCAAGCGCGCCGATGGCGACGGTCATCGGTCGCACGCGTTGGGTCGAGACCTGGCCGCCGCCGATGTCTCGCGAGTAAGAAACGCGACCACGAGCCGGCTCAGAATTTGATCTGATCCCTAAACCCAGGCTCGAACCAGTATCAATTAACGCGCGGTCGCCGTTGTCCAACTGGACGAATGGACGGTGACTTGATCCCTGGCGTAACCAGCGCACAACCGCTCCTTCGCGCGGTTGATCCTCAAGACTCAAAGGCAGCGCGCGGGAATCGAACGTGGAAAGTTCTAATCGGGGAATGTCGATGATGTACCCCAGAGGCGAAAAAACTTCGGTCGGATCCAATACTCCGTCGATATCGTTGGGTAACCCGGGTGTCACGACTACTGACCGCGTGCCCGGCACGTAGTTCGTCCGATCCCCGATCGCCAAACTTTGAACGTCAGCGTCGTGGGCTGTCGTCCCGCGGCCACTTAAGCCCGCAATTGAACGGCTGCGATCCGAGCGAACGTCGAGGCGCGCTGCCGACGCGACGCGCGGTGATGCGAGCGTTACCCCGGCGCCAGTATCAATGGCAAAGGTGAACGGCCCCACGGAATTGATCCACACGTCTGCTAACAGCCCGCGTCCGCGAACTTCACGCAAACGTACAGGCCGCACAGTCGCGCGAGCCGTGCCCTGAGGCGCGGATTGAGGGGCAGCAAAAAGGGCAGTCTCTATTGAAACTGCCCTTCCACCTGTTGCGACCAACAGGATGGCTGCAAACAGAAGTCTGTGCTTGCTGTTCACGAAACCGCTCCTGTCAGGTTAGTACCTGGGCGAACGTTTGCGAAGCTTGTAGGTGTACAAGGCCGAACCGCCAAGACCGACCAGCGCACCAATGCCCGCGCCCTTCTTGCCACCAGCCAGGCCGCCAATTGCCGCGCCTGAACCCGTGCCAATCGCCATCGTCAGCTTGTCACGATGTTTCGACCAGAAGCTACGTCCCTTCGGACGAGGCTGCTCATAGTCGTAGTACACATTGCGCGAGCCGCTGTTAGAAACGCGTCGCGCCCGCGTGGTCGAGTAATTGTTCGAGACTACATTGCTGCGGGTCGCGTTACGGTTCGTGCCCGTGCCCAGGGCAGCCGACGCACAAGAGTTATAGCCCTCTTCGAAACCTTCGCGATACGCAACCTGCTCAGGCGCCGTATTGAACTGCGACGGGTTGCCAACTTCGCGGTCCGCCGTGGTCCCCGTGTTCGCCGCTTGAGTGTTTTGATAACTATCGTTTGCGGCTTCCGTTTTCTGTGACGAATTGGTAATCAACGCGCCAAGACCGCCGCCCACCAGCGCCGCAATTAGCCCAATTGCCAGTAACATTTTTTTCGTGATCAGCATTTGACTTCTCCTTCAACTAATTCTGAATTCCGAGGTTTCCGGTCGTGAACATTGAAGTAAGTGGCAACATGCGTGCCTCTAGCCGCGAACACCCTGCATTAATTGCGATTAAGCGCCCTATTGCCGCAATCACGCGATGAATCGGACGCGTTGTAAGAAATTCACAAGATTGTCAGTGGACGAGCCGAAGGACAGTAGAGTTCGCTAATAAAGATCATGTTCCATATGGGATCGGTGCGTATCCCATATCCTCAACTGAGGTTTCCATTGAGCTATTCAGGCAGGTCACGCGCAGTCATGACACTCTGTGGCTGAGGCCGCGCAGCATGTTCGAGCATACTCTTTTGAAAGGGTTCGTCGGGGGCAGGTTCGCTTCCCTTCGACGCGCTGGTCTGCCAGTCATCCATCGCGCGCGGTTGCGGAAGCCACCCCGGCAAAGGCATCAGCAGATGTTCCGACAAAACCTGAAGATAAGGCTCATACATCTCACGCAGCTTTGTCAGCGTTACGTCGTGGCCAGGCTCACTGCAAAGCGCCACTCCACATTGACCGAGGACGGTCCGCAGCTTCAAGAGCTCTTCGGGCGTGAGCTGATTGCCGTCATTCTTTGGGGGCGACGTATTAAACACCTTCGTCAAATCGACAATCGCGTTCCGCGTCATTTTGAAGGTGAGTTGTGCCTGCCATTTCGGCACCCCATCGATCCCGACCATTACGAGCGCGCAGGTGTCGAGAATGGTGCTGAGCGCCGCCAGCCAGGACTGGTTGTCGTGCTGCGATCGGAAATAGCACAACACTGGATAGGACAAATGGCTTTCGCGAAGATCCGCCGAGCACCTTTCCCACTCGCGCAGGAGGTTATTGAGGCTCTCCATATCGCCCGCTTCGTGATGGCGGCGCAGCAATTCACCCGCGGTTGGCGGCGTGCCGGCGCGCGCGTCGAGCATCGAAATGTTGACCTCGCGTCTTCAAGAACGCCTGATAAAGAACGGGAAGGTAGCTAATGACCATCGCAAAGAAGCCGAGCCCAACGCCGGATTGGACGACCGCTAACACGCGGCCGAGATTATTCGTCGGGGACAGGTCACCGAGTCCCAAAGTAAAAAATGTGGTGCCGCTAAAATATAGGTGGGACCAAAAGCCGGTCAGCGGGTGATTTTCGAATGTGGTTCCGGCTCCGTAATGAACTAAAGCAAAGCCGACGATAATGCCGAAGGCCCAGATGGCCAGTAGCAAGATCAAAGAGAGAGGGCCAAAGAATGCGAGGATCTTTTCCCGGCGCCGGTCGTTGGTGATCGATCGAGCCAGCGCCGCCCACGGCGACCAGGTGAGATGATAGAGGAACCCTGTCACGCGCCAGCGGCGAATTACGCGGCGCGGCAGGACAATCGTCTCAAACGTTTCCCACAGCACCACCGCAATCAGGATGACGCCGATGCTGCCGGCGAGGTATCGCATACTGCTAAGTTTCCCGCAAAGCAAAAGGCCGGATCGCTCCGGCCCTTCACACCCAATTGAATGTTGGTTATGCCGCGCGTTGAGCGGGCGCTTTGTCGCGCAGCAATTCAAGCGCTTTCTTGAGTTGCAAATCCTCCGGGGGCGGCTTGGGGGCTTCAGGACTCGCCGTTGGGGTCGGCGGCTGCGGCTCTTCGTTTCCGGTGTCATCTACTTCGCCCGCGTCGGGCGCTTCGGGCCGCTTCACTTCAACCGACGGTGCAATGCCGGACCGGGCGCGATCTTCGCCCAGGAAGGGCTTGCCGCTCGCCGAAGCCCACTTCACTGTGGTCAGCAACAATCCGTCGCCGTCACGCAAGGTGAACAACTCCTGGTCGGCCCCGGAACCGAAACTCTTTTCGCCAACCACGTCGCCGCGCTTTCGCTCAACGAAAGCGGAAGCAACGATCTCGGCCGCGCCAGCCGTTCCGTTGTCAATAAGCACGACGGCCGGCCCATTGAACAAAGTGACTTTCGCATCGGCGTCGAATGCTTTCAAAACTTTTTGTTCGCGGCCAATCGTACGTGCCAGCGCGCCGGATTGAATGAACAGGTTAGCGACGGTCACGCCCTCCTGAATCTCACCACCCGCCACGCTGCGCAGATCAATGATGATCTTTTGCGCACCCTGCTTCATCAGGTCCTGTAAACGAGCACGAACATCGGCGCCTTCGCCGGCGTCGAGGCTGTTGATGCGGAGGATGCCAATCTTCCCAGGTTCCATCCGCGCTTCAACTGAGGGCGCCCGGAAAGCGGTGCGCTTTACCGTCACCGTCAGCGGTCGCACACCCGCGCGCAGAATCCGGAGCTTCACTTCGGTCCCGCCAGCACCATTCAATAACTGCTTCGCGTCATAGAGCGAGATGTCGCGGGTGGCTTTGCCGTCAATGTATTCAATGATGTCGCCTGCGCGAACACCGCCCTGTTCGGCCGGCGCGCCCTTCACTGGCGCGACGACATACAGGTACGAAGCCATCTGCGACAGTTCCGCGCCGATGCCCACCTGATTTGTTTTCTTGCCGGCTCGGTAGTCCTTAACCTGTTCAGCCGTCAAATACGTCGAGTACGGATCCAGTCCGTAGGCCAGCCCGCGCAATGCTCCGGCGCGGACCTTCTCCATGTTCGGCTCGTCAACGTAATCGTTCTGAATGTGCTGAAGGACGCTTTCGAAAATGCGCTGCTGCGCACCCGGATCATTCGCGGGTTGCTGCGCACGCGTCGCCAGCCATGCGCCCGCGATCGTGTAGATTGCTAAACTCGCCGACGCCAAAATAAGGGTGAATTTCTTTTTAAACGACATTAATTAGTTCCTCTAACGGTCAGAACGATTCAGCGTCCGAGAGACTTAGGTGATCCGCCGAACGTCTGTATGATACAGAGGCTATTTGATGCACGCAAGGATAGTTTTGTTACCCGTTGACGGCGAAAATATGGTGAATGCGCCTGCGAATGCCGGGGATTCGACCGAGGACGAGAACCGAAGAGAGGGCGGCCGGCTGCTCGCGATCGACATGGGGGCCAAGCGGGTCGGCGTCGCCGTCTCTGATGAACTCGGCCTGACGGTCCGGCCCGTGACCACGATTGAGCGCCGCAGTTGGAAGAAACTATTGCAGAGCATCATAGAGCAAATTGAGGTTCTTGAGGCGCGCGGTCTGGTAGTTGGACTCCCGCTAAACCTTGATGGATCGGAAGGACCTGCATCCGCTGACGCACGACAGATTGCCGCGAAATTTGAACTATCACTTAAGATTCCCGTTTATCTTCAGGACGAACGTTTGACATCAGAGGAAGCCAAATCACGCCTTCAAGAGATCCAAACACGCGAACGAGCGGGCGACATTGATAGTGCCGCCGCGGCGATTATCCTTCAGGATTTCATCAACCAACACTCACGTTCCGGCAACAGCGACTAAACATTCATGTCTTCCAGAGTTCGAAAAAACATTGCGCGTTGGGCACTTCGAATCGCGATCGTGCTCGTGATTGCCGGCATAGGCTTCGGCGTTTGGTTGTACCGCGACCTGCACGCGCCGGTCGCGCACGCCAAAGCCGGCGACTACATTGAAATTCCGCGCGGTTCCACGCCTGACGGCGTTGCCGAGAAGCTCGTCGCGGAAGGTGTGCTGCGACGCAAGTGGCCCTTGCTGCTGTACCTCAAGACGACCGGCAAGGCGAAAACGATCAGGGCCGGCGAGTATCGCTTCACTTCCCCGATTTCCGCGCTAGGCGTTCTGCGAAAACTTCAGGAAGGCGAGCAACGTCTCAGTCGCTTCACCGTTATCGAAGGCTGGACGCGTTGGGACATCGCTGATTCGCTGGCGCGGGTCGAGGAACTTCAATTGAAGGACAGTGCCGAAGCGCTCAAGTTGATGGACGATACGAGTTTGATTCGGGATCTTGATCCGTCCGCGGAAAACCTCGAAGGGTACCTGTTTCCGGCAACCTACAGTTTTCCGACCGGCACAAAGGCGCCGGTGATTATCGAAACGATGGTCAAACGTTTCCGGCAGACGTGGACGCCGGAACGCGCCGCGAAAGCACGCGCTCTCAACATGACGCCGCGTCAAATCGCCATCGTCGCGTCGCTGATCGAGACCGAAGCAAAACTAAAAGACGAGCGGCCGATGATTGCTTCGGTGATTTATAACCGGCTGAAACGGAACATCGCTCTCGGTGTGGATTCGACGATCGTTTACGCGTCAAAACTCGCCGGGAAGTGGCGCAACGACGGCAAGGTGTACTTGAGTGACGTCAATCGGCGCTCGCCTTACAACACGAGAATCTATGTTGGGCTCCCGCCGGGACCGGTCGCCAATGCCGGCGACAGCTCAATCGACGCAGCGCTGAATCCCGCGCAAACGGATTATCTGTATTATGTTCGCGATCCAAACCGGAATGACGGCGCGCATCACTTCTACAACAACGACGCCGATTTTCAGAGAGGCGTGCGCGCGCTTAGAGAATGGGAGCGCACCCGTGACGCGCAAAAATAGTCAGCCGTGACGCTGAATTCGAAATGAATAACTTTTCCAGTGCCTCGCACAAAAACTTAATAGCGACGTGGCTTTCTCCCCTCCCCGCAAGCCGGGAGGGGGTGGGGGTGGGGTTTGCGACGCTCGTTACCTCTCCCCCCACACCCCCTCTCCGCTTGCGAAGAGGGGGAGAACGAGAAAGGCGGACTTTTTGTGCAAAGTCCGTTGTTAAAGCTTCGCTACTTTTCGCGATCGCGTTGCTTATGGCCTGCGTTACGATTTCGTTTGGCCAGGACGCGCGAAAGATTACGCAAATCGACACTGAAGGGCTTCAGGTTCTTTCGCGTGACAATGTCATTGCCATGACCGAGCTGAAAATAGGCGGTCCTTTCTCGGTGGGCGTGGTTGATGCAGCCGCCCAACGCCTGATCGATAGCGGACTTTTCAAGAACGTCGGCTATCGTACTCGCACCACCGGCGCCGCGGTGACCATCACTTTTCAGCTTGAGGAACTTAAAAGCAACAGCTCGCCAGTGGTGTTCGATAACTTCATCTGGTTTTCTGATGAAGACCTAATCGCAGTCGTAAAGAGCGTGCTTCCCTCCTTCGCCGGCTCAATTCCCGACACAGGCAAGTCGGCCGAGATGATCAAGCAAGCGCTGCAAACCCTAATCGTCGATCGCAAATTGGCCGGCACGGTGGAATACACGTTGACAGACACCGGTCATCTGTTTCGGGTTGGCGGAATTCCGCTGAACATTTGCACTCTGCATTTTCCCGGCTCGGACAAAGTGCCGGAACAAAAACTAATCGCGACGACAAAGAGCTCAACTGATCTAAATTACTCGCGCCAGGCCGCGCTGAGTTTTCCGAAATATGGTTTGTTTCCCCTTTATCGCGAGGTAGGACACTTGAAAGCGACTTTCGGCGCGCCCATCGCAAAACCCGATACGACTCCGGGCTGCGAAAGTGGTGTTGACCTGACGATTCCGGTCAACGAAGGGTTGGCTTATTCGTGGGCCAGGGCCGATTGGCGCGGAAATCAGATCTTCTCAGCGACCGATCTTGAAAACGCGCTCGGCATGAAGGTTGGGGAGGTCGCGAACGGCAAAAAGTTCGACAAAGGGCTTAAGGACCTTGAGAAACTCTACGGCACGAAGGGTCGCATCGACGCTCGCTTCAATGCCGAACCGGGTTTTGACGACGCGGCGCAAAACGTCACTTTCCGAATCGACGTGACTGAAGGCCCTGAATACCGCATGGGCGCCATTGTGTTCAAGGGCTTTTCCGAAGAGGATGCAGAGGCCTTAAAGCAAAAATGGCAGCTTGGCGTCGGGGCCGTCTATGACGAAAGTTATTCGGGCCGTTTTCTGCGTGAGGACGGCGCAGCGATATTTTTACGCATCTTACGCTCACGACAGGCGCAGGGCCGGCCGGTGCCGAATGTGAGCATTAGCCACAAACCAAACCGCCACGCGCTCAGTGTTGATGTGACGATTGAAATCAAGAACTAATCGGGAGTGTTGCTTGTATTCACCCCGGCATGGGTTTATTCTCAACTTTGTTCACCCCCTTCGTGTTTGGCTACGCTGAAGTGAGGTATTTAATGAAAGTCTTAGCACTCCTCTTCGCACTATCTACTATCTTTTTGATCTCGCCGGCGGTGATTGCCCAGGAAAAGGGCGTCGATACTCAGAGCCAGAGGGTCCGCGATAGCGGAAGTAACCGGAACGCGGGCGTTAACGGGACCAAGACTGACGTAGGCACCAGCAACTCCGGAATAAATTTCGGAAAGGGCAAGACTCCCGCGACCCTTGTGCTCCCGAACCCTTATCGCATGACAGCGCGGCGTGAAGAGCTTCTCACCGCGATTACGGAAGTGATGCGAGATCGAAAGCTGATCGTTGACGATGCCGCTTCGCGACCTTCTGAAGGGATCCTCGTCAGTCAGCCTTTCACCTTCATCAAAGGCGCCGTCGTCGCCCAATCCGAACTCAACCGGTACGCCGACGTGGTGACATCCGACACCCAGGGTTGGACGCGTGGACGTTACACTATCTCAATCGAAGTGCAGCCAATCGACGGCGTGAGCGCAAACGTCTCAATCAACGCCAAGATTGAAGGACGCACGGACGGTGCAACCGGCGCCCAGTGGATTACGCTCCCCAGCAGCGGAATCGCCGAACAGGAATTCCTGACGGCCTTAATCGAGCACATGGGCGGAACTCCGAATGCCGTACGCCCGCAACCGTAACTTAGTTTTTACACACCCTCGAACATGGACATACTGAATCAACTCGAAACCCAACCCATCCCACTCGAAGAAGAAGAAAAACGGCACACGCGACGTTTGCTTGTCGGAGTGCTTTGCGCCCTTTTAGTGACCGGATTGGTGTTCGGCGGCTATCTCCTGCTGCGAAGGCGCCACGAGCGTCAGGTCGCCGCAACAGCAGCCGTAGAAGTGAAAAAGAACTTACCCAAAGTCGAAGTGCTGGTTGATGACGCGGTGGTCAAAGGCAAAACGACCACCTTGAGCGGCACGGTCCACAACATCTCGCCTGAGACATTGCAAAATATCGCGGTTGAGCTGGCGCTGAGACGACGCATTGGATCAGGGATCGAGACGCGGATCGTGGTCACAGACACCGCAGTACTACCGCCCGACGGCCGCGCCCGTTACAGTCTGGAGGTCGCGACCCAGGATTACAGCACGTCGACTTTCACGCGTGTCTTAGGCGGCAACGACCGAACATCAGTCGCGTTCAAAGCGATGCCCGGAAACGCGGCGCCGCCGATGGAATCGCCCGCCTCGAAAACCGTCGTGGTGGACAAACCAAACTCAGGTAAGCGCGACGAGTTCATCAACACTCCCAATAACCCGGGTCGTATTCCTTAATCGGCAGCCAACGCCAACTCAACTTTTTTCGTCACAGCATTGCTTGGGAGCAATTCGGACTTAGGCTACGATAGCGACCGTTTTATGTTCGCGCGGATCACGACAGTACAGTTCCTTCGTTTTACCATGGCCTGCGCGCTGGTGTTGTCCGCGGCGACGTGGTTATCGGTTCTCGCCCAGCCGTCGCCCACGCGGCCCATTCCGCAACCGTCTCCAAACCCAATGGATAGACGCAATGAGGGAATCGATTTTGGAAACCGCGAAAGCGAGACGCGCATGCGTCTGGCTCTGAAGGAAGAAAAGAAAAAGTACGAAGAACATGTCGAGCGCGCCCACGAGGCGCGTGACCTGGCGGCCGAGCTGAAGAAGACTTATGAAACTGCGCGCAGCTTTAACGCCGCGGATTTCAAGAAATTGGAACGGCTGGAAAAGCTTACCCGGCGCGTGCGCAACGAGGTCGGCGGCTCAAACACAGATGCCGATCCGAAGGAGTTGCCCAGGACCCACGACGAGGCCGTGTCGCAGCTTGCGGACATGGCCCGCGAACTTTGCGATGAAGTAGAGAAGACTCCTCGTCGCGTTGTCTCGACTTCGATAATCGATCAGGCGAACAAACTCATCGCCCTAATCCAATACGTGCGCGGTACTCGCGATTGAGCCATGGACGTTTTGCGCCTTAACCGTCGTGCCCGGGTGATTGCGCTTGCTCTTTCGCTGTCCGCGTCATCGTTCCTTCCCATCATTTCACTTACCGCGCCGGTGAGTGCCGACCAGCAAGCTGACCCTCAGGATCAGGATGACATCGTTCGTGTCTCAACCGACCTGGTTGTGCTAAACGTGACTGTGCTCGACAAGAACGGAAAGTTCGTTACGGGTCTGAAAACCGGTGATTTCCAAATCAGTGAAGACGGTGTAGAACAAAAGATCGCAGCATTCAGCGCTGAAGAGACTCCCTTTGCGGCGGCGATTCTGCTCGACACTTCGGGGAGCATGGAATCGCGGCTGACGCTGGGACGCAGCGCTGCCATCCGTTTCCTCGATGGTTTGAGAGAGCAGGATGTCGCTTCCGTTTACAGTTTTGATATCAAGGTTGAGCAGTGGGGTGACTTTTCGCCGGGGCGTGATCTGCCGCCGCGCGTTTATGGTTTGCGGACCAGGACGATGACCGCGCTCAACGACGCGGTCGTTCGTGCCGCTGAGGATTTGGCGAAACGTGAAGAGAAACGCCGTGCCATCGTCGTGCTTTCTGATGGAGGCGAAAACTACAGCCGCGCCAGTTCAGACAAGGCTTTGGATCGCGCGTCTCTGGCTGCGGCCACAATTTACGGCGTTAACATGTCTGAGCAAGGTCCGAAGCGCGACCTTGCGGCGGCGGGCACACTCAAGAATCTTGCTGAAAAAAGCGGCGGTCGCTACATCGACACTCCGGGCGGTTTACAACTGCGTGATTCCTTCGCCTCCATCGCGCAGGAACTCGGTCATCAGTACACGCTTTCATACCGTCCAACTAACCGCGCGCGCGACGGTAAATGGCGGAAGGTTGAAGTGAAACTCTCCAAACCGGACGTGAGCGCGAGAACGCGCAAAGGTTATCGCGCGCCGAAAGGTTAGGCTCAGTCAGGTAGCGACTTCAGACTGAATACCGCTCGATAACGTGGTTGGCCGTTCCGCTCGAGATAGTAGGTGAACTGCTGTTTCTCGGGGAGTATCTCGAAGCGTCCAAACATTCGTTGTCGCCTCAGGAATTAGTTTTGCCGTATCCCCATCGGCGGGAAAACGCTGTAAGTGAGCAGTGCCGCCTTCGGCGGCCCATCCACCGTACATCGTTACCTTGTCCGGCGTCCCGTCGGGATGCCGGTGATCGTGCTTGAAAAGCAAACCCTTTTCCGACAGTGTCAAAATCCAGGTCCGCGACTTGTCTTCACCGACCAGAAATGGAATCCGAAGTTCACGGTCGCTACACGAATCAACTGACATCACTAGCTTTTTGCCTGCCAGCGGGTGATTAGGATCTGGTGGAAACTGCGTCTCGCCCGCGAACCGCTGACCGCATAACTTTTTTAAGTTTTCGAAGAACGCCTTCCGCGTTTTGGCTGCACCTATTGCCTTATCGGTTTGAGGCTGAGCGTGAGACGGAGTGATAAAAACGAGTGCTAACGCTGCCGTGAACACTATCTTTACAAACGAGCTCATTGGCTGATCCTTTGCAGGTTTAGACATGGCCCCAACCACTGTTCCAGGCTCATGATTAGTTCCAAGCGAGGGCGATGCGTTTTGCCGTTCAAATACTCGTTTCGTTTCGCGCGCGCTCGCGATGACGCTCAATCGCGAATTGAATGAGTTTGTCGATGACCTTTGTAAACGGTACGCCCGACGCTTTCCACATCTTGGGAAAACCCGAAACGTCCGTCAGACCCGGCAGCGTGTTGATTTCGTTGAGCAGCAGCTCTCCGTCCTTCTTCACAAAGAAGTCCACGCGCGAAAGGCCCGAGGCGTCGATGGCTTTGTAGGCTTTTACGGCCATCGACTGAATCTTCTTAGTCGCTGCTTTTGAAATGCGGGCGGGAACTATGAACTCTACGTTTCCGGTGCTCGCATATTTTTCCGTGTAGTCGAGAAAGCGCGCCGACTGTTCGTGAATGACGTACTCACCCGGCAAGCTCGCCTCAGGCTGGTCGTTGCCCATCACCGCGCACTCAATCTCGCGTCCGTCAACCAACTCCTCAACCACAATCTTGCGATCATAGCGAGCAGCCAATTCAGACGCTTTGGCAAACGAAGCCTTGTCCGTCGCCTTCGAAATGCCCACTGACGAGCCGAGGTTCGCCGGCTTCACGAAACAAGGAAACCCGATTTCACGACTGACGCGTTTGGTTACCTTGCCCGGATCGTTCTCCCATTCCGAACGCAGGAACCAGGTGTATTCACAAATCGGGAGCTGCGCTTCCTTGAACAAGGCCTTCATCGTCACCTTGTCCATGCCGCACGCCCCGGCGAGCGTGCCGCACCCGACGAATGGCAGCGCGGCCATTTCCAGCAAACCCTGAATTGTTCCATCTTCGCCGTAGGTGCCGTGCAAGACCGGAAAAATTACGTCGAGTTGTTCACGAGATTGGTCTTCCGCATCGAGTCGTACCAGACCGGTCCGCGAAGGATCGCCAAGGATCGTTACGTCACCGCCGGCATTTTGGTGCGAGTTTGTGGGCAAGAGACGTTGCGTATCCGCCGGCAAGACCTTCACAGCGGCAGCCGGCCCGAGCCAGTTCCCTTCTTTCGTGATGGCAATCGGCACGACTTCATACTTCGATTTGTCGATGGCTTCGATCACCGATCGCGCGGAACGCAGCGACACTTCATGTTCGCCGGAACGGCCTCCGAAGATGACGCCAATGCGAAGTTTCTTTTTCATTCTGTGGAACAGACTTCAGTCTGTGGTTCTCCCCGCGTCATCACAGGCTAAAGCCTGTGCCACTCACAGGATAGTCTTGCCCAATGCCGACAGGATCAATTCAACTCCCAATTCGGCCGTGCGGTTGTTGACGTCGAGCGCCGTGTTGATTTCCACAACCTCGAGCGATCGCATCCCGCCGCTGTCGGCAATTTTCTCCATTGCGAGGTGTGCTTCGCGATAGGTTAACCCACCACGCACCAGTGTGCCTGACCCGGGCGCGTCACCGGGGTCAAGCACGTCCACGTCGAACGTCACCGCAAATCCGTCCATACCCTTCGAGGCAATCGCGATCGCTTCGTTCATGCAGACGCTTATGCCGCGCTCATCAATCTCGCGCATGGTGAAACAGCGAAGACCGAGCTGCTTGATCAGTTCGCGCTCTCCTAAATCGAGGTCGCGCGCTCCCACGTGTGCACACGTTTCTATCTCGAACTTCGCGCCATGCCCGCCGATGCCGAGCAACTCAGGCGCGCCGTACCCCAGCAGCACCGCCAAAGGCATTCCATGAATGTTTCCTGAAGGCGTCGTCTCAGGCGTATTCATGTCGGCGTGCGCGTCGAGATAGATCAGTCCTAGTTTTTGCCCGCGCTTGCGAAACGCTTTCACAACTCCGGACAAGGAACCGATCGCAATGGAATGGTCGCCGCCAATCGTTATGGGAAGCTCGCCGGCCTCTACAATCTTCTCAGTTTCGGAAGCCAGGGCCGTGCAAGTGGTGAAGACTTCGTTCAGATACTTGAGCGGCTCACCGTTACGCGGGTAGGTCCGGGGTCGCTCAACCCGAAGATCGCCCCGGTCATTCACTTCGTATCCAAGTTTGCCGATGGCCGAAGCCAGCCCCGCGACGCGAGTGGCCGCCGGGCCAAGTTCAACGCCGAGCATGCTCTGACCGAAAGCGAGCGGCACGCCGAGAATGCCAACTGTCTTGCCCACGCCAGGCAATGCCTCGTGATTGATACCCGTCTTGATCAAACTATCTCCCATTGGGTTACTCGTCAGCGGTTGGTTATGGCTCCCATTCGAAAGCGACTTCGGAAACCGCCGTATCCGGATCGCTTCCGTAGTGAACTGCGGTGATCACGAATTTCACCCAGCGCGTGCGGACTGAGCCAACATCCATCTTCTGACTGTCCATCCGGTCAGCGAATTTCAGCTCACGCCAGGTGCCGTCGGAGAACTCAGCACTAACCGTGGCGAGGCGATTATTCTGATTCCAAATTCCGGGACTCTTGAAGTAGCCGGGCTGCCAAAGAATCCGGCGGAGGGTAATTTCACGATCAAAATCGAAGCGAATCCACTCGCCGATGCCGGGGCCGTCCGCGCCTTCTATCCACGCGGTCGCGCGCTTTCCGTCGATAGCATTCGCCGCGTAGTACGTGTTCGCCTGTACCGCGAGCCGAACGGAGGACGCTGAACTGGTAATTTTCAGCGGCGCACCAGTGGATGGCGACATGACCGTTTCGGCCGAATCGACCACTCCGGTACGCGTTGCCGCGGTTGGCGACGGGGACGGTGTGGCGGTGCGCGCAACTTCTGGCTCCTTTTCGCGACTCAGTCGAAAAACAAACACTCCGGCAATCGCGACCAGCGCGAAAAGCAAACCGACGATCGCGATGACGCCGACAGTCAACACCGGATTCGAACTTCGCGCCTCGCTTATTTCCGGCGAAGGGCGGCTGACGGCTTGATATGAAGGGACGGTCGGGCCAGTCGATTTCAATGTCGGTGTGCCGCGGGCCGGAAGAATCTCAGTCGCCGGCGCATCCGAATCGCGCGCATCGAAAAGCGGACTGCCGTCTTCGAGACAGAAACGCAGTGTATCGTCTTCGTAGGCTCTATGACATTTGGAGCAACGCTTCATAAGAACGATCTATCCACAGATTACGCGGATTACACAGATTACAAAACCGATAAGCGAAGTTTGATTGCGCGCGTTGGCTCTACCATTCTAATTTGTGCAGTCTGGGTAGTCTGTGGATTAAACAGTCGATGCCGCCGCGGCTTCTCGCTTGATTATCGCCACGGCTTCTTCAGACGTCACCGCGAACTTCAAAAGCCTCACATCATCGTCCGTCACTGCGAGATGCTGCTGCCACGCTTTCACGATCGGCGACCAGCAATCGCCGAGTAGAACTAAAGGCCGCGGCTCGAGTACCCGCGTTTGCATCTTGTTCCAGACTAGCGAGATTTCCGTCACCGTGCCCATCCCGCCCCGCAAGGCGATGTAGCCGACCGATTGCGTGATCAATCGCTGCAGCCGCTCGTAAAAATGTTCGGACGGAATCTTCTCAGTCAGGTATCGGTTCGGTTGCGACTTGAACTGATTCATCGTCACGCCGATGACTCGGCCGCCGCGTTCGTGCGCGCCGCGACTGGCAGCCTCCATCACGCCTGCATAGCCGCCGGTGCAGATGGTGAAGCCCGCTTCGGCAAGCAATTCGCCAACGCGATGTGCTTCAGCGTATTCCGGAGAATCTTCGCCGCACTTCGAGCCGCCGAAGATAGTGACGATTCTCTCCGGGCCGGCGTTCATTTCGCAGCCTTCCCGCTGATCATCAACGAGCCTGTGTCTCGGTACTTCACATAATCGTCCCGGCTTTTGAACGAGCCGCTGGTGTAGTCATCCGGCACCGGTCGCGGATCCAGAATGCGTTCGTCACTCACGCTGTCGAAGCGCGCGCCCTCGAACAATGAACGATACTCCTCAATGCTGAGCAGTTGGACCGGAACGTTCAACATCTCGACCCATTGATGCGTTGCATCGCTTTCCCAATACATATCAACCACAGCGACGAACAGACCGCCGGGCTTAAGCACACGATGAATTTCTGTCAGGGCTTTCGCGATGTCCGCGTAGTAATACAGGGACTCCATCGAGAAGGCGTGCGTGAATTCGCTGTCCGCGAACGGCATCTGCTCGGCACTGGCGGTTTGAAAATCAACATTCGCGTAGGCTTGAGACGACTCAGCCGCAAGGCTCACCATCTCATCGGAAATATCGATGCCGGTAACGCGACCCTTGCCGGCATAATCAGCTAGCAGGCGGGTGGCCCAGCCCGAACCGCAACCAACATCCAGCACGCGCGCATCCGCCGGCACCTTCATGAGCGCCAGGGCCTGTTCGCCAACCGGCCGATGACCGCACTCCATACTTTCACCTTTACCGGCGCGCGCCCACTCGTTGAATTCAGTGCGAAGTTGTTCGTCCATGAAAATTGCAGCCTTGCGTTGTTTAGAGTCGGGCTACTGCCCGACACGAGCGGGCGGTAGCCCGCTTCTAAACGACAAGTGTTTTAAGGTCTTAACCGATAAAGCATCCTCGGAAACGGAATCGCTTCGCGAACGTGCTCATTGCCGCACATCCACGAAGTCACCCGTTCCACCCCCATACCGAAACCGCCGTGCGGGACGCTGCCGTAGCGACGCAGGTCGAGGTACCACTCAAAAGCCTCTTTCGGCAGGCCGTGCTCCGCAATTTGCTTCTCCAGAAACTCAATGGACGTCGAGCGTTCGCCGCCGCCAATCACTTCGCCGTAGCCTTCAGGCGCCAAAACATCGACGCCGAGGGCATATTCGTCGCGCTCTGGATCGCGTTTCATGTAAAAAGCTTTCACTGCGGCCGGGTAGTGATGCACCATCACCGGTTTATCGAACTTGCTCGAGATGAAAGTCTCGTCGGGCGCGCCCAAATCGCCGCCCCACTTAAATTTGTTCTCCAGTGCGCCTTGCTCGAATCCTTCATGCAGAATCTTCACCGCATCGTCATAGTGCAGCCGCGGAAACGGCGGCACGATGCCTTCCAGTTTGGAAGTGTCGCGTTCGAGAGTTTTGAGTTCCTCTTTTCGATCTTCCAGCACGCGCACTGCGATGTACGACAGGAGCTGTTCTGACAAATCCATCACATCGTCGAGCGTTGCGTAAGCCATCTCCGGCTCGAGCATCCAGAACTCAGTCAGGTGGCGGCGCGTCTTCGATTTCTCAGCGCGAAACGTCGGGCCGAAACAGTAAACCTTCCCGAAGGCCGCCGCCGTCGCTTCGTTGTAAAGCTGGCCGGATTGTGTCAGGTACGCCTTTTCATCGCCGAAGTAATCGACTTCAAAAAGGGTGCTGGTCCCTTCGCATGCTGCGGGGGTGAAGATGGGCGTGTCGCAGCGCGTAAATCCGTGATCGTCAAGGTAATCCTGCACCGCGCGGATGACGGTTGCGCGCACTTTAAGAATTGCGTGCTGCTTCCGCGAACGGAGCCAGAGGTGCCGGTTATCCAGCAGAAACTCCGGGCCGTGTTCCTTCGGGGTAATCGGAAAATCGTGGGCGGCGTGAACAACTTCGGCGTTGATGACATCGATCTCAAAACCTCCGGGGGCGCGCGCGTCCTCGCGGACGCGACCGTGCACCACCAAAGAGGATTCCTGCCCCAAAGGCTTTAACGCATCCCACACTTCGGGCGCGATTGAGTTCTTGACGACGACGCATTGCACGACGCCGGTTCCATCACGCAGCTGCGGAAACATCAGCTTGCCGCTCGAACGCATGTTGTAGAGCCAGCCCTTCAGCGTGACTTCCTCGCCGACGTGCTTCGAAAGATCGTTTATGTAGGTCTGCCGCTGTTCCGCCACGTCAACAGTTTGAGTTTTGATAGCTTCAGTCATAATTCAATAACATCGATTCGGGCACCCGCATGACGCCCTCCCTTTACGGCTGGGCTACTCCCTGATTCTCTCTCTAATCATCCGCTGCAATACCGGGAACCGTTCGAGCCATTCAGCCGCGTTCAGCGTAATCTCCAGCATTGGATTAATGAATTGCTTGTACGGATCTACTCGTCCGCGTACTCCAGTCTGATATGAAAAAGTGCCGCACGCCTTCAGGCATCGTTGCACCGTCATTAATCTGAATTCCATTGAAAAGTCGTCCGGATCGTACGCCGCCAGATCCAACCGTTCCCGAGCATTGAGGAGGAACAGCCGATGTTCGCGAATTTCGGCCAGCGAAGGCGAGCAGGTGACGCGATCGAGCAGCAAGGAAACCAGGTCGTAGGTTGCGGGGCCCATGCGCGCGTCCTGATGATCGATGATGCGTAAGCGCCCCCGCGGATCCATCATCAGATTAAATGAGTGAAAGTCGCGGTGACACATCACGCGCGGGCGCGCAGCCAATTCGGCGGCTATGTCATTCAACTCTACCTTGAGCTCAGCGGCCTGGCCGTGCGCAAGGTTTTCTTTGCGATAACTGCCAAAATAATGTTCGAAGAAAAAGTTTAGTTCCCATGCCAGTTTCGGTTCGTCAAAAGCGAGCCGGCTACAAATTGAATCGCGTTCGAAGGCTTTCGCCGTGGCCGCTTGAATGCGCGCAATAATCTCGATCGCTTGCTCCAATAGAGCCTCGCGCTCGTCTTCAGACGTAGTCTCAAAGACTCTGCACAACTGATTGTCGCCCAAATCTTCCTGAATAATGATTCCGGCGCCGCCGTCCACGTCGAGGATTTCCGGCACGGGCAGGTTGCATTCAAGGAACAGTCGCGTCACGTCGAGGTACGGCTGCACAGTTTCGTCGAATGCATCAGGATAAACCGCCGCGACCGCGGTCCCGCGCTTCCACGGGACGCGAAAATAGACGCGCGTCGAAGCGTCCGGCGTGAGGGGCACAACTTCGCCCTTCGCCGGTTGTTGTTCCAGATATTTCTCCAGACGCGCTTGCGGCGTGTCAGAGAGAGTTCCGGCCGCTTTTGTCGCTGAACTCATGTATAGATTTCAGAATCCCGACGCCTCGGGGACAGCGGGCGGTTAGTTGGTGACGGAAGGTCATCCCAGACTCACACGCTATGTCGCAGGCGGTTCTTAGCTTAACGAAATCTTATCACTGCGATAAGGGCACTACAAACTTGTCGTCCTGAAAGCGGCCTTTCAGAGCTTTCGGCGGTGCCATCGTGTCGTGAACAAGTTCGGCCCTGACGACGACTGAGTCTTCGAAGGCCTCGTGAGCGCGCACGCGAACGCCATCTCCGATGACCGAGCGCGTGACGCTGGCGTCGTTTTCGACCTCCACGTCGTTCCAAAGAATAGCGTCACGGACTTTCGCTTTCGCAGCGACCTGAGTCCTGTCTCCGGCAAAAACGTTTCGGTTCTGCGCAGCGAGTAAATCCAAGCTAATGCCGAGATAACGCTGCAAAGTTGAGAGCTCGTGCCACATTCCTTCGCCGACGTGCGCCGCGATTCTCTCGCCTTTGGCCATTGCCTGCGGGTACACGTGAACGACAGAATCTGAAAAGACGTCACGCGGAATGTAATCGAAGATGCGCGGCTCGAGAATGTGAATGCCGGTGAACATCAGCGGCGCCTCAGCTTCGTTCTCTGCAGCCGGCTGCGGCATTCCGGCAAACCGCGTCACCCTCCCGTCGGCGGTCTCTACCATGCTGAACCGCTCGCGACGAGTGTTTCGTTTCAGCACTAAGGTCGCCAATGCCTTCTGCTTTCGATGGGTTTCGATCGCCGCGCGCAAATCAATGTCAGTAATAATTTTTCCGTTGACGCAGATGAACGTGCCGTCTTGAAAAAACTCGCGCGCGTTATCCAGTCCCCCACTCGTCCCGAGGATCACCGGCTCGTAAACATACTCCAGGTGCAATCCAAACTTGCTTCCGTCGCCCAGCGACTCGCGCACCGACTCAGGCCGATGATGCAGGTTAACGACGCTCTCAGTGACGCCGTTGTGGGCCAGGTATTCAGCGACATAGCCGACCAGCGGTTTGCCTAAAACGGGCAGCGCCGGCTTGCCGCGATCGGCCGTCAAAGGCCAGAGCCGTTCGCCGTAACCGGCTGCGAGGATCATCGATTTCATGTGTGCATCATTCTAACACTTTGGAGTGTGCCGGATTGACGGCGCTTTTGACTCACGAGTTGAAGCCGCGAGTTGGAACTTGGTTAAAGTTTAGAGTCGGGCTACCGCCCGACCGGCGGGCAGTCGCCCGTCGCTAAACGAAAAGGCAGTTGTATGATCGCAAGTGGTATCGTAAAGTACGCGGGCGTGCGGTACGCACGCGTCTCGCGTGCTAACGATAAGCACGGCAAAGGCGTGCGTACCGCTAGAACTTTTTAACCGCTTTCATCCATGCCGAACAACCATCTCGCGTCGCTTCCGTTTGAACAACAAATTGGCCAGTTCTTCTTCATCGGCTTGCCGGGTACGGAAATCGACGAAGAAACTCGCAAACTAATCGAAGAGATTAAACCGGGTGGCCTGATCATCTTCGGCCGCAACGTCGAATCACCTGAGCAACTACGCAAGCTGCTCGATGACGGCCGAAAACTGGTGCCGACGGAACCGTTGTGCGCCATCGATCAGGAAGGCGGCCTGGTCGATCGTTTGCGTGAGATTTTCCCGCCGATGCCTTCGGCCCGCGCGATTCGCCAACACGGCGATCTGGCCGGCGCGCGTAGACTCGGACGCGTGACCGGCGAGTTGCTGCGCATGCTCGGCTTTCATCTTAACTTCGCGCCGGTCATGTCGATCATCACTGAAGCGCGCAGCAAGCTGACGAACGGTCTCTACTCGCGTTCATTCGGCCGCTCACCGGGAGAGGTTCTCGGCTACACCACTGTTTATATGCGCGGGCTACAAGGCTCGGGCTTACTCGGTTGTTTAAAGCACTTCCCGGGGATCGGCGCCGGCGAAATCGATTCTCACATCGAAATGCCGCTTGTGCCGCTTACTCGGGACGATTTGATGTCCCAGGATCTCGCGCCCTACATCGAACTCTTCCAGCGTGCCGACGATCGGGTTCGCGTCGTGATGGTCAGCCACGGGGGGTTTCCGAACATCGACATCAAGAAAGGCACGACCCACGGCCTGGTAGCTCCCGCTTCGATCAATTCCAACATTGTGACCAAGCTGCTGCGGCAGGAACTCGGATACAGACACCTCGTCGTCACTGATGACCTGGAAATGGGCGCGATTGCGAAGCAGTATGAAATTGAGGATGCCTCGGTTAAGGCATTTACCGCGGGCGAGGACATGTTGTTGATTTGCGCAACGCCCGAAACAATTCGACGCGGGTATCAGGGACTACTCAAAGCCGCACGGGACGGCAAAATCAGCGAAAAGCGCATTCAGGCATCCTTGAAACGCATTTCGGCGACCAAGGCCCTGGCTCAGCCACCCACGGCTTTCGATATGGACAAGTACAATCGTCTGTCAGATGAAATCCGTGAACTCAATGTGACGCTGGAATACCGCTATCCGGGAGAATCAAATGTCACGTAGAACACAGACAACGCGACACACACTGTTCGCGCTGGCATTTTGTCTGACGGCGACGCTAGTGACCTCGACCACGTGCCGGCGTCGGAGTGACAGCTTCGTGATCGTCCTGTCCGACAACATCAAGACCATCGATCCGATTGGCTCGCCCACCGTCGATGCGGCCAGCGAGCGCGTGCGGGTGCTGATGTTCAATTCACTCGTTAAGAAGAACGATCAGTTCGATTACGTTCCCGAATTGGCATCGAACGTTCAACGTTCCGAGGACGGCCTGACGTTTACCTTCACGCTGCGCGACGGTGTGACCTTCCATGACGGCCGGCAGTTCACTTCGGCTGATGCGAAGTACACGCTCGATACGGTTTTGGCGAACCCGTTCGCGAAGTCAGCGAGTTTCTTCGAAGGCGCGGGCGCGAATCGAACGAACTACATTAAGAGCGTCGAGGCGCCAGATGCGCGAACGCTGGTAATCACGCTGACCAAACAGTGGACTGGTCTGCTGCCGAATTTGGTTCCGATTTCCATCATTCCAAAGGACAGTTACGAATCACAGAAGACGCATCCTCTCGGCACCGGTCCATTCAAATTTAAGAGTTACGATCAATCGCAGCAGGTGGTCGATCTCGAAGCAAATACGAGTTATTGGGACGGCCCTCCGCAGATGGCCATCATGCGCGCGCGTGTAATCGCCGACTCAAACGCGATGCAGGCCGAGTTGCAAAGCGGCCGTGTCGATATTGCGCCGCTGCCGACAAGTCTTTCGCCGGACGCGATTAAAGCGCTCGGTTCGAATCCGAACCTGGCGGTGCATCAATTCACCGGCTCGAACGTCAACCTGCTTACCTTCAACACGCGCGAAGCGCCACTTAATAACGTTAAGGTGCGACAAGCGATCGCTCACGCAGTCGATCGGGAAGGCCTGATTCGCGACCTGCTCCTGGGTCAGGGGAAAATCGCGCACTCAATTCTGCCGGAATCATCCTGGGCTTACACGCCCGGTCAGACGTACAACTTCGATCCCGCGATGGCGAAGCGGCTGCTGGACGAAGCAGGGCTGCGCGATCCGGATGGTGACGGCCCGCAAATGCGCATCAGCAAACCTATTCTCTTTCGGATTTCGGGCAGCAGCGCACCGGCAAGGCAATACGCGGGAGTCATTCAGAATTATCTAAAGGACGTCGGTCTGCCGGTTTCGATTGAGGCAACAGAATTCAATGTCATGCTTGAGTTCGTTCGCCGGGGCCAGTTTCAGATGACCTATGGACAATGGGTTGGCGGCAATCAGGATCCGATCTTCTATCGCGATCTGTTCGCGACGTCAGAAATTCCCACTGAAGCGCGGGCCTCGCGTAATCGAAGTCGCTACAGCAATTCGGAACTCGATCAGATTCTGGCTGAAGCCGCGAACACATACGACCACGACAAAGCAAAGCCGCTCTACGCGCGCGCGCAGGAGATTGTGAGCCGCGACTGCCCCATACTTCCGCTTTGGTATCAGGCGAACATGGTTATTGCGAAAAAGAACGTGGCCAACATTAACGTCAACGCCAGCGGCGATTGGGGTTTCGTGAAGAATCTAACAGTTCCACGTTAAGCCTGCTGGTACGAGTCCATCAACTTCTGCAGCTTGGTCTGCATCTCGCTTGAGAGCCCAACAAACTCGACGCCCGCGCCCGTCGGTGGCGCGCCTTCCATGACTCGCAACTGATATCGAACGGCGCCTTTGACGTTAATCGCGCCGGTCGTCTCTTCGCGCAGCCGCAGATGGATTTCATCACCTCGACTCAACTCGCGCTTAGTCGCGAGGAAACATCCACTCAGGCTCAGGCTGGTAATTTTGTCGTAGTACTCGCACTCGGCGCTCCGACCCCAGTCGGCAAAGAAGTCGACGGTGACTCGTGGATGACTGCGTAGCTCGCTGTAGTCCATGCTATTTGGAGTGCGCCCGTGTGGCACAGACTTCCGTCTGTGAGACCTGATCGAAACACCGACTAGAGTCTGTGCCACTTAGTTTGACGGCACTTTAACTTAGTTTCCCTGTAACGCTATTTGAATTTTGTCCCAAGGGATCGCGCCCTCGCGAACTAACTTAACTTCGCTATCGCTCGTATCAACCACAGTGGAAGGGTAGTCCGTTTTCGTGGCGCCGCCGTCCACAATTAGGTCGGCACTCTCGCCAAAGTACTTAGCAGCCTCTGCTGCGGATCGTGCCGCGGGCTCGCCGGATGGGTTAGCACTGGTCGCCGTCAGTGCGCCGCCACAGACCCGCACGAGAGAGCGAACTCCTTCATCATCCGGCAGACGCACACCAATAGATTCAGTGCCTGCCGTCAGTTCGCTCGGCAACTGATCTGTTGCTTTACCGATGATTGTCAGAGCACCCGGCCAGAATTGTTTTACAAGCTCGTCGAACGCTGCTGAACGGTTCTCAATTAGCCGGCCAAGTTGTTCCTCGTCGCTGATGAGCACGAGAATCGGTTTGTTCCCTTCCCTTCCTTTTAAGTCCTTAACTTTCTGAACTGCAGAACCGTTGAAGGGATCGGCGCCCAGGCCATAAAAGGTATCAGTGCGAAACGCGATGACGCCGCCGCGCGCAATTGTCTCGGCCACGGCCGAGATGTTTTCCTTGTTCTGCGGAAAAATCACGAGTCCCAAGGTCTTGCCTATGTCGAACGTTACGGTCCGCGCCGTAGGCGCAAAATGTTTATAGCTCAGAGCGCCTCTTAATTGAAACGCATTCGGCGAGGAGCATCGCTCCTCGCCGAGTAGAAAAAACTAAATGACGTTCTGTTTCTAAAAACATTCGGCTGCTACGGAGCCGCCAAATCGACGCCGCGTTGACGCGGCCATTGGCTACGCGATCTTCACGCCGTAACCCAGCCCGTCTCCTACCGGCAAGACCACTGCGCGCAACTGTGGATGATTAACGAAGTATGGATTGAATTCGCGCAACGCCTCGGTCGAAGTTTTGTAATCGTTTAGTTCGTTCTGGCCGGCGACCCTTCCGCCCCACAGCAGATTGTCGCAGATGACAACGCCGCCCTTGCGTAGCTTTGGCAGGCTAAGATCGAGATAACCGCGATACTCTTCCTTCACGGCGTCGATGAACACGAGATCGAATGTTTCGTTAAGGCGGGGAATCACGTCGAGTGCGTACCCCTTTTCGATCTGCACGCGCTCGGCGACGCCTGCGCGTGTGAAATAGCCTTTCGCAGCCGCAATCATTTCATCGCTCGGGTCGATCGTGACCACGCGCCCGTCGCCGCCCATGCCGCGCAAAAGATGAATCACGGAATAGCCAATCGCCATCCCACATTCGAGTGCTGTCTTTGCATTGATCGCGCGGGCAGTGATTTCGAGAAACAGAGCCACTTCGCGATCGGCAATCGGCACGCGATGCGCCGCGGCATAGCTTTCCATCTCAGCAAGTAAATCGTCACTGGACGGTAACAGCCGATCGAGATATTCGGCCTGCTCACGTTGTAAGATAGCGTCGAGTTTAGCTTTCATCGACGGAGATTATAACTGCCACATTACGGAACCGCGAACGGTAGTGAGCGGGATAAAGACTCACCTCTCATCCCCAACGTTACAAAGTGAGCGGGATCAAGACTCACCTCACATCAATGACGGACCTTGGCCGTATTTTACGTACTCAATAGCCTTTACTAGATCCTCCTCGGTCCACAAGTATTTTACGCTTCCACCTCGGGACCATGGACTCAGCTCACCCTGCCAACATCCAGCTTCACGCATCGTTCGTGTTGCGTTCGCCTTCAAAGCAGCGTTCACTCTCTTACCGTTGTAGTGTGCAGTTATGACGCAATGCAGATGGTTGGTGCGGACGTTCAATGCCCATAGGTTCCAGTGCCGCAAATTGCAGGTTTCCCTGACGGCTCGCTCAATTGCCGCTCTCTGCGCTGAATCTAGCAGCACTGCCGATTGTTTCATTAGTCTGCCCTCGATTTCCTTTCGACGCGGACTTGGCGGAAGCGCCGGAGTGCCATATCTGCGGTGATCTCGATCGACCGATCCCCGCTCGTCGCCATGTATCCAAGTGCCATACGTGCGAAACGTGATCAGGTAAGCGATGGGAGTGTGATCTTCGTTGAATTCGCGCATGGGAGTTACGCCCTGACCGGATTTCAGGGAACCGCGAACGAAAGTGAGCGAAACCAAGGCTCAACTGCCAATTACAGAACCGCGAGCGGTAACGAGCGGGATCAGGCGTCAACATCGCATAGAACGGTTCATTGTCATGCCGAGAACTCCCGCAAGTTGAACCTTTATCCCGCTCACTACCGTTCGCGGTTCTGTAATGCCGCCACAACAGTATCTCTTCCGCGACACTCTTGCTTAGGCTTCTCGCGTCGACCTCGAATACAAGGAACCGACGAAAGAGAAAGCAGCCTAGCGGCAATGCATGACGCCTTTCTCGTCCACAACAACATGAAATTGCCGTTCTCTCGCTAGACCAACCGAAGCAGTTATCAACACCCTAAGCGCTAGTTCCTTATCGTGTGTTACGGTCGGCACTTTAGCCTCAGCACTAAACCCATTAGTGAGAAAAAGATCATTACTTCCTGAATCTTTTTGTACCAAATCAACCAATTCTGTATCACCCGGATTGATAGAGAACCCATTCGACTTCTTGTGTGAGTGGTCGTGCGTAATCCGTAGCGGTACGTTATAAATTGCGGTGTCCCCAAAATTTAAGAACTTCTCAACCTTGACCTTTACCCCGTCCACGATTTCTGCGCTATCGTTTTTAATTCCAAACCGAATAACTTGAAAACGCGTATCGTTCCCAAACTTGACAACGTGATCAAACATCCCCGGTTCATAAAGAATTTTCAACTTGCGCTTGAATTGCCGCTTTAGCGTTTCGTGACTATTTCTCAGTGTTTCATATTTCACGAAGGGCACGTAGAACAACATCATCGCCAAAAGCACGATAAAAAACAGAAGCGGAATCTGTATGTATAAATGGTTTATTGTGTCTTCCTGACTAAAGGTGAGTCCGACGCCGCTGAGATAGAGAACGGCAGGCACGAGAAACGTGATTGCGCCGCTAACCGCAAGCGCCCACAACCATGCCCGAAGAAACGCACGGGAAAAGCTATTAAAATAAAAACCGGAGAAGGCACGAACGCGGGCATCGGCGGCGCGGAATCGAGCACCGCGTTTAGCGCGACGCACTTCGGCAGGCGTCGGTTTCGAGGAAGGCCGAGCGATGATGTCAGCCATTCACGCAAGCCTCCCCGATCCATATCGGAAAAATGAGACACTTTGCGTGATGGATTGTGAGTTGAAAACAGAAGATCGGGAGCAGTATTTCCATTTCAACTGTCGGAAGGAACCGCCGACAGCCTATCACTTTTTGGGGTGTGCGTCGCGATCGATATTACTCAGATTCTGACTTTTCGCCTCCCACGGCGACGTAGCGCCGACCGAGTCCCAGCTCTCTTAACTTGTGCTGCAAAGACTGCCGATGCATACCCAAAACGGAAGCCGCGCGGGTGACGTTGCCGCCCGACTCTTCCAGGCACCTGGCAATGTAACGACGCTCGAACTCGCGCCGATCATCACGAAAATCTGATGTGTAAGGGACCACCAGTCCGCCGTTCAACGAGGCATCATTTGGTTGCGCTGCTTTCGCCGTTATGCCCGTCTCGATCGCGTTAACTTCTTCGCCATCAGACATGATCGCAGCGCGCTCGATCGCGTTGCGCAACTCGCGGACATTGCCGGGCCAGTCGTACTCAACCAATTTCTTCAAAGCGTCACGCCCAATCGGTCGCTCAGGCAAACCGTGACGTTCGGCTGCATCGCGGGCGAAAGCCGCGGCCAGCAGGGCAATATCTTCGCGTCGCTCGCGCAGAGGGGCGATGTCGATCGTCACCACGCGCAATCGGTAGAACAGGTCGGCGCGGAAGTTTCCCTTTTCGATCTCTTCTTCCAAAGCCCGGTGCGTTGCGCTCACAATCCGCACATCGACCGGAATCGATTCATCGCCACCGAGCCGTTCAATGCGTCTCTCTTCCAGCGCGCGCAACAGCTTCGCCTGCACGTTGGCGCTCATGTCGCCGATTTCGTCGAGGAACAGAGTGCCACCGTTGGCCTGCTCGAATTTGCCCTTGCGACGCGTGGCAGCGCCCGTAAAAGCGCCCTTTTCATGGCCAAAAAGCTCAGACTCAATCAGTTCCGACGGCAAGGCCGCGCAGTTCACCGCAACGAATGCACCACCACTACGCGTGCTACTCCGGTCGTGCAACTCGCGCGCGACCAGTTCCTTGCCGGTGCCCGATTCGCCGCGCACCAGCACCGTCGCGTCCGTGTCGGCGACCTTCTCGATCATGCCGCGCACGCGCTGCATCGCTTCTGAGTTCCCCAGCAAAGCACCGCGTTGCGAACTCTCAATTTCAATTCGCCGTCGCAGCGACTGGTTTTCGCGACGAAGCTGAATATTTTCGAAAGCGTTTTTGACGACGAGGCGCAGGTCGTCCACCTCGAAAGGCTTTGATAGATAGTCGTACGCGCCGCTCTTCACCGCTTCGACCGCCAGCCGTTCGGAACCGTGGGCCGTGATGATGATGACGTGTGGCGCTTCAGCTTTTGCAGCTTCTGCGTCGTTGTTTATCTGCTTTAAGAAATCGAGGCCGCTCAATCCCGGCAAATTCACGTCCAGCAGCAACAAATCGAATTTCGACGTCCGCATCAATGCGTGGGCCGACTCAGCGCTCTCCGCTTCGGCGATGTCGCAGCCAGACGTCTGCAGCGCGCGGCGCATGCCGTAGCGCGCGGCTTCTTCGTCGTCAACAATCAACAAACGCAAATTATTAGTACTCATTCGAACTCCGCAGTTTAATACAGGTGCGGCAAGTATGCCCGCTCCTCATCATTTTCCAAGGAGTCTTGCTTGCGCGTGCTGTGCCACAAACTATAGGGCGCGGAATAAAGACTCAGATGCCTCCTTACCCGCTCGCTACTGCTCGCGGTTCTGTAGGGCCACCCGCAACTCGAAACGCGCGCCTTCGCCGTTAGTTGATGGAGCCAGCACGGCCGAGCCGCCCGCCTCCTGCATCCGCTTGCGAACGATGGCCAGGCCGAGCCCTGTACCTCTCTGCCGCGTCGTGAAAAACGGTTGCCAGACCTTTTCGCGCATCGCTTCCGGAATGCCGGGACCGGTGTCGCTCACAGTAAATAAAACCGATTGAGCGTCGATGTCGCACTCGATCTTCACCAGGCCTCCGCGCGGCGTGGCCTGTAGGCCATTGAGAAGCAAATTGGAAAGCGCGTCACGCACGGCCGAGGTCTGCACTCCGTCAAGTTTCGCGTCACAACGCGCCGCCGATCTAAGTGTCACGCCCTTTTCTTCGGCTTCAGCGCGAAACAGGCTGACCACGGTGCCGACGATTTCCGCGGCGCTGCTCGGCGCAGAGGCCGGCGTCTGAGTTCGCGCAAAGCTGAGGAGTTGTGTGACCGTGTTGTTCAGGCGATCGGTTTCGCCGACGATTAGACTCAGGTCGCGCGCGTGTTGAGTCTTGAGCGCTTCGTCCTCGCTCATGACTTGGGCGATTGACTTGATCGCCGATAGCGGATTCTTCACCTCGTGCGCGACCGTCGCGGCCATTTGGCCCAGCGCGGCAAGACGTTCACCCTCGGCCAGCTTCCGTTCCAGCCGCACGTTCTCTTCCACCAAACGCCAATCGTCCAGGGCGACCGCGATTTGGCCGGCGAGCACTTCAAGCACCGCGCGCACATCGGAAGTTAACGCGCCGGGTGACGCTTCAACCCGCAACTCGCCGATGGTTTGATCCTCGCGCATCAACGGATAAGAAACGTCGTAAGCGTTGTCCTCATCACCCCTCTCCGCTTGCGGGGAAACAGCGATGGATTCCCTTGAACTCAATGCGATCCGGACGCGCCGCAACGGCAGCGCGCTCGCGATTTGTGTCTCAATAAAAGTGATCAGTTCGGGCAACTCGCGAAACTGTCCGACTTGCGCGCCCACGCCTGACATGACATCACGGTAGAGCGCCGTCTCGCGCTCAAACAGCGATCGAAACCATCTTTCGAGAGCACCACGCATCGGCGCGGCCAAAAAGGTCAGCCCGAGGATCAGGATGGCTTCGATTACGCCGGCGCGCACGCCGTAACGCGCGTTGGTCCACTCACCAATGCGGCGAATGCCGTAAACGTAAACGGCCAGGACTACCGCCGCGAAGCTCGCGACCACGAGGCTTTCTTTGATGATCAGTTCGAGAAATCGATAACGATAGATGTAGTAAGCGAGCAGCGCCGAAGGCAGCAGCGAGCCGAGATTCGCAAACGTCTGGAGGTACAAACCGGCGGTCGTTCCGCGTCCCATCCCGAGTCCGAGCGCAGACAGAATCAACGCCGCAATGCCGAAGAACGAAAATGCGAGCGTTCCCAGAATGCGGCGCTCGCTGGCGGAATCCGCACGGCGCGCCACCAGTAACTCAGTAATCGCGCAGACGCCTAGCGAATAAACGACCCACAGCGCGAACGGCAAGACGAAAGAAGACGTTTTCGCGATCATCGGCTGATAATCGCCCGACCAGATACGCGGAATGGCGAGAACGAGAAAGACACACGGAACGTAGGACAAGACCGCGCGAATGCGTTCGATGCGATTGAGCGGTCTGCCGTGCGCGCCGGCCCATAGATGCAGATGAACGTGAAGCAGGACCGAATAGCACAGCGTGATGCTGATTACCGCGATCGTGTTCGCCACGCGCAGCGGGATGATCCACTCGGCATGTGGCAATCCCAGGAGACTGCGCAGAGTAACGATCAGATTTCCGCCGTGCCAGCCAACCATGCAGCCCGCCAGCACCAGCAACAAACGCTCGACTGTCACCAAGCCTACGCGCTGGCGCAGCAGCACATACCCGAGCCACAGCGGCAGCACGGCGCCCAGGCTGTAACCGATTAGCTGGAGGGCCTCGAGCAGGGACATCGCGGTGTGAGGATACTACTTGAGCGGCTCCAGTCAGAACCCCTGCGTCGTCAGGCCCAGCACAAACCCTTAGCCTTACAGGCAGTTTTTTGTTCTGTTGTTTTTAACATTAATTTGGCGTGTGATAGCTTCTGCGGCTTGCCGATGACCGAAGACGAACTGAAAGCATTGCGTTTGCTCTTACGTGAGGGGTTGCAGGCAGAATTGAAACCTTTCCGTACTGAGGTCGGAAAACGTTTCGATGAGATTGGGTCTCATATTGATGGTCTGTATCAACGGGACGAAAAGAGGGAGCAGGAGTATTTCTCGATCCGTGAGCAGATCACACGGCTTGAGCGAAGGTCAGCGTGACGAATCGGCTAAAGCCGGGCAAGCCACCTCTCAAGCCGTTTCTTTGTGAAACCCAGCCAACGCATATAGCGGTTCTTGTCGAGTCGGTCGTCGCTCTGGAGGAGACGAATTTCTTTCACAAGGTCAGCTCGAATCGGCGGAAAGAATGTTTCAACATCCGCCTGGTTCTTTCCAGGCTCGCCTGACGCGGTCGTGGGACTCTTGGTCGCGCCCCGGTCAGTCGCGGTATGGTTGCTGGGAAACCGGACGTTACGCTCCAGGCTGTTCAAAGCTTCTCTTATGTCCTCAGTAGAACTTATCGCGTTTTCCAGCAGTGGAATCAGGCGTAACAGTTCTGCTTTTTCGGACGCGCGAATCGATTTGAAACTTGCAGCACTGGAAGGATCGCCCTCAAAGGTGCCGTCTGCAAATACCACTGTCGTGATTTCGATTCGTTGATTCGCGGAAGTGAATGGTTCATACCCACCGATCGTTTCACGACCACGAAGCGGTGCGGCTATTTGCAACTCCTTCACTCTGCCTGCTTCGATCAAGGGACTTCCCTCCACGCCGCGTGGCATTGACGTCATCTCTCGGTTTGCGCTTCTGGTCACATTCACAGCCAGCGCCATCACATCCTTATCCGATTGATTCCGTAAAGAGATTTGAAAAGACGGCAAAGTTGAGTCATTGGCAAGGGCCTTAACGAGCAGTAACGACTGGATTTCCTTGAAGACAACACGTGGCACCGGCCCGAGGGTTGGCGCAAGCCGAATCAACTTTATTTCAAACGGGTGAATTCCAAACTTCCGCAGCTCTTCCACCGTGATCTTCTCAGTTTCGCGAAGTACATACTCGGCAATCTGCCGTTTGTTTTCAGGTCCCTTCTCCCCCGATAGGAGAGAAACGACCACGCGCACTTTGTCCTGCTCGAGGTATGAGTGTAAATGGACAGCGAATGTAGCGTTGCGTGGAGTGTTCGCGGCATCAATCCGGGCAAACCGGCTGTACCAGACCCAGCTTCCCTCCGCCCATCTCTGGATCGCCTGGTAGCCTGGCGGTCTCCCTGGATAATAGTTGACCTCCAAGGCGAGCCGTGTTGGCTGAGCAGCCGTTTCCTGTGCGGACACCGGTCCTCTCGGCGCGAGGGTGCAGACCGCGAGCAGCAACATTGCTTGCATGAGCCTGACCTTGGTCATCTCGGAACCACTCCTGATAGCTAGGCTACCTGATCGACACTGTTAACGTGAAGTTTGTCGCGCGGCGTCCCGTGTTGACGACCGAAAGCAGATGGTCGCCGCCGGTCATCTCGACGCTGAAACTCTTGCCGCTCGCCGTACCGGCATTCACGACGACGGCGCCATTGCCGGAGGTGATTTCAATCGTCATAACCTGGCCGGCGCGACCGTCGATAACGTATTCGGTGTAGCCGTTGGGGCCGATCGGCCCACGAACAGTTGCTGAGCTTGCGCCGCGGCTAAATCGGATCCGCTTCTGCGCCAAAACATTGGCGCTCGACACCACCAGTACTAACAACAATGCGACGACTTTGAAAGCTTTTATTTTGTGCATCAACCTTGCCCTTCCCTTTGTTCACCGCAAACTTATTTCTTACCGATGTATTTGTCGAACCATTCAAGGTTCGCCTGCATCGCTGCTAACTGCATCTTCGGCTCGTTCGGTCCATGCGGTTGACGCGGAAGAACGAGCATGCGGGTAGGCACCCCCTGCGCCTTCAACGCATTGTAAAACTCGTAGCCTTGTGAGATTGGTACGCGGACGTCGGCCTCACCGTGCTGAATCATCGTCGGAGTCTTCACGCCTTTCACATTGAACATCGCCGAGTGCTTCTGATAGGCGTCAATGATTTCCCATGACTGGCCGCCAAAATAATCCGGCACGAACGAGGCAATGTCTGTTGTCCCATTAAAGCTCATCAGGTTGGTGACCGGTGCGCCGGCGGAAGCAGCTTTAAAGCGCGTGGTCTGCGTGACGATCCATGAAGTCATGAATCCGCCATAGCTCCAGCCCATCACGCCCAACCGTTCGGGGTCGGCGACGCCCATCGCGATCACCTTGTCCACGCCGGTCATCAAGTCTTGATAGTCGGCGCCGCCCCAATCTTTCGCATTCGCGCGCCGGAATTCAGTTCCGTAACCGGACGAGCCGCGCGGATTCGGCCGCAGAATCGCGTAACCCTTCGCAGAGAAAGTCGCGAGCGGATAAGCTCCGCGTCCACCGAGAAAGCTTTGCTGAAACACGCCGGCGGGTCCGCCGTGGACATTGAGAATGAGCGGGACCTTCTGTCCTGCTTGATAGCCGACCGGGTAAGTAAGCAGGCCTTCGATCTCGCGGCCATCAGCCGACTTCCAGGTCAACACTTCAGTTTTTCCCACTGCCGGCAACTTCATACCTGAATGCGCTTTGCTGACCTGTACCGGCGCGAACGTCGTCACCGGCGCGACGAACACTTCGGACGGTGTGTCGGAAGTTTGCCGCACGAAGGCGAAAGTCGTTCCTGATTGGTTCAAGTTAAATGCGCCGTAAACGGCAGTGCTGCTTTTAATTTCCTCAATCTTGTTCGCGGCGACGTCGATCGCGTAGAGCTGCGTTCCCGTGCCCTTCGCTTCGCTGAAGTAGATGCGCTTGCCGTCCGCTGACCAGCCGGCCATGTTTGGCTGACCGTCGTGCGACGCGGCGAGCGCTTTCGGCTGTCCTCCGGCAACGGAATAAACCTGGATGAGACCACTCTGCGCCCAACGCGGCGGATTGTCGCTGACCGTGAGCGCCATCCATTTGCCGTCGGGCGAAAACTGCGCAGAATCTTCAGCCGCGGGCGTATTCACGAACACTGTGGTCTTGCCCCCAGCGACTTCAACGATTGAGACATCTGAGGTTGTCCAGTCGTTCGCGATTGGCGACTTCACGTGGCTAAAGACGATGCGACTTCCGTCAGGCGCCCAGTCGAATCCGCCGACGTGGTAATTATCGGTCGTTAGCTTGCGCGACTCGCGTTTGCCGTTCGCGTCCTTCTGGACTGGAATCACGTACAGCCGCGCCAGCTTCAGGTTCTCATCAACCCAGCGAAAATCGTTGCGTCCCTTGTCATTCTTCTCTTCGTCCTCGGCTTTCGCATCGGCCATCGTGAAAGCAAACCACTTTCCGTCCGGCGACCATTCGAAATTCGACACCGAAGTTTTCACGTCCGTGATCTGCTCGGCCTCGCCACCGCGCAAAGGCAGCACGTAGAGATTGTTCTTGTTGTCCTTGCGATTCGAAGTGAAGGCAATCCAGTTTCCGTCCGGCGACCACTTCGGATTTGTTGAAGACTTGTCGTTGAAGGTGAGCTGAAAGTTTTCCTTGCCGTCCGTGCTCGCCAGCCAAATCTGCGTCACAAACTCACTTTTGTCCGCCGTCATCACTGCGTCATTGATCGTGTAGACGACGCGCCGCCCATCCGGCGAGACACGCGGCGTCCCAACCCCGCGGGTCTTTACCTGAAGCTCAGGCGTCCAGGTGGTTGGCGCATTTTGCGCGGTGATGGTAATGGCGAAACAGAAAACGATGGTCAGTGACTTCATTAAGAAGTTCATATTGCTGCTCCCTGAGAACTGTTGAAATGGTAAAGGTACCAGCGGCTCTGCCGCCTGATGTGCGGAAAGGCTATGCCTTTCCGGATGATGCCGCTTAATGTTTTGGGGCTTCGCCCCGTTTTCGAGGCGCAGCCTCAAGTCGATTCGAGAGACTTTCCGGTAAGGCGAAGCCTTACCGCACATCAGGTGGCAGAGCCACTTACCGTCCGCGGGGCGAAACACTATCGCGTCCTGAACTATCTAGTCAATTCCATTTCGGCAGCGATGTGGCCAAAGCTGGCCCACTGGATGCCGTGCACGATTTGGCGAAAGGTGTTTTCGGCCTCGGTGCGCCGGCCGTTGTAGAGAAACCAATTGCCCACCCCATAGCCAACGGTGGCGTTGCTGAGCGTGTTGGGTGTTTGGTTAGTGTCGCTAAGCAGGTCTGAAGGTTTTAGCTTGCCTTGATAAAGTCTTATTAGCTGGTAGTAATCCGCATTCTCAATCACTTCGAGGTTGTCTGTGATCGGCGCGAGCGATGCGGCGGCTTCTTCCTCACGGCCTAAACGCCGCAGAGTCATGTAAAGCCAATGCGTTGTCGCGACCACCATGTCAGGGTTCTTTGAGACCTTTTCCGCTTCACGATAAGCCTTGCGCGCGCTTCCGAAGTCGCCTTTCAAATAATGCGCCAGGCCGAGGTGATACCAGATGTTCGATTGTAAAGTGCTGGTGGGAATGTTCCGCGCGTTCGGCATGCCGTCGGGCTCGACTTCGTCAGGTTTGCCTTTGACGAGCTTCGCGGCCTTCTCGAAATCTTTGATGGCATCATCGAAACAGCGAAGCGTGATGAAGCGATGGCCGCGATGTCGATACAGCCGCGCATCCTTTGGAAACTTTTCGATCGCGGTGCTGAAGATCGCGATCGCGTCTTTGTATCGCCCGAGATATGCCGTTCGCCTGCCGAGCCAAATTGAATTGTCCGCGTTCGGTTCCTTTTGGAAATCTGCGCGCGCAATAGACAGCTTGATTTCAAAGTCTCTGCGCGCTTCACGGGAAAGTTTTGGCTGGATTTCGCCGGCGGCTTGGAGACACTTGTTTTGCGCGAACGTGGTTGAGGCAAAAAGAAGCAGGCAGGCAACAAGAAGTACTCTCATCGGATTGATGTACGCGGATTCCCTTTCAACGAACAGAGGCGCGGCGACAGAGCGCTTCTATTGCGAGACCACTCTTATAAGTTCCGCTCCGTAGGCTTCGATTCTGGCTCTCTGATCCTTTTGCCCTTGGTTCATTACGCCCACGACGGGACGATAGCCTCTGGTACGGTTTATTAATTTTGTACGGAAGACGACTTCCTTACCGACTAATTCGGCAGACCAATTGCACCCGCTCTTCTCAATACCACACCAGATTGACAACCCTTTGAGTTCGACAAAACTACCATCGCTCAAAGCGACTCGGAGCGGTTGCATTTCGAGATTGAGGTGCTTAGCGACGCCGTTATCATGAAAGTCTTTGAGCGTGCCTGACCATTCAACGTCCTGGCTGAAGATCCGATTAAATTCCCAGAAGTTACCCTTACGTTCAAGTGCGCCTTGTTTGGCATAGGGTGCTATTGCCTCCCCAAACTTCACCCAGTCTGTACGCCAGGGTTCTTGCTCCTGGCCAAAGCTATTTTGTCCCGCGCACAGGCAACCTGCTACGAGGAGCAAAACTAATACCTTTGAAAATCGATTTCCCATCTTCCCCCTAAATTGCCTCAAATATTTCTGGCGCCTTAATGCGTGAGGTTCGTGGCGGCGCAAATTCAATCCATTACCAAGTTGTACACTGGCCAACGGTCAATTCGCTAACCGCAGCGGGGCGATTTGATTCCGCCGGCTTCCAAGCCGCCCGCTGCCATGTTGAGCCGTCGGCGTACTCGACGCGGTTGATGACCGCCCTTTGTTTGCGAGGTTCGGCGGCTGAGGCTTCGGCGCTCGCGACGTTGATCGGATCTGCCGGAGTCCTCGCCAGCAACAAACTGAGGGCGTTCGGCTTCACCAACGGCGCAAAGGAAGAGGCGGCTCGAAGATCGTCGAAGAGTTGCTGGCGTCCCGAAGTTGGTACTCCCAGAGTATGGTCTTTATCTTTTTCGCGCCGGCGTTCCTGACCCGCAGCCGGTACTCGTACCTGGAGGCCGGTGAAGACGCGCCGGCAGGAGGTTTTCCGGACCTGACACTTGGGACTTTGCGAAGCTCCAGCGAGCGGTTCCTAATCGTCATTGGATCTCTTCTTTCCTTCCGGTTCCCGTTTGTGAGGTCATCAATGATGATGAGCCCGGGCGGCGTGGCCGCGGGTTTGGGCGCAGGCACGGATGGCCGGGGTGTAACCGGATACATCAACACCTCAAGATCCACGACCTCGACAGGATCGGGCGGGCTATTCGCTTGCCCTTGCGGCTGAGCATCGAATACCGCCAGAAGTAAAATGATTAGCAGCGCGACCATAATTCATCTTGCATTTTGGGTTGGCGGCGATGCCGCCAGAAGTTTCATTGATTCAATTCCGCCTCCGCTCGCGCGTCAGCGTCATGCGTACAGGCACGCCGACAATTCGTTCGCCAGAGACGAATCGCCAAAGCAAAGTGCCTCCGCTTATGCGGAGAAACGCGACGCTTGGCTTGCGCCCATCAGCAGGTGGTTTGTAAGTGACGTTCTGTTCGTAGCCCGGCTCGGTGGCCATTGGATCAAATTCGATCCGGATAACCTTGGCCTCGACCTGTCCGCGAAACGGTGTTTGATTCCCGTCTTCCCCCTGCCACTCCGCATTTATGAATTCATCGACGCTGTAAGTGCCCCGGGCAATCTTTCCTTTGCCGGAGATGACTATAGTGAATTGGGTTTGCGGCTTGTTCTTAACGGCCCGCTCTTTCCACTGCCATCGACCGGTGACGGATTGAGCTGTTTGGGCTTGGCTTGACGTCGCGAGCAGGATCAACAACGCGCAGGCAAAACTTACGTTACGAAACATTACTTTAGCTTGCTTCATTTTTAAGCTGGCCCGAGACCGGTGGCGGCGCGATTATTCATTCTTCCGCCTTCATCCTTCATCCTTGTAGTTCGCTCCCGCCACTCGCGTCCAACGATTTGTTAGACCACCTGTTGATGCCCTCATTCAACGTGATGCTCGTTCTGCCACGCCGAAGATTGCCCCACCTATTACCATTGCAATAAAGCCCGCGAACGGAAACGTCGGGAACATCCCGGTTTGATTCCCGATGACCAGCCCAATACCTACCACGAACACGACAGCACCGAGAACTTGAAGCAGCATCTGCGTTACCGTGCCCTCCGACTGGGGAGCTTGGTTCCGGGCTAAGATGTCGTCTACGACAGACGCGGCGACCGACTGCCCGAGTCCCTTCTCAATTAGCTGCCGTTTCACTTGATCAGGGCTATGACCCTGATTCAGCAGGATCACCGCGTCGTTATACACCGCCTGCTCGAACAGGTCGTTTAGTAGTCCTGTAGCGACTTCCTGAGGCATTCCCCGTTCAACGAGTTTCCCATGCACCGTTTCGGCAGCCTCTCCCTTGTTGAGTAGCTCGATAGCAAGATCGATGTCCGCCTGCGATACTTTCTGTGGGACGATTGATTGACTCATTGGAACCTCTCTGCGGTCTACCGGTGGAGTTGACGCGGCGGCTCAATTTCAATTCATCCTTCCGCCTTCGTCCTTCATCCTTGCATTTCATGCTCCCGCCGCTCGCGTCTAACAATTTGTTGGGCCGCGCCCGGGAAAAGACAGGGGCCCATCAAGACAGGAGCCGACGCCACCATGGTCGACCGTCATTGCCGACGCCATGAAAAGTAAACCTCCATGGCCGGTCTTCTCGCGTCGGACGACATCGCTCGTGACAAAGCCAACGAATACCATCGTATGGATATTGGTCCTGAACGCTCCAATAATCATGCCATTCGGGGAGTATCGCCAGCCCGCACTGCGCGCACCAGGCTCGTGCTGCACTTCGAGCGAACATGGATGCCCACAAGTCAAACAGGTCCACTGACACGGAAAGTCGATGTCAGTCGGTAGCGGTGTTGGCCTGGGTGTATTACATGCCGGGCACGAGGCCGCTATAGAGTTGGCTGGAAACAACTGAGACACGAACGCATTCCAACACTTTCCATGGACCGTCATTTCGTGATAGCGCCGGAAAATTTCGCCGCCTTCGCCGCGACCCATTTCCTGCGGTAACTTGAGTTTCACTTGGTCGCGCGTTGACATCGACTGAGCACATATGCGACACGGAGTGCCCATCGGATCCGTGCCACAAGAGGGACAGCGACCAGCGCTCGTGCTCACCGTCGCACCACACTCGATACATTTGGTAAGGAGACTTGGAGTCGTCATGATCTACACGTGCGGCCCAACGTCTGAGTTGACGCGGCGGCGCGATTTCATTCAAGCACCGCCGGACGAATCAAGTTGCGAAACACCCGACCGCCGCTCGCGTCCAACGATTTATTCGGCCGCAATTCGCGCACTCCAAGTTTTCGCAGCAAGGTTTCATTCGCTTCAACGATGTGAATAACGACCCGCCACTGTTCGAGGGCCCGTTTGAAGGTCCATGGAACGCGTGGCATTAGTTCGTGACAGGCGACATGTCGGTCTTGAAACACAGAGGTCAGTGTTTCCCATGCACGAGGATGCGCTACTTCAAACGTACCCATTCGAGGAATGGGCATTGGACGTAGAGCGGCAAAGTAAGACGTATCCAAAAGCGTGGACATATGACGGTTAATATCGTCAATCGACGAAATCGTCACCAGATGCGAAATAATCTCGCCAACCGTAATCTTTGCAGCCTCCATTCGGGTAATTGTCGGTAAGTCAATACGCAATTCGTCAAGCTTCACTGCGTTTTGCCGATAAGGAGAACCATGATCAATCAGCCGTCGAATCATTAGACGGAAGTAGCCTTCAAGACACGATACGAGACCAACAGAAATGTATCGAATCATTTCTTGTTTCAGGTCGCGTTCCTTTTTGGGCATTCGTTGCAATGAGTCGACGGCTAAGAAAAGACTGAACAGGCGAGTATCGACGAGGCCGGCAGGATCTTTGCGCCGACCTAAGCGTTTACGCTTCGATACTATCTCTTCAACGATGTCACGTTTGCGCATACTCATGCGGCCGAACTACTAAATATGCATCACTTCAGTCGCATAATCCCGTGCCCACCGGCTTTATGCGTCAGTACAACTTTCATTGTCCCGCCAGCGTCAACGTGATTTCTGTTCGCCGGTTCTTCGCGCGATTGGCCAGTGTCGTGTTAGGCGCGACCGGGTTTGCGGAGCCCAAACCGCTGGATTGAATGCGCGTGACATCAATGCCGGCTGAAGCCAGACGCTCGGAAAGAATCCGAGCCCGGTCGTCCGTCAATTGTTGCAACGCATCCGCGCGGCCCGCATTGTCTGTGTACGATTCGATCGAGATTTGGTAGTCCGGATTATTTGCGATTAACGCGCCCAGTTGATCGAGGCGCGCGGCGGCCGCAGCCGTCAAGTTTCCCGAACGCGGATTTGCCCACCAGGACTCGTTCAGCACCAGCACGATGCCGCGTTCAGACTCGCGCACGGTGCCAAAGCGCCCGAGGGCCTGCTTCAAGTTCGCTGCGGTAGCGCGTAGTTGCGCCGCGCGCGTTTCGGCAGCTTGCCGTGTCTGTTCAGCCTGACGCTCGCCTTCGATGCGTGCCAGCCTGACTTTAGCGTCTTCCCCTTCAGCCCGGACCGTCTGAATCTCTTCGCGCAGCCGCGCGATCTCGGTGCGCGCGTCGCGAAGCTGCTCCTGCGACCTCAGCGAATCGCGTTCGGCAAGCTCGCGTGCGTGCCGTTCATTGTTGAGATCCTTCTGCAAACGTGTGATTTCCTGATTCGCAGTCGCGGCCGTTTCTTCAGCGCTGCGCACCGCCTGATCGCGACGCTCAATTTCTTCACGCCGTTCCCGCGCTGCGCGACGCGCCACCGCCATCGCTTCTGCTTTTGCTGCGCTACTGGTTGCCTGTCGCGCAAGAACATCGACTTCCGATTCAGCTTGGCGCATGCGCAGCGCGGCTTCAGCCTGTTCGAGATCGGCGGTGGCCGCGCGCAATTCGTTCGGAGCATCGCGTTCCGCACCCGCGTATCGCGCGAGGTTCAGCGCCTGCCGCGCGCCCAGCAGCGCATTTGGAATGTCCCGGAAATCAGACTGAGCGATCGTGGGAACGCTTCCGTCGCGGAAATAGTCGCTTGAATTGCCGATGTAGGTGACCGGCACGGTATCAATCTGCGCGTCGCGCGGCGTTGCCGGGCGCACATTCTCCAACACGACCATGCGGCTCGGGGCGCGCACGAGAAAATGCGGTTCGGCCGTCACGATCAGTGCGAAGGTTTGCAGCGGCGTCGTCACATCAATCTTCGAATCGATAATGCCGCTTCCGCTACGTTTTATTTCGCCGAGGTTATCAACCGTTCCGTCCGGCGAGATGGCCCACAACACGAACGTCGTGTACGCCCCGCCCAATTCATATCCGCGCGGCAAATGATCGAGGCTTAACTGGACGCGGGTGCCGCGGCGTCCCTGGCGGCGCACTTTTGCATCACCTTTCAAGCGCGGCAAACGCGTCGTCCCGCGAAACGGCACTTCGATCGTTTGATCCAGTGGATAGGTGATCGCGGTCGTAGTTCGGCGAGCGTCACTCTGCGCCAGAGCGCCCACAGAGAGAGCAACAACAATTATCGGAACAGGAAAGAACGACAGTAACCGGCGAGCTATTTTCATCAAACCCTCTATTGAAAAACAGGCTATCTGCCTGGTCAGATTATGCCGAGCAAGGACAGGGTGATTCCTATCCTAAGTCCTAGATGCACGGCCCGGTCTTAATTGTTGCCGAACGGGAAGAAACTGACAAGAAGGTCTGTGCTGAGGAGTGCCGGTTTTTCTTGCGGAACTTTGCGTCTTTGCGTGGACCCGGCTCGCTCTCCCTCTGGGAGAGGGCTGGGGTGAGGGTGCGAAGCTTAGGGCGTTGAGACCTGACGTCTTATTTCCATCTCTGACGTGAGGCTCGGCCTCACGTCAGAGATGGTGAGAAGGGTCCTTTGCTTATAGCGCTAACTTCGTCTCTCACCCTGACCCTCTCCCAGTGGGATAGCGAGAGATTAAGGTCGGCGTTGCTCGCGCTCGTACTGCCGTGTTCGCAGGTGCTGCACAAATTGAACCGCGATGAAACCCAAGCCGGTCAATAAAAGCGTGTGGACGGATCCACCCTTGTGCATCACGAACTTCAGGACAAACCAGATGATGAGAAAAAACGATCCGATGTAATAGAGCATGATGAGAAGCTGCGACCCGGCGGCCGAGCAAGAGGCGCATTGTAATTGGAGAGCTAGCGTTTAGGAAATTCGATCGCGCGCAGGCCCGTACGGTTAGGCTCTGCGGCGATGAGCAGAACACCGGAAGCGCCGGCCACCGCAAACGTCTCGCGAGGCGACGTGGCCGGTGCATGATTCGTTGAGACACTCGAAGCCATATCGTCTTTCCAGACAACCGAACCGTCGCGGCCGGACAGAGCGAAGGCAAATCCTTCCCTGCCCGCCATCAGCAGGTCGAGCACTCGATCGCGGTTCACGTCCGCGAACGCGGCTGACTCGGCGCGTCGGGCGTCAGCTTCCCAAACGATTCTGCCTTCGTCGGACTTGACGATGACCACGCGACCGCGTTCGGTGAACATCACCACTTCCGAACGTCCATCGCTATCCAGGTCCTGCGCGATCAAACTTCCGCGGGGCGCGTCTTCTTTGAGAGTGACGCGGCCGAGCGCACGTAAGTCCTCGGCAGCCATTGCCGTCAGTCCACTTCGCGTCCCGACTAACAAGAGTTCGCCACGTGCTGTGCGCACGATCAATGGCGCGGTCGTCGCTGGACTTCCCGCGTTTGCGGCGATGAGTAACTTGCCGGACTCGTCAAAGACGTGCAGGCCACCATCGTCGAGCGCGAGGACGACAGCGCGCGCGCCACGGTATGTAATGCTCGCGGGGCTCCCAACCGCACGGCCCGGCAAAGCCGCTTCCGAGATCACCCGTCCCAGGCTGGTGTCGATCACAAACAACTTTCGAAGCGAGCTATCGACGACAAACGTCGTCGTCCCCGACGCTGTCGCCGCGCCCGCGTTTCCCGGCAACGGCGTTCGCCAAAGCTGCCGCCCGCTTCCGCCTTCGATCAAGGTTGCTATATTTCCCCCCAGGACCAGAGCGTTGTCAGCGCCGCCGCGGGCGCGTATCGCGATCAGTTGCGTGGTCTGTGCCGACGGCGGTCGCTGCGCCGTCCGAACCGTCCAGAGTGCGATCCCGCGGGTCGCCTCCAACGCGACAATGCGACCATCAGTCGTCACCGCAACTATCTCGGAACTACCTGGGCCTCTGAGGTGGACAACGATGGATCGGGTGACATCGCCGATAGCCGCGTACCAGCCGCCTCGCGGAGTCACCGTAATTGTTGCTTTGCTTGCTACCGCCGGCGGCGTAGGGCTCGGCTTCTTCGTATCGCCGTTCGCAGGCACCACGATCACACCGGCCGACGAGAACTCACCGCGTTTCGCGTTCAGCGACGCAACCCGCCAGTAGTATCTTACCCGGCGCCAGGTCGTTGATGCGGTATTCGTGGCCCGAGACAACTCGATCGAATACGATGTCGATGAAGGTGGCGTCATTTGCCAACTGCAGACGGTACCGGGACACACCCGGCCGCGCGCCCCAACGAAGCGTCACCGAGGTCTGAGTTGGGTTTTTCTGAACCACCGCCCAGGCAGGCGCTAAGCAAGTTAACGCAGGACCAGCGCAAATCGCGGCCACGCATCCCCATCTGAACAGGCGACTTTTGAACGAACAGACCTTCACCATTAATAGGTAAACGACGAATCGGGATTGGTTCCCTTGTGCGGCGAGCTGAAGGTGGCGCGGGCATCCTGCCCGCACTTGGTTGCATGTTGGAGGCGGGCGTTCCTCAGGGATTCTCGTTTAGCTTGTAGCCCACGCCTCGAACTGTCAGTACGTAATGAGGGTTCTTGGGATCGTTTTCCAACTTCTTTCGCAGCCGATTGATGTGAGGATCGATGTTGCGCTGATACCCTTCGTACTCAGTGCTCCAGACGCGATCGAGGAGATCGTTGCGTGACCAGGCGCGGCCGGGCTCAGACGCGAGTAGCTCAAGAATTTGAAACTCGAGCGGCGTGAGATCGACACGCTGTCCGGCGCGCGACACTTCGTGCCGACGTTTGTCCACCACGAGGTCGCCAATCTCAAGACGCTCACCATCGCCCGCAGCCTCTGGAGCGAGCTGTCCGCGACGCAACAACGCTTCGATTCGGTACTCAAGTTCCCGCGGACTGAACGGCTTCGCGAGATAATCGTCAGCGCCCGCCTCAAAGCCCGCCACCTTGTCGTCCAACAGATCGTGCGCGGTGAGAAAAAGCGCCGGCGTGGTGATGCCGCGTTCGCGCATCTTCTTCAGTAGATCGATGCCGGACATCTCCGGCATGGCCACGTCGAGAATGAAGCAATCGAAGGTGTCGTTTGCAACGGTCTGCAAAGCGGCCTGACCATTCTCGTTTTCGGCGACTTCAAATCCCAGCCTGCGAAAGTACTCAGCCAGAAGCGTACGCATCTCGGCATCATCATCAACGATCATTAATTTCTTGGCGCGTTGTGTCGGTTCGGAATCCACGTCAGTTTTCCTCAATGCTGTTGCCGGGCTCTGCAAGACCGGCGGAACAGCTACGCCTAATTTGCTGTAAGATCAAGGGGTTGCGCCCTAGTATGGACAGGACGATGGCCTTGCGTCAAACGATTTGGCTCAGTTATATTCCGTGATTGCATTCGTTTCGGCTCCTGGCCCGTTTCCTGTCAACCGGTCTAACCTTCGATTTCCATGCGTGATCTCCGACGTCTTCTAAAGTATCTGATCCCTCACACCGGCACTTTTGCCATTGCGACTCTGGCAATGGTCGTGGTCAGCGTCCTGGAAATTGCCATTGGTGCCTTGATCGTTCCGATTTTTGATCAAGTACTCGCCACCTCTCAGCAGCAAAGTGACACACTTTTTGGTCTTCAGAAATTGATTCCGGCATCTGGTTTGGCCGCCTGGCGCACGATTGCCATCCTGCTAATTGGCTTCACGCTCGTTAAGGGTATTGCGGATTACTTTTCAACCTACTTGATGGCGCGCATTGGCCAGTCTTCGATTCTGCGACTGCGGCAGGATCTCTACACGCATGTGCTCGGCCAATCAGCCGCGTTTTTTGAGCGTCATCGCACGAATTATCTTGTCTCGCGTTTGATCACCAGCGCCGCGGCGATTGAAGCAGCCATCACGCATACCTTGCGTGACATGCTGAAAGAAGGCTTAACGCTGATCGCTTTTCTGATGGCGGCGTTTTACTACAACTGGAGATTGACACTAGGGTCGCTTCTAATTGCACCGCCCATCGCCTGGTTAACGATTCGGTTCGGCACTTCACTCCGAAATCTGGCGCGCGAATCGTTTGAAGGCACTAAACACCTGACGGACACCGCGCAGGAAGCCCTCGCGAACCAGAACATCGTGAAGGCCTATCAAGCCGAAACCCGCGAACGAGATCGATTCACCCGGGTGTCCGATCACATCCGGCGCGCGAACCTTCGTTCAGCAAGCATTGCGGGAATGTCTCCTCCGATCATCGAATTCATCGGCGTACTATTCGTGGCGGCGCTGCTCTTTTTCGCCGAACGAGAGATCCGGCTCGGCCGCATGAATGCGTCGCAGTTCATTACGTTTCTATTCTTCCTCTTCCGTAGCTACGATCCGATGCGCAAGCTTTCGCGTTTGCAGAATTCGCTGTCACAGGCGCTCGCGGCCGCGCGGCATGTCTGGGAAGTACTGGACGAGCGCGCCGAGATTCCGGAAAAGCCGGATGCAATTGAGCTCAGGCCGCTGCAAAATGAAATCGAACTTCGCGGGGTTTCATTTGGCTACGCGAATGAAGGACGTAAGGTGCTTCAGGATGTGAACCTCACGGTGCCGGTTGGAAAGATGGTCGCTCTGGTTGGCGAATCAGGCGGGGGCAAGTCAACGTTAACAAAGCTCATGCCGCGTTTTCACGATCCAACTTCCGGCGCGGTTCTGTGGGACGGAACTGATTTGCGCGATGCGCGCATCGCCAGCCTGCGGCGTCAGATGGCTTTGGTGACCCAGGAAACGGTTCTTTTCAACGACACCGTCCGTTACAACATCACGTACGGCCGCCCTGGTGCTTCTGACGAAGAAATGCGCGACGCCGCGCGCACTGCTTTCGCGCATGATTTCATAATGGATTTGCCGAGTGGCTATGACACAATCATCGGCGAGCGCGGCATTTTCCTTTCCGGCGGCCAGCGCCAGCGGCTGGCGATTGCGCGCGCCATTCTGATGAATGCGCCGGTGTTGATCCTCGATGAAGCGACATCTGCACTGGATGCTGAGTCAGAACAACTGGTGCAGCGAGCCATCGCCAACCTCGTGCGAGACCGCACGACGATTGTGATCGCGCACCGTCTGTCGACCGTGCGGCGCGCCGACAACATCGTCGTCATGGAAGCCGGACGCATCATTGAGCAAGGCACGCACAAGGACTTGCTCGCTCGCGGCGGGCAGTATCAAAAGCTGTACGAGATGCAATTCGCGGATGAAGAAGAAGAACTGTCAGTTGTCAGTGGTCCGTAGTCAATTGCCGACTTAGAGATGCTGAACTACTGACAACTGACGACGGACTACTGACAAGCTATGAAATCAATGACCGGATTCGGACGTGGGGCGGCAGGCGGCGACGGATTTACCGTGGGCGTCGAAATCAAGACCGTCAACAATCGGTACCTCGACATTCACCTGCGCGCGCCCCAGGAGTTGAACGCGATGGAGATGGACATCCGGAAGCGAGTGAAAGCGCGCTTGTCCCGCGGACGTGTCGATCTCAACATCAGTTTCGATCGCACCGGTTCTGAGGCGACGTACCAAATTAATCAATCGGTCGTCACCGCCTACGTTGACGCGCTGCGCGAGATTCAACGGCAGTTCAACCTCAGCGGCGACATCGACGTGACTTCAATCGCCCGCCTGCCGGGCGCCCTGTCTTCTCCGCGCGACGAGTTGAGCGAAGATATTGCGGGTGCAATTGACTCAGCGATCGAACAGGCGCTCGACAGTCTGGAGCAGATGCGGGGCGCCGAGGGCGCGGCCCTGGCTGAAGAAATGCGGTCACGGCTCGGAAAAATCGACGCCGCCATCCCCACGATCGAAGGCGCCGCTGAGGGTTTGATCGAGAGTTACCGCCAACGATTGCATAAACGAATCGCGGAATTGCTCGCCCGAGAAGGTCAAGCAATCGAAGTCGATACTGCCCGGTTGGCCCAGGAAGTCGCCTATTTGGCAGATCGCAGCGACATCACGGAAGAGCTGGCGCGGCTCAAGAGCCACGTCGATCAATTCCGTGAAGCCATCGACTCAGCCGATGAAGTAGGCAAGCGTCTGGATTTTCTGCTGCAGGAATTCAATCGCGAAGCGAACACGGTGCTCTCGAAATCCACCGAGATTCCCATCAAAGAAGCGGCATTGGCAATCAAGGCTGAGGTTGAGAAACTCCGCGAACAAGTGCAGAATGTCGAGTGAGCTGATAAACAAGCCGAACACCGACGGCGCCCGGGGCGGTCGCGGCATGCTGATAGTCGTCAGTTCCCCGTCGGGCGGCGGCAAAGGCACTTTGATCGATCGCGTCCTGCAAACAGTACCCGGCGTCAGTTACTCGGTTTCGTACACAACGCGCCCCCCGCGACCGAAAGAACAGGACGGCCGCGAATATTTCTTCGTTTCGACCGCCACGTTTGAAGAGATGATTCAGCGCGGCGAGTTTCTTGAATCGGCGAATGTGTATGGTCACCTTTACGGTACCAGCCACAAGCAGGTAGAGCGCGAGCGCGCCGCCGGTCGTGACATCATCCTGGAGATCGACGTGCAGGGCGCAGACAGCGTGCGTGCGCTGATCGAAGATGCAGTCACCGTTTTCATCCTGCCGCCGTCATTTGAGCTGTTGCAGAATCGACTGGTGAAGCGCGGCACAGATTCAGCCGACGATCTCGCGCGACGATTGCGCGGCGCGCCGGCTGAAGTCGAGCAATACCGGAAGTTTCAATACGTGATACTGAACGATGACATCAACCGGGCCTCGGCGCAGCTGGCGTCAGTGATTTACGCCGAGCGCGCGCGCCGGGAGCGACAGGAAACAACTTCGAGCGACGCGCTGGCTGACTTTGCGCGTGCCGGGACGATTGCCCAGCTGGTTAACAAACTACTGAATAACACTATCGAGAGATAGAGGAGAAACACAACTTATGACGATGGCAAATATTAACGAAGAGTTTGAAGAGGCATCTGAAACAGTGCCTGAGATTGATGCGAAGTACCGGTTGATAATCTTGGCCGCCAAGCGCAGCAAGCAACTTCAACGCGGCGCGCGCCCGCGTATCGACATCGATGCAACGAAACACAAGCCGACGCGCATCGCGCTGGAAGAAGTGATCCGCGGCAAGGTTCCATTCCACTTCAAGCCCATCGAAGGCGCCAAAGAAAACTAAAGCTCACTGAGTTCGAGCCGAGCTTTTGATCCCTCCATATCTCTCACGAAACCGTTCCTGAGTTTATAATCCGCACAGCCAAACGTGGTGAATAGGCCCGTGCCTCGCGGTCACCCGTGTTTTCTTTCTCGCGGTGACCACCGCAAGTAAACCCGAAACTCTACTTACAATCTCCTTCTCTTTCGACGCAGAAATGTGACGAATTGGGCTAAAGCCCGCGAGTGGCACGTTGTGCGCATGGGATACTGACTGGAGGACAGGACTATGAACACTGTTATCGGAATCTTTAATTCATTTGCTGATGCAAAGCGCGCGGCAGCTATGCTTGGGTCACTTGGCATATCTGATGAAAACATCGGATTGCTTTCGCCGCGCACACCTGAAACTGAAATCGAAGCGAACATTCCCACTACGGAAACCGAACAGCCCGGGGTCGGAACGGCCGTCGGCGGAGCTGTCGGAGGGGCGCTGGGTGTCGCCGGCGGCATGCACGCCGGATTGGCCGCCGCGACCGCTCTCATACCCGGTGTCGGACCGATATTCGCGATCGGGTTAATCGGCGCAGCACTATTCGGTATCGGAGGCGCGGCAGCAGGCGCGGCGGCCGGCAATGCCGTCGAAGGGAACCTTGATACAGGCTTGCCACGCGATGAGCTTTTCTTGTATGAAGATGCTCTGCGCAAAGGGCGCTCAGTTGTGATTGCGCTCGCCGATTCTGATCAACTGGCTGAAACGGCACGCGCGGAACTGAAGCGCGCGGGCGCCGAATCAGTTGATGCGGCACGCGACCAATGGTGGACCGGTTTGCGTGATGCTGAGCAGGAGCATTATTCGGCTCAGGGCGGCAACTTCAATGTTGACGAAGCGGCGTATCGGCTCGGGTTTGAAGCATCGCTGCACCCGGATCGACGCGGCCGAAACTACGACAACACACTCGAGAATCTGAAAACGCGATACGCGGACAGCTGCGGGCTTGAGGCATTTCGACGCGGTTACGAACGGGGCCAGGCGTACCAGAGCTCGATTGAAACCAAACAAACGGAACCAACGGCCAGTCGCAAGGCTGCTTGACGGCTGCCGTCGAGAACTAGCCTGAAAGAAACTCTGCTGAACATCGCCATAGCTGTCGCCATCCTCGGCGGCAGCTATGTCGTTATGCACCTGTTCGCGCGCGCGATGTACGTGCGTTGCCCGTCGTGCCATACCCTCAACGCCCGTCGTCGCGCGAAATGCCGCGCGTGCGAGTCGCCCTTTACCTAGTGTCCGAACGCATCGGGATGTTCCGATACTTCCTCGATTGCTTTAGTGCGACCGCGACTCGTCACGACTGCCACACCCGCAAACACTAACAGCGATGCGATGATCACCCGGGAGCTCACTCTTTCACCCAGCACGATCGGCGCGAGCACAAATGTGATTAGCGGCTGCAAATAAATGTAGGCCGCCACTGTGCTTGGCGGCACGCGCGCCAGGGCCCACGAATTCAGGTAGTAACATACGACCGTCGCAAACAGAACGATGTAGGCGACGGCCAACCAGACTGAGCCGGGAACCGCGGCGAACGACACGCGCGAAAGGCTAAACGCGGCGACGGGAACGGCGGGAATACATCCCACGATGAAGACCCAGGTAATCACGGTCAGCGCGTTGTAGCGGCTCAACAGGCGCTTTGAAATCGCGATGTACGTTCCATAGCAGAGCGAATTAAGAACGAGCAACAAGTCTCCGACGACGGAACTCTGGGAAAAGGACGCGCGGTCGGGGCCAATCAAGTAAACGACGCCGGCGCCCGCGAGCAGGATTCCAATGATGCGCCGCGCGGATATGCGATCGTTCCCGACAAAGATGCTCACCAAAAGAGTAAACACGGGAATCGTAGTCCCGAGCAGCGTCGCGTTTACCGCGGTGGTGAGCGACAGACCCTTCACAAACAGCCACTGATTCAGGACGACGCCCAGCAAGCTCGAGACCACGAGCAGCAACCAATCTGACCTCGCAATCCGCTCGAGTCTGCGCGTCGCAAGTCCGATGGCCGTGAGCGCCATAGCTGCCCCCAGGACTCTGATCCCAACCAGGCCAAGGCTCGGGATCGTTCGCAGCACGATCTTCCCGAACACTGGCCAGGTAGCAAACATTACCTGGACACCGATCAGGGCGATGTGCGGAGATGCATTTGAGCTGGGCTTACTCACGATACGTTCTTAGGATGGGCAGCAGCCCGACTGGAAAGCGCAACCGTCTCGGTTGCACGTGCGGGAAAATGCAAGCGGGACGCTTGCGCTCCAGTCAACTTATCGCCCCGGACGATTAAACAAAAAAGATCGGGTGTACGTTCCCGATCTCGACAGCTGCTAAGACTGGATCGGTTTTTCAACCGAGGAACAAGTACAGTGGGTTCTCAAGAATCTGTTTGAAGGTCTGCAGGAACTGCGCGCCGACCGCCCCATCGACCACGCGATGATCGCACGACATCGTCACGCGCATCATTTGGTGAATCTCGATTTGGTCCTCGCGAACAATAGGCTTTGGCTTCATCGCGCCGACCGCGAGAATCGCCGCTTCGGGCGGATTAATTACCGCCGTGAATTCGTCGATGCCGAACATGCCGAGGTTGCTGATTGAGAAAGTCGCTCCCATGTACTCTTCAGGTTTTAGCTTGCGCGTGCGAGCACGGCCGGCCAATTCCCTGACTTCAGTGGCGATGTCCAGCAACGATTTCACATCAGCCGCACGCACTATGGGCGTGATCAATCCGTTATCAGTCGCGACCGCAACGCCGATGTCCGCGTGTTCGTAGTGGCGCACGGTCTTGTCCTGAAACGAAGCGTTCACCTGTGGATGCTGAATCAAGGCGACCGCGGCAACTTTGATGATGACATCGTTGATGCTGACCTTTGCGTCAGGATAGAGAGTGTTAATTTGCTGCCGCATGTCCGCGGCGCGATCCATCTCAATCTCAGTTGTCAGGAAGAAGTGCGGGACTGGCCCGAGGGAAGTCACCAGACGTTTCGCGATCGTCCGGCGCATCTCGCTCATCGGTTCGTCGCGATAAGCCGACGGGCCGTACGTGGCGCCCGGTTGACCCGCGGGCACCGCCATCGGTCGAACCAATGAGAGTCTTGGAGGCGCGCCCGGGGATGCAGCCTTCGGCGCCTTCATCGCTTCTTCGATGTCACGCTTCACGATGCGGCCGCTGGGACCGCTGCCCTTAACCGAATTGAGATCCACACCCGATTCCGCGGCCATGCGCGCAGCAATCGGCGAAACCAGCATGCGACCACCGGCCGGACGTTTCCCGTCCGTCTGCACTTCGCGAGCTATTTCGGGTTGGGGCGCAGCTTCTTTCTGCTCGGCGGCAGGAGCGGCCTCTGATTCAGGAAGTTTCTCGGGCTGTTCAGAAGCTACTTCTTTAGCCGGGGCCTCTTCTTTAGCTGGGGCCTCTTCTTTGGCTGAGGCCTCTTCTTTGGCTGGAGCCGGTTCACTCTTCAGCAGGGCTGAGATGTCTTCATCAGGCTCGCCGATGATTGCGATGGGTTGGCCCAGTGGCGCGCTCTCGCCTTCCTGAACCAGCACCTTACGCAGGACGCCGGCGGAGAGCGCCTGCATCTCCATGGTGGCTTTGTCAGTATCGATTTCGGCGATCGGCTCGCCCATCGAGACCTTGTCGCCTTCTTTTTTCAGCCAGCGCGCAACCTGCCCCTCTTCCATCGTGGGCGACAGTTTCGGCATGACGACTTGGGTAGCCATAGTCAGTGAGCAGTGAGCTGTGAGCAGTTAGCAGTCAAACGATTACTAAACGTAAGAAACTTCTCTAACCGCGGCGACGATCTGCGGCACATCCGGAATCGCGAGCCGTTCGAGGTTCTTCGCGTACGGCATCGGCACATCCACGCCGGAAACTCGTTTGACGGGCGCATCAAGATAATCGAACGCCCGCTCTTGAATCTCCGCGGTAATCTCAGCGGAAACGCCGCAGAACGGATGCGACTCTTCGGCAACCACCACGCGATTCGTCTTCTGCACGGAAGTGATGATGGTATCGATATCGAGCGGCCGGATCGTGCGCGGATCTATCACTTCGCAACTGATGCCTTCTTTCTCCAGCTCCTCAGCCGCCTTCAAAGCGGTCGGCACCATTAACGAGCGCGCGACGATCGTGGCGTCGGTCCCCTCCCGCTTTACTTCGGCGACGCCGAGCGGAATCGTGAAGTCGTCGTCTTCCGGAACCTCGCCTTTCATTCCGTACATGCGCTCCTGCTCGATGAAGATCACCGGATCATCGTCGCGAATCGCACTTTTCAAAAGCCCTTTGGCATCAGCCGGCGTTGACGGCATCACCACTTTCAAACCCGGAAAGAACGCGTACCACGATTCCAGCGCCTGCGAATGTTGCGAAGAAACCTGATAAGCCGACCCGCCCGGACCGCGAAATACAATCGGAATCTTGTATTGGCCGCCCGACATGTAAAGCATTTTGGCCGCCGAGTTCACCATTTGATCCGCAGCGAGAATTGAAAAGTTGAAAGTCATGAACTCGATGATGGGCCGCAGGCCGACCATCGCCGCGCCCACGCCCAGACCGGCGAAACCAAGTTCAGTAATTGGCGTGTCGATGACTCGCTTTGCGCCAAACTCCTGGAGCAATCCGCGGGTAACTTTGTAGGCGCCCTGATACTCGGCGACCTCTTCACCCATCAGAAACACATTTGGATCGCGCGCCAGCTCCTCGCGGAGAGCGTCGTTCAAGGCGTCGCGCATTGTGATTACAGCCATTGGATTCTTCAGCGCAGCGGATTGGCGTAAACGTTCGTCATCAATTCTTCCGGCGCGGGTTCAGGACTCTCCTCAGCAAACTGAGCTGCCCGATCAACCTGCTCGCGCACCTCGGCTTCCATCGCGGCCACGTCATCGTCAGTTAACATCCCATTCTCTTCCAGCCGTGCTTTGAAAAGCTTGATCGGATCTCGCTCCTGATACTTTTCAATCTCAGCGCGCGTCCGGTACTTACCGGGATCGGACATCGAGTGGCCCATGTAACGATACGTTCTTGCTTCAAGCAGTGTCGGCAAAGACTCTTTGCGTGCTCGCTCCACCGCCCGCTGGGTCGCCTGGCGCATAGCCATCACGTCCATGCCATCAACAACCTCCGAGACCATTTCGTAAGCACACGCCTTTGCGGCAATGTCCTGGAATGACATCGCCCGCTGCGCCGAAGTGCCCATGCCGTACATGTTGTTCTCACAGAGGTAGATGCATGGCAGCCGCCAGAGCTGCGCCATGTTCAGCGACTCGTGGAACGCGCCCTGATTGACGGCTGCTTCGCCGAAGAAGCAAACCGTGACTTGATCAGTTTCTTTGTATTTAGAAGCGAAGGCCGCGCCGGTGGCCAGAGCGATCTGCCCGCCGACAATTGCGTGACCACCGAGAAAGTTCACGCTGGCGTCGAACAGGTGCATCGAGCCGCCCTTCCCTTTCGAGCAGCCTGTGGCTTTGCCGTACAGTTCAGCCATGATCGCGTCAGCCGACATGCCTTTTGCCAGGGCCTGACCGTGCTCGCGATAACTCGTGATCACGTAATCGTCCTGGCGCAGCGCCGAGATAGCGCCCACGCCGACCGCTTCCTGGCCGATATACAGATGACAGAAGCCGCCAATTTTCCCGAGGCTGTAAGACTCAGCGCATTTCTCTTCAAAGCGCCGAATCAAAAGCATCTGCTGGAATAGCTTGACCAGGGTATCGCGATCTTCGTTCAGCACACCTGCATCGGCGGGCGTGGTTGGCGGTTGATCGATGACGCTAGCGCTTGCGCTCGCGTTCTGTCGCCGGTCAGTCGTCTGGCTGCTCATGTTTCGCTGCTCGCTTAGTGCGAATCGGCCAGCTATGAGCTGGCCGTGCACATACTTGCGGAGTTCGACACGATTATACGCAACACTTGCATCGAGGCAAGTGCGCGAAATGTCGGAATGCTAAAGCAAGGGCGAGATTAAGTGTATTGATCGATTCCTGCGTGCGTCGGCATCGTTGTCAGGCTAAGTAGATTCTTGCGCGCATGCTTGTCTTTCTGCATGTTGCGCGCGGCCGTAGTGAGCAATTCTTCACTCGTTTCACCGTCTGCGGGGAAACAAGCAATGCCCGAGCTGAGCCGAACTTCGACGTACTTGCCCGTGCGCACGGAAAACTTCTGTTGCTCAACTGCGTTGCGGATGCGATCGGCGGCGGCTTCAGCCATGGCCAGCGAAGCCATGGGCATGATCGCGACGAACTCATCGCCCGCATAGCGCGAAAGAATGTCCATTTGCCGCAACTCTTTGCGAATGATCTTGCCGACGTTAGCTAACAAGCGATCACCGATCGCATGTCCCCACTGATCGTTGATCAGCTTGAAGTCGTCAACGTCCATGCTGATCAGCGAAAGTGACTCACGACCAAGTCGCTGGCATTCCGCCAGACGCTGTTCGAGCATCATGTAGAAGCCACGCGCGTTCGGCAGTTCCGTCAGTGGATCTGTCAGCGCGCTCTCTTTAGTGCGTTCAAACGTTAGCGCGTTGTTCAACGCCGACGCCGCGTGCTGGGCAACTGACTCCAACAAACGAACGTGTTCTGTGGTATACGACGTGCGGCCTTTCGAATAGAGCGTGATCGCGCCGAATGCGCCATCCTCTCTGATTAGGGGCGATACCAGCACACCGCGGTAATTTTTCACGACATCATCGGAGATTCCGACCAGGTCCAGCTCAGGCGACGAATTGCACATCGAACGTGCATTCGCAATCACCCAGCCGGTAATGCCATCGCCGATACTCATGCGGCGACCCTGGAAGAGATCTACGTGATCTCCGACGGCATGAACCGCGACGGCTTTACCGACGCGATCGTCAACGATAAAAATCGCGCAGGTGTCGAACGGCACGATCGCATGCAGCTTGTTAGCGATCAACGTCACCGTGTCGTTCATGTTCAGTGACGATCCAATTGTCTGGGCGATTTCGTGCAGCGCGAATACCTCGCGTTGCGCTTCAGTAATCGAACGGAAGCCCAGACTTTCATCGGGCGATCCCATGACGTCGGACGCCAGACCTGCGTCCGGGCGCGCCTTGGAGTTATCGACGGTAATTGGCTGAACTTGCTCCTGAATGTCCGTGGCGTCAATTAGCTGGTCGAATTCAGTAACGTGCTTCGTAAAAAGATCCACGACTCGGGGATCGAACGAGCTGCCGGACATCTTTTGCAACAGCGCGAGCGAATCTTCGCGCTTCATTCCTTTGCGATAGGGGCGATCGCAACGCGTCGCGTCATAGAAATCCACGACGGAAATAATCCTGGCGACGAGGGGAATCTCTTTGGCGCGCAAACCTTTGGGATAGCCACTGCCGTCCCACTTTTCGTGGTGAAATCGCACAATGTCTTCAACCGGATACGGGAAGTTGACGCGCTTGAGAATGTCGCCGCCCACCGTCGGGTGAATCTTCATTTTTGCGAATTCTGATTCAGTCAGCTTGCCGGGTTTGTTGAGAATGTATTCCGGGACGGCGAGTTTGCCGATGTCGTGTAAAAGGGCGCCGGCAACTAGTGCACGCAGTTCCTGCTCCGTCACTTTCAGGAGCCTCCCCATTTCAGTCGCGTAAATCTGTGTACGGCGAACGTGGCCATGCGTCGTCTGGTCCTTAGCATCGATCGCAATCGCCAGCGACTCGATCGTGTTCATGTGAAGGTCGGCAATCTCTTCAATGTACTTAAGCTTCTCGCCCTGCGCCCGCGTGACTTCTCCGACGCGCTTCTCATTAAAGCCGTAAAGCAGATGGACGAGTGCCGTGATCAGAAGTCCCACGAAAAGGAACGGAATGCCCGCACCGTGGAGCGCGCCATAGAACATGGCAGCCGAGGTGACATTCGCGACTTGCGTGATCAGAGTCCAAATCAGACTCTCTTGCGTGAGGCTGACTCTAATACCCGAACTGAAGACACGCGACGCAAGGACGCCGGCGGTAGTCAGACCGTAATGTACTAAGCCGAAAACACACAGCGGGAGCAATACGAAATTGAGAACTAGACTCTGGTCTCCGGCAATTCCGCTGCCCACCATAACCCAAACCAAACCTTTGTAAACCAATGCAGCTAAGAATGTCGCGATCACCGAGGTGCAAACTGAAAAGATGGATTCCAGACGCTTGCTCTTGTCGAAAGACGACACGCAAGCCACGACCGCCGCCAAAATGATCGGCGGACCAAAGTTGTTCGCCGGCGCGAGCGTGTACATCATCACTGCGAGGAAGATGAGCGTGTCAGCCACAGACTTCTGAGTTTGACTCGCGCCATCCACGTGAGTGACGGGGACTGTGAAACGACTGGTCACTAACGTTACGGCCAGCAGCAGAAAGAAGGCTGCAAGTCCGCTCCAGCTAAGGATGGGCAGTCTTACCGTGGAGTACGCGCCATAGAGCAGCAGGGCAGCGCCTATGGACGCCACAATTCCTGTGACGATAGTTTTCTTGAAATCAATTTTCGGCATTCGGTTCACCCGACTTGAAGGATCTGCGGAGGGAAAATGCGAGACCTGGCAACTTACACAGGCTGACAGGGGCCAACAGTGTTGGCCACTAGAGAATAGCGGGTCGGCCGCGATGGCGTCAACGATTTCTTTCGGATGAGAGGCTTTTAGCGGACTGCCAACTGATCCGTGAATTCACTTGGGGTTTCGGCAGGTTTTTGGCAAGTGTACGCTTCACAGACATAGGCACGCGACCCGCTGGTGGTTCGACGATCGGCAAGCAGGGGAATCAGCCTTTCGGCAGCGTTGTCATCCGCGATGCCGAGCGCAAGCACGCGGTTAGGGAGATATGTTTCCCAAAATGGGCGATTGAATTCTGTGAAGCTCGGATCACCCGGCTCGCCGACAATCGCGACTTCTTTCGGGTTCGATAAGTAGAAATCTGTCGCGCACAGCGCCCAACTGTAGGCCGAAGGATAGCGACGAATCTGATCAGCCAGAAGCCGCAGGATCGTGGTCGCGTGACGCTGGTACGTTTCGTTCCCGGTCAAGAGAGCGAGTTTCTGAAGGGCGAACGCGGCCACGGAATTGCCCGAGGGCGTAGCGTTGTCCATGAAGTCCTTCGCACGAACGATCAATTGCTCGTGGCTCTTTCCCGTGAAGAAGAAACCGCCATCCTGTTCATCCCAAAACTCTTCGATCATCTTGTCCGATAAGCGAATTGCATTTTCGATCCACTTCAACGTACCGGTTGCTTCGTAAAGCGAAATCAACCCTTCGATCAGCGACGCGTAGTCTTCCAGATAGCCGTTGAGCTTCGCCTTACCATCCTTAGACGTCCGCAGCACCAAACCGTCATGTTGCATGTTCGAGAGAATGAACTCAGCGTTCGCTTCCGCTACTTGTATGTAGTCGCCACGGTTTAGAATGGCGCCGCCTTCCGCGAAGCTTGCGAGCATTAGTCCATTCCATCCGGTGAGGGTCTTTTCGTCTCGCCCAGGTTTGATTCTTCGTTCGCGAATGTCGAACAGCGTCTTTCGTCCACGGTCGATGATCGCGCTTGCTTCTGCAGCCGACACACTGCGCCGCGTTGCGACCTCTTCAATAGGCGCACTCACATGCAGAATATTTTGTCCTTCGAAGTTCCCTTCTTCAGTTACATCAAAGTAGTCGCAAAAGATTTCCGCTTCGGTGGCCCCGAGCGCGGCGACAACTTCCCGCTTCGACCAGACGAAGAACTTCCCTTCCTCACCTTCCGAATCCGCATCCTGCGATGAATAGAAGCCGCCCCGGTCATCCGTCATCTCGCGCACGACGTAGTCGAGGGTTTCCTCGGCAATACGCCGCGCGAATTCACTTTTCGTCAGCTGATAGACATGCAGGTAAACACGCGCGAGCAGCGCGTTGTCGTAAAGCATCTTCTCGAAGTGCGGAACCAGCCAACGCGCATCGACTGAGTATCGATGAAAGCCGCCACCGAGCTGATCGTACATTCCGCCTTCGGCCATCTTGCGGCAGGTGTGCTCGACCATCTCGAGCGCGTCGGGCCAGCCGTGGCGATAATGGATGTGCATTAGGAACTCGATCGTCATCGCTGGCGGAAACTTGGGCGCGCTGCCAAACCCACCGTTCGTGGGGTCGTAGTTCTTCGCAATTCGCCGGTGCGACCCGTCAAGCAACTCTACCGTCAGCATCTCCCGCGAAGGCGTCGCCAGACCGATCCGTCGCAACTCCCCCAGGATCGCCGTCGAGGTATGTCCGACTTGATCGGGTTGCGAGCGGTAAGCTTCGGCCACACTTAGCAGCACGCGCGGAAATCCCGGCATGTTGTAACGATCGGCGGGCGGGAAATATGTGCCGCCGTAGAATGGCACGCCCTCAGGCGTGAGGAACATCGTCATGGGCCAGCCGCCGTGCCCGGTCATCATTTGCACGGCATTCATGTAAATCTGATCGAGGTCCGGCCGCTCTTCACGATCGACTTTGATGTTAATGAAGTTCTCGTTCATCAACTTCGCGATCTCTTCGTTTTCGAACGACTCGCGCTCCATCACGTGACACCAGTGACACGCGGAGTAACCGATGCTTAACAGGATCGGCTTCTCTTCGGCGCGTGCTTTTGCGAGGGCCTCGTCGCCCCACGGGTACCAATCGACGGGATTGTGCGCGTGCTGAAGCAGGTACGGACTGGTTTCGTTGATGAGGCCGTTGGTGTGTTTATGTTCGATATTACTCACAATGTGTTTAGAGGCGGGCCACTGCCCGCCAACTTATCCCTTGAACCAATATGGTGTCTGTTTCGCCCAGGTGCTATTTGGATATTTGCGACGGAGCAGATCGAAAGCGGCCTTCGACCAACGGCCTGTCTCTTTGTCGGTGCAACCATAGCGCGTCGATTTCACGGCGAGGTGCAGAGCCTCAGGCACTCTTCGATCGGTCGGGTTCTTCGTTGCCCAGCTGATCGCCGTCTGCGCCAGGTAATTAGGACCCGGCCCGAGCGATTGGATCAAAGCGGCTTCTCTCTCTGCCGCGGCTCGCGACGGTTTCAGAAACTCGGGCGAGGGCATTTGCTTTTTCGTGGCATCGCCGCCTTCAGAAAAATATCCGCCGAAACTCGTCGGCGGCTCGGCGCACCACCAATTGTCGCGATAGCTATCCATTTCAGCGATGTCCGTTCCGCGGCCGACACCGAACGTAACGTACGGCCGCAAGCCAGGAAACTTGAGCGCAAGATAAGCCGCCGCAAAGCGCCGCGCATCGGGCGTCGTGGCTCGTTGATAAGCGGTCAAAAACTCTTTCGCCTCCGGGTATGCAGCAGCCATCGTGGTGGCTGTCTGATTGGCGACCGCCGCGCGATCCGTCAACGCGGCCCGCATGAAAGACGCCTGTGCGACATTCCGTTGGAGATTCGCGGGCAGAAGATCACTACGCGCGGCGTCAGCCCAAAGAGCTACCGGCATCAATTTATTGAAAACCGTGGCGGCATCCGCATCGAAAAACACTTTCGAGCCGCGCGTAAACTCAGCCGCTTCCTTTTCCTCCATCGGCCTTTCACGTTCATCGCTATTGTCGCTGAAGCCGGCCGCCTCACGCTGAGCTGCTCGCAGAAATTCGTTCAGGTTCCGCGCCAGCATCATCCGTTCACTCAGAAGCAGATTGGCCCCTGAGCGCGTTAACCTCGTTCGATCGCCGGCGAGCGTCTCGTCGAGAAGCGCTCGTGCTTCGTCCCCGCGATTCAACTCCGTCAGCAGCCGCGCCCGGTTAAAAATGAGCGAAGGAGCCGCTGGCGAGGTGGATTCAACTCGCGCGGCAGCACTAATTAAGTCGTTTGCTCTTGCCGATTGACCGTCGGCTTTTGTAATCGCGGCCACGAGCCATGGCAGATTCTGTTTCTTCTCCCATTGCTCGTTAGCATGCGTCGTCGCCGCGTCCGACTCGTCTTGAAAAGTCACAATCCAATCCGTTAGTTCGTCCGTTCGCACCACGGCTGGCACCGATGTGCTCTTCACGACACCGTCTTCATTGTCGAGGATCCACTTGTCGAGCAGCACCGTGTAATCCCAGACGCTCTGCTTGAAATCCGCGGCCCCACCTTTTTTCGAAATCGCTTGGGCCAGGTTGCGAACGGTCTCCTCAGGACGCAAACGCAGCCGCGTAAGATTAAGGAGTCGATTCGCGGCGTGATGAGACTTCTCTAGTTTTCTGTCTTCGACGATTGATTTCAGGCGCTTCTCAGCCTCGGCCAATGCGGGCTTTCCCTGCTCCGGCTCGGCGGCCAAACTCCCCTTTCGGAGGAGCGAGCGCGCGGCTAGATACGGCGCGATCGTTCGCCAGGGCGAAGAACTATCATCCGCGATAGCGTCAAAACTCTTTGCTGCATCATCAAACTTCGTCGCGTAGAAATTCGCAGCAGCGATTTGGTAGGCGCGATCCGCCCGGAGCAGGGCGTTCTGTTCAGACGCGGCCGGCGGAATTTCCTGACCCATCTTGCAGTTCTTGAAAACGATGTCCTGCGCGGCTACCCAATCGCGCACCGTCGCGGTATCGGCGCCCCAGGCCTTGGTTCTTTCGTCGAGTGTCGTCACCGCGTTTTGAAATGCATCCGACTGACAGTTAAGAAAAGCCTCGTAGTCCTGCGGCTTCTCGCGATAGCGGTAGACGTCAATGTCTGGCGATGCGCCGACGCCCGGAACCTTTGCGCGCGCTTCCTTCCACTTTCTTAGCCAATCTTCATAACTCTCGTCCCAGGAGTTGTTCAGCCGGTCACCCCACAGTCCCGTTAGTCCCTTAACTTCGGCGTCGCTTAATGTTTCGCCGACCAGGTTTCGATAAGCGGCGACGAGATACGAACGCGCATAAGTAGGCTGTAGCACGCCGACGTTTCCGCGCGCGAACTTCTCCAGTGGATGGTCAGGATGCTTTTGGAAGACAAAAATTGCGTCGGTGAAGAACGGGCCACATGCTTGCGCCGGCTGCGGCGCGAGCGTCATCGAGAAACAAAATAGCAACAGGACAACGACACTTCTCTTCCAGGCAAAGGGGATCATTCAATAGGCTCCTGCGTTTTCGATACTCGCGAATTCATGCTCAGTCTACACTAGAGAATTGCGCAGAATAAACTTCGGCTCATTTTTTACAGCGTGCTATTCCAGCTTTGCGATCCTTTGCTTCTTTGCGCCTTTGCGTGAAATCACCTGCTGAGCGACCCTAACTCAGCCAAGTCGCTAAGGCCGCACAGAAAACCGCAAAGCGGGACACTCCGCGGCTGCTTTGTCAGTTCGAAGACTCTGCTTAGCGTCTGTTATACTCGCGACTGAATGGTCATTCATTTTCTTCGATGCGCAGGCGACCGGCCTGCTCCCTCAACTAACTAATGGAACGTGAAAGTTTAGAAATGGACGTGGTCTTCGTCGGCGCGGGACCGGCGAACTTGAGCGGCGCTTTGCACCTTTCGCGCCTGATCGCCGAACACAATGCCGCCATCGAAAGCGGCGCACGCGAAGGAAAACCGCTCGGCGAAGTTCAAATCGGGGTAATCGAAAAAGGTGCGGCGGTTGGAGCGCATATTCTCTCCGGCGCGGTCATGGATCCGAAAGGACTTGCTGAGCTGATTCCTGACTTCGTCGAACAAGGCGTGCCTCTCGAATCTCCGGTCAAAGAAGACCAGTTTCTTTACCTCACGCAGAACCGGTCGATCCGCTCGCCGATCAATCCGCCGCCACTAAACAACCACGGTTATTACATCGTCTCGCTGAATCGTTTGACTGCATGGCTCGGCGAGAAATGCGAAGAGGCGGGAGTGAACATCTTCCCCGAATTCCCCGGCGCTGACTTGTTGTTCGATGACAACGATCGAGTCCTCGGCGTGCGTACGGGCGATAAAGGCATCGATAAGGAGGGCAAACCGAAGCCGAACTTCGAACCAGGCGTTGACCTCCTCGCGAAAGTGACGGTGTTGGGTGAAGGCGTGCGCGGGTCGCTTACCAAGAAGCTGGTTCGCCGGCTGGGTTTGGATGAAGGACGTGAACCGCAGGTCTACAGCCTTGGCGTAAAAGAACTCTGGGAGTTGCCGGACGATCGTTATCCCGCTGGTCGCGTGACCCACACGCTCGGCTTCCCTTCTGATCAATGGACGTATGGCGGCGGCTGGATTTACGGCATGCAGAACCGCGTGCTGAACATTGGTTATGTGACGGGACTCGATTATCGCGACCCTCTGATCGATCCGCACGCCGAATTCCAAAAGTTCAAGACGCACCCGTTCATCGCAAAGCTGCTCGACGGCGGCAAGATGATTCGCTATGGGGCGAAAGCGATTGCTGCCGGCGGCTGGAACGCGATGCCGAGAATGTATTCCGACGGCGTGCTGGTCGTCGGCGACAGCGCAGGCTTTCTGAACGCCGCGCGCTTGAAAGGCATTCACTCGGCCATTAAGAGCGGCATGCTCGCGGCGCAGACGATCTTTGAGGCTTTGGTGGCGGAAGACTATTCATCCGCGACACTGCAATCATTTGAGGCTCGGGTGAAGGACAGCTGGATTGCGTCCGAGTTGCGTCGTTATCGGAACTTTCATGCAGGGTTTCGTCACGGCCGCTGGCTGGGAATGGCAAACGCCGGTTTGCAATACATCACCGGCGGTCGCGCCTGGGGCATCCTTGATCGAGATCACCAGGAGCCCGGCCACGAGGCGATGCAGAAGCTCTCCGCGTATGGCTACAACGGAAACGGTTCGACGGCGCCGCGTTACAAAGATCTTCGCTTTGATAAAAAGCTGACCTTCGACAAAGTGACCGACGTATATCACGCCGCAGTTGGTCATGATGAAGATCAGCCGGCGCACTTGCACGTGCTCGACACGAACATCTGCGCCACGCGTTGCACTGAGGAATACGGCAACCCGTGCCAACGCTTCTGCCCCGCGGCGGTTTACGAGATGGTTGAAGTCGGTACGCACGCCTCCGGTGCGCAGTCAGATGTCGCGGACGCGCAGGGCGGAAACCCGACTGTTAGGGAGGGTGCACATGCTGGCGGAAACCCGACCAACCGGGGTCCCCAAGCGGGCATCCCGCTTGGGGTGGTCGAGAGGGAGGGTGCAAACGTGCCTCGCCGCCAACTCCAAATTAACTTCTCTAACTGCGTTCACTGCAAGACGTGCGACATTATGGATCCGTATCAGATCATCAACTGGGTGACGCCAGAAGGCGGCGGTGGACCGGATTACGTCGGAATGTGATCGCGTTTTATCTAGCCCAGCGCTTCAGCGCTGGGATCATAGAGGTTAAGGATTCCAGAGCCCGATTAAGCGGGCGACAGATCCGGGGCTTCACGCCCACAATTTCGATTGAGGCTATCCTCCTCGTATGCTAATGTCTCCATCCAACATGACAACGCTAGAAGATCAGGACGTATTCGACGTCGTCGAAAAGGAATGGCCGATGTCGGTTGGTGATGGGAAGGCCCAGCGCAAGAAGCGGCCGCGCATTCTCGCCATCACGACTGACTGCTGCACAGGTTGCGCCGGCTCGCCTGCGTGTATCGAGTACTGTCCGATCGAAGCCTGCATGTTCTGGGTGACGGACGAAGATCATCCGCCGTTCGGCCGCATCGAAGTCGACCCCTATCTCTGCATCGGATGTCAGAAATGCACCAGCAAAGGTCCGGATGGGGCTTTTCTTGATGGCTGTCCGTGGGATGCGATTGAAATGATTCCGACAGACGATTGGGAGTCAATGCACGGAATTAGTCTCCCGGATTTACCTCCACCACTGCCGACAGCAGTCCACGCTGAAGGCGTGGCGAAAATTAGCCAGGGGTAAGCGCAAGTGTATAGACCGGGGACAAGGTTTACACATGTTCGGGGACATGGTTTACACATTCTAGTCTCGTTTTGGTTGAAGCTGCGAGATTGATTTGGGTTAAGCGATGCTGGCAAAAGTAAACATCGAGCAAGCCATCGGTGGCGGTCGGGCGCAGAGCAACGTGCAGACCTTTGAAGGCCTGGCCGATGAAGTAGTCGTGACTCTTATACTTGATGTGCCCCCAGCCTCGGACCTTTCGTACGACGTCAGCCATATCGTACTCAATTGGTGGTAGAACTTCAGGAAAAGGACGAGAGCTGGGCACGTAGCGAGAGGCCGGCACTTGCATTCCGAGAGCCTCGTGCGGTCTTTGACAATTGTAGAGATCGCGCCAGCGATCAAACTCGAAGTTGGCACTGAGCTAGCGTACGCAGAGTAGCGTAACGCAAGAGTTCCGCTTGCAGAGTGCGATGAAAGCGTTCGTCTTTGCCTTGCGTCTGCGGATGGTGGGGACGCGAGTGAGAGACGGCCACTCCGAGTCGCAATAGCCAGATAGTAAAGTGCGTGTGTGCTGGCTTATTGGATGAACCCCAGGGAGAACCATTGTCCATCGTCATTCTCGTAGGCAAGCCATAACGACGGAACACTGCTCGCAGCGCAGTTTGTGTCGGAATAGTCGATGGCCCTGGACAGGCCCGCAGACCGAGAGCAAAGCGCGAGTGATCATCAAGGACGGTGAGGGGGAAGCACCGACCATCATCCAGAGCAAAGTCACCCTTGAAGTCCATCTGCCATAGGTCGTTGGGCCGCGGGTGCTCGAAACGACAGAAGGGCTGATGCTTGGCAGATTCGCTCGGTTCGATGAGCTGATGACGAGCCAGAATAGCGGTGATAGTACTCGGCTGTGGCACCTCGGGATAACCAAGGGCGATCAGACGAGCCCGGATCTTGCGACCTCCCCAAGCCGGATGAGCTGTGCGCAGTTTGACCACTACCTGCTCGATCTCGGGAGCAGTGCGACGCGGGGAGAGATGCGGACGCCGTGATCGATTCAGCAGATCCTGTGGTTGCTTAGACTGTTGAAAACGATTTAGCCATTTGTAGGCAGTAGGCGCAGAGATATTGAAGTGCCTACATAGTTGACGAATATTGGCTTGCTCGCCGCTGGCCATCTGAACAAACTCAAGACGCTGAGACATGACTGAAACCTCTTTCCAAGGCATCGCTTTTCCTCCTTGCGAGGCTAAAGCTAATCCTTAGTTAATGTGTAAACCATGTCTCCGAACACCTGTAAACTATCTGTCCGGTCTATACACAAGCGCGCCACCCCTGGATCAAGTTCATATTGGATCAAATGCGAAATGAGCGAAACACGATGTCGTGTTTCGCTCATTTCGTAAATAGCTTGGCAGAGCCCAGTTCTATAAACATCCAGCGCCTAACGGCGCTTTGCCAATTGCCCTTCCCTCATTGCCGCCCGAAACTCGAAACTCGAAACTAGGAACTCGAAACTGGCGTAGCCGGAAACGCCTTCATCGAGGCGATCGCCGCCAGCACATAACACGCACTGCCCATCAGCATCGCGGCTTGGAATCCCCAATTCAGCGCGACGAACACAGTCGTCACCGATCCAATGACCGACATGATGCCGTTCAATCCCCAGTAGAACGGAGGCGCCGGCAGAGATCCTTCGCCCGTGTGTTTCAACCCGCGCGGGAAAGGCATGCCCATCGCCAATCCAAGCGGCGCCATCAGAGCGATCGCTACTGCAATCCTTCCCCATAGCGGCAGCCACAAAAGCGCCGGCACCAGCATCGGTAACGCCAACGCTTCAATCGTTCCGATGATCGCCACCGCCGCGCAAGCTTTCCACATCGACCAGCGCGGACTCAAAGCCGCGCCAATGCCTCCAAACGCCAACAGCGTGAACAGCAAGACTGAGAGCGTGTAAATCGGATGGCCGACGAGCAGCGTGAGATTTTGGAGTAGTGCTAACTCAACACTGATGAATCCGAAACCGAGCATCGCAAAATAGACAAGTGACGCGACGTAAGACCGGTTGCCACTCGGGAGAGATTCCTGCCGTCTGCCTTCTGCCGTCTGACCGCTGCTTTCTGCCTTTTGCCGCCTCGGCCTCCCAAACACGGCAAACACCACGAGCAGTAGGACGCTCGGCGCCAACAGCCATTTCAGAATGCGCTCAGCAATCGCTCCCGGCATCCGCCACGGCCGATCGATCGCGAAATAAAACGGACTGTCATCCCAGACAGGCCCAACGTACCTAGGCGCCTCAGCGTCGTACTGATCCAGAGTCTTCGTCCCCGCCAGCACCTCTTTGAGACCGGGCGGCGCAATTCCGCCCGGCGCGACAACTGCATTTGCTTGCGTCCAGTTCTCGCGGATCTCTTTCAACTCTACTTCGGTAAAAGGCCGCTTGCGCAACATGAAAAGCATCTGCGGAAAATCGTTCGGCGCCGCCTGCTTTTCCATGAGCACCACGACGCGCTTGGCCGCTTCGTCGGCGCCCAACGTCGCCACCGCATTCGAAGTCAGCCGCGGGATGTCCATCTCCCAGCGGAGCACCACCATGATTCCATTGTCCGAAAGATGATCGTAAAAGGCGCGCATCGCTTCGGCCGTGTAGAGATAGTTTTCCGAAAGCGATAGGCCGCCCGACGCCACTGAAGCCCACGAATCAACAAACCCCATGAAGATGATGTCGAACTTCTTATCCGTGCGGCTGATGAAGTTGCGCCCTTCGCTCTGAATGGTTTCCACATCCGGCCGGTCGTAGAGGTTGCCGGCGCGCGCGCCATAGCTGCGCACAAACTTCAGCATTAAGGGATTCAACTCGACTGCGGTCACTTTGCGGCTGCCCGATGCCAAAGCCGAAACGACATCAGCGCCGCCACCAGGACCAATCACCAGCGTTTCGGCGTTCGGTGTGAGTCGAAATGGAAGAGCGCGGTAAGAATCACGGAGACCCGTCGCGCTTTCCAGCTTCCCGTCCCACTCATTAATGCTGGTCCAAGCGTCCGAGTCGATATAGAGCCGCGCCACGTGTCCGGGCGCAACGCCCTCCACGGCGTCAATGCGCGAATAAGCATTCCAACCGGTGTACGCGATGCGAGCGTTTGGATTCTCATCCATCTGATTCCGCATCGCTTTGGTGCGGCCGGGCTTAACGCGAAACGTTTCATACTTCACCGCCGACACCGCAGCGATGATTGCGAGCACGGCTCCCAGCGCCGCCGCCACCTGCACGACGCGCGCTCCGCGCCTTTGCGGAAACCCGACCAATCGGGGTCCCCGAGCGGGCATCCCGCTTGGGGTGGTCGAAAGGGAGGGCTCAGTCTCCCTCTCTCTTTGGGAGAGGGTTGGGGTGAGGGTGCGAAGCTTAGCGGGCTGTCCCGTTTCCCCCTCATTTTCCTGAGCCCGCGAAGCCGGCGACAGAGCGTCGATTGGAACGCGGGCGCCTCGCCCGCTTAAATTGTCGTCCGTGCTGCCTTCTGCCGCCTGTCTTCTGCCTTCTTCTGTTTCACTGACCTCCGACCTATGCCCTCTGACCTCTGACCCTGCCAACAATCCCGCCGCAATCGCCGGCGCAATCGTTGCCACCAACAGCGCCGCTTCCCCACCAAACAAATGAAGCAACACCGTCACCAACACCGCACCCAACGCCGCGCCGATCAAGTCCCAGAAATAAAGGCTCCCCGCGACCGCACGATGAATATCAAAGACGATGGACAGCGCCATGCCGGCGAGGAAGAACGGCAGCAGCGGCGCGAGAAAATACAGCGGCAACCGATCCATCTCAAACGGATATCGCACTAAGAGCCAGAGGCACAACGGAATCGCGCCCGCATACAAAAGCGTCGTCACCGCCGCCGCCTGAATCGACAGACGCATCCGCTGTTTCAGCAGATGAACGGTAAAGCCACCGAGGCCCCATCCGAGGAGAGCTACTGAGATAGCGACAAAGGCAAAGTGATACCAGATGCTGGCCGAATAAATCCGCGTCAGCCCAACTTCCAGAATCAAACCCGATAGTGTAATGAGAAAAACCGCGATACGAGTGCGCATATGGCGCACTAGTTAAGAGGATGATGGATCAAAGGTCAAGCTGCGAATTACAAATTCTCCTCGTTTGTCTATACGCAACGGCTTGTGGCGATCCTCAGTCGGACTCGGTTGAAGTTGCCGCCTTTAAGAATAGGCAAATGAACTACGTTCTAGACATCTCCAGCTTTGAAATTTGCGATGCGATTCGCAATTTCGCTGCAATAACCGATTACTAGCATTTGCTCTCGTTCATTCGTCTCGCGTGTATGAGCCTCTTCGTTGCGAACCTGAATGATCTTTTCAAGTTTCTCTTTCAACCACCTTTTCTCAGGAAAGACGCCCCCAAACAATTCCCATTCCTTGAACATCACTGCCTCAAGTTGACCGAAGTAGAGGAAGTCGAAAAAATCATACGCGACTCCTGGGTTTTGTCGGCGGCTTCGCTCCATGTTGCGAAGAACCTCAGAGAACACTTGCCCACCCAGATGAACCTGGATCTGCTTATGCATTAGATCGTCTGTCACATACTTCTTTTTTAGTTCGGATCTTACGAATTGTCTTAAGCGCTTTTCAAGTGTTTTTATTTCTAGCCAGTGATCAAGGGGCTCCTTACGCCGTGCTTTCTTTACCGCCATAGCGGCCTGCTTTCGGTGGGCGAGACCAACCACGCTAGCGAGCATCAGTTCAATTACCTGTTCGATGGTGATTGGGTTCTCGACGTACCAGTCGTCTATATTGTCACTTTGCTCAAACGGCTTTTCGTCATGTGAACTTCTCACCGTATCGCCGATATACCTGAGTAACGCGCTTGCGTTGACTACCGGGTTGTTAACTTCAACATCTGCTTCCACTCTCCGACCCAAATTACTCAGTAAACCGCCTAACTCGACGATGCACACTTGTGGGCGCTGTTCTTTTCTGACTTTCGCAGGTAAGTCTCGCCGCAGATCTAAGAGCCTATACAGTTCTCGGATTCTTATAACTCTTTCGTTTAAGATGTAAGCAGGATCGTGCGCGCGTGTTTCGTCTCGGGCGTCGTGCGTTAATAAGCGCCAGAAAAGGACGTCCTTCGACACGCGACCAGCTGAGACGTCTAGGAACGCCTTGTTTGATCTAACCGTCACCAAACCTCTACGAAGGATATAAATAAACTCGGGCTGCACGAAGCGCATTACCATTAAGAAAAGCGCGACTGTCACCAACACTATGAAGAACAGGATCATTATTCGTTTGGCCGTTTAAGGGTGAGGGGAATTAAAATCCACAAGCGAATCAACCAATGTTTTTAATTGGTGTCCACGTAATAAGTCAGTTTTATCGAAATAACTAAAGTTCACAGTAGGATAGCTTGTTTGCAAATCACGGAATCTGTCTTCAACCTCGGCAAGTCGGACGACGGTAAGGAATGCGATAATCTCAACTCCCTGAGCGGCCGCGTGTTCCGCTAGATCAATCCCGGAGTAAGTTTTCAGGGAACCGCGGCCATCGCTGTCGTACGGAAGTATGATGTCCACGAGTAGCGACCTAACCCGCGCCCCCCCTGTTATTTGGGATTTTCTCAAATAGTTTATTGCCTCCATGTAATTTATGACTGGTGTAACGTTGAGTCGTGGATCTCGGTCTAAAATTCGACCCAGCGCTCGTAAGAAGCCTTCGCAGTCGTCGTCGGCCCAAAGTAAATTACTGGTCATGTATTTAACGCTGCATCGCACTCGTGCGGTACGGGAAAATGAGTTCGACTTCTGTTAAGTAAGTTTTACGACCGGTACTACCCTCGTGAAGCGGGTGAGATCTGAACTTTAGGTCGCCATTGTGAAGTTGCATGATCTTCATAGCTTCCGACAAGCCTATGCCGGATCCGACTGGAACCTCTGCGATTGCTTGTTCTCCCCGAACACCAGGCTTAAACACACTCGCACCCTCGCTTTTTGATATTCCAAGACCGTAATTCTCTACGGTGATCGAGAATCTCCTGCGACGAAAGCCAGGATCATACGGAACTTTCGAACGTATTCTTATTGTGCGTTGCACAGCTGGAAGTGATCGGTATGAGTACTTGATCGCATTGTTGAATACATTATGGAACAAGCGAGAGATCTCCATCTCGGATCCGTATATTGGCGGCACATCACTTAAGTCATTAACATCAAATGAGACTCCCTTTGTCTTTGCATAGCGGCGATGTAAATCGATCATGTCCGTCAACAGGTTTACTAGATTGACCTGCTCGAATTTAGGTCTTATTACTTGATGATATCGCGCCTCGCTCGCGTGTGATAGAAAGTTGCGCACGATATACAAACCTAATTGGCACTCTCTGTCGATATGTTCCCTCTCTTCGACCAAGGTCGCTAGACCGTCCTCAAAAGTTGCCGCGCCTGCCAAATCAGAGATTGAATCTTTCATCTCACGGGCGAGCAAGCCAGCATCCAGCATCATTAAACTGAGTTCGTGCGCCATATTAATGGTCAGAGAACGGAATCCTACAGTTGCTTCAATTAGCTGCTTCAAGATATCTGAGATCGCATTCATCAAAAGGACGTCAGATTCGTCGATTATGCCAGCTTTGCTATCAATCTTGTCGGCTCGCTCCAGCTTCTTTGCGTCCTCGCTGTTATGCGGGATTGCTGCGACTAGTGCCGCTCTGCGCTTGACCGCTAAAGGCTCAAGGGACTTTTTCGATCCGAATAGAACTGTTAACACACCAACGCAACCGGTTTCGATGTCACATCGGCCGTTGACCATTCCCGCATGGCAGAATTGAACGTGCGATCGACCAGTTATATCGGGCTCGATTTGCTTAGCACGTCTTAGACCATCTTCAACGCATAGATGTGCTAAAGCGTCCGAATTGAGCATCACGGTACAGAACGGCGGCATCGTCTCCATCGAAGATTGAAATACTTTACTGTCGCTAAGATATGCAAAGATAGGCAATCCCGTGGCTTTTGAGAACGCTTCCAAGATCGACTCCATGACTGGCCAGACCGTCAAAAAATGGCGAGCCAACGCGTCGTCAACCGATGCGCTCTTTAATGCGTGTTGGACTTCTATTACCGACATTTTTTCTTAACAATTTCCAACAGGTGGTTAGCGTCCGGCAACCCATCGAAAGTCGTACTGAGAGCGTTGTTGAACTGTTCGTTGATGCCATCCTTTGTTACAAAGAAACAGAAATACGAATACTCCCATTGCGAGACATTTTGTGGTTCAAAGCTATTTGCTAGTCGCAAATAATGGCCACTCGCAGAGATCTCACGGTCGGCAGAGTAGCCCGCTTGCGCTTTCAATTTTGCAGCCACTGCAAACCCTTGCGCTGCAGTAAGCGCAAAGGTTGAAAGGAAAGGCTCAGCGCGGTTACATTCCATCAGTTCCCCCATCCTACGTTCAATTTCCTCCGATAATTGATAAGGCGTTTGCATCCAGTTGAGAAATGGGTGAGCATTCAAGTCTCCCGCAACGGCGTCGTAATTTTGTCCTATTCGCAAAAGCAGGTCGGCAATATTATTTATCCTGCGTTTGTCCTCGAATGAGCATGAAGCAAAACCCTTCCCAGCCTCTTCATAAGAATTCAACGCTTGCATAGCGCACTGCGCAGGATTTTGGCAAAGTTGTCGTAGGTTTGAGAGTCTTTCACTAGATAACGGTCTAATATAGCCGCGTGTATAGCTCGAAAAAGCATTCCCGAACACTGTGCCCTTTCCGTTTGTAGCATCCGCACGGAGGCTTTGGTAAACCCCTGTCTTCGAGGACAACAGCTGTTCGACAGCATCGAAATAAGCCATCGCTATCAAGAGATCATTATCAGAAGAAGTTAGCTGGTTGGCTGGATTCTGTGCCAACCGCACATGAATTCTGCCGAGTAATAGATTCATTACTGCCCGAATTTCAAGCTCCGAATCAATATTGTGCGGGGAGCGACTGCGGCATTTCTCCATATCCGATTCTATTCGATGGATCTTCAATTCAAGTACTGAATACCAAGTTTTCTCAGGTGGGGATGCGTAGAGGTCCTTGAGCATCTGGTTGAGGCACAGGGCGGGATGGGTTGAACCGTCCGGCATATCCAAGATGTCTCGAAAATCATCTCGCCAATACGATTGAACTCGTGTGTATCGCCGCGGCTCAGCTTTGGTCACGGTGTTATAGCGAATGAAGTCTTTGGCGTCGGCTCGCCAGTATTCAAAATCATTTCGCAATCTTCTTGTGTTGCTCAACCGTTGAATCTCCTGACCAATCAGCAAGGCCAAGACAAAACTCAATACAATAATCAATGAGAAGGACCACCAGCGATGCTCAATAAACCACTCGCCAAGGGCAATGCCTCTATCGACGGACCAGAAAAAGCTATTTGCTGTGGCCTCGCCAATAATGCGTCGCGGCGATGACCACGGAGCAATGACTAAATAGCAAATAGCTGGGACAACAAGAAAGGACACATAACTATCAGGAATGTACGCGAAAATGCCAGATTTCTCCGCCAGTCCGGCGTACATTCCACGTATTATCGGATGGGAGTGGCTCAGCGGTCGCGACAAAAACCCGCACCACCAAAGAATGAACGTTGGTGCGGCAATGAGGAATGCCAGTAAGACGTAGCCGCGATTGGAATAGCTCTCAAGCGAGTTCGATTTAGCGAATGGTGATAAAACCATCGAAAAAATAACCTCGACGGTCTTCAGCGCAGCCTTGGTGACTCGTTTGATAGACATAACCTGTTTCTCTCAGTTATTTCGGCACCGCGTGTTAGTGGCGGTGTTCCTGCGTTTTCGTAGAACCGCGCTACTGGCCTCCATCCTTGCGATCAAAGTCCGCTGATTTTTGTTGCGCCACGTGCGAGGTCAGCGCGCGACCCATCCTCGGTGTTACGTAGCCGCTATTTCGAGTTTTCAAGCAGATTCTGATTGGCGGATTCGCAAACGGGTATTGAGCTAGTGGGAACCCGCTAAAAACTTGAACCGGTCTTTGACCTTGGCTCTTGGGACTTTGAAGCCTCGGACGTTGGTAGAACTGAGTAACTGAGATTGCGGGCGAGACTCTAGTACAAAACCTTGCAAGGCGCAAGCTTTTTTAAAAGCGGCCTTAGTGCTTTGGACTTTGGTCTTTGGTTCTCAGCCGCAGATTGACGCGGAATTGTACGACTATCTTATAGCGCGCGAACGGATTGATTTGGCAGCAGCCTCGGCTCCTGCGCGGATGTCAGCATCTGATGACGGGATGTATTGGTCGATAATTTGTAGGTCATCGCTTGTGCCGACATAGGCGAGCGCGCGCAGGGCGGCGCTTACAGAAGCTTCGTCAGGTTTCAGAGTGGCGATGGTTTGGCCTGATGTGACAGCGTCGCCTTCCTTGACGGCGAGCGATGCGATTTCGCCGTCGACGGCGGCGCGGAATTCCTGGACGTCGCCAGCAACGGTGACGGGTGTCGGGTGTTGTGTGTTGGGTGACGCTGGACTGGTGATGGGTGATGGGTGATGGGTGATGGGTGACGCTGGACTAGTGATGGGTGATGAGTGATGAGTGATGAGTGAAGACGACGAGCCAGCAACGCGGATGCGGGCGAGGAGGGCGCCGGCGCGGAGTTCGGAGCCGACAGGCAGGATGCTCACAATCGTTCCGTTGATGGGCGACTTAGCTTCGAAGGGTTGCAGCATGGCGCGCAGCTCGGGGCGGCCGGAAGCGTCGCCAAAGCGAACTAACTGTAAAGCAGCGTTGCGGCGCACCAGCGGCTCGGGATCTTTCAACAACTCGAGCAGCGCGCGATGAAATTCTTCGGAAGTGTTGTCCTGGCCCATGACCCAGGCGACGGTCTTACGGACTTCGCCGGTCGGGCTCTTCGCTAATTCCAAAATGCGTGGATAGAACTTCTTGACGGCCGGATCATTCTTCTCCATCCGCGATTCGATTTGCGTGAGCGCGTGCTGAATGTTGCGCGGCTTCTTTTCGTCGGACAGGTACTCGACAATCTTTTCATCTGACAGTGAACGGCCGAACCAGGTGAAGTACCACGACAGAAATGGAACGATGATGAAGAGCGAAGCGACGATGATGAGCCAGATGTTGCTCGGCCGGCGTGGCTTTGGGGCGACGACAGCTTGCGCATCGGTGGCGTTGGCTTGTACGGAATCATCTGACATTTGGGATTTGAGATTTGTCATTGTGCCATTGATTGCAACGGAGGGCACAGGGGCGGAGATCATGCCGAGTCGACCGATCTATCTCGCCCCTTCAGGGCGAAGAACTTCTATCTATCGTTACCCAGGGGTGGCGCTACTAGCACCCCAGCGGAGATGCTCCGCTGGGGACCCCGCGCTCCGGTCGCTTATCCCTGGCTACCTTTTGTCACGCCTTCGGCGTGATGAATGTCCAGTAATCCTATTGTCGCACTAACTTCGTCCCTCACCCTGGCCCTCTCCCAAAGGGAGAGGGAATAAAAAACGAATCCAAAGCGCCGTCAAAAGCACCCCACTTGATCACCCCAGCCGAGATGCTCGGCCGGGGACCCCGGTCGATGCTCGCGCGGGGACCCCGCACGCCGGCGCACTCAAATCATAGAATGAGGTACCTGGGCACTTTGTTTCGGTAACGCTCGTACGCTGCGCCGTAGCGCTTCTTCAAAAACTCTTCCTCGCGCAGAATCTGCCAGTGCTGCGCCGCAATCGCGAGGACCGCAAAGACCAGAAAGATCCACGTACCATTAATCAGAAATGTGCCGATGAACCATGCGTTGATAAAGACGTAGATCGGATTTCTAGTCAGCGAGAAGATGCCCCGCGTCACCAGCGCTCCGGGCGTCTCATAGTCAACGCCGACGCGCCACGAATCGCCAAAGTTGAAGAAAGCGAGGATGAAGACCATCAAGCCGCCGCTTATCAGGATCACTCCGGTCACTCTCATCGCCAGCGATTCAAAGAGTTGATCGTGCAAGACCGCGGGCAGAACGCGCGCGTTGAAATGCAGCGCGTACAGAACGATTTCGACCATCCAAAAGACCAGGCCGGCGAATGCTGCTATTTCAAACACCCGCGCGAGGCCGCGACTGTCACGACCAGCGACAATCGCGGTGATGTTTCGACTTAAGCGCAGGTACACGGCCTTGGTGACAACAACCGCGATAAAGATCGCGATGATGGCGATTTGGAAATAGTCGAAGAAGGACATGAAAAATGGGCCGCGGATGAACGCGGATTTACACGGATATGCAAAAACAGAGAAGTTAAGCCGTTTGCCTTATTTGCGTAGATCCGCGTTTATCCGCGGCTGATTATGGCCTATCGCGAAGGATAGAGGTGATACAGCATCACGTAAACCAACACGCCGGTTACGGAAACATACAGCCACATCGGGAGGGTCCAGCGCGCGATGGCCCGGTGACGCAGGAAATCTCCTCGCTTAGCGCGCAGGACGGTGACAATGACGAACGGCACGATGACCGCTGCCAGGATGGCGTGCGTGATCAGAATTGTAAAGTAGATTGGCCGCGCAACTCCCTGCCCCGGAAAAGGTGTCGAGCCGTGCTGCGAGTGATACGTGACGTACGAAATTAAAAACAGAACGGAAACAGACACCGCCGCGATTTGACAGTTGCGATGGGCAATGATGTTTTTGCGGCGAATAAAGAAGTAGCCGGCCATTAGTAATACGAAACTTGTGAAGTTAAGAGCAGCGTTGAAGTGCGGGAGAGCGGAAACCCAGCCGGAAGCGAGCAGGCTCAAGGCCGTGAGCAGTGAGCAGTGAGCAGTGAGCAGCATGACGATGTCAGAGATCAGAGGCCTGAAAACAGAGGTTAGAGATCAGAGGTCAGAGTTCAGAGTTCAGAGGTCAGTCGTCGTAATTAGCGGACGAAGCGCAGCTTATCTATGCCGCGCTTTCTGTCGCCCGCTAAAGCGGGCTGCGAAACCTACCTTAGTCTTTCCCAGCGCTAAAGCGCTGGGCTAGAGAAAACCAATACGTTTTGTCGAGCTAACTTCGTCCCTCACCCTAACCCTCTCCCAGAGGGAGAGGGTAATTAACATCTGCTTACTACTCACGGCCCCGGTTCATTTAGCTAACTTCGTTCTTCACCGTAACCTTTTCCCACGAGGAGAGGGAAAACAGTTTGCTGCTGCCTACTACTCAGCTTACTGCTCACCGCTCACTGCCTACTGCTGACTTCCCCGATTCATTTCGGCGACCATGCGGTTGACGTCGGGAGGCATGGCGCGGCCGCGCACGTCCTTCAACGCGGGCGGCAACTTTAGGGCAGCGGGCACTGTGCTGGCCGCTCGCGCCGCTTGTTTCGCGGCGGCGGGAGTGGGCTTCACTTCTTCGCCCCGGGCGATACGCCTCTGTTCGAGCCGTCGCGTCAGGAACTCCTGAGCCGGCACGGCCAGAAACCCCAGCGCAATCACAATCGGAACAACGGTAAAGAAAAGACCGTCAGTGCTGATGACCGAGCCGGCCGCGATGAAGTTGTAGGCGACGAACGCGAACAGGCCGAGCGCCGCAATGAAACAAATCAGAGTTAGCAGCCTTTGTTCGTTCTTCATGGAAAATCGTTGAGCGGTTGCAGTCATTTGAATATCTCTTGAATGCGCCCGCTACCGCAAGCGATTCTGTAATTCTGTCGCCCGCTAAAGCGGGCTCGGAACAACATTTTTGCTTCTGATCCCAGGGTGGCGCGCTACGCGCTTACCCTGGGCTTTTGTATGGAACGCTTTCAGCGTTCATAAAGCCTAGTGCTTCTTTGCCGGCTTCAACGGTTTTTCCGAAAGCTCTTCATAACCGCAGCGTTCGCATTGCCACACCGGAAACACCAGATTTGGATCAGCCTTGTTTTCATAGACCGCCCTTTGTGACGGAACGATCTTGCCTCCGCATTGCGGGCAGACACGGCCGCGCGTCGTGCGGCGCTCAATATCGATCTGCAAGAGTTCGGCTACGTCTTCAGGCATAACATGCGGGCAAGATGACCGCGCTCCCAGCATTATCCCTTTCGATTGCGAAACGCGACAAAGAAAATTGCCACAAACATCGTCACCGGCGGTACAAACAGTACCAGAATCGCCAGGTTAAGGTTCTTTGCGAATGCCTCCCTCACGGATGCGCGGCACATGGCGCACTGAGCGAGGGCAGAGTCGGACATTGCGAGAGCGCAGAATGCGACCATTGCGCCAATGACTATCATGCGAATTACGCGTAAAGCCATTCTTGGTTCTCCAAGCCCGCTCGAAATTCTGTCGCCCGCTAAAAGCGGGCTCAAGAATCTTAACCAACTTGGTGCCCCAGCGCTAAAAGCGCTGGGCTACAGAAAACCGGCTATTTTATCGAACGCCTTCAGCGTTCCAGCCGCGCCCTCCCTCACGGTCGGGCTACCGCCCCGCTCGCATCTCAAGCTTTTCTGTCGCCCGCTAAAGCGGGCTCAAGAATTGTTTTTCAATCGCTGACCCAGCCTTAAAAGGCTGGGCTACCTAAAATCTACAATGCACTTCGTCGCGCTAACTTCGTCCCTCACCCTCTCCCAGAGGGAGAGGGAAAATCGCCGCGCCCTTCCTCACGGTCGGGCTACTGCCCCGGTCTGCTCACCGCTCACTGCGTTCTAATGACTCGGCTGGCCGGCCGGCGGAGCGGTCGCTGGCGGCGTTGCCCGCAGGTCGCGCGAGCGGAAACTGTCGGGGAAGAACACCAGCAACAAACAAATACAAATGACGACGGCCGGCACGATGGTCAGCACGAGGGGCAAACGCTCGAAGCGCAGGTGCATGAAATAAGCGACGATCAGAGCGGCCTTGATGATCGAAGCGCCCAACAAAATCACCAGCATGTAAACGAGGGGCAAGTTGATATAGCCGAACAACACCTCGATGGCCGTCAAAATTAGCAACCCAATCCAAACTGAGATGAAGAGCTTGTTTGAACCGGCAAAGTGTTCGTCGTGCGATTCCGCGTGTGCGCTCATGTTTGATTCTCCGTTTGAGCTTATCGTTACGTCGCCCGCTAAAGCAGGCTGCCAATCTTTTTTTCCTTACCATCCCAGCGCTGAAGCGCTGGGCTAGAGAAAATTAATCGGTTTGTCACACTAACTTCGTCCCTCACCCCAACCCTCTCCCAGAGGGAGAGGGGGAAAAACCGTGACTCCTCCGCTTGAACGTCGTCGGCGTTTACCTCGGGCGCTATCCCTGAATTGACAGCAGATAGATCAGCGGGAAGACGAACATCCAGACGAGATCGACAAAGTGCCAATACAAGCCGCTGATCTCAACGTCTTCGTGGCTGGCTTTCTTAACCCGCGCCGCCACCACCAGCAGATAGATGCAGCCGGTGAGCACGTGGAACATGTGCATGCCGGTGATGCCGAAAAACGTAGCGCCGAACAGAGGCGACGCACCGGGCCACTTCTCCGCCCATTCGTGCGGCAGCGCAAACGGCGTCAGACCTTCATCAATCAGGTGCTTCCATTCAATCGCGTGCAAGACGATAAACGTCGCGCCGAGCACAGCGGTGGCGATGATCCATTTGCGGGCGGCCGACAGCTGTCGCCTGGCCGAAGCAGACACCGCGAAGACCATCGTCAAGCTGGACGAAAGCAGCACCAGCGTCATGATTGATGAAAAGACTATGCTTGGATAAAACTTGAACGGCGTCGGCCAGACGTTCGAAGCGCGCAGGTATGCGTAACCCATCAACAAGGCCGAAAAAGTGAGCGAGTCGGACATGATGAAGAGCCACATGCCGAGCTTGCGATGGCCGACGCGATAAGGGTGGACTCCGCCGCCCCAATCGTTTGTCAGAGCTTCTGCTTCAGTTGCCACGAGTTACCTCCAAGAGGGTCTGTCGTTGCCCGCTAAAGCGGGCGAGTCAAAAATTCTGAAATTCACTTTGCCAGCGCTGAAGCGCTGGGCTAAGGAAAATAGAGTGGGACTTGTCGTGCTAACTTCGTCCCTCACCCCTGCCCTCTCCCAGAGGGAGAGGGAGTTTCACTTCCAAAAGAACAAAAGCAAGAACAAGCAAATCCAAAGTCCGTCAAGAAAATGCCAATAGGTCGTCGCTGCGTCGACCGCGCCAACGCGCTTCAGTTCGCCTTCGACCGTGTCGCGTTTCTTACGCGTGCGCAATAGCAGATAGGCCAGGGCGCCTAGACCACCAAGCACGTGAATAGCGTGCGCGCCGGTGAACAAATAGAAGAACGCGCTGTGCGGGTTGCTGGCCACGAAGACACCTTGGCGAGCCAGTTGCCGCCAGGCAAAGAATTGTGACCCCACGAAAACGACGCCCAGCGCGGCCGTAATGGTGAGCCACATTCCATACTGCGCCTCGCCTTTTCGCTTCAAAGACCGTCGCGAGATTTCGATCGTGACACTACTAATCAAAATCGCCGCGGTGCTTAGCCAGAGCATCTTCGGCATCGCGATGCGCACCCAATCGTCCGCCGAAGCCGAACGCACGATGTAAGCGCTGGCGAGCCCGGTAAACAGCATCACGATGCTGGCAATCGCCACCCAAATCCCAACGCGATAGCGCGCCGGCGAAAACCGAAAGTCGGCGCCGTCGTGGCCGCCGCCGTTCTTGCGAAAGCCATTGCCACCCTTCGACTTCGGTCCGCCGCCGACGCCAACATCGACAATCGGATTAGTGTTTGTGACCGTTGCCGCCATTCCCGCTTCTTTCTCCCAAACCTGGATGAACGTCGCCGGCATCCGGCTCAGACTGCATCACATAATCCTTCGGCGCGTCAGGCACCGAAAACTCGTATGGCCCGCGATACACCGTCGGCGCAATACCCGCGAAGTTGTCATGCGGCGGCGGTGAAGGAATATCCCATTCCAGCGTCGTCGCTTCCCAGGGGTTGTCGCTGGCCTTCTTGCCCTTGAACATACTCCAGAAGAAATTGAAGTAGAACAAAAGCTGGACCGTCACCGTGATCAGCGCCGCGACCGTGACAAACTTAACCAGCCCGCCCGAGTTATTCAGGAACGTGTATTCGTCGAACTGCGAATAGCGCCGCGGCATTCCCAACATGCCCATCGCGTGGAACGGAACGAAGATCGCGTACACCCCGATAAAGGTCACCCAGAAGTGAAACTTGCCCATGCTTTCGCTCATCATCCGGCCGAACATTTTCGGGAACCAGAAGTAGGTCGCCGCGAACATGCCGAAGATCGACGCCACCCCCATCACGAGGTGAAAGTGCGCCGTTACGAAATAGGTGTCGTGAAAGAAAAAGTCGAGCGACGTCTGGCCCAGCACCAGGCCGGTGATGCCGCCGGCGACGAACAAAGACACGAACCCAATCGCAAACAGCATCGGTGTGGTGAAGCGGATCCTCGCGCCCCACAACGTCCCGATCCAATTGAACGTCTTGATGGCTGACGGCACGCCAATCGACAAGGTCAGGACTGAGAAGGCCACGGCTGAGTAAGGACTCATGCCGCTGATGAACATGTGATGGCCCCAGACGAAGAAGCCGAGCATGCCGATCGCAAAGATGGCGAACACCATCGCGCGATAACCGAAAATTGGTTTACGCGCGAACGTAGAAAGGATGTGCGACGTCGCGCCCATACCCGGCAGAATTGCGATGTAAACTTCCGGATGGCCGAAGAACCAGAACAAGTGTTGCCAAAGAAGCGGTGAGCCGCCACTGTGCAGAGGCACGGGCGAACCGCTGACATACAAACCGCCAGGAATGAAAAAGCTCGTGCCTGCCATACGATCCAGCAGCAGCAGAATGCCGCCGCCAAGCAGAACGGGGAACGATAGCAACGCCAGCACGGCGGTCGTGAACCACGCCCAACACGTGAGCGGCATGCGCATCAGGGACATGCCGCGCGTGCGCATGTTGATTAACGTGGTAATGAAGTTCAGGGCCCCAAGCAGCGAACCCACACAGAAGATCGCGATGCTGATGATCCAGAGATTGACTCCGGCTCCCTGCCCCGGCCCGGCTGCTTTGCCCAGCGCGCTTAACGGCGCGTAACCTGTCCAGCCCCCTATCGGCCCGACCGTGCCGCTTCCGGCCGACCACGATGCGCCCAGTCCGGTGAACCACGCGCCGACGGTCGCGTTTCCTTCTGCCAGAATCGCAACGAGAATTACGATGAAGCCGACAAACGTCACCCAGAACGACAGCATGTTCAGGGTGGGAAACGCCATGTCGTCGGCCCCGATTTGAATGGGCAAAAAGTAATTGCCAAAGCCACCCTGGGGCGCCGTCGTCAAAACGAAGAACACCATTATGGTGCCGTGCATCGTGACCAGGCTGAGGTAAAACTCGGCCGACATGATGCCGCCCGGCGCGCCCTGCGGAAACAGCGTCTCGAGAATTGAAACGCTTGTTCCCGGCCACGTCAGTTTCACGCGCATCAGCACGGACATCAGCATGCCGACGACTACAGCGGCCAACGCAAGCAGGATGTACTGAATGCCGATTACTTTGTGATCGATACTGAAGATGTACTTGCGAATGAAGCCAGTCGGCGCCGGGTGCCTATGGACTTCTGCATGTGCTGCTTCTGCCATCTCGGTTCTCCTCTACGGGGCCAGCTGAAAACTCAGTACTGCGGAAGCTGATAACTGCTGAGTAACTCGTTCTTCTTATCCTGGAACTGGGCCGGAGTCATTTGCACCAGCGCATCAAAATCAGCTGGCGGCAGAACCAGCATGAACGTCTTCATCTTGAAGTGGTTCATGCCGCAAAGCTCGGCGCACGCCATTTCGTACTTACCGACTTTGTTCGCGGTGAAGTGGACGCGAATCGCCATACCGGGAACCAGATCCTGTTTGAACCTGAGCTGCGGCACCCAGAAGTTGTGCGTCACGTCTTTTGATTTCAGGATGAGTTCGACCGGACGATTCGCCGGAATGACCAGGGTCGGGGTGGAGATGTCGTCTTTGCCCCCCGCGTCCGTGTCCACAACTCCGACGGGATTCGTAGCGTCGTCGATGTAATCGATATTGGTGCTGCCGAAGATCTTGTCAGGCCCGGCGTAGCGAATGTTCCAGGCGAATTGCTGCGCCGTGAGTTCGATTTGAGTTGCGCCGGCGGGAGCCGGATTCAGATGCAGTGCCGCCCAAACTCTTTGACCCATTACCCCAAGGCTGATGAAAACAATCGCGGTCACGATGGTCCACACGACCTCAAGCCGATTGTTGCCGTGCGAGTAGGTGGCGCGCGTCTTGTCGGCTGAGTCGCGATACTTCCAAACAACCCAGCCCAGGCCGATCTGCGCGGCGGCGAAGGCGATGCCGCACACGATAATCGTGATCAGGAACTGGCGGTCAACACTCGGCCCGTGGTCGGTGATGGCCTCAGGGAACCACCAACGCTTATTGAAAAACATCAAGACAGAGGCGATCGTGATCACCCAGATAGCTACTGCCAGAAGACGTCCCATCAGTTAGCTCTCCTTAGTGGCACAGACTTTAGTCTGTGACTATTCAAATCAGACACAGACTGAAGTCCGTGCCACGATTCACCGGTTCAAAACCATTACGCCAAATAACAGCGGCAGATAAAAAACTGAAGCCATCAAGAGTTGCCGCGCGTGCTGATTCGATTTCGAAAACGCGGCCCGAATGCCGCTCGCCAAAAACAGCAGGCCAAGAATCAGAGCGGCAACAAAATAAATCTTCCCGGAAACGCCCAGCACCGTCGGCAACAAACTCACCGGCACTAACATGACCGAGTAAGCAATGATTTGCTGGCCGGTGACGCGGCCGTCGGGCTCGACGACGGGCAACATGCAGATGCCGGCCCGGCCGTAATCTTCACGATACATCCACGCGATCGCCAGGAAGTGCGGAAACTGCCAAAGGAAAAGAATCGCGAACAGCACCAGCGCGGTGGTGTCCAGTTCTCCACGCGCCGCGGTCCAACCAAGCACCGGGGGCATCGCGCCCGGAAACGCGCCAACGAAAGTTGAAAATGTCGTGCGGGTCTTCAGCGGCGTGTAAGCGCACAGGTATCCGGCAGCCACAGTCAATCCGAGTATCGACGTCAGCGAATTAGTAAACACCGCCAGATAGAGTTCCGCGACAATCGTGAGCGTGAGACCGAGCCAAAGCGCCTCGTACGGCTGCACTCGTCCGGTTGGCAACGGCCGATCCGCGGTGCGGCGCATCAGCAGATCGAGGTCGCGCTCCATGAACTGATTCAGGGTGCCGAGTCCGGACGCCAGCAAACCGATACCAATCATCGCGTGCGTCAGCAGCAAATAATTTGTGTTGCCTTGCGAGCCGAGTGCAAATCCGGCGGCGGCGGTGAGCATGATGAGCGAGGTGATGCGCGGCTTGGTTAGCTCGACGTACGCAGAGAGTTTGGCCCGCAGCCCCGACTTCGTGATGGGCGCCGCAGGCGAAACTGGATGGACTTCGATTGCAGTAGTCTTCATGAAAACCTAACTATCTGGGTTCACTCAGTGTCTCTGTGGGACCTTTGTGTCTCTGTGGTTAATTTAGCCTGAGAACGAACACCACAGGAAACACGGAGAATTCACTGAAACACAGAGTCTAACAAGTCTTATGCAGTAGCCAGCACGCCAACATCGGAGGACTGCCGGTCAGCACGCAAAACCCGGAACACACGCAACGTAAGGACGATGGTCGTCGCGAATACCAGAGCGCCGCAGGCAACGTGCGAAACCGTCACGGTAATCATCGGATTCAGGGGCTGCGGATCGTAAGGCGACGCGGCGCGCGTCAAATACGCAGCGACCCCCAACATTAACTGCACAAACAGAAGCCCAACTGCGATTGCCGCCGGCCGCGTCAGAAACTTCTCGTCGCGATGCCGCAGGAGCACTGTCATTACCGTGACGCTGAGTGAAAGCGTAACGATGATCGCTCCCGTGATGTGCGCAATAAGCAGGCTGGTTGGCAACCACTGGTCCCAACTAGCCGAATGCCGCAGCGTGGCGCCCAGCACCAGTTGCGCGAGAATCAAAACCAGCGAGGCGACGCACAACGAGCGCAGCGAAATGCCGCCGCCCGGCTCGTGCACGCTCGCGGGCGCATCGATCCAGCTTCGCGATGTGAACACCGCCAAACTTACCGTGGTGAGAAAGAACAATTGCGCCAACGTCCCGTGAGCGGACGAAACGGCGAGCGGCAGATTCATCTTGACGGTTAATCCGCCGAGCAATCCCTGCACAATCACCAACCCGAGAGCCGCCCACCCGAGACGCTTGACCCATGAACGTCGCTCGCGCACCTGCAGATAGATCGCGAGAATGATTGTCAGGAAGCCAACACTCGCGGCAATCATCCGATGGCCGTGTTCCCAATACAGGTTACCAACCATCTTGGGAAAGAATTGCCCGTTCGACAGCGGCCAGTCCGAGGTCGCCAGTCCCGCATCACGGCTGGTGACATTCGCGCCCGCGATGATGAGAAAGAACGTGGCCCCCGCCAAAAACAGCGCGAACCGATGAACCCCTTTTGACATTTCAGAATTTTGGTCTTTGGCCTTGGGTCTTTGGCCTTTGCTGTTAAAACAAAGACCAAAGCCCAAAGTCCTAAGACCTATCTATGCATGAACGGAACTTCGAGAGCCGGCAGCATCGGCAATGAACTCGGCTGTCCACGCAGATGCGCGCTGGCGCCAAAGCTGAAGTCAGCCGCTCCCTTACCGCTCGCGGGAACCGTGACCTGCATCGTCTTTTCCGTTCCCGCGCCCGGACCTTCATGCCAGGCCACGACTGTGTACGTTCCCGGCGGCACGCCCTTGATCGTAAAGCTGCCGTCTTCAGCAGTCACCGCAAAGAATGGGTGCTTCAGCACGCCGACGTACGCCTTCATCCAAGGGTGCTGGTTGCACTTCACCGGGACCATGGCTTCCGCCGTGTTCAGCTTATGGGTAAGCGGTCCCGCTCCGTTCGCCTGCGACTGGTTCCAGTCGGGGTTCAACTTCGGAGTGAAGTGAACGTTGTGGGTCGTCGGGTCGCTGTTGGTGATGGTAATCGACTGCCTGGCGACGACGCCCATAACGTGCGGTTTATAGCTGCATCCATTTTGATCGAGGGTGGCAGCGCCTGACGGCGCCGCGTAAGCGTAGTCACCGACCTTCTTACCGTCCGCGAGCGTTCCGTCCTTGATATAGACGAACGTGTTGGCGAGCTTGCCGTCCTTGACGGCCCATTCTTCGGATGTCAGATTCGCCGACTTCGCGGAGCACTGCGGATCCGCCGACGTGTCGATCTTCTTCGCTTCGGGCGCAGCGCCCGCATAAGCAACGACGCCGGAGATTGTCCCTTCGTCACCCTTTGATTTGTAATCGGTGCCGGTAGTGCTGCCTGTATCATCGCCGCCGCCCTCGGGCGCCTTACTGCATGATGAGCCGAGCGACAGCACCGCCAGGGCAGCCATCAACCCAAGCCACAAACGTGCGCGTTTAGTGAACATAATTTTTAAGTCCTCCAAAAATTTGAAACTGTCTGTAAATTTGCGTAAAGCATACCGTAAAGAACGTATGAGAACCACCAGTCAGAACCACCTGCGGTAGCGGGTGGTTGACCCTTTGCCGACGAAATGCTGTACCAAGATCAACCGTCCGCTACCGCAGACGGTTCTGACTTCTCGGCCTAAGACTCCGATTCGCGTGATGACCACTGGCCGCCGGCTGTGGTTGACCTGCCGCCGCCGGAGTCGATGGTGACGCCGACAACAATCTCCGCTGCTCGTCAGGCGTCATCAGGAACATGTACCGCACGAGCAGTTTCGCGTGATCGCCGTGATAGTTCGCCACGCCCGCGGGCGGATTAGGAACGTTCAGCACCCACCGTTCCCCTTCTTTCTTAAACAGACCTGTCGGCATCGCCGTCCCGGGTGAAATTTGCGCCGGGTCGAGCAACCAACGGAACGTCCAATCGGGCTTCAAGCGCTCTGACGCCAGCAGGAAGTTCGGCGCAATGGCCGTTGCGTCATGTCCGGGATCGCCGGTGATGTGACACTTCAAACAAGGCGTGCCTGACACGAACATGTCGCGCGCGATGGTGCGTTCAGCCTCAGTCAGCGGCAGCATCGGCTCCTTTATATATGGATCGTTCTGCGACGACACGGCGATGAAGAAGCGCACCAGGGTCCGCAACTCGTTCGGCGAGAAATTAAACGTCGGCATGTGCACCTGAATGTAGGGCCGCACACCGTTGCGATTCGCGCCGGGCTGAGCAATCAAGCGCCCATTCCTTTGATCGATGGTGTTCGCAGCCGCGTTGGGACTCGGCGATCCGTTGGCAGCAGGCGACGCGGATGGCCTCGCGGTTGGCGCACTCGCCGGCTGCGCCGGTCGTTCGCCTTCGCGCAGCATCGAAGGATCCTTCAGGAAGCTCATCAGCCATTCCGGATCGACACGCGCGCCTTCGCTGGTGAGCATCGGCGGCAACAGGTCCTTGTTTGTCGCATAGAAAGGCAGCGACGTAAGCGACGTGCCCTGGACAGTCGTTGGCTCAGCCGAGTTGTTGTAAATCTGAACCGTCTGCCCCGGCTGAATCACGTGACAGCCCATGCAGTTGTACTTCTTGATTACCCACCAGCCGTTTTGAATGTCCTGACGGCGTTGATCGGCCGGCACATAGAAAAGCGACTTCGGCACGTTCGCGCCTTCGATGCCCCGACTGCCAAGCAACAACGTCGTCAGGCTGGTGCGCCAGGGCGCCGGCAGATGCGGATCGGGCATGCGCAGACGCTCGTTCGGAGCGAGATAATCAGACTTGCCGTGATCGTAGATGCCCGGCTCGGCGAGCTTGTGCTCAAAGAACCCGCGGTGGTTGTACCAGTTCTTATCCTTCTTATCCGGATGAAGATCGACAAGTTTTCCGTCCTTGTCCTTGAGAACCTTCTTGCCATACTCGGCATCATGAGTGAGCAAAGCAAAGTCGAGACGCTCAAGCGGCGTCGCGCCTTCCGTCGTCAGCTCTTTACCGATGCGCTGTTCTTCTTCGAAGCCTTTAATCTCATGACAACCCGCGCAGCCGTACTGTTTGATCTGCAATCGTCCCCGTTCCACCAATTGCGGGTCGTCCATGAATGACGCATCGGCGTAAGACGGCGGCGCTGAAAGCGAGAACAGATACGACGTAATGTCGCGCGAGTCTTGTTCAGACAGGCGCAGGTTCGGCATCACGGTCATGTTCTGGACCTGCAACTCGGCGCCGTCGTTTGGACAAGTCGAATGCAAATCCGTATCGAACGTGAAGGGTTTGCCGTGCTTCGCAAAGTCGTCCGGGGTCAGGTCGCGCTTCTCTGTCGGACAATAGGGCGCCCAGCGTTCGCGCGGGTTGTAAATCCAGCGCACTATATAGTCGTAGTTCGCCTTTTCGCCTACGCGCGAGAGATTCGCCGCAAACACGCCGCCCATCGTGTTGTCGCCCTGGCCGATCGAATGACAACCAAGACAGCCGCGCGATTCAAATAGTTCTTTACCCTTCGTCTTATCACCCTGCGCCTGGGCGGGAACTTTGCCGTCAAAGCTGTTCTGCCACAGATAAGCCGCGACGGCCTTTAGATCCTTCTCGCCTTCGTCCTTGTCGTGTTCGAAGCGCCAGAACTTCGGCATCTTCGTGCCGGGCCGGAACCCTTCCGGATCTTTCAGCCACAGCGGAACCCATTCCTTCCGCAGCTTCAGCTTGAGGTCTTTGAGGTTTGGCCCAACCTTCTTCTGGTCCTGAAGGAGGTAACGCGTCTGAAGATTGAGTTCATCTATGCGTGCGGCGAGCTGGCTGTTGATGACTCGTAACGATTCCGCACGAGCAAGCAGGCGTCGAATTTCAGCTTCGTCTCCAGCGTTCGCGCTCGCGTCAGTTTCGCGCTTGGCTTCGCGATCATTGGCGGCGATCTGATCCTGGAGTTGCGAGACTTGCTGCCGCGTATTCGTGAGCGAGTCAGCCTCGCGATCGAACGCTTCCATTCGGTGACAGCCGACGCATCCACGCTGATAGAAAAGATCCTTCGCCAGGTTAAGCTGATCGGCGCCCTGCGTTACCCGGTCATTCGCATGGCACATCTGGCAACCTGCCTCGGTATTTTCTTTCTCGTACATCGGGTGCAGCCAGTATTTGTGCCGGCCGTGGCCCTTCACGACGCTCGTCGTCGCGCGGCCGTTACCACCGTGGCAGGACGAGCAGCCAAACTTTTGCGGATTATGAGACTGGAAAAGTTCTTTGCGCGGATGACTGACGAAGGCGCGCGCGAGTTCGTCAGGCTTCTTGCCGGGCCCGTCGGGCGCCATGTCTGAAGCTTTAATATTCAGAGGTTCGCGCGTGCCGAGGTGACAGACTTCGCATCGATCCACGATGCCGTATTCATTCGAGTTGATTTGATGGCCAAGGATCGAATAGTCAAACGAGGTATCGTTCTTTTTAATCAAATCTTCAATAGCTTTTGGCGGCAACGAGCTGACCTGGTTCTTCACATAATCGTCGCGCTTCTTCGCCAGCTCCAAAGGCTCTTTCAACAGCTCAGCTTTCTCGCCCAGGAACTTCGCCTTTTCTTCACGCAGGTCATTGAACGTCTTTTCCAACTGCGCATAGTTCAAGTGGTGGCGGACAATCTTGCCCTGGTCATCGGGCATATCCACCGTGACCTGCTCTTCTTTCTTGGCCTTTAGCTGTTTGTCATATCTGTCTTTTGAGGACTTGCTCTTCGCCGTCTGGGCCGTGAACGTGATGACGACGATCCGGCCACGCTGGTTCTGGAACGGATCGGTAACGGCGTCGAGCTTCGCCTGAATCCGGCCAACTTCCTTGTCGATCTCTTTACGGCGCTCTTTGGTGTTCTCTTCCGCCGCCGTCGCGGCATCATTAAGCTGCTGGTACTCGGGCGTCTCTTTGACTTCGGCTTCGGATTTGCCGGCGTCGCGCTTAATGCTCTTGAGGTAGGTGGTGTAACGTTTGACGTATTCGCGCTGAATGCCGCGCCAGGGTCGCGTTGCGAACGCCTCGTCCCAGAGAGCCCAAACGCCTGAGACCACCAGCAGCAGCGTGCAGATGAGCAGGATCGAGCTCGTCGAGCGGCTGACGATCGGATCGCGTTCAGGCTCGGTCTCTCGCGTGACTAGTGATTCGGTCGGTTCAGTCGGCTCTGCCATGGTTCTCAATAATGGTTCAGACGTTGAACCAGGGAGTTACCCAAACGTACTTGATCGTAAATACCAACCTCAGTATCAGTTTCACCGGCATCGCCAGCAGCACGGTCACCGCAAAAAACTGAAACGTCATGTACTGGAGCAACGTGGTCTGGGCGAGCAACTTGCGCTCGAATTCGCCCGGCACGGTGGCCCAATTCTTTAGCGCCGTCCATGACTTCAAATAACGAAGTCTGAACGGGGCGCGCATCATCCACCAATGGAAGAACAGTCCGCCCACGATGAAGAATCCGCCGACAACAATCGCGCCGAAGATCGCTTTCCACGGATATGCATTCAGAAACGGCAATCCCCAGCCGGCGATAATCTCGTGCAGGTCACGATTGCGATCGAACACGACCGTGTTGTGGTCCCAGGTCTGCCCCGGCCAGAACCAAATCCAACCCGGCCCGCGGATGAACGTGCCGATGAAAATAAGGACGATCCACGTTAAAAAGCCCACGCCAAACATCCAGATCGCAAATCGTCTCTGTTTGAATGTGTAGTAGCCGTTGCCCAGCGGATTGGAATCGACGTACGGAAACACCATGAGGCCGATCATGATGAGCGACGGCATGACCACGCCGGCGATCCACGGGTCGAAGTAGACCAGCATTTCCTGGAGCCCGAGGAAGTACCACGGCGCCTTCGACGGATTCATCGTCAGGTTCGGATTGGCCGGTTCTTCTAATGGCGCGTCCAGCGTGATCGACCAAACGTAAAGAATGACGGTGACGATGACGGCGGCGAGGAACTCGATGCGCACGAGATAAGGCCAGACGTGCAGCTCTTTCGCCCAACCCGGCCTCCACGGTTCGGCTTTGCGATGATGTGATTTCGCGAGTTTCGGATCGGCTTCGAGCTGATTGATTAACTGATCGTTCGCGACCGCCTGCTTGACGCCGAGCCAGGTGAAGAAAGGCACCAGAAAAAGCATCGCGACGATGGGGACGTTATCGGGCGCGGACGTGATCTTCCAAAGCTGGTACCAGTCTTCGACCCACCAGACATACAAGCCCACCAGCAAAAGAATCACGGCCAGGCCGATGATCTTGTTGCGGCGCGAGTTTGGCTTTGGAGTCTCTTCCATTTCTTCTTTTCTCTGTGCCTCTGTGGATCTCCGTGTCTCTGTGGTGAACTCTTGTTAACGTTCGCTCACCACAGAGACACCAGGATCCACCGTGACACTGAGAACGTCACTTCTTCTTCACTGCTTTCATTTCCGACTCGAGCATCATCGGCGCCGGGCCGCTGATGCCGCCGTCCTTACGAATCCGCCAGAAATGAACGGCCATGAATATCGACGCGACCAGCGGGATACCGATGCAATGCCAGATGTACGCGCGCAGCAACGCGTTCGAATCGACGATCGATCCGCCCAGCAATCCGAACCGCACGTCGTTGTATGGCGTCAGGCCGAGTTGCGGGCCGAATGGCCCCTCACTTCCCAGCATGGGTGTCGCGCGCGCCATGTTCGTTCCCACTGTTACCGCCCAGAATCCGAGTTGATCGTCAGGCAGCAGATAGCCTGTAAACGAGAGCAAGAGTGTCAGCACCAGCAGAACTACGCCGACGCACCAGTTGAACTCGCGCGGCTTTTTGTACGATCCGGTCAGCACCACGCGGAACATGTGCAGCCACGTCGTGATCACCATCAGGTGCGCCGCCCAACGATGCATGTTGCGCAGAAGCTTTCCGAATGGCACGTCGTGCGCGAGGTACAGAATGTCTTTAAAAGCATCACCCTTGGTTGGGTGGTAGTAGAACATCAGCAGTACGCCGGTGAACGTCAGGACGATGAAGAGGTAGAACGTGATGCCGCCCATTCCCCACGTGTATCCGTATCGCACCGCGTCGCGATTGATCTTTGCCGGATGCAGGTGGAGAAAGACGTTTGAAAGGATTGCCAGCGAACGATTGCGCGGATCGGAACGTTCGTGCGAAACACGAAAGATCGATTTCCACACCTGGGTCTGCTGCGGGTCTTTGTATTCTTTCGCTTCTTCCAGCGCGCGGTCCTTTAAAGCGACGGCCGAATCTTTCGCGCGCGTCACCAGGCCGGCGTTGGTCTTCTCGCCGGTTAGCTGCTTCGGTTCCTGTGCGTCTTTCGGCTCGTCCATATTTGGTTAAGGCAAACGCGATTTAGAGCGGGATGTAAGCTCCCTCGTCGTTAAAATGATTCACGCCGCCCTTCTCCCACAGGTAAAGACGACTCTTGTTCACCACAATCTGTCCTTCCGCATCCAGTTCTACGTGCGCGCGATCCATTGGCCGCGGCGCGGGACCTTCGAAGTTGATCGCCTCGATGTCGTAACCACTGCCGTGGCAGGGACACTTGAATTTGTTCTCGCTGGCCTTCCAGTCCGGTGTACAACCCAAATGCGTACAAACCGCATTAATCACGAATAGTCGATCCGATGTCTTTGTCACCCAGACGCGATACTGTTGCTGCCACTTCGTATCGACGCCTAACGCGTAGTCGCCGGGAAAACCAATCTTGAAAGTGCTGGCCGGTTCAGTGATCGAGCGCGGCAGGAAAAACCGCACGAACATCAGGAAACAGGTCACTAAAAATGTGGCAACGCTGTACCAGATAATCCGGCGACGAGTTTTGTTGACGGGAGGTTCCGACGTCGATTCGACAACCGCCGGCTTGGCTGCGGCTTTAGCGACAGGTGTCGCGGCCCCACGCGCCGGCGGCGGCATTGGGGGTCCGGCGGGCTTCTCAGGTACCGCTATAGATTCGGTGTTTGGATTAGTATCCACTCCGACGATCTACCCTTGAGAGTCACGAATTCGAAAAATTAACAGTTACCTAATAGTTACACACCGGGGCCGTCGAGGATTGCAGACAACGTATACAATCCCCCACGACACAGGGACCAGGAATCTCTGCGAAACAATTGCAGTGTGTTCACTATGAAGAGCACCGCGCCAAAATAAAAGTATAAACTGGCTGCGACAGCGCAAAGTTATACCTCGACTTTGACAGAATTGGCAAGAGAATATTGAAGTGCTGGCAGCGCGGACGTCCCATCCGCGATTCGCAAACTATCGGAAGCGGTAACCGTGAACGTGAGTGTTCAAGTCATCCTGTACAGCAAACCCGGCTGCCACCTTTGTGAATTGATGAAGCAAGAGGTGGCAAAAGCCGGCTGCGCCGAGCTGTACAAACTCGAAGAGATCAATATTGAGAGCGACGCCGAACTGTTCGCACGTTACCGCCATGACATCCCTGTTCTGTTGATCGACGGGGTGGAGGCTTTCCGGCATCGTCTGACTGCTGATTCTTTTCGTGCATACCTAAAGAACCGCGCCCGATGAGGTTTCGGGCGCGTGTTACTATGGCCGCTCGCAAACAGCGTGTCAGTACCGGGAGCGGACCGGGGTCCCCGCGCGGGCAGCCCGCGTGGGGTGGTGGATGCGACCGGGTCAATGCGTCAAGGTGGCTTAAACCCCGTCGCTACCGCTCCGGGTACTGACATATCCTCAGACGATGTTAGAAGCGATCAACCTGACCTGTGTCCGTGGCGACCGGCTTCTGTTTCGAGATGTGAATTTCACGCTCGCGCCGGGTGGCCTTTTGGAACTTCGCGGGCCAAACGGCGGCGGAAAGACGAGTCTGTTACGGATTCTGTGCGGCCTGGCGACGCCGGCCGACGGTGAAGTGCGTTGGAACGGCACGAACACTCGGAGACTGCGCGAGGAATATTTCGGGTCGCTTGCGTATGTCGCACATCTGAACGGCGTCAAGGATGAGCTGACCGCTCTCGAGAACCTGCTCGCGGCCCGACGTGTCGCCGGTCACGAATTAACCAGGGAAGAAGGCGAAGCGACGTTGGAAGGCGCCGGTTTGATCAATCAACGTCATCTGGCGACGCGTGTTTTATCGGCGGGCCAGCGACGGCGGCTGGCATTGGCCCGTCTGCTGTCGTCGCGCGCGAAGCTTTGGCTGCTCGACGAGGTGCTGACGTCACTCGACGACTCGGGCGTCGAGCTTGTTCGCAAACTGATCACAGAACACCTCGACGGCAACGGACTTGCCATCGTTGCCACCCATCAAGAGCTGGGCCTTTCGCCGCCGGGTTTGCAGACGATTAATCTTGCGAACCCGCCGAACACTAATGCGGCCAGGATGGCCGCGCTCCCAGCGCTCTCAGAATGACCGCGCCTTCCATCCTTTCAATGTTCCGTTGGGTCGTCTGGCGCGACCTGCTACTGGCTTGGCGACGACGAAGCGATGTGCTGGCGACCCTGTTCTTTTTCATCATCGTGGTTAGCCTCTTTCCGCTCGGCATTGGACCCGAACAGCAATTGCTGCGCACGGTCGCGCCCGGCGTGGTTTGGGTGGCCGCACTGCTCGCCTCGATGCTCGCGCTCGGTCGAACATTCGGGAATGACTATCAGGACGGCACGCTTGAGCAGCTCATGCTGACACCGCAGCCGCTTTACCTGATAGTGCTGGCGAAAGTGCTGGCGCAGTGGCTGGTTTCCGAAGTGCCTTTGGTTTTAGTCGCGCCGGTGCTTGGACTTCAGTTCGGTCTGTCGCAGAATACGCTCGCGGTCATGACTGTGTCCCTGCTGTTGGGAACTCCGGTGCTAAGTCTCGTCGGCTCGATCGGGGCCGCCCTGACTTTAGGTTTACGCTCGGCAAACGTACTGGTGGCGCTACTCGTGCTGCCGCTTTACATTCCGGTGCTCATATTCGGCGCAGGCGCGATCGAAGCGACGGTGAACGGCGCAGAGGCGCAACCATACCTATTATTATTAGGAGCAACGCTGGTTCTGGCTTTGACGTTCGCACCCTGGGCAACCGCAGCAGCGCTACGCATATCTGTGGAGTAGGAGTGGCACAGGCTTCAGTCTGGGATGAACACGAAACACAGACTAAAGTCTGTGCCACAAGTAAATGAGCAAATCAAAGATCAACTGGTACAAGTACGCGGCGCCTGCCAACTTTTACCCAGTGGCTGGCAAGGTTCTGCCGTGGTTCGCGGGCCTCGCCATCATTCTGTTCGCGGTCGGTTTGTACATTGGTTTCTTTGTTGCGCCACCTGATTTTCAGCAAGGCAACTCGTACCGAATCATCTACATTCACGTGCCTGCCGCGTGGATGGGAATGCTGCTGTACGTCTTGCTGGCGATTTACGCGGCCCTCGGCTGGGCTTTCAATGCGCGGTTGGCCTCGATGATGGCAACTGCGATCGCGCCCACGGGAGCAATCTTCACGTTCATCGCGTTGGTAACGGGCGCGCTGTGGGGCAGACCCGCGTGGGGCGTCTATTGGGTTTGGGATGCGCGTATGACTTCAACGCTCATCCTGATGTTCCTGTACATCGGTTTCATTTCGCTGCAGTCATCAATAGATGACACGCGGCGAGCCGATCGCGCCGGCGCAGTGTTGGCAATCGTCGGCGTCATCAACGTGCCCATCATTTATTTTTCGGTACAGTGGTGGAACACTCTGCACCAGGGCGCAACGATTCGTCTCGGCAGCCGGCCATCAATGGCGCCAATCATGCTCGCGGCAATGCTAATCATGACCGCCGCCTGCTGGATGTATTCAATCGCCGTCGTGCTGGCGCGTATCCGCACGATCATTTTGGAAAGAGAGAGCGAGGCGCCCTGGCTGGCTGAAGCCTCGGCGACGTTACCAGGTAACTATGCAGTGGAATAGCTTTTCTGAATTTATCAACATGGGTGGTTACGGGTTCTACGTGTGGGGCTCGTATGGCGTGACTGTCGTTCTGCTGGCCGCTGAACTCATCATGCTTCGCTCACGCAAGCGGCGCGTAGCACAGCAGACACGAGTAAGGCGTAGAATGGAAACCGGCAACGGAACCTGAAGCGGTTTTATAGATCATGAAGAGACGTCATAAACGAATCATTTTCATCTGTGCCGCACTTGCGGCCATTGGTTTAGCTACATGGCTCGTGCTCGGCGCGTTCCGAGAGAACCTGGTTTTCTTCTTCAGCCCAACCCAGGTCGCCGCCAAAGAAGTTCCCGTAAACAAGACATTTCGCATTGGCGGACTGGTTGGCGAAGGAACTCTCAAGAAGGATCCCGACGGGCTGACGGTTCGTTTCACGGTTACCGATACGGCGCACAGCATTCCCGTCGTCTACAAAGGAATTCTCCCCGACCTATTCAAAGAAGGTCGCGGCTGCGTGGCCCAGGGCCGGATGAACACGGACGGAGTCTTCTACGCCGATCAAATCATGGCGAAGCACGACGAGAACTACATGCCGCCCGAAGCCGCCGAAGCACTCGACAAAGCGAAACAAAACGAAAAGATCCAGCAACACACTAAGGACGCCGCGAAGACTCTCTCAAAGTAGCACTGGAAGAGAGCGCCGCGTTCGGGGATATTCTCACCAAAAGGTAACTGACATGGCTAACTTTGAGGACTCAGACCCCGGCGGTTCTGGACTGCGAGAGCCAGAACTTGATGCAGAACTCGACCCACAACTGATCGACGATAACCTGAGCAACGATGACAGGGCTAAGCTCGTCGGTATCATTGTAAGAATAAGGGTGATTCTAGCTCGGATCGTTTGGGCCCGACACATATTATTTAGACGAAGTCTTAGGACTCACATTTTGAAATCATGGCAAACTCTGCAGGATGAGAAGATATTCGATCGACTTATAAACGCTATCCAGGATCCGAATGAAGTTGAGGACGATGTCTTGAGCAAGGCCGGGCTGTCTGGACATCAACTTAGTCTGAAGTATCAGGGCATCTTTGAAGCGTATAACCACCTAAACCAAAAAGCTGGGGGTCAACGCTTAAAGCGCGCGATTAGGTGGGCAAAGATAGTAGTTGGGAGCTTGGCCACGATGGTGCCGGTGCTGAAAGAACTTGCCGAAATTTTGAACGAATATATGGAAGCAGTCGAAATGGGTATCGACGACGCGGAGGGCGCAGACTGATTCGACGTATCCAAGAGAATCAATGATCCCTGAAATAGGTCAATTCGCCTTAATCCTGGCACTCGCGGTTTCGATTGTCCTCGCGATCGTGCCGCAGATCGGCGCGGCGCGCAGCATTCCGCAAATGATTGCTGTCGCGAAACCCGCGGCGCAGGTGCAGTTTCTATTTGTGTTGATCGCCTTCACGTGTCTGGGATATTCGTTCATCAATAATGACTTCTCAGTTCTCAACGTAGCGACTAATTCAAACTCACGACTGCCGCTTCATTATCGTCTCGCAGCCACCTGGGGTTCGCACGAAGGCTCTCTGCTGCTTTGGACATTCATGCTCGCCTTATGGATGGCCGCAGTCACGCTGTTCAGTAAGCACTTGCCGGAGAAAGTTGTCGCCCGCGTGCTGGCGATCATGGCCACGATCAGCGTCGGCTTTCTGCTGTTCATGCTGCTGACCTCGAATCCGTTTCAGCGTTTGATTCCTGCTGCCGCCGACGGCCGCGACTTGAATCCACTGCTTCAGGATCCGGCGATGGTCGCGCACCCGCCGATGCTTTACATGGGTTACGTAGGCTTCTCGGTCGTGTTCGCGTTCGCGATCGCGGCGCTGATCGGCGGACGGCTCGACGCGACCTGGGCGCGTTGGTCGCGGCCGTGGACCACCGTCGCGTGGTGCTTTCTCACCTGCGGCATTGCGCTGGGAAGTTTTTGGGCCTACTACGAACTCGGATGGGGCGGTTGGTGGTTTTGGGATCCGGTTGAGAACGCTTCGTTCATGCCGTGGTTAGTTGGCACCGCTCTGATCCACTCGCTGGCGGTGACTGAAAAGCGTGGTGGCTTTAAGAGTTGGACGGTGCTGATGGCTATCGCTGCTTTTTCGTTGAGCCTCCTCGGCACATTTCTCGTTCGCTCTGGCGTGCTTACTTCCGTTCACGCATTCGCGAACGACCCAAAGCGCGGTGTTTTCATTCTCGGATTTCTCACGTTAGTCATCGGCGGCTCACTCGCTCTTTTTGCCTGGCGCGCGCGGCAAGTTGGACTGGGCGCGAAGTTCGATTTGCTTTCCCGCGAATCGCTCCTGCTAACGAACAACGTCTTGCTGATAGTTGCCTGCGGCTCGGTTTTGCTCGGCACTTTGTATCCGCTGTTCATGGACGCGCTCAACCTCGGCAAGATTTCAGTGGGCCCGCCCTACTTCAACTCGGTTTTCGTGCCGCTGATGGCGCCCGCAATGTTTCTGATTGGCGTCGGGCCGATTGCGCGATGGAAACAGGCGAAGCTGCCTGAGATGGCGGTGCGTCTGCGTTGGGCATTCGTCGTTAGTCTGATTTCAGCCGTGGCAATTCCCTTCCTCCTGGGTGGCTGGCAGTGGCGTGCGAGTCTCGGCATGCTGCTCGCCGCCTGGATTGTGGCGACGGTCATTCAGAACATCTGGACCCGCATTCGCACCGGCTCAAGCGAGTTAAGTCTCATCGATCGCATCAAGGCGCCGTCGCGAGGCTTCTACGGAATGCATCTCGCGCACCTCGGCGTCGCCGCGTTCGTGGCCGGCGTGACTGTCGTAACCGGCTATCAAACCGAGAAAGATGTGCGGATGAATATCGGCGAAGTCGTCAACGCCGGGGGCTATGAAGTTCGTCTCGAAAACGTTACCCAACTGCGCGGACCGAACTACCAGGCAGTCCGCGCCGACATGCAAGTCTCGAAAAACGGGGAGTTCGTTGCGAGGCTGCATCCCGAGAAACGTGCCTTTACCACGGCCCAGAGCGTAACTTCCGAGGCCGCTATCGACCGCAGCATCTTTCGAGATATTTACGTCTCGCTTGGCGATCAAGCCGAAGGCGGCGGTTGGACCGTGCGGGTCTATCACAAGCCTCTGGTCAACTGGATTTGGGGTGGCGCACTGTTGATGGCAATCGGCGGCGCGTTCGCGGTGACGGATCGTCGTTACGTGCTGCAGGCGCGCAGACAAAGTGAAACGGGGAAACCATCCCCCGCGCCGGCCGTGGCCGCGGCGACCACAGGAGCGAGCGAGTAGCCATGAAAAAGCTCGTCCTCATCATACCCCTCGTGCTTTTCGTCGTTCTGGTCGTCTTTCTATTGATTGGCCTGCGACGCGACCCGCGTGAGGTGCCCACGCCGCTTCTCAACAAGCCCGCGCCGGCATTTCAGTTGCCGCAACTTCAGGATCCAACGAAGACATTTTCCGCTCAGGACATGCGCGGAAAAGTTTGGCTGGTGAATTTTTGGGGTACCTGGTGCATCGCGTGCCGTGAAGAACATCCCTGGTTGGTTGAGTACGCGAAAGCGAACGCCGTGCCCATTGTCGGCGTCGATTACAAGTATTCCAGCGACACAAGTGACGAGCGAGCCGCGGCGGTGCGTTGGCTGGCGGAACTTGGCGATCCGTACAGCATCACTGTTTACGACGCCGATGGCCGCACCTCGATCGATTTCGGCGTGTATGGCGCGCCCGAAACTTTTCTGATCGACAAGCAGGGCGTGATTCGGTTTAAGCAGATTGGACCTTTGACGCCCGAAGTCTGGCAGAACAAGGTCCTGCCATTGGTAAAGCAACTTAATCAATGATTGATCCAGGACATCGCAAGTCTCTGTGTCTCAGTGCTGGCTCCGTGCCTCTGTGGTGGAATCTGTCAAAAGAACTTTCACCACAGAGACACAGAGATTCACAAAGGCACGCAAAGATTTTGCTGTTGACGGCTTTACTCTCTACTTTAGGTTTTCTGCCGGCGGTTTATGCTCAAGTTGCGCGGCCCATAGAAGATCCCGCGATCGAACAACGCATGAAACACCTGACCAAGGAACTGCGCTGTTTAGTTTGTCAGAACGAGACACTCGCCGATTCGCAAGCGCCGCTGGCTGAAGACCTGCGCCGCGAGATACGCGAACAGATCAAGGCGGGTAAAACCGATCAGGAGATCCTCGCGTACGCGACGCAACGGTATGGCGACTTCGTTTTATACAATCCGCCCGTCAGAGCGACGACGTATTTGCTCTGGTTCGGCCCGTTTGTCTTGCTCGTCGGCGGAACCGCGTTTTTGTATCGCTACGTGAAACGAAGGCGTGACTTAATTAAAGCGGAGCCGCTGACGGTGGAAGAACGGTCACGGGCGGAGAAACTTTTAAAGGAGACTTAGGCTTACTACCCCTCTCCCATTGGGAGAGGGGAAAGGGGTGAGGGTGCGAATCTTAGCAGCGTTAAGTTTTCCGTTGTTTCCAATCTTGGCGTGAGGCTGAACCTCACGCCAAGAATGAAAAGCAAGATTCATTTTAGGCACGAGCTAGACTTCGTCCCTCACCCCAGCCCTCTCCCAACGGGAGAGGGAGACCGAGAAAGACACACCATGGTCATCTTTTGGTTCATCTGCGCGATGATGGTTTTGCTGGCGCTGTGGTTTGTCCTGCCCGCCCTTTGGCAAACGGGGCCGGACGCGAAAACTGACGATGCGCGCGCCGCGAACCTGCTCGTCTATCAGGATCAGCTCCGCGAAATGGCAGCCGATCTCAAGAGCGGTTTACTTTCGGAAGCTCAATACGAACAAGACAAGGAAGAGTTAGAGCGCCGTCTTCTCGAAGACGTCGGTGATGGAAAAGCTAAGCCGTCTTCAAAGCAACTCCGCAGTCGCGCGCTTGCGTATTCGATTGGGATCGCGATTCCGGTCGCCGCCCTTGCCTTCTATTTTGTGGTTGGCAATCCGAAAGCCGTCGATCCCAATGCCGTCAACCCGCCGATAATGCGAACCCGGTGAGTTGAATCGCAGTACTGTCCTACTTTGCGTGTCTTTGCGCCTTAGCGCCTTTGCGTGAACCAGCCGTTTTTGAAAAGGGCAATTCACGCAAAGACGCAAAGTCGCAAAGGCGAAACAGGATACTAATCTGAACCGCCCTTGCGTTGCCGCGTCAGCGTCCTTCGCGTTAGACTCCGCTTCTTACATGCATAACTTTCCGGAGACGAGATTTTGACGAGAGAGAATTTCCTGTTCGCAATCATCGGTGTGCTGCTGGGCTTTATCCTCGGCTTCATGCTGCATGGCGTCATGAGCCAGCGCGACGCCGAACGCGCGTCGGCTTCAACTGAACAGCGTCAGCAGCTGCCTACCGATCATCCGCCCATCGATAACACCAGTGCCGGTAACCCGCAGCAAACGATGGAGCAAGTGCAACAGACCATCGCGCGCGCACGCAATAACCCGAAAGATTTCGACGCGCAGATTATGGCGGCGCGACTTGAATACCAGATTCAACAGTACGACGAAGCAATCAAGTTTCTGTTGACTGCGAATCAGCTAAGGCCCGACGCCTACGACGTGCTCGTGATGTTGGGCGAGGCTAACATGGACGCCCAACACTGGGACGCTTCGGAAAAATGGTACAAAGCGGCGCAAGCGAAAAACTCGAAGGACGTCGCGGTGGCTGCCAGTCTGGCCTTCGTCGGTTTGCAGAGGGGCGACGTGAAAGCCGCGGAACGAGCCATCGCAAATCTCGAAGAAACTCTCGCCTGACAGTCCAGACCTTCAGAACTTCAAGAGTAAGCTCAGCGAGCTGAAGTCCGGTCAATCGAAATAGCCAAATGGCAGCGCAAAAACTGCTTCAGCCAATTCTGATCGGCGGCCTAATTGCCGGCGTGCTCGACATCACCTACGCCTTTGTCTTCAGTTATCTCCGCAGCGGCCGTACTCCCGCGTTTGTTCTGCAATCTGTCGCCAGCGGAGCCTTGGGCCGCGACTCGTATCAGGGTGGAGCAAAGACCGCAGCGCTGGGTCTCGGATTTCATTTTCTGATTGCTCTGGTTGCCGCGGCCGTCTATGTCCTTGCCAGTCGTGCTCTGACCTTCATGACGACGCACCCGATCCTCTCGGGAATGATCTACGGGCTTTGCGTCTATGCCGTCATGTACTGCCTTGTCCTGCGTGTCTCAGCAATTCGCGCCACCACCTGGCCGTGGTCACTCCCAAAGTCTGTCTTTATTGGTGGCCTGCTTATCCATATTTTCGGCATCGGCCTGCCCATCGCTCTTGTCAATCGACATTATTCGAAGTAGAAATCTCGCAATGGAAATGAACGAAGTCAGACTCGAAACTGAACGGCTATTACTGCGCTGGTTTCGCGAAGACGATTTTGATCAATACAAGCGCATCTGCGCCGACCCGGAGGTTATGAGGTTTCTGGGCGACGGGAAACCGATGACGGGACTCGCAGCGTGGCGTCACATGGCAGCGATCATGGGCCATTGGTATTTTCGCGGCTATGGCGTGTGGGCGGTCGAAGAGAAAGCCACCGGAAACGTCGTCGGCAGGATTGGCTTGATGTATCCGGAAGGCTGGCCGGGATTCGAATTGGGCTGGACCCTCGCGCGCGAAAGCTGGGGCAAAGGTTACGCCACGGAAGGGGCCCGGCGTGTGATGGAGTACGTCTTCACAGACATGAATCGCGATCACGTGATCAGTCTGATCGCTCCTGCGAACGTTGGCTCAATCAAGGTCGCGGAACGCCTGGGCGAAACAGTGGAAGGTGAGACTGAAGTGATGGGACACCACGTTCGGATTTACGGAATCAGTCGTGACGAGTGGAGGAAGAAACGTGAAGATACTTAGAAGATCGGCCGCAATTGCCCTGCTGTCTATTGTCGCTTTTGGTTTGGCGGCCGGCACGACACCGCCGAATGATCCCTCCATCGACCAGTTCTGGGGCACGTTCAAGGCCGCAGTCCAAAAGTCTGACAAGAATGCCGTCGCGGCCATGTCACAATTTCCGGTTGGTATGCCGTACGGCTACCCAGAGATAAAAACGCGGGCGCAACTTGTTCGGCGCTGGCGCGTGCTCTTCAACGTCCAGGCGAACGCCACTAAATGTTTTAAAGCTGCTAAGCCGGTTGTTGACCCCGCCGCGCCAAATCGGTTCACGGTGGGATGCAAGAACGAAGCGGGAGATGAAGTTGTAATTTACGGCTTTATGCGCGTTCGCGGCAGTTGGAAGTTAACTTATCTCGACAACATCAACGAGTAACGTGAGGTACGCACGCGTCTGGCGTGCCGTTTCGGGAGAAGCACGGCACAGGCGCGCGAACTATTGAGGCTCGATCGCCATTCTCGCAACTGAAGCCATCGGAATTCGTTCCGTCCGTCCCGTTTTCAGAATAATCACAATCACATTCGTTTCGACGATGATGCGTCGCACGGTGGACATCGGGCGATCGATGCGCGTGCCGTCGGTCTGCTCGATGATCAGACGAGCGCCGGGCGGCGTTTCCTGAGCGGGCTTCTCAGTCGCCGGTTTCTCTTCAGTCTTCCGTTCTTCTCCCGCAGGCGGTTTCTCTTCTTCGGTCTTCGGTTGCTCAGTTTCCGTTTTCGCTGTTTCGGCTTTGGGAGGAGTCGTCCGCGTGGATCGTGGTGGCGTACGTCCACGTGGGTTCCGTCGCGGCGGTGTTCTCGTTGTGTTCCGGCGCGCGGACGGAGCCGGCGCAGGTTTTTCTTCCGCCGGTTTTTCCCCCGGAGTATCGGCCGGCTTCGGCTCTTCCACGGCTACTTCTCCCGGCGGTTTTGGGATGGTCGCGCCGACTGAGGATAGGCGCTGCGCATTGTCATCACGTTTTTCGGGATCAGTTTCGGTCGGCGCACTTTCAGCCACGGGAATGCCACCGCTGAACGGCTGAAAAGATCCGCCGAGGGTAATGCGATAGGTGCCGGCATCATCGTTAGGCGACCGCGCTTCAACGCGCAAAATCACAATCTGGCGCGTGCGAAAGTAGAGACTCTTTTCGACTTGCGGCGGAATGGTGCCGGCGTAAATTGTGATCTTTGTCAGCGGTCGAAACGTGAGGGCGGTGAAAACATCGATGTCGCCGTTCAGGTTCCGGCTGTTCACCGTCACGTTTAGATCACCTGGCGTCGCTTCGAACGCGTAGTAGTGGCGCGTGAAGCGCGAATCGCCGAGATCAAGCACCGCAATCGTTCCGTTGATTTCGTTGCTGAAGACGGGTGTCGGCAGTTCCGGGTTCGTCGACTGCGCCCGGAGCAGGCACACACTTGCCGGTGCAAAGGTAAAGATCGTTACGAATAGAATTGAGCGGATTAACTTCACAATAGCTACGATGCTCCGGTGTCGCTGAGATTCTACAAGCCGCAGCGGTGCGTGGCAAAAGGCGGGTTCTTTTTCTTCATTCCACTTGAGCAAGAACGACGCGCGTGCCTGGAGTTGCGATTGACAATGACGACCCGCACTTGTAGAGTAGCGATGCTCTTAACTAGTTTTTCCACCGACACTTGGGTGCAAACCCGACGGTGAGGGTAGTGTTAGAAGTCGAAAGCTTACGAGATGTTTCTCTTGCCCGCTGCCGCTTCTCCCAAACACCCGCGATAATCTAGCTCGAATGATTTTTTCCCGGCGAGCTCAGTACGAGAAGGCACAGCTCTATCTTCATAAAGGAGCACGTATCTTCGGCTCGCGTTTGTTTTAACTTCACCAAGAGATTGGTCAAACCAGGAGTTTGGCAAATCTCTTTTTACTTAAGGAGACAGTACGCATAATGAAATTGAAGAGTACATGGGGTTTAGCTTTTTCGCTGTTCGCTATTTTGGCAATGGTTGTGGTGACTTCATCAACCGCAACTCTATTGGACGACACGATAGTTGTATCGCCAGCCAATCAACAAGGGTGGTCAACCGCCGACACCAGACCAGGTGGCGCGGTGAATTTTGTTTTTGACGGCACCGCGCCTTCAGGTCTGGGCGCGCTGCAGTTAACGACAGATGCGACTACTGCAGCGAAAGCGCAGTACATGCATGCGGCGAGCCTTCCGCTCGCTGACGTAACGGAACTTAGTTACTACACCAGACAGATCAGCGCGTCGTTTGCGGAAGGCGAGGCTTCATACCAACTTCCGGTCTGTTTGGGAGGGGTGGTCGGGACTAATTGTATTGGTTTCACTACTTTTGTTTTTGAGCCATATCAGAACCCCGGCTTAGGAACTCCGGGATCAGTGGTGATCCCGAATGTCTGGCAGCAGTGGGATGTGGACGCCGGCCAGTTCTGGTCATCTCGAACTGCCACCGACGGTGGAACATGTGCCACGATAGCGGGCGCGGGCGGTCCGCCGTTCTATACGCTAGCAGGGCTAAAATCGGTTTGTCCGAATGCTGTCGTCGTTGGATTTGGCGTCAACATCGGGACCTTCAACCCTGCGTATAACGTCTATACCGACCTCTTTAACTTCAATGGCACCGTGTATGACTTCGAGCCTTACGAAGTCGCCACCAACGCGGACCAGTGCAAGAAGGGCGGTTTCCTTACCGTCAAGCGTGCAGACGGTTCCGGCTTCAAGAACCAGGGCGATTGCATCCAGTATGTGAATACTGGCAAGTAGTTGTCATTAGCAAACCGTCTGAAGTCGTTCAGACACAGAAAAGGCGAGGCTTCATGTCTCGCCTTTTTTCTTTGAAGTTATGGTGCCGAAAGGAAGGGAAAAGCAATCGCACTCCACTGTGTGCGGGTCGGCACTAAACAAATTTCCCGGCAGACCTAAAGCATCAGACGGTTTCTTACTTCCTGAGGCTTTGCCCAAAAGTCTTAGGTGACGCTAAATGCTCTAGATTGATCGCTGATCACATCAGATCTGGCTGACAATATTCAACGAAGCTGCGAAGCAGCGGATCTATTTAAGCCCAAGGCGAGGCTTTGCGAGCCTTGGGTTACGATGGTTAAAAAATTTGTAGGAGCCGCGGAGCGGCGACCTTTGAGTCCGGCCATCGGAAGGAGCGCGAGCAAGATTTTTCTTCAGAATGGACCACTCAACGAGGCACTCGCGTCGGCTCGGACTCTAAACTCTGAACTTGGGATGAGATGTCGCCCGCTTCGCGGGCTCCGCTGATCTATAGCGGGCATGTTTCCCAAGGCTCGCAAAAGCCTCGCCTTGGGCTTAGCTAAGACCGCTGCTACGCAGCTCGACGAGTTTGTTCGCTCACCCCGGCTTTTTGGGCAAAGTCACTTCCAGAATAGTCTACACGGTTTTCTGTAATCCTCTTTGTTCCCTTTCCAGCAACTCTACCTGGCATCAGTTTCCTAAGGACATGGTTCAGATTGCATTGATTTGGCCAGAACTTTCAGAGTACGTTCTGTTCCGGTACCCAAGTAGTGAGCTCAAGTTTAGTTAGAAATGCGATTTAAGGTAGAGAGAGCCTGGCTGGCTACTTTATTACTTGCATACCATCAATTCTACTTGGTGCAGAAAGACGGGTTAGCATTTATGGAAGCATAAGGACCACACCGTTCGGTCGACGGCCTGATGCGAAATGACGGAAGAAGGTTTGCGCTCACTCAAGAGAAGAGCCGGAAGAGATGAGATTAAGAAACAAGGTTGCGATCATTACCGGAGCCAATTCGGGAATCGGCTTGGCCGCTGCATTTCGGTTCTCGCAGGAAGGTGCTGTAGTGGTTGGTGCAGACATCGAGGATTCGCGAAAGCTGCTCGATGCCAGCTCGGCGAGTGGCCATGAAATCGAGTTTGTCCGAGCTGACGTCAGCACTGAGAGTGCCGTCCAGACGCTGATGAATGAAGTCGTTGATAAATTCGGCCGGATCGATATCCTGGTGAACAATGCGGGCGTCGAGCTTGTCCGGAAAGCAACCGAAACGACTGAAGAGGAGTGGGACCGTTTAATGAGTACGAATCTTAAAAGCGTTTTCTTATGCTCCAAGGCAGCGGTGAATGCTATGCGCCGAACCGGTGGCGGAGTCATAGTTAATGTTGCTTCAGAGTTGGGACTGGTCGGGGGAAACGAACTAGCAGCTTATTGCGCTTCAAAGGGCGGCGTTATTCAATTGACCAAGGCGATGGCGATAGACCACGCCCCTGACAAGGTTCGCATCAACTGTGTTTGTCCCGGTCCGATCAATACGCCACTGCTTGATCGAATTATCTGAAGCTCTTTCGACGCTCTACAGGAACGAACGGCAACAATTGAATCGACTTTGATGAAGAGACTGGGACAGCCCGCCGAAATCGCCAACGTAATTCTATTCCTTGCCTGCGAAGAGTCTTCTTACATGACCGGATCTGTGGTGGTAGCGGATGGTGGCCTGACCGCGCGGTAAGGTAATTTGAAGCCAGCAAGGAATGAACAAGAAAACTTGCGGGGCATCTTCAAAGCACTTTCACCTGCGAACTATTCTGAAAGTCCAACTGTATCGAATGCCGGCCTTGAAAATCTCATTGCCAAATGCGGGCCTGACTCCCGGCGAATAGCCATAGAACTCATATCGTCCCGGCTTTAATGTGAGAGTTTTGGTGGTATTTGCTGCAATGATGTAGAGCGTTCCATTGATGCGCAGATTCAAATTCGTCGATGGCTCTTGATTCGAGACGTTGAGTTCCGGATTTTGATTGGTTCCGATCTGTTCCTGCTCAAGAGGCGGACCTGTTTGCGACTGGGCCGTCAGTTTGATAATTACGTCGCAGTCGTAAATCCACCCTTCCGTCGCGGTATTAATTTCAACCACCCGGTACCATGTCCGAACCGGATCGCGCTTAACAAGAGCGAGAAAGTCACCTCTCTTAACACTGAGCAACGGCTTACGATTGGCGTTGGGGTCGGCGTAGATAGTCGAGTGCTTAGCTACAACCACGGCGAGATCAGCGCCGGGGTCTTTCATTTCGCGAACGAATTTGAGGTCCTCGGGCCTCTTGTCGCAGCGCTGAGCAGATGCAGTCTGGGTAAATGTCAGAATGCACGTTAATGCGACGAGGAAGACAACGAGATGAGTGGGTCTTGTTGATAAAGTCATCGGGAGTTCTCCTTTGGGAAACGAGAATGCTTTGAACTTTTAAGAAGGCTGTTTCAAATCGAGGCGTGCAGTCTTTGCCTGCTTCTTTTTGAAATACATTATGCAATACGCTTGTGCGATCCCGAGCAGAATGCCTGCGGACGCCGCATAAATCATGAAGAAATCGCCCTGGTACATGCCCCTGGGAAGCGACACTATGACTAAGTTGCAAATAGTCGCAGCCGCTACGGTCGCTATCGGCCACAGTAAGGCAGCGCGGAAAAGCTTGCGTAAGACAAGCCATTGCGCCATTGCAACGATCAACCATCGCAAGGTCCCCCACACAATGGTCGTCGTCTCGCGGTTAATCAACGGATAGTAGGCATTCCCATAAATATGGTTCCACGCCAATTCCCACTCCAGGTTCAAGATCTGATATATCAACCCGCCGATGGTTGCCCCGATTAGTGTCGCTACAATCCACCAGATAGCGACCGAAAGATGGCGCCTAAACAGGAGGGCCTGAGCGCCGCCGAGCACGAGCCCCCAAAGCGATGCTTCCATGAAATTCTGAAATATCGACGGGACATATAAATTAATCGTGAGCAACGCCATCAATGCATGGATCAATACGAGCGCAGGCAGCACCGTACTGAGTCTTTTTCCCTTGAGAGATACTGAGTCCAAGCGCAAGAGGGGTGCATATTTTCTTAGGGAGCGCAGAAAATCCCCGATCACAGTTCGCTCTTTTGGGATCTCATCACGATCGAGTTCGGTGTCCGCAGGCGACTGTGCGTCTCTGGCGTCGGCAAGGGGGCAATAGAGATCCACATTCACTCCTGTATATCCTTCGCCCATAAAATCCAGAGTCGTTGAAGAGGGGTTAGCGTTTTTCAGCCAGGAGATGCTCGCAGGGTTGGCCAGTTTTGAGACAAGACCGCGATCCACAGCGATATGGTACTGCCGGCCTTTTTCAGTCTTTGAAATGTCCGAGAATGACTTGATGCGTGGCAAATAGCTTGTATCTGCGTCAATGCGATAGACCACATAACGAAAGCGTTTGCCGGAAGGAGCATCAACCGCGGAAATTACTGCCTCGAGACAGCCGTCAGCAAGTCTTTGCACATTCGGACCACTGAGACGATATCGAATGTCGTCGCCTTCTGAGTTCTCATGTCTTATATCAAGCGCGCCGTCAGCGTTGATTTGCGCCAGCCGGGCATCAAGGAAGTTGCGCATCTGTTCGCGCAAGTTATGAATTTCGGCATGGCCGCCAAGCTGCGTTGCCAATGCTTTTGATCCAATGATGTCGACAGTCAGAATCACCGTCGAAGTCATGCGCGCGTCTACCAGAGGTTTGGGATCAGTCTGGATGACAGGTGCAAGATCAGCACAGGCGATACGAAACCCGATGTCGTTGTCGCGGGTGCGAGGGTCGTTGCTATTGCGCGCCGCCGAACCACAGTCGTTGGCGATCGCCCGCCAGGATCCGCCTCGCACCACCCTCGGAGAGTTCTCCCCACCCAACCACGCACTCCCATCTGACGGTGCGCCTTCATAATCCTGGTGATAGACATCCTGGCACCATTCCCAAACGTTACCGAGCATGTCATACAAGCCAAAGTTATTCGCGACCCCCAGTGATCCGACCCCGGTCGTGGTTGAACGCCACTGCCCTTTTGGCGCGTTACCGCGCGGATATCTGCTGTCGTAATTGACCGCATCATCACAAATATTCTCGCCCAAACAAAAGGCCGTATCCATACCCGCCCGACAGGCGTACTCCCATTCCGCCTCACTGGGAAGGCGATACGTTCTTCCCGTTTTCCGCGCCAGCCGCAGACAGAACTCGACGGCGTCGTGCCAAGACACTCGCTCGACCGGCTTCTTGTCTCCTCGGAAGTAAGAAGGCTCGACGTTTAAATCCCGATTTATCTTCTCTGAGACGGCGATGACCCGCCACTGGGCCTGAGTAATCTCGTACTTGCTCAGGTAGAAGCGAGGTACAGTTACTTGATGCTGCGGGTCTTCATCCTCGCGATGACCATCTTCCAGTTTAGGTGAACCCATGGTAAACGAGCCGCCCGGAATCTCGACTAACTCGAACAGTTCACCATCAACTCTCTCCTTGAAACATCTCGCGGTCTTCTGGATCCGCTCTGCCTCTTTACTATCAGCATCGAATCTGGCGACCTCAAAGGTATACTCGGTGACCGCAGGCATTACGGAGGGAGAGGATGGAGATGCCAGTGCCTCACGCAACGATTCCGCGAAAGCCAGCGCGCTCTGCGGCCGGCTGTTTGGATCCTTTTCCAACGCCTGCATTACCACCGCCGCCAGCGCGGCGGTGAGCTTTCCGCCCACTGGTAGGGAAGCCGGCCGCTCATGCCGGTGTTTCGTCACTATCTCCATTTCAGTCCTACCGAGAAACGGAGGTTTGCCACTCAGCATGTGATACATCGATGCCCCGAGACTATAGATGTCGGAGCGAGCATCGAGCCTTCCGCCGTCGCATGCTTCTGGAGACATGTAGAACGGCGTTCCGATCGGCATCCCGGGTATTGTGAGTGATTGACCGAAAGGCGTAATGTCCGTTGGCTCGCGTAGCTTGGCCAGACCGAAATCGACTATCTTGACGGTCTCAAGTCTTCGAGAGGAACCCGGAAGAACAATAATGTTAGCCGGTTTGAGATCGCGATGAATAACGTTATTCTTGTGGGCGAAGTCAACGCCGTCACAAATCTCACCCATCAATAAAACCGCGCGTTCAGGCTCGAGCCTACCCAAATCCAGTATTTGGCTGAGTGGTGTTCCTTTGAGTAACTCCATCACCAGGTAAGCCGGTGTGACATCGTCGCCCGTCTCAAAATCAATGACCCTGACGATATTTGAATTATCGTTCAACCTGGCGGCGGCCCGGGCCTCGCTGTGAAAACGTTCACGCGCCACCGGATCGGTGAGGCGATGAAGTATTTTCACCGCCACCTCGTCATGGAGCACCAGGCGCTGGGCTCGATAAACACTTCCCATGCCACCCCGGCCGAGAAGCTCGGTGAGTTTGTACTTGTCTTTCAGGACGTAACCGATCAGTGGGTCGACGAAGATTGGACCAGCACCTCGCGGTGTCGTGTCGCGACCGAGTTCGAAGCCACAGTTCGAACAGCGAGAGGAGTTAGCTTCCGTTTGCTTCTGACATTTGGGACAAGTCATAAGCGTCTCTTTTACAGTTGGCTGAGGACTTCGATTGGCGAAGCGGCCAGAGTCTACCACACCTCGTATTTGTCTCGCCGCACCTTCCGGGAAATACCTTTCCGCAAAGAAGTGCGGCAAAACTCAGTGGCACGGCAACATTCTCTCTCGCGTTCGATCCGGGAATGGTAGCCACCTGTTTCATCCATACCTACCCCTCGACGTCGCGTCTGCCTTCCAGAGTTTTACTTATCAGTATTTGTCTAAGCTCTTCGGCAACTTCGACAAACTTCTTAGTGCGTGGAAGATCGGGTGGGCGTTCCTCCCCCACTCGATCGCTCAAATTCTTTTCGTCGTGAAAGGTGCCGCTTGAAGATCGGGCTCGTCGGAAATACGATTACGCGATCACCGAGAAGTACTGCTTCGGTGATGTCATGCGTCACGAAAATGATTGTGTTTTTCTCTGCCTCCCATAGTTTTAGTAGCATCTGCTGCATTTCCGATCGGGTTTGCGCGTCAAGCGCCCCAAATGGTTCGTCCATCAGGACAATCGCCGGCTTAATCGCCAGGGTGCGAGCAATTGCGACACGCTGTTGCATGCCTCCTGATAACTCTTTGGGGTAGGCATTCCAACGTTTCGCGAGGCCTACTTTCTTGAGATACTCCATTGCAATTTCTTTTCGCTCTGACTTGTTTTTGCCCTGAAGGGTCAGTCCGAATTCCACATTTTTCAAGACCGTTAGCCACGGAAAACACGTATATGCCTGGGGCACAGTGGCAGAGTCTTCAGCCGGACCGGTGACGCGTTTCCCATAAATATCGACCACGCCTTCGTCCGGCAACGCCAGTCCGGATATGAGCGCCAGAATCGTACTCTTGCCACAACCTGACGGACCGAGCAGCACCACGAAACAGCCAGCTTCTTTTCGTTCGACTCGAAAGTCGAGATCCCTAAGCACCTCGACCGTTGGGGCGCCCTTACCGTCGCCAAAGCGCTTGGAGACTTGTTTGAATTCCACAATCGGCGGCTTATCCTGGAGGGCTTTATCAGCCGATATAGACCTGTCGGCCTCGGGCCCGGAGGCGCCCGCCTCGACCGCAATGATTGCCTCTGACCTTTCTTCTTCTTGAAGAATGTCTGCCTGTTTTTCTTCGGTTGACTCTTCGGTCATCGCACAGCTACCAGTTAAAGAATCTCTTGCGGATGAGATGAAGCATGAAGTCAGTCAATGAACTAATCACTGCGATCGCGATGAGCATGCAATAGACCTGGGGCGGTTGGCTGAGGCGCAGACCGTTTTGCAACACACCACCCAAGCCCTGATTAGCGGCATTGCTGTTCAGGAATTCAGCGAGAACAATGTAAGTCCACATTATCCCGCTGCAGACTGCGATCGCTTCCCAGATTCGCGGTAACGCGCCAAAGAATAAGACCCGCCAGACGATCTGCGAGCGGTTGGCCCCAAGATCGAGGGCGACTTTTATATACTCTTCGTTGACGTTCACGATGGCGTTCTTCACCAGGATGATCATGTAAAAGATCGCACCCAGGAAAATGTAGAAAACCTTCCCACGCTCTTCCAGTCCCATCCAGATCGTCACCAGCGCAGTCAACCCGGTAATCGGAACGGCCTTGGCTCCATTGATTATCTTCCGCAGGAAAGCGTCAATCGGCGGGAACGCCGCCATAAGCATCCCGACGGGTACACCGACGGCTGTAACTAAGAACAACGCCCGAACGACCCGCCAAAGACTGCGCCCGATCGGCATCATGAGCTGTCCGCTCTGGTAAAGATGAACGAAAGTTTTACCGATACTGGTGGGAGTGGGCAGGGCAAACCGGCTCACAACGTTTCCATAGCTGAGAACACACCAGACGATGGCAAATGTCAAAATTCCCAGGAAACCTATGAACGCGTCGAACCCCGGCGACAAGTGACCACGAATTGATAAGGGCGCGGAGGCCGTGGCCTTCCGCGCGCCTTTGAGGTGGAACCGGGTTGCAAGTTTACGGGGGATTAAGCTCAAGCCTGCTCCTCATCGAACAGGTATGATTTCCACGTCGGTGCGCCGGTTCTTGGCCCTGCCATCGGGACTATTCGCGTCCATATTTGGCCAGGGTTTGTCAGGCCCGTTGCCGACTACGATGAATCGGCCTGGGTTGAACTTATATTTCTCCACGAGATAATCAACCACTCTTTGCGCGCGAGCCTTACTCAGCGGAATGTTGATGGCCCGGGTGCCGGTGTTGTCAGTGTTCCCTGAGACTCGGATGTAAGCATTCGAGTTGGTCTGAGCAAGTAAAGCGACGTTGCTATCTATCGCCTGCTTCGCTTCGGTCGACAGATCGCTTTGCCCGGGGGCAAAACTGATGTCGACGGGTTTGACGGAAGTAATGTTAGAACTGGTGATGGGTGGCGGCGACGGAAGCCGCTCTTCAGCCGGACGTGAGACGGGCGAAATATCATAAATCTCTTTCAGGAAAGTGATGTCTTTGGCCTGTTCCGGAGGAGTCAGAGATGTAATATACCCGCGCTTCACCCAGGCCCTGCCCGCAGTTGAGAAGAGTTCATCAAAAAGCGGCTTGCCTCCGTCCAATCCGAACATCATCGTGTTGTCGGCGAGGTCGGCATACTTGACTGTCCGCAGGGTATCCTTGACCTTTTTCGGATCCTTCATGTCGCCGTACAACGTCTCGTTTTCCATGAGCAACTGGACGACCTTGTCGGGGTTGCGTACGGCTTCCGTAGTACCGTCGAACCAACCATGGACGAAAGCCTTCACCACGTCAGGATGTTCCTTGATGAAGTCTTCGCGGGCCACCATCACGTCGGCTATCAGATTATTTGCCGTTTCGGTCGAGACCAGCTTGTGCGACCCGGGCCGTTCCAGGGCCAGGGTTACATCCGGTTCCCAAACCACCGTTGCGTCCACCTGTCTGTCTATAAACGCCTGACGAGCGTCGAGCGTCGCGTCCTTTCCCACCAGGTTGTCGATAATCTCCTTCTGTTCATAATCGCTGAGCCCGGAGTTATTCAGGTGGTACTCCAGCAGCCAGTGCGAGGGCGTGTACATCACGAGAGAAATTTTCTTGCCCTTAAGATCTTCGATACTCTTAATGCTCTCGTCGGCAACGATTGCGTCGCCGCCTCTTGACCAGTCGACCTGCATTATGGCGCGCGACTTAACGCCGTTGCTGACCAATCCGGGAAGTTCATTGGCCCAATAATCGACAGTCGACCAGACGATATCAACTCCGCCCGGACCGCCTTTTGCGAACGCCTGGCTACGTTCCGCAGGCACTTCCAGAAGCACAAATTCCACTGTCTGTTTGTGGTTCTTAAAGTAAATGCATTCCTTATTCGCTTTGAAGCCGTTGTTGGCGACGATGCCGCCGGCATAGCCGGGCCATGAAACCACACCGACGCGTAACGGACGACCTAACAGACTGCCGTCGCCTACCAGGGAGCCGCAACCGGGGCCTGCACATGCCAGTACGATGATCAATAAGGCGAGTGGGAAAACCTTAACCAGCATTCTAAGATTCATGGTGATCCTCCTAAAGTGAAATTTGTGGCTTGCTTATTCCAAGATACCCTCCATAAACGCAGCCTGCATCGACGCGAAATTCGAAAAACCGCTCAAAATCCACGCTTTGACATCGGCCAGGTTCACTGGGCCCGCATAATAGCGAAGAGCCAGGTTCGCCCCGAGCAACGCCGCGTTGAAGTGGTCAGCCTCGACCACAGTATGAATTTGAATCCAACGATAGGGTGAGACTTCCGCCCCATTAATCCTTACACTCCCCTGCTTGAGGTATTCGACAAGGTCGAGGTGTTTGTCAGATAGAAAGCGGTCGAGGATGTTAAATTCTTGATCTGCCAGAATCTCTGAACCGATATGAAAGCCTATAGCGCGAAAAATCTTCTCATCATTGACCTGCTGATTCATCGCGTAACCATCTCGAACTCTAGACAGAGCTAACAACGTGGACTCGGTTGGCGCCGTGATCTGATTGAGAACTACCGCGTCATAACCGAGGAAATTTCCCGTTGCCTTGAGCGTCCCCTGAGCCAGCGTGCGGTGCGTGCTTCGTCCGACTGAAGTACCGCCGCAGCCAAACTCGTCAATGGCCGCAAAGAAAATGCGCGCACCGACCTCAATGCTCCGGTCGGCAGCGATCGCTAATGCCTCGTCGGGGTCTCGGAACAGGTGCTGTCGCGAGCCGATTTCTCCGGCCAGGTTGACCACTCCGCAGGCAAAGATCGAATTGAAATAAATGTAGGAGCTCAACAGCTTTAGAAGTTGCGCTCCGTTACTGATTCGCGACAGAGTCTGCTCGAAGGTGACATTGCCCGAGTGCAACGCAAGCATCTCTTCTAAATCAGACTGCTGGACGGTGACAGGCGCTTCGCGGCCAGTTTCATTCAGAGAGGAATGATGCGGGATTAACAGAGTACTCATCATTTGTTCGCCCATACCTTTACCGATTTGTCGGCCCCGGCGCTGGCGATCAATCGCCCGTCGCGGGAAATTGCGACGGCATTAACCGGGCCGGTGTTTTGTGTTAGTTCGCGCTTGTAAGGCCCGTATCCTTCAGCATCCCAAAGAAGGACCTTCATGTCGCCGCCGCCGGTCACCAGCGAATCACCGAGCGGTGAGAACGCGACTCCGTTCACTTGGGCCTTATGGCCCCTCAGAGTATTCGTTTGAGTTCTTTGCGCATCCCAAATCACGATAGTCGCGTCACTGGTGCCGCCCGCGAGCTTGCCGTCGCTTGAAAAGGACAGGGATGTGATGACGCCGCTCTTGGTGATCTCGGGAGGTTTAAATGCGCCGATTGCCGTATCCCAAAGCCGCAAACGGCCGTCGCTTGATCCGCCGGCGCCGGCAATTATACTGCCATCGCCGGAAAAGGCCACCGCCTTTACCGGCGAGTCCAGGCTGAATGATTTTTTCGGCTGACCGCCGAGCGCCCTAACATCCCAGAGCTTCACGGTGGTGTCATCAGCGCCGCTCGCAAGCGTCTGACCGTCAGCCGCAAATGATACCGAGTTAACGCGCTTCGAATGTCCTCTAAGCGTATTAATCTTTTCTCCTGTCTGCACATCCCAAATGAGGATATTTGCGTCAGCCCGTCCCGAGGCCAGCGTCTTTCCATCGGACGAGAATGCCAGCGAGGTTACTTCACTGAGCGAAGCCGCGTCACTACGCTTTGGTATCTCTCGTTTCAGTTCACCGCTTGAGGCATCCCAAACTGAAATTAACCCGTCCTTGCCTCCGCCGACCACTAAGGTACCGTCAGGAGAAATCGCTACTGCATTTACCTCGGCATTTGTCGGCAAAGATCTTACGAAGGTCACGCCGTCGTGATTGATTTTTCGTTGACGACCGCTGAATAAGAACCACCAACCCGCCACCGCTGCTACCACCAGAATAATTGCGAGCCCAGCGATGATGACCAGCGGTTTGATCCCAGGCTTAGGAGAAGTAACGTGCGGAGACGACGTCACCGACGGGACAATCGGATCTGCAACAACTTGCTCGTCAATTGCAGGCGGAAGTGGTGGTGGCGGCGGAGGCGTAACTGGTGATGGCGGCGGCCAGTGAACGCTCGTGCTAGAAGGCTTAGTAAGTTCCCAGGAAGTTTCCGATTCGACTCGTGGTTCATTCCCTTCCTGGCCGGGCGAAACAATGCTGCTGGGATCGGGAGGCGGAGGTGGGGGCGGCGGCAACGGCATGGCAACCTGGGGCCGCGGTCGCGCCAACAAAGTCTCCCAGTCAGTCGGCTGATAAACTATTGAGGGCTCAGCCGGTTTCTTTGACCGGGATTTCCTGCCTTTCGTGGCGACAACGCGTCCATTGACCATGATGCTTCGCCGCAAGCTCGCCGTCTTGAGATAGAGCGCTCCGCTTAACAGCGTGTCTTTGGCGATCCGCTCGATGTGAAGCATCACTTCATTGGTTCCCGGTTGAAGATGATGAGGTTGGATCTCAAGACCTGAGATCTTTGACAAAATCTCACACGGTACCGGCACCCAAACTCGCATGATCAGATCGTGCTCGCTGCCGAATGCAACAGACCCAATCTGCAGGCTGTGAGGATACCGCCAGTCACCTTCCTCGCCGTAAATGCCGGCCACGGAACCGCGCACTTCAACGTTTTCGAATACCGGCGTGCAGCCAGGCTCGACTTTGATCGCGCATTGATCCTCGCCCTGGCTGGTCTCCGCGTCGCCCGTTACATCGATTCTCAAGTCACGCAGAGTAATTCCGCTAGCCCGGCAGGAAATTACCGGGCCCTTCAAAGCCCAAATCGTCGATCCCTGTCCATCGAGTATCAGACCATGATTGATTACCACCGGCCCTGGATATTCCTGAGGCAGCAACGCCACAGCGGTGTTCGGCGAGGCGTTGTCAAGCTCGCGTTGGAGTCGAGCTCGATCCTGTTCGTGAGACTGGGGCATACGTTACTGACGATCTCGCAGCAGGCTAAGTCGTCCCAGCAAAACTACTGGATCTGCAAGATCTGAACTTCTGCGATTCTTCCGTGACGCTCCTGCGAAAGCCTGATCTGCGCTCCGTCTTTAAGTACGATCGCCTGTTGAGGCGGAACTCGGTTGTTCGCCGGCGAAAGCAATGACGTCAAATTCTGGTTCACCAAAATCCACTGGCCCTGGTGAAATTGGCAATACGCTTGTGGGGTTCGATCGGCTTCTTCACCGGGAAAGACATTATCAAAGACATGCCACTTGAACAGATACGTATTGTGATAAATGACGACAGTTCCATCCATTAACCACTGACCTGGGCGGCCCTCTTTGCGAAGTTTCAGAATCGGAATCGTCGTTGTCGGTTTGGAACCGCAGAAGGAACACCGGAGCTTGCCTGAAGCGCGCACGACGAACCATTTGTGCGTGCATGAATTATTGGCACACGGAAAAATCAGGTCCCAGGTTTTGACCAGTCCTCGCTCCCACTCCTGTGCCGACGGCCGACCGTCCGGCGCGTGCAACCCGGTCACGAAAGCTCTGGTAAAGAGTTCGGTCAAATGGGGACCGAGAACCGAGTATGGGATGGTCAGGTCTTTTGGCCGGTTCGAGCTGTCATGGGGGTCCTCCACAAACAGGGCTTTCGCACCCATGCTCAGGTGTTCATCCTTCTCGGCAGACTCGATTGAGTTGACCTTTGGCCCTCTAAGCGGATGCCGGGAAAGCAGGTACTCATAAATTAGCACCGGCAACGCATGCTGGTCGGTCCGAGAGCTTGGCAGAATTCGATTCGGATCGCGCAAGTTCATTTCAATGGTGGCGAGGACTTCCGGCGCGATATATCCTGGAGTTCCGGCCACGTCGGGCGGGAACAATCGCGGAACCACCAACGAATCTATATCAATGACTACACTCTGCCCGCGCGCCGGATCCACGAGAATATTTCGACAGGACAAATCGGAGTGCGCCAAGCCGGCCGCGTGCAAACGGCGCACCGCCCGGGTCATCAGAATGCAGAGCTTGAAATAGTTAATCCAGCTACCGCGCTCCTCATCCGGCAACATACCGCGCAGACGCTGACTGGTGAACCATCGCCCTTCTTTCTCCAAACCTTTAAACGGACCTTTCTCAAAAAAGAAGTTGGACGGATATGTCGGCGCCACTATCCCGATTTCTGGTTTGACGACTATGCCGGTTGGCCAGCAGAAGAGCTTCCTAAAGTAATCGGCCGAAGCGGCGCTCACCCCGCGCGCACCACCGGCCGCTTCGGAAACGGTGGGGTTGTACTTTCCCAGGATGAAATCCAATCTCGTCAGCCGCTGCGGATCCTGGGCCGCCGAATGATCGTGGAAGAATTGAACCACATAGGATCTATCGGGACTGAAGTATGTTTTTTTCATTCCGCCCGCCGGTGGGTCGGCCGTCCAAACAAACTCTATCGGCTTTCCGTCCTTCAGGGTGCCCTTCACTAGTGTCATGCGGCTACCTCCCGGTAGAGCACAACCAGGGTGCGATCATCAAATGAACCTCTGATTTGGTAAGAGTCGAGCCAAACAGCCAACCTCTTTTCTGATTCTTTCTCCGGGCATAACTCTTCGCCAGGCTCGCTCATCGTTCCGGCGATTAGCAGTGGTGTCGACTTGACTAACTCCTCTATTGGCAAACCTAATTTGTCGGCATACGTCTCGACCGAGCGCACAAAAACCTGCCGCGGCCCATCCGCGGTAACTACTTCCACTGGATATGCCAGTCGTGCATCTGCAACGCCCTGGGTATTGCTCAGTCTGGTTTGAGCAAGGCTTGAGTCGATAAGTGTTTGCCAATTCTTCACGCGAACACGCAGAATTCCATTGATCGCGAGATCACCGTAGAGGCCCAACATCCCGGGGTCATTGGGAAAGTAGTCGTCTGCCACGCCGTCAGTCATGACCATGAGAGCCTGCATCCGTCCAAAGAACGGGAACGTTTTGCCCGTGAGATTAGCTTTCTCAACCTTCTTACGGCTGGTCAAGAACTCTGTCTGCCCGGCAAATTCGCCGCTATCCGGAAGGCCTAGCAGCTGCAATCCTCCGTTTACGCTAACCGCGGCCAGCATTCCATCGCCGATCTGACAGGTTAATACAAAGCTGCGCTCCGCTCCTTCGTGAAACACCGTAGTATGCACGGCGAGCAGCAGCGTTCCCGACAAATCGTCGAGTACGGGCTTACGTTTTAAAATTGCTTCGTGGTCAGGACTATCAGCGAGTTCAAGTGCTTTAGCTTCGACTGTATCGAAAGCTTTCTTCATGGCTTCATGAAGCGATCGCTGGACCAGTTCCAGGTCATCGGCGGCAAACTCTCCGGTTTGTTTGTTCCGCTTGAAAGTTTCGTTGGACCAATGCTCGCGCGATCTGAGCCTATGATCAGCCAAAGCCTCACTCAATGACGCCGCCGCGGCCCGGCATGATTCTTTTGCGCCGATGCGCGAAAAGACTTTCGAACCTGCGCCATCTGATACGGCGATAATGGTCCACAGGCCGCTGTTGCGGAATTCGAACCAGTCGTCGCAATTGGTCCCCTCGTGCTTATGCTTCTTTCCTCGCACCCGTGCGCCAATAATCTTCAACCCTTCGGGCGACTTGCCAACCATGTGATAGGACTCTTCGTGCTTGTCCGGGCCCTCGGGCACGGAAATATATTTCCATTGGTTTGCGAGAGACGGTGTCGTATCCGGTTGCTCGGGAGTCTGTTCGATTTCCTGATTAATAGTCGGTTCAAGACTCGGTTCGGTTTTGTGCCCGATGCTTTGCTCGCCGACGTCGTCAGGCTCATGAGCATCCGGTTCATGTTCTTCGAGAGGTTCTGTTGCGGGCGGCTCATCAGCAACTGTCGAAGCCATCGCAGGCTGCGCTACTGGGACAGTGATCAGATCCCCTGGCAATGACTCTGGAGTCTTCGGTTCGGAATTTTCAGGAGTATCGCGTGATTCAATTTTAGACATCTCAGGCTCTCGCTCCTTTGACACCACGCTGAAATCTTCCGCTCTAAAATTGTCCTGGACGTACAGAGCTGACGTGTTCACCATCGAATCGTGCAAAGCGGGCCGGCTTTTCAGATAGCTCTGGAGTGCACTCCACGAAGCTGCCCACGAGATTCCTGGTTCCTCAAACAAACCCCAGCGGAGAATCTCGACCAGCGGCTCGGCCATTTTATTGGTGACGGCTTTCCGTCGCTCCGCATCCGCGAGCACGCCTTCTTCCAGCAACTCCCAATCCTTGCGCGCAGTCTCGTCCTCCTCTTTAATCAGTCCCATTCGCCATCGGAAGGCTGCGATTGTTCGTTCTTTGTCCACAATAGCGTGTCGGTACAGGCCTGCCAGGCCGGGAGACGGAAGCTAGGATGCGCAGAGTCCGCAGACCAGTCTGCCTAGTTTGAAACCGACATGTCCGGCGCCATAAATCGCGTTGAAGATCCTGAGAACCATCGATTCGGTTTCGGCCTCTTTGACCGCAGGGTTTCAGCAACGACTGCGAAGCTCGACGTTCAACGACAGACACCTCTCGCAGTAAGCTTGATTAAGATGAAGGACTGGCCCGCTGACGACGAGCCAGCTTCGTCGTTGCCCGCAAACCGCTTCGCTGAGTCCGCTCTAAGGCACGAATTGGATCGTGGGCGGCGGTGGCGGCAACGAAATCGGAGCTTCGCCGGCGGTCTGTTCGAGTTTGGATGATGTGGTCTTGATGGAACTCGAAACCCATTTGAAAAAGGCCTTCAAAGTGTCAGGTTGAACGTTGTTGAGTTCAACGACATATTCGGGGTTCGTGATCCGCTTCAGCATTGAGGCATCCGCACCCGGTCCCGCCGCGCATGCAATGATGTTCGCGATCTTCTTTTGCTTGATTTGATCCGCAGCGCCTTCCCAACTGTCAGTGGGTTGCCCGTCGGTCATTAGGAAAACCAGCGGTTTCCAATCACCCTTTTGTGCTGCGGTGGTCTTTTGCACTTCGTTATCAATACATTGATCCAGGATCTTGAGCGCTTCGCCCAGAGCGGTGGCGCCCCTGGCGTCAAGAGTTGGTTCTTGAAAGGTTATTAATTCAGTCAGCGGAATCACCTGTTGTGCTGTGCTGCTAAACGTGATCACCGATAGGTAAGCTGTTTCCAACGCCTGAGGATCGGTTTTTAAGTCCGCCACAAGGGCTTTAACTCCCATGCGCAGTGCTTCGATTGGTTCGCCGGACATCGAGGCGGAGCAGTCTAGTAAGAGGTAAACAGGCAGTCGCCGCATAATGTTTTCCTTCCTGACAAAGTGGTTCTTCGCGCCGATCGGTCGAAGGGACGTTAAACCGCTTAGCTAGTGCGCCGTCAGCGCTAAGCTTGACGGCGGTACGGTGAAGTTATCCAAGCCACGCTGGTTCAGCTAACCGGCGCACTCTTTCGGGCGGGTGGCTCGCTGTCGGGCCTGCGCGGGCAAGGAAATCAACTAGCTTTCCCGTTTACTTTGAATTGCGCCGAGCTGCGAGTTAGCGCTGAAAAAATGAAGAGGCCGTTCAGTTCATTTACAGAAAAACTAATTCTCTTATCCGCGATACCGAGTGTTCTGCTTTCGCCTTTCCCAGAACCTAAAAACACCAACGTTTTTCGCGGCGGCTCAAGAGGTCACGTAAGGTATTTCAAATGTCGGAGCATGTCAATGACCTTATTGCGTTGTCCTGAGGTTTTTTCAAAGGCTAAGACCGCGGAAGGTCAGGATCTTTTCTGGACGGCGAGCCGGTGGGAGCATAGACTGACGCGGTGAACTACAACCGACGCCTGCCCGTCTATCTTTTGATTGATTGTTCAGAGTCGATGGCCGGCGACGCTTTCCTGGCGCTCAATCAGGGACTCGCCGGTCTGATTGGTGATTTGCGCTCGAATCCGATGGCTTTGGAAACGGCGGCCATCGGCCTAATCACTTTCGCGAGCAATGCTCAACAACTGGTGCCACTCAGTGACATCCTTACTTTTCAGATACCACGACTAAAGATGGGCTCCGGAACCGCTTTGGGTGCAGCCTTACGTTTATGGCTTGAGGCCATGAATCACGAGGTAATTAAAACCACCGCAGAGCAGAAGGGTGACTATAAGCCTATATGCTTTCTGCTCACAGATGGTGAGCCGACCGACAATTGGGAAGAAACAGCCGAACAGATAAGAACGGAAGTGGCCGGTAAAAAGGCTAACTTGGTCGCCGTGGCTTGTGGTCCCGACGCGGACACCAACAAACTCCGCCGGATAACAGATAACGTGCTGGCATTGAAAGGCGGAGAAGCCGGGGCTTTCGCGAGTTTCTTCAAGTGGGTTTCCGCATCGATCTCCACCGCCAGCCAAAGGATCGACGGGGGACAGACGACCACTGCGCCCCGTTTGCCTGCCGGTGTGGAAGGCATCGTGGCCGATTCGCCGACGCCAGTTCGGAATCGTTTTGTTTTCCTGCATCTTCGGTGTGTTAAGAATCGCGGATTCTACATTGTGCGGTATCAGATGGTAGGCGGTCCTGAAACAGGAGGACCAATCGCCTATCGAGCGATCAAGACTCACCCGCTCGCTGATTTCGATTTTCAATCCGAAGAAACCTACAAAGGACTCGAGGTTTCAACCAACCAACTCGGGGGCTCGCAACCATGCCCCTACTGTCAGAATCCGAGCTGGGCGATGTGTGGAAACAATCACCTTCACTGCTCGCCGCTTTTGAAAGGCTCGATAACTCTCACCTGTCCCGTGTGCAACGTCACGGACACCTACGGTGTTGCCAGCTTCGATGTCGCCCGGGCGGAGGGGTAAGAAAAACCTTAGACGGATCTCAGGCACTCGCGGACGCACATCTCACGCCCAGGAATGGAAGGAGTGGTGGAATGGAAAATTATTCGAGGCGACTGCCGGTTTACCTGCTGCTGGATACCTCGGAATCCATGGCCGGCCCGGCGATTGAGGCGGTAACTCAAGGGGTCAATACGCTCGTGCAGGAACTTCGAACTAATCCGCTGGCGCTGGACACTGCGTACCTCAGCGTGATCACTTTCTCGTGCGAGGCGAAGCAGACCGTCCCTTTGACCGAACTCGTACAATTTCGGATACCGCCGCTTAGGATTCGACCTGGGACGGCGCAGGGCGCAGCCTTGCGTTTGTTGATTGACTCTCTGCACCGGGATGTCAGGAAAACTGCAGAGGGGATCAAAGGCGATTACAAACCGCTGGTGTTTCTGCTGACTGACGGTCAGCCGACCGATAACTGGGAGGATGTGGCGGACACTCTCAAACAAGCTGGACTGGCGAACGTTTATGCGATCGGATGCGGACCGGACGTAGACACGGAAATACTCTACCGCGTCACCGATCAGGTGCTGCTGATTCCTAAGCTGACGGCGGAGGCTATCCGCAAATTCTTTGTCTGGCTCTCCGCTTCAGTGCAAACAGTTAGCACCAGGGCAGATGCCACTACTGCAGGCGGCTTGTTGAATTTACCCGTTCCGCCGCTTGACGTGATGGAAACAGCGCAACGATCCAATGCTCCGCGAGACAACAAACCCCGCCAGGTTTTTTTGCACGCGTTTTGCAGCAAGTCGACAAAACCCTATCTCATGAGATTCGCCAAGCGCGCTTATGAGGATCTTTATGACGCGGTCGCCTCGCACCCCCTCGAAGCGCTTGAAGAAGGCGACGCCAACGCGCTGCCTCAGATCAAATCCTCGCTGCTATGCGGAATTCCTGATTGTCCTTATTGCGAAAACCCAAGTGCCGTGGTATGCCCAACGTGCAGCGGGATTTTTTGTAAGGCGCGCGAGCAAGTAAACGAAGTCACATGCCCGAAATGCGGCACATATCTGGTCAGGGATGAGAATCGCGACGGCGGTGACATTGACATCGTCCCGTCTCACGGCTAGTTCGTGATGGACAAATTCGGGTCTTGCAACCTAAACGCGCCGGTAACCGAAGACAGAATGGACAAAAAAAACGGACAAAAGGCAGCGCACGAGAGTGTCGCATGCGATCAACCGTCATTACACCGTTCCGAGCGAGAGCCTGCGCCGACGTCACGGGTTTCAGCGAAGGAGAAATCTGGTCTTCTACTCGACGCCTCGTCCTCGTTGGACGCGACCAGGGCCGCCTTCACCCCGGCTGATCCGGCTCGTGACGACGCTGTTCAACGACTCGCTCTCTTTTACGAACTGCCATTGCAGTTCGGCGAAGAAACGCGGCTGGATGCATTGCTGCAACTCATCGTTGAACGGATTGTGAATGTGATCCCTCAGGCTGAACGCGGTGCGGTGCTGGTCAAAGGGCGCAATGGAAAGCTGGCACTGAAAGCACATCTTCCTGTCGGCCAACCCGCCGTGAGCCTGATGATGGCCGAGCGAGCCATGGCGCAGAAGGCAGCGTTCATTTGGCCGCCGCTGGTTCCGGAAACAGCAAGTCCAAGCATCAGCATTTATAAGATTGAATCAGCGATGTATGCTCCCCTGTTGTGGAGAGGGCAAGTTTTTGGAGCTCTCTGCGTGGACAACAAGGCTGGCGGAGCTTTCAGCGGTGATGACTTGCGGCTGCTGCAAGCGGTTGCTCATCACGCCGCCATGGCCGTCGCCAATCTCGAGTTGCATGATGAGCGCCGCGAGCAGATGGAAATTCTCAACAACATGCTAAAACTTGTCTCACCTCAGATTGGGCAACGTCTAAAGCAACGAACTCAGGTTCGTTTAGGTGGCGAGTTCCGTGACGTCACGATCCTTCTTGCGGACATCCGCGGTTTTACCAACCTGTCGGCCACGATGGGTCCCCAGGATGTAACCCAGATGCTGGAAGACTACTTCGGCTGCCTGGTTCCGATCATCTTCAAATATAAAGGGACGATCGATAAGTTCGTCGGTGACGCGATCCTGGCCGTATTTGGAAGCCCTGAGGCAGATGGGCAGCAGTATCTACACGCGATTCAGGCCGCGATCGAGATGCAAGCGGCGATGAAAGAAGTTAATGCGCGTCGCGCGGCCAGGGACTGCCGCACGGGCGAGCTCGGTATCGGTATTCACTGCGGCGAGGTCGTACATGGTTTCATTGGCACCGCAGAGCGAATGGAGTACACGGTTATCGGCGATACGGTTAACCGCGCTTCGCGCTATTGCGATGGGGCCGGCCGTGGCGAAGTATTGATCAGTTCGGATGTGTATCAATATGTTTGGAATTTTCTTCACGCGGAACAGACCAACATCAGCACGAAACACGAAGGTACTTTGATGGCATATCGGATTCTCAGTTTGAGGTAATGAACCTTTGTTCGCAGCCCGGAAGCGAATAGTTACTGTCCGCGCGAAAAAGTCTTCTCTGGCGAAGTTCACGGGATGCGACCGTTCTGAAGAACGCCTCGGGAAAAACCCGTTGACTGTTAATCTGATTTGTCATATCTTTCGCCCACATCACAGAAGTGTTAGGCTGGTCCTCCGAGCCTGCATTACCGCAAATTCCGGCGCCAGCTTCAAGGAAAAAGAGCCTCTCATTTGAACCGAAGAGTTCGTCAACTTTTCGCGCTCCGTCGGCTCTAAAGGAACGCCAATGGATACCTCTAACTCGCGAAATCCTCACGAATCCAAGATAGCTCCGGAAAAGAGACCGACCGTTATTGGGAGGCAAATGAGGCAATTTTTCTCGAAAGCAAGTCAGCGCTTCGCATTCGAATGGTGGGGCTTCATTGTGATTGCGATCGTTCTTGTGTTGGTAGGGCTCCGAGTCAGGATTCACCACAAACAACAGGCCAATCAGGGGTTGTTAGGGCGACCATTACGCGTGGGAATTGTGCCCTGGCCTGGTTACGCCGGGGGGTTGGTCGCAAATAACGGGCTGACAGCTAACAAGGACTGTATTTTCTGGAGAGACCAGCACCTGTTCGTAGAGTTCGTCTTGATCGACAACGATGACGACATGCGTCAGGCATTCGTGCGCGGTGGCGAAAACGGTGGCGTTGACGTGATGTGGTCTACGGTCGACTCGCTCCCACAACAGCTTCCTAAACTTTTAAAAGAAGGCGTGCGTCCGAAGGCTTTCATGCAAGTAGATTGGTCGTATGGTGCGGATGCAATCATCGTGAAGCGGGGTATAGAACAAATCGAGGACTTCAAGAACCTCAAGGAAAACAAGATTGCCGTATCGATGGCCGCGTCCCAATGGTTATTCGAGCACAATCTTGTCAATTCCGATCTGTCGGATGACGATCTGAAGCGCATTAGACAAACTGTTCGCCGTCGAACGGAAAGCTCTCCGGAGGCCAGGGATTTATTTATTAATAACGACGTAGACGTTGCCGTCCTCTGGGAACCTGATGTTTCGACCGCGCTTCGGAAGCGCACGAATGCTCGCCTGCTAACCGACACCAGGGCAGCTCCCAAGCTCATTGCCGACGTGATGGTTGCGAAAGAAGGGTTCATCCGCGCGCACCGGAATGTTATCAAAGCATTTATTAACGGTTGGCGCGGTGGCACCACACTCGCCATCAATGATCCAATGCTCGCCGTAAAAGTGCTCATGAACTCGCCGGCGTTGGGATTTGACCATTTAGGAGAACACACGACCCGCGAAGTTCTGGGAAAGACTGTATTGACAACGTTAGAGGACAACGCGGAGATGTTCGGTCTCTCAGACGGCGACGTTTTCTTTGACGATCTCTTCGATCGCGCCATGCGCATATGGCTAAAGGCCGGTTACATAGCTGCCCCGTCAATCGCCGCTGAAGCGCGCGACGCAACGTTACTTCAGGAAATCTACGACCTTGAAAAGGAGTCAGTCGCAAGAACAAATTGTGAGGGGAAGATTTTTACGCGGCCATTGCCCATCTCATTTCTGGCCGACAAGAGTGAGCTTAGTGAGAGTGCAATGCTCATCCTGGATGATCCCGACCTCGGGCTTCTGTTCCGAACCAACTCTGATTTTCGCGTCTGCGTAGAGGCAGACACAAATGAGCACGATAACCCCCGGTCGGCCGAATCCACCGCGCGAGCACGCGAAGCGGCGGTCATCAGGTATCTGGTCGATAAACACAAACGTCCTCCGACTCAATTCGTGCCCGCCAGCGCTGTCGAGACGTCACCAGGAGCGGAAGGCTTCAGTCAATACATGCGGCTTAGGCTCGTCCCCGCGAAGACGCAACCGGACATGCAACGAACGCGATAACGCCTAATCGCAGAGAATCTAGTATGATCTTTTTCAAAATACTTAAACGTGCGTTTGGTTCAATCCTTGAAACAGTTAACCTGGTTTCAGTAACCATTCTTGCAGTCGTCTGGCTCCTGACCGCGGACGAGAAGCTGCTCCGCATCGGAGTTGCCGCGGAGCTCGCTTATATCGTCCTAGCTCTGTTAATCACCACCAACTGGTTTACTTCATCTTCCCTTCTACCGGCGAACATTGCTTCGCTCCTTAAGGGCTACCGGCGGCGCCTCGACACGTGGTTAAGCAGGTATCCCAAAACCAACGGCAGTGAAGATGACCTTCTCCTCGATCAGGTGCTTCTAATCGTAACCGTCGCGGGCTTTGCTGTAATAGCCTTCTTTGGTTTCGGAAAGCATTTGTTAAGTTACCAATGGCCTGAGCTAACACACGCCCAGGGATGGGAGGCAGGCGCGATCGTGTGGACAGGGCTATTTCTTATCTATTATCTCTTCAAGACTTCACCGACCCGCAGTGTCAAAGTCAATAAGCTCATCATGGTGGTACTTATCGGCGTTAACGCGTGGCTTTGGTGGAAAGCATGGAAATCGATTGGCGGTCATGAACCTCTCGAACACATTGGGTGGATAATGGGCATCGCCGCAGCTTTTCTGGTGATTGATTTAATCGTCAGCATTTTTCACGATAACGATATTGAGAGGGCGCGCTCTAGAGCCTCGCTAATCTGGGCAGACGCTCCTATGGTTTTTTCTTTTACTGTCCTCTACATCTATTTGAGAGCACATTCAGATACCGAAGCTCCTGAGGTCTTCGTCGCCGGCGTCGTCGCGTGTCAGCTATTGATCTCAAACGTGGTGTTCGTGGTCATGGAGTTCGGATTGTTGGGACTACCCCACAGCGAAATCAATAGAGACTTACCAAAAACAGCACCAAGCGCACCTGAGATTGCCGAATCCTGAGTTTTCTGAAACACGAGTCATGTTCTTCTTCATCATCGGCACGCATTTTTTCACATGGGGTGCTCAAGCCGGCCAGGAACAATTACGCTGCGGAGACTGTGGCACGGTCGGTACGTTCATCAAGAAGCAAGGAATGCTTTTCCTAACTCTTTTCTTCATCATTCCCATACTGCCGCTTAGCGGGATCAAGAATCTCTTGCAGTGCCCGAATTGCCGCACGAAATATCAAGCTGGACCTTAGCTTTGACGGCTGTCCAGGTTTCCTGACGCCATCTCACTCAGCAATATTTTACGAAACCTGCCAGAGGCGAATGTTATTGTCCCAGCTTCCTGAAGCAACGCTTCGTCCGTCGGGCGCGAACGCGACCGTCGCGACGACGTCGTCGCACGAACCCAAAACCCGCATGTCGCCAGTCTGAATGTCCCAGACTCTGACGGTGTTATCGTCGCTTCCCGAGCAGAGCAATTTTCCATCCAGCGAAAAACCAACCGCGCGCACAACGCCGTCACATTTGCCGAGGACCCGCATCTTGTCTGTTCTTATATCCCACACGCGTACGTGCTCATCCCAACTTCCGGATGCGACAGAGACCCCATCCCCGGAGAATGAAACTGACCACACGTCTTTCCTTTGGGTTCTTAGAATTCTCATCTCCCGCGATTGAATATCCCAAAGCGAAATTCTTTTGTTGCCATTCTCTGCCGCAATCGTCTTTCCATCAGGCGAAAACGCGACCGACCAAAGCGCGCCATCGCATTCTCCCAAGAGATCGACCTGGCCGGTCCGCAGATTCCAGAGTTGAAGGCTGCCATCCGCCGTTCCCGCAGCAATACCTTGTCCGTCGGGTGAATAAGCTACTGAGCAGATTGAATCATCACATCGCCCCAAGATCTCCATGTTGTCACTTTCAGTACTCCATATCCTGACCGTCTGGTCACTGCTGCCTGAGGCTATGTATTTACCGTCAGGTGAGAATGAGACTGAAGAAACGTAGGAGAAGCCGGATTTCCGAAAATCACATTGACCCAAAGTGCGCACCTCGCCGGCCAGCAAATCCCATAAGCGAACCATGTTGTCGTTACTGCCCGAGGCGATGAACCGGCCGCAGGGAGAAAACGATATTGACCTTAAGGAGCTCTCGCAGCTTCCCAGCGTTCCATATTTAACCGACAACACGGTCACCGGAACCGGTGAAAGGACGCGCGCCGCAGCCTGGGACTCGAAGTTGAACATCCTGACGGAAAATGACTTTGCTGGTTTCACGAGATGCCAACATGGATTGCCCAGCTTCGCGAAATTGCCGACGCATTTCGGACGCTGATGAAATGCGTTCTTCGAGTGCGAGGGCCATCGCTCGGGCCAACACTTCAGACACCGCGATGGGGACCTGCGGGTTTATCTCGCTGGCCGAAACTAATGGATCGGGTTGGCCTACCCAAACGCATGCAGCCCGCGCTGTCGCTTTCGGTGGGATGACTCCGGTGATTAGGTGATAAAGACTGGTTCCCAGTGAAAACAGATCACTACGCGGCTCCGTGCTCAGTCTCGTAATCCGTTTTGTCTTTTCGGCGTCAATTGCGGACAGCACAGTGTATGAATCGATGTCCGCGCTCAGGATCTGCTCTAGTGGAGAGTAATTTGGCGAGTAACCTGAAATCGAACGGCCAGCGGCCAAACTAGACATCAGACCAGCCTTCCCTTTGGCAAGACCAAAATCCAATAAGAATAACTGTCCGGCGGAGCTGAGCTTCAGATTAGCCGGCTTAATGTCGCCATGAGTTATTGGTTTGTTACGATCGTGCAGCAGATCGGGCGTGTGGAGATAATTCAGAATATCCAACGAAATGTCGGCCCAGGCAAGAACCTCCGTCGTAGAGAAAGGAATATTCTTCCGATCCACCAACATCTCGTCCAAATTCTTCCCCGAGATGAATTCCATGACGAGAAATTGCCCATCCTTCAGTAAGAAGTGCTCAAATACTTGTGGCAACGCATAATGCCTGAGATTCGCTAATAGTTTGGCTTCGCGCGTGAAGGCGTAGCGAAGTCTTTCGGTGATGACAAAGTTTTCCTTTATCGCTACTGTCTTGCTCAGGTTGAGGTCTTCCGCTTCGTAGATCGCGCCCATTCCACCCTGTCCCAGGAGACCAATAATGCGATATCGCTTGTTGAGGATAGTATCTGGCGCCAACATCTGGTCTTCACCTAAGCAGCGACAAGTTCATCGTCGTCCGATGCGAGGTCGGTCGATCGAACCGCGAATTTAATGCTTGACGAAAACTATACAGGTTACGAGCTATACCCCGGGATCGCCCGGGGTGTGAGCTTTATCGGCCATAAATATTACGCCCGTCTGAAGACGAGTCAAGGATTTCAAGCAAGTGGGATAGCACCTTTGTCTTCTCACGGCACCGAATACCTTGAAAAGGTTTCGATCTGGGATTAAAGTACGCCCTCTGATGAATGGGGTTTTTTACACTCAGTGATGTCTCTCTTTCGCGGGCCGGAAATTGAAAAACCCAGATTGATCGAGTTTTTATCTCCCGCGAAATTAAGTGTACGACCAGGGCTTTGATAACCCCACACCGCGCGCCGAACCGGGAAAAATTAAGCGAGTCCAAAGTATCCCGCGAGGTGGCTGCCTTGCTGGCTGAGCGATAATTTCAATCTGCTTTTCCAGTAATTATGCGTTTAGGCGCTAAAGAGATCGCGCGCGAATTACAATAGGAACGTGGTTGAGTAGACTTTCAAATAGGTGGTCACCTTTGAAGATCAAACGAGTCTCTAAATGCTGCTGAACGAAGGCGAACCGCTGGGCCGCAGCTACACGGTCGAAAGATTTCTTGGCGCCGGAGCTTTCGCCGAGGTCTATCGTGTTAAGCATCGCATTCTGGGGCGGCAGGCACTAAAGGTTTTTAAGCTGCTCGGGACTATGGAGGAAACCGAGCTCGCTCTTAAAGAACCGATAATGCTCTCTAAACTTAGACACCGAAATGTAATCCAGGTTTTCGACGCTGACATTATCGAAACTACCGAAGGGACTCGCGGGTTTTTTACGATGGAGTACGTGGCCGGTGGAAGCCTGCAGGATTTCTGGCGAGGATACGGCGATCAGTTTGTCCCGCTTGATATTACCATCGAGATCATCAAGCAAGTTTGCCAGGGGCTCACGGTAGCTCACGATGACGCTCCTCCGATCGTTCACCGTGACATCAAACCGCAGAATATTTTGGTTGGTTACGATGCCACCGGATTGCGCGCGTGCGTGAGTGACTTCGGTCTTGCCAAACAAGTTAACCCGTTGATGGTGAAATTGAGCGCGCGCGGCACATTATGTTTCAAAGCTCCAGAGACATTCGTAGACCCAATGAGTGATTCTTGCGCCGGAGATGTTTGGGCCGCCGGCGTTACTCTCTTTCTCTTGTTGACTGATCGCTTCCCGTTCGAGCCGCCCGACGGGGACTGCCAAAATCTCGATTACAAAAGTTTTCAGCGTCCGTTAGTGCCGCCGAGCCGCTTGAATATTCAGGTCGATTCCGCACTGGACCAGATTGTCTATCGCGCGTTGGCGGTAAATAAGGAAGAACGGTACCAAAGCGCCAGAGAGTTGCTCGACGATCTGACTCGCTGGCAGCCCCGCCCAACCACCCGTATCGGCGCCATCAAGGAGAATATTCCCTCAGAGAGTTCCAAGAACGCCTTTGGCGCACCGGAGTTGGCGGACGAAACAAAAAGCCGCGAAATGGTGACGCAGGCGATTCAACTTTCTCGACAGCGCAGCAAACTGCCGGAAGCAGCGGATTTGATGGAACAAGCCCTGAACAAATGGCCCGCTTTGCGCGATGAATACGAGCAGCAGCTAAAGCTGTGGCGGCGTGGTGTGATGTTCTAGGTCGTCATCTGAGCGACCTATGGGGCTCAATGCACTCTTGGAGGGCAGGTTGAGTGATTCAATACGGAGGCACAGTCCCGAAATCATTTCCAGCTTAACCTCAGGATCTGTTCAAGGATGACTCGCCGGAAAAGACTGAAAAATCAAAGTGTCGTCGGCAACAATATGAAGGCCGCGGCGCAAGGCCCGAACTTTGCACAAGGCGGCGTATCGAAGACTCTTCGATCGTCGGAAAAAACCGCATTGTTTGAAGACCTGGCTCGAGCTTTGGCAGGCAGCGATCCGTCAGTAGCTTTGCCGGACCAGGATGTAATTCCGGAAGACGAATCGAATTCAGAAAATCAAACAAGTGAACTTAGGAAGCTGTTGGCTGATGTCGCCACAGGTTTGTGGCGTTTACGAAAGAAGATGCTCCCCGCCGGCGCAAGCGAACCATCGGAAGACAATCGCCGACCTTACAAACAACTGGAAGCGATTCTGGATACACTCACGCAGGCTTCCATCGAGATCCGCGACCATACCGGCGAGATCGTTCCGCGCGGCGGCATTTATACCTTAAAGGTACTGGCTTACGAACCTACTGCGGGCCTGTCGAGAGAACAAGTAATTGAAACCATTAAGCCCACAATCAATTTGAAGGGTACCGTAATCCAGGTAGGCGAGGTAATTGTCGGTACGCCCGAGATCAGTTAACGCAATGTCTGGTAAATTCGGCAGCGAGTTAGACAAGCTGGCAGAGTTCCTCCTCGACCTCGCCGGCCCGGCGTTATTCCGCGTCAACGCTTTTCGCGTAGTGGGACTTCCGGCGCATGTCGCAGAAACGCAGATCAGGAAGCAAGGCGAGAAACTTAAGTTCATGTTGCGACATGGTACTCGCGTTAGCGGGCAAACGCCTGGGCCCCTTCCGCTCGATCCCCGGCCTCCTGACGAGGCTGTTAGCGACGCGTTGCATCGGCTCAGTGATCCAGAACTTAGGTTCATCGATGAGTTTTTCTGGTTTTGGCCCCAGCCGGGTTTGGGAAGCAAAGACCATGCGCTCGTGGCCCTCGGCAATCGGGACATCGAAACTGCCGTTGAAATCTGGAGCGGCGAGGCAAAACGTGTCGACGATCATGGCCGGTCGGCTCACAATCTCGCAGTCATGTTCCACACGCTTGCCCTTGACATCGAATATGCCAGGCAAACTGAAACGGTCTCAAAACAACTCCAGGACGTCCAGTACACTTATTGGCGCAAGGGTCTTTCGCAGTGGGGTGTGGTTTTGGCTGATGACGAATTCTGGGGCCAGTTGAGCCAGCGCGTTTTAAAGTTGAATGATCCGCGCCTGACAAGAGCTTCGGCGCTGCAAGTGCGCGCGGTCCTGCCGTTAGCCTTACTCTTGATTAATGCCCAGATCATCGCTCGCGCTTCCACCAGCGGCGCTCGCACAGAAGCCCTGAAGTACAGATCGCTGATAGAGCAATCTGATTTTTCGGCGGAGCTCATTGAGGAAGCATTTGGGCGATCGGCCCGACTAATCAGGAATGTAATCAGCGCAGGCTGCCAGACGGCGAAACAGGAAGCTGACGCTAATCCCGCCACCGCTGACGAAAGCGCGCGACGCTTGCTGCAACAGACGCAACCACTCGTGGCCGCGCTTGAAATGTTACTTCCGAGCGTGGCGCTTGGCGACGAGGCACGCGATGAAGTCGCAACCGCGGCCACCGACTGTCTTTATTGCCTCAGCAACGAAGCATCAAAGTCAGAGGTGGCGCGGGAGTTGTTGGAGATGATTCAACCTTACGCTGTGGGCCTCGCAGTGCGAGAGCGGATAGATCACCTGCGCGCAGCCTTTCTTCGCTCTGCTTACCGCGGTGGGAGCTCATAAGGACTGCACACGAATCCTGCAATCTTGAGCCCTTGGTGGGCGACGGAGACATCCATGAATCGAATGACAATTGATTTCGGCATCGACTTAGGTACTACCAACAGCGCCGTCGCCCTGCTCAAAGGCTCCGACGTCGAAATCATTAAAAACAACGAGGGGCAGGAATACACAGCTTCCGCGGTATTCATAGATAAGAACGGCGCTTTGATCGTGGGCAACCGCGCCAAAGAACGATTGGAAAGTGATCCGACGAATGCTTTTGCGGAGTTCAAGCTGCAGATGGGCACTGACGCCGAGTATGTCTTCAGCAGAAATGGGCGAAAGATGAAGCCCGAGGGTCTATCCGCTGAGGTTCTCAAGTCGCTTAAGGCTGACGTGCGACAGCATTTGGGCGAAGTCGTTCGAGCCGCAGTAATAACAGTGCCCGCCGCGTTCGAGCTGCCTCAGTGCGATGCAACTAACAAGGCGGCGCAGCTCGCAGGAATAGAATTTAGTTTACTGGTCACAGAACCCGCGGCCGCCGCATTCGCCTATGGCTTCCAGAATGAGAACCGTGACGCGTTTTGGCTGGTCTATGACTTCGGCGGCGGAACTTTCGACGCCGCCGTGATCAAAATGCGCGACGGAATCATCCAGGTAGTGAATCATGAAGGAGATAATCATCTGGGTGGCAAGCTTATCGATTGGGCCATTGTCGAGCAACTACTGATCCCGGCTTTAACCAGCCAGCATTCTTTGGCGAACTTTCGCCGCGGAGATCCAAGGTGCCGGAAAGCCATTGCGAAACTGAAACAGGCGGCGGAACAAGCCAAAATCGCGGTGTCACGGCTACAATCGGCGGAAATTTCGATTGATGCCCTTTGTCAGGATGACAATGGCGAATCGATTGATTTTGAGTATGATCTGAAAAAAACCGATGTCGAACGAATCTCGGAACCCTTTGTTCTGCGCACGGTCAATATCTGCCGCCAGGTTTTAGCCGACCGGCGTTTGAATATCGGTAACATCGAAAAAGTCCTGCTGGTCGGCGGACCGACGCTTTCACCCTACACGAGAGAGTTTCTGGCGGACCCTAAAGAAGGACTCGGTATCCCTCTGGAGTTCAGTCTTGATCCCCTGACAGTAGTAGCGCGGGGCGCCGCGCGTTTTGCTGGGACTCAAAGGGACGAGAGCGTCTCGGCGCAGCCGCAATTTACAAAGGCGGGGCAATTCCTTCTTGATCTCCTGCACTACAAACCAGTTGGTAACGATAATGAGCCTTTTATCGGCGGCCGCGTGGTGGCGAACGACGATCAGGACTTTTCCGGCTTTACGATCGAGTTTGTAAACAACGAGGCGCGCACGCAATGGCGAAGCGGAAAGGTGTCACTCGCGCCTGACGGTGCGTTTTCGGGCACGCTGTGGGCCGAGGAAGGACCAGCCAATACTTTCAATATCGAGCTTCAGGACGCGACTGGCGCTATGCGTGAGCTTACACCCAACTCCATTGGATACACTATTGGTATCTCAAGCGATAATCCGCCTCTGATTCACTCGGTGGGGCTCGGACTCGCCAATAATGAAGTTCGTGTTTTTTTTGAAAAGGGTACTGAGCTGCCGGCGCGAAAGCGATTTATTCAGAAACTGGCCCACCGGGTACGGAAAGGCACAGCGGACGAGGCTATTCGCTTGCCCGTCGTTGAGGGCGAACACAAAAAGGCCGATCGCAACAAACTGATCGGCTACTTGGAAATTCCCGCAACGGAGATTAAGCGCGATCTGCCGGCCGGAGCCGAGATAGAGATTACTATTGGGATAGACCAATCCCGCCTGGTGCGTACTGAAGCTTACATCACCATGCTCAACGCCGAATTTGAAAAAGTTCTGGCCATGAAAAAGACTATTCCAAACGCCGGTGAGCTAAAGGAGGAGGTTGAGCGCGAGAAGAAGCGCCTAGAGGATGTGCGTGAAAGGGTGTACACGCTCGGCGACGCAACAGCCAAGCCGATCCTGGAAAGAATCGAAGGCGAGCACATCGTTGAGGAAGTAGAAAACAGTCTTGACGCCGCCGCCGTTGATCGAGATGCGGCCGATAAAACCCAGAACCGTTTGCTCGAACTCAAGTCAACGGTGGATGAACTTGAAGACGCTCTCGAAATTCCAACATTGCTGGCCGAAGCTCAGCAGATGATCGAGTGGACCCAGGAGATAGTCGAAAAATGGGGTAAACCAGACGATCAGCCAAAGTTCAGGACGCTTCTGGGAAAGTTAAGGGCGACCATGGAAGCGCACGTGAAAAACCCCTCAGATCTGCGGCGCAGGACAGATGCCCTGGATGATCTGCGGATGAGGATCTTGACGTCACGCGATGAATGGTGGCTGGATTACCTGGTCCGTTTAGAAGAACACAGCATGGACATGACTAATCCGGAATTGGCCCAACAATTGTTCGCTCAAGCCAGAAGGGCAATTGGCAACAACGATATTGATGGCGTCAGGTACGCCTGCCAGCAACTCATTCAGTTGCTTCCGCCGCGGAAGCAGCAATCAGTGGGGGACCTCCCCAGCTCGGTTGAGTAAGGTTCCGATTGCGGAAAAAACGATGCGAGGTTTGAAAGAAGTCAAAACCGATTCGTCAGTTTTGGTGGCGATGAGCATAGCAAACACTGAAGCTTGTCTTTCTGGCAGCGGGTGCATCGAGATGATCCATATTCTGCAGGCGATTCTAAATGTTGTGGATGATCAATACGATGCAGCGGCCGAATCATTGAACTTGATGCCGGAGGAGATCAAATCGGTCCGTGAAATGGCAGCGCGCTGTCGTGAGCGGCTAAACATCCCGAACGAAAGAATTACTGCCATTCGCCGCCAACTCCATAAGATTCTCACGAGCCGACACACACCTGCCCCCATCTCGAAACTTAGCTGCTCCAATGAATCTATGTATTTGCTACAGAAGGCGGCACGTCGCTCCCATAACTTCGGAGCAGAAGAGATGAGTCTTGTGTTCTTGCTCGAGGAAGTACTGGAAAATTTGCCGGGCGAAGTTGAACCGCTTTTCCGGTCTCAGGGGAAGACGAAAGAGGTCCCAGCACCGTGAGCCAATGTCCTGTGAACGCAATTGAAAATGCCGGCGCCAGCCAACCCGACAAACATCAGACCATCATGATCGCCGTTCTTCTCAATTGCAACACATTTTGATTTGTTGAGGAGGATTGAAGATTTATGGTGCCGAAGGGGGGACTCGAACCCCCACGAGTTACCTCACACGCCCCTCAAACGTGCGCGTCTACCAGTTCCGCCACTTCGGCTCGTTCGGGAAGGATTATCAAACAGCAACGCCGGATCGAGTTCAGAGTTCTACTTGCTCGGTTGCGGCGAAGGCGTGATGACCGTTGAAAACGGAGTCGGGCCCGGCGCCGCTGTCGTTGGCGAGGTTACGGGCGTCGGCGTCGTCACGGGAGCATCTGTTACACCTGACTGCAAAACCGAACTCGTGCCCGTGAGCCACGGCAGCGAAAGCATTAATGCGATCAGCATGAAAGCCGCCGCCGCGCCGATCGTAATCTTCGCCAGCAAGCTTGCCGTGCCGCGCGGTCCGAATGCCGTGCTCGAAACTGAGCTGGTGAACAATGCGCCGGCATCGGCCTTACCTGGTTGCAGCAATATGACGAGGATCAGAACGACGCACGCCAGAATGAATAATCCGTATAAAACGTAAGCAATCATAATTAGTAAATCGTACTTTGTACTTAGTTCTTTGTACTTTGTTTCTTGTACTTTGTTTCTTGGACTTTGATTTCTTCCCCCAGACCCACTTCAATTTAAAGGCGCTCTGGGACAACATATCAAAGTACAAAGAACTAAGTTCAAAGAACAGAAACGAACAACTGACGACGGACAACTGACCACTGACTATCTGTTGTAATTCACAATCTCTGCAAAACTCTCGGCCTTCAAACTCGCGCCGCCGACGAGTGCGCCGTCGATGTCCGGCTGTTTCATCAAGCCCGCGATGTTGTCTGGTTTGACTGATCCGCCGTACAAAATCCGCAGTTCTTCTGCTGCGGCCGGCGAGTGTCTTTCCGTAAAAACGCGCCGGATAAACGCGTGCATTTCCTGCGCTTGCTCCGGCGTCGCGGTGCGTCCAGTACCAATGGCCCAGACTGGTTCGTAAGCAACGATGATACGGTCGAGGTCTGAGGCTGTCAACCCGCTCAAACTGCCGGTTAACTGCTCTTTCACCACATCAAGAGCCTTGCCCGCATCGCGCTGATCCAGCGTTTCGCCGACACACACGATCGCGGTCAGGCCTGCGGCGAGTCCAGCTTGGGCTTTCTTGCTGACAATTTGATCCGTCTCGAGGAAGTATTGGCGCCGTTCAGAGTGGCCGACGATCACGTGTGAGCATCCGGCGTCGCGCACCATGAAGGCGGCGACTTCGCCGGTGAAGGCACCTTCGTTGTGTTCGGTCGAACAATTCTGCGCCGAGACCTGAATGTTCGAGCCCTCCAAACGATCAGCGACAGATTTCAACGCCGTGAACACTGGCGCGATAACGACTTCACAGTGATTCGCATTAGCGACGAGAGGCTTCAACGCGACCGCCGTCGCGACTGCGTCTCCGACCGTCTTATACATCTTCCAGTTTCCAGCAATGACAGGTTTTCTCATGATCAATTGTCCGTTGTCAGTGGTTAGTTGTCAGTTGTAAAAAGAATCGAGTTGAATTAGCGAACTACTGACAACCGACTACTGACCACTGACGTTAGTTAGTGCCATCACCCCCGGCAATTCTTCACCAGCCAGGAACTCCAGCGTGGCGCCGCCGCCGGTGGAAATGTGTGTGATGCGATCGGCGACGCCGGCTTTTGTGACCGCCGCAACGGAGTCACCACCGCCAACAATTACAGTCGCGCCGCCATCCGCAGCTTCGGCAACCGCGCGAGCGATTCCGATTGTGCCCTGGTCGAATGGTGGCTCTTCGAACACACCCATCGGCCCGTTCCAAATGATCGTCTTCGCATCTTTCAAAGCGTTCGAAAAGTGCATCACCGTTTCCACGCCGATGTCCATGCCCGCGTGACCCGCGTTCGTGAATTCAATCGGTATCGTCTTCGCTACAATCTCGCTTCCCTTCACCGGTTCGTAACTGTCGACCACTTGGTGGTCAGTCGGCAGAAGCAGCTGCACGCCAGACTGTTCACATCGCTGTTTGATCTCCGATGCAGTCTGCAGCTGATCGTTTTCCACGAGCGACTTGCCGACGGTGAAGCCTTCAGCCTTTAAAAACGTGTAGGCCATCGCCCCGCCAATTAATAGCCGATCGACTTTGCGGTCGATGAGCGCGTTGATTACCGGAATCTTGTCCGACACTTTGGCGCCCCCGAGGATTGCTGCGAATGGATGTTCAGGATTCTCAATGACGCGGCCGAGGTAATTGAGTTCCTTTTCCATCAGCAGGCCTGCCGCCGCTTTCTCGACGAACTTAGTGATGCCGGCGGTCGAAGCGTGCGCGCGATGCGCCGCGCCAAATGCATCATTGACGTAAAGATCGCACAACGCCGCTAAATCTTTCGCGAATGCTTCATCATTCTTTTCTTCTTCGGGATGGAAACGAAGATTTTCGAGCAGGAGGACGTCGCCGTCAGTCATTTGCTCGGTGATTTTCCGGACTTCCTCGCCGATGCAGTCCGGGGCAAAAGTAACTGAACCGGTGCTGTTCTCTGCGCCGATTGGGCTGGCAATCGCGATTTCGGCGGATGGCGTTGCCAGCAGTTCCTGAAGTTTCTCGTACACCGGTCGCAGGCTGTACTTATCGACGCGCTGGCCTTTGGGCCGGCCCAGGTGCGACGCGAGAATCACCCGCGCGCCGTGTTCGATCGCGTAGTTAATTGTCGGCAGCGCCGCACGAATGCGCGTGTCGTCGTCACACACATCTTCTTTGATGGGAACGTTGAAATCGACTCGGATGAAGACGCGTTTACCGGAAAGGTCGAGGTTGCGGATGGAGAGCTTTTTCATAGTGTGCAGTGTGCAGTGGGCTGTGTGCAGAAAAGCAAGCCGCTGCCCACCGCACACTGCTCACTGTCCACTTCGATTAGAGTCCTTTCCCGGCAATATATTTAATCAGATCGCGCACGCGGCAGGAGTAGCCCCACTCGTTGTCGTACCAGGAAAGGATCTTGATCATGTTGCCGCCGATCACTTTCGTATACTCGGCATCGACGATCGACGAGTTCGAATTTTGTTTGAAGTCTGAAGAGACGAGCGGCTCTTCAGAGAAGCTCAAGATTCCCGCCAACTCTTCGTTTGCGGCGTCCTTGAGAGCTTTGTTCACTTCTTCGGTCGTCGTCTCCTTTTCGACAGAGATGACCACGTCCACGAGCGAAACGTTCGGCGTCGGCACGCGGACGCTGATGCCGTCAAACTTACCTTTCAGTTCAGGCAACACGAGCGCAACTGCTTTCGCCGCCCCCGTCGAAGTTGGAATCATGTTCAGGGCCGCAGCGCGCGCGCGTCTTAAGTCGCTGTGTGGCAAGTCGAGTAATTGCTGATCGTTTGTGTACGAGTGAATCGTGGTCATCTGCGCGTTGCGGATGCCGAACTTTTCGTGGATTACCTTCGCGACGGGCGCCAGGCAATTCGTCGTGCAAGACGCGTTGGAAATGACATGATGAGCAGCCGGGTCGTAATTGTTCTCGTTCACGCCGAGCACGATTGTGATGTCTTCATTTTTCGCAGGCGCCGAGATAATCACTTTTTTGACGCTGCCGCGCAGGTGTTTTTTGGCGTCTTCGGCTTTGGTAAAGCGTCCCGTGGATTCAATGACGATTTCAGCGCCGACCGATTCCCACGGAATCAACGAAGGATCTCGTTCGCAAAAAACCTGAAACTCTTCGCCTTCGACGGTGATTCCCTTTGCCGAAGCCTTGATGTCATGTTCCAGATTGCCGAGCACCGAATCGTATTTCAGCAGGTGCGCCAAAGTCTTTGTGTCGGTGATGTCGTTGACGGCGACGAAATCGATGTCCTTGTCGCCCAAAGCCGTGCGCAAGATGTTGCGGCCGATGCGTCCAAACCCGTTGATGCCAACTTTAACTGCCATTCCCTGTCCTCCGGAAGCTTGCGGATTTGCACACTTCAGCCGCCGTTTGCTGCCTAACGATGAACTGAAGAGGCTGAACTTAGAAAGAAATTGGAAGATAATGCGCGCGCCATTGAGTGTCAAGCGCGTGTTCGTTCACTGATGGAACAAGTGTCGCCGAGAACGATTGAGTGAGCGCCCTTGGAACCGCGTACCTTTGCGGCGCGGCAGCGCTTCACCGTGTTCTACGGACTTAAGGTCACGACTTGACCGAACCGAAGTTCGCCCGCTCTGACCACCGTACCGTAACCGCCGGCGTAGTTCTGGTTCAGCCGCACAACAGTCCTCATCACTTGAACATCTCGCTCGGCTGTGTCCGGATCAAGATTAACCATCCGACATCGCTCGTCCTTCATATAAATCTTGACGGCTGCAGAGTTGTCACCCTCACCAAACATCAATGTCTGGCCCACCCATCGGTCTTCCGCAAACGGTTCAGCACTGTCGGCTTCGATCACGACGTTTGGGCGAAATCTGCGCAGGTCGATCTCCCGGCCAGATTCGCGCTCGATGCATTGCACGGTGCTTTTCGTAATTACCGAAATCGACGCTTCGTCGAAAATGCCAGCCTTGATATTCATCAACTCGACATCACTGCCAAAGCGCGTAGAAATGTCCTTGCGTAGTTCGTCGCTTCCGAGTTCGTACTCTTTTCCGTCCGGCGTACGAACGTGCGTCGGAAGTAGTTCAGCGTTGCCGCCGTCGAGCCCGAAAGGTTTGTAAAGAATTAACTCCGGTAGTTTGCTAGCTGTCAGCCAGGGGAAATTACTCTTGTCATTGAGTCGCCGAAAAGCCAATCGGCGATCGCCTTGAATGCCATGCCAACCAACGTTGGCAACATCCAGCATTTCACCTGCCATTGACTTAACCGGATAACGAAAGATGGCACTAATACGCCCCAGGTTCATGTGACATTATCCAACAACTTATGTTGTGGCGATTTAGACTTCTGGCGTCAGACTTTACCGAATGGCCTCGCTGTTTCCGCGAACCCTCGCACCGAGATTTGTTTGTCGCGTCTACTGACTGGCGACTTTTCGAACAGCGATTCCGTAGGGACCCGTACTTGAAGGACTAAAATGACGAACCCGCACGAAGTATTTTCCAGGCGATAGCTTCTGAGTCAACAGCGACAGGTTGCCCGCTCCGCTATCGTCATCTTCCGCGATCAGGATTGACTCGTTATTCGGTCCGAAAAGACTCACGAACGTATCGGTCGGCCCGGAGGTTTCAATCGCGTACGTGCCGGCAGTATTCACTTTGATCGTATAACGGTCGCGTTCGCCGCCGTTGCTGATCTGTCCCTGCACCGCTGCTCCGTCGATCTTCAATTCGTCTGGTGGTTTTTCATCCGGCCCTGCCGCGCCGTGGACTGCATTCGAATACATGAATTGAACCGGTGTGGGTTTCGGGCCCGGAAGGGTGACCACTTCTTTGAAGACCCGATCCAGAGAGTTAGCCGCAATGGGCTGGTCACCGATCTCATGGCCCCGATTCGAGCTATACCCGATGAAGCGGTTATCCCCCTGGCGGTGGGCATCACCGACGTCCGGATCCGTCTGGGATTCGATCAACTCATGGTATAGCGTGCACACCACGTTCTTCCAGGGCTTGCTGAAAAACGGAATGCCATTCCGCTTGCCCGCGCGGACGGCGGAATAGACATTGGCCGAGTAGTAAAGCGTCCGTGGCTGGCCGTTGCGACTGAAGTGCACCGAGCCGTGATAGCCACCCAACCCGTCCTGAGAGCTCGACCCGTCAAGCTTCAAAATTGTGTCGGGCGGAAGGATCAGATTAAAGATCGTGCGGTCATGATCGGTAGCAAGAATGAGGTTCCGATCGAATAGGTCGATAATCTTGTTCTGAACATCTGGCTCGGCCATCTCATTCGGCCTGGATTCATTAAGAATAACCGACGGAGCGACCTCATAGGACACTGGCTTGCCGGGAAAGTACTGCTGTACGATCTCCTTGAGTTGTTCATCGCGCATCACGCGCGTGATCGCATCGTCAATCGTCTCGACGTCACCGGACGCGAAGTCCTTGGCGCGCCCCAAATAGATGTTTTGAAAGCCCATCTGCGGAAATGTCTTGCCACCGCGGAATATCAAATCATCCTTCGGTGAAGCGGTAACGCCGGCCGCCAACGCTTCTCGGCGGGGGCTGCGGCCGCTGCGCCGTTGCGCAGCCCAGGAATGCCGAAACTCCGCTTCGGACCCCGGCGCTGCTTGAACGCGCATTGGGAGTGGACCCAGTTTCTCGTCGTCTTCAGGCATTTGATTCTCCTTTTGGTGCCTGGCGGGCACCTTGTGGATACAGGTGTAGTCTGGCCTTGGCGCGGTGATTATATTCAACCTTTGCTGCAGATCAAGCAAAGCTCGATCACCGTCAATCTCATGCCAACTTAGCTTTGCTACATCGACATTAGTGCCATCTTTCGTTATCCGGTTAAGTTGATAGTCAGAATTACTCAGGGATCCCCGAAAGATTTAAGCCCGCGAAGCGGGGCGACATAGTGCTGCGTTTCCAACCCGTAATTTAGGCCGCCCCTTCAGGGCTCCGATCATCGAGACACTTGTACCCCGGGCTGACGCCCGGGGCTATCACATGTCGCCGCTTCGCGGCTGGTTGAGCATCGGAACTCAATGTCAGTTTTGACCGGCGCCGCGATCTCAGCACCGAGCTCCGGATACTCAAACTGGTATGAGTCCAAACCACAGGCCAGCCCCAAGCGCCACGAACACTACGGCCAACAACGCAAACAGAAACGTCGGCCCCCAAAGCGACGCCAGGCTGTCGAGTTCGGCGACCTCCGGCTGATCACGTTGGTAACGGACCGACACAACCTCCCCGGCCTTCCATCCGGCGCCCCCGCGGGCCATGCCAGACTCGAATGTAATGTCACGGCCGGAAGCCGATCGAAAGCGCACTCGTGGGTAGCTAAACGTCTGACTCTCCATCCCGTCTCGTTCCTCCCTTGACGCAACTACAACGCCCGACGCCACAGCCGAACTCCGCATGAACGCCAGCCGACGGATGTAGTGCCGGCCCGCGACGATAGATAGACCGGCGCCTATTAGAAAAAAGGCGCCACCGAGGATCGTGATGAGTCCCGTAAGTTTCTCCGCCCCTTTCCGCGTGGTGTCCGATGTTGTACTCCGCCGCCAAGTAGATTTCGCTCTTCCTACCTTGCAACCGAGAGCCAACCTCCATAAATGATATGCCAAAAAAGATAGAATGAAAGGCGCATCGTCAACGCAGCCAGGAAGCCATACTTCTTGTAAAGGTAAGCGGCTACTATGTTACCGGCAAAAAGCGGAGCAGTGACAAGCACAACTAACGCCGCGAGCATGCCGCGGGTGTAAAACGCGTTCGTCAGATGAGGTAGAGGTTCGTAGAGTGCGGCAATCACAGCGGCCACCCAAAAAACCTGCCATTGCCATTTGCCTCGAAAAACTAAGTTGGAGATCAGCCAAACCAGAAAGGTAACCGCAAACAATCGCAGGAGTATTTCGAGTAGTGTGGCTCCATACGCATAAAATGGGATGGACCACGGAAGTGTGAGATGGACCGGTGCGGGATCGCGCAGATCATAAAGAACCGTCACGACACCATAAACCAATCCGACAACCGCAGGGATGAGGAATCTTTGCCGATGAGAAACGGACCGATCCCAGAAATCCGGGAAGCCTGCTCTGCGGGTGAGCAATAAGCCAACGAAACCTAAGGCTGAAACGGTGGTGATGGTAAGCCACGAAAATGCCCCTTGCTGCTCTGACAGGGGAAAGCTGGTGGGAAAAGCAAGAAAGAAGAATTTGACAGCAACGAGAAATGAAACGAGCGCAAGATATGTTTTAGTTGAAGGCGGCAAAACTTTCATGAATAGCTGATAGTTCATCCTTCAAAGTTGCTTTCCACGCTCCGGTCCCACGATAACGATATTGAAATTACCACCCGCGCAGATAACAACCTGCGCGGGTGGATGTCCGAGGCCGCCCACCAACGAGAGGTGGGAACTCTTCAACTCTGAACGCATACCAGGGTGGACCGCGCTTCGATCAATCTTTCGATCGATTAGGGCAGCGGCTGAGCCTTGTCGTCTACGAAAACGTCGAAGACGCAAAACAGGATCGGATTGAAGGGCACGAGGCTGGCATGGTTGGTCACCAGCAACGAACCTGTATGTTTGTCGAAAGCGATGTTGGCCGGATTGGTCCATGGCATCGGATCCGGAGTCCCGCCGGGATTATCGGCCGGCCCCGAGTAACGCGCTTCCTCTGTGCCGTCCGGAAGTAGCACGGAGATCTGGCTTGTACCCGCCAGGGCGACATACAACTTTCCCGATCTGCCGAACGCGATCCCATCCGGGCCTGCCAGTTCGAACGTCGGGAAGAACGAATAGCGATGAAACTCCTCCAGGTTCGCCGCGGTCGGGTCAGCCAGAGGCAGACGGTAGATCACGCCGTCCAGGGTGTTGTTCTCGGCAGTCACTGACACATAAACGTTCTCATAGTTCTCATCCATGCGAATGCCGTTCACGCCGAAAGGCACGTTAATGTCGCCCGCTAAACGTGGGTCGGTGAACCACACCGTTGCCGGGCCGCCTCCGGGCGGGATGCGGTAGATCGCCGCCGCAAACGAGTCCGTGACGTAGAGGTTACCGATATTGTCGAACGCAAGGTCGTTGGGCAGGGACTGCCCGGGAAGCGCAGGAGGAAACGTCGCATATACAGACTGCGTGTTACCGGGGTTAAGATCCATGCGGATCACGCCGACGAAAGGCTCGATGACGTAGAGCTTACCGTCGGGTCCGAAGGCAGCACACGAAGCGGCGCTCATTCCCGCGAATGGGTTGGTGATAGTGATGGGATAGCTGGCTTCGAAGCCCCCCGTCTTGAGATCGTAGGCATACACATATGCTGAGCCGAGGGGCGACCCAAACGTCGCGGGCCCGGAAACGTAGAAGCGGTTACCGCGCGTGGCAATGCCCTCCGGATAGCCGGGCAATGGGACGGGGGCGACCACTTTTGAATCACCTAAACTCTGGGCAAGGATGGCGGTCGGGGTCACGACGAGCGCAAGCAGCGCGGTCGCAAAATAAAGAGAAACAGTCCGTTTCATTAAATTATCCTCCAGGGGTTCTTTGAATATTAATACCGTCAGTGTTGCGCGAGGGTCACAATCAGTGAGCAGGGCTAAGGTCAACAGCTCATCCCCATCACCTCCTCTCAATTCAATTTGCTAACAGCTAACGCCAGGCATCACCGCAAGGGGGAAGATTTCATTTCATCTGTCGCTGACACGCTATGCTGCGAGCCCATACGCCACGACCAAGAAGTCCGAGTTACTTAGCCGTTACGCACTGGTTCGCGCTGCAGTGGTCGCTTGCACTTTCTCGCTGAGGCGGGCGCAATAATCAAACCAGTCCACCAGCCCCTCCACACTTTCGAGCCGGGCGAGCGCCCCGCCGATCAGCATCTGGAAGTCAGGCAACTTATGCTGTTTGTACTCTGCCAGTTGTTCGCTTGAAAGTGTTTCGATCGCCGCCACATCAAAGCACGGGTTAAAGTCGTAAGCGATCGGTTGATTAAGGCATTGAGGCATTGAGACAAAACGTACCGGTTTTGTTAAGGAAAGGCGTTAAGCATTACTGGTTTGCTCCCGGTCAAGGTCGAGCGCCAACGCTAGCGAAAGGCTCCGAAGTTGGATACCCGAAGTGCCAAAACAAGACTCTCCTCTGTTGGGGGCAAGAGGTGGCTGAGATGAAGGCGCGGACACAATATGACCATCGCAATCGGATGTCAACATTTTTAGCATTGAAGACCAAGTGACAATCGCGTCTAGAAATATCGCGTACTCGATCGGCAGAATTATGAAGCGAGATTCAGATTCCCGTGGCGATAGCAGACGAAGGGACGTGGCGGTTCAAACGCCCTCTTTTGTTGAATGCGAATTAATAATCATGATCTTCTGCCATATCTTCCGCGAGAGGCTCGTCGTCAATTCTTCCACCTCGTTGACCGCCGCGAGAGCCACGGGATCATCGAACTTCTGTACGTACAATGCGGCCAGTTTCCCAATGAGAGATAGCATTTCACTGCAGTAGTCCAGGTATCTCCCCAATTCAAATGGGGTGAGGTTGTGCTTAGGCGAGGAAGCAGTTGTCGTCCTTTGGGCCAGGGGCCGCTCCGGATCCTTGGTCAATTGGTGCATATCTATAACGTGCGCTAACGCCCGCAATTCGTGAATTGCCTTGAGGGCCCGGCGACGCTTCACGCGAGTTTCCACCGTGACCAGGAACAAAATCGCCGCGCTAAGCAGAAGGAAAACGTTAAGGCCGGCTTCGGAGACCTGAACGAGCACGACCAGGTCGAAGCCGTTTCTGGGCCAGGAGGCGTTTGCCAGCACAAAAACCAAACCGCAAACGATAATCGCAACAAGAGTCCCGGTGATGAATCTTAGAGCCCTTTGCGGCTTACCAATCCAGGCCGAGCGGGTTTGTGATTCACCTGCAATCGTCAGCAACTCCTGACAGACTTTGTTGAGACCGGAGCCGGGGAATCGCTCGTCAATCCTTCTGCTGAGCGTCCCGATCGTTCCAATAATTTTCTTCGAGTCTAAGCTCCGATACATTGACTCATACGCTCCTTCACAACGCGCGGCGATCGCAGGCCCACGAAATGGCGCTCCTTATTTCTTATAGATGGCAATACCCCAAAAGTTAATATCCGGTGGCAGACTATTCCAGTGGTCGAATGAGTGCGATTCATCAGATTTGTAACGCAATTTGTAGTTGCCGGCCGGTAGAGTAATCACGAAATCCATTTTCCGATTCTTACCGGCGCCGCCCGCGTGCGTGGTCTTAGGCTCTTGCATTTCCCACACGGGGAGTCCTTTGTCTGTGTTTTCGATCCACCCGTAGTCAAACATCTGACCACCCTGGCCTTCCCCGATGGCGAAGACACGCACCTCCTGACTGCTCGGCAAACTAAACGCGACAGTCTTATCTTCGTTGTCCAGCACTTGTACGATCTGCGCTATAACCGGGAGCTTCGCCAGGTCTTCAGGCATCGGCTTGGAAAACAGTTCACCATACATGCGCATCAATTGCGCCGCCTCAGTTGCGCGTCCCACGCTCTGGTGAATCCGGAACCTTGTGACCAGATCTTTGCTGTAGAGATCAGCGTATGGTTTTCCAGCCACTAATTTCAGTTGAGTTTTCAATTCTGATACCGGAGCATTCCAATTCATTTCGGGGACAGCCTCGCCGAATTTCTCAGGCAAGACGAAAGTCTTCAGGAAAGCCATACCCACAACAGAACTGAGGGCATCACCCGAACCAAGGTCTGTCGGTCGACTGAGATTGTCCGAATTAGCCATGATGATGAACGTTAGGTTTCGCTCGGGCACTTTCAAGATGAAAGATGAATTACCTGTCCAGTATCCGTAGTGCCAGAGCAGTTTCGTCCCCTTGTAGTTCGTCGTGAACCAGCCAAGACCGTAGGGAAGAGTTTCGCCTTTAGTTGACGTGGCGGGCGTGAAAGCAAGTTGTTGGGTTTCTTTGGTGAGGAACTTATTCTGATCAATCGCGATGTCATACTTCGCCATATCCAGAACTGTGGACATTAATCCGGCTGAAGTGCTGAACCCCTGCGGGTAACTGATCTTCGTCGCCTTAAATTCACGGTCGAGCGCATACGGTTGCGCCAGTGTCTTCAAAATCGTATCGAATCTTTGCTGGTGCTTTTCGGTGATCATCCCGCGGTTCATTGCGGACTGGTGAGAGTGAATCAGCTTCCATGTCCCATCTTGCTTGTTCCAGACATATGAGCTTCGCCAAGGGCCTTCCGTGCGGGGCGCCCCACCTGGAGGCGTAACAACTCCTCGCATAAAAAACGTCGCCACCGCGCTATCGCCGTAAACGGCAGTCTCGAGGTTATTGACCTCAATATTCACTTTGAAACCCGCTTGAAACGCTCTTCGCAACTCTGCCGAATCGATGAAAGCAGTTAGGAATCCACCTTCGCCCTGGAAGCGGTTGTTCTGAGGCGCGAGACGCCGCTCGATTTGATCCACGTTGCCTGCATTGAAGCCTGCGATGATGTCCATCACGGCCGACTTCACCTCAGCCTCTGCTGCGGCGGCACTCGCGTTCGGCGATTTAGTACCGACGATCCGGGGCACGTTCGGCGCTGTCTCATTCATGCCGAGGGGATCGAGAATGTTGGCTATTAGAAGCTCGCCGAACGATTTACCGGAGGCGACTTGAACCACCTTGTCTAATTCTCCGAAGCGATTGCCGTTGTAACGATATTGCTCGCCGGGATTCCCCTCGGAAGTGTGTGACAGCAAGTGCCGCACTTTAATAACTCCATCGCTCTCTAAAGTAATGCCGTACTTGGAAACGGGATCGTCGAGCTTAATTTTTCCTTCCTGCACAAGCTGCATCAGAATTGTGGACGCGAACGTCTTGGTCAGCGAGGCGAGGTGGTACGGAGTATATTCGGTCGCCGGAATTTTATTTTCCAGATCGGCAAAGCCGAACCCCTTCGCCCAAAGCACCTTTTGATCTTTCACAATCGCCGCGGAGTAAGCCGGTATTTTCAATTCCTGGCGCAGATTCTCAAGAAGTATTTCCAATCGCGTTATCCGTTCGGCGTCGGATGATTGGGCCGCGGCAACAGCGACACGCGCGCCCGTCGCCGGAACAAACATGGCCTGTCCGGCGATGGCCACAGTCAGAATCAGGGTGACTAGTCCGCGTGTTTTCAACTTCATAACGATCTCCTTCATCCTCACTCTCTATGGATCCAGCGGGTCATTTGCATCAAAAAACAGTGCAGCTACCGATGGCTTGAACTCCGCGGCGACCGGAGACACTCGCGTAATAAACTCCATCGGAAAATATCCTAATTCCGACGAACAACGAATGCGAAATCCATCCTTTGTCACGATTGCGATGTGATCTTCGCTTGAGGTGACAAGGGCCTTTAGCTCATTCGGTAGTTCATAACGAAATGCTAGACGCCCCGCGTTCCGAAAATTCGTAGTCGTATGACGCGCGAATGGGTCTATCAAAATACTCTTCTCAGGTATTTTGAATTTCTCCATTAGGTATTTTTTCATCTCGATCGACTCGTTAAAAGGCGTCTGCATCGGGTGCACGTGGCCACCGGACAAAATGATTAACGGGGCTTTGTGCTCGAGGAACAGTTGGGCGCCTTGATCCGCTCTTTTGGCAGCAATCCTACTTAGATTGAGCCCGGCCGGCGGCCCAGAGCCCAGAACTAAAATGAATGAATTCGGATAATCGCTCCACCTGATGTTTTTCAAATCCTGAACCGCAGCTTTGTTTTCGCCTTCTTCAAGTGGTTCGTAACGCCCTGCTTCATCGCGCCGATTTACTTCCAATAGTTTCAGAGCAAAATTTAGAGTGGGTTCAAAAAACAGCGAATCCCTGGCGAGCTTTATCTCGGCAAGCTTAGTTTTAAGAAGTCCGCGGTATTCTTCAGTCGAAACATCAAAGCTAACGCGATCGATGTCCTTATAGTACGGGTTCTTGCCAAGACCGTAGACACTCAGCAGACGGTTCATTCCATTCGCGGCATCTTTCCACGCGGCAACGAGCATCGCTGAATCAGTCTGTTGGCTGTATTTGATGAACGCGCCCGAGGGACGCATATCCTTCCGCACGAGTTTTCTGAATTCAGGATGCCTGCTTAGGATTCTGAGTTGGATTGCCACCCTCTCGATTGTTGGGCCACTTAAACGAAACTGCCGATCAAAACAACTGACGTCGTCGCAATTCGCGGCAACTCTTAAAGCCTGGACCTTCTGGTTGGTTAGTCTTTTCAGGACTGAGTTTCTTCTCAAAAGCCTTCCAACTTCGGGATGTCTCTGAAACAAACTCAACAGAAAAAAGTTCTTGTCCTGAACCGCGTTACGAAATTCTAATTTGTAAGTGGGGTCAAAGCCTGATGAATTGAGTCTCGCATTCTGAGCAAACGAAGTACTTGTGAAGGACTTGTAAGTGCGGGCAGAGCCTGGCGAAATAAGCTGCGCGTTCTGCGGGACTGAAGTACTCGTTAAAAGAACAAGAGAAAGAATTAGCCGTCGAAGCATTATGATTTATCCAGCCCTTTGTTCAATCGGTGATGCCTATCTTAGAGCTCTCTGCGCTACCTCTGCGTTCTCTGGCGTCTCAGCGATGATTGGATTCTCGAGCGACGGGCGGAAAGATTTCCGTAACCACGGTCGAGTGAATGTCGTTGTTAGATCGCGCGCCGCCGCTTTAAAGTTTCGAGGTAGTTATGATTTCTCACGTACTTTATCCAACTCCCACAATGCTCAAGCGTGTTCTTTGCTCGCTCGCTTTCATCTTACTGACGAACGCGAGTATATCCTTTGCTCAGCAAGCCCCACAGCCCGCTGCGGATCAGGCTGAGTTGAACGAACCCATTCGCCGGGCCGCCATCAGGATGACGGAATACATGACTGGGTTCAAAGACCTCACAGCGGAAGAAGAGCAAAAAGTCGAAGACTATGACGACAAGGGCAAACTCAAAAAGCAACGACGGATTGCTTCGGATCTGTTCATCTATCAGTCACAACTCGATCCAACCAAAATGTTTGAATACCGCGACGTCAAATCGGTTGACGGCGTGGCTGTTAAAAAGCGAGAAGAGAGATTGATAAGTCTTCTGACTAAGTCCGCTAAAGCCGATTCGGTTAAGAAAGAACTCGACCGGATCACCCGCGAGAGCCGAAGGTACGATCTTAACTATAGTTTTTACGGCTTTACTCTTAACCAGGGGCTACCACTGCATGAGAACGCGCGCGGGTCGTTTGAGTTCAAGCTCGCCGGTCGTGAGCAGGTCAGCGGTCATGAGGCGATTGTGATTGAGTACAGGCAGGTTTCGGACAATCCTGAGCTCGCGCTGAAGCTGGCATCGCTACCATCTCACTTAAAAGGCGCCTGGACGCGTTACCGTGGGCGGTTATGGTTGGATGCCAAGACGGCGCAAATAAGGCGCGAAGAGAGAGAGACGATGATGGAACATCCCTCACTAATCCGTTCTCTCGTCATTATCAGGTATGACCTTAACTATTCTGATAGCCGCTTCGGATTCTTAACCCCACAGCGGATTGAAATTAATACCTACCTCCACGGACGCACCGGGGCTGACAAACATCCTGAACTCGGTTTAGGAGGAAAAGTAACCTTCGAATACGGCGCATTCATTCGTTTTGCGGTTGACTCGCCTGATGCCTCAATCGATCCAGTGAAAAAGCCTTGAAGCTGAGATCTTACTTTCATTCACACCGGGCTTTAGCCCGGTGATGAAAGACCATAATAATCATAGGAACCGTTTCAACGGTTTCGCCGGGTCGTTTTCAGGGTAGGTCCTTCGTAGCCAATCGAGAGTGTCTTGAAAACCGTTAAAACGGTTCTAGTCTCGTGCTCAGTTTGTCACCGGGCTAAAGCCCGGTGTGAATGAGAGCTGCTTCTCGGCTTTAGAGGCAAAGCCGAGATTAAGAAATGATCCCCAGCTTTGCGGCTCCGATTTATTAATTAGTGGCGTCAGGTCAATTTTCAATCGTCCTACTCTACGCGCCAAACTGCCGCAAGTGATGACTCGCATGCTTGTAGGTGACCACGCCCCATTCGCGCCAGGTCAGCGGTCCAAAAAGTGGATGTGCCGGCCCGACACCTTTCGACGGGCCCGTTCCGATTCGCTCTAACAGCTCCAGCAGTTCCGCACGCTCTTCTTCAAACGACGCCACATCGCTGGGCTTCAACTCAGGCGCGGTCGGTGCTCCTCTCGGAAAAGGAACGACATAGAGGATGAGGTGCTTAACGGGAAACATCTGGAAGACACGCTTGTTTGCGGAAGGAATCGGTAGCTCGCCAAGGGCCATGTTCGCCGACAGGCGAAGATGCTTCAACATGCCCACTACGTCCAGGCTGCCCCATCGTCGGGTTGACGATGCTGAAAGCGATCGCATCCTTCGATCGATCTCCGCGCGGTCACTTTCGTTTAGAATTGAACCCATCGTCACCCCCGCCTGGCTTCTCAACTGAGTTTGATCGCCGTTTCGTTTTCGAGGCGCGCCATCCGATGCCTACACCCTAATTGAGCCACGGAACGCTCGCGCTCCATAGTAAGATTCCGCACCGTTGTGATAGACGAAGACATGGTCGTAGCGGCGATCGCAAAAAAGAGCGCCCCCAAGTTTTCTAATCTCAGCAGGAGTTTTCACCCAGCTCGATGTTTTCGTATCGAACTCTTCTAGTTCCTGCAATTCCCGATATTGTTCCTCCGTTAAAAGCTCGATGCCCATGGCGGTTGCCATCTCAATCGCGCTATCTTTCGGTTTGTGTTCTTTCCTCGATGCCAACGCGTCACCGTCGTAACAAATGCTTCTGCGCCCTTTAGGACTTTCCGCTGAACAATCATAAAAAATGTATTCACCCGTCTTCGTGTCATGACCCACAGCATCCGGTTCACCGCCGGTAGCTTCCATTTCATTGAGTGACCACAGACTTTCATTATTCGCTTTCAGCTTCGCTTCTACATTCGCCCATTTCAGGCTTTTGTGGCGGCGCATGTTTTTCTCAAAACGCGCTTTCAATGTTTTGAGTAGTTCTTCACGTTGTGCTGGTGACAGCTTCTTTTTACTGCCATTTGTTTTTTTCATACGGTTTTCTCAATAAAGATAAATAGTCAACAACCTGGTTCGCGCGGTTCAACGACCGGGAGCGTTCTCTCAATTGATCGCATTCGTATCAGGCCGCCGTTTGACGGGAACCGCTTCTGGTTCACGTTGCCGTGGGTGCAAGAATTCTGTCGTCCCTTCCGTTACCGACATCCCCATTCGTCCGGGTGGTAGCGCTGTGGCCTCAGTCCCGGAAAGAGTCTGCGCGTCACTTATTGGTGATAAACGTTGTTCTGCGCGTTTATGCCTGAGTGCGCTATTCAAGCGACCCCAGGCACACCACCCGACAAAGAAGTTGAAGAGGCTGATAACGCCCAGAAAGCCGATCCATGTCCAAAGAGCCTTGAAACCCAACGAGCTGTTAACGGCGATGGCGATTATTGCCAGGACGGCGATGAAAATGCTGACCAACGAAAGCATGGTACTCGTGACCACGGAAGTATGTCCGGCGCGAGTCTCAGCCGCCATCCGGAGCACATCCACTTCGGTCTGTTCAGCCGTCATGGGGGCGCCACATCGCCGGCAAAAGCGAGAGTCGTCCATGGATTCTGTCCCGCAGGCCGCACACAACTTGTCAGCGAAACGAATGGTTGCCAGTGCCGTAATGGCCTCCGCCTCTCGCGAAACCACTTCCTTATCGCCCTTGGATAGCCAGGGATGACAGACTTTGTAGTCAAAGGTCGCGCGCGTGGAGTGATCACCGATAGGTTTTAGCCTGATTACGAGGGTCATCGAATAGTCGAGTACATCAGCGGATCCATACCATGTTCCCCACCCTCGAGCGCCACGTCGACCGAGTATCGCCGGCTGTTCTTCAATCACGTCATAGCCCAGTCGTTCGAGGGCCGCAATCAAACGGGCACTGACACTTTCAACATTGCCGACCAACTCGCGCTTGAGATAAATCTCGGTCGTTTGCGAGCCATAACCACCACTAACGTCGACGAAATCTGACATTCTGACACCTCTGTAGCATTGCTGAACTCACAATTCCAGTTCAGATTACGAGTTATAGCCACGTCATGTTTCTTGGTCCCTGACTGATAGCGTGAACCATGGTTGGTTTGTAAATCTAACTGTCGGCACTGTCAATCCGGCGCCTCATCAATGCACCGGCTTGAGGACTAAGATCTTCCGCGATGTGAATCCCACCTTAAACCGAAAATCATTAGCTTTCATAAACTCCTGATTTGTTACCCACCGCGATGTACAAACCGAATGCTGTTGCCATCGGGATCATGGACGTACATTTCGCGATTGCCCCAACTTTGATCAGTAGGTTTGAGATCAATGACGACACCCTTGGCCCTCAATTCCTCATGGAGGGCGTCCACATCCACCACTCCGACAAAGACCACTCCGCCCGCCACTCCATCACCGGAAAAAGAGGACACATACACCTCAACGTCGTCACGCGTCAGGCCCATGTAACAGGGATCCGCGCCACCAAAGGGTCGATAGGCAAAAGTTTGAGTAAAACCGAGACGGTCGCAGTAAAACTCTTCAGCCGCGGCTGAACTCTTCGCATGCATGACGGGAATAGCAAATTTAAACATCTCACAACTTCAGAAGGTGGAACTCATGAAATAGATACCGGATCTGATCTCCGCCGAACGGCTGAGTTGACGGGCGGCGCGATTCTTTGCCCCCTTTGCGCTTAGCCCTGGTTTTGAGCAGTGAGCGCTAACGACGCGGAACTACAACCTTGAAATTAGCCTACGCCGACTTGCGCGCCGGTTACCGGATCGACCCGATACATCTTGCCGTCGAACTCAATACTATAGAGCGCGCTGCCGGCCGGAAACAGAAACTTTGACCTGAAATCCCTCTTTTTGATCGCCTTCCAAGAGCCCGTTTTCGGGTCCGTCTCGAAGAGAGTGCCCGGACTGCCCTCGATCGTATAGATCTTCCCGTTCGATGCGGTGGCTAGTCTGGTGTTGATCCAATCGGCGGAAGCGCCGATCTGCTTCCATGCACCGGTTGCCTTGTCGATCGCGTGAAGATCTCCACCAAGCTCGATGGAATACAGCTGGTCGCCGGCTGTCAGAAGGTGTTTCGAACGAACAAAGTCGGTCCCTCCTATCTGTTTCCAGGCTCCGGTCTCAAGGTTCGTGCGATGTAGTTCGCCGCCCGATTCGATGGTGTAGAGCTGGTTATCGAGCATCGCGCTGTCTGTGGATTTGGCCCAGGCGCCGGCCTCACCGACCTGCTTCCACGTTCCATCAGCGGGGTTAATGCGATTCAAGTTCCCGCTGTGATCGATTGTGAACAGGCTGCCCGACCCAGCGACCATAATGCGAGTATTGCTGAAATCCGCTCTGCCGACCGTTACGACGCTCCCGGTAGAAAGGTTGGTGCGTTTCAGGACTCCACTTTTTTCAATCGTGTAGAGGTCGCCGTTCAGAACGGTTAGAGCGATGGTATCGACCCAGTTTGCAAATAAGGGAGCCTGCAACACAAGCATCCAGAAACAAATCCCCAACAGAGCGCGAAAAACGGTTACTGGTCTAAACAATTTGGTCTCCTTCGGTCAGTGGTAGCAGGATTAATAACACATGGCCGGTTCCGGACACACTCGTGTGCGTCCACATGTAGCGAGAAGATGGGCGGGGAGCTGGAAGTGCGGGTGGGCTTAACCGGCAAAGCCGGAAGCCTAAAGGAGAGAGTTAGGAGCTTTCGGTCCGGAGAAAGCGTCGGCCACTAACAGTAAGCGTTCCAAGGGAAGGCGCTCCGGTACAAGCAGGCAACAAACTTTCCTTTGGTGTTGCGTCGGTTCGGGGTAGGGCTCGTCTAGGGAAGCAATTCCGGCAAGACTAACCACTGAAACGTTCCCGAACCATCCTCCACCGACTGACCACTAATTATGAGATGGGCAGTTGCGCCATAAGCATCGGGCCAAGGCAGATTAGAGTTTGTCAGCTGTTTGAATACGTCCCCAATCACGGGAAAGTGCCAAACGACGAACAGGTGCATGGGATGCTCATCTGCTACAACGGTACGCATGCTATTGAATAGTGAGGTTACGCTGATTGAAGAGGAAAATTGGCGTATTGGTCGTACCGCGGTCGCCGGCAGATTCTGTGGAAGACGCAGACTCTTGAGGATGATATTAGCGGTTCGCTCGGCCCGTTTTTTGTTGCTGCTCAAAATCGAGGTAGTTTCGGGCGTTATGCCAAGCCTCACAAACATGCTGCCCAGCTTAACAGCCTGGGACTGACCGGCGGTTGATAATGACGGATCGTTACCGTTCTGAACAGGTTGAGCATGTCGTATCAGATATAGGTTCATTGATTCAATTCCCCTCTCCTGCAGATATGAGCGTTAGCCTCGCAAGCTTTAACCGTTTCGCTTGTCGACGAGAGGCACAGTACCTAAGAATTCATCTCAGCCACTTTTTAATGATCTCCAGGCTCAGGACATTTCATGAAGTTTACTTAGAGGAGCGATTGTGAACGTCAGAATTGACCGCGCGGCACGATTCCACGCAACCGTCGCCGCGCCAGGTTTGACGCGAAATAACGGCAACGTTTACCCGCAGCTGCTGTGGGCTACTGTATGCCGCCCGCAAGTGCCGACCTCTCAAACGGTGGAAGCGATCCAATGTCTGAGCTGAGCGGACGCAGACAAGCTACTTGCGTCATGAGTGAGAGATGCCGAACTGCAAATTAACCGGGCGCGACACAACGAACCAAGCCTTCAGTCCCGCAGGTGACACACACGCAGCCGAACTTACATGTCCCTCACATATACCGATGGGTCACTTCCAAAGCTCAACCCCTGTGGCCAGGAAGCTGATCTCGTCCGCCGTGCCGTCGGCGTTCCGCGCTAATTTCGCGCCATCCTCGACCAGGTGGTCGGCCTCGTCCTTGCTCAGAACTTTGACGCTGAATTCGCCCTCGGCCATGAATTTCAGACCATCTGAATCTTTGGGGACGAAGAATTTGTGATCCAGAAAGCTGACGCGAACGCCCGCGTCTCCCGCCTTCGGCGCGATCTGCATCCAGCAGCCCTGCATTTTGCAAACGCGCTCGACGACACCCTCGATACGCACACGCTTGCCTGCGAATTTCGCCGGATCCTTCAAAACGTCGGCGAAAGCCACTGCGGGTGACTTACCGATCGGCTCGCCGCGCTTGATGCGGCCGCCTCCGGCGCTCATAGCTTCGGCAGCCGTCATAGTATTCGCGGACCCCTGCCCCGTCGCTTTCGAGTGTTTGTTGTCCTGGTAAGCCGTAACCCCGGCGAGGGCGGAGCAGGCAACAATCAGGATGGACGCTATAAATGTTTTCATGGCCAAGCGGATTATCCTTTCTCACCTTTAGATAAGGTGGACCCGCCGTGCGGGCCGAGGCCGGGATTATAGACGGAAGAAAGGCCCAGCCAAAACCCGTGGGCCAAATCACGCACTGCTGTCACGATTGGTGCCTTCCTCGCCATGTTCCTAAGCTTCTTGAAACCGCTAGTTAATTGTTAACGTAGTAGAAATTTGACCTTTTGCGGTCGATCTGTGTTTGAATCGCGTACGGTTACGCAGTTTCAGGTTCCAGGTTCAAGATTCAGGTTCTAGTTTGTTCAGGAGCACTCCAAATGAAAGTCTCTTCAAAGATCGCGACGTTAACCCTACTGCTGACAGTTTCGGTTCTGGCTGCGGGCAGCGTGGTCGCGCAAACGCCGACCCCGAGACCGACGCCGGTTAACCCTGCAACGCAGCCGCCCGGGCAGGATCCTTTGCCGACACCCGCGCCGAATGCGCCGCCGGGAACGCAGCCAATCTCGCCACAGTCGCCGCCGGGAGTCCTTGTGCAGCCGACGCCGGTTCCCACGCCTGTCGATCCGACATTGCCGGACCCGCGCGAGCCGAACTTCCCTGTGCAGCAGGCGCAGCCGGTGATGCCTATGCCCGATCTCTCACGTGTAGGAATCATCGCCAGCAATATCCTGAGCCTGTCGCTGAACGACGCAATTCGCAAGGCGCTTCAGAACAACAACGAGATCGAAATCGCGCGCGACGACGTTCGCTTTGCTGAGACGCAACTGCGCGGGCTTTACGGCGTGTATGATCCGCTGTTCAGCGTCACGCCTCAAATAATTCACAACATCACCCCGCAGCAAAGCAGCCTGGGCGGCGGCGGCGCGGCGGGCACCACGACGACCACAATTTTCAACGTGAGTCCTTCGCTCACTAAGAATTTCTACCGAGGTGGCGGAAGCTACACTCTGAGCTTCGCGAATTCGCGGCAGACGACAGACAATACGTTCAGCTCGCTGAGTCCTTTCTACTCGTCGAACCTGGCACTGCAATTCAATCAGCCTCTGTTTCGGAATCGATCGATCGATGTCAATCGCCGCTCGATCAAGATTCAGAAGAAGTTCATCCAGCAAACTGACTCGGATTTTCGGCAGCGGACGATTCAGATTATTTCGCAGGTGCAGGCCGCTTACTGGAACCTGGTGTTTGCGCTGCGCAATCAGCAGAACCAGCTCGAGAGTCTGAACGTCGCCCGGCAGAACATGCGAGTCATCGAAGCGCAGATCGAAGCGGGCGCAAAGGCTCCGCTTGATCGGGCGCAGGTGCAAACCGACATTTCGTTGCGCGAGACGGTGCTCTTCAATGCGACCCAGAATGTGTCCATTGCTGAGAATACTTTGAAGCAGTTGATGCTGCGCGACCCGGCCGCGCCCGAATGGTCGGCGCAGATTACGCCGACGGATACGCCGGTGCTCGATTTGTCCCCGGTGAATCTGCAACTCGCGCTCGACGAAGCGCACAAGAACCGTCCGGAGATCCGGCGATTGAACTTGCAGAAGGAAATCAACGCCATCGACCTCGACTTCTACAAGAACCAGACGAAGCCGCAAGTCGATCTGAACGGCACATTCGCGCTAACGGGTCTGGCCGGGTCGCCGTGCGATATCGTGACGAACCCGCGTTGTTCGCCGCCACCGACAAACCTGGTCGGCGGTTACGGAAAGGACATCCGCAACTTGTTCAGCGGCGACACGCGCAACCTGACGGTTGGGGTGACGATTTCTTTCCCGTTCAAGAATCGAACAGCCGAAGCGAATCTCGCCGGCGCGCGTATCCAACGCGACCAACTGGAAGCTTCGTTCCGCTCGCAGGATCAGGCAATCGAGATGGATGTCCGCAACGCGGCGCAGGCCGTGGACACAGCGCGTCGTCGCGTCCTCACTTCGAAAATGGCCAGGGAAAGCGCTGAACAACAGCTCGCCGGCGAAGAGAAGCTCTATGAGGTTGGACGCTCGACAACATTCTTGCTGTTATCGCGTCAAAACGAATTGACCATTGCCCGGACGACCGAACTGCAGGCGCAGACCGATTACAACAAGGCGCTCGCGGATCTTCAGCGGGCGACCGGTTCGACGCTCCGCATCAACAATATTTCGGTTGAGCCTACCAAGGAGTAACATTTTGGAGTGCGGCGTTCTTCCACCCCAACGCGGCTGCCGCGCTGGGGACCCCGGGTGACGCCGCTTTGGATTGACGGCCCCTCTCCCTTTGGAAGAGGGTTAGGGTGAGGGTGCTAGCTGCAGAAGCCCGACCGTGAGGGAGGGCGCGCGTAACCGAAGCGCCCTTGATTACGCGCGGGCTTCTGACAAGCTTCGCTCCCTCACCCCAGCCCTCTCCCAAAGGGAGAGGGAGACGGGCGCACTCCAAATGAAGATCTCCGCCTGCATCATCACCTTCAACGAAGAAGAAAATATTCACGCCGCTTGTGAATCGGTTTCGTGGGCGGACGAGATTCTCGTCGTCGATTCGGAATCCACCGATGCGACAGCCGAAATCGCCCGCACCTGCGGGGCGAAGGTCGTCATCACCAAATGGCCCGGATTTGCCAAGCAAAAACAGTTCGCGACCGACGCGGCCGCGCACGATTGGGTCCTCAGCCTTGATGCCGATGAGCGCGTCTCGCCGGAACTCGAATCTTCAATCGCATCTTTGCGCCGCCGGCCCCAGACGGCGTGGGCAGACGGCTATCGGCTGGCGCGGCGGACGTTCTACATGGGTCGCTGGATTCGCGGCGGTGGATGGTACCCGGATTTTCAATTGCGGCTTTTTAATCGGCGGCGCGGAAGCTGGGGCGACCGATTGATTCACGAATCCTTCGCGATGAACGCAGGGTCGCGAGTCGAAACGCTTTCCGGGGACTTGCTTCACTACACGGTGCGCGACGCAGCGCATCATCAGCAGATGATTGAAGAGCGCTATGCGCCGCTCGGCGCGCAACAGATGTTTCGCGAAGGTAAGCGCACGTCTTCGCTGCAAGCCGTCGTCGCCGGTCCCTCAGCGTTCGTGCGCAGCTACATCTTAAAATCCGGCTTTCGCGACGGCTCAGCGGGACTCATGATTGCAAAGTTTGCCGCGCGTCATGCGTCACTGAAGCATCGGCTGCTGTTGGATCTTCAGAATCAGGATCAGGACGGCTGACTGTTCCCTGCCCCTCGGAAAGCAATAACATTTCAGTAATGCAAAACGCCGACGGCGTTTACTAACTTCAAGCCCAGGGTTGCGCGCGTTAGCGCGCTACCCTGGGAAAGCGAGTTATTTGTTTCCTAACCCTGAAAGGGTTGCCGATACGTTTGTGAACTCTTTCAGAGTTCCTGTGAAAATCAACGAGGCCACCCAGGGCGTTGCCCTGGGCTGGAATTTGCGAACGCCTTTCGGCGTTCTATCCGAGTGCCGAGCCAAGTTGACTACTCAAGAAGGTTATTGCTCCCCTGCGGCGAGCGCGAATCGGTCGCCATCCTCGGAACGAGTCGAAGAAAAGAAGTAGGCAGCCTCGACCGGTCGGGTTACAATCGCAGACGAATGAGCCTGTTGGCGATCGAGAACGTCCTGGACGTGCCGCTGCCAATCGTGGCCGCGTTCACGGGAATTCTCGGCGCCATCATCGGCAGTTTTCTCAACGTCGTCATTCATCGGATCCCGCTTGAACAATCGATAGTCTTTCCGAATTCCGCCTGCCCATCGTGCCGCACGCCTTTGCGCGCGTACGACAACATTCCGATTCTGAGCTTTTTAATCCTGCGGGGCCGCTGCCGCTCGTGCCGCAATCCCATTTCAATCCGTTATCCAATCGTCGAGGCGTTGACCGCGCTGCTTTTCGTTGCCGTGGCCATGCGTGACGGCATTTCGTACGCGCTGCCCTTCGATCTGATCTTCGTGGCGGCACTTATCGCGCTGATCTTCATCGACGCCGAGCACATGATTCTGCCGAACGTGATCACTTATCCGGGGATCATCTTCGCCGTGCTGGCGCGCGTTGCGCTGCCTTATCTCGTCGGACCTGAACAGTTCGATGACTTGCCGGGGTTGTTAGCGCGGATGCCGCAGCTTCCGGTGTGGGCCGTGTCGCTGATCGGCGCAGGAATCGGCGCGCTGGTTGGGGGCGGCTCGCTTTGGCTGATGGGATTTCTGTGGGAGAAGCTGCGCGGGGTTGAGGCGATGGGGCTCGGCGACGTCAAGATGATGTTCATGGTCGGCGCCTATCTTGGATGGCGTCTGGCGGTGCTCACTATCTTCTTCGGCGTTTTTACCGGCTCGTTCGCGGGCATCGCGGTGATGGCTAAGCGCGGACGAAACATGCAAATGATGCTGCCATTCGGAATCTTTTTGGGCATCGGCGCCATCTTCAGTCTGTTCTTCGGTCATCGCATAATCGAATGGTACGCGTCGCAGTTTTGATAGCTCATGCGAATTAGCGGGCGGCAACTTTCGCTCACCATCCTGGCGGCGGTATTGCTGCTCGCTGCAGTCTTTATCTTCGCAGTCTTCGCTTTCGCGCCTGAGGTGGCGGGCGTCTACCAGCCATTCCTGCTGACGAGTTTCATCGTCGCACTCTTCATTAGTCTGGTAGCTATCGCGTGGCTGCTGCGCGGAATTCTCCGCCCCTACAACCAACTGATTAGCGAAGCCGAGCGCGTGCCCGTCGCGCGATCCGGCAAGACGCAAAACGAAGCGGCGTTCGTGCTCGAAACATTTCAGTCCGTCGTCGCCCAACTTCAAGCGCAACAGCAGGAGTTAGAGCGCCTGACCGCGGAAGCGAGCCAGCGCGCCGATTCGGCCGAACTCTTTAGCGAGCGGATCGTCGCGAGCATGCCGACGGGTCTGATTGCCTTCGACTTGTCAGGGAAAGCGACGGTCGCCAACTCGCCGGCGCACTTGTTGTTCGACAGCAACATGAAACTCGAGGGCGAACACTTTCGAACTATCTTCCGCGACGTGCCCGCGCTGGCAAATTTGGTCGATGCGTGCCTCAGCAGTGGTCAGATTTTTCGCCGTGAGGAAATCGAGGCAAACGCTTCACCCCAACCGAAGCGGCTGGGCGCCACCGTCGCGCCTATCGATCCTTCGGCCACGGGCTCGAAAGGCGCGCTTTGCTTGATCACAGACATCACCGAAGTCACGCAATTGCGCGAACAGGTTGCGTTGAAGCAGAACCTGGCGAGCCTGGGTGAGATGTCCGCCGGGCTGGCGCACGAATTCAAGAATGCGATGGCGGCGCTGCACGGCTATGCGCAGTTCCTGCAAAGCATCGACACTGACGAACGCACTAAGGGCGCCGCGGATGCACTGCTTCAGGAAGTGCGGAATCTTTCCGAGATGACTACGGCGTTCTTGAATTTCGCAAAGCCACAGCCTTTGCAGCTTGAGGAGGTTTCGCTGGGCGAACTGATCAATGACTGCGCGCGCGAACTGGCGCCGTTGTTTGAGCAAAGACGTGTGGACTTCGCGACGAACTATTCGAACCTGAAGCTGGAAGTACGCGCCGATCCTAGGCTGCTTCGGCAGGCGCTCTTAAATCTCATACGCAACGCAGCCGAAGCGATTCCGGATGAGCAGAGCGACCGCCGGGTCATTGTTGAGGCCGCAAACGATGTTGTTGAGGGAAACGGCTGGGTAACCGCGACCGTCCGTGACACGGGAGCGGGAATTGTCGCAACAGATCTTCCCAAGGTGTTCATTCCCTTCTTCACCACCAAAGCCTCCGGCCACGGGGTCGGCCTGCCGCTGGCGCATCGCATCGTAACTCAGCACGGCGGCACGCTCAGCGCAGCGAACGCTTCGGACGGAGGAGCGATCTTCACACTGCGACTGCCGCCGGACTAGGCGGCTGGACGCGACACGCGTTGCAAAGGCTGGCGACCCGCCCGTTCGCTGCTGAATAACAGCAAGAAATAACAGCAAAAAAAGGGCGGACCCGGTTACCCGAGTCCGCCCCAACTCAATCAAGCAGTGTTGATTCAGTTTCGCGGTGTCCTGGCTTGCGCGATATTCGAGTAGGCTGAATTGCCCGCGGTATTAAAGGCGCGCACGCGGTACCGATAGCGCGTGTTCGGGGACAGCCCGGTATTCGGGAATGTCGTGACATTCGCCCCGACCTGGGCAATCTGCACAAAGTTCGTGCAGTTGTTGCCGGTGCAACGCTCAATCCTGAAGCCTTGTTCGTTGTTCGAATTGTCGGTCCAAGCCAGATTGATTTGGCTGGAAGAAACCGGGTTGGCCGTCAGGTTGCTCGGCGCAGCAGGTACTGAAGGCGGCGTCGGAGTTGGAGTCGGCGTCGGTGTTGCCGTTGGTGTTGCCGTTGGTGTTGGCGTCGGAGTTGGCGCGCCACCACAGCCCGGGAACTTGAACGAGCCTATGCGCGTGCGCCAATTGAATTGGCTGGTTGTCGAGTAGTACTCCTGTGTGTACCAGAAGGTGCAGTCGTCAACCGGATCGATCGTCATCGCGCTATAGTCACCCCAGCGGTTACCTGTGCTTACCTGACTGCCGGTGCCGGCGAACATGAGCGTCTCGCCTTGCGCCAGGGTATTCACCGGATCGGTCGCGAGCCGGCCAGCGTAACGAATTTGCGGATTGATCGATGCGCTCGAAGCGCTGTAACCGAGCGCCAGGTTGCCTTGCTGATCCATCGCCGCGCTACCCATCCAACGCCACGTCGTATCAGGTTGATAGGTACTCTCCTGCGCGACCGTGACGGGCCCGGCGGTGACGTTTCGCAATTCAAACCATCGCACGCCGGCAACACCGCCTGATGCGACCGTGTAATTCCCGACTACAGCTTCATGCGTACCGAAGTTTCGATACGCCAGTCTGAACATCAGCCGATCGCCGATGGCGTCCAAGCGGGTTGTTGTCCCGGCTTGAGGAACGCAGTTCCGCGTCGTGGCACATAACATTGAGAAGCCGGCCGCGGGCGGGCTCGCGAACAGCGTGAAGCTTGAGTTCGCCGGCGTCACAAAGTCCGCATGGAAGTGGAACAAGCGATACGAGCCCGTGCCCGGCCATTGAACGAAAGTGGCCGGCGCGCCCGGTGGCGGGAGGTTCGAACCGTCCAGATCCGCAGGCAAGTAAGTTTCTTCCGACGAACCGCCCGTGATACCTGTGGTGATAAAAGTCGCGGGCAAACCTGCGAGCATCTTCGCGCGATCAAATGCGAATGGCTGAGGGCCAAGGTACGCCGTCGCAGAAGAGTTGAATACGTTCATGCTCATGTAGTAGGCATCGGGCCACACGCTGAGCTTCGGATAATCAAAGAAGTTCGTGCCGAGTTGGAACGCGTAACGGTGATACGAGCCGGTGGCATCGTTCGTTGTTGAGACTGCGATGCACTCATGCGTCGGAATGCTAACGCCGGCAAACTGGGTGATGACCCAACGATCGGCTAGTTGATCGTAAAGCACGACCGGATCGCCGCTGCCGTTGTTTTGGCAAACTCCCCCGAAGCCGTTCCACACCGTGGAGATACCTGACGGCCCCAACAGTGAAGCTCCGTTGGTCTTGTCGAAAACCTGATAACCCTCGTTGACGATTTGGACGTATTGAGTGTCGCCCACTTCACCATTTGTGTCCGGCGGTGCGCAGTTGCAGGCGACGCCTGGAAACGGGACGCCATCGAAGTTAAGCGACGTTCCGGGCATTCCCACCGTAGGCGCACTCGGACCGGATTCGGAAGTTTGGACGACGGGATCCGAGCGGTCGACGTGCCGGTGTGGGATGACCTTCGGATTCTTGTTCGCTTCCTTCTTCTCCTTGAACTTCACCGGATGCTGCGGCATCTCGCGCAGCGGCGGCGACGTGTCATTGTGCTCTGAAGCAACTACGGTGACATTCTTGCCCTGGCCCTGTACTGGCTGTGCCGCCCAGCGAGCGCGCGCGGCTTCCATCACCTGTGGCAAAACCAAAAGAGTGACAAGCAATAAACAACCGCCCAGTGCGGCAAACAGTTTTGCGAATTTCATCTTAATCCTCCGCTTTGTTAAGCCCTGTATTAGAGGTGAGAAAATGTGGCCAACTAGACAGGATGCAAAAGTTGGCGCAGTACGTCATTTGTCATTTATAGGGAGCAAGACACGATGCGAACAGAGAAAGTACCACAAGCCAACGATCTGGGACAATAAGTGCTTTTGCTGAGTTGTGCCCTTGAAAAGGTTCGGCCACGAACTTTGCAATCACTGGGATGATCCCCTCCCCGATGCCTTTATGGCGCGCCGAACCGGCTTCAGCAATCCGCCCCTCGCACGGCGGCCACGTTGGGCATTTTTGGGGTGCCGCTGAAGGCTTGCGATGAGTCGGTACGTTTCCAGATTGCGCGCGACGCCGGTCAGAACTCCGAGCGATAACGACGTGCCGAGATCGACCAGCGAGATGTAGCGTGAGAAAAGTTAACACCGGGGCCGCCTCGAACGCCCACCGTCCGGCATAGGAGATTTCAAGTAAATAGAGGCCAGCCGGGCAGTTACGGTTCCCCACAAGTAAAATAAATTGCTAGTCGCACGATGCCGCTATAGATCGCAACTTAAAGCGGCGCCGACAGTGATAAAAACTATTGACTTACGTAACTCGGGGCCACTATCATGCGCCGTTGCTTTTTCAGTTTTGGGTTCGATTCGCGGCTTCGTTTCGTCCGGTCAACCGATCAGACGACGATCCCTGAAATTTCGCCCTCCCTTTTAGCGTCCATAATTTCATTGCTGGAGGAAATATGAAGAGAATTTTCGCTAAGTTCGCGTTACTGGCGCTGGTTTCTACTTTCGCCGCGCCTGTAAGCCTCGTTTTCGGACAAAACAACAACACACCACCGCCACAGGCGCAAAATGAGCGCGCTGAATTCAGCCGCGCGACTCATCACGACACTACCACGGTGCCGTTGCGTGAGGTGTTTGAACGTGGGGACCGACCGGGCCCAGCCCGGGGAGGCCGAGACTTTGAACCCGGGCGGCCAGCGCCAGTTGGCAAAGCAAACCCTCCCGGCATCGATCCGCTCGCGGAACGCGGCGTGGGATCTCCTTCAGCCTTCGCGAACCCGAAAGCTGCGACCGACGGCACGCCCGTGGATCCGAATGCCCGCGTCGCTCCTCCTGACACGACAGGAGACGTTGGCCCAAATCATTATGTGCAGTGGGTCAACCTTCGTTATTCGATCTACACTCTCACGCGGGACGTCACGACGAACGAAATCACAGGTTTCACACCAGTGCCGGGCTTTCCGAAAAATGGCAACGTCGTATGGCAAGGGTTCGGTGGCCGGTGCCAATCGGACAATGACGGCGATCCCATCGTCCAGTACGACCAGTTGTCTGATCGTTGGGTCCTGACGCAGTTTGCTGTTTCTGGCACGCCGTATACACAATGCGTTGCCGTTTCGACTGGACCAGATCCCACCGGCACTTACCATCGTTACGCGTTCTCTTATAACCGAGACTTTCCGGATTATCCAAAGCTTGGTGTATGGCCCGATGCTTATTACATCAGTTACAACATGTTCAAAAACGGCCGCAGCTTCGCTGGTGGTCAGGTCTGCGCTTTCGAGCGAAGTCAAATGTTGATTGGAGGCGCCGCGCGTCAGGCTTGCGTCCGGACAACTGCGGGGCATAGTTTGGAACCCGCAGACCTCGAAGGTTCGACGTTACCTCCAGCGGGCTCACGAAATTTCCTGTTGAGTATTACTACTACCGCTCTCCAGTTTTGGCGATTCGCCGTCAACTGGGGTGCGGGCACGGGAACATTAACCGGGCCGACGACAATTCCGGGCGTCTCGTTTTCGAGAGCGTGCGGCGGCGGCGCCTGCGTTCCGCAACCAGGCACGTCCCAACAACTGGATACGCTGGCGGACCGTTTGATGTACCGGCTGAGTTATCGCAATCTCGGGACGCGTGAAGCGCTCGTGATCAATCACTCAGTTGCCACGGGCGGCGTTTCGGCGATCCGCTGGTACGAGCTCGCGAACGCGACTGGCCAAACCATCAACAGCGCCACTCCCGTGGTTCGGCAACAAGGAACGTTCTCACCGAGCGCCGACCATCGCTGGATGGGCAGCGCGGCCATCGACAAAACGGGCGGCATCGCCGTCGGCTATAACATCTCAAGCTCAACAATTAAGCCAAGTATTCGTTATGCGTATCGCGGCCCGGCGGATCCTCTGGGAACGCTGGGTAACGAAACGGAAGCGAAGGCCGGTCCGGGCGTTCAGACACCGTCGCTGTCGCGTTGGGGTGATTACAGCACGATTAGCGTCGACCCGATCGACGGTTGCACGATGGTGTTCACCTCCCAGTATCAACCGGCGGACGGTAACTTCAACTGGACGACTTACATTTACTCGTTCAAGCTTAGTACCTGTCCGTAAAGCACCACCTGGATTCAGCAAGAGGGCGAACGTCGTTTTCGATGTTCGCCCTTTTTTGGTTGCCCGAGCTCCCACGCTAACTGACTTGTTCTAATTCGAGTTAACCTCACGAGCGTGCCGGAACTGCCAGACATCACTGTCTATATCGAGGCGCTTGAGAAACGAATTCTGCTTCAGAGCCTCGAGCGAGTTCAGGTCAACTCAGCATTCCTTGTCCGGACGGCCGCGCCGCCAATCGCGGCTGTAGAAGGAAAGGAAGTGGTTGAGTTACGACGATTAGGCAAGCGAATCTGTGTGGGATTTGAAGATAGTCTTTGGATGGTCCTGCATTTGATGATTGCCGGGCGGTTGCACTGGAAAGAACCAGCGGCGAAGGCCGGAGCAGTAGACCGACCGTCATTCGCCAGACTGCCCAAAAACACGCTGGCAATCTTTCACTTCGAAAACGGCCAACTTTCATTGACTGAGGCCGGGACCCAACGCCGCGCTTCCCTTCACCTCGTGCAAGGCGAGGAGGGTCTGAACGGACTCGACCCCGGTGGCATTGAACTATTCCGTAAGAAGCCCGGCGGTAAGGGAGGGCGCGGCCACTTCATCGCTCTATCAGACTTCACCCGCATTCTTCAATCTGAAAATCACACTCTGAAACGTGCGCTCACCGACCCGCGACTCTTTAGTGGCGTCGGCAACGCTTACTCAGACGAGATTCTTTGGCACGCGGGACTTTCGCCGGTGAAGCTGACGCAGAAACTTACTGAAGAAGAACTCTCGCGGCTTCACACCGCCACGCGCGACACGCTGATGGAATGGATTAAGCGGTTACGTCAAGAAACCGGCGAAGGATTCCCGGAAAAAGTCACTGCGTTTCGCAAAGACATGGCGACGCACGGCCGTTACCGCGAGCCGTGTCCGCGCTGCGGCACGAAGATCCAGCGCATTCGTTACGCGGCTAACGAGACGAATTACTGTCCGAGTTGTCAGACGGGCGGCCGGTTGCTGGCGGATCGCGCACTCTCGCGCTTGCTACGCGAAGATTGGCCGAAGCGAGCCGAAGACCTCGGCTAATCGTGCAAAGTACACCAAGGAAACTGCGGGCCAGCCATTTACCACGGAACGATCTGCTTTTTGCAACACAAGTCCACGCCAATTACGAAAGAATTCTCGTTTTCGTAGCGTCATCTGCCCAAGCAGTTCCCTCCTCAACCGGCGCGCGAATTTTGTAAGGCCACATCCATCATCTAAAGGAGTCCGGAATGAATATTTACAAACTGAGAAAACTACGCGCAGTCGCTTTCTTTTTTGCAGCCGCCCTCTTGCTGAGCACGGTGTCAGTGAGTCTCGCCCAAACGTCGAACGCCCAAGGGCCGGCGCAGATTTACCGACCAGTGCCGAACGGCGCAAAGATGAAATTCCAGGGCGTTGTGATCGAACGTAACGCCGACACTTTCACTATTCGCGATCGCTCGCGCGCCGATTATCAAGTGCTGATCACCGATCACACGAGCATCAAAACGAACGGCGGGTTTCTTCGCAGCGGCAAAAAGTATCCGGTTACCGACATCCTGCGCGGTTTGATTGTCGAGGTCGAAGGACGTGGCGACGCGCAGGGTCAGCTGGTCGCCGACAAGATCAGGTTCCGCGAATCTGACATGCGCGCGGCGATTACTTCCGAAACGCGCGTGGGGCCCGTTGAAGAAAACCAGCAGAAGATTGCCGGCCAGATCGACGAACTTCACGCCATTGCCCAGGAGGCACGAGCAGAGGTCGCAAAGGTGAACGATCGCGTCACCGCACTCGATGAAGTTGATGAACAGGCAAGCGTCGCCGTTACTTTCAAAGTGAACAGCGCAATTCTCTCGCTAGAGGCCAAGCGTCAACTGGATGAGTTCGCGGAGAACGCCCTGGCGGCGAAAGGCTACCTAATCGAAGTTTCCGGACATACCGATTCAACCGGCGGCGAAGCGAAAAACATTCGCCTGAGTCGCGCCCGGGCCGACGCGGTCGTCGATTACCTGGCGATTAATCACAAGATTCCGGCGCGACGTTTCATTACGCCGCTGGGGTACGGTAAGAACGAAGCGGTTGCCGACAACACGACCGCCTCTGGGCGCGCGCAAAACCGCCGCGTCGAAGTAAAAATGCTTGTGAACCGCGGGCTTAACACCGCCTCGACAAATCAACCCTAGACTCTCTTTGAGATCTCAAACGGCGGGGCGCTGAATCATCCAGCGTCCCGCCGTTTCCTTTCTACTCGCCTTCTACAACCTTTTGAAACTAACGTTACCAGGGTAGCGCGTCCCAGATGCTGCGGCTTGAACGGCCATGGCCTACACCGCGCGCCCGAACGATTGAAGCGGCGTCAACCAGCGAACGAAGCGGGACTTCGCCGGAGAAACTTTGGTCGAAGCGCTTTTCCGTAATAAATAACGGCAGTGTAAACGCGGAATCGAGATCGTAACGAAGCTGACCTCGATTGGTGAATGCCGACCACACCACTTCCGGAATCGAGCGCAAATGTACCGTCAGCGGCAGATTAACGCGCGATGCTCGCCGGCCGCCGACCTTCAGCGTGCCGTGATGGGTACCCTCGATCACATCGCGGTCGGCCAGGCGCAACCGATAATCGAAATCCTTGAGACTCACAGGAATAAAACCGTTTGCGATATCGAGGCCAACATTCAAGCTCGCGGTCTGATTACGAAAATCGATTGATTCGAGTGTAATTTCGCCGACTTTGATCTGAACATTAACGGCATCGCCGATACGACCGATATCTTTGACGCTGCCGAGATCCGGCCAGCGCGTTTGGGCCGGCGTCATGACAAACGCAAACAGCATAAAAGCTGTCGCCGCCAGGGCAAACGGAACGATTTTTCCAGAATTCATCATCGGCTTTTCCTACTTTCGTCAGGCTGAGGTCGGGCGTTGTCCACTAAAACAAGATGTGTGCCATTAAATAGAGATAGAGATCGCGGCGAAAACGTAAGTCGAGTGCGAGTGCAATCGACCGCTGGGCCTGGCAGCCACACACCGAATCGGTGATCTGTCGACTGAATCGTGCAACCGCAATTGGGCGCGATCTCGTACTTGACTCTGACTACTCAGAACGGCTATTTAACACGCCACGTCGCGGGCCGTAAGCCGCAAACAAGAACATGGAAGAGAATCTAAGCTTCATCCAGCGTTTGATTCGATCCCTTCCCGGAAACTGGGGGAGCGACATGGAAGCTGAATCGCGCAAGTGGATCGCCAGCTGCCGCGAATGCGGATTCGAAAAATCCCTGTGGGACCATGGCGCCGTCAGGTGGAAAGCGGCCGGGTCGCCCAGCACTCGACTGGTCTGCGATCCGTGTGGCCGGATTACCTGGCAGCAGTTAAATTATCGCGATAAGAAGTAAGCCTGCGCGGGTTGTTAACTTTAATTCTCTCGAGGCGTTATTAAACTTATGGGGTTTACCAGGAATCTGATGTGGTTGCGGGCCATTAAAACCGCGATAGCAATCGCCTTCCTGGCCGCTGGCTTTCAAAAAGCCGTATGTGCGCAGGATGCTAGCAGCGCGCAAGTCGACGAACTCGTTAAAACCGAGATGAAGCTACAGCGTATCCCCGGACTCTCACTCGCCGTGGTGAAAGACGGTCAGATCGTTCTGGCTAAGGGTTACGGCCTGGCGAATGTTGAGCACCAGGTGCCGGCGAAAGCCGAAACAATCTTTCAATCAGGATCGATGGGCAAACAGTTCACGGCAATGGCTGTCATGATGCTGGTCGAAGCGGGCAAACTCAGTCTTTCGGATCCCATCACCAAATATTTCCCTGACTCGCCCGCCGCTTGGAAGAACATTACTGTGCGGCATCTGCTTACGCACACGGCCGGCACGACGGATTACCCGCGCGATTTCGATTTCCGTCGCGATTACACGGAAGACGAATTGCTCAAGCGCGCACAGGCGGTTCCGCTTGCGTTTCAACCTGGAGAAAAGTGGGCGTACAGCAACCTGGGTTATGTTTTGCTTGGCATCCTGATTCACAAAGCGAGCGGCCAGTTCTACGGAGATTATTTGCAGGAGCGTGTGTTCCGGCCGCTGGGAATGACCACGGCACAGATTATTAGCGAAGCCGACATTGTGCCGAATCGCGCCGCCGGCTATCAACTCGTGCAAGGCCAGATAAAAAACCAGAACTGGGTCTCACCGACTCTGAATACAACCGCGGATGGCGCGCTCTATCTCACGGTGTACGACGTGGCCAAGTGGGACGCGGCGCTCTACACCGAAAAGCTGGTTAAGAAAGAAAGCCTCGTGGCCATGTGGACGCCCGTAAAGTTGAACAACGGGAAGGACGAGAGGTACGGTTTTGGCTGGGCCGTGAGTGACGTTCGCGGCCACCGCTTGATTGACCATGGCGGAACGTGGCAGGGTTTCAAGTCTTATATCGCCCGCTATGTTGACGACAAATTGACGGTGATTGTGTTCGCGAACCTGCGGCAAGCGAACCCTTCACGCATCGCACAGAAGGTCGCCGGCATTTACCACGCCGACTTAGCGCCGCCCGTGGCGGAAGCTATCGCAGACAAAGAACCTGCGGTCACCGCGCGGGCAAAAGAAATCGTTCGCAAAGCTACTGAAGGCTCGTTAGACGCAAGTTCGTTTACGCCCGAAGCTTGGACACAAATTTCCCGCGGCGCTGCTGACGCCAGTGCGTTCCTGAAGAACTACGGCCCGTTAAGCACCATGGAGTTGCTCGCGGCAACCGAACAAAACGGCAATCGAGTCTACCGTTATCGGCTTAAGTATCAAGACGGCAGCGTTGTTTTTGCGATGACGGTGAAACCTGACGGGAAGATCGTGCGCTTGAATCTTAACCCGGAGTAAACCCAGGGCTTGACCGCGTAGCAGCGAAGCTAATTCTGCTCCACTTTTCATTGCTGACCAGGAGGATCAATTCATGAAATCGTCTCGACGCCGTTTAGCGAACTTTATCGCGTTCGCACTTCTCTTCGCTTGCTTTTCCTTGCCGGTCAAGGCGCAGGGTCCGGCCACGCCCCCGCTTGACGTCAATCAAAAGCTCGCCGGCTTTGACGCGTTCATGGAAAAAACTTTGAAGGATTGGAACGCCCCGGGCATCGGCGTCGGTATTGTCGTCGGCGACAAACTCGTTTTCGCGAAAGGATATGGCTATCGCGATTACGAGAAGAAATTGCCAATTACTGCCAACACCATGTTCCCGATAGCCTCGAACACCAAACTGTTTACCGCCGTCGGCGCGGGGTTGCTGGTCGAAGAAGGCAAACTGACATGGGACCGCCCGATCAAGGAATCTGTGCCCACGATTCAGTTCTACGACAACTATCTGAACAACTCGATTACTCTGCGCGACATGCTGGCGCATCGCACGGGCATCACGCGGCACGATTCAATCTGGTACAAATCGGATTACTCTACGAAACAGCTTTTCGAACGACTGAAATATCTCGAGCCGAAAGAATCGCCGCGCCAGTTGTTCCTCTACAACAACATGATGTACGCAGGTGTCGGCTACGCGACTGAGCTTCAGTCAGGCAAGCCCTGGACCCAGTTCGTGCGCGAGAGAATCTTTCAGCCGCTCGAAATGAAAAGCAGCGGCTTCACGATCAGCGAGATGATGAAGCAATCCGACTACGGAGTTCCCTTCACCGAACGCCGCGACTCGTTCGATCTTTACCAGATTCCTTATTACGAAGACACCGACGGGCTCGCAGCGGCCGGCGCAATCGTCTCGAACATCGAAGACCTTTCGCACTGGCTCATCGCTTTGATGAACAACGGCAAGTACAACGGCAAGCAAGTGCTGCCGGCGAAGGTGCTGCAAGCCACGCTGGAACCGGCGATTGCGCTGCCGAACACGGGCGCGCAAACGCGCGGCTGGTGGGAAGTTTTTAATCAGGCATACGGCATGGGCCGCCAAACAGCGTCTTATCGCGGCCGCTTTGTCACGTTCCATGGCGGCGACCTGCCGGGTTTTCACTCGCAGGTCTCGTTCATGCCGAACGAACGCATCGGCGTGATTGTGTTTGTCATCGGTAATCACCCGGCGCCGCTTTACAACCCGATCAGCTGGAACGTGTACGAGCGTCTGCTCGGCATGGAAGAGACGCCTTGGACGCAAAGGTTGCTGGACATTCGTCTGCGCAACAAGAAAGCGGGCGCGGAGGCGCGCAAGCAGGAAGGCGTCGGCCGCGTGGCCGATACAAAACCTTCGCACGCGCTCGCGGATTACGTTGGCGAGTACGACCATCCCTCATACGGCAGCGTGAAGATCGGAATGAAAGACAACGCGCTGCAGTTTGAGTTTCACAAGATTAAGCTGCCACTGACGCACTTTCACTACGACCGCTTCGATTCGCCGAATGACGAGGAAGAGGGCAAGTGGTCGGTGAACTTCGCCACGAATCCGCAGGGCGACATCGATAAGGCCACGATGTCACTCGACGAAGCGGAAGTTACTTTCGTGCGCAAGCCGGCCGCGATCGATGCGGCAACCGGGGCGCGGCTTTCAGGAACGTACGAGACGCCGAGCGGCGCGAAGTTCCAAGTCGCTTACCGACCTGACGGTATGGTTTACATCGTGCGCATTGGCGCGCCGGACCAAAAACTGATTCCTTACAAGGGACTGAGATTCCGCATCCCGGAATTCGCGGACGTGATCGTCGAGTTCGTGGAAGAGGGCGGCCAGATTACGGGGCTCAGACAAATCACGCCCGGCGGTGTGTTTCTGTCCAGGAAGGTTCAGTAGCGGAGTGCAATGAACGTCAAAAAACTAACACCAATCCTGAATGTCTCGAACATCGTTGAGAGCTTCGAGTGGTTTGCAAAGATCGGATGGGAGAAGGGTTGGGACTGGGGCGACCCGCCCACGTTCGGTGGGGTCTGCAACGGCAAGTCTGAGATCTTTCTTTGTCAGGGCGGCCAGGGATCGCGCGGCGGGCCGAAGCCGCAATTCGTCGGCGACGATGAAACCGGCGGCGCGTGGATGAGCTGGTGGCTGGAATCACCGGTCGCAGTTGACGAAGCCTATCAACTAGCCTTGAAGCACGGAATGACGGTCACAATGCCACCCACTGACGAGCCATGGAATGTGCGCGAGTTTCACCTGCGCCATCCCGATGGTCACACGTTTCGGGTGAGCGCGGGACTCGAAAAGGAGTGAACCCGTTGCCTGTGAGGTTTGAAGCAGCTTAGTAATTCACAGACGCTCTTTGTCTCTGTGTGAAAAGCTCTGTGTCTCCGTGGTCAGTCTTCGTTTAGACCTCTTCACCACAGAGGCACAGAGGACGCACGGAGACACCGATAAACGACCTTTGCGAATATGGAAATCAGTTTGCGCGTGATTCTGAGGCGACCTACAGCCGGCGTGGATTTCGGTCTGCAGCGAGGCCGCGGCAGCAAATACGAAGTCGTACAGAAGCAGCGCTCCACCGGGAAGGATTTGAAGTTCGAATTTGCGATGGGCGTGAAGACCGACAAGGACGGTGCGCCTGATTTCTCGGGCCCCTTCGTGCAAGGATCGCGCGGGGATCGCTATTTCTACATCGACATTGGAACGTACGCCGGCCAGGCGAATACATGCTGGAGCCGTCGTTTAAAAGTTCCTCTCAGTTGCATCACCTCGGACTTGATCGGCCCAAACTCGACGCTGATAGCTGACATTCCCGGCACCGCGCGCGACGGCGGACCTAGCTGTGCGTATGCCTGGCTGAAGTGTCTTGATCGGCCGTGGCAGTGGCGCCTGTCAGAACCACCTGCGGTAGCGGGTGGTTGAACTTTCGTTCCAAGTCGCAGATGGTTAGATCAAGCTCTAGCTATCCCGAAGAGTGGGGACCCTGACCTCACGCAAAGCCGTAAAGGAACGCAAAGACACGTGTGGAATCGCCGACAGTTTCTCGTGGGCTCAGCAGCATTGGCTGGTTATGCAGTGCTGCCCACCAGCATTGACGCACGCCAGGAGCAGCGAGGAACCCGCATAGTGCTACTGGGCACAAAAGGCGGGCCGACGCTGGGCACGATTGGCCGGAGTATCTTCGCGACGCTCATCTTAATTAACGACGTTCCTTATTTGATCGATTGCGGCTATGGCGTCTCACGGCAGATGATCAATGCGGGAGTCGCGCTCAATCGTCTGCGCTACATCTTCATCACGCATCATCACTCCGATCACAACCTTGAGTACGGACCGCTGCTCTACAACGCCTGGATCACGTCGCAACCAATTAAGATCGACACGTACGGACCGACAGGCTTGCGCCAGCTAACCAGTGATTTCTTTGCCTATCAGAAGTTCGACATCGACACGCGCATTGCTGATGAAGGCTTGATAGACCCCCGCAAGCTCATCACGGCTCATGAATTTGATCGGCCAGGAGCCGTGATGCAGAACGCGGATGTGAAAGTCACCTGCTTACGTGTGCGCCATCCGCCGATCACGCAATCGTACGCTTATCGTTTCGATGCGAAGGACCGCTCGATTGTGATCTCCGGCGACACCGCCTACCTGCCCGAACTCGCAGAGTTCGCCAAAGGCGCCGACGTGCTAATTCACGAAGTGATGTACCTGCCGGCCATCGACAAATTGATTCGACAGAATGCGGGTGCGACGCGCCTGCGCGAACATCTGCTCGCTTCACACACCTCGACCGAAGACGTCGGTCGAATCGCTACTAGGGCCGGCGTCAAGACACTCGTCTTGACTCACTTTGTGCCGGGCAACGATCCCTCAATCACCGACGAGCAGTGGTCGGAAGGTGTGCGCAAACATTTCACAGGGCGCATCATTGTTGGAAGAGACTTGATGGAAATCTAGTGCGCGGACGTGTCTTGGATAGTCGAAGATCACTCAAAGCAGCCATGCAAAAAGGCCTCGCGTTTTTGGCGAGGCCTTTTGGCTGTCAGCGAAAGACGTTAAGACTATTTTGGCAGCAGACCGCACTTGCTTTCCAAAAATCCGTTAGCCGAGAAGTTTGCCCCGACAACGATGGGTTGATCCGAAGTAACTCGTACCGAGACGGATACGTTCGTTACACCGTCAAAGCCCGGGCCGCCGGTCGTAGGCATTCCCCAATTAACATTGCGAGTATGGCCCGCGGTGAGCGCAGTTGTTGACGCTCCCGCATCACCGGGGTACTGAGTTAACGGGGCTGACCCCGGAATATCTACACCCGCAAGGTTGTTACCGGTGCTGTCGAGAATGTTTACAGCGACATTCGCAGACACCGCGCTCCCGTTGAAAACATAGAGGTCGAGACGTTGGAAGCCGGCGGTATTGGGACGGTGCGCGGGCAGACACACCCAAACATACGGCGCTCCTCCAGACGATGGTCCTGGCGGACCCGTTGGGCCGGTTGGACCTGTAGGGCCAGTTGGTCCGGTTGGGCCGGTTGGACCAGTTGGGCCGGTTGGACCCGTCGGACCGGTCGGTCCCGTGGGACCTGTTGGGCCGGTTGGACCGGTTGGGCCAGTCGGTCCCGTCGGGCCTTCTTCATTCCAACTTATGCGGGTTTCATTGTTGTGACACGCCGTGCTCGAATTCACTAAACGCATCCCTCCGTTGCCGGGATTGATACAGGCTTCGAACACCGCGGCATTGTTCGTCGCCAACTTTGCGATCGGCACCGACAGCACTAGCAAAGCAACGCCGACCAAACCGGCAACAACACTACGGCGCACGAGATTCTTAGTCATTTGTAGTCTCCTTCCAGGGGGGCATTTCCAGCCGCCTCTCTGCTTGAACGTGTAAACAATCGGTTAGTGGGGAGCAGTGAATCTATGACGGCGAGGTTAGGCTGTCAATATTTTTTAGACACGGCCGCCGCGAACTAGCTTGCCGGGCGGCCCTGTCCAAAGAAATGCGCCGCTACTATTTCTGGTCACAGACGTTCGGCTGATATCGTTGTCAACGGATTGGGCTATATAATTACGCCGCGCCTAAGCGATGCTCATGAGCCCAAAGGAGCGATCTCCCATGCCGCCACAAACGATCGATGAAGTCCTCGTCGAGCTCGATCAGATAATTCTTCAGTGTCGAAACGAACAAAGCCGCCTGGGGTTCTTCACCGCGCTCTACCGGAATGTCACGATCAAAGTGAAAGAGGGTATCGCCGCCGGTTTTTTTGAAGACGGCGCGCGGCTGGAGCAGCTGGACGTCATATTTGCCAATCGCTACTTGTCTGCGCTCCAGAGTTTTCGCGCCGGGCAACCGGCGAGCAAGTGCTGGGTTACCGCCTTTCAAACCGCTGGCACGCGGGCGCCGACCGTTCTTCAGCAACTCCTGGTCGGGATCAACGCGCACATTAATTTCGATTTGGGCATCGCGGCGCAGGCGGTCGCTCCGGGAGACAAATTGCCTGGTCTTAAGACGGATTTCAACCGCATTAACGACATTCTCGGTGACATGATTAATAAGGTTCGCACGGACGTCGGCGAGGTTTCTCCGTGGATTCGTATGCTCAACATGTTCCCATCGCAAAGCGACGATCGTCTGATTAATTTCAGTCTGAACAAATCACGAACCAGCGCGTGGCTGGTCGCGAACCTGATCAACTCGACGCCCACCGATAAACTGGGCCGGGAGTTGGAAATTCTCGACGACGGCGTTTCTAAACTTGGTACGTTGATCGCCAATCCGCGCGAATGGCTCATTAGTTTCGCTTTGCGGATCATTCGCCTGCGTGAGAGTAACGATGTCCCTCATATTATCGACGTGCTGAGTCAGGTGTGATGGGTGAGTACGGCAATTGGCAGTATTATGAGGCAGTTTTGATGGATACTTAGTTGTTGGGCGCTAGTTCGACCTCACGGTCAAGGAGTGCTATATGGATATGTTTAAGGAAGGACAAGCAGCCGTAACCCATTTGCAGAAGGCCGGAAAGGCGCAACTCATTGTGGAGTTAACAGCTGCCCCGGACGATCACTTTCATTGACGATCCTCCGTAATGTTCTGTAACAATCACCGCCGCGGATCCGACCAATCCGGCGAAGGTCCTGGTGGAAATGACCAAAGAGATCTCGCGACAGACGGATCGCATGGATCGCACGTTTCAACTCTCTGCCGAAACAAGCGTCGGCGTACTTCGTCGATGGGTCTGGCGCGAGAAACGAAAGAGTCTTGAACTCAAGATCACCGTTACGCCAATCAATGGCTGGGAAGAGTATTACCGGTCAACGGAAAAGATTGTTAGAGTCACCGCTGGTGAAATGAGACCTCTCGGTATCTCTAAAACCAAAAGGCTCCCGGAGTAGTCGCCCGGTTCATCTCGACAAGGGTGGTAAGTGAAGGCCTATAGCTATCTGCTATAACTCCGATCGCGCGTTGGGGGAATTTACTTTATGCCGATGACACGATACGAACGGGCTGCTCAATTGTGGTCTGTTCTCATCTCCGCCGCACGAAGCCAACAGATTCTCAGTTACGAAATCGCTGGACGCCTCGTAGGCGTGCCGCGCCAGGCTGTGGGTAACTTCTTGGGACCGATTCAAGACTATTGTCTCCAGAATGATCTCCCACCCGTCACGGCTCTGATCGTCAGCGAAGCCACTGGCTTACCGAGCGAGGGATTCATCGCCGCGCAGGATGTTCTTCCTGCTCAGAATCGCTGCTTCGTTTATGATTGGTTATCGCTTGCAACTCCGACGCCCGAAGATTTCGAACAAGCGTTTAGCCAAGGCGACCATTAATCTGTGCGCCCAACAAATCGTTTGACGCGAGCGGCGGGGGCGTGAATTCATTGCCGATTTCCGATTGTCGATTTGATTCGCGCCGCCGCGTCAACTCCGCCGTGGCGTTGCGCACTCAACAACCGCGTAGCGGTGGCAGATGGTAGCCAGGGGTCAGCGACCGCAGGTCGCGCCACCCCTGGATCACGTTAGAAGAGATATCTGCGCCCTGAAGGGGCGCAATGATTCTGTCGCCCGCTTCGCGGGCTCGGGATTCAAGGGGGACGTGATCCCCGGGTTACGCTCGCTGCGCTCGCTCACCCGGGGCTATTATCTGTCGTCGCTTCGCGACTCGTTGACGCAGACATCTACATTGACGCTATTCTATGTTCGCGTTCTCGCAGCAGACGTAACCCACCAGCCGCGCGACGCGTTTCTTCGAAAGTCCGTTAGGACCAAAATGTTTATAGCGCTCACAGCAAACGAACTTCTTTTTCTCCAAGGCTCGGCCTGTCGCAGGCCGAGCCTTGGAGAATTAGAACTTAAAGACCGTCCGGGCTATAAACATTTGGCTCCTAACGGAGCCTGGCTCGCATGAAACTCCTAACGGAGCCAATCCAGCTAGCCTGTCGAATCGACCTCTCAAATACCCGCAGGAAAGTATTCACGCCAGCGATTGTCCACCATCTTCGCAATGTCATCGCGCACTACCAACTCATCCGGAAGGCTCGGTTTCTTCCGTGCGTCAATCATTATCGGTGCTTGATACGAAAGATGATGCCGCACGACTCTCGTCTCAGCAGCGTGGATGTCCCCAGCGGGTTCAAAGCGCGTCCACGTTGACCAGAGGAAATCCGTCGGTGATTTTGCGACGCTTGCATCGTCGTGAAGCACCACCAGAGGCCAATCCGCGAAAGCGGGATCACTGGCGAGACGCGCTGCCTGGTCTTTGTCTTCCAGGTACGGTTGGCCTTGAACGACGAGGCATCCGCCGCAAAAAACCTCCGCGCCTGAGATTCCATTAGGCAGTTCGCCGCGGAACTCGCGGGGCAGGTCACGCACGGCCTCACCCAATCCCATCAGAACTGCCTTGCTGCCTTTGTTCACCGTGCCGCTGGTGTAATCCAGCGTGTCCATCGAGGTGTTCGCGAATATAAAGAAGTCGCTCTCCCACTTCACACGGGCCAGCACGTGTTCCAACACGCGGGGAAAGTCGAGCAAATCAATGTCTGAGTCGGTGAGGATCAGGAATTTCGTCAGCGCCAATTGGCCTTCACCGAGAATTCGGAAACCGTGCATGAGCGCTTCGCGCGCGTAACGTTCGCTTACGACGGCGGCGGCCAACGAATGAAAGCCCGTCTCTCCGTAACTCCATAGGTCGCGCACGCCGGGCATCACTAGTGGAAACAGCGGCGACAGAAGCGACTGCAAATAGTCGCCGATGAAAAAGTCTTCCTGCCGCGGCTTGCCCACGACCGTTGCCGGATAAATGGCGTCGCGCCGGTGATAGATCGCGTCGCAATGAAAGACCGGATACTCATGCGCTAACGAGTAATATCCGTAATGGTCGCCGAAAGGACCTTCAAGCCGGCGCTCATGTGGTGGAGCGTTACCGACCAGCGCGAACTCGGCCTCGGCAATTAATCGATGCGCGGCATCGCGCGCCCGAGTCACTTTCAGTTTCTCGCCCTGTAACAGAGATGCGAGCATCAACTCGGGAACGTTCTCAGGCAGTGGTGCTATGGCCGACACCAATAACGCCGGCGGTCCGCCCAAAAACACAGTCACCGAAAGAGGAGACTCAGCTTGCTCTGCTTCGTGATAGTGAAACCCACCGCCCTTCTGAATTTGCCAATGCAGCCCGGCCGTCTCCGCGTCGTAAACCTGCATGCGATAGATGCCGAGGTTGTGCTGATTCGTGTTTGGGTGCTCCGTGTAAACCAGCGGCAGCGTGATGAATGGTCCGCCGTCCTCCTGCCAGGTGGTCAACACCGGCAATCGATCAAGTCGAGCCGGCCGCATTATCTGTTCTGTGACCGGGGCGCGCGAAACCGTTCGCGTTCCTAATCGCAGGAACTCGAAACCCAGCTTCCGATGACGCCAGAGCTTTGCAGGAGTGGGAGGAATCAAAGTCTCCGCGACGCCGACCATCTCCTTTACAAACTCTTCCGGACGCTTGCCAAAGGCGAGTTCAATTCTCTTCTGTGTGCCGAAAAGGTTTGTGACGACCGGGAAGCTGCTCCCCTTCACTCGCTGAAACAACAGCGCCGGCCCGCCGCGTTCGATCACACGACGGTGAATTTCAGCGAGTTCCAAATACGGATCTACTTCCGTTTCGATGGTGAGAAGATCGTTTTCGCGACGAAGCAGATCGAGAAACGAACGAAGATTTCGGTGCATCTAGGGCGGGGTTTTCAATCCAGATCGAGCGGATTCCGGTAAACCTTATCTTTGTCTTTGTCGGCGCGCTTCATCGCCTCGCGGAATTTCTCTTCCAGCAGGCGCTCGCGATCTTTCATTGAGCTCATCTCCTGCGCAAAGATTTGCTCGCGGTTTTGCTTCTGCTTGTCGAGGTCTTTGGCCAGTACTTCAAACGACGCGAGCGGCTTCTGCTTCTCTTCATGCGAGATCAACGCGCCGGTGTTGGCATCGATGATCAAAGTAGCTTCACAACACGGACAAATGATTGTGAATCGAGAAGTGTCGGCCATAGCAACTCCAACGTCGAATTGCCGTCAGTATAACATTCGTAGAGGTCATCGCGCCTGCGGTCCTCGAAAACGGTTTAGAAAAGACTACGGCTCCGCCAACTGATGTGCGGAAAGGCTGTGCCTTTCCGACAGCGCCCCACAAAGAAAGGGGCTGCGCCCCCACCGAGGGCGTAGCCCCAATTTATTTTTCAGCAACCTCGGAAGGCCAGAGGCCTTCCGCACATCAGGCGGCCTAGCCGCATAGCCCATGCTAAGGAGTCACAATTTTCTTGATTGTCCTGCCGGTTTTCTTTGCGCCTGAAACCGTTTTTCTCCCCGCCGTCTTGGCTGTACTCGCGGCTTTGTCGCCTACGTCTTCGGCTTTGTCGCCGACTTCTTTACCGACGCTCACCGTCTTGTCGCCGACGTCTTCGGCTTTGTCGCCGATTTCGTTAATACCGTCCTTGGTCTTATCCACAGCGTTGTCAGCGACCCACCCCGCCGCATCGGCAATTGCGTCGCCGCTCACCGTTAGCGCGTCACCAACTGCTTCAGGAACGTCTTTTTCTTCACCGGTCTTCGAATAGACTTTGACGGTGCGGCGACCGTCGCGGGTCGTTACCACCACACGCGATACACGCGGGTTGTCGCGAAATGTTCGCGTCTCAGTTCGCGTGCCCGTGCTGCTGTCGGTGGTCGTAACGATCTCAGAATTATCCGGACCAGTGGTCGTAGTTGTCTGGTTGGCGTTGGCCTGGTCCGTTGACGAACAACCTACGAGGAATGATGCCAGCGCTATAACGAACGCTGCGATAAGTAGTTTTTTATTCACAATACTTCCTCCTGTTAGCTCCAAACACAAATATTTGGACTATTGATGGGCAATAGACATGCCAGCAGACGTTCGCAGGTGAACTTCAACTTCTTTGGTTTTTGAATAGGTTTTTGGCGTTGGGCAGCATGCGCTTCTCAATCCCGAATGGGTTTGAGTACGAAAACGAAACGGTTACCTGCGAGCCGTGAGGTAAATCGGTGCGCTGGAGATTTCGAGGGTCAAGCCCTGTGTACTCGATACGGGTTCGCGAGTCGTTTCACCAGTAAAAGTAGTTGCCTTGAACGCGCCGGTCACTGCCGGCAAGTTCACGCGGTGGGTGACTGGTGACGACGTCCACGCCGCGATTCGGTAGTCGCCGGCGCTCCTGAACAGCAGCACGTAATCACTGTCACTGCCGACACTAATGCGTTTATCGAAAGTGTAGCCCTTCAAGAATGTGTTTAGTGTCCGGGCGGCATGATACGCCGGCTTCGGATCGTAAAGCGGCGTGCGCGCGGGAAAGTGTCGATGGCGCACCAGCCCGAAGTGATGCTCCGCTTCACGTGGATCCGGACCGTCGTCACGCCAGTCGTACCAGATTGAGATGGGAATTCCGTTAGCAACGTTCGTGAGAAACTGGCGCGCCAGCAGCTCGCCTTGAATCTGTTCATTCATGCCGCGCCAAACGGATGAGTAACCCCACTCTCCTGAGATGATCGGCATGTCCCTGGTCGATGTCTTGTCACCAGCAGCGTTCGCCGTCCGGTAACGAGAGACCGGGTGCCGCAACACACAATATTCGTCGGCAACACTTTCCGGGTTTGTCTGGCGATAAGGATGTACGGAAACCCCGTCCCAGTAATTGAGCAAGCCTCCTTTGAGGCAGGCTTCAAGAAAATCCGAATCGATGCCTGACGTCGCCGGGCCAATCAGCATTTCACCTGGCACTTCCGCTTTCCACGCGCGCCCCACCACGTGGGCCAGCGCGATGTATTCATTCACATTTGGTTTTGGCGGCCAAAAGAGCTGATGGTTCGGTTCGTTATACAGTTCCCAAATTATTCCGCGTCCGGAAAAGTGTTTAGCCACGGCAACGGCCCATTGCGCAAATGCCCGGCGCGCAGCTTCGCTTCGCGGTGGCGCCCCATTGTCGTAAAGCGGGTTTCCATAATCGAGGATAAACAGCGCGCGAATTCCCTGCTCGTCAAGCGCCTTCGTCAATCGCTCATACGGAGAAAAATCGTACCGCCCGCGCTCCTGTTCGGTTAGATCCCATTTGAAATCCATGCGGACCCAACGAAAGCCGGCGTCGGCAATCATCTTGATTTCGCCAGGCTCGGGATCGGTGAAATGAATGTTGACTCCGAATCCACGCGGAAATGTTTGTGACTGAGGTTGAGGCTGCCAGGAATCCGCGCAGCGTTCAGCAGCACGGTGCGTACATGATAGAGATAAGAGGCAGAGTGAAAGAAGGAGAGGTGCGGCGCGCATTGCCGTTCTCTACCAGCCGAATGCGAAGTAAGAGAGCCGCGGCTGTGTCCGCAGAGATTCAAAGACGAGAGTGCCAACATAGCCCGGTGGAAGTTGCAAGTCCTGAAACACCCAGCGTGACAATTCTTCTTTATCGATGCGGTTATTTAACATGCCGGCCCTGACACCTGGCGCTACCGACATGTCGAATTGAACCCACGGAACTGAGCGCCCTTCCCCGCGCGCTTTTGTATAAGCCTCTTTCCGTGTCCAGCAGTTGAAGAAGGCAGCCGTCCGCGCGTCTTGATCCAGGCCCGTCAGCGTGTAAATCTCCGCCACCGAGAAACATTGTTCGGCGATATCCATTGAATCGGATTCGTGTCGTACCGATTCGACGTCGATACCCACTTCGCGATTACGCGTGACGGCGATCGTCACCACATCTCCCGACCGGGACAGATTAAACAGCAAACCATCCGCTTCGGAATTAACAACAAATGGCTTTCCAAACTCTGTCTGTCCGAAGATCAATGATGAAGCCGGCAGATCTAAATAACGGGTTAGAATCGTTCTCAGAGCAGATCGAGCAGCTTTGAAGCGACGCCGATCGACTTCGGAATTAAATTGCGACGCGCGCTCGTGTTCGTCGTGCGAAAGTGCTTCGTCCAACACTGGTACTCGTCCGAGATTGACTGTCCAGACGTGCACTTCCTGCTCGGAAATTGCGCAGACATCAGCAGCCTCGCCAGCCTGCGCGGGCGCGTTGAGCGAGTGAATGTAGACATCCGCGGTCGTTAAGGTGCGCATTTTTCCCCTTTAGCCAACCAACGCGAGACGCGGCCAAACGCGTCTGGAAATGTTCTCCGAAAGCAAACGCGCGCCGGTAATCAGCTCTGGCGAACAGGAACTTGGCGCGACGGAGCCCAGGAATTGCAGCACGCGGAATGTGAACACTGTGCGGTCGAATTTCTCGGCATGTCGTCGCAGCGTGTATTGATCAAACCGCAGCCCTTCAAACTTCTCGATCGCTTCGGCGAGCGAAACACTGTTTGCCTGATCGAAAAAGACCCCGGTCACATCTTCCTGAACGGTTTCCACCGCGCCGCCGGCTCGGTACGCGATGACGGGTCGTCCGGCCGCATTCGCTTCTAAAGGCGCCATGCCGAAATCTTCTTCACCGGGAAACAGCAACGCGCGACAGCGTGCGGCATAGTAATTCACGATCTTGTCGGGTTGCCGCCCGAGGAACTCAATGCGATCGTCCGCCAGCTTTTCCAGCCGATTGCGATCGGGCCCATCTCCGATCACGATCAGTCGGCGGTTCATTCGCTTGCACGCTTCGATCGCCAGGTCGATACGCTTGTAAGGCATCAAACGCGACAAGACGAGATAGTAATCGTCGATCTCATTCGACATGTGAAAGCGATTCACATCGATTGGCGGCGGGATGACGTGGGCCTCACGGCCGTAGATCTTCTTGATGCGATCGGCGACTAGACGCGAATTTGCGATGTAGTAATTCGGTTGTTGCGAGGCGCGCAGGTCCCACTTCTTCAACGGCCAAAGCATCAACGGCAGTAGCCCGCGCGAAAGTTTTCCGAACCGCTCGCGCGCTACGTAATCGTCGTATCGCCATACCCAACGCATCGGAGTGTGGCAATAGCAAACATGAATCGCATTGCGACGCCGGCGCACGCCTTTCGCATAGCCTGAGCTGCTGCTGAAGATCAGGTCATATTGCGATAGGTCAAAGCCCTCGACCGCGAACGGGTAAAGCATGAAGTAGTGACGAAAGCGACGCTCGATCGCCGGCAGATGTTGAAGCGGTGATGTGCGGATGTCAGCGAGGCGCAGGCGGTGCGGCAGGTTCTGCGGCAGTGCCACGGTGGTATACATCGGGGCTGACGGAAATGATTCGTGCATGGCCTCGGCCACGCGCTCGGCACCGCCCATTTGAACAAAGTAATCGTGTACGAGTGCTATTCTCGACAAATTGACTGACCTCGATCGGTTTCATCATAAGAAACGCTCAAAAGCGTGCTTTTTTCAATTGATTAAGTACGCGAGGTTGCAAGCAGTTTTATTTCAGCCGGCAGCTTGCTGCGATCAATCGTTTGTCGATACAGACCGTCAAATTGGTTTAATAATCGATCGGCCGAAAACCGCTGGTGGACTTCTTCCAGCGCCTTTTTTGCGAGCCGCGAGCGCAGCGTCTCATCGCTTAAGAGCCTGCCCAAAGCAGCCACCAACACATCGTGATCATTGGGTGGCACAAGCCAGCCGGTTTGGCGGTGCTCAACGATTTCCTGAATACCGTCAACAGCAGTTGCCAGGACGCAGGTGCAACTAGCCATTGCCTCGACCACGGTGAGACCGAAAGGTTCGGAGCGCGAATTGACGACCGACAGGTCAAAAGCCTGCAAGAGTTCGGGAACGTCGGCGCGCGCGCCAAGGAACTTGATTCGATCTGACAGCCCGAGTTCCTGTGTTTCCGACTGAATCAAATCGCGATATTCGCGGTCACTGTTAAATAAAGCGTCGCCAATGATCAGCAGCCGGGCCTGGGTAAAATCCCCCGAGATCTCGGCGAAAGCCCGAACCAATTCAAGTTGGCCTTTGCGCGGCGTTAACTGACCGACAATCGCGATCAGCAGCGCGTTTGTATCAGCGCCGAGCGAGCGGCGAATTGACTCACGGCGACTTCGATTCGGATCAAACTTCTGAAGCTCAATGCCGTTGTGAATGGTAAAAACCGGCACGCGCCGGGCGAAGAGGTGCAGGACGCGCCCACGAAAGCGACGGGCGACAGCTTCGGAAACGGCCACGATGCGGTTCCGGTTCGTCAAAGCGGCAAACAAGCGAATGGCGCTGCTGAGAGGGTGCCGCGGCAGCAAATCATGAACATGCCAGATGATCGGCATTCGCATTCCCGTGGTGGCCGCGGTCACGACCAGGCCCGCGCGAATGCTGTTGGCGTGCACGACGTCGGGACTTTCAGCTCTGATTGTGGCCCGGACTTCGCGCACAGTTTGAATGAGTGAGTTCAGATATTGGATCAGTCTTTCAGGCCGCCACGTGAAGCGCGCCTGAAGTGGCTCGCTCACTAACGTTCTCACGTTGACGTCTTCAGCCATGGCTTTGAGTGGCCCGTCTGCCGGGCATACGAGCAAAAGCTGAAAGCGTTCGCGATCAAGCCCGGTGAGAATCGTCAACAGCACATGCTCAGCGCCGCTGACTTTCCCGGTATGATTGTAGAAAAGAATTTTCACGTTAGCCGACTTCAAATCTCATCTCAGATTTATATCTCAGATCTCAGGTCTCGGATCTCAGATTGTGAACACTTCGCGGTCCGCTTCGCGGCTGAGCTTTAGCGTCTCAGCGCTGACCCAACCCATAAACAACCACACCAGCGGTGCAATGGAATAGAGCGTGAACGTCAGACCGAACACGCTGTTGACGATCGTGGCCACCATCAGGGCTAAGACAATCTGCTTCGTGATCCAATCGCGGCGGTTTCGCTCAGTGCGACGGGCAACTCGGACCGACAAGAGAGTCGACCGAGACAATATCCAAACGAATAGCAGGATGCCTGGAATCCCACAGGTGATTCCATTCATCAGGATCGAGCTATCGACGGGCGGCAACTCGTCGGCGCCATTGTTGAAGCGCCACTCGCTCAGCGAGCCCGCGCCAATTCCGCCGCCCAGGGGACGATAAGGAATGACTTCCGTGAGCAGAAATGCCCAGTTCGTCATCCGTTCCTGGAAGCTGGCTTCTTCGGCGGGCTTCAGCATGCCGCGCTGCGTGTGCGACAAGACGGTCGAAACCGTCTGCGTTTCATCGTTGCTCCAAACCTCTTCCGCCTGGGGTGGCTTAACTAACATCGCGAATACGACGAACGGCAGCAGGAACATCGTCACGCGCAAAATTCCGCGCCTGATGCTGGTGGCCGTAAACATGAACAGGACAATCAGCCCAAACCCCAATCCAAAAGCTGCCGCACGCTGACCGGTTAGCGCGACACAACCGATCAGTCCGACTCCGGCAACCAGCCAACCGAGGCGCGCTGTGACGCGCTTCTGTCCAAGGGCCAGGCCAAAGGCCGCGATCGCCGCAAACTGCGTGTATCGGCCCCACTCTTCGGCGCTGGAAAACGTCGCAAGTGCACGCTCAACGTGGCCCAGGGCAATCGAGGTGTAAAACTCGGTGTTCCTGATCCAGTACAGTTCGAACTCAGGATAGCCTATGACCAGTTGATAGACGCCGTACAGCGAAGTTACCAGGCCCAGAGCGACCATCAGCTTTAGCACTTTCGTGATGAAGTCGCTGGTCACGAATTGGCCGAAGTAAAACCAGACCAGGGGCGCTAACCAGAACATCGCGCCGGACAGCCCGACTAACAATCCGCCCTGGAGCGGGTTGAAGATCTCGACAAAGTACAGTGCGGCGAGCGCTGAAACCCAACCGGCCATCGGCGTGGCCCGCACGATGCCGAGGCCGTGCGATTTCAACAGAGCAATAACGGCCATGATCGTGATCACAGGCGTCAGCACGTGAATCGGATCGTGAGAGCTGTACTCAATGAACAAGTATTGCGCTCGCCGAAGCAGTCCCCGAAGTGGTTCAAAAAGCATCATTGCGATCAGACCGGCTTCCAGGCTGACGAGCAACGGCAACGCCAATAACCAGGTCACACCCGCGAGCAACCACCCGCGCAGCACCTGACCGCCGAACGCGGCAGCGCTGACGGTCAGAACCGACAGGGCCTGGACCGGGATCAGCCAAAGCGGCAGGTACCGGCGCGATACGTTCGGACGTTGAATGACTGCGCTCAAAATTTTTCTTGTTGTTCTCCCGGCAGGAGATGTCACGCGCTTTCAAAAAGGAAGGCGCGCACGGATCTCCAGTTGGCAATCAGAAAGTCCTGGCGTTGAGGACGCAGGGAGGTCCAGAATTTGAGCCGGCGCTTTTTCATGAAACTTATCAGCGCTACGACAAACATCACGGTGTATCCGACAAACGACGCTATGGCTGCGCCGGTGATGCCCAGTCGCGGAAGCAGAATCAGCAACAACACTCCCGTCACGACTGCCGCAAGAAAACGCGCCGTCGTGCTTAGGCCGGGATATCCAAAACCTCGCAAGCCACTGATTACCACCGAACCCCAACTCCAAACCGCGGCCGCCAATAACAACCAGCGCAACGCCGACGTCGCCGGCACGAACTCTTCACCAAACAGGAACTTAATTGCGTACGGTGCGCCAATCCACAAGGGGATGAGCACGAGAGTCTGGATATAGACCGACATGCGCAGGCTGGTGGCCCACAACGCTTCGGCTGCTTCCTGCGTGCTTGCGGCAGCAACTTCCGGCATTAGGGCCGCGGCAATTGCGCCACCGGCCAGGTTCGTCACTTCGGAAAGACGAACGGCCATCACGTACAAGCCAATCGCCACGTTCGAAGCCATCGCGCCAAGCATCAATTGATCTAGACGCAGCGTCGTAAAGTCGGCGAGGTTACCCATGTAGTCGCGCGCGCCATAGTTCATCGTGCGCTTGAAGTCTGGCCAACTGGGCTCCCATCGCGGTCGAAACTGACGCCACACGCCAACCGACGCAACGCCCATGGCGACCGTTTGCGCTGTAATCATCGAGATCATTGCGGTCGTAACCGTGAGGTGGCCGGCAAACCAAAGTACCGCGAACCCGAATGCCTGCACGCCAAAGAAAATCGCGCGCGCAGCCCCGGCCCAACCGAATCGGCGCGTGCCTTCCAGCATCCCGCGCATCAAATCCAGGAACAAGGCGGCCGGAATATTGATTTGATAGATGCGCAACAAAGTCATTACCTCAGGGGTCCGTTCACCCACGAGGTAAGGAATAACGAGGTCGGCGATGCCGATACAGACTGTGCCGACGAGGGCCGTGTAAATGACCGCGTTTGAAAACAAAGCCGAAGCGCGTTCCGGCTCTTTCGCGATCCAGTAGCGATAGGCCGTCGGCATTCCCACCGCGGCAAACATCGCGATGAACGGCGGCCACAGCACGACGATTAACAAATCACCGCGGCCGGCCGGGCCCAGTGCTCGGGCGCCGACCAGGCTGGATACGACGCTAAAAAGAATGCTCAGAGCATCGGCAATTAAAATCAGTCGTGTGTTTTTTAAAATCACTGGATTAATTCGCTGATTCCGGAAGACCGAGATTCGAGGCCACGGGTGAAGCAAGCTGCGGTACGCTCGCTGATTTTTCGTTACCCGATTTTCCTGCCACCTTCTTAGTGCTCGTGAGGCTACTTCGCCGCGCAATAGCCCAGTTGCCAAACCAACGGAAGAACGCATGACTGGCCCAATCCCACTCGCCTAAGTATTCCAGGTGGGTTGCGCCGCTCCCTCTCTTGAATTGGTACCCTCCAGGATTTTGCGCCGGATCGATGCCGGCCAAATCGTAGTAACGGACACCGGCGTTCTTACAGTGCTGAATCATCGCCCAAAAAACTCTATAAGAAGCGCGCAACTCCCGGCCGGGTTCAGTCGTGGCTGCAAACCAGTTGCCCGCCCGGTTTCCGATCAGGAACGAACCACTCAAGCTGACTAGCTCACCGCGCTCATCGTCACAGCGATAAAGCACCAGTCGGTCGCGAAGATTCTCGAGCACCTGTGTGATTTCCTCGAGGGAGTGTTGCTCTTCCAACCCTTTCACCGATTGCATGGACTGATACACGGCCAGGATCTGATCAGCTGTGGCGTCGGGCCATTCTCTGATCGTCAGATTCTGTTTCCCCGCACGACGAAGGTTCTGCCGCCACTTCACGTTACATGCAGCCAGCAAACTCTCCTCGCTCATCGACAGATCCATGGACATCGAGTAGTTGGAAAACATCGGCGCCCAGGGGAGACTCCAACCTTGCGCATTAAGCTGAAGCACATCTTCGATAGCGCGTTTGCGATCACATCGAAATCGGCAATACACCAGCCTCAATCCGCTCGTTTTCTTGATCGCCGACTGAAGACGTTCATCGCAAACCGAGAGATCACCTACCGGGCCGCCTTCGCTCCACAGCAGGCCAACGCCGAAACGTTGTTTCATCGCCCCTTGCATCATTGCGACGACCTCGCCGGCTCCGTCAAACGCGGCAAACCGGCAAGGATGCCAACCGAGCGACCGGCGGTAATTGCCCCAGCCGAAGGTTTGATAAGGCGAGCAGTCGGCAAAGCCCTCCAGCTTCGCGTCCCACCAGCGACGCGCTTCGTCGTCTGTTATCAGCTTCCAGTCGATGTTTTCACGCTTGCTCATCAGATTACGACGCGAACTCGAATTCCGGATTGCGGACCGCGGAAGCTTGCTTCCTCAAAATCTGGCGATACAGTTCGTGTGTTTTGCTGGCGACGCTGTCCCATGAGTAGTTCTCCTCGGCTCTTCGTCGACCGAGCCGCGCAAACTCTTCGCGCAAAGCCGCGTCGTTCAAAACGCGTTGGATGGCGGCCGCCAGTGCCCCAGCGTCACGTTCAGGAAATACCAATCCCGCCGCATCGATCACTTCCGGAATCGCACCGCAGGTCGATCCAATTACCGGGACACCGGCCGCCATCGCTTCCACGATCACCCTTCCGAACTGTTCGCGAATACGTGCGGTGGTCTCAGTTGGAATCACCAACAGGTCCATCTTGTGAAAGAGCTCGGGGACCGCGTCATAACTAATGGCGCCGGTAAATTCGGCCCGATCAATTAGCTCCTTCTCCATCAATGCTTGTTCAAAGGGCTTCCGCTCTGAGCCGTCTCCGACCATTAACAGTTTCCAGCCGGCGGCCCGAATTTTGTCGAGCGCTTCTGCTAAAACGTTCAATCCCTTGCCGGGTAACATGCGGCCGACATATCCAATGGTGAGCGGTTGGTCCGCTTTCCGCTTGAACGGCTTGGGCGTGAACGCTTCCAGGTTCACTCCGAACGGCACCACCGGTGTTGGCTTATCAAATCCTTTCGCGTCGAGCAGTTCGCGAGCGGTTTCGCTGCACGGATACGCGGCCGCGATTTGTTTTAACGCGCGCCGTTCAAGCCAATTGAAAGGCGGAGGATAGTCTCGGAAAATGTTTTGACAGGTTTGCAGCACGAGTGGCGCGCGCGGCGCAAACCAATTTCGCAGCGTCAGCACTTCCGCGCAGGCGACACTGTATGGCTCAGCATTCAGGTCGATTAGGTGTGGACGGTGACGGCGCAGCGCGGCGATGATGGGTTTCGGATTGTAGGCAAAGAGCTGCACGTGCCGGGAAAGCAGGCGCCGCGCTTTCGTCACAGGAAACAAATCGTCTCCTGTGATTTCGACATCTACTTCGGCTTCCCGCCATTTTTCAGTCGTTACGACCTCGAGATCCACATCCGGATGGTTGCGGGCCAGGGCTCTTTCGCGCTCGCGCAGTCTGGGCGTCAGACTCGCGTGGGCAATACGTAATACGCGCATTCGACCTCCTTCAAATTCTTGTTCGCCGTGATTCATTTTCAGTACTTCTCTCTCGATAGAGACGTGTCCAAATTTCCAAAAGCGGTTACTTTGCCGTCGGCTCTGACTGCACCTTTCTTTTGCCGGCGCCGTTCGTGATATCGGTGCAATCGGGCTTCCGTTAGCCCGTACACGCCCGAAGCCTTGGCAATAAATCGGGGCAGGTTATCGTTGCGGCCCAGCGGCACACGCCAGCGCGAAAAAGTTCCGTTCGTTCCTTGCCAAACCGCCCACCCGGCGCGATAGCCACACTCACCGGCTAACTGTTCGACCTCCGCACTGCATTCGCCATAAGGCCAAGCCATCAAATCGACTGACTTGCCAATCGTGTCCTCGAGCAGACGCTTCGACTCTGTCAATTCAAAACGCGCTTCATCGAGAGTTATCCGATTGAAATGGCGATGCCACAGCCCATGCGATCCGATCGTGATCAGCGGATGAGCCGCGATTTCGCGCAAGTCTTCTTCCGTAAGATAGCCATCGCTATCGACGAAGCCGGCCACCACGAATAGCGTCATCGGCAGATTGAATTTTTCCAGCAGTGGCAGGGCGACGGTAAGGTTGTCTCGAAAACCGTCGTCGAAAGTGATCGCGATCGCGCCACGGCTTGACTGCGTCAATGTTTGTTCCAAACGCACAACCTTGTTCCCGCGGGCCAGCCACTGAAGCTGCTGCGTGAAACGCTCTTTAGAGATGTCGATGTCGCCGGCCATTGGTTCAGCCGGTGAACTAATCGAGTGATAGACAAGTACTGAAGCCATGACTAATTATTCGAACCGTTCACTTTTTCCAGCCAACACTCACGCCAAAAAAGCAGCGACTGTCGGGGGCACAAGCGATGGCACACGCCGTCGCAGGTTGCGCCTTCGAGCAGGACCGTATCCCTGACTTGCCGCTGCCGGCGACTTCCTTCGAGCGTGATGCGCTCGACGCGCTTCTGCACACGCATTTCTGAACCGCAGAATTCGGCCATCGAAGGCGCGAAGAGCAGGTGTTGATGCTTGCCATCCGGGTCGAGTGTTTGCCGAATCTGGTCGAGCGTCTTCACTCGCACCACGTCGCCAGGCTGAAGATTCAGGTTTGAGCGCGTTCCGTTGTAAGTGCCGGGTCCGGCGATGAATCGCCAACTCTTCCGGCCGCTCACATGCGCCAGCTTGTTGTAGAAAGCGATCCCCAGACTCTTCAGCCAACGACGTAAGGGTGTTCGATTGTGCAGAAGGTCGAGGGCGTATTGCTTTGGGTCCCACCACGGCAGCGGTTCCGACGCCGCGATGATTTCGCTGAGCTGACATACGAACTGATCGTCTTGCTGCGCGAGACCGATAAGATCCGACTCTTTGATTCGGCTCGGGCGCAGTTCTGAACGATCGGTTGAACCTGCAGGCTTTAACCACGCGTCTCTCCAGAAAATCAGACAAGCCTTGTCACAACCGCCGTGCGCCTGGCCATCACAGCGAACCTCTTCAAGAAAAACGGTGCCATCGAGCTGGCGCATCTCTGTATCGTCCACGCACGTTTTGAAGGCGCGCCGCGACACGCGAAACTCACGTCCGCAAAACGCCCGCATCTCGGGCATGAACGGCAGCTTGTCGAGCGTGCCTTTCTCGTCGAGCGTGGCCAGGATTTCATCCAGCGGACGCACCATGACCAGGTCGCCGGGGAAGAATCTCGTTTGCTGAATATCTGCGCTCAAAAACATGTTCTGATTAACTTGCGCCACGCGCGGTCACAATCGCAGGGATGGTTCGGAGCAGAATCGAGGCGTCGAGTTTCAAAGACCAGTGATCGATGTACTCCAAATCCAGCTCCATCCACTGTTCGAAAGAAAGATTGCTGCGACCCGAAATCTGCCACAGGCAAGTAAGTCCCGGCTTCACGCTGAACCGGCGTTTCTGCCAGGCGAGTTCCATACGCAGAGCATCGCGCACCGACAACGGCCGCGGACCGACAATGCTCATGTCGCCCACCAGGACATTAATCAATTGCGGCAGCTCGTCGATGCTCGTCTTGCGCAGCAAACGGCCAACCCGCGTAATCCTTGGGTCATTGCGAATCTTGAAAATTGGACCGGACTTTTCGTTCAGGTGCTCAATTTCATTCATCCGTGCCTCGGCATCGGCCCGCATGGTCCGGAACTTAAGCATGCGAAAGCGCCGCTTGTTCAAGCCAAATCGATCCTGAATAAAGAACACGGGCCCGTGCGATTCCAGCTTGATTGCAATCGCCGCGATGACGAACAGCGGCGATAGAACCGTCAGCAGCACCGTGCCGCCAACCACATCGATCAAACGCTTCGCTTCAGTGCGCCAACTGAAGGGCGGCACGCTGTGGAGCGAAATGATCGGGGCGCCATTCAATTCGCCGGTCTGGGACCGCGCCAGTTTCTGCGGAAACAAATCCGACAGCAGGTGAGTGGTGATTCCCTGCTCTTCCAGCAATCCCACGGCTGCTTCGATTTCGCTGTATTGAGACTTAATTGGCAGGGCAATCGCAGCTTCGTCGATGACTTCGTTGGCCAGGATTAGCGGCAAGTCTTCCAGCGTTCCCAACCAAATCGCGCCGGCAATTCGCTGATCCGCAAAAGAGCGTTCGCTGTCTACGTAACCGATGAGTTTGTATCCGAGCTCGTGGCGCGCTTGCAGCCGCTCTCCGAATCGCCGCCCGCGTAGTCCGCCGCCGACCAGCAGCAGCGACTTGGTGTTAAGTCCGCGCCGGCGCAACCTGCGCAGGTTCCAGCGCAGCAACAAACGCATCGCGCCAATCACGGAAAAAGCGATGATGCCAAAAAGGGCAACAGTGACGAGATTGATCGTCGGCCATTGGCCGGCTTGTGCGGCGACCAGCAGCGCGAGCGAACAAATCAGAACACCGCGCGCTATCTCTTTCAGCTCGCGCGCTTGCGTCGTGAACCGGTGCGAGAGATACAGTCCCTGGACTGCAAACGCCAGATGCCAGGTGATCAGCAGACCAATCCCGAGCAAAGCGTTGCTCACCTTAATGCGTTCGGAAAGATAATCAACCGCAAATTCGACGTTATTAGAAGGCGAGTAACGGAACACAATCGTCAGCCCCAGCGCTGACAGAACCAGCGCCAGGTCGGTGACCTTGAGTACAAAATTTGAAAGGACTCCGGATCGTGCCGTCATATCGTGTAAGTGGCACAGACTTCAGTCTGTGCTTATCCGGGGAGAACACAGACTGAAGTCTGTGCCACTCCAGATCAGAATATCGGTGTCATGAAAGCCGCGACGCTGGCCAGTTTCATGAACCGTTCAATCTTCGAAATCTTGTCGCGGGGTACGTAAACCATGTCGCCGGGTTGCAGAGTTAGATCGTTTTCCAAATCGCTTGTGCGGCGAATGCTCTTCAGGTTCAGCAGCTTTACCTCAGCCATGTCCCCATTGATTTTTCGAAACACGACGACCTGAGAGGATCGCGCAGTCTCTTTCATGCCACCCGCCAACATGATTGCCTGAATGGCGGTGACGCGTTCGCGCATTTCGATTTTTCCGGGCGTGGTAACTTCGCCGGCGACCACAAAGTAGGGTTTCTGAAATTCTTTCAGCACGATCGTCGCCACCGGTTCCCGCAAACGCGCGCTGGCGCGTCGCAGGATCGCCTGGCGCGTCTGTTCGACGGTGAGCCCGGCAACCTTCAGGTCGCCGCCAATTTCCAGCGAGACATACCCGTCCGGTTGCACCGTCATGGTCTGATTGAATTCCGGCGAGTAACGATACTGAACTTCAAGCACGTCACCGGGCTGCAGACGGTAGCGTTCCTCAGTCACCGTCGAGAGCCGCGGCGCTCGCGCGTCCTGCGCGCGGATGACCACCGGAGCTGAAATCGCGATGGCCGCGATAATGGAGATGAAGAAAAGCCTCATAATGTCTAATCTTTCTCCCTCTCACTTTGAGAGGGGGAAGCAGAACCAATCAGAAAACTTGGGGAGAGGGTCTTGACGCGCGACGTAATTCCCTCTCCCCTGATCCCAAGCCCCAAAAGAGCGAGGGAAACTGGTACGCGCATAACCGAGCTTGCGTCTTGCCCCCTCTCCCTTGGGAGACGGGACACGACTCGATTACAAACGTCGATAAAGCCACTCCGGCACCGGATAGCGCCGTTTGTTCAAAACGAATCCGAGGAATTTGCCCCCCGCCTGTTCGATGGTGCGCTGCGCATTTACGATTTGATCGCGGCGCGAGCGCCCGGCCTCAACTACAATCACCACCCCGTCAACGTTCGACGCCAGCACCGCGGCGTCGCTCGATTCGTGCAGCGGACCGCAATCAATCAGGATGTTGTCAAAGCTGACGCGTAGGGCGTCGACGGAATCCAGGCCCGTGTCCACTTCATCTTCCTGTTTGCCGATGCGCATCAAGTGCGAGCGCTGTGGAAGTTCCTGGTCGTCGTCACGGTGGCTTCCATTACCATTCATGCGACGCGACTTATTCGCCGGCAACATCCAGAGGTTCTCGACGTTTGTCGGATGACAGTTCCAGGGCATCTGCATATAGTCTTCGACGCCCAGTGTTGTCAGGCGCTCAGCAGAAATCACGAGCGTGCGCCGTCCGGTGTAGCGGGCCATCTCAACCGCAAAGAGTTGCGTCACGTGCGACACGCCTTCGTTGCCGGACGCAGATGTGAAGGCGATGGCCGCGCCACCGCGCAAACCCTGCGAACTGTTCTTCAAGTTCGCGAGCAGCAGTTGCAGGTTGTGACGCCGTCCCTGTTTGTCGGAATTCGCGGCCGGCGCTTTTACCGGCAACATCGGCTCAATGATTTGTTCTTCAACTTGCATATTGGTAGTGACTGCAGCGCCAGCGTCTCGCTTGCTCGGTACGCAGGCGTCCGCGCCTGCTTTTCAGGGAACTACGCTTGCAACTCAGCCCGCACTGGCTTCGCCTTCACTTGTCGCGCCCGCGACCCGCGCTGGCTAATCATCTTTCGTCCGTTCTCCGGCACAGTCGCCAACACTGGCCCGCCCGTGAGCGCTTCAAGTTGCCGGGCCGAATGCACCTTGTCGTCGAGCAGCTCAGCCGTAATCACGCTGCCAATGCACAGGAAACAGGCGAGCACCATACCCAGCACCAAGTTCAACGGTCGATTCGGTGACGTCGGAAGCTGTGCCGGCGTAGGCACTTCGGCAATCGAAACGTTCGTAATCTTTTGCCGGTCCAATTCGTCGCCGATGCGCGACTCTTCGCGCTTCTTCGCATAGAGCTGATAGTTGTCTTCCGCTTCCTTCACCTGTCGCTGCAGGTCGTTGTGCGCTGCCGTGTTCGACTCGAGCTGATCTAAAGCCGACTGATACTGCTGTAACTGTCCCGTCAGCGTTGTGCGCCGCGCCAGCGCCGCGCTTTGATCCAAACGCGCGCGGGCCAACTCTGTCTCCAATGTTTGCCGCAGAGGATTCAGGCCAGTCGCTTCTTCGACCGCAGATTTACTTTCCGCTTTTTCGAGCGCTTCTCGCGTGATGCGAATCTGTTCGTCAACCTCGCGCACCAGGCGATCGTCAGGTTTGAATTTCGTCAGCAGTTGCGTGCGCCGGGTTTGCAGCTCAACCATCATCGTGTTCAGGCGTTCGGCCGAAAACTGGTTCGGCAGTGAACGGCTGCTCGTCACGACGCGCTCGGGCATTGACGCCAGTTGCTGTTCGACGCGCTTGATCTTTTGTGTCGCTTCGTTGACCGCGGCTTCGCTCGCCATCAGGTTCGCTTTTGCTTCGGCCGTCTTCTGTAGCGTCAGCTCTTTCTGCTGAGACAGCACGACCAGGTTGTTGCTCTGTTGAAATTCCGTGAACTTCTGTTCCGCCGTTTTCAAGATTCCTTCGCGCTCGTCGGCCTGAGTTTGAAAGAAATCGGTCGCGCCTTCGGGGTGATGCAGCTTCAAATGCTTTTCGAGATAGAGTTCGCCGATCCGCTTCAGCACTTTGGCCGAAAGCTCTGGCGAGCTCGACGCGTAAGAGACCGAGATGATGTTCGCCTTGCGCACCGGCGTGACCGTCAGATCTTTCGACAACTGGTTGACGGCGCTCTCAACCCGCACGGTTTCTGAAGGCGGTGTTCGCGAGAACCAGCCGGCCTTTGCATTGGCCAGACCCGATTCTTTGACGACCTGCGTCAGAAGGTCCTTGCTCGTCAGCAACTCAATTTCGGAATTGATTTGGTTTTCGGTGACTTCCCCGTCGGCCATCATGCTGGGCGCTTCAGAATGAGCGGCAGTGATGGCCACATCGACGCGCTGGTTCTTCACCAGGATCTTCATGCGCGATTCGTATTTGTTGGGAAGGAGGAGCGTGACTAGGACCGTGCCGATGAGGACCGTCAGAAAAGTAAGCAAAACGAGGCCTTTGCGCCGAAATAGCGCAGCCGCCCCGTCACGTAGAGAGATGTTCTGTCTGCCGACAGATGCCGTCAGTTCGCGCGTCATAACTTAACTTCCTTTGAGTTAAAACGCTGAACCAGCAGGGATTTCCAAGGAAAAGGCGGGCTGCACACCGCAGGTGTGCAATTCGATAGCCGTGGGCAACACCCACGGATCATGAATCGGAGACACAACCCAACCGGGTAGCGGTGGCAGGATGATAGCCAGAGTATGCGACGCAGGGTGGATCTGATAGTCAACTAACCGCATTGAAGGGTAAATAGTAGCCAGAGATAAGCAACCACAGAGATGTCAGCGACAACGAGCCGCAGAGCGGCGACAGAATGTAGCCCGGGGTGAGCGAGCGCAGCGAGCGTAACCCCGGGATCAAGCTCCCCTAACCTCCAGAGCCCGCGAAGCGGGCGACAGACTCGCCGCGTCCACTTGGCAGCGCAGAACATCAATCAGAAGGAATCGTACTTGGACGAGGCTGAGGTGAAGCCTGCACACCGAACGAACGCAGAGATTCGAAGTTTTGAACTTAGTTGGTTGCGAATCGAAGAATCGAAGGCCTGACCCCAGTTTTTAGCCGTTCTTGCATCATCTACTGGGGAATACGATTTACCCTGAGCGCTCTGTCGAGGGAAATATTGTCGTAGGGCGTTTTGAAGATAAGGAGAGAGTGGCTCACCACCGGAGTTCTGCGGATTAGCCGGGGAAGTGCATAACTATTCGGAGGACCAATTAACAAAATCCAAGTCAGCCTCTTCTGCTTCACGGCCATCTTTGTATTTCGTCATCCTTCCCACAAGACTAATGTATACACCATCAACAAGCCTCGGCTCTTTAAGGAGTTGACCCCTGAAACCATAATGGATGCCGTGGATTTTTAATGTAGTGAAAGCGACTGTGTAGGAACTGTCCGGTTCGCATCTCAAGGTGGCTTGTTGAAATCCAAACTTTACGACGTTTATCGTGGAGTAGTTTCCATCCACGGTTAACTCGCTATATGGCTCAACCTGCGCCTTCGGTGTGTCTTCACTTGGTTTGACGTAAAGCTCACCATCGATGAGCCTACTCTTTTAGCGGACGTTTTTAGCAGTATATTGATTTTCACCTTGTCTGAATCTCAATTGAAATTCAAAGAACGAGCTAAAGCTACCTGTGTGTTTACCGTGGATTCGATAGGGTCCAAGTCGGGGGAAAGCACATGTTTCAGACTTTGTTGTGGCCATAGTATCGACAGCGAGGCAGTTAGCGTCATTTCTCACAGCGATCAGGAAACCGATTATTATTGTAGCGTAGGTAAGTCTAAACATCCCTTTGTTTCCTCGTTTAAGAGCCTTGTTCATCCCGGTTAACGCGCTATAACTTTCGGGACGTCTGTCACCGTTGAAGCGGATGTCAACTCTTGCTACTCGCGGACCGCAATCATTATCCGGGCACTGCACCATTGTGTGTGAACCAATTGACTGACAATCCGCCTGAATGCCGTCGACGATGCATTTTGCGGAATTTCCATCCGGGATCAATCCAGCCGCCACCGGCTCGTTTGGCGCATGGCTCGGATCGTATTCGACGCACTCGCTACTCTCTTCTCCTGGCGGCGGAAACGGATCTTGAAATCCAACATCAACTCCCTGTGGATCGAAGTGCGTCTGCCCGGTCAACATCCCATTGTCCGTGGTGCTTATCTCGTCACCCGTGACCGGATCATTTGACCGCCAGTAGTTTCTCGGGGCGCCGGGTCATTGCGACTAGCAAATGTTCTGTTGGTGCCAGCGTTAGCGGGTGTCCAATCGATTCAACACATAGCTTGACGGGCGGGATCCTACAGCCCTCTGCACATCTGCAGTTTCTTCGGATCGGCGGCAGGCCTGGCGGTCAGCTTTACGTCGTCGTAGTTCCAGTCTTTGCGCTGCCAGGTCGAACCGTCTTCAAACTCGACGCGATTGACGATGACCGCCTCGTCAAAGGCAGGTTCTGATTTCTTACTCAACGTCTTCACACTGACGACCGAACTGGGCGCCGCGAGAGTGAAAATCTCGAGGTCTCGCGTTTTTGAAGGCTTAAGCTTTGCCATACAAACGAACTGCCGGCGCGAAAGGATCGCGGGATTGCCTTTCTCGCGGAACTGATACTCCCAGAAAACCACCGCGACAGGCTTTGCGCTGTTGTTCTGGACTTTTGTCTGATAAGTAAAACCGTCAGTCTGTGGTTTGGCTTGGCGCGCCTCGGCGGTGATTCGATCAAGTTCGGCACTGCGACCGTCGAGCGTGTCGGCATTTGGATCTCGCACGCCGACGGGATCATTAATCCGCGCGTTCCGCTGAAAATTCTTGTTTTGCGGAATCATCGCGGCCTGCGGACTGGGTCGATTCGCGGTGTCAACCAACTCCATCGCTCGCCGGTCCTTCGACCATTTGTAACTGAGAACCGCGATCGGAGTCTCGTCCGCGGAAACGTCCTGTGCTAACGCCGGCGTCGCCAACCACAAAAGAGGCAAAACGAACAGCAGCAGCCTGAGCATGAGTTTGGTGTTTAGGGCAGCATTGGAGCGGGTGACGGGGCTCGAACCCGCAACTTTCAGCTTGGGAATCAAAATTACCGCTCCTTTATTTGCACAACTTACAAAAGCGCTCAGGAAAAATCAACGTGCATGCGTTGCATACCTTGCATGCAGTGCATGATTTGCGTATCGCTGGGGGACGTTTTGGGGGACGGTTTTTTTCCATTATGTGGACCGTGGCTGATAGCCGTGTCCGTTATCAAGAGACGTTGCCTTTTGTTCCAAAGGAACCACGTGCACACTGGCGTCGCGGACCTCTCGCAGGAAGCGGTTGATGACCGAGCCATGAAGCAACACGTCCCAGCGCGAGCGGGCCGACTGTCCAAATACGACGTGCGTAATGCCCTCTTTTCGGGCGTAATTAATCAGCGCATCGGCGACACGACCGCCCTTAAGCTTCACGAGTTTAGCGCCAAGTTCTTTTGCGAAACGGATGTTCTCCTGAAGCACGACGTAGTCGTGCGGATCGATCCGCCCCGGTTGTTCTTTGGGAGTTTCGACATACACAGCTACCCAATCGCTCGCCAACCGGCCAGCAATTCTGGCGCCCGCGCGTAGAATCCTTTTAGCGCTGTCGCGAGAAGCCATGGCCACCATAATTCTTTCCGGGATGGCCGCTTGCTCCAACCCTTCCCGCTGGCGATAGTCGTGCGCTTTGGTCGCTTGATCAAGCGCTACTCGTCTCAATGCCAACTCGCGCAGGGCTGATAGATTGCCTTTGCGGAAGAAATTGTTGAGCGCCTGCTGGATCTTTTCGATCGGATAGATTTTGCCTTGACGCAACCTCGTCCGCAGCATGTCAACCGAGACATCGATATCAACAACTTCGTTCGCTCGCTTGAAGAACGCATCGGGCACTGTCTCGCGGACACGCACGCCGGTAATCCGCGTCACAACATCATTGAGCGACTCAATGTGCTGAATATTCACGGCCGTGATTACCGAAATGCCTGCATCGAGAATCTCATGGACGTCTTGATAACGCTTTTCGTTCTTGGAACCAGGCACGTTGGTGTGCGCCAATTCATCAACGATGACGATTGTTGGGTGCCGCGCGATAATCGCGTCTAGATCCATCTCTTCAAACACAGTGCCGCGATATTCGATCTTTCTGCGCGGAATCTGTTCCAGGCCCTCAACCAAGGTTTCGGTTTCGATGCGACCGTGGGGCTCTATAAAGCCAAGTACAATGTCAACGCCCTGACGTTTTAGTTCATGGGCTTCCTCAAGCATTTGAAAAGTCTTCCCAACGCCGGCAGCTGCGCCGATGTAAACACGCAGACGGGCTTGTTCCGTCTCCTTAATTTTCGCGAGCATCGACTCCGGTGAAAACTTGTGGCCGTCTCGCGGCAGGCTCGCCGCCTCAGAAAACGTGGTGTGAATAGACTGCGTCTCAAGCTGTGTTTCGAGCGTGTCTTCGACCCACTCACGAATGATGTCGAGCGCCCGAATCACCCCTACGATTTGATTCTCTTCATTAAGGACAGGTATCTGATCGAGATGTGAGGAACACAGAACCGCCACCGCCTCCGCGAGATTTTTATCGTCCGAAATCGTCACCGGCACAGGCACCATGAGCGACTCAGCGGTGATGGCTGAGGCTTGTTGGACCAAAGCATGTTTGGAAAATGGATTTTCCGGAGCGATCACGGAATGCGAACTATCAAGGAGGTCGAAAATACTCGAAGCCAACTGATCTGCCGGAATCATCCCCTGGAGCTCGCCGGCTTCATTGACGACATAGATTGTGCGAGGAATGGGAAAGGTAACCGCTACTCTGGCCGCTTCCAGAACGCTGTCACGCAGGCCGACGATCTGGGGCATGGGCGCGGGCGAGCGCTCACCCAAATAGTGGGCCAGGCTCCAAACGCCTCGGGAGAGCCGGTCGAAGTGAGTAGTTTCCACCATCTGTTTTCGCGCTTAGCGGCGCTTCGTCGCCGACACTATCACGGCTTGGCCGTCGGCATTGGCTTCTTGCTGTCGAGACCAAGATTCAACTCAAGCACATTTACGCGCGGCTCGCCAAGAAGACCAAAGGTCCGCCCTTCGGTATGCGCGCTCACAAGCTGTCGCACCTCGTTCTCGCTCAAGCCGCGTTCACGGGCGACCCGTGAAATTTGAAACTCAGCCGCGGCGGGCGAGATGTGCGGGTCCAGTCCGGACGCCGACGTTGTTACCAAATCGATCGGAACAGGCTTGCCCGGATTTTCAGCTTGAAGCTTTTCCACGTCAGCCTTCACTCGATCAATCAGCTTCTGACTTGTGGGGCCAAGGTTCGATCCGGATGATGCGGCAGCATCGTAACCCGCCGCTCCGGCCGCGCTGGGTCGCGAACGAAAATAACCGGCATCGGAAAACGGTTGGCCAATTATTCGCGAGCCGATGATCGTGCCGTCGCTTCGCCGAATTAGCTGGCCGTTAGCCTTGTCGGGGAAAATCACCTGCGCCAGACCAGTCACAACCAGTGGATAGATCAATCCGAGCAAGATGGTCGTGACGATTGTCATTAAGATTGCGGTTAGTAGGTTCTTCTTCATGATGTCTCCCAGTTACGCCAATCCGATCGCGGAAACAATCACGTCGATGATCTTAATTCCAACGAATGGTGCGACTACACCGCCTAATCCGTAAATCAACATATTTCTCCGCAGCAAAGCCGCCGCGCTCATCGCGCGATACTTCACCCCTCTCAACGCCAGCGGAATCAATGCAATGATTATTAGCGCGTTGAAGATGACCGCCGACAGAATCGCTGACTCGGGCGTGCGAAGGCCCATGATGTTGAGCGCGTTTAGGACACTCAGTCCCGCGACGGCGCTGAACATCGCGGGGATAATCGCAAAATACTTCGCGACGTCATTCGCAATCGAAAACGTTGTCAGCGCACCGCGGGTCATCAAAAGCTGCTTGCCGATCTCAACGATTTCGATCAGCTTCGTCGGGTTGGAATCCAGATCGACCATGTTGCCGGCTTCCTTTGCCGCCTGAGTGCCGGTGTTCATCGCCACGCCCACGTCTGCTTGAGCGAGCGCGGGCGCGTCGTTCGTGCCATCTCCAGTCATCGCGACCAGGTTGCCGCCTGCCTGCTCGTTCTTGATCAATTTCATCTTGTCTTCAGGTGTCGCCTGAGCCAGAAAGTCATCGACGCCGGCCTCGCGCGCGATTGTTTCCGCCGTCAAAGGGTTGTCGCCGGTGATCATAACGGTCTTAATTCCCATTGCGCGCAGTTGCGCGAAGCGCTCGCGCATCCCGCCCTTTACAATGTCTTTCAGATAGATGACGCCCAGCGGTTTCTTATCGTAGGCCACGACCAGCGGCGTGCCGCCTTCGCGAGAAATCCGCTCGACAATGTCGCGCATATCCTGCGGACAGCCGGAGGCGCTCTCTTGGCAGTATTTTTCGATCGCATCGACGGCGCCTTTGCGAATCTCGCGACCGTTCAAATTAATTCCCGACATTCGTGTTTGCGCCGTAAAAGGGATGAACGACGCTTCGTGAGGGGCAAACTCGCGACCGCGTAATCCGTACTTTTCTTTCGCCAGCACCACAATCGATCGGCCTTCGGGAGTTTCGTCTGCCAGCGAAGACAATTGCGCGGCATCCGCTAGGATTTGCTCATCAACGCCAGCCAGCGGCACGAATTGAGTTGCCTGTCTGTTACCAAGCGTGATCGTTCCGGTCTTATCGAGCAGCAAAGTGTTCACATCGCCAGCGGCTTCGACCGCGCGTCCCGACATTGCCAGCACGTTGTGCTGCACCATGCGATCCATACCGGCTATGCCGATTGCGGAAAGGAGACCGCCGATCGTGGTTGGAATCAGGCAGACCAAGAGCGAGACAAGAACGAAGATGGTCTGCGGCGCGCCCGAATAGATTGCGAACGGTTGAAGTGTTACCACGGCTAATAGAAATATGATCGTTAAGCCAGCCAATAGAATATTCAGAGCGATTTCGTTTGGCGTCTTTTGCCGTTCCGCACCTTCGACCAGCGCAATCATGCGATCGAGGAACGTTTCACCCGGATTCGCAGTAATGCGCACTTTAATTTGATCCGACAGAACGCGTGTTCCACCGGTTACCGCCGAACGATCGCCGCCGGCTTCACGAATCACGGGCGCTGATTCGCCGGTGATGGCGGATTCATCCACTGACGCAACGCCTTCGATGATGTCCCCGTCTCCGGGAATGAATTCACCGGCCGAGACCACGACGACGTCGCCCATGCGGAGGTCGGGGGCAGGCACATCTTCCGTGTGACCATTGACGGAACGATGCGCGACTGTTTCCGTGCGCGAGCGACGCAGATTGTCAGCCTGTGCTTTGCCCCGGCCTTCGGCCATTGCTTCGGCGAAATTCGCAAACAGCACAGTGAACCAAAGCCATAGTGTGATTTGAAGTTCGAACTTGGGATTTGTTACGCCAGTGATCGGCCTGACAAGTCCGAATATGAAGTAGATCGTTGTCAACACACTGCCGATTTCGACGACGAACATCACCGGGTTCTTCATCATCGCGCGCGGATTGAGCTTAGTAAACGAGTCACGAATCGCGCGTGTGACGATCGACCAGTTCCAAATTGCCTGTTTCTTTGTTTGCTTTGCCATAACCTTAGAAAGTTTCCCCCGCGTGCATCAACAGATGTTCGACAATCGGTCCCAGGCTCAACACCGGGAAGAAGGTCAGCGCGCCCACGATTAAAATCACGCTGACTAACAGACCAGTGAACATGGGCGTCGTCACCGGAAATGTACCTAGGGACGGCGGCACGACTTTCTTTCGCACGAGGCTGCCGGCGATCGCCAGCGTCGGAATGATCATGAAGAATCGTCCGAATAACATGTTTGCGCCGATCGTCGAGTTGTACCAGAGCGTGTTGGCGTTCAAACCCGCAAACGCCGACCCGTTGTTGCCGGCTCCCGAGGTAAACGCGTAGAGAATTTCCGAAAGACCGTGTGGTCCCTGATTGTTTAGTGAGGTCAAGCCAAAGTTCGGCGCCAGTACCGAAATTGCGGTCATCACCAGAATCAAGAGTGGGAAGATCAGCACATAAAGCATCGCCATCTTCACGTCGTAACTTTCAATCTTCTTGCCCAGATACTCCGGCGTTCGTCCCACCATCAGCCCGGCAATGAATACGGACAAAATGATCATGACGAGAACGCCGTACATGCCCGCGCCGACTCCGCCGAAGATAACTTCACCGAGGATGATATTCACGAGCGGGACCAGCCCACCGATCGGCGTATATGAATCGTGCATGCTGTTGACGCTGCCGTTCGAAGCGTCGGTTGTAGCCGTGGCCCAAAGTGTGGAGTTGGCTATGCCATAACGGACTTCCTTGCCTTCCATGTTGCCGCCCGACTGCATCGTGGACGCTACTTGATCGACATTACTCGGGAACAACGGATTACCTTTGGCCTCGGCCCAGTAACAAACGAGAAGTCCGGCCAGGAACAGCACAGCCATCGCGCCAAACACCGCCCAGCCGTGTTTCTGCGATTTCACCATCCGTCCGAGCGTGTAAGTGAAGGCCGCTGAGATGGCGAGGATTGAAAACATCTGCAGGAAATTCGACAGCGGCGTTGGATTCTCAAATGGATGCGCCGAATTCACATTAAAAAACCCGCCGCCATTAGTGCCGAGCTGCTTGATGGCAATCTGCGACGCCGCAGGTCCCTGGGCGATCGTTTGTGTTTCAACCGCCTGCTGTTCTTTTACCGGTGAGCCGTCGGGATTGGCGATGACATTCCCGCTCTGGTCCTTCCTATCAACTTCGATTGTTTGCTTTTGAACGAGCTGCGCAGTCGTGTAGGGCTTGAGGTTTTGCACCACACCCTGAGACACCAGCACCAGCGCCAGCACAATGCTCAGAGGCAGCAGAATCCACAGGCAGCCGCGAACCAAATCCACCCAGAAATTTCCAAGCGTTTCTGCCTCATGCCGCGCTATTCCACGAATGAAGGCAATAGCCAAGGCCATACCGACGGATGCAGAAGTAAAGTTTTGATAAGCCAGCCCGGCCATTTGCGTGAGATAGCTCATCGTCATTTCGCCGCTGTACCCTTGCCAGTTTGTGTTCGACACGAACGACACTGCCGTATTGAATGAAGAATGACTCGAAACGCCTGCAAGCTGCTGCGGATTCAAAGGCAAGTAGTATTGCAAACGCTGCATCGCGTACAGGACAACCCACGAGACCACGCTGTAGAGCACCATCGCCCCGGCATATTCAGTCCAACGCATTTCCCTTTTCTCATTGACGCCGGTGAGTTTGTAAATCAGGCGCTCAATGGGACGCAGGATTGGATCGAGAAAAGTTTTCTCGCGGTTGTAAACGTGCGCCATGAAGACGCCCAGCGGCTTCGTGATTAAAAGAAGCAGTGCGAAATAAACCAGAATCTGTAGCCAGCCATTTAGAGTCATGTGGAAACCTCGCGCTTCAGACGCTAAAACTTTTCCGGCCGCAAGAGCGCGAACGTCAAATAAATCAAAAGCAGCAGACAAACCGTCAGGATCACAATTGTTCCGAGATTCATTCGAATCACCTCAGTGCAACTTCTCGCACGCGCGCACGTACGCCACGGCGATCAAAAAGAAAGCGATTGTGGCGCCGACAAAAATTAGATCCATCATTTCAAAGTCCTCACCGGTCGAAGGTAAATATCGTTGCGAAAATTAAGAGGTGCTGGTTTGGAGTCAGGCCGATCACGCCCGGACTTACTTCACGCCCTCTGAAAAATCCACCGTCCGGCCCGGTCGAACGATCGAATCGATGCTCAAAACGAAAAATGGTGTTGCTTGATTTGTAGGGCAGCTTGTACTCGACGGTTGAAGTAAGCGCTACGACAGTTTGCCGCGCCAACGTCCATCGGCCGCTGCTGTCATGCGCCACCTCTGGGCGAAACGCGAGGCTCCAACGCGGATTCAGAGTCCAACGCATCGGTGCCTGCGCCGCGAACCACCAGGCCCGCGGTGCGACTGGGGTATTCACCTGTTCAGTCGAGAAATTGGTGTTGAAAGCTATTGTCCGCTTCTCAGTCTTGTGCTCGACTATTGTGTCTGAGAGAAAACGCCAAAACTTGAAGGAAGTGTTCGTTTGATGAGGGCCGATTAGAACGGTCTGCTTGACGGTCACCTTTGAAGTCGCCGCCACGGCCGCCTGCCCGCCGAAACTCGGAACGCTGTTGGCGTTTGCCAAATGCCAATACCCGTTGACTACAAAGAATGTGCCCGTGACCTTTTCCGTAACCGGATAGCTCGCATTCACGCCCATCATCAAGTACGGCGTGAAATCGGCGCCCCAAGGCCGCGTGTAGTTAAAATTATCCTTCGCGTAAAGCGAGTCATAACCGATGAAGCTGCTGAAGATTCCTCCCTGAATCGTCAGGCCTTTACCAACTGGCGCGAGATAAGAAACATTCGTCGGTCCGAGCTGGCGCAGGACCCTGTAGCCGTCGATATTTGGAGCTGTCGCCGAAAAACCGAACAGCTCAGCATCCTTGCCGGCGTGCGCGGTTAACTCCACGCCCCAGCGCGAATCCTCGGTGGCCTTCTTTTTGACATAAAAGGCGGCCATGTTTACCTGCGGGCGACCGACATGCCACGTCGTGCCGCGGCTGCGAAACACTCGGTTCTGCGGATGATTGAAGTCAAGTAAATATCCGACATCTATGAACCCGCCGTAATGCCACTTTGAAGACGGCAACTGAGGTGAGGATGCTGTTTGCGGCGTGGCCTGAGGTTCTGTTTCGTTGCTGCTCACTCCGTCCGTTTGTAAGTTGCTTTCGCTAGCATCTCTTGCCGATTGCGAATCCGGAGGTGGCTTTTCCTTGTTGGCTTTCTTTCCAGTTGCTTCCTCAGCCGAGCGGCTAAACCTACTCGCCGTCTCCTGCCCATTGACTTTCATGCTTATGGCTACGATCAAAATCGTGAGCGCGAAGATGGCAAATACAATTCTGACAATTCGCGTCGTTTGTTCGTCGCGAAGGGTTTCATTATTCTGTTCAACTCGTATCATTAGTTCCCTTTTCTCCCGATTGACGATGGCGCTCTCACATAACACTGCAACCGCGTCATTCATCGCGCTCCCATCTTCTTGCCGCTTCTAAGTCATCCAAGCTCAACTGATCGACTACAAGCCCTCCCCCGGGAGGATAATCGTCGTTTTCCCAGAGATATTCGGCCAGATGCCGCTCTGCGCAACTGATCCAATAAGAGTTCGCCAGCGAAATGCGCCCTCTGGAACGGTGAACTATTTCCGCAACGCATTCAGGGGAAATGTCGACGGCAATCTCCAGTTCATAGCCGTCGCTGTCGCGCACGACAAAGCAGTGCTCGGGTCCGTCTATTGAATAGGAGTGATCGATATCGGAGAGCCGAACAATGCTGAAGCCATTCTCGGTGAGGTACTCGACCGGCCGCTGCGTTCGCGCTGACGTGTGGGGGATGACTTGTTTCTGACTCATTGCCATCGTCTGACACTGACGATGGTAGAGAAGCGGGAATAAAAAAGGGCTTAAAGGTTCATTAAAAGTTCATTAAGGAGCGGTGCTCGTTGGGCAATTTCGGAGCCGGAATGGTCGACAATGCCCTTGCGCTGATAGCAAGCGCTTGAGACTTAAAGCATAAACCGACACTGTTAATCTGGTCGGCACTGCATCGCTGGGATATAAGAGCGAAGGGCAATCCCCAACCACATTAACTGGAAAGGCGGGTGACATCGCATGGTGATAACGAAATCGTTGCTTTTCTTCTTGGCCGCGGGCTTATGTGAAATCGGCGGTGGTTATCTTGTTTGGCTTTGGCTGCGCGAAGGTAGAAGCATGTGGTACGCGCTCGGTGGGGCTGTGGTTTTGGTGCTTTATGGAGTTATACCTACTCTCCAACCTGCACACTTCGGGCGGGTATACGCTGCTTATGGAGGTGTGTTCGTTGCACTCTCGCTCTTGTGGGGATGGCGCGTTGATAAGATTGTTCCTGATAGATTCATTCTTGGCGGGTTGGTAGCTTTAGTCGGAGTCTTCATTATCATGTATACACCGAGAAATTGAGACGCGAATTGTCATGAGTCTTAGGAACCAGAAACAAACCGATAACCAACCCACGGATCGGTCAGAATGTAGCGGGGCTTCGCCGGGTCTGGTTCAATCTTCTTGCGCAGATGGCGGATGAAGACTCGCAGATACTCAGTTTGGTCCGTGTAATCTCCGCCCCAAATATTTGCGAGCAACGTGCGATGCGTTAACACCTTTCCAGAATGCCGAAGGAGGTACACAAGCAGATCGAATTCCTTTGGCGATAAGTGTACGTCTTTGCCACCAACTGTCACCTGACGCGTCTCTAGATCAATCCGAAAGTCTCCATCCTCAATAATTATTCCCTGCGCGTCAGGTTCGGGTGAGCGGCGCAGCGCCGCTCTCACACGAGCCAGCAACTCCCCCATTCCAAACGGTTTTGTTATGTAATCGTCAGCGCCTATGTCGAGAGCCTCGATCTTGGTAGCTTCATCGCCTTTCACGGAAAGAATAACGATAGGAACAGTCGAAGTTTCTCTCAGGCGCTGGCACAGTTTCAGCCCATTCAAGTTGGGCATGGCCAAATCGGTGATTACAAGATCAGGAGTCCACGCTTGAAACAGATCCAAAGCCGCCTCGCCATCGCCAGCCACGCGCACGTCATAACCGTGTTTGGTTAATCCGCTACGGAGAACGAACGTAATCTCCTGTTCGTCATCAACAACGAGTATGCGTTTCTTACTCTCCATTGTCTTCGCAAGCAGCGTGGTAGCTTTCACTCGGTGCAGATTCCCGCCTCGCGCCGGCGCCTATTGGTAAATCGTCGTCGCCGACCGGCACGGTAAATACCACGCGCGCGCCATGACCTGACTTTGCTCCTTCAATCCGAATCTCTCCACCGTGAGCCTCAACAATGCCTTTGGCGATAGCCAACCCCATACCGATTCCGCCAGCCCTATTGTTTCCAACTCCATCGCCGCCGACGCGATAAAATCTTTCGAATACTCGCTCTCGCAAGTCAGCAGAAATACCTGCCCCTTGATCTTCTACCGCTATGGAAATCATGTCGTTAGCCAGCCGGTCCGCTTCGATCAAGACCGTCGTTGCCGGCGGCGCGTATTTTGTAGCATTGTCTAACAGAGTATAGATAACCTCCGTGACTGCGCGCGCGTCCACGCGCACTACAGGCAATTCTTCTTGAATTGATACCTCAGTCTTGTGCTGACGCGTAAGCGGTTCAGCTTGGGCCAAGGCGGCATCGATGATGTCATCAACAGCTCCCCAGTTGCGATGCAAGGTCATGTCACCTGCTTCTATTCGCGCCAGGTCAACGATGCCTTCGACAAATCGGTCAAGCCTGTCAGCGCCATGATTAATTACTTCCAATAATGCGTCCTGCTCTTGCAAACTTAATTTCTCAATATCTTCGGTCGCATCGCGGTCTTCCATCAGCAAGGTCGCAGATGCCTTAATCGAAGTCAGAGGCGTGCGAATGTCATGAGTCACAGCGTCGAGTAACGCCGATTTTAAGCGTTCACTTCGCTTGACCGCCTCAGCTTCACTAGCGCGATCAAACGCTTCCTGTAGTTCCTCGTAAAGGCGTTTGATCTCGACCTTGCCAGCCTCAGACTCCTCCGCGCGGCGTTTTGCTCGCGCCGAAAGCTGACCAACGGCGAGTGCGGTAATAAAGAACGCAGTCAGGGCAACCCAGTTCTGCGGATCTGCGATTGTGAAAGTGTGAAAAGGTGGCAAGAAGAAGAAGTTGAAACACAAAACACCCAGGATAGACGCTAACAACGCCGGTTTGCTCCCCCAAAGGATAGCCACGAAAAGTACGATTAAAAGGAATACAAACCCGATCGTTGTCGAATTGATCTCGCCGCGCAAAGGAATTAGTCCGGCTGTCAGAACCGCTATAGTAAAGACAGCCACTACATAGCCGACCCACCGAACGTTTAGTGTGGTTCGAACCATTTTGCTTCATTCTAAACAGAATGGAGGATGAGGTCACTAAATATGCTTCGCGTTTCGCCTGCAAGAAAATTCATACCGATCCCTTTCCGCTAGTAGGTGCGATTCACCTTCCATAGCCCATAGCCCCACCACAGAGCATATAGTCGATACAGTAGATACGGCACCAACGCCCACGCTGCGGTCTTATCAAGCTCAATCAGGCAAAGAAACAGCGTGACATCAAAAAGAGGAGCTAAGGAGCCTAAGAAGAAACTGAGAAATAATCTCTGGGCACGAAAGAAAACAAGATTCCAAAGACCGTTCGCAACCATCATAAAGAAGACCAGAGTGAGAGTTGCTGTTCTGAGACTGGAACTTTCAAGTCTGAAAAGGCGATATAGGACGATGAAGAAACTCACGTAATACGCGCCGCCAATGAAGTACCAAAACCAGAGGGGCGCCGAGTAACGCGGCCGTCTCAGACTCGCAAAATACGCCTTTACGTTCTTCCCTGCACAGACGCCCTCCAATGCCGCCGCGAACAAACAAACGCCGGTTGAGAGGATTGTCGCGTGAGTAGGAGACATGAGATTCAGCTGATCAAGATCAAGAGTTTGTTCATGAGATCCACTTCGTCGTTTCCCGCGCCCAAAAATAATACTTCATAACAACACTTGAGCAGCTATTGTCTGGAGGGTGAAAATGAGTTTTTGTTGACAGAACTGTCGCTATCATCAATGAGATTGATTCTAGTCATCTGGTCATTAGCTGTTCGATCGGAAGTAATTTCGAAGACTGACAGTTGCGAGCGGTATGACGAAAGTCGACCCTTGTTCCGGGCCTGGCAGTGAAGATGCCGTCTTTAGCAGGTTGTTCACGATGGGTGACATCTCTAGCCCTCTGGTTGATGTTTACGATCTCTACCGACGACTTGAGAGGGCGGCGGTTGCGGGTTCAAAATCCCTAGCGCCTATCCATCCCCAACCTAGCGGAACTCATCCCATTTTCCACTACGCGAAGCTATCCCGCTAAGACCAGGTTATAGTTGCAGTTCATATGCCCATTCATTTAGTCCGGCAGGAGAGTTTCCTATTAGAGTTGCCCCACACCGCAGGGTGCCATTGGTGAAATGAACTTGCGTCCGGCTAAGGCTTCCTCGATCGCCAAGCGCAGGTCCGACACCATTCGCCGCTTGACAACGTAACCCAGTGCTCCGGTTTTAAGAGCCGCCTGCACAAAGTCCGGATCTTCGTGGATCGTCAGAAAAACAATCTGGGCCTCGGAACCGCTTTCCTTTAACCTGGTTGCCGTTTCGATGCCGTCCAGAACCGGCATTGAGATGTCCAAGAGACAAACATCGGGATGCAGTTTTGCGGCTGCTTTCAACAATGCGAGTCCATTTTTCACACAGCCGAGTACTTCAAATTCATTTCCCAGATGGCGCTTAACCCTAACGCGCATGTCGTCATGATCGTCGGCCAGCAGAATTCGAGCGCGGTTCACAATTGCTATCCTCTAATACGGACCGATCGTTGTCAGTCGTTTCCGATTGCGCCGGATTAGATCTGACAGGAGTAATACACGTCACAATATTAGGATGGGTTCGCGGAGCGAATACTGGCAAAACTGACAGGGAAGCCAGCAGGGGAATCAATTCCTGGGCAAGAAGTGTCGCGGGTATTCGGTCGGGAATTGTTTTCATCAACTCACGCGGCCAGCATCTGACTATTCATCGCATACTGAATTAGTTCTGCGCTGGTCTTAATGTGAAGGTGGTCCATCATCGTATATTTATGAAAAGCCACTGTTCGCGGAGAGACCTTTAGGATAAAGGCTGCCTCTTTCATTGACCGGCCTTCGGCCAGCAACTGAAGAACCTCTTTCTGACGAAGGGTCAGGTAATTGGTGCTCTTCAGGTTCTTGAAATGGTTGCCTGGAGAGCCAACCACATCGTCTGTGAGCAGTCGTGTAACATAAGTATTGCCCCGCACAACCTTTCGGATAGCCTCGATCAATTCCGAACCAGCCGAGTTCTTGAGCAGATAACCTCTGGCTCCGATGCGAAATGCTTCGGAGGCCATATCCGGATCGTGATTCATCGTGAGATAAATCAGCTTTACGGTCGGCAGCAGTCGTTTGAGCCGTTGGCCTGCGTTCAAGCCGTTCATTAGCGGCATCGCAATATCAAGCACTATTACATCCGGCCGGAGGCCTGGGGCTGCGTCAACCAATGCTCGACCATCGGCAAAAACGCCCACCACTTCAAATTCAGGTTCCAGTAAATGTGCGAGGGCATCCAATATCAACGTATGATCGTCAGCCAAAATTACACGTGTACCTAACATAAAAGCCTCCTATTGAGCTCAAGGGTTGCTTGGTTTCTGCGTCTCGGGGAGAGAACTCAGTTCAGATAACGGCCACGAGCCGAGGTGTCTTTTCAGCTGCTCAGTGGCCAACGGGTCAGCTTCGAGTGCGACGGGAACCGACACTTCAATGTGTGTGCCGCATCTCGGATGGGCGCGTATTTGCATTTTTCCGCCTACGATTCGCAACCGGTCTTGCATACTCGTAAAGCCGAGACCCTTTTTCATCGCTTGTGAATCGACATCAAACCCTCGACCCGTGTCCGCGACCGTCAAATGAATCTCTTCGCCGGTATTGTGAAGCGTGACTCGAGCCGTCAGCGCGCTACTGTGTTTGACACAATTTCGTAGAGCCTCTTGTGCAATGCGATAGACACACAGCGTCACTTCTTCAGGCAAATTGGCCGGAAAGCCGTCCTGCTCAAATTCAACCTGTAGCTCTCCCTTGGAAGAGAGTTCCTGACACAAACCTTTGACCGCCGCGGCTAACCCCAGGTGGTCCAGCTTTGATGGATGCAGCTTGTAAGAAAGCTGGTGAATATCTGCCGAGATTTCCTGGGCTCTGGCCTGTACGCTTTGAAGATGACGATTCAGGTTCTTAGGCTTCATTATTTTGCCAAGCTGCTCCAACTCAATGGATAAGATCGCCATTCTCTGGTTCAGATCATCGTGAAGCTCTTCGAGCGACACGCCGCCTTTCTTCCTCCTGGGCATTGATTAAGCGGCTGCTCAAGTCTTTCAACACCGCCTCGAATTGCTTGCCTTCGGTGATATCGATCGAAAAGCCCAGAATGGTTTTCGGCTCGCCGTCCTCGCGAATCACGGTGGCCAGGGTATGGAGCCACACCACCCGGCTATCCTTCGCAATCATTCGGAATTCCAGTTCGTAATTGTCGCGGGTATTCGAGTATTCAATCCACTCAGCGAGCGTGCGAGTGCGATCCTCTCGATGCAAATGTGCGGGCCAGAAATCCGGTTTATACCAATCTTCAAGCGGATAGCCGAGCACGTTCACCGCCTGCTCACTCACAAAGCTGAATGCACGAGTGGAAAAGTCTGACTCCCACAGAAAAACATGGGTTGCATTCAGCAGTTGCCACAAACGCTCCGCCTCTTTTTTCCTTGCCGACGCGGTTTGATTGCTTTGGGCCGCAGCCGAAGGATGCAAATCGGCAAAGCTTTGCAGGATGACCTGTGGTATTTGCTCGCGGTAACCACCGGCCGGGGCGCCGATTAAGGAGCAGAAATTAATCCCTGAATGTTCAAAGCGCTCAGTCATGGGGGACAGTTCTGTTCGGTCGCTAAGTTAGCGCGACCGCCTCCTGAAGTTCTCCTCTGGTCCGAGTTAGCGTTTCGATCCCGTTAACCCAGGTCATCAACTTGAAATCGACATTCGGTTGATCACTTAAAAGTTCCAGGGACCCATGCAAGATTGCAAAGTGGTCAGATTGCAAGTGACCGCACCACGCCGTTTGCGTCTCCCATTCGCCCAACAGCAGGAATGAGTTTTGATCGCCGGCTTCTCCGTAGAACCTATAACTGCGGCAACCCTCTTCGCTGCGGATCAAGTCAATTAGGGAAGTAATCGTCAGGCACAACTCCTTACGATGTTCGGGCCTCACCGTGATCCGGGTAGCGCTGACAATTTCGCCTTTACCATTGTCGGGTTCCATGGCGGACTCAACTCCTGTCGTGACTTAGGGGGACTTCAGGTGTGGCGACCTACCCGTGGTCCATTTGGCTTTTTAGGAGTGCAATGCCCGTGCCTCGCCGCGGCAAAGCTGTCGAAAATATGTAAAGCGTACGGGTATAAGAGGATGTTGTGCTGCCGAAAAATCAATGGGAGATTGAAGTAAAACTTGAGGTCACTGTATTAAGCAGAACCTGCTGCATATCACGGGTAGCAATTGTGATCTGAATCACAACCCCTCCCGCCTGAGGACGAGAGGAATGTTCGCGATCGAGCGAGCTAAAGCTAGCGGGCAGAGGTAGAAAGACTTTGTCTATGGATTCCAAGCTTGATCATTCGCGTGCGCAGAGTACTTGGATTAAGACCCAGGAGTCGTGCCGCACCTTGTGATCCCTCGATCCTCCAGGCGCGATCTTCGAGGATGCGAATGATGTAATCGCGTTCCATCTCTTCGAGCGTCTTGGTGTTCGAGCTTAATTGTTCAAGTGTTTCCCGCGCAAAATCCTCGCCAATCTGCAGCACCGATCCCTTCGAATTGATAACCGCGCGTTCGATAACGTTAGCGAGTTCTCTTACGTTTCCCGGCCATGAGTAATTGCACAGGCTCTTCATTGTGGCCGGAGAGATCGAAGTGATCTCCTTTCCCATTTTCCTCGCAGAATCGCTTACGAAATGTTCGACTAGCAGGGGAATGTCTTCCAAGCGTTGGCGGAGAGGCGGTACGGTGATCGGGAACACATTCAAACGATACCAGAGATCTTCGCGAAACAATCCCTGCTTAACTTCAAGATCCAGACTTCGATTAGTGGCGGCGATGATCCTCACATCAACCTTCAGCGTGCTCGAACTGCCCAGCCGCTCAAATTCTCCTTCCTGAATAACCCTTAACAGTTTGACCTGTAATTCGAGTGGCAGTTCGCCGATCTCGTCCAGAAAAAGGGTCGCGCCATTCGCCAGTTCGAAACGGCCGATCTTTCGCGCCGAGGCGCCTGTAAAAGAGCCCTTTTCATGGCCGAACAATTCGCTCTCGATCAAGCTCGCTGCCAGCGCAGCGCAATTGACCCTAACCAAAGGACGGTCACGGCGCGTGCTGGCCTGGTGAATTGCGCGGGCCACCAATTCTTTGCCGGTGCCGGTCTCGCCCGTGATCAGGACGGTTGAATCGGTCGGGGCGACCTGCTCAATCTTGAACAGGACGTATTTGAGCGCATCGCTCTCGCCAATGATCTCGCCGAAGCTTTGGTGCAGCCTAATCTCTTCCTGAAGGTAAATGTTCTCTTCCTGAAGTTGGTTCTTCAAACGGCTCACTTCTTCATGGGCCACACGCAGAGATTCTTCCGACTCTTTAAGATCGGTAATGTCCATGCACGATCCGATATAGCCGAGGAACTCTCCCGTCGCTGAGAAGCGTGGTGTGCCATCGGCGATGACCCAACCGAACGTACCGTCGGCATGGCGGAGTCTGAACTCCATGCGAAACCGGTCGCGGCGATCAAAAGCCTTTACGTAACTCTCTATGCACTGGGCAAAATCGTCGGGATGAACTCGTTCTTCCCAACCGTTGCCCACCGCTTGTTCCAGGCTTAAGCCGGTGAAGTCCAGCCATTGCTGATTAACGTAAGTACACGCTTTGTCGACGCCCGTAACCCAAATCATCACCGGAGCCGTGTCCGCCATGTTTCGGAAGCGCGCTTCGCTCTCCTGCAACGCCTGCTGCGCCTGCATCCGTTCGGTGATGTCACTGGACGCCACCAGCACGCACTGCTCGCCGCCAAGCTCCAATACTTCCGCCGACAAAAGTAGTAAACGCGGAGATCCGTACTTTGTGCGGAATCTTGCTTCGACGTTAACTACGGAGCCTCGTTCCTGAACTTCTTTAATAAAATCATCGCGCCTTTCAGGCATCTCCCAAATTCCGAGTTCCATTACAGTGTGACCGATCACTTCTTCCCGCGTGTATCCGCTTACGGTCAGGAAGCTCTCGTTGACGTCGATGTAACGACCTTCGCTGAGAGTAGTCAAAGACATTGGCTGCGGATTAGCCTGGAACGCCTTACTAAATCGCTCCTCACTGCGACGCAAGGCGTCCGTCGCCACCTTTCGTTCGGTGATGTCACGCAGAATAATCGTATAGAACGTGTTGCCATCAAGTTCGATCCGGGAGATAGATGCTTCCATCGGAAATTCTTCCCCTGAATCTCGCAGGCCATATAAATCGCTAACCGATCCCAACATACGCCGAGTCCAGTGTTTCTCAGCGAACTCGCGGAAGAAGGAGTGGCAGGATTGGCGAAGTCGTTCGGGGATAAAGCGATCGATTGATTCGCCGAAAGCTTCTGCTTGTGTACAACCAAATATCTTCTCGGCGGCTTCGTTAAAAAGCATGATGTGTTGAGTTTCATCGACAGTCACGATTGCATCCATTGCCGACCCGATAAGCCCAGTTAACTGCGCTTCGTTTCTGCTGATGGCTCTTTGGGCGGCTATCCGTTCGGTGATGTCGCGGATGACGCTCAGGATCTTATTGCCGCTGCGAACCATCCGCGCTTCGTACCATCTATCATCACCATTAGTCGGAAGCTTATATTCCAGGATTTGCCGCTCTCCCGTTTCCTCGGCGCGTTTAAAGCAGCGGCCGAATTGTTCCGCGAGATCTGGCGGTAGCACCTCGCGCATGTTCCTACCCAAAAATGTTTCAGGCGGAACAAAGAGATCTTTTGAATCGTTGGTGTGGTAATCCAGGAAGACGCCGTCGCGGGTCTGTATGAACATCAAGTCGGGCATTGCATTTAATATCGCGCGGTCTCTTTCCTCGGCTTGCCACAAGGCTTCCTCGGCCCGTTTGCGTTCCGTAATATCAAGCGTAACGCCCCGAAGGCCGATGACCTTCCCATTTTCGTCACTCATTGGGCTCAGGTAGCTTTCAGTCCAAACTGTTTGTCCGTCCTTTCTTCGCCAGCGAAATTGGCTCATGCCATCCTGGCCGCTAGCAATCACGGCTTCACTCTGGTGATTTGCCCTGTCGCGATCTTCCTCAGGCATAATCCGCAACCCGAGGCCTGGCGGAGCTGCAATCCATTCTTCCGGCGCATAGCCCAGCATTTTCCGCACGTACTCACTAATGAAAGTAGTCTTTCGCTGTCTCGTGGCAGGATCGATCACTGTCTCCCAGACGATGCCCGGAACGTTAGAGACTATTTCGTCGAGTCGCTTATGTTCTGCCTTGGCCAGACTCGCCAGGCGCAGACTTTCCTCTTCCGCCTGTCGTCGACGCGCGCGGATCAGCAACAGCCACCCAATGAGTATTGCTTCGAGGATGATCGCGGCCACGAGGCCGATTGCGTACCATCTATAAACTTCCCAGAATGACGGTTGTCTGAATCTGACGACCGTACCTGGAGGAAGACTTGCTTCGTTAAGCCCCCATCGCTGCATTTCGCGCCAGTCAACGGTTGTCACGCTCGGCGAAGTTTCCTGCGGAATTTGTTCGGGCTTTTCACCAGCCAAAACGCGCAAGCTCATCTCGCCAATTCGCTTGCCCGTCCCTTCAAAATCGAGCAGCTTGCCACCAATGATTCCGAGGCCCATGAGCGTTTCGGAAGAGCCGTATATGGGAGCGGCGGAAGCCGCCGCGATCATCGAAAGGACTTCGGGCGAAGTATAGTTGTTCCCCATTTTGTCGCCCGTGAACGAGGTGAAAATCACGATCGATGTTTTATCCAGGGCAGCTAACTGTCGTTTCATTTCCTCAATTGTTTCGCCGATCAGGTAGGAAAACTGTGCTCTGTTTCCGTATGCCCGGAATTCAGTCTGTGCCCGCTCGAGAATGATTTTATTCTGTGGAGTACTGCCGGATATAACGACAACGTTTCGGGCGTCAGGATTCAATGCAAAAGCGAGTTCCAGCGTCGCCTTATGTCGATCCAGACTGGCCCAAACTCCCGTTATGTCGGGCCCCAAGCTGCGATTCGTCACCTCGCGTTCAGTATCGAAGTCATAAAAGATCTTGGGGATATTTCCAAAAAGCGTAGGATCCTTTTGCGAGAGTATTCGAAATCGCGAGGCCACCATCACCAGCACCACATCGATTTTCTGCCCGGCGTACTTCCTTTTCAGATAACTGATCAGCTCTTCGTCGCCAGTGTTTGGCTCAGACTTGTCAGCCAGCGTCTGCTGGAGCTCGTAAAGTAACTCGACCCGAGAGTGCGATTGGTCTCGTAAAGTTGACTGTATGCTCCTGGTAAGAATCGCGAAGCCGGGATTATTCGGGTCGGATCCCGTCAGGATGAGAACTCTCTTGGAAGCTTGCTGTGCCCAGCCAGTTGAAGGCCAGAACAACGCGGTCAGTGTCAGCAAGACAACACAGAAAAGCAGTCCGACGATGTGCCGCGATAAGTTTCGGGAAATAGCGGGGCAGAACCCGTCGGCGTCGGGAAGTGTTTCTGATTTGGTCGGGTTGGGGAGCATCGCCGTGATCGCCTACAAGATGAGTTTCATCCCGAACTGTATCTGTCTCGACGAACCGGATTCGCCGGTCGGAAACCGCGTGCTCGTGATTCGTCCAAAGGAGGGCGTGCCGACTACATTGCCGGGTTGACTGAAGTTCGCATGATTAAAAATATCGAAGATCTCAGTCCTGAATTGCAGCCGAACCGATTCGCCGATTTTTGTGTTCTTGGTAATCGAAAAATCTGTGTTGTTGAATGCCGGTCCAATAACTACGTTGCGGCCGAGGTTGCCAGACCGAGGCACCGCCGCGAATACCGAAGTGTCAAACCATGCATCGACTCCTCCGAGAATGCTGATAGGCCCAGTCACATCGGGCCTCAGCGTGCCGGCCACGCCGTTTACTGAACTGTTCGTCGTGACGATGTTTACCGGGGTACCGCTTTGCGATTGAAGGATGGCGGCGAACTGCCAACCTTCCACGAGCCAATGCCCGCGAAATGGTAATTCGTAAATTGCGGTCACCACGAATCGGTGACGAGCGTCAAAGTCAGACAGCCCCCTGCTGGCGGCAACGTCATAGCTGTCCTGCGTAACGATCCCTCCGGTGCTGAACGAACTGTAATCAAGCGACTTGGACCAGGTGTAAGACGCGTCGAATTGCAGATTATTCGCGAGCCGCCTGGTGGCCGTGGCCCACAGTGCGCTGTAGCTTGAATTGCCTGAACCCTCGACCTGCGTGATGTTGCCGAGAGGATTGCCGGGCAGTATCGGGCTGGAGTTGGACAGCGCCGGATAAGGGCGGAAACCGTTCACCGGCTGGTTGAGGTTCCGTCGAGTGATTAAGTGCGTGCCCTTGGAACCGATGTAGCCCAGCGTCAAAACAAACTCCGAAAACTCGTGCTGCAAGTTGAAATTCCAAGCTTGCATGTAAGCGTTATCGAAATCGTGTTCGACCGTCTGTGGGGCGAGGGCCGCAGGACCGGCAATGTTGATGGCGTTATTAAGACGGATGGTGCCGGTGAACGTTAACGGAATAGCCAGAGGCGGATTCCCGGCAGTCGCAGTGACGATACTGGTCATTGGTTGGTCAACATAAATCCCGTACCCGCCACGCAGCACAGTCTTCCCGTTCCGGAATGGCGTCCAGGCAAAGCCGACCCGCGGTTGAAAGTTCTTGTTGTTCTGGTGATAGATGTCGTCGATGTTTGTTCCGACGCGGACGAGCGAAACTGTTGCCGGATCGAATACGATGAATCGATCGTAGCGCTCGGTGGGCGTCATGTTCCATTCGTAACGCAGACCAAGCTCCAGGGTAAGGTTAGTGCACAGCTTGTAGTTGTCCTGGACAAAGAATCCCAGCGCCCCCTGTGAAATACTGCTCGTCTGGCTGCCTAACGTCACGCTGAAAGAATTTGCCGCACCGGTGACGAAATCGGCGATGGTTGCGAAACTAAAAGAGCCAGTGCCTTGCCGGAAGTTGTTGTTTAGGAACCGCCGGTACTCTCCACCGAACTTCAGCGAATGCGGACCAGAAAACCAACTGACTGTGTCAGCTGCGACAAACGTGGTATCACCGCGTCCTGAGGGCTGGGCAGCCGGCCCGCCGAAGTTTAAGTTCCCGCCCGCGACATTGATCTGAGGCAAGCCTATTGGTTGATTGACGCCGTTAAGAATCCCGAATTCGGCCGGGTTGAATTGCGCGTTCGGATTAGTGCGCGAAGAGAACCGATTAAAGCCCACGCGCGCCTCGTTAACGAGAACGGTGCTAAAAACGTGCGTTTCGTTCAAGGTGAAGATCTGCCGCAAAGCCTGGCTGGTATTACCGAACCCGGGGATGGTGTTACCCGCCCGGATTGGTTCGCTGCTCTTAAATCGTTGAATGGCATGATACCCATGCAGAGTGTCGCGTTCGCTCAGGATGTAGCTGATGTCTGTCGTCCAATGATCAACGTCAACTGGGGCGCTCGCTGCGCTGATAAAGCGTGGCGCACCAGACGAATCGACAAAGTTAGGCCGCGGGATAAACTCGACTAATTTTGAGACCACGGGATCCGTGACTGACGCGCGTTGTGCGTCGCTGAGAACCACACTATTAAGGTTGAGACCTTGCCGCTGTCGCAGACCTTCGTAAGCCACGAAAAAGAAAAGTCTGTTTTTGATAATTGGACCGCCCAGGTTACCGCCAAACTGGTTACGCTTGAACGGCGCCGGATCGTCGGAAGTGAGTTCGAAAAAATTGCGGGCGTCGAGCGCGTCATTACGGAAGAACTCAAACAATTCACCGTGAAATTCATTGGCGCCGGAACGCGTGGCGATGTTAACGACCGCGCCGGAGCTTTGACCGTATTGGGCGCTGAAGGTCGAATTGTCTAATTTGAATTCCTGAATGGTGTTGATGGATAACTGGAAGCTGATTGAACTGAACGTCAGGTTATTCAGCGTGATGCCGTTTACCATGTAGTTAACGGTTTCCTCTCGGTTGCCGCCGGTGTTGATAGCCAGCGAACCCGCTCCGCGCGCGGGTGACGCGGAGAATGCTCCTGGTGGAGGCGTCGTCGTTCCGGGAACCAGCAAGCCCAAGTCCAAAAAGTAGCGCCCATTCAATGGCGCCTCCTGCACTATTTTTTGATCGACGACGTGACCGATGGCCATCGTCGATCGCTCCAGCAAATCATCGTTACGCCGCACGGTCACTGTCTGAGACATATCGCCTACTTGAAGTTGGAAGTTCTGCATCATCGTTCGTCCCACTTCGAGCGTGAAACTCTCAACGATCTGAGTTTTGAACCCGACGGCCCTGGCCTCGATGCGAAATGAGCCAACCGGTAAAACCACGATGAGATATCTTCCGGCCGAATCAGTCGTCACGGTTCGGTCAACACCAATCGCTTCGCTATGGACGGTGATTTTAGCTGCGGGGATCACGCCACCATTTTGGTCAGTGACTTCTCCTTGAATCGAGGCGTTGGATTGCGCGTGAGTTACGACAGCCAGAACCAGCAGAAGACATGCAGATCTTAAGAGACCATCGGATAGACCGAGAATGAAAGTCGGGAAGAGCACTTGTTTGGGCTCCAGAGAGAACCGCGTAATCCGATCGACGTAAATTCGTCAGATTTGTGAATAGCTAAACCGACCTGGACGGAAACGGACGCGGTTTTCAGGGACCCGTTGTAAATTCTCGTTTCCACTAGCAAAAAATATTATCTCCTGGCGCAAGGCGTTTCGGAGATTTGGTAGCCTACAGCCGGTCAAAAAGCAAAACAATCCGAAAAAATACGGGTTACAGAGCCTTAAGTAGAGATTAATCCCAGTTTTAGTGCGTATTGAACCAGTTCGGCCGTTGTTTGAACGCCCAAAGCTTCCATCATCTCGTACTTATGCGACTCGGCGGTCCTGGTTGAAATTCCCAGCACGGCCGCTATCTCCTTCATCGTATGACCCTGCGCGATCAGACGGAGTACTTCGCGCTGGCGCGGCGTCAGATCGAGGCTCTGCGGCAGGCTCCCGGCAATGGCCTGATTCAACTCATTACTTACAATTTTTGGGAGATAAGCCTTCCCTTCACAAACTTGCCTGATAGCTGAGATCAACTCTCTTCCCGCTGATTGCTTCAAAACATAACCCGACGCGCCGCAGCGGATTGCTTCCGCAACGAGGCTCTTGTCGGCATGCATAGTCAGAAAAATTATTTTCGCCGAACTCCCTTTTTTCTTAAGTTGACGCACAGCATCAAACCCATTTAAGACCGGCATTGAGATATCTACGATGATGACATCCGGAGACAGACGGATAGCAGCGTCGACCAGTTCCTGGCCGTTCTCGACTGTCTCTAGCAATTCGAATTCATCGCGCAACAAGCGCTCAAGTCCCTGAGCGAACATCCTGTGATCGTCAGCTAAAAGAATTCTAGGATGACTCATGTTCACCTCAGGGGAATCTTTACAGTCAGTCGCGTTCCCTCCGTGGGAATTGAGCTAAGCTCGAAGGATCCTTGCAGCAAATTTACGCGCTCTTCTGCACTCATCAGACCCAGCCCGCTGCCGCGCCGTGCTGCGTCCACATCAAAGCCTTTTCCCGAATCAACAACTTCCAACGTCAAAACTTGTTCGTGTTCTTCCAATCGAACTGAAGCCGACCTGGCACGGGAATGGCGATTGATGTTGCCGAGTGCTTCGAGCACGATTCGATACAGGCACATTGAGATCTCGGGGGCGATCTTTTCGCCTAACCTCGCCGTGAAAGTTGTGACTATTCCTGTTTCCTTTTCGAATTCATCGACGTATACCTTTAACGCCTCAGCCAAACCAAGGTGTTCAAGGGTGACCGGGTGCAGTTGATGGGATAGTTGTCGAATGTCGTTACTCAAGTCATGCGTCTGATCGTAAAGTTCATCGAGGCCGACGATGATTTCTTCTTGTGATGCGGGAAGTCTTTTAAGCCGACTGATTGCCACCGACAGCGTCGCAACTCTTTGATTCAGGTCGTCGTGCAGTTCACGCGAAATGCGGCGGCGCTCTTCTTCCTGGGCGTTTATCAACCGGCCGGCAAGTGCGCGAACGTGACGATTGCTTTTTAGTAGTTGTGCTTCAGCATCTTTTTGCCGGGTTATGTCGGCGTTTACGCCAACCATGCGGACTGGCCTTTTTTGATCGTCGAAGACAACCCTCCCCTTGCCGCGCACCCAACGAACGCTGCCGTCTGGTTGGGGTACCCGAAATTCCGATTCGTACGGAGTTCCATGCCTGATCGCGCGATTAATAGCTTGCTCGACCGATGAGCGATCCTCGGGATGCAAGAGCGCGAAGAAACCCTCCGGAGTAGTTTCGGGATCGCTGGGCGACAACCCAAGCATTCGTTTCGTCTCGTTCGACCATGTCGTATCATCGTCTCTAATGTCCCAATCCCAAGTGCCCAGTTGCGCTGCGCTCAAAGCCATTGATAGTCGATCTTCATTTTGCCGCGCTCTCTCCTGAGCTCGCGCCAGTTCCTGAATAACGGCAGCCAGAAACATCAGCGGCATTGAGATCAAGATAAGAAACAATTGGATGGCACGCGCATTCTGTTCGGGCGAATATCCGACGAAGGGCCCGCTACCGTGAATGGCGCCCCAAATGGCGAGAAGCGTCACCACTGCGAGCGAGAGATTTACGCCTTTTGGTCCAAAACGGACCGCTGCCCAAAGGAGAATTGGCAGAGGCGTATACAACATCGCGTGCGAATGCAAACCTTCATCCCAACTAAATGCTCCTACGCTGACGACAATCAAAGCGAGAGCTAAAGCGATTGCTTCTCGCCAACGCCAAGCCGGCAAGCCTCGCAACGCGCCAAGCCGATCAGTACCCCACAGTACGATTAAAGGAACGATGATCAATTCCGCCAGCACGTTCGAGAAAAACCGCATTCCCCAGACATGCCAATAGCCGGCATTGCCCCAGCCATTTAGAACTACAAAGCCGGCGTCCAAAAACGACGAAAGGAAAGGAGCGAGCACGGCCACGAAAACAAGAGTGGAAACCTGCCCAATGCTGTCAAAGCGCAGCGGTCGCCGGTTCAGATAGTGCAGGCAAAGCGCACCCAGAACGGCTTCGCTGGAATTGCTGACAAACCAACCGAGGATCATCGGGACTGGAACACCCGACTGAATCTGAATCAAAAAATGCGCAGGCAGGACTGCCAAAAGAAACAACCACCACCAGCGAAATGGCGCGAGCACTAATGCCGCCAGCAAAATTGAGTTGGGCGGCCACAGTGTTGATACGGGATGAGGTGCGAAGGTGAGTGCGAAACCAATCTTTGCTCCGATGTAATAGCCGATACCGACCAGCACCGCCGCAAATACGGGCCGAAGCATCGCCAGCTTGGCTTCGAACTTCTGCTGGGCTGAATCAGTGAATCTTCCCAAGGCGATGGCTTGCATCATTCACCCGGCCTTCCACGGTCGACAAGGCCCCGGTCGCAATGAACTCTGACACGCACAACCGAATGGTTACTTTTTGTCTTATTACCGTTTTGATTAGGGACTTGAGGGAAAAAACGCGCGCAGAAATCCCTATTGGCATTAAAAGCCCTTCGGCGGCGGGGAGAGTGGATTGCTTGCCGCATTGCCTCGCTCTACTAAGTCGAGTGGCAAGACTTCCTCTCGGGTCATTTGATTTTCTCGACGTGGACCAGTTGACGCGGAAGAAGTCCAACCTAAGTAAGGGACAGGAATCCGTTGGCTTGCGATAGTCTAGCACTCTGTGGTTACGGGACAAAAAGTTTTCCGTGACGCCACCCACTTCGTCCCGGTTCCACCAGTAAACCACGCTCGATATTCACGGGCAGCCGCGGCTTCTAAGCTCAAAGTAGAGATTGATTGGCGAGGCCGCCGACTCGACCTGGAACGAGTCAGCGACTCGTGGCATTCTCGCGCCGCCTGCAGATTGCAAACGAACAACCGTGCCGGCGCGAGACCAAAAGGGGAAAAGTCCGGCTCAGCGACGGCGGCCGCCACCCCCGCGGCCGCCGCCCCCTCTGAAACCGCCCCCGCCCCCTCTTCAAGTAGCCACCCCCACGATAACTTCCCGCTGTGCTGGTACTGCGGCTTCGGTAGGTGCCCAAGTCGCGCGTGCGCTGGGCTCCTTCCATCCGCCCTGATCGATCGCGTTCGAGGTTTTGGAACACAGAGGAGTCCATTTGGGTTGGCCTGTTCGCGGACTGGCCTGCCCGTTCCCCGCTAGCGTTCCTCTCTCTTTGTCGTGCCTGATCATTCAGCATGCTGTCGCGCACTGGATTAGCGCCATCGGGTCGCTGTGCCTGGTTCCACTGACCGTTCTCGAACTTGCTCCAATTGCCGTTGGCGTCGCGCCGATAAGCACTTCCGTCACGGCCCGCGTAAACGTTATCGCCCTGCTTTCCGACAAAACCTTCCCCACGGCGATTAACCAAGGTTCCACCTTCGCTGCCACGCGTAACTCTGGTCGTGTTGCCGGCGCTACTGGTGAATCGCTTGGTGCTGGCCCAGTCGTCGCCGCGTTGCACCTGCGTCGAGCCCCAACTTCCGTAAACGCCGGAACCTTGTCGTGTTTGCGCATAAGTGCCCGTGCGCGGGTTGTAAGCCTGGGCGGCGCCGCGCGCACCATTTGGCCCATAAGCAAAAGCGCCACGCGCGTAAGTCCCTGTGCTTGGGTTATAGCGTGCCCCAAAGCCTGCCCCTCCGTATGGCCCATAGATTCTGCCGGCAGTTCCATAGATGCCGCTGTACGGGTTGTACCAGGAGCCGTATCCGTACGTTCTCCAATAGGGGTAATAGACTGGGTAATATCCGCCGTACCCATAATAGGGCGGGTAATACCAACCGGTTCCCCAAACCGTAGTTCCCCATCCGATCATCATGCCGCTGTATCCGGCAACTGCGGCATAAGTGACCCAATCATCGTCCTCATCGTCATCCTGCTCTACCGTTACATACGTTACGTTGTGAGCCGGTGAGTTTGCAGGAATCTCGTAAATCTCTTTGGGTATGGAAGTGGCAAGCGTCCATGCTCCCTTAGGGTTGCTAGCCATGAACCAAACTCCCTCAAACAGGAGATAGTAAGTCTCGCCCACCTTGAGAATGTCTTTGTCTGTGTTCACCGCGCGGGCGACTTGAGTTCCCTGAATTGGGTCGTACTGTGGCTCGCCCTGGTAGATCACCTCGGGCGCGCGGATCTCTTTCTTGTTTACGCGGGCGATCTGTGGCACTTGGGCCAACAGTACGGCTTCAGCCGCTTGTTGCGTTCCCGGAACCGACGCGAGCACGCGCGAACGCGGATGCTCAAGTGAAAGCTTCAAAAAATCCGGCGGCAGGTGCGGGGTTATGAAACTCCAATTGCCGTTCCAGTTTGGAGCACGAAACCACCGCCCCGCCACCAGATAGAAAAGCTGCCCATCGGTTCCAGTCGCGAACAGATCACTTTCCGTGTTGCTGACCCAAAGCAAACCAGTTCCTGGAACGGGGACAAACTTTGGCGGCCCTTCAACCAGGATGAGCTCCGCAGGCTCAGTACTGAAGAAAACAGTTGGGACCTTAGTCACACGTTTTCCGGGAATGTTCGCTCTGACTTCCTTCCAATTATCGTCTGCCGGCAACTTCGCAAAGCTATCGGGAAGTTTGGTGGGCTGCGTCCACGGGCCCTTCAAATCAGTGGCCATCAACCAGGTCGTGTCGGCACGCAGATAGTAGATTCCGGTGGGCCCGTGTTGAAACACGTCCCAATTGGTGTTCACCGCGAACTTCAACTCGTTGTCCTTGATTGGACTCCAGATCGGCTCACCGTCAAAACCGATTAAGATCGCGGGCGTGCGACTCAGATAAATTATCGGCGGATCAGCCTTCAACCCTTCGACGTTCTTCGGAACAATCAAACTCTTGTCTATCTGAACCACGACTCTATCCAACGAAATCATCCTGTCTTCGTCGGGAATCGTTTTTTCCAATGCGGTTACAATCTCGCGGGTCTGATCCTTTGAGAGAGTTTGAAAATTTGCCTCGGTGATTTTGAGCGTCGAGAACTTCACCAGCCGCTGCTCAAGAGATACTGATGTATCAGACTCGATTTTGATCGTACCCAACGCAGGCTTGTCGGCTCCCTTAGTCAAATACGAGACGGCGGCAAGCGCCACCATATGTTTCTGACCTTCCCAAGTGGCGACTTGCGGTTGGTAAAGCACGATTTGGGCCTCGTTCGGCAGGCTGTAGCCGCGGGGCCAGCCGCGGTCACTGGCTTGGATCGACTGAGGACGGGCTCTGGTACTTTTCGCAGTTTGGGCCCGTGCAACAAATGCGCCGGGCAGGGACAACGAGAGACAGATTAAAAAAATAAATATTGCTGAAGGAAAAGTGCGTCGCATCTGAGATTCCCACCTTCTGGCTCTAAGACAATTGAGCAGCGGTATTTCGGCCTGATGCTAGGCTTACAAAACAAGGCGAATAACTGTCAGTTTTAACAGGATGGCCCCTACCCAGTCTGATCAATCAGTCGATCCAGAATGAGTTTGTAGGGATCGGATGGAATGCTGACGTAGCCATAAAAGGGCTTGTCGTTAATCACGATCATGAAAAGCACCATCGCGAGGAAGCCTCCCATAAGCGCTACCAGAATAGCGTGCAGTTTCGCGTCTTCGATCTGGTAGAAGTAGGCGATCCCGATGCTAATGGCGGCGCCGACCCAGATCACGGACCACATGACGGCGGACAGACCGCTGTCAACGGCATCGATTCGGAGGCGGCGATTCTCGATAAGGTGGTTGTAGGCTTGTAGCGTTTCGGAATGCAGCGCGACCTGGCCTGGCGTAGCGGGTTCGAATCGGTAAAGCCGAAACTGAAAATCGTCCAGAATCTTTTTGCCGGCGTTCAACTGTTGTCCGTATCCCTGCTTCTGTGCCGGCCATGCCTGCTCGATTACGAAAACCGTGTACTCGCGCAGCTTTGCTCGCAACTCATCTCTGACTGGAAAGGGATAGCCGCTGACGTCGTTATACAGAGTGCCAATGGAGGTTGCTTCCCTCGAAACCAAGTCTGACGCATTCGAATTCGTGTTCCAAACACCGACGGCAATCAAACCGACGGTGATGCCATAAAAGACGCCGATAGCCTGAACGACACCGCTAACCGCGTCGTTGGCTCCGTCGTGATAACGAAGCCGCGGAATGATCAGGCGACGCGTCAGGAAGAGACCCAGCAGCGCAACAATCTCGATCGGCAGAACCAAAAGGATTGCCGTGTAGAGTGGATGAACTTCATAGAGCCAGATTGGCATGCGAGTACCAAGAGTCTCCGCCGCGCCCTCAGAGTTAAGGCAGGTGCGCCACTCTCGATTTATTTCTTGCCGGCGCGGCTGGGATACTTCTTGAACATTTTTGTCACGACCTTCTGGATCTGTTTGTCGGCGCGCTGGGCATCTTTCATCAGGTCACCCGTCGGGCCATAGTTAAGAGTCGTGCTCGCGGTTGCATACCAGACACTATTCTTAGTTCGCGCGTCTGAGATGGCCACCACCAAAGTTCCTTCAGGTATCTGCGCACTCTGAGCGCCCAAAGGGATGCCCGTTGCGGTCGCACTGGTGACCGATCTGCCCCAGGTCGGTTGCGAGATGTGCAAGCTGGAATCGAGCGCTGCCCAGACAACAACGCTCATATCAGGATCTGCGTCCGCGTTGACTCTTGTCAGGCCATTCGCCGCCAGTGCCTGTTCAATCGCCTGGATGATCAGTTGCCCAATCAGCGGATTCGCCGCGGGAATGCCATGAGACCAGGCGTAAGTCTTGAATTTTTGGAAGTCTATGCCGGGATCGGTGCGCACCTTGACCTTTTGAGCGTTCACGACTGCTGGAGCAATAACAATAAGCAAGAAGAGAATTAGCTTTTTCATGTGTTCCTCCCAAGTCCATCGACCGAGAGTCGAGAAAGATGACTGGATCATCTTGAAACCTGAATGTTAAGTGGGTCCGCGCCTTCGGATACCTGTCATTTCTGACAGTTAGTCAGAATTTCGGCGGGCAGCCCTGTCAGTATTGACAGTAGAGATGCGATGCGATCCCGTAGGATCATTCCGGGAGAGGGGGGTGGTGAAGCGTCTTCTTAGGCGACAGGAACGCACGCGCAACCTCCTGGATGGGCCGAGCATCGCGTTACTCGGCCCATCGCAATTTTAGGACAAGGTTATCTGCCTGATGGCTCCGATTGTTTTTCGCGCCGTTCGATTTGCGCGATTCACGAACTGCAACAGGAATGAGATTCGGCGAGTAGCCGCAGTTACGATCGAATTTATTTCGCGATGAAGTCGACCTTGATCGTTTTTCGGCTGGACTTATTCAACACTTGTAGCTTGAGCTCTTTGATCGACTTGTCTTTGGTGAGAAACAACCTTCCGGCGCCCTCCATGTTGCCGGCTGCTACGTTCCCGGTAATTTTAAGATCGATTTCCAAAGAATCATCACTAGCGCGCGACCATGTCCCATTCGCGAAAACCGTGATGTCAGTGACGAGGTGAAATTCTGCTTTGCCACCCTCGAACAACTTCACCACGATTGCATTTAGTTTGAACTCTTCTTTGCCGAGTTTGATCGTGCCCTCGCCACTCGCACTTCCCACCAGAGACGCTACCGGCTCCTGACCGGCTGCGGTTATGACAAACGCCAGCAACAAGAGAATGACGGGAGCAATCGCATTCAATTTTCGATCAATTCGCATGGCGACCCCTTTCATTGGTACCGAGACGTAGCACGGTTCACCCCCCGACAGTGTTCCACTCCGAGCCTAATCCCACTTAAACGTAAGAGTAACTGTAAGTTTTGACAGGCTGACTTGCGGGAGGTTTGCTAAAAAGGCCTCGCTTTATGGTTCGGCTCGATTAATTTCCCGGCGGAGTCGCTGTACTCGAAAGCGAAAGAGAGTGCTTACAACCGCGAACAGGAATGCGGCGGACAGCCCGCAGAACAACACTCCGGAGATACCTTCAATCGTTCCTAACAAGCGCCACTTTTGTGGAAGCCCCACGTCGCCGTAACCAACGGTGGAATAACTCTGAAGCGAAAAGTGAAGTGAGGTCTCGAAATCTGGAAACAGGCCGGCCCGCCAGTAGAAGACTGCCCAGATCGCGGCTTCGGTAACGTGGAGCACAATGATTGTCGCAAAGACTGAGATCAGCAAAACCGCGGCATAGCTGAAGCCCACCCGTTCTTCGATTGTTTGGCGATGGCGGACGAATTGTTCACCAAGAAAGAGTATGCCGGTAACGTGAATCACCAGGCAGACCCCCATGATTCCGGACGCGATCAAGAGCTCTCTTGCCATGACCTGACCAGCAGAGTCCCGTTTAATGCCGAACAGAACTGTCACTTTTGCCAGTACTACGCAGCCGCGCCCCGAAACTAGAATTTCGCCAACGGTAGCTTACAAGAAGTCTAATTGGCGCTATCGAAATCAACGAAAAGTGGCTGAGTGACGATCGAGACTAAGGAGGGAAACGAAACCCCGACATCCGTTCCGTTCAAGAAGTCGCCGCTACTAAGGAGTCGACATGAACTCTAAGCCAGGTCGCCAGCTTTACGCTCTGGTAATAATCTTGCCCGTCGCGTTCGGACTGGCTAGCGTCGGATGCAGCAAGAAAAATTCTAAGGCCGCTGCTCAAGCCCCTCCACCACCCACCGTCATAGTCGAGCAAATAACCGAGAGGACAGTGCCGATCTACAGCGAGTACGTCGGCCAAACCAAGTCGGAAGAAACGGTGGAGTTACGCGCGCGCGTCGAGGGGATTCTTCAGAAGGTTTACTTCAGAGAAGGCACGCCGGTGAGAAAAGGCCAACTGCTTTTCACTATCGACAAGCGTCCCTTTCAGGCAGCAGTTCAATCGGCCAAAGCTTTTCTGGCGAAATCTATTGCTGATCTGGCGCAGGCGCGACAGCGCACAGACGTGTTGAAAGCACAGGCCGAATTGGCGGACGCACTCGCTGTGCATAGCAAGACTCAACAAGATTTGGCGCGTATTAGGCCTTTGGCGAGGGAAAAGGCTGTGACGGAGATCGAACTCGACGCGGCTGTCGCAGCGGAGAAGTCGGCCCAGGCCAACGTCGATGCGAACCGGGCGAACCTTACAAATCTCGAAGCGTCGGTGAAATACACGATTGCACGTGCTGAAGCCGAAGTTTCCGCGGCCCGCGCGCGTCTTATTCAAGCCGAGTTGGACCTAAGTTATTGCGACATTCGCGCCCCCATCAGCGGCGTGATCGGCTTCCAACAGGTTGACGAAGGAAACCTGGTGGGCCGCGGCGACGCGACCTTGCTCGCTACCTTGTCTTTATCGAATCCGTTATTGGTTGATTTCAGCTTGAGCGAAGTCGAGTACCTGAAAATAACCAGTCCCGAAAGTGCCGGTAAACGCGCCGGCAGCATCCGATTCGATTTGTTCCTTTCCGACAACAGCAGGCACCCGGAACCCGGCACTTTTAAAGTAATCGATCGTTTGGTTGATCCGACGACCGGAACGATGAAGGTCCAGGCGAGCTTTCCCAATCCCGGCAGCTATCTACGACCCGGCCAGTTCGCGCGTGTGCGCGTGGCGGTTGCTGAACATGAAAACGCCGTCCTGGTACCTCAGAAAGCAATTCAGGAGTTGCAGGGCGCCAAGACCGTCATGGTTGTGGACGCTCAAAACAAGGTCCAGGTGCGGACGATAAAGGTTGGCGACAAGTCAGACAATTATTACATCGTGCTGGATGGGCTCAAGGCAGGCGATCGAGTGATTGTCGAAGGCATGCAAAAAGCGCGGCCTGGAAGTGAAGTCAAACCTTCCAGTAGCGAGGTCGCCCGCCAATAGTGCGAAGGGCAAGCAACTAAGGGCATGGCAAACTTCTTTATCAACCGGCCGATCGTTTCGATTGTTATTTCGATTCTGATCCTCCTCGGTGGCATCGTTGTCATCCGCGGACTTTCAATCGAGCAGTATCCCTTTCTCGCGCCGCCCAACATCCGCGTCACGGCAACTTATCCAGGTGCCTCCGCAGAGGCTGTCGAACAGTCAGTCGCCGTTCCGATCGAGCAGGAAGTCAACGGCGTCGACAACATGATCTACATGAAGTCGTCGAACACCAGCGACGGCCGCATGCTGCTCGATGTTAACTTCCAGGTAGGAACCGATCAGGATACGGCGAACGTCCTCACGCAAAACCGGCAGGCGGCGGCGGCGGCTCGCCTGCCGGCTGAGGTAACTCAACAAGGTGTCACCGTCAAAAAACAGAGTCCGAGCATTCTGATGGTGGCTTCCTTGTATTCACCAAAGGACTCGTACGACGCGAATTTTTTGATCAACTATTGCGGCATCAACCTGCGTGATCAGCTTCTCAGAATTCCCGGCATTGCTCAGGTCGATCTTTTCGGCGGTACCGATTACGGCATGCGGGTTTGGTTTAAGCCCGACATGATGGCCAAGCTCGGCCTGGTCCCGGCGGACGTCATTAAGGCAATTAAAGAACAGAACATTCAGGCGCCGGCAGGAAAGATTGGCGGCGCACCGACGCCAAAAGATCAGGAAATGACTGAGACGGTTAGCGCCCCAGGCCGCCTGATCACTCCCGAAGAGTTTGAGCAAGTAATCGTTCGGCAAACCGCGACCGGCGCGGTGGTTCGTATCAAGGACATCGGCCACGTTGAACTAGGGTCGCAGGATTACAACTCATTCGGACGTCTTAACGGCAAGCCGGCGGGGGCCATGGCGGTTTATTTGCTTCCGGGCGCCAACCAGTTGAAAGCCGCTGAGACGATCTATGAAACGCTCGAACATGCCAAGACGCTGTTTCCTCCCGACGTCGATTACAAGATCGTCTATGACACCACACCCGCAGTAGAAGCATCTATTGAAGCCATCCTGCATACGTTCGTCGAAGCGCTGATCCTTGTCGTGCTGGTCGTCTACATCTTTTTGCAGAATGTCCGCGCGACGATCATTCCGATCCTCACTATTCCGGTGTCGCTGGTCGGCACGTTTATCTTCTTCCCGATATTGGGATTCTCCATCAATACGCTTTCGATGTTTGGCCTGGTGCTGGCGATCGGAATTGTGGTGGACGACGCCATCGTGGTGGTCGAGGCAGTGATGCATCACCTGGAACATGGCCTGACGCCAAAGGAGGCGACCATCCAGGCAATGAAGGAAGTCTCGGCTCCGGTTATTGGAATCGCGCTAATCCTGTCTGCAGTATTCATTCCGGTTGCTTTGCTGGGCGGATTGGTCGGCAATATGTACAAACAGTTTGCGCTGACCATCGCCATATCAGTGCTGTTATCTGCGTTCAATGCGCTGACCTTGACGCCGGCGCTTTGCGCGATTCTGCTCAAGCCGCCGAAACCCGCCTGGGGCCCGATCGGGGTTTTCTTTCGCTGGTTCAATAAGGGGTTCGATTTCGTCACGAGGGGCTACGTCAGCGGCTCTCGCATACTAATACGCAAAGGAATCATCACGATCGCAATCGTCGCGGTGGTGGTTGTCGGTGCCGGCTTCTTCGGCAAGATGATCCCCGCCGGATTTATTCCTGAAGAGGACCAGGGCATTCTCGGAGTAAATGTCCAACTTCCTCCCGGAGCTTCACTTGAGCGCACCAGCGAAGTACTTAAGAAAGTCGAAGCTGTCCTCAGTAAGGTCCACGCGATCGAGTCTTATCAAACGGTCGGTGGCTACGGCGTGGTGACGAACACGTACCAGCCCAATTACGGAACGTTGTTCGCGCGCTTGAAGCCGTGGGAAGAACGTCATGATGAAAAAGAAAAGATCAAAGGCATCATGACTCAGTTACAGAGAGAGTTTGCGGCCATTCCCGAGGCGATCGTCTTTCCATTCAACATTCCCACCCTATCGGGATTTGGCGCCGCGTCAGGATTCAACTTTCTAATCCAGGATCGCAGCGGATCGATGACGGTGGACCAGTTGGGTGATCTCTCGAGAAAGTTTCTTACAGCGGCACGTCAACGGCCTGAGTTGGGCAACGTCTTTACATCCTTCGATCCGAACTATCCTCAGGTGAAAGTCGAACTCGACCGCGAGAAAGCGCGTACCCTCGGAGTGCCGGTCAATGAAGTATTTACGGCGATGTCGACCGCGATGGGCGGCGCCTATGTCAACGACTTCAACCGGTTTGGCCGACTGTATCGCGTCTATGCCCAGGCGCAACCTGAGAGCCGTCTCAAGTCTGAAGACATCGGCAAGATCTATGTCCGGTCGGAATCGACGAACCGAATGATCCCGCTGTCAACTCTGGTCTCAGTCGAGAAAACCACCGGCACTGAACTGACAACGCGATTCAATTTGTTGCGTTCAGTCGAGATGCAGGGCGCACCTGCGCCGGGCTATACATCCGGCCAGGCTTTGGCGGCACTCGAGGCAGTTTTCGCCGAGCAGATGCCAAAGGAAATGAGCTTTGCCTACTCGCAGTTGTCTTTTCAGGAAAAGATCGCGCCGCCTCCTTTGCCTACGTTAATCCTGGCAATCGTCTGCGTCTTCCTGTTGCTCGCCGCGATGTACGAAAGTTGGCGGCTTCCGTGGGCGGTGCTCCTCGGCTCACCACTCGTCGCGTTGGGCGCGCTGTTCGGTGTCTGGCTCTTTGGTTTCGACAATAACGTTTACGTGCAGATCGGGCTGGTTATGCTGATCGGCCTGGCGGCAAAGAACGCGATCCTGATCGTGGAATTCGCGAAGGCTAAACATGAAGAGGGTTTGTCGCTCGAGGATGCAGCGCTGACTTCAGCAAGATTGAGGTTCCGGCCGATCCTGATGACTGCCTTCGCATTCATTCTGGGTGTCGTGCCTTTGATGAAAGCAAGTGGCGCCGGCGCCGGTGCGCAAAACGTGATGGGCACAGGAGTTTTCTTCGGCATGCTCGTAGCGACGGCTCTTGGCGTCTTCATCATTCCAGGGAACTACACTTTTGTTGAAGCGCTTGGCCGGCGAAGAAAGAAAGTTGAAGGACCGCCACCCGCAATCCCAATCAAGACAGATATCGAACATGCGCCGCCTTTACCTGCGGGAGGCCACTCGTGATGCGCCCTCTCATTATTGTCCTGATCGTCAGCTTAACGCCGACTATTGCGCTCGGTCAGAAAAGAGATCAGATACCAAAGGTACCGACGCCGCCAGTCTATCGCGGTGTGGAAGATCCGAACGCGCCGCCCGATCCGCAGACACTCGCCGACACAAGATGGTTCGAGATCTTCCGCGACTCCCGGCTTCAAGAATTGGTGCGCGATGCTCTGCTTTATAACTACGATCTGCGCGAAGCGGTAGCGCGCGTCGACTTAGCGCGCGCGAACCTGGGACTGACTCGCTCGGAACAGTATCCGCAAATCGGCGCCAGCGCCGACCTTGTCACCGTGGGCAGGTCAAGAGATGGCGAAGTGAGATTGCCCGAACCAATAAACAAAGGGCACACCTTCGGCAGCATCCTGCTGAACTTATTCACTTTCGAACTGGATATTTGGGGCCGTCTGCGAAAGCAAACAAAGGCGGCGCGGGCCGATCTGCTGGCGAGTGAAGAGGCACGGAAAGCCGTGCTGACGACTATTGTTAGTGACGTCGCCGGCTCGTACTTCGTTTTGCGCGAATTGGATTTTGAACTTGAGATCGCCAAACGCACGCTGGTTTCGCGCCAGGAGTCACTGCGAATTATTAAATTAAGAGAACAGCGCGGGGTTTCCAACATGCTGGAAGTTCGTCAAGCTGAAGAACTCGTTTACAGCGCCACGGAGACTATCCCGGCGCTGGAAAGATCTATCGAGCAGCAGGAGAATTTCTTAAGCGTTTTGGTCGGGAGGAACCCGAGTCCGATCACGCGCGGCCTTGGCTTGACCGAAGAGCAGGTACCGCCAAGCGTGCCGCCAGGTCTGCCGTCCGATTTGCTGGTCAGACGCCCCGATATTCGGGCGGCCGAGCAAAGCCTGATTGCCGCCGGCGCACGCATCGACGTCGCTCGAAAAGCTTACTTTCCGCGCATCTCACTCTCAGGCTTTCTGGGATTCGAGAGTACATCGCTAACCAATCTCTTCAAATCCCCTCAAAGCGTTTGGGGCTTCATTCCGCAGATTACGCAACCTATCTTCACCGGCGGCCGGCTCAAGTCGAACGTTCGGTTCACTGAGGCGCAGAGAGATCTTTTTCTGGTGAATTACGAACGCACAATTCAGAACGCCTTTCGCGAAGTCTCTGACTCTTTGATTGCTTATCGCAAAACCAGAGAGGTACGCGCGCAACGCGAGCTGCTGGTCGCCACGCTTCAGGATCGCGCGCGACTCTCGTACATGCGCTACACGGGCGGTGTCTCGAACTTACTGGAAGCTCTCGACGCCGATCGCGAACTGTTCGACGCAGAGTTGAGCCTGGCCCAAGCCCGCCGCGATGAACTGCTGACGGTGGTGCAGCTTTATAAATCCTTGGGTGGTGGCTGGCAGCAGTAACGATCCTCCGCGGTAGAAGCCGCGACCGGGAAGATTGAACCCAAACGACATCGGGTTCCTATTTACCCGAACTGTCAGTTTTGACAGTACCCATCAGTTTCACGCCACCTAAAATTTGATAAATCGCAGGACCGTTCTATGCGTCCTGCTAATTGTTTTCAACATTGACCAGATGCCTGGAGACTTACGAGATCATTTGTCGCCGGAAGGTATGGCGCGAACCGTTCGCGAAGCGGTAAAAGTGCGCGCGCGACGAAGGCCCATTGTGGTGCTTGCGTTGCTCGCCACGTACCTGATGTTCGCCGCCGCGGCTCAATCCCAAACGCCTGCAGCGGTATCGAGTCCAGCAACTGCGCACGCCTCGCCCACCACTTCTGCGCCGGAAGCACATGGCTTGTCCGCGAAAGCGCTTGAAGTTGGTCGTATCCTGGGCTTTCCCATCACCAATTCCATGGTCGTCACTTGGGTTGTTGCACTCGGCCTCATTCTCTTTGCGCGCGTTGCCACTCGACGCATGGACCAGGTTCCCAGTGGCGCGCAGAATTTTGTGGAATGGCTAATCGAAAGTCTCTATGGCTTTCTCGAGGGACTGCTGGGCAAGCATCTGGTTGAGCGGACATTTTGGTTTTTCGCCACCGTTTTCATCTTCATCCTTTCTGCCAACTGGCTGGGACTTCTTCCCGGGGTCGGCACGATTGGGTGGGGTCACGCCACTTCTCAGGGATTCAGGATCGATGTGCCGCTGTTGCGTGGCGCCAACGCCGACGTAAACCTGACGTTAGCGATGGCCCTCGTGTTTTTTGGTTGCTGGATCTTGTGGGCCCTTCGCGAGGTTGGGCCGCTGGGATTTGCAAAGGAACTGTTCGCGCCAAAGGGCGAGAGTGCGGGGGTGATGAAGGTTGTCATGGCGGTGGTGTTCTTTGCCGTGGGCTGCCTGGAGGTCATTTCAATCTTGTTCCGACCCGTGTCGCTGAGCTTTCGCCTCTACGGCAACACCTTTGCCGGAGAGAACATGCTGGAAACGATGGCCACTCTCGTCCCAAGTCTAAGTTGGCTGTTGCCGGTTCCTTTTTATTTTCTGGAGTTGCTGGTGGGGTTGGTCCAGGCGCTGGTCTTCATGTTGTTGACCGCCGTCTTTACGCTGTTGATTTGCCAACATGAGACAGAAGGGCACCAGCCGGCGCAGGCGTGAACTGATAATTGGAAAGGGACAAAAGTTATGACTGGAAGTTTGCACGTAGGTTTGGCAGCGATTGGAGCAGCCATCGCGGTGGGCATCATCGGCATGAAAGCCTCAGAAGCGGTTGGCCGAAATCCCGAAGCATCCACAAAAGTTCTGGTCCAATCGATCCTGGCAATTGCCTTTGCCGAAGCGATCGTTTTCTACACGCTGTTCCTGGTGAAGTAAGGGAGCATAGCGGGTCGATCCGTGGGACGGCTCAAACTGCCGCGAGTGTAAGAGCATGAATGCTTTTCTCTTGTTTCTGGAAGGTGAAAGTGGCGGGCAGATCCAAGAGATTGCCCGGACCTTCGGCGTGGACTGGAGCCATTTGATTGCCCAGGTAATCAGCTTCTCGATTGTTTGTGTACTCCTTTATCTATTTGCTTACAAGCCTGTCCTGCGCATGTTGAGCGAGCGGCGTCAGCTAATTGCGCAAGGCTTGGCCAACAGCGAAAAAATCAAGACCGAGTTGGCGAGGACCGAGCTTCACCGTCAGGAGGTGCTGGCGCAGGCGAGTGCAGAAGCAAACCAGATCATCGGCGAGGCCCGCGATGCAGCCGCTCGTCTTCGCGCGCAGGAAACCGCAAAGGCAAGCGCGGCCGCCGAGCAGATCGTCGCCAAGGCGCACGAGTCGTCCATTCAGGATCACAGTCGCATGCTTGCCAACCTCAAACGTGAAGTGGGCCGGCTGGTAGTACAGACCACTGCAACGATCACGGGCAAAATTTTGACGACGGAGGATCAGCGCCGCCTGGCTGAAGAAACATCCAGGGAATTGATCGCGCGTTAGTCCGAGTAACTGAGATGAAAACCACCAAGCAAATGCAACGTGAAGCCAGGCATCTGTTTCGGCTGTGCCAGGTCGATGGATCTCTGGATGAACGTCGTGTTCGTCAGGTAGTCCAGGGCGTTTTAGGCTCCAAACGTCGTGGCTACCTGGCGCTCGCGAATCAGTTTGAGCGGTTGGTCCGGCTCGAACGGCTGCGGCACACCGCCGAAGTCGAAAGCGCAACGCCATTGATGTCTGATTTGCGAAAAGACATTGAGCTCAAACTGGCTCGTATGTACGGCCCAGGGATCAGCACCTCGTTTGCCGAACGGCCCACGTTAATTGGCGGCGTGCGGGTTCGCGTTGGCAGTGACGTTTATGACGGCAGCGTCAAGGCAAGTCTGGCCGCACTTGAGAAAAGCTTCTGAAGTCACCGGCCATTGAATGTCAGAAGCCCACCTCAGTAAGGGCTTGTTCGAACATGAGATTGGGAGCTGGTCCACTGATGGTCGGGCTTCTGACATGCGATGACACGGTGAAGAATCGATGGTTGACCTGTTAATGGAAATCGAAGCCCAGATCGTGGGCGCAAAATCTGTTGCTGCCAAACAGAATGTCGGAGTCATCCGCGAAATTGGCGACGGAGTTGCTCGCATCGAAGGCCTGAGCGACGCCATGCTCAATGAAATGATTGATCTCGGTCACGACATTACAGGCCTCGCGCTGAACCTCGATGAGACGGAAGTTGGAGTGGTGATCCTGGGGGACTACACCGCACTTCGGGAAGGCGATGAAGCGCGAGCCACGGGCAAACTTCTGCAGGTGCCAGTCGGCAAAGGGCTGCTCGGCCGTGTAGTGAACACCCTGGGCGAGCCATTGGATGGCAAAGGACCCATCCAAAGTAAAGTGGCTTATCCAGTCGAAAAACTTGCGCCCGGAATCATCCGTCGCAGTCCCGTCAGACAACCAATGCAAACCGGCATCATGGCGATTGACGCGATGATTCCCATCGGTCGTGGCCAGCGAGAATTGATCATCGGCGACCGTTCGACAGGCAAGACGACCATCGGTATCGACACGATCATCAATCAGGCGCGGCTCAACCAGTCTGCCGATTTGACCGGCGATGAGGAGTTTCGACCGGTGTATTGCATCTACGTCGCGATTGGCCAAAAGCAATCGAGCATCGCGCGGCTGATCTCGGTGCTGGAAGAAGCGGGCGCGATGCCCTACACAATCATCGTCGCCTCGCCGGCATCCGATTCAGCGACGAATCAATATCTCGCGCCGTTTGCCGGCGCAGCCATGGGTGAATGGTTCATGGACAACGGCATGGATGCGTTGATTATTTTTGACGACCTGTCCAAGCACGCCGTGGCTTATCGACAGGTTTGTCTCATCCTGAAGCGGCCCTCTGGTCGCGAAGCGTATCCGGGCGACGTTTTCTATCTTCATAGCCGTCTGCTGGAACGCGCGGCGCGGGTTGGCGAGAAATACGGTAACGGCTCGCTGACAGCTTTGCCGATCATCGAAACGCAAGCCGGCGACGTTTCGGCCTACATACCAACGAACGTCATCTCGATCACTGATGGACAAATCTATTTGGAGACGGATTTGTTCTATCAGGGAGTGCGTCCAGCCATCTCGGTAGGCCTGTCGGTTTCTCGCGTCGGTTCAGCCGCGCAGTTCAAAGCTATGAAACAAGTCGCTGGTCAACTTAAAGGCGACCTCGCGCAATTTCGGGAGCTTGCAGCGTTTGCTCAATTCGGATCCGAGCTGGATGCCAACACCCAGGCGCAAATCGATCGCGGCAAACGCATCGTCGAAATATTCAAGCAGCCCCAGTACAGCCCGCTTTCAGTCGAAGTGCAGGTGGCGCTGCTTTGGTCAGTCCAAAACGGCTACGCTGATGACGTGCCAGTGGAACGAATCAAAGAATATCAGGCCGGCTTAACGGACTTCCTGACCTTGCGCCACGTCGCGTTGCTCAAAAAGATCGCGCGCGAAAAGGTGCTCAGCGATTTCTTAGCCGGCGAGTTGAAAACCACAGCTGACGCATTCAAACAAGGTTGGAAGTGAACCATGCATAGCACGCGCGACATCCGCAGACGTATTCGATCGGTCGGCAGCACATCGCAAATCACCAAGGCGATGCAGATGGTCGCGGCGTCAAAGATGCGGAAAGCCCAGGATGCTGCCCTCGCCGGCCGTCCGTTCGTCCAGTTGATCTATCGCTTACAGCGTGAAGCCACGAAGCAGTTGCGAGAGTTTAACCATCCGCTGCTCGAAGTCCGACCCGTTCGCAAACGTGCTGTGATTCTCGTGGCGGCGGACAAAGGTTTATGCGGCGCACTTAACAACAATCTGTTTCGCATGGCGACGCAATTCGAGCCTGAGTCAACACTCTTCATTACCGCCGGTCGCAAAGCGGCGCAGTTTGTGGTTGCGACTCGCCGGCAACTGATTGCCGAATTCGCCTATGGCGATTCGCCACAATTTCCCGAGGCCCGCGCGATTGCTGCGTTTGCGCGCGACCTGTTCCTGAAAAGAGAAGTAGACGAAGTTCGGATACTAGCCACTCGCTTCGTCAACACACTGACGCAACATCCGGTCGACCTTGAGTATCTTCCGGTGGGCGAAATTAAGGGACTGAAAATTCCCGGGGCTGAGGCTGAAAAGGAAACCGCGGCGCGCGAAGAGACGCTATTTGAGCCGAGCCCGGCCGCGTTTCTGGGCTACATCCTCTCGCACTATCTCAATATTTATGTCTACCAGGTTTTGTTGAATGCCAAAGCCAGCGAGCAGAGCGCCCGGATGGTGTCGATGAAGAACGCTACTGACAATGCCGAGGGGCTCATCGAAGACTTGACGCTGGAATACAACAAGTTGCGCCAGGGCAATATCACGAAAGAGCTACTCGAAATTGCTGGCGGGCAGGCCGGCTGATAAACCTCTGTGGCACGGGCGTCTCGCCCGTGAAAGACACGCGCAAGATTGCGCGTGCCACATCAAGCCGGCTGGCACGGAAAGTAGGGTTTGTATGGGTACAGGCAAAATCGTCCAAGTCTCTGGTCCAGTGGTTGACGTTGAATTTGCCGACGGCTTGCCTGGCATCTACAACGCTTTGTCGGTGGAATACAACGTCGCGGACCAGCCCGTGAAACTCACGCTCGAAGTACAACAGCATTTGGGAGACAAGTGGGTACGGACGATCTCAATGTCCGGGACTGAAGGACTCAAACGCGGATTTGAGGTCACAGACACCGGTGGTCCAATGCAGATGCCGGTGGGCGAAGGTGTCATGGGACGAGTGTTCGATGTGACGGGAACTCCGGTGGACGAGCGTGGGCCCGTCGAGGCAGAAAAATATTATCCGATTCACAGACCCGCCCCGCTGCTGGTGGATCAGTCCACTTCTCCACAGGTGCTGCCGACTGGAATCAAGGTCATCGATTTGATTTGTCCGTTCTTGAAGGGCGGTAAGGTGGGTGCGTTCGGTGGCGCCGGAGTTGGTAAGACCGTCGTCATCATGGAGCTCATTAATAATATAGCCAAACTGCATGGCGGCGTCTCGGTGTTTGCCGGCGTCGGCGAACGCACCCGCGAGGGTAACGATCTCTACAATGAAATGTCCGAAGCCGGCGTGATCAATCAGGAAGATCTAAAGCAGTCCAAGATCGCGCTGGTGTATGGCCAAATGAACGAGCCGCCCGGCGCACGTTTGCGCGTTGCGCTCTCGGGCCTGGCGATCACCGAATACTTTCGCGACGAGAAGAATCAGGATGTGCTGCTCTTCATTGATAACATTTTCCGCTTCTCGCAGGCGGGCTCTGAAGTCTCTTCCCTGCTGGGCCGGACCGCCAGCGCGGTGGGCTATCAGCCGACACTGGCCGCGGAAATGGGCGCCCTGCAGGAGCGCATTACTTCGACGAAGAAAGGTTCGATCACTTCCTTCCAAGCCGTATATGTGCCGGCGGATGATTTGACGGATCCAGCCCCGGCAACGACCTTCGCTCACCTTGATGCCACGATCGTTCTGGAACGCGCGATTGCCGAATTAGGAATTTATCCGGCGGTCGATCCGCTTGCTTCCACGTCGCGCGCACTCGAACCGGAAATCGTGGGCCGGGAACATTATGAAGTCGCGCGTCGAGTACAGGCCGTGCTGCAACGCTTCAAAGACCTTCAGGACATCATCGCGATTCTCGGCATGGACGAGCTTTCCCCTGAAGACAAACTCACCGTCTTGCGGGCCCGAAAGATTCAGCGTTTTCTTAGCCAGCCCTTCAGCGTGGCGCAGGTGTTCACCGGCCGCGAAGGCAAGCAGGTGCCGGTAGATCAGACCGTGCGCGGCTTCAAAGAAATTTTGGATGGCAAATATGACGGCGTGCCGGAAGCCAACTTCTATATGAAGGGCGGTATCGAGGAGATCAACTGAGGGTGACGAACGACAATCATGGTAAAGACCTTAAAACTACAAATCGTTACGCCCCAGGGGATCGTTCTCTCGGAAGATGTCGAGATGGTTGGCCTGCGCTCGGCTGAAGGACAAATCGGAATTCTTCCCCATCACATTCGGCTGATGACACACATGCTGCCCGGCGAAATGCTGGTGCGGAAAGACGGTCACGATCAGTTTCTCGCCGTTGGCGAAGGCTTTGTGGAAGTGACGGGCCAGAGTGTTGCCATAGCGACCGATATGGCCATCGCAGTTGAAAGTATTGACGAGGCCAAAGTGGAAGAAGCGCGGCAAAGGGTCCAAGCCCGGCTGCGCGAAAAGATTTCTGACGAAGAAGTGGCTTCCGTTAACGCTTCACTCGCGCGTTCGTTGGCCCAACTTCATGTGAAGCGTCGCCGCCGGCATTGAGGGCAAAGACGGGCATTTCTGCTTCGGCTCTGCCGACTGATGTGCGGAAGCTTATGCGCTTCCGTCCAGCTGCAAAAACAATTCGGAGCGGCGCCCTGACAACTGGGCGGAGCCCTAAACCCAATTTCGGAACTTACCGAAAGGCCAAAGGCCTTCCGCACATCAGACGGCATAGCCGCAGTGCGCGCCAAAAAGTTTCGGGTAAAGCCTATGGATCAGTTTGCATTTCATCAGCTGAACAAAGAATGAGCATTGAGGACATAGAATCTGAAGCCTTCTATCGCGCCACTCTCAAAAGTGAGTGGTACCGAATTGCGGGCTTGTTGGCGGTGCTCGGCGCTTTGATTTTGTATACGGTCGCGCGCGCCATTATCGTCGATGGGTTCGGCTTGCTTTGGGTGCAAACGGTGGCGCTGGTTCTGATCGTGGCGCACGAGCTTTTCGTTTTAGGCGCAGTAACCCGCGCGCTTCGCGATGAAAAAGATGTGTCTCCCGCAACTTGGGCGATTAATGTCATTGTCGAGAGCCAACTTCCTACCCTTGCGCTCTTTCTCTTGTTGGCAAGCCAATGGATGACTCCGTACCAGGCGCTGGTGGCGCCGGCTGTGCTTCTCTATCTCCTGTTCATTCTTCTCTCTACCCTGCGCCTCAGCCCGAGCCTCTCGGTCTTGACCGGAATGCTGTCCGCTCTTGGTTATCTGTTCGTAGTCTTCTACGTTGAAGCGAAGTTCCAAGTCTCGCGGGCCGAACTCGGTGCGTTTCCTCTGAAGTTGTATGGCGTTTATGCCGGCGTGATTCTGGCCGCGGGCATAATTGCGGCGATCGTGGGGTGGCAGATCCGCGGTTATGTCACGGCCGCGCTGGAGGAAGCCGAGCTCCAGGCAAAGCTTGATCAGGTGAATCATGATCTGGATATCGCGCGCTCGATCCAGCAGGGGCTGCTACCGGTTCGGGCGCCGCTGCTCGATGACTTCGAGATCGCGGGCTGGAATCAACCAGCAGACCAGACCGGAGGCGACTATTTCGACTGGCAGGTTTTGCCGGATGGGCGGGTCGCTATCAGTCTCGGCGACGCAACGGGTCATGGAATTGGCCCGGCGTTAGTTAGCGCCTCGTGCCGCGCTTACGCTCGCGCGAGTTTGCTTGGAGGCAACGGCAAGGATGGACTGCTGAGTCGCCTGAATACTTTGTTGGCCGATGATCTGCCGGCAAACCGATTCGTCACCTTTGCGGTGGTTTTTCTCGATGCTCCCACATCGCGAGTAAAAATACTCTCAGCCGGGCATGGCCCAATCCTCCGATACAAACAGGAATCAAACACAATCGAAAACCTCGAGGCCCAGGGAATTCCTCTCGGCATGATCGCGGGCGTCCAGTATGAGCAGGCAAACGAAAGAGTGCTCGCCCCGGGCGACATGTTGATGGTGGTCACCGATGGATTTTACGAGTGGGAGGATCCGAGCGGCGAACAGTTTGGGTTGGGCCGGCTTGAAACGGTGATCCGGGAGTCGCGCGACTGTGATGCAGCAGTCGTGATCGAGCACTTGCGCTGGGCGGTGGCGGGTTTTTGCAAGGGAACTAAACAGGAGGACGACCTCACCGCGGTTGTGATTAAGCGAAAGGCATTTGCGTTGCAGCCCGACGAGTTACGTCAATTGACCAAATCCCGCTTTACCCAACGGTGTGACTTTTGACACTTAGAGCCACTTTCACACTTCAGGTAAGGATCACCGCACGACCCTTGCGAGGATGATCGGAAATGTCATGGATGTCATTCCCATTTGGGTTGCGTTCGCCGCCACGTTCTTGATCGTGGTGGCCGCGATCGAAGCCGGGTATTGGCTTGCGCACGCTATCCGCCGCCGCCGCTCCGCGGAAGATGATGAAGTATCCGACTCCACCGGCGCGGGCGCGATCCTCGGGTTGGCGGCTTTTATGCTGGCTTTCACGTTCGGTATCGTGTCGGACCGCTATAACGCCAAAAAAGCACTGGTGCTGGAAGATGCCATCGCCATCCGGACCGCCTGGCAGCGAGCGGACTTTCTGCCGGAAACGGATCGCGCCGAAGCGAAGGCGTTGTTAAGCCAATATGTTGACCAGCGGTTGGCGTTCACAGCAGGGAAGAATGTCGAAGCCGAGCGCGTCGCGAGTGCACTGTTCGAGACAAAACAAATGCAAGACCGCCTGTGGAACATGGCGGTCGCGAACGCTGGAAAGGACATGAACTCAGACGTGGCCGCACTATACATCGAATCACTGAATGAGGTATTCGGGATCCACGCGTCGAGGGTGGCGATTGGGATTCAAGCGCGAATTCCAGGTGAAGTTTGGGTGGTGCTGCTTGGTATCACGATTCTCGGCATGATCAGCCTGGGCTATCAGACAAAGATCGCGGGGTCTAAACGTTCCCTGAGGCGGCCGGCCCTGGCTCTGGCCTTCGCCCTGGTGTTCGCCCTGATCGTCTCGCTCGATCGTCCTGGCAGCGGCATCATGAAAGTCTCTCAACAACCTCTGGTTGATCTGCGCAACTCGATCGCCGCGGATGCGTCGCGCTGATGAAGAATTCCCTGGCGCCGCCCTGGATGGTCACGATGCGACGTTGCCGGCCACGCGCACCACAAACACAACTCGCCCAGGACTGCATAAAAGCCAGTTACCCAAGGCTCGCTGAGGCTCTTAACGCGCGTCTTCCGCGCGGTTTCCCTGCCAATCTAAATTAAGATTAAGCTGCCGGGTGACCATGGCGGCGACGCGCCCGAGGACGCCTGCGTAGGTGGGAAATGAAATCGGTACTTGGGCCAGGTCATCAACGCGCAGGTTGCCGGCCATGGCGACCGCGGCTATTTGAGTAATCTCGACAGCACGTTCGCCCACTACGTGGCAACCGAGAATCCTTCGCGTGGTCCGATCGGCGATCAACTTGCAAAACCCAGTCGTGCGCCCATCAATAATCATGCGAGTAGTGGATTTGAAGTCGACGCGGGCTGTCGCGATATCATGCTTTTCTCTGGCTGTAGTTTCCGTTAGGCCAACCTGCGCGTATTCAGGGTCAGTGAAGCTGCCAATCGGCGCGGGCTGATCCAGCAGCTTCGTCGCTGAACCCCGCACTGCATTTGTCGCCGCCACGAATCCTTCCTGAATGGCTTGCGGCACCAGCATGAGTCGGCCCGTAACATCTCCTGCAGCAAATATATTCGCAGCACTTGTTCTCAGGAATTCATCCACGCCGACAAATCCTCGGGCATTGGTTTCCACGCCGGCTTTTGAGAGATCCAGTGCCGAGGTATTTGCGACCCAACCAATGGCCACTACCGCAAGTGCTGCTTGTGCAGATTCACAATTTCCATTCTTCGAGAAATGCATTCGGATTCCTGACGGAGTCTTTTCAAACGATTCGATGGTTCCGAAGTCTTCTCGCACCGCAATGCCCGACTCGCGAAATGCTGCGGCTACGGCTGCTGAAACGTCCTCGTCTTCGGTGGGCAGAATTCGCGGCCCACTTTGGAAAAGCTGGATTTTCGCACCGAATGCGTTGAACACAGATGCTACTTGCGCTCCAGTGGCGCCGCCCCCAATCACGATGATGGACTGCGGCACTGAGTCGAGGCCCCAGGCGTCGCTATGAGTGGCCGTCAATTCCGCGCCGGGAACCGAGAGGCTTCTACTGGTACCGCCTGGGCAAAGAATAATCTTGTCGCATTGCAATGTCAGACCGTTCGCAGTCACCACCATGTGCGGATCCACGAACCGAGCCAACCCGACATTCTCATGAATCTGAACCCCTGCTGAGTCAGTCTGTGAACGGAACGTTGAATGGACGCGAACGTCGTCAACTACTTCCCTGACCCGCTCAAGCAGTTGCGAGTAATCCAATCGTGGTTCGTCCACCTGAATCCCGTAGCGGCCAAGTTGCCGCGCATCGCGAATCAAACGCGCAGCATGAGCAAGGGTCCGCACGGGCACTGGTCCATCATTGGCGGCCATGCCGCCAAATTCTCTCTCAGTCACCAGCGCAGTACTGGCGCCGAGATCCCCCGCCCGCAGGGCGGCAACTACGCCGGCTGGGCCACCCCCGATAACAAGCACGTCCAACATATTCAAAATTTGAACGATCCTGAAAACTGAATTGACTGTCCCTGGAACGTCGAGCGATTAGCAAACTCTTTGAAATACTTAAAACCGACATTGATTTTCGCCGAGAGGTGTAGGTTCGAGCCCACACCCAACGCGTTCACTTTGTAGTGCGCCTTTGACTGTTCCGGCGTGATCGTCGGACCGGTTTTGTCGGTAGTTTGCCTCGCGTTGTATCCCACCAGCCCTAGCTGCACGCGCTTCTCACCTCCCAACGAGAGCGAATGCATCACCGAATAATCAAGATCAAGAGTGTCGCCAGGGTGAATGGAGGTACTCTTCTGGGTCGTGTGCACTTCGTACATTTGAAATGCCGAGATCGAAGTCGCTTTGTTTTTGGTTAGATAAAATGTTTGTCCTGAAGAGAATGCGTGCGTCCAATATCCGGAGCCGACGTTATCGTTTGCGCCGTTACGAAATTGACCAGTGGGCGCGAGAAAACCATAGACCGCGCGGATGGCGAAACGCGATTCCTGCCAACCCAAAATGAATGGTTGATAATAAGAATCGGCAAGACCGCCCCCGCCACTGACAGGGCCGGTGACGTCGGAGGTAAGCGAGTTTCTGGCAACCGGCACCGTGGCCGTCATCGAGAACTTCGCACCGAGAATCTTTTTCTTGCTGACCCACGCGAGGGTGTTCATATCCATCACGACCGAGTTGTTCCCCGTACCCAACACCTCACCGTCAGGCCCCTTCGATTCATCGCGCGTGTAAATCAGCAGCTGATTCACATACACAAAGCCGGGCTCGGGTGTCACACCCGAGTTAGTGGCGCTCATGCCGAGCGGATAGACGCCTCGGTTCTGCGCACTCGTCGTGCGTGTGAGTGTGAAGCAGCATGTGGCGGCCAGCATAGCGGAGGTTAGCAGTCGGGCGCTGAGACTTCGCGTCATCGGGCGGCGTCCCCTACGTCTGAAGGTCGGCGAGCCAGCGCAAGGCGCGCAGGCCGGGCATGAAGCAGTATTCGCCGCCGCGCGTAACTACAAAGTTTGGGATACCCTGAAGCCTCCGCCGAACCGGTTTGCGCGGTACAGTAAAATTGCCGGCATCACCGTTTGATCCAATAACTGGATCTTTATCGTCGGCAGCCCCAAAAAAAATTCCGTCGTTAATCCACTGCGACTGCACGAACTCGAATTGACGGCTGATGTTTGCACCGACGAAGGCGAAGATGATTCCGCGATCGGCGCCGTCGTCATCCAGGGCCCCTTCGGGCAGCAAGGGACCGTAGGCTGTACCTCGCCTAATCATTCGATGGATGCGAGCAACGCCGGCGATCGAGGCGTCACGTGGGTTGGTGCGGCGAATATGTGAACCACCCGGTGTCTTCAAACCAGCCTTGTCATCTTCCTCAAACATGAAAGCGTTGTTCCGTTTCGGGTCTGCCCCGAGATGTGGATCGTCATGGAATGGACAGAGGGCGAGCGGGGCTCCACTGCGCCACCGGCCCATCATCTTCGCCGCCAGCAATTCTTCGTCGTCGGAAGAGTTTGAACTGGTTTTGAGAAAGCGGCGGAAGTCGGCAACCCGTTGATGAAGCTTGCGAAAAACAACGTAAGTGCCGTTGCGTCCGAGCACTTCAGGCGTGGTCTTTTGCACGCCGCCGAGTTCGTCCCTGTAGCCGAGCACGAATTCACCCGCTTTGAGTGGCTGTTCGTGGGGATTTGTTCCGGGAATGCCGCTGCCCACGATCGCGGGATGGCTGATTCCATCGCGGAAGCCAAAGGGCTCTTTCTCGTTTGGCAGCGCATGACAGTTTTGGCGCCAGATGGCTTCAATGCCTGTCATCGTTTGGTAGGTTTCGCGTGCCCTCGCGACCGCCGCCTCGAGTCGTTCAGCGTCAGGTGAGACGGCTACGATGATCACGTGGACATCTGAACTCCCCAACGGCTTCTCCCAATTCTGAGGATCACTTTCGCCGACGTCCCCCAACTCTTTGGCGCGAGCCGCCATCCCCTGGCGAAACTCCCAGGACAAACTACTGAGCGACTCTTCCGGCACGGCCAACGCCTTCAGGCCCTGGTAAGTCAACGCCGTACTTACCCAGGTATCGGCCAACGGACTTTCGGGGTGTGCTGCTGAAGTTATTGCGTTCGATATGCGTTGCATCAACGCACGTCCAGCCTGGCGGTCGTCGATCCGGAGCGCGATGTACGTCGCCACATAAGGCGACGGCCGTGGACGCAATACCCCGCTTTGTATGTCGTCGAGTTCGAGCATAGATCTCAATCGCGAAAACGCCGCGAGCAGTTTAGTTTCAAAAGTCGCGACGACTCCGAAAAGCCGACGCGTAGCGTCGACGTGAATTTAGCCCGGCCTTTTAAGGCCGGGTAGCTGGAGTCACAACGATCGTCCGTCGCGTAGCGACGATGGAATGAAACCCTGGTCCTTGGTCTCATTGCGTCGCTAGCGCGACGCAGCAAAAGTTTTGGACGACTTAATCCCGGCCTTCAAAGGCCGGGCTAAATTCATCACGACGCTACGCGTCGCTCTCCTCTGAACCGCGTTCGGCACTTTTGCGGCAAAGCCGCCGCAAACGTGACCACGTACCACCTCAAATCCGAGGCCGCTCCATCGCTTCTTCACATCGTGGCCAGATTTTTCCAAAAGTTTTTCAGGCTGTCCGTACCGCCAAACAAAGTTGTGAAATTCGTCGAATCGACCATCACGATGTCGCCCGCACGATCGCCGGCCGGCGGCAGCCAGAGCAAGCAGTTAAATTCGGTGTTACCCGCTGCGGTGAACGGGTGCGGTCGATTAGGATCGATCGGTTGGCGCGCCAGCACTTGGACCGCGTTCCCGTTGTCGCTGGTAAGCTCGTAATGGGGCAGATGTGGATGAAAATTGAGGGTGGGCACGTTGTTGAGCAGCCCGAGCTTGTCCAGATCTCTGAAAGAGGTGAGCGGCGCGATGTCGCGCGTGCCGTCGACAAGTGCCGGCCGCAAACCCCAACTGTTCCAGACCGGAATCTCGAGCGCCTTCAATAACGAACGCGCGTAGGAGCTGAATCGTTGTTGGCGCGGTACAAGGGCATCGCCGTGATGCTTGTATTCGATCTGCCGCTGCGGTAAGTCGTCCGTAAAGCCAACGTCATGATGAGGAGCGAGCAGCAAGCAAGTGCCTTCACGCTTTAACCATTCATTGATCGCATCTATTTCTTCCGGCGCAGCTTCCTCGCCTGAGGCGAGATGGTCTAGCCCAAACACGAGCAGCGTGTCGCAATCATCGAGAATACGTGCGTCGATGGGCTGCTTGTATCCTGCCTGATCTATACGCTGGAAAACCGCAACTGGATGTCCTGTCGCTTCACCTGCGATCTGCTGAAAGCTCAAAGCCGAGCGATGGAATAATTCGAGCGTCCCGGCAATGCCTTGTAGAAATTCCGCCGAACCCCACTCGGGCTTTTCATAATTCGGCCACGCCACCCGGCGCACTTCGGTCATGGTCGAAAAACGATTCTCCATTTCGGTTAAATCGCGTTGCGATTCCCATGCGTAGCTCCAGCTCCAGTAGATACTCAAGCGCCGTTTGCCCGGCGCGTATTTGCGCGCGATATGATCCTGGTTGTAAGTGCGCGCTGCGTTGCCCATGACTTAATCTCACTTTTCTCAGAAACCGCAGGTCACTGCATTTGATCCAGCATGTTTGACAGCGCAGACCTTACATTCAGCGCCTTCTTGATCTCGTCGGCTGATACGTATGGGTACTCGCCATACTCGAGGAAGCTCGGGACCTGGCAAGCTCGCACGTATCTCACGAACGCCTCAGGGTTTGTCGCCCAGTCTTCCGGGAACCCTTCGAGATTCTCGAACACCGTGGTAAGGCCCGTTGACCCGAAGATTGCAACGGCATCCTCTGTGTACTTATCAAAATCAGTATCGAATATCCCCTGGTACATGAAGTAGGTTGAGCCGTTGATCGGGAAGAGGAGCCAGCGCAGGAAATGCAGTTTGAGCACCGCAAGGCAATCCGGTGTTTTCGTCACGGCGGCCTCCATCCTCTTACCATGCTCGTAGAAGGCATCCTCACGGCCTGGTTTGATCTTGGCTACAAGACTGAACCCATAACAAGCTGGTGTCCTCGGATAAATGGGGCCGTACTTACCCTGAGGTAGACCTGAGGTGTCCTTCGGTATAGCCATCGCTTGTGGTTTGATCGTCATATTTTTATCTCCGGTTTTCTCCTGGCGTCCTACTGCATGTGGTCGAGCATTGTGGACAATGCGTCCTTAACATTGAGGGCCCTCTTGATCTCATCGGAGGAGACGAACGGATACTCGCCGATCTCAAGGAAGCTCGGCATGTGGTGCTCGCGGACGAACTTCACGAAAGCCTCCGGGTTGGTCTGCCAGTCCTCGGGAAACCGCTCGAGATTCTCGAAAACGGTCTTCAAGCCCGTCGCCCCAAAAAGGGCTACAGCATCCTCCGTGTACTTGTCGAAATCCGTGTCAAAGATCCCTTGGTACATAAAGTAGATCTCGCCGTCAATGGGAAAGAGTATCCACCGCAGGTAGTGAAGCTTGAGCGGTGCGAGGCAGTCCGGTGTCTCGGCAACCGCCGACTCGATACTCTGCGCGTACTCGTAAAAGATCGGCTCACGTCCGGGTTTTATCTTCGCCAGAATGCTGAATCCGTAGTTTGCCGGTGTCTTGGGAAATATTGGGCCGTACTTACCTTGCGGCAACTGACTCATGTCCCTCGGCATGGCCATCGCCTGTGTTTTGATATCCATCTTGAACCTCCTTTTTAGTCGATCAAGTTCGCGTGCGAAGTTCACCGGGTGTGATTCTGGAATGCTATTTCAATGCGGGCACGGTCAACCACTGGCACTTTTGACAGGGATTCGCACGAGACGGCGTTCAGTTCATCGCTCCCTGCCTTGTCAGTTGCTCAACGCTGAACGTGATTCCCACGCGAAAGCCTCGGCAACCGCAGGAATGTGGAGAAGTGGCTTCTCACGGGCCAACTAAGGCACCTTCCGCAGGGGCAGGTGTTCGCCGGCCCAGGGCTTTGGACAACGGCATCAGAACCAGAAGCCCAACGATGGCGACGACAATCACCATGACGACAACTTTCGGGTCACTAAAACTTTGACCGCCTACCACAAGCGCGGCGGCAATGTTGCGTTGCGCTGTGCCCAGGGCCAGGACCGGCCGCGTGTCCCGGCCTGGTCCGCCGAGCAACCACCCTACGCCAAAACCCACAGCAATGAAGAGGAGACCGGCGAGGATGCCGCGCGTACCGAAGACGGCCAGCACGCTCTTGATGTTGGCTACGGTGATCAGCAACATCAGCAAAATGAGGCTCAGGTTGGAGACCTTATCGAGCACGGGTTTTGTGCGCGCGGCGGCAACCGCGAACCAAGCTTTTGCAGCCAGCCCGAGCGCCAACGGAACCAACATAAACAGAAATAGTGAGCTCGCAATCTTCACGGGGTTGACTGAAACGCCCGGCAGCAAAAGCGGCAGGACGAGCGGCAGATAGCCCACCGTGACGATCATCAGCAGCACCATCAAGCCCACCCCGAAGGCCAGGTTGCCCTTGGCGAGCTGGGCCAATTTCGGCAGGAACGGCGCGCCGGCTGCCGTCCCCAATACCAGCAGACCCACGCCCAGCGGTGGGTCGAGCCGCAACAGGGTGGCGAGGCCAAGGGCGGCAAGTGGCATCAACACAAAATTTGCCAGCAGGGCCAGCACTACCAACCGGACATTGCGAAGCGGGCTGATGATTTGACTGACCGTGAGACCCAGACCCATCCCCAGCATGCTGGAGAGCACAAAGATTAACGTGACGATCGAGGTTGCTTTCTGCATTAGTTCCATAAGCGTTTACCGTGGCACCTTCCAAGACCATCGAGTATGCATGACATCTGCGATGTCATTCGTACTAAGCTCTTCCGCCATTCCCCGTAAGTCATACCTCTGCAGAGCGGGGTCACGCCTCGGATCTTTCTGCGCCGAGAAGGATTACCGTAGAAGGCCTGGCCGTCTGTTGATACTGTTAGTTTTTACAGCGTGTGGTGCCGGAAAGAGTTACCCGCTCCCGGTGGACAGCCGCTGGAAGTCTAATTTGTCGAATCGGTAATTCTTTTTGCGCCTGCCAACAAAGTTTGGTTGCTCGAATAGATGTAAGCCTTCCTGTCATTTCTGACAGTTATCAGCCCTCAAGCAGGCAATAAAATCACTCAGAATCCCCTGGCATGCACTGGCACCGCGACACGCCGTGGCCAACCCAGTGCTTAATTTTCATGCTTGCTGAAGGTGAGCCAAAAATGGAAGCTGTGCGAAGAGTGGCGTCCCGAGCATCGGCCGCCACGGAACCCACTGCCACGAGAGCATCCATCCCACTGATGGATGTGTTGATTCGAATCGTTTTGATTGGCGCGCTGGCCGTGCTGTGCTACCAGATCTTTTCGCCATTCCTGACGCTGACGGTCTGGTCGATCATCCTGGCGGTCACCTTGTATCCGTTGCATCAACGGTTCGCGAGCAGGATTGGCAGAAAACAAGGCTTGGCCTCGGCTATTCTGATTATCGTTGGACTCTTGTTGATCATCACGCCAGTGGCATTGCTGATGAATTCCTTTGCCGACTCAACTCGTCATTTCATCGGCGCCGCGCAGCAGGACAAACTGGCGATTCCCCCGCCGCGAGCAGGCGTTGAGAATTGGCCGGTGGTCGGCAAGCGGCTTCACGACGCCTGGTCAAAAGCTCATGCGGACCTGCCCGGATTTGTGCGGAGCCTGCAGCCGAAGATTGGCCAACTGGCCCAGAAAGCACTTGGCATGGTCGCAAGCATTGGCACCGGCCTGTTACTGTTTTTGATCTCCTTCGTTGTTGCCGGCATCCTGATGGCCTACGGCGAATCAGGAGCCGGCGTTAGTCGAGGGGTTTTCGTTCGTGTTGCCGGTAACACCAGAGGCGAGAAACTCTTCAAGCTAACGACGGCAACCATCCGCGCAGTCGCATCAGGCGTTATCGGCGTCGCTTTCCTTCAAGCAACGCTCATTGGATTGGCGCTGCTGCTTGCGGGCGTACCGGCGGCGGGTGTTCTGGCGGTCATTGCGCTCGTCCTTTGCATTGCCCAAGTGCCGGCGCTAATCATCACGCTTCCCGCAATCATTTACATCTGGTCGAGCGGTCACTACGGTACGGCCGCGGCGATCATACATACCATTCTCTTGCTGGTGACCGGCATTGCGGACAACATTTTGAAACCAATGATGCTGGGTCGCGGCGTGGATGTACCAATGCCGGTAATCTTGCTCGGCGCGTTAGGTGGGATGGCTAGCGGCGGAATCCTGGGAATGTTTGTCGGCGCGACGTTGTTCGCGATTGGACATCAGGTCTTTATGATGTGGGTCACCGAGCATCCAAACTCGGATCCGGTAGTGTCAAAAGACGAGGCTATTGAACTGGGTCAGGTAGTTGCAAAAACCTAAAATGTGCCGCTGAATGGCCTGAATATTTTCTTGAAGAACTCGGCGGTCTCTCTAAATTGTAAGTCTGAAGCAGCCGATTAGGCTTTTTTCGCGTTCACGGCGGTAAGCACCGCTATGGGATCGAATAACGCGCGACGATCAGTGTTATGTTGTCTAAGCCACCGTTAGCCAACGCGAGGTCAAGCAGAGTGCGGCAAGCCCGTTCGGCCGACCTCGACTCGTTTAAGACAGACGCGATCAGGCCATCGTCAACCATATTCGTAAGACCATCCGAGCACACCAATAGCTGGTCGCCAGCTTCCAGTTCGTGGTGGTTCACGTCGGGTCTCAAGTCACTTTCCCCGCTGCCCACTGCCTGAAGCAAAGCATTGTCCAGTTTGGTAATCAGTGGGTCGTCGCTGGCGATGGCGCCTTCATCCAGCAGTTGAGCGGCCACCGTGTGATCGCGCGTCAAACACTTCAGCTTTCCATCATGCAGTTGATAGACGCGCGAATCACCCACATGGGAGATGACGAGATCTTTCCCGTAGGACAACGCCACGGTCAAGGTCGTGCACATTCCACTAAGCGCGGAATGCGCAGTCGCTTCCTGAAGCAGGGCCTCATTGACCCGCTGGAAACGATCTTGCGCGCGCCACATTACTTCGTTGATTTCTCTCGGGCGCCACCGGAATTGCCAATCAGGCGTACGTAACGCCAGGCTAAGCAGCGTAAAGATCGCCTGACTGCTGGCAATCTCGCCCGCAGGCTGTCCACCTACCCCGTCAGCCACGACCATGGCATAACCTGACTCGTCGATTTTGAGACCGGGCGAATTTTCCTGCAGATTGCTGAACTGCACTTCTAAAGCTCTTCCGATGCGCGCGACCAGATAATGATCTTCGTTATTACTCTTCACATGCCCGGGATCTGAGATCGCGAATAAGTCAACAGTTAGCGCTGCTGAAAAAGATTCCGGAAGTTGATCATCAGATTGCGCGTAGGGGCCATCGAGCTCTGATAACTTGTCCGTCATAAGTTCACCTTCATGATTGTCGCCGGGCCGGCGTGTCCGCACGCAAACACTCCTCGAAGCTTAACGCTTCATGATGTTCACGAGTTTCCATGGGTTCTGAAAGAGCTCCAGCTCCAGTTCATTCTTTTTGTTTATCTTGAACTTACAGGCAGGATAAAGTGTGCCGGTATGCTTCTTCTTGTCTTTACTGATAACGATTTCCACTCCTGCCAGTTCGTAATCGGCCGACCTGGTACTGGCCCAGACTTCGCCAAACAACAGCGGGCGATCCGTTACCATGCGCAACAGGGTCGTGCCGTCCGGTTGCGGAAATATTTTGACGTAATTGACGTCGTAGCCCAGGGTGCCGGTGATCGCCATGCGCCCTTTACTCTTCATCTTGTCCAGAGCGTTAACCAAACCCTCATTGCCTTTCTGCTGGAACGCTTCGAGCATGCCGGCTCTTTCTTCGTCCGTCGTTATCTCCTCGATGATGAGGTTCACACTTACGGATCGGCCCAACTGCGTGGACGTTCCCATCGCCTGCGCCTGAATGTGAATGCGCTTCGGTAGTTTCTGAGCGGAAGTTGCCGGGGTTGTCACCAGTATCGAGCTCAACATACCGGCAATCAACAGGCTTGTTCTCATCAACTTTCGCATTTCCCTTCTCTCCTTATTCAAAAATCAGAACCTTAATGCCGCGCCGATGATCGGTCCGCGCTGGTTCATGTCGTAAACAAAACTATTCTTGTCATAGTTAACGTCCAGAACGCGGTAGCCACCAACGAGGGCGACCTTCCTGTTTAAGTTGTATCCAAGCCCACCAAACAATTGATAGGTGAACTTCGAGCCACCACCGCCCAGATCAAGTTTGCCGATGGAGAACACTCTTTCTGACAGCGAAACTTTGCCGCGCAGCCCGCCCACAGCGTCCACCCAGCTCCGGCTGGCATCGACTTGGGCTGTTGGCAGAATCCCCGGACTGAAAGTCAGATCGGTGCTGATGTGCCAGATCCGGGCCCCGCCTACGACATCAATGAAGTGTCCTTTCTCGATGTCGGCGAAAACGCGGTAGCCCACCTCGGGTTTGAAGTTGAACATCTTGACCTTTGCGTTGACGGCAGAAAAGAGTGGGCCACGCGTCGCTCTTTCGTCTTCGAGGCTTACGAACTCAACGTCGGTTAGTACCAACCAATTGCCTTTTCGCGCTTCAAAAAGTCCCATGAAGGCAAAATTTAACGAACCAAAGATATCGCTGAAGCTTTCGTCGACCACTATGGTCCGCCCTGGAGTCCCGGTCGTCCCGTGTAAACCGGCCATCCAGAAATATGGACTGAATATGAAATGCCACTTGTCAGCGGGTCCGGCTTGCGATCGCGCGACTGTTTTTTCTGCTGTTCTTACTGGCGTTGTCGAAACGTTCCTGATAGCGGCAGTCTTGTATGCGTGGTCGCGGCAGATTTCGAAAGTCTTTTCGTCCGTGGAGAGATCCAACACGACCGGTTTCGCCACTCCTGCCTTCTCCGGATCGTTGGTTGACGACCAACTGATAACAGGCTGAGTCTGCGTCATCGCCTGAGCAGCGCCGGCCAGGATACACACTATGCCGAGCACTATCTGAAGTCTCTGGATGGTTGATACGGTTTGCATCTTCCTTTCAGTTGAAGGCAAGTCTTGATGGTGCGAGACCTCACGAACACAAGCTTTTTCAGTTGGTTCTGCGATTGAATGATGAAAGATTCGTGAGGTCAGAAGTACTGTCAGTATTGACAGGTGGGGGAGCGCTCTAAGCGAAGGGCGATATGAAGGGGCCAATTCCGGGCGCCAGTCACTTCGGCAATTCGGGCATCAGATAAAACATCAGTGCGATAATCGCGTACACCGTGATCAACTGAACACCCTTGTACCAATTCGACTGCCCGTCGCCGCTGACCATGGCGCCAATTAGCACCGCCATGAAGAGCGAGCCGATCTCTGCTCGGCTAAATGAAAGATCCAAGGGCTGTGGTGCAATGAAGTAACTCGCCAGCACCAGCAAGGGCGCTACGAATAGGGCGATCTGTATGCAGCTTCCCAGCGCGATTCCCACCGACAGATCCATCTTATTCTTGCGCGCCATTGCCACCGCGGAACCACTCTCAGCCGCGCCGCCAACAACGGCGATAAAAACGATGCCGATGAAAATCTGCGTCATGCCAAGAGCCTTTCCGGTTTCTTCCGCCGCACCGACCAAAATCTCACTCATCCACGCAGCCAGCACCGATGCAAAAATTAGAGTCCCGATGGCTCGCGGCAGTCCCCATTGCTCTCCTTCGTGACTCGATCCCGGTGCGGTTTCCATGCTGGCGAACGCGCTGGAGTGGGTCTTTAGCGAGTACAGTACGTACAATCCATAAGCCGCTAGCAACAACCCGGCGATGCCCACATTCAAGATTTGTTCTTGCCGGATCACAACTTCACTGGCGAAGACTCGGCTGAAGGCGCTGGGCACGGTCATGCTAATCGCGGCGAGAAACATCATCGTGCTGTAGGTACGCGCCGCGTTTGGATTGAATCGCTGATCGTGAAAACGAAGGCCGCCCGTTAAGAATGCGACACCCAGAGCGAGCAATAAGTTGGCGAGAATCGCACCGACCAGCGAAGCACGCACCATGTCCAAATAGCCGGTTCTGAGTGCCACCAGCGAAATAATCAACTCCGGTGCGTTGCCGAAGGTGGCGTTCAGCAACCCACCCACCGCATCGCCGGTGCGCGTGGCCAACTGTTCGGTGGCCCGCACGATCATCGCGGCAATCGGCATAATTGCTAAAGCTGCTGAAAAGAAGATCAACGGCGCCGGGACGTGTCCGGCGTGATCTAACACGACGCTGATCAGAACAAAGATCAAGAACCAATTGATCGGACTTTTCAGCGCCTTGGTCAGCGGAGCCGAAATCTGCATTGTCGATGTGTGATTCATTTCAATCCGTAAGGCATGGAGTGAGTACCGGGCAGTGGCGATCCGTCACGGGTTCCCGGTCGCACCCCACGCGGGCTGCCCGCGCGGGGACCCCGGTCTGTTCCCGGTACTGACCATCAATACGCTGCGAGCCCCTCGGCTTGAAACTGAGCACAAGCTCGCGCGACCGCATGTCGCGATGGAGGCTCTATGCTGTTAAGCGCGTAGTCGAGCTCGAGCTTCTTCCACTTGAATCGGCCCATCTGATGGAACGGGAGCACGTCCACCCTCCGGACGTTGCCTAATTCACCGGCGAACTTCGCGATCGAGGTGACATTCTCATCGTCGTCAGTCAAACCGGGAACCAGGACGAAGCGAAGCCAAATCGGCCGGTTACCGTCAGCCAGGCGGCGGGCGAAGTCCAGTGTTGGACCGACGTCCTTTCCGGTCAGCGCGCGATGTCGTTCCGCGTCCCAGGCCTTGATGTCCAGCAGAACCAAATCGATTTGGTCCAACTCTTCGTCCGAAAGCCGCTCGCCAAGAAAACCATTCGTGTCCAGCGCGGTATGGATGCCCAGCGCCTTGACGGCGGTAAACAATCTAATCGCGAACCGGTCTTGCATTAGCGGTTCGCCACCGCTCAACGTGAATCCTCCCGACATGATTCTCAGGCTATGACGATATTTGTTGATCGACTGAACGGCCCGCTCCACCGTTACAGGCATGCCGTTCAGCATTTTCCACGTGTCCGGGTTGTGACAGTAAAGGCAGCGAAACTGACACCCGGCAGTCCAACCCACCACACGCACGCCGGGCCCGTCCACCGTAGAGCCAGTGGTGAATGAATGCAGGAAGCCCATGTCTCCAGTTTCCAAAGCCGTCTTCACTGCTGACTCCGAAACCCCTGCGGCTTGATCCACGCGAAGCTCATACGGGCTGGCGCCTTCTATCGAATTCGGTTGTACGAGCCGTGCAGCGCGCATGTCTTACATTCCATGGAAGGTTCGGTTGACTACATCCAGTTGCTGCTCGCGGGTCAGACGTACAAAGTTAACCGCGTAACCCGAGACACGAATCGTCAGGTGCGGATACTTCTCGGGATGATCCATGGCATATAAAAGCATCTCGCGATTGAGGACATTCACGTTCATGTGATAGCCCGTAATGCTGAAGAACGCATCGAGCATGCTGCGGAGATTCGTGATCCGCTCAGCGATTACTCGTCCAAGACCTTCCGGCACCAGCGTCGTCGTTAAAGAAATTCCATCCGCAGCATCGCGGTAAGGAATCTTGGCCACCGAAGCCGCCGATGCCTGAATTCCGTGCACGTCGCGTCCGTGCATCGGATTGGCGCCGGGAGCAAATGGTTCTCCGCGTCGCCGCCCATCAGGCGTATTGCCGGTGTTCTTGCCGTACACGACGTTCGAGGTAATAGTCAGAATTGACTGGGTGTGGAGAGCGTTACGGTAGGTGGGGTGCTTTCGCAGCTTGCCCATGAAGGTCGTCACCAGCCAAGCGGCGAGATGGTCAACGCGATTGTCGTTATTACCGAAGTGCGGAAACTCACCTTCCGTTTTGTAATCAGTGACTAATCCCGTGTCGTCGCGAATCACTTTCACCTTTGCGTAACGAATTGCCGAAAGACTGTCAGCAACCACCGACATGCCGGCCATGCCGAAGGCCATCGTCCGCAACGGCGCATAGTCATGCAGGGCCATCTTGAGTCGCTCGTAGGCATACTTGTCATGCATGTAATGGATCACGTTCATCGCGTTAACGTAAACGCGGGCGAGCCAATCCATCATCTGCTCGAACCGGTCCAGCACGTCGTCGAAGTCCAGGTAGTCGCCTTCTACCTCGACTATTACCGGCCCCACCTGATCTCCGGTGATTTCGTCGCGGCCGCCGTTGATTGCATAAAGAAGGCACTTCGCGAGGTTCGCACGCGCTCCAAAGAACTGCATTTGCTTGCCCATTAACATTGGCGAGACGCAGCACGCCACGGCGCCGTCGTCACCCCACTCGCGTCGCATGATTTCATCGCTCTCGAATTGAATTGAGCTGGTTTCGATCGCCACCTTTGCTGAGTAACTACGAAATCCATCCGGCAAGCGCGGTGAATACCAGATCGTCATGTTCGGTTCTGGCGCCGGACCGAGGTTGTAGAGCGTGTGGAGAAAGCGAAAGCTGCTCTTCGTCACTAGCGGCCGACCATCGTCGCCCATGCCGGCGATCGATTCGGTAACCCAGGTTGGATCGCCCGCAAACAAGTCGTCATATTCGGGCGTTCGCAGAAACCGCACAATGCGCAACTTGATGACAAAGTCATCGATGATCTCTTGTACCTGTTCTTCCGTCAGCGTACCGGCCTCGAGATCGCGCTGGAAATAGATGTCGAGAAACGTCGAAGTACGGCCCAGCGACATCGCTGCTCCATTTTGTTCCTTCACTGCCGCGAGATAGCCAAGGTAAAGCCACTGCACAGCTTCCTTTGCGTTGCTCGCCGGAATGGAAATATCAAAACCATAACTCACCGCCATCTGCTGCAATTCTTTGAGTGAGCGAATTTGTTCGCTCAGCTCCTCGCGGTCGCGAATAATGTCTTCGGTGGACATTGCGGAGTCGAGACTGCGCTTCTCTTCCTGCTTTTGTTCAATCAAGCGCGCTACCCCATAGAGCGCCACCCGCCGGTAATCACCAATGATGCGCCCGCGGCCGTAGGCGTCCGGCAGGCCCGTAAGAATATGTGAGCTCCGACAGCGCCGAATGTCGTCTGTGTAGGCATCGAACACCCCGTCATTGTGCGTTTTACGATACTTAGTAAAGGTTTCAACGACCTGCGGGTCCGGCTCGTATCCGTACGTCTTTAGCGCATTCACGATCATGCGGAAGCCGCCATTGGGCATGATGGCGCGCTTCAAAGGAGCTTCGGTTTGCAGACCGACGATGACTTCGTTTTGGCGATCGATGTAGCCGGGTGCGTGCGCGGTGATCGAAGTGGGAATTTGTGAGACGTCGAGCACACCTTTTTTGCGTTCCTCGAGAAACAATTCGCTGAGCCGAGCCCAAAGATTCGTGGTTCTCTCAGTTGCCGGGGCGAGAAAGGAATCATCTCCTTCGTACGGAGTAAAGTTCTGCTGGATGAAGTCGCGAACGTTTATTTCCTTTTGCCAGAGACCGGGTTGGAATCCCGCCCACGGCTTTCTCGCTTGATCGCGTTCAATTGCAATTTCTGCTTTTGCACTGGCCATCTTCGTTTCTCCTTACGCTGCCTTCTCTGTGCCCGAGAATTTAATCCCAGAAGTCTTCCCGTATGTCGGGCGATCATCAGTTCTTCATTTGTCGGGATCATCCAAACCGAAACCTTGCTCTCCGGTTTAGAAATTCGCGTGGCGTTGTTGGCGTTTGCGTCTTCGCTAAGTTCCATTCCCAACCATGCGGATGCTTCACAGATCCGTCGTCGGATCTCGGGTGAGTTCTCGCCGATGCCTGCGGTGAACACCACCGCATCAACGCCGCCGAGCGCGGCTGTCAGCGCCCCGATCTCTTTCGCGGCGCGATAGACGAAGTAGTCCACCGCGAGACGCGCTTTGGGTTCGGTCCTCACCAACAGGTCGCGCATGTCATTACTGATTTCGGAAATCGCCAGCAGGCCGGACCTCCTGTAGAGGATTGTCTCGACTTCTTTGGCGGAGAGGCCGAGCGTTTGAAAAAGAAAAAGGACGACACCCGGATCGATTGCTCCCGGCCGCGTTCCCATGCACAACCCATCAACGGCCGTGAAACCCATGGTCGTGTCAACGCTCTTCCCATCCTTCAGCGCGCAGAGACTGGCGCCGCTGCCGAGATGCGCCACGATTACTCTTCCGTTTGCGATCTCGGGCGCGACCTCTGGCAGGATCGAAGCGATGTATTCGTACGAGATGCCGTGAAAGCCGTAGCGTTCCACACCCGACTTACAGATTGCACGTGGTAGCGGAATTAGGTCAGTCACGCGGGCATGGCCGCGATGAAAACTGGTGTCGAAACAGCCAACTTGCGGAACGCCAGGAAGCCGTTCAGAGACAGCTTCAATAGCGGCGAGGTTGTAAGGCTGATGCAAAGGAGCGAGTGGAATTAGATCGTGAAGATTTTCTATTACCTTCTGGTTCACAATCGTGGGCGCGGCAAAGCGTGTGCCCCCGTGGACAACGCGATGGCCAACCGCGAGCACTCGCGCGCCGCCATATTTGGATCCAAGCCAGCGAGCGAGGGCATCGATCGCATCACGTCCGTCACGTACAGAGTGAGCGAGCTGCTGATGAGCCAGCCGCTCACCATTGGCGCCCTTGACAGACAATCGGGCCGATGTGCCAATGCCCTCGATCTGGCCCTGCGCCTCCAACCGCCAATTCCCTCCGCTTGGCCGCTGAAACACGCAGAACTTCAGGCTCGATGAGCCCGCGTTTACAACCAGTGCATAGTCGTCCATGACACTTTCCTGCTGCGCCGCGCATGGGTCACCAACTTGACAACCGCGCAACTCGCAATTCGCGATCGGACACTGTCGGCGCGACTGGTGAGTATCACCGGCACTCGCGCGCCTAAGACCATCCCTGCACTATCGGCATTCGCGAGGAAACTGAGCTGCTTGGCGAGGATATTGCCCGCTTCCAAATCGGGCGCGAGCAAAATGTCCGGATCGCCGGCAACCTCTGACTTGATGCCTTTCGTTTTTGCGGCGTCCTTACTGATCGCGTTATCGAACGCCAACGGTCCATCGAGAATTCCTCCCTTGATTTGTCCGCGTTCGGCCATCTTGCAGAGTGCCGCGGCGTCGAGCGTTGCCGGCATCCTCGAATTTACAGTCTCAACCGCACAGAGAATCGCGACCTTCGGTTTCTCAAGACCAAGCGAGATGGCCAGATCGATCGCGTTCTGACAGATGTCAACTTTGTCTTCAAGGGCGGGTGCGATATTGATTGCAGCATCCGTGACGATCAGCACTTTGTGATACGTCGGCACATCCATGATGAATACGTGACTGATGCGACGCCCGGTACGAAGACCGCCTTCGCGCGAAACAATGGCCGACATCAACTCGTCGGTATGCAGACTTCCTTTCATTAAGACGTCCGCTTTGCCTTCGCGAATGAGTTCCACCGCTTTTTTCGCAGAGCCTTGGCTGTCTGGTACATCCACAACCCGCAAGTTAAGAAGATCGAGCCCCGCGGATTTCGCAGTGGCATGGATTTGTTCTGCCGGGCCAATCAGAATCGGCACAATCAATTTCTTCTCAGCGGCTTCAAGTGCGCCGGCGAGCGCCGCCGCTTCACACGGATAGACGACGGCGGTTGGGACCGGCTCCAAGCTCGCGCAGCGCTCTAAGAGTCGTTCGTACTTTCCAGTTCCTGTTGCGGTTGCTTGCTTCATGCTTTTCCGTCTTACAAAGCCTTAGCTGCTTGAGGCTGCCGCCCTCGCGGCCCTGTTTCTTTTAAAACCAAAGCCAGAAAGATCGCGATGGCGACACCGTAAAGCAGCGGGGCGAACGTCGTTTGGAAATGCCGGAGTTCCAGTGCCTCTGCACCGCCCGAAACTCGCAGCAAAATCCATCCGAAGACCGGGCCCAATAAGGCGCTAAGAGTGAAATTCACAAAGTTGAGGACACCAGTTGCGGTGCCGCTGAACTGTGGAGGGTTTGCTTCTTTAACAACGGTGTAAGGAAGCATTGCAGCGGCCGAGGCGATGCCCGCTATTAAGCCAAGAACATACGGCGGAAACAAGCCGGGCTTGCCGTACAGAATCCAGCCGAGGCAAGCGAGGAGGACGGTTGCTCCTCCGATAATGACGGGCTTGCGTCTGCCGATGCGATCCGAAATGAAGCCAAGCAGTGGAGCGCCGATAATCCATCCGAACGGGATCGTCGCTGAGCGCATGACCGCCGAGCCATAGTCGAGGCCGTGCGCTTCCTGCAGGAAACGCACGCCCCAGATCATGTCGAAGATAGTCGTGGGTAAAAAAAGGAGACCGGCAATCAAGCCACACAAAATCGATTGCGGATTCTTAAAGACCACGCCAAAACCTTTGGCGACGACCTTCAGTCCGCCGCCAGTTTGTCCTGACGCGGGCTCATTTGGGATCAAAAAGAAGAGGACGACTCCGATCAGCAAACCAAAGACCCCCATCCCAATCCAAAAGTGATTCCACGCAAGGCCGCCACCGATCATCGGCCCTACGACAAACTGACCTGCGGAGCCGCCCGCCATTCCGAACATCTGCGTCGCGCCGATCAAGGTAGCCGCGCGCGATGCGGGAAAATTATTGCTGGCGATATAGAGAGCGCCGAGAAAAGCAAAGACGCCGCCGGCCCCCTGCAGAAATCTACCAATGCTGGCGACCTGAGTATTTCCTGTAGCAAATAAGAGTGCGCCAATACCGACGGTCACCGCGGCAAAAGGCACGAGGCGGCGAGGGCCAAGCCGATCCATCGCCGCCCCGGCTATAAGACTGAAAGGGCAATAACCGTAGTAGAAGAGGCCAACAATCGACGCGACGCCTAAGGCACTGAGTTCGAACGCCGCAGATAGCTGCGGAATCATCACCGCCGGGGCCGAACGCATCGCGTACTGGTAGAAGTAAAAGACGGCCGTGAGCAGCCAGACAACAGTTGCCATCCGCACCCTGTTTACGGTGTCACGTTTGGTGCCGATTTGTGCTGCCGCCTGGGCCATAGAAATCTCTCATCTTCCCGGCCAACTACTCTATTGCCTTCGCAGCAATGCAACACACTGGCAAAACTGACAGGTGTTCTTATTAGTGTTTACTTCGAAAACTCTTGCGGAATTTGAGGAGGTTGTCTATGCCGTCCAGCGGCTAATTTCAGAAGGGAATCTCGTCAAAAAGCGATGATCGACTGCAGCATCGGCACCCAACCATTCATACCTGCGGTATACGGAGTGAAGGCCCCGCTATAAGGTGATTTGTTAACCCGCATCATCTCGAAGTTGAGCCACAAACGTTCAGTCGGAAGGAAATGCCATTTGACGCCGCCAGCGTATTCGTACGAGTTGCCAAAGTGTCCAAAGACCTGGGAACTCTTGGCGTACACGAGCAGCTTCTTAGGAATAACAAAATGGCTGGCCGAGAATTCATAGCCGTGGTCGAACGTCGATGTCTCCGGAATCGGCCCGTCAGCTACGAAATCGTTTAGCCAACGCATGAAGTACTGCCCGTTGACAGCCAGCCCGTTGTATTTGATGCCGCCGTCGATCGCCCACATTTTGTAGAGAGCTTTGTCGACGGTCACACCCGGCGCAAACGCTCCGGTTGAAAACGTAAGGACGCCGTCGGAGTTGTACAGTGCAGTGTTTTCCGGGCTTGATACATCCAGATTTGAAAAACGATCTTCTGGGGATCTTGTAAACGAAGTACCAAGTCGAATACGAACCTTCTTCCTGGCAAAATAATCATCGTACATGTTGACTGACTTGCCGGGTTCCCCGTATCTCCCCAAAGGTTCCCACCAGACACTGCCGGCAACCAGCAGCTTGGTATCGATCTTGGCGGCCGAGACATTTATGCTGTTGAGCGCGTTGCCGACGAACGCATTGTAATTCAACCCCTTCGCGAGTTCTCCGGTCGCCCATGCGCCCTGGGTGAAGCCGGGCCGGAAGAAGTTGTCCGCCATGCTCCTATCGGTTGCTGTGTAATAGGGAAACGTGTTAACCAGCGACCGGCTCCCCGGAACACCCGTGTAACCTCCCATGATTGTCAGTCGCTTGTTGAATCGCCAGCCAATGTTCCCAGCGACGACGATCGAGGCGGCCCCTGCGGACGTCCAGACAGTGAGACTATATTGCGCCCTCTTGTCGAAGATGTACCCGCCTAGAATGAACATCGAGCGATTTACCGTAATGTCATTGCGTTTATGAACCTCGCGGACATTACCCAAGTGGTCGGTGAAAGTTTCGTCGCTATTAAGCGTATTGAGGTATCTGAGCTGAGTGTTGTTGTTGAACCTCAGCAGGAACGGCACCTTAGCATCGTCAGAAGTCTGCCAGATGATAATTCCGTCACGGTAGCGATCGTCATTGGGTTTATTCTGCAAGGGTGTCGGCGGTGAGGGATCGGCTGGCGCATCTGTCGCCGGGGCCGGTACCGTTGGTCCGGTTATCGCGGGCAACGTTATGTTTGTTGCTGTCGCCGGTTCAGCCGTCTGACCAGTGGCCGGCAGAATCGTGGACGCGGCGCCGTCAAGCCGCCGCTGTAACTTTTCCACCAGTTCCAGCATTAACCTCTGCTGCTCTTCCATCTTCTGAAGTTGTTCTCTAACCGCGGCGTTCTCAGCCTTAACGGCTTCGATTTCGCTTTTCAGGTCACCTCGCTTGGGGTCGTCAACCGCGTCGTTTTTCTCCGAGGTGATTCGTTTGGGATCCACAGCGACTTTACTTCCCAAGATTTCCGACTTGGACTCCTGAGCTGTGGCTATTCCTTTATTAATGTTGGTCGGCGGGTTTGCCGGAGACTGTCCAAAAGCAGAAGACGTGAAGAACCCAATTGACGCCAGCACTAGTGCGACTGAAAGCTTGATGTGTGCGCGTCGTGCCGACATGCTGAAGCTCGACCTCAAAATCATGATTGACTCGCGTGGGCGGTTCTACCCTATTCCTTTTGAAGCAACGCAAAACTGTCAAAACTGACAGGATGTCGCGCGTCTTTTCTTTCGTTTCGGAGGCCCCAACTTTTCGTCCCTGTAAGAATTGACAGTGAACAAGCGACTCGGTCTGCTCTAGGCTTTCCGCATGGCTCCCTGCCACGTAACCAAACAATTGCCAAAGGAGACTCCAATGAAACGATTACTATCACTGGCCGCAGTCGCGCTGATTTGCGCCTCGACTTCGTTAGCGCAGTCCAACGATTACAGGAAGTGGGAATTCTTCGGGGGTTATTCGGCGCTGAGCTTTGACAACCTCGGAGGTGACACGGACAACCCTGCAGTCAACGACGTGCTGGGCGAGAAAAACACGTTGCGTGGGTTCAACCTGGCGATAACCCGCAACTTCGATCGATACTTCGGCGTCAAGTTTGACTACTCGCTTCACCTGCGCGAAGACAACTTCTCACGCCCCGCGGGAAGCGGCACGGTAGACTCGACGGTTCAGAATTTCCTTGGCGGTATCCAAATCAAGAATAACGAAGAGGATGGCCCAACCTTCAAGCCTTTTGGACATGCACTATTCGGCTTGGCAACTCAGAAGGTCGACATCGACAGTCCAGATCTACCTGCAGTTTTAGGCATCAGCGATTTCAGCGTTAACGAAACCAGCTTTGCCATGGCGTTTGGAGGCGGTGTTGATATCAAACTTAATAAACGATTTGACGTACGCATAATTCAACTGGACTGGAACATGATCTTTCGCGGTGATCAGCAGACGGGGATCGTCCTCGTGCCGACACCATTTCAAACGGTGGGCTCGCCCTTCGTCATACCCGGTAAGACTCAGCATAACTTTCGCATTGGCGCCGGCATAGTAATTCGCTAGTTGCCGAAAGCCTTTGGCATCTCTTGCCCTAAGCTGTGACCACCCGGCCGCACCTGGGTGAGTACACGGAACGAGGAGCACTGCAAGCCTTCACCATTTTCTTGCTGTGCTCCTCAATCTTCCCCTGCGTCAATCAAAAGTTAAGGTGTAACCGGTCTCGCCGGCGTGGTTGCCATTTCTGCGACTTGGCTTTCGTTGCCGAGCAATCTGTAGACGGCGCCAGCGAGCACTGCGCCAACGATCGGTGCGACCCAGAAAAGCCACAACTGTCTCACCGCCCAATCGCCGACAAAGAGCGCCGGACCAGTGCTGCGCGCCGGATTCACGGAGGTGTTTGTCACCGGGATACTGACCAGATGTATCAGCGTCAATGCTAAACCGATCGCAATCGGGGCCAATCCTTTAGGCGCGCGTTCGTCAGTAGCGCCAAGAATTACAATCAGGAAAAAGAAAGTCATTACGACTTCGGCGATCAAAGCTGCAACCATCGTGTATCCGCCGGGCGAGTGATCGGCGTAACCATTCGACGCAAAGCCGGCGGTGACATCGAAGCCTGCTTTGCCGCTGGCAATCAGGTACAAAACTCCCGCGCCGGCAATCGCCCCTACGAGCTGAGCGATGATGTAGGGAGCGACGTCTTTCAACGGAATGCGACCGCCGCTGAAAAGTCCGAGCGTCACTGCCGGGTTGAAGTGACCGCCTGAAATATGGCCCACCGCATAAGCCATCGTGAGAACCGAAAGGCCGAACGCGAATGAGACCCCGAGCAGTCCAATTCCGACACCTGGAAAAGCGGCAGCCAAAACCGCGCTGCCACAGCCCGTAAAGACAAGCCAGAACGTTCCGAGAAATTCCGCCGACATCTTTTGCGTCAAGCTAAGATCCTTCATTATTCACCTTTTTCGTGCACAACGAGACGGTCGTCAACGCCGATACAACTGGGAACCTTTGGTGTAGACGGCGGTGGTTATCAGCCTGTCCGCGCCTTGCCCAAAAGGTCGGCGGCTATGCCGTCGGATGTGCGGAAGGCCTTTGGCCTTCCGGCAAGACCGACATCTGATCTTTGGGCTATGCCCAGTGTTGTTGGGGCGTAGCCCAATTCACTACGACCCGGAGCGGAAGCGCGAAGCACTTCCGCACATCAGGCGGCATAGCCGCGTTGCATGAATCACTTTTTCGGCAAAGCCACCATGTCCCTGAACGATCCTTGAATTGAAGTAATGGAAACGCGAGCGTAAAAAAAATTAGAGGCTCCTCAATAGAACGGATTCCCAGTCCGAGTTCTATCGAGGAGCCCTATTCTTTCGAGGAGCCCTATTTGATCAGCATAGCGTCACGGACAGGGCGAGGCCGGCTTCGCTTGTTTCCTTGTACTTGCTGTTCATGTCTCTCGCGGTTTCGGCCAGAGCCATCACGGTTGCGTCGAAATTTACACGGTGTCGGGAAGCGATCTCATTGCTGGCGATCGCATAGGCAGTCCACGCCTTGACCGCACCGAATGCACACCGCTCGATGCATGGGACCTGTACATAGCCGGCGACTGGATCGCACGTCATGCCGAGGTGATGCTCAAGAGCCGATTCCGCGGCATTCTCGACCACCAGCGATGGTGCGTCGTACGCCGTAGCCGTCAATGCCGCAGCCATCGACGACGCCACGCCTATTTCTGCCTGGCAGCCACCTTCGGCCGCAGACAATGTCGCATGGTGCTTGCAAAGGTAGCCGACCGCCGCCGCGGCGAGCATGCCGTCACGGATCTTCTGCCGGTCGAGCTTCCGGACTTCAAGGAGTCCATAGACCAGCGACGGCATGACGCCGGCGGAACCACCGGTCGGAGCTGTGATAACGAGGTGGCCGCGTCCATTCTCTTCGGATGCGGCAATCGCGAAGGCCGATAGAGCGGCGATACCACGGTCTGATTGAAGCTTGTCGTCCATCGCGCGCTTGTAAACGGTCGCTGCCTTGCTGTGCAGTTTGATCGGACCAGGCAGCACGTCATCCTCCGGCATCGAAAGCCCTGACTTCACCGTCGCGACCATCGCGTTGATGATCTTGTCGATGAAGGCATAGACCTCTGCTTCAGTCCTGCCGGCGATCGACATCTCGTTGGCAAGCATTACTTTCGCGATCGAGATCTTATTGTTGTCCGCGTGGGCCCGAAGCTCCTTCATTAGCCTGAAGGGATACTTAGGCGGGTTCTTCTTCGGAGGCGTGTAGCCTTTCCACTCGATGAATCCGCCGCCCACTGAGTAATACTCCTGCTCGAGCAGCACCTCATCTCCTGCCATGAGCTTGGCAGTCATCGTGTTTGGGTGCTTGAAGTCGCCCTTCGTCGCGTCATAAACGATGTCTTTAAGACCGACCGTGATCGTCTTGTCGCCGAGCTTTACTGGAAACGTTTGGTCAGGCTTGTCGCGCAGGCTGTCGAGAAACAACGGGTCGACGGTTGCGGGCTCTTTGCCGATGAGTCCCGCCAATGCAGCTCGTTCCGTCCCGTGCCCCTTGCCGGTGGCACTGAGACTTCCGAAAAGATGAACCTTCAAAGCCGTCGCCTTGGCGAGTTTGTCCGCGGGCAGCTTTTCGGCTCGCTGATAAAAATCGTAGGTGATGCGCATCGGGCCAATCGTGTGCGAGCTTGATGGACCTGGGCCGACTTTGTAGAACTCGTCCACAACTGTCAGCACCGGCCCCTCGCCCTTTTTAACGACGTGGAGGTCTTTCGAGAGAGGAGGCTGTGGCGTGGCAGGCTTCTGCGGAAGCGTTGCTAGAGCCCTGGCTGTTCTCTCGGCAGGCAAGACAAGGGTACCCATCATCACTGCGGCGGCACCACCCACGGCGCTTCGAATCAGGAAATTACGGCGATCTACGCCGGGCGGGACCTCCTGCGAAAGTAGTTCTTCCATGTTCCCCAGGACATCTTCACCGTCACTATCAGGAGTTGGTAGTTTTGAGTCATCCATGGGCAGTTGCTTTTCGTTAGACATCGCTACTCCTTTGCAAAATGAGCTGTTGATCGCATTCGCCGATTGAAAATTGTAGATGGGTGAGATTCAGCGAACCACTGTCAAAACTGACAGTTTTTCCAAGGGAAGGAATGCAGCTTTGAGGTACAGAGCAACTGGCGGAACAGGGGTGATTCACGCCTCGGCTATTGGCATAATCAGCGTCCGCGAGCTTTGCCCAAAAAGGCCGGGGTGAGCGAACAAACTCGTCGAGCCCCGATTCATCGGGGCGGATGTAGCTAAGCCCAAGGCGAGGCTTTGCGAGCCTTGGGAAACCATGCCCGTTATAGATGAGCGGAGCCCGCGAAGCGGGCGACATCTCACTCCCGAGGCTCAGAGTTTTGAGTTTCGAGTCAGAACCAACGTTGAGTGCCTCGTTGAGTGGTCCATTCTGAAGAGAAATCTTGCTAGCGATCCTTTCGATAGCTTAACTCAAGGTCGCCGCTCCGCGGCTCCTACAAATTTTATTAACCATCGTAACCCAAGGCTCGCAAAGCCTCGACTTGGGCTTAAATACATCCGCTGCGTTCGCAGCTTCGTTAAATATTGTCAGCCAGATCTGAAGTGATCAGCGATCAATCAAGAGCAATCAGCGTCACCTAAGACTTTTTGTGCAAAGCCGCGTTCCGCGGGATATTGCAGAAAATGATTCACGCCCCCGGTTTCACTTTGTAGCTCACAGCTTCCGAGACCGGTTTCCAACTCTGGTCCGGGTTAAACCGCTCTACCGCTTGAAAGATTTCCAGCGTCTTAGGTCCCAGATCTTTTTCATAGACCACGCCGTCGTGACTGACCATGAACGTTTTGACTCCGGTAATCCGGTATTGAGCCGGCGTCGCGATCAGAGCAAAGCCGCCAATCATCACGCCCTTCACGACAAAGTCCAATTGGCCCAGGGGCGCCAAGGGACCTTGCCCTTTCAGGACTTTGAAAAAGTAGCCGTGATAGGGATCACCGCTGTGATAGCCGCGAGTAATAGCCTGGGCCGCCTTCTCGCCTATTGGTCCACCCCAGATTCCGTCGGTGTTCTTCCAGGCTAATCCGTCTTGCTGACCTTCCGCGCTGATAATTCGCTGCGCGTATTGATTCACGCCGCCGGTCTTTTTCATCAACGCGTATTCATGCTGTGCTTCGACAAAGCCGCGGCAGATTTCAATCGCCGTAAGTTCGTTCTGACCAACTCGGCGGCGAAGAATCTCCTGCAGGCCTGCGGCCGAGTCAAAGGACCATTTGTTGTTCGGCCGTTTGACGATCGGCACGGGAAAAGGCCAATCCTCATTGCCGACAAATAGTGTTGCGCGGCGAGAATTCCATGCGTCTTTCGTCACTCTCTGCCTGGTTCGGGCAAGTGCGGCAAACTGGATCGCTCTCTCCTTATCGCGGGCTGGTTCACCGGAATGAATGATGTCTTGACTGTTGGGGCCAAGGATCTCTTTAAGAGTCGCTTCGTCAAATTTTCCCGCAGCATCAATCAACGCGTCAGCCGCGGCCTGCGGCGTCCAGAATGTTTGAGACTTTGTTTGTGCATCCGTGTGAGACGCGGAGCCCAACAGCAAACACGAAAGGGTGAGTGCTCCCACCATTAGCCTAAGTGCGCAGCTTTGTAGATTATTGACTAGTGATTTCATTTTTCTTCTCTCCTTTCCCATGCTTTGCTTAACGTCGGCGGCCACCGCCGCCTCCGCGACCACCACCACCGCCGCCTCCTCCGCGACTACCACCACCACCGCCGCCGCCGAAGCCGCCACCACCACCGCGACTTCCGCTGCTCATACTCGAAGCGCCCCGACTGCTACTGGAACGAGCGCTCGCTCCGTCAAAGCCGCCCGAGCCACCGCCGAATCCGCCACCACGATTACTCATTGAGGAAGAACTACTGCCGACACTGCGGTTACCCACGCGATCGCTGCCACCGAAGTTGCCGCTGCTTCCGCCTCGGTTGGAAATGCCGGATGAGCGATCACTCACACCGGCTCCGCCACGATTGCCGGCACTACCCCGGTTGTCGCCCACTCCGCCACGATTGCCAACGTCGCCACGGTTATTTCCAACGCCGCCGCGGTTGTCGCTCACACCACCGCGGTTGCCGACGTCGCCGCGATTATTTCCAACGCCGCCACGATTGTCGCCCACACTACCGCGGTTGCCGACGTCGCCACGGTTATTTCCAACACCGCCACGGTTGTCGCCGACACCGCCCGGCCGGGTTGTACTACCGAGATTGCCACCCTGCCGTCCAATGTCTCTGGTCGCGGCTCGTTGGCGATTGTTCAGTGAATCACCCCGCGCGGTGCCGCCGAATCTATTCGCGGTACTGCGATCGCCGTAAGGTGCTCCGCCGCGATGAGACGGATTGTGCTGCCATTTATTACCGCCACGCGCGGCGGTGTTGCCGACGCGATTTCCACTAATGTTGTTAATGTTCGCGCTGCGATTGAAGTTATTGTTCATGTTGACGTTGATATCGTTGCCACCCCAGCCAGCGCCCCAACCCCAGCCGCCACCGCCCCAAGCAGCGCCCATGGCCCAGCCAACCCCGAACCCAATTGCACTCGCGGCAATCACGGCGCCGGTTGAAGGTGGGTAGTAAATGGGCGGATACGGATAGACCGCCGCACCATAAACAACCGTTGGATTGTACGAGGGTACATAGACCACTTCTGGGTTTGACTGTTCGATTACGATCACCTCCTTGCTCTGGATCACCTGGGTTTCGACCCTGTGTTGTTGGTTCGATTGCAGTGCACCCTTGTCCTGCGCTTTCCCACGCATTCTTTGGACGGCATCCATCACATCACTCTGCTGAGCAAGAAAAGCATTGCCCATGTCGGTGGTCCACTGGATATCATCAGCCAGCCGCTTCACTAAGTCTGGCAAAGCCGCCATTGCCTGAATGCTCGGGTCCCATGGCTGCTTCTTAACTGCATCGGCCAACTTCTTTTGGTCCTTAACAAGGTCCGGGTTTCGTCCCAGCCATTGCTGAAGTTGAACGATCTCCAGAGGATAAGTTGAAGCCACTAGCGTTTGACTCAATAAGTTATCCGGGTATAGCGCGATGGGCGCGACGAGCGCATCAAGCTGATCCGCCGGTATCTTCACTGCGTCATCCGCCGCCGGCGGTTGGGGCGGCAGATTCTCCGCTCGCGCCAATGGCGTTAACGCCACAAAAACGGCCACGCTCGTAATCAACGCGATCCAGCGAACCATTCGTGACCGGCAAACCGCGCTTATTTTTCTTCGTTCCATTTCAAGCCTCCTGACTTTCCGGCCCATCGTTCAGAGTCCAGCCCGCGGGCTGTTGCCTGAAACTAGCAAGCTAAAGCTTTGTACTCTGAACTTCATTTCGAATTTGCTGCTTCCCAATTCCGCACGCGGCGGCGCGCTTCATCGAATAGTCTGACGTAGTTTCCCTTGCGCACTTTCTCGCTCGCTTCCGGTGTCAAGAGTTTCCAAAAAGACGCGTACTGTTGATAGACCCTCAGGTACTGCTCTTGATTAGCCGGCGCGACCTCGTCCGTGCCAAAAAGGAAACGATCGGGATAGCGATTAACTATCGCGGCGGCATTTTTGGTTGATTCAGGTGTAGCGACGATGTACTTCGCAACTTCATCCCACGAAATATCGAAGTGCACGTTCTTGAGCTGCGGATCATTGATGATTTCTTCGACAATCGCGCCCTGCTCTTGGACCGGGCGAACGATGCGGCCGACGCCAATGTGGGCCCAAATGATGCGGGCATTGGGATGCCGTTTAAACAGCGTCTTGATCTGCGCGGCGTATGCCGGTGAGGCTCCCGCTTTTGGAAACGGAGCGTCCACGTCGCAATGAAGCAGGATGACAAGGCCCGCCTCAGCGGCGAAGTCGATCAGCCGGTCCAGCGCCTGGTCGTTGAGGCTGGCAACCTCGCCGGAAATTTTGGCCGAGACGAATTCCTTATGTATCGAGAATTCGCCGATGCCGCTGAACACTCCCGGAAAAGTTTTCAATACGCGCCGAATATGATCCGCGGCGTACATGTCCGTAGGATTGAACCCGGTAATCATCGGATCAAAGCGCGCCTGGTCTTCTTTCGATAAAGACTTGTAAGACGTTGCAATCCGCGCGTCGGTGAACGAGTAGTAATAGAGCGGCGCGTCAGAGTTGAGATAATAAGTGGGAGCGCGTTCGCCATCCACGCGATACGACCACTGTTGTTGGAGCGGAATTCCGAAGATTGCGACTCGCCCGGCTTTGTTGCCCATGACTTTCAGGAAGTCGTGAATGTCGATGCCTTCCTGAATATAGTTGGTCAGGTGAAAGTGAGTGTCGTTGAAAAGGTAGTCGTCAGCTTGCGCGGTATTTGAACCTGCCCGGGTGGCCGGTGAAATCGATGACGCGATCAGCGCACAGAGAAATAGAATTTGCGCGAATCGCGGACTGACCTCCCAACGGCGTCGGTTTTTCATTTCAATCCTCAAAATGCCAGTTCTAAACTCGAGTGGAACACCCAGCCACGTCCGCCGACGGGATACGGGACGGACGTGTAACCAACGGGCGACCTGTGCAGGTAGAGTGCTTCGTTGTTCCACCGAAGCACCTTGTTCCCGAAGGGAAACCAATTCATGCCGGCGCGGAAATCGCGCGGCTGGCCGTACTGTCCAAAGATTTTCGAGAAGCCGACATAAGCCTGCCAACTCTTCGGCACCAACATCGCTGTACCCTGAATCTGGAAGCTGTGGTCGAACAGATTGTTGACTGAGGCGCCCTGTTGCGGAGTTATCTGATTTAAGAATTTGAAGTTATCGATCCAGCGCCAGAAGTACTCGCCTTCGACAGAAAAGCCTCGATACTTGAAGGCCGCGTCGATTGTGGCCATCTGGTAGCGCGCATCTGTAATCGTGATGCCGGGTCCGAACAGGTCGGTGGTGAAGATGACGGTGCCATCCGACAATCGCAGTTGAGTGTTCTCGAATTGATCTGAACTTGGTTGGCTTTCTTTGTTTTCGTTGCTGCGAGTGTAGTGAAATCCGACTCGCGTGGAGAATTGGTCGTGATGCTCAAAGTCTCCCCAGCCCTGCCCGGAAAATCCTTTTTCGAAGTCGCCGGTCGGAAACCAGATGAGCGCACTGGAAAGAGTGTTGAGGCCGTTGTCTAAACGTGACGCAGGCACTCCGAGCGTGCTCATGTTATTGCCGAGCATGACCTGGTACTTCAAACGCTTGACGATTTCGCCCGTGGCCCAGACACCTGACGTGTAGGAAGGCCGCATGAATTCATCGGCGATATGACGGCTGTCGACGTTGGTCCAGAACGGGAAGTTGCCTTCAACGCTGCGGGTGCCGGGCAAGGATCGAACTCCGCCGCCAACCGTGAGGTGGCGGTTGAAGGTGTACTGAAGGTTTCCGGCCAGCACCACCTGCGCGCCCTGTCCCTGGTTGGCATTGGACGTCCACGCGTACAGGAAGTAGCGCAGCTTCGGATCGAGAATCCATCCCAGAAACTTAACTTGCAGCTTTAGCAGTTGGATGTCCTGGCGGCGCTGAATGTCTTTGGTGTTCCCGAATGCGTCGGTGTACGTCGGATCCAAAGCACGCTGGTTTAAGTAGCGAACGTACGAATAAATGCTGATGTTCATGTCGCCGTATTCGGTGTTAGCGACTTTGTATCCGAGGTTGGGCGTGTACTTTCCGTCGAAATTCTTGTCGTCGTCTTGTTTGGGAGGCTTTGGTTCTGCGACTGGAACAGCAGCGACGTCAGTTTGATCGCTCGTTCTCGCGCCGGCGTTTGTTCCAACAGATTGTGTAGGCGCTGAAGTTTGAGTATCCGCTTGTGCGGCTTCAAGTCTCTCCACGCGTTCCTGAAGACTGCGAATTAGCTTCAACAGTTCAGCGCGCTCATCGTTCGTTAGCGGATTCTGATCGGGTGTAGGCTTTGCATCGGGTTGCTGTTCTTTCTCGTTCGGGTTCTGTGGGTAGCAGACAACACTTGAAATCAATAGAACCGCGACGAGCACCGCGGTGCGTAGCATTAAGCCGCTGCGCCGCCGCGGTACCGTGCGATCGTGAGAAAGAGCCAAGGTCATCCTCATTGCATTGCCCCATCTCGACAGGTCGTCTTATTCGCCCTTCAATCCAACAGAGCGTGGCGAGAACAAATTGAAGTCGAGCTTGTCAGCCACGTATTCGATTACTCTCTGCGCCTTGACGCTGTTACCGGCTTCGTCGAGCCGGGGCGAGAAAACCGCGATCGCGCCTTTGCCCGGGACGACTGCAACTATGCCGCCGCCCACGCCGCTTTTTGCAGGCAGGCCAACTTTCCAGGCCCATCCTCCCGAGCCGTCATACAAGCCGGCCATCGTCATGGCTGAAAGAATGTAAGGAACGTTCTCAGGCTTGATTACCTGTTCACCGGTCAGCGGGTTCTTGCCATTGTTCGCCAGCGTCGCGCCCATGCGCGCGAGCTGGATCACATTCACTCCGACCGAGCATTGCTTCGTGTAAATGTCGACGGACTCAAACGGGTCGGCATAGATGCGTTCGTATTTCGCAAGCAGCATGGAGAGCGCCTTATTGCCCGCGTTTGTCGCGGCCTCGGATTTATAGACTTCATCGATGAGCGTGAGTTTTTCGCCGGCCGCGCGGCTGTAGAAGTCGAGAATCTTGTTCCACTTTTCGTTAGCGTCTTTGCCTGAGATAAGACTGGTGGTGGCAATGGCGCCCGCGTTTACCAGCGGATTACCTGTGTGCGTTTGCATGTCAACCACGGCCGGCACTGAGTTGAAAGCTCGCCCCGTGGGTTCGCTGCCGATGCGCTCAAAGACGCGGGCTGCTCCCAGTTCCTCCATCGCCAACGCCAACGTGAAGACTTTGGAGATTGACTGGATCGAGAAGGAATAATTGACCTCGCCGACCGATACTGCCTGCTTATCAGTACTGACGACGGCGACTCCGAACATCTTTGAATCCACCTGCGCCAGAAACGGAATGTAGTCGGCGTTCTTCCCGCTGGTATCGCTGCGAAACTTTTCGTAAGCCTCCTTAATCACCGTCTCAACCTGAGCACGATTAGGCGCTACCGGACTGGCTTTCTGTCCCGAAACAGAGAACGGCACCGTAGACAGGATCGTGATGAACAGCATCACGGCGATCTTTGAACTGAATCTTCGTCTCAACATTGCGTATTTCTCCTTCACAAAGTCGGGTGATTAGCTCGCTCCGAGTAGCGAGCGATCCGTTTCAGAACTTAAACTCTTTCGAAAAGTTGTACTTGAACGAGAATTGAATTCGAAAGTCGTCTGATTTGAAGCCGTCCAGGAAGTTTTCCCGACGACCCCAGATGAATTCACCGCCCAGCATGGTGTTGTCGACCGGGTAGAAAAGCAGGTTGCCCGAAGCGTAGTGGCCGCGCCGGTATGCGTCGGGTGCCTGACCGTTGGAGTTGTCGACATCCATCATTGAATATCCGAAGGATGAGCTGAAGCGCTTGTTCCAGTTGTGGTCCAGATAAGCGATAAAGCTCCACATCGGTAACGCCTTACCAACGATCGGACGTCGAGGATCTCCAGCCGCAAGATTCGTCTCGATGCCAACGTCAACATCCGCATCGTTCATGTAGTTTTGGATTCCCTGGCCAAAAACGAACGGCAAACTTTCCCGTGGAGTTCTCGCCAAACTTGACTGCGGAAGTCAGGTTGAGTCCCGCACCAACGGCGCTGCCGTCCAAATCAACGTCGTCAGCAATCGTGTCGATCCATGCCATCCGCTTTAGGAGGCCCGCCACCTGGAAATGACCCCAGTCGCGAGTCATTCGAAAATTCGCGGTAAGGTCTGGCAGTCTGTTGTGCGGCCGCACACCCTGTAGCTCGATGCGATCTACAAACCGGCCCTGGTCGGCGCTGGCGCCTGGTCGCTCCAGAGCAATGTTTAAGGCGTTGCGTCCCTTCATTGGCATCCAACGAAACTGCACGTTCCGGAACAGAACCATTCCGTTTGGTCCCCAATACTCGATCGTGTTTGGAAACACATCGCCGTCCATGAAGGTGCTGTTATGCTGGCCGCCGCCGAATTGGCCCAACTCTCCCCAAGCGTGGCGCAAGCGGAAAGTCGTTTGCCCTGCGTCCGCACCGGTGCCAAACAATTCGAACTCAAATTGAGTTTTTAGTTCGCCGTATTTGGTTGGTGTCGACGACTTAACACCGAGCCGGCTCTGTCTGACACCAAAAAACGTGTTGCCGTTAGGCGCAAACTCATCTGAAAACGATGGCAACTTAGTTGGACGGACCACGTCGAACCAATCCGGATGGTTTTGCTTGAATTGGTAACCCGAATCGAGCATCGCAAATCCATAAATCGTGAAGGTGCTCTCGCCCGGCGGGTCGTCAGGTTTTGCCGTGGTCGCTGGAGCGTTCACCGCATCCGTAGCGGCCGACGTAGTCGCAGGCGACGCGACCTTCTCGCCGATCGCCACATCAGGTGTCTTTTGCGAGTTCACGGACTCAACCTGGGCCTTGAGCAGCTTGACCGTTTCCTCGAGCTGCAGCACTCGATCTTTGAGCTGCTGTACTTCCGGGCTCGCCGGAGAAGGCTTTTGCGGGTCCGGTGATTGAGCTATCAACGTGCCGCCAGGAGCCAGCAAAACGATTCCAATGAGCATTGAGCCGACGACCTTCAACCGCTGCGACTGATGTCTGATTTTCATCTAACCTCCTTCGACATTTGCTCCGACCATTTGCCGGACAAGGAGCCTGTCAACACGCGGAATCGTAACGACGTGATCCAGAGCAAGTAACTGTCAAAACTGACAGTGCCTGCTCGCCTTTCCGTGCCTTACATACAATTAGGGTCTTTCAGGTGCACGGGATGAAATCACGCACAACGTCTAATCTTTTGGCAGCGATATTCGTCGCGACATGCATCGCTACATCAGCAGTCGCTCAGCCTCCGCCATCCAACGAACGGCGCGCGGCATGCGCGGGAATTGAAGGACCTGAGCGCAAGCGGTGCGAGTATCGTGACTCTCCTTATGTGGGAGCGCTTCAAGGTTCAAGACCCTGGTAGCAACCCAATCGTCCTGGGCGAGTCCAATTCAGCTCGAACTCTGCTGACGGATGACCTTAAGTACCTCAAAACCGCTGCGGCTCACTTAACGCGCGCGTCGCAATCTAACGAACTCGATTTCAGGGCGATTGCAGTCGAAATGGCAGAGATAAGAAAACGTGCAATACGGATCCGCTCCTCTCTGGCGCTCGCCAATTCAACACCGAGGGAAGCCGTTCGCAGACTGGAACTCCCGGCTGACCGTCCACAATTGAGGCTTTCACTTCAGGCACTCTCGGCTCTAATCGAGGACGCGGTTCGGAATGAATTACCCACAGAGCGTGTGCTTCACGTAATTGGATCCTTAAAAGCGCGAAGCGATTTGGATGCGATCGTGGAGTTGTGCGAGCGAATCAGAACGCAGTGTGAGTTGCTGTGGCAGTGATCGGAAGATTAAGGAATGAGCGGAAGCTTACAGACAATTCAAACCAACCCAGCCGCGAACACTGCTCTCATGCACGGGCGGTACGGCGTGGTCTTAACGCCTGAACATCTGAATGATTCAGATTACCTCCTGGCGCGCGCGGCAGCGAAGGGATCAACCAGCGCGCTCGGAGAATTATATAGCCGTCACCGCGGGCGAGTTTACGCACTCGCTTTGCGTATGACGCGAAATGGAGCCGATGCTGAGGACTTAACGCAGGAAGTTTTCATTCATCTGCTGCGCAAGATCGGGACATTTCGAGGCGACAGTCGCTTCACTACCTGGCTGCACCGTCTTACTGCAAATCTGGTGCTGATGCATTTTCGGAGTCCTACGATCCGCAGAGAGCTCCAGATGATTGATGATGCAAGTGATGCGGTTTTCGCCCGGAACCAGCGGTTGTCTAATGCGCAACTTGTCGACCGCGTAGCTTTAAAATCAGCCCTCGCCCAATTGGCTCCTGGTTGCCGATCTGTGTTCGTTCTTTTCGTTATCGAAGGTCATAGACATGATGAGATTGCGAATCTGCTCGGCTGCTCGATCGGAACCTCCAAGTCGCAACTTCATCGGGCTCGCATGAGGCTCAGGCAATTACTCCAGGCGAAAAGGTGCGTTTCGGCCTTTCATCGGCATCCACCGCACCGGCACGGTCCGGAAGGAAATCCGACTCGATGAAGCTCAAGGTCTCAGGCTCGGAATCCGCCTTACGATCTAATACCCTTCCGATCGAAAACCGGCATTACCGCGGTCGGGTGATGACAAAAAAATTTCTGAGGAACTAATGTCTACACCAACTTCTCCGCGTTCCTTTGCGTTAAGCCCAGTTTGGTCTTGGCTGCGCTTGCCCGCGCGGTGTTAACTGCCGGTTTTTAGGATCAAGGCCTTGCCGCGATAAGGTACAAGCGGCTGGCAGTGGCCAAGTAAAGCGCATCGCCGCTCACCGCCGGACGCGAATAGAGCGGCGCATCCATTTCGATCTGCGCCAGCAATTCCTTTCGCCGTCCGGCACGTAAAACGGTCATGCTGCCGGCCGCGTTCCCAACGTAAAGGCGGTCGCCGGCCAGCAGGAGGCAACCCCAGATGGCCTCGAACGTGTCGTGCTTCCAGACTGTTGCGCCGGTTGTCGCGTCCAGACAATGAATCGTTCCGCCCAGGTCCCCAACGTACAGCAGACCGTCTTTCACGATGGGCGTGCCAACCACGCGGCCCACCTCGCGAGAAGTCCAGAGGAGTCTGCTCTCGGTGACTTCTCCCTGGCCGTTGGGACTGACGGCATGAATCAGAGAAGGTCCATCGCCGTGGCCTGGACTCTGCCCCATCGCGATGAAGACGCGGCCGTCGGCGAACGCCGGTGAAGCAATGATAGCGCTGCGCGAAAGTACGCCGGGGCGCGGAAGAAAGCGGGCGTCTTTCGGATTGCCGTCGAATCGCCAGACTTCTCGGCCCGCCGCTGCGTCGTAAGCGCGCAGCCAGCCATCTCCTCCGCCGAAGAGCACCTGCATGCGTCCGTTGACATTTGCCGCCACCGGGCTGGACCACTGGCCATGCAAAACCTGATCGCCCGCGCCCATCGCACGCCAGACGACTTCGCCCGAGTGTTTGTTCACGGCGATCAGACTTGGGGCGCGCGGCGATGGGACGCGCGTGTGGCCTTCATTCTGGCCGTTGGAAGTAGAGACCACCAGTAGATTACCCACAGGCAGAACCTCGCTGTTGCAGGCTTCATGCGGATAGACACCCAAGCGGGCCATGTCCAGTTCCCAGACGATATCGGCCGCAGCACGGTCCTTGAAGACCTCTTCTCGAAATGGGCCAACGTTCCCGTCGTCGAGAAACCCCTGCGTGTCGAGGCAACGAAGTTGGCACTCAGCGGTGACGTAGTACAAACGGTTACCTTCCACATACGGTGCGCTAGTCGTCGAAGGCAGCAGAAATTCCCGCAGTCCGCGCTCAACTCGCGGGGCCACGTCCTGCCAAAGGAACGCGCCATCCGTAATCCGAAAAGCCATGAGCACGCCGGACTCTTCCTGGAAGGCGGGGTTCATTTTTCTGTCGTTGTCGGTACCCACATAGACCAAATTGCCGGCAACTACCGGACTCCCAAACGTCTCGTTTCCCAATTCGACGCTCCAGACGATGTTCTTCCCCGTGGTGATATTCCACTCAACCGGGGGATTGCCCGTTGGGGCCACTGTCGTCGCAGGTTGGGGCGCAGGAGTGGGGGAGGATATGCGGGTTGAGACGACAGTCTGTCCGGACTCGACGCCGGCGATTCGATTCAACGCCCACAACACTTCGTCACGCATCGCGGGATCGTTTGCGGCCGCTCTCAGCGCCTCAACTGCCGTCTGTGTCCTCGGTTGGATGCTTCCCAGTGCACCAGCCGCGAAGATGCGCACATAGAGGAATTCATCCTTCAGAGCTTCGATCAACTGCGGCACTGCGGACTGCGCGGCCGGGCCAATGCTTGCGAGAGCCTCACACGCCGCCCAACGGACACCGGGAATCGGATCGCTCAGCGCTCTGGCGAGGTCTTTGGTCGCCGCGCGCGCCTTCGGACCGATGGAGGCCAAGGCCTCAGCCACGTAAATGCGAACGTATGGATCGTCGTGCGAGAGAGTCTGAACCAGAGCGCGTACCGAAGGACTCGCCTTAGGGCCCAAAGCGCCCAAGGCACGTGCGGCATCACCCACAACTATCGAATCCTCGTCTTTCAGAGCCCGCCTCAACGCCGGTTGAATCGGTTCCGTATCGGGCACCAGGTCAATCAATTCATTAAGAGCGCTGCGCCGGAGAGAGACGTCGTCATGCCGAAGCAGTTCCACCAGCAGCGGAATGGCCCGTGGACCAATCCGCTGGATGATCTTAAAAGTCCTTTGATCCAGATCTTCATCGCCATGGTTGAGGAGTCGCCTCAGCAAGGGAAGCGAACGCTCCCTCCGTTGGACCAGGGCGGCTTCGGCGGTTATCCGGACCTTCGGGTCGTTGGATAGCACGCGGGACATCACGCGATTTTCCCAGTCACGCACGTGAGCCGAGTTTCTGACTTGATTCGACCGCTTGGCCTGACGCCGTTGCGGTAGGGGACGCGTGTTTTGAGCAAGTACTAGTGTAGGGAGAATAAAAAGGAGAGTGCCGATGAACAACTGTCGCATGGTCGCAGCAAGTCCAACGAAAGAGTTGAGCGGCCTGACGGTCGCCTGTTGGAGTAGCGACAACAACAGGATCAGCCACTTGCGGCTGCCGTCATCGAGCCCTGGCCGGCTGTCTTCCACGAACGGCCACACAACCGACTTAATTCTTCGCTGGGGGAGGATATTTCTTGAAAAGTTTCTCCATGGCCTTATTAATGTTCCTCTGGACTTTGGATGGATCTTTGCCCGAACCGAGCGTCTTGGTCGCCGCGCCGCGCCAAATCTGGTTCTTCGCGGCCACATCGTAGATGTCTACATTCAAGGTGCCAATATTTATCGTCTCACTCGTGGTAGTCGTGGTTGACATACCGCCGCCATATCCTCCCCAGCCGCCCCATCGGCCATAGCCAAACCCGCCCATGTCAGTACTGTACGAATTCCATTGCTTCTCCTGGTTTACCGCCGCTTGGTACGCGACATAGAGATCCGGAGCTTCGCCGTCGGTCTTGGCCAGGCCTTTTATAGACAGCTGGGCGTCGATGGCCTGCATAATTTGCGTATCGAGGATTTGATTGGGATATTCGGCTTTCGGAACGCGCACCCACTTATAGGTGCGGTATTTCGAAAAATCGGTCCCGGGCATGAAATTAAACTTGATCTCCTGCGCTGTCGCCGACACACACCACAACGCCAACACTGCGGCCATCGCTAAGATGTGAAAGAGTCCCATACGCTTCATCGCTAACACCTTCTTCCTTTCAGAATTCTGATCCGGGGTGAGTGAATTTAGCGATCAGTCCGCGGCGGCGGTAACTGTCAGTTTTTACAGGCTGAGCAAAACCAGTGACCAGGACGCTCGCAAAGTCGCACGAGTGTTAGGTTCGACAGTGTTCGTCAGTATTGAGTAATTAGCCGCAACTTCTGAAGAATCGATCAGGCCAACTTAAAGAAAGGTTAGGCGGCCAACTGTCGCCGTTTTCGCGCGGCGAAGAGCAGCAAAACCCCGCCGATCAGAAGCAAAACGATCACGCCGCCCGCCAGCATGCGTGTGGCTGTGAAAAATCGCGCTTGCCGTTCTGGATCGGATTGGAGTGATACCGCTCCAAGCGCACTCTGCTGATAAACCTTCGCATCAGCCGCTGCGATTGCTGATTCCAAACGCTGCCGGCGTCCATCCAATTCAGTCAGTAACGACTGAACCCGGTCTTTTTCCAGTTGAAGTTTCCGGCGACGCCCTTCGCGCAGTTCCTCTGGGCGAGTCGACCCGTACCCCGCAAAGTGGCGTTCGATATTCTCGGGTCTTAGGTCAAAAGTGATCTGCTCCAGCCGAATTTTCAACTCAGCCTCGTCATTCTGTACTTGACTCATTTGTCCGCGAAGTCTCTCCGCGGTTTCGGTCGCATCGTTTGTCTCTTGCGCAAGAATTTGCGGCGAGGAGAATGCGATCAGCACGGAAAGCAATACCAAAGCGAATCGTAGTTTCATAGCCGACTCCTGGTTCTTATCAACGACGGGTTCTGTCCGATGATTTTTGCCTCTAAGGCCAGCACGTTGTTTCCCAGCAGTCCTTTCGGACACTGTCTGGCAGAGTTTACGCGCGACTCTAAACACCGCGAACTGGTACTTTTGACAGGGCGCGGCGCCCACACCCCAAGCTATCGTTACCCACCAATTTGATTATTCCTGATCGCTCGGTGGGAGGCTCGATGCAGCGAAATAACATCTTCAAGTGTCTGTTGCTCACGCCGTTAATCGCATCGATGTTAACAACGGTCACGATCGCGGGCGCAGGCCAGGCAAAACGCAAGACCCCAAAGTACACAGTGGCGGCCGACACGATTATTCGTCTGCGAATGAACGACAGACTTACTTCAAAAAAAGCTCAGGTTGGTAGTCCGTTTATTACGACGGTGGTGACTCCGGTGTATGTGAAAGGCGTGGAAGTCATCCCGGCAGGCGCCATTGTTCACGGTCACGTAACGCACGTCGAACGCGCCAGCCGCAAGAGCGAGGCCGGCAGCCTCAATGTCACTTTTACGTCGATAACGACTCCGAACGGCGTGAGCTATTCCATCAGCGGGTCGCTGGCTGCTTCTGATTCCTCGGACAATGAAAGCGAAATCAAGGGCAAGTCTTCAAAGAAACGGAATGCCCGGTTCATTGGCCGTGGCATGGTGGTGGGAGGATTAATTAGCGGCGGATCAGGTGTGGTTAGCGGAGGCCTGGTGGGGGCGGCTCGCGGGTTCATCAAGAAAGGTCAGGAGGCCGAGGTGGAGCCCGGAACCGAATTCGACATGATCCTAAATCGTAGTGTTTCTATCAGTGCCTTTCGCTAACCATTTGCTGAGACAGTCTTGCCAAGCCTCTGAGATCGAATACAGCATCAAAATCGACGCTCGTTCGCGACGAAATTGTCTCGAATTCCAGCGCTCTTTCGCGGCTAAGGTTTAACCCACTCGCCCTCCTGCCAGTTTCATTCAAAGCGATGACATGCAAAACAACTTCACCCTTCGGTCGCTACCCATACTGTCAGATTTGACAGTACTAAATGCTTAACATCGCTTTTACCATTTGTGATTGACCACTTGTGGCGCGAGACGGACGGTAAACGCCGTGTCGTTTTCCAGAAGAAGGACCCGTTTGGGGAGCCAGAACTTACTTGTTTCGCTGGACCACAACCTACTAACTTGGGAGGAGAGAAATGACAAACAGAAAATCAATCGCGGTGCTTATGGCGTTGGCCTTTGGGGTAACGCTGATGTCCGTAGTCGCGGCCTCGGCGCAACCCGACAGTGTCCGATCCGTGTCGGTGCCACAGGGTCAAAAGCTAAAGATTCAGGGGGTCGTCAGTACCCGCAGCGGGGATGCGATCAAAGTACGTGATCCGGGCGGCAACGAGACCACGGTGCTCTTAACGAGTTCCACCGATGTGACTTCGCATAGCAGAGGTCTCAGGGGCAAGAAAGACTATCCCGTCACCTACATCATGCGCGGTCTGCGTTTGCAAGCTCAGGGACGAGGAGATTCGGATGGCAATCTGGTTGCCGATTGGGTGAGGTTTGATGAGCAGGACTTGCGATCTGCGCAAGCTGTGAGACAAACGGATGAAATGGCCCAGGATAACCAGGCGAGAATTGCAGCTGCTGAAGAGGCCGCCCGAAGGGCCGAAGAGAACGCGCGCGTTATGGCAGGTCAGATCTCCGAAAACACCGCGCTCGCCAATGATGCCAGGGCCAAGGCCGAGGCAGCCCAGGCAACGGCTGATCAGGCTTTCAAAGATGCTGCTTTGGCGAACAACCGGATCAATGGGCTCGATGATTACGATACGATTCGTAACATACCAGTCTTGTTTAAAGTGAACAGCAGCGTAATCAATCCTACGGCCAGGGCGACAATCGACGAAGCGGCGGCTTGGGCAAAAGCGGAGAAAGCCAGCGGAAATGCGAACGGTTGGCTGGTTGAAGTAGTCGGTTACGCAGATACCACCGGCAATACCGCGAGGAATCGCGCCCTCAGCGAGCGCCGCGCAAAGGCAGTAATTCAATACCTGGTGGGCGTGCATGGTCTGGATCTGCGCCGTTTGGTTCAACCATTTGGATTCGGCGAGTCAAAGCCCGTGGCCGATAACAAAACGGCGGCCGGTCGCGCGAAGAACCGGCGAGTCGAAGTCCGCATTTTGCAGAACAAAGGCATCGCGAACAAGGGAATAAGCCGCGGGGATTTTTGATCGTCGTGAATGCATGCGATTGCGAGAGGAACACAACTACCGCCATGGTCTCGAACTGAACCTCGTGTCTGAGTTGTGCAAGAACCTCGAACCGTGGCCGGATTCCGGCCGCGTTTGCGCCAGGTATGGCTAAGAAAGGGCCCGCCAACATCAGCTTGAGAAAAGTGGCCCACGTGCCGGTATTTGAAGTTGGCCCGTTGATCCCTGCGACCCGGTCCTCACGTCTCGGGCATTGCTGCAAGCCACAAAACATGGAGAGATCTATCGTGCGCAAACTACGAGACAGCGAGGTCGAACAATGGATATTAAGGGAGATTGGCTTAGGTAATGATATCGGTTCGCGCGAGATTTGTGTTCTCTCTCGTGATGGCGTGGTTACGCTGCGAGGAACTGTCAATGACTTCGGCAATAAGATGGCTGCTACTCACGCAGCGCAGACTGCCAATGGCGTCGTGTCTGTGATCAATGAAATCACTGTCAAGGCAGATGCAACGTTGATGTATGAATGTCACGCCACGTTCCCGCCAGACAATCGGCGAAATCCCGGCCTCTTCGCGAAACTGTAATCGTCTGAAATTTTGGGTGTGCCCCTTGTCATCAAGCTGAGCAAATTTTGACCTGCCAGGATATTGATGCTTGCGAATCACCTACCTGAAGACATTATCAATTTACTTCTGGAGCCTGACAGTTACGCAGAGAGACTCTGCCGGACGTTTGCGAGACGTTTCTAACGTTTCTCTAACGTTCGAAAATTGAGATACGAAATTACTGAGGAATTTGGAGCGGGTGACGAGGCTCGAACTCGCAACTTTCAGCTTGGGAATCAAAAGTTTCGCTCCTTTATTTTCACAACTTACAAAACGGCTCAGGAAAAATCAACGTGCATGCGCTGCATACCCGTGCATGCATTGCCTGATTTGCGTATTGCTGGGGGACGTTTGGGGGACGGATTTTTCTCCGTCGCTTTCCAACAGCAGCCATCAGCAGCAGCGCTTTTGCAATCGCAAGCGACTACTTCTGATTTCTCGGATCGTCCGCTGGATTCACGTAATTAATTTTCCAGGGGCCGATCCCGTGCACCTGAACCACAGTCTCTCCCTTCGCCCAGGCGAAGTGCTTCATACCGGGCTGCATGAAAGCAAAAGAGCCGGCGGGCAGGGCGCGGCCCGCAGACGTGTCAAACTTCTCGCCCATGCCGAGATTGAACGTGCCGGAGATCACGGTGACGTGCTCAACGGCCGGATGCGAATGCGGCTGAATCTTAAAACCGTCCGGTAGATGCAAGCGCATCGTGAATGGACCTTCCTGAGCCGGATTACCTTCCATCAAAGCGACCTTCGCTCCCTTTGACAGAGATGCCGGTCCGTCCGTCCACTTCAGGTCCGCTGTTTGGAAGAAGCCATGATCTGATGAGTGGCTCATGTTTTGGCCGATGGCGAAGCCAACGACCGCGATTGCGATTGCGACTACTAATCCTAAACGTTTCATTTGTATTCTCCTCTTGCTTAAGTTGCTATTGCTTTGGCGACAAGAGTTCATACGCGTAAAGCGTTCCCTCCTGCACGCCAACAAACATTCTCTTTTCGGAACTCCCAATGCTCGAAATACAGCCCTTCAGATTCAGCTGCCACTGTGGCGCACCGTCAGAAGCCTGAAATGCTTCTACCTCACCGCGACAGTTACCGGCCACGACCAGATCCCCCCAGGCGTGAGGACGTTCGGATCTCCAATTCGCAGATGACTGCTGCCATCGCGCTTTCTTTAGATCCGGATCGACTGTAACAACGTATCCCGCACGTTCCGAGCGATTGTCTAAAAACAACAGCAGTGCGTTGGCGGTCCACGTGATTCTTCCAAAAGGCATCGCCACTACCGGGAACTCGGCAACGGTGGTTCCCGTCTCGGCGTTCAGTCGATAAATCTGATTGTTGCTGGCGCCGACAAAAAGCGTCTTGCCCTTGAGCGCCAAACCAGTCGAGGGAGCCGCGGGCAGCTTTCGTTTCCAGGCGACGCGACCGGATGCGGCCTCAAGCGAGTAGACAATTCCATCCATTCCGGTGATGTAAAGATGCCGGTCATCAGCAACCGGCGATTTGATCATGTCGCAGCTTTCATTTGGTGAGCCGGTTGAAAATTTCCAGACCAACTCACCAGTCCGCAGCGCAACTGCGTACCAATTATCCTGGAAGCTGCCGAAATAAACGTTCGGGCCGATACGGAGGATGTCTGTAGGGACACTGGTTGTTTGATACTTCCAGCGCACTTTGCCGGTGCTTCTTTCAAAAGCGTAGACGTGCCCAACGCCATCGGGCACACAGTTAAGATCAGTGCCAATCAGAATCAAATCATCGGTAATTAACGGGTTCCCATGAAAGCTCTTTTGCTTTCCATCTTTCCCAATGTCATAACTCCACCGCACCGCCCCCGTAGCTTTGTTGAACGCATAGAAAATTCCGGCACATGAACCGACGAAGACCGTATCCTCCGCGACCGCGGGGACCGAGAACAGTCAACCACCAGTGTCATGTTGCCAAATGAGCCGCGGCGGGGCGGCGGCGACAGGTTCACGTTCCTGCTTCGTCTGAGCGCAACTGGAAGTAACAAATGCCAACAACCAGAGTACGGTAAGAAGAGATCGGTGTTGCGTCATTTGATTTTCATCTCAGCTGAGGAGCTAGCCTCAGCCAGCTAAGAAAGCCAGTCGCATCGCAACTCAAAAGGTGATGCCGGATTTTTACTTGATAACTCGAAGCTTACACCATCTAGCGTTCACTAGGATTTGGAATCAGCCTTTTCGCGTTTGGGACGACGATAATTTCGCTCGCTGCTCTCGTCCCAATCAGATCATTCAACCGATCTGCATAAGTTCTAGCGCGAAAGGCTAAAAGAATACGAGCTTGCCGTTTCTTATCGGCAATATATCTCCGTAAGCTTTCTGAAGTGATGGCCCATTGCGGCCAGCATCACCGCATTTGGTAGCTCTTGGCGATGTGAGACCAAAACACGCTTCATGAATCGCCAAAACTCGCGCCGCCCGTGACCGCGCATACCGAGCCTAACGACGACGCGAGTCAATGCAGCAATTTCGCCGGCGGGTGAGAGTCGCCGAGGTGCCCGCCTATATCGTCGCAGCTGCGCCAGACAATTAAGGACACGCTCGTAATACTCACCAGGGCTATAGATCGTGCGCATAATCATCTTGTACCCATCAACGAGGCGCGACGCGTCCATCCTGGGGACAAAGTTTAGCGTGCTATCGGTAAGATTGCCCGTGCTTTCCGTGAGAAGCCTTCCCTCCTTGTTAAGCCTGCGCCAAAGTTGTGTCTCCGGGAGAGCAGTTAATAAACTGACGATTGCCATTGGGATGGCGCTTTCCCTTATGAAGTTGATTTGGCGCTCGAAAATATCGTCAGGATCATTGTCGAATCCAACGATAAAACCTGCCATTACTTCAATGCCATAGCTCTGAACTTTCTTGACTGATTCGAGAAGATCTCGATGCGTGTTCTGCTTTTTCTGTGTCTCCCTCAGAGACGCCTCAACCGGTGTTTCAATGCCAATAAATACGTGGCGGAAACCCGCGCGCCGCATCATCTCCAGCAAGTCGTCGTCGTCTGCGAGATTCACGCTCGCCTCAGTCGCGAAAGAGAAAGGGTGGTGATGTCGTTCGGACCAGTCGATCAAATCTGGGAGCAAACGCTTGACGTTGCGCTTGTTGCCGATAAAGTTGTCATCAACGATGAAGACTATCCCGTACCAACCGGCTCGGAGGAGTGCGTCCAACTCAGCAATCACCTGCTCGTTTCCCTTGGTGCGAGGAACGCGACCGTAAATCTCAATGATGTCGCAGAACTCGCAGTTGAAGGGGCAGCCGCGCGAGTATTGCAACGACATGAAGCTGTATTGCTTTAGATCAAGGAGGCTTATGTCCGGTAAAGGCACCAGCGAAAGTGGCGGTCGTTCATTCGCCTTGTAGATCCGTTTCGGTTGGCCGTCTTTCAGGTCGCGCAGGAATTCCGGAAAGGTAGTCTCGGCTTCCCCAAGAAAGATGTGATCCGCGTGCGGGAGAGTCTCCGGACTGGTCGTAATGTACGGTCCGCCAACTACTACACGTTTCCCATACTGCTTGCACAAATCGACGACGTGATGGAGTGATTCCTTTTGGACAATCATGCCGGTGACGAACACAATATCCGCCCATTCCAAGTCAGCAGTCCCAAGTGCTCGGAGGTTCATATCCACCAGTCGTCGCTGCCAATCCCCCGGGAGCATGGCGGCTATCGTCACCAGGCCCAGCGGTGGGGAAGCCGAACGGTGACCTTCAAATGAAGTGGAATGCTGGAAGCCCCAATAGGTAACCGGTAACTCTGGGTTAATAAAGAGTGCCCTTATCGCCTTTTGGCTGCCTCTTTTTCCTGCAAAGCTCAGTTTAGGAGTGTTGCGACGAGACAGTTGAATCAGGTTTGATTTAACACAATTCTCTGCCAGGGCTTTCCTTGATTGGGTCTCGACAGCCATAAATCCTTCCCATCTGCAACTGAGCAATGCGATACAGAAACCTAATTTCGCTTGCGAATCAGAGGCCTCGACTCACTTCACAACAATCGAGTGCTCGCCACGCTCAAGAACGCGTCCAATCTTCGTCGCCTGGGGATACCTTTCGCGGAGACGTCCCAGCAATTCATCCGAGCGATCTGCAGAAATCGAGATCAACATACCTCCAGCCGTCTGAGGATCGAATAGCAAATTGCTCATTTCCTGCCTGACAGATTCAGCAATCACGATGTCTTCACCGACGTACTGACGATTTGTTTTGTCGCTGGCCGTCAGAAATCCATTCGAGGCCAACTCCAGCGCTCCGGTGATTATCGGCACACAACCCGAATCGAGTTCTATAGTCACGCGGCTTGCACAAGCCATCTCCCATGTGTGACCGATCAAAGCGAAGCCCGTAATGTCGGTAGCTCCGCGAACATCGAACTGCCGCATAAGCTCTGCAGCATGATCGCCTGCTATTAACATCGTCGACAAAGAAGCCGCTGCGGTTTCTTCACTCGCTTTTTCGACTCTGACACCCACTGAGATAACACCTGTCCCGATCGGTTTCGTGAGGACGATGATGTCGCCCGAACGCGCCCCACTGTTGGTTGCGATTCTTCGCGGATCGATCACTCCAGTTACTGAATAGCCAAACATGATTTGCTGGTTATGGACACTGTGACCACCCATCAAAGTAATGCCGTGCTCCATCAAAGTATCAAGACCGCCACGGTTGATCTCGTTGAGTATCGCCGGATCGACACCATTTTCAGGGAAACAAGTGATTGCGATAGCTGTAATCGGAGTTCCACCCATAGCCCAAACATCATTAATTGAATTTAGCGCGGCAATACGCCCGTAGTCGTGAGGGTCGTCCACGATTGGCGGCAGGAAGTCGAGCGTCTGCACAATCGCTAAGTCGTCTCTGAGACGATACACTCCTGCATCATCGGCTGTTTCAAAGCCTACGATTAGATTCTCGTTGAATGGCTGTCTTGGTAGCTCGCTCAAGACCTGAGCGAGTATGCTCGGGCTGAGCTTAGCCGCTCAGCCAGCACGCGAGACCATCTCAGTGAGACGCATGAGATTGCCCTCTCCCTCTGCGAAGTTTAGACAACTAAGAGTCCACCCATTCGCCGTGTAATGTCAAACAATTTTCGGAAGTACGATCCCCTTACAATTCGGCCGGGTAGTGTCTGAAACCTGTGTTGCTGGATTGCGTGAAAACTCACTGTGACTCTTTGACGCCCTGCTGTGATCGGTACTACTTATCATTGAATTGACTCCTCTGCGCTATGAAGCGCGATTCCAGTTTGGAGTCATTTCACATCTCAATCTGTATAACCCCGAAGGCTGGTGAAACGCTTATTTGTGGTCGTGTTGACTGTTGGGAATGAAACTCGCTCCAGCAACACAGATTCAAACACGCCTTCGGCCGAAACCGCTTAATACTCAGCCACCGACCAACAGGTCAGCGCTTTTTTGGCAGCGGCAGCAACATCGAAACCCGCCGGCGATACTCCTCATAAGCATTCCCGTGAATGTTGACCAGATCGCGCTCTTCGAATTGAATTGCGATTAGTATGTAGGCCGTATTAGCAACCGCAAACACCAAGTGCCCCAATGTCATCCTGGGTGTCGCCCAGAATCCGATGATGAAGCCGAGCATTAGCGGGTGACGAACGATCTTGTATAAGCTGGGCGTCTTGAATTTCGATTCACCGGACAGCTTGCCGACTTGATACACATAGACTTGGCGCAGGCCAAATAGATCGAAGTGATTAATTAGAAATGTGCTGAGAACCACCAGCGCCCAACCCGCCCAGAAAAGCCCTTGAAGAACCAGGCTGCCGATTGGATTCCTCACGTCCCAAATAATGGTCAGGATGGGTTGCCATTGCCAGAAAAGTAATGCCAAGAGCAGGCTCGAAATGAGAACGTAAGTACTGCGCTCAACGACTGGAGGAACAATTTTCGTCCACCAGTTTTTGAAACCCGGCCGCGCCATGATGCTATGCGGAATCGCAAAGAGGCCCAGCAGAATCGCGTCGATCACGAGTGCCTGACCGAACGGACCAGGCATGCCTGAGTCGATCGACTTGGGAACAAATACATTTCCGACGAAACCTATTGCATACAGGAAGGTGATGAAGAAGACCAAATAACTGACAACACCGTAGAGAAAAGCAAGGATGCGGCCCATAACAGGAGACTCCTTTCGTGCCCTATCGGCTTCGAGCAGCCAAGCTAGTGACAACGTCAATTTCGGATTGTTTTGGTTGCGCTACGCGCGTGAGCTTAAATCTCCCTCGAATAATGCCGTCAATAAAGTTTGTGCCACAACCCTGTAAATCGTTCCAACGCAATCCACACGCCCGGACGCGATAGAGCGTTTTTATGAAGCTCTCGCAGCCCGTTGTAGTCCGCTTAGAAGTTGTATTGAAGAAACAAATTCACTCGGTTATCATTCCCCCGCAAGAAACCTTTATAAGTTGTCTGCCAACGCAGGTAGTCAAGGCCAATAACGAAATTTCCTCCGGGCGTGATTCGGTTCGCAACAAAGAATGCGCGATTGCGAGTGCGTCCGCCAACAGGAATGTCAAAGTCCACGGGGTCATCAATTGAGAAGCCCGGATTTATGGTCAAGTAACGCCACACTTTTCCGTTAATCTCAATCCAACCGCCACTCCCTCTGATCTCACTCGCAGTCGCGACATTGATTCCCTGGCCAGCACCGCCGCGAACGTCACTCATATTACGACCCCACCAACCTTCACCTTTGAAACCAAAGCGGCTCGTAACAGGAATTGTGAAATCAACATTTACAATCTGACTGCGAAAGTCCGTCCTGCCTACGATCGCGCGCGCAGTCTTCAAATACCCGTACTCTCCGGATATTCCAAAATTCAGCACCCGATCTTTGCCAAGGGATCGAGAGTATCCGAAGCGTCCTTGGATCTGCGGTCGTGCAGACTCTTCACCGTCCCGCACTCCGTTAACGTCAAGATCTAATGAGTCAATAGCTCCCATCAGCGCCACGGCGCCCGCCAGAGAGAACTTGCCACGGCCTACCGGTGGTTCATACGTGAAGCGGAGTTGGGGTCGCCGATCGCCGACGTTGCCGGCATTCCATTGAAGTGTATCGCCATTAACAGTAGGAAAAAGAGGCGAGAATAGATCCCAAGTTTGCCCACCAAGAATTGAAAACTTCTTCCAATCCATTCGCAGGTACGCGTGACGAATCCGGATAATTTGACGAGACTCCGTGCCCCCGTTTTGAAAATCCGTCTCCAGCTTGCCCGTAAGCTTTGCGTTTCCCAACTTGGCGATTTGCGGGCCATTCCAATCAATTCCCAAGCGCGTGAGACGAGGATGTATGGTGAAGTTCCCGTTGTCGGTGCCAATCCGCGGGTCGGGAGATGTAATGAACAGGATCGCCTGCCCGTTGTTTGGGCGCTGTGAATCAGCAATCAAGTCAAGCCTAAGAAAGCCATACAATTTGATCTTGTTGCCTTCACTAATCAACTCTCCCCAACTAACAGGTTGGTTTTTGTTAGTGGCAGCAGGTTGGCTGTTAACGGTCGCAGCTTCGGCTGTCGGTGCCGGAGGAGAAGCCGATGATGCTGACCGATTGCCATCGGTTGTTGAGCGATTCATAGTTTCTAGCTGTGTTTGAACCCTTGTCAGCATTTCCAAAACGGTGCGGTTTTGTTTTTCTAGCTCCTCGATTCGACTTTTCAGAGCCTCAACCTCAGACGGCATGCCGCCGCCATTGTCGACGCTTGAGACTTTAGTAGGGTTTGAATCTGAAGCAGTCAGGTTAGAGCGCGTCTTGGCAGTTGAGTTCTGTTCAGCCGTTTGCGCCGACCCGATCGTGGCAAAAGCTCCTACAACGAAGAGTAGGGTTGCTAATAAGAGTGTGCGTTTCATGGTTGAGGTGCCTCACTTTCTCTCAAGTCAAGCGAAGCCGTCCGCTGTATGCGCGGATAGCATTCTCCGACTTTCTTCCGAGTTAAGTTAAGTGGGTTGACTGTTGCCAACCCTGGGAATACTTACACTGGTCTTTCTGACACTTCACCCGATCAGTAATCTTTCAGGTGGACATGTGACGCTGGGGTTCTTTAATTCGAAACCGACGTCCCACGTTTTGAAACTTCCAATCGAAGGAAGCAGGGCGCCGCCGCATCCGATCCCCAATCCAGTTAGTTGTCAGGACCAGGGCATATATGATCGCAATTAGTACCGCGATGCGTTGGTAGAACCCGAGCTGAATATTGTTGAAGATTGCCTGACCCAGACCGCCACCTCCGACCAAACCGAGGATCGTGGAGACGCGCAGGTTCGTCTCCCAACGAAGGACGGTGTAACTGATCAGCGTCGGTCGTAATAATGGCCAAATTCCCCAGACCAGAATCTGAAGTGACCGTGCGCCATTTGCTCGTAAAGCTTCAATTGGTCGGGAAGGAACTTCTTCGAGCGTCTCTGCATAGAGTTTGCCGAGTACGCCACCTGTGTGCAGACCGATTGCCAGCGTGCCCGCAAATGGCCCTAAACCTACAGCGATAATACAAACGAGAACCCAAACCAGTTCCGGGATCGAGCGGAGGACGTTGAGCATCAGTCGCGCCGAAAAATAGATCGCCCAGCGCGTTGCCTGGCCGAACCATGACCTCCTGCCGGCAGAGTCCCTGTCACTAAAGATCAGTGTTGACGCAGCAGGGAGAGACAAGCCAACGCTGATGACAATTCCCATCAAGGTGCCAATTACCGAGATTCCTATCGTTTGAAGAAGAGGGAAAAGCAATGACCTCAGAAAATCAAGGTCAAGATCCGGAGGGAACATTTCTCCAACAAGTCTGACGACTCGACTCGGCAGCCCAAGGTCAAGTAAACCACTACTGAAGAAACCCGTTGCGTAGAAGCTCCAACCAACTACAAGGAGAGCTGTAAAAGTTACGATTCCGCTTGGCGAACGCCTGGACCAAATCGGCCGCCGGAATAGAATGCGCGCGCCTCGTATCTCCCTACGAGCTAAGAAAGCTGCTGGAACATTGGCGTTCAAGCGGCGGCGCACGAACCGGCTTACTGCATCTGTGCCGGCAACCAACACAAGCAGGCTGGTGACGAGCGTCAATACCTCGCCGTAATTGAACATTCTCATGGAGAGATTGATCTCGTAGCCGATGCCGCCGGCGCCGATAAAACCCAGGACTGAAGCAGCACGCACGCAACACTCGAATGAATAAATCGTGTATCCGGTAACGCTAGGAACCGCCTGAGGCCAAATCGCGCGCAGGAACACTTGAAAACGTGTAGCGCCAACTCCATGCAAGGCCTCAAGCGCGCGAGGATCAACATCTTCGAATACATCCGCATAAACTCGTCCAAGCACGCCGCCATAGCTGACGGCAAGGGCGAGCGTTCCAGCAACTGAGCCAAGTCCGACAGCTACCACGAACAGTAATCCCCACATCAGATCGGGCACTGCACGCAAAAAACCAAACAGTGCACGCGTCACGCGACTAACCCCAGACAAGAAGAATCGAGCTGCGCTGGGTGGATCTCCTGCGACCAGGACGCCGCGTTGCCACAAGGTGGGCGTGGCCAGGAAAGCAAGCGGAAGACCGATGACAACCGAAAGCGCGGTGCCGGCAATAGCTATAGCGAGGGTTTGCAGCGTAGCCGCCGCGACAATTCGAAGGAAGCTGGGAGATAGATCTGGTGGAAAAAGAGCGCGAACGAATTTCCACACACCCGCCGCTGCGCCGGGCTCAAAAAAAGCGGTGGGGCGTATTTCAGCAAAGCGCCAGCAGAGGATGAGTACTACGCTGAACGCAATCGCCGCGGTAAGGCGGCGAGCACTAATCAAGTTATCGTGGTGCGTGAAGTACTCATTGCTACGGCGTGCAGACTGGTGCACATTTGGGCTCAATATTCTCGGCTACCTGCGTTTTACTAACCTCAGGCGCAGCCTTACTCGGTTCTGAGTTGTCGGAGTAGAGCGCCTCGAGCGTTGGGCGATCGACTTCAGAAGCTGGCTTATCGAATGCAACGCGCCCCTCGCGCAACGCAATTATGCGCGGAAAAAATCGCAATGCCGTTTCGACATCGTGCAAGGTCGCAACCAAAGTCCGCTTGCTATTAGTAACGAGGACAAGAAGCAGCGAGGCCAGCGTTTCCTTTAAACTGGGGTCCAGCGAGGCGAACGGCTCATCCGCCAGGATCACTTCCGGATCCTGCATGAGGACACGAGCAATGGCGAGGCGTTGCTGCTGACCTCCTGAAAGTTCGTCAGCGCGACAGCATTGCTTGTCCGCGAGACCGACCGCTTCCAGAGCCGCCATTGCCTGTTCCCGTTCTTCCTTCGCAGGTTGCATAGCACTGCGAATCGTATGAAGAAATGACCAGTAACCAAGCCTGCCACATAGGGTGTTTTCAAGCACGGACAGGGATGGAACAAGGTAGTATTGCTGGTAAATCGTACCAATCCGTCGGCGCATAGACCGCAGTTCGCGCCCCGACATGGCACTCACATCCGTGCTGTCGAAACGCAGACTGCCGCTTGTGGGACGCAACGTGGCGTTGAGCAAACGAAAAAGCGTGGTCTTACCGGCGCCTGAAGGGCCGAGGAGTGCAATGCGTTCGCCCGGCTCAGCATCGAACGTAAATCCATCGAGCGCGTGCACTACTGCACGTGACGTCGAATAAGTCTTACTAACGTCCTGGAGCGAATAGATCACTTTAACAATCCTGAATCTCTTGCAGCTTGGCGGAGTTTGTCATAATTACGATCTTCCGCCTTGATGTATTTGTTCGCGACCAACAGATCTAGGATAGGTTTGTGTGTCGGGTTGTTAGCGTCGAGTTTCAAGAACGCCGCGCTGAATGCGTCAGCGAGCTTCGGGTCGAGCCCCTTTCGCGCAACCCAGATGTAGTCGTAGAAAGGCGGTGTAGTGTAAAAGATCCTAACCTGTGCAGGATCAACTTTGCCGTCCTTTGTCATCCGCTGATATACAGTTTCATCCAAAGCCCCCGCGTCGACTTTCCGATTGGCCACGGCGAGCGCCGTTGCGTCGTGGCCGCCTGAGTAGATCGCGCGGGCGATGACGTCCGGGTCTACTTTTGCTTCACGCATGAAGTACTCAGGCATCAGGTGCCCCGAAGTGGAGTTAACATCGCCGAAGGCGAATGTGTGGCCCTTGAGGTCATCCAGACTGGCAATTTTCGAATCCTGCTGAGTGATGAAGACACTGTGAAAGTTCTGATCGCGCTCACGTTGGACAAGCGGCAAGACCCCTGCGCGTTTCGATGCTTGCACATACGTAAAGCCACCCAGGTAGGCGATGTCCACTTGATCGTAAGCGATCGCCTCAACCGCAGCCGCGTAGTTGGTAGGCACTGTTAACTCGATCTTGGCCCCTGTCTCTTTCTCAAGGTAGGACACAAGGGGTTGGCTTTCACGCACAACTTTGCCGGGATCAGTGGTCGGGATCATGGTCATACGTAGCCTTTGCTGCGGTGCCATGTCGGTGCTGCTTTTGCAGGCTCCAAGAAAAAGGATTGCTACTATTAGAGCAAGAAGCGGGAGTAATCTTCTACGCATGACAGACTCCTTTGGAACCTTATGCGGTTCACTGGCAAGGGCTTGAAGCGTCTCGCAAAAACGAGGCGCGGACTCTATCACGTCATAAAACAAAAAGCGAGCGAGATCTTTTGCTGGACAACTCGTTCAATTCTCGCTGCTCGGGGGTAGGTTTGTCGCAAGCGCGCTAGGAGCTTTAACCCGGTCGAATGCTATGGAAATCCACATTCCGCCCGCCGTCTGAGGATCGTAATAAACGCTGCGAAGTTCCTAACTAGATGCTCAGCTGAACTACCGCTGCAATTCCCGTTACCGCCGCGAGTTCGAAACAAGGGTTACTACACAACCTCTCCTGTGCTGTCATTCAGAGCCGAAGCGCCTTTGCCAATTCCGCATTCGGTCATCTTTAGCGAGGTAAGCTTGTTGGTTCGGGACTGTGCCCTCGTAGAGTTGCACTCGCCTGATAAGTGACCAGTCTCGAACGATTCGTATTGCCCAGTGGGCGGTGTTCCTCGATCGAGTGCCACGGAAAGAACAAGTATCGATCAATCACGTCGCTCCGCGCCTTGATGAGAGGGTCATCAAGATTACAGCTTGGAATACGCAGTTGCGCAACTCTTACGAACGGCGTGTTCTTGGGTTTCCACGTAACAGAGGTATCCTCAATCGGGGTGCGCTTTTCGTCTACGTAGAACTGAACAACGAAGTCGAACAACAAGTCACCCTTACGCAGCCGATTCGTCAACTCCTCCCGCAAAAAGTTGGCCGTCCGCCGACGGCGCGCTGGTGGCTCAGTGCCCTCGGCGGGCCGCACCGTGAATTTCACCGCGTACGGCCCGAACTTAATAGGCGCAGTGCTGGAGTAATGCTCCGTGGCGACGCTGCGCACCCTGCCGAGAACGACGCTGCGGAAGAGCGCAGATATGATGCGTAGCGACTCGTACACCCCTACCGAACGAGCGAGGTTGAAGGGTAGTAGCCAGGGTTTGCGCGACGCGTCCATGAACGCTAAGAACTGCCCTGCATTGCGAACCGTCGAAATGGTTGAGCGGCTCGTGGCCAGGAAGTCCTGAGTCACGTCATCCTTATTGCTCGGCGGCAACTTGTCTCCGGGGACACCTATGAGCTTGATGGCGATGCCCCGCGTATCCGGACCCTTGTCACGCTCGCGACTCGGCATGCCGTTGGAGAACCGGATCACCGCCGGGAAGACACGAGGCTCACTGAATACTCCGAAACGCGCATACTCGGGCAGGTCATCCAGAACCTGAAACTCGCCCACCAGTCCAGCGTGTAGCTTTGCGTGGAACCCGCGCAATACGGTTCCATCCCCCTGCGCCGCGACTTCTTTCTGTTTAGCCACGATTACACGGTTCGCAAAATCATCGAAGAGCTGCTCCTCTCCGGGTACAATCACCTCGCGCCATGCCGTGCTAGGCACAAACCGCAAGACCGACGGATTTACAAGTTTGGGTTCTGTCATGATGTGCCCCCTCTAAGAGCGATCCGGGCGCACGCTTCACACAAACGGAGAGTGCCTGCGGCGCTTATTGTTTTTGCTCAGGCAATTCAAAACGCTCCTCGTCACATGTAACGAAACCAATCGCTGAAACCGTTTGAACCCAGACGCCTGACCCTTGCATTACGGGACGGGCCAATGGCACTAACAACCAAAAGAACTGCGCTGTCCTCGCCCAGGCGATCTGGTAATTCTCACCCATGCGTCTTCTTCGAGAGTTCAATGATGTGAAAATACACCGCGCTTATTGAATAAGTTGACACTCATCTCGATCGAGCTCTGTACTGTTGAATCGATGATTGAAAATAGCAGTCCTGTTCCTTGCTCAAACCCCAACTCATGAAGCACTGCGAGAACGAGATCGCGCGCATAAGCCTTCTTTTCAGTGCCGGTGAGTGAGACGTAGACTTCAGCTTGCTGCACAGCGGCTGATGTAACTTCGACCAGCACCATCAAAGTTTTTCGCTTCGCGCTGATCCAGACCAGTAAGTCAGCAACTCCCTTGAAGAGCTCTCGGTGATGAACTATTAACCCTTCGCGCCTCACCGCGTCTATCGCAGCCTTTATTTCAGGACTTATGATTACTTCCCTTTGCATCGCCTGCCTAATACGTAAATACACCCAGAAGATAAGACCGAGGACCGACCGCGCTGCTCGTCGTAACTGTAATTTGATTGTTGTTAGTAGGGAGTGTGGTTTCGCAATGGAATCCTTTTCAACCCACAAGCCATAGCGATTTGCCAATAGCACTGCCACATCGACGCTCCAATCTGTCACCACGTCCATGACCACTGGCCCGAGAAACTTTGGAACATCCGGGATATCAAAAGACTTGTCCCGCAGAAGATAGCGTACTGCCCCTTTAACGTGAGCGGCTTTGAGTTCGCCCATACCACGAGTGGCTCCATAGCGGCGTTCGGCGTCTTGAACCAGGACTTCAATCAGATCAATCCAAACAACGAAGGCACGTTGGATTTGTTTACTGTGTTCGGCAAGAAAGTTAAGGGCTGCGGCCAGGTCCTTATCCAATCCCTCATCTTTTGCAATGCGCAGTAGTTGGCGGAGCTCGACAATATCAGCTCGGAGTTCTTCAACTCTTTCAGAGCGCCCTAACAAGAAGGGTGAGAGCAGTAGAGCGATTGGACGTTGTGCCAAATCAAAGGCGACGTTACTCAAATCTCGAACAACTCCGAGAGTAGTATCGGGCAGACTTCTGACGTTCACTTCAGACGCCTCCATTGAAATAGAATTGAAACGTAGAGCAGGATCAATGCCACCCAGAGCGGCCACCTTGAGTCGTCGAACACTGCCGGCAAACGAGGCGCTGCGAGAAGCAGGGCAACGCAGACCGAAAGTATCGAAGTCACTAACAACCGCAGGCGCCGGTTCTTTATCCGGCTAACTTTGGCACCTTCAGAAACATTCACTTTGAGTTCAAATTTACCCTCGGCTAATTCGGTGAGGATTTGTTGAAGTTGACCAGGTGAATCGCGCAACAAAGCCACCGTACTGAGGACTGATGTCTCCAGGTTATCCGGTTCAACGCTGGATATGATGTCGTCGCGCTGCAGCTCGAAAAAGAAATTCCGGCCCACCGATCGTAAATCAGCATTTGTCCCAAGCTCGTGAGCAACTGTCTCGGCGGTAAGCAATGCCTTGTACATTGAGAGAACTCTGGTGGGCACTTGCAACCTGTTGCGGCGTGCAGCTCGCAACATTGCAACCATGCTCTGCGTAATGGAAGGGCGATCTCTTTCAGTGCGCGATCCATTATGACTGGGATGATCCACCGGTGCGCGCATGCTAGTTTCAGCCATGAAATCCGCACGAAAAGAATCTATGTCTGTCTCTTCAGTCGCGATAAGAAAATCGGTTACGGCCTTGAACATTCGATCGCGATTGCCACTGTAGAACGCCGAAATGTAACTTATTTGCCGTTCGCGGACGGTTTCATCAAGTTCCGAACAAAGCCCGAAGTCAACGAATCCCACGACGTCGCCGGATAAAGCCATCAAGTTTCCCGGATGCAAGTCAGCGTGGAAAAATTGGTACCGAAAAATCTGGACCAGCGTACTCCAGAGCAGATTTCTGGCGAGCCGGTCGTGATCTACGCCGAATCTTTTACTTGTTTGATTTCCGTTAGAGCCTTGGGCGCGCAAGGCATGTAACAACTCGGTAACGGGAACCCCACGGATATACTCACTCGTTAGAACTCTAGCACTGCTGAATTCAGGAAATGGCTCGGGTATTTTTTGAAATTTGCTGTTGGTGGCGAGCTTATATAAGCGAGTTAAATTGTTTAGTTCGTGATTGAAGTCTGTCTCCTGTCTGAGCCACTCTGCGAACTCGGCCACGACCTCGTTTGGTGAGACGATGAAGGACGGGCTACTCATCTGGAGCAGCCGAGCCAATCGTCTGGCTCGTTTCAGATCGCGCAAAACCTGAGTTTCTAGATTCGGTCGCTGGATTTTGACCGCGACTTCCCTGCCATCTCTCAAACGAGCGACATGGGTCTGTGCTAAAGAACCCGCGGCGACTGGATTGGGATTGATGTAGTCAAAAATCTTTCCGGGTTCCTGCTTAAATTCGGCTTTCAAAATCGCCTTCGCTTGTTCCCACGGGAAGACAGGAACTCGATCAGTCAAATACATCAATTCGTCGCAGTACTCTTGAGGTAATAAGTCAGGGCGCAACGCAAGGAACTGTCCTATTTTTATGAACACCGGACCGAGACGCTCGAGACGGTGCCTAAATCCGACCGGTCCGTTCACAAGACGTTCAACGAAAGATCGATCGGCGCTTTCTAACCTCTCGCTCATCTCAGCCGTGCCTCAACCATGGAGAAACTGAAGAGTATTGCCGCAACAGTCAGCATTGACAGTACTGCTGCTATACCAAAGTGACTTCCCTGGCCTGCGATTATTAGCGAGATAACTACCAAGACAGCCGTCAGACATCGTGTGGTCCTCAGTTCTGAACGGTTTTTGGATTCCCGCGTGACCAGAACTCGACCCGGTCCTTCTCCTTGTAACGCGCGACTAATGATCTCGCTGAAGTAACCCGGCACTCTTGGTGTCAGTTCAATCACCTCGGTTTCGAACCGCCGATCCGTAAGTACATCTATCAATCGTTCAATCGGTCCCGGCCGAATCTGTTCGAAGAACAGGCGAAGTTGATCCAACAGTTCGAAGTGCTGGGACATGCTCAGCGCGCTATAGTCAAGCGCACTCAGCGCTCGCCAGAATAAGAGGCTATCAATCTCCATGCGCAAGTGGTTCCGTCTCACGGATCCAAGCACATCCCCTAAGTACTTTCCGATGTGGCGATCTTCAAACGTAGCGGCTGGACGTTTGGAGGCATGATACCAATGATGGATGTTGAACGAGAGGTCCTTGAGGAATTCCTGGTGGTCCGTAAGTTCCGTGGGACTACACAATTTTGAAAAGTACCGAGCGGCGTCAGAGAGATTGCCGACGGCAACGCTTTCTATGTAGCCGGTCAGAATCTCCTGAAGGTTGTCGGTCAACTCGCCGAAGATACCGAAGTCAACAAAAGCAACCGAATTATCTTCAAGAATAAAAATATTGCCCGGGTGAGGATCACCGTGAAAGAACCCACAAACAAAAAACTGGTGTAATGAAGCAAGAGCCATATTGTGCCCTGCTGCTTCGAAGTCGAGACTAGGAAGACGCGCGCGTACCAAATCCTCTCTGCCCTGCCGAACTAACGCAATGATCTGGGCCAGACTCATGCCACCAATAAGTTCCGTAGTGAGGACTTTTGCTGTGGAGAGGTTCCAAAAGACGACGGGCACGACCTCATTCGGCGTGGCATTGTGGCGAAGACGTTCCGCAGTGCGGCCCTCAATTAGGAAATCAAACTCCCTCGAAGGTCCACTTAGCAAACTCTTCTACGATCTCTTTAAGAGGTAGGGTCCCAGATATGCCGACGGCATCTGCGATTGCAGCGGCGCGATGCAGATTGCGGATGTCTGCATCAAACACTGGTTTTATACCAGGACGCTGTACCTTCACAGCTACACGTTCATTTGCCAAAGTCTTTGCTTCATGTACTTGAGCAATCGATGCGGCCGCTATGGCCTTCTCCTCGAAGGCAGCAAAGAACTGATCGAGTGGACCATTCAATTCGCTTTCAATTACTTTTTTGATTTCATTGAAATCTAGATATGAGGCCGATTCATACAAACGGCTTAATTCCTCACAGAGTTCTGCGGGCAAAAAATCTCGTCGCATGGCCAGATATTGGCCCAGCTTCAGGTATGCGACTCCCAATCTTTCTAAAGCACTGCGCAGGAGCGTGGGATAGTCTAAGGGTTGTCCGCGAATGAATCGGACGAGAGTAGTTGCTCCCAATTTCGCGGCCTCCCACAGTGGCAAAAAGGCCCGCCTAATGTCTAGTGTTGCGTCACGAAGCGACCATGATGATCCGATTGGTGACATTGAAGAATGCTAAGTTGGCTGGAAGGTGAGTTGAACCGCGCCACGTGTTGAAGGGGTGTGTTGACGTCTTCTCTGCGATCTTCTGCGTCTCTGCGTCCTGTGGATGAAGTAGTCTTAACGCAGAGGACACTTGAAGAGTTATGCAGACACTTTTCGGGCAAAACTAGGTTTCTCTGGTTTCCTTATAGCCCTCTTGTAGCTTATCAATCACTTTTCCAGGGATGTCCAACGTTTGCTCAACCGCGTTTAGTACTCCGGAATAGACATCTTTTGGCAGGTCTCGCGTCAGATCCGAAGTTGCGTCTTTCTCTTCCGGTCGGTTCCTCTGCGAAACTGTGTCAGCAAAGGATGACATGACACTTCCGGCCAATCGTACTGATTCTATTCCCGCGACTGCGACTCCCCTGATCAGTCCACTGCCTTCGTCTACTGCCCGACTGGAAATGTTTTTAGCTTGGGAGGTCTTGGAATGTTTCTTCGGCTTCTTCCTTTCACTATCGAGATCGCTTTCAAGCTCACTAACTCTGTTACGAAGCCGCGTGACTTCATCTTCCAACTCCTGCTTTGTTTCAGCCATATCTCCTCCTGTCAAATCTAGGTCCCAATTCTTGTATCAATTGGCAATTTATAGCCAAGCCTCAAGTACATTTTCGCGCTTCTCCCATTAGCAAACGCTGATGGCATCTTAAAGTCCAGCGCGTCAGCTAACCTGGCAATCAGACTGAACACTACGCAGACATGAATCGCTTCTAAGATGGCTTCATCCTCGATCCCTGCTGACCGCAGGGGTAGAACATCCTCTGGCCCTATTTCATCAGGGCTGGTCGTTAACTTTTCCAGATAGCCAAGCATGGCCTTAAGTTTGTCGCTGATAGGGGCTGAACGCCAGTCGTCTAAAACCTCCTTAATCGTCACATCACCAAGTGCTAATGACGCGACCGCGCCATGGGCACCTGTTCAATAGCGACATCCCATCTTAAGCGAGGTGAAGGCGCCAAAGAGTGAGCATTCTCCGCGGGCCCAGTGCGTAGGACGATACATTGCTTCATGCATCAGATCCTGAAAAGGCTTTCCAAAGAACTTCGGTCGGTAAAGAACCGTTCGAATGCCGTCTTGTGGTTGGTCTGGATCACGTGATACCAGGCGTATCATGAGCATCATGAACTTTTGTGGTAGGCGGTGGCCCGTCCTCACTTTGTTAAGTCGCATCACTCTGTCCTCTCCGAAGTGATTCCAACCCTGCATTGCGACGAGAAAGTGCCGCACCAAGGGCAACACTGACCGTCAACTCAAAAATCTGGTCCTCAGAATAACCTTCTTGTAGAAGTGCTTGTACATCCTCGTCGGTGACCTTGTACGCGTGCAGGGCAACTTTCTCTGCGTACTTTTTCATCGGCTCGGGCACATCACGAGAGGTGGCAGCAGCTTGCCGTATACTCGAGTCGAGTTCGCCAGGCCCGAATAGAACTGCCTGCTGCAATCGGTTGGTCAACTCCGCAAAATGGTCCTTCATGAATGCCTTTCCAGCGCGACCGCGCCGTAACTAGTAGCTTCCATCAGAGGTTTGAGCGCGTCGGAGTAGTAGGTAGCCGCAGCCTACCACCGTTTAAAGAGTCAAAGAAATGAATTGTTTCTATTGTTATGATAGGCAGCGTCAATGATAAGGTAAGCTGGAATGGACTCCCGTGATCTCGAAGTCTTTCTCGCAGTCGCGCGACATCTGAATTTCACTCGCGCCGGGGAAGAAATGCACCTCAGCCAGCCCAGTGTGTCAGTTCGCATTCGCCTGCTTCAGGAAGAGCTGGGCATGAAGCTGTTCGAGCAAACAGGAAAAAAGATCTCACTGACTGAGGCTGGATTAGTTCTCGAGCGAAACGCCAGACGGATAGTAGCTGCATTCGAAGACGCTCAAGTGGCGATGCAGGAGCTGAAGGGATTGGAGCGAGGTTCGTTGAGAATCGGAGCCAGTACAACGCCGGGGATTTATCTCGTGCCCAAACTGGTTGCCGAGTTTAAGCGCCAGCACCCAAAGATCGAAGTCTACGTCGCCATAAAAGACACTCGTCAAGTGGAAGATTTAATCGTTAAGAACGAGTTCGACTTTGGTTTTGTTGGCGGACACCTTATCGGTACTGAGGTGGAGGTCATACCCTGGCGGACTGATGAACTCGCGCTAATCGTGCCAGTTAACCATCGGTTTGCTGGCAGGAAAAGTATTCGGCCCAAAGACCTGGCAGCGGAGCGATTCGTTTTTCGCGAGCAGGGATCTGCGACTCAGGCTCTTGTCGATTCTAATCTTCGAGAGTGGAATCTTCGCTTGACTACAGTGATGGAGACGGACAATCCAGGGGCCGTGAAACAAGCTGTGCAAGCTGGGCTGGGAATAGCTTTCGTGTCGAAGTTCGCAGTGGAAACAGAACTTCAAGCCAAGCTGTTGACTGCCGTAAAAGTTGAAGGTCTGAATGCTAGTCGCGAGTTGAGAATAATCCATCGAAAGGACAAACATCTCACGCTCGCCGCTCAAGCATTTATCAAGGTGTGCGTCTCTAGTTGATGCACTTACCTTTCCGCCTGAAGTGGTTTTCTGTGTAGACGGCAAACTCTTTTCCCGGTTGAGCCAGTTCAAAAGTTTCCACGAATTCATTTTCGCTTAGAATCCGGTAAGTCTCCCGCGCTCGCGAACCCTAGCAATGCCTTCGTCACACCACCTGATATTTTTTGCTATTGCTTGTAAGGAGTTAATTAAGCGGCCGACACTCTCCAATTACCGTTCGCCAGGGAGTGAATCGCCTCCCGCGCGGCCCCAGTCAGTGTCCAGGCAATAGCTCATCACTTTATCAAAGTAACTGCCAAAGGGAGGGATTGTAAGACCACTGCCGGCCAGTCTTGCCGTCAAAAGCTTGTCGTCGAATGTTTGGTCAATTCCCATTTGAGGTAAGAACCTGTTGAGCAAACCAAGTATTTTAATGAGCAGCTTGTCATCTTCTTTAAGGCTCTTCTCGACGTACTCTTCATATTCAGTCAGTGGCACAAATTTCGGTTCGGTAATAGGAAGCCACTTCTGAATGAGCGGATGTTTCTCAAAAAGCTCTTGCGAAGTGGCTTTAACTTCTCTCATGCGCGGACTGTTGCCAACTCCTGCGCAAACGTTCAAGACTTCCCCGGCGACGAAACGCCGCTCGATTAGAAATGCCAATGCCGCGATTGACCACTCCGTCGGGATTAAATCTATTTGCCAGGACAAGTTTCCCGGAACGACAGGCAAGACATTTCTAGCGAACAATCTGAGCAGTTGGTGAAAATAGTTGTACTGCCGGACACGTCCTGTTTTCGCCTCGCCAATGATCGTGCTTAGGCGATAAATCACTGTCGGAATTTCCGACATCGACTCAAGCACCAGTTGCTCTGCTTCGTATTTCGATTGTTGGTAGGTGTTCACGAAGCCGTTGTGGTTGTCGAGCGGAGCCTCGGGTATTCGGCCGGCCGTGCGTCCCGCCACATAGACCGTGCTCAAATGAGCCAGCTTCTCCAGCCGCTTGCACTCGCGCGCCACACTGAGGACGTTGGAAGTACCGTAGGTGTTTGTTGCCCTGGCTTCCTCGATCGGTATGCCGAAGCGCGTTTGCGCAGCGCAGTGAACAATTTCGGTGACCTCCTTTCTAATTCGACGAAGTGCCCGGAACCTTAGTCCTAACCGTGGCTTTGTTATGTCGCCTTCCACGACGGTCAAGCGCTCATTCTGGTCTTGCAAAGTCAGCTTCGCAGGATTTCTCGCCAGTATGATAACTCGACGGTCGGGATTGGAATTCAGGAAGTGTTGCAGTAACTCGCCGCCAACCAGACCAGTTGCGCCGGTAAAGAATGTCACTGACTCGCTCATGGACGGGTGTTTTCTTTAGGTTGTTTCCAAGGCTCACGGCCTCGGTGAAGCGATGTTGCAGACTAATCCGCAGCGCCGCACTAGGGGTCAACGCTGAGTAGTTAGTATGTTGGTCTGTCGCCTTAAGGCGCCCTTCAGGCGGTGGAACGACTAAATACCTGCTTGATTGCACAGGCTCCACGACGAAGCAAGCCGGCTGAAAACACGTTAGCAACAAAACTGTGTTCTACCGGCCGTCCTACGAATGTGTAGTAACCCGCGATGCAAAGCACGTAGGTCTCGCCGCCGAGGACCTTCGGAAAGGTCAGGATTACTCGCCTCTCCTCAGGGTTGAACCCCCAGCTAATAGGTCGTCCATTGAAGAGAGCGTCGCGAACTTCAGCTCCCGACCGGGAGCTCATGTCAGGCTTTCAATGGGTAGGGGCGAGAATTTCAAGGCTGGTTTCAGCCGGGTTGAAGAGCCGATGATCTCCAAGCTCACCTTTTCCTGCAAGCCGCAGACTGTGATCATCGCCGAAGACCGATCCTGTCGAGCGAATGACTACATCGAACGGCGCGGTCTCGCCCCGTTCCTCACCCATGTCCTCAAGGATGTCGTAGATTTCCTCCAAAGCCGGAGATGAGATCCGAGCGCGATACTCAACGTTCACGGTACCGGTGTCGTAATCGATGACCCCGGCGCTACCCGGTGCACCAAGTTTGATGGTAAGAGGACCCGAATCGATTTCTTTCCCCTGCCACATAAACTTGACACCTTCGTTCGTTGTCACGTTGAGATCGGTCACGTCGAAATGTAAGAGGTTCCGACTCATGTTGTTCTCCTTTTCAAAAAAGACTTGTCGAAGCTGTGTGCCATGAAGCAATGAATCTTCCTACCTACGTTGGTCAACTCAGCGAAACGGTCCTTCATTTAATGCCTTTCTAGCGCGACAGCCCGGTAACTAGTAGCGCCAATCAAAAGATTGAGCGCATCGGAGTAATAGATAGCCAAAGCCTACCACCGTTTGAAAAATCCAAAAATGAATTATTCCTATAGTTATAATAGGCGCTGACAATGATAAGGCGTCCGGCGTGCATCGTCACAAACTGAGAAACCTGTCGAGAGTGCATTTGATTTTCAAAAACACTTAGATTGTAGTTCACTTTACGGTGGGGCACGCCTTTCGAGGTTCCTGAATAGATTCTTGGCTTTCACCCGATCTCTAACGAGAGAAATTAAAGCAGAAAGTTCGTGGCAGGCATTGATCTCACTGCTTGTTATTAGGACTTCCGGATCACTGTCCCCCGTTAAGCGGAATACGGCAGGCAGGTCTTGTTGAGCGTTCGGATAGGCCTGTCGGAACTCGTCGCGATGCAGAAACTCGGTCTTGATTCCGAGTTCGCGGATGAAGCTGGCCCACTCACGTTTTCTCCCCAACATGTTATTGGTTACTGCGCACAGGTTGCACCCGTAAGTGCTTGGCGAAACGATCTTATGAGCATAGTGAGTGATCCCGTTAAACAGCCCACCGTCTAATGCGTAAACAAAAATCAAAGATGACATGATTGAATCTTAGCATCGTGCAAGGATTGCTGCCCAGATCCGTACAGTTGCCCACCAGGCAAAGTGAAGTCTAATTAGGTGATTCACCGCTACCGGCTCCTAAGCTCCGACCGAAAGTTAGATGATGCACGCAATCCGCAGTCGATGCAGGAACTCGTCTCGCGCAAAACGACAGACTATGCGCCTCGTTTCGTTATCGCCTTGAAGTCAAACCGGATTTTCGATGCTACGATCGGATTCCCTTTTCTTCATTCGACGCGCATTCAGAAATCGCGAGAACTTTAGCTCTGGGGGCTGACATTGCCGAAAAGAGAATTCGGAACGACGTTGGCGAGAAGATTCTTCCGTTCTAGCAATGTCGAGTTTTATGTTGCTGAGGGTAATTGGAGCGGGTGACGAGGCTCGAACTCGCAACTTTCAGCTTGGGAAGCTGACACTCTACCATTGAGTTACACCCGCAAGAGCAAGGAAGACGGATGAAGGATGAAGGATGATGTTACTTCTGTCAATTCTCACGACGTCGTGATTAGAGTGTTCGCTGGGCCGAGAAAAACGGAGCTAAGCTGACAAGTCTATTCGTGTTCCTGAGCCTGCAAGATCGCCTCGCACACTTCGCGGACTGCGCCTTTTCCACCCGGGGCCGTTGTGACGAAATCCGCGATCTGTTTGGCTTCGTCAACCGCGTCGGCGACCGCCACGGCCAGACCAACTCGTGTCATGACTTCGATATCTCCCACGTCGTCGCCGATATAGCCGCACTCCTCGTGGGAAACGCCGGCTGCGTGCAGCACTTCTTCCAGCACTCGGACTTTGTCGTCAACGCCCTGGTGCAGAAAGGCCATGTTAAGTTCGCCCGCGCGCCTTTCCGTGGCTGCTGAGGCGCGACCTGAGATAATGCCTGTCCGAACTCCCGCGCGATGAAGGAGGACAATTCCCTGTCCGTCACGAACGTGAAAGGCCTTCTGCTCTTCACCATCCGCCGTTAACCAAATTCGGCCGTCCGTCAACACTCCGTCACAGTCCATCAACAACAACCGGACGCGTTTGGCTCTTTCGACGATGTCGGGTTCAGGTTTCAAGTTTCAAGTTTCAAGTTCCAAGTTAAAAACAGGTTCAAGACTCAACAACTTGAAACTTGGAACCTGAAACTTGAAACTTCTTTTCCTATCTCACTTCAAACAATTCGATCGCGTTCAGCTTCCAGCCACTCGCAAGACGCGCCAAGATCAGCACCGCCGTGCCCGAATGCTCAACGCCAAGTTGTTTTGTCTGCATTGAGACCTCAACGGCCACCTGATTTGCGTCGAGCTGCTCAGTCCGCAACACGCGAGTCTGCCAAATTTCGGGTTGAGTACCGACCGCGCCCCGCACGAATCTCAACAATTCACCCGGCACCATCAGCGGCGTGATCTCCGCCTGCCGGCCAGTGCGCAGCGCAGTGTCCATCTGCGCAACGAAGGCCTTTGCGGCTTCGTCGATCGGCGGCGCTCCGCCCGCAGCTTCCGCGCGAATACGAGCCGCGCGCGCATTGAGGCTGGAAGCGTATTCAGCGTCGGCCCGCACCGCGTCGGTGAAAAGCCGGGCAGCTTCCTTCGCCTGACCGCGGCGCAAGGCAATTTCGCCGAGGCCGATTGCTGACCAGGCCAGCGCCGCTGGTGTCGGTAAACGGTCTTCGGTCAAACGCCGCAACTCGCGTTCGGCTTCGTCAATCTTGCTTTGCGCCAGCAGCGCTCGCGCAAAAAGGACGCGCGCCTCCTGCATCTCTGGCGCCGCGATCAGAAGTTGCCGCGCCAGCGCCTCGGCTTTGGCGTACTCTTGCGTGCCGAATAGTCGCATCGCTTCCCCAATTGAGACAGCTGCGTCCACCGGTCGCGGCGCCATATCATTTGTATAGTCAAGCTGCGGATAGAGTTTTTCCGGATCTATCTCGACCCGCGTGAGCGGCGCGGCGCTCTGGAAACTTACTTGTCCAAAATCCTGAGCGGGAATGGTCGCCTCTGCCGTCACTCGCTGGCCGTTGTTGGTGACCGCAGCGACCGTGACTTTCACCGGAAACGAACCGACGTTTCGCACGGCGGCCAGCCACCGTCCCCCCTCTTGTCGCGGCACGCCCACCAACAAATCCATATCGGTCGGCTGATCGAGTTCCTGATCGAGAATGGTTTTGAGCGTTGCACCTCCACGTTCGTTGAGAACGCCACGCAGACGCGCGAGCGTCAATCCGTCTGTTTCGGTCTTGCCCGACGCCAACAGTTCGCGCACCGCGGCGATGAACGGGTCGCGCCCGACGAGGTGGTAGGCCAGACGCCACATCATTGCGCCTTTGTTGCCAACTGAGTTGAAGTAGGTCGGGTCGAGCGGCGTCGTGCGCGATAGCGGCGCGTCACGTTTGGCGATGGCCGCATACGAAAGTCGCTGGCGTGCCCGCTCTTCGGCGGCAGCTTCCGCGCCGAATTCTTTTTCGAGAAACTGGTTAGCGAAGAACCGCACCAGACCTTCTCGGACAACGCCGTGGCCTTCTCCACGAACTGCCGTGCTCGCACCAATCCAGATTCGCGCGACCCCTTCGGCCACCGCCAGGGCGGTCGCGGAATCGATTTTCTTTCGGCGCAGGGAGCCTTCGCTCAGGAGAATTGTGCCGGCGTCGTCGAATCCAGCGCCGCGCTTCACGGCCACCAAACGAATCGGCACATCCGGAGCCGCGCCCAGCATTCCCGCGTAAAACTCGCGCGCGGTGGCCGCCAGCCGCATCAGGTTGTCGGATTGTTTGCGCTCATCTTCGCCTGCGCCTTTTGGCACGAACGTGGCGATGCCTTTCGCGTTAGCGGCTCCCTCAACTCGATCCCAATTTCCAGTCGTGAAGAAGGGTTGAGCGTTAAGCGTCTGCTCGAATACGCCCGCGCTCTTCTCCACGCCGGACGCGATCGCGGTTGAGCCATTCACGGTCAAGCGAAACGGAGCATAGTCCGGACCGCGCACCGCGAACGCAGTGTTAGGCGCCGGATACCACATCGAGGACGGAAGGAATTGGGTCGCGACAGGCGAGATCGCTGCGGCCCCGGCATTCTCATCGACCGGCAATCGATAATCGACCGTCGCGGCAACGCTCTCATTCGCCGCGACGGCGCTTGGCAAAGTGATGATGACGCGCTGACCTCCACCGCGTGGTTCAGGCTGCGAACGATAGACGGCCGTGGCGGCGCCGATCGTAATGCTCTTTATTTCGGCTTTCGAATTTATGCGTAGCGTCAGCGTAGTGCCCGAGCCGCGACCGATGTTTCGCACGGTCAGCACGGCGCGAGCATTCAGCGCGCGTTCAGTGCCAAAATTCGCAACGTTGATATCGAAGTTTGTGACTTGCCAGGCGGCGCGCGCTTCTTCCTGCGCCGCGCCGCTCGAAACCCAAAACACAATCAGAAGAAGCGAAAGAAGGAATTTGCAGTTTCCAATTTTCATTTTCAATTTTTCAATTCGAACCGCGCACCAGCGCATGAATGTCTCTCAAGCTTTCGAGCAACGGGCCCATTCTTTCCAGAGGCAGCATGTTTGGGCCGTCTGAGGGCGCGCGTTCGGGCGCATCATGAACTTCCATGAACACGGCATCTACGCCGCAAGCGACTCCGGCACGGGCGAGCGGTTCGATGTACTGCGACAGGCCGCCCGTTGCATGGCCCAGCCCACCGGGCAATTGCAGCGAATGCGTTACGTCGAAAACAACGGGAACGCCGAACTCGCTCATAATCGGAAACGATCGCATATCGACGACGAGATTGTTATAGCCAAAACTGACACCGCGCTCAGTCAGCATCACGCGATCACTGCCTGCTGAGCGCGCTTTCTCAACAATATTCCGCGCATCCTCCGGCGCCAGGAACTGGCCTTTCTTAATGTTGACGGCGCGGCCTGATTTTGCCGCCGCGACGATGAGATCGGTCTGCCGGCAAAGAAACGCGGGAATCTGAAGCACATCGACGACTTCAGCCGTCGCTTCGATCTGCGCTATGTCGTGAACATCGGTCAGGACGGGCACACCAAGTTCTTTCTTAATCGCCGCGAGAATCTCAAGGCCATCTTTCATGCCAATTCCGCGAAAGCTTTTGACCGAGGATCGGTTCGCCTTGTCGAACGAAGACTTGAACACGAAATCCAGACCAGCATTCCGCGCGCGTTGTTGACACTCGCGGGCCATCATCATCGCATGCTCTGCAGATTCAATGACGCAGGGTCCGGCAATTACCGCGAGCCGTCCGTCACCGAACGTGGCCGAGCCAACCTGGAATAATTTCTTTTGCCTAGTATGCAATTTAATAAAACGAAAGGGCAGCGATTCAGTCTAATTCACGAGCAGACACAATCCAACCGCGAAGCGGTTGAATCAACAAAGCCCAGGGTTCCGCTTTGGGCTACCCCGGGGAACGTGGACGGATTATGTGTCGCAACCCTGACAGGGTTGCGCCGAATCGTTCCTATCATCCCCAACCTAGCCGCTGCGCGGCAACGTTGGGCTTTGTTGCAAAACCGCTTCGCGGTTTTTATGCGAGGCAAACTCGCTCACTTCCCGACTGAAATAATCCGCTCAATTATCTTCGGATCATTCGGCAGCAAACCTGACTTCGGCAATCTCGGCGTTAGCTCAATCCAGTTTCGATCCATCGCAAACACGCGCTTGAAAAGCGGCAAAGATTCCTCGACCCGACCCATGTTCACCAGCGCCACCGCGTGCCAGTAGATCATTTCGGCGTTATCCGGAACCAGTCTTTCCGCCGCGGCGTATTCACGCAATGCGCCTTCATTGTCCTTCTTTTCCACGGCCAAGTCGCCGGCGTTCATGTGATTGTAAGCGCGTTGAAGTGTCACCAACCGCCGCAATTCTTTCAAAGGCTCGGGACTGTCGTCGACGCGCAAATCGAAGGTTCGATCTTTCCAAGGCTGGCCGGTTGGCTTTCCGGTAACGACAATTATCGCCGCCGATTGTTTCCCGCGAATGTCGCCGCCGACAGCTTGCGCCGCGTCGAGTGCCGCCAGCATGCGGTCGGCCAAATCACCTTTCGCGGCTTCGAATGCCGCGGCCATGGCGGGCCAAACCTTATCGTTGAGCATCAGGTTGGCCTGGACCGAAAAGTTTTTCCCGACCTGATGTCCGGCGGCTTGGATGTCGTTCTTCCCCGTCCAGGCATCAACGCGTCCCTGCGAGTCAATCATCGCAACCTGGCGCACGTCGCGGGCTTCGTCTCCGGCGAGCAAAGCTTTCAAAGCATCGGGCGCGCTGCGACCTGCACGCATCAACGAGAGTCCGAGCGGCCCATACGACGGATCGACAAAGGACTGCGTCGCTACCGCGCCGATGCCCGCTTCAGCCCAAGCCACAATCGGACCGACTGAAAACCAATGCGACTGGACGGCAACACCCAATTCACCAGTCACCGGATCGCGGGCGACGATCGAGTAAGTATGGACCGGCCGTGTGGGCCGACTCGCTTCGCGCTCTCGATCCGCTTGCGCGTGAAAATTAGTCAGGCCACCCAGGACCAAAGTTGCTGCTACAACGATTAACACCGGCTTGCGCATAGTCTCAGCCTTTCGTCTCATAAATCGGGATTTTAACGATCACGCTCGTGTTCATCTAAAGATTCCTTTCACCTTGTCCCAGATCTTTTTCCGTGTCGAAGGCTCTTTCTGACGACGCTTTGGCTTTGGTCGTGGTGATGGCGAGGGGCTGGGCGACGGTGAAACCTCCGGCGTCGGAGTCGGCGTCGGTGAAGCGGCTGCGGCTGGATTAGCACTGACGCCCGCAAAATTTTCGCCGCGCCACCACCTTCCCCCGACCACGACGGACGCCAGCAGCGCAATAACCACGACGAGCGCCGCAACCATGTAGACTCGCTTTCTTCTATTCGAGTCAGCAAGGCCGATGTTCAAGCGAGAGATCTCGCGTCGTAACGGCGGGCGGGTATCGGATTCGCTGATCTTTGTAGAGTCATCGGTGACTGTTGTCAGCGCCCCGCCTGACGATTGCGCCTCTCGCAAAGTCCCGATATCGATCACCAGCCGCCCCGACGGACTCGCTTGTCCGGCATCTCGTAAAGTTTCGATCGACGGCATGGCGGCGGCGCTCGTCGCATGTTCCAGCCCAAGCTCCTGCCCCGCGGCAAAGATTGCCCGGCGTAACTCGTTCGCATCTGCATAACGTTCGCCCGGATGTTTCGCCAAGGCCTTGTGAGCAATTGCCGCAAGCTTCTCCGGCACGTCCGGCACGATCTCGCGCAAAGGCCGCGGTGTGTGACTAACGTGGCGTAGAGCGATCGCCAAAGGCGTCTCAGCATTGAACGGCACGACGCCTGAGAGCATCTCGTAAAGAATTATTCCGAGGCTGTAGACATCCGACGCGGGCGTGACACCCCCACTGCCGGAGCATTGCTCAGGCGACATGTACCGCGGCGTGCCGATGATGGCCCCGACCTGCGTCAACGTTTGATAGTCGTCGTCAGCTTGCTCTTCGACGGCGAACTTCGCGACGCCGAAATCCAGCACCTTCACGACGGCCGGCGTGTTCGCGCGCTGCTCGATAAAAATGTTTGCCGGTTTGAGATCGCGATGGATCAAACCAACGTCGTGGGCGGCGCTAACTGCGGCGCATGTCTGCAGCATGATCGAAACGACGCGAGCGATATCAAGCGGCGCCTCGCGCGCGAGCAGGTCGCGCAGCGTTTGACCTTCCAGCAACTCCATCACGATGTAGAGATAGCCGTCGGCGGTCGCGCCAAAGTCTGTGACACTGACGGCGTTCGGGTGATGCATTCGTCCGGCGGCGCGCGCTTCGCGGCGGAAACGCTGCTTTGCGGTGCTGTCCCCGACGAATCGCTGACTCAGGACTTTGATGGCGACCGGGCGATCGATTAATAAGTGAGTCGCGCGATACACGGTGCCCATCCCGCCTCCGCCGAGCCGCTCGTCCAGGCGATACTTCCCTTCAAACACCCGGCGCAGCAGCGGATCGATTATGAGGTCCGCGACCGTCTCGTCCGCGTGCAGCGGCGTCAGATCCAACGGACACACGTGCACGTCATCCGGATATTGTTTGCTACACCTTGGACACTTGAGCATAGAAAGGATGGAGAGCGATTGATTATCGCCCAGACCAACCGCTGAGCGTTAACGGAGGGGAAGAAATTGGGGACTGGCTTCTACTGGCACAGACTTCACGTCTGTGATTCCTGGTTGGAAACACAGCTAAAGTCCGTGCCACTGCTTACTGCTCACTGCTCCGCCCAATCTTTCGCCGAAACGAAAGACTTGCTGTCGTAAATCAGCACGATGCTACCAATCGGCAGCTCGCGGCTCATGGCCACGGATTCAGACATCGGGATGCGAATACAGCCGTGACTCTGAGGAGTGTTTGGGACCGAGGGATTCCCATGAATCGCAATTCCGTCGCTAATGTAATTCGGATAATAGAGCAGTCCGAGCGGGGATTTTCTCCAGCCCTTCAGCTTCGAATAAACCCTGAAGCGACCGCGAGGCGTGTACGCCAGACCGCTCGCGCGCTTTTCGCGATACTGCTTGTTGCTTCCCGTTGAGACCGGCAGAACCTTCTGTACCGCTCCACTGTCGTCGATTAACAAAAGAACTTGCCGGTCAAGATCGATTTCGACGTGCCGGTAACCTGAGTCCCTGGGTTGCGGCGCGCGCGCGTTTAAAATCGCCTCAACATCCGCGCGGCTGAATTGGCCCGTGGCCTTGCGCCCTTCGTATTTCTGAAAAGCCAATAGTGCGTTACGTCCCGCGCCGTAGCCCATCTCTGAGAGGCGCGCCTGCGCTTGCTTTAACTCCGCCCGCGTCGGTTGAGCGACTTTACGCTGACCGCGTTTCGTCTCGGCAAGCGCACAAACGGGCGCAAGCAGAATAAGCGACAAAAGCGCTGTCACGACCGTTTTATAAAACCTCGTCATAGATGTAGTCACATTAGCCTAACTCGATGGATTGTCACACCCATCATAAACTCTGCCGGGAACCGGAACCCCACAGGAATCCTGTAGAATGATTTCAGTTCGCTTGCGTTTCGATGCACTCACCTGTTCAGAATCCAAACACGTGTAAGGTGAGCCGCGAGCGGCACCGCCATGTTTTCGGCTCGCTTTCTATGCCCCAAACTTGCATTGGAAGTTTCGTGCCGCTGGATCGTCGTAGTCCTCTCCTTAGATTTGGCTAATGCGTAGTCGAAAAGCCAGCACCATCCTTGTAGTGCTACTGAGCGCAGCCGCCGGCGTGGCTGTGTGGGCCGCGCTGCGATTTACGGCGCCGAATTTTCTGCAGTCGATTACTTCGACAGTAACGTCCCCCGTCGCCAGCCGCTCCACCACCGAGTGGTGGGAACAAGCCATTGCAAGAGTTAAAGAGGATCGCGGTGAGGTTGCGGGCGCGGCGCCCCTGGAAATTCCGCCCGAGCTGAGGCACTACGAAGAACGCCGATGGTTCTTGGCCACGCAGGTCGCCGAAGTGCGAAAGCATAACCTGGCGACGTCGCAGGACTATCTGGATCTCGCGACAAAACTCAAAAACGGCGACCTCGTCGGTGTTCCCGCGGTCACGGACACGTACGTTTTGTTCGGTGTGGGGCAAATCGCCAAGAACGATGCGTTTGCACGTCACGAAAATGATCGCAATGTCGAACTCTACAACGAGGCCCAGTTGCGGGAGGAGTTCGCGCGACTTGATACGGCGCGAGCGAATCTGACAACCGAAATTTCAAATTTGAATAAGCAAATAGCCGGTTTGAATCGGCGCGATAAAACCCGTCGCAGTGAGTTGCAGAAGCAGCTCGCGACCCAGCAAGCGCAGTTGGGATCCGACGACGAGCGCAAAAAGCGTTTGCATGAAGTGTACGGCCAGCCGGCTTCTCGTGAGCGCCTGTTCCGGGACTACGAATCGTTACAGACGTTGGCGAAAGACTTCCGCGGCCGGACGTTCGACCTTGAGAATCCCGCGCATCGGCAGGAGTTGAAAAAGACGTTACTCAGTTCGTTAAGACCACAGGCTTTCAAGTTGATGGAAGACATCGCGGCCGCATATCACCGGCAGTTTGATCGTCCGTTGCCGGTAAGTTCGCTCGTCAGGCCTGAGCAGTATCAGGATTCTTTGCGCAGAGTTAATCGGAGCGCGACCGTCATCGATACTCCGCCGCACTCAACCGGCCTGGCCTTCGATATCGACTATCGCTACATGAGCAACGCCGAACAGAACTTTGTGATGACTGAGCTTGCGCGACTGAAGCAAGCCGGCCGGATTGAAGTACTGCGAGAGCGGACCGCGAACATCCACGTGTTCGTCTTTATCGATGGCACGCGGCCGAGCAACGAGTTGGTGACGGCTTCGCTGGAAGAAATTGGTCCTTCCTCGAAAGAAGACGTCGAAGAGAAAGACGCCGCGAAAACAACCACGAAAAAGGCCAGGCCCTCTCGGGCTAAGTCAACCCGCGCGAAGCCGACGCGCGCTAAGCCAAAGCCCAGAACCCGCCGCCGCCGTTAATCCAATGACAGCATCCTCGCCGCGCTTCGGCGGCTCGCAACTGCACATGGCTCTGTGCCGTAATTTGTACTTAGTCATCGGGAAGTGACACATATGCCGAAGCTTTCTCGACACGTTCAGAACGGTGGCATCGTTTTTGCCATATTAGATTTTGCCTGCCCGACTGAACTAAATACGAACAAGGAATTCACGCCATGGGCTTCCTCAATTTGAACGCTGACCGCAAAGTGCACACGCCGACTCAATGCCGTATGTGTGGCTCGACGATCGAGTGCGGCATTCCGCGACCACTGGAATCGATTTGCCTGATTTGTCGCGCCGCAATTCTCGACCGCATGTTTCGTGTGCGGGATAGGAGCCCGCTTCGTTTCCGACCGTTAGTACGTTGATCGCAATTGTGCTCAACCGTAAGTTCAGAAGTCTCGAGGTCGGTCGCCGGCTCGCATTGGTACCGCTGATCGCAGCCATTGCGATGGCTTTGGCGGCGTGCAAGAAGGCATCCGATTCCGGCGTCCAACCGACTACCCAACCCAAGCAATCAGAGCCCACCATCGACGCGTCGCCCACGACCAAAGTCGGCGAGCAATGGCAAGTCATTACTTCTGCCAATGTAACGTTCACCGTCAACGCGCCTAGTGCGAAATCCGTCAGGATTCTGTATCGACCCGCGTTCGCCGAAGGTCACGTTCAATTAAAGAAGACCGTCGCTGCGTCTCAGTCTGACGCCGGCAAATTCACGACACAGGTGAAAGTGCCTGTCGATTTCGCCGGAGAGGTCTGGGCCGAAATCTTGTATCCGAACGGCGAGAAGAAACAAACAAAACCAATTTCGCTGACGACGGAAGACATCACGCCCGAAGAGCTCGCCGACGCGTCTTACAAACACACGGAAGAATCTGCGCGTTCGGACAAGTTGACCGGGGGCCGCATTGAGAAGGCCGAGCTGCAACCGGGCAAAGGTGACATTCGCATCACCATCAACATTCCCGCATTTCAAACGACGCTGTGGCAAAGCGGAAAAGAAGTCAGGATTTACGAGATAGGAATCGGCCGCAAAGAGTTTCCGCTCCCGAGCGGCCTGCGCTACGCGCGCCAGGTCATTTTCAATCCGGATTGGATTCCACCTGACAGCGAGTGGGTTTATGAACATGATGTCGAGCCCGGAGAGCGGGTTGAGGCTGACGACCCGCGCAACCCGCTGGGAAAGATTAAGATTCCGATTGGCGGCGGCGGCATTCTAATTCATCAGGCCTTCAAGGCATCTGACATTGGGCATCTTGTCTCGCATGGCTGCGTGCGAGTGCGCCTCGACGAGCTTTACGAATTGATTGACAGAATAATTGCCGCGCGTTCTCTGCCGGCCTCACGTGACCAGATTGGGCGTTCAAAGAAGAGTAAGGATCGTTTCTTCATCAAATTGGACGCGCCCCTCGTCGTGGACATCAGCTATGACACTCAGGTCGTTGAAGGCGGGGTGCTGCACCTTTATCCCGACGTTTACGGCAAAAAGACGAACACCATTGAGAGCCTGCGCGCGGAATTGAAAGAAGCCGGCGTTGAAGATTCGAGGCTGGATGATCGCACGCTCCAGCAAATGCTCGCTCGCGTGAACATGAACGAAGAGTTCGTCGTGAGCGTTGCCGACATCAAAGCCGGACGCGCGCTGGAAGCCGGCAAGACTCAGCCGGTGACATCAGCCAACGCTCCGAAGAAACCACCCGCGGCTTTGCCCAAAAAGCCACGGCTGCGAGCGAATGAACTCGTCGAGCTGCGAAGCAGCGTTTTTAGCTAAGCCCAAGGCGAGGCTTTGGGAGCCTTGGGACACCAAGCCCGTTTGATCAGTGGAGCCCGCGAAGGGGGCGACATTTCAGTCTCAAGTTCAAAGCTTTAACTTTCGAGTCAGAATCAACGCGCCTGCCCAGTTGAGGATTGGTCGCCGCTTCGCGGCTCCTACAAAATTCTGTTTAATGCTAACCCAAGGCTCGCAGAGCCTCGCCTTGGGCTTAACTATAGCCGCTGCTTCGCAGCTGTCGCTCCCTCACCCTAACCTCTCTCAGAGGGAGGGACAATCCGCTTTTTCTACGCCCTCTTTTGTGTCCTCTGTGGTAAATTTCCGTCGAACCATGAGGGACTTTCGCGCATCTCAGTACTTCGCCCGACAATACAAAAACCTCACGAAAAACAGATAGTAAAGGCTTATGAAGAACCCCAGAATTCATGCCGTCTTAATTGTTGCAATCATTGTGGCTTTGGCTGCAATTTTGTCGCTCTCGGCGCACAATAGCCGCGGCCAATCGCCAGCCGCAAAAACCGAACAGCAGAACCCCAAAATCGAATCGCTGGTCAAACCAACTGCGCTGATTACTGAGCGCCCCGCGGCAAGCGCGAACTCCGTAACCATCGCCCCGTTTGCAGAGGCCGCGGCGCACAATTCTCTGCTCCGAAACGATCTGATTTGGCAATTCGGAAAGAAGGGCCAGCGCGGCTGGTACCTCTACGATTTGTTGATTGGTGAGACACTAAACATCTCTCACAATGCTTCTTCAGTTAATTTCGCGGCCACGATTGCCGGTTGGCAGAAGCAGAGGGGTTTGAGTGTCAGCGGCGTGCTGGATGAAGAATCCTGGATGGCCCTGGTCACGCAGTGGCAGGCCAACCGTCTGAAAGACAAGACACCGGCGACATCTGATCAACTGCTTACCGTGCCGACTTCGGACTTTTACGATCCAACGAGACTCGACGAGCTTCGTCAGGTCGAGCGCAAGACTTACGCGGCTTACAAAGCAATGCTCGCCGCTGCGATTGCGGATCCGACTCTGAAGCTGGCGCACACTTCCCCAACTGAGCTCGCGCCGGCCGAGAAGTTCTTCAAGATCATCTCCTCTTTCCGCTCGCGCGAATATCAGGAAAAGCTGCGGCGTGAATCACCAAACGCCGGAAGCGCCGGACTCGCTTTTAACAGCCCGCATTTCACGGGCCGTGCGTTGGACATCTACGTGGGCGGCGATCCGGTTGACACGAAAGATGCCAACCGCGCGATTCAGGTCAACACACCTGCCTACAAGTGGCTGGTGAAAAACGCCGAGCGCTTCGGCTTCCGCCCCTACTTCTACGAGCCCTGGCACTGGGAATATGTGAGATAGCGGGGCTTTTTTAACCGACGCTTCACGTCTCTTCAGGCAGTAAAATTAGCCCCGAAACACATCGAATTACCGCACAAGAAAGCCGGTTGGCCTCGCCTCATGTGTAACCGACAGGGGCCAAGCGGTGTCTAGATAAGAGTATCCAACATGAATAAGTCTTCCCATTCCTCAATGACCTCGCGTGTGTTCACGCTGATCTCGATTTGCATGCTTTGTGCCGGCGCTGCGATGGCGCAGACGGGCGCGCCTGAAGTTCGCCCGTCTCAGCCGGATAAATCCGCCGTTCCCGCTGAGCGTGCCGATACGCACAAGAGCACGCTGGAAACGCTTGCGGCTCTTTACCAGAACGAGGTTCAAAAGCTGGAAAAGAAGAACGCGGAAGCGAAGGCGCTCTACACGGACGGCCTCATCGCGCGCGTCGAATTGGAAAGCAGCGAGAAAGCCCTGGTCGACGCGCGAGCCAAGATCGAAGACGTCACGCGGCAGATTGCGGAAGCGAATAAGCCGGCAACACCGGTTGCCGCGACGGTAAATCTGGCTGCTTCAAATCAAGCCTGGTCCACGGGCAATCCCAGGATCGACGGGCTCATCCGGTATTACGCTGGTCAGAACGGTGTAGATCCTTACTTGGTCTATTGCCTGATGTCGCAGGAATCGAAGTTCGTCTCAGGTGCAACCAGCTACAAAGGCGCCCAGGGCCTGATGCAGCTTATGCCCGGCACGGCCGCGCGATATGGCGTGACGAATCCCTACGATGTCGCGCAGAACATTTCCGGCGGCACGCGCTACTTACGAGATCTTCTGAAGATGTTCAACGGCCGAGTGGATTTGGCGCTCGCGGGTTATAACGCCGGCGAGGGTGCCGTGATGAAGTACGGCTACACGATCCCGCCTTACAACGAGACACGCAATTATGTGCGCCTGATCATCGCGCGTTACGGCAAGAAGCAGGCTTCGTAGTAAGCACTGTCGTTTGCTGCCGCATGATCGGGCGCGTATCATGCGGGGCACTAGCCCGACCGTCAGGGAGGGTTCAGTTCTTCCACGCGGATGCGCGACTTCGATGACAACGACTTCCCTCTCGCCTATCTCATCACCTTTCGCTGTTACGGCACTTGGCTACATGGTGATGAGCGCGGATCATATCGTCGCAGTTCGACCGCGATAGAAGGCGTCGTACGCGTCCCGCCGCAGCCCCATCTCAGGCAAGCGGAAGTCGAGCAACTCAAGCACAATCCCACGCGACTCAACAAGAGAAAGCGCTCTGTGGTCGAGAAGGCGGTCCGGGAGGTCTGTCTGCATCGGAAGTACTTGCTCAGAGCGGTCAATGTCAGAAGCAATCATGCTCACACTGTGGTTTCAGCAATGACTGCTCCCGAATCAATCCTCAATGCATTCAAATCATATTCGACCCGAGCGCTGAGAAAGGGTGGCTTGCTAAACGAGCAAATTAAACCTTGGGCGCGACATGGGAGCACTATTTACTTGTGGAAGGAAGAAGATGTGGCGAGAGCTATTGCCTACGTCCTTCTCGGTCAGGATCATCCGTTCAGGGAGGAGCCAAGAACCACTCTTTCGAGCCCTCCCTCACGGTCGGGCTAGTGCCCCCCTGCTACCACGCCGCAGACCACCTCCGCGCCTTCGGCGCTGGACAATCACACCTCAGTCAGCGGCAACTTGCGATAACGCTTCCCAGTAAGTCTCGTCAAGGCATTCACTACGGCCGGCGAGATCACTGGCACCGGCGGTTCACCGCAACCGGTCGGCGGGTCGGCGCTGGGAACAATGTGCACATCGACAGTGACCGGAACATCGCCCATGTAAGCCGGCATGAATCCATCAAAGTTGCTCTGCTCCACACGCCCATCCTTCAAAGTGATTGCGCCCTGCGCCATCAGTTGATTCAGACCGAAACCCAGCCCGCCTTGAAATTGACTCTCAATCGATAGCGGATTAACGGCCAGTCCACAATGAATGGCCACGGTGGCGCGATGAATCTTCGGCCGCTTGTTTACTATCGAGACCTCAACCGCACAGGCGACGGCCGTATTAAAACACTCGTGACAAGCGATGCCCGCCGCCCGACCCTTCGGAAGACTATTTCGCCAGCCGGCGGTTTTTTCATCCAGCAGATCGAGCACCGCGCGCAGCTTCTTCGCCTCAGGTTTCAAAAGCTTGCGCCGATAAGCGAACGCGTCCATCTTCGCGCGCATCGCTAACTCATCAATCAGGGTCTCCATGACGAAAGCAGTGTGCGTGCTGCCCACAGAACGCCACCACAAGACCGGCACGTTCACCGTCGGGTGGTGTGCCGACACATGGAAATTCGGAAGGTTGTAGTGAGTGTCCTCCACGCCTTCCACCACTGTTCCATCGACGCCGTTCTTAATCATCATTGCGGCAAAGGGAGTTCCCACAACTAATGATTGGCCGACAATCACATGACGCCAGGCCGCGGGCATTCCATCCGCGCCGACGCCGATCTCGACTCGATGCGCGTGCATCGGACGATAATAGCCGCCCTGAACATCATCCTCTCGCGGCCACACAAGCTTTATCGGAGTGTCGCGGAAACGCTTCGCGATGACGGCTGCTTCCACCGGTATGTGTGAATCGATCGAGGCCCGCCGTCCGAACCCACCGCCGGCATACTCCGTGTGAAAAGTGACCCGTTCAGGTTTCACTCCCAGCGCCTGAGCAATGGCCATCTGGTCCAGCGTCTGAAATTGAGAAGGCACCCACGCCTCAGCCTTGTCGCCTTCAAATTTGACCGTGGCATTCAAGGGCTCCATCGGCGTGTGCGCCAGGTAGGGAAATTCATACTCGGCCACAAGTCGTCTCGCCGCCGGCGTTCGACTCATCGCTTTATCATCGCCCCGCGCAACGGCTACGTTTCCCGGACCGCGCGCCAATTCCTTAAATTTAATCCAAAGCTGCGTGCTGTCGGCGAGTTCAAGTCCGGACAAGTCCCAATCGATCTTCAGAAGATCGCGCGCCCGCTTGGCCGTCCAGAATCTGTCAGCAACAACAGCTACGCCGGTTCCCTTCGCGAGGGGAATCTGAAAAATGTCTTTTACACCATCGAGGCTGCGGGCTTCCTTGTCATCAACGCTTTTCACGCGACCGCCGAATACTGGTGGATGAGCCACGACCGCGATCTTCATTCCGGGAAGATCGAGATCGAGTCCGAACTTCTGCGAGCCATCACACTTCGCGCGGCTATCAAGCCGCGGCACTTTCTTTCCGATGAGACGAAATTCAGACGGATTCTTCAGTCTCACGTGCCCCGGCACCGGTTCGCGCGCGGCGCGCTCGGCCAGCTCGGCATAGCGTGCTGATTTTCCGCCTGGGCCATGTACGACACTTTTCTCAGCACGACAATCGTTCGGCGAGACTTTCCAGCGATCGGCGGCGGCCGCAATTAACATGGCCCGCGTCTTCGCTCCCAGCTCGCGATACTGTTGGAATGAATGTGAGATCGAGCCGGAACCACCCACCATCTGAATTCCAAAAAGCGGATCCTTGTAAACCTCGGCGGCGGGCGCGAGTTCAGCCACGACCTGCGACCAGTCGGCATCCAATTCATCCGCCAAAACCATCGGCAAAGCAGTCTGCACGCCCTGCCCAAACTCGAGACGATTTACAGTGATGAAGATTTTTCCGTTGGACTCAATGCGAACGAACGCATCCGGTGGATAGACTTTCGCGGGCGGCGCCGGTCTTCCCTCCTGCGCGAAAGCCGGAAAATCCAAATACAGTGAAACCAACAACCCGCCGGCAGCGGCCGTCGAGACGGACAAGAAGCTTCGCCGGTTCAGATGCACGTCATCGGTTTGTTTCATTCCTGCTCGCATCGTTAGATCTCCTTTACGGCTGCTGCTTGCGGATGGCGGTTAACGCTGAAAACGTCGTCAATTTCCGCCCAGGGTTAATGACGCTGAAAGCTTCGCTAATTTCACCACGGTTGATTACGCTGAAAGCGTTAAATCCAAACTGCACTACTACCCTCCAGCTTCACTTACCTAACGGGGTCCTTCTCGTCACATTTGTTGAGCCGCGCTCTTGATGGCTTCGCGAATTCGCACGTACGTCGCGCAGCGGCAAAGATTGCCGCCCATCGACTCTTCAATGTTCTGGTCGGTGGGTTTCGGCGTCGCTTTCAAAAGGGCGACCGCGCTCATAATTTGTCCGCTTTGACAGTAGCCACATTGCACGACGTCTTTTTCCACCCAGGCATTCTGGACAACACGGCCCACCGGATCCTGCGCGATCGCTTCAATGGTAGTTACCTTCCGATTGCCGATCAGCGAAACCGGAACGACGCATGACCGGGTGGCGATGCCGTCAACATGGACGGTGCACGCGCCGCAAGCGCTGATGCCGCACCCGTATTTAGTGCCGGTCATCTTCAGTTCTTCACGCAGAACCCAAAGCAGAGGCGTTCCGGGATCAACGTCCACCTTCTTCGACTGACCATTCACATTAATTTGATAAGTTGCCATCGCTTCCGGTCTCCTATCTTCCACGGGTTCGGACTTGGATTAAACTAACTAAGGTCACCGAGGTTTTTCGGTTTGCTCGAGTAGTTCCTTCAAGTAATTCTGCCAGACAGAGGCAAGCGTGTGAGTGCCGTGACCGCGAGTTTGATCCGTGATCGGCAACATCACAAAACGCCCTTGCTTCACTCGTTTGATCTCCTTTTCCAGAATTCCTAATTCTGGCGGATTGATCAGATCATCAGCAGAATTGACCGCAATCAGAGGGGCCTTGATAAGTTCGAGTTTCGGAGAAGGATTGTATTCGCGAGACGCATCGAAGTAGTAAAGCATGTCGTTCGCATCTGAACGCTCAACCCCAGCCTTAACCCGATCTTCGTAAAACTTGTCAGCAGCATCTCGTGTGGCTAATTGCTTATGCCAGGGCAATGCCGCACTACCCATGAGCAGCAAAATATTCTGCGCGGCAGTTAGCCCGGCTACCGGTTGCGTCTTGTACTCACCATTGGCCCAAGCCGGATCGTTACGGATTGCATCCAGGATCATCTTACGCATGATGCGGTTGCGGCCGGCAATCTCCACGGGCGCGCTGGCCAACGGCAACAAAGCATCCATGAAATCAGGATAGGTTTCGCCCCACACCCAGGTGTGCATTCCTCCCATCGAAGTTCCCATCACCAGTCGCAAATGATTGACGCCCAGCTTTTCAGTGATTACGAGATACTGTGCAAGCACCATGTCATCGTAAGTGTAATGTGGAAACTTCGCGCGAAGTCCGTCACTTGGTTTACTGGATTTGCCATGTCCTATCGCGTCGGGAAGTATGATGAAGTATTTGGTGGCATCGAGTAGCTGGCCCGGTCCGAAGAGTACGTTGGCAAACTGTTGAGAAAGAAACTGCGCACTAGCGCCTCCGGTGCCATGCATGATCAGCACTGCGTTGCGGGTCACTCCGGCGGCGTCTTTCGTCGGTGAGCCAATCGTGCGGTAGTGAAGTTTGAGTTCGGGCAGGACCTCGCCGGACTTGAATTTGAAATCCTTGACGATGTAATCGCCTTCAGAAACCAACGTCTGACGGGGGGATGTCTGAGCAACTATGCTGACGGCTAAGAGCAGTGGTGCAATAAGAAGCGAAGCAATTCTGAGTTTCATAACGTCTCCTACCAGTGTCCTACTTTGCGTGTCTTTGCGTCTTTGCGCCCTGTCAGTACCACCTGCGGCAGCGGGTGGTTGAAGTTCCGTGAACAGTTTGCCGATGACCAGATCAACCGCCCGCTACCGCAGGCGGTTCTGACCTCACGCAACTCTCGCAAAGTCGCAAAGGATCGCAAAGGAAGAATAGGACACTATTCGTCTCCTATCTCCCGCGCGGGCAAGGCGTCCCGGCTTCCACCCAGATACGAGTGGCGTCAGCAAACTCCGCATGTGTCAGCGGCGGTAAAGTGCGCATCGTTCCATCCGGCCGTCGTCCCGGATTCCATCCCCAAAGCACCAGCTTGTCTTCGGCGTTATGTTTCAGCAGCGCGCGTCCATCCATATTGTGGTTTCGTGAGCGATCGGTAACGGCTCGACACACGGCCGCACTCGACAGAGGCCGATCGTTTGTGTCCTGCCACCTCATCGACAGAGGCGCGAGGTGCCAATTGGGTGAGCCGGGCACGCCAGTGCTGTCGGCGTTAACTTCCTGATGACAGCCGTTGCAGGTCAGCGCGGGCACGCCTTTGCCTTCGGGACCGCCGCGGACGACGTTCGCGAAATGTCGTCGCCGATCGTCACCTTGCTGTGGATAGTTAGTTGCGGTGTGACAGTTTATACAGCGCGGTGAGATCAGAACTGAATAGACACGCTCCCATGCGGCCAATCCTTGAGCAAGGTTAGGCTCAGCGGTCGGATACGCGGGCATCCTGCCCGCTCGTCCTTCGTTCAATATTGCAGTTAAGGTGATTGCGCGGGCCGACTCTTGATCGTTGTTGGCTCGTGTCGATAGAGCGATAAAGACTACGCACGAGACCAGGCCCAGGAAGAAAATCGGGAACAGCAAGCGTCGCTTCGCCAACATAGTTGCCTCCCTCCAGATTAATCATTTCAGATCATCCGGGTTGTCGCTCTAACCAGAAAGTTGTCAGGGGGAATTTCGAACTAAAAATAACACGGTTGGAGTGAAAAGTGGATCAGTATTTACAGGAGACGATATTGTCATTCACTCTGTTTCAATTACTTCGGAACGGCTTTCGGAATGAGTCGTTTGAGGAATGTCAACCTTCGCCAAGTGTTCCGCGGCCAGACGAAACCTCTCCGTTACTACTGATGCGTCACTTGTGTTGTAAGTTACAGCATGAATAAAAGCGCCATCTGAAATCATCTTTCGGAAATCGTTTCTTAACGTATTGTTTGTCTTCTCCGGATACCTGCAGATCGTGGCCAGAGTACAATCCATTAATCCTAGATTTAATCGTCCCCGAAGATGAAATGGCTTTTCACCTAACTGCTCCAGCGCAATTTTGCATGCCGCAGAGAAAGAATCTCGTAAATCCTCATTCCTTTTGGCGAGGGCTGCTTTGTCCAAAGATTCACTTTTGATGAGGTACGAATTGAGGAAGGCTTTCATAGGCTTTTCATAGTTTTCCCAATCTGCAGCTAAGGCCACGACGCGCAAAATAAGTTCTGCATCTCTTAGCCGACGATCCGGTTTAGGTTTACCTACAAGCCTCCGCCATTGTTCCAACCGGTTTAGCTCCTCGAATAATCTAAACGTAGGTCCGGCGTAAACGCACTTGCGGATTTCCATTGGACTCAGAGAGACGCCGCCAGTATTCAACCTCTCGAAGATGTGATAAAGGCTTGAATAATCGTTCGGTGAAGTCTGCTGAACCACGGTCGCTCGCAACACGGAATCTTGAATCTGGTAACGGTCCGCGTCGTTAAGTTCATCGTACGTCTTACCTGCCCATGGTTGGCGCACGTTCTTAAGTTTAAACACGCGATCATCAAATCGGCCGTCAAAATATCGAACCACAGACAGAATTCTTTGTTGTCCGTCGATAACTAAAAGTCTATTTGTCTTATGTTCCTTGTATAGGAAGACGCCCGGTACGGGAATACCAATCAGAAAAGATTCAATGAGTTTACTCGCATGAACTAGATCCCAGACATACTCTCGCTGAAAATCCGGTATTATTAATTGTCCGTCCTTGTATTTCTCATAATAGACTCGCAACGTCATGTCCGATGGATAGTATGAAATGTCGTACCGTAGGATATCTAGTTCGTCGACGTTAGACTCTTCTGTCAGGTCGATCTCTAGTTCGTCGATTTCTTGGTTGATAGTATTTTTCGACATAACGTTCGAATTAGATCTTAGCGCTGGGCAAGTGGGGTAAAAACCTCACCGTCCAGCTTGTGTGCCGCTACTACCGCTTCCATAAAATTGATTTCCCAGGGATTCAGAAGATCACTCGCCATCGGGCGGCGGTTGGGATCGAACTCAAGCATTTTCCGAATCAAGGCAGCTACGCTACCGCCCAGCGTACTACGAATGCGAGTTAGATTGTCCAGGACAACCGGATCGAGAATATTCTGAACAGGTCGGCAAAGGTTACGTCCCGTGAATAGTTCGGCGACAACCAACCCTAATTGAAACACGTCAGCCTACGCAGTCAGATTAGCCTTCCCCAGCGCATAGTCCACCAAATCTGGCGTTCGGTAGCGATAGGGCATGCCAGGCCCAATACTCTGTTTGAAGACCTTGCGGTCGGCCTCGTCAGTCCCGTCGAGACGCTTCATGAGACCGAAATCGCCGAGAACACAAGAGCGCCCTTTTATGAAAATATTTGTTGGTTTTATGTCGCGGTGAACAATAGGAGGATCGGCGGCTTGAAGAAACGCCAGCGCTGATAACAACTGCATGGTGTACGAGAACTTCTCGATTAGATTTATCGATTCAAGTGGAACCTGAGCGAGGGTAGTTGGCAAGTATTCGGCAACGACGAAGGGGTACGTATTTTGACCGCTTGAATACTCTCCCTCATCGTAAACGCGCATTATAGACGGGTGGTCGCACCTCTTCAGAAAACTGATCTCTTCAAGGAATTTGGCTCTGCGTTCTGGGTTCGAGAGACGTCGAAACACCTTTAAGGCGAACAAATTGCCTTGGTGCTCGCCCGATGTCGCGAGGACTAAGAAGGTAACCGCGTTGCCACCGCTTCCAAGAAACTGAACGTTTTTGTACCACTCGTTGGACAACGCGAGCACGCCTTGCCCGATATCAAGAAAAAACGAATCTGCCATAACTAGTTCTCGCTCGCCGCAACCGTTGCTCGATCGGTAGCGACTGATTCACTCTCTGGCATTTGCTCCAACGCCGTCTCAGTCTGCAAGCGATTCTGGAATGCTGCATGCACAAACGAAGCGAACAGCGGGTGCGGCGCGAGCGGCTTCGATTTGAATTCGGGATGGAATTGGCAGCCGAGGAACCATGGATGTTCGTCGCGCGAAAGCTCTACAATCTCGACGAACTTGCCGTCGGTTGAGATACCGCTGAAAACCAGACCGCCGTTCTCCAACTTCTCTCTAAACACAGGATTAAATTCGTAACGATGACGGTGGCGTTCGCTGATCTCGTCGGCGCCGTCGTAAACCTCACGCGCAAGTGAGCCTTCAGCCAGACGACACACCCACGCGCCGAGGCGCATCGTGCCGCCCATCTCTTCCACGTTCACCAGGTCGCGCAGCTTGAAGATGATCGGATGTGGCGTCTCGACATTGAACTCAGTCGAATCGGCATCTTTCAAATCGCAAGCGTTGCGCGCGAATTCGACGCACGCGGTCTGCATCCCGAGGCAAATGCCAAAGTAAGGCGTGCGCGTTTTACGCGCGTAGGAAATCGCGCGAATCATCCCTTCGACTCCGCGCTTACCGAAACCGCCCGGCACGAGGATCGCGTCAAAGTCGCGCAGGCGCGCTTCAAAGTTGCTTTCGTCCATTAAGTCTTCCGATTCGATCCACTTGATGTTCACTTTCAGATTGTTCGCGACGCCGCCGTGCGTCAGCGCTTCGCGCAGAGATTTGTAAGAATCCTCCAGCTCGACGTATTTGCCGACGATCGCAATCGAAGTTTCGCCGGCCGAAGGTTCGCGAATCGTTCCAACCAACTTTCGCCAGGCCGTTAGGTCGGTACCGGCCGCGCGTTCGTTCAGGTGAAGCGATGAAATTATCTGCTCGTCCAGTCCCTGATCGTGAAGATTGAGCGGGACATCGTAAATCGTGTCGACGTCCTGCGCGGTGATGACGGCTTCCTCTTTTACGTTACAGAACAGAGCAATCTTCGAGCGGAGATCGTGCGAGAGGGGACGATCTGAACGGCACAAAAGAATTTCGGGAATGATTCCGATCTCGCGCAGTTCGCGCACAGAGTGTTGCGTCGGCTTTGTTTTCAACTCGCCTGACGCGGCGATGTACGGCACGAGAGTCACGTGAATGAACAGCGCGTTTTCCCTTCCCTCTTCGTTGCCCATCTGGCGAATGGCCTCGAGGAACGGCAGCGATTCGATGTCGCCGACCGTGCCGCCGATTTCCACGATGACGACGTCGGCTTCCCCGGTCTTAGTGACCGCGCGAATTGCGTCTTTGATTTCGTTCGTGACGTGCGGAATGACCTGAATTGTCTTGCCGAGATAATCGCCCCGCCGTTCCTTTTCGATCACTTCGCGATAAATGCGGCCGGACGTCCAGTTGTTCGCTTGCGAAAGGTGCGCGTGCGTGAAGCGCTCGTAATGCCCGAGGTCGAGATCAGTCTCCGCGCCGTCGTCGGTAACGAAGACTTCGCCATGCTGAAACGGCGACATCGTTCCCGGATCGACGTTGAGGTACGGATCGAGTTTGATCAGCGTCACGTGCAGCCCGCGCGCTTCAAGCAAAGCGCCAATCGAAGACGCCGCCAGACCTTTGCCAAGGCTGGAAACCACGCCACCCGTTACGAAAATGTATTTAGGCATTACCGACCTCCGGTCGAAGTTAAAAGTAAAAAGGAAAAAGGCAAAAAGCGGACGCCATCATTCCGCGGATGTTTTTACCCTTTTCCTTTTTCCTTTTCCCTTGCTTCTTCCCCTGCCTCCGGCGGATCGTCGGCTTCCTCCTCATCATCGTAGAGCCCGCGTGCCAGATCCTGTTGAACGATAGCTGCTTTCTTTTCGGCCGGGTCGAGGATCTGTTGCAGTCCCTTCAGACCAGCGACCATCATGCCGGCGCTTTCTTTCCGACGCTTCTGAAACTCCTCCTCATCCTTTACGTCGTAAGGTTTGCTGATTTGGCTCAAGCCAAACAAAGCCGCGAGGATTAGCAGCACGATAACTCCCAGACCGATCCAATCACTTGCGTTCATTTCGGTTTCTTCATGTTCCCTCTCCCCCTGGGAGAGGGTTTAGGTGAGGGCCTAGCGGACCTCGAAGTTTTTATGGTCTTTTCGCGAGGCGTAGCCTCGCGAAGATAAAGAAATAGCAAAGTACATGGCGTGCTAAGCTTCGCACCCTCACCCCGGCCCTCTCCCAAAGGGAGAGGGAGAAATCAAAAACTAACCTCGATCCCAGCGCTGAAGCGCTGGGCTACTATCAATTGTCCGCTGCGCGGACGAAACGGCTTCTTCACGGTGGGGCTACTTCCCCGGTCTGGAACCGATCAGGTGCCGGTCCCGACATCATCGCCCGCACACGTTCCAAATCTGCCGACGTGTCCACTCCAATCGAAGGTGATGCCGCTTCGACAACTTTGATCTTGACCCCGTGGTCGAGCGCGCGCAACTGCTCGAGCGATTCGCGTGTCTCGGACTCCGAAGCCGGCCAGCGCGCAAACTTCAACAGGAAGTCCCGACGATAAGCATACAAGCCGGTGTGCTTCCTAAAACCAGAAAGCAGTCCCGATCCCTCGGGACTGCTTCCAGCCGAGTCGTTCTTTGGGCCCGAATTATTTGACTGATTCGGATTGCGCGAAAACCCAGTCGCGTACCCGTTCTCATCGAACGTCACTTTAACGACCGACGGATTCGAAACGTCCGCTGCGTCAGTAATAGGTTCCCAAGTAGTAGAAATTTGCGCCTGCGGATCTTCAATCAGCGCGTTGACGGCACGGTTGATTGTCTCGGGATCGATGAGCGGCTCATCACCCTGAACGTTGACGATGATGTCTGCGCTCAGGTTGTGCGCTACTTCGGCGATTCGATCAGTGCCGCTCAAATGGTCAGTGCGAGTAATCACGGCATCAAAGCCGGCCGCGCTCACGGCATCGGCGATTCTGGGATCATCCGTCGCTACGATTGTGCGCGAAATAGATGATGCCGCGCGCGCGCGTTCGGCGACCCACACGACCAGCGGCTTTCCAGCAATGTCGAGCAGCGGCTTTCCCGGTAGACGCGTCGAATTGTAGCGAGCGGGGATTACTGCGACGGCTTTTGGTTGAGATTTGGAACCCGTGTGAATCACGGGATTACACGTTAACAAGTTTCGCGGACGGCGGCAAGGCCAAGGATCGCGCGGCGGCAAAGCCGCTCCACTTCAGGCAGGCTTTGCCGAGAAAGTCCGGCGACCTAATAGTCCAAGAGTCCCGGCGAACTAATAGTCGAGCTGCGAAGCAGTGGTCATAGCTAAGCCCAAGGCGAAGCTTTGCGAGCCTTGGGTAACCTGGTTTTTTAGATCAACCGGGCCCGCGAAGCGGGCGACACAGATTTTTGGAGTACGGTCCTGGAGGGTCGGCATTGCAGCTTCAAAGCCTGACCTCAGCGCGCTTATCGGTCGCCGCTCCGCGGCTCCACACGAATTGTGTGTACCGGTTACCCAGGGCTCGCAAAGCGTCGCCTTGGGTTTAACTACCTGCGCTGCTCCGCAGCTCGGCGTATTGTCGCCACTTGTTCCGTGATGAGCGCGCTTACGACAATTAAGACTTTTTGGGCAAAGTCCTTCAGGCCATCAACTAGCTGCGAGGGCGAAACTCTCGCAGCAGCCAGTTGGTCGCCTCCTGGCCTTCGGCAATGAAGAAACCCTTCTTGTCGTAAATTCGCAGAAACGGAACGGAATTGATGCGGTAACGATCCGCGAGTGGCGTGTTCCAATCGCCGATATCCAGAAACAGGACCTGCGTGTTTGGATCGTCTTGATTGATCCTCGCTAACTGCGGACTCAGTTCGCGACACGCCGGACACCAATCTGCGTAGAAGTAAGCGATGCTCACTCGCCCGTTTTTTAAATAAGAACTGAAATCAAAATCCTCCCCAGGATTGTTGAGAGCGCTGGATGGAGGCTTCGGCGCCGAGCTGATTGGGATTTCTGAAGTGTCGGGATCAGTGTTTGGATTGTTTTCAGTCGAGCCGTCTGCGGCGGTGACTGGAACTAGATCTGACTTACTCGCCCTCCAGCCGGCTTCGCTGCCGCTCGCGGGTGGCTCTGTGCTGATATTGAACGCGAGGCCGGCTGCGAAGATCAGAACGGCGATCAGGAGAAGAAGACGAATCGGGTTGATCTGCGACACTATCTTTAACGATGCGAAGGCTGATGTAAGAGGAGTGGGCGTTTGAGAGCTGCCTCAGGAGAGGAAGCAATTTTGAACCTATCACCTGAAAAAGCGAGGCGTCAAGAAAAAAATCTATCCACAGATGGCGCAGGTTTCACCGGTAAAAAGTAAGAGTGGACGAGAGCTGCTTTGCCTCAAGTCTGAAGTCTTACTCTCATTCACACCGGGCTTCAGCCCGGTGATGAAAGACCGTAAAAATCATAGGAACCGGTTTAACGGTTCTCGGTGTCGTTTGCAGGGCCAGTCCTTCGTAGCCAATTGCCTGAGTGTCTTGAGAAGACAGTAAATCGTTAAAACGGTTCACTAGTCTCATGCTCTGCTAATCACCGGGCTAAAGCCTGGTGTGAATGAGATCTGCTTTTCGGACTTTTTGAGGCAAAGCCGACTCGAGCCTTACACTCGCTTTCTATTTGTGGTGGCTTTCTGCGTCATCTGTGTAACCCGAGCAATGGGTTGTCACTCTAATAGTTTTACTTTGGGCTCTTTTATTACGCAGGATCTCGCTTGTTCACGATGACGCGTCTTTTGAGGATCGTACCGAGATTGTGACGCTCTGTTCGGCGCGGCCGCACTCGGGCGTTCGGCTCCATGAGCTTCTCCCAATCTTCCTCTTTGTAAAACGCCAGAACCAAATTGTCGCCCTTGCGCGAAAGCATTCTGGCCCAACGTCGGAAGAAAACTTCACCGCGCGCCGGATCGACTACCGCAAAATATGAAGCGCCCCGGCCGCCGTCTTCCAGCTCCACCAGCAGAGCGGTCCTTCCTGCCCGCGTGGTTACTTCCGCAACTTTCTCGACCATAAAATACTCCGACATGATCTTGCTTTGCCGGCCGGTTCTTGCGTCATAGACGTACAGCGACATGCCCTCATTCTCATAACCACCGGAGCCATCACGGCCGGAATAGACCAATTGACGACCGCGTTGAATGACCCAGGAATCGACTCCGGCATCGGCGATCTTTGTTTCTTTGCCGTTGATGGTGGCGTACACGGCGCCGGTCATTTCGCCCTCGGCTCGCGCGACGCGTGCGGCAGTGATGGTTCCCGCTTGCTGAGCTGCAACGATACCGAAAAGTGTAAGAACGAGAATGACTGCCGAAACTCTGTTTCCAGTTTTCATGATCTCCAGGTAAAGATACCGAAGTCTTCAGATTGGATTCCTATCGCTTGCTAATCAAGAACGTTGGCACCATACCGCCGCCGGCCGTGACGTTTGCGAGTTCGTTGGAAGAGAGACGCGTGAATGCAGAGCCTACTTTGCCATTGAAGAGCATCGGATCCAGATCCACCAACTGTTCGACAAACTTTATTTCGCCGTCCTCGGTGAGCGCCGGAAAGACTTCGCGCGCGGTGGGCACGCGCTCTTGCACGAGATAGTCGCCGTTGCCGAGCGCGCTACGAATCGCTTCATTCCAACCGATTTCGTCGGTGTTCCAGCCGATGTAGATTCCGTGGCCACCGTAATCGTCGTTTGGCTTCAGCACCAGCCGATCACGTCGTTCGTTGATGAACTCGAGCAAATCGATTTCCTCGCCTTTGTAATCTGATTTGCCCGCGCGTACCTGGCGTGTCCAGGGAACATGAGCCGCGATCGCTTCACGCTCTTCCGAACTAAAAAGCCACGCGTAACGCGCGTCTGTCAGCACGGCAAACAGGGCCTTCTTGTGAATGACTTTTGACCGAAAGCTGTTCACCATACAAATCGCGCCCGCCCGATAGGCATCGAGGAGCGCCGGATGTTTGTCCATGATCGGCAGGTATTCGTTAACGAGCAGCCGCTTATAAACGATGTCGATCTCAAAATCTCCCTTGCGCAACCGGCCATTCGCAAACTCGAGTTCATCGGGCGAAGCGATGACTGACGGATAGCCTTGCGCTTCGAAGTATTCTCGAAACAGCTCGAACTCTTTCAGCGTGGGCAAGTCCTTCAGATCGACGATGGCGATCTGCGGGGCGCGATCGGGTTTACGGCCGAGAAACTCTTCGTGGCATTCGAGCAGGACCTTCAGCATCAACGGCCGCCCCTGGAATCGCCGCACGTTGTACTTTTCGGTGAACCGCTTCATCACCGGCAGCGATTCGAAAATCTCAAACGCGGCGTCCGCGTAAGCGATCCCCGCCGGGCTTTCGCCGTTCAATTCAACAAAGCTGTAGTTTTCGTCAGTTAAGAAGGAATCGAGTCTCGCGGTCGGAGACACTGCCCGATAACCCGGATCGATGGCCACCAGCTCACGTTCGATCGGGGTGAGTCCAAGTTCGTCGAGCAGTTGATCATTGCCGACGGCCTCGTCCTTCACCTTCTCAATTGCGTTCCAGACCGTCTCGCACACGCGAACGATGCGAGCGAAATCCTCTTCTCTGACGAAATGCGGACGAAGATACGGCGAGAGACGCCGGCCGCCGAAAATCAACTTCGAGCGCTCCAGCCCTTCATCGAGCAGCGTCAGCGACGTATCGGCCAGCTCTCGATCTTCGAGCAGCTTGTGATAGTAAGCGACGGCTTCGTTCAGCATCTTTGGTTAGAGTCGGGCTGGGGCCGCGACGGGCGGATCGTTTAGAGGCGGGCTACCGCCCGCCAGTCGCGCAGTAGCCCGACTCTAAACGACAGGTTCGGTGTTTACTGCTTCCGCGGCGCCTTCACAATCAGTTTCATGACTACTTCATCGCGAATCAAATCGTTTGCCTTGCCGGCATAGTTAATTCCAAAGTCCTTGCGATTGATCGCGAACTCGGCATTGACTGAGGCGGCATCCGGCGCCACCTGGATCGTCGCCGGAAAGCTGATCGATTTCTTAACGCCGTGCAAATCCAGATTTCCGGTGACCGTGTGCGTGGCTCCGGCGGTCGTCGTAGGTTCGATCTTCGTTGAAGTGAAGTTTGCCTTCGGATATTTGGCGACGTCAAAAAAGTCGGGCGTCTTCAAATGCGTCGTCAGGCCATCTGCGTCGGTCACGAGCGAGGTCGTGTCGATGTCGACCGTCACGCGGCTCTTCTCGACGCCTTCTTTGGCAAGTTCAATTGAGCCGCTGAACTGCTTAAACGAGCCGTTGTGACTGCCCGTGACTTTCGATCCCACGAACTCAACTTTCGAGTTCTCTGGGTTGATCGCGAGCGTCTCAGCGCCGGCAGTTTTCGCGGCACCCGGGGTCTGAGTCGCTTCGGAAACTGTCGCGTGCGGTTTGTCGTCAGCCGGATTAGCGCAGGCCGCAATCGACACTGCGACCGCCAGCATAAAAATCGCAAAGTACTTTCTCATTCTCAAAGTTGTTCCTTTCAGTTTCAGCCTTGGTAGCTTGGCACAGGGTCCTTGTTGTTCCGAATTCGAAATTGAAAGAAAAAGGTCACAAATACGACAGCCACCAATCTCGACGGCGCGCTTTTACACCTGCGAACCACTTGCACAACGGATACAACAGAAGCACGCCGATAATCCAGCAAAGATAAACCACCCAGATCGGAAAACCGACGCCGCCCGGCATATTCGTAAACTTGTCCACCGGACTAGCAAATTGCCACGCGACGGGCTGGCCGGCAACAAGACCGGCGATAACTCCCATTAAGTGCGCGACGTACCACTGAAGCAGATAGAAAAACAGCGGCACTCGGCCGAATGTCACAAGCGCGTCGCGTAGTCGGCCGACCAGAGATTTTCCCGAGGCAATCGCGGCCGGAAGCTTTTCGAACAACGCCAAAGCCATTATCGAAGGACCCAACGTCATCAACAGGAAAAGCAGCGACGGGGGATACTTCGTCGTGTTCAGGAAAGACATCACCGTAAACAGCACGTTCTTTTGTGACGCCCAGTGGGTTGGATCGCCGTAGCGATCTATAGCGCGCATTGCAAAGAAGAGCGCCGTGCACACTCCGCCGATGATGAGTAGCCAGCGACGGCGCTCGCGCGCATCTTTCGTGTACAAAACGCCGAACGCATAACCCACCGCCATCACCCCAATCCACGGAATCAGCGAGTAGATGACGACGACCACCGGACTTGGATCACCAAGAATTGGAAATACCTTGAAGGGCGATTGATGCAGAAGGATCCAAAGCTTTTCTGCGAACGTCGGCACCGGCGTTCCCGGCCCATTCCAGCCGGGGACTTCAAACCTGTCGAGCAGGTTATGAAGCGCGATCATCAAAAAGCCGAAACCGGCAATGACCCTGATCGGCAGATGAATCAGCGCGGCCAGCACGATCATCGAGACACCGAGCACCCAAATGACCTGGAGCATCGCCAGCAGACGAAAGTCCAGGTTGAACCACACGCCCCACTTCACGATCGTCAGCTCAAGCAGGATCAGCCAAAGCCCGCGGGTGACCAGAAACTTTGATAGTTCCTTCTTACTCTTACCGCGCGACAGTTGCAGATACGTTCCGGTGCCGGCGAGAAAAACGAAGACGGGCGCGCAAAAATGTGTAATCCAGCGCGTGAAGAAAACCGCGGGTGTCGTCTTTGTCAGGTCGGTCGGATCGAAGTTGAACGCGCCGGAGTGAACGAAGTCGCGCGTGTGATCGAGCATCATGATCACCATCACGATGCCGCGCAGCAGATCGACGGAATCGATGCGTTGACGACCAGGTTGAGCGACGGTATTGCGAGTCGCGGCTGTTTCGGAATCGGGCATAATCAGCAGAAACTGAGATTAGTTGGGTGCAGAATCAACCAATACGCTTTATCACCGCCGCCTTGATGTTCTTGCCTTCCTCGATTTCCTGCGTGACCTTAGCAGCGCCGGACTTCATTTCGTCTGCCTCGATACCGACCACGTCTTCCCCCTTTTTCATCTTTTGAAACACTTCAAGATAGGGTTTCAATTCGTTGACTTGCTTTTCCACTTCAGCCGCCAGTTGCGGGTCGTTGGATAGCTGCTCTACGAGGATGTCTTGCAAGGCCTGTTCGTGACGTTTAGGCTTTTGCTCAAAGTTCTCCAGCGTCGAGGATGCCTCGTCATTTCCGGTCCACTTGTCCTTCAGGTAGGTGACGAGTTGTTTTGTCTTCTCGTAGGCTTCCTGGCCGACGTGAGAGATCAGTTCCTGGGCGCCTTTCGCGAAGTAGGGAGACACGACGCCGATTACGGTGGCGGCAAGTGAGATGGGATCCATAATTCCTCCTCGAGAGCCAGACTTGATTCCTTGACGGCCAGCAATAATATAATGCGAGCGCAGAATTGAGAAGATAGCGCCGTTCACCAACCCGCACTTGCTTTAAGACTACCCGTTCGCCTCAGAGGCCTGGCATGAACAATCTCACAGAGTTCATCGCTGATCGCACGAAGGATTTCACCGGTCGCCAGTGGATTTTCGCTAAGCTGAACGATTGGCTGGCTCAGCCCGGATCGCCTTTCTTTCGGATCGAGGGTGGTCCCGGTACCGGGAAGTCGGCGCTGGCGGCCCGGCTTGTACAAATGAGCGATGGGCTGGTTCCGCCGGCTTATCAGAATCTTGGCCCAAACATTCTCGCCTTTTATCACTTCTGTCGCACACCCGGCCGCAGCATTAGTCCGCAGTTTTTCGTGGAAGACTTGTCGCGCGGCCTGGCGAAACGATATGCGGCGTTTACCAAAGAGTTGCTAAAGGTTGGCGACACCAACGTCAATATCAGCGTGGTCCAAAATCTGGGCGCGGTGGACAAAGCCACGGGGGTCGAGATCGTCGAGCTGCATGTCAGTAACCTGTCCAGCCGTGCGGCCTTTGACAGCATCGTGCGCGGACCGCTGGAAGGAATGTACACGGGGGGATTCAAAGAGCAGATCGTCATCCTGATCGATGGACTTGATGAATCGCTGAGCTACGATGCCGAAAATACCATCGTGGCTTTGCTTGGACAGGCAACCGATCTGCCGTCGCCGGTTCGATTTATTCTTACCAGCCGGCCCGACGAACGGATCACGGCCGCTTTGGGTGAGCCGGATTTGGATTTGATCAATAACGCCCCGGACAATGAGACTGACGTTTACGATTATGCTTTGAAGCGATTGAGTCTCCTGCCCAAAGACCGGCAGGTTGCTTTGGCAGACCGACTCTCCAAAGCTGGAAAAGGAAACTTCCTTTACGTCCGCTATGTACTGGACGATTTGCCGAAGGACCTTAGTAGCGAAATCGACCTGTCTAAACTGCCGCTGCCGAAGGGCTTGTTTGGGATCTATCGGGAATTCATCCGGCGCGAGCTCGGGAAAAATAAAGGGGCGTGGTCTGAAAGATACCGGCCCGTCCTGGGCGCGGTCGCCGTCGCCCGCGGCGATGGTCTCACTCGATCCCAACTTGCCGGTGTGACGGGGATCGCTGAGTCGCACGCTGCTGACGTTTTACAGGCCAGTATGCAGTATTTAAGCGGCCCGCAGCCCGAGGGACCGTTTCGGATTTATCACCAATCATTTCGTGATTTCCTGTTTTCCGATCCTGAATTCCAGGTTTACCCGCATGAGGCCCACACCGCCGTCGCGCAGTTTTTTCTAACGACTTACAAAGACGCATGGGCAAGCTGCGAAGAAGAGTACGCATTGCGGCACACGCCACAGCACTTAATTGAGGCGCTTAGCCAGCTAAATCAACCAGCACAAAAATTGGCGCGCAAAAAGCCGGCGAACGATCTGACTGAATTGCTGACTGACCTGGCCTACGTTCTCGCGCGGATCTCAAGCGAACGAGGACTTACGGGATCGCTCGAGCAGGACTACCGTCAGGCCGTGCGCTTATTGACGACAGTTGAGGGGCCAGGTTTGGTCCGCGATTTTGATGATGCATTGCGGCGCGAAAGTCATTTTGTGCGCGAGCGGCCTAACAATGCTTACGTTCAGCTGTTCAACCGGCTCTATCGCGGTCAGGACGGGGCGGTCGACAAACTGCTCGAAGCCTACACACCCAGGCATGAAGGAGTTTGGCTCCGGCCGCTGCATGCCCTTCCAGTCGATCCGGCCCTCCGGCGAACTTTTTATGCGAACCAACGCGAGTCGCACACTACCGGAAGCGTGAGCGTGACCCCCGACGGGCTCTTCGCGATTACTGGGGGATGGGATGGCATGGTCCGCACCTGGGACCTTGAAGCCGGACAGATGATTCATAGTTGGAGACTGAGTATCGACCAACACGAGTACCCTCTCAGTCCCGAGCAAGTGAGACTTTCACCGGACGGCAAGCAGGCCCTCACGCGATCTCGCGACAACATAGTTATCTTGTGGAATTCGACGAGTGGCCTGGAACTTCGGACGCTTAACAGTGCAGCCGACCCCTGGCAAGCGGTCGTGATCACCGCAGATTGGCACTACGCCCTGGCGCTCGCAGGCGAAGGCCTGGTCAAACTGATCGAATTGGCAACCGGTAAGGAGATTGGTTCGTGGGCCATTGAACCGGCACGGTTTGTAACTATTTCTCAAGATAGTCGCACCATCGCTGTTGCTTCCGGCCACGGGAATGCCATGGTCTGGAATCTGCCCCGCCCACTGGAAGGTTCATTCGATCAAGGCGAAGGTGACAGTAGCTCAGGTTTGCCGCCTCCAGACGTGCGGCGCGTCGGTCAAAAGGCCTCGTCGCGAACCAGACAAAGCGATTGGGATAACGGTTGGGATGTGAGAAGCATAGGCCTGTCTGAAGACGGTGGTGTGTTGGCGCTGGCCTGCTATGACGGCAGGCTACGCGTGTACGACACCGCCACAACAAAAGCTCTTTGGGAGAAGGCCGCGGACGACATGCTACTGGATACGGTCGCGGTTTCAAAAGCAGAAAAACTGGTGATTTCAGGCGGGGGCGAAGGCATTGTACGCCTGTGGGATCTTGAGACCGGAAACGAGCGCGCCGCGTTGCGCGGTCATACCGGGCACGTTCTCGAGTTGGCATTAACTGCGGACGGTCAGCGGGTTGTTTCCGGCGGGGGCGAGGGTGCCCTGCGCGTGTGGGATGTGAGGTCGGGCCAATCACCGGACCTGCGCAAAGGCCACGAAGGCAAAGTAAAAGCATTGGCGATGTCGATCAGCGGTGACCGGGCAATCAGCGGCGCCGAAGATGGTTTCCTGCAGTTATGGAACGTTGACACGGGCGAGGTGCTGCGGAAGTGGAAAGCTCATGACGAAGGCGTGAACGCCGTCCTGATCACCGGCACAGATACGGCGATCAGTGGCGGCGGCGACACGCAGCTTTGCTTCTGGAATATTCAAACCGGAGAAGCGTTAAAGAAAATAACGATCTCCGAAGACGCGAGTATTGCTTCGCTCGCAGATGCCGGCGACGGCAAAGTGCTGGTGGGTTCCAGCGCCGGCGAGATCTCACTCTGGCATCCGGACAAGGAGCAACCGCTGGCTCGCATGAAAGACGACGCATCGAATGTCGAAGGATTGGCTCTCTTACGCGACGCGCGCCAAATTGTTTCTAGTGGAGATGGCAATGTTCGCCTGTGGGACTTCGAATTTGAAAAATTCAGTCCTCGGCACCTCGGTCAGTGGGAGTCGATAGATCAAGCTGGAAACTTCCCTGACACCAACCGCCCGTCATCGCTTACCGGAATGGCAGTCGCGGCGGACGGTACCAAGGCGGCTATTTGCGATCTTGATGGCAGAATTTGGATTTATGATCTGAAAAAGGTGCAAATCTTCCCGCCTTTGGAAGGTCACGTAAATTATGTTGAGGGGTTGGCGATCTCTCCTGACGGGAAGCTGCTCCTTTCCGGAGGATGGGACGGAACGATGCGCTTGTGGGATCTGGATAAGCGAATCGAGGTGGGTTATTACGCCTGGCAGCTACCGATTGAGTCCTGTGCTTTTGGTTTCGACGGCCAGCAGTTACGAGCCGCCGCCGGCGACGCGCGCGGCAATCTCCTCTTCTTCCGCGTCGAGCAATTCAAAACGTGACTCAACTACACCCGAAGTCACTGTGATCGATCATCATGCTCACCAGCTGAAAGGAAGTTATGCCCGAAAAAGAGACGCTTGAACGAGCCAAAAAAGATAAGCGCCAGGGAAAAGCACCCAGCACACAGGCTGGTGAATTTGTTCGCGAAGAGATCGAGCATATTCGCGAAGGTAAGCACGGCGCGCGATCGGCAAAGCAGGCGATCGCGATCGGACTCTCAAAAGCCCGTCGCGCCGGTGTTGAGCTTCCGCCGCCAAAGAAAGGGTCGAAGCGGGTTAAAGAACAAGCGAAACGCGATCTGCGCAAAGGCAAGAAAGGCCCGAAGAAGAAATCAATGAAGCGTTCGCGCGCAATGAGAGAAAAACTAAAGGACGAACCTCACAGCGCTGGTTCGAAACTCGCATTGTCGCGCCAGGCAAAGAAGGCTGCGAAAAAACGTTCGGCGAAGGAACGCTCGCGCGCGGCGAAGAAAGCCGCGCGAACCAGGAAACGTAGCAGCTAGGTTCGATGCTTTGCCTCAAAGTTCCTTAGAGTTCGAATAAATCCTTCAGCCCGGAGGGCTGATAGATAGTAGCCGGTGGTCGCAGACCACCGGAACCGCGGACCCAGTGATTTGCATCCTGAAAGGATGCAAGAATTCGCGGATTTTCTGGCACCCCTCCAGGGTGCAACAAACGAACGCGCCGTTCCGGAGGTCTCCGCTTCGCTCCGACCTCCGGCTACTCTCTGTCAACCCTTCGGGTTGTGATAACAGGTGAAGGTGAGGCCTTAACCACTTTGAGGCAACGCCATGGGACGGCTGCTGAAAGCGACCTACTCTACCAGGACGACAGCTTCACCTTTAACCACCGCTTCCTCGCGCTGATTAGTGCAAACTGTTTCCAGCGTGACGATTGGCTTGTCCGGGCGAACGGAAGTTACGGTTACGCGCGCGGTGATCGTGTCGCCGGGAAAGACCGGCGCGACGAATTGTAGGCTCTGACCGAGATAGATGCTGCCCAGCCCTGGCAGGTGGTTTCCAATGACGTTCGAGATTAAAGATGAGGTTAGCATTCCGTGCGCGATGCAACCGTGGAAACGAGATCCCTTCGCATAGTTTTCATCGAGATGAATCGAATTCCGATCACCTGAAAGCTCCGCAAACTTCTCGATGTCTGTCTGCGTAATCGTTTTCGTTACCGCGGCTGTGTCACCTGTTTTGAATTTCATGGTTGTCTCTCAAAACGCTAGAGTTCGATCTGCCGCAGAGAAATCACTGGTTCGAATTCCAGTAACTTACCGGCCGTCGGCTCATCCAGCGCCGCGTCAACTTCAATAATTGCCATCGCTTCCCCGCCCCGTTCACGCCGGCCCAGATGAAATGCGCTGATGTTGATGCCCGCGTCGCCGAGCACGCTGCCAACTCGCCCGATAACGCCGGGCACGTCGCGATTGTGCATCACCAGCATGTGGCCGCGTGGAATAGCCTCAATGCGAAAGCCGTTAATTCTGGTGAGACGGCCTTCGCGGTAACCTTCAGCGGTGTTGAAAACCGAGCCGGACGCGGTTTGCTCGCCGGTTGCCGTGACTACGGAAGTTCTTATCGCCGAGACGGCATTTGAGCCACGCACATAGGACGTAGTCACCGTGATGCCGCGTTCGTCCGCAATCAGAAACGCGTTGACGGCATTCACGCGCGCGCTGACATCGCGCAACAGCCCGGCAAGAAATAAACGTGTGACTGGCGCTGCATCAACATCCACGAGTTCGCCGGCAAACTCGAGCCGCACTTCGCGCACTGCTTTATCGGCCAACTGCGCCTGAAAACGTCCCAGACTTTCTGCGAGCGACAAGTATGGTTGCAACGTGGTCAGTTCGGTTGCGCCTACTGCCGGCATGTTCACCGCGCCTCGCAACGCTCCGGTCTGGAGGTAGTCACGCATCTGTTCTGCGACCGTGAAAGCGACCGCCTCCTGAGCCTCCGCCGTCGAAGCTCCGAGATGTGGGGTCGCAATCACCTGATCTAGTTGCAGCAACGGATGATCTGCCGGCGGCGGTTCCTTTTCAAAGACATCCAGCGCCGCGCCGGCGATCTTTCCGGATTGGATTGCGTCGTGCAACGCCGCCTCATCGACCAGTCCTCCGCGCGCGCAGTTAATGACGCGCGCGCCGGTTTTCATTTTGGCGAACGCCTCTGCATTAATCAGTCCCCGGGTTTCATTCGTCAGCGGCGTGTGAATCGTCAGGAAATCAGCTCGCGCGAATACTTCATCCAGCGAAACGGTTTCAACTTCCGCTTCTCCCGCCGGTTGAATCGCAATGAAAGGATCGTGAGCCAGGGCTTTCATTCCGAGCGCGGCTGCCCGCTGTGCGACGGCGCGTCCGATGCGGCCCAAGCCAATGATGCCGAGCGTTTTGCCGCGCAATTCCGCGCCGATGAAACGTTTTCGCTCCCAGTGCGCGGCTTTGACGCTGCTGTTGGCCTGCGCCACGTTACGCGCGAGCGACACCAGAAGCGCGATAGTGTGTTCCGCCGTCGTGATCGTGTTGCCGTCGGGCGCGTTCATGACGACGATTCCATGCGCCGTCGCCGCCTGCACATCGATGTTGTCAACGCCGACACCGGCGCGGCCGATCACTCGAAGTCTCGGCGCGGAATCCATCAACCCCGCGTTGACTTTCGTTTCGCTCCGCACTACCAGCCCGTCACAATCGGCGAGGACGGCTTGCAACTCAGCCGGCGACAGACTCGTTCGCTTCTCGACCTCGAACCCGGCGTCGCGCAACGGCTGAAGTCCGCTGTCACTAACATCATCGGCCACTAAAACCCTCAGTGCACTCATCGTGCGCGGATTATATCGGTTTTTCCCGGGCGGCGTCGTTCGCGCCACTAGTGATACACTGCCGCAAAAGCTTTTTGTTACGCAGTGCGGTCCGGAGAGATCAACTTTGATTACCGTTACCTGCCTCAACACCGCGACGAAGGAAATCTCAGAGAACTGTCCGGTGCCGGACATCAGTGACCTTCGTCAGAATTCTCAGCATGTAATTTGGGCCGACGTCAGCGATCCCACGAGTCAGGATTTTACGGATCTGGCTGAGGAGTTCGACTTCCATCATCTCTCGATCGAAGACTGCCGCAACGAGCATCAGCGTCCGAAGGTTGAAGAATATTCCGGCTACTATTTCATCGTGCTCTATGAAGCCAGTCTGGTCGGCCCCAACGACGCGCTTGAGTTGCGCGAACTGAATATTTTTCTCGGAAAGAACTATCTGGTCACGGTTCACAGTCGGCCGATACGCGCTATCGCCACGGCGCGCCGGCTTTGGGAAGAGTGGCTCGATAGATCGGAACCGGGCGCGGGACTGCTGGCTTACCTGCTCATCGATGCCACAGTTGATGATTATCTTCCCCTCCTCGACATCATCAGCGAGCGGATGGACGATTTAGAGGATTCGATATTCGGGGAATGGCGCGCCGCGGTCATTGAAGAAATATTCATGATCAAGAAGAAGTTGCTTTACCTGCGCCGCGCCATTACACCCCTCCGCGACGTTTTTAATACCCTGCTCAGGCGTGAACAGCCGATCTTTCCGCGCGAGACCCATGTTTATTTCCAGGACGTCTTCGATCATCTGATTCGCGTCGCCGACAACATCGACACGCTGCGCGATATGTTGAGCTCAACCATGGACGCGTACCTTTCGGTTTCAGGAAACCGCATGAACAAAGTAATGAAGCGCCTGACATCGGTCTCAACGATTCTGATGTCGGTGACTTTGATTGCGGGTATCTACGGCATGAACTTCGTATTCATGCCTGAGTTAAGATGGCGCTACGGCTACGTATTCGCGCTTTTGAGTATCGTCGCCGTCGGGCTGGCGCTGTATGCTTATCTGAAGAAAGTGGATTGGTTGTGAAAAGTAAGGAACTCTCAAAGTTCGTCGCTCATCGCCTTAGACGCCGTTCTGGTGACACGCGCGAGCTGGCCGCACAGTTAGCGCCTTTGGAAGAATTGGGCGAGTCGGGTGAGGCGAACACCAGTGCTTCGCAACTCGTGGCTCGGGAAAATGGAATAATCGTCGTCGGCGCCGAGCAAACGGAACTCGCTAAAGAAGTAGTCGCGGCTGAAGAGCGAAACGGCGCTTTGGGCCTGGAACCAGTCGTCATCGTCATCGCGGGATTGATCTTAGCTTTTATTGTGTTCATTGCGTGGCAAATCTCGCGGATGCCGGCCGAATAGAATCAACTGAATAAGAGAGAAACCCCCTGATGGAAATCTTTGTCTATCGCGAAGGCGCGGAGCAAGTCGAATCCGGCTTCACCGCTGAACAACTGGCTGAGCTTCTGAAAGATGAAAAGGCCGTTATCTGGATTGACATGGAGGCACCGACTGCAGCGGATGAGCAGCTTTTATCAGACGTATTTCGGTTTCATCCGCTCACGTTGGAGGATTGTCGCGAGACGCGGAATTATCCGAAAGTCGAAGAGTTCCCCGGCTATCTCTATTTCATCGTGCATGGCGTGCGCGCCGACACCAGTCCCGATCATTTCAACACGATCGAACTCGATGCGTTTCTCGGGCCGAACTATGTCATCACTTATCACCATGACATGTTTCGCAGTATCAACAATGTGAAGAAGCTGGTGATGACGACACCCATCGCGTGCCAACGCGGGCCGGCGTTCCTGCTACATCAAATCCTGGATCAGATTGTGGATTTCTATTCGCCCGTGCTCGACGATTTTGATGAGCGGATTGCGAAACTCGAAGACGACATCTTCACTTTGAGGCGGCCGAACCAGGCAATTCTCGAAGAGATTATGGATTTGAAACGAGGCGTGCTGCGCCTGCGGCGCATCTCAGCGCGGCAGATGGAGGTGATCCTCCGCACGAGCCGGGGCGAATTTGCATTAATTCCGGGACCGATGCTGCCGTTCTATCGCGACATTCACGATCACATCATTCGTATCACCGACCTGGCTGAGAGCTATCGCGATCTCATTAGCGGCTGCCTGGATGCTTACATGTCAGTCGTCGGCAATCGCATGAACGAAATCATGAAAGTGCTGACGATCTTTTCCGCGATCATGCTGCCGCTAACGTTCATCGCCGGTGTGTATGGGATGAACTTTGAAAACATGCCTGAGCTCTCTACGCGCTTAGGCTATTTTGTTGTACTCGGGTTCATGGTGGTGGTCGCCGTCGGCATGCTGCTTTTCTTCTGGGCGCGCGGTTGGCTTGGTGGTCGATCGTAAAGGCGCCCCGGAAACGAAATTCTCCCCTAAGCATGTGGATTCTTCAGTTGGGCTTCGCCTCAAAGGTCTGAAAGTTCATGGTCCGAACGTTCCGCCTGTTATTCACACGGGGCTTCAGCCCGGTGATAACCAGAGCGCGAGACTAATGAACCGTTTTAACGGTTTACTGGTCTGCTCAAGACACTCACGCGATTGGCTACGAAGGACTTGCCCTGCAAGCGACACGGAGAAACCGTTGAAACGGTTCCTATGATTTATACGGTCTTTCGTCACCGGGCTGAAGCCCGGTGTGAATGAGAGTAAGACTCTCAGACTTTTGAGGCAAAGCATCTCCCAGCCATAGTCACCGGGCTGAAGCCCGGGTGAATGAGAGACTTGGAACTCTCTGACTTTCGAGGCAAAGCCTTTCCAGTTCTCAGAATCAAAGACCGACGATTTTAGGCCCGCCTTCCTGCAAAACTACTCAGTCAGATTAACTTGATCAGTCGGTCAGGCGTCGTGCTGTCTGACCGCTCGAGTCCCACACCTGACCTCCCACCTTCATCAATTGTCACATTTTGTTGAAGTTTCTGCTCGTTTTGCTTGCGGCACAACCATTGCCAAACGAGGGTCGCGCCAATGTGTGGCGTTACTGAGACTAGTTTGGAGAGACCAGATCGATGAGACTGAAAGAAACCCTCAAGAAGCAATTTGCGCTATCCCTGATGGCTTTGTTCTTTGTGCCCCTAATCCCCATGGGAGTCAGGGCCGACCAGGGAAAGAATAACCACGGATCGCAGTCACAAGGCTCGGCCAAGCCATCGAAGATCGCCCCCGATCTGGATGACGATGTAAATCGCGTCTCATCTGGCGAAAAGGCCGACAAAACTGCCCGCGTTATCGTTCAGCTAAATGACCCTCAGAAGTCCGATACCGATCTCCAAAATAAGTTCGCCGCCCGCAAGGGTCGCTTCAAGAATGCTTATCGCAACTTAGGATTGGTTACCGCAGATTTGCCGATATCGCGCATTCGCGAGCTGGAAAACGACGAGGACGTTGCTTACATTAGCCCGGACCGCGAGGTCGTTTCCCACGGACACATCGAGACCTCAGTGGCCGCCGCGCAGGCGGACGCGCGCAGCGAGGTAACAGGTTTCTCTTCACTCAACGGCACGGGCGTGGGCATCGCTGTCCTCGACAGCGGCATAGACGACACACACAACCTGATTAAAGCTTCTACCGGTCGCCCCGGGGTGGCTTATTCCAAGACCTATACCGGGATCGCCGCGAACCGGGACTACTTTGGACATGGTACCCACGTGGCCTCAATGCTAATGGGTAACCCGGGATTCAAGTCCAACTATTACGGCGGCATTGCCTACGAAGCGAAAGTTATTAGCCTTGCCGTTCTTGACGCGCAGGGCCGCGGGACTGCCAGCAATGTGATCGCGGCGATTGATTGGTGTATTGCGAACAAGGCAACCTATAACCTCCGCGTCATCAACCTGAGCCTCGGCGCGCCGCCAAAAGACAGCTACAAAAACGATCCGTTGTGTCTGGCCGCCCGCCGCGCTCACAACGCCGGGATAGTCGTGGTAGCTGCCGCCGGCAATCGTGGCAAAGATTTAGATGGCGACAAGATCTACGGCGGCATCGATTCACCCGGCATTGACCCGTCGGTCATTACGGTAGGCGCCACCAACAGTTTCGGCACAGACGCAAGATACGATGACAAGATCACTTCGTACAGCTCGCGCGGGCCGACTCGCGGCTATACGAAGGATTCATCGGGCATCAAGCGTTATGACAATCTGATCAAGCCGGACCTCGTCGCGCCAGGTAACAAGTTAATCGGCGCCATGTCGCCCAGCAGCAGCGGCAAATCTGGAGCTCTCGTAACCCTCTATCCGTCGCTCAAGGTTGGCAGTTCCATCACGACCGACCAGGTCATGTACCTTAGCGGCACGTCGATGTCCGCGCCCATCGTAGCGGGCATCGCCGCCTTAATGTTGGAGGCGAATCCGAACCTCACTCCGAGCCTGGTCAAGGCCATCCTGATGTATTCAGCCCAGCCGATCGACGGCTTCAACACGCTCGAGCAAGGCGCGGGGCAGGTAAACGCGGAAGGCGCAGTCAAACTCGCCAGCCTGGTTAAGTCAAATGCGAGCACTTTGTCGCAGGGAAGCGCGATGCTCAATAGCTGGGACGAGAACGATCAGGACAACTACATTTCCAGCACTAACGAGCGCATTGATTGGGGACGCGGCGTCGTCGGCGACTACTGCGTGCTGTATGGCAGCGACTTGATGACCAAGTGGCAAGGCATGTATGCGCAGGGCAAAGTGATCGCCGACGCAACCTCAGTAACGAATGGTGTAATCGCGCGCAACACGACCCTGATGACCAGCGGTATCGCGCTTACTGCGGGGCCGGTAACGGTCACCGGCGTTCTGTTGAGCGATGGCACTTTGTTTACCAGCGGCGTCCTGCTTAGCGACGGCGTCCTGTTGAGCGATGGTGTCTTGTTGAGCGACGGCGTACTGCTCAGCGACGGTGTGCTTCTCAGTGATGGCGTGCTGCTGTCGGACGCCATCTCAAAGGGCGATAACACGTCCGCGATGAGTCCATCCTATTGATTTGGGCCACTACTGGAAAGGAGAGCACACCATGTATAGACAGACTGCCCAAGCCCAAATCATGCCCCCGCCCGTGCCAACAATGTCAGGTTGGGCGCAACACGTATTCACCCAGAGACTTACTGACGAGTGTCAAACGGAAGTACTCGAGTTTCTGGCGCGGCGCCCGCTGCACACGGTTTCGCTCGTGGGAATCATTAAAGACAATGGCTTCGTCAGTCCATTTAACCGCGGCAACTTCTACGCTTGCCGCAACCGCTCAGGCGAACTCGAAGGGGTCGCGCTGATTGGCCATGCGACGCTGATGGAGACGCGAACCGAGCGCGCGCTTCAGGCTTTCGCTGAAATCGCGCAGAAATGCACGACCGCTCGCATGATCATGGGCGAGCAAGAGCGCATTGAGGAGTTCTGGAACTATTACTCCAAAGACGGACAAACAATGCGCCGCGCCTGCCGTGAGCTGTTGTTTGAGCTGCGCTGGCCCATCGAAGTCCGCGAGCCTTCAGAGGGACTGCGCCTGGCGACACCAGACGATCTGGAACTAATTCTGCCAGTGCATGCGCAAATGGCGTTTGACGAAAGTGGCGTCAATCCCCTCGAAGTCGATCCCGTCGGTTTTCGCGAACGTTGCCTTCGGCGGATCGAGCAGGGCCGGACGTGGGTGTGGATCGAATCCGGGAAACTTATCTTCAAGACCGATATCGTCTCGGATACAGGATCAGGCGTTTATCTTGAAGGTATCTGGACCGCGCCCGAACATCGCGGCAAAGGCTACGGATTGAACTGCGTGTCTGAGCTGGGACATCTTCTGCTGCAGCGGGTGGATTCCATCTGCGTTCTTGTAAACGAGCAGAGCGTCGCCGCGCATGAGTTCTACAAACGAGCGGGATTCAAATTCCGATCCGTTTACGACACGATTTTTCTCGCCTAATCCGATTAAGCCTACCCCGGCGGCTCTTGATTCCTCGGTATGTTACCCCCGTCCCGCGAAGACTCACCCAGCGATCAATAAATAACCCGAAATAATCACAGCATTGGCGATGAGGGCGTAAACTCCTGCGAGCACGTCGTCGGCCATGATTCCCAATCCAGATTCCAGCCCCTCGAGGCGGCGAATCGGATAAGGCTTCCAAATGTCGAACAGACGAAACAAGAGGAACGCCGACAGGATGCTCCACCAGGTGTGCAGCCAAAACGGACCTGACAGCAGAGCGATCATCTGACCAGCAACTTCATCGATGACGACTATCGATGGATCCTTGCGTTGAATTACTTTCTCGGTGCGGGTGGCGGCCCAAATGCCCAGCATCGTTGTCGCAAACGTCAGCAGCAGCATGAACGCTAACTGCGGTGTGAACACGTAAAGCAGATTCGAGCCTGTTCGTTGCGCATTCGCTTCAAGTACTCCGTAAAACCAGCCCGAAATACTCAGATAGAGACCAGCACCCACCAAAGCGCCCAGAGTTCCCGGCGCCACCGGCAAGTACCCGACTCCGCAAGTCGCAATCGCCAGCGCGAGGTAATCGCTCGCTGACCGTCGTTTCGGCGCGGGAACTTCCGTCGCCGGCACAGCGACATTGGGATTTAGCTCATCACTGGATTCTTTGATTGGCATGCTTTGGGTGGTGGCACAGACTCAGTCTGTGATTTCAACTAGTGGCACAGACTTCACTCTGTGATTTCAACAATAGCGTTTCTCAAGTTCATAGGGACACAGCGACTGGAGCGCAAGCGTCCCGCTTGCTTCCTGGATAGCGCAAGATGTTTTTGCAAGCGAGACGCTTGCGCTCCAGTCATCGACCTAAGTCTGTGCCACTTCTTGTTTCGGCGGTTCGCTTATTGCTTTCGATTGTGGCTTGAGCCTATCCTGTCAACGTTCTCCCCTTTGCCAACCGCGTTTCGCCAGCACGCAATGCTGCCTCGAATACTTCCGAGTCTTTTATCAGACAAGCTCTGGAAGTGTCGAGTGCCATCAAACTACGACATGTGGATAAATCATTTAGCGCCAAATCGGTCAAAGCTGATTTCGCTACGCATCGTAGTCTGCTTGATGATGGTTCTGAGCTTGTCGTACGCGGCTCGCGTCACCGCTTATCCAAAGTCCGCAGCGCAACCATCAGGTCGCATTCGCGGAGTAACTCTGGCTGTCACTGGCGATCGGCGTGAGCGTTTACCGCGCGTGGTGCTCGTTCTCACCGGCCCGGCTCTCGGCGACAACAAACTCGCAATCATCAGCGACGATCAGGGTGAGTATTCATTCAATCGCCTCGCGGCCGGAGACTACACGCTGGTGGCGACTCATGCGGGCTTTGAGAGATCGGAACAGAAAGTAACCCTGGCGATCGACGCGACAGTCGATCTCGACGTGTCCTTGCAGCCCAGCACCGTCCAGGTAATTGTCGATGTTGCACCCGAACCGGACCGCATCAACACCACGGACACCACCGTCGCCGGACAGTTATCGGCCACGAAACTGCGCGACGTTCCGCTGGTTAACGAAAAGTTCCAGGATGCGCTGCCCCTGCTCCCCGGAGTGACGCGAAGTCCCGACGGCGCTCTCAACATTAAAGGGACGCGCCCGGACCAAAGCGGCACCCTGGTGTCGAGCTTGAACGTTAGCGATCCCGTCACCGGCGATGCCGCAATCGATCTGCCGCTCGAAGCCGTCGAATCGGTGCAGGTTTTCTCAAATCCGTTTTCCGCTGAATACGGCAGATTCACCGGCGCGATTACGGCGATCGAGACTCGCTCAGGGAGCAACCGTTGGCGATACCTTTTGACGAACGTGCTAATGCGTCCGCGCATTCGCGACGGCAAGATTTACGGCGTACAGTCCGCGACTCCGCGGATTGCTGTCGGCGGACCGATCAAGAAAGACAAGATCTTCTTCTTTCAAAGTTTTGAATATCGCTTTGTGCGATCCGAAGTGACGAGCCTGCCACCCGCGCAACGCGACAGCAAACTTGAGAGCTTTGATTCGTTCACGCGTTTTGATTTCAACCTCAACAACTCGAACCGTCTGGCCGTCAGTTTTTCGCTGTTTCCGCAGAAACGCGACGCTATAAACCTGAACACGTTCACGCCACTCGACACCGCCGCGAACCTGCACCAACGCGGATGGTTCTTTGCCGTCAATGAACAAGCCACTTTCGCAAAGGGCGCTCTGCTCCAATCAAGTTTTAGTCTGAAACAGTTTGACCTCGATGTTTTTGGAAACAGCGGTGGGCCTTTTGTAATCTCGCCGGCGCGACGTTCGGGCGGTTGGTTCAATCGGCAGGGCCGCGAGAGCCGTCGGGCCGAATGGCTCGAGACGTTGTCTCTGCCGGAAAAGAAGTACTACGGCAAACACGACCTTAGATTCGGTGTCAACGTCAGCCACACGACATTCGATGGCAGCGATGTGTCGGCGCCAGTTCGCATTGTCCGCCGCAATGGCACCCTGAGTCAGCTCATTACTTTTGCGGGCGCGGGCGCATTAGAACGAAACAACACTGAGCTGGCCGCATTCGCGCAGGAGACGTGGCATGCCCACCAGAGATTAACGATTGATCTTGGCTTGCGTTGGGACAGGGACAGCATCAGCAAGAACAATAACTTTGCTCCGCGACTCGGTTTCGCTTTCCTGCCCTTCGCAAATGAGCGGACGGTGATCCGCGGAGGAGTGGGTCTGTTTTACGACAAGATTCCGATCAACCTCGGCATCTTTCCGCAATATCAACAGCGGGTCGTGACCACGTTTGCTGCCGACGGTCTGACGATCGTGGATGGCCCGCGGACTTTCAATCATGTTCTGGATGCGGCAGGCTTCCGCAATCCATCCAGCATTGCTGGAACTCTCCAGGTCGATCACGAAATCCAGAGACTGCTTCTAAGGTTTGGCTTTGAAGAACGACGCACACGGCGCGATTTCGTTCTTGATCCGGCTGCTGATGGCCGGCTGCTGCTGAGAAACGACGGCGAAGCGCGTTATCGCGAGTTTCAGGTGACCGGTCGGTTTCGCTTACAGGAGCGAAGGCACCTGTATCTCGCTTATGTGCACTCGCGTGCGACCGGCGATCTGAATGCATTCAATAACTACTTTGGCAACATTCGTAATCCCGTGATTCGCGCGAACGAGCGTTCGCTGCAACCGTTCGACGCGCCGAACCGGCTGCTGTTCTGGGGCGACATAGGCCTGCCGAAACAGATCACGGTTTCGCCCGTCATGGACTGGCACACTGGCTTTCCTTTTTCGCTGATCGATGAGAATCAAAACTTTGTGGGCGCGCGCAATCGCGCCGGACGTTATCCGAACTTCTTCGCGCTCGATCTTCAGGTGACGAAGGGTTTGACACCACGAGTGCCCAATTGGGGATTCATTCCCGCGCAGTTCCGCGGCCGGAAGTTTCCCGGACGCTTCGGCATAAAACTGTTCAATCTCACTAATCACTGGAACCCGCGCGATTTCCAAAACAACATTCACGCGGCGGATTTCGGTTCGTTCTATAACAGCACTCGACGTGGAATAAGACTGAAGTTTGAGTTTGTGAAGTTTTAGCGGAGTCGAAGGGTTCAGAAATCAGTAGATATTGAAGTTGTACTCGAGCTGCATCCACGTCGATACCGGCTTCCCATCTTTCATAGCTGGTGAAAACTTGATCGCTCTCGCGGCGATCAGGCATCGTTGTGTCATGCCGTGTGGTAAGCGCTTGATGATCTCGACCCGCGTCACTTCACCTGTCTTTGAGAATACGGCGCGCAAGACAACCGTGCCCTGGATCCCAAAAACTCGCGCGCTTTCCGTGTAACTCGGTTCAGGTTTCGACAGAACGCGAGCCCTTTCGTCGACTTCCTTATTCTTGAAAATTGGCCCGTCATCATCGACTTTCGGATCGCCGTCCTGCAGCATCCGTCCGACTTGTTGAGAAACTTTGAATGAGCCCAGGAACCGTTCGCGTTCCCACGGTCCATCCGCCGTATCCGCGGCCAGCAAAATAAAAATTCGCCGCTGCGCCACAAAGATCTGAGCCGTCCCTGAAAGCTCGCCCAGCACAACCGAATATTCGCGGCCCGGGAGCGGATTCGTTGGCAACTCCTTGATGTATGCGATTCCAGCCCGGCGATTCACCGTACTGTGCACGGTGTCTCGTGCCTGCTTTAACAGTGTCTGCCAAAACAGATCAGCCGCGACGTCAAGGTAGGAATCCTCACCACCCCAGCCTATCTGGGGATTGGGCTCAACCAGCGACCAAATCGCGTAGCTGCCGCCGGGACTTCCCGCGGTGTACCAAGTGCCACTCACGCTCAACAGATCATAAGTTCCCGTAACCGGCTCTAACTTTGGCTCGTGCGGCATCGAAATGTGGAACGATCCATCCGCGGGCGAGAAGTCGATCCACCGGGGGCCCTGCTGGGCAAACGCATCTTGCGCGGCAACAGAAACGATACAAAGGAATAGAATTGTAAGCAGTGGCTTCATGCGATCGTTAAGCTACGATCCGTCCTACCAGATCGTATTCCTGCGCTTCCTCGATTAGCACATCCACCATCTGGCCGGGAACCGGAATGAAACCCTCTGGCGCATCATTGATCAGAACACATCCATCGATGTCCGGCGCTTGTGTTTCCATTCTTCCCTGCCAAAGCAGGTCACTCTCGTTTGATTCGCCTTCGAACATTACCCGGACGCTCTCACCGATCATCGCGGCGTGTTTTCGCTTCGCGATTTGCGATTGCGCTTTCATCAACAAGTCCCGTCGACGTTTCGCGATTTTTGGATCCACTTTGTTCGGCAGCTCGTAAGCCGGCGTGCCTTCTTCATCTGAATACGTGAAGACGCCGACGCGATCGAATTCGACGTTCTTGATGAAGGTCATCAGCTCGTCGAAATCTTCCTCCGTCTCGCCCGGAAAACCTGTGATGAAAGTCGTGCGCACGCCAATTTCCGGTACGCGGCGGCGCACTCGCTCGATCAAACGTTCGAGCGACGCCCGATTTCCGCCGCGCTTCATCAACTTCAGAACATTCTGCGAAGCATGCTGCAAAGGCATGTCGAGATACTTCACGGCCTTTGGCTCTTCCGCGAGCACGTCGAGAAAGCCGTCGCTGATATGCGTTGGATATGTGTACATCACGCGCACCCACTCGATGCCATCGGTGTGTGACAGCTCGCGCAAGAGACGTGCGAGCGCGTCCGGCTTGCCCAGGTCTTCGCCATAACGCGAAGAGTCCTGGGCCACCAGAATCAGCTCCCTTACGCCTTCTTCAGCCAGTTGATGAGCTTCGGCGACGAGCGAACCAAAACGGCGGCTGCGAAAATGACCGCGCATCTGGGGAATGAAGCAGAAGGCGCAGGGCCGATCACAGCCTTCGGCAATCTTGATGTACGCGTAATGACTCGGCGTGGCGAGGACGCGCGGCGTCGATTCGTCGTAGAGATAAGTCGCGCTCTGATTTCCGAGCGGCATCACCGGCAACGACCGCGTATTCGTCTGCGGATCACAAACGCTGAGAATCTCGTTGATTTGACTAGTGCCGATGAACGCATCGACTTCCGGCATCTCCGCCTTCAATTCATCTCGATAACGCTCGACCAGACAACCGGCGACGACAAGGCGCGTCGCTTTCCCTTCAGTCTTCAAACGGGCGGCTTCGAGAATTGCTTCAATCGATTCCTTTTTCGCCGAGTCGATAAACCCGCACGTGTTTACGACCACGGTGTCCGCATCTTGCGCGTCAGCAGTAATCTCAAAACCTTTTTGCTTGAGTTGCCCCATCATCACCTCGCTATCGACGAGGTTCTTTGGACAGCCCAAACTGATAAATCCAACTTTGTTCATGTGTTAGTAAATCGTGAATTGTAAATAGTGATTGTTTGGCGGCCCGTTGTTGTGACGATCAAGCGCGCCGTTAGGCGCGAACTGTTTATAGCCAACGATCTCCTACCCTAACGAATCGCTCGATGAGGAGCAACACGTCGGTTTGCTCCTCATCAAGCGGAAATATCGGGATGTGGTTTCCGTTCTATAAACATCCGGCTCCTAACGGAGCCATGGTTTGTGTTTCCACTGTGTCCTCTGTGATTCAATTATTCTTCCGACTGTTCTCAAGTCGCGCCAACAGACTCTCAATATGACTTCGTTCCGCGTCCGACAGCTTCTCTTCCCCAAACCGGACTCGATTGTACGCGTTCGTAATGTCTCGCGCTTCGTTCACTCCGGTGGCGGAAGCGAACTCTAAAGGTGTTTCGTACAGCTCGCGCTTGATGCCCTGCTTTTCCAGGGCCTTTAACAATCGTTCATAGAATTCGACGCGAGTCGCTTCAGATTCATCTCCCCCTCGCCACACTTTTAGTCCGCGACTCCAACCAAATCGCCGCACCCGGCGCGTCAGAAGAACGACGGCCATCAGTCCAAACAACGATGTCGCTCCCAACAGAATGGGTCCAATGAGCGCCGGAAATGCCGCGCGCGCCTGCGCGAATTTGTTAACTGAGCCACGCTGGAGATCGAATAGCTTGTTCCGCGCTGAGGTCACCAGCGATCGCTGTTCCTGCTTGTCGTATCCCACGACGTACTGGAACCACATCAACTCCAGCGCTTCTGAATACTTGCTCAGCATGCCGGCAAAGCCTGTCCGCGTCGTCGCCGAGCGGCCCGCAGACGGTGTCGGATCAAAGGTCACCCAGGATTTTGTCTCGGGGAAATAGACTTCCACCCACGAATGCGCGTCGCTCTGTCGTACGGTGAACGCCCCGGACGCTTCGTTGTATTCGCCGGGAAGGAAGCCGTTAACCAGGCGCGTCGCCACCCCTTGCGAGCGCAACATGACGGCCATGGCCGTCGCGAAATACTCGCAGTGGCCCTGCTTCACGTTGAGAAGAAAGTCCGCTAGCGGATCGGCTCCGCTCGCTTTCATCTCGAGCGAGTAGCCATATCCGTCGCGCAGATGAGATTCAACCGCGCGCGCCGCGTCGTACCAGTTTCGGGCTTCGCTCTGCTGAATGACATCGCGCGTGAGTGTGCGGATCCGCGGATCCAGGTTTGCCGGCAACTCCAGATACCGCGCCGACTCAACCACGTATTGAAGCCGATCGTTGCGAAGTGCATTTGCGCCTGGCTCAGTCGTATCGGAATACACCCTGTAAACGACCCGTTCTTGATCGTGCGGACGGGTCTGCACCGCCCCTTCGGGGTCAACGCGGACGAATGGCAAGTTACCCATCACTGCGACGATGCGCGGCGCGCCGAACAAGACAGGCGTGTCGACTGGCTCCATGAAAAACGTTTGCAATGTCAGGTCAGCCCGGCTCGCGGCGGTGCCGAATTGGAATATGCCGCTATTGCTCTCTTTCTTCTCAAGCCGTTCTGCAACGGCGGATTTCTTCCAGGCTTTACCGGTGAAGCTATCCAGGGCGACGCCGCGCCAGCGCAAACGCGCGGGCGGCACGTTACCAAATTCATCAATGCGCACACGCATGAAAATTTCGTCGTTACGTTTAAGTTCGCCAATTTGACCGAGCGTGACGCTGTCTGAGAAGCCGACGAAACCGGAAATCCCGGCTCCGCCGCGACGCAATGCGCTGGACGCAGTACGGGGCGCGATTAAGAAGAACGGCAGCGCCAGAATCACAATCAGGATTAGCAAGGCCACAGAGACCAGCGGCAAGCGTCGCGTCTCGAGATAACGGCGGCGCCAAAGCCGCATTGGCAGTTTTTGAAAGAGTGTTGAATCCGGTGGGACGAGCAGGCGCGTCTGTGTGGCGGTAACTTTCTTGCGCGCCTTCTGAATCTCAAACGCGATGATCGTTGAGAGCGCGCACAGCAGATAGAGAATCAGCACCCCGAGAAACATCGGGCTCGCCGTCAGTCCCGCCGCCAGCAGCACCGTGAAAAATGAAATCAGGTAAAGGAAGAACCAGTCCCGATCATGCTTGCGTTGGAAAAGTTTTACTGCCGAGAGAAAAAGAATCAGGTGCGAAAGAACAGCTACTTCGACACCACCACGTGGAATTGAGCCGCCCTGCGTCGCGCCAATTCCCGTAGCGTCAACCGCGTCACCGAGTCCGGAGAGCAGCAGCGGCGTGAGCACCTGCCAATCAAGGTAGAAAAACGGAATCGAAACCAGAATGACTGCCAGCGCGAGGCGCTCGCTCAGCTGCCAGCGGCTATCTTCCAGCTTGAAAGCGACGATCATCAAGAGGGCAAACGCGCCCAGCAACCACAGTCCGACCCCGCCCGCGACATAAAGCGCCAGCGCCGCCGCGGCAATTGTCGCGTAGGAAGTCAGACGGAAGTAGGTCCCAAACTGCATGCAAAGTGCTTTGATGAAAAAAGCCCGCTCAAGTTTACCCTGAGCGGACTTCCTTTAATAATCGCGGCATTCGCGGCGATCAGGTCAGGACTACGAACGGCCCTGTTTTTCCTCGCTTTTCCAAAAACGCGGCCAGCCTTGCTGCGTCGGCATCGCTCATTTGCATTACTTTGGTGCCGACGAACCATTTCGCCTGACCGTTAGCGCCCAGTCGGTCACAACTGATGATTGAGACCACCGATGCCACGGCCGCAGCCGGCAAATTGACTGTGACGTACAAGAAGCAACCGGGTTTTGTGAGTTGCTCTTGAGGAAACCGGCTGCCGACAAACGACAGCGCCATGCCTCCCTGGCTAATGGTTTCGCAGTGGCCGCGCGCAGGGGTCGAGTATGAAACGTCCCAACTGAGCTCGTGGCGCTCGACTAAGCTGATGGTGGCCGGCAAATGCACTTTGTATCGGGCAAAGCGGCGATTGTTCTCGTTCGATTCGCGATGCGAAGTTGGCTTTCGCTCGAGCTTGCGCAGCGGATCGAAGCCCTTGAACTCGAGACCACAATTGTTGCAGAGCAGCTCGTGCAGCCCGGCCATCTGCAGAACAAAAGATGAATCATTATAGCCACGCTGGACACGTGTGCTTTTGCATCGCGGACACCACATAGAGAACCCCAGGTCTTAGGTCTTTAGGTCTTAGGAAATCCTCGTGAAAGCGCGAATCCATTTACGTTTCACGATTTACCATTGACTGTTTTTCTGCGGGACAAGGTGAGAGGGGGCGAGGATTGTAGCAAATGACCTCTTAACGCGGCCAGATATTTGTTTGGCGCACAACTAAAGCCTTCAATCCGACCGGCTTAGATCCGTTGGTCACGGAGTTCTGCTTGCCCCAGCGTTCATCGTTCCGTAGGAACGAAATGTTTATAGCACCGCGCTTCATTCGACAATCCGAGCCTGCTTTAGCGGGCGACTGTAGTCCGCGCTAGCGGACGGTTGATAGTAGCCCAGCCCTTTAGGGCTGGGTCACAAACGCAAAAAATCTTTAGAGCCCGCTTTAGCGGGCGACAGAGATTACTCATTGACTGATAATCGCAGTCCGTCATATGTTCTCACACAGGATGAAACTGCTTCTCACCATCTGTATAACGGCCGTATTGGCGCCGTCGTTTTCCTTTTCCCAACGATCCAACGCTAAGGTGACCCGCGCTGAAATCAAAGAAGCCGAACATCAGCTGGCCGACTTGGGTTTCTGGACCGGGCCGATCGACGGAGTCTTTGATGCCGGCTCACGCGCAGCGTTGATTGCTTTTCAGAAATGGCACGGTCGCGACGTCACGGGCCAACTCACTAGCGACGAACTTGACGTCATTCGCACCAGCTCGAGACCGGGAGCGAGAGAACTCGGATACGAACACGTTGAAGTAGATCTCGATCGTCAGGTACTCATGCTGGTGAACGCCGACGGTCGCATCAAAGTCCTTCCGACTTCGACCGGCAATGGCAAGACGTTCATGGACGACGGGCAGGAGAGCATCTCTTACACACCGCGCGGCCGGTTCCTTGTTTATGACAAGAGCGTCGGATGGGAAACGGGCCCACTCGGATCGGTTTATTACCCCAACTACATCAGTGGCGGCGTGGCAATTCACGGCAGCCGCAACGTTCCCAATCAACCGGCAAGCCACGGCTGCATTCGCATCCCGGTCTTTGCGGCGCGCGACGTCAGCAAGCTTCTCAAAGTCGGAACCATCGTCCTGGTTTACGACAAAGTCTCGTTCGTATCAGCCAAAGATTGGGTGAAGAATCCGAAGTTGAAGGAGGCTGCGCTGATGAGTCTCACCGCAGAGGTGGCCGACACCGCGTCGGATGGAACGGGAAACAAATCGAAGCCGGCAGTTCAGCGGCGGCCGCGATCCAGAATAGTCCGAACTTAAGTTCTTAACGGGTTTGCTCTGTCGATACGCGGCAACATCTGCCGGTTCCAATTATCAAATTCCGACATCAGCCGCTGAAGCACGTCCGGGTTCTTCTTACCGAACTCAGCTTGCTCGTGCTGATCGAATGACAAGTCAAATAGGCGACGCTGATCACCGCTGCGAAGATACTTCCAGTTCCCATGACGCACCGCATCCTGATCGTATATGCGCCAGAAGAATGTGCGGTCCTGAACCGGACTCGATCCTTTGACTATCGGTAACAAGTCAATTCCATCCAACCCGTAACCGTCTGCGGGTTTTGTCCCGGTGGCAGCAAGAATCGTGGCCGTCAAATCCATCGAGATCGCCGCCTGACGAGTAACGCGATTAGCCGGAATGACGCCCGGCCAGCGAGCTATTGCCGGCACCCGAATGCCACCTTCCAACAGGTCGCCTTTCCTGCCAGAGAAGGGCCATTGGTACGAAAAGCGCTCGCCGCCGTTATCGCTGGTAAAGATCACCAGGGTATTTCTGTCCTTGCCCGCAGCCCTTAAAGCCTGCATCACACGACCGACACCCTCATCCAGAATGCGCATCATTTCAGCGTACATTTTTAGCGAGCCGCCGCCGCCCATGGTGACTGGTTCAATCGTCTTGTCCGTGAAGTTAACGCGCTCGCCGCCTTTGCGATCCTGCCAGGGCCAATGCGGAGATGTGTAATGAAGACTTAAGTAGAAAGGTGAAGTCCGACGGCGGCGAATGTATTTGACCGCTCGTTCAGTAAGCAGATCGGTGAGATAACCATGCTGCTCAACGGGTTTGAGATTCTCATACAGGTCAGGCTCACCTAATCCCGTTTTGTGCAGGTGATAATCGCCCGCGCCGGCGAGAGTCCCGAAAAACTCGTCGAATCCGTGCGCATTCGGTCCCCACTCAGGGCGAAAGCCCAGATGCCACTTTCCGAGGAGCGCGGTGTCATAGCCGCTCGTCTTAAGGAGTGAAGCGATGGTGGGATGACCTGGGTCTAAGCCCACGCCCCGGTTGTTCGCGGGCAATGGTTCGATTAAGCCAATCTTAAGTCGCGCCGGGTATCGGCCCGTAATAAGTCCGACGCGTGTCGGCGTGCAGACTGCCGAAGCAGAATATGCGTCAGTAAATTTCGTGCCTTGCGAAGCCAGACGATCCAGATTGGGCGTGCGATAGTCCGGCCGCCCGTAACAGCTGAGGTCGCCCCAGCCGAGGTCGTCGGCCAGGATGAAGATGACATTGGGACGATTCGCTCGCGAAGGCTTTGGCGATGCTTTGCCTGAGATAGCGTTACGTTGCAAAAGCAGAGTCGCACCGGTTGCCAGCCCACCCAGAAAGTTCCGGCGAGTAAATTTCATGATTGAATCTTACAATGTAACCAACACAGTGGGCAGGATTTCTGGTGAGCGCGGGAAGTTTTCGTGAAATCAAAAAAGCCGGTGAGATCTACTGCATCGTCGGGGGGCTTTTCTCCAAAGTCTGCATGAGTTGGTAAAGCGACGCGTGCAGAAACCCGACCGTCAGGGAGGGTGCAAAGAACTCTACGGCGGGACGTCGAAATCGGCACCCTCCCTGACGGTCGGGTTTCTGCATCAACGCCGGGCCTACTTGCCAATCAGAATTGGCTCTCCAAAGCCCAACTCTTTCAAACGCGGTAGTTGAGTTTTCGCGTCGCCAACCACCAGCCAGATCATCCGGTCGGTGTTCAGGTATTTTCCCGACAGAGCCATTACCTGCTGAACCGTCATCCCTCGAACGATCTGTTCGCGCTCTTTCACGTAGTCATATTTCCAACCGTACTTGCCGATATTCTCCAGCATATTCAGCTTGGCCTCCGCGGTTTCAAAGGCCCGCGCGTTGCTCTTGATCAGAAACCCCTTGGTGGTCTCCAGATCCGCTTCTGAATAGGTTTTCGGATATTCCCGGAGAATGTCCTTGATCAACTGCGCCGATTCAAGTGTGACGTTCGCCCTGACGGCGCTGGAAATCGTAAAGGCGCCGGGACTTTGCGTTCCGGCAAAAGCGGAGTTGATGCCGTATGTGTAGCCTTTGCCCTCGCGCAGAACCTGCGTCAGGCGGGAAGCAAAACTGCCGCCGCCGAGTATGTAGTTCATGACTGTGGCGGGATAGAAATCCTTATCGGTTAGCGCCAGCGCCGGATAACCAAACCGAATAACCGACTGCTTGGCGTCGGGGACGTCATAAAAATAAACGACAGACTTAGCGGGCGCGTCCGGGGTCTTGTAGGCGGGGATGTCGACTTTCTTGCTCGCCCATTTGCTCTCAATTCGTTTTAGCGAGGATGTAATCGTGGCTTTATCCAAAGCCCCAACAACGTTCAGTCGCGCGACCGACGGCGAAACACTCCTCGCATAGAACGCCTTGAGATCATCGAGGGTAATCGCATTAACCGAATCGACAGTTCCCAGGATATTTTGCGACCGGATGTTGTCTTTTCCGAAAATCAACAGGTTGAAGTGATTCTGAGCAAGCGCATTCGGATTGGCTTGTTGCTGCCGGATCTGACTGAGGGTGCTTTGCTTGATTAGATCGAATTCCTTCGCGTCCCAACGCGGCTCCAGCAGAATCTCTTCGACTAACGCTAAGGTGGCGTCGTAGTTCTTTGCCAGGGTATTGACCCGGAGGCGGACATTCTCAGTCGAAGCGGTAACGCTGATCGTCGCTCCCAACTGTTGGATTGCTTCTTCAAGCTCCTGAGGAGTCTTCTTCTGAGTTCCCTGCGTCAGCATGCGGGCCATCAGATTCGCCACGCCTACTCTGTTGATGTCTTCAAGCAGTTGGCCGCCATCGATCACGACGTCGAACTGCATCAGCGGGACTTCGGTGTTTTGAATTCCCAGCACACGCAATCCATTTGTAAGTTTGTCTTCCCAAATCGCGGGGACCTTAACCTCGGGCGCTTTGCCGTAGGCAGGTTCGAAACTGCGATCAAAAGTTGAAGGGGTGCGTTCATAGGCGGCTTGGGCGCTCGGGTCAACACCTTGCTCGGCGCCCTGAACAATTTTCTCTTCTACTACTTCGGCTTTCTTCGCACCGTCCAGGGCCAGGGCCGGCTGGCCCTTCGGTACGAAACTCGTCGCCACAAATGGTTTGTTCTTTATGTACTTTTGATAGACGCGCGTCACATCCGCCGGGGTCACGGCCAGAATGTTCTCGATGTCCCTGGAAATGAAGCCGGGGTCCTTGGCAAAGATATTGTACTGGGCGAGCTGGAATCCTTTTCCGAGCACGCTGGACAGAGAATTGTAAAACTGAGTTTCCTGACCGGCTTTAATGCGGCTCAGATCCTTTTCCGAAATGCCGTCTTTCTCGAATCTCGCAAACGCTTCATCGAGGGCCTGCGAAACTTCGTCGAGATCTTTATCCGGAAAGGCGCGGACCGCGAGGCCAAACTGGCCGGCAAGCTCCGAGGTCTCGTTCGACATCCGGACGGCGTCAGTCGATTTCTTCTCTTCAACTAAAACCTGGTAGAAAGGCGCCTTCTTGCCTCGCGACAAATACCGGGCCAGCACGTCGAGCGGGTATGAATCAGGATGGTATTCTTCCACCGTGGGCCAAACCCTCGTTAGTTCAGGCAACCGGGCGAAGTTGTCTTCGTGGTAGAAGCTAACCGTTTCTTTGATCACGCCCGGTCTTTTCGGAAGCGGTTTGATTTCTTCGCCTCTCTTAATTTCGCTGAAGTATTTCTCCACCAATCTTTTCGCTTGCACCGGATCGAAATCGCCGGCCACCACCAGCGTGACGTTGTTCGGCACATACCAGCGCCGGAAGAATTCCTTTACGTCCGCGAGCGTGGCCCGCTGCAGATCTTCGAGCGAACCGATCACCTGCCAGTTATAGGGATGGTCTTCCGGGTAAAGAGCTCGATCAATTACATAGCTGGTGTGACCATAAGGATTATTGTCCACGCCCTGACGCTTCTCGTTCTTTACAACTTCCTTCTCCTTCGCCAGAACAGAATCGGTTACGGTATTGATAAACCAACCGAGCTTGTCGGCTTCCGCCCAAAGCATCTTCTCCAAAGCATCGTTGGGGACGGTCTGAAAATAGTCAGTGCGGTCGCGGTTGGTCGAGCCATTCGCGCCCGAGCCTCCAATGCGCGCGCTCATTTTGTCGAGGCCGCCTTTGCCCAGATTCTCCGACTCGAGAAACAACAGATGTTCAAACAGATGGGCAAACCCCGTGCGGCCGGCCTTTTCGCGCGCCGAGCCGACGTGCGCGGTGAGCGCGACGGCGACCACCGGATCTGAGCGGTCGATGTGAAAGATCACCTGTAAGCCGTTGGCCAGGGTGAACTTTTCGTAATCAACTTTGAATACGCCTTTTGGCCCTGGTTTCTGGCCCGCTACCGGAATCAAAGCTGACAACAGAACAACGATTAGAAGAGAGGTTTTCAGGGCTTTCATAAGCATGGTGTAAATACGCTGACCTTACCAAAAAGTTTGGAAAAGATAATACGCCGGGGAATAGCTCGACCGTGAGTGAGATGCGTGTTTGTCCGCACACGCGGCTCGCCGCCAAAATATTGACTACACTTCGTAACTCGAATATCGTCTCGCGCCAAGAGGCTTGCACGGCGCTCTAAACCCACGAATCCTGAGCCGGTCACAAGTAGTCGTGAGGTAAGGAGTACCGCGGTCGCGAAATGTGCCGACTTACGCCGGAGAGCTGTCAGAGCGGCTGGCTTCGATTTCCATGCTCAATCCCGAGGCGCTTGAGCACAAAGAGTCACAACCACCAATGGAGAACCGAAACAAATGAAAACCAAACTCGCAGTAATGCTTCTAACATTCACTGGCCTGATCATACTTGCCCACCAGGCTTTCGGCGGGAACTCGGCGGCCTTGGTCGATGGGTACGTCAATAACGACTACAAGGGCGGGTCCAGCTTCAATTTCGTAGGTGCCGGACCGAATGTCGCGCGGTGCGGGGCGTTTCCAGAAAACGTGGAGTTGAGTTTCGAGGGCTCGGGAATCGACACGGAAGGCGGCTACAACACTGCCGTGTTCTCTGCGTGTACCAACACCACTACCAATCTAGTCTTCGATCTGAAGCGACCGATACGTACGTGCAGACCGGCGATCAGGTTTTCATCGAAGGCGATCCTTTCGTGCTGGCGCCTAACCCGGACATCTGCACCGCTTCGAACGCTCACGCCGTCAAGTTCCGGGTCGCCGGCGGGACGGGCGGCCACGCTGGGGCGACGGGCCACGGACATTTCCACATCACCAGCAACCTGACTCCATGTAACGGGCTGATCGTGCCGTCGCAAGTTTGGTTTGACGGAGTGATCAAGGTGCCGAACTAAAAAAGGGCAGTAGCCCGAGCGTGAGAACCGCCTGCTTCTCTTCCTCTCCCTTTGGGAGAGGATTGAGGTGAGGGTGCGCAGCATAGCGGCCGGTTAATGGTGGGCATTGAACAGATCTAAGCGCCGAAGTGCGCGCAATGAAATAGCCTGGGCCAGCGGCCTAGGAACCGAACGACCTTACAAACCAAGCCGCAACGCGGCGCGATATTCCCTTTGTTGACTTTCAATCGGCGTTGAAATCAATTTCGCTCTTTCAGGGCTCAATTCATTTTCTTGTGGATTTACCTGGGGCGTTGCCCCAGGCCCCTTCATCTCGCGCCTTCGGGCGCTTTGAACCTCTTCACTTACGCCGATTTCCGCAACAGGTCACATCCCAAACAGCACGGTCACGCTCCGGTTATCCGTGTTGCTGGTGACGATGTCGGTTTTGCCGTCCTGATTGATATCGCCGACAGCCAGTCGCCAGGTTCCGGCGGCGGTCGCATACGGCGAATTCGGCGCCGCCCTAAAGCCGCCCGTACCGTCCCCGAGCATTATTCGAACACCGTCGCCACCGGCCGCGATAACATCCAGGCGTCGATCGCTATTAACATCGGCGAGTCCTATCCGCCAAACGTTTTGGCCCATTTCCAATGGTGAGTGGCCAACTTCCCGAAATCCTCCGGTCCCATCGCCGAGCAGTACCGTCACTTTACTCTGATCGTGATGAGTCGCGACGAGATCGGGCTTCCGGTCTCCATTAATATCACCCATCGCCGTGGACCATGGCGTGCCTGTTCGCAATGGAACCTCGCTTCGGCGAAAGCCGCCTTGCCCGTCGTTAAGTAACAAAGTCAACGCACGACTCATCGGCAGTTGCTGAGCTCGGTTTGGACCTGTGGCGGTGGCGTTCGACACGATGTCGAGACGGCCATCATTGTTAATGTCGCCAATCGTGAGCGGGTACGGGCTGGGCCCAACAGCAAACGGCGAGCGCGGTGCCGGCGTGAATCCACCACGGCCATCGCCTAACATCACCGAGATGTCATTGTCTGCGTTGTTCACGCTCGCGAGATCGAGTTTGCCGTCGCCATTCAAGTCAGCCATGCCGAGACCATGCGTGTGTGGCTGTTGCCCCTGCTTCATCACGATGGGCGAATTTGGCGCGAGCGTAAAACCACCGTTCCCCTGCCCTAACATCAGCGTCACGTTGTAGCTGTCGTGAAAGTCCCAAGCGACATCGAGCCGGCCGTCGCCATTCACATCACCGAGCACAAGTTCGCCTGGGTTTTCGACGCCTTCGGGCAATCTAAGTGTTTGCACACTGGCTGCGCTGCCTGTCGCCACGCGAAACGGCACTTCTCCTTTTTCTCCAAACATCACCTCGATCGTGCGCCCTTCCTCGCTGGCGACGATCAGATCCAGCCGCCCGTCTTTATTCAGATCCGCGAGCGCCAGATTGCTGGGCTTGTTTGGTAGGGGGATCACGACGCGCGGGCGGAAAAGTGAGCCCTGCAGCGCGCCCGCGTTGCAGGATGACAAAATCAGAAGCGCAATGAGCGTTAACTTCATATCGCCCAAAATCTTACTCCCGATTCGGCGCGATTTGAACTAAGGCTCGCGGGCAAACTGATAGACTTGCGGTCAATGAAAGTGTCAGACCCGAGAGCGGTAGCGACCGGATCAAGCGTAACTTGGCACTAACCACTCAAGCTCGCTCGTGTCAGAACCGCGAGCGGTAGCGACCGGATCGACGCCCAATGTGGAATCAATTAAGCTGCCTAAGTTCGGGTAGCGACCGGATCAAGCGTCAACTCCCATGAAGCGCGATTACATCGATTTCCAAGATCGCAGCACTCCTGTTGGCTATCTAATTACCTTTCGATGTTACGGCACTTGGCTACATGGTGACGAGCGCGGCTCGGTCGACCGATATCATCGAGCGTACGGTACTCCAAGCGTCCTACCTTCCGCGCTAAGAAGACAACACGACCGCGATTTACTGAAACAGCCGCCCGTAACGCTTAATTCAAACCAACGGCCCGTTGTTGAATCCGCGATCCGCGAGACCTGCACGATACGGCATTGGCAGTTGTGGACCGTTAACGTTCGCACGAATCATGTTCATGCGGTGGTCACTGCTAACAAGAAACCCGATGCGGTCATGAGCGCGTTGAAGGCAAACGCTACCCGTGCAATGCGAGAAGCTGGAGTTTGGACGAGTGAACTAAGCCCGTGGGAGTTTCGGGGAAGCAAGAAATATCTTTGGGATGAGGAGCAACTGCGGAATGCGATTGTTTATGTTGAAGGCGGCCAAGGCAACCCGCTCGACTAACGTGTCAGAAGGCGGAGCGCGTGTCAGAACCCGGAGCGGTAGCGATGGGATCGATCACTCAAGCTGGTCGTAATCGGGCTTGTCAAAACGCCTGTGCGTCACGGCTTCCGTAGCCTCCTGATCCGGTCGCTACCGCTCTCGGTTCTGACACGGCAACGGCTCTCGGTTCTGACACGGCAACGGGTGGGTGGTTGTACGTCCCATCGTGGCGCGGAGCATGTCAGAACCCGGAGCGGTAGCGATGGGATCGGCCACTCAAGTTGTGTCGCAATCGGTCTCCACCGTCTTTGCGCGTTACGTCTCGCCTAGCCTCTTGATCCGGTCGCTACCGCTCGCGGTTCTGACACTCCCTCGCACGTTACGCGCCTCCCCATCATGGTAAACCGTGGTAATAAAAGAATCGCAAAAACGGAGAGTTAATATGACCGCTTTCAAGCTCTTCACACCACTTTCAATAACTCTCTGGTTAATCCTCGGTTCATGGAACGTTGCGGGTCAGACTGGCATCTTGAAAGGCACTGTGGTGCTAAAGCTGCAGGATGGAACGACCAGCCCCATTTCTGAAGCGCAGGTCGACGTGTGGCGAACCGACAAATCCGAATGGCATCACACAAAGACTGACCGCGAAGGAAAATTCAAACTTAACCTTCCGTTTAAGGGTAACTATATAGTTGCCGTCAGCGCCGCCAATGTTGAGCCCAAATTCTTTTTGAATATCAAAACCGGACACGGTGCTGAATCAGTCATGAACATCTCACTTAGTCCAGGGGATGGAAAACGGTTGAGTCACGACGATATTGGCAAAGCTATCCTTCGCAAGGAAACTGAACCAGATGAGCCATCGAGCGGGAAGAGCACCGACGCGGATTTTGGACCCAAAGTAACCCACACTTATGACCGATTTACTGATAAGACTACCGTTGAAATCGACCCCGTAATCATATTCAAAGACCGGCGGGATATGATGCTTAATTACTCAATTGGCGAATTTTGGTTGCGCGCGGGCTATCAGTTTGAGGGCCAACGGAAGACAACACCGTCCTTCGTGGTATTAGGATTGTCGGCAATAGAAGCAACGAGTCACACAGAGTTTCTCCTCGTCGAAAATAGGAACATAATTCTTCTCGTAGACGGGGAGAGATTAAATTTGGGTGTAATGTCTCAGCGCTTATTTTCAATTCGATTCGTCGGGAATGAAGAACGTCTCGAAATAGCCATTCCGTTAAGTACTCTTACTAGAAATTGGAAGCGCACAAAAGGTGGAAGGACGTGTAGGGCGCGTTGAGTTCCTCCTGGAAGAAAAGCACCTGGCAGCATTGCGTCCGTTGATCGAGGACATTGCAAAGCCTTAAGGAGACAAAGCTGAAAGATGGAAATGACACTAGAAGATCTCGTTAGAATCTGCGAAAGGTGTAATGGAACTGGCCACGTGAATGAGCGATACTCTCCGGCGACTAGCTATGGGCAGCCCCAACTAAATAGCCTTACCGGTGAATGTCCCGATTGTAATGCCACAGGCGGTGAGTTAACGGCGGCTGGCCTAGCCCTTGAGAAATTTCTTGACTTCTTAAATCGAAGGAGACGTTCCTAAACAAAAAGCCCGCGAGATTTCTCTCGCGGGCTTATTAATAATCCCGGCGGCTTCCTACTCTCCCACGCAGTTGCCCGCGCAGTACCATCGGCTCCAAGAGGCTTAACTTCCGTGTTCGGGATGGGAACGGGTGTGGCCCTCTCGACACAACCACCGGAAAACTTGTGAGCGTTTTCAAAATCGAAGATTTGAAAACGCGAACTTTGGGCTTTGTACTTTGGTCTTTGTCGTTCCCCTTCGAGTTGAATCGATCAACCCCGCCAGAGTCAAAACAAAGTCCTAAGATCAAAGTCCAAAGACCTGGTCTCTTCAAAGACCTAATCTCTTTCGGTAGCGGGGGCTCGGCGCTTCAGCGTGCGAATTGCTTCGCACTGGTTGAGTGCGCCCTGAGTCCGCGCTACGGAACTTGAATCGAATAGCGATCAAATCAGGCAAGTCTGTGCAAGCTTCGAAAAGGGGACTCATAGGTCTCATGTGTCCCATGGGACCTATGAGTCCCATTCTTCGCGTCGCGTTGCTGCTAGTAAATTTTACGGTCAAGCCTAGGGACTGATTAGTACTGGTCAACTGAGCACATTACTGCACTTACATATCCAGCCTATCAACCTGGTGGTCTACCAGGAGTCTCACGGTCAGGATTAATCTTGGGTCTGGCTTCACGCTTAGATGCATTCAGCGTTTATCCATGCTCCACTTAGCTACCGAGCGTTACGGCTGGCGCCATAACTCGTACACTAGAGGTGGATCCATCCCGGTCCTCTCGTACTAAGGACAGATTCCCTCAATCCTGCTGCGCCCACACTAGATAGGGACCGAACTGTCTCACGACGTTCTAAACCCAGCTCACGTACCGCTTTAACCGGCGAACAGCCGGACCCTTGGGACCTTCTTCAGCCCCAGGATGCGATGAGCCGACATCGAGGTGCCAAACCCTGCCGTCGATGTGAACTCTTGGGCAGGATCAGCCTGTTATCCCCGGCGTACCTTTTATCCGTTGAGCGACGGCCCTTCCATACAGAACCGCCGGATCACTAACTCCTACTTTCGTACCTGCTCGACTTGTCTGTCTCGCAGTTAAGCTGGCTTATGCGTTTACACTCTACGGCTGATTTCCAAACAGCCTGAGCCAACCTTCGAGCGCCTCCGTTACTCTTTGGGAGGCGACCGCCCCAGTCAAACTACCCGCCTGATAGTGTCCCTCCGCCGGATAACGGCGGTAGGTTAGAGTCCAGACAAACGAAGGATGGTATCTCACCGTTGGCTCCCCCGCCCCCAAAAGGGCGAGTTCAAAGCCTCCCATCTATCCTGCGCATCGTTTGCCCGAAATCACTGTCAAGTTGTAGTAAAGGTGCACGGGGTCTTTCCGTCTAAATGCGGGAAACCGGCATCTTCACCGGTACTACAAGTTCGCTGTGTCTCTCGTTAAGACAGCTCCCAGATCGTTACGCCATTCGTGCAGGTCGGAACTTACCCGACAAGGAATTTCGCTACCTTAGGACCGTTATAGTTACGGCCGCCATTCACTGGGGCTTCGATTCGTAGCTTCGCCTTGCGGCTGACCACTCCTCTTAACCTTCCAGCATTGGGCAGGCGTCAGCCCCCATACGTCGTCTTCACGACTTTGCGGAGACCTGTGTTTTTAGTAAACAGTCGCCTGGGACATTTCTCTGCGACCCACGTCTCAGGTGGGCTACCCTTCTCCCGAAGTTACGGGTACATTTTGCCGAGTTCCTGAACGAGAGTTCTCACAAGCGCCTTAGGATTCTCGCCCCACCTACCTGTGTCGGTTTGCGGTACGGTCAGATCACAGTTAGAGCCGCCCGAGGATTTTCCTGGCATCTGGGGTCAGTGACTTTTTTCGGGGTTTGACCCCCTACTTTCGTCCCCGTCCTTACCCTTAATGTCACCCGGATTTACCAAAGTGACGGGCTATGACGGTTCAACCGGATATCCATCACCGGTCTCACCTACCCTAATGCGTCCCCCCACGGCACTGCTACTGGTTCCGGAATTTTAACCGGACTTCCATCGACTACGCCTTTCGGCCTCGCCTTAGGTACCGACTTACCCTGAGCAGATTAACTTTACTCAGGAAACCTTAGGTTTACGGCGCGCGGGGTTCTCGCCCGCGTTATCGCTACTTATGCCGACAGAGTCGTTTCCGATCGCTCCAACGGTCCTTTCGGTCCCGCTTCACAGCTACGGAATGCTCGCCTACCAACTTGAGATCTCAGGTCTACGATCGAAGAGAGATTGCGATCTGCTCAAAGGACGCGTTCGCTTTCGCGAACCGCACTTTGAAGACGGCGATCTTCTTCACTTCTTCTTCATTTCAATTTTAGGGATTTGAAATTTGAGACTCTAAATCGCAGAGTTGAGATCTCAAATTCCGAAGCTTCGGTATGTGGTTTAAGCCCCGTTATATTGTCGGCGCAGGGCTGCTTGACCAGTGAGCTATTACGCTTTCTTTAAAGGATGGCTGCTTCTAAGCCAACCTCCTGGCTGTCAGTGCTTCCCTACTTCCTTTTCCACTTAACCACAATTTTGGGACCTTAGCTGTCGGTCTGGACTGTTTTCCTCTCGACTACGGATCTTAGCACTCGCAGTCTGACTCCCGGATATTCGTTAGCGGCATTCGTAGTTTGATTGGGTTCAGTAACCTTGTGAGGCCCCTAGCCCATTCAGTGCTCTACCACCGCGACGATTCATCCGAGGCTAGCCCTAAAGCTATTTCGGCGAGAACGAGCTATCACGAAATTTGATTAGCCTTTCACCCCTAAGCACAGG
>CAVSAQ010000002.1:0-535000 GCA_963726075.1 uncultured Acidobacteriota bacterium | reverse complement strand
CGCTTTGTGACGTCTTCGCTAACTGAAATGTGAGTTCGCACCATCTTTTCAACGCGCAAACCAAACGGCGTCAGCTCGTTCTTCAAATCTATCGACACAGGCGCGGTGATGAAACGCTCAACGAAATTCCGGGACGAGAGTTCGTGCCGAAGCGTTGTCGTAGCCGCCCCGTTGCCGTCGACCTGAGCTTGTTTGACGGCGGACGTGCGCGGATGATCGCGGGCGACCCGCCGATAGACATCGTCGAGCGAACGCTTCCCTCCTGTTTGAGCCCTCAAATTCAAATCATAAAGAAACGCCACGACCATCGCCTTTGAATAAACGGATGGAGCCCCGATCGTCCATCGCTGCCTTGATGCGTCAATCAATGATAGGGGCAGTGCACTAGCCGTCGCCGCCGATCCGTCATGGGCCCGCGCAATCGCGTTCAGAAATTCCGGCCAGGTCACCAGCCCGAGTCGCACGGCTGCGCGCGCAGCCTGATACATCGTGAATCCCTCGTAGAACCAATCGTAGTCGCCGCTGAGCGCAACGCCGTTCGGAATCCACAGGTGAAAGGTCTCGTGTGTCAGCGCATTGCCGAGCTGTGCCAGCGCACCCACGCGCGACGGCGTCTGCCCCATTAGCACGACGACATTGCAGCCGCGGGTTTCAGCAGCCCAATTATTCGCCGAGATTGCGCCCGCTGGGAATGTGGATAGCACCAGTGTCACCTGATTACACGGCACATCTCCGATCTCGCTGTGCAGTCGGATAACTTTCTGAAGCGTCTCCATCGCCTCTTCGTCCGGAAACGCCCAAGCGCCATCCATCAGGAGCTTGAAGAGGGTGCCGGACGCATTTCGCACGGAACGGCGGAGGTTCTTTCCGACGATTATTATGGCGGAGTCAGGATCAGCGAACCGGTATGCGCGAAGTGCGGTGACCTCCTCGTCGGAGAACGCTCCCCAGTTTTGAGGTGTATTGATCGTTAGCTGGACATCACGGGCCACGCTGCCCGGCTGTACACTTCGAAGCGGCAGCAAATCGCTCACCCGCAAAATGCCTCGCTCTTTGGTTAGCCACGACACGAACGACGCATCAACGGCGCGCGACGGTGGCGACAAATCAACTTCATAGCTGACGCCCGACGCAGTCGCGCCCAATTCAAAATGCCCCGGCGCCAACTCGCGAACGCTGTTTCTTGAGCCCGGGGTCTCGAGGGCTTGAAATTTTCGAACTCTTCTTCCGAGGCCAATGACTCCGGCATACGCGTCCCGAAACGACCAGCTCTTCCGCGGCACACCCGAAATCTCCACGCGAACGGCGTTTGACTCGGGAAGTATTTCGATCGTGACCTCTTCCTTTTGCGCGGCAACGCTGGTGGCGGACAAGAGCAGCGCCCCGCAAACCGCGGTCGCTATTGTCATCGCCCTCATCCAACCGATAGCCATTATCTTCAACCTTGATTGACCCAGACCTACTACGGCAATAAACTATGGCTCAAGGAAATCGTCTAATCAGCAGTGTTCAGTAGAAGCCAAGGTTTCAAACTCCGGTTCCGTGTCATCGCCGCGGTTCTTCTAGCCGTGATCGCATGGGGAAGCACCGTCGAAGTGACGCACGGCCATGCGGCGTCGGACACGAACCTGAACGCGGAGAGAGTCCGCAATTGCATCGAAACTTCCGCGACTGAAAAGACTCTCTGCTCATCCGTTCAGGAAAACGAGCCAGCTCGATCTTCCTCACGACAGAACCTGTCGTCAGAATGCCTGATTTGCCAACTGCATCACAACCTGGCGACGACCCTGCTAAGTCAGCCGGCAAGCATTAACACACTGCATCAACAGGCAGCGCACTCTTCAACACCGGAATGCTTGCACCTGCGTGAATTCACGACCGTCCAACACGGTCGCGCGCCTCCAACGATTCTCTAAAGCCAACATCGCCGTTCGCTTGCGCCGGGCATATCGCCCTGCGCATTTCGCAATGGCCAGCGAGCTGGGGTGTGTACCCGGCCGAATTACCGCTGGCGTTTACAGAGAGGCAGGCCATGCATGACAAGGGCTAAGAGAATCTTTTGCAATACCGCATTCCTCCTATCGATCATCACTTGCGGAGCGCAAGCAACCACCAACGCACAACAAACCGGTTCCACAACGCTGAGCGGCACCGTCACACTCGGCGACACGGGCACGCCGGTCCATGGCGCGTCAGTTACCATTCTTCAATTAAGGCGAACCGTTTCGACCGACGACAACGGCAAATATGAGTTTCAGAATGTGCCTCCGGGAAATTTCGATGTAGCGGCCCATCTTGATCGCGCGAACGACGTCGTACAGAGAGTGGTCGTTCCCGGCTCTGGCAGCATCACGCAAGACTTTCGGATTCAATTAAGCGGCGTCCGCGAGACGGTCACAGTCACCGCCACAGGTACTGAAGAATCCGTTTCACAATCGATTCAGTCCGTGACAGTGCTTAGTTCAGTCGAACTCGCACAGAAGAATCCAGTCAGTCTCGGCGAAGCCCTCGATCACGAGCTTGGTGTGGCTAAACGTTCTTTTGGGCCGGCGCCATCACGTCCGGTCATTCGCGGCTTCGACGGAGATCGCGTTTTGGTGCTTGAAGACGGTATGCGCGTTGGCGCGCTCGGATCGCAATCCGGCGACCACTCAGAACCTGTCGATCTGCTTTCCGTCGATCGCGTCGAAGTCGTGAAAGGTCCAGCTACGTTGCTTTACGGGAGCAACGCGATCGGGGGCGTAGTGAACGCGATCGATGGACACGAGTCACCGCACAAAGGAGTTAACGGGTATCTGACGACGCTCGGCAGCACGAACAGTTGGCAGGCCGGAGGCAGCGCGGGCATTGAAGCCGGCACCGACAAGTTGCTGTTCTGGGCGAACGGCGGTGCGCAAAAGGCCAACAACTATCTGACGCCAATTGGAAGAATTACGAACTCGTATGCAAGAGGTGGCAACGTCAGCACCGGAATCGGTTTTTATCCGGGTCGTGGTTTCTTCAGCGCCAACTACCATTTTGATAAGCGCCGCTATGGCATTCCTTTCAATCCGATAGATCCGGACGCTGAAGCGGTCTATCTAACTCCGCGCCGTCACAGCATTCAATTCAACGGCGGCTTTCGCGGCTTGAAGTCGTTCATAGAGAACGCAAAATTTTCCATTCAATACACCGACTACACCCACTCAGAGATTGATGGGGAAACTGACGCCGTCAATACGACTTTTTCAAACAAGTCGACGATCTTCCGTGGCACGTTCGATCAGCAGAAGCGCGGGCGTTTGACTGGGAGCTTCGGCGTATGGGGCATGCATCGAAATTATGAATCCGCCGGCGCAGAAGCCCTCGCGCCGCCCACGAAGCAAGATTCATTTGCTGTTTTCGCGCTTGAGACCATCAGATTTGAGCATGCTGCGCTGCAACTTGGCGGGCGCGTCGAAAACAACCGGTACCGGCCTTCGTTAGATCCGGTACGCGGTCAGTTGCCGGACCGCAGCTTCACCGGCTTCTCGGGCGCCATCGGTCTGCGCGTGAACACCTGGAATGGCGGGGCGTTCGTCGTCAATTACTCGCATTCGTTTCGCGCGCCGTCACTGGACGAGCTATACAACGAAGGTCCGCATCCGGGTAATGCCACGTTTGAGATCGGCAACCTGGACCTGACGCGCGAACTCGGCAACGGAATTGATTTCGGTTTGCGTCATTCATCGAAACGCGTCCGCGCCGAACTGAACGGCTTCTTCTATCACATCGACAATTTTGTCTTCCTCGCGCCGACAGGAAACATTCAGGACGGTTTGATCGAGGCCGTCTACAGTCAGGGAGTTTCGCGATTCACCGGCTTCGAAGGCCGCCTGGACGCCGAGCTGCACAAGAATGTCTGGCTGAATCTTGGCGCTGATTACGTCAATGCAAAACTCACTGATACGAACACGCCCCTGCCGCGAATCCCACCGCTCCGCGGACGCGTCGGCGTTGAGTTTCGTTACAAAGGTCTAACGATTAAGCCGGAAGCGCTGTTTGCCAACGCCCAGGAAAATTTGTTCCCTACTGAGACGCGGACGGCCGGGTACGGTCTGATCAATGTTGGCGGCTCGTATCTGATTGCGCGCCAGCACAGTGCGCACATCATTTCCTTCAACGCCTTCAACCTCGGCGGCCGCTTGTACCGAAATCACCTGTCGTTCATTAAAGAGTTTGCGCCGGAGATAGGTCGCGGGGTAAGGGTTACTTACACCGTGAGGTTTTTCTGATCGGTTCGGGGCGGTAGCCCGACCGTCAGGAAGGGCGTGAACGTCTCATAAGAAACGCCCTCCCTCACGGTCGCGCTACTGCCCCGCTTTCACTCACCAAGCCGCGGAGCGGCGGCAGATGGTAACCCCGGGTGAGCGAGCACAGCGAGCGTAACCCGGGGATCAGGCCCCCTAAAGACCCAAGCGCGCGAAGCGGGCGGCAGGAGTTGGTTGTTTGAGCCATCCGCTCCCGCGGATGGCACTGACCTCATGTTCCAAGTTGAGTTTATGATCCGGTCGCTACCGCTCTCGGTTCTGACACGAAGCCCAACATTTGAGTTGACGCCGGCGGCGCGAAACGTACTAATCGGACCGTGAGAGCGAAATCTGAAGTTAACTGCGCTTGAGATATTTTTGAAAGAAATGCTCAACGTCTGGATCAAACTCATGGATGAGATAGGTGACATCACCTTCCTTTCTGCGTTTCAGCGCAGTTCCCTGAAGCTCAAGTTGAATACCAAAAGGAGTTGTAATGTAGAGGGATTCGATATTCATGTTCTCATTGCAATTCATAGATACCATAGGAAGGTTCTCAGTGGTCGCTGCGATATCGTCGCAGCTGATTACCAATGTCGAACCAGGTAAGTCTAGATAGCTCATTACTTGGCCTGTCGAATGCATCACATCAGACGGATATGCAGTCGGCCCTGAGATTATGAAACTGGCGTCACTTTTCCGATACCGCAATGGAGAATTCCATCGTTCAACGTTTCCGCGATCATCCTCAAACTGGCCAAACACATCCCCGCTGTAAGCAAACGAATAGTCCGGCTCTGCCTTGAATATGTCGGTGCGTCCTTTTCGATAGATAAAAAAATTGAACACTCTATGAGTGAGATAGGTTCGGGCCAAAGACTTTTCCGGCGGCAGTAAGGGCGAATCCTCATTTACATTAATTTCATTTTCTCGGAAATCCTGCGCCGCTTTTTCGATTTCCTGAACATGGTTCCTGAAGATGGGATGCTTCAGGGAAACCCTAATGAACGGGGCTAGTTTGAGAGCGACCGTAAGCGGGTACTGGCCGCGATTGATGTTGAATAAAATGTGGTTTGACCTCTTCAGTTCTGCAAGCGTCTTTTGTCTAACCAAGCTTTCCCCTCTACTGAATCCCTGCAATTGTTGCTGCGAGAGGGCGAGAGCGTTGTCGCGCTGTTCCTGATTTACCTGAGTCAAGTGTTCCTCTTGCCTACGGGCCTCGTCGCGTCGTCGCTGTTCGCGGGCTTCTTCCTCTTGCTGGTGAGCTAGTTTTTCTAATGCGGCTTTCTGTTCCTTCTGAGCGGTTTCGTTCATCTCCTGCTTGTCAACGATCGTCTTCAATACCGCCGTGTTGAAACTGATAACCAATCCCAACACGATAAAGACGACGGAAAATCTTCCTTCTTTGGTGAGGTGGCGTTTATTGTCCGCGTCCTTGGTGTAAAGTTCGTGCGTCAACGCCCAGATTGCGGACACCGTGGCGATAATCAACCCGGCATAGGGTAAAACGATGAGCAATGTTCTCATTTTGCTTGCCTCTCGATGTCTAAGAATCGTTCCAGTAGTGGAGACGGAAGATCCCGCGGACGACAAGTTGTCCATGGGAGAGTCAGTTTTCCGGCGGATTATACGCTCGCGCAGGTCGTAAATATTAAAAAGTTGGCGCGGACGATTGGATTAGTTTGAAAAGTGACAAAAGCACGCGTGAGAGGCACGTACCACCCTACCGTCAAGTGCACGCACGTTAGCTTTCCGCGCCCGACTAGTGCGAGAATTGCCATTCCTTTTCATTAACTACATGACTCGCACCGGCGTTCTACTGACCAACATAGGCACTCCCGACGAACCGACACCCGAAGCGTTGGCCCGCTACCTGCGCCAATTCCTGATGGACGAGCACGTGCTCGATATGCCATTCATCAAGCGCTGGCTGCTCGTGAATCGCGTCATCGTTCCCCGCCGTAAACATTACTCGGCCGAGCACTATCAGAAGATTCAGATGGAAGAAGGCTCGCCGTTGCTCGTGTACACACGTCGGTTTGCCGCCGGTCTCGCCCACGAATTGTCAGACGATTACGTGATCGAGATTGGAATGCGTTACGGCAATCCGTCGATCCAGGCAGGGTTAGCGAATCTGAAAAAGGCCGGCGTCGATCGCATCGTGGCCGCTCCGCTCTATCCGCAATACACCCAGTCTAGTTTCCAAACGGCGGTCGCCGAAACGAAGAAGCAAGCGAAGAAGCTTGGGCTGACCGACAAGCTGAGATTTGTCGAACCGTTCTACGTCGATCCAGGACTCATCGAAGCGTGGGCGTGGATTGTCAGAGAACATTTCGAGACACACTCGGCCGATCACCTTCTCTTCAGCTATCACGGCGTCCCTGTTCGTCATATCAAGCAAATCGACACCGCGGGTCACTGCCAAAACAATGATACGTGCTGCGCACAAATCGGTCCAGCGAATGAGAATTGTTATCGCGCGCAATGCCATGCGACTTCGCGCGCCATCGCGTCGGCCCTGGGCCTGAAACCGGACGAGTTCACCACCTGCTTTCAATCGCAGTTCGGCAAAGACGAATGGATCGGCCCGTCGTTTGAAAACCTGCTGGTCGAGTTGCCAAAGCGCGGCATCAAGTCTATCGCCGTCGCCTGCCCTTCGTTTGTGGCTGATTGTCTTGAGACGCTGGAAGAAATTGGAATTCGCGGTCGTGAAGAATTCAAAGAAGCAGGTGGAGAAGAGCTAACCCTGATTCCCTGCGTCAACGATCATCCACTCTGGGTCAGGTCCGCCGCAAATCTAATTCGGGAAACCGTGGAACAACCGCGCGTGGTGAGCGCGTCAGCCGCTAGCGCTGGCTAACGGTTCGTTTGGTCGGTGTTCTTCCGCTCTGCAACTTGCGCTTTCGTTGCTCGCCCCGCGCGTGCTTGCCGGCGCGTTCTGAGCTGCGCAGATTCACCTGACTGTTTGTGCGCGAGTTTTCCAGCGGCTTCTTATCCTCCCCAGTGACGACGCCGACGCGTTTAGCTCTCACGTAATCTGCCGCAGCTTTCGAAACGTCGGGCCAGCCGTTCGCATCTGAGAAGGCGAAAACACCGCCGACCAGCACCAAACCGATAAGCGCAATAACCACAAACGGCCGGCGGCTTGGCTTCGGTATCAACCAATCCATTTCGGCCGGCTTCAAGATCGAGTAACTATCAAAAGGATCGACGGTCGGTTGCTTAACAACGGTGACGTTGATGTGGGGACGACCAGCGCCATCGCTGGCGCCCTGCTCGCTCCAGTTTGGCAGCGCGCGCATGTTCTCGCGCCCAAGTTGTTTCAGCGCCTCGCGAAATTCGTTTGCATCCTTGAATCGACGAGCGGGATTCAACTCCATCGCCTTCAGCAGAATTGCCGAGATCTCGGGACCCACCGCGGCGTGAAGTTCATGCGCCGGCTGCAAGGGATCGGCTTCTGCCTTCGCAATCGCCTTCGTCCGCACCATCGCATCCGGCGGCTTCACTCCAGTCATCAAGTGATAGAGCGTTGCGCCCAGTGCGTAGATGTCACTTTGGGGAGACGTGCCCTGGTCCTGCATCTGCTCAGGCGGCGAGTAGCGGCGGGTGAAGCCGAAGATGCTGCTCGAAGAGTTCACTGCCGACGTGTCGGAATCAGTTTTCGCCAAACCAAAATCGAGCAAGGCGATCTTTCCGTCGGCAGTCAGTTTCAAATTGTGCGGTTTGATGTCGCGATGAATTATCTGCCGCGCGCGCGTGTGCAAGTAAATGAGCGCGTCGAGTAGCTGATCGGCCCACGCAATCACGGTGTTCCTTGGCAAAGGTCCGGGTTGCCGGGCTATGATCTCGGCGAGATCTTCGCCGGCAATAAACTGCATCACCAGGAACACGCGTTCGCCTTCACTGAAATAATCCATCACGCGCGGCAGGGCCGCGTGATGAAGTTGCGCGAGCAAACGCGCCTCATGCTCAAACTGTTTTCGCAGGCGCGCGTCGGTAGAAAACGCTTCCTTGATCGCGACGGTCACATCCAGTCGCACATCGATCGCTTCATAGACTGCGCCCATCCCGCCTTTGCCGAGCTGGCGCACGACGCGATAACGATTTTGCAGTTCGGTTCCCGGAACGAGCTTCGGCCGATTCGTGCGAGTGCTATACGACTCAGATGTACTGGTCATGCGGATGATCGCGCGAGGACTGCTGAATATTGCTATCGAGTATACCGGCGGGGCAGCCGGTGAATGACTTGCAGTGCGGAGTTAATTAGCGGGGGCGACTCCGTGTTTGACTATACGATAGCGGCGAAAGCGAAAACAAGAGAAAGAGTTGGAGGGTGGTGTCTTAATTTGACCTTTCTCAGTGCCTGCTCTGTGGTTCTCGGCGTCTCTGTGGTGATATTTGCTGAGGATAATTTCACCACAGAGGCCCAGAGTTCCACAGCGTCACGCAGAGATTCTGAAAAATAGGACACAACCGGTTAGCGGTTCAGCAACGGATTGTAGGTAACGCCCAACGGTGGCCGGCCCGGGCGCTGCAGCGCCAGCTTGGGGTGGCTGCGCCAGCTTCTCGACTCGTGCGCTCAAGCCGGACGCCCGGGCCTGCCTACCGATCTCCCTTAAAACTAATGTGAACGGCTACCACAACCAGCGGTTAAGATCGCGCGCAACTGAGAATTCTTTTCCAACATTCGACAAAGCCTCCAGAAGTGTTTTCAGTTTTCATGCTGAATTGAGCGGAGGATAGATAATCAGCCTTGAGAAAAATTTGAGACTCTGAGCGGTTAGAGTTGAGCAGACTTGGGGCCGAGAAGCGTTCAGAAAACCAACCTAAACGGAAGCACACAATCCTGGTGCAAGGAATTTGTAAGATTTCGATCGGCGCTCTAAAACTCGCAGTTTTGAATTTCGACGCGTAGCGTCGCTGTGAACTTAGCCCGGCCTTTCAAGGCCGGGACGGGCATGAGCCAAAAATACGTCGTCGCGTCGCGACGACTGAAACCCCGATACCCCTCAGCGCGTCGCTACGCGACGCGGAGGGATGGTCGAACCTGATCCCAGCCTTGAAAGGCTGAGCTAAAGTCATGACGACGCTACGCGTCGCGATGCTTTGTCATACTCTTGCGGCACGCACTTCCGAACGTCAGTCAAAAAAAAGCGCGTGAGGCTTGGAACCTCACGCGCGTGTAGCGAGCGTTTGCTCGACAGGCGATCCGCTACTCGCCAAACATCAAGTTAATCAGTCGCGATGCGGGGTGAAGAAACTCTGCTCTCTTGACGACACGGCTTGGCTCAAAGCGCGGACCGGGTATGGCCTGAAATTGTCCGGGAGCAATCTGTCGCACCTCAGCCGGGAACGCTTCCATCAAGCCTTTGTCGATCGCAATCTGCACATAGCCGCGAAGACTACCGGGTATCTCGGCATTGTCCGTCAGAGCTTGCCCGCCGGTTGTCACATTGCCATTCGCCAGAGCTCTGGCTTGCGTGTCGAGTCGCAGCGCGCGAACCAAAGCCACAGCCTGCTCAAGCCGAGAAACCGTTGCGGACGGCGCGAATAATCCGGCGCCGACGGCCATCACGCCCTCGCGCCTTAGCGACTCGGCGACGAGGGCGTCAGGCGTGCCTGGGGTGAGATCTGCAAAACTCGACTGGTTCGGAATAAACTGCGGCACGCGGGCGGCAAACATCAGGGCGCGGCCCAATTCCATCCGCGTCAACTCCGCTTCAGGCCTAAAGCTCCCAGCGCTTGTGAACATGACGCGGTCGTAAACCAGGCGATAAGCTTTTAAACGAGAGGCTTCGTCCAGTATTCCGAGATCGTTAATCTCGGTGGGATCGTAAAGATAGTGCGTAACTGTTAACCGATATGGCTGGTCGGCGATCATTGCGGTTCCCGCCAGACCTGCCTCCACACGCGCTGTAAGCAGATCTGCCGACGGGAATTCCAGCGTGATGCCTTCGCGGGCGCCGAACAGGCCGCCGGCATTAATGTCGTCTGAGGTGGCTACTTGTTGAGCGCCGCGCAGCAGGGTCAGCGCCATATCGTTAACGACTACTTTGGTGTTATCAACCACCACCTCGTCTTCGCCAATCGATCCGCCCCAGTCGAGCTGTACAAACGTGTAGCGGGCGTTAGGTGGCACGATGATGTTGTGCGTATTCCTGCCTCCGGTCACAACCGTCGATTGAATGCTTTCACCATCGAGTCGCGAAACCGACAGACCTTTCCCGGTAAAACCAAAGTTACCGTAGGCTTTGGCGGGGTGGTAAGTAGCATCGACAGCTGCGTGAACGTTCGCCATGCCGGCGCCGGCTTCAAACTGATCGTAAACAGTGAGCGGCGTAGCGGTGCGCTCGATTAGAACCTTCACCTCGTCAGGTGTGAGCGATGGATTGACGGAAAGGATGTTGGCAACCACTCCAGCCAGATGCGGAGCCGCCATCGAAGTGCCGCTTATCTGAGTGTAATTAGCGACGAAGGCCGCGGGAATTTCAGCGTCGGCGTGCGCGCCGTTGGCCGCCGGATTCACTCTCGCACGAGCGGCAATCACCGCGCTGCTGAAACCGGAACCCGCGGTGCCGCCCGTTCCCGGCGTTACGATCGACGGATGAAGATCAGTGCCGAAGAGTCCACGCGAAGAGAAGCCGGCCAGGCGTCCATCTTTCGTCGCCGCGCCCACGTTGATGACCCATGGCATCGACGCCCAACGATTCTGCGAGTTCGCATCCGGCCCGTCGTTGCCGTTGGCGAAGATCACGACGATGTGCGCCTGGTCGTGCAAGATTCGGCTGGCTACATTAATCGGATGATCCGGATCAACCGCTACCGCTGAGTTACCCCACGAGTTGTTGACCACGCGGATGTTGTAGCGAAACTGATTTGTGAAGCAATAGTCGAACGCGGCGATCTGCCCAATGATGAACAGACCGGCGCCTGAGCCTAGTCCCAGTATGTTCGCGCCCGGTGCAACACCTTGATATAGGCCGCCGCTCGCTATGCCCGAGCCGGCCGCGGTGCTGGCGACATGCGTTCCGTGGCCGCCGTGCGTGTCGGTATTAATCACGTCCTCTACATAAACCGGCGGGAGGATTCCCAGGAGCGGATTGCCGATCGTATTCGGCCGCACCAGCAACCCGTCCTTGTCATTCATGTTGACGAGGACGTTCTGAATGGTCTTTCGCATCGGGTCGAGCGCGTCGTACTCAACGTCCGGATGCGTACCATCAACGCCGGTATCGTTGATCGCGATGGTAATCCCACGGCCTGAGACGGGCATGCCACCGTTTCGTCTGGTTAGGTCGGGGTCGGTGCGCAGACGGTCAACTCCAATCAAAGGCTTCGTCTGATTAAGATAGAGCTGAACCGGCGCATTGAGATAAATCGAGCGCAACTGGTTCCAGCCGGTCATTTGGCGAATCTGCACCGGCGTTGCGTTGACGAAGACAATCGGAAGGTTCCTCATGCGAATCCCGATCGCTATGCCGAGTCCGCGAACGGCTGCGATTTGCGAGTCCGTCGCTTTGTCACCTTGGAAAGTCAGAATAACGCCGAGCTGCACACCGGGTTGTGCGACTTTCAGCCGCGACGCCAGCTCCGAATCAATTTTTGGCGCCGCAAAACTTGCGCTCGCAAAAAACATCAGCGCTAAGGCGGCTAAGCTGGGGCGCACGACTTTCATCGGTCTAGTCCTCCTGCTTCTATTTGGAGTGCGCGACTCGTCGCCGCTTTTTATTAAAGCGCTGACAAGTCAGCGCACTCCATAACGCCTATTGCACCCGGAAATTCGAACCGGCCGCCAAATCTGCATTCAGCAGCAGTCCACCGGTCACTGAGGCGCCAATCAGAACCTGCGCCTGTGCCTGGGTGTTCGTCGTGGTGGTGCCCAACACGTTCGCTCCGACCGCCTCGCTAATCCGATCAACGGAGAGACGGATGATGATCTTGTTGCCGACAATCTGCCCCGAATCAACGGGTCCGATAGTTTCCTGATTGCGTGTTCCCGTCGCCAGCGTTGTGATTTTTCCGTATTCGTAGGTCGTGGCGGCCTCGTCAATGGACGCGGTTACGAAAATATCGGTGGCGCCAAATGTAGAGGTCACCGTCCAACGCATGTTCGGAGCGGTTACAGAGAGATCAACCAAATCGATCGTGTACACAATCTGGTTCAAAGCCGGGTCGTATGCGAAGTCCGCAGTAACGATGTCCTGCGCATCCGTGCCGGTAGCATCGCCGGTAATGTCGGTGATCTCAGGCCGGGTTGGATCTTCAACCGGGAATAGGTCCGCCGGATGATTTACTGCGCTGAGATTGAGTGCGCGGCGCACGGCGTTGTGCGCATCGACATAGCCTGAGCCCACAACCCTTTCTTCATAAGGCATCGGCGTCGCCGTTTGCCGGAGAATCATCACTACATCGTCCGGCGTGAGCGTCGGTTGCGCTTCAAGCATCAACGCGACAACTCCCGCCACGTGCGGACAAGCAAAGCTGGTCCCCTGTGAAGTTGTGTAGTACGGCAGATACGCCGGTGGAATCGTCGTCAGATCATTCGCGCCTACAAAAAGCGGCACGGCGCCGATAGTGTTTGTGAGCCCAACACCCTTCATGCGCGCGCTCTTAATATCCACGCCCGGAGCGGTAACATCGGGACGGAGATTCGGCACCGCACTCGGATCGGCGGGCATTCCCGCGACGTCCGTGCCCTCACCGTTGTTAACGCCCCGCGAACTGAAACCGGCAGGCGTGCCCAGGCCGCGCTTCTCGCCGGCGGCGACCGAGATGGTCCACGGCATGGTTGAGTAAGGGTTGATTGCGTTAGCTACATCGCCGGCGTTTCCCGCGGCGAACACAACGACGATGTTACGGTCGTGCGCAGTGCGGGTTGCGATGTTGATTGGATCATCCGGGCTGATGCCTTCGGCTGAGAGCGATGAGCCCCATGAGTTGTTAATTATCCTGATGTTGTAAACAAACTGATTGACCAGCAGATAGTCGTAAGCGCCCAGGATCGTAACCAGTGGGAGCCCAAGCTCGTTGCCCGCATTCATCCCGATCAGGTGCGCGCCCGGCGCTACGCCGCCATAAAAGTTTCCGGATTGAGCGCCCGTGCCCGCCGCAACCGCTGCGCCGTGGGTTCCGTGTCCCGATTCCACGTCGGAGTGCGGTTGGTTCTCAACATAAACAGGAGCGTAGAAGCCTGCGGCTGTGTAAAGCTCGTCAAAAACGTTGATGCCGATGCCAATGGCCAGTCCGCCATCGCCGACGGTCGTCTCTGAATGAGGCTGGATCACGTTCTGTACAGTCTTTGTTCCGTACTTCAAATCGGCATGCGTCGCATCAATGCCGGTGTCGATGTATCCGATACCAACACCCTTTCCCGAGATCGGCATACCTGGGTTCTGGTAATTGGCGAGTTGCACATCGCGGTCGGCCATCATTTGGGGGACGCCGATGAAACGACGACTCTCGTTCATAAAAGGCTTCATGATGCGATTCGCCCAAATTGATTTCACTCCCGGCTGCGTCCTGACTGATGCCAACTGCGTCGCGTTCATCGGCGCGATCACTATCGGCATTTCGCGCATCTTGATGCCCTTAGTAATGCCGGCCAGTTGCAAGCGATTAAGGTCGGTCGAGGAAGGCATAGCCTTGTAGGTGATCACTACCGGAATCGCTTTCAGGCCGCCCCGCAAGTTGAAGTGGTTAACGATGAGCGGATCCACTTTGGCGTTGTTGGCAGTGGCTGTTTGGCCCGTGCCCAGACCGAGTTGCGCGGTGCTCCGTTGCTCGGCCAACTGCACGAGCGCGATAACAAGTGCTGCGACGATGATGGCTGCTTTTTTCATTGCTAGTCTCCTTCTCTTCCTCTTCTATGCTGTCGTCTTTCCACTTGTCGGTTCAGGGGCCGCCTGACTCTGCCGACAAACTGGCCCCCGCCCCGATTCAGATCAGGACGCTGCTTCCCAGACAAAGCAGCGCCGTGACCCGGCTCGTTTAGCTACCCGCCTCAAACCTCGTGCGGTAGTTGTGAATCGCGTAGGCAAGCCACGCACGCGTTGTCGGATCGTTTGCTTTAACTCGGGCCTTCAAAGTGGGCTGCAAATCGAACGGCCCTTGCTCAAGCGAGAAGTAGGCCTGCAGGATTCCCCGATCAAGAGCGAGTTGGACGTAACCTCGCATCGTCGCGGGAATTTCCAGGTTGTCAGCCAGCGTCAAGGTTTGATTTCCGTAAGTGACCGTGACGTTTGATCCGGTGCGGGCTTTCGCCTCGCTGTCGAGACCGAGGGCGCGCACGAGAGCGATGGCCAGATCCAGGCGGCTGACATTGCCGGCAGGATTGAAACTCGAGCCGCTGGCGCTCATCATTCCGTTCGGAGTGAAGTTCCAGTCGCGCGAATTTGAACCTTTAGCGGTGACCGCCTCTGCGATCGCAGCCAGGTCGCCGGAAACGTCCGCGAATTTCGGCGTCGCGAAGCGCGATTGACGCACCGGCGTGTTAACCACCAAAAGCCGGGCAAAGTCTCCACGGGTCACGTTTGCATCAGGATGGAACAAGCCGTCGGTTAATACATCCATCTGCCGATTGATCACCGCATTTTGAATTTGGCTTTGGGCAGCGTGTCCGCTGATGTCCGCAATGTCCGGAAGCGTGAAGATGCTGCGGTTAATAGTGCCGTCAACGCGTTCGGGCACGCCGATGCCGACTGGCGCGCTGACCGCTGCGGCCGCCAGTCCGCGCAGTCCACGGATTTCGGCGGTCCATTGACCGGCGGCGGGATTCTTGACGACGATCCGCCGGCGAGGCGAATCCAGCACGGGCAGCGTTAGACCGCTGTTATACGCGCAGGGCGGCACTCCCTCCGGATCAGACGCGAGTGGGACACATCCCGGCGGATAGAGAGCCAATCCCAGAGCGTTGCCAACCTCATTGGTTGCGGGGTTGTCATTGTTAGCGTTCTCATACCCGAACACGATTGACACATCAAGAACGCCAAAGCCTTCCGCGACGTTGAATCGGGAAGTGTTTGTGTTCGAAGCTTGCGGTCCAGGCGTCTGCGGAGTGTAGTTGATGGTAAACGGCTGCGCGGGCTCGTTGGTCGTAGTGTATTGCGCGTTGAACGAGCGAAGGTCGGTGGCGCCGCTGTAGCTACCATAGTTCCTCGAGCGGTTGAAAACCTTGTCCACCGCTGCGTGGCTATTTATGTAACCGGCGCCGACTTGATACTCGTCATAGCCCGGCATCTGCGTAGCCGTCTCCTGAAGAATCTGTTTCACTTCGTCGGGATTGAGCGTCGGATCGGCGTCGAGCATCAACGCCACGGTGCCGGCCGCAAATGGCGTTGCCATCGAGGTGCCGCTGATCTGCGTGTAGAACGGAACATATGCGGGATTGATTTCCAGATCGGCGTCCAAGCCGTTCGCTACCACGTTGCTGGCTGATCGAGTGGCGACCATGGCGCTGGTGAACTTGGCTGAATTGATCTCAAATTCACGACCAGTGCCCGGCGCGACGATCGTCGGCGCGTCGTAATCGTTATTCGGATCAGTGTCAGCCAGGCGTGCTGCTTTGGAAGTTCCGCGCGACGAGAAGCCGGCGAGTCCACCCTCTTTCGTGCCCGCACCTACTGAGATAACCCACGGAGCCTTTGCGTACGGGTTATGCGTGTCGGGTCCGGGGCCCGCGTTGCCGGCGGCGAATAGCGAAATAATGTTGCGACCATGAGCCTCTTTGGTCGCGAGGTTAATCGGATTGTCCGGGTTGAAAGCGCCGGAGCCGCCCCAGGAGTTCGAGATAACTCGAATGTTGTGTACGAACTGATTAGCGAGCGACCATTCATAGCCACCCAGCGCATTCAAAATAAATAACCCTGCGCCTGAGCCCGTGCCGATCAGCTTTGCACCGGGAGCCACACCGGCATAGAGCCCACCGGACTGCTGGCCCGACCCACCCACGATGCCTGCGCAGTGAGTGCCGTGACCCACGTGCGTATCGGTGTTCGGCACATTCTCGACCACCTGGAGACTAAAGAATCCATCCAGTGGCAAAGAGACGACCGCATTCTCCGTATCTGAGTCGGTAAGTATCTGGACGTTCTGAATAACGTGTGGACCGAGTTTCAGATCGTTGTGCGTGGCATCGATGCCGGAATCGTTGATCACGACGGCAAAGTTGCCCTGTCCGGAAACGGGCTGACCACCGTTGCGTGAAGTCATGGCCGAATCGGTGCGCAAGCGATCCACACCCGCCAGCACGCGGGCCTGCGCCATGTAATAGTAAAGACGGTCATTGGACCAGACTGAGCGGACCGCCCCGTTTGACGCCAGTGCGCGCACTTGGCCGGCAGTCGCATTCGTCGCGACTATCCCCAACTGCTGCAGCTTGTAACCGCGAGTGATTCCCAAGCCGCGCAAAACACTCAAATGGGATTCATTTAGTCCATTTGTTGTATTGAAAGTTACGATTACAGTGCCGACGCTCAACGAGTCGGCGGCGCCGGCGAGCCGGGATTGCAATGTAGAACTCAACGACGCCGCTGAGACCACAACGCTGGTCGCCAAAACGAGTAACAAGGCACCTAAAGTGGCAGAGATTTTTCGAAACATGACAGAGTCTCCTTTCAAGATCCGCTTGCTGATTTCATTGTGATTAGCTGGCTGCATCTGGTTCACCGTTAAAGTGAGCCCAGCATAGCCATGGAGACTTGAGAAAAACTTGAGGGTTTGAGGGCTCTTGAAGGGAGCAGACTTGAGGCTTCGAAAATCAGAATAAATACTGAGCGCGACGAGCGGATACAATTTTTTCGCAAGCAATTTGCAAGATTCCGAAGTCACGAGCAAGCGACGGGTCGAACCTCCCGCAGTTTTTATTTAGCTAAGGAGTATAGGGCGAGTCCGGCGGTTTCTGCTTTGCCCAAAGACTCTGCGGTGGGCTACTAATGCTTATATTGATCGCTCATCCACGCCACATCTAGCTTGCAATATTCAACAAGCTGCGAAGCAGCGGCTGTAGTTAAGCCCAAGGCGAGGCTCTGCGAGCCTTGGGTAACCCGTAACAAATTTTGCGGGAGCCGCGGAGCGGCGACTAATCACTCAAAGGGGCAGTCGCGTGTTTTTTGACTCGAAACTCAAGACCATGAACTCAAGACTGAGACGTCGCCCGCTTCGGGACTCCGCTCATCAGAACCGGCATAGTTTCCCAAGGCTCGTAAAACTTCGCCTTGGGCTTAGCTAAGATCGCTGCTTCGCAGCTCGATGAGTCTGTTCACTCGCGGCACTGGCTTTTTCGGCAAAGCCGCCGGACGCTATCAAGTCCCGGCAAACTCAGTTTTCAGCGCGCCAAAACGAAAGGGCTCATTAACGCGAACTGTCGCCTTGCGCCGCGATTCTTTTAGCCAGTTGGTCAGCTCTTCCGCCTGGCGTTTTGCGAGCAGGCGGGCTCGAATCTCCGGCGTCATCTCCGCCAGCGTGCGCACACGCGCGGTCTCACGCGCGAAGACCTTAATTATGTGAAAGCCATATTCCGTTTCGACCACGTCGCTCACCGACCCCGGTCTGAGCTTAAAGGCCGCTTCATCGAAAGCCTTTGCGTGCGTGTCTCTGGTGAAGGCCCCCAAACTGCCCCCAGCCTCACGCGTGCCTGGATCGTCGGAAGACTCTCGGGCCAGCTTCGCGAAATCCGAGCCGCTCGCGGCCTTGCGGCGGAGATCTTCAGCGCGGCGGCGACGCGCAGCCATTTCTTCGCGAACCCCTGCGGCCAAAGAGTCGCCGGACAGGTTTTTCTCTTCTCTCAGTTGTCGCTCAATGAGATTGGCGCGCGCGGCGATCAGAATGTGCGATGCGGTGATGCGTTCGGGCTGCTGAAAGTTTGGCTCTGCTTTCTGCGCTTCGTAGTAGTCACTTATTTCTTTTTCTGAAACCGACAAGTCCTTACTCAACTCGCTGCGCATCAACTCGCCATAGAGTTCCGACTTAATGACTTCGAGATACTCTGTGCGGGACAGACGAAACCCATTCAGGTATTCGTCATACTTTTGCTCCCCACCAAACTGTTGAATCGCGCGCTGTTCAGCGGTTGCCAATTTGTCGGGCGCGATGGTCAGGCTGCGACGTTGGGCTTCCTGGGCGATCAGGGCCCGGTCGATTAATTCCGAGACGATTCCTTCGCGTAGTTGCTCGACTTTCTTTCTGCCCTCATCAGTATTTGGATCCAGGGCCAGCGCTTCTTTGCCGTTCTTCAGGTACATCTCGTAGAACTTGGTGGAGATTTCCTGGCCGTTCACGGTCGCGACGACCGGTGGAAGCGCGCCATCGGCTGTTTTAGTTTGCAGTGCGTCATTGCTGGCGCATGAACTGTAAAGCAGACACAGCGTCAGCAAAAAGAAAATGCGCATCGGAAGCTTGCGGGCAACCATTTCTAAGGCGTGTTAGGGCGTCGAACGCACTCTGAACGAGTCGAAGAACTGTTCGCATTTCTCCGCGATTGCTGCACTGTCGATAGACTTCGGCGTAATGCACTGGAGCACATAAACCCGCGGCTTCACGTCATAGAAGCGCGCTCGATCGATAAACTCCAACCCCTGCTCAGTCTGCGCAGCGACCTTAATTTGCCGCCCTGGCGCGCCACCCAAACTCATCGAGTGCTCGTCCAGCAGAGTGCCTTTGATACTGGTAACCATCCCGTCCCGCGCCTTATCGAGGTTGAAAGCGACATCGCCAGGGTAATCGAAATAAGCCACCATAAGCATGCCGCTATCGTCACCGGCCATCGCCATATATTGAGTCATTTGCCTGCCATCTGGGGCGGTAGAAGGTTGCGTCGAAAGCTTCGGCTGGTTAGGAAGCAAAACGGTGTAGCGCCCCTCAGGTGATGTGTATCTAAGCGAGTACGGTTGCCCCCCGGACTGCGGTGGGGTTTGGGTTTGGGTCTGCGGCGGCCGCACTGGTGGCGCAGATCGCTCTTTGTGTTCCTGCGCGAATGTGGCTGCCGAACAAATTAGCAAAGCAAAAATTGCAATAGTCGTTTTTCTCATGGCTGATCCGATCAAGTGTTAGTCTGACGGGCGAATCATAACAGAGACCGCATCGCCCCGAACAGAGTAAATCAAGTTCACCCTATGTTAGTATCCCGGCTCATCAAATTCAGTCGAGGGTTCAATTAATGAGACGAGCATTCCTTCTGTCTTTGGCGACCGCGGCTTTGATCGGCGCTGTTTTCAACCCCGCAGCGAGAGTTTCGTCACAATCTGCGCCCGCGGCAACTCGGTCGTTGCAAGTGTCGGGCTTGCGTGCCCCGGTTACCGTGCGGCGGGACGAACGCAGCATTCCGTATATCGAAGCCACAAACGACGAAGACTTGTATTTCGCCCAGGGCTACGTCACGGCAAGCGATCGCCTGTGGCAGATGGATTTGCAGCGTCGCACGGCGCGGGGCGAACTCTCTGAAATCTTTGGGCAAGCGACCCTCGCGCAGGACAAGCTACATCGCACCTTCGGTTTCGGCCGCCTCATCGATCAAGCCGCCGCCAACCTCGATCCCCAATTCAGGGTCGCGGTCACGGCTTATTCCAAGGGCGTCAATGCTTATATCAATTCCCTCACCGACCAGACGATGCCGCCAGAGTTCCGCCTTCTTCAGTACAAGCCGCGCCCCTGGGCGCCTGCGGATTCATTAGCCGTCGGCGCGCTGATGGCTGAGTACCTGTCTTCCACGTGGCAACTGGACTTGATGCGCGCATCGCTTGCCTCTCTTCCAAAAGAAAAACGCGAAGCGCTCCTGCCTGAAACGTCTCCCCTTGATGTTTTGGTCGTAGGTTCAGATAGGCGTCAAGCGCGAAGTATCAGCCCCGCCGTCAGAGAGGGCGTTTCGCCAGCTATCCTCGCCGAACTCTACAAACTCAACGAGGCACAGCAGCGTTCGTTCGAGTTGCTCGGTCTCACTCCACCGGCATTGGAAACGATTCACGCCAGCAACAATTGGGTCGTGTCCGGGAAACGCACCGCCACCGGTAAACCTCTTTTGGCCAACGATCCGCACATTCCGGCGTCAGCGCCCGGCATTTGGTACCAAACGCAATTGAGCGCGCCGGGAATCCACGTCGCCGGCGTAACGTTCCCTGGCGTGCCGGGAATTGTCGCCGGTCACAACGAACGCATAGCGTGGGGCGTGACGAATCTCGGCCCGGACGTGCAGGACCTTTACGTTGAGAAGTTTGATAAGGCGAATCCAACGAAGTACCAGACGCCCACAGGTTTGCGCGACGCCGAAGTGCGTCAGGAAGAAATTAAGGTTCGCAAGGGCTTCGGCTCGCCGGAGACCGAAACACAAACACTCAACGTAACCGTCACGCGCCACGGCCCGATCATTCTGGAGAAGGACGGCAGGCGCTACGCGCTTCGCTGGACCTCGCTCGATCCCTCGACACTTCAGACGGTGGGATTTCTTGAAGTGAATCGCGCGCGGAACTGGAAAGAGTTCACGGCCGCGCTCAGCCATTACCGCGGTCCGACGCAGAATTTCGTCTACGCAGATGTTGACGGCCACATCGGTTATTACGGCGCGGGTTGGATTCCGATTCGCAAAAGCGGTGACGGCAGCGTGCCCTATGACGGCACGACCGATGACGGCGAATGGACTGGATACATTCCGTTCGAAAAACTGCCGCACCTTTACGATCCGCCTTCGGGAATGATCGTGACTGCCAATCAGCGCGTCGTGGGATCGAGCTATCCTTACTTTGTCAGTCACGCATGGGCGTCGCCCTATCGCGCGCGACGCATCGCTGATTTGCTTTCAGCGAAACCAAAACTTACGACTGAAGACTTCCGAAAGATTCTCGGGGATGTTCACTCAATCGGCGGCGTCATGTTCGCGCGCGGCGCGGCAAAAATCTTACGGAGCGCAGGCGGCTCTGAGAGCGCAGGCAGCTTGCCTCCTTCACTCATTGCCGATCTTGAATCTTGGGACGGCGCCATGTCCGCTGATTCGCGCGCGGCGTTGGTCGTGTGGCAAATGCGCCGCGCGTTTCGTGATCGCATCATTAACGCGGCGCTCGGTCCGGACCTCGCCCGCACGTACGGGTGGCCGCAGGCCGACCTTTTGGCCGATCGCGCAGTCACCGAACAGCCGCGTGAATGGCTGCCGAAAGAATTTGGGAGTTATGCACAGCTTCTCAAAGCGTCGTACGAGGATGCACGGCAGGCGCTCACGAAGAGTCTCGGCGCTGACGAATCGAAATGGAGTTGGGGAGCACAAACCAAAGCGCGCTTCACACATCCTTTGGCAGCCGCGCCGCTGATCGGCGCGCAATTCACAATTGCGCCGATTCCCCAAAACGGATCTGGCGGCACGGTCAATGTTGGCTCCGCGGTCTCAATGCGGCTGATTGCCGACGTTTCTGATTGGGACAAAAGTCAGCACGGCATTCCTCTCGGACAGTCGGGATGGCCAAACAGTCCTCACTGGAAAGATCAGCTGGACGATTGGCGCAACGTGACTCCGCGTGCGTTTCCGTTTAGCAAAGCCGCGATCGACGGCGCGACGAAAGAGACGGTTGTGTTGACACCGAAGCCGTGAAGCAGTCATCCGCAGATTGCGCAGGTTACACAGACTCAGGTCTTTGATCTTTGGTCTTGAGACTTTGGTTGGATGTGCTTCCGCCGCGTTCTGCGGTCTGCGTTCTGCCTTCTGCCTTTTGCCTTCTGCTTTCCGGTCTCCGTAATGGTGGACAGCTTCCGTACTTTCATCGCCATCGAACTCCCACGCGACGTCCGCGCGCGGCTCGCGCAACACATTGCTTCCCTTCGTCGCGAACTTCCTGACGTGCGCGCTAGTTGGAGCCGCGAAGCCAATCTGCATCTGACACTGAAATTTCTCGGGAACGTTCCGGTCACTGACGTTACAAAAGTCTCTGCCGCGGTCGCGAGCGCAACCAAATCGGTTTCATCCTTTGAACTAACAATCTCTGATTGCGGCACGTTCCCAGCACGCGGCCGTCCGAGCGTTCTTTGGATCGGTACGCAAGCCTCCGGCCTGCTGACCTTGCACGCCGCTATCGAAGACGAACTTGCTCAAGCCGGCTTCACCCGCGAGTCGCGTCCCTTTCATCCGCATCTCACGGTGGCGCGCCTGCGCCACTCTCCGGGTGCACTTGAGCTGGTTGAACTTCACCAAGGTCTTGGGTTCGCACCGGTAGCCTTCTCGGTATCAGAAGTAGTGGTCTTCAGGAGTGAACTTCTAAAGCAGGGCTCAAAGCACACAGCTATCTCGCGTCATAGCCTGCGCTAGAGAATCTCGCGCGCGCTTATACTGAATGTCTGTTGTGTGTTTCTTCGAATGCGTGTAATGTTCCGTTTGGTTCTTTCCTGTCCGCTCCCCTCAAAATTCATTCAGAGGTTTTTTAGATGAAGTATTGTCCGGCGTGCAATTTTACGTTTTCCGATTCTCATAGCATGTGCGATTTCGACGGCACCGAACTGGTTCAGGATGCTGAGCGACAGTCGTTAATGACACTGCCCAAGCGTTTGCCGCATTCTCGGCCTGGATTGAAAAAGCCGATGCTGCTGACGAGTCTGGCGGTGCTGGGACTGTTTCTGAGTGCCGTGTTCATTGGTTATCTCGAATCTCCCGCCCCGTCCATCCCGGCAATCGTGAAGGACCAGAAGTCACAACCTTCATCACCTGACCTGACTCCGATTGCGGAAACAAGTGGACAATTGGCGGAGGATAAATTGGCAGCCGCGCCGTCGCGTGCCAGTTCGCGTACGGTTCGCCGGAGCCGGAACCGATCTGTCATCTCTTCAACCGCGCGCCTTCATCGAAAGTCCGCGGACAGTTCTCGCAATGCGGTTGTCGCGCGCACACAGGATTCGAAGCGCACTTCAAACGAAAAGTCGCCTAAAATTGTGGCGGTTCTAAAGACAACCTGGAGAGTTTTGAAGAAGCCTTTCGACTTCTAAGAATGCGTTGCGAAGCTTCGAGGTGAAGCGAGCTTTAACTCATTTCGGATCAGGCAAGCGTTCCATCTTGTAGAAAGTTTCTTTCGTTGGTCTGTCGGGTCTCGGCAGCGGTTGGATGATGGCGGTCCAAAGGTCTTTTGACTCGCGCTTCCAAACGAAAAAGTTTCGAGCCTTTATTACCGGCCCGAATCTGATCGAGTTATCGTCCAGCGCCGTCGCCACGTAACGGGCACCTTCGCTGCCACCGCCAAACTCTCCGTCTTTCAATTCAAACCGGGTCGTATCAGTGACCTTCTCGAGCTTCTCGTTTTCGAAACCATCCACGGCCAGCGTGGTGTCGTTCTCCCACCGGTAACGCTCAAAGAAGGCAGGCTGATTAACGCCGGTCCCGCGCCATGTGCCTTCAATCCAACGCAGCTTCTTTAGATCCTCGACGGTCAATTTAGCAGGCGTTGGCGTGGGCGTTGCTTGTATTGAAGGCGTGTTTGCCGATATCACCGTCGGGTCTGAAGTACCTGCGTACACCGTCAGCAAACCAATAGCGACAAGCGATATCACCGCGAATAGGAACTTGGTTCTGAGGATCAAGAGGTTTTCTCCCGAAAAACAGAACGGCTGCGTGAGAGCAGCCGTCGTTCTAAAAAAATGGTCGGGGCGAGAGGATTCGAACCTCCGACCTCACGGTCCCGAACCGTGCGCTCTACCAGGCTGAGCCACGCCCCGACAAAAACTGAATGGATTCTATGTGACGCGCAGGAGCAGGTCAAACCTCTGCATTTTTTGCACGCGCTGCCTTCTCTCGTCTGGCTTTCAAATATTCGATTAGCGGAGGCACCAACGACAGGGCCACAACGATGAGGACGACCCATTCAATGTGCTCATCCAAATCAATTCCAAATTTCGATTTCAGCAGGCTGCCGAGGAAGTAGCCCGCCAGAATCATGCTGAAAACCCAGAGGAAACCGCCCACCACGTTGTAAACAACAAAATTCCGGTAAGGCATTTTTGCCGCGCCGGCCACGATGGGCGCGAAGGTCCGCACAATCGGGACAAATCGCGCAATGATGATCGTCTTGCCGCCGTACTTCTCGTAAAACGCGTGGGCCTTCAACAGATGACTGGGTCGGAACAGCAGCGACTTCTCTTTCTTGAAAATGCGCGGCCCCAAACGGGCGCCGGTGTAGTATCCCACGCCGTCACCCACGACCGCGGCCACGAACAAAGTTAACAGCAACGCTGCCAAATTGAGCTTGCCGGTCGCGGCGAACAGTCCGGCGACCACCAATAGCGAGTCGCCAGGCAGAAAGAATCCGACCGCCAAACCTGTTTCGGCAAACACGATGAAGATCAGGCCCAGGTAGACGAAAACCCCACCCTTCACCAATAGCGTCTCAATAATAATCTTCGGATTGAGAAGATCTTTCAGGTAGTGGAATAGTTCGATTAACGAATCCATTGTTCAGATCTGCTTACTAAGTTGACCACCCATGCTGTCCGATGAGCGGCACAAACTGACAAGCGCCGTGCTCTTCCGCTTTGTGTGACGTCTCGGTCTTGATCACGCGCACAAGCTTCTGCGACTCGCGTGTCTCTCCGATGGGAATCACCAGACGGCCTCCGATTTGCAATTGTGAAACGAGGGGATCAGGAATGACCGGCCCGCCCGCGGCCACCAGAATCGCATCGTAGGGACCATGCGCCTTCCATCCCAGCGTTCCGTCGAAAGCTTTGACCGTCGCGTTATGAATCCCGAGCTCACGGAGCCGAGCATGCGCCTGACGTGCCAGTTCGCCGATGCGTTCAATGGCAAACACTTGCGAAGCAAGCTGCGCGAGCACCGCGGTTTGATAACCTGAGCCGGCGCCAATCTCGAGCACGCGACTTTTCTTGTCGAGCTCCAGCAGTTCAGTCATACGCCCGACGATATATGGCTGTGAGATCGTCTGATTAAAATCGATCGGCAAAGCGTGATCGCCATACGCCGTTCCCTGCAAAGCCTGCGACACGAAGAAGTGTCGCGGCACAGTTAACATCGCGTTGAGCACCTGCTGATCTTTAATGCCGTAATGATCGCGCAGACGTTCGACCATGCGCTCGCGCGGAATGCGGTACTCGGCTTTGAGCGTTGTTGCTTGTGAAGAGAAACTCAAGTTGTTAGGTCGCGCGTCTTAACTTTGGAGCACTTCTACAGAGTTCAGGTAGCTCCAGGAATCCAGGGACGACAAGAGGGCGTGGTCAGTCATGTCGCTCTTCAAAGGAGTGATTGAAACGTAACCTTCTTCGATTGCTCGATAGTCGGTGCCGCCTTCGGCGTTCGAACGAAAATACTGTTCGCCAATCCAAAAGTAAGGCTTGCCCCGCGGATCGATGTGTTCAGTGATCACTGGACGCGCGTTCTTGATGCCCTGTCGGGTAACCCGCACGCCTTTGATTTCGCCCTGCGGCACGTTCATGTTCAGCAGCGTGCCCTCCGGCAAACCTTCACTGAGAATTTTTTTGGTGGCGAGCACCGCAAAGCGCGCCGCTTCTGCAAAATCAAAGTTCTCACGCGCAACCAGACTCACGGCGAGCCCCGGAACGCCGAGGATCGTCGCTTCCAGCGCGCCGGCCACAGTTCCCGAGTAAGTCGCGTCGTCACCCAGATTGCCGCCGTGGTTGATGCCTGAAACGCAAACGTGCGGGTGTTCATCCTCCCCGAGAATTTTATGGAGCGCGAGAGTTACACAGTCAGTTGGTGTGCCATCCACGGTCCAGTGCCGACTGTCTACCTGGCGAATGCGCAGCGGCCGCGCCAGGGTGAGACTGTGCGATGCGCCGCTCATTTCAGATGCGGGCGCAACCACGTACACGTCACCCAATTCGCGAAGCGCCCGCTCCAGGGTGCCAAGACCGTCGGAGTGGATGCCGTCATCGTTTGTGATCAAAATGCGAGTCATTCAGGTGCCGCCCAATTTTATACCAGGTTCGATCAAGCAGACTGCCGCGCAACGTTTTTTTCAACGTGCACGGCCAGTCTCAGTTTTGCTGGGATCGATCTGGTGAGTCGCGGTTAATTGGTCGATTGATCTCAATTAGTCGGACGGGGCCGCGGACGTGCCTTCTTCTTGTTACGTTTGCGAGCCAGCGCCGATTTGAGCTTCGCCTTTTGTCCGGGCGGCATAAAGAAAGCATGCTTCTTCGCGTCTTTGATGATCTCTTCAGTCATCACTTTGCGCTTGAAGCGGCGGAGCGCGCTTTCGATTGACTCGCCGGGATTGACGTTCACTACTGCCATCTAGTCATCACTTCCTTCGACTGTTCAATTTCCGACCTGCTATTTAACACGCTGAGATTGAGTCGGGTCAAGCGGACATGAGAAACCCCGCGAGTTTTAGTTCACCCGCGGGGCTTCGAAGCCAGTGAAGCAACGTTAGACCGTTACCACGGCAGCGCTTTTCTTGCCGTTGAGCCCTTGAATTTGGACGGGCTTGTCACCGTTGTCTGTCTTGGTGAGTTGCTGTTGCTTCAGCACCATATCCTGATAGAGCTTACGCATCATCACTTTCTCTTCGTGTGCCGTCTTCGGCCCTTCCATCTGCGGCTTGTTCGGCCGCGCCAGGTCGATGTCGTTCAGTTTGAGATTGTGCGTGGGGTCAGCCATCGGAACCGCTTTGCCACCCGCAAAAATCTCGTGGCGGCCGTGTTCGTCGTACCACTTGGCCACGGTCGCGTTCTGATGCATGTGCTCAATGATGTTGCGCCAGCCGATCCCCGTGTTGTAAGCGCAGAAGCTGATCTCGCCTTCCTGCGTGCCGTACGGAATGATGCACATCTCAGTGCGGCGGAAGTCGTAGTTGAAGAGATCCTGGAACCACATGCCCGCGATGAACAGGAAGTTCCAACGGTCCGAGCGACGCTTCTCGATATCCTCGACGCTCCGATTGCCGTCAACCTTTCCGTAATCCTTTCCGGTCAGTCCAAAAGACTTGTCGAACTTCTTAAAAAGCTCATACAGGTTGAACTGTGATGGCGCTGCAAATGGTTGATAGTGCTTCAGCAGAGCGAGCCCCATCATAAAGTTCGACTTCCACTTGCCGCGGGCGGCATCCGTGATCTTCCGCATGTCCTTCACCAGACCGGGAATATTCAAGAACGCCGGAACCGGACTCATTTCCTTAGTTTCTTTGTCGATCATGACGGCCGTGCCGACCCCACAGTTCGGGTGGCAGCCGCACGAGACCTGGCCCCAATCGGCATCCGGACCGTGCACGAGATCTGCAAAGTCAGCAAACGCGCCCATGAGCGAGAGCGGGAACCAATCGCGCGTCGGCTCAGTGATGCCAACCTGGTTCTTCACGTCGTGTGCGAGGTGCGACAGCGTGTAGCGCTGTTGCAGGCGGCGCTCCGGCGTAATCGCCTCGTCGCGACCAGTAAATGAAACCGGCTGGAACGAAAGGAACGCAATCTTCTTCGGATTGTCGAGCGCGAATCGAATGATCGAGCCCACCTGGTCGTTATTAATTCCGTTTACCAGGGTCGTGACCAAAACGATTTCGACACCCGCTTCGTGCAGGTTGTTAATTGCGCGAAGCTTTACGTCGAACAGATTGCCAACCTGACGGTGGCTGTTTGCGTCATTGCCAATTCCGTCAAATTGGAAATAGACATACCGCAAACCCGCCTCGGCAGCTTGCCGGCAGAATTCCTTGCTCTTCGCGAACTCAATACCGTTGGTCGCCGCCTGTACCGAATTGTAGCCAACCTTGCGTGAATACTTGATCGCTTCAATGAAGTGCGGAGAGATGGTGGGTTCGCCGCCCGAGAACTGCACCGACATTTGCCGGCGCGGTTTAATCGAAATCGCGTTATCGAGAATCTCCTTGATATCTTCCATGTTCAGTTCATGAACAAAACCAACCTGGTTGGCGTCCATGAAACACGGGTCGCACATCATGTTGCAGCGATTAGTCAGGTCAACGGTTAATACCGCACCGCGGCCGTACTTGATCGTGCTCGTGCCATGATTGTGAAGCTTTTCGTCGTTATGCGACTGAATATCACGACCGGGAAACATCGCTTCGATATGGGTCATGAACTTTGAATCCATAGCCATCATATCTTCGATTTGACCGTGTATTGGACAGTCCTTGATCATCCAAATCTCACCGTCGCGCTCAATGATTTGCGCTTTGACTTCCCCGACTTTCTCGTTGATGAGTACCGACACATCCTTCTCACCGCTGAGGATTTGCTCACGCGCCTCGATGACACAATTCGGGCACAGCGAGTCAGTCGTTCTCGGCCATCCCAAGGTAGGCTTCGTTTTCTGCCAGGACTTGAGTAGCGGCTTGTCTGACCACTTCGGGGTAAAAGAAGGATTTGGCTTGTACTTGTTTACAGCCTGGATGGCGTTGAATAGGCCACCAGCTACCAGGGTCAAGCCTCGCTCAGCGATTTTAATTGCTTTCATCTAAATCGAATCTCCGTTAGGGGTGTGTACACGAATACCAGCGAAACCATCGGCAACACGCGTGCCTAGCTCGAGTAATGACCTAACTCGTTGTTAATGCGCCTGTTACTGCGTCCGTCCGCGCTCTCGGACAGGGCTAAAGACGTGTCACAAAATTCAAAAGAGGCCAAATGCGTCAACAGGACACGCCCCCGTCGCCGTAATGGCCTTGAGCCCTTTTCCGTTCGCCGCGCGTTCGCCGAATTAAGCGCTTAATCGCCGTTACCTGATGTAAACGTTGAGGTTACGTTGCTAACTTGTTGCAGTAAAATGGTATTGCGCCTCTGTAAAACCGCTGTTACATTCAACCCCACTTGCGCTAAAGCATTGAATCGCAAGGGGATTGGCCGACAAAGTACCACCGGATGTAGCGGCCGCTTCAGTAGTAAACGCTGTATATAGTGCAAAACAAGAGTTTTCAGTCCACAGCGGGAGTCGGTAATCAATGAATACGCAGCCCATAAGCCCCCCAACCGGAAAACTGGCGTCTCGATCGAGAGTGACTGTCAGAAGAAAGATGGCTTCGTTGCGAATCTGCACTCAACGTCGACAGTTTCGACCCGGGGCAACGGCGCGAGTCGCGGCGACGATAGTGGACGGGCGATCGGCGCCACAGCGAAACCAAACGCATACACAAGCAAAACCTTAGACCGACGTAATCGGAGGTGTCCTTTGAACCACCCTGCAAATTCTTCCTGGCTTAACAGCCGACACTTAATGTCCCGCACCGCGGCATCGCAACTCGCAGTTGGGTCGTTCCCGCAACACTCGCGGACAGTTGAACGTGCGCTAGCGAATACGGTCAGGGTGCTTCCATCGTGGATTTACCTGGCAATGATTGTTATCGCGACTGCGGCGATTTGCGTAACGGTGAACTTCCGAGGGCACACGCAGCTTAATGCTGCCGAACGGCAGTTTCATCAGATGGAAACAGAGATTGCGACTCTGAGTCGCCTCAACGCATCACTGCAAACAGAGGTTATTCGACTTACAACGGAACCGGGGACAATCGAATCTGCGGCGAGAGCGCGTCTTGGTATGGTGCGGCCCAGTGATGTTGTGGTTCCGCTTAAATCTCAATCAGCTACAAATCTAGCGAGTATTTCCTTCGTCCGCTAACAGCACCTGCTTTACCCTGCTGCTCTGTCCACGAAGTCGGGTCCTTCCAAAATCGCGCGGCTGCAGCCTTTCGCAGCCGCGCATCCTTCTTTGCGCAACTGCTTCCTGTTTGACACCCTAAAACCGTTTCAATAACATCAGATTTCAATCAGCAACTGCCATTCTTTTCAAATGCCAACCACAGATACCTCAACGGACCAGCCTACGAAGTCCTCCGGAAACGCAGGCGAACGTAAGTCGAGTTTTCGGACGGTGTCACTGGACGAGGTTAATCGTCTCTACTCGCCGGCGGACGTCGCCCGGATCAACACCGAGAACGATATCGGTTCGCCTGGAGAATTTCCCTACACCCGCGGAATTCACGCCAGCGGATATCGGGGCAAGCTTTGGACGATGCGGCAGTTCGCTGGGTTCGGCACGCCCGAAGAGACCAACCTTAGGTTCAAGTACCTTTCAAGGGAAGGCCAAACCGGGCTCTCGGTCGCGTATGACTTACCAACGTTGATGGGTTATGACGCGGACTCTCCTCTATCAGAAGGAGAGGTCGGCAAATGCGGCGTCGCGGTTTCCTCGCTTGCCGACATGGAGGCCCTGTTCGACGGCATCGATCTGGAACAAGTGACGGTGTCGCAGACTATCAATGCGCCCGCGTCCGTTCTGCTCGCGATGTATTTGGTAGTTGCCGAAAAACAAGGAGCCGACTGGAAGAAGATATCGGGGACTCTGCAGAACGACATTCTCAAAGAGTACATCGCGCAGAAGGAGTGGATTTACCCAATCCGCTCGGCAATGAAGCTCGTCATCGACACGTTCGAATTCTGCACTGAGCAGGTGCCGCGGTACAACCCGATTTCTGTCAGCGGCTACCACATTCGTGAAGCCGGAGCGACCGCCCTGCAGGAACTCGCGTTTACGCTGCGCGATGGAATCGAATATGTCGATTGGGGCATCCGCGCCGGGCTGGATATCGATCGCTTCGTGCCGCGAATTTCATTCTTTTTCAACGCCCACAATGACTTCTTTGAAGAGATTGCGAAGTACCGCGCGGCCAGAAGAATCTGGGCGAGAGTCATGCGGGATCGATTCGGTTCATCGAGTGAACGCACGTTGAAACTCAGATTTCACACGCAGACAGCCGGCGTTTCTTTAACCGTGCAGCAGCCGCTCAACAACGTCGTGCGCGTAGCGATTCAGGCCCTCGCCGGCGTGCTGGGCGGCACGCAATCGCTTCACACCGATTCTTACGACGAAGCGCTGGCGCTCCCCACTGATCGCGCTGCGTTACTTTCTCTGCGCACTCAACAAATCATTGCTGAAGAAAGTGGAGTTGCGCATACGGTCGACCCGCTGGGCGGTTCGTATTTTGTCGAATCGCTAACGCAGAAGATGGAAGACGGCGCGCGCGACTATTTCGAGCGAATCGATAATATGGGTGGGATGGTCGAAGCCATCGAAAAGGGTTTTCCGCAAAGAGAGATTCAGGACTCCGCCTATCAGTACCAGAAGGCACTGGAAGCCGGGGAACAGACAATCGTCGGCGTGAATAAGTATCAAATGGAGCAGACCGGCACCGAGATTCCGACTCTCGTCATCGACGAATCCGTGCGGCACCACCAGCTCGAACGTCTGGAACAGACCCGTGCTCGTAGAGACAACCAAGCGGTCGTGAGAACGTTGGACAAACTACGGCACGCGGCTGAAGCCGGTGACAACACGATGCCCGCGACAATCGAAGCTGTGCGCGAGTACGCTACACTCGGCGAAATTTGTTCAGCGCTGCGCGATGTCTACGGCATCTACGAAGAACCTGCGATCTAACGCGATTTCTTTTCATCTAACAAAATGGCCCAAGCAGAAAGAAAGATTCGCGTGCTCGTCGCAAAGCCAGGCCTTGATGGTCACGATCGTGGTGCGAAAGTTATCGCGCGCGCCCTCCGTGATGCCGGCATGGAAGTCATTTACACGGGCCTCCGTCAGACTCCTGAAATGATTGCCGCTGCGGCTCTGCAGGAAGATGTGGACGCGGTCGGAGTCTCGATTCTGAGCGGCGCTCACAACACGCTTTGCCCGCGCATCGTCTCGCTCCTCCGCGAACAGGGGATGAATGACACCCTCGTTGTTTTGGGAGGCATCGTCCCGCAAGAAGATATTCCGAAGCTGAAGGAACAGGGAGTGGCGGAGATTTTCTTGCCCGGTACTTCAACCCAGGACATCGCGAAGTTCATCCGCGAGAACGTTAAGCCGCGCGATTGAGAGCTATTTCTCGAGAAAACGCGCAATTCCCGCCCGACAATCCTTCGTCATCCGCGCAGTAGCATTGATGTCCACGCCCGCCGCCAACGCGTCAGGAAAGGCCACACCGTCAGTTGCATAGAACAGCTTTTTCGATAAGCTGAGCGCAGAACGACTCATCTTTAAAAAGCGCTGCGCGAACGATTCGACTTCTAACTCAAACTTGTCCGACTCGAAAACATGATTCACCAAGCCGAGTTGCGCAGCCTCGTCGGCTGAGATCTCAACGCCCGTCGTAATCAACTCGAAGGCCTTCTTCTCCGACGCACTCCGCCGCAGAATCGCCATCACCATCGCCGGCACAAAACCAATTTTTACCTCGGGAAAGCCAAAGCGCGCGTCGCGTTCAGCAAGAACGATGTCGCAAGCCAGCGCGAGCCCACTGCCCCCCGCCAACGCGCGCCCATGAACGGCAGCCACGACTGGCACATCAAGTTCGCGAATCAATAGAAACAACTCTGCGAGCGTCTGCGCATCTTCCAGGTTTTCGGCAACGGAAGCCCCCGCGATTTTCTGAAGGGCTGCCAGGTCCGCCCCGGCACAGAAATCAGAACCAGCGCCACGCAGCACGATGCACCGAGTGGACTCAGCGGCATTCGCGCGGCGCAAACCCTCTTTAAGTCCAGTGACCACGTCCTCGTTCAGCGCGTTGCGCTTTTCGGGACGGTTCATCGTCAAGTACGCCAGGCCATCGCGCGTCTCAAACAATACTGTTTCGGATTCTGGCATCTGAAAATTAAGAGAGGCCCAGGCGAGATGCTTCGTCATCCGCGATTTCAATTTCCATCCGCAGCAGCGCCGTGGAAAAGGTCTTGCCCTGCGCGTCGGTCATGAGCGATAGTGTGCCACCGCCGCCGAGACTCTCATGCAAAAGAAAATTGAGCGCGCCGAGGTTCGGCAACTCGAAGCGTTCCACCTCGCCTTTGCAGATTCCGCGGAAGTGTCCTTTTACGCGCGCCGCGGTCACTTCGCGCGCGAGCAGCGGATACCACTCTTCACGCAAAGCGATCAATCCGACATTGGCCGTGTCGCCTTTGTCGCCGGAACGCGCGTGCGCAAGTCGCGTCAAGCTCACTTTCAAGGTTTAGTCTTCCTCTTTGTCCTACGTTTCGATTACTTCGACGTGCGAGACAATCTCGCTCTTCGGGATCAGCGCCGGCCAATACGCCACGATCTCTTCCACTTTTGGACGGCCGCCGGCAAAGCCCGTCACAGCTGGCGGTCCCGTCAAAACTAACGGCGCTATTTCTTTCGTGAACCGCTCGATCGCCGCGCGATCGTCTCCCCGCACGCCGAAGCGCAGTTGCACTTCTGCCAAATCCGGTGAAGGCTCGCCGGCCAACGAACCGTGGGTCGCGTTTGCCCCGACAAATTCAGTCAGCACCTGATCGAATTTTAGTCCGAGCCGATCGAGACGCGCCCGCAGGATTTGATCCGCCGCTTTCGCTTTGACGTAGGCATCGGGCCACGCGTACACCAATGTTCCAACCGCCTTGAACCCCGCCGAATAGCTGATCGATACCTTTAAAGAATCCGTCGCCGGACGGCCTTTAATCCCGAAGACGCGCACGCGATCGCGCCCGTCATCCGCCAATCGAATTGTGGTGAAGTCCGCGACACAGTCCGGCGTGATGTACGCGTGCGGATCACCCATCTCGTAGAGCAGTTGTTCTTTAATCGAAGGAACGTTCACGCGGCCGCCGGTGCCTTCATGTTTCGTGATGATGAATGTGCCATCGGGCGACGCTTCGGCAATCGGAAATCCCACGTCGGCCAAGTCGGGAATGCTCTGCCATTCGTACTGGCAGTTTCCGCCGGAACACTGCGCGCCACATTCGATGATGTGCCCGGCGATCGTTCCCGATGAAAGTTTGTCCCAATCGTCTGCCGCCCATCCGAACTCATGAATCATCGGTCCCAGCGTCAATCCGGTATCAGTAGAGCGTCCGGTAATGACCACGTTCGCGCCACGGTTGAGCGCTTCAACAATTGGCGCGGCGCCGAGATAAGCATTGGCACTTTGGATTCGATCGCGAACAGTCGCAAGCGGCTCGTCCGTGTCCAGATTGCGGAGTTCAACTCCGCGATTCAACAAGTCGTCGATCCGATCGAGAATGTCATCCCCCGTGACGATGCCGATTTTGACTTTACCGCCGAGACCCAACTCCTGCGCCACGTTTCGCACCGCGGTTGCGCAGCCATGGACATTAACGCCGCCGGCGTTCGCGACGACTTTTATGTCGCGCTCGACGCACGCCTGAAGAACTTGCTTCATCAGCGGCACGAAGTCGCGCGCATAGCCCGCGTTTGGATCGCGCGCCTTCTGCTTTTGCATGATCGACATCGTGACTTCAGCCAGATAGTCGAGCATTAAATAGTCGAGGGGCCCGCCTTCGACCTGGCACACGGGGGCGTCGGGGAGATCACCCCAGAAACCCTGACCTGCTGCGATGCGAATCTTTTCTTTCATCTACGAAATTCAACACAAGAACACGAGACTGAGCGAACAAAACTAACAACCGGCTGCTCACTTCAGCCGCTTCTACCAGGTACAAATTCGCTCAGCCCCGTGCGAAAAGCTACCGCGACACCTATTGCTGCGTTGGCGGTGGTGGTGGAGGCGCCGGCCTGCGCGGGCGTTGACGGCGTGGTCGCCCCGCTCCTCCGCCCGACGTAAACATCACCTTCTCAGGTTCGCCCGGCACACTCATCAGCGTCAGACTGTCGCCAACTTTTTTCGCGCGTAACGACATCACCTTGTTCGGCGGCGACGTTTTGCCAGGTTCAGAAGTTCCGCCGTCGCCTTGCATGATTGTCACTGCCGTGTAACCACACGTCGTCACCGCTGTGATGCGTCCGGTGTGCGAATCTGATCCGGACGTCATCGTCAAACTGTTGCCGCTTATGGTCAGCGTCGCATCACGGACATCGGTGCCATGTTGCAGCTTGCCGGTGTAGGTGCCCGAAAGATCGGCCGCCTCTTGCTTATTCGGATCACAACCGCCCGTGCGAGGCGGCGCTGCAGTTTCAGTCATCGCGGCCGTCTCGGATGTCGCCTCAGGCGTAGGCGACGGCTTTGGTCTGGGCCGCCGAGGCCGGCGTGGCTTGGATGTGTTCGTGTTTGAGTTTGTCATCGTCGTCGAAGAGTTGGAATTCTGCGCCGACACGACGAAGCCCGTGCTCACCAGCGCTCCGAAAACCGCAACGATGACCGCTAGAAGAAAAGAATAGGTGGTTTTTCTCACAGTCGTTCCTCCTTGGTTTAGAGTCCGGCCACTAAACCTCTCGAATTGCGCATCAAGGCCATCCCCGCGTTCTCAGGCTAATGATGCCGGCAAGACAAATTGGCCAAGATGCGGCCCTTCATAATTCAGACTCACCCGCAGCGCAAGTTCGAGGGCCGCTCTTGTCTCTTCCGGTGCGAGGACAGCATCGACAAACCCGCGCGCCGCGGCGTACTTGGCGTCGAGGTCGCGTTCATACGTCTCGCGCACTTTGCGCATCTCAAGTTCGAGTTCCGGACTCGGCTCCTGTCCACTCTTCTTTAAACGTTCAAGTTCACTGCCGAAAACAGCCTGCACCGCCGACTCGCCTTCCATCACGCCCATCCGTCCGGTGGGCCAACTAAAAATGAAATCCGGATCGAAGCCCTGGCCGGCCATGGCGTAATAACCGGCGCCCGAAGCGTGATTCACCGTCAAAACAATCTTAGGGACGGTCGCTGTCGCCATCGCTTCGACGAAGCGTGCGCCAGCGCGAATGATTCCCGAGTGTTCGGCTTTTGAGCCCACCATGAAACCTGAGACGTCCTGAACGAACAACAGAGGCGTGTCGTGGCGATTGCAGGTATCAATGAAGTACGCGACCTTCTCAGCCGATTCGGTATAGATAATGCCACCGAATCGCGGCGCGCCACCCGACGGATCGCGAAACATCCCGCGCGCATTCGCGATGACGCCAACCTTAATTCCCTGGATGCTCGCGTTACCGGTGATCACCTCTTTCGCGTAATCAGCTTGAAACTCGTCCAGGTGCCCGCCGTCCAACAGACACTCGAGCAGCCCGCGCATGTCGTATGGTTGACGATGGTCTTCGGGAAGGATTTCGTAAATTTTCTCAGCCGGAGCTCCGGCATCCTTGTCGGTGGTTCGCAGGTTTCCAGCCTGCTCTTTCGACGGAAGCTCGGAAACAAACTCTCGAATTTTCGTGATCGCTTCTTCGTCATTCTTAACGCGATAGTGCGCGACCCCAGACAATTCGTTGTGGGTGCGGGCGCCTCCGAGCGTTTCGTTGTCGATCGTTTGCCCGGTCGCGCCTTTCACAAGGTTCGCGCCCCCGAGACCCATGAACGAAGTGCCTTCGACCATGATAATCACGTCCGAGAGCGCGGGCAGATAAGCACCACCCGCGATGCACGGCCCCATGACCGCAGAAATTTGCGGTACCTTCAGATACCGACGCATGATCGAGTTGTAATAGAAAATTCGCGACGCCCCGTACTGTCCCGGGAAGACACCGCCCTGATAAGGAAGATTCACGCCGGCTGAGTCCACCAGATAGATGATCGGAATGCGCGAGCGCATCGCAATCTCCTGCGCGCGCAGAATCTTTTTGATGGTTTCGGGCCACCAGGAACCAGCCTTCACGGTTGCGTCATTCGCGACGACTACGACTTCCCTGCCCGCGACGCGACCCACCGTCGTCACTACACCGGCAGCCGGGGCAGTTCCGATTCCTTCGTTTTTTTCACTGACCTCTGACCTCTGACCTCTGACTTCTGGTTTGTATTGGTCGTACGCAATGAGTAAGCCGATTTCCTGGCGAAACGAATCTTTGTCGAGCAACAGATCGATTCGCTCACGCGCCGTTAGCTTGCCTTGCCGATGCTGTTTTTCGATTCTTTCGGATCCGCCACCGAGACGAATTTTCGTTTCCAACTCACGCAATTCATTTGTGAGTTCGCGCAGCCGTGCTTTTGTTCTTGGAGTATCCGCAGGTGGAGTCGAGCCTTCGGCTGGAAGGTTTTCTGCCTGCTGCCCACTGCTCACTGGCTTCTGCTTAGTGAGCGGGCGCACTTTAAACCCCGAAGTGGACACAACTTCAGATTCTGTGTCAGCCATTTTGCGTCTCTAGGAAGCTATTGCTTTCGAAAAATACCACAGCGAAAGATACCTGCGCCAATTGCTGGCTTAGACCGCCCACAGCGACCGCCGGATCGAACGTGATGGCCTGGACTGTGGTAGTCCTTCAATTACCACTATTCGCTTGCCGCGCATTTCGATGCTCACGTGGCCTTCAGTCGTGCGGGCAGACCACCCCGTGGCGGTCTCAGCAAGAGAGTGTGCCGCCGGATATCGCAGGCGAGATCGCTTCACGTAAGCATCAAAGAATTCGCGCGCATCTTTCTCTGTGTCCCATGCTGAGGCGGAAACATACACGACCTGTCCACGCTGACTTTCATAAACCGCGTATCTGTCGCCGCCCCAACCTGCCGCGGCGCGCTTTGAATCAACCGGCGCTTTCAAGAACTGATCCAGAATCAGATAAAAGCTCCATTCGCCATTCACGTCAGATTCAATGCGCCGCCAGCCGCGGCCGAGGGACAAACTGATGTCCGGCAGCGCAACTCTCACCGGCGCCTCGTGAACAAAGTACTTCTCCGGATGCAGTATCTGCTCAGTCGATTGCGGCAGATTGGAAAACGCCTTCGATACGTTGCTCCAACCGCCGTACTCATGAACTACGCGCGCCCACGTCATGCCCTCCTGATACGGAAACAGCAAAGTCTCGCGCAACGACCGCGGCGCTTTGTCCAGCTCCGCGCTGGCCATACCCGTCTCGACCATTGACTTCAGAAAACCCAACGCGCGCAAAGGGTTCTTCATGACGTATTGCGACATGGCAAGCGTCGCGTCACCTTCGATCAATGCATGCGCGGCAAGTTGCGCATCTGAGTCGCCATCCGGCCATTGTTCGAACCGTCGCAAATTGAAATGCTGGTCCTGAAGCGCGTGAACCAGCTCATGCGCCATGATCGGTTTCTGGGCATCGACGTCGATCCAATCAGCGAGATGAAATTGCTGCGTCTTCGGATCGTAGTAGCCGGCCACCTGTTCGGTCAGCAGACGAACGACCAGCGGCCTGAACTGAAAATCTGCGGGCGCTAGGCCAAGCTTCTTCAGAGTCACCTCTGCCGCGTGCATCTCTCCGGGCTTCGTGTTGCGATCCAGGTTGCGCAGAATCATCTGTTCGATCTGCGCGCGTGACTGTGCCGAACTCTGCACCGGCCGCACGACGGCGAGCTGCCGAATCTGGCTCGTTTCCTTCAAGACCTCCTCGGTGGCAGCCGTTAGCGTCGCGTTTCGGGCCGCCGTAGTACTGGTGTCAGCGCTGCCAGCCGGACGCTGCGCCGAAACCGGCAGTAGCACCGAACTCCAAACCGTGCAAAGACCGAGGAAAATAACTAACAGGAGGAGAGGTGCTTTTTCTTGCCGGCTGACCGCGATCTTCATTTGCTTTGACATAGTCATGTTTCGCTTTTATAGTCCGCTAAACGACATTAATCTGAGAACACTTTGTAGAGTTTAGACCATCTGCTCCGGCAGATGGAATTCACCTTCGACCGCGTGGATACGATGACTTCCGAAACGGACGCGTTAGAGCACTGGCACGAAGCCTCTTTGCGCGTACGATACGCTGAAACCGACAAGATGGGCGTCGTGTATCACGCGAACTATCTTGTCTGGTTTGAGATTGGTCGCACTGAGTATTGTCGCGCGCGCGGTTTTTCCTATCGCGACATGGAAGAGAGCGAGAACGCCTTCCTGGTAGTGGCCGAATGCTATTGCCGTTACAAAGCTCCCGCCTATTATGACGACGTTCTGATCGTTCGCACTCATATCACTGAACTACGCCGGCGTTCGCTCCGGTTTGGCTATGAGATTATTCGCGATTCAGACGGAGTGATTATTGCTGAAGGCGAGACCGGCCACGTGGTCACGAACGGGGAAGGCCGCGTCCGCTCAATGCCGACGGGTTTTGCTGAAATGCTGCTCGCGCCGCCGATTGACACGGAGGCCGAGGGCGAAGAGGTTCCCGAGATTGCGCCGGAATAAGTCAGTGGGCTGTGAGCAGTGGGCAGTGTGCAGACGTCACTAAGATCGCTGGTCCGACAACGAATTCATTAGCCCGTTCAACAACCGCCCCACTTCACCTGCGTAAGCCATAACTGGTTCGAGTTGCGCCGCCGTCAAGTAACTGAGACGTTGAGCTATCAAAAGCTGGGTTTCTACTTCGCGAAGAGAGCCGTATGCAATCGACAAGTGTCTAAGAAAATCTGATGTAGTTCTTCTACCTTGTCCTTCGGCGATATTGGACGGAACCGACACCGCCGCTCTTCGAATTTGGCTGGTGAGTGAGTAGATCTCTTCACGCGGAAAAACTCGAGATACCTTATAAACGGATTCGACCAAGTCCATGGCTCGTTGCCACGCGATCAATTCTTGATAGTTTCTCACTTTCATTAGGAGTCTCCTGGCGGTAGGTTGGGATAGCGCAGGGAGCATAAACTTTTTCCGCACACTACCCACTGCAACTTTCTTTACACCGCTTCCCTCGAAGGCTCCCCTGGAAGCCTCCCCACTGCCCACCGCTCACTGCACACTGCTCACGGCTCACTGCATACCGCCCACCGCTCACTGCATACCGCCCACCGCTCACTGCCCACCGCCCACTGCCCACTGCCCACTGATTAATCACGACTCATGGCTCACATTAATGCGTTCAATCGACCGCGCCTGTCCGGTCTCTTCATCCACATCGACGACGACGCCGCAGATCCGGACTTCACTCTTTGAGTGATCGGGCTTGCGATGAATCGGTGATCGGAAACGATTGATGATGTCGCCCTTCTTCATGCCAATTACGCCGCCATAGCTGCCCGTCATTCCCAAATCCGTAATGAAAGCGGTGCCTTCATGCAGGATGCGTTCGTCGGCCGTTTGCACGTGCGTGTGCGTGCCGTAAACGACCGAGACTTTGCCGTCCAAAAACCAGCCCATCGCGGCCTTCTCCGACGTCGCCTCAGCGTGCACGTCAACGATTCGTACCTTCACCTCACGGTCGAGCGAATCAATTAACTCCATTCCGATGCGAAACGGATCGTCGGAAGGGGCCATGAAAACTCGTCCCAGTAAATTGATGACCGCGATACGTGTTCCCTTCACATCGCCAACCCACATGCCCTGCCCCGGCGTAATGGGCGGATAGTTCGCCGGCCGCAAAAGCCGCGGCTGCTTCTTGATGTAGTCAATCACCTCGTGCTTGTCGAAAATATGATTACCCGACGTCATCACATCTATGCCGGCGTTGAAAAGAAGATCGGCAATCGCCGGCGTGATCGAGAACCCTCCGGCAACGTTCTCGGCATTCATGACGGTGAAATCGATCTGATGTTGCTCTTGCAGGTCCTGCAAACGATCGAGCAGCGCCGCGCGTCCAGGCTTACCAACAACATCGCCAATGAGCAGAAGCTTCATAAAGACGGGAATAGTAAATGGTGAATGGTAAATAGACAAAAGCCGTAAACCGAAAATGAAAATCGCAAAATAGGTTTCTATTTACGATTTACCATTTCCGAATTACGGCTCTTGCTTGGCAGAAGGAGCACCGCCGGGCCGTTTCCGAAGTCGTAATTGAACCTGAGTAATCAGGTGGGTGGCCTTTTTGTCACCGCAAACTGTCGGCGTCTCTTAACGATGAAGAGACGCACTAGCTCGTGGTGTCGGCCTCCCTTGTGAACGACGTTGGCTCAATCATCGTAATCGGTGACGAACCCCGCAGAACACTTCCTCCGCCGCGACGGATATTAGCATAAGGGAAGCTCGGCTTGTAAACAATGGCCAGCACATTCCGCGCACAAGATCGCAGCGCAGGTTTAGTCGTTATCGCTGGTCACGTGGTTGAGGATGACGATGGCGACAATTATTCCGGCGATAGCCGCGATAATGCCGATTTTCGCGCCTGTGGAGAGATTGTTGCGTTGAGTCTGCGGAAATTGTTGAGCAGGCACTTTGAGTTTTCCCGCTTTCGCGTCCGCTACAAGTTTCGTCACGTCAGCTTTCAGCTTTTTCTGGGCCTGAATTTTCTCAGCAGGCGTCGCTGACTTAACCTCCGGCTCTTTTAGATCGGAACCAGATCCTGCGTAAGCTGAAGTCGCGCAAAAACACCAAACCAACGCGACCACCGTCGCGAGAGAAAACAGTTTCTTAATCATGACGCCTCCTGATCTCAAGGACAGCACGCGTGCCGGCCTTGCTGGTTATCGTCGGCCAAAAACCATGCTTCACAAATCGATTAGTTTATTTATCAGACACCACGAGACTGATTAGCTGTCATCGTCGGCCAGGGTAACCAGCACCCAGATGAGGACAATAGCCGCGCCGATTCCCGCGATGATGCCGATCTTCGCTCCGGTGGAAAGATTGTTTCGCTTAGGCTGCGGAAACTGTTGCGCCGGCACTTTGAGTTTTCCCGCTTTCGCGTCGGCCACCAGCTTCGTCACGTCGGCCTTCAACTTCTCCTGCGCCTGACGCTTTTCCGCGGGCGTCACTGTGACTGGCACCACTTTTGGATCCGTGCCATTCGCGTAAACCGAAACACCGCAGAAACAACAAACCAGCGCGACCACCGTCGCGAGAGAAATTAACTGCTTAATCATTACCCCTCCTGAACGTTTGGGTGCAAATCAAAAGACACAACGCAACTTGCAGTCATGTTAAAGCTTTTGACCGCGACGAGGCGATCATTTCCTCAGGGGAAGTTAAGTTTAGCTTGCCACTGCGCGATCCAACGCCCGCGGCGCCTTTAGCAAACGGTCGAGCATCTCTGAGCATTCCACGCTGCGGGTCGCAAGCTGCTCGTCGGCCTGGTCGTGAATCTTCTGGAGTCGATGTAATTCGTCGGCAATATAAAGTGCGGCAAGGATTGCAACTTTGCGGGAATCAACGGTCAGGGTGCCGGAAGATATCTCGCGCATCCGCTCGTCAACATACTCAGCGAGTTGCTTTAAGTATTCGGGGTCGCCGTCAGAACGGACGGTGTAGGCTTGATCGTAAATCTCGACCTTAATCGTAGGCGATGACGCGGCGTCGTTATTTCGATCTAATCCGATGGCTTCAGGACTCATTCAGCGCACGGCCTCCGCAAGTTCAGGATCGATGCGACCGATCGCATCCAGGATTTTCTCAACCTTGGTTCGAATCAGCTCGCGCTCGGCGCGCAATCGCTGCACGTCGGTAACGAGCTGGTCGTCACCGGCGCCGCCGCGATAATTCGCCAACTGACGCTCCAGTTCCTCTTTCTCCTGGCGGAGCGTCTTGGTCAGTTCAATTGTGCGATAAATTTTGTCTTCGAGGTGTGAGAACTTTTCCAATCCGTTTAAGGGAACCATCATTCGTCTCCGCTCGGGCCGCGTTAGTTCGGGGTGATTATCCGCCCATGCGGACAAGAGCGCAAGAAAAATCAGTTTCAAGTTTCAAGTCTCAAGTTTCAAGTTCAACGATTGTTGCATCGCGATCCACCACCCGAACACCAGTGAGACGAGACTTGAAACCTGAAACTTGGAACTTGGAACTTGAAACTCTTATCTGACTTCGGCATTGAACTGCTGTTTGAGCGCTTCGACGACGCGCCAGTGAATCTCATCAACTTCATCATCACGCAGAGTCCGGTCGTCGGCGCGATACTCCAGCCGGAAAGTTACCGAGCGTTTATCGTCAGGAATGCCTTCGCCTTCGTACGTGCCGACAAATTCGGACCTTACAAAGTGCGCCGGCTCATGGCCGGCAATAGCCTGCATGAGAGTCGCGCGCGTAGTCTTTCGATCAACCAGCAGCGACACGTCGCGAACGATCGAGGGAAAGCGTGGCAGCGGCGAATAGAGCACCGGTAATTCGCTCGCGTCGAGCAACGCCGTTAGATCAAGCTCGGCGACGAACACGGGCTGGCGAAACTTGTACTGTCCCGCCGCCGCTTCAGACAGTCGTCCGATTGATCCGACGCGGTGGCCGCTGACGCTGATCGCAGCTGACTGCCCGGGTCTGAGGTGTGTGATTTCGGCGGCCTCGAACTCGAGTGGCGGAAGATTCATAGCTTCTACCGCTGATTCGAGCGTGCCCTTGAGGTCATAAAAATCCAAGTCGCGCTCAGGCTGGGCACGCCCGGCTAACATCAACCCACCAGTCGCAACCAGCGCCATCGCTTCTCGCTCTTCCGGCAATTCTTCTTTTTGAATGGATGCGAATATGCGGCCGAGTTCCATCAGACTCACATTGCGCGTGCCGTGGTTGATATTGTGCTGAACCGACTTCAACAGACCCGGCAGAAGGGTCTGCCGCATCCGCGACGCCTCTTCAATAATCGAATTCGTCAGAACGACGGCTTCCGATGTTTCGAACGCCGGAATGAGTTCGAAGTCGTTCGTTTGCTCCACAAAGCTGAAACTGATCGCTTCGTCATAGCTGCGCGCCGCCAACGCTTTGCGCAAGGCGCGCTTGCGTGACTCAGTCGAATGATATTCGCCCGCGCTATTAGCCGGCGGAAGCGCTTCCTGAATCTGTGCGTAGCCGGCATGTCGCGCCACCTCTTCGACGAGGTCTTCCTCGATCGACACATCATGCCGCCAGGATGGCACGGTGAATCTCAGCGCTGCGCCATCCTGCGCGCTCTGCTCGAAACCGAGTGCGGCCAGGACGCGCTGCACTTCTTCGGCTTCAACTCTCAGACTGGTGATTGCTTCCACGCGTGGCGGCCGCAAAATTACTTCTCTGCTCTTGATTGGTTTGGGATAAGCGTCAAACGCGTCTTCGGTCGCGGCGCCACCGGCGATTTCACAAATCAGCGTGACGCAGCGGTCCTGAGCGCGAATGACGCCTTCGGGATCCGTGCTGCGCTCAAACCGGTGCGACGCTTCGGTATTCAGGCCCAGCAATCTCGCGGTCCGGCGAACGGATTGAGGATTGAAGTACGCACTCTCAATCAGGATGTCCGTAGTCGCGTTTGAGATTTCCGACTCTTCGCCACCCATGACCCCGGCGACGGCCACGGGTCGTGACGCGTCGGCGATTACCAGCATCTGCTCGTCAAGAGATCGTTCGACGCCGTCCAGTGTTTTGATCTTTTCGCCGCGACGCGCACGGCGAACAACGATTCGCTGTTCCTCCAACTTCGCGAGATCGAACGCATGCAGCGGCTGTCCCATTTCGTGCAGCACGTAATTCGTAATGTCCGCGACGTTGTTTATCGGTCGCTGTCCAATCGTTTCAAGCTTTTTGACCAGCCAGTCGGGCGATGGTCCGATTTTCGCGCCACGAATGATTCGCGCGGCATAGCGCGGGCAGAGATCCGGATCATCGATCGTGACCGACGTGGAATCGGCCGTCTTGCCGCTGGTTTTTCCGACGTTGGACTTTGGACTTTGGACCTTGGATCTTTCCATAACCGCCAACTCGCGCGCGATGCCTACGTGCGAAAGGCAATCGCCGCGATTCGATGGTACTTCTACGTCAAGCACGAAGTCGTCGCCGCGTTGCTCAACCGCATCAACGGCCAGACCAATATTGGTCAGCTGCTCCCGAATCTCTTCAGGGTTAAGCTTCGTGCCGGTCAATTCGCGGAGCCATTGATAAGAAATGAACATCGTAAATCGTAAATGGGTCCTATTTGTCCTATGTGTCCCATGGGACTAATGGGACCAATGGGACTAATGGGACCAATGCGACCTATCGAAACTGCTCAAGAAACCTGACGTCATTCTCGAACAACAAACGAATGTCATCGAGCTGATAAATCCGCGCGCACGTGCGATCGATGCCGAGGCCGAACGCGAAGCCGGTGAATTCTTCCGGATCGATATTCGCCGCGCGCAGAACGTTCGGGTGCACCATGCCCGACCCGCCCAGCTCAATCCAGCCCGACCCCTTGCAGATACGGCAGCCTTCACCACCGCAATTGAAACAACTGTAATCAACCTCAGCGCTTGGCTCGGTGAACGGAAAGTACGACGGTCGAAAACGCGTTTTCGTGTCGGGGCCGAACAATCGATGAACGAACTCAGCCAAAGTGCCTTTCAAATGCGCCATGGTGATCCCGCGATCGACGCATAAGCCTTCAACTTGATAGAACATTGGATTGTGGGTCGGGTCGGGCGTGTCACGGCGAAAGACGCGACCCGGAGCGATCATCCGCACAGGCGCGCCCCGCCGCTGCATCGCGTGAATTTGCACGGTTGATGTTTGCGAGCGCAGCGCGAATCCTTCAGTCGTATAAAACGTGTCCTGCGGATCGCGCGCCGGATGACCTTCGGGGATGTTGAGCGCGTCAAAGTTGTAGAAGTCAGTCTCTATCTCTCGATCGTCTTCGACGGCATACCCGAGCGAAACAAAGATGTCTTCGATTCGCTGACGCATCAGCGTGACCGGATGCAGGTGCCCTTGCCGCGGACGACGTCCGGGAATTGTTACGTCGATCGCGTCGCGTGCGGTGCGCGCTGCTTCAATGATCGATGTCAGCGCCGCTTCCGCATCGTCGAGAGATTGCGCGAAATTGGCCTCGGTTTTCTGAACCAGCTGGCCAAACGACGCGCGTTCTTCTGCCGAAACTCGACCGATGAGCTTTTTCGCCGACGCAATCGGACTCTTCTTGCCGAGATGTCGCGTGCGCAACTCGCTCAACGCGCGCTGCTCACCTTCGGCTTCGGACAACGTCAGTGGCTTGCTCAGCGAGACGTCACCGCGAAGGAAGACGAATCGCTTGAAGTCCCGGTCAAACGCCGCCGCCGCTTCCTCAACTTGCCGCGTTGGATTTTCAGTCGCCGCCATCGTTCCCAAAATTTCGTCCGCGTAGCGGACGTTTGAATTTAGCCCAGCACTTCAGTGCTGGGATTTGGTCGCCATAAAATCAAAAAGCCCGCGAAGCGGGCGACAGAGTCAGGGATTCGGCATCTATCGCTCTGCCGTCCGCTTCGCGGACTTTAATATCAAATAAGACGCTGATCCCAGCGCTAAAGCGCTGGGCTACTGTCAATCTCGGCTTCGCGGACGTTCAAGAGCGGGCTGCTTCGACTTCTTTCGCAGGCGCGTTTGCGCTTTCGCTCATTTCTTTCTGATGGCTACCCACTTGCCCTGAAGCTGTCCGGCGTAATCAAATTCGCCCGACAACTTGCCGTCGATCATGGTTGCCGCCAACGCGATTTTGCCGCTGCCGCCTTCCAATATCACGGCAAGTTTGCCGTCTTTCCAACTGCCTTCTGAAATATTCGAGTTGCCGAGTTGCGAGGCGCTGCTGCCTGTGACTTTCTCGCCATCAAGTTTCAGCGTCAGCGCAAATGGAAAGGGCTGTCCCGAGGCGTCGGCCACGGCGTCCCATTCACCCGAGATTTCGTCGGCGACAATCCGCCGGAACTCGACCGTCATTTCCTTGCCGGCCTCGGAAAGCGTCGCCGTTAAGTTGGCGCCATTCTGTCGCAGCTTCCACGGTCCGGAACCGCCGCCGCCCGGCTTCTCGATTTCCAAAGTCAGCACGCCGTCCGTCACCGTCCCTTTGATAATCTTGAAAGAGCCCCGCGCAGTGGTGAGCGATCCGGAGAACTTATCGGCATCTTCCAACACGTCGAGGGTGATTTTTTGCTCGCCCGTCTCGCCCTTCACCGTGGCCTCGTACTTCCCGGCAAACGAACTTTGGGGCTTTTGATTCGGCACTTGAGCCTGCGCCACCAGACCGGCTGGGACAAGCAACAGCGCCAGCGCAACGGCTGAAAACATAACTTTCTTTTTCATTGAGAGCATGGCTCTTTTCCTTTCGGCCGTAGAGTGCTTTTATGCGGCGGCGCGCTCTTGCGGCTTATTTTCCAGGGCTGTTTTCGCCTGCGACGCCAGGGCCGTGAAGGCTTCCGGTTGTTTGGCAGCAAAGTCCGCCAGAATCTTTCGATCAAGTTCGATTCCGGCAAGCTTCAGGCCGTGCATGAACTGCGAGTAGTTCAGGCCGTTCAAGCGCGCGGCCGCGCCGATGCGTACAATCCAAAGCGAGCGAAAGTCTCGCTTCTTCAATTTGCGACCGGTGTAAGCGAAGTTCAGTCCACGCTCAACTGATTCTTTCGCGGAACGATAAAGCTTCGACTTAGTGCCGCGATATCCTTTCGCCAGTTTTAAAATCTTCTTGCGCTTTTCGAGGCGCTTATTTCCACGTTTTGCTCTTGGCATGACAACCCTTTCCTGTGGCACAGACTTCAGTCTGCGATTGACCACACGAGTTCACAGACTAAAGTCTGTGCCACTCAATTAATCTCTTCCGTATGGCAACATCCGTTCGACTCGTTTCTGATCAGACTCAGAAACCAGCGCGTCGATGTCCAAAAGTCGTTTTCGCTTATTAGTTTTCTTCGTCAGAATGTGACGGGCATGCGAATGGCCGCGCTTGATCTTGCCGGTGGCAGTCAAACGAAAGCGCTTCGCGGCGCCTTTGTGTGTTTTTAGTTTTGGCATGAATTCCTCTCCTTAAATCTCAGATCTCAAATTTGAGATCTCAAACAATCTTCACTTATCCATTAATCGAATCGCCTTTTCGACTACCGGTAAAGCCCGCGCGATAGCCGCGCCGTCAACCTTGTCCGGTGTGTCATTGGGGCTGTGTATGATCGTCATCACGCGGGGCATCTGGTCCGGCATCTCGCCTTTAAAGACCTTGAGTATCGATGGGATTTCTTTTCCGTCGATTAGACTAAACGAGAGCGTTTCCACCTTCGCCCGGATAAAACTGAGATGGTCGCTCGGTGGATACTGCGTGCCGATTTGCAGTGGAAACTTCGCCGCGGCAGCAGCCGTTTTGACAGCCGTCGCCGACGAAGATGTTTCATCCGTCGTCATCGTCCAAAGCGTGTCGCCATACCCGAAGACATCGAAGTTGATGAAAACGGCAGGCAAGGGTTTTCCTTCCCGCGCTTTGATGTAATTCGCCGATCCACGCAGGCCGATCTCTTCCAGGTCAAAGAATGCTGCGACCACGGCATAATTCTTTAACGGCTTGGCTTTCAGCGCCGCCAATAATTCCAGCACCGCCAGCGACCCGGAAGCATTATCAATTGCGCCCCGACCCTGACTAACGCGGTCGTAGTGCGCGCCCAACATAAGCTGTTTCGTCGCGCTCGCCGATGACAGCTCAGCCACGATGTTTTCGCCTTGCCGGTTTGCGTGCACGAAAGGCTCAACGCGGTACTTGATGCCAAGCGCATCCAATCTCGCCTTGATCGCTGTTCCGCGAGCTTTGGTGTCGGCTCCGGCCGCAATGGCTGAAACCTGATTCGCAAGCCGGGCGCTGTCGCCCTTCTGCGCCACACTCGTTTGCAACTGAGCGGCGAGCAGAACAACAGACAGCGTCAATACTGAAAGTGCTTTTCGCATAAAACTCTCGTCAGGACGTCTTCGGTTCGGTCTTCGGTTCGCTTTCTGGCTGCGCTGGTTCGGGCCGTGGAGTCTCTGGCTGCGCTGGTTCGGGCCGTGGAGTCTCGGGCCGCGCTGGTTCCGTTCGCGCCGGGCTGCTTTGATGAGATCCGCCGCCGCCTTTGCCGCCACCATGTTTTTTCGGCGCAAAGATCGTGAACATCTGGTTGCCTTCCATCCGCGGACGCATTTCGACGTCGCCAAACTCCGATAAATCTTTCTCGAGCTGCTCCAAAATTCGTGAGCCCAATTCGCGGTGCGTCATCTCGCGTCCGCGAAACCAGATCGTCGCTTTGATCTTGTTACCTTCATGCAGCCATTCGCGCGCGCGCTGCATGCGATAGGTGTAGTCGTGCACGTCCGTGCCGGGACGAAACTTAATTTCCTTGACGGTGATGACTACCTGTTTCTTTTTTGCCTCGTTCGCCTTCTTCTTCGCTTCGTACTGAAACTTTCCGAAGTCGATGATTTTGCAAACGGGCGGTTCGGCGTTGGGCGCGACCTCAACCAGGTCCATACCCTGCTCACGCGCGCGGCGAATTGCATCGCGCGTATCCAGCACGCCAAATTGTTCGCCATCTTCACCGACTACGCGCACCTGCGGCACGCGAATCCGTTCGTTAATTCGAATTACGGGCCCACGGCGGAAGTCCGGGCGTCCGCGGCCTCGAAAACCTGTAGCTATGTGTCCACCTCCTAAGTTAAAGCGGTTTCGAGTGTCAGGCGCCAGGTGTCGGCCGACACCCGGAACCTGATACCTGATACCTAGTCGTTTGTCAGCGCTCGCGTCTTTACTAAACGCGTCGCCATCTCTTTGAATTCATCCAGCGCCATCGCGCCGATGTCGCCTTTAGTTCGCTCACGAACGGCGACCTTTGCCTCTTCCAGCTCTCGATCGCCGAGCACGAGCATGAAAGGAATCTTCTGCATCTGCGCGTCGCGAATCTTCGCGCCAATCTTGTCGCTGCGCACGTTCACTTCAGCGCGCAAGCCTGAGCCGCGCAGCTCCTGCGCGATCTTCTCAGCGTATTCGTTGATCCGATCAGTAATCGGCAGCACCGCTACCTGCACCGGCGCCAGCCACATCGGAAAAGCACCCGCGTAATGCTCGATCAGCACGCCGAAAAACCGTTCCATCGAACCGAACAAGGCGCGATGAATCATGATCGGCTGATGAGGTTTGTTGTCCTCACCGATGTATTCAAGCTGAAATCGTTTGGGCAGGTTGAAATCGAACTGCACCGTCGTCAGTTGCCACAGCCGGCCGATCGAATCCTTGACCTTGATATCGATTTTTGGGCCATAGAAGGCAGCTTCATCTTCCATTCGTTCATAAGGGAGGTTCTGCTCATCCAAAGCATCGATCAAGGCACGCTCTGCGTTCTCCCATTCTTCATCAGAACCGAGGTACTTCTTGGTCGGATTCGAACCTCTGACGGAGAGTTCGATTTTGAACTCGTCAAACCCGAACGTCGTCAGCAAAGCAAAAGCAAAGTGAACGCAATCGACGATCTCGCTGCGCACCTGATCCAGCGTGCAGAAAATGTGCGCGTCATCCTGAGTAAAGCCACGAACTCGCATAAGGCCGTGCAGAGTTCCAGACAATTCCGCCCGATAGCAGGTCCCCAGCTCGGCATAGCGAAGCGGTAAATCACGATACGAGTGCTGAGCAGATTTGTAGACACCGATATGAAAAGGGCAGTTCATCGGCTTCAATCGAAACTCGGTCTCTTCCAACTCAGTCGGCGCAAACATCACGTCGGCATAGTTTTCTTCGTGACCACTGACGCGCCACAAGTCACGCTTGGCGATGTGCGGCGTAAACACCAATCCATAACTGCGCTTCATCGAGCTCTTCACGTAGATAGGTCTCCATCTGACTGCGAATCGCGCCGCCCTTCGGATGCCACAGAACCAACCCCTGGCCGTAGTCTTCCTGAATTGAAAACAGATCAAGTTCGCGACCCAGCCTGCGATGATCGCGCTTCTCCGCCTCTTCGCGCTGCTTTAGCCACCCTTCGAGTTCTTCCTGGCTGAAGAACGCGGTGCCGTAGATGCGCTGCATCTGCGGACGTTCGGCATCACCTTTCCAATACGCGCCGGCCAGGGAAAGCAGCTTGAAAGCCTTCAAGCGATTCGTGTTCGGCACGTGCGGGCCGAGACAGAAGTCCAGAAACGGTGAGCCATCGATGTAGTAAACGCTGACGGTCTCGCCCGCCTTCTCGTCGATCAGTTCGCACTTCAGCGGCTCATCGCGTTCCTGAAAGACACGCAGCGCTTCAGCCTTCGAAATCTCATCGCGTCGATATGGCATGTTGCGCTTCGCGATGTCGCGCATCTTCTTTTCGATGACCGGCAGATCAGCTTCAGTCAAAGCGCGCGGCGCAATCACGTCGTAGAAAAATCCGTAACGCGGATCGTCAAGCAACGCCGGCCCAATTCCGAGCTTAGTCTCGGGAAACAGATCCAGCACCGCCGCCGCGAGCAAGTGCGCAGTCGAGTGTCGCAGCACATCCAGCCCTTCCAGCGTCTGCGGCAGGACCGGCTCGATCGTGATCGCATCACCATTCGCCTGCGCGTCGATGGTGTGCGCGAGATCGACTTCACGGCCGTTGACGCGCGCCGCCAGCGCCTGCTTCGCCAGGTCGCGATCGAGCTTTTTCAAAGCTTCTCCGACCGTGACCGGCGCAGGCATCTGCGCTGCGGGACCGTTATTAAGTTGGACGTTAATCTCGCTCATTTACAATGAAACCACGTCATTTGCTCTCGCTCCGTCAGGAGCGAAATGTTTATAGAGCTCGGGCCAGGCAATTGCCGGCTTCGCCGCCTGATGTGCGGAAAGGCTCGGCCTTTCCGTTCCGCTTGTTTTGTTCTTTCATCCTCACATCGCGAGGCGCAGCCTCGTCGATGTGAGGAACGGAATTAATAATCCGTCTACCGGTAAGGCGAAGCCTTACCGCACATCAAGCGGCTAATCCACAACTGACGCGCCCAAACACCTGCGGGAACACCGAAAACCCGGCGCTTCCTATTCACGATTGCGATTCACTATTTACTAACTGCAAATGATCGGATTCGATAGGAGCGCCTTCGCCGCACGCCCAAAGGGCGCGCACTCAAAACGTGAAACGAGTTGTAGTCCGTCTCATCACGAAGGTCTTCCGGAGCTTCCTATCGAAAATTCGAAACCGACAAGCACAAGGCCTGTCACCTCGCATTATTGCGAAGCCAGATAATAACAAAGCAGTTTGCGGGCGCGCAAGCGCGTCGCTGCCGGCTAGCTCCCAATCGGTCGGGCTTCTGACACTTTTGCGTTAGTATATCGGCCCGTCAGTTCTATCCCCTGCTGAGGAGTAGCAAATGACCCGCTTTCGCCCTTCCCTAATCGCGGCAGTCCTGCTCGCCGCTGTACTTGCCACCGGAGCCAGATTCGCGACATCGGCGCAGCGTCAGTCTTCCGCGGGCAAATCCGCGCCAGCCGAAGATTCATCCGTCAGCGAGATGCGCGCGCTTTTGGAGTATTTCGTCGTGGATCGCGGCAGCCTGCAACGTTCCTATCCAGTCGCCAGTTCGCCGGCCCGCCGTGAACGCTTCCGTAAGTTTTATGGCGACGCACTCGAACGCATTCGGCAATTGAACTTCGACGGGATGAATCAGAGCGGCAAAGTGGATTACGTGCTCTTCCGCACCTATCTCGAACGAGAGCTGCGGCAATTGGATATCGAAGAAAAGCAACTGGCGGAGATGAACCCGCTGATTCCATTCGCGCCTGCGATCGTAAGTTTGGAAGAGACGCGGCGTCGTATGGAACCAATTGACTCGGCGAAAACAGCGGCGACGTTGAACGAACTGAAAAGGCAGATTGAAGAAACACGCCGCGCGGTCGAGGCGGGACTGCGACCAGAGCGCGGCGGCGAGGTTCGCTCAGAAACGGTGCGACCGATCAGAGTGAAGAAGACCATCGCTTTTCGCGCGGTCGGCGCGCTGAATAATCTCAGAAACAACTTGCGCAACTGGTACGGGTTTTACAACGGTTACGATCCGATATTCACCTGGTGGAATGAGCAGCCTTACCGCGCGCTCGATGAAACGCTCGCTGGTTATTCCGCGTTTCTAAGCGAACGGATTGTCGGCCTGCGCGCCGATGGCTCATCGGCCGAGGCGACCACCGGCCGCGGGACGGGCGGCGGCGGCGCCGTACAAGGTCGAGCTCCAACTCAACCTCCGCGAGTGCAAGTCACCGCGCGGGCCGGCGACACGAGCGACATTGTCGGCGATCCAATCGGCCGCGAAGCTCTGTCAAGCGAACTGCAATCCGAGATGATTCCTTACACGCCTGAGGAGTTGATCGCCTTTGCTGAAAGAGAGATGGCCTGGTGCGAGAACGAGATGAAGAAGGCTTCGCGCGCACTTGGCTATGGCGATGATTGGAAGAAGGCTCTTGAGCACGTGAAGAATCTGTACGTCGAGCCCGGCAAGCAACCGCAGATGATTCGCGAACTCGCTCTGGAAGCGATCAAGTACATGGAAGATAACGATCTGTTGACGGTCCCACAGCTTGCGAAAGACACGTGGCGGATGGAAATGCTTAGTCCCGAACGTCAACTTGTAAGTCCGTTCTTTCTCGGCGGCGAAGTTATCCAGGTTTCTTATCCAACCAGCACGATGTCGCATGAACAAAAAATGATGAGCATGCGCGGCAACAACCCGCACTTCTCGCGCGCCACGGTGCATCACGAATTGATTCCCGGTCATCACCTGCAAGGCTTCATGACGGCGCGTTACAAGCCCTATCGCGGCTTGTTCAGCACACCGTTTTGGGGCGAGGGCTGGGCGCTCTACTGGGAGCTGCTGCTCTGGGACATGAATTTTCCAAAGACGCCTGAAAACAAGATTGGCATGCTGTTCTGGCACATGCACCGCTGCGCGCGAATCATTTTCTCGCTGAGCTTCCATCTGGAAAAAATGACGCCGCAAGAGTGCATCGACTATCTCGTAAATCGCGTCGGACACGAACGCGATAACGCCACAGCCGAAGTGCGGCGCTCATTCGATGGGAGTTATGGGCCGCTCTATCAAATCGCTTACCTGCTGGGCGGCCGGCAGTTTTATGCTTTGCATCATGAGCTGGTGGATTCAAAGAAGATGACGAACCGCGCGTTTCACGACTGGATTCTGAAAGAGAACCGGATTCCGGTGGAAATGGTGCGCGCGATTCTGACTAATCAAAAACTAACAAGGGACTTCAAGACGAATTGGAGATTTCTACCTGCCAGCCTGCCGCACTAGTGTATAGATTTCTTTTCGGTAGAATCGTTGTTTCCCCCTCTCCGCGTGCGGAGAGGGGGTCAGGGGGAGAGGTTGCCGTGCTTAACCCCACCCCCTTTCCCCTTTCCGCACGCGGGGAGGGGCCAAACCGATTTCAATACTTGCGAACCCGTTGATGTGAAGTATCGTATCTCAGCAGGGTGACAATATGTTTTGCCCGTCGTGCGGCACTGAACAGAATCAGACGTTAAGCTACTGCAATCGGTGCGGCGCCAACTTAAAGCCGATTGAATCCGGCGTGGCACCCGCCAAGCTCGTTAGCGCGGCCTGGGCCGTCTCACTGGCGGTTGCGTGCGTAACGCTGGGCGGCTTTGGAATGATTTTTGGTCTGGTGTTCGCGCTTATCAACAGAGGCATGTCTTTGGACAACGATGGGGTGGCCCTCGTAATTCTCACCTCGCTTATTATCCTGGCCATCGATTGGCTATTGATTCGACAGTTGTCCAAGGTACTCAACTTGCCCCGAGCCGCCCGCGAGACGGCTACCGTTTCGCAGACCTCGCTGAACGAAAACTCGCCGACACTGCTCGCCGCTCCATCTCAACCCGTTTCCAGCGTAACTGATCGCACGACTCGCACTTTTGAGCCTGTCGTCAGAGAGCGCGACACGAAGCGATGAGCGCCCCCGATCGGTAATCCCATAAATCCTCAGGCGATGACAAAATCATGACAATCGGCGGTGCGCGACTTCTAAAATGATGCCGTGCTGGAAGAACTAGTCGTTCTGCACCATCCCGCCAAACCGGGCGAGAGGTGGCCGGTGGCCATCAACGCGCTCGAGTGGCAGACCTGCCTTCGCCGCATCGTGCTGCTGCACAAATCGGAAAGCGCCGCGTTGATTCCCGATCTACCCGAAGACTTTGAAACATATGAGGGACAAGTCGCCGTCAATTTTCTGCTCGAAGTGATTTGCGGTCTGCATTCGCCCCTGGTGGCTGAAACCGCAGTCATGGGCCAGTTCAAAGAGTTCTGCGCGAGCGCAAGATTTCCGATGAACGAATGGGGCGCCTTCCTGCGCCGGGTAACTTCCGACCTGCTCGTCGATGCTAAGCACGTGCGGCGGCTGCATCTCGAAGGCCTCGGCAGCCAATCATATGGCGGCATGGTCCGGCGACATTTGAAGGGCGTTCCATCAGTTGTCGTGCTGGGCGCGGGCCAGCTGGCTGAAGAGATCCTTCCCTGGATGGTTGGCAAGACCGACGTAACTGTTTGCGCACGCAATCCAGAGCGCGCCGGGCTGCTTATGGAAAAGTTTCCGCAAGTTCGTCTGGCGCAATTCGCATTGAGCGCACCGGTAGAAGAAAGCCGGGAGACCGCGCTCTTAATCGCCGCGCCGATCAGCGCGAGCGATGTGAAGCAATGGATGGCGGTGCAGCTAACTCCAGTTGTGAAGGTCCTCGACCTGCGCGGCGAAGCGGAAACCGATCCATTGAACTGTTCGTTGCCCGTCGTCAGACTTTCGGAAATGTTTGCCGCTTTGAAAAACGAGCGACCCGAACCCGCCGCACGCGTGGCCGCGGCGCGTGACGAAATCAGGAAAGCAGGCCAGAGGCTGATCGAACAGGCGCAGTTTCGACCTTTCGGTTGGGAAGATTTATGCGCCTAGTTCTCGCTGCGCGTCGCAGCGAGTTGGCGCGTATTCAGGCGCTTCAAGTCGGCCGCGCTCTTCAAAAGGCACACCCAAACATCAGTATCGAGTATTCCTTTCACGAATCACTCGGCGACAAGAATCAAACCGATCCGCTGTGGCAGATGCCGGAGAAGGGTGTCTTCACACAAGACCTGCGCGAAGGTCTGCTGGCCAGCCGATACGATCTGGCCGTGCACTCGTGGAAAGATCTGGCGATAGAAGATGACGGCGAGACTGTAATCGCGGCCACACTCCCGCGTGCTGACCTGCGCGATTTGATGTTGGTGCGAAGAGATCGATGGGAAGAAGCCCGGCGCACCGGGCGATTCACGATTCTCACCTCGTCGCCGCGACGCAGTTACAATCTCGATTCGTTTTTGCGAACTGCCCTTCCCTCACGAATTGACGAACTGGCATTTGAGGCGGTTCGCGGCAATGTGCCGACGCGCGTGCGCAAACTGTGGAATCCGGGCGCAGATGCGTTGATTGTCGCCAAAGCCGCGCTCGATCGTCTGTTGGAGGCGCCAGAGGAAGAGTTCGCGGTCACGAAAACCGAACTGCGAAACGCTTTGTCTCAATGCCTGTGGATGGTTCTGCCGTTACGTGCCAATCCGTGTGCGCCGGCGCAGGGCGCGCTGGCGGTTGAGATCCAGAGCCACCGTCCTGAGTTGCGTGAACGGCTGGCAGCAATTAACTGTGCCGAGACATTTGCGACCGGTCAAAGCGAGCGCGAGATTCTGCGCGGTTATGGTGGAGGCTGTCATCAAAAAATTGGCGTCAGCGTCTTGCGCCGGCCTTACGGCGAAGTCACATTCCTCCGCGGGCTAACTGACGAAGGCGCGGCTTTGAATGAGTATCGCTTGTCAGCTTCGCGCCCCAGGCCGGCGAAAGTGGCGCGCGACCTGCTATGGCCACTCAAGCCTGCGGACTCGGACTGGTTCAAACGCGAGCCGATACCTGCGACAATACCGGATTCGCCTTTGTGGATTGCCAAGGCCGATGCATTGCCGGAGAACACCTCGATCTCTGATTCGCAGTTGGTTTGGGTGAGCGGACTGAAGACATGGGAACGCCTGGCACGGCGCGGCGTCTGGGTAAACGGTTCGGCAGAGGGTTTAGGCGAACACGAGCATCCGCGGATCGAAACGATTGCCGGGACGGAAGTGCGATGGACAAAGCTGACGCACGCAGATGCGCCTGGGAGCGCGGGCATCTTGCCCGCATCTGGTTCCGCTGGGAGCGCGGTCTTGCCCGCATCTGGTTCCGCTGGGAGCGCGGGCATCTTGCCCGCATCTGGTTTAGTTAACATGCAGGTACTACCGACGTATCTTCTGGTTCCGAAAGACGGCGGTCCGCACATCGAAGGCAAACATTACTTTTTCTGGACGAGCGGATCGAGTTTCGAACGCGCGCTGTCTCTGAATCCATGGATGAAATCGATGATGCATTTCTGCGGGCCCGGCAACACACAGCGAACGCTGGAAAAGCATGGGATAAAGCCTCATATTTTTTTGGATCACGAACAATGGCTTCTAGAAATGTGTCAGTACCCGGAGCGGTAGCGTCCGGTCTCCCCCTCTCCGCAAGCGGAGAGGGGGGTGGGGGGAGAGGTTGGCGGCGACGCTAACCCCACCCCATCCCCTCCCCGACTGCGGGGAGGGGCAAAACAAGGCCAAAGCTAAGGGAGATGAGCCTTTAATGAAACGCTTGATGCGCCTGCGTGCGACTCAACACTTACGCGACTTGTGCGCGGAAACGGATTTCAACCGCGCGCAATTGATTCAGCCGTTTTTCGTCGTCGAAGGCCTCAACGCCGATGAGCCGATCGCCGGTTTGCGCGGCAATGTTCGACTCAGCATCTCGTCCGCGCTGCGACAGATTGAAAGCGATTTGAAAGATGGCGTGACTCATTTCCTGCTCTTCCCCGTTCCCGGTGACAAGGGTGAAAAAGATTTTGACCATCAGTTCGAGCGCGATGTGATTTCGCAGATCCGAAAACAGTTCGGATCAAATCTATGCCTGTGGGTCGATACCTGCTTGTGCGCGTACACGACGCACGGCCATTGCGCAGTGCTGAACGACACCGGGATCGACCATCCGATGACGCTTGATGAATTGGCGAATTCGGCGCTGGCGTTCGCCGAAGCCGGAGCGGACGGAATCAGTCCCAGCGACATGATGGATGGCCGGGTGGGTCGCATTCGCGAGCAGCTCGACGAGAATGGATTCGATCTCGTGCCGGTCATGAGTTACAGCACAAAGTTCGCCAGCAATTTCTACGGCCCTTTTCGGGCTGCGGCCGACTCTGCGCCTCAGTTTGGTGACCGAAAAGGTTATCAGCTGGACGTGCGCAATCGCACTGACGCACTCGCATCGAGTCGTCGCTGTGCGGAAGAAGGCGCCGACCTTCTGATGGTAAAACCGGGAATGACTTCGCTCGACCTGATCGCGCCGATTAACGAAGAGAATGGTCTGCAGGTTGGCGCCTACCAGGTTAGCGGCGAGTACGCCGGAATTTCGCTACTGGCTGATAATGGACTGATTGATTTCGAGCGTGGATTGTTGGAAACGTGGCACGTTTTCAAACGCGCCGGCGCGCAATTCATCATCACGTATGGCGCGAGGTATGCGAAACAGTTAGGAATCTAGTTTGGTCTCTCTCCCTTTGGGAGAGGGCCGGGGCGAGGGTGCGAAGCAGTCCGCGAAGCGGACGGAGTGAAAATAGCCCAGCGATTTATCGCTGGGAAGGTAAATGAACTGAGATCTTGTTCCGCAGCGAAGACAATTCACCGAATTGTCTTCGCTGCGGATAGGAAGCAGAAGGTCTCTTCCAACCCAGCCATAAATGGCTGGGCTACTTTCAAAGCATCCGCGACGCGGATGCAGCTACCATGTCGACCGGAATATCTAAACAAAACTCTGAAAACCGATCCTCGGCCGATCTCTTCGAACGTGCTCTCCACCTTTCACCCGGTGGCGTGCACAGTCCCGTCCGCGCTTTCAAAAGCGTGGGCGGAACACCGGTCTTTTTCCGCAGTGCGCAAGGCGCGGTGCTGACTTCCGTTGAAGGTGGCGACTACATTGATTTCTGTCAGAGCTTCGGGCCGTTGATGCTCGGACATCGCGATCCGGAAGTCGCCGAAGTTGTGAAGGAAGCAATCGACACCGCCTGGAGCTTCGGCGCGTGCGAGCCTTATTCGCTCGAACTGGCCGAATGGATTACTTCGCGTGTGCCCTGGGCCGAGATGCTGCGCTTCGTTTCTTCGGGCACGGAAGCGGTGATGAGTGCGCTCCGCGTAGCGCGGGCTGCGACCGGACGCTCGCGAATTCTGAAATTCGAAGGCTGCTATCACGGCCACGCTGATTCCCTTTTGGTGAAAGCCGGAAGCGGATTGGCAGGAGTTGCCGCCAGATCCAGCGCCGGCGTTTCCGAAAATGTTGCGAGCGAAACCCTGGTTGCGTCGCTGGATGATGAAGCGAGCGTGCGCGCTGTCTTCGACCGTCACGGATCGGAAATAGCCGCGGTGATTCTCGAACCACTGCCGGCGAATTACGGTCTATTGATTCAGCGGCGTGAATTCATAGAAGAAACGGTTAACCTCGCGCGCCGGCGTGGTGCGCTCATCATCTTCGACGAAGTCATTTCCGGTTTTCGCGTGGCGATGGGCGGCATGGCGGAAGTTCTGGGGATGCGACCCGATCTCGTGACGTACGGCAAAGTCATTGGCGGTGGGTTTCCCGTTGGAGCGTACGGCGGCCGCCGTGAATTGATGGAAATGGTCGCGCCTTCCGGGCCGGTTTATCAGGCCGGAACATTAAGCGCGAATCCCGTCGGTATGCGCGCGGGGTTGGCGACCCTGGAAAAGATTGAACGTGTCGGCGCCTTTGAAACGCTGGAGAAGCGAACTGCGCAATTCTGCGATCGGCTGAATGCGACCTTCGATGAACGAGGCTTGCCTGTGCAAATCACACGCATGGCTTCCCTGTTTTGGCTACATGCGAAGACTGACAAGGTCATTCGTCGCCTGGAAGACATCCCGGCGCATCACGCTGAAAACTTTGCGCGCATCTTTCATGGCGCACTAAGTCGTGGGGTTTACTTCGCGCCCAGCGGCTATGAAGTGAGTTTCATGTCATTGGCTCACACTGATGAACTACTTGAAAGAGCGAGCAGCGCGATTTTAGAGGCAGTGATGGAGGCGTTTCCCTCTCCCTCTGCTAAAGCGAAGGATTTAGGATGATTTTTCTCCCTCTCCCTTTAGGAGAGGGCTGGTTTGAGGGTGCGAAGCTTAGCGAAACGACACGCACTTTGATTGAATCTCTCTTGACGTGAGGCTGCGCCTCCCGTCAAGAAAGAAGAACATTATTCTTTCACGCGCTAAGGCCCTCACCCTAACCCTCTCCCAGAGGGAGAGGGAATAGGAAATCCCTCTTACTGAAAGAAGAGGGAGAAAAAGACAGTTGAAATGAAACCTGGCCGCGACCGAATCAAGATCCTGCTGGTGGCTCTTTGGGTCACCTTCACCGTCACGCTCGCCGTGTGGTGGATGATTTTCGGTTTGCGACAACTCAACCTGCTCGACCAGTTTCACGTTGAGCAGGCCGATCAATTGCAAAGCCATTATCGGATGCTTCTGTGGGAAGGCGGCATTCTGATCGCATCGCTCATTGGCGGCGGCCTGGCGCTTTATTACTACGCGCGCCGGGAACAGAAACGACACGAGCAGGTCGAAGAGTTTTTCGCCGCATTCACACACGATGCAAAGACGGCGCTCGCGAGCCTCCGGTTGCAGGCCGAAAGTCTGAAAGAGGACTTCGGGGCGAATCCGAATCCATTACTCGATCGTTTGCTGCAGGACACGCTGCGTTTGCAACTACAACTCGAGAATTCTCTGTTTTTGGTTAGCCTGCCCACCGGCAAGCTTCTAAACGAGCCCGTGCGCATCGGACAATTAGTGGAAGCGCTCCGTTATCACTGGCCGAATTTGTCGATCGTTCAGAAAGGCGATGGTGTGGTGCGCGGTGACAGTCGCGCGCTCACCAGTGTGTTGACCAACCTGATTCACAATGCGGTCAAGCACGGTGAAGCCTCGGAAATCAGAATCACTGTTGAGCCGAGCGACGCTGGCCGGCTCACGTTGCGCGTCACCGATAACGGCGGTGGTTTTCAGGGCGACTTTCGCGAATTGGGGAAGCTGTTCGTACGGCACGCGCGTGGCAGCGGCAGTGGCGTCGGCCTTTACATCTCGGGGCAACTGGCAAAACGAATGGACGCGACTTTGAGTTTCGCGCCCGGCCGTGAAGGCGGGTTCGTTGCAGAGTTGAATATCCCGAGTGTGCCTCAACCCGTTCTGGCCGAACAGCCGAGACACGAGTTGGCATGAAGTCGATTTTGCTGGTCGAAGATGATCGCTCGCTGGGCGCAACTTTGCGCGACCGGTTGGAGCGCGAGGGTTACGAAGTTTCGTGGGTCGAGACGAAACAGCGTGCCTTAAAGAGGTTTGGCGAAAGCCTCTGGGACTTGATCATACTGGACGTGAGCTTGCCGGACGGTTCGGGGTTCGAGATTGCACGCCACATAAAAGCAAACTCCTCAGTTCCAATCATGTTCATGACCGCACTTGGCACTGCTGAGAACCGGCTGGAAGGTTTTGAAATCGGCGCGGAAGAATTTATTCCGAAGCCGTTTCATCTGCGTGAGCTGCTGCTGCGCGTCAAGCATGTTTTCGAACGGCATCCCGCGCTTCATCGAATTGCGTGCAATGGCCGGGTGATTGAACTCGACAGCCGCTTAATCGTGCAGCCGGACGGTCAGAGAGAGTTTCTGCCGGCCAGGGATTTTCAATTGCTGGAGCTTTTGATCACCAGCGCGCCGCGCGCCGTCAGCCGTAATGAAATCATCGACAAGCTTTGGGGTGAAGACAAACTGGGTAATCAACGAACGGTCGACAACATGATCGTGCACCTGCGGCAGTCTTTGGGCGACACGGACAGCGAATTTATTCGCTCGGTGCGCGGCGTGGGATATCAATGGAGCGTGGAGTCATGAGAGAGGAAACTCTCAGTCACACCTCGCTTCAGCGAGGTGAGAAGGAGCTTGCGGAATCGGGTAAACCGTTTCAACGGTTTTCTGGTAAGCCGTTAAAACGGCCCGTGGATTCGGACGGAGGCGAAGCCACTTCGCTAAAGCGAGGTGAGTATGAGAGTGCTTCCACGAAAGGCGCGGCTGGCAACAGCCGCTTTCAAAACGCGTTGGCCCGCATGCCTCAAGCGACGCCGCCCATCTGGCTCATGCGCCAAGCCGGACGTTATCACCGTCATTATCAGGATCTGCGACGACAGTTTTCGTTTATGGATCTCTGCAAGCAGCCTGAGTTGGCAACTCACGTAGCCCTCGGTCCGGTGATGGACTTTGATTTTGACGCGGCCATTCTCTTCAGCGACCTTCTGTTCCCACTGGAAGCGCTCGGGATGGGGTTGCAGTACACGGATGCCGGGCCACAACTCGGCTGGAAATTGACGACGCACACACTCGCGAGGCTGCGCGCGGTTGATGAGGCATGGCCGGGCCTTCTGTTTCAGGGCGACGCCATGCGCGCAACGCGACAGTTGTTGCCCAACGACAAGAGTTTGATCGGCTTTGTCGGGGGACCCTGGACTCTCTTTGTCTACGCGGTCGAAGGAACGCATAAGAACGTCGCGCGCGCGAAACAAGCGCTGCAACTGTTTGAGCAGTTCTGCCGGACGCTGGTTCCGTTATTGATTAAGAACATCGAATTGCAGCTAGCGAATGGAGCCGAAGTCGTGATGATCCTGGATACGGCCGCCGGCGAACTTGCATCCGGCGTTTTCAAGGGCGAAGTCGTACCGCAACTGGAGCGGCTTACGCAGCGTTTTCCGTCCAGACTTGGTTACTACTCAAAAGCGACGACCCGCGAGCATCTCGATCATGCGCTGTTCACGAATGGCGGCTGGGCCGGCATCGGCGTTGATCACAATTGGGATTTGCGCGATGCCTTTGAACAATTTCCGTACGGTTTCATTCAGGGCAACTTCGATCAGAATCTGCTACTGACGAGCCGGGATGATTTCAGACGAAGTCTTGAACGGTTCCTCACTCCCCTATTGAAGCACGATCGCACGGGTTGGATCTGCGGACTGGGGCACGGTGTGCTGCCGAAAACGCCGGAAGAAAATGTGCGACACTTTGTTAATACTGTTAGGAAGGTTTTGCAGTGAACGATCTCTTTGCCAAGTACGATGTTCCGGCGCCGCGCTACACGAGCTATCCGACAGTTCCCTTCTGGAGCGACATGCCGACGACCGAACAATGGCTGGCGGAACTTTCCTCAGCTTTCGAAGACGAGCATGCCACCTGGTCCCTTTATCTTCACCTTCCGTTCTGTGAAACCCTCTGCACATTCTGCGCGTGCAATACCGTCATCACGCGCAATCACCAGCGCGAAATCGGTTACCAGGAATTGTTACTGACGGAATGGAATCTCTATCGCAACAGCGTCCCGAAGTTGCGCGAGCGCCCGTTGCTCGGCATTCATCTGGGCGGCGGCACGCCGACATTTTTCGCGCCTGAGAGTCTGCGGCAAATTCTCGAACCGATTTTGGCAGAGACGACGATCGATCCGGATCGGTTTGAAGCGTCGGTCGAAGTTCATCCCGGCCACACAACCCGCGAACATCTGAGGACGCTGCGCGAGCTTGGATTCACGCGCATCTCGATCGGCGTGCAGGACTTCGATCCGGAAGTCCAGCGCATCGTAAATCGCCATCAGCCCTACGAAGTGACGAAGACCTGCACGGACGTCGCGCGCGAACTCGGCTACACGTCAATCAACTACGATTTGATTTACGGCCTGCCGAAACAAACGATCGGTCGGTTTTCAGAGAGCGTAGACAAGACGATCGATTTGCGTCCCGATCGAATCGCACTCTACAGCTTTGCGCTCGTGCCCTGGATTAAGCCCGCGCAGCGAAGCTATACCGACGAGGACATCCCCAGGGCCGCTGAAAAACGAGCGCTTTACGAGATGGCCCGCGCGAAACTCCAGACTGCCGGTTACGCCGAAATTGGCATGGATCACTTCGCATTACCGCACGATGGCATGGCGCAAGCTCAACGCGAAGGCACTCTGCATCGCAACTTTCAGGGCTATACAGAGACGCGCACGAACGTGCTGCTAGGCCTCGGTGTCAGCGCAATTTCGGAAGCGCCCACTTGTTTTCATCAAAACGAAAAAGCTTTTCCGGTTTATGAGCGGCGCGTCTCGCAAGGCGAGATTCCTACATTCCGTGGACATTTGCTTTCGGAAGAGGATCGAGAACTGCGCGAGCAGATTTTAGAATTCATGACTCGCTTTGAAGTCGAACTGCGCGAGCGACAGCCTGAGGATGCAAAGCAATTTCTGTCAGCGCTCATCAGCGACGGACTGGTTGACGTTCATGGTGACCGGCTTACCCTCACCGAGCAAGGGCGGCCGTTTCTTCGCAACGCGTGCATGTTTTTCGATTACCGTCTGCGACGGCAACAGCCGCAGGCACGCACTTTTTCGCAAGCCGTCTAACTTTCCTGAAAACCGTGAAACCTATCACTGTTGTCGGTGCAGGATTCTCCGGGCTGACGACGGCTTATCTCCTCACGAAAGCAGGCCGCGAAGTCCGCATCGTTGAAAAGACGGCGCGCGCCGGCGGGTTGATTCGTACCATTCGCACCGAGCATGGTCTGGTTGAGACTGCTGCGAACGGCATTCTCAACTCAGCGCGCCTGGAAGCAATGTGCGCCGACATCGGGGTGCCGCTCTTGCCCACGCGCCCAAACGGCCGAAAGCGCTTCATCTATCGCGGCAAACCACGACAGATGCCTCTGAGCTTCGCAGAAACGTTGCGAATTCCTGTTGGATTGATCGCTAACGCCGCGAACCCTGGGCCGCAACCGTTCGAAACGATCGCCGCCTGGGGCGCGCGCGTGCTTGGTAAAAGCGCAACTGAATATCTGTTGATACCAGCACTCGGCGGAATTTACGCAGGCGATCCAAACCGTTTGAGCGCCAGTTTGATTTTCGGACGCGCTAACCTGCCAGACCATTTGCAGACGTATGGTCCGCAGAAGGCCAGGGTACGGGGCACCGGCGCGCCGCCAAACGGAATGCAGCAATTGATCGATGGCCTGATTGATTACTTGCGTCAGAGGGGCGCAGAGATCAGTTTTTCAGAAACTGTTCCGTTCAATGACAGCGACCCCACGGTGGTTTGTCTTTCGGCAAGCTCGGCGGCAGCGTTCCTCGCGACGGAATCGCCCGGCCTTTCGCGACAGCTCGCACGAATCGAAATGCTTTCCCTAGTGACGGCGACCTGCTTCTTCCGGCAAGAAGCCGCAAAGCTGAAAGGTTTTGGTTGTCTATTTCCTCACGACCAGAGTTTTCGCGCGCGCGGCGTGCTCTTCAACGACTGCATCTTCGAAGGCCGTGGCCCCGCGCACAGCGAGACATGGATTTTTGGCGGCGCGCTGGACCCGGACGTCGTAAGTCTTAACGATGAAGAGTTAATCAGCACGATCCTTGAGGATCGCGCGAGGTTCTATCGGCAGCCGAGCAATCCGCTGGCAGTGCACATCAAGCGGTGGCCAAACACTCTGCCGCACTACTCAGTTGATCTGGAAAGGACCCTTGCGAAGCTTCCCGCTCCTCCGTCAAATATCGGGCTGGTGGGCAATTATCTTGGCCGCATTGGCCTGGCAAAGATCTTCGAACGTGCGGCCTACGTCGTCGATAACATCGCTAAGAACTGGGACTAAGAGTCTGTCGGAGAAAGAACTCTGTGGTTCTCTGTGGGTTCTCTGTGCCTTTGTGGTGAGTTTTTCCTAAGCAATTCAACCACAGAGACGCAGAGGACCACAGAGTTCGCACAGAGCTCTTCTTTGCGACGGACTCCTGGGCCTTGTGAAATCTTGTGAAATCCACGCAGACACGCAGACCTTCTATTGACATGCCGAATCGACGTTAACTAAACTCCTGCCGTACGAGGTATAGCGATGACGCTGGTCAAACTCATAGTCATCACCGTCCTGATCATCATCAGCATCCTGCTATTCGGCCGTTTTCTGTTTTAGCGGGCTGCGGATGTCACCACTCAGGTCGCTTCAGCGAGTGTTTCCCTTCTGCGCTCGCGGCATCCAGCTTATTTCCTGCTTAGTCCTGTTTATCAGCATCAGTGTATCTGTCGCCCCGGTCGTCGCCCAGGATCAGCCGGCCGCTGACGATGAAGTCCTGCGGGTGACGACGGACCTGCTTCTCTTTCCCGCGCGGGTTCGCGACAAGAACGGAAAGAGGCCCGACGGCCTCACTGAAAAGGATTTTTCTTTGAAAGATCCCGATGAAGTCACCAGCGGCCTGTATTTTTCAGCCGGTGTAGACCGGGTCGCAATGGTGTTCGCGTTGGATCAATCCGGGAGTGTGCGCGACATTATCAGCAAACAACGTGACGCGGCCGCCGGTCTGTATCGGCGCTTCAACAGTCTTTCCAGCATTGCCGTTCTGCACTTCTCTCACCGGCCAACCGTGGCCGCGCCATTTGTTCGCGATGTTAGTGCGGCGCTGGGCGCCTTCGACGTTCGCGCTCATGACAATCAACCAACCGCAATCTTCGACGCGGCGGCCCACGCCGTTGAAATGTTCAAAACCTTGACGCCCATCCGCAGTGAGCGGCGAATAGTAATTCTCATCAGTGACGGTTTAGACAATTTTAGCCGCGCAAAGCCTGACTCAGTAATTAATGCCGCGCGCGCAGACCGCGTGTCGTTCTACATCATTCATCTGCCGCTCTTCGAGCCGCGCGACGGACGTCTGGCCGTGCGGCGACCAGCCAGCGGTTTTCGCGACCTCGCGGAAAAGACCGGAGGCAAGTACTTTCTCGCTAACGACTCGCCGTTGGCGCCGCGCGCAACGGTCGATCTGACGCCTATCTTTGAAGCTATCGAAGCGGATTTGAAAAGCCAATATCTGATCGGTTTTTACCTGAACGAGAAAGCAAACGACGGGCGGCGACATAATTTCTCTCTGAGCGTGCCGCCCGGAGTCGAGTATCAATTCCCTCCACTCGGTTATTCGCGAACGCACAAGTTTTACGTCGAACGTCCACGCGAAGCGCTGAAACCCCGAAGCTAACTTGCGATGTTCCCGCCCTTAAGTGAAGATATCGCTCTCTTCGAACCCTACAATGACTGAAAAGACTGACGCAGGCTTGCGCAAGATTCGTCGTGCGCTAATAAGTGTTTCCGACAAGACGGGAATCGTGGATTTCGCGCAGGAACTGAAAAGTTTCGGCGTGGAGATCCTCAGCACCGGCGGCACGGCGAAAGTCTTGCGTGAAGCAGGCATCGACGTCATCGACGTCGCCGACATCACCGGTTTTCCCGAGATGATGGACGGTCGAGTCAAGACGCTGCATCCGAAAATACATGGGGCGCTTCTTGGAGTTCGCGATAATCCGGAGCACGTTGCGGCGATGCAGCAGCACGGGATCGGACCGATCGACATGGTCGTAATTAATCTCTATCCGTTCGAACACACCGTCGCCCGCGAAGACATAACTCTCGCTGACGCCATCGAACAAATCGACATCGGGGGGCCGGCTTTGATTCGTTCGGCGGCGAAGAACTATCACGACGTCGCCGTGGTGACGGCGCCGGAGCTATATCGCCAAATCCGGACAGAATTGATTCTGGACGAAGGCGCGTTGACGCTCGCGACCCGCGAAGCACTGGCTCGGCTCGCATTCATGCGCACGGCTTTCTACGACTCCGCGATTTTTCCGTATCTAAGCGCAAATCTCGCAGGGGCGAAAAGCTCGCAGATGTTTCCGCCCGTTCCGGAAATCCTCGACAAGATGTCGACGTACATGAACTTGTTTTCGAGCACGATGAAGTCGCTGCACGGGGATCAGTTCGAAGCCGCCGAAGACGAGCAGTTCGCTGAGCATCAACAGCTTTCACTCAATAAGGTTTCCAACTTGCGCTATGGCGAGAATCCGCATCAGGCCGCGGCGTTGTACGACCTGGGCGTCCGCGGTGGTTCGGTGGAACAAGACGGTGTGGCTTCGGCGGAACAACTCGGCGGAAAGGAGATGTCCTTCAACAACTACGTGGATGCTGATGCGGCGTGGCAGCTCGTGTGTGATTTCGATGAAACGGCATGCGCAATTATCAAGCATACGAACCCCGCCGGCGCCGCGATGGGCGCGACCCCAGAAGACGCCTATCGACGTGCGCTCGCCTGCGATCCGGTTTCAGCATTTGGAGGAATCGTCGCCTTCAATCGCACCGTTGACGTCGCTGGCGCGCAGGCTGTCGTCGAGATCTTCGTCGAAGTGGTTATTGCCCCGGATTTCGAGGACGCCGCGCTGGAGGTGCTGACCGCGAAAAAGAACCTGCGCGTGCTGCGTGCCGGCGCCGCTAAAACTTCCGAAGGCTTCGATTACAAACAGATCTCCGGTGGCATGCTTGTGCAAACACGCGACACTCATCGATTGGCGCGTGAAGGCCTAAAGTTCGTTACCAAACGCGAGCCGACTGAAAAAGAAATCGAAGATCTGTTGTTCGCCTGGACTGTCTGCAAGCACACCAAGTCGAACGCGATCGTTTACGCGCGCGACAATCAAACCGTCGGCGTCGGCGCCGGACAGATGTCACGCGTTGACTCTGTGAAAATCGGAGCGATGCGGGCCCAACTGCCGGTGGCGGGATCGGTGCTGGCCTCGGACGCATTCTTTCCCTTTCGTGACGGCTTGGACGAAGCCGCGAAGCACGGCATCACGGCGGTGATTCAGCCTGGCGGCTCAGTGCGTGACGAGGAAGTCATCGCTGCGGCGAATGATCACAATCTGGCGATGGTGTTCACGGGCGTTCGGCACTTTAAGCACTGAAGATCAAAACGGTTTGCGGCTGTGCCACTTGATGTGCGGAAAGGCTTCGCCTTTCCGAGAATCGGACCCTTTAACCTTTCCCATTCGCGAGGCTGAGCCTCGCGAATGGTTTAGACAGAATTTCTTTTCGCCACGGTAAGGCCAAGCCTTACCGCACATCAGCCGGCAGAGCCGGATGTGAAAACCCAATGATTCTTTTGAAGAAGGGCCCACTGATCGCCATTGTGCTGTGGTCAGTAATCTGCGTTCAGGCTCAATCCAACCTTCAGGGACTTCCCAAGAACGCCACTGTGGTCGAAACACGGATGCTGCCTTCGAGTGCTCGCGCAAACCGCATGCTGGTGCTGTGGATGTTGAAACCGCGAAAGAACCCAACCAACTACCCTCCTGACGAGATGTATTCCTGTCCTGAACAAACCCGGGGCAGCCATTATTCCGGCTCGACCCGCGTGTCATTGATCGATTCGGCCACGCGCCGCGTCATCAACACTTTGAAAATTTCCGCCGCTCAATGCGAAGAAGATACTTTTGACCTGCCTTATGCAATCCGCAAAGGTTATTATTACCGGGTCCCAGCCAGAGTTAAGACAGGTGCCGAAGCAAAACCAAGCCTGATTTGGTTGCGCGACTACAACGGCGACGGAAAGGTACTCGAGTTCGCACTGTTCGATGCGCTCGCGTGCATGGGATTGGAAACGACACTGATTGGTTACAGCGAGAAACAGGATCGCGTCATTCAGTATCCGATCAGTTTGGAAGTCTTTGACGGCTCGAAACGCACGACCAAAATCAGCCTTTGGGCGGATTACTTATTCAGCGGCAAGCCGGTGCGGCCCGGTTACTGGAAACACGAGATCGATTATCGCGGCCGCGGCGGTTCGTACGATAAATGGGAAGTGCGTTATAACCGCGTAAAGGAACAGTTTGAAGGCAAGCTGATCATGACTTCGGGTGATTAGAGGTTTACACGACGATGCGAATAATGAAATCAATCAGGCGCCCGATCATACTTATTCCGGCGCTCTTACTGTCGAGCATTTCCATCGCCGGGCAAAAGCCGAAGGATCCTTGTCCAAATGCCCAGTCACAGCTTGAAATGAATCAATGTGCCGGTAACGCATACAACGCGGCCGACGGCGAATTGAACCAGGTCTACCGCAAACTGGTCGCGCTGCTGGACGCCGAAGATAAGGCCCAGCTCAAGCTGGTTCAGACAGCCTGGCTGAAATATCGAGATGCCCACTGTGAATTCGTCGGCGATCAATACAAAGGCGGTAGCATCCGCCCAATGATTCATGCTTTTTGCCTCGCGGACGTCACCAAAAACCGAACCACTGAACTCAAGGGCCAAATCGAAGATAGAGATCAATAAACTCATCATGCTGCAAAACAAGAACGGAATCATCTTTGGTGTCGCCAACAAGCGCTCGATCGCGTGGGCGACGGCGCAGGCGCTGCACGAAGCCGGCGCGAAGCTCGCGTTTGCCTACCAAGGCGAGCGGCTAAAAGACAACGTTGAGAGTCTGACGAAAGCCGAGATGCCTGACGCGCCGCTGTTTTCGTGCGATGTAACCAAGCAGGAAGAAATTGATGCGACCTTCCAAAGTCTCGGTGAGGAATTCGGCCGGCTCGATTTTGTGATCCACAGCATCGCCTTTGCGCCGCGGGAAGCGCTGGAAGGTGAATTCATGAAGGTCGATCGCGACGGCTTTCTGACGGCGATGGAAATCAGCGCCTACTCGCTAACGCAACTGGCTCGCGCCGCCGCGCCCTTGATGACCGAAGGTGGGAGCATAGTGACGATGAGCTTTCACGGCTCCGAGAAGGTTTATCAGGGCTACAACGTGATGGGCGTGGCGAAGGCCGCGTTGGAATCAAGCGTGCGCTATCTCGCCAGCGACCTCGGTCCGAAGAACATCCGCGTGAACGCTGTCAGTGCCGGACCGATTCAAACACTGTCCGCGCGCGGCGTCGCGGGGCTCAGCACAATGTTGAAGCACCACGCGGAGCGCGCACCGATGAAGCGCAACGTCGAAGTTCGCGAAGTCGGTAATACGGCGCTGTTCCTGTGCAGTTCCCTCTCCTCGGGCATCACGGGAGAAACAATCTACGTCGATTGTGGCTACAACATCATGGGCCTTTAGTACCGCAAGTTGTTAACTTGCGATGATCGGCAAGATAACATCTTGCCTTACACATATGACACACGACGACTACAGAGATATTCCGGGCGGCACTCATGACGAACGTCTGCTTGAGACGCCGCGGCCGGACGAGTTCCTCCATACAGACACCTGGCGCGTGTTTCGCATCATGGGCGAGTTTGTTCAGGGCTTCGAAGACCTTGCGCCGATTACGAACGGCGTTTCGATTTTCGGGTCGGCGCGGACGTCGCGCGACGATCCCGCCTACACCGCGGCCCAGGAAACAGCTGCTCTTTTTGTGCGCGCGGGCTTTGCGGTAATCACCGGCGGCGGGCCGGGAATCATGGAAGCCGCCAACAAGGGCGCGCTGGAAGCGGGCGGCACTTCGGTGGGCTGTAACATTGAGCTTCCTCATGAACAGAAGTCGAACGACTACCTCACGCTGTCCCTGAAATTTAAGTACTTCTTTGTGCGCAAGATGATGTTCGTGAAGTACAGCGACGCGTTCGTCATCTTCCCCGGCGGGTTCGGAACTCTCGACGAATTGTTCGAAGCCCTAACGCTGATTCAAACACGTAAAATTCACCACTTTCCGGTCGTGCTCTATGACTCAGAGTACTGGCGACCGATGTTGGATTGGTTGAAAGGCCCGATGTTGAGCGAGGGGAAGATCGTGGATGAAGACTTTCGGCGTCTGCACGTTACCGATTCACCGGAACAGATAGTGAAGATCGTTTCGGACAGCAAGAGCGCAATCGACAAGATGCAGTAGGTACGCACGCTCCGGTGTGCTGAGCATGCCTGAGGAGTGCGTACCGTTAGCCGCCACCTACGTTGTCGGCGAGCCAGGCTCGATACGGTTCTGAGACGTGGGCCATCGTAACAGCGACGATCTCAGGCGTGTCGTAACTGTGAATCTCGCGCACAGTCCTTTCTAAATCATCAAACTGCGCGGCGGTTGTCTTGGCAAGCAGCAAGACTTCTGTTTCGCGCTGCACCTCACCATTCCAGCGATAAACCGATTTAATTTCCGGAAGGATCTGTACACAAGCCGCGAGTTTCTTGTTAACGAGCAGCTCAGCGATGCGCGTAGCTCCAGCGCCATCGGCAGCCGTCATCAAAACAACGATCGGTTCTGAAGTAACGATGTCCATAAGCACAGTGGCACAGACTTCAGTCTGTGATTTAGTTTAAACAACTCACAGACTGAAGTCTGTGCCACTTTTTTCATTCTGCTTCAGTTTCTTCCGCGCCTTCGTTGGCGGGTCCGGTCAGCGGCGAAGTGTCTCCGCCAAAGAATGATTCGTAAAGTTCCTTCGCCCGATCGAGATCTCGCTCATCGACCAGTACCGCGACGCCCGGTGAGACCGCCGAAAACACCGGCGAGAATTGGTCGTTCGCGCCTGATTGCACCGCCGAACGAACGCCGTTTTGGCGCAGGATGTCGTTGACCATTTCGGCTTCAACGGGTGATGACAAAGTGTGCAGCGTGACAAATTTCGCCTCGCTGTCGTCACCGGCGCTGACCTGGGTTGCTACCAGATCCGCACCGTCATCAGCACACTTCGTAATCCCAGGTTGATATTCAGCTTCACAGATAGGACAGAACATAGTTCTCCGTTCTCAAGCAATTTGGTATTTGTGTTCCGATTTTACCGACGCGCCCAGCATTTGTTCCAGTCGCCGCCAAACTCTGTCTGGCGTCATGGCTTCGAAACACGCGGGCTTAAATGCGCTCTTCGTAAACGAACAGTCAGTATCATGACAGTTGACGCATTCGAATTCCGAGACAATTTGAATCTGGTTCTTCCCAATTGTGCCGCACATATTCGGGTCCGTGGCGCCGTACAAAGTCACTGAGGGAACATCCAGGGCGGCCGCGATGTGACTGAGCCCCGTGTCCAGGCCAACGGTCGCGGAGGCGCGGCTGATGATCGAAGCCTTAGCGGCTATTGAAAGCTTCGGCAGCACGACCGCATTGGCGACGCCCGTCGCGATTTTCTGGGAACGTTCGCATTCCGCTTCACTGCCCCACGGTAAGACGATGGAAAAGCCAGCGACCGTCACGCGCTCAGCCAGCTCCCGCCAATATTGTTCCGGCCAGTTTTTCGAGGCCCAGCTAGTGCTGTGAACGAAAACGACGTAAGGCCTGTCTGTTTGCAGCGCCGGGGACGGCAGACGTTCGCGCACAATGCCGTAGTCAACCAGCCCTTCATCGTACGAATACGAGAGTGCCTGCGCTAAGAGCCGGCGCATGCGCGCCATCGAGTGGTCGCCTTTAGGAACGGGCAGTTTGTTTCGATAAACCAGATGCGCGCCCCACTCGCGCGCCGAAGCGCCATCGTAGCCGTAACGAGGGCCCCGAGCTTGCCGCGCCACGAAGGCACTTTTGAACTCGCCCTGGAGATCGACGATGGCGTCGTATTTGGCGGCGCGAATGCTCTTTAGGAAATTCTTAATGTCACCACGTTCCGTGGAGGTAATTCCGCGCCGCCAACGGCGAAGCGCCACCGGAAAGACGTTTTCGACATGCGAGTGCCAGGCGGAAATATCTGCGAACGCCTCGTCAACGGCCCAGTCAAATTTGATGGTCGCATTCGCGCGCGCAGCATCGGTGAGCGCCGGCAGCGTGTGCACAACGTCCCCCATCGATGAAAGCCTGACGATCAGAACACGCATTGTGGGAAGGATACCGGAAAGCCGTGCAAGAGAGAACCGATCTAACCTGTCAGGTAGTGCCCTAAGTTCGGGTTTTCCTCCGTGTCTCTGTGGGATCTCAGTGTCTCTGTGGTGAAGTGTTCCCTGGGCATTTTCCACCACAGAGACACTGAGATCCCACAGAGGCACAGAGAAATGCTAACAGGCGATTATTCAGCGGGCGGCCTGCACTGCTCGCTCGAAGGGAATCTCTTCGAAGTTCGTGAAGCGTTTGAACTCGCTAAATCTCTGATTAATTTCTTCCTGGGTCAGACGCTGCACGCGTTCAGTGCCGAACTCTTCCACATTGAATGAGGCCATCACCGATCCAAATATCATCGCGCGGCGCAGGGCTGCTTCATCAAGTGTTTCCTGGCTCGCCAAATAGCCCATCAGACCGCCCGCGAAAGTATCACCGGCTCCGGTGGGATCGAAGACTGACTCGAGCGGGTACGCCGGAATTGCGAAGTACTCGTCCTTTGTGAACATCGCCGCCCCATACTCGCCGCGCTTCACAATCAGCGTTTTCGGTCCCCAGGAAAGAATTTTGCGGGCGGCTTTGATCAGATTGGGTTCTTCGGTAAGTTGACGCGCCTCGGCATCGTTCACAATCAACAAGTCCACGACCTCGATCGCCTTCTGCAAGCCTTCACGCGTCGTGTCGATCCAAAGATTCATCGTATCGAGGGCGACCAGCTCGGCGTTGGGGATCTGCTCGCGCACGTCACGCTGCAGATCAGGCTGGATGTTCCCGAGAAATACGAGTCGCGCGCTCTTCGAACCATCCGATAGTTTCGGTTGAAAGCCGGCGAAGACATTCAGGTGCGTGTCGAGCGTATGCGCGACGTTCAAGTCGTATTCATAGCGCCCGAACCAGCGAAAGGTTTGGCCATCAGGAATGACTTCCAAATCAGTCATGTCAACGCGGTGGTTTTCAAACACCGCGCGCTCTTCGGCGCCAAAATCGCCGCCCACTACGGCGACGACGCGCACATTAGTGAAGAAGCTGGCCGAGATCGAAAAGTGCGAGGCAGATCCGCCCAGCATCTTTTCGCGTTTACCGAAAGGCGTTTCGACTGAATCAAATGCGACGGAACCAACGACAAGAAGAGACATAGGAATTTCGAATTGCGAATTTGGAATTTTGAATTTGGAATCTGGAATCAGGAATCTGGAATCAAACTTAGGTCTTAGGTCTTAGACTGCTCACTGCCCACCACTCACTGCTTACTGCTCACTGTCTTTCCACCGAGTGTGCGAAGGGCATTTTCGGCCTGGCCGCGAAAACTGCTTTCAGGATAGCTGTTGACGAGCTGAGTGAAGAAACCGCGAGCTAACTCGCGAAACTGTTCGGCAGTCAAAGTTTTCTTCGTCTCGCCTTCATGGATCACGTACAGCGACGACTTCTGTTTGCCCTTACCTTCCGCAAGATTCAGACTGCTCTGCCCGGCCATGAAGAGCGCCTCGTCAATCCGCGAGAACGCCGGATTAGCTGCGATGATCTCCTCACTTCGCTGCAGCGCCGCCACATAGGCTTTTCGCGTTTTGTAATAATGGCGCGCCACCTCAAGATTATGGTGCGAGTCCTTTTCCAACTCAGCGTCGCGCTGAAACTGCGGCTGCTGTTTCGCGCCACTCTGAGCTGTCACGGCCAGAGGAGTGGCGAATAGAACCAGGGCGGCAACGATTATGAAAATCTTCATGTTGTACTCCCAACCTAAAACTTAAAACTAATTCCGGTACTTCCCAATGATGGCTTCCAGCTTGCGAACGGTTGCTTCCGGCCAAAGGTTCGGCGCGGTAAATATTGCGTTCTTCAGTGCTGAGCCGCATTTGCAGTCACGCGCCTGGCCGGCGAGACCTTTGACGGCGCCCTTGATGATTAATTGAGCATTCCGCACGTTCTGGTTTAGATAATCGATGACTGTTTCAACCGTTACGGCGTCATGTCCCGGATGCCAGCAATCGTAATCAGTCACCAGAGCCAGCGTCCCGTAACAAATCTCCGCTTCGCGCGCCAGCTTCGCTTCCTGCAAATTCGTCATGCCGATGACATCCATGCCCCACGAACGATACACGTTTGATTCGGCAACGGTCGAAAACGCCGGACCTTCCATACAAATGTAAGTGCCGCCGCGATGCGCTTTGACGTTGACAGTCTTGCACGATTCCTCAAGCAAGTCTCCGACCTGTGAGCACACCGGATGGGCAAAGGCGATGTGCGCGACGATCCCTTCTCCAAAGAAAGTCGATTCCTGGACGCGGCCACGCGTGCGATCAAAAAATTGATCGGGAATCACCATGTCGAGCGGCGCGTACTTTTCCTGCAACGATCCAACCGCCGAAGCCGACAAGATTCGCTCGACACCGAGTAGCTTCATCCCATAGATGTTCGCACGGAACGGAACTTCAGTTGGCGTGAAGCGATGGCCGACCCCATGCCTCGGCAGAAATGCGACTCGTTCGCCTTCAAGCGTGCCGAGGATGAACTTATCCGACGGTTTCCCAAACGGAGTCTGGACCTCCATCTCTTCAACGTCCGTCAATTCCGGCATCTGATAGAGGCCGCTGCCGCCAATGATTCCGATGTTTGCTGCTGTCATTCTCAGATCTGGATAGGTTTAGAGTCGGGCTACTGCCCGACTGCTTGTAACCGGCGGGCGGTAGCCCGCCTCTAAACATTAGTTCACTGCGAGAGCGCTAAACTTCCCTTCCTGTTCCACAATTCGCGCCAACGGCTGTTCAGGATCGTGATAGAACAAGCACGTCCATTCTTCACGAGCCGCCTGGGGCAACAGGCGTTTCTTCGCTTCGACCGTTTCGACCGGAAAAAGGTCGTATCCCATTACCCAGGCAAATGGTACGTGCGCACGCATGGGCACGAGATCGGCGAATCCGAACATCGTTTGACCGTTTCGTTCTAAGCGCCAACACTGCATCGAACGATTGTGGCCGGCCTGCGTCTCCATCGTGAGGCCGGGAACAACCTCGTAATGCGCCGGCTTCAATTCCAGTTGCCCGCTGTCTTTCAGCGGCCGCCAATTTTCCGGAAAATAACTCGCCTTGTCGCGGTCGCTCGGCTGTTCGGCGTGCTCGTACTCGGCCTGTGAAACGAAGTAGCGGGCATTCGGAAATTGCGCGCGGACAGTTCCTGACTCATCGATTGCCGTGTTGCCGCCCGCGTGATCGAAATGCAGATGCGTATTAACAACGATCGTTACTTCTTCCGGCGAGACTCCTGCGATGGCCTCCACCGATTCAGCCAAACTCCGGGTCCGGTTAATTCCGTACATGGCGCGATGCTTTTCAGACCATTTGTCGCCAATGCCGGTTTCGATCAGCACCCGCTCTTTGCCGGTGTCGAGAAAGAGGCAGTTCATGTTCATCAGAATGCGGTTCTGTTCGTCGGGTGGACAGATCTTCGACCACAGATTGCGCGGCACGACGCCGAACATCGCACCCCCGTCCAGTCGAAACTCACTGTCCGGCACAATTTCGACGCGATAGTCGCCAAACTTCATGGGTGTTGGTGTCGGGTGTTGGCTGCTGGGTTGGGTTCGGGTTCCTTTGGAGACGAACCGCCTGTGACCGCCACGTGCTTCAAGTTATGTTTAAGCTGGTCCTCTAATAAACTTACACCCTACACCCAACCCCCGACACCCGTGTCCTCAGTTCATTTCCTTGCGGGTGAGCTCTTGCCCTTCGGCGCAGGTGTCGCTGCCGGTGGAGCTTGCGGCTCAAATGGCAGCCCCTGCGGCATCTGCTGCTGAGGCGGCATTTGCACGGCAAAGTTTTCCGCGATCGTGATGTGGCCGCTCTGGCGCTTCACGATTTCCTCGATTAGCTTTTTCTCTTTTTCCTGAGCGACCTCTTGTGACGCGCGCTCTGGATCACCAGTGCGCCGGCCCTCATTCTTGATGATGTGGAAACCGAATTGCGATTCGACGATCTCGCTTGTCTGGCCAGGCTGAAGAGCGAACGCGGCTTTCTCAAACTCCGGCACCATTCTTCCTTTGCCAAACCAACCCAGGTCGCCGCCATTCTGCTTGCTGCCATCGTCCGAGTACTCTTTGGCCAGGTTCTCGAAATTCTCGCCGGCCTTAACGCGCTTCAAGACCTCTTCCGCTTTCGCGCGGGCCGCCGGCTTGTCCAGGCCGCCCTGCTCCGTCGGCATCTCAGCCGACTTAGCGGCTATTAAAATGTGGCGCGCGTGCACTTGCTCTTCCGGGTGTGCTTTTACATAAGTGTCGATTTCAGCCTGCGAAGGTTTGGCGGCCTTCACCAAAACTTCTTCCTCATACATCGACGCCAACAGCCGCGCCTGCTGAAGCATGAGCTGCAACTGCGTCTTCCGTTGCTGGTCCAGGCCGGCCGCAACTCCCCGGCGCTCTCCGATCAGCACCTGGCCGAGCTGGGTCCGGATTTCGGTCATCTGCTCCGGCGAAATCTCTTGCCCGGCCATCGCCGGATTACGCGCGCGCGCATCGGCGATGAACTGTTTGAGACGCTCTTCCTGGCCCGGCTCTTTGAAGAAACCTTCGATCTCAGCCTGCGTGACCTGTCCCTGGCCCTGTCCCTGCTCTTTCGCCTGGATCTGAGAAATGATGAAAGCGCGCATCAGTTCGAGTTGGCGCTTCACGTCCGCCCGGTTGGTGAAACCCTTCGCGCGGGCTTCTTCGGCCACCGCCAGCAACTCGCGGACGTTCTTCACAAAGTCTTTGCGCGCTGCCTCGTCGGAAGCCAAACGCATGCGAACCTGCGGCGCCTGATCGCTCGCAATCAGGGACATGTCATCGGCACTTAGATTGATGGCTGTCGCATGACTGGCTCTAACCTGCCAAACAATCAGGCCGACCGAAAACAGAATGCCGACACCAGCGGCAATCCAGGCTTTAGTAGTTGAATTCAAAACAAGACTTCCTTTCGAAACTAATAAATTGGTGATTACAACTGCGGATCCTGTACCAATTCCAGCAAAACGCCGCCTGTGGATGATGGATGAATGAAGGCCACAAGGCAACCGCCCGCGCCCACCCGCGGTTCTTCATCGATTAGTTTTGCGCCTTTGGTTTTCAAGTCCGCCAGGGTCGCTTGAATATCTTCGACGCTCACGGCGATATGATGGATGCCGCCGCCACGTTTTTCGAGAAATTTTGATATCGGTGAGTCCGCCGACATGGGCTCCAGCAACTCAAACCGCGATTCTCCGACGGGCAGCATGCAGACGCGGACTTTTTGTCCAGCCACTTCCTCAGTGTGGTCGGCATGCAAACCCAGCAAATCTCGCCAGACGTCCGAGGCGTCATCAATTCCCCCCGTGGCGATTCCGATGTGATGAATCTTCATAACAACAGACGTCAGAGATCAGAAGTCAGAGGTCAGAAACAGGCACAGGTGCCGCATCGGGACTGAGATCTGACATCTGATTTCTGATGTCTGACCTCTCACGTCTGATGTCTGCTTTCATTAGTTCCTCGACCGCCGAATACGGATCGCGTTGCTTTGACGCCACTTCCGCAGCCAGCGCTTCAAGCCTGTCAGCGGCGCCGTTTCCACCAAGCGCCTCGTTCACAAGTTGCTCACGCAACAGCTCAAGAATCCGCCAGCGCGCAATGGCGAGGCGACGCTCGCTGGTTTCCGGACGTGACTGCTGAAATTCGCGACATTGTTTGATCGCCGCAGCAAGCTCTTCGAGGCCTTTGTTTTCCGTCGCGACGGTTTTGACGATAGTCGGTTGCCAGGCGTCTTCTCGCTCTGCCAGCGAAAGCAAAGCCTGCAACTCTTTTTCCGCGCGCAGAGTCCCTTCGCGGTCAGCTTTGTTCAGCACCAGGACGTCGCCAATTTCCATGATGCCGGCCTTCAAGGCCTGCACGTCGTCGCCCATACCGGGAACCAGGACGACCACGCAAACGTCAGCCGTCTTTATGATTTCAACTTCGTCCTGGCCGACGCCGACGGTCTCGACCAGAATCTTTTGATATCCGGCCGCATCGAGAATCGCGACTGCATCGACCGTCCCGCGGGCCAACCCCCCGAGATTTCCGCGCGTGGCCATGGATCGAATGAAGACGTTTTTGTCGAGTGACAATGTCTGCATCCGGATGCGATCACCGAGAATCGCACCGCCGGAAAACGGACTGGACGGATCGACAGCGATAATGCCAACGCGCTCGCCCTGCTTGCGATAGTAACCGGCGAGCTTGTCAACGATCGTTGACTTGCCCGCACCCGGCGCGCCCGTAATCCCAATCACGAGTGCTTTGCCCGCCCGCGCGAAGACAGCTTTCATCAATTCAGAAGCGGATGCGGCGCCGTCTTCTACGCGCGAGATCGCGCGCGCGACCGCCGTGCAGCTCGCCGGAGATAATTCGATCAATGAAGCTACTCATGAAAAGGGCGAACTGACTGGAGCGTCCCTCGCTTGCTCGTTCTACGGAAGCGGTAAGCGGGACGCTTGCGCTCCAGTCTAAAAACCCTCAGGTCCCCTTCAGAATCTCGCGGGCAATGATCATCCGTTGAATCTCTGACGTGCCTTCGCCGATTGTGCAGAGCTTAGAATCGCGCCAGTACTTCTCCGCCGGATAGTCCTTCGTATAGCCATAGCCGCCATGAATCTGAATCGCTTCTTCGCAAACCTTAACGCTGATTTCGGACGAGTACAGCTTGGCCATCGATGACTCTCTGGTGGTTCTCTTCCCCTGATCCTTCATCCACGCGGCGCGATACATCAGCAGCCGCGCGGCGTCAATTTGCGTCGCCATGTCCGCCAGCTTGAACTGAATTGCCTGAAACTCACGAATCGGTTTACCGAACTGCTGCCGCTCACCCGAATAGCGCACCGCCGATTCGTACGCGCCTTGCGCGATACCTACGGCGAGGGCCGCAATCGAAATGCGTCCGCCGTCGAGAATCTCCATCGCGTTCACAAAGCCCATGCCTTCTTCGCCGATGCGATTCTCATCCGGCACAAAACAATCTTCGAATACGACACTTGCTGTTTCTGAAGCGCGCAACCCGAGCTTGTTCTCTTTCTTTGAAGGCGAAAAGCCCTTCATGCCTTTTTCAAAAATGAATCCGGTAATGCCCTTGCTGCGTTTCGCGCGGTCGCTCGAAGCGAACGCCACACACGTATCCCCGTGAATGGCATGCGTGATGAAGTTCTTTGCCCCGTTGATTAACCAGCCTCCATCTTGACGAACTGCCGTCGTGCGCGTCCCTGACGCATCCGACCCGGCGCCGGGTTCCGTCAATCCCCACGCGCCGATGTGTTCTCCACTTGCGAGCGGCACCAGGTACTTCTGTTTCTGCGCTTCGGTGCCGTACTGAAAGATGTGATTCGAACAAAGCGACGTGTGCGCGGCGACGGAGATTCCGACCGAGCCATCCACCCGTGACAATTCCTCGATCACCGTCGCGTATTCAACGTAACCCAGATTCGCGCCACCGTACTCTTCCGGAAACAGCACGCCGAGCAGACCCAATTCGGCGAGCTTCGGTTTCAGTTCAATGGGAAAATGCTGGGTTTCATCCCATTCCATAACGTGCGGCGCAATCTCGCTCTCAGCGAACTCGCGCACGCTCATCTTCATTTGTTGTTGTTCTTCAGTGAGTTCGAATTCCATTACAGTGAAAGAGCCTTACACTCAAACGACAGGCATAAGACGCCTGTCGCAGCATTAATGCAACTTTGCATTGTAACCTAACGCGAAGAAACCCGCAGTCTGCGGCGTGGGCGTTTAGTTTGACGTGAAGGTTCGCGCTGCGGACGGTAGAACCTTTTAACTTCGACGGGTAAGAGGCGACGCCATTCACCGGGTTTCATTCGAGAATCACTGAGCGGGCCGATGCGCTCGCGCGATAGCTTCAACACCGAATGTCCGATGGCGTCGAACATGCGACGAATCTGCTGATTGCGACCTTCGTGCAGCGTCATTTCAAACCAGGCATTCACGCCCGTTTGTTCCAACGGAAGAATTTCAGCCGGCGCAGTCCGAACGCCATCGTCGAGCCGCACGCCACGTCGCAACCTTTCAATCGCGTTCTCCGTCGGAATCCCTTTCACCTTGACCCGGTACACCTTCGGGATGCCATTGCGCGCAGACGTCACATGATTTGTGAAGTCGCCATCGTTGGTCAGCAGCAGTAAACCTTCGGTATTGAAGTCGAGCCGTCCCACCGGGTGCAGCCGGCCGAGCGCTGCCGGAACCAGTTGCGTGACCAGCGGCCGGCCTTTCGGATCCGACAAGCTGCTCAAATACCCTTTCGGTTTGTTGAGCAGCACGTAAACCTTCTCCTGCGGTTCCAGCAGCTTATTGATGAGGCGGCCGTTGACCTTAATGTGATCGGTTTCGGGATTGGCTTTCGTGCCGAGCTCAGTGATCACCCCGCCGTTAACACTAACTTTGCCGGCCTTGATTAGTTCTTCGGCGTGGCGCCGGGACGCAATGCCGGCCGCGGCAATTAACTTTTGTAGGCGCTGTTTCATGTCGGTATATAGAGGAATGAATAACGGCCCGCGAAGATCATCCGCGACGATTGGGCTGTCCCTCGACGGATAATATCCAACTCCTATATGCAGACTCCTCCTGCGTATAGAAGCGGATTAGCTTTTGCATGTTCTGGTGGTATCCAAAAACACGGATAAAATCCTTTGTCGCGATTTCGCTCTTTATCTTGAAGACCCAATAACCAACGTCTTGCAAATCAGCTACAAGGAACAGCTTGCGATCCAGCGCGTTAGCTACGAGCGACAACCAGGAAAGAAACGAATCCATCGCTGTTCTGTAGATCTGCAGGCGTGGATCTTTCTCCATTTCGTCGACTGACAGCTCTGGCCGCAAGGCTTCGGCAAACACAGCTGGATCATGCACAATGAAATGCTCGCAATTGGGCATGAGCGGTCGTAGGTTTTCCGGTAGGACGAGTTTGCCGCCGTGCCAATCAAGACATCGACCAGCAAAAACGAGCTCCGGATTATTGTTGAAATCCTTAAGATAACTGTTCGCAAATTCAACGCGTTTCCAGCGCACGGCCTTCCGGCTGTTGAATAGCGCAACGCCGCCGCCCACTAGTCCGACGAAAGCTCCGACGTACGCGATTGCTGTGGCTGTATCGGTGGGCATAAGCCCTACTCGAGCACCGCTGAAGGAGTAAGATTCAAGACGAGAGACTACTCGCTGGTGCTCGCTGCCAAATCCTGGAAATCTTCAATGCTCGGCAACTCGGACAGGTCTTTGAGACCAAACTGAATCAGAAATTCTTTCGAAGTGCCGTACATCATCGGCCGCCCAACGGTTTCTTTCCGGCCTTTCGCAACGATCAGGCGCTTGTCGAGCAGAGTCTTAATAGCCGAAGGCGACTGTACGCCTCGAATATCGAGAATCTCAGGCACGGTGACCGGCTGTTTGTAGGCGATCACGGCCAGGGTTTCCAGTGAGGCCAACGACAACTTCGCGCTGGGTTTTGACTTCAGGTAAGCGCGAACATGTTCGTGATGTTCCGGCTGAGTCGAGATTTGCCAGCCGCCGGCGATCTCGCGCAATTGCAGCCCGCCGCTTCGGTTCGCATATTCTTCGACCAGCGATTGAATGGCTTCTTCGATCGCCGGTTGCTCAACGCGCAGAACGCGCGCAATTAATTTCGCGTCGAGCGGTTCGTCCGCCACAAAGATGAGAGCCTCAGCGATAGACTTCAACTCCGTCGCCGAAATCTCGCGGGTGCCTTCGATCTCGTCAGCTTCGACGGGTTCGATCTCGATCTCGATCTCCACTGCTGCTTTCGCTTCACTCATAGTTACTTTAGGCCGGACTGACTGGGCGTGCGGTGATGTCGCCGAAGGTTTCGCGCTGCACCAAAGAAATTTCGGCAAGGCGTACCAGTTCCAACACGGAGAGGAACGCAACGACAAGCTCGCGACGGGATTGGGCGCGCTCGAAGAACGTCAGGAGGTTCAGTTCGCCGGCCGATCGAACCATGTTGCGGAGGCGGTCGATCATCTCGGCCATCGACACTTCCTCGCGCTCGATCTCCATCATCACTTCTTCTTTGTGCCGCGCGAGAATCTTCTGAAACACCGTGAGCAGATCGAATAGCCCGACTGAAACTTCGGGATTGTTTTTGTCAGTTTCGATTTCTGCGCGCTTAAACACGGCCTGTTCAACGGTCGCGCGCGACCAAAGCATCTGCGCTGCTGATTTGAATTTCTCGTGCTCCAGAAGCCGATTAACGAGATCCGCGCGCGGGTCCTCGATCTCCTCCTCAGCCGCGAGTGGATCACGCGGCAGCAGCATGCGCGATTTCACCTCGATCAACTGCGCGGCCATCACCAGAAAGTCACCGGCGATCGTGAGATCCAGCTCCTGCATCAGGTTCAGATAACGCAGGTATTCATCGGTAATTCGCGCGATCGGAATGTCGTAGATGTTGACCTGTTCCTGGCGGATTAGATACAGCAGCAGGTCGAGCGGCCCTTCAAATTCACCGAGGGTAATTTTCAGTTGATCGTTTTCGCGGTCAGGAGCGATGGCCGGCGCGGCCCCCGCGACATTGATGGTTGACGGCGTTTCCAGCGCTGACTTGGCATCGGCTGGGGTTGGGATGTTAGTTGCTGAAGACTCTTCCATTCGCTTTCTAATTCTCACCTGGTTTCAATCAGGTGCACCGGCGTTGGCTTGAGCTTTGCTTCACCCGGCTAAACCGTATGTGAATTAAAGCTCTCATGGTCGCGCGCCGACTAGTCCCATTCTTCTCATGGCTTCGGAAAGCGTCGTGCGCGCAATCTCTTGCGCTCGGGCTGCTCCCCGCTCCAGAATCGCGTTCAGTTTACCATCATCAATCGCTTTCACGCGCTCCTGAATCGGCTTGAGAAACTCGATGGTGACATCCGCCAACTCCTGCTTCAGGCTTGCATAACCTTTGCCGCTAAAGTGATCTTCGATTTCCTGATTACTCTTCCCCGTGAGTAGATGGTAAATCGTCAGCAGGTTGTTGATGGCCGGCCGGTTTGCATCAAAACGAATCTCAGTGCCTGAGTCGGTGACCGCACGTTTGAACTTGCGCTGCACCGCGTCATCAGTATCCAGCAACATGACGCACCCGACGTCGCTTTCCTCGTCAGACTTGGACATCTTCTTCGTCGGATCGGCGAGCGACATGATTCGCGCGCCAACCTTCGGGATGAAGGGATCGGGGACGCGAAATGTCTCGCCATAATCGCGGTTGAAACGAATGGCGATGTCTCGCGTCAGCTCGAGGTGCTGCTTCTGATCTTCGCCGACCGGAACCAGATCCGTTTGGTACAGCAGGATATCCGCGGCCATCAGCACGGGGTAGTCAAACAATCCAACGCCGACATTCTCCTGCTGCTTTCGCGCCTTGTCTTTGAATTGCGTCATCCGCTCAAGTTCAGACATGCGCGTGACGCAGTTGAGCAGCCAGGTTAATTCTGTGTGCTCCGGCACATCGGATTGGATAAAAACCGTGGAGACTTCCGGATCGATTCCGACCGCGAGGTAAATACGCGAGAGATCGCGGGTTTTTTCAACCAGCACTTTCGGATCCTGGGGAAGCGTAACGGCGTGGAGGTTTACGATGCAGAAGAAACTTTCGTATTCGTGCTGCAGCGCCACCCAATTCCGCAAAGCGCCGAGGTAGTTCCCCAAATGAACGTTGCCGGTGGGTTGCGCGCCGCTAAAGATTCGTTTCATTGGTCTATGCGCCGAGGAACAGAAGTTTTTCGGCAATCGGCATGACAACGCCGAAGATTACTCTGAACACGCCCGTAAACATTGCGAAGATCAGCAACAGAAACCCAAATCGCTCGAGCGACTCGAATGCCGAATCAAAACTCTCCGGCAGGATACTTTGGAGAATCTTGCTGCCATCCAGCGGCGGAATCGGAATGAGGTTGAAAACGCCCAGCGCAACATTGAGCGTGAAAAAGGTCAACAACAGCTTTAGCGCGCCTTCCGCGATTGTGGATTCTGAGCGCAGGCCGATGCCGTCCTGGGTCAACACAATCAGGTTAGTTGCTCCGAGGATGCGAATGATCACGGCCACGACAATCGCGATAATGAAATTGCTGATCACTCCGGCCGCCGACACCCAGAAATTCGCTACGCGCTTGTTGCGCCAACGTAAGGGATTCACCGGCGTTGGTTTAGCCCAACCAATTAATGGGGCGCCGGTAAAGTAGGCAATGGCGGGGAAAAGAAGCGTGCCGATCGGATCGACGTGTGCGACGGGATTGAGACTGATGCGACCCTGCAACCGGGCGAGATCGTCGCCAAAACGGTTCGACATCCACGCGTGTGCCGACTCGTGCACGGACAGCGAGAAGATCAGAGCCACCATGAACAGGAGAAACTGTCCGATTACGTTGCCGTCAATATTTCCCATTATTTAGACGAGTGCGTTGCCCCGGCTGAGGAGGGCGACGCCCGCCTCGAAACAAACCGAATGATAAATTGAAGTTCGTCCGCGAAAGTAACATCACGGTGTTTCGCGCGTCAAAGCGAGGTCCTGACTCTCGGGCTAAGACCCCTCCATTATCGCCGGACGAAAATCGAGAACGATAACCTCTGTGAATCAGAACAAGTGGAATCTCAACCTGCAAACGTGTGCTAACATTCCGGTTCGTTACCGGCCTTTCGCGAGAGGGTTTCTTATGAACGCCTTCTTTTCCCTGCTCCTTATCTTCTTCTGTCTGCTCACTGCTCCGTTTGTCACCACTGTCACCGCGAAGGATACGTGGACCAGCATCCGTTCAAAGAATTACCTGGTCATCGGAAACGCGAGCGAGGGCGACCTTCGCACAACCGCGGTTCAGCTCGAGCGATTCCGCGATGTTTTTATCAAGCAGTTTAAAGGCGCGGCCTTAAACTCCCCTGTCCCAACTACGGTGATTGTCTTTAAGAGCGACAGCTCCTTTGGTCCTTACAAGCCCATATTCAAAGGTCGTCGCGCTGACATCGCAGCCTATTTTCAGCCCGGTTTTGACGTGAACTACATCAGCCTGACGACCGAACGTCGCCAGTTCAACCCATATGAATTGATCTTCCACGAATCGGTACATCTACTTGTCGACAACAGAGTGCGTACTTCACCTGTCTGGTTCAATGAAGGGCTGGCGGAATACTTCAGCACGTTGGAATTCCCTCCGGAAAAGAGCGTGGGCGGCAAGGCAGTCATGTTTGGCAAACCGATTCTGCGCCACATCCTTAATCTGCGGCGGAACAAACTACTTCCGCTGGAAACGCTCTTCGGCGTCGATCGGGACTCTTCTCATTACAACGAGCGGGAAAAGAGCAGCATGTTTTACGCCCAGTCGTGGGCGCTGATTCACCATCTGATCCATGGGCAAGGAGGCAAACGCCAACCACAACTAGTGCGCTTCCTCGAACTGCTGGCCACGGGTACTCCCCGCGCGCAAAGTTTTCAGCAGGCCTTCGAAAGCGACTACGCAGTCCTTGAGAAGGAACTAAGAGAGTATGTGCGGCAGGACAAATACCAGGCGCTGGTACTTCCCTACCGCGAATCAGCCGACGCTGACATTGAGTTGAAGGGCGTGCAAATCACGGAAGCGCAGGCACTTGCCTACCTGGGTGATTTGCTGCTGCATCACGAACGGGGCGACGAGGCGGAGAAACATCTGCTGCGGGCGCTGTCCCTTGAGCCGGACCTCTCGATGGCAAACACGTCGCTGGGCTTGCTGCGCGCCAACCGGCGCGACTTCGCGGCTGCAAAAGAACACTTGCGACGCGCTATCAAGAGCGATCCACAGAATTACCTGGCTCAGTACTATTACGCTTACGCCTTGAGCAGTGAGCGAATGGACGACCAGCAGATGGTCTCCCGGTACGGGCCGGAAGAGGCTTCGCAAATGCGGACCGCTCTAACCAAAGTGATTGAGATTTCCCCGGATTTTCCCGAGTCCTACCGGCTGTTGGCTTTCGTTTATCTAATGACGGACACCCGACTCGATGAGGCGGTGACGCTGTTGCAACGTGCCCTTGCTCTTTCTCCCGGGAGGCACGAGTTCTCCTACGTGCTCGCACAAGTTTATTTGCGACGTCAGGACTACAAGGCTGCGCGGGCGACCCTCGAACAGATTATTGCAAACGGGCCCGACATGCAGATGCGTGCTCTGGCTCAGGACATGTTGGAGACGGTGGCTTTGCGGGAGAAGTATCAACCGAAGCGGTAGAGTCGCCGGGCGCGATCAAGGTGTTTCGCGCGTCAAAGCCCAATCCTGCGATAACAATAGTCCCTCGATGCCCAGGTTCAAGCTGTAAACACTATCGTTCGTGGCCACGATCATATCGCCCGGCCGCGAGAACGCGAGCCCAACAACGTTCATTCCTGCTACAAGCAGCTCCGCGCTTTCGCCATCCGGTGAAATCTTTACGACCCCGCGCCGGCCGCCCAGGGACGCGGCGACGTACAAGTTGCCAATCGTGTCGAACGCGAGTCCCTGCGGACGTCCCAGGCCCCGGTAGAAAACTTCCGCCGCACCAAACTTGTCGAAACGTGTGATCGCGTCAAAGCTCGAAACGGTCGGACCCGCAACGTAAAGTGCATCGTCCGGGCCAAACGCCAGATGATAGGCCGAAACCGAAGGCTCGTGTTCCGCCCACGGCGACGCCTCGCCGATGCCATTGATCCTGAAAATCGTTCCGCTGCGATCGCCGACGAACATGTCGCCGTCCTGATTGAAAGCCAGGCCCGTCGCAATGCCCAGGTCGCTCGCAAAGACTGAGCACCCTTTCACCGGCGAGACGCGATAGACTGTGCCGTCTAAGCGGCTGGTCACAAACATCTGGCCGCGATGATCGAAAGCGATGCCAGTCGGATTTGTAACGTCTCCCGAGAACTCTTCCAACTCGTCTTCAGAGTTGATTCGATAAATTGAGACTGGGATGTGCTCACCGCGAGATCCTGAACGCGTCACGTAGAGAGTTCCATCCGCAGGATCGACTGCCGGGTTTGCGACGGCATGAATCTCGCCCGTGAGCTTCGTACCGACGAGAAGTCGGGAGGGCGCAATTATCGACGGCGCCTCGTCATCAACCGAAAGTGTGACTTGTGCTTCACCGCCCTGAATGCCCGGTACCAGAGCCAACACTCGCTGATTTGAATCTGCCACGACGTGGGCCGCCGCGCCGTCGATTAACACGCGCGGTGCGGCGGCGCCGTAGTGATGATCCAACTCGACCGCGACCTCGCCACCGGGAATGGCTGCAGCGGGCACGATTCGTCTGATTGCTGTCTCTTTGCTCATTAGGGAAACGTCATGGTAGCGACGCGGGCCATCGTTGTCGAACTGCTGTGGCAAGCCCATCTTGCCGCGAATTCACCGGCGGGACGCCCGCGCCACTTTTTCGGTTAGAATGAGACAGTTCACAAAATGAGGAACCTGCACGGAAACACTCACGGCCTGAAACCGAACCAGTTGCGGCGCATTGAGAAGCTTTACCAGCGCCGCATTAGCCCGGATCAAGTTGTGACGCCTGAATTTGCACGGCAATTGAGCGAGTTGTCGCATGAGACGAATCGCCAGATAGGTGTGCTCATCGATCGCAAGGGTTACATTGAATATGTGACAGTGGGTGACGCGCGCCGGATCGAATTGCCGGACTTTAAGCGTGTACGTGTGGCCGGCGATCGATTTCGCGGATTGCGTTGCGTGCACACGCATCTGCGGGGCGAAGAACTGACGCGCGATGACCTGACGGACCTGGCGCTGCTGCGATTGGATTTGATGGCCGCGATTGAGGTTGACCAACGCACGGGACTGCCCGGCGTCGTGCGCGCGGCTCACATCCTGCCGTCGCGGCCGGCGGAAGAAAACGGGAAGGGCAATCAATTCGGATTTCTCGAGCCCGCGCTCCCGAGTCAACTCAACGTCCATTTCCTCGAGCTGATGGAAGCGCTCGAAGCTGAATTGGCGCGCAATCGCCGGACGGTAAAACGAACGGGCGCCGGCGACGCGGTGATCCTCGTTAACGTCACGACCGGACCGATCAGCGAGGCCGAGGATTCCATGGCCGAACTGCGCGAGCTCGCTGTTTCGGCGGGCGTGGTGGTGCTGGACGAAATAATTCAACGCCGGCAGGCTATCGATCCGCGCACCGTGATGGGCAAAGGCAAGCTGGATGAGTTGCTGATTAGCGCGATGCAACTTGGCGCGGACGCTTTGATATTCGATCGCGAGTTACAGCCCGCACAGGTGCGTTCGATTTCCGAAGCCACGGATTTGAAGGTTATTGACCGCTCGCAATTGATCCTGGACATCTTTGCGCAACGCGCCCAGTCGCGCGAAGGAAAAATCCAGGTCGAACTGGCGCAGCTCAAGTATATTTTGCCGCGGCTGGTCGTCGGCCAGGACTCAGCATTTTCGCGTTTGGCGGGAGGGATCGGTGGACGGGGACCGGGTGAAACAAAGCTTGAAACCGATCGCCGGCGCGTGCGCGATCGAATTCATCGGCTGGAAAAGGAACTAGCTTCGCAACGCGGCCATCGCGCGCAGCGCAGGAAAGAGCGGCTGCGTCACGCCGTGCCGATCGTTTCCATCGTTGGCTACACCAACGCCGGCAAGTCAACGCTGCTTAATTTGCTGACTTCGAGCCACGTGCTCGCCGAAAAGCGGATGTTCGCGACCCTGGATCCGACGTCGCGGCGCCTGCGACTTCCGCGCGAGAAGGAAGTCATCATCAACGATACGGTTGGTTTCATCCGCGATTTGCCGCCGGACCTGCTGGCCGCCTTTCGGTCAACAATTGAAGAAATCGCCGGCAGTTCCCTGCTGATTCATCTTGTGGACGCTGCAAATCCGCGGTGGCAGCAGCAAGTTGAGTCGGTGAATCGAACGTTGGCGGAACTTGAACTGCAGGAAATCCCCCGCCTGCTGGTCTTCAACAAAACGGACTTAGTCGAGCGGGCGGACTTAACCGCGATGCAGCGGGAAGTTCAAACCGACACGGGAAGTGAGAGTCTGGCGATCTCTGCGACCAGGCGAGCGACCCTCCCGCTACTCCTGGATAGAATCGAAGCAGCCACAAGTGGTTCGGCTGAGTCCCCTCAAAACTTTGAAAGCAGCTTGCGGTAGGTAGTCGGCAAATCTTCAGATAGCACGCGCGTATCGCCAACCGTTGACATGAAATTCGTATCGCCGTTCCAACGCGGCATGATGTGCAGATGAAAATGGTCGGCCACGCCGGCGCCCGCCGCGCGTCCCAGGTTCATACCCAGGTTGAACCCATCCGGATCATAAACTTCACGTAACGCCGTCTGGCAGCGTTTAGCCAAATCCATCATCTCGTCAGATGTTTCTTTCGGGGCTGAGCCGAATTCGCCGAGATGCGCGTTCGGCGCGATCATGAGGTGACCGCTGATGTAGGGATACAGGTTGAGAATGATGAAGTTGTGCGCGGCGCGATGCAGCACGAAACTCTTTTCATCGTTGGCCGGGTTCTGAAAAGCTTCGCAGAAGATGCAACGGCTTTCAGACATTTTGGATCCGGCTGTGACGATGTATTCGTGCCGCCAGGGACTCCAGAGCCTTTCCACAACGTTTCAGACCGGCGGCTAACCGATGGCGTTGTCGCTCCCGGCGACAACCGGAGCACCTGAGGCTTGATTGATTAGTTCTTTGAGTTCCTTGCCGGCTTTGAAGTAAGGAACACGTTTGGCTGGGATGTTTACCGGCTCGCCAGTCTTCGGGTTGCGCCCGCGACGTGCGCCACGGCCGCGGACGCGAAAGCTGCCAAATCCTCGCAGCTCAATCTTCTCGCCTTTGTTCAGACTTTGAATGATGCTGTCGAAGACAAGTTCAACCAAACGCTCGGCATCTTTCTTCGTCAGCTCGGCGGCGTTTGCTACATCATCGACAAGATCGGCCTTAGTCATTTAATCACCTCGTACACCACTGACTCATCGAGAGATGAGTCATCCGGCGGTGGAGTACATTATCAAACGAGCGGGCTCAGGGCAAGGCCGAAAGACTTATGTGGCAACAGCTTACGGCAAATCGGAAGCGGCACGGGTCCAACCGATTTCTACGACTCCTCAGACTCAGTCGTCGGTTTGCTGGTGTAAAAATCCGCCAGTTCGGCGAGCGATGCCATGCCACCCTTGGCCTCAGAAGTGTAGATCTTCGTCTCGACGATCGGGTCGTCGGTGGACGCGGCGCGCGCCGACAAGCCAATCTTGCGGTTCTCGGCGTCAATTCTGAGAACCTTGAAGTCCATCTCTTGCCCCAACTGGACCGCGTCTTCCGGTTTGTTCACGCGCTCGTCGGACAATTCTGAGATGTGACACAGGCCTTCGAGATTGTCGCCAAGTTCGACAAACGCGCCGAAACTGGCGTACCGCGCAATCTTCCCTTTAACGACGTCACCCGGTTTGTGCGAGGCAACAAAATCATTCCAGGCGTTTGGTTCCAGCTCCTTGATCGAAAGAGACATCCGGCGATTCTCAGGATCAATACCGGTAATCACGGCATCCACGGCTTGCCCTTTCTTTAAGAGCTCGCCCGGGTGCTTGATGCGGCGCGACCAGGAAATGTCCGAAACGTGGACCAGCCCATCAACCCCGTCTTCGATTTCAATAAACGCCCCGAAGTCGGTGAGGTTGCGAACCTTGCCGTGGACGCGGTCGCCAACCTGGTATCGTTCGCCGAGGGTGCGCCAGGGATTGTCCTGCACCTGCTTCATGCCGAGGCTGATGCGGCGCGCTTTCGGATCCACACTGAGCACTTCAACTTCCACCGCATCACCCGGGCCAACGAGCTTGCTGGGATGCTTCACGCGTTTTGACCAGCTCATCTCAGACACGTGAACCAGGCCTTCAACGCCGGGTTCAAGTTCAATGAACGCGCCGTAATCAGTCACGCTCGCCACTTTGCCATTCATGCGAGTGTTGGGTGGAAAGCGCTCTTCGATCGTTTCCCACGGATCGGGCAAAAGCTGTTTGAAGCCGAGCGAAACGCGTTCACGATCACGATCAAACCGCAGTACCTTAACCTGCACCGTGTCGCCGACCTTGAACATCTCCGCCGGATTCTGCAAACGACCCCACGACATGTCAGTCACGTGGAGCAACCCATCGATGCCGCCGAGATCGACAAAAGCACCGTAGTCCGTCAGGTTCTTGATCTGGCCCTCGACGATGATGTCTTCTTCAATCTGCCCGAGTGTCTCGCCCTTACGGCTCGCGTTGCTCTCTTCGAGCACGGCCTTGCGCGAGAGGACGACGTTTGATCGTTTGCGGTTAAGCTTGATGATCTTGGCTTCGATTTCTTTTCCGCGTAACGAATCAAGATTACGAACCGGACGCGTGTCCACTTGCGAACCGGGCAGGAACGCCTGAATGCCATCGATGTCCACGCGCAGACCGCCCTTGATACGATCCATTACGCGACCTTTGATCGGCACGCCTTCGTTAAAGGCCTTCTCGACATCGTCCCAGGCGCGCAAGCGCACGGCGTCGGCGCGCGACAGCACCGGGAAGCCTTCGCTGGTTTCCATGGCCTTGACCAGCACGTCCACTTCGTCACCGCGTTTCACGGCCAACTCGCCGTTTTCCATGAACTCGCTGGGGTTCACGATGCCTTCCGACTTGTACCCGAAGTCGATCAACACGCCCCGCTCGGTTATGCCGACGACGGTGCCGCGTACGACTTCGCCTTCCTGAAGCGCCGACTGTTCCTGCTCAAATTGATCGAGCAGGTGCCCAAAGTCTTCGGTGGACTTGCGCCGCTCGTCCTCGTCACGCTGTTCCTGTGGAACGGCAGGTTCAAGTTCCTGCGCCACGGCGGGTTCAGGCTCACTACTCAGTTGAGCAGTTTGCGCGGGGGCGACGGCGGTCGCCGAGTTATTGTCAGAAGAAGAATTGTTGGTGGTGGTTTCGCTTTCGCGAATCCCGTTGGTTTCGTCAGTGGACATGAACACTCCTGCTTAACGCTTTGTCAGGCGCTGTAACGCCCCGGCAAACGCGCGCGAGAGCCACTATTGTTTCTTAGCGGCGCTTCAGTTGGTGATTAGTCGGCGTTGGAATTTGAGAGGCGAGCGTTAAGAGTTGGAAAGGAGGTTTCAGTTTCGATTTCCGTCGTGCCCGTAGTCTCCCGCATTGGTCCGACTATCACCGATCGCGTGACCGGATGTTCGGAATTTACACGTCGCCCCGACTGAGTGTCAAGGCGACGGAAAATTCCTTCCTGCGGAAAAGGTTTCAGGAAAGTCTAAGGGAGCGAGTTGAGCGAGGCTTCCGCGCCACGCGAGACCACATAAACACCCGCTGAGTGCGAACCCACGAAGAGAGTGCTTTGGTCGCGCGGATCCAAAGCCAGCGCCCAAATACGCATGCTGGGCAGACGCAGTTCACGCAGGTCAATGCGTGTCCAGGTCTGACCCGCATTCGCCGAACGATAGACGCCGCCACCCGTGGCGCCATTCTGATAAGCGTTGCCGGCGAATATCTCGTTCGTGTTGCGCGGATTAATCAGGATGCTCGAGAAGTCTCCGAACGGAAGATCGCCGCCACGGCGCGACCAGTTCTGGCCGCCATCATGTGACAAGTAGAAAGCGGTCTTCGTGCCGACGTAGATGTGCGTAGCGCGGAACGGATCCTGAACGATGATGTTAATGGGTGAGTTTGTCGGGACGCCCGCTACCTGTTGCCAGGTCTCACCGCCATCGCGTGAGGCGAGCACGCCGGAGCTTGTCGTGCCCACGAATACCAGCCGCGGATTTTGAGCGCTCGCCGAAATTGCGCTGGTTCGTGCGTCGTAACCGCGGCCATAGTTCACGCGATCCCAGCCTTGCGTGGGGTCAAACGTGCGGTACAGGCCGCCATTGGTTGCGGCCAGCATCCCCAATTTCCCGGAACCGTCCGAGAAGGAGATCAGAGAGTTAACCGGCTCAGTCAGGGTGGTGACATGCGCCGACAGATTCGACGCGACACTGCCAACGCCCAGCGCGGCAATCGTAGTTTGATCGAGCTTGCCGGTCACCGGCAGGTATCTGTCCGCCTGAAACCGTTTGATGGCGGCAATGGTGCGTTGGCCCATCTGTCCGTCAGCAACGCCCACCTGATAACCCGCGCGATCCAGCGCTTCCTGCGCTTTACGCACGACATCACCAGCGGCCTGTGGAGGAGTGGCCACGATTCTTTCGCCGGGAGTGCTTGCCGGTTGTTGAGTCCGCGCGGTATTACGCGCCGGCGCCGGCCGGCGAGCGGTCGTGCGCGGAGCTACACGCTTCTTCGGCGCGGCTGGTTTCTTACCCACAACCGTAGACCACGTTGCGCCGCGATCCAGCGAGCGATAGATGCCCAGATTGGTTCCCAGGTAGATCGTGTTCGCATTGCCCTCGTCCTGAAGGATTGCATAACCAATCAACCGCGGCGGCATGTTCCGCATGGATGGCTGCCAGGTCGCACCGCCATCGTTACTGACGAAGAAGAATCCGCCGCCGGTCGTGGTGTTAATCGTCGTCGCATAGACGCGATTCGGCTGCTCGCGATCATGAATAATCGTGTTCACAAAGCGACCGCTAAATCCAGAGTTGGTGGGAACGAAAGTCTTGCCGCCGTCGCGTGACACCATCACGCCATAGTTGTTCGTGGCGATGTAAATGTCATTCGGTTTATCCGGGTGGACCGCGATTGAATTTATCTCCAATTGTCGCGACGTCGTGACCATCCACGAATTGTTCTCGCCGCCTTTCGCCGATCGCCAGAAACCTTCAGTGGTGCCGGCAAAGACGAGGCCCGGGATTGTCGGATGCTGCAAAATCGCGCGCGTCCGGCGCGACTGGGACGGAATGCCCTGAATCTTCTTCCACGAATCGCCGGCGTTCCTGGTTTCGTAGATGCCGCTGCAGGCGGACGCGATAATGTGATTGGCATCGCGCTCGTTTATGTCGATCGCGAACACGTCGGAATCGTCAATGATTCCGTTGTTCGACACGCGCCACGTTTGACCGCCGTCCGTGGTCTTGAAGGGCAAATGCCACGAGCCGGCATAGACGACATTATCATCCCGCGGATCGATGGCCAGGGATTCAATATTGATGTTGGTCATGCCGGTTGTCGGAAGCTGCCTCCAGCTTCTGCCGGCGTCCATAGAGCGCCACACACCCGTGTTCGTCCCGGCTAAAAGCAGGTCGCGATTCTGGCGTGATTGCACCAATGAGTGAATCGCCTGGTTCTTGAGCTCATCCGACTGTTTCCAGGTCACACCGCCATCAGTTGATTTGTAGAAGCCACCCGGCTCCTTGTGGCGGTGCGTGGCCACGTAGAGGACTTTCGAGTCGCGTGGATCGATAACGATGTTATCCACAAAAAGCTGCGGGCGAATGAAATTGGCAAGCAGCCGCCAGGTCCGCGCACCGTCCGCAGACGTGTAGATTTGCCCATCCAGCGTGCCGAAATAAAAGCGCGTCGGATCGTTCGGATCGATCACCAGGGCCCGCACATCACCGCCGCTGGGACCGGTGATTCGCCAATCGGTTGTGTAAGGCACGCCTTCGGTTGCGACTTTTGCCGCCTGCACCGAACGGGAAGACGAGTAAGCAAAAAGACCAACGGCGAGGCTGGCCAGAATAAGACTGAAGGTAATTCTTTTCATGAAGGTCAATTCTCTTTCGCTAGTAAGTCCACATAATCGGTACTGCGGGGGCGTCGGTCGTCCGCATTATAACTGTTTGCGGAACTCTTTTCGATACTTGGATGCGCGATTTCGATGCCTTTACGGTTCAGGGGTGGAGAGAACGCGAAAAAAACGAAATGGGCGATGCGTCCTTTCGGAAGCACCGCCCATGTTCGGAAGAAGGTCGCGGCCCGGTTAATCGGACCGGCGAACGTTCGAGTTATTCTTCACCGCGTCCGCGACGGCCACGACGTGCCGGTCGCTTGCATTCCGGACAAGGTGAAACTGCGCCGCTCATGTCAGCCGCAGGTGCGGTCGCGCCCGAGGGTACCAGCCAGAGCTCAACCGTCAGCTCGGCGCGGCATCCACCGTCGACCGTATCGATGCGACCAGCATCGATACCGCGGGTGTTCACGAGGTAATCCTTGGCGCGGTTCGCACGAGTCAGGCCTTCGCCTTCGCACGAGCCGTAACCAATGATTGTGGCGCGGTCAGTTGGAGCGTTCTGCAACTGAATCGCGTAGTTGTCGAGTCTGGCCTTTTCGTCGTTGAAACGAATATTGCCGTACTCGTCGAACTTACGCGGCCCAACCTTCTGCCGCACTTGCACCGTGCAGGAGGCTGTGCGGTTGCAACTCGGGTCCACGCCGCCGATTTCAACGGTCGCGGTGACTGAGCCACCACCAACACCGGTCGTATCAACCGTGATTGAGCTGGTGCCCTGACCACTGGTGATCGTTCCGGATGAGACTGTCCAGTTGTAGGTCTCAGAGACAGTTGGCGTTCCCTGCGAGAAGTTCGCAGTGAACGTTGCTGGCTGGCCTTCATCCACATCACTCGGACAAGTCACACCGAGCGTCGGGCAAACCAGCGGATTGCGGCAGTCACGGCACTCAGTAATCGTCACCGTCGTCGAAGAGAAGCTGACGCAGCCGCAGCCGTCGTCCACTTCCACCGACGCCGTGTACGTTCCCGGTCCCAGACCGCTGAGGTCCCAGGTCGCATTCGCGCCATCACCTCTGATTGTTCCGCCCGTCGTGCTGTACGTGTAGAGCAGCGTGTCGCCATCAGGGTCGGTCGCCGTGGTGGTCAGACCGACTGAAGTCGTGGGCGTCGTCGGGCAGGTATCGGAAACCATTCCCGGCGGACACGGAACGGTGATCGACGAGGTCGATGCCGCAAATGAACTGATAACCGGCGCCTGGTTCGGCAGGATGTCCGGTTCGCGGGCGTTACGATGGCCAATCCAGAACTGCGCGATGAAGCCATTCGCATCATCCGACGGCGTAAAGCCGAGCGGGAAACTGCCAACCGTCGCGGGCCGGCTCGTCGCCGGAACAACGGTGATTGGCTGCGGCCCAATCGGATCGACGTTCGTAATTTGACGAATATTGCGGTCAAAGTCTGCACCCTCGAAAGCCGAACGATCTTGCTGATTGAGGTGCATGCGGTACGCCAAGCCGAAACCAAACCAGCGTCGCGGATAAATCTTGACGCCGGCCAACGCATCGACCGGGCTGTTCTCAAACGCGTTCGGCGTACGGCCACCGGCATATTGCGTTGAGCGCAGTTCCAGCACTGGCTGGAAGTACTTGTTAATCGGGAAATCAAAGCCGACGCCGGCGATAATCTCGTCCGGCCGATCCAACATTGTTGCCTCAACTCCTCCGAACGTCCCCTTCGGGTTGCTGTTCAGAATATAACCGAGGTTAGCCGAGACATTTACTGAGCGGCTGAGACGGCCATCGACGAACAGAATCAAGCCAAAGTCACCGATGTCGCCCCCAGGACCCGATCCGCGCTGCATTTGATTGAAGCCGGAAAAGTCATCGCCCTTGTCCATCCACCATCGATAGAACGGGATGATACCGACGCCCAGTGGATTGTTTGGACCGGTAAAGCGCCACTTAGCACCGAACACCAGATTATTGAAACTTGATTCGCCGTAAAGACGGTTTACGAACGGCGCATCAGGCAGATAGGCTGGCGCGACCGTGTAGTTCACCGGAACAGTGATTGGACCAGTCAATAACGTCGCGGGAAGCGTTTGGGTATGCAAAACGATTCCGGGCAGGATGCCACCTACCGTCGAGCCGATTCCGGGGAAGTTGTCCGCGGAACTGAAGCTGCCGCTATTCCCTTGAGGACTCACGCCCAGCGTAAAAGTACACCCTGGACAGCCAAAATTACCTGGATTTCCGATGCCTGGACCCTGCCCGAAGCCTCCGGCTGAGCCGCCGACAAACGGAAACTGAACGAACGGCTGATTAAACGCCGGCCGAAAGACTGCTGTTCCGTTGATGCTGGTTGCCGGCCCCGTAACATTGGGCGCCAGCACGATCGCGGCGCCGCTTCCCAACTGCGGGAACTTCAACTGCGAGTTCGGCAGATAGAAGCTCGACAGGTTACGCGGGTTGTTTACCTTGATGCCGCGATACGCGGTCGTCTTGAAAAACAATTCCAGATGGTCGTTGACGCCAACGTTAAAGCTGAGCGGCACATCGGCGATGTCCACATCACCTGGATCGCGGTCGTAGTTGCTGTAGGCGATGCTTAACGTAAACTCGCCGCGACGCAACGTCTGACCGTCATAAATAGTAAACAGTCCCGTGGGCCCACCCTCAGGTCCGCCGGTTCCAACCGACGGCGAGAGGTTTCTGGGATCGTTTTCATTTCTGAGCGTCTGTGCAGACGCCACGGATGCCAAAATAAAAATTGCGAGCGCACAAAGCAGCACTCTATTCGCGAGTCTCATCGCGTTCCTCCTGCGGTATTGTGAAAGTTTTCTCGGGGCCGAATCCCCATTGGCAGCGAACTGCGCGGCCGCATCCTTAAGTGTTTTGTGAAATGCTCGAAGCATGCGTTGCCAGTTAACTCCAGGGGATAAGGACGCTCGAACTGCAGCGTCAGCGAGAACATTAGCTAAAACTAATTCCCATCAAACACGGTAAATTGCGCTGAGGGTATAACTGAAGAGATGTCGAACCAATGGATTGCCGCACCTCTCCTGAACCTTTAAAGCCGGATACCTAGCGCTACTTATAAGGAAACTACGCGCCAGTGTCAACTAAGATTTCGTGGAACGCGCGCCCGCCAGCCGTTTGAAACGATCTGGACCCGTCACTATCTCTAGAAATCCGAGGCGAAGACTATCACTGCCATCCGGCGAAATCAAGAGTTTTTCACGACTTAGCGCCAGTTTGAATATGTTTTTTCAGTCACGTGTGACACGCTAATTCCGTCGATGTGTCAGAACTGGAAACCGCGCCGGTTCAAATCCCGCCGGCCGCACCTGCGAACCATCCGTTCGAGGAGTCGACCGGGACACTTTAAGCGTAAATCCCGCGCATTCGCGTATCATAGGCGACCCGATCAATAGCTAACATGTACGCAGCCGTTCGTGTGTCAACGGAATGGGCATCGGCATAACGGCAGAGATCATTGAAGCTGGCAACCATCGTGTCTCGCAATCGCTCGTTTACTACGTCCTCCCGCCAGAAATAGCCCATGCGGTCCTGCACCCATTCGAAATACGAAACGGTTACTCCACCCGCGTTAGCCAGAATGTCCGGGATCACAAAGATACCCTTCCGATAAAGTATCTCATCAGCGCCGGCGGTCGTTGGTCCGTTTGCCCCTTCGGCGAGGATCTTGCACTTCAAGCGTTCAGCGTTCTGAGAGGTAATCTGGTTTTCAGTAGCCGCCGGAACCAGCACGTCACAGTCCAGTTCCAGAAGTTCTGAATTGGTGACGAGTTGCGCGCCCGAAAATCCTTCGAATGATTTTGTGTTTTGCAGATGCTTCATCGCGGCCGGCATGTCCAGCCCGGCCGGATTGTAAATTCCGCCGTGCACATCTGAGATGGCCACGACTTTGAATCCAGCCTCGTGCATTAGCAACGCACCGATGCCCCCGACGTTGCCGCTCCCCTGAACTACTACGCGAGTGTCCTTCGGATCCATTTGGAAACGCTTGCACGCTTCCTGGACCACGATCAGGATGCCGCGGCCGGTGGCTTCCCGACGGCCACGCGATCCACCCAGATCGATCGGCTTACCAGTCACCACCGCGTTCACGGTGTGACGGGCGTGCATCGAATACGTGTCCATGATCCACGCCATCGTTTGTTCGTTCGTATTCATGTCTGGCGCCGGCACGTCTTTTTCAGGTCCGATGAAATCAAGCAACTCAGACGCATAGCGTCGGGTCATGCGCTCAAGCTCACCCTGTGACATCAGACTTGGATCGCAGATGATGCCGCCCTTCGCACCGCCGAAGGGAACATTGACCACGGCGCACTTCCACGTCATCCACGCCGCGAGCGCGCGCACTTCGTCGAGGTTGACGTCCGGCGAATAACGAATGCCGCCCTTCGCCGGCCCGCGTGCAAAATTGTGCTGCACGCGAAATCCTTCGAACACCTGGATCCGGCCTGAGTCCATGCGCGTCGGAATGTAAACCTTAAGTTCCCGGTTCGGGACGCGCATGACGGCGTAAAGGTCGGAATCCAAATTCAGCAACTGCGCCGCCCGATCGAATCGCGACATCATCGATTCAAATGGGTTGGTTTCTTTTATCTCTTTGATGTCATCGACAAGTGCAGTACTCATGACAGTGCTCCGCTTAAAAGATGTGCAAAACGTTTGAGGGATCTCTGATTTGCGGATGTTAACGCATGGAATAAGTCGGCGCAACCGGACCTTTTCCGGCTGGGACGCAACGCTCGCGGGCGTGCTAACATCGAAGCTCACGACCAGTCGGCAGTACCACCTGATGAAAGCGCGGCAGCTAACTAAGTGGGGATGGGGAGTGCTCTTGATGCTCTCTCTCGCCGCGGTTCCTCAATCGCACGGCCAGACCCTCAATCACGAAGACGATCCGGTCAAACTGTTCGATCGCGCTCAGGACGCGCACGCCAAGAACGATTACAAGACGGCCATTGAATTTTATGACGCGGCGATTCGGCTGAAGCCCGAGTTTCCCGAAGCCGAATTTCAACGCGCCCTGGCATTGCTCTTGACGAACCGTAAGGACGAAGCGTTGGCCGGCTTCAATCGTGCGGTTGAGTTGCGACCCGACTGGGGATTCGCACACGCACGCTTCGGCTCGCTCTTGTCCTCTTATTACAACGACGATCGAAATGGTGAGCCGATTCTGCGTCGCGCGGTAGAACTGGAAAGCCAAAACGTCGAAGCGCTCGTGGCGCTGGCCGACCTGCGCGCTCGCGCGGGGGATCGCAACGAAGCACTCGCATTGAGCAAGCGCGCGACCGCGTCAAAGGAGGCAAATTCGTCAACCTGGCGCAAGCGCGCCTCCATTGAATCAGGCGGGGGTGACAAGATCGCCGCGCGCGCAAGTCTCGACAAAGCTTTATTAATTGATTCAGGCGATCTGGGAGCCCGTCATGATCGAGCGAAGCTGCGACTAGACGCCGGCGACAAAACAGGCGCGCTCGCCGACATTCGCGTTCTCGATCAGGCGGGTCATGGCAGCGATGTCGCCGGGTCTTTTGAACTGGCCCAGTTCTACGATCGTGCCGGCGCGCGTGATGACGCTTTGCGCATACTGGACGCGCTGCCGGAAAAGGATCGACAGATTCCCGAGGTGGTCGCTTTGCGAGCTGAGATTGCCGGCGGCGATGGTTCGACGGCTGAACAGCGCGCGGCGCTTGAACAATTGCTTGCGCGCGATCCGAAAAATGCTTCGCTGCTCGCGCGACTCGGAGCGACGTACCGGCGCATCGATCCTTTAAAGTCACAGGACTATTACTATCGCGCGCTGAAAATCGAGCCGGCGAACTCCAAATTTGCGATCGGCTATGCCGCGGCCCTGATACAAGGTCGCCGCTTCGCTGAGGCGGTACCGATCCTGCGCGAAGTGATCTCGCGCACGCCGGACGAGTACATCGCGCACGCCAACCTGGCGCTCGCGTTGTATGAGTTGAAGGATTTTCGCGCCGCGATCCCAGAGTACGAATGGATTGCTGCGGCGCGACCGGAACTGGCGCCAACTTACTTTTTCCTGGCGACGGCGCATGATAATCTCCAACAGTACCCAGACGCGCTCGCCGCCTACGAGAAGTTTCTCGTGCGCGCCGACGCAACCAACAACCAGCTCGAAATCGACAAAGTCAACTTGCGGCTCCCCGTTCTGCGAGAGCAAATCAAGCGAGGCCAGGGAAAACGCAAAGTCGGGTAGGACAGCAAATCCCAGCGAGAACGAATGCGAACTACATTCGCCAAAACCTTCTCAGTTTTATTCGTTGCACTCGCCAGTCCTCTGATCACATGCGAAGTTTTCGCCCAGCCGCTGACGCCACAACTGCCGACTCCGCCGCCGATGCGCTTTGTCGCCCGCGACGACAGATCGCAACTCACGACCACCAGAGACGCCAAGGACCGCGTCAAACTCACCATTGAATTGGCGGCAGCTCGCTTGACGCAGATCGAAGCGTTGACGTCGCAAAGGGAGTTCGAGAAAGCTTCCGAAGCCCTCGGCACCTACCTGGGGTTGATTGAAGACGCGATGCGATTCATCGGCGCCATGCCACGCGAAAAAACCAGCACCCGCGATCTTTACCGGCGGCTCGACATCGCTTTGCGCGCGCAAATTCCCCGGCTGGCGGTCATGCGCCGCGACACGCCGTCGGATTACGCGATCCACCTGAAAACCGCTGAAGAGTTCACGCGCAACACGCGCACTGAAGCGCTCGAGTCTTTTTACGGCAACACGGTGCTGCGCGAAGATCTGGAAAAGAAAGCGGACGCTAACAAGGCGACTCCGCAGGACAACAAGCGTCCCTGATCTCTTATGTTTATACCCCCGCGAATCCCTGGCCGGTTAGTTTTGATTGCGATCGTATCGCTTTCGTTTGCGGCGATCGCGAGCGCCCAGCCGCGCGATCACCTGACGGACAAGGAAACCGATCTGATTCGGTTTCATCAGCAACTCGACAAGCGAATCGACGTCTTCATCAAAGCGATGGATCGGCGATTCGCGATCATCCACGGCCTCGAACAAGCGAAGACGAAAAAGATCGACAAAGAAGAGCCTGAATGGGGCGATCTGCCCAAAGGTTCGCGCGCGCAACTGTTGGGCGACATCGCTTCCATTCTGGACGAAGCGATCACCAACATCGACGATGTCAGTCGCCGGGACGAAAAGAGTCCTCTGATCTCGCGCTCGCTGCGAAAGCTTACCGCGGCTACCAACGGCTATGTGACGCAAGCAAAGTCTATGGCCAGTCACACTAAAGATGCCGACGAACTCTCGGCCATCGAACGCGTCCTCCAACACGCCGAGCAGATCATTGAAGTCGGCAATCAACTTCCACCGCCTTCGGCTGATAAGAAGAAAAAGGACAATCCGTGAGGGCGCACTCGACCACGCCCTGTGCTCTCTGTGAATCTTCGTGAATTCTCGGTGTCTCTGTGGTGAATCTTTTTGAGAAGTAATAATCCAGAGATTCACGAGCACCCAAAGATGCACGGAGACACGTTGTCTGAAGGCCACCGCGTGCAAGGGTAATTTCTTGAACTATCGCTGACAGCTTCACGTAAACTGGTCGAGGAGATCAATGAAAATGGAAAGCCGCTACTATCCCGGAGTCGAAGCCGACACAATCAAGTTGATGACCGAGCTGCGCGACCTGTTTGACGAAAATTTCGATCTGCAGACGATGCAGGTCTCTTCGACCGCCATCCTGCAAGCGCGCAAATCCAGCACCTTGCGCGACATCACCGGACTGTCGGCGGCCCTCACCATCAAAGTCACGCCTGAGAGCGGCGGGACGCGCGTCGAAATCGGGATGCAAAAGTGGTTCGACAAAGCGGCGGTGGCCGCCGTTGCGCTCGCACTGTCCGCCGGTCTGTTACTGGCGCTACCCGCGCTCGGGGCCTACTGGCAATACAAACTCACGGAAGACGCGTGGAAGAAAATTGAGGCGCACATCACGCGCAAAGCCGGCGGCTACGTGCCGCCCATGCCCGGTCGTTGCGGAACCTGCGGCGCGGCGGCGAGCGCCGGCTCAGCCTATTGCTCCGGGTGCGGCGCCAACCTCCGCGTCGGACTCTCATGCCCACACTGTAACGCGATGCAAAAAGATTCCACGGCGAAGTTTTGTAACTCCTGCGGAAAATCGTTGACAACCTAGGCTCTACGTCATATTAGGAAGCGGCATGCGACCTCATCGTGGTTCATCCGTTCTGGTTTATGGAATCCTTGGCATCGTGTTGTGCCAACTACTCGGGATTGCGGCGTGGAGAATGGGTACCGACGACTTGAGAGACATGGATTTTGGCCAAATGGATCCATCCGGCAGGGACTTAACTAACGCGGGCCGGATTTTGGGAAAGGTGGCGACATTTATCCTAATCTTTCAGCTCGCCATTATGCTGATCGTCTTCGCTGCGATGTTACTTTCGTCGAACCGTTAATCATGTCTTAGTGCCCTTACCGGATCGATTCGCGCCGCGCGCGCAGCCGGGTACAGCGCTGCGAGAATCGAAATCAGTAACGCAAACAGAATCGCGCCAATCCAGAGGTACGGTGGCATCGAAAAGAAATCGACGAACGAAGCGCCTTGCGGCTTGAGTACAAACCGATAGGCTAAACGATTCGCGATGCCTTCGATCGCCCACGCGGCCAGCACCCCGATCACTCCGCCCGTCAATCCGATCACGGCAGCTTCGAAAAAGAAGATGAGTTTGATCTCGCGATCTTCAGCGCCGATGGCTTTCATGATGCCGATTTCGCGGGTGCGCTCGAGAATCGACATAATCATCGTGTTCGCGATGCCGAAACTTGCGACCAGCAGGGAAATCCCGCCGAGCAGTCCCAGCACTGAATCGATGATCAGGAACACCGTGCGAATTTGATCAAGCTGGTCGACGATTGAGAAACTTCCAAATCCCTTTTCGTGAATTTGCTTCCGAACTTCAGTCAGCGCCACTGGATCGTTGACGCGCACCACCGCCGAGCCATAGCCTTCGCTTTGATTCTCGTTAAGTTGCCCACTTTGCCGCACCAGGGCCAGCGCCGTTTCGCGCATCGGGTCCCGGTGGTTTGCCGACCAGTCCCTCGCGATCGGGAGAGGCACATACATGCCCGCGTTGAACATTAATCCGCCTGCACCGCCTTGGGCGGCGCCCTCGCGCTTCTCCCGGCCGAGCACGCCCGCAATGGTCAGACGCCTCGCGACGATCGAATTCGCCGGCGGCCCCTCCGCTTCTTCCAGCGGCAGCCCGAAGAAGCTGAATCCTCCTTCGCTCTCCTCTGTCTTATCTGCGGGCGACTTATCGTCGGATGATTCGCTCCGCGTTGATAAGAACTCAATTGTCTGACCGATGGCATCTTCAGGTTTCGCGTAGCCGCACGTTTCGGCCCTCACATCGTCGATCACGATTTCATTCGCGTCCGGGCTGCTAATCATTTTGCCGGCCGCAAAAGTTCGAAAGCGCGAGGCGGCATTCGGCACAGACGTGCCGGCAACCTGTGCAGGAGAAACCTGGCCGTTGCAACGAACGTAGACGGTGAAGTTAATGTCGGGTTCGACATAGGCGACGCCCGGGATTTTTTGAATCTCGGCGATCGCGGCGTCATCCAGGATCCGCGTGGGTTCCTGATTTGGTCGAAACGACGGTCCGCGTCGATCGCCCGGCCGCGCGTCCCGGCCCAATTTCGGATCGACACTCATCGCCATCGTGAAAACGCTCTTTCCCATCACGCGAATCTCGTTGAAGAGATCGAGCGCGCGAAAGCGCGAGAGCATGTTGCGTTGCAAGCCGAGCCCGAACGCAACCATCGTGACGATCACTGCGACGCCAATGATCACGCCCATCGAAGTGAGCGTCGCACGCAGTTTTGCTTCACTAAGATTGCGAAGCGCTAACCGCAGAATGTCGAGAAAGGACATGTTGTAATTCAGCGAACCTGCGATTGAGATTAACTTATTTTTTAGTCACGCAAAACAGCGACGCATTTGTCGTTTGCGTACCTCCAATTTTGCGTGCAACTACGAACCGGTTCCCCGAATCCTAACCTTGGCCGCGGCATAACTCCCTGGTCGTGGAAATCCCTTAAATTGGAGATCATGAAATGAAAACACCCAGACATACTTTGACCAGAATTACGGCGGCCATTGCGCTGCTCGCCGCCATCGCTACGGTGGCTATTTCAAAAGGTGATTCAGACGCAGTTTTTTCAAACATAAAGATTAGCAACTTCGGTCAGCTGGACGAGCGTTTCTATCGCGGCGCTCGGCCGAAGCAGAAAGATTTTCAATCTCTCAAGGACTTAGGCATTCAAACAATCATTGATTTGACGGACAACACGCCGAAGGAGAAAGGTTACGCCGAAGCGCTCGGCATGACGTACGTCAACATTGCGATTCCTGACAAGAAGGATCCAACTGACGAGCAGATCGCTCAGTTCCTGAAACTCGTGAATGACCCCGCGACCGGAAAATTCTACGTGCATTGTGCCGGCGGACGTCACCGCACGGGCGTGATGGGTGCGGTCTATCGCTTCAACAATTATCAGTGGAACTTCGATCAGGTGTACGCCGAAATGCAGAACTTCGACTTCTACACCTCGAACGGCCATGGCGGCCAAAAGCGTTTCGTTGAGAATTACGCGCAACGAATTCAGTCCGAAATTGCTACACAGGCTGCGGCACAAGGATCCAAATAAAGCTCCGACAGCCCTCTGTCCAACAACATGAGAGCCGTCCGCATGGACGGCTTTCGTGCTTTTAGGGGTCTTAATAGTTTTCCATCTTGCGAGACTGTGAAGCTTGTGTTGCGAAGAGTGCTCGCTCGTTCTTAAGCACGGCATTTGCTCTTCGTCCCACCGGATTCCCCCGCGTCACAGCCGCGCCGGCTGAAATCACCGTTCAGCTCTCCTGAATTGAGGCCAACTATGCATTCCCTGCGGAAGAATCGCGCACTAGCGTTAATAGCTTGTTTTCTAATCGTCGTTGCGTCGCTCGAAGTTTATTCATTCGTCAAACTTGAGAAAGACAAAGACAAGGTTGAGAAGCAAAACAAAGATAAGAAGAATAAGAACAAGGGCACGCCGGTGCTTTGGCGCAATCCCGGAGACATGCGCAAACGGGATTTGTATTACGGCTCCGGTTCGAAAGCGCTAACGCCGATGCCGCCGTTTAAGTTTGTAAAAGAGGACAAGAGTGGGAAGTCACCCAAGTTCGAAGTCGTGGACGCGCGCGGCGTAAAGTGGAAAGTAAAGCTCGGCCCCGAAGCACAGGCGGAAACTGTGGCGAACCGTTTGGTTTGGGCGGCTGGTTACAACACCGAAGAAACTTATTACCTGGATCGCGCTCAGATTGATGGTCTGAAGAAACTATCTCGCGGCCAGAATTTCGTGAACGGACAGTCGGTGCGGGGCGCGCGCTTTGAATCACGACGCGAGAATGTCGATCGCGGCAAGCACTGGGATTGGTCCAAGAATCCGTTCAAGGGCACGCGTGAATTGAATGGCCTAAAGACGATGATGGTGCTGCTAAACAACTGGGACGTGAGAAAGAACAATGGCGTTCTCTATGTGAAAGACCCAAAGACGAATCGAGCCGAAGCTCAATACCTGGTCAGTGATTTGGGCGCAACGCTGGGAGCCGTCGGCGCGATCGGTGGCCGTCATCGATCGAAGAATAACGTGCAGGACTACACGCGCGCGCGTCTGGTTAAGAAGGTTGATGACAAAGGAAATGCGAAGTTTGACTACGACATTAAGCCGAAGGGCCTCGGCGTGCTGACAATCTTCAATCCCAAGTACTTCTTCGGGCAGCGCCGTGCGAGTGGCCAGATGAGCAAAGTTCCGGCGCAGGACGCCGCCTGGATCGGTCAGAAGCTGGCGCAACTTTCAGACGAGCAACTGCGCGATGCGTTCCGCGCCGCCCAATACGAACCCGGCGCCCGCGAAGCTTACGTCCGCGCGATGCGACAGCGAATCGATGCGCTAGCGCGTTTGTCTGACGCAGGGATTGCGACGACGCGACAGAGACGAGTTAGGTAAACGAACGACAGAGTAGAGACAGTGGCCGCGCAAATTGCGCGGCCATTTTCGTTTCGACAATGGGGGAAGCGGCGGAGGTTAACGGGGCAGTAGCCCGACCGTTAGGGAGGGCGTGACATCTCATTCACGCCTCGCTTCAGCGAGGCGTCACGATAACGGAAAAGAACGAAGCTAACCGTTTCTAACGGTTTTTAGTAAACCGTTGAAACGGCTGGTGCGGCAGGCATGTTAGGTCGGGCAACCTCGCTGAAGCGAGGTTTGAATGAGAATTAAGGTCTGTTTTACGAGTAGTAAATGGCGCCGATTTGAAGGACTAAAACCCGCCTGAGCTAAACGTGTCGCCCTGCTTCACATCGCCGGTTTCGAAGCCCTTTCGAAACCATTGCGCGCGCTGCTCCGATGTGCCGTGCGTGAACGAGTCGGGCACTACGTAGCCCTGCCCGCGCTGTTGCAGACGATCGTCGCCGACCGCGCTGGCCGCGCCTAAAGCTTCTTCAATATCGCCCTCTTCGACGATGCCCTGATTGCGTGCGTGGTTAGCCCAAATCCCGGCATAAAAATCTGCCTGCAACTCAACCCGCACCGAAAGTTGATTCGCTTGCCCTTCGCTGAGCCGGCGCCGAGCCGCGTTGACCTCATTCATCGTGCCGAGCAGGTTCTGCACGTGATGCCCGACTTCATGCGCCACTACGTATGCGATGGCAAAGTCCCCCGGCGCGCCAAGTTTTGTCCGCAACTCCTGGAAGAACGAAAGGTCGATGTAAAGCTTTTCGTCACCGGGGCAGTAGAATGGTCCCACCGCAGCGCCCGCGACACCGCAAGCAGATTCGACACGGTCCGTGAAAAGCACGAGCGTCGGTTTACGATACGTCCTGCCGATCTTCTTAAAAACATCCGTCCACGCGTCTTCGGTTTCCGCCAGGACGACCCCGACAAATTTCCTGAGCTCCTCTTCCTGAGGATTCGTCGGTCGCGTCGCCGGAGCACCGCCGCCACCACCGGTGCTGGGCAACTGTTCGAGTAGCTGACGCGGATCCGCGCCAAACAGCAGCGCCAGCAAGAGCACGACAATGGTGCCGCATCCACCCAGGCCGCCGAGGGCCAACTTGCCCCCGCCTGACATTCCGCGGCGATCCTCGATGTTGGTGCTTTCTCTGCGATCTCTCCAGCGCATTAGTTAATCCCCCTGCCTGAGGTCAAGCCTGCGAGGGACACAGACTCGGAAGTCTGTGCCACTCGATCGGCTGGTTATGTGTCAGAAAAAAGCTTGGGGGGCTAACTTTTACCCAAGCGTAAACGCCTGGGCTACGGAAAATACAGACTAAGAGTCTGACTCGAGTGAAGTCCGCATCTCTAACCTGGGAGATTTACCAGTTGATTGATTCGCGCGCGCGTCGCCGTCACCAGCATTTGAATTTCTTCCGATGAGAAATTGCCGGCGCGAAAAGCATCCGCCAACTGGCTGTCGCTCAACCGTGACAGCAGGCTGCCGATCCAACGCGCGTCGTCGACAGTTATGCCCTGCATCAGCACTTGTTCTTTTCCGCTATAGGCCAGCTTCACTTCGCGGCCATTAACGCCTTCAACGAATTTGGCCTTTACGTAATCTTCAGGCTCGTTGCGGCTGCGACTCAGGAAGCCACCCGTTTTGCCGAAGGTCGCGCCCAAATCGCTGATGATGTAACGAAGCTCCGGCTGGCCGCTGCCATTGTTAACCAGCAGAATCTTGTTGTTGCTGTCTTTCAGGTCCCAGTTATTCAGAAGCGCCATTAAGACAATCAAGCCCTTCAACTCTTTCTTACCAGAGAAGGGGTTACTCTTCCACGACCACTCCTCGAGGCGCTTCACATTTTCAGGCCGTGCTTCAAATCGAACATTCGCGTGACCATTGTTCGCGCATTCATATTCTTTTTTGTGTGGTTTGGGAGCGCCCACGATGGTCACACAGGGGTAGAGGTAATTCACTTCCGTCGCATAACCGGCGGCCCAGGCCAAACGAACGGCGGCAGTCTCAGGCCGTGCTTCCTGGCCAACCTTCACCACCCAAGTCCGACCTGATCCATCTTTCACACGATACTTAGTTGAAAAGCCGCCCGTCTCAACTTTTACGAAAGTCACTCGCGACAGATCGGGCTTCATCGCCGCGCCGCCCGGTCCCAGAAACAAGTCGCGCGAAGATATGTTGCCCGGATCGCTCCACAGAACGCGCGTAGCGTTCGCCGGGATTTGTATGTCCTTCTTGTCGGGCTTATCGGAATTCTTTTGCGCGAAAGCGCTGGAAGAACTCAGGATCATCAAGCTGATCGCGAGCACGAACGTCCGTCGATTCTCTCTTGAAAACATTTTGATTTCCTTCCGAAAGATGTTGGTGTTTAGCTGCGCATGGTTTCACAAATGAGGGCCGAGTGCCAAGCTGTGCCGGTACGCACGCGTCTCGCGTGCCTGCACGCCAGAGGCGTGCGTACCTAGCTATTCAGATCAAAACCTTCGAAGTATATCTGGCTGTCGAATGGTTCGACGCCGCCGGCCGCGGGGATCCGCACGTACGAACCATCAGGCTGTAGCTCGCGCGCGTTCACGTTGTCGCGCAGGTAAGCCTGCAGCACGTCGTCCTTCAAATACTTCTTGAAGCCGGGATCTTCGACCGGCGTAACTACCTCGACGCGGCGGTCCAGGTTGCGCACCATCCAGTCCGCACTGCCGAGATAAATCTCTTCGTCCCCGCCGTTGAGGAAATACATTAAACGACTGTGCTCGAGAAAGCGGCCGACAACACTGCGCACCCGAATATTCTCCGACAAACCCGGCACGCCGGGACGCAGCATGCAGATGCCGCGAACGATCAAATCGATCGACACACCCGCCTCAGATGCTCCGTACAAACGCTCGATGAGGTGCGCGTCCGCGATCCGGTTCATTTTCGCGATGATGCGCGCGGGGCGGCCTGCCTTCGCATGAACTGTCTCACGCTCGATAAGTTCATTCAGCTTCTCGCGCAGATTCACCGGCGACACCAGAAGCTTGCGGTATTCCTTCTGCCTGGAATAGCCGGTTAGATAATTAAAGAACTCAGTCGCATCTTCCCCGATCGCCTCGTCCGCGGTGAACACACCAAAATCCGTGAAGTTCGATGACGACGTCGGATTGTAGTTGCCGGTCGCGATGTGCACATAGCGTCGCAAGGTCTCGCCTTCGCGGCGCACGACTAAACCAATTTTGCAGTGCGTTTTTAACCCGATGAGGCCGTACACGACGTGCACGCCGGCGCGCTCCAGCCGCTGTGCCCATTCGATGTTGTTCTCTTCATCGAAACGAGCTTTTAGTTCGATCAGCGCCGTAACTTGTTTGCCCGTCTCGCCGGCTTGCCGCAGCACTTCGGCAATTTCAGATTGGGCACCGGTGCGATACAGACAAATCTTGATGGCTACCACATTGGGATCAAGGGCAGCAGCCCGCAGGAAATCGATCACCACCGAATAGTCGGTGTACGGGTGATGCAGCATGACATCCCGGCGCTTGATTGCGTCAAAGATCGACTTCTGCTCCTTAAGCGGCGCCGGAATCATCGTGCGCAACGGCGGATACTTCAGGGCGGGGCGATCGAGGTCACAAAGCTTGGCGTACTCCTGGATGTCCAGTGGCCCGTCAACGACATAAACGTCGTGGGGCTCGACGCCGATAGACTCCATAAGGTAGGCCGCCATCTCGTTTGGCATGCCGGCCTCGATCTCCAGGCGGACAGGTGAACCAAAGCGGCGCTTTCGTAGTCCCTTTTGCAAAGCGCGGAGCAGGTCCTCGGCTTCGTCTTCACGAATGTCGATGTCGGCGTCGCGCGTCACGCGAAACGTGTGTGCGTTGACCACGGTCATGCCGGGAAACAGCGAACCAAGGTTTGCCGCGATGACGTCACTCAAAGGAATGAATTTGGGTTCGTCGAACAGTTGAATCAAACCCGGAAGCAGCGGCGGCACTTTTAGCCGCACGAACGATCCCTTGTCGTCGTCGCCTGAGTCGGCCGCCTTGACCATGATTCCGAAATTCAGACTCAGACCCGATATATAAGGAAACGGGTGAACCGGATCGACCGCCAGCGGCGTCAGCACCGGAAACACGTGCTGCGCGAAGTACTCATTCGCGCGCTCGTGCTCAACTCTGGACAGCGAATCGTAAGTCGCAACCACGATTCCCTGCTCTTCGAGCGGCGGCAAAATCTCTTTGCGCAGGCTCTGCATCTGCGCGGCGAACATTGGTTCCAGCCGGTTGCGAATTTCTTCCAACTGCTCGGCGGCCGTTAAACCGTCGGGCGACGGATGAACATAGCCGTGCTCGACCTCTTCTTTCAGGCCGGACACGCGCACCATGAAAAATTCGTCGACGATGCTTGAAAAAATGGTCAGGAAACGAAGTCGCTCCAGCAGCGGATTTCGCTCGTCGCGTGCTTCGTCCAATACCTGGCGAAAGAACTCGATCAGGCTCAGCTCGCGATTCAGCAATCGCTGCTCAGGCGCGGGCGCGAGACTTAGCTTCGGCCGCGCGGGCTCGGCTGCTGCTAGTCGATCCTTCAATGAAACGTTTGTGATTGCTTGCATTAGTTTGAATGCCGCGTTTGAAGCTGTTGGGTGTTCAGATCACAACCCTACTGACAGCAACGGCTCTGATTATTCAGCAACTGGCATTCCGAGGGGCTTACCTTCAGAAGCCGCTTGAGTCAGAATAGTTGTTTATTCGGTGGGAGTTAGCAGCCTAGAACACAGTCACAAAACAGGCGCAACTTAATCGTACTATTTCGCGCCACCTCGGCAGCGATTTCGGAACTATGTCTAGTCCATTGAGTGTCTTGAGCTGCGCCAAATGGCGCATGATCATGAATGGAGTGCAAGCGTCCCGCTTGCAAGTTATTGGTTGCGTCTTCAAGAGCAAGCGAGGACGCTTGCGCTCCAGTCAATGAGATGACCCGTCAAAGACGTGCTTCACCGCATCAGTGTTCCAGTCGGCAAGACTTGCGGTAACGACGTCGGCGCCGGCCGCGCGCAGCAGCGGCGCGGCTACTGTGTTTGTCACGCCCAGCGTTCTCATCCCAGCCCCGCGCCCGGCTTGGACTCCCGGCGGCGCATCTTCGATCACCAGACATTCCTTCGGCAGCAGCGGCAGTTGTCTGTCGGTCCGGCGCTTCGCATTTAGCAACTCAAGCCCGCGCAGATAACAATCGGGCGCCGGCTTGTGATTCAAACCCGGTTGAGCAGTCACGATTACAGAAAAGTGCTCAAGCAAATTTGCCGGGCCGAGCACGTGTTCGATCTCAGTTAGCTCAGCCATGCTGACAATCCCAAGCTGAAACTTCCGGGCGGCCTCTTTAATGAACGTGACAACGCCGGCGGCGAAAGGAACTTCGGCTTCAATAATCGAACGGTGCAGTTCGTGCTCACGATCGATAATGGCGCGCGTCGTCTCGTCGTCAACTTCGCGACCGGCACGCGCGAACGCGGCGCGGGTGAACGTCACGTCGTCCATACCAAGACATGGAAAGTAATCTTCGTCCGTCAGTTCGACCTTGTACTCTTGCAAGACCTCGCGGTACGCGCGCAAGTGAATGCGCTCGTCATCGATGATCACGCCGTTAAAGTCGAATAAGATTGCCTGGATCATTTGTTAGTAAAGCCTTCGTTCGTTGAGAGGCGGCTACTGCCCGTCAAATAACTTCAAAAAGAACAGGGCGGGCAGTAGCCCGCCTCTCAACCTTCCAGGGAGGAGAGAAACGACGTTAACTAACCGGCACTTGTCGCCTTAATGGAGCTAACTTTCCTAACCTCACCCAGCCGCTCATTTTGTTCCGCGAACAAAAGCGGCAGACGCTCGCTCTCGAGCACGTCGAGTCTTCTCAAGACTTCAGATAACGCAAGTTCGTTCTTCAAATTCACCTGATAATCCAAATCGGCGCGCAGGCGATCCTTGGAGCCCTGCCGGTTCTGCGACATCATGATGATTGGCGCTTGTAAACCCGCAATCACGGCCAATACCAGATTAAGCATCGCGTAGGGCCTCGGGTCGAAACCGCGAAATAGAAGGTAAGAATTTAGTCCGATCCATAAGACAATCAGAAACAGCGAGACGCCGATGAATTTCCAGCTACCGCCGAACTCTGCCAGGAGATCCGCGGCGCGATCCGCCAAAGTCATGCGCTTTGCCTGTTCTTCGTTGACGTTGCGCGAAACGCGCTGCTGCAACATCCGGTCGGTGTGCCGCAGGCGTTGGAACACGGCGCTGAGCATTTCCAGCGCGACCCCCGGGTGCGTATTGATGTAGCGCAGGAAATTCTCTCGGGACAGGACTGACAACTGCGCGTCCTCGATCACGTGAGCATCGGCGGAGCGTTGTTTGCCATCGATCAGCGACATCTCGCCAAAGAAATCTCCCTGCGCAAGCTCAGCCAAAACGATCTGCTGGCCTTCGGCATCGTCAACCGCGATCCGCACGCGACCACTCTGGATCAGGTACATGGCATCGCCGTTTTCACCTGCGTGAAACAGAATCGTGCCTGCTGGAACCGGACGACTCTGAAGCAGGGTCACCAATTCCTCAGCCTCTGCGTCAGGCAGTGACCCAAACAGAGTCACCGAACGGATGGCTTCGACGGTCATTGGTTGGGGGGTTGGTGACATGGCATTACTCCATTAACTCATTGATCCATTGATTCATTGATTCATTGACCCATTTAGGAGAGCACAATGAGTCAATGAACAAATGAATCAATCAACTACCTTTCCGTCCTTCATCATCACTATTCGATCCGCAAAGCTGCTGGCCAGTTCGTGATCATGCGTGACGAGCAAAACCGTGAGCCGGTCGCTCGCCACCATTTCACGCAAGAGAGAAAGCAATTCATGCGCGCGTGTCGAGTCTAGATTTCCGGTCGGCTCATCCGCAAGCAGAAGGCGGGGGCGATTCGCCAACGCGCGGGCGATCGCCACGCGCTGCTGTTCACCGCCTGATAGTTCCGCCGGCCGGTGCGCCATTCGATCTGCCAGCCCCACGCGTTCCAACAGTTCCGCCGCTCGCTTACGTCGTTCACCACCGCGGACCCCGCCAAACGCCAACGCCAGCCACACGTTCTCAGCCGCCGTCATCGTCGGAATCAAATTAAAGTTTTGAAAGATCATCCCCACCGAGAAGCGCCGGTAACGCGCCATCTGTTTTTTCGTCAGCGGCCCAAGCGGCTTTGAATCGAACAAGACCTCGCCGCTCGTGGGCCGATCGAGCCCACCCAGCAAATTTAGCAGCGTGGACTTGCCCGAGCCCGACGTGCCGCGGATGGCGACAAACTCGCCTTCCTCAATTCCCATCGTCACGCGATCCAACGCAACGACTTCGTTTGCGCCCATCTGATACAGCCGCGTGACTTCGTGAGTTTCGATTAGCATAAGGGTGGTGTCAGCCTGGAGCGGACCGGGTACCCGCGCGGGCATCCCGCGTGGGGTGGTGGATGCGACGGGATCCAAACTCAACGTTGTTCTCCGATCCGGTCGCTACCGCTCGCGGTACTGACATGCTGGTCGCCACCGCGCATCACTCGCCACAATTCAAAGCGTTCTTCTGAAAAACCCTTTAACTTCATCTCCAGGGGCTGTGCAACAAGTTGGTTTCGGGGGTCGATCAACATCTCGGTAATTTCCGGATCCGTGTAAACAATATTCGAGATGACCACGTCGTTACCACTCGATTGGCCTTCCAAACGCGCGGCAAGGTTCACGGTGGAACCAAAATAATCGAGCCGATCGTTCAACGTCACGGCAATGCAGGGTCCGGTGTGCAACCCGCCCTTCAACGTCAACGGCAGTAACCCGTCTGGCGGCGCGGCTAATCGGCGTTGCGCTTCGATCATGGCGCGCAGAGCATTTGCCGGTCGGCGAAACACGGCCATCACGGCATCACCGATTGTTTTGACGAGGGCGCCGTCCTCGTCAGCAATTGCCTTCTTGAGCACATCGAAGTGATTCATCACCCGGCCGAACGCGGTCGCGTCGCCAATCTCCCGATACAATTGAGTCGAGTTTTTCAGATCGGTGAACAGCACAGTCAGAGTTCCGACTGAAATCTGTTCGCCCGGCCTGAGCGCCTCGCGCGCGAACAGATCGCGAAATGTTTGCAGCGCCGTCACCTCAGCAGCCGTCGCCGCTTCATCCGACCACGCGGTCCGCTCCAACACGAAAAGTTGTTCATCGTTTAAAGCGTTCGCCAGCTCCAGGCTGCAACTCTTCGCCAACTCCACCTCGCCGGTCGTCCAACCCTCCGGCGACGCGCACAGCGATGTTCCGCACAACCCGCTGTCTGTCACCGAGATGTGTTGCCAACCCGGCAGGCCGGTCGTGCGCAGGCGATAGCGACCCTCCTCGAGCTGAATGTCTATCGACCGACGCGACTGCGGTTTAAGAATTTGCTGGGCAACGATGTGGGGCGTGACCTGGGGACCGCCGACGCAAAATGTTTCGACGTTGATTTGTCTGATCGAAGGATTCGGACGGAAGGTCAGCTCAATCGACTGCTCAAAGTTCACATTGAAATCGATGTTGCAGCCGCCGCAGTGCACTTTCGAAGTGAGTTCCGCGAGCGAATCTTTCGCCTCGCCGCCGCGACACATTGGGCAGATGAGGTTCCATTGCAAATCGAGCCCGCCCGCGCGCGTGGCCTGCAAACACGCTTCCAGCATCTGGCGACGCGGCTTGCCGCTCTCGTCGGCGAGTTGATAAGGCCGGATGCGTGACAGCGCGAATTCGTCTGCGTTCGCAACGTGATCGACCAGCACGGCGACAATCTGTTCGTCGATGCCTTCGCTCACCAGTTTCTCACCGAGCGCGGTTAGTCGCGCGCGGCCGCCGGGAGTGAATTCCACCTCGGCAGTCGATTCAATCGAGGGCGAACGTGCGGCCTGCGCTGTTTTGTCATACTCGCGAAAGGTGCGCGCGAAGTCGCGTGCGCGGACAATTCCAATTTGAATTGGTATGGCGATCGCGCCCAGGAGGTTCTTCGGCTTGGCCCAAATTTCGTAAACTAACTTTGTGCCATTCTTAAGCGGCTCCAACTCAGCCCGCACGCGCAATTCTTCCATCGGCCCTTTGCTGTAGCGACGGATTACGCCAAAGCGGTGTGGTCGCACCCATTCGAACGGTTGCTCTTCCCACTCAATTGGAATTCCAAGGCTGGTCAACCGCAAACGCCGTCCGTTCTCGCCTGGCTCTCCGGCATTCTTGACTGCCGGCACACCCGTATCGCGATTAAACCGATTCGTGTCGGCGACTAAAGGCCAGAGTTTTTCCGGGCTTGACTGGAGATCAAACTCCCACGTGTAGTGAAATTCGCGCATGCCGAAAAAGCAGTTTCAGGTTTCAAGTTCCAGGTTTCAAGTTCGCCTGCGAAGATTTCACTCCCCGCTGACGCACTAACTAACCTGAAACTTGAAACCTGAAACTTGAAACTTGAAACTTGAAACTAACGCTAGACTTCCTTGTACTCCGAATCCACGTCCTCGTCAGAAAACGCCACGCGATAATTCTTTGACTGTACCTGCTTGGTAATCAGGAGGTCGTCTTTGGTCTTCAGCAAGTCGGCGCGGTTATAAACGGAAAGTTCGAAGTTGTAGCCATGCGTGATCGCGTCTTTCGGACACGCCTCAACGCAGAAACCGCAAAAGATGCAGCGGCCGTAATCGATGTTGTAGACCTTGGCGTAGCGCTCATCGACGCCGATGCGCGCTTCCGCTGCGCGCGGATCGTCGTCGGCTTCGATGTAAATGCATTCGGACGGGCAGGCCGCGGCGCACAGAAAACAGGCGACGCATTTTTCACGGCCCAACTCGTCCACGTGCAAGAGGTGCTGCCCGCGATAACGCGGCTGCACTGTGATCGGCTCATCCGGGTATTCGACCGTCTGTTTTCGTTTGGGAATGTAGGACAAGGTCACGGCCATCCCCTGAATGATGGCTTTAGTCGACTGGATTACTTCTGTAATCAAAGACATAGGTTTGGCCTTAGGTCTTAGGTCTTAGGTCTTAGGTCTTAGGCTTTTGATTGCGAACTCCCGGCGAACAGCACTACGTTTCGTTCTCACAAAAACAAAGTCCTAAGGCCAAAGATCAAAGACCGTCCTTTTCGGCTTCATCTTACACGAGTGGTGCGCGACGCCGTAGCCTGCCAGCGACCATCCCTCCAAACGAATTCGTCCGTGAAGCTATAGACTTCTGTGCCGCGAGCAGTTTCCTGCCGTAAGTAGCCATCGAGCTGGGCTCGATCACCGTTCTGGCCCAGCCGCAGGTCCTGGAATTCCCACGACTTCACGGTTGCATCGGGCTTAATCTCATCGAGGTACTGCTGCTTCGTGTGGGCCGGATTACCCCCGCGATAGTCATCGGCGAGGATCTGGTCGAGCGTATCTTTGTCGGCTTCGAGGTTCGCCACCGTCCACTGCTTCTCGAGCTCAGTCAACTGTGACATTACGACTTTCTCGTCGGTCGGTGCTTCGCTGGCCGAACTGGCTGCCGAAGGCGTCCGCGTATTGGGTACGGAAGAGGAGGGCGATTCAGTAGCCACGGCGGGATTCAGACCTGGTCTATTGACGATCTTGGGAATCGCAATGACCGCCGCGATCACAATTCCGAAAAGGAACAGGATCGCGAGCCCCGCAACGACCCACGGCCATACGCGACGCTTCGCAGGAGTCGCGGCGTAAGACGGCAAACCCGGCAAATCCGCCATCGAACCACTGACGGTCGCTTTGCCGCCCAGCTGGCCGTACTGAGTCGTCGGAATGTCGCGACCGCGCGATGACGGGGTCACCAATGTCTCATCTGAATCCGGCTGCGATTGACTCGCTAACGGACTACCATCGTCCGGACAATAGGTGATCGAATCTTCAAACTCGCGTTTGCATGTAGGACAACGCTTCATAGCCGGCTCCCTCACAGAGTGCCCACGATAATCACAAAGATGTAGAGGATAATCATACCGACAATAGCCAGGCCTCCAGTAACCACGCCAATCAAGGCCATCGGCTTTCCGCTCACCCGATCAGGCGTTTTCTTCATCTGCGAAAGCGACACGGCCCCCAGAACAATTGCCGCGATTGCGAACATTGGTCCCATACACAGCCAACCTATAGTGACACTCAGCAGGCCAAGAACCATTGACGCCGTCGCCAGGCTTTTGCTTTGAGATTGAACGTATGGCGGTGGAGGTGGTCGCCACTCGGGCACAGCGCGTTGGGGCGGCCGCCATCCTGGAGAAGACGGAGGCATTTCGACTGAAGGTGTGTTCCACGCCGGCGGGTCAGGCTGGACAGGCGGCATGATCGCCGGCGCGTCAGGCGGCAAGATCGTTGGCGCCAACTCACTCGCTCCGACGGAGTCGTCAACCAGCGTCGTGCCATCTTGCGTGCAGAAGGTGAGCCAGTCTTCTTCAAACGTTAGATTGCACGTGGGACAACGCTTCATGTCGTCGACGGGTTAATGTTGGGCTATTGGTTCAGGCTTCCCATAAAGATTGCCATTCCGTAGAGCATGAAAATCAGGAACCAGACCACCATATAAAAGCCACTCAACGCGATTCCGATAATGGACAAGGGTTTTCCCGTGTTGGTGACCGGATCGTTCTTGATTTGAACAAGGGAGATAATCCCCAGCACAACTCCTACCGGGGCTGAAAGCAAACCAATGCTGCAACACCAGCCGATGGTTATGCTAGCGATCCCCAGAATCAGAGCGGCAACCGCCAAACCCTGCTTCTGACCGGTTCCCTGGCGCATGGGCGGCGGCGGTGGCGGCTGCCACGCGGGCGCAACGGGTTGCGGAGGGTTATAACTGCCCGGCAAATCAAATGGTTTTGGCGCGCCAGGATCGGTATTGACGGCGGGCGGAATAAATACCGTCGGCGGCGGGTCGTTTGAGAGCGGCGCAGATTGCGTCTCAATCAGCGTGCCTCCATCGTCCGTACAGAAAGCCAGCCAATCTTCCTCGAATGTGCGGTTGCAGTTAGGGCAGCGTTTCATGATTAGGGGTCTTTGTGTTTTGGTCTTTGTACTTTGTTCTTGGTCCTTGTGTCGTGCGACGCGAGCGATATTCAACGTCGAAGACACGACAAAGTACAGAGTTCAAAGCACAAAGTACAGAGTCAGTGACTAAACAATCTCAAGACGACTAAAGAAGTAGGCAATCTCGATCGCGGCATTCTCGTTCGAGTCGGAACCATGGGTCGCGTTCTCGCCCACCGACGATCCGAATTCCTTGCGGATGGTTCCATCGTCAGCCTTCGCGGGATCGGTAGCGCCCATCAAATCGCGCCAGGCTTTCACCGCGCCGTCCTTCTCCAAAACCATGACGACACAAGGACCGCTCGACATGAATTCCGTCAGGCCGTCGTAGAACGGCTTGCCGCGATGCACTTCGTAGAAGCCCTCAGCTTGTTTGCGTGTCTGGTGAATCAGTTTCATTCCGCGGATACGAAAGCCACCGCCGATGATCCGATCGATAATCTTTCCTGTGTTGCCGGCCGCAACTGCGTCGGGCTTGATGATTGCGAATGTTAAGTTGGTTGAATCTCCCATTGCTCTCCTACTTACTCAAATTATGAATTGCTTAATTCCTGACGGCTGAAATACAACACGTATGAGCCGAGCGACCCGTCACACTTGCCATCAGATAACACATCCCCGGGTCGGCGGCATTGTACGCACCCGGACGGATCCACGTAAAACCCTGGCAACTGGAATTCCGCTCACAGTCGGTCTGGCATTGTGCAAAACTCGGCCGCGGATAGTAAGTGATCCGCGAGCCTTCGAGGGTCATGTTGTCGATCATTGAGAACATCGGCGTTGAGTTCGGGGTTTCTCTTCCCTCCGGAGTCGCTTCCGGCGTCGCAGATACGATCGACGCGGTAGGCCGCGGAGTGGGCGAGAAGTTACCGTTTACGGCATCGCGATTTCCGCTCGTGATGATCCACGCGAGCAAAACGCCGAACACGCCAATCACGAAAACAATTGCCAGTATCCACGGCAACGGACTGCGGCGCGGACGTTCATCAGCCGGTTCGGCCGCAGTCTGACGACCGGGAAAGTGAAACTGTTCAGGCCGGCCGGTTATGGTCGATTGCGCTGGCGTAGCCCGGGGACTAAATGCGGTTGGCCCTGGCTGAGTTGGCGCCGCCGGCGGAATATGGAGCGTCGCGTTTGGGTCAACGCCGGACGTCGAGTTCAGCCGCGCTCCGTCCTGTAGACAAAAAACAAGCGTGTCGTCTTCATAGCGACGGCCACATGCGGGGCAGGTTTTCATCTGTCAGGTTTGGATAAGCAGGTCGAGGTCTAGAAACCAACCGAAACGCCCAGCGCTTCCATCATCGCCGCGCCGATGTCTGCCGGAGATTTGACGACATGAATGCCGGCATCTTCGAGCGCGGCCATCTTCTCAGCCGCGGTTCCCTTCCCACCGGCGATGATTGCGCCGGCGTGGCCCATGCGCCTTCCCGGCGGTGCGGTCTGGCCGGCGATGAACGCGACGACGGGTTTCGTAACGTGCTCTTTCGCGAACGCGGCGGCTTCTTCTTCGGCAGTTCCACCAATCTCGCCAATCATCACGATGCCGTCAGTTTCTTCGTCTTCCTGAAAAAGCTTCAACGCATCAACGTGCGTTGTGCCGACAATCGGATCGCCGCCGATGCCGATGGCCGTCGATTGTCCCAGACCGAGCGAAGTGAGCTGTCCCACGGCTTCGTAGGTCAATGTTCCGGAACGCGAGACCACCCCGACACGTCCTTCGCGATGAATATGACCGGGCATGATTCCAATTTTGCACTTGCCTGGCGAAATAATTCCCGGACAGTTCGGACCAATGAGCCGCGTCTGTTTGTCGCGCAGGTACTCTCTGACCTTCACCATGTCGAGCGTCGGAATGCCTTCGGTAATGCAGACCACCACCGGAATGCCCGCGTCGGCGGCCTCCATAATCGCGTCCGCCGCGAACGCGGGCGGAACGTAAATCACTGACACATTCGCGCCGGCGTCTTTCACCGCATCAGCAACAGTGTTGAAGACAGGAATGGCTTCATGCTTCGTTCCGCCTTTGCCGGGCGTCACGCCCGCGACGACGTTCGTTCCATACTCAACCATCTGTTTGGTGTGGAACGTTCCTTCTTTGCCGGTGATGCCTTGCACGACCAGGCGCGTTGATTTATCGACAAGTACGCTCATTGAAAACAGGTATCAGGTGTCGGGTGTCAGATTTCAGAAGTTGAAAAGCGAGCGCGCAGTATAACAACTCAACATTTCAAGCGCCAAAGGCGCGAAATGCAAAAGCCTGGGCCAACGGCCCAGGTTCGTCGCGTTGAATTCAATTGAGCGCTGAAGGCGCGATATGAGTCTCTCCCCTGATGCTATTTCGCGCCTTCAGCGCTCGAACTTCTTGACTGCTTTTATCCTGGGCCGTTGGCCCAGGCTATTGCATCACGCGCCGTCGGCGCTTTTTTCAAATGACTCACACGAGTTCGACTCTACCGCCGTACTGCGGCACTTCCGTGTTCCAGCCGAACCGTTCGCGAATGCGCGCCCCCATCGCGGCCGCCGCGTCCGGTTCGCCGTGCGTGAGGAACACTCTCTTTGGCGCCGGCATACCGTCAAACCAACGCAGAACTTCTTTCCAGTCCGCATGCGCTGAGAAGCCTCCGATCTTTTCGATCTGAGCGCGCACAGCGATCCACTGACCCAGAACCTTCACCTGCTTTTCACCGTCAGCGACGCGACGGCCCAGCGTGCCTGCCGCCTGATACCCGACGAACACGACGGTGGCATTTGGGTCAGGCAGAATCCGCAATGCGTGATGCAAAACGCGTCCGCCATTCATCATGCCAGAGGCGGCCACGACGACTTTCGCGCCTTCCATGTTGTTAATGCGCTTTGAATCATCGCGGGTTTTGCAAGCGAGCATGTTGCGGGTCTTCAACGGAGTCGGATCAGTCTTCAACGCAAGCTTGTATTCCTCATCGTGTTCTTCGGTGCGTGCCGCATACGCGCGCGTGGTTGCGTCGGCCATCGGCGAATCAACACACACGGGCAACACCGGAATTCGGTTTTCGTTCTCTAACTCGCGAATGAAATAGACGATTTCCTGCGCGCGTCCCACCGCGAACGAAGGAATTAGCACCGGCCCGTTATGCGCAGCCGCCGCGTTGATGATGCGCTCAAGAGCGTCCTTCGGATGTTCAATAGCGTGCGCGCGATCGCCGTAAGTAGACTCAACGACGACGTAGTCACAAGCCGGCGGAGGTTCAGGATCGCGAATGATCGGCTGGTCATACTTGCCAAGGTCTCCAGAGAAAAGCACGCGACGCTCCTCGCCTCCGTTCGCGACTTTAACGAGCACCTGACTGGAACCAAGTATGTGACCGGCGATTCGAAACTCAGCGTGAATGTCCTTCGCGACGCGAACTGGCGCCCCGTCGTTCGGCACTATCTCAAGCAGCTTCAGCGCCTCGCGCGCGTCTTGTTCGGTGTAAAGCGGCAGCGCCGGTGTGTGTTTCGTGATCTTGTGCCGATTGCGATAGTCGGCTTCTTCTTCCTGCAAACGCGCCGAGTCAGGCAAAAGTATTCGCGCCAGATCGGCAGTTCCGCGCGAGCAATAGACTGGTCCGCGAAAACCATGACGCACCAAACGCGGCAGGTAACCGGTGTGATCAATGTGCGCGTGCGTCAGTAGCACCGCGTCAAGCGAAGCAGCATTGAAAGGAGGTTCTTCCCAATTGCGTTCCCGCAACTCGCGCCCGCCCTGGAACAGCCCGGAATCAATCAGCACGCGTCCGCGATCCGATTCGATCAGGTATTTCGAGCCGGTAACCGTCCCGGCCGCGCCCCAAAATGTAAGTGATGACATTGAGGAAGATGGTAGCCGATGAGTGTCAGAACCGCGAGCGGTAGCGACGACGTGGCAAAAACGGAGACCACTTCTGGAATTTTCCATTCACACCGCGGCTTCAGCCCGGTGGAATAGCGGCAACCGAGACTGAGAAACCGTTTAAACGGTTTCCGGTGTTTACGGCACATCGCTGTCCGCCGGGCTGAAGCCACGGCGTGAATGAAAATCGTGAGACCACTTTTCACAAACCGCGCAGTCGCTTATCATCCAACGCGTTCAGTTACTTTCTTTGGAGCGAATCAATGAATAAGTTATCCCTTCGGCTTACGTCCTTTCTTCTTTTTGTTTTTGCAGCAACGTGCCTCGTCACATCGCAAGTGGCGACGGCTGAATACTCGTCAGCGCCAGCCAAAACATCTGCCGCCCAATTCGGCGACCCCTACACGAATTTCCGCAACGTGCGTTATACGAACGCCGGATTGTTGAACGAGCGCGACGAGGTGAAACTCGGCACGCAACTGCACCGACAGGCGACGAAGAAGTTTCGTCTTACTGACGTCGGACTTGATCGGGTCGAAAGGGTTGGCCAACGTGTCGCGCGCGCCAGTGTGCGGCCGGGCCTGCTTTACAAGTTCCACGTGATCGAGAGCCGCGAAATCAACGGTTTTGCTTTGCCGGGCGGGCACATCTACATCACGACCGGCCTGCTAAAGCTCGCGAACGACAGCGAACTCGCTTCGGTACTGGGACACGAGGTTGGTCACATCGCCGCGCGGCACAGCTTGAAGACTTTGAAAAGACGGCAGGAGTACAACGCGTTCGCGAAATCAGTCGGCGAGTTGACGGGCGTGGCCGGGGAGATCGGGAGAGACCTCGGTGTCACCCTCACCCAAATTTTCAACGAAGGCGTTCTGACTATCCACTCACGCGACGAAGAACGCGAGGCGGATTATCTCGGCGTGCGCGGCATGGCGAAGGCGGGTTTCGATCCGCAGGGCATGGTCACGATGTTTCAGAAGCTGCAACGAGTGAAAGGGCAAACGCCGGATCTGATCACCAGCCTGCTTTCCGATCATCCAGACGTGCAGGAGCGCATCGATAACACTCGTTATGAGATTGCGAGGTTGAGGAGAGGCTAAGAGGTCAGAACCGCCTGCGGTAGCGGGCGGTTGATCTTTGGCGCTTCAGTGGCCGAATGCGAATCTTCAACCGCCCGCTACCGCAGGCGGTTCTGATTTCCTGGCGCCGCCATCCTATGCCGCTAACGCGACAACCTTCTCCGCCGCGTCCTTCATTCCATTCGCCACGGTGAAGTTCATACCCGACTCGCGAATAACACGTTGGCCTTCTTCAACATTGGTGCCTTCGAGCCGTACAACCACAGGGATCTTCAAATCCAAACTCTTTGCCGCGCCGACCACGCCGCGCGCTACCATGTCGCAGCGCACAATGCCGCCGAAGATATTTACGAGCACAGCCCGCACGTGTTCGTCGGCGAGCAAAATTCTAAAAGCCGCTTCGACGCGTTCCTGCGAAGCGCCGCCGCCGACGTCGAGAAAGTTTGCCGGCTCGCCACCCGCGAGTTTAATGATGTCCATCGTGGCCATCGCCAGCCCCGCGCCGTTAACCATGCAACCAATGTTACCGTCGAGCTTGATGTAGTTCAGATCAAATTTTGACGCTTCGATCTCCAGGGGTTCTTCTTCGTTCAAGTCGCGCAGTTCTTTGTAGTCCGGGTGACGGAACATCGCGTTGTCGTCGAAGTTGACCTTCGCGTCGAGCGCGATCAGCCGGTTGTCCTTCGTCAGCAGAAACGGATTAATTTCCAGGAGTGACGCATCCATCGCTTCGGACGCCGTGTAGAGCGATTGCATGAATTTAGCGGCTGGCGAAACTAATTCAGCAGGCAGACCGAGCGCGAACGCCAGCTTCCTCGCCTGAAACGGTTGAAAGCCAACCGACGGATCGATCGTCTCTTTAAAAATCTTCTCAGGCGTTTTGGCCGCGACTTCTTCGATGTCCATACCGCCCGCGGCTGAGGCCATGAACACCGGCCGGCCGGTCGCCCGATCCAAAACGATTCCGAGATAGAACTCTCGATCGATCGGCAAGCCTTCTTCGATCAGAAGTACGCCCACCTCTCGGCCTTCCGGTCCGGTCTGGTGTGTCACGAGTTTCATGCCGAGCATTTTCTCCGCGATGTCGCGTGCTTCCTCGGGAGTCTTCGCCAGCTTGACGCCGCCTCCCTTCCCCCGGCCGCCCGCATGAATCTGTGCTTTCACCACGACTGGCGTTGTCGCCAGCTCCTGCGCCGCGGCGAACGCTTCATCAGCCGTGCGCGCGACAATGCCGCGCGGCACCGGCACGCCGAATTTTTTTAGTAACTCTTTGCCCTGGTACTCGTGTATCTTCATCGCATTAAATTCAGGCAGTTCGGTCCAGCCGAACCGTCACTGTCGCTGTGTTCAAATTTGAGTTTGTAAAACCGAATGAGTTTACCGAGCCGCCGACCGGCTCGCAACCGAACCCGCTTCCAGATTGGAGCGCGGCCATCCTGGCCGCAAGCGTGCGCAGCACGCTCAAACGGTTTGCACTTCACGCTCAGGCGGGCAGGGATGCCCGCGCTCCTGTCTGATGAGTCGATAGAAAATGGACCGCCGTGCATTTTTAAGAGGAGCAGCCGTATCAGCTGTCGCTTTGCGTTTGGGCGCGGCGATGCCCCGCAGCGTCTTTGCTTCCGCGATCGCGGCGCCGGAATTTCCGGCAATGACGAATCATTTGCTGAACCAGGTGAATCTTGAGCGTGCTGAGTTGGGGCTGAGATCGCTGAAGCTCGATTCGCTGGCTTGCGCAGTCGCGCAAAAGCACGCAACCGAGATGGCCCGGAACAACTTCCTCAGCCACTGGAGTATGGACGGCCGGAAGCCGTATCACCGCTATTCATTTGCGGGCGGCGTGGAAGCAACTCAGGAAAACGACGCGGCGATTAACACCGGCATTCCCATAGCTTCGGCTGAAGTCCCGATTCATTTGATGTCGCTGCACCGATCCATGCACGATGAAAAAGCCCCTGATGACGGACATCGCAAGGCCATTCTTAATCCAATAAACACACACGTAGGCTTCGGTTACGCAGATTACGGTTTCTGCGTGCGACTGTGCGAGTTGTACATCGCGCGTTATGTCGCGATCGATCCCTACGCCGTAACCGCTTCACCGCGCGACCGGATCGTCTTGAGCGGGCGGCTTCTGGAACCGACTCATTCGCTCGAGGGCATTGATGTTTTCTACGAACCGCTTCCCGCGCCGCCGGATATCGCGTGGCTTCGCATTCCGCGTCCCTACGGTTTACCCGAGGCGCGCGAATCGCTGCTGCCGAAACTCGAGCGAAACCATTTCTATGAAGACGGTTCCAAAGGATCGATCGAGCTGAAAAGTCGCGGCAGGTTTCAGGCTCCTTTTCTCCTGAGTCGAAAAGAGCCCGGAATCTACACGGCCGTGGTGTGGATTGCGCGGTCAGCGAAGGCGGCGCCGTTTCCCGCGACGCAAGTATGCGTGCGCGCCGAATGAAGCTGTTCTCGTATTTTCTTATCGGTACCCACGCCTCCGGCGTGCTCTCGCGAAACAAGCACGCCGGAGGCGTGCGCACCGCTTTACTGGAGAACCAATGAGCGAAGTCATCGTTACATCTCTGGGGAATCTGCGAAATGAAGTGACGTATGGCGCCTCACACTCGTTGATTACGGACGAGCCGGTCGCCGCCGGAGGCGAAGATGCCGGGCCGGATCCGTACACGCTTCTGCTTGGCGCCCTCGGCACTTGTATTTCCATGACCGTAACGCTTTACGCGCGCCGCAAAGCCTGGCCGGTCGAACGCGTGACGGTGCGCCTGCGGCAACAAAGAATTCACGGCAAGGACTGCGCGGAATGTGAAGAGAAGCCCGAAGGCTACGTTCAGCGAATTGAGCGAAGCGTGACTGTCGAAGGAAATCTAACCGAAGAACAACAGGCGCGGCTTCAGGAGATTGCCCACAAGTGTCCCGTTCACAAGACGCTGACCTCGCCAATTATCATCACTGAGATGACCACATGAAAAAGTTTGCCGCCATCGTGCTGATTGCGCTTACGTCCGCATCGTTCATCGCGGCGCAAGGCCAATCAAATAGACGCGCGCTCGCCACTCAAGTCCGCACCGAGTTCCTGCACGCCTGGAACGGCTATAAGAAGCATTGCTGGGGACACGACGAGCTAAAGCCGATCAGCAAGACTTGTCACGACTGGTACGGCACTTCGCTTTTGATGACACCAGTCGACTCGCTCGACACGATGATCCTGATGGGCCTGAACGCCGAAGCGAAGACGACCCGCGAATACATCGCAACTCACCTCTCGTTCGACAAAGACATTTACGTTCAGAACTTCGAGATCACGATTCGTCTTTTGGGTGGATTGCTTACCGGTTATGAGATGACTGGCGACAAGCGCTTGCTAAAACTGGCGGACGATCTGGGAAATCGTCTGCTGCCGGTGTTCGAATCGCCCACGGGACTGCCTTATCGCTACGTGAATCTGAAAACCGGGAAGATTCGCGGCAATGTTTCCAATCCTGCGGAAACCGGCACGCTCCTGATCGAATTCGGCACGTTGGCCAGGCACACCGGCAAACGAATTTACTTCGACAAAGCCAAGCGCGCGCTGGTCGAGACTTACAATCGCCGCTCGTCCATTGGCCTGGTGGGCACATGGATCAATGTCGAGACTGGGCAATGGACTAATACTGACAGCCACATCAGCGGCGCGATCGACAGCTACTACGAATATCTTCTGAAGTGCGCGATTCTTTTTAATGACAGCGATTGCCGGCGCATGTGGAACGACAGTATCGTCGCAATCAACAAGTATTTGGCGGTCAATCTCAGGATTGAACCAGACCAATCGCCCGCGCGCAAAGAACTTTGGTACGGCCATGCCGATATGAGTACGGGCAAGGTCACTGCGACGACTTATGGCGCGCTCGACGCGTTCTTCCCGGCAGTCCTCGCACTCTCAGGCGATTTGGATCGCGCGCGAATGCTTCAAGACTCGTCATTTGCGATGTGGAACAAACACGGCATCGAGCCGGAAAAGTACGACTTTTCAAAAAGGGAGGTCGTTAGCGCCGGTTACCCCCTGCGACCTGAGATCGTCGAATCAACTTACTTTCTTTATCAATACTCAAATCCGCGGCGGTTTAGAGGCGGGCGTCGCCCGCCGCCGAGGGGCAACGCCCCTCGTCTAAACGATCAGGATTATTATCTGCAGATGGGTGAGACGATGTGGAAAGACTTCGTCAAGCATTGCCGCACGGACGAAGCCTATGCCGCGCTGAAGAGCGTGGTCACGAAAGAGAAAAACGATTCGATGCAGAGTTTTCTATTTGCCGAGACGTTCAAGTATTTCTATCTGCTGTTCGAACCACGCACGAAATTGAACTTTGATAAAGTCGTCTTCAACACCGAAGCTCATCCGGTGCGTAGAAAGTGATCCGCATGACCGGCGCCGACGATAACCGTCAAAAGCTCATCGCCATTCTCCAGTTAGCGTACTCCGGCGAGTTAGCCGCGGCGTACGCCTATCGCGGCCATTGGCATTCCGTCAGCGCCGCCGATGAACGCGAATCGATTCGTACCATTGAAGAAGATGAATGGCGGCACCGGAAGCTCGTCGGAGAAATGCTGGCTGCCCTCGGCAGCGCGCCCAACAAAACGCGTGAGACGCGAGCCACAATCATCGGCCGCACGCTTGGATTTCTTTGTCACGTCTCGGGGTGGCTCGCACCGATGTACGGCGCGGGCAAACTCGAGAGCCGGAACATCGTCGAGTACGAAACGGCGGCGCGTTATGCGCGGGACTCCGGTCAAACCGAACTGATCGATTGCCTGCTCGAGATGGCCGAAGTCGAGTGGGATCACGAAAAGTATTTTCGTTCGCAGGTGCTGCGTCACGCGGTCGGGCGGCGTTTACCGATTTGGCCCGAGCCACCGCCCAAAGAATCGATTCGACAATCGTTTAAAGAGGAACGAGGGTCTTGGAGTGCGGCGGCTTGACGCCGCTTTTGTGGCGGTGAAAAAAAGCGCTGTCAAGCCAGCGCACTCCAAATTTCGAGCCACCTTAATCGTATGAAGATCCAACAATCAAAAGGCACAGTCGCCCCGGCCGCAGTTCTGTTTCTACTCTTCTTCACGCTCCCGGCCTTCGCGCAACAACCAACCTTCTCACGCGACGCACTAATCTCCGCGGCGCGCGAGATCATGACCACCACGCGCTACTGCGCGCTGATCACATCGGGCCGCAACGGGCGCTCTCACGCGCGAACGATGGACGCCTTTACTCCGGAAGAAGACATGACCATCTGGCTCGCCACGAATCCGCTGAGCCGCAAAGTTGCGGAAATTCGCCGCCACCCAAGGGTGACGCTCTATTACTTCGATCGTGAGAGTGCGGCTTACGTGACGATTTACGGAACCGCGCGCCTGGTAAGCGACAAAACCGAAAAAGCCAAACGATGGAAAGACGATTGGAAAGCCTTCTATCCCGATCGCGACAAGAGTTACCTGCTCATAAAAGTCACGCCCGAACGGCTCGAAGTGGTGAACATCAATAAAGGATTTGTCGGCACTTCCCCCACGTGGCAACCCCTGTCCGTGACGTTCTACAAAACAAAGAGAGGCTAGTTGGTTTAGCCTTCGCGATTCGTAGCGGCGCGCATTGTGGCGCTGCGACCGATCTGATATAAGGCGGCGACCGTGGCCCAAGTTGTTCGTCCGGATGGAGCGTGTTCGTTGCACTGACTCCAGGGACCAAAGGCCCAATCTCGGGAGGCCAGCGTATGCCGCCGAAAATTCTTCGACCCTCAGAAGCCAATCACGTAGCAGGTTGGTCGTTCTTTGAGGCCGACATAACACCAACCACAAAGGTCATGATTTTCTCCGGGATCGCTGCGCCGACCCTCAGGACTGAGGACGAGGACGACACCCTGGCGACAGAGGTGATCGTGAAGCTCGGCACCTATGTCGATTCCCTCGATGAATGGACCGCTCAGGTTGGGTTAGCGGCAATTGAAAATGATGAGTCTCGTTTCATATTTGCGACCGAAAACGTGATCGTCGAACCTGATCCCGAAACTGCGGAGCTTCAGCTTCGAGTCCACACCGCAGTCAATGGCGACAAGACGATTTTGCATCGCTTTGGCTTTCAGGTAGTCGCCAAACTTACGAGGGTGGCTTCTGAGATAAGTGGCACGATACGCGTGCCGCATCTAATTCTGAATCTCACGAACAAAGTTGAAGCCGAAGTGCAAGCATTCTTCCGCGTAAGAGCCAATCGCATCGACAAGGTTGATGCGGACGATCCCATCTTTACGGACGAAAAACTTGTTCCCGTGGCAACTGGCCGGGTCGTGGGCATTAGCCTTACTCCCGAAGACTCGTTCGTTAAATACGTAATCGAAGGCAGCCCGTTCAATACGCCTTTGCGCGTTACAGTCGACGTGGCCGCCGCGCTTGAAAATCTTAAAGCGAGTCAACCCGCAGGCAGCCCGACGACAGTTACGCTCACCAGGCTCGTGCCTGCGGTAAGCGGCGTCGACTTCGTCGTTCATCACAACACGCTACCGTAAAAAGAATATGGACGAACTCGAAACACTTGAAGAGCTTACTCCGGTTGCGACTGAGTTCATGCGCATTCCGATAGTCGGTCCAAAACCCTGGAATACACTGGTATTCATTCGGTGTGAAGGCTCGCTGTCGGAACGGGAGCCATGGATGGGTACGAAATTCGCTCGGATCCGCCAGCGTTTCACATCAAAATTCAAGATTGACGAGTTCAAACAGGCGGACCTGAAGTGGTATCGAGACCATACTTACATCTCGGCGACTCAATTCATTACCCGGTTGGGCGCGACCGGCGAAAGCAATTTCATTTTGGCGTTGGAGGACATTAAGGGTTTCGTAGATACTAATGGTCACATTGGTTTCGACTCGCAGATCGCCGCGTCAGTTACGTATCCCATCCCAATCAACTTTAGATATTCGGTCTCAGCTTATGTTTTGTTATATGAGAAGCACGATGACCCGCCGCTCCCCGTGCCGCCGACCAAGCCTGGTTGGATGCCGAAGATCGAAGAACTTCCTTCTCAATTCAGGAGGCGGCGCGACTTCAGAATCACCGGGAGCCCGAGTGTTCTGGACAAGTGAACAATGCATATGAGCCTGGACCCGCTGCTTTTGTAATACACACCTAATCCGAGGAGAACATCATGCGTCGAAAAATATTTCCCTGCCTGCTCTTTGTCTTTGTGTTGTCCGCTATCGCGCTGGCCGGCTGTAGCAAAGGCGGCGGCGGCAACAGCCTGCACGTGAAGTCACCGGCCGCCGGCGAGAAGGATCTCGCCGTCAAATCCGGTTACGCGTTCGCAGTCACCAAGTCATTCACGGACATCAATCAGAAAATCACCACCGCCGTCGTCTACAACGTCTTTACCGCGAATTACGATCTCGACTCGGCTAATTTCGGGATGACGCTCGAGAAACCGATGGCCTCGGAAGAAAATATGCGCGTCGTCTTCAGCCTGGTCGGTGAAGAAGGCACGAAGGATCCGACGCCGCTTAAAACCGGCACCTACTCAGCTAAAGCCGACAAGTACATGAAAGTCGAAACGGTCGGCATCGTCACGCGCAAAGGTAACGCCGATACGAAAACCTGGTTTGACCGCAGCAGTCTGGGCGGACAAGTCACCCTCACCTCGGTCTCGGACGATTCAATCTCCGGCGACATCGATGTGACGGCCGGCGACAACAAGATAAAAGGTTCGTTCACGGCAAAGATTCTGAAGCGGAAGTAACGTTTGGAGTGCGGCGTTCTTCCACCCCAGCGCGGCTGCCGCGCTGGGGACCCCGGTTGACGCCGCTTTGCCCAAAAAGTCTGGCGACGCGCAAGAACTAATAATCGAGCTGCGAAGCAGCGGTCATAGCTAAGCCCAAGGCGAGGCTTTGCGAGCCTTGGGTAACCTGTTTTTTAGATCAACCGAGCCCGCGAAGCGGGCGACAGAGATTTTTTGGAGCACGGTTCTGGAGGGGTCGGCATTGCAACTTCAAAGCCTGACCCCTCAGCGGGCTTATCCGTCGCAGCTCCGCCGCTCCAAACGATTTGTGTGCACCGGTGACCCAAGGCTCGCGGAGCCTCGCCTTGGGCTTAACTACCTGCGCTGCTCCGCAGCTCGTTGTGTATTGTCGGCCACTTGTGCCGTGATGAGCGTGCGCTTACGACCTAAGCTTTTTTAGGCAAAGCCGGATGACGCCGCTTTTGTTTCCGTTCGGAAAGCCGTTCTCCGTCGGCGCGCTCCAGTCACAAAAACCGTGGCGATTTCTGCGCGCCTCGTTTACAATCGGCGCATGACCGAGGTCGCCGCCGTTACCGAACGGCGCCAAACAGTCAGCGAAGAGATCGCCAACAGCATCAGCCATGGAATTGGTCTGCTGCTCGCGATAGCCGCGGCACCGTTCTTAATCCTTACCGCCGCGCGAGCGGGAAGCATCTGGAACATCGTCGGCGTCAGTGTGTTCGCGACTTCGATGATGCTGCTTTACCTCGCTTCGACGCTCTATCACGCAATTCCTTACGATCGCGCCAAGCGTGTCTTTCGCCTCCTCGATCACGGAGCGATCTTCATTTTGATTGCCGGCACGTACACGCCATTCACGCTGGGAGTGATGCGCGGACCGTGGGGCTGGACCTTGTTTGGACTGGTTTGGTCGCTGGCCGTTTTCGGCTTAACGATGAAAGTCCTCTTCGGCACGCAACATCGCTGGCTCACTGTTCCGCTTTACCTCTTGATGGGTTGGCTCGCGGTGATTGCCGCGCCGCATATTCTTTTCACCATGCCGTGGGCGGCGCTGTTTTGGATAGTGGCGGGCGGTCTGGCTTACACGGCCGGCACGATCTGCTTCAGAATGCATTCAATTCGCTATAGCCATTTCGCGTGGCACCTTTTTGTGCTTGCCGGCACCACCTGTCACTTCTTCGCGGTGTTGTGGTACTCAGCTTAAAGCGGAAACCCGACCGTCAGGGAGGCTGCCAGTTCATAAAATGGGTTGGACGATCGCCCAGAGCGGCACCCTCCCTGACGGTCGGGTTTCTGCTGTGATATCATCCCGCCACCGAAAATGTTCCAGGGTTGGATTCATCTGAGACCTCTCGACGACCGCGTCAACCTCTTCGCGGACTAGTACTCATCCATCAACATCTCGTTCGAAACGGCACTTCCCGAAAAGTGTCAAACTGAGGCTGTCCTTTCAAGGAGTAAAGAGATGATGGAAACCGCATTAGCTGTAAAACGACCTGAGATCAAAACCGAACTGCCCGGTCCGAAGGGCCGAAAGATTATCGCCGCCGATGCGCGCTACGTGAATCCGGCGTATCCGCGTCCTGACTTCAAGCTTGTCGCCGAACGCGCCCAGGGCGTGTGGGTCGAAGACGTTGACGGCAACGTTTTTCTCGATTGCAACGCCGGCGTGGCCGTGTGCTCAACCGGACATTGTCATCCTGAAGTCGTCAAAGCCATTCAGGATCAAGCGGCGCAACTGATCCACATCTGCGGCACGGACTATTACTATCAATTGATGCCTGACCTGGCTGAGGCTTTGGACGCAATCACGCCGGTGGCTAGTCCGACCCGCACGCATTTTGCCAACAGCGGAACTGAGGCGGTCGAGACCGCTTTGAAGCTGGCCATGCATGCAACCGGACGCGAGAAATTCATCGCGTTCTTTGGCAGCTTTCACGGACGCACGTTGGGCTCGCTGTCGCTTACTTCGTCAAAGGCGGCGCAACGATCTGGTTTCAAACGGCAAGCGCTCGACGTCGTGCACGTGCCTTATCCGAACGACTATCGCAATCCCTTCAGTGCTGAAGATTGCGGTAACGGCGGCGCGGCCCAGGGCGCGCTGAATTGGATAGAAAACCGTCTGTTCAAAACGACGACACCGCCTGAAGAAGTTGCCGCGATTGTCGTCGAGCCGATTCAGGGTGAAGGCGGATATGTGCCGGCGCCGAAAGGCTTTCTGAAAGGCCTGCGGCGGATTTGCGATGAACACGGAATCCTGCTCATCTTTGACGAAGTGCAAAGCGGGATGGGCCGCACCGGCAAGATGTTCGCTTGCGAGCACGACGAAGTGCAGCCCGATGTCATCTGCATCGCGAAAGGCATCGCTTCCGGGTTGCCGCTCGGCGCGTGCGTCGCGCGCGCGGACTTGATGGATTGGCAAAAGGGCGCGCATGCCTCGACGTTCGGCGGAAATCCGGTCGCAATTGCGGCGGCGATGAAAACGATTGAATTGCTTGAGCGTGAGCTGGTCGCGAACACAGCCGAAGTCGGCGATTACCTCAAACGCGGTTTAAAAAAGCTGATGGCAAAGCACGAATGCATCGGGGACGTGCGGGGCCGGGGCTTCATGCTCGGCGTTGAGTTCGTGAAAGACAAGACCAGCCGCACGCCCGATCCGGAATTACGCGATCGGGTTGAAATGGCGGTGTTCGAACGTGGATTGATTCTGCTGGGCTGCGGAGCAAACACGATTCGCTGGTCGCCGCCGTTGATCTTGACGAAAGAACACGTTGACGTGGCATTGGAGATATTTGACGACGCTATCAAGGCGTCGATTTAGACAACTCCCTCTCCCTTTGGGAGAGGGCGGGGGTGAGGGTGCGAAGCCTTAACGCGGCAGAGTAAGAAAAATGTTTTTTGGTTTTCCGCGCTAGACCCTCACCCTAACCCTCTCCCAAAGGGAGAGGGAACAGAATCCAAAGGAGAGAGTTCTGTAAATGTTCGAAGGTAAAGTCATCTCAATCAACATCACACCGCAGGCCGAAGCGCCCATGAAATCGGTCGATGAAGTCCGCGCCATCCCCGGACGCGGCCTGGAAGGCGATCGCTATTTCGACAACAAAGGCCGCGCGCCTGAAGTTAAGCGCGAATTGACGCTGATAGAAGCTGAAGCCATTGAAGCGTTTAAGAGCGAACTCAACGTTGATTACGGTTTAGGCGACAGTCGCCGCAATGTTGTCACGCGTGGAGTGCCACTTAATCATCTGGTCGGAAAGGAATTCTGGGTGGGCGAGGTAAAAGCACGCGGCATCATGCTGTGTGAGCCGTGCGCGCATCTGCAAAAGCTCACCGTCAAACAAGTCCTGCCGGGGTTGATTCATCGTGCCGGCTTGCGCGCGCAGATCTTGACGGAAGGGACGATACGCGTCGGCGCGGCGGTGAAAGAAGCCCGACCGTAAGACCGTCAGTTGCCAGTTGTCAGTTCAATTATGACGATACGTCTCGAACCGAACGAATGTAAATTGACAACTGACTACTGACGCTTACAGCCGATACCTAACTCGCTTCCTTAGCTCGGCATCTTCAACTTCGATATTCTGAAGCCGCATCATCACGTCGGCATTCAAATCCCAACCGGCGCGTTCGCCGGATTGCAGTTTCACCGTCCCGGCCGCCGCAATCATCGCCGCGTTGTCAGTCGAAAGGTGCGGCGAAGGAAAGTAAACTGGGACTTCTAATCGCCCAGATGCCTCACTGCACGCTTCGCGCAAAGCACGATTGCACGCCACGCCACCGGCAACAATTAAAGTTTTGGGCCGATACTCTTCCGCAACTCTCTCCATCGTCGAGACCAGTGAACGAATCACCGTGCTTTGAAAACTCGCCGCGAGATCTCTGATTCCCTGTGAAGGTTCGCCGCCGTTGCTTACGGGTTGCAGACCTGATTCACGCACGTACTTTTGGACGGCCGTCTTCAATCCGCTGAAGCTGAAGTCCGGGCGATTGTCGCCCATCCGCGGAATCGCGAACTTCACCGCTTTCGGATTCCCTTCTCTCGCGAGCCGTTCTATGACGGGCCCTCCGGGATAACCAAGCCCAAGCAGCTTCGCTACTTTATCGAATGCTTCGCCGGCGGCATCGTCGCGGGTGCGCCCAACGACTTTGTATTTCCCGGGTTCGGGCACGAAGAAAACATTCGTGTGCCCACCAGAAACGATCAGCGCGAGGGCGGGATGCTCCACCGGTGGATTCTCGAAACAGACCGAGTAGATGTGTCCTTCGATGTGATTCACGCCCACCAGCGGTTTGTTCAGCGCGTAAGCCATCGCCTTTGCGTACGAGACACCGACGAGCAGCGACCCGATCAACCCCGGGCCATTGGTCACAGCGATGCCATCGATTTGCTCTTTCGTCGTCTTGGCACGCGCCAGGGCTTCTTCAACGATCGGCACGATCTTGTCGAGGTGCTCACGTGAAGCCAGTTCCGGCACGACTCCGCCAAACCGTTCGTGGGTTTTAATCTGCGAGGCAATTACGGATGAAAGGATCTCGTGGCCGTCGCGGATTACCGCGGCGGCAGTTTCATCGCAGGAAGTTTCGATTCCGAGAACCAGCATTGTCAGTGGTCGGTGATCAGTTGTCAGTTGTCAGTTGTCCGTTGTCCGTAGACAGTTGTCAGTTGACAGTTGACAGTTGTCAGTTGACAGTTGTCAGTTGAAAAAGATAACGCTCAGCGGCTCTCTCAGCAATCTGCGAGGATGAACGAGTCTACCTTCTTCGTTCCGTCAGGAACGAAATATTTATAGAACATGAGGGGCTTGTGAATTTGATGAGCCCATTTATGGGCGACAGATTTAATGCGCTCCTCCGGAGCTTGGAAACTTTCTCTGGCGACTGTGGCTATAAACATTTCGCCGCTACGCGGCTGACTTGAAGAAACTCAGGACCGAATCGCCTTGCTTCAAAGTGCGGTAACGTTTTAGAAGTCCAAACTTTTCAGCTAGTTCTTTTTTCTTATAGTGCTCTACGACCACTTCTGCTTCCTCGCACATCAACTGCGCCGCGTGTTCGGCCATCAGGTTGAACACTACCTCGTAATCCTCCGCATAAGGCGGATCGAAAAAGACTATGTCGAACGGCCCTTGTTCCTTCTTCGCGTGGCGCCGCAAATAGTCGGACGCGTCCGCACTTACAATTTCGAACTCCTGCTCGTCGATGCCGAGGGCGCTCGTGTTTGCTTCAATCAACGAGCACATCTTTCGCGATTTATCGACGAACGTAACGTGTTCAGCTCCACGCGATAACGCTTCAATTCCGACCGCGCCGGTACCAGCGCACAGGTCGAGAAAACGCACACCCTCAATTCGCGAAGCGAGCACATTGAACAGAGTCTCGCGCAAACGATCCGACGTCGGTCGCGTTTGCGCAGACGGCGGACTCTTTAATTGGCGTCCGCGATATTTTCCGGCAATGATGCGCAAGTTATTCTGTTATGCCTTCGCAAGGCAGCAGAGTTATTGATCAGTCCGCAACGTTCCCCGGATTTCATGGCAGCAGGTTCGTAGTTCCATCCTTAGCGCTCCTCAATCGACAGTCCGCCCTCTCCCTTTGCGAGAGGGAGGCAAACTTTACCACCACTCCCAAAAATCTGGACACGATGACTTTAATTGCGGTATTAATCTCTCGCTAAAACGCTCACGTTGAAGATTTGATCTTCCGACCAGAATCGACCCAAAAAGGAGACTCTCTATATGGCTACCAAGAAAGCCGCGAAAAAGAAGGCGTCAAAACCGGATGCTTTGACCGTCAAACTCAGCTCGAAACAACAAGCCCAGTTGAAGCAGATGTCGAAAGGCGCAATCAACGCAAAGACTCTCAAGCTGCGAAAGGCCGCCGACATCACTGATTTCCTTGCGAGGGTGGTCAGAGGGGGGTCAGTAAAGAACGAAGGATTTGCGCCACCACCCAAAGACACGTACTGGGTATGACGAGCAGTTGGCAACAGGCGGTAGAAAATTTTAAGGAGTATCTGCCGGCTGCCAGCCGTTGGGTCGTCGCGTACGAACCCCAATATCACTCACGAATTCTGACCGAGATTATTCCCCAACTTGGGCCATGCGAGTTGGTGTGTCTCGGGGAAGATTCGCCGGATCGCGTGGCCAAACTTGGCCGCGAGCATCGCGACGATCCGCGGTGGGCGTTCGTGGAATTCGCCGTCAGCGATGGCCGCATCACTCACAACGGGATCGATTATCGCCACGCGCTGATGGAATTCATGCCCTGGACGTTTGCGCGGATGCGGCTTTGCTTCGACGTCACCGATGCATCCTTCCGCCTGCTCTTCTCAGAGAAGCCGCAAACGCTCGCGCAGCGCTGTCAGCAGTTGCAGCGGCGACTGGCTCAATGCGAATCGCTGGTCTTCACCGACTCGCGAACGAGTCTCTTAAATCTCGTGTGCGCTCGCGAGAAATGGCGAGTTTATGCGGGACTGACTCCTGACGATTACATGCTGCCGACCGGCGAAGTTGCCGGAGAACCGGAATCGATCGACGGTAACTTGGCGGTCGAAGGTTGGATCGTGGGCACCATCCCTTTCGGAATCAAGTATGGTGCGATTAAAGACGGCGACATCAACTTGTCGTTTCGCGACGGAAAGATAGCGAGGGTGACGGGCAAGCGCCGGGCTCTATGTCGCGATTTCGAAATGGTTTTGCAAAAGATTGCGGGCTTGCGTTACGTCGTGGAGGTTGGCTTTGGCCAGTCGAAAGCCGTAGGGCGCGCGGCGCGAAAGCATGAAACCGGCTGCCTTTGGCACGAACGTCATTTCGGACTACACCTTGGATTGGGCGCCGCACTCGCCACGAATGATCGCCGGACGAGTCATCACCTCGATCTGATTATTCGGCAAGGCAAGGTCGAGGAGCGCGGGGTTGAGGTGATGAAGTGGTGAGGAACCCGCGGCTTTTGAGAACTTGAATCTTTAACCGTCGCTGCGGATCGGGATTCTGTGAAAATGTTTCACGCTTCGCGCTCAGTGCGGACAAGGATGTCCGCGCTCCGAGCTTTATCCAACCGCTGCCAGCTTCAAACGCGCATCTTCCTGAACTCGCTTTATCAACTGAACAGCTTCGCGTGAAGAGCTACTTTGGTTCGCGTAGTAATCAGCTTCCTTGCGCGCGGCTTGAAGAATTTCCAGGTCACGCACCAGGTTCGCGATCCGGAACTCAGGCAAGCCCGCCTGGCGCGTGCCCATGATTTCGCCCGGGCCGCGAATCTCTAAATCTTTCTCGGCGATTTTGAACCCATCGTTGGTCTCTTCCATGATGCCCAGCCGTTCACGCGCGACATCAGTTCGTTTGTCCGAAGCCAGCAGCACGCAGTAACTCTGTTCCGCGCCGCGACCGACACGACCACGCAATTGATGAAGCTGCGATAAACCGAAGCGTTCCGCATGCTCGATTACCATCACTGACGCGTTCGGCACATCAACGCCGACTTCAATGACGGTTGTCGAAACCAGAATCTGAATTTCGCCACTGCCAAACCCGCGCATCACCTTCTCTTTTTCTTCCGTCTTCATTCGCCCGTGCAGCAAACCCACTGAGAATTTTGAAAAGACCTGATCGCGCAGGTATTCGAAGCGCCGAGTCGCGTCGCGCAGGTCAAGCTTTTCGGATTCGTCGACGAGCGGATAAACGACGTACACTTGCCTGCCTGAGCGAAGCTCCTGCGTCAACAGTCGCTTTACATCCTTTCGATCGTCCGCATTGTCCGCGAAGACTTTGGTCACAATCGGCGTGCGACCGGGCGGCATTTCGTCGATGATCGAGACATCGAGATCCCCGTAAACAGTCATGGCCAGCGAACGCGGAATCGGCGTCGCCGTCATGACGAGCACGTCCGGGTTCAAGCCACGCTCGCGCAGTTCGGCGCGTTGCATCACACCGAAGCGATGTTGCTCGTCAATCACCGCCAACCCGAAGTTCTTGAACCGGACGTTTTCCTGAATCAACGCGTGGGTGCCAATGCAGGCGTGAACGTCGCCGGCCGCAATGGCCGCGTGCAGAGCGCGTTTATCGCCGGTTTTCAGCGAGCCAACCAGGACTTCGATGCGATACGGCGACTTTGCCAGTATCCGTTTGATGTTCCGCGCGTGCTGTTCGGCGAGAATCTCAGTCGGCACCATGAGCGCGGTTTGATAGCCATTCTCCATCGCCGTCAGCATTGAAATCAGCGCAACGATTGTTTTGCCGCTGCCGACGTCGCCTTGCAGCAGGCGATTCATCGGCGCGTCGGATTTCATGTCGCGGAAGATTTCTTTGACAACTTTCCGCTGCGCTTCGGTGAGGGTGAAGGGCAGGACCGACTTGATGCGACGCTTGATCGCGTCGTCGATTTTGATGGTCGCGGCTTTGCGTTCTTTGGTTCGATGTCCGCGCTTTACCGACAACGCAAGGGAAAGCCAAAACAGCTCCTCGAATATCAGGCGATGGTGGGCCGGGCTGCGCGCGCGCTCGTATTCATCAAGCGATGCTTCGCTCGTTGGAAAATGAATTTGCCGTAAAGCCTGGGCGCGGCCGATTAGCTTCTGCCGCTCGCGCAAATCGTCGGGCAAATTTTCCTGGATTGCGTCGTCGGGAAGCTCGGCAAGCACGCGATGAAGAATTTCGCGCAACTGCTTGGGACGGACGTCGCCGATTTTCCGGTATACGGGAACGCAACGGCCGACATGAATGGCGGAGAGTAAAGGATCGCCGTCTCCTTCATCGCTTGAAATAACCTCAAGCTCATCGGGTTTGTGCACTTTCAGACAAAACGTTCCCAGTTTATCGAGCTGCCATTTTCCGAACGCGATGAAACGCGTTCCCCGGACGAACCTCTTCGTGTAGAACTCGACAATCTGTTTGGCCCGTCCGCCGGAGATAAACCATTCGATCAAGACCTGCGGTCCGGTATTGTTCTGATCACTCGCGGAAACTGAGAAAATAAATCGAGACCGGCCGATGTAACGCGGTTTTGCGATGCGCACTGTCAGATCAAGCGACGCTTCCTGCTCGTTCCGCAGATCACGAACCTCAACCATGCTCGAACGATCTTCATGACGCGTTGGCAGATAGAGAAGCAGGTCTGCGACGGTGACTGAGTTGATGTCTTTTCCGCGAGAAAGTTCGGCAAGGCCGAGTGCCAGGTTTCGCGCTCCCTGCGAACCAAGCCGGGCAATGCTTGGCGGCAAATCCAGTATGCGTGTGTCGAGGGAGATAGAAGATCTGAGCGCCATCGGCGCGATCATAGCACAGGGGTCTTGCCACTATTGGCGCATGAAAAACCGCCGCGCTGATTGGATCGGCGCGGCGGCGTGTTGCTTCTACAAAGCTACGGCTATGTAAAAAACCTTTCTCTAGCCCAGCCGTTTACGGCTGGGTACAATGCGTGAATTAAAGGTGAAGCCCCTTTAGGGGCTTTCATCATTAGCAGGAAACATATGTCCCACGTGTTTCACCAACTCTACTACCATTTCGCTTGGGCTACACACTCTCGCGAACCTCTGATCGACCGAGCCTGGCGACCACAACTTCTCGAAATCATTAACGATGAAGTAAAGACGCGCGGCGGATTTCCGATCCGTCATAATGCAATGCCCGATCATGCACACCTGCTTTGCCGGCTGCCACCAACGATCTTGCTTGCTGATTTCATAGGACAGTTGAAGGGGGCAACCTCATTCAGGGTCAATAAAGAGATTCAACCTAAGTTCAAATTGCATTGGCAAGAAGGTTATGGTGTTCTGAGCTTGCGCAAGGACGAGATTGAGAAGGTTGCGCGTTACGTCGATCGACAAGAGGAACATCATCGGCGGGGAAAACTATCGGACGTTCTTGAGACGTTTGAAACGAATGATGATGATTGGCTGAAGCCGCCTGAAGGCGGCTAGGTTTTTATTTTCTTTACGGAACCCAGCCGTAAACGGCTGGGCTACGTAAAACCGCTGCGCGTCGAGCCGTCTTTAACGCCTTTATTAAAGACTTGCTACGGAAGACTTCGCTGGGTCTCCGCAAAACTCCTCGAAAGCACTGATCAATTCTGAAGAGATGTCGGCCGGGCCCTTTCCTTCAATTTGCCAACGCTCCATCATGTAAACCAACTTCCCGTCTTTCAGAAGTCCAATCGACGGAGACGAGGGCGCATAACCGGTAAAGTAGCTGCGCGCTCTGGCCGTCGCTTCCAGGTCGCCGCCGGCGAAAACTGTCGCCACTCGATCAGGCCTTACTTCATTTTTCAATGCCTGGGCGACACCGGGGCGCGCTTTACCCGCGGCACATCCGCAAATCGAGTTAACCACGATCATCAGCGTGCCGGCCGATTGCTGGACTGCGGCATCAACCGCTTCGGACGTTCGCAACTCTTCGACGCCAAGCCGCGTCAGTTCTTCTCGGAATGGTTTAATAAACTCTTCTGGATATTGCATTATTAGTTCTCCTTGAAACCTATTCTAGTTCATTTATTGAAATCTTACGCGGCGCGTCGCCATCACCAGTGATTGAAACGCTAAAAGCCGTGGGCGGTAATGGATATCTGCCCATTCGTTCCGCCCATTCGATGACCGTTACCGCCTCTTCATCTGAAAGCAGTTCATCGAGATCGACCGCGTGGGCGGCAGAGGCGCCTTCATCAAGGCGATAGAGATCGATGTGATAGAGCAGCAGTCGCCCCTGGTACGGATTGACGAGGGTGAACGAAGGGCTGCTGACGTCGTCCTCATCAACGTCGAGCGCGTACGCGATCCCTTTGACGAAAACAGTTTTCCCGGCGCCCAGCGAGCCGTTCAGCAGGAGAATCTCTCCACCGCGCAGTTGCTCGCCAATGCGCACGCCAAGGTCATAGGTTTCCCGCTCGCTATCTGAGGTGACCTCTCCGATTGGAATACCCTTAGTAGTTGAAATCACAATTCCTCTCCTGCGTTTTCTTTGCGTTCCTTGGCGGGCTTGGCGCCTTTGCGTGAACCGCTTCTCACGCCAAGACGCAAAGGCGCAAAGGATCGCAAAGAAAGGCGACGTTCAGGGTTGCTCTCCGCGCGGATCAATTGCACAAATCGCCGCGCTAAGGTGCTCACGAATATCTGACGCTACCATCGAGCGCATTCCGAGTTCGCGCGCGGCTAAATCGCCGGCGAGGCCACTGACATAAAGCGCGGCGATTACAGTATCGAGCGCACTTACCTTCTCACTACTCTTCGCCTGCGCCAGGAATCCCGCGATGACGCCAGTTAAAGTGTCACCCGCGCCTGCCGTCCCCAAGCCGGCGTTGCCGGTTGAGTTCAGGAAAACGCGACCGTCGGCAGCAGCGACCAATGATCGGCTACCCTTCAGCAGAAGGATCACCTCGTGTTGAGACGCGAACTTACGTGCCGCCGCGATTCGATCGTGCAAGGCGCTCTTGTCGGAAGTTCCCATCATCCGCAGCATCTCGCCCGGATGCGGCGTCAAGATAATCGGCAGTTCTGATGAACCGCGCAAATCATCCGGCCAGGGCGAGAGACAATTCAAACCGTCGGCGTCTACCACCACCGGCGTCCGTCTGTTCTCGACGACTCGACGAACGAACTTTCGCGTGCGCTCGTCTTCAGACGAAAGCCCGGGTCCAATCGCAATGACGTCAGCTCTCTCGCTGAACTTTGAAAAGAAACCAGCCGCGTCATCGCTCACCGCGCCGCGATCTGTTTCTGCCAACGCCGCCGTCATAACTTCCGCCATAACCTGCGTCGCAACCAATGGCTGGGCCGACGCCGGCGTGGCGACTGTCACCAGTCCGGCTCCCGAGCGCATCGCCGCATTGGCACATAACGCCGCGGCGCCGGTAAAGCCGCGCGCACCGGCAACGATGATGGCGTGACCGTGAGTGTTCTTGTAAGAGTTTGGCGTGTAGCGCGTTTCAACCAGCCAACGTCGCGCGTCGGCTTCTTCGCTGAGAAACAGATCGGTCGGTACTTTCGAGATGAGCTCAGCCGGCGAGCCGATGTCGGCAACGATGAGCCGACCGTTGTAGTTCGAAGCGGGCGGAAGAACGTTCCCGATCTTCGGCGCGGTCATCGTGACGGTGATGTCTGCGTGAACGGCTTGACCAATCGGCTCTGGCAAGTCGGAATTCAATCCGGAAGGCACATCGATTGAAACCACCAGCGTGTTAGCGATCGCAAGACCTCGCAACGCGTTTACGCGTCGCCCAGCTTCAGCATGAACTCCCTGAAGCGGGCGCGTCAGACCCGTACCAAACAGAGCATCTACGATTACGTCCGGCGATTCACTTAACTTCTCATTAACTGCAGCTCCGCAATCGTCATCGCTCGCACATTCGATCAATCGGACCACGCCCTTCGCGGCTGAACTGTCCTGGGCCAGGCTCGCTAAGGCTTCGAAGTTAGTCCGTGCATCCCCTTTCGTGTCCGCGATGCTACCGAACAGAATCGCAGTCACGTTCGCGCCCGCGTGCGCCAGCAAACGTGCGGTCGCCGCACCATCGCCGCCGTTGTTGCCCCGGCCACACAGCACGAGGACCGATCGGTTCGCGATTTCGCTTGGGAAGCTTCCGGCTATAACTCGCGCGGTCGCAGCGGCGGCGTTCTCCATCAACACGAGTGAAGATATGCCGTAACGCTCGGTCGTCACGCGGTCGAGCTCGCGCATTTGCGCTGCACTAAGAACGGGTTGCACGCGGCGATGATAAGGAGAAGGTTAGAGAAGGGTCAATTAGCGGCTCGTAGCAGTTCAGCGCCGGCGTTTTGGATTGGCTTTGTTCCCTCTCCCTCTGGGAGAGGGTTAGGGTGAGGGTTCTAGCGCGAAAACAAGAAAATACTTTCTTTCTTTTCCCTAACCGCTAAAGCTTCGCTCTCTCACCCCAGCCCTCTCCCAATGGGAGAGGGAGCCGAAGGGCGTCAAAAACAAAACTAGCGGCCAGGGGTTTTCCCCGCCGCTTGCCGCTGCACCAACCGATCCGTCTTTCCGGGATGTCTGACTAAAGAAACAATGCCCAATCTTCTCCAGAATTTTTTTCGGTCAAGCGCGGTTTCCTTGCCGGATCGGTCGGTCAGACTGAAAAAAAGCTTTCACGTTGACCGAATTGACCGACCGATCAAAAGCCCAAATTCTACGAAAACCGCCCAAAACTGCACTTCCTGTCATGGCACGCGCCTTGGTTTACAACCTGCTGCGGGAATTCTGCATTCCGCGAGTGGAACTCGAAAAAAAGCGGAAAGACGCTTCAAAATGAGACACACAAACCTACTACCGATTACCTGGCGCTCGCTGACAGCGGCGACGATTGCCGTTTCCCTGTTGCTGGGCATCCTGGTCGCCGACAGAGCCCAGGCGCAGGTTAACGAACCAGCCGCCCCCACCGCCCTCGCGCGATACACCCGGGACATCACCGCCGCCGCCGAACAGGGCAAATTCGATTCGTTTAGTGACCAGGCTAAAGAGACGAGCCGCGCGCTGGCGATTCTGGCCGAGCAAAACAATCCTGTCCTGCTGACCGACTCGCAGGCTGAGCGTAACGTCGTCATCGCCGGAGTAGCCCGTCAGATTGTTCGCGGACAAGGACCGGAAGAATTGATTGGCCGCCACGTGTTGAAACTCGACCTGGACAAGCTGTTCCACGACACAAAGAATGCAGAACAACTGAAGACCACGCTTACCGCAGTTCTCTCCGAAATCGAAAATTCAGATACCAAAGTCATCATCGTTATTGATCCCCTTCACACCCTCGTGGGCACGTCAGCCGCGTTTGACGCGACTGTTTCCGAATTCGTGCGCGAAGCGATCGCGGCCGGCAAGTTCCAGTGCATCGGCGCTTCAACGCAGGGCACATTCAAAGATGCGATAGCCGGCGACGAGAAGTTGGCATCGCTTTTTACCGCGATCGAAATCACGGAAACGACCGCTGCCAGCGAAACGAACAACGAAGAGGCTAACGCCGAGACGGCCGACACGGAAGAGTTCACCGGCGACAAACTATCAGACGAGTTGCGCCAGGTGATTGAAGCCCCCGGCGCACCGGCCACCGTAAAAGTAATTCTTCAAGTCAGCGACCTTAACAACCCCGAACTTCGCGCCAAGCTCGCGCAGTGGGGCGTCACGGTCAACGGCGAAATCACTCGCTTCAAGACACTGACAGTTGAAGGTCCCACGGGCGCGGTTTCAGAGCTCGCCTCTAAGGAGTGGGCAAAGTATGTGTCGCTCGACCGTCCGCTGACGGGCCTTGGTCACATCGAGACCACAACGGGCGAGACAGCAATGCTCGCCCAAACAGGCAATAGCGGTCTTGATGGTACGGGCATTGGTATTGCGGTTTTGGATTCCGGCATTTCTTCGAGTCACGCCAGCATCGCGGGCCGCATCGTCCACAGCCTTGATTTCACCGGCGAAGGCGATACTCATGACGACTATGGGCATGGCACGTACGTCGCTTCGATGATCGTTAGGCAGAACGGAACCTATGGTGGCGTGGCAGGTGGCGCCAAGCTGCTCGATTACCGCGTCCTGAACTCGCATGGCACTGGTTCGACATCGGCACTGCTGAACGCCCTGAACGCTGTCCTGCAATACAGAACGCAGCACAACATCCGCGTTGTGAATCTGAGTTTGGGCTCAGTAGCTGTAGATTCGTACAAAAACGACCCGGTGTGTCGCGCGGTCCGCCGCCTGGTTAACGCGGGGATCGTCGTGGTCGCCGCGGCCGGAAATGATGGCAAAGACAACAATCACGAGAAGCTTTATGGTCGGATTCACTCGCCTGGTAACGAACCGTCGGCGATTACGGTCGGCGCGACAAACACTTTCGGCACCAACCGCCGCAGCGATGACATCGTCACTACCTACAGTTCAAGAGGTCCGACGCGCAGTTATTGGAAGGAATGGAATGGCCGCCGTCATTACGACAACTTAATGAAGCCTGACCTCGTTGCCCCGGGCAACAAGATCATCGGCTCATCTGCCGCATCCAACCGGATGGTCTCGAACAACCCGGAACTCTGCGTCTCGGAGTGTTCTTCGGACTCCGGAACCATGCGCATGAGCGGTTCTTCGGTTTCAACTCCGCTCGTGGCCGGCGCGGCTGCCGTCCTGCTCGAAGCCAACCCGAAACTTACGCCCAACATGGTGAAGATGATCCTCATGTACACGGCGCAATCGTTGAAGGGTTACAACATGCTGGAACAGGGCGCGGGCCAATTGAACCTCGAAGGTGCGGTGCGGCTGGCTAAGCTTGTCCGGACGGACTTGTCCACCACCACCTCGATCGGCACTTCCCTTTTGACCTCAACAGCGCCGACGCCCAAGACCACAATCGCATCTGAAACTTTCACCTGGGCGCAAGGCGTGATCTTCAATCACAACTGGGCCAGTGGCTCAGCGCTGATTACGAAATACCAGAAAGTTTACGGACTGGGCGTGCTACTGAGTGACGGCGTGCTGATCTCAGATGGTGTGCTGCTGAGCGATAACACCAAACTCTCAAGCGGCGTGCTGCTCAGCGACAACATCATGGTGAGCAAGGGCGTTCTCCTCAGTGACGGGATCGTCCTCATGACAAACGGCGTTCTCCTCAGTGACGGCGTGTTGCTGAGCGACGGAGTCCTGATTGGCGATGGCGTTCTGATTAGCGATGGCGTGCTCCTGGCAGATGGCGTGTTAATTAGCGACGGCGTGCTAATCGCAGACGGACTGCTCAGCCGCGTCGGCGTACTTATTGCCGATGTCGCGGGCGATTACCGTGGCGATAGCACGAACTGCATGGCAGAGGAACTCTAAACTGTCGTGTCACGCGGCTTATGAAGGCTCCACTTCGGTGGAGCCTTTTTGTTTGCTCATTAAGTCTTTAAACGGAGAGTGCGAAGACCTCGATTAATGACGGCCGCGGCTTCCGGAACACGCCACAGCCACGCGAGCGCAAAGTAGGTGAGGCCGTACGGCATCAGCACCAGTACCGCGACAATGGCCGGATGCCGCGTGCCGATGAAAAGCCTGATCCCCCACGCGAGCGCCGCACCCCCGGTAGCCGAGACCCAAAGCTTGGCCATGTATGCGGCGGATAGGCCGGTGCGGCCGATTCTTTTGTTTAGCGTTCGACGCAGTAAAACAAATTCAATCCAGCCGACCAAGCCGGAAGAAGTAGTCAGTCCAGCTGCTCCCCATTTGGGATCGATGCCCAACAATGGCGGCAGGTGAATGGCAACCACGTAGCCGAGAGCCATCCCGAGGGTCACGCGCAAAATAGCAAAGCGTAATGGCGTCCGCGTATCGTGAAGAGCATAGTAGGTCGAGGAGTAAAGCCGGCCGAGCGTCGAAGCCAACAGCCCGATTGTCGAGCCCGCCAGGATCGCCCAAACGTATCGAGTCGCCTCAGTCCCGAACTGGCCGGTCTGGTACAGAACCGCGACCATCACATCACCGAGCGTTAGGATCGCAATTACCGAAGGCACGATGAAAAGTGCGATTCGCCGCAGACCGTTATTAAGGCGTATCCGTAACTCAGAAGCGATTTCGTCACTAGTGCCCAACGCACTCGACATCGCCGGCAACTCTGCGGCGGACACTGACATGCCAAACAAGCTGATCGGCAATGTGTAGAGGCTCTGCGCGTACGTGAGCGAAGCGACGGCCTGTTCACTGATTAAACCCGCCAGGATGGCATCCACGAAAGCTGAAATCTGAACTACGCCGCGGCTAATAAAGACCGGGAAAAAATTCCGCAGGACAGTTCGCACGCTTTGGCTCGCCACGTCCAACACCGGTCGAAATCTCTGAATCAGTTTCAGAACGGTTGGCAACTGCACGCCAAATTGGAGAGCGCTGCCGACCACTGAGCCCCAGGCGGTAATTTCCGTCAGACGAAACTGCTCTTCGCCACCTCCAAACCAGATCAGCGTCCCGATGATTGCCAGGTTCCAGGCCACGGGCGCGGTATAGGAAAGAAAAAAGCGCCGGTGGCTGTTGAGCACTCCCAGACACCACGCCGAAAAAACCAGCAAGCCGGCGCCGGGAAACAAGATCCTGACCAGCCGGACGGTTAACTCACGGGTGCCCTCGTCAAAGCTCTTTGTAAAAACAATGATCCAATATGGCGCGGTGAAGATGCCGATCAGCACAATCACTGACGTGATCAACGCCAGCAGAGTCAAAACTGCATTGGCGACGCGCGTGGCTTCCTTGTCGTCACCTTTCGCCAGCAGCTTGGCGTAGACCGGGATAAACGACGCTGAGAGGGCGCCCTCGCCAAACACGTTCTGCAAGAAGTTCGGGATACGAAAAGCTGCGTCAAAAGCGCCGGCCGCGTCCGAGATGCCCAGATAATGAGCAAACACTCGCTGACGGATGACTCCCAGAATGCGACTGATGAGGATTCCGGCGGCTACCAGGAACGCCGACTTTCCCGTGTTCTCGGATTTTGTGATTGGAGGGCGCGGAAAGCGGCCGGTCGCCTCGCCGACCGGTTCGATTGTGGCGCCGGCGATTTCGGCAGCATTGCGGCCGGATTTGAGACCTTCGTTTTCGTCTGCCAACACCGGTGGGTTTTCGGACTTTGGACTTGGGACTTTCGACTTAGGACTTTGCTCCGGCGGGTCACTCATTGTGCGTCAGAGATTGTACTCCTTAATCTTCGTCAAGAGCGTTTTGTAACTCACCCCGAGCGCTTCGGCAGCGGCCGCCTTGTTTTCATTATGAGCGGCGAGAGTCTCTTTGATCTTTTGTCGCTCAACCAATCTCACCGCTCGATCAGCCGCCTCGCCGAGAGTTCCAGCGGTGTCGAAGCCGAGCGCTTTTACATCCCAGGACTGTTCGCTCCCGAATCCGAGATCAGTCGGCTCGAGGCTGGCGCCATCCGCAAGAATGCAAGCTCGCTCGATCGCATTCTCGAGCTCGCGAACATTTCCCGGCCATCCGTGTGCGCGCAAGGCGGCGAGGCTCCGGTCAGCGAGAGTTGCTTCCCTGCCCCGCAACTCTTTCCCCAGCTGGGCCGCAAAGTGGTGCGCGAGGAGAACGACATCCTCGCCCCGATCGCGCAACGGCGGAATATCGATCGGAAAAACGGCGAGCCGAAAGAATAGATCGCCGCGGAACTCGCCGTTATCAACCGCCGCGCGCAAGTCTTTATTCGTTGCCGCGACAATCCGGACGTCAACCGGAATCGGGGCTTTGCCGCCGATGCGATCTACTGACTTCTCTTCAATCGCGCGCAAAAGTTTTCCCTGCACCGCCAGTGGCAGCTCGCCAATCTCATCGAGAAAAACCGTACCCCCGGCCGCTAGTTCGAATTTCCCGAGCCGTCGTTCGCCGGCGCCGGTGAACGCGCCGCGCTCGTGACCGAATAGTTCGTTTTCGATTAGCGTCTCGGGAATTGCTGCGCAGTTGATGGCGACAAAGGGTTTGTCGCGGCGATTGGAAAGATGGTGAACCGCGCGCGCGAACAGCTCTTTGCCCGTGCCCGATTCGCCCAGCAACAAAACGGTGGCGTCAGTCGTCGCTACGCGCTGCGTCTCGCCGACGGAGCGCTTAATCGCTTCAGACTCGCCGATGATGCGCGGAAAGCCGTAACGCTTCGACCACTCTTCCCGCAGCAGAAGGTTCTCAGTTCGCAAACGCGATTGCTCGAGCGCGCGTTCAACCAGGAGCAGCAGATGGTTGGAATCGACAGGCTTTTGCAGAAAGTCGTGCGCGCCGTCCTTCATCGCCTGCACGGCTTCATCGATCGAGCCGTACGCTGTCATCACAATCACCGGCACGTCGCTGTCCGCGTTCTTAGAGGCGTGCAGCACATCAATGCCTGAGCCGTTCGGCATGCGCAGGTCGGTCAAAACGATTTTATGAGGAACGCGTCCGATCTCGTCGATTGCCGCGCGCGCATCGGCGGCTTCGGTCACAGAGTAGCCCGCGTTTTCCAGCGTCATGCATAAGACGCGCCGCAGGCTCTCTTTGTCTTCGACAAGAAGGATGTCAGGCATTAAGGCAGTGGTTAGTGGTCAGTCGTCAGTTGTTCTTTTTGTTCTTACTTAGTTCTTTGTACTTTGATGTGTCGTCCCAGAGATCCTTTAAATTGACGGCGGGTCTGGGGTCAAAAAATCAAAGTACCAAGTACGAAGCACAAAGTACTAACGATCGTGCAACTGACTACTGACGACTGACAACTGACCAGCTACTGCTGTGGTTCGAATTCGCCGGCCGCCTTTGCAGCTTCGTAGTTTGAGTTCGCGAGTCGCATCGAAAGCCCCACCGGACGATAAGGAAAGGGCGCCGGCCCACCGAGTGTGTTTTGAATCGCAGCCACGATCGCGTCCTGGTTGTAGCGGAAACGAATGACGCTGCCGCGCTGGTTCATGATGACGAACAGAACGACCCGGCCGCTTTTCGTATTCATTTGTCCCACCAGCGAGCTGGCGCCGCCATCAGTGCTGATTAGCGTTCCAGTTTTCGCAACCACGCTGCCGCGCGTAAACGCATCGGTGTAGCGGTCTTCGAGCGTGCCAGGGTCAATCCCCGCCACCGGCATGATGTCAGACAATTTGAGATTGTGTTTTAGCAGTTCCTCGCGCAGCCCGCGCAGAATCGCCATCATGGCGCGCGGCGTGACGCGATTGACGCCGAGGCCGCTCGCAGAAGCCAACCACACTTCATCCGGATTTAGCCGCAGCCAATCGATCAGGAGCGCGCGCATGCCTTCGGGACCGCCGAAGGTCTCTCCAAGGCGATCAGCCATGAAGTTGTTCGAGTAGCAGAGTAATGCTTTGAGAATGTCGACCAGCTTGCTGGATCTGCGCGTGACGAGCGTCCTGGCCTGGGGTGGGGCGGAACCAATGACAATTTCTCCGCCGATCGCAACACTCGGCACTGAGCTGAGACTCCGCTTGTCACCGACCAGCAATCGATCGTCCAGCCACGCACGCGTGGCTGCGGCGGGACGTGTGGCCGAATCAAGCGTATCGGCAAATTCTTCACCTGATCGCTGGTACGCCCAGTCAAAATTCATCGTAAAGCCCGGTGCGACGATCAGATTTCCCGTGACAGTTTTGATTCCCAGTTCGTTCAGCTGCCGCGCCAGCATCACCGCGTGCTCGTAACGGAAAGACGGGTCACGACCGCTGATTATCAAATCTCCATTCAACGTTCCCGATGCCCGATCGATCGTCCCGCTCGCCCACACGGCGGTGAGAAAGCGATGGTTGGGCCCAAAGTTCCGGAGCGCGGCTAAAGCCGTTCCCAGTTTGATCGCTGAGGCCGGATTAAATTTATTTTCAATTGCTTGAGCGGCAATCGTGCTCCCGTCCAGGGTCTCAGCCAGCACACCCTGATAGCCCTGAATCGGCGTTAAAGACTCTTCAAGTGCGATTGCCTGAGCAGTCGTCGCGACCGAAGCGTCCGCCGGCGCGTGCTGAACATCCATGTTGCCGCGCGTATCGAGCGTCGGCCGAACGACATTGGCTGAGGGTGTCGGCGCGGCCGGTTGGGCTTGAGCGATTGAACCGCTGAACGCGAGCAGGATTAACGCGAAAAGCGCCGCTACACTTCGCCACCACTTCCGATCCTGGGTTCGCCGCTTGTGGGAATCAACTAGCATGTTGTCGTCGCCGATCATAACACGAATGCCACGCGCGCTTCCGAGAACGAAAGCGTCAACCTTTGATGCGGACTGAATAGCTCACGGATGCATGTCCTTCGCCGGCGCCTCACGGGGAGAGTTTATTGACAGCGAATTTTCTCGCTCCTAGAATCGCAGGCAGATTTTACCGTCTCTCCGCGAGCACGACACATGCGCGTTCACGAACCTGTCACTATCGATCGACTACACATAACGCATCACACGCGCCGCAAAGAAATTCGTGCTCGACTTCGTGAATTCGACTCTGTCTGGCAAAGCCGTTCGGATGCGCGCCTTTGGGAAGAGATGGTTTACTGCATTTTCACTGCCGGCTCATCGGCGATCATGGGTGCAACTGCTGTCAACGCCGTCAGGCCGCTATTGGACAGTGGCAGTCGCGCGGCAATTACTCGCGCGCTCAAGAAACCTCCGGCCTATCGATTTCACAACGTACGTGCCGCGCACATCGTTTACACGCGCGATTACCTGCGCAAAACTGTATCGATGCGGCTGCGCGATCGTCTGAACGAGTTTCGCGATCCACACGATCGGCGCGACTGGCTGGCGCGAACGCCGGGCATTAAAGGGCTCGGCTACAAAGAAGCAAGCCACTTTTTACGCAATGTTGGCTTCAAAGGTTACGGGATTCTGGACAAGCACATTGTGCGCTGCCTGTCAGAGCTGGGGGTCATCGATTCGCCGAAGCCGCCTACGACCCGTAATCGCTATCTCGAGGCCGAGCAGCGCATGAAAAGTTTCGCTGACGAAGTCGGCATCAACTTTGACGAGTTAGATCTGGTACTCTGGTCGATGAGAACGGGAAAAGTTCTAAAGTAACCGCCATGGAACTAACCGCAACCCCGCAAACAATCTTGTTTCATTCGCGCGTTCGTGGTTTCGTCCTGCCGCTGCTCTTCTTGATCCTGGCCGCGCCCGCATTCGCGGACATCAAAAAAGATCGCCAGAAGGCCCAGAAATCTTTGCGCTCCGGCGATTTCGAGCGCGCTGAGCAGCTCTACCGAGACATCCTCAAGAAAGATGATCGCGATGCTGAGGCGCGTCTCGGGCTGAGCAAGGCTTTGCTCAAGCAGCGTCGCTTGCAGGATTCATTTGATCATGCGGCGCGCGTGATTGCCGTCGATCCGCTGTCGGCTCGTGCGCATTCGCTTTTGGGTGCGGCGATTTTGGCTTCGGGAGATTTTCGACTCTCGATCGAAGAGTTCCGCACCGCGCTGACACTCGATGGTGAAGAGGCGATGGCCATCGCCGGATTGGCGATGGTTGATTTCTACGAGAATCGAACGGCTGACGCGCTCGTGAAACTGCGGCGCGCCGCCAGTATCGACATGGACGAGCCGGATTATGTTTTCAGTCTCGGCCAGGCGGCCGCGCGTTCCGAGCGCTACAAAGAAGCTGCCGACGCATACGAGCGCTTTCTGCTTATCGCTCCACGCACAGATTCTGAGCGGCGCGCGCGGATTCGTGGGTTGATCGATTTTCTCCGTTATCTCGGTCAGCAAAACTCTCTGTACAACGTCAGCGGTGATCGCGCGGTGGTACCGTTCGAAGCGTTCGACAACCGGCCGATTGTCAAAATTCGCATCAACGGATCGAAGACTCCGCTCCGATTCGTTTTGGATACGGGCTCAGGAATGTCGGTGATCTCGGAAGAAACGGCGCGCAAGATCGGCATAAAAGCCGTGGCGCGTGGCGGGTTGGCACGAGCCGTCGGCGGCGGCGGACGCTTTGAAATTGTGTACGGGTACGTCAACTCGATAGACGTCGGTGACATTCGAATCGAAAACGTTCCCGTCTACATCCGGCAGTTTTACGACATGCAGACGCCCGTGGACGGCTACCTCGGAATTGCCGCGCTGGCGCGACTGGTGACGGCCGTCGATTACGGAAATCGCCGGATGACGCTGGTGAGGCCGCGGAGAGGCCCGGACCTGGCGACGGCGGTTGACGGGCAGACATTGCGAGATATCACCCCCGGCCTCACCCGTCCCGGGATAGACGTTCCCGTACGCACGACGGCGAGCGGCTTCCTCAGCGGCGAAGTCACAATTGAAGGAATTAAGAAGCCGCTGAATTTCATCATCGATACCGGCGCCACCGTAAGCGTGCTTTCCGAGCGCGCCGCCGAACTCGACAACGCGATTGACTTCATCCAGGAGGATCGAATGCGCGTTTTCGGCGCGGCCGGTATAGCCGAGAACGTAAAGATTGCGCTGCTGCCAAAAGTAGTCCTGGGCTCTTACACGCGCGAAAAGATCAACGCGGCGGTACTCGACCTCGAACCAATCAACGAGACTGCGGGCTTCCAGCAAAGCGGTATCCTCGGCGGAAATTTCCTCCGGCACTTTCGCGTGATCTTCGATTTTCAGCGCGCGATCGTGCGCTTCGAGCCGCTCGATCCGCCGCGGCCTGCCGGTGAGCCCCTGCCACAGGAAACAACGAGCACCCCATGAAACCGAGCGCGTATCTTGAAACATCGGTTATCGGAGCTTACCTCGACAATGGCGAGCCATTTCGTCGCGATCTGACGATTCGTTGGTGGGAACACGAACTGTCGCAGTATCGCGCGGTGATCTCGCAGTTGGTCGTGCGCGAGCTCGAGCGAACCGAAGAGCCGCATCGCGCCGCATATCTGAAATTGATCCGCGGTCTCGAGCAGGTTGAATTGGCGGAAGAGTGCGCGATTCTGGCCGAGGGTTATGTGTCGCGTGGAATCTTTCATCGCAAGTACATCGCGGATGCTTTGCACGTCGCAGTTGCTTCGTTTCACAAAATCGACTATCTAGTTACATGGAACTTCGGCCATCTCGCGAACGTGCGGCGGCAAGCACGCATTCGATTGTTCAATACAGCCGCCGGATTTTTTGTTCCCATGATTGTGACGCCGGAGTTTTTGGTTTCTGAAGCGACTGAGAGAAAGACGGCCTAGATCGAGTTTGGGTTTAGGTTTGAATCCGATCTCTGACTTCTGAATTCTGACTGCTGATTTTTCATGTACCGACGACCCAAATTCTTAACCGTTCTGATTCGCATTCGCGAGACCATGTCGCGCGAAGCTGATTACGACGTCGATCTATTTACCGAAATGGTCCGCTCCGGAGTGCAGCCGCAGCATGGAAGCGTGCGCAACATTCGCGGCTTCAGGAAGCGTGCGCCACGCGAAGAAGCTCACGACAACGAAACTTTGCCCACGCCGAAACGGGCCGCGCGATGACGATGGACGCCACTTTCGAAACCATCGGGCTGGAAGTACCGACCGAGAAGGCCATCAACTTTCTCGCCGAACGCGCCGAAAACCAGGGCGAGGCAAGCCAGCTCTCGCGTCGCGGCGGCGTGATTCATGGGCGCTGCTGGAAACTAGGCGAGGGTCTCGAAGTCTGGACGGTGCTTTATGAATCAGGTACCGGCGATGTTTTTTACGCGAACTGCCGTCCTGGATTTCGCGCGCGTTACTCACAAAGAATTGCGCCCTGGGCTTTGACTGAGTACGACGAAGCCGGCGAGGCGGTGATCCACGGTTACTGCGACGGCACCGAGACCGAAGTCCTTTTCGAATTGCAGAACCTGACGGAGGTCGGCGTGTCGGGATTTCGCGCGCCGGAGTTGCATGTGGGCCTGTGCGGCCTGGCATATCGCGCCCGTGTCTGTTCGCGCGAGATGGATCCGCGCTGGCTGCCGCTTGAGCGGGCCGCTCCTTCACGCGCCGCGCACGAGAACGATTGGATCCTTCGCGGCCGCGTCATCGCCTTCAAGCCGCTCATTAATCCTCTTTCGGGCACTGAACTTTACTGGATCTACGTGCATCTCGACCGGCTAAAACTCGAAGTGCTGGTGAACGCACGGGCACTGACCGGCGGCACATTGGAAGTTGGCGCGACACTCTCTGCCGAAGTTTGGCTGCAGGGACACGTGCTCGATTCGCGCGCGATGCGAATGCACTACGAAGGGGTCGATCAGGCGTATGCCCCTGCCGATCTCTGGGCCCATTTCTCGCGGCGCAACTAGCTTGAGTCTCACCACCCGGATTCAATGAAGCGCGTCGTCATCATTCTCCTTGTTCTAATTCTGCTGGCCGGCGCTGCTTACCTTGTCGATCAATACTGGATTCATCGATACGACTCGTTAATTGCCAGCGAATCGGCGCGCCACAAGATCGATCCCGATCTCGTGTGGAGCGTCGTTTACGAAGAGACCTATTTCAGTGCGTGGAAAAGAGGCGACAAAGGCGAGATTGGACTGATGCAGGTCACCCCGACGGTGGCGCGCGAATGGGTTGCCGAAAGCCGGGCGCCTGAAGTGCCGCCGGCAAACGCCGCCGATCCCGAGAACTTATTGGCCCAGCCCGAACGCAACGTACAAATCGGCGCCTGGTATCTGGGCAAGTTCGGAGAGCAATACAAGAACACGCCGGGGGGCGAAGCGCGCATGCTCGCCGCGTACAATGCCGGAAATAGCCGCGTGGTCGAATGGTCGCGCGTGCCCGACGGCTCGCCGCCGCTTAACGAACAACAGTTCATCGAGCGCATCGACATACCGTCGACGCGCGCGTACGTCACGTCAATTCTCCGCCGCTATCGCGAAGTGAAATCCGCCAAAGGATTGGCGCCGCCCTTTCAGTGGCGACACGAATAACCCGAATGACAGCGATCTATTCAGCGCGCTGGGTGCTGCCAACCGCGTCTCCGGCGATCGAGAATGGGGCTGTGGCCGTTGTCGGCGAAACGATCGCCGGTGTCGGTACCAGAGACGATCTCATTGCGCGTTTCCCTAACGCGGTGGCCACGGACTTCGGCACGAGCGTTCTTTTGCCGGGACTGGTCAACGCTCATTCGCACCTGGAGCTGACGGCCATGCGCGGCTTTCTGGAAAGCGAAGAGACTGACTTTTTCGCGTGGCTGCGCAAGTTGACCGTCGCGCGTATGTCGATGACCGACGACGATCTCTTTATTTCCGCCGCCTGCGGCGTGATCGAAGCGGCGCGCGCCGGAATAACGTGCGTCGGCGATTCAAGTTCAGTCGCAATCCAGTCGATGAAGGCTTTGCGTGAGATTGGCCTTCGCGGAATTGTGTATCAGGAATCGTTTGGGCCCGATCCGCAGCTCGCGAACGAGAACGTGGCGAAGCTGCGCGATCAACTTGCGAAAATGCGCGCTCTCGAATCAGCGCACGTTCGCGCAGGCGTGTCGCCGCATGCGCCCTACACTGTCAGCGCGCCACAACTCGAGCTAATTGCACGGATGGCTCTCGAGGAGAAGCTGCCACTGATGATGCACGCAGCCGAATCCGAAGCGGAGAAATTGTTCATGCTTGAGGGTACCGGACCGTTCGCGGAAGGCTTGCGTGCGCGCGGCATTGATTGGCAAGCTCAGAAGGTTTCGACAATCGAGTATTTGGCTCGGCACCGCGTGCTGGAAACGCGCCCGCTGCTTGCTCATTGCATAACTGTCAACGACACGGATATTGAAACGATTCGCAGCGCCGGTGCCGGCGTCGCGCATTGTCCCAAATCAAACGCCAAGCTTGGTCATGGTCGCGCACCGTTCGCCAGGTTTCTTACTGCGCACTTGAATCTTGGCATCGGAAGCGATTCGGTTGCCAGCAACAATAACTGCGACATTTTTGAAGAAGCGCGCTTTGCGACGTTGCTGGCGCGCGCGTCAGAAGCCCGACCGTTAGGGAGGGCAAGCACGGCGTCACGGACTCATTCGGAGGACGGCTCGACGCTAGCTGCCCTCCCTGACGGTCGGGCTTCTGACACGGTCACTGCTGAACAAGCCCTCTTCGCCGCCACGCTCGGCGGCGCGCGAGCCTTGGGAGTTGATCGTCAGATTGGATCTCTGGCCGAAGGAATGCAGGCTGACTTGATTGCCGTGGCGCTCGACGGCGCGCATCAGCAACCGGCGACCAATCCGGTTGACGCGCTCATTTTCTCCTCTTCAGGGCGCGATGTTCGAATGACGATGGTGGCGGGAAAAGAAATCTACCGTAGCGGTAGAGTCTTGACTGTAAATGAAGTCGAACTCCAGTCGCAGCTGCTAAGCACTCGGCAAAAAATCGAGATCGGCACAAGGCAATAGCCAACTATTGATAGAGCGCGCGGTTTATGCCGCGTTCGAAGAAAAAGGCGGGCAGTAGCCCGCCTCTAAACTACTCCTCCCTGCTCACCGCCCACTGCCCACTGCTCACTGCTCACTGCTCACTGCTCACTGCCCACTTTCTTACCTTGTCTCGGCGCCGTCACGCGGCGCCCCAAGTTTGCCTTATCAACCTTCTATGACGTCTAAGGCGCTCACCGCCTTTTTCTCGTAAGCGGCGATAGTCGCCACGTTCCTTTTCTCAATCAGGGTCAATGAAGCGTCGGTGAATCCTGGATCAGCTTTGTACCAGTCCAGACTCTCGAAATACTTTTGCGTCCAGCGATTGGTGAAGACCTTGCCGCGCCGGGCGTAAATCTCATCGCGCATCTTGCGAACGTCTTCAATGAACAGTCCTTGCAGGAGCGCGCGGGTGATGGGCTTAGTGCTGAGTTGATTGTGCAGCTTGTTTTCGTAGGCAACGATCGTCTCAACGTTCGTCTTGTTCGGGCCCGACACTTCTTCGTCCTTGAAGTCTTCCTTCTGGTCGTACCACATCTGGCTGCCGAAGTATTGCTGGAGCCAGAGTGTCTTGAACACGCGGCCGTGGCGCGCGTAGATTTCGTTGCGCAGTAAGCGGAGCTCGTGCAGGCTTAATCCACGCAACATCGCCTCGCTGATCAGCTTGTTCTCAAACAACTCCATATCGCCAGGCGCGAGCGCCACGCGCCTTTGCTGCCGGCGAATCGTGTCGATCAAACGCAGGTTCTTCTCTTCCGTCGCGGAAAGGTTCGGCTTGTAGTTGCTCGCCGCCTTGTACCAGTACCTCTCTTCAAAATACTGCTGCAGCCACGGCTGATCGTCGAAACGCTTTCCGTGGATGGCTTCGATTTCGGCTGACAACACCGTCCATTCCGCGTTCGTGTGCGTGCCCAGCTTCGCCCGTGTCAACAGACGATTTTGGTAAATGCGCATGTCGCCCGGCTGCACAGTCTCGTGGTGTTCGGCCTCGGCGATGCGGATCACGTCAAGGTTGTCGCGCTCAGTATCGTTCAGTGCCGCGTTCGTAAAATTCGGATTCGGCTTATACCAATCGCGGGATTGCAGGTAGGTCTTGATTTCCCAGTCTTTAAAGATGCGGCCATGCCTGCCGAACACAACGCCCCGCATCAGCTGCAGGTTATCAACTTTCACCTTGGCGACGTCCGCCGCTGAGATACGCTGGGAAGCAAAGTCGAACGACTCCCACTGCTTCATCTCGGAGTAGTCCTGAGCCGATGCGACCGAGAAAGCAGCAAGGACTAGAACGAGCGAAATTGCGGGCAAGGATGCCCGCGCTCCCAGGGAAATCAGACTACGTAATGGAAAAGGGGATCTCATGAGTTACCTCTCGGAGAATAGACGGCGGCGGCGAATCGTTTTGCGCGTCGCTATTCCCTCCCCACAAGTGGGGAGGGGTAGGGGGTGGGTTTACGGCGTGCCAACCTCTCCCCTACCCACTCTCCGCGCAGCGGAGAGGGGAATAAAACTAAACACGCAGCTACCAGGAAGCCGGCATTAGCCGAAGATATCTCGAACCTTTTCGGACAGCTTCTTGTCTTCCAGATCCTTTGTTTCGATCCGCTCAAGCTGCTCCAAAAGCTTGCGCTGTTCGCGCGTCAACATCGTGGGCGTCACGACTGAGACTGAGACGAACAAATCGCCACGGCCCCGGCCACCCAGCACGGGCATTCCCTGCCCGCGCACGCGGAACACGGTGCCTGTCTGCGTTCCGGCGGGTATCTTCAGCGCGTCTTCGCCGTTCAGCGTCTTCACCTGCACTTCAGATCCCAGAGCGGCTTGGGCAAACGTCACCGGAACGGATGAATAAAGGTTGTTTCCCTGCCGCTCGAACAAATCGTGTTCAGCGACATGAATTACCACATACAGATCTCCAGCCGGACCGCCGTACGCGCCTGACTCGCCTTCACTTTGCAGCCGCAGTCGGGAACCAGTTTCGACGCCGGCGGGAATCTTTACCTCGATCTGCTTCTCGCGCTCGACCCGCCCATGGCCCCGGCATTGATCGCACGGCGAAGTGATTATCTGTCCGTTGCCGCGACAACTGCCGCAGGTGCGCGAGACCGAAAAGAAACCCTGCTGAAAACGAACCTGCCCTGCGCCGCCGCAGGTCTGGCACGTTTCCGGTTTTGTTCCCGGAGCCGTGCCGGCGCCGGCGCATGATTCGCACGATTCCAGTTTCGGGATGCGAAGCTGCGCGGTCATCCCGGTTGCGGCTTGCTCCAAAGAAATCTCCAGGTCGTAACGTAAATCCGCGCCGCGCTGCTGCGTTGAGCGGCGCGCGCCACTTCTCCCTCCCGCACCGAACACATCGCCGAAACCGAACAGATCGCCGAGAATATCTTCGATGCCGCCAAAGCCCGGTGCTCCCCATGCTGCGCCCGCCGAACTCGAAACCCCCGCGTGACCAAAACGATCATAGCGGTTGCGCTGTTCGGGATCGGACAGCACGGCGTACGCCTCTGCTGCTTCTTTGAATTTGCCCTCAGCCTCTGAGTCGCCCTGATTCTTGTCTGGATGATGCTGGTGCGCGAGCCGCCGGTAAGCGCTCTTCAACTCCTGCTCGGTGACACTGCGGCCGACTCCCAGAACTTCGTAATAATCGCGTTTGCTTGCCATGAAATTCGTATTTATCGAAACGAGCGGCCAGCAGATGTGCCGACTGTACGGCAAAGCCACTGACCGCATAGAAATTCTATCCGAAGTACGCTAGTTGCTCAATCGTCGTCTTTCTTCGCACCCGCTGATTTCATCATCGCCATCGTAAGCTGCCGGCCCAGACGCTCAACGGCATCGAGGGCCATTCTGATCTCCCCGAGCTCTTCGGCCCTGGAGCCCGCTTCGCCCTCCGCCAAAATACGCTCGCCAGCCTTCTGCTGTTCGGCTTCCAGCAGTCCGCCGAACTCGAGGAATGAACGCTGCGTATTCCGGACGAGACTCGCCAACTTGCTCTGTAGATCGACCTTGTGTCGTTGCTCGCGGTCGGTTTCGGCCATCGTCTCGGCTTCTTTAATGATCCGGTCGATCTCTTCCTGAGAGAGACCGGAAGTCGGGGTGATGCGCATCTGCTGTTCGCGGCCGGTCGCTTTGTCGGCCGCCGAGACGGAAACGATCCCGTTCGCGTCAACCTCAAACGACACTTCGATTTGCGGCACGCCGCGCGGCGCCGGCGGAATGCCGACCAATTCAAACTTGCCGAGACTCCGGTTAGCAGTTGAGACGTCTCGTTCGCCCTGGAGCACGTGAATTTCTACCGACGACTGATTATCGACGACGGTTGTAAAATTAAGACTGTTGCGCAGCGGGATCGTCGAATTGCGTTCGATGATCTTCGTGAACAACCCGCCGCGTGTTTCCAAGCCAAGGCTGAGCGGCAACACGTCCAGTAGCACGATGTCTTTCACGTCACCGGTCAGCACGCCGCCCTGAATTGCTGCGCCCATCGCGACCACTTCGTCGGGATTAATCTCAGTTGACGGCCTCTTTCCAAAAATCTTATCGACGGTACGCTCGACGATCTGCGAACGCGTCTGCCCACCGACCAGAATAACTTTGTCGATTTGCGCGGCTTCGAGTTTGGCATCACTCAGGGCGCGCTCGCACGGCTCAACAGTCTGCTCAACCAGCCCGCCGACAAGCTCCTCGAACTTATCGCGCGTCAACATCTTATTCAGGTGCTTGGGACCGGTTGCATCGGCAGCGATGAACGGCAGATTGAAACTTGTTTCCGAAGCTGTTGAAAGTTCGCACTTGGCACGCTCGGCCGCTTCCTTCAAACGCTGCAGCGCCAAACGGTCCTTGCGAAGGTCTATGCCGCAGTCCTCGATGAACTGATCAGCCATCCAGTTCATGATCGCCTCGTCAAAATCTTCTCCGCCCAGGAACGTGTTCCCGGACGTGGAAAGCACCTCAAACACTCCGTTGTTCATTTCGAGGATCGAAATGTCGAAGGTGCCGCCCCCGAGGTCGTAGACTGCGATCTTCTCCTTTTCGGACTTGCCCAAGCCATACGCGAGTGCGGCCGCGGTCGGTTCGTTGATGATGCGATTAACCAGCAGACCCGCGATCTTGCCCGCGTCTTTTGTCGCCTGCCGCTGGGTGTCGTCGAAGTAGGCGGGAACAGTGATGATCGCGTCCGTGACCGCTTCACCTAAAAAGTCTTCGGCGGCTGCCTTCAAACGCTGCAGCACGATTCCGGAAAGTTCCGGTGGGCTGTAGACCTTCCCCTGGACTTGCACGCGCGCGTCGCCGTTCGGTGAACTCACGATCTCGAATGGCACCGTGGTGCGCATCCGCTTCACTTCTTCCGACTCAAACTTTCGGCCGATAAGTCGCTTGACCGCATAGACCGTGTTGGTTGAATTGGTGACGGCCTGGCGTTTGGCGATTTGTCCGACCAGCCGTTCGCTCTTGTCGGTGAAACCGACAACGCTCGGCATGGTCCGGCCGCCTTCCTTGTTAGGAACGATCTGCACCGTGCCGCCTTCCAGGACGGCGACGCAGCAATTGGTCGTTCCTAAATCGATTCCAATTATTTTCCCCATAAGGAAAAGGGTTTTAGCCGTCGTTGTGTGCGGCGACTTTGACCATCGATGGTCGCAGCAAGCGGTCGCCGATTCGATAACCGCGGGCGAGTTCTTCAATCACTGTGTCAGGCTCGTGTTTATCGGAGGGTTCAGTAACTACCGCCTCGTGCACGTGCGGATCAAAGCGTTCACCAACGGCGGCGATTGGTTCGACACCGAAGGACTCCAGCACTTCCGCGAGTTGTTTGTTGATTAACTCAACACCGTGCAGGAAATGACGAAACTCTGCCGACTCGCTGGTCTCAACCGAACGCTCGGCATCCAGCGCGCGCGAAAGATTATCGACGACGGGCAACAACTTTTTCGCCACGTCGCCGACGATGCGGTGGTGGGTTTCGCCGCGTTCGCGCTCGACGCGCTTGCGGTAATTCTCAAAATCCGCCTGTCGTCGAAGTACCGCCTCCTGCGCTTCAGCCAGCGCATTTTGCAGCCGCTTCAACTCAGCGCGCGTCGCCACTAACTCTGCCACAACCGGGCCGCCCACCGCATCACCTGTTGCTTGCGGCTCCAGCTCCTCCTGATCGTCATCTGCGATCGTCAAGACATCATTAGCAATTTCTTCTTCGGTCACGTCTTCGCCTTCGAAGCGAATCGGAATGCGGTTCCCGCCCTGCGATTTTCGGTCTGACGCCATAAATCTTCGCGTGTTGTTTCAGTTTTCCAGGGAATCGATGCGCACGCCCTGTTACGGCGCCGCTTCGTTCGACAGTGCACGTTCGATAAACCGTGCAAGGTAGTTTACCACAGCCATTGTGCGGCCATACTCGATTCGCGTGGGGCCAACGACTCCCAATGTGCCTGAGATTTCACCGTCCAATCGGTACGATGCAGTGATAACTGCGCAGCTCTTCATCGAGGGCATCACGTTCTCGTTGCCGATGATCACTTTCACATTACGAGGGATCGGATCGCTAGCAAGACACTCGGTTAGGATTTTCACCAGTCGTGATTTTTCTTCCAGCGTTCGCAAAAGTTCGCGCAGCTCTTCGCGATTTGCGAACTCAGGTTTGGTCAGGATATTAAAAGCACCGTCGATGTAAACCTCTCCACCGCTACTCTCTTCGCCTTCCATGCTTCGTTCGCACAACAAGACAGCGTTTCGCAGCAACCCGTCGTACAAGGCCCGTTCTTCTTTCATTCGGCGAACCATCTCTGCGCGGATGGCACGCAGGTTCTTGCCGCGAAATTCGGTGTTGAGATAACGCGCGATTCCATTCAACTCGTCCTGCGTGAATTTCTCGTCCAGTCTAATGACTTTGTCCTGCACGAGGTTTGGCGTTGAGACAATCGCCACGAGGATCCGGCTGTCCGGAAGATTCACGAAGCTAATGTGTTGCAGTCCGTTCTCCGCCAGCGACGGCCATACGACGATCCCTACGTTCTCGGACAACTCAGAAAGCACATGTGACGCGCGCTCCATAAGCCGATCGGGTCGCGCCGTTAGTCTCTCGACGGTTCCGATGTCCTCAATCGCTTTCAGATCCGATTTCGACAGGCGCGTGCCGCTGATGATGTTATCGACGTAGTATCGATAACCTCTATCCGTTGGAATGCGACCAGCGGACGTGTGCGGTTGTTCAAGCAACCCAAACTCATCCAGCTCAGCCATCACATTGCGGATGGTCGCGGAGCTCCATCCAGCTGCGTGTGCAAACTTTTCCGCCACGGTGTGCGATCCAATCGCATCACCGGTGCGCAGGTGCTCATGAATGATTGCTGCGAGCACCGCCTGGCGGCGCGATTCCGCGCTCGGCCTGGAGGACCCTGATTTAAGACTTCTGTTAACCATGTTCTTTGTCGCCGTCTCGCGGCCCACCGCGGAGCCGATCGTCTTTGAGAGACAACTGTCGGCTCAGTATAGCCAAGAACGAAAAGTGCCGCAAACCCTTTAATTTCAAGATTTCGCGAGATGGTGCGCGCAGGTCAGCAGCGGTTCGGTGAGCCACCCCGTTTACCGTAAGTTGCTGTGTTGCTTTGACTTGGCTTTGAGCATGGCCCTGAATCATGACAAAACTGAGCCAACTGGCGGGCTCACCTGCGTATTTTCGAAGGTTTTGGCGCGTTCTCGCGACGGGTTTGACGCCCGTTTCAACTCGCCCATAAGATGGCTCCGTCAGACACTCGGGACATGGCCCAAAACATCCTTCAGCTTCAGCGAGTCTTTGGCGAGGCCTTTCGTCAACTCGACCCTAAGGGTCGCCGCTTTCGGCTCGACAACGCCGACATCGAAGTAAGATTTTATCCATACGCGGGGCTTCATCACACGATTCGAGTGCGTTCCGGCCGCGTCTATGTTCGGCTTTCGGATGTATTCGAGTCCGCGCCACCTGATGTCATGCATGCTCTGGCTTTTCTGCTCGTGGCGCGTTTACTTTCACGCAAAGCGCCGGCGGCTCATGAGAAGGTCTATCGCGCCTACGCTTACAGCCCGAACGTTCTGCGAGCTTCAGATATCGCGCGGCAGAAGCGCGGCCGGAAAGTGATTTCCTCCGCGCGCGGCAAAGTTTACGACCTGACTGAACTGTTCGAGCGGATCAACCGGCGATATTTCGCCGGCGCGATTGAGAAACCTGTGCTCACGTGGTCGAAGCGGAAGGCGAAGCGAATCCTCGGCCATCATGACGCTGTTCACAACACCATCACGATCAGCAAGGCCCTGGACGCGCGCGACGTGCCCGAGTGGTTCGTCGAATACATCCTTTATCACGAGATGCTGCACATCAAGCATCCGGCCAAGATTATCAACGGCCGCCGTTACTATCACACGCCCGCATTCCGCTCGGAAGAGCAGCGTTTCCCGCGCTACCAGGCTTCGCAGGAGTGGCTGGACCGGGTCGTGCGCAAGCAACATCAATTAAGGGCCCGTGCTGCGTAAGTACCCGAAACACTTAACATCTCTTAACTTCTCTTTCCGGAACTTTCTCCTGGCCGCCACGTTTACTCAATACAGGTAGGTGGGCTCCTCCTGAGAGCGAGCAACCCGAGCTTGAGCCAGTCGAAAGACTACTCGTGCAAAGGTTGCTCGTTCTGTTTATGGGCGCTGGACAATCCTGTAGCCCCCTCGCTAGACTACACGGTTTGTACCCCCGCGCGGATCGTTCACAACCTGACGCGCGAACCAACCAAGGAGCTTTCGAAGTCAGTAATGGCAATTTCAGCAACCCAGATCCGTCGCGGTATGGTCATCCTTTTCGAAGGTAAACCGTGCAAAGTCATGGAGTTTCGGCACCACACGCCCGGCAACTTGCGCGCGATGATTCAAACCAAGCTGCGCGACATCCGCACCGGTTCGTCTTTCGAGCACCGTTTTCGCTCGGTAGACACAATCGAGCGCGCCTCGCTCGAACAACATGAAATGGAGCACATGTATTCCGACGGTTCGCACCATCACTTCATGAACACCGAGACGTACGAGCAAACTGCCTTGAGTGACGAGGAGTTGGGCGATGCGGCGCAGTGGCTTACTCCCGGACTGAGGATTCAGGCGGAGTTTTACGAGGGCTCGCCAATCGGAATCGACCTGCCGCCATCTCTGGAGTTGACCGTTACCCAAACCGAGCCATCGATGAAAGGCGCGACCGTTTCCAACGTCAATAAGCCCGCCACCCTGGAAAACGGCGTCACCATTCAGGTTCCACCCTTCGTTAACGAAGGTGACCGCATTCGGGTCGATCCTATCGAGAGCCGCTACATCGAGCGCGCAAAGTAGGCTACCGTTCAGAGTTCAGCCTTTAGGTTGCGTTTAGGGGAACAGGCAAACTAAAGTTTGAGCTCTAAACCCGTGTACGCACTCTACAGTCTGCTTCTAACCCTTGGCTTCATAATTCTCCTCCCCTGGTTTGTTCTTGAAGCCCTGCGCAGCGGCAAATACGTCACGGGCCTGCGGCAACGGCTCGGGAATCTCCGCGCCATCAACACAAATGGAAAACCGGTCATCTGGCTTCACTGCGTCTCAGTCGGCGAAGCGCAGGCGGCTCAATCGCTGGTTCGGGAAATAAGCAACCGATTTCCGAAGTTAGCACTGGTGATATCGACCACGACCGCGACCGGGCAACAGGTCGCGGGCGAGCTTTTTCGCGACCAGGCAGCAGCAATTTTCTACTTTCCGATAGATTGGGCTTGGACAATCCGGCGAATCCTGAGCAAGCTTCAACCGGCCGCGATTCTCGTGATGGAAACTGAGCTGTGGCCGAGAATGTTTCGCGAGGCGCGCAAACGCGGAATTCCCGTGGCCCTACTGAACGGACGAATTTCTGACAAGTCGTTTGGTCGCTACAGACTTGTGCGACCTTTTATTCGCCGGGCGCTGAATGATTTGACGCTCGCGGCAATGCAGACGAAGCAGGACGCGGCCCGGATCGAGGAACTCGGGATGCCGGAAAATCGAATAAGCATCGCAGGCAATCTTAAGTTCGACAGTGCGTCCACGACCTCTGATTTCGATCTCGGAAGTGAGATTCGGAATCGGTTTGCTTTCCACGACGATCGTCCACTGATTGTCGCGGCCAGCACCCACGACCCGGAAGAACGTGTGGTCATCGACGCGTTCAGGAGCGTTCGCCAAACACATTCTGGCGCGCGACTGCTGATAGCACCACGCCATCCGGAGCGTTTCGCCGAAGTGGCCGCTCTGCTGTCCAACTCCGGATTCTCATCGGTCCGCCGTTCCGCGACACCTTCAGCCGATGATGTCGGCGCCGATGTGGTGCTTCTGGATTCCATCGGAGAATTACGCGCGGTGTATCCAATCGCGGACGTGGCCTTCGTTGGTGGCAGCATCGCGCCACATGGCGGGCACAGCCTCATCGAACCTGGGGCACACGGCGTCTGCACGGTCACCGGTCCTCACACGCAGAACTTTGCCGCAGTCACGCAAGCATTGCTGGACGAAGACGCATTAATTCAACTAAGTGAAACCAACGAACCAGCAGCCGAACTCGCCCGCGTGTTCACTGAAATGTTGTCGGATGAGCCAAGGCGGCGCTCGATCGCCGCAAGAGCCAAGGCTGTCTGTGACCGGAATCGAGGTGCAACTAAGCGGACGATCGATCTCATATCACCTCTGCTCGCCGTAACTCCGGCCGAATCCGGCGAAGGGCTTCCGTTTTCGCCGCTTCACGCCGCCACCGCAAAATGAACCGGGCCGCAACCATTGCGCTCGCTCCCCTGAGTCTCGTGTACGGAACAGCCGTAAACATTCGCGCTGCACTCTATCGAACTGGGGTTTTCAAAACGCAGACCGTCGGCGTTCCGGTGCTTAGCGTGGGCAACATCACGACAGGCGGCACGGGAAAGACTCCTTTGGTTGAGTGGATTGCGGGTCGCCTGGCAGATCGTGGACATCGAGTCTGCATCTTGACGCGAGGCTACCGCAGGGCAAGTTCCTCTCAGCGCGTAGTCGTGTCGGACGGCGAGCGAATCGTTGCCGACACCGAGCAGTCAGGGGATGAAGCGATGATGCTGGCGCGGTCTTTGGTCGGTAAGGCGGCGGTTGTCTGCGATGCCAATCGCGTTGCCGGCGCTCGTTGGGCGATTGAGAACCTGAAGGCTGACGTGCTGATTCTCGACGACGGATTTCAACACGTGCGGATCGGACGCGATCTCGACATCGTGGCTGTTGACGCTACGAATCCGTGGGGAAACGGCCGGCGTTTACCAGCCGGAATTCTTCGTGAACCGATCGACAGTCTGGGCCGCGCCGACTGCATTGTCGTAACGCGCACTGCCGACGCGATAGACGCCGGCCTGCAAAAACGAATCAGACAAACGACTGGCGCACCTACCTTTCGCTCAACGACGGTGATTAGTCGAATTACGGTACTAGACTCTCCGCAAGTCGAGGCAGATAGAGGCACTCTTCGGCAGCATCCCGTCGCCGCTTTCTGCGGCATCGGCAACCCAAACGCTTTCTTCCGACAACTCCGCGACGAAGGTTTCAATCTGCGACACACCGAAGTCTTTCGCGATCATCACAAGTACTCACAAACAGACATCGACCGTCTCACGCAACACGCCACCGATGCCGGCGCTCAGGCGCTAATCACAACCGCAAAAGATGCGGTCAAGCTCACATCGATGCGCTTCCCGCTTCCCTGCTACGTCATCGAGATCGAGATGCAGATCCAGGAAGCTGACACCCTGCTCGCCTTAATCGGCGAAGCAATCGAAACGCGACGCTATGAATTGAGTCGTTAGGGCTGGCCTGGCGACGCTGCCGCTCCCGGCGTGGGAATTGTGCGCACGGTGGGCGAAGGTCTGGGCGGAGGCGGGGGCGGGTCATCTTCCGGCGTAGGCTGTGCTGGTTGATTTGAATTGCGATTTCCGCGACCTGTGCTGGTGTTTTCGTTGCTGCCGAAATTTCCCGTGACCGTCGCGGGAACTTTGGTGGCTGTCTCCACCGGTGTGCCGAGAGGCGTCGGAGTCGCAACGCTGATGGGGCGAACGTCCATCTCGCTTTGCCCCGTCGGTGTGCCGGTCGGCTGAACCGGCGTACTGTTTGGATCAGCATTCAGAGGTAGCTGATTTGGATCGGTCGGACTGCTGCCGCGCGTCAGCAAAAACACCGCGGCAAATACAACGACCAGCGCGATTACGGCCGGCACAATGATGCGCCAGGGGTTGAAACGATCGACGGTGACCGCCGGCGCGGCGCTTGGCGCTCTAACAAACTCAGCGGACTGAGGAGCGCCGACTTCATGCCTGGGTCGCACGACCGTTTCTTCGTCAAGATCATCTATGGCCGCCGGCACTGAGACCGGCGTGTTTGCGTTAGTAGCCGCAGCGCCGACCATAACCGGTATTGCCGCAGCGTCTTCGCTTGCCGCGTCCGCCAGAGCCGCCGACAACTCCCCTGCTGATTGGAATCGGTCGATTGGCTGTTTGGCCAGCGCGCGCTTGATTACTCGATCAACCGCTGCCGGTAACTGCGATTGCGACTCGAGGACGGAAGGCGGCGTGTCCTGGACCTGCTTCATCATGACGACGGTCGCCGATTCCCCGGTGAAAGGAAGCTTGCCCGTTAGCATCTCGTGCACGATGATTCCCAACGAGTACACGTCTGAACGGGCATCCAGCGCGCCTGACTGCGAACACTGCTCAGGCGACATGTACTGCGGGGTTCCGACAACCAAATTCGCCTGAGTGATCTCGGCGTCCGCGGCGCTGCCGACGGGTTGCAGGATCTTCGCGATGCCAAAATCCAGCACTTTGGCCCACTCTTCGCCGCCGTTGTGACTGACGAGCATGATGTTTTCGCTCTTCAAATCACGATGAATCACGCCCTGGCCGTGCGCCGCATCCAGCGCGCCGGCAACCTGCCGCACGATTTCCACGGCCCGCCCAAGCGACAACGGCCCTTCCTTACCAATCGCTTCTTTGAGCGTGCGGCCGTCGAGGTATTCCATGATTAGGAACACTACGCCATTTTCAGCCTCGCCAAAATCGGTGACGCTCACTGCGTGTGGGTGCGAAATCTTCGAAGCGGCTTTTGCTTCGCGTGAGAAACGCGCGACGACGGCGTCATCACCGGCCAAGGATGGGCGCAGGACTTTGATCGCGACGGTCTTGTCCATCAGCACATGCCGGCCGCGGTAGACCGATCCCATGCCGCCCGTCTTGATCAGCTTTTCAATTTTGTATTTTCCCGCCAGCGTTTGCCCGAGATGAGGATCGTCCAATCTTTTCAACACCGACGCGTCCGCCGAGCACAGCGTCATCTTGTCGGGAAATTTTCGTTCGCAGACGGGACAGACTTTCATTTGTTTTGTGATGGAGAGAGTTTGTAGCGTAACAGATGCGCCCGACAGCGGCAAAGATGCGCGTCGGTACGAAAGCGTCTCGCGTGCAGCCTTCGCATCACACTTCCGTCAAAGCACGCCTGAGGCGTGCGCACCGACATACAAAAAACAAAAAGCGAGCGGCCACAAAAGCTCCGCTCGCTCTTCTACAATCGATCGCGCTCGGTCGTTAGACCTTAACGAACACGATCAGCAGCGCAAACAGTACCAGTGATTCAATCAGCGCGAGGCCGAGAATCATCATGACCTGAATTTTGCCTGCCGCGCCGGGATTGCGCGCTGCGCCTTCACAAGCCGCCGCGCCAATTCTCGACTGTCCTAACGCGCCGCCGACGACCGCGATTGCGAAACCGACGCCTGCGGCGATTGCCTTAACACCGCTGGCACTGGCTGCCGCCGCTTCGGCAGTCTGCGGTTGCGCAAAGACCGACGTCGCCGCAATCAGGACTGCGACGGTGGCCATCAAAAACAAACCAAACTTTCTCATGGTTATCTCCTCAAACCTTGGCGAACCGCTCGAACCTGGGCCGGAATGATTTCGCCCGCATCCGGTATCCACCGCCCCTCTTACAACGGCGCTCCAGCGATACAGACTATGACAAATGATTTAAGTGGCTGTTGGTTCTTGTCGATTCGCGATGTGTTGAACGCGTCAACGTGTGCGGCGCAGTGCCGCATCGCTCGCTCGCGCTTTTATGAAGCCGAGTAGCACAGACTTTAGTCTGTGATTGCGCTGGATAACTCACAGACTGAAGTCTGTGCCACGCTCGTTTAAGTTAAAGCCGGCGCGAGCATCTCCGGAGCATCACCCTCATGATCGTGCTCTCCGTGCTCATCATGTGGATGAGAGACCTCGCTGATGTACAACTGCGAAAGCAGCACAAACACAAACGTCTGAATGAATGCGACGAACAAACTGAGCGGCAGCAACAGCACCAAAATCAGGATGTTCGGTACCACGAAATTCGAGTAAGGCGGAAACAAATGCGTGAATGTCTCCATCACCTTCTCGTCCGAAAAGATGTTTGCAAACAGACGAATGCCGAGCGTGAACGGGCGAATCAAGTTACTGATCAGCTCAATCGAGAAAATCAGCGGCGCAATCCACCAAATCGGTCCGGCCAGGTGCTTCAAGTGACCGAACACGCCGTTCTCTTTAATGCCGATGTAGTTGTAATAAAGAAACGATGTCAGCCCGAGTGCAAACGTGACGCTGGTCGACGCCGTCGGACTCATGAACAGCGGGAAGAATCCCATCAGGTTCGAGATCAGAATCAGCAGCGCAAAGGTCATCACGACCGGAAAGTACTGCAAGCCGTGCGGGCCGACGATGTCCTGCAGCATGCTGCGAACGGCGAGCACGCCAACTTCCAGCGTTTGCTGACCGGCGCCTGGCTCGTCCTCAGAAAGTTTGCCTTTCAAAATCCAAATCAAGGTGACCGTCAGAATGCACGCCAGGACAAACATAATCGTGTACCACGGGATCGCGTTCTCAGGCGTGTAGGCGCCGAACGCCGCTTCAGGTGTCGTGCCGAACTTGCCGAGCACTTTCTTCCAGACCGGGTACGTGTACTTCATCTCAAGGTGGTGCGCCCACTCGCCAAAATAGTGATTGACGAGTTTCACTAAGATAGGCGCGTGGTGCACCGCCTGTTCCTGCGCAGCGGGCGCGTGCTCGGCGGCCTTCGCCGTCTCATCGGCACTCAGCAAAAAGAACATTAAAAAGATTCCTCTCGACGAATGATTGCGAAATAGAACTGACGGCCGGCTTCAACAAACAGAGCCGGCACGAATGAACAGAGGCCGGCGATCGTCGCCGCCAGAGAGATCAAGTTCAACTGGTAACCGGCGAACACGGCCAACGCGATCACTAGATAGCGCAGGCCATGCTTCCAAAGTTTCAGCCGCGGCGGCACGCCCGGCTTTTGCATATCCAGCAGCGCGGCGACAGAGCCGCTCAGCCAGCGGTGATTCAGCAACGACAGCACGCCGCCCAACAAAAGGCCGGTAGTCACGCGCCACGGCGCCACAATCGCGCTCACGATCACGGCAATCGCGACAGCGAGGATCATCGCGCGATAGATGCGCGCTTCTGTGGTATCGGGGCGAGTGAGTTCGCCAGGCACACTGTTAACTATTTCGCTCACGAATTAAGCGAAGGATTTTACATGGGAGTATGGTGACTTGCCAACCGGGAAAGCCTGTTATTAGTGCCCTAATAGTGTGTTGACGGCGTCGGGGCGGTAGCCCGACCGTAAGGGAGGGCATGATCATCGCGTTAAAGCGCCCTCCCTTACGGTCGGGCTACTGCCCCGGTTCACGTTCATTCCCAAAACTCTTGCGTTGAGCGATATCCAGTGACAGAATTTCACCGCCTCGAGGCCCTCACATGCCGGATAACAACTCTGGGGATCCCAAGCCGAAACGCTTTCGCATCGCCTTTTCCTTTGCGGGCGAGAAGCGAGAGTTTGTCGAGAAGGTGGCCCGTATCCTTGCCGCTCGGTTCGGTGAAGACAAAATCCTTTACGACAAATTCCACGAGGCGGAGTTCGCGCGCCGTGATCTCGCTATCTATCTACCTGAGCTCTACCACAAGGAATCCGATCTCGTAGTAGTAGTGGCGTGCGCCGACTACGAAAACAAAGAATGGTGTGGTTTGGAATCGACGGCCATTCACGCCTTATTGAAAAACCGCAAGGATAGCGAGGTGATGCTTACTCACTTCAGCTTTGTTTCTCTAGCCCAGCCGTTTACGGCTGGGATTGGTGAATCCCAAATAGCAACGAAGCCCCATTAATGGGGCTTCTGTCCTGCGTTCGGTTTGTTTACCCAGGCGTAAAACGCCTGGGCTACAGAAATGGATTTGTTTACCCAGGCGTAAACGCCTGGGCTACAGCAATGGATTTCTTTGCGAGAGAAGGCGCGGGCAAGATGCGGGTTTCCCTTTTCTCTAGCCCAGCCGTTTACGGCTGGGATCGATGATCCCAAATAACAACGAAGCCCCATTAATGGGGCTTCTGTCCTGCGTTCGGTTTGTTTACCCAGGCGTAAACGCCTGGGCTACAGAAATGCGAGAGAAGGCGCGGGCAAGATGCATTTCTCTTTTCTCTAGCCCAGCCGTTTACGGCTGGGATTGGTGGAATCCCAAACAGCAATGAAGCCCCATTTAATGGGGCTTCCTTTTTAGGCGTTCGATTTGTTTACCCAGCCGTAAACGCCTGGGCTAGAGAAAACTATCTTCGGGCAATTTGCGCGTTCGATTTCGCGCTTCGCGCTCAGGCGGGCAGAGATGCCTGCGCTCCCAGGGTTACCTCAACTGTCTCGGCGGCGGTGGCGGTTTCTGCGAATCGTCGGGACTCTTCAAGCCGGTTTCCGACAACATCTCTTTGATCGTACCCACGCTGGAAAGCATGCTCGCCGTTTCCACCGGCATGAAAATCACCTTTGCGTTGTTGCTCCTGGTCATGTCGCGCAGGCTTTCGATGTAACGCGTTGTGATCAGGTACTGCGCCGGATTGCCGTGCTCTTGCATAGCTTCAGCCACTTGAGTAATCGCGGTTGCTTCCGCCTCGGCCTGCCGGAGACGCGCTTCCGCCAAACCTTCTGCGTGCAGAATTTGAGACTGCTTCTCGCCCTCTGAACGAGTGACCGCCGCCTGCTTCTCGCCCTCGGCCCGTGTAATGGACGCCTGCCGCTCGCCTTCTGCCTGCAAGACCAGCGCGCGCCGGTTGCGCTCTGCGGTCATCTGCTTCTCCATCGTGACCCGCACGTCTTCGGGCGGATTGATGTTTTTAACGTCCGTGCGCGTTACTTTCACTCCCCATTTGTCGGTGGCCTCGTCGAGAATCAACCGCAGTTTTGAATTGATTTGATCGCGCGAAGAAAGGGTGTGATCCAGATCCATCTCGCCCATCACCGCGCGCATGCCCGTAATCGTCAACTGCACGATGCCGCCAACCAGATCGTTCATCTCGTACACCGCTTTGATCGGATCGATGATCTGCCAGTAGACGACCGAATCGACGTGTATCGTCACGTTGTCGCGCGTAATTACCGGTTGCGGCGGCAGGTCGATGTACTGTTCACGCAAATCGATCGAAGTCATCCCCGATCGCGCATTCGTCCAATAAACGGCACGCGGCTTGTCGAAGAACGGAATGATGATGTTCAGGCCGCTCGACGCAACGCGACTGAAACGCCCGAGCCTTTCGATCAACATCACCGTGGCCTGCGGCACGATCTTGATTGTCTTCACGGCGACAACCAGCAGAAAGATGCCGAGGAAAAGCAGTAGAAATATCGTTATGAATCCGGCGAGCGCCTCAGTCTGAAACAGAAACAGATTTGCGAGCATTATCGATACCTCGGAGAACGGAATATTCGCGCGTCAATATAACGAAAGCGGTTCGTGAAGGAAAGCCGTGTATCGGTACGCACGTCTCTGGCGCGCTTGTGACCGTCCCGTCAGCACGCCGGAGGCAATGTCGGTACGCACGTCTCTGGCGCGCTTGTGACCGTCCCGTCAGCACGCCGGAGGCAATGTCGGTACGCACGTCTCTGGCGTCGCTTGTGACCGTCCCGTCAGCACGCCGGAGGCAATGTCGGTACGCACGTCTCTGGCGTGCTTCTAATTTTTCGGCGGCACGCCGGAGGCGTGCGTACCCAGCGCCGCTTCAATGATGGCCCCCGCCGAGAGAACAGTGCGCTCTTCGAAGGGCCGGCCAACCACCTGCACACCGATTGGCAAACCGTTTGCGGTGCGTCCTGCCGGGACGGCGAGGCTCGGCAATCCAAGAACGTTGAATGTTTGTGAGTAACTGAAGGCGCGAAAGGCGCTGATCGACTTGCCGCTGACTTCCACACGTTCAGCGCCATGCTCGAACGCAGCCGTCGCACCCACGGGGGCCAGCATAAGCGGCGTCGCTTTCATCCACTGTAGTAACTCTTCGCGCAAGCGCTCACGCTCGATTACGGCATCGGCCAGCCGCTCGGCCGTCTCAATCTTCTCTTCGAGCTCAGCCGACGCTTGAACGAACGTGCGCAGCAGACGTGCTACCTGCGATCCGGCCTCAACTTCCCTGCCCTGGTAGAGCGCGGCGATTTCGGTATTCGCGGCGCGCGAAAACAAGTCGATCCAAAGCCGTGAACCTTTTGCGATTCCCGGAGGAGTAACTTCGATCACTTCAAGACCGGCGTCGGAGAAAGCCTTAGCAGCGTTTTGAGCAACGGCGCGAGTCTCGTCGGAGACCGGTGTCACATCGTCGTCGGTGTACCAGGCCACGCGCAAACCGCGCAGCGCTGTCGGATTCAGAACCTCGATTCCGTTTGGCGCGGCCTCGAATTGCGTCGGCTCGGCCAGGACTTTGAAAAGCAGAGCTAGATCCTCAACCCGCCTCGCCATTGGTCCAATGGATGCGCCCAGAGCAACCACGCCTGGAGCTGCCGGCGTATGTCCGTCCATCGCCACGCGGCCCGTCGTCGGTTTCAATCCGGCGATGCCGCAAAAGTGCGCGGGCACGCGAATCGATCCGGAAAGATCGCTACCAATGCCGGCCGGCGAAAGACACGCCGCAATCGCCGCGGCCTCACCTCCACTTGATCCCCCGGGCGTCGCTAGCGGGTTATGCGGATTATTAGTGCGGCCGAAAACCGGATTGTCCGTCTCGTACGGAATGGCCATTTCAGGAACGTTGGTCTTGCCAAGCACTATCGCCCCCGCCGCTTTCAGACGCGCCACCGAAGCCGCATCCTTGTCGGGAACGTGATGCGCACGAATTCGCGATCCGCTCGTCGTTCGCAGGCCTACAGTGTCAATCGTGTCCTTTACCGTAACGGGCAAACCCAGCAGGGGGCCAAACTTGTTTCCGTTCATCAGCGCCGCCTCGCACGCGCGCGCGCGATCGATAGCATCTTCAGCGATCGTGACGATCGCGTTCAGCGAGGGATTCACTTGCTCAATTCGGCGCAGGTGAGCTTCAACTACTTCGACAGGTGAAACAGCGCGCGAGCTAATCAGCGCGACGAGTTCAGTTGCTGATTTGGTTGTTAGATCGTCAGACAGGTGCAAACACCAACCCTGCTCCGTAGGAGCGAAATGTTTATAGCGCAGGCATTGTAAAGCCCTCTTGCGCAGAAGCGGAATGCTACATTCCGCTTCTGCGCAACTTGGAATTTTGAGAACGTTGAACTATAAACATTGCGCGCCTAGCGGCGCTTTCCAAACACTCTAATTTCAATCCAACTGAGTCTCTGCGACTCGAAAGGACTAATCGTGGGAAGTCGAAAGAAAATTACAGTTGTTGGCGCCGGAAACGTCGGCGCGACGGCGGCGCATTGGCTGGCGTCGAAAGAACTTGGCGACGTGGTGCTGGTCGACATCGTAGAAGGCGTGCCGCAAGGCAAAGCTCTGGATTTGGCTGAGACGGCGCCAATCGAAGGCTTCGATGTGCGGCTAATCGGCACGAACGGCTACGACGAAACGAAAGACTCAGACGTCGTTATTATTACGGCTGGCTTGGCCCGTAAACCCGGAATGAGCCGGGACGATCTTTTGAAAACGAATGCGGACATTGTCGGCAAGGTCTGCGATGAAATCGTAAAGCGTTCGCCCAACACCATTCTCATAATCGTCTCGAATCCGCTGGATGCGATGTGTCAGGTGGCGCTTCGCCGCTCAGGATTTCCGAAACATCGCGTGATCGGAATGGCCGGCGTTCTGGACTCGGCACGCATGCGTTGCTTCCTTGCGGAAGCGCTGGATGTCTCGGTTGAGAACGTTACTGCGTTTGTGCTTGGCGGTCACGGCGACACGATGGTGCCGTTGCCGCGTTACTCAACCTGCGCGGGAATTCCCATTACGGAACTCTTGCCGAAGGAACAAATCGACGCGATTGTGAAGCGCACTGCGGGCGGTGGCGCGGAAATCGTCGCGCTGTTGAAAACCGGTTCGGCGTATTACGCGCCGTCTGCGGCCGCAGTGGAAATGACGGAATCAATTCTGAAAGACAAGAAAAAGATTCTGCCGTGCGCGGCTTATCTCGAAGGCGAGTATGGCGTGAACGGATTGTACGTCGGCGTGCCGTGCAAGCTGGGCGCGAAGGGTCTGGAGCAAGTGATCGAGATTACGTTGACCGCCGAAGAACGCATCGCCTTGCAGAAGAGCGCCGCGTCCGTGCAGGAACTTGTCGATGTTCTTGGCATCTGAGTGTAAGAAGCCCGCACGTTAGCGACGGTTCTGGGCGAGAGGGTCATGGAATGATGAGCACGAACCGGTACAACTCGATTGCCCTTCTCTTCGCGGTGCCGCTTGCCTTCTTCTTTTGGCAGGGCTCATCGTGCCGATCGTCGAACACTAATTCGAACGCAAACTCAACCATGAACGCCAACGCAAAGACATCCAGTCAGTCACGCGACCTGCGCGGAACGTGGGGCGGTCAGAGCATCGCGATGGAAGTCAGTGATGAGGGCGCAGAGATCGAGTTCGACTGCGCCCACGGCCGTATCACCGAGAAGATCGCTCCCGACGCTGGCGGAAAATTCGAGACCAAGGGTGTGTTTGCGCGCGAACGCGGCGGTCCGCAGCGTATGGGCGAGAACAACGAGCAGCCGGCCGTCTACCGGGGATCAATCAAAGAGAAGACTATGACCCTGAGCATCGAGTTGACGCGCAACAATGAAAACCTGGGCACCTTCACGCTCGAGCAAGGCAGCACCGGGCGCATTCACAAGTGCCTGTGAGATTTGCCGTTTCCGTCTTTGAATTCGAAGTTCACCTGCCCTCTCATTTCGCCATGACGTCGGCACTCTGAAGCTGCCGAGCCCCAAAGAAAAAAAGAGGCACTGGCTTTTCGGCCAGTGCCTCTTAGTTTAGGCAGCGAGATGAGCTCGCCGATTACTGGTTGTGTGGAACGGTCACGGTCGTCGTCCGGAACGTGTGGTTACCGAACTGGTCCGTGCACCTGACCGTGATCGTGTAGATCCGACCGGTTCCGCCGCCCGCTCGCTCAGCACGCAGTTTCACCTGGGTTGGGCTGATGATTTGCCAATCAGGTGAAGTGTCGCCGTCGCCTGTGCCGTTGACCGGCTCGTTGCTGGTAACGCTGAAGACGACGCAGTTGACTGCTCCACCGCAGTTGTCTGAGCCCGGACTGTAAGTGAGCGTGACGTCCCGCATTTTGTGGTTTGGCGGCCACAAGCTGTTAGGTGACGCTGTTACCGGACCGGTCGTCGGCGGTCCTTCAGTGTCATTCACCGTCACATCAAACGTGCAGCTTTGGGTCGTATTGTCAGCCCGTGTGGACGTCACCGTGACAGTCGTTGTTCCGACCGGGAAGAACGAGCCGGAGGCATGGCTGTACGAGACGACGCCGCAGCTACCGTCAACCTCAGCCGGGTCATAGTTCACGACCGCGCCGCACTGACCCGGAGCGTTGTTGACAGTAATGTCGTCCGGACACGTGAGCGTGCACGCGCTGTTACAGCACGACGGATCCTCGGTCGTGATGATGAGGTCCCAGCCACCGGTAATGCTGCCGGCATCGCCGCTAACATCGTCAACAATATAGAGCGACCAATTCCCATTCGGGTTTAAGCCGCCAAACACTGACCCGAAGGTGGCCGTTCCGACAGCTGCGGGCGATTGATACGGTGGAGCCGGAGCCGGCGCTGTGAAGGTGTCCACCGCGCCGTAGTTGGCTGGACGGAAGCTACCTGACGCCGGATTCCCCGTCGCCGGCATGATGGCCGCTGCTGTGTCATCGAGCAGGTACGTCCGATTCGTCACGCCCGGCGTTATGCCTACCGCGTCGGAAAGGATGATCATCTTCTGCCCCGTCGGGCCGACCAGCAGCATGTCAACGTCGTCCGGCCACGTATGGTTAAAGCCTTTCAGGCGGACGGCCACACGGCTGACCGTGCCCGCTACGCCTGAGACGGCGATGGTTGACGGATACGGCACTGACTGCGCGACCCCGCCGACGCGCGGCGTGTCGGCGATGGTAATCGACGCATTGTTCGAGAACGAATTCGTCGCCGACACAATCACACCCAGGCGGAACGTGAACGTAACGTTGCCGAGGTCGTTAGGCCCGTCTTGCAGATGCAGTGTGGCAGTGACCATGCTGCCGCACGTGCCCTGCGCAACGAAGGTAAATGGCCTCGAGGTTGGGCTTGGACTGATCGGACTGATTGCCCCGTAGTTCTGTGGTCCACTCTGAGGCGTGATTCCTCCGCCAGGCAATAGCGTCGCCACCAGGTTATTCGTCGAGGCATCGCCGTTATTTCGCAGCGGGAAGTCGGCTGTGATTGTTTCTTCCGGATCGACCGCCCCATTCGGCGCCGTGCAGCTCTCAGCAGTTATAACCGCTGGAGGCGCAGCTACTACGTCCGGAGTACCCGCGACGCCACAGCAGACATATCGCCGACGGGAAATCTCGAGTTGGAAGCATCCGACGATTCCAACGTCCGACCCGGCCGTGTCAGTGATTCGGAGTTTCCACGTGCCTGCCGAGTTCTTGCCGTTGAGAGCGGACAATGGTGTTTCAGGTTTGAACGTGCCCGCGAAGGGCGCAACCCCGGCTCCGATCGCCGTGGTAGCCGCGTCGTCAAAAATGGTCGGGACGCCTGAGCAATCGTTCGTGCCGGTTCCGTAATTATCGGTGGCCCCACCGCGGTTGTCAGACAGCAGAACGATTGTCCCGTCCGGTGCGACCAGGCGGAGTTCGAGATCGCCGTCAAAAGTGTGATTGAGGCGAACCTTGACGTTGACGTCGGTGATCGAACCTGTGTCCGCAACCGTCAACGGGACGTCAACCGTCGATACATCGGGTATTGGCACCGCGATGTTGCCGCTACTGTAAGTGGCGGTTGTCGAGCCAACGGCCAACGCCCCCAAAGTGAACGTGTAAGTTACCGTTCCCAGGTTGCTCGTGCCGTCCTGCAGGTCAAAAGTCGCAGTCAACGTGTCGCCGCAACTGGCCGACGGGTTGGCCACGAAAGTGAACGAACGTGAAACGACAGTTGTGTTGTCCGGTGGAATTGAGCCGTAGTTTTGTGGACCACTGGGGCTGGTCACGCCGCCGGTCGCCTGCAAAGTCGCGACCAGGTTCGAGGTCGCCGCGGTGCCGCTATTCTTCATACCGAAATCCAGCGTGACGGTTTCACCCGGGCTGATCGCGTTGTCCGCCGGGGCACAGCTTTCCGCCGTGATCGTCGAGCCGGCAGGGTCTATGTTCGGCATCCCGGTGAGACAGAGGTTGATGGTCGTCGTGTTTCCATTCGTGATCGTCGCCGCGAGCGGCCCTGACGAAAAATAGCCAGGTGCGCTGACAACTACCGTGTAGTTTCCCGGCGAGAGTTGTGACGAGTTCGAACCGCCGGCGCCGGTCGCTCCGTAGAGATTGCCGTTGATGGTCACCGACGCGCCGGGAACCGGGAAGCCGGTCTGGCAATTCGTGACGTTGACTTGCAATGTGCCTTGTTGCGGCGCCGCGCAAGTCGGGTTGACCTTGAAGCTGGCCACGCGGGTCTGCCAGTTGGCGCCGAAGGGCGCGTTGCCAGGAGTCGTGTCGGTGGTTGCGTAATACTCCTGCGTGTACCAGAACGTGCAGTCATCCGTCGGATCGACGTTCAACGAACTGTAGTCGCCCCAACGCGAGCCCGTATTCGTTTGCACGCCGGCGCCGACTTGAATGGATGCCTCGCCCTGAACCAGACCGCCGGGCGGATCGCCGGCGAATCGACCGGCGTATCGGATTGACGGAAAGACAGTGGTGCTCGAGACGCTGTATCCGACGGCCAGGTTGCCCTCGTGATCCATCGCCGCACTACCCATCCAGCGATTATGTGTGTCAGGAGCTTGCGTAGCCTGCTCATTGACGGTCCATACGCCTGCCGGCAGTGTGCGTCGCAGTTCGTAGTAGCGAACTCCGGCCTGATGCGTCGCTAATGTAGTTCCGGTGCCGACGTTGACCGTGTGATTCGTGATCAGCGACTCGTACCCGCCAAAATTTCGATATTGCAGGCGGTTCATCAGGCGGTCGCTGATCGAATCGAGCGCGCTCGTGGCGCCGGATGGCGGCGGCTGCTCGATGTCGTCGAGTCCGGCAGGCGAAAGCGGACTGAAGGCCGCGACTGAGACCGGACTCTCCGGTCGCTGCGTGAACGTGGAACTCATCGGATTGGCAAAGTCCGCATTGAATTCATAAAGCCTGAGCGAGTCTGTTTCGCCTACGAACTCGTTGGCGTTGAAGTAAGAAAACACGTTGGGCGCGCCAGCCGGCGGAGGCGTGAGGCCATCGGCGTCTGAGGGCAACATGCTGCGCGCGTTGGGAACGGTTGTTTCAAGATCGAAGAAGATGTAACTCGCAGTCGGATCGCCGGCCAATATCTTGGCGCGATCCAGGGCAAAAACTCCCACGCCGAGGAACGCCGTGCCCGCCAGATTGAACTGGTTGTTCGACCAGTAGTAACCGTCGGGCCAGACACCAAACTTCGGATAGTCGTTGAATTTGGCGTTCGGCATGACAAAACGATAGGTAAAGTAAGCACCCGCCGCGTTGCCGGTCTGCGAGACGGCCAGGCATTGCGAGAGCGGGGTCGCTCCGGAAACCATGAACTGGGTGATGATCCAGCGATCGGCTAACGAGTCGTAGAGCACGATCGGATCGCCATCATCGTTGTTCGAACAGGGCGGACCGAGAGCAGCGAACAGCGCGCTGATAGGCTGTGGCGCCGTCTGCGGAATTCCCGACTTGTCATAGACACGGAACAGCAGGTTAACGGCCTGGACATACTGCGTCGGGCCGACGTCGCCGACCGTGTCTGGAGGATTAACAAACCCGAGAATGGCCGGATGAGTCGCATTGTCGTTATTGCTCAAAGCCTCGAAGTTGCTGGCTGGAGAAGGAATGGCCGGCAAGGTGATCGGCGCCTGCGAAGAAACAGTGGCGTCAAAGTCCTCGTGTCCGCTCCGCGGTGGACTCGTATTTTTCTCTGGTTTCTCTTCGTTGGCCTCGACCTTACCGCGTCTGCGGGTGTTTGTTAACTCGCTCTTCTGCTCCATTTCGCTCACCGGCTCGGTCACGGCGAATGCGACCGCCCGCGAAACAACCGGCGTTGACGAAACGGACTCTTGAACTCTTGAGCTTGCAGGGTTCGGTACAAAATGGCTCTTGGTGAGAGTCGCCGCCTCTTTCGACTTCGCATTGTCGGCGCGCGTTCTGCGAGGTTTTCGTTTCGCGTCAGCCGCGGGCAACAACATAGAAGTTACGACCGCAAACAAGACCGTCAGCATGACAGTCAATCTCACATGATTCTTCATACTCGAACCCCTCCAGTTGGGTTGATTCCATAAAGAGCAGTTGGCGAGTCCCACGGGTCGAACGTCTCGAGACAGGAACTGTTTCAGCCGCCGGAGCGTGCTCGTCCACAGTCGGCGTCGCCGCTTACGCGAGGCAGGTTTGGGGGATGGTTGACTAACCGATGCGACGACGTGGAATGCCCTCTCGTTGATGTCAGGGAACATCCTCCGGTCGAATGCGGCGGGACAATATCTCAGGCAAGTCTGGCTGTCAATAAAAAAATACGGAGGTCAATAGTACATCTCAGGAGGGGCATGGCTCTCGGGGCATTAGATTTCTGTGACTTAGTAACTAATGTTTCAGTCAGCCTGGAGGCCGTGGAAGACAGTCTCGCGATTCTCTTCGTAAATCGCTTCATGGAAGGCAACGGTGACGTCAATCCTTCCTCGAAGATTTGCGTCGCGACCGAGTCACTTGATCTCTTGACTACGCCTAATCGCGGAGGTATAACCCGCCAGTTCGAAACATCAGGAGTCCCACCACGCTCGCTGTAATTGCGACTCCCATAAATGTTTCCTGCTCACTAACGTCTGCGCTCAACATAAAAGGAGAAGAAAATGGCTCAGTCTGGAGTCCCAACTATCGACGCCCTCATGCAGGATCCAAATGCGCCTCCGATCATAAACAGCGGTGGCGACCGGCCCGCCGTGGCGATCGTTCAAGACTTGCTGCGCGCCCACGGCGTAAGTGGAATGCCGCGTCAGGGCGATGCAGCCCATGGCAGTTTTGGTCCAACCACAACTGCCGCGGTTCGAAACTTTCAACAAGCTCACGGCTTACCGGTGGTCCCTCCCGGCAACCCACAAGTCGCAACTGTCGATGCCGCCACGCTGAGAGCTCTGGCCGCTGCCCCGACCGAACCCAACGCTAACCCGACCGCTTCGCGTGGATATCTGACTCTGACCCTGGATTTTCCGTACACCGGAATGCTCAGAGTGATGAGCATAACGACTGAGTTTGAAGGCGCCGGGCGTTTTAACGCGCAGAACCGAAACACTGATCGCGCCGGGTTGTCTTACGGGTTGATTCAGTGGGCGCAGAAACCTGGACGGCTGCGGGACATCGTGTCAGCGTTTCAAACTGATGAGCCTCAGTTGTTCGCAACTGTGTTCGGCGACGGTGATGCAAATCTGGCCCAGCGAATGGTCGCGCACACTAAGAAAGCGAATGGCGGAGTTAACGCCAACGGCACTACTACCGACGCGGCATTCAATCTAATAAGCCAGCCCTGGACAGGTCGCTTCAGTCGAGCCGCGCTTGAGCCAGCCCTGGAAAAAGTACAGGTGCGCACCGCACTCGCAGCTTTTAACAACTCGCTCCAGTTCCTGCATGGGTTCGCCCCGCAGATCACCTCAGAGCGAGGGATAGCCTTTATGCTGGATCTGGCGAATCAGCACGGGGATGGCGGCGCGAGGAGCATCTTCCGGGCAGTGATTCAAGCGCAACCGAATTTGGCGGGCGCTCAACTATTGGCCGCGATGGCAGACGAATCGGTGCGGCGGGTTGCCGGACAATTCGGCGCTAACAGTCCTGAAGCTCAAAGCACGCGAAACCGCCGGAACGCCTTCCGCCTTTCGCCCCTGCTCTCGGATGGGAATTTTGATCCTGCCTGACCGACGAGACGGGAGATTATTTCTTTAGCCAACCAAACAAACCGTGCACGACGGTCTCGCGGTTCTCTTCATAGATCGCCCGGGTGAGCGGAATATTCATCGGACAAGCTTTCACGCAATTCTGCGCGTTGCCGCAATTCGTGATGCCGTCGTCGCCCATCAACGCTTCCAGACGTTCTTCGCGATCCATCGCGCCGCTCGGATGCATATTGAAGAGGCGCACCTGCGCAATCGCCTGCGGGCCGATGTAGTTGTCGCCGTCGTACTGCGGACAGGCTTCGAGGCAGCAACCACAGGTCATGCAGCGCGAATACGCGTAGCGCTCCATCACGTCTTCCTGATCCATACGCGGACCGGGGCCGAGGTCGTGACTGCCGTCGAGTTCGACCCAGGCATGCACGCGTTTCAAGTGATCGAACATCTCCGAGCGATCGACGATCAGGTCGCGCACGTTCGGAAACTTCGACATCGGTTCGAGCTTGATTGGCTGATCGAGGTTATCGACGAGCGCTGAGCAGGACTGTCGCGCGCGGCCATTGATCACCATCGTGCAGATGCCGCAAACCTGTTCGAGACAATTCATGTCCCACGACGGCGGCGTGGTTTGCTTGCCCTGTCTGGTGACCGGATTCTTGCGAATCTCCATCAGGCACGAGATGACGTTGAGATTCTTGCGGTAAGGAATCTCGAACTCTTCCCAGCGCGTGGGCGCGTCGGGATTGTCGCGGCGTTTAATATGAATCTCGACTGTGTTAGCCATTGGATTGTTTCGAGTCGGGCTACTGCCCGACTATTTGTTCCGCGAAGTTGGCGGGCGGTAGCCCGCCTCTAAACGACGCCCGATCCTAACTCACCCTGACGTCGCCCGTTGGCCCGCTCAGATTCTCAGGCTTCTGCTGCATGTCGCTGCTCGGAATCTGTGGGGCGCCGCCTTTTTGCGGCGAGCCCGAAGCCGCCGCAGTCTCTTTCTTATCAGCCGAGTAATCCCGTTTGCGCGGCTGAATCAGCGAAACGTCCACCTGATCGTACGAGAACACCGGGCCTTCACCGGAGTATTCGGCAATCGTCGTCTTCAACCAGTTTGCATCATCACGTTCCGGAAAGTCAGGTTTGTAATGCGCGCCGCGCGATTCGTTCCGATTGAGGGCACCCAGCGTAATCACGCGGGCGAGCTCGAGCATGTTGTCCAAATGTCGTGCATGCGGCAAAGCCATCGTCGCCCAAAGGTTCGAGTCGTTGATCGAGATGCGCTGGTAACGATCCATCAGTTCGAGCAACGTCTCGTCCGTGGCCTTCAGACGATCGTTGTAGCGAATGACCGTGACGTTGTCGGTCATCACTTTGCCCATCTCTTCGTGCAGCTTGTACTGATTCTCGGTGCCGCTCTGTTTGATCAACCCGTCGTTAATTTCCTGCTGGCGCTTCGTTTCCTGCTCGTAAATCCGCGAACCGTTTGCGCCGTTCCGCTCGACGTTCTTCGCCCATTCGAGCGCCGCCGGCGCCGCGACGAACCCGCCATACACGCAGCTAACAAGTGAGTTCGCTCCGAGACGGTTCGCCCCGTGAATCGAGTAGTCGCACTCGCCCGCCGCCAGCAATCCGGGAATATTTGTGTGCTGCTTGAAATCAACCCACAGCCCGCCCATCGAATAGTGCACGCCGGGGAAGATGCGCATCGGCACATGTTTCGGATCGTCGCCGACAAACATCTCGTAGATTTCGAGAATCGCACCGAGCTTGCGATCCAATGTTTCAGCCGGGATATGAGTTACATCCAGAAAAACCTGGTTCTCGCCACTAACGCCGAAGCCCTCGAGACAAATCTTGAAGATTTCGCGCGTCGCGATGTCCCGCGGCACAAGGTTGCCGTAAGCCGGATACTTCTCTTCCAGAAAATACCAGCGCTCGGTCTCAGGAATCGACGATGGCGAGCGATTGTCGCCTTTGTTCCGCGGCACCCAGACGCGGCCGCCTTCACCGCGCGCGGATTCGCTCATCAAACGCAGCTTGTCTTCGCCCGGGATCGAGGTGGGATGCACCTGGATGAATTCGCCGTTCGCATATTTCGCGCCCTGCTGGTAGCACGCCGCGACTGCGCTGCCCGTGCAAACCATCGAGTTGGTCGATTTTCCGAAGATGAGGCCCGGGCCGCCGGTGGCGATGATGACGGCGTCCGCGGGAAATGCTTTCAGCTCGAGCGAGCGCAGATTCATCGCTACCAGGCCACGACACACCTGATGATCGTCGAGCACCAGCGACATCATTTCCCAGCCTTCGTACTTCTTAACTTTGCCGGTGACTTCGTAGCGACGGACCTGCTCATCGAGCGCGTAGAGTAGTTGCTGGCCCGTCGAAGCTCCCGCGAAGGCTGTGCGGTGATGCTTCGTGCCGCCGAAGCGGCGAAAATCCAATAGGCCTTCGTTCGTGCGCGAGAACGGCACGCCCATGCGATCGAACAGGTAAATGATCGCCGGCGCCATTTCACACATCGCTTTCGCCGGTGGCTGGTTGGCAAGAAAGTCGCCGCCGTAAACCGTGTCGTCGAAATGCTCCCACGTCGAGTCGCCTTCGCCTTTGGTGTTGACGGCGCCGTTGATGCCGCCCTGGGCACAGACAGAATGCGAACGCTTCACCGGCACGACGGAAAACAACTCGACGTTGTGCCCGGCTTCAGCAATCTTCATCGCCGCCGCCAAACCGGCGAGGCCGCCCCCGACAACTGCAATATTGATTTGAGTAGCCATCTTCTTTTGATCGGCTGCTACAGGATTCCAGCCAGCAGTCCTCCTGGCCGGATGAACGCTACCGCCGCGTTGATGCCGACAAACAGCAGCACAACACCAAAGCCTAAACAGGCGTAACCCGCTAATCGCTGGGCGCGCTCGCCGATGGTAATTCCCCAATCGACGAGGAACAGCCAAATGCCATTGGCGAAATGCCAGACCGTCGCAGTGATTCCCACCATGTAGACGATGAAGATTGGAATCATGCGGAACTCGCGCGAGACAATCTCGAACGACTGCTCAGGATGATGCGCCACGGAAACTGTGTTCAGACCCGGAATCATTCCAAATCGAAAGTTCAGAACGTGAAATAAGATAAAGAAGAATAGAATGACGCCGGTGAGGCGCTGAACCGTGTAGAACCAGTTGCGCGGATATGGATACGCGAGATTGTTAGGTCGCGCTTCCGCCGTGATGACCAGGCCATAAACCGCGTGGTAGATCAGCGGAATGAAGATGAAGGTGATCTCAACCAGCAAAATGTACGGAATCGCCTGGAGATCTTCGACCGCTTTATTGAAACTGGCGGCGCCGGCGATCGCTTTGGAATTCGTATAGAAGTGCTCCAGCAGAAAAGCGCCCAGCGGCATGATGCCGCTCAACTGATGGAGCTTTCGCAACACGAAAGTCCGGCTCAGACGAATCGCCAAAGGAGATCTCCTTTTCGGATTTGCTCAATCAAGGTCAGCGAACTCAGCGGGAATTTGATAGCTTGCAATAGCAAGGAAAATTATAGAGCGACGCCGCGCAAATGCAAAACGCGGTGCCACACAATTCTCTGTGTCTCAGTGAAATCTCCGTGTCTCTGTGGTGGAATACCGCCAAGTCAATCCACCACAGAGACACAGAGGCCACACAGAGACACGGAGAGAAGTCCAAACTGCGTGACACGTTTTCCACGCCAGGTCGCAAAGGCAAAGCGCGATAAAAGCGCCGTCAAGCCGGCGCACTCCAAACAATATGCCTGAAGAAGACGACAACCCATTTCCTGAACCCGTTGTGATCGAGATCACTGACGTCTTCGATCTACATTCGATTCCGCCACGACAGGTGAAAGCAGTCGTTGAAGAATACCTGCACGAAGCTCACGCGAAGGGTTTTCGAGTCGTGCGCATCATCCACGGCAAAGGCATTGGTGTGCAGCGAGAAATCGTGCGCAACGTGCTGGAGCGAACTGATTTCGTGTTGGATTGGACGGACGCGCCACCGGACGCGGGAGGATTGGGCGCGACTATTGCCCGACTTTCGAGCTAGAGCTGGCCATTCCGTCGCACTTTGGCCGCTCCAGGTTCATGAAGAACCTATTGCGCGCTTCGAACTTCGAGCTCTGAGGGCAGCAGTGCACTTTTGCTCCAGACTAGCGGTCGATTCGTCTTTATCTTCATCAAAGAGCGCCTGCAGATATAGTTCGTAAAGATTCTCACCTCGAAGTTTTCGTTCGACTTCACTAAATGCTTCCCGGTCCGATGAGTATTGTGGGATAGTTTTTCTAAGGCGTTCATTGGGCTGACGATGAGAGTCATATTCCCACTCCCTGCTTCCGTATCTAGGTAAACCGGTTGGCTCCTTCTGGCGTCGTGGATACCAATCGACGGAACTATAAAGCCCAAAGCCATCCGCTATTTTTACGTCCAGATCCCTCAATCTAATCTCCTGCTCTCTCAATTCTCGCGCTCTCGTAATGGAAGCTTGCGTGTAAGCTTCTTTGATAACTATTTGCCAATTCGCTTTCTGATCGTTCCGACAAGCGTTCTCAATGACGTCTAATGCTGAAGCAGGATTGAATTCGTGAAGTTGGACAAGCCATGTCTGGATTTCAGGATCAGTTTTTGGATTTAGTATTTCAAGAATTTCAGGCAATGAACTGCTGGTCGAACGCGCGACCGCAATGCTCTCCAGTAAGTCCTCGGCAAAGTAGTCCCGAACGGTTGCTCGTATTGTCGCCTTTACCCGGAATGTTAACTCCACGATGGCTGGCTGAATGACAACAACCTGATACACATTGGGAGTCTTACCAAATCCCCAAAACCCTTTTCGACCTCTCTTAAATAAGGATACGGATCCTATTACGTCAGCTTTTCCTTTGCCGGCGCTCTCTTCGTCGTCAGCCTGCACCAGAAGTGTAATTCGATTGGGTTTGGATTGGACTTTCCGTATCTCCGCTTTCGCGTTCGCCGGGACCTTGCTTTGCGCCTTTTTAAATGCGTCTTCAACCGTCTCGCCACTCGCTTCGATGGTCTCGATCCTTCCCTGATCGAGAATCGATTCTTCCAGCACAATCAACTCGTTTGTGTAGAGCGTGCTTCTGGCTTCCTCTAACGAGTCAGCCCTTATTGTGATGATACGCTCCTTCATTGTTAGAGAATTAATTGGCTGTGTGCGACGCAGAAATGGTGCCCCCCGGCGCGATTCCAGCGCGCGAACTCTCGCTTAGGTGGCGAGCGCTCTATGCAATGAGCTACGGAACAATTAACTGGGAAATAGTAAATGGTGAAAGGAACAAAAGCTAGCTTGGTTTGGCTTTTGCGCGCCACTATTGGGCGATTCGCGGCACGTACTTAGTCGTTGTTCGCCAACGTCTGCCCACGAGCGATTTGGTCGTAATCTTCACACGCTTCTCGTCAGTCATCGTGGCGTCTTCGACGATTTCCAGGACCTTCTTTGGCCGGTTGTTGACGACCACAAATTCTTCGGTCATGTGCAGGCAACACCCTGATTTGCTGAAAGTGCGCAGACGCTTGCGCCGTGCATCGCGTTCGAGATCACCGAGCCGCCCGGTCTGTGACAGCTCAGTAAAATCCTCACTCAGGATGAATCGGCCTGCGCGCGGCAGGAACAGATAGATTTGATACGAGGGTGCCCCGTAACCGCCGTTTCGTCCGTCACACAACGAAAGATCCTCAACTCCGTCAAAGTTGTAATCAGAAAAGTTCACCGCGCTTTGTTGATCGAGGCGCGTGATGTTCGCGCTCGGCTCAACATTTTCGCCAAGCATGAACGAGGTGTCGGGAAGCTTGAAGACTTGAAACGGACTCCGGTGATTCTTTTTGAAGAGCGTGAACGTCGCCGGGCCCTCGCAGATCTTGTCCTCGCAACCGGCCACTTCGATTCGGACGTCGTAGAGCTTTGACGCACTCTTCACCTCAAACTTCACCTGCGCGACGGCGCAAGTGGAAAACAGGAACACCGAAAAAAGAATCTTGATCATCTTGGTTTCGCTTATTGAGATCCGCGGCCTGCCGCGGGGACTAAGGCTTGTCCGTCACGACTAGTTCCTTCACCGGAGTTCCGTCGCTCCACTTCCCCATGAATCGTTGCTGCGGTGTGTTGCCAAGCGCAAACTGACGATTCTTTCCAGAGAAGGCGGCATCGCACAACCCGTCGAAGAGCTTCCAGAGTCCATAGTAGTCGATGGCGTCGGTCATGGGAGTTCGGGAATCAATGCGTGCAGGGCCATCAGTTGTCGAACCACCCGGGGGACCGGGACGTCTTGCGGTAAAGTCGCCCTCACCGTTGTCGTACTCTGCGTTAGGCGCTGTCGGCGCGCGGTGACCTGCGATCAGACCGGGTCGCCCTCGTTCGTCGCTGACGAGCATTACGAAATCTTTGTTGTCGGCCGAGATTTGCTTCGACTCGTAATAGATTCTCTTTGCGTCATGATCGGCAACCAGACTGTCACGGTCTCCGGCGATCGAAAGCAGCAGCGTACTTTTCGGAATCTTGTTCAGGTCCGCCATTGGCACACTGACTGGAGCCCGGGTCAACCCAGGTTCGACGGCCATCACGGCCCGGAGCTGCGGAAGCTTATTCTCGTCGGCCAACGCCGCCAGACTGGCAGCCAGCACCCCACCAAGTGAATGCCCGACGGCGGCGACTTTACTCAAGTCAGGCCTTACGTGACCTGGCTCGCTTTGCAACCGTGCCAGCGCAGCACTGACGGCATCAAGAGTGTTTGGAATAAAGTCCTCGCGTCTGGTCAGGATGCTGGACTGATAACGCGGGAACACAACGATGTTGCCCCGCTTCACAAGATGATCGATCCACGCACCGTAATAGAGTGGATTTGTCCCGCCCCAGCCATGCAGGAAAACAACTACCGGCGCGGTCTTCGGCTTTGGCCGATCAGGCTCGTAGATCCAGTATTCTTGGCCGCCCTGCCCATACCGGTTCTTGATCACCGCCGCGTGTGGCTTCTGTTTCCCGCCTGGCCCGGTGTCGGGCTGCGCTGGAGGAGTCGGCAGCTGCTGAGCCCTTACGGGCAGAGTCAGAAGCAAAGCGGCAATAAGGATGAGACTTCGAAACATTGCTTAAATCCTTCGCGTCGACCCAGAGAGAAAAATTAACCCACTATCTCTATTTGACGCGAATTGATTCCAAAGGGTTTGAAATGATGTGAGCTCGCGCAGATTAGTTCTGGATCCGGAACGTCGCTTGATTACTCTCCTGATCATGCGCAACGACTTTGATGCTAACTGTGCCTGTAGATAAGTTATCGGGCAGCCTGAATGTTATCTGCGTGAAGCCCAAGTCCGGAACCGCCCCCACATTCTCTGCCCCGACTTCATAGGTCTGATTGTTACTGTCAGTCAGATGGACTTTGACTGATGAAGCAACATCTGTGGGCGCTAATTGTAGATTTGTCACAAACACCGTCACTCTCGTGTTTCGATCAACTGCTGGATACAAAGCGACTGCCGATAAAACGCTGAATGGATCTCTCAGCAATGATACCGCTTCGAACGCGGCGACTTGACCGGGATTTGTCCCTGGCTCTTCCAGGAGCAAAAATAGCGGCGGAGTACTAATCGTCAAAACCGCGGCCGACGTGGTACCCAGCACCGCGCTGCCGGTTGGATTAGTCAGAGTCAGGTTGACGGTCTCTGGAGCTTCGAACACACCGTCGCTGGTAATCGGAATTGAGAACGTCTTAGAGGTCTCTCCCTGACTAAACGTCAGCGTTCCCGAAGTCGCCGTGTAATCGGATCCCGCGGTAGCGGTTCCGTTGCTGGTGGCATAATCGACGGTAACGGCGCCAGTGGCTCCGTCGATTCGAGTGACCGAGATCACAGAGCTGCCTCCGTCTTCACTGACACTGTACGTCTGACTACTGAATTGCAGCTTGCCGTGAGAGTCGTCGTTTACAATCGTGCCCGTGCCGGTGCCCTGCCCAGGAGCTATCGTGGCACTGCTCGGGCTTTGCAGAGTCACACTGAATTGCTCGTCAGGCTCAATTTCAAAATCACCAAAAACTCGAACATTAAAGGTGCCGGAAGCGGCTCCGGCGGGAATGAATAACGTGCTTGAGAAAACACGCTGAAAGTCGATGTTGGAAGTTGCCGTACCACCGACAGTCGCGTAATTGACCGTGATCGATTGTACGCTCGGCGCTGAGAGCGTCACAGTAAAGACTGCGTTGATGAATCCGGAGTTGCCTTCTGTAACAGAGGCATTGCCGAGGCTCATTGTCGGACCATCGTCGTCGAAAATTGAGCCGGTACCCTGAGCCGTAGTTATGGTCGCGTTGGTCGGGTTAGTGAGATTCACCAAGTATGTTTCGATTACTTCGTCAATGTTGTCCCCGGACACTTCGACCGAGATTGACTTGGTGGTCTCGCCGGGATTGAACGTTACCGTTCCTGATGTCGCGACATAGTCGCTGCCGGCGGTGGCGGACCCATCTGCGGTGGCGAACGAAACGGTAATAGCCTGATAAGACGAGTTGGACAGAGTAACGTTGAAGGTAGAGTTACCACTTGTGCCTGACGCGCCCTCGGCCCGAGATGAATTCCCGATCGAGATGCTGGGCAGAGGATCGTCGTTGGTTATCGTTCCCTGGCCCTGACCATCTGCGATGGTGGCATTGGTAGCGTTGCTCAAGTTAACGAAGAACGTCTCATCAGGCTCAAAGACGGGATCCTGATTTAGCGCAATTGAAACAGTCTTCGTGACCTGTCCCGGCGCAAAGTCGAGCGTCGATGAGCTGGTAAAGTAATCCACATTCGCCGTCGCCGTGTCTGGCGCTGTAGCGTACTGAACACTGATCGGTTTTTCGCTTGGCGCGCTGAGTGAGACGGTGAAACCAGCACTCGATTGAACTTGATTTCCCTCAGCCACCGCCACATCGTTGATTGTGATAGTCGGCGGCGCGTCGTTATCAAGAATTGTTCCCCTCCCTCTGCCGTCGCTTATGTTCGCGTTTACTGGAGTTGTGAGCGCGACACGGAAGAATTCGTCGAACTCGTCAATGAGATCGCCCTTCACCGGGATGCTTAGAGTCCTGGCGGTCTCACCGGGAAGAAACGTCAACGTGCCTGGCACATCTCCAAAATCAACGCCTTTCGTAGAAGACGAAAAAAACATTCCGGAGGGGTTGCTGAGGAGTGGCAGGACGAAGTAGTTAACGCGAACGGTTTGTGCACTGGGCGCCGACAGTGTCACGGTGAAAACAGCGTTGATGGTTCCGGAATCAGGTTCCGTAACCGAAATGTCATTCACGCTCAAACATGGCCGTTCCACGGTGACGTCATTCAAAAGCAGCGCTACGCTGCCACTGAATTGACTAACTATCACGTCCTCTTTGCCATCGTTGTTGAAATCGCTGACGGCAATATGACCCGACGCTTTCCCAGCGGACACACTTACCCGCGCGTTAAAGTTTCCATTACCCTGGTTCGTGAACAAAGTAATACCGTCCACACCGCCAAGTATCGAATTGCCGCTGCTCAGAGCTAAATCCGGTTTGGTGTCGTTATTAAAGTCGCCCACGCCGAGGATGCCTATTCCATCAATTGAATAATCGATTGGTGACGAGAATCCGGACGGAGCGTTATTAAAGATCACGGTGACGAATGACGTCTGAGAGCTACTTACGGAAGTAGGTACGGCAATATCCGGCTTGCTGTCCCCATTCAAATCTCGAGCAACGAGCGAACCGGGCGCTCCGGCGGTCGCAACGTCGGTGAAGCTGGGAAAGATTCCGGCACCGTTGCCAGTCAAGATACGCACATAATTTGCGGGCCCGAAGTTGAGATCGAAGCCGCCGACTGCGAGGTCGAACTTGCCATCGGCGTTAAAGTCACTAACCACCACATCGCTAAAAGCAGTTGTGTCCGGAAGCGGTGTAAAGCTGTGCACAGTGAAGAGGCCGGCGCCATCTCCGTAAAGCACATGTAGGCCATTTGAAAAGCGGCGGAGGACAACAAGGTCCACTTTATTGTCGTTGTTGAAGTCGCCGGTCTCTACGGCTGATGGCTGACCTCCGAGTAAATAGCTTTGAGTGGTGCCGTTGGTCGGGAACCCTCCGGTACCATCGTTCAAAAGAATAAAGACCCTTCCGTCTGACGGAACCGTGACGGCAAGATCCGGCTTCGTATCGTTATTAAAATCTGCGGCAGCGATGGTCCCAAGTTGCCATATTCCAAATTGAGTCAGTGACTTCAATGTGAAACCGCCGTTCCCATCGCCGTGAGCCACTTCGATCCGCCGATCGGTCGGCGATCCAGCAGCGACCACAAAGTCTTGCTTGCCATCGCTGTTGAAATCAGCCGCCAGTAAATAGTTGGGACTCTGAATGGTCGTTTGATAAATCCGCGCATCGTAGAACTCGCCCGTGCCATCACCATCAAGAATCCCGATTCCTCCCGACTGAACGGCAGCGAGATCTATTTTCCCGTCCTCGTTGAAGTCTCCGGGCACTGCAAAAGAGTCGGTGAAATTAACAAAGCCAGATGTGTAAGATGTGCCGCGGACGAGATTTCCAGTTCCATTACCCAGCATTATCGTGAGGCCCGCGGGGCCCGCAACAACCGCATCAAGATTCCCATCCTGGTTTAGCTGCGCCGCGAAGGCCGCGTTAGTGCCCGCCGGAAGTGGAACAACGATGGGTGCGCCAAAACTCGCCGTTCCTGTTCCAAGTAACATCCGGTCACCCTGCAGTACATCCAAATGACCGTCGTTGTTGAAGTCTCCCGCCGTCAAGGACAGCAAGAATCCGCCGGTCGGCGTATTACTCCCCAGCGTAAAGCGACCGGTACCGTCCCCAACCCAGATGTTTAGGTTGCCGCTGCTTCCCAAGATTGCGAAGTCGCGTTTGCCGTCTTCGTTGAAGTCACCGATCGTCAGTAGATAGTGGTAGGGACTTAAAGTGAAGAAGGGTGAATTCGGCGCTTCAGAAAAACCACCGGCGCCGTCTCCCAGGACGACCGAAACTTTTCCGTCGGCGCCTCCCGTAGAAAGTGCGCTGATAATATCGAGCTTCCCATCGTTGTTGACGTCGCCGATGACGGCTCGCGTGGGCTGCCCCTGGAAACTGACGATGCTCGGAGCACCGAATTTTCCGGTACCATCATTCAGCACGATTGAGAGCCTGCCGGTTGATTGCCCGAGATCATCGAGACTCACAGCCAAATCCGGCCTGCTATCGCCGTTAAAATCTCCGACGGCTATTCTTCGCGGTGATCCACCTGCCGCGTAAGTCATCGGAGGTTCAAATCTCTCACTGCCGCCCCTTCCCAATAAAACCGTGAACTCAGCGAAACCATTATTTGCGGAGGCTGCGAGATCAAGATGGCCATCGCCATTAAAGTCCGCGACCGCCATTCCGAAGACACCGGCCTCCAGGTTTATGGTCGGCGCGACCTTGAACCCCGGCGACGAACAGCCATCAACCGCATAGCTGACAGGAGCGAGAGCTAGTGCGTAGACGAAAGTGAAAAAGAGGGAGAGAAAGAGGTATTGGGGGATTCGTTTCATCTTGCGTCACTCAATCAAAACATTTGGACTTATTCCTTTTGTGTCGGGTTGTCGGGTTTGAATGGTGCCCCCGGCGCGATTCCAACGCGCGACCTCTCGCTTAGGAGGCGAGCGCTCTATGCAACTGAGCTACGGGAGCACATCCTCGTGAATGGTAAATCGTAAACGGTAAATAGTGAATGCAAGATCGTACTTTGTACTTTGTGCTTTGTGCTTTGATGTGAGAACTAACGTTGAATGCCCAAACAAAGTACTAAGTTCAAAGTACTAAGTACTATTTCTAACTCTGATACTTGATCAGCGACCTCACGTCGTAACCGTCAAGCTTCTTTCGCCCGGGCAAGAACTCGAAGCTCGACGACGAACACCAGCCCTTCAACTGTACCGCCGAGTCCTTCCACCAGGTCGCACACCGCTTTCGCGGTACCGCCGGTGGCAAGCAAGTCGTCGGCGATGATGACGCGGTGCCCGTTGCCGATCGCGTCCCGATGGATTTCCAAAGTGTCCTGGCCGTATTCGAGGTCGTAAGAGATCGACGCGCGCTCGGCCGGCAGCTTCTTCGGTTTCCGTACGGGCACAAAGCCGGAGCCAAGGTGATAGGCGAGGGCCGGCGCGAAGATAAAGCCGCGCGCCTCAATGCCAATCACGGCATCGATCTTCGTCCCTTCATATTCCGCCGCGAGCGCATCGACGGTTTTGCGCAAGCCTTCCGGATGCTTGAGAAGCGTCGTGATGTCGTAAAAGTTAATACCCGGCTTGGGAAAGTCAGGCACTTCGCGAATTAGTTTTTTCAGGTCGTCCATGATTATGTGCGAAGTGGCACAGACTTTAGTCTGTGAATACCACCATTAGATCACAGACTGAAGTCTGTGCCACTCAGAGCGCGACATGATATCATCCCCGCGATCTTTTCCTGTTAACCCCAGCGCTGGAAACCTAACCTCGGCTTGTGGAGCATGCGAGTTTCAAACTTGCTCAAACAGCTCGCAATCTTCTTCACCGCATTCTGCGCGTCTGCCATTTCCGCGACCGCACAACAACCGCAAAATCAAAATCCGGATGTAATCAGAGTCAACACTTCCCTCGTCCAGACGGACGTGATGGTTTTCGATAAGCAGGGAAAATTTGTTGACGGGCTAAAGCGCGAACAGTTCGTGCTCAAGGTTGACGGCAAGCCCCGCGAGATTTCTTTCTTTGAGCTCGTCAAAGCCGGCAGTTCGAACGAGGAGGCGCAGCTCGCCGCCGCGCGAGGCGTGGCATCCAACGCCGGGGCGCCGGCGCCACTGGATCGGGGACGCCTGGTGTTTTTCTTTATCGACGATCTTCACCTGTCGGAAGGGAGCATGCACCACGCGCGAAAACTGCTGGCCCAGTTTGTCGATCGCGAGATGGGCCAAAACGATCAGGTGGCGCTAATCGCCGCCAGCGGTCAAATCGGTTTTCTCCAGCAACTGACCGACAACAAGCAGGTGCTCTTGAAGGCTATTGAGCGGGTGCGCGCTCGACCGTTCAGATCGGGCGACTATCAATCGCCACCGATGTCAGAGTTTCAAGCGCTGCGCATCGACGTGCGCGACCGCGATGTGCTCGATCCCTACGTCGATCAGGTTTTACGAGAAAACCCTATGCTCGGTCGCGCGCGAGCCGAAGAAGAGGTGCGGACGCGCGCATCCGCGATTCTGCGAATGGCCGCGGTGGGAGCAAGCAACACTCTGACGTCGCTCCAATGGGTGATGGAAAAGTTTCGTTCGGCGCCCGGCCGCAAGGTGATGTTCTTATTGTCCGACGGTTTTTTTCTCGATACCCGAAACTCGGATTCGTATGCGCGCCTGCGTAAGGTAACCGCTTCGGCCGCGTCGTCTGCATTCGTAATCTACTCGATCGATGCGCGCGGGCTGGCCACCGGGCAACCCGATGCGAGCACGCCGGTGATTTTTGATACTTCCGGCCGGATGACGCGCGGGACAATGGGTGAGCTCGGCGCCTCGCAAGACGTACTGAACGCCCTGGCCAACGACACGGGCGGAAGAGCTTTCTTCAACACCAACGCATTGTCCGTGCCTGTCACCAAGGGGCTGAACGACGCGTCGGTTTACTATCTGCTCGCGTGGCGGCCGGACCCAAACGAGGAGATCAGTCCGAAACAGCGACGGCTGGAACTCAGTGTGATTGGTCGTCCTGATTTGAACTTACGATCACGAAATAGTGTGGGTGAGGCGCCTGACGCCGCCACGAAGAAGGCCGCGGCGCCGAGTGGAACCAGCAGAACGACCGAAGTACGCAAGGATCTGCAAGCCGTAATGCCGAAGTCAGGCTTTCCCGTTAACCTCACCCTGAACTTCATCAACAGCGTCGAGAAGGGCGATGTGCTGATTAGCTCAATCAGGCTGGTGCCGGCCGCGCTTCATTTTGCGGACAAAGCCGGGGTTCCCACCGCCGCCATTCTGCTCACGGGAGTAGTTCTGAATGACGAAGGCAAGGTGCTGGATTCGTTCGACAAGCGATTGAACGTGCGCGCGAAATCTGCCGCGGACACCGAACGAGCGCCGGACATCCTTTACACCAACTATTCAGTTTTGAAGCCCGGTCTTTACCAGGTCCGCGTCGTGGCTGCGGATGAAAACGGCGGTCCGGCCGGAAGCGCCTGGGAGTGGATTGAAATCTCGGATTTTTCCGCGAAGAAACTCGCGCTGAGTTCCCTCCTCGTTGGCGAGCGCAAAAGCAGGTCGACCACTAATGACAGTACCGTCCCCGAGGCCAACGACGATCCGCTGTTAGCTCAGGTCGGTCTTAACGTAGCTCGCCATTTCGCTTCATCGTCCTATCTGCGCTTTGTGACGATCATCTACAACGCTGCGAGTGGGCCGGGGACAACGAGCGGTAATGGAAGTCCGCCGCCCGCCGGCAGCACGCCGCCGGCCAAACCTGATCTGGCGGTGCAAATCCAGGTGTTTCGTGATGACGAACCGGTAGTAACCGACCCGCTTCACCGGATAAGCACTGACGGCGCAACGGATCTGGCGCGAATTCAGTACGCCGCTGAACTGAAGCTCGCGGGGCTTGCTCCCGGCAGCTACGTGCTGCAACTCACAATCATCGATCGGATCGCCAAGGCCTCAGCCTCACAACGTTTCAGATTCCGGGTTGACTGAACACGGGTTTAGTCTTAGCTTGTCCCCCGCGTGCCCAATAAAACATCTGAGGTTAACCTGCGATGAAACGTCGTGATTTCATGATCAGCAGCGCCGTGGCCGGCGTTGCACTCGCTTCCGAACGCGCGGTGAAAGCTAACGCGCCCACCATGCTGATTCCGGCAGCGGTCAAACCTTTAGTCGTTGCTTCATCTAACGGCAACCGATTCAAGAATGGCGGTGACGTGACGTGCGTGCAGAAAGCGTACTCAATGATCACCAAAGGTGAAGACGTGCTCGATGCCCTGGTCGCCGGAGTTAACATCGTCGAGTTGGATCCGTTGGACGACAGTGTCGGTTATGGCGGACTGCCGAATGCTGATGGAGTTGTTCAGCTCGACTCGTCGGTGATGCACGGGCCCAGGAAACAAGCCGGCGCGGTCGCCTGTTTGGAAGGCGTACGGACGCCTTCGCTGGTCGCTAAAGCCGTCAGCGAACAGACTGACCATCATTTGATTGTTGGCAAAGGCGCGCAGGATTTCGCGCGCAGCATGGGATTCAAGATCGAAGATGATTTGAACACGGCCAACTCGCGCGCCCGATGGCTTGAGTGGAAGCGTCGCATCGACCCTCTGCACTATCTCGATCCGAAAAAGCGGGCCGAGGCCGGACGCCGCGCGACTGAACAGATGTTAGCGGAAGGACTCTTGCGCGCAGAGAACTTGCACGGAACGATCAATTGCGACGGCATTAATGCGAAGGGCGAGATTTGCGGCGTCACCACGACCAGCGGTCTGGCCTGGAAAATTCCTGGCCGCGTCGGTGATTCGCCTATTCTGGGCGCCGGCTTGTATGTTGACGGCAGTGTTGGCGCCGCAGGCTCGACCGGTCGCGGCGAAGCAAATCTTTACAACCTGTGTTCATACCTGATTGTCGAAGAGATGCGCCGCGGCGCGCACCCGAAAGATGCCGGAATGACGGCTTTGAAGCGGATCCAGGTAAATACGATCGAGAAGCGTCTGCTGAACAGTCGCGGGCTGCCGAACTTCGGGATTAACTTTTACATCCTGAATGCGAAAGGCGAGTACGCCGGCGTGACGATGTATCAGGATGTGAATGCGCGGTTCGCAATCTGCAACGACAAAGGACCGCAGACGCTGCCGTCTGATGGTTTGTTGCCGGGAAAACCAGCGGACTAATCCTGTCAGAACCGCCTGCGGGCGGTTGATCTAATATCGCCGACAAGGTGTGATTCCAAACATCAACCACCCGCTACCGCAGGTGGTTCTGACTAATTATTCGACCGGTTCGATCACAATCTGTTTCTTTTCTTTGTGGCGCAACACCGAGAGGATCTGCTTTTGTTTCTTGTTAAACTGATGCGTAAACATCCAGGCGCCACGACCGACGAGGCGGCCATTAATCATTTCGATCACGTCGCCTTCCTTTAATCCCGCGCGGGCGGCAGCACTCTCGGGCTCAACTGCGACGACCAGAACACCAGAGCCACCCCACTGAGCCGCATATTTGCCCGATAGCGCAACGGCCTCAATGCCGAGCGTCTTCAAGCCGCCGGTAGAGTGCGGGAACTTCGGAAACTCAAACTGCCAGTCGAAGACCGGTTGAAACGCGCCGCCCAGCTTTACTACGATTGAAAGCGACTGCTTCAACTTCGGTCGTTCGACGGTGAACTTCACCTCTTCGCCGCTGCCGACCTTGGTCAGCATTTCCGAAAACTCTTCAGCGCCCTTAACGTCGTTTCCGTTAACGCGCAGGATCACGTCTCCAACCTTCAGTTTGGCAAAGGCCGCCGGTGTGCCGGGCAGCACCGAAGTCAACAGGATGCCGACTTCGTTGTCGATTAGATCGTCAAGCTCCTGCTCGCTCCAGCCGAAGGCCATCAGGGATTTCTGCGACGACTCATCAACCTCTTCACCACGAATGCCCAAAAGAGGACGCGGCACGCTCGACTGGCGTTCGAGCACGCGTTTTGTCGCCGCGTGCACCGCATCAGTCGTCAACAGCCGCGCGTTGTTACCTTCGATTGCGTCAACAATACCGAGCGTCTTGCCCGCTTGATCGCAGGCGACGCCGCCAATCACATTTGGCGATAGGTGAGTGCCACGCAGCTGCAAACGTTCAAGGTCGGCCTTCGCTTTTACCTTGGCCTGGGCAATCTTTGCTTCCGTCTTCCCGATGCGAACGAGAATCGTGTAGGGCGTCTCGGTAGACACTCGCTCAGGAGCAAATAATTGCACGTTCTGGCCGTCGCTAACTTTCTTGTGTGCACCGCCCGAGATCTCTGCAGTCGTGGCTGCTTGAGTGAGTTGCAGTACCGACAAACCGGTTAAGCCATCCACGCCGATGTAGCGTGCGCGGAAAGTCTTGCCGTCCTGCGTCATTACCGTCAGATCGGGCTGCATTCGCGGCGCACGCGGCAAACGGCGGTGCGCGGCATCTCTGGATTCATCAGGTTCATCCGGCGGCGCCAGCAGACTGGAACGCTGGATTTCCATTTCGGCGGCAACTTGCGGCAGGCGCGCGACGATAGTTTTTCCGTCCTCGAGCGCCACGCCCGCAATGATGCTGGCATGCGCATCCGCGTTCACGTCTTCCGGAGTGATCGTCGCGATCGAGCCGGGTTCATTGCGCAGCAGATAACGAAGCAGCTTCACACCAGTGAGGCGATGCACGATCGTCACCACTTGGGGCGCGACCGGTTCTTGATCCTTAACCATCGTGACCCGCGAAGGCCGCGGCGTTGGCTTGCGAACACTTTTCTGCGCTTTGGGCGATTGCGGCTGAGTCGGTTCGGCAGTTTGGGCCGGCTTGATTGGTGCGACCGGGGCGGGCGTCCGCGCTGGCTGTGCCATTGCGCTTGCGGACAAGAGCGATGTCGCGACACAGGTCACAACGAACAAACCAAATGTTTTCAGACTACTTCTCATTTCAGTACTACCAAACCCGACTATTGCCTGTGTAACTTACCGGGACGCGGTTACCCACCAAACTTTGCGAGCCAAAACTAACCGGAGGCAGAGATATCTTGCGTTTTGTGCCGCGCTCGTCTTCGAGCGCAACCACGACCGGTTTCGAAGGAGCATTAACATAAGCCTGATCGTTCTGGTAGATAACCCCGGCCGGCCGCACGCTGTGATCCTCTGACCGCACCCGAGAACCGGTTCCCCTCTTACGAGGCGTGCCGCTTGAAGCCATCTGAGCGCCTTCATCAGTCGGCGTGTTCACCTCGGTTGTGTCACTAGGGGCCGGCGCCGTATCAGTGGAATGGCTCGCCGTCGCGACCGGCGAAGGTCGCTGCACGGTCGCAACTTGCGTGGACGGCTCAATATCCCTCTGCGCAACCCAGACCAGAGTTCCACCTACCATGACAAAAAGCGCGGCTGCCGCCAGCGCGGGCGTTCGAATAAGGCGCGCGAAGAGCGGTTCTCGGCTGGGCGCCTGCTCGCGGGCAAGGCGCGCGCGTAGACGCATTTCGAAATCCGCGGGCGCGACCACCGGATCGAGACTGCCCACAAGCTGGCGCAGATCATTTCGTTCGGCGCGAAAGTCGCGACAACCGGCACATAGTGACAAGTGCGCGGTCGCCCTTTCGCTCGGTCGCTCTCCCAATTCCAGTTCGTCAATCTGTTGCCGCGTAAAGCGGCATTCAAGGCTTCTCATGTTTACACCACCTGAACATAATTCCGCATTTTGTCGCGCAGGAAATTCCGCGCGCGATTGATCCGCGATTTCACCGTGCCCTCGCTGGTTTGCAAAATCGCGGCGATTTCGTCGTAGCTCTTCCCTTCCACATCGCGCAGCACCAGGGGCGCGCGATACCTGTCCGGGAGAGTGCTGATGGCCCGCTTGATCACGGCTCGCTTCTCCGCGTCGATGAGGGCAATGTCCTGTAAAGGTTTTTCATCCACAGGCTGAAAATCCATCAACTCTTCGCCGTCGGGCGAAGTTAAGAGGCCGGTGAGCGAAACCAGCCGGCGTCGCTTGCGCTTGCGTAACTCGCTAATCGCCACGTTGGTGGCGATGCGGTAGATGTAAGTCGAGAACGCATGCGTCGTTTGATAGCGGCCGGCCGCGCGATAAACCCTTATGAAAGTCTCCTGTGCCAGGTCCACCGCTGTGTCGTAATCGTTCACCATCCGATAGATGTAACTCGTAATCTGGTTGCGATAACGCCCGACCAGCTCGGCGAACGCATCTTCGTCGCCGGCCAGCGTTCCTTCCAGCAAAGCGTGATCGGTAGCGGGCTGCACAACCAACGCCGGCGCGGAGGCCGCAGCGGCAAAATCAAAATGCTTAACTGAACTTAACGCTCTCATGGCAGGCAGGCTCTTCGGGTGCTTCCACCCGCAACCCCGAATCCTCGGAATTCCTGCGGGTTTCGCGAGCAGACATTATACACCGCTGCCTGCGACGCTCAGTGGTGAACACGCTAAACAGGGGGGGAGGTTCCAAAAAGGCTGGGGGGAGCGACGGATTGCCGATCTGAGCGCTTTGTCCCAAACCATTTGGCATTCGAGATTTAACATCTGACATTTGTCATTTGGTTGTCGTCTCGAAGGGAAGAAGTTCGAAGGCGAGGGAAGCAAAATGACCCGTCGTCACCGCCTTCCGGCGTACTTTTGGCAGCTTGGCAGGCGACGCGATTGTCAAAATGACAAATGTCAGATGTTAAATCTCAAATGCCAAATGGTTTTGTGAAGTCTGGGAAAACGCTCTACTCGGAACCGCTGGCGGCGTCCGGATGCTGGAAGACTGAATCATCCGTCCTTACGCCGTAGGTGATGGTCATCACGCGGGTTTCCGTCGCTTGCTTGCCGTCCACGTACACAACCGTGCGGTAAGGCACAAGGGTGCTCTGCGCGTAACGGTAATCGTAGAAGCGCTTCATGAATTTGATCGGTGTCGTTTGGGCGGGCAGTGCCTCTTCGTATTCCAGCCAGAGCACGCGCAGCGATTTGACGCTAATAAAGTAACGCGTCTTGTTATTCGCTTTATCGATGAGGTCAAGGACGTACAGATCGATTCCCTGCTGTTTGTCTTTACCGGCTGACGTCAACTTCGAATCGTTCTCTTTGTAACGCAGCAGCGCCTCGATGCTGTGGGTTTGCTGCGAAAGGAACTCGGCCGTCGTCTCAGCGCGCGGCGTAAATGGCGACCCATTGATGATGCCAAAAATACGCTCGCCGTTCTTGACCAGTGTGAACTCAGTCTGAGCCGTCTTCTGATCGAGCCGGATCTTGTCCTTCTCAAACTTATCACCGGCGATGAACCGCCGCTGGTAGCGGACCTCTTCAGGCCGGCCTTCCGACGACATCCGCGACATGCGCCCATTCTCCAGGCCGGTTTTGCGAACCTGCGACAGGCCCGGTCGTGTGCCGTGAATGATGATGACGCTTTCGGCGACCTGTTCAGCCGTAAACTCTTTCTGCGCCATCGCGGTCACGGGCGCAAAAAAAATCGCGCCCAGTGCCAGCGCGGCAAAGACGCTTGAAATGATGGATTGAGGCAACTTCTTGCGATTCATACCTTAGATTCGGCCGTAACTCTAGTGACCAACTCCGCTCAGCTTTTGGGCGGGGCGGATTGTAGCACAGCGACCCACCAGACACGGATGCGAGCCAAACGGATAGATGCGCGGGACAATCGGAGTGATGTCTCAGGTTTGACAATAAGGTCACCTGAAGTTACGTTGTTTTCGCTTCCGAAAAATCAAAATTAGACGTGGGCGGCAGCGTAACTTAGCGAAAAAGGGCGCGCGCCGTCAGCGGTTTGGAGTCGCAAATCTCATGAAACGTGTAGGCATTTTAGTGGGGCGGGAAAAGACGTTTCCCGAAGCATTGATCCGTAACATCAACGAGCGCGGCGAGGGCAAGGTCACGGCTGAGTACCTGGTTCTCGGCGGCGTCCGGCATGACGATCCGCCGCCTTATGATCTGGTGATCGATCGCATCTCGCACGAGGTGCCGTTTTATCGCGCCACGTTGAAGCGTCTGGCGCTCGAAGGGACGATCATCGTCAACAATCCGTTTTGGTGGTCGGCAGACGACAAGTTCTTCAATTATTCGCTGGCGACGAAACTTGGCGTGGCTGTCCCGAAAACGGTCCTGCTGCCGCAGAAGGATTACATTCCGGGCATCGTGAGCGAGAGTCTGCGCAACCTGGAATTCCCGCTCGACTGGCAAGCCATTGTTGATTACGTCGGTTTTCCCGCGTTCATGAAACCTTTCGATGGCGGCGGCTGGAAAAATGTTTCGAAGGTGAACTCGCTCGAGGAACTGATTCACGAATACGACCAGACCGGAACGCTGTGCATGACGCTGCAAGCGGCCGTGGATTTCGATCAGTTCGTCCGTTGCTACTGCATCGGGCAGGAAGAGGTAATGATCATGCCGTACGATCCGCGCAAGGCTTATCTTTCCGGCGAGCAGTACGTCTATGATCCGAATTACCTTTCGCCGGAACTGTCGGCCCGCGTCAATCATGACGTGCGGACGCTGTGCTCGGCGCTGGGCTACGACATCAACACGGTAGAGTTTGCGATCCAGGGCGGCATTCCGTACGCGATCGATTTCATGAATCCCGCGCCGGATGCGGAGCTGGCATCAGTCGGCGAGTTCTATCATGGCTGGGTGACTGAGGCAGTGACGAAGATGGTGTTCAAGCGCCTGAGTGAGCCGGTTGAGCGGCCGCAGTATCGCTGGGATGCGTTGCTGAGCCCTCCGATTCGGAAACTTGATGCAGTCGCGTCAGCGTCTGAACAAGCCGGCCGCACGGTCAAGCCGAAATCTGAGAAGAAGTCTACGAAGGCTCGCGGGGCTCAAAAGTAAACGGACTAGAGCGCAACTGTCTCGGTTGCAAGCCTAACTCACCAGGCAAGCGAGGACGCTTGCACTCCAGTCACGCGCTCACATCCAGTCCCCGCCGGCGCGCCAGAAATTTCCGCACTAGCAAGGCGCCCGACCAACCAATGATCGATGACGACGCCAGGGCCCAGCCCGCGCCCGCCACGATCTGATCGAGAAATGACCCGGTCAGGGCCACGAACAACGCGGCGAAGCTGACTCGCGCGGAAAACTGCTGAACGCGGCCGGCGCTCTCAAGCCAATTCATCCGCCGCAACTCAGAAGACAAATAGTCATCATCGTCGTTGAGACGCGAATAGTAGTCGGCTTCAGTGCGCGCCATCCGCTTCGTCGCCGCATCGGGCGCAACGCGCGACGCGTCTCGGTAATGATGAATGACATGCGCCAGCTTCCCGTCACCTAAAGCAATCTCAGCCAGTCCAACATTCGCGCGAAACGCGTCCGGATCGATTTCAATCGCGGAACGAAATGCTTTTGCGGCACGTGCCGGCTGTCCGAATTCTGAGAAGCTTTCACCGACGCGCTCGGCCAGACGCGCGTCTGCGCCGCCTCGCCGCAGAGACAGCCTGAGTGCGGCGCCCGCGCGTGCCAGCAAACGCGCATCACTAAAGGCGGAAGCTTGTGACCGCAGCAGCCGCGCGAATTCGTAAATCAGGTGCGGATCATGCGGGGCCAGATGAAGGGCGCGACGAAACGCTTCCGCCGATTCACGCAAACGTCCCGCGACGCGCAGACGGTTAGCGATTGCGCGAAGCATTTGCCCCCGTTCGGCTTCGTCATCAAATGCACCAGAAGGGTTCGCGACCCGGTTCTCAATTCGATGCCGCGCGTTTTCGTCAGCGTTTTCAAGCACGGACGGTGCGGCAATCCCCAGTCGATTCACCTGCTCGAGCAGTTCTCTCGGATCGCATAAGTAGTCGCGCAGCTCACACGCGCGCGCGTCCAGCTTCTCCTCCGCAACCCGCGGAAAGAGTGCGCTAATCATTTCGCGGAACTTTCGGCCGCCACTCGCAAAAACAAAGTTCCTGCCTTTGCCGCTGATCTCAATTCGGTAACGATAGCGAACTCTGCCCCCGCGACGCAGCGTGCGCACGGCGGCGACTTCGACGCGCTCGATCTCATCAACAGTTAGTCTTGGTCGCCGGCCGCGGACGAGGCGCTCGAACAGCGGCAGCAGCCCTGAACGAAGCAGAGTAAAGCCGTCGAAATATAGCCGGTCAGTCGCGATAATTACGGGAATCACAATCCAGGCAGACGCCACCACTACCAGCGCGGCTAAGTCTCTGTTTGTTCGCAGCAAAATGACGGAGACAAAGGTCAGCAGGGCGGCAAACGCGAAATAGCCGGCCGGGGACACGCGAATGCTCGCCATCAAGTCGCGCTTCACCGTCGCACCGCGAGCGCACGGAGTATCGCGCAGCGTTTCGAGAAGCTGTTTCTGGGTTACTTCGTTCACAACAACCTTACGGTTTAGGGGATTGGGTGTAGGGTGTAATCTGATCCTCTTGATCTAAGCCTGAGCCAAATTGGCTAATCAGCTAAGCCCGTCCGATAGCCCCGCATATTTTTCACCAACACCCTAAACCCAACCCCCTACACCCTGCCTTTACTTAGACGCGCATTCGACCGGCACGTTCAGAGAAAAAGTGCCCCGAGTTGTGCCGGGTTCAGTGTAACGCAGGTCGGCGATTTGAACGATGGTCTGGCTGACGCAGTTCTCGTCCTCTACTCGCGCGAGAGGAAAGCGTGCGAAGTTGAGCAAGATCTTCGCACGTCGGTCTTCAGCCGCCAACGCGGACAGTGCGGCCGCGCGCCCACTTGGTTTTTCGTAGCGTTCAATCGCTTCCGGCGAATCCGTCTGGTACCCGTCAACGATTGGGGGCGCGCCTTGCGGCGAGTCAGCAAGCTTAACAATGAAGCGATAGATGGCGACGTCAGTCTCGGCGACGCACGACCAACGCAAGGGATTCGCGAGCGTGGGCATCGTCGCCACTCGCAGAACGCGCTCGTTGCTGGTTCCGGCGGCGTGAGTGGCGATGTCGCTCGCATGCTTGTGGGCCGAACGGTGCGCGAACCCGAGTGCCCCCCAGTAAACGACAAGTCCGGCCAACGCGCCCGCTGCAATCATTCTTTCGCGGCCGCGACTGAGTTTAAGCACTCGTACAACGATTAAACTGAGCACACCAACCAACAGCACCACGCGCGCGATGTTGATGCCGGCAAGACTCGGGTCAGGACGCGAAGCCACCAGAAAAGTTAGCCCAACAAATGCCGTCGCGAGCAGCGCCCAAACAACCATTTTCGGCCAACCGCGCCGCGTAGCGAGAAACGCGGCGCCACCTACCAGCAGCAGAATGTACGGATCGACGATGAACACAAGATCACCGTAAAACCAGTGACCACTCCAGGGCAAAAACGGTCGCACGCCGTAGTTATTCGTCCAGTCCAACAACGGATGGGTCGCCGTCATAATCAGTGAAGCGAGCAACAATCCGCGAAAGCGCGTCCGCGGTCCGGTGCCACGGAGGCGCGCGACGATGCGCTCGCCTAGCCAGATGAGTGTCGGCACGATGCATGCGAGGGCAATCACACCCACAATCGAATGAGTTATGCCGCGGTGGTGATGCAGGTAGGTCCAACGGTCAGTGACGAATCCGACGACGACATCCGAATCCGGACTGTTCGCAGCAAGCATGCAAACCGTCGTCGCCAGCGGCGACAGCCGCTCGAGTCCCGCTTTCGCTGCGGTCAAACCAACCAGTGTGTGGGTAAATGGATCCATGCAGTGGCACAGACTTTAGTCTGTGTTCGAGCACGACAAGAATCACAGACTAAAGTCTGTGCCACAGCGGGATGAGGGGATCACAGGGTAAGGTCCATCGGCGGAGGGGCCGGTAATTGTTTGTGCCGCTCGGCATCAATTCGGAGGAGTTCGCGCACTGCTGCACGAGCGGCCGCCGACTCGGGAATCGGTTTGCCGTCTTTGTCTTTCGCGCTGCGCGCGGCGGATACCATGTTGAAGAGCAAGTCGGCAGCTTCCTTTTTCTTCCCCTGCTTATCGTAGACCAACGCCAGCCGCAGGTTCGCGGACTCGGGTGTCACGATCGGCGCGTTTTGTCTCGCAAGGTCGGCATACATCGCCGCTGCTTCATCAAGCTTGCCGTCCGATTCTTTCTTCTGCGCGAGTGCGAACTTTGCCAGCACGGCCACCTCGCCGCTCCCGTTACTCAGATTCTGCAGCTCTGTCACGCCACGCTCGGGCTCTGTCACCAGAAGGTTACGGGCAATGAATAGTTGCGCCTCGCTGCGATACGGATCGCCATACTTGGCGACGACTTTCTGAAATTCTTCGATGGCCCGTTTAGCGCGTTCCTGCTCAGTACTGAAAACCGGATCTTTCGAATTCGCGGGCGGTGCCGGGTTAATTTCCGCCCGGGCGATCGCGATGGCACGACCCATGGCGGCTTCAGCTTCTTCAGCTCGTTTCTGCCGCCAACGATAGATCCCGTATGCCGCCGCCGCCAGCACCACCACCGCCAGCAACACATAGAACACCTGTCGCCCCCGGCCCGCAGTACGGGTCGCCACCCGATCGGCAAGCAACATCGTGGTGTCGCGAAACTTATCGTGCTTCAGCTCGCGGGCACGCTTCTTTGTGTATTTAGCCAAGCAATTTCCTCTTGCAAGTTCGCACGGTGACGCGCGTTCAAAAATGTGTATGATCGCAGAAACAGCGAATTTAACGGCGGGTCTGGTGGATGTCAAGCAGGCGCCGGTCGCAACTTTCGCCCAGTCCGCGTCATCAAAGTCACTGGCTGAACTTAGTCATTTAGGTAATGTCGGATAGGGAACAAAACATCGGACCAGGGAGTCTAAGGGAACGTCGGCACGAGCAAGCGCGGTCGAACGGTTTTAAGCTTGTCGCGCCTGACGGAGCCGTTGGGGGTTTAGCGTGAGCTACGGAGAGCAAATCGCCCTTCGCACCCAAGCGGAGTTGAATGAAGTTGCCTCGGCAGCTTTAGTCGGTGTCCGTTCGACCGCGGAAGACCTGTTCCTTGAAAAACCGGAAGACCTGTTCCTGGAAAGATTGAAGCGCGGCGAGGCCGCAGCTTTCGAGCAGTTGGTGGCGGAAAGAACCGGCGAAATATACGCGCTGCTTTATCGGCTGACCAGCGACCCTGAGGAAGCTCGGGACCTGACCCAGGAAACGTTTTTACGAGCCTTCCAGGCGATTGCGAAATTCCGTGGTGACGCGGATTTGAAAACCTGGCTGTACCGGATCGCAATCAACCAGGCGCGAAATCGCTGGCGCTGGTGGCGCAGGAGACGGCGAGATGCGACGGTTTCACTGGACGCGCCAATTGGCGAACGCGAGCAGACGATCGCCACGCGCCTGGAAGACACCAACGCCTCCAACCCTGAACAGGAAGCGCTCGCGCACGAACGCGAGAATCAGTTGCGCGAGGCTTTGCAGAGTTTGCGTAGCGCTTATCGTGAGGCCGTCGTGCTGAGAGATGTCGAAGGCCTGACGTACGAAGAGATTGCAGCGGCGCTGCAAATCAACATCGGGACCGTGAAGTCGCGGCTGGCGCGAGGACGCCTGGAACTGCGACGCAAGTTAGAAGGTTCTTTGTAAATTGAAAGTGAATGGTTGGCCTGCCCCGGCTTCACGGAGAACCGGTGCCAAAAGGGTCGAAGTGACGGCTGGGCTGGGTGGCCAATTCGGAAGTGTGAGAGTGAGTTTGAAAACGTGGTCAGCAACAACACGTGAGCTTCACTCGACCATGGATGAATCGTTAAGTGCCAACTTTGCAGAGCCGGCGTTGCTCCAGGGAAGAGCAGCCGGGGCTGGCCAGCCATTCACGACAGAATTGCGGATTGCGAGTTTCGAATTGCGGATTTGAAGATCGGGCCATTTCGCAATTCGCATTTCGAAATTCGAAATGACGTTATGAACTGTGAAGAAATTCAGGAGTCGCTTTCGCTCTATTGCGATGATGGACTAGCGGATGACGAACGCATTCGTTGCGATCGGCATCTCGAAGTCTGTCCGGTTTGCCGTGACGAGCTCGCGCAGTTTCGCGCCGTGCGGGTCAGTCTCGGGACGATGTCACGGCCTTCAGTGCCTGCTGATCTAATCCCGGTAATCCAAAATGCGGTTCGCGCTGAGGTTTCAGTCCAACGAGCGCGCCGCAACGCGCCTTTCGGCGAAGCTTTCGTCGATTTTATTTCCGTTTGGCTACAACCGAGGGCCATGCGCTACGCGTTCAGCTCGGTCGCGTCAATTATTCTGTTCGCGGCTGTATTCGTTGCCCTGCGACCACACATGCTGGCGCTGAAGGAAGCCGCGACTGCATTCGAGCAATTTAACGGCGGCGCGTCTTCGGAGTTAATTCCGCCGATTACGCCGACCAATTATGCGGCCCTGCGCACGCCGTTCAATTCTGAGTCGCCTAGTCTCAATCCGAACGGCGGACTCGCCACTCTGAATCTCGCAAACCCGCATTCACATCAGAGTGAGAACAACGATGACATGGTCGTGATCGCGGATGTGTTCAGCAACGGAACGGCTTCCGTTGCGGATGTGATGCACGCGCCGCGCGACCGCCGGATGCTTGATGAATTTCAAGCGGCGCTGCGAAACAACGCCGTGTTCGTGCCGTCTTCTTTAGACCGCCGCGCGGGAACAATGCGGGTAGTTTTTTCGATTCAGACAGTGGAAGTGCGCGACCGGAACTACTGAGCAGAGGCCCGACCGTCAGGGAGGGCCACCTGCGTGACTTGCCCTCCCTAACGGTCGGGCTTCTGAAACCTGGCTTCGATAATTCCCTTCCGGTTCTTCTTTCCCAGATTCGCGGTTAGCGACGGATAGGTTTCATTGACCGCCGGCAGTTTGCCGCCCTCGATCAGCTTTTCCACTCGCTTGATGTCTTTTTCAGACGCCTCGATCTCCATAAATAATCCGAACGGCAGCTCATCAATCACGAGTTTCGCTTTGCCAATATCCCAACGCGTCCGACGTTTTTCGTAAATCAACGCGGGCACAAAGCCGAGCGCCAACAAAATCTCGTGGGTGGCTTCCGCGTCGCTGACGCGCGTCTCGTTTTCCTGCTGATGCTTGATGGGAGAGTTCGTGGGAATGCGTTGTTTGAAAGTGAGAATTGCTTCGCCATTCACGCGGCGAATGCGCATGGCGCGCTTGCCGAATGCCAAGTTGCCGCCGCGATAGATCGTGTTCTCTTCGAACTCGACCTTCTTAGGTTTATACCCCAACCCGCGCAGTCGCTTTTCGATCGTGCGGCGCTCGCCGGGGGTCAAACGGTATTTCTTTTCGATTTCGATCGGCATCTCAGTTACCCCAGGACAGTTTGGCCGCGGATAAACGCAGATTGTCGCAGATTAAGAGAAAACCACTAATCTGAATGCTTGCGTGTCGCTCTTTGTTCTTATCTGCGTTCATCCGCGGAAATCCGCGGCCTATTCGTGACTACGCCTGGCGAATCCAGCGCAAGACTTCCGGAATGGTTGCTTTCTTCCCGTACATCAACATCCCGACGCGATAAATCCGCGACGCCACCCAAATCAGTCCGACGACGGTGGCGAATCCGATCGCGAGCGAGAGCATGATTTGCCACGCCGGCGGAGTCTCAGTCGTGATGCGCACCATCATCGTGATGGGCGCGAGGAACGGAAACATTGACGCCCAAAAGGCCAGCGAAGAATTCGGGCTGCGAATGATTGGAAAGACAAAATAAAAACCGGCGACCAGCATCAGCACAACCGGCATGGCGAGCTGGCCACCTTCCTGCGTGGTCGTCACCATCGACCCGATCAACGCGTATACGGTAGCGTAGATAAAATAGCCAAGCAGGAAGTACAGAACGAAATAGACGAACATGATCGGCGGCACGTGCGGGACATTCATCGAGCTTCCGCCCATCATGCCGGCGCCGAACCCGGCGAACACCAATAGCGCCAACCCCCAAATACTGAGCTGCGTCAGGGCCACCAGCGACACACCCACCAACTTGCCCATCATCAGCGGAAATGATCGCATCGACGAAAACAGAATCTCTGCAATGCGGGTTTCCTTCTCTTCGATGACGGCGCCCAGAACAATTTGGCCGTACATCAGAACGCTGATGTAAATGAGCATGCCGAAGGAAAACACAACCATGAAGCTGCTGCCGGAAACTTTCTCCTCCCCGCTGGCACTGATTTTCGTGCTGTTTAAGGTCACGCGCCGGCTGGCTTCGCGCAACACGCGCTGATCGATCTGGTTTTCCGCCAAGCGCTCTTCGCGCACCGCCCGACTCAACCGCTCTGCCACGGTGCCGCGCGTGAAAATGTCACCAGTGTTCCGGCCGTAGAATTCCGCTTTTCCGGCCGTGAGGATGTCTGGTGGAATAACAACGTAACCGTCGAGCTCGCTGCGGCGGACGCGCTCGTTCAGTTGCCGCTTAACTTCCTCGAGCGCTCGTCCGTCGAGCGTCACTTGTTCAATATCAAAGCGTGCGTCACTGCGCTCTCCGGTGCGCTGTGCGCGATCCTGTTGGTTCGAGTTCGCGGCTGCGCCCGAATTGGAAGTCGAGTCTTCATCATCATCGTCATCATCGGTGTCGGCCAAAGCTTCGCGGAACCGATCGTAAATCTTTCCGGTCTGGTCGATAACGGCGAGACGCGTCGCGCTGCCGACATTGATGCTGGCGATGTACACCGGGACCACGGTGAACAGTGCCAACATCACCGGCCCCAGCACCGTCGCTACGATGAAGAACTTTGTGCGGACCCGCTGAAGGTATTCGCGTTTTATGACGGCAAAAAACTTTCTCATGATTCGCGGACCTTGGCGATGAAAATGTCGTGCAAGCTGGGCTCAGCCAATTCGAATTTGTTGATGACCGCGCCACTCGCAACCAGACGTTTGAGCAGGGTTTGCGCATCGGCGCCCGGCGCGAGCAAGACTTCGAGATCGTCGCCGCTCTCGCGAATGTTCGCGACCAGCGACGCGTCTTCCAGCACGCCATCGCCACCGGTAAATTGAAGCTCAACGGCATTACGCGAGAAGCTGCGACGAATCTCACGCAGCTTTCCATCCAGGACTTTATGCGAACGATTGATCATGCAGACATCGTCGCAGAGCTTTTCGGCAATCTCCATCTGGTGCGTCGAAAGAATGATTGTCTTTCCTTCAGCCTTCTTCTCCAGAATTGTCTGTTTCATCAGTTCAACGTTCACGGGGTCGAGTCCGGAGAACGGCTCGTCCAGAATTAGCAGGTCAGGATCATGAATCACGGCGGTGATGAACTGAACCTTCTGCTGCATGCCCTTCGACAGGTCTTTCGCCTTTTTGTTTTTCCAGTCGGTCAGTTGCAGTTTCGCCAGCCACTTGTTGATGCGTTCGTCAGCGTCCTTGCCACGCACGTCCTTTAGTTCGGCAAAGAAACGCAGTTGCTCGCCGATCTTCATCTTGCGATAGAGGCCGCGTTCTTCCGGCAGATAGCCGATGCGATCCTGAAGGTGCGAGCTCATCGGTTGGCCGAATAGTTTGATCCCTCCTGAATCCGGCGCGGTGATGTTGACGATCATTCGAATGGTCGTCGTCTTGCCCGCGCCATTCGGACCGATCAGCCCGAACACGCGGCCGCGATGGACCTGGAGGCTAAGGTCGTTGACGGCCGTGAAGTCGCCGAACCTTTTCGTGACGTGGTCAACAATCAGGGTAGGTGCGTCGATCATGAGAGCTTCGTGAAATCAATGCTCGATGCGGAATGCCGAATAGGTGCCCGTCGGATCGAGGGTTAATTCTTCGACGTCCTCGACGCGACCAAAACGCGGGCCGGCCGCGAGGTCGTGTTTGAAAGCTTCGACTTGTGTCGGCGAACCTTCGACGAGAGCTTCCACGCGGCCATCAGAAAGGTTCTTCACGTAGCCAACAACCTGATGCCGCGCCGCTGCGCGCTGCGCGAAGAAGCGATAGCCGACGCCCTGCACCTCGCCGCTGATCAAGAAGCGACGGGCGACCTTGTGGGGATTTGTTGCGGCATCAAACTGCATTTCCAGCTCCGGTTGTGTGTTCACCATTACCGCAAAATTGGCGTCGATAGTCTAGCTGAGTGGTCGGGTACGCATGCCTCCGGCATGCTCTTGATCCACACATCAGCACGCCAGAGGCGTGCGTACCCGCACTCACTTCAATTCGACGATCGCGACGCCACCAGCCGGAATTATGATCTGCACGTTGGCGCCGTCTTTTAAAGGAAGCTTGGAATCCGTCAGCCACTCAGTCGCGGTGGTGACTTTTTGATTTCTCAAACCCACGGTCACATTCACAACCGCTGAACGATCGATTTGCGCCAGACCCTGTTGCGGCTTGAAAACACCGCTGTCATTGAAAAGCGTTATGACCCAGCCGCTCGCATTTCGATTGACGAGATATTCGACGTCGCCTTCGACTCGCACCGGCGTGGCTTCGGAAAAGAGATGCGCGAGAAGATGCGCCGCGAACGGCGTCATCCGTTCGTCTTCGCCCAGCAAGTCCGGCACCGCAATAAAGATCACACGACCGCGGCCAATTTTGTTCGATGTCACCAATGGATGGCCGTTAGGCGCCGTCAACAACACCTGGGCGGTTGTGGGGTTGAATCTTTCGTAACGAAACATCTGTCCACTCAGATCTTGATTCTCCTGCGTGTCGATGGCGCACTTCGCGTTATCAGCTTCAGCTGTCGCATTGCTCATGCGTACACCCAGAAGGCTCTCAGGCAAACCCTTAACCTGCGCCGCGTTGAGAACGACGACACCGCCTTTCCGAACGTAATCAGCGAGCCGCTCAGGCCACCCTTTTGTCCAGTTCACTTCACCGCCCACGACCACTGCGCGGTAGTTGTCGATCGCCTCTTTCTGCGTGTCGGAAGCAACCAGGACGTCGAAAATATTTCCGAAGGCACCCGGTACGAACGCTTGCCGCTCACCGCTCGCCGGTTCGCCTTCGCGCACGAGTCCCGGGTAATACGCGGCCCCGAACAATTGCCGTAACGCGCGATCGCTGCGATTGACTTGAGAAACGCCGAAGGCCCACTGCGGGTAATCGATCATGTCCCAGCCGTGCGCCGGGTCGAGCAGAAACGCGATGGGCGTGTAAGGCGCACCGCGATCGGGGTGCTTCTCAGCAAAACGAATGAACTCGTTCGTGATGCGGCCAAGCGGATTCAATTGAAAAGGATGATCGCCCGGACCGGGCTTGAAAAATTGATCGCCCCCTTGTTCGAGATACAGCGCGGACGCGCCAGACATGTAATACAGGTAGTAACTCTTTCGATACCAGGACAGCGATGGTCCCATCGTCGCACCGTAGCGCGAATGGAAGAAGTGGTCGGGCCCGCCGAAATTCTGCACCTTTGTAAAGGTGGTAGCTGAGTCGCCAAAGTTCGGCGCGTGATAATAGAGAAATGCGCCACCGAACTGTCGCGTTGCGCCACGCGTGAAAGCAATGCGCATGGCGAACATCGGTTGCACAGCCGCCGTCTCCATTCCCAAAAGCCTCACGCCCCAACGAGTGAGTGCGTGCGCGAATGAAGTGCTCGAGGTGGACTGCGCCGGAATCAGCTTGTCCCACATCGGGCCGGCCGGTCCTCGGAAAGTCGCGCCCCACTTGCGCGCCAGCGCATCACTATAGAAGCCGCGCAAACCGTCGAGCATCTGCGCCCGCGTCATGTCGGGCGTGAGCTTGAGGTGTGTCGGCGCTTCTTCCCACACGTAGCCGATGCTCTCGCCCGAGACCCAACCGATAAACTGATCGCGCAGCTCTCCGTTCAATAGTGACCAGGCCGCTTGCGCGTCCGCGTCAGAAGCGAAGCTCGCTGCGCCGTAATTGATGAGAATCGCAAACGGCGAACGTGTCTCTTGCAGGTATCGACGAAACCCGCTGCCTTCTTTCAGGAGCGCGGCCGCGTCGTTGATGTAAATGACGGGTACAACGAATTTTGAATCGAAGATCGGAACCTCACGCTTGCCCGAATATGTTTTGACGAATTCGTCGATTGGTTCAGCGTGGAACGGATAGAGCGGACGCTGATCGGCGGGCTTGTCGTACATCGCCCAGAACTCTTTTGTGATGTTCCAGGGCATCACGAAATCGCGCCCGGCAACTTTTGGCGGATTCCATGATTGAGGCAGACTCGGCGCCGCTGGTTGGTCGATTAGCGGCGCGAGCGCGGGACGCGTCTTAGCGAAAGTCCGCAGGTAACGCGCCGCCGCGAATTCGGGTTTCTCTCGTCCTTGCGGGGCGTAAGAGCTATCGTTTGTGAGCAAGAAACAGTCCACCTGCCGCGACGCTTGAGCTGCTTTCTGAATTTCAATTGAAACACGCGCCGGACCTTTAGCGAGCGTTACCTTGGCGCCATCCCAGGCAAACGCCCACTGCCAATACATTTTGATCTCGTCGTGAGGATCGATAATGTCTTTCGCGCCAAACTCATGACTGAAGACATCTCGACCGGATTGGGTGATCTTTATCGTGAAGCTCTCAGTTTTGCTTGCCCAATCCGCGTAGCGCACCCACAGTTTGTATTCACCGGCGCGCGGCACTTCGATGTCCTGCGAAATCGTTCCGCGTGTCTCATCGGCGCTCGCGTTAACTGAGTTCCATTCGCTCTCGCCGCCCTGCGACCATTCGGCGGAAACGCCGGGTCCGTTAATTCCCCACCCCGGCTTTTTCGCAGCGGGCAGTTGCATCCACGAAGGGTTCAGCAACGGCTCATGCCGCGCGTCGGCGCTGATGCCGCGCATGTTTTCAGCTTCATACCAGAGATGTTCGAGAGTGGTGGTTGACTGGAGCGCAACCGTCCCGGTTGCCGATTGGTGCGTTTGCAAGCGAGACGCTTGCGCTCCAGTCAAAACCAGCACGTTCAACAGAACAAGTATCAAAATTTGACGGTGATGGTTCATTGAAACTAACGGGCCAGTTGCCAACCTTTAATCGCATCGATCGGACGAATCAGCATGATGATTTCCAAAATCAGGCTATCGCGAATCCAAAACAGCAAAACGATCTCGGTGACAATGAATATCGGCAGCGATCGCAACCAGCCCAGCTTGCGTGCAATCAGCAAGCCCAGACCACAACACACCATATCGCCCAGCGAGTTCACCACCGTGTCGCCCTGATAGCCAAGCGCCGCCGTGGCTTCCCGATAGCGATCGATCACTGCGTTGGTGTTCTCCAGAATCTCCCAAAGCGCCTCGAGCACCAGGGTGATCACCACCCGCCAACTCGTGGGCACATTTCTCTTCACCACGAAACGAAACAGCAGCAAGAGCAACCCGGCGATCATGAAGCCGTGTAACAGATGCGTGAAGCTGTATGGATCTAGAAAAGTTTGCGAAGTCAGAGAACTCCACGCGTCGGAGGTCCAGAAAAAGGACCGACATTCACACCACCACGATCGGCCCTGAAAACGCAGCTGAACAGCCGTCGCGACGAAGATCAGAACGATCAGCACCGCCGGCCAAATTCTGAGTTGTCGTCGCTTGTTCAAGCAGGATTGAAGAAAAGCTCCTGGCGGAATTATCCGAGGGCGTCCAGGCACTGAGCCAGACTGCGCCGACGGCAGGTGAACATCGGAGTGCTCTTCAACGTGAAGCAGCTTGCTTTGGTCTCGCGCAGCTCCTGAAACATGTCGAGAAAGTCCGAAGGATTGTCAGTTTCGAAGGCCACCACAAATTCCTGATCGTCCAGACCAAACGAATACGTCGTGTGCAGCTTCACTGAACGATACTTCGAGCCGATGCGTTGATACTCCTCCATCATCTCGTGCCGCTGCTCCTGCGGCCGCGCGTACCATTCATGCGTGCGCTGAAGCGGGCAAACGAACAGGTACTCGGACTGGCCCGGCACCACGTGAGTGTGATCCTCTTCGTGATCTGAGCAGTCTTTTTCGATATACATCGATCGCTTGGTCATCGACAGGAAAGATTCAGTTGCTTCCAGGTACTTCGCCATCGGCGTGCCGTTCAGCACGCTCGTCATGTCCTGAAATGGTTCGAGGTTGTAGCCGATGCGCCAAATCATAAAGTCCGCATTCGCGCGCCATCCCACCGTCGAATAAGTGTGGATTAAAAGATCGCGATGAAAATCATCGATCGTGTTTATGAAACGCTGTTTGCAATCTGCTTTGTCGGCATCGGCAAGCATGCGCCATTCGGGCAAGGCTCGATAAAAAGTGAAGTTAACGAACTGCCGTGGACACTTTCGTTTGTGCTCCTCTAACTCTTCAACATTGGGCGCGAGCCGCAAAGCGCCGCGCGGGCCGTTGGTTGGAGACTCTCGTTCGGTGCTCATCGGAAATTGAAGTGATGAATCGCGTGCGGTCTTAAAATGAAATTCAACTGCCTGAGTAAGGACGCACCTATTCTGCGGCGAGTCAAACGCTTTTGCAATGCGAGGCGAACCGATCCGTCACGCTGTGACGCGCGTGGTATACTGCCCGCGTTCCAGGAGCAAATTGCTGAGGGATAAAGAATGAGTGTCCGCGGATCTTTCTTGCTGATAATCGGCTGCGCGCTGGTAACTTGCGCGTGCAGCAACCAGCCAACGACAACTAACACAGAGACGAGAGCTCCGGTGGCAACGGCGACGCCGACGCCCGACGCGTTTGCTGGGGTGCGCGGCATCTACGTTAAGCATTGCCAGAACTGCCATGGCGTGGATGGTGTCGGCGGGCCAGTAAAACTTGAAGACGGCAAGACACTGAAGGTTCCGAGCTTCCGCGCAGGACATGCATTGCGCCATACGGATTCGGATTTTCGCCGTCAGATAATTGAAGGCGGCGACGGCATGCCTTCGTTCAAAGTCCAGCTGACCGGGCAGCAAATCGACGAACTGGTCCGGATGATTCGTCAGGAATTTCAGCCGGGGCACACACCGCCCCCAGAAAAGAAATAGACTTGATCTTTGTGCTTTGAGCTTCGTACTTTGATCTTTGTCGTTAGAATGTGGCTTTATCGAGAATTCGAAGTACCAAGCGCAAAGTACAAAGATCGTCTTTTTTATGCGCACCCATAGCTCAGTTGGATAGAGCGTCTGACTTCGAATCAGAAGGCCGGAGGTTCGAGTCCTCCTGGGTGCACCATTCTTGTCAAAGTAGGGTACGCACTCCTCTGGAGTGCCAGCACGCCAGCGGCGTGCGTACCAAGCCAAAGCAAAAGGCCGGAGAGAATCTCCGGCCTTTCGCGTTTTTCATAATCGCCCGCCTGCTAAGGCTTTTGACCGCGCGCCGCTTCGTAGTGTTTCGTATCGACGGGGTAATCGGCGACTGTAAATGAGGGCTCCCCGGGAATGACCTGTACGACTTCGGTAATATTCTTCGCCCCGTGTCTAGATGTTGAAACAACCCTTACTGGATATCCCTGGAGCGCGGGGCATACGTACGTATCGGTAACTTCTCCTGTTTCCTCCGTTACCGTTCGATAATGAAAGACCTTGTATCCGAGAAAAGTTTCTTCAGCCACAAAACCTGGTAGCGATCTCAATTTGGTTTCAGCCGTAGCGCGCGGCGTCGCTCCTGACAGATATTCCAGGCGCTTGTTCTGTTCATCAACATGGAAAATACCACGACCCATCTGGCCAAATCCCACATCGACGCGGCCATTCGGGTAAATGTTTTCCAATCGCCAATCGCCGTTGGCCTTGTGATTGCGGACTTTGAGAGTGCTTATCCGCGGCGCAGATCCATCCGCCGGGTAGTCCACGACTTTGATCACAAGGCTGAATCCCTGCGTGTTTTGGACGGGCCGAACCTTCGCCACAATAAACGCGGCCGCAGTGAGCGACCCGACTAACAAGAGACCTATGAAAAGAGCCTTCGATTTCATTTCGACCTCCTTGGTAATTACAGCTGTCGAGAAAACACTTGCGGAACTGAAAGCTAATGCGCTGTCATTGCAGTTTTCTACTCCCCTGCCCAAGGACTGTCAAACAAAATTTGTTTACAACAGCTCTAACCCGCAATATTTCAATAGTTGCCCAGTAAAAAGGCCGAAGCAAGTGCTCCGGCCTCATGACAGACTCGAACTCCCTGGTGCTTATTTTTCTGACGTTGTTTTCGTGACTTTCGTCTCCGACTTCTTTTCGTTCTCCTTAGCGACTAGATTTGCACGCGTCAGCCGCACATTCCCGTTGACGCCGCTGAACGTGAGCGGCGGGCCGCCTTTGCCTATCTGGGCCGAGTAGCGGCCGTAATCGCCCTTCTCGATCGTTACATCCGGAATCTCTGAGCGCACATTGCCGTTCATTCCTTTTGCTGTGAGTTGGGCGTTCAGACCGCTCGCTAATTTCAGCTCAATGTTCCCGTTAACACCGCTGACGCGCGCACCTGAATCGGAGAGGCTGTTCAAACCGACAGAGATGTTGCCGTTAACGCCGCTGATTGTCGCCGTATCATTCGCCTGACCTAAAACGACGCCGCCGTTAACCCCTTTCACCTCAAGCGCACCGTCAATGTCGCCGCCGGTGACGCGCCCGTTAATGCCTTTCAGTCCCAGCGCAATCTGGCGCGGAGCCTTGATGGTGACATCTTCGGTGGCCTTGGATCCGAACAGGTGTTCCCAGAAGCCGTGGCCGACTTGTTTGCCCTTTATCACGAGTCCCGAGGACGTCTGCTCGACAGTCACTTGCCGTCGATTTAGTCCCTCGCGACCGCCCGCGGTCCGCAGCACGTAGACTTCAGCGGTCCTGGTATCCGACGTTTGAATATCAACCTTGCCATTGATGCCCGTTACATCGATTCGCGCGCCCGGCTGCAGCTCGAAGCTCTTACGAATTTCCTCGCGCGCATCGCCTTGTGATTGTTCTCCGGAAGCTCCAACGACCCGGCTCAGGCTCTGCCGTACGCCCCCGCTCGTGCGCCACAAGCCAAGAATTGCTGCGGCTACGACCAGCACTACAACGATCAGTACACGTTTCATTAAAGCCTCCTGATGGTCGGTGGCGGCTGCCACCCTGGGTGTTCTACACGCTGAACAACGAATTGATTGGTGCGTAGGTTCCTCCAATCTGCGGTGGAAGGCAAGGAAATCTCACCGTGCCCACGTTGCTGCGCGAAGGAATGCCGATATATTGACTTCGCTCAGGAATTGGCATAAGAAAAGACCGTCTCTCTTCTAAATCCCCAGCGGGACAGGTAATAGATTCCCCAACGTGAAAGGAACCGCCGTATGACCCAGCTTTTAGTTCGAGCAAGACGCTCGATGTTCGTCGTACTCTGGCTTGCACTCCTAATTGCCTGCCTTTCAGTAAACGTGTTGGCCCAACGTGGAGGCAGTAGCACCAGCTCTCCGATTCCGTTCGGCGATGGCCATATGATCTATGGCGACCTAAAGATTGGCGGCGCCGGCGCCGAAGAGACGACCACGTTTCACGTCGTGATTTATGCCGGAATGAACGTTGTGCAGCGTCAGCCTATCTCAAGGGACGGCCGATTCCGCTTCATGGGCATTCCCAACGGGGAATACGCGCTGGTTGTCGAGTACGACGGCCGTGAGGTTTACCGCGATCCTTTCCGGCTGGCAGAGCGGCAGAAAACCGACATTCGCAAAGACATTACTCTGGAAATGCGTCACTCGCCCACTAACGCGCCGGCACGAACTACCGGTCTTTATAATCGATCTGCGAACAATCAAGCGCTGCTTGAGCGGGCCCGAACCGCCGCCGAGAATAAAAAGCTGGCAGAAGCCAGCAAGCTGCTTGAACAGATCGTCGCGAACGATCCAAAGGACTTTGTTGCCTGGGCAGAGTTGGGTTCCATTCTGTTTCGCGAAGAAAAATATTCTGATGCTGACAAAGCTTATCAACGCGCGCTGGAAGGAAAGCCTGATTTTCTGGTGGTCCTGGTAAACCTGGGGAAAGTACGAATCGCCCAGAAGAACCCGGACGGAGCCATCGAAATGCTTACCAAAGCTGTTGAGGTAGATCCCAAGTCAGCCGACGCTCATCACTATCTCGGCGAGGCTTACCTGCTAGGAAAGAAGGGATCGAAAGCGGTTGTCCACCTCAATGAGGCTTTGAAATTGGATCCCGCCGGCAAAGCAGATCTTCACTTGCGCCTCGCGGCGCTTTACAACGCCGCCGGCATGAAAGATCGGGCCGCTGCTGAGTACCAACAGTTCCTCACGAAGAAGCCTGACTATTCAGATAAAGCCAAACTGCAGGAATACATCAACCAGAACCAGAAGCCGTAGCGCAGGAAAACCAAACGGGCTTGAAGCTCTCGCTCCAAGCCCGTTTCGGGGAAAGCACGTTCCGGTACTGACTAGAAATCCAGCCGGATCGCGAACTGCATGATCCTCGGTGTGCCTTGAATTGCGGTGAAGTTACCAAACGTCGGGCCCGGCTGTCCGTTCTGCGGATCCAAGCCAAACGTATTGTCGGCGTTTCCGGTCAGTCGCTGAGTGTTCGTAACATTGAAAACCTCCCAGCGAATCTGAAGTTTGTGCCTCTCGTTCCATGGCATGTCAAACGACTTGTACAAGCCCATGTCGAGTGCCACGTAGCCTGGATATCGAATGATGCTTCGATCTCCGGTTTCACCGACCGACGGGCTGCGGAAGCTTTGATAAGCCGCCACTGGGTCAGAGAAGATATTCGGCGCCGCATTGCCGACTCCGCGAGTTGGCGAAGCTTGAATGTTGCGTGTCCTGATCACGTTGCTGCGCACGTTCCAGTTGGTCGGCCAGCCGCCGAGATCGACGAGATTGACCAGCGGTAAGCCGGAGTTCCAACGGAAAATACTGGTTACTTGCCAGCCGCCGATGATCGCGTTCACCAACCCATTCGAGCCACTCGCGAACTGACGTCCGCGACCGAACGGCAATTCGTAGATCGAGTTGAAGTTGACGATATGGCGAATGTCGAAATCCGACACCGAACGGTTGTCACGTTGTCGCAGTGGATTCAGGATGAAAGCCGCACCGTAAACGCCGCTGGTCTGGAGTCCGGAAGCGTCATCCATTGAGTGGGACAGCGAGTAATTGAAGTCCCAAATCAATCCCTTGGTCCGCTGACGGATCGACAATGTGCCGCCGTGGTAGTCGGAACTTCCAATCGTGCCGAACGCAGACAGCGCGCCGTATTGGCTTTGGAAGAACAACCGGCGACCGGAGTTGTCATCCAGCAGTTGTTGCAGGAAGGTCCAGTCATTGCCGAATTCGAAACAACCACCGACGGAATTGCAGTCGGTGTTGAGCTGCGTTCCCGGGCGCGGCACAGCCATGACCAGGTACGCAGCTTGGGTGTTGCTCAGGGTGTTAGTGCCAAAAAAGATTCCGTCAATGGTTCCGGGCGCATAAACGTTTTCGAACCACGGAATATTCGGGATCTGCGAAAGCGGTGTGTTGTTACGCCGCAAAGTCTCAAGCAGCTGACCCGCGGTATACCAATCCTGTCCCGACTTCTGATCGACGATGTTATTGAGCGCCATCACGTCGCGCGTGGCCAGCAGATTCCTGCCCAGCCGTCCGATGTAGGACGCCTCAACCAACAAACCCTTGGGCAGCTTGCGCGTAACGGTGAAATTCCAGCTGTAGTTGATCGGCGAAACGAGGTTCGTATCAAGCGAACCTTCGATGCGCTGCTGGAAATCCTGCGGTTGGGTTTGTGGAAATACGAGGTTTGCCGGCACCGTAATTCCGGGCAGGCTACGAATGGACATATTCGGACCGGTGATCTGCGGGGCCGGATTCGTGGTGATGTTGTAGGTATTAGCCGAAATAGTCTGGCTGGCCCCAAACCCGAGCGTGTTGTTCGCGTTGAAGTTCACCGCCAGCGCTTGTCCGAAGTAGTCGTTGGTGATGGCGAAACCGCCGCGCAATACTGTGGTGTTATCGGCTCCAAAGAGTGTGCCGAGAAATCCGGATCGGAAATTCGGAGACCACGCTAATGAAACCCTGGGCTGGAAATTGTTTTTGTCCCAGGGATAGAAGCCTGGTTTGTCGTGGAACGGACCCGCCAGATTAACGGTGATTGGGTCCGTAAAATTGACACCGCGCGCGGCCGCTTCAATACGGCGATCGAGGTAGTCCGACAACGACACGTTGGGTGTTGTCTGGAAGCCGTTCGTCTCGTAAACCGGCCGGCTCAAGCCATACCGCAATCCCAGATTCAAGGTCAGGGTCGGCTTTAGTTTCCAGATGTCCTGCACGTAGACGTCGTACTCTTCAGTGGCGAAATTGCGCGCCACGCCCGCTCCCTGCGCCAGGGGCTTGCCATCAATTCCAAAGTTGAAGTTCGCCGTGTACTGGGACAGGCGACCCACAAGCGCCGCGAACGCGTGGCGCGTATTCACTGCTGTACCCGACGAAATAGTTGTTCCGGCAGGCAGCCCAGTGAGCCCAGGCAGCGACTGATTAATCGCGTTCTGAATAATGTTTCCAGACGCGAAATAGAACGACTGATTGGTGATGCCGTTGTCGAACGACGTGGCAAAACTCTCGCGCTCGTTGCGCACGATGCGAATATTCGTTCCGAATTGGAACGCGTGGTTACCATGCAACCAACTGAAATCGTCGGTGATATTCGTGACCGGAGTCTTGCGGCTGAACGTGCGATTCGTCAGTCGTTCAGCAAGAAACACACTGCGGTACCGAACATCGTCCGTGGTGGCTTCGCCCTGGTCGCTGAAAGCCTCACGCGTTAGCCCATACCGGAAACTATTGGTCATCCTTGAGTTGATAGTCCAGGCGTGTCCGGCCACAAGACCAATCGGATGGCTCCAGGTGTCGGGCGATGGAAAGTCAGGAAAGTAAGGAGTGTTCGCGGTGATGTCCTGTTGATAGTTGCCGCGAAAGAAAACCGTGTGCCGAGCATCACTCGTCACGTTCCAGTCGAATCGTGCAGTGTGCGCGTTCAACTCAACGGGCAGGCCGGCGTTGAAGCGAAAACCGCCCGTGTTAAGACCGTCCCCGCTCGTGGTGTCATTCGCTGTGTATCGAGCAGCGGCGGCCCCGAGAATAGCAGTCGCTGCGGGATTGACGTCTACGACCGCGACTCCGCCCAGAGTGATGGCGTTCACTTGCGCTTGGCTGAGCGTCACGAGAGCACCGGCGTTCGTGCGAAGCCTTAGTTCGCCGCGTCCCAGACTTGGCAAAGGAACGATGCGTACGGCGCTGGCCTCGCGGGCGTCGCGACGACCCTCATAGTTATAGAAGAAGAATAAGCGGTCCTTCATGATCGGACCTTCCAACGAGCCGCCAAAAACGTTGCGCAGCAGCTTCGGCCGTGCTACACCGGAACGGTTGTTAAAGAAATCGTTCGCCGTCGTGATCGTGTTGCGGTGATACCAGAACACGTTTCCGTGAAGATCGTTCTGCCCGCTCTTGGTAATGAACGAGACCTGCGCCCCGGACGAGCGTCCATAACTCGCGTCCGCATTCGTTGTGATGACGCGGAACTCCTCAACGGTGTCAGGGCTGACTCGCAAAACCGGTGTGAAGGCCGTGCCCAGTTGCTGTTCGTTTACGTCGATGCCATCCAGCGTCAGGTTCGCCTGGTCGCTGCGGCCGCCGGCCACGTAACCGTCAGGAGTCACCGCTGGCTGCAAGCTCAGCAGGTTTCCCACGTTGCGCGCGTTAAGCGGCAGTTGCAGGATCTGCTGGGACACGAAGTTGTTGCCCAAGCTCGCATCTTGAGTATTCACCAGGTTCTCAACCCCGCCGGCCGTGACGTTAACAGTCTCAGTAACGGCGCCGATTTCCAGATTCACATCGACCGAGTTGGCCCTGTCGGCAAGACCCTTGACGCCGGAAATTACGGCCTTCTTAAAGTTGGCCGCTTCGGCTTCAAGCACATAGGTGTCAGGCGGAACATTGGTGAAGGTGAAACCTCCGTCACTGTCCGTAACCTGATCACGACTAAAATTCTTCTCATCATTTCGAAGGGTAATTTTGGCGCCGGAGACGGCGTTGCCCTGGGGATCCTTTGCGATTCCCCTGATCGAGCCGGTGCCGGTTTGTGCCGATGCGCTGGAACTTCCGAGCGCCACTACAAACAAGACCGCGATCATTAATGAAAGCCCACTCGCGAACAGTTTCTTCATTCTCATCGCTTCCTCCAGATAGCTTGTGTAGGACTGTTGGGTAATTGAGACGGCTTGAGGCAATGGGACGTGCGAGTCACAGGACTCGGCCCATTGCCGGTGATTGGGAACTCGAACCAAGGACGCGTTACGTCTGGTTTCAAGATCTAGAATCATAAGTTTTCAGTCAGCGACAGGCACTTCTTATTCCAGCCGCAACAGAAAAGCGAAACGTTATGAAACTGACGGTTTTAACTTCTTTTGCCGATCAGATGACCGAAGACGCGCCGCATTATATACAAAACCTTGGAAATTGCATCCAGAATTTTGGCGTCCTCTGCGAGAATCGGTGATAACCGGATGCTCAACAGGTACGCCAGGTTAGCAACCGACCGCCACCCTCGGGCATGTAATCTACTGTGATCGCATCGCGATCGGGCCAAAGGAAAAGGGCCGGAGAAAAGCTCCGGCCTTCTAGTTTTGAGCCATGACTATAAGCTCATTTCTTCCGACGGGTCTTTAGGGGCTTGGATTCGGAATTCCTTTCTTTATCCGTGGCCACGATGACAAAAAAAGGCGGGCCGTGGTTCGGCCCGCCTTGAATTTACCGTTACGGGAACGGATTAGAAGGTATAGCGTAACGCAAACTGCATTACGCGACCCGGGCGTGTTTCGCCAACCGGCGTTTGCGACCCGATGTAGGTTCCAAAGTTCGACGGAGGCGAACCCAGGAACGGTTCAGGGTTCAGAGTCAGGTTGGCGAGAGTACCAAAGCGCTGAGTGTTGGTCACGTTAAAGACTTCCCAGCGGAATTGCAGCCTGTGTCCCTCCGCATACCACATACCGAAGGACTTGCTCAGGCCGAGGTCCATGACAAAGTAACTCGGGATCCGCAACGTATCGATATTACGATCGCCCGCGTCGCCCGCGCGCGCGTTGCGGAAGGAACGGTAAGCTTCGGTGACATTCGAGAACAGATTGGGGCGCGCTGCGCCATCCGTCCCAACCACATCGATGTTCGAAGAAGCAACGTCCCGGAGTCGCACACCCCGACTGGTTAATTGGTAATTAGTCGCCCAGAAACCTACGTCGGAAGGGCTGCCGGACGGGAGTCCGCTATGCATGCGAACAATTCCGCTCAACTGCCAACCACCGATGATTCCGTTGACGATGCTGTTCGAATTGCCCAGGAATCTCTTGCCACGACCAAAAGGAAGGCCGGCCAGGAAATTCATGTTCATGTTATGCCGCACGTCAAAGTTGGACACCGAATAATCTAAATCCGGATCCAGGGCATTCCTGGTTACATTACTCAAGACACGCAACGTTTCCAGAGTGGATCCGTTATCCATCGCTTTTGACAACGTGTAGTTGAAGTCGAAGAGGAAGTCGTTTCCAAGGCGTTGACGAACTGAAACGCTACCCCCGTGGTAGTTAGACTTACCGATCGAGGAGAGCACCTGCAGCGCGGCGTACTGGGTATGGTAGAACAACCGATCGACACGCGCATCCCGGTCAAAGATCTCCTGCAACAGAGTGTAGTCAACCACATTGAATCCACCCACTCCCGGGCGCGCGTGGTAGATGTAAAAAGTCTGGGTCGCCGATAGTGTCGGGTCACCAAAGTGAACGTTGCCGATTCCGGGGAACCAGTTTTCAAAGAACGGAATGTTCGGCACGCTTGCGATCGGTGTATTGGCAAGACGCAGATCGTTAAGTCTGCCGGCCGCCGTATACCAATCCATACCCGAAAGCGGATCGACGATGTTATTCGGCTGAGCCACGTCGCGCACCAGCAGTAGATCCTGAGCCTTTCGGCCCACGTAGCTAAACTCGACCGCTAATCCTTTTGGTAGTTCCCTACCGTAGGATGCGTTCCAGGTGTACTGGACCGGGGTCTTCAGCGACTGATCGAAACTGGCAAAAATGCCGAAGCCCGGCGCCCGCTGGAGCGGAAAATTAAGCTGAGTGGGCGGATTCAAACCGTAGGCCGGTGTCCGCACATTCGGGTTGAAGCCAGTCACCAGCGGTGGCGGGGCCGTCGTTGCGTTGAACCGGTTGGAAGTGTTGGTCGTGGCGTTTGAGAAGCCAAAAGAGTTCTCGGCCTCTGAAGAAACAGCCAACTGACTACCGACGCGGTCATACAGCATTCGGAAGCCACCGCGGAGCACTGAGCGCCCGTTGCGTCCGAACGCACGACCAAACCAATTGTCACCAAAATCTGGAGACCAGGCGACTGCAACTTGCGGAGCAAAGTTGTTCTTGTCCATCTCGTAGTAATCCGGACCGTTATTAGCTTTGCCACCCAGATTGAAATTGATTAACTGGTTATATGGAACACCAGTCCGCATTCCGTTCACGCGGTTCTCGAAGAACTCTCCGAGATTCACGTTAGGCACCAATTGGAATCCACCTGTCTCATAGACCGGCGTGTTCAGGCCGTAACGCAAGCCAAGCGTGAGGGTCAGGTTAGACCGCATCTTCCACGAATCCTGAACGTAAAAGTCATACTCGTCCGTGGCGTAAGATCTGCTGGACGGCGTACCTGGGGTGGCTGCGGAACCATCCTTGTTGAAGATCTGGTTGGCGGCGTTTTGTGTACCACGTCCCAGAACGGCTGCTATCGCGAACTGATAATCGCTGGTGAAGCCAGCGGCCAGGTTCGCAGGAGCGGTTGGCAGAAGCGTCGCTCCGCCACCGGAATAGAAGAACGGGTTAACCAGTACAGAATCGAACGCATTCGCGAAACTATCGCGATTGTTGCGGATGAACCGCATGTTGGTACCAAACTGGAAAGTGTGAGTTCCTTTAATCAAGGAAATATCGTCACTCAGGTTCCATACCGGTGTGGTGCGGTTGAACGTACGCTGAAACAGGAAGGGAGTGTAAACATCCCGAAACGACAGCGACGTGTCCGCTGAATCGCCTTGCTGTGAAAGCGCGAGGCGGGTCAGGCCGATCCGGAAGTTGTTAACCAGATTGTTGGTTACAGCCCATGTATGGCCACCGACAAATCCCTTCGGGTGATACCAGAGGGCCGGAGAAGGCGTAGTCGGAAAGGCCGGCGCCTGCTGAAACAGATCGTCCTGGTAGTTTCCTCGGAAGAACAATGTCTGACGATCCGTCACCGTGAAATCAAGACGCGCGGTATGGGCCTCGAATTCGTTTTTGATAGGCGCATTGAAGCGGAATCCGGCGCGGTTAAGTCCATCACCGATACTAAAGTCGTTCGGCAGCGGTGCGGTTGTGAGCACTGCCAGTCCGGCTGGGTTGACCCCTCCTAATGAAGGATATGCCGCAGCGATGTTGGCTGGAGTCCAAGTGGCCAGCGCGCCGGTGTTGGTCCGGTAGATTACATTCCCTCCTCGTAGCGAGGCGGTGGGAACAAAACGGATAACCGATTGTTCTGCGGCATCGCGTCGGCCTTCATAACTATAGAAGAAGAAGAAACGATCCTTAAGAATGGGGCCGCCCAGTGAGCCACCAAATATGTTCCTTAGCAATTTCGGCCGCGGAACTCTAGGATCTCCAACACGCGCATTACCCGCGATAACCGCGGCATCAGTAGCTACAAAATTGCCGGCGGCGTTATTAAAAAAGTCATTCGCAGTGGTAACGGTGTTCCGGTGATACCAGAAGGCAGAGCCGTGAAAGTCGTTAGTGCCTGACTTCGTCACCAGCGAAACCTGGGCTCCGGAAGATCGGCCCTGGTCCGCGTTTGGCGCAGAAGTGGTGACGCGAAACTCTTGAACGGAATCAGGTGTTACCCGCAGGACGCTGGCAAAGGCGTCACCAGGGGTTACCGTCGTACTTCCGTTAACCGGATCGAGGCCCGTCTGTTGCTCGTTAACGTCAACTCCATCCAGCGTGATATTCGACTGGTCACGACGGCCACCATTTACTTCGCCTTGCCGAGTGACGCCAGGTTGTAGCGAAAGCAATCCAACTATATTGCGGGCGTTTAGAGGAAGCTCTTGAATCCGCCGCGATTCGATTGCATTTCCAATCGAGGCATCCGTCGTGTTAAGCGGCGCTTCCAATCCCCCGGTTACCGTTATGGTTTCACTGATCGCGCCAACTTCCAGGTTGACGTCCAGATCCTTAACCGTATCCACCAAGCCCGCAACGTTCTCGAGTCGGGCTTTCTTAAATCCTGAGGCTTCCACATCGACGACATAGGTATCCGGAGCGAGCGCAGTAAATATGAATGCGCCGTCCGAACCGGTTATCTGATCGCGACTGAAATTTTTTGCCTCGTTACTAACGGTAACTTTTGCTCCAGAAACCACATTCCCTTGCGGGTCTTTGACTGTGCCGCGAATTGAAGAGGTTCCTGACTGGCCAAATGCCGTGAGGCAGCCAAGGCTCACAACTACGAACATAACTGCTACTGACAAAATAATTTTTGCGAAGAAGTTTCCTGATCTCATTTTTTCCTCCAAAGCTTGTGGGACTTCAAACGGGCAGACGTCACCATTGTCCGCTGCCAACAGTAACTCGCTCTGGGGATGCGGCTACGTATTGCTTAAAAACCGATCTGGGGAATTGGTTTTGAGGCAAACGGCAGGCCCTTAGTATTCCAACCAAGTGGGTAGTTGAAGGAGTTCGAAAATTCCGCGCTATCTTGAGTTTCTCAAAGCGCTCTGCCTGAGAAAGCCCTGGACTATTTTCAAAAATATGGTGAGATGTTATTCATAATTTCGGATGCATCCGCGCCCGGATTCAAGAATTCATTTTGAGGTTCAAGAATCTGTTTTGAAAATCAATTCGGTTACGAGAATTGACGAGAGCCGAGACATGAGGAGATAAGCCGGGTTATCGACCGACCAAATTACCTCTGGCATGTCATCGACGGTAATCGCCATCGCGATCTTTCCCTGCTTCGTGTAGAGGATAGCGACACTGCTTCGTAACCTATCGAGCGCGCCGTATTTGCTGGCCATCGGAACACCGGGCATATCGCGGCCAATTGAGTTGCGACCTTGCTCGCGCTTCATCAGATCAAGCATCTGCTTTGAGGCTTCTTTGCTGACGAGTTCGCCGCGCTCAAGCTTCTCCATGATCTGAACCATCTCGTGAGGGGTGGTTGCGCCAAGGCCGAAACGCTTCAGGTTATCGCCTAACTTCCCTTCCTTGCTTTCTCCGCCGCCGCCGACGCGACGCATGATGCGCGTAGCTTTAAAACCGAGAGAGTTCATGCGTTCGTTTACCGCGTCAGTTGTCAGGTGATCGAGAACGAGGTTCGTCGCCGTGTTGTCGCTGAGCACCATCATCAGGCGCACGGCGTCTTGCAGAGTGAGGCGGAGCCCATCGCTTAGTTCGGGGAGAATTCCCGAGCCGCCGTATCGCGCGGCCTTCGTCAGAACCAGCTCGTCAGTCCACTTCGCGCGCCCGTCTGCGACACGCGCGAACGCTTCGATCATCACCGCGATCTTGATCGTGCTCGCGGTTCGCACCCGTTCACTACCATTGAACGAGTAGGTTTGGCCGGTGTCGAGGTTCTTGGCGAAAAGAAAAACTTTTCCTTTGAAGGGAGCGATTTCAGCGCGGATTCGCGATTCGAGCGATTGAGAGGCTTGTTTCTCCTGGGACGAAGCGCTTACAACCGCCAACGATAAGACGATGGCTAGTGCGGCTATTCGATAACTGCGTTTCATGGGCGGCGGGTATAACAAAAATGGCGCAGGCTGACAACCTGCGCCATAAAAAGCCGCCCGTGACTGCGGCTCAGTACCGGACGCGCACGCGATAGCTCAACGTCGCTTCGCCATCTTTCGCGACGGGCACGTTGAACTGCGCGGCAAACGCGGCGGTCTTTTTCGCTTCAAAACTCGACGAAATCATTTCCCAATCCCCGCCGATTGGTTCGTTCACAATCACGTTCACCGCGGTGTCTTTGTGGTTGCGGATTTTGATTTCGTAAGCGTACTCGTACACGTTACGCGCGATCACTTTGTAATCGGTCTGCTTGCGTTCCGCGACGATGTCAAAAGCGTCGCCGACTTTCACGCGTACGTCCTCGTCCTTCGGCGTGTGATCGATCTTGTCTTCACCGATGAACTGCTGATTGCCGGTCGTGTCCTTCTTGTACAGTCGAATCGTCCCGGCAGGCAGCGGCATACCGAGCTTGTTCTGCTGCGCGTTCCGAAACTGCATGAACACGCCAACCTTCTCTTTGATCGGCTGGCCGGGATTGTTGTAGCTCTGGTAGTAGTGACGCTGCCCGTTGACGACAAACTCCTTCTTTACGTCGAATCCGGCGGCCTCAAGCAGCGAGACCTGCTTGGTTTCGTTGTCACGAATCGTGGCCGGCCGCTGTAACGTGTACAGGTGATACTCAAAAAAGCCTTGCTCCTGGAATTGAGCCTCACTCTTGGATTGTCCTCGCGCCATGCTCACGGCCATGTCATAGGTACGTTCCTCAGAAACACGATTGACGTCGCCGGCGACTAGTTGCAGCCGCGCATTCTCAAACGTCGCGCCGCTGGAATTCATCAACGTGACCCAACCCTGCAAATCGCCTTTCGTGTCATCCGCATTGACGACCAGCACGTAGTCAGCGCGCCAATTCATCCCGTTGGTGAGGTAGCTCGCCTCAATCGTTTGCATGCCTGAATCGCGGTTCTCAATGTCCCAAACTAACGTCGGCGTGGCGACGAGATTCTTCGGCACATCGGGAAAGCGCATCTCGACTATGTTCGTAGGATTGATCACGATTTGCCCGTTGATACGCCAGACCTGACCCGCGTTGTTTGAGAGTAACGTCGCCTGCACGGGCTCAAAAATTTCCGAGTTGTTTTGATAGCGACGCAGGACCAGCGTGATCTGCTTGCCGACAAACTTGTCGAGCAGCTTTGCCGGATTCAGCAAATCGTACTGATAATTCTGTTCAAGAATTCGCAGCGCGTTCGGTGACAGAAGCGAAGCCAGATGCACCGTCTCAGGTCGAATCTGCGCCGTGACATCCGCGAAACGCAGGGCGATCCGACCCGCAGGCAGGTTCAACCGTCGCGTTTCACGCACCAGGCCCAGGTTTGAGTTGTAAACCGTGATGTTAACGGACTGCCGATCGGCAGCCGTCGTAGTTTGTTCCGATGTTTGTGCGAACGCGCTCGCGACGCTCGTGAAAATCAGCGTTACGGCAAAGAGTCCGCTTACCAAGCGTTTCATGATGACTAACCCTCCAAGATGAACTATGCACGCGCACTTCCGCGCTCAGGATTAGAACGAGGTTCTGGGTGAGACTTGCGGAGGATGTGAGAAGGAAGACAAATCTGGATCCAGGCGGCCTCAACGCCGACTGCGTCGTTTGCGCGGCTTGAACGGAGCGTCGACTACCTGTTCGCCCATTTCGTATGTGCTAGCCTCAGGCAAGGCTGCCGGTGGTTTAGGTTCGCTCACCATTATGCCGACCACGTGCGGTTCACCCATTACGGTTTTGAATCCGTTGACGGCATAGCTACCCGACGCACCAGCAAAAAACCCCAAGAGTCCTGCCGTAACGGCGCGTCGAATTCGTGACATGCGCTGCTTTAATCGCGCCAGCCCGACAGGACAATCGCGCGTAAGGATCGAGCCATCTTTTCGCCGATAGTATCTGATACAGAGACGTCGCTCAGTGCCGGCGATCAAATCTTCAGCCTGAGTTCTGGTCATGGCGGATAGGTTGTAAACGTTCAACTCGCATTGGCCGCAGAAGCGAACCCGTTCGTCACCAATCATTTTGTCCCAATCCGCCGGACATGGACTGGCGACTCTCACTCGTGAAAGTGGATCTGAAAAGCGCGACATCACTTAACCCCTGCCATCGGAGATTTGACGCCGGAACTCTAAACTCTGTTCCATGCTTCTAATGGTTGAACGGCGAAATCCAAACGCCTTGCAGATTTGCAATCCCAATTGGTAGGTTACGTGTCGCAACTCATGCATCGGCAAGACAGAAAGCGAGTCGTCGTTTCCACTTCCCGGCAATCCCGCAGTACGGGGCGGGCGGGACGCCGAAATGGATCGCGCGAGGGGGTCGTCGCACTTAGCGTGATCGGCGCCGCCGCGCTGGCCACGTTTCTCGCTCTCTTTGTCACCAGCCGGCCATATGATCCGATGGATTCGACGTTCGACGCTCAACAGACCGTGCCTTCCGGACCGCTCGCGGCGCAATCACCCACGCCGTCACCGACGCCAACAGCGACTTCGACGCGACCTTCCGAATCGCCTGAACCGGCCGGCGAAACCGCGGCCGCGACCGTTGATGACGCGACTATCCAGGCCCAGATTGAGCGCGCTTCTCGATCTGATCCGGCGTTGGCAAACCTCGACGTCAGCACTATCGTCGAAGCCGGCCGTGTGACCATCATCGGGTCAGTTCCATCAGCCGAAACAAAACAGCGGGTCGAGCGCACCATTCGCGCAATCCGGGGCGTGGTTGCCGTCGACAATCAATTGGTGGTGATTGAGGCCACGCCGCAATAAGAGAAGGGTGTTGGGAGCAGCGTGTAGGATGTAGTCGTAATTTGAGATTGAGTATCGAACTGGACTACACGACTGCTGCAATCCCTTACCTGCATTGGCCAAGTAAGTCCTTTCGTCCTACACTCAACCCCAACACCAACAACCTTAAGAGCCTATCCCTTCGCCACGCCGTCCAACCGCTGTTAAGATAGCCGCATCGAATTTTTCCCGACCGTTTTCTAAAGGTTTTTGCTCATGTTTAGACGATTATTCGCAATATTCTCGACTGTTGTTGTTTCGCTGGTCGCTTCGACGGCGACTGCCCCAGCAGTTTTGGCGCAGTCAGGCGCGACGGAAACCATCGTCGTGTTGCCGTTCGAAAACCGTTCCAATCATCCCGAATTTAACTGGATCGGCGAGAGCTTCGCTGACTCGATGTCGACTCTGTTGACGAAACCCGGCCTGGTCGTGATCACGGGTGACGAGCGAGCCGTCGCGTATCAACGCTTGCACTTGCCGCTGACCGTGCTGCCGTCGCGCGCCACGGCGATCAAGATCGCTCGCGAACTAAGAGCCACGATCATCGTCATCGGTAATTTCAACGTGACGGTTCCTGCGGCCTCGCCCGACAAACCCGAAACGGCGAAGGCCCTGGCTACAATCGCAGGAGAAGCACGCGTCGTCCGGATCAACGAAGGTCGCATGGCCGGTGACATCTTCGACGGGGCGTGGGCGCCGCGCGTTTACGACTTTGGCGGCACCGTAACCGACCTGCAAAAGATGAATGGCGAACTCGCCTATCAGATTCTTTCGCAGCGCGACAAGGCCCTTTCGTTTTCACGCAACCAGCTCATCCAGGAAGCGACCCGCGTTCCGCCTCAGGCATTCGAAGCCTACATGAAAGGCCTGCTAACCGCGGCAAAGGAACCGACGCGCGCCATCTACTTGAAAAACGCGATGAAGCTGTTTGAGAAAGAGAACGGCGGCGCGGTTTATTCGCAAGCCGCATTCGCGCTCGGCGAGTTCTATCTCAGTCAGGCTCAACTGAAAGAGGCCGCTGAGTACCTCACGATGGTGCAGAAGAGAGAGCCGCATTATGGCGAAGCGCAGTTCTACGCCGGGCTCGCATATTGGAAACTCGGCGAGGACAAGAAGGCGCTCGAGATTCTGGTGCCTTTGGCTGACGAGAAGGTCATGCCGCTCGTTGCCGTTTACAACAACGCCGGCGCTGTTTCGATCGCCGCCGCAAAGGCCGAAAAGAAACCTGAGGAGAAGACGCGGCTGTTGCTGCAAGCGATTACTTTGCTTTCGCGCGCCGCCGACTCATCACCCGATGACGCCACGGTTCTTTTCAACTATGGCTACGCTTTGTTCCTTTCTGAAAAGCACGCCGAGGCCGCCGAGAAACTCGAAAAAGTAATCGCCGCTGATCCGCGTGATGGCCAGGCATACTTCCTCCTCGCAAAGACACAGGAGCGCGCGGGCCGCGCTGAACCCGCGAATGCGGCAGACAATCAGGCGCGTGTTTACATGCAGGCCAGCTATGCGAAGTGGCAGACGGAATGGCAAAAGTCGCAAACGGTTCCCAACGTCTCGCCGCGTTCGCGCGACGTGCTGAACCAGGTCGATCTTTCGAACCTGACGCGGCTACAGCTAATTGAGCAGGCCAAAGTCGATAACACTGAAGAAGCTCTGAACAAGATTCGCGAGTTGTATCAGCAGGGACGCGACGATGAAGCAATGGTCGAGATTCGAAAGCTGCTCGTGATTGAACCGACGAATGCGGAAGCGTTTCTTCTGAGCGGACGCATCAATCAACGGCGTGGCGATCAGGAAGCAGCCATTGCGGCCCTGAAGACGGCCATCTTTTGGGACCCGTCTGCGAAAGCCATTGATGCGCACATTCTGCTGGGTCGAATCTTTCTTGAGCGCGGAGACATCGGTGAAGCGCGCAAGTACGCGGCGAGCGCCATGACTCTCGATTCGGCGAATCAGGAAGCGGTCGCGCTGCAAAGGCAAGTGACGATGGGAAGGCCCTAGCGTCCAAAGAGAGAAGAGCCCGGAGCAAGCGGCAAGAGTTCAAGGTAATGGACTCTTGCCGCTTTCGTTTTGTGCTTGGCTCTTTGCCACTTTGCTCTTTGCTCGCTTCGCGTGGCACGGCAGGTGCTGAAGAGTAAGTCGGCAAGCACGATGAAGTTAAACGTGCCCCCGCCGCCATCACTTCTCTGAGCGCTGCAAGCCGCTGCGCCAGCCGCCCGCCGAGCGATCCTTCAGTTCAATAGCCCCCCTATCAAGAGCCCGGTCAGAAATGACCGGGCTTCCTGCTTTTCTGGGTTAATGAAGTCAGTACCACCTGCGGTAGCGGGTGGTTAATTTTCAAATATGAGCAGGAGCAGACACGAACTACAACCGCCCGCTACCGCAGGCGGTACTGACTTCATTGCGTGGCACAGCAGATGCTGAAGACTAAGTCGGCAAGCACGATGAAGTTAAACGTGCCCCCGCCGCCATCACTTCTCTGAGCGCTGCAAGCCGCTGCGCCAGCCGCCTACCGAGCGATCCTTCAGTTCAATCCCCCCTATCAAGAGCCCGGTCAGAAATGACCGGGCTTCCTGCTTTTTATAAGCCTGCTAAAATCAACCCAGTACTTCTCCAGGGTAAAATCGCGATTGTGGAGACCCTTGCTGCAACCTGACCGTCTTTCCCGTCAGCGCCCCGATCAGTCTTCTTGCTTCGGTCATTACGACGGAATTTGTCACTTTGACGGTGACGGTTTTTGTGAAAGAGGCCCTCAAAGCGGGTCTGGGGAGCCTCCTTTCCCCCTTTCTGAAAAATATTTTTCGACCCTGTCAGATTTTAAGAAACGACTTCCAGAATCCTCCGCGGTTGATGGCGTCGCGCCGCGCGCGCGTCAAAGAAGGCGAGACGTCTGCGCACCGTACGAGTGCTCTGCTAAACTTCGACGCATGAGCGAAGTGCTGGCGGCTGAACCGCCAATCCAAAGGCGGCAACCGCTTTTCCTCACAGCGATCCGCGCAAGCGCGCCGTCACTTCGGGAATTTGGATTGGCATCTTCATCAGCCGTTCTCCTCGTTTTGTCATTTCCAGATTTTAATTTGTGGTGGCTTGCCTGGATCGGATTGGCGCCGTTGCTCTTCGCAGTCGCGACGACTTCCAGAAAACGCATTGCGTTCGTCCTGGGACTGATTTGGGGAACGATCTTTTTTTACGGAACGTGCTGGTGGCTGACTTACCCGATGATTCATTTCGCCGGCGTGGCGCCGTGGCTTGCGTACCCGCTGTTGCTGCTGCCAGTTGTTTTTGTTTCAGTTTTTCCCGGGCTGGCCTGTGCCTGCATTGCCCGAGTCGTCAATCGATTTGGAACCTCCGTGTTACTGGGAGCGCCGCTGGTGTGGGTCGCATTCGATTGGCTGCGTCAGGCAGTGACGGGGCTGGATTGGAACGCGCTCGGGTACTCACAAGCCTTTCATCCGTCTTTCATCCATCCCGCAACTCTGGGCGGAGTCTTCGCCGTCACATTGCTCATCGTTCTGACAAACAGCGCAATAGCGTTCGCCGTAATGAAGCGCACGTCGCGTCACATCCTAATCTCAACCGCGGTTCTTTTGGTCATTGGCTTGATTCTGATTGCTCCGAGGTTTCGGACAGTTTATGAAGGCTCACCAGTAGACGATGGCGCGAATTGGGTTGTCGCGATCCAGCCCAATGTGCCTATGAGCGAGATTGATGACTCCGCAATGCATCAATTACGGGAACGGCATCTAATGTTGAGCGCGCAAGGATTTGCTTCAGTTCGAAGGGATAGTCGCGACACGCGCCTTCTCATCTGGCCTGAGTCGCCGATGAACTTCAGTTACTCGCGCGATCCGCAATTGCAAACAATCGTCGGTTCACTCGCGCGCGCACATCGCACGTACGTGCTGCTGAATTCGCTCGAACCGGCGCCGAATGGCGGCTCGTACAATTCTGCAATTCTCATAAATGAGCAGGGTCAGAAAATCGCCCAGTATGATAAGATTCGCCTGATGCCGTTTGGCGAGAACGTGCCGCTGCCCCGCTGGCTACCGGGTTCGGGTTCGGTGCGGAGCATCGTCGGCGAATTCACGCCCGGCAGTTCGTATACGCTGATGCCCCTCGGCGCGCTTCGTGCCGGGGTTTTTATTTGTATAGAGGCTGCGCACGCGGACGTGGCACGCTCGTTCACGAACGCGGGAGCTGATGTGCTGATCAATATTTCGAATGATGGATACCTTGGACCGACTGCCGTGATGCGGCAGCACCAGGCGGCGGCCGTCTTCCGCGCCGTTGAAAACGATCGCGACTTAGTTCGGGTGACGAACAGCGGGATCAGCGCCTACATCGGTTCGGATGGCGCGGTCCTCGATCCGACGCTGAGTTTTCAGGAAGCTGTGCGAAGCTGGACGGTGAGCAAGACCGCGACCGGATCTACTTTTTATTCGCGGCACGGCGATGTTTTCGCTTACGGCTGCGCCTTGATTACTTTGGGATTCATTTCAGCGACGTTTATGACAAGGAGAAAAGGTACGCACGCCGCTGGCGCGCTCGGCAACTAGTGATAAGAGCACCTCTGAGGCCTGCGTACCCATCACAATGATTGATCCACTATCCATTCAGGAATTAAGAGACTCGTTCGACGACTTAAAGAAGCGCGTCGATCAGCTCGGGAGGTTTCTTTGATGTCCCGGCGAAACAAACTGAGCTAAGCCAAATCGAAACAAAGGCGTCGGCCCAGGACTTTTGGTCGAATCAGGAAGAAGCACAGAAGCTTTTGCAGCAACGAAGCCGTTTGGAGCGCGTCATCCAGCGGCAAGAGAAGTTCGAGACCGCGATTTCGGACGCACAAGTGCTCTTTGAATTTGCGGAAGAAGACGAAAGCTCTCTGACTGAGCTGCGTCAGTTGGTCAAACGGCTCGAGCACGAAATCGCCGAAGCCGAAACCGAGATGCTGCTGTCGGGCGAGAACGACGCGCGCAACGCCATCTGCACCGTTCATCCGGGCGCGGGCGGCACTGAGTCGCAGGATTGGGCCGAGATGCTTCTGCGGATGTATTTGAAATGGGCTGAACGACGAGGATTTCGAACTGAGGTCATCGACTACCAGCCGGGAGAAGAAGCGGGCATCAAAAACGTGACGTTTAAAGTCGAAGGCGAATACGCGTACGGTCTGTTATCAGCCGAGGCGGGCGTGCATCGATTGGTGCGCATCTCGCCGTTCGATCAAGCCGCGCGAAGACACACTTCGTTTGCTTCATTGTTTGTTTATCCGGAAATCGACGACGACATTGAAGTCGAGATCAACGAAAAGGATTTGCGCGTGGACACATATCGTGCGAGCGGCGCCGGCGGACAGCACATCAACGTGACGGATTCGGCGGTGCGCATCACGCATTTGCCGACCAACATTGTGGTCTCGTGTCAGAACCAGCGTTCGCAGCATCAGAATCGCGCCGTGGCGATGCAGGTCTTGCGCTCGCGGCTTTACGAACTGGAAGTTGAAAAGCGTAAGGCGGAAACGGCCGAACTTGAGGCGAACAAGCAGGACATCTCATTCGGCTCACAGATTAGGAACTATGTGCTCGCGCCGTACCGGCTGGTGAAAGACGCGCGCACGAAACTGGAAAAAGGCGACGTCGATTCAGTCCTCAACGGCGACATCGACGAATTCATTAAACAATATCTGTTGTCGAAGCGAGCAGCTTAAACGTTTAGAGGCGGGCGTTGCCCGCCGAAGAGAATGAAGAGAATTGCGCGGGCGACGCCCGCGCCTAAACAATCGGCCCACTGATTCAAATGGCCGCCATTCAAACTGATATCGAAATCGAGCCCGTGCCTGAGCGGTCGCGGCTGAACGAGATCATCGTGATCGCGCTCGTGGCCGCGGCGTTGCTGCTCGGGCTGTGTCTCGCTTCGTATCATCCCAACGATCCTTCCTGGAACGCCGCGGGTGAAGCCAGTGCCCGTAATTGGATTGGGACTGTCGGCGCAAATGTCGCCGCGGCGTTGTTTCAGTCAATCGGCCTCGCGGCGTATCTGATTCCCTTTCTCATTCTCGCGGCGGCCTGGCGCAGGTTCCGCACCCAGCGCATCAATGCGCCGATGTATCGCTTGTTGGGGCTGTCGATCGTCGTCCTTTCCGCGGCGGCATTGCTGACGCTCGCGAACATTCACCCATTCTTCGATGCCAGCTTCAATGCCGGTGGACTAATCGGGGTCTTAATCGCGCGCGCGCTGGTCGCTGGGCTGAACACCGTAGGCGCCGCAATTCTGCTGCTGGCAATTGCGGCCACCGGCATCCTGCTGGCGACAAACTTTTCCTTTGCGAATGCCGGCCAGTCGCTTAGCGAAAGATTCGGTTCCCTGCGATCGCTTCCAGTAAGATTCAAAGGATGGCGTTTGGCGCGCCGCGCGAATCGTGAATTGCTTCGCCAACAGAAGCTGGATGCCGCGGGTGCAAACGGAAACGACGCCGCGACCGGCCCTCAGGTGGTAAACAGCGAGGGCCAACCAATTTCCCAGGCTCGCAGCGCACCCGAAAGCGCCGAGATCGCTTCAGCCTTCGAGTCGTTCGCAGCCTCCACGAGCGGAAAAGCTATGGTCGCCGCGGCGGGCGCGGGCACGGCGCCGGCCAAACGCGGAATGTTTCGCGGCAAAGCCACACCGGCCGCAGAAACCGCGGTCGTCTCAGAGATGCTGCGCGAGGCCGCGGTTAAGCGTAAGACTGAGTCGCCAGCCAGCGGCAGCCTGCCGTTTGAAAGCCGAAAGGTCAGCGCCAAAGCCAAATCGGATTATCAACTTCCGGCGCTCGAATTCCTCAACGAAGCGCAGATGCGTCGCGAACAAGCCGACGATGAACTACTCGGCATGGCCACGAAGCTCGCCGAGAAATGCCGCGAGTTCAACGTGACCGGCCAAATCAAATTCATCTGTCCGGGCCCCGTCGTCACGACCTACGAATTCAAACCCGATCCCGGCGTGAAATACTCCCGGGTGACCGGCCTCGTTGACGATCTGTGTCTCGCTTTGAAAGCTGAATCGATTCGCATCGATCGCATGCCCGGCAAGCCGCACGTCGGTATCGAGGTCCCGAATCCGCGCCGCGAAACAATCTTTCTGCGCGAAGTGATTGAGTCGCGCGCCTTTCGCGAATCAACTTCAAAGCTGACGATTGCGCTCGGAAAAACGATTGACGGACTGAATTACGTCAGCGACCTGGCCCGGATGCCGCACCTTTTGATTGCCGGTACGACCGGAGCGGGCAAGTCAGTCGGCGTCAATTCCCTGCTCGTTTCGATTCTTTATCGCGCGCGTCCGGATGAAGTGAAGCTGATTCTAATCGACCCCAAGCGACTTGAGCTTGGACTGTACGAAGACATCCCGCATCTCGCGACGCCCATCATCGTCGATCCGAAGCAAGCCGCGCGCGCGCTGCGCTGGTCCGTGGCCGAGATGGAGAGGCGCTACAAACAGCTTGCCGGCTGGGGCGTGCGCAATATCGACGGCTACAACGCTGAGATTGCCAAACGTAACGCAGCCAAAGATTTTGATGAAAACGGCGATCCGTGGAAACCTCTGCCCTTCATCGTGATCATCATCGACGAGCTAGCCGATCTGATGATGGCTTCGGGTCACGAGGTCGAAGAATCAATCACGCGGCTCGCGCAAATGGCGCGCGCCATCGGCATTCACCTTGTGCTCGCAACCCAGCGACCATCGGTGGACGTCATCACCGGACTGATCAAGGCTAACTTCCCTTCCCGCATTTCGTATCGCGTTTCTTCCAAAGTCGATTCGCGCACAATTCTCGACACGAATGGTGCGGAGCACCTGCTCGGCCGCGGCGACATGCTGTTTCTGCCGCCGGGATCTTCGCGGCTGCTGCGCGTCCATGGCGCCTACGTTGACGAATCGGAAATCAACAAGATCGTTGCGCACATCAAGGCTCAATGGCAGCCGGATTACGACGAAAGCATCACGCAATCCGAAGAAGAAGCGATGGGCCTCGACGACTCCGGCGGTGAGCGCGATGAACTTTTCGAAGACGCCCTGCGCATCTGCGTAGAGATGAAACGCGCGTCGACTTCCGTCCTGCAACGCCGCCTGCGCATCGGTTACGGCCGCGCTGCCGCCGTCCTGGATCAAATGGAGCGAGAAGGTCTGATCGGCCAGGCCGACGGCGCGCGTCCACGTCCCGTGCTCGGCCGCGCCTTTGAAATCGTGGCTGATTGGGACGAGCAGGAACCCGAATAAGCCGCGCCCACGACCCTTCCAGTTCGGCAAAACAGTGCTCATCGGCCGTCTCGTCTGACAGGCCGAGATCTCCTGAACCACAATTACCTCGACCTGATCGAAAAAGTTCAGTAAGGCACAGGGACACCCATGCGTTCAGCAATTCGGCACAATCTTCTAAAGCGAGTTCTGATCACATCGCTTTTTCTGGCGTGCTCGCTCGGTTCGTGGTCGATTGCGTTTGGCCAACAACGCGATTGGGAGCCGAAACGAACCTGGGTTTTCATCGTCGGCATCCTGAAATGGAAAGATTCGGAGACGTTTAAACCCTTCCCGCAACTTAATCGGCGCGATGCGCAACTGGCTGAGTTTTTCCGGAGCGCAGGCGTGCCGGCGAATCAGCTCGTCTTTTTGCGGGATGAGCAGGCGACGATTCGCCGCGTACGCACCGAATTCTCTGAGATGCTTTCACAAACTCGCGAGGGTGATTTCCTGTTTCTGTACTTTACGGGTCACGGTTACAAGTCAGACGACGAGCGTGAGACGCTTTTCGCGACGTACGACGCGAGCGACCGGGTACCCGGCTGGTCGACGCGGTCAATAGTGCGGGACATCAACTGGGGGTTCCACGGCTCGCGCGTCATGTTGACAGCGGATTGCTGCTATTCCGGCGCGCTGGCGCAGGATGCCCGCAGCCTAAACTCGGACATTTCGTACGCATGCGTGACGTCGGCGACGGCTGATAAAGCCTCAACCGAGAACTGGACGTTCACCGAGATGTTATTGGCGTCGCTCCGCGGAACGTCCTACGCCGACCTGAATGGCGATCGACAGATTTCGCTGGGCGAACTTGTCGAGAACGAACGGCGCGATATGAAGTTTGCCGAAGAACAGGAATCTTCCTTTGCCAGCCGCGGAATTCCGAGCGAAATGGTTCTGGCGCAGGCGAACGAGTCCTCAAACGCCGCGATTGGCCAGCGTGTCGTCGTTCGATCAGAAGGCGAATTGTACAAAGGCCGAATCATCGGCGTGCGGGGTTCGCGCTATCTCGTTCGCTACTTTGGCTACGATGAGTCCTACAACGAATGGGTGTCGCAGCGGCAGATTCGCGGACACACTCGCCGGGAAGAAACGGGCGTTGCTGAGAAATGGTGGTTAGGTCGCGAGTATCGAACGGCTTCCGCGAATTCCTGGGGACAGTGACCCCCGGGGCAGTAGCCCGACCGTCAGGGAGGGCTCATCAAGTCACGTATCGGAGCCCTCCCTAACGGTCGGGCTACTGCCACGTCGTGTTGTTCCACATTTTCTGTGGATAACCTTGTGAAGATCGCACACTCGGGCCTCACAAGTTTCCGAGTTGTAACACTTCCAGCAAATTGCACTCGCAGGTGGCGCTGCCAGGCGAGCCAGCTCGGTTCGCATTGACGTCACTGAAACTGGCAATTATAAATCCGTGCGACGAGTCAAAAACCTTGACTCGCGTAACTCCTGATGTCCCGATTTATCCTGCTGTCGATTCTCCTGTTCGCTTCACTTGCCGTCACTTCGTGCGCCAAACGTTCGCGTGCGACCGTATCCATTGCGCCGACGCCGCTTGAGCAACACTCGCCAGCCTCTTTAACTGCGGCGAAGATCAACATCAACACGGCGCCTGCAAAAGATCTCGAAGCACTGCCCGGAATCGGTAAAGGCCTCGCCCAACGCATCGTCGAGCATCGCGAGAAGTACGGGCCGTTCCGTCGCGCCGAACACCTGATGATGGTGCGCGGCATCAGCGAGACGCGTTTTCGCGCGGTTAGTCACTTAGTAGCAGTCGAGTAAATCCGCTCCATCAGGAGCGCAATGTGTATAGATCCCACGTCTTTCATAGCTTCTTCGAGCGAAGCGAAATGCTTCGATTTCGCTTCGCTCGATACTTTGGGAATTGCACACCCCGAGCTATAAACATCTCGCGCCGCCGGCGCGAAAACCGTGTCGAACCTTTTCCAACTTAGACTTATCGTTCGTGAGATCTTTGACGAAGCATTGCGTGCAGTTGACGCTGGCGCGGCCTTAAGAACCGCGATCCGCATTGATGGCCCGCGGCTAAGCGTCGGTGAAACATCTTTCGAACTGTCAGATGGTTCTGACGTTTACTCCATCGCAATTGGAAAAGCGGCGGCCGCAATGGCCCGCGCGCTCGACGAAGTCCTCGGCCACCGATTGACAGCGGGGATCGTTGCCGGGCCCAGTCGCGACGCAGCGGCGCTACAACTCAGCAATTGCTGGGAATACTTCGAAGGCGGTCATCCGGTTCCGAACGAAGCCAGTCTCGCCGCGGCTAAAGCTGCGCTGGATTTATTGGACCGGGCAAATTCCGACCGCGCGTTCGTAATCTTCCTGGTCTCTGGCGGCGGTTCGGCGATGATGGAGTGGCCGATTAACGAAGAGATCCAACTTGAAGACCTGCAGATTGCCAATCGAATTCTGGTCAATTGCGGCGCGTCGATCGCTGAGATTAACGCCGTGCGGCGGACCTTTTCGGCGATCAAAGGAGGGCGGCTTGCCGAGCGCGCCCCAAATTGCGACCAGGTCACACTGATCGTTTCCGACGTGCCCAGGCGTCGCGAACAATACGTTTCTTCCGGCCCGACACTCGCGCCGGGGAAAGATTCTCCCCATACAGACAAAATACTCGCGCGATTCAATTTGCGCGACCAACTCCCGGCTTCGATCATGAAAGTCGTCTACAAGCCCCCACCGCCCCAAATTGCACCGAATGCGCGGCGTGAACACTTCCTTCTGCTCGACAATACTTCTGCGGTTAAAGAGGCCTTCGCCGAGGCGTCCGGGCGAGGATTTACCGTGGCTGTAGCGCACAACATCTCCGATCAGCCAATCGATGTCGGCTGCGAGAGACTTCTTGATCGCTTGAAAAAGGTGCGGGGCTTGGGCAGCAGTGGAGTGTGTTTAATCTCCGGCGGCGAATTCTCATGCCCCGTGCGCGGCGACGGCATGGGTGGCCGAAATCTTGAGACGGCTTTGCGTTTGGCGATCGCTGCCGACCAAAACTCGTCACGGGTTGGGGAGTTCGTCGCGCTCTGCGCGGGGACTGACGGCATCGACGGAAACAGTCCCGCCGCGGGAGCGATTGTCGACAGCACCACAATCGAGCGCGCACGCAGAATCGGGTTGGATCCGACGGACTTCCTGAAGCGCAGCGATGCGTACTCGTTCTTTGTGGCGTTGGGTGATGCCATCACCACGGGTCCGACGGGAACTAACGTGCGTGATCTGCGGATTCTGCTGGCTGGCCGGGTGTGAGTTTTAAGTTTCAGGTTTCGAGTTTCAAGTTATCTCAGTTCGCAAATTAAAAGTTGAAACCTGAAACTTGAAACTTGAAACTTGAAACCGTTTATTGCTTGACTCGCTCTGACGCGGCGTCTATAAGACTAATTATCGTGCAAGCGATCGAAGCAACCGAACCGAAACCCGCGGATCCCGACTGTCGCCTCACCTTCCAGGCTTTAGCTGAAGCGCTCAAATCCATGACCGCAGTCCCGGCGCTGACCGAAATCAATCGTCTGGTTGAAGGGACCGACATGTCTCGGGAAGAAATCGCGCCGTATCTTGGTTTCAAGGCCGGCAACTACTCACGACATCGCGTGATGAAGAATGATTTTGTCGAGATGCTGGTGTTGTGCTGGAAGCCGGGACAGCGGACGCCGATTCACGATCACAACGGCTCGCACGGCGCAGTGTTTGTGCACAAAGGGATCATGTGGGAGACAACTTTTGACTACGACACCGAAAAAGGCTTGCAGTACGCATCACATCGCGAGCTGCGCGCCGGCGGCTTGACCGGTTCAGAGATTCCCGACATTCATCAGCTCGGAAATCCCGATGTGAGCGGCCGCGACCTCGTCACCATTCACATCTATGCGCCGCCTTTGGGGGTTTTGAAGACTTATAAGCTTGGAAGTTCGACCATCGAATCCTACACGCCTGCTGAACCTGATTTTGTTTAGGTAGCGGTGTAAGCGCGGCGCTAACGTTACTCACTCCAGTGATTTTGTGTCATCGCTACCAAGTGGCGTTTGCGTCTCGGGAATCAACTGGCGAACAAAACCAACAATCCCAAGGATAATTGGCCCTGAGACCAGCGCTATGGCACAGCGCCAGAGGATTCCGAGCAAATCCTTCCCGTTGATGTAGAAAACCAAGCCACTGTTTATGGTGAATGACGCCGACGCTAAACATCCCAATACCCATTTCTTCACGCGTAACGAATCCATCTCCCATTCTTTAACGTTGACCATTAGCGCCGTCAAAACGAAATGTGTAAATACTGAAAGGATTCCCAACACGAAGGCATCGTCCTTTAAAACACCCCGAGCCTCAGTACTTCCGAACATCGCGGCTGCGACACCGATGCCGAGAATTGAGATTTCAATGCACATTTCATTGATCTTGTCAGCGAACGTCCCATGTTTTCCACGAAACCTGACCAGAATGGTCAAAGCCAAAAGAGCGAGATACGGAACCAGCACCGTGATGCGCCAAGACAGATGATGAGGCGCCTCGGGTGAATGTTGGAAGAATAGAAAGAGAATGTTTTTCGTCATCGCTTAGTGGGGCGCGAAGAGAGCAGTCGTTGAGGCGCATGGGAACCGCCGACGTTAGCTTTGCGGAGCGTGCGTGCTTATATCACCGATATGAGAGGGATAGCAATAGGAATTAATCTTGCTCAGCTCAATTCCCTGTTGCGGCGTACTCTGACGATCAATCTGGTGGAAGCCCACTACTACGAGGCCTGTGTAGAGACTCGGAAATCTGCCGCGCAGTTCTCAGACTGAGTCCAACCCCTCACTACGGTAAAAATGTGCTTACTTCTAAATGCCTTCCATCAGTAACAACACTAATCGTTCCCTTCTCTCCCGTGGTCATCACCTGTGCGCCACTCGCCCGCCAGCGTTCGACGACTTCCCGGTGTGGATGACCGAAGATTGAATGGCGCCCGACTGAAATGATCGCGAGCCCCGGTTGCGTGAGGGCGATGAACTGTTCAGTCGAAGAGGTCTTGCTCCCGTGATGCGGGACCTTGACGACATCCGTTCTCAGACCTGCTCCGATTTTGACGAGTGCGGCTTCAGCTTCCTTTTCAATGTCCGCAGTAAACAGGAGGGACTTCTCGCCGAAACGAACGCGCACTACGAGTGAATCGTTGTTACGCGAAGGCGAGTCGGCAATCTGAATCGGCCGCGGCCACAGCACGTCGATCAAAACATTTCCGACTCGAATCACATCACCAGCGCCAACAATTTCCAGGGGAACACCGGCGTGGTGCAACGTCCGCGCAAACTTTGCGAACTCTGAATCGCTCGCCGGCGCGCGCGCCACGATGGCGCCCCGGACTTTGAAATTGCGCGCGATGTCGTTGAGACCATCGATGTGATCTGCATCGGCATGGGTCGCGATGAGATAATCAACGCGATCTAAACCTCGCGACCACAGATACTGTGAAACTACCCGTTCACCGATACTCCGCGTGTCACGCTCGAACTCCGGCTCTCCATCTTCACTGTTACCCTTTGCCCAGCTTAAGTTCGGCTGGCCACCCCCGTCGATCAGAATGGTCGTTCCGTCCGGCGCGGTGAGTAGCGCGCTATCGCCTTGCCCGACGTCAAGAAACTCAACGCGCAGTCGCCCATCAGGTGGCGCCGCGCTGAACGGGTGGGCCACAACAACCAGCAAAGCGACGGCGAAGCCGATCGCCGCTGCCTTCACCATTCGCCGGTTAAGTCCAGTTGACGCGCTGTGAGACCGCAGCGGATTCCATTTCGACATGGAGCCAACCAAAACTGCGAGCCAGATGAAGTACACGGCGTAAACGCCCGCCGCCCACCCGCTGTAATGCGGCAGCCGTATTGAAGCAAGTCCCAAAACCGAAAGCGGATCGACGGAATGAGTCATCAACCAGTTCGTCTTTTCGGCAAACAGTACCAACAGTCCGCCCAGCATCGTGCTTACTTGCGAGACCAGCAGTGCAGCCAACGCGGTCAATGCCAGGACTACCATCAAGACGCCGACAAAAATGTTCAATAGAAGTGACGCGATTGATACACGATGAAAGTACAAAATCATCAAGGGCAACAGAACAATTTGCACGCTCGCTGAGATAACGATGGCCGACAACGCGTAGCGCAGAATCTTCTGAATCCGCCAACGTTCCAGCTTTGCCGCAATCGGGGCCTTGAACAAACGGTACCCGATATTTGACGCGGCCATTTCTGCGCGCCAATCGCGTTCGCTCCAGAACAGCGCTTCGGATAGCGTTCTCAACCACGCAGAACACCGCGGCGGGTATGGAGTGACCATGGTCGGCCGCCAAGTGCCAACACGTCTCATGTTTTCCAGCAACGGCAGCGTTATGCAGACAATGGCAACAACCGATAGAAACGTTAATTGGAACGAAGGATTGAACAGATCGAGGGGATTCAGGACGAGCAACACCAAACCAGCGCCCGCGACCGTATTCAGCGAATTCGCTCGCCTCGACACGACCGGCGCGAAAGCGGCTAGCGTGAACATCAGTGCCGCCCTGGTAACTGACGCCTCAGCGCCAACCGCGAGCGCGTATGCCCAGAGAAACAGTGCGGCCATTAGAAATTGAAGCAGCTTTTGCTGGGTTATCCGTCGAACGATCAGAATTGCAACACCCGCGATGAATGCGATTTGTAGTCCGCTAATTACCAGGATATGAAACGTGCCCCCTGCGCGAAAGCGTTCCGCCGCCCTGGCTGAAATGTTGTGCGGGTTACCCAGCAGTGCGGCATTGAGGACGCCGGCGGTCTCTGCGGAGAATCTTTGCTGAAATTCTTTCTGCAGTCGGGCACGCCAGCTGTAAACCCACGCGAGCGGCACGAACACTCGTTCGTCGTCCATTCGTTCAACCAGCAGCGGACTCTTAATTATTCCGGTCGCATCGTAGCCCTTGCGCTCGAGGTATTCGGTGAATTGCGAGACTCCCGGATTGCGAAAGTTATCTTCGCGCTCCAGCTTCGTCATGACTCGCAGGCGCGCGCCGTGATGCAAGGCAAGCGCGTCGTATTCCAGCTTTAGCTTTTCGGTTGAGGCTGGAACGAGAAACAAGACCGTGCCCGATGCATCACTTTCAATGGCCTTGAACGCAACTCGCTGGACCCGAATTGTGAGATAGAAGCTATGCGGCGCCGGTTCAGGTTCGCCGATAACTACGCCCACGATTTCGACTGGGTCGCCCGGCCCGATGGCGCCCTGGTCGTACATCGTCGCAATACGATTCGCAGCCGGCGGAAGGTCGGTTGAACGCACAAGCACCATCCCGGTGCACAAGAATGCGAGAAGCAGTGAGAGCGTGGACGCAAACAGCTTCCCACCCTTGAGCGCTACCAGACAGATGATCGATGCGGCGACTGCGACAGGCAGCACGATGGCAAAAGATCGATTGTTGAGCTTTGCGTAGTGCTGAACGACTATCCCGCCGCACAGTGCAATCGCGGGGGACAGAAGGGGAGCTGTAACAAATCGAGGTCGTGGGAGAGTCAACATGGACGTCCTCAACCAGTCAGGTGAACAACCGTCTCAACGTGATGCGTCTGCGGAAACATGTCGAAAGCCTGAATCGAACTAATCGAGTAGCCGCCGGCGATTAGCTTCTTCAAGTCGCGTGCGAGCGTGGCCGGATCGCAGGACACGTAGCAGATCCGTTTCGGTTTCAATCTAACGATGCCCGAGATGACACGCGACTCGGCGCCGGTGCGTGGCGGATCGAGAAGAAGGAAATCGATTTGGAGTGCGCCGGCATCGACGGCGCTTTGGATCGGGTCGTCGTTAACAGGCCGTTCAGACGATCCAAAGCGGCGTCGGCGCGGCGCTCTGCCGCCGCACTCCAAACTGTCCAGCCAATCGGCCACATCTTCATTAACAACCTCTGCATTGCTCAAACCCGCATCGGCAAGATTCCGGCGCGCAAAATCGCTAGCCGCGGCATCGTCTTCCACCGCTATCACGTTCGCGAATCGACGCGCAAGGGGCACGGTGAACAATCCAACCCCTGAATAGAGTTCAATGGCCGTTTCGCCTCTCGCGTCACCCAACGCAAAGTCGATCAGAGCGGGCACGAGATCGAGGTTCGTCTGAAAGAAACTGTTCGCGTTCAGATGATAACGCTCGTCGCGAATGGTGCGCGTGATGTCGGTCACGCCGGCGCCCCGTCCGCTGACATCAGCTGCAACCGAAACCCCTTCGTCACCAACGACCGCACGGAAGTAGCGCGCTTCGTCAGGCAAATCGCCTTGCGTCATCTGCTCGCGCAACACTTCGAGCTCGCGCTGAAGTTCAGGCACGAGCACGGCACACTCGGCAACGTCACACACATCACGCGAGTTAGCTTCAAAATACCCAAGCCACCGGCGAACCGAAGCGTATTGCCACTGGGCACGCGCGCGATAGTGCCACTCGTCCGGCGCTGGGGTGATTTCAAATCCCGGAATGTCTTCGATACCACCGAGACGTCGCAGACAATCACGAATGATTTCGATCTTCGCGGCGAGTTGGGCCGGATAACTGAGCTGTTGGAAGTTACAGCCGCCGCAGCGACCGAAGTAAGGACAAGGCGGCTCGACCCGAACAGGCGCGGGCTCGAAGAACTTCGACGATTGAAGCAAAGGCGACGTTTCCCTTTACCCGATCGACTCGCACCCGCAAGCGATCGCCGGGCGCGGCCAACGCAACCATGACCGTCCGGCTGTTGGTGTGGGCCAGGCCCAGTCCACCCGGAAGAATTCTCTCGATGACAACTTCGAAGGTTTCATCGGTCTGATCGTTTATCGGGAGGTTCATCTGGGAAAATGTCTCCCTTGGAAGTTCAACCGCGGGCTAACCAACTTCGCGGGGCTCGGACGATCTAAAGCGCGCGAACGATACTCCGTTTCCGGCCGGCACTCAAGAGTTTTCCGCGTCGGCGCCGGATTAGAGATAAAAGAGGCTCAGCCGAGGAACTCCAAAGTGATCGCGCAGGCGTTTGCGCAGGAGATTGTCGCGCGTTTGTGCAAAGGTAGGCTTGTCCATGTGACGTTTGTAAGGCTTCATCTGCGAATCGATCTCAGAAAGGATCGAGGCGAGTTCACTTTCCTTTATGACCGCGCGAATCGAGTCGTCGAGCAAACGATCGATCCCCGTTAAAGATTCTTCCAGCTTGCGCGTGTTGGGGCTTGCGCTGCTCGAGTAGTCGTCGCGAATCTCGGTCAGCAACGCAAGCGCGCGAGTTAAGGCTTCGCTAAACGAGTCTTCCTGTTTTCGATCTTGCGCGAGTTGCCGGATTTCATCGAGAGATCGGGCGAGATGATCGAGAATCGCGTCGCGCGAAAACGGAGACGTGCCCGCTGTGGTTGCGGCCGGCTCGTCCGCAGGTTCGTGGCTGCCTACTCTGGATTCAAGCCATTCGGCGTACTGCGCCTCGACCTCTTCCTGACAATACAGAAGTGTCTTGACGGTGCGCTTGTGCTTCTTCGACTCGTACGAATCGAAAGAGTGTTCGATGCCACGCAGCGCGACATGCAGCGGCACGCCACGCTCTTTCCAACTTTCGATCAAAGCCCAGTCAATCGGGCTGAGCATCAAGTGCTTGCCGCGGCGGCGAATGAAAGTGTCTTCGATTTCGGAGAAGTAGGAAAAGTAATTCAAGCCGTTTAGAGGCGGGCGTTGCCCGCCGGTTCTTCCAATTGAACGAACTCTTCCGATTTCCAATAGCCCCTCCAATCAACTTCGATCGGAACTTCGCCGGGAGCGTGGGGGAAATAAGCTCGATAGCTCGACCACTTCCATTCTGCGGGATGAGAACAGAGTTTGCCGCGCACTGGATTTAGATGAACATAATTTAGCTTTTGCTGAATGAACCTCGGGCTATACAAATCAACCGAGGAAAAATCCTTCTGCCAAAGCGCGTGCGTGTGTGACTTGGCCTGAGCGTGTGTGAGCGCAAGCTTCTTCAATGCATTTTCGTGACCGTCAACGCGGAGCCAGTCCAGGATCAGCCGTGCGGACGTGCTCTTTAAACGTCGCATGACAACGCTGATGTCGCGATTCAAAGGATTGAGAATGAGATGGGCGTGATCAGGCATGATGACGTATCCAACCAATTTGAAGCTGCAATGTTCGCGGGTTTTGGCTAAAGCTTCAATGAACAATTCGCAAGCAGTCTCTCTTTGGAAGACAGCGATGCGGTTAAAGCACACAGTTGTCACATAGTGGAATGTATTTGGCTCATGTGATTTGAAGAGTTTCATCGGGGAATCGGCGGGCAACGCCCGCCTCTAAACGGGTCGCCAAAAATCGGCGGGCAACGCCCGCCTCTAAACGGGTCGTCAAGAATCGGGGCAACGCCCGCCTCTAAACGGGTCGTCAAGAATCGGCGGGCAACGCCCGCCTCTAAACATTTGCAGTTGTTTTTTTGGTGTTCGTTCGTTCATAAACCAACCTCAAACCTTCCAGCGTCAATGTCTCGTCAACTTCCTGAATGAACTTTGAGCCGCGCGCGATCAAAGGCGCCAGCCCGCCCGTCGCAATCACCCGCGGCGAACGACCAAGTTCATCAATCATCTTCTTCAGAATTCCATCGACGAGGCCGACGTACCCGTGGTACAGCCCCGATTGCATCGCTTCGACAGTGGCTGAGCCGATTACTTTCTGCGGGCGTTTGATTTCAACGCGTGGCAACTTCGCGGCGCGCTCAAACAAAGCGTCGGAAGAAATCGTGATGCCCGGCGTGATCACTCCGCCGAGGTATTCTCCGTTTGCATTGATCGCGTCGAAGGTGGTTGCGGTGCCGAAATCGACAACGATACAGGGCTTGCCGTATTTGTGAATCGCGGCGACCGCGTCAACGATACGATCGGCGCCGACGTCTGACGGCGGCTCATAAAGGATCTTGACGCCGGTGTCCACTGTGTCGTCGATGAACATCGGCGTTAGATGAAAGTACGTTTCAGCCATCCGCTTCAAGGTGAAGTTAACCGGCGGCACGACTGAAGCAATCGCTATCCCGCTAATCGATTTGAAATCCAGATCGGCGAGCGCAAACAGATTGCGCGCGTGGACGCCCCACTCATCAACCGTGCGCGAACGCGCCGTCGTCAGCCGCCAATGCGTCAGCAGCTTCTCGCCATCAAACACGCCGAGCGAAGTGTTGGTGTTGCCAATGTCGATTACGAGCAGCATGAGTTCGGTGATATTAGCAGGACGGGCGAAGATAATGCGGAAGAAGGAGTATTATCAAGCCCAGTCCGGATGATGATAGTCTGAGTTTGCTCAGCAATGTAACGGCGAACATCGCAGCGCCTGGTCAACTCTGACATTAGTTGTAAATTCTTGAGGCTACGACAGTCGATGGCACCCACCAAAGACATTCAGCCTGTCCGCGAACAGATAAACATGCTCGTCCGGTTGTATGAGCATCATCTCGATCTCTTCTGGAGATGGATAACGCTATATGTCACGATCGCCAGCGCTATCAGCGTTTACATTTTTAATAAAGAGATACCGACATCGACAAGGCGCTTATTTCCTATTCTGATTGGCGCAGCTTCATTAGGGGTGACCTTCGGTTGCTTGATAATGTGGTCCTGGCTACGAGAGTTTGAGAATGAAGTGAAACGGCTGACCAATGAAATCGAGGCATCAAGCCGTCCCAGTTTCTTAGGACTTAGAATGACGTTAGCCGCCATGATCGTGTCGTTCCTCTTTGCGGTTTTCAGTTTCCTTTACGCAAAATTTGGCTCTTTCATTTGAGTCCAAATCTTAAGCGCTGCCCAACAACTTGTTGGACCGTAGGGCGGGCACACCGAATTACGGATTGAAATCGCGCCGAAATCTTAATGATGAGACCTATCGTTTTGCCACTAGTTCTCCTGATTCCTGATCGGCTACCCAGTCTCATCGTTCTTGTCGGTTTCTGGATTCCGCCGGCGATAGCTGGATGGATGGCGGCCGAGTTTCTTCAGCGAAGCACCATGCGCTACCGAGCGGCAGTGACGTACGCAGCCCTCGCGATTTTCGTGTTGGGCTATGCGGCGGCGTGGTTCTTTTTCAATCTCAACGCGATACCTCCGTACTTGCCCCGGGCCACCCAAGATCCAACTTTCGCACCACCAGAAGCCGTCAAGGGACTCGCCGTCGTAACGTGTGCACTCATACTACCCGGCAGCGCTATCGCCTGCCTGTTGGCCTTTCGCGTCGCGCGAAGGCTCAGGCGCAGGTTTGCTACGCGAGTGTCGGCGTAACCAAAGGGTTGCGGGTGAACTGGAGTGAACATCGACCACTCTTGCTTCGTAATGGTCAACGTCACTTCATGAAGTGGTAGTGTCTTAATTTCATTTCTCTGTGCCTCTGTGAGATCTCGGTGTCACTGTGGTGAAGTGTTCCGCGCGTATTTTCCACCACAGAGACACTGAGAACGCACAGAGACACGGAGGAAAACTTCAACTTAGGACACTACTTCATGAAGTCCATTAAGTAACAAACCATTCAACGTGAGCCGCCGGAGGTATTTTGCAACTGAGATGAAATCACGATTATTAGTCACCACTACAGCACTTTCTTTATTCGTCGTCGCCGTATGCTTCACGACGGCTGCCAACATGGCTGCTTCAACTTCCGACTGGCCCCAATGGCGAGGGCCGGAACGGACTGGCGTCTCTTCAGAAACCGGTCTCCTCAAACAATGGCCGGCGGGCGGCCCGAAATTGCTTTGGCAGGTTAACGACATCGGGGACGGCTTTTCAGGCCCGTCAGTGGTCGGAAACCGAATTTATTTGGTGAGCAATCGCGGGATGGACAATGAGTTTGTACAGGCCCTCTCAGCTGAGGACGGAAAAGTTATCTGGACCACGCGCATCGGTAATGTAGGCAATCCGGATCAGAACCCGAAATATCCTAAGGCTCGATCCACTCCTACTGTTGACGGAAACTTCATCTACGCACTCGGCTCAGATGGTGACCTCGCTTGCCTCGAAGCCAAAAGTGGCAAGATTCGCTGGCAGAAGAGCCTCCGCAAAGATTTCGGCGGCCAGCCGCACGAATGGGCGTATGCAGAGTCTCCGCTGGTTGATGGTGACGTCGTGGTCGCCACGCCCGGCGGCGCGCAGGCGACGATGGTGGCGCTTAACAAAAAGACTGGCGCAGTCATCTGGAAATCGGCGATTCCCGGCGGCGACCCGGCGGGTTATGCATCGGCGATTGTGGTGCAGGCGGGCGGTCGCAAACAATACGTGAATTTCTTGAGCCAGGGCGTCGTTGGAGTTGATGCCAAGACGGGTGAGTTCCTCTGGCGCTACAAGGAAGTTGTCAAAGGCCCGGCGCAGGTCTTCACGCCGGTGGTGCGTGGCGACTACGTGTACGCGGGGGCGCTAGGCATCGGAGGCGGACTCGTCCGTTTGAAGCCCGACGGCAAAGGAGTCGCGGCAGAACAGGTCTACCTGGAGCGCGGCCTTCCGAACGGTTTCGGATTGGCGGTGCTGATCGGTGACTACCTTTATGGCACTGAACCGGCGGGTCAGCAGATGGTCGCCGTTGAGTTTACGACAGGTAAGGTGATATGGAAGGCGGATGGTCTCGGCAGGGCTTCAGTAGCCTATGCCGATGGGCTCTTATATGTTCACGCCTGGAAGGGAGATGTCGGGTTAGTTGAGGCAACTCATGAAGGCTATCGCGAAAAGGGCCGCTTCACTCCTCCGGCTCAGCCGAAGTCTAACCAGGGGTCGCCGTATGGGGACACGGCATATGCTCATCCGGTGATTGCTAATGGACGACTTTACATTCGGGATTCCGGGACGCTGTGGGCATACGACATCAAGGCGCGCCGGTAGTCGATGGGAGCGTTCCCTCTGCGCAAAAAGACGGGGTAAGCAAACTCGTCGAGCTGCGTAGCAGCGGCCTTAGCTAAGCCCCAAGGCGAGGCTTTGCGAGGGTATTAATATAGTTGACGCAGCAAAGGTCAAGACTGCAATAGCGTGCTGTCCCGAAACACGTACAAGAACAGAGCCAACAAGGCGGCTATGCCAAGGCAAACCAACCCCGCAACCGCGAACCCCGCATTCCAACCAACAAACGCCGCAGTGAGTAGCCCTAGGGCGATGAAAAGGAAGACAAGCAGTACCGAGAAGACAATGCAGCCACAGTCCATTAGAGTCTTGAGTTTCGAGTCAGAACCATCGCGCGTGCCTCGTTGAGTGGTCCATCTGAAGGAGAAATCTTGCTAGCGCTCCTTCCGATAACCTAACTCCAAAGGTCGCCGCTCCGCGGCTCCTACAAATTTTATTAACCACTGTAACCCAAGGCTCGCAAAGCCTCGCCTTGGGCTTAAGTACATCCGCTGACTTCGCAGCTTCGCTGAATATTGTCAGCCAGCTCTGAAGTTACCTAAGACTTTTGGACCTACCGCATCCTGTAAGCATTGATGCTGATCTGCTGTGTTGCTTCATTATCCGCGCTGCGAAACTTCCTCAATTTCATCAACGGCCACCCGTGTGCCGTCCTCCTGACTCACCGCTTCGCCGACTCTTTTAGCTGCTTCGGCGTAACTCGGGTCGTCGAGCAGCATTCGCAATTCGCGCGTCGCGGTCTTTGCGTTGTAACGCGGACGCGGCAAGGAGCGCGCGCAGCCTAATCTCGCCACTCGCGCCGCATTATCAAATTGATCGTGCGCATGCGGCACAACCAAAACTGGTTTGCCTGAGCGCATCGCCTGACCCGTGGTGCCGACGCCGCCCTGATGAACGACAGCGCATGAACGCGGCAGAACCTCACTGAAGGGCGCGTACTCGAACGCGGCGATTCCGTCAGGTAAAGAAGCCGGCAGATTTGGCTCATGGCCAATCAAAAGCACTGCACGCCTTCCCAGCGCTTCGGCCGCGGTGATTGAGTCGCGATAGAAATCTCGCGCGACCCAAAACGCTGAAGAGCCGAGCGTGAACACAATCGGTGGCGGGCCGGCATCAAGGAATTCCGTCAGGCCCGGCGGCATCGCGGTTTCGCCAAAGTAGTCGCGGCGATCGTAAAACGGAAACCCAGTAATGATGCTATTCGCCGGCCAATCAGGTTGCGGCGCTCCCAGCAGTTTCGAATACAGCGCCAGGACCTTCGTCGGCGAATGCTGCCCTTCGAACAACGGCTGCCCGCCGCGCGACAACCCCAATTCCATACGCAGATCGTAAATTGGCTGCGCCAACTTTTCGAGTTTGACCCTCGCGAGCGCCATCACGCCGCGACCAACCCACGGACTCAGCTTCATGAAATGATAAAGCCACGGCCACTGCGGCGGCACGATCGGATCGTGAACTGAAAGAAAAGAGGCTGGCGCGAGCACGCTCGACACCCAGGGCAGGCGCTTCTTCTCGGCGATCATTGTGCCCACGAATGGCAGCGGATGAGTCAGCAGCAGATCCGCGTCATCAGTCACCGCATCAAGATCGGAATAAATATCGCGCAGATGCGGAAGGATTAAGTCACCAATAGCTGCCGGGCCCTGCTTCTGGTCCATCAATTTTTCGATCAGCGCTCGTATTTCCGGCGTGTCGTCGTACGAAGGCACGTCAGGTCGCACGGGATGGAACTCGATTCCGGCCGTTTCCATCTTTTCGCGATACACCTCAGACGTGGCGATCAGCGGCCGATGCCCGCGCGCTTTCAGCTCGAGAGCGATAGCGATGTACGGATGGATGTCGCCGAACGAGCCAAAGGTCGAGATAACGATCCGTTTGCCTGTATTAACGGACATTGAAGAAAGTCTAGAGGCGGGCTACCGCCCGCCCCGTTCATTGATTAATTAGGCGGGCCGTAGCCCGCCTCTAAACAACTCTCAGAAATCTAGTCGGCGCCATACGCACGCAAAGCTGTAACGTCGCCGGCGCGTACGATCTTGTTCTTGCCGTCAGCGGTTTCAATTCGCAGCGCGCCGTCGCTTTCAAGTCCACGCGTGATGCCGGCCAACTGTTCGTCACCCAGCGACACGCGAACCATTCGGCCAAACGCATAGGAAGAGTTTGCACACCACTCGCGGATGGTGTGTTCGCCGCCGCTATCGCTGCTGAGCATTTCGTAGCGTTCACTCAGTGCCTGCAGAAGCCCGTTAACCAGAATATCGCGATTGACATTACTACCGGTCAATGATCGAATCGAAGTAGCTTGCGGTTTCAACTCAGCCGGAAAGTTTTCATCGTGCAGATTTATTCCGATACCGATGATCGCGGCTAACCCACTTTCCGTTTCAACCGTCTCGGCGAGGATGCCGCACAACTTTCGATCACCCACGCAGATGTCGTTCGGCCATTTGATGTCAACTTTCAAATCGCACGTTCTGAAAATTACGTCATGAACGGCCAGCGCCGCCGCTAAATTGATCAGCGGCCAGCGCGCCAAATCAAACCTGGGCCGGAGAACAATGCTGAGATAAAGACCGGCGTCTTTCGGCGAGTGCCAGTTCCGATCCAACCGGCCACGGCCGCGCGTTTGCTCGCGCGCGATAATGCAAAGGCCCTCGCCGGCACCGACTTTGGCCTGGCGCATCGCTTCGAGGTTGGTCGAGTCGATCGAATCGAAGTGAAGAATCGTTGGCCTGAAAGTTGTAAGACTCATTCAAAGTTGCAGCGCATGCCGGAACGCTAACCTTTTACGCGTCTCCCACTGGGAGGGGCTGTGGTGAGGGCCGAATCAAACCCGGACACCTAAGCCATCACCGGCCTTGCTTTAAAAGCCTCGTTCGCCCAAAAATGAGAGGTTCTGCCCAAAAGGCTTGATTGAGGAACTTGCGGTAGGCTTACGCGGGTTCGGTCTGATCAACTCGGAAGAATCCAACGTCAGCGAGTGGTTTCTGAGCAGCCGACTTGTTGAACCAAGAGGGACTATTGTTTTCGTCAAACTCGCCTATGCGTTCCCACGGAGCCGCCTCTTCATACACCGGGCTTCCTTCTTTATACATCCCGTTCCACTCCCTTGTCGGGAGTCTCGACGGATCATCAACAAGCATAGCGGCATAATTCACCGTGGTGTAGTTTTTTCTCCTCTTATATGCGAAGTATTTCATAGTGATTCCTTTGAGGTTTCTAGCTTTTGCATTTCCGGACTTGTCCGACTTTTGGGCTAGAAGATACGCTTAGACTGAGCTTGAAATCAAAGACAGGTTCAATTCACTTGCCTCACACTAGGCGAAGCCGCTCTAACGGTAACCCGCTCGCGATGCGAGCGTATTCCAAAGCGCCGTCGTCGCTCCGCTCTGCCGGCGCACGCCAAATCAGCGCGGCAACTGCTGCGGCATCGATGCGAGCGTGTAAATCAGCGTAGCGACTACCGCGCAGTTCTCCTGCAGGTCACGTGGATCGACCTTATCCAACGTGTCTGCCGCCGTGTGATGGTAATGAAAATACGTGCGCGTGTCCTGGAGCGGCGCGAATGTCGGCACGCCAAACGGGGTGAGTACGCTTATGTCCGCGCCCGTGTCTTCCACCAGACGTGTCACACCCGCACCCTGCGTTTGCAGAATCGTCGCCAGCGGTTGCAGCAGCGTTAAAATCTCAGGTTTGCCCGCCGCATAGAAACCCAGCGGCCGGCCGGCTCCGGCGTCGGCTTCGAGAGCGGCGAAATGGTTTGCCATCTCGTTCTTGTGATCGTTCGCGTAAGTGCGCGCGCCCATCAGACCATTTTCCTCGTTCATCCAGAGCACGACGCGAATCGTGCGCTTCGGCCGCAGGCGAAGCTGCTTAAGCAACTGCACAGTCTGCATCGCCATGACGCAACCGGCGCCGTCATCGATCGCACCCGTGCCAAGGTCCCATGAATCCAGGTGACCTGAGACGATCACGATCTGCTCAGGATGTTCGCTGCCTTTCATATCAGCGACGACGTTGTAGCTAACTGCGTCCGGAAGAGTCTGGGGCGTTAGCAGCAAACGCATTCGCACGCGGCCTTGCGCGGCGAGGTCAGCCATCATGTCGGCATCTTCCGCGGTGACTGATGCGGCCGGAATCTTTGGAGCGTCGTCCGCATAACGCATTGCACCCGTGTGCGGCAGCCGGTAATCAGCGCCTCCGGACGAACGGTTTAGGGCGGCAACTGCGCCGAGCCGGGCCGCCGCGCTCGCGCCGGCTCCTCGATAAATTACAGATTGACCGTACGCTGGACCCGAAAGGCCATTGTCCGCTAAACGCTGATCGAACTTAGCATTGAACAGAACGATTTTCCCTTCTACGCGCCGGCGGCCAAGCGCCGTCAACTCGGCAAAATTGTTCACGACCACAACTTCAGCAGTCAGTCCGTTCGCCGGCGTCGCGACGCTGCCACCCAACGCTGTCAACACCACCTTCTGCGTGGTTCCGGGCGCCATGTGCGGATATTCGACAAGGGCGCCGGTCTCTTCCCCGCGCACCCAGTGCGGCACCATCACCTTTTCGAGTTTCACTTCGAGGCCCAGTTTGCGCAGCTCGGCCGCTGTGTATTCGACGGCTTTTTGCGCTTGCGGCGAGCCGCTCAGGCGCGCGCCAATGTTGTTCGACAGATGCGCGAGTTGCCGGTACGCGTAATCGCTTTCGAGCGCCGCTTTCTGAATCGCTTTAATTTCCGAGATCAGTTTTGGATCGTAAGTTGGCGGTTGCGACGGTTGCGGCTGCTGCGCTGTGACGGGCGAAAAAATCAGCGCCCAAATAAGAAACGCGAAAGACAATGCGATTGACGTTCGATGGCGACATTGAAACATGGTTAGGACCCCGACAGTTAAGGTGCTTCGCAGCATAAACGAACACGGTTAGCCGCGCCAGTCATCAGGGATTTGCTAATTCAGTTCCCTCTGTGTCTTTGTGGAGCTTTGTGTCTCTGTGGTGAAGTTATCGCGCGAGAATTCCACCACAGAGACACCGAGACTTCACGGAGACACAGAGGTGACAAAGCGGAAATACCGTCGCCCAACTTACTTTGCACGTTAAAGCGTTCGCGTGAATAATCTGCTCCACAAGAAGTTCGAACGACATTACCGAGGATCCAAAATGAAGAAAGCTTGCTCGCTCATCTTTGCCTGTTGTCTGCTCGTTGGTTGTACTCAGACCAAAACGGAGCCGGTTCAGACGCTTGATCTCTCCGGCGCAACGATTATCGATCTGTCCCATCCGTTCGATGCGCAAACAATTTACTGGCCGACGGAAGATGGCTTTAAGTTTGAGAAGGGCTTCGACGGCCACACTCCGCAGGGCTACTACTACGCAGCTAATAAGTTTTGCGGGCCTGAACATGGCGGTACGCACATTGACGCGCCGAGACATTTCGCCGTGAGTTCGCACACCGTCGATCAGATTCCGGTTGAGCAGCTGATTGGCAACGCGATCGTCATTGACGTGACGAAACAGAGTGAAGCGAATCGCGATTACCAGGTTACGGTGGCTGACTTTACTGCGTGGGAGTCGCAGCATGGACCGATTCCGAATGGCGCGATCGTCCTGTTGCGAACCGGCTTCGCAAAGCACTGGCCCAATCGCGTGAAATACATGGGCACAGATGAACGAGGCGCCGGCGCCGTTGCGAAGCTTCACTTTCCCGGCCTGCATCCCGACGCGGCGCGCTGGCTGGCGCTGAATAAATCAATCAAGGCCATCGGTCTGGATACGCCCAGCATCGATTTTGGCCAATCAACGCGGTTCGAGAGTCATCAAAACCTCTTCGCCAAGAACATCCCCGCCTTTGAAAACGTCGGCGACATGAGCGCGCTGCCGGCCAAAGACTTTCTCGTGATCGCACTGCCGATGAAGATTGGCGGCGGCAGCGGCGGACCGCTGAGAATCGTCGCCGTTGTGAAGTGATGAGCGGATTCACGCAGATGAACGCAGATTTAACGGCTCTACGCCAAGTAAACCTCACACTGTTTTGCCCCTCTCCGCAAGCGGAGAGGGGTTGGGGAGAGGTTAGCCGCGACAAACCCCACCCCTAACCCCTCCCCGTTTACGGGGAGGGGAAAGACCGATCCCCAAAGGTGACTTTGTGTGCACAGTAGATAGACCGAAACTCGAGGGATTGACGCGATAAAGGACCTCTTGTATAAGCTGCTTCGTTTTTCAACGAACTCAGAGGACAACACATGAACCGAGCTATCGTCGTAACGCTTCTGCTATTAACCTGCTTCGCCTGTTCCAAAAAATCGGCGAATTCACCAACGGCTGCCGGAAATCCCTCGAGCGGCACGATGACCACCACCGACTCGAAGACTTCGAACGCTTCGACCGGGACGAGAGACTTGAGCGGCACTTGGATCGCCAACGAAGGTCCGCGAGTGTGGGAGTTAGTGATCTCCAAAGTCGATGACAACACGTGGAACGCCTCGCCGACACTGATCAGTAATTCGGAGAAAGATGGTTTGATCGACTACGGCCCACCGGGCAGCAAGGGAGATGAACTAGTTATAGTCGCCGATGGCCCGGGCAAGTTCCGCGTGCGGTATGCGAAAGCGGAAAACTTTCACGGCGCGAGTTTCTGGAACGGCACGGGGACGTACGACGATAACAGTTTCAACTTCGCGGGTGTTTATACCGGCAAGCGGAAAAGTTGAACCCCGGCGCCATAAAAAGCTGTCCCAGTTGCAATCGCGGTTATCCAGCCCTCAAATTCGTTGCGCTGAAGTGCGTGTCGTCCACTTCGCTATCTCCGACACTGCTCTGCGCGCTTGATATATGGGCCTTCCTCAAAGCCCCGCCGGCCAGCGCGGCGACGGAAATGGATCTTTGGGTTTTGTCATAGATAGTGAGGCCTCTTGTGCTGAAAGACATTTGACATTCTGATTGGCCGGCGATATTTTCTGGCCCACCAACTGACCCGTTGTCTCTCGCTGGACTCGTTTCAGTAGTTTACGGTCAGGGTGCCTGTTGAAGTTGGTGTGAGAACCGCACCTTTTCCTCAGCAATCAATAGCAAATAGAGCCCGCGAGAAATAGCCTCATAATCTGCTCAAAACCGGAGGTGACTTATGGCTGCCCCACCCAACGAATACTCTTACGACTTTGACGCCGTCGAACGGGCCAGCAAGCACTGGCGCATTCGCGAGGACAAGCGTACAGAAAACAAAGAGCTGCTGGAACAAAAGCGCTACACCGAGGTGGAGTCGAAGGATCGCCTGACGCTGCGCGCTAACCGTCTGCTGCAAAAAGTGAGAACCCAGGTCGCGCAACGGACAACCCTTTCGTTGACGGCGCCCGAGGGCTTGTCGGAAGACCTAAACAAGTTGGTGGAGCTTGGACCTATCGACAAAGAGGATATGACCGATGCGTTGATGGAGCGGGTAATTGGCGAAACGCGCGACTTCCTCTCGGTCGAATTTCTCGAAAGAGGGCTCACGGTCAACAGATGTGTGGGGCGTGTAGTAACCGACCTCGGCGGCGGCCGAAATAGTTTCGGTACGGGCTTCATGGTTTCCGCACGCTTGCTGTTGACTAATTGGCACGTGTTGAAGACAAAGGAAACCGCCGCCGCTAGTACCGTGGAGTTCGACTATCAACTGGACTCTATGGGTATCCCTCGCACCCCGCAGAGGTTCAGATTGAAACCCTCGGCTTTCTACTTGAGCGACCAAGAGCTCGATTTCGCGCTGGTGGCAGTGGAAGAAAAATCGTCCCAGAACAAAAAGGTTCAGGATCTTGGATGGTGCCGGCTAATTCCCACGGAGGGCAAAGCCATTCTTGGTAACCCCGTCAATATCATCCAGCATCCTCTCGGCGAGATGAAGCAGGTCATTATTCGTGAGAACAAGCTGGTGGACTTGCCGCCCGAGCCGCTCGACACATTTGCACATTACGAGGGTGACACCGAGCCGGGATCTTCAGGCTCGCCGGTATTTAACGATCAATGGGAAGTAATCGCCCTGCATCATTCCGGCGTGCCCGCCACGAACGAGAAAGGCGAAATGCTTGCCGTTGGTGGCGGCATATGGAAAAAGGGAGATGATCCGGCACGCCTACATTGGATAGCGAACGAGGGCATCCGCATATCCCGGCTAGTGAGCTTCATCACCAAAGCAAAACTAGCGGTGCATGAGGAGGCATTACGCGAGCAATTCCTTGAACAGGGGTCATCATCACCGACACCCACAACCGTCAAACCAGAAGAAATTGAAGAGGATGTGAAGATGGTAGACGTAGACAATGATGAAAACAAGAGTGTCGTTCCCAGGGACACGTCGGCCGGATCAGTCACCATTACGGTTCCTTTGAATATCACAGTCAGTTTGGGCTCGTTGGGCTCCGCCGCAGGCGCAACCGCAGACGTCACCGTGCGGCCCGCGGTCGGAACCGCTAAACCGGACGAAGATTTGCTCGAGAAGATCACTCCCGACAAGAACTATGACGATCGCCCCGGTTACGACCCTGACTTTCTCGGCTTTAGTGTTCCGCTACCAAAACTCGGCCCTTCAATCCGCCAACTGGCCGTTAAGGTCCCAGACACTGACGGACACGAACTGAAGTATTACCACTACAGCGTGATCATGAATGGCGCGCGACGGCTGGCCTTCGTTTGTGCCGTCAACTTCGAAGGCGAGGCGAAAGTTAACCATCCGCGAGACAAGGATGGTGACCGTTGGTTCTTTGACCCGCGTATCCGCGAAGAAAATCAAGCCGGTGAAGAGCTATACGAAGGAAACCCGCTGGATCGCGGACACCTTGTGCGCCGCGCCGATGCGGCCTGGGGAGCAACGAAGAAGGATGCCAAGCTCGCCAACGACGATACGTTTCACTTCACTAACTGTTCGCCGCAGCACGAGGTCTACAATCAATCCACCAAGGCTAATAAAAAGGGCGTCTTGCTGTGGGGCAACATAGAGAACCACATCGCCGCTGAGGGCGAAGGCCAGAGACTGTCCGTTTTCAACGGTCCTGTCTTTCGCGCCAACGACCGGAAACATCGGGGCATTGGAATCCCGCGCGAATTCTGGAAGGTGGTGGTGGTAAAGGCCGCCGACGGTAATCCTAAGGCGCTGGCCTTTATTCTCAGTCAGTCGTCACTCATCAAAAACTTGCCCGCAGAAGATTTTGAAGTAGGGCCCTACAAACCATTCCAGGTTCGGATTCGCGATCTTGAAAGCAAGACCAAACTCGATTTCGGCGATCTTAAAGATCATGATCCGCTGGAGAATCAAGCCAATGAGAGCTTTTTTGAGTCCGGAACGGAAGTCGTGCCACTGGAGGAGTTGGAAAGTATCGTTTACTGAGTGCTCGATGAGCCTCAAACCGGAAGGTCAAGAGCCCGGACAAAGGATGTCACGGGCTCTTGATTGTGTTTACTTAGGTTCCCAGGTTCACGCTTAAACCAGCACGCCTCGAAACTTCGCTCGCGGGTAACCCGGAAACACAGCTTTCAAGTCCGACGCGCCGAGATGCTTCTGAGCTACTTCACCAAAGACGTCGCGAAAATCCGTCGTTAGCGCCAGGTCTCGACCTTCATACAACTGCGAAGATTTAAGACCAGGCCAGTCGCCGTACACTTTCCCACCGCGAACCGAATTACCAAGGATGAACATTGCGTTTGCGTGACCATGATCGGTGCCGCGGTTGCCGTTCTCGCGCACCGTGCGGCCGAACTCCGACATCGAGAGGATCACGACATCATCCATCCGCTGACCAAGGTCGGTGTGTAGTGCCGCAATTGCTGAGCTGAAATTCCGCAGCAGATTGCTCAACTGTCCCTGCTGGTTGCCCTGGTTCACGTGCGTGTCCCAGCCGCCAACTTCCGTGAAGGCGACCTCTAAGCCGACGCCGGCCTTGATCAACTGCGCAGTCTGCCGCAGCGCGTTGCCGAAACCGTTCGCCGGATAATTCGCGCCATTCTCGGGTTTGTACTGCGCGGGATTCACCTGCTTCAGAAAATTGATTGCTTCGAACGTCTCTTTGCCCGTGCCGCGCAAAGAGTCGTTGACCGCTTGATCGTAAATTTCTTCAAAGCCACCTTGCACCGAGGCCGATGTCTGGCCGGCGCGAATACGAAACTCGGCGAGATTCGACATGGCGATCGCGGGCGCGCGCCCCTGCATCGCGCGCGGCATCTGCTGCGTCATCGCAACGCCGCGGAACAGAGACTTTGAGTCGGTCTTATTTTGCAGGTAGCGATTCAGCCAGCCGTCGCGCGTAGACTTCACCCCCGGCGTGGCAGACTCCATGTAATCCTGCGCATCGAAATGGGAACGCGTGTTATCGGGCGAGCCGGAGGCGTGAACGATCGCGAGCCGCTTTGAATCCCACAGCGACTTGAACGACTGCATCGACGGGTGCAGCCCAAAGAAACCGTCCAGGTTGATGGCCGCTTCCGCGCCGCCATTCGGTTTCGGGATAGCGATGTTCGGACGCAGATCGTAGTAAGCACTCTCGCCGAAGGGAACAACCATGTTCAGCCCGTCAACGGCGCCACGCTGAAAGATCGCGATCAGCGTCTTGCGCCGTCCGGTTTTTTCGATCGCTTGCGCCAGCGCCCGTCGCAAAAACGAAGGCGTGGCGGTCATCGCCCCGAATGACGCCAGCGCGATGCTGCCGGATTTAAGGAAGTATCTTCTATCCATTGCTCATTACCTCTTGCCCTGTGTTTAGAGGCGGGCGTTGCCCGCCTGCAACGGCAACGCCGTTGCTCTAAACGGAGTCAATGTGTTTTTTATTGTCTTTGAAACTCCGGCGATCCAAGTAGCAGCCCGGCAATCTTCACTACCGGATTATCAATTGCAGCCGCATTGGAGTTCCCAGCTTGTTGCCGCTGCTGCTGATTATTCTGTTGTCCACCGCCGGGTCCGGGGAAATTGCCGCGCTGGAATCCCTCTTCAAACGGGTTCTGAGGAATCTTCAATGACGCAGTCTGCACCACCGGCATCGTCGGAACCGTGATTTGATCGTTAAGCTGCTTCAGCAGGCTTTCTCTGGTCTTAGCCGAAATCTCACCGCCGGCAATCAACGTCACAAATCGATCAAGCAGCTTCTCTTTATCGATAGTTTTGTCTTTAGCCATGTCCCCAACGAAACGGGACAGATCGGCCCGCGTTCCGGGAATGCGATTGCTCGCCAGCGCAAGCGCAAAGTTCATCCGCTCGAGCAGCGCCCCGGTGTTCACCCAATCCTCGGCCACGTCTGAGTAACCATTCGGCGTTTGAAATCCGTAGAGGGGCTGGCCCATACGCGCAATCCACTGATGAAATTGCGGGCCGCCATTCGTCTCGGCCCCGAGCGTGCGTACGGCGCTGATGGCCAGCTCGAAGGGCCGCTTGATCTTCGCGCGAAACGCCTCAGATGAATTGAATTCAGGCGAGAGAAAAATCGTGCGCAGCATCTCGCGAATGTCACCGTCAGTCTTTGTGTAAGTCTGCGCCACGCGATCGACCAGCGACTTCGGTGGCTCATCCGAAACAAACCGGCGCGCAAGCTTCGTCGCGATAAACTTCGCCGTCGACGGATGTTTAGCCAGGATCTCCAGCACCATCAATCCGTCTTTGGCGCCACCGCCCGCCGGAATCTTGTGGCCGAGCACGATCTTCTCGCCATCGTCGTGTGTACGCGGATTGAAATAGAACTTGCCCGCCTCCTCGCGCAGTCTTTCAGCGCGGCGGCCGCCTGCATTCGCTAATTGCGCGGCGGCGACACCTCCCCCACGCGGTGAGAAAATCGTCCACCCGGTAAAGCAACGCGCGACTTCCTGTACATCTTTCTGCGTGTAGCCGCCGTCAACGCCCAGCGTGTGTAGCTCCATCAGTTCGCGCGCGTAATTCTCGTTGATGCCGCGCCGTGGACGTTGTGTCTGCTGCGGCATCTGTTGCTGGGGATTATTCGACATCGTGATCAGCCTTGGATCGACGCGCCGTGTTTGGCCAGGCCGCTGCATCTGGGCCGGTCGCTGTAGCTGTTGAGCATTCGGCGACACGCTTTGAAAATTATCGAGATAGAAAAGCATTGCCGGGCTTTCGGCGGTGGCGCGCAGCAAGTCCTGGAACTTGCCCATTGTGTGCGGCCGAATGCTGTCGCGGTCGTAGGAAATCAACAACCAGCGATCAGCGCCCTTGTTCGCGAACACGTTGAAGTGGTTTGACCAGAAATCGACCATCACTTCCTGCAATTGCCGCTCGCTGTAGGTCGCGCGCAGGATGCGTGACATCTGCAGCTCGCCGGTGATGAACTGCGGCGGACGCAAATTGTTCTCTTTGAAGTAAGCGTAAACCGCGCGGCGATACTCAGCATTGTTCATCGGGTTCGCATCGGCATTGGGATTCGGAGGATTGCTCGGCGGTCCCTGCATCTCGCCCGACGTCGACTCACCCGTTTTCGGCTGATTTGAATTTTGAGTGTTGGCCGGATTCTGTTGTCGATTATCGCGTGCTGCCGCTAAGTCCGGCGGCAACGCCCCGCGCTGTTGCAGCGCGCGCAGCAACTGATTAGGCTGCGGATACTTCTCGTACAACTCAGGCGTTGTCATGCGGAGCGCCGTCAGGTTTTGCAGCTTCGCTTCCGTCGCTGAGTCGTCAATCTTTTGAGGATTCAGTTGTAGCTCGATGTACTTGTCGAGCCCGATTGCTTTCACCCGCTCAACATCGCCCGGCCGCGCGCCAAATCCGAGGCGGTTCAGGACATGCACGATGCGTTGGTCTTCGCTGAGCTTGCCTGCCTTCGCCGTGGATTTCGGCTTCATGCTCTGCGCGTTGATGCCAGCGGCAAAAGTGCTGACAAGTAATCCAATCACACAAACGAGTGCAACAGTTTTATTGCCGGTTTTTACCCTGAAAGCAATTCTCATATAGTCACCTAACCAATCAGTTTCATGCCAATGATACTGGATCTTGTTCTGCCAATCGATGCAATGCTGTTGTCGCACTTCCTTAGACGCCCGCAAAGGCCAATCGGTTGAGAAAAGCGATCGGCTTTCGACACCCGCCCAGAAACGACTCTCCCCTCGATTCCAACCATAGGAATTCGCCGGTTCTCTGGTAGCATTCCAGCAGCGGCCCGAATTCTTAGGCGCATTCGCAACAGCTAAATATTGTGTCAACATCTCGGACAGAATGGCCGGCGCTTGATTCTCGATATGTTGACGAGTATGGGCCGATCAGCCTGGAGGTCTATGACGCGGCACGGGAGATTTGGGCGGCGGCTGAAGAGTTTGGCGAATTCGCTTTGCAAGATCGTGCAGCCGCGTTCCATCTCCTGCTCAAAGCGACGGCAAAAGTCACCGCCCGAATGTCATCCGACGGACCTGAAATTCAAAATATCCCATCCTATCTACGCCAAAGTTACAAACATCTAGTTGCGAACGAAAAAGCGAAGCGCTTACAGCACGAACAACCATTGGACGATTCTGACGAATCGCTCACGGTCAACATTGTTGCTGATCTTGAGCGCAAAATCATGCTGCGCGAGCTCTTCGCCAAGATGAATAACGAGGACCGAGAGCTCACGACCTATTTGATGTTCGGTTATACATATGAGGAGATTGCGGCCGAAATTGGGCAGTCATCGGAAGCATTAAGAAAGCGGTTCAGCCGACTTAGGCAGAAGATCTTAACAATTCTCGCCCCGAAATAGCTTTTCTAATCAACGATTCAAAACCGGTCAGTCAGATTGGTCCGTTTTCCGAGTCACATTCGACCTCGCTCAGGTACTCTACAAATTGAAGGGTGAGGTCAATTGCCCCTTCAACCCGCGCCGGGATGTTAGCAGAATTTCTCCCAGCTAAATAAAAAGGAGTTTCATGATGCAAGAAGGAGCTACCGCAGCGGCGGGAAGCAGCCGCGAAACTTGGGCGAATGTCTCAGTGGGGTTTAGGTTTTTTACGCCCACAACCGAGCTAGCCGGAGCCATCCTGAAACAGAACCAACGGTTGGTTCTGGACAATATATTGGAGGAGTACCCTGTTGGCCCAGAGATCGACGCAGATATTGAAGACGAATCGCTGACGGCACCCGTGGAAGTTGAAGGCGTCGTGTATTCAGCCGACCTGGATCCTCAGCGTCAGATCCTTAGTTGCCAGCGGTTGGTGGCCGAGCGGCTCTATCACTACCTTTCCTCACTGGCAGAGAGTCCCTGGGCTCGCGAAGGCCAAGACTTCCCCATTGCCGAGTATATCCCTGAAGGCATGGCCACGATGCTCGGACTCTCGGCATACTTTGAACTCCCCGGTCACTCGGACGAAGCGAAGAAGATCCGTCACCTTATGGATAATTTGACTGATGAGTTTCGCGATTGGCTGAGACTAGAAAACGGCGAGTTCGTCACTCCCTGGATTGAAATCCATCTGCAGCGCAACGATGCTTTGCGGTTGAGAGTGATCGAAGAAGCCAATCTGCCTGAACCTAGCCCAGCGACAGAACCAGAGGTTGGTGAAATATATTCTGGGTCAGTGACAAAGGTCACCGATTTCGGCGCATTCGTAGAAATCGTTCCCGGCACGGAAGGCCTTTTACATATCTCAGAGATTGCTGGAGGGCGGATTCGGGACGTCCGAGACGAACTGAAGGTAGGGCAGGAAATAGTTGTTAAGTGTATCGCTAAGGTAGGCAATCGGATAAAGCTGTCTCAAAAGGAGCTACAGGCACCACTTCAAAACTCCGCCGCGGAATGATGAGTAATCCTTCAGGCGCATAACTTTGCTTGCGCAAATCCTGGCGGGCGAGATACCATCCGCCCGAAAAAGACAATGACGGGTGTCGGCGCTCGTGTCACTCAAATCCGGAGTAATGTTCGCTTTCTCTGCTGACTGCGCTTACTCAGTTTTGCCTTACCCAAAACGAAAGGAGGGCTGGTCCCATAGCCAGCTAACTCTCAATGGCTTCAGTTCGCATCCTCCACGCGTCGGACTTACACATTGCCAAACAAGAAAATCTTACGTCGCCGGCTGACCGCTTTACGCCAGGCACACTCAAGAGCGCACTATTCCACCGAATGTTGGCCTCGTCTCACGATCCGGCAATACTGCAACGACTTGCCAGTTTTGTTTACAAGCAAAGTGCAACGGGTTTGCTCGATGCCGTTATCTTGACCGGCGATATCGCCACCACCGGCGCAACCAAAGACCTTGAAAAGGCTTTCGAATTTATTCATGCGCCCGCCGATCCGCGCGTTCCAACGCAAAGCGCCAGCCAGAAAGGCAAAGCAACGTTAGCCGGAGCTAGCAAGCCCGTTTGGCTGCTGCCTGGCAATCATGATCGATATCAGCGCAGCATCCGCGGCGGTTATGTACCCGGCGGCGTGGAATTTGATCGAGTTTTTCAATCTGATTGGCAGGGTCCGGTTCAACGGTTTCCGTCTATCTCAAAGGCGGGTCTTACGGTAACCGTGATTGGCGCTGACCTAAACCTCCAGACCCACCGTCAAAGCGACAGAAAACTTGGTTGGTTGGGACAGGGTTTGGCAGATCCGTTCCTGAATCAGCTCGAAGCAGCAACAAAACAATTAAGCGCCGCTGACCGCCAATGCGTTATCTGGGCCGTCCATTTTCCGCCTCTCTATCCGAATATTTCTTCCTATTTGAAGTTACTCGACGACGATTTGCTCGTCGCTCGAGCAAACGCTTGCGGAGTCAAGGCCGTATTGTCGGGACACACTCACTCAGCGGTAAAGTACCGCAAATCACCGATGAAATTTGATGTCTTTTGCGCCGGTACCGTTTCGCAGTCCTTTGCGCCTGAGGGAAATCAATTTCAGATCATCGAGGTCAGCTCAGATGCAAGCGGAAATATCAACATAACGAATGAAGAATATGTCCTGCGCGGATTCGCCGGGGGAAAGGCTACCGCCAGATCCGAGTTCCGACGCACCTAGCGCACAGGCGGACACCGTACCGTTGTTTCCCTCGCTTCGGAACCATCTCTTCATTAACTTCATCAACTGTTCGCTGAAGGACTACGAGAAGGAGTTCGCGCCGCCGGACGCGGATACGTCACCGGGCTGTGATTCCCTTGCCGATCGACGGCGCGCACGCCGAAGAAGTAATTGTCTTTCGACATGCCCTTCAACGTGTAAGTTTTGACGTTTCCGACCGGGCGCGAGTTCGTCCAGATCGCGGCCGTCGTGTCGCGCCACACAATTTCATAGCCCGCCACGTCCGGTTCTTTGTTGGTCTCCCACTTCAGTTCGGTGTCGTTTGAAAGACCAGTCGTCATTGTCACGTTCTTTGGCCGGGCGGGCGCAGAGGCCAGAACCGCGAGCGACGCTGCATTTACCCGCGCGACGTTGGCTACGTATCCAAAATCCACGAACTGCGGCAGGTCGCCGTACTGAATCCCGTTCTCGATGCGGATGTTCTGATGTTGATGCCGATAGTCCTCGTTCGGTTCGGTGAAACGAACCGCGGCATAGCCGCGCTCGAGAAAGGGTTGATGATCACCGCCCCGCCCGTATCGATCCCGGCGATAAATCATCATTATTTTCATGGCCGGCACGTAGCGTTCGGTGACTTCTTTGATGAAACGCGCCAGCTGGCGAGACTGTGAATCGTTTTCACCGCCGACGCTGCGACGGGTCGTCGCCTCTTGCGGAGTCTCATTCGACGGCACGCCTTCCGAGAAAACACGCAGCGTCCGACGATCGCGCACGCCATTGCCTCCGAGTGTGTTGCCGACAATGTCGTTCGTGAACATCGCTTCGATGTCCATATTGTTTTTCTTCGCTTGTTCAGCAAAGTAAGTCGCACCCAAAAGGCTCTGCTCTTCCCCGGCGACCGCCATGAAAACTATGGTCGCGTCGAATCTGTATTTAGCCATCACGCGCGCCATCTCAAGCACGGCGGCGGTTCCCGATGCATCATCATTTGCCCCGGGCGCGTCGCACTTAGCGTCGGTCGGACTGCTGCACATCGAATCGTAATGGCCGCTAACAACGTACACCCGACCCGTCGATTCAGGTTGCGTCCCTTTCAGCGTCGCCACCACGTTCGTGACGACTGTCGGTTGGGGAATTCGCGGTGCCCGCGGCTGTTCGTAACTCTGCTTCTCTACCGTCATGCGCCCGCCGGATTCAGCCGCCGCTTTTTGAAACTCTGCGTATAGCCAATCGCGCGCCGCCCCAATCCCACGATTCGGATCGTTTTGTTCGGAAAGCGTGTTCCGCGTGCCGAAACTCACGAGTTTACGAATGCTCGCTTCGATTCGACGCGCACTCATTTCCGCAACGATTTTCGGAATGTCGGGATTGCCACGCACTGGCGCGGCACGGCGCTGGCTGTACGCAGCGGTGCACACTATTCCAATTAAGATCGGCGCTAACAGAAAAAGCGCACACTTCTCCACGGGCAGCCGCATTCCTTGCACCTCAAGTTTTTGGAGTTCAGGCTAAGAACGCGACAAACTCTATCAATGACGATTGGCGCTCGCAACCGTTCGCGCGAGCAACTAGGTCTTTTGTTTTTCGGCCGGCTGTGGCTCGACGGGGGCGCGATAGTCACTCTTCGAGAAAACGGGTCGTGTTTTCGGTGACGCTCGCGGCGGGAAGAAAAGGCGCGGTGTTTGCGTGTGAGAACTGCGGCGCGGGTTCAGACGCGATGCTTTGTTGTGATCTCCCCGTCTGATCGGGCTTCAATGCGGCAGTGACTATTTTCGAGAGCTGCCGAATCAGAAGAATATCGGCTACCAGAATAGTAACGATGCCCATGAAGATCAGGGCAATCAGAGGATCCACTGCCTGCGTCACAGTTGCCAACATGCCCGCGCCTATGACCAGCAGAGCGAATCCGCCCAAGGTCAGGACCGCGAGAATGACGCCAATAATTAAGGCGGGCTTGGTTAGATTAACCTGCACGATTTCCGTCGGCGCCCTCAGCGAGCCGAGGTTCGCGCCGCAACGGTTGCAGTATTTAAGGCCGGTGCTTTCAGTTCCGCAGGAAGGACAAAACATGGCGGTGAATCGTGAAACGTAAACCGTGAATAGTCAACTTCTTCTTGCGTGGAAAACTACGGATGGGAACCTGAGGAGGTTCAAACTATTTACGATTTACGATTCACTATTTACCGTATTCGGTAGGCTTTGCCCTTCCAAACCACGACGATTTCGCCGCTGAGCTGTTTGGCGATCGACCGCAGGCCGGAATCGAGTTTGTCGAACTCTTCCGAACCACGACCGATAGTTCGGACCGACATTGAGGACTTTAGTTTGGAATCGACCCAGGCGTTCCCCTGGCGCTTGAACTTGCGGCCACCGACCGAACGCGTCTCCGGTGCTTCTTCGGAACTCGAGCGGGTTCCTGCTGACTTGCGCGCGAGTGGCAATTCTCCAACCTTCCGGCCACTTGCATCGTCAACTTCGGACGTTGGCTGCGCGTTCTTTGAATCTTCCTGCTTATTCACAGTTGCCGGTCTATTGGCCGCTGCCCGATTGCTGTCTTCATCACGAGCTTTAGAAAAGTCTCCCAACTGCGCGCTGTCAGCCTTCTTGTACTTGTCGTAGGATTCGTTGCGGCGCGGTCCGCCCGGAATGGCGCCGGGAGTCTGTTGCGCTCGCTCGCGGTCCGAGCGATACGTCTCCACCGGCGCGGGCGCGTACGACGGAGATGACTGCGCGCGCGGCGCGTCGTCCGCACGAGCCGCGCCGGCCACGACGGGCGCATCTTTCGCGGCAACCGCTTCCGCCGGTTTTGGCGGCGGGGGCGGACTCAATGTCGTCAACCCAGATTTGCCCCGATCGGGCGTGGACAAAACAGTCGGCTGCGGGATCGCGCTGTCGGCGTACCGTTGCGTTTCTGGTTCGCGACCTTCTGCGATTGCCGGACTCGTCTCCGGCTTCACGGCTTCCACTGGATTGGTTTGCGGTTGGTTCTGCGCGATCATCTCAGCATTTCGCTCCGTGGGTTGGCGCCAAGCGAGAAAAGCGATTCCACCGACTGCCAACAATACGACTGCAAACGCGGCATAACGCAACGTCGGGATCGCGAACAATGTGCTGAGTTTTCTCCACCATGGTTCAGCCACGGGCTGGGACGCGGGAATCCGAGCTTCCACCCCGGCTCCAGTCGTCACCGCCAACTCGCTCACCAGTTTTCGACAGTCATCGCAGTCAGCGAAATGCGACAAATAACCCTGCCGGGCTGCCGGTGGAACCGCACCCTCCGCAAAGGCATTTAACTCATCTGCGTCAGGATGTTCGACAGGTGTGCCCTTCGCCGCGCCTTTTGCATAGCGTCCAATCAGCACATCCATGTCTTTATCGTTCAGCATTTCAAAACATTGCGACGTGGCCGCCGCTGATATTCCCTAAATCGTTGAACGCTCGACTTAGCCGGATCTTGCGGTCTCGGTACTAAACAGCGACCGAGTCGCTTCCCGTCTCAGTAGATTCAACCATGGTTGCAGCCGGTGCGGCGAGCAGCGGCTCGACGTCCATTTGCAACGTGGCAGCGATTTGCGAGAGCGAGCGCGCCGCCTCTGTCTGTGTCCAACCATGTTCGTTCATCAAGAGCATCACGACACGTTTGCGCACATCTGCATGAATTCGCGTCAATCTGCGACTCGCGGTGGCTTCGTGCACGCCCAGCACCGCGCCGGCTTCACGCAGGCGCAGTCCATCAAAATAGTAGAGCTTCACAAGCAAACGATCCTCATCTTCCAGCTCACCCAACGCGCGGCCGAACGCCTTCTCAACTGCGGCGGACGCAAGGTTCGTCGCCAGTTCGTCTTCCGGTGTCGTCATCGAATGGAAGACCCGGCCATCCGGAGATTCCTTTTCACTCTCGCGTGAAAGCCGATCCAAATCGGCATCTTCTTCCGTGTGTACCAGGCGCGCTTCGCGTCGATGGCGATCGATTGCAAGCTGTCCGACCACCGCGCGCAGCCATCCGCCAAGCGAGCCAGCACCTGAGTAGTACGCCAACTTGCCTGCCGGTTGCCCGTCATCACGAACTTTAAGGCCGTGCAATTCAGCCCAGATGGACTGGGCCAAGTCCTCAGCCATTTCGGCGTTCGGACTGGCTCCGCGCGCGGCGGATTTCACGGTCGCGCCGTAGCCTTCGACCAGTTCACTCCACGCGGATTGATCCCCGCGCTGGCAAGCAATGACCAGACACAGATCGTCCGCATGTAAACCGTCGATGAACGAAGCGATCTGTTCGGCCGAAGCCTGGGGCTCGTGTTTGAGCACGTATTTCTCGACAGTTGCGCGCACGCGCTGGATCAGCGCGGCCGCGTCGAGCCGCCGCGGGTTGTTCGCACGTTCAACCAGGCGCTGCGCGCCGGCGCCAATTACTTCATCAATTCGGGTCTGGCTGTTGCTCAAAATTGCGTGTTCTTCGGGGCTCGGGTCATGCTATCACGATCTTTAGACGCGTCCGGCCGATTCGTTTGCCCCGGAGTTTGATGAAGCCAGGAGCCTGCGGTTGGCCGCCACGAAATCGACAATCACAAATCTAATATCTAATATCTGGAAAATGCTCAGAGTTACCGAGATTTTCCATTCGATCCAAGGCGAGTCAACCCACGCCGGCCGCCCCTGCACTTTCGTGCGGCTAACCGGATGCCCCATGCGTTGCACGTGGTGCGACAGCGAGTACACATTCACCGGCGGCGACCATTTCACGATTGAACAGATCATGCATAAGGTGCGCGACTTCGGTTGCCGCCTGGTGGAAGTCACCGGCGGTGAGCCGCTTGCGCAGCGCGAGGCGTTCGAGCTTATTCGCCAGCTTTGCGATGAAGAATACGAAGTCTTGATTGAAACCGGCGGCTACGTTTCGACTACGGGTCTTGATGAACGGGCGCAGGTCATCCTTGATATAAAGTGCCCGGCTTCAGGTGAAGCCGAACGGAACGACTGGTCAAATCTGGGGCGCTTGCGGGCGCGGCAAGACGAAGTCAAGTTCGTGATCGCCGACGCGTCGGATTGGGAGTTTGCAAAGAAGACCATCGAACAGTACGAGCTGGAAACTCGAGCGAAGGCAATTTTGATTTCTCCAGCATGGGGGCTGGTGAATTTGCAGGACTTGGCTAAGTGGATTACTGAAAGCGGTCTGAATGTGCGCATGCAACTACAGCTTCATAAGTACATCTGGGGACCGGATGTTCATGGGGTGTGAAAAGTTCAGTCTCTGCATAGGCCGAGAAGACCATTTTCCATTTTCCATTTTCCATCTGTCATTAGTCATGGGGTCGACACTCAATGGCAACCGACAAACCGCTATTGAAAATGGCAAATGTTAGATGTCAAATGACAAATGGAAAATGATTTCATATGGGCGGCAGCACCGAGGTAATTGAACATTTCATTAAAGATGAAGAGCCGTCTTCTTCATCCTTAGCCGTCTGCCTCGTCTCAGGCGGCATGGATTCGTGTGTTACGGCTGCGATCGCCAACGAAGATAACGACGAACTCGCGTTCCTGCACGTCTCTTATGGACAGCCCACTGAGGCGCGTGAGCTCCAGGCTTTCGACGCCCTGGCCGACAGCTACCACGTAACGAAACGGCTGGCGGTCTCGATCGAATATCTGAAGTCTATTGGCGGCTCTTCACTGACCGATGAAAACATCCCGGTGAGCGAAGCAAATCTTACCTCGCGCGAAATCCCAACCAGTTATGTCCCGTTTCGCAATTCACATTTGTTGTCGATTGCCACAAGTTGGGCTGAAGTTATCGGCGCGCAACGTATCTACATCGGCGCCGTGGCTGAAGATTCATCAGGTTATCCGGATTGTCGTCCCGAGTATTACGAGGCTTTTCAGCGCGCCATCGAGGCTGGAACAAAGCCCGAAACCCACGTAGCGATCGTGACGCCGGTCATCCACCTGCGGAAATCCGACATAGTAAGACGTGGCCTGGAATTGAATGCGCCGCTGCACCTTACCTGGTCCTGCTATCGCGCTGAAGACCGTGCCTGCGGCCGTTGCGATTCGTGCGCTTTGCGACTTCGCGCTTTTCGCGAAGCCGGCGTAACGGATCCGATTCCGTATGCTTGACAGCACGCGTGCAGCTAATTAACGTTAGGGCGGGTTTCCGCTACAACTTGTTGCAAATCAAAGGCATCTTAACGTCGGCTGTGCACACCAGCAGCAGATTTTTTGGAGGAACTTACATGCGTCGTTATTTTTATTCGATTCTCGCTTCTGCGGTTTTGCTTCTGGCAGCCGTCGGCGCGTCAGCTCAGGTTGGCCAACTTCGGGGCCATGTGTTTATCCAACAGGCCGACGGCACGAAGGTCCCCGCGGCCGGCGCGCAGGTCGATGTTTACCGGACTGACCTGCCCGGCAAATTCCCGAGTAAGGCTAACAAGAACGGAGAGTTTGTTTACGCCGGCTTGCCGTACATCGGCACGTACGTCATCGCGGTGAGCGCGCCGAATGCGGCGCCCGCTGTCCGTGGCGGCGTGAAGGTCGGCCGCGACATCGACTTCGAGCTTGTCATGACGCCGGGCAATGGCCAGCGCTTCACCGAAGAGCAAGCGAAGGCCGGTGGCGGCGGTGGATCGGCAACCGCAGCGTCCGGTGGCGGAGGCGAGAGCGCAGCCGACAGAGCGAAGCGCGAAGAAATGGAGAAAAAGAATGCTGCGGTCATCGAGGCAAACAAGAAGATTGAAAACGCAAATCAAGTGATTGGCGATTCCTTCCGCGGAGGAAATACCGCGCTGACTGCGAAGAATTACGACGAAGCGATTCGCCTCTATGACACGGGCATCGCCGCGGATGCGGCCCACCCGGGAATTCCGTCTTTGCTGACAAATAAGTCCGTGGCGCTGCGGTTGCGCGGCGTCGATCGGTTTAATGCGGCGGTGCAGTCCAAAGACGAAGCCGCCAAGACTTCCGGCGTGGAAGCGGCCAAGGCAGATTTCAAGGCTTCCGCCGATGCAGCCAGTCAGGCCGTTGATACGCTCAAGAAACTCCCGACGCCTACGGATCCAGCCGAGTTGAAGCAGTTTGAAACTAATAAGTATTTCGCGTTGACTGCGCGCGCCGAGTCGATGCGCCTGTTCGCGACGAAAGTTGATCAGACGAAGGGTGGCGACGCGGCAACGGCTTATCAGGAATACATCGCGGCTGAACCGGATGCGGCCAAGAAGAGCAAAGCTCAAAAGGATTTTGCTCAAATGCTTTTCGAGACTTCGGCTGATGTTGCAGGATACGAGCGCGTAGTGGCCGAGTATCAAAAGATTCTTGAGGCGACGCCGGACGATCCCGTCGCTCTCCTGCGAATTGGCCAGGCGATGTTTAATATCGGTGCCTTGAATAACAACGACAAGGCGAAGTATCAGGAGGCGGCAAACTATTTGCAGCGGTACGTCGATAAAGCACCGGACACGGACCCCCTGAAAGCTGAAGCTAAGGATTTGATCGGAGCTTTGAAGGCGCAAGCGAATGTCACGCCTGAAAGGACCACCAGGCCACCGCGTCGGCGCCCATAACCGGAAGACTTAACCATAATCGGTTCAGGAGGCGGGCATTACCCCGCCTCTTTTTTTGCCCGGAAGCGCGGGCGCCCTCGCCCGCATTGGTTTCGTTTCGTTTAGAGGCGGGCTACTGACCGCCCTTCTATTCCGCCACTAATGAAAATCGTGCGATGCCGGACTTTCGATTTTCATCTGCAAAGGCTCGATGCGTCTCGCCTTAACCGAGATCACATTGTCCTGATGCTGCAAAATCCCTTCAATCAATAGAAACGGATATTCCACGAGGCGCGAGACGGTTCCCATCAAAGAGTTGCGGGGTCACGATGATGTTTGCGATTCCCGTTTCATCTTCCAGACTGAGAAATACGAATCCCTTCGCCGTCCCCGGACGCTGACGCACAATTACCCAACCGGCCACCTTGACTCGATTGCCGTTGCGCATGGTCCGTAACTGGGCCGCAGTAATGACCTGCATCGTGTCGAGCCAGGCGCGTTGATGTGCCATCGGATGCCGGCCGATCGTGATGCCCGTACCGCGCAAGTCAGCATTCAATCTTTCATTCAACGTCATCGCTTGCAGCGGTGACTCGCCGCTCTCTTCCAACTTTTTATAGAGTGGCCCCGGTTCGCGCGCTACGCGCTCAACCTGCCAAAGCGCATCGCGACGATTTGGGAGCGCGGGCGTCTCAATTGGAGCGCGGGCATCCTTGCCCGCCTGAGCGCGCAGCGCGAATGGATCTTCATTATTTGTAAGATTAAATGAGCGTGCTTCGCACGCTGGCGGACAGGATGTCCGCGCTCCAATAAAATTCAAAGCCCCCACCGCCGCCAGCTTGCGCAACTCGTCCTTTCTTAGTTCCGGAGCGCGCAGATGCAAATCATCGATACTGGTGAAAGGCTGGGCAGCGCGGGCTCGCACAATCGCGCGACCGGCTTCTTCACGCAAACCTTTCACGCAAAGCAGGCCGAGACGAAGCGCCGGACGCGCAGAATCTGTAGGACCGCCGCAGAGCGGCGGAATATTTATAGAACCTGCATTTAGAAATGAATCAAAAGCTCCGTAGAAGCGAGATTCTTTCGCCCCTAAAGGGGCTTCGACAAATTTATCTTCACTATTATCTATAAACATTTCGTCCCTACGGGACTCCGGTCTCAGTCCACAAGTCCTTAAGGTCTCCGTGTCTCCGCGTCTCCGCGTCTCCGTGTCATCCTTCTGCCCACTGCCCACTGCCCACTGCCCACTGCTCTCCAGCGTGCATTCCCAATTCGACTTCGTGACATCTACCGGCAGAACCTTCAACCCATGCCGCTGCGCGTCCTTGATGATCGTAAACGGTTGATAGAAACCCATCGGCTGATGGTTGAGCGTCGCTGCGGTAAACGCGGCCAGGTAGTGACATTTGAGATAGGCGCTGGCGTAAGCAATCAGAGCAAAGCTGGCGGCGTGCGATTCCGGAAATCCGTACAGCGCGAATGACGCGATCTGTTCGATGATCTCCGCTTGAACTTTTCCGCTGATTCCCTTCCTCGTCATTCCGCGCCGCAGTTTAGTTTCAATATCCTTCATGCGTTTCTCCGAACGCTTGAAGCCCATCGCGCGTCGCAATTCTTCAGCTTCGCCGCCCGTAAAATCCGCGCAGATCATCGCCATGCGCAGCAGCTGCTCCTGAAACAGAGGTACGCCCAACGTGCGTTTCAGCACCGGTTCCAGGTCAGGATGTGCGTACCTGACTGGCGCGCGACCGAGCCGTCGCTCGAGGAACGGATTGACCATGTTGCCGACAATTGGTCCGGGCCGAATGATCGCAACCTGCACTACGATGTCGTAAAACTTCCGGGGCCGAAGTCTCGGCAAACAAGACATCTGCGCGCGACTTTCAACCTGAAACATGCCAATCGTGTCGGCTTGTTGCAGCGCTGTGTAAACGGCCGGGTCGTCCTGTGGTAAGCGCGCAAGATCGACTTCTTCTTTGTAATCCTCGCGAATCAGTTGAATCGTCTCTTCCAGCACCGCCATCATGCCAAGGCCGAGCAAATCGACCTTAATAATGCCGAGGTCGGCGCAGTCTTCTTTGTCCCATTGCACCACAACGCGGCCCGGCATCGCCGCCGGCTCAAGCGGCACCACCGAATCAAGCTGCCCCTGACAAATCACCATGCCGCCGGAATGCTGGCCCAAATGTCGCGGCAAATCCTGCACCGCCAGGTAAAGCTGAAAAAATTTCCTGATGCGCTTATCGGCCAAATCGAGCCCTGCGTCTTTGAACTGCCGCTCAGTCGTGTCCTTCGGATCTTTCCATTCCCATGTATGCACCAGGCCGGACAGGCGGCCGAGCGTCTCATCATCGAACCCGAGCACCTTGCCGACTTCGCGCGCTGCCGAGCGCCCGCGATAAGTAATCACGTTAGCGGTCATCGCCGCGCCACGTTGCCCGTAACGCTCGTAAACGTATTGAATCGCCCGTTCACGTTGGTCGCCGCTCGGCAGATCGAGATCGATATCCGGCCACTCGCCACGCTCTTCCGAAAGAAATCGCTCAAACAGAAGCTCCATGCCGACCGGATCGACGGCCGTGATTCCAAGCGAGTAACAAACCGCGCTGTTAGCCGCCGACCCGCGGCCCTGAATGAGAATTCCCTGATGCTTGCAAAACTCAACGATGTCCCAAACGATCAGGAAATAACCTTCAAGCTTCAGCTTCTCTATTAGTTTTAATTCATGCTCGATCTGTTTTTGCGCGCGTGCGAATTCCCCGTTTCGGCCGTATCGCAAGTGTGCGCCTTCGTAAGTCCGCTTGCGCAGAAATGAAGTCATCGTCTCGTCCGGCGGCACTGGATACTTCGGAAATTCGTAGCCTAGATCTTTTAGCGTGAACTCAAGACGCGAAGACAACTCAACCGTGTTTGCGATTGCTTCCGGCACATCCGCAAACAGCCCGGCCATTTCTTTTGGCGATTTCACGAACCGTTCTGAATTGATCGAAAGCAGCCGCCCGGCCGTTTCCAGCCGCACGTGATTGCGAATGCAGGTGAAGACGTCGGCAACCTGCCTTTGCGCGCGCGTCGCGTAACCGATGCCATTCGTCGCCAATAGTGGCAGTTTCAGCTTGCGCGCCATTTCAATCACCTCATGGTTCCGCGCTTCTTCTGCGCGGTTGAAGTGGCGTTGCAGCTCGGCATAAACATTTTCACGACCGAAAATCTCGATGAGCATGTTTAGAGGCGGGCGTTGCCCGCCTCTCGCGCGGGCGACGCCCGCGCCTAAACTATTCATAGAGAGCGGCCCATCCTCCGCGCCCGTCAAACAAACCAATCCATCCGCATACGCGGCCAACTCGTCCAGGGTGACTGCGCATTCACCCGGCTTGGCATGCTTCGGCACACGCATCTTCATCAAGGTGATCAAACGACAGAGATTTTGATAGCCGGTGCGATTGCGAATCAGGAGGGGAAGCGTGAAGACTGAATTTGGAATTTCGAATTTGGCATTTGGAATTTGGAATTTGGCATTTCGCGCCGTGCTTTCGGGTTTTGAATCTGAAACCCGAAACCGGAAACCCGAAACCTGAATTTCCGCCCCAATGTGGGCTTTAATCCCCACCTTCTGCGCCGCTAAATGAAATCGCGCCGCCCCGTAAACGCCATCGGTATCCAACAGCGCCATCGCGGGCATGTTCAATTCCCCGCATGCAGCGATTAATTCTTCAGGCGTCGCAGCGCCGCGAAGAAAACTGAACGCCGACCGCGCGTGCAGCTCAACATACTGAGTAGGCGGTGTGCGGTGGGCAGTGGGCGGTGTGCGGTGGACAGGGGGCGGTGTGCGGTGAACAGTGGGCGGTGTGCGGTGAACAGTGGGCTGCGTTCGTGATTCTTTGTTTATATGTTTATGCATTTGCGTTTCTGCTCACTGCTCACTGCTCACTGCTCACTGCTCACTGCTCACTGCTCACTGCTCACTGCTCACTGCTCACTGCTCACTGCTCACTGCTCACTGCTCACTGCTCACTGCTCACTGCTCACTGCTCAGTCATAAATTCCGGCAACAAACCACTGCTCGCTCGCTAAGTCTCGATAGACGCGACACAGGATCTCGCTTTCAGGTGCAGCCGGATCCATTACGGCCACGTCCCATTCATCTCTGGCCCAAACGTCTTGACGCCACCACTCTCCCGACGCGCGCCAGGGGCCGCCGGCGCAGATCACCACACCTCGAACTTTTCCGGCTGAGTGTTCGCTGCTGGCACTGAGGCGTGTCGGTTTTCCAAATTCTGTTTGCACTTCCGCGCGCCAAGCCGGTCGAAACATTCTGAAGCCTATAAAACATTGCGAATCCCGACGAGTCGGGATTGCGGATTGCGGATTTGCACGGCTCTTGCGCGTGATTGGTAAACTGAACTTGTTCATGCGAAATGCGTCAGGCCGATGCGTATCCAAAACCTCAGGCGACCCAACATTGTCGAAGCCCACCAGCTTCGCCAGTCGCGCTAACGTGATTTCCAATTTCTCCGGTTCAGGCGCCAGCGGAATAAACAATCCGGTTTGCGCCGCGCGCGGTTTTACGGGTTCAGCGGTGATGGTGACCATGACGACGGGGGCTTGCGGCGGTCGAGCTTCAATATCAAACAGCAACAGACGCAGGAGTGTCTTTGGATTCCGCATCGGCACGGGCAGAGTAATAGCGCGCTGATGTTGAGTCCTGTCTTCTAACTTAAATTCGATCTTCAATTCATTAGTCGCCAACGCATACTCGTGCAGGTTGGCGCAAAGCTGATTCAGGAGACGCGAAAGAATGAAAGACAGCGGTTCCAACTCAGAGACGGGATGTTCTAATTCGAGGGACTGCGCGAAACCGATTGGCGGTCGCACCAGATTCAGACGACGATCCGTTTTCCCTTGCGCCAGCTTTTGCAGCTGCACGCCATCCTGCCCCAAACGTTCGGCAATTCCCGGCAACGGCAAGCGCGCCAAATCACCAAACGAGCGAATTCCCCACAGCGTGAACGTTTCCTGAATTTCGTGCGCCCGCTTCGCATCGATTTCAACCAACGTACAATCGATGGTTTTGATCGAGAGGCCTTGGAGTTGTGAAAGTTCGGCGCCGTGCGGAATAACGCTTACGCTTCTAAAGGATCGCGCGGCGTGAATGGCCACATCAGGGTTCGCAGCTACTGCCACACTGATTTTCAGATGGAGCGCCGAGGCGCGCCGAGCGATCGCGTTCGCCAGATTGCGCGCGGCTTCAATCTCTTCGGTTGATGCTTCCGGGGCTTGGGGAGCGCCGAACAAAAGGCCCTGCCCGGCGATATCAAGCAGCACTGTGTTCGCCGACGTTTGTTCGACTAAAGGCGAAAATTCAAAGGCCAAACCAACCAGGACAGAGGTTGTCTTTTCCGCCGCGGCAGATGCCGAAGCTTCGAATTTAGAGACACTTTGGCCATAAATGCAGGCAAACATGACCACATTCTTTTCACAGGGAATAAATTTTAGACTGAAACGAATATTAACGAATATCACCGAACACCGCAAGTTCGTGTGGTGGACTCAAATTGGATGACTCCCGAGCGGAAATCCAGCGGCCGTTCACGATTGACGCGAATCTGCATGGCTTGCAGAAAATGAGAATGCGTTGGCGGGCCGTTAACCCGCGGGGTATTCAATGGGCGCACTAAGGAAAGATGGCGCCCCTGCTCCGAAATGACTGAGAAACCGCGGTTGGAACCTTCCGAGCCTAACACCGCGCTGGGCCACACTGCTCTTTCTTTCTTCAGCTCTAAAGCTAAAGACGCACATGACCGCACCGCCGCGACCGGTGTTAGAACCAGCATCACCGTGGGAGTATTTTCAATCACGCGCCGAAACCGAAACCACCAGGACGAAACGATCCGGCGCACGGCTTTCGCCGGCACATCGCATAGATTAAGGACGACAAAGCCAAACCCTCCGGCATGAGATACCAGATCCGCAGCTTTAAATGCGCGCTCAAGATTATTTTGACAACGGACCCAAAGCAGCCGCTTGAAATCGATGCCGGCCTTTGCCGCGGATAAAAGATCGAAGGTGCCGTTGCAATCAATCAACGCGCAGGTTTCTTCGCGCGCAGTGGCGGCCGCCAGCGCGGAAAGCAACAGGCTGGTCCGGCCAGACGACGGCGCCCCGTGAATCTCTGTGATTGCTCCCCGCGGGAATCCGCCTAATGCGTTGTCGATTTCGACAACATCGGTCGGTAGTGTCTCTGACAGCACTCGTTCGTGACGTTCAAAAACATCTCCGAAACGATCGTGCAGCGCCGACTCAATTTCTTTCCTGGTAACCGCGACTTTCATGTTTGCACTGACTGTAACGTCACGTTAAGAAGCCGATTCATTGTTGGTACGCACGCCTCCGGCGTGCAGCACGCGGGGGACGCATGCGTACCGCACATTACGGTTTATTGCTGATATTTTCGAATCACGCCTACCACGATTCCTTGAATCTGTAGTCGCTCAGGCGGCCGAACGATAATTGGTTTGTAGCGCGGATTTGCAGCTTCAAGCCGGACGTGATTTTTACCACTATAAAATCGCTTGACGGTTGCGTCGCTACCATCAATCAATGCCACCACAGTCTGGCCATTGTCAGCGGTTTGCTGCGATTGCAAGATAATGAAATCGTCTTCGCGAATCTGTTCGTCAATCATCGAATCGCCGCGCACGCGTAAGGCGAACATGCGGCCCTTTTTCATCATGTCGCGCGGAATGCAAACCGTTTCCTGATTTAGTACTGCTTCTATCGGTACGCCGGCTGCGACGATGCCCAGCAAAGGTATCTCGAAATTACTTTCATCGGTTTCCTGCTTCACCAGTTCGATTCCGCGACTCACGTTTGGAATCCGGCGAATGAAGCCTTCGCGCTCGAGAATCGACAAGACGTTATGGACGCTCGCCAACGAGGTCATCCCGAATTGCCGTCCGATTTCGACCATCGTGGGTGGTTCCTGATTCGCTTCAAAGTAGTTCGAGATGTAATCGAGTATTCGCCGCTGGCGTGCTGTGATCGGCATCGTGCACCTCCTATGCTGAATGAACGCGAACATTGTCGAATATCGACGAATATTTGTCCAGCTATTCGTGTGAACGGATTACGCCTCGTGCTGCGCCCATCAGAAACTCGTTGACAGCCCCACTGTTGAACGTTAAGATTGCCATTGCCAACGGTGTTTAGCATCGAAGGCATGGCATCTCTGCCCCTAACCTGCGCCCTTCTCGGGTTCGGAAACTCACCAATTTCAACCAGTTACGTAGCAGCACCCAGTCAAAAGCACCAAAATGTCAGCCAAACTCGGCGAAATTCTCGTCCGTGAGAATCTGATCAGTCCCCAGCACCTACGGCAGGCCCTCGATTATCAGCGAGAGCATGGCGGGCGGCTGGGCTTCAATCTTGTGAAGCTGGGGCTGGTTTCAGACGACACCATCACGGCCATCCTGTCCCGGCAATACGGCATTCCGTCGGTAAATCTCGAATTGTTCGACATCGACGATTCGGTCCTCCGGCTGATTCCGCAGGAAGTCGCGCAAAAGTATTCCGTTCTGCCTTTGTCTCGCGTGGGCGCCACCCTCACCCTGGCCATGGTCGATCCGACCAATGTCTTTGCGATGGACGACATCAAGTTCATGACGGGGTTGAACGTTGAGCCGGTCGTGGTCGCCGAAGCAAGTGTGCAACAGGCAATCTCGAAGTATTACAGCACGACGCGTGAAATCGAGTTGGCCTCTGTCACGGCCGAAGTAATGCCGAACGGAAATGGCTTTTCGGATTCCGACCTGGTTTCGCTCGATACTCTCGATTTCGATCACAGTTCGCTGGCGGAAGAAGTTGAGGTCTTCGAAGATAACGAAGAGATCGATATTTCAAGTCTCGCCCGGATGAGCGAGGACGCGCCGGTCGTTCGGCTCGTGAACGTTCTGCTCGTCGATGCCCTGCGCCGCGGCGCCTCTGACATTCACGTTGAGCCTTACGAAAAAGAACTTCGCATACGCTTCCGCATCGACGGGGTGCTGTACGACGTAATGCATCCGCCTTTGAAGATGCGTGATGCCCTCATCTCGCGTATCAAGATCATGTCCAAGCTGGACATCTCGGAAAAGCGACTGCCGCAGGATGGCCGCATCAAGATTCGCGTAAAAGTAGAGTCGCGTTCGCGCGAACTCGATTTTCGCGTTTCGACGCTTCCCACATTGTTCGGCGAAAAGGTCGTGCTTCGCTTACTCGACAAAGAGAAGCTGATGCTCGATATGACGAATCTCGGTTTTGAGCCGGAATCGCTCGTCAAATTCCAGCGCAACATTTCCAAGCCATACGGCATGGTGCTGGTGACGGGACCAACGGGAAGCGGAAAAACAAACACTCTGTATTCGGCTCTGCAATCGCTGAACAAGACCGAAACGAACATCATGACGGCGGAAGATCCCGTCGAGTTCAATCTGCCCGGCATTAACCAGGTGCAGATGAAAGAGCAGATCGGGCTTAACTTCGCGGCCGCGCTTCGCTCGTTTCTGCGGCAGGATCCAAACATTATCCTCGTCGGCGAAGTCCGTGACTTTGAAACGGCTGAAATCGCCATCAAGGCCGCGCTCACCGGCCACTTGGTGCTCTCAACCCTCCACACCAACGATGCTCCCTCGACGATCTCCCGCCTTATGAACATGGGTATCGAACCCTTCCTCGTCGCCACCAGCGTCAACCTTATCCAGGCGCAGCGACTGATTCGCAGAATCTGCAAAGACTGCAAGAAAGAACAGCCCACCCCCATTGAAGCGCTTGTAGAAATCGGCTTCTCGCCCGAAGAAGCCAAGACGGTCAAAACATTCAAAGGCCGCGGTTGCCCGACTTGTAACGATACCGGTTACAAAGGCCGCATCGGTCTGTACGAAGTGATGGAGATTACCGACGAAATCAGAGAGCTGATTTTGATCGGCGCTTCGGCGCTTGAATTGCGCAAGAAATCGATTGAAGACGGAATGATTACGCTTCGCGAATCCGGCCTTCAAAAGATCAAGAGTGGTGTTACCACGGTTGAAGAGGTTGTACGCGAGACCGTGGCTTGAAAAAGGAGTAGGCACATGTTACGTCGCATAGCAATTGGTTTGTGTCTGTTGGCAACGCTGGTTGTGACGATCCCTTTGGTCAGCTCAACCGCACATAATCTGCGCGCCCAGTTTTCTTCGGCGTCGAGTCGACGACGGCATTCACGTGCGTGGTGGCGCCGGCATCGAGCAATGCTGCGGCGTCGTCAGGCGATGCTGGCTCGGCGTCGCGCGATGCGCGCAGTGATGCTGGCCCGTCGAAATGGAGTTGCACCAACCGAGCCGAGAGTCGTAGGAAATCACGCGACTCTTCCGACGACAGTGACGCTGCTGCCAACCGCTCCGGCGATGACCAGCAACGCGGCGCTGCCGAATGGGTGGGCGCCGGTGGCTTCGACAGGTGCGGGCTCGAATTTTCGAATCGCTCCCGCGACAGGGCCTGAGGCGAGCGCAACATTAACCCTGGTCGCACCGACAACGGGCAGTCAGCCCTTTGGCCGCGAGCAAAAGAAAATGGTTGGCGGGGCGTCCCACACCGAACTCAGACGAAGCGTCATCGACCGCATGGTCAGTGCCGGCGGCTGGGTCGTGAACGATCGTCAGCGCGAGATTTCGGGGCGTCGCGTGTTTGAGGTAATCGCGCAAACACCTTCGTCCAACGGAAAACCCGACCAGGTTTGGAATTTTTACTTTGCAGAAATTGACGGCAAAGTTTACGCGTTAACGACTCGCACCGCCGGCAACCACGACAAGGTGGCCGCGGACGCTGAAAAGTTCATCAGCGCGTTCTCGCCGGCCGGACTTCAGGCCAAGCAGAAGTAGGCTAAATCTTCAAGAAGGAAGACAAACCCCATGGAAAATCCTCCGCAAATCTCACTTTCTGAGCTGTTGCGCAAACTGTCTGAACTGGGCGGTTCGGACTTGCACGTCACCACTGGCACGCCGCCATTGGTGCGCGTTCACGGAACCATCCGCCCCCTGGACGGCTACCGTCCGCTGACGTCGTCCGAGACGAAGCAGCTCGCCTACTCAGTGCTGACCGATGCGCAGAAGCACCGGTTCGAAGAGAACCTCGAGCTGGACTTCAGCTTTGGCGTCAAAGGTCTCTCGCGTTTCCGCGCGAATCTCTTCAATCAGCGTGGCGCCGTGGGCGCTGTCTTCCGTGCCATTCCTTACGAGATCAAATCGTTTGAGGACCTCGGGCTACCGCAGGTCGTCCAGGAGCTTTGCAAGAAGCCGCGCGGTTTGATACTGGTGACCGGGCCAACCGGCTCCGGCAAATCGACGACGCTCGCCGCCATGATTGACAAGATCAATCGCGAACGTCACGAGCACATTCTCACCATCGAAGACCCGATTGAGTTTCTTCACAATCACAAGGGTTGCATAGTCAACCAGCGCGAGGTTAACGCCGACACAAAGGGTTTTCCAGAAGCGCTGCGGACCGCGTTGCGTCAGGATCCTGACGTGGTGCTGGTCGGAGAAATGCGCGATCTCGAGACGATTGAATCAGCACTGAGAATCGCGGAAACGGGTCACTTAACATTTGCGACCCTGCATACCAATTCCGCCGCCTCGACGATCAATCGCATCATCGACGTGTTTCCGGCAATGCAGCAGGCGCAGGTTCGCGCTCAGCTTTCGCTGACGCTCGAAGGCATCCTCTGTCAGTCGTTACTTCCGCGGGCCGATGCTACCGGCCGCGCGATGGCGATGGAAATACTGATTCCCAACTCGGCAATCAGAAACCTGATTCGCGAAGACAAGGTCCACCAGATCTATTCGATGATGCAGACCGGTCAGGACATTCACGGGATGCAGACCTTCAATCAAAGCCTGGCCACTCTGTTTCACAAACGCGCCATCTCGAAAGACATGGCTTTCCAGGCCTCGTCGAACTCAAACGAGCTTCGCGACCTGATCGACCGAGGTGCGGGATTGAACACTGGCAATGGCTCAATGAGGCCACCTGTCCCCGCGGGCTATAACGCCCAGCGTCCCATTCAACGGCGATAACGAACCACGACCATTCAGAACGGAGCATTAGGAAATGCCAACTTACGTTTTTAAAGGCCAAAACCGGCTGAACGAGATTGTTTCTGGCGAGCGCGTGGCCGACAACCGCGAGGCGCTGCGCCAGGCGCTGCGACGCGAGCAAATCACGCTCATGTCCGTGAAGGAAAAGGGCCGCGAGATCGGCATTCCGAAATTGGCCGGCAAGAAGAAAGTGAAGGCGAAAGACCTTGCGATCTTCACCCGGCAATTCTCCGTGATGATCGACGCGGGTCTGCCGCTTGTGCAGTGTCTCGATATTCTGTCTCAACAGCAGCAGAACAAGTACTTTCAGCAGGTGTTGGCCCAGGTGCGCCAGGACGTCGAGGAAGGTTCGACATTGTCTGCCGCCATGAGTCGTCATCCGAAAGTGTTCGATCAGCTTTACACAAACATGGTCGAAGCGGGCGAGACGGGCGGTATTCTGGATCTAATTCTTCAGCGCCTTTCGACCTTCATCGAAAAGATCGTGAAGTTGAAACGCGACGTCGTTTCGGCGCTTATCTATCCGGTCGCCGTGATTGTGCTGGCCATCGTAGCCATCGCCATCATCATGGTCGTCGTGATTCCGCAATTCCAAAACATCTTCCTCGGCCTGTTAGGTCCGGGAGAACCGCTACCGCTCCCCACGCGAATTGTGGTTGGCCTCAGTAACTTCCTCGCGGGTTGGGGCGGGCTCGTCATCCTGGCGGCGATAATCGCGACGGTGGTGGGGCTGAAGTTCTACTACAAAACGACCGGTGGGCGGAAAGTCATCGACACCATCTGCCTGAAGGTCCCGATTCTGGGATCAATTTTTCTAAAGATTGCGGTAGCTCGCTTTTCACGGACGCTGTCGACTCTGCTTTCTTCCGGCGTTCCGATTTTGCAATCGCTAGACATTACCGCCCGCACGGCGGGGAACATCATCGTGGAAAACGCGATCATTCGAATCCGCGACGGCGTAGAACAGGGGAAGAGCTTTGTTGAGCCGTTGCGTGCGTCGGAACTATTTCCGCACATGGTGGCGCAGATGGTAGGGATCGGCGAACAAACCGGCGCGCTGGATTCGATGCTGGGGAAGATTGCTGATTTCTACGAGCAGGAAGTGGATGCCGCGATTGCGAACCTGTTGACCTTGATGGAACCGGCGTTGATTGGCTTCCTGGGCGTGACCATCGGAGGGATCGTCATCGCGATGTACATGCCGATGTTTACGCTGATTGGCAAGCTGTCGTCGGGCAACTAAACGTGAGCAGTGCGGTGTTATTGACCGCCGCTTTTCTGCCACCAATCAAACGTCAGGCGCAAGCCTTCTTCGAGTCCGACCTTGGGCTCATAACCGAGCAACGCTCGCGCGAGCGAGATGTCCGCGAGACTGTGTCGCACATCTCCGACGCGGACTGGTTCATAACGTGCCGCCGCGGCCGAGTTGCCGGTGACACTCTTCATTATCGCAAGCAGTTCGTTCAGCGTTACCTGCCGGCCGTTTGCGATATTCATCACCTTACCGACGGCGTCGGGTGATTCAGCCGCGCGTAAATTCGCATCGACGACGTTCGATACGAAGGTGAAGTCGCGCGACTGCCCCCCGTCGCCGTAAATCACCGGCTGTCCTCCGTTCGCCAGCTCATTCATGAAACGCGAAATGACGCCGGAATACTGCGAGCCGGGGTCCTGACGCGGTCCAAAGACATTGAAGTACCGCAGCGAGACGGTCTTCGAGACCGTAGACGTTGGTGAAGACCTGGCCGTAGTACTCGCCTACCAGTTTTCCGACCGCGTAGGGCGAAAGCGGCGCGGGCCTCATCTCTTCGTGTTTCGGAAGCTCAGGTTGATCGCCGTAAGCCGAGCTGGAAGCCGCATACACCAACCGCCGAACTTTCTGGTCGCGAGCTGCCAGCAACAGTGCGAACGTGGCATTGACCGAGGCATCATGAGATTCAACCGGCCGATCCACGGACCGTGGAACGGAGGGGATAGCAGCCTCGTGAAAGACCAACTCTACATCGCTTAGCGCGCGCCCCAATGTCGCCGCGTCGCCAACGCTTCCCTCGATAAAATCAATTTTGGATTCAATGTGCCGAAGGTTCTTGAGGTAACCCGTCGACAGGTCGTCGACAACTCGAACACGAGCGCCAGCGTCAACGAGCGCCGTGGCGATGTGTGAGCCCACGAAGCCCGCGCCGCCAGTGACCAGAGCTATTCCTGAGAGCGCCATTTAGCGTCCCACTCCTGCGTATTTGAATCCGAGCGCGCGCATATCGGCGGGCTCATAAATATTTCGCAGATCGGCGATGTTGGCAGTCCTCATCAGGCCGTGAATACGTTCCATGTCCAGCGCGCGAAATTGGTTCCACTCAGTGAGAAACACGAGAGCGTCAGCGCCCGTAGCAGCCGCGTACTCATCATTCGCGTACTCAATATCCGGCAGCAGTTTTTCCGCCTCGTGTTGAGCGACCGGGTCGTATGCCACGACTGTTGCCCCGGCTTCCACCAAAGCGCGGATGATATCAACCGAGGGAGCGTCGCGCATGTCGTCAGTCTCTGGCTTGAAGCTCAGACCCAGGACAACGATTCGCTTACCTTTCACGCCGCCAACCAGCTTTTCGATCTTCGGAAACATGGCTTGACGCTGTCGCTCGTTGACTTCTACCACCGCCTCAACGATTCGCGTAGGCGAGTCGTACTCTCTTCCGATTACCGACAACGCACGCGTGTCTTTCGGAAAACACGAGCCGCCGAAACCCGGCCCGGGGTGCAAGAACTTGCTGCCAATGCGCCGATCCATGCCGATAGCGCGGGCGACGTCATGAACGTCACAACCCACTTTTTCGCACAGGTTAGCGATTTCGTTAATGAATGAAATCTTCGTGGCAAGAAAGGCATTCGCAGCGTACTTAGTCAGCTCAGCGCCTTCGACAGAGGTGATAACGAACGGCGTTTCGATTAAGTAGAGCGGCCGGTAGAGTTCCCGCATCACCTCGGTCGCTTGCGCGTCGTCGGTGCCGATCACCACTCGATCGGGGCGCATAAAGTCGCTGATCGCGGCGCCTTCTCGCAAGAACTCTGGATTCGAAACGACGCTGAACGGTACCGGCTCCGGCAGATTTTTCTTAATTAGTTCCGTCAGTCGCTTGCCAGTCCCCACCGGGACGGTGGATTTCATCACCACCACTTTGTAACTGCGAATGTTTCGGGCTACGTCGATGGCCGCAGTATTGACGAAGCTGAGATCGGCCGAACCATCGGTCTTTGGTGGCGTGCCGACCGCAAGAAAAACGACTGAAGCAGGCTCGACAGCTGAATGAAGATCTATCGTGAATCTCAGCCGCCCCGCCTGAAGATTTTTTTGGATTAGTTGCTCGAGGCCCGGTTCGTAGATGGGGGCTTCGCCCCGATTTAGTTGGGCGACTTTGTCGGCATCTATGTCAACGCACGCGACGTCAACGCCGAATTCTGCGAAACACGCTCCGGTGACAAGCCCTACGTAACCAGAGCCAATTACGGCGATGTGCATTCGGGAATATGTCTGATCAAAAGATACGGGTCACGCGCATTTAGCACGTGACCCGCAAGTTACACTCAAGTGCCGCGCACTCGGGCACGCCACCAGCAGGATTGTTCGCGTCCTCTATTATCTCGTCGGACTGATTACGGTAACGTCTCCGCCGAAACTCAGATCATTGTTCTCTGAACTTCCGGCCAGAATCGCCGCCGCAATCGCACCACCAGCAGCCAGTAACAAGGCCGCCAAGGCGCCGCCACCAATGCCAGGCATGCCGGGCCGTGCTAGACGGGTGCAGCGTGTGCCGGGTTGAGGTGTTCCCGCAGTTTCAGTCGTTCCAGCAGCGACCGCTGTCGTCTTGCCAGCGGCTCGCAGTTCAACCAAGCCAGCCTGAGCAGCGACTCTCATGTCGCCACATTCGACATCGACCATAAAGCTTGCCGCCTGGCTCGCGTCGGCAACAGCCGCGCCGTCTTTGGTCGTGATGATGGCGGACGTACCTGCCAACGTCGAAACCTGCAGACGACCAGCGTCCAGATTTCCTGAAATGCTGGCGTCGGTAAAGCTGAGCTTAACGCTCGTGTTCGGCAATAACTCTACGCGACCAAGTTTCCCCAGGCTCACAACCGCGCTGCTGTTAGCCGCAGTTGTAATGACGCTGTCGGAAAATATTGTCGCACCCGAAATCGCCGCTTGACCGTTAACGGTGACTTGGCCGGAAACCGAAAGTTCTCCGGAGTTTTTCTGGCCGGGTTTCGCCAGCGCTACCATCGAGTAGACGCTGAGGACGGCTACTGTGACCGCAAATGCAATCGACTTGCGGCTCCAATTTCTGCTAATCATCATTTCCTCCCGTACAAGTGACAAGATACCTTAGAAAACGCGCTGCTGACTCTTTCACATTTCGAGTCGCTATCGCTTGAGTTCTGTTGAAGAAAGCTTTTTCGTGGTGTAGTGAAACCACTGAATCAGTGGCTTTTGTACACGAAATCCAGCCCCCCTGTCAACAGGCAATTCATTGAAAACTCTAAAACTTAGCCCAGAATTACTAGGTTCGGCGCACGATATCACGGCCTATAGGTGCTGTAAAGGGCTTTTTGCCCTCGCGTTGTCAAGATTGTGTGTCCTCGTTCCATCCGGCAAAGGCGAGGTCAAAACGAGAAAAAAGGCAGGTCTGACGGGTCAGCGCGGACTACTGCGCCGCGGGCGCGTTGAGCTGTCGCCGACGCGTTGACCCTTGGCGGCTGAAGACTCCGGGGTTGTCGAACTCATTGGCCCGTCGGTGGCGTTTCCGGATTCGATTAAAGCGGCTTGCTCGTAAGGGTCAAGCCGCGCGAAGACATAAAAGACCTCGCCTGAAGTCACCGGGCCCAGGTAACGAAACGTATTCTTTACAATTTGACTGACGCGGAGGGTACGCGGGCTCGGAGGATCCTCAAACAGGCTTCGCATCTCGTCCGCCGCGACTGCTTCGAGCTCCGGCACATAGTCGTTGCCGGATTTCGTCACTAAACGGATGGCCATCTGCCGCAACGCGCGAATACGACTCGAATTGCGCCGGTAATAGTCTCCGGAAATCTCGTGCCGACTCGCCCGGTCATCAACGACTTCCTGCTCATTACGCAGGTAGCCAAGGTACGCTTGCATGACGGGCCCAAACTGGGACTGCTCCGCGCGTTGTGCGTGCACAACTCCACCTGTGATTGCCAGCGCGAAAACCAACAACACGATTCGCTTTAAGTTACCCATTGAAGTCCACCCCTAATGATTGAGCCGTCCGACTGATGCGTATGCGTTACTTTAGCTCAGGGAACTTTGGTAAGCCAGTTTCGATTTGTGGCTGCGATTATACGCCCGTACAAAATTCAGCAATATTGCACGCATAATTTGGCGGTGTTACATTTCGATTTCACATGGATAGCGATCCGAATGACCGCAGGTACCGCGTCGCGCTCGGCGTAACTGGCGGAATAGCCGCTTACAAGGCCATTGAGGTCCTGCGCGGCCTTCAACGCGCCGGCTGCGAGGTCCGCGTGGCCATGACCAGGCACGCTTGCGAGTTCATCCAGCCTCTCACCTTTCGTTCGCTTTCCGGTTCTTACGTCCTGGTTGACGACTATGCGCCGGACAATCCGGATCCGATTGCGCACATCACTTTCTCTCAAACCGTAGATTTGCTGATCGTGGCGCCGGCCACAGCCAACACCCTGGCGAAGTTTGCGAACGGCGTAGCCGATGACTTCCTGACGTCCACATACCTGGCGTGCACAGCACCGGTTCTGGTGGCGCCGGCGATGAACACCACGATGTTGGAGCATCCCGCCACGCAACGAAACATCGAAAAGCTCCGTGCTGACGGAGTGCGGATTATTGAGCCGGATGAGGGCGAGATGGCCTGCGGCACGATAGGCCCAGGGCGCCTGAGCGAACCGGAGAGGATCGTGTCGGTAGCGTTAGACATGCTTAAGGCATCAACGCACCCGTCCGATTTGGCCGGGGAGCGGATCCTAATCACGGCCGGCGCCACCCGCGAACCAATCGACCCGGTGCGCTTTATTTCAAATCGCTCGTCCGGTCGAATGGGATTTGCGATTGCAAAAGCTGCCCACGCTCGGGGGGCCGAAGTGACGGTCGTTTCCGGCGTCACGAGTGTCGCAGCCCCGGCAGGTGTGACCGTCATCGAGACAACAGCCGCGAAAGAGATGCATCGCGCCGTAATAGAGCGCGCCGGCGACGCGACCATCTTTATTGCGGCGGCAGCCGTAGCCGACTACGCGTCCGTTGACACGTCCACTCAGAAGATGAAGAAGTCGGCAGACACTCTCGAGCTAAAACTTCAACGCACTCCCGACATTCTCCGGGAAGTCGCACACGCGCGACGCAACGGCCAATTGATCATTGGTTTCGCTGCGGAAACTGAAAATCTTCTGGAGAACGCCTGGGAGAAATTGGTCAGCAAAGACCTCGACGCGATCGTGGCCAACGACGTTTCCAAAGCCAGCGGCGGATTTGACTCGGCTAACAACGCCATCGCGATCTTATTTCGCGACAGACCCGACACCGTCGAATTGCCGCTCATGCCCAAAGAAGAAGCTGCGCACCGCATTCTTGATGAAGTTGTGAAATTGAGAAAAGGCCAAAGCAACGCACGTACAGCTTCCGCACAAAAAGAATGACTTCAGATCAAACGAAAGAGTTGAACGAACTGTTGAAGCAGACGCGAGAATACGTTCGCTACTTCGGCGAACTCGGCGCGGAAACGACCGGTGCGGAACCGGCGACGTCGAATGCTTCAGCGCCGCAAAGCCTCTCTTCGGCGAGGGTCGAAGAGCCGCGGGAGATCGCTACAGCGTTACCGGCTGCCGCTCCGCCCGCGGCCAGATCGCGGCTATTTGCACGAACAGATCAAACTCCGGCCGGTGTCAGCGCTCCACCGCCAGGCACTCTGTTCGGCGAACTCTCTGCGCGACCGTCTTTGCCACCCTCCACGGAAACCCTCGAAGACATCTGGCGCGAGATTGGCGACGACTGTACCCGGTGCGCGTTGTGCTCGGGGCGCACGCAGGTCGTGAACACGCACGGCAATCCGAAGGCTCGTTTGATGTTCGTCGGCGAAGCTCCTGGCGCTGATGAAGACGCCCAGGGCAAACCGTTTGTCGGCCGCGCGGGTCAATTGCTGACAAAAATGATTGAAGCGATGGGCCTGAAGCGCGAAGAAGTGATCATCGGCAACGTTAATCGCTGCCGGCCGCCCGGCAACCGGCAGCCGACGTTGGAAGAAGCTGCGATCTGCCGTCCGTTTTTATTCCGCGAGATCGCCGCGGTTCGTCCCGGAGTCATTGTCGTGATGGGCAATACTGCGCTGCGAAATCTGCTTGAGGTAAAGGCTGGAATCAGCAGCGTGCGCGGTCAGTTCCGGGACTATCAAGGCATTAAGGTAATGCCAACTTTTCACCCTGCCTACCTCCTGCGCGACCCTTCCAAGAAACGCGAGACGTGGGACGACTTAAAGAAGGTAATGGAATATCTCGACAGTAATTCCCACAAAGCGGCGAGCGGTTGAGATGCGCTTTGAATCGTTTCGTTCCCGCGATAACCTGCCGCACAAATGTCTTTGCCCGCTCAAGCTCCGCAGGAAGAATCCGATTCACAGTTCGCCCAAGTAGCTCTCCCCGTCCATCTTCGGAAGCTGTTTACATACCGCCTGCCTTCAACCATGCGACAAACGGCGCGCGTCGGCTCGCGGGTCGTGGTACGACTTGGAAACAAGCCGATGACGGGCTACATCGTCGCGCTACTCCCTAAGCTGCGCGAAGGAACAAGCCTGATCGAGTCTGAACTTAAGGAAGTTGAAGAACTACTCGACGCCGAACCCTCGCTGACAGCGGAAGTGGTTGAGCTGGCCCGCTGGGTCGCTGAGTATTATGCGGCGGCTTTGGGCGAAGTCATGCGCGCGGCGCTTCCCGCCGGTATCAACACTTCAATCATGCAGGTTGTTTCGATCACAGCGATCGGTCGTGAATCAATCGCAGCACTGACCGATGGATCGACTAAACAGAAAGCTTTGCAGATCCTGGCTGACGAAGGCGAAGCCGAGATCAACGCGTTCTGCCTGCGCATGGGTTCGGCGCGCATTCCCAAGTGGCTACGAGAGTTGGAGGCCGACGGCTTCATCGAGCGCGCGGATCGCACGCGCACGACTGCTACTCGCGCCAAACGACAGAAGTTGATTCGGCTGGTTCAAGATCGGTACGCCGGCGTCTCGCCTGCTGCACGCTCAGATCAGATACATGAGGAACAATCTACCAACGAGCAGGCGGGACGCCCGCGCACCGAGCGCATCACGGCTGCTCAACAACGCGCGATCGACACACTTCGATCTCACAACCAGCAAATGCCGGCAAGCGAATTGATCGAGGCTGCCGGCATCAGCCCTTCGGTCATCGCCACTCTAAAGAAGCGAGGCGTGGTTGAAGAGTTCGAGCAGGACATTCGTCGCGATCCGCTGGCGCTCGCGGAGCTTCCCGGGACCGATGAGTTCAAGCTCACAGAACATCAGGCGGCGGCATTCCGAATGATCGAGACCGCCATCGGCAACCGCTCGTTCTCGCCCTTCCTGCTCCACGGTGTGACCGGCAGCGGTAAGACGGAGGTTTACATTCGCGCGATGCGGGCAGCGCTGCACAGCGGTCGCGGCGCTATGATGCTGGTGCCGGAGATTTCGCTAACGCCAATTTTGTCACGTCGGCTGCGCGCGCACTTCGGCGATCAAATCGCTATCTTTCATTCTTCGCTCTCACGCGGCGAACGTTTTGACGAATGGTCACGACTGCGCACGGGCGCAGCGCGCGTGGTCCTCGGTACGCGCTCGGCTGTCTTCGCGCCGGTGAAGAATCTGGGACTGATTATTGTGGATGAAGAGCAGGACTCGTCGTACCGGCAGGAAGAGTCTCCGTTCTACAACGCACGCGACTCGGCAATCGTGCGCGCCCAGAAAGAATCCGCCGCGGTTGTGCTGGGGTCGGCCACGCCTTCGCTGGAGACGTTTCACAATGCGCAGACCGGCAAATACCATTACCTCGAGTTGCCGGATCGAATCGGCGAACGCCGCCTGGCGACCGCTGAACTCGTGGATATGCGCGACGTCTTTGCGCGTCATAAAAAGCCGGTAGTCTTTTCCGATCAACTGCTCGAAGCGATCGAGCAGACACACTCAAAAGGCGAACAGTCGATCATTCTGCTAAACCGTCGGGGCTACTCAAGCTTCATACTCTGCCGCTCATGTGGCGAGTCGATCATGTGTCCCAATTGTGAGGTGACGCTGACCTTTCATCGCGGCGATCGCGTGCTTGTTTGTCACTACTGCAATCACCGCGAGCGCGCGCCGGCGCAGTGTCCGCAATGCGAAAGCAAATACATCTACTACGTTGGCGAAGGCACTGAACAGATCGAAGAGCTTCTGCGAAAGCGCTTTCCGCGACTGCGCATCGGCCGCATCGATCGCGACACGAAATCTCGCCGCCGCGAATTTGAGCAGACGCTGCTCGATTTTGAAAAAGGCAAGCTGGACATGCTTGTGGGAACGCAAATGCTTGCGAAGGGACACGATTTTCCGAACGTCACTTTCGTCGGCGTAATTTCGGTCGATGCAGGACTGGCGTTGCCGGACTTTCGCGCGGCCGAACGTACATTTCAGTTGATAACTCAGGTCGCGGGCCGCGCGGGTCGTGGCGATCGGCCCGGGCGCGTTTTTATCCAGACTTATCATCCGCATCATTACGCTCTGAAGCACGCGGTCGCGCAGGATTACGCCGGCTTCTATACTGAAGAAATCCGGCACCGCCGCAACCATCAGTACCCGCCCTTCGTTGCGTTGGCCTTGCTGCTGACGCGCCACAAGGATGCGAATCGCGCTTACGAGTTGGCCGGGGCAGCGAAAAAAGCTCTAGTTGAAGCTGATCCGGATCGTACGTGTCGCGTGCTGGGTCCGGCGCCGGCGCCACTTGCACGACTTCGCGCAGAGTTTCGTTTTCATGTGCTGGTAAAATCGCGTAGTCGGAAGCAGATGCGCGCCGTGATCGACCGAGCGTTCGCGGCGCTAGAAACCGACGGTATTGATCTGAGGCCGATTAGTCTGGAGATTGATCCGATTAGCATGATGTGAGATCCAAATCGTGCGCGGCTATGCTGCCCGATGTGCGGAAAGGCTCCGCCTTTCCGTCCTACTTTCAATTTTTCGGACGGGGCTATGCCCCAGAATAAATGGGCGCAGCCCAAACCATGAACAGTGAGTGCACCGGTAGGGCAGAGCCTTACCGCACATCAGGCGGCAAAGCCGCAAAACGCTTTTCGATTGCTGTGCCGTTCACCGACCAATACGTTAAACTCTACCGCCAATGAAACTGTCTAAACTTGCCGAGTTGACCTACGCGGGCCTTGAATCCAGCGACGGTGACATCGAAATCACCGGCGCCGCAGGTCTCGATCAAGCTGTGCCCGGTCAGGTAACGTTTCTGTCGAACCCGCGTTATACGCCAAAGATAGCGGCGACGGCAGCGTCAGCAATTTTCGTGGGTGAAGACGTTGAGGTAACACGCGCAGACCTCGCGGTGCTGCGGGCGAAGGATCCTTATCTCGCTTTTACCCGGGCGTTAATAGCCTTCCATCCTCGTGCGGCAGTCGAATCAGCAATTCACGAAACAGCGGTGATTGACCAGACCGCGACCATCGGCGCGGAATGCTTTGTTGGGCCGAACGCTGTCGTCGGCAAGAACTCCCGTATCGGAGATGGCGTGCGCATTCATGCAAACGCAACGATTTACGACAACGTGACGATCGGTGATGACTCAGAGATTCATTCAGGCGTTGCCATTCGCGAGAACACTATCATCGGCAGACGCGTCATCATTCATAACAACGTGGTGATCGGATGTGATGGTTTCGGGTTTGCCAAAGATGAAAATCGCCACTGGCTTAAGATTCCGCAAGTCGGTCGCGTGGTGATCGAAGACGATGTGGAGATTGGCGCCGGCACAACCATCGACAAGTCATCGACTGACGAGACCCGCATCAAGCGCGGCGCGAAAATCGACAACCTGGTGCAGATTGGCCACTCATGCACGGTGGGCGAAGACAGTTTGCTGTGCGCGCAAGTGGGGCTGGCAGGAAGTTCGGACATCGGCAACCGCGTAATTCTGGCGGGCCAGGCAGGCGTTGCCGGGCACAACACGATTGGCGACGATGTCGTGCTGACCGCCAAGAGCGCTACGAGTCACGACGTGCCCCCTGGCAAAATGATTTCCGGAATACCCGCTTTCGACAATCGTGATTGGTTGAGATCGATTGCTGCGTTCAGGCGCTTGGGAGAGATGGTCAGAACGCTTAGAGGTTTGGAAAAGCGCGTTGAGGAAATCGAGAAGTCAGAAAAGAAATAATTTACAGATTACGCAGAGTCAAAGCTCTCGTCTTAAGTGCCCACTGCCCACTGATTAAGTCACCGCCCCGCCATCAACAATCACAACTTCGCCGTTCATATACGAATTGCGATCGCTGCACATGAAGACCGCGAATTCGGCAAGCTCTATGGGCTTGCCCAGACGCCCGACCCAGAATTCGTGCATTTGCAGCCAGCGCTCCGGCAGAGCGCTTGCCAGGTCGGTATCGAAAATTCCAGCCGCAATCGCATTGACCTTAATTCCAAACGTCGCCGCCTCACGCGACAGACACTTGGTGAAGCCAATCATCGCCGCCTTTGAAGTTGCGTAGTGAACTGCGGTCGGCAGCGCGCGAATCGCACCGATCGAAGTGATGTTGAGAATCGCGCCGGCACGCTGGCGAATCATCTGTTTGTACATCGGCTTGGTGACGGCAAACAAGCTGCCCACGTTGGTCCCGATCACTTCATCCCACGCCCGGTCGGTAGTCGTCGCGAAATTGTCCCCGCGATTGATCGCTGCGTTGTTCACCAGAATGTCCATGCCGCCCCATTCCTGCACCAGCTCGCGTGTCAAATGCTTCATGCCGAAGCGGTCGGTGACGGAGACTTTGAATGACTTCGCTTTGCGCCCGAGCGCTTCAATCTTCTGTTTGATCTCTTCCGCGAGATCGTCGCGCGAGTTATAGCTGAAAGCAATATCCGCGCCTTCGCGAGCGAAGACCTCGCACAGCGCGGCGCCAATGCCGCGCGTGCCACCGGTAATGAATGCTCGTTTTCCTTCGAGTAAAAGACTCATGCTAGCCATTGTGGCACAGGACTTCAGTCTGTGATCATTCTGCGCTGAAACCACAGACTGAAGTCTGTGCCACTTAATTGCTCAACTTGTTCGGATTGTGAAACGACGGGATTAAACCGCGAACGGAGCGCGCCAGTCAAGAAGGGGGTACGCATGTCTCCCGGCATGCTGCACGCCAGACGCGTGCGTACCTCAAGCCGCCCGTTCTACAAGCGCCTCAGTTTTCGCGGTCGCTTGCTCAGGAATCAACGAAACGATCTCTTCAACAATCCGCTTCGTCGCATTGGGAATTCCGAGCGTGATCGTGGCGGCGCGCAGAGACGCGTAGTGCTTCGAATCATCAATCATGCGACGAATAACGGGCACCACATCCGCCGGTTTCTGCAGCATGACAGCAGCGCCGCTCTTAGCGACCATCGCAGCCGTCCCCGCTTCCTGCGGCATCGGTTCCGTTGTCGAATCGGCAATGATTGGAACCCGGCACGATAAAGCTTCAAATGTGGTAAGGCCGCCCAGCTTCGAAATCATCACGTTCGCCGCCCGCATCAGTTTTTCGACTTCGTCTGAATAACCGATGACTTTCACCGGAAACTTTGCTTCGGAAGCGATTTGCTCGGCTTCGCCGCGCAGTTCTTCGTTCCGGCCGGCGAGAAAGATCGCCTGCACATCGAGTTCCCCGCGTACGAGTTCGCGGAAGATGAGCGGGATGTTGCCGCCGCCTTCCCATCCGGCATTCACAAAAACCGTGAACTTGTCAGGGTCCAAACCTAAGGCAACGCGCGCGGTTTGCGCGGCCTGCTCGCCGGGAAAATCAAACTTCGGATGCACGGGCATGCCGGAAATCTTGATCCGGTGGGGCGAGATGCCGTAGTCGATTAGCTGCCGGCGCGCGTCATCGCTCGCGACGAGATAAAGCGTCACGTCGTCGCAGGCCCAACCCTTCCAGAATCCGTAGTAAGGATCGGTGACGACTGTGACCAGGGGAATGCGATGCGCCAACCCAAGCTCCTTTAACACGCGCGCAAACATGTGTTGGGTGAGCGGATGCACGCTCACCACGATGTGTGGACACCACTTCTCAAACTGTCCTGCGACGTATCCGACGGTGCGTTTGTAGAAAAATTCGCGCGTATCCGGACGAATCCGATTGATGAACCAGTAGTAGTACTTCATCCAACCCTGGCGGTTACGCAGCAGCCAGTTGTAAACAGCTACCATCTTCGCCGCCAGATGATGGGATTCTTCAACCGCGCGAATGGTGCGAATCGCGTACGACTCGCCTTTCACGAAGCCCTGAATGCCGGCAACGATCGCCGCCGCCGCCGAACGATGACCGCCCCCGGTGTCGGAGGAGAGGATCAGGATTTTTGGATTGCTCGAGGTCATTCGTGGCACAGACTTCAGTCTGTGGTTTCGAGGCGGATGATCACAGACTGAAGTCTGTGCCACTGCCGACTACACATTCACGGTTATTCCGTCAGGCTGCTCGGCCGCGCCACGCTTCTCCAGTTCCCGGCTCGCCTTTTTCATCTCGCGCTCAATCTTCTTAATCTGAATCAAGTGCTTCGGGTTGAAAGGCAGCGATGGGTAATAGCAGTTCGACTCATGCGTGCAGAAGCAGCCATCCGCGGCTTGCTTACGGCGCGCCTTCATTGCGTCGGACAGCCACAGTCCCTGAAAGTTCCAGTCGTGATCGCGGAGGTTTCCGATCGGCGCGAGGTTCTCGCACGATGACAGAGTGCCTTCATCGTAAATCACGGCGCCCGCAGTTCCCGCATAACAAGTCAGTTGCGCAGCTCCGGTCTCCTGCGTCTTGGTGATCAAGCCGTGCATGTAAATGTCGATCGCGGCTTTGAAGTAACCGGCTTTGCCGCCGTAATTGTTCTTGATTGCGGCGTGACGCGAGTCGTCGTCAATCATCTGCGCAAGCTTTGCATAGCGCGACTTATCGATGTCGAGTTCAATCGGATCGGCTGAGGGCGGACGAATGTAATTAAAGTTGACTTTGTCCGGCTTCAGATCGTGCTTGAGGAATTCGTACCAATCGAAGATCGTGTCCTGATTTGAGTGCATGAAGCAGGTGCACGTTTGCAGGTCGAGCTTCGGGTACTGCTTTTTCATCGCCTTCAGTTCGCGCGCGGTTTCAATCGCAATCTGCCACGAGCCGGGCTTCTGCCGAATCTTGTCGTGTTGCTGCTCCAGACCGTCGATGCCCATCGCGACGGTGACATTCAGGTTCGGGCACTCTTCCAGGATGCGCGTGACGTCGGGAAAGATTCGCTTCTGAATCTGTCCATTCGACATCAGGTAAACCGATTCCAGATTGTTGTGGCGATAGAACGAACTGACGATCTCGGGCAGGTCTTTGCGCGTGAAAGGCTCGCCGCCGGCGAGAATCAACACGCCGAGGTTGCCGCCCAACGTCTGGGCGATCCGATCAATCTCCTGCGCCTTCATCTGGAGTTTCTTGCGTGGACGATCATCAAGTTCATCCGTGAAGAAACAATGGGTGCAACGCATGTCGCACACCGACGTGACCAGGATGTTCAGCAGCACCGGCGCGAACGGTTGGCCCGTCGCCAGCTTTGCGTAACGCTTAAGTAATTCGCGAGTTGTGTAGTCCATTTATTCCAGTACCACTGCCTTAAGCCGGTGGCCTCAGGTTTTCTTTGATGCGCCGTTCGAGATGAAGTTGTATTGACGACCTTCAGACGCGCAAACCTCATCAACTGATAAGGGATTCGCACGACAATGTCAACGTGGATTTATTTGAGCGTTGAGTGTAAGTCCGTGTCGCGCTGGGCATTAGCTCGACCATCACGGAGGCTCACCGGGAGCGCACGCTTAAAACCCTGCTTATGAGCTAGTGCCCGCACTCAACTCATCGCATCTCGTCCTTCTGTTTGCACCTTGGGCTGACGTTCGAGGATGTTTGTGGTTCGATCCGTGACACTGTCCGGCATCGAAGGTCCTGCGAACACAGTGGCCTCCTCGTGTCGCGGCGCGAACGCTGGTTGCTGGTCGAAGGCCGTCTCGACAGGTTCCCCGATTCGCAAGGGTGTTGCCGCAGGACTCGCAACCTCAGCATGCCGGTCACGCCGAATCGTGAGACCGGCGATGATTCTTCCCAGTCCCGTCAGGGTCGGAATTAACCCTACCAACCAAATGATTCGAATTACCGGATCGAGTTCGAAAGGAATATCCGCCACCACGTTCGGTGGCAGTTTCAGCACGATGGCGCCGCTGAGAAAGTACAGAAAAATTGACAGCCCCATCCCGGAAAACATTGTGATGAGTCCCTGCGTCAGGTGCTTCTCACGACGATCCGCCGCGGTCTTTTCCTTTCGCTTGCTGCGGAAAGGCTTGATGTGATCAATATGCCACTCACGATGATCCTCTACGGTGTGCGCAATCTCCAGCTTCATCTTCTCCATTGCGCGCGTCACTTCATCGCTGACCTTTTCGATTTTTATATTCTTGACGAGATCCTTAATTTTCGAAGGCACACTGTCGCTGCGCGCGATCGCCTCGCTGAGTGTGACGGCCTTGCCAATCACGCGCAGGTTCGCGCCACACGTGCGGCAGAATTTCAGATCCGCCGGAGATTCAGTTCCGCATTGAGGACAAAACATATAGTTTCACAGGAGATTGTACGCCGACCTACTGGAAGTTGTTCACTCCGTATTCGCGGTCCAGGCCGCCGATGTCCGGAAGGGCTCTCGACGTTCGTGGAGCATGCCTGGGTTGTGGGGCTGCGTCGCGCGACCTGAAAGCCTAGAATCGCTCTCGTGAGTTCACGCCTCCCTACCATTTTCTTCGGCCACGGCAATCCGCTGAATGCGATTACACGCAACGCATACACTGAAGCCTGGGCGGGAATCGGCCAGGTGATTGAGAAGCCGAGAGCTGTCCTGTGCGTCTCAGCACACTGGTACATTCCTGAAACTGCGGTGACCGCGATGGCGCAGCCGCGCACGATTCACGATTTTGGCGGCTTCCCGCGCGAGCTGTACGAAGTTCAGTATCCAGCGCCCGGCGATCCTGCCCTTGCGCAACGCGTGCGGGAACTGTTAACGCCGATTCCAGTCGAAATGGATCGGCGTTGGGGACTCGATCATGGTACGTGGTCAGTTCTCTGTCATGTCTTTCCCAAAGCAGACGTTCCGGTAGTGCAACTGAGTATTGATGAAGCGCAGCCTCCGGCGTTTCACTACGAACTGGGCGAGCGACTAGCGCCTTTGCGTGAGGAAGGAGTGCTTATCGTTGGGAGCGGTTACCTGATTCACAACCTGCACACGTACGCCTGGGGGCGTCAGGACGTTGACCCTTTCGATTGGGCGGTTAGGTTTGAGAATCGCGCGCGTGACTTGATGACGACCGGCAGCTCTGCGCCGTTGGTCGATTACGAATCGCTCGGCCGCGACGCGCTTCTTTCAGTGCCGACTCCTGATCACTATTTGCCCTTGCTCTACGTTCTCGGCGCTGTTCACTCGGACGATGCGGTCAGTTTTCCTGTCGAAGGCTTTGATGGCGGATCAGTTTCAATGCTCTCCGTGAAGTTCGGCTAACCCTCGCGTGCTAGCGTCGTGCTTGCAAGAAAAAGAGGCGGCCGCTGACACCATCAGCGATCCGCCTCGTAGTTACTTCAAGAGATAGTTACTTACCAGGGGAACGGGAACCGATTGTTGGTGCCGCTCCGACTGCGGTTGTAACCGCCATACTGTCGAAAGCCCTGGTCATATCCACGCAGGAATCCCTGGCGGTACGCCTGCTGGAACTGGTAGCTGTTGCCGTAACTGCCGTAGCCACCGTTATCGCCGTGTCCGTTTTTGTAGAAATGCGAGCGCTGCGGATTGTAGCTTTGACCGCGCTGCGCATCGCGCGAGCCTGTGTAGAGGCCGTCCTGAATGCCTTGATTCACCGCTGCCTGGCTAATGTTGCCGTAGCCGGTATTGCCGCGATAACGCCAGTCATCGTCGTTCCGATTGCGGTTGCGACGTCGCCATTCCTCGTTACGCTGACGTGCCCGGTCGCGTTGCATTTCGCGCTCCTGTTGACGCCGATAATCGCGATCCCGCTGGCCAGTCGCATTTGGCCACCACTGCGCTTGAACCGCCGAACTCGATACGAACCCGATGCTGATTACAAAGAACAATGCCGCCAAAACTTTCCCCATTTTGTGACTGAAATAGTGTGCCTTCATTCGATAAAAACCTCCGCCGCTCGTTTTGGCAATTGCCATGCCGATTGAGCGCAGCCGTTTCAAGCGCACGATTCGCGCGAAAGTTACACTGCACGATAACGTTCAACACGAAATCGGGTGAGATCTGGGATGCGGAAAGACGAAATGGAACAATACGCGCAGGTTAGCCAACCGAGAGGTTGTTTGCATCACATCCCGTAACGGTGCGTACTCAACGACAATACCGTTCGGCAATTCGGAAAGGATTCACCGTCCAGGACGTGGAGTAGAATCGCGAACGCGATTCGGTGAGGACTTTTAATGAAAAGAATTATATCGCTACTAGCGATCTTCTTATTCGTCACATCGTGCCTTGTGATTGCGTCCGCCCAACCTAAGAAGCGGAAGAGTGTCATCGGCTCTCCTCCCGGCACCGGCCCGCTTGCGAATCGCAAGAACGCCGGTACTGGACAAACAGCTACGCTCCGAAACGGACAGCGCGGCCGTTATGTAACCCGCAACGGAAAGCGCATTTGGGTCCCGCAAGGCAGCCCATCCGTGGGAACTCCCCGTGGCGTTGTTGAAAGAGAGCAACTCTAGGTGAAGAAGAACCAACCGAAGTCGAATACAAATCGGCCATAGCCCAGAACATCGAGCGTGACATGAAAAAGGCCCCGCTGCGCGCCAGGCCTTTTCCCTTTGTTCATCCCTTTTGACGAACTACTTCACTTGAACACACGAGTTTGGCCTCTGTTCGAAGTGCGAAAAATTCGCACCCACTCCAATTGGTTGATCCGACGTGACTCTGACACTGAACGACGTGTCCGTCACGCCGTCCCATGTCGGGGTCGCGGTTGCCGGCGACAGCCAAGTCTCAACCCGAGTGGCTCCTGCTGCCAATGGCGTCGTCGTTGCGCCGGCGTTGCCCGGGTAGTTGTTCCCGGGCGCGTTTCCTGGGATTGCGACGCCTTGGAGATTAACCCCATCCTTATCCAGAATGTTTACGGCCACCGCGGCAGTCGATCCGCTTCCATTGAAAACGTAGATGCTGGAAGGGTGACCCGGCCCCTGATTCGGATAATTCGCCGGCGTGCACACCCAGATGAATGGCGGCCCACCAGACGAAGGCGGCCCCGGCGGTCCTGTGGGTCCAGTCGGCCCAGTGGGTCCGGTAGGTCCAGTGGGCCCGGTCGGTCCAGTGGGTCCAGTAGGCCCCGTCGGTCCAGTGGGCCCTGTCGGCCCAGTGGGCCCGGTCGGTCCCGTAGGCCCTGTCGGTCCCGGCGGACCTTCTTCATTCCAACTGATGCGCGTTTCGTTATTGTGGCAGGTAGTACTCGCGTCTACTAACCGCATTCCGCCATTGCCCGGATTGATGCAAGCTTCAAACACGCCGGCACTGGTCGTCGTCGCCAGCTTCGCAATCGGCACCGCCAAAACCAGCAGAGCGATACCAGCTAGACCGCCGACTATGCTACGTCTCACTAATTTCGTAGTCATCTGTCCTCCTCTGGGGGGCCAAGGGGCCGCCATTGAATGAAAAGTTTTGGGAAAGCCTTGTTGGGGGGAACGCAAATCTATCGGCGAGGCTGGGATGTGTCAATAGTTATCTTGATGTTACTAGTCGGTGGGTCTCACGCTGAAGAGGTGAAAAGATCTTAGGGGGATTGAAGGAAGGCGAACGGTCAACTGAAGCGTGCAAGATTTTGTCCGCGTCAGCGGACGACTGAAAGTAGCCCAGGCTTTCAAGCCTGGGTCACGCGTCCTCCAACACTTTCGCCGGCTTTAGCCGGCGAGGAATTTGGCGTGCGCTGGCGCGACACCGCTTCTTGTCCGTCCGATGCAGCGGCGTCAACCGGCGCACTCCAAATGTCATTCGCTCGCTTCGCGAACAATTCATCGAGCTGTTACGCCGCTGCCGATTTGATCAGGGTCGCATTCAATTTGATCTCAGTACCCGCGAGAGCCTGCGACACGGGACAATTCGTCTTCGCTGCTTCCGCGGCAGCGAGAAAAGTCTGCTCATCAATTCCCGGCACTTCGCCTTCGGTGGTGAGTTCAATCGTCGTGATCTTGAATCCTTCGCCAACCTTCTCGAGACTGACGTTCGCGTTCGTGCTGATGCGCGTCGGATTGTGACCGGCCTTCGTCAATCCCGCGGCCAGAGCCATCGAAAAGCATCCGGCATGCGCCGCGCCGATCAACTCTTCGGGATTCGTGCCCGTGCCTTCTTCAAATCGCGACGCGAAGGAATACTGACCTTCAAACGCTCCGCTACCGAGTTTTACTTTGCCGTTCCCTTCTTTGAGCGTACCCGTCCAAACTGCGCTTGCTGTGCGTTTCGCCATGTTCGTATCTCCCTTGATGATTAAGTTTTGAATGATTGTAGCGCGATTGTGGAGCGCGGGCATCTTTGCCCGCCTTGGTCTTTTGCAATGCCGGATTCACATTGCAACCGAAACATTCCGGCTGCGCCACTCATTTCATCCACCGGCAATGTTTCCCAAAAACGAACGGCATCATCGTTGCTGAGGCGTTAGCGAACGAGGAGAACCAAATGCTGAAAACCTGTCTTAATTATTCGCTCGCCTTGCTGATGCTGCTAGGCGTGGTTGCGCCGTTCGCGACGGCGCAGACAAAAACCGGCCAGAAGCGCCTCACCACCGAAGAAGCCAAAATCAAAGTGGCGCGGACGGGCACCGGCTCCAAAGCCAAGGCCACAGTCTGGACCGCCGACGGCACCAAAGTAAAAGGTTACATCGCGCAAGCGGGAGAGAACGATTTTGTGATACGCGATCGAAAAACAGACGCCCCTACGACGGTGCGTTACGCTGACGTCGTGAAGTACGATCGTAATCAGGGCCACTCAACCGCGAAGTGGGTCACGATCGGTGTCGTGGCCGGAGTGGGCGCCTTCGTTCTCATCGTGCTGGCGACCATCGCGCACTTGGATTGAGTGTTCAGACAGTCCCACCGGTTGGCTATCACGCGTAAATCCGCTGGGCAGTAATCCGACCGTGAGGAGGGGCGTATTCGGCTCTTACAGGCCATTCACCCCAAATCAAAAAGCCCCCGGCGGATAAATCACGCCGGAGGCTTGGTGAGAGCGGTAGGCCGCTACTTAGTAGCCCGAGCCACCGCCGCTGTAACGCTGCGTGCGATTTTCGCGCGGCTTGGCCTCATTGACCTTAAGCGGGCGTCCGCCGAACTCGGTGCCGTTGAATTTCTCAACTGCCGCCGTGCCTTCTTCTTTGGTCTGCATTTCGACAAACCCGAAGCCGCGCGAGCGACCGGTTTCGCGATCTTCAATCAACGAGACGCTTTCGACCGTGCCCGCTTCCGCGAACAGTGTTTTCAGATCGTCGCCCGTCGTTTCGAACGCGAGATTACCAACATATAGTTTCATAGACATTTTTTCTTTACCTTTTCCCCTGTGGGACCAACAGAAGCTACCAACGCTTCCCAATTTGCCAAGGTGTACACGAACCAGAAGAGAGAAGCCTTGGCTTTCTAACTGGGATGAGCTGTGGAATTCAGTTGAACTGGAAAAAGTGACCAGAGGATCTGAGAGCAGAGTAAGCTCGAACTATGTTCGACTACGACCCTACGCTAATAGTGGGTATATGTCAAAGGCAGGATATAGCTGGGAGCGCGGGCAGCTTGAACCTGGGAGCGCGGGCATCTTGCCCGCATTACTTCCCTTCTCTTACTGGAGAAGGGTTGGGGATGAGGGTGCGTAGCTCGCTCCCGCTAAACCCTCACCCTTAATCCCTCTCCCAACGGGAGAGAGAAAACAATTGTCAGAGTATGTTAGTAGGCCGACCGTTAGCGAGGCGTGATATAAGCCGCGGGCAACGACTCAAAGCGCAGAAGGACGAGAGAACCGCACTCGGAAATTGAAAGGAGAACTTCAAATGAGTCAAAAGAACGAAGCATTGTTCCGTATCTTAAAAGTGGCCGTGTCGTTGGTATTGGCCGTGGCCGTGCTTGCGGTTGTCAGGACGAGAGGACAAGAAGAAGCCAATGCGAAAACTAACGCAGCGGCCGAACAGTGGGAATATTTGGCCGTCGCCGGCCCGAGCACTACCAACCTAACTCCGACTAACAACCCGCGCATGCGTAAGGAACCAAACGTGCCGTTTGCTCGCGAGGCATTTGTCCTCGAACAACATCTGGACAAGCTAGGCGCCAACGGTTGGGAATTGGTTTCGGTCGCCGGCCCGGCAACGGATCCGGCATATTATTTCAAGCGTCGGAAGTAGCCTCGGAACACTCGAGGAAGAGCTTGATTATCCGCGTCAGCCGACGAACGACAGTAGCCCAGGCGTTCAAGCCTGGGTTGACGTGAATATCAAGAAATGAGAGCCCTCTAGCGGGCGACAGATTTTGAGTGCGGTGGCTCGACACGCTTTGGTTCTGATTGAGCGTCAAACCGCCGCACTCCAACCGGGATCACAGTTCGGCGCTTAGGATTTGCAGAAGCAAACGATGACGCCGTCGATCGTTCCGACCACACTGGTGCTGATGAATCCGGCAGACGGATCAAACTTGATCCGATAAGCGCCGATCACCTGACATCCTTTTAATTTGGAATCGCCCGCTTTTACGACCTCGCCGCAAAGCTTACCTTCCATGATGCCGGTGTCATTGCATCTCTGGCAGTCTTTGATCGGCCGCCGGTGCGTGCCCGTGTTGGTGATGCCCGACATCTGTCCGGTCACCGTGAGACCGCCTGCGCCGGTCCAGGTGAAATCACCAGCATGAAACCCACGGTGCATGCCATCTGTGTCGAGCGCCGTGCCAAGGTTTGCCGTCAGCGTGCCATTCAGAAACTTCTTGCTGGGGTCAGAATCACATTGCGTCCCCACCACATCGACCTTCAGCGCGTGCGCTACGCGACGCGTCCTACACTGCGGTTCGTTGCAGGATTGATCTTTCATGCTGGTCCGCTTCAGGTTGCCTTTTAAATTCTTCGACACCTGCGTCACACAGAATGCTTTTTCAAGGATCGCTTTGGGATCGTCAAAGCATTGAAAAGTTGCCATGATTGTCTCCTTTTTTGGGTGTTCTTGTGATAAGGCCAAGAAAAACAGGACCCACGCCAAGTTAGCGCGAGCATAGAGTCAGCCAAGTTCTGATGAAAGCAGCTGGATTAGGCGAGTTTTGCTGCGAGGGCAAGGGCTCGGGAGAATTCAGCCGTTTCAGGTGCGCGCAAGATATTCCTCAGGGCGGCCAAAAGTCAATGGCGACAGCGCTGAGCGTCGCGATTCAAAGACATTATCAGGATGTAGGTTCTGAAGGGAGGAGTTCAGATCAGCCCAAACTTTTTGGAGTGCGGTGGCTCGACACCGCTTTGAATTTGGTTCGTTGAAGAGAAAACGGCGTCAACCGGGGTCCCCAGCGCGGCAGCCGGCTGGGGTGGAAGTCGCCGCACTCCAAAGTGCTACGCGGACTTCTCCGGCTCAGCCTTTCACAAACTTGAGCGCCACCCCATTCATGCAATAGCGCAACCCGGTGGGCTTCGGTCCGTCGTCAAACAAATGTCCCAGATGACCGTCGCACTGCGCGCACAAGACTTCCGTCCGAGTCATGCCAAGGCTCTTATCGACTTCTTCAATCACGTTCTCTTTTTTGATCGGCGCCCAGAAACTCGGCCAGCCCGTACCCGAATCAAACTTCTGTTCAGAGCTGAACAGCGGCAGCCCGCATCCGGCGCACTCGAACGTGCCTTTGTCATGGAGGTCGGTGTAAGGACTCGTGCCGGCATACTCAGTCCCCTTCTCCCGCAAAACGTTGTACTGCTCCGGCGTTAATTGGGCCTTCCACTCAGCATCTGTCTTCGTCACTTTTTTGATTCCTTTTGATTTTGATTTGGGTGATTGTGATTTTTCTTGAATACTTGAATCTGGACTATTGAATGTCGCATTAGTGCTGGGATTTGTGTTGCTGGTGCTGGGATCGCGGACGCCCCCGTCCGCATTAGTTCCCGACCCCGGGCGCGCCCAGTTCGGCAACTGCGTTAACAGCGCAATCCCACCGACTGCAACCGAAGATGAAATAAAGAACCGTCTATTCATGTTTTTCGCCTCGCAATGATATCGACTCCACCCAAATTACGTAAGTCGACGGCAGATCGGATTTCTGGGAGCGCTTGCCCGCATGAGCGCGAAGGGCGGTTACGCGACCGTGAAGATGCTCTTATATCTCGACGCATTATAATCAGCTAAAATGCATCGACATGATGGCGGAGAGAAACACTATCAAAGCCTTTACCTTTGCGCTGATATTAACGCCCGCGCTTGTCCTGGCTCAGACACCAGAACTGAACATCAAGCTTCAGCACAATTCGCAGCGTGAACATCTTCGCCGGGAACAAATTCGCCGGCTCGCCGCCAAGTACGATCTGAAGAAGTACACCATTACCCGCGACATAGTCATCGACGAAACGGCCATCAACCATTCTTACCCCGTGCTAACGCTGAATCTCCGCTTTGGCGACAACGACGACCGCGTACTTTCCATCTACGTGCACGAACAGGCGCACTGGGTTTTGGGGGAGCGCCATCGAGGCAAGTGGCGCGAAATGCTCCTGGAGCTAAAGCAGATGTATCCGAACCTCCGGATCGAGCCCCCGCACGGCGATGGCAAAGAAGGTTCGTCATATATGCACCTGGTCGTCATCATGCTCGAATGGCAAGCGCTAGAACACCTAATCGGCGCCGGTCGCGCGCGCGACGTTTTGAAATTCAAGCGCGAGCAAAACTACAAGTCGCTGTTTACGACGGTGCTGGACAATCGGGAACAGATGGAAAAGTTTCTGAAGCGCTATGACGTGAAATGGTGATGACCGAGAAACGCGTGTCAGAACCCGGAAGCGGTAGCGACCGGATCCCATGTCCGTACCACCTGCGATAGCGGGTGGGTTTCGTCCGCGTGAGCGGACGTTTGAAAGTAGCCCAGGCTTTCAAGCCTGGGTAAACGCGTCCCCAAAGATATTAGAGCCGGCTTTAGCCGGCGAGAATTTTGGAGTGCGGTGGCAAGCGTAGCGCGACACCGCTTTAGATTGACAGGTTCCAGACCCCTTAAGACTGATCCAAAGGGCCGTCGCCGCTCAGCTTTGCCGGCGCACTCCAAATTTTCAGCCGTCCGCTTCACGGCCTATATTCAATTATCGTCTTGATCTCCGCAGTGAACTGCCAGGCAATTGGCGACATCTAGAATTGACTTTCAAAGTCCTTCAGTGCGTGGCACCGCTTGTACTTCTTACCGCTTCCACAAAGACATGGTCGCGTCCTCGGATAACCGCCAGGAATCACGACAACAGGACGATCGATTGGATCTGGATACTCCTTTTCCGTTCCATAGAATTTTGTAACGTGGGTCAGGATATTCAAGTCCTTCTGTAAGCTTAACGCCTCACGTCGGTCAGACTCTGTCCAGTCGCGCCCATCAAAGTACACAATATCCTCTGAGCCCCCGGGTCCGCGACCGGATTCAGTGGCAATGCCAACGATATCGAGCGCTTGAGGACACTTTAACCTCGCGACCCGACAATTTGCTCCCAAGAACTCTCTGCGGACTTCGCGATACTGCTCATAATCCACACCGCTGAGATGTGGCAGCAAAAGGAAAACATAGTATGGGTCACCATGCCGCGACGGTAAAAGAACGCGTGTAAATCGAACATTCTTTGGTGTATCACGAATGATTTCCAAAATACTCTTGGCCAACATTCGGCGACGAACACGCGGTTCGCGAGCCATAAAGCGAAAAATCATTTCTTGGTTTGCTAGATTGTCGTAGCCAGGATGTGTCGTGAAGTGCTGAGTACCAGCCAGCACGTGTCCGGTGAAATTTTCGATCAGAGCATCCCACGCATAACTGATTTCGTTCGCCTCCAATTGAGCACGTCGTTCGGGCCGTTGCGTGAATTCATTCCACAGACCCTCAACGACAGCGAGGGAACCTCGACTTCTTGGCCAAATGAAATCATGATCGCCCTTCTCATTCAGGTGCTGGAGGAAAAATGCCAACAGGTCTTCTTCGCCCGCCGCACCGGCGAGTTCACCACTTAAGATCAACTGTTCCTTCTTGGTTAGGTAAGCCGTAAAGTCGGCGACTGTGTCGAGTGTGCTCATTACCACTTCAAGTGACGTGTCATCGAACACATGTACGTACCCTTTCGATAGATCAAGTTGCCCAACCGCGAAAGGTCTTCCGCCTTGCGTGGGATCCGTGTGAGCAGAACCGACGATTGAAGGAAGTATCATCAAGCTTCCACTACCGCCAAGCTCTTCGCGGCATCGACTTGCTCCGCCGTGCGCGACTACAACCCTATGGAATTTCGCAGTATTCGGCCGCGGCAGATCGAGAGGGAATGGACGCATACACTGCGGATCCAAAAATAGCCGATCCGGGTGCGCCCGAATCCAGCGTTCCGCCCCCCAAATCTGTTCTGCCGGCTTTTGAATAGCGCGCTTGAACCAGCGGCGCCAATCAACATCCAAGTTACCAGTGTCGGGAAACTCGCAATCCTTATCGGAGAAAATAATGACATCATTTTCGAATACAACTAGCAGATCGCAGACTTCTTTACCGTCGCCGATCTTTGAGTTGCGTCCCTGATCCCGATAGACGTTCGGATAGCTCCAAAGAGACAAGAAAGATTGATCGCACAGCTTCGTAAGGTAGCGCTCAGCTTTCGTTGATCCCTTAGCGCGCTCTAAGACCGGCATTTTCTGTTGTGATGCAGCAGTATTCATCTCGCCTACTAAAGAAAGCAAAACCGCCGCGAGGTTAGCGCGGCGGCTATTTACCTCGTGAATTTAACGACACGTCACTTACATTTCGAATACCCACAATCCCGACAAAAATCACAGCCGCTGGCGTGCTCTAGTTGGCCGTGGCATTCGGGGCAGGTGCTAATCATTGTGGACATGATCGCGCCGACCACGTGACGGGTGTCGGGTGTTGGGTGTTGGGTGTCGGCTGAACCAACCGCAGAGGACTTAAGAGGCAGTCCGGAGGACTGCGTACCTAGCGAAGGCTGAGACTTCAGAGCACGCGCGGAATCCGGATGACCTTTTAAGCGACGGTTCGTGATCATGAGGCATTCGGCGACGGCTTGTTCCGGTGAAGTCAGCAGGCGCTCGTTGAACCAGACGGCGTGCGTGCCCGTCACCTTGTTCAAGCTGTAAGCCACTTCCGCCGCGTCGAATCCGCCACGCAGCATCTTCGACGCCAGCATGCCCACGCCGCCACTAATGGGGCCGGTGGCAAAGACTTCCTGAATCATCTCGTCGTCGTGATTGACGGTGACATAGAGGTTCTGTCCGTCGAATGGAATCCGCCAGGTCGCGCCGCGCAGTTCGCGAGGCCGCTCAAGCCGAATCGCGCCCTGCTTGCGAGCGGCAGCTTCCGCTTCCGCCAAACGTCGCGCGGCAGCTTCGTTCTCAGATTCAGTTCGGCCTTCAGTAAGAACCGAGGAATCTTGTGACTGATTGGAAACTGGGGTCGGCTCAATAATCGTTGTCGTGGTGACGACGGTCGGCGTCTCGTTCTTCGTTTCGGTCTTCATCGAAGTCAGCACCTGGTTCTCGCGCGAGCCGTCGCGGTAATAACTCACGGCTTTGCAGCCTAGTTGCCGCGCTAAACGATAGAGATGATCGACTGACTCAATCGTGTCGTTCACCGCGCCGTTGCAGGTCTTCGACACGCTGTTGTCGACGTTGCGTTGCGCGGCAGCCAGCACGTGCACGTGCTGCTCGGCGCTGATCGACATCGCGGAAATGAAATAGCCGGGCAGCTCGTGCTCATGCTCAACCACGTGCGCGGCGGCGGCATCGATCGAAGCCTGATCGGTTTGATCTACATCCATGCCCAGCGCCTGCGCGGCGAGCGTATGAACGTAGGTGCGCGTGCCGAGAGTGTCCTTTCGCACGTAAGCCCACGAGAAGTTAGGTTCAACACCGGAGGACGTCTCAGCGACCAGGGAAATCGTGCCCGTCGGAGCAATTGTCGTTACTTCATAGTTGCGCGGGGTGAGCGGAACTTCGCGTGAGATGCCGATGTCGTTGTAAAGGAAGTTCGCGTAAGCGTCGCGATTCGCCTCGAGCTCGGGGAAGACGCCGCGTTCGGCGCCGAGACGCAAGGATTCAGTCCAGGCTTCCTTTCTAACAAATCCCATTACCTCATCCATTAGATCGATTGAGGCGGGTGAGCCGTAAGTGATCTTCAGATTCAGACAGAGGTCGGCAAAGCCCATGATGCCCAGACCCACCGGGCGTGTGCGCTTCACGACATCGTTTATTTCCGGAAGCGGCCAGGCGCACGTGTCGATCACGTTGTCGAGGAAACGCGTCGTCCAGTGTGTGACTTCCGCCAGCCGGTCCCAATCAACACGATTTTCGCGATTGTAGAATTTGTTCACGTCGATCGAGCCGAGGTTGCACGAGTTCGCAAAGTGCAGGAACTGCTCGCCGCAGGGATTGCTCGCCATGATTGGTCCCATCGAATTGATCATGTGATTGTGGCGATTGACTTCGTCGATGAAGGCGATGCCTGGCTCAGCGTACTTGTGGGCGCTGGAAATGATTCGATTCCAGATGTCCGGCGCATAAACAAATCCCGGCGCCGGCGGCTCTTCAATCAAAGCGTCGGAAAGATCGGCAGTCTCAAATGTTTCTTTGTCGCGGAACGTGACGGTCGAGCCGTCGGGCCGGCGATAGACGACGTAGTTGCGGCCCGTGACGGGATCGAATACCGGATCGTTCCAGGTCTCGCCGCCGAACTCGAGCTGATACCACTCGTTCTTATCAACCGCCTCAAGAAATTTGTCGGTAACATTGACTGAGATATTGAAGTTCGTCAGCGAGTGCTGATCGTTCTTCGCGTGAATGAAACGCAGCACGTCCGGATGCGTGACGCGCATCATGCCCATGTTCGCGCCACGGCGCACTCCGCCCTGTTTCACCGTATCGGTCGTCGTATTGAAGATGTTCATGAACGACACGGGGCCGCTGGCGACGCCGTGCGTGGTACTGACCATCGAACCGCTGGGACGAAGCTTCTCAAAAGTGAAGCCGGTACCGCCGCCGGTCTGATGAATGATCGCGGCGTCGGTCGCTGTCTTCATGATGCCGGCAATCGAATCCGGGACATCAAGCACAAAGCACGCGGCGAGTTGTCCGTTGGGCTTGCCCGCGTTGACCAGGCACGGCGTGTTCGGCACGAACTCGCGCGCCATCATGATGTCCGACATCGTGTTGTAGAAAAGATCGCGTTCGGCGGGATTGGTTTCGGCGACAGACACGTGCGCGACGACGCGAGCTACGATGTCGCTCCATTCTTCAATTGTGTTTCCTTTGGCGTCTTTCAGCGAGTAGCGTTTGGCGACCACCTTCCGCGCATTCAAACCCAGCGGCTGCATCGCGCGGCGAACTGAAACGGTTGATTGGAGGATCTCGTTTTCCGACACTTTTTCCATCTTCGCGCCACTCGCTGATTTCATTTCTATTTTACCTTTCTCGCGCGGGGAACCGCACGCGAGCCGACTTCGAGGAATAAAAAGCCACCGACGATTCCAGATCGCCGTCCAAAAAGATTCGATTTTTTGCAGGTACTACGGTCGGTTTGCGAAGTTAAAAATCCCCGCGGAGTTGGGTTCGGGACCCGTTCCGCCGCCGCCGCCAGCCGTCACAACCGAAGCAGGACGGACTATACTCCTGAGTTTTCAGGATGTCAATATGTTGTGGTGACTTTTTTTTTCAACACGATAGAGTGGGTTTTCTGAGGGAATACTTGAGGGTTAAGTGACGGCAACTCAGTCGATTATGAGCGCTCGTGAGCAAGTTCGAACCTCGAGGTCAAGCGAACAGGACGTGGAGGGATGGCAGGGTCGATTTCAGCTCCGTCAGGAGCGCGATGTTTATAGTTCATATGCAAACGAAGAAACTCATTGAAGAAGTAGCTCAAAATCGACGATCTTCTATAAACATCTCGCGCCTAACGGCGCGAAGATTAGCAAAGACCAATCGATCGTACCGCCACTTTCTCTCGTCTGAGCTAATGCCTGCTACCGCCAGAGAGAAGCAGATCCAGTTCGCGGTTTTGATTGTCGAGCATGCCGAAGGTGTCCGCCGTTTCTTCCAGCATCTGACGGGTCATCGCAATCGAGTCGCTAAGCTGTTCGAAGTGCAGGGCCGAAACACGCTCAGGCGTCGGCAGCGTCACCACCTGATCGTTGACCAATCCGAAGAAGTTTTCGATGGATTGCAGTTGTCCTTCAACGAGGCGGACTGAACGTTCGAGGTCGTTAAAGGCCGCCACACGCCGCTTGAGAATTTCCGCGTTGGCTTGCTGGATGCGCTTCTGCCGATCGTCGGTGGCGGTTTGGATCGCGTGTTCAGCTTGCTTCAGCTGGTTCTGAACGGCCTGACGATTGATTGAGCGAAGATGATGCTTCCGGCGGCGATAAACGTCGAGCAAGTCAACGAAGTCTTCCCAGCGCTGATCGAGTGTTTCCAGATTGGAAGGAATCTCTTTGCTGTTGGTGAACTTGCGGTAGTTCGAATAGATCTGATTTTTCATCCACCGCAGGTACTCGACTGCCTCACGTTCGCGCGGGTCAAGGGCCTTAATAAGCTGCTCGCGCTGGGCTTCACGCAGCTTATGCTGTCGCTGCTTCTCGCGACGCTCAATATAACGGCGATAGAAAGGACTGGCTGGCACAACTGTTAAGTAAACCGCTTCGCCGCCCAGCCCCATCAACAAAGGCGTGACATCCCAGAAAAAGGCGGCCGCGACGGCGAACCCTGCCATGCCCCAGAAATTCAGGGGCTCCTTGAACGCCTCTTTCACATATCGGAAATCGATCTTCGACAAGTCCATCTATCGTACGAGATTCCGTTGGCACTAGTTCTAAAAAGTGCGCCCTCCCTCACGGTCGGGCTTCTGCCAGTCACGTTGGATGCTCGGAAACGGTTTAGGGCTGGCGACTGGTTTCGCCCTGCGCCGGCAAAGCCTGCGGCGAGCCTGTCTCAGTTCCGGCCGGCAGCAAACCCATCTCCTTCTTGTAGGAGAGCAGCTTGTCCTGCAACTGCATGTCCATTGCCTCGCGCTCGATCTCCTGCATTTGAGTATCGACCGATGATGTGCCCAACTGCATCTTGGCTTCAGCTGCAGCCGCACGGCGGTCAATCTTGTCCCGCATCTCGTCGAATGTCCCGGCATCGTCTCCAAGTTGGAAAGACGCCATCGTCTGTGCCAACTGCTCCTGCAACTTTGCCTGCTTGGACTGATTGATTAGCTGCATCGCTTCGGCGGTGCGCCGTTGCATCTGGAGCATGTAATTGTCGCGGGCTTTCAACGCCTGCTTCGAAGCGAGTTGCGCGTGTTCATGCTGATGGACGGTCTTTTGCAAATCGACCTGCGCCTGCTGAAGCTGCCCGATGTAGGCCGTGGCGATGTCATCGCGGCTCATCTTGATCGACGCCTTAATCTTCGAATCAAGATCGACCACCTGCGCCTCGAGCCGCTCTTTGTTCTTGGCGAGCAGCTTTTCGGTCGCCATGACCTGCGCCACGGAATTATTCAGGTCGGGAATGCGATCCCGCATGTCGCGGATTGTCTGCTGGAGAATGAGTTCCGGATCCTCAGTCCTCTCGATCGCGCCGCCAAACAGCGCCCGCATTGAACGTTTTAGTCTCGTCCACAGTCCCATGTTTTCATCCTCCAGAGGTTTAGATTTGCCGGTTTGACTTCACAATCCACGCAATAGCGCCTTGGGTTGTACGTTATGGGCGCGCAAACGGTTGCAGTCCGGGCAATTTTCGCGGTGAGTATAACAGACAGTGTGCAGCGGGCAGTAAGACCTGGCTAGTTAACCGCCCGGCGCCGCGTTGGGTGCTGCTGTCCGGCCGATGTCCCGGCGATAGTGCATCCCGTCCCAGTGAATATCGTCCACAGCGGCATAGCAGCGCGCCAACGCCGCGTCGAGCGTTTCACCGGTTGCCGTCAACCCAAGGACGCGACCGCCCGCCGTCAGCCATTCGGCATTTGATCCGCGGGACGTGGCCGCGTGAAAGATCCCCACGTTCTCGTGTTGCGCAGCGCGTTCGAGACCTTCAATCACCGTCCCTGTTTCAGGTTTGCCGGGATAACCCCGGGCCGCCAAAACGACGCAGACGGACGAATCATTCGACCATTGCACCTCGAGTTCGCCGAGGCGCTGATCAACGATCGCCTCAAAAATGGCGGATAGATCAGTTTGCAGCCTTATCAGAATGGCTTGCGTCTCGGGATCGCCAAAGCGCACGTTGTATTCCAATACGCGCGGGCCGTCACTCGTCAGCATCAGGCCGATGAAGAGAATTCCGCGGAAGGGAAATCCTTCCGCACGCGCGCCGCGTAGGGTCGGATCGATTATTTCGCGGGCGACTCTCTTCAAAACATCGTAATCGATAACGCTTGCGTCGGTGATCGAGCCCATGCCGCCTGTGTTCGGTCCGGTGTCGCCTTCACCGACGCGCTTGTGATCGCGCGCGGCGGGCATCAAGCGAAAATCTTTGCCGTCGGAAAACAGAAGGACCGATGCTTCTGGGCCAGTCAGTACTTCTTCAATGAGGATGCGCTCTGCTGCCGAACCCAGCGCGACAAGATCGGCCAGGGCTTTTTCTGCTTCGTCGCGCGAGCGGGCGACAACGACTCCTTTTCCTGCAGCCAATCCGTCGGCCTTCACGACGATGGGTGAGCTTTCGTCGCCGAACTCGCCGCTTCTCAGAATCTTGATTGCACCGTCCACAGAATCTGCGACGCGATAGCGCGCAGTTGGAATTCCATGACGCTGCATGAAGTCCTTTGCAAACACTTTACTGGTTTCCAGTTGCGCTGCTTGTTTGCTGGGGCCGACGATCCGAAGTCCGCGACGTTCGAATTCATCGACGACGCCTTCGGCGAGGGACGCTTCCGGCCCAACCATCGTCAATTCGATCTGCTCGCGGTGGGCAAAATCAGTGAGCGCGCCAACGTCCGTCGCACCAATTGCAACGCATTGAGCAAGTGCGGCGATTCCCGCGTTGCCGGGGGCGCAAAAGACTTCCGCGGGCTGACTGCTCGTCTTTTTAAGAGCCCAAACCAGCGCGTGCTCGCGTCCGCCTGAGCCGACAACCAGAATCCTCATTATTCTCTTCTCACCAAACGAATTTAGGCGATGATTTTCGCTGCAAAAACGCTTGACAGCACTGCGCCTTAGTTATAAGTTGCACGCGCTGTGGCCGTCAGTTTTTTGAGTGCTCGCCCCGTTATTCAAACCTGACAGCATTCAATCTAGTCTTTCTCGGCCTCCTCGTCAGTTAAGTGATCCGTTCGTGCGAATCCGCTCCTGCCGGTCGCCGCGTGTATCTGTGTGAGGAGGAGACAGTATGTCAGACAGCGAAGTCCTCGCAACCAGCGACGTCCAATCGTCTGAATTTCACGACGCGAACCTCAAGTGCGTCGACTGTGGTGAGAGCTTTCTGTGGACGGCCGGCGAACAAATCTTTTTTCACGATAAGGGACTGAAGAACCCGCCAAAGCGTTGCAAGGTTTGCAAGCAGGCAAAGAACGAGCGATTGGCGGCCGTCTCTGCGTCCCACACTTCGGGTGTGCGCCAGCGTATCGAAGTCACGGTCGTCTGCGCGCAGTGTGGTCAACAAACGACAGTTCCCTTCTATCCTTCACAAGGACGCCCGGTTTATTGCCGCGCATGTTTTCTGGCCGGTAAGGCTTTCAGCGCCAGCGCTTAGGACACGCGTTTAGTGTTCGAGGTGATAGGGCACGTTCGTCACCACAATTCCCTTCTTAAAAAGCAGAGCGCCTTTCAAGAACAGAGTGTTTTGATTGTGCAGCAGATTCTGCCACCACTTGGCGGGAACAAACTCCGGCAGGACGATGGTAACTACCGCTTTCTTGGTGCGCTTGACGCGATCGACATAGTTCAAAAGAGGTCTGGCAAGCGAGCGGTACGGCGAAGCCACGACCACCAGGTTTACGCCCGATCCCCACTGGGCCCACTTTTCGCGCAGCTTCCGCGCTGCTTCATCATCCAGATTCACATAAACAGCCGTCACGTGATGCGGCGCGATCGACTTTGCATACTCAAGTGCCTCGATCACGCCGCGATGAATTCCCGAGATGGGCACGATCACTTCATGGTGAATAGGCCGAAGCTGACTGAGCCCTTCAGTTGAAAGTTGCTCTGCAACTTCAAGGTAGTGACGGTGAATTCGCTTGAACATGAAAACCAGTAATGGTATGACGAGAACAACAAGCCATGCACCATGCGTGAACTTAGTGATGATAAACACCATGAGGACGGTGAAGGTCGCAACTGTCCCAATCGCGCTGACTACGATGGACTTCTTCCAGTGAGACTCTTTGTGCAGTTTTTTGACTTCCGCAGTCGTGAGCGCCGTTCCTTTCAAGGAACGAAGGTGCTTGGGATCAAGCTTGCCCGTCGTACCAACCCGCGCACTATCTTTTTTCGTTTTATTCGGCTCGGATACTTCACTGGTCGCCTGCCCGCGCAATGCTTCGAGCGCCTTCCCCTCGCGCCAAAAGTGAACAACCATGCCGGCTTGCGACAGGGTGAACGACAGGAATACTCCGACGGCGTAAAGCGGAATCAGCCGGCTGGTGTCGCCGCGAAATGCCCAAATGAGTAGAGCCGAGAAGAGCGCTAAGAGGATGATGCCGTTCGAAAAAACAAGCCGGTCACCGAGATTCGCCAGTTGCCGCGGCAAGAACCGATCCCGCGCGAGCAAAGACGCCAGCCGGGGAAAGCCGGCGAAGGCGGTGTTGGCCGCGAGGATGAGGATCGCGGCAGTTGTGGCTTGAACGATGTAGTAGAACCAGCCCAAATACCCCGTAAAGACTGCGCGAGCGATCTGCGAAACGACCGTCTCTCGACTTCGCGGGTGGATGTTAAAGAAATCGCCGAGCACGCTGGCCCCGAGGAACATGACGATGAGCAGTAAGGCCATCCAGCCCAACGTGGTCGCCGCATTCTTCGATTCCGGCTGCTTAAATGCCTGCACTCCATTAGAAATTGCTTCGATACCAGTTAGCGCCGCACACCCATTTGCAAATGCGCCCAGCAGCAGAAACCAGTTCAATAAGTGAGGTTCGTACCCTTCCGCAATCTTCAAGTCAGCGTCAACCGGCACGGGAGCGATCGCCGGATTAATAAAGTAGCGGACTAATCCGTACCCGATCAGGAACAGAAAGCTGACGATGAATGCGTAACTTGGGGCGGCAAACAGCGAACCTGCCTCCCGGACGCCGCGCAGGTTGGCGAGGGTAATAAAAATCAGAAAGAACAGGCAGAGCGCGACCCGATGATCGTGCAGTTCAGCGAAGCGAGTACCTACCATTGCTGATGTAATCGCTTCGACGCCGGCGGCGACTGACACTGAAACGGTAAGGATGTAGTCAACCAGCAGGGACGCGCCCGCGATCAATCCGGGAATCGTGCCGAGGTTTTCTTTCGCAACAATGAACGCGCCACCGCCCGAAGGATAAGCGTGAATCGTCTGGCGATAACTCAGTGAGACAACGATCAGCAGGAGACTGATCGCGATCGAGATAGGAATAACTGCGCCAAACGCATCGCGTTGTCCCGCCATGTAGGCTGCCGCCAAAACGAGCAGGATTTGTTCTGTCGCGTAAGCTGTAGAGGAAAGCGCGTCCGACGCGAAAATGGCCAGCGCGGTTTTCTTGGTAAGTCTCTCGTGTGCTAAGCGCGCTGTTTTGATCGGACTTCCGACCAGCCAACGCTTAAATGAGGCCATTCGTCTCTAACCGGAGCGAACCCGCAACTGACTGAAGAGCGCAAAAATGCCACAGCGTGCAACTTCAAAAAGCGCCGACTGTGGCGTTGCTCACCTGCTGGTGGCTCGATGCTTCATTGTCCTTAGATAAAGCGGCCCGGGGGCTGATTATCCTGCGGTATGTTATGCCCTTTAAACTGAATGTCAACCACTGAAACGAGTTGTTGGATTGAAGTGATTAGTCGCGCGAGATTTAAGCGGCCTGAAAATAAAAGCGGGCGGGGCCCTCCCACAAGCCCCACCCTAAGGCCACGTGTCCTCACCCCACGCGACCACTTCGTCCACCGGGGAGGCGGACGCGCGATGATTATGCACAACTCACACTTTCGATGCAACCCATAGAATACGTTTTTTACAAAACTTTTTTCGTCATTAAAGATCGCGTTAAGGCACACCGCACTAATGGCCCAAATCAACTCGCACCGCGCGGCAAAATGGATTCAATGCTGTGCAAAAGCACGATGACATGATCTGTTTCACCATCCTGTCCATGCACTTTTAGCGCAACATAATCATTCGTGATATCTGCGATAATTCCTTCGTACACTGCGCCGGAAATTGTCTTGATATCCACGGTCTGACCACGGAATCTGATCAGGAGATTTTCAACATGCTGATAGCCCATTTCCTCACCTCACTTCGGCTGATTCGCATTCCATTCAACAAGCACCAGTCGATAATTGTCGGGATCGTGCACGCTGATAAATCTGCCACCCCAGCCTTCATCGCGTGGTGACGGGACACTATTATCGATGGCAGAGATTTTTGCGAAGAGCCCATCAACGTCCTCTACGCCCAGCACGAAGTGAACGCCGCGACCGCGCTTCAACATCGTCTCGAGCTGCTGGACTAGATTGATTTTCAAAGCGTTCGCACGCACTGTGGCCATGGGCGGCTCAGCGTCGGCGTTGTGCGACTCCAAAACGAAGCCCAGTTGGCCGCGATAAAAAGACAAAGACTCTTCGAGGTTGTTCACTTCCAGGAACAGCGCGTCAAGACCCGTGACCATTGTTGCGGAGTGTCCGTCACACGGCAGTGAGAATCAAGTAAAGACCGTATACCGCGGCCAGCACGATCGTCCAAAACGCGAGTTCCTGTACCGCGCGAAGCCGCCGGACGGGATGCGATGCGGGCAACGATTCGCGCGCGTTCCTCACTGCCGAGTGCGCGATAAGAACACCGAACAGCATAACGCCCATCGCGAGGATTCCCAGCGGCCACAGAAACCAGAGTCCATTGAATCGAACCAGCATCAACAACATGAGGCCCGCTGCCAAACATCCTAACGCATTCAACGCCTGTCCATACACGCCCACTTCACGCGCGGGCGACGCCGTGTTGATATAACGCCCCGCCGCGATCGGTTGCCTTCTCTGCTTGTCATAATCCTTTCGCATCGTGTCATCGTGTAGCACAGCGTAAGCTTCGTTCAGCGCTTTCATTTCGTCTTCTGAGCCTCCGCGATCCGGATGTCGCCGGTGCGCCAGCCGCCGATACAGGCGTTCGATATCACGACGCGAAGCGCCATCGTCAGCACCCAAAACTTCGTAATAATTCTTCTGCGGATCGAATTGGTTCAATGGCTGGGATTGTAGTTTCGCATTTCCACGTTGGCAACGAACTCATTTACGGCTGACACTGGCTCTCTGTTAATCTGAGCGGCTAGGAGACTTAGATGGACGCACCGTTTGCGCCTGGCGATGATCTGATCTTTCAGCTCGAGAGTGGCTTCGGATTATTGCGTGTGATTGCCGTTGAAGAGCATGAGACCGTTCGCGTGTGGCATTTAATGGCTTATGAAGAATTTTTCGCCGATCCGGAAAGCGCGGAAGCTGCTTTGACGAGTCCGGAATCGCTTCACGTGCGCAGAGCGCATATGGCTTTGACTGATCGCGCGTTCGAGCGGACGCCGGCGGCCAAGCTCGGCAATCGACCGGTGACGGAGAATGAACAGGCAACTTATCAGAACTGGCGCGACACCGACGGACACGTCTCCGATCGTTCCGCGCTCTTAATGCTGGGTATACGATGAGAAACAGCATGACAATCGTCCGGGGCTTTCGGTTATCACCGCGCGCCACGCGCATTTTCTTTGCGGCAATAGTTCTGGCTTGCTGCGCCACACTTGTTCCGGCCCAGCGCCGCGAACGCGTGGTCACCAACTGGCGCCCGCTTCACTACGACGTCTCGCTGTCTTTCAACGACGCAATGACCGAGATTTCGTCGGCCCGGACAGAAGTCACGCTGCGCGTGCTGAAGCCGAACGTCACCAAAATAGATTTTGATTTCGGCGAGATGCCGATCACTTCGGTCACAGTTGCCGGCAAGCCGGCGCGCTACCAAAGGACGTTCAACACGCTGGACGTGATGCTGCCTGCCGCCGCGCAGAACGGCGCTGAATTGAAAATTGCGATTGGCTATCACGGCCGGCCGAAGGACGGGTTGATTTTAGCGAATGATGGCGACGGCAAACCTTCCGCGACCGGAGACAACTGGCCCAACCGTGTCCATCATTGGATCCCAACACTGGATCATCCCTCGGCGAAGGCAGCCGTCTCGTTCAACGTGTCGGCGCCCACACAATACCAGGTAGTCGCCAATGGAAAGCTTGGGACAGTAACGCGGAGCGGTGCTATTTCCTTTTGGCGGTTCGAAGAAGGAAAAGCCATTCCTCCTTACTGCATGATTGTGGCGGTAAACCAGGGTGCGATCATCAACTCGCCCGACAAAAGCGTCACAAACCTTTTTTATAACGTGCCGCATCGAGACGCGGAGTATGCGCCAAAGGGATTCTCGCCGGCGGCGCCATCGCTCGCGTTCTTCAGTCAAACGATTGCGCCCTATCCCTACGAGAAGCTGGCGCTGATCATTGGCGCGACTCAGTTTGGCGGGATGGAAAACTCCAGCGCGATCGTCTTCGCCAGCACGATCTTTAATGTGCAGCCAAACGAAAAGATGAGCGCGCGTTTCGGCATCCCGGAGCGTATCGAAGGCCTTGTTGCCCACGAAATCGCGCATCAGTGGTTCGGAGATTCGGTGACGCAATCAACCTGGGCCGACCTTTGGTTGAGTGAAGGTTTCGCAACTTACTTTGCGGCGCTGTTCATCCAGAAACATGATGGCGAGGAGGCCTTTCGCGAGTACCTGCGTGATGCTGCGCAGGCTTACTTTGCCTACGAGACGAAGCGGAATGCGCCGATTCACGACACGCAAACCCAGAACTTGATGCAGTTGCTCAACCCGAACAATTACGAGAAAGGCGCCTGGGTCCTGCACATGTTGCGCAAGCGACTGGGTGATGAAGCTTTCTTCCGCGGACTGCGAAACTTTTACAACGCCCATCGTGAAGGAAACGCGACGACCGAAGATTTGAGAGCCGCTCTGGAAAAGAGTTCAGGTAAGAATCTTCGTACGTTTTTCGCGCGGTGGATCTATGGCAGCGGCCATCCGGTTTACGAATGGTCTTCGCAGGCGGTGGAAATGCGTAACGGCAATAACTCAGTCACGATCGTTTTGCAGCAGACGCAAACCGGTTTGCCCTTCTCAGATCCAGTTCCGGTCACAGTCACCAGCGAAGGCAAGACAACTTCTCTCACCCTCTCTCCGAAAGGCAAAATCGCAACGGCGACAGTTCGCACCGGCAGAGTTCCGATCTCAATTCAGATTGATCCTGAAGACACGCTGCTCAAAGAGCTGGTCACCGGTCAGATGGAGACTAAGGCGAGGTCATTGCCCAACAAGAAAGGTCCCCGTGTTGCTGGGTTGCCCGTGGACTTTCACAGACACCACGCAGATTCCCGCCGGCAAATTGTCAGGTAGACGAAAAGTTACTTGGGTCAGATCCGTGTTCGGTAAGGAACGAACGTCCTCTGCCGCGATCGTGGCGGTGAAACTGCCACTCACCAGGTTGATCTCGACGGCCGACGCTGTCTCGCCTTGATTCAGTTGCAGGTTCCTCACAAAAACCAGGACCTTAGTATTCGGGTCAGCACCCAGATTCCACCATTGGGCCAGGTTAAGGACGGTGAAGGGGTCTCTGACAAACAACAATGAATCGACCGCGGCCACCTGACCAGAATCGGGTTCGAGCATTAACTGAAGTGGACTCTGTCCTTCATCGTCCAGAATCGTGGCGATACCCTGGGCTTTGTTCAGCGTGGAAAACGCGGGGCTGAAGAGATTCACCAGGAAAGTTTCGTTGGGCTCGCTGGTCGTGTCCCCGGTGACCTGTACGGTTATAGTTTTTGAGGTCTGGCCCGGAGTGAAGCTGATCAGGCCGGATGTCGCTGAGTAATCCGACCCCGATGTCGCTGTACCGTTCGCAGTATTGAACTGGACAGTCACTGGTTTTCCGCTCGCCGCTGATAGGGTCACGTTGAAGACTGCGCCGGCCGTTCCGCTGTTTCCTTCATTCACCATTATGTCCGTGATCGAGATTGACGCTAACGGATCGTCATCGAGGATGAAAATAATCGGGGCCACGATTACCGTGGCATTGACCGCGTTGGAGAGCGCAATTCCAAAGTCATCGGTGAACTCATCGCGCGTATCCCCAATGATGGAAACGTCAATGTTTCTAACGGTCTCTCCCGCCGCAAAGTTCAGCGTGCCGGAAACTGGGGTGAAATCTACGCCGCTGGTGGCGGTGAATCCAACCGTACTGTAATCCACGGAAACGTTTCGCGAAGTTTGGGCCGAAAGATAGACCGGCACAGCTACAACCGTACTTCCGGAATTCCCCTCGATCACGTCCATCATCGGCCCGGCTAAGTGGAGAGGCGTACTGTTTTCATGAATGACGATGGTTGTGACTGGATAGCCTCCTAATGTTTCCAAATCCGTGAAACCGGTAAGAGACAGTCGCACCGTCTCGTCAGTTTCTGAAACTGCGTCATTAGCGATCGGAATGAGGATGGTCTTGCTGGTTTCGCCATCCGCGAACACAAGTGTGCCGGAGCTGGCCGTGTAGTCTGACCCGGCGGTGGCTGTCCCGTCAGCGGTAATGTAGTTAATCGACAGCGTTCCCTTATTACCTCCGACGCGCACAACTTTCACAACTGCGTTGCCGACATCTTCGAGCACGTCATACTTTTCAGCGCTAAATTGCACGCTGCCACTTAGATTCGATGCATCGCAGGCTGAGAATTCCGAAACGTTGCCTGACGGATTGGTCGCGGTTGCCGTAAGCACCTTGTCCGGCCCCAGAGCCACCGAAGAAACAAAGTTAATTGAGGCATTGCCATTGACGTCGGTCGTTACGTTCGTCGTGTCAAAGAAGCGCGCACCTTCGCCGTTCCCCGAAGGATCACAGGCCGTGTTCGAGAAGAAATCAATGCGGTAGGTCGTGCCAGGCGTCGAGTTCAGCGTGCCTTGAATAGTCGTACTTCCGCCATTGGAACTGACGGTGGTTAGAACGGGAAAGTTCTGTAGGTTGTTGGCGCCCGTGTCTACATCGTTTAGATCATTTGGAGTGACGCCCACGACGGCACCCAAATCGATTCCTAAGCCGGCGTTTGAAAAAATCGCGTTTCGACGAATTATATTTCCGGTGCCGGCAGAAACCTTGACGCCTGGTCCGCCATTAAAAACGATTGTGTTGGCAGCGTCGCTTTGGTCTCCGCCAATGGTCGTATTACTCGCGTTCGTAAGGATGATCCCGCCTTCGGCATTAGGAATCGCGCCTGTGCCGGCGCCGTTCAACCCGATGAGGTTCCCTTGAATGATATTTCCTACGTTAAAGTTTACGATCTCTATTCCGATTCGATTGCCGGCGATTATGTTCGTCGCGCCCGGCACAACTCCTCCGACCACGTTGTTTGAACTCCAGATCGAGACTCCCGCCTTCGGATTAGTCAAAGCAAGATTACCGGTGACATCCGTGCCGATGTAATTCCCCTGCACCGTGGCCGCACTGCCTGAATTGTTTGAACCCAGCGAAACATTTCCATTCCCGTTGTTCGCGGAGATCACATTTCGCGCAGCTGGCGATGTTCCTCCAATGAGCGCGCCGTTCCCGGCCACCACGCCACTGCCGGCGTTGCCTAGGGCCAACGTGCCGGTAATATCGGTGCCGATGAAATTTCCCTGAACCTTTACACCGGCGCCGGCCATAACGCCGTCGCCAAAATTTCCGGAAATAATGTTGCGGGCGCCGGACGCGGTACCGCCGATAGTCGACTCGGGCGGATTCAAGACAAAGTGCGAAGCGTTGATTCCGATAGTGTTGGGAATTGCCAGCGTGCCGGTAACATCGGTGCCAATAAGATTCCCCTGCACCAGCGCAGACGTTGAATTAAGGCGTATGCCGGTTAAGTTGCCGGAGATGAGATTACCCGCGCCAGGCACCGTTCCGCCGATTACGTTATTGGCAGTGTTCCCGCCCGATACCTGGAACTCGATCCCGTTATTTCCGTTTCCCACAGCCGCTGTGCCGGCGGCGTTAGTCCCAATAAAATTTCCCTGGATCAGGTTGTTTGAACCTGTACCACCAATCCCGGTGGTGTTCGACGAAATCACATTTCGCGCCGCCGGTGTCAAACCTCCGATCGTATTGTTGGAAGACAGGAGTAAGAAAATACCGGTGTGATTTTGGCGGGCGATAGCCCCGGTCGAATCTGTTCCGATGTAATTCCCCTGGACGACATTATTCCCTCCGTTACGGAGTTCAATTGCCGGACTACCAAACCGATTAATCACGAAACCGCGAATCGTCGTCCCGCCGGAGATGACCTTGAAGCCAGGGCCACTTCCGGCCGCAGCGCCATTGACTTCGATCAAGGGCGCGCCCGCATATCCCGGTTGCGTCGTCGCATCAATCACAACTGGGTCAGTAATATCAGGCAGCGCGACTGCAAGATTGATCGTCTGCACGCCGCTCCCGGGAATGTTGAAACTAATTGTGTCCAAGCCGCTGGTCGCATTGGCATGAATAATGGCCTGTCGCAGCGATCCCGTTCCGTGGTTGTTCGCATTGGTGACCACAAAATTCTGTCGATTGGCTGCGAAGTCTGCGGTCTGATTCGAGCTGAGGCTATTGAATGTGTGACTTACCGGACTAAAGGAAAAGCTCAATTCGGACGGTGTGACGGTGTAGTTTCCGCCTCCGGGAATCGTGAATGAATAGTTGCCATTGGCATCAGTTGTTCTCAGCCCCGGCTGGGATCCACTAAGCGTGACGGTGACACCAGCTCGGCCGACACCGTTCTCCGTGACCTGACCACCAAGCGTATAGAAGGTTGCGGCAGTTGGAGACGCGGTGAAGTTCGCCGTCTGATTGCTGTTGAGATTATTAAAGGTATGACTCGGCGGCGACATTGTGAATTGAGGTTTGCTCGCCGTGATTACGAAGCTTCCGCCCTCGCGCAGGTTCGTGAACTGGTAAAAGCCGTCAACTTCAGTAATTGCTTTGGTAAGTGAAGTTCCGTCGTTAAGGTAAACCTCAGCCCCGCTGACGGGCGCGCTGGTTCCATCCAGAATCTGACCACTGATGGTGTACGACGCGGATAGCTTGGTTATGAAAACGTCGGTGGACCCTCGATTGAAGGGCTGGAACGAGTCTATCCCCACGGGAAAGTTCGACGACGTTGTTCCGCCGGTAACATAGGCATTGCCGCTGGCGTCGACCGCCACCGCGGCAGCCCCATCACTGGCGACGGATGTTGAAGTACTTATGTTTCCACCGAGAAGCGTGGAATAAATGGCGTTGCCAGGCGGACTTATTTTCGTAACGAATGCGTCGGAATCGCTTCCCGCACCAGCAGCCACATAGACCGCCGACGAGTTGGTCGGGCTCACGATTATCGCGCTGATGAACGGAGTTAGCAGTCCCTGGTTGATCGCCTTCCAGGTGGCGCCGCCATTTGTGCTCTTGAAGAGACCCGTTTCGCTCATGCCGACGGCATAAATGTTTGCCGGATTTGATGGATCAACTGCGAGCGGTCCTTGCAGCGTCGCATTCATGAGGGTCCAACTACCACCTCCATTGGTGGATTTATATAACCCTCCCGCGTTTGCAGCGATTGCATAGAGCGTTGTCGGCGTTGTCGGATCTAACGCAAGATGGGAGATGAAACTACTGGGCAATCCATTGTTGATGGGTAGCCAATTCGCGCCGGAGTCCACGCTTTTGAGCACACCGTTCGAATTAGTCTTTGCTGCGTATAAAGTCGTGGGAGTCACTGGATCTATTACTAAAAGTCCCGCCGAGAAGACCGAGGGACCAATCTTGTTCCAAGTACCGGCGTTGTCGATGGTCTTAAAGAGAGCTGAGCCAGTTACTGCATACAGCGTTGACGGTGTTTGGGGATCTATTACGACGCAGCTAACATTTGCATTGTTCAGACCGTTATTAGCGGCGGTCCAGGATTGTCCTGCATCGGTGCTCTTGAAAAGGCCGGGGTTGCTGGCCGACGAAAGGTAAACCGTTGAGGGAGTCAAAGGATTGACTACCACCGAGGTAACGGTAACGAACGGCAGCCCTGTCGTACTTTTTAACCACGTCCGTCCGTTGTCAACACTACGAAAAATGCCACCAGAGGTACCGGCGTAAAGTTTCGCCGGTGCTGTCGGATCAATTGCCAGAGCGCCAATGTCGAACGTTTCAAAGCCAAAGGTGTGATTACTCCAGCTGTTGCCACCGTCCAACGACTTAAACAACGGGCTCTTGGTTTTTAACGCACCGGCAACCAGGGGAAATCCGATCGAATCAGCACTACCAACCACATAGGCGTTGCCGGCGGTATCAACGGCTATTCCGCGCGCAATATCAAATCTCGACCCCCCGAGATAAGTCGAATAAATTAGACCCGACCCTCCACTATTAAGCTTCGTTACGAATCCATCTCCTAAGTCGCCACCATACGTTGATTGAATCGGATTGGCCGTCGGAAAGTTGGTTGAAGTAGTCTTCCCCGCGATGTGCGCATTGCCCGACGAGTCGACTGCGATTCCATGTCCTGCGTCGCTCCCGTTTCCTCCCAGATAGGTTGAATACACCAGCGCGCCGCTGGCGTTCAGTTTGGTGGCATAAGCATCTTCATTGAGTGGCGTGCTGATAGCCGGTTGAAACGCGTTGGCGGTGGGAAAGTTGGACGACGTGGTTGTGCCGGTGACGTAGGAACTGCCTGCCGCATCGACTATGATCGCGTACGCGTTTTCGCAGGAGGCGCCTCCCAGGTATGTGGAGAAAACAAAGGAAGGACCACCAGCAGGGTTAAGCTTGGTTACGAATCCATCAGTACATGTGTCTGAAGGATTGGGTGCCGGTTTGTGGGCGTTAAGCGTCGGAAAGTTCCGCGAACTGGTGGTACCGGTCACGTATAGCATTCCAGTCGAATCGAGCGCGATGCCAAACGCCTGATCGTTCTGGCTGCCGCCGAGATAAGTCGAGAAGATCAGGCTCGAGCCGGTCGGGTTCAGTTGAGCGACAAATCCATCAAGTTCGCCAAAACTACTACTAGTCCCGGCGTATAGGGTGGTCGGGGTTGAAGGATCCGCTACCAGAGTCAGGACGTTGTTACCCCACAACCCGGTTTGGGCAGCAGTCCATTGACTCCCGCCGTTAATTGTCTTGATCACGCCGCCGCCGCTGGTCGCGGCATAAACGGTTGAAGTCGTCACGCGATCCACTACCAGCGCGCGAATTTCAAAGTTCGGCACGCCAGAATTGACTGGTGACCAACTAGCTCCTCCATTAGTGGACTTATCAATGAGTCCCGTTTGTGACGTCCCGTGTCCCGCATAAACCGTGGAAGTATTCAGCGGGTCGATTGCGATGGCGATAATATTGTGCGGTGGGAAGCCACTCATGCCGCTGTTCATCGCTGTCCAGCTGGCAGCAGCGTCGGTGCTCTTGAACAAACCGCTGCCAAAAGTACCGGCGTAGATGGTTGTGGGTGTTGTGGGGTCAATCGCCAGCGCTCGCACATTTGGAGAACCCGATAGTCCAAAGTTGTTTTGCTGGGTCCAACTGCTTCCGCTGGTGGTGCTTTTAAAAACACCGTTTGCCGAACCTAGATAGATTGTTGAAGGCGTTACGGGGTCGAACACGATGCTATTGACGAGAGCGGAAGTCACCGGCAAGGTAAGCGAGCTCCACGTGGCGCCGGCATTAATGCTCTTGAATAAGCCGCCGGTCACAAAACCGACGTAGACAATCGATGGGTCCGACGGATCAACGGCCAAAGACCACACACCAAAGTTGCCATTCCCAGGTAATCCGGCGGTCGGAGTTTTTTGCCAGGTCGTCCCCGCGTCAGTGCTCTTGTAAGGTCCGCCGCTGAGCGTGCCGGCGTAAATTGTGTTCGGCGCGCCGGCGGCAACTGCGACAGCGTTTACATCACCATTAAGCCCGGTGTTAGTGTTATTCCACTGCGCTGTGCCATCGGTTGTCTTGAAAAAGTTGCTCTTCGTTTTGAGTGGATTGACTAATGGGAAGTTAGTCGAAGTGGTATGTCCGGCGACATAGGCGTTGCCGGACGAGTCAACAGCGATCGAAGTCCCTATAGAGCCGGCGCTGCCGCTGAGATAAGTTGAATAGACTAGATTAGTCCCGGTGGCATCCAGCTTACTGACAAACGCGCCGCCAATGACGCTGTTCGATTGGAGCGCGCCGGCTGTCGTCGGGAATCCTGACCTGTCGGTCGAACCAGTGATGTATGCGTTGCCCTGCGAATCAATGGCGATGCCGTTACCCGACTCTCCGCCACCTGCGCCGAGCTGCGTTGAATAAGACAGCACTGGATCGACGATCAGCGTTTTAGCGGAATCATACGCCTTCACCTTGATGCTAATTTCCCTGCCCTTGATTACATATTGGCCTGGTATTTCCTCGCGACTGCCCTGATCTGTTATTTGGTAGATGAATGGCTTCCGCAACAGGACTTCACCGTTTTTTACTCGCAGACTTAAATCACCTTTTGCGTTGACACTAATGGCATCGGCGCCTTCAACTCGGAACCGAATAGTCTTAGGGTCGGCCTTTGGTTGGACTATAAAGTCATACTCAAGCTGATGCTGATTCCCGTAGTAGACCAAATCGACGCCAGGATAAATGTTTTTATAATTGACGCGCCGGTAGGTCTTGATGTTGCTGCGCCAGTTGGCTGAGTCAGCGCCGACAAAGTAGTTGACCTTGCCCGGTAATTCTTCCTCGCCCTGAATTTCACTCTCGAGATTGGCGCCCAGCATCATCAGCCGAATAACTCGCCGCTGGTCCACGTTGGCGGCTTCGACTGCGGTTGGCGCTGCAAACTTATCAACAAATGCTCGCGGCTCCCTCAGGCTGAGCACCGCATCTGTGCGCGTGAGAAACAATTCATAGCCTTCGCCCCGAGACAAGAACTTCACTCTTTCATCGGTCTGCCCTTCGTTGATCTCAAAACTCATTGGCAACTTGCCGTAACGGTCGAGCACCTGGCGAGCCGCGCTTTGGTCAACTCCGGAAAGTCCGTTTTGAGCAGGTAGTGTTTCAGTGCGCTGGTGGTGAGGCCCTAAGAAGTAACGTCGCAACGGCGCGTACGAGGCGTAGAGTTGCGACGCCAGCACAACGATGCCCAGGCCGATCAAGCAGAGTTTGAGTATTGATTGCCCGCGCCCTTTCAGCGGTGCGGGTGAGGTTTCTGAAAACGAGTGTGACGCGGACGGAATTAATCCTGCCGGAAAAAGGCAGCCGATGATGACCCGCGGCAACCGCTGGAGCGAATGGGGGATAAACACTATGAGGTGCTCCTCAGACTAAACCTTACGTGGAGCCACTGTTCTCAGGTGATCGGGTACTCTGAGCTGTCGGGTCGCGGGGCATGACCACCAAGTCGCTAAAACGGCAATCGTGTGGATTAGCGTAAGAGACAGTTGGAGCCTGCGCGTGGCAGCGACTGCGGAAGGATAGAGCAGCCACTTATCCGTTGCAACCTTAAAGAAGGCCCCACTTAGCGGAAAGGCGCCGCTCAAATGAGACGGCGCCTCTTGCATGCCCTATTATCCGCCGGTGTCGAGCGGTGTCTTGCCGCCAACCGTGACGATCACATTTCGGTATTCAGTTGAAGCAAAGCCCTGGCTGCCGGAAGTGATCACGCGGTACTTGCCCGGCGGCAGAAACGCAATCAGAAAATTCCCATCGGTGTCTGAAGCGCCTGTTTTCTCGAATGCCGTGTCCTGGTTTGTGGCGGTTATGTTCACGCCCGCGACGGCAGCGCCATTCGGGTCAGTGACGCGACCTTCGATGTTTCCAGTCGTGGCTTGAGACTGCGCGACAGCAACTGTTGCCGCGCACAAAGTGATTAGCAGAACACACAACAGGGCTAAGGGGGATTTGGTCTGAAACATGATTTCCTCTTTCGTGAAGTGATCTAACCGTCAACAGTTGGAACCGCCGCTCTCGTATCACGATTGCGTCGACACATTGAGGCGGGATGCTAATGCAGCCAACGGTTGCGAATCAATAAATTGCCTCAGATAAAACACACGTGCGTTGACTGCCGTGTACAGGGCGTATAGCGTCGTGAAAACTGAGATGGGCTTTAGGGTGCGATTCTAAATACACCGGTGTTACTGGTCTGGCTGTGGGCCTTGATCACGATCGTGCAGTTGCCGGCCGGAAGGCCGTTAGGAAGACGAAATCTAACCTGAGGAAAGTCCGAACCCGGCATGGTGCGGACGTCCTCGGCAGCGATGTTGTGGGTTTGGCTGGTGCTGTCAACGAGCGTAACAATCACGTCGGCCGCGGTCTCGCCAGGATTGAGAGTAAGGTTGGTCGCGAAAACTATTACGCGAGTATTTCGGTCCGCACCAAGATTCCACCATTCATATGGGCTAATGACGCGGAACGGATCCCGCACGAACATCAGCGACTCGAACGCCGCCGCCTGATTGGCGTTGGGTCCGGATTGATCGAGCAGCAGAAGTAGGCTCGAGTCATTGTCGGTTATTGTCAGCGTCGCCATCGACTGCTGTGCCAGAAATCCTCCAGCTGAATTATTCAGAGCGAGAATCACAGTCTCGGGAGTCTCGCGCACTCCGTCGTGACTTAAGAACACCTGGAATGTCTTGCTGGTTTCTCCGGCGCCAAAACTGAGCGTTCCCGACGCCGGGGTGTAATCGGTAGGGCCTGCCGTTCCGCTGACTGTTTCAAAGTTCACAGTTGCTGCGCTGGCGTTGCCCGAGCGCTTGACCGTAATCGTGATGCTGCCGTCTGCTTCGGCCGCAGTGTAAACATTCGACTCGATCTCGAAAAATGCAGGCGTGCCCGCAGCCGTGTTGTTCGTCCCGACAAAATCGTTCCCGGTTGAGTTTCCATTCAGAGCCAGGATCGTGGCTTTCGACGGCGCAAACGAGAATCCATATCGGTGAGGCCTGACGGCATAGTTAAAACCTTCGGGGACATTTGAAAACGTGTAGCTTCCGTCTCCCGCGGTTATCACACTGGCGTTGACCGCGCCAGTAAGGGACACGAGCATGCTACTCATGTTATTTCCGAAGGAATCTATTGCCCGCCCGCTTATTGTTCGCAGTTGTCGTGGTGGGTAACAAGTAAAGTACGCATTCTGGTCGCGGATAACGGCAGTCATCTCAACCTGATTCGGAACGCAAAGCAGCGACGAGTTATTGACCGTCAACGTGTAGTTCCGTCCGGGCGTCAAATTGGGGAAACTGAAATTACCGTTACTATCCGCGACTGTACTGAGGCTCGGGTCGAGTATCCGGACGTCCGCGCCACTAATGCCGGTTCCGGGACTGGCAGCGTTGGCGACGCGACCACTGATGGTGACAGTCGCACTTGTATAGCCTCTGAAGTCCACCACCTGTGTCGTGTTGCCGGCGCCGAAAAAGAAGGACCAGCCGTCGGGAAAATACTTATACGTGGCGTTCAACGACGGAAATACGGAATAGCTTCGAAAGTGATCGAGACTATTGAAGACGTAACGGCCGTTCGCGTCGGTATTAGTTTTTTGCGGACTTGGAAACCCACCAACAAGCGTGATCTCTGCTCCGACAATCGCGGCTCCATTCCGGTCAGTCGCGCGCCCGCTCACCGAGTAATTGACGTTGCCGGAAACCGTGAAGTCGGCATCGGTAATGTTGCCGGCAAGATTGTTGTAGGTGCGGCTTGTCGGACTAAAAGTCAAAATATGGCTTTGAGGGGTGATCGTGTAGTTTCCGCCCGCCGGTAAACGCCCAAATGAATAGGTGCCGTTACTATCTGCGTTCGTTGAGCCGGACCGCGTTCCACTCAATACCAAGAACGTGGGAAAAGGAATATGACCGGAGATCGAAAACGTTGGCCCCGGCGGAGGTGGCGGCGGCGGCGTGATATCCGGCAAGCGCTGCCAGTCTGTCGTACCCAGTCCGCAACAGACCTCACCGGTGGCAATTCTCACGTCGTCACTGCCGTCAAAATTCATGACGTGAACCTCAGTTCCAACGTAGTAGGCCACCTTAGCTCCATCCCCGGACCATGACGGGCCAGCGGTGTCTCCGGCATTGAAAAGCTTTTCTAAGCCGCTGCCGTCCACGTTCATTACCATTACGTCGCGGTAGTTGTTCGACCTTCGCTCGCAAAGGATCTTAGTCATGTCGGGCGACCAACGGCCGCCCTGGAAACGGAACGCGCCATCTGGCCCGTTCCCGCTGTTACTTATCTTGGTGAGCGTGCCCAGCATGTCCATGACATAGAGATCGCTGGATTGGGTGAGCAGTAGCCGCGTCCCGTCCGGCGACCAGTCGAGGTCGTTCACAAATGTTGGACTGTTGGGAAACTTAACGATCCCGGATCCATCGGCGTTACCAAGGTAGATTGACGTGTCATTTCCAAGATAAGCGATTTTCATCCCGCTTGGGGACCAGGCAATCTTGCGGTTTTGGTGCGCGATGTTGTCGGCGATTTTGACTCTTCCGGTGCCATCGGCATTTGCGACATCGATTTGATACACAGGACCGGAAGGTCCAGAAAACGTAAACAGGAAAGCTATCTTCGTTCCATCGGGCGACCAGGCCGGGGAAGTTGCGTTAGGAATGTTGGGGATCGCCACAGGCGGCGTTGCACCATCCGAGTTCGCGGTGAACACCTGGCCAGTGCTGAATGCAACTTTGCCGCTCCCATTCAGTTTGAAAGCAGTGGCAGCTACCGTCGCATCCGTGGCCGAAGAATTATTTGCTCCATTGCTGTCAGGCAGAGCCGAGCTGACGCTTGCGCTGTTCGTTATCACCGTTCCTTCAGCCATCGGGCTGTTCACCTGGGCCACGATGACGGCGGCAACCGTCTGTCCGACGGCCACCGATGGAAAAGTAACGGTGCGGTTATTCCCGGAACCGCCGCAAACGCCGGTTGAACTGCACGACACGAACGTGACTTGCCCCGGCAGGTTGTCAGCCAACGTTACGTTGTTTGCGGTCAAACCTTGATTGTTGCGGGCCGTGATCAGGTAGATGACCTGTGATCCAGCGGCGACCCGAGTAGAAGTAGAGCTCTTTGTAACAGACAAGTCGGCAAATTGAACCGAAGTGGTTTGAGTCGCCGAGTTATTAGTCTGGTTCGGATCCGTTTCGGTCGACGAGACGCTGGCGGTATTGCTGATATTGAGTGACGCCGGGGGTTTGATAATAATCGTAACTGTGGCGGCGGCTCCTGCTCCCAAGCCACCAAGATTACAAGTAATCGTAGTCGTGCCGGCACAACTGCCCTGGGTTGTCGTCGCCGAAACTAAACTTGCACCTACCGGCAACGTGTCCGTAAGCGTTACGCCGGACGCCGCCAACTCGCCGTTGTTTGTGATTTCGATCGTGTAGGTCAGATCATTCCCCAGCAGAACCGGGTCGGGCGTATCCGTCATCGTTACGGCCAGGTCGACCGCCGCCCCTATCTTCGTAATGAAGGCGTCGGTGCTCTTTAGTGTCGCTTGAAACGGATTTACGGTCGGAAAATTAGGCGATGAAGTGTTCCCCACGACATAAGCATTTCCAGAGGGGTCCACCGCGATTCCATTACCGATGTCCGTCATGAACCCGCCGAGATAAGTTGAATAATTGATCGACGTGCCCGCCGGAGTGAGTCTAGTGATGAAAGCGTCAACGCTTCCGCCGCCGGTCGGCTGCGAAGCATTCTGGACCGGAAATAACATCGATTGGGTTGAGCCTGTGACATAAATTGAGCCACTGCTATCCAACGCAATGCCCAGCGCTTGATCGAAGGCTTCGCCTCCCAGGTAAGTCGAAAAGTCCAAGGCACTGCCCGAAGAATTGAAGGCCCCGACAAAACCATCCGCATCAAGATTGGCGAGCGATGACTTTATCGGGCTTACCAGCGGAAAGTTCGCCGATAGCGTCTGTCCGGCCACATAAGCGCGATCTGATCGCACCGCGATTGTGCGACCGAGATCCGAACCGTTACCACCGAGAAACGTCGAATAACTAAAGGCAGTGCCGTTCGCATTGACCTTGCTCACGAACGCGTCCGACGTACCGCCAAAGGCCGATTGAAAGGCGTTCTGAATCGGAAAATTCGGAGAACTCGTGGTGCCGATAACGTACGCATTGTTGTTCGCGTCCAGCGCGACGCCACGCGCCTCGTCGTTCTCGTCGCCGCCGAAGCCGATCAAGTACTCGGGGACTGAGCCGTCTGGATTAAACCTGATAATGAACGCGTCATTGCCGATGTTCGTTCCGGTGTAAACGATTGCTGGATTTGTGCGATCTACCGCGATCGCGTTGGTCGTAATGTTGGAGAGACCAGTGTTTGCCGGAGACCAGTGCGCGCCACCATTGGTGCTCTTGAAAACAGATCCGAGGGTTGTCGCCGCGTAAAGCGTCGAAGTGCTTACCGGGTCGATCGCCAGCGTGTTAATCGTGGGGACGAATGGTTGGCCGCCTAAAGTAGTGCTCAGGCCAGTACTACCTCCCGTCCAGGTCACGCCGCCGTCGACACTCTTGAACAGAACTTCGTTACCAAATCGCGCTGAGGCATACAAAGTTGAAGGGTTCAGCGGATCGATCACCAGCGCTGAAATATTCGGCGTGAAGTTCGAAAAAGCTCCGCCATTGATAGTTGTCCACAGCGCACCGCCGTTCGTGCTCTTGAACATGCCACGGTTCGTTCCCATGTAAACCGTGTTTGGATTGGTTGGATCGATCGCAATCTCATTTATCTGAGGTGACGATCCGGAAATACCGTTTCTGATTTCGACCCAATTATCAGCTCCATTTGTGCTCTTGAAGATACCTAAGAACGTGCCCACATAAATCGTTGCGGGTGTAACGGGATCAATGGCTAAGGCGTTTACAAATAGATTTCCGAGACCTGTGATCTTCTGGGTGTACGTCGCTCCGCCGGTCGTGCTTTTGTAAACACCGCCACTCAGCGCGCCGGCATAAACTACCGAGGAATTCGAGGGGTCTACGGCAACCGCATTTGTTGTTACCGGTCCCGGCGACGTTCCGGTCGTGTTCCAGTTCCCGCCGGCATCGGTGGTTTTGAACACGCCCACGTTGGTGCCGGCGTAGATTGTGCCGGGACTTGACGGATCGATCGTTAACACGTTAACGAGGCTTGGTGTCAGACCGGTCGAACTCGGCGCCCAACTACCTGCTGAGTTAGTGCTCTTGTAGACGGCGCTGCCACTTCGCTGCAAAGGAGAGAAATTCAGCCGCGTCGAGTCAGTGCGCCCGACAACATAGGCGCGGTTGTTTGCGTCAACCGCGATGCCGAAAACATTTTCGTTGTTGTCGCCGCCGACAAACGTTGAATAGACCAAAGCTGATCCCGACGAATTTAGTTTGGTTACAAATGCGTCGATGAAACCGCTCTTGGTTGTTTGGAAAGCACCGGGTGTGGTTGGAAACCCACCGGAGCCCGTCAGGCCCGCGATATAAGCGTTGCCCTGTGAATCGATCGCAATGGCGTTGGCTACGTCGCTTCCGTTTCCACCGAAGTAGGTCGAATACACCAGACCTGTTCCGGCTGGATTCAGTTTTAGAACGAACGCGTCTTCGAAAGCGTCTTTCGTCCCTTGAAATGGCGCCGCCAGCGGGAAGTCGGTCGACGTACTGCTGCCGGTGACGTAAGCGTTGCCCTGGGCATCGACCGCGACACCTAAACCTTGTTCGGCAGCGCTACCCCCTAAGAACGTCGAGTAGATCAAAAGCGGATCGATGATGAGCGGTTTGCTCCGATCAAAACTGCCGATCTTAAAGGTGACCTCCTTGCCCGTTATGACGTAGCTGCCGTGAACTTCCTGCCGGCCGCCCTGATTCGTCACTTGATAAATTACCGGTTTACGTAAACGGACTTCGCCGTGCGTCAAGGTAAGTCGCAGATCACCATTGTCGTCCAGGTTAATCTGTTCGGATCCTTCAAGCTGAAACCGAATCCTCGCTGGATCCGCACCAGGCGCGACGACAAAGTCGTATTCAAGCTGACGCTGATTCCCGTAGTAAACCAGGTCGATTCCGGGATACACCTTACGATGGATAACTTTCCCGTAGGTTGGAATGTCGACGCGCCAATGCTTTCGCTGCTTGCCAATAAAGTAGTTGACCTTGCCCGATTGTTTATCCCCTCCCTCAAGTTTAGCGTTCTGGTCGGCGCCAACGAGTCGCAAACTTAACGCGGAGGAGAGGCGGTTTTCAGAAGAGCCGGCGCGGGAATGGTGGAGGTTCAGCACCGTTTCTGTCTTCGTAAGAAACAGTTCATAGCCTGGTCCATGCGAGACAAACTTCACCCGCTGATGAGTCTGGCCTTTATTTGGTATGAAGCTTAACTTGAGTCTTCCATAGGCATCGACAATTGCGGCGCTCGCTTGCTCTTCAGTATTTGAAGTTGCCGGCCGGGCAGTCGAGGCTGTGAGTTGTGCTGAAGAGTTACCAGTCGCGAGGCACAGGAACAGCAGTCCCGATGCGGCGAGGAGCACCAGGATCGCCAGCCGCGTAGCTATCTTGCGGATCTTAGGGGCATGGAGAAGCGCGTCACGTCTCACGGATTGAGGCCAGTCCGCGAGACAGATTCGAAGCTTTAGCCGCGTTCGTAGGCGGCGATGAGGGGGGATCACGGCCACTGCGTTTCCTATCTGAAGAATGCCACTTCAGGAATCATAGGCTGAGAACGAGAGCCGGTTATCGGTCGTGCCGCCTCAGCTAGCGGTCGGGAACGACAGCATAGACGAGGTTTGACGGTTTCGCAATCGTTCTTGCGATCACGCCATCTCAGTCAGCCTGAATGGGTCGAGTGGAAGCGTACCCACAGGGACGCTTCATAAAGGCTTGCGCTGCATGTGTGCGCGCCGGCGACTAAGGCGCTTTTTAGGGCGCGATTCTTAATGTACCGGTGTTACTGATGCGGTCGTGCGCTTTAATGGAAACCTGGCAGGTTCCGGTCGCCAGCGTGTCAGGTAGGCGGAACGTCACTTGAGTAAAGGTCGTATTCGGCATCGTTCGCACGTCGTCAGCGGCTACTTCGTGTGTCCCACCATTCCCATCGACCAGTGCCACTTTCACCACCGACGGAATCTCTCCGGAGTTCAACTGTAGATCGACAGCAAACAGAATGACGCGCGTGTTCGTTTCGGATGTAAACCAGGTCGCGGTATTCTGAACACGGAACGGATCTCGGATCAGCAACAATGACTCCAATGCGGCAAGCTGATTCACATCGGGTCCCGACGTGTCGAGAAGTAACTGCAGCGTGTCGTCGTTGAGAATCGTTCCCTGCCCCTGACTGTCGCTGAACGCGGCGTTCACCGGATTCGATAAGACAACAAAGACCGTCTCGTCAGGTTCAGTCTTCTGATCGCCATTTACCACAACCGTAACAGTCTTGGTTAAATCGCCAGGATTAAACGTCAATGTGCCTGACGTGGATTGATAGTCGCTATCGGCAGTGGTCGCGGTTCCGTTCGCGGTGCCGTAATTCACGGTCACGGTCAGATTGCTGGTTGCGGCCAGCGTAACCGTAAATGTGAGATTCGCGGTGGCGGCGTTCCCTTCGGTAATCGACACGTCGTTGATGCTAATCGTGGACAAATTCGCCAACGCGAAGTTCGCGCTCGGCGACCCGCCCACTAGACTGGCAACCACGTTATAGCCGCCCGCGGTTCCGTTCGCGGTGAAGACGGGAGCCGTGGCGATGCCACTGGCATCCGTGTTGACTGTCGCGGATCCTGAGAAGGAACCGGTGGCGCCGCTGGCGGGTGCGGTAAATGTCACTGCCAAACCGCTCAGATTGATTCCTGACTCCTGCACGCGCGCCTGGAGTTGGGTAGCGAAGGTGGTGTTAACGAGGGCGCCCTGTGGAGAACCAGCGATTGGTGTGATCGTGTAGTTGGTTTCGACTGCTCCGATGTCTACCGTCGTGTTCACAATGCGAGCAAAACCTGGCCCACGTTGATCGACCGGCAAGGCCTCAGCAGTGTTGGCGTCCCCATCCAGATCGAAAGTATCTATTGGTAAAGCTGAGTTGCTGCCGTTGTTTATCGCCGGGCTGTTATGCGCAGGCAACAGAGTCTTCGTCGGCCCACCGTTAATCTTCAGAACTAGAATCCCTGTGCCGTCCTTCTCAAGCAGCGGGTCAACGTTACTGTTGTTCGAACCGGTTATCGTGTGCTGTCCGCTGTTTTCGATGATGTTGTTGCTGCCGGACAGATTGCCGGAAGAGTTGGAAATGTCAGGGCCGTTGCCGGCCGGCGCGACATTGTCTGCGACGATACTGTTATTCAGGTTAACGGTCCCCGCGCCGTTGTTGCCGAAGTTGTAGATGCCGCCGCCCTGCGAGCCTGCGCTATTGCCCGCGATCGTCGAATTCGTAATGTTCAATGTCGCTGGGCCCGAGGAGCCCGAGTTATAAATTCCACCGCCAAAGGACACGTCCGAGTTTCCCGTAACTGTGCTGTTTATCAGGTTCACCGTCGCCCCGTGTGTGCCGCTATTGAATATCCCGGAGCCAAATGAATTGCCTTTATTGCCACTGATAGTGCTGTTTATGATCGTCAGGGTCGCGGGGCCATTCACTGCGTCATTCGAAATCCCTCCACCAGCAAGCAGAGAGCTGTTGCCGATGACGGCACAGTTGATAAGCGATAGCGAAGAGCGATTCCAGATTCCGCCGCCGACCTGGCCCAGACCCACTTCTCCATCAATGATCGCTAGGCCGGTGATCACAACGTTACCCGTTTGCACATTGAAAACACGGCTGGCGTGATTGCCACTCACACTTAACAGATTCGCGCCGGGACCGCTGATCGGGAGGTTCTTATCAATCAGCAATTCACCGCTCGTGAGCGTAATCGTCGCTGGTCCACCGGATGTAAGGCCCGCAGCGAAAGTGATGTTACCGCCCGGGCAAGCGCCCAGGATCGCCTCGCGCAGGCTGCCTGCCCCGTTGTCGTTCGTGTTACTCACGACCAAGGCAACACAATTAACGAGCTGACCGCCCGCTAACGAGCCAGTGCTGGTGTCCACGTTCGCGTCACCGCTGTAGGTCGCAGAGATGTTGTGACTCCCGACGCTTAAGGTCGAAATCGAGAATTGCGCGCTGCAAGTATTCCCAGGCCCAGCAACACACGTAACCGGAGATCCGACGTTGCTGACACCGTCTTTGAACTGCACCGTGCCCGTCGGAACGCCGCTGTTGGAAGTAACTGTGGCAGTGAAAGTCACGCTTTGGCCGAACTGTGACGGATTCACCGACGAGGAAACAACGGTCGTCGTCGGAACTTTCACAGTAATCGTCGCCGTAGCCGATGGACCGAGACCGGCGCCGCCTGAACTCGTCGCGCCCTGCACCTGAAAACTAAATACACTCGATGGACTCGCGAGATTATTTGCTGGAGTAAACTTCAAGCCTGCGGCACCTTCAGCCGCGGTAATGAAACTGTTGTTTGTAATCTGCGTCGCGCCATCATTTTTGAACAACGTTCCGTTGGTAATGTTCGTAATTTTGAAGTGAGTCACCTCAGCCCCATCAACTGCATTTTTAGTTATTACCAACCCTGACGTTGTCTGCGTGTTGACCGTCGTGGTCGCGTCCGTCACGGATACTGCGTCGGCGACCGGATTAACCGTGATGCTGGCGGGAGTAGCGGTACTGAGACCGGTGCCGGTCACATCGTGCGAGCTTTGCGCGTTAAAAGAAAAGGTTGTTGCGGGATTTGAGAGGTTTGCGGCCGGAGTGAACCTTAGACCCGCATTGCCTTCCGCGAAAGTGATAAACGAGCCGTTGACGATTTGAGCATTTCCGTCGCTCTTAAATAGTGTTCCGTTCGTAATACTCGTGATCTTAAAGTGCGTCACTTCCGGGCCATCATTAGCGTGGCGGTTAATTACTAAGCCGATGGCGCTTTGCGTATCTTCATCGGTAGTTGCGCTGGTGATAGTGGGCGCGTTTGCAGCAACGCTGGCAGAGCCGGTCGCGGTGGCGAAGTTACCGCTTGTGTCGGAAACTTGCACGGCGACAATGTAGGCTCCATGCGTCGCGTAGGCATGTGTGCCGTTTACGTTGAACCCTCCACTCCCGTTAGCCGAGATGGTTCCCGAGGATGACGGCGTACTATCACCCCAGTTAATCGTGGCAGAAAAACTGGCGGCCGTTTTCGCCGCGTCATAATCCCTGAAGGTCGCAACCAAAACGTTTGTCGCGGGTGTGTTTTTCACCGCGTTGAACGAAGCTCCCAGGGCAGTAGGAGAATTGAGGTATACGTCAACCAGGTCGTGGGCGTTATTAATGATGGCCAGGTCTGATTTGTTATCGTTGTCAAAATCGGCGAGTGTGGACGAATAGGAACCAGATCTGGCGGTACTTGTAATGGCGGCCTGAAACGTTCCGTCTGCGTTCCCGCGCAGCACACTGTAAGAGCTGGTGTTGGCGTTAACAACCAGGATGTCGTCTTTCCCATCACCGTTAAGATCCCCGATGCTGGGTTCGATCGGTCCTGAGCCAACCGTGTAGCTCACCGCCGCTGGGAAAGTGCCATCCCCGATTCCGATGTAAACGTAAACAGCAGCCGAGTTGGCTACGGCCACAATGAGATCCTGCTTGTTATCGGCATTGAGATCTTTCGCAACAATTCCTCTGGGCGTCGCTCCGGCCGGATAGTTTACCGGCGCCTGAAATGTGCCGTTTCCATTTCCCAGAAGAATGCTGAGAACATTTCCAGAATAGTTGGTAACCGCCAGATCTGGTTTCGCGTCTCCGTTGAAATCGGCAACAGAAATCCCGGCAGGCTCATTGGCCGCGGGATACGTTGTCGCCGCTTGAAAGGTACCGTTCCCGTTTCCCAACAACACACTCACATTATCGGTGGCTTCACTGGCCGCAACTACATCCAGTTGTCCGTCAGCATTTAGATCAGCCACGGCAATGTCCCATGGACTTCTCGCGTTGTAGGCCACGGCAAACGCAAAGGTGCGATCCCCATTATTAAGCAGAATGCCGATACTTCCCTGACTCAGCGTTCCCCCGGAATAGTTACCTACGGCCACGTCAGGTTTGCCGTCACCGTTGAAGTCACCAATCGCCAGAGGCTCAGGAGCGCTCGACCCGGGATTGGGATCGGAGTTGTATGTAATTCTTGACGGGAAGGAACCTGTCCCATTGTTGAAAGCAAAGGTCACAGACCTGGTCAAAACATTCGCGGTAGCTAAGTCAATCTTTCCGTCGGCGTCGAAATCAGCGGCGACTCCGTAGTTAGGGTTCTCGAAGGACGTGTAGGCTGTTGGCGTGGAGAACGATTGAGCGTTAGTCGACAACTGAACTGAAACGAGGATGAGCAACAACCGGCAGCACCGCATTGCGTAACTCGCAACGCGACCACGAGCGCTGTTCGATCGGGAGTGAGGTAAACGGGAATCAGAGTGGCCTGAAACCACAGGTAGAGGCCGACCGTTAACGGCAAGAGAGGGGGATAACAAGATTAGTTCTTTCCTATCGGGCGCGCACTCAGCGATTCCGAACTCCTGACGCGCGCGTACTTTACTTCGGTTGGCAACTCGTTATAGCTGGTCGGGCAGCGAAAGAATAAGATAAGACTTGCCGTATAGCAAGGGTTCTTGTAATCCTTCGAACGGCGTGGCTTTAGTCGCGATTGACCGCTTCAGGGCGCGATTCGGAAGGTGCCGGTACTACTAATCCGTTCGTGGGTTCACTAAACAGGTCGCCTGTCTCAGGCAGGTGGAATCACTAGCCTAAACGTCACGGCCCGAATCGTTGTCGATACTCAGTCGAGTTGATAAAGGCTTTCACCATCTCGGCCTGCTGGAAGTTGCCGCCAAACTCATTCAATTTCGTCAGCCAGAAGTCATAGCCGGTGTGGTCTATGTCCTGCGGATCGTTAGGATTGCGCCGCAAATAACCGAAGAACTGCATTAACACAAAGGCGCGATTGGATTCTGCGGTGACCAGCGTCGGATCCTCGGCCACCGCTCGTAGAACCTGCGCGCGCGTCTTCACGCTGTTATTCAGATTGGCCAGCAGCGCATCTCGTTCCGACGGTGACAATGGATTGCCCGCATTGCTATTTAGCGTATCTACGAATTGCGCGTTGGTAGTGGCGTTAAACAGATCCAGCCACCGGACGAGAATCGTGATTTAGTCACGGCCCGAACCGTTGGCGGTATTCAAGCGAAGTAATAAAGGCTTTCACCATCTCGGCCTTGATGAAATCACCATTGAAGCTGTTGAGTTTTGTCAGCCAGAAGTTATAGCCCGCTGTGTCGGGATCGCGCCGGAGATAGCCGAAGTATTCCATCAAGACGAACGCGCGGCTGAATTCGTTCTGCTTCAGATAATTTGATTCGGCAACCAGTCGCAGCGCCTGCGCGCGCGTGATCAACCCGGCGTTCAGCGCGTCTAAAATCACGTCCCGCACAAATTGAACGTTTGGGAGTCGTGCACGTATTTCGCCTTCCGGAAAATTCGTTGTGTGCACATCCACGTATAACTGCCCGCTCCCCAGTTGCTGAGCTTGAGCCACAGTGAGCGTAATTGGGAAGTTCACAAATTGGCCGTTCGGCAACGTGGCAATAATGGGACCGTTTGCGTTGGCGGCCGCCGGCCCGTGAAGATGCGCCACCGTTTCCGAGCTGCTCAGTCCGGTGAAAGACAGTGATGCCGAGAACGTTAAGCCGTTTACCGGCTGGCGCACAATCGCAAGGCCGGTCGCAGTTGACGCAGTTGGTGGTACCACCTGAGCGCCATTCAAGCCGCCGATCGTCAATTCGCCCGTTGTGGTGCCAACAGTCGCGGTCGCAAACAAGGTGTCAATGAAATTGCGATTCGATAGCGCGCCGTATTTGGCCACAAAGGCAGGACGAGTGACGAACTCGTTAAAGTACGCCTGCTTATTTGCCTCAAGCTGGGCCTCAGCGCCGGGTGCACCAAACACAAAGTCCTTTTGCAGTATCTGCGCGTCGTTGACGAATTGACTGTAAGTTAGCGGTACCGGCGGATTCGGCGCGCTCATATTTCCAAACGCAGCACGATTCGTCAGGTATGCCAGCAGACCGGTCTCGTGAAATTCAATTGACTGAAAGAAAGCCGCCGACGTGTGGATGCGTTTGACTTCGCGGCATCCGGCATCTGCACCGCAGGATTCAATGTTATTGACCCAGAACGCGTAGCCGCTCGGATCCGGCTGGCGATTCAGGAAATCAATGTAGTGCTGATAAACAAAGAAGTCACTCGAGTCGATCGGGTTAGTGCCATTCGTAGTTTCGTTGTCGCTAATCGTGATTGTCGCGACGTTCGGCGAGCCGAGCAATGCCCCGGTTGCAGACGTCAGAGACAAGGTAAAATTCTCATCGCCTTCTGCGTAAACATCGTTCGTGATGGGAATGCTTATCGTTTTAAGGGTCTCGCCGGCAGCGAAACTCAGTTTGCCGATGGTCGTGGTGTAATCGCATTGCGAGGCGGCATTACCCGAAACGACGTTACAGTTGTTGGGGCCGCCCGCAGAGTCGCTGGTGGCATAACTCACCGCCGCCGCGCTGGAGGTATCGCCCAGCCGCGTAACGTTAACCGTGGCCACGCCTGCAGACTCGCTGAAGCGATAAGTCGCGGCGTTGAACTGGATGCTGCTCGCTGAGGACGATGTCCCAAACTGCCCGCGTATTTCACCATTCGGGAAGTTACTACTGTGAACGTTGACGTAGAGCAATCCATTCTTGAGATTCTGCACGTCGGTTGGCGTCAGCGAGATCACGACGTCGCTCAAGTTCCCGTTTGCCAGGTGGAACAAGATTGGCGCAGAGCTACCCGCGGCGCCCGGGCCATGGATATGAGCTCCGGTTTGCGCGCTCGACAATCCGGAAAAGTTTAACGCCAGGCGCGCTTCGTTTTCGTTTGGATCCAGCAACAAGGTCGCCGTGCCTGTGGCCGTCGAACTGTTGGGCGGCACCTCCTGCGCGCCCGTGAGATTAGCCACGAACACTGTCGGTTGTTCGCTTGTAATGCGGTAGATGGCGCCATTCGAAAGCGAAACGACGTACAGGTTACCGTCTGGTCCGGTTTGAATGTCGGTTGTGACACCGAAGTTCTTGCCGATTAACAGACTGTCGCTTTCCGTGACGTCGAACTTATCCAGGTTGTCCGCGACTTTATCCTGCAGCCGCGCATCGCTGAACGCGAGGGACTGCCGATCGCCCGACAACTTAAAGCGGAACAGGTAGCCCCCAAACAGCGTCGTCCGCGACGCGCCGACAAACAGGTCTCCGTTGTATTCGGCGCCGAGTCCGTTGCCATTCACGAATCCAATTGGTGAAGGTGCGAGCGCGTATTTCCACGAAAACTGTGGCTCGACGTACTGCGAACCCGGCAGCGAGTAGAGACGCGAAAGCGCTTCTGCTGGCGTGTCGGCAATCAGAGACGGTGGCCAACGCAATTGCTGAATCGTGCCATTACCGTAGGTTGTTTCAATTGATTTGTATTCGGCAATCCGGCTCGAGGGTCCAATCAATTGCACCCAACCGCCGTTGAACCCTGCGGGCACGCGGTTAATCTCATCGAATGAATCATCACCATTCTCTTGCGTCCAAAGATTTCCCGACAACGGATCGAAAGCCATCCCAAAGCTATTGCGAATGCCGTAGGCAAACAGCCTGCGGATGTTGGCTGTAGTCTCGGTCTCTTGGACGGTAGGAATGCCTGCATACGGGTTGTCGGCGGGCGTCGAACCGTCATCGTTCAGACGAAGAATTGCTCCGGTAAGGTGATTGTTATCGGGCTCTGGCCCTCCGAATTGATCGTCAGCAACCATCGGCCCAGGACAAGTAGCAGTCGGACCGCAATTCAGATTCTGCAGGAAGCCTCTTCGACCCACATCGCCGATAATGATGTAAAGTTTCCCATCGAGGCCAAACCGTATCACCCCGCCATTGTGATTCCCACGTGCCGGTTGATTCGCATCCTCCTGCACCGCACGAAGCTTTATTAAGTTGCGATCGAACGTCAGGCTCGAGCCATTCCAGATGTACCGGTCAACGCGATTGCCAAGTGTCGGCACACTTGCCACATCGGCCGAGTCGGCTCCGGTACTGCTCTCGGTCCAATACAGATACGCGTACCCGTTGAAAGCGAAGTTGGGGTGCAGTGCAATGCCCAGCAGGCCGCGCTCAGAGTTGTTGTTAACGGCAAGATCGAGAGCGGGCGCTTGTATTTGACCATTGAGAACTCTTTGCACGCGCCCGGTAGCTCTCTCGAGTACGAAAAATTCGTTCCCTTTGAGAAATGCCATCGTGGTCGGCTGATCCAGGCCGGTGACGACCGTGCTAACGGTGAGATTCTGATCGAGCAGAATCGGCGCCGGTGGCGGAGTATCGATGACCGTGATGAGCGCCGCCGTGTTGTTCGATGAATCGGGATCGGCTTCCGTCGCGGTGACCGTCGCGTTGTTCGTAATCTGGCCTGAAGCGGTGGGCGTGACGGTAATCGTTACGACCGCCGACGCGCCGCTGGCCAACGTTCCGATGCTGCAATTTACCGGACCGGTGCCGCTGCAAGAGCCCTGGGTCGTTGTCGCCGATCCAAACGTGACGCCGCCGGGCAGATTGTCGGTGACATTCACATTGGTCGCTGAAGCCGGGCCGCTGTTCGCAATCACTAAGCGATAAGTGAGCGTCGAACCCGAGAACCCGGGGTTGGGCGACGCGGTCTTGGTTACCGAAACGTCCGCGCTGGTAGCACTCACAACGCGCAATGAAACATTCGTGGTGTGCTGAAGCATCCCGCTGATCGCTGTAATGGCGAGCGGGAATGTACCGACGGGCGTATTTGAACCAGTGGTCACGGATAAGGTGGACGATTTAGCTGTAGTGTCCGTTAGATTCACCGACGTGGGATCGAACGCAGCATTCGCATCCGTCGGCAAGCCGCTGATGCTCAAAGAAACATTTCCCGTGAATCCGTTAGCAGGCGTCGCCGTTACGTTGTAAGTCGTGCCGTTGCCCGGAGCAACAGTCTGCAGCGACGGCGAACCACTCACGGAAAAATCCGGCGTTGCGGCCGCGGGTTGTGAACTGGCAAACGTAAAATAGATGTAGTCGCCCGAAGTGTTGCCGTCGTTATTCGCGTGATTGCCTGCGGCATAAAACGTCACCACTCCAATGTCCGTGGCTGGCGCAACCCAATTGAATGTCCAACTCGCTCCGCCCTGCTGATTGATGAACGTGCCGCTGGAACTGTGCTCGATGTACTGACGATTGCCACCCGGCCCACCCGTAATCACTTGCGTGAGTACGCTCGTGTTCTGCAACTCGCCGGCCTTCTCGTCCGAAGAATCGAGCGCCGTGAGTTGAAATCCCCACCGCAGGCGCGAGGTATCAGGATTCGTGTGAGTCACGGTGACTTGATACGTCTGCCCTGGCACGTACGTGGGCGGAACCGTAATCGAGATTTGTCCCGAACCCGGATCGCCGGGCGACAGGTGGCACTCGGCACAGGCTTCGGGCTCTTCGCCTGGCGCGCGCGCGTAACCGGGCGGTGGTCCCGCTGAGAACGCGCCGGCGGTCGGATTCAGAAGGCTGTTGGAAACCAGGAAGGCAGCAACGCCGGCCAGCAGGAGGACCACAATCAGCAACCAGCGGTGACAGGTACTCCACATTTTCGGTTCTGCTCTCACTCCTAACTAAAATAGCCTAGCGGGTGATCGCTAGGCATTACAAGTCTCCAGGATGTTCATCCTGCAATTAGTCTAGAGGCGGGCTACTGCCCGCCAAAAATATCGAATGAAGGGCGGGCAGTAGCCCGCCTCTAAACTAAACGCTAGCCAGCTAGGTCATGAACGGGAGGGTCGGGGACGAGAACCTCCCAATCAACGGAAACACTGCGGGCAGATCAACCGAAGATAATCCGTACCAGGTCGCGAGTGTCGCCGCGTATTGCTCAACTGAAGTCGTCGGTATCCAACGACCACGAGCACTCGAGCCCGGGTTATTGGTGTCATCGGGGCCACCCAATTGGAGGGTCGGATAACTTCCGAAGAAACGTCCACCAACCACCGAGCCACCCATGATGAAGTGATTGTTACCCCAGCCGTGGTCCGTGCCCGCTTGCGCGCCGGTACCGGACACCTGAAGCGTGCGCCCAAAATCGGACAACGTGAACGTCGTAACGTTGTTCGCCAAGCCCAACTCAACGGTGGCGTCATAAAACGCCCTCATGGCCGCGCTAAGTTGCGTCATTAGGTTGCCCTGACCGGTGATTTGAGTGCTGTGGGTATCGAAGCCGCCGATCTGGCAGAAGAAAATCTGTCGCTTCATGTTGATTCCGGCTGTCGCATCGGTCGAAGCTTTGATCAAACGCGCGACTTGCAAGAGTTGCCGCCCAAGCGACGTATTCGGAAACACCGTAGTCAGGATCGGATTTACGGTGCTCAACGCCTGATCGGTTTGAATGGCGCTGGTGCGCGTGTCACTCGCGGCCTTGATCAACGTGAAGTTCCGATCATAAGTGCGCAAGGCGTTGAACGCGGTCGTCTTCGAAGCCACTTCGCCGGACGTGCCGGCCATAATCAGTTGCAGCACATTCGCCAGCGACGTGCCTGAGTCAGCAACGGCAAGTTGCCGGGTGTTCACGCCCGTCAGAAGCAAATTGATCCCTGCGATCGAAACGTTCTGCGGAAATGTCGCCGAGCCATTCAAGCCGCCGAGCGTGTCGGCCACTCGGCCGCCCCATCCGGTTTGGGCGACAACGTTCGCAATCGATGTCTGAAACAGACCCACCTGATCCGAGTGTGAAAACAATTGAAGCGGCTTTTTGCCGGAACCCAGGTAAGTGGTCTTCGTGAGCGGTTCAACCAGGGGCCCAACATTCGAAAGCACCGCTAACTTCTGAAACGGCGGATTGAATAAGTCTCGCAACCCGCTCAGGTTGGGGTGCAATCCATAAGAGCCGCCAGTGATCGGAGAAACCGCCAACAGGTTTCCCTGGGGAATGGCCAAATCAACTCCGCGAGCGGTCGCGTACGAACTGTACTGGTTGAGATCGACAACCATGTTATTCCCATCGTTGCCGCCGTTCAGAAAAATGCAGACCAGCGCTCTATAGTCCGTCGCCGCTTGTGGCGTTAAGGCGTGAACCAGGCCAAAGCTGTCGAAGCTGGAAGCCAGCGCCGCGCCGCCGAGCGCGCATGCGCCCGTCCGTAAGAAATCTCTGCGTGATGGTGCCATGATTGTTATCTCTGTACGTCGAACTGAGACGAAGTTGTTACCAGGTAAACGGCGACCTGGGCCCGCTTGCGCGCGAAGTTACCGTCCGAGGTTGGGATCGCGTTCATCGCGGTGATGATCGAGTTCCGGAACTGCGTTGACATGGTGCCGTGCAAGAGCAGGGCGTTGAGCGCATCCGCAATCGCGCCGGGATTACTCGCCTGCGCTTCCAGCGATGTCAGGCTCAGTTGAGTTCCAATCGGCGCGTTCGTCGCGTTTATGGGAATTCCGGAATAAACCAGCTGATTCGCCACGTTCGCGCGCCGCAGGGTCGTGGAAGTTGAAAGGATGCCGAAGGCCGGACCGAGAATGCCGGTTCCCGGTACCTGGTACTCTGGCTGGTAATAGCTGAATACCGTTGGTGGCTGAAACAATGATTGATCCAGGTAGACCGTCATATCGCCGAGCGAGGATGGCGATCGGTTTGCGATCACGCCATCGCTGTTGGCATTGAAGCCACGCAGAATGTTCGTGAGGTATTGGATTGGCTCGCGCAACTTGCCGTAGTTCGGATCGGTCTTAACGCCACCGCGCGCTTCGGGATCGAGCAGGATCGCTCTAACAACTTCCTGCATCTGCGTCGGGTTAGTACGGTTGCTGTTGAAAACAGTCGCCACCCGCGCGACGTACGCCGGGCTGGGATTGCTCGTAACCAGATGCTGGATGAGTTGTTTGCTGACAAACGGAGCGACGTTCGCGTGATTGTAGATATTGTCCAGGCCAATCGTCAGATCTGCTATGGCGCAATTGATGTTCGCGGTACCACTCGCGCTTGAGCATTGGGGCGTGATCACGCTATTGAACAGGGTCTTCGGGTTAAAGTCGTGATTTGTTCCGCCGCGCGGGGCCATCGGATCACGGTAATTAATGACGGAACCGGTCATTCCGGCCGGTGGCGTCAGCCCACCCTGAACCTCTCTCCAACCGGTAAAGAGACGCGTGAATTCGTTTACGTGCGTCTGCGAGTAAGCGGGAATCGGAACGCCCTGCGCATCTACCTTCACTGTGCCGTCAAGATTCAACTCGTTCACACCAATTGAGAAGAGCTGAAGCACTTCGCGCGCGAAGTTTTCGTTCTGGTTCGTGCGGGTGCTCAGCTTCATGTCGAGGTAATCGCCCATTACGGGATTAAGGGTGAGCTCCCCAAGGTACGTCCGATAGTTCCCAAATGCGCCGCGATCGAGTATCTGAAGATACGTGGTCATCCAGCTCGGCCGATCAAGCGGACTAACACCTGAGACGACAGTCATCTGGTGAAGTGCGAACGCCACGCGCTGACGCAGTTGATCCGATCTTGAAAGACTATTCGTGAAAAAAGTTTTCTGAACGGGATACAGCGAATAGTTATCTCGTCCGCATGTTGCCGGACTTCCGGTTGGACAGCCCTGACCGGAATCGTCAGAGGGAAACGCCAAATCGGGATAGTTGGATCCCTTCGGAATGTTAGCTACCGGCTCGTTGAATTGCTGGTTGAGGTAGGCGTTGATGCCCATCTGGCGGACCTGGTTGAAATCACTTCGATCACCTTTCGACCCCCATGATGTTTGCTCCAGGAATCTGGCGATGTCACCGTCGTCCGGAAAACTCGGACTGTCGTATTGAGCCTGATACTGCGCCAGCGTCAGCGGTGTCACCGCGCCCGGCGGTGTTGCCGGCGCCGGTGTTCCTACGCCCGGAAAGTCGTCCGCCGGTCCGCCGCCAACTTGTCCGATGGCGACGCGCACGCGATTGCTCGCCATTCCGTGCAGCCTCAAGCGCATCAGCACGTCGCCGACGTTCGCCGGCATCGAGTCATTCAGCCGCACGATCACCATGTAAACGCCGTCGAAATTCGGGACCGTGCCGACGTACTCAACATTTAGCGGATAGACTGCTCCGGCTGCATCCTGCGCGTCCGCGCTTAAGGCGTTTACGCCTTCACCTTGTAGAAACTCGAAGTCCGTGCCGAACAGCGCAATGCGCGTTCGTGTATCGCCTGCGCCAAAATAACCGTCAGACGTCAACTGAAACGGCTCCGCGCGCAACGTTACCGACTCGAGCGCGACGGCTCGCGTCGATGAACTCGAGGCGCTATACAGCACCGGACTCTTTTGTGGCGCTGCCGACGCTTTTTGCATTGGGCCGGCAACGAAAACTAGAAGACTGGCACAGATGGCGGCGAAACTTCCGCGCAACAAGTAGGCGTGGTCTTTCATAGGGGTAGGCTCTCTACTCACAATTTCGCTAAAACGCTATGAGGCTGGGCTAACTTTGCTTGGTGGAGGGGCCACCGGGCGATGCACCCTGGTTCGAAAGACTATACACAGCGGGTCATCGCATGGTCAATACTTTTAGACGACAAGATGTGCGGGTTGGTTGAGGAATTTCTGAGGCCATTCAATTTGAACGAAAGAATGCCCTCTCCCTTTGGGAGAGGGTGAGGGCTTAGCGCGAACGTTTCAACTTTACTTATCTGGCTTCGCGCGAGGCTGAGCCTCGCGCGATCTCAGGTCAATCCGACCAGTCGCTAAGCTGCGCACCCTCTCCCCGACCCTCTCCCAGAGGGAGAGGGAGTTTCCATAGAGATTAGTTGAGCCGGGACGTCGCGCGAATGAATTCGTAAAAACCGCCGGCCGCGCCGAGGACAAGACCAACAACCAGTAGCCACGGGGCGGTGCCCAGCCAGCGATCCAGCAACCAGCCGACGATTAACCCACCAACGACGGCCGCGAACAGTGAGATGGCCGCGCCATAGGCACGGCCGGACTTGATGTTCGTGTCATGCTTGTCGTCGTCTTGTGACACGGCGCTTAGGCTCGAAGGTAATTCGGTCGTACACATCGCTTAGTCTGAGTTCACATCCGATTGAAGTCAGCTCGACGACTCCATGGAGTTCTCTGTACTCCGACAAGAGCCATTGTCCGTTGGGGCGTTTCACGTATTGCTCCAATCTAATTTCATCCTGAGCCACCAACAGATGCTCGGCAAGCGAATCGATTGTGCGGTAATACGAAGTCTTGGCAATGCGATCATAGCGCTCAGTCAATTGCGATAGAACCTCGACGAGCAGCGTGGGATTGAGCAGCGTATCAACGTACTCATCGTCGAATTGTGGATCGCCACAAAACGACTGCAACATCCGGGTAAGTGTAAAGACCGGAAGCTCGCACTTGCACGCGCATGTCCACCGCGTAAGTTTCCCAGGGACGGCCTTTTAACTGGAGATTCAGCGAACTGCTGATATTGATCGTAATTCGATTGTGCTGCCGGCTCGCTCCAGTCATCTCGAATATCTCGCCATTGAGATATTCGCTCTTGTACTCATACTCAGCCAGGCGCTCGCGCCGGAGGTATTCCTCAGGAGTTACGTAGGTTACAAGTCGCTGAGACATCGCGTACTCGGTAGTTTACCACGTTGCCCTTTTGAGGTAATTCTTCGGCCCTTCGACGAGCAAAGCCCGCCGCGAATGTCGCATTGAGTCGTGGATGAAGCACACGTGCGTGCACCAACAAGCCTTCCCGCCGTCAATCTCGTTGAGTTCCGCCGTTCTTTCCTGACTTGCCCACAGAGCGCCGAAGTCGTAATCGTGATCCCTTAGACTCCCAAACTTCTGGCGCAGCTCGCACGCGCGCACATCGCCGTTGTAATCGATGACGGCAATTGTTTGCCCCGCCGTGCAGGCAAATGGCCAGGCTGTTGATTTCGCGAAGTTCTCGTGCTGAGTTCGGTAATGGGTGGTGATGGTGCCCACGTAGGCGACGTTCTTCACGAAGCGCCGCGACGCGTCGTCGTCGGCAAACATTCGGTCGCCATATCGCTTCGTCAATTGCGAAATGTACGCGTACATCTTCGGCAGCACGCTCGGCGGCACCTGTTTGATTTCGTCACCCACGAGCGTCTCGCCGCGGACGATGTTGAAGTATTGGCCGTCGAGCCGGTAGTTACTCCACATGAATTCGCCGAGCTTCTCAATTTCCATGTAGTTGTCGGCGCATACAACCGTGTTCACGTTGAGTCGCAAACGTTCTCCGTACTGCTCCTTCAGCGGATAAAGCGCTGCAATGCAGTCGAGAGTTTTCTGCCAATGTCCGGGCACGCCGCGAATCCGATCGTGAGTTTCGCCGTAACCGTCGAGCGCTACATTCAAATACAAGTGCATCGACGAATGCCGGCCGAGGGCATTATCGACGATCGCGCACACTCGGTCCTTCACCAGTCCGTTGGTGGGAATAATTAATCGCTGCACGCCGTTGTTCCGCACAAACAAGTCGATGATTTCCGAAGCATCATGACGCAGCGTCGGCTCTCCACCAGAAAGCCAGAGGTCTGTGATCGGCGGCATCGTGCGCGAGACCTTTTCGATTTGCTCGAACGTCATGTCGCCCGGCTGGTTCAGTTCGTCGTGATAAAAGCACGTGCGACACAGAGAGTTGCAACGCGAAGTCACAAACAGAATCACTGTTCCGAGACGCTTTTCACGTTTCGTGGAACGGATCAGTTGAACCAGTTGCGCCGCCTTGGTAGCCATTAACTCTTCTTCTCCGGCGGATGCGGATCGGTGAGATCGAGGATCAGCTTCCACGCGCCGTTGACTCGCTTCCACACGCGCATGTAGTTGCCCGTTTCGGTTATGGAGTTCGTGGCTTTGTCGCGCATTGCATAGAGGCCATAGCTGTAACCTATGTCGCCAGATTTCGAAACATCCGCGAACTGCGTCGTCCAACTCCACTCGATTGAAAGCGGCGTCCAAGCCCCAACCGCGGCCTTCCTGCCGATGAATGGTTCCTTCTGATTTCGAAAGACGCGCACGTCCGGCGACGCAAATGCGAGGAAAGCTTCGACCGCGCCGCGTGTCACGGACGCTTTGGAGAAGTCGCGCTCTGTATCCTGTAGCGCGCTACGCCCCTTGGCTGCGTCACGCGTGAAACGGCCGGAAGCAGGTTCACCATAAGTTAACAACTTCGGCTTCTTCGGCTCAGGATTTGAGACGCCGAGATCCACTACAAATTTCCATTTACCGTCAGGCTGTTTCTTCCAAACAGTCATGAAGGTGCCGAAGGCAGAAAACTTCGCATCTTTAATGTCGTTCTTGAATTGCCACGGACCGGTTGTGTATCCCAGGTCACCGGAGCGCGAAATTCCCGCGAAGATCGGTTGCCAAACCAGGAGCGGTCGTGTCGTTGCAGGAGGCAAAGGATTCTCTTGCATCCACTTCTTGCCAAACACCGCGCGCGGCCGAAAAAGAATGCCGTCCTCAGCGATGAACTCGGTGAATGATTCGCGGATTCCCTTCTCTTCGGACATGAGCGAGAAGTCGCGCTCGGTCGTAATCATTGCCATTAAAGGCTCGACGATACGTCGGTTTTGGGCAGGAACGGATGACGCAATAAGTGCCGCCAGCAATGCAGCCCCGAGAAGCGAACGTTTTCGTTGGTGAATCATGCGCGTCGGACCGGTTCGCGGGCCAGAATGACAGTTTCAGTTGGCGATTTCAATTCATACCTAATGCCACGCCAGGTGATACGCCGCGAAACCACAGCTGCCAATGCATTGCAGAGAAACAGTAGCGATGCGATGGGCCACAGGAACACGTGCGCCAGGGTTGTCCCCGTGCGTCGCATGGCTTCATCGTTGATGATTAAGCTCACCGCTTTCAAACGCAAGTGCGACTTAGCGGCGCCCATAACAAAGATGAGCAGTAACAGCAGATGCGGCGTCGCGAAAGAGACACCCAGGGCTGCGCGAACGATGATGAGCGCGATGCAGCCGAAAAGCGTTATCGCGAATATCACGCTCCCGATAAGTACTGACCGCCACAGATGCGACGCGTAAACGCGCGTGATCTTCAACTGGCGCGTGGTGAATTCGATTAGCTCGCGGGCGCTCGAACGATGAAACGAAGGCGTCAGGCAATGCGGGACAAACTTAACGGCCTGGCCTGCTTCGTGAAGAACGCGGGTGACCGTGAAGTCATCCGACACGGTGCCTTTCCAACGATTCGCGAGGCGGAGAGTCTCAAAGGTCGCACGTTTAATCGCCGTCGAGCCGCCCCAACAGAAGTTTTTTTCGCCTCGCTCACCCAAAGCGGACGCGATTGCCGCATTCCAGACGGATAGCAAATGCGAAGCGAACCCACCGTCACGCGCCACAAACCAACGATAACCCGTGGTGGCGCCAACTGTGTCATCGCGCAGCGGCGCAACCAGCGCGCGCAACCAAAAGTTTTGTGTCTGCGCGTCCGTGTCCGTGAAAACGAACACCTCGCTTTGCGGGTCCGCGGCGTTGACCGCTTGGCGTAGATTGTGGACTTTCTGGCCACTGTCGCTCGCCGGCCCGGCGACGATTGTGCTGATGACCGGGCCTGTCTGTTTCTGAAAAGATTGGCGCGCTTGTTCAATAACGGCAAAGGCCGGATCGTCCACCGAGTCGCTGACAAAGATGATTTCAAACTCCGGATAGTCCTGCGCGAACAGACTCAGAATGTTTTCTTTCAGCCCATCATCGACGCCCCGGCACGGCACGAACACGGTCGTGAACGGCGTGTAATCCGGCAGCTCTTTCGCAGTCTCTTTCTGCAGATAACGCACAAACCGGACGCCGCCGCGAAGTGAGAGCAGACCCAGAACAATCGAAATTGCGGCAAAGAAATAGAAGATGTAGAGCAGCAAAGTCGGGAGTTTACTCCGAAGGCGCGGGAGTGTTAGGAACGGCCGGCGCGACCGGGGCCGCCGTTGAGGGCATCAGCTTTTGCGCTAACGCGATGAATGGTTGGGGATAGATTCCAATGACCAGAATACCGACCAGCGCGGCAATGAGAGTGGCGCGGAGCCCGGGCGACATCGACAGTGGTTCATCATCAGCCACGCGATCGCCGAGGTACATCACGCGAATAAAGCGGATGTAGTAGAAAAAGGAGACGACGATGTTAATGACGGCCCAGCCCGCCAGCCAGTAGTACCAGGTTTTGCCCTCGGCGTCACCGCGGCTCAGCAGGCCCCACAACAGAAAATACTTTCCGATAAAGCCGCCGGTACCGGGTAAGCCCCCGAGCGACAGCATGAAAATCGCCATCATCGCCGCCATGCCCGGCGCTTTCTGCGCGAGCCCCGTCATGTCATCAACGTTGTCGCCAATGATGCCGCGGCGGCGCAGGCTGATGATGATGCCGAACGCGCCCATGTTCATGAGCGTGTACACGAGCAGATAAATGAACAGTCCGATGTTTCCGTAGGTGTTGTTGGCGATAATGCCAATCAGCAGGTAGCCGGCGTTTGAGATCGAAGAATACGCGAGCAGCCGTTTCGAATTCTCCTGCGTGATCGCGGCCCAGTTCCCCACGACGATCGTCAGCGCGGCGACAATTCCGAGCAGCGGCGCCCAATCGATCTGCATCGGCGCGAGTGCGACAAAGAAAATGCGCGCGAACAAAGCGAAGCTCGCGGCTTTCGATCCGGTTGAGAGGAATGCGGTCACCGACGTGGGCGCACCTTCGTAAGCGTCAGGCGCCCACATGTGAAACGGCACGGCGGCGATTTTGAAGAACAGACCAGCCGCGAGGGCAATCATGCCGAGCAAAAGCAAAGGCCGAAGCTCAGGGCCCGCGCCCGCCAGATTCCTGCCAATGTCACCGAGATTCGTTGAGCCCGCCACACCATAAATCAGCGACATGCCGTACAGGAGAATTCCGGATGAGAAAGCGCCGAGCAGAAAGTACTTCATGCCGGCTTCGTTCGAACGGCGTTGCCGCTTCGTGAACGCGACGAGCACGTAAAACGTCAGGGCCATCAGCTCGAGCGAGATGTAGAGCGAAATCAGATCATAGCCACTGCCCAGGAACATCATTCCGACGGTGGCAAACAAAACGAGGGCGTAGTACTCGCCGTGCTGCTCGCGTTCGACATCAAGAAACCGGATCGAGATCGCAACGGCGAGCGCGGCCGCAATCAAAAAGATTCCTTTGAAGAGCAGCGCAAATCCATCGATGCGCACCATTCCCCAGAAACCGTCCGTGGGCGTCAGGGCGGTGAGGTTTCCAAATCGAAAACTACCGCCAATGGTGTAGTAAAGGGCGCCGAGTGAAACCATCGCGAGCGCAATTCCTACGAGTGAAAAATACGCCGTCCATTTGCTGAGCCGGTAAGGAAGTACGACCTCCATCACCAGCACCACACAGGCGACGACGGTGAGAATCAGCTCAGGCGCGATCAGTTGCAGATCGCGCACGTTGATTAAGGAAGTCTGAAAAAGAAAAGTCATTAAGTTAATGACGCGAGCTTTCTAATTCACACCGCGGCTTTAGCCCGGTGTTAAGCATGCTCTGACGATCCTGGAAACCGTTTAAACGGTTTCGCAATCCAATCGCTCCACAGTCACCGCGCTGAAGCGCGGTGTGAATAAATCCATCACTCCTTACTTATGTGGCTGTGGCTGTGGCTGTGTTTGCACCGTCCGCGGTGCTGGCTCGCCAGGAATCGGATAATCCGGGCGAAGTTGTTTGACCACAGCGTTCACCGGCTTTTCGATATAGCGAATGAATGGTGACGGATATATGCCGATCCACAGCGACATGAGAACCAGCGGCATCATGTAGGCCCACTCGCGACCGCTCAGATCCGGCAGCAGCTTGTTCTTTTCGTTTGTTACTTCACCAAAGAACATCCGCTGATAAAGCCAGAGCATGTAGCCCGCGTTCAGGATGATTCCGAGTGCCGCCCAGCCCGCCCACCACGGATTCGCTTCGAATGCGCCCCGGAGCGTCAGAAATTCAGAAATGAACACGGCCAACAGCGGCAGACCAATCGCCGTCATCGCCATCACGAGAAATACGGCAGCATAACCCGGCATGACGTGCGACAGGCCACCGAACTCGGCGACGTTGCGTGTGTGGCGTCGCTCGTAAATGATGCCGACCAGCAGGAACAAGGCGCCGGAATAGATCCCGTGATTGACCATCTGCATCACCCCACCGTTGATGCCATTTGGATTCAACGAGAACAGACCCAGCATCACGATGCCCATCGATGAAACGGACGAATACGCGACGAGCTTCTTCACGTCACCGTCCTTCTTCACCACGAAGTACATCGCGGCCAGCGCGCCATAGATAATTGACACGATCGCCAGAAAGACCATCACGCTGCGCACCCCGAAACGGCCGAAGTACGCTTCGTCCATTGACGCTTTCGGAAACATTGGCAGGTTGAAACGATAAAAGCCGTACGTGCCAAGCTTCAGCAGCACGCCCGCAAGGATTACGGAACCCGCGGTCGGGGCCTCGACGTGTGCGTCAGGCAGCCACGTGTGAAACGGCCACATGGGAACTTTGATCGCGAAGCCCAGCGCGAAAACGAAGAACAGAAGCACCTGCAACGTTCCCATCGGCATCACTGAGCCGATCGCCTGCAAGTAGAGAATGTTGAATGTTCCGGTCCCGTTTTGCGCCGCCTGCTGCAAAGTGCTCGAGACTAACCCGGCGGCGTCCGGATTTCCCGCCAGCAGATTCAACGTCGCCGGCGCAATCTGCGACGTCAGTGCCGTGTCCTGCGTCAGGAAATACATCTTCAAAACGCCGAGCAACATCACGACTGAACCGACCAGAGTGTAGAGAAAGAATTTGATCGCCGCGTACAGACGGTTTTCGCCGCCCCAGACTCCGATCAGGAAATACATCGGCACCAAGCCGACTTCGAAGAACAAGTAGAAGAGAAAGAGGTCAAGCGAAGTGAAAACGCCCAGGACCATGGTCTGCAAGACAAGCAGCAGAATGTAGTATTCCTTTTCGCGCTTGGCGATGTAGTTCCATGAGGACAATGCTGCCAACACGCCGAGAAAAGTCGTCAGCACAATCAACAGGACGGACACGCCATCAATGCCCATCTGGTAACGGGCGCCGATGATTGGGATCCATTGGTGGTCTTCGAGAAACTGAAATCCACCCACGCCGCGGTTGTAAGTGAGCAACCAAAGCGAAACGATGAAATCGAACACCAGCCAGCCGGTCGCGAACTTCTTGATCAGATCGCTGCGATCTTTTTTGATCAAGACGAGAATCAATAGCCCGCCGAGCGCCGGCAACCAGACAATGATGGAAAGAATATTGTTCTTAATCACGTCAGTCCTCGTATTTGGAGTGCGGCGACCTGTCGCCGCTTTTCTTTTGTAGAGTCAAAGCGCTGACAAGTCAGCGCACTCCAAACTAAAACGCCTTAATCAAATAAACACTAACGGCAATCAGCAATCCGATCACCATCACCAAAGCATAGTTTTGGAGGAAACCAGTCTGCGCTGCGCGCACAATCGGCGACATCAGGCGGACGACGAAATTCGCGATCGCATTGACCAGGCCATCGACGAAATATTTGTCAGTCCCGCCGGTAATCCGGCTCGTCAAACGCGTTACTGCGGCCAGGCCGTTCACGACTCCATCGACGACTTTCGAATCGAACGCATAGACCGCGCGCGCCAGATCCATCGTGCGCCGCGTGACAGTCAAGCCGAAAAACTCATCGATCCAATACTTGTTGTAGCTGGCAACATACAAAGGCCTGAGTCGCTTGGCCCAAACGTCAGCCAGGCCAGGCTTCTTGAGATAAAACAAAACGCCAAGGCCGATGCCGATGCCGGCGACGATCAATGAGACAAGGATGAAGACCCATTCGGCGGCCGTGTGACTACCGACTACTTTTTCGACTGAATGAGCGAGATTGAATCCCGGATGCGCGACTTCGGCGTGCGCGTCCGCGGCGGGTTTAGTCTCTCGGTGATCAGCAGCAGATGTTTCCGGCTTTGCTTGAGCGGGCGCTTCCGCGTGGCTTTCGCCGAATGAATGTGTCGCTGGATTCCAGATGATGGGATTTATCCAGTTGACGATGTTCAGCCGGCCGCCGACGTGTTTGCCGCCCGTGAACGCGGTGCTGATGCCCACGAATCCACCGACGGTCGCAAGAATCGCCAGAACGACCAACGGCACCCACATCGATTTTGGAGACTCGTGCGGCGTGTGTGCGTGATGCCCAGGGGTCTCGTGATCTTCGTGCGCTTCGTGACCGGCGCCGTGGTCGTGCGCGTCGCGGAATCTTTCTTTGCCCCAGAACGTCATCGCAACCAGGCGCGTCATGTAAAACGCGGTGCAGGTCGCGGCGATGGTGCCGACAATCCACAGCAGCCAACCGATCGGCACGACGTCCGTCGAGGCTGTCTTCCAAAGTATCTCGTCTTTCGACCAGAAACCGCTGAACGGAATGATGCCGCAAATCGCCAGCCAACCGGCGAGAAACGTCAGGTACGTGTACGGCATGTACTTCTTCAGGCCGCCCATGCGCCGCATGTCCTGCTCATGATGCATGCCGTGAATGACTGAGCCCGCGCCGAGGAACATCAGGGCTTTAAAGAACGCGTGCGTCATCACGTGGAAAATGCCAATCGCAAACGCGCCGACGCCGCAGGCGAGAAACATGAAGCCTAGCTGCGAGACGGTCGAGTAAGCGAGAACCTTCTTGATGTCGTTTTGCGTGATGCCAATCGTCGCGGCGAAGATGGCGGTGAAAGCGCCGATGATTGCGACTACCAGCATCATCGTCTGCGAATGCTGAAAGATGACGTTCGTACGCGTCAGCATGTACAAGCCTGCCGTCACCATCGTCGCCGCGTGAATCAGCGCCGAAACCGGTGTCGGGCCGGCCATGGCATCAGGCAGCCAAACATGCAAAGGAAATTGTGCCGACTTGCCGCACGCGCCGATCATCAGACCCAGCGCAATCCAGGACATCAGTCCCCAATGCCCGAGCGTTTCCACCGGATACCCGGCGGCTTTTTGAATAACGTCCGTGTATTGGGCGCTGCCAAACGTGGCGATGATACCGAAGATAGCAAGGATGAATCCGAAGTCGCCGATGCGATTCGTGATGAAAGCTTTTCGCGAGGCATTAGCCGCTTCCTCGCGATTGAAGTAGTAACCGATCAGCAGATACGAGCAGAGACCGACGCCTTCCCAGCCGACAAACATCATCACGAAGTTCGAGCCCATCACCAGCACGAGCATCGAAAACATGAACAGGCCCATGTAAGCGAAGAACCGGTAGAACCCCGGGTCGCCGTGCATGTACCCGGTCGCGAAGACGAAGATGCACAGGCCCACACCCGTCACGATCAGCATGAACACTGCTGACAGAGGATCGAGTTGATAACTCCACTCAATGTTGAGTAACGAACCTGAGCTTTCGGTCTGAGGTTGAACAGGCGCTGTGGTCGACTCACCATGAGTTTCGGCGGTTGCCGTTGACGCCGCAGGCTGTTGTCCGAGGCTCTGACGGACAGCTCCTCCGTTAATCCAGGTGAAGCTCGTTTGCGTGGTGACGTAAGGATTCGGCCAAAGCGCATTCCCGCTGAATCCGTACGAGTACACGGCAGCGACCGTGATCAGAAATGAGAGGGCAATCGTGCCGACCGCAATTCCGCCGATCAGCTTTTCCGGAAACCGAAACCAACGGCCGAAGATGCCGTTGATGGCGGCGCCGATAAGCGGTAGCAGCGGAACTAGCCAGATGTACTTATGCATGAATGCCTGATTATCTTATCGGTCGTATTCGTCCTATTTGTCGCATACGACCCATGGGACCGATCGGACAAATGAGACCAATGGGACCAATTACCATTTCATCAAATCGATCTCATCAACCCAGATCGTTTCGCGATTGCGATAGAGCGCGATGACGATGCCGAGTCCGATCGCCGCTTCGGCGGCGGCCACGACGATAACGAAAATCGTAAACACTTGTCCGGAAAGCGGGTTCGCGCCGCCGGTGTCTGCCAGGTAACGCGAGAAAGCGATAAAGTTCAGGTTCGCCGCGTTCAGAATCAGCTCGATCGACATGAAGATGACGATGATGTTGCGCCGCACCAGCACGCCGGCTACGCCAATGATGAAAAGGATGGCGCCAATAACGAGAAACTTTGAAAGGTCCGGGTGCTTGATGCTCTCCATTGTTGCCGACATGCGACTGCCGGAAGCATCCTGAAAAAACAGCGCAAGTATTGTCGTCAGAGTGCCCATGAAATTCCTCGCCGCGTGGCGGCGAAATATTTATAGAACCTGTTACGAAAAACCCTTCTGCTCCTTTAGGAGCGAAATACTCTGTCGCCCATAAATGGGCTCAATCTTCATTTATTGGTTCGGTTCTATAAATATTTCGTGCCTAACGGCACTCAAACCTTGCGCACATTAAGTGTCTTGCGCTTCTTCAACCTTCGAAGCAATCACAGCACCTTGTAGGACTTCAGGATCGACATCATCGGCGGCAACTTCCTGTTTCAAAGTACGCGCCAGCATCACCGAGCCAATAATGGCGACCAGCAACAGCACGCTCGCAATCTCAAACGGCAAGGCTGCGTAGGTGTACAAGTTTGTGCCGACGCGTCCAGTGTCATCACTTATTTGACTGACTCCAGTCGCCCCCGCCTGAAGGTTTTGTTGCTGGGCTTGCCGGGTTTCCGCAGATTGTTCCAGTTTCGCTGAGTCTCGTTTCTGCAAACCCAGGTATCCGCGGTTGATTGCAAACAGCAACCCCATGACAAGCAGCACCGAGAAGAAGAGCGCCGCGGCAACCTGCGGCGGCTTATTGAAGATTGCCGCCGTTCCCCGCTCTTCTGCACCGACGTTGACCAGCATAATGACGAACAGAAACAGCACCATCACACCGCCGACATAAACCAGAATCTGAACGCCGGCGACGAACTCCGCGCCGAGCAGAATGAAGAGTGCCGCGGTTGAAACGAGTGAGGAGATTAGGAAGAGTGCAGAGTGCACCGCGTTGCGCGCCATGACGGTCAAAAGCCCCGCCAGAATCGCACCGATCGCGAAGATCCAAAAGAAGACTGATTCCCAACCAGATAAGATCATTGCCGATTGCCGATTGCCGATTGCCGATTGCTTTTCTGCATCTTAGCTTTAACCAGTGAACGGGAGGCGGATATTCTAGACTGCGCAAACATTTTAGTTAGCTCCTCCGCCTCGCGGAGTAACGGCTCAACCTGGTTTTTGTTTCAGCAGATTCCCTTCGATGATTACTTCCATCCAAAAGGCACTCTCGTCTGCCTCTTCCTCACACGTTCCCCTCTTTGCGATAAATTCGGCCTTGGATCGCCCACGGCAAGCGGCCCGATAGTTGGCGCCAACCGAAGTTCCGGACCGAGCCAATTGTCCACCAATTGCCCTACCTGCTATCGAGTCTGGCAGAGCGGCAACAAGTTTCAGAACCCGTAATGCAAACTGCTTAGTACGCTTTTTCAGCTCATCGCTGGTCACGTCGGGTGGAAGGCCTCCTTTGACCACGCGCCAATTGGAAATCGGCAATTGGCAATCGGCAATACGCTATCTCTCGTATTTAACCGTCTCTCTGCCCTGTTCCAGCATCTCGCGATTCCAAACGAAACCTGCACGCGAATAGGTAGCGAGTTCAAAGTCCTGCGTTAGCTCAAGACAATATGTCGGACAGGCCTCCTGACACAGCGCGCAGAACATGCAACGCGAAGTGTCGAAGATAAATTCATCGAGAACTTTCTTGCGACGCGGCTTGCCGGCGACGGTGATCTCGACGTCCATCGCCAGCACGTCGATGCAGTCCTCCGGACACGCGAGCGCGCACAGGTTGCAGGCAATGCAGAGCGTGTCGTGCGTCTCGGGATCCATGTTGAGCCGCGGCGCGCCATGAAACCGTGGCGCCACATCCGGACGTACCTTCGGATACTGCTCAGTGTAAATTCCCTTCCCGGCCACCGAGTCCCGCGAGGTCAGCGCGCCGATATTGAAGCCGAGCGTCATGGCCAATCCTTTTAATAGATCGATCATGAAGAAGCGTTTCAGCTTCTGCGCTACCGTCGGTTTGGGAACAGGAACTAGTGGCATAACAGCTATTCCGGATTCTTAAAACTTCTCATTCACACCTCGCTTCAGCGAGGTGTTAAGACAAGGACGAAAGACTCTTAGCCGTTTTAACGGCTTCTCCAACAAAAGCCTTGAAACGCTTACAAAAAATAGTCGCGCGTTTACGCTCCCACCTCGCTAAAGCGAGGTGTTAATGAAATTACGTTGTCGATTCGGAGCTAACCGGCATAACCGCCGGCTTCCCCTTCGGCAAATCAACCAGCCGTATCTGCCGCCGCTGCTTCTTCAGATTAAAATCGCGCGACCGCCTATTTATTAATGACAGGATGCCGGCCGTCAACAAGAGATTCACGATTCCGAATCCAATCGCGATGGCTTTGCCGGTCCCCGTCAGTCCCAATCCATGGCTCAACGAATCGATCGTATTCATCCCCCGGTAGCCGTCCAGGCCCTGAATGACGCCCACCCCAACCGCAGTCCCGACGATATTGATGAGCGCGGCAGGGATCATCCACTTCCAACCAATGTCCATCAACTGATCGTAGCGAAAGCGCGGTAGCGTCCAGCGCAGCCAAAAATAGAGATAGAGCAGAATCCCCATTTTCGCGAGGAACACGATCACGCTGATCGCGACGTAGGCGTTGTGATAACCCTTCGCTTCGGTCAACCCGTACACGAACGGAAAGTACCAGCCGCCGAGATATAGCGTCGTTGCGACAGCCGTGACCACGACCATCGCCGCGTACTCAGCCATGAAGAAGAGCGACCAGCGAAAGCCTGAGTACTCGGTGTGAAATCCGGCGACCAGCTCCGATTCAGCCTCCGGCAAATCAAACGGCGCTCGATTGTTTTCGGCAATGCCGGCGATCAGGAAGATTACAAAACCAACCGGCTGATAAAGCACGAACCACATCGAATCGGACGCTTGCGCGCCGACGATGCCCGACAACGACAACGTGCGCGCGAACATTAACGCGCCGATAATCGCCATTCCCATCGACACTTCGTACGAGACCATCTGCGCACTCGAACGCAATGCTCCCATCAGCGCGTACTTCGAATTGGATGACCAGCCCGCCAGAATCAGAGCCAGCACGCCGACGCTGGAAACCGCCAGCACGAACAGCACCCCGATGTTCACGTCTGTGATCACGGCCCAATCAGGCCCGAACGGCACGACGGCCATCACCACGAAGGCGGCAACGACCGCGATGTATGGCGCAATGAAGAAGACCCAACGGTCGGCGTTCCCGGGAACGAAGTCTTCTTTTGTCAAAAGCTTCAAGCCGTCAGCAATCGGTTGCAGCAAACCCCAGGGGCCAACGCGCATCGGACCAAGGCGCGCCTGCATGAACGCCGAAATTTTTCTTTCAAGATACGTCGCGTAGGCCACCCAGCCGGTTGTGATAGTGACCACCAGGCCAATCTGTAGGAACGGCCAGACGACGTAGTTCACCGTCTGCTCGCTGAAGAATTTCAGGAGCAGGCTGTCGATGAATGTCGGTGCTGCGAAAAGAAAGAACATCTACCTATCGATCTCACCCAGAACAATATCAAGCGTTCCGATAATCGCGACCACGTCTGCCACCAGATGGCCGATGCAAAGCTTTTTCAACGACTGCAAGTTAATGAAACACGGCGGCCGGACACGCATGCGCCAGGGCTGTTGCATTCCGTCGGAAACAAGGTAGCAGCCAATCTCGCCTTTCGGTCCTTCGATTGAGTGATAGTAATCGCCTACCGGCGGCTTAATCAGCTTCGGGACTTTTGCGTTCACCGGACCGTCAGGTAGCTTGTCCATCGCCTGCTGAATGATGCTTCGCGATTGCCGCATCTCTTCCATCCGCACCAGGTAGCGATCGTACGTGTCACCGTTTTCGCCGAGCGGCACTTCGAAATCCATGTCGGCGTAAGCGGCGTACGGTCGCGACTTGCGAATGTCCCAGGCGACGCCGGAACCGCGCAATGCCGGACCAGACAGACCGATCGCGATCGCGTCTTCGCCGGAAATCACGCCGATGCCGACGGTGCGGCTCAACCAGATGCGGTTCTCAGACAGGACCGTTTCGTACTCGTCCAGCCGCCCCGAAATATTACCGATAAACTGCCGCACGTCTGCTTCGAAATCATCGTAAGCATCGTTCGGCATTCCCCCGACTCGCCACGCGTGACAAGTCAAACGCGCGCCGAACTGGCGCTCGAAAATTTTGAGGATCTCTTCACGTTCACGAAACGCCCACAGCAGGATGGTGACGGCGCCGATGTCGAGAGCGTGCGTGCCGAGCCAGAGCAAGTGCGAGGCGATCCGATTCAACTCAGTCAGAATCGTGCGCAGGTAATGCGCTCGCGGCGGGACCGCGAGTCCCATCATCTGCTCGACCGTCTCAACCCAAACCAGACCGTTGGAAACCGCCGCGATGTAATCCAGGCGATCCCAATACGGCGCGATCATCGCGTACATGCGGTTCTCGGCAATTTTCTCCATGCCGCGATGCAGATAGCCGATGTCGCAGTCGAGATCGATGACCGTCTCGCCGTCAAGCTTCAGGATCACGCGCAACACGCCGTGCGTGCTGGGGTGCTGCGGACCCATGTTGAGCGTCATCTCTGGCGCGTCAAGCAGCGATTCCCGAGTTGTGGCGATTTCTACCTGATGCATATTCTTCGTTCCCTGTCCCTTTGGGAGAGGGTTAGGGTGAGGGCTTAGCGCGACTCACCAGCTAATGTCTCATTTTCTTCTCGTGAGGCTGAGCCTCACGAGAAAAAAGATTCTTAGGAGGAGACCGGCGCTATGCTTCGCACCCTCACCCCAGCCCTCTCCCAGAGGGAGAGGGAGTTAACCCGCTGTCTGTTGTGCCTCGTTCGGCAAATAACAACCCGTAACTTTCCAAGGCTCGATTACTATTCCGATTTCTTTAATTTCGCCCGCCTCTTTTTTTTCGCGCAGCTTCAACATCAGTGACTGCGCGGCGCTCGCCTTGTTCCAAACGTTTCGCGGCGCGTGCGTTTCCGTCAAAACAAAGCCCGCCGTCGATGCCGCCTCAGGCGAATCGAAAACTTTGGCTTCGTAATGGGCGGCGATTTCTTTTGGCGACATAAAAAAGCTCGTGCTTTGTACTTAGTACTTTGTGCTTTGATCTTTAATCGACGGTACGCGCCCGTTCAAAGTGCGAACAAAGTACGAAGTACAAAGTTCAAAGTACATCTTTACTTGTCCTTCGGCATCACTTCTTTGTCGCCACGGAACAGCTCTCGCACTTCACGTTCCTGCGGCACTGACAAAATCTCAAGCCCGTAAGTGCGCCGCTGCTCAACTTGTTCGCGCTGCACATCCGAGAACTCAGGCAGATGGCGCTCAGTCCAGGCGTTCTCAATAAATTCCAGTGGGTAGTCTTTTCGCAAAGGATGCCCATCCCAATCCGGCGGCAGCAGGATGCGTCGCAAGTCCGGATGATTGTGAAAGACGACGCCGAACAGATCGTACACTTCGCGTTCGGGCCAGTCGGCTGCCGGCCACACCCCAGTGACGCTTTCAACACCGGCGCCATTCGTCGTAACCTTCAGCCGCACGCGTTCGTTTTTCGAAATCGAGTACAGTTGATAGACAACTTCCAAAGGCGCTTCTCTGTTATCCGGCCAATGAACGCAGGTTAGGTCCGAAAGATATTCAAAGGGCGTCTCAGCATCGGCCTTCAAAGCGTTGCAGACTTCAACAATGCGCGTACGTTCGATCCTAATCGACAACTGTCCGAGGAACTCAGTCGCTTCGGTCACCGCGCCGCCGCATTTTTCGCCCAGTCTTTTGACGAGGGGGTGATTCGAAGCATCAGTCGGCTTCGGTCCTTCTTCTTTTTTCTTAACTGGAGGTTTTGGTGCGCCGGGCGCAGCGGGAGCAGCTTTCTGCGCCGCTTCTTTCGCGGCGACCACGCGCGCTTTCGCGGCCTCTACCTGTGCGTCTTTTTCGGCATCGGCTGAAATTGGAGAGGGGGAATCAGCGCGCGCGTCCGTCTGCGGCGCTGCGTCGGTAGGCGCGTCCGTCGGTGCTCCAGACTCTGGAGGTTTGCCTTCCTGTGCCATACGACTCAGTTACACTTTGAGCCAGCAACGCTTCGGGCTAAGGGCCACGGGCGCGCGGTAACGCTACGCTCACGTGTAAATGCAAATTAAAGCAGGTCGGACGAAGCGAACTTTTAGCATGCGGTTTCGGAAGTTGTCAATTTAGTTTTGGGAACGCGGACGCCTCGTCCGCATTCGTGCAAACAAAGTTCGTCGTAGAAAAGGAGTAACTCACCGCGACCGTGCATGCGGACGAGGGCGTCCGCGATCCGAAACTACTTCGAATTGATCAATTCTTCCGGCATCTGTTCCGGGAGTTTCAGGATTTCTTCCCAGCCGGAGTTGTCTGCGCGCATTTGCGCCGACAGATCGTCGCGCAACTTCGTCAAGCGATCGCTTAGAGTGCGCGAATAGTTTTGCAGGTCGCGGAAACGAATCATCTGATCGGCGACAAACGCCTTCTGTTTTTCAATCGAAGGGATGGGTTCGTGCTGGCCATTTTCCCAGAACGGTTGCAGCAGACGCTCGACTCTTGCGGCGCCGGGAATCGTAATCTCTTCGTCATCCAGAGCGGTTACATCCGCGACGTAATTTCCGTCTGTGTCGATTCCGCGAAACACTTGCAGCCGGCCCGGCAACGTAGTCTTGTCCAAAGAATTCGAAGCTTTCAATGTTGGGAGGCCATCAACCACGCACGCTTTGAAGATGACGCCGGCAACATTCTTCACTTCGCTCGAAAGCTTCGTGCCGATGCCAAAGCCCGCGGCTTGCGGAAATTCCCGGACTATTTCCTGAACACGTTCGACGGTGAGATCGCCGGTCAGATTCGGCCGCAGCCCTTGCAACCCATTCGCTTCAAAAAACTCCAGGCACCACTTTCCTAAATCTGCCAGATCGCCTGAATCAACACGGAAACCTTTGAAAGCTTTGCGTCGAGCTTCGTTTGAAGTCGCGGCCATGACTGCATGCACCGCGCCCATGTAAACATCGATCGTGTCCAGCAGGAGGGTCGTGCCGTTCGGATTCGCGTCGAGCCAACGTTCGAACGCAACTTGCTCAAAATGTTTGGGGCGGTTCGTGCGCGGGTCAATCTCGGGCTCAGTCATGTATCCGATGTAAGCCTGTTGCCAGTAATGCGCCTCGGTGCCGACCGCGGGAATATCCAAGCGGTGCGCGGCCTCCATATTCGAAGTGTCGTTGAAGCCGCCGATGAATGCGTACGTCGCGATGTCCACCGCGCGTTCGATGTCGCCGTTGCGGCGCAAAGAAAAATCCGACAGCCAACGATTGCCGGCGGCCATGCGAAATTGCATCGCCACGCTGGCCGTGGTCATCGGCAGATCGAAAGCGTGCTCAAACTTTATCTCCTGGGCCTGTGTCAAACCGAACTTGCCGGTGATGTCAGCGATCGGCTGCTGGGGAAACATGATCGCGCCGGGACGCACGGCACGAATGCTGCCGACAAATTGGATGTCTTCGATCGCTTTGGCGAAGCGTTGCAACCCGCCGCGATCCTGCTCGAGGAAACGCAGCCGCGGCCGATCGATTTGACTGTCCACCAGCAGGCGAATCAGGCGCTCGTGCCCGAGCACGGGCGCGAATGGAAGTTTTCTTTGGGTGCAGTAGAAGGTCGCGATGATTTCGCTGAGGGGCTTGCCGTGTACCTGCGTCGCATCTTTATACGACGCGTCGCCCATCGCGGCGTGATACCGGTCGAAGTTCAAGGTGCCCATTGCGGCGAAATGATATCACGGGCTGCCTTTGGAGTGCGGCGGCTTGACGCCGCTTTCGGTTATGCTCGTATCCGCCGGGGTTAGGACGAAAACAAAGCGCCGTAGAGGCACCCCACGCGAGATGCTCGCGTGGAGACCCCGCCACCGGCGCACTCCAAAGCTGCCAAATTGACTCGCCTATCTGCAACACCCGCGCGTCCAACCGTGCAAAGGGCTTCGGTCCTTCATGCCTCAGCGTTCCGCGAACAGTCCCCAGCCTGTTCTAAATCAAAAAGGAGGAGACAAGAATGAGATCGAAGATTAGTTCGCGCCTCGTGTGGATCACGCTGTTGGTGGTGCTGGTGTTTGGATCAGTAGCGACGGCGTCGGCGCCACAACCGGGCCGTTGCCGGCAATACTGTAACGAGGAGTTCCGTGAGCATCTCGCCAGATGTGACAACTTGCCGCGCGGGCAAGAACAGGATTGTAAGGCGAGGGCAAGGGCTGCTCATCAGCACTGTCTCAGACGCTGTAAGAATTTGTGAGGAATCCGGCCGGCGGGTGTTCTACTCTCCTCCACCCGCCGCTTTCGATTTACTGCCGACGATTTCTGCTCCGGCTGCGGTCATCTCCTCAAGCGCTTTCCCGCCGTCGTCCGGCTTCACATTTACCGGCCGCATCGCGTCGGCGAGAGCTTTGACCTTGAAGCCTTCCTTCCGCGCATCGAGCACCGTGTGCTTCACGCAATAGTCTGTGGCGAGTCCGCCAATCCAAACTTCCTCGATGCCTTCATCGCGCAGCGATTGCGCCAATTGAGTTCCATCGAAACCGGAATAGCCATCAGCGCTCTCGTCGATTCCTTTCGAGATTATGTCGATGCGCGGATCGTCAAGCAGCTCCGGATGGAACTCAGCGCCGGGCGTGTCTTGCACACAGTGAACCGGCCACGTGCCGCCGTAGTCGGCAAAGTGCGCGGCTTTCGGTGGATGCCAATCGCGCGTTTTGTAAACCGGCTCACCGCGATCGAGAAACTCTTTCATCAATTTATTAAGCGGTGCAACTACTTCATCACCGTGCGCGACCGCCAGCGAGCCGCCGGGACAAAAATCGTTCTGCACGTCGACGACTATCAATGCTTTCTTCGGTTCACTTGCCATGCAGTTAGGTTAGCGCCGCAGTTCGGCGGCCGCAACGTGTCGGAAGCGATGCAGAAACCCGACCGTGAGGGAGGGTGCATTCGGAGACTGTACAGCTTGAGCACCCTCCCTCACGGTCGGGTTTCTGCATTGCCCACTGGTCACAGATAGAAACTCATCACAGATAGAAACTCATTGACATTGGTTTCGTTTCCCGATAGAAGCATCTTCCCACCGCGTACCGTAGAACATCTTCAGGGGGTTCGATGAGCGATCCAACATTAAAGGCCACGATGTGTCCGACGTGTGCAACTCCGGCCGCGCCGGGTGAGGCTTTCTGCCGCAATTGCGGCACGCAACTCTTCGCGCCAACAGCCGCAGCATTACCGCCAACTCAAGCTGCGCCGCAGGCTCCAACCATGACTGCTCCGCCACCGGCACCTCCGCAATACCAGGCGCCACCGATGGCGGCACCGCCGCGAAAGAAACGCAGCAAGTTGATGATGGGCTGCCTGATCATTCTTGGACTGTTCGGTGTGGTGCTCGCCGGAGGCGGGGCCTACGTCTGGTACGCCACCACTTATACGCCACCCGATCGCAAGCCGCCTGCGATTCCCGAACGTGCGGCCGGGACCCTCAGTGAGTTCCCGGTTGATAAGGACACGCAACCTACGACGGTAGAAACTGTGGCGCTGGGCGGAACCAGCACCGGCAAAGCGGAAACGACAACGGGCACGAAACTGCCGCCTGGCGTAACGAAGACAAGCCTTGCCAAAGGCGCGACCAGCATGACGTCTGCGACTTACAAGAAGGTTCCGGTGGGATCGACGGTTCCCAGCGGTCCCGACATTTACATAAACGTGGTGACCGCCATGCCGGGCCAAACAGGTTTCGGCGATGACATCGCGACGGGAATCAAGACATCGATGGGCGGCACGATGACCAGCGTAACGGTTCAAAGTCCGAAAGGCGCAACCTACGCCGGTTCGCACATCGTTTCCGCGCAGGGCAACGTCTACGTGCTCGCGAAACAAGGCAGCGACATCATCATCATTCTCTACGGCGCCGATCCATCGGTCAGCTCGAATGTTGATAACCTCGCGAAGAATGTCGGTAACGGCGAAGGCTTGATCGATTATCCTGAGACGAAAGAGTCGCTGTGGACTCTGCCGGCGCAAACACCGAGCGGGCTGACGTTGATCGAAATAAACACGATCACCGGCGCACAAATCGAAGCGTCAATCAATTCCGGCGGCGATTTACCAACTGAGATGCGGCCTTTCCTTCCCGATCGTTTGACGGGCGCGCGTTACGTTGATTCGTCGCGGCAGGATTGGGCGGTGCTGAATCTTCAATATGGCTCGAGCTTCCAGGCGTGGCGCACGTGGCTGTTGGCGCGTGGTGCGCTCGGCGTCGGCGGCGGCGAGACGACAACCGTGCGTGAAGTCAGCGGCATTCACCTGAATCAGGATGGCAAACGCATCATGCTGTTTCAGAAAGGGCCTTACTTAATTCTGATGAGCGGGCCGGCTGACGCCACAGTTGATCGATTTGTCGCGCTGGGAAATCAGATTCAGGTTTAGATTTCTCTAGCCCAGCCGTTTACGGCTGGGACCTTGGCCAACCCGTTTTTGTCTTTCATGTAGCCCAGCCGTTTACGGCTGGGACCTGTCTTACATTTCAAGCCCATGAATGGGCTAAACGAAAAATCGCTCTTCTGGAACCCAGGCGTAAACGCCTGGGCTACGTAAAGACTTCCTCATTCCGCCAGGCGTTAACGCCTGGGCTACGTAAAGACTTCCTCATTCCCCCAGGCGTAAACGCCTGGGCTACGTAAAGACTTCCTCTTCCCCAGGCGTAAACGCCTGGGCTACGGGAAAAGACATCGAGCCGCTACGAAGGCTGTTCCTAACGCGGATCGATCAGCGCTTTTAGAACTCGTCCCGCAGCTACAGCAGCGAGCGCTTCGTTCGCCTTATCCAATGAAAAACTTGCTAGCTCTGTCGTCAATTTCTGCCACGGTTCCGACCTCACCGGATCGGAAACAATCTGAACTCCACGGTAGAAGTGCGAAAAGTCCGAACCCCAACAGCCGCGCACATCCAAATGCTTTCGGTTCAAGTCGAGATGTGGATTGAATGCTGTCTCGCCGTGATCGGTATACTGCCCGACAATCACGACGCGACCCGCATCGCGCGTGCAGCGCATCGCCTGCACGACTGCATTAGGCGCGCCGGTCGCTTCGATCGTGACGTCTGCCCCGCGGCCCTTCGTTCTCTCAAGCACCCATTCCAATCGTTCAGCTTCTGAGCGCTCTTCAAAATTGAGGACGTCAGAGGCGCCCACTTGCGTGGCTACCTTCAGGCGGTTGGCGGGCGCGCCGATGCACAACACCCGCAGAGCTCCGCGCATCAGCGCCAGAATGATGGCGTTGATCCCGACAGCTCCCGAGCCCAGCACGAGCACCGTGTCTCCAATCGCGATCTCGCCGCGCTCAACCGCGTGCAGAGCGGTCGGCAAAGCACATCCGCCGGCCATGAACGTTTCGGGCTCACCATCCAGTCGAATACATCTCGTGTCAGGCTTCAAATAAATCTGCTCAGCCCAGCCGCCGCACAGCCCATCATCCAGCCCGTACGTGATGCCGTAGACCTTACGCTGCGGACATCGCGTGGTGGCCTTCGCGACCAGACAATACCAGCACGAGTTACAGGTGCGATGGACGTCGAGAAAGGTGACGCGATCGCCTTCGCGAAACGGCCGGCCTTCGATGTCGAAGAGTGCGCCGCGAATCTTACTCAAACGGCCAACTGACACGTGGCCAGGAACCAGCGGATACGGAACGCCCTGTAAAAGTCCTTTTTGTAAATAGACGTCGGTACCGCAGACTTCCGAGAGTTCGACATCGAACAGCGCCGAGTTCGGTTCAAGTTCCGGCGCCGGAACTTCGCGCAGTTCGACGGGCGCGTTCGGTTGCGGGATGAGAGCCACTGTTGGCATGCGCGCGAAGATTAAAGGGAAAAACTGAAAAGGGGAAGTGAGAGGCAATCTTAGAGAGCACAATTGTTTCGAGTGCGTGACGCGCGAAGCGCGACAGCGATGGACCGAACAACCTCCAAAGCGCCGTCGCCGCTACGACCACCCCAGCGCGGCTGCCGCGCCGGGGACCCGGGTGCTCTGCCGGCGCACTCCAAATTTACGGTTGTTCGTGGTCTGCAACCGCCGAGCCTATCCCGAAGCAATATCAACAATCGCAGACCGGAGAAGCGAATTCACCCAACCCTTCATGCGCGCCATGGCTCCGGTCTCCGGTGACCCGAGTTGATTTCCGCCGGGTTCGCCAAAGAACCGCTGGCGATATTCAAACGATTCGATGAAGGCACGGACCATTTCAGCCCGCTGCACGCGACGCTGGGCCTGCTGGTCATCTCGCATGTCCTCACCCGGCTGGCTAAATGAATCCAACTTTGCCAGCCAGAAGTCGTAACCGCTGAAGTTGTTATTGGGCGGGTCATCAGGATTACGGCGCAGGTAACCGTAATACTGCATCAAGACAAATGCCGAGTTGTACTGCGCATTAAAGACCGCGCCACTTTCGATGACACTGTTCAGCGCGGCGGCGCGACCCGCAGTGTCGCCACTGCCATAGGCAGCAAGCGCCGCATCTCTCTCAGCCGAGGTCGGCGTCGCCCCACTGTTCGCGAAGAGCGCGTCAATGTACGTGGCGGCCGGCGTCCCTGGCGCAAAGGACGGTATCGAAGTGAACTCTGAACGCGACACAAAATCGGCCAGATAACTCTGCCTGTTTGTGGCGAGCTTGGATTGCCAATCACCCTGTCCGACGACAATCCCTTCGCCGATCTGGCGTTGATCGCGCAAGAAGGTCGGGTATCGGGGTGTGCTCTTGCTGCTGCCAAAGGCCGCTTTGTGCGCGCGGATTACCAGGTAACCCGTCTCCTTGAATTCGATTGAAAGGAAGAAAGCCTGGGAAGTGTTGACCCGTTTTACCTGACGGCACTGCTCGTTGCTACCACAGCTTTCGATGTTATTCGTCCAGAAGGCCAGCCCGGACGCGTCGCCCTCGCGGTACAGGAAATCGTGGTAATGCTGGCAGACATAAGTGCTCGAGATGTCGATCGGGTTGCTAGATGTCTCAGGCGAGTTGTCGATGATTTGCAGACTCGCGGTGCTGGTTGCGCCCAGCGTGCCGTTAGTCGGATTCTGCAAAATCAACGTCGCCGACTCAGTCCCTTCAGTGTAACCATCGTCGCAGATCAGCACCTGGAAACTCTTTTGCGACTCATTAGGCGCAAAGACGAGGCGCGCAATCACAAACGTGTAGTCGCCTTTCTGTTTAGCCGTGCCATCAGCGCTTCCGACATCGACAGTTGAGGTCGTACTGACCACACCGCTGCGGATCACCGTCACGTTTATTGCTGTGCAGGCTTCCTGAACCGGATAAGTCGCAGAGCTGAATTGGAAAATCGTGAACGGAGTTGGTGACGGCGTCGGCGTGGGTGACCCGGAAGGCGACGGCGACGGTGATGGTGAAGGCGATGGAGTCGGTGTCGGTGTCGGTGTCGGCGTCGGCGTCGGCGTCGGCGTGCCACCGGTTCCCATGTCATGAATGATCAGGTTGTCTACGTACCAGCCTGAATCCGCTCCGTTGTTCGTACCAACATCGGAAGACATGCGGAAACGCAGATAAATAGGCAAGCCTTCCTGATTGTGGTCGCCACCTGGAGCAAACTCGGCCAGCGCCACTCGCACGTGATGATATCCCTTGATCCCAGTGTACGCGCGACGTCCCAGGAGCGGACTAAGCGGCACGCCAAGTTGATTGCCATCCAGCTTCGAATTGTATTGGCCCTCGACGATGAAATTCCCGAGGTCAAAAGTGGTGGAGTTGTCGGGGAACGGAGTCGAATTGAAATTCGCGCTACCCTTCGCAACTTCCAATAAACCGCCGTCAAAGCGCGCCTCGGAGGAAAAGAAGTGATCAAAATCCAGAACGGAAGTCTCTGAAAGCATCAGCGGTCCTATCACTGTGCTGATGTCGCTGTTAGCGCCGTCTGAGCCGGGATCAAAGTCGGGCGCATACATCATTGAGCTGGTTGAGCCGCCCGGCTGGACGATGCCGGTTACGCGTTGCCAAAGCGGCTGGCCCTCTTGCGGGTTGTTGCCGGAATCCTGCAAAGGCGGTTGGAAACGCGCGTTGGCCGACGACGATTCGTAATCTTCTCTTCAAGAAAGGCTCGATAGGCTTGAACGAAGTAATCGACGGCATGTTATAGCGAACCAGAGTGTTGCCGGTGTTATTCGTGTCTTTAACTCCGGCGGCGTTCCGCGCCTGCACGATGTAGTAGTAAACCTGTCCAAGTTGCAGGTTGGTATCGGTGTACTGGAGACCGGTTACGCCCTGCGCGATACGGTTGGTCTCCGAAGGAGTAAAAGTGGGCTCGACTGTCCCATTGCTGGGGTCGGCACGTTCGCTACGATAAATATCGAAGACGCAATCTGAACAGGCCGTGAATACATCGCCGCTTGGATTCGGCGTAATCGGGCTGTTCCATTTGAGCGTCAGGCTGTTGCCCGTCTGTGGATCAGTTACTTGATCGATTCCAAAGAAAGTTGGCGCGGGCGTGATGACCACACCGTTCGTGACGACGACGCTTTGGGTGCTGGCCAGAGAAACGCAGTCCGCGGATGCGTCGCGACTCGCGCGCACCTGATAAAAATAGGTTTGACCACCGGAAAGATTAGTGTCGTCAAAGGTCGTTTGCGTCCCGGGTATCTCACCCACTTTGGTGAACGGTCCGGCGGCTTTGAACGACCGCGTAATCATGTACAACGCTGCGCCGGCGATGGGTACACCGCCATTGATGGTCACCGTGACCTTGTTTGGTCCGGAATTCGCCAGTGCGAAGGTCGGAGTCGTCAGCGGTCCCAGGGTCTCGCACGTTGTCACTGTGGCGGGTACAGTAAAATCTTCGACTACCGGATTGGCGCTGCCGCCCGCGTTGGTCGACTGGGCATTGACGCCGATTCCGTGACTGGCAAACGCCCGCCAGATGAGCGAGCGATTCTCGCCGCCATTCATTTCTTTGTCTGCCAGCAGAATCGAGTTTCGAGTGTCAACCATCGTGGGATTGCACGGCGCGAGCTGCAAGCCTCGCAACACGAGCGTGTCAGCCAGCCGAGCGCCTCGGCTGACGGCCGTCGCCAGCGGACCTACGCGATCGCCGCGGGTCTGGATTTCCGTGGTCAAGAGACCCGGTCGAACGAAATGCTCGACGGGATTAATCGTCGGAACCTGAGTAGTCACCTGCTCGGGCGGCCCGATTCCGGGGGCCGGGCTGGGCACCCCGGAGACGGTGGTCCCGGCGGTGGTCGTGTTGAATGAAGCGCGATAGTTAATCGGGTGGTTCAAGTCTATGGATTGAACTTGTCTTGGGCCAATGAAGAAAAACGAGCCGGCAATCCCATTCAGTCGCCGGTTGCCGTCAAAGAAGACCCCGTTCGGATCTTTCATAATCAACAGCTCGCGCATGTCCCAGAGCGTGGCCGCGAAGACCTCACCTACGTTGTGGACCTGGAATGGCGTCGCCGGCACTGGGCCCGGATCGGCCGTCCCCTGATCCCTGCGATTCAACGCCCCTCCGTTAATCGCGGCATAGGACCAACGATAGTTTGTGTGGGGAAGACGCCGAATGCCGATATCGAATTCACCGGTCACGTACTCTCCGGTCGTATCGTCATCCATCATCGAGTTAGCAATAAAGTCTGACCAGCCTTCTCCCTGGCCGCCCGATTCTCCGACCAATGGCGTGCCGAGACAGTCGGTCGGCCCCTTGCCGGCCGATCGATTTGAGACGCCGTGGTAGAACTCGTGAGCCACCACATCGAAATCAAAATCACCGTCGGATCGACGAAAAGTGCTTTCGGTGAAGAGATACATTTGCATCCGCGGCGCCGAGCCATCAGCGGGTGTGCCCATATTTGCGTTGTCTGTTCCTGAGCCGTCCTGCAGGTTAGCGCTGAGAGCGTCCTGGCCCGCGCCACCAAGACCAAAATTATCCTGTTGAAAGTTCCAGGTCGCTTCGGTAAAGCCGATGCTGTACATGTAGTCGTGCAAAAGATTCGTGTAGAAAAAGAGCGTAACGGCCCCGGGATAAACGTCCGCATTCGAGCTCGCCGGATATGCCACGTTGCAGGGCCCGGCGGCCTGACAAGGCACGCCGGTGTCGGTTCCCAAAATCGGATCCGGAATAAAATCTCGAGCATCCACGCCACCGTATTCATAGCCATTGGTAAACGAGTAGTAGCCAGCGGTGAATTGGCGATTGGCGCTGTAACCCTTGATGCCGCTGGTGGTTTCGTTATCGTCGGCCCGGTCATCTGCCACCAGGACATTGTTTCCTTCGGTATAGCGCGATTGAAAGACTGACGCCAGGGCACGTCCATCGCGGAGCGTCAGACTTGTTGGTAGCGGCGTCAAATCGGCTGAGAATGGCTGGCTCTTATCGGGCACCGGTGAATTTGCCGCCAGGTTGCGGGCCACTGCTTCCGCGGGCATGTCGTATTTGTATGCCCGAGTCGCGGCGCGATTGTTGTCACCATCAGTTATCTCAGTCCCGCCGGTTCCGGTGGGCAGGTAGAACCAACCGAAGATCGAGTTGGGCGTTGGATTCGAAGCATCGGGAAATCCCCGCAGGAGTTGTCCGAACGGCGTATTGAAGAGCGAAGGAAACAGAGCTCCGCCCGTGTCTGCAAATGGATTCTCAGTGCGTCCGCTTACCAGGCCTTTCTTAAAGCCCCGTCCATTGTTCCGGTTGAATTCGTTGTTGTCGGCCTGATAGGTCGGCGGAGTGCCGGGAGCGGGCGAGCGTCCAAAGCCGGGACCCAAAGTGCCACCCACTACTGGATTGCCGTTACAAGCTGACGGTGGAATATTGCCTGAGCATGTCCGGCGGCCTGATAAGGCTACTGGCAGACCATCGAAAACGTTTCCACTGGCGGTTCCAGCGTTGTTGTGAGATTCGACCAGGTCCTGAATGTCCGGACGAAAAGTCGCGCGCCGGCTGTTAATCGGACCGCCGCCGGCCGGACCCAGGAACGACGTCAGACTGGTGCGCCTCAGCACCTCACCGGTCTGTGCGTCCACAATGTTGTTCCACATCATGCCGCGATACTGCGGCGTGGTCAGGACAAATTGATAGGCATGCCGCGCCTCGTTACCCATGGGAAAAAGCACATGGGTGACGACGATGTCGTCGCCGAAGACGCCGCCTTTGTCGAAGCGCGGAGCATCAATGAACTCGGGACTCACGTTGCCGTAGCTGCGCGGAATTCTTTTCGTTCCCGTCTGTCGTGGCGCAAAGCCCTCGATGCCGAGTGAAGCTGCCGCCCTGGAGATGGCTCCCGCCGGCGAAAGCGATACGCCGTTGGTGACTCTCAATTGGGGATAACTGTCACCTCCGACATTAATAATGCTTCCGTCGCGGTTGACGTTTACCAGCACCTCACCTTTGTAAACCGGCACGTCATTGACGGTCTGTTCGAATAGAAGGATCGTCGAGCCCAAATCGGGCAAGGTCGTGCGGCTCTTCAGCCTCAGGCTCTGCAAATCGCTGTCACTGAAACGAAAGATGCCCTGCCAGCGCTCGATGAAGTCGCGAGCGATCTTCTCAGGAACGTCCTGGCTCGGCGCGCTCAGGTAACCGCTCGTGGCAAACATGTGGCGGGGCGTTCCCGTCAAACGGTTGTATTCGACGCTTAGCGGCGAGCGCGCTTCAAACTGTAGTGCCTGGACAGATTTGTTTTGTGCCGCGTTCGGCCGGAGCGACAAATTCGCCGCCAAGCCTTCGGTCTCCGTTTTCCCGGCCGGCAGACGACCACTTAGAACGCCATCTCTGACGCGGACATCAAGTTCGGGTGGCAGGCTTTCGAAGCCTCGGCCCGTTTTCTGCGCGGTTGAAGTAAAAAGCGCGGACGCGAGAAGGCATACCGCGACCATGCCCAATGCCAACGACAGAACGATTCTTTGCCGGTTCATGAGTAACCCCCAGTCAAAACAGCGGAATCTCGGATGACACGGCACCCGAGGGTGTACGCGAATACATCGTTGAGAAAAACAGGCTCAGCTTAGGGGAACCGGGTTGAGAAAAACTTGAGAAACAGATCGGACTGCGGGGATGTCGCTTTTGTACTCTTAACAAAATCAAATTGCAAGACTTTCGGACTAACTGCTGGGCCCGACAAAACTGTCATCAGGTGTGCTGTGGAGGAATTAGTGAGTTATGCGCGGGAGGTAATAACGTGCGGTGCCGAACCACAAGAGAAGCATTCAGCGGGAATAGCGACAACTTGATTTCGACTTGCTTTGGAAGACTTGAGAAGAAATTGGGCCTTGCCCAAAAAGTCCGGGAACGCGAACGGAGTAAATAGTCGAGCTGCGAAGCAGCGGTCTAGTTAAGCCCAAGGCGAGGCTTTGCGAGTCTTGGGTGACCATAGTTTTTTAGATCAACCGAGCCCGCGAAGCGGGCGACAGAGATTTTTGAAGCACGGTCTTGAGGTCGGCATTGCAGCTTCAAAGCCTGACAACTCAGCGCGATTATCGGTCGCCGCTCCGCGGCTCCAAACAATTTGTGCGCAACCCGTTACCCAAGGCTCGCACAGCCTCGCCTTGGGCTTAACTATGACCGCCGCTCCGCAGCTTGTTGCGTATTGTGGGCCACACGCTCCGTGATGAGCGGGCCCTTACACCTACACCACCCAAGACTTTTTTGGCGTAGACAGGAAATTACTCAGACCGTAACGGTCTCTTCTTTCAACTTCTCAGCCTGATAGTGGGTGGTCAATCCCTCGATGATTTGATCGAGAGCGCCTTCCATGACGAGATTTAATTGGTGAATAGTTAGCCCGATGCGGTGATCCGTGACGCGGTTATCTTTGAAGTTGTAAGTGCGAATCTTTTCTGAGCGATCACCCGAGCCGACCATCGAGCGACGGTCGCTGGCAATCGCGTCATGTTGCTTCTGTTCTTCGATTTCCTGCAAGCGCGCGCGCAGCACACGCATCGCCTTCTCGCGGTTCTTAATCTGCGACTTCTCGTCCTGCATTGAGACGACAACGTTCGTCGGCAAGTGCGTAATGCGCACCGCCGAGTAAGTCGTGTTCACTGACTGGCCGCCGGGACCTGACGAACAGAACGTGTCGATGCGCAAATCCTTGGCCTCGATCTTCACGTCAACTTCTTCGGCTTCCGGCAAAACCGCGACCGTGATCGCTGAAGTATGAATGCGGCCGCTGGCTTCGGTTTGCGGCACGCGCTGGACGCGATGCACTCCGGATTCGTGCTTCAGCTTTGAATAAACCTTGTCGCCTTCAATCAATGCCACCGCTTCTTTGACGCCGCCGACACCGGTTTCGGACGCGTCCAGAATCTCCATTTTCCAGCGCTGCCGCTCAGCATAGCGTGCGTACATGCGCAACATGTCGGAAGCAAACAACGAAGCTTCATCGCCGCCGGTGCCGGCGCGGATTTCGAGAATCACGTTCTTTTCGTCGTTGGGATCTTGCGGAATCAGCAGCAGTTTCAGATCAGTTTCCGCCTGCTCAATGCTTGCCTGCAGGTCTTCGATCTCGACGCGGGCCAACTCGCGCATCTCTTCGTCGGCCGCGTTTTCAGTCAGGTCACGGGCGCCGGTGAGTTCTTCCTGAAGCGACTTCAGGGCGCGATACTTCTCGACAATCTCGCTGAGGCCGCGATGTTGTTTCGCCGCCTTGCCGTACGCAGACGGGTTCGACAAGAGCTCCGGCGAAGAGAGTTCGTTCGTCAGCTCCTGGTAACGCGTTTCGATTTGGGCAAGTTTATCGAGCATGACCTGAAGGTTACGCAGCCTCCGCTTCCAACACTTTCAGCGTCCGCGCTTGAATGGATTCCAAAATCGAATCACGCAGAAATGAACTGGCGTTCAGGATTTCAACGCCGATGAGCTCGTCGTCCTTGCCAAGTTCCACGGTAATATTCGGAGCAAGTTCCAGACTTCTGGCTTCGGGCCCGTCCGCGATGACGAGATGGAGAACATCCTCTTTTTCGAAATATCGCACTTGTGTCTTATTCATGGGCTAAACCTCCCCGTTCGCAATCGAAATCGGATCTGCTGTCGTGTCGTTGCGTGCACGGTTACCGGAATTATCTCGTGCCCCTCGCCTTCACACGGAATGTTCGCCCCGTTTCATTATCAAGGTATCGCTCAGTCGAATGAAGGAGAATGTCTTCCAACTTCTTGAAGTCATATCCTCTTAACGAAACGCGATATTTGACGTAATCGGTCCAAACGATTGTTGGCATCTTTGGCTCACGACAACGGCGCCAATTGCGGTTCGTTCGGCTTGGGCTCCATTTTCAAACTTTCCTTCAGCGCCGTGATGGCGACTTCCAACTGGTTGTCGTCAGGTTCCTTTGTCGTCACGTTCTGCAGCCAAAGGCCGGGACGCGTAATCATCTTGAAGAAGAATCCAGTCTCCTTCTTCGCCGAGAGGCGAATGATTTCGTACGAAATGCCGGCGACGACCGGAATCAGCGCAAGACGCACCAGAAAATTGAACAGCAAAGAATCAAACTTAATGACTGAGAACAAAAGAATCGAAACCAGCATCACGACCATCAGAAAGCTCGTGCCGCAACGCGGGTGCTGGCGTGGTTGAATCCGCGCATTCGGGACGGTCAGATCAAGTCCCTTCTCCCAGGTGAACACCGTCTTGTGTTCGGCGCCGTGATATTCAAAGACGCGCCGGATGTCCTTCAGCAGTGAAAAGCTGGTGATCATGATCAGGAAGAACGTCATGCGAATCGCACCGTCGATCAGATTGAAGCTGACCGAAGGCCGCACCGGATGCAGATAACCACGCACTGAACCCCACGCGCGGCTGTACCAGGGCTGCTCCTCGAGCGCAGGCGGCGTGGTTTGCGGTGCGCCGGTGTTCGGGGTGGCTGCCGGTTGTGTCGTGCTGGTTGAAGAGACCGCCGCCGGTCCGGGCGCCCAACCTGCCGCAATAAACAAAGCATTCGTCAGCAGCAAAGGCGCGGCAACGAACAGCAGGATGTTAAAAAGCATCGCGAAGATGATCGAGCCGGCCGCGGCAGCCGTGCCGCTTTTCTTCACCTCTTTCGCGCTGCTCTTCTTCTTGGGAATCGGAATCACACCGGGCAGTCCGCCCGTGATCCCGGCAAAGTCGCCTTCGCCCTCAATCACTGCGGGCGTCAAAGCGATTTTCACTTCTTCAGCTTCGGCTTCTTCGACTTCCTCGAAAGCTTCCGCGGCTGAATAGTTGAGCGCCTTGATGCCGAGGCCCATCGACTGCATCAGAACCGCGCCGCCGCGCAGTATCGGCAGCTTGAGAATCGGATACTTGTCACTCCACTTCGGAAGTGTTGCCGCGGTGTTAACGATTGTGCCGTCGGCCTTGCGCACAGCAATCGCGTACGCGCCCGGGGTCCGCATCATCACACCTTCAATGACGGCCTGGCCGCCGACAATAAGATCTCGTTCGTTAGTGCTCATTTTTGTTTTGTTTTTCTTCCCTCTCCCTGTGGGAGAGGGCTTCGTGTCAGAAGCCCGGCCGTTAGGGAGGGCGCCCTCTCTAAGCTGCGCTTGCTTACGCGCACCCTTCTGAAAAAGCTTCGCTCCCTCACCCCAGCCCTCTCCCGGGGGAGAGGGAGCTCTAATTACAACAATGCCGGCGTTTCTTTCCGGCTGCTCAGATTGGATGCAATCCGACCAGCCGGCGTCGAACTACGCCGGCATCTTGATTTCAATCGCTAATGACGAATTCGCATCAGTCGCAACTTACTTACTCGCGGGCGCCGCGGGCGCCTTGGCCGCATAGCGACGGTTAAATCGATCCACGCGTCCAGCGGTGTCGATCAGCTTCTGCTTACCCGTGAAGAACGGATGGCAGGCCGAACAGATTTCGATGTGCAGATCGCCTTTTTTCGTCGAGCGCGTCTTAAAGACCTCACCACACGCGCAAGTCACTTCAATTTCGTTATATTCGGGATGAATTCCAGCTTTCATTTCTCTCTACCTACACTGTCAGCATTTCTTCGCTTCATTCAAACAAGCCATGATACGGGCCTACTACGCGACAGGTCAAGCCGTGTATGTCAGTACCGGGAGCGGTAGCGACCGGGTAAAAAATCAACCACGACCCGGTCGCTACTGTGCCCGGTACTGACTCTATTCCAGCCTCGTGTATACTCACAATCTCCCGGAAACACTTAAAGGAGTTAACTCGCGTACCATGAAATTTCTTGTTATCGCATCGCTAATTCTCTGCATACCGATCGTGGCTATGGCTCAAAAAGCGAGCAAGTTTTTTGCCTACGATTATTCGATCGACGATTTTCCAAATGGCCTGCGGTTGATCACGGTGCCGACTGATTATCCAAATCTGGTCGCCCTCTATATCGTTGTGCAAACCGGTTCGCGCAACGAGATCGAAAAGGGCAAGAGCGGCTATGCGCATTTTTTCGAGCACTTGATGTTTCGCGGCAGCGAGAAGTACACGGCCGAACAACGTGAAGCGATTTTCAAGGCGGCGGGCGCCGAAACAAATGCCTACACGTCTGACGACCGGACGGTCTATCACGCCACTTTCTCGAAAGAAGATCTGGACAAGATCATGGAGATGGAAGCGGATCGCTTCCAGCGGCTGAAATACACACAGGAGCAGTACAAGACCGAGGCGGGCGCCGTCCGCGGCGAGTATGACAAGAGCGTTTCCAGCCCCATCACGATGCTCTACGAGAAGCTGCGTGAGACTGCTTTCAAGAAGCACACTTACGCGCACACAACTCTGGGGTATATCGAAGACATCAAGGACATGCCAAACCAGTACGACTACAGTTGGCAATTCTACAATCGGTACTATCGCCCCGAGTACACAACCATTGTAGTCGTCGGCGACGTGACGCGCGCAAACGCCCTCTCGATGACCAGGAAATATTTCGGCGACTGGAAGCGCGGCAACTACGTGCCCCAGATTCCTTCCGAGCCGGATCAGAAAGAGCCGCGCACGGCCCATGTTGATTGGGCTTCCCCAACGCTGCCCCATCTGGTCGTGGCTTTTCGCGGTCCGGCCTTTTCGGATGAGCGCAAAGACAAGGCAGCTCTTGATCTGCTGGCTTCAGTCGCCTTCGGAGAAAACTCAGATCTCTATCAAAAGCTGGTACTGAAAGAACAGAAGGTGGATTTCATCAGCCCTTCCTTCGACGACTCGATTGACGGCGAGTTGTTCTCGATTTTTTCGCGCGTTAAGGATCCGAAAGATGTCGATTACGTGCGTGACGAAATCCTGCAGACCTTCAAACGTTATTCAACCGAGCTGATCCCACAGAAGGAGTTGGAGGAGACTCGGTCGCGCACGCGTTACGGCCTGGCGATGGGCATGAACAGTTCAGAAGCCATCGCGGGCATCCTGGCGCCATACATCGCGCTTAAGCGCACGCCCGAGACATTGAACAAGTTGTTCGATGTTTACACACAGATCACTCCGGAAGATGTCCGCAGTACTGCCGCAAAGTATTTCGTTGACCGAAATCGCACCATTGTGACCTTGGCGACGGACAAGAAAAAGGAGGCGGGCAAATAATGAATCGCATCGGCATGTTCCGCCTGATCCACCATCGCTTGCTGGCCGTTCTTGCCGGCGTTTTGATTGTCACCTCGGCTTCAATTGCACCTCTGATGGCTCAAAAAAGAAAACCAATTCCGGCAGTCCCGAACGCGGTTCTCCAACCTAATCGCTCGCCGCTAATCACCTTTCGCATTCTTTTCATGACCGGCTCGGCTTTCGACCCGGAAGGTAAAGAAGGGCTGGCGGCTTTGACCGCCGCAATGCTGGCGGAAGCCGGCTCGCGGCAGATGTCTTACGAACAGATCCAGGACGCGTTCTATCCGATGGCCTCCGACTTCGATTGGCAGATTGATAAAGAAATGACGGTCTTTACCGGGACCACGCACCGGGACAATCTGGATCGATACTATTCGATCATTAGTCAGATGTTGCTCGATCCGGGTTTTCGGCAGGAAGACTTCACGCGCTTAAAAACGGACGCCACCAACTTCCTGAAGGTCTCTTTGCGTGAAGGCAACGACGAAGAGCTGGGCAAGGAACAACTCTACAACACCATTTACGCCGGCCACGCGTATGGTCATCACAATATTGGCAGGCTATCCTCGCTCGAGCGATTGACGCTTGATGACGTGCGCGCCTTTTATAGCCAGAACTTCACGCGCGCGAATCTGGTTTTGGGTCTGGCGGGTGGTTATCCGCGAACATTTGTCGGCAAAGTGCGCGCGGATTTCAATAAGCTGCCAGCGGGCAAGCCGAGCACTGCGAAGTTCGGAGCGCCCACAGTCGCGCCCGGGATGCGCATTGAGATCATCAAGCGCGAAACTATTTCGACGGCCATCTCGCTGGGCTTTCCCATCTCTGTCAATCGCAGTCATAAAGACTGGCCGGCGCTGGCGCTTGTCGCTTCATACCTGGGCCAGCATCGTTCGAGCAGCGCGTATCTCTATCAGCGTTTGCGTGAATTGCGGGGACTGAATTACGGCGATTACGCTTACATAGAATATTTTCCGCGCGGCATGTTTCAGTTCCAGCCCGATCCGAACCTGGGCCGCCAGCAGCAAATTTTCCAAATCTGGATTCGCCCGGTCGAGCCGCAGAACGGTCACTTCACCTTGCGTGCCGCGCTCTACGAATATGACAAGCTAATGCGGAATGGCATGACCCCGGACGATTTCGAATCGACGCGACAGTTTCTGATGAAGTTCGTGAACATTCTGACGGCCACGCAGGACGCGCAGCTCGGCTACGCTTTGGACAGTCGCTACTACAAGATTAAGGACTTTCCGGCATATATGCGCGAGCAGCTGGCGAAGCTGACGCTGGCTGACGTCAACCGTGCGCTCCGAACGCATTTGAAATCTGACGGGATGCGCGTCGCGATTATCACTAAGGATGCGGAAGGTTTGAGCCAGGCGATCATCAGCAACAAACCGTCGCCGATTACCTACAACGCGCCGAAGCCTAAAGAGATCACCGACGAGGACAAAATGATCGAGCGTTACCAGATTGTCGTGAAGCCGGAAAACGTGGCGATTGTGCCGGTGGACAGAGTGTTTCAGTGAGCAGTGAGCTTTCTCCCCTCCCCGCACGCGGGGGGCTGGGGTGGGGTTGTGGCGTTCGTCACCTCTCCCCCATCCCCCTCTCCGCTCGCGGAGAGTGGGCGAACAAGCAAGAGCCGACTTTTGTGCAAAGCCCAGTAGACAGTTTTTCAGTCGGAGAAGAAGATGACCCTCGCTTTCCACCTTCGCGGTATTGCTTTTGCAATCGCTTTCGGCAGTACGCTTTTGATGACGGCGTCTGCAGCTGTCGCGCAGTCGTCATACACGCCCGTCACGAAATACGATCCGAAGCGCGACGCCGCGCGCGACATTGACGACGCCGTCACGGAAGCAAAACGCTCAAACCGAAGAATTTTGCTGGTCGTGGGTGGCGAGTGGTGTAGCTGGTGTCACATTCTGGATAAATACTTTGGCGCTCAGCCCGATGTGAAGGCTTTGCGTGACAAGAACTTTGTGACCGTGAAGATCAATTTCAGCGACGAGAATCCTAACGAGGCAGTCCTTTCACGGTATCCGCCGTCTGAAGGCTATCCCCACATCTTCGTGCTCGATTCAGACGGAAAGTTTCTGCATTCCCAGGGCACCGGCGTACTCGAAAGTGGAAATTCTTACAACCTGGAAAAGATGAATAACTTCCTGACGCAGTGGGCGCCACCGGTCAAGTCCAGCACACCGTAACGCTTCAGTCTTTCGGCTGCACTCCTAGCTACTCACACTTCGTTTCTGCTTGAGCTCTACCACTCCTGGTCCAGCCGACGGGCGATGTAAAACTATTGGCAACGGGACACGCCTCTCAATCGGATTAAACTAATGAAGCGCCAAAGGCATGTCGGCTCTGCCGCGCCGCAGTGCGGTGAGGCTTGCCTCACCGTGGCGGGCCTCATCAAAAGGCGAGGCTTCGCCTCGCCGATTCAGAACATCATGAGTCTGATTACTCCTAACTCTGCTGCTTACTATTTGACGTCGGTAACAAAGGATCGTCTACCCGTATTTCGGCTTGATAAGTTGAAGTCAGTAGCGTGCGACGCGCTTGCTGAAGCTCGAACATCGGGCGGATTTCTAATCTTCGCCTACGTCATTATGCCTGACCACCTTCACCTCATCTCTGACGGCGAGAAAAAGCCGGCAAAAGTGCTTCAATTCGTTAACGGCATCATCAGCCGCAGAGTCATCGATTTTCTTAAGCAGCATGGACATGACTCGTCGCTGAAGAAACTTCAACATGAGGAATATCGTCGCGGACACAAATACTCACTTTGGGATCACCATCCTAATGTTCGGCTGCTGACAAGCGAGAACATGCTCATGGAACGCGTTCACTACACCCATCAGAATCCCGTCAGAGCAGGCCTCGTGAAAAGAGCGGAAGACTACATTCACTCAAGTGTGCGGATTTGGAATGGAGTGCCGCTTGAAGATGAACCACTAACCGTGGACTTGGGTAAACTTCGCCGGAGGATGGGGAAAAAGAAATTGGAGGCATAGCCTCACTAGTTAGAAGACTCGGCCGGTGAGGCAAGCCTCACCGCACTGCGGGGCGGCAAAGCCGCTGGTTCGTGTAGCGCCTTTGACGCTCGCAAGCCTCACCGGCGCTGCCGGGCGGCAGAGCCGCTCCGCACGTGAAGCGCCTTCGGTGCTGGCACTCACCGCACTGCGGAGCGGCAGAGCCGCTGGCTCTACGCTCTATTTACCGCCGCCTACGGGCCGCGTCTTAAGGCCGTCAGTTGTATGAATGCGCTCGCGTTCCGGCGCGTGGTCGGTGGACTGCGCTTCAGTAGCAGGCGCACGTCGGAAGCTTGGGATGCGCGCCCGGATTGGCTCGGTAAAGGTGTGCGCGGCGCGAGCCCAACGTTTCCAGCGCGCCGTCGATCCAAGATCATCGAGCAGTGAGTAAGCAACTGGCGTGGCGATTAACGTCAGCAGCAGCGAAAGGGTCTGTCCGCCGATGACCACCACCGCGATCGAACGGCGCTCTTCGGCGCCGGGCCCGGTACCGAGCGCCAGCGGCAACATGCCCGCGACCAGCGCGAGCGTCGTCATCAGAATCGGTCGTAGACGATCGCGATTGCCCTGCATGATGGCTTGCGCGCGTTCCATACCCATCTCGCGCAGCTTGTTCATGTGATCGATTTGCAGGATCGAATTCTTCTTGACCACACCAAACAGCACCAGCAGACCGAGCGCGGAATAAAGATTCAAGGTGTCGTTGGTCAGCCACAGCGATAACAATCCAAAAGGCATCGACAACGGCAGGCTGAGCAGAATCGTTATCGGGTGAACGGTGCTCTCGAACTGCGAGGCCAGAATCATGTACATGAAAATGATCGAGAGGATGAACGCCCACACGAACTCGACGAAAGTTCTTTCCAATTCGCGCGCGCGGCCGGCGACCGTCGTGGTGTAGGCGACGGGCAAACCCATCTCGGCCACGGCGCCGCGCAGCGCCTGGATGCGATCGGCCAACGCATGACCGGGCGCAACTGAGGCACGCAACGAAACCTGGCGCTCGCGATCGAGGTGATCGATGCGTGACGGACTTATCTCGCGCGTGATGTTGACGAGATTGTCCAGCCGTACCAAACCGCCGCGCGACGAAGGCACATAGAGACGCCCAATCGTCTCCTGGTCGGAACGATCGCGTTCGCTCAAACGAATCTGCACGTCGTAATCTTCATTCAGTGACTCGTCGCGGTAACGCGAAGCCTGATCCTCGCCGCCGACCATCAAGCGGAGATTCGTTGAGATGTCAGACGTATCGACGCCCAAATCCGCGGCCCGCTGCCGGTCGATCTTGACGCGCAGTTCCGGCTTGTTCAATTTCAAAGACGTATCGATATCGACGATGCCGCCAAGTTTTTCAGCACGCTTTCCTAACTCTTCCGCGTACTCCGAAAGCTTCTCGATCTCCGGACCACGCAAAACAAAATCGATGTCGAACCGGCCGCCAGTTCCAAAGTTAAACGAATTCGAATTACGTACGCCGGCGCGCATAGGTGCAAATTTTTGCAGTTTGCGTCGAACCGCCTGCATCACGTCCTGTTGCGTGTAGTTGCCGCGAAACGCCTGCCAGGGCTTCCCTTTCTTCAGCTCCGTCCAGATGCGAGTTAATGAAAGAGTCCGCTCTTCATGCGGCGCAATGCGCACGTAAGCGCCACCTGAATTCAGTCCGCCGATAAAGGATCCGCCCGCGCTCGATAGCACCAGGCGCACCCCGTGGGTCGCCATGATCTCCTTCTCGATTTCCAGCATGGCGGCGTTCATCACCTGCATGTTGGTGCCTTCGGGCCCGTTGATGTTGACCTCGAACTCAGCCTCGTCAACGTTGCTCGGAATGAACTCCTGCTTCACCGCGCGATAAAGCGGTACCGTGGAAAAGATCACGGCCAGCGAGACCACGGAAACAGCAATGCGATGGCGCATCGCAAAGCTCAGCATCCACGTATAGCCTCGATCGATCCAACGATAGAAACCTTTGCGCGACGATGCCTGGCCGTGACCGCCCGTGTCTTTCACGCGGATCAGACGCGAACTCATTACCGGCGTCAGCGTGAAGGACACCAACAGGCTGACCATGATCGCGACCGCCGCGGTGATGCCGAACTGGTAAAGGAAGCGACCCGAGATCGAAGACATGAACGACACCGGCAGAAAGATGACGACGAGCGAAAGTGTCGTCGCCAAAACCGCCAGTCCAATGTCCTTCGTCGCTTCTTTGGCCGCTTCACGCGGCGGCATGCGTTTCTCTTCAATAAACCGGAAAATGTTTTCCAGCACGACGATCGCGTCGTCGATCACGACGCCGACCATCAGCACGAGGGCCAGCATCGTCACGCTGTTCAGAGTGAAGTCCAACGCGCGCATCATGGCGAATGTTGAAATCAACGACGCCGGAATCGCCACCGCGGCAATAATGGTCGAGCGCCACGAGCGCATGAACAGCAGCACGACCAGGCTGGCGAGAATGCCGCCGAGCACCAGGTGCGTCTGAATCTCGTGCAAAGCCGACTCGATGTAGCGTGACTGATCGCGAATGACTTCAAGCTTTACGTCCGACGGAAGCTGCCCGGTCAACCGTGGCAATTCCCGCTTGATGCCGTTGATAACTTCGATCGTGTTCGCGCCCGACTGGCGACGAATGTCCAGCGTCACCGTTGGGACGCCGTTGAGCCGCGCCAGTGACCGCTGCTCTTTGGTGCCGTCTTCGACACGTCCAATGTCGCGCACCCGAATTGGCGAGCCATTGATGTTGGCGATGACTAACTCTTCAAATTGGCGCGGATCGGTAAAACGACCGAGTGTGCGCAGCACTAACTCTTCTTTTCCCGTGTTGACGTTGCCGCCGGGCACGTCCGCGTTCTGCCGCTGCAGCGCCTGCCGAACCTGCGTGATCGGAATTTGATAAGCCTCAAGCCGCTCGGCATCCACCCAGAGATTGATGGCGCGCTGAAGTCCACCCACGACCCGCACTTCGCCGACGCCGCCGACGCGCTCAAGCTGGGGCCGGGCAATTTTGTCGCCGAGTTCGGTCAGTTCGCGAATCGAACGATCAGCCGAGAGAGCGATGGTCAAAACCGGCGTGCTGTCATTGTCGAATTTCGAGACGACGGGCGGGGTGGCGTCTTCGGGTAAGCGGCGGCCGAGACCGGTGACGCGATCGCGAATGTCCTGGGCTGCTGATTCTATATCTCGATCGAGTTTAAACGTGGCGATGACAAAGGATTGGCCCTGGCTTGAAATTGAACGCAACTCGTCAATACCATCGACGGTGTTGACTGCGTCTTCAATCGGTTGGGAAACCAGCGATTCGACTTCTTCAGGCGACGCGCCAGGAAGTCCGGTGCGAATGCTGACGGTGGGCACGTCAACCGACGGAAAGCGATCGACGCCGAGGCGGAAATAGCTCGCCGCGCCAACGACGACCAAAGAAAGAATGATCATCGCGGCGAAAACCGGACGGCGAATACAGATTTCAGCGAGCTTCTGCATTTATTCTTAGTTGATTCGCTCTCGCCAGAGTCTGGGATCGCGACTACCATGCAGTACCGCGAGAACTTCAAGCTTGTTCGGATGCATTCGGTAATAAATTAAGTACGGAAACTTTCGCAGCTTGCCGCGTCTCGCTTCGCGGTGAGCTACCGGATACATTCGCGGCATTGACTTGATTCTATTCACAATCTCTTCAACTGAAGCAGCGAAAGCATTTCCTAATCCTGGTTCCTGTTCCTCATACCATCGCCTCGCTTCAAGGACGTCGCCTACTGCTTCCGGTCTGAAGACAGCGGCTAAATTTATGACGTCTCGCGAAGGCGCTTCTTCACTTCGTCCCACGGCACCGCGGCATCAGGATCAGCGTCGGCCGCCGACAATCGGCCATCCAACTCCTTTCGGTGCCAGTCCGGTACCGGCAGCGCATCAATCGAGTCCGGAATGCCGTCCCACAGCTCGCCGATTAGCTCAATTCGCTCTTGAACAGTGAGCGGGGCCTTCAGCAGTTCGTTGGCAGCATCGGGTAATTGCTGGGACATAGTGTTCTCTGTTTCGCGAACGCCTATTCCGTAACCTGTACCGCTTGCCCGGACTGTAAGTTCCCCGGATTCACCACAACCGGCTGGCCAACGTTGACGCCCGATCTTATCTCAACCCAGTCTGCGCCGCGCCGGCCGGTCATCACGACTTTTTCCACGGCCTTGCCGCCTTCAACGGTTATCACTTTTTCGATGCCGGCGAATGTGACGATCGCGCTCGGCGGAACTGTCGCCGCGCTGCTGGTCTGATCCGTCACAATCTCGGCGCGCACAAATGCGCCGGGTCGCAGGCGGCCGCTGTTGCGCACGTCGGCTTCTACGGCCAGGACACGATTCTGCTGACTGATTGACGGACTCAAACGCTTGACGACGCCGAGATAGGCTTCCGGATCACCTTCGACGGTGACGCGCACGCTTTGTCCGTTACGGATATTGTTTGATTCACGCTCGGGCACATCGACCCGCAGTCGCAATGGATCGATTTGAACGATATCGGCGACCGGCGCGCCCGCGGCGAGATACTCGCCAACGCTCGCGCTCTTCTGCTGCACGACGCCACTTATCGGCGCGTAAAGCACCGTGTCGGCAAGTTGCTGTCGAGCGAGATTCAGCTCCGAACGTCTTTGCGCCAAAAGGCCTTGCCGATTCCGAATTTCTTCGATGGCATCCTGGTAACGGCTGGCGGCAACCTTATACTCGGCGTCAGCCGTGTCGTACTCAGCGCGCGGAATAATTCCCTGATTGATTAAACGCACGGCGCGATCCCGTTTCGCTTTCGCTTCGTCGAGCACCGCCTTCGCTTCTCGCACGGGTCCAGTCTGCTCGAGCGCCACGCGGTCATCTCCACCTGCGGGCGACAATCCGACGCGCGCGCGGGTTTGGGCCAATGCCGCTTCAGCCTGCTGCACGCGGAGTTGATAGTCCTGCTGCTCGAGTCGCGCAATCGCTTGCCCTTTACGCACGACACTTCCCAAATCCACAGTTATCGATTGCAGACGGCCCGCGACTTTCATTCCGACAGTCGTCTGGTCGTAGGCGGCGAGCGTTCCGTTAACAGTCACTGTGTCGCCGATCGGCGTCTCCATGACGGGTACGGTTTTTACCTGGCGCGATTGGCCTTTGCCATCGCCGGGGGCGGCGCGACCGGACTGCGGATAATCGCTTTTGCAAGCTGTCGAGGATATGACGGCAAGCGCAACCAAAGGTATAGCTGCGCGCTGAACGTAAGTCGTTAAATTCGAGAGCAAACCCATCGTCTGTTCAGTAGGATGCGTGAAGTCTAACACGTTAGACGACGGGAGGTTGAGTTGGGTTACGGCCTGTCTGGAGCACACCCATGTTGCGGCAGCAAGGTAGTGGGGACTATGCGTGGAAATTGGCTGGCTTGCTTAGAGAAACCGCTACGTGCGAGCAAGATTTGGCGCTGTGGTTATTTCTTTCGCAGATTGACGGTGACTTCAATTATCTCGTCTGGTCAAGGCTTCGATAATGCAAAGCTCCACTAGATGGAAACTCCATCAGATCTAATTAGGTTGGGCTGCTGCCAAGGTTCTTATCTGGTCGTGTAAACCCTTGAACTTATCCATCTTCTTTTCATTCTTGCTAACCCAGGACTTGATTAGCGAGCGCTTCTGTTCGCGACTAGCGAAGTGCTTCGATGGACTCTCAAGATACTCGGCATACAAGTCAGAATTACCAGTGATAATGAGAAATGCAGCAAAAAGTTCCGGTGAATTCGTGCTTTCGATGTTCTCATTAATAAAGGGTATGGCGAAGACTCCGTACCTTCTCACTTGAGTGAGTTTCCGCGGATCGATTCGATCCGAAGTTGTGGCTTGGTGCCCTTTCTGCCAGGCGCCGCGAAGCAGTTGAGTTGCATTCAAGAACTTTCCTGAATCCCAGTCTTGAATGAAGCTATCTCTCAACTGCAGGCTCCTATCAAACACATTGTGCGCGCCACTATCGTAGTACCGATTTATGCCAGCGACGGCGTTCAAGAGAAGTAATAACCGATAGACGCGAATCGAGTCCGTTTCGCGTCTCAGTTCGTTTACCAGAAAAGGCAACATGTTAGGACCAAGGGAAAGGAGGTCATTTACAGCAGCTCTCATCTCGGCCGGGCCAATATCGCTTCTCAACCAAAAGGGTTCGCCCAGTCCAGGGTTGGACTCGATGGCCCGGATCCATCTGTCGTAAGCCGTTGCGTAAGCTGAGTCGTCGCTCTGCGACGTTGGCAGCGACTTTATGAGAGAGGCTCCTATTACGGTAACGCCGAGAAAGAATATTAGAAGTCCGGACCTCATTTTAGTTTCCTCCTACAATGTTGGAATAAATGCCGCCCTTGAAGTTGTTGTAGGTCATGGGCCATTCTTATATCCTGACCTAGCTTGCTGGACGCCAGACAATCCGGTCCACCCCCTCCGGCTTTCTTCGCAACGTGCACCACATCCGAAGTGCTGGGACCATAGTAAGCAATGTTCGACTTACCTCTCGCAGAGTAAAACGCATCCAGCTCTGATGAGCTAAGCTTTCCGTTTCCATTAGAGTCTGCTTCCAACCACCACCAGCGGCTGGTGTCATCGATTGTCCAGGCGAGACAATTGTAGGTTCCGGTGGCCGCCGCCTGCTTCCGAGATTGGCATCTCTGTAAGTTTGGAAAATCCGGGGGCATAGTATTCCATTCGGCGTCGGTAAGAGCTGTGCCAGTGCACAGGCAAGTCAAAATGTTACAGATAGCTTCGGCCATGATGTTGTGCTCTCTCGCATAACATTCGCCGTCGTGGCCTACCTCCCAACTGCCCCACTCATAACCCGTCCAAATCGCCTGCACTGTACTTTGCCCGCCGCTCTCGCCCGTCGTTGTTCCACTAATGGTTGAACAGATGCTCGGGAATGTGTCGTTCCAGCCAGGCCAGGGATTAAATGGCGGGCCGGTATATCCATAGCAGTTCGAGTCTTGTTCGAAAGCTGACATCAGCGTCGAACCGCCAACGACACCCTCCCAATCACTCTCAACCCACCCGGAATAGAAGGAATCGGGACAACAGTTCATGCACGAGTACGTGCTGCTGATGCCGTTCGGGATGTCAATCTGCTCCGACCGTCCAATCATTGTGTGGTTCTGGGCGCCTCGGATCGACCAGTTTACCTGCCCGCGTGAGGCCTGCGGCGGGAGTGTCTGCCCTCGCTCATCCGGTACTTGCCGGTCACGAAGGTCGCGGATATCGAAAGTTACGTTTTCCCCTGGCCCAAGCGTCTTCAACCCGAGGCTGTAAACGCCGCTCTCATGACTTAGGTGGAACGTATATTGGCGCTGCTCATCGGTCACATTCTTCAGATGAATAATTGTTGAGGAGCCTTTTTCAATCCACCAGGGATAACCGGCGGCGCTTGCGGGTTCCGATTGCGCGTCAGTGAGCGGTACGCGGAACACCTGATTTCCGTCGCGGCTTACAGTTTGCGCAGAAATAAGGACCGTTCCCGGTTCCGTTGAATACTTAAACTCAATACCTGCGCTGACGATGCTATTGCGATTTAGGCCCTTAGCTTGAATTGGGCGCAATACTTCAATCGACCGCATCTCTCCGGGATTAAGCTGAATTTCGGGAAGCATCAACGAAGCCACGGTACCCTTCGCCGTCGTATAGGATAAACGTCCCTTGATAATGGATGGAGTTGTGGCAGTGTTGCGGGCAACAATAAAGGGAGTGAGAGCAGTCCCGTCCGGTAAGGTTAAGCGCAGGCCAGTGCCATCGAGTTTAGAACTTACCGACATCGCCGGATCGAAGAAGTCAATCGAGGAGGAGTAACCGGAAGCCGGGTCGCTGGCAAAGCCACGAACTAATAGAGTTCCCGGCTTGCCATTATGCGCAATAGAGATACCGACCATCTCCTTGAGTTTGCCTTGTCCGTTGGGCGTGAATTCTTCAGCATCGACTATGCGAGTCTGACGCGGTTGAAGGCTTATGCTCGCCGGGCGTTTTTGACCAGAAGTAAGCCCATCAATCTTGACTGTAGCTGCAACTGCTGAATCTGATGTGTTGGAAAGAACCAGTCGCACTTTGCTTTTGCCGGAATGCTGCCAGGATACGGCTTCCAACCTCTGAGACATGTTCGGTTTGTGCTGGTGCAGACCTTTGCCCTGCTGGTGCAGACCGTGGGCGGTCATGGGCATCATCTCTTCAGCGAAGACCAGGCTGCGTTTCCGATCAACTATTTCCAGGTGTCCGCCGAGTTCCCTGTTCCGCCCGTAATACATAATCTGAAGATTGCCCTCTTCAAAAACAGTTCCCCGTGTCACCCATTGCTCGATTTCTACTGTCACAAACGATAATCCAGGGACGATCACCGGCGGCACATCCAGTCGCTGTCCATCGGGACTGAAGAGCGTGGGTTGAACCGCCATTGGATCCGGTCCTTTATTGTTTAGGGTAAGTCTGGTGGTTCGATCGTCTCTCAAACTATAGTACGTCGCCGGAAGCGTGTGATAAGAGCTTGGCTCATCGGGCCGCGGACTCGCTAAAACCAGCCGGCGTTTCGTTGAAGTCTGGGGAACCACGCTCGCCGACACGACTCCATTTGCGCCAGCCCAGTGTTTTGGTAGCGGCAGGTAGATCAAACTAACTACACTTAAGAGAAGCGCGAAGTCGACAGCGAAAAGTTTAGAGCGATTCATGCGACGCAACCCCTTTCTGCTGGTGAAATTGAGCTGTGCAGCAATGATCGTCGAGACGAGCGAGGCGTCAGTTGCTCAAGCTGCAGAGCTGGTTGCAACCCCTGGTTCGGTGACTACGCCTGATGATGTTCGGCCTGGCCTTGCTTCGGATAAGCTCTCGGCCTAACCGTCAGATGGCGGGGGGAATTTTCGCGGGGGAAATTTTCCGGGGGAATTTTCTTTGGGCAGCACGTACTATTGATCTACTGCGCGGCTCTGTCAAGACTTTTTGTTGCGGTTGGTTAAGCGTCCTTGCTAAGGCTAAGGCTATCCACTGGACAGAACTCCTACCCGCGCTAAAAGACCCAGAAATGCTGAGACAAAATCGGGCTGTTGCCTTCGCTCAATCTGCCCCATTAGCGAAGTCAGCAACACTCGCTCTAGTCGATTGTTAGCGGGAGATGATGCTGGGACCGTTTCTACTTCACCGTCACCGGTGAATAGCCCAGACCATCGGGTTCTTTTCCTGCAGTCAGACGACCGGCGACTTGCCAGGTCTTCAGGTCGATCATGGTCACAATGTCTGCGTTCGTGTTGGCGACGAACGCGTGGGAAAGTTTTGACGCGACCAGGATTCCCACGGGCACTGGACTCTGGCCGAATTGATTGCCGAATAGACGCTGGCCCGAGGTACTTCCCTCGGCGGCTTTCAACAGCATCGGGATGCGCCGGATTTCTTTCCGGGTCACGGCGTCAAAGACTGCTACGTCACCAGAACGCGCATTTGAGACCAGAACGAAACGGCCACCGGGCGCGAATTTCACGCGAATGGGAAAGTCTTTTGAATCGAGTGTCGCTAATATCTTCAGGGTGTCCACGTCGATAACTGCGACGGTATTAGCCGCCCGGTTCGTCACCCATACTTCCTTCTCATCAGGTGAAATGTCGATGCCTTCGGCCCCCGCGCCCGTGGCGAGGTCCGAGATCTTCTTACGCGTCTTCAGGTCAATTACGGTGACCGAGCCTGATCCAATGTTCGCGACGAACGCTTTATTGCTGCGCCGGGCGAGCACGACCATGTGCGAAACGTTTTGATCGGTTGTCACTGCGGCGGCGACTTTCCCACTCTCGATGTCCACAACCAGCAGAGCCTTGTTCCCCTCGGCCGTGACGACGATCTCATTTCCGCGCAACCACTCGATGCCGTGAGGCCGGCGATACTCACCGAGGTCGATGGTCTTAAGCGTTTTCTTGGCGGGGACATCAATGACCGTCAGAGAACTTCCCGGAACCTGTTGAGTGCCGTAGTTCGCAATGACCGCGATCTTGCCGTTGGGCGAGACGGCGACCTCGTGCGGACCGGGGCCGGTTGGAATGGTAGCCACGGCGGTGTTAGTCGCAACGTTAATCAGCGAAACGGTGTTGTCGGATTTGTTCAGCACCAGCAGCGTGCCGGTATCGGCAGCCGCGATCATCGGCAACGCCGCGACGGCAAGAACGCAGATAACTAAACGCAAATTGAGTAGACGCATGATCAACTTCTCCCCTGATATGGTTTAGAGGCGGGCGTCGCCCGCCGGTTCTGAGCGAAACACACGGACGGCGCGCAACGCCCGGCTCTAAACGATATATGGGTGAGAAGTTTACGTGCAGATGTGCTGATTCCCTATCCGCCGAAGCTTTTCCGAATCAGGTAAGACATCTTGATGAAGAACGTGCGGCCGTTGCGACGAAAACCCGGTTCAAGATCTCCGGTGAACGGATTAAAGCCATTGCGATTCAAATCGTCATTGTAGCCCGCGTAAAAAGCGGTGCCCGGATTCGGCGTCCAGCCCAGCAGGAATTGACCACGAACGTTCGAGGCCAGCGTGTCATAGTCAACGCGCGCGCGCGCAAACCAGAACCGGGTGAACTGATACGTCCCGCGGAACGCGTAAATGTTGTCGTCAAAAGCAACGAGGTTTGTGTCGTAACGGCGGAGACGCGCCTTGTTGTAATTCAGTGAAAGCTGCAACTTCTCTGTCGGTTTGTAGGTAAAAGATCCGTTCAAGTCCAGAGCGCGTCCCGGTCCTGGATCGAGTGCCACTCCCTGGCCAAACTGAAGCGCCGCCGGACTCACGCGCGGATACTTTGGCCCGCCGCCAAAGTCATAATCCAATGCGCCCGAGCCAAAGTTGGCGAAGAAGCGCATGGAAAATTTCTTGCTCGGCGTGGTGCCGCCGCCGAAGAACCAAACCTTGTTATGCGAAGATCGGGTCGGCTCGCCAAAGAACGCACCCGCCTGCGCCGCCGTGCGCTTGGCGCCAAATTCTTCCTCGTAAGCCTTCTCGTAACGGTCGTCAAACCCGCCCCCAAAGAATGATTGCTTCTGGAAATTGAAGAATAAGTGCGCACCGGACTGCCCGCCCTGAATTCGTCCGTCCCAATCGTAGAGAAGCTGATTGAAGCTTTCGACGTTCCACGACACCAATCGCGCTTTCTGTTTCGGAGTCGAATTCCAGGAGATGTAGAAATCGTTCTCGTTCGTGTTGGTGCGACGGACAAAGCCGACATCTGAACGGAAATCACGCGTGCGGCCGAACGCGAACGCCTGGATGAACAGGTTGCGACCCGCCTTGTCGAGTTGCGCGAGATAACCAAAGCCATTTCCCTTGCGGTAAACCAGGCGGCTTTGACAGAAGCTTCGTTCACGTCCGGTCAGACTCGCGCAAGCGGTCGTCCGGTCGAGTTCCGGATCCCGAAAGTAACGATTCGACGTGGTGCCCACGGTGTGAAGCGTAAGCGTGGTCTGCTTGTCGAGCTTGAACCGGCCGTCGACGCCGAAAATCTGGTTGTGCTTCTCAATAAAGTTGTATGACGTCGCCACCAGGCCGATGCGGCTTTCCTTGCCGACGTCGCGAGTCAGACGCAACACGCCGATGTAGGCCTTCTTGTCCAACAATGGGAAATTGAATGAATCAAGTCGCTCGTCACCGGTAAATGTTCCCGGGCCACGATCTGCCGCAACCATCAAACCGTAAGAGTTGCGCCCTTGCTTGCCCACCCACTTTGCGGCCACGAGTGGATTGATGATCGTGCGCGTGTGCACGACATTTAGCGGCAACTGAAAAAGTTCGATGCCTTCGAGAAAGAAGGGCCGCTTCTCCTGAAAGAAGATCGGAAAGCGCTGGTTGGTCGTGACCACTGTCGCGTCGGCTTCGACTTGAGCAAAGTCGGGATTGATGGCGAGATTAATTGTCGAGGTCGGCGTCAGCGTGTACTTCGCGGTCAATCCGAGATCGAATTTGATCGGCTCGTTAACCATCCGTCCCGGATCATTCGGAATCGAAACGTAGTGCGGCAGCATCTTGCCGGTTTCTGAAACGGTCAGACTGGGAATTAACTCGAGCGTACGTTCAGTTGAAATACCTTCGAACCCGGTGATTTTTCCTGCTTGATTCAACAACCCATTCGTGTCGCGCGAGATGGGCATCCACGAATCCTGTTCACCGTTTAACCGCTGGATGATGCGAAAGATCTGAATGCCCCAAAGTTTCCCCTTGCCGGCTTCGTATCGCAGAGACTTGAACGGAATCGCAACTTCGACGACGTAACCGTCATTGGTGAGCGCCCCTTTCGAGTCCATCACGATGTCGACGCTGAAATCGACGTTTACACCTTCAGTGCGAATGCCGTCCATCTGCACGCCGAGCGGATTGAACGCGAGCACATACGCCTTCCGTTGATCGTTGAAGGTGTCGAGCAGCACGCGAATGCTGTCTTCGACCCCGTTCAGAACGTCGTCACGTTTGGCGATTGAGGCGCTGACTTTGTCAGGGTCGTCGAAACAGTGAAAGGCGATGTAAAGCGTTTTTGAGTCATAGCCCATCATCACTTCGGTGGGCTTCGAAGGCTCTGTGTTGTCACCCGGACTGGTTTGATAGAAGTTCCTGAAGGTGGCAGCGCTTTGCCAGACCGCATCGTCAAGCCGGCCGTCGATCACCGGGGCCTTTTCAAACCTGCCGATGGTAACCGGTTGGCTTTTCTCCGGCGGAAGCACGACGCGCCCTTTTACCGGCGCGGGTGTTGTCGCGGCCGGTGAATCTGCCGGCGAACCAGCGGGTGACGCAGCGGGTGATGGGGCCGGGGTGGCCGTGGGGATCGATTTCGCGTGAGCGGTGAGAGCCGCGCAAACAACAAATGCGATGGTGAGGGCGAATCGGCCCACCCAAGGAAGAGTGTGTTTGGCGCTCATGCTTTTGTTCCCCGGAAAAAGCTGTTCGCGGGCAAGGAGGGCAGAACCATCCGCGTGAGTGGATGGGTCGAACACTCGCCCTCGTTGCGTTTTGAACCCACCCGCTATCGACCACCCCAGCGCGCCTTGCCGCGCTGGGAACCCGGTGCAGGTGGTACTGACTCGACTGCGCCGCCGGTTAGAAGCTCTTGCGGAACAGCCACGACATCTTGACGAAGTACGTACGGCTATTGCGCCGGAAGCCCGGCACTAGCTGGCTGCTGAATGGATGCACGGTGTTGTAGTTCAAGTCGTCGTTGTAACCGGCGTAGAACGATTTGCCCGGACTCGGCGTCCAGCCCAACAGGAACTGCGAGCGCGCGCGCGAATTCAGCGTGTTGTAATCGATGATGGCGCGCGCGAACCAGGCTTTGGTGAATTGATAGGTCCCGCGCCAGTTCCAGATGTTGACGTCAAATGCAACAAGACCGGTGTCATCCCGGACCAGCCTCTGTTTGTTGAGGCTCAGCGAAGTGCGAAATTCGTTCGTCGGTTGAAATGTGATGCCACCGTTTATTTGCAGCAGGTTACCGCGTCCCGGATCCAACGGCACGCCAAAACAGAGAGGCGAACGAAGATCAGCCTGATTGAAAGCCGGCGGATCGCACTGTCCCGAGGCGGCTAGTTCGCGCGCCGCGATTGCGGGTGGACTGACCCTTGGATACTTCGGCAGATTTCCAAAATCCAAATCAAAGTGTCCCCAGCGATGCGTGACCTGACCGTTGAATTGGACCTTCTTGTTGAAGTTCGAGCCGAAGAAGGCTGACAAGTGGTGCTTCGACGAAGAACGTTCGTTGTCCGGCCCCCAGAAAGTACAACGCGTCGCGCTGTTGCCCCCAAACGGATTACATGGTCGCGCCTCGCGCGTTGCACCAAATTCGTGATCGAACAAACGTTCCCACGACGGCTCCCAGAACATTCCGAACCAACTGCTGCGCGGCAAGCTCAACTCGAACATTTGCTCGCTTTCAATGCTGTACATTCGCCCTTGCCAGTCGTAATTGATGTGCGTGAAGTTATGCGCGTGCCACGAAACCAACTTCTTTTTGGGATCGCGATCAGAGTTGTAGCGCAGGAATCCAAAATTGAAATTGGAGTTCGGCCGCTGGAAGAACCCCACGTCCGCGCGATAGTCCTGGGTGAAGCCGTCGCCGCCCAACTCCCAACCCCAATTCCGGCCAGAGACGCTGTAGATGGTCGAATAGCCGAAACCATTTCCCGTGCGATACCGCGTTATGCCGTCGTCTGGATCGAAAAAGAAATTGCGCGAGGTTGTGCCCAGGGTTTGAAAAGCAAAGACTGTCTGCTTGTTCAGCTTGAACCGGCCGTCGATCCCGAGCAGTTGATTGTGCTTCTCGATAAAGTTGTATGTGGTCGCGAGCATGCCCAGCGTGTTTTCCTTGCCGATGTCGCGCTTCAGCCGCAACACGCCGATGTAGGCGTTCTTATCGACGAACCGCTCGTCGTTGCAGACTACTCGCGGATCCAGCGAGCGGCGCTCGAGACACGAGCTAAGCGCTCCGCGCTGATCGGCGCTGAGATTTCCCGGCCCATTGTCGCTCGCCAGGATCAGGCCAAAACTGTTGCGACCGATTTTGCCCGTCGTCTTCACTGCGATGTCCGGATCGACGATGGCGCGCGTGTGCACGGCTGTAATGCGCGTTTGAAAAATGTCGATGCCTTCCAAAAAGAACGGGCGCTTTTCCGGAAAGAAGATCGGAAACCTTTGATTGGCGGTGACGACCAGCTGATCAGCTTCGACCTGCGCGAAATCGGGATTGATAGCCAGATCCAGAGTTATCGCCGGACTGGGAACGAACTTGAGCGTGAGACCCGGATCGAAACGAAGGTGGTCGTTCACGATCCGGCCGGGGTCAGTTAGGGCCGCCGGGGTGTTCGGGAAGACACCGAACGAGCGAACGAACCTGCCGTCCTGGGAAAGCGTGATACTTGGAACCAACTCGAGGGTGCGCTCTGTCGAAATCCCCTCGAGTCCCGTGATATGACCCGCCTGATTCATGTTGCCGCTGATGCTGCGCGAGAATGGCATCCACGAGTCAAGCTCGCGATTGAAGCGCTGGATGCGCCGGAAAAAGTGGACGCCCCACTGTTTGTCTTTGCCGGCGACATACCGAATCGATTTAAAGGGAATGGCGATCTCGACGTAGTAGCCGGTTTCAGTGATCGTTCCCTTCGAGTCGAATACAACATCGACGCTGAAATCTTCCCCGCGGCCTTCAGTCAAAATTCCGTCGCCTTGGATCCCTAACGGATTGAAAAAGAATTCGAAGGCGCGGCGCTGATCATTAAACGTGTCGAGGAACATCCCGACATAGTCGTCCTGAAAAATGTTGTCGCGTTTAGCCACGGTCGAGCGAATCTTGTCCGGCTCGTCGAAAGCACGAAACGCAACGTAGAAGAATTTTTCGTCATAGCCGAGCAGAACCTCAGTCGGCTTTGACGGCGCAATGTTGTCACCCGGATCGATCTGATAGAAGTCCTTCAGGACCGCAGCCTCTTTCCAAACGTCATCATCAAGCTTACCGTCGATGACAGGCGGCTTACTCAGCTTCGGGATACGGACGGGTTGGGCCTTCTCAGCCGGGAGGACGACAGTGCGGCCGCTGCTGGCGGTCTTCGCGTCAACGCCCGCGGTTGCCGGTGTCGGCGCGGATGCCGGATTGCTAATCGCCGGGCTACCGGAAGGGCTGGCAGACGGGCTCGCGGTAGCAGTCTGCGCGTAGGCGCCCGAACTGCAGACCACTAAAGCAAAAAAGATGAAAAGCAGCCTGGCCAATGTCCCTGGACGGACAAATGGCAAACAGAGAGAGGGGAAAACATTGAAGGTCATTAGGTGCTGGCTCCGCGGCGCTTCGGCTATTACACGAAAGGAGTGCGCAAAAGGTTCCCCGAAAATGAAGTGGAAGTTCGGTGATTGAAAACGATTCCCGCCGCCGTGATGAACCGGTTGCATTGATGAGCGAGTTTACGCTCTGGTTGGCTTGATTGTTTGTAAAGAGTTGTAAAGTTGGGGCGAACTGCCGCAGCAGGCTAAGCAGCCTTTTTTGTGTTCTGAGACTTGAGCAGGCGTTCGACTGTGGCAAGGAAGCTTTGGGGATTAAGTGGCTTCGGCTCGTATGCGTTCGCGCCAAGCTGAAGTGCGAAGGTTGCGGTGCCAGTCCCGAAAGCGGTCGTCACCAGAATTGGCGTGTGCTCAAGCGTGGGAGTGTCGCGTACGCGGCGGACAACGTGAACGCCATCTGCGCCCGGCATCTGGATGTCGGTGACTATCAGTTCAGGCCGCGTGAAGAGGGCCGCGTCGTAACCAGCAACGCCATTATCAGCGACCGAAACTTCGTGGCCGCGCGCTTCCAGCGCCATCCGCATCAACTCGCGGGCGACATCATCATCTTCAATTACTAAGATCTTGGACATAGTAACGCCTGAGACCTGGACTCAATCCTTCTCTCTTGTACGGTTAGTAAAGTGCGATTTAGGTCGCCCTTCCGCGGTTTCGCCGGGAAGTCAGAGCATAAAAAAGCGTGAGCGAAGCTTTTAGCCTCACTCACGCTTTCCTGCTGGGGTTAGGACTCGATGTTAATTAGTAGCCGGCGTAGCCGTCATCGTAACCGTTCTCAAATGCCTCACGGTAATATCGTTGGTACAGACCACGATCGCCGAGCCTTGAGCTGTAATCACGCGTCGCCTTCTGAAAACCGCTTTCGTCGCGGAAGTCGAAGCGTTCGCGTTTGTTGCGATCCTTGCGGCCTTCCTTCGCGCCATCGGCGAAGCCCGCGTTCAAAGCCGTCTGCCGCAGATCAAATGATCCGCCGAGATCCGGATAACCATCGTTGTAGCGACCGCCGCGATTGCGATTCATGCGCTCGTTGCGCCGATTGCGGCGATCACGATCCTGATCGCGATTCTGGTCGACCCGATTATCGCGTCGATTGCGATTCCACCAATCATCGTTCTGCTGTGCCTGAGCGGTCGCACTCGACATTACAAACATGCCGGCGAAAAACAGACCCAGGATTAAGCCACCTAAAGTACGTTTGAAATAAGTTGTCTTCATTATCGTTGATCCTCCACCGGGTATGCATCGCAATGAACATGCCAGAGCCCATGGAGCCATAACAGCCTTATTTTCATCCCATATCGTGTCGGTTTAGACGACACAAGCGCAAAAAGAATACGGTATTCGAATGCAGTTGACTCGCCGCCCGATCTGTCTTAGAAGCAGCATCAATGAACACACCAGCAGAAAAGACTTTCGAGACTGAACAGCTCTTGCGGCACATGAACGAAGAGTGGGTAAAGGCATTATCGAACCGCGACGGCGCCACTCTCGACCGGCTTATGGCTGATGATTTTGTGTTCAGCTACCCGCTCGAAGGAGATGACAAAGCTCAGTTCATCGCGGACTGTGTGGGGGGTAATCTGACAGTCAAACACATTAATCGCGATCAAATCAGCGTGCGCATGTTCGGCCCGACTGCGACTTTGACGGCACGCGATACCACGAACTGGATTTATCATGGGCGCGAGTTGTCAGGCCAATACAAAATTCTCAACGTCTATTCGAAACGCGACGGCGAATGGAAGCTGTGCGCCCTGCAGGCCTGCCCAATCAATCCTTAATTTAAGTGATGACCGTTGCACCCGCACGCCGCTCGGCGCTTGAAATTCTGCGCAGAGTCGAAACGGAATTCGCATACGCGTCAGTGCTCCTGGCCACGCTGGATTCGAGCATGCGCGAAGACGATCGCGCGCTGTGTCATGAACTGGTGCTCGGAGTTCTGCGGCAAAAGCTGTGGCTGGACAAAACTATCGAACACTTTGGCGAGCGCCGGATCGAGAAGTTGGATCTGGCTGTGCGTCTGGCGCTTGAGATCGGTCTGTATCAGATTCGGTTTCTGACGCGCGTGCCCGCCTCTGCGGCCGTGAACGAATCAGTGAATTTCGTGCGGGCGTCCCGCGTGAAATCCGCAGCGGGATTCGTTAACGCCGTGTTGCGCCGCGCGACTCGCGAGCCGGACTACGATCCGGTCGCTGCGCTGTCCGATCCTCTCGTGAAGCTATCGATCGAGACTTCGCATCCGTCGTGGCTGATCGAGCGCTGGGTGCACGCGTTCGGGTTTGATGAAGCGGCAGCGTTCGCACGCGCGAATAATCAGGCCGCGCCAACCGCGGTTCGCTTGACGGCGAAAGCCTCGCGTGACAAAGGCGCAGCCGAACGAGTCTTGCAAGACTTACGAGACGCTGGTGCCGAGGTCATCGAATCCCAGATAGCCCCCGATTCGTGGCGCGTCATCGGCGCGTCGCATGTCGTCCGGGAAATGGCTAACGAGGGGCTCATCTATTTGCAGGATGAAGCCTCGCAGTTACTCGCGCATCTGCTTAACGTCGGCCCCAATCAGCGCGTGCTCGACTTGACGGCCGCACCCGGAAGCAAAGCAACGCACATTGCGGCTCTCGCGCCGTCAGCAACGATCGTCGCCGGGGACGTTTATCCTCATCGCGTTGAAACCATGAGGCGGCTCGCGGCCAAACAGGAAGCGCGCATCCACGTGCTGGTTCACGATGCAACAAAGCCGCTTTCCCTTCCCGACGAATCGTTCGATCGCGTTCTGCTCGACGCGCCGTGTTCCGGCACCGGGACGCTGCGACGGAATCCCGAGATTCGGTACCGGCTCAAGCCTGACAACATCAACGAGCTTGCGGACCAACAGAAACAGATGCTCGCGCGCGCGGCCGCCGTCGTCCGCCCAGGTGGCCGCTTGCTGTACTCAACCTGTTCCGTTGAGCCGGAAGAGAATGAACGGGTCATCGATCACTTTGCTTCGGCAAATCCGGACTTCAGGCGAATCAATCTGAGCACGGCATTTTCATCCTTCAGCCTTCAGCCTTCATCCTTGCGTTTGTGGCCGCATCGACAAGGCTGTGACGGGTTCTTTATAGCGGGTTTCGAACGGGGAGAGTGAAACCGTCTTTCCAAAGTTTAGAGGCGGGCGTTGCCCGCCTCGACCGGCAACGCCGGTCGGCTAAACATCCTGGAGTGGATCTCAAAGCTCTCGAACATGGCTATCCTTGCCGCTGCGGTACATGTTAGACTTCGCGCTTCATCCGGCTTCGGGCTTTGGCAACATTGATGGCTCCAACCGTTCGGCAAATCCTCTTAATCCTAAAGCGAATCGTGATAGTGATCGGCATCGCCGTCGCATTCTCGTTCGGCTTGGCCGGTGCGATCTATCTGTCCCTGCGCAGTTCTGAGACGCGCGTCCCAAATGTAATTGGTAAAGACGAAAAATCAGCGGAAGCCACAATCAGCGATGCCGGCCTGAACTTTCGCGTGCGGGCCCGGCGGGCCACCTCCGAAGCGAAACCCGACACCGTTCTTGTCCAGTTGCCCTACGCGGGCGAAGTCGTGAAAGTTGGTCAGACGGTCGCGGTGGACATTAGTCGCCCGACGGCGAACGGCGAATCAGCCGCGCCGGCTAATGCGAACGCAGACACGTCAACCGAGAATAAGAACGAGAACAAGAACACGAACTCGTCAGCCACGGCGACCCCGACGCCACGGCGGAAACCGGCAAATAAGAACGCAAACGAAAACGCCAATGCGAACGCCGGCGCGAACCGAAATCGTAATGGCAACGCGAATCGCGTGACGCCGAATGCGAACGCGAACCGCCCGGCGACTCCGGCAAACACGGGGAGCAACACGAACAGCGGAAACACGAACAGCGGAAACACGACCCGGCCGCCGCGCAACTCAAACACGAACCGCCGTCCCGTCGCGGCGCCAACGCCGTAACAGAACCGGGAGCGGACCGGGTTCCCACGCAGGCAGCCCTGGGGGAGGGGTGGATGCGACCGGAATAACTCAACTTGGGCGGACGCGTAACTTATGACTTCGCATCACACATCGATGGTCGAAATCGCTCCTTCAATCCTGTCGGCGGATTTTGCCCGGCTGGCGGAAGAAATCCAGGCAGTCGAGCGCGCAGGCGCTTCCCTGCTGCACGTGGACGTGATGGACGGCCGGTTTGTGCCCAACATCACCATCGGTTTACCGGTGGTAAAAGCCATTTCCCGTGCAACCCGGCTGCCCCTCGACGCGCATCTGATGATTGTCGAGCCTGGTCAGTACGCCGAACAGTTCGTTGCCGCGGGCGCGCAAATGGTTTCAGTCCATATTGAAGCCGACCCCCACGCGCACCGGACGCTGTCGGCAATTCGGGCTGCGGGCGGACAGGCCGGCATCGCAATCAACCCGGCAACATCGCTTTCGGCGGTGGAAGAAGTCCTCAAATTCGCGGATTACGTGCTGTTGATGTCAGTTAACCCGGGGTTTGGCGGACAAAAGTTTATTCCGGAATCGTTGGATAAATTGCGGCGTTTGCGCGGCATGATCGACGAGCGAGGCTTGAACACGCGGATCGAAATCGACGGCGGCATTGACCAGGATAACATCGCTGAAGTGGCCGCTGCCGGAGCCGAAATCATCGTCTCAGGATCGGCAATTTTCTCGGCAAAGGATCCCGGCGTCGCCCTGCGGGAATTGCGTGAGGCGACAGTTCTCTGGGTTTAGCGAGTCGGCAGCGATTAGCCAACGCCCGGAAGTCAGTCTAGAATGACCCGTTTTGTTTTGGAGGTTTCCCAATGTCTTTTGTTTTTAACCGCGGCCGTAGTTCGATGAAAGTCTTTTCGTCACTTCTGCTGATCGCCGCCCTCTCTGTGATCCCCGTGTTGCACCCGGTTGCGGCGTTGGCGTTGCCAAACGCCCAGGGCCAGAACAGCGCTTCAAACTTTCAGCGGCTCACCGTGATGAAGTCGAAGCTCGAGGCCATGCGCCGTTCCCTTTCATCGGCAATCGCCGCCATGAACTCTGGCGACAAGGCCGACAAAGAAAAGAACGCCGACGACCCACGCGAGCGACTGCGTGGCCTGGATAAGGAAGTCGGATCCCTCCTAAGTGAAGTTAACGACCTGGTAGGCAAAGAGGAGAAGGCTGAGAAGTACGACACGACGCAAATCGGTAGCCTGGAAACTTCCACCACCGAATTGAACACGCGCGTCGAATCGGGATTGCAATCAACGGCGAGCGCGCGCACTGGCGAGACCGCGAACTACCGGCCAAAACAGAAGAGTAACCGGCGCCTCTTTGGGCTGCTCCCGGGAAAAAAGAACGACAAGTATGAAGAGCTAACGGGCACGGTGGCGGTTGGACGCGATCGCGTGTTGTTCATCGAAGCCGCCAAAGAAGTCCGCGGCGGTCGCCATGAAACCGGCCGGTTGTTGTTCACCACCATCATCAACACCTATCCGGACTCGCGATATCTCGCGCTGGCAAAACTGGCCATTGCCGATTCTTTCTATATCGAGGGCACCACGTCCGCTTTGATTCAGGCCGGACAGGCTTACGAAGACTGGCGCACCTATTTCCCCACGGACCAGCTGGCAGACGACGCGCTGTTGAAGGTTGCCGAGACAGAGATGCGCCAGATGGGCTTGTCGGATCGCGACATCAGCCACGCCCGCAAAGCCGAGCAACGTCTGAAAGCGCTGCTCCAAAGATATCCTCAGACCGACCTTCGGCAGCAGGCGGAATTGCGTCTGCGTCAGGTGCAGGACAATCTCGCGATGCACAACTTGCAGGTGGCGCGGTTCTACTACGACTCGCGCTACAGCCATAAGAAAGGCGGGCTGAAGGGCGCGCAGGATCGCTTAAAGGAGATCGTCGAGAAGTTTCCGAACTTCTGTCTGATGGACGAGGTGCTGTTCCGCTATGCCACCACGTTCCTGGAAGAAGAAGAGCCGGACGAAGCCGCGAAGCTTTACCAGCAGATCGTCCGGGATTTTCCGAACAGCGAGTACGTGGAAAAAGCGAAGGAGCAATTGGAGATCATCGGCGCGCCGATTCCCGATCCGGATCCCATCAAGAAGGATTTGCCGCCGTGCGAGAAGCCGGGCTTCATGGCAAATCTGATGCAGCAGATCAGCGGCAGCGCCGGCGTCACCACCAGCCGTGATGGCATTCTGATCACGCGTGACGGCGAAGGCACGGACTTGATCGACAAAGCCATCAGCAACAACGGCGAACTGCCGGAGAATGTGCAGCCGGTCATTCAACGGAACACACCGGCCCCGAACGTTTCCGAACGGCCGCGCACGACGCAAACACCTGCGCCCAGCCCGAAGCCGTAGTCAGCGACGCGACGTTTTTGGAGTGCGGCGGCTTGACGCCGTTTTCCATTTTTTGGAAACGTCAACAACGGTAACAAAGCGCCGTCGAGCCGGCGCACTCCAAAACTACTTCTTTGAATCGAGGGAAACCGGAAACTCCGGTTTCCCTCGATTCGCTTAGTAGCAACAGTTGAACGCCGTTCTATAAACAGTCGGCGCCTTACGGCGCGTTCGCAACCGGTACGCACTCCTCCGGGCAGGACGCGAGACGCGTGCTGACCCGTGGCATCACCCATCCACTTGTCTTGGGCCGCTAGTCTCACGTAGCATTCCCGTCCAATGGCGGAGGACATTCAAAGCGAACTCGAGCGCCGGCACCGCTCAGCGACCCTCGTCGTCTTGTTCTTTTTTGCGCTGGACATCGTGTTGGTGGCAATTGCCTACCTCGCCGGCGAGCGCATCTTTCGCCCGGCGAATCCGCAACTCGCGTTTGGTTTGTGGCTGGTAATACTCGTTTGCGGCCTCGGCGTGTTTGTTCTCAGGCGCACTCGATTTTCAGCCATGCGTCTGCAGGACATTGCGGCGGTGAGAGGGGTCTCAGCAATGCTGCGGACGCTGCAAAACACCACCATCCAGGTAGCGTCGATCGGCGGTGCAATCGGTTTGCTGGGTTTCATCATCACTATCATCACCGGTGACTGGTCAAACATGCTGCGCGCCGCCGGCGTTTCCATTATCGTTTTGCTCTACTGCTATCCATTCAAAAGCGCCTGGCAGCGCACGGTGCGGCAACTTGCTCCGCCCGCGTAACTGTTTCGCGCCCAATCATCACCAGGAGACAAATTGTGTCAGCAGAAAACGTGAAGACTGTCGAATCAATGTATGCGGCTTTCGCTACCGGCGATATTCCAACTGTGCTCGCGGGGTTGGATCCGAAAGTGGAATGGTGGGAAGCGGAAAACTTTATCTATGCCGAAGGCAATCCTTACGTCGGCCCTGAATCCGTGCTGCAGGGCGTGTTCATGCGTCTCGCTATGGAATGGGACGGCTTCGGAGTTATTCCAGCAGGTGTCCTCGACGCAGGCGACACGGCAATCGGCCATGGCTACTACAGCGGCACGTACAAGCAGACCGGCAAGCAGGTGCGCGCGCAGTTCGCACACTTCTTCACGTTTCGCGAGGGAAAGATCGTCAAGTTTCAGCAATACACCGACACCGCGCAGTTTAAAGAGGCAGTTGCGGCTTAGCGCGTTCCGAAGCCCGAGCGCTCTACCGCGCCATACTCTTGTCGAGCGCCTCAGCGAAGGCGATGTGATTTCCGTCCTTGTCGACAATCATCAAAGTTTTCACTTGCGCCCCTGAACTTCTTTCCGATGCGTCGACGCCGAGGTCCTTGACGCGCGCCACGATTTCTTCGATGTCGTTCACCGCAAGCGTGCACGAGCCGGAACCGGCTCGCTCGGGCAATTGATAAATCTGTAGCCAACCGCCCCGCGGAAATTTCCATTCCGCAACTTCCGGCATCGGGTTGGAATCCGCCGCCCGGCCAATGAGTGCCTCATACCAGGCCACGGCCGAAGCCAGGTCTTTTACCGCAAGACTCGCGATTGCGTTTTCAATCATGACTGATTATCTCCTCACCTCAAACGTCCGATTATGAAAGTCCCAGTAGGCTGCCGCCGCTTTTAATTTCTGTACCGCCAGCCTTAGCTCTGGCTCGATCGTCGGCGTAAAGCAAAGTCCGTCCGCACTTCGGGCAAACCCAGAAATCAAAGAAGTCAAAAACCGCACCAGCCGCGGGCAGGTTTGCTTCAAGCCCACCCGCCTTGCGCCCACCCACGAGGTCCGAAAGCAGGACCAGGCTCAGAACCGTTTGACACTCAGGACACTGTCTTCCTTCTTTACTCATAGCCCTTTCCGTTTGGAATTCCTTTATTATTGTTGATAACGCGAACGTCTAAGTTACAACGGCTGCAAGCAGATGCCTAAACCCTACGACCTCATTGCTGAACAGTGGCACTCGAGCGCAACGGAACGTGGGTCCAAATACGTCGCGCACCTCTTAGCCTACATTGATCGAATTCTCGACGGCTTGCCCGTAGGCGCGCCGGTTCTCGATTTAGGTTGCGGAACCGGCGAACCAATTGCTCGTTACATGGTCCAGCGCGGCTATCGTGTCACCTGTGTTGACGCGTCCTTTGAAATGCTGAAGTTCGCGCGTCAGACTGTTGCCGAAGCCGAGTTCATCCATGCCGATATGATCGACATCGAGTTAAATGCGACGTTCGACGCGGCCGTCGCCTGGGATTCCATGTTCCATGTCGAGCGCAAGCATCACGCGGCGATTTACCAGAAAATCTCGCAAGCGCTGAAGCTGGGCGGCCGGTTCATGTTGTCGGTCGGTGGATCAGCGCCGGACGAAGAAGACGATTCGGTCGAAGGCTTCACTTCTGAGATGTTCGGGCAGACTTTTTATTACAGCGGCTTTGCGCCGGAAGTTACGCGCACAATAATCGAGGCCGCGGGTTTTGAAATTGAATTGTGGGAAGTTGACGATCCAACGTCGCGCGGCCACATCGCCGTCATCGCGCGCAAGCTCGCTCCCATTGAGCAGGAACACAAATTTTAGGGTGAGTACGAACGAATAGGACTGGTAAGGTTCGAAGTGGAAGCGAACCCCAAATCCCCTGACTATCTGAGGCCCGCCCCACTTCTTCCCTTTTTGTCGGAATCGACGCGCGAATTATCAAACCTTCACTCACGGCCGTCTGTACGTCGGCGAACACAGCAGGCCTCATCCCGAAAAAATAATAGAGGGGATCATCAATCGTCGCGATTTTTTAGTCACGGCCATGGATGTTGGTAAAGAATTCCCCGTATTGAATCGAATCGGCGTTAATCCTTACCATGCACACCTCCTCGGAGTCGCCTGCGAGCAATTGAGGGTCCTTCCCCTCATCTAGTTTTGTCGGTTTTCCTGATTGCAACCGCTAGAAAGTCTTCTTCTGGGTAATTCTGACTGCTGAGGCGGCTAAATCTACGATGCCGCACCCCACCAAAACCTGCTGGTGACGCTTGGCATTCACATTGCCAAGGGTCGATTGCAGAAAAAAGTCCAATAGACCTGCGCGAGCGAAACAGGCACGCGCTGATAAGGATGGTAATGAGATTAACTTCGATATTTGCTTTGGCCCTCGCGGCCACTCAAACGGCATGCGTAATGGTGGGAGGCTACAGCAATGACGGCGGCTGGTGGATCTGGCCGGGTAGCATCATCAGCCTCCTGGTAGTCGTAATTGTGGTCTTTCTACTGCTGCGACGGCGTCGATGATTTGCGACGGTGATCTGAATTTGCCTTGCATTGGATATGAGTCAAGACTGCTCGCCCCTTCAACTCGGTGCGCCTTCACCCCATGGCCCGCCCGCTACCGCCGACGGTTCTGACAGTTTGCTTTCAGCACCGTCCGGTCAACTCTGACGATAAGGCATGGTCGATAGTCTAAAAAGCGAACGCGGTGAGCAGGATCTTAACCACCGCTTCGGGGTTGATCTCGCGCATGATTTCGGCGGCGCGATTCTCTTCTCCTTTCCGCTGCTGATGACGATGGAGATGTGGTGGCTCGGCTTCTACATGGATCGCTTCCGGCTGGCCCTTTTCCTGGTACTCGCTTTCGTGATGGTCCTGGGACTTTCGTACTTCGAGGGCGGCGAGGAGACTTTTAAGATCGAGCTGTTGGACGCGCTCGTCGCCTGCGCCGTCGGGTACACGGTCGCCACCGTCATGCTTCTTCTGTTCGGGATCATCAAGCCGGGGATGTCCGCTGACGAAGTCATCGGCAAAATCTCTCTGCTCGCAGTCCCGCCGACTATCGGGGCGATACTGGCGCGCAGGCAGCTCGACATCAAGGAGACGAGGAAGGAGCGGAGGAGGCGCGAAGGATACGGGGCCAAACTATTTCTCATGGGCGTGGGAGCTATCTTTCTCGCCTTCCAACTCGCCCCGACGGAAGAGATGGTCTTGATCGGCCATCAGATGACCGGGTGGCACGCGGCGGCCTTAGGCGGCGTCTCCCTGTGCATCATGCAGGCCTTCATCTGTTCAATCGAGCGCGGCCGGCGCCGGTCAATCTTCTCCGCCGATTTCTTCTGGAGCGTCTTCGTGCGCTTCACAATCGTCGGTTACGCGCTCGCACTTCTCATCAGCCTCTACGTACTTTGGACTTTCGGCCGGCTGGACGGCGCGCCGGCGGCGGAAATCATTATGGCGACACTCGTGCTCGGCTTTCCTGCCGCCCTGGGCACTGCTGCGGCCAGACTGATTCTGTAAGCGTCGGATAATGAAGTAGTCAGAAAGAGAAGGAAGAGCCATTGGCAGTGCCACAAGCAGCCGGAAAGGATCAGGGAAAACTCAAGGACGCTCCACTCTGGATGTGGGGCATTGCAGTGCTTGGATTGGCGCTCGTGCTTGGGTCAATAGTTTTCATGTTGTACGAGGCAGCGGCGGGTGATTCATCGCCGCCGGATGTGTCGGTGCGCCTGGATTCGATTCGTCCCACTCAAAACGGTTTTCTGGTCGAGTTTCGGGCAATCAATGAGGGCGGCACGACAGCCCAGGGCTTAACAGTAGAGGGCGAGTTGAAAAATGGAACTGACCGCGTAGAAACCAGCAACACCACGATCGAATACGTCCCGTCGCACTCCGAAAGAGCGGGCGGGCTTTTCTTCAAATCCGACCCGCGGCAGTATCAGTTGCGCCTGCAGGCCAAGGGATACGAGATGCCTTGAACCAAATCAATTCCCACTAATAAGCCGTTGTATCTCTCTTAACAAGTTTTCAGTGGTGGCAGGCTTTGTCAGGTATCCCTGAGCACCAGCGGCAAGAGCCCGCTCTTTGTCTGCGGGCAAAGCCGCTCCTGAGTAAATGAGAATCGGAGTTGCCGAGTCAAACCCGCGTAGTCTCTTGCAAAAAACCTCCCCCGACAAGTCCGGCAACCAGTTATCCAAAAGATACAGATCGTATTGTCCTGCGGCCGCCAAGGTCATTGCTTGATTAGCATTTTCAGCGCAGGTCACTTCATACCCAGCTAGCTCTAGTTGGAGGTTTAAAACTTCGCGGGTGTCTGCGTCATCTTCGGTACAGAGTATTCGACGCGTGCCGGCGTTCGCTTCGACTGGCATCAGGGGTGCTCCAGGTGAAACGGGATTCGGGCGACGAGACTATACGCCTACTTTTTAGGAAGGGAAGGAATTGAAACAGATCCACTAGCAGGTTTTATCCAGCCCGAGTCAGGCCGGCAGGTGTCGATCAAGAAGGGATGATAATTGCGCCGCTTCAAGTGGCTTTTGCACGTAGTCGTTGCAGCCCGCGGCGAGCGCCTTTTGTCGAATCTCCTCACCGCTCATGGAGGTGAACGCGATAATTATGACGCCCGCATTCTCCATTTGCTGGCGTATTAAGCGAGTCACTTCAAAGCCATCAAGCCCCGGCATAGTTAAATCCATCAGAATCAGTTTCGGAACCTCTCGCTGGATCAATTCGATGGCTTCCTCCCCATTTGCCGCCTCCATGACTCGGTAGCCAAGCATGCTCAATTGAAATCGCACGATGTCCCGAACGTCGTCAGTGTCATCGACGATCATTACAGTCCGATCCTGGCCGGTGGTATTCATGCCCGAAACGCGAAAGCCCGTAAAACTGTCTTGTTAAACGAAAAAGAAGCCTTGTGTCTGTATGACCTCGTACATAGGGAGCAAATGGACAGAGATTTGAAACACTTTGTATAAAGGTGAGTTTTTGACGATGCTCAACACCGCGTTATAATTTGGGCAGATTTAAGACCACTGCCGAGTAGTTCCATGTCGCCGCGAAACCTTCTGCTGGATAGACTTCCCCGTGATGTTTACCAGCGCATTAAATCTGATTTGACGCGTGCTTCTTTGAAGCACGGCCAGATTCTTCATCGCGCCGGCGAAGAAATCCGCTACCTGCACTTTCCGCTGACCTGCATGGTCTCGATCACCCTCATGACGGCTGATGGCCGCACCATTGAGACTGGCGCGATAGGAAATCGGGGCGTAGCGGGTCTCAACGCCTTCATGGGAGGTCAGGAAACGACCCAGACCGAATACATCTGTCAGGTGTCGGGCGAGACTCTGACGATTGCGGCCGAACCGCTAATCAATGAGTTCAACCGAAACACGGAAATGCGAACTGTGTTGCTGAAATACACTCAGGTCCACATGGCTGAGATTTCGCAAAATGTGGCGTGCATCAGCCTGCACACACTGGAGCAGAGATTTGCTCGTTGGCTGCTGGAAGTGCGCGAGCGAACCCAGTCGGACAGGTTCACCCTCACGCAGGAATTCATGGCGCAGATGCTCGGCGTGCGCCGCGCTGGAGTTACAGTTGCCGCATTAGCCATGAAGGAATTGGGAGCTATCGAATACGCGCGGGGCGACCTCAAGATTTCTGACGTGAGCGCGTTACAAAAGCTCGCATGCGAGTGCTATCGCACTTTAAAAAACGAATACGATCGTTTGTTAGGCGTCCGGGAAAGCGGCAGTCTTGGTTGATCCAACATTTTACAAGCATTCACGAACGGCGTAAGGTGAGGATCGTAAGCAGTAAGTAGCAGTAATAGATCTTTTTGAACCAACTTTCGACATCGGGTGACTCTCTTTCCCTAAAGAGCCCCTCCTTGTGCCGTCAGCTGCGTTGCTAGCGACCGGAACAAGGAGCACCCATCACCAATCAAAATAATCACAAGCACACCATTTTAGTAGTCGAGGACGTTGCTGAAATAAGCACAAGTATGGGCGCGGCTCTCGACAAACGCGGACATCGCGTCATGCACGCCTCGAATGCTGAACAGGCCATCCAACTCGCCGAAGTTAATCGGCCGGCGTTAATCCTGACAGACCTTGAGTTACCAACGTTCGACAAGCTGTTGAATCTGCTCCGCGGTCACGCCCACTTGAATGACACGGTCGTGGCCATCATCGACCTGAACCATCCAAAAGTTGATGACGGCGTCAAAGTCTTGCCCGATTTCCAGGCTCTGGACGAACTGCTCCTGTTGTCTGTGCAGTCCGCGGAGCCCGCCGCATAACTTAAGTTCGCCCCCCGTACAGACAGCCCCAGTACAATGGTCGCCTAGGCTGCAAACTCAGGCTGCTCCGTTTTAGCCCAAGAACTCAGACGGCAATCCTGGTTACGGCCGGCCAACGTTTAGTTGTTCGACGAAGGTGGTGCGGCCCCCTGCTACAGCCAGAACCAGGCACGTGGTACGTCATTGTCACGTGCGAGCAGTGCCAGTCAGCGGTCTTCCTGTTTCCAGATCTCACGAAAGGTAATAGCCGGCTGGACGCCCATTACATCGTGACTTGCCGCGGTGTGCGCACAAAGGAGGATACCTCGCGCGCCACTATTACCACTCCTCCGAGACAGCGCAGACGAGCGCTCCAACGTCCCAGCCCACCGCTAACTGAGTACATAGAGAAAACCGACGTATAGATCAGAGAGAGACTGGCGCTGTCCCTCCCGCTTTTCCTCTAAACCGAGATCAAAGCGCGGGTGGCTATTGCGTCTCAAATCGCATTATGCCAGTCTTTTTTACCGTAATTTGTAAGCACTGTAGTCGCACTATCGAATGGGACATGGAAGAACCACCTGAATGGTTTGCGGTAGATGCGGGCGGCTACCGCGTTAAGCGCACTGATGGGTGTCTTCAGCCAGCGGTCTATAAAGGCGATGAAATCAAGCAAGCCAGAATGAATAACTTCCCTAGCTTCTGGAATTAGTTCATTACCTAAGAAAGGTTGAGGTTCAAGGATTACGACGTGCGGCCAAAGTCATCCTGCAAACGAACGATGTCGTCCTCGCCAAGATAGGAACCGCGCTGGACTTCAATAAAGACGAGCAGCTCTTCGCCCGGATTCTCAACCCGATGGGCTGAGCCGACGGCGATGTCGATCGCTTCGCCGGCCGTGACGTTGATCTCCCGATCGTCGAGCGTTACTCTCGCAGTTCCCTGCACCACAAACCAATGTTCAGCGCGCTGCGCATGCTTCTGATAACTGAGGCGCTTGCCCGGCAGGACTTCGATGCGCTTCACTTTGAAGTTCTCACCCTCGTCGAGGACAGTAAAAGTGCCCCACGGCCGGCGATCGAATTTCGGTGACGTATCTAGTAGTGATTCCGCCATTCAGCGCTCCCGGATCTGCGAAGTTGCTACGGCGCCGACATCATACCGCATGACAAAGCCGTCACGGCATCAGCTTTGCTATTCACAGCCTGAACGTTACGGCGTTTAGGAAATCTTCTGACGCGTGACGTCCTGCGTTCGGTAAACCGACAGTTAACGATACCGAACTGGTACGCCTAAAGGAGGCGGGTTAAATGCGATTAAGATCTTCGATTTTTGCCAGTGCTCTGGTTTTTACATTCATGGCGAACGCCGTCGGGCAGAGCGCGGCGAGTGAAACCTACACCGGCACGATGGTTGGCATCGGCCGTTCCCGAAGCGCGACGCGAACATTCTCGTTGACGCTCAAGGGCCGCACGCCGGATGCGGAAGTCGCGCGCGACGTCGCTATTCTGGCCGAAGGGCGGCAGGAAGCTCTGCTGCAAGCGATCGGCGACCGCGATCTTGGCTACTTCTCATTGGGCGGGCAACTTGGTCGTCGACTGAACTTTGTGACTGAGACAACGCTGTCCAATGGCGACCGCAAGCTAATGATTCTGTTCGAACGCTGGGTAAATATTTACGAGGCGCGCTATGGCGCCCGCTCGACCGACTACCCGTTCAGCTACGTCGAGTTGATCATCGGTCGCAATGGTCGCGGCGAGGGGACATTCATTCCCGCCGCGCGCGTACGCTTCGCCGGCGGTAATCAGGTCGAGGTCGAAAACTTTGGCATTTATCCGGCACGCTTGTTTGGCGTGCGCGGCAGAAATCGCACTTAACCAGCGCAATGAAACGCTCGTCCCGATAATAAGAAGGAGGACGTTATGTCTGAAAAGGAAAGGCGAAAGAAAGACGGTCAACGTAAAGACAAAAAGGCGCAGGCGATGCGCGAAAACAGCAGCCCGCGACGCGAACAAGCTTCGATCCGGTTCGGCGAGCAGAAGCGTGCGGATCATCCCGAACGGCGGCGCGGCGAGCGAAACGACTTTGAAGATCCCAACAAACAGTGAGGATAAAGTTGCTTCTTTGATCCGTCCGCTGACACGGATGGTACCGACTTCGCAATCATCAGTGAGGAGAAAATCATGGGTGAACAATTTTCGAAAAAGCGTGGCGTGAGATCTTCAGCGCAAAAGGAAGACAGCGCGCGAAATCAATATGAGGAAATGCCGGCGACTAGCCAGGTTGCGGGCGCTCACGGAAACCCGAAGCCGCACAAGGATTCGGATAAAGACATCGCGCTAGCGATGGACGAACAGCGCGTCAAACGAGAACGAGAAGAAGCTGCAAAGACTGTTTAGGTCCTGGAACTTCAACTAGGAGGAATGTTCATGTCATCAGAACGTGGTGGATCGAGTGCCGGCGTCGTCGCCGTGCTCGTCATATTCGTAATTCTCGTCGCCGTCGTGCTGTTTTTCTTTGGCGGCAAACTCTTCAACCGCGGGGGAACACAAATCAACGTGACCACGCCGGCTCGCTAGCGCGAATCAATGACTGGAGCGCAGGCGTCCCGCTTGCACTTCGGTCAGAATTGCAACCCGGGACGGTTGCGCTCCACTCTGCGCGGTGGCCCTTAAACTGCACCGTGCGCGCTAATTCATGACCACAATCGAGCGGATTCATGCGACCGGAATACATCGAATGGGAACGCCCGCACGTGGCTTTCGGTACCAGCGCGCGGGCGCCAAAGTGACGGCGCAGGACCTGGCGCGCATTCGCGCGCTGCGAATTCCGCCCGCGTGGACCGAGGTGGCAATTAATGCGGCCGCGTCGGGACGCGTGCAGGTCGTAGGCAAAGACGCGGCAGGCCGCTGGCAATACCTCTATCACGACAGTCATGTCCGCCAGCGCGAACAAAAAAAGTTCATTCGCTTAATCAAGTTTGGCGAAAACCTGCCGGCGATGCGCCGGGCCGTGAATCGCGATCTGCGCAAGCCGGGTTTGCCGCGCGAGCGTGTGCTGGCCGGGATCGTTCGCATCCTTTCCGCCGCGTTTCTCCGTCCGGGCAGCGAAGTCTACGCGAGCGAGAACGGCAGCTATGGCGTGGCGACCCTGCGGCCGCGCCATGTCAGCGTCAAGGGTTCGACCATCACCTTCCGCTTTCGCGGTAAATCCGGCGTGATGCACGAATCGCAATTCGAAGATCGCCACGTCGCGCGGCTGGTGCGCCAACTCCTGAAACAGACCAACCGCCGGGTTTTCAAATACCAAAATGGCGATGGCCAGTTGGTGGACGTGCGGGCGCAGACCCTTAACAACTACATCCGTGAAATCATGACCGACAGCTTCAGCGCGAAAGATTTTCGCACGTGGTCGGGAACGCTTCTTTGCGCGTGCTCTTTGGCGCGCCGGCGTAATGCGGATCCCGAGCATGAGCGTTCGGTGAAGCGAATGATCATTTCGGCGATCAAAGAAACCGCGCGCGCCCTCGGGAACACGCCCGCCGTCTGTCGCAGCTCGTACATTTGTCCGGCCGTGATTGAAGCGTTCGAAAAAGATAAGACGATCAGCGACTACTTCAAGGGCCACGAGCACCTCGCGTCATTTCGCTCGCCGCGACTGCATCCGGCGGAAAAGGCGCTGCTCAAACTTTTGAAGACGAAATGAAAGCCTGCGGAGCAGGCGTCAGTAAGCCCCAGGGACGAGTCGACAAAATCCCACGAGCCCGCGGAGCGGGCGGCAGAACAACCAGTTACCAAATAACTAATACGATTTGCGAAATGCGCTGTCGCCCGCTCCGCAGGCTCATGTTCATGTGTGCATTGATGACCTGGGGTTCCGCTACGCTTCACCCCAGGCTTTACGCTGCCGTCCGCTTCGCGGACTTCATATTTACGGGAAACGCTTTTTTGCGCTAGGATCGTGGGCATGAAGTACAAAAGAGTCTCAAGCGTTCAAAGCGTATTTTTGGTTTTGGCCGCAGCCTTTGCGGGGCTCATGCTCGGGTCGCAAGAGGCGCAGGGGGCCACTTGGAAAGGTCTTGAGCCCTTAGTGTCAAAGCGCGCCGACGTTGAGCGCGTCCTCGGACCGCCCACGGCGGATCGGCTCGCCAAAGACGGCACTCTGCAATTTGCGACTCCGGAAGGTGCGGTAACCGTCTTCTTTGTTACTCCGAAGTTTATAGCTGCCAGGAAATTGCCACCCCGCGTGGAAGGAACGGTTCTGCTAATACTGGTTCAGCATACGTCGTCCAGGGTGACGCCCGGATCGATGAGACTTCCGGCAAACCAGGACTTCGAACGACAGGTTAGCGGCCCAAAAGAGATTTACTCCAATCCCAAGGACGGCATCTACCATACGTTTCTCGAGAGCCGGTTGGATACTACGCGGTACTCGTACTCGGCTGAGAGGTTCACGAAACTTCAGGACGAACTTAAGTTAACGTCACCTTAGGGAAAAGATTTCGGTCCAGTCGGTTCAATCATTCATCAGACGGGGGCGGCTTCGCCTTAACATCTCGCAAGAGGATGTTGATGACCAGGGCGAGCCCACCAATCGCGGCCACCAGGAAGAAAACTACCGGCAAACCAGGATAGCCAAAGAGTTTGAAGGACGATTCGACGCGCATCATCAACGCTGCGCCAACTATCATGGCGGCCAGGATGAGTCCTAACGTGATGCGATTCGCAACCTTTTGCAGTCCTTCAATTAAGAGTTTTTCGTCGATCGCATCGACGCCGATCTTCAATTCGTTGTTGCCTACCGCGTCGAGAATTTTATTGACCCGGGTCGGCAGACGCTCGACGAACTCTTTGAGCTCAACCATGCGCGTCATCAGCACGCCCGGCTCCAGACTCCTGTACATCTGGCGCGTCATGATGTTCGTCGATTCTTCGCGGATGACGTCGTTCGGATTGAAATCCGGCGCGAGGGTGTAGACGCTGCGGTCCAGATTCAGGATCGCCTTCGCGATCATCGTGTATTCCTGCGGGAAGCGGAACCACGTATCGGCGCCGATTCGCATAATCTTCATGATGATGCGGCCGGCGTCGATCTTGTCGAGCGACGCGTTCGCATGACGAATAACCAGGCTAGAGACACGGCGCTTGAATTCGGTCTCGTCAAAATTTTCCCTGGCTTCTCCAAGTCTGACGGTGATTTCCGCGACTTCCTCGCCGCGGCCTTCGGCGATGGCCAGTAACATCCGCAGTAGTTGCTCGCGCATCCCGCCACTCAGATGCGAAACCATTCCTAAATCGATTAGCGCGATGCGGTTGTCCTCGGTGAGAAACACATTGCCCGGATGTGGGTCGGCGTGAAAGAAACCATCGACCAGAAGCTGTTTCAGGTACGCGCGGAACAAATCCTCGGCCAACTTCATGCCGTCGATTTCAACCAGGCGCACTGGACTCACGTCGGTAATCTTCTTGCCCGGAATGAAATCCATCGTCAGGACGAGCGATGATGTGTAATCTTCGACGGGCGCCGGAATTACGATATTTTCATATTCGCTGAGGCTTTCCCGGAGTTTTATCAGGTTGTCAGCCTCGCGTTTGAAATCCAGTTCGCGCATCAGGCTGCGGCGAAACTCTGACAGTATCAGGCTGAATTCGTAACGCTTGCCGACGTCAGAGTGGTTGTCTATGAACTCGGCCGCTTCTTGCAGCGCCTGCAAGTCTTCGATGATGGTTCCGCGAATGTTCGGCCGCTGAACTTTGACAACTACCTCGCGTCCATCGCGCATCCACGCACGATGAACTTGTCCGAGCGAAGCCGCCGCCAGCGGCTCAGGGTCAAACTTCGCAAACAGTTTTGAGAGGCGCCCCCCGAGTTCCCTTTCAACAATCTCCTGGACCTGCTCATAAGGAAATGGTTCGACTTTATCCTGCAGCCGCGCCAGCGCCTCGAGATAGGGTTCAGGCAAAAGATCCGCGCGCGTCGAAATCAACTGGCCAAGCTTGATGAATGTCGGTCCAAGCTTTTCCAGATCGTCGGCGAGTTCTTCGGCTTTGGCGATGCCGGCAGCTAAAGCGTCTTCTTGGCCGTCGCTTCCGGGCTGGATGTTCTCCTGGTTAACGAGGTCAGATCGGCCGTACTTAATGAAGAGCGCGACCACATCTTTGTAGCGCTTCAAATGTTCCGGTTTAAGTGAAAGTGTTAAAGCCATTTTGGATTATGTAGTTCGGTCGCCGGCAATTCTCTGCCTTCGAAAAAGCACGCCGATTCCAGTGACGACCATCGCTCCGGCCGAGATGATTCCCAGCCAGAACCAGCCCGTCAATTGCGCCGGAATCAAAGCTGCGGCATCGCTAATCTTCGCGCGCTGATCATTCATCAAGAACAGCGTAATGGCGCCGGTCACTGCGCTGAGAATTGCGAACGGCTGCTGTCTCTCGCCGGCGCGCCGCAGTAATCCTATGACCAATACCGCCGCTGTCAGCAGCGGGATTAGCCAAAGGAGCGTCGAATCCTTTCGCGCCAGGTCAAATCCACTCAGAGTATCGCTGGCCCCGCCACAGCTCATTTGCACCCAAGGCAGAAAAAAGCAGACGAGAACGATCGCGGTCGCGCTGAGGTTGATCCGGCGCACTTGTTATCCCCTCTCCTTTGGGAGAGGGTTTGTACCTTCGCGTCAATACTCTTTCTTGACGCGCCGCGAGGCTGCGCCTCCCGGCGCGGGAACGATCAACCATTTCGCTTTATTAGCTAAAGCTTTGCTCCCTCACCCCAGCCCTCTCCCAGAGGGAGAGGGAGCTAATCTGGTCGCCCCTCTCAGGCTAGCTTGAAGCCGCCGCCTTCGAGATGTCTTCAACCAGCTCGGCTGTCTTCTCAGAGTCATCAAGTCGCGTGGCGATGTCAGCCTGCGAGATAATTCCGACCAGAAGGCCGCTCGCATCCACCACCGGAATGCGCCGGACCTGATTGTCTTCCATCAACTCCAGCGTCTCCTCGATGTCGCCTTCGGCGGTACACGTGATCAAATCAGTCGACATCACGTCAGCGAGCTTCGTTGTCTTTGGATCCTGACCTTCAGCCACCACGTTGAGAACGATGTCGCGGTCGGTAATGATCCCTTCGAGCTTGCCATCACTGCCGACGATCGGGATCGGCCCGACGTCTTCACTCTTCATCAATTGCGCCGCCTTCTCCACGAAATCGGTCGGTGCACAGGTTTTTGGGTTCTTCGTCATTACTTCACTGCATGTCATTTTGTATTGCTCCTTTGCTTCATGATTGCGTTGTTTGCATTTTGACCGGCTGCCGGCCTTCTGTTGGTTTCGCGTACACTTCCACGCGCATCCGCGTTCGGTTACGGCTCAATGGATCAAGCCTTTTGCTGAAACCGTTCGCTGTGAGGGTTCATTGTGCAATCGCAGTGCCGACGGCTGAACAGTTACCAGCACGCTGGGAAATTCCATTACCTTTCTGATAGCATCTCCGGCGTTCAAGAGTGGCACAGACTTCAGTCTGTGATATTGCCTACCCACGTCTTCACAGACTGAAGTCTGTGCCACTTTTCACCCAAACTAAATGAGCACACCTGTCGCGACGCCTGCCGCTTCGATCCTGGCAACCGAAGAAATTCGCAAACTGTTTCCCTCAACCGAACGCGCCCACAACGGTTTTCCGGTCGCGTACTTCGACGCCCCGGGAGGGACCCAGACGCCGAAAGTCGTCGTCGATGCGGTCGCTGATTACCTGCTGAACCACAACGCGAACACGCACTGGGAATATCCGACGAGTCACGAGACCGACGCGATTATCCAGTCAGCACGAGACACGTTCGCGGATTTCTTGAATGCTTCGAACGAAGAGATTGTCTTCGGCCCAAACACGACGACGATGATTTACCACCTGTCGCGCGCGCTCGGGCGGACGCTGGGACCGGGCGACGAAATCGTGATCACCGAACTGGAGCACCACGCGAACGTTGCTCCCTGGCAGGCGCTGGTGGTTGAGCACGGGGTTCAGCTAAAAATTGGGCAGATGGATCCCGCGACGGGCCAGTTGGATTGGAACGATTTCGAGCGGCTGGTCACGAAAAAGACGAAGATGGTCGCCTTCGGCGCAGGTTGTAATGCGCTGGGAACAGTCAACAATTTTCGCGGCGCGGTTGAACTGGCGCATTCAGTCGGCGCGCTCGCATTGGTTGATGCCGTCCATTACGCGCCTTACTTTCTATGCGACGTTAAGGAAATGGACTGCGACTTCCTCACAGGTTCGGCGTACAAGTTCTATGGTCCGCACGTTAGCGTCTTCTACGGCAAGAAAGATCTGCTTGAGTCGATCGATTTCCCGAAGTTGCAGCCTGCGCCGGACACTGCGCCTGAACGTGCGGAGATGGGAACGCAGAGCCACGAAGGAATCGCGGGCGCGGCCGCCGCAGTCGATTTCTACTCGTCGCTCAGTGTCAGTATCCCGACGACTCGGGATAGCAACCGGATCGATCATTCAACCTTCGGTCGACGCGAGGCTCTGGTGCGCTCCTTCGCCGGACTCCGCGCCCACAGCACACCGCTGGTTCTGAGACTATGGGAAGGGTTATCCAGCATAAACGGCGTTCGCATGTACGGCCCACCGCCCCACGTCGAACGCACCCCAACTGTTTCGTTCACGGTTAAGGACGTCGCGTCCACTGAAGTCGCTCGCCGCCTTTCCGAACGCGGGCTGTTCGCCTCGCACGGGGACTTCTATGCGCAGACGGTGATTGAGCGATTAGGTCTCGCGCCGGAAGGTCTGGTGCGCGTCGGGTGCGCCTGCTACACGAGCGATGAAGAGATCGAGCGGCTGATCGAAGCGGTTCGCGACATTGCGAACTTAAAAGCAACCTGAAAGTTGTACTCCATACGCCCTGTTCCAAGGAGGAACTATGAAATCAATCTGCATCGCATTATTCGCGCTTTGCTTTTGCGGCGCGGTCGCTTTTGAAACCCGAGCGCAATCGAAGCCGGAATACAAAGGTCGACCCGGATCACCGTTCTCCGAAGTCGTGCGCGTTGGGAATATGCTCTATCTCTCAGGACAGCTCGGCGTGAATGCCTCCGGCGCATTGGCCCCGGGAGGCGTTAAAGCAGAAACAAAACAGGTGATGGATAACATCCGCGGCATCCTGGAGCGGAACGGTTCCGGGATGGACCACATCGTGAAGTGCACCGTCATGCTGCTGGACATTGCCGAGCGGCCGGCCATGAGCGAGGTCTACGTTAGTTACTTTCCCAAAGATCGCATGCCCGCGCGCAGCACGTTTGGCACTACCGGTTTAGCGTTGGGTGCGCGTGTGGAGATTGAGTGTATGGCTACGGTTAAGTAGCACGTAGGTACGCACGCTTGCCCATTCATGAAGCAATACCACGACATACTCCGCTCAATCCTCGACCGCGGCGTCGAACATCAGGATCGCACGGGGGTCGGCACAATCTCGCACTTCGGATTTCAGACGCGATTCGATTTGCGTGAAGGCTTTCCCATCGTCACGACCAAGCGAGTTCCCTTTCGTTGGGTTGCCGAAGAATTGTTTTGGTTTTTATCGGGCGACACAAGCGAAGCGAACCTGCGCGCGCGGGGCGTGGACATTTGGAAAGAGTGGGCGGATGAAGAACACACGAGCCGCTTTGGCCGTGAAGCGGGAGATCTCGGCCCCGTCTATGGATATCTTTGGCGTTCCTTTGGCGGGAACTATCCTAAACCTGACGGCGTCGATCAGATCGCGCATCTGATTAATGAGATCGAAACGAATCCTAACTCGCGGCGACTGATCGTCAGCGGTTGGGATCCGCGCGAGTGCGACAACGTCGATCTGCCCCCGTGTCATACTTTGTTTCAATTCAAGATTGAGGCTGGGAGCGCGCCTGGGAGCGCGGGCATCCTGCCCGCATCTGAGTCTGCTAATCGGCCTGTTCTTCACTGCCAACTCTATCAGCGTTCAGCGGACGCGTTTCTCGGGGTGCCATTCAACATCAGCTCGTACGCGTTGCTGACCCATCTCATCGCGCACGTTTGCAAGCTGCAGGTTGGCGAATTCATTTACACGCTGGGCGATTATCACATTTATAAGAACCATCTGGAGCAAGTTCGCGAATTGCTGTCGCGCACCCCGAAACCGCTACCGCGGCTCGACATTAATGACGAGCACGGGAAATTGCGCGGCCTCGAAGGTTTGCTTAATTTTCGCTACGAACATTTGAACCTCGTCGGTTACGAATCGCACGCTAAGATCGCCGCGCCGGTGGCGGTCTGAATATCGACTGCCGTTTTGGTAAGTGGTATCGTGAACGGGTATGAAGAGCTTTAATTACATCGTTGAGAAATGCGCTGACACCGGTTTGTACGTCGGTTACGTTCCCGGATTTCCAGGAGCTCATAGCCAGGCGGATACGCTTGAAGAATTGCGCGACAACATGAAAGAAGTCATTGAACTCCTCCTGATTGACGGAGAGCCGAAGTTGGAAGCCGAATTCGTGGGGACCGAAACTGTAAAGGTCGCGTAACATGAGCCGCCCACCTGTTCTGAAACCGAGGGAAGTCGTTTCCCTGCTTCAGAAGTTAGGATTTGTCGAAGTGCGGCAGAAGGGTTCACACAAACAGTTTCGCCACCCCGATGGTCGCAGTACCACAGTCCCCGTTCACGCCGGCCGAGACATCTCGCCAAGTTTGCTTCGGCAGATCGCCCGAGACATTAATCTAACAATTCAGGAGATCATCGACGCCCGCTGATGCGGGAACGGGGACCAGTATGTCTATCATCGGAATCGTCGCAGTAGATCAAAATCTAGCCATCGGTAAAGACGGCAAGTTGCCCTGGCACTATTCTGCCGACATGAAGTTTTTCAAAGCCACAACGATTGGCAACACGGTCGTGATGGGACGGCGAACCTGGGAGACCTTAAAGGGCCCGCTGAAGGAACGAACGAATATCGTTCTGAGTCGCGAGACGAACTTCAACCCGGCAGACTCCGTTCTGGTAATGCGCGACGTCGATGCCGTGCTGGAGTTCGCGCGTGGACGCGAGGAGCATTTATTTGTGATGGGAGGCGCGAAACTTTACGAGGCCTTCCTGCCCCACATCGATCGTTGGGTTGTCACCGAAGTCCCTTTGTCAATTGAAGGTGCCGACACGTTCATGCCGCCGAGCTTTTTGGAAGGTTTCGAAATGTACGAGCTGAGGCAGCTGGATGAAGGTTTGAAAGTGAAGTTTTATGAAAGGCCAGGGGCTCTCTGAAAGGTATGCGGTTTCGTCCGCGTCAGCGGACGCTTGAAATTAGCCCAGCGCTTCAGCGCTGGGATCCCGATGGCATTAAAAAAGTTAGAGCCCGCGAAGCGGGCGACAGACGATGGGTTCTGTCGCCCGCTCCGCGGGCTCTTGGTCTTGTTTCCGCGTTTACCCAGCCCTAAAGGGCTGGGCTACTATCATTCGTCGGCTTCGCCGACTTCCGCACATGAGGCGACACAGCTGTGCCACCTCACTCGCCGTTTTCGCTCATCTCCAAGACGTCATGCCGCGTGATGATGCCGGTTATCCGGCCGTACTCTTCGATTAAGACCGCAGGGTTCGTGCGCAGTTTCCGGGAAACCACGTTCACATCGGCATCGACGTCAACCGTGGGAAAACCTTTGTCCATGATTTTGCTCACGGGCGCCTCAAGCAAATCGCGGTCGGTGAACACTTTCGACAGCAAGTGATTCTCGCGCAGCGAACCGACAGACTTTCCGTCGACCATCACCGGAATCTGCGTCAAACCCATCTCGTTCATCTTGGCCAAAGCCGCCGCCACCAGGTCAGTCGGCGCGACGGTCACCAGCTCGCGCGGCGCCTGCTTTCCTTTTGTCTCGCTGATCAAGCGCGCGGTGATTTTCTGCGGCTCGAGCAGGCGCTTCTCTTTCATCCATTCGTCTGAATGGAACTTCGAGAGGTAATGCTCGCCCGTGTCGCAGACCACAAAGACGACGACTGCGTTCTCGTCGAGGTCTTTCGCCACGCGCAGCGCGGCCGCGCAATTCGTTCCGGTCGAGCCGCCGCAGAAGATTCCTTCGATGCGGCTTAGCTGGCGCGCCGTCTCGAACGAGTCGTGATCGCTGATGTTCATGACCTCATCGACGAACTGCATGTGCGCGTTCGGCGGCAGCACCTCCTGGCCGATGCCTTCGACCAGGTAAGGCGTCGTCTCGGGAACTTTGCCGGTGTCTTTGTATGTCTTGTAGATCGATCCAAACGGATCGGCGCCGATAATCCTGATGTTCGGATTCATCTCTTTCAGGAATCGGCCGGTGCCGGAAATTGTTCCGCCGGTTCCGATGCCGGAAACGAAGTGAGAAATCCTGCCCTCGGTCTGCGCCCAAAGTTCGGGACCGGTCGTGCGATAGTGCGCTTCCGGATTTGCCGGATGCGAATACTGATCTGGATAAAACGAGTTCGGTGTTTCCGCAGCAATCCGGCGCGCGGTCGAAACGTAGTGATCCGGCGTGCCGGGTTTTGCCGAGACCGGCGTAATCACCACATCAGCCCCCAGGGCTTTCAGGTAACGCGACTTTTCAACGGAGGCTTTGTCCGTCATCACGAAGATGCATTTGTAACCTTTGACGGACGCGGCGATCGCCAACCCGATGCCGGTGTTGCCGGAAGTGGCCTCGACGATTGTGCCGCCGGGTTTAAGCTTGCCGTCACGCTCAGCTGCATCGATCATCGAAATGCCGATGCGATCTTTGACGGAGAAGCCGGGATTCAGATTCTCCATCTTGGCGAGGATCAGCGGTTTCAATCCTCTATTAAGCCGATTAAGTTTAATCAAAGGCGTGTTGCCAATCAGGCTCAACACGCTGTCATGGTATTTCATGTCGATTTACGCAGTAAGAGAACGGAGAGGACATTCTGTGCGAAGTGCGTGCGTTTTGACAAATCGGAACGGGGTTCTTTGTTTTTCTCTGTGCCTCCGTGAATCCTCTGTGCCTCAGTGGTGAGTTGCGTGAGGAAGACTCACCACAGAGTCACTGAGAACGCACAGAGACACAGAGTCGTACTGCAACATTGAGAAGAACTTAGAATTGTTACGGTGTGCTTGACTACTTTTTTTCGCGCCGTATAATTTTCACTTCTCGTGGGGCGTTAGCTCAGTTGGTAGAGCAGCAGACTCTTAATCTGCGGGTCGTAGGTTCGATCCCTACACGCCTCACCACTTTTCAAACATCGCAAGCGGCAATCTAGTTGTCGCTTTTTGATTTCTCCAGTTAGTCCAACTTGCGGAATAAGCTGACGATCCGTTTGGCTGTTTTGCCATCCCAAAGTTCAGGGCGAGGAGTCGCGAGATTTCGCGGTCGATCGAGGGCTGAGCGAATCGCGGAAACGATCGCCTCACGGTTTCTCTTAACAAGCTGATTCGTCCCCGTCGTGATTGTGATTGGCCGTTCAGTGTTCGGCCTCACGGTCAGGCACGGGACGCCAAGAAACGTCGTTTCTTCCTGCACGCCGCCTGAGTCCGTAACGACCACGGCCGCGTGCGCCTGCAGCGCCAGGAAATCGATATAGCCGATCGGCTCAGTCAGTCGCACGGTTTCACTCACGTTGATTTCATATTCAGCAATCTTCTGCCGCGTGCGCGGGTGCACGGGAAAGAGCACCGGCACATCCCCACTGACTTGGTTGAGCGCCGACATGATTTCGTTCAAACCCGCGCGGTCATCGACGTTGTTGGGCCGGTGGAGTGTCACCATGACGAACCGATCGAAACTGAAACGCGAATGCAACGCCGGCCAACGTTCTTCAGCCAGAGGCATCAGCCGCACGAGTGTGTCGATCATCGTATTGCCGACGAGATGAATTTTTTCTTCCGCCACGCCTTCGCGCATCAGGTTCTCGCGCGCTTCAGGCGAGTGCGTCAGCAGCAAATCTGAAATCTGATCTGTCAGCAGCCGATTGATCTCTTCCGGCATCGTGCGATCGAACGAGCGTAACCCAGCTTCAACATGTGCCACCTTCACTCCCAACTTCGCGGCCACTAACGCACACGCCAAAGTCGAGTTCACATCGCCGGGTACCACGACCCAGTCAGGTTTGAACTGCGTCACGACGGGTTCAAATCGCATCATTACATGCGCGGTTTGTTCGGCGTGAGAACCCGATCCAACTTCGAGATTGATATTCGGGCGCGGCATGTCGAGTTCGTCGAAGAAAACCTTCGACATGTTGTCGTCATAGTGCTGTCCCGTGTGCACCAGCGTCTGCGCGAACTCGTTTGCGTGCTTCACCATCTCGCGCACGATCGGCGCGATTTTCATGTAGTTTGGGCGTGCGCCCACGACATGCAGAATGCGTTTCAAGCTTCTCGGCAGGATTTTCAACTCAGATGTTTCTAACGAAAGCTGGCGAAGTATATAACAGGCAGAAGGTTACTCGCCCGGCGAACGTGGCCGATGTCTTGTGGTCGTCAGGCGCGCGATTGCGAATGAAGTCAGAACCATCTGCGGTAGCGGATGGTTAATCCGGTAATCCACATCTGTTAATTTCCGAGTTCAACCGCCCGCTACCGCAGGCGGTTCTGACCTCCTCTGCTAGCAGATTGTTTGGACTTTGCCTCCTTTTTTTTTATATCTTTTTTCTAACTTTTTTTCATTCAATACTAGAGCTATATTTTTCTTTTATCATTTAGAATTCTTCTTTTCTATCTCGGCTACTGCCTACAGGGTGGCAGCATAACCATTTCGAACGAAACTGCGAATATCCGAGGTCTCTTCTCCTCTCGCTATTACCTTTTTTCACTTACCTCCTTAAAAGCTGCGACGACTCAACGCGAATTCACTGAACCGAAAATGTCGTCTGCTGGGATACAGACTTGTGCGCCACTAGATCTTCAATCGTTACTTCCAGCACGTACGCGCCCGCCTGGAGTCGCGTGAGATCGATTTCTGAAACGAAAGGAACACGCGCCGGATCTGTGTCCGTTGGCGCTGAGAGCTTCGCAATTGGGAGCGAGAGGACCGGGCGACTGTCCCGGTAAACCTGCACGCGTGCGGCGAGATTGGTCACGCGCGGGTTCGCCTGCGCAGCGTTATAGACGAAGGTAATGAATCTCAGATGTGAGCCGCGCCCGAACTTCCGGTCCACGCTCCACTGAATTCGATCCGCGTTCACGCTGTTAGTCGCCACGGTCTCAAGCCCGACAAGCAGACTGCTCATGGAAAGCTGGCGCGACGCGAGATCGGGAATGACTATCCACTGCATCGCGCTGCCGACCAGCCCGCTGGCATCGTCCCGCGCGGCGACGCGGACCTGATAGATACCCGGCTTTAAGGGAGCAGGATAGTTGTAGATAACGTTCGAAGAATTTCCTGGCGACGTTGTGGCGGAGGCCGGGTTAACTTTAAGGCCAGTGCGGAAACTCGCAGACTGGTTTCCCCTGATCGTTGAGCACCACCCCAGCAATTGTCACGCGCGCGGGATCCTTCCCTTCTTCGCCGTACGACAGCGATTCTGCCGGCGCTTGGACGGACGTGGTAAGCACGCTGCCGCTGGCCGGCGTGTCCAAATAGATCAGAGACAGATGGAGAGGAAGCGCTTGTTTTGGATAAGAAGTCCTTCAGCGCGTCCTGAATGTCAGCGTCGGGCTGTTTCGCGCGCGTACTCTTTCCGCTTTCTGCTTCCGACTTCCGTTCGTCGTTTGCAGACGCAACTGCGCTTCTGCTCGCGAACCCGCGCGCCGAACGCACGGTCAACTCCGGACGCCGGATAACGCTTACCGTGATCTTTCTGAGCTTGTCGTCCTTTTCGTCGCTGGCCTCAGGACGCCAGGCGATTAGGTAATAGCGCGACGTCTCGTCCAAGGCGACGTTGATAAACTGATCGAACTCGTTCTGATTTCGCAAAGCGCGACCGCCCGTGTCCACCGCCAGCGAATGCAAGGCGTCCTGGGTCGCGGCTATCTCGCGAAGGTTTGCGTTCTCAAGCATGCCGCCGCTATCGAACGAGACGCTACCCGTCGCATCCAGCGCGCCGGAAATCAGACCGCGCGCATCGATCGTATAGATCACCACGCCGGCGCGCCGCGCGTTGTCAGTAATGCGTCCGAGGCGATCCCGGCCCACCTGACTGCGCGGGCCCGTGTCAGCTAAAAAGCCGTCGGAAATAAAGAAGGCGAGCTTGCTGCCGGGCATCTTTTCGGCGGACTGAAGCAGCGTCTCGAGCGAGTAGTAGCTGCTGGAAGTTACGGCGCCGGCCTGAAGCAGAATCTGACGCGCGCGATTAGTGACTTCGACCTCGCATTGCGCGCGGCATTTCGCCTCGCGCCCGGCGGCTTGAGCGCCCACTTCAGGCAATCCTGAACATAAAATTCGAAGACGTCCCGATCGTCTTTCTGCTCGACGGTACGCGCCATGTATTCCGTCATCGGACTACCGGGATTCTTCCCGTAGTCCGTCACTGCGTACGGCACATGGCTAATGCGCCCGACGGCCGCGCGCAGTACTTCTTTGTTGTCGGTGAACTGTTGCAGAAAACCGATATGACCACTGGCAGACGCGATCGCGACCAGATCGTTCTGCCCCATTTGATTGTTGATGAAATTAAGAAGGGTCTTACGTGTGCGACCAACGCCGTCGAGCGAAAGATGACGGTCATCTATGAAAAAGACGACCGTGCGCCGCCGAACTGATGGAGGGGCAGTACGATCTTCAGTCACCGGATCATTTTGAGTTATGCGCCGTGCCGATCGATCACGCGCGCTTCCCGCGACAATGCTTTCGAAAAACGAGATCGGAACGGCCCGACGGTCAACCTGCAACTCAAAGTCTTCCTTCGTCAGTCCTTCCACGAAGCGACCTTGCTTATCAAAGACACTGACACCGGTCTGCACAAGCTCTGTGCTGATGCGCAAGACATCGTCGCTTGTTTGTGGCTTGCGGTCCTGTTGGGCGACCACGACCTGCGCCGAGAGCAGCAGAACCGCTGCGCAGACGAAGAGTTTGCCGTTGACGTGCATTTGTTCTTGAGGGGTGGCACAGGCGTCTCGCCCCGTGAAATCACGGCGCAAGATGCGCGCGCCACTTCGACGTTATTCCTTTGGATTAAGTTGCCGCGGCTTTGGCCTGCTCAGGCGGTGCTTGGAAGGCACCGATGGCGGCGGGCACGGGCAGCGTGCCCGGCAGTTTGATGGGCGAGAGTTTCTTATCGACGATCACCTGACCCGCGTACGAGATGGTGCCTTTCACTTCGCACGCCCCGGTTTGAATTTCCTGAATCGCTCCGCCCTGGATCTTCAACACAAAGCCCTTCAAGGTAAAGACGAGTTTCACCGCGAACTGAATTTTCTTCAACGGCACGTCCTTGAGCCGCATTTCCAGATAGGGCTTCTGGTCGCAGTTGATCGTGTGTTGCGCCAGCTCGAGGTATTCCACTTTGTCGGGCGCGTTGCGGGATTTTTCGAGCCGCGCGCGCAGGTCATCGACCTTCTTCCACGATGTGACGAGCACGTTCGGAAGCGGCACGTTGAACAGCTCGCAGATTTTCGGCCCGAGGTCACTGAGCGCCGCCGGAAACTTTACGTCTTTTACTTCTTCTTTAATCCGCTTCTGAACAGCTTCCCACCGATCCGTTTCTGGATCGGGCTCGCCGGGTTTCGGAAGTTCGAAAACATCGCCGATCGTGGTCGTGGGCTGAAGGGCCGCCGTGGGTTCAGCGGTGGTCGTAGCTTCAATCGTGGTCGTGGGTTCAGCCATTTCTTCTCCTTAGATTTCGATTATCTGCCGGTCTTCAGGTTCAGGCGAATTCGTAATCAGGCGCGCCTGGTCCGTGGTGACGGAATAGTCGCCGCCTGAGACATTTCTGTCGAGCACCAGCTCAAAATCGATCGGCAGTGCGCCTTTCTCGTGCGCGACCGCCGCAACTCCGTGGTCTGCAAATGGCGCGAAGGTTGGCTGCGTGGCAAACAGAAGCCCCGATGCCTGGTAAATCAGAAACAGAACTACCGCCGCAATCAGCAGGTACCACCACTTATTGCCTGAAGACCCGTCATTTGGAAGTTGGAGTGACGGAAGGTGACGACGAAGGTGTTTCGCTTCCCGCCACAGTTGTTCCATTTGAGCCGGACGAGGATGGACCGGGCGAAGACGATCCATCACCTGGCGAAGGTGATCCGTTGCCCGGCGAAGGTGTCGGCGAGTCACTCGCAGTCGGCGAAGTAACGGGCGTCGGTGATGGACTTGTACCAGGCCCGGGCGCCGGCGTCGGTCGTGGATTGGGATCCGGAGTCGGGTTAGGCCCACGTCCTACTCTCAACACAGCCGGCGCACTTGTCGCGCTCACGGTTTGATTGTTCGCGATTTGACTGACCTGCACGTAAGGGCGATAGATCCCTCCGCGTTCTGTACGTGTGCGTTGACTGCGGATCAGTTTGCCAGGACGTTTGTCCGCCCGTCGCCAAAATTGAACAGGTAACGCGCATCGGCGCGTGCCGGCGATGCCTTCGCGGTAAAAGTAACCGGCGTTCCTGGTCGCGCCGGCAACGGTTCGGCCGTCAGCGAAACGGATACATTGTTGCGCGGGTCAACAACTGGTTCCCGGCGGTCACATCAATCCGTATACGCGGGCTGCCGCCGATGCGACTGTTGCCGTCACTGATATCAACGTATGCGAGATACTTCCCGGCCGGCGCGTAGCTGTGTTGCGCACTCCGGCTACTTTGCCAATTGCTCGACGACCCGTCGCCAAACACAAACCGATACTGAATGTTGGGACAGCTTCCCGAAAGCTGGGCTGAGAACGTGACCGCCTCTCGTTCGCGAACCGAACTCGCTGAGGCGCTCAAGGTGACGGTTGGCTGACACCGCTGACGAGATTTGACGTCTACTGAGTAAGTGTAAGTTCCGACGGCTTCGTAAACGTGAGTGGCCTGAGGGCCAGTCATTACCTCTTGCTGACGGTCACCGAAGTAAAGCGTCACCAGCGTAATCAGTGAGGACGCTGGCGGGTGAGAGAGTGAAGGTCACTTTGGTGCCCAGCGGCACGCGCTGTTTGTCAGCCCTTACACGAACTTGCGGAGTGCCTGGCGGTGAGGCAACGGAGCCCGGACGCAGATTTACTGTTGGAGGTTGTTGTTGAGAGCCAACGGCTTCACACAACACGACCAGACACAGAAGGGGCAAGAGAAACCGAGCCTGACGACGCATGATCGAGACCGAGGGTTTGTAGTGGGCACTCTTACGCTTGCGGCAACGCCGCGAAGATATGCCCGTGGCGGGCCAAAGTCAATGCCGCGCATAGGTCCGCTCCTGCAGCCGGAGGCGCACGTATCGAGGTTCGGCCACCCACGGGGCTCGAAATTCATGGTACGCTTTCGGCATGGCGAGTGAAGGCAGCCGGACGACGCAAGCAGCATTCGGCGCTCGTCTGTGGTGGTTGATTGTCGGACGGGCGGCGGTGACCGTGCTCGTGATGTTGGCCGGCGCAATCTGGGCTCGCGGCACGTTTGGACCGAACGTCGATGACTCGCTGCAATCAATCAAGCCGCTGATCCTGGTAGTCGCGTTACTCACCGTCACCTACTGCGTTGCGCACCTCCTCTGGAAAAATTATCTCGTTCAGGCGCGCTTTCAATTCTTTGCGGACGTGCTTTTAGTCACGTGGCTGGTTTGGATTACCGGCGCCGTCCGCTCGCCTTACACCGCTCTTTACATCGTTGTGATTTCGGTCGCGAGCTGGTTCATCGGCCCGCGTGGCGCGCTGATTACCGCGATTGGCAGCGCGGCGGCTTTCAATGCAGTGTCGTTGCTCCTGCTGAATGGAGTGGTGCCGCGCGGTGGCCTGGCGACCGAAGAATCGCTGCCCACCGTCATTCAGTCGATGGGTCTGGCGGACGTTTCGTTTCTCGTGGTCGGACTGTTGGCGGCGAAGCTCGCCGAAAGACAACTAACTTCAGATGTGCAACTGGCAGAGGCGACCCGCACCTTAGCCGACCTGCGCTTGTTGCACGAACGCATCGTCGAATCGATCCGATCGGGTTTGATCACTACGGATCTTGAGGGCCGCATCTTTACGTTCAACGCCGCGGCGGAAGAAATCACCGGTTACGAGGCTGCCGACGTTCGCGGCAAGAACGCTTCGATGTTTTTTGGCGAGATGACACGGCAGATGGCCGATTCGATGGCCGCGGCGGCGGAAGGCAAAGTCAGCCCGCGATACGAGATCGATTCACTAACGCAGAGTGGTTTCATGTTGCATCTCGGCTACAGCATCGCGCCTTTGTTCGCGGAATCGGGCGAGACAAGCGGACTCGTGATCACTTTTCAGGATCTTACCGACGTGCGCGTGATGGAAGAGACGGCGCGACGTCAGGATCGTCTGGCGGCGGTTGGCCGGATGGCTGCCTCGATCGCGCATGAGATTCGCAATCCGCTGGCGGCGATGCGCGGCTCGATTCAGATGCTCAGGTCTGAGATGGACAACGATTCCGATCATTCCCAACTGATGGAGATCATCCTGCGCGAATCTGATCGCTTGAACAAGATCGTCACTGATTATCTCAACTACGCCAGGCCGCGTGCGGCGGAGATGCAAGAGGTGGATGTGCGCGAATTGATCGGTGAGACGCTCCAACTCCTGCGCAATAGTCCTGAGATCACCGACGGCCACAGTCTAAAAGAGGAGTTACCAGACGAGCCGTTGATAGTGAAAGGCGACGCGGAACAGTTGAAGCAAGTCTGTTGGAATGTCACGCGTAACGCGTTGCGGGCGATGCCTGACGGCGGTGAATTTCGCGTCACGGCCCAACGTACCGATGCCGATCGCGTCCACATCAGCTTCAAGGACACGGGTTGCGGCATGACGCCCGAGCAAGTGGAACGCTTATTCGAACCGTTCACTTCGACGACCGGCGGCACCGGTCTCGGGCTGTCGATTGTCTATCAAATTATCCGCGACCATAGTGGTACAATCAACGTTCGCAGCCGAGAGGGAGCCGGGACCACTATTACGGTTGAGTTACCGGGGGTGGGGTGAAACTAAAGCCATTTTCCATTTGTCATTTTTCATTTGTCATTTGACATAGTTCATTGCCTGGCGGTTTGAGATGACTGAAGGAGGAAAACAGCGACCGCAAAAGCAAAAGAGCCGCAGTCGCGGGCCGATGAATTAGAGGAACGTCTTATCGATTTCGCCGTCCGCATCATTAAGTTGTCTGCCCGCGCTTGCCGCGAAATGCGGCAGGCCGCCACATAGCCGGCCAGATTCTAAGATCAGGCACATCGCCGGCACCGAACTACGGCGAAGCCAGAGGCGGCGAGAGCCCTGCAGATTTTGTCCACAAGCTGCGAGTTGTCTTAAAGGAACTTAACGAAACATCAATCTGGCTCCGCATAATTGATCGCAGCGAACTTATTCGTCATGACCTGCTCGTCGATATCACAACGAGAACGTTGAGCTGTGTCGCATCTTCACCGCATCGCTGAAGACTGCACGTCGCCAACGCAAACGTAATGACAAATGAAAAATGTCAAATGATAAATGGAAAATGATCTGTTGGTCCTATGGCTAATCTTACTCATAGTCGACGATGAACTCAGCATGCGCCAGTTCCTGACGCATCTTTTCCAGCGCGAGGGTCACACCGTCCGCGTGGCTGAGAATGGGCGCAAGGCGATGGAGCTGCTTCGCACCCAACCGTGCCGATGTAATCCTGTCAGATGTGAAGATGCCGGACATGGGCGGCATCGAATTATTGCGCGCGGCGCGCGAACTTCACCCGAACGTCGAAGTGATCATGATGACCGCGTTCGCCAACGAATCGACGGCGCATGAAGCGTTTCTGCTGGGCGCGTTCGATTTTGTTCACAAGCCTTTCGACAACGAACTGCTGAAAGAAAAAATCGCGCGCGCACTCGCGAAGATTACCCGAGAAGCCGAAGCGCAAACTCTCAAAGTCGAAAACGAAGCCCTAATTAAAGGGCAGCGGGCGCGCGGCCGGCTCAGTAACATCATCGGCCAATCGGATCGGATGCAGGCCGTCTTTCAGATGATCGAGACGGTCGCGCAAGTGCCTTCGACGGTTTTGCTCACCGGCGAGTCAGGCACCGGCAAAGAACTTGTCGCGCGCGCAATTCATGATCTCAGTCCGCGCGCGCAGAAGCCTTTCGTCTCAGTCAATTGCGGCGCGTTCACCGAAACGTTGCTTGAGTCCGAGCTGTTCGGCTACGTGAAAGGCTCGTTCACCGGCGCCACGGCCAACCGCAAAGGACTTTTCGAAGCTGCCAATCAGGGCACAATCTTTCTCGATGAAATCGGCGAGACGTCGCCCGCAATGCAGGTGAAACTTCTGCGCGTCCTGCAGGAACGCAAAGTACGTCCGGTCGGCGCGCACGAAGAGATGGAAGTAAACTCGCGTGTCATTGCCGCGACGAACCGCGACCTGGCAGCCATGGTGAAGGACGGAACTTTCCGCGAGGATCTTTTCTATCGCGTCTCAGTCATACCGATGGAGCTGCCGCCTTTGCGAGAACGTGCCGGCGACATTGTCGAGCTGGCCGACTACTTCATCAATAAGCACTGCACCCAAACCGGCCGTTCGATGGTTATCAGCCCATCGACGATGCGTCTGCTCGAGAATTATTCATGGCCGGGTAATGTTCGGGAACTGGAACACACGATCGAACGCGCCGTCGCGCTCGAGACAAGTGAAGTGATTGAGCCCGAGCGCCTGCCTGACCAGATTACGAAGTACAGCCAGACGCGCGTGGCCTCGGCGTTCGAACTTCCGGACGACGGAATCAATCTCACCGCGCATCTCGATCAATTGGAAAAGACTTACGTGATGGAAGCGCTGCGCCGCACGGAAGGCAATCAGACGAATGCTGCGCAGCTTCTTCAGATGTCTGTGCGCTCTCTGCGTCACCTGCTCGATAAGCATGGCGTGCGAGGGCTGACCGCGCAGATGCGTGACGAACGCCGCGGCGATTCAATTCCCCGCCGCCGCGCGAATGATCCCTATCCACGCCGCCGCGAGTATGACGACGCCGAGCCTGAGCGCACCGCCGAACAAGCGGCCGGCGCCACCGGCGAGCCACGTCGCTGACTTGATCAAGTAGTTTGCGGTCGTCCGGCGTCGGTGAGGCATTATGCCGTCCACTGCGAACTTATGATCGGATTTGCCACATATTAAATAGTTATACGGCTTCGTGCCGACCAGCCAGCATGGATGAAAACGAACAATTCAAGCTCCTAAAGTGGCTCTCCGAAGAAGCGACACGATGCGCTCGACTTACAGCACGCGCGCCGCTCTCATAGTCAGCGCTAATGCCGTCATTACGACGGCCATAGTGATCTTGCTCGACCGGACATTACCGCAGACGACTGGCCGCCTAAAAATCGCGGTGATCATTACTTCCGGAGGCAGTCTGATTTTGATGCTTACATCGCTATACCAGGCATTCAGCGCCGCTGTTACGCGCGGTAGCTCCAAAAAAGCCACGAACTACGACGGGCCGTCTCGAATATTTCTCAACCCACGCGAAACCTTCGACACAATCGGCGAAGGCGTTGCAGCGTTCAAGGATAGATTTAAAAATCTATCGCTTCAGGAGTTTATCGACGCGGCGTGCGGCGAATTCTGGGTCGACATGCACCTCCAAAACATTCGCTATGGTAGGTTGAAGAAATCTCTTGGATACTTGTCTGCCGCTTTCGTCTGTTTCGTCATAACATTGGTGCTTACCGTGTTTCGATAATACGCCGCACAATAAATCACTGGGCGCGAGTGGCGGGGAGCGTGAACTGCAAGGATGAAGGCGGAAGGATGAATTGAAATCGCACCGCCGCGTCCACTCAGACGTTCGGCGGCTTCTGGTAAATGTTATGAGTCTCGGTTCATACGCTTTGGGCTCTGCTCCGATAGGTGGGGCGCCGTGGCATTTTGAATTTGACCTCACTGTCGGCACCCCTCCGATCATCTCGGTCGTTTCCTTCGTCGATGAACGGCTCATCTCAGAACTTTACCGTGATCCAATCCAGCTTAAGACGATAGACCGACACCGGTTTGAGGAGGTCGTAGCGCAGCTATTTCACGGTTTCGGTTATGACGTCGAACTCACGAAGCGGACGCGGGATGGGGGTAAGGACATCATCGCAATCTCGCGGCGTGATTTCGAATCAAAGTACCTGATTCAATGTAAACGTCCTGACCCTGGAAATGCGGTAGCTGTTACTACGGTGCGTGAACTTTACGGCGTCACAATCGACGATCGAGCGACCAAGGGCATAATCGTGACCACAACGTATCTGACGAAAGATGCTCGGGAGTTCATCGAGAAACACCGCTGGGAACTTGAGGGGAAGGAATACGACGACATCGTAGAGTGGCTCAGACGCTATCAAGAAAAGCATGGTTCTTGATCTGAGCCGCCGCGCAACTCTGACGTTGGGTGCCTTAATGGCTGATCCAGACTTCACGATACCGTGCGACCGTTTCGAGAGGCCCGACTATATAGACCAACGCACGTTGGCCGTTCCATCGTCAGCTCGTGGTGCTGTGAAAACGGCGCTGTCGTATCTGTATCTCAGTTCCGGCCCGGTAAACTTGCCGCGCGACCGCTTGAAAACCGCCGAGCCATTTATGGAACCGCGTGAACGCGTTCTTTTGCGTTGGCTCTATACACGCACGAATGGGAATCTTCGCTCTACGTACGGCGCAAAGGCATTACACGCCGCACGCAACAGCCACTTCCGGTGTTGCGCCTGTGGCTACGCTGATGTGCGCGCGCTCCACATCGATCATGTCGACGGTCGAACGGCCGAAACTGCTTGTTCCTGTCTGTGTGCCAACTGCCACAACATCAAATCGCGCGCGAGCGACTGGTCTGGCGAACGGCGCTATACTTAACGACGCCGCCCCACAAAATCGTTGGACGCGAGCGGCGGGCTAACTGAACTGCGGATTTCGGATTGCGAATTGCGGATTTGAATTCGCGCCGCCGCGTCAATTCCACCGTTATACCTCACAGGAACTTTGATGATTTCCCGTAAACACATTGGTCTTGTTGCCCTGGTCACACCTCTTTGGTTCCTTACTAGTTACCTGGTTATGTCTAGTCGGCGCCCTGAATACAGCCACCTGACTAAAGCGATTAGTGAGTTGGGTTCCCTGGATGCGCCAAATCGCTGGTTCTGGAACGTCCTGGGCTACATCCTTCCAGGGTTAGCTATTGCTTTGTTGGGGGTCGGACTCAAGCGGGACTTCGCGCTGGCTAATCGACGCGCTGTAATTCCATCTTTTGCGCTCATCGCATGCGGGCTCTTCATGACAATGTCGGGTGTCTTCCCCGGTGACTTCGAGAATCGAACTTCAACCACCATGGTTCTTCACACCGTAGCCAGCTTAGGTTCGTTTGCCGCATTTCTGGTTGCTGGTTTTTGGCTGTTCAAACTCTTCCGCTCACGAGAAAGTTGGCGTTGGGTGGCTTGGCCCTCTGTGGCTCTTGTGGCCGCATCGATTGTTACTGGCTTCCTGCGATCGGGCGAAGCGCCTGGCCTGGGACAGCGCCTTGGGTTCGCTTGCGTATTCATGTGGATTGGTCTTGTGGGCTATGCGCTAATTCGCTCCAGCAGCACGGAGAGCGACGCATAACAACTCATTCAACCGGAGCGCGAGTCAGGATTTTCATCGGCGAGACGGGCGATGCTTCCTTTCAGCGTCGCCCGCTCAACTCAACCGTTCGGTCCTTCTTGGTCTGAGTACGACTAACGCTCCCAGAAAAACTTCCCGCGCGGCTTCGCCTCAGGGTAGACCTCGTTCATGTTGTCCGTTTCGTAGAGCACGCCGTTGATCATCACATTGCGGATCGACTCGCTGTTGCGAATGTTTTGTAGCGGGTTCTTGTCCAACACGATCAGGTCCGCGAGTTTGCCCGGTTCGAGCGAGCCGATGTCGCCGTCGAGGCCGAGGTACTGCGCGCCGTAGAGCGTGGCGCAGCGCAGCGCCTCCATCGGCGTCAAGCCGCCCTGTTGCAGCATCCAGAGCTCCCACTGCGCGCCGAGACCCTGCAGTTGTCCGTGGGCGCCGAGCTGCGCCTTGCCACCCGCGCGTACTACGTCACGAACAGAGCGCGCCAGATCAAAGTGATAGAAGTCGTCTTCCGGGACCATCAGCCGGCGGCGCGAGCGCGCGTCTACCTCATCGCGCGGGACAAAGCGTAGAAGCTTCTCGTTCTCCCAGACGTTCGTGTGCTGATACCAGTAGTTCTCGCCCCAGATCCCGCCGTAGCCGACGATGAGCGTGGGCGTGTACGCCGTGCGGCTGCGGGCAAAAAGCGTGACCACGTCTTTGTAGAAAGGCGCGACGGGCACGGCGTGCTCGATGCCTGTGTGTCCGTCAAGAATCATGTTCATGTTGTAGAAGAAGGTCGAGCCGCCTTCGGGCACGACCATCATCTGGTGTCGCGGGCCGCCTTGATGAATCATCTGCCGCACGTCGCGCCGCAGTTGGTTGTAACTCTTGACGGAGAACGCGCCGTCGGCCTGCAATCGCGCAAGGTGACGTTTGGCATCTTCCAGGTTCTTGACGGTCGCCTTCTCGGCGTTCTCAGCGCCGTAAAGTATGAAGCCGGTCGAGTAGATACGCGGGCCGACCATGACGCCGGCCTTGACCATCTCTGACTGCGCAAAGACTGACTGCGTCGAGGCCGAAGGGTCGTGCGTGGTCGTGACGCCGTAGGCGAGGTTGGCGTAGTAGGGCGCCTGCTTTTCGGGAGTGATGTCGAGCGTGTTGTAGCCCATGTGCGCGTGCACGTCGACCAGGCCGGGCATGATGGTCTTGCCTGTCATATCAATTCGGCGCGCGCTAGCGGGAATCTGCTATCCTCGAGCCGATGGCCTTGATGCGATTGTCTTCGATTAGGATCGAGCCGCGCTCGATCACCTCGTCGCCCTTCATGGTGATGATGCGCGCGTTGGTGAGCGCGACGAGACCGCGCGGCCGTGCCGTCTCAAACTCAAAGCCTATCTTCGTCGCCATGGGCGCGGACGGTTTCTCATCCTTGGCCGCCTCTTTCACTACGTTGGCTATCCCCTGTTCGTAGAAGTTTTCTCCGAGCGTCCACTGCACCGTCTTGCTGTCGGGCGACCACGCGAGCCAGTCGCCTGAGTCCTGCGACACGGTCTTGACAGGCAGAATGGATTCGCCGGAGTTAAGCTTCAAAAGTTTCCCTGTCTGCGGAAACGGCGCGAGATAGAGCTTGTGCAGCTCTTTGAAGAAGACCCACTTCATGTCTGGCGAAGGCACGATCTCCGCGGCGAACTTTGCTTCGACGTGGCGCTTATAGTCGTCGCCCGACAGCTTAACGCTGCTCAGGTAGGTCAGGATGTTGGCGGGCGCGCCCGGCGGCGCAGGCACCGGCGGCGACTCCATGAAGTAGATGCGCTCACCTTTCGGATCGAAATTGAGCACGGGCATGCGCGCGTTCGAGCCGCGGCTCTGCACGTCCATCACGTAGCGGCTGGTGCGCGCCGTCCCAGTAATGAATCTCGAAGGCTGACTCGCTCGATAAGTCTTCGCCACGGTTTATGCTGCCGCGCCCTTTCAGGTAAGCGACCTTCGTGCCGTCGGGTGAGAAAGTTGGATTAGCATACTGATCGCCCGCAGTGGTGATCTTGCGCGCGTTCGAGCCATCAGATTCCGCGATCCAGACCGCTCCCTTCTCTGCGTCGGACCAGGTGACGAACGTGATGCGTCGACCGTCCGCGCTGAACTTCGGCGCGTACTCAAGGTCGTTGGTCTTTAATAGTGGACGCGGCGCGTTCGCGCCTTCCTTGATGTAAAGCTTGCCGAGCGCGTTGTAGATGATGCGGTCGCCGTTCTTGCGCGCCCAGCGCAAGAGCCGCGCGTTGTCGCGCTCCGGCGCAACTTTCTGCGGGAAACGCACTGCATCAGTCACTTTCTGGCTGACGTGCGCCGTGAACGGAAGCGGTGTCGCCTGCTTCGTGCCGACGTTTACACGGACAAACTTGCCGCCCGCCGTGATAACGATCGACTGATTGTCCGGCGTCCAGGCGTATCCGGGGTAGGTGCCGAAGACTGACCAGGTCTCCTGCTGATCGCGCGTGAGCTTGTCGTAGATGGGCCACTCGCGCCCCGACTCGATCTCGCGCAGGTAAAGCACGGTCTTCAAACGATCGCGACGAATGAAGGCGAGATACTTACCGTCGGGCGAGGGCTGTGGGCGAATCGCGCCGCCGGCGCCGCGGATGAAGACGCCGCGGCGGCCCAACTGCGTGTCGTAACGCTCGATCCAGTAAATGCTGCCATAGACGTTCTTGTTGTAGTCGAAATCTCCGCTATTGACGAAGTAGACAAAGCGACCTTTTGGATCAAACGCCGGCTCGCCGACGTTCGCAGTCCAACTCGACTTCTCCGTCAGTTGTAAGCCCGACCCGCCGTTGATGCTGTACATCCAGATTTCACCCGCGCCGAGCGAACGCTGATCGACGAAGTGCTTGCGCACGACTACATACTGTCCGTCGGGCGTCCAGGCGGGAGTGTTGGTGAGCCGTTGAGTTTCTTTCGTAACCTGGCGGCGATTTTGTCCCGCCGTGTCCATCAACCAGATGTTGTCGCCGCCATCGCGATCTGAAGTGAAAGCGATCCACTTGCCGTCGGGACTGTAGCGTGGCTGCACTTCCCATGCGCGCCCGCCCGCGAGTAACTGCGCTGGGCCACCACTGATCGGCATTTGATAAATGTCACCGAGCAGATCGAAAACGACCCGTTGCCCGTCGGGCGAAACGTCGCAACTCATCCAGGTGCCCTCGTCGGTGTCGAACTCAACGGTGGTGCTCGGCCCGTGATCGGCTTCGATGTCCCACTTCTCTTCCTTCTTGTCCTTCTGCTCGGCCTGCTTGCGCTCCTCCTGCGTCTTGGCCGCCTCTGGTGCAGGCGTGGGCGATGGCGTAGGTTGCTGCGCACGTAACCCTGACTGAAGGCCGGAAATAAGAAAGGACAGGCACAAGCACAACGCGAATAATTTGCGTGACATTCTTTTCACCTCGTTTTGACGGATAGCAATTGGCGAATTGACCAGCCCCGGTACGCTCCAGCGGCTCGGTTGTTTAGTTCGCGCGCATGTTCGACGCCGCGCATGTGGTCTGTCAAGCGCGCCGGGTTGAGAAGCCGCAGCCGGATACGCACTTGGATCGACGCAGCGTGAGCGTATTTGCCGGCTTGATTTGTGAGGCGAAGGTTGAAATGCTAGGCCCCCGGTCAACTCTGAAGGATGAATCCCTGCGGGAAAGGCATTTCACACGCGCGCCGCATAACAATTCATGAACTTCTATCTTATTGCCGCCGCTGTTCTTGTCGTGGGAATCGGTATCGCTCACTCATGGTTGGGCGAGCGCTACATTCTCATGCGCCTTTTTCGGCGACAGAACATGCCGCATTTATTTGGAAGTGATGATTTTACCAAACGCACTTTGCGCTTCGCTTGGCACATCACCACAGTTGCTTGGTTTGGCGCCGCAGCCCTCCTCCTGATACTCGCTTCGTATCCGATTGACGACGCTGCTCGAATGTTTTCGCGAGTGATTGCCGCAACTTTTCTGGTGAGTTTCATTATTGCGTTGGTAGGTTCGCGCGGTCGTCACTTGTCGTGGGTAGTATTTCTGTTAATCGCAGTTCTAGTCTGGATTGGGATTTGATGAATCTATTTCCCGTGGTGAGGTATGACTAATGACTCCTATTCCCGCGAAGTTCTTGCGGGCCCAGTCCGGTCAAAAAGATAGAGACATCTGCGCCATTTACCTTGGGGGCTAACCGTCTCAGCCACCCCGGGGAAAAGTGCCGAATCAATTCCGGCGGTTCGCTGTCTATCGTGTTGGAAGCTGCGCCGCACTAAAGGCCCTCAGATAGATGCCGCGCATTTTCAGATGTCGGTACGCTCGCTACGTCATTTGCTCGATAAACATGGCATGCGCGGCCTGACGCCGCAGATGCGTGAGGAACGCCGAACAAAGCCGCCAGCGCCAACGGCGCTTCCGACAACGAAGTCTGGTCTCCTCATCCAACTTCGCGGTTTATGTAATTCGTGCGTGGCATGAGTGTTGCTGAAAGGGACGTGGGTTTCTGCGCCCAACCTTTCTCCGCCGACCGACCACCGTTTCTGACTAACTCGATGAAATTGATTGCGCAAATAGGTTTTTACGCTCGAACGTTAACGCTATCTCGCGCCGCGTTCGCGTTTTCGCGACTGGCCTTCGGCACTTTCATTTTCGTAACTGCATTTTACTGTCTGCTCTTCTACATCCCATTCTCCCGGCAGACGTTGTTCGGCTGGGACGTCGTGCCGGTCTTGACTCTGTTCGCCAAATATCATGCTTTCATCTTTTTTCTCGTGGCGCTGCCGGTGTGCGTAACACTGTTACCGTATCTGAAAGAACGAGACTTGCGACGGCCGGCGATCGGTTTCATGGCTGCGATGATTTCGCTCGGCGCGCTGTTGTCGTTTTACCCCTTGCTGCCAGGCTTGCCGCCGGATGAGCGCAAGTTCCATCTGGAGCCTCATCTCTCCGTTTCCCCTGTGGTGGATAGCCGCGCTCGACTGGAGATCCAAGAGCGCCAAGCGAAGTCCCTCGTCAGAATGTGTCGCACGGCTGCGCTTCACTGACGCCGTAATGATTGCGCTTTGTGTCTCAAGCGTCTACTTCGGCATCTTCGCGGTAAGGTATGTTTTGTCCGGTGCATCAACTTTTAGTCGTTCCCAACTGATCTTTTTTGCGATAGGCGGTTTTGCTTCCCATCTGCTCCTGTTCGGGCTTGTCTTCTCGACCTTCAAAGTTGCCGACGGGATCTCGCAAAGAATATCGCAATCGCGAAGGCTTGCCGTTATCGTTCGGAGCGCCCTGATCGCGTTAGTGCTTGCATTGATCCTGCGCAAGGTTGTTTTCGTCGCTGTTTCATTCACCGGCGGCGTAGCGGATTTTGCTGCTTTTGCATTGTCCGCTTCATTCGTTGCCTACGCGGCAACTTCGCTTCTTCGTTGTGGTGACCTCGGATCGGCAAGTGAAGTTTCACATTACACGCTGACTCTGCGCAGGCTCTTTCTTTCGGCGTCGCCTTTTGCGATGGGCTCCACTTGCCTCATTTTCATTAGGGGTGTGCCTCTTCGCCTACTTCACGCTTGTGTATTTGCAGGGTGCCGATTGGCAGGGACTGCTTCAGAAAATCTCTGTGATATCGGTTTGGATTGCGACGTTCGCCGATATTCCGCGCAGTCCGGCAGCCACGACCAGCGAAGCGGTATTCGTTGCCAACTTTGCTCCTCGTGCTGCTGGCGGGTCCGGTTCTATACGGAGCTATTCAGCTTGGCAGACCAACGATTACGCGAACGCTGCGACAGCATGTCCCGTCGTTCGCCCTGATGATCGAGCAGTACGCGGACTATGACCCGTCATTTGGCGTGACCGGTGAAATCCTTGCGCCTGCAACAATTATGGTTCTTGAGGGGACTGTCGAAGACCCCTTTTTTGCGATGCTGCGGCAGAACACCAACATCCCGCCCGAGGTACGCGTCGAACCAGCAGATATCAAACTGGTGGAAGAGATAAAAACCAGTTCCGCCAGGAAGCCGCACATCTTTGTCTTTGTGATCGACAGTTTGCGCCAGGATTATCTTTCGCCCTACAACCGGGCAGTGCGCTTCACGCCCGAAATCGAAAGCTTCGCGCGGGAAAGCGTCGTAATGAGAAATGCCTTTACCCGCTACGGCGGGACCGCTTTGGCGGTCCCTTCAATTTGGACGGGTGGAATGCAGCCACACAAACAGTTCGTGATGCCATTCTATCCAATGAATTCACTCCAGAAACTGGTCGATGGGGAACATTACCGCGCTCTCATCACGGTTGATCCGGTCCTGAAGTCAATCCTGCGGCCATCTACTGAAATAATCGAACTCGACAAGGGCATTGACTGGAAGAACTATGACCTGGTGCGAACGCTATCTGAGTTGCAGGAAAAGTTGTCAAACAAGCAGATGTTGGAGCAGCCAATATTTGTTTACTCGCAATCCCAGAATGTTCACCAGGTATCTCTTAAGCTGAGCAAGAGACCGCCGTTAGTGAAGACCAAGTACTACGGCTTCGAACCCCAACGCGCTTTTGAAGTAGAGCGGCTGGACAACGCCTTTGGTGAGTTTGTGCAGTTTCTCAAAGCAGCCGGAATTTATGACGAGAGTATTATCATCCTGACATCGGATCACGGTGACTCTCTCGGCGAAGAAGGCCACTGGGGGCATGGCAATGCCATTTATCCACCTGTGATTCGCATCCCACTAATCATTCACATACCAAAGAGCCTCAAGCCCACTGTCGTGTCCGATCCGAATATGGTCGCTTTTTCGACAGACATCACGCCCACCTTGTACTACCTGCTAGGCCATAGGCCCGTGGTCAACGATCAGATGTTGGGCCGACCGTTGTTTACGGCGAAGCTGGAAGAGCAACAAGCCTACCTACGCGACTCGTATTTGATTGCAGATAGCTATGGGCCCGTGTACGGCATTCTGCGCGACCAAGGTCGTACACTCTTCGTCGCGGACGCCGACAGGAACAAAGCATACCTCTATGATCTGACGCAGGGTTACGGCGGGAAAAGAATCAGCATCTCGGATGAACTCGCCGCCGAATACAAGAATTCGATCATGCTTGAGCTGAAGAAAATTCAAACCTTCTACAACTATCACCCGGCTCAACAAATGGCCAGCGCCGAGTCTCGCAAGAGCTCTATCGCACAGCTCTACTCGCTGCTCTTCTCGAACTAGATTGCTGGCGCCAACTGCCCTCGTTGACAGAATCCGTCACTTTCGCCTTGACATCAATTGTCAGCGCAGGCCGTGCCCGCCGCTAGTGCCGCCGATCGCAGACCGGCAAAGAAGCAGATTACAAAGTCTTTTTAGGTGAATTCGTGGCAGCGCGCGTTTGGCACGACCCTTGATATAGGCAGAACTGACAAATCGCGCGCTGCGTTGATCGACGAGACAAAGCCGGTGGCGCGAAGCAAACAAAACCAGCTTATCTCATTAAGGAGCAAAAGAAAGATTATGAAGAACAAACAAGCAGGCTTCTCGCTCATCGAGTTGCTTATCGTTGTGGCGATCATCGGCATTATCGCCGCGATCGCTATCCCCAACCTCCTCGCTTCCCGCCGCGCCGCGAACGAAGGCTCTGCCCAGTCTTCGCTGCGTACTATTCATAGTGCCCAAGGCACGTACCAAGCAACCGTCGGTTCCGGCTTCTACGGAGACTTTACCGCGTTAGGTGGCCAGAACCTGATCGATCCGGTGCTAAGAACGGGCGTCAAGAGCGGTTACAACTTTGGTGTCACACCGAGCGCCGCGAGTGTCCTCCCGGCGACCTTCTTTGCCACAGGCGTTCCGTCCACTACCACGGGTGTGGGACAGACCGGTACGCGCCGATTTGGTGTTTCTACTGACGGCGTGATGCACGGCGACACGACTCTGACGGCTTACGCGTCGGAAGCGGAAGTCCTGTCGGCTCCAGCCCTCGGCAACTAACCTTTGACTCACGTCAAAACTTTACGGCGGGGTGGAGGAAACTTCCACCCCGCTTTTTTTTCAACAATTCGCCCCACACACCCGACTTGAGAGGGGTAAATATTATGAACCGCCGAGCTAACGGATTTTCGCTAATTGAACTATTAATCGTAGTCGCTATCATAGGAATTGTGGCGTCTATTGCCGTTCCCAGCTTATTGTCGTCCCGCCGCGCCGCGAATGAGGGCTCGGCTCAGTCGTCGCTGCGAACAATTCAGAGCTGTCAGCTCACCTACCAATCAACGACCGGCAAAGGCGACTACGCCACGCTAGCTCAATTGCGCGGAGACTTTCTCACCGACGCTGTGCTTGGCAACGGCTCAAAGAGCGGATATGCCTTCGCCGCCACGCCAAGTGCGCCGGGTGACAGACCCGCACTATTTTACGCGACCGCAACACCCATCATTACTTCCGGCATCGGCCAAACCGGAACTCGCCGCTTTGGAATTACCGAGGATGGCGTTATGCGCGGCGACTCAAGCAGCGGTCTGGCGGTTTACGCGAACGAAGCTGCAGTAAAATCCGCTCCCGCATTAGGCAACTAGCGTACGGTTGTCGTTACTTTTACACGTTCGCGCGGTTATGGGACGCACTGGCGGATACAAAATCGTGTATATTCACCTTCATGGCAGGCCGGACAATTGCCATTGCCCGTAATGCTTTCCGCGAAGCAGTTCGCGATCGCGTCCTCTACAATTTAATTCTCTTTGCGCTGCTATTGATTGGCAGCGCAATTTTTTTGGGCGAGCTGTCAGCCGGCCAGGAAGCGAAGATCATCGTCGATCTGGGTTTGAGCGCGATGCTGATGTTCGGAGCATTCATCGCAATCTTCGTCGGCGTTGGCCTGGTTTACAAAGAGATCGAGCGGCGCACGCTTTACGCGATTCTTTCAAAGCCGATCGGCCGCAGCCAGTTTCTGGTCGGCAAGTACCTCGGCCTTAGTTTGACGCTGCTCGTCAATGTCGTCGTGATGGGCGTGGGCGTGACGCTCGCGCTGGTTTTTGTTCGTCGCGGTTGGAACCCGCTGGCCGCAAAGATTTGGCCGGCCATTCTGCTGATTTACTTTGAACTGTTGATTATCACCGCGGTCGCCTTAGTGTTTTCGTCGTTTTCCAGCCCGGCGTTGTCAGCCCTGCTGACGTTTTTCGTTTTCATCATCGGCCACTTCAGCGCCGACCTGAAAGTTCTGGCTAACGCGAGCGGCAGCGCGCCGGCGCGTTGGCTGTTTCAGGGGCTCTACTACCTGCTGCCGAACCTGTCCAATTACAACGTGATCACGCCCACTGCGCATGGCCTGACACCCGAACCTGCCGCAGTGTTGGTCTCGGGGATTTATGCCGTTGTTTACGTGGCAGTCCTGCTGTCGGTTGCCAGCCTCATTTTCGGACGGCGAAACTTCAAATGAGAAACATGAAACGTGAGGCAGCGTTAATCGTCGTGTTGGTCGCCGGCCTGGGCGTCTCGGCATCTCTGAGCCGTTGGCTCGACACGAATCGAACTGATCACGCAACACAGTTCGCTGAATCACAACTCTATCTGAGCGGGCCGGCAGCAAAGCGATTGACTCTCGCGTTCAACGGATTGGCAGCCGACTGGTACTGGATGCGTTCGCTGCAATACGTCGGTCGCAAAATCGTCAACCATCAGGACACTCATACCAATCAATTTGTGTTGAGCGACCTGTCCAGTCTTGATTTGCGTTTACTGGCGAGTTTGCTTGACGTTGCCACGACGCTCGATCCGCAATTCATTTCGGTCTATGAGTACGGCGCCGTGATTCTACCTGAGGTAAATCCCGATCAGGCGATTACGCTGCTGAACAAAGGTATCGCGGCTAATCCTTCGTCGTGGCGGTTGTATCAACACCTTGGATACATCTACTGGCAGCGCCGCGAGTATGCCAGGGCTTCCGAAGTTTATGCGGCGGGCGCGAAACTGCCCGGCGCGCCGGCGTGGATGACCGCGATGAGCGCGCGCCTAAAAGCCGACGCAGGCTCGCGCGACGCCGCGCGCGAGATGTATCGGCGGCTCGGAGAAACATCCGACGATAAGAATGTGAAAGAGATGGTGGTCGCGCATCTGATGCGGCTGGATTCGTTGGATGAGCGCGAGGTTATTACGCGCGCGCTCGGCGAATTCCGAATGCGGTTCGGTCGTTGCCCTACATCATGGCGCGAGCTTGCTCCGCTCGTCCGCGGCGCACGCTTGCGGATCGATCCAGCGAACGAAACGCCCGTCGATCCCAGCGGAGTTACTTATCGTCTGACCAATGACGGATGCAGTGTCGATCTCGGTGAAGGCTCAAAGGTGGCGCACTGAAACTATGCCGGTCGTTGAAATCGAAAACCTGACAAAAGACTACGAAGTCGGCTTCTGGCGCAAGCGTAAGGTGCGCGCGTTGGACGGCCTGTCGCTGAAAGTCGAGCCGCGTCAAATTTTCGGTTTTCTCGGCGCGAACGGCGCGGGCAAGACGACGACGTTAAAGTTGCTGATGCGACTGATCTTTCCCACCGCCGGCCGTGCAAGCATTCTTGGCCAGGACATCAGCGACATCTCGATGCACCAACGAATTGGCTACCTGCCTGAGAACCCTTACTTCTACGAATACCTGACACCGCGCGAGTTCCTCGACTACAGCGGACAACTGTTTGGGCTGGATTCAGCGACGCGCAAACGACGCGCGGAAGAATTGTTGACGCGTGTGAATCTCGATCAAAAGAGCTGGGACCGGCAACTGCGCAAGCTCTCAAAAGGAATGTTGCAGCGGGTCGGACTCGCCCAGGCACTGGTCAACGATCCGGAAATCGTATTTCTGGACGAGCCAATGAGCGGCCTCGATCCCGTCGGCCGTCGCGAAGTGCGTGACTTGATTGCGACTTTGCGCACAGAAGGCAAGACGGTTTTCATGTGCTCGCACATTCTGTCCGACATAGAAGTGCTGTGCGACAGCGTCGCGATTCTGAAGCAGGGCCGGCTGGCACATGCTGGATCGCTTGATGAGCTGCGCGCCCGAGAATCAAGTGGGTTTGAAATCATTGTGACAAACACTGGTCCCGGGCTTTTCAAGCTGTGGCCCGAAGCATCTCTCTCGCAAACAGCCAACGGCCTTCGAATTGAAGTGCATGACGAACGAGAAATCGACCGAGTGATGGAGACCCTGAGGGATTCGAACGGAAAGTTGGTTTCAATTAACCCAATAAAACAATCGCTTGAGGATTTGTTTTGACTGGAGCGCAAGCGTCCCGCTTGCATTGATTGTTCTTTGACCCTGGCCGTGCAAGCGGGACGCTTGCGCTCCAGTCATCTCAGCTTAAACGCAGTTACTTCCATCCAGAGACTTGCCCGATCATCCGTTTCTTTTAGCTGACTAATCGGAACTGTCACAAACATGGTCTTGTTCGGTTCCAGTTCCGGGCGTTTCGCGGGGATGACCACGATTGTGCGTTCCCTGAGGACGCCTCCTTCGCTGTTCAGCACTGCCGCGCGGATTTCCAACCCGGTGATCGTCCGGCCAGTAAAGTTTCGAATGGTCGTTTCTAAAGTCATCTGAAATCCACCCAGCACGTTGGTCGACTGAGTGGCTTCCGGTTTATCCATAGCAATTTTCGAACGGTACTGCTCAAACTCCGGCGAGCCGGCGCGAATGGCGTCCGCCAGGGTCGCGGGCTTTTCAGGCGCCGCGGTCTGACGCATGAGCAGATAGAAAGCTCCGCCCATGACAACGGCGGCGATGACGGCCACGACAATGATTAAAGTACGCCGGGGTTTGTCTTCGGGAATGCTGTGATTAGCGGCCATGGATTGTTAGACCCGCATTTTATCGCACAGTTCCAACGACGCGAAACGACGGCGCGCGCCTCCAACGCGCAAGTGGCCCAGACTTCAGTCTGTGATGCCTTTTTTCGGAGAAACCACAGACTGAAGTCTGTGCCACAATCTGCACGCCAGAGACGGGCCTGACACATGTAAGATGTCGCGCGACCTGAGATATGGCAACGAAAGTCGACAACGAACACGGTTCGGCGAATACCTCCCCTTTCTCAGCGGGAGGAATTGTCTTAGCTATCGCCTTCCTGAGTTTCCTTGCCGCGCGGCTGTGGCGCCTTTCGGCCACTTGCCTCTGGTTCGACGAGGTGTTTTCAGTTCATGCGGTGCGCCACAGTTGGGCCGAGATGTTTAAGTTCGTCGCGGCCGATATCATTCACCCGCCTCTGTTCTACGCGTTGCTTAAGATTTGGATCGGTATCGGCGGCGAATCACTCATCTGGCTTCGACTCTTGTCGGTACTTTTGTCTGTGGCCAGCATCGCGCCGTTTTACCTTCTCTGTCGCGAACTGAATTTGAAATCCAAAGAACGAAACCTCGCTTTCATGCTAATCACGGTCAGCGGATTTCTCATCAAGTACTCGCAGGAAGTCCGCATGTACAGCCTGTTGCTGTTGCTGAGCGTCACTTCGATCTGGTTGTTTGTTCGATTCGTGCGGAACTCACGCCCTCGGACGCTCGCGGCCTTAACCGTTTGCAACGTGCTGCTCGTGTACACGCATTACTACGGATGGCTGCTGGTCTTTGCTCAAGCTTGCTTGGTGCTCATTTCGTATCGGAAGAGCTTGCGCCGCTTCCTGCTCTCGGCGGCAGTGCTTATCTTCACGTACGTTCCCTGGATCTATGCCGTTGCCACGTTTCGCGAACCCGCGCGGAGTCTCGCCCAAAACATAGGTTGGATAACGCGTCCCAACGCAGGCGATCTTGTCGAATATTTCGTCCTGCTGAATAAGCCTTTCCTGTTCAGCCAAAGCACGCTGGATCGAGCTGACACTTTTCTGATTGGATGGTTAGCTTTGCTACTGGTCGCGGTGGCTTTGGCAATTCTAGTTTTTCGACGGTGGCGAGATCGCGCATTCACTGAGGTTGAACGAGTGATGCTTGCCCTTACGTTTGTCCCCATAGCTCTTGCCGCGGGACTGAGCTGGCTGCTGCCTTATTCCATTTGGGGCACGCGGCATTTGATTATCTCCGCTGTTCCCTTCTTCATCCTCGCGGGCATCGCCATCGCGAACGTGAAACCCTCATGGACAAAATTGACGGTGCTAATCGGCCTCGCCTCAGTAATGGTCCTTGCCGGTGCGGTTCACCTGCTGAAGCCTGTGCCGAATCTGTCGTGGTGCGAATGGAACAATCTTGGAAAGCAGATCCCCGCGCCCCCGCCGGGCGAACCAACGCCGGTGGTTTACAGCTTCGAGGACCTGGTCGCTTACCACGTATGGTTCGCGCCGACGCGGACATCGACGCCGCCGTTCAACGTCAAAGTCGTGAGGGGCTTGCCGGGCGTATCCGACGACCCCGCGTTTTTTCTGCCACGTCGCTTCAACGAAGTCAAAACCGTGCCTGCATCAGGAATTGCGGGTCAGCATATATGGGTTGCCTACCGCGCCCGACGTTGGGACGAAACTCGACCGCCAATGAGTCACGTGAAGACTCTCGGTTACCAAACAAGAAATGTTCTGTCGTCAGTGGCCCTGGGCGAGCAGGTGTTTCTGGTTGAGTTGTCGCGCGAGCGCTGAAATGCGGGAAGCTGGCTGAATTAGTAGCACAGACTCTAGTCTGTGAATTCGCCTCGTAAGATCACAGACTGAAGTCTGTGCCACTGCTGGAGCGCAATGGGGCTAGCTACTGAGAACCCGGGAGTAAACGGCTTCGGTTTCCGTGATCATTCGCGCTAAAGAGAAGTCTTCAGCGGCCTTGTGGCGGGCATTATAGGCCAGGCGTTTTCGTTCGGCAGAATCACCCAGCAATTCACCGATCTGCTTGGCCAACTCGTTTACGTCGCCGATAGGCACCAACCGACCCGTCTCCGAGTCAGTGATGATTTCGCGTGCGCCGTCACTCGCAGTCGCAACCACCGGAACGCCGGCGGCCATCGCCTCGGCAATCGCGAGCCCGAAAGCTTCCGAACTCGATGCCGAGACGAACACGTCAAGCTGCGAAAGAAACTCGGCGACGTTGATTCTCGATTCAATGACACGAACACGCTCAGCAAGGCCGGTAGATTCAATCGACTCCATCAGTTCCCTTGCGTACTCTCCTTCGGCAGAGTTGTCTCGACCCGCGATGATGAACTCCACATCTGTACGTTGAGCCGCGATTATCGCGGCCGCTCGCACAAATTCCTTCTGGCCCTTGACGGGAGAGAGTTCACCCAACATTCCGACACGCAGCATCTTTGTCTCGTTTCGTGGGACAACCGAGTGAAACCGCTCGAGGTCTATGCCGTGTCGAACGACTGCGATTTGCGCATCGTCGAAAATGTTTTGCTGGCGCAGGCTGGCGGCGACCGCTTCTGATACCGCAATCACCCGCGCGACGCGCCGTCGCGTAAGCTTGTGAAGCTTGCCCATCGGAAACAGAACGTGTCGAGTCAGCACCAGCCGCCGCCTCATGCCCCCGGCAGCCAAAGATGCGAGCGGGTAATCGCGCGCCATGTGCGCATGAATGATTTCTATATCGCGATCGCGCGCAAATTGGCGCAGCTTCCAGGCAGACGCGACATCAAAAGGTTTTCGGAACGGTAGTCTTAGAATGTTGCCGGCGGGAAGTTCTTGAAGTTCAGGAAGTAACGGCGACTCCGGCGTCGTCGCAGCAAAGACCTCGTGGCCACGGCGCCTGAGGCCATTCGTCAAATCGATAAAGTGGCGCTCGCCTCCGCCGAAATGACGTGCTGAAGATAAGTGAAGAATCCGCATCGCGAGCGCACTTCACTTCACGATCTGGAAATCCATCCATTGCGTCGCGATCCGATGCTTTTTGTCGGCAAGCGGGTCAGTCACAATCACCTGAAGCACGTAGTCGCCGGGTTCCATGCTATTGGCAAGCTGAATCGCCCCGCCGGTTGGCAATCGTTGCAGGTCGGTTTGGCTGCTGCTGTTATAAGGAAGTTCTTTACCGGAGAAGATCTCTTTCCCATCGCGAAACAATTTTACCTGCGTAGTAACCTGCGGGCGAGATGACGCTTTATCCAGCTTTGCATTGTAGATGAAGAACCCATACTCGATGATCGTTCCGGGTTTGAATTCCCGCACCGCGGCGCTGGTGCGAGCGCTGCCCTCTTCGCGGCCCTCGCCTGCAGCCGGCGTCAGCGCGCCGCCAGCCCTAACGGGGCTTTGCGCCCGCACGATAACACCGGAAATGGCGAGCCGCTTTTTCTTGATATCAGGCGCCTCGATGAATTGACTCGCCGAGCCGATGCGCTCGCTCGCCGAATCGCGAAGCGACATCCGCAGCTGATATGCGCCCGGTTTCCTGATTGGCACGGTGATGTAGTACACCAACCCGTCGCGCATAAGCCGCTTGTGCTCGCTTTCGCTCACTCTCACTTGATACGTCTTTCCTAATTGCTCGATGGGCACACCGTTGTCACCGAACGTGATTGCCACGACGTCGACCATTGTTTTGTAAATGCCGTCGGCCTCTTTCGTGAAGGTCAAATCGTTTGCGTCGATATGCAAAAGCGAGCGCATGAACGAGCCCGCCTTGATCTCGTTTCCAAACAATGACGTCAGCCGCAGATGTACCCCCGTGGCGCCGAACGGGGACATGAGCGCGTTGAGAAGCTGCTGCTCCTTGGTCCGGGGCTGCGGGCGCTCCTCATCGGTGACACCGAGGAATCCCTGACGCATGCGCACGTTGAACTTGCCCGGTCGCTTGATCTTCAACGAAAGGCGATGGAACTGTCGCCGGCCGGTCCGTAGACTAAAAGTTGACTGGTCCGGTCGATAACCGATGAGGTAGTAGCCCTTCTGGTCTTCAAGGACGCGCCGGATCCCGCCGCTGAGATCGTTGTTGTTTTTGATGGCGATTCCCCCGGTCTGACGCGCAAGCACCTCAAGTCCTTCCTGCGTCTCGAACGCGACGTTCCGCCGGCTGTTCAATGCGTCCTGCATTTGCTGCAGGTCACGGCCGGACATATCGTCAGCAGCGGTCGGGCCGAACGTCTGCAATCCCGTCGCGTTCATCGTGTTGATGACCACAGAAGCGCGGCCGGCTTCATCGACCAAACGCTGGAGCCTTTGTACAGTCCGATAGTTCCTCGTCGGATCGTCGCGGCTGTAAATCCTGAACCCGTCAGAAAGCAGCAGAATCGATTTGCGCCCCGGCAAGTCGCGTAAACCTCGCACCACGTAATTCACCGCGCCGAGAGTGCCGACGGAAAAAACATCTTCGCGAAACTGGTCGAGTTCTTCATTGGCTGCGTCGATCTCTGCGCCGCGCTCGCCGGGCGTAGGTGGTTGGATCGGCGCAAACGCGCCGACGCCTGAGCGGCCGCTCAGGTAAAAGCGCACGCGTTCGATGGCCGCGTAAAGCTGCCGCTTGTCAGTCGTGAACTGTTGCAGCGCGCCGACGCCGCCGCTGGTGCGAATGATCGCCACGAGATCGCCGGGCTGCATCTGCTCGTCAACGAATTTCTTCAACGCGCGCCGCACGTAGTAAGTGCTTTCGAAAGACAATCCAAGATCGTCGACGACCAGCGCAATTGTGCGTCGGACGTCCTCCGTCCTTAGCCGCGACGGCGGTGCTGGCGGCGCGTTCTTGTCGGCCGCAGTCCGCTTCGGATCGCGCGCCGTTGATGTGCTTTCGCTGAGATTGAAAGAGAAGTTCGTGATCTTCTGTTCCCGGCCGTTCTCGTAAATCTCGACTTCTTCCGGCTTTAAATCCGTGACCAGCTTCCCATTTTTATCGGTGATCACGGCGTCAACCTGTACCAGGTTTGTCGTGATGCGAACAACGTCCTCGGCTTCGGGTGGCTGTGGCCGTTCCTGGTTAGTGGGCGAGGGGGTCGGCGTCGGCGTCGGCTGCTGGGCAAGACCGCCGCCAAGCAGTTGCGTGATAAGCAGGATTGCGAGCGGGAGTCGTCTCTTCATGCGTCGATAATACTTTGATGCTTGAAAAAATTGAACCAGCCGGCGCCTCTGGTTTGATGATCACCTGGCGGACAAGATTCGCTCGTAGAACTCGATGTACTGGGGGATGATTTTGTGCGTGCTATAGCGCTCGATGGCCAAGGCGCGCGCGCGCTTTCCCATCTCGCGGCGCAGCTTCGGGTCGATCAGAAGACGCGCCGCGTCATCCGCCATCTTGTCCACGTCACCGACGGGACTGAGGAATCCGGTCTCGCCATCCTCTACGACATCCGGTAGTCCGCCGACGCGCGAAGCGATTACAGGCACCTGCACGGCCATCGCTTCCAACGCCGCCAAGCCGAACGATTCCTGTTCTGACGGCAGCAGCAAGACATCCGAAGCGCAAAGGTAATCGACGATGTTCGGTTGCTTACCGACGAATTGACAATAGTCGGACACGCCAAGACACTTCGCGCGATGAATACAGTTGGTGCGCTCGCTGCCATCGCCAACCATGACCAGCCTTGCTTTAGTTTTCTTCAATACGCGCGCCAGAATCTCAACGCAGTCCACCGGACGCTTGACCGGACGAAAATTCGAAACATGAACCATTACCGGCGCGCCGTCAGGCGTCATTGACTCGCGTAGTTCGCAATCGATTTTCGGCTTGTAATCTTCCGGACAAACAAAGTTCGGGATGACTTCGATCCGTTCGAATCCGAAGTGTTCGATCGTTGATTGCTTCAAATAGTTCGAAATCGCCGTCACGCCGTCGGATTGCTCCAGTCCATATTTCGTAATCGGCAGATAGGAACGATCTGCGCCGACCAAAGTGATGTCCGTGCCGTGCAGCGTGGTGATGACCGGCAGTCGCCGATGACTCTTGATCGACTCGCGCGCCAGAATCGCGCTGATCGAATGCGGAATCGCGTAATGAACGTGCAGCAGATCGAGATTTTCGTTCTCCGCCACCGTCGCCATCTTCGTGGCCAAAGCCAGCGTGTACGGCTGATGCTCGAACAGCGGATACGACATCATTTCGACTTCGTGAAAGTGCACGCGCTCGTTCAATTCCGTCAGACGCGTCGGGAGGGCGGACGAAATGAAGTGGACGTTGTGACCGCGCGCGGCTAGTTCCTTTCCCAATTCAGAACCGACAATGCCGCTGCCGCCGTAGGTTGGATAGACTGTGATGCCAATGTTCATTAATCAGTGAGCAGTATGCAGTGAGCAGTGAGCAGCAGGCAACTCAGTCAGAAGGTGAATCGTCAACCGTAAAGCTCATCATGCGTTCGCGTCAGACTGCTCACTGCTCACAGCTCACTGCTCACTGAAAAAGAGAGGCGGGCGACCCTCGCAATCGCCCACCTCGTCTCAACTTGTCTCACCTTTTGAGAAAAAGGGGGGCCAAGTGAGGGTGGGGACTATATACCCATGACCCTGCGGCCGCAAGAGTTTTAAGGCGCTCTGACGCAGCCCGGTTAGTGCCCCCGACTGACGACGGTTATAATGGTCGTGAACTAATTAAAGGATTCATATCAATGCCTAAAATCAGCGACATTCAGGAAACACCGAACCCCAACGCCGTGAAATTCATTCTGCGCGAGCCGGTCACGAGCGGCGTCGCGCGCCAGTTTGCCTCAGCCGATCAGAGCCAGGGCGATTCGCTGGCGAAGTCCCTGTTCGAGATAGGCAATGTTGTCTCGGTCTTTTACATGGACAACATGGTCACAGTTGAAAAGGAAGATGTGGCCGACTGGGATGAACTCTTGCCCGCGCTCGCCGTGCCGATCCGGGCCGCGGAAACCGCCGCTTCGTCTTCGGACAATGGCGCGGCCGCCGCAGTTGGAGGCGCAATCGCCGCGGTCACGAGCGATGACCCGCGCCTATTGAAGATTAATGAGATTCTCGACGAGAAAGTCCGGCCTTACCTGGCGGGCGACGGTGGCTATCTGGAAATCATCGACTTGAAAGATCAGACGCTGACAATCCGTTACCAGGGCGCCTGCGGCAGTTGTCCGAGTTCGCTGACGGGCACGCTTATGTCCATCGAAAGCATGCTCAAGACTGAAGTCGACCCTGAATTGGAAGTCGTGGCGGTGTGATTTGGAGTGAGGCGTAGCGCGACACCGCTTTGGATTGATTCTGTAAGCCAACGCGCCGTCGCCGCTTCGCTCTGCACTCCAAATCAAACTATCGGAACCATCGTTCTCCCCAACGCGTTTTTATCATCGCCACACGTTCGTCCGACAGACTTTTCCGGAGAATTCAAGAAATGAGCCGACTCTGCCTGCTTTCCCTGCTGTTGCTTCTTACCATTTCGCCGATAGCGGCTGGCCAGTCTGCCGAACCGGCCAAACCGTCACCTTCGGACATTGCCAAGGCTAAGAACGAGAACGATGCCGAAGCCGAGCGCCTGTTGCGCGAGCGACGCGCCAATGCCCAGTCGCTTCTCATCTCGCTGGCGGCCGACGCGGCGACGTACACCGACCAACGACTGCGCGCGCGCACGATGGCGCGGATTGGCGACGCGCTCTGGGAAAATGATCCTGAACGCGCACGCGCGATGTTTCGCAAGGCCTGGGATGCGGCCGAAGCGGTAGACGAAGAAAGCCGGCGTATCACCCTGGACGAAATAAAGGAGCAGCAAGCACGACGTGGCAGCGCCGCCGTTGCCAGTCGCGGTAGCATTCGCAACGAAGTGTTGCGCCTCGCCGCGCGTCGCGATCGTAAGCTCGGTGAAGAGTTACTAGCGAAGCTGACCAGCGACCGGCAGGAAGAAGCGAAGGAGACGGCAGATCGCAATCGATCTAATCTGTTCGATACGCCTGAGGCAATTTCTCAGCGATTGAATCTCGCTCGGCAACTACTCGAGAGCGACGTCGAGCGGGCGATTCAATTTGCGGATCCGGCGCTCATGACGCTAACCCGCGAAGCGATCGACTTTCTTTCCTACCTGCGCGAAAAGGATGCTGTCTCAGCCGATCGCCGTTACTCGCGCTGTTCTGGCGCGCCGGCGGGCGATTTACAGGCTGACGCGAATACGATCTCTTTGCTTTCGTCGTATCTGTTTACTCCGCATGTCTTTGTGACTTTCACGGGTGGGGGAGCTTCGAACACGCAAACATCGAGGGGCAGCGGGCCACCGGAAGTCTCGCCCGATCTGCGCGCGGCGTTCTTTCGAGTGGCAGCTGATGTGCTGCTGCGGCCGTTGCCACCAGCGGGACAGGATCCCAGCTCAGCAGGTCCAGTCGGAAAATACCTGATGCTCAAGCGATTGATGCCGCTGTTTGAACGGTACGCGGCGCCTGAAACGACTGAGGCCGTGCGCGCGCAGATGCAGGCGCTCGGCAGCAGCGTGCCTGAGGAGGCTCGCCAGCGCGATGACGATACTTTGCGCGAAGGAATTCGCCCGAACGAAACACGTGAGGATCGTGAGAAGTCTTTGCTTGGTCAACTCGAGCGCGCGAAGACCGCCGAGCAACGCGATCAACTCTATCTTCAGTTAGCGCAGCTCTACACGGGCACTGGCGACCTGCGCGCGCGCGAGTACGTCGAGAAAGTCTCGGACACCGAGGTTCGCAATCAAGCGCGTCCGTTTATGGATGCCATGTTGATGCTTCGCGCCATCGAGAAAAAAGAGCCGGATCGGATTCAGGAAATCGTGCGCATCGGCGATCTGCCTCACATTCAAAAAGCTTGGGCGCTGACGCAGGCCGCAAAGATCGTCTACAAGAACGATCCCGAAAAGGCGGTGGCGCTGCTGGAGCAGGCAGACCTGGAAGCGCAGCGCATCGAAACGTCCGATGCGGATCGGCCACGCGCATTTATGGCCATCGCAAGTACTTATTTACTGCTCGATCGTCGTAAAGCGTGGGACCAGCTTTCGGATGTAACTAAAGCCGCCAACTCAGCGCCGACTTTTACGGGTGAGGACGGCGTACTGCGCGTGAGTCTGCTGACGAAAGGCATGTCTTCGATTCGCACTGCCACCGCGCGCGAGTTCGACGTCGGGCCGGTCTTCAGTGACCTTGCGAACGAAGACTACGCGCGCGCAATCGAGCTGGCGCGTCTGTTTGAAAAGCAGGCGCCGCGTGCCAGTGCAACGATTGCAATTGCCCGAGCGATGTTGGAAGAGAAGAAGAAATGAAAGACTGGTCAGTTGTCCGTTGTCAGTTGTCAGTTGCAAGTTCAATGAAGCGAAGACAACTGACGACTAACAACTGACCACTGACGTCTTAAGAGTAGATATTCATCGGGCGGGTCAATAGCGCAAGCGGATCTTCCACATTGAGCGCCTCACGAACATAAAACGGTTCGCCATCCTCAACTCCGATCAAAGAGCCATAGTAACGCGCGCGATCAGCGATCTGTCGCAAGAAACCCTTCTGCGCAATTCGCGTCTCTGGTTCGCTTGAGTCGGCCAGGTAGAACTGCGAGGCGTACGCGCGAATCGCTTCCATCTTCTTCTCGGCAAATTCAGACACATCGACGATGAACGAGGGCACCACGAGGCGCGAATAAACTGCGTGCGCGATGGCCGGCATCTTAATCGGCTCTAGCCCGACGTCTTTGTCGTATCTGCGCATGGTCGCGAGCCGCGCGGCTTCACGCACGATGTGCGCGGTCGCTGCATGATCGGGATGCGGATCGTCCCAATGTGCGGTGAAGACGACTTGCGGCCGATACTTTCTTAAAATACGGACGAGCGCCAACTTACTCTCTTCGTTTAGGGCAAGATGGCCGTCTGGCAAACCGATATTTACCCGCGCATCCAGGTTCATCACGCGAGCTGCATCCAGTGCTTCTTTCGCCCGAATCTCGGGTGTCCCGCGCGTTCCCATTTCGCCGCGTGTCATATCAGCGATGCCCGTGCGGTAGCCGAGCGACTTCAGCTTGAGTAGGGTGCCGGCCATCGTTAACTCGGCATCGTCAGGATGCGAGAAGACCGCGAGCACGTCGAGTTGGGTTTGTTCGTTCACAAAGTCAGAACCACCTGCGGTAGCGGGTGGTTAAACTTTTCTATTCGCAAGAACAGCCGCCCGCTACCGCAGGCGGTTCTGACTACGGTCCGCCACCACTCGACTTGATCTCAAGTGTGCCGTCTCCAACGGTGAACGACAGCTTTGCCCCGCCGGCGCCAGCGCGGCCCAATAGCAATCGGGGATTGTTTGCGCCACCTTCGCGCGGGGTGAGTGCAGCGTAGGAATTCTTTATCTCACCGAGGCGTAAAACGTTCGCGTCAACGTCGCCGCTGAAACCGGGGGCGAGAATGACTTCAAGCGTGCCGCCCGCTAATTGCAAAGTCGCGCCGAGGCCGCGCCAGTTGCGCGAGGGAATCGTGACTTTTACCGCGCCGCGTTGAATCAGGCCGGAAAAATAACCGCCGGTCAGCGTCAGGTCGGCTTCGCTTTGCAACGCCTCGAGCCGGATCGACCCTTCCACACCGCTTAGCTTTATCGGCCCGACGCCGGAGTCAATGTCGACGTCAGTGAGCGCGGGGATCTTCAGACGAAAATCGATCTTCCAGGGCAAGCCGATGAGCGTCTTGGGAAATTTTTTCGCCACTCGCTGCAGGTATTTCTTGTCGTGCGTGCCTGAAGTCAGAATGCGCACGTGATTGGTATCAACATCGATCGCCAGATTGTTAATTGCGGCAAGCAGATCCAAGTCCGCTTCGGTCGGCGCTTGCAGCTCGATGTCCGCCTCGATCTCGATTTCACTGCGAGACCAGCCTTCGATCGTGATCGAGCTTACCGGAGGCGCTACCAGGCTTACACTGCCGCCGTACGGCAAACGATGTGTTGCCCGCCGGTTGATTGTCCGTTTGAGGTTGGCGGCCGCCGGCGCGGGCGGTTTCTTTTCTTTCTGTGCCTTAGCCGGTGTCAGAAAAAGAGCAGCCGCTATTAAAGCTGAGCTCAGCGACGCGATTAGCAGTGCTCTCGGTCTGTTCACTGAAGCGGATTGTGCGGGAGAGGGAAAGAGTTTGTCTAGCGAACGCGGAAGTTGATGTTGCCCTGGTAGGTCGTGGCGGTAACCGATGCGCGGCCATCGCCGACATCGCCGATGATGCGACGACCCTCGCCAACCGTTCTCATGTTTGGATTCCAGAATTTACCCATTGAGATTTTTTGCGCGGGCGCAGTCGCGACCAAACGGAAACCGCAGTTAACCGGCAGTTGCAGGGTGATCGTTCCCTGACCTGATTTGAACTCGTAGGTTCCGCCTGAAGCAAACTCGCCATCAAAGAAGACGTCGCCGGTCGAGTTCGACGCAAACACACGCCCGGCGTTGATGCCGTAAAGCTGAATATCACCGGAAGTCCAAACGTGCGCGCGTACCAGGTCACCCTGAAGGTTGCTCACATTGATTTGCCCGCGGCGTGTTTCCAGATCCACGGACGATCGCGCGGGCACTTGAACTTTGAAGTTTACGTCGCCCACATCGCTGCGGCCACGGTTGTCGCCCACGATGTCGATTACCAGGCCACCCTCGGTAAGCCGCGGATTGAAATGCACCGTGGGCGCATCCATTGACGCGGTGATCTTGATCTCATCTCGGTTCCACGACTCGACGGTAATCGTGCCCGAAAGATTCTTCAGTTCGAGCCTGACGTTTTTGCCGGCGGGAAATTTACGCGACACGCTTTTCTGCGCAAACGCCGCCGCCGTCAAAATCAGGACGACGAAAACGACTGGCGTAATGCGTTTGGCGGTGCGGGCAAGTGGGCGCTGGTTCATCACAATCGGGTCTGCTTTCAAACTCTGGTGCCGGGGGATTATAGCTCAGCGAACTCTTTCAACAAGGCGATCTTGTCGCTCAACGCTGCGTTCAGAATATCTTCCGAAACTTCATCGTGAGGGTTCTGCTGCAATCTTCCCATCGAATCGGTGACGGCGGCGTCGATCACGTTCATGTTGCGGTCGAACGTTTCGCGCATGTCCGGATTCCAGCGCGCCTTGTTCAACTCAACGCGCTTGTTCCAATAATCGATTGTCTGCTGCTGCTGACGATAGCGATCTTTAACCGTGACAACGTCCCATGATCCGGGTATGCCGCTCGCGCGATAGCCGGTGGAGTTAAAGGCTCGCATGCCAATCACAGTGGCGAGCACGGCCACGACCACAGTTGCCGCGATCGCAGTGGCGAACTGTGGAAACGAAAGTTGCCAGTTGCGGTTCGTCAAACGGAACCACCAGCCCGCGCTGGCTGGTAAAGCCTTCGATTTGCCGGCTGCTAATTCAGCCTCAATGGTGTTGCTGATGCGCAGCCACATTGCGCGTTCGCTCGGCACGGCGTCGTATTCCCCACGATGCTCGCGGCAAAACTGGACAATCGCGTGCAGGTCGGTGCGCGTGTCGGCGCAGCTCGGGCACGCTTGCAAATGCGCTTCAATTTCATCGCAATCGCTGGGAGTGAGCGACCCGTCAATCAGGTCGCTGAGTAAATTTTGGTGCTTCTCGCAGTTCATTGTCTTAACCTCTGATGGGTCGCATCTCGGAATAAAGCCTCGGACGACACGACTATCGCGGTGTCTAAAGCAATAAAGGGGAGACTGCGTAAGGTCTGGAGCGCCCTGTCGCCGGGACTCGCGGGGGCTCTTGCTATGTCAATTTGGCCGATTTTGCCGATTTCCCGAAAAAATCGGGCCAACTTCTTGGTTGCTAGTGCGGCTTTTTCTGTTGCCTGAGTAATCCACGCAATTTCATGCGCGCCTTGTGCAGTTGCGACTTTGATGTCCCAACTGAGCAACCCAGCATCCTCGCAATCTCTTCGTGCTCGTGTCCTTCAATATCGTGCAGCGTGAAAACCGTCCGGTAACCCGGCGGCAACTGCCCGATCGCCTTGTCCAGAGCGATGCGGTCAACCACAGGCATCGCGTTCGGATTTTCGGTGCCTTTCACGATCTGCACCGGAACCTCACCCTCTTCCGTAGTCTGCTCGAGCCGCACCCCCCGTTTGCGGAAGTGCATCAGGACCTGATTGACCGTCAGCCGGTGCAGCCAGGTCGTGAAAGCCGACTCGCCACGGAAGCTGCCAATCTTTCGGAAGAGCTGAATAAAGACTTCCTGCGCCAGATCCTCAGCCTCAACGACATTTCCGGTCATGCGCAGGCACAGCGAATAAACGCGGCGATTGTGCCGCTGGTAAAGCTCCTCGAAGGCTTTCATGTCGCCTTCGGCAGCTTTTTTCGTCAGCTCGTAGTCCGGAGTTCGCGGTGTCTCGGTATCGATGGCAGCCACTAGTTCCTTCGTGAGCGCACTTCGATCAGTCTGAAGCGTCGCCCGGCTCATGCCTTTTCCTTATTCGAATTACTTTCAGAGGGCTCGATTCAGTATCCGATGAAGCGCGGATGCAGGCAAGCGGCGGTGGGTTTCGGGCGTGAGTATTGTTAGCAGCTTTTGTTCGAACGAGGTGAACATGGCAGCGAAATCAGACTTGCAGAGGGGAAAGGCACGTGACGATCATGCTGGGTCCTTGACTCTACGCGGACCGTTGATAATCATTTGCGAAGTCGAGTGCGATGACGTGCCCGGTTCAGCAGCCAGAGGATCCCGACTGCAGCGCCAGCTAGTCCCACCACGAACATCCAGCGCTTGCCGAAAAAGCCGATCAGAACCAACGCGGCAACGATCAAGGTCCCGGGCGGAGCGAAAACAAAAAAGGCAGTAACAACCAACACTATGAGAGCTTTAAGGCCCCGCGGCTTGTTCGGCTCTATAGCGCTGTCGGATCGCCGTCCCATGTAAATGTCGAACATTAAACGTCAACAGCAACGCTTGCAAGGCGCTGTCATGGTCGCAGCGTTAGTAATCCCGGCGGCGTTTGTCGGGTTTCTGATACTGAAGTACAGCGTGAACTTGCCGCAATGGGACGAGTGGGTGGGCGTGACATTCTTGTACAAGCTGAACGAGGGAACACTTTCTTTCTCCGATCTGTTCCGTCAGCAAAATGAATATCGACAATTTTTTCCCAACCTGGTTTTCGTCTTTCTGGGGCGGCTGACTAAATTCGATGTTCGCTACCACATGGGTGTGAGTCTGCTGCTCGCCTGCCTCGTCTCGTTCAATGTTTATCGCCTGGGAAAGTTAACGCTTGACCGAGAGAGCGACCGGGTGTGGGCGTATCTGGCCGCTAACGTCCTTATTTTTTCTCCAGTCCAACACGAGAATTGGTTGCAGGGGCAGCAGTTGATCTATTTCTTTCCGATCGCGTGCCTCTCGACGTGTCTGGTGATCGCGACCGCGCCGCGACTCCGGTTCGCTACGAAATGCATTGCATGCGCGGCCCTGTCGATCATCAGCACTTTCTCTTCAGTCAACGGTATTTTGTGTTGGCTCCTGGTCTTGCCAGTGTTGTGGACCTGGTCCGCGGCTACAACGAGATCAAAGCGCGCATTAGCAATCGGATGGCTCGTGGCCGTCGGGCTCAGCGCAATCCTTTATATGTATGGTTACCGGCAGGTACATCATGCCAGTCCCTCTTTCGGGTTTGCTTATCCAATCCAGTCAGCCTTCTACTTTTTCAACGTAGTCGGCAGACCGCTCACGTTACTTCGATTCGTACTCGCACCCGTGATCGGTCTCGGCATCGTCGTGATGTTTATCTGGGCCGGCCGGCAATTCCTGCGGTCGTTGAATAGTTCGATCGACTATCAAAAGCGCCTCGTGTGGCTGGTTATAGGTGCTTATTCACTTCTGACTGCCATTTTAATAACCTTCGGCCGATCCAGTTTCGGCGTAGTCCAGTCACTGAGTTCGCGCTATACGACTTTCACCATCTACCTACCAGTCGCGCTGGTGTATCTGTTCACGATTGAAGTTCGGAAGCGGACCGGCGAACGCGGGTTCATCTGGAACACCGTTTTGCGACGCGTGCCGATTGTGGCGATCGCAATAATACTGACGCAGATGCCGTTCTACTTTTTTGCCGTGCGCTCTGCGAGCGAAGCTCGGAGAGTACAGCTTCAGGTAAAAACCTGCGTGCTCCTGACTAATGTCATTGACGATCGCTGTTTGACGGACCAGGGATACCCTACGCCCGGTGTGTTTCAGCAACTGGCAAACCAGGCTGAGAATCTGGGACTTTTGCGTCCGGCTCTTATCAAGAAGCGCAACGCCCGCGATCTGGCGCCTTGGGATTTTGCGGTTTCCAACACAGACAATTCGTTTGTAGAAGTTTCCCAGACCGCCGATCATGAGTATGTAGCGTCAGGCCGAGCAATGTTTCCGGGAACCGGTCTGCCACCCGACGCCGTGTTGCTGGCCTACGACGACGGCAAGGGTGAGGACGCAATCTTTGCCGTCGCATTTCCGAAAACTCACGTGCCATTGAGAAGCGCGCTCCTCGGTAAAGACGTCGATACGAGCTGGCGCGGAAGGTTTGACGGACGAAAACTTCCTGCGGGTCGGCTGCGAATCACCGCGTGGGGATTTGACGCGGAGACCTTAAAGGCTTATAGGCTCATAGGCGAGCACATGATTCAAAACGCTGACTCCCTCGAATTACGATAAGATGACGGACATCCTGAGGGAGCACAGCATCACGGTTTTCTTTCCGGCGTTCAATGACGCACAGGCCATTGCACCGCTGGTTAGGAACGCGCTGGCCGTACTTCCCACCCTGGCCAGCGACTATGAAGTGATCGTTATCAACGACGGCAGCGAAGATGACACGGCTTGCGTTCTCGAAGAACTGGCACGTAGTGAGCCACGCGTGAAAGTGGTTCATCACGAGCGGAATATGGGTTATGGAGCGGCGCTCCGCACGGGCTTCAGCCAGGCCAGCAAGGATTTAGTTTTCTATACTGACGGCGATGGCCAATACGACGTTCGCGATCTCGCCGGTCTGTATCCACTTCTCACGGACGGCGTCGATGTGATAAATGGTTTCAAGAAACAGCGCGCAGACGAAGTTTCGCGGAAGCTGCTTGGAGGTTTGTACAACCGATTCGCGCGTTTGCTATTCAATCTGCCAATTCGGGACGTTGACTGTGATTTCAGGTTACTGCGCAGGGCCGCTCTGCAGCGAGTGCAATTAAGCTCGTCAAGCGGCGCAATTTGTATCGAACTGGTTTACAAACTTCATAGGGCCGGTTGCGTTTTCGTCGAAGCTGCAGTGCCTCACTATCCGCGTACTCACGGTCGCTCGCAATTCTTCACCTTGCGGCGAGTGATGCGCACAGCTCTGGATTTCTGGCTGCTCTGGGTTCGTCTTGTAGTGCTGAATCGAGGGCCGAAACGGCCTGTTGGTCACGCGTTCGCTGTTGATTAAGTAGCGGCGGACGATGGGCACCTTCAGCCAAAACTTCTAACAGAATTCCGGGCCACAACGCTGGCCACGGACAGGGTTCATAAAGATGACTGACCATTACACGGTTTACAAAGACCGTTCGGTGCTTATCACGGGCGGGCTGGGGTTTATCGGCAGCAACCTGGCTCGCCGCCTGGTCGAACTCGGAGGAGTAAAAGTTTTCATTCTCGATGGACTTCTACCTGATCAAGGGGGAAATCCTTTCAATATCCACGAGTTTGAAAGCGACGTGACTGTCTATGAGGCTGACATGCGAGACGACTATGTCGTCAACCACCTCGTCGGTGGCATGGATTTCATTTTCAATCTCGCCGGCAACGTCTCGCACCTCGAGTCCATGCTCTATCCTCTCCGGGATCTCGAACTCAACTGCACCGCGCAACTCACATTGCTCGAAGCGTGCCGTCACTACAATCCGCATGTGAAGATAGTATTTGCGAGCACGCGGCAGGTTTACGGCAAGCCGCTTTATCTGCCGGTTGATGAAGAGCACCGGGTCGCGCCGCTCGACGTTAACGGAATAAACAAACTGGCAGCCGAGCACTATCACCTGCTCTATCATCGCGTTTACGGAACGCGCACGGTGTCTCTGCGGCTGACCAACACGTACGGGCCGCGCCAGCTAATGCATCATGATCGTCAGGGCTTCATCGCCTGGTTCATCCGTCAGGCGATGGATGGTGGAGTAATCGACCTTTATGGCGATGGCAGGCAGCGACGTGATCTTAACTACGTAGAGGATGTGGTTGAGGCGCTGCTGATGGCGGGCGCGAGTGAGGCCGCTGAAGGCGAGATTTTTAATCTAGGTAGCGATGAATCTCTGAGCCTGGCGGAAGTGGCGTCGGAACTTATTGCGTTGACCGGCAGCGGCAGTGTGCGCGCCGTCGCGTTTCCACAGGAGCGGCAGCAAATCGACATCGGGAACTTCCACTCGAGCTACGACAAAATCCAGTCAACCGTCGGGTGGAAACCCCGGATGCGGCTTCGCGCGGGGTTGACGCGCACGTTGGAATTCTACAGGCAGAATCGCGCCCATTATTGGGGCGCAAGCACTGCCTCCGCGATAGCTTAGTGCGGACGTGCGACGCAAATGAAGAGCATCGTTACTAAAGTTAGCGCAAACTCCTAAGTATTCTTCGGCTTTTGAACTACGCAGATGACGGACAGTCCTGCCGGCAAGGGGAATAACCTTAACCACAGTGCCTCGCAACGCAAGAGCGCCTGAAGAATCGGATTAATCCACCTCAGACCTGACGGCAAAGGCGATACATCTGAACCCGACGGGGCCAGGCCATGCGGCTTCAAAACAAGCCGGTGCAAAGCGGCAATCGGAAGCAGAAGGCCGTTCGCGTATGTCGCGCGAATCACGCGAAAGCCGGTGCCTTCCAGCAGAGCACGCAACTCATTCAAGCTGTAACGCCGCTGGGTATCCAATGCGACATCATGCTCGCTGCGCATCCATTGGTACGCCGCAGCGCGCACGAACGCAATTCCACCCGGCGTGAGTACGCGATACATCTCACGGGCGGCGCGTTCGTCTGCGCCGTCCTCAGGCAACTGCACTATGACATCAAAGCTCGTGACCAGATCGAACGTCGAATCCGGGAACGGCAGTTCAGTGACCGAGGCCTGAACAGGCAATTGCTGAATTCGCTGGCGAGCGAGTTTGAGCGCGTCAGACGCGAGATCCATCCCGACGACTTCACTGGCGCCGGCGTAGCGCCGCAGCCACGCCACGTTGCCCCCGGTGCCGCATCCGGCGTCGAGAACCAGGCGCGAGACATTTTCTCGCAAGAGCGGGTCAAGCACGGCTGCGGTGATCTGTCGCATCCCGACAAACCACCAGAACTCCTCTTCGAGCTCGAACAGGTCCTGGTAGTCTTCAGTTCGCATTCAGAAGCTATTATGTCCAATAGGTTCGATCGAGCGAGCGGTAATGTACAGCTTCGGACACGTGAGCGGAACTGATGGCGTCTGAGTCATCGAGATCAGCGATGGTTCGGCTCACCTTAAGAATGCGATCATAGGCGCGCGCCGACAAGCCGAGACGGGCCATCGCGCGCTCCAGCATCGTCTCGCTTTCCGAATCGATGCGGCAATACTTGCGGATTAGCCTTGGCGACATTGCTGCGTTCGAAAAGATTCCTTCCGCCGCCAGACGCTCGCTCTGATGCGCGCGGGCACGAATGACGCGGTGTCGAATTGCTTTTGAATCTTCGGCGTCCGGCGGCGTGTCGCCGGTAAGTTCACGAAACTTCACGGCAGGCACGTCAACGTGAATGTCGATCCGATCGAGCAGCGGTCCGGATATGCGTCCGACATAACGCTGAATCTGCAACGGCGAGCAGTTACATTCGCGCGTCGGATCGTTCCAGAACCCGCAGGGACAAGCATTCATTGCCGCCGCCAGCATGAACGAGGAGGGAAACGTGAGCGACATCGCGGCGCGGCTGATGGTGACTTGCTGATCTTCCAACGGTTGACGCAGAACTTCGAGCACGCTGCGATCGAATTCGGGCAATTCGTCGAGGAACAAGACGCCTTGATGCGCCAGAGACACTTCACCCGGCCGCGGCACAGCGCCGCCGCCAATCAGTCCTGCATCGCTGATGGTGTGGTGCGGCGAACGAAAGGGCCGCTCGCTAATTAATCCGGCGCGACCGGTGAGCCCGGCCACCGAATGAATCTTTGTCAGTTCGAGCGCGGCTTCGAATTCCAGCGGCGGCAGGATCGTCGGAAGGCGTTTCGTCAACATTGTCTTGCCTGAGCCGGGCGGGCCAATGAGAAGGATGTTGTGACCACCGGCGGTCGCGACCTCGAGAGCACGCTTCGCCGCCTGCTGGCCGCGCACCTCGCGAAAATCAACGCTGTAGTGATCAGTCGGCGAGAGAAGCTGGGACGAGTCAACTCGAATCGGGCTGGGTGGATTTTCAGAACGCAGCCCAGCGATCGTTTCCACTGCGTTACGCAAATCCGTGACGGGATAAACGTTCACGTCCGAAACGACGGCGGCTTCCTTCGCATTTTCATCCGGCAATAGAAGGTGTTTCGCCTGCGACTGTCGCGCACGCAAAGCTATCGGGAGCGCGCCGCGAATGGCGCGGACTCGACCGTCTAATGACAGCTCGCCGACGGAAAGAATGTCCGTCAAGTGCTCGGCGTCGCCGAGGTCGCCGTTCGCGCCGAGAATTCCGAGTGCGATAGGCAAATCAAAACTGGCGCCTTCTTTGCGCACATCCGCGGGCGCCAGGTTGATCGTCGTCTTATGAAACGGAAAGAAAAATCCGCTGTTGTTAATTGCCGCACGAATGCGTTCGCGTGACTCGCGCACGGCAGCGTCGGGGAGGCCGACAACGATCACGGCCGGTGGCTGATCGACTTCATTACGAACCGGAGTCAGATCTACCTCAACATCGACCAGGTTCGCGTCGATTCCGTAGACGGCGGCTGAGAGAGCGCGGAATAGCACGGGAGCTGCGTAAGTTTCGCTTGGCGCGCCTTAGGCTAACTGGGTTTCTGTTCTTGAGAGCGAAGGAAGTATGCTACAGAAAAACAAAGAGCGCGCCTTTGACAAGGCGCGCTCTTTGTAAGTTTAAGCGCTCGAACGAAAAACGAGCGTCTGCTATGTTTTGTTATCGACGACGGCTGGTCGGCGCAGATGTGCTGCCGGCCGACGGCAGTTTGATTTCCTGGCCCGCCTGCAACGAGGTATTCGGCGCAATGCCATTTAACCGGGCGACTTCGTCTGCCGACAATTTGTGTGCGGCGGCGATCTTCGCAATCGTGTCACCCTTCCGGGCTTTGACCCTGGTCAGGGTCGCACCAGGCGTGTCTGCCGAGCGCTTCCAGTTCGTTAGCCGAATCGTGCTGTTCGGCACAAACAATTTGGTCGCGTTATTGAGATCGACACCCGCGTTCATGGATTGGAGCGTAGCGACGCTGACGCCAGTGCGATTCGCGATCGACTGCCACTCTTCACCCGGCGCCACAGAGATGACGCGAGCGGTGTCGTGACGGTCACCCGGCACACGTTTCAGCAGCGAAGCCAGTTGCTTGCCACGCCCGGCCGGAACGCGCACGGTGAAAGGTTCGCCGCGCGGCGTTGTATCTCGCTTCAACTCGGGATTAAGGCTCTGAATGTGATCCAGACTCGTGTCCGTCGCTTCCGCGATGAGCCTGAGACTGGTGGCCGAAGGAACCGGCACCGGATCAAAGCTCATGGGCGCTTCGGGACGAATGTTGTGGAACCCGTACTTCTCCGGGTTCTTCGCAATTAAAATTACCGCGAGGATGTTCGGAACATAGTTGCGGGTTTCTTGCGCAATGTATGGGTAAATCTTCCAGAAATTTGCTTCGCCCGCACGTGAAATCGCGCGATCGACGTTGCCGGCACCCGTGTTGTAAGCGGCCATCGCCAGCAGCCAGTCGCCGTTGTAACGATTCGCCAGGTCTTTCAGGTGGCGCGCTGACGCCGAAGTCGGTTTTTCGATTCCGTTCCGTTCATCCACCCAGGCAGTCTGCCGCAGGCCGTAGGCAGCGCCAGTGCTGCCAATGAACTGCCACAAGCCCGAAGCCGCAGCCCATGACTTTGCGCGCGGTTGCCAGGCACTCTCGACTTGTCCCAACCAAACAATGTCTTCAGGAACGCCGGCCCGACGGAATGCGTCGCGAGCAATCTTCATGTAACGCCCAGAGCGGCGCAGGCCCGACTCCATGGTACCTCGACCGCCGCGTCCCTGATAAAAATTGATGTACTGTTGAACCAGCGGATTCATCGTGAATTTGAAATCCAGCGAGTTCTTCACTTGCTCTGAATTGGCCAATTGTTCGGCAGTTACTGTCTTCTCTTCCTCGGTGAGAATGAGTTTGCTGAGAGCATCCAGCGGAGATGGCTCAAAGCCTTGCTGCACGAAACCAATCTGCTGTTGTTTTGGCTGCGCTTGCGCGATTTCAACGCTTTCCGTTTTCGCGTCCGCGGGCGCTTGCGCGACCACAGGCGCCGCGTTCGGTGCGATCTGCGTCAGCGGAACTTCTTCACGATAAATTCGCTCGACGAGCTCCAAATAGTAGGTCTGAAGCCGCTGACTTGACCGAACGTCCAAGCCGGACATCAGAATCGTGTCAACTGCTTTGTCGAACTCGTCACGCGCTTGTTCGCGCTTGCTATCTTCGAGATTAAGTTTGCCCTTGCGGAAATGATCGTTGGCGCGCTCGATAATTTGATCGACGCGAGGCTCATTCTTCTGAACCTCTGTCTGAATGTCGCGAGCGGACGAACCAGCGGGACCTTGAGCCTGGATTACTGCTGGGGTAATAAGTGCGACCGCAAACAGGACGCTTGTAAATACGGGAACAGCTTTACGGGTCATCAATCGTTATTCTCCTGAGCCTTGCTTTCGGGGGAATCCACGACTGCGACTCACCCGAGTCGCGCGCCTGCGGTATTCAATAAGTAAACAGTCGAGAGGCTTTAAAAGTTCCGTTTTAGTGGCTAAAAGCCCAGCCACTCGACCGCGTGAGGTTATCATACGCCCTAATGGGAGTCAAACCACTTTCGCCCAACAAAATCTGGCGAACCCCTTTGATTCTCATAAGATAACTGAGGTTGCTTATATGCAAAAAAAGTACAACAGGCCCGCACGATTACAGTGCGCCGAGGAAGAAAACGATTATAAGCGGTGGAGCGAGGATGAGCAGGAGCAGAACCAGCCATAGAAGTAGCCGCTTCAGAGTTTGGCCGTCATTGGCTGGTTCGCTCATGCAAAATTAGATATCTCGGGGCCGCGCGGCTTGTGGCAGCCGAATCGGACGCGGCGACGGGGTCGCAATTGGCGCAGCCTTCGGTCCGAGCGCTTCCCGAAAAACTTGCCGCACATTATCGACAAATATGAACTGAATGTCTTTCAAAGGTTCTTTTGGCACTTCTTCCAGGTCGCGTCGATTTTGCACCGGCAGCAGGATTTTCGTGACGCGAGCCCGCCGCGCCGCCAGAACCTTCTCCTTTATTCCCCCCACCGGCAGGACGTTGCCGCGCAAGGTAATCTCGCCCGTCATGGCGACGTCTTTTTTGATGGGCCGGCGAGACAGCACGGAAACCAACGCGGTCGCCAGAGTGATGCCGGCCGACGGCCCGTCTTTCGGGATGGCGCCTTCCGGAATGTGAATGTGTATGTCGTAGTTGTTGATGTCTTCCGGTGCGATGTCGAGTTCTTTCGCGCGTGACTTCGCGTACGAGTACGCTGCCTGAGCTGACTCGCGCATGATTTCGCCGATTTGGCCGGTCAAAACGAGGGCGCCTTTGCCTTTGATCCTGAGTGCCTCAATGAACAGAACCTCGCCGCCTACGGCAGTCCACGCCAAACCCGTCGCAACTCCGATCTGATCTTTTTTCAGGACTTCATCGGGCGTTACCTTCGGCACGCCGAGAAACTCGTGCAAGTTTCGGAGCGACACACGGACAGGTTCTTTGCGGCCTTCGCCGATTCTTCGCGCCACCTTGCGGCAAATCGATCCGATTTCGCGCTCCAGTTGGCGCAAACCTGCTTCGTGCGTGTAGCGCAGAATGATTGCCGCCAGTGCGGTCCGCGAAATGTGCACGTCTTTCGGCGTGATGCCCGTCTCATCCATCTGCTTCGGCAGCAAATGACGGCGGGCGATTTCCAACTTCTCTTCTTCGGTGTAACCCGCCAGCCGAATGACTTCCATGCGGTCACGCAGAGCCGACTGAATCGTGTCGAGCACGTTGGCCGTGGTCATGAAAATCACGTTGGAAAGATCGAACGTGACGTTCAGATAGTTGTCGCGAAAACTATTGTTCTGTTCCGGATCGAGAACTTCGAGCAGAGCTGAAGATGGATCGCCGCGAAAATCCGCGCCGACTTTGTCGATCTCGTCGAGCATGATCAGCGGATTGTTGGTCCCGGCCTGCTGAATTGCCTGCATGATGCGGCCGGGCATTGCGCCCACGTAGGTCCGTCGATGGCCGCGGATTTCAGCTTCGTCGTGCACCCCGCCCAGGCTCAAGCGCATGAACTTGCGGCCGAGAGCGCGCGCGATTGAACGACCCAAACTCGTCTTGCCGACGCCCGGCGGTCCAACCAGACAGAGGATCGGCCCCTTTGGTTTCGGCTTCAGCCGGCGCACGGCGAGCGCTTCGATGATGCGCTCTTTCACCTTGTCGAGGCCGTAGTGGTCTTCGTCAAGAATGCGCTGCGCCTTCAGCAAATCCAGATTATCTTTCGATGATTTCGACCAGGGCAGATCCGTGATGATCTCCATCCAGCTTCGCAACGTAGCAGTTTCAGCCGCGTCCGGATGCATGCGCTCAAGCTTTTTCAACTGGCGCAAAGCTTCTTCTTCCGCCGGCTTCGGCATCTTGGCGGCTTCAATCTTTTCGCGGAACTGCTGAATTTCCTCGGCCAGCTCGTTCCCTTCCCCCAGCTCACCCTGAATTGCCTTCATTTGCTGACGCAGGTAGAACTCGCGCTGCGAACGATCGATGTCGGCGCGGGCCTGCGTATTGATTTCCTGCTGAACGGTCAGAACTTCGATTTCCTTGTTCAGCAACTCGTTGACGCGGCGCAGGCGGACGGTAGTGTCGGGAATTTCAAGCACCGACTGCGCATCTTCGACTTTGAGCTCGAGATTAGAAGCAGACAGGTCGGCGAGGCGGCCAGGATCATCGAGGTTAGCGATGATGGCCATCACATCCGGCGAAATGTTCTTCCCCAGGGCCGCGGCCTTTTCCATCAAGGCGCGCACATTGCGGATGAGGGCTTCAACTTCGAGCGAGCGTTCGGGCGCCAACACTTCGGAGAGGACACTCAAACGCGCGCGCAGAAAATCGCCACTGCAATCAACCGACTCAACCTTCGCGCGCGAAACGCCCTGGACCAGAATGCGAATGCGGCCGTCGGGCAGCTTCAGCATGCGCATGATCACAGCGACCGTGCCGACGTTGTAGAGATCTTCCTGCGTCGGGTCTTCCTTATCGAGATCCTTCTGGCAATCGAGCAGGATCATCCGGTGCTCGCCGAGCGCTTCGTCCACGGCGCGGATGGATTTCTCGCGCGACACGAACAACGGAACGATCATGAACGGATAGATCACAATGTCGCGAAGCGGCAGCAGCGGCAGCTCTTCCGGAATCTGCAATTGCTGATCTATCGCGGGTTCCGCCGCTACTAAAACTTCCACTGCTTCGTTGTCCAGTTCGGTTGACATGGATGTTCTATGAATCCTTCTCAGTAATTGGAATTGCTATTTCAGAGCCTCTGCGATCCTTTAGCTTCGGTAGTCGGACCACCAACACTCCCTTAGCCAGTTCTGACGTGGCGCCTTTCACGTCAACCGGCCACCGTACGGGCACGACACGCTCAAAATGGCCGTAGGTGCGTTCCGAACAATGGTGCGACATGATGCGTTGTCGCGTCGCTCGCTTCTTCTTGTCGCCATAGATGCGCAGTTTGTTTCCATTCAAACCCACCCTTACTTCCGACGCGGTCACGCCCGGTAGTTCGATGCGCACTTCGATCGCTTTCGTGGTCTCGCAGACATCGATCGTGGGAGCCCAGGCCCCGGCAATGGTCGGCGTTTGCGCGGCCGCAGCTTCCTGCAACAAAGAGAACAGCCAGCCGATGCGCTCAGTCAGCCGCTTTAGCTCGAGGCGTTCGAGCCCCGCGGGCCCGACACTCTTAGCCTTGACTCGCTTGACGGCCATTGTTCGATTAACGACCGGCGCGCGCGCGCACCAGCGTCTTCAACTCTTCCATGAACTCAGACACGTCTTCAAATTCCAAATAGACCGAGGCAAATCGAACGTAAGCAACTTTGTCGAGTTCTTTAAGCCGTCGCATGATTTGCTCGCCGATCTTGCTTGTGGGCCGTTCGCGCTCAGGCGACTCCTGCACATACTTTTCGACCGCATTGACGATTGAATCCAACTTTTGCGGCGGAATCGGTCGCTTTTCGCAGGCACGCAGCACTCCCGCCATCACTTTATTCCGATCGAAAGCTTCGCGCCGGCCGTCCTTCTTAATCACCATGTAAGGAATCTGCTCGATGCGCTCGTAGGACGTAAAGCGGCGTTCACATTTTAGACATTCTCGGCGCCGGCGAATCGATTCACCTTCACGCGACTCACGCGAATCGACGACCTTATCTTCGACAAAACCACAGAAGGGACATTTCATATCGATTGTTCCTCACATAATTTGAACCAGTTCAAGCCGCTTTGACTCCAGCCGCGCTCGACAGGGGCTCAGGATCACTTGCACGTTCAGTCGCGGACATCAATAGACGCAGTCGCGCGAGAGTTACATCACCACGCAAAAAGTAGAACAACCCAAACAACGCCGCGGGCAAGAAATCGACGAGATGGATGACGATGGCGACCGCAGCCGCCTTTTCAGCCGCCACCCCGAGAAGGATCAGCGCGCCGCCAGTGACTGCGTGGAACGCACCTGCAGCGCCGCCTGGGGTGGGAATCGCCGACCCGATCATCGACCAACCGAGCACGAAGAGCGCTTCGGAAACACCGAACGGAAGACCGAATGCGCGGAAAACCAGGAGATTGCCTATGGCAACTGATCCCCACAGTGCGAGTGACCACCCGATCGTGATTGCCAGCTCGCGGCCACGCGTGAGCACTCCCAGCGCCGTGGCCAGTTGCTGAAGGAGGTTGAGGATCCCGTGCTTCAACCGGCCCAGGATTCGCCAATCAGGATGAATCTTTCTGTCTAACCATCCGATCACCTGTTGTGACCGCCACCGGAAAGCGATTAGTAACGCGACAAATACAAACAGCACTCCGACCAACGCAAAACCGATTAGGCGCGCGCGGGCGAACTCTGACGCACCCGAAGCTGGCGTGAAAAGAACAAGGTTGACTGCGAACAACAGCAGTACCGTGATCGAGTCGTAAACGCGCTCGATCATGACGGTGACGAATGAAGCAGCCGGTCTGACACGCCGGTCTCGCATCGGCAGAACCAAGGGCCTCACGACTTCACCGGCCCGGCCAAGCGTCAGTACGGCGGCGTATCCTACACAGACGGCAATCCAGATTTCGCGGAGGCTGGCCGTGGTCAGTGGCGCAAGAAAGGCCCGCCATCGGAAGGCGCGCCACAAATATCCTGCGAGCACGCCCAGCGCTCCCAGCAGGATCAGGCGCCAGTCAGACGCGAGCAGCGCACTCTTTACCTGGGCCCAATCGAGCCCCCGGCCAAACCACCAGACGATGACAATTGCCAGCAGGAGGAGCGCGATGAACTCAAGAAACTTGCGATATTTTGCCGCCATTGACCGAAAACCAACGATCTGAACGCAGTGAGCGAAGCATGCGCGAGCCACAATATATTGTGCGGCGTCGCCAGCCTACAACAGTTTAATGTTATCGTTCAAGAAGTCAGACTCGCGACAGGCTGAGACCGGGGGAACTTTGCAAAGCACCAGCACGTAAGAAGCTCGTGTCGGACTCTATGAGTCTCAATCGGCTGCGATAAACTGAATCCGGAGAATTCACCAAGTGGGAGCCGTCAGAAGCTTGGCTACCAACGAAGGCGCTGAACTAGTCAGACGATGTCGCGCGGGCGACGGCGCGGCTTGGGAAGAGATTGTCCAAACCTACTCGCGGCGCGTTTATAACCTCGCCTACCGATTCACCTCGCGAGCCGACACCGCCGAAGACTTGACGCAAGACGTCTTCGTCCGCGTCTATCGCTCACTCGAACAATACAATCCGAAGCAAGGCGACTTGCAGAACTGGCTGATGCGGCTGGCGCGGAATCTGATCATTGATGACTATCGCAAACGTCAACGCGCCCCGCAGGATGAGATTGCGGACGACCTTGAGGATCACAAGTATCACCTGCGCTCAGCCGGGAATTCGGTGCAACGTGAGATGGAGCGGCGCGAGCTCGGCGCGCAGGTACAGGCCGGAATTGACAAGCTTTCGGCGGATTTGCGGACATGCGTCATCCTCAGGGACATCGAGGAGCTGAGCTACCAGGAGATCGTGGATTTGTTGAAGATCCCTGAGGGCACTGTGAAATCGCGAATAAACCGCGGCCGAATCGAACTAGCGAAGATTCTTCGTCGTATGCGAGTAGTGGAGGCTTAGAGCCAGAAGCAAGTCGGAAGTAGGCAGACGGCACAAGTAACGGGGCGTAAGAAGGGTTCGGAATGGAAACGAAATGATGCTGTGCAATGAATTTGAAGAAAGATTGACGAATTACCTGGACGGCGAGTTGCCGGTCGAGGAGCACCGCGCGTTTTCCGAACACGCGCTGCGCTGCCCGTTGTGTCACGAATTGCTGGCCGATGTGAAGCAAACGATTGTCGCGTGCCTGTCTTCCGAAGCTCCGCCGGCAGGTGTCGGGCTGGAAGCACGAATCCTGATGACAACGGCTCCGCAAACGGCAATCACCTGCGAAGAATTCGAAGATCATCTGACGGATTATCTGGATGGCGTGTTGATGGCGCCTTTGTATCACCGTTGGGAACGGCACGCAGCTCTGTGTTCAGCCTGCAGCGAACTCCCGGGACAGGTAGTACGGTCGATCGGCGCGGTTTACACCTACGCGCAGGATGAGCTGCCGGTGCCCGCCGGCCTCGAAGCTCGCATTCTGCAAGCAACCATCGGCAACGTTCTGCCGCGGCAAGTGCGCGCTCCTTTCTTATCGCGGATGGTCGAATGGCTGCGTGGGGCGCTCGATCCGCTCGTCTCGCCGCAGCTCGCCTCAGTCGCAACAATGCTGTTGGTGTCCGTCTTTGTACTGACGAACACGGTTTCAACCGATGGTTCGGTGCGCGGACTTTATCGCGCCAGCCTGCAATTGGCGGAACGCACGGCGGACAATGCGACCAGAGGATCCGAAAAAGGTGTCAAGCAGTTCGCCGGCAGTGTCAACAAATTGGTCGGTGGCGAAGAGAACCAGAAGGACAACGAGAAGAACAATGAGGCGAACCAGAATCAGAATAGCTCAAATCAAAACAGCGCGACGCCGCGCCCGCAAAGCCCGGAAGGAAAAACCGGCAACAGCGATTCGAAAAACCGCTGAACGTTCGCGCGCGATTCAACGTACATCTGACACCGCGACAGTGTGAAGTAACTGATGAATTGTAATTACCACCCGAAGAATCCCGCCATGGCGCAGTGCAGCAGCTGTTCGCGGCCATTGTGCCCGGCGTGCGACCATCGCATTCGCGGATTCGCTGTTTGTCAGGATTGCATCGTCGCAGGTGTTGTGAAATCTGAACACTGTGAAATCACAATAACCCCCAATCAACTAGCGAAATTCTTCGTCGTATGCAGTAGTGGAGTTAGCAGAAACGAAGTAGCAGACGCTCAAGTATCGGGGCGTAAGAAGGGTTCGGAATGGAAACGAAATGATGCTGTGCAATGAATTTGAAGAAAGATTGACGAATTACCTCGACGGCGCGTTGCCGGTCGAGGAGCACCGCGCGTTTTCCGAACACGCGTTGCGCTGCCCGCTGTGTCACGAACTGCTGGCCGATGTGAAGCAAACGATCGTCGCGTGCCTGTCTTCCGAAGCTCCGCCGGCAGGTGTCGGGCTGGAAGCACGAATCCTGATGACAACGGCTCCGCAAACGGCGATCACCTGCGAAGAATTCGAAGACCATCTGACGGATTATCTCGATGGCGTGTTGATGGCGCCTTTGTATCACCGTTGGGAACGGCATGCGGCTCTGTGTTCAGCCTGTAGCGAACTCCCGGGACAGGTAGTGCGGTCGATCGGCGCGGTTTACACCTACGCGCAGGATGAACTGCCCGTGCCCGCAGGCCTCGAAGCTCGCATTCTGCAAGCGACCATCGGCAACGTTTTGCCTCGGCAAGTGCGCGCGCCTTTCTCGTCGCGGATGGTCGAATGGCTGCGTGGCGCGCTCGATCCGCTCGTCTCGCCGCAGCTCGCCTCAGTCGCAACAATGCTGTTGGTGTCCGTCTTTGTACTGACGAACACGGTTTCAACCGATGGTTCGGTGCGCGGACTTTATCGCGCCAGCCTGCAATTGGCTGAACGCACGGCGGACAATGCGACCAGAGGATCCGAAAAAGGTGTCAAGCAGTTCGCCGGCAGTGTCAACAAACTAGTCGGTGGCGAAGAGAAAGAGAAAGACAACGAGAAGAACCATGAGGCGAACCAGAATCAGAATAGCCCAAATCAAAACAGCGCGACGCCGCGCCCGCAAAGCTCGGAAGGAAAAACCGGCAACAGCGATTCGAAAAACCGCTGAACGTTCGCGCGCGATTCAACGTACATCTGACACCGCGACAGCGTGAAGTAACCGATGAATTGTAATTATCACCCGAAGAATCCCGCCATGGCGCAGTGCAGCAGCTGTTCGCGGCCATTGTGCCCGGCGTGCGACCATCGCATTCGCGGGTTCGCTGTTTGTCAGGATTGCATCGTCGCAGGCGTTGACGCACTGCGTCATCGCCAATCACAGCCGACAAATCAACAGGTGATCCGTCGCAAGACCTCTCCGTTCATCGCCACATTTCTTTCGCTTTTCGTGCCCGGCCTGGGTGCGGCTTACAACGGTCAAACTTCAAAGGCCATCGTTCATTTCGCGATCTTCGCCAGCTTTTTCCAGATGGCTGTAGTAACCGACGGCGTCGCTTTCTTTGCGCTCGGCGTGTTCGGCACCTGGCTCTTCGCCGCAGTTGATGCTTGCCGGACGGCTCAGTTAATGCGCGCGGGGTTGGCGCCTGACGCTGAAGAAGACGCCATCACGCGCCAGTTGTACGGCAATCCTTTGGCTTGGGGCATCACGTTGTTGGTGCTTGGTGGAATCTTTCTCGCGCACACGGTACTTGGATTTCAATTCCCGATGCGGCGAGCGCTGCCCGTCGCTTTAGTCGTTCTGGGCGCTTACATTCTGTACGACTACATGAAACGACATCGGCGTCGAGAGGAAATGCGTCTGTTCGATACGAACAACCCGCCGCCGTCAGTCGTGGTCAACAGCCAATTCGCACGCGCCGCTTACGATGGCGGCGACTTTCCAACTCGCGTCCAGTCGCCGCGGCAAATTGGTTCTGCGCGACTTCAGCCGCGCCAGTAAGGTTCGCCCGAAATGATCACCGGAATTTTTGCAGCATTGTCCCGCGGCGGCGCCATCATCGGCGCCATCCTGCTTGTCGTTGCGCTGTTGAAGCAGTTGGTCTTAGCCGTGGGGTTGCTGGTGGCCATCATCAAGCTGGCGATCATAGTCATCTTCGTGGCCGTTATAGTTCTGATCGCGCTCGCGATTTACCGCGACCGGAAGAAATATAAAGTCACGCCTAACATCTAGTTCGCGTTCGGTGCACTCGCCGATTATCCCGTCCGAAAACCCTTCGCTCAGTTTGACCTGTCCATCCTCGTGTGTTAGGGTCTGACGCTCTGGCAGCATCCAGGATCCGTTAGCTCGAGTCTAAAAGCCACGTTTACTCGGCGACTCAGGCGCGCAAATCGGCTGCCGTTCACAAGCAGGGTTCGATCTTCGGCAGGGTTCTTAATTTTAAGGCCTGGCACAATTTAGGTTTTCAGTCGCCCTCGGCGTCTGTTACTTCACCGGTCGGCAAGCGGCCCCGTTTTACAAAACGCGCTTGGCGCCCGATAGGAGCAGATTTGAATGACTAGAGACGACCGTTTCTACGCTTTTATCATCGCCCGTACTTCCAGATCTCGCGCTCATATCCGTCGCATAAGCGTTCACAAACGCTGGTTAAAAGTCTCAGTGCTGGGGCTGGCCGTCGTCGGCGCCGCGTTGATGTACGGCTTTTACGGCCTGATTCAGCAGGCTGAGCATCTGCGGATTGAACACGACAACGCGCGTCTTCGCGCCCAGAACGAAAAGCAGAAGCAAGAACTGCTCAGGCTCAATAATCGAGTCAACGCGGTTGAGGACACTTCGCGCAAGCTCGAGGAGATGTCGGGAATTTCACCGGCCGAGCAAACAGCGCCCCGTGGCCAGGGCGGTCCGGCACGCCCCATCGATAGCGAAGCGGCACTCGCCGAACTTGAATCGAAGACGGCGCGCCTTGAGCGTCGCATGTGGGTTTATCAGGAGATGGTGCGCGCCGGCGGAATGATTCCGTCACTTTGGCCGGTTGACGGAACGCTGGAAGGCGGCTTTGGTGGCCGGCGCAATCCGTTTGGGGGACGAGGCTTCGAGTATCACGAAGGCCAGGACATCGACGCTGAATACGGCGACCCGGTGCTGGCGGCCGGCAGCGGCCGCGTAACCATTGCGGGACGACAGCGCGGCTACGGCAACGTCATTTACGTCGATCACGGCGCAGGCCTATCAACGCGCTACGGCCACTTGTCGCAAATCCACGTTGCGGTCGGCCAAACTGTAACGCGCGGACAGAAGATTGGTTTGGTTGGATCAACTGGTCGCTCAACCGGACCGCACCTGCACTACGAAGTCAGAGTCAACAATCAGCCCGTGGATCCGAAACGGTATCTGCCCGGCGCTGCGCACTAACATCGGGCAGTAGCCCGACCGTAAGGGAAGCCGCTCACGATCTCCTTCGGTTCAGATCGCCTTTCGATTGGGATTCTGCTAATATCCCTCCACACCCGGACCGTCATCAATCACGAAGGAAAATTGTAAATGATCGCTAAATACCCGCGCGCGCTCGCGCTTGTGCTCTCTTCGTTACTGCTTGTCAGCTTTATTCCCGTCTCGGTTCTGGGCGACGAAGGAATGTTCCTGCCGGACACTTTGAGTCAGCTTCCGCTGGCGAAACTCAAACAGCGCGGACTCAAGATTCCGATCACCGATATCTACAACCCGGCGGGACCGAGCATTAAGGATGCCGTCGTCAGAGTAGGTTTCGGGTCAGGCTACGGCACGGGCGAGTTCGTGTCGGCTGAAGGCCTGGTGTTGACCAATCACCACGTTGCTTTCGACGGGTTGGTGGGGGCTTCAGACGCCGCAAAAGATTACGGCACGATGGGATACGTGGCGAAGAATCGCAGCGAAGAACTGCCGCTGACCGGGTACACGATCACGATGACGCAGGACTTGAAAGATGTGACCGCTGATGTGCTGGCCGGCGTGAGCGATGCGACGCCAGCGGCTGAACGCGCCGCGTCGATTCAGTCAAAGTCGAGCGCGCTCGAAACCGCGAACTCCAAACCGGCTGATGGAATTACCGCACGCGTGATGGCGATGAACGAAGGCCTGACGTACTACCTGTTCGTCACGCAGGTTTTGCGCGACGTGCGCGTCGTGTACGCGCCGCCCAAAAATATTGGCTTCTTTGGCGGCGACCCGGACAACTTTGAATGGCCGCGCCACGTCGGCGACTTCACTTTTCTGCGCGCTTACGCGGCCCCCGACGGCAAACCTTCGGACTACGCGTCGAGCAACGTGCCTTACAAGCCAAAGAAGTTTCTGTCGCTTTCGATGGGCGGCGTCAAAGACAACGAATTCGTGATGGTGATGGGCTATCCCGGCTCGACCCGCCGTTACCGCGAGAGCTACTCAGTCGCTTACAACCAGGACGTGTTCATTCCGTTTTCGGTCGAGATGCAGCAGAAGCAAATCGAAGTCCTGACCATCATGGGCCGAGCGAACCCATCGATGCGGGTCAAACTTCAGTCGGTGATCTTCGGCATCTCGAACGAGTTGAAGAACAACGACGGCTCAGTCCTCGCGATGCGCCGCGCCGGAATCGTCGATCAGAAGCGCGTACAGGAAGCTGCGTTCACGAAATGGATCAGCGAAAATCCTGAGCGGCAAAAGAAGTACGGCGAAGTGCTGCCGTCACTCGCGAAGGCCTACGAAGAGTTGCAGAAGACTCAACCACGCGACCGGATCGTTCAGGAAATCGCTTCGCTCAGTGATCTCTTTGAGATCGCCGGCTTTATCAGCACCTTCGCCGCCAGCAAAGAAAAACCTGAGGCTGAACGCAATCCGAATCTCGCGCTAATCGCGGCACGCGCGCGCGCGGCGCTGCCGGAAATTCTCGCCGGACGCAATCCGACGCTCGAGCGCGAGATGCTCAATTTCTTCCTTCGTAAAGCCGCGGAGCTTCCCGCTTCGCAAAAGATCGAAGCAATCGAAAAACGGTTCGGCAGCTTGAAGGACGAAGCCCGCATTCGCGCGGAAGAAGATTTTGCGCGCGCGATTGTTGACAGCAAGGGTCTTTCGACGCCGGAAGCCTTCGCGGCTCTGTTCGACAAGACGCCGGCGCAGTTGAAAGAGCTGAACGAGCCGCTCCTCGATTTCGCTGCCGAGATCGCTACGCTCTTCGCTGAGACGCAGCCGCGCACGCGTAACTTCAATGGGATCGTCGCCCGGTGGCGGCCGCTGTTAATTCACGGAATGACTGAGATGCGTGGGGCAAAGCCTTATCCCGACGCGAACGCGACGTTGCGATTCACGTACGGCGACGTCAAAGGCTACATCCCGAAAGACGCGGCGATCTATCAGCCATTCACGCACCTGTCGGGCGTCGTTGAGAAAGACACGGGCAGCGAGCCTTTCGATGTGCCGGCCAAGCTGAAGCAGCTTTTTCGCGCACGCGACTTCGGTATTTACGCCGAAGGCCAGGACGTGCCGGTGAATTTCATCTCGACGACGGACATCATCGGCGGTAATTCAGGCTCGCCGATCCTGAACGGCCGTGGGGAACAGATCGGCATCGTCTTTGACGGAAATTACGAAGGCCTCGGCAACGACTTCTTCTACGACGCGCCGAAGAATCGCACGATTTCCGTGGACATCCGCTACGTGCTGTTTCTGACCGAGAAGTTCGGCGGCGCGGGATATCTTTTGAAAGAGATGGACATCAAGAACGCGCCGGCGGCTTTGAAGAAAGCGGCCTGAGGTCAGAACCGCCTGCGGTAGCGGGTGGTTGTTGATTATTTCCCGAAGCAACTATAATTTCCAGATCAACCACCCGCTACCGCAGGTGGTTCTGACTGTTCAATCTGAAAGGAAAACCCCTTTGAAAAAACTAACTATCATTCTAGGTCTCGCCCTGTTGGGCTCGACCCTGTCGCCGGTTATGTCGGCCAGAACCAGCGGTCGTTCGGAACCGTGTCGCTGCGCAAGACCCGGGCGTGTTCACCCATCAGGAGGCCGGTGTTCGATTCCAACTGCCAAAGGGTTGGAAGGCAAAGCCCGACGGTGAAGTGATCACCGCTTCGTCCGCTGATGACGCGCTCCAGGTGGTGTTTTGGGTTCCGGAAGAGGCTAATTTCGATGCCGCAGTGAAAGAGCTGGACAAGGAACTCGGCAAGACGATTAAGAACATGAAGACCGTGGGCAAGCCGGCGGAAGACGTCCTGAACGACATGCCGCATTACGGCGAGACCGGTACCGGTGACGTCGATGGGACCACCATCGTCTGGTCGGTGGATGTGCTCGGCGCGAAGAAGCCCCTGATAATTCTGACATTTGCCGCGCCAAGCCTTTTTGAAAAGCACTCGTCGGCCTATGAACAACTGCTGAACAGCATCAAGAAGATCTAGCGGAAGGCCCTGGGTTCTGATGGTCTATCTCGCGGGCCTGTCCACTCGACGGCTCGCAAGATTTTTGTTCTTGACAGCCCAAAACGGCTTCCGTTAGGATGCGCCGACGTTTCAATCAGTGCCAGGCCCCGGGATTTACACCTGCCAAGGCATTTCGATTTGCAAGCGCTAAAAGTGAAATGAGTTCTTGTTTTGGAAGTTGCGCCCATCTATCGCACCACCGTGTGCGATTAGCTGGGCGCTTTTTAGCTAGTGTGTTTCCGTGTAGCGCCCCAGACAAAAGCGCGTCCGGCTCACAGCATTAACCTGTTGGACGGTGGCACAGACTTCAGTCTGTGTCTCGAATTTCACAGACTGAGTTCTGTGCCGCCAAGCCAATTTTGCCGAATCGTTAGGAGGATTCGTTTGTATGTCTAGAATAACCGGTAAGGTCAAGTGGTTTAACAACTCGAAGGGCTACGGCTTCATTGAGCAGCCAGGCTCTTCGGACATCTTTGTGCACTACAGCGCCATTCAGGGCGATGGCTTCAAGACCCTCGAAGAAGGTCAGGAAGTCGAGTTCGAAGTGACGCAGGGCCCCAAAGGACCACAGGCTGAAAAAGTCACAAAGGCGTAAATCTCCCCGGCTTGCTTTTCAAGCAGCCACTGGCCGCTTCCGGTAGTCCCGGAACGCGCAAGAAAGAAAGGCGATCTCGGAATTCCGAGATCGCCTTTTTGATTGTGGCACTAGACGTTTAGAAGCGGCTACCGACCGCTCGGAGGTCGGACAGTAGCCCGACTCTAAAGTCTGGATTCTAGCTATTCAGCCTTCGCCTTGAAACTCACGTGTCCACCTTCAACATCAACTGAGAACACGACCCGATCCGTTCCAATCTTTTCTTTCATCGCTTCGGTACGTTCGACAACCAGCCGGTGAAATTTCGCGAACGACAAATCCTGCGACGCTTCTCCGCACGCTCGCTTCGCAACCATCAAAGCGTCATACACACCTTTGATTGTCTGCACGTCGTGACGCACGTCGGTACACGCAAAAGTTGACGGCTTTGAACGGTGTCTTTTTTTCCTTCGCTTCTCTCTCAGCGCGCTGCACCGTGAAAGCGTCGCGGCCTTCTTCGCGGCCCTTCATCGTGCGCCGCCAGACTTCGCGGAAAGCGTTGTAGCGTGTCGCCAGCGAGTTGTAGTGAAAGCGTTGCGCAAAACTCAAAGACCTGTCGTCGGCTAAACGCTTGAGCTGTGTTTCGACGCGCAGCTTCGTGTCGTAAGGCGGACGCTTTGAGCCGCCGCTGAAATAGATGTCGTATTCAACCTTCAGGCGGCGAATGTCTTCTTCCAATCGCGCCAACCGATCTTCGACCGAAACATGTTCGACCAGCGCTGTTTTTGTTTCTTCCACGGCGTTCGGCCTCGAGTCTGGCCAGCTTGTTGTTATTGATTGCCAACTGAAAATCTCCCTTGATGAGCGGCGCAAGCGGGGTCGCCGACGATAGTTCGAGTGTAGGAGTTCAGGAGAAACACTGTCAATGACTTGTTTCGTCGCAGATTGCCTCTTTGCCGTTGACGGCATATTCTCGTTCTCGCCGAACCCAAAATGCCAAAAAGCGCTGCCAAACCTTCCAACAAAACCGCGTTGTTGCGCGCGCTGCCGTCTGTCGATGCGCTGCTGCGGACTGAAATCGGCCAGTCGGTGAGGACTACCGCCGGCGCTGAACAACAGACCACCCTGGCGCGCGAAGTCATCGAGAAGTTGCGGGCGGAGATTCTGGCGGGCACGTTCGCGGTAAACGACGGCGACGCATCCTCGGCGCTGGTCGCCGAAGCGGAACAACGACTAGCCATATTGAATAAGCAGCAGACCGCGCGCGGTGTGCGGCGCGTCATTAACGCGACGGGCGTAATTCTCCACACGAACCTTGGGCGAGCGCCGTTGTCGGATGCAGCGCGGCGGGCCATCGCCGAAGCCGTCGGCATACTGCAATCTCGAATTCGATCTGAACTCAGGCAATCGCGGCCGCCGCGGCGCGCGCGCGGAAGATCTACTCGCGACGTTGACCGGAACCGAAGCCGCGCTCGTCGTGAACAATTGCGCGGCGGCAGCGCTGCTCGTCTTAACCGTGCTGGCGCGCGAAGGCGAAACGATCGTCTCGCGGGGCGAACTGGTTGAAATCGGCGGAGACTTTCGCGTGCCGGAAGTGATGGCGCAATCAGGTACGCGCATGGTCGAAGTCGGCACAACAAATCGAACGAAGCTGGCGGATTATCAGAAAGCGCTCACGGCCGACACGCGCTTGATCATGCGCGTGCACACATCGAACTATCGGATTGTCGGCTTCACCAAAACTCCGACGCTTAAAGAACTCGCGACGCTGGCTCACGAAAAGGGTTTGTTGCTCTACGAAGACGCCGGCTCAGGCGCGCTCATCGACTTCAGCCAATTTGAAATCACCGGCGAACCCGTCATTCGCGAATCGTTTGCGGCCGGGGTTGATGTCATCTCGTTCAGTGGCGATAAATTGCTCGGCGGCCCGCAGGCCGGTTTGCTCGTCGGTCGCGGTGAAGTCATCGAGCGCATGCGTAAGCACTCGCTCTATCGCGCGTTGCGCGCGGACAAACTTCGCCTCGCGGCACTGGAAGCGACGCTCGATGCATACGCGCGAAACGCGACCACAAACGAACTGCCCACGCACCAAATGATCTCGATGACGTTCGATGATTTGAAATCGCGCGTAACTAACTTTCTCGAACAGGTTCAGGGATCGAACGCGTCAGACCTCCACTTCGAAATCGTCGAAGGCGAATCGGCAATCGGCGGCGGCGCTGCACCAACTTCGCGTTTGCGGACACCGCTGGTTTCGATCACTCACGCGAAGCTCTCGGCAAATCAAATCGAAGAGCGACTTCGCCAATCCGACCCGCCGGTCATTGCCCGTATCGAAGATGATCGTGTGCTTCTCGATCTGCGAACTGTCACGGCCGAGGACGAAGCGACCCTGGCATCCGCAGTCACCTCACTCGAACAATAGGTCGACGCGCAATAATTTGGACGTGCGTCGGCCCGACGGACATGCTTTGGATGCTTGACGACGCATCCGCGAAGATCAAAGCGCGTCAAGCTCGGCGCACTCCAAATTCCGTTTTTCCTCAGAAAAGTGGCCGAAATTTGCACGCCCCAAACCTCATTCCGATGTGTATAATCGATTAGCCACGAAATGTGGCCGTCCCGCCTCACGATTCAATCCAAATTGCGACTCCTGAATTAACAACAGCAAGCGAGACGCTTGCGCTCCAGTCAACCAATCAAGTGTTAAAGACGTTCTCCTGGAAATCTCTGTTGCTATCGCTGGGTCTGGCTTTTTTGGCCGGCGCGGCTGCGTGTGCCATCTGGCGCGCCGGTCTGATCGATTCACTCCAGGCAGCCTTCGTCGTCAATGTCGCGCGCGGCGACGAACCACTCCAGGCGCCACAGACCTGGCTGGCCCTCTTGCTAATCGTCACCATCAGCACGAGTGCGGGATTTTTTGTTGGCCGCGTCGGCGCCCGTCGATCCTTTCTGTTTTTGGGCATCGGTTTTCTTGCCACTTGTACCGCCAGCCTGCTCGTCTCTCGCTACTTAAAGATCGACATTCTGTTTGCGCCGATGGCCCTGGGTTCAGCGGCTGCGGTGTTCCTCGTGCAACTGCACCGGCTCTGGCTGATTGATACTCTGCTGACCCGGCGCGTGAACGAAACGATTTCGCGGACCGATGCGCAGGATGTAAGCATTGCCGAGAATCGTTTGACCAGCGGGCTCAAGCTGCTCCAGACGATTCTGCCTTTGGAAGAGGCCTTCGTCTTTCAACCGAATGAAGATGGCGCACTCGTACCGTGCGCCAGGCTGCGCGCCCAAGCGAGCGGTTCGCTGCAGGCCGGCCGTAATTCTGTCTGGCGGAAACTCGTGCAGCTCTGCGACAAGGCCGCAAAGACACATGAGATCGCGCTCGCGCCGATTGGCGAGATCGACACGCTCGAAAACGTTGCGATGCCGCTTCAGCATGGCGGTCGCACCGTCGGCACGTTGCTGCTGCGACTGCGCGAAAGTTTTGATCAAAGTGATCGCCGCTTACTCGCCGCCGTGGGTGGACAACTTGCACGCGATCTTCAGCGCGAAGATGCGCAGCGCAAAAAGCTCGACAGCAATCTGCCGGCGTTTATCTCGGCGCGCACTTCCGGTCACCGCCTGCATGCGTTCGATCTGATCAGCGGCGTGCTGACCGAACACCGATTTGGCGCGCAGGTGCTGGCAGAAGCGTCGGACGGTTACGCGATCGCTTACCTCGACGGGACCATCGCGTACGTGAACCCGGCGATGCTTTGGGCCGCGCGCCTGAACAACCATGAGGCGCCGAAGACCGATCTTTTCGGACTGCTGGATAGATTCAAATCTGGAGTTTTTGACGAGCCGGCCATCGCCGTCCGTCGCGTTTTGCAGTCAGGCGAGCCCTACGAGCGAGAGCTGAAGTTTCCCGACCGCAACCAGACGCTCGAGCTGACGGATCGCGCTGGCAAAAGAGCGCAACGGTAATGGCGCAAACGGGAACGGCCAAAACGGGAATGGGACAGGCGCGAAGCCGCTCTGCTTTGCGATTCGCGTGCGCGACGTCACGCGCATGAAAGAGTTCGAAAAGCTGAAGAGCGACATGATCTCACTGATGTCGCACGAGCTGCGCACTCCGCTCACCAGCATTAACGGTTTCGCGGAGTTGCTCGTCATCGACGACAACATTCCCGCAGAATCGCGCGAGTTCCTGCAAATCATCTCGAACGAATCGCAGCGCATGTCGCGCATGATCGACACGTTTCTGACCGTGACGCAGCTTGAGCGCGCGGACAAACAGGAAGTGACGAAGATTGCCCTGCGGCTCGACGAAGTCGTCAACGAGACGGTTAACGTTATGCAGCCCACCGCGAAGAAGAAGCGCATTCGACTGGTCGAACAGAGCAACGGCTCGATTCCTCCGGTGTCGGCCGACAAGAGTCTGATTACGCAGGCGCTGACGAAACTTCTCGACAACGCAATCAGGTACAGCCCGGAACGCACGACGGTCACCGTTTCCACCGTGCTCGAAGCCGAAGCCGTCCGCGTCGTAGTTGACGATCGAGGCTATGGCGTACCGCAGGATTCAATGGATCGGATTTGGGAAAAGTTCTATCGCGTCGCGCGCGACGGGCAGGAAAAAGATGAAGAGTCCACGGGTCTCGGGTTGTCTTTCGTGAAAGAAGTTATCGAACAGCACGGCGGAACAGTCGCCGTCGAATCAGAAGTCGGCCGTGGATCGAAATTCAGTTTTGCGTTGCCGCGACTGTAGCTAGTTCCCTGACGTGGCTTCCGCAGCTTTCTTCACTGCCAGCGATCCAGCAAAATCCAGTTTCGTCTTCTTAATGTCGAGCAGCGGGCCCAGCTCGTAAACGTTTCGGTAACCGTAGGTGTACAGCGAGATATAGGTGGAGAGATTGAGCGAAGCTGTAATTTTCTTTGTTGGAAACGCTTGCTCCGCGCCCGTGAAGTTGTTGTTGCAGTAAATAAGGATGCGAGCATTCCTGTCTGGCAGCACGCGATTCAAGCTCTCGACCGTGATATCGGGAAAACTCAAGTTAATCGCCCCGTTGATGTGAAGCTCGTCGAACTTCTCGCGACTGCGGGCATCCAAAATGATCGTGCCGGGTTCGCGACTAATCCGGATGAATTCGTCTTCCGTGAGGCGATGTGACTCTCTGTGTTCGGCAGCCTCTTTTGCCGTCTTTAGGTAGCCGTCCATATCGATTGCGGGATTGTTAATCGGCTGCTGGGCGCGCACAGCAAACGTAAAGCAGAGAATCGCAAACGCCACGCCTATCATGTGCTTCATCGTCCGTACCTCCGCTCTTAAGACGAGCAAGGGTTAAGACGTTTGCGCAACGAAAGTAGTTGGGTTTCATTTTGACCGTGGAAGAGTCTTTGTTGGTTAGCGTTCTTTGCGTTGCTCTGCGCCTTAGCCCCTGCGGATCGCTAGTCAACTAATAAACGGCCGTGGAACCAGGAATGGCAATTCATGAAGCTTTGGACTGCCTTTTCCATATCAGGTAAGCGGGAATGCCGATGAGCACGAGAATGTATCCAATTCCGGAAGTGGCCGGTGTTAGGTAAGCCAAATCAATTATCAAGAGCACCGCGAGCACAATATAAATGATCGGCACGATGGGATAACCGATCGTGCGATAAGGCCTCTCCATGGCAGGGGCTTTCCGACGCATTACGAAAACCGCTCCGACCATCAGCGCATAAAAAACCAGATCAGCCGAAATCACATAGTCGAGTAACTGGCCGTAGACGTTTCCGTACTTGAATTGTTTGGTTACGGGATCAGTGGTCACGGTGCGCGGCAAGCGTAAGCAGACATGTCCAGATGCATTGCGCGATCAGGGCGACTACCGGAACGTTACGATCACTGAGGTTGCCGGCACGTTTGAAGAAAAGGCCATCACGCGCCATCGCGTAGTAAATCCGCGCCCCCGCCAAAATTAATCCGTTGTTGCATCCGAACGTCGAGATCATGATCGCAATCGCCATCAAAGTCAGTCCAGGACGACCTAGCGCCATCTTCATTGTTTCGGTCGCGATCGTGTTGGGAGGCGTGCGGAGTCCGGGAAATGCACCCAGCGGCAAGGTGAACACGTAAGTCAGGTTGGCGAGCAAATACAGCAGGACAACTACGCCGCAACCGATGAAAAGCGCGCGGGGGAGATTTCGTCCCGGATCCCGGATCTCGCTGCCGGTGAACGTCACGTTGTTCCAAGCTGATTGCGCGAACAACGGCCCAACCATCGCAAGCCCAACCAGCATCATCAGCCACAGGCCGCTCGTGGTTTGCATTCCCGGTTGCGCCAGACTGGGATTCCAACCTGCGTTCGCCCATGGATTCCACCAATTAATTGCGTAGGCCGCACTGCTCGCATTCCGTCCGAGCAACAAGCCAATTACGATCAAACCAATCAGGGCGGCGGTCTTGGTGAACGTGAACGTGTTTTGAATCAGCTTGCCGGTATTAAGTCCTCGTGTGTTTGTGAAAGTCAGAAAGATGATTACGCAGAATCGCGACGAGCTGTTGCGTCGATAACGTGATGGCGTAGCTTCCCAAATGGATTGGCGGAATAAGGTAGACACTCTCGGAAACCGTTGGGGTCAGCACGCCGATGAAAATCGCGAACGCAACTGCCACCGCAGCGATCGTTCCGGTCTGAATCACGAGGAAGAGCGTCCAGCCGAAAAGGAAGCCCGTGCGCGGAACCATACGCCTCACGGAGAAACACGTAATGGCCCGCCTGCGCGTGGCATCATCGCCGCGAATTCCGCACAGCAAAGCGCGCCGGTGATCGTCATGAACGCCGGCCAGCGCCCAGGCGACCAGCAACCACCCGGCGCGCCAATCAAGCGTGACGATTCGGCCGAAGTGATAAAAATTCCCGAGCCGATCATCGATCCGATAACAATCATCGTCGCGTCGAGTAGGCCCAGGCCGCGGACGAGTTTGTTCGATTCAGTTTTCTTTTCCGCCATAGTCGCTGGCTACTATCTCAACCGGTCATCAGAAGTCAACGGAAATTTGGCGAGACTGGCGCGCAGGCCCTTCGCTTGCAGCATTCATTTCTGTAGCCCGGGCGTTCACGCCTGGGACAGCGAAATAAGATAGTTAATTTGAGCCTCCTTCAGGAGGCTTTCAGATCCGAAGCCCATGAATGGGCTGACGAGGCTGTACAATGACTTCACTCCCAGGCGTAAACGCCTGGGCTACAGAAAATGCATGCAGGAGGCGAGAACCTTACGCCCCAGTTACTGTTTGTTGATAGTCCCGCGGCAGGTTGGCGCGCCACACGCGCACCGCTTCGAATCGGGATGGAGCGTCTGCTCGTAGTCGATCGTGATTTCTTCGCCGGGCCGGATGTCTCGCAAAGCAAAGAACAAGACATGGCCGTACAAAGTTCTCATGAAGGCATTTGGTTGGCAGGAGTGATTGATGTAGTGCGTGCCGTTGCCGCCGCGCGCGCCGTCCAGGCTGAAACGCCCGTCGATGTCGCAGATGCGCAGGACCTGACGATTGCGTGCGCGCTGGCGAGCTTCAAGGTCTGAGATCCGCTCGCCGGTGTACTCAGCTATCTTCCGCCGGCGTTTGAAATGAGTGGTCGCAAAGCAGCCCTTGCCGTTAATCGCAGACTTGCGGATTGCGAGGCCGTGCGCGAGTTTGAGCTTCATCGCGCAAGATTGTACGAATCAAGCGAGCGGGGGTAAACCGCCCTTCCTGACCTGAGAGGTTGGCTCACTGGCGCGTTGCTGTCCGACTTGAATAGGCGTCAAGCTCGGAGGAACTTCGCAATCACCATCATCTCAAGGTCCGGAAGGGCGGTTTACCCCCGCTTGGTTACTTACGGCCGTCTGCGGCGCGACGTAGCGCACTTCCGCAATCTCCGCGAGCGCCGCCAGCTTTTCGATGGACAGACGACCGATGACGAGCTTTGCACTCTTCGGATCCAGAACCACTTCGAATCCGAGCGCTTTCAGCTTCGCCAACGTCGCCTCTGATTTTTCCGTCAACCAGATTTGCACCTCGGCCTTGCCGTCCCGAACAAACTTCGACTCGTCGGCCGAAGCGGCAAGCTTCGGATCTTTGAGACGATCGACGACGGCCAGCAGCGACGGATGAAGCTTCGACTGTAAATCCGCCCGTTTCTGTTCGGCCGGTGAAAGTTTCCGGATGAAGGCTGCTTCGTCCGCCAGGCCATCAACCACCACCGCGTTGCTTGTCGGTTTTACCGGCTGCGGAGAAGGGGCCACTGTAGAGCCTGTGCCCGAACCAGCACCTGCCTGGCCCGAACCAGCACCGCCGCCGCCGCCGCCGCGCTGGGCTTTCGGTTTGACTCGGCGCGCGATTCTTCGTGGCGACGCCGAGTCGTGGGCTGAACCTGTAACAGTTACCGTCTGGTTCACGGCCTCCTGTGAAAGGAGTAAAGGCTTTGGACTTGCCGACCATTAACCGGCGAGTTCGAAATTCTCGGCCAAAGACCGCATCGCGATTGACGCCTTCCGGCACTTCAACCGGCACATCGATTCGACGCGGCTGGCCACCATCGGTCACGATCATCTCCTCGACCGCGACGAACGAAGTGAACTGCGTCATCAATCGATACTCGAGCCCGAGTTGCGTGATCGTCTCTTTCAAGTCCGGTCCTGCATCGTGCCCTGTTGTGCGCCATCGAAGTCCTGGCGCATCAGATCATCGATCCGCGTGCGCGCCCACAGCGTCGCCAGCACGTCGTGCGCGTCTTCCGTCTCCGGAAACTCGACCGGAATCTCGCGTATGAAATCGCGGCCCGCACATCTTTCCTTTCAGACGAATTGTCGCCGCTGCCGGTGCCGTGTAGCGTCCGGTGAGAATCACCGGCTTGGCGCCAAACAGATCCGGAATGCGCTTGCGGATAGACATCTGCCACCGGCAGGCCGTTCCAGTCGATCGAAATGTCAGTCAACAGCGGATTGCGCACGCGCTCGTGAAAACGTCGCGCGGCCGCTGAGCCGTCGTCGTTCAAGCGCGACGTACTCGACTTCGCCTCGTCCGTGCTTCCGCCATCTTGTCCAGCAGAAATCGATTGACCGAGCTGCCGATCCCGAACGAAAACACGCGCGCGTTCGGATGCTTCTGCACTTCGCCGATGATCTCCATGTCGTTGCCGACATAGCCGTCGGTCATAAAGCAAACGATGCGCACGTGTCCCTGCGCGTCGGACGGATCGAGCGCGGCCTTGATGGCTTTCATCATCTCGGTGCCGCCGCCGCCCTGCGCGTGATTCGAGAAACGCCTGCGCCTTCGCCAGATTCTCTTTCGTCGCAGGCACCGGTTCGGGAAACAGGATGTGCGTGTCGCCGGCGAAGGTGATCAGGTTGAAAGTGTCGTGCGGATAGAGACTGTCGAGCGCCAGCTTCATCGTCTCTTTCGCCTTCTCGATCGGAAAGCCCGTACATCGAGCCCGACGTGTCGAGCACGAACACCAGCTCCTTCGGCGTCACGTCTTCGGCCGTCACGCGCTCGGGCGGCTGCAGGATCAAGGTGAAGAAGCCGCCTCTGTTCGCCGGTGCGATGCGTCAGCAGCGCGTCCTGGATTTTCTTGCCCGCGACGTCGTAACGGAGAATGAAATCCTTGTTCGGAATCGTCGCTGATCTCTTGCAGAGTCGACGCGCGCGCTGCCGATCGTCTGGGCCGCTCAACGATCGACCTCGATGCGTCTTTGAATTGAGCGCGTCAAGCGGCACACCGGCGTCGAGCGTGACTTCGAGCGAAATGTCGTGACCGGCGCGCATGCCGGCGGGCGGCGGTGGCGGAGTGATGCGTGAAGCGTCGGGCACTTGGTCGGTGTCGGGCGCAAGCCCGTGCTTTGCGCGCCGGTCGCATTGCCGGGAACGTAACGTGGGCCAACAACCATCGGAAACACAAACTCGTACGAGCCGTCTTCGTACTTCAGCGTCTCGACATAGCTGATCGTGATCTTGACCTGTTCGCCGGGAAGGATGTTGGCTACCGATTGCGTGAAGATGTTTGGCCGTTCCTGAGTCGAGCAGGCTGGCCACCTTGGCCGCCGGCCTTGGCCGCTTCGTAAACCGCCTGCGCCTCTTCGCGCTTGCAGAATCTTTCCGCGCACGGTCTCGTCGCCGACGAGCATCGTCATGTCGTCAACGGCGGCGTTCTGCGGCAGTGGAAACGTGTAGACCGCTTCGATCTTTTCCTTGAAAGGATTTTCGAACTGCTGCGTGACCGTTACGCGAGAGAGAAAGCCGCTGATTTCGGCTTTCACCTCGGTGTGTTTGAGCGGACAAACGGCCTTAGGCGTGCCACCCGGATCCAGGACCTGAAGAGTGCCCTGCGTGATCTTTTCCTGCGCCGTCACGTTGCCGCCGGCGAAAAAGTGGTTTGGGTAAGTGGTGAGCAGAATCGCCGCAACGATACTCGCGGCGACCGAGATGGATTTGAAAAAGAACTTTGCGCGCATAGGCTCCTCCGCGTGACTCGGGCAAGGCCGGTCAGATCAGTGAACGTCGAGCTGTGGCTACTGCTGACTAGAGACTAACTTTCAGTCTCTGGTTCCCAGTCGTACTGGGACTAGAACGCATAACGGAGGGGAGACTTGCAGTTGAATCTGATGCGTAGATGCCGAATCTTCTCTCCGCGATGGCTACCATTTTGGAGTGCGCCGGCAGAGCGAAGCGGCGACGCGCTTTGGATCGTTGACGCTGCAAGCATTGTGATTGAATCTCGCTTAGAAGCTCTAATAACGGCGTTTCATCCAGAGCGCCGTCGCGCTACGCTCTGCCGGCGCACTCCAAACTCAATACAAATTGAAGTTGTATTCCAACTGCATGTACATCGATACGGGTTGGCCGTTACGCATCGCCGGCAAAAAACGAATCTGACGCGCTGCGGCAATTGCTTTTTCCGTCAGGCCGCCGCCGAGTTTTTGCACCGCCTGGATGTTGGTGACCTGTCCGCTGCTCGAGAAAACGACGCGCAAAACGACCGTGCCGGTAACCTGATCGCGTCGTGCCTGTTCCGTGTATTGCGGCTCGGGCTTGGCGATCACGCGCGGACGCGTGCTGACCTCGGGTGACTTGTAAACGCGATCTCGCATCGTCGTCGGGCAGTATTTCCGCGCGATCCGCCGATTCCTCCGCCGCCTGGCTCTTTGCTGTCTCCGCCTATGTTTCCGTCGCGTCCGGGCCCAAAGCCGGGACCGTCGCCTTCACCAATGCCTGTGCCTTTGCCGTTGCCGACGCCGCCACCTTCACCCGAGCCATTCGAAGGCGTCGTCGATTTCGACCGCGGATCGCCGTACGACGAGTAGTCGAGCTTTCGCCATAACGCCGGATCGAGATCGATTCCGGCAACCGGCAGAGCCTGCGGCAACCGCACCGCCGCCGTGGGAATCGGCGCGGGGATCAGAGACGGAGTTGGAATACGGCCCTGCGACGACGGAAGTCCGCGTGCCATCTCCCCCGCCACCGCCGCCGCGTGCACGCGCAGACTCAGGACGCGAACCTTCGCCGCGTCCACGTTCAAATCCGACGCGCCCTTTTTCACCTGCGCCGATGCCCGGGTCAGACTTGTTGTCTGGACTTTCCGGGAAGTTAATGGTGGTAACGACCTCAAGATCATCACGCTCATCTTCCTGATCCCGATTGACCGCACGTTGATCCAGCACGGCAACGATCAGCGTGACCGACATGACAAACATGATCGAAGTCACCAGGCCGGCGGCGACCTGCGGCCGGCTGAAGGCGTGCTTCAAAACCTGGCCGAGGTGTCTTGCTTCGATTTTGATCAATGCGACCGGATCTTCTTTGAAGTCCGGCCAGCGCTGTTTGAGTCGGCTGATGAAGAAACTGAGTTCGGCCAGCAATCTCTGCGAGAGCGGCACATCGGAAAGCAGTGTCAGCGCGAATTGGGTTGAACGATAGGTACGAGGCCGGTCGACGCGCGAATTAACATTCATCGCAAGCTCCTTGTTCCAGGCGGACGTGAACGTTGGAGGGGAGAACTTGTGACACAGTTCGACCCTGGCCCGATAAAACAGGAGCGCGGATCAACGTGACGATCCGGGGAGACCTAATAGGTATTACGGGAGACTGAGTGAAAGGTTACGAAGAAAGATTTTCGGTCTGCAGATAATACAGGTCTTAGGTCTTAGGTCTTAGGTCTTAGGTCTTAGGTCTTAGGTCTGATCAGGTCCTAGGTCTTAGGTCTTAGGTCTTAGGTCTTAGGTCTTAGAAGAGCAATCAAAGTCCAAAGTCCGAAGTCCAAAGACCTTTTTCGACGGATTACTTCAGCTTGAACGTACGCGCGATCTGATCCGTCTGATTGCGGATCCGCGAGAGCTTATCGCGCATGCCGGTAAACCTAAGCGCGTAAACTGTGCGGTCATCGGCTTGAAGGTAATAAGTGCGGCCGGCCATCGGCTTGCCGGCTTGGGTGAACTCGTACGAGACGGTGACGCCCGTCATGCGACCAGTGAAATTGTCTTCCTTGCCATCGACGTAGCCGGGCAGGAAGCGGACTTTCTGCTCCTGATCCCGCCGCGCGAATTCGCGGACGGTCAGGCCTTCATCCAGTTTCTCCTTCCGAATTCGCATGTAGCCGTCGTTGCGATCGCTGATAAACGAACTCGGCGTGCTGGTGCATTTCGTCCGGCTCGTCCACCAGCCGCCACATTGGCGATGGAAAATCGACGATGTATTCAACCTTCGCACTGGTGTAGCTGTGGCTTTGGGCCGCAACCGAAGTGCCGATGGCCGCCAGGCCAATTACTGCAAACAAGGAAAGAAATGTTAAGGCTAAACGCAAGGGGATACTCCTTTTGAAGGTAATGCAGTGTTTAAGATGCCGCATCTGTTGTCGATGTTGTCCCAGGACTGGAGCGCAAGCGTCTCGTTGCTGTTCAGATCGAGTCCATTTTACGCGGCAAGCGAGGACGCTTGCGCTCCAGTCAGCTATTCCGTGGCCGCCAGAGCCTGTCGTTGAAGCTGAACCAGTTGCGCGATTCCCTTCTTCGCCAACTCCAGCAATTCATCCATCTGCTCGCGCGTAAACGGTAAGCCTTCAGCGGTGCCCTGAACTTCGATAAAGCGGCTGTCGCCGGTGCAAACGATGTTCATATCAACTTCAGCGCGCGAGTCTTCGTCGTATTTCAGATCGAGCAGAGGCGTTCCGTCAACGATGCCGACGCTCACCGCGGCGACTTCGCTCGTAATCGGCGACCGCTTGATCTTCTTTGCTGCCAGCAGACGCCGGCAAGCGATCGTGTAAGCAACGTAAGCGCCGGTGATCGCCGCGGTCCGCGTACCACCGTCGGCTTGCAGCACGTCGCAGTCGAGCGTGACGGTGCGCTCGCCGAGCACCGTGCGATCCGAAATCGCGCGCAGGCTGCGGCCGATCAAACGTTGAATTTCATGAGTGCGTCCGGAAGGACCGCGGCCGACTTCGCGCGCGGTACGCGTGTGCGTTGAGCGCGGCAGCATGCCGTACTCTGCGGTGACCCACCCTTCGGTTCGCTGGCTGCGCAGGTGCGGCGGCAACTTGTCTTCCACCGACGCCGCGCAGATTACTCGCGTGTTGCCGATCTCGATCAACGCTGAGCCTTCGGCGTTCGGCAGAAAGCCGGGTGTGATTTTGAGGGCGCGCAGTTCATCCGGCGCGCGATTGTCTGTGCGTTTGAATTGAGTCATTAGTTCATTAGTTCATTGGATCAATGAACCGATGATCAAATGAATCAATTAGTTTTGAGCCGGTCCTCTCCCCACAACTCAACTGCTTCCAGCCTCGACGGCGTCGCTCCCAAAAACCTCTCAGCCACTCGCGCGAATCTTTGCGCGGCGTCAGTCACGTAAAAGTGGTCCAAATCATCGCACAACTGCCGTTCGAGCGCACCGGTCGGCGGCGTTACTCGAGCAAGGCTTTTACCCTTCAATAGCGCCTTAACTTCCATCGCAGTCGCTTCGCCTGAATCAACCAGCTTTACGTATTCGCCGACCGTCTCCTGAATTACATCTCTGAGAATTGGATAATGGGTGCAGCCAAGCACCAGGGTATCGATACTTCCGCGAAAGCCTTCCAAATAAGTCTGCGCGACGCTGCGCGCGACGGCATCGTCGCCCCAACCTTCTTCCGCCAAGGTACGAACAACGGACATGCGCGTTCGAGCACTTTGATTGTCGAATCAATTCTCGAAATCGCTTTCGTATAAGCGGCGCTCTGCACAGTCGATTCGGTGGCGATTACTCCGATAGCGCGTTGGTGCCGCGGCCCGCCAGCCTGCATTTCTCTAACCGACTCGCTCAGCACCGCCGCCCTCGCGCCCGGCCCAATTACCCCCACGACATCGATCTGCAGAGCGCTTCGAATCGCCGGCAGCGCGAGCGCTGAAGCGGTGTTGCAAGCGACGACCAGCATCTTGATTCCGTGGGCCGCCAGGAAACGAGCATTCTCAACCGCGTACCGCTCAACCGTCGCCAAAGACTTCGTTCCATAAGGCACCCGCGCCGTGTCGCCCAGATAAACGAAGCGCTCATTCGGCAGATGCTCATGCAGCGCGCGATAGACGGTCAGACCGCCGACGCCCGAGTCGAAGATGCCGATTGGAAAGATTGGTCATGTCAGAACCGCCTGCGGTAGCGAGCGGACATTCATCCGCAGATTACACAGATTACACAGATAGACGTGAAAAGGCACAGAGACTTGGCAGCGCTCCGCCAACATTATCTGAGCCAAACAAAACGAGCGGAACTCGCCGATGACTTGGCGTGTTCTCCTGCCGGCTGCTTCCTGCCGCCTACCTACTGCCTTACCTGTGGAATCTGCGAATCCGTGGATTATTAGGGGTGTCTTTCCTGCCTCACTGCTCACTGCTCACTGTTGTATGGTGGAGGCGCCGGGAATCGAACCCGGATCCAAAGGTCAACGCCGAAGGAATCTACATGCTTAGCTGCTTCTCTTTTCGCGTGAGCCTTGCGGCCCGCGCGATCTTCGCCCATTTCCAACTAAGTGAAGCAGCAAGACGTTGGAACGGGCTAGTCCGACTTTGATCTCACCCATCGCCACGGACCGAAGCGATGGGCCAGCTCAACTAAGGTGACATCTCCATCCGCGCGCATGAGCAACTTGCGGCGGAGACGCTCGCTAACCTATTAGGCCGCGAGAGCTAACTCGTTAGAGTTGGCAATTGATTTTCCCTGCAATTTGATAACGGTCCCCACAAGAAAAAGGCCCGGCATGCATCGCGACGGACGTTACGGCCCCTGTCGAAGCCTGTCGCCCCCGTCTTAAGCGAGCAGAATCAGTATAAGAGATGCGCGCGCGGATGTCAGGTTTGCCTGCTAGTTCACTCAGCGGACTACGTTCGAAAGTCGGATGTGCGGCAATCAGAATCTCTTCTTCCCAAAGATTCTCAAGCAGGAAGCTCTGCAGAGTGGCGCAGTAGTCGAGCGCGGCCGCTTGATCGACTGGCTCGTTCCAATTCATTGGAAAGTCGCTGTAGATGATGTTGACGCGGTCTTCGGTGACTTTGCCGCTGTCGGAAAAATAGTAACCGCCGGCGTTTTCGTGGACGGTGCAGCCGCCACACAGCTCAGTGAATTCGTCGATGAGCCAGGTGAGCGTGTCTTGATAGGCCGGGTGGTCGCGAAGCGGGACGTAAACCTCAACGCGAATCCTTGGCACGAAGCTGGGCAAGGCGCTTCTTTCTCCATTCAGAAATGTTTTTTAACCGGCGACGGAATTCGGCATCTGAGACCGCAGCTTTCGCCGGTTTCTTTGTGGCGGTTTGTGGGGTGGTCTGATTCCTTGTCCTTCATGAGTACGGGTCATTATGCTCGCACGCGCAGGAATTTTCGAGTTGTGTCAGTACCCCGAGCGGTAGCGATCTCGTCTTTCGGTTCAGAAGATACAGATGTCAGTGTCGACGAGCCGCGCCAGCTACGGAAAATAATATCGGCGTTGACAATAGTACATAGTGCCAATATGCTCCCCTCGATTTCTCCTTATCCGGCGACGGCCTTAGCTAGTATCGTGCAATGTCGTAAAGCTGGTTTCTGCAGAAGCACCTAAGCTTCTTGCCCCCACGAAGCAAACTTAATCTAAGAGGTAGCTATGCCATTCGATTTCTCACAACCCGCTTACAAGAATTTTCGTTCGATCGCGGCCGAGCGCACGACTCCGATTGTAGCGTGGATCGGATCAGGCCTGAGTGCTCCTCTGGGACTTCCAACATGGGCCACCTTACGAACGGGATTACTAGATGCCGCGGAAAGCAAACTAAACACTTTCGAGGAAAACCCCAGTGCCCAGGAACGAACGAAGGGGCTGGTTGCGCGCGCTGGGCTTGAACCAGACAACTGGCTCGCCTTTGACTTGTTACGGACTGCACTCGGCTCAACAACCTACCGCGAGTCAATTCGCAATGTTCTTTACCGGGCAGTGACCGGGGCAATTCCCTCTGCTTACTTGGATCTTTGGCGACTTCGACTTAGTGGTGTGATCAATCTAAATTTGGACCGCTTAGCAACGCGCGCCTATACCCAAGCCAAACCGGGTGTTGCTCTCGTCGAATTCAATGGATCTCAAACAGCAAACTGGCTCCATGTCCTGAAAACGACGCACCCATTCATAGTTAACATGCATGGCATAAGTGACGACGCGTCCTCTTGGGTTCTAACGAGACGAGAACTGCAGTCACTGTTCAACACCGCCGGCTACGATGAATTCATAGTTAGCTGCTTGTCGACTCGCGCGATCCTATTCTTAGGCATAAGTGCAGATGATGTCGCGGTGGGAGGACACCTGGAAAGAATGGCGAAGAGAGGGATAGACACCGGTAGTCACTACTGGCTTACACACCGGACAGATATTGCAACTGATGACTGGGCAGAAAGAGTAGGCATCAGCGTTATTCGTTATGACGCAGCGGGCAATGACCATTCAGCAATTACCGAATTCTTCGATGATGTTCTCAGCTTTTTGCCCGCGGATAGCGTGCCAGCCCCTGTGACATTGCCAGTGAAAAGTGTAAGCGTTCTCCCATCTCCAAAAGATCTCCTACTCGAGAGGATGCGGATACGATTCGAAAGTGCTTGAACGCGAGGGCGTCTGAGATTTTGAGGAGCGGCTCGGAAGAGGAATATCAAGAGTATGACCAGTTTTGTCGGCAGTACAATGAAGCAGTTTACCGAGCTTGGTATGTGGATCTTGCAGAGGGCGAAAATGAGTTATTGGGTTATCAACTAGTCGGGCGTGCCGGTGGGGGAGCCTTCGGAAATGTATATCGCGCTACATCACCGGAAGGAGAAACGGTGGCGGTCAAGATCCTTCATGAGGAGGTTCGCAAAACCCCGGAAATGCTTCAAAGCTTTCGCCGTGGAGTACGTTCAATGCAAATTCTTGGAAATGCCAAACTTGACGGAATCGTGCGGTATCGGACAGCGTCGGAAATTCCCGCGTTCGTCGTCATGGATTGGGTAGAGGGTCCGAATTTGAGGGAGGTTGTCCAGGCACGTCAACTAAATACTTGGGTAGACATAATGAAGGTCGCTCACCGCCTGACGAAGATCATTCGAAGCGCCCATATGCTCCCTGATCGGGTCCTTCATCGAGACTTAAGGCCGGCCAACATTATGATCGAGGATTATTGGGCAGATCCATACCACTGGGATGTTGTTGTGTTGGACTTTGATTTGTCATATCACTTGGGAGCAAGGGAAAAAACGATAGATCTGCGCGGCGAATCTGCTACTGGCTATTTAGCCCCAGAACAGTTACAGAAATTAACTGGAGTATCTACCCGAAACGCAGCAGTTGATTCTTTCGGTCTAGGTATGACGCTTTATTATCTTGTGTCACATCGGGATCCACTTCCAGCTGAGCACATGCATTCAAACTGGTCAGCTACCGTGATCAACGCCTGCCGCGCGCGAGAATTTGAACAGTGGGTATCACTCCCAGAGCGTGTCGCACGCATTATTCAACTGTGTACCAGAAATGGCCAAGCTGAGCGATGGGACTTGGCCCAAGTTGAGGGCGAACTGTCGCGATTGGAGCAAATACTTTGCGTTCCCATCGGTGTCCCGTCGGCCGAACTTGTGGCGGAGGAACTTCTCGCGAGAGCATACGCGCTTGGTCGCTATGATTGGCTAGAGGATGAACTAACTGCTCAAATCCAATTGCCAACGGGGTTGACCATCTCCATACGCGGTGATGAGGCAAGTGAAACCCTTACCTTGCGACTGAGTTGGACTAGTCGTGGGGAACGCATTAGAAAGGGAGAGGCGAAATGGTTGAAGGAAGCCTTGCACTCTGCCACTGACTACCTCCGTGCGCAAGGTTGGAGTGTCGAAACACCTAACACCTTCGGCCAAGAAGGCAACGTCAAGGCTACCATCCACGTACGAGCCATTAGCGACGACTTGGGACGCGGCGCAAATTGTATCAATCGCGTTGCCCAACTACTAACTTTCCAGTGATATGAGTAAGCCCCCGCTGACCTTTCCTTGTCATAGTCCGGGGCCTACTTTTAATTGTCGGTAGCGACGCTGGACGCACGATCCGGTCGCTACCGCTCTCGGTACTGACACGCCCTCCCTCACAGTCGGGCTACTGCCCCGCCCGTTTATGCCTTCTCGGCGTAATCCGTATAATCTCCGGGTAAATCAGGAGACCAAACAATGAACATAAAAGATTTCTTACTCGCTGAACTCGATCGTGAAGTGGAGCGTTCGCGGCGCGCCCTCGAACAAGTCCCGGAAGGAAAGTCGGATTGGAAGCCGCATGAGAAGTCGATGGCGTTCGGCTATCTCGCCAACATGGTCGCGACGATTCCGATGTGGATCACGATGCAGCTCACGCAGGACGAGCTCGACATCGCGCCGAAAGACGGCAGCAAGTTCGAGATGAAGCCGCTCAACACCAGCGCAGAGTACGTCGAAGCGCTCGACAAAGCCGCGGCCGGCGCGCGCGAAGCTTTCGAGAAGACTTCAGATGAGCACCTCAACACCAATTGGCAGTTGAAGGCCGGCGGGAATGTCGTCGCGGAAGCGACGCGACACGAGATGATCCAGGACTCTTTGCTTCACCTCGCGCATCATCGCGGACAAATGACTGTGTATCTGCGTCTGATGGGCGCGAAGGTGCCGGCCATCTACGGCCCGTCAGCGGATGACAAAGAGTTTCGGTAGGCTTCGCGTCAGTCGCGCTCCACACGTCGCATGAAGGTCCTTTCATACTTCGTGAAGGGCTTTGTCTTTTCGTAATGCTTCGTGACCTCGACGCATTCGGGATCGTTCGGCACGTCCCGCCGGTAGCTTTCATATGAATCGACACTCGGGAAGCTGAACAATGCGACGGCGATATTGTCCGCGCCGGTTTCACCGATGCCAGGAAAACTGAACGCAGCGGATGGTGGCTCATCGCCCGGCACGAAGTAGCCATGATGCGTGCCGCCGTATTTCTCGATCAGTCTCATCCAGACGCGCGCGTAATGCTCAAACTCGGCCCACCTTCTTTGATCGATTGTGTAACGTATGAAGCAGGTAACCACAGTCATTCTCCATTTTCTATTCTCAACAGGGCGACAAGATATCAGACATCGGTTGGCAGACGCTTCGATACCCGGTTGCATTTCGCATCGCCTTTCCCGTATCTTTTCGCTTCCGCATAGAACGCTTGAAAGCGACCCAGTAACACAACAAGGAACTTCAGGAAAAACCAAATGAAACGTTGCACTACTTGTAATCGGACTTATACGGACGAGTCTTTGCTGTTCTGCGCCGATGATGGAACGCAGCTCGTCAGCGAAGCCGCACCCGCAGAACCATTCAACGCGTCGCCCTCGTCGCAACCAACCATCGCGTTTAGCCCAACGCCGCCGCCTCCAGCGTCGAGTTATCAACCAACGCCGAAGAAGAAAAAGTGGCTGGCTGTGATCGCGCTGGCGCTCGGCCTGTTGGCTTTGCCGTTTCTGCTTTACAGCTTGAGCCAGCCGATTCTCTCCGAGTTCGCGTTTCGCAACGCGCCGATAGATCGACTGGTCGTCAGCCTGTGGGGGGTCGCAACGCTGTTCGGAACTCTGTCCTGATGATCCTTTCAGTGATCGTGGCGGCGATTGCGCTGATACTTTCGATGCGACAGCCGGCGCGATACGGCGGCAAGGGTTTGGCGGTGGTTGGGCCGGTCTTGAGCATTCTGCTGATGGTGCTGGTCGTCGGCGCGTTCGCGTTTCGTCGCTCGCAGGGCTCAACTTTCGACGAGCTCACCTCGAACTCGAACTACAACTCGAACGACAACTCGAACTACAACTGGAATCGGTCTGACAACGACAACTCAGCTTCGAACTCAAATTCCAGCTCAACCGCCTCGACCTCAACTGATGAATCTGACGATTCGAGTTCAATGTCTGAGACGGACAAGTACCGTCTGTTCTACGCGGCGGCGAAGAGCGGCGATACAAGTCTGCAGCAGCGCGCGGCCAAAAAGGTTGGGATCGTTGATTCGGGCGGCATGCCCACTTCGACTTATCAAAGCTTCACAAAAGGAATGATCAACTGGGCGTTCACCGATAGCGCGTGGGTGCAAACTATGGACACTCCGGCGAAGGCCCGTGCTTACGCTGAGGCACGTCTGTAATCCAAGCACGTGAGCATCTTCACCGCGCTCGGTTATAATCCTTCGCGGATACTGAATTTAGGCTGACTGTGGGAAGCCACGTTGTCCGGAATCGGCATCTAAATTAGGTTCCTAACAGCTCGAATTAAACGACAGGAACTGGAAATTATGGCCGCAAAACCGCCCTTCGATCGTCTTAAAGCTTACAAGCCAATGGCAATCGTGAACGCCCCGCCGCACGAACGGAAGCATCTGTTGCGACGCTTCTGGTTTCCCGCGGTGCTGCTGCTCGCCCTCGCGGCGGGTGGTCTGACGGGCATCATCGCGGCTTATCAGTTGAACTATTCGCAGGCGGCCAGTGAAGTTGCCGCGCTGGCGACGTACCGCCCGAGCGTCGTGACGCGCATCTACGCGGACGATGGCAAGACGATCATCGGAGAGTTCGCGCTCGAGAAGCGTATCCCACTTAAGTATGAAGAAATTCCGCCGGTGATGAAGAACGCGATTCTCGCGGTCGAGGACGCGCGCTTTTACAATCACATCGGCATCGATCCGGTGCGCATCATGGGTGCAGCCTGGAAGAACCTAACGACGGAAAAGGTTGAGGGCGGCTCGACGCTGACGCAGCAGCTTGCGAAGAACCTGTTTCTGACGCGCGAGCAAAGTTACCGGCGCAAAGTGAATGAATGGTTGCTGGCGCTTCAGATCGAGCGTTACTACACGAAGCAGCAGATCATGGAGCTCTACGCGAACCACATCTTCGTGGGCGCTAACGCGTATGGCGTCGAGGCCGGCGCTCAGGTTTATTTCAACAAGCAAGCGAAGGACCTGACCCTTGATGAAGCGGCCTTGCTGGCCGCGATTCCGAAAGCCCCGGGTGAATACTCGCCAACCTCAAATCCGGCAAAGGCGAAAGAACGCCGCGATCTGGTTTTGGATCTGATGGCCCGCCACGGCTACGCGACGGAATCCGAAGTGGCCGCCGCCAAAGCCAAACCGATTCAGCTTTCCGACTCGGCCTATTACCAGCCGCCCCAGGCGACGCATCCCGCGTTCGACTACGTCGTCGAATACATTCGCCAGGACCTGGAAGACAAGTTCACCACGCGCGTCGCGCAAACCGGCCTGTACGTCTATTCGACAATCAACGTAGACGCGCAGAAGAAGGCTTACGAAGTTGTGCGTGCGGGTTTGCGACGGTACGACAAAGGCCGCGGCTGGCGATCTTCCTACGAAGCGATTGCCACGTCGTCGAGCAACGGAGTGCCGACGCAACAGGAGCTGAACAGCTACAAATATCCGGATTGGTATCGCAACGACTATGTCGAAGGGCGCTACATCAAAGGCCTGGTAATGAAAGTTGGCGCTGACGCCACCGTTCGATTCGGCAACTACACTGCGACCGTAACCAGCGCCGACATGGGCTGGAGCGGCCGCTCGCCAAGCGGCGAATTCAAACCGGGTTATCTCGCCGAGTTCATCATCCGAAGCGTGGACAAGAAAGCGCGACGTTTGAAAGTTGAGCTCACTCAAGTTCCCGCCGTCGAAGGCGCGCTGATGACGCTGAACGCGAAGACGGGCGAGATTGTCGCGATGCAGGGCGGCTACGATTTTCTCACGAACAAATTCAACAACGCCGTGCAGGCTTATCGGCAGACCGGCTCCGCTTTCAAGCCTTTCATCTACACGGCCGCGATCGAATGGGGCATGACGCCTGAGACGACCGTCAGCGGCGCGCCCATCAGCATCGGCGGCTGGCAGCCGCACAATTACAACGGCTCGACCAGCAACGGCGACATGCCTTTAAAGACCGCGCTGGCGCAGTCGATGAACATTCCGGCCGTGCACCTGCTGCAAACCGTCGGCATTCAGACGGGCGCGCAGATGGTGCGTCGCTTTGGAATCAAAGTGCCGATGGCGCCTTACCTGCCGTCAGCTCTGGGCGCGACTGAGGTGCCGCTCGATCAGATGGTTTCAGCGTATTCCGTCTTTCCGAACAAAGGCGTTCGCGTCGACCCGCACATGGTACGAAAAGTTTTGGATCGTGACGGCGCGGTTTTGGAAGAGTGGGAGAAGACGACTTACAAAGTCGTCAACGAGTACGTCGCGCTGACGATGGCGCAGATGATGCGCGGCGTCGTCACCGGCGGCACCGCCACCGCGGCGAGTTCCCTGCCGCATCCGATTGCGGGCAAGACCGGCACCGTGAACGATCACACGGACGTTTGGTTCATCGGCTACTCGCCGACATACGTAACTGGCGTGTGGATGGGCTATCCGGGTCGCAAGAAAAATCTCGGCAACGGGCATGACGGGCGGCGTCGGCGCGCTTCCCTACTTCATCGAGTTCATGCGCGACTTTCTGAAGGACAAGCCGAAAGAAGAATTCCCGAAGGCGCCTTCAATGCCGGAAGACATGCGTGAGATGTATCGACAGCGGCAACGCGAACTCCAGCTCGAGCGCGCGCAGATGTCCGTGGAAGAGGAAACCGAAGAGACGGAAGAAGGCACTACCACTCAGCCGAGCGCGATAACGACTCCTAAGTTAGAAGACACGACGCTGCCGCCGGCGCCGAAGCAGGATCAACCGGCCGAGCCGCGCACCGACCCGGCACCGAAGCCGCAAACGCCGCCCGCCGAAGCGCCGCGACAAGAGACTCGTCCGCGCGAAGCTGAACCGGCTAAGAAGAAGGGGAAGAAGGGTGAACCGGACGGACCGTAAAGGATGAAGGCGGAAGGATGAAGGATGAAAATATTTGCTTAGCGAACGCCGCTCGATTTCTTCCGCTTAACCTTTGTAACAATGTAACAAGAATTGCGATCAACTCTTCGCTTCACTGGAGAGGCTCAGTCTATTGGCAGAAGAATTTCGGCTTCTCCATTAGTTCGAGCCAATAACGTCATCAACTCCTGCAAGGCTCCTTCCACTTTGCTAATAAAATCAGCGTCGATTTCGCTCGGCAGGCCTCGCGATAGTGCGCACCAACCGAGGTTCCTGACTTTAATATCTGGTTGCCGAGCACTTTGGCATCCCCACGTCGTGGCAGCGCCGAATACAACTTAATATGCGCAGTGCGAAGGTCTTTGTTCAATTTTAGATCGCGTTCCATTGTGAAAGTCTGCATGGTTTGGGATTTCGACGTTACTAAAAACGTAGCGAGGTTTATTCATCCTTCATCCTTCACCTTCATCCCAAGCATCTTGCCCAAAACATGCGGCAGCATCTTTCGCCACCACGGCCAGTCGTGATCGACGTCCGGTCCCCACAAATCCAGCGTGTGCGGAATCCCTTTCGACTTGAGAATGCCGGAAAGCTGCTTGCTCCGATCAGGATCTTCGTAAGAGCCCTGACCCGTCATGATGTAGATCGAATCGGCCTGTCGCAGGATCGGCAGGTAGTGATCGTCATCCAGTTTCGAGAGGTAATCGACGGGATTGTTGAAATAGACGTTGTCATCGTAGAAGCCATCCAGGAAGTTACGAATGTCGTAGCTGCCGCTCATCGGAATCGTGCCCTTGAAGAGATCCGGATGCTTGAAGTATTCGTTCGCGGCCAGGTACGCGCCGAGACTCGCGCCCGTGGTGATCGGCCGCGCAAACTGCTCTTCGTTGTCGTTACGGATTAGCGGGAGAACTTCTTCCGTGATGTATCGATCGTAACGCGTCAGCAACTCAGCTTTCAGATTCGGCGGCATCTCTTTGTTCAGCAGACTCCACTTGTTCACGCTGTTGATTGAGTACGCGCGAACCTTGCCGTGCTCGATGAACGGCTTAATCGCATCGACCAGATAGAAGCGTTCGTACTCGAGATAATCCGCCGCCGCGGTCGGCAGCATCAGCAAAGTTTGACCACCGGTGCCGTAACGCACGAGCGGCATTTCCATCTGCAAATTAGGGCTGAACCAACTGGTAATATGACGTTCCATTACCACCTCGATAGATTTAGTTTGTGAAAGCGAAGCAGAGATATTGTCTCAGTTCATGGTGACGTGCAAGGCGCTGAAAAGGGTGGGACGTCTTCGGGTTTGCCTTTGCAATCCTTTGCGCCTTTGCGTGAGTCAGAACCGCCTGCGGTAGCGGGCGGTTGATCTAACTTATTTGCGGACTAGTGATGGAGTTAAACCACCCGCTACCGCAGGTGGTTCTGACAAGGCGCTAAGGCTTAAGAGAAACCGGGTCAACGGCAAGTCTCCGCTAACCGTAAAAAAACAATTGAACAAATGTTTTCCCGGTGAGTCCACTGGGCCCTCGCTAGTTGGCGATCTTAAATAGCTACGTTCTTAGCAGTAGCGTGCAACCGCTTTTGCTCAACCAGGAAATTGTTGACTTGCAGAGACGATTTGGATAGGCTGCGCGCACTTTGCACCCCAACTCTCTTAGACTGATGCCTAAAACCAGCACAATCACCACCCTATTTCTGTTTGCCGTGGCGGTGTCCCCCTTACTAGTCAGTGCGAACGTCAACGCGCAGACTCCGTCTCCCTCAGCATCGCCGGCGGCCATTGCGTCACCTGTTACCTCTCCGACTCCGGTTCCTGAGCCCAAAGTTGTAGCCGTCGAAGGAAACCTCCAATTGGACGATCTCATTAAGGTTCAGTTGGAAGGGTTGAATGAATGGGCAGAACAAAACGATCCGACTAAGTTAGTTCCCTATATAAACGGCCTGGCGATACGCGGCAATTATCCTCAAGAGATCCACGCCAGCAAAAATCATTTGCAGTTTCATCTGGAAATCACTCCGGACAACAAGCAAATGTGGATCGATTTGCTGGGCGAGCCACGCGCAGCGCGAAGAGCCGTAGCGTTCAGTGTCGGTTTCGAAGACAAGTCACCTTTCGATTCCGTTATCGATCAGACCAATCCCGTCTTGTTGACAGTGATTTCACCGGCCTATGGGTTGAGTAGCCTTCGTGGTCGTTTTCCTGACGTTTATCCTGCTGATTTGGCTGGCGCGCAAAACGAATCTCATTCGCGACGGCAGCGACTGCCCGGTTACGGGAAAGCTGAGGCCATATAACCTCGGCCGCACTCAGATGGCGTTTTGGTTTTTCCTGATCTACGCGTCCTACACGACGATCTGGCTGATCACCGGCGCCCTCGACACGATTACCGCGTCGCTGCTCGCGCTAATGGGCATTAGCGCGGGAACCGCATTGAGCGAAGCAATGATCGATTCAGGCAAGTTGAGCGCTAACGCGGGTCAGTTGCAGAGTCTCTCCGCCGAAAAGCAATCGTTGGAACAAACAATTCCGGAGCTCCAGACCCAGATAGATGCACTCAACGCCAGGACCACCTTATCGCCGGAAGACACCAGCAATCGCGACAGTTTGAACAAACAGGTGCAGGACCGCCGCGCGCGGTTGGCGCTAATCACCCCACAACTGGAACAGTTGGCAGCATCAGCCGACGCGGCCGTCAGCAAGGGCTTTATTCGCGACATCCTACGGGACGCGAGCGGCTACAGCTTCCATCGATTTCAGATTTTTGCGTGGACGATTATCCTCGGAATAATTTTCGTCTCGTCCGTTTACAACCATCTGACGATGCCTGAATTCAGCGCCACTTTGTTGGGTCTGATGGGGCTTAGTTCCGGGACTTACATCGGGTTCAAGTTTCCGGAGAAGACTTCATGACCGGCGCAGCGTAGCCATCCGCACAAAAGACCCGGATTCAAAGGACAGCCGTCTCTTCCAGCGACCTACCTTCTGTGAATCGCTTGACGCTCAATTGAGTGGCATCCATCAAGTCTGAATGACCCTGGAGAATTAGGTCCGCAGTGACTCGGCCCGAAGCCGGCGAATGCATGACGCCGTGCCCGCTGAAGCCGTTCACGAAATAAAGACCCTCCACGTTGGGCGCAGGCCCAATGATCGCGTGATGATCGGGCGTCATTTCGTAGAGCCCGGCCCAGGCGCGACGCGGATTCACTTCAGCTTCCGACAGGACTGGTACGCGTGAAGCAGCGTGCGTCAGAATCTTCTCGACGAACGTCGCATCGAAGTCAGTTTTGAAACCAGGAGTCTCTTCTGGGTCGTTCCACGCGAGTAGAATTCCCTTCCCTTCGCGACGAAAGTGAAAGCCGGTGGACATGTCTATCACCATGGGAAAACGTTTCGGCAGATGATCGAAAGGTTCAGTGGGAACGAGTTGGCGCCGGAACGGTTCGACGGGAAATTCCGCGCCGGCCATCTCTGCGACCTGTGCGGCCCAGGGCCCAGCAGCGTTGACGACAACGCGAGTTGAAACGAAACCGCGTGAGGTCTGAACGCCAGAGACTGCGGCTCTCCAACTTTTGAGTGCGCCGACTTGTCGGCGCTTGTCCGGCGAAGCAGGCGGAAGAGCCGAAACGGCGATCGAGTCGACGCACTCCAAATCAATTCCCGTCACAGCCGTATCCAGCCATAGTCGCACACCCTTCTCTCTCGCGCTCAGCATAAATCCCATCATCACGCTGTGCGGATCGACAAAGCCATCCGTGGGACAAAACGTGCCGCCAAGAATGTCGTCCACACGGAGTTGCGGCACCATCTTCGCGATATCTTCAGGTGTGACCCATTCAACATTCGTCACGCCCAACGCGTTCTGCCGCTCGCGATTCGCTTTCAAGTAGGCGAGATGCTTCTCGCTGGTCGCGCAGAACAGATAGCCGTGCGCGCGATAATCTGCCGGATGACCGACAACCTCATCAAACTTCGAGAAGAAGTCGATCGAATACTTCGACATCTGAATGTTTACGGGAGTTGAGAACTGCGCGCGTACGCCGCCCATGCTCTTGCCGGTCGAGCCTTTGCCCTGATGCGCTTCGCGCTCAAGCACGAGAACATTGGTGCAGCCCGCTTGCGCGAGATGATAAGCGACGCTCGATCCAACGATGCCGCTGCCGATGATGACGACGTCCGCGGTTTCCATTGGGAACGCCAAATTAGAGAGGATTAGCTTGAAAGTAAAGAGTGACGGGAAATATTTGGTAAGGTTCGCGCATTACCGCGGCCGTGGCGACCGCGTCCCACCGCATCAAGCGAGGAACATTATGATTATCTGCGCGAGCGGAAACGCCGCAGGCCACCACGCAGACGCCGTCGCGGAAGTTGTCGGCTTGGTTTGTTTGCGCCGAGCAAACAAACTCCTCGGGATATGACGCGAGTTGCTCCCTGACTACACTCGGCAGGAAACGGAGAAAGTCCGTGCCGTTAAATGATCGTTCAATCAGCTCACGGTTCGCCTTGCGCGTGTAATCAGTGAACTTCGCGGTCACGTCGCCCGCGACCTTCGCATTCACATCAAGAACCTTGACGCTGGTGCCGCAGGAATAATCGAAAGCCCTGGCATCAATCGTCTTAATCTGCGGAGCTTGCAGCGTTTGGAAGTGAATCTTGTGGCGCTTCTGGTCATAGACGATGCGCCACTGTGTGTAATTGCCCTGCGCCACGTTACTCAGAATTTCAAACGCGTAATTTACTGCTTCCGCTTCGGCGCGTTCGGTTTTTCCGAATTCGTCGGCCTTCCGAGCAGCCCTCGCGAAACGCTCGAGCGAACCATTACCGCGCGCTCTCTCAACCGCGGTCATCTTTGAATAATTGAGTGACTTCTCGTACGTGTCGTTGGTCAACGTCGAAAACGGAAGGCCTTCCCCGTGATGTGCCACCATTTTACCGTTAAGAAATTCAATCGTTGCGGAATTGCCCGCCTTGTCATTTACCAGGTAGTGCAACCGCACCAATGAACTGATTCTTACCTTCTCCGCATTTCCGATGACCTCTGCGACGGTGGCCGAGGTGTCGAGCTGATATTGAATCCACTCAAGCACGTCGAGCGCCGGGCGCGAGTCTTCCGCCGGATACTGCGTTTCGTCGAGCCACATCAGCTCGATCACCAACCCCGCCTCGTTTAATCCACCCGAAGGGTTTTCCCGACCGTATTGATTGAAAGTGACGTTGCCGTACTTGGACACCCACCGTGCGGGATTCGTGCCTTCGAGACTGGCAGTCTTTGAAACACCGCGCTTGTTTACGAAAACCAGACCATCGCCAACCATCCAGTCATAGTTTTTGCCGAACAGAACCTCACCCTTGTTCTTGAGGCAGAAGGTGGTACACGCAAAGGCGCGGGGCGCAAAAAGGCAAATCACGATGACTAGTGCCGGAATGACAGCTAACAGTTTCCTTTTCATAAAAGCCTCAAAGTAACTCTGGTAATTCGCGGGAAAAGCGAACCCAGCTCGCCCTCCTTAACGCATCGGCACTCACGAGAGTTTCAATCAGGTTAGGTAGATGCCAAAAAGGCGAGGACCGTGGCATGATAGGCGGGCCAACAATGCCTCTTTTTACAAAAATCTTAACCATCGTTCTGTTGCTGCTGTCAGCATGCACCCTCGGCGTCGCCCAGGACAAGAAGAAAATCGTATACGGTGTCCTGCTCGACAATACCGGATCTTTGAGAACGCAGTTTGATGACGTGAAAGAAATCGGCAAGTCGGTGGCTCGGCAAACCCTTGGGCGTGGGCCTGTCTCATTATTTATTTTTGAGTCCGGCGGCACCGGCCCAGGCCGGAACGCGCGACCCGCAGTCAGGGTTGACGGCTCGCAGGATGAGAAGCAATTGATTCAAGCCATCGACGCATTGTACGTTCAGCCGGGGCAGACCACGCTCCTCGATGCGATTGAGTTGATGGCTGAGAGGCTTCATAGAGACGCGGGAGAGGCAGACAAAGTAATGGTGCTGATCACGGATGGTGAAGAACGAAACAGCAAAGTTAGCCAAAAGACTCTCATCCAAAAACTAAAAGACGCGAAGATTAAAGTTTTCGCCGTCGGCTTGATTCAGGATCTAGAATCTGACAGAGGCCTCATTCGCCGAAGTCCACGCTCAAGAGCTACTGACCTGCTCAAGTTACTCGCCAAAGAAACGGGGGGAGTTGCGGTATTTCCCAAGACTCCTCGTCCGAATTTGCCGAAACTCCTGATTGAACTTGCCATTCCGGTTCAATAGCAAGTTCAAACTTTTGCCCAAATGAAAAAGGCGAGAGCTGTTGGCTCTCGCCTTCACGATTATTCTTTGCCCACCCGCTGACGCAGGTGGTTCTGACAACACACGCCCCGATTTACGCCGGAGCCGGAGTGCCACCGGTAATCGGCGGCAGGATTGGCGTCAGAGGTTTCGTCGAAGGTTCCTTTTCCTTCGCACCCGGGAGTTCCTGCTGAGTACCAGTCTGCGTTGAGTCGTTCGTGTCGTCGAGCGGCAGGCCGGCGACGATGCGTCGAATCTGCACGCCGTCGAGCGATTCACGTTCGAGCAATGCTTCCGCCAACCGCACCATCGTGTCGCGGTTCTCTTCGATGATCTGTGTCGGCGCGTTCGATACTGCTCGGTGATGATCTTGCTTCACTTCCTGGTCGATCTTGAATCGCCGTGTCTTCCGAAAAGTCACGATGCTGCGCAATCTCGCGGCCGAGAAAGATCTGCTCTTCCTTCTTGCCGAAGGTCAGCGGCCCAAGATCGGACATGCCGTATTCGCAAACCATCGCGCGCGCGAGTTCCGTAGCCCGTTCGATGTCGTTCGAAGCGCCGGTCGTGATGTTGCCGAGGAAAATTTCTTCGGCGATTCGTCCGCCCATCAGAATCGCGATCTGGCCCAGCAAGTACTCCTTCGTGTAGTTGTGCCGGTCGCCTTCGGGCAGTTGCTGCGTCACGCCGAGCGCCATGCCGCGCGGAATGATCGTCACCTTGTGAACCGGATCGGCGTTCGGAACCTTCAAGCCGACCAGCGTGTGACCGGCTTCGTGATAAGCCGTGATGCGTTTCTCTTCGTTCGAGATGACCATGCTCTTGCGCTCGGCGCCCATCAGGACCTTGTCCTTCGCGAACTCGAAATCGGTCATGCGACAACCTTCTTGTTGTAACGCGCCGCATTCAAGGCCGCTTCGTTGACGAGATTCGCCAGATCGGCGCCGGTAAATCCGGGCGTGCCGCGGGCGATCACGCTGATATCGACGTCTTCGTCGAGCGGAATCTTGCGAGTGTGAACCTTCAAAATGCCTTCGCGTCCGCGAACATCGGGTCGGCAAACGACGACGCGACGATCAAATCGTCCGGGTCGAAGCAGCGCCGGATCGAGCACGTCGGGCCGGTTGGTCGAAGCGATCAGGATCACGCCGTCGTTCGATTCAAATCCGTCCATCTCGACCAGCAACTGATTCAACGTCTGCTCGCGCTCATCGTGTCCGCCGCCGAGACCTGCGCCGCGATGACGACCGACGGCATCGATCTCGTCGATAAAGATGATGCACGGCGCATTTTTCTTGCCCTGCTCGAACAGATCGCGAACGCGGCGAAGCGCCGACGCCGACAAACATCTCGACGAAATCCGAACCGGAGATCGAGAAGAACGGCACGTTGGCTTCGCCGGCAATCGCGCGCGCAAGCAGGGTCTTGCCGGTTCCCGGAGGGCCCATCATCAAAACGCCCTTCGGAATTCGGCCGCCGAGCTTCTGAAACTTCTGCGGCTCTTTCAGGAATTCGATGATTTCCTGGAGTTCTTCCTTGGCTTCTTCAACGCCGGCGACGTCCTTAAACGTGACGCGTTTCTGCTGGTTGTTAAGCAGCTTGGCGCGCGACTTTCCAAAGCTGAAGGCCTTGTTGCCGCCCGACTGCATCTGCCGCAGCATGAAAATCCAGAAACCGATCAAACAGCAGGAACGGCAGCCCAGGTAATAAAGCGCCGTCCACCAAAGGCTGGAACTTCCCTCTTCCTGAACGTTGGCAACCTTGGCCTGTCCGCTGCTGTCCAGCTGGCGCGCCTCTTTCAGAATCTCTGCTTTTGTGTGCTCGTTGGTAAGCTGCGCCACAAAGATCTTGCCGGTATTCTTCTCAACGGCCGTCGTTTCAGACGTTTTCACCGTTAAATGCGACAGTTGACCCTGCTGAATCTTCTGTTCGAGTTGAGTAAGATCGATGGCCGTGGTGTTCTTTGTGCCCGGATTGACGAGCTTATAGATTAGTAGCGCGCCCGCCACAATCAGCAGCCAAAAAATTATTTGTCTTGCAGTGGAACTCAAAATCTTCCTGCCTCCGTCGCCCATGATACCGTAAGTTACCTATAAAAGTCGCTTCCGAGGAGATTTCCCGAATTTAAGAGTTCTAGGATGCGAATTTGTTCCCCTCCGGTGTCCCTAATTGCCGCTGTTGTTACGCTTTCGTGTTCGTCGAGGTTCGAGGATTAAAAGTCAGTAGGCCACTCTTGCCCGAGACTGTCGACCCGCCCGGCAGCTCGATCGTGCGCCCGCCGCGGTTCTGGGTCACGAGATTCTCGACGGCGCGAACATGAACCAGCTCCAGCCGGCGCAGATCTCCGCGACGCTGCTCCAACCAAAGTCGCAAAGCGCGACGCCGAAGCGCGGGCGGAGCGTCTGCGAGCAAGTCCGTTCGTAGTTGATGCCGCTTCGCACTGTTGTCCGTCGAAAGCTCCAACAATCGTTGGGCTGCGCTATCCAGGGCACGGCTGTCGTCTCGCAGTAGTTCGGCTGTGCGGGCCAGCGCTTCAGTGATTCGCGGGTTGAAACTTCGCATCATTGGCAGAAGCTGCCGTCGCACGCGAACTCGCGCGAATGCCTCGTCTTCGTTCATTTCGTCGTGGCGAAAGTCGATGCCCCGAGCGCGGCAGAATCCTTCCGTATCGCAACGACCGGCCCAGGCGAGCAACGGCCGCGCCAGCATCCTTTCGCCCGCGGCGTTCAGCGGGCGCACCGGCTCCATTCCGCTCAAGCCGTCAGTTCCGCTCCCGCGCAGTAGATTCAACAGCACCGTTTCTGCCTGATCGTCCATCGTGTGTGCCGTCAGGACGAGATTGGCACCGCGCTTTTGCGCCACTGCGGCAAACCATTTGTACCGCGCCAGCCGTGCCGTTTGTTCGAGATTGTCGCCGCTGTGCCGCGCGAGACTCTTTACCGGCACGCGTTTAATTAACGCTTCGTGATCCAGCCCGGTGGCTAGCTCTTTCACCCAGCGAGCGTCGTGACCACTTTCCTTCCGCAGTCGATGATCGAGATGCGCAACCACGATCCGAATGTTCAGCTTGTTTGCCTTGATTAGTTCGTCGAGCGCCAGAACCAATGCGACCGAATCAGCGCCCCCGGAAACTCCGACGACAACGACCGCGTGGGAAAGCGGCAGCTTCAGACTTCGCCACTCTCGCAAAAGAGCGCGAGTGAACTTACTGATTGGCTGCTTGCGAAGCACTTTCCTGGCGACTGCTCGACCAGCCTGTTTCCGCTCTGTCTTCATCTGTCTCAGGATTTTATCATCTACTGTGAAGCACCCGTCGGAACTCTGTAGTGAGAGAGCGCGTCACATTCCTAATTAGGATCGGATGAACCTCCTTGCTAACAATTCGGAGCAAACGTAAGATCGATTCCCCGATGGAACTTACCGTTGGCATCACCGGCGCCTCCGGAGCGATCTACGCGCACAGAACCCTCGTGCATCTGGCCGCGAGCCGGGCTGTCGAGCGCATCAACCTGATTCTTTCCGATTCAGCCAAAACGGTTGCGATGGTCGAACTTGGATTCGACTTGCGATCGGCTGACGAGAAAAAGATCAACGAGTGGATCGGCTTGCCGTCCGATTCGAAGATGGTTCGCCTGCATCGCCTCGACAACATGGCGGCCACGCCATCTTCCGGATCGCATCCGCAGGCCGGAATGATCATTGTGCCGTGCTCGATGGGTACTTTAGGAGCAATTGCTTCGGGAGCTGGAACGAATCTGATTCATCGCGCCGCCGACGTGACGTTGAAAGAAGGGCGCAAACTTGTAATTGTCCCGCGCGAGACGCCTTACAACGCGATTCATTTAGAAAACATGCTGAAACTTTCGCGCGCTGGAGCTAGAAATTTTGGCAGCGAGCCCGGGGTTTTATCATCGGCCAAAAACAATTGAAGACGCTGGTCGAGAACACCTGTGTTTTCGCATCCTCGACCAATTTGACATTCCCCATTCAACCAACACCCGTTGGAAAGGAGAATAGGCATGCTCAACCTCAACCAACTCGCACCGTATCGCGTCCACCTCATTCTTGGAGCCGTAACACTTGCGTGGTTCTCGTTCGCTACTCTCCTCGGCGTCTTGGATGGCGATAATGTGCTCACCGCGTTCTGGACTAAGATAAAAGAAG
>CAVSAQ010000001.1:0-2792801 GCA_963726075.1 uncultured Acidobacteriota bacterium | reverse complement strand
CGCGAAAAACCAAAAAGTAATCGACGTTGTCAGGCTTGACGAAGTCATGCTCTCCGACGAGCACGAAACCGGCCCGGCCGGCTTCCTCGATTACCGTCGCCTTTTCAATACCATGATCGTCGGGTTCGTCGTTCCGATCGATGATTCCGAGCAAACCTCCGGCGCGTATTGATTCGCGGACCCTGCTTAACAAGCGAACGGGCTGCGCCACTTCGTGATAGGTCTTCAATAACAGCACGGCGTCGACGCTGTTCGCGCTCAGCAGAGGGTCATCTTCTTTGCCGAGAATCGTGCGAATGTTCGGGAGGTTTTCGCGCTTCGCGCGGTCCTCGATGTGTTTCAGGTATTCGGAATTAATTTCGACGGCGTAAACCGCTCCCTTGTTTCCGACGCGCCGAGCGGCCCGAACGGTGAACCAGCCTGAGCCCGCGCCAATGTCTGCGACGCTTGAACCTTCCTTGATTCCCAAAACATCCATCACGCGATCCGGTTGGAGTTTTTCGTCGCGCTTCGGATCGTCGAATTGTGACAGACTGCCGGTGTAAGGCTCGCTCGTTGGCCGATCGATCTTGTCTGCTTGTTTCGGCAGACTCGCCGCCGGCGTCGGCGTCGGCCTCGGCGTCGGCGTGGGTGACGGAGACGCGGCGCCGTTGACTGCCCGACGGCCGAATTGCGTGGCGCAACCCAGGGCCAACGCCACCAGCAAAATTAGCGCGCTGCGAAATAAAAGCGGGTTAAGCTTACGTTTTGTTCTGAACATTACGACACAAACGGATACCAGGGCGTGTTGCGAAAGATCCAGAAGAGGATCATTACGACCAGCCAGCCCCAGAGGTAAAGCGGCGGAATGAAAAGGCGTCGCTGCGGCTGACCCGTGAGCACGCTTCTTGTGTAGCCCAACAATCCGTAGATGATGAACGGCAGCGTTAGCACCATGAGCGGGTTCAGCTTAAACGCGGCGATTAAATCGAGATGGAGCAAGTGATGACACGCGCGTGTCGATCCGCAGCCGGGACACTGCAAGCCGGTTACCAATCGAAAGGGGCACTTCGGAAAGAACTGATTTGCCGGACTCGCGGGATTGAAGAAGAACAGAAAAACGGAAATCGCGGCGAGACCTAGCCAGACGCCGCCCGCGATCATCATTTGGCGTCCGCGGTCGGCCGCGACGGGAACGAAATAAAAACCCTTCATGATCAAAAAACCGCAGCGACTATTCTAAAGCTTAAGCCGCTGCGGAACTAAATCCGCACAACTAATTTCGAAAGTTAGAACCAGCCCTTCTTGTTCTGAATGTAGGTGCGGACGAAGTCTTCGTCTGACTTGGTGAGATAAATGATGCCTTCAATCAGCCCAATGATGCTGCCGATGCCGCAGGTGACGAAGGTGATTACGATTTGAATGATCCCTTCGGTGGTGTAGCCGAGGATGAATTTGTGTATCCCGAAGCCTCCAGCCAGAACACCGAGCAAGCCGGCCACGATTTTCTTGTCCGCGCCCTGTTGTCTCCAGTCGGGCACTCCCCCGTAAGCCGGCGGCGGTTGAATCGGTTGATAGCCACCAATTTGCGGCAGCGGCGCCTGACAGTGCGCACACGTCTGCGCGTAATCATCATTCGACGAGCCACACTTGGTGCAATACAGAGCCATTTTTGATCACCGAAAAACATGAGGAATCCCTCGAGTTGACTCAAGGGATTCCTCGATTCCGCAAACGACGCTGGTCAAGTTAACGCCACGGCAAACCCTGCCGCCGCACCGCGGTAATGGCGTCCTGCAAATCAGCTCAGCAGGTAACGACGCGTTAAGCGTTCATCGCGCTGAGACCCACGCCCAGCACCAGCATGATGACGTAAATCAAAATGCCGAGCAGGCCCAGGCCGATGGCGATAAAGGCGAACATCTTCGCCTTTTTCGAAGCTTCCTGCGCGCCGGCAATGTCACCGGCCGCCACTTTGCCGTTAACCTGAGTAGCGAAAATAATCGCCGGAATAGCCAGCGGCCAGCAACAGAAAATCGAAATGATCGCCGGCACAAGATAGTTTGGAACGGTGCCCGAACCGCCGGCTGACGGTGGTGGCGGAGTCCAGTTTTGCGACATGTTTTAGTCTCCTGTGAAATTAGATTCTGAGTGCGAATTCGAAAATCGATGAGAGCTGACGAACTTTTTCCCGCGTTCGTGGCTGCCCAAGCGGTCAGCGCCGCGAGCGATCCAGCTTACAAAACCGCATTCGTTGATTAGTACTGCGAAATCGCGGAGCATAACTAACAAAAGATGTGGCCGATTGTCAATCTATCTGGCTGAAAACTTATTTTCTCCCTCTCCCTTTGGGAGAGGGCCAGGGGTGAGGGTGCTTTGCTTAGCCACACTATTTAACAATAACTTCCGTTTCTTCGCGAGGCATCAGCTTCGCGAAGAAACGACATATCCCCGTTTTTTCATCGCGCTAACTTCGTCCCTCACCCTATCCCTCTCCCAAAGGGAGAGGGGAAAAAGCAGATTGACTTGGGCAAACTCAATCAGGGATAGTCTCAGCCGACCCTTGGCCAGTAAATGGCACTTCGAAACCTGAATGAAACAGATTCTCCAGAACGTTAAGACGGGGGCGGTCGCTGTGACCGAAGTTCCGACGCCGGTCGCGCGTCCCGGCTTTGTCCTCGTGCGCTCAGCCGCATCGTTAATTAGCGCGGGTACTGAGCGGTCAACCGTGGAAGCCGGACAGAAAGGCCTGGTCGGGCGTGCGATTGAACAGCCGGCGCTCGTTAAGAAGGTGATCGACAAAGCGCGCAACGAAGGCGTAGTCGCTACTTTTGATGCCGTCCGATCAAAGCTGGGGTCGTTGAGCGCGCTCGGATACAGCGCCGCGGGCATCGTGGTGGATGCCGGCGACGACACGACTGGATTTCGCGTCAGCGATCGCGTGGCGTGCGCAGGTGTCGGTTACGCATCTCATGCCGAAGTGCTGGCCGTACCAAAGAACCTTTGCGTGCGGCTGCCTGACGAAGTGACTTTCGATGCAGCCGCGTTCGGCACGGTCGGCGCAATTGCGCTTCAGGGCGTGCGTCTGGCTGAACCGACAATCGGCGAATCTGTGGTCGTGATTGGGTTGGGTTTGATCGGCCAACTAGCAGTTCAACTGCTAAACGCGAATGGCTGCCGCGTGTTCGGAATTGATCTCGATGAGGAGAAGATACATCTCGCGAAGCGCCTGGGGGCAGAAGACGGCTGTGCGCCGAACGTTGGTGCGCAGCAACGCGTTCTCGAATGGTCGCGCGGGCGCGGCGCGGATGCGGTTCTGATCACCGCTGGAACCTCATCGAATGAACCGGTAGAACTCGCCGGCGAAATCTCGCGCGCGCAAGGTCGCGTGATTGTGGTCGGGGCGGTCGGACTAAACCTTCCCCGCAAGCCTTACTACGATCGCGAGCTCACATTTCGAATTTCGATGTCGTATGGCCCCGGTCGTTACGATCGCGAATACGAAGAGCGCGGGCACGACTATCCAATCGGCTACGTTCGTTGGACGGAAGGACGAAATATCGAGTCCTTTCTCGACCTGGTCGCGAATGGCCGCGTCGATGTCGAACCACTCATCACTCATCGTTTCAAAATCGACGAAGGAGAGCGTGCGTACGAATTAATCACGAGTGACCAGCCGTACCTCGGCGTGCTTTTGCAATACGACGCGGATCGGCCGGTTGAGTCTCGCGTCGCGTTGGCAGCGAAAACGGCAACTGCTCCCGCAAAGGCCGTTCGCATTGGTTTGATTGGCGCCGGCGATTACGCAAAGTCGATGCTGCTGCCGAACTTCAAAACTTTCGGCGCTGAATTTCAGTCAATCGCCACCGCGTCTGGCGTTACCGCCCGCGCTGTCGGCGAACAATACGGATTTAGCTTCTGCGCTTCAGGCGCGGATGAAGTTGTTAATGATGCGGACGCAAATCTGATCGTGATCGCCACGCGCCCGGCGTCGCACGGAGACCTGGCGCGGCGCTCGTTGGAAGCGGGCAAGCACGTGTTCGTGGAAAAGCCGCTCGCAGTCACCGAAGATGAATTGAACAGCGTGCTCGCAGCTGCAACCTCGGGTGGCGAGTTAATAGTCGGTTTCAATCGTCGCTTTTCCCCGCTCGCTCGCGCCGCCCAGGACTTTTTCAAAGGCCGGCAGACTCCGCTTTCGATAAATTACCGCGTGAATGCCGGCCGCTTTTCGCCAAATCATTGGGTGCAGGACCGAACGGAAGGCGGACGCATTATCGGCGAAGTTTGCCACTTCGTTGACTTTGTCCATTTCCTGACCGGCTCGCTGACCACGCGCGTGTTTGCTGAATCGATCGCCGGTCGCAACTCGGAAACGACGGACGAGGATTCGGTTTTCATCACTCTGCGACTGGCAGACGGCTCGAACGCTTCGATTGCTTACCTGGCTGAAGGAGACAAAGCCCTGGCGAAGGAGCGCATCGAAATTTTCGGTGGCGGCAAATCTTTCGTGATCGATGATTTTCGCAGTGCCACCGCTTACGAAAACAGCCGCGAAAAGACAAGGAAGCTGCGCGAGCAGGACAAAGGCCAGCGCGACGAAATCAAAGCAGTGATGGGGGTGGTGCTCGAAGGAAAGCCCGCGCCGATCTCAATTCAGGACCTGGCGACCACGACGCGCGCGACATTTCGAATTAGGGAATCGCTGCGGACAGGTTTACCGGTTGAGGTCTGAGCCCAGCGCGCCGTAGGCGCGGGATGTTTATAGCTACCAGTCTGCTTCAAAAACCATTTCAGCGCGACGAAGTTTCCGACTTCGTCGCGCTGAAAGCGAAAGAGAGGGACGCATCCAGTCTATAAACATTTCGCCGCTAACGCGGCTGAAAACCGGATCTATCAATCAATAAACTCTCGGTGCCATAATTCCAGGTTCAGTAACTGGAAGACCTGAAGGTTGTAATCCTCCCGGCCGGACAAATTCAAATCTATAATTCGGCGCACTTCTTTCGGCCGAAACAGACCGCGGCGCCGGATCGCCTCTTCAGACAGAAGCTCTTCAACCATTGGCTGCAACGGCCCGCGCAACCAGGAACGAATCGGTGCGCCAAAGCCGGCTTTCTTTCGCCAGACAACTTCACGCGGCAGGAGCGTTTCGGCGGCCTTCTTCAAAATGTATTTTCGTTTGAGTCCCCGCAGTTTCAGACTGGTCGGCATGCGCGCTGCGAGTTCGAGCATCTCGACATTCAAAAACGGTACGCGCACTTCGAGATTCGCAGCCATCGAAGTCTTGTCCGTCGTCATCAGGTTCAGACACGGCAGAAACGTCTTCAAATCGACGTACAACAATTGATTCAGCGCGGCGGCGTTTTCAGCTTTCGCAAAGTAGCGCCGGTGCGCAGCATAAGCATCGACGTCGCGCGTCGAGTCGCGGACGTCATCCGTGTACAACCGGGCCTTCGCTTTATCGGTGAAATAAGTTTCGAAGCCAAGGTAGCGATCTTGAAACTCGAGCGCCGCGCTGCGCGCAAACTTCTTCGCGTTGCGTAGAGGTGCGGTCAGCCGGCCCGGCATGCCGCCCGGCAGAACCGCGGCGACTGTTTTCATCAATGGCCGTCGCAGAAGCTGCGGCACCGGATCGAAAGCGCCGGCGATCTTCATCGCCATCTGCCGCGGATAGCCGGCAAAGACCTCATCGCCGCCCATGCCGGACAGCATCACGCGCATCGATTCGCGGGCGGCGCGGCTAATGAGATAACTCGGAATCGCCATGTCTATCGCGGGCTCGTCCATGTGGCGCACCAGCATCGGCAGAAGCTCGGCGACTTCGGGCTTCAACATGATCTCGTGATAGTCGGTCACGAGTTGTTGATTTACGCGCCGCGCCCACTTTACGTCGTCAGGAATAATGTCGTACCGCAGGTCTTCAGCTTCGATTCCAATAGCATAGGTGCCCACCTGTCGGCCGTTGCTGTGCTGCTTCATCATCGCGACGATCGATGACGAATCGACACCGCCCGAAAGAAACGAGCCCAGCGGCACATCGGCCACCATCTCGAGCTTCACAACGCGATGAAGCGTTTCGAGCACGCGCTCCTGCCACCACGCGTCGTCTTTTGCCTCTTCAATCTCATCGAACGAAATGTCCCACCATTCATGAACACTCACGTTTCCGTTCTGCACTTTCACGAAATGCCCCGGCGGCACGGTCTTGATGTCTTTGAACAAGGTCTTTGGATCGGGCGCCCAAAGAAACGTCAGGAACTGATGCAATGATTCGTGATCGAGTTCAGGCTTGATTACGGCGCTCCCGAGAATCGATTTGATTTCTGAGGCGAAGGCGAGCGGTCCGGGAGCGCGGGCATCCTGCCCGCAAAAGTAGTAAAGCGGTTTGATGCCGACACGATCGCGCACGAGAAACAGCGCGCGCTCTTTGTTATCCCACAGCGCGAAGGCGAACATTCCGTTCAACCGATCGAGACACTTTTCGCCCCATTCTGCCCAGGCGGCGAGCAGAACTTCTGTGTCAGTGTGGGTCCGAAATTGATGGCCTTTGGCTGTGAGTTCAGTGCGGAGTTCGCGATAGTTATAGATTTCGCCATTCAGGATCACGACGAATCGGCCTTCGCACGAGAGCATTGGCTGATGGCCGGCGCTGCTGGTATCGATGATCGACAGGCGGCGATGGCCGAAGCAGACGCGTTGCCCCTGGTCATTGATCGCTGAGGAAGTCCAAACACCTTCGTCGTCGCGCCCGCGATGCTCGATGGATTTCAGCATCGCGCCCATACGCGCTTCAGGATTTGAGTCAATCAGGCCGGCGATTCCGCACATGAGTCATGAAAGGTTCTCATTCACACCTTGCTTCAGCAAGGTGGCACACGGCGCATTCTGGTTCCAGAACCGTTTTAACGGTTTTGCAGTAAGCCGTTGAAACGGCTTTGCGAGTTGGACTTCAATCTGGTACACCTCGCTGAAGCGAGGTGTGAATGAAAGCTTTGCGTAACAGCAGTCCATATTTGCGTGCGGCAATCTGCGCTTTCATTTTCCTCCTGGCGTTCAGCGTGCGCTCACTCACCTGGCATGATACTCGTTTTGAAGTCGGAAAAGTACAGAGCTCAGTCGCCGGTGATTATCAGCGTGTTGCTGAACTTTTGCGACAGGAAGGGCTACGCGGTTTCTTCAGCTCGTCTTCATCGTTGGCGGACTTAAATAACCTTGGCCACCCGCCGGGCTACTCGATTCTGATCGCGTTGGTTCGTGCAATTTTCGGTAGCTCGAACGCCGCGATTCAATTCATGCAGATTGTTTTTGACAGCTTCGCTGCCGTGCTGCTCTTTCTAATCGTCCTCGAATTGTTTTCGCTCGCGCCCGCGACAATTGCCGGCCTATTCGCGGCGCTCTCGCCACAGCTTGTTTGGAATTCAGTGCTCTTGCTTCCGGATTCGCTCGCGACATTTCCGATTCTGCTGGGTGCTTTTTTACTGGCGCGAACCCGGGGAAAGCCCAGGCTTACTGCGTTCGTCATGATTGGCGCCCTCGTGGGTCTTTCCTGTTGGCTGCGAGCCAATGCGATGTTGCTCGCGCCGTTTTTCGCAGTCGCGGTGTTGCTCCTGCATGGCAAAAAGCAATGGCGGTGTTCGCTGGCTGTCATTTCGGGTACGTTGCTGATTGTGCTGCCGCTGACGATTCGTAATGCGATAGCCACTCGACACTTCATTCCGGTATCGCTCGGCGCCGGACAAACTCTGCTTGAAGGCATCGCTGATTACGACGCGAACGGTCGTTTCGGAATTCCGAACACCGACATGGGCATCATGCGTCAGGAAGCTGAAGTTCATCAGCGGCCCGAATACTACGGCACGTTATTCAATCCTGACGGCGTTCCACGCGAGCGGGCACGGATGAAGCGCGGCGCCGGCGTGATTGCGTCCAATCCGGTCTGGTTCGCGAGCGTGATGGTGCGCCGCGCGGCGTCAATGACGCGTTTGGAAAGGACGCGCTTGATCTCCACGACGCCGGCTGTCACAAATTCGATTGACACTGCGAACCTACCGCCGGTCGTCGCACCAATGACCAATCAACTGCTCGAGCGGTGTCGCACCGAATCGTCAGAAGCGAAGGCTGGGTTTGACCTCGCTCACCCAGAGGCGTTGACACTAACCGGCGATGATCAAAGATATGGCCGCCAATTCTCGTGTGGGCCGTTCACCGTTAACGCGAAGACTGATTACCTCGCGGAACTTTCAGCTCGGATTGTTCAAGGCCGGCTGAGAGTCTCGGTTGAAGACGCGAATGGCCGGACATACGTGTCGGACATTCTGGAGTCGCTTGAAATCAAGCAACCGGGTGAGCAACCACTTCAAACGATTCGGTTGCCCTTCGTCTCGCTCACAAACGCGGCGCAAATCGACTTAAGCAACGAAGCCTCAGACGCGCCGCCAGACGTCCAATTAAGCTCGGTAAAGCTTTACGAGCTTGGCCCCGCCCGTTTCTTGTGGACGCGTTTTCCACGCGTGCTGCTGCACGCACTTCAGAAGGTGTTCACAACCGCCGTATTTTTGCCGCTGGCACTCATCGGACTTGGCCTGGCGAGCTTTCAAAAACGAATAGCGGCCATGATCATTCTTTCGGTTGTGCCGCTCTACTACTTCACTGTGCAGTCAGCGTTCCACACCGAATACCGATACGTGCTGGCGGTAAATTACTTTCTGTTTGCGTTTGCGGCGGTAACGATTGGCTGGTTTGTGCAGTTTGGGTATCAGAAGGTGAGTTCTCTCTCTCTTTGGGAGAGGGTGAGGGGGTAAGTAGGCGTTTCCTACCTAATATCATTCCGCGCGAGGCGTAGCCTCGCGCGCAAAACAAAAAAAGAGCAGCGGTCGTAAGCTTTCGCACCCTCACCCCAGCCCTCTCCCAGAGGGAGAGGGAGTTTTGGACCGGAGCGCCTGCTCAATCAAATCACTGACCCATTCAGCCCGCGCATCCCAAGTCCCAGCGCGCACGGCAGACTGACGCCGTTGCGCTAACTCGGTTCCCTGCTCGCGCAAAGCCTCATCGACCAACTCGAGAAACTGTTCGCGGCTACGGCCGATGCGCAAGACCTCACGCATCGATTCGTACTCGGGCAAAGGAGAAATCACCACGGGCTTTCCGGAGGCGAGATATTCACGCACCTTAATTGCCGAGCCGTAACTCGTGAACGGCACTTCCGTGTTCCACGGCAACACGCACACGTCAAAGCCGGCGGCGTAACGCGGCAACTCGTCGTAAGTTACCGGCGGCAGAAAATGAACATTCGGCAGGTCTTCGATCTCCAGGCCGCGAGATTTGTTGCCGATGAAGATCCAGTTCCATTCAGGACGTTCGCGAGATGCTTGCTTGATTAGTTCCTGATCGATCAGCCAGGGTTCGATCGCGCCGAAGTAGCCGATGCGCGGCTGCGGAATCTGGGCGACGGCTTCCGCGATCTTTAAATCACCATTGCTGAGCCTCGACCAGTGATCAAAGTCCACGGCCTGTTCCAAAAGGTGAGATTTCTCGCGTCCGGTCGTTGCTTCGTCCAGCAATTTTCGGCTCGAATAGAACACCAGGTCCGCCGCTTCAATGGCGCGCTCATGCAACTTACGAATGAACGCCGGATCAGTCGCATGATCCATTGTATTCGCGTCGTACTTGTCGGAGACGTGATAGATCATCAGCGATTCATTCATCCGGCCGACAACCTCGACCGCCGTCGGAATCGCAATCCACAGAATTGGCTTTGTCAGGCCGCGTCGCTTCGCCAGCGACATGATTTGCGCCGTTAGCAGACGACGATTCGTGGCGGTGACCGCAGCGCTGCCAAAGAAAGGCACGACCGCGGGCGAGACAACGGTGATTCCCTCTTCAGTGGTGCGCGCGAGCTTCGCATAGCTCTTCAGCTTGCGCTTAATGCGGGGTAACAGGTCGCCGCTTTTCATCGGCGCCAGGCCCATCGAAATCGAATTGACGAAGATCACCCTGTTGCCGGAGCGCGCGAACCGGCGCATCAAATGGTTCTTCGAGTGCGGATGGTGATACCACCAATCCTCACCACCAAAACAGATGATGGACGCTCGGGAAATCATTTCGGGCTCGGCGAACGCCTAAAGGCGTTTGCAAATTCTAGCCCAGGGCAAACGCCCTGGGTAGCGTCGTTGAGTGTCAGGAGGAACTCTGAAAGAGTTCGCAAAACCGAATCGCGATTACAACGACAAAGCTCGGCAACCCCTTCAGGGTTGGACAAGAAATTGACTCGCTTTCCCAGGGTAGCGCGCTAGAGCGCGCAACCTGGGCTGAACGTTAGTGAACGCCTTCGGCGTTCTTGATGACTCAAGTACGTTATTGTCACTGAAGTCATACGGATGGTTCTAACAAGTTACTCAGGCAACTTTCCAAATCCTCGCCAGCTATTTCGATTGTGCCAGTCGATGACGACGTCACTCGCACGGATGTCGCGCCACCACTCTTCAAACTCTTTGCGTGAAATGTAGAACGCGGTCGGCGCCACCAGGTGATCGAAGACGATCAAATGCTGATCGCGCCAATTGAACTGCGAAATGTAATTCAGGTAGTCGTTGTAGAACAGATGCTGCGCGAGCTTTGCGCCGCGACGGCCACGGTTCAGCGGCCGGTAAATCACTTTAGTCGTCGAATACATGATCGCCGCGGGAATCTTGGCCAGGTGATATAAAAGCCGCCGGCTCATTCGCGAGGTCATGCTCCGCACGGGATTCACAAATCGGACAATCCACTCGTTGTTTTCGGCGCCATAAACCCATGCTGAGGCATGACGGCCGGGCTTAACCCGTGAGACCAGCGACTTGAAACCCGCGCGCGGATTTGGCAGGTGATGAAGCACCCCGACTGAGAAGGCATAGTCAAACACGCGCTTTAGCGGCAGATGATAGATGTCGGCCTGAATCACGTGCGCGTTCTCGAGGCCTTGCGTGGCGGCGAAAGCGACTTCCACAGCAGCGCTCAAATCGACTGCGACAACGTCCTTAGCCCCCCAGCGCGCCATGCGTTGCGTATGACGACCTTTCCCGCATCCGCCTTCGAGCACGATTTTCCCAGCCACAAACTCCGGACGCACCGGTGCGATCCAGTCGAGGAGTTGCTGTTCGTATTTCTCGTCATCGTGCGAAAACTGTTGCCATGACCAGCCGAAACTGTCTGCCGTGGCCCGCTTCTCTTCCTCGACATCGGGCAGCTCGGCAAAGCGCGGAACTCCGCGCACAATCGGAAAACTCTTGGCGCACGAGGCACACTGAAGTTTGCCGGACAAGATCTCAATACCTTCTTCCGCTGAGACTGTCGCGAGACTAATGTTGCCCCCGCACGCAGGACAAGCGAGGTAATCCAGGAGCTTACGTTTCATTCTTCGTTCTATTTTGCGCGGGCGACGCACAGGCCGGAAACACCTACCGGTATATTGACGAAGCGCATCAGGGTGCTTTCGGCTCCCATAATGCGGGCAAAGATTCCGTTGAAGGCGGGAATATTTATGCGCGCTTCGCTGTCAATCTTAAGCCCAGCGACACGCATCAGCGTTCGGACGAGGAAGACCGGCGGCAGGAAAGTTATGTTCGCGTAAGTCGTGCGCTCGACTTCGAAGCCGGCTTCGGTGACCACTCGCCGCAACTCCGAAAGACGATACCGTCGCCGATGATGGCTGACTTCATCCTGCACGCCCCACAGCCACATGAATGTTGGCACGAACAGCAAGACTCGTCCGTCGGGACGCAGGACGCGGCGCATCTCGCGCAACCCGCCCACGTCGTCATCGAGATGCTCGACGACATCCAGCGCCGTCACCAAATCAAAAGTTCCGTCTTCGTATGGAAGTTCCTCCGCTGCGCCTAATTTGATGTTGTCCAGCCCGCGCTCGCGACAAAACTGGAGCGCGTCCGGCGATATATCGACGCCTTCCGCGTCGCCAAACTGTGAAAGCATCTTCACGTTCGCGCCGGTGCCGCACCCCACGTCGAGAATGCGTGGACGATGATCAGTAACCTGCTCGCAGATCTGTTTGACGAAACTCGCGATGATTCGCCGGCGGCCGAGATACCACCAATGCGACTCCTCCAGCTCGTAAAGCAGCGGATAAGTGTGCTGCATCATTTCGCGCGGCAGCGGCGCCTCGATCGTGTTTGTTTCAGTCGCCATCACTCAGTAATTTCACACATTCAATTGCCCGAAGCCGCGCCAGCTATTCCGGTTGTGCCAGCCAATCACCGCGTCTTCGATGCCGATGCCGCGCCAACACTCCTCAAACTGTTGACGCGTGAGGTAATGCGCGGTAGGAGCCACAAGGTGATCGAATACTATAGTGTGTTGCTCGCGCCAGCCAAAATCCGCAATTGAACCGAGATAGTCCCCATAGAAAAGCCGGCGCACAAAATCTTTTCCGCCGAATCTCTTAGCCGGGCCGTAGATGAGCTTCGTCACCGAATAAAGCACGGCCGTGGGCACCTTTGACACGTGCAAAAGGGTGCGCGCCTTAAGGCGCGAAGTGAACCGCAGGCGAAGTGGATTCACGAAGCTCGTGATCCATCCATTGTTCTCGGCTCCATAAACCCAGACAGACAGATGCCCTCCGGACTTTATCTTCGACGCCACAGACTGGAATCCCTCAGCGGTGTCCGGCAAATGATCCAGAACTCCGACGCTGAACGCATAGTCAAACACTTGCGCGAACGGCAATCTACAAAGGTCACCTTGCACGATGTGAACATTCTCGAAATGGCGCGTGGCCGCGAAGGCCGTTTCGACGGCGTCGCTCAGATCCAGTCCAATTACCTCGCGCGCGCCCCACTGTTGCGCCAGCAAACTGTGACGGCCTTTGCCGCAGCCCGCGTCGAGCACGACTTTGCCTTTGAAGAACTCAGGCATCACCGGAGAAAGCCATCCCAACAACTGGTCGCCATATTTATCGTCACGCTGCGTAAAGTGTTGCCACTCAAACGAGAAACCTTCAGCCGTCGCAACCTTCTCGGGTTCAAGCTCGGTGAGATTTGCAAAGCGCGGGACGCCGCGAACAATCGGAAACGAGCGCGCGCAACCTGCGCATTGAAAGTCCCCAGTGATAATCTCGGCTTCTTGCCGCTCGGCAACCTGAGCTAACTGAAGATTGGCGCCGCACGCCGGACACGCGAGGTATTGTAGGAGTCTTTCCTTCATGAGTTTTGTGGCGTCGCCCCGCGCCGTCGGGTTGAGAGCCACTTGAGCGCGAACTCAACAGTCAACGCGGCGAAGATCGGTAATAATCCGTGAACCGGCAGCACGTAACGTATCTCAGTATGCGCAAACGTGCCCGGCCCAAGGTAATAAAGAATCGTCGTCAGCAAAAGCAGCGTCATTCGCCAGTTTCTGCGCCACCCCAACCACACCCCAACTGCGGCAAGCGGCAACAGAGCGGTTCGGGCAACACTCTGGATCATTCCCAACGCGGTCACAATGAGTGCAACGAGCCCGCCTTGCCGGTGAGGGGGCAGAGACTTCTTCGGCGTGACATTGATTCCGGCTGTGCCGTAATACGGCAATGGCTCGCCCGCGACTTTCAGCATTCCCCACATGCGATGCAGCATCACACCCGCGTACCAAACCGGATGCTGCTTGATGAAGGCCAACGATTCACGCGTGCGCTCGCGTTCGCGTTTGATGCCGTCGGGCCACATCGCCTCGAACGGCGCGTCCGGGGGCACGCCCATCCTGACGCGTTCACGCTCAATCATCTTGTCGTCGCCGTACATAAAGCCGGCGCTTCGACCTAGCTCGGTTTCACCCAGGCCTTCCCAAAGATTAGCGCCCAGCGTGCCGCCCGTCGGCGTGAATTCGGGAAAGACAAGGTAATTGCGAATCACGATCGGCGAAACGATGAAAAGCGCGGCGAACACCACCGTCGCACTCATGATCAATCTTTTCTTCCAACTGCCGCTCCACAAGACAAACAACGGCACCGCCCAAAAGAGCGAAAGGTACAGCGGGTTGACTCGCATCCAACACGCAACACCAAGAAGTGCGCCGGTGGCCAGGGCAAACCAGAGACTTTGCCGCTTGATCGCAACCAATAAGAGCCACAATGCGCCGAGCACGAACCACGCGGTAGGCGCGTCCGCCGAGGGCGAAACACCGACGATTGCCAACAGGGGCGAAAGCGCCGCAAAGACACTGGCGATCATGCCTGCGCGCCACCCGTATGCAGTTACCGCAATACCGGTGATGAGTGTTAACGAAAGCAGCCCATCAAGGACGGCCAGCACTTTCTGCACGGCATAAGCAGAGCGTTCGCCCGTCAGCCAATAAATACCTGCGACCATCCACGGATAAGCCGGCGGATACTGAACCAGATCGGTCCGCGTTGGATCGTCGATCCAAAACATACGGCCGCGCCCATCGAGAATGTCCTGCGCGCGCTTGTCGAACACCCGGTAAGATCCGTATTGAAACCAGCTGGCGTCGTTTAAGTGATCGCGAATGAAGTTGTAAGTGAGAAACCGAATCGCGCCGGCGAGCACCAGCACGATCAGGAAGAAGACGATCCTTTTGCGTGCGGTTGGTGAGGAGACCAGATTAAACGACATGCTGAAGCGAGCTCGACAGAAAAAGGTCAGCAGGCAATTCGGCTATGCCGACTGATGTGCGGAAGCGCTCTGCGCTTCCGGCCAGCTTTTAAAGATTCACGGGGCTCCGCCCCGATATCGGGCGTAGCCCAATTCTATGGGTCCCGTACCGGAAGGCCGAAGGCCTTCCGCACATCAGACGGCATAGCCGTGATCTTTGGGGGGACTTTAAAAAGCGGCTCGCGCGCGTCCTTGTCTCGCACTGCCTTTCTCAATCTCGGGGGCCGGAAATCCTAATCGTTCGCGCACGGCATAAAGTGGCCGTTGCTTCACCTCAGTGTAAATACGCCCGAGATACTCGCCGATGAGCCCGAGACAAAGAAGCTGGACGCCCCCCATGAACAGTATCGCCACGAACAGTGAAGCCCAGCCGCGACCCAATTGCAGATCGTAAAGCGCAAAGACGCGCACCACCACCGCGACCACAATGCCGGCAAGCGCAATCCAGATCGCCGCCAGGCCCGTTAACGCGGCCAGCCGCAAGGGCAGTATCGAAAACGAAACGATGCCGTCCATCGCGAATCTAATCATTTTGATAAGCGGATACTTGCTCTGGCCGGCGTGACGGGCTTCGCGCTTGTAGAAGACCGGCGTCTGTCTGAAGCCGACCCAACTCACCATGCCGCGCAGGAATCTGCCGCGCTCAGGCATCGCCAGCAAAACATCCGCGACTTTCCGATCGATCAGGCGAAAATCGCCGGTATCAAGGGGTATTTCGGTGTCGGACAGCCGGTTGATCATTCGATAGAAGGCTTTCGCAGTCCACAATTTGAAGCGGCTCTCGCCGTCGCGCGTGACACGACTGCCGTACACAACATCATTGCCCGCGTTCCACAGGTCGATCATTTCAGGAATCACTTCGGGAGGATCCTGCAGATCAGCATCAATGATGGCGATGGCATCGCCGCTCGCTTCGGCCAGGCCGGCGGTGACAGCAACCTGATGACCGAAGTTCCGTGACAGGCGCACGACGCGCACGCGCCGATCGGACGCGTGTAACTCAGTTAGTAAATGGAAAGTGTCGTCTGAGCTGCCGTCGTCAACAAAGAGGATTTCGAATTCAATGTCAGGAAGCGAGCCAAGCGTCCGCGACAGTCGTTCGTGCGTCGCCCGAAGCACGGCCGCTTCGTTGTAGCAGGGGACGATGACTGAAAGTAACATCTATTTTCGCGCCGAGATAATAACATTCCAGCCGAGCGTATGGCGCAGCCGCGTGAACAATCGCTCAGGGACGAGCCGCCCAGCCATATACAGTTCCGGCCGGATGAGTTGATCAACCTGAACGGTAACCTCGCCAAACATCGAGAACAGCTCGCGCGCCTGCCGTCGCGTGTAAGCCTTCACCAACGGCCGGCCTTCGCCTTCGTTGACTTCGACAAATCGGCTCATGATGTCTTCCGCCGTTTGGCCGCGCAGCAATTGCGCGCGCAACAGCCCGCGATGCAGAACGATCTCAAACCAATAGTTCCATGAGTTGCGATGGTACAGCATCACCCGCGCTAAACCGCCCGGGCGAAGCACTCGATGAATCTCGCGAACGGCTTCCGCAGTGTCAGGCGTGTGATGCAGCACGCCGTTGGAATATGCCACGTCGAAAGTCTCATCGGCGAAGGGAAGCTTCTCAGCGTCCGTGAGCGCAAAGTCACCGCCCTGACCGTAAAGCTCAAGATGACGGCGCGAGGTTTCGATCGAACGCGGCGTGAGATCGACACCGGTTACCCGCGCGCCGCCACGCGCAAACTGCAAAAGATCCGTTCCCATCCCGCAGCCGACTTCCAACAGTCGCTGGTTGGGAAAATCGCTGAAGCCCATGACGTGCGGCATCCACGGCGCGTAATCCTGGTAACGGTGACGCTCGACCTCATCGAAAAACTCGCGCGTGCCGAATTCATGTTCGCGACCGTAAACCGCGCCGGCCGGATCGGCAGACCATTGCTCGCGCGCTTTTTGCTTTTCTTTCTCGATTGCCATCACTTCGAAGTTTGACTACGGAGATCTCCCCTCTCCGCTGCGCGGAGAGGGGTTGGGGGGAGAGGTTGCGCGATTTGCCAACCCCACCCTTAATCCCTCCCCGCATGCGGGGAGGGAGACCTGCAAAGCTGACGACGCCACGCTCGGGCGGCGCGGTGAATCCTTTAAACGTTACCGGCGTCGGCGTAAGGAAGTTGAGTGCGCCTCACTCTACTAAAGAGTTTCCAGCCAGTCATAAAGATAAAGTAGAACGAACTCGCCACCAGCATTCCCCAGAAATAGTGAACCGGCAAGATGTACCGCAGCTCAAGATGTAACGGCGCGTGAGTGCAAATGTAGTAGAGCGGGACCGCGCAAATAACCGCCAGAGCGTCAAACCGCCGCGCCAGCGCCAACAGCACGACCCCGAACAAAACGAGCGGCAACATCCCACCTGTCGTGAAAAACTTCTGCAGCGCCTTCACGGGCACGCGTGGATATTTTGTCCAGAGATAAGAAGCCGGGCCTAAGCGGTATAAGTCGATCGGTCCAATCTCAAGTACGTTGGCGCCCGAGTCGTTATTGGCATTCATTACTACGATTATCAGTTCATCGGCACTCGTATTAACAAGAGGCATGCGGAGGACGGGCAGATCATTAACCTTCAGGGCACTCGGTTCCAGTGAATCAGGGACTATGGCTGACGCCACTGTTTTGCCATTGTCGATCCGCACGACTTTTACGACCGTTCGACCTTCGACGACCCTCACCGGCAGGGTCAAAAGATAATCGGACCTTGGCTGAACCTTGATCGACGTCAGAACAACTTCTGCATTCTGCACTCGCTGGTTGATTACCTGCAGAACTTGTCCCTGCGGATCTGCACTCACCTGAGAGCCATCGGCAATTGTCGCGAGTTCAAACGGCGACTTTCGTAAGGTGAGTTCCGCATGCGAGGTATCGAGAGAATTTGTCACGGATGGCTCGGCGGAAACGATCGAGACAGGTTCATACGTCAACATCTTCCCTGCGCGCCGTGCCATCACGCTCATGAACCAAATCTTGTTGCCCTTGATGATGGCCCACGCCCGGCCGACGCGCAGGCGTTCGCGCTGCATCCCGTCCGGGCGATACAAGTCTTCTGCGTAGTCTGGGCGATTGTAGAGAGCAGCCTCTTGCTGCGCGACCATGTGATCCTGCTGCTCCATCCCAAAACGCTTGCCTGGATCGTAGTCCGCGATCCCTTCCATCAGATTCGTCCCCGTGCCCAGCGTGAGCGGGATGAATGACTTGAACACGAGGGCGTTGCGAATGGTAATGGGCATGATGGTGAGCACGGCGGCCGTGACCAGCAGGACGGTGTACCGCAACCATTTGTCACGCGGAAACAACAACGGAATAAAGAGGCAGAGGAAGGGCGCCAGCACAAGGACGTTGGCGCGCAGCCAGCATGAGAGGCCGAGACAAACCCCGGCGCCAATGATCATGAAGTGATTCGGCCGGCGACGGGCGCGGACCAGTAGATAGATTCCGAGCAGTACCGTTATGCCAATGATCGAGTCGGGCAACAAGACCAGCGAGTAAAAAGACAACTGGGGAGAGACTGCCGCAAACAACGCGGCCAGTATCGCCACGCCGGTGGGCAGTAGCTCGAGAGCAATGAGCAGCAACAAAACGGCCGCCGCCGCGCCACCCGTGATGTGAACCAAACGCAGCGCGACATTCGAATTACGTGAGACCGCGTGAACGGCCGCGACAAAAATCGGATACCCGGGAGTATGAATCAGCATGCCCGTGTCGGGTTCCTGAGAACGCCCACGGACGAATGAAGTGAAATCCCGATCAGTTAAGAACTGCGCCTCTTCCTGGTAACGCGCAGCCGTTTTGTCCATCAGGTTATCGATCGTCAGCCAATTATTCTGCCAGTGAAGCAGTCTTACGCCGATAGCAACAACGAACACGACGAAGCACAGAATCAACAAGCGCCTCCAAGGGATTTCACTCGGCTGGAACATTTTGCTGATCCAGTCACCGATGCCCCCGGATCGCATTTGCTCAACAGTTTGCTTCAATGGCATCGATGATGATTGCTGCCTCAGACTTGCCAAAGCCACCAACACGTTTCCTTCACACCTCGCTTCAGCGAGGTGTTCGGCGCCCATTATAAGACTGGAAAACCGTTTTAACGGTTTTTCGGCAAGCCGTTAAAACGGCTGATTCCCAATATGAAACGTTGCGATCACCTCGCTGAAGCGAGGTGCGAATGAGAACTTCAGCGTTTCGCGGTGCACGGATGCGTGATGGTGCCGGTGCCCGTTTGCGCCGAATAGACTTCTGCCGACGTGCACCCTTGCTGCGCTACTTTGAAAGCTCATGGTATGCGTCTATCACCTTTTGCGCGTTGTGCTTCCAGGTGTGACGCTCGACGGCTGTGCGACGCGCCGCCGCGCCCAAACTTTCACGCAATTCCGGCGACGTCGTCAGCCGCAGGATCGCGCCGGTTAGTTGTTCTACATTGCCCGGCTCAACCAGCAGGGCGGTCTCTTCGTGTTCCAGCACCTCGCCGATTTGTCCCAGGCGGCTAGCGATAATTCCCTTGCCCATGGCCATGTATTCGAACAGCTTAGTTGGCGAGCCAAAGAATTCCGCGCCTGCGTCGAGCGGCACGTGCGGCGACACCAGGACGTCGCATGCGTCCAGCAGCAACGGCACGCGATCGTGCGCCACCGCGCCGGGCATCAAGACTCGATCGGCAGCTCCAGCTTCGCGCAGAATCTCTTCGACGCGCGCGCGCAAGGCGCCGCTGCCGATCAGAAGAAACCGCAGCGGAGAGTCTGGAGGAGTCTGAGTAATGGCTTGTGCGAGAACTTCAACGCCGTGCCACGGCCCGAACGTGCCGACAAAGCCGACTACGATTTCGTCAGGCGTCAGACCTAATTCGCGCCGAGCTTCATCGCCGCCGATGCCCGGTTTGAATTTATCGACGTCAACACCGTTCGGATTGACGATGATCTTTTCCGGCTCGATGCCTGCTTGCAAAAGGTTTTGTCTCTCTACTTCTGAAACGACGAAGACTCGGGCGGCGGCGTTTAAGTTCAAACGTTCATATCGCGCCAGCAGATCCAGCTTGTCCACACGATCCCAGTGCCGCCCGACCCAAACCTCGGATCCGTTGTATTCAAGAAACAACGGCCGTTTCGTGCGTAGCGCGGCTGCGACGCCCGCCCAACTGAATCGTGCGTAGCGCTGATAGATGAAGTTCGGTGGGTCATCTTGAATCTCCAAAACGGCGCGCTCGGTGAAATGCAGGTTGTTGTAGATGTCGAAGGCTGCGCGCGTTGAGCCAATCGGTTTGGGCCAAATAATTTTCGTCGGAACCCTCGTTTGATCGAGCCCGGCAATCTCATCGTTGCTGATCAACGAAACGTCTGTCCCGAGTTGCAACGCTGCGTTCACGAATCCATTGATGTGACTGGCGGCGCCCCCCGCTTGCGTTCCCGGGCCGGGTGAAGCGCGCAGGTAAATCATTTGCGGATAAATCGCTTGTTGAGCGGGCGCCAATTCCCGATGCTCCGGGCGCGTGACAGCAGCTTCGAGCGCGCGCAGCTCCTTCGCCGCACGCCGCATGGCCGCACTACTCAATGCTGCTTCACGCCCCACGCGCACGGGCGCGGAGGCGATGGCACGGCTTTTTGACTCTTCCCGCCAACCCTTGTGCGCGTCGAAGATTATGGTGCGGCGTGCGCCGGCAAGTGCGCCCAGCAGGAGAAACTGATCCTGTCCGCGCTGCCAAACCAAACGTTCCGTAGCCACCGTAAAGATTTCGGGACGCATTGCGCGCAACACACGAATGCGTTGCGCCGAGCCGGCTTTTTCCAACTGCTCTCTGGAAATTGAGTTGATGGTCGCGTCCGGGTAGCGGCTTTTCAGAGTTTCTTGCGCGTGGGCCGCGTCACCGCTCAGCGTTAGGAGGACTATCTTCATCGCAGTCGAAGTGGCACAGACTTCAGTCTGTGATTTCATCACGGATAATCACAGACTTAAGTCTGTGCCACGCAGCCAGCGCCGCGGCGTTAACAAGTTGCGCAATTCATTTGTCCGCAGCACAAACGTCTCCGCCGGCCCGCGACCGGTCTTCATGCTGAAATAGATAGCGACGAGAAAGAAGATTAGCGCGTAGCTCAAAGTCGAAGTTATCGCCGCGCCACGCGCGCCGTACGCCGGCACTATTAGAAAATTCAATCCGATATTGAACGCCAGCGTGATGATCCAGAACACCGGAATGATCGCGGGCAAGCCCGTGCCGGTGAAGTGTTGCACGAGCACTGATTCCAGTCCGATGAAGAAAATGCCGGGCAAAAGGATCAGCAACTGAACCGTCGCGTCGCGGAAACCCGGCCCGTAGATCAACGGCAGCACAAACGAGAACGCCGCCGCGGCCAGACACATCAAGAGCATCACGAGAGTCGTGTGTCTTGTCACTTGCACGGCGAACTCGCCACGCTCGTCCTGTGACGCCGCCACCCGCGGAAACAAGAGCGTCGCGATCACGCCCGGCAACATCAGCAACAAAAAAGAAAACTGCGAAGCGACGGCGTAAACACCGGCTTCAGCGGGGCCGCGAAAGCGATTCACAATCAACACGTCCGCGCGAAAGATGATTGCGCCGGCCATAATTGAAATGTAGAACTTCACGCCGTAGCGAAGCATGGCATTGAGCAGCTGAAGATCAACACGCGCCTTGCGTGACTGTTTGAGCTTCGAAACTTCGCGGCCAATGTACAGAGCCAGCACCAGACCCAGGACAATCGCGGCGCCGGTATTCGCAGAGACGAGGGTGAAAAGCCCTTCGCGCAGGATGATTAGCACGACGACCGCGTTCGCGAACACCCAAGCCGGCAATAGCGCGTCGAACAAATTCAACTGACGAATTCGATCAATGGCGAGCAATATGTTTAAGGCGAGAAGAATCAGCAGTTGAAAAGGTATTGAGACCGCTGCGACTGCAACTAGTTGCGTTGAAACCTTTCCGAAGAGAGACGGCCTGAGCCAATTGAGTCCCAGCACCCCAACCGCGATAATGCTTCCCACCACGACCGCGAAAACGAGCGCATTCGCGAAAATCGGCCCCAGCGTCGTTCTATCGCGCGCGAGGAAGAACGTGTTCGCAGATGGCAGACCCGCACTGCCAATTTGCACGGCCAACGCGACCATCACACTTAATACCGCGTAGGTCCCGAAGCCCTCATCACCGAGCCAGCGCGCCGCAACAACCCCTGAGCCGAAAACGCCAACCATCATCAGGAGCCGAGTGCCGAACGTCAGCACGACTCCGGAGACAAAGCTGCTGATGACCGGCGTCTCGTCCATTGAAACGGTGGCGGCGGTTTCGGTTGGGGTAGGCATGATGAAGTCAGAACCACCTGCGGTAGCGGGTGGTTGATCTTGCCAGCTTGGGTCTCCGGAAACCAAGTTCAACGGCCCGCTACCGCAGGCCGTTCTGACTCCATAATCCCAGTACCCGCTACTTAATCCAGCGGTCGTACCAAACGCTCACATTGAGCAATGCCCAAAGGTGCGCGCTCCAGTCCTGCCGCTCGCGCCGGTGCTCGTCCGCCAGCTGCTCGATGAACCGGTAATCAAAGAATTTTCGGCTGCGCATGCGCGAGTCCATTATGAGTTGCAGCAGCTCGCCGGCATTTGGTCCGCGAAACCATTCGCGAGCCGGCGCGCCGAACCCGCGCTTGGGTTTGTAAAGCAAGTCCTTCGGCAGAATCGCTTCAAGCGCCCGCTTGAGAATATGCTTGCCGGTTGTGCCTTTCACTTTGAGATCACGTGGCAGGCCCAGCGCGTACTCAATCAAATGATGATCAAGAAAAGGCACGCGCGCTTCCACCGATGTCGCCATCGTGATCTTATCGACCCGCATCAGCAGGAGCTCCGGCAGGCGCAGTTTCAACTCGAAGATATGTCATTCGCGCCGCGAAATCTGAATCGGGCCGCGCGCGCGCGATGTGATCCAGGTATTGCCGCACTACGTCGTGAGTCGATAATCCGTTGTAACGCGCGCGCAGTTCTGTCGAGAGCACTTTCGGCTTGGTCGTTTCGTCGAACACACCCACGCCACCCCAGAACAGTGCTTGATCCTTCCCGAGACGCCGGATTAACTCACCGGCTTTTTGTTTCTTGAACGTCTTCTGCGCGAGGGGAACAGCAACCGCCGCCGCGGCCCGACGCGCAGCCAAAGGCGCTCGCTCGGCATAACGCCAGAACCTCTCTTCAATTCGCAAATAGGTTCCGAACCAATCATAGCCGCCGAAAATTTCGTCAGAGCCTTCGCCCACCTGCACCACGATCGTTCCCGAGTCGCGCGCCAACTTTGAAACGTAATAAAGCGGCACGCACACCGGATCCGCGATGGGCTCGTCCTGATGAAAGACGAGTTCGGGAAGAAACTTCTCCATCTCTTCACGGCCGATGATCACTTCGTGATGGTCGGTGTTGTATCGTTGCGAGAGAGCGCGCGCCGCTTCCAACTCGTTCAATTCTTCCGTGTCGTGGAAGCCGACCGTGAAAGTGCGCACGGGCTGCGTCATCAACTCAGACATTAACGCGACGTTCGCTGAAGAATCCACGCCGCCGGAAAGAAAGACACCGAAGGGCACATCGGCCATCATGCGTTTCTTGATCGATTCGCGCAGCAACTCGAGAATTCTCTCTTGATGTTCAGCTTCCGAAATGCCGGCGACCGCCGACTCAGGCGGTAGCGCGTCCCAGTATTGCGTCATGCGCGCTTCACCATTACGCTCGACCACCAGCATGTGACCCGCCGGAATTTTCTGAATACCACGAAAAAGAGTGTGGGGCGCGGGCGTCGTCAGCAGCGTGAGATAGTGATAGAGAGCTTCTTCGTTGACCTCAGCGGTGACTGCCGGATGTTGCAGGATGGCTTTGATTTCAGACGCGAAGATGAAGCGGCCATCAGTCTGGTAGAAGTAGAGCGGCTTCACCCCCGCCCGATCGCGCGCCAGCACGAGACGTTCGCGATCCGCGTCCCAGATCGCAATCCCGAAATCACCCTCGATGTCCTGAACAAAGTCGAGCCCGCGCTCTTCGTAGAGATGCAGAATCGTCTCGGAATCAGTGCGCGACGCGTAGGTGTGACCGCGTTGTTCTAATCCCTCGCGCAACGCCGCGTGATTGTAAATCTCGCCATTGAAAACCAGCCAGACTCGATCCGTGCAGGCGCGCATCGGTTGATGACCGGCTTCCGACAAATCAATGATCGACAAACGGCGAAATCCAAAACCGCCACGAGCTTCGTCGAAAACCAGTTCACCGGCGTCATCCGGCCCCCGGTGCGTCATCGCGTCGCGCATCGACACGAGTAGCTCGCGCCCGACATTGCCGCGCGCCGCGCCGTACTCCCAAACTCCGCAGATGCCACACATAAGCGTTTCGTAGTGGCACAGACTTCAGTCTGTGATCTCGTTAGGTGAAAATCACAGACTGAGGTCTGTGCCACTCTCTGATTTTAAAAGATGCTGTTGCGCAACGTCCTGAAACAACTTCGACATTACGTAATAACGCTTGCCGGACCCATCGTTGACCTGGAACGACTCTTCGTCCTGCTGAAGCTTTTCGATCGCGCGTCGATAAAGGCGCGCGTCACAATTGAACAGGTACTGCTTCGCTTCAGCCATCGTCTGACAGTGCGAAACGTCCACTGTTTCGGAGAGAACAATCCGCGCGCCGGTATCGATTCCCGCGTCAACAAAGAAAACCGAGATGCCGGTCGGATCGCCTTGTACGAGCGACCATTCCATCACGCTGCGTCCGCGATACTTCGGCAGAAGACCAATGTGCGCGTTTAAAATTCCCAGACGAAAACATTCAATCGTGGCGTGCGAATAGATACTTCCCGATTTGTGCAATCCGACGTCGAGCTTTAATTCCTGCAGTCGCGAAATGGTCTCGCGATCGTGCAAAGGCTTGTCAAAGCGGACGACGCCGCGTTTTCCGATTAGCTTAAGTGACTTCACCCGGCCTGACTTCGCCACGAAGCGCGCGACATGCTCAAACAATCCACCGTCGTTGCCCAGCGGCGCAAGCAGCACGAACACTTCCGCACCCGGCAGGCCTCTGGCTTCGTCGTAGATCTTCAACGCGGCGGGAAGCGAATTTGCCAGTATGCCGATCCGCATGAATAGGTTATGACCAGGAGTTAAGTGCGCGCGCGTAAAGCGCGAACCAGGAAATCAAAAGCCACCCGTGCTGCGATTCGGGGCGCCAATTCACGGGTAGCAACTCGTAATAGTAGTTCAGCGCATCGAGGAACCTCAAATCAGTCGCAGTTGCAGCATGGACGCTGATCAAATTCAATTTCAACAACAAATCATCCGTATTCACGGCGCCGGCTGAATTGTTTTCGATGCGCGCGCGATCAGCGGTCATCAAGCGCATCAGCACATACTCACGAATAGCATCCTCAGCGGGAAGCGAAAAGTTCAGCGGCCACGCATATCTCTCTGCCAACGGAGCGAACGCAGCTTCGAGCGAGCCGGTCCTTACTCTGAGCTGATCCCAAAAATTATCCAGCGATGGGTGCGGGGCCGCTGGCATGGTTTTGGTTCCGTGCAAAGCGAGCACTCGTAATGAAGTGAGACACTCGGTATCAGCCGCAATCCACTCGGCGGGCGATGAAAAAGGCGTCAGGCTTGAGACTCGAGTCGGATGATCGAGCAGAAGCTCTTTGACTGAAGTCAGAAAGAAGCCCGCGTCTCCGAACGTTTCTGGATCAAATCGGTTGACGCGCTCGCGCACTTCGTTGAGACGTCGAGCCACCGCTGTCGAGATTAGCTCTTTGTTCATCTCGGCTGCCGGGTCTTAATCGTAAAACGGCCGGAATGCAAATCATGGGCAATCTCGGTGAGCGTTACGCAACGAATATCTGAAGCGGTCGCCACGTCGCTCACAAATCGATCGATGTGCGAAAAGTCGTGCAGGTCTTTGGTGTGATTCTCGAGAATCACCGGCACATCTTTCAGCCCGCTGGCCCGCGCTCGTCGACGAATCGATTCAAGCATCTCGGTCATCAGCGAGTAATCCAGTTGCGCGAGATCCGAAATCAGATGACGGCCTTTCACGTAGGGCACAATTCCCTTGTCGTAAACGCGTCGCAAAGTCGAATCATGGCTGGTCTGCGCCCATTCATGACCGTACGTTTTGACTGAGCGTGCGGAATCTTTTGAATCACCGTCAGAAGAAGTTCGGCTTATGATTTTTGCGGACAGCTTTCCGACATGGTGCTGCAAAGTGCTGCGACGCGAGCCGTAAAAATGGTTCGTCGGCAAGCATACAATCGGCTCCGGTTTGTCAGAGACCTGGCGCGCATCAGACATCTCCGGATAGTACGGCAGAAAATCCTCTTCGCAATTTGAGTAGTCGAGTTCGATGCGACGAGTCTGATAGCGCACGCCGCCGACGACGCTCATGTCGAACACGATCCCAAAATCCGCCAGCAGGGTAAGCATGAAAGGCGACGGCGCGATGCACCACGAGCCCGAACGAAACGAGACTGAAGCGTAATTTGGATCAATCGGCCGGAGCAGGTTCTCGAGATATTCCTTGCCCCGCGCTATCAACGCGCGCGCTTGTTCGGCAGCGTAGTTAAGAATCGACCAGTCACCGTTCAGCTTCCATTTGCGATCCTGGTACTCGGCGCTGCTCCACTGTGGATGAATGTGCAGTTGCACGTCGTGGCCCTGACGAAACGTCTCGCGGATCGAGTCGTCCCAATCATCGGCCAGCGCCTTCAACTCTGGATGGGCGTCTTGAAACTCTCGAAAGGTAAGCTGTTGCAAAACCTCTGCATTGAACGAACCGCGAATTCCATGGGCGTTATAGATCTCGACAAGCTTGCGCATCGGCGCGAACTGCAACTCGTGCGGATCGCCTGATCCGTCGCCGCTCAGTTCCCAGTCATCCACAAACGCGAGATGAATCGTTGGCTGCATTTGATTAATGTTGCGTCATTTTCCCTCTCCCTTTGGGAGGGCAATAACATACTTGAGAAATTAAAAACGCCGAACGCGTTCACTAACCATCAGCCCAGGGTTGCGCGCCTTACGCGCTACCCTGGGAAAGCGAATTATTTTTTGGCCAACCCTGAAGGGGTTGCCGAGCCTTTTGTTTTAATCGCGATTCGGTTTTGCGAACTCTTTCAGAGTTCCTCCCGACAATCCACGAGGCCACCCAGGGCGTTGCCCTGGACTGGGATTTGCCAACGCCTTCCGGCGTTCCGTCGGGTGGTGAACCAGAATCTGATTTACTCCAAGCATGTTATCGCTCCCCCAAAAGAAAACGGATATTTACTTGCGCTCCATTGCTTCCAGCGCGCTTCGTACTCTGGCCAGCCTTTCCCGCACGTCTTTCTGGTCGGATAACGGCAGCAAAAGCCAACGCAACTTCAGCGGCGTCGTTGCTTCCACCGTCCAGTTTACCGCCATCGAACGCTGCTTTTCGCCGTAATCACGCGAAGTAAACTGCTCTTCGGATTTCGGCTGTCGCTGAACGTCGAGGGCCTGAACCAACAGGCGCGCCCCAGTGTGCGAGTTGTGGGCGACCACTGCAGATTCATTGTAAGCGCTTAGCTCAAGCCCTGTATTGAAGTGAAAACGCGTGATGAACTGATGTTTGCCGGCGCCGGTGAACTCGTCTTCAATCAGCCAAAAACGATCCGACTTGTCGAAACGAACACAACGGCGATGCGTGACGGGCTGATCAAAACGACGATAGCCATCATGCGCGGCGCTTACCTGATCAAAATTCTCGTTCGTTTCCCATTTCAGGACTCGCGGGTGGGCCTCGTCGCCAATGACAAACGGCGTCTTTTCGTCAGTCGTGTTTTGCTCAACGCCATCGATCTGCACCGTCGAGTGATACGCGGTTGAGCGAAACAAGTGCCGCTCGCGCAAGTCGTGCGTGTAAACATACGAGCCGGGATCGACTATGAAGGCAGTTTTGAAAGCCGAGACTTCGATGCTGAGCGCATCGTTGTGGCCGTGTGAACCACGACCGTTCAAGCCGCAGCCGCTCGCGTTGAATAGCAAATAAAGATCATTGTCGCGGAGGATGTAAATCCCGGCCTCCGGAAACGCCTGAGACTTTGCAGGCGGCGCAGGCGATAAAGATTCATAGTCGCGCACGCCCTGCTCGCCGAGAATCCAAAGCACCTCTTCGGTACGCATGCCAGATTCGGTACGCTTGCCTCCGGCATGCTCTTCGGAAGGCTGCGCGCTGGAAGCGCGCGTACCGTGCAAGGCAGAGGCGTGCGTACCCAACACCGCCTCAGCGACCGCGACCACGTACGCATGATCATCGCCCGCCCGTTTTACAATCGGTAAGATCTGCCCGCTGTCTGAATCGCCGATCAGCGGCGCTCGCTCGTCCGGGCGCAGATACGCGCGCGTGTATTCCGCCATCGCGCTCAGCTTCTCCCAATACTTTTGCGCGATCTCGATTCCGTTTTGACGGCACAGAATCAACGAGTAGAGCAGCAGTTCGAGTTTCAGACGATGGTAGCCGGTCGAGCTTTCAGAGTCCGCACCATCGGCCAGAATCTGCTTGTCCATTTCATTCAACAGCTCGCGCAAACCAAATTCGCGCCACCCGCGCGCATCTCGCAATTCGGGCAACATGATTCCTATCCAAAGCAGTCCGGCCACGTCGCACATGTAATGGTTGCTGGTGGCGATGTGCGAGAACTCAAGATTGCGACGAATGTGCGCGCCATGCTGATCGAAGATCAACAGCATCTCGGCCAGCGCATCTTCATCGACAAGTGTTGACGGCAGAAACAAAGCGAACGCGGCGAGCAGATTCATCGAACGCAGCGCGACTTCCATGGCGCAACTCCAGTTGACTCCGCGGGCAACGGGATTTTGCTGCCGCCAGCTTCTAAGTTGTCTTAGGAACTCAGCCGCAAAATTTTCATCGCCGGAAACAGCGTACGCCCGACCCAGGGTGGTAAGATGCGCCAGCCGATTCAGTTCCCAGAGGACGCGCGCGTCCGAACCGTCACCGCGGAACAGGTTGATGTCCGCGTGATAGTCGAGCGGCCAGTCACCTCCGGAAAGCGGATCGCGGTTCCAGTTAATCTCGGGCGAGCCAAAACATTTTTCGCAAAAACCAAGCAGAGACCAACAATGCTCGTCCGCTATCCGTTTGGCCGCGACCAGCAGTTGATCTGTTTCGCGCGGGAACAACTCCTTCTGCAACGAGGCCGTTTTGATGGGGTTAGCAAAACCAGGAAAAAACTTTGGAGATGCGTGCGTGCGAAAATGCGCGAGTAGCTCTGCGCGAGAGAGACGCGCAAACTCCGGGGTCAAACGCGCCGGCTGATGGTTAAGCTCTTGCAGGCGTTGTCGCTCACGGCGCTGTTGCAGACGAAGGTTGACGCGTCGAAGCGCCTCGAGCGCGGCGGTGCCTGCGCTGACTTCGCCGCGCAGCATTCGTTTGATTGCGGCAAAAGGATTCATCGACAACAACGACAGAGCGTTACTTGAACAACCGGGTGAGTAGCTGCTCGCGACTGACGTCAAAATGTGTAGCTACATCCTGCAAGATGCCAGCGAGCGTTCCAATCTTAATCGGATCGTGGCGCGGAATTGTAACGTGATGCTCGCCGCGTTCAGAGGTGGTTAACCGAAGGTGGCTGCCTGTTTGTCGCGAAGCGACGTAACCCAGTTTTCGAAGTGCTTTTGCTAGTTCATCGCCCGAAATGTCGCGTGGGAGCTTCATGCGGCGATTACTTCATCGCGAACGAAGTGAAGTCGAATTACCTTTGGACCCTTTCCTTCCTCGAAATGACAACGGACGGCGTCCCTCACCTGTTCACGGAGTGCTTCGAGGTCGTCCGCTTCGGTGAAGATCGACGCGCCTAATGCCCGGGCTATATAGCCACCCTCCACCGCCTGCTCTACTTGAAAGATTAGCTCGTCCATCGCTCGCTACAACCTGATTATCCGCGCCTTACTTCCGCGCCGCAAATCCCCGTTTAACGCGTTGCGCGTATCGACGACGAGGGGCGCCAGCTCGATCACGCGCGCGTAGTTTATGCCGCTGTGATCGGTGACGATGACCACGCAATCAGCCTCGCTAATTTCCTGGTCGTTTAACCCAACAGACGACAAAGGTTCGCCGCCGCTTTCCGTGTGCGCATCGTCGAACCGGATATTGGCAACGAAGGGATCGTGGTAACGAACGTCGCAGCCTTTTAGCCGCAGCCGATCGATGATTGAAAGCGCAGGACTCTCGCGCACGTCGTCGATGTCTTTTTTATACGCCACTCCGAGCATCAAAATGCGCGACCCGTTCATCGCCTTGCGCGCGTCGTTCAAGCCGTCCGACACGAGCTGCACCACGTGCTCGGGCATGCGCGAGTTCACTTCCTCGGCCAGGCCGATGAAACGCGAGTCGAAACCGTGTTGCCGCGCTTTCCATGAAAGGTAGTGCGGGTCGAGCGGAATGCAGTGGCCGCCGATCCCCGGACCGGGATAAAACGGCATGAATCCGAAAGGCTTGGTGGCGGCAGCGCGAATCACTTCCCACGTGTCGATGCCGAGCGCGTAACACAGCCGCGCCATTTCGTTCGCCATGCCGATGTTCACCGCGCGAAATGTATTTTCCAAAAGCTTGGCGGCTTCAGCCACCCGCGCCGAGCTGACGGCGTGCACGTCGTCGACGATCTGCCCGTACAGCATCGCGGCGGCTTCGGTCGAATCATCGGTTACGCCGCCGACTACTTTCGGAATGTTGTGCGTCTTAAATTCGGGATTGCCCGGATCGACGCGCTCAGGCGAGAACGCGAGCAGAAAGTCTTCGTCGAGTTTCAGTCCCGTGCCTTCCAGCATCGGCAGCAAAACTTCATCGGTGGTGCCGGGATACGTGGTTGACTCGAGAATGATTAGTTGGCCACGACGCAAACGCTTTTGGATTTCTTCGGCCGCGGCGAGGATGTACGACACATCCGGCTCTTTCGTTTTTCGCAGTGGCGTGGGCACGCAGATGATGATCGCGTCGCAATCCTTCAGCTCGTCGAAATTCGTCGTGGCATGCAGCTTCCCGTTGTCGATTAGCTCTTTGACCTGAGACGATTCCACATCGCCGATGTAAGATTCGCCGCCGTTTATCTTCGCGGCTTTCTCAGCATCTACTTCGAAGCCTGTTCCGTTGAAGCCACCGCGCGCGAATTCCGTCACCAGCGGCAAACCGACGTAACCCAGTCCGATCACACCCACGCGGGCGCGCTGGTTCTTAATTGAATTAATAATTTCGTTTTTGATCATGAAGTTGTCTTACCAGCAGAGCCTGAATTCATAAAGGCAGGAAATGAACGAGTCACCCAAGCGTAATGAGCAGGGCCATCAGAGTCAAGGTTCCGCTGGCGAGACGTCTTCGCCCCTCCCCACGTGTGGGGAGGGGTTGGGGTGGGGTTAAGCCGCAGCCAACCTCTCCCGCTACCCCTCTCCGCTCGCCGAGAGGGGTAGGCTGACTTCATTTACTTTTCCTCGCGCGCAAATCGATAATGCGTCAATGGGAGGGCCACAGACCTGCGATGTCGTTGTCGTGGGCGCCGGAGTTTTCGGCGCCTGGACGGCTTATCAGCTTCGCCGAGCAGGCAAAAGCGTTACGTTGATCGACGGTTACGGTGCGGGAAACAGCCGATCAAGTTCGGGCGATGAGTCGCGCATCATCCGCATGGGCTACGGTGCCGATGAGATTTACTCGCGGTCAGCCTGGCGCTCACTGCAATTATGGAAAGAGTTGTTCGCGCAAACTGGGGACAACCTCTTTCGCGAGACTGGCGTTCTTTGGCTGGCGCACGAAGGTGACCCTTACCCGGTCAGCACTTTCGAGACTCTGACAAACCTCCGCTTCCCGGTTGAAAAGTTGACGCTGCCGGAAGTCTCAACTCGATATCCGCAGTTCGGCTATGAAGGAATCGAGGGTGCTTTCCTCGAACCGGAAAGCGGCGTTCTGCTCGCGCGACGGGCGGTGCAGGCGGTCGCCCGCGAGGCGTTGAAGTCCGGCGTTGAGTATCTCCAGGACTCCGTCGAGCCGCCCAATGCGCGCCGCTTCGACGAAGTCGTCACCACAAGCGGCAAGCGTATCTCAGCCGCCGTTTATGTGTTCGCGTGCGGCGCATGGCTGCCGAAAGTCTTTCCTGACGTGCTCGCCGGAAGAATTCATTCGACCCGGCAGGATGTTTTCTACCTCGGCGCACCCGGAATGCGTTTTCAATCGCCGGCCTTGCCGGTGTGGATTGATTTCAAAACTGAAGCTTATGGCTTACCGGACATTGAGAGCCGCGGTGTCAAAGTGGCGATAGATCGCCACGGCGAAGCATTCGATCCGGACACGAAAGATCGCGTCGTCAGCAATGAAAGTCTCGCCGAAGTGCGCCGGTATCTTGCCCGCAGAGTTCCGGAACTTCAGAACGCACCGGTGAATGAAACTCGCGTATGCCAGTACGAGAATACTTCCAGCGGTGACTTTCTAATCGATCGTCATCCCCAGTTTGAGAATGTGTGGCTGGTGGGCGGCGGCTCAGGTCACGGTTTCAAGCACGGGCCATTCGTGGGCGAATATGTGGCGGCGCGTATTGAAGGACGAGTTGAAGGAATCGAACCGCGGTTTAGTCTGGCGACGAAATTAGACGAGCATCAACGTGCTGTCTACTAACTAGTTTCGATCAACCTGCGCCGGCCGCGACTGCCGACGCTTCGGCCAAACGCTTCACAATCACCATCGTTATATCGTCACCGGCGGGCGTACCCTGGGCGAACTTTGTGAGCGCCGATTCGATTCGATCGCGAATGCCGGCCGCGGAAGCGTCCAGATTGCGCGCCACGGCTTCGTATAACCGCGTCGGTCCGAATTCTTCCCCAGTTGGGCTGACCGCTTCAGAAACTCCATCCGAATAAATCACCAGCACGTCGCCGGCATTCAAAGTCGTGCGGCCTTCGCGGAAATCCGCGTCCGCCATGATTCCCAGCGGCAACCCGCCGGCAGCCAGTTGCTCCATTGTGCCACTGGCGTGAACGATGAGCGGTGGATTATGGCCCGCATTTAGAAACGCCAACTCGCCTGTCTGCGGATTCAAATCAGCATAGAAGAGGGTGACAAAGCGATTGGCGGGAATGCTCTCGACCAGATAGCGATTGATTGACGAGATCGTTTCGGCCAGCGAGCTGTGCGTGTCGAACTGCGCGTGCACCGCGGCGTGCAAAGACGACATCAGGAGGGCCGCGGCCGTGCCTTTGCCCGATACATCGCCGAGGGCCACCACCAAATTGCCATTGCGCTTGTGTATGAAGTCGTAGTAGTCGCCGCCAATTTCGTAACACGGGAAGCTGATACCTTGAAGTTCGTAACCAGGCACTTGCGGCGCCGACGCCGGCTGGAAACGTTGCTGAATCTCGCTGGCAACTTGCAGCTCGCGCTCGAGTCGTTCGCGTTCGAACTGCTCTTCGGTGAGGCGCGCATTCTCAACGCGAATCGCCGCGACCGACGCCAAAGTCGTCAAAACTTTCAGGTGATCTTCCGTGAAGCGGCCCTCGGCAATCGGCGAGTCCGCATAGATGATGCCGAAGACGTTCTCACCGACACCCAACGGCACGGCGAGCACCGAGCGCACGCCTTGCAGGACCACTGTGCCGCCCATGAAGCGCGGATCCGATTGCGCGTCGGAAGTGAGCACGGATTTACCGTTGTTAACGACTTCATCGATGACTGAACGGCTGATGCGAATTTCGCCGACGTCGCCCTGGCGATCACGCAGACGCGCCACGGCAACCTTCAACTCTGGATTGTCCTTATCGCGCATCATGATCATGCAACGATCGCCGGGCACGGATTCGAAGACGAGCGTCACGATCTGCTCGAGCGTTTCGTTCAAGGTCACTGAGGCGAGCAGAGCGACGCCCACTTTGCTGATCAATGCGAGCAGGTCAGTTTTCTGCTCGATCTTCTCTTGCGCGGCAGAGTCGTGGGAACGCGACAGCGCGCCTTCGATTTGTTGAAACAGACCTGAGGTAGTTCGATCCGCCGACGACAGAGCAATGGTCGCTTCAGGCACGGACGTGCTCTGCTCGGTGATCATGGTCGAGCCGCTGCTGAGGGGATAAGGCCCGTCGTTAAAGACGATTTCGGTCTCGCCGATCTGAATGCGGCCGCCGCGCGTCAGAGGGATCGCCGCATCGACAATCGAGCCGTTGTAGAGCGTGCCGTTCGCTGAACCCAAATCCTGAAGGTAGTACTCGTCGCCTTCGTTTCGCACTTCCGCGTGGACACGCGACGCGAACGGATCGGGAATGCACAGATCGTTTCGCGCCGAGCGGCCGATCGTGATGCGCAGGCGGTTCAGCGGAAAATGCTCCGCCGTCCGATCGGGATATCTGACAACTAACTCAGCCATGAATTTTAAGAATCAATCTTGCCTCCCTCTCCCTTTGGGAGAGGGCTGGGGTGAGGGTTTACAGCGACCAGCTATTACTTTGTGTCCTGCTAAGCTTCGCACCCTCACCCTAACCCTCTCCCAAAGGGAGAGGGAAAACCAATGCTTTACTTGCCCGGACGCGGGCGCCGTGTCGGAGCCGGAGACGACCCGTACTCGCGAATCACCACCGTACGCGCGATCAGATCATGCAGCGTGCGTCCGGTGGGATTTACGATCGCCATTAAAAAACCGATTCCGAGCAGAAAAAAAGAAACAGGATAGCCCACGAAGTGACGCAACAGCGCCCAGCCTACGCCCGGCACGCTGCCGTCGGTGCTCTCCAGCCGGAGACCCGTCGTCCACTTGCCCAGAGTCTTTCCGGTCAGTCCCGCCAGAACGCCCAAATCTAACACAGCCGCCACGAGCGTAAAGAAGATTCCGACCTTTTCCGCCGTGCCTCCCGCCAAACGCGCGCCGCCGCCCATCATGCGCGCGACCATCGTGCTGAAAGTCATGATCAGCATCAGCATGATGTAGTCGATTAGAATCGCGCCGCAACGCAACGCGAACGGCGCGCGGTAGCGCACTTGGATGCGCTCCAGACGCTTCGATGTCGGGCGCGAGGCTTTCCCCGATTCGATTTTAGCCGGCACTGTCGCTTGCATTGTGTCTGCGAAATGTCAGAAGTCCGCCGTCATCCGACCAGGAAGTGCAAAGTGGTCTCTCCCACGCGGAGGCGATCGCCGCTGTCGAGCGCGCGCGGCTGCCGCGGTTCAAGGTGGATAATATCATTGATGACGGTGCCGTTGACCGAACCGAGGTCTTCGACCATGAAAGCGCCGCCTTCCCTCCAGATGCGCGCGTGGCGACGCGAAACTTTGGTGTTCGGATCGAATCGCGACAGGTCGATTTCCGGAAAGATGTTCGAGAGGGGATCAGTGCGACCGACCAGATTGGTGTCTTTCTGAATAAGAAATGAGGCGTCCAGTTCGGTCGTCCCGGCGACTACAAGTTTGGCGGTCGTGCGCGCGGACAGCGATGATGAATCGGTACCCGCGAGGGGCTGCTTTGATCCGCAGTGCGCGCAGAACACGTCATCGGCCGCAATCCGCCCACCGCAAAAGCCGCAGAACACGCTCGAGACGGCCATCGTCTCGCCGCCCAACTGATACGCGGGCGCGCCATAGCTGACCTGGCCGGATCGCAACTTCTCCAGGTGATGGGCCAACGAATCGCGCAGTTCAGCGCCAGACTGATAGCGGTGCTCCGGCTTGTATTCGACGGTGCGCAGCAGGATGCGCTCGATCTCGCTTGAGAGCGCCGGATTAATTTGCCGCGGCCGCGGGTTCTTCGTGAAATCGAAGATCAGCAGCGGATTGTCCTGTGGGTCGGCGCCAGTCAGCAGGTGAAACATGGTCGCGCCCAGACTGTAGATATCGACACGCGGATCGGCTCGGCCGCTGAATAGCTCCGGCGGCGCGTAACCCATCGTGCCCACCGCCGTGACGCCCTTCTCTTTTTTATTGACCCAGCGCGCGATGCCGAAATCGATCAGCATGATGCGATGGTTGTTGCTGTCAATCATCAAATTCGCCGGCTTTAGATCGCGATAGATGATTGACTGCGGGCGCGTGTGCAGATAATGCAATACGTCAGCGACTTGAATTCCCCATTCGGTGACGGTCGGTTCGTCGATGCGGCCTTGCGGCGTGGCACGCAGACGCGAAGCCAGATCGGCGCCGGGGATAAACTTCATCACGAGATAAAATCGCTCGGAATTATCGTCGTAGAAATAATCGTAAACAGTGGGAATCGACGGATGTTCGAGTTCCGTCAGCAGCAATGACTCGCGCTTGAAGTCGGCGATTGCTTTTTCGTGCTGGGTCTCGTCAATGTGCGACTCGATCATCTCTTTGACCGCGCGTGGCGCGTCGCCAAGATTGCGATCTTTCGCGAGGTAAACCGCCCCCATGCCGCCACCGCCGATGCGCCGCACGATCTCGTAACGATGATTGAGGACTTTCCCGCCTTCGAGTGCCTTTGGTTTTGATCTGCGAGACGAACTCTCGGTGCCACGGGAAGTGGCGCCAATCTCAGGTTCGGCAACTTCTCCGGTGCCCGCTTCGGATTCCTCCGCCGACGGAACTATGGTCGAGCCGCCGACACCGATGCTCTGCGCCAGATCGGACTTGAAGCGCTCTCTCAGCCAGCGGCTCCTCGGTCTTTACCGGCGCGCCGCAACTGCCGCAAAAGTTTTCGTCGAGCGCTACATCCGCTCTGCATTCCTTACAAGCAGGCATTGTTGAACTCAAAAACTACGAATCACTAACTCGACATTCCGAAGTGAAAATCGGTACGCACGCGTCTCGCGTGCTTCAGTGGTGATGCACGCCAGAGGCGTGCGTACCCAAACAGTCATTTGGCAAGATGAAATCTGAGAAAAGTCTTGCCCACGATGATTTCGTCGCCATCATTCACTGGGTGGCGCTCACTCGGTTTCAGCCGGCGCCCCCGATTCACAAACGTGCCATTCGTTGATCCGAGATCCTCGATGACGTACTGGCCGTTCTCGCAGGAAATTCGCGCGTGACGGCGTGACACTTTTGCCTCAGGATCGTCTGTGTCCAAATCAACGTCGGGAAATACGCCGCCGTCGGCGTCCCAACGGCCGATGTCGGAACCTTCAGGTCCAATCGGAAATTGTTTGCCTGCGGACTTGCCGCGTTCGATCGTGAGGGTCGCGCTCTTTCCGGCAATTGCGACCGCCCCCGCGCTGTGCTGCGGAACCATCCCGGAGGCCGGCGGATTTGCGGGGCGTGCGACAGTCAGGGAAACTTCCTTGTTGCGGCTACCTTCGTTGCCGTTGGCCTGCGGATTTGCATGATCGGCGGCACGGCCGGCGAGCCAAAGCGCAGCCCCGCATTCATCGCAGTATCGCGACCCCGGCAGGTTCTGTGTACCGCATCTTTCGCAGGTGATCATTGCAAAAACACGCGCCGGCTTGAGTTGGGGAACAACCAAAGCCCGCGCGAGAATATCTTATCGCGAAACAGTTGGCACGGCCAACGCGTTGCCGGCAGAATTTACGCTTTTCACCGTCTCAGAGATTTTCACCGTCTAAGAGAAACGCCACGCGCGCGCTTCGCATTAACATCGGTTATAATCGCCAGTTCTCGCGATTTCCTGAAACCAGCAGCCGGATTTCGTCGTAGAAACAACTCTAACGCGGAACTGTGCTCAACCGCCCGGCGTCCAAGTAACTACCGACTGATTTATTTAAGGAATTCACAAATGGCCCTCAGTAGAAAGAAAAAAATCATCATCGCGGTGTCCGCCGTTGCGGTGCTCGGCTTAGTCGTCATTATTAGCGTGCTCGCAACGCGCACGGAACAGCCCGAAGTCACCACGGTTAACGTTAACGTGCGGCCGGAATTGCGCTCGACGGTGACGGCGTCGGGCGAAGTGCGTCCGATTCGCTATATCAAGCTCACCAGTGAAGTTCCGGGCCGCATCCTCGAAATCTATGTGAACCCGGGCGACCAGGTGACGAAGGGTCAGGCGCTGGTGCGCGTCGATCCGACGCAGTTGCAGGCCAGCCAGGAAGCTCAATGGGCAGCGACACAAGCGTCACTTAACGATGTCCAGAATGCACGTCAGGCAGTCAGTGCAGCGCAGCAGGGACTGGTGGTGGCCGAAGCGGGTGTGTCGCAGGCCAGACAGGGTGCCTCGACCTCTCTCATCGACCTCCGGGCCGCGGAACGCGAGCTGAAGCGCGCCACGAATCTTGTCGAACAGAATGTAATGTCGCGCGCCGAGTACGACGCCACGCGCGATCGCTACGATCAGGCAAAGGCGAAAGTTGAAGCCGCGAACATTGCCGTCCGAGAAGCGCAGGAGCGTGCTAACTCGCAACGCGTGGCCGTAAGAGAAGCTCAGACCGGCGTGCGTTCGAGCGAGATGCGCGCGAACCAGCAGCAGGCAATTCTCCGCGGCTCATCCAGCCAGCGCGAAAAGGCGACTCAGTTTTCGCCGTTGACCGGCGTGGTAGCTGACATTCCGACGCGCGTCGGTGAATTCGCGGTGTCACAACTTTCTTCGACCCCGCTAATGACAATTGCCGATATGTCCACCATCAACGTTGAGGTCAACGTCGACGAAACCGAAATTGCGAACGTGGAAGTCGGTCAGGAAGCCAAAGTGAAGGTTGACGCGCTGGGCGAAAAGGAAATGAAAGGCATCGTCACGCAAAAGAACCCGCTGGCCATCGCGAAGTCCGATACGCAGGGTGGCCTTTCGAATCGCGTGAACGTGCAGGAGGCGAAAGAGTTCAAGGTCACGCTCGAAGATTCGCGATCTTCCGGATGAAGAACGTAACAAGCTGCGTCCGGGCATGAGCGCCACGGCCACTGTCACAACCAAGACGAAGCAAAACGTGGTCGCAGTCCCGCTTCAGGCAATCGTCGAAAAGGCGCCGCCAACGCCGGCCCCGGGACCGACTATCGCGAGCAGCGCGCCACCGGCTTCGGGTGAAAAGCCGAAGGAACTGAAAGGCGTTTACACCATCGACAAGTCGAACAAGGTGAAGTTCGTGGAAGTGACCACCGGCATCACCGGCGAGTCTGACATTGAGATCACCGGCGGATTGGCATCAGGGACAGAAGTCGTCACGGGCCCCAGCCGTATTCTGAAGACTCTGAAAGACGGAACCGTGGTGAAGCGACAGACACGCACACCCGGCGCGAACGCGAACAGTAACTAGACATCGCTCCCTCCCTCCAGGGGGGAGCGTTTAAGAATCGATCCAAATGGCCGAAGCCACGCTAACCACATCATCCGCGGCAGTAGTGCAGCCAGAACCACCTTCCGAGGTCGGCAAAAGCACATCGCTGATCGCGATGCGTAACATCTGGAAAACTTACGACATGGGCGCGGAGAAGGTGCACGCGCTGCATGGCGTGACCTTCGATGTGCGCCGCGGCGAGTACCTCGCGATCACCGGGCCGTCCGGCTCAGGCAAGTCCACCCTGATGAACCTGATCGGATGTCTCGACACTCCGTCGCAGGGCGAGTACTGGCTGAATAGCAAGAACGTCTCTGAGATGGATGACGATGAACTCGCGCGCATTCGTAATCAGGAAGTCGGCTTTGTCTTTCAAACTTTCAATTTGCTGGCGCGGGCGACGGCTTTGCACAACGTCGAGCTGCCATTGATTTACGGTGGCATTCCCGGCGCCAAGCGTAAGGAGATGGCGACGCACGCGCTCGGCGCCGTCGATCTCACCGATCGCATGATGCACCGGCCAAATGAACTCTCCGGCGGTCAGCGCCAGCGCGTGGCCATTGCTCGCGCGCTCGTCAATCACCCGTCGATTCTTCTCGCTGACGAACCGACCGGCGCGCTCGACACGGCCACCAGCTACGAAATCATGAACCTCTTCGAGAGGCTTCACGAAGACGGCAACACCATCATTCTCGTCACGCACGAGCATGATATCGCCGCGCGCGCCCACCGCATCATCTCAATTCGCGACGGGCTGATCGAAAAAGACGAGCAAGTCAGGTAGGGCCGCTGCCATGCCCGACAGCAGCGAAAAGCGCAGCGAACCATCCCCCGAACGTGCTGCACTGGTATTTGGTAAGCGACTGTCTGTACCCGCCCGAGTCCGTTCTTTCCCGATTTTCCGCGTCGCCGCCCTCTGGGAAGCTTTCCTGGTGGCCGCGGCCAGTCTTCGTCAGAACAAGTTACGCACCGCACTGACCCTCGTCGGCATCATTGTCGGCGTGACGGCTGTCATCTCAGTCGTCACGATCATCAAAGGCCTCGACCAAACCGTCTCGCAGACATTCAATTCGCAGGGCTCGACCGTCTTCACCGTCTCCAAACGTCCGCAGGTCATTACCTCGCGCGAAGAGTTCGTCAGATACAACAAGCGCAAACCGGTCACCCCGGACGATGCGAACGCGATCGCGCGGCTCTGCACGGCTTGCTGGCGCACGGGCGTCGCGGTGAATTCGATCAAGCCCGCCAAGCGTGGCACCGAGACTTTTGAAGCCATGCAGGTTCGCGGGATCGAGCCGGTTGCGATGTTTGACATCGACGGCGTATCGATCGATTCCGGCCGATTTTGGACCGAAGGCGAAGGCGCCTCGGGCGGCGACACCTGCGTTGTCGGCTCAGACGTGGTGACGAATCTGTTTCCAAACGAATCCGCCGATCGCGTGCTCGGCCAGGACATCTGGGTTGGTGGCCATCGGTACATAATCATCGGGGTGCTGCAGCCGCTGGGAAAGATCTTCGGCATCTCGCGCGACACGCGCGTCTATATCCCGTTCACGACGTACAAGAAGCGCTTCGGCGTTGATTTCAGCGGCGCCGCATACGCGCCGCAGGGTTCGCTGGTTGTGTTTGTGCAAACCGAATCACCGGCGCAACTGGAAGCCGCCGAAGATCAAGTCCGCGCCATTATGCGTAATCGCCGCGGCAAGAGTTTCAAAGATGAGGACGATGGTTTCGCGCTCGAAACCCAGGACGTGTTTCTGGATCTATATTCGAAAGCCACTTCGAACATTTATCTCGTGACGATTGGCGTCTCGGCGATTTCGCTCGTGGTCGGCGGCATCGTCGTCATGAATATCATGCTGGTGTCCGTTACTGAGCGCACGAAAGAAATTGGCATTCGCAAAGCCGTGGGCGCGCGGCGCAAAGACATCCTGACGCAGTTTCTGATCGAAGCGGTAACTGTGACGGCTATCGGCGGGACGATGGGCGTGCTGACGGGATTCGGCGCTGCCTGGTTGATCGCCCTGCTGATCGGGTTTCCGCTTTTGATCAGCATCTGGTCAGCGGTGCTGGGCGTCAGCGTCTCGTCAATTGTTGGCGTGGTCAGCGGCCTGTGGCCGGCGTGGCGGGCGTCGCGACTCGATCCGATTGAAGCGCTCAGAGCAGAATAGAAGGAGCGCGGGCGCAAGAGGAGCGCGGGCATCCTTGCCCGCATAAGCGCGCAGCGCGAAGACAATGTCCGAATTCTTAAGAAATCGCGCCCCGCAGGGCTGGCATAGTCGTGGCTATCTTCCGCATTTCGATGCCGGTGAAGTTTTCCAATCGATTACCTTTCGCCTGCATGATTCCATGCCACAGAATCTTTTGCAGCGATGGAAAACTGAGCTTGCCAGAGAAGGCGAGGACTTTGCGGACGCGCTCCGCTGGCGAATTGAAGCATATCTAGATCAGGGTTATGGCGCTTGTTTCCTATCCGATTTAAGAATCGCGACGATGTTGGAGAACGCATTGCTTTACTTCGATGGAGAGCGTTATCGATGTCAGCTTGGGTTGTGATGCCTAACCACGTGCATATTTTAGCAGCGCCTTGCGTCGGAAATTCAGTGTCGAACATCATGCATTCGCTTAAATCCTTTACGTCGCAGGAAGCTAATAAGACTCTCGGAAGAAAGGGTCGTTTCTGGTTTGAAGACTATTTTGATCGATATATTCGAAACGCGAAGCATTTCACTAATGCGATTGCTTATATAGAAAGTAATCCCGTAAAAGCCGGGCTGTGCGAGTGTGCCGCCGACTGGCGCTTCAGCAGCGCCTGGTATCGTGCTGAGAGGTCGAAGCTGACAGCGTCATAGCTTCGCGCTACGCGCTCATGCGGGCAGAGATGCCCGCGCTCCGTTTGAGATGAACATTGCCGACGTAAAAGAATCAGCCTGGATGGCGCTCGAGACGGTGCGCGCTAACAAGCTGCGCTCTGCGCTGACGATTCTCGGCGTCAGCGTTGGCGTCGTGACCGTCGTGTTCATGGTGGGGATCATTCAGGGGTTGAACAAAGCATTCGCCGACCAAATCGAGTCGCTCGGTTCAAACACCATCTGGGCGACGAAGTTCGATCCGAGCATTGGGCATCAACCGACCCAGGAAGAAATCCATCGCAAAGAGTTGACGATTGAAGATGCGGACACAATTCGCAACGAAGCAACCTCAGTCGCAGGAGTGGCGCCGTTTTATCGCAAAGTCGCAGAAACAGTTCAGTACCGTGGTAATCAGAGCGATACTCCGATCCTGATCGGCGCAACGCCTTATCACGAATACACCGTTTCAAGTTACGTTGATCGCGGCCGTTTCATCTCTGACCTCGACGTTGACCGGCGCGAGAATGTCTGCGTGCTGGGCATCGATGTTGTCAAGGCACTTTTCGAGTACGAAGATCCGCTCGACAAGGAAATCAAACTCGCGGGCCACCCGTTCAAGGTCGTTGGCATAATGGAACCGCTCGGCAGCATCCTCGGCCAATCGCGCGACAACTCAGTCTTTATTCCCATCACGACGTTTGGGAAGTACTATCCGGAGTTCGACTTTCCCGAAATCATCTCAGCCATTATTGTGCGGCCGGTTTCGCGCGCGCACGTTAAGACCGCTATCGACGAGATGACCGACATCCTGCGCCGGCGCCGCGGCGTGAAGCGTGGGGAGCCAAGCAACTTTGGCATCTCTTCGCAAGACGCGCTGCTGGATGTGTACAACCAGCTGACCGGCGCGACGTATCTCGTGCTGACGGCGATTTCGTTCGTGGCGCTAATGATTGGCGGCATCGGCGTGATGAACATCATGCTGGTATCAGTCACTGAACGCACGAAGGAGATCGGATTGCGGAAAGCTGTTGGCGCCACGCGGCTGAACATCCTTTCGCAGTTCTTGATCGAAGCCGTAATGCTGACGGCCATCGGCGGCTTGCTAGGGCTGCTGGTGGGGGAAGTCGCGAGCCTCCTCACCAACTGGTACTCGCCGCTGCCGGCATATGTGCCTGCGTGGGCGATTGTGATCGGCATCGGCATCTCGGGCGGCGTCGGCATCGTGTTCGGCCTGTGGCCGGCATGGAAAGCAGCGCGAATGGATCCAATTGAATCGTTGCGGTATGAGTAGCTAGCGCGGCTTTGCCGCCTGATGTGCGGAAGGGCTCTGCCCTTCCGGCTTCCCGAAAAAAATTTGGAGGCTGCGCCTCCGCACGAGGCGGAGCCTCGACGACAAGGAAAGAGCAAACCGGAAAGGCGAAGCCTTTCCGCACATCAGGCGGCAAAGCCGCAGCACCGCCAAGGTAACCAATTCCCCTCTCTGGACGTATTATCGAGCAGTGAAGCTCATCGAAATCCTGAAAGTCGCGATCGCCGCGATTTGGGCGCACAAAATGCGTTCAGCGCTGACTTTGCTCGGCATGATTGTCGGTGTGACGGCGTTTGTAACGGTCGTTTCATTAATTCAGGGTTTTAACGTCTACATCGACGAGAAGATTGCCGGTATCGGCGCAAAATCGTTTTCGGTCCAACGCTTTAATCCGTTCGAAGATTTCAAAGACACCGACACGATCGCCGCCGCGCAACGTCGCAACAAAGAGTTGACGCTCGATGACTACGATTACCTGAAAGAGAAGGCGACGCTGATCGGCAAAATCGGCGCGAAGGCCCGCGGAACTCCCGCCGAAGTTAAACGCGGAGATCAGGTTCTGCAAGACACTTTTGTCAGTGGCGCCACTGCCAACACATCTGACATCGACAATCGCAACATTGAGTTTGGCCGCTTCTTTGTAGACGCCGAAGCTGAAGGCGGCGCGCGCGTCGCTTACATCGGAGCGGACATCGCCAACAAGCTGTTCCCGGCCGGCAATCCGATCGGCGGCGAAATTCACATTCGCGGTCTGCCTTATCGCGTCGTCGGCGTTGAAGCCGTGAAGGGTACGGTCTTCGGCATTCCGCAGGACGGTTTCATCGTCATTCCCTTGAAGGCGTATCAGCTGGACTTCGGGCCCCTGGTGCGGCAGCGCTCGTTGTATTTCACCGCGACCGCGCGGTCTGATGAGATTTTCAGTGACGCGGTTGAGGAAGCCCGCTTTCTCATGCGCGCGCGCCGGCATCTACAGCCGAAAGAGAAAGATAACTTTGGCATCGTTACACCGGACGCGATAACCGGCCTGCGCGACCGCATCTTCGGCACCATCTTTATCGTAGCGATGTTGGTTCCCGGCATCGCGCTGATCGTTGGTGCAATTGTGATCATGAATATCATGCTGGTGTCGGTCACCGAACGCACCAAGGAAATTGGCATCCGCAAGGCGCTCGGCGCGCGCAAAGCGGATATTCTCAAACAGTTCTTATTTGAAGCGGTGACGCTCGCGACGATGGGCGGCGCCATGGGAATCTTTTTGGCGTGGTTGATCGGGAAACTAGTGACCGCGGCGATTTTTCCCACCTATCTTTCACTGGCCGCCATCCTCGGAGCGCTGGCGGTTTCGGGTAGCGCCGGCGCGGTCTCGGGACTGTTTCCGGCGTGGAAGGCCGCGCGGTTGGATCCGATTGAAGCGCTTCGTGCGGACACGTAATTTGGAGTGCGGCGGCTTGACGCCGCTTTTGCGTTTGGCCGATGCAGGCAGAAAGCGCCGTCGAGCCGGCGCACTCCAAACCTGAACATGAAACTAATACGTTCTGACATTCTCGAGAACCTTTGGATGGCGCTGGGCACCTTGCGCGCCAATAAGCTGCGCTCGTTCCTAACGGTCTTTGGCGTCATCATCGGCGTGATCACGGTAATGCTGATCGCCTCGATCATCGCGGGCGTGGACACGGCGGTGACGAAAGAAGTCGAATCGTTCGGCACCCGGTCGATGTACATCAGCAAGTTCGATCCCGGCATTCATGTCGGCCGCCGCTCGCGCGAAGAGCGCATGCGCAAAGAGCTGACCTATGACGATGCGATCGCCTTGTCACAACTGCCAACCGTCGAAGTCTCAGTCCCCTTTCTCGACATCACGAGCAACTTCTTTGGCCGGAAGATTAATGTCAGCGGCGGAGGAAAAACCTCGGCCTCGGTTGCGCTGCAGGGCACGCTGCCGGACTTTGAGAAAGCCGGCACGCAAGTCGTTTCGGAAGGTCGGTTCTTTTCACAATACGAGAACGACGCGAACCAGAAGGTGTGCGTGATCGGCTCAAAAGTCGCCGACGACTTCTTCCGGTTCCGCTCGCCCCTTGAGGAAACAATCAAGATCGACGCGGAAGAGTTTCGTGTGGTAGGCGTGTTGCAAAAGCGCGAGCAGTTTTTGTTCGGCGGCGGCAGTGACGATCAAAACAATGTCATCTACCTGCCTTATAACGTCGCGCGCAAAGTTAAACCGAACGAGGACGACATCTACATTCTCGCCGTGGCAAAACCCGGCATGATGCGGCAGGCAATGGATCAGGTTGTCGATACGTTGCGCGTGCGGCGCCAGGTGCCGTTTGGAGAGCGCGACAACTTCGGAATTGAGACGACTGAGTCGCTCATCCAGACGTTTCGTTCGATCACCGGCGGCGTCGCCGTCGCGATGGTCGTGATTTCGTCAGTCGGCTTAATGGTAGGAGGCATCGGCGTGATGAACATCATGCTGGTGTCGGTCACCGAGCGGACACGCGAAATCGGAGTGCGCAAGGCGATTGGCGCGCGCCGCAAAGACATCATGGTTCAGTTCCTGATCGAAGCGGCGACCTTGACTGGATTCGGCGGACTGCTGGGATTGTTAGTCGGCTGGCTGCTGACGCTGGTGGTGCGATTGATCATGCCGTCGTACGTGCCTCTGTGGGCGCCGATCGCGGGTTTCGCCGCGAGCGTCGGCATTGGCGTGATCTTCGGGCTGTGGCCGGCGTGGAAGGCCGCGCGGCTCGATCCAATCGAATCGCTACGATACGAATAAAGTGGCAGACTTTAGTCTGTGATCAGCCCGGCCAAACGAATTCCAAAGACGAATCACAGACTGAAGTCTGTGCCACTTTTGCACTTACCCTAGGAAGCTCGGGAAGATTGCGGCCATCGCCAGCCTGAGCACGAGGAACAGAACTGTCAGCGTGATGGTCACTCCCCAAGCAGCCGTCGAACTGACTTTGTACCCACCCTCGCGGAGTCCCGTCGCCGTCAGCCAGATTCGATACAACGCCAGGATGCCGAAAGTCGCCAGGAACGTGTAGAGAATCGGATGGTCTTTCGACGACACCAGCAGCGCCAGGTGGTCATAGACCAACGATTCCTGGCCCAGCAACGGATGGATGTCTTCCGGCGCCTTCAGGTAAAGCACCAGGAAACTAATTAACTTCTGTATCACGGTCACGGGCAGACTGACGTATGCGACGACCGAAAACGCCTGCCAGAAGTGCATGCGACCGCCAAACGCGAGCACGCCCAGAAGGGCCAGCGCCGCGACCAGAGCAACGCCAAAAAACCCGTTCGCGATGGTGCTGATTCCATTTGTCACCTGGGCCGACGTTGAATTTGCCTTCTTCGAGTTCTGTGCGCCTGGATTCGGCGAGCGCCTCGGGCGGAGGTTTCAAAGGACTCTGCTCCAGCGCGTCAAAAGTGAAATTCACAATGCGTTCCGGACCGAGGCGCCGATAAAACGCCGTGGTGTACACCGCACTGACAATTCCCACAATCAGAATCGCGGCCAGCCAACGCGGGTGAGCGCGAAGATTCCGGAACACGCGCGTGGGTTCAAAAAAGATTCCGGCGAGCGTTGCCGCTGTGGACATCTTAGGCGGTGCGTCCGGCACGACCGGCAGTCGCATGAAGCTGAACCCGAAGAACATGATGCCCAACACACAAACCGTCGCGCCGGTGCCAATCACTGACGTCAGCACGCCCGCGATGTTCAGCCCGATGATGATTATGCCGAGTACAAATACACCGACGCCTGCCCACATCAACCAGGTCGGACGCTGACGCTCCGGCTCAGTTTGGATTGGCGGCGGCGGTGGGGCGTGAAACTCCTGATTTGGATCGCTCATGTTTTCTCCTCTGATTTGTAGAGGACGGGGAGACTGCTTTCCGTCCGATGATTACTGTGTCAGAAGCCCGCGCGTAAGCAAGGGCAAGTTGACTAAGATTCTTGATACGAGTGCTGACTGACCTATGTTTCAAAACACTCGCGAGCGTTGCCCTCCCTTACGGTCGGGCTTCTGATACCGTTTTGGTAACCAACGTCTCGATTGGCTTGGCATCGGCGTAACCATCGACGCGAATGCATGCCGCGGAGTGGCCCGGAGAAATTTCGCGCAACTCTGGATCAATTTGCGAGCACTCGTCAATAGCGATCGGACAGCGCGTCCGAAAGCGACAGCCTGACGGCGGATTGCGGGCCGTCGGCACGTCACCCTTCAAGATAATGCGGTCGCGTTTCTCTTTTGGATCGGGAACGGGAATCGCCGACAACAGAGCGCTCGTGTACGGGTGCAAAGGGTCAGCGTAAAGCTGAGCGGCCGTCGCAATCTCGACCACGCGGCCGAGATACATCACGGCCACGCGCGTTGAAATGTGTTCGACCACGGCGAGTCCGTGGGAGATGAAAAGGTAGGTGAGCCCGAATTCTTTTTGCAGATCCTGAAGCAGGTTAACGACCTGGGCTTGCACGGAAACATCCAGCGCCGAAACCGGCTCGTCGGCCACGATCAGTTTCGGATTCAACGCCAGCGCGCGCGCCACACCAATCCGTTGTAACTGTCCGCCAGAGAATTCGTGACTGTAGCGACTCGCGTAGTCAGGATCGAGACCGACCTTGCCGAGGAGCCAGGCGACGCGCTCGCGCCGCTCTGCTTTATTTCCGATTTTGTGAATCACCAAAGGTTCGCCGACGATGTTGCCGACTTTCATCCGGGGATTCAGTGACGCGGCGGGATCCTGGAAGATGATCTGCATTTCGCGCCGCAACGCGCGCAAGTCGCGTTTGTTCATGGCGGTGACGTCACGGTTTTCGAACTTTACGTCGCCGCTCGTCGGTTCGATCAAACGCAGGATGCACCGGCCGGCCGTTGATTTGCCGCAGCCTGACTCGCCGACGAGTCCCAGCGTCTCACCTCGGAAAATGTCGAACGTAACGCTATCAACGGCGCGGATTGGCCCGTCGTCAGTCGGAAAGTGCTTGACGAGTGACTGGACGTTAACCAGTGGATGGCCGTTATTTTGAGCGGTTGTCTTCACGAAAAGCTTGGTTGAGTCTTTTCAGCGATCTAATTCAAGTAACCTGCCACCAGGAACTGCTCAACGAGCTTGCGAAGCAAGCGGCAGATAGTAGCCCCGGGCGTGAGCCCGGGGTTGGCTGTTAGCAAATGTTAACGAGCCCCGGAGGGGCGGCAGAAATTTCTGTCGCCCGCTTCGCGGGCTCTAAATTCTGAACCGCGAAGTAACCCCGGGCTTACGCCCGGTGCTACTAATCTACCGCCATCTTCGATGGCTGGTTGAGCCACTTGCTATGGCGACGGCCGACTAAGCTCCACTGCGTCAGACCCGTTTCCTGTAGTCGCTGGATCGTAAAGCACACATCGCACGGTCACGCCTTCGCCTGCCGGATACAAAGGAATCTCGCCTTCGCGGCACCGCGGCATGCGATAGGGACAACGCGGCTCGAAGTGACAGCCGGGCGGCAATGCCGTCGGTTTCGGCACGACACCTTCGATTGTCTGCAAGCGTTCTTGTTTGACGACATCTTTCATCGTCAGCTTGGGCACCGAACGCAGCAGACCTTCCGTATATGGGTGCTTGGGCCGCGCAAACAATTCATCGACAGGTGATTCTTCAACGATCCTTCCGGTGTACATCACGCAGACGCGATCGGCGACTTCGGCAACGACGCCGAGGTCGTGCGTGATCAGCAGGACCGCGAGATCGCGCGTCTTCCTCAAATTGTCGAGGAGATCGAGAATCTGCGCCTGAATCGTCACGTCGAGCGCGGTGGTCGGTTCGTCCGCAATTAACAGTTCGGGATCGCACGCGAGCGCCATCGCAATCATCACCCGTTGCCGCATGCCGCCCGAAAGCTGGTGAGGATAATCGTCCGCCCGCATTTCCGGATCGGGAATCGCAACTTCGTGCATTGCCTGGACGGCCGCCTGGCGCGCAGCTTTCCGGGAAAGACCACGATGAAGACGCAGAGCCTCAGCGATCTGCTCGCCGACCGTGAAGACGGGATTCAGCGATGTCATCGGATCCTGAAAGATCATCGCGATGTCGTCACCCCGTATGGCCCGCATCTCGGCATTCGATAATTTCATCAGATCGCGGTCTTTGAACAGAAGTTCGCCGCCCACGATTTTTCCCGGCGGCGCAATCAGCCGCATTATCGACAGCGCCGTCATTGACTTGCCGCAGCCACTTTCGCCCACCAGCCCCAGCAGCTCGCCACGATCGATGAAAAAACTGACGTCATCGACGGCGCGCACGATTCCCGCGCGCGTCGGAAAATGGGTCTTCAGATTGTTGATCTCAAGCAAGTGCATTTCGAGTCAGTGTAACGCCAATCGGGGCAGTAGCCCGACCGTCAGGGAGGGCGTCAGCCGACAGATGCGCCCTCCCTGACGGTCGGGCTACTGCCCCGACTCCCACGCAAGTTAGAAACTTGCGCCACTCAACGCATAGTTTTCCGCGGCAACTTCTCATCTCTCATCGCACTCTGATAGATGAATGCGGCCATGATCGTGGACGCCTGCTTCATATCATCCGCTTGAATGCGATCGAACGTGTCCATGTTCGAGTGGTGCGTGCGCGTGTCGTATTCGATCTCATCCTGAATGAATTGGAAGCCCGGAAGGCCAATCGCGTCGAACGCGAGATGATCCGTGCCGCCCGTATTCGAAAGCGAGAGCGTCTCAGCACCAAGATCGCGGAACGGCGCCAGCCATTGGCGAAACAGTCCGGCCATCGCGTCGTTGCCCTGCAAGTAAACGCCGCGAATCTTTCCGGTGCCGTTATCGAGGTTGAAGTAACCCGCGACCTTGTCATAATCCGGTAGCTTCACCAGCACCGGCGCAGGCGGCGTTGCCGTCGTCCCGTTGCCGTTGCCATTTGCCGCAGTAGTGGCAGCCGGCGTTTCCATTCTGCCGAAATGTTTTGCGACGTACGCGCGCGAGCCGAGCAGTCCTTGCTCTTCACCGCTCCACAAAGCGATGCGAATCGTGCGACGCGGCTTCAAACCCAAAGCTTGAATGATGCGCACAGCTTCCATGCCCACCGCCACGCCGGCCCCATTGTCCGTCGCGCCCGTGCCGCCGTGCCAGGAATCCATATGGCCACCCAGCATCACGATCTCAGCCTTCAACGTGGGATCGCTGCCGGGAATTTCCGCCACCGTGTTGTAGCCGTTCAGATCCTTCTCCTGCCATTCAACGGCTAACTCCACTTCCATCTTCACTTTTTCGCCGGCTTGAATCATGCGAACCACGCGATTGTAGTGTTCGACCGCCATGGCTACCTGGGGCACCATCTTTGGGGCGTCTTTGTCCCAGGGCCTGAACCGCCGCGGTGCATTCGCGCTGGCCGCGCCTGGCCCAAAACCGTCCGGCGAGAACGGCTGCGGCACAGTTGCCGCCGATACGAAAATCGTGCCGCCATCACCACGGCCGGGATCTACCAGCACGGCCGCGCCTTCGTCAACAAAGAACTGGTTTTTGGCCGCTGCGAACTTCTGTGCCGCGAGAAATTCAGGATTGCGATTGCCGGCCCCACCGCGGCCACCGCCCGCTCGCGGCATCGGTGCATTCGCGAGAGCCAGCAGGTTCTTTTCGTCGCGTCGCGTTCCCGGCGCCGCAAACAGCGCTTTCACTTCGCGCATGGGCGCGGTCAAAACGATCTTGCCTTTCAACTTACCTTTAAAGCGCGCCAGATCGGCCTCGTCTTTCGCGTCAAAGTAAACAACTTCAGCGGCTACTGGTCCGTTTGTTCCTGGCGACCAGGCTTTCGGATAAGCAATTAGCGGGAAGCCCTGCGGCTCGACCACCTGCGCGCTGAATCGCTTCAAAGACCATCCCCGGCCGAACGTCCCCCAGCTTTCAACATTTGCGTTCTGCAGTCCCCATTTCGTCAAAGTATCGCGGGTCCAATCGTTCGCCCGTCTCATCTGCGGCGACGCCGTCAGACGCGGACCGATGACATCGGTCAGGTAGGAAAGCGTCTGCATCACCTGTGATCGATTCATACCTTCATCGCGAATCTTTGCGATTGGGTCGTTGGGATCGAGCGCGGGCTGGTTGGCCGGTTGCTGCTGCGCAAGAGCGGCATACGGCGCGACGAGTGCGAAAAGCAGAACTAAGACTGCAAATTGGCGACGGATCATGGTGGACTCCTTACTGAACTTCGAAATGGAATGTTTCACTTGGCTTGAAAGCCAACCGCGTAAACTGGATTGACGCTGCTTATACTCGGAAAGTTACAACGAATCAAGAAATCAGAGGGACTTTGGTCTTTGGGCTTTATGCTTTCCGCCTCCTAACTACTCTGCTTGGCCAAGCATCAGGGCGAAACACCCAAAACCAAAGACCAAAAACCAAAGTCCAAAGCACGAAGTACAAAGCACGTCTTATTGTCTGTTATCATGCCGCGCTAATGCCTTCACCAAAGACCCAACCGGCCCGTGGCATGCGCGATTTTTTGCCCGCCGACGTGCGTAAACGCGAGTACGTCATTGGGGTGATTAAGCAGGTCTACGAGCGCTACGGCTTCGAGCCGCTGGAAACGCCGGCGGTCGAGAATATCGAGACACTGATGGGCAAGTATGGTGAAGAAGGCAATCAACTTATCTTCAAAATTCTCAAGCGCGGCGAGCATGAGAAGACCGGCGAAGCGGATCTCGCGCTGCGTTACGACTTGACTGTTCCCCTGGCGCGCGTCGTCGCGCAGTATCAAAACGATCTACCGAAATTTTTCAAGCGTTACCAGATTCAACCGGTCTGGCGCGCGGACCGTCCGGCGCGCGGCCGCTTTCGCGAATTTTATCAATGCGACGTCGATGTGCTTGGGTCGCAATCGATGGTCGTCGAGGCCGAACTAATCGCGGCGGCGAGCGACGCGCTGGTAGCGCTGGGCTTCAAAGACTTTACGATTCGCTTGAATCATCGGCAGGTCCTCACGGGCATTCTCGATCAGGCTGGGGTGCCGCGTGAGCAACACGACGGCGCTCTAATTGCCCTCGACAAGATGGACAAAGCCGGGCCTGAGGGTGTCGCGCGTGAGCTTCAGGAACGTGGGATCGTCGATGAGTCCGCCGTGAAGCTGATGCGCTTCTTCGAAGGACTTGCCGGCGCAAAACATGCTTTGGATCTGGTCGATCTCGGTGAGGCTACGGACGCGCGCGCGGCTTACAATGCTGATGTTCTGGGACGTTTGGTCGAGTTCATCGGTGCACACGAAATCGGCGCGAGTGGCGTTGACGACCTGCGCCAAATTCTTCAGTTCGCCAAGGCAAGCAATGTCGATGCGCGAATCAAACTCGATCCGACGCTGGCGCGCGGACTCGCGTATTACACCGGCGCGATCATTGAAATGAACGTGACCGATCTCGCGGGCAGTCTCGGCGGCGGCGGACGTTACGACAACCTAGTCGGCATGTTTCTTGGCAAGGACGTTCCGGCGTGCGGCTTCTCGCTCGGGCTCGAACGAATCATTGTGGTGATGAGCGAGCGCGAAATGTTTCCTGAGCAGTTGATAGCTTCGCCTGCGGACGTGATGGTGACACTCTGGAGCGAGGACTCAATCGCTGAATCGATCGCACTCGCGAGCGAATTGAGAGGCGAGGCATTGCGCGTCGATGTCTATCCCGAAGCCGACAAGCTGGGAAAGCAATTCAAGTATGCCTCGGCACGCGGAATCCCGTTGGTGGCGATTCTTGGAGACGAAGAGCGCGCAAAAGGTGAGGTCGCGATTAAGGATATGAAGACTGGTGAGCAACGATCAGTAGCGCGCGCAGAGGTCGCGACTGAATTACAAAACCGCGAGCGATAGCGAGCGGTTTTGGAGTGCGGTGGCAAGCGTAGTGCGACACCGCTTTGGATCGTCTTTCGCGATCCTTAATCCAAAGCGGCGTCGCCGCTTCGCTCTGCCGGCGCACTCCAAATTAGAGAACGCTATGACCACTCAATCTCTCGGACAACATTATCTCGAAGACGCGCTGCGAACGTTTCGCGAATATAAAAAGCTGGGCGAGCGCGCGTTCGCGCAAACCAGCGACGAAGATTTCTTTCGCGCCATCGACGATGAATCGAACACCGTCGCCGTCATCATCAAGCATATTGCCGGCAACATGTTTTCGCGCTGGACTGATTTCCTGACTACTGACGGCGAGAAGCCGGACCGCAATCGGGACATGGAATTCGTGATGCTGCCCGAGACGACGAAGGACGAAGTGCTTTCGTACTGGGAGAAGGGTTGGAAATGCACCTTCGCGGCGCTTGAACCATTAACGGCCGACGATCTTATGCGCACGGTGAAGATTCGCGGCGAGGATCACACAGTCGTGCAGGCCATCAACCGGCAGATTGCCCATTACGCGAATCACATCGGGCAGATTGTCTATCTCGCGAAGCATTTCAAGTCGAGTGAGTGGCAAAGCCTGAGCGTCCCTAAGAACAAGTCGGCCGAGTTCAACGCTCAATTGCAGAATCGCGAGCGGTAGGCACAGAGGCAAAAGGGGGTTGAATTCATGTTTCTCGGACTACGCACAGCTATTTATCACGTCGGCGACATTGAAAAAGGCAAGGTGTGGTACACCAAGGTCCTCGGGATCGAGCCTTACTTCGACCAGCCGTTCTACGTCGGATTCAATGTGAGTGGATATGAACTTGGTCTCCAACCAGACGATACCGCTGCCGGTGTACGAGCTGACGGAGCAGTGGCATATTGGGGGGTCGCTGATGCGGACGCAGTTTTCAAAGAGCTGATTGCATTGGGCTCAACGATTCACGAACCCGTGCAGGACGTCGGTGGAGGAATCAAGGTTGGGACGGTTAAAGATCCCTTCGGCAATATCTTTGGCATCATCGAGAACCCACACTTCAAGCTCGTTTAATGGTTGTAGCTCTTCATCACGTCAACGTAACGGTGCCCGCGAAACTGGAAGCGGCGGCCAAGCATTTTTACGGCGCGGTGCTCGGCTTGAAACAGATTCCGAAACCGGCGACGTCGCGCCAAAGCGGTGCGTGGTACGAAATCGGCGAGACGCAGTTGCACCTCTCGGTCGGCGACGAAGGACACGGACAGTTGAGTTCCGGTCATGTCTGCTTCGCCATTTCTGACCTGGCGGAAGCGGAACAGAAATTTCGCGAAGCCGGAGTCGAGATCATCCCGGATCCCAAGCCGAACCCGAATGCGCCACGATTTTTTGTCCGCGACCCAGGCAGCAATCTGTTAGAGATCGCGCAACAGAAATGAGTTTCACACTAATCAATCCCGAATCACTCGGCGCGCCGCGAGGCTATTCGAACGGGGTGCTCACCGATGCCGGCGGCCGGTTGCTTTTCATCTCTGGGCAAATCGGCTGGGATCACCAGCAAAGGATAGTCAGCGATGATGTCATTGAGCAGTTCGATCTCGCGCTGGCGAATGTGATTGCGGTCGTCGTTGAAGCCGGTGGGAAACCTGATCAAATCGCGCGACTGATCATTTACGTCACTGACAAGAATGAATACCGCGATCGAACGACGGAAATCGGTGAGCGTTATCGCGCGCGCATGGGCAAACATTTTCCGGCAATGGTGCTGGTCGAGGTGAAGAGTCTTCTGGAAGACCGCGCTAAAATCGAAATCGAAGGGACGGCTGTTCTGTAAACTAACGATGAAACGGTGCCCTACATGCAGTCGCGTTTACGAGGATCTCGGCCTGCGGTTCTGTCTCGACGACGGGACGGAGTTGGTAAACAAGCCTTTGGAGACGGCGCCGCCGACTCTCGCGATCCCGGCAGGGCCCGAAAGCCAGCCGACCGTTAGCGCGTTCCAACCTCCGCCGCCACCGTCTGCACCGCCCGTCGGTGTCTCGGCCTTTAAAAACAAGCGCCAACGAAACGTGATTGTCTGGATCCTGATCCTTGGATTAGGGCTGCCATTCATCGCCGGCATCGGTGTGGCCGGTTGGTCGGTTGTCAGTAACCGGAAGCTGGCGTGGCGTCTGGTTCTGGAAGTAGATCCAAAAGCGCCTGATCGAAGCGCGGCGGTGCGACAAACCATCAATGTGATCGACAGCCGGCTCAACGCGTTAGGCCTGGCGAACTACGAAATTCAACCTAAAGGCGATCCCGCTAACGGACTTATCGAAATTAGCCTGCCTGCCACCGATGATCCTGAGCGCGTAAAGCGAATCATCAGCACGTGGGGAAAACTTGAACTCGTTCACGTCATGAGTCCGCCGAGCCCGTCGGCCGTGCAGACGTTCGTGACCCGCGAAGAAGCCGCCGCGTCGTTTGCTTCCGCGGAGGGTGCGGAACAGGCGTTCAGGGTGCTGCCGTATACCGAGCGCGAGGAAGTCAGTACTTCAACCGCGAAACAATGGGTTGTGGTTAAGTCTCCACCGATTATTGCGGGCAGCGACCTCCGCACAGCGGCGGCAGTGGCGGACGCGGGTGGCGGCAAGGGGAACTACTCAATTACGTTTTCACTGAAACCAGATGGAGCGGCAAAGTTTGGCGCGTGGACCGGCTCTAACATCTACCAATACATCGGCGTAGTCCTAAACGACGAAGTCAAGTCGATCGCCTTCATCAAGTCACGGATTGAGGATCAAGGCGAAATCTCAGGTCGTTTTACGAAACAATCGGCTGAAGATCTTGCTTTGGTTTTAAGGGCGGGCGCTCTCCCGGTTCCGGTGAGATTCGTTGAAGAGACTGTGAACAAGTAACCTAGTGAAATGAAGAATCCGAAAAGTTTTCTTTACGAACAGCGCGATGGCATCGGCACGATCACTTTGAATCGGCCGGAACGTTTGAATGCGATCACGTTTGAGGTTTATCACGAGCTGACGGACTTCATCGCACAGCTTCGAGACCAGCAGGATGTGCGCGTGGTCGTGATTACCGGGGCCGGCCGCGCGTTCTGCTCGGGCGGGGATGTCGTGGACATCATTGGCGAATTGACGGGCCGCGACGCCGAAGGGCTGCTGCAGTTCACGCGGCTGACGTGCGAGCTGATTCACAATATGCGGACGCTACCGAAGCCGATCATCGCCAGCTTGAACGGCACAGTTGCGGGCGCGGGCGCATGCATCGCGCTAGCTGCAGACATTCGGATTGCAGCTGAAGAGGCGAAAATCGCTTTCATCTTTGTAAAAGTTGGACTCGCCGGCACTGACATGGGCGCGACCTATTTGTTGCCCCGCGTCGTGGGTCTCGCGAAGGCCACCGAGTTGTTAATGACGGGCGACTTTACGGAAGCGGCCGAGGCCGAACGGATTGGGCTTTACAATCGCGTCGTGCCGCGCGCTCAACTTGAACCCGCTACGCTTGAGTCCGCCGAGAAGCTTGCGCGCGGGCCGGCGCTGGGAATCGCGAAGACGAAAGAGATGCTGAATCGCGAGTTGCACATGGGATTCGATGCGGCCCTCGAAGCCGAAGCGGTCGCGCAAGCCCTGTGCATGCAGACACCGGATTTCAAGGAAGCACATGCGGCGTTCATAGAGAAGCGGCCCGCAAAGTTTGAGTGATTTGGTTTCCTCCCTCTCCCTTTGGGAGAGGGCTGGGGTGAGGGAGCGAAGCTTTAGCGACGTAAGCCCTCACCCTACCCCTCTCCCAGAGGGAGAGGGAGCAAGCGCCGTCGCCGCTACGCTCTGCCGGCGCACTCCAAATGAGCCGCGCTTTTTGAAATGGACAGCTTCATTCAAACAATTCCATTTTTCACGTCACAGCAACGCTCCCTCGCTGACCGCGTGGAGGAATTTGCCAGCCGCGAAATCGAACGGCGCGCCAGTGCCGACGAAAGTGACGTTGAAGCAGCGTTGCGCTCATACGTTCGGCTGTTGAGCGAGCAAGATCTGCTGCGCTATGCGGTGGTCGCACCTGGCGAACGTTTCGATCTGCGCGCCTTCTGCCTCATTCGCGAAACGCTTTCCTACTTCTCGGCACTAGCGGATCTCGCTTTTGTGATGCAGGGGTTAGGCACTTACGCGATTAGCCTGGCCGCCACCGAACACGTGCGCGATTTCTGGTTGGATCGCGCGCGCAGTGGACAAGCAATCGCGGCTTTCGCGCTCACCGAACCTGACGCAGGTTCAGACGTCTCGGCTTTGAAAACCGAAGCCCGACGCGAAGGCGACGGTTACATCATCAACGGCCGCAAACGCTTTATCTCAAATGCCGGCGTCGCTGATTTCTACACCGTGTTCGCTCGCACCGGCAGGCGCGAAGACGGTCGTGCGGAGATTTCTGCATTCATCGTGAGCCCGCGCATGCCCGGATTCAGCGTTGCAGAACGGACTGAGATGATCGCGCCGCACCCAATTGGCGAACTGGAATTCAAAGACTGTCGCGTACCGGCCGAAGACATGATCGGCAATCAGGGCGACGGTCTGCGTCTCGCGCTGCAAACGCTCGACATGTTTCGCGCGAGCGTCGGCGCGACAGCGTGCGGCATGGCGCGCCGGGCCCTGGATGAAGGTGTGAAATATGCGAAAACGCGCGAGCAGTTCGGCAAGCGACTGTCAGAGCATCAACTGATTCAGGAAAAGCTTGCGGACATGATCACTGAACTCGACGCGGCTCGGCTACTCGTATATCGCGCCGCGTACTTGAAGGACGCGGGGGACGAGCGTTCGACGCGTGAGGCCAGTGAAGCAAAACTATTCGCCACTGAAGCGGCCGGCCGCGTCATCGATCAGGCCGTGCAGATTCACGGTGGTAGCGGACTCGTGCGCGGATCAGTAGTTGAGCGTCTGTATCGCGACGTTCGCGCGCTGCGGATTTACGAAGGAACTTCAGAGATTCAAAAGCTCGTGATCGCCAATCAACTCTTGAAAGAGTAAACTCTGCGACGTCCAGAACTAATGAAGACACTTTCGCCTGATACGAGTCCGGAAGCTGAAGCGGTACTCACGCAACTGCTCCGAGAAGCCCCTGTGTGGAAGCGAGTGCAAATGGTTGATCAGATGTATGACGCACTGCGACAGCTTATACTCGCCGACCTGCGACGCTCCTACCCGGACGCGGATCAAACCGAAATCAAACGTCGTCTTACCGCCCGGTTCCTTAGCCGCACCCAGATCATTGCCGCGTACGGATGGGATCCAAAAGCTGAGGGCTATTCATTCTTCGAAGAGCGCTGATGGCTACGCCTACCGAAGTCCTGATCGAGGTAACTCGTATCCTCGAAGACCTTGGAATTCCTTATCTCGTCGTGGGATCGTTTGCCAGTTCAGCCCGAGGGATGCGTCGAGCAACCGTCGACGGCGATCTCGTGGCGGATATCAGGGCCGAAAATGTTAACGACATCGTTGCAAGGCTCGCAGCGCGCGATTTCTACGTCGATGATCTGGCTGTGCGTCGCGCGATTGAGGGACAAAGAGCGTTCAATGCCATACACCGCGAATCGATGTTCAAGATCGATGTTTACGTTTCCCGTGATGATTTCTCGAAAATGGAAATGGAAAGGAAGCTAGGGGAGAAAATTCTCCCAAACTCCGACACCATCGTTTACATAGCGACTGCAGAGGATACGGTTTTGGCGAAACTTTCCTGGTTCAGAAAAGGCGGTGAAGTTTCAGACCGCCAGTGGTCCGATGTCCTTGGAATACTCAAAGTTCAGCAAAACAATTTGGATTACGATTACATGAACGAGTGGTCAAACAACCTTCGCGTACGCGACCTGCTCGAAAAAGCGATGGCTGAAGCGTAAGACCGAACAGACTTCATTGCAGGCAGACCCAGACAAGACTCTTCCGACCTCCGAACCGCAGGAGCAAAACCAGCTCGCGCGCCGGCTAACGCTCTTCGACGCCACGATGATCGTCATGGGCGGAATCATCGGCGCGGGCATCTTCTCTAACCCTTACGTCGTCGCGCAGTTGGTGCATTCGACGTTTTTGATTCTCGGCGTGTGGATCGCGGGCGGGCTGATTGCGCTGGCCGGCGCGTTCATATATGCGGAGCTTTCATCGCAGGTTTCCGAAACGGGCGGGCAGTACGTTTATCTGCGAGACGCGATGCACCCGGTCGTCGGCTTTGTTTACGGCTGGAGCATGCTGTTCGTGATTCAGACCGGCGCGATGGCCGCGGTCGCGCTCATCTTCGCGAACCACGTATTCGCGGTCGCCGGCGTGACGGCCAGCGACTGGAGCGCGGCGTTGCTGGCCGCGTCAGCTCTGATTCTTTTGGCGATCGTTAACTGCATCGGCGTACGGGCGGGCACGCTTACGCAGAACACGTTCATGATTCTGAAGCTCGTCGCCATCGCCGCGCTCGTCGTCATCGGCTTGGCATTAGCGACTCCGGCGTCCACGGAAGTCGGCGCCGTCACTTCTGGCGGAAGCACCTGGCAAACATTGATCGCTTTCGGCGCAGCTTTGATCCCTGCGCAGTTCGCCTACGGCGGCTGGCAAACGTCCTGCTATGTCGCAGGTGAAGTGCGTGAGCCGCGCAAGACTCTGCCGCGCGCTTTGTTAATCGGCGTCGTGGGAGTGATCATCGTTTACCTTTCAGTCAATTTCGTCTGCGTGTATGTGCTCGGTCCGGAGATGTTGGCCAGGACGAAGACACCCGCGTCAGCAATCATGGGGCTGGCGCTCGGCGATAAGGGCGCGCGCTTCATCGCCGCCGGCATCGCAATTTCGACGATTGGGTTCCTCAGCCAGAGCATGCTGACCGCGCCCCGAGTTTATTTCGCGATGGCTGAAGATCGTCTGTTCTTCAAACGTCTGGCGTCGCTGAACCGCTGGCGCGTCCCGGCATTTGCGATTGCGCTACAAGGGGGATTGGCGGCGGCGATCGCTTTGGTGGGCAGCCGCTACGAAGAGATTTTGAACTATGCGGTGTCGGTTGATGTCGTCGCGTTTGGCGTAACAGCAGCCTGCGTGTTCGTTTTTAGACAGCGGCGGCGCGCCAACGCTCATTCCCCCTCTCCGCAAGCGGAGAGGGGGTTAGGGGGAGAGGTTGGCGACGTCGCTAACCCCACCCTCAATCCCTCCCCGCGAGCGGGGAGGGACCACGCCGACCGCGGTATGTCATCGGTGTTCCGCATTCCCGGACATCCGTTCACGACGCTTTTCTTCATCGGCATGTGTGCCGTGATAACGTTCAGCATGATCTACAAGTACCCGCGTAACAGCGCGATCAGTTTTGGAATCATGTTTCTGGGCGTGCCGGCGTATTTCCTGTGGGCGAGGCGCCGCGGGGCAGTAGCCCGACCGTGAGGGAGGGCGTAACAAATGAGCGGGCAAGATGCCCGCGAACCGCCCGCAGGATGAGGGCGCTCCTGCAATGAACACTCAATCCACCTACATGCAATGGGCCAAGAAGCGGCCGAAGGTGAAGTACGACCTCGCGCTGAGCGGGATCCTGAATCTTCCCTTCCCCGAACTCGAAGCCACAATCGATGATATCGATCTGAACGGCGACAACTCATACGGCTACAGCCCGCTAATAAATGCGATTGCCGATCACTGTCATGTCGCGCCCGAATTCGTGGTCAGCATTTCCGGGGGCACGTCTATGGCCAATCACCTCGCGATGGCGGCGGCGATCGAACCCGGCGATGAAGTTTTGATTGAGCAACCAACGTATGAGCCGCTGCTGGCTTTGGCCGAGTACTTCGGCTTGCAGGTCAAACGCTTCTCGCGTGCGTTTGAGAACCACTTCCAGGTCGATCTGGACGAACTACAAACGAAAGTCAGTTCGCGGACGCGTTTGATCGTGCTGACAAATCTGCATAACCCGAGCAGCGCGTTGATAGATGAAGCCACGCTCAGGCGCATTGGTAAAATCGCCGACAGTGTCGGCGCGCGCGTTCTGGTTGACGAAGTTTATCTCGATGCCATGTTCGAAAACGCACCGCGCTCTTCGGTTCATCTTGGGCCGCAATTCATCGCCACCAGCAGTTTGACGAAGGGTTACGGCCTGAGCGGCCTGCGCTGCGGATGGATCCTCGCGGAACCGGAACTCGCAGAAAGAATGCGCCTGCTGCACGACATCTTCGGCGCGGTCGCGCCACATCCAGCGGAACGGCTGAGTGTGCTCGCCATGCGCAAGCTGCCGAAGTTCATCGCCCGCGCAAAGAACATCCTTGAAAACAATCGTGCGGTCCTTAATGATTTCCTGCACTCGCGCGAAGAACTCACGTCATCAAGATCCGAAACCGGCACGACCTGCTTTCCGCGTTTGGAGAAAGGCAGCGTCGATTCGCTTTGGACTTTGCTGAACGACAGGTACGAAACAGCTTTTGTGCCTGGCCGCTTCTTTGAATCACCGCAGCACCTGCGCCTGGGCATGTGCGCCGAACCTCAACTTTTCGAAACGGGGGTGCAGCGCTTGGGTCAGGCACTCGACGAACTCTCCGCATGAGAATCACAATTATCGGCGGCGGGCCGGCGGGCATGTACTTCGCCATCCTCATGAAGCAGGCCGATGCCAATCACGAGATCACCATCTATGAACGGAACGGTCCCGACGACACGTTTGGTTGGGGGGTAGTGTTTTCCGGAAAGACGCTTGCGAATTTACGCAAAGCTGATGAAACGTCGCACGCAGAAATTACGCGTGACTTTGAAGCGTGGAACAACGTTGATGTCGTGCATCGGGATGAAAAGGTTTCGATTCACGGCAACAGTTTTTCCGGCATCGCGCGAATACGCCTGCTGAAGATCCTGCAAAGACGATGTGAACAGCTTGGCATTCAAATCCATTTTCGAATTGAAGTCAGCGACCTCGAATCACAAAGAGCCGCGTGCGATCTCCTCGTCGGCGCGGACGGCGTCAACAGCACGGTTCGTCAGAAATTCACCGAACATTTCCAGCCAGACCTCAGCACGCGGCCAAACAAATACATCTGGTACGGAACGAATCAGTTATTTCACGGATTAACGCTTACGTTTCGTGAGAGCGATGCTGGGGTCTTCGCGGCGCATTCGTACAAGTTCGACAAAACGACAAGCACCTTCATTGTCGAATGCGACCCTGAGACGTGGAATCAAGCCGGATTCGCGACGCTGCCCGATGAAGAGACGCGCCGCTATGTTGGCGAAGTGTTCGCGCACGATCTCGACGGGCACGCGTTGCTGTCCAACAATTCGAAATGGATAAACTTTGTGCTGGTTAAAAACGCGAATTGGCAGTTCGAAAACGTCGTGCTGCTCGGAGACGCTTTGCACACGGCGCACTTCTCGATCGGCTCAGGCACCAAGCTGGCGATCGAAGACGCGATTACGCTGAAACAGTCTTTTGACGAGACTCACGATGTCCGCGCTGCTTTGACGCAATTCGAGAAGGCGCGCAAGCCGGTGATCGAGGACTATCAGGCCGCAGCCTACGAAAGCATGGTGTGGTTTGAGAACGCGCGCCAGTACATGCACCTGTCGCCGATTGAACTCGCCTATTCGCTAATGAAGCGGAGCGGGCGCGTAGATGATGAAGAATTGCGAAAAAGGGACCCGGCGTTTGTGGAGAAGTACGAGAAGAGATTATCCACAGATTACACAGATTCCACAGATTGAAACGAGGGGGAACACGACGCCTCGTTTAGAGTCCGCACTTGTGCGGACGGCGGCCGGACAAGTCCGGCCTCTAAACGTTGATAGTCGGGTAACCGCGGCTCTAAACTTAGATTCCTAATCTGTGAAATCTGCGTAATCTGTGGATTAATCTTCTGAGTAAACTCCGGACTATTCTTTCCACTCAGGCGGCAGCAAACGCCTGCGGCCATCTGTCGCCAAAGCGATCGCCGGCTCGTCAAGTTCCTTCCGGTCCCAAAGCTTGCACGTGACTTGACGGTGCGCCTGATCGAGCGCTTCACAGTAATTCGTGTACGTGCAGCGACGTACCTCTTCACCGTGACCGAGTAAGACTTTTCGAAACCAGTCAGGATCGGCCAGCGCCTGTCGCGCCATGCCGACAATATCCGCGTCGTTGTTTTGCAGAATCTCTTCGGCCTGTTCAAAGGTTGTGATGCCGCCAGTCGCGACGATTGGAGTGGTGAATCCGGCGGCGTTGACCGCGTGTTTGATTTGCGCGACCAAAGGAACCGAACGCGCAAACGGCCCACGCTCATCCGAAAGAGTTGTCGGCATGCATTCGTAACCGCTTTGCCCGGTGTAGGGATAGACGGCGTGGCCAACTTTCGGCTGCTCGGCATCTTCGAACTTGCCACCTTTCGAGATTGAAAGGTAATCAAAACCAGCTTTCGCGAATTCCTCGCCAAAATAAACAGCATCATCAATTCTATTGCCACGCGCAATCACTTCATCACCAAGAAACCTGACACCGACTACGTAATCCCTGCCGACACGCTCACGCACCGCCCGATAGACTTCGAGCGGCAAGCGCGCCCGATTCTCACGGGCACCGCCGTAACCGTCGGCTCGATCATTCAGCGCACTGAGAAAGCCCGCCATCGTGTACGCGTGGGCGTAGTGAAGCTCGACGCCGTCGAAGCCGGCTTCACGTGCGCGGCCAGCGGCGTCCGCAAAGATTCCGGGCAAGACCCGCGGCAGCTCGCTAATGTGCCGGAGGTGCGTGTCCGTGACCCGTTCGCGATAGCCGAAGCGAAGAGACTCAAGTTCACGCTCATCAAGCACGTGATCCAACACTTCGTCCGAAGCATTTTTCAGAAGTTCGCGTGAACGGGCCTCATCATCGCTTAGATATCGTGGGTCACTCGTAAGCTCCGCAATGATCTCACGATGGCGCGGTGTGATCTTCAGGAACCGTGCAAAATACTTCGCCGGATCCGGCCGGCGTTTGACCGCCAGAAAATCGATGATTTGAATGAAAAGCTTTGTATGGCCACGGCTTCCTTCGCGAACCGTTTCGACGAGCTTCTTCAATCCGGGCACGAATCGATCATCACCAATGCGCAGCAGTGGACCACTGGCGACATCGCGAACCCCGGTGGCTTCAACGACGAGCGCTGCCGGTCGTCCTTCAGCAAATCGGCGATACCAGTCCAGATTGTCCTGGGTGACAAACCCGTCTTCGGTCGCGCGCCACGGCACCATCGCCGGCACCCAGGTGCGGTTTTCGAGCGACAGCGAACCAATCTCGATCGGTTGAAACAGAAGTGACCGGCCTGCTTCCGGGGCGGTCGGCCAGCGCGTTTCGGGTATCTGATGTTTGATCGGATTGGGGAACTTCCACATCTTTTGGGCTACTTTAGCATGAGGTCAGTACCGGGAGCGGTAGCGACCGGGTCGCAAGTACGCTAATGATCGAGATAGCCGGAACTGTGACCCGGTCGCTATCGCTCCCGGTACTGACCTCACTGCTCGACTAGCGCGTTGCCTATGGTAAATTAAGGCACAAGGTACCAACTTTGACTGACGACCTGCTCAAGTGGCGTTCTGAATTTCCCATTCTGGAGAAGACTGTCTACCTGATCTCGCATAGTCTCGGCGCGATGCCACGCGCGACTTACGATCGGCTGCGTGAGTTTGCCGACGCCTGGGCAACGCGGGGCGTGCGCGCGTGGGCCGAAGGATGGTGGGATATGCCGGTCGTCGTTGGCACGGAGGTTGGCCGCATTATCGGCGCCGACGCAAACACCGTGGTGATGCATCAGAACGTTTCAGTCTGCCAGTCACTAATCCTTTCGGCGTTGCTGCCCCTTCCAGGCAATTCGAAACGCAACAAGATCGTTTTTGAAGAGCTGAACTTCCCGTCGGTGATGTATGTGTACGAAGCACATGCGCGGGCCCATGGACTGCGGGTCGAACGCGTTAAATCGGACGACGGCATCACGATTCCGCTTGAGCGAATGCTCGCGGCGATCGATGAAGAGACGCTGCTCGTCCCGATTTCACATGTGCTTTTCAAGAGCGGCTTCCTTCAGGACGCAAAAGCGATCACCGAACGCGCGCACCAGGTCGGCGCCAGGGTCGTGCTCGATTGCTATCAATCCGCGGGCACCGTGCCGTTCAACGTCAAAGAGCTGAATGTAGACTTCGCGACCGGCGGTTCAGTGAAGTGGCTGTGCGGCGGGCCGGGCGCGGGTTATCTGTATGTGCGGCCCGATTTGTTCGATCAGCTTGAGCCAAAGACGACCGGCTGGATGGCGCACGAGCAGCCGTTCGCATTCGAAGCTGAGATGCATTACGCGCCTAACGTCACGAGGTTTCTGCACGGCTCGCCGGCAATCCCGGCACTTTATGCGGCGCAATCGGGTTACAAAGTCATCAACGAAATCGGTGTCGCGGCGATTCGCGAGAAGAGTGTTCACCAAACCGGAGCGTTGATCGAATTAGCAGAAGAGGCCGGCTTCCGCGTTACCAGTCCAAAAAGTTCGGCGCAACGCGGCGGCACGATCACGGTTTGGGACGACCACGCCGCCGAGATCACCAATGAACTGGTTCGCCGCGAATTCATTGTCGATTACCGGCCGGGCGCAGGCGTGCGCATCTCGCCACACTTCTACACGAAAGACGAAGAGCTGGGATTGATCGTCGCCGAGATGCAAAAGATCCGCGACCACCGCGAGTATCAGACGGCAGGAAAAGCAGGAGCTGCGTTTTGAAACCGTCAGAACGATTAAGAGAATTTGCTGACTCGCCGAACTTCATCGCGACGATTGTCTCGGAAGCCGAGAAGAACAACGTTACGGCGAGTGAGTTGGTGCGCGGACTTACCGAACAGCAGCTCAACTGGAAACCTGAGGCGCAACAATGGAGTATTGCGCAATGTCTCGAACATCTGGCGGTCACGTCCAGGCAGTTCAACGGCTACTTCAAACAATTAATCGAAAGCGCACGTCTGAAGTGGCCGACGAACGGCGCCATTCCCTACCGGCCCAGCCTGGTCGGTGGCTGGCTAATCAAACAAGTCGTTCCGGAAACGACGCGCAAAGTCCCAGCGCCAAAAGTTTTTCGGCCGTCCGACTCGTCATCGATTCAGGATGCGCTTGCGTTATTTCTTAAGCAGCAGGAAGCATTTGTCGGCTTCGTCCGCGAGAGTGAAGGCGTTGATTACAATCGCGCGCGCCTGCGTTCACCGGTAACGCCGCTGATGCGCTACAGTCTGGCGGACGCGTTCGTGGTCACGATTGTCCACGGCTACCGGCACCTCGCGCAGGCCAATCGCGTCAAAGCGATGCCCAACTTCCCGAACTGAAGACAACGATGTCCAGCGAATACGGCAAAGACGCTCCGCTCTCATACAACGATTACCTGCGCGTGCAGGAGTTGATCGAACTGCAGACGCTTCGATCGTCTCCCGCGCATCACGACGAACTGCTTTTCATCACCGTCCATCAGGCGTACGAGCTTTGGTTCAAGCAGATTCTGCATGAGATTGACGCGACGCTGCGTCTGATGAATGAAGACAGAACGGGCGAAGCAGCCTCAGCAATGAAGCGCGTGGTCGAGATCGAGAAGCTGCTCATCACGCAGATTCACATCCTGGAAACAATGTCGCCAATCAGCTTCCTCGGCTTTCGCGACGAGTTGAATCCGGCCAGCGGTTTTCAGTCGATGCAGTTTCGCGAGATTGAATTTGCTTCGGGCTTGAAACACGAATCGGTCGCGCGCGCATTCAAGGATGACGAGTTCGCGCACAAGCGTTTGCAAGCGCGGCAGGACGCGCCTTCGCTCGGCGATGCATTCTTCGCCCTGCTCCGCAGGGCGGGATTCGACGCGCCGGTCACCGATGAACAACAGAGTGAAGACGAACGACGCAGCAGTCGCGGTCGCCGCGTGCGCGCAATCATTGAAATCCTGACCCACCCGGAAAAACTCTACAAAGAATATCAATTGGCCGAAGGCCTGCTGGAACACGACGAACATTTCGCGCTCTGGCGTTCGCACCACATCAAGATGGTTGAGCGCATGGTCGGCACAAAAAAAGGCACCGGCGGCTCAGAAGGCGTTGGCTATTTGAAGACGACGCTCGACTACAAGTTCTTTCCCGAGCTGTGGGAAGCCCGGACGTATCTCAGCACGCAGCACGGCGACACGGGATGCCCATTTGCTAAAACCTGAGAGTTTTGTTGGGACGGTCACCGTCGAGTCCGCTTTCGGGTCGCGGCCCGTGCTAAAATGAGCCCGAAAATCTCAAGGAGTAGGCTTATGTCATCAAACGTCCAATACGTTACAAATGAAAGCGGCCAAAGAACCAGTTATCCTGCCGATCGAAGAATACGAAGAGATGCTTGAAGACCTGCATTTGATCCAGGTCGCTGACGAAAGCAAAGACGAGCCTCGGCGTCCCTTCAGCGAGGTCGTTGACGAAATGCGCGCGGCCGGCGAGATCGATGTATAAGATCGTCATCACCTCACGTGCAGAACGCGAACTAAGACGTTTAGACAAGTCAGTGAAGAACCGAATCGTCGTAGCGATTAACAATCTTGCCGATAATCCCCGACCTCAAGGTTGCCTCAAAGTAAAAGTCGAACGGAACATTTGGCGTATCCGCATTGGCGATTGGCGTGTTGGGTATTAAATCGACGACCAAGCCGAAATCGTCGATATCATCAAAGACATCGAAGTCAGTTCTACCATTAGTTTTCATGCCCACCCAATTCCCTGAACGCTTCAACATGGCCGACTACTTCCTCTATCACAACCTGGAGGAAGGGCGCGAAAACAAGGTCTGTCTCTACTTCAAAGATCAAACTTACACGTACGGGGATGCGGCGCGAATGTCGAATCGGACGGGCAATGCGCTGCGCGAACTCGGCGTCGAGATGGAAGATCGTGTCCTGATCGTTCTGCCGGATTGTCCGGAGTTTGCCTGGACGTGGTTTGGCGCAGCGCGCATTGGCGCCGTCATCACGATGGTCAATCCGCTGCTGCCCGCGGACGACTATCGTTACTATCTTGAGTACACGCGCGCGCGGGCGGCGGTGGTGCATCAGTCTTTGGCGCAACCATTTGTTGAGGCGGTCTCAAGCGCGAACCATCTGCGCTCGGTTTTAGTGGTTGACGACGGAGCCGCGATGGAAGAGCAGTTGGTCGATCCGCGCGGCCGCGTCAGATACTTTCCGTTTGCCGAAACGATCGAGTCGCAAACAGACACCTGCCCGGGCGCGGACACGCATCGCGACGACATTGCGATCTGGCTCTTCACGTCGGGTTCGACTGGTCATCCGAAAGGCGCCGTTCATCTGCAACATGACCTGCCTTACAACGCTGAAGTTTTTGCGAAACGCACGATGGGCGTGAACGAAAACGATCTGACAGTATCCGTCCCGAAACTCTTTTTCGGATACGCGACGGGAACGAACCTTCTGTTTCCGTTCGCCGTCGGCGGCGCGACCGCTTTATTCGCGGAACGTTCGACGCCGGAAAAGCTGTTCGAAGTGATCGAGCGATACCGGCCCACCATTCTCACGACCGTGCCGACGATGATCAATGGAATGCTTAACGCAGATGATGCTGCATCGCACGACGTTTCCAGCATACGGTTCTGCTATTCAGCCGGCGAGGCTCTGCCGGTCGAGCTCTATCATCGCTGGAAGCAGACCTTTAACGTAGAGATTTGCGACGGCATCGGTTCAGCCGAGATGTTTCACATCTACATTACGAATCGGCCCGACGACGTGAAGCCCGGCAGCCTGGGCCGCGTCGTCGAAGGTTACGAAGCAAAGATCGTCGATGCTGACAACAACGAAGTTCCGACTGGCGAAATGGGCACGCTGAGAATCAAAGGAGACTCAGCCTCGCTGTGTTACTGGAACGCGCATGAAAAATCGAAAGAGACGTTCGCCGGCGACTGGTGCACAACCGGTGATCAATTTCATCTCGACGCGGAAGGCTATTACTGGTATCACGGACGCACCGACGACATGCTCAAAGTCGGCGGCATCTTTGTCGCGCCGGCGGAGATTGAGAACTGTCTATTGCAACACGAGGCAGTACTTGAATGCGCAGTCGTCGGGCACGACGATGAAAGTGGATTAGTAAAACCAAAAGCGTTCGTCGTGGCGCGTGATGGCCATGCAGCAGACGATGCGTTGGTAGAAGACATCAAGCAATTCGCTAAGACGCGTCTCGCGCTTTACAAATATCCCCGCTGGGTCGAATTCGTCCCCTCGCTTCCGAAGAATGATCGGGGCAAAATCGATCGAAAGCTTTTAAAATCACAACCTGAAGCGTGACTTTTGTTCCCTCCCTCTCTGGGAGTTAGGGTGAGGGCTTGTCACCAGCACCCGCGCCCACGATATTTGCAGTTGGTGAGGCTGCGCCTCACGAACTGAAGAATTATTTTTTCATATACGCCTCGCTAAGCTTCGCTCCCTCACCCCGGCCCTCTCCCAGAGGGAGAGGGAGTAAATGTCCCTTTTCCCTAACCACCAAAAACCCTCGAAATCCAGAAGATTTTTATCGGAATTGTATACCTACTAACCATTTCCTTCAGGTGATGAGTCAAGAGGACTTTTCGGAGGGAAGATGATCGTGCGAAACCTTTTACTGCTGATTGCCGCCGCCGTTGTTTTCGCGTTACCAGTCACCGCATCGGCGGACGTCATTACGTTCCAAGCCCCGGCCACCGCCCCGAATGCCGGCAATGGCGGACCGCGGCAAGTCGATTTGGATCACCATCGCGCCTACACCTGGCGCATCGACAATATTAACCTGCCGCAGGGCCATACCCTGATGGGCGCGACCCTGACGTTCAGCAACATCAGCAACTGGGACACAAATCCCAATATGCTGTTCATGCACCTGCTCGACACCGCCCGCAATGCCGGCATCGCTTCATTCACGGATGCTACCGGGACGCCCGTGCCGTCGTCGCAGATTCGAGATAACTTTGCTGGTTCACTGCTCGGCAGCAACCCTCTGGTGGCGCCGGGCACGGGAAACATCTTGCTCACGCAGCAATCGTTCACCACCACGCCGCGCGATTTTGTCTACACGTTTACCGCGGACCAGCTAAACATTCTGAGCGTGTTCATTCTCAACGGTGGCAATCTCGCGTTGGGTTTGGATCCTGATTGCCACTTCTGGAACAACGGAATTACTTTAACGTTGACGACCTGTCCACCGACTGCCACGCCAGAGCCGGCGACGATGGCTTTGTTGGGAAGCGGATTGGCGGGATTGTACTACCGAAGACGACAGCAGAAACGCAAAGCTGCTGCGAATCAGGTCTGAAGAGATCGCTCTGGAGAAAATCGAAAGCCGCGGATCCCAAACGAGTCGGGATTCGCGGCTTTTGTTCTTGTCAGAACCACCTGCGGTAGCGGGTGGTTGATCTTTGCTCCGCGTGCGTTGGGACGTTTAGCGGCGGGCTACCGCCCGCCGTGCGGGCAGGATGCCCGCGCTCCCAGCCAGGCTCCTACCTGAGTTTTCCTTCCAAGTGATAATCGCGCAGACGCCGATACAGAGTTGAAGGCGAGATGCCGAGCAAAGCGGCCGTCTTGCCGCGGTGCCAGCCGGTTTGCTCCAAAGCATTAATGATTTGCTGCTTCTCAACATCGCGCAGAGCCGTCGGCGTGGAAACTTCACCTCCATTGCCTCCGCCCGTGGATGGTGCGACTGCAAACGATGTCACGCCCATCGTGCGGCCGGCGACTTCCGGCGGCAATTCACTCACGGTTATACGGCCATCGTTGGCGAGCAGCACGGCCCGCTCTAAACAATTTCGCAGCTGGCGAACGTTGCCCGGCCAACCGTAGTCACGCAGCTTTTCCACGACTTCCGGTTCGATCACCGGCGCGCCCGCTCCGGCAAGCTGTTTCAAAATATGTTCGGTCAGCGGCGGAATATCTTCCGTGCGTTCCCGCAACGGCGCCAGGTGGATTTGAAAACTGTTGATGCGATAGAGCAGGTCGGCGCGAAACGTTCCATCGTTTACCACCGAATCCAAATTGCGGTTGGTCGCCGCCACGATGCGCACGTTGACTTCGACTTTGCGCACGCCGCCGACACGGAAGAAGGTGCGCGTCTCAATTGCGCGAAGAAGCTTTGCCTGCAAATTCGCCGGCAGCTCAGTCACTTCATCGAGAAATAGCGTACCGCCATCAGCCAGTTCAATCAGGCCAAGCTTCCGAGCTTTGGCGCCAGAGAAGGCCCCCGCTTCGTAGCCGAACAATTCAGATTCCAGGAGCGACTCTTGGAATGCGGCACAGTTTAAATCGATGAATGCTCCATTCGCGCGATTCGAGAGACGGTGAATCGCCTGCGCGATCAATTCTTTGCCGGTGCCGGACTCGCCGGTAATCAATACTGATGCATCGGACGGCGCGACACGTTCAACCAGGCGAATCGCTTCAGCTATCGCTCTCGATTCGCCAATGATCTCCGGAATGGCGGTCTTGCGCTCAATTTGCGCCCGCAGTCTTTGGTTATCGACACGCAGGTTTCGCTTCTCAGCCGCCTGGCGCACGCGCACATCGAGTTCGCTGATGCTGTAAGGCTTAGTCAGGTAATCATAGGCGCCTGTTCTCATCGCCTCGACCGCGGTTTCGATGGTGCCCTGGCCCGTGAGCATGATGACTTCGGGAGGGTTGGGCCGCTCGTGAACGCGGCGCAGCAACTCCATGCCGTCCATACGCGGCATGTTGATGTCGCACAACAGCACATCGACATTGCTCTCTTCGAGCTTTCGCAAGGCCGCTTCGCCGTCAGGCGCCACGTGCACACGATAGCCAAGCCGTTGCAGTTCTTTCTGCAACACCAGACGCAGGTTTGCCTCGTCTTCGGCTATCAGTAATCTTGCATTGCGTTGTTCGTCCACGCTTTCGACTCCCGCACCTGAATCGACGGCTGGCGCCGTTAGTTTAATTGCTCGCTTTGGGTAGCGAGATGGTGAAAGTAGTACCGACACCCACGGTTGACCTGACGTCGAGGCGGCCACCGTGCTCAGATACAATACCATAACAGACCGCCAGCCCGAGGCCGGTGCCGCGGCCCACGTCCTTCGTGGTGAAGAACGGATCAAAAATTTTCGTGAGGTTCTCGGGAGAAATACCAACGCCATTGTCGGTGACTTCAATAATCACGTTCGGTCCCGCAGGAGCCGTGCGAAGCGTGAGCGTGCCGCCCTCTGGCATTGCATCAATCGCGTTGGTCGCAAGCGCGACCACCGCCTGCTGCAACTGACCTTCGTCACCCAACACCTCGGGAAGGGTTTTCATAGTTTCGATTTCGATCTGAATGTTGTTGTCGCCGCGCTGTTGATGTGTGACGAGCCGCGCCGTCATCTTGATCGTGTCGGCCAAATTCACCGGCACGCGATTGCCGGCGCGCAGACGACTGAAGTCAAGCAACCCATGCGTGATCTGTTTGCAGCGGAAAGCTTCATCGCGAATCAACCCGAGATACTCTTTCAGGTCTTCAACATCCGAAGATTCAGCGAACGCGCCTTCCGCGATTCGTGTCTCGAGCGACTCAGCACAGGCGGCGATCGTCGCCAGCGGATTGTTGATCTCATGAACGACGCCGGCGGCCAGACGCCCCACGGCCGCGAGCTTCTCAGCGCGCGCGACGGCGCGTTCAGATTTCACCCGGGAAGTAATGTTCTCGCCGACCGTGATCACATGCGTCACCTCGTCCGTTTCGTCGGCGTGCATGGGTATTTTGCTGATAAGCCAGTGGTTAGCGTCGCCGGATTGCGTAATCGCCTCCTGCTCGACGCGATGAATTTCACCGGTCGCGAATACCTTGTTGAATTCGCGCTCCAGCAATTCCCTGCTCTGTTTGGTCAGCACATCGAAGATGTCTCTGCCCAGCACCTGTCCGCGCGGCATGCCCAGTTCGCCCAATTCGCGATTGCGGTTCCAGGCCACAATCCGCTTGTCACGATCGATGGCGTAAAGCGAAAGCGGCAGGCTATCGATGATGGCTTCGGTGAAGCGCTGCTGCACTTCCGCCTCGACGGCGCGGCGATCAACCTCTTCCGCAAGCGTCGCGGCCGATTCGCGCGCGTGGAGATATAACAGCGAAATGTGCGCCGCGAGGGCCGCCTGCTGTGCCGCGGCATCGATGAGACCACAGTCAGTGTTTGAATAGTCTTTCGGACTGTCGAACGCGACGATTAGAGCGCCGAGGACCTCGCCGCCGAACCGGAGCGGGCTGATGTACTCAGTCGTCCGCCGATCGTCGTGCAAAAGGAATTCTCTTTCATTCGTCAGCAGCGACTGAGTGGCGGCGCGCTTCGAATCCAGCCATCCCGCAAAACGTTCGCGGTTGACCAGCGCTGCGCCTTCGGCGTTGCCTTCGCGGTCGAAGGCGCAGATGGCGAAACCGTGTCCATTGTTCTTCACCACACAGGCACACAACGCGGCGTTGATGCCTTCGAAGGTTGCGCCCGCGACGCGGCGCGCCACCTGATCAGGTTCCAGAGTTTGCAGTAAACCGCGGCCGAGGTCGGCGAGGAAACGCAATTCATGATTCGCATCCGTCAGTTGCGACTCGCGTTGCGCGCCACTTAAATGCGAATTGACCCGGGAGATCAGTTCTCCGGGTGTTGAAGGCTTGACGATGTAGTCGTCGGCACCGGCGCTAAAAGCTTCAACCTTGCGCTGCTCGTTGTCGGTCGCCGAAAACACCAGCACCGGCAATTGCCGCAGCGACGGTTGCGCGCGCAGCAAACGACAAAGAGCGAGACCGTCAACTTCCGGCAGCTCGACATCGAGCATCACCAGGTCGCACTGCTCTTTTTTCAAAAATCGTAGCGCCGATGGCGCGTCGCCAACCGCGACGGTGCGATGCCCCGCGCTCTCAAAAATGCTGCGCAGACCCTCGCGCGCCGACGAATCATCGTCGATTACGAGCAGGGTCGCCGGATTTGTCTCGAACGTAGGAGAAACAGACATTAAGGTCAACATTGAGGCCCGAACAGTTTGATGCAACACGCGAGTTTCAGAGGATGAGAGGGGCGGGCCGGAAAAAATTGGCCGGGTATTTTGAAGAGCGCGTTTGTGGTGGACTGCGCCCGAAGCGGACAAACGTGTCCGCAGCCAGTTTCCAGATTGGAAGATCGAGGCTGGAGTTGTCAAGATTAATTAATTAATTGAAGCAGTTACGAGATTTTCGGTATTGGCTTCCCCCGACGGGGCGACCGACGTGCTCATGGGGACTTCCGGTGCCTGCAGCAGTGGCAGCGCGCCGGTCTTATGGGCCGATTTCGCGCGATACATCGCCTGATCGGCTGCAATTAGAAGATGATCCAGGGTCTCGCCGTCGGCGCCGAAAATCGACGCGCCAATCGAGATGCCCACCCGCGCGCGCGTTTGCGAACCCGAGCCCACGCCGAGCGAGAACGAACTGACGACCATTTCAATACGGTCCCTCAGTTCCTCCACCTGCTGCACCGTCAAGTCTGGCAGCAACGCCACAAACTCGTCACCTGCATAGCGGGCGAGAAAGTCGTATTCGCGGAGCTGGTTCTGAATCAAGCTGGCAACTTCGCGCAACATGCGGTCGCCGATCTTGTGACCAAAGCTATCGTTGACGATCTTAAAGTCGTCAAGGTCCAGCATGATCACCTGGAACGGACGATTGTTACGACGAGCGCGAGAAACCTCCTGGTCGAATCGCACATGGAGCGCGCGCGCATTTGGCAGTCCGGTCAACGAATCTGTGAGCGCGTTTGATTCTGTTTGCGCGTGATGCATGGCGTTCGACAGTGCGTCTGACGCCAAACGCGTGACAGTCTCGAGCAAACGAATCTGGTTGTCGGTATATTCCCGAAGCGACGTCGAATACAACGACAAAGCACCGAGCAAGACATCACCCTTGAACAATGGCAGCGATGCCATCGCGCGGTAGCGGGAATCGAGTTTCACCCCGAGTCGATCGAATTCCAGACTAGGTTGCAGCCGGTTTACTGATCGCCGATTCGCCATCGCAAACCCGGTGACGCCTTCGCCCGGCGCAACACACCGATTGCGCAAAGCTTCGGCGTCGCGGCCGACGGCGAGGGCGGCCGACGCGTAGCCTTTGATTTCGTCGTACAGGTAAACCACGCACGTATCGAACGTCACCAGATGCCCGACCTTATCAACCAGCACTGCCAGAGTGCTGTCCATCTGCAGAGACGAACTGAACTTGCGCGCGATTTCGTAAAGCGCGTACACCTCTCGATGGGCGTTACGGATTTCATCGTAGGCGGCGAACGAGGTGTTCTCGCGCGCCATGGCAACTTCGTCTTCAGCCGGTGCGATCGGCATCGGAGGGTTGCTCGAATGAATTTCTGCGTCGAGGCCGCGACTGGAAATCTCAGACTCAAACCGCGGTAATTCGCCGATGAATAACTCAACGATGTTCGGATCGAAATGTGTGCCGGCGCCTTTGCGCAACAGGCTGATCGCATCTTCGCGCGACATACTTGGACGGAACGGCCGGTCTTCGCGAACCGAATCGAAAGAATCAACCACCGACATGATGCGCGCGGTAATCGGAATCTGTTCGCCTTTCAAGCCGTCGGGATAACCGCAGCCGTCCCAACGCTCATGATGGTGCTTGACGATGGGGACTACCGGATACGGAAAATTGACGCGGCTGAGAATTTCAGCGCCGACGGTCGTGTGAATCTTTGTTTTCTCGAATTCGGCAGGCGTTAGCGATCCTGGCTTGTTCAAAATGTGATCGGGCACAGCCAGCTTACCAATGTCATGCAGCAACGCGCCTGCGCGTAAGGCGGCAAGCTCCTTCTCAGACAAGCCGAGCAGCCGGCCCAGGCCATCGATATAGATCTCGACGCGTCGCACGTGACAATGCGACGTCTGATCCTTCGCGTCGATCGCGGTGGCCAGGGCCTCGGCGGTCGCCAAATGCAACCGGCTCATCTCCTCAGCTTCGCGTGTTTTTGCGTTGAGGCGCTCGAAATACAGTTTGTAAGTCCAGAAGGTGACGGCGAGTACAGGTACACTCAGCACGGCGTATTTGATGCCGCCCTGGAGGACCCAGACGAACACCGAAATACCAGTGACGGCGATGACGTACCAATAGGGCCGCGCCGCGCCGTTGTAATCAGACATGTCGATCAGTTTCATGTTGCTGCTCAGTCGGGTCAGAATCTCGACTCGTCGGGATTAGCGAGCTCTCAAAACACTCAACATGCGGTTCAGCAGAAATCCTCCCTGCGATGCCTAAAAAAGTCCGCGCCGAAACCTTCAACCGGGAGCAACCTCGGCATTTCAGTTCGGCGCGGCACTGGGCAAGTCGGCGATGCTGGCACGCATTCGCCGTCTGGGGTGTAGTAACAGGGCAAAAGAGTCGCGCGCTTCGGGTCATAATTTTTAGGCGGCTAGCGGACCCAGTGCGGTGGGCCCATCAGCGGTTAAGCTTTCCTAGCCGCGCCATTCTCGATTACAACGCGTGTGCCGCAAGTGTCTTTCGCCGAAGCGGGCCTATTTCCGCGGATTTGCGATGACACCGGGTTAGTTCATCGAGCAGATGCGGTCACGTTTCTCATTCTGACAAGTCAGACTGACGGCAGTCGCGTTGACAACTCGTTTTCGCCAGTGCACCTTTCAACAACTTCCAGAAATCGGATGAAGTTTCGAAAAAGAGTTCAACCAACCATCGAGACGGCGCCGTCGGTCGGTTATCTAGAGCTGCTTCGGAAGAACCGGCAGTTCCGCATGCTTTGGTTAGGCCAGGTGGTCAGCCAGATGGGCGATTGGTTCGACACGATTGCCGTTTACACGCTGGCTTTGCAATTGACCGGTTCCAGTCGATCAGTCGCCCTAATCATGGTCGCGCGATTCCTGCCGAGCGTCGTCATGGGTCCGCTGTCCGGGGTCGTGGCTGACAGGTTCAGCCGGCGATCGATCATGATCGCCTCAGACATCATGCGCGCGCTGGTAGTGCTCGGATTCTTGTTCGTGCGCCGGCCGGACCAAATGTGGCTGGTGTACGTACTTACGGTTTTGCAGCTGGCGTTCTCAGCGTTCTTTGAACCGGCCAAGACCGCCGCTATTCCCTCGATCGTTTCGGATCGCGAGTTACTTCCGGCAAATGCCATCGCCTCGGTGACGTGGTCAATCATGTTGACTACCGGCGCAGCCATCGGCGGCGTCGTAACCGGATTGTTCGGCACGAATGCCGCGTTCATCCTGGATTCGCTGACGTTCCTTGCTTCGGCAATCTTGATCAGTCGCGTGCGTTTCCCGAAACGCCCGGCGCGCGAGAAGACAAAACTGACAGTCGCGAAAGCGGTCGGCATCACCGACACGCTTGAAGGCGCACGCTATGTGAAGCAGCGGCCGCGCGTGCTCGCCTACCTGATGGTCAAGACCGCTTGGGGAGTGGGCGGCGGGATTTTGACGCTGCTCGCGGTTTTCGGCGAGCGAGTTTTTCCCATAGCCGGCAAAACCGCGACAGGCATCGGCGTGCTATTCACGGCCCGGGGTATCGGCACGGCCGTCGGACCAATCGTTGCACGCCGGTGGGTAGGCGAAACACGCCGGCACATGCAGACTTCGATTGGCGTCGCGTTTCTGATCGCCGGAGTTTTTTACGCCGCGTTCGGAACTTCGAGAAGTTTCACGCTTGCGTTGCTGTTCCTGCTCATTGCTCACGCCGGCGGCAGCATCCTCTGGGTGTATTCAACGGTGCTCTTGCAACAAACCGTCGAAGATCAGTTTCGCGGCCGTGTCTTTGCGGCTGAGCTCACGCTCGTCACGTTAACAATGGCGGCATCGAATTATGCTGTGGGCGAATTGATGGATCGGTTCGGATTCTCGCCGCGCGTGGTGACAGCCGCGATCGGAGTTTTTTTTCTGCTGCCGGGATTAATCTGGTTTGTGACTCAGAAATGGTGGGACCGCAGTGTCGATGTTTCTGTAGCCCCGGCGTTTACGCCTGGGAACAAGCGTCAAATTGAATCCATCGAACCTCCTTAAGGAGGTTTTCAGACATCTGGATCTGCATCCGTCCCATAAATGGGGCATTAACAACCAGAACTCTGACGACCCAGGCGTGAACGCCTGGGCTAGAGAAAGTTATGAAGATCAAAATCGGTGTGATGGGTTCGGCGGAAGAAATGCCGGACATTTGCGCAAAAGCAGAGGCGTTGGGCCGGGCAATTGCCGCGCGTGACGCGATCCTGCTGACCGGCGCGACGACCGGTTTGGTTTACGTAACCGGGAAAGCCGCGCGAGATGCTGGCGCCACGCACGTCGGTATTTCGCCTGCGCACAACGCCGCGGAACACATTGAGCGATACGAGTTGCCGCTCGACGCTTGTGACGCGATCATCTACACCGGCTTCGGATTGAAAGGGCGCAATGTCGTGCTGGTGCGTTCCTGCGATGTCGTGATATTCATTTCCGGCTCGATCGGATCGCTGAATGAATTCACCATCGCGTACGACGAAGGAAAAGTGATCGGCTGTCTGACGGGAACGGGCGGAGTCGCTGATGAGATCAAGCGGTTGGCGCAGGCGTTTCCGAAGAAAACGAAATCACGAATGTTTTATAACGACGATCCAGTTGAGTTGTTACGATCGTGCGCTGAGGCACTATAGAACGGCAGCACCGCAAAGGGATGAAAGTCAGAACCACCTTCGGTAGCGGGTGGTTGAACGTCATGAATGCGCACTCGTCTGTCCGGCCTCAACGGCCCGCTACCGCAGGCCGGTCTGACTCCATGCCCCAGGGGATATGAAATGGATCTGGGAATTAAAGATCGCGTCGCACTCGTAGCCGCCGCCAGTCGCGGCATCGGCTACGCGGCCGCGCTTGAGCTGGCGCGCGAAGGCGCGCGCGTGTTTCTTTGCTCGCGGGATGAGCGGCGCGCTTCAGAAGCCGCCGCAGCCATTCATAAAGAGACAGGCGCGAACATCGCCGGCATTGCGGCCGACGTTACCAACGGCGAGGACTCGGAAAGGTTTGTCACCCTCGCTCTTGAACGCGCCGGTCGCGTGGACATCTGCGTGACGAACGCGGGCGGCCCGCCGGCGACAGTTTTCGACAATACGGACATCGATATGTTTCGCCAGGCGTTTGAGTTAAATGCTCTTTCTGCGATTCGACTGGCGAAGCTGGTCCTGCCCGGCATGCGCGAGCGCAAGTGGGGCCGGATCATCAATATCACGTCGATCTCAGTCAAACAGCCGGTGGAAGGATTGCTGCTTTCCAATACCGTACGCGCCGGATTGACCGGCTGGGCCAAAACGGTTTCGAATGAGGTCGCGGCCGACGGGGTGACCGTGAATAACGTCGCGCCGGGTTATACTCTGACGGAACGACAGAACGAACTGGCCGAGATGAGATCAAAGGCGCTCGGCAAATCAAAGCAGGAAATCATTGAAACGTGGGCGACGCAGACACCGATGCGCCGCATGGCGGGCGCGGAAGAAATCGCCGCGGCGATTGCGTTCCTCGCTTCGGAGCGGGCATCTTATATAACGGGCGTAACGTTGCAAGTTGATGGCGGGTGGACGCGGGGATTGTTTTAGAAGAAGATGGCCGCCACTAAACTGCGAGCATTATCGGGTAAAGATTCAATTTCAAACCTACGAGGATTCTGAACTATGGCGCGTGGATGGGAAAGCAAATCAGTGGAAGATCAGATCGGCGACGCCGAGGCTGCTAAGGAAGATCAGGCAAAACTCCATCTCTCTGCGCAAGGGCGCGCACTGGAGAACCAGCGGCAGCATCTGCTGCTCTCGCGAACCCAAATTATGGGTCGCCTTAAGGCAGCCACGAATCCGCGTTACCGCACGCAACTCGAGGCAGCGCTTCAGGATTTAGAGAACAAATTGACGGAGTTAGACTCGAAGGAATAACTTTGGGTTCAGTCTAACGTCGTGGCGCGGATCTTCTTATCCTGCGCGGCCCGAAACTCGCGCAACTTTTGTTTCAGTTCAGGCCGGCTGTTAGCGAGAATTGCGATCGCCAGCAGGGCGGCGTTTGTGGCTCCCGCTTTTCCAATTGCTAAAGTCCCTACCGGAATTCCACCCGGCATCTGCACTGTCGAAAGCAAGGAATCAAGTCCATTGAGCGCGCTGGTCATCGGCACGCCGAGGACCGGCAGAGTTGTGTGCGCTGCCATCACGCCCGCAAGGTGAGCGGCACCGCCGGCGGCGGCAATGATCACCTGGATGCCGCGTGAGTCAGCATTGCCGGCAAACTCAGCCGCTAGCTGCGGCGAGCGATGCGCGGACATCACGTGCGATTCGTGCGGCACACCGAAGTCTTTCAGTGTGTCTGACGCTGAACGCATCACGTCCCAGTCAGACTTGCTGCCCATCAGGACCGCGACAAGCGATTTCGGATTGCGATTTGCGGATTGCGGATTTTTCTTAGCCATTGTTCGTAGATATGAAGTCAGTACCGGGAGCGGTAGCGACTCGGGTTCTCAAGGAGCCAAGTCACCCGGTCGCTACCGCTCCCGGTACTGACTTCATGAGCCGACTATTCTCCCTGATCCAGTGAATATCCCCGCTCGCCGTCAAAGTTGCACAGGTTCTCGGTCTTGATGAAATCAAAACCACCCGCGTCAACGCTCGACAACAAATTGATGATTTGCTGATGCTCAATGGTGCCGCCGTTCTGGTTCACGAAGCGGCAACGCCAATGATCGGAGCAGAACGTTTCAGACTTGCCGCCGGGCCAAACCTTCACGCCGCGATTACTAATCATCGTCAGCTTGAGATCCTCTGGCGTAATATCGGTCAGCGCCTCGCCCAGGTCGTCCGGCGAGCCCTTCATCCAATCCAGGAACACATCGACGCCCACCAACTCTTTCTTGGTATCTGAGCGTTCTTTGAAGATCGTTTCTTCGGCAAACACTCCCTCGCCGCTATCCTGGTTATAGGTGACCGCCTTCAGCGTGTGCGGTTTCTTACCGAGCCGCTCGACAATGGCCTGACCAAATTCTTTAGTGCCGACTTTTTGTTTGCTTACTTTTTCGTCGTAGACGTCATACGTGTGGACGCCGTCTTCGATCGTGCGCAGCCACGCGTTGTGAACGCGCTCGGCAATTGCAGACTGGCCAATGTGGACGAGCATCATCACCGCCCCGAGCAGCAAACCAGACGGGTTGGCGAGATTCTGACCCGCGCGGCGCGGCGCCGATCCGTGAATCGCTTCGAACATGGCGATGTTCTCGCCGATGTTTGCTGATCCCGCGAGCCCCACCGAACCGGCGATCTGCGCCGCCACATCCGACAAAACATCACCGTACAGATTCGGCATCACGAGGACATCGAAAACTGTGGGCGTATCAGCGAGCTTGGCCGCGCCAATGTCAACGATCCAATGTTCGTTCTCGAGGTCCGGATATTCAGCGGCGATTTCGTCGAAGACTTTATGAAACAGACCGTCGGTCAGCTTCATGATGTTGTCTTTGGTGAAGCAAGTGACCTTCTTACGGTTGTGACGGCGGGCGTATTCGAAAGCGTAACGAACAATCTTTTCCGAGCCAGGCCGTGAAATCAATTTCAAACATTGGATCACTTGATCCGTCTGCCGATGTTCAATGCCCGCGTAAAGATCCTCTTCGTTTTCACGAACGATCACGACATCCATGCCGGGGTGCTTTGTCTCAACGAACGGAGAGTAAGAAACGCACGGGCGAACATTCGCGTAAAGACCGAGTGTCTTGCGCACGGTCACGTTAAGACTCTTGAAGCCACCACCCTGAGGTGTCGTGATCGGCGCTTTCAGAAACACCTTGTTGCTGCGCAGCGAATCCCATGAACTGGGCTCGATGCCTGAACTGTTGCCGGCGAGATAAACTTTCTCGCCGATATCGATCCGTTGGATGTCGAGTTTTGCGCCTGCTTCTTTCAGAATGAAGAGCGTCGCTTCCATGATTTCCGGTCCGATGCCGTCACCATGTGCGACTGTGATTGGAACTGTGGGCATTAACGAGTGCCTTTCTTTGGCGTAATGGAAGTTGATGAATATACGCCTAAAGGTAAAGGCGGGCAAAGCGAGGAAGGGTGAATCGGCGTCATCAGCGAGCGTCAGTGTTTTGTTGATCCCTCTCCCTCTGGGAGAGGGTTAGGGTGAGGGCTTGCTGCGGACAATCGAGACGAAGTTTCCGCTCTCCGCTCGTGAGGCTCAGCCTCACGAGCGGAGAAATTAGTGTTCGGTCCTTTGCCCGCTAAGCTTCGCACCCTCACCCCAGCCCTCTCCCTCTGGGAGAGGGAGTAAGAAGCATTCGAATGTTAAGATTGATTCTTCCATGAATCCTCAGGCTTTCGGAATTCTTGAGTTCGATCAGTTGCGCCAACTCGTGCGGCGGCACGCGCAAACCGACATGGGTCGCGCGCGAGTCGCTGGCCTCGAGCCGTTCGACGATCTTGAGCCGCTGCGGCAAGCGCTGGCTGAAGTTGGTGAAGCGATCAGTTTGCGCGCGCGCGGTGCGCGGTTCTCGTTCGACGGCGTCGCAGATCCGAGTGAATCAATCGCGCGTTTGAAGATCGAAGGAGCGGCCCTGGAACCACTGGCGATGCTCGATCTGGTGCGCCTGTGCAACTCAGCTCTGGATGCGCGTAACGCGATCCTGGCAGAACGCGAAGACTCTCCGACGCTTTTCGAGGCAGTCGCCGCGCTTTCACCCGACCTGAAGAAGCTCGCGACCGCGATTACGAAGAAGATTCTGCCGAACGGCGAACTGGATGACCGTGCGAGTCCTGAGTTGGCCCGCATTCGTCACGACGTCGGACGGCTTCGTTCCTCGATTACACGCTCACTGGAAAACCTGATGCGCCGCTCGTCCGAGGCAATTCAGGAAGAACTCGTCACCGTTCGCAACGATCGGTTCGTCATTCCCGTGCGCGCGGACCATCGCGGCCGCATCAATGGGGTCGCGCACGGATCTTCGTCATCAGGACAGACGATATTTATTGAGCCGATGCCGACGATCGAGGCCAACAATGAATTACAAACGCTCCGAGAAGCGGAACAACGTGAGATCGCCGCGATCCTGTTTCGTCTTTCCGAAGATCTGCGCGGGCAGTTGCCGGCGATCGAAGCGGCCGCGGTGGCGGTGGCAAGGCTGGATCTAATCAACGCGAAGACCGCGTTCGGCGAGCGCTTCGATTGCGTGGTGCCGCAAGTGGCACAGACTTCAGTCTGTGATCCTACCGAAGAACCACAGACTGAAGTCTGTGCCACACTTGAACTACTCGACGCGCGTCATCCGCTGCTCGAAGAGAATCTTCGTGCATCCGGCGGCCGAATCGTCCCCGTTTCATTCACCCTGGATGATGAGCAGACAACGATGGTGATCTCCGGCGCTAACGCCGGCGGGAAGACCGTCGTGCTGAAAACCGCGGGTCTGCTGTCGCTGATGGCTCAGTCTGGTCTGCCGGTTCCTGCGCGTTCAGCGCGGGTTCCCTTCTATCGATCCGTTCTTGCCGACATCGGTGACCATCAGTCGCTGGCGGCAAATCTGTCGACGTTCACCTCACACGTCGCAAACATCGCAACGATGATCGAGATCTGCTCCGGAAGCGCGGGCATCTTGCCCGCATCTTCTTTTCCTGGGAGCGCGGACACCTTGCCCGCATCTTCTTCGTCCCTCGTTCTCCTCGATGAAGTCGGGACCGGAACCGATCCAGAGGAAGGTTCAGCGTTGGGCGTTGCTGTCGTCGATCATTTCAAGCAGCGCGGCGCGCACGTGCTGGCCACGACGCATTACTCCGGATTAAAAATGTATGCGGCGAATGAGCCCGGCGTCCTGAACGCCAGTGTTGAGTTTGACGAACGGACTTTGCGGCCGACTTATCGTTTACTTGTCGGAGTCGCCGGGTCCTCTTCAGGTTTGGACATCGCGCAGCGGTTCGGGATTCCCGCGGACATCATTGCCGGCGCAAACGAACACGTCAGAGAATCGTCGCGGGTTGCGACCGAATACCTGCGGCGGATTAAGCGCGAGGCCGATGAAGCCGAAGCTTTGCGGCGCGCCCTTGAAGAAGAACGCGCGGCGGTGGCTGAGAAATTCGCGACCCTCGATCTCGACTCTCAGAAGCGCGAACGTGAACGGCAGACGGAGTTTGAAAAACAGTCGGCGGCCATCTTTGGCGAATTTGAAAAGCTTTCGCGCGAACTTCTGGCGAAGATTCAGGAGCGCGCCGATCGCGTGAAGGTCGAGCGCGAAACCCAGAAACGAGCGGCTGAGCTGAAGGGCGAAGCACAACGCGCGGCCAAAGCAATGTCTGACGAGGCGCGCCAAAAAACGCGTGCGCAACTTAAGCAGTCTCACGGCCGGAAAGAAGACTTGCCCCCGCAGTTGCGGGGCGTCAAGGTAGTTCGTGATGGGCAGGTTGTGAGTGATGCGCCACGAACGGATGAATCGCCCGAGCCGTCGAAAGACAGCGGGCAGGATGCCCGCGCTCCCAGGCACGCTCCTGTACGCGAGATTGAGGTTGGCGACCGCGTTCGTCTGCTGTCATTTGGTTCGGCCGGCATCGTCGATCGAATTAAAGATGATGAGGCAGAAGTTCGTGTCGGCTCGCTGCGCATGCGCGAGAAACTCTCAAATCTCGAACTGCTCGCAGAAGGCGCGGTCGAGGGCAGACGGGGCAGTAGCCCGACCGTAAGGGAGGGCGTTGGCGGAGGGCGAGCACGCCGGAGTTTGGAGAGCATGAGACGGCAAGGCGAATCAACGGAACTCCATCTCCATTCCAAAGAACAAGATTCAAAATTCCAAGGGAACGAACTCAACCTCATTGGCAGGACCACCGACGAAGCCGTCGATCTCGCAGACAAGTTTCTTGACGAAGCTTTCTTGAACGGCCTCAGCGAAGTGCGCATAATTCACGGCCACGGCACGGGCGCGCTACGTAAAGCGGTCGCTGAATTCCTGCGCACCCATCCGCACGTCGCGCGCTTTTCATCAGCGTCGCCGGACAAGGGCGGATCCGGCGCAACGCAAGTTGAACTCAATTTATGAACGCCGTCTCACAATCAGAGGATTCATTTCCCCTCTCCGCGTGCGGAGAGGGGTCAGGGGAGAGGTTAACGCACGTCGCAACCCCACCTCCCGCCTCCTCCCCGCTCGCGGGGAGGGGAGAACACGCTGAACACACCAGCGCTTCGGCAAGACCACGCCCCTTCAAACTTCATCTGGTGGAAGGCACCGGCCTGAAGCGTCTGCTCTTTTCCATCATCGTGGGGCTTGTGCTTTCATACGTCGGTCTGCTTTTGTACGGAACAATGTTCGCCGAACGAATGATTTTTCTCCCGCCGGTTACGGATTACCGCGATACGAGCTCGACTCTGAAACTAAAATCGCGTGACGGCATTGAGATTTCCGCGGCTTATCTTCCCAATCCGGAAGCTACCTACACAATTCTCTTCAGTCATGGAAATGCTGAAGACCTTGGAACCTTGGCGCCTGAGTTGGAAAGCATGAGGGCGCTCGGCTTTTCAGTCTTTGCCTATGACTATCACGGGTACGGAACCAGCGGCGGCCGAGCGACCGAGCAGAATGCCTACGAAGACATTGACGCGGCGTACAATTACCTGACTCAAGTATTAAAGGTTCCTGCCGATCGGATTATTGCGCACGGTCGCTCGTTGGGGGGCGCAGTGGCAATTGACCTCGCTTCGCGGAAACCTCTGGGCGGACTCGTCGTCGAGAGTTCGTTTGTGTCGGCGTTTCGCGTCGTGACCGGCTATCGCATCTTTCCCTTCGACAAGTTCCGCAACGCTGACAAGATCAAGGCGGTCCGCTGTCCGGTGTTAGTAATCCACGGCCGCCAGGATGAAGTAATCCCGTTCTGGCATGGCGAGCGACTTTTTGAACTGGCGAACGAGCCGAAGATGAATTTTTGGGCGGATGGTGCGGGCCACAATAACTTAAAACCGGTCGCCGGCCAGAAGTATGTGCAAACCATGCTGGCCTTCCGCGATTTGCTGCATCGATGACCTTGGCTATTAGATCGAGTAAAATGGCATTGCAAATAGGAAGAGGCAAGTATGACCCAGGAAGAACTCATCAAAGAAATTAAACAACTTCCCGTTAAGGAGCGAATCGCCGTCATAGACGCGATTTCGGAGAGTGTCAAAGCGGACACCAGCGTTGACATCTCCAACAAGGGGAGCGGCGGAGACATTCAATCAAAGTCCATGCGAATGTCTATCGTCGATCAGCTATATGGCATTGCCAAACCGGACGGCCCACCGCCATCAGATACTGAGTTAAAGGAGGACTATATTCGATACCTTACGGAGAAATATTCCTGATGCGCATATTGTTTGATACTGATGTGGTTCTCGACATTGTTCTGGCGCGTGAACCATTCGCTCAGGATTCAGTTCAACTCTTCGAGCTGCATGAACAAGGAAAGATTAGCGCCTATATCGCCGCGATCACACCTATCAACGTCTTTTACATAACGCGGAAATTGAAAGGGCCTCGCGAAGCCCACCGCGCTGTAGAACTGCTCCTCAGATCTTTAGCAGTTTGTCCTTTGAGTGACTCAATCCTCAAACAAGCGTACAAGCTTCCGTTTGGAGACTACGAGGACGCTGTTCAACATGCCAGCGCAACAGCTATTGGACTTGACAGCATAGTCAATCGCGACCTCGACGATTATAAGACAGCAACATTGCCGGTGTTCACGCCAGCTGATTTTCTTGCCCACCTCGAATCACAACGAGATCAGAGCTAAACCTAGTGCGTTTTCCGCAAACCTTCATCGATGACCTGCGCCGGCAGTCGGACATTGTCCGCATCGTGCAGGATTATGTGACGCTGAAGAAGGCCGGCCAGAATTGGGTGGCGCGTTGTCCTTTTCACAAAGAGACCAAGCCTTCCTTTTCCGTCAATCCGGCAAAAGAAATTTTCTACTGCTTCGGCTGTCAGAAGGGCGGCTCAGTCTTTAACTTCATCATGGAGATCGAGCGGGTGGCTTTTCCCGAGGCGATTAAGATCGTCGCGGAGAAATCCGGGGTGCCGCTGCCGAAGATGATTGACGACGGCCGGTTCGAAGCGCGCAAGCGCGATACGGATGAAGTCATCGAACTGAATCAATGGGCGCTGCAATGGTGGCAGGATCAACTACAGAGCAAAGCCGCGACCTCCGTGCGCCAGTACCTAAAGCAGCGCGGCCTGACGGAGGAAACGACAAAGACCTTCAAACTCGGATTTGCACCCGACAGTTGGGAAGCTCTGTCCACGCATCTGCGCCAAAAAGGCGCCACGCAGGAGCAACTCGAACGCAGTGGCCTGGTCGTGAAAAAGGATGAAGGCGGATCTTACGACCGTTTTCGCGGGCGGCTAATGTTTCCGGTGTTCGACGCCCAGGGGAAGCCCATCGCTTTTGGCGGCCGGACGCTGGATCCTGAAGGCGAACCCAAGTATCTCAACTCGCCCGAAACGTCCGTTTATACAAAGGGCCGCCATCTCTTCGGCTTGAACCTGACCCGCGACGAAATCAGGCGAAATGGGTTCGCCATTCTCGTCGAAGGCTACCTGGATCTCATCGTTCCTTACCAGTTTGGTATCAAGAATTTAGCCGCCAGTCTGGGCACCGCGCTGACGCCTGACCAGGTGAAATTGATTGGCCGCTTTGCGCGTAAGGTGGTGGTGAACTATGATGGTGATCGCGCGGGTGTGCAGGCAGCGAAGCGGGCGATCGAAACTCTTCTGGCAGAAGACCTTGAGGTCAAGGTGTTGGTGCTCCCGGACAACGCCGATCCTGACGATTTCATCAGAAAAAACGGCGTCACGGAGTATCAGCAGCGGCGAGGCAACGCACAGCCCCATATACAATTCGTGATCGATCAAGCGGTACGGGATCGTAACCTTCACAACCCGGCGGACAAAGCGGCGGCGGTGGAGGAGACGCTCCCGTTTGTGCGCGCTGTCCGTAGCCGGATTCAGCGGCGCGAGTATTTTGACATTGCGATGGACGCGCTGCGCGTGCAAATGGATCAGCGGCGCGAGCTTTGGCAAAGAATACGCGGCGCAGCAAGTGGTGACAGTCCCGGCGTTCAGCAGGTAGTTGTGCGGCAGCTGAAGCCAACTGTTGCGGAACAAAAGCTCCTGGAATTGCTGCTGGCAAGTGAAGAGCTGCGAAAGATTGTCCTGGCGCGGCTCGAGCCGAGTGATTACGAAGGAATTGCGACGGCGCCAATTTTTCGCGCGCTGGTCAAATTGAACGAGGACGAAAGCGAAATCAACTTTGATTCGTTGAGTGCCGAAACGCCGGACGACGCTGCGACGGGCGAGTTGCTGGCGCGTTTAATGATCGCAGAGCCAATTGAGTCGTTCGATGAAGCATTGACGCACGCCGACAGTTGTCTGAATGCTTTGCGCCTGATGAAGCTGGATCGGGAGATCGACGAACTTAGTTCGCAAGTCGCCGAAGCGGAACGCGCGGGTGAAGCAGAGAAACGCAATAGTCTGGTTATGAAGAAACACGAACTATCAAAACAGCGCGGGAACTATTTGCCGGCAGCGCAAGTGAGCAAATCGGTGCATTGAGTTAATCGAGCCGCATGGTGCGGCCTGTGGTCAGTACCACTGCGGTAGGTCCCCACGCGGGCATCCCGCGTGGGGTGCAGGATGCGGGTGGGTCAAAGAGGAAAATAAACAAACGTGGCTAGTGAAGAAAAAGATCGAGACGATGTGATGGATCGCCTGCTCCAATTGGGCGGCGACAAGAAATTTCTGTCTTACGACGACTTGAATCGTGAGCTGCCTGAGAACGTGGTTTCGCCGGACGATATCGAAGACGTGTTGCAGAAGCTCGACGCTTCAAACATTCATGTCGCCGATTCCGACGAGCGTTTGATCGAACAGGCAGCAGCCATCGCGACTGAAGAAGAAGAGAGCGACGAGGATCTGGAACTGGATCTCTCGGCGGGCGCGCTTGAGAAGACCAACGATCCGGTTCGTCTGTACCTGCGCGAAATGGGCGTGGTGCCGCTGCTTACTCGCGAGGGCGAAGTCGCCATTGCGAAACGCATCGAGCGCGGCTTGATGAAAACGCACAAGTCGATTGCGCGGTCGCCGATTGCCGTGATGGAGCTTTTGAAGATTGGCGAAGAGCTGGCGGAATTCAAAATTAACATTCGCGAGGTCGTGCTTTTCTCTGAGCAGGCGGAACTTGCCGGTGAAGACGACAAGGCCGAAGAGTATCGCGAGTGGACGATCGAAGGCATCGAGGGTGTTCGCAGGCTCTTTAAAAACGCGTTAAAAGAGTACGCCAAGCTGAAGGCCGAAACGAAAGCGCAGCGCGGCAAGAAGACGAAGAAGGTCTTGCGTTTGCGCGGCCGCGTCGGGCGCCTGCGAATCGAGATTGCCGACGAAGTTGCCCGTCTGAATATGACGGAACGATCGCGGCAAAGGCTGATCAACGCGATTCGCAATGTGCAGAAAGAAGTGCGTTCGGCCGAGCGCGAGTTTTCTACTTACACCGAAAGACTTAACTCGAAGAAGCGCCTCAAGGCTGACGACCAGAAGGCTTACAAGGCGCACGTTGCGAATGCGAAGAAACGCCTGCGCACTGTCGAAGAGGAGTATCACATCTCTCCCGTCGACGTTAAGCGTTCACTGCAAAACATCGTCACCGGCGAACAACAGACGGGCCAGGCCAAGCGCGAACTGGTCGAAGCGAACCTGCGTCTGGTGGTTTCAATCGCGAAGAAGTACACGAACCGTGGATTGCAATTCCTTGACCTGATTCAGGAAGGCAACATCGGCTTGATGAAAGCCGTGGATAAGTTCGAGTGGCGGCGCGGTTACAAATTCTCGACGTACGCGACGTGGTGGATTCGCCAGGCAATCACGCGCGCGATCGCCGATCAGGCGCGCACGATTCGCATTCCAGTGCACATGATCGAAACCATCAACAAGCTGATTCGCACCTCGCGCGCGCTGGTGCAGGAACTGGGGCGCGAACCAACCAGCGAAGAGATTGCGAAGAAGATGGACATTCCGGTTTCGAAGGTGCGCAAGGTCCTGAAGATTGCGCAGGAACCGATTTCGCTCGAGACACCGATTGGTGAAGAAGAAGATTCGCATCTCGGTGATTTCATCGAGGACAAATCGATCCTTAATCCTTCGGACGCAGTCGTGGCTTCGAACCTGCGCGAGATAACCGACGAAGTGCTCGCGACCTTAACGCCGCGCGAAGAGAAAGTAATCAAGATGCGTTTTGGTCTCGGCACGACCGGCTCTGAACACACGCTGGAGGAAGTCGGCCAACATTTCGCGGTCACGCGCGAACGTATTCGGCAGATTGAAGCCAAGGCCCTGCGTAAGCTTCGCCATCCCTCACGCTCACGGAAACTGAAGGCGTTTTTGGAAACGGTTCAGCATAATTAGCTTGAGTGGCACAGACTTCAGTCTGTGGTTTCGTTGGTGCAATCACAGACTGAAGTCTGTGCCACTACTTTTATGAAGAAGATCGTCGAAAGCTACAAACGAAAGCTCGCCAGCGAAGAGGGCTGGGTGCTGAAGCGCGGCGCGAAACTGCGTATCGCGCTCTGCTACCCGAACGTCTATTCGATCGGCATGGCGAACCTTGGCTTTCAGGCGATGTACGAGCTCTTCAATAACATCCCGGAAGTTTCGTGCGAGAGAGTCTTTCTGCCGGACAGCTCCAGAGGTTTCAGCGTCGAGGAGAACTCATCTTCAGCGAGAAGCGCGCCCCGCGGGGGCTCTGAATATTCACGCAACAGTTCCGGCTATAACGTCCGACACAATAAACCTGAGAGCCGGATCAACGAACTCGCGGAATATGAACGGACGGGGACGACGCTCCTTTCTCTCGAGTCGCAATCGCCGGTTCGGAAGTTCGACGTCATTGCGTTCTCGATTTCGTTTGAGACTGATTACGTCAACATGGCGCGCATGCTGCAAATGAGCGGCGTGCCGGTCTGGTCAAAAGACCGGACCGAGCAGGATCCGCTGATCGTGATGGGCGGCGCGGCGTCGTTCCTGAATCCCGAACCGATCGCCGACTTCACCGATGTGATTGGCGTTGGCGAAGGCGAGATTCTCGGGCCGAAGTTGGTTGACGCTCTTTTCGAACACGAATCGAAAGCGGAACTTTTACTGGCGCTGGCGCGAGAGGGCCGCGGCTTTTACGTGCCCTCGCTTTACTTCGTCAGTTACAACGATGACGAAACGGTGAACGCCTACACTCCCACTGAAGAAGGAGTGCCGCCCCGTGTCGGTCGTGCCATTTCCGCGGAAAGTCCGAAAGAAGGCAGTCTGCGCCGCGCCATTCGACGCGAGCAACACGACCTGGTTGCCCAGCTCAAGCGCGATGAAGTCTTCGCGCCTTCGACCACCATCTTTGCGCCGCAGGCCGAGATGGGTGATCGCTTCCTGGTGGAAATCTCGCGGGGCTGTTCGCAGGGTTGTCGCTTCTGCTGGGCCGGCTACAACTATTGGCCGCCGCGCGTCGTACCGGCGCGAGACATCCTCGCGAAGGCGAAAACCTGGCGCGCGAAAACCGACAAGATTGGCCTGGTTTCGACCGCCGTCTGCGACCATCCTGAGATCAGCGAAATCCTGCAAGGCCTGCGCGCGATGGATTATCGGATCTCGGTTTCGTCTTTGCGGCTCGATCAGATTTCGGAAGAGCTGCTCGACGCCCTCGTTGAGTCGCGCGATCAGCAGATCGCCGTTGCGCCGGAAACCGGATCCGATCGCCTGCGCAAAGTAATCAACAAGAACCTGACAAACGACGAGATTGTCGATATCTGCGGGGCAGTTTTCGATCGCGGCATGCTGACGGTGAAACTTTATCTGATGGTCGGTCTGCCAACGGAAACTGACGAAGACCTGGAAGAGATGGTTAAGCTGGTCGAGCGCATCAAGGACCGCATGCTCGAAGCCGGCAAGCGCTTCGGCCGCGTCGGGAAGATCATTCCGTCGCTAAACGGCCTGGTGCCAAAGCCGAACACGCCGTTTCAATGGGAAGCAATTTGTGATGAAAAAGAAATGAAGCGCCGTCTCAAGTGGGTCTGCAAAAACCTGGCGCGCATTCCCAACGTCGAAGTCCGCTCGATGTCGGCGCGTATCGCGCATGAACAGGCGCTGTTTTCGTCCGGCGACCGGCGTATTGCGCCCGTGATCGAAGCCACGGCCCGGCTCAACGGCGACTTAAAAGCCGCGCTCCGCGAAACAGGCATCGACGCGCATTTTCACACCAGCCGCACGCGCGCGCATGATGAAGTACTACCCTGGGAGATTGTGGACTCAGGACTGTCGCGTCCTTTCATGGAACGCGAACACGAACGTTCCCACGAAGCTGCATCGACGGCTCCCTGCCCTTCCGTAAACCAATGCACTCGGTGCGGTGTCTGTCCGACGACCTGGCTCGCCGAAGCTCCGGCAGCGCTCGTGCAATTGAAAGCCTTCGCGCCTGCCGGCAACGTCGCCGCCTGACGCGCGTGCTTTACGGCTTGGGCGTCATTTCTTCCAACTCTTTTTTCAATCCCTGAATGATCGGTTCCAAACGTTCCTTCTGGCTGGGCTCTCGTTCTAATTTCTTAGTCAAGGCTTCGAGCTGGGCTCGCTTGAGAGCTTGATTGGCTGGAACCGCGATGTCTGGCGTGACGGGAGTGCCTTGATAGTCGGTTTTCGTGGTCGGATAAACGGGCCGGTCAATCGGGACTGAGGGTGTACCTGTCGGATAGATAAACCAACTCATCGGAACGAAGACCGCAAAGTTTGGATGAACCCGAACCATTCTTCCCGGATGTGTTCCACCGCTCGTTTTTTCCCCGACGATGGTGGCGCGCTTGTGATGCTGAAGGATCGAAGCAAGACCTTCGACTGCGGAAAAGGATCTGCGGCTGACCAGGATGTAAACATCTTTGCCGATGTAACGGCTGCCGGGCACGTAAGGTAATGTCCACCACTGCTGCGTTCGATTCTCCGCCCGCACAAACCAATCGCCAAGATGAAACGGCTCCTCATCAAAGAAGTAACTCGCGAGGAACAACACCATGTCAGCGGAACCGCCACTGCTTCTGCGAAGATCAATGATCAGCGCATCCGTGTTTGCGACGAAGTCCATGACTGAACGGGCCGTCTCGCCGCTGAACTCTGGACGCACAAAGCCGTTCATTTCCAGATATCCGACGTTCCCCGGCAGACGTTCGACCCTTTCAAATCCAAAATTTCTGGCGCGAGCAGCCGTGCGACCCTCCGATTTTTCAGCGACAGTCTCTGGATCAAAGTCACGGCCCTCGAGTAAAGGCTCAGGACGATAGCTGTAAGCCAGTGCCAGGTGGCGGTCACGGCTAACTCCCTGCATGTGCGCGTCCAGAGCATCCATCAGATCGTACGCGCTCGTAATCTTGTCGTACTCGCCTTTTTGCAATCGCTGCCGCAGATTATCTTCAACGCGCTTGGCCACGTCGGCTGAAACGTAATACTTGTTCATGGCGCGGATGGCGCCTTCAACCACCTGCCTGTTGATGTCTGGATTCAGTGGTATGTCGGGTGGCCGCTGAGCGAGTGCTGACGAACCAACTAGCAGAAGCACGACGATCGAAGGAATGATGCGTAGTTTCATTGGGCACACCAACGGCTTAAGAGATCAGGAAAACAGTATGTTCACGCGGGACGCCCGGCTCCCGTTCCAACAACACGGGTTTGAAACCGTCTCTCTCAGTTCGGACGCCGGACAATTTTAGCGTCGGCAGGAAACTCGCCGTTCAGGAAAGTTTCGACAGCGGGGAAGAAAATCTCAGGCGTCTCAACCTGGGAAACGTGTCCCGCGTTTCTTATCAGCAGGAGTCGCGCATTCGGAAAATTAGTAGCCCATGCTTCGGATGATCTCACCGGAATTGGGTCAGCCGCGCCGTGAATGATCAGGACCGGGGCCTTAACCACACTGAGCGACGGCAAAACATTAAAGTTACCGAGCGACTGCCAAACCTGGTGGTTGACGAACTGCTGATTCCTGACTGCGGCTTCCGAGCCGGCGCAGACGTCACCTTTGAATTTCCGCGTGCTTTCTTCGCTGGCAACGTACGTGGGGAGAAGCATCGTAAAAAACTCGCGGCAAAGCGCCCGCGGATCTTTAGCGTCCAGCCAGTTCCGCCGATTTGAAACAAATGCGTACCGTTTCTCTTGCTCCGCGTCATAACGCGTGCGAATGCGGTCCTGAATCTCTTTAGCGTCTTCTATGAGAAGCTCCAGAGTGGGAGGAGCCGGATGATGAAGAATCATTCGTTCCACGCGTTCCGGATGCGCGACGGCATAAAAGGAAATCAGCAGTCCGCCCCAGGAATTTCCCAGGAGGTTCACTTTGTCGAGTTTGAAATGCTTCCTGACAGCTTCCAGATCGGCAACATGTTTTGTCGCTCCAAGTTTGTCGCGCTCTCTGATTAAATCCGATCCGCCGTTGCCCCGCTGGTCGTAGTAAATGACTGTTCGCCCGGCCGCCAGCGGCGCAAAATCCGCCAAGACCGAATGCATTGTGTTACCCGGACCGCCGTGAACAACGAATAAAATTTCCGGCCCGCGACCGACGATTTTGTAAAAGAGTTTGACGCCGTCGGGCGTGAGGATGTGACCTTCACGCGGTTGTGCCAGACAGTCTCCCGGGGAAAGGCAGAGAAATAAGAACGAAAGGAATAAGAGCTTTTTCATGATCTTGCCCGCTCGTTGAGGTTCTAACCGTTCCCTTTGGCCTGAGCTTTGGTTTCCTCAGCCAGCAATTCTGTAGTGCGATCAGTCACGCTGAATGCGGGAGTTTGTTGGGCTGTGTACTCAGGTAGCTCACGAGTATCAGCCGATTTCAAATCTATTGGTTCCGGTGTTGGCCGGTTCGCCGGCGTCTCTTTCACTTCGTTGGCTTTGGCAAACAGAATCACCGACAGCAAGCCGCACCCCAAAACAATTATCAGTGCGAGCAATCCGAGGCCCGCCATTACTTTCCCCTGCGTGTACATCATTTTGTAGAAGATGCCATAAAGAACCGGGATGGCGACTCCCGCACCGAAAACGCTCAACGCCGCGACGCCTAACTTCTCAAACCGTTCCTTCTTCTGCTGAAGCGACACATCGAGCTTCGTTGGCAGTTGCTCGCTCAGCGTCTGGGCGACCTTCTGCAGGCCGAGACCGCACGATCGGCAAAACTTCTGGTCGGCTGAGTTTTGATTTCCGCAATTCGGGCAATACATCGGAGGCCTCGCACGAAGGTGGATATATTCAACTACGCAAGGGCGAACTTCTGAGTTTCAGTCCTGCGTGCCGAGCCGGTACCTGCGCGACGCGCTGCGGAAGGAAAGAACCAGAGCGGTGACACAGGTGGCCCACAACAAGAACTTCACGATTACCACTATGAAGTTATTCGGTTCGGATGAAGTCTGCCTAATGGTTTCTTCGAGCTGATACCAGAAGCTACTGCTCATTAAGCCGGTGAAGTAAGCCCACGCCAGCAACAGAAACAACGCTCCCCATGAACGCGCGCGATACGACGCCCAGGCGCCGATGAGCAGCAACGCGCCGGCCACGTAATCTTCGAACATCGTCGTGAATTCGACCGTCCAGTGACTGATGCCTCGACGGCAAGTCTCCAGTACCGGGAGCAATGCGCCGAGAATGAATGCGGCAATAACTTCGAATCTCATGATCCGTCGCCCCTCATTTGGCGACCCTTAACCTTTTCAATAACTGAATCTGGCCCGCGTGGTAGAGATCGTGTGACGCAATGCCCATTATGATCGCGGCGTTACTGACTTTGCTGCCTTTGGGCGTGACTTTGAGTTGCGCATCGGTCATTCCGCCCACGGCCGCGCGCATGCTGAGGTGCGCTTCGACCAGCAGCTTCACATCGTTACGCCAATCACCCTCAGTCAATTTGCCTTCAGCCGGCCGCACAAACCAATTTGAGCCTGCCAACGAAAAAGAACCACGCGCTTCAGAGAGAATCCGGCGGCGCACGATGTACTTCCAATAAGCAGCGTGTACGACGGTTTCCCAAATGTTGTGCCGGCCGGGCGCCGGTCGCCACGTCACGTCGTCAACGCGCAATCCACGAATAGAGCCGCGCAGGTTCGTGCCGTGCCAGGCCTTATGATCAAAGGCCTGGTCGATCAGATCAAGAAGTAGAGCGACTTGACGGTCAGGCATCGGGCTGCTGAGTTTATCATTCGGCGGCCAACGAGGCGTATGATGCAGTTGCGATCCAACCCGCACGCGCCCGCGGCGCAACAAAAGAAGGGGTGAGCCGACGTGCTCGAACGCGGCTAATTAAGCGATGTCAACAACCAGGATTTGGATTTTAGTCCTCTCTATTTTTAGCGTCCCGATTTTCGCGGCAAGCGTTTATGCCCAAGGGGCACGTCAACGAATTGTTAACGCCAATAGTTTTCCCGGCGTAGATATTGGCGCGAAGATTAATGCCGCAGGCAAGTCGCTCGGCGCGGGGCCGGGCGAGATTCAGATTTCGGGCGGCGGCAGGTTCGATACGCAGGCTGTGATCTCACCAGGCCACACGCTGCGGCTGAAGGGTGGTGTCTATAAATCCACGGTGCCAGGGCCAAGCGTTCTTCTCTCCGACAACACTGCGCTGGTCGCGGATTCCTGGGACTCAGTGCTTGAAGAATCGACCGCCACGAATGACTCTAATGGCCTCAACAATCGCACCGGCCAGTCGGTTTTCACTATTGTTCAGGGTCGCGCAGGCGCGCTCCGCAACGGGGACCTTTCCATGAACATCCGGATCGAAGGCGTGCACTTCCGGGGAGCCAGAAGCGATTTCAATAGCACTCATCAAACTGTCAGTTTGGGAAATTGCCACAACTGTGTGGCCTCGCGGAACTGGTTGGAAAATACGCGGACCATTGGGATTCAGGCCGGAGGGGGCGCGATGTACGGTCATTCTGCAAAGAATGTCCGCATCAATGACAACTTGTTCACCGGCGTGGCGTCACAGAACCTGGCCTTCACAAACGTGGTGGGTGCCGAGGCCAGTCGAAACCGTTTTCAGCGCATGGGGCAGGTCGGCGGTCCCGGCGTGTCAGTTATTGACGTGGAACCGAACACAGATGATTCAATAGACGACTTGTTAATCTCAGACAACATTATTGAGGCTGAGGAATCGGCTGCTGATGCCGGCGGGCCAAAAGCCACTAATGGGATCGTTGTGAACAACGGCAACCCAACAAAAATCTTCGCTCGAGTGCGGGTAGAGCGAAATACCATTTTAGGCTACAACAAGCATAAGGCAGGAGGCGGTGGGATTATCTTTGCTGCAATACTTCTCCGGACTGCCAAAGGCACAATAGTCAGCTCAAACAAGGTGCACCGGGTAACGCGCGGCATCCTCGTGGATTACCAGAGCACGGGCAATGTAATTGAAAATAACCTGCTGGAGGACTGTGGTTCGGGCTCGACCGGTGCAATCATGTTAGAGGACTCGTCGGGCAATACCGTTCGAGGAAATACGCTCAGATCCACCCCAGACAACATCTATCCTCTCGGAGATCGTGGGCGCCTGATTCTGGTGAGCGGCCGCTCAACGAACAATCGGATCGAGAATAACCCAAACGCCCTTCGCAACTAACATTAACTAACGCCAGATTTGAGGAAAACGCGAAAGCCGGACACACGAGTTTGGTAATCAATCGAGGCCAGCCAGCGTTTATCGAATTCCAGAGATTAACTCGCGGCTATGGTTTTTTGGTAGCTTGCTTGCGGACAAAAACGAAATCGCCACTCTCGTGGCCTGAGTTCCGCAAAGGGTTATGTTCCTGACCTGCGACCAACGCGCATCACAAACCTGAACGTGCGAGCGCGACCTCCGTCAAGTCCTCAGGATTGTATTGAACGGTCACCATCTGACCCGGCTGGAACTTGTACACGGACGCTTCGGCAATCACATTGCCGTGGGCTTGAGCCGTGAAAGGAGCAACAGCGACGGGTTGCACTTCTACAATCAAGTTCACCGCGGGATTGTTGCCGTTAACGTTGACCCCGATCGGAATGTACTGAAGTATCTTCGCGGGCGCGGACACGCCTGAGCTGAGGATGCGCTCGTTCTCTGCCTGATATCGCGACAGCAGTTGTTCGGCTTGCTCTCTGTTCATCAGTCCCGGACCGCTGTTCGTGCTTGAGCCACCTATTACACTGACAATCGCCACACTCGTAGGCTGGGCCGGGTCGTACTTTACTTCCAGTTGCGCCCCCGGTTGAAACATGGGCATCTGCACGACTGACACCGTTTCTTTTACCTCAGCCTGAAACGGCGCGCCCGTGGTTGGCTGTACTTGCAGCAGCATGCCCACGCGCGGATTGTCGTTGATGCGCGTTCCCGTATCCCAGACGCGGACTATAGTTGCGGTGGCGGCCACGCCGGTTTGCAGAACTCGCTGTTTGACTCGCCAGCGTAAAAACATCGCGCCAAACACGAGCACAAAAACCAGAAACATGATCCCGAAGATGGCCACCGGGAGGATCCAGCCCAGGTCGTTTATGTCCATTTGTCGTGATTCCCAGATAGATTTAGCGTGCTCAACGTCAGGACTGCCGCGCGTAGCTCACTGTCAACATCTCCCATTGATGTCCGTCAGGTTCGTTCCAGTACACGCCCCGGCCGCCATTGAAAGTGTTGATTCGAGAATCGACCGCGCCGTGAACATTGCTGCGGTACGGTATGCCGGCGGCTTTTATTCTTTCAAGAATCGCATCGAATTCGTCTGTCCCTACGCGAAAGCAGTAGTGAATCAGCGGGAACGGATCCGTCCATTCATCAAAGTCGAACGTCAATCCATCATTGATGTACACGGCTGAGAATGGGCCGACAGTCGTTTCCGACCACGGCACTCCGAGCAACTCTCCGAGCAGCCTGGCGGCGGCGACTTTGTCGCGCGACGGAACCATTATGTGATCGAGTTGAATGGTCATGGCGGCGATTCATTGCAGCTCGGGCGTTGCGATTCGAAGCTAGCCGGCCATCTTGGCGCGAATGTGATCGATGACTTTGCCGTGCTCGTCCTGCGGACTGAACAGAATGATTTCGGAATCTTTATCGGCTCGCACGGTGTGTCCGGGCGGCCAGTAAAAGAGGTCGCCGGCACTGACTACTTCCTGCTTGTCGGCAAATGTCACGGTGAGTTCTCCCTGCAAAAGGTATCCCCAGTGTGGAGACTGACAACTGTCGCCCTCAAGCCCTTTCAGTAGCGGCGCAATGTCCGCGCCGGCGCCCAGCGAAAAATACTCGGCGCCCATCTTTCCGTATCCGGTCGCATCTCCAAAATCAGTCTGCTGCCGAGCCACCGCGCCCGGCGCGTTGATCCGGACTGGAACATCATCCTTCGCAATTCGCATTAGTTGCTCCCTGATTGCAGATGATCAAAGCGGCCCCAGCATATCTTGAAACTCGGGCTGGCGAGATTACATTTTCCCGACAAGTTCGGCCGACGTTGAGAGTTGGAATTAGTGCTGGTGATGCTTCGACGGCAGGTTCTCGCGTCCCCATTTCAGGGCGCGGCTCATCCAGACAAGCTCATCCAGAAAATCTTTGACTCTTTTCTCGTATGCGGAATCCAGTAAGACGCCGTTCTGATCGAATTTTTCCTGCACCTTCGGGAAATTGAGATCGGCAAACGTCACTGCCAGACCCAGCTCGCGCACCATCGGCACCAGCGACTCAATGACGCGAGTTCCTCCGAAAGTCCCACCCGAGACGCCCACAAGAGCAACGGCTTTGTGGATGTACTCTTTGAGAAGCAGATCGAGCACGCTTTTCAAGGCACCCGGATAACCGTGATTATATTCCGGCGTGACAATCACCAGTCCATCGGCGCGAATGATCGCGTCTCGCCATTCAGGAAAGGCATCCTTGATTCCGGTTCCGTAGTCGTCTTGCGGGAGGGCAAAATCCTTCACATCGAACAGCCGCGTTTCGATCTCGGCCCGCTTTTCCATCTCGCCATGCAGCCAATTCGCGACGAAAACACTCTTTCTGTCTTTACGATTGGTGCCGAGGATTAGCGGCAGGAATAATTTGCTGTCTAGATTGTCGCCCATACGAAGCCTCAACAAACGTAATTTACTCACCCGGATCAACCGGAAAGGGAGCGTTTAGGTCCTTGTTCGGTTCGAGAATTAGCTGCCGGCGAGAATAATCGATGATCAATTTGAAGCGGCGAAAGATCTCGCCGCCGATCACGCCGTCACCTTCCTTAGCCGCGCCGTCACGTTCCGGATCACGTACGAGTCCGACGGTCGGATTAGTGAAAACAAATCGTCCCAGCTGAGCGGTTTTGGCTCGCCCGATCACAATTTGCTGCTCGCCGCCCGCACCACGTCCGGCACTCTCTTTGAGATTGGTCATCGCCGCAACCAATCCGTGTTTCCTGACGAATGAATTGTTAAAGATGAACGCGCGGTCGGCGCCTGTGTCCACTCCGAGGAGGGCTTTCAACGGGGCGCCTGCCGGGGGACTGATCGCCACATGCACCAGAGGAATTCTTCGATCGTCCAGGACGAGGGGAATGACTTCGCCGCGGCTTCTGTACGAGTAAGTTCGCGGGTCGTACAGATTCATGATCTTGTTCAGGTAGTCGATCTCAACCACAAATGCATTGATGAAGTCATAGCCGATCACTCCGTCGAATTCGAAACCCGGTGGCACGGGAAAATCGACCATCCCAATTTGCTGATTCGAGACTTCGGCGCCGGCAACTTTCAACGAAACACCCGAAGTAAGGCTGCCTTCAATAGCTCCACCGGTCGCGGTGCCGCTAACTTGTTCCTCCGGCTTCAATCCTAATTCGGACCCGCGCCGCGAATGAAGAATCGTGTGCGACGCGCCAGTGTCGAAGATGAAACGAAGCGGCTTAGAGTTATTCACGGCCACCTGCATCAGGATGATGTTGTTATCGATCTCGAGCGGAATGTTCAGCGCGCTGTTGCCGAAAGTGAAGCGCGCGTTTGGCGCAACCTGCCGCGGCCGAGTTGCAGAGCTTTGTTTCGATTCTTGAGCGGAAAGCTGCAGGTGGAAAGCGACAGCCAAGAGTAGAGCGAGTTTGAGGGTTTGCGCACTAAAGCGATGTCTCATGGCCTCAATCCTGCCATATCAAAGCAGATTCACTAAAAAGCCTGCGGGAGACTATGGCCTAATCGACGTTTTTGCCCGCCGCTGGTTTCCGATGCGTGTATCTCAAGAACGTATCATGCAACATCTTGAGAGCTGTGCACGTGCTTAGCACGTCTTTCTCAAAGAAGTTGGCCAACTGATCTTAGAATGCCGTTTGGAAGTTAAGCGAGCGTAACACTACTCCGAAGGCGTCTTCTCGGTTTGATGCTGGATGATACCAGCCAGGGCGCGCAACGCTTGATTTACAGATTCTGAATCCGGGAACACTCGGGCTACGTCGGGATCGAGCACCACCACATTGTCCCGTCCATACCATTCCGGCCGTGGCGAATTGCTAGACGGCACTTTGATCGGAGCCTCCCAAGCGCCGCCATTGTCGGCATCTTCGATCAAGCTTTTTTCAATCTGTTTCTTAAGACTACTCATACATCCCACCCTGTTATCACGCGAATGAGGCCCGTGCGTTTCTCGTAGGCAATCAATTTCAATTTGCGACCGCCATCCGTATCCCAATCAGTTGATAACCGCCGTGGATGCGTTTGTTTAGACGGACCTCAAAGCCGTTCCAGATGACTTCCACGACTTCGTCGACGGTGATTCCGTGTTGCGCCAGCTCATCCTCATCAAACTCGAAATCGAACTCACCAGCATTGAACTTTTGCCAATAGACCACGGAACTTTGATTCTAACTCAATATCTCCAACTCGTCAGATCCGCATCTTTTTGCGCGCTTTTTGGCATGAACTCACCCGCGCACGGCATGAACATTTTCCAGCGATGCTTTCAGCGTGACAGTGTCAATTCCTTCCGATAGACATCAAAATTCCTGGTAACGCGCGCGCCTAGTTTCTCTGCGGTCTTTCGCGAAGGCCAGTTATCATCCATCACCACTGTGTAGCTTGCGGTCTTGTAGCCACGCTCAATCATCGCGAGATAACTTTTAGCGGCCAGCGCCAGATTCACGCCCCGCCCGCGGTACTCCTTCTTCACGCCGATAACCAGGAGGACGCCATGATCTACCTTCGCAAGGTGTTGCTGAAACTCAGCGAAGTTTTCTTCGATGCTCCGGCCTCGCATCGGATGAAGCGCCTGGTTGAGGTCGGGCAGCGAGTAAACGGCGCCGGCGGTTTGCCCGTCAGCCTCAGCGAAAACCATGAAGTCGGCAACCAGCAGATCTTTCAGTTCAACCGTCAGGCCGCGCATGACCTGTACCGGCAGGGGCATGAATCCGAAGTGCGCACTGAAAGTCTCGTTGAAGATCTTCGTGAAGTCTTCATTCTCCTGTTCCAGCCGTTCAAAGTCACAAGATCGAAGTGAGATTCCCGAGCTGGTCGCGCGCTCAACCATTTCGCGATAGCGTTCAGCCAATTCAGAAGTGAATTGAATCTGGTATTGGACGACGCCCTTCTCAGTTACAAAGCCGCCGTTTTTGATGTAACTGTGGTAGTACGCGGGATTAAAAGTGTGGAAGATGGTCGGCACTTGGTCGGAAGCGTCAATGGTGTAAGGCATCTGAATTCCCGGCAACATCGACAGCCGCGCCGACTCGCAGCCTCGGGTTTTTAGCCAGTCACACGCGGCGCTTATCATTGACTCGACTGCTTCATTCTGATCGGGCAGCGCTTCAAAGAAGAAAAGATGGCCCATCTTTTCGTTCCAATGCCGGTTGTAAACGTCACTCGTCGCCGCCGCGACCGTGGCCAACACACGGTCACCCTCTTCCACCCAAAAGGGTTGAATCTGCAACTCGGAACCGAAGCCGGCCTGACCGGCCAGAATCTTTGTCAGATGATGAGCATCTGGCGGGACCCAATGCGGGATGTCGCGATAGACCTCCTGGGTAAAGTCAACGTAACGTTGGAAGTCTTCGGGCGTGCTCAGTGACCTGACACTCATAACGGTCCTCCTTTGTTGCCACAGGCATCACGACGTCCGCTCTGGTTCGGCTATTCAGACATCGTCTCTACCGATGAAGTTGAACATCATGCCAACAGCAACCGCTGCCTCCGTGTCAGAGAAGCCCAGATTCTTAAAAAGACCGCCACGACGCCAAGCGCAATGCATCGCTGTTTCCAAACTCGGCGGGACGATAGCCCGATCCGCAGATGTTCAGAATGTAGGCAAGATCGTCTGAACTAAGCTTGTCCAATGGGTTGTCGTGTGGTCGAGACTTTGACTGAACCGCTTGCCACACCTTCCGCATCGCAGCGTGCTGCCCTTCGGATATAGGTACCGTCTTGCCCCAAGCGGCCACTCGTGCATTGCGCTTGTCACCGCCGAAGATGCGCCCAAGGAAACTCATTAGCTGGAGGACTACCGTATTTGTTGAACTATTTAGGGTTTCTCGATCCCATGTGACACGAGTTTGGGAGTGAGATAAACGAAGCCTACTACGAAGGCGTCTTTTCTGTCTGGTGCTGGATAATACCAGCCAATGCGCGCAACGCTTGATTTACCGATTCCGAATCCGTGAACACTCGGGCCACATCGGGATCAAGCACCACTACATTGGAACCTTCCGCGAAACGGTCGACGTATTTTCCCCGCACCCCGCCGCTGAAGTCATACTCATCCAACATATCCGCGTCACTCTGCTTATTGAACTCCTGACTCATATTTCTTCCTTTCAGATGCGGTGGCCGGTTATCGACAATGGATCAAAGAAAATCGTTGCGGCTTCAGCGAACGTGACGCCATGCTTCCGCTGATTCGATATTGCTTTTATCGGATCCCATTCGAATTCGGCGTTCATGGCAAGCCCTTCACTGCTAATATCGCCAACTCTTCAGATCAGCTCCCGGCGGTGCGGTCTTTAGCATGCGCTCCACCGCGCGCGGCATGAACATCTGGTGATAGCGCAGTCGCGAGAGCGCGTTCGGACGAGTGTGATCGCCGTTCCAACAGTGCTCCGCGCGAGGTTCGTAATCGACCTCGCCGCCATAGGCAGGATCTTTTGTCGTCTTGAGAAAGTCTTCGACCAGGTACACCGCGTTGTTCAAATAGTAGTTGTCTGCTTCGCCGACATAGATGTGAAGTTTGCCGGCGAGCTTCGGCCCAAGCTTCTTCCAATCGCGCTTCAGTATGTAACCAAGATCGTAATGCTCACGCCAGTACTCAGCTACTGAGCGATCAATCTCTCCGGTCAGTTTGTTCCAGATGGGTTTGGGATAACCGTCGGCGCCTACGGGAGAATAGACAGCTTCCCAGATGTCGAACTGCCCTCCGGAGCGGCTTTTTGTTCCCAATGCCAGCTCCATGTGATTCATGTCTTCGATCGTCGCCGCGAGCTCGCCGAGATAGTTTCGCTTGCCCGGGCGGGGCGTTTTCTTCCACGAATCGTCGATGTAGTACGCGTTCTTGTGGCGGTAGATATCCACGACCATGTAAGCGCGAAAATCGATCGGGTCGGGACACGCGATGTACGCGCCGTTGTATTCGTCGGGATAGAACACCTGCGCGGCCATCGCTTCCCAGCCGCCGGTCGATCCGCCGTACATGAAACGCGCCCAACCTTTACCGATGCCGCGAAATTTCTCTTCAATGTAAGGAATCAACTCGTAAGTGATCGCATCGCCATACGGCCCGAGGTTCGCGGAGTTCACCGCGTACGAATCATCGTAGTAAGGATTCGCGTGCTGAATTTCGATCATCAGCATGCGGGGAAAGTTCGGCCCGGTCCACTCTTTATAAAACTGATGAGCGTGTTCCTGAACAATGCGGTTGTAGCCTTCGAGCTTGAATCGCTCGCTGTAGTCGGGTTTGAGAGTTGGATCGGGCGGCGTCTCGCGAAAGTTTCCGATGTCCGCCGGAAAGTGTCCGTGGAAAATTGCCAGCGGGTAACGCGCGTTCGGATGGTCGTCAAAGCCTTCGGGCAAGAGCACGTGCGCGCCGATATGCATCGGCCGTCCCCAGAATTCAGTGAGCAACTTGCTCTGAATCTTGACGTGCTTGATGTACTTCGTGTCTTTGGGTGGCTCGATCGGCGGAATGATCTTGTCGAGAGTGATTTTGATCGACGCATCCTTGCCCGGATCAATAGTGAGCTTGACCGGCGTGCTGTAGAGATTTCCCGGCGCGCGGCTCCATTGCTGGCCTTCGCCGCGATCCATGGGCAGCTTCACGGTGTGCCCGTCTTTACGTTTGAAGGTTTCGTAAACGTGCAGCAGCGCCTGCACCCAGTATTCGCCCGGCTTCAATTGCGAAATCGATCTGACCGGATAACCGAATGCGCCGGCGTCGACCGTCGCGGTCTGGCCGGGCTTTAAACCATCGACGTCGATACCGAAGACCTGTTGCGTGGTTGGGTCTTCGGAAATTTGCAGCCGCGGCGCGCGCGTGTTGTTGTTCGAGATGAGGAGAAGCATCCGCCCATCGAGCGGCTTCGCGCTGCTCGCGGCAGGAAATGAAATCTCGAAGCGAAGCTTGTCTTGGGCTGATACCGAGACTGTAAAGGCCGTCGCAAAAATCAAAGACGCGATTGTGACGATAAAGCTTTTCTTGTTCATGGCGGCGAGAGGATATTTCATTCTCCGCTCGCGCAGCAAGAATTAATCGATTGAGGATAAGAGAATGGTTGCGAAAGACTCGGGGAGGTTCCCGAGCGCGGCAATCTCTGACTCAATTGAGAGCCCAAACGTCCGGCCGGGTACTCTCAGGCTATGGCTCTGCCCCGCCGATGCGCGGCAAGTCTTCGACTTGCCGCCACCGAATCCTCCCCCCCGGGTCTCCGACCCGTCTTAGCAAAATTCTTGCCTTGCAAAGGTGGATATGATGTTAAGCATGAGACTCACCATCTCAAAAGACAATCCGTGTCTGTTCATAACTGCTGTAGCCAAGAACCGTTTGCCGGTCTTTCAAACCGACGCCATTAAGATAATTACCTGCAAAGCGATCGACGAGGCACGGACGTCGTGCGGTTTTCTTTTGTTCGCCTACGTCATAATGCCGGATCACTTCCATGTTCTAACGGACAGCCCGCGAAAACCGTCAACCGTGCTTCAATTTATCAAAGGCATTGTCAGTCGTCGGGTGCTCGGATACTTGAAGGAGATGAAATATGAGGCGTCTCTCAGAAAGCTGGAGCATGACGACTGGAAGCGAAATCATCGCTACTCGTTGTGGCAGCATGATTCAGATGTCTTTGCGGTCGTCAGCGAGTCAACCTTCATGCAGAAGGTTAACTATATTCATCAGAATCCAGTGCGAGCAGGATTGGTCGAGCGAGCGAAGGATTATCGCTGGTCGAGTGCTCACTTTTGGAGCAAGTGCCTAAATGAAGATGAGCCCCTGAGAGTTGATATGGATAAGATCGTTTGGAGGCGGTCATAGACCGCCCGAGTAAGGAAGGAGCCTTCCGGCAAGTCAAAGACTTGCCGCGCATCGGCGTGGCTTAGCCATCTGCCCCGTAGCGCGATTCAACCACAGTAGACTCGCTCGGTTGTCAAAGACTTGCCGCGGCGTGCCTATTTCGGAGTTAGAAACGTCGTGCTCTGGGCGGTGTAATCGAACTCATAGTTGTAGGTGAAAATGGGGGTTGAAATCGGCCGGGTGAATTGCACGCGCACTTCCACGCGCCCTTCTTTCTGGGCGGGCGTGATCACCGCGTTGTCGGGAACATTGTGTTCGGCCTTGCTCTTGGAAATCTGATCGGAGAGCCAGGATCCGTCGTAGCCTTGGGCCGCCGCCAGGTTCACCTTGTTCTGCATCGCGTCCTTGAAATAGTAGGCGTCAACGGCGACGGGGATGTACATAACGGCGGCGTAACCGGCAATGGCGACAATCGCCAGAAAGATGATGAGCTTCAGGCGCGCGCCGCCGCGTTCGCCTCGGTGATGAAGGAGTGTTTGGTGTTTCATAACAAACTATTTCGACCTTAAGCCTGCGGCCAGAGCAGAGCGAAGCACGCTCGGTTTGATTTCTGCGGAATCAACGATGCGGGGTTTGCCAATCCTTTCAAGCAGGACCCATTTCAACTGCCCTTCAACGACCTTCTTGTCGGCTGTCATCGCTTTAATGATCTGGACAGCCGAGAGATCGTTAGCGCGCGGCAGCGCCCCGCACAACGCGACTGCCTCGCGCAACAATTCTAACTCGCGGGACGGGAGCATGCCTAGACTTTTTGAAAGTTCGCCTGCGACCAGAATTCCGTAACCGACCGCCTCGCCATGACGGAAGCGCCGGTAATCAGTGACTTTTTCGAGCGCATGCGCGGTTGTGTGGCCAAAATTCAGGATGCGACGGGAGCGACGATCGGTGCGGGAAACGTCCTCGCGTTCGTCGCCGGTGACGATTGAAGCCTTGAAGCGACAGTGGGCGGCGATGGTGGCACAGACTTCAGTCTGTGATTCAGGCCGACCTAAACACAGACTGAAGTCTGTGCCCCAACGCCGCATCAGTCGCATAGTTTGATCGAACAGCTTGCGGCTGCCGACCGCACCCTGCTTCACCATCTCGCAGAAACCCGAAGTCAGCTCGCGTAGCGGCAGCGTGCGCAATGTGTCCGTTTCGATCAAAACCAATTGCGGTTGATGGAACGCGCCGGCAAGGTTCTTTCCGTATAGCAAATTGATTCCTGTTTTGCCGCCCACCGACGAATCGATTTGCGCAAGCAGTGTCGTCGGCACTTGCACGAACGGTACCCCACGGAGATAAACGGCCGCGGCGAAGCCCGCAAGATCGCCGACCACGCCACCCCCAAGCGCCACGACGACGTCATTCCGTTGGAGCCGGTTCTCGGCAAGGAACCCAACGACCCGATCAAGGGCCGGAAATGACTTATAAAGCTCGCCGTCGGCCACGAGCAGAGGCTTGACAGTGAAGCCGGCGCTTCGCAGACTGCGGATCGCAGGTTTGCCGTATAAGTTGAAAACGGTTTGGTTGGAGACGATTGCGACGGTACGCGCCGTCTGGCCGCCGCTTTCGCGGACCGCCGGCCCCAGGTCGCGCAGCAATCCGGCGCCGATTCGGATATCGTAAGTCCTTGATTTCGCCGGCAGGCGCACGCGGACGGTAGGCATGGGCTCAGACTTTATTACAGCCGGGCGGTCTCCGAAAGCCCAGCCCGTTTGGAAAGCCGCCGCAATTGGCTCTTTTATTTGCTAGTTATCTCTGGTTTCCAGAGGCGCGGAGGCTTCGGCTACGCAAATCGAAGGTCGGCGGCTTAATTGCCCGGGCCGCCAGATGAAAGGGCTTAACATGATACTTCGCAAGACTTTACTGTTTGGTACTATCGCCGCAGTTCTTATCGGTGTATTCGCGACGTCGTCGTCGGCGCAGAAAAGTACGCGCGATCGCGCCGCGGGCGCGCCTTCGCTCTCTTTGATGGCTGAACCATCCGTCGTTCGCAATTGCGAAGGCGACGCGGCGACCGTCCGGTTGAACGCGAATGCGAGGTCGAATTCCGGCAACGCGCTCAATTACAAGTGGACCGCCAACGGCGGCCGGATTTCCGGAACCGGCGCCAACGTCACCTGGGACCTGGCCGGCGCGCGACCCGGTGTTTACCAGGCCGTAGTTGATGTTGACGAAGGGGATCCGAACTGCGCAGCGTTTTCTTCGGTAGCCGTGGTTGTGACTGAGTGTCCCGTGGTGCCACCGCCTCTGCCACCGCCCAGCTGCCCGGCGGTCAGCGTCTCTTGTCCGGACTCCGCGAGTGAGAATGCGCCGGTGACCTTCAGCGCGAATGTCAGCGGCGGCTCGGGCAACGTGACGCCGACTTACAACTGGACGATCACCGCCGGCCGCATCATCAGCGGTCAGGGCACGACCAGCATCACCGTGGATACGGCCGGCTTAGCTGGTCAGACGATTCGGGCGACGTTGGATGTTGAGGGTTACGGAATGCCTTGTCCGGCGAGTTGCTCAGTTTCACTGCCGATCGACCTCAAGCCGCGCAAGTTCGATGAGTATTACGACATCGCGCGTAACGATGAGAAAGCTCGTTTAGACAACTACGCGATTCAAATGCAGAACGAGCCGGGCGCGCAGGCCTACATCATTGTCTACCCAGCCCGGAAGGCGAAATCAAACGCCGCGCAAGAGCGCGCTACGCGAATTTCCGATTACCTGGTTAACTCGCGCGGCATCGACGCCAGCCGCCTCACCGTCACCATGGGAGCGGCGAGAGAGAATTGGATGATCGAATTGTGGATCGTTCCGCAGGGCGCACCGCCTCCGGTGCCTCAGCGGTAAAAGTTTTTCCTGCGGGTGACTTGACGGCGCGATTCCCCATTCCTCGGGAATCGCGCCATTTTTTTCTTCGCGCAGACGGTCGACTGGAAAAACCGATAGGACACATACGACCCATTCGTCCTATACGACGCATACGTCCTATTGAAGATCAATGGTAGAAGCTAATTCTGCCGAAGATTCGAATGTCCTAGCGATCGATTCGCGGCACCTTAGTTTCGTTTGGGATTTTTATGATCGTGTCCTTCTGAACGTAAACAACGAAGCGCTTGCCTTCCGGCAGCACAGCTTGTTCGCCGCGCTTGAACCCGTGCATCAAGGCGAGCGGCGCTCCCACGATCGTCGGGGCCAGCAACGCGCCCATCACTGCCGTCCTCGTCGCCACTTCGGCCCCGTGGCTCTGTCCGGTGACTCCTTGTTGACCTCCGGGAAAATCCGGATTCGCCATCAGTGACACGCGTGTCAAATCAACTGCGACTACATCTCGCATCGTCCAGGTCAGCTTACCGGCTTTACCCCAGTGCCCGGCGCGTTTTGCTTTGGCGATTTGTGCGGTCACGAGCGCGTTGCTGCCAATTACAATCGAATCGCCGATCTTGACGGGAACCAGGACGCGAAAGCTAATAAGATCGCCCAGCTTCGCGTCCTTCGAACTAACGTCGTGCGTGGCCTGGATATCGAGGGCTGTTCCCGCAGGGATTTTCACCTCGAGAAACTGCGGTTCTGGCGCTGGGGCGGTGGCCGCCGGCGACTCTTGGACAGGATTTGCTGCGCCAGATGTTTCGGTAGCGGTCTGTGGGCGCACCGCCGACGCGGTCAGCAAACAGAATAACGTTAGGAAAATTGTTCGTTTCAAGGTTCGAACCTCCCGGGGAATCTAAAAGCCTCCCCGGGAAGTGCAAACCGAATACCGCGGCAGGACTTCTCCACGGCTTAAGATAGGTGGGGAGAGGGGGAGAGCCAGCTAGAAGGAAATCCGTTCGCCGGTTTGCCTCAAGACCTAATTCAGTCGCGCGGATTGCTTGCTGAATTTTGCGAGATCGAGCGGCGTGTCAGCGGCCACATAGGCCGTGACCTCGGTGCCTTTGGGAATAGTGATGTCCTTGCCGTGCAGGAAAAGAAACAGCGGCGCGGCCGGAAAGAAAACGACGCTGGTGGCAACCATCGCGCCGGTCATGACGGCGACACGATTTCCACCGCTGCCGCCTTTCATCGCGCGTAAGGGCGCTTTATCTCCGCTGGCCAGCCGAACGTAATCGATATTCATCTTCAACTTTCCGGCCCGTCCCAGCCTGCGCTTCGGATGCGCTTCGGTGACCGTGGCAATGGCCATCGCGCCACGCTCAATCACAATCACATTGCCGATTTTGACGTCCTCAAGAACCTCGAAGTCCACTCGCTCGTCAACCTTCGCGTCTTTGGAAGACATCGTCCGTGCCAACCTGATTCTGACCGGAGTGTCCTCAGCCAGGCCGAATGTCGATGGCGTTTTCGAAGTTTGCGCCGCGCTTTGAACCGGCGCGGTTTTCGGATCCTGAGCCGGGGCCGCAGGTTGCGGCTGCTGGGGAAGGGCTGATGACGAAAGGACCAGGCAGGAAACGATTAAGATCCCAATTCGCACAACTGTCTTCATTGTCTTCTCCTTAAATTGAGGCGGATCGGAGAGAGGTAAAACCTGAGGAGAGAACGAGTCTGGCGCGTTGCCAGCCTCGTCGAACTTTTCGGAGAGAAATTAAACCCCTGGATCTGACTAAGCGGTTAGGACTTGCTCTTCGTGGTCTTCAATCAGATACGGAGATACCGGCTGGGGTTGTCCGTTGTTATCATGATCGATAATTGCGTTCACGATCGGCAAACTCAGCGAATGCTTCTTCGGAATATTCGGCACGTTATGACCTGCGGCGTAAACCGGATGGCGTTCATTTTCTTTGTACCACTCAGACAGGTTCGCGGTCTTGTGCATGTTCTCGATAATCTGCCGCCAACCGACTCCGGTGTTGTAAGCGCAGAATGAAATCTCGCCTTCCTGCGTGCCGTACGGAATCACACACATTTCGGTGCGCCGGAAATCGTAATTGAACAGGTCCTGGAACCACATGCCTTCGACGCAGAGGACGCGCCAATTATCAGCCAGGGTGTCCTGGCCGGCGCTGGTCATGCGGTCGTTGCGGTCCGAATTGGAGTTCGTCGAAGACGGCTTGAACAGATTAATGATTTGCGAAATCGGGAAGCCTTCCGGCGCTTTGCTCGCGTCGAAATTGCGCATGATGGCCATGCCCAGCTGGGCATACGAGAGCTTCTTGCCGCGCGCCGTGTCGGTAATCACCGCCACGTCCTTCATGAACTGTTCGTAGTTGAAGAACTCGAATAGCGATCGGAAGTCGCCCGTCTGCTTATTCACCACGGCAAGGGTGAAGATGCCGCAGTTCGGATGGCAATTACATGACGACCAGCCCCAGGGCGCATCTGCACCCTGCAGCATGTCCATCACACTGGTGAACGCCGAGTAAGACGACAGCGGGAACCAATCACGCAGCGGTTGAATGCGTCCCCCGAGCTGATCCTTTAAATCGTGCGTCATGCCCGCGAGCGTGTAACGCCACTTGCTTCGCATCTCGTCTGAGATGTCTTCATCGCGGCCGGTAAATGAAACCGGTTGGAAAGCAATCGTCTGAACCTTGTCGATGTTCTTGGCCGCGAACTCAACGATCTGTCCAATCGCATCGTTGTTGATGGTGTTGACGATGGTGACGACCAGCGTCACTTTGATTCCTACTTTGTGCAGGTTTTCGATCGCCCGCACCTTTACGTCGAACAGATTGCCAACGCCACGATGCTTGTTTTTCTCTTCGCCGACGCCGTCAAATTGTAAGTACACACCATGCTGCCCAGCGGCTTTCGCCGCTTTGCAGAATTCAATGTCTTCGGCGAAGCGAATTCCGTTGGTCGCCGCGAGAATTCGATAGAAGCCAGTTTTCTTGGCGTACGCCACTGCGTCGAGGTAGTAAGGCGATAACGTCGGCTCGCCACCCGAGAAAAGAATAATGACCTGTCGTTTCGGTTTGAACGAGACAGCGCGATCGAGAATCGCTTTCGTATCTTCGAAGGTCGGCTCGTGAACGTATCCCACCTGGTTCGCGTCCATGAAGCATGGATCGCACATCATGTTGCAGCGATTCGTCAGGTCAACGGTCAGCACCGCCCCACGTCCAAACTTGATGTTTGAAGTTCCGTGCTTATGAACCCCGGCGTCTTCGGCGGCGCGAAAGTCTCGCCCGAAGAACAGTGATTCAATTCGTTCGAGGAAGGCTGGATCCGTAGCCATCACGTCCGTAAACTCGCCGTGCTTCGGACAAGTCTTTCGCATAATGACCTGGCCGTTCTCTTCCAGAATCTGCGCTTTCAGTTCGCCGGGATGCTGGTGCATCAGCGTCTCGAGCGTGGTCTCGCCGGAAATCACCGCGGTACGAACTTCCTTGACGCAACGCGGGCACAGCGAATCTGTTTCTCTCGGGAAGCCAAGCGGCGGCGCGCTTCGTTCGTAGGATTTGAGCAGCGGACCCGGCGCCCACTTGGGCCGGATCGCTTCACCTTCGGGGAGAAGGCGGTTTACGGATTGAAAAGCCTTCCAGGCAACATCTGACAGAGCCGAGACGACTTTCGACCCGGTTACACCGGGCATTTTGCCTTTATCTGACTCGCCTCGACGAAATTGATCACTAAACAATGAAAGCTACTCCTCAGCGCAATCCAGGCGCACTCACGCGCGTCCGGGGTTAATAGGGCGCAAAACCAAGTATTAGTCGCCGCAAATCAAGAATATGAGACATCGGCGATAGCCCTCATGATAGTTTGGCTCGCCGATCATAGCAAGCAAAAGGTCGTCATTCTCGCCGCGAAATGACAATTCCTCAACGTTTTTAGCAATTCAGGGAACATCGGGTTCAAGCTAACGGTCAAAGTGCCTATACTAACCGGCAACAATTCACCGTTAGTTGAGGAGGAACTCACATGACCATCCTTCGCCGAACGTCCCGGTTCATAGTTTTCGCATTGCTCGTTTCCCTTTGTGCCGGCGCTACAACTGAAATCCCCACCCGAGCTGCTCATGAAGATGTTGAGACGTTCGCCTCCTGCGAAGTCACCAACGCGAGTTTCATCACTTGGTTTCCAAAAGAATTCGAGTGTCCGGTATGTAAGACCAAAAACACTTTCATGGTAGTCGGCAGCTACGGAAGCTACATCTATGCAGACCCATCCAAGTATCAACTGATTTTTTGGCCTTATACCGACACTCCGTCATGGTACAGCTGCAAGAAGTGCCGGCTGTCGATCTTCATGGAAGACTTCGAGCAGATTCCGCCGGATAAAATTGCAGACCTGCGAAAGATGTTAGAGACGACGAGCCTGCCGGCGCAGATTGAGCGCCCACCAAAGTCCGGCCGCCTCGTGAGCGATCCGCCTTACCTCGAAATTCCGACAGTCTTAAGAGTTTCAGTTGCCGAAAAGGTCTATCAGGCTCTTGGGAAGACCGACCATGAGTTTTGGAATCACTTCTATCGGGTGCTCGCCTACCATTACGACGGTCAGGGTAAAGCGGCCGAGGCCGAACAGGCACGGCGAAAATCAATCGCCATCACGGAAAAACTTTTAACGCCGAAAGCGGCGGGAACGCGAAAAGAACTACTTTATATTCTGGGCGCCATGCGCCACTTTGTCGGCGAAGATACCGCGGCGTTGAAAGTGCTCGAAGAGGCGGGCACTCTGACGTACAAGGACGACCAACTGCCGGCTGAGCGAAACACAAACTACGACCAATACTTATCTAAAGCGATCAAAGAGTACGTGGAGATGCTGAAGAAAGGTGAAGGCCCAAGAGGGAACAAAAGCCTGCGTTCGACGAGTCACTGACCCTGACGGAAGCACTGTCGTGGAACCGATTCCACTTCCTGAGCGTGTCGATTCACTCTAAGTCATTTGGCGCATCGCGGAAAAGGCTTCTCCAGTTGCGAATCGATCAGAGTGTCGCCGACTGCGCAGATCTCTACGCGCTTCACGGTCGGAAACTGGCGAGCCGTCATCTCGATCGCTTTGGCAAAAACGAACGGGCCCTGCGAGCCGTAGTTCGTGGCTCCTTCAGGCTGATAGAACTTGATCAAAGCTACGCCATCCTTCAGCGTCACACCGGCCAGTCTCATTCCAAAAGTCGGAAGAGTCAGCCCCCGATCTTCCTCCTCCTTTGAAAGAGTCGTGCCGAACAGCCAATCCATCGTCAGCTTCAGTACATTGTCACCAATGCTTCGTCGCGTGACGGCGACTAGCTGGATGTCAGGTTTGTCACTGTTCGCATCCCACAGATAAATCTTTGTTGTTCGTGCTTGGGGTGACCTGCTGGGTGCCGTAAGGTTTGGACGCCGGTTATAGATCACTCGATTTCGGAGTAAGCGTTTCAGATCGTGCGTCTCAATCTTGTACGGGGTGACTTTGGTTTTCGCAATCACCTGGTTGGAAGGACCCGGTTTCCAACCTCGCTCATCGTTGATTGCCTCAAAGTCGTCGGCGCGATAATTTGCCAGCGTTATGTTGTCACCATTGATAGCCGTGACTTCGGCCCACCTGCGAAAGAAGACTTCGCCGCGCTTCGGATCGACAACGGCGAAGTACGATCCGCCGAGCCCGCCGTCGCCCATCGCGACGAGTAAAGCAGTAGCGCCGGTGCTCGTCTTCACTTCCTGGACCGCGACTATTCCCACCGTCTCAGAAAGAATCTTTCGGATTGAGCGAGTCGCAACGTTATAAATCCGCAGTGACTGGCCTTCGTTCTCGAAACCTCCCGCGCCGTCGTGACTCGAGAAGACGACGTCACGTCCGTCGTTGATCAACCACGCCTCAAACGCTTCGTTGTAGATTTTGCGTTCTCGTCCTGCGACGGTGATGTACAGTTTTCCACCGGTCGAAGTCGCCGTGTCCACGACGCGAAAACTTGAGGCCGTGGCGCGCGCGGCTGGCCGCTGACTGGACTTCGCAGCTAGCGGCAGGGCGGCGAAATAAAACGCGGTCAAGAGAACCAAAAATCCACTCATTAAGCGAAGTTTGTTTGACACCTATTCCCCCAGTGATTGCGGCGCTGTTGTTAAAGAAACCTGCTGAGATTAACAAATGCGAGGTGGCACGCGCACCTCGCGCGTGAGTTCACGGGCGGGACGCCCCGTGCCACCGCACCTGCTGGTTCGCGGTTCTCGGCACTGCGTTGTACTATCTGCGCTTCACGATCCAAGTCTCATGGCGGCAAACGAGAAACGAGTCTCGGAACTATCAGACCACGTTGGCGGTACCGTCGTCGGCGACGGCGAGGTCGTAATTCGCCACGTGAACAGCCTGGAGGCTGCGGGCGAAGGCGACATCGCCTACGTTGAGGATGAAAAGCTCTTTGCAGGAGCGGCGCGATCCAACGCGTCGTGTGTGATCGTCCCGGAAAGCGCCGCCTTAGATCTGCCATGTCAGATCAAAGTGAAGAAGCCGAAGCTGGCGTTCGCTTTGATCGCCGAGATTCTGCATCCGCCCAAACGCCTCGAACCGGACGCTCATCCATCAGCGGTGATTGCCGACACTGCTGATGTTGCTTTGACCGCATTTGTCGGACCCCACGTGACTATTGGCGATCGCAGCTCGGTCGGCACCGGCACTCAAATCCTGTCGGGCGTCACGATCTGCGACAATGTTTCGATCGGCAGCGACTGTGTAATTCATCCGAACGTCGTCATTTACCACGATGTGACGATTGGCGATCGCGTGATTCTGCACGCGGGTGTCGTCATCGGTGCTGACGGATTCGGTTATGTGCGTGGCGAGGCAAGCCATCACAAGTTTCCGCAGATTGGCACAGTCGTGATTGAGGATGACGTCGAGTTGGGCGCCCACACCTGTGTTGACCGGGCGGCGCTCGGTCGCACACGCATTGGCAAAGGCACAAAGCTCGACAACATGGTGCATGTCGGGCACAACTGCGACATCGGCGAACGGGTCGTAATCGCCGCGCAAACTGGCATCAGCGGCAGCGTCACCATCGAAGACGACTGCATCATCGGCGGTCAGGTTGGTTTCGGCGATCACATTCACGTGCAGAGCGGCGCAATCATCGGCTCGAAAGCCGGAATCCTGCCGGGAAAGATCGTTCGGCCTGGCGTCTGGTGGGGAATTCCGATTCAGCCGTTGGACGAATACAAGCGGCTTAATGCGCACATAAGCCGCCTGCCGCACATTCGCGAAGAATTGAAGAAGTTGAACGAGCGCGTGAAAACTTTGGAAGGCGAAAACTCAGAAAGCAACGAGTAGAAGCGAAGTGAATCGTCGTTCTGGAACGCGAAGCGGGGCAGTAGCCCGACCGCTAGGAAGCGCGTGAGGCGTTGAAAACGCGACAATCTTCGTTCGAATCAAAAACTGGAAATCAGCATCGCACTTTCCATAAAAACTCTGGAATGAGACGCGTGATTCTCCAGAAAATTTTTGGAATAAGACACGTAAATTTCCAGAAAAAAAGTCGTTGACAACCAACTTGCCGGTGCGCGAATCTGAGTTCCCAGCTTCGCACTCCCGCGAAGTCACTTCCCCTCGGTTACAAGCAATCATGAAAACTCTAGCGACCCTTTTTCTCGTTACGCTCGTACTCTCCGCCTTCATCAGCGCATCCGCGCAATCCGTTGCCCAGCAAACACGACCGCGAACTGTTTCGGCAAAGCCCAAAGCAGTTAACGTTGCGAATCACACGCGGGCGAAGCAGGAACCGGCTCAAAAGCCCGCGGTTGAAAGTCCCAACAAATCCAATGGGAACCGCTTAGCGCCCAACCGAGTTCGGGCGCGCATCGAGGAAGCGAAGCGCATGTTCAAGAGCCGGCCGCATCCCACGGCAATGACTTCTCCGGCGCTGTTCTATGTGACGATCGCGGCGATGATCCCGGACAATTCGCACATTCACCTGATCCGCGTCCCGAAAGAGACGTTCCTGAAAAAAGGATCTGAGCTGCCATCGATTTCGAACCTGGGATTGCCGGTGACCGTCCGCGTTCTCCGGGCAAATGGCGTCAACACGGCTGTCACGATCTTCGACGAAAAGAACCGCGCGCTGATGCCGCTGGTGGTTGAATATCCAATTGAGCGCAAAGGCGTCTTTCGCGAGATGGCCTACTACACGTCCGCGCACCCGGCTTTGTTGAGCGCAGATCTCACGAAGTCGGGACAGTCCTACGTCAACTCGATGGTTGATCTCGCGGCTAAGCGCCTGAAATCCAAAAACTTTTCTGTCGCACCGCACCTGGTCGAAATTGCGAAGAAGCTTTGCATCGTCGAGCACGTCGATCACGAACGCTTCCGCAATGAAAATCGGATTGCGCTCTACGACGAGATTTATTCGCTGTACGCTTTGAATGAACTCGACACATATCGTTTTTCGGTGAGTTCGGCCGGCGCGGGCGGCATGGTGCAAATGATTCCCTGGACGTACCGGCTGATGCGCGATCGTCACGGAGCCATCGGGCTTAATCCCGACTTCGTGCTGGGCATGCGCAATCACGGCAACGCGCTCGAAGCCATGCTGCTCTACATGCAGGACACCTGGAACGATCTCGTGGCCAATGAAGAAGTGCGGGCGGGGCTCGAATCGAAGCAGATCACTCCGCATGAGTTGATGGCGGCAGGCTACAACTCAAACGCGGCGAAGATTCCTGGTTACATCCGGCGCGGCGGGATTCCCGGCTGGAAAACGCTCATTCCACGCGAGACCCAGATATATCTCCAGATTTATCACTCGTTCGATACGTTGATGAGGGCGAAAGCGAATCACGCACGCCGGGTCGCAAAGCGCTAGCGAGTTAGAAGCCCGACCACTAGGAAGGGCAACTGCATCCTAATGTAGCCCTTGCTGACGCGGGGGCTTCTGACCAACGCCTGGCTAAACGCCGGGCGTTTTTCGTTTTGCGCTTTCGTAGACTTTCAACTATCTTGACCGTCCACCCCAAAATCCGGTCGAGGAGCCGCAAAGATGAAGCGAATTGTTCTCAAGCTCACTGCTGTAACGCTGTCGGCAATCGCAGTGTTCGTAATCTCAAACCGGAACACGCAGGCGGAGCTTGGCGTCGCGCCCGTTGCGCCCCAGGACAAACCGGTCGAGCAGACGCGAAAGAACATCAAGGTGCTGACCGGACTGCCGGATTCACAGTTGATTCCGGTCATGAATTTTATGTCCGCGTCATTGGGACGGCGCTGTAACTTTTGTCACATTACCGACAAGGGTCGCGATGGATTCGCCCTCGATGACAAGCCGGAGAAGAACACCGCGCGCGAAATGATCAAGATGGTAATGGGCCTGCACAAACAGAACTTCCCCGGCGCGAGTGAGATCAGTTGCTTCACTTGTCATCGCGGACAGCAGCGTCCGGTGAATGTGCCGCCGCTGCCGCTACCGACGCCTTTGCCGCGACCGTCTGCGAGCCCAGCGGCGACCACCGGTGCTGCTCCGACTCAACCCTCGGGCGCTCCTTCGCCACCGCCAACTCCTACTGCCGATGAAATCTACAGCAAGTACATCGCGGCGATCGGCGGTCAGGCCAACGTCGATAAGATTAAGTCGCGAACCGCGAAAGGCAGTGTGGCCCAACCGAACGGGACAGTCACGGTTGATATTGCGCAAGGCGCGCCTGACAAATTTCATATCACGGCGACGACTCCGACCGGAGCGTTCGAGCGCGGATTCAACGGCAGCGTTGGCTGGGAGAAGGGCCCACAGGGCGTGCGAGCGCTTGCACCTGCTGAAGTAGCGCAGTTGCAAAACTCCATCGGCTTGTTACGCCACATCCGTCTGAAAGAACAGTTCACCAGCATGCGCGCACGCGGCACCCAGTTGATTGGTGACCGACCGACTTACGTCGTCATCGGAACAACTGCCGACAACCGGCAAGAGCGTCTCTTCTTTGACACTCAAACGGGCTTGTTGCTGCGCCGAATCTCTTACATGGCCACGCTGCTTGGTCTGATTCCGGAGCAGATCGATTTCGAAGATTACCGCGACGTGGATGGTGTAAAGTTCCCGTTCACGGTGCGCGTGTCGTCTATCGAAGTCGGTAATCCCGTTTCATCACGTACTTTTTCCGAAATGAAACTAAACGCGCCGGTGGATGAAGCAAAGTTCAACATGCCCGCGGTGACTCCTTAGCCATGACAACTGAGGAACAACAACCAACACCCACGCGCGTCAGTATTATTGCGCGCGTCGTCCCCGCGTTTTCGTACGCCCTGCCGGCGCTCGGCGCCGCGGTCAGTGCAATGCTTCTATTGGGTGTGTTGCGCGCAATGCGCAACGCCGAAGGGGCCGGAATCGGCGCCGTGGCGGCAGGTATTTCAGAGGCAAACCTCGCTATTCTCGTAACTCTTTATCTCGCGATTTTCGTCGGCGCCGCCGGAGTGGTGATCGGTCTGGTGCGATTGTTTACGACGACGACCACGGCATCACCTTCCGCGTGGTACTACCTGATTGCGGGAATCCTCGGGCTCGTGCCGATGTTCGCATTGTGGTACGCGCAATCACTTCTGTTGGATGCGATCTTTCCCCAATCAACAGGCGCCGGGGTTTCCGAGGTCGCCGGTAAAATAACTCTCTTCTCGATTGTCGCGATTGTCTTGGGCGGCCTCAGTATCCTGATTGTGCTGGCCAGCTCGTTTCTGCCGTTGCCCGCGATACTGCGGGCGAAAAGGAAGTGGGCTCCTTTGGTTTCGCTGCTCGTGATGGAGAGCGCAATTATTGCGATGACTGTCGTCTATCACCTGCGGACGGCTTGGCTGTATAGCAGCTTCCGCGACTACTGATCGAGACGTTTAGAGGCGCTAAACAACCAGAGCGCGCACGAGCAATTTAAGTATCGCGCGCTAACAAAGCCGCTCCTACAGAGACCGCATCCACACCCAACTCACCGGCAACAATCTTCGTCGATTCGAAGCAGGGCTGGAATGACCGCTTGCCGGCTTCCTTCATGATCGGCGCAAGGATCAGCTCGCCCGCACCCATCACCGCGCCACCCAGAACAATCCGCTGCGGACTCAGCAGATTGATGATGCCGGAGACGGCCGTGCCAATGAATTTTCCCGTGCGTTCGATCATCATGATCGAAAAGTCGTCACCGTTGGTCGCCTCGTGAGCCAGGTCAGCCGCGGTAAAGTCGTCCCGGATCGCGAGCCGTGACAGCGAAGAGGTTGAGTCGCGATTCAGACGCTCCCGCGCCCGCCGCGCAATGTTTGGCGCTGATGCTACTGTTTCGAGGCACCCAATGTTGCCGCACTCGCACTGGATCCCGTCGGGATTGATCATGGTGTGGCCGATTTCGCCGGCGCATCCCGACGAGCCCGTCCAAAGCTTTCCGTTGACGATGAACGCGCCGCCAACATTGTCGCCAATGTAAATGTAAAAGAAATCGAGAGCATCGCGAGCCGCGCCGGCGTGCAATTCCCCGTAGGCCGCCGCGTTCGCGTCGTTCTCAAGCTCGAGCTTCGTACCAATGGCTTTCGTCAATTCCGCATGCAAATCGGCGCCGACAAACGACGGCATGCCGGTCGAAAGCAGTACGCGGTCGGCGTCGCGATTGACGAGACCCGGCACGGCCAGTCCGACGCACTGAATGTCGCCGGCTTCGCGCAAGGTCGAAACCAGCGCGGCAAGGTCTGAGATGAAAGTGTCAGGTCGATAAGGCGCTTCGCGTCTGGCTACGACTTCGCCGTCCGCAGACACAACAGCCGCGCGCATCAAGCTCGGCGCGACTTCCACACCGGCAAAAAAGTTATTCGAGGGGGTAGACATAGGCACAGGTTCTTTCGAATGAATCAGGGCGGGCAGGAATTTCGCGGCGATCTTATGCGACGCGTGTTAGGCTGTCAAACGGCGTCTGGTGCGTGTAGAATTGCCCGCGAATTCAATGGTCGCGGCAAGTCAAACCAATTCAGAGTTCCCCCGACTCAAGAAGATCCTGCTGCCTACGGACTTCAGCGGCTGTGCGAATTATGCGCTGCCGTACGCAGCAGCCATCGCGCGGGCAGCGAATGCGCAGATCATTTGCGTTCACGTCGTCGAACCGGTAGTGCCCGCGGTCGGCTACACCGGGCTTGCTGATCCGATGCCGATCGCAGACATCAGTGAGCAGCTCGAAGACTCGGCTGAGCGTCAATTGCCAAAGCTGGCTGAGTGTGAAGAGTGCACCGGCCTCAACGTAAAAGAAGTGATCGTGCACGGCGATGCGGCCGCCGAAATCGTTCGCGTCGCGTCTGAAGAGGAAGTGGATTTGATCGTGATTTCTTCGCACGGTCGTACCGGATTTGGCCGAATCATTTTCGGATCGACTGCCGAATCAGTGGTGCGACATGCCAGTTGCCCCGTGCTCGTCGTCAAGCCCCCACCAGAGGAGGAAACGGAGGAACAGTAGGCAGTAAGCAGGCGGCAGAAGGCAGGAAGATTTCGCGGCTTGCTGAACTACCGATTAGAGGATTTGCTGCCCACTGCCCACTGCCCACTGCCTACTCGCTTATGACCAGCCTCGACTTCCTTTCACAACTCATTCATGACTACGGCGTTTATGCGGTGTTCTTCCTCGTCATGATCGAGGGCGATATCACCCTGCTGCTGGCAGGCGTGCTGGCGCACAGCGCTTTTTTCGGCGATTCGGCGACGGCCAGCTTCGCACGCGTGCTGCTTTGGGGAACTCTGGGCGGTGTGGCCAGCGACAATCTCGCGTATTTCGCCGGCCGAGCGTTCGGCAAGAGCGTGCGGAATTTTCGTTTTTACCGCAGCGCAAAAGAGCGGATGCAGCGGCTCACGGATCGTTTCGGCACCCTGTCGATTTTTCTGTCGAAGTACATCTACGGATTGCGCTGGGCGTCGTGCACATTCTATGGCGTAGCGCACATGCCTTACGTGCGGTTCCTGCTGTTGTCGCTCGCCAGCTGTTTCGTTTGGGTACTGATTCTCAGCGGCATCGGATTTTTCTTCAGTACTGCTGTCATGGGCCTGCTCGGTGATTTCCGAAGACTGGGCAAAGCGCTGCTGGTGATCGTCATCGTCGGGATTCTCGGATTCTATTTGGTCAAGCGCGTTTGGCTCTCGAAGAAAGTTGAAGAAGCCGAGCCTGAAAAGCTACACGAGATCGAACACGCGGCCATTGAAGGCTTGAAGGATTTGAAAGACGAAATTCGCGAGAAGATACATCGCAAGTAAAACGGTCTTGGGTCTTTGATCTTTGGGCTTTGCTTCATCTTATGTTTCACCCTGGTCGCCACCACGATCGAAGAACAAACGCCAAAGCCCAAAGACCTAAGACCTAAGACCGCTTTTCTATGATCATTCAATCATCAGCACCAACCCGCGTTGACCTGGCGGGAGGCACGATCGACATCTGGCCGCTTTATCTTTTCCATCCGGGCGCGATGACGGTGAACTTCGCGCTTTCGCTGCTGGCATCAGTCCGCATCGAAACACGCGACGACAATCGAATCATTCTCGAGTCGCGCGATCGCGCCGTTGGCTTTGAAACAACCGTTGACGACATCGATGAACTTGCCCGTGACGAGCGACTTGAGCTGGTTTCGAAGATGGTTCACTTCTTCCGGCCCGCCCAGGGCTTTCATCTGGTTGCGAACAGCGATGCTCCTGCCGGCGCAGGCATTTCGGGCTCGTCAGCGTTGGCCATTGCGCTGATTGGCGCGCTAAACCGGCTGGTCGGCGATCGTTACGACAAACGGAAGTTCATCACCATCGCGGCCAACATTGAAACCACTGTCATCAAAGTCCCGGCCGGCTTTCAGGATTATCATCCGGCGTTCCATGGCTCGGCTTCATGTATTCACTTTCGTCCCGACGGGATCGAACGTGAACACTTGAACATTGATCACGAAGAGATCGAACGGCGTTTTGTGATTTGCTACACCGGCGAGCCACGCAACTCGGGCATCAACAACTGGGACATCTTCAAACGTCACATCGACGGCGACCCCGAGCTCTTTCAAATCTTTGAGAGCATTCGCGAGGCAGCAACGCGCATGCGAGGCGCGCTGGCGGCGAACGACTGGGCTGAAGTTGCAAACGTGATGCGTGACGCCTATCCACGTCGCAAGCGACTTGCGCCTGGAATTACGACGCCGCACATGGATGCGCTGGTCACAAAAGCCCTTGCAAACGGCGCCGAAGCGGCCAAAGTTTGCGGCGCCGGCGGCGGCGGCTGCATCGCATTTCTCTGTCCGCCTGAACGCAAGCAGGAACTTGAACGCGCGCTAGCTGCGGAAAAAGGCGCGGAAGTTTTGAAGTGGAAAGTTGCGCGTGAGGGGTTAGTTGTTCAAGAGAGTTAATGCCGTCCTTAGCGAACCGCAAAGCGGTTCCCCGCCTTCAGCCCAACGTAGTTCGATCGCGGCTACCGGTGGAGTTTGTCCAGATACCGGACCCTTGCAAACGCACATCTCTGTTTGCTCCCATCTGAAAAACACCGGCCATTGAGCGTTTCTCTGTTATCCACAGATAGTTTCGTCGGTAAGCGCCAATCGTTGAGGCGAGGGTCAAGGCAGATCGATGTCTGATGTACATGATGCGAACTTAGGCCAGTACTTTCTGACTCTGGGTTGGGAGGTGCGTGGTCAGGATCCGCGGTATTGGCTCTCAGGGCTCCCATCCCCTGGGAAACAGTCCGACAACGACTTGGTTCGAATCCCCGCCGAGCTGGTCGGAGCACATACGGCAATCATCGCGCAGTCAGGATCGGGAAAGTCATTTTTTCTGGGTCGATTAATCGAGGAGCTAATGCTGCAGACCTCCGCAAGTTGCCTCGTTTTCGATCCCAATGGCGATTTCATTAAGATCAGCGAGGCGGCGTCGCCAGAGCTTTGGACTAAAGCGCGATACGATGTCCAAACACGAACGGGCTCCCTGCCGCATGAGGCCTCTCAGGCGGAATTTCTCTCGCGTTGGAATTCGATTCTGATTCGGAACAAAACCGGATATGAGGGGGTGTCGCCTTACGAGAAATTTGAAGTTTGGTGGCCGTCAGTGTCGATGGCGTTTTTCGCTGAAGAGGTGAACCCGATCGCTCAAAGTGAGCTTTACCTATGCCACGATTTTGTTCAGGCTTATAGATATGTGTTTGAGTTGCTAAATGACCCGACCGGAAAGCGTTTGGATTTTCTGACTGATGCGCAGCGCGTGCTCAATTTAGCGCGGGACAAATGGGATGACTTAGAGTCCGAGTTTGATCCAGCCCAAATTGAGAAGCAGATAAAATCCGATCTCCTGGATCCCAACCTCAAGAAGGAGATCGCTCTCCGAGTGAAGCGTTTGTTTGAAACCGCTGAGATTGCAAAATACTATGTAAGCATGATTATCCAGCGCTTCTATTTTAGCAAAGCACGGCAATACCAATCCTCGGGCATCGTGCGCACATCAGTGCGGCGCGGTTTGTTGCGGCCATCGTTGGAAAAAGACTCTAAGCAATTGCTGGAGGTGGTGGATTTGCCGTCTCTTGGAGACCGCAATACCCAGACGCTGGCCGTCTATTTCAAGTTGTCAACAACCTGGAGCCGTGCCCGCAGTGATTGGGATAAGGCGATGAAAAGTTCGGATCGCGATGTACGCACGCCAACGTTTGTTATCGTTGATGAAGCTCACAACCTAATTCCAGCTCAGCCCCGATCAAAGGCTGACAACGCAGTGAAAGAGCAATTTAGAACGATTATTGCCGAAGGAAGGAAGTATGGCATCTTTCTTGTGCTGGTTACCCAAAGACCGGACAAGCTGGATCCGATGATCCTCTCCGAATGTCAAAACAAAGCAATCATGAAACTGGGATCCGAGTCTGTCATCGAGGCAACGCGGAAAATGTTAGGGCTTGAAGATCTGGCACCCAGCCTGTTGAGAAAATGCCTGGAATTCGAAAGTGGCAGGGTTCTGCTGGCGGGTTCCTGGTGTCCCGATGGACCCCGCGTCTGTTATGTTGCCGCACGGCGAACGGTTGAAGGTGGACGCAGCCTGCAGAGTGACGTTTGGGCTGTACCGCGCGACGTGTATGACTCACGCCAGAAGCAAAGAAGGCCATAGAGGTGCTATCAAATCACCCGCACATCAAGTTCTTCGCCGGTCGGCGCAATAACAACTGAGAAATACTGAATGAAATGCCTGGTCCTTCAATTTGGTAAATCGTAGTGCACCAGAGGGCTTCCGGCCGAGAAATCGTAGCCGCTTCGCGTCAACGGTGGGCTGGAAGTCTAAACCGCTTCGCAGTTATTCTTTTTGTCGCTTCACAGCTTCCACCACCGCCGCCAACCGCGCGATTTTTTGTTCGCGAGTCTCGCCCGGTACCGGCCCGGTATCCGCCACACCTGCATAACTTCCTCTTGTCATCAATGAGCGATCGGGATCGCCAGCTGGCGTGTGTGATGATGTTGAAGTCGGCTGCGTCGCAGGTGCAACTGAATCCGGCGCAAGATCGGAAGGTGTTTCCGCGCCGGCGACTGGTGAAGCTGTCGCTGCGGCTTCGCTCAGAGGAGCGGCTGAAGCGGCGCCGGTTGCGGCTTGTGCTTCCGCGGCCGGACGGTGCGCATCGGCCGCGGGCGAAGAATCCACCACAGTTACTGCTGGTGCAGATTCAGGAGCGCCACCTTCTTCACGTAGTCTCTTAACTGCTTCCGCCAGTTGGGTTAGCCGCGCAATCTTCTGCTCCTTCGACTCTCCCGCAACCGGCCCCGTGTCTTTGAAGCCAGAGTAAGTCGATCTGGTATTGAGTGTTCGATTTGGATCGCCCGTGGGCTTTGCGGCCGGCGGAGGCGCCATCGCCTTTTCAGCAACCGCGGCTCCCTGAGCCGCAGCCGCTGAAGGTTTAGCGGTCGCAACCGGCGGTGTCGCGGGTGCAGCTGCAGCCGGTTTCGCAGTAGGCTTGCCGTGCGCAGGCGCAGCGCCTTCAGGTTCGACAATCACGTAAACGCCGCGGTCATTCTTCTTGATGACCGGCATCGTGCCACCGGCGGCTTGCAGCAATGCCGCCAACTCATGTTCGACAAATCGGCTCTGCTTCTCAGGATCGCGCACGTGTCCCAGAGGCGGGCCCATGTAAAGCGTGCCGCAAATCTGACACTTGAACAGCACGTCATCGCCGCGCAGGTGAACATCCGACAACTCGCCCGCGGTCTTCAACTGCTTCAGATGGCCATTGCAGAGTTTGTTCTTTTCGTTACGCTGGTTGCAGACCGTCTGCGCGTTCGTGATGCGTTTCGGAACGGGAGGCGTCGTGGCGTTCGTTGCAGTAGTTTCTGTGACGTTTGCTGACATTTGGCGATTTGAGTAATTGCAGCTGAGCAGTTGAACTTTACAATTCTCGCGCAAATCTTAATTACTAAGACGAGTCGCGTCAAACTTATCCTGCCTGTCACGTCATCATTCTCATTAACACCGCGGCTTTAGCCCGGTGTAAGAGAAGCATCACATCTCTCGAAACCGTTTAAACGGTTTCCAGTTTCACTCACCGCCACAATCACCGCGCTGAAGCGCGGTGTGAATGAAAGTCGCATGCTATCCTTCGCTCGTGCTCGCGAAAGTCCTCGGTTCGATCTTTCGTTATCTTCCGGGCGTGGTTCGTCGCAGGGCAGTGCGTCTCGGCCAGCGGCGCTTCACGGTTACGGCGGGCGCATTTGTGTTCGATGAGCAGGACCGCATCCTGCTGCTCGAACACGAATTTCGTCCGGACAGTCGCTGGGGAATTCCCGGGGGCTTTCTCAACAATGGCGAACAACCGGAGGACGCCATGCGCCGCGAACTGCGCGAAGAGGTCGCTTTGGAAGTTGAGGACGTTCAGTTTCTTTTTGCGCGCACCTTGCCAAGACCGCGTCAGGTTGAGATTCACTTCGCTTGCACCACGAAGGGTGAACCGACTCCGAGCAGTTTCGAAATCAGGAAGGCCGCCTGGTTCGCTGCCGACGACTTGCCGGACGATCTCTCGCGGGATCAGCGTCGAATGATCAAGCGCGCGATCGATGTTAGAGAAAAACGGCGAGAATGATGTATTCTACGCCTCGAAATTCATCACAATTCACCAGGAGAAGAAGATGGCGGCACCAAGTGTCCAGCTAATTCCCTCGCCCGAAGTGGTCATGCAGGCTCTGCGCAAGACCGGCGCGTTCCGGGAAGGTCATTTCGTTTATCCAAACGGCAAACACACCGCGCATTACTTTCAGATGCCTTTGGCGTTTCGCCTGTATGACACCGCCCGCGTTTTAGCGGTAGCGCTCAGCCGCAAGTTCCGAGTCGAACGCGACATCGCCAGCCAATTGCCGAAGGTCGCCGTCATCAGTCCGAGCTCGGGCGGAATTCCGGTCGCGTTCGGCGTGCGCGAAGCGCTCAGCGCCGAGCAAATCTATTGGGCCGAACAGGATTGTGCGACTAACAAACGCGCGTTCCGCCAATACGTGAACCAGGGCGACATCAATCCCTGCATCATTGTGGATGACATCATCCGCAGCGGCAGCGCGATTGAAGAAACGGTCGAACTGGTGAAAGAGCTGGGCTCGCCGATCATCGGCTGCGGCGCCATCGTCCGCTTCACCTCTGCCCCGGACAACATCGGCGGCGTTCCGATTAAATCACTGGTGGAATTTGAAGAGCACTTCTACGACCGGGCTGAGGATTGCGTGGAATGCAAGAAAGGCGTGCCGGAAGAGCTGGTGAGATTCTGAAGAGCCAGAGGCAGTAGGCAGGGATTGAAGTCAGAACCACCTGCGGTAGCGGGTGGTTCAAGTAAGACTGCCGAACTTTTATCTTATGAAACATCAACCGCCCGCTACCGCAGGCGGTTCTGACTTCAACTGCCCTACCGTTTCCCTGTCTACATGTCGTGGCGGTTCGACAGCGCCTTATCCATCGTTACTTCATCGACGTATTCGAGATCACTTCCGACGGGCATGCCCATCGCCAGACGTGTGACACGTACGCCGAGAGGTTTCAGCAGCCGGCTGATGTAATTCGCGGTCGCTTCGCCTTCGGTGTTTGGGTTCGTGGCCACGATCACTTCTCGAATCTCGACCCCATCGTTGTTTTCCGGTTTCAGCCGCAGCAAAAGATTCTCCAGCCGCAGATCATTCGGGCGAATGCCGCGAATCGGCGACAGCGCGCCGTGCAAAACGTGATAGAGGCCTTTGTAGCTGCGTGTCTTCTCCACCGCGAGCAGATCGTAAGGCTGCTCGATCACGCACATCATTGAACGATCGCGCGTCGGCGAAGCACAGAATCCGCAGGGATTTACATCGGTGAGGTTATTACAGACTGAGCATTCGGTGATGCGTTCTTTAACTTCGTGAAGCGCCGCAATCAGACGTTCGACATCGGCTTCAGTCGAACGGAGGATATGAAATGCGAGCCGCTGCGCCGACTTCTGCCCAATGCTCGGCAGGCGTTTGAATTCGTCAATGAGTTTGGTAACGGGCTCGGCGTAATCAAGCATTTCGCTTTTTGTACTTTGTACTTTGTGCTTTGTACTTTGATCTCTGGTCGCACTCGCCCTTCACCGATTCACTCGAATCCTAACCAAGACAACAAAGTACAAAGCACAAAGTACAAAGTACAAAGAACAAAGTCACTCAATCAGGATTAAAACAGATTTCCTAGCCCCGGCGGCAACATCGATCCGAGCTTGCTCTTCATCGCCTCGTTAACTTTACGATTGGCTTCGTTCACTGCCGCGAGAATCATGTCCTGAAGCATTTCGACGTCGTTTTCTTTCACCAGTTCCGGATCGACGCGCAGTGAAAGGATCTCGTGATCGCCCTTCATCGTTACGTTCACAACGCCGCCGCCGGCTGATGCTTCGACGCGCATCTCGTCCATTTCGCGCGCCATCTGCTCCTGCATCTGCTGCGCCTGCTTCATCATCTGCTGAATGTTAAGTCCGCCCGGGAATTTCATCTTATTAACCTCTTTGGAGCGCGGTATCTTCGCCGCATTTTGAATTCGTATGGCCAGCATCGTAGCCGTGTCTCATCGTGAATGCAAAGCAGCGAGACTTCAGTCCGTGATTCTTTCGCAGGCATGTTATAACCACCGCATCAATGACAAATAGTAAGACCGCCGAGGCTGTTGAACGGACGCTCACCTCGCAAACCAAACTCTACTACGACGTGATCGCGGCGGCGTCGCAACCGGCGCCACTGCTCATCGCTTTGCATGGCTATGGAGCGAGCAAGTGGCACGCGCTGCGTGAAGCGAAGCTCATCGCGCCGGAAGGTTTCGCCATCGCTTCTTTACAAGGGCCTCATCAGCATCTGCGAGAACCGAAGGAGAAGGGCGGACCACTGCGCTATGGGTTTGGCTGGCTGACGAATTTCCATCCTGAGGACTCAGTCGCAGTTCATCATCGTGGAGTGCTCGACATGATCGATGTGCTCGTCAGCGAAGGCGTCGTTGATGCCAAACGCATTTTTCTGCTCGGCTTTTCGCAGAGCTGCGCGTTGAATTACCGCTTCGCGTTCACGCATCCGGACGTGCTAAGCGGCGTGATTGGTATCTCTGGCGGATTACCCGGAGATTGGGAAAGTGGGCCGTACAAGCAAACCGGCGCGGCAATTTTTCATCTTACCGGCGCGCGCGATGAATTCTATCCGCCCGCGCGCGTTGCCGACTACGCGGCCCAGTTGCGCCAGCGCGCGAAAGACGTTGAATTTCGGAGTTACGATGCCGCGCATGAAATCTCACCGGCGATGCGGCACGACATCAGCGAATGGTTGAGGCAAAAAGCAGCCGTCTAAAACGTCAAGACTCCGGGAACTCATCCGCAGATCTCGCGGATTGCGCAGAAAGGATGCTCCCGACCACTATTCGTAATCTGGGGATTATCTAATCATGAAATACTTTTCTACAGCACTCCTTCTGACGTCATTCGCCGTCGCCGCGGCCTGTGGCCAGCAACAAGTTGCCCGAACAATCCCGCCGCTGAAACCTCCTGAACAGCAAACCGAAGTGCGCGCGCTGGCGGCGAACAGCTCGCCGAACATCAAACTAATAATTGACGGCGCGACGGATCAGGTTGGGAAGACGACCAGCTACGATCCTTCCTACCAAAAGCTCGACTATCCGAACGGCGACGTGCCGATCGAGACTGGCGTCTGCTCAGACGTCATCATTCGCGCGTTTCGCCGAGGCGACATAGATCTGCAAAAAGAAGTTCACGAAGACATGAAAGGCAACTTCTCTTCGTACCCGACGAAGTGGGGCTTGCGCGGCACCGACCGCAACATCGATCATCGCCGCGTCCCGAACCTGCAAACTTACTTCGCGCGCAAAGGCAAAGAGATTGCTACGACCGGTAGCGCCGATACTTTCCTTCCCGGCGACATCGTGACGTGGGACCTGGGGGGCGGTGTCGATCACGTCGGCATCGTTACCAACGTTTGGTACAAACCTTCGCAGCGCTATCTCATCGTTCACAACATCGGATCAGGCACGCGCATGGAAGACGTTTTGTTCGCGTGGAAGATCACAGGTCACTACCGATATTTCTAAGTGGCTTCGACGGCTGTTCGCCCCGTCAGGGGCGAGATGTTTATAGCGCCTGAAGTTTCACGTTTTCCTGGTACGAATCGGCGCGGCATGATAGATTGCCGCGCCGATTCGCGATAGTTTTTGGAGTGCGGCGGCTTGACGCCGCTTTTCCGATCCAGCAACCAATCGCAACGCGTTCAAAGCGCCGTCAAGCCGGCGCACTCCAAATCAGCTCCGCCATGAAACATCGCGTCATTACGTCTATTGTCGTGCTCGCAATGCTGAGCGCGTCTATCCCGTCGCTCGCTCAGAATCGAGGGAATGACAAATCAGTGACCGCTATTCGTGCGGTGCTCGACGCACAGGCGGCCGCCTGGAACCGTGGTGATATTGAAGGCTACATGGATGGCTACGAGCGGTCACCTCACATCGTTTTCATTTCCGGCGATCGCCTCACCCGCGGCTGGCAAACGGTGCTCGAACGCTACAAACGAAGTTACGACACGCGCGAGAAGATGGGCGTGCTGACGTTTTCCGATGTTGAGATCACGATTCTCAGCAAAGACGCCGCCCTTGTTTTTGGCCGCTGGCAGTTGCGCGCCAAAGACGAGCCGCGCGGACGCTTCACTCTGTTGTTCAAGAAAACAAAGAACGGCTGGAGAATCGTTCACGATCACACTTCGAGCGCGTGATCCGGGAACGCGGGCGCCCTCGCCCGCATCGAGGTGAAGTCTAACTGAAACCCGGTCGCTACCGCTCGCGTGACTGACTTCATGACCCCGCAAACAAATCTTGCCACCGTCGAACACCAGGTCGAAGCGCGCAGCGCGTCGCTGAAAAAGGAACTTGGCCTGTTCGATCTGGTGCTGACGCAAGTCGTCTTTGTCGTCGGCACAATCTGGGTGGGCTGGGCGGCGCAACTCGGACGCCATCAGATGGCGTACTGGGTGCTGGCGATCATCACGTTCTATCTACCTCTGGCGGCGGTCGTGATCTTTTTGAATCGCCTCGCGCCGCTTGAAGGTGGCGTCTACCAATGGGCCAAGGTCGCCTTCAACGATTTCATCGCGTTCATGGTGGCGTGGAACCTTTGGGTCTTTGGCATCTCGGTGATGTCGGGCATCGGCCTGATCATCAAAAAGAACATTGCCTACGCGATCGGCCCGCGGGCCGCGTGGATGCACGATAGCAAGCTGATGACGATCGGCGTCTGTGTCGCCTTAACGATCACGATCATTGCGGCGTCGCGTCGAGGTTTGGTTTTCGGAAAGTGGGTGCAAAACGTCGGCGGTCTGTTCCTGCTGGTGACGTTCGCAACCCTGATCCTGCTTCCCTTCATTACCGGCAACCTCGCAAACTACCATCCGTTCGCGACCAGCTTGCCGGAAGTCAGCAGTCAGAACATCAACGTCTTCAGCAAGCTCGCGGTGGGCGCGCTTTCCGGTTTTGAATACATCGCGATTCTCGCCGGTGAGTGTCGCGCGCCGGCGCGAAACATAAGCCGCTCAGTATTGATTGCGGCGCCGATTATCGTGGTGATGTTCGTGCTGGGAACTGCCTCAGTGCTGGCCTTCGTCGCCCCCGAACAGGTTGATCTGATCGGTCCGATTCCCCAAGTGCTTAGTCTGGGCTTCAATTCGTTCGGCTGGGTCTCGACCCTTGTGTCGATCACGATCTTCGGCGTGGCCGCCCGACAGATCGCTTTGATGAGCATTTACTTCGCGGGCAACACGCGTCTGCCCATGGTGGCGGGTTGGGATAATCTTCTCCCGAACTGGTTTAGCCGTCTTCACAAGCGATATCGCACTCCGGTGAATTCCATTTTGTTTGTCGGCGTAATTACTCTGGCTTTCAGCCTGCTACCGCTGATCGGAGTGCTTGAAGAGGAAGCTTTCCAGATTCAGGACAACGCGGCGACGATGTTCTACGCGTTGATTTATGTCGTACTCTTTGCAATTCCGTTTGTCGCGATTCGACGATTCGGGGCCAAGGCGCCGCTGTGGCTGAAGATTGCCTCAGCATCAGGCTTGATCGTCTCACTGATCGCGGGGTTCTACTCGATGTTTCCCATCAAAGCTGTGGGCCAGCCGCGCGCATTCGCCTTGAAGGTGTTCGCGGTAGTTTTGATCGCGAACGTGATCGGAGTTGTCCTGTACGCCGTGCGCGGCAAACGTTCTTCAAAGGTCGCAGCTGGATTATCTCCCTCGGCCGAGGGATAGCCAATTACCACTCAACCTGCCGACCGGAAGAACGCTGGTTTTCGTGTTGCCGTTGTGATAGAACGCGTCCGCAAGCGGACACTTCAGTACTCTTTACCCCGATAGGAGCACAAAGATGAATTATGGACGCGTGATTCTTGGCGGTCTCGTAGCCGGTCTCGTCTTGAATATCGGCGAGTTCGTGCTGAATGGAGTGCTTTTACACAAGGCTATGGTTGAATGGGCGAGTCTCCACAACTTCCCTACGGAACCTGCACCTATATTCATGGCAGTGGCGATCGGCCTCACGTTTTTGTTGGGGATCGTAATGGTTTGGCTGTATGCCCTCATCCGCCCGCGAATGGGACCCGGCCCGAAGACCGCGGTGGTCGCCGCGCTGGTGATGTGGTTCGGCGTCTGCTTTTATTGCTCCATAATCTACGGACTACTGCTCCAGCAGCCAACTAATTTGTTGCTTATCGCGATTGGGTGGTGCCTGGGTGAATACGTCATCGCCGCAATTGCGGGCGCGTGGCTGTACAAGGAAGTGTGACGGATTTCCGGGTTGCCGTACTCACTCGCGGTAATTAATTGTTCAAAGCTGGTTACGCTTCCGGGCCCACCGGCCAGTTTGGAGCAGCACTCGCGCAATCCCTCTGCTCGCGATTCGCGCGCTGACGAAACCGACTCACATTGAACCCAGGAGGAACAATGAACATCAACATTGGACGCGTTCTGCTCGGCGGTCTCGTGACCGGAATAATTTTGAACGCCGGCGAGGTCGTTCTGCACGATATCCTTTTGGGCGCCCAGACGAAGGCGTTCTTTGCCGAGCACAATTTTAGGGACCCAGGGCCCAGTTTTATAGTCGCGGCGGTCGGAGGAACTCTGGCACTGGGAATCGTCATCGTGTTCGGATATGCAGCGATCAGGCCGAGGTTCGGCGCCGGTCCCAAAACCGCAATCATCGCCGCTCTGTTCGCGTGGTTCGGGATCTACGTTTATACGGGAGTCCTGCATGGACTAATGTTTGGAATGCCCGTGAACTCGATTCTGATAACGATCGGCTGGGGCTTGGTGGTATACATTCTGGCAACGTTGGCCGGAGCGGCGCTCTACAAAGAAAACTGAAAAGCACGTCCAGACTTGTCAAACTCGCTTGCCGTAATTAATTGTGCACAGCTCGTTACGCTTGCGGGCGCCCACCGGCCTCGCACCGGCGGCGATCTGCGTCAGCTTGCGATCATTGAAGACGGCGCGATGTTCATACGCGGCGATCGGATTGAAGCCGTCGGACGCCGCCGCGAAATAGAAGCTCTCGTTAATTCAGAATGCGAAGTAATCGACGCCGGCCGGCGCGTCGTGCTGCCCGGGTTTGTCGATGCACATACTCATCCCGTCTTCGCCGGTAACCGCGCGAACGAATTCGAACAAAGAACTGCGGGCGCGACTTATCGCGAGATTGCGCGCGGCGGCGGCGGCATTCGCGCAACCGTCCGCGCCACCCGCAATGCTTCGCTGAACGATTTAGTAAAAGCCGGCAAGCATTACGCTGAATGGTTTCTCCGGTGTGGCACGACAACCGTCGAGGCGAAATCCGGTTACGGCCTGACGCTGGAAGACGAGCTTAAAATCCTGCGTGCGATCAGGCAGCTCGACGAAGGTACGGCGCTAAATTACGTGCCCACTTTTCTCGGCGCGCACGACATTCCTTTTGAATACAAATCGCGGCAACAGATGTACGTGAGCCTCGTGATCAACGAGATGCTGCCGCGCGTCGCTGAAGAGAAGCTTGCGGAATACTGCGATGTCTTCTGCGAAGAAGATGTCTTCACCAATGATGAAACCTGGCAGATTCTCTCCGCCGCGCGCTGTCACGGATTAGGTTTGCGCGTCCATGCGGATCAGCTTTCATTGTCAGGTGGCGCAAAGCTGGCGGCAGAGTTGAATGCGGCCACCGCAGATCATCTTGAGCACACTGACGCAAACGGAATCGCTGCGTTGAAGGCCGCAAAGGTTCAGCCGGTGCTGCTGCCGGGTTCGGTTTACGCGCTTGGGTCGAATGGTTATCCCGCGGCGCGCGAAATGATCGATGCGGGTCTCGCGGTGGTGCTGGCGACAGACTTTAATCCCGGTTCATCGCCGACGCCTTCCATGACGATGATTCTTTCGCTCGCTTGTACGCAGATGAAGATGACGCCGGCGGAGACCATAACCGCCGCGACCATCAATGCGGCTTACTCACTTGGGCGCGCTGATGAAGTGGGCTCGCTGGAAAAAGGCAAGCGCGCTGATTTCGTGATTCACGACTGTAGCGACTATCGCGAACTGCCTTATTTCTTTGGCATCGAACATCCGTGGCGGGTGTATGTGTCGGGCAAGATAGTCTTCGCTCGTTCGGGGCAGTAGCGCCGACCGCGAGATCCAAAAATTTTTTATTGACGACTTCGGACTTCTTTCTTATTATCCGCGTAACACTGGAAAGGAGGTGATCTAAAAATATATGAGTTCTAATCACAGTGAGGTGGCTGAGACCTAGCCTCAGGATCAATCAGTTGTTCGGATTGCTTTCCTGAGTAAGTCACCGTGACACCTTCTTTCCGAAGGTCCGGAGCCCAGGTCAATCCCAACAGTACACCGGAAAGCCGCTCTGCGACCGATCGCGAGCGGCTTTCTCATTTATGTTGATGTGAAGAGGCGTTACGGCCTGGGCGTGTTCGGTTCCGAAGCAGTCGTGCTGTCCGGCGAGGTGTGCAGGTGAACGGCCTTCCAGTCTTTGCCAATCTTCCGAAAAACGATCGTCATCCGGCCGTTGTCTGTCTCAGGCACTCCATTGAACGTCATTGACTGTGTCCACTGACAGGTAATAAACGCAGAGGTGGGACTAAGCATCGTCACCCGCACATCGCGGACATCGAGCTTCACGTCTTTCATCTGAGGATAAGATGCTTCGCGATTCGCCTTGAGCTGGTCCCAACCTTTGGTCACGGTGCCGTTGTAGTTGAAGAGCAAAAGCCTGGGCGTATTCTGATACGCGTTCGTGGCCGCCTTCACATCCGCGTGGCGAATTCCATCGAGCAGACCGTTAAAGGCAGCCAGCACTGAGCCTGATGGCGAAACCGAGCCCGCTGCTCCCTGTCGCGGAGTCGCGCTTGGCTTTGGATCAGTCGCCGGAGTTTTGGTGACGGTCCTGGGTGTCGGCGTCGGCCGCGGGGGCGCCACCTGGCGTTCACGCGTTGTCGGTGACATGTTCGGGTCGGTGGTTGACGAATTCGAGTTCTGCGCGAACACGAAGCCAGCGCATGAGATCAGAACTGAAGCTGCCACGAAGAGTCTTTTCATTTATGTGATCCTCAGTTAAAAGCCGCGGGGGCACGGTGCGGGACGATTCTAAACTAAGTCAACTGAATTGCGGCTAACTATTTCTGATGGGTGGCACAGACTTTAGTCTGTGTTCGACAACTAATCACAGACTGAAGTCTATGCTACTCCGAACTCATGCCAGGGAACCTGGCTGCGCAGCCTCGTTGCGGAACGGTCGCGACCGATGATATCGAAGACTTCAAACATCGATGGACCCACGGCTTGGCCCGTGAGCATCGTGCGGGAGGAGTTAATCAGCAGACCGGCCTTCACGCCGGCTTCATCTGAGAAACCGCGCAAGGCTTCTTCGGCAGTCGTGGCATTGAACGGCTCAATATTTTCCAGGCGGTCAGCCAGCGACGGCAGTAACTCCTTCAGCCGCGGTTCCTTCAGAATGTTCTTCTTCACCGCCGCTTCATCAAAGTCGAAGTCCTCTGAAAAATAGGCGCGCCCTTGCGCAGAAAAATCCTTGAGCGTAAAGAACCGATGACGGATTAGCTCAACCGCTTTTTCGAACCAGTCGCGCTCGTCATCATCGTATTCTTCGCGCCAAAGTTTCGCCGCGCGGAGTTCTTCCTTGACCATCGGCAGCAATTCGCTGAGCGGCATCGTGCGAATGTACTCAGCGTTCATCCAAAGCGCTTTGTCGTCAGTCCAGTGCCGCGGATCGTTTTCCTGAAAATTGAATACGGCCGGCGATTTGTGAATCCGTTCAAGAGAGAACTCCTCAGTTAGTCGCTCCCGCGAAAAAATCTCGGTTCCCGGCTCAAGATTGGGTTTTACTTCCTCCCTATCGCGAACGATGTCAGCGGGATACTGAGTGGTATCAGGCGACCATCCTAATAACGCCAAATAATTCCGAAACGCCGCCGGCACAAACCCTCGATCGCGATAGGTGGTAAGCGAGACAACTTCGCCGTGCTTCCGCTTGGATAGCTTCGCCTTGTTTGGCGCGAGGATGAGCGGCAAATGCGCGAACTGCGGGACCGCGGAGCCGAACGCCTGATAAAGCAGAATCTGTTTGTGAGTGTTCGTGAGGTGGTCCTGGCCGCGAATCACATGAGTGATGCCCATCTCAATGTCGTCGAGAACGACCGACAGGTTGTAAAGCGGATGGCCATCAGATCGCAGCAGCACCAGGTCTTCAATTTCGGAATGAGTGCGTTCCTGCTCGCCGTAAACAATGTCCGTGAAGTGCGACGCGCCTTCACGCGAGACTTTCAATCTAATCGCAAAGGGTTCACCCGCCTTGGCTCGGGCGTCCGATTCTTCCAGCGGCAAATCGCGATACGGATTGCTGCGCTGATCGAGGCCTTCGGCGGCGTGGGCGCGGGCGCGGTCGGCGATGTCCTGCTTGATGCCTTTGTCATCGCGTTGTTCTTTCGGGGTGAAGTCGCGATAGGCCTTGCCTTCTTCCACCAGACGCCGGGCCGCGAGGCGATGTTTATCGGCATTATCCGATTGGAAAACTATCTCTTCGTCATAGTCGAGCTCAAGCCACTTCAAGCCGTCGATGATCGAACGCGTCGATTCGTCGGTTGAGCGCTGGAGATCGGTGTCTTCGACGCGCAGCAGAAACTTGCCGCCGGTCTTGCGCGCGTAGAGCCAATTGAACAGCGCCGAACGCGCCGCGCCGATGTGCAGATAGCCGGTTGGTGAGGGGGCAAAGCGAACTCTTGTACTCATAAGCGAGAAGTCAGAGGCCACAGATCAGAAGTCAGAGGCCAGCAAGGAACGCGACGTGCCTGTTTCGAACTTATGACCACCGTGCCCTGACATAGAAACAAGAGGTCAGAGCTTGAAGTTAAGGGTCAGTAATCAAAAACGCGCGGAGCGCCTCTTTACTGACCTCTGACCTCTGATCTCTGACCTCTGATTTTCTGGCGGAGATGGCAGGATTCGAACCTGCGATAGGCTTTTGACCTATAACGGTTTAGCAAACCGCCGCCTTCAGCCACTCGGCCACATCTCCGCGCGATCCGTGAAAAGTTATTCTAAGGCGCGAACAATCAAAGTCAAGGTAAGTCACGAAGTCAGGGCAGAGTGGGCTTCACGCCGGCGTATAACTTCCGCCCTTCAGTGCTGAACAAGAACCACAGCGCGTAAATCGCCAGGAACGTTCCTACCGGAAAAGTCCAGAAGACCACAATTGCGGCGATGATGCCCCAGCCGCGCGCGCCGCGCCGCAATTTCCACAGCTTGCGGCTGGCCACTGCGGGCGGCAACACGAGGAGCAAGCCAAGGACGATGTAAAAGACAACGGTAAATACGCCGCCCAGAACTCCGATGCCGGCCTGATTCGCGTCGCCGGTTTCGTTCGCGAAAGAAATACCCAAAGCGACGAACACGCCGAGGGTAACGAACATCAGGAGCAAGAATGTAAGGCCGAATAGAGCCGCAAATATCCCAAAGCCTATGGCCAAATATTTATTGTGTTCAAGCGCGGTCATGAGAGAGCGGACTAGGCTGCGACTTCGATCGGTTTTGGCGCGTGGCGCAGTTGCACAGGAAGCTGCGTTGCGCAGCAGATCTGCATGAGCTTGTCGCGGTCGCGCTGCAACTCAGGATATTCGGCAAGCGATGCGCGCACTTCGCGAAAGATCCGCGCCGCGTGGTCGTCCGGTGGATCGATCAGGCGGTAATGCATCCATTTTCCTTCGCGGCGCGCATCGACAATCTGCGCGCGGCGCAGGTACGCGAGATGCCGCGAAATCTTCGGCTGGCTGGTCTTAAGAATTGCTACCAAAAAGCAGACGCAAACTTCCGACTCGCCAATCAAACTGATTAGCCGCAGGCGCGTGCGATCTGCCAGCGCTTTGAAAAGATCTTCTATGTCGTAATTTTTGCTCATTTGTCCACGCAAAACTGGCGGGCAGTAGCCCGCCTCTAAACTTATTAGGTCCCTACCGTCCGGCTGCGTCGCTCAAGCAAAATCGTATCGCGCCAGCTACCGTTTAGAGTGCTAATCCGCTCGCGGCGACCGATCTCGCGAAAGCCACCTCGCTGGTGAAGCGCAAGCGTCGCCGCGTTTTCCGGAAACACAGCCGCCTGCAGAGTCCAAATTCCATGCTGTTCGGATTCCTGGATCAGTCGGTCCAGCAAAGCTCTACCAACTCCCCTGCTGCGACTGTCCGCGGCAACATAGACACTCACTTCGGCCACACCGGCGTAGGCCTTGCGTCGAGACACAGGACTTAACGCCGCCCACCCACTCGCGTGGTCACCAGCGCGCGCGACCAGCCGCGCAAACGACAAATGCGCAGCGTCCCATTCTTCCCAGGAGGGTGCTTCCGTTTCAAAAGTCGCTTCGCCCGTCGCAATGCCTTCAAGATAAATCGCCTTGACGGCGGGCCAGTCGCCGGCGCTCATTGGCTCGATCGTAAAATCGGTCATATTTGGCTTGACGGATATGTGCGGCTCGGCTATCATCTCTTCACATTCGCACAGGCGAATATGATTCTAGAGGAGAATTGCGATGGAAAGCAACATTGAAAACGGAGCAGCAGTGAATGCCTTGAAGGCTCATTTGGCGTTGAACGTGAGAGACGTGACGGAAAGCATCGACTTTTATCGAAAGCTCTTTGGGATTGAGCCCAGTAAGGTTCGCACCGGATACGCGAAATTCGACGTGCAGAATCCGCCGCTGAACTTCACTTTGAACCAGGGCAGCGTACCGAATCGCGGCGCACTCTCGCATCTGGGTATTCAAGTGCGCTCGACAGAGGATGTGCTCGCCACTCGGCAAAAATGGAACGCAGCCGGCCTTTTGACGCGAGATGAAATGCAGACGAACTGTTGCTACGCGACGCAGGACAAAACCTGGGTGCGCGATCCGGACGGCAACGAGTGGGAAGTTTTTGTGGTCCTGCAGGACAATCTCGCCGAAACCGCCTCGTGCGAATGCAGTACCGATGTAGCAGTTTCGGCAGACGCGGATGTGCAATCTGCGGCGTCTTGTTGCGCGCCTGCTCCGGTGGAAATCGCGCGGTGAGTCTGGCACGACGTGCGGTCGCGGAAATTCTCGGCACGGCGATGCTGCTGGCGGCGGTAGTTGGCTCCGGCATTATGGCTGAGCGATTGTCCGGCGGTAATGTCGCGCTGACGCTGCTGGCTAACACGATCGCCACCGGCGCGGCCCTCGTTGCACTGATTCTGACTTTTGGACCGATTTCTGGTGCGCATCTAAATCCGGCGGTTACGCTCAGCTTCGCAATACATTCCGAAATCGGCTGGCGCGACGCGGTCGTTTATGTGGTCGCGCAGATAGTGGGAGCCACCGGCGGAGTCGTTACCGCAAATCTGATGTTCGGCTTGCCGCCGATCTTTTTTTCTTCGCGTACGCGCACCGGCGCAGCGCAAATTTTCAGCGAGTTCGTCGCGACACTTGGCCTGGTGCTTGTGATTCGAATTTGCGCGACGCTCCAGCCGCGAGTGATTGCATTTGCGGTGGCGGCGTACATAACTGCCGCGTATTGGTTCACTGCATCAACGTCGTTCGCGAACCCGGCAGTGACTCTGGCTAGATCGTTGAGCGATACGTTCACCGGGATCCGGCCCGCTGATGTGCCAATGTTTGTGTTAGCTCAACTGCTTGGCGCTGGGACGGCCGCGCTGCTTGCTCGGTGGCTAATCGGGGCCGAGCCACGAAGGAGATCCAATGATTGACAAGAAACGAGTGCTCATCCTGTGTACTGGGAACGTCGCGCGCAGTCAGATGGGAGAGGGTTTACTCCGTCACTTCGGTGGCGATCGATTTGAGGTTTTCAGTGGCGGTCTGGTGCCGAGTTACGTGCGGCCAAACGCGATTGCGGTGATGAAAGAGCTGGGCATCGACATCTCGCATCATCGCTCCAAGTCGCTGAATGAATTTCTCGAAACGCAGTTCGATTACGTGATTACGGTTTGTGATCACGCGAGTGAACATTGTCCGATCTTTCCTGGTCCCGCCAGGAGAATTCACTGGAGCATCGACGACCCGGTGGCGCCCGGCGGTGAAGAAGCTCAATTGAACGCTTTTCGCGCCGCCCGCGATGACTTGAAGAGCAGAATTCAGCAATTCATTGCGAACGAGAGTGGTACGCATGGTTTCGGCGTGATCAGCAACCGGCAATAAGAGCACGCCTGGCGTGCGTACCCAAAGAAAAAACGCTGGCAGGCTTTACAACCTGACAGCGTTTTTTGTCGTGGAGTGAAGAACTAGATAGGCCGATTCGTTCCCTTCCTGCCAGATCGCTCGCGACGTTCGCGGCGATTCTTCATCCGCTCTTCGAGTTTCGTCTTCTGCTCAGTGGTCAGCAGTGAAGACAGCTGGTTCCGCGCGCTCATCCTCGATTCGCGAAGTTGATTGTGCAGTTCCTTTGCCCGTGCCTTGTCCGCGTCACTCAGCCCCTCACGTCCTTTTTGACGCAGTTGTTTGAGTTCTTCGATCTGCGCCTTGTGGCTCTCGAAGTTGGCGCGCATGATGGTCCGCGCCTGTTCTCTCTGCTGGTCCGTTAAATCGAGCCCGCGCAAGCCCCGGCCGAGCCTTTGGCCCTGCATCTGACGCCGTTTGCCGCGGCGCCCCATGCGGTCGCCGCGATTCTGCTTCTGAATTTGGGGAGCGCCAGTCGTGGCCGGTTGCTGGTCCTGCGCGACCACCACTGCCCCCGACACACTTAACACGGCGATCAGCGCCGCGCTCGAAAGTCTTATCTTTTCAAACATTTTCATTACTCCTTTTTCCCAATAGTTCGTTCGGCGCAATTAGGGCCGAATCCAAATTAAGGCTCCTCAGCGACCACTTAGACGCGCGGCGGCCCGAAAGGGCCGAAACTATTTCGGTGTGGCTTGCCACATGCCGGGAACGGAGTGCGCCTCGCTTGCGTCAACGGTTGGCTGGGCATTACTCTGTTTTCGATAGCGAAACGTCAGGTTACCGTTTACAATCTCGCGCGCATGAAATTGCTTCAAAACATCGAATCGCCCGCAGACCTGCGGCGGCTGAAAATCGATCAACTACAGGAAGTCGCCGAAGAAATTCGGCAGCACATTCTGGAAACGATGGCGCGCGTCGGCGGCCACACCGGGGCTTCTCTGGGCGCGGTCGAGCTGGCGGTGGCGATGCACTACGCGTTCGATACGCCGCATGATCGGCTGGTTTGGGACGTCGGCCATCAGGCGTACGCGCACAAAATCCTGACCGGGCGACGCGACCTTCTTCCGACGGTGAAGCAGTACGGCGGCATCAGCGGTTTCCTGCGCCGCGATGAATCTGAGTACGACACTTTCGGCGCCGGCCATGCCTCTACTTCCCTTTCCGCCGCGCTCGGAATGGCAATCGCGCGCGACCGTAAAGGCGAAGATCATCACGTCATCGCATTGATCGGCGACGCATCGTTGGCCGGCGGGATGGCAATGGAAGCCGTCAATCAAGCCGGTCATCTGAAAACGCGTCTGATCGTTGTACTAAATGACAACGAGATGTCGATCGCGCCTGCGGTTGGCGCTTTGACCGGTTATCTCAATCGCATTCGCGAAGCCCACGGTTATCACCGTTTCAAGGATGAAGTGGAAGAGACGCTGCTCTCAATTCCCGCACTCGGCGGAGCGCTGCATCATGCGGCGAAGACGATGAAGGATGCGATTGCCTCGGCGGTTTTGCCGGGTGCGCTCGTAAATGAACTCGGCTTTAAATACATCGGCTACGTAGACGGACATAACGTCAAGTCTTTGGTTAGAGCGCTCAATGAAGCCAAGCAAATCAAAGATGGCCCCGTCATCGTTCACGCGCTGACGACCAAAGGCAAAGGCCACCCGGCAGCGGAAAACGACTACTACAAGTGGCATGCGACCGGGCCCTTCGATCTGAAAACAGGTAAGCCGGTTAAGTCGGCTGCCAAGGCGCCAACCTATACAAAAGTCTTCGGCGAAACGTTGTGCGAGTTGATGGCCAAAGACGAAAAGGTCGTCGCGCTCACCGCCGCCATGCCGGACGGAACCGGTGTTTGCGATGCGCTGGAAAAGTTCCCTGAGCGATCGTTTGACGTCGGAATTGCCGAGCAGCATTGCGTGACTTTTGCCGCCGGATTATCAGTCGAAGGTCTGAAGCCGGTTTGCGCGATTTACTCGACTTTCCTGCAACGCGCGTTCGATCAGTTGGTTCACGATGTCTGCATCCAGGACCTGAACGTTAAATTCTGTCTGGATCGCGGCGGCATCGCGGGCGGCGATGGCCCGACGCATCACGGCCTTTTGGACATCGCATATCTGCGCGGCGTTCCGAACATAGTTGTGATGGCGCCAAAGGACGAAGGCGAAATGCGCGACATGATGTTCACGATGATCGAGCACGTCGGCCCCGCGGCGATGCGTTACCCGCGCGGTAACGGTATGGGCGTGCCCATCGATCAGCCGCCGCAGTTGCTGGAGATCGGAAAAGCCGAACTGCTGCGGGACGGCGGCGAAGTGGCAATCATCGGGTATGGCTCGATGGTGCATCCATCGCTTGAAGCCGCTGCGAATCTGGCGAAGGACGGCATTGAAACCACCGTCATCAACGCCCGATTCGTGAAGCCGCTCGACAGTGCTTTGCTGCTGGCCCTGGCGCGCACTAAGCGCCTGATTGTCACCGTGGAAGAAGCTTACCTGGCGGGTGGCTTCGGCTCCGCCATTCTCGAGTTGCTGGAAGAAAACGGGCTTCAGGACAAAGTCAGTCTCGTTCGCATGGGGATTCCCGACCGCATCGTCACGCATGGTGACGCGAAACTGCTGCTCGCCAAGTATGGCCTCGATGCGGATGGGATTTACACGCGCGTCAAAGAAGCCGTCGATGTCCTCGACGATCGCCGCGCGCAGCACCATAAGGTCATCGCCTGACCCCATATCCGGCAGCCAGGGCCTCCAACCAAATCGCAATGTCGAGGAAGTTTCACAGAATGCCGCTGTGAGGACCCTCACAAACTAAACCGCAGTACTCCGCTTACAACCTAGAAACGTGAGGCCTTAGAGTTGCATCTAAGCTCGCCGGACAACTGTCCGTACCAGAATGAGCACCTCGAGAATAGAAATTCCGTTGACACTCCAGCCGCCGCATTTCGATGACGATGCGACGATCGCCACGGCGCGGCAGGTTGTGCCGATCAAAGGCGGTCGGAAAAGTGAGGGCCGACGCAAGGTTCTAATTCTGTTGCCGCTGCTGCTTGCATCAACTTTGTGTGGCGCCCTGGGCGCCATCGCGGTCAATTATTTTGAGCGACGGCGCGACACGGCTCCGTCCGTCACGCAGCAACAGCCGCGGCCAAATGTTTCGACACCGGCGAAGACCGACCCGCCTCCGGTTGCCATCGAGCCGGAATTGAACGCAACGAACACAGAGACTCAGGCTCCTGTTCAGCCGGAAAACTCTTCGGTCACACCCGCTGACGAGCCGGCTCCTAAAACCGAAGCGCCAAAGATCGCTAAACGAGAGGACGCAGATCGGAAATCAGCGCCGCCCGCCGCAGGGAAACGCGAACCTACTCAGGACGCCGCCAAATTGGTCCGGAAGCGAAGAGTGCAACCGGCAGATTCAGAGATTCCCCTGAGACGAAATCGAAGAACCACCGCGGGCCGGATCGAGGATCTCTTCACCGGTCCAAATCCCTGAGGGGACGACGGCCCTACTTTCACGGTCAAATCGTCGGTATTTCATTCACAATAATTTGAGTATTGACCGCCTTGGGTGAGCGTGGCATTATGCCGCCTGAGGCGTACAGCAAGTTTTGCCCTTTCCTGGTTCGCCCGCCCCTTCCTCAATTTTAATAAGCAGCCCGACTGATCCGGATTTTCGTGTGCTCGCGCGGTGCGGCGCGAGAGGAAGGCACCCCTATGAAGCGGCAATTTTTTTATGAGCGCGAATGCTGCCATCGTGACAACGCCACAGATGGCGATACCTACAACGGAGTATTCTTTATTCAGGCACTTCAGCGACTACAAAGTGACGACGCCGTGAAGATGGCCACCAAAGTATCTCCGTTCTACTGGGTCGATGCCCCCAGAGTCCTGGTTTGGCTTTGCAAACCGTGCGCGGCAGAGTTGTCGCTGATCGACTCGCCGCGGGCGGTCATGCAGGGCGCGCGGCGGTGAGTCGGAAGTGGCACAGACTTTAGTCTGTGATTTTTCCTCTGAGCCGCAGACTCAAGTCTGTGCCACTGAATTCAGGCTTCTGATACGATGACCGCATGCCGCGCGAGCGGATTGATAAACTCCTCCTCGATCGGGGTCTGGCCGATTCACGCACGAAGGCACAAGCGCTGGTAATGGCCGGCGCGGTGCTGGTCGATGAGCAACTTGTCCGAAAGCCCTCAGAACTTTTCGACAAATCCGTAACCATTAGAATCAAAGACGAAGCGACATCGCGTTATGTCGGTCGTGGCGGCATAAAGCTGGAAGCCGCTCTGCGCGAATTCAAGCTCGACGTCGACGGACTGCTCTGCATAGATGTCGGAGCGTCAACAGGCGGATTCACTGATTGTCTTTTGCAGCACGGTGCGCGACGGGTTGTCGCGATTGATGTTGGTCACAATCAGCTGGACTGGAAAATTCGCAACGATCCGCGCGTGGAAGTGCGTGAAGGCGTCAATGCGCGTTACCTCAAACCGTCCGACTTTAATGAGCAGTTCGATCTCGCGACGATCGACGTTTCCTTCATTTCTCTGACAAAGATCCTGCCCGCGATTTTTTCGCTTCTGACCGCGGCCGGTCGTATCGTCGCGCTAATCAAACCACAGTTCGAAGTAGGCAAAGGCGAAATCGGTAAAGGCGGCATCGTGAAAGATCCCGCCCAGCATCAGCGCGTCGTCCAGGAAATCAATGCCGCGGCTGAATCGTTGGGCCTGAAAACCGCGGGTGTGATCGAATCCCCCATTACAGGCGCGGACGGCAATGTTGAATTCCTCGCGCTGTATGTGAGGTCAGAACCACCTGCGGTAGCGAGTGGTTGATCCAAGTCGTCAGAGCAAACATCTATTTTGGGCTGATGGTGAACCAGGCTTTTTGATAGCAAGATCAACCACCCGCTACCGCAGGTGGTACTGACCTCAATTTTGTGGTTAATTAGGCACTCGCAGACCGACATGCCCGCCATCAAACGCATCGGCGTTGTCGTTAAACCGCATCAGCCGGATGCGCTTGCCACGCTTTGTCGCCTCACTGAGTGGCTCAATAAACTAAACGTCAGCCTGGTTGGGACGCCCGAACTCGATCATGAGCGCATCGAGCACGAAACGGGCTGCGCCGTCCCGATCGTTGAGAACGACGCGATTGCGCGACAGGTCGATCTCATGCTGGTTCTCGGCGGCGACGGCACGATGATCGCGACGTCCCGACTGATCGGCGATACCGAAGTGCCCGTGATGGGCGTGAACTATGGCGGACTTGGTTATCTCGCCGAGTTTCGCATCGAAGAACTGTTCACGGCCCTCGAGCCAATCCTCGCGGGCGACTTCAAAGTGGAACGGCGCCTGATGTTGTCGGTTGAGTTGCGTCGTGGCGACGACGTTGTCACCCGCAATCGCGTGCTGAATGACGTGGTTGTGAACAAGTCCGCGCTCGCTCGCATCATCGAGATCGAAACCTATCTGGACGGACAATTCGTGAATTCATTTCGCGCCGACGGCCTGATCGTGGCGACGCCGACGGGCTCGACGGCCTACAATCTTTCGGCCGGCGGCCCGATTATATTTCCTTCGATGAACGCGGTCGTCATCACACCCATCTGTCCGTTCACGCTTTCGAACCGGCCCATCGTCGTACCTGACGATTCATTGATCGAGGTGCGTTTGAAGACTGAAAAAGAAGAAGTCGCCCTGACCCTGGACGGTCAGGTTGGTTTCCCTTTGGTAGCCGGCGATCGCGTCATTATTCGCAAAAGCAAGACCAGCTTTAATCTGGTGCAGCCGAGGAATCGGAACTACTTTGATCTGCTGCGCGACAAATTGAAGTGGGGCAGATAAAGGCAGAAGGCAGTAAGCAGTTAGCAGTAAACAGCGAAGAAGGCTCAAGGCAGTAGCATTCGGGGCAGTAGCCCGACCGTAAGGGAGGGCGCAACGAACGGTTACCAACCAACTGAGAATCCACAATGCCTGACAAAAAAAACAGAACCACGAAACTCGATTCCGACGCATTTGAGCGCGAACTGACTACCGACCTCGACGCCGAGACCCCGGACAAACCAAAAGGCATGGCCCTGCACACGCGGATTCTGATCGGGTTGGCTGTTGGTGTGATCGCAGGAGTGACGGTTAATTGGATTTTTGGGGGCGATCATCCGCGGGTCGCGTGGGTTGTCGATCACATTACAAATCCCATCGGCCAGCTCTTTTTGCGCTTGCTGCTGATGATTGTCGTGCCACTTGTTTTTGCATCGTTGGTCGTAGGAGTTGCGGGCATTGGCGATATTCGAAAGTTGGGGCGTGTCGGTCTCAAATCATTCGCCTACTGCCTGATTCTGTCAGCGATATCCGTCGTTATCGGCTTAACGCTGGCGAACACAATCAAACCAGGTACGCGCGTCGATCCCGCAACCCGGGACGCGCTCAAGCTACGGTTTAGCACGGATGCGACGAAGCAGGTCGAGGCGGCGAAAAAGGGCGCGACAGTCAAGACGCCTTTGATGCAGGTCGTTGAGACGATTGTGCCGTCGAATCCTTTTGCGGCGATCTCGGGCGTGCCGTCAAATCCCAGTCAGGCAAGTGAGCCCGCCAATCCGAACATGCTTCACCTGATGTTCTTCGGGCTGGTGATTGGTATTGCCGTCACGCTTCTGCCCCTAAACGTAACTGCGCCTTTCCTGAGTTTCATGGAAGGGCTCTATCAAATTACGGCCAAGATCATCGAAATGATCATGAAGTTTGCGCCGTTTGCGGTCGCGTGCTTGCTGTTCAATAACACTGCGCGCTTCGGTCTTGACCTGTTGCAGGCCCTCGGGTGGTTCGTCGTCACCGTGCTGCTGGGGCTCTCTCTGCACATGTTTGGAGTGTACTCATTATCGGTGGCGCTCTTGTCGCGCCTGTCGCCGATCGATTTCTTCCGGCGCATCAAGACGGTGATTCTTACGGCGTTTTCTACTTCATCATCCAACGCGACACTGCCGACGGCATTGCGTGTTTCCGAACAGAACCTGGGCGTGCCGCAGGAGATCAACAGCTTCGTTTTGACCGTCGGCGCCACGGCGAATCAGAACGGCACCGCCTTGTACGAAGGCGTGACGGTCTTGTTTCTCGCGCAACTCGCCGGGGTCGATCTGTCGCTCGGCATGCAGTTAATGGTTGTGTATCTGGCGATCCTCGGCGGCATTGGCACTGCGGGCGTTCCATCAGGATCAATTCCATTCATCATCGGAGTGCTGGTGACCATCGGCGTTGACCCGGCGATGATTGCGATCATACTGGGCGTGGATCGCATTCTGGACATGTGCCGCACAACTTTGAATGTGACCGGGGATATCACCGCGGCCACTTACGTCGCGCGCTCGGAAGGTTATGAGCTGTTGAAGCCTCATGATCCGGCCATTGTCCGCGCGGGGGTCGGGCGTGCAACTTAGGAGCATGAAGATTTGTACACAGGACTGAAACAGCCTGCGCAACTTTCACGCTGAAGATACGCTGACTGAGCCATGCTTTTTCCGATAGCTGACGAAAACACAGATCGCCGTACGACGCCGTTCGTAAACTACGTTTTGATCGGCATCAATCTACTAGTGTTCGTATTTCTGCAAGGGCTCGGCTCAAACGATAATTTTACCTACGCATACTCAACCGTCCCGGCTGAAATCATCAGCGGCCGCGACATCACCACCCCCAATCGAACGCTCGAGCATCCGGTCACCGGGCAAGTCGTGGAAATACCTGGCCTGCAACCGACGCTGGTTCCGGTTTGGTTCACGCTGATCACCTCGATGTTCATGCACGGCGGCATCGCGCACATTTTCGGCAACATGCTCTTTCTCTGGATCTTTGGCGACAACATCGAAGATCGACTAGGTCACGTGCGGTACATCATCTTTTATCTGGTCTGTGGCGTGCTGGCGAGTCTCGCCCACGTGTTCACAACCGTCGCGTTTGCCTCGCAGGAAGCGAGCATGCTGATTCCCAGCCTGGGCGCGTCGGGCGCGATTTCCGGCGTGCTGGGCGGGTACTTGCTGCTTTTTCCGACGAAGAAGGTGATGGTAATTATCTCGTGGTTTGTGACTGCGGTTCCCGCTTTTATCGCGATCGGCTTGTGGTTCGTCTTCCAGATCATCAACGGTTTGGGAATGCTCGGCTCCGGTAGCCAGGCGGGCGGCGTAGCCTACGCCGCGCACATCGGCGGGTTTGTCGCCGGATTGGTTCTGATCAAGATTTTCACCATCGGCCGTCCGGCCAGTGATTCTCAGCCACGGGGCGGGTATTATGAACAGCGATGAGCGCGCCAATATCCGCACCCAACCAGCAAGGCCAGAACATTCAATCAACCCCACGCGAAGAGATGCAGCTCTATCCGCTGGATACGTTCGCGTACGAGTTCCCCGGCAAGGAAATCAAGATCGAGTTCGAGATTCCTGAGTTCACGTGCGTCTGCCCATTTTCAGACTTTCCTGACTTCGCCACGATTCGAGTCGAATACGTTCCGAACCAACGCTGCATCGAGCTGAAGAGTCTGAAGCTCTATATCAACTCTTTTCGTGACGTGAAGGTCTTTCACGAGCACGTCATCAATATGATCCTCGAAGATTTTGTGAAGGCGTGCGATCCGCTCAGCGTAAAAATTGAAGGCGACTTTAACGTGCGCGGGAACATCAAAACGACGGTCAAGGCCGAATACAAGAAGCAGTGAGCAGTTTTGGGAGCGCAGGCTTCCAGCCTGCACCCCGGCGGGCAGGATGCCCGCGCTCCCAGAAGTGAGCAGTGATGAACGAATCCGTATTCACCACAGTTGCAATACTTTTCCTCCTCGTCATTGTCGGCGGGATTTTCCTGATCATCGCGAAGCGCGTACTGCGACTGGCGCTAAAATTCGCGTTTGCGATAGCGCTGATCCTGGTGCTAATGGTGGGCGCCGGCATCGGGTGGTGGCAGGGTTGGTTTTCTTCGTCGTCATCCTCCGCGCGGCGTCCATCAGTGCCAGGGAATCAACGGTCAAACACTAATCGCCGACCCTCCTCACGTTAGATCCAACACGCAAATCATGAACATTGAAGTTGAACACTGGGGCGAGGCGAGCCCGCCCAATCCCGCGGAATTACGCGCGCTGCTGCAAGACGAAGGTTACAGCGTCTTCGAATGGACAGACGCGCCGGGAACAAAGTACGGCCCGCACTCTCATCCCGAAGATCAGTCTCACTGGATTCTCAGCGGCGAACTCGAGCTGCGCGTGGGACACGAGACGTACACACTCCGCGCCGGCGATCGAGATTATCTTCCTGCTAACACCATGCACTCCGCTTTTGTACCCGGTGAGGAGCCGGTGACCTATCTGATCGGCGCAAAGCACTGACGCCTTAGAAGCTCGTTACGAGGATCTTTTCCGGACGACCACAATCACCGCCGCGCCGCCAACCAACAAAACAGCGAGTCCAACCGGTAAAGCAATCCACAAACGCGACGGCTCAGCGCTCGCTGAAACAAACATTTGCGTCGCTGACGATGGCTGAGCACTACGGTGATAAGCATCGTTTTCCGCAGTCGCAATCGCAGCTTCCAGAGTCGTGCGCCGCTCTTCATGCCGCTGCAATTGTTTCGCGACGTTGTCTCTTTCCATCGCCAACATCTTGCGGCGATGCTCGCGCAATTCTTCAGGTCGCGTCGAGCCGACGCCCGCCAGGGACCGCTCAATATTTTCCGGCTTGATCGCCTCGTTAAGTTGTTCCAGCCGCGCACGCAATTCAGTTTCTTTCAACTGAACTTCGGTCAACTCCTGTCTCAGCCGCTCGAGTCTTGCGGTCGCATCCTGAGCCGCGAGCTGCGACGTGAATAGCAACGCCGTACACAGGACGGCCAACTTTATTCCGCTTCTCATAAACATCTCCTCAACTCAGATAGCGTCAAATCAAACCGTTTTGTCGCATGCCTTCCGTCAAAGTTGTTTTCGGCAGTAAAAGACGCTAAGTACGTTTCAAAAAGCACGGCGCCTACCCCAATTGTGGATGAGAACCTTGTGCATTTTGCACCCTTTTGTGGCTAACTGTCGTCTTATTTTATTGCAATGAATACGCAGTACGAACTCGTAACCACGCCTGAGCAACTCCGCCGGCCGTGGATCAACTGGCAAGTCGACAGGTTGTCGGTCTCGATACTGAGACCACGGATCTCGATCCGTATATTTCGCGTTTGCGTTTGATCCAGCTCGCAACTCCCGAAAGCGTTTTCATCATCGATGTCGATAAGTTTGCCGGTTACGACCTGAAGCATAGCGACGAGTTCGCGTCTTTTCGCAGACTGATAACCTCCGCACGTCCGATTAAGATCGCGCACAACGCAAAGTTCGACGCGAAGTTCATCAAGCACAACTTCGGCGTTGATATCGGTGGATTATTCGACACCCTGCTGGCCAGCCAGCTCGTGTCCGCGGGGGACATCGAAGAGCGGCATGGCCTGGAAGCTATCGCCGGACGTTACCTGAATGAAGCCGTCGATAAATCAGAACGGTTAAGCAACTGGGAGTTCGAACTTTCCGAGTCGCAGTTGCAGTACGCCGCGCGCGACGCCGCGGTGCTGATTCCGCTGCGCGAAAAGCTGGTGGAAAAGATCAGGTCGAACGACTTAATTGATTGCGCGAAGCTCGAATTTGACTGTGTGATGCCGGTCGTTGATATCGAGCTGACCGGCTTCTACATGAACAAACATCGCTGGCTCGAACAACTCGCGATTGTTGAGGAGCGGCGCGGGGAACTCGCGAACGAATTGCAGGAGATGCTGGGCGAAGGCGCGGCGCAGGCTTCTCTGTTCGGACCGCCGCGCGCGAACATCAATCTCGATTCGCAACAACAGGTGACTGAGGCGCTGAATAGACTTGGCATTCCCCTTCCCGATTCGACGCGCAATTGGAAGTTGCAGCCACTCGCGCTGCAATATCCGGTCGTGGCCAAGCTGCTCGAGTACCGCACGATGCAGAAGGCTTTGACCAGCTACGGCCAGAACATGGTTGAGCTCATCAATCCGAAGACGGGCCGCCTGCACGCAGACTTTCGTCAGATCGGCGCGCCGACCGGCCGCTTCGCCTGCACGAATCCGAACATACAACAGGTGCCGCACGCCGCTGAGTATCGTCGCTGCTTCACGGGTTATCCGGATGGGCGGCAACTGATCATCGCCGACTACTCGCAGATTGAGCTGCGCATCTTAGCTGAGTTTTCCGGCGATCAGGCGTTCACAAATGCATTCAAGTCCGGCGCGGATCTGCATCGCGTCACCGCCGCCCAGGTGTTCGGCGTCGCCGAGGATCAGGTCACGAAGGAGCAACGCGACTTTGCGAAGCGTTTGAATTTCGGCGTCGTGTACGGCATCGGAGCGAGTAGGTTTTCGATGATGACAGGCGTCGGGGTGTCGGACGCGGAAAACATTCTGCGCCGGTACTTCTTGACCTACCGCGGCCTCGATACTTATTTGCGCGAATCTGCGAATCGCGCGGTGGATGAAAAGCAGGCGCGCACCGGATCGGGGCGTCTGGTTCGCTTCAACTACGACCCGTCAGATCGTCAGCAGGTTTCCATGACGCAGCGGAATGGAAAGAACGCGCCAATTCAAGGGACCAGCGCAGACATTCTCAAACGCGCGCTACGCCTGCTGAACGACGAACTACGCGACACGTCAGCCCAAATCGTGAACATCATCCATGACGAAATTGTCGTCGAAGTTAACGAAGGCGAGGCCCAAGCCGTGGCCGCGAAAGTCGAGCGCGCCATGATCTCTGCGGGCGAAGAATACGTGCACAACGTGCCGGTTACTGTTGAATCTCACATTGCGAGCGAGTGGACGAAGTAGTGGCGGTTGTTCCCTCTCCCTCTGGGAGAGGGTTAGGGTGAGGGTCGGAAGGTGTCAGAAGCCCGACCGTAAGGGAGGGCGCATGTAACGGAAGGCGCCCTTGCTTACGCGCGGGCTTCTGTCGCACTAGCTTCGCCCCTCACCCCAGCCCTCTACCAAGGGGAGAGGGAGGAAAAACACCATAATGCTGATCGACTCATTCGCACCCACACCTGACGCGGTCGAAATTCACAGCATAGTCATTAACGCGTCGCGCGCGACTGTATATCGCGAACTCAGGACTGCCGATCTCGGCCAATCGGTCATCATCAAGTCGCTGCTCGCGTTGCGCTCCATTCCGGGATACATCGCCCATCCCTGCGCAATGCCGCAAAATCGTAAGATCACATTGCAGACTCTGATGGACTCCGGCTTTGGTCGACTCGCTGAGAAGCCGGGCGAAGAAATCGTCCTGGGGATAACGGGCAGGTTCTGGCGGCCGGCCGGGAATGTCTCACCATTCAATCGGCCGGACTTTGATCGACCGGTGTCCGCAGGATTTGCCCGTGGCGTTTGGAATTTCAGCGTCAGCGAACCAATCCCGGGACAGACTCTTCTTACGACTGAGACTCGGGTAACCTGCGGCGATCCGGCCAGCCGGCGAAAGTTTCTTGCCTATTGGGTTGTTGTGCGCCCTTTCAGCGGGCTGATTCGTCTAATAATGCTCAAGAGCGTTCGAAAAATCGTCGAGCGCAGGTTTCCCTCTCCCTCTGGGAGAGAGTTAGGGTGAGGGTCCGAAGGTGTCAGAAGCCCGACCGTAAGGGAGGGCGCATGTAACGGAAGGCGCCCTTGCTTACGCGCGGGCTTCTGACGCGCTAGCTTCGCCCCTACCAGAGCCCTCTCCCAGAGGGAGAAGGAGAAATCCTGTCATATAATCCGGTCGCGTGACGCGACTAATTCACTGAACACGGCGCTATACCGTGAAAACACAACAGAAGGACATAGTTGAGTTCCAGGATGAGCTCGAAAAATTGCATGGCGCCAGTTTCGGCTGGGCCTTGAGTTGCTGCCGTCGCGATCACGCCGAAGCCGAGGAAGTCCTTCAGACGGTCTATTTGAAAATTCTGGAAGGTAAAGCGAAATTCCGCGGCGAGTCGAGCTTGAAGACATGGCTCTTCGCGGTGATTCGCAAGACAGCGATCGGCGAATATCGGAAGAAGCTTTTGCGTAATCTGGTGTTCATCGGCGGCCTGGAAAAGCGCGACGATGCGCCGTTGGTCGATGCGCCCGGCGCGGCTTTTGAAACCTCCCAAATTCAGAAACAGTTTCGTGCCGCGCTTGCCAAATTGCCGCCGCGACAACGCGAAGTGCTGCACCTGGCGTTCTACGAAGACATGAGTTTGAGTGAAGTCGCGGTCATCATGGGAATTTCAGTTGGCAGCGCGCGGCAACACTATGACCGTGGCAAAAAACACTTGCGCGAATGGTTGAGCGGAACGGAAACGGAAAATGGAATTGTCTGGCGAAGAAAAGAAACTCCAAGCGCTGTTTAGCGAGCTAAGGACTGCGGACGAAGAAGCCGCTCCGCGATTCGCGCGCGTGTGGAATCGCGCGACGCCAGTGGCCCGGCGCGCCTTCGTTTTAAATCCGGCGTTTGTCGCCGCGACCGCGCTGCTGGTTTGCGCCGTCATTTCGCTCGCAGTTTGGTCGCGATACCGACCAGAGAGACAACCGGCAATCGTGCGTGTTGGGATTCCGGCTGTGCCTGCCCCACAAACCATTGCGTCGCCAAATGTCGAACCGGCCCCGGCCCCTCCGACGACGCCGACGAAGGAAAACACGACTGCGCGTCGTAACCGAACGACCGTGCGGCGAAACTCAATTCAGCTTGCCGTGAACCGCAAGCTGACGCGCGATGCGAAAGCGATATCCGATTGGCAGTCGCCGACTTCGGCTCTGTTAAGTTCGTCGAGTGACGAACTGTTTAGTTCCCTGCCGCAATTGAACGAAAACGCGAACGGGCTGCAATCGTTCTTGCCGAACCGCCCGAACTAGTTTTCTGAAGGAGAGATTTGATGAAGAAAGTATTGGGACTTCTGATCGTGGCCGCGACTTTCGCTTTCAGCGTTGTCCCGGCCATCGCACAGGAACCGCCGCAGCAACCGGAACCATCGCACCCGCGCACACCAAAGCCGATGCACGACCCGTTTGGCAGCATGTTTCCGCCGGAGATGGTCATGCAGAACCAGCGCGAGTTGGGTCTGACCGATCAGCAGAAGACGTACCTGCGGACTGAGATCGGCAAGACTTCGGCACGCTTCAACGACCTGCAGTGGCAGTTGCACGACGCGATGGAAGTGCTGCACGAAACCATGAAAGCGAGCCAGGTCAATGAACAACAGGCGCTGACCCAGCTCGATCGAGTGCTCGAGACTGAACGCGAAATAAAACGCCTGCACATGGAACTGGCGATCAAGATCAAAAACAATCTGACTCCTGAGCAGCAGCAGAAACTACACAGCCTGCGACGTGTTCGCGATCCCGGCGCACGCGGAATGGGTCCGGGACACGGGCCGGGACACGGGCCGGGTGACAGCCCAGGTGTCCGCCGGCCGGGTGGACCGGGGATGGGTCCGGGCGCCGGACCGCCGCGACCACCCCAACCAAACTTCTAAGGCAATCGCCCGTTCAAACCAGCCCGCGAGATCCGACGACGTGTTTCGGTCTCGCGGGTTTTCCTTTCCCGGTGAGGTCAGAACGGCCTGCGGTAGCGGGCCGTTGATTCGTCTTCTGCTTCGTCTGTTCAACCACCCGCTACCGCAAGTGGTTCTGACGGCGCTGCGATTTCCGAAACATTCCGCCCGCGCCAGCGTTCTTAGAGTTCGCTACCGAAACCGTATCGCAAGTTGGTAACTTGCGTTTGCTCCACGCAAATTAGCAATTTGCGATACACGCGTAGCGAACTGATATACTCCGACCGCAATGGCTGAATTTGTTTGTCGTTTGGGAACTCCGGCGGGCGAGATCGTCACGCGCACAATCGAGGCGTCAGCCGTGCAGGAAGCACGCGCACGGCTCGAGCGCGAAGGCTTCAAAGTTTTCAACATCACTCCTCCGAAAGTCGAAGGCGTGACCTCGTTTACGAAAGCGGGTGGCGGCAGCGGTCGCACGAAGGTTAAGGCCAACGACTTTCTGCTTTTCAATCAGCAACTCGCGGCGCTGTTGCGCGCGGGTATTCCTATTCTCCAGGCGATTTCCATGTTGCGACGCCGCGCTACTTCGGTGCGACTGCGCGCCGTGCTTGAAGCTGTCGAAGACGCAATTCGCGGCGGCGCGGCGCTATCGCAAGCATTCGCGGCGCAAGGCGCAATCTTCCCGCGCATCTACACCGCGTCGATTCTTGCCGGCGAACGATCGGGCGCGTTGGACGAAGTTTTGTCGCGCTACGTCACCTATATGCGACGGTCGGTCGCACTGCGTCGAAAGATTCGCGGCGCGCTGGCTTATCCGCTGTTTCTGCTGCTCGCGTCGCTCAGCATGGTTGTGTTTCTGATTGTGTATGTGGTCCCCAAAATGTCCGATTTGTTCGCGGGCTTTGGTGGAAAATTGCCATTCATAACGCAGGTCGTGCTGACACTCTCAGGCTGGCTAACCGGAAATATTTTCTGGCTGGCGCCGCTTGTGATCGTCAGCGCAGTCGGTATCGGCATCTGGTCGCGTACGCTCGGCGGAAGACTAACAATCGATCGGCTGAAGTTGAAGATTCCCATCGCAGGGAAGTTGCTGGTGCAATTGTCAGTGGCCCAGGCGGCGCGATCACTCGCCACCCTTCTCGCCGGCGGCATCACATTGGTTGAATCATGGGAGATCGCGGCCGAATCGATCACAAATCTCGAATTGCGCCGGCGCAGCTCGGCGATTTTGCCGATGATTCGCGAAGGTCAATCGTTCACGGAAAGCCTGGAATCAGCCGGGTGGCTGCCCGCTCTGGCGATCGACATGATCGGAATCGGCGAACGCTCGGGCAGCTTGCGCGAGATGCTCGATGAGGTCGCAACCTTCTATGACGCCGAAGCAGAAGTGAAATTAGAGCAGTTGACGACCACTCTTGAGCCTGCGATCCTTGTCTTGATGGGCGGCATCGTAGTGGTGATTCTGTTGGCGATCTATCTCCCGATTATCGAATCGATCTCCGGCGGCCCAATGATAAAGCGGTAAATATGAAGCAGTTTTCTGAAGAACAGACCGACAAGACCGTCACGGACCCCACCCAAAACAATGGGGGCGCGCCGGTCGACGACGACCTCCCGCAAGCAATCGAACCGCCCGAAGTGCGCCAGGCGAAAGACCTCGCCCAGCGCTATCGTCTGCCCTTCGTGAACCTGCTGCCGCAGGACGGCGAGTCACCGATCGACTATGCCCTTTTGAGCGAAATTCCCGTCGATCTGATGGTGCGCAATCAGTTTGTGCCGCTGCGACGCGAGAACGGAAAGCTGCACATCGCGATGGCCGATCCGACAGATTTGGATCGGCTGGATGATCTCGCCGGAGCGCTGCGAACACGTCTGGTTCCACACGTCGCGACCGCAGGCGCAATCGACGTGGTGCTGCGCAAAGGCGATGCCACCCAGCGCGTCCTGCAGGAGGCCGCATCAGGTTTTCGCATTTCGCTGGTGCGCGAGACTGAGACGGGTGAAGAGGTTTTGGATCTCGATCGGCTCGCCACCGACAGCGAGATGTCGCCGATCATCAAGCTGGTTGACACGGTTATCTATAATGCGATGGAATCGCGCGCCTCAGATATTCATATCGAAACGCGCGATACCGAAGTGCAGGTCAAGTACCGCATTGACGGCGCGCTTTATCAAAAAGTCGATCCCATCGATCTTGCCTATCACCAAACATTGATCTCGCGTATTAAGGTCATGTCGGAACTCGACATCGCCGAACGTCGCGTACCGCAGGACGGCCGCTTCCGCGTTCGTTACAAAGGCCGGAACGTGGACTTCCGCGTGTCGATCATGCCAACGGTACACGGCGAAGACGCTGTCATTCGTATTCTGGACAAGGAACAGATCAACGAGTCATTTAAGAATCTCGATCTCGACGTCGTCGGTTTCGATCCGGAAGATTTGCGGAAGTTCCGGCGCTACATTGCTGAGCCGTACGGCATGGTGCTGGTGACGGGGCCAACCGGTTCGGGTAAAACGACGACACTGTACGCAGCGCTCAACGAAATCCGCAATGAAGAAGACAAGATCATCACCATCGAAGATCCGGTCGAGTATCAACTGCACGGTATCACGCAGATTCCGGTGAATGAAAAGAAAGGTCTGACATTCGCGCGCGGCTTGCGATCGATTCTGCGTCACGATCCGGACAAGATCATGGTCGGGGAAATCCGCGATGAAGAGACGGCGCAGATCGCCATTCAGTCAGCGCTGACCGGCCATCTGGTTTTCACGACGGTTCACGCGAACAACGTGATCGACGTCATCGGCCGCTTTCTGAACATGGGCGTCGAACCCTACAACTTCGTTTCGTCACTCAACTGTGTCCTGGCGCAACGGCTGGTGCGCATCCTGTGCACAATCTGCCGGCGTCCCTATCACCCTTCGGACACTGAGTTGATCGAATCGGGCCTGCAACCGGACGAGCATCGCAATCGAGTGTTCTATATGAATACCGGATGCGAAAGCTGCAATCACACCGGCTATCGTGGCCGCACAGCGATTCACGAGCTGCTGGATTTGAGCGATAACATCCGCGAGATGATCGTGGAACGTCGCCCCGGCTCAGAAGTTCGTCGGGCGGCGGAGGCTGAAGGCCTCACCAGCCTGCGTGAATCGGCTCTGAAAAAGATCTTTACCGGTGTTTCCACTCTCCATGAAATTAATCGCGTGACGTTCGTCGAAGAGGTGAATTTGAACACTCAGCGATAGAACCTTTCCCCGTAATAATCGCCAAAATAGAACTTGTTCCACTCTCCATCTCTTAAAAAGCTTCCGAGTTTCTGCTAAACTGCGCTAGTTTTCGGTCATTGAGGAACCGACTATGTGCCGCTCGCGTGTAACGAGCAGTGAACCGGGGCTTACCGGCATCAAAGGTAGCCAAACCTCCGAAAGGTAATACTTATGAAAACGCAGACCCGTAATCCGATTGTTTCCCTAGTTGTCGTCTTGTGCCTGCTGGTTGTGCCTTTGACGGCATTTGCCAAGAAGGGCAAGGATCACTTCAAACGCGGCCTGAAACACGAGCAAGCGCAGCAATGGGACAAAGCGGCGCAGGAATACACGCTCGCGCTGGCGTCTGATCCGTCGAACGCGGAGTTTCAGCTTCATTATCGGCGCGCGATCTTCAATGCGTCGCAGATGTTCATGCAACAGGGACGCGCGATGGCCGAGCAGCGGGACTACATCGGAGCTTACAACGCGTTTCGCCAGGCGTTTGGTTACGACCCGGTAAATCAATTGGCTGTGTCTGAGATGGAGCGCATGCTGCGTCTTCAGGAGGTAAAAGAAGGCGGCGCGGTCAAGAGTAACGGAACCGCGACGGAGGGAACCGGTGGCACGCCGGCCGGAGCCTCGAAGCCGGGTGAAGAGCCATTGCCGCCATCCGCGCTGCCAGGACAAATCCGTCAGGGAAACTTTAATGGCGATCTGAAGCATTACATTCGCACACTCGCCGAGCAGTTGGGCCTGAACGTCGTTTTCGACAAACAATCTTTCGCGCAACCGCGCACGCTTGAGATGGTGCTGAACCATCCCGTCACCACCGCCAAAGCCCTCGACTACATCTTTTTGCAGGAGAGTTTGTTTTTCCAGAAGCTCGATCGGCACACGATCCTCGTCGCCGACCAGGCGCGACGGCCGCAGTATCAACAGTTAGTTGTGCGCACCTTCTTTATTTCGAATGCCGATCCGGAAAAGGTGAAGACGCTCATCGGACAGGCGTTGCCGGCTTCAGTGGGACGGCCTTCGATGATCGTAGTCGCCGACAAAGACACGAACAGTTTGACCGTCCGCGACACGGCTGAGAACGTGAGGTTAATTGGCGAACTCATCCAGAGTATCGACAAAGATCGCGCTGAAGTCGTCATGGATGTGGACATTTATGAAGTTTCACAGGCTGACTTGCTTCAGTTCGGTAACCAGATCGGATCGGGCGGCATATTCAACCTGGGGGGATCACCCGGCATCAGCGTCCTCAGCAGTGCCGGTGCGGTCAACAGTTCTCAACCAGGCGTAAATCTCAGCAGCATCGTCGGACAAGTGCCGACCGCGCTCGCGGCAGCGCTGGTCATTCCGCCGGCTGTCTTCTCGGCATTTCAATCGAAAGACAACACGAAACTAATCGCATCGACGCAGGTGCACGCGTTCAATGGCGAAGAATCAAAGGCCCGCATCGGACAACGCGTCCCCGTGCAGACGGCGCAGGCTTTTCCATTCGGCGTCCAGACCAGCCCCAGTACGCCAACGCCAGGCCAACCTTTTGGAGGTGGTGGTTTTCCGGTAATCAATTACGAGCCGACCGGTCTAACGCTCACCTTCACGCCGCAGGTGTTTCCGAATCTGGATGTGCAGGTGAAGATGAACATCGAATCGAAAGATGTGCTCGGCGGCGAAACCCTGACACCGACATTCACCGAACGCACGATCACCGGCACCGCGCGCGTGCAGAACAATCGCACGATGCTGCTGGCGAGTGTCTCGCAGGATGTTGAGACAAAAGGACGTCGCGGAATTGCCTTCCTCGGCGGACTGCCGATTTTGGGACGACTATTCACTTCGCCGACGCGAAGCAATCGCCGGATCGATATCGTCATCGCGGTCACGCCCCGAGTGCTCCGCGCGCCCGCGCTGACCCCGCGCGACGAAGAAATGCGTCCGAGCGGTACTCTGCAATCGCCGACGACGGGTTCACTCGAAGCGTTGCTGCGCGAGAACTATCGCGAAGAACAGATCCTCGCGGCGCGCCGGATACCAAAAGAAGTGAACATTCAGTTGCCTGACGCGCCGGCGTATGTTCCGGCCGCCGCGACTGAAACACAGACTCAAGCAGCGGCCAACAATGGGGCGGCGACGCAAACAACGCCAACGCCAACAACGACCGTTGCGCAGAACAACGGCAGCGCCGCGAAGACCGAGCCGGCAGCGCTGACAACAAATCAAGCGGCGGCGACCAACGGAGCAAACTCGCCGCCTGCAAACGATTCGGCGATGCCGCAACCGAAAGCGGCTTCGTTCGCGCCACAGACTCCGGCTATTGAAACAAACAAACTTGACGTAGCGACCGCGATCAAAAGTGTCGTCACGCCGAATACTGAAGTCACCGCGACGTCGGCCAGTGCAAAGACCGAAGCAAATGTGACTGCGCCCGTCGAAGACCTCGCGCCGAAACCGGCGGTCACTGATGCGACGGCGAAGTCAGCCCCACTGCCCGCCGTCATTGAATTGGGATTCGAGGCTGAACAGGCCGAGTTAACTGTCGGCGAAAAGCGTCAACTCTCGCTTGATTTGAATTCGCCGGCGCCGCTGGGCGTCGCGGTAGTGATGCTTCGCTTTGATCCAAACATTTTGAAAATCACAAACGTGACGGCGGGAAAGATCCTGACCGACGCGAAATCCGGAGCAACTATTTCCGTCATGAAGAATGAGGGCGGTGTTTTGCTCGTATCGATTGCGCCGGCGGCCGGCGCCACGATCCTGGGCGCAGGCGCGCTTCTCAACCTTGAAGTTGAGGGTCTCGCCGGTGGCAACAGTTCCCTCGCCTTCGACCTTGCGAGCGTCCACATCGTCACTGCCGACGGCAGCCCTTCGGTGGTTCAGGTGTCTGCACCGGTAACGGTGACAGTGAAGGCGGCAGCAGTGAAGCCGTAATGTATGAAGATCAGCACCAGGCATTCCTTTCGAGCGACAACGCGCGCCGCGCGACTCCCGCAACGCGGGTTCACCCTCATCGAGTTGGTGATCACGGTTTTCGTGTTGGCGATTCTAACGCTCGGCGTGATTCCGCTGGTTCAGGTTTCCGCCAAACGCCAGAAAGAGGAGCAACTGCGCGCGGCGTTGCGCGAAATGCGCGAAGCCATCGACCAGTTTCACCGCGAAGCTTTAGTCGGCGCTCAAATGCAGGCACAACAGGGGATGGGAACGACCCAGCAAGAGCAAGCGCCGCGACCGCAACAAGCGCAACAGGCTAATATTTTCGGAGACCCACGCGTGCGCGTTTTCATTAGCGACCAGACAATCTTTGGCGTGGACAATCCGGATCGTTTTCCGCCAGATCTGGAAACGCTGGTCAATGGCGTTGACGTTTTGCCGATAACGGCAGGCGGTCTGGGACGTCGGGGACAAATGGGGGTCTCGGCGACCGATGCGGCCAGCTCGGACGCAATGATTCCGAAGATCAAGGTTTATCTGCGCCGCATCCCCATCGATCCAATGACGGGTAAGGCTGACTGGGATTTGCGCTCAGCTTACGATTCGGCGGACGCTAATTCCTGGGGTGGAGAAAATGTGTTTGACGTTCGGTCGAAGTCAGACGGGACCGCACTGAATGGAGAGAAGTATCGTGACTGGTAGCGTCAGGAGGCAGAAAGCAGAAGGCCGAAGGCAGAAAGCCGCGCGCAGGAGATGTCTGCCTACTGCTTGCCGCCTACTGCCTACTGGTTTTACCCTGCTGGAACTGATGATCGTAATCTCGATCATCATCATCCTGGCGGCCGTGGCCCTGCCGCAATATCACAAGACGATCATGCACGCGCGCGAAACGGTCCTGCGCGACGATCTTTACCGGATGCGCTCGCTGATCGATCAATACTCCGCCGACAAGGGAAAGCTGCCGCAGTCACTTGACGACCTCGTCAGCGCCGGCTACATGCGTGAGGTTCCCACCGACCCGATCACCGAACAGAAAGACTGGAATATCGAAGTCGGCGAGGACCCTTATTCCAGCGAAGGCGGCAGCGGTATCCGGGACATCCACAGTACGTCTCCCGAAGTTTCGACCGAGGGTACCCCGTACAGTCAATGGTGACCGATCCGTGGCACAGACTTCAGTCTGTGAATTCAAGAGTCGAAACCACAGACTGAAGTCTGTGCCACTGACGACTGACAACTGACTATCTTGCTCGATAAACTCCTCCAACCACGATTTCCATCGGCTGCCGTCGGCATTGAAAGCAGTGCGGCCTCCGTAGTGCAGCTTGACCGCGCGCGCGGCGCCTTCGTAATCAAACGCGCCGCGACGGTGAACCTCCCTGCGAACCTAATCAAAGCCAGCTTCGATGAAAGCAACATTGCCGACCCGGACGCGCTGATCGAATCTTTATCGGACCTGGTGACCAGCGCCGGTTTGTTGCGCCAGCGAAAATGGTCAGTCACCCTGCCCGAAGCTACGACTCGTTGCGCAATTCTGACGATTGAAGCTGCCGGAGGATCTCGCCGCGAAATTGAAGAAGTTCTGGAATGGAAAATCGAACGCGCCTTTGGCGCCCCGCTTTCTGAAATGCGTTTGGGCCGCGAGGAACTGCCTGGCAAACAAAAGCAGGCGCGCTATCTGGTCACGGCAGTCCGCCTGTCAGTGTTGGCGGAATACGAATCTGTGTTTGCCACGCTCGGATGGCAGATGGGGCTTGTACTGCCGCGTCATGTGGGCGAAGAGCAGTGGCTGCGGGGCGGCGCCTCCGATGGAGACGGACTGCTGCTCAGCGCGCACGACGAAGGCTTCACGGCCGTGCTCATGCGGAACAACCGGCCGCTGACCCTGCGTAGCGTTTTCTGCGAAACCGCGGAATGCGACGACGAACTACATCGCATACTCCTTTTCTATCGCGACCGGTCGGGATCCAACGGGGACGGAAAGTCAGTAGGCCGCCTACTGGTGATGGGCGACCGTCTCGACAAGCAGCGCGTTGCGGAAATCGCCGAAGAGACATTAGGGGTGAAACTTAAACCCCTGGGCGCGGCCGACGTGGGACTGTCAGTGCCCGGCGATTTGGCTTTCGATCTTGTTGCCGGGCCGGCAGGGTTGGCGCGCATGGCGTGGTGAATTCCCTGTAATCGTCTGTGTCCCATGGGATCCTATGGGTCATATGTGACCTATGGGTCCGATGGGACAAATGAGACCCATCGTTTGAAACTTTAGCTTTCCTCGGGACGTAAACCCGAAGCAATTGCAATGGTGAGCGGAACTAATGAGCACCTCGATGGCAGTGGCGAACTGGAACGCGTTGGCCGATAGCGAGCTTGTGCTGAGTGCGCTCGCCGGCCGCGAGTCCGGGTTTGAAGAACTGGTGCGCCGCTATCAGCGGCCGATTGCGGCCTACGTCTATCGCATGGTCGGCGATTACGACGCGGCGCTCGATCTAACGCAGGAAGTCTTCATTAAAGTTTACGGTTCGTTGTCCCGCTACCGCTCGGAGTTCAAGTTTTCGACCTGGATTTACAAGATTGCCCACAACGCGGCGATCGATCATCTGCGCCGCGGCGCCGCGCGCGAGACAACAAGTTGTTCCAACGAAGACGATCGGCCGGCAATCACAATCGACAGACGGCGACTGACGCCGGAACAAGAGAGCGAACGCAACGAACGCTGCTTGGAAATTGAAACGGTGGTCCATATGCTGCCCACGGCGTACCGCGAATTAATCGTACTGCGCCATTCAAATGATCTGAGCTATGACGAGATCGCTGAAGTTACCGGTCTGCCATTGGGCACGGTGAAGAACCGGCTGTTTCGGGCCCGGGAAGCGATGCGCGATCTCCTGGTACAAAGAGGCATTACGACCGCCTAACCGGAACTGTTTTGATGACGTTAACGGCTGACATAGACATTTGCCCGCGTGAAGAAATCGCCGCCTATCTTGACGGTGAGTTGAGCCGCGTTGCGCTCGAACATTTCGAAGCACACCTAAACGAGTGTTCGGACTGCGCGGGCGAACTGCGCAGTCAGCGACAACTTCTATGCACCCTGGATGCAGCGTTCAGCAGTTCGTCACGCATTAAGCTTCCGGAAAACTTCACGCGCGTGGTGGCCACGCATGCTGAACATAACCTGCGCGGGCTGCGTGAAAAATCCGAGCGACGGCGAGCGCTGCAATTATGCGCGATGCTTGCGGTCACCGCTTTCGCACTGCTGGGCGCCGCCTCCGGAGCATTAGTCCTGCAACCGGCGCGCAACTCTTTGCGCATTGTCGCGCGCTTACTCGAAGTTCTGTCGCAAGCCGTCCTGGAAGCCGCGGAGGGCTTCGCGATCATTGGTCGCATGATTGGCCGGGCCGCCGTGACCAGCCCGTACGGCTTTGGCGCTCTGATCGCTTTCGTTTTCATTGGCTCAATTTTCCTGCTGCCTCGGTTAATCGCCAGTTATCACCGCACCCAAATCTTCGAATAGGAGATTGATGGCTTCCATTCGATGAATTCGCTTCAGTTCATTTTCCATTTTCCATTTTCCATTTTTCATTCGCCATTCACTGCAAGTGGCCCGATTTCCTTACAACCCACGTGCGTTGAGAATGAAAAGTGGCAGATTATAAATGACAAATGGAAAATGATCTGCCGGCGTTTGTCGCCTCATTTCCTTGTCATCGCTGGAATATTACTCCTCTTCAATCTCGCCAACGGACAAACCGCAGCCGTTCCTCCGACCGACCCCAATGCGCGCGTCATTGAGGGCGTCAACAATGGGACCGTCTTTGGCATGGGACAATCGATTCGCATTACCGGCACGGTGAAAGAAGGCGCGATTGCCTTCGGTGGCGATGTCATAGTCGAGGGCACAGTCGAAGGCGACGTTGCATCGATCGGGGGGTCAGTCGTGCAGCGAACGGGCTCGCGCATCGGCGGCGACGTGATTGTCATCGGCGGCGTTTACCATCACGACAAATCCGAGCAGGGCCGCGACCCGAAATCCGTGACGATCATGTACGCCGGCTATGAAGAGCAGCTCAAGCGACTAATGCGCGAGCCGTTTAGCTTATTGCAGCCACAGTTCTCAGCAGTGTTCTTCGGGATGCGGCTGCTGGCAATTCTCTTTTGGTTCGTCATTGCGGTGGCGCTGACCGCGGCGATGCCAAACACCGTCAGCCGCGCGGTCGCGCGTCTGCAGCTGACCAGTTTGCGAGTCGCCATCATCGGGGTGGTGGGTTCGATTGCAATAACGGTCGGCGTGTTTCTCTGTTTACTGATTTTGCCTTCAGTAATTGGTGCGATCGTGGCGCTGCTCGCGTTTCTGCTGGTGATCGTGGCCACGCTCTTCGGCCGCGCGGTTATTTCTGCCGCCACCGGCCGTTGGTTACAACGCCGATTTTTTCCTAAACTTAAATCTGAGTCCGTCACGCTGCTGATCGGCGTCACGTTTTGGGTGATCATGACCTCTTTGCCGTATGTGTGGCCGATTGTCGTCGGCGGTTTGCTGGTCACTAGTCTGGGCCTGGCGTTGACGGCCCGTTATCGCCTCAGTTGGAAGAAGTCTGAGTCGGCAAAGGTTTGATCGCGACCGAGCGCGTGCGAAGAAAGCAACGATTGTGCATCCTGCCGAACAACCGACAGATGACGCGCTGGTCGCTGCTGCGGGAACCGGTGACGAAGCCGCGTTCGAAACGCTCTTCAATCGTCATCGCCGCCAGGTGGGGCGCATCGCTGGTCGCTTCTTTGCGCAGCGCGAGCAAATCGAAGAGATAATTCAGGACACCTTCACAAAACTCTACCTCGCGCTGCACACTTATCACGGAACGCACGAGGCATCATTCAAAGCCTGGCTCGCCCAGATCACCGTTAACGCTTGTTACGATCAGTTGCGACGTCAGCGGCGCCGCTCAGAACAGTCGCTGGGCGATCTCACTGAAACCGAGACGCACGATTTTTCCACCCAGCTTCGCTCCGCGCGCAGCGACATTGAAGGCGCGCTGGTTTCCCGCGATCTGGCTTTGAAGCTGCTGACGCGTTTGAGCGCCGAAGACCGTCTGGTGCTCACCCTGCTCGATGTCGAGGGTTTTTCGGTGGCGGAAATTTCCGAGATGACCAACTGGTCGATCTCGAAAGTGAAGGTGCGCGCGCATCGCGCCCGGGCGCACTTGCGCCGGATCATGAAGAAGTTTGTGTAGGTTTGCCGCCTTTAGCGGCCAGAACAACAACTGCGTGTAACCCCGCGGGCGGCTTGGTCGTCTCTGGTTTGTGGAGCTAAACGCACGGAAAAGCGGAGATTAGGCACCATGTTTGGAAAGAACCCCCAAAACGATGAGCAACTTGACCGCTTCGGCAAGCTGGTTTTGCGCGCCGCGGCTGCTGACGAGCAGGAAATTGAAGCAGCTTCGACTGCCCCATTTCTGTTCACACGCATTCGCGCCCGGATTGCTGATGGGCAGCGTGAAGCATCGACCGGCTGGCAATCCTTGCCGCTGATAGCCTGGCGGGCGATCCCCGCGATGGCTTTGATTGCGATGCTGGCGGGCGGCCTGACGATCTGGACGGCGGAATCAAACACGACGCCGGTCGGCTTTGGCATTTTCGAAGAGGCGCTCTCTGATACGACTAACCCCGGGATCGAGCAGGCAGTCCTCAACCAAAATATTTTGTCGCGCGATGACGTTCTCACCATTGTCGTGGAACGTAGCAATCGGGAGAACAAGAAATGACGTTAACAGGTCGAACGACATTGAAGATTTGGTTGGTGCTGGTTGCCGTGTTCCTGCTCGGGTCAGTCACCGGCGCGGCGGTGACCGGCCTGTATCGTTCGCGCGCGAGCGCGGGACGCAACGGGCGCGATCGCGGCAAGCATGAACAACGGTTCGAGAAGATGCGGCAGGATCTGAATCTCACCGATCAGCAGGCCACTGACGTGCGCACTATTTTGGACCAGACGCGTAACGACTATCGCGCGCTGCGCGAGGAACTGCGGCCGCGTTTCGAAACGCCCCGGATGAATGCCCGCGCAAAGATTCGCGCGTTGCTGAACACGGAACAGCAGAAAAAGTTTGACGCGCTTGTGGCTCAGCAGGACGCCGAGCACAAAGCAGAAGAGAAACGTTAAGACCTGGTCAGAAGACATTGTTAATGAACCGGCTTCGTGAGCGTCTTCATAGGGCTAGCTAATGAAGTTTTCCCTCGATAATTGTGCAACTAACGACACGTTTGGGGCGTAGATAGGATTACTTCCACAGGGGGCAATCGGAACATCGTGAAAAGAACACTTTCATTCTTTGGGCTTTTTGTTGTCTTTGCGTTTGCGACCGCGCAGGCCACTTCAATATCACCCCAGCAACCCGGCGACCCGGCCATTAGAACGACAAGCGTTACGGGCAAAGTCACCGAAAAGAATGCGGCCGCGGGCACATTGACGGTTAAGACCGATGCGGGTTCCGTAGTGTTGGTTAACACGAGCGAAAAGACGACGTTCGACCGCATGCCGCCGGGAGAAAACGATCGCACGAAAGCCATCAAGACTTCGCTGGCTGAAATTACCGTTGGCGACGGCATTTACGCGCGTGGTTTTGTCGCGGCTGATCGCAAGTCGGTTCCGGCGCAACAGATTGTTGTTATCAGCCAATCCGACATCGCGGCGAAGCAGGAAAAAGAACGGATGGAATGGCGTCGTCGCGGCGTCAGCGGCATTGTCGCTTCCACGAACCCGACAACAAAGGAAGTCACGATCACCAGCCGGGCGTTGATGGGCGGGCCCCAGTCGGTGGTCATTCCCATCAGCGACAAGACAAAAGTTCTGCGTTATCCGCCTGATTCGATTCCTAAATACAGCGACGCAAAGCGGAGCAGTTTTGAAGAAGTGAAAGTCGGCGATCAATTACGCGCGCTCGGCGACAAGAGCACCGACGGCTTGCGTTTGACGCCAGAAGAAGTGGTGTTCGGAACATTCAAGATCGCGGGCGGTACAGTTACCGCTGTCGATCCGGCGGCGAACACGATCACGATTACCGATCTGAAAACGAAGCAACCGATGACGATCGTGCTCAAGCCTGACACTGTTGTGCGTCGCTTCACCGGAATGATGGGTGGCGGTCCCGGAGGTCCGGGAGGTCCACCGGCGGGAGGCACCGCGCCACCGGCGGGAGGCACCGCGCCACCGGCGGGAGGCACCGCGCCACCGGCGGGAGGCACCGCGCCACCGGCGGGAGGCACCGCGCCACCGCAGGGACCGGCGCAAGCGCCGGGTGCGGGACAACGTCCTGGCGGTGCAGGCCCGGCAGGCCCGGGCGGTCCACCAGCCGGAGGCGGAGGACCGAGCATGGCTGATATGATCGAGCGACTGCCTACGATTGCCATCAGCGAAATCAAAGTTGGCGACATGATCATCATGTCTACTCTGCCGGGCGCGGATCAGAACCGCCTGACCGCAGTTTCAATGGTCACCGGGGTTGAGCCGCTGCTGACCATGCTCGCGCAACGTCAGGCAGGCGGCGGACAGCCGCGACCCCAGAACGTTGACCTGCAAGGAAACTTTGGCGGCATGTTCGGCGGCGGTGGTCCGTGATGTGTTTTGAGTAACTCCACGCGAAATGAGCGCCCCCTCGCATTTGATCACGCTGCGCTCGCAGTTTGAAAGAGAATTGATGATGACTAGAAAACTAATAACTTTAATATCTGCATTTCTTCTTACGGTGGCGATTTGCGCGACTGCCAGTGCGCAGGCGCGAGCCACTTTGCGCGGTTCCGTGAACGACGAAGTTGGCGCCGTCATTGTTGGCGCCACGGTAACCCTTACTGATGCTTCGGGCGGCGCGCCAAAAACGGCCCAGTCGGGCGCCGATGGCGGTTATGTATTCAACGGCCTCACACCGGGCAAATACATGATTCACGCTGAAGCGGCCGGCTTCTCAGCGTCCGCGCCGGTCGAGGTGGAAGTCACGACAGCTCGTCGCGATCCGCTCACGCTCACTTTGAAAGTCGCTGAGATTGAAAGCGAAGTAAGTGTCGCGGCTGACACCCCGATTAATACCGACGCTGCGAACAACGCCAACCAACAAGTACTCAGCGGCAAGGACCTGGAAGCGCTGCCGGACGATCCGGACGAGCTCGCGGCAGCTTTGCAGGCGTTGGCCGGACCTTCAATCGGTCCGGGCGGCGGCCAGATTTTCATCGATGGCTTTTCGGGCGCGAACATGCCGCCGAAGGAATCCATTCGCGAGATTCGTATTAACCAGAACCCATTCGCGGCGGAAAACGATCAGCCTTCAGGTCGAGTCGATATTCTAACTCGCCCCGGCACCGACAAGTTCCGCGGCGGCGCCAATTTCAGCTTCACCGATGAAAGCTTGAACTCACGCAATCCGTTCGCGGTTAGCTCGAGTAAGCGGGCGCCATATCAGATCCGCCGGTATGGCGGCAACGTTAGCGGACCAATTATTAAGAACAAGATGTCGTTCTTTTTCGACATCAACCGCAACGAAGAGGAAGACAACGATCTTATCCGGGCCACGGTCCTCAATTTCAACGATCCCAATTTTGCGCCCTTCGAAGTTGGTCTTGCCATTCTGTCGCCGCGTGACCGCACCAACTTCGGCATCCGCCTCGAATACGCAATCAACGAGCGGAACACTCTGATCGGGCGCTACAACTTCAATCGGAGCGTGAGTGAAAATCAAGGCTTAGGCAGTGGTTTCTCGCTGCCGGTGCGCGCTTACGATGGTGAGAACACTAATCAAAACGTACAGTTGACGGAAACTGCCGTGCTGAACGCGACGACGATTAACGAGACGCGTTTTCAGTTCTCGCGAAGCCGCAACGAGTCGTTCGGCAATAACACCATTCCCGTGCTCAACGTGAGTTCGGCATTTGGCGGTTGCGCCATTCCGGACGCCAGCTGCTCGCAGATCGGCCACGCCACGAACGAGAGAACCAGTTGGGAACTGAACAACTTCACTCAGATGCAGATGGGCTTGCACACCGTTAAGTTCGGTGGTCGCGTGCGAAATGTAAACATCGACGACATCAACCCGAATAATTTCGGCGGCAGTTGGTCATTCACCGGCGGCTTTGGCCCGGAGTTTGACGCGGCGAATAATCCATTAGCGGGCACGAACACTTTCCTGACCAGCATTGAACGTTATCGCCGGACGGCGTTGCTTTCTACGCAAGGTTTAACGCCGCAGCAGCTGGCGTATTGCGGCGCCGCGACGGCTGCTCAGTGTATCCGCATGCTGGGTGGGGGCGCTTCCCAGTTCGGCATCAACACGGGGAATCCGTTGGCATCGGTTTCACAGACTGACCTGGGCGTTTATGTGCAGGATGATTGGCGTATCCGTCCGAACTTTACGCTCAGTTACGGACTGCGTTACGAGTATCAGACCAACGCCGACAGCAGGTTCAATTTTGCGCCGCGCCTTGGCTTTGCCTGGTCGCCCGGCGGCGGCGCCCAATCGACCCGCCCGCCGCAAATGGTCATCCGCGGCGGCATCGGAGTTTTTTACAATCGCTTCAGCGAAGGCCAGACGCTATTTGCAAATCGCTTCAACGGCACGAATCAAATTCAATATGCGGTTCCTGAATTCATCTTCCGGAATCCCGACGGGACCGGGCGAGCACCTACAGCTGCGGAGCAGGCAGCGAATCCCGCATTTGGCTTGCTCAACAACTTCCCGGTGGTCCCAACGCCCGCGCAGCTTACGCTAATTCCGCCCACTCAGCAGACCATCTACCGGGTGGATCCGAACCTTCAGACGCCGAATCTTTATCTGATGGGTCTCCAGGTCGAGCGTCAGTTGCCAAGGAACATGACGATGTTTGTCGGCGCCTACACGATGCGCATGACTCATGGCATTCGCCTGCGCGATATCAACGCGCCGCTGCCGCCGAACTTTACGACGCGGCCGACAGCGGGCGTCGGCGATATCTATCAATACGAAGGTAGCGGCAAGTTCCGCATGAGCCAGATGTTCATTGGCTTTAACAGCCGCTTGAACCCGAGGCTCTCGCTGAACGGCTCATACAACCTGAGCAAAGCGCAGGGTGACATGGATGGATTTGGCGCCACGGGTTTGCCGATGAACTCGTACGATCTTTCAACTGAGTACGGCCGCACATCAGGCGACGTGCGGCATCGCTTCACACTGATCGGAACTATTACTCCAGGGTGGTGGGGACTCGTCTTCAATCCGTTCATCATTGCCAATACGGGGCCGCCGTTCAATATCACCACCGGTCAGGATTTGAATTTGGACCGCGCGTTTAACGAGCGGCCCACGTTCGCGCAACTTAACGCTTTTTGTACGGACCCGGTCAATACGCCGCGTTGCAATGCTTTCGACTATTCGAATACAAGCAACGCATTCATTCCGCGGAACTATGGACAGAGCCCCGGCTCGGTCGTAGTGAATCTGACGATGAGTCGCACGTTTACCTTCGGCGGCGAATCTGCGCCCCGCGCTTCGGCGGGTGGTGGTGGCGGCCAACGTGGTGGCGGCGGTCGTGGCGGCCCGTCGATTCCCAGCGGTGGTGGCCAACGGGGTCCCGGCGGCCCTCCGGGCGGCGGCATGATGGTGGGTGGCCCCGGTGGCGGCGGTGCGCCCGGACGCTACTCGCTGAACGCCTCGATAAGCGTTCAGAACCTGTTCAATCACGTGAATTTGCGACAACCCGAAGGAAACATATCATCGCCCAACTTTGGCCAGTCGCTCGGCTTATCATTCTTTGGCGGTTTTGGCGGTTTTGGCGGTGGCGGTTCAGGGGCTGGGAACAGAAGGGTCACCCTCAATCTCAGATTCAATTTCTAGAACGCGCCGAATCCGATCAACTTATTTCTGAACTTACGCCTGGCGTGGGCGTAATAAATCCCGGAGCCTTAAGTTTTCATCAAAGGCTTCGGGATTCTTTTTTCCCCGATGCCAGATGTTCTGACGAGAGCCATCTCGCCATTCTCAGGAGAGTCACAATGAAAAAACTCACGTTAAGCCTGCTCTTACTTCTCTTTTCAACTACGGTAGCCTTCGCGCAAGCGGGAACCACCGGCCCAGCCCCAGTCGCTAACGGCAATTCAGCTTCTAATGCGAGTGCGGCGATTCCGGCGCCGCCGGCAATTAACGCCAACAGCACTCCAGTAGAACTGGCGCGAGCGGCGCTGGCTGCGCAGGGGGGAGACAAGTTCAAGAACGTGAAGAATATTTGGCTGGTGGGGAGCGTCGATCTTTACGCCCCGAACAGTGCGCGGGCGCTTCCCGGGAAGTTTTCGCTGGTAACTGCGGGCCCAAAGATGCGGCTCGACGTGGACGCGGCGCCGGTTTTCCAGTTCAAGCAAATATACGATGGGCAGCAATCGTACAGTTCGATGCCCGGAGTCGAAATGCCCCCCGCAGATAGATTCGGTATGCCCGTCCTGGCTAAATATGATCAGCCCGGCTTCACCGTCACTGGCTTGCCCGACAAAAAGAAGCTGCGCGGATTTCGCATCGTCGATTCCGCTGGCAACACCACCGACTTCTATATCGATCCAACGACGGCTCGCGTTACGCAGTACTTGATTCCGTATGGCAGTTACACCTTCGGCATCGAAAACTCGAAGTTCAAAGAATTCGAAGGCGTGCTGGTGGCTATGAGCTTTTCGCAGCGGATAGAATCGACACAGGGCACGTACTTTGCCGAATACAAAGCTAAGGAAGTGAAGATCAACCAGCCGCTAAACGATGATGTGTTTGTAATTCAGTGACCGCCACGCTCGCGTGGTGAAACCAGCGCCAGCACTTTAGCTCCTACGAAGGCCACTACAAATGCCGGCACTCCGGTCATGAGCGGCCACAGCACCAGCGCAAGAAGATAGAGCCAGAAAGGCGCGTGTGAACTGAGCCTCACCGCATGAAACGTTGCCGCGGCCGCAAGCAGAAATGCGCCGAGCGCGGCTGCCAGGGCAACATGCAGGGCCAGCACGGTGGCTCTGTTTCGCAGGCGAAAGTGCTCGTGCGCGATATGCGCCGCGAACACGAAAGCGCTAACCACCCACGCTGTCAGACGCCACCCAAGTTGTCCCGGTTCAGAATCGGCCCACTTCGCTAACTCGCCGAAGACCACACCAACGATGAAGTAGACGCCGCCCACGAGGACTATATTTAGTCCAGCGGAGAGCATGCTTGCGGGTTCGGTCATAAAGTGGAATCTGTCGAGCATAAAATGAAATTGTTTCGGTCAAAAAGCGGTTTTGAGGAGAGTTCACCTTGCGGTGTACTGGCCGCAGTATCCATTCCTAGAGTTGTGTAGGTCATTAAGTGAAAACGCGTCGATCATACAATGATGATGCGCCCCCTGATTATGTTATGTCTTTAATCGGACACATGTGGAAGGATATAAGGGGCAGTTCAATAATCTGGCCGAATTAGATCCTTCGGGTTGGAGTAAGTAATTTGCACGAGCGAGGGTCAGAAGGGTCATTGAAACCTGTGGTCTCAAAGGACGGTAAGAAATGTTTCTTTCGGAAATTTGATGTTGAACAGATCGGAGACGGTCGATGAAACGGCTGGACAGCAGAAAAACCTTTCAGACCCATTCCTGCCGAAAGAATGCCCTCACAAGAAACGCCGCACTATTCGACACTCGCAGGAACAATTTCATGCCGACAAAGACGATCTGTAAGGAAGCAACTCTCAAATTGCTAAATATCCTTGCCCAAAAAAGCTACAAGTCGGGTAAAGCGAAGACGCGGTACGCCCAGGTCTAAGTCAGAATCGAGTTCGTACGAGCGTCGTGAAGAAGCTCATCAATGACAAAGTTGAAGTTTCGCGGACGGCATTCTTCCGCTTTCAATAGTCGATCCAGAAAGAGGCTGACTCCGGCGGCCCCGGTCGCAAAATCCCCACTCTCCCTGCGCGCCTGTTCTCCGGGAAATGCGATGCCCTCTTGGCGATCGATGCGGAAGAGGAGAATCCCCTCCGCGGCCTCCCAAGCTGCAAGGAGGTGCCGCTCGTCGCCAGTCAGGTCCCAAACGTCCAGAAGGAAATTGCCCATCCCCGCGAGGCCGCGGAATAGCTGCGGGAATGCGACATATTTTCGACTCGCGTCATCCGCCAGCGGATCCAGCCAAGCGTCCAAGGTCGCATCGGAAGTTAGCGCCAAGTAACGTATGAGCGCGGCGCCGACTCCGGCCGAGCCCGAATCCCAATAGCAACTGAGCACGGCGGGTTCCGTTGGTGCTTCCGAGGGATCCATGAGATGACTTGGAAACCCGGCGAACTGCCCTTCCAACCAAACGCCTTGTGCCAGTTCAAAGTCGAGAGCCTGGCGTCCAAGTTCCAACGAAGCAGAGTCACTCGCCGCCAAAGAAAGGTAAAGCAGGAAAAGCGCGATGCCGCTGCCGCCGTTGGCATAACCGAGCGGCACGGATCCGTCCTCGTGTGGCCAGTGCGCGCCGCGCGCATCACGCACGCAACGGCGATTGAGATATTCACCGACGCGGACCGCGTCGTCCAGAAACTCATTTCCCAAACCTTTGCGCCATAGCTGTAAACAAGCGAGTCCGTAGCCCGCGGCTCCGTGCAAAACATCGGGGGATCGCCATAGCATTTCGTGATTACGGGCGGCCCGCAGGATCCGCGCAGCGACCTCTGCATGGCCAAGCTCACAGAGCACCCAGGAAATTCCCGCCTGACCCAAATACAAACCCGGAGGGTAATCATCGTTCGAGATCGGCCGGCGCAACACCCACTCAATCAGATGGCTCGGAACTTCCGCACCGAGGCGATGCAACGCGTAAAGCACGCCGGTCGCGCCATAAGCAACCGAAAGCGGATTTGTTTCGAAGACGAAGAGGTCGGCCGGAAAGAGTCGATCGTCACGTTCCGGGTCCGCCGTATGCTGGAGATAACGAACGACGCCGTCGACCGTCTCTCTGACTTCGTTTTGAAGTTGCTGCCGCCGATGATGGTCGAAACGCTGAGAGATTGGGAGCTCTAGTCGGGGTACAGGCAGATCAGCATTAGTTCCAAAAGGAAGCGCTTCAATGTCCGCCACAATGCGGGCCGGGTCTGTTTTGCATAACTCCGGCTGCTCAGTGAGCCGATCGATGAGCGAGATCATATCTGGCGGCAGCGCAAGATCGTCGGCGAGGTCATTCAGAAAGCGACGGCGGGAAGGCGGATAAAACCCGGTGACGCCGTATGCGAGCATGATGCTGTTAAATAGAATAGCGCCGAGTGCGTAGTAGTCGTTCGCCTGATCGCTAATTCCGGCGGCAGACATGCCGGGCGTGTGCAGGCCAACCTCGGGATCAACCCCTTCAGCCGCCGCTGTGTCCAGATCACAAATTTGAAGCCGGCCTTCGCTTATCAGGATATTGGTGAAAGACAAATCGCCCAATACGATGCCGCGGTCGTGAGCGGCTACAATCGCTCGAACAAGTTGCAACCATAGGCTTCGCATTTGATCAAAGTAGGCGTCGATGGTCTTCGCGGTGACGCTTCTCAGGTACAGCGGGTTATTGCCAATCGTGAGCAGGCCGAGATGCTCGCCTTCAACAAACTCTTCAACCAGGTAAGCATGTTCCCAGGCGCGAAAGAAAGTTACCGGTTTTACAAAATACCCACTGTCAGCAAGGTCTCTTAACAGCCGATACTCCTTTTCCAGAACTGCGATTGCTTCCAGTTGGCGACTACCCAGCTCAACGTAGGGCCGAGCTTCCTTGAGCACAACGTCACGCCCCGTCCAGTTATCAAGACCCTTGTAAACGCCGCCGCGGTTGCTGAAACTCAATGCGGAGGTCACCGAGAATCTCCCTTCATCCAGGGTTACTCCGGTATTGGCGTGCTGCTCATCGCTTGAGATTGGATCTGGCGCCCAGGCCGGCGGATTCCAGTAAGGCGTGCGGGCATCAGGAACGAGTTCGTCATCCACAGAAGTGATCACATTTCTACTCGTGCCATCAATCTGCAATTCCAGGCGCGACCTGAAGCCACCGTATCGGTAATAGACGCAGGACGACCCCGGCCACCGGCGGTCGGAGAGGATGTAAGGTCCGACGAAAGCTTTCAGTGCCGCGCTCAAACAATTTCCCAACCTTCTGAATTGCTCCAAAGAAGTGGGATAGATCGTAATGAACTTGCCGCTGGAACTACGCGGCCACAGCTTTCCGTTTACCGAAGCAACGATCGACGGATCTAGAAGGAACTTAAAAGGAGCAACTTCTTCGATCAGAAGCGGCAGCGCCTTCTTCGAGCGCTGCGACCGAATGCTTCGTGCTGACTGAAATGTGGATTTTCCAACCCTGCTCCGGCAGGATCACTCCGGGTGGGTTGGCTTGATACCAAAGACCACTGCGTTGGAGCTCCCAGGAGTTGGGAATAATCTTTGAATAGACATCCGTAAACTGGCAGTCGGGCTGATAGCGCTGGACTGTCTCGAACCACCGCGGGTGATATTGAGAGTAAAACTCGATGGCTTCCAGGGAATGCATATCTTTGCCGATTGGCGGCTCAACTGAAACGGCTGGCTTCCGAAATGGCTTCCAGCGTCCGAATTCGGCTTGGGCCGTCGTATTCTATCGAGGTTAGCATTAACTCGTCGGCCCCAGTTGTCCCGCGCAGATCTATCAAGCCTGATAAGACTTGCTCCGGGTTGCCGATCAGAATCCACTTCCCGGAGAGTTCCTTCTGCGCTACTCGTCGCTCTTCATCCGACCATTCCGGATATCTCAGCACATCGTCACTTACCTGCACGCCATGCCGAAGCGCCAACCCGCGTCGCACGCGAATAATGGCAGCCGCCATCGCCGCATGTTCCGCTTCCTCCTGAGTCGGCGCGCAGACGACCGCGATGGTGGCGATTGTGTAAGGCTCCTTGATTAATCCACTTCGAAAATTCTCCCGGTACCGCGAAAGGGCGAGACAACTTGGTTCGGGATTCAGATGGTGCGCGAACGCGAAGGGCATACCGCGGCCCGCGGCCAGACACGCGCTGGACTCACTGCTGCCCAAAAGGTAGATAGGTGGAGGATCGACTCGCAGGGATATCCTGACGTTCTCGTACCGATGACCCGCTGAGAACCCGCGGTTCAGGAATCCGGTCAACTCATCGAGTTGCGTTGCAAACTCTTCGTCATCGGCAGGCGCGCGTCGCAAGGCAATAGTCGTGGCCGGATCGCTTCCACTCGCCCTCCCTATGCCAAGGTCGATGCGGCCCGGATAGAGCGCCTGTAACATGCTGAACTCTTCCGCGACGACTAAGGGTGAATGGTTTGGCAGCATTACGCCGCCAGAGCCAAGCCGCAGTTTCTGTGTCGCAGCGGCCAAGGCCGCAATCAGCACGGCTGGCGTGGCACAACCAATGTCACGTACCCCATGGTGCTCGACGACCCACAGACGTTCATAACTGAGGCGCTCAGCCGCCTGGGCGACTTCCTTTGTCCATCGCAACGCCTGATCGGCCGTGACGCCAGGTCCGATCGCTGTGGCATCCAGAACTGACAGGCAGGGAACTTCTCTTCTCATCGTTCTCGTTGCGTGTCGCGAAATGAAATGTTTACCACAGAGGACACAGAGAAAACCTAAAAATGATTTTGACCGTTTGAGATTTCTCTGTGTCCTCTGCGGCTAATTCCGTTCAGCTTGATTTCTAGTAGTGCCCTAATTTGTAACGCAGACTGTTAGTTTGCGATGAGTGATTGGCACGTAACGCGCGCGCAAACTTTGCGTTACAAAAACTAAACCAGGGCGCTACCTGATTTCCAGATGAATTTCAATCGCGAAAGAAAAGAGACTCGATTTCTTTCCGCGGCAACTTGCGTCATGTATGGTTTGCGTTTCCGGCAAGGCAAGAGTCAAGGGTCAAGGAGCACGCAATTGCCAGGCGGTTCGGGAGCGGATAATGCTTGGCCCGGTCCCTGGCGGACGGAGTGAGCAGCGGACTTACAGGACGTGATTCCTGGCCCCTGAAGCCAGTTGTCGTTTGCGCGGGAACTGACCAGGATAAGAGCAATCGCCGGCAACTCTGCGGCGAATGCAGGGCGCAATCGCGCCTTTCCGAACGGGGAAGCCGCCCGAATCGCTTTTGACTCAAACCGCGACGACCCGGCGGTTGCCGCTAAAACGTGTGATTATGCGTGTCGCAGGTCATTCTGCGGCGGTCGCTTTTGCGAGTTCTTTATTGCAGCTATCCGCAAGGCAGGAAGTGCAACTCCGAACAAATCTCTCCGTCCCTTCAGCCTTTAGAAATTTTTGGAGATCGAGCACCGCAGCTTTCGTCTCCTCAACTGTCGCTGCCAGTTTGTCTTTGCTTTGGTCGCTAGTCGCCATGGTTCAATCCTCCATTAACGTTGATCCAATTCGCGGCATTGCACTGCGCATTCGAGAAAGACTTGCGCTTCGAATTGAGCAGGCAATAGGTCCTTCCGCTTGAGGGACGCACAATATGCCGACTTCTTGCGAAAGTCAATATCTTCCCTGTCGACAACAGTAAGTGCTGCGAGCGCTTCTTTTTGAGAAGATCGTCAGGCGAGGTCGACTAGTGCCGCGGGGGTTTGGTGTTATCGGCTGGCGGTGAAGAGGGCGCCACTGGACTAGGCACACGACGCGAGCCTGGCCACTGAGGTATCCCGGCTGCGCGAGACTGCGGGAAAGAATTCAACTCCAGTAGCAATCGGGAAAACAGAATCAAGGTGCGTGATCTCCAGAACTCGTTTTACCAGCTTACTGACATTCATGAGTTCGAAGCGGATTCCTTTAGATTCAGCTTGCTGAGACGCCACTCCAACATGACTCCCAAACCGTTGGCATCAACCGTGTGTACTCGCGCAACGAGGAGTCCATCGCGTGAGGCTGGAATGTGAGATAGTTCAAGAACAGCGAGCGAGTTCTACATTAGATCCCATCAAAATAGGCCGGAAGAATGCACGCTGCGGAAAATTTCACTTTATGCCCGAAAACCGCAGGAAATTCCCACGTTATGCCCGAACAAAAATTCATTTAATGATCGAATCGCACTCGTAAGTTATTGATTCCAGGTAGGAGCGATTTCACTTAATGACCGAACCCACAATGCTTGCGGGCGGGCAGTGGCGACATGATCCAAACATCACCCGATTCTTTCCAACTATCAGGACGGCCTGTCTTGCCTCTACAAGTCCAGAGCTTACCGTGAAGAGGGGTTGCTTTGCAGTGTTTCATGAAAAGTGCGCAGTGAACTTTGCTCACCTTATGCTGACAAAGTATTTCACCAGGCAAGTTCCCATGAACTCAAGGTACTTATAGCCCGTAGGAAACTGCGCAAGGTATGCATTCAGCCCTTCGAACGTATCCGTATCCCGATCCATACCGAGGACGTGCCACAACGAATCCCATGTTTCGTACTGCGACAAATCCGCCGCTTCCGCGTCGCGAATGAAACATGTGGCGCCATGTCGGGGAGAATAGCTGATGGCTATGATTTTGTCGGACGCCGAGAAGAAGCAGACCTCGGTGTCATCAAATCCGTCCCCCGCGCGCGTTTCCTTAATTCGGGTCGCACCGATGTCACGCAACTGTTTGCCGATCAGCGCCCAGACATCTTCACAGAACGCGCCCTCACCGGCTAACGACGGTTCCCAAGGTTCTCGTCCCATAAATCAAAACCGCATAACGTCAGAGTCCAGGCAGTGCGTTTCAAAATCGCAATTCCGGGCGCGGTCCTAATCGAATACCAGGATTCTTCCCTGCCCGGGACGTCAGTTTCTACACGACTTTTCTTGAAATGAGTATAGCGGGGATTCGCATTGCGGTCGTAACGTCCGGCAGAGTAAGGTCGTCACGATCACTCCGCGTATCGTCTGCGATTTGCTAACGCTATCGAATTCGCGCGGTGAAACCGACGCTGCCGGTGTTGTTCGGCGCGGTCTGGCTGAGATTGCCGGCGAAGCTCCAGCGAATATTCGTGACGGTGCGGTCGTAACCTGCGGGCGCGCCGCCTCCGCCACTAACGGGCGTGTAGGTCCAGGTCGTGCCGCCGTTATTGGAATACGAGAAGGTAGCGACGAGGCCGCTGGTACCGGGAGCGCTGGTCATCGAACCGACTTTGAAATCGACGTTGTGAAAGACTCGCTCGAGCGGATCCACGTTCGCGGGATTCGGATCGATGATGATGAAGCTGCTCGCCGCCATTCCCCCGCTGTTTGTATAGGTAACTGTGTACGCGAGATCCGTCCCGGGGACTTGTACGCCACTCGGACTGACACTCTTCACCAGACTGATGTTTGGCGGGCTCGCGTTGATGGTGGTCGGGTCATTGGCGCTGTTGTTCGAAGTGTTGGCCTCACCGCCGCCTGAAACACTCGCGGTGTTGGTAACGCTCGCGGGTGCGTTCGCGGCAACGTTTACCGTCAGAGTGATTACCGGATAACTCAATCCGGCGGCTAACGCATCGCTGCGCGTGCATGTCAGAGTACCGAGCACGCAGCTCCAGCCTGTACCCGCTATGGCCGTCGCGGTTAACCCTGCCGGCAAAGTATCCGTAACGGTGACAACGCCGCTGGTAGCCCCGGCTCCGGAATTCGTCACTGTAATTGAATAGGTCGCGCCCGTCTGACCCTGGCTGAAATTACCAGTGTGCGATTTGACGATCGTTAAATCCGCCACCTGATTGATGGTCGTCGGATCACTTGCCGTGTCGTTGGCCGTATTTGTTTGGCTACCCCCGGAAACTGAAACCGCGTTGGTAACACTCGACGGGGCGTTGAGGGCGACATTCACGGTAAGGGTAATCGCCGGATAGCTTGCACCGGCAGCCAGCGCGTTGGCGCGGGTACAGGTCAGCGTGGCCAGCACGCATGTCCAACCGGTCCCGCTGATCGCAGTCGCCGTCAGACCAGCCGGCAGCGTGTCAGTGACGGTGACAGTTCCGCTCGTCGACGCAAATCCGGAATTAGTGACCGTAATTGAATAGGTGGCGCCGGCCTGTCCCTGCGTAAAGTCTCCCGTGTGCGACTTTGCAATCGTCATGTCGGGCAACTGGTTGATGGTCGTCGGATCGTTTGCCGTGTCGTTGGTCGTATTCGTTTGGCCACCACCTGAAACACTGACTGAGTTGGTGACGCTGGCTGCGGCATTGTTGGCCACATTCACCGTCACCGTGATCGCCGGGTAGCTCGCACCAGCCGCCAGCGCGTTACTGCGCGTGCAAGTGAGCGTAGCCAACACGCACGTCCAACCGGTACCACTGATCGCGGTCGCGGTCAGACCGGCCGGCAACGTGTCGGTGACCGTTACAGTTCCGCTTGTAGCCGCGAAGCCTGAGTTAGTGGCGGTGATTGAGTAGGTCGCGCCGGTCTGTCCTTGAGTAAAGTTTCCTGTGTGCGACTTCGCGATCGTCATATCGGGCAACTGGTTAATTGTCGTCGGATCAGTTGCTGAGTCATTACTGGTGTTAGTTTGCCCACCGCCGGAAACGCTCACTGAGTTGGTGACGCTGGCCGCAGCATTGTTGGCCACGTTCACCGTTACCGTGATCGCCGGATAGCTTGCACCGGCCGCCAGCGCGTTGGCGCGGGTACAGGTCAGCGTGGCTAGCACGCACGTCCAACCGGTCCCGCTGATGGCTGTTGCGGTAAGGCCCGCAGGCAAAGTGTCAGTCACAGTTACAGTGCCGCTTGTTGCTGCGAAACCTGAGTTAGTGGCGGTAAGGGTGTAGGTCGCGCCGGTTTGGCCCTGAGTGAAATTACCGGTGTGACTCTTCGTTACCGTCATGTCGGGCAATTGCGTAATCGTGGTGGCGTCCGTAGCCGTATTGTTCGAAGTATTGGTTTCTCCTCCGCCTGAAACCGCCACCGAATTCGTCACACTCGAAGCGGCGTTGTTGGCAACGTTGACCGTCAGCGTGATTACCGGATAGCTGGCTCCAGCAGCAAGCGCATCACTGCGAGTGCATGTCAACGTGCCCAACACGCAAGTCCAGCCGGTGCCACTGATCGCACTCGCCGTCAATCCGGCCGGTAAGGTATCAGTCACTGAAACCGCCGCGCTGGTCGGGGCAGAACCGGAATTGGTTGCGGTGATCGAGTAAGTCGCCCCGACTTGTCCCTGCGTGAAGTTGCCGCTGTGGGTCTTCACAATTGTCATGTCAGGCGGCGCAATGGTTACCGAAGCAGTGGCCGGGGCGTTGTCCGCGGTGCTTTGAGTTGTATCGATCTGAAATTCGTTTACATGAGCGATCGCCGAATTGGCGTACGTGCCCGGCGTGTTGGGCATCACCATCTGGTAGGTAAGGTCCCGGGTTGTTCCCCCCGGCACCACAAAACTGCCGGTCCATGTCCGGGTTGAACCTGCCGCCACCGGATTAGAAATCGACGCGCCATTGAAAGTTGAAGAGCCCGAAACATAAGTCGGCGTCGCCGGGCTGGTCGGCGGGGTGTCAACAAAATCTGTGAGCGTGTAACTAGCCGTCCCGCTATTCGTAACCCGCAGTGTGTAAGTAACTGTCGATCCGGCGGTCGGGTTCGTCGGATTGGCAATCTTCGTCAACGTGAGCGGCGGCGGCAGGGCGGTGATCGAGATAACCGTGTCTCCGTAGTCATTGTTGTAGTGATAACTGCTGCCGGAGAAGTCTAAGATCGCTGTGCCCGCTGTCGTTGTGCCGGTTGACAACACCTTGACCGTGTAAGTCGTAACTACATTGCCGCCGGCTTTCCCGCCCGGATATTGGTCCGGGCCAATACAACTACGATAATTCGAGCTGAGAGGGTTATTGTCCCAACCGCAAGCATCGGCGTAGAACTTATTATTGGTCCCGCCACTCGGCGCGGTGTAAGTAGTAGCGATCGATAGGACCTGGAAGATTATGTTCGGGAGCTCGAAGAAAGGCCTGGAGTTGCTCATATCCACCGGTTGCCGTGCTCGCGTTGACTGTGTACTGGTAAGTTTGACCGACGTAAACGGTGGTCGGCCCGGTGATCGAGTTCACGGAATTCCGATTCTGCGAAATGATCTTTTCCACATAGATTTCCCGCGGCGTCGGTGTAGTAACGGAAGACACGCCATCGCCGGTAACCGTTATGTGGTACCTGCGCGAATTGTCATACGCGGCGCTGGTTCGAGTGATCGCCACCGTGAAATAGATGTCGGTACAGGCGCCCGCCGCCAGCGTTTGCACGTTAATGGTGCTCGCTCCGCTGAGGTTGATATAAATATCGGAACTGTCCCAAACAAAATTGCCGGTAACGTTGGTCACGGGCGCGGCCCCGGTGTTGCAAACGCGCACGCCCACGGGATACGCGGCAGGGCCGGTATTTACGTTGTTGCTATCCAGACCGATGACGTTCCATGTCGTTGGTTGAACGGTTATCCCCGCGTATGCGGCGCTCACAGACCAGACTCCAAAAAACAACACCAGAACTAACGCCCGGACAGCAAGCTTGCGGGCGCGTTTGGCTATAAAACTGGTCGCGGGTGGTTTTTGCATTTGAGGACTGAGTAATCGTGAGGGTTACTTCTTCGGCTGGGACGAAGTGTCAGTTCCTGCCAATCCCGCTTTCGACGTGCCGAATAGATCGAACAGGTTGAAAAGTTTTGTGCTGATGGTGAAGTAGAAGCCGCGCCGCGTGGGAAGTACGCGCGCGCCTTCAGGTTCGCTGACGGCGGTAAAGTTGTAGCCGCCACCCAAACGCAGATCAGGCATGGCCCAGAAGCCCAATTCGGTGGCGTAGGTCGAGCGCATCGTATGGGAAGACGGTTGGAACAGCGCGCGAGTTTCAAAAGCCAAATCCATCCGTTGCGTAAGCAGATACTGCGCGCGCGCCTGCGCCAGGTACGAAAGGTTCGAGACAAACGGAAGCTCGGGCTGGCCGTTGCCGGTGAAGCGTAGCGAGAAGCGGCCGTAGAGTTCGAGCCGCTTTGTCAGTTGCTCGTAACCGTCAGCCGAAAGCGAGTCGATCCGATCGCGCGTCGGCTCGCCATTATTAATTGAGAGCTGGTTTAGCGATCGATGTGTGTAGGTGAACAGCAATCCGCGTCGATCCGAATCGATCGGACGAAACGCCAGGGCGGCCGTCGCGTCGAAAGCCGAGTTGTCGCTCTGGCCAAACGCGCCCCGTGACCACTGAACCCGCGCGAGCGCAGTGACGCCGTCTTGCACCCGGCCGGCTGCGCCGGCGGCAAACAATTGGCCGTTGCCGTTGCGATCTCGAAACTCGTAACGCGCGTTGGCGCGGAAGTCCTCGTTCGGCTGCCAGCCAAAACCGAGGGTCGCGCTGTTGAAGCTTTCGTTCGGGCCAGTCAGATGGAAGCCGCGCTCGAAACCGAGCTCAAGCGAGAATTCTTTCGTCAGCGGCAGACGATTTTGCAATCCAATCACCGCGAAACTGTCGGTGCCGCTGATGCCATTCTCCAGCTGATACCGGCCAACCATCGAGGTGTACTTGCCGAACCGCGTTTCGATTCCGAACGCCGTCTCGCGGCGGGCCGAGGTGAACGCGAAACCCGTGTTCGTGTAGTCGCCAATCGGCGTGATGGTTCCCGAAGCCAGTCGCTGCGTGAAGAACAACTTCGTTAACGAGCTCATTTGATAGGTCGCGCCGAGAGTCGTCTGGTTCGGATAGCTCGGATCGGCTTCACCGAGGTTTTGTTCGCGCTTCACCATCAATTGCAGCTTGTCAGTTACCTTCACTTCCGCGCCCGCCGTCACCAGGTTCGAGTCGACCTCGCGGTTGTTCAGATCGTCGGAAAATGAGCGATGGTCAAAGCCGAATTGCAGACGCACGCGTTCATGCAGCAGTTGCTCCCAGGCTGCGGAAAACGTTACGCGGCTGTTGTCCACGTTCTCAGTCTTGTTGTCTTCGCTGGTAAATCCGAGCTTTAAGAGCGAGTTGGCCAGCGGCTTCATTTCCAGGTTCACTTCACCGCGACGTGAGCCGGGAGTGACGGTGCCGCCGAACGGATTGAAGAATCCGGCCGACGCGCTCAGGAAGCGGCCGCGCACAACGGCACTGGCAAAGGGCAGCGGCTGCTGCAACGCGACCTGATAAGCACTACCGTTGTGCGTCGATTCGTCAGAATTGAAGACGTTTCCGGTGCCGACAACTTCGCCGTTGCTCATCGCCCAGGCCATCTGCAAGGTGCCCTTACCCGGCAGTTTCTTTTCCGCGTCAAATCCGGCGAGGAAGAAGTTTCCCTCGTTGGACTGCGTCTGCATAACAGCCGACAGACCGAGCTTCAGTCCGATCGACTTGAAGTTCTTGTGCGCGCGCGCCGTGTACACGGCGCTGTTCATTGAGTTCGCGCGGTGCTCGTAAGTGACGACAATCTGCTTCAGGTTCAGCAGTTGGTCGAACGTCGAAATGTAGCGCAGGAAGAAGATCTGACCCGTCACTGGATCGAGATTGTAGTCAATTCCCCGCGTCAGCGTCTCGCGCGAAATAACCACTTCCGGATTGCGCCGATCGCGAGTTTCGAACATGACATTCTCGGATCCCGGCAGAATCTCACTACTGGAAAGTTGCAGGATGCCGAGGCTGCCCGCCGCGAACACATCGCGCGCGAACGCGGTGTCGGGGCGTGCGCCGGTCAAAGTTATGCCGTCGCCGGCTGAATTTTCGAGATGAAGCTTCACACCGGTCAGCTTCCGGCCGTAACCCATCAGGGGCGCGTTCATGTCGGCTTCGAAATCGCCGAACATCAGGTACGAACGCTTGCGATCGATGCGCGCGTAGAGCTTCGAATTGGTCTGCGCGGCTTCAAAGCGCGTCGATGAATCGCCGAACAGCGGATACACGCGGTCATTCGGATCGAGCTGGAACAAACGATCACGTCCGGCAGTGCGATTGATAGGGCGCTGCGAATCGTACGAGAGCGTCAGCATGTTGTCGCCAAAAAGTCTGCCGCTGAAAAAGAAGCTGAGACGGCTGCGGAAGTTTCCTTCTTCGCGGCGCAATCCAACTTCCGGGATACCTTTGCCGAAACTCATCTCGGCCATCCCGACGAGCATTCGCGGACGAACTTCAGCGGTAATGCGCACCAGGCCTTCAGCTTCGGTCAGCCCTGTGGTTGCGCGTAGCTTGGCATCACCCGGGGCGCCGGCGCTGACAAGCTTAACGGTCGCAACGCCGCCCTGGAATTTCATAACCATTGGAGCGCGAGTCTTGTTCTTATCGAGTGACGTCGTTGCGTCTTTGTCGGTTGCGGCATCGACGTTTCGCACCAGTTCGCCGAGCGAAGTCTCCACGCCAACGTCGCCATCGGAAGCGGGATTGCCCCACTGGTCCAACGCGCTAATGCGCACAATTGTCGAATCTGAGCCGCCGGCTTGAATCTCAGTTTTCTCAGTCGCGATTTCCAAACGACGCGCCGGGCCGCGACCCATCACCACGATTTCCTGCGGCTGTCCGGCGGAGCCATTTGCCGCAATCGGAGTCACGATCAGCTTGTTCGGTCCGGGACGTACGTTAAGGCCGACAAAAGTGAAGCCTGTGATCTTGTTCTTATTATCCACGCGACGCTTGCCGATATTCTTGTCCGAAACTTCCTCGCCATTGATCTCGATTTTCACGGTCGAGTTGATTTCGACTTCGGCTTCGACTTCGAGCGCCGGCGCCATGACTACACTATTCGGCTTCGGCGAAACCACGCGGACCGTACCCGCCGGCACCGGCGCGAGGTCTTCGGTCGAAGCGAACTCGTAGGTGCCGGGGGTGGTTGGCTGGGACTTGTCTGTGGACGAGCTGAGTGGTGATGCCGCTGGTTGAGCGTTCGATCCCATCGCTATCCCGACTTGTGGGGATTCTGACACAGCGGGCTCTGCGGCCGGCGTAGCTTTGGAGAGAGCAGATGCGCCAGTCTCAATTAACGCGAAGTTCTGTCGCAGCAAACCGCCGCCGCCAATCGGCGTGCGCAGCAGTCGCGTCCAGCTCTTTCCCGAATAGCGACCACCATCAGAGAGTGCGTAATGCGAAGGCAGGCTGACAGGATCGAGTGAAACGACGATCGAGCCGTCGTTCAACGCCGGGAAATTGTAGAGGCCTTCCGAGTCGGTGATTACTGATTGACCGTTATTCAGATAAAGGCGAACCCCCGGTGATGGCCGGTCGCCGTCATCAAACTGTCCGTTCTGGTTCGTGTCAACAAACACGCGGCCGAGCAATACCTGACGCGCAGAAAAGACACCGGCGGCAACAAAGACGGTGGCGCGTGCCTGAGGACTGGTCGCGCGTTCACCCGACGGGAACGTGCCCGACGCTACCGCCACGTTTTCGCGATCACCTTCGCCGGCATTCGCGCCGATGCGCACGCGGTACAGCAGCTTCGCCGTTGAACCGGACGGCAAGTCACCAATCGTGAATAAAAGCGTTGAGCCATTCACCTGCGGTTCGATCGATTGCTGTGGAGAAGCCCCCGTCGAAAGCAGAGCCGAGCCTTCAGCGTAATGGAAAGACTCAGGCAGGCGATCTTCAACGGTAACATTGCCGAGCGTGGCCGCGGTCGGGTTATGAATTTCGACGCGATAGGTCACGATGTCGCCGATTTCCACGCGCGCGCGATCGGCTGACTTGATCACTTGCAGCCCTCTGGTTTCGAACATCGGAATGTTCATCACCAGCGCGGCAAGGTCTTCGATAGTGATGTCGTTGCGCACGAGCACAAAGGCTGAATCCGCCAATTCCTGTCCGTCAACGGCATGCGCGGTCAGGGCGAATAAACCGTTGTGCGTCGGCCGCAACGTCAGTTTAATCATCCGCGTCAGGAATCCGGGCGCGGAGATTTTCATGAAATAGATCGTTTCGCCGACTATCGCTTCCGATGACAACTTGAAGCTGAAGTGCCCGGCAGAGTCGGTAGCAAACGGATTGACGTTCGCGCCGTTTGGCACAAAGCCGCTGTTTGGCGGCAACGTCACCAGATTCGTGCCGTCTGCGTCGGCAAACAACTCGATGCTTGCTCCCGCGATCGGCGCTGAGCTGCCGCCACGGGCCGCAAACACCAGCCCCAAAGGATCGGCTACCACAACGGCATCGGTTGTCTGCACGGGCGTTGCGTTGTCGGCAGTGAAGCTCGCGTTGTTCACCACGCCGACGCCGGCCGTGACTCCGTTGGCCAGGCGCGCATTGAAAGTTATGCGAAAAGCTTCCGCGGGATTTACTCGCGCGAGGCGCACCTGAATCGTGTTGTTTACGATTGATCCTTCGTCAGCGTCGATGGCGTCCGAAATCAGGTTGTCGTTGAGTCTCAATGAACTCGGGACGTATTCAATTGTCGGTGGCAACTGGTCGCTCAATACCACGTTGCGCGCCGCTGTATCGCCGCTGTTGCGGAACGAGATCGTGTAAGTGAACTGAGTACCCAGGCTTACCACGGCTTGCGGGCCGCCGTTCACGAGTTTGTTCGGTGGCAGGCTCGCGTTCACCGGATCGGTCAGGCGGGCGCCGGAACCGACGGCGTTGATGATCGTGCCCGCATCCTCGCTGCGGCCGTTGACCACGCCGGAAGCATCGTCGCGGCCGTTAACCGGGCCCCAAGCAGTGGATCGCGCGGTGATGGAAATCGAAAGCGTGCTTTGCGCCGCGACGTCATTCGTGTCGATGACGGCCAGCACGTTAATGCAGCCGTTGGGCGCGAGCTGTGGCGAGACGGTTTGGTTGAACGTGATCGGCTCGTCACCGGCAGTCACCGTGCCGCTGCCATCGTTGTCGAAGTACAGCGCAGTGATTACCGCCGGCGGAGTGATGCTGCTTTGCGTCAGCGTCACGCGATCGGTCGTGTTGCCGGTGTTGCAGACGCGAAAAGCACGCGTGACTTGCTCACGCGGGCCGACAGTCTCAGACGGCGTCGTCTCGTCAGGCGTGATTGTAATGCTCGCGACTGCAACTATCGTCAGCGTAACGGTCTCTGAAACGGTCTCGAATGTTTCACCCGTCTCGTCGCTGTAGGTCGCGCGCGCCTGGTTCGTGATAACCGAGCCGCCGGGAGTTGAGCCCTCGATAACCCGGGCCCACGAACTGCTCGCAACTCCGAACACCAGCGCAACAACCGCGGCGATCAGTTTGATTTTTGCTCGTGAGAATTTCACTTCTTTAATGGGCTTGAAGCGGCCCGCCGGTTCGCCCACCATTTCAGGCTTCGTAACCGGCGCGCCGCTTCGCAAGGGGCAAGTGGCGATTCCTCGCCGTTAGTTAATGGAACGTTGGAACGAGAAGACTGCCGACGCGCCCGGTGCGAGAGAGGCAACCGTGTCCGTGTAAGTCGTCGCATTGACGATCACGACCACGCCTGAGCCTGTATCGCTGGGTGTGCCGGTGTGAGTGGTGAACGTGCCCCAATTGTTTGGAGCCGCTAAACCGTCTTCTGTGATGACCACGTTCTGGGCCGTCAGCTTCACGCAGCTCGCATCGCCATTCGAGGTCGAGATGTTCTCGTAGGTGATGTTGTACGTGATGACCGCTCCCGGAACCGGATCGGTCGCGCCGCCAACGCCAGTGGAGTTGCTGACGGTGTACGACTTAACCAAACGAACGAAGCCGGTGTAGAGCCGGTCGATCGTGCGGTTGTTTGCGGCCGGGGTGGCAATTGAAGTCGCGCGAATCACTGTGTCGAAGCCGGTAAGTACTGTGTTTCCGGCGGGCTCAGTGATGCGGACGTGAATGTTGGCCGAAGCGCCAAACGCAATCGCGAGCGCAACGGAACCGCCGCCCGAGACTGTTGTGTAGGGACCGCCGATGCCGGTGGTTGAAATCTCGACGGTGAAGCCGGCCGGAACTGTCGGCGCGTCAAGCGTGAACGTATCGGACGTGTTGCCCGTGTTCTGGACGGTGTTCACGTACACGAGCTGACCCAAAGCGGTCGTTACACCGCCCGGAGCAACGCCGGCGATACCGGTGTTGACGCTCCTGTTCGTGTAATCGTCGTTGTTGTCATTCGGGCCGACCGCTCCCGGAGCTCCGCTCGGTCCAATTAGAACTGAGCCGATTTGCGACAGCGTGGTCTGCTGAATGACACCGTGTCCGGCGCCGGCAACATAGCCTTCGTTGAAGTTCGCGTTGCCATCGCCGTTGTTCGGCGTCGCATCGCCCGACTGGTCGGTGATCGTCACGTTGACAGTGTTTCTACCAAACGCGTCGCCGATTTCATCGATTGGCACTGAGGCGTCGATGCCGGTGTTAACCGTAACGATCATGTTAATGGAAGCACTGCACGCACCACCCGAGGCCAGAGTTGCTCCCACGGGAAACGCCAGACGCGTTGTGTTCGACAACGGTACCGGCGCCGAGGAACTCCAGGTCGCCGACAGCGGAGCAGTCGAAAGCGCGCTGGTCGTGTAAAGCGTTCCGGCTGGGAAAGTCTGGCCGGAGGTCAACACCGTGCGCGCCGGAACCGGAGCGATGATGTAAACCTGCGTTGAAGCGTTCAACGTCACGCCCGAAGCGTCGCGTGAGCCGTTGTTGCACACTTGCCACCCGTACGTGATGTCCGATCCAAGTGCGACCGGGCCGGAGGGCGCCGTCAGCGTCAACTGCAGCAGCGCGTCGTTTGCGACGGTCACTGAGATGTCGCCGCGGCCTTCGCGCAAACCGTTCACGGACGTGCCAGAGACGGTGCGCACTTCATTGGCCGAGGTGTTGGCGGCTTGATTGTCGAATGACGGACTGCCTGTGGCCGCGTCGCCGAGCAGCACTTGCACAGTCTGCCCCGCGGTCGCGCCGGCGTTCACGCTAACTTCAACCAACACGCGAATCGATCCGTTTTGTGCGATGTTCGCGGACAGCACGTCGGCGCCGTTCGTGAAGATATCAGCGTCACCGGCATCGAATCCGTTGTTGTCGTCATCGATGACCGCGCGCGTAATCGTGCCGGGGCCAACGACGCGAACACTGGCGCCACTCGCCAGGAAGCGAACCTGATCGGTGAAGTTGCCGGTATTCGAAACTGTGAAGTCATAGAGGACTCCAGTTTGACCAGCGACCACCGTCGGATTGCTGCCGGCGTCAGGCGTGATTGTGATACCGGAAACGTTCGACACAGTTACCGTGACAGTGTTTGAAACCGTCGAGTAACTGTTCGTGCCGTCAGAATAGGTGGCGCTCGCCTGGTTCGAGATCGTCGTGCCGCCAGGGGTTTGCGCGGCCGCGCGACCGAAGAAAGCCAACACGATCAGCGCTGCAACCAGCAGCCGAAACGTGTTAGCGCCCGTATAATTTTTCAGTGGGTTAGTCATGATAGTCCTCATCAGATTGGGAAAGATTGGCAGGTCGTGAGGCGCGCATTACTTGACGCGCAGTTTGTAGGAAGCAGAAAGTTTGCCGCCCTGGGCGAGCGGATCAGACCATTCGTAACGGATGTCCGTGTACATCGCTACCGGAGCAGCGACGCGCTTCACGGTTCCGTCCGTTTGCTTCTCTTCGACGGTCGGTTTGTCGGAAAACGACTTGCCGTTGTCGATGCTGTAAACGGCTTTCGCGCCGTCGGCCTTCGCGCTACCCGCGATGAACTCGGTGCCGCGGGGAATGCGCGCTACGGCTTTGTAGTCGCGCGCGGCCGCGTTGCCGCTGTTTTCAGACACGATGGTCCAGTCCAGAACTTCACCTGGCTTGACTGCCGAAGCTTTCTCCAAAGGGATAAGCTCGGAGTCCCGCTCAACAGCCGCTGACAACTGCACCTTGACCTCCGGGCGAGCAATGGCAGCAATCAGATGATGTCGTTGTGCGAAACCAACCGCAGTGACCGCGAGCAGCGAAAGCGTCGCGAGCGTGAGCACGGCTATTTTCTTTTTCGAGTTGAACATGTTGTTTGTCTCCTTGAATTGTGAGGGTGGGCAAGCAGTTACTACTCTTTGAACTTCCCAAATCGCTCCCAATCGAAGTTTGTGATTTCCTTGTGATTGAACGACTAACTGCGGAAGACAATCAGCCAGCACCCACCACTACAAGGCCCGTGCCGCGGTCTGCGAAGGCGTCACACGCCCGGGTGCGATTGGGGCACTTTGCCGCTATTCGCCCAATTGCTTAATGTTTCCAGGTTTTGGGGCTGGCACAAAGAGGCGCCGACGGTGCGATTTTTTGTCAGCGACTGACATTCTGTCAGGCTGCTAAACACCAAAGAATGGTAGGGGAAAGAGCTTAAGAAGGGACCGGATTTGGTGGACTTAATCCTGAGAATCGATGTCGCGCTCGTGCTCGTACTCGCGAAGCTTCCGGTAAAGCGTCCGTGCCGAGATGCCGAGAATCGTCGCCGCGCGCTCGCGGTTACCCTCGCTTTGTCTCAACACATGCAGGATGTGTTCGCGCTCAAGTTCTTCAAGCCGGCGAGGAACAGGTTCGGGCGTCGCGGCCTCGCCACCTTCCGCGTCAGGTGAGAGCTCCGGCATTTGGTCAGCGTCGATTTCATCCGTGGGAGAGATCGCGGCCGCACGTTCCATATAGTTTCTTAACTCGCGCACGTTCCCCGGCCAGGGGTATTCGAGCAAACGCTGGATCGCATCGTTCGTCAACTTCAGTTTCGGCCGGTTGAAGCGCTCACGATAGACGCCCAGAAAGTGCTCGATCAGTTTTGCGATGTCTTCACGGCGTTCGCGGAGCGGCGGTACGTGAAGCGCCACGACATTAAGACGATAAAAGAGGTCGGCGCGAAACTCCTTACGTTCCACCGCCACCGTCAGGTTGCGGTTCGTAGCGGCGATGACGCGCACATCCGACGTTTGATCGCGCGTGGATCCCACGCGGCGAAATCTTCCCTGCTCGAGAAAGTGCAGAAACTTTACCTGCATCCCCAACGGCAGGTCACCGATTTCATCGAGGAACAACGTTGAGCCATCCGCCGCCTCGACTAATCCTCGACGCAAAGACGTCGCGCCGGTAAACGCTCCGCGTTCGTGGCCAAAGAACTCTGACTCGAAAAGAGTTTCCGGCAACGCGCCGCAGTTGACGGTAATCAAGGGCATGTTTGCGCGCAGGCTTTTTGAGTGAATAAATCGCGCCAGGACGTCTTTCCCGGTTCCCGATTCGCCCGTCAAGAGGATCGTGGAATCCGTGCGCGCGGCATTCTCAGCGTGCGCCATGACTGAGGCCATCAACGAATTTTCCTGGATGATTGGCACCGCCTCGTCCGCGTGGGTCGCCGGCCTGACAACGGAACGGAGCGACGCGTTCTGCTTTACCAGCCGCCGCTTCTCGTCGGCCTTGCGAATGACGGCTTCCATCTCATCGAGCGTCGCCGGCTTTGTGAGGTAATCGTACGCGCCGTGACGCATTGCCTCGAGTCCCGTCTGCAACGAAGTGTCGGCCGTCAGCATTATGACTTCAGGCGGATCGTCTAACTGGCGGATTTCTTTCAAGGCGTCGAGGCCGGAAAGATCCGGCATCATCACGTCCAGCAACACCACATCGAAATCACTGTCGCGCAATGCCGCCAGCGCTTCGCTGCCGCTGGCGGCGGGCGTTGCGCCAAAACCGGCCTGCGAAAGCTGACCCGTAACCAGCTTCCGCAGCAGATTGTCGTCGTCAACGACCAGGATGTTGATCTTTCGACTCATTTTCTTGAAGCAGTACCGTTGAGACGGAGGACTTGTCCCGCGCACATCGGCGGACAAGTGCGACGGCTAAGCGGAGGCATTCTCAACATCCGCGGCGCGGCGGGGAATCCATAGCCGGAAACGGCTTCCCTCCCCTTCCTTCGATTCCACGGTCAAAGACGCGCCGAGCGCTTCCGCCAGCGCCGCGCAAATCGCCAAGCCTAGCCCGTAACCCTTGCCGGCCCGCTTCGTGCTGACAAATGGATCAAAAATTTTGGGAAGTAGATCAGCGGAAATGCCTGGCCCGTTGTCAGCCACTTCGATAAGGGCGCGGTCACTCTCACGAGCGGTCGTCACGGTGACACTTCCGTCGTTTTCACCTGCAGCGTCGGCCGCGTTGCTCAGAAGGTTATCCAGGATCTGGCACACCAGGGCCGGGTCGGTCGCGATCTCGCCGACGCCCTCATCAAGTGTGACTTTGAATTCGATTCGTGCCGACTCAGGTCGCTGGACTGCGACTTTGAGACAATCTCGGGCCAGGCCGTTTAGATCGGTCATCGAGCGCTTCGCCTGACGCTGCTGCGTCAAATCCAGAAGCCCCCGCGTAATCTCTTTGCAGCGCTGCGCCTGGCGCACAATTTCTTCAAGGTAGTAGTTCCATTGATGTTCCCTGGCGAGCTTTTGCGTGTCGTCACTCTTGCGCACATCACGAATCACAGCTTCGGCACAGGTAGAGATCGCGGCCAGCGGGTTGTTTATTTCGTGCGCGACGCCCGCCGCTAATTGACCAACGCTGCCCAAACGACGGGAACGCGAAAGCTGCTCCTGCACCTCGGACAGTTGCGTCACGTCTCTCCATGTGGCGACGTTGATAGTGTTTTCCCACGGCCCGCGAATTGAAGCGATCGAAGTCAGATAGCGCCGTCCGGTTGCGGTTTGTACTTCGAATCCGGAAGACAAGTCGCGAGAATCGGCCAGATGGTACGCGGCCGCCGGCCCGCCAAACATGCGCGCGAAAGCTTCTTCGAAAGTGAGGGCGGTTACCTCTTCGTTTTTCATGTCGAGCATCTCAGCTGCGCGCGCATTGCAGCGCAGGATGCGCCCGTTTTCATCGTAGGCGAGGATGCCTTCGCCGATCGCTTCGAAGGTCTGCTCCCAAATCTTTTCCGCAGTGGCGAGCGTTTCTACCAACCGCGCGTTGTCCAGCGCCAGGCTGGCCATGTCCGCCAGACCCCGTAGCGACTCCTTCTCCTCAACCGTAAACTCATGCGGCGAACGATAACCAGCTATCAGGGCGCCGAGCGGCACGCCGCGCGACCTCAGCGGGATTATCGCCAAATCGCAAACGCCTTCGACCGCATGAAGCGGAAATTCGTCAGCCGGATATCCGTCGCGGCGGCCAATCCCCTGAACAATCACTACTGAGTCAGCGGTAAGGACGCGATCGGCCAGAACATTGTTGAGTTGCTGTGTGATCGGTCGCTCAGCGGCCGGTGTGATGAAGCCGGCGGCAGCTTCCCAGGTAATCGTGTTGTCGCTTTGCGAAAAACTGACGACGGACGTCGTGTCCGCGTGCGTGATGCGCCGAACCAAATCGACGATGGCGCCTAGCGTGGTTGCGCTTTCCGGTTGCGAGGTCTCGCGGTGAGTTACATCGATTGCTACGGCCATTAATCGGATCAACCCCGACGCTTCGGGGTTCAAATCCGCAAATCGTCGGTGGTCAAAGCTTTGTACGCGGAATTTGAAGGCCGGTCAAGCGATAGGAGATGGGTAATTGCGTAGCGCCGCTTCCTGGCCGCAGAGCGGCCACATGTTTATAGATTCCGCGGCTAAGAGAGGCGTTAGCTCGGAAGGAGCGAAATAACAAGCTCAACGCAAACGCCGGAAGGGCGTATTACGTGGTACCGTTGCCGTCTCTCTTGCGATAGCGGTTGCAGCAAACGCTAATGTCGTATCTGTCAACTCTTTGGCGAGAAAAGTTGAAAGAACTAAGTTGCCGAAAATCCAAACTCGGATTATCTTGCCGTCGCGCCGAGGGCTGTTTTGCAATACTCCACGCTGGTCACCAGCACCCTCGAAATCGCACGAAGTTAGGGCCGCGTGATTTCGTTCGGGTTACTGGGTTGGTCGCGTGAACTGGACACACAATGAACGTGTTGCCCGGCTCGATCTGGACAGACTACCAATGCGTCGCCAGTGAGAGCATCAGTGGCAATCAGATGTTTGAGAATGCGAGCCGCTAGCGTCGTCAGCAACACTAGCGAAGGTGCCGCCGCGTTAGAACAGCGACAGCGCCCACATCACAGTTTCGGCGATGTCGATTACATCGACGGCTTCAGAAGTCGGCGGACCTTCTGTTTGACCGGGAACCACCGGGTTGTCGTTGACGGACTGTGCGACGCACGGCGGACTATTTGTTTGTCCAGGAGTGCAAGGCGGTGATTCCGTTTCGCCAGCGAAAGCCGCTGCCGCGAGAACGGACATCAGGGTGAAAGTGAGACCCAGTCTCGTTAAGTGATTCATGTTGTCTCCTTAACTAGTGGACTCGTGTTGCGATGCACACTACAAACGTGCTGCCAAGAGATTTGGCAGCTGCAAGATGTTTGAGAGTGCGAACCGCCGACGCTTTAGCAAACGCTAACGCCGACAAGCTCGGGTCAGAACAATGACAACGACCATAGTGCCGCTTCGACGAGGCCGACTAGGTCGACTGTGTTGGAAACAGGCGGAGTTCCGGTTTGGCCTGGACCAGTCGGGGTTTCACCTGGAGCCGTTGAGTCGTCATTCACGGACTGAGAGCTGCACGGTGGTGTCAGAATATCTCCCGGCGCGCACGGCGGATTTAGCGTTTCGCCCGCGAAGGCGGCAATCGCCAGAACACAGATCAAGGTGAAAGAGAGAGCTAGTCTTTTTGGTTTCGTCATGTTTTCTCCTGAGTGGTTTTTTGCGAGTTTTCTAAACGACCTAGAAGCGTGTTTCAACTGCGTGATTGGCTTTCGCCAAGTCATGAGAGGAAGTAAGCTTCGCGGCGCAATGATGTTATCACGCACGTAGAAAGGCCGACCTCACATGAAGTTAACGTCGCAACTGTCCGCGCTCCGCAACGAAAATCGCGACCTCCCAGTTAACCAGCGAGCCGAACTTGCCTGCCGCTTGGCCAACCAAAAGGAGAAAGCGGGGGATTACCAAGGCGCATGTGAAGCACTAGGCGAGTTTTGGCGTAATCGCGGCGAATCGCTGAACCTCGATGGTCTTGATGAATCTACGAAGGCGGATATCCTGCTCCGAGTTGGCGCGTTAATCGGCTGGTTAGAAAGCTCCGATCAAACGGGTAGTCAGGAAGCAGCCAAAGATTTAATCACCCAGGGCATTGAGATTTTCGAAGCGCTTGGCCAACAAGAGAAAGTCGCTGAGGCGCGTGGCGATCTCGCCCTCTGCTACTGGCGCGAGGGTTCTTATGACGAAGCCCGGATTACTATAGCCAACGCACTAAGCTCCGTCTCGGACGAACGCTCTGATCTCAAAGCAACGCTAATGCTTCGAGCGGCGACGGTAGAAATAGCTGCGAATCGATTGAGCGAAGCATTCCGTATCTTTAATGAGTCTGCGGCCTTGGTGGAGAAAAGCACGGAGCACGCTCTTAAGGGCGCTTACCACAGCCTTTTCGCTGTTCTTTTCAAGAAGTTAATCACAGAAGAAAACCGTGCCGACTACGTAGATCGAGCATTAATTGAATATACAGCTGCAAGTTTTCATTTCGAGCAGGCAGGAAACGTGAGATACCAAGCTTCGGTGGAAAACAATCTCGGATTTCTCTTCCTCGTTATTGGAAAATTCCCGGAAGCGCATCGACACTTGAATCGCGCTGCAAGTCTTTTTCTTGATCTTCGTGATCACATTCACCTAGCTCAAGCGAATGAAACCCGAGCACGCGCTTTTCTGGCTGAAGGTCGCTTTAGGGAAGCGGAGAGGCTCGTTCGCTCGTCAGTCAAAACGCTTGAAAAGAGCGATGAGAAAGGACTGCTGGCTGAGGCGCTGACGACTCAAGGAATCATTGCCGCGCGCATGGGCTATCACGAGCGCTCCGCGTTACTGCTACAACGAGCGATCGTTATCGCGGAAACCGTCGGCGACCGCGAAGGTTCAGGTCGTGCGCACCTCACGATTGTCGAGGAACTCGGCAGTCAAACGGGAGTCCGGCAGCTCGTGGAAATCTATCAGTCAGCGGTAGAGTTGCTTGAACATTCTCAGGATCCGGCAACCCACAAGCGTCTGATTTCCTGCGCGCGAAAAGTAATTACCGCATTACTGGTGGAGAAACCCGGCGGGGGTTTCATGCCGAAGCCCGATTCATGGGAGGGATTTTCCCTGCGCCGGGAAATCAAGAAGATCGAAAGAAACCTGATCGAGCGCTCGCTTCGCGATGCATCCGGTTCCGTGACGAAAGCCTCGCAATTGCTGGGCTTCAGACATCACCAAAGTCTCGTGTCGTTGCTCAACAACCGGCACAAAGATCTGATCGAGCACCGTACGGCGGTGCGAAAGCGGCGGCGGCATTTGTTTTCGCAGCCGAAGCAAAGCGAAAAGAAAGCCCCGCAGACGCCGGTTCCAAATCAGATTTCAATCCTTCACGTTGAGGGCCACAAGTTGATTGGGCGCCAATTCGAAAGCCTCCTCGTTAGCAGCGGTTTTGGGGTGCAACTGTGTTCTGATGGATTTAGAGCGTGGGACATTCTCAAGACGAAGGCGCCCTATGATGTGCTGATCGTCAATCACAATCTGCCCGGAGTGAGCGGGCTTGAGCTGGTTCTGCGCGTCCGCAGCATGGTCCATCGTCGCACCCTGCCAATCATCATGCTTTCCGACGATGATGTGGAAAAGGAAGCGTGGCGCGCCGGTGTCGATGCGTTTTTGCGTACATCCGAAGCCGCCAAGAAATTGACCGCGACCCTCCTCAGAATCCTGGAAGAGGGTCAGGAAGGGTCTAAAAAGTCGTAACCCAGTCCGGCACAACCTCACCAATCTTTAAGTGACCAATCCAACAGGTACGCACGCCTCTGGCGTGCTCGTGTCTTCATCAATAGCACGCCAGAGGCGTGCGTACCCAAACCGTCGCCGCTAGACTTATCGACTCGCGCAGCTCTGCGAGTAGATGTGCCTGTGATAAGTTCGAGGCAAATGGAGGAAGTAAGCATCACCTCGCGCGGAGCAAAACGCATCCGCAACGGCCACTTGTGGGTCTATCGCAGCGACGTGGCAAACGCGGAGGGTGTCGAAGGCGGCGCCATCGTGCGAGTTGTCGATCAGGCGCACAACTTTGTGGGCCAGGCTTTCTACAGCGACGCCTCTGAGATTTCGCTTCGGTTTTTGACAACGCACGAAGAAACAATCGATCGCGAATGGTGGCGTCTGCATTTGCGCGCGTGTGCAACGCGACGTTCACGGATCGCCGCCGACACAAACGCCTACCGGCTGGTTTACTCCGAAGGCGATCTGTTGCCGTCTCTGATTATCGACAAGTACGACGACGTCTTCGTCATTCAGACTCTCTCGCAAGGCAGCGAACAGGTAAAAGCGACAATCGCCGAACTGCTGGTCGAAGAATTCAAGCCAGACGCGATCGTTGAGCGCAATGACGCGCGTGTACGGCAGTTGGAAGGACTCGAGTTAAGAAGCGGCGTACTGTCGGTGTCAGAACCCGGAGCGGACCGGGGTCCCCGCGTGGGCAGCCCGCGTGGGGTGGTGGATGCGACGGGATCATTTCATTCAAGTCGCGTCGATGATCCGGTCGCTACCACTCCCGGTACTGACTTAGTGGAGATCAATCAGCACGGCCTCCGCTTTCTTGTTTCGCCGCTCGGCTCGCAAAAGACCGGAGCGTTTCTTGATCAGCGTGAGAATTATCTCGCCGCAAATCGCGTCGCCCGCGGTCGCGCCCTCGACTGCTTCACATTCAACGGCGGGTTCGCGCTGCACATCGCGAAGGCATGCGACAGTGTTCTCGGCATCGACATTTCCGAAGACGCAATCGCCGGCGCGCGTCGCAATGCAGAGCTTAACGAAACTTCGAATGTTGAGTTTCGCTCGGCCAACGTTTTCGATGCGTTGCGAGAATTCGAGGCCGCGGGCGAGAAGTTTGACACGATCATCCTCGACCCGCCGGCATTTGCGAAAAACCGCGCCAGCGTTAAGTCGGCCGCGCGCGGCTACAAAGAAATCAATCTCCGCGCGTTGAAACTACTAAATCCTGGTGGCGTGCTCGTGACCTGCACGTGTTCGTATCACATGCCGGAGGAAATGTTTCTGGAAGTGGTGGCAGCGGCGACGCTGGATGCGCGCCGCCGCTTGCAGATTGTCGAAGTGCGCGGTCAATCAAGCGATCATCCGGTACTTCTGGGAGTGCCTGAGACGCATTACCTAAAATGCGTGATCGCGCGCGTGATTGAGTAGAAGTTACGACGCGACGTGATCAGCCAGCAGTCAGTTCCTGCGGGAATTTCCGCCTGGGCAGTGACTGAGACTCCTGAGCCCGTTGTGGTTTTGCGGTTCTGTTAGCCTCCGCTTGAAACGTGTGCACTCGTTAAGAGGCACGCGCAGGAGGACAAGGCCAATTTAAGCAAAGAGCGCCTATGCAAGGGAAAACTCTTTGGTTACAGCATCTCGCTCTCCCAAGCTCGAAGCCCCACCGCGAAAGGCGGTCGGCTTGTAGTCGCATGAATACTCTATTGAACGAAACTGTAATCTCTCTCGATGTAGAAGTTCTCAGCACCACCCCCTTGCCCGGGACAAAAGCAACTATAGTTGCAAAGGTAATGGGTCTCTTCTCCATACTGAGTAGTTGTATACCAATTAAGGGCGCAATCGCATCCTAGAAACGGTTGCTGTGGACATCCGGAAGCGTTGACGACCCGGGTACTCAGCTGAAGAACGCTTACGCTAAGCACTACGAGCGAAATAGCAGCCAAAATTCCCGACAGGATTCTCTTTTTCATTTCATTCCTCCTTCATAAATGACCTTCCAAGTGGTCAATTACTCGCTGTGCCAGTCAGAGAGACACCAAAGTACCGCTCTGCGTCTGACGTCATATCGTCGTTGAAAGCACCGGGCCAGATTCTTTCTACCTTGCCTTGAGCATCAACGACAATGGTAAGCGGCGTGAGTGAAAGCTGATATGCCGCCCTTGTCTGCGAACTGAGGTTTGTGAGTACTTCAGATTGCAACCCGTAGGCCGAAATAAACGCTGCGCTCTTGGAGTTGTCCGTGCCCAGACTCAAAGCGAAACTGCGACATTTTTTGTGAGCGCATGCGCTTTCGATAAGTTTCCACTTCGGGCCCGTGCGCTCACAGGGCGCACATCCAGTTGTAAATACAAATAATATTGTCTTTTGATTTTCACCGAAGTCGATCGTCGCGGTTTCACCGGAAACTCTCTGAGCAACCAGAGGCGGCACCTTTTGTCCCTGCTTGAGAAACTGAGGCTCATTGCGAAGTATGGTCGCCTTGAGGGCGCGATTTTGCTTGATCAAAAGGACATTCGTGATACAAAGCCCTATGATTAGCAGCCCGACGAAGAACATACCAACTCTTCGCTTGGTGCGAGATGGAACAACAGACTGCGGCTTTTCAACTAAAGCGTTTTCGTGCGGTGTGTCTCTCATGTTAATCGCGAGACAGCACGGAGCCAGACCCACAGAGTCAGTTGACGGGAGTCCTCCATTGTTCCTTAGAACTTGTCCTTCCCTTGCGAAGGCCTTGGAGAACCAGGTAAAGAGACGCGCGGACTATATGCCCGGTAAGTACTTCTGTCAATAGAATTTTGCCAAGGCTGGCAAACATCTGGCGACCGTCAACAGGACTGCCGGTAAGACACGTTCTTTGGGCACTCGCGAACTTCGTTCCGGGCACGTATTTTCCTTGAAAATGTACGATTGCGACAGACGGAGACTGTTAGGAACCAGAACAAGATCTCCAGGGTCACCAACCCGGCAACCCCAGGCTTAGATATGCATACGCCGAGTCTGGCCTACGGCTGCATTCCGGGATCAGGTTCCACAACAACTCTTGTCGTGAAATCCTTTCCCCCAACCGACAACTTCAAATTGTAAGTCCCCGGTTCGAGCAACGGCCCTTGCGCGAAGAAGGCGCCCAAGCCTCCGCCACCACCGCCGCCGCCGCCGCCAAACTGCGGCAGGTTAGCTGGACGCTGCGGCGGATTGCCGCGCATGTTCCATTGCACCCGATTGAGCCCGACTTCCTTCGTGCCAGTGATGTTACGCACCACCCGGCCCGTGTAATCTGAGATGGTGATCGTCACATCACCCGACGGCACGGCCTTCAGGTAATAGCTAATCGCGGTTCCCGGCGCTGGGTTAGCGGCGCGATAGAGTTTTGACCCGCCGCTATAACGACTCAAACGAACGTCACTCAGCCATTGCGTCGCGGGCCGCACATCGAACAGAAATGATTCGGTATCGAGCACTTTACTCCGCGTGAGCTGTTGCAGCGCCGTGATGTCGTCAAGAATGTAAATCCCACGACCGTGCGTGCCGACAATCAGATCATTGTCGCACGGATGAATCAGCAAATCGTCAACACGCACCGTCGGCAGGCCCGACATGAATTGTCGCCATTCGCGGCCGCCGTCGATCGATACGTACACGCCGTACTCAGTTCCCACAAACAGAAGATCTTTGTTCTTGGGATCTTCGCGAACCACATTCACGTTGCCGTTCACCGGCAAATTGCTGACGATCGAACTCCACGTTTGACCGTAGTCACGCGTGACATACAAATAGGGCTTCAGATCGTCCAGACGGTGTCCATCAACCGCGAGGTAAGCCGTGCCTGCATCGAAACGCGAAGGCTCAATCTTGCTTATGTGATACAGCTCGCCAGACTTCTCGGCGAGCACAGGGACCTTCATTGAAAGGTTCGTCCACGTCGCGCCACTGTCCCGACTAAGTTGTACGGTGCCATCATCAGTCCCGATCCAGATGATGCCGGGAATGGCCGGCGATTCAGCAATCGACACCACAAAGCCGAAGCCGTTATAACCGTCGTTCTTGGAAGCCATCGGCTCGCTCCCTTTCACACCCATGATGGAAAGGTTATTGCGGTTAATTCGCTTCGTCAGATCGGCTGAAGCAGTCCATGTGTCCCCCCGATCGAGCGAACGGAAGAACCGATCGCCGCCGGCGTAAACAATCCGTGGATTGTGCGGAGACAAAACCATCGGCGTGTTCCAGTAGAAGCGGAACTGCTCGCCGGGTGAAGGCACCGGCACGACATTCGACTGCAAATTGGCGCCGCCGAAACCCTGCTGTGCTGCAAACTGAGCGAGAGTCATGGGCGTCTCCTGCGGAGTGGCCTGCGGAGAGGCGCCGGGTGATGGCGATGCGCCGGGCCTTGCTCCACCTCCACCGGCGCCGCCACGCGGACGCCCGCGAGGCCGGATACTAACGCTGCGACCCGTCCGCAGATCGATCCGGCTCATGTTTCCGTTCTGCGATTCGGCATAGACAGTGTTGTAGTCACTCGGATCGGCCATCGTGTAGAATCCGTCGCCACCAGCGACGCGATACCAATCCGCGTTCGTGATGCCCGCGGGGTTGCGCGTCTGGCTCGGCCCACCCCATGAACCGTTGTCCTGTAAACCTCCATAGACGTAATAAGGCTTACGCATGTCGACGCCAATCGCATAGAACTGCGCCGCCGCAATTGTGTTGATGAAGTCCCAGTGAGTCCCCTGGTCGTAAGTGACGTTCAGCCCGCCGTCGTTGCCGAGAAGAATGTGGTTGCCATTCTTCGGATCGATCCAGATGGCGTGGTTATCTACGTGTCCGACATTCGCCTGCATCGAAACGAAGGTCTTGCCGCCATCGGTTGACTTACTAAAGTTCAAGCCACCTACATAGACATTTTCCGGATTGGAGGGATCGACGCGAATCTGGCTGTAGTACATCGGCCGGTTGTTTTCGTTGCTCACGATGCGCCAGCTTTTACCCTTATCGTCTGAGCGCCAGACACCCGATCGCCTTGCATTCGGAGTCGGTGAGCCCACCGGTGTCGCGCTGGGCGACGGCGTCGGAGTGGGCGTAGCCGCTCCCGGAGTTTGTTCTTCACCGCCAGTCCCCGTGGTCGCCCCAACTTCCATTTGCGCATAGAGTACGTTCGAATTTGATCTTCCAAGATCCAAACCGATGCGACCGAGAAGGCCTTCAGGCAATCCACTGCCTTGCAGCTTTGCCCAGGTCTTTCCCGCGTCCGTGGTTTTCCAGATTCCCGAGCCTGGACCGCCGCCATTGAATCCCCATGACGTCCGCCGCCTTTGATACGAAGCCGCGTACAACGTCTTTGGATCAGACATGTCCATCACGATGTCGGTGAAGCCGGTATCTTCGTCGATGAACTTTACGTTGTTCCAGTTCCGGCCGCCGTCGGTCGTCTTATAGATGCCACGCTCTTTGTTCGGTCCGAACAAATGGCCAAGCACCGCCACGTAAACTGTGTTCGCGTCCTTCGGATCGATCACGATGCGGGCGATGGTTTGCGAGTCTTCCAGACCCATCTTCGCAAACGTCTTCCCGGCGTCCGTAGACTTGTAGATACCGTCGCCAAAGCTCGAACTTTGACGGTTGTTGGGTTCGCCGGTCCCTACCCAAACAACGTCCGGATTTGACGGCGCGATTGCGATATCACCAATCGATGAGGAGGAATGAGTGTCGAAAATCGGCTGAAAAGTCGTGCCATTGTTCGTCGTCTTCCAGACTCCGCCGGTCGCGAATCCGATGTAGCAAATGTAGGAATTCGTTTCGACGCAGGCGATGTCGTCAATGCGGCCGCCCATGCTGGCTGGTCCGATTGCGCGAAACACATATCGGCGCAGCAGCGGATCGTTCGACCAGTTGATGGGCGTCGGCGTGGGCGACGGGGTTGGCGTTGCCGTAGCCGCGCGCGTAGGCGCCGGCGTTTGTGTTGCCGACGGCGACTGAGAGCCGGCGGGATTCTGTGCGCCTACAGCCAACGCGCCCAACGTGACTGCGGTTAACGCGAACCCAACAATGGCGAGCAGCAGGCCACGGAGATCGCGAGTCGAACGACACGTGTCTTTCATAGGTAATTCCTTTCCGTCAGTTGTGAAAGAAAGTGCAGCCACAAAGAACTAGCGGCCACATCGAAGAGCATGCGCTTCAGATCAGCAAAACGTTATGGCGGGCCCTTCGGTTACAATTCGGCGAACAGCAAGCTTCAAGCGGCAGACATTTATCGCATCAGCGTCAGATAGTCAACGTTGATTCGTGGGTAAACCCTCAGCGAAGCCTCTTATTCATGTTAAGCACGCCGTGCGCCGAAATGCTTGACGATTGAGACATAGCGAGACTAGAATCGGCTCGACTCACGAATTGGTTTCCGATGCTACCTCGAACGCAACGTCAAAAAGAAGTTCTGGATTACATCACTCGCTTTTTGGCGAAGCATGGGCACGAACCTTCGTACGCACAAATCGCGCGCCACTTCGGTGTCAGTTCCAAAGCCACGATCGCCAAGCACATCGCCGCACTTGAAAAACGTGGACTCGTCAAACGTCAACACGAACCGGGTCACTTCACTCTCGCGGTGAGGTTTGAAGAAGCGGCGGCTGACGCAACTTGCGAGGTGCCGCTGGTCGGGCGTATCGCAGCGGGGCTGCCCATTGACGCGATTCAGGACGTGGAGATGATTTGCGTTCCGCGCTTCCTGCTTGGTCGCGTTCGTCCCGAAAGAATCTACGCGTTGCGCGTCAAAGGCGATTCGATGATCGATGAGCACATCTGCGACGGCGACATCGCTTTGATCGAAAGCCGTAACGAAGCGCGCGACGGAGAGATCGTTGTTGCGCTCATCGATCAAACGCGGGCGACGTTGAAGCGCTTGTTCCGTCGCGGTCAGGAAGTCGAACTTCGACCTTCAAACGCGGCCCTGGAACCGATTCGCGTGCACGCCTCGCGGGTCGAAATCCAGGGCATTTTCCGCAGCCTCCTCCGTCCCAACGCATAGGCCGAACCCCGTTGCGCGGGTGGATCGGGACATTGGCCCGACCGTGAGGGAGGGCGTTTAAATAGCTGAAAGCCTTAAAAACCAGCGATTTTGCATGACTCTGGCTGTCTCGAAATGGTTCTCACGCTGCTCCATCACGAAGGACTAATACAAAGCGCTCAGATCGTCCAAGCCGTGGTTGCTCTAGGTTGGATGGCTCTTAGTTGTGGCGTGATTCGCTTGTTATGGCGAAGGAAGAAGTAGCCTGCCTACCGACGGCTTTTTTTGACCGTCTGATCAGTGTCGCGTTCGAATTCAAACTGACAATCCTGAGGCTTCTTGTCTTCGCGTAACCCGACGAAGACCGGGTGACGCATTCGCTCGTCAGCCGTCCACTCCGAAAACTTCACCTCCGCAACCAGCTTCGGCTTCACCCATTGCACAGGTTCGTTTGTCTTGGGCTTGATTGCGAACGGGCACTTATCGCTTTTAAGCGGCTGAAGCAGTTTATTAATCGCGCGAAGCTTCTGTTCGTTGAAGCCGCCACCTACATGAGCCACATAGTGAAGTTTGCCTTCCCGATACAGACCCATCACCAGCGAGCCGAAATACGAACGCGCGCCACGCGGTTGTGTGTAACCGCCGACCACGACTTCCGATCGCTGAACTGTCTTTACTTTGAGCCAGTCTGAGGTGCGCTTCTGCGCGTACTTACTGGCCGCGCGTTTTGCGATCATGCCCTCCAGGCGAAACTTTGCGATCTCGTGAAAGAAAGCTTCGCCTTCGCCCTCAACGTGGTCGGAATATTTTATGAAGCTCGCCGGACGTAGAATCTGCTCAAGCCTGGCTTTCCGTTCAACGACAGGGCAACCCATCAGGTCGAAGCCATCGAGATACAGCAAGTCGAACGCGAAATAGACAAGCTGCGCAGTCCGCGCTTTAGCATAGCTGCCACTGCGTATACGCAGCTTGTTCTGCAGCAATTGAAACTGTGGCCGGCCGTGCTCGTCGAGCGCGACAATCTCGCCATCCAGAATCGCTTCCTTCGCAGCGATCTGCTTCGGTATGTTTGCCAGCTCGGGATACTGGGGCGTCATCTCGATCTGATTGCGCGAAACGAATCGCGCTTTTCCTTTGCTGACAAAGCAGACAGATCGAAAACCATCCCACTTCGTTTCGAATATCCAATCCTGATCAGAGAAGGGCTCATCAACCAGAGTCGCCAGCATCGGATGAATGATTTCCGGCATACGAGCCTTGCGCGCAGCCGAGCAGATCGCCCTGTCCCGACTTTTGGTGCTGGATTTCCTGGCAGGCATAACGTCGACGATGAAGTCTGCGTGTTAGTCTAAGAGCCAACCATGGCGGTCACCAAACCGTTCAAGCCAACCAGGCAGCAACTCTTCGAAGCGGCGGGCAAGAAAGTGCCGGATGTGATCGCGGCGAATCTAAACGTGCTGTTTTGCGGGATAAATCCGGGGCTTTACACAGCGGCAGTCGGTCATCACTTCGCGCGGCCCGGCAACCGGTTCTGGCTGGCGCTATTCAAATCGGGTTTTACGGATCGTTTGGTGTCCCCGTTTGAAGAGCGCGAACTGCTCAAAAGCGGAATCGGGATAAGCAACGTCGTGCCGCATGCGACAGCCACGGCAGCCGAACTGACTCAGGAAGATTTCATTGCCGGGGGACGTGCTTTGGCGGCGAAAGTAAAACGATATCGTCCGCGGGTCGTGGCGATTCTCGGAGTCGGTGCCTACCGCAGCGCATTTGCGAAACCCAAAGCGCAGATCGGCGAGCAGCCCGAACGAATTCACGACGCGCGGGTCTGGGTCTTGCCGAATCCGAGCGGCTTGAATGCGAATTATCAGTTGCCTGAACTTGTGAGGCTTTTCCGTAAGCTGCGGGTAACCACGGAAAGGATAACCTTTCTCAGGAATTCTTAATTTCACCTTTCAGATTCAAAGTCCGAATGAGCCGGTGCAGATTTGCGGGATGCAGGCCCAGTCGCTTTGCTGCTTCTGTGTAATTGCCGCCCGCTTCTTCCATGGTCTTGATAATGATTAAGCTCTTTGCTTCTTTAACCTTCACATGGTAAGTGGCAGTTTGTGGCAGGTCTTTGTTGCTGGTCTCGAAAAGCGTCTCAGGCAAATCTTCCGGCGAAATGATTTCGGTAGAACCAAGCACTATGGCGCGTTCGATCACGTTTTGTAGCTCGCGCACATTACCGGGCCAGTCGTATGCGCGCAGCAGTGCGCGCGCTTCCGGAGAGAGTCCGCTAATCTTCCTTTTGCATTTCTTGCTGAGGGCGGCGACGAAGTAACTGGTGAGTAGTTGGACATCGTCACGCCGCTCCCTTAATGTCGGCATCGTGATGGAAACTACGTTTAGACGGTAGTACAGGTCCTGGCGAAACGTGCCGTTCGCAACTGCTCCCTTGAGATCCTTGTTCGTTGCGGCGATCACGCGCACATCAACTTTGATTGGCCGCGTGCCGCCCAATCGTTCAAACTCGCGCTCCTGTAACACTCGCAGGAGCTTGGCCTGAATCATCGGCGTCAGCTCTCCGACTTCGTCCAAAAACACTGTGCCTTCATCGGCAATCTCCAGCTTGCCGCGTTTTTGCGCAATCGCACCTGTAAATGCGCCCTTCTCGTGGCCGAATAACTCGCTTTCAAGCAAAGTTTCCGACAGCGTCGCTCCATTAATCGCGATGAACGGTTTTGCCACTCGGGAGCTGTTCGCATGAATCGCGCGCGCCGCGAGCTCTTTCCCGGTTCCGCTTTCACCGCGAACCAGGACCGTCGAATCGGATGGGGCCGCTTTGCCGATAAACTGGTAAACGGCCCGCATGGCGGCGCTTTCGCCGATCATTTGATGCTCTAGATGAATTTCGGCTTGCAGGCGCTGGTTCTCGCCTTCCAGCCATTCGAGACGACTGGCGTTTTCAAAGGGCGCCGCAGCAATACAGGCGATCGCGGTAAGCAACTGTAGGTGGCTCTCATCGAAACGTGCTGCTCGATCGCTGGTGTCGAGATAGATGACGCCTAACTGCTTGTTGAGAAAGACGAGCGGCACGCAGAGCACGGAACAAACGCGAGCTTCGACCAGACTTGGCCTTTCGCCAAGGCCTTCAGTCTCGAATAAATCATTACTTAACAGTGCCACGCCTTCGCGCAGCACCTGATTCGTAATCGTCTGGCTTACCTTGATTGAGTCGTCTTGCCCTCTCAATCTGTTCCAACCGTAGATTGAGGCGAACAGGTCTTGACTCTTGTCGGCCAGCAGAATGGCTTCACGCTCTGCTGGGATCGCTTCAAGAATCATTTGGAGCAACTCTCTCTGTAGCCGTTGCAGATCGGAAATCGAATTGATTGTCGTACTGATTTTGAGCAGCGTGTTTAGATCGCGCGCGACACGCGGGCTTGCAGGCAACTCCGCGACTATTCTCTCTGGACGAAGGTAAAGCGCGTCTTCCGCCCGCAACCTAACTGTGGATCTCGTAATCAACTTTCCGTCGTCCGATGGGACGGTGGTCTTTGGTTTCTCATCGGTTTCGTGAAGCAGGAAAAGCAAGACCACATCGCCCACAGCAATCTGGTCACCATGAGCAAGCCTCTGTTCTGTAATTGGGAGGCCATTGACGAAGGTGCCGTTGTAGCTTTCGAGATCGATGATGGTGAACTGATCGCCACTAACGCTCGGATCAAGCTGGCTGATGTCTGTGTCGGTTGAACAACGTGACTGTGTTCCCCCCGCAGTCTTTCCGGGCTCACACCTAATCAGACAGTGCCGCCGCGAAACTGAAAGGTCATTCAGGAAAACCGTATTCGCTCCATCCCGACCGATCGAGGTTTCAGCTTTGTCCAGGGCGAAGGTTGTTCCCTTGAGCGAGCCAGAGATCGCAATTAGTGTCGGATCCATTACCGTGGGGCTGCCTCGGAGTTCAGTGAAGCACTAACTATGTCGGAAGTGACATTTGGTGCTGTCACTGCTGACACAGTTTGGTTGAGCTACTACGCGCATCATACCACCCTCCAAAGCCCCTGCCATCACCTCATCTTGATCCAAACCAAGCACTTAGAGGTCTTCCAGGTTGAACCCTCATCTGTCGACTTGCGCATGGCACGAGTGTGGCAAAGCAAGCATACACGCCAGGAAAAACACCAAGTCTGGAATTCGTGATACGCCAGACGCTCAGACGAAGGAGGACCGAATGGCTGATTTTGGAGTAGCAGGAAAACTAACCATCCGCGAATACAACGGCGCCGTGAAAGTAAAGGTGAGTCAGGGTGAATACCTTTATTTCAAACTTACCGTTAAGGGAGCAGAGCCAATTTTCACGTTCGCATGTAAACACAAGGCCCGTCTTTCAGAGCACGAAATCCCAGGGCATCCGAAAAAGGTTTACGAGTGGAACTGGAGTAAAGGGCAGGACGACTCTGACCAACCAATGGATATGTACGCCTTGGGAATGTCTTTCATCACCGCAGTCAGATACACGCTTTTGGTGGAGCATCGCGATAAGAACGACGTTCTGATCGACCTGCTCAAAGACATTGACTACGAGAGCTCTCACTCGGCAGACAACTACACTGAAACATTGCGGGTATTAACCGCGTGACTACGCAAGACAACTCTGGCCCAATTCGAAAGGTAAATTAATCATGCGTAACCACAAAGCCCTCTCAGCGCTTATCTTCTGGATCGTCTCCGCACCCGTTTCGGTCTTTACTCAAGACCTGCCAAAAAAAGCGACTGATCCCTGCGCGAATCCACTGAACATTACCCAATGGGTTAACTGCCGCGTCGATGCAATAAGCGCAGCACAGATCAACCAAAAAGGAACAAGTAAGCAGGTCGAAATGCCGAGTATCGGTACGAATACGACTTCACTAGTGGACCAGACTGAAGCTCCGGATGTCCTGGGCCTGGCATTGAACCTCGCGGGCGTGAAAGGGTCCAACGGTGACTCTGATAATCCGGCACCTCTCATTACCACCACGGCTTACGCGATTTACGCCGGGACGGCGCACCACGATCCGCTGGATCCAGCGTTCTATTTACGTTATGCGGGTTTGCGCCGGCTGTCGTTCAGTATTGGCCGGGACTCCGCGAACGAAAAGGCCGATACACAACGGGCATTTATATTCGGTTCAAAGTACCTGATCATTAACAAACGCGACGCAAGCTCCCTCAGTAATCGGAACGACCTTAAGGCAGTCCCTGCTGCGGTAGCGCAAGCAACTGTTGGTTTTGCACAAATTCAGGATGAGGTCGAGGTTTATGTTTTCAGTCAGCTCAAGGCAAATCTTGGCTATCCACAGGCTGGAGAGACGGAAGACGATGCCCTGATCCGATTTGTCAGCTCTGAGTTGGGCTCGAAGGCCGCCGCTACCCTGGGTCAGCTCGGCCTTGAGCAGCGTGGTGAGATCGACAAGATTATCACTCGCAAAATCAATACGGCGGTACGCTTAAAGCAAACAACGCTGGAAGCGTTTGAAAGAATTCGGCGACGCCCGCAACTCTCGTTTAGCTTTCAGACAAAACAGAGATCCGAAGACGGCACGGACGAGTATCGTAGTGGACTACTTCTTGACGTCGGTGTGTATCAGCGTCTTAACTTCGCCACCAATGCTACGTTCGATTATGAAGACAGCAAGTCTATCGGCGGAGATAAGCGTGGCGGTCGATTGGCCGCTGAAGGTTATTTCCACCTCAACCGTGACGGAAATATTCTTGGTGGCAAGGATCCAATTGTCTTGGCCTTCGGGGGTGAAGGCAAATGGATGTCAGGCGCCAAGCCGCTTTACACCGGACAAGTAAAGCTCACCTTTCCCATCTTCGACGGCATAAACATCCCAATTTCTTTCTCTGTAGCCAACCGGGCTGACCTAATAAAGGAAGACAAAGTCCGTGGAAACTTTGGGTTCACATTCGATTTAGCGAAGTTGATGAAAGGACTTCGTTAAGAGCGGCAAGCTCCTTCAAAGACGTCTGCAAAGCAGAAAGGATAAAGGCAAATGGAAACTCTAATCATTGCACTCGCGCCTGTTTTCGCCGCCGGGCTTGGCATTCAGCAACTGGCAGAACTTCTTTCACCGCTGCTCGACAAGGTCGGCCCCAAGAAGATAGTTATGGGTTTCGTCTCCCTGACCGTAGGCCTGGTATTGGCGTTCACTGCCAATCTTCACGTTCTCCAGCTTCTTGGCATCACGCCGGCAGTCAGCGCAAATGCCATTAACATTATTGACGGCATTGTAACCGGCTTAATCATCAGTGGCGGCACTGAGGGCATCAATTCGATCCTGAAATTCCTGAAGTACAAGAAAGAAGAGTCTAAAAACGATGCCGCGATAAAGACCCCGGACGACTCCCGCGCTGTTCCCGCGGCCGCGGTTCCTGTACCCACTGCGGCTGCGCTAGCCGAGATGAACAATAAGTAATTCTGATTGATACAAACTTGAAAGGAGAAACGACAATGGCAGAACTAAAACTCAACACAGAAGAAACCGCGGCCCTCGATCGCATCGAGGACGAGCTGAGAGGATTCTCACCTCGCGCAAAGACGATGGCGGCGGCCGAAGGTGTGAACGACCTTTGTGAGAAGTATCACGCAATTAGAAGTTACTTGCTGATTCTGATCACAATCGTCAAGAAGATTCCCGTCTACGGCGCCAAGATCGCCACCGCGCTCGAGTTCTTGATGAGTCTTGCCGACTCTGCCTGTCCGGCGTAGCACGCCGGACGGACGAACCCGGCTGAATCGTGTTCATGAGCCTGGACATGGGTAATGGATAGCGCTCCTTAACTTGATTCTGATCGGGCGCATCAGATATTGGCGGTCCAACGCCGCCAACCGTTTACCAACGCAGTTTGTTAGGAGGAGAAACAGTATGAGAGCCCCAGATATGACAGGAAATGGTGGAGCATTTGCGAGCATGGCAAATGACTTCGATGGCCGTAACCAAGAAGAGAATCTCACCGGCAGGCAAACACTGGTGTTCCGCGAGGGTGCCACCCAGGAGGGTATCGAATTCCTGCGAAGGTCCGGATTCAGAGTTTTCGTCTCGAATGCCTCTGACCCTGAGGTAACACGGGAAGACCAACTCGAAGATTCCGATTGCATAGTGTTGCCCACGCTGGGCGTTGCATTTGTAGGTGGCGATCCAGAACAGATGAGCATGTTGCAAAACATGGCCAGCGATGTGGACGGTCCTATTTTGACGATTGAGCCGGAGAAAGTTCGCGAGATGCTGGAAGTTACCCCTGGAACAGACGGGTCAACCCCGGATGACATGATGATCTCTTTGGGTTATCTCAGAGGCCGTCGCGACGCTTATGCCGAACTCGTCGCGAAGGTGGGTTCAAATGGAAGAACCCAAGTTGAGACCTCAACACCGCCTTGGGTTTCCAGACTCAATGAATCGCAATCAACGTGGGGCTTGCAAGCGACCAAGGCCGCTGATTCTCCTTTGTTCGGACGCGGCGTAAAAGTAGCGGTGCTCGACACCGGCATTGACTTTACGGTCAATGAGAACGGACAAAGGGAATATCACCCTGACTTCGAAGGTCGGACGATAGTTACAGAATCCTTTGTGCGCAACGTCGCGAGCCCTAAGGATGGCAATGGCCACGGCACTCATTGCATTGGAACAGCCTGCGGTCCACGCCGACCTTCAACTCTCCCAGGCTACGGTGTTGCCTCGGACGCCGCGATCTACGTGGGCAAAGTGCTCAATGATGCAGGCGCCGGCGCTGACCTATGGATCACCGCGGGCATCGAGTGGGCCATCAACCAGGGTTGCCGGATCGTCTCGTTGTCGCTCGGATCGCGAAAGAAACCCGGCGACACCTTTAACACGGCCTATGAAGAAATCGCGCAACGCGCCCAGAAGGCGGGAACTTTGATTGTAGCTGCTGCCGGAAACCACAGCGCTCGTCCGAGTCAGCTTCGACCAGTGAGCGGGCCTGCAGATTGTCCATCCATCATGGCTGTGGCTGCTGTCGATTCGGATTTGCAGGTTGCAGTGTTCTCTAACGCCGGCGTTAACGGTAATGCTGGGGCGGTGAACATTGCAGCGCCCGGTGTCGACGTTTATTCCAGTTATCTCCGGCCACCGGGACATAAACGGTTACCAGGCACAAGCATGGCTACGCCTCACGTCGCCGGTATAGCCGCGCTATTCGCCGAAGCAAATCCGAAAGCCAGCGCGGTGGAGCTTTGGGACATGTTAACTCAAGCCGCCCAGGACTTAGGGCTTAGCCCGCGAGATGTTGGCAAAGGTCTTGTTCAAGCTCCGCAAAACGGGTGGCCTGCGGCGAATCCTCAGAACACGGATAGTGATGCCGGTTTTCGCTCCGACGAACTAGCGGTGACCATCCAGCAAAGCTCACCCATTACGATCGGAGGCGGCGGCTCGGTCGGGGTCGGTTTCGACCTTTCCCACTATATTCGCGTTCCGTCAGCACCGGGTCAACGAACGAAGTTTGAGAATCGAGTGAATGATCAACTTCTTAAGCTGCGGATTATAGACAAGTTCGGGGATGCGCCTGATCGAACGCCGTCAGATGTAAATTGTCGCATTGTCGTTCACTGTGAAGACTTTGACGACCAGGGCAACGTTAAACCGAATAGTGATAGTCCGGTGACGATTCATGGGAATCCGCTTGCTGTTGAGATCAAAGTAGAGGATTACTCATATGGCACGCCGATAGGAGGCACCCGAGAAATGTTCTACAGCGCAACCAGAAGGATCACTGGCGCCGTAGACATCTTCGAGGGAACTGCCACGACGCCTACAATCCAGTATCCGGTGCCGACCGGCGGGAAATGTACGGTTGATGTGCTCAACCGGCTTTAAGGGATCCTCCCCACGGCGCTGCGCCGAATGGCCGGCTAAGCTCACGAGCTGGCTCCATGCGAGTGCCGCATCCCTCCAGGGTGCGGCACTCCCAAGCGTTTTGAACACTGTTTTCAGAAGTCGCGGCGCGGGTGCTCCAAAAGGTTTGCCTAAGGGACTTGCTGATACACAATATAACCGGCAATTAATGCTGTCTGTTTGAATCTACCTCTCGTTACTAAGGAGGAACACACATGGAAAACACGCAAAATGCGAAGAAATCATCGCGCCGCACCTTTGTTAGGTCGCTGGCCGCGACAGCAGGAGGAATACCTTTGTTGACCTTGGTAACTGGTCAGGGAGGTTGCAATAGCCAACGTGATAAACCGCACATTGAGCAGGCTTCCCCAATTACGATAGGCGGAGGCGGTTCAGTATGGATAAGGTTTGACCCGAAATATTACAAGCCAGTGCCGGGAAACCCGAATAAGTTTGTTAACAACAAGAAAGACACTCTTCACAAGTGGAGAATGGCTCAAAGTTTAATGCCTCCTGAATGGAAAGCTGTGCCTGATCCAAGATGCCGCATCGTTATTCATTGCATCGATCCCCGTGGCACGCCAGTGGACAGTCCGGTCACTATCCTTGGCTCACCCATGGGAATCGAGTTTGCCGATGTGAAGCAGTTTCCTTTTCGTGACGTAGGTGGCTTGGGAAAGGTTTGGTACAGCGAGAATCGCAAGATTCAAGGCAAAATTGAATTTTGGCTGGAGGGAGCAACTAGTCCTGAATTAGAAGATGCGCCGGCTAATGGAATCTGTCTCATTGATCTGATGGACAAACTGGCTGGGTGATCCGATGGACAAACTCTCATTTTCTGTCACGCAGTGTCGCTCTTCACGCAGAGGACGAATCAAACAAATCCAACGCCATTGCAGCTAAACAGACGCGACTGGATTGCAGAGGACTACAACTCCAGGGCCTGAATCGTCTCTCGCATTACCTTAACGTCAGTCCGTGTGTGATACGACTTATAGTTCTCGCTTCCCCACTGTTGTTCAAGGATCGCCAGAACGACGTCCGCTTGAGATTCAGCTTTGCGGGCTCTCTCACGCTCCCCGAGTTTTGCCGCGGCAATGGCCTGAACCGTCCATGCCCGCCATTCTGATTCATACTGTTTTGCGGTTGTGAATCTCTCTTGTGCTTCCTTCGCAGATGCCAACGCTCTCGGCGCATCGCCGCGCTGCAGCGCTGACAGCGCAAGGGCCAATAATGCGTGCGATAGCGGCAGCGGATCCGATAGACTTCTTCCCAGCTTGACGCTTTGCTCGCAGTTGAGCCGTCCCTCAACAGGTTGGCCGGCTAAAGACTGCGCCAAGCCTAGTGTATAACCGGCATGAACTGCGATTTCCTCAAAATCAGTACCTGCCAGTTTCACTGCTTCTGTACCTTCCGCAATTGCTGTTGGCAAGTCTCGTTTGCTCAGTGCCAGTTGCGCCTTGGAAAGGCGGACCCAGGCGAGTAACTTCTTGTTAGGTTCATTGGGGTCATTGGCAATCGCAAAGGCGCCGTTAAGCGGCAGGTCGGCCTGGTTGTAATATCCTATCTGCCAAAGCATCCTTCCTCGATTCAGCAAGGCATAGCCTAGCGCCAACCTTTGCCCAAGCTGGTCGACAATTTTCCACTGCTCCTCGTAATGGGCCAGCGCCGACGGATAGTTCTGCTGATGATTAAGCACCAGGCCCAAGCGTTCGTGAGATAAAGCAATCTGTTGAGAGTCCCCGACCTGTTCGGCGACTCTTAGTAGCTCTTTGAATGCCTTTAGGGCCTCGTCGTAATTGCCTTGTTGATCGTAGGCATCGCCGAGGATTGTGCGCGCCTGTGAAATTTCTTTGCGATAACCGCCTTGTTGATAGAAAGGCACGGCGCGATCAAAAAACAGGCGAGCATCATCGGGTTTGCCCTGACGAGTTCGCAAACTCGCCATCGACAAAAGCGCCCTCGCTTCGTTACGTCTGCCATTGAAGGACGTAGCTAACGCGAGCGCGTGGAGAAAACTAGCCTCCGCTTCGGCATATCGTTCCTTGATTAAGTGAGAATTTCCGATATCGATTAGGCTCGCGGTGAATAGATTTTCCATCCCACTCGCCTTCGCCAAATCTAATCCCTGCCGACTAAAATCCTCGGCTTTCTTGGCGTCGCCGGCGATGATCGAGACATTGCTTAGTTGAAGCAGTGTCTTTACTCTTTGGTCCATGTGTTCCAGCGCCGCGGATTTGGTTAGAGCTTGCTGAAACTGCGCTGCGGCTTCGGGTACTTTCCCTTGCTGGCTAAGGAGAATGCCTCGCTGGTAAAGCACCTCGGTCATGCCTTCAAGTTCATTCGAAAGGTTAAAGAGCCGGTACGCTTCATCGAATGCTGGTAGCGCATCAGCGTTCTGACTGCGACGAAGCACAACTGCCAATCGCAAAAAAGCTGCGGCGTAATTTGGATCCCGCCTAATTGCATCCCGGTAATGCGGAATGGCTTTGGGGCTTTCTTCGTTTTTTTCGTAAGCACGGCCCAAATCCACAACTGCATACTTCTTTTGGGACTCCGGTACGAGCTCGACCAGATTTCTACACTCTTCAACAGCCTTCGCATACTCTTGATTGACGGTATGGGTTATCGCCTGCAGGCGCCGGCCATCAGATTCAGTTAGTTTAGACTGGCGAACCAAATCCTTCGCGCTAATCAATTCCCTTTGAGCTTTGTCTGTAAAGTCCAACTCGGTCAAAGTCTCGCTGAGTCGAGCGCGCGCGAGGGCAAATCCGGGATCCGCGTCAACGGACTGCTGAAATAGTTTGCTGGCTTTGTAAAAGACTCCTTCTCTAATCGCAGCTTCACCCAGTTCGTAAAAGTGCTGGGCTTCGGCTGTGGGCCGATATGGTTTCGGTTGTAATGCGAGCCAGATGCCAATCGCTGCAAGCACAGCCAGCACGGCCCCTATAAGGACATAACCGACCGGCAGCGGTAGTCGCCTGAATAAGGCGGAAAGCGTTGTCGATGTTTTGGCGGTATGGTTTTTCCGCGCATCAGCGGTCGTTCGCGGGATGGGTTGATCTAAACCGCTCACTTGGCCCCGGGCTGTGGCGAGATCGCTAACAAATTCTTTCGCAGTTTGATGGCGTGCTTCAGGTTTCTTAGCCAGTACCTTCAGCGTAATTCGATCCAATTCGCTCGTCACGTTCGAATTGAAATCCGACGGCGGTGGTGGATCGTCGCGAATGACTTTCGCGCAGATGTCGATGTCGCTCTTGCCAGAAAAGGCAGGACGGCCGGCGATGCACTCATAGAGCACGGACCCCAGCGAAAAGAGATCGCTGCGCGCATCCACCGGAACGCCTAACGCCTGTTCTGGCGAAAGGTACATCGGCGTGCCGACGATCACGCCTTCGCGCGTTTGTGTTCTGCCCGGAACCTGCTCGTCAGAGTTATCCGGCGTAAGGCTCGCGGTCGTGATGTGCTTCGCCAATCCGAAGTCGAGTACCTTAACCTTGCCACGGTCATTGATGGCGATATTTGAAGGCTTGATGTCTCGATGGACGATACCTCGTCCATGCGCCTCTTCCAGAGCTTCCGCAACCTGCTTAATAATTTCGAGGGTGCGGGGAATGGTCAGCGTTTCAGATTTGATCAAGTCCGCGAGAGTCTTGCCTTCGACCAACTCCATCACGATGTAGGGTTCACCGCTGTCGGTCTCACCATAATCGTAGATATTGGCGATATGAGGATGAGACAGTTTTGAGATCGCCTGGGCCTCGCGCAGGAAACGCATCCGGAAATGCTGGGTCACAGGACCGCGCGCGCTGGTCAGCGTCTTAATCGCCACGCGCCGCCCGAGCACGGTGTCTTCGGCAAGGTAGACAACACCCATGCCACCTTCGCCGAGCTTTTCGACAATTCGATAGTGAGAGATGGTGCGGCCGATCATGTGTTCGAAAATACGTACGGGAGGTACGCCAGATAGCCGGTTAGTTATCGGGACAAAAACGTTTGGCCGGCGTTGCCTGATTAGAAGCGCGCATTGTCGCTCCAAGTCGCGGCAGATTCAAGAAGATTCTGATCGGTAGCGCCATCGCGGCTGAAAACTTTTACCGGTCATGCTTTCCGGTGGCGGTGGGCCGTTTCGAATCAACCAAAGTTGAAGATTGATCCCGTCGCGACCGATCCGGGTTCTGACAAGAACCAACTCGTGTGCTTAAATGGCACCCGCAACATTTCATGACTGAATTTCTCTCGCAACTCAATCCTCAGCAACGCGAAGCTGTAGCGACAGGCGATGGGCCCCTCCTGATTCTGGCGGGCGCCGGCTCGGGCAAGACGCGCGTGATCGCTAACCGGATCGCTTATCTGATTTCTGAGCGCGGTGTCTGGCCGCGCAACATTCTCGCGGTCACTTTCACGAACAAAGCCGCCGAGGAAATGCGCAAACGCGTGAGCAAACTGATTGAAGGTTTGGAAATCGGCAGTACGCCACTGATTTCGACTTTTCACAGTCTGTGCGTGCGCATTCTGCGACGGGACATTGAGGCGCTGGATGCGGGCTATACGCGCTCGTTCACTATTTACGATCAGGATGACACGGTGCGTCTGACCCGAAACTGCATTCGCGACCTCGGCATCGACGACAAGCAACTTGCACCTCGTTCGGTGCATGCGGCGATCAGTGCCGCCAAGAATCGCGGCGAAGATGCTGAGGCGTTTGCGGCAAAAGCGCAGTACGTCGACGAACGCCGGGCTTCTATCGCGCGCGTGTTTCAGCTTTACGAAGAGCGTTTGCACAAGAACAATGCGTTGGATTTCGATGACCTATTGATCAAGACCGTACGTCTGCTTCGCGATGTGCAGCAGGTGCGAGAACGCTACAACGATCGCTTTGAGTATCTACTTGTTGACGAGTATCAGGACACCAACCAGCTTCAATTTGCGCTAATCCGGCTGCTCACTGAGCATCAACAGAACATCTGCGTGGTCGGCGATCCGGATCAATCAATTTATCGCTGGCGTGGGGCGGACATTAAAAACATTCTCAAGTTTGAAGAGCATTTCCCGTCAGCGAAAGTGATTCGCCTCGAGGAGAATTATCGTTCGACGCAGAACATCCTCGCCCTCGCCAGCGGCGTTATCAAACACAACATCGAGCGCAAGGAAAAAGCGCTTTGGACCCAGAATCCGGCCGGCGAGAAGATTCGCTACTATCAGGCCCTCGATGCGGACGTGGAAGCGCGCTTTGTCGCCGGGAAGATTCAAGAGCATCTGCGCGCCGACCGTGATGTTCGCACTGCCGTGCTCTACCGCACCAATTCGCAGTCGCGCGTGTTTGAAGAGGCGATGCGGCGCGCCGGTCTGCCCTACAACATCGTCGGCGGCTTCTCGTTCTACGAGCGAATGGAAGTGCGCGACATCATCGCGTATCTGAAGCTGGCGCTGAATCCGAACGACTCGATCGCCTTGCAGCGCGTTATAAACACTCCGCCGCGCGGCATCGGGAAAGTGACGATCGATGAAATTGAAGTTCGCGCGCGCGCGGCCGGCAAGTCTTATTGGGATGCGATTTCGGAACTACTGAGTGAGGGAGATCGGCTCTCGCCGCGCGCCATCACTTCGCTGACGAACTTCCAACGCATCATTCGAGAGCTCAGCGCCAAAGCGAAAGACTTTGGCGCTACGGCCGAAGGAGCGTCTGAGATCGAATCAACCTCGCCCGTTTCAGATCTGGTGAAAGCGGCAATTATCGAAACCGGTTACGAGAATGCTCTGAAGTCGGAAGACAGCGAGGAATCCGAAGGCCGTCTGGAAAACCTCCAGGAACTCGTCAACGCCGCGGTGGATTACGACGAGCAGGGGCCGGACGGCATTCGTGAGTTTATCGATCATTCAGCCCTGGTCGCCGACACGGATCAATACAAAGCCGACGTGCCTGTCACCCTGATGACTGCACACTCGGCCAAGGGACTCGAGTTCCCTGTCATTTTCATCGTCGGTTTGGAAGACGGTCTGTTCCCGCATTCGCGCTCGCTAAGCGACTCGTCGGACATCGAAGAGGAGCGCCGCCTCTGCTATGTGGCGATGACGCGAGCCGAACGGTTTCTGTACGTAACGCACGCGGTGAAGCGGAGGGTTTACGGCGAAGAACTCGCGTCCGAGCCATCGCAGTTTCTCAACGAGATGCCGCTCGAGTTGATCGAAGATCTGTCCCACGGCCGGTCCTGGCTTTCGTTTGCTCGGGGCTCGACAGGGGTGGGCGACGGGCAATTGGCCGCTCATCGAGAAAACAAAGCACGGGCAAAGTACGAAGGAAAGACCTACGATAACGCGCAATCAGTGGCGGATTTTTTCAAGAACTCGAGCGGCCCGCATGGGCCAGCCGGAGAACTTCCGATCTCCGCGAAAGCCTGAACAAACCTCGCAAAGCGCCCCAGCCGCGGATGCCCTACCCGGGTCCTATGTGCGTCATGCCAAGTACGGACGGGGCCTGGTTCTGCGTCGAGAAGGCTCCGGCGATCAAACCAAGTTGACCGTCAGTTTTCCCGGCTACGGCCAGAAGAAATTGGTTGAAAAGTACGCTGGGCTGGAAAAAGCTTAACCATTCCACTAGTTACTCCCACCCTCGAAATCCACCGACCGGAATTACAACTTACCGACAAAGTTTTTGCAACGAAATCGTACACTGCGTAACCCGCCGTTCGGTGGACATGACCAGATCGGTGTGCTAGCCTTTTCCCCGGTTCAGAGGCGAACCCTCAACAAAAGGGTTCGCTTTTTTTTTGATTTCTTAGGTTTTATCTAGCTTTAGGTCATCGCCGCCCGACGTGGGCGACTGACAGGTCTTTTCAGCGCAGCGTTACAGAGAACTAAGCCCTAGCTTCGGCTTTCACTGCTTCAGTCTCCAAGCCGGAGGACGAGTCACAGAATCCAGACTCGCGCGCCCGCGCTGAAAAGTTGGCACAAAACATCGGACAGGAGAACCCGACTTGAAGAAGTTATCCATCATTCTGGGAAGCGCTTTTGGTGTGCTTCTCGTCTTTTCAGTAATTTCCTACGCCCAAAAGTACATGCCGCAAGACCCGAAGCCGGCCGTTAGGCAGGAGTTGGTTCTGGAGGTTGCCGGTCAGATCCCTGAGGACGAACCGACGCCTACGGAGGCGCCGAAGACTGCCGCATCGGCTGCCCCTGGGGCAAAGCTGATTGACGTTATCGAAAGCCCGACGGAAACCTACTCGGCCACCGCTTACAGCCTGCGCGGCCGGACTGCCAGTGGGCAGTACGTTTCGCGCGGATTGATTGCCGCTGACCCAAGACACCTTCCGCTTGGCACCCGTGTTCGGCTCGATGCCGGCCCGTGGAGTGGTGAGTACCTGGTCGCCGACACAGGCGGCGCGATTAAAGGACGCAAGATCGACATCTGGACTCCATCCACCCGAGAAGCCCTACAGTTCGGTCGCCGCAATGTGAAGCTGACGGTCCTGTCAGTGCCGGTCAAACGCTCCAAGACAAGAGCGACTCGCGCGCGCGTGGTTCAGGCGCCGCCAGCCGCAATGGCCGCGCAGCATGAGAAGTAAACCACGGCGTTCATTCAGCGAATTCACAAACAGTTTCGATTAAAGCGGGAGCAATCCCGCTTTTCTTTTTTCTCGCGGCAACATTAAGATGCTTGTCTCGTGACCAACACAGATTGCGCAGCTCCTCTGGTCGAAGTGTGGCGCGGCTCGATTATCGAATCGCTTCACCGCGGTCACTTAGTTGCCGTCGATAGCCACGGCAAAACGGTGGCACAACTCGGTGCGCCGGAAACTGTCACTTTCTTTCGATCCTCAGGCAAACCCTTCCAGGCAATACCGCTGATCACTTCAGGCGCTGCCGATCGCTTTGGCTTTACTGCCCAGGAGATTGCCATCGCCTGCGGATCTCACAGTGGGGAACCGATTCATGTCGAAACTGTCCAATCGATGCTGAAGAAGATCGGCATCGGTGAAGACGCACTTAAGTGCGGCGTGCATGAACCGTTTAGCGTCGACGTCGCACGCGAACTCACCAGGAAGCAGCAACCGCCCAGCGTCCTGCAAAACAATTGTTCGGGTAAGCATGCAGGGATGCTGGCCGTTGCGAAGCACCTGGGCGCGCCCTTCGAGAGTTATGACGAGCCTTCGCATCCAGTTCAGCAGTTGATTCTGCAAACTGTTTCGAAGTTTTCGGCTATTCCTGCGGATCAAATTGTGATTGGGACGGACGGCTGCGCCGCTCCAGTTTTCGGTATGCCGGTGCGTGCGATGGCCTTGATGTATGCACGGCTGGTGAACCCCTCCCCTGATTTCGAACCGCCCGTGAAAGACGCTGGCCGCCGCATCGTGAACGCGATGATCCAGTTCCCGGAAATGGTCGGGGGCTCTAAAGATCGCCTCGATACCGAGATGATGCGTGCCGGAAAGGGCCGTCTTATTTCGAAAATTGGCGCTGAAGGCGTGTACACAGTAGGCGTTTTGCCTTCTACGGATTGGCCAAAAGGGCTGGGTTTAGCACTAAAAGTTGAAGACGGCGACGACCGGCGTGCGCGACCGCCGGCCGTAATTGAGGCCCTCCGCCAACTGGGTGTTCTAAGCGATAACGAGATCACGGCACTCGCGACGTACGCGCCCACGCCCATCACAAATAGAAGGGGTGACCGTGTTGGCGAGGCGCGTGCTGCCTTCTCTCTCAACGTCACCCGTCACAAATGAGCACCCCAACCACCCAGGCAAACGAACCTGCTCTCTTGCGCGATGCCGGCGGCGGCATCGACTACGATTCGATTCCGGACGTGATTCAGTGGTTCCTCGACTTTGACGAACGAGTCGCCATTATCAAGCATCCGAAGATCGAAGAGCTCTTTCAGTGGAAGCAGCAACAAAGTCGGGACGCCGGTGAAGAAGTCTTTAATTTTAGTCGCGCCGAGGATCGTCTGGCCATTGGTATCATTCAATCGCTCGCGCACAACCAGACTGAGGAAGCCCTGCACGGATGGATTGCCCAGCTGCTGAACGCTCTCAATACAGCTTCGAAAGCAACTGAGAACGTCGCGCAGGCTTACGCTCTGGAAATGAATCAAGCTTCCGTTGTGTCAGAGTCGGCCAAGATTCCTGCGGCGTCGGAACGCGCTGATTTTCTCTTCAATTGCTGGGTCGAGACATTGTGCACGGCTGAAGTGCGCGTGCTCGGCTGGCTCTACCGAGAGTTTTACAACCGCCCTTTCCATCCCGATAGCTTCTGACGCACGAGCGCGCGAGCGGTTTTAGTGCAAAAATATTATCGTCTGTACCGAACACTTACAACGCGATCGCAATACTCCGTTGTCCCCTGAACGCGACCGCGCCTTTTCTTCAGAAAATTTAAAATGAGTGCGATGCGAAAGCGCTGGCACAACCGTTGCTAAAGCTGGTCTCGACTAAGAAGGACAGAAGCTAATTCGGGTCAAGGCTCTGAGACAAGTTGAGAGGCGCTTTGGGGGAGGCGCTTCACATCTTAAAAGTGATGGCGGCTCTTTCGGGGGAACAGGGTTGCCAGGACAGTCGCAGAGCACAAAGGCAGGGCTGCTGATAAACGGCTTGCCGAGGCTAGGGGGAGCCTCGCAGGAATTATCAGCAGCCCTAAGCCTTTTTCGGGAAAGTCAGAACCACCTGCAGTAGCGGGTGGTTTTTCTATTGGGGTTGTTCCCTGCTTGATTAGAGAGGTAGAAATGGGAGCGGTTTCACTATTGGAGGACATTGTCGACCGCAGAATCGACAGCGGACGCTTGTTTTCGCGTAAGAGTACTTCGGCGATGCGAACGAGGATGGTCGGCAAACCGGTTCGCAAGTACGTGAGATGTCCAAGTTGCAGAATCCGGATCAACGCACGTAACTTGAACCGCCACTTCAGAAAGACTAGTCACGATTGCTAAAGGAAACGTGCCGTTAGGCACGAGATATTTATAGCAACGACGATTACCCAACAATTTCCGACTTGAGCGAAATGCTGTGCATTTCGCTCAAGTCGCTTTGAATAAGAACAGGCGCTGCAACTATAAACATTTCGCCGCTACGCGGCTGAGTCGCCCGGCCTTGAGAGCGGGACGCTCGCGCTCTCAGCATGTTACACTCCCTCTCGTTTTTCCATTCACGTTCACAATTTACGATTTACTAACCCGTGTCTGCTCCAAACATCGAGACCATCGTTTCTCTGGCGAAGCGTCGCGGCTTCGTTTATCCATCTTCGGAAATCTACGGCGGCCTTGGCAGCGCGTGGGACTACGGGCCGCTGGGTATTGAACTGGCAAACAATGTGCGCCAGGCATGGTGGCGCTGGATGGTTTACGAGCGCGACGACATCGAAGGCCTCGATTCTTCGATCATCCTGAATCGGTTGGCCTGGAAGTATTCCGGACACGAAGATACGTTCAGCGATCCGCTGGTTGACTGTAAGGAATGTCATAGCCGTTGGCGCGCGGACAAACTCGAAGGGCGGCAAGTGTCCGAACTGCGGCTCAACGAATCTCACCGAGCCAAGACCTTTTAACCTGATGTTTCGCACACACGTCGGTGCGACATCAGAAGACGATCCCGCGTCTCTCGTCTATCTTCGCCCTGAAACCGCCCAAGGCATCTTCATTAACTTTCTGAACGTGCTGAACACCAGCCGGCGCAAACTGCCTTTCGGCGTTGCGCAAATCGGCAAATCGTTTCGCAACGAGGTGACGCCCGGCAACTTCATCTTTCGCACGCGCGAGTTCGAACAGATGGAGATGGAATACTTCGTTAAACCAGGCGAAGACGAAACTTCTCATCAGGAGTGGATTGACGCCTGCAATCAATGGTTCCAGAACATTGGCATATCCAGCGCGAACCTGCGGTTGTATGAACAACCCAAAGAAGAGTTAGCTCATTACGCAAAGCGCACCGTGGACATTCAGTACCGCTTTTTTCCTGAGCGTGAAGAAGACGAACGCCAATGGGACGAACTGATGGGCATCGCGAATCGCACCGATTTCGATCTGAAGACACATTCAAAGAAACCTGAAGACGCAGAAGGCAAGCGGCTGAATCCGGATTCTACGGACGACCTTTCGTACTTTGACGAGCAAACAAAGCAGCGTTTCTATCCTTACGTAATTGAACCGGCCGCCGGCGTCAACCGCACGGTGCTCGCGCTCTTGATGGATGCCTATTCGGAAAGAACGAATGACAAGGGCGAGACGCGCGTCATTCTGAAGCTGCATCATTCGATGGCGCCAATCAAGGTCGCAGTCCTCCCGCTCGCCAGGAACAAACCCGAGATCGTCGGCATGGCAAAAGCCATCAAACGCTCTCTGCAGCCGGTTATGCGCGCGGTTTACGACGACACCGGCGGCATCGGCAAGCTTTATGCGCGACAGGACGAGATCGGAACGCCCTTCTGCGTCACGGTCGATCACCAGTCGCTGGAAGACGAAGCCGTGACCGTTCGTGATCGCGATACCTGGGAACAGGAGCGGGTGAAAGTTGCCGATCTGCCGACGTATCTGCTTCAGAAGTTCGCCCCAACGCCCGAAGAATCGGGGCAGTAGCCCGACCGTCACGGAGGCGTGATTCAGGAGGAAGCATGCCAGTACCAGAAGGAAAGAAAACAGACCCGAAAGACATCGCGACATCATTTCTGAAGCTCGCCGCTTCCGGAAAAGTTAGCGAAGCTTTTGAGAAGTACGTCTCTAAGCAAGACTTTCGCCACCACAACCCCCATTTTCCAGGTGATGCGAAGTCGTTAAGAGCGGCCATGATGGAAGCTCACAAAAAGTTTCCGAAGACTACGCTGGAAGTCCAACGCGTGATGGAAGGCGACGGACTGATCGGCGTGCACTCGCGCGTGCAGCACGCGTCGAACACATTAACAATCGCGGTCGTGCACATTTTTCGCTTTGATGAGCGCAACCGGATCGTCGAGCTTTGGGACGTAGCGATGGAAGCTCCGCAGGATTCGCCAAACGAGAATGGAATGTTCTGAGTTTTGGTCGCGGCTGGAATCGGGGCAGTTGCCAGACCGTTAGGGAGGGCGTCCGCGTTCGCGGCTTTTAGGTAGCCCAGCGCTTCAGCGCTGGGATCGGAGCGTTAGTGAAGATAAAAGCCCGCGAAGCGGGCGACAGAACCACGCAATCCTGTCGCCCGCGAAGCGGGCTTAATTGTTTTTTCTTTCCTTACCCAGCCCTAAAGGGCTGGGCTACTTTCAAGCGTCCGCTACGCGGACTCAACTAACGACCCGAATTAAGTGATAGTGCTTTGCTCCTTTACGCAACACCAGCACCTGCCCATCAATAAAATCCGCCGTTGAAATCGACTTGCGCGCGTCATCGGCCCGCACGTTGTTGACGGCCACACCACCGCCCTGGACCAGACGCTTTGCTTCACCCTTCGAGGGTGCTAGTCCCGAAACAACCAATGCGTCGCTCAAGCTAAAACCGTCACTGTCCAACTTTGATTTCGCGAGTTCCGTAGAAGGCACATCGGCGAAGATGTCGAGAATCTCGTTCACACTCATCCCACTGATCTCTTGGCCAAAGAGAACTTCGGACGCGCGTACGGCTTTTTCTAATTCTGTCTCGCCGTGCAGCAGCGCTGTTACTTCCCGCGCCAGACGCCGTTGCGCTTCGCGTTTCTCCGGCTCGGCCTTCACACTTTGTTCCAACGCCTCGATTTCTTTCTTCGCAAGCCAGGTGAAGAACTTGAGGTACATCACCGCGTCACGGTCATCGGTGTTCAGCCAAAACTGGTAGAAGCGATAGGGCGAAGTCAGCTTCGCATCCAGCCACACGGCGCCTGCTTCGGTCTTGCCGAACTTCACCCCGGTCGCCGCGGTGACGAGCGGAAAGACCAGCCCGTGTGTGCGCGCGCTGCGCAGACGCCTAATCAGATCGATGCCCGCGAGAATGTTGCCCCACTGGTCGCTGCCGCCCATCTGCAAAGTGCATTTGTGGCGATCGTGAAGCACTAGATAGTCGTAAGCCTGCAACAGCGGGTAAGTAAATTCCGTGAAAGAGATTCCTTCTTCAGATTCCAGGCGGCGGCTGATCGCTTCTTTGCCAAGCAGATTGTTGACCGTGAAATACTTTCCGACGTCGCGCAAAAACTCCATCATCGTGATGGGTCCGAGCCAATCCGCGTTATTCACAATTTGGGCCGGATTGTCCTTCGCTGCAAAATCCAGAAAGCGGCTTAATTGTTCCTTAATGCCCGCCAGGTTCTCCTCCACTTGCCCGTGATCGAGAAGTTGGCGCTCTTTAGTCTTTCCACTCGGATCACCAATCAGTCCTGTGCCGCCGCCCGCGATCGCAATCGGCGTATGACCGAATCGCTGTAGACGCGCCAACCCCATGACCGGCAGAAGTGATCCGACGTGCAGACTGGGCGCGGACGGATCGAAGCCGATGTACGCCGTGACCTTTTCCTGCGCGAGGACGTCGCGCAGATCAGGCGTCGCTTCATACAGCATGCCGCGCCATTCAAACTCGTCGTACAGATTCATCGCAAGGGAAGGATAATAACACGTGCCTTGCGAACCCTGGTCGCCGCATCAAGCTCATGTATCGCTGCTTTTTTGATCACCTGGCTTGGAAGTGGAGTATAGTTTTGCCGAGGCAGTGGCGATATTCCGGGCAGCTGAGTGGCTTGCGCCTGAATGAGTTTGGCTCAGCATAGAGTCCTCCTGAACTAGCCGGCTCGCAATGGATGCTCTCATTACCTTTCTGTTCTTCCTCGCTCTCCTGTTAATACTGGTCACGCTGATCGGTCACGGAATCTGGGTGGCCATCGCCTGGTTCTTTCGTGAAATCGGCGGCCAAAAGCCGCAACCTGATTCCACTCCGCTATCGATCTCACCATCCTCGCCCGTGGCGCGAGCGTGTCATAACTGCGGTTACGGTCTCAGCGTCCAAATGAGGTTCTGTGGCGTCTGTGGCGCTCAGCGACTTTCTCCAAGCCAGCAGGAGTCAATCCGCGAATTGGAAATCACTTCGCGGCAGTTGGATCGGCTTCATCAAATCGGCGCATTGGACGAAGTTAGTTGGCGGGTCCTTAAAGCAAAGATCGACAGCGAGCGTGAGCTCATAATCTTTCCGCATGGTCGTCCTGGTACGGCCCGTCAGCAGTCGCTGTTCGCACCCGCCGGTAAGCCTCAAGCTGTCCCGCCTAAGCCTGCGGCGAGAGCTGTCGATGAGAAACCATCTTTCGCACGTCCCGCCCCTGAGGGTGAACAGGCAGCGGAACCTGCTGTGCCCGATTTAGGCGCGTGGACAAAGGATTCAGATGAAGCAAAACCAGTTGCGCCGATCTTGAAACCACCGCGCAAGCCTTTCGCGGAAGTGCTGGCCGCGTTCATGGAAGAACGCAACGTTCGCTGGGGCGAAATCATCGGCGGCATTCTGATCATTGGTTGCTCGACCGCCCTGGTAATCAGTTTATGGGCGCAGATTTCACGTGTTCCGTTGATGAAGTTTCTGATCTTCACGACGGTCACGGCCGCGTTGTTCGGCATCGGCTTTTACACTGCGCACCATTGGAAACTGCCGACCACCAGTCGCGGCATTCTCACGATTGCGACGTTATTGGTCCCTCTGAACTTCCTGGCAATCGCCGCCGTTTCGTCGGGAGCAGCGCCTGCCGGCGCGTTGCTGATTGTCACTGAACTCTTTGCCCCGGCGCTTTTCCTTTGTTTTGTCTATCTGGGAGGCAAGGTGATCACTCCCAGATGGCCACACCTGCTGGCCGCGGGGGCCCTCGGTTCATCGATCGGTCAACTGCTTGTGAAGCACCTGGGGGCGCCGGACAACTCGCCCGTTTTGCTGATCGGGCTCGGCGCGTTTCCGGTGCTTTGCTACGTTCTGGCGACCAGCTGGTCGCTGAAAATCGCTTTGGCTGACAGTGAGATCGATGAATCCGAGGCCAATGCGATCTTCATAACCCTTGGCGCACTCACTTTCGCCGCGTCTCTTCCAGTTGGGCTCCTGCTGTTTAAAACAGGTTCGCCCGCAATGGCCATCATGCATTTGGCGCCGTTGGTCACGTTGGGTGCAGCTCCGATGCTTGCTACCGGCCTGCTGCTTTGGCGCCGCGTGGATCGCAAACGGCTGGCGGCTACTCGCACCGCGGGCGGCAGCATCGCAATTCTGGGAGGGTTGACCGCGCTCGCCGGCATGGTGCTGGCCTGGCCCAATCCAGCGAGCATCGTGCCGGCTGCATTGCTCAACTTTCTGCTCTTCACTGCTGTTGCTGTCTACCTCGAGGAACCGCGTGCTCACGTTGTCGGCGCGCTCTGCATAACGCTCGCCTATCTGGTCGCATTCCATGTTCTCGTCGGTCATGTTGCGTGGCAGAACCCAATCGTCATTTCGCTGCTGCCCATCATAGGAAGAGCCAGCACTGGACAAGCTTTGGCTATTCCGTTTGTTTCGTTCGTGGTTGTTTACGAATGGTTTCGCCGAGCGCAAAAACCGCGCGACGCATTTTCATATTTGCTTGCGGCGTGTGCCGTGGCCGTCGCCAGCCTTGCTTTCCTTTTCATCTTTGGAGTTCGCCTTGACGGTGATCCGCATTACGTCTCGGCCATCTCCGCGTTGTATGCGGCCGGGGCGTTCTGGCTGGCGTGGCGCGAAAGGTTTGTCGCGTTGTCATGGACGGGAGTTGTACTGCTCTTTTTAACGTCCGCGCAGGTTTGCCACTCACTCATTTCAGTCCGCTTTCCGTGGCAGGCTTCGTTTCTTTTATTCGCATCCACCTGTACCGCCGGCGCGTTGCTCGCGCGTCGGTTCGAGGGAAAAGGCCTGGACGATCTGCTGATCATCCCGTTGCGAAGGTCGGCAATCGCCGCAACGTTTGCCGGGGCCATTCTCTTGTTAGTGCAGATAGGCTGGCGTGGTTTTGAACCAGCGTCACTGTTCGCTATTCATAGCTTCATACTCGCCGCCGTCCTGCTCGGCCTACTCGTCCTCAGTCACGCACCATCCTTTTTCACACAGTTTCAGATGGCGGTGACCCTGGGCGCAATTCTGACGACTAAGTCTTTTCTACAGATCTTTGATTGGTACGCTTATCAGCCGAACGTTTGGCTGCATCCCTGGGCGTTGCAGGTGCAGGGGATCGTTCTGGGGCTGATCTGTCTGGGTTGGGTGGGTTCCCGATTGCTCGCGCGGAAACGTGCTGCTCGCGCCGAGAAACCAAGCACCGGTTGGTTCGCGCAGATCTTTCTCGAGCGGTCAGTAGCTTTCGATCATTTGCTCGCGGCAGCGCTGGTGATCGGCTTCGTCATGCTTATGGTTTTCGGAACCGCCAGCGGAATAAACCGGGAACTCACCGCGGCTGCGCGTACCGCGATGGTTTTCGACCTCGGCGGTTTTCCTTACCGTTTGATATTCGGCACCGGGAGTTTGGCGCTCCTGGCCACGTTACTGGCGGTGATGTTGGCAAACTTGCGCGAGCGCGCCCACTTCGGTTTTGCGCTCGGCGCGTTGATGGTCTTGTGGGCTCTGTGCCCCTATCTCGCGGGCAGATTTGATTCGCAATTCGCGACGGCTTCAGCCGCCCGCTGGGGTGTCGCGATCTTTCTGCTCGTAATCTCAGTCGCGCATGCCTTTGGCGGGAAGTTCAAACTCCTAAAATCGAGTCGCAACTTGGAGACGATCCGCTTCGTTGTCCTTTTTCTCACGCTTGGGCCGCTGCTCCTGTTGACGTTCTCGTCGGTCGTCAGTTTCATTAATTACGTGCCCACTCACGGTCCGCAAGGTGGATTTTTCCGGGCCATGGGGGGCATCGCTTTGTACGGAGCACCGCTGGTTTTTGCAGCCGTCGCGCTGGGAATTCATGCGGTGCGTGAGCGCTCGGCGGGGTTCGCTTTTTCGACTGGGTTGCTGGTGAATCTAACGGTGACTACGGTCCTGGTCGTGGCCGTGGCGGGAATAAACGGCGCGATGAATCGGGTCGTGCTCGTGAATGCGTTGCAACTTAACGCGATCGCCGCGGCTTGTGTCGCGTTGATCTGGATGGCGTCACGGCCGTGGCGGTCAACCGGAATTGATTTACCCTCGCGGAATGAACACGTTCTTTTAACCTGTCAGAAGTGGATTGTTATCGGCCTTCTGACGCTCTTCATTGTTCCCGTTGCTCTGCATCTGATCGCGGTTCCGTATCAAGTCAAAGCGGCCACGTTTGCGGCGGGAGGTCTCAACGGCTGGCTGGCGCTGCTGCTGACGATTCCGGTTGTCGTTGCCTTCGCTAAGGTATTTAGAAAACCGTTAAGCGTGGCCTGGCTCGCTGGTTCTTTGCTTGCTGCCGGATCGCTCGCTGCTTTCGGAGTCGCGCGATTCGGCGTTTCGCGATGGGCCGGACTGCATGTCCTGCTCGGTGCGCTGGTTTTGATCGCCTGGATGCTATTGCTCAGCAAAGATCTGCCAGAGCTTTTCAACGATGGCGAACGCAAAATCGCGCGCGTCTGGACACGTCTTAATTTGAGCCTGGCTGATGACTGGCACTGGGACAGTTTGCTGTTCTCCTCGATCGTCGGCGCCCTCGCTGTGCTGGTAGCTCTGCGCGGCCCTTTCAGTGATCCACTGGGCGCATGGTGGTCGATCGGCTCGCTGCTGGCAGTCTGCGTGCTGGCCGCGGCCCTGCATTGGAATTCATTCAAGCGCGGTTATCTTTATGCGGCGGGGATTCTCTTCAACCTGGCGGCTTCAATTTGGCTGATCAAATATCACAGCCAGGAGGTCAGAAACCTCAGCGCTTTTGTCGAGGCAAACATCATTGCGCTCTGTCTCGCCGGCGTGCTCTGGTTGTGGCTCGAGCTGCGAGCGCGCCGAACACAGGCGGAAGCTAAGTCGGGCGCCGCAGCTTCCTTTCACAATGTCGCGGCCATCGGGTCGCTGCTGGCTCTTAGCAGCGTGATTATTATTCGTCTTCATGACGACTTCTCAGGCTTCTATCAGACACTCTTTCCAACACTCGATTGGTTTGCGCTGGGTTCGCTCGCGGTGTTAATGGTCGCTTGCTTGTGGGACCGCGAAGCTAAGTACGCGGTGGCCGGCATCTATCTCGTTGGCCTGCTCGCGAGCGCAACTGCCTTGCACAATCTGAACCTGCGGCCCCGACGTCTCGCTTGGGGACTGATGATGGCGGCGGCGATCCAGGCGCTGCTGGCGGCGCTCATCTGGCGCGCGCGCAGCCGGGTTGTTGCGTGGCTGAGCCGGTTGAAAGTTTCCCAGCGGCTCGATCCCAAAACCACCGAGCTTCTCTGGCTGAGCATCTTTAACAGTCTCGTGGTGGCGATAATCGTGTGTCTTGCTCTCTGGATCAATCTGAGTTTCTTCGAATGGCCGCTGCGCACCGCCGCGTCAGTTGCGATTGTGGCGCAGGCGTTGACGTTCGGCCTGATGGCCCAGGGGATTCACCGCGCGAAATGGCAACGCGCCGCCATCTCGCTGTTCCTGACGGGTGTCGTCTTCGTCGGCTGGTCGTTCCTGACGCCGCACGTGAGTGGGACCTGGCTGAATCGGGCGGTCATCCTAATGGCGTTGATGTTCGGGATAGTCGCACTGTTCGGCATCGGGCTGGACAAGCTAATCGAACGCGAACCTGACTGGTCAAAGGCGGTTCGCAATTGCGTACCGGCGATGGTCGTCGCTGGAATTCTCGCGCTCGTATTTGTGCTGAGCGCTGAAGTCTATTACCAAATTCAGTTCGGCGCGGTGCGCGTTAGTTACCCTGCGCTGATTACAGTCGCTATCACGCTCATCGCCGGCGTCGCGGTTTGCATTTTCTTTGCGGTTTCGCCAAAGCACGATCCGCTCAGCCTGTCCGAACGCGGCCGGACAATCTACGTCTATGTTGCCGAAGTCATGATGGTTCTACTCTTCATGCACATTCGGCTGACGATGCCCTGGCTCTTCCGCGGATTCTTTCAACGTTACTGGCCGCTCGTCGTGTTGTTGATTGCTTACGCGGGCGTAGCAGTCAGCGAGCTATTGAAACGGCGGCAAATTCACGTGCTGGCCCAGCCCATCGAACGGACCGGCGCGTTTCTGCCATTGCTGCCGGTAATTGGATTCTGGATCGTGCAATCGCAGGTCGAATACTCGACGGTGTTGTTCGTCGTAGGCGGCCTGTATGGATTGCTGTCGATCCTGCGTAGTTCATTTTGGTTCGGCATGGCGGCGGCGCTGGCGGGTAACGGTGGGCTTTGGCACATGCTGAACGAAACATCTGAGTTTCGCCTTTACCAGCATCCGCAATTGTGGCTGATTCCCGCCGCGATCTCGGTGCTGATTGCAGCCCACTTGAACCGCAAAAACTTTTCCGATGCACAAATGACCGGCATCCGTTATCTCTGTCTGATCACGATCTACGTCTCGTCGACCGCCGACATTTTTATTAACGGCATTGCGCAGTCACCCTGGCTGCCCTTGATTCTGGCGGGATTGTCGATCGCCGGCGTCTTCGGCGGAATCATGTTCCGCATTCGCGCGTTTCTGCTTCTTGGTTCGATCTTTCTGTTGCTGTCAATCGCGACAATGATCAACTACGCTTCGGTAAACTTCCACTGGACATGGCTGTGGTATGTAGCTGGCATTGTCACCGGCGCGATGATCATCGCTACGTTCGCCGTGTTCGAAAAGAAACGTGCCGAAGTCCTGCGCGTGGTCGATGAATTGAAAGACTGGAAGCGTTGATAGGTCCGCAGATTACGCAGATTTGGAGGACAACCAGCCCTCGCTTTTCACGCTGAAGGCGTGAAATGAAATAGCCAGGGGCAACGCCCCTGGATCAAGAGCCCCAAAAAGTTTTTGAGCCCTGAAGGGGCGACAGAAAGAGGCAGAACGAAAATGAATCGCCGACAGTTCAGTGTTGGGCTTCTGGGAACCGCGAGCGCGCTCACGATTAACCGTTTCGCGCTTGGATCGCAATCACAAGTGCGCGTGAACGGTGCGCGTCTCAACAAACATCTCAGCGAACTCGCAGAGTTCGGAAAGAACCCACAGGGCGGCGTGTCGCGTCTTGCTTACAGCGAAGCTGATCGGCAGGGGCGCGAGTACGTGATGGGGCTAATGCGCGCGGCAAAGCTCGATGTATCGATCGACGCCGCGGGAAATATCATCGGCCGGCGCCACGCGGCCGGCGGTGAAACCAAGATGCAGCCGCTGGTTTTGGGCTCACACATCGACAGCGTTCCGGACGGTGGCAATTACGACGGCGACGTCGGCTCGCTGGGCGCGATTGAGGTTGCCCAAACCCTCGCGGAAAACAACATCAGACCCAATCGTCCGCTCGAAGTGATCATTTTTCAAAATGAAGAGGGCGGTTTGATCGGAAGCGGCGCGATCAGCGGCATGCTGACTGAAAAAGAACTCGATCTGGTAAGCCGCAGCGGCAAGACGATTCGCGAAGGCATTAAATTCATCGGTGGCGATCCCGCAAAGATTGCTTCAGTTCGTCGCCGGCCCCAGAGCATCGCCGCATACCTCGAGCTCCACATCGAGCAGGGCGGCATCTTGGATGCGGAAAGGATCGACATTGGCGTCGTCGAAGGCATCGTCGGCATCAACTGGTGGGACGTGACGATTGAAGGCTTCGCGAATCACGCGGGGACGACCCCGATGAGCAACCGCCAGGACGCGCTGCTCGCCGCCGCGAAATTTGTCGAGGCTGTCAATCGCGTGGTGACTAGTGTTCCCGGACGGCAAGTGGGAACAGTTGGCCGCATTCAGGCTCTACCAGGCGCTCCCAACGTAATTCCCGGCAAAGTTATTTTGAGTTTGGAACTGCGGGATTTGGACGCGGCGAAGATTCTGACGCTTTACCAACAAATTCGCGCGGAAGCCGATCGGATCGCCAGGACAAACAAAGTCACGTTCGACTTCAAAGAAATCAACACAAACATTCCCGCGCCCACCGACCCAACGATTCGCCGATTTATCGATCAATCTGCAAAAGATTTGGGACTGAGTACCAAAGTGATGCCCAGCGGCGCCGGTCACGACGCACAGGACATGGCGCGTCTCGGGCCGGTCGGCATGATCTTTATTCCGAGCGTCGGCGGCATCAGCCACTCACCGAAGGAATTCTCGCGACCAAAGGACATTGAGAATGGCGCGAATGTTTTGTTGGGGACGTTGTTGAAACTGGATGGAATGTAGATCGTTACGTAGTGAGTCAAAGTAGTTTGGAGTTTTTCGCAATGGCTAACCCTAAGCACGTAAAACTTTTAAAACAAGGTGCCGAGATCTGGAACTCATGGAGGGAGGCGAACAAAGAGACAACACCTGAACTCTATAGGGCCGATCTCAGCGGCGCAGACTTCCGGCTCGACGGCTTGGATCTTAGCCACGCCGATTTAAGACGTGTTGACTTAAGTGGGTCGTATATCCGACATTGGCGTCTACGCTTTGCAAACTTGTTTCACGCGAACCTTTGCGGTGCTCACATTACTGACTCAGATCTTAGTCACGCCGATCTTCGCAAAGTTAATTTCAGCAATGCCAGAGTAGAACGGTCGAACTTTGATAGCGCCACCACGTATCACACAATTTTTGCTGATGTTGATCTCAGCTTGATCCAAGGCTTAGAAACCATAGACCATCTGGGTCCATCCGAGATTAGCATTAGCACTATTTTCCTCTCTGGGGGAGAGATTCCGGATGTGTTTCTTCGAGGTTGTGGTGTCCCCGAGGCGTTCATTGTTCAGATCCCATCGCTCGTAGCGGCTTTGCAACCCATTCAATTCTATTCTTGTTTCATAAGCTACTCCCATGTAGACCATGAATTCGCTCGGCGACTTCATGCCGACCTCCAGGCAAGGGGTGTACGCTGCTGGTTTGCACCCCAAGACATGAAGATCGGAGACAGGATTCGTCAGCGCATCGATGAAGTCATCAGAATTCATGACAGGTTATTGCTGGTTCTGTCGCAAAACTCGGTCGCCAGTTCATGGGTTGAGAAAGAAGTCTCAACGGCAATGGAGAGCGAGGACGAACAAAAACGAACTATCCTTTTTCCGGTTCGCCTGGATGACTCTGTAATGAACATCAAGACCGGTTGGCCAGCAGACATTCGCCGCACGCGTCACATCGGCGATTTTTGTTTATGGAAGGAGCATGACCAGTACAAGACGGCACTTGCAAAGTTGCTCTCTGATCTATCGATAGCTGGCGCTTCCAAAATTGGAAGCTGGTGGCTGCGGAAATAGTGTGCTGCTGCGCTTTCAAAAGCGCTGACAAGTCAGCGCACTCCAAAATCATCGCCACGCGCACCACTCCCGCTCAGACATCGCCCACCAGTCCGTTCCAATCGGCTGGCCGTCGGGAGGATCGCTTGGACGCGTCAGGTTCATCTTTTTCGGATCTTCCTGAAAGCGTTTGATTTGATTCGCGGTGTACAGCAGGAACGCGCGTTGATTTTGATCGCGTGTCTGGTTGGCGTGCGTGGCCGCCCAATCTCTCAACCCTTCCAGATGTAGTTCCGCAACTGCGCGCACCTGGTTTGAAGCGCGCTCGTTCGCCGCGAGCGTCATCAGCTTGTTCAGCACGACCGCATTTACGGTGCGCTGAATCTCGCCTTCATAGCCGCTACTCACATTTGCACGAAAGGTCTCGTCGAGAATCTTATCAAACACGTCACCTAACATCGGGTACTCCACGCCATGACGCGCGTGGAACTCAACAATGCGTGCCGCGCGTTCGGGATTGAAAAGAAATTCAGTAACGTGGTTCGCGTAGGCTTCGGCCGGCGCGAGCGCATCAAAAGCCGGCGAAGTCCGAATCCGAAAGTGTTCGCGATTACGCGGATACCCAGGCGGCCGAGGCGGAATCAAACGCAGCAACGATTCGGGAAGCCTGAGATTGTGTGGCTTCAAAGTCTCGAGCACCGCATACAAGGCTCGTTTCTGCTCATCGGGCGGAATAATCTGCGGATTGCGATCGCCTTTGCCGCGCAGGCTGAAACTGTAGTCTTCGCCCCCAATCACTTTCGCCACGGCTTCCACCTGATAGCGATGTCCCATGTAGAGCGGCACCAAAACATCTTCGAGGGTAGCCAGCGGCGCGCCTTCGCGAATGTTGTTCTCTCCTAAACGGCTGAGCGCGACGCCACGCACGCGCGTAATGTTCGCGAGGCCATCGATAACGTTCGTGCCGTTGTCCCAAAGATGCGCTACCGAGGTCGATGCGCCACCGGGACGCGCATCCTGATCAGTTAAGTACATCAGGCCGCGCTTTAACGCGTCGCTCAAAACCTTGTCGAGAGCAGCCTTCTCGTCAGTGCCCGCGGGAAAATCCTGATAGCCGTAAGCAATCGCCACTTTGTCCCATTCGCCAATCCCCTTCGCGTAGGCCTCCGAAATGTCGGGCGAGCCGTCCGCGCCCAGCTTCACAAACGGCGCCGGATAATCCATTACCGAGGCGCGGTTGTTGATGCTCGCCGCGAAGTTGTGTTGCACACCCAGCGTGTGACCAACTTCGTGGGCCGAGAGCTGTCGCAAACGAGCGAGCACGACCTGCTCAAGAATCTTCCCAACTACTGATTTGTCTTTGCCGTACGGAGCAATCAGACCTTGCGCAATCAGAAAGTCCTGACGATCACGCAACGAACCGAGTGACACTCGTCCCTGAATAATCTCGCCCGTGCGCGGATCTTCAAGCGCATTGCCGTAGGACCAGCCGCGCGTCGAGCGATGCACCCACTGAATTACGTTGTAACGCACGTCCATCGGGTCGGCGTCGGCCGGCATGACTTCAACGCGAAAGGCGTTTCGATAACCGGCGGCTTCGAATGCCTGGGCCCACCACCTTGCGCCTTCGATCAAAGCCGAGCGCACCGGCTCAGGCGCGCCCCGATCGACGTAGTAAACGATAGGCTCAACAGCCTCGCTGACTGTGGCTGACGGATTCTTCTTCTCCAGCCGATGGCGAGCGATGTAGCGCTTCGTGATCACGTCCGTGATCGGCGTGGCGAAATCCATGTATTGAATTCCGAAGTAGCCCGCGCGCGGATCGTTTTCGCGCGGTTTGTAACCCGGAGGCGGAAGTTCGACAAACGAGACGCGTTCGCGAACCGTGATCGCCTGGGGATTCGGCGTAACTGAGCGAACCAGGCCGCCGGGATCGCCGTCGGTTATAAACGTCAACGTCACTTCGACTTCGGTGTTCTTGGGAAAGTTTTTAGTATTGGGCAAGAAGAAGGCGGAGCGCGATGCGTCCAAACGAAACTGTCCCTGCTGCAAACGTTGCAGCGTGCCGGGAATTCCGTGATGGTCGCGCAGATAGAACGCGGTGGCGTCAACCAGAACGCGGTCCCCTTCTTCGGCCGCGACTTCAAATCCCCACAGAGTCGATTCCGCGAACGCCTCTCTAATCGAACGTCGCTCATCGGCGTTGTTACTGATCGCGCGATAACTTTGGTTAGGGGCAATCAGCAAAACGCGTGGGCCGGTGCGCTCAAAACGCACGATGTAACTGTCGCCCAACTGGCCGCGATCCAGACCGATGTCATTCGATCCGATTCCCGCCGGGAGAGCTTCAACATAGAGGAACTCGGAATTCCACTTGTCGATCTCCAGCCAGACTTTGCCGGCTTTCGCGTCCCAATAAAACGGAAAGAAGCCGGCGAACTTCTGCATGCCGGCAGTTTTTTCGCTGATGACTGGTGTCTTCGCGTCCGAGGTTGTGCGTGGCTGCGCAAAAAGAGTCGTTACGCAGATTACAGTTAGAATTGATACGATGATTAAACGTCTCATGGTCTTAGATAACCTTCAGATCAACCACCCGCTACCGCAGGTGGTTCTGACTACTTCCCTTCCAGCTTCCTACCCGCATTCAGATTATCGAAATTCAGAATCACGTTGAAGACAAGCGAATAATTGCCCATCGTCTGACCGCGCCACATTGGATTGTTTGAGAAGAGAATGACGTGACCCTTCTCAAGCGGCGAATCGATCACCGCGCCATGCTGCGCAAGCTCGTCGCCGCCGTCGAGCAGTCCTGAAACGAGCAGTTCGTTGGCGTTGCCCCAACGAAGAATCACGCGCGGACGTTGCGCCGGCGGAATCAATCCAATCAAATTGCGGCGCTGCTCTTCCGGAACCGGGGCGGCTTCCCAAACTTCAACCGGTGGCGGTGGTTCAGGCAGTTCTGAGGGCGGACGGCCTTGCACCACGTCCGGATCATCGACAGTGCCGCGGCCGGTGGCGCGTTGACCTCCGCCGGGGCGACGGCCGCCGCCTCCGCCCGCAACATTACTGATGTTGAAGATGGGACCGTTGAAGGTATAAACGGACAGCGTATCGCCGTAGCCGTAAGCAATTGGACTGGACGAATCAACCATGCGGGTCTTCGCCACTATCCCGATGGCGCGCAGGCGGGTTGAGCGCTGAATCGAAACGCCCGGAGTGAAACCCGAAGAGACCGCAAAGTCGGCTGAATCGTCAGAGCCAATGAACACGCCGCCATTCTTCACAAAATTCTGAAGGTTCAGTACGCCGCTGAAGCCAAGTCCCGGACGAATGTCATCGGTCGAATCGATCTTGCCGATGTTGGGCGTCAATGTAGTTGTTTTCCACGGGATCGGATTCCCGTACATCGGCCGGCCTTGAATGACCGCATTGATGTTGCCGCCCCCGGGCCCAAAGATAATCACGTCGTATTTCCGGTTCAGGTCGCTGTCCTTAGCGACGTCCTGCGTGCTGATGTAATTGAACGGCACTCCCATCTGGTCAAACGCCAGCCGCCACCAGCCTTCATCCTGCGTGCTTAACCACGTGTGCATGATCGCGACACGTGCGGCTTTCACTGGATGAGTCTTCACGGTCGGCGCGGTTGCGATCGCGAACGCCTGGAGCCCGAGTTCAGAGGTAGCTTTGTTGACTTCATCCGCCGAAGCATTACGAATGATGAACGAGCCGCGATTGAATTTCTTACCCGCTGCTTCAAAGGGCTCTTCCGCGGCATCGAACGAAGCTCTGCGCAAGCGATAGCGCAGCGTAATCAGACTGTTGTCAGCGTTTGCATTCACGAGGTAAATCGATCCGTTGCCCGTCACGCCGCCGGCCGAACGCACTTCACCGCTGACGCGATCCATCGCCGCGTTTAGAACTTTTGCATCGGTCACGCGCACGACCTGAATGTTGCCGAGTTCGCCGAACGTCCAGCCGGTGTCATCGTAAACATTCTGTTGCGGATCGCGTGGACTCCAATATTGATAGTCGAGCAATGCGTCAGCGATGCGGCTGTACGGCTGATCCATGCGCACGAGATAACTGCCGGCCGGGAAGGCGCGCGATTCGGTATCGTCCGTTTTGGCTGGCGACGGGGAAGGCGAACTGCCGGCCGTTGGTCTCGGGGCCCCGCGACTCGGCTTCTTCTTCATCGTCACAGTGAACGGCGCGGACGCGCGATGAACTTCGCAGCCCTGCGCTTGCAGCACTCGCAGGATGGTTGCTTGATTCCCCGGCCGCGGGTCATCGCTCGGGAAAACGTAGGCCGCCGGTCCTTCGTTCTTCGGTTTTTCGACCGACCGCTTCGACTTCAGGTAGAAGTTCTTAAGGAACAGTTTGCCGTTTCGGTTGAAGTTATCCAGCGAGATGAGCAGCGCCGTCTGCTGGTAATTGTTGTTGTTACGCTGCGACCATCGCGCCCGCGGGAGGGGCGGATTTTGCTTGTACCAGGTCCGTTCGTAGTCGTTGGGCGAAAGTGTGCGCACCAGAGTATCGGCGCCGGCGTTGCCGAAAGTTTCATACAAGCGGCTGATGCCGTTGTGCGTCGCCGCGATGAACATCAGATATCCGGGCGACCAGGTGTCGAAGGTGCCGTGCGCGAACACTCCGGGCATGCCGAACTTCGTCATTTCGGAAACGTTCTGCCAGCCGATCATCTGCCACTCATCAGTCAGGATCGGATCGACCCAGGCGTTATACGGGCCGTCACCAATCGTGTTGTCGTAGAGATAAGGAACTGACTCGTGCAGATCGTGCAGCACCTGCGGCTTCCAGTTGAGATAAGTATTGAGCACATTGCGCGTCAGTTTCAGCGACAAACCCATCGCGTCGCGGTTGTTGTCGTGCGCCACGTAACGACCCCAATACAGCAGGTTCGGCCAGTTCTTTCCCGGGTTCGCGACGTGCCAGTTATAAACATCGACCATGCGATCGCGGCCATCGACCTCGACGACCGGCGTGATCAGCGTCACCATTCCGTCGCGAATGGATTTGATGTAAGGACTCTCGTCAACCGCAAGACGATAAGCCAGTTCCATCAGCGCGGTGGGCGAACCGGTTTCGGTCGAGTGAATCGTGCCGGTGATGTAGTAAATCGGAAACGTATCCGCTACCAGCCGATCAGCTTCAGCATCGTTCATGTTGATCGTGCGCGGGTCAGCCAGCTTGTTCAGGCGCGCTCGATTTTCGTCGAGCTTCGCCAGCAGTGACTCAGAGGCAATCGCCACGGCAATCATCTCGCGGCCTTCTTCCGTTGTGCCGATTGAATACACCTTCACCCGCGGGCTCGCCTTCTCGAGCATGCGCATGTAGCGATAGATCTCTTCTGAGTATGGCAATTTTCCTGGCGCGCCAGCGACATCGCCGAGGACCGCTTTCGGAGTCGGAACGTTCGGCGCCGTCGGCAAATAATCGGTCAGCGGCGAGTTGAAAAACTTTTCGGTCGTGTATTCGGCGATCTTGCGCGTGTATTCTTCGTCCGTCGGCTGGTTCGGGTCGCGCGTGTAGTTGGCCTGCGCGTGTGCCGTTAACGCCGCGGCGGTGATGAAGAGAAGGCTTGCGCCCAACGAGATGCTGATGCGTCTAAGGTTCATTTGAACTCCTTGAAGGCTCTGCGACATGAAAATTTTTAAGAACTGACCGACTTGAAGAGAAGAAGATGCTTTTAAGCTAAGTGTGAGGGGTAAGTCAATGACGCGCTCGGGGCAGTAGCCCGACCGTAAGGGAGGGCGCTCGTGTCCGACCGCGAGTGGACCGGGGTCCCCACGCGGGCAGCCCGAGTGGGGTGGTGGTAGCGACCGGATCAAGACAAAACTGGATGGCTGATCCCGTCGCTATCGCTTCGGGTTACTGGCACGCCCTCCCTTATGGTCGGGCTACTGCCCCGTTTGACGAATCTCGTTTTGCCAAAGTGAATTGCGCTTCCTTAGCATCTTCATCGTAAACTTAACCAGCCGTGGCTCAATTAAAAATCGACGACGATGCGCCTCAGTCTTCCGAACAGGCGATAGCGAGCGCTCAACCTCCTGTTGAGCCGGCGCCGCCGGACGTCAAACCAATCAGCAAGGCTGCCGGGGGCATGGCGTCTGCTCTTACCGCCGCACGTTTCGCGCTGGGTGAAATGGGGGTCGTGCGTGGCGCGCGAACTTTGTTGCGGGTGAATCAGCCGGGTGGGATTGATTGCCCCGGCTGTGCCTGGCCTGAGCCTGACAGCGGCCGTTCGCATTTTGAATTTTGCGAAGAAGGCGCGAAGCACGTCGCTGATGAAGCAACCACGAAACGTGTCACGCCGGAGTTCTTCGCGAAATGGAGCGTTCGCGAGTTGGCAGAGCAGACGGATCTATGGCTTAACCAACAAGGCCGCCTTACACACCCGATGATCTTGCGCGAAGGCAGCGAGCATTACGAGCCTATTGATTGGCCGGATGCTTTCGCGCTCATTGCGAACGAGCTGAATGCGCTGCCGTCACCTGACGAAGCGATTTTTTACACATCAGGCCGCACCAGCAACGAAGCGGCGTTTCTCTATCAGCTCTTTGTGCGGCAGTTTGGGACAAACAATCTTCCTGATTGCTCAAACATGTGTCATGAGTCGAGCGGAACGGGAATGAAAGAGACGCTCGGTTTCGGTAAAGGCACGGTGACGCTGGAAGACTTCACTCTGTGCGATTCGATTTTCGTGATCGGGCAAAACCCGGGCACGAATCATCCGCGCATGTTATCGACCTTGCTGGCCGCCAAGCGGCGTGGCTGCAAGATTGTGCATATCAACCCGCTGCCGGAAGCGGGCATGACGCGGTTCAAACATCCGCAGGAGGTTTGGAACTGGCTTGGCAACGGCACGAAGCTCGCTGATTTGTTTCTGCAGGTGCGCATCAACGGCGACGTTGCTTTGCTGAAAGGCATCATGAAGGAAATCATTGATGCTGAAGACCGTCAGCCCGGCCAGGTTCTCGATCACGATTTCATAACCCAGTACACGACGGGTTTTGAGGAGTTCCGGGAAGCGTTGCGCGAGGTTCAGCTCAACGACATCGTCGAACAATCAGGCATCACAAAGGAGCAGATCGAAGAAGCAGCGCGTGTCTTCCTCGAATCAGAGCGCGTGATCTTCTGTTGGGCGATGGGCTTGACCCAGCACAAGAACGCGGTCGGCAACATTCAGGAGATCGTCAATTTAATGATGCTCCGCGGACAGATGGGAAAGCCCGGCGCCGGTCTGTGCCCCGTGCGCGGTCACAGCAACGTGCAGGGCGATCGCACCATGGGCATTTGGGAGCAGCCGAACGAACAGTTTCTCGACAAGCTCGGAGCCGAATTCAATTTCGAACCGCCGCGACGACACGGCCTGGACACTGTGCATGCGATCCAGGCGATGTACGACGCATCGGCTAAGGTCTTCTTCGCGTTGGGCGGAAATTTTCTCTCCGCAACCCCGGACACGGAATTCACGGCTGAAGCCTTGCGCCGTTGTCGTTTGACCGCGCACGTATCCACGAAACTCAATCGCGCGCACTTGATCACGGGGCAGAAGGCTTTGATTCTGCCATGTCTCGGCCGCACTGAAATTGATCAGCAGGCTACCGGTCCGCAGTTTGTGACGACGGAAAACTCGATGGCCGTCGTTGAGGAATGGCAAGGTCGCTTGGAACCCGCATCAGAACATTTGTTAAGCGAACCGGCGATTGTCGCCGGCTTGGCGAAAGCGACTCTCGGCAGACGTCCCGACCGTGCCGAGATCGATTGGGGCGCGCTAATTAGTGATTACGATCGTATCCGCGAACACATCGAGCACGTGATTCCGGATTTCGACAATTACAACCAGCGCGTGCGGCAACCGGGCGGCTTTTATCTGCCAAATCCCATTCGCGAACGGAAGTTCAACACGAACGATGGTAAAGCGCATTTCACTGTTCATCCGCTGCCGGAAATCAATTTGCAGCCGGATCAGTTTCTGATGATGACAATGCGCAGCCACGATCAATTCAACACGACGATTTACGGCCTCGACGATCGTTATCGCGGGATTCACAATGGCCGGCGCGTGGTCTTTCTGAACCCGGAAGACATTCGTTCCTCAGGGTTGAAAGACGGACAACTTGTAGATCTTGTCAGCCATTTCGATGGCGAAGAACGCATCGCACGGCAATTCACGGTCGTGCCGTACAGTATTCCGCGGCGCTGCGCCGCCACGTATTTTCCGGAAGCAAACGTGCTTGTGCCGCTGCGTCATTTCGCGGACAAGAGCCACACGCCGGCATCGAAGAGTGTAGTGATTAGCATTCGAAGCTCGGAAGAAAATAGACAGGATTAACAGGATTCACAAAATTGGGATCTGAAATCCTGTGAATCATGTTAATCCTGTCCCGTCGTGTCTCAGTAAGGCATGGCCTTCAAGAATGATGACGACTTCAAAAGCCGAACTCTACGACCAACTCGCGGCGCAACTCTCTGCGCTGCTCGAGGGTGAGCGCGATCTGATCGCGAACGCGGCGAACTTCTCTTCCCTGCTCTTTCATTCGTTGCCCGATGTGAATTGGGCCGGATTCTATTTCGCTAAGAACGGTGAGTTGGTCTTAGGACCGTTCCACGGCCAACCAGCGTGCGTGCGCATAAAGATTGGTCAGGGTGTCTGTGGCGCAAGTGCGGCGAAGAGCGAAACGGTAATCGTGCCGAACGTGCACGAGTTTCCGGGCCATATTGCCTGCGACAGCGCTTCGAATTCTGAGATCGTGGTACCGTTGCTGAAAGGGTCTAAACTGATAGCCGTGCTCGATCTCGACAGCCCCTTGATCGGAAGGTTCGATACGCTCGATGGTGACGGGCTGGAAAAGTTGACAAGAATTCTGGTTGAAGCGAGTGGTTAATTCGCTCCGTAGGAGCGAGAGGTTTATAGCCATAAGGGCGTTTTGAGATTTAAGCTCCTTTAGGAGCGTAACCTTTAGATTTCGCTCCTAAAGGAACTAATGATTTAGTCAGCGTTTGGGTTCTATAAACATTAAGGCCCTAACGGGCCTTCGAAACTCGTAACCCAAAAATGAACGATCGCCGTCCCATCATCATCGCTGTCAGCGGCTTGTCGTCGAACACAGGCAAGACCACGCTCGTGTGTGAATTGCTTGCACGACTGGCGGGCTGGGAAGCCATCAAACTCACACGTGGCCATTACCGTTCGTGCGGCAAAGATCCGGACGGCTGTTGCGTCAGCGAGCTTCTACGCGACGAGCCGCTGATTCGTTCGGGACGAGCCGGCAATTACGAGAAAGGTAAAGATACGGGACGTTTTTGGGACTCCGGCGCCGTGAACGTGCACTGGGTCATCGTCGGCGAAGACCAGGTTGAAGCCGGAGTTAACGAGGCGTTATCGCGCGTGCAATCCGCCGGGGTGATCGTCGAAGGCAATAGCTTTCTCGACTATGTCCAGGCGGATTACGCGATCATGTGCGCGCGCGCGGGCGATAACAAATTGAAGACGTCATCGAAAAGAATTTTGGCAAAAGCTGATGCGATGTATCTATCGACCATCGACGATTCAGATCGAGCGACGGCCAAAGAGCAGTTCGAGCGGTGGCGAAAGGGCTTACCGATTGATCTCGACACCGGCACGCTTCCGATCTACACGCGCGAAGACATTTCGACCTTGATCCAGACGATTCGTGAACACATTAGAATTGGTTCAAGACTGGCGAAGTTGCGCGCCGAGCCATCGAAGATGGCGGCAGAGAGTAGCCCCGGGCGTAAGCCCGGGGATCGGACGCCCTCATTTTCTTGAGCCCGCGAAGCGGGCGACAGAACTTGTCCTCTAAAAACGAACTCTGTCGCCCGCTTCGCGGGCTCGTATATCTTTTTAGGAATGCAAACCCAGCGCTGAAGCGCTGGGCTACTGACAAACGTCCGCTGACGCGGACGAAGAAGGCGTTTCCATCAATGATTAAGATTCGCAAATCAGAAGAACGCGGCCACTTTGATCTTGGCTGGCTCGACACTTATCACACCTTCTCGTTCGATCAGTATTACGATCCGGCGCACATGCACTTTCGCAGTCTGCGCGTCATCAACGAAGACCGGGTCGCCACGGCAAAGGGCTTTCCGACGCACTCGCATCGTGACATGGAAATCATCACGTACATTCTCTCGGGCGAGCTGGAGCATCGCGACAGCATGGGCAATGGCTCGGTGATTCGTCCCGGCGATGTGCAGCGCATGAGCGCCGGCACAGGTGTCGCGCACAGCGAATTCAATCCGTCGCAGACTGAGCCTGTGCACCTGCTGCAAATTTGGATCATGCCCCGGGCGCGAAACCTGCCGCCAGGCTATGAACAGAAATTCTTTTCGGAAGAAGAACGCGGCGGAGGCTTGCGTTTGGTGGCATCCGAAGATGGTCGCGACGGCTCAGTAACGATTCAGCAGGACGCCCGTCTGTATGCGACGATCTTCCCACCCGGCTCATCGATTGAGCACACGTTGTCCGACAAACGTTACGCCTGGATTCAAGTCGCGCGCGGAAACCTTAACGTCAACGGGCACGAATTAAAGCAAGGCGACGGCGCCGCGGTCAGCAACGAGCATCAACTGCGACTCGCGGCTAACGACGGAGCGGAAGTGCTTCTGTTTGATCTCGCTTAAGCGAGTACGCGGGCGGGCTAGCCTTGATTGTTGAGTGCAGTGGACGGCGCCTGCACTGCCCGGAGCTCTCCAACTATTTGCTCGATCCTTTTGGCCTGACTCTCGATAGTTTCCGCGCGCCGCCGCGACTTCTCGCTCAGGTCTTCTTCACGCAAAAGCAACTGCGCCTGGCCCAACAAAGCTGCCAGTGGATTGTTAATCTCATGCCTGACGTGCGCGACTAACGCGGCGGCCTCGGAGAGTCTCTTTTCGTAATCTTGAACGACGACCCGCAGGCGGTCCAATTCGGTGTCGGGGGATTCTGTTTGGCTCATTTGTCGGGGTAGATTCTTTGGATTCGACGACCGTGAAGAGCCGGCAAAATCGATGAGGGTGCCGACACCTCATTCTGCTGATTGTCGGTCTAACGCGCAAGACCTTTTTCACTCACTGTGACATTGCAAGCGCGCAAATTTCGCAAGAATTTATGCGAGTCACCGCTGCGCACGCGTCACGCGCGCAAAAACGCCGGCCAAGAACGACCGCCGAGAGTAACTCCACGGCAGTCGGTTAGCTGTAATGCAAGTGGTTTGACTTTGGCAGCGTGGCGCTTGTAAATTCGATTTCGCTGCTGGGAGGTCGTCCAATGGTAAGACACCAGACTCTGGATCTGGCTATCGGGGTTCGAGTCCCTGCCTCCCAGCCAATTTCTCGCCTGCTAAAACAATAAAATGAAAACCGCACTCGAAACCGTCCACCGTCGTGAACGGCCTTCATGGAAAGCGTTGCTGGCTCTTTGAGTATTAGCGGAGAGCCTGCTCAGCTTTTTGGCGGTCAAGTGCTCTGGGCGATCGTCTCTTAGGTTTGTGAGCAACAAACCTTTGGCGACATAAATTCAATATCGGCATACCTACGCTCCGATAGCTCCATGCTTTGAACCATTTAATTTGCCGGTTTGGCAATTTATTGACTAAAGCCAGTGCAGTCATCCCCACAATTTTTAGAAAGCATATTTAACAGCGAATTGGATTGTGCGCGCTGGAAGCGTTGTGTTGACCGACTTACCAAAACCGGGATGCTCCAAGATTCGCACGGGGATGCCAAAGTTAGGACGATTGAGAAGATTAAAGACTTCGATACGAAACTGCGCGGTGCCCTCGCGAAGTGGGAGCGAGGTGGAGAGTGAGGTGTCAATGTTGAAGATGCCTGGCGCGCGAAACGAGTTTCTGTCGAGGTGGCCGTCTCGACCGAAAGCAATGTCCAATAGCGCCAATGGGTCGGTTCCTGGCGCTAGATGCAAAAGCGTACGGCGATCTCCGTTCAGGGGTCCTCGATTCAACCCGCGCGAACTAAATAGCCGATCAGTCAGGTTACCGTCGCGGTTTATGTCGTAAATTGTGTTGATAGTGTAAGGCTGACCAGTCTGGGCGGTGATAATTCCCGCAAACTGTAAATTCCCAAATTTAGATTTTTGTTGTCCGAAGCGTCGAAATGGAAAAGGGATGTCAACAACGAAACTTGAAACGGAGCGAAGACGGACATCGAAATTGGATGACGCCCGTTCAGATATGATTGCCTGTTCAGCCGCGGGTCCGATTAATCCAGGCCCCCTTTGCGGGAGAGCAAACGAACCCGCCAAATCAAAGAAGTCTGATGCATCATCGATCGCGTGCGAATAGGTAAACACCGACCCAAACTGAAAACGCTGGCGATAGCGTTTTCTGACTTCAATCTGGAGGGCGTGATAATTCGAGTAGGCATTACTGGTGAAGAACGTTGGAATGACGGAAAACGACTTCGCAATCGTCGGAACCAATCCGCTGAGAGTACCCTGGAAAAATGGGAAGGACGACTGATTCGTGACTGGGGCGATTTGAGTAAAGCGCAAAATGCTGTTATTGGTTCCGCCATTCGGAGTGGCCATTCTTAAGAGTCTGCCGCCTCGGGTCCAAACATATGAGGCGGACACAAGATAATCCAATCCGAGTTGGCGTTCTATGGTAATTGCTCCCTGGAGCGAATAGGGGTTATTCAAAGCCCGCTGCGGAAGAATCAAATCAAGACCAATGATGGTAGGACCATCAAGCGATAAGTTCTCCAGGGTGACCAAGCTGTTTGCCAACAGCACGATCGGATTGCTACCCGGAAATGTGTTTATGGTGCCGGGAGACACGACGTTCAGCCTGGGATCAAGTTGCCGCACATTCGGATTTGCCAGGTTAAGGAGGTAGGTCTGACCACCGAGCCGCGGTGAGAAATTGGCATAATTCATCGGCAGGAAATTGGGAAAGGCATTGCGTGATTCGTTGAGCACCGCGCCCGGGAATTGCCCGGAATACTGGCCAAAGCCTCCGCGAATGACAGTGTCACGCAACTTCGGAACTCTGACTGCAAGTCCGAGCCTCAAGTCAATGTCATCTTTGTCAGCCCCAAACGTAACTTCGAAGTCAGCCGGGAATGCCTGAACGATTCCGGAAACGAGGTCGTTGCACCTTATTGGATTGTTTGGGTCGTTACAGGAACGGACCGCTTCCTCAGCGAGTCGTCTGAGCTCGGTTAGATCTAAAGCTTGCTCTACTTTTCGGCCAGCGGTCTGGGGTACAGTATTCACCTCATATCGCGCGCCCGCGCTGAGTAACAGCGATCGAAAACGCCATTCGAACTGGCCAAACAAATTGAACTGGGTAAACTTAATGCGGATAGCCGAATCAGGATTAGCGGCCAGGGTATGAAACAACGCCGTCGGCACACCTGCGGCTGCCAGGGAAGCTCCAGTTATTACCCGATTCTCAAGAGGAGCGCCAACCGGGCACCTGAGCGAGCCAAGGTTTAGGGTACCGAAAGGATGCAACCCGTTAAATACCGCAGTCGGTCGAAAATTCTTCTCAAGGGTGCTGTTAATCTGGGTCCGTCTTAAGTCAAAGCCGAAACTAAGAACAAACGGGCTGCGCAGGTGTGTAACGGTGTCAGCAATCTGAAAAGTATTATTGGCTCGCGATTGCGGGAAGTGCGACGCATCAACGCCCAACGGACTGAAGCCCGCCATGATGACCTGACCGAGCGGACCCGTAATCTGTTCTGTTTGAGTCACGGACGAATAGCCCAGCGAGTTAAGCACACTGGCCCCCGCCGGGCTCGCAGCCGAAACGTAGCTCACCGGGTTCAGCATTCCGTTGGGGTCGGGCGCTGTGAGATTCAATAGCAGAGGCGCATTCAAAAGGAACGGCGTCTCTGAAAGGAAGGAAGACGGGATCAAGTAAGGATCACGCACCTCGTTAAATCGTAGCCGCGTCCTGCCAATCGAAAGACGAATCGTATCCGACGTATTGGTTGAAAGCGTTCGATTCACAAAGACTGCAGTATTCTGAGTGCGCACTGTTGGGCGAAGTCCGGAAAAAATCGCGCCGCCCGTGACCGGCAGGGTGATGACGTCCTGCGAGAAATTGTAACGCGCGGTGACAATGTCGCCATTGGCGAATACGCTCCACGGCAACCTTTTCCGGCTCTGGTCAATCACCCCAAATTGTTTGTCTAATTTGGCAGAGAACAGCTTGGCTTTGCCGTTAGCTGGGAGCACCGCGCTGTATGTGTTCTCGCCGTACGGGCCGAGAGGATTGTTTGGAAACGGGAATAAGCTAAAGATCGCGTTTCCGGGGACGGATGCGGAATACAAAGGTGTACCTGGCCCCGTCGGCAGAATAAGTCCGGTGTCGCCCGATTGATCAAAGCCTCTCTGCTTCACCGTCGGAACGGCAAAATGCGATTCCTTGGTTGCGTGAATGTTTTTATACTCAAGTGAGCTGAAGAAGAAGGTGTTCTTGAGTAACTTGAAAGGCCCGCTGACCGTAAAGCCTGCTTGGATCCGCCTGAATGAATCATTACTTGCAACCGGATTTCGCACCATCAGCGGACGACCGTCGAAAAGTATCGGTGTCTGGTCAATGCTTCTGGTGAGTGTGATTGTCGAGAGTGCTGCATCAGAAGATTGATCGAAATAATCTCGCGCATTTAACTTGTCGCTGGTGATAAATCCGTAGGCCGAGCCGTGGAAACTGGGGCTGCCGGTTTTGGTGAGTGCATTTATTTGCCCGCCGATATCACGTCCGAACCTGGCATCTGCAAGCGCTGTGATGACTTGATACTCCTGCAAGGTTTCAATCGGTTGCGGGGTTAAAGCGACAAAGCCCTGGCGCCGAACGCCAATGTCCTCGTCATTGTTGTCTGAGCCGTCAATCGCGAAATTATTCTCGCGCGGACGTAGGCCGTTGATCGAAAACTGTCCGGCCGTGCCGACGCCTGGACTTACCCCCGGCCCCTCCTGGCCAAATGTTTGCGGAGGAGGGGCAACGCCCGGCGCCAGCAAAGCAAAGTGATCAAACGAGCGATTGCCCGGCACCGGCAACGCTTCCATCAGGCGCGGGGAGAAAGAATAACGCTTGGTAGCGTCCATCGTCATGCCCACGGCCGCAGATTCGCTCTCATCGGGCGGCAGCAGTTTCAGCCTTACGTTGAGCGACAGAGGATCGACAACCGGTTCTCCAGAAAAAGAAAAAACTGCAATGAAGTCTTCAGTGCTGTCCTCATCTTTTTCCCTGATCACGCGAAAACTTTCCGGTTTGTAACCGTCAGACAAAAAGGTTAGGTCATAATTACCGGAAGTTTCGATATTGACACTAAAGCTGGCATCCTTGCCCGCCTGGGTGGCTTTGACCTCACCTGTTTTTAGATTTGTCAGTATGACCTTGACGCGCGGGAGCGTTTTCTGACCATCGCTGGCTGTTATCGTTCCGGCAACACGGAATTCGGCCGATTGTGAGATTTTGCGAGGGGAGTCACGCAGGCTAAACCGCACAAGCTGAACGACAAGCGTCCGAGACGGCCGACGGCGTGGGCGCGGGCTTTTCCCCAAACCAACACTGGTTTCGGTTCTTCCCCGTTCCTCATTAACAAAGACAGTAACTTCCCCGATATAATCCCAGTCGCCTCGCCGCCCAGAAACGTTGATTGTCCACTGGCCGCCTTCCCTTAGAGTTAGATCAAAAGAGCCGCCAGATCGTGTGGTGTTACCCTTATAAGTTCTTTCTGTGTGTGTGTTCCATACACCAACATCCAAATCAGCAATGCCGCCGTCCTGCTCATGTTTAGCAATACCATGTATTCTGAATTCCTGACCATATGTTATCGCCGGTGCGCAGAGAATCAAGAGAACGGTCAATGTGAAGCTACTGGGAATCATAGTGGGAATGGCAATGCGATTTGTCGAGAGGGCCGGTTGGGCAGTTAGCTTGCCAGACAATCCTCTACGACGGGGGCACTGCACCTTTTAGCTTTAGTAACAACAACCTCTTCAACTTTCATTCGGTCAATACTGCGAAAACCGAGGTGCCCCCAGCGATAGTATTTCTTGAGGTCGCTGAAATTGGCGGGAAGAGGCCGGTTATGAAAATACTTATGCTTAAGATCTTGATCCCACTTGCGGTCCTCAGGAAGGACACAAGTGAAAGTGTGATTGAAAGCGTGGCCGACAACCTCAATCTCCAGAAAAAGCGATGAACCGTCCACGAAGGGTTCATTGTAAGACAGTTCGACAGCTCCAGTTAACTGCGTCTGCTGTTTTCCCTCTTTGTAGACATATCCTGCAATAGTCGCTTTGACACCTTCAGCGGGGGGCAGCGTCAAAACAAACAGGTAATAGTCGTCTTGGTTTTGCGCTCGCAGAACCCAGGAAATCACTCTCTGTCCAGTTAATATCCGGAACCACATCGTAACCTTGAAATCATATAGAGCATTGTCCCCCTGGTAGCTCAATCCAACTCTTTGTCCGTCAGTCAGTAGGGCTCTATCAGTCGGGTCCTTGCCTTTCTGCTTCACCAAGGTCCATTCAGCAGGTGCGTTGGGCCAGTTCTTCTTGTCAGGTTGGTCTTTGTCAGGTTTATCATCGAGAGTGACCTTGAAGTATTCATACCATGGGCCGTTATGAGGTTCGGGCCAACGACCCTTTTTTATTTCACGTGTTTCCTTCTCCTCCTCATTTTTGGGCTCCTCCTCATTCTTAGGCCAGTATTTCACAAGACCAACCGCGCTAACGCCTGCCAAGACCAATCCGATTGCCAGCACTCTACGCCAGCGAGACAAACAGATGAATCGATCCCATGCCCAGAGCGGGAGCTTCACGACGTCTGACAAACCGCTCGGCTCAGGAATTCTGCGCCGCACCAACACGCGGCCGCGCACAGGCGGAGTCGTTAGTTCGTCCGCCTCGTCGAAGCAGCGAATCGTCACCGTCTCAAGCAGATCCTCGCTAGCTTTGACGTTCCATAGTTCAAATACTTTCGTAGAAACGCCGTCGGCCCGCTCGTATTCGAACGCACCATCCTCGTCACCGAGTCCCGCACACGAGATCTGGAGGTCACTACCATTTCGGAACGCAAAGCGAATTTTCGCGTATTCAACGTCTGGGAAAAACGTGAGAATTAATGGTCCCGGTTTTCCACACCTTAGCTCTTTCGGTAGCCGCACTTCTTTCAATACATGGGTTGGCGTAGCTGAGTTGGGCTTGGCGGTATTACCAAACAGCTCGGTCGCATCATCATAAAGGTTATAGATTTCCACTCGGACGTGATAACGAATCTCGCACTTTCCAACCGCGTGCCAGAAGTTTTGCAGAGCTTTATCACTCCGCAGTAGTTCGCTCACATGAGCAGTTGAGAGAATGTGACCTTCTTTGCCGAGCTCCATTACACACTTGGTAAGCTTAACGAGATCGTCGGGCTTAACGAGTTCACGGTTGTCGCGATCAAGCTTGGCAACTGAACTGTGGATTCCGGCGCGAAATCCGTTAGCCCCCTCGCGACGTGCTAGCCGCGCCATTTCAATTACGTCGTGGACCAGCGGTCCGGGATCGCCAAAAGAGAGCAACACCAAATCCGTGTCGCTTTGGCGGTAAACCGAAACTTGATTGCCGTTCGCCGCGTTTTCGTGCGCCAAGCTCTGATTGGACGACGACAACATCGTCGAGATCGTTAATTGCGATTTTGGCTGCGCTCTTTCTTTCGAATGTGAGACGGCCGGCAGTTGAATGTAGGCGCAATGTACCTGGGTTGACTTGGCGGCCGCGCGCGACTCGTCAAGCTGAGGACTCTGAATCAGGATATCCGGGCGTGCCTCGCGCACTGCCCTGACCAACTCATCCAGCATCTCCCGCCGCGCGAAATACTCCGTAAGCTCGCGGACTTTATCGATTTTTTCAGAACCCGAGAGGTTCTCGAAATCAACACTCAGATTGAAACAAAGATCCTTCAACTCGGAGAGGGTAAAACGTTCGTCTAACAAGCGGACTAGCCAAGCGCCATCAGCCGGTTGCGGGAGCGAGTTGTCGCCTTGAGCCATTTAGTCCCCAGTCCGTTGGTTCGTTCTTAGTCTTGTTCGTTGGATCTGATACCGGAGAGACTCCTTCGGATGGGAATCCTTCGGCGGTTTGTTGGACTCCTGTAAGGTAATAGGATGCGACGGAAATCGCTTCGTCAGGTAATTTCGCGCCGCCCAAACGTGTGCGCCCATTATACTCCTTCCTGGAATAGGGGGAAGAGTTTGTACGGCGGCGTCTTTATTGATTGTCTCTTCAAGCGCTCGAGTAATTCCATAATTTATCAACCATTTACCTGTAGCTGCTCCCTCTTACGCCTGCATCGCGGCGCTCCTCCTTGTTTATCTTAATTATTTGCCTGACGTCGCTCATGAAATAGTTCGCGACGGACTTCATTGACCGGGCTAAGTCGGCCAGATTGTGTTAAGGACGCTGGAACTAAGCATAGGATCGACGGCCGGGACGCAGACTTCGTCGCCATTATCCACTTGCTGCCGGACACTGAGGAATCAAGGAAATTGAGACTGGAGTACTTACCCAATGGCGGCGTCTATGGTGTACCTGCTGGTCCTGCTAAGAAATTGTCGAACCAGTTAGAAGAACTTAAGAACTACTGGCGGTTGGATTGTAAGACTGCGGCCAAATTCTGTGATCAAATGTGTGATCAAATGATTGGCGAATCTATCCCCAAGCCATCGGCGAGACTCGATAGGGAGATCAATTCGCATGTGAGGCGAGCGATTGATGAGCTTTACTCGCGCATGGATCAGCGGTTAGCGACCGGGCAATCGGATAAAGACTTTTTCACGCCTGCAAGTGTTGCCGCCGCACTTCAACTGGAGGACCTCGGCTGGGAAGGAACAGACTTGAAGAACGAATTCAAGAGTAACACCGGGGCCTCGTACAACGATTACGTAAAGCTGTTAAGGCTGCGCGCGACGATGGTTTATCTCGCCTTTGATCAGGCCAAATTAAAGGCAGCAGTAAAACAGTCGAAGGTTGGTAGGGCACAGGGAAGAAGATTGATGAAGCTTTCTCTGACCGCAGCAGCGAAATGGCTCGGCTGGGGGAAGCTCTATAACCTCAGCCGCGCATCCATAAAAATCCTCGGAATCAGGCCATCCTCATTAACAACTGAGAGCCGTTTTCTCACCTGCGAGTAGTTTTAGAGCCTATAGTTTCCCGCAAGAAAATCTAATATCGGCAAATGTTGGGCTTTTTGCCAAATTCGTTTTGAGGGCCCTGCAAAGCCTCTTACTATCCCGCAAACTCACGATGATAGGAGGCTAAACGCCATGGGAGAACCAAACTTCAAGTACGTATCCAGGATGTTTCGTCGGGGAGCGCAACATTGCTGTGAGCCACTTATCCTCGGAGAGGCGGGCGCCTACTTCCTCAGATACGTTTCAAAAAATGGACATTATTTACTAAACCATGATTCGTACGTGTGCAAGCAACACGATGTGGAGTTCCCTGCCGAACCGGTTGCGTTGCAACCAGGCGACGCCAAAATCGCGGAGAACCTCAATTTCCGCTACATCCTGCTTCAGGGCTGTAAACCACCGGCCCGCCCTCATAAGCGCGTTTTAATTATGTTGCATGGCCTAAACGAGCGTGACTTCGAGAAATACCTCAGATGGGGACACGCGATCTGGCAGCAAAACTCCGTACCGGTAGTTTTCTTCCCGTTGGCTTTCAGCGTTAACCGCGTATACCGGGGTTGGCTGCCGCAGAATGCCGAAATCCTCGCGCGGCGAAGAGGAATACAAATGAACGAGTATACACACCTCTGCAACGCGACTATCAGCGAGCGACTATCGCTGCATCCTGAAAGACTGATGTGGGGCGGAATGCAAAGCTATTGGGATATCGTAAATCTCGTACGCGGAATTCGCCAGGGTAACTATCAATTCTTCGACCGCGATACTTGCGTCGATTTGTTCGGTTTTTCTTCCGGGGGCTATATAGCCGAAACACTCCTCCTGGAAAATCACGAAGGATTGTTTAATGAAAGCCGGGCCTGCCTTTTCGCCTCGTGCGTGATAATGCGCGATCTTGTTCCTTCCTCACCCTACATTCTTGATCGAGGGGCAGAGAGTGCTCTTAGGAAGCTTTACGTAGATCGTTTCGACACGCTTCCTAACGAACGGATGAGACACTGGCTTGGTCATTCGGAGGGGCGCTGGTTTAGCGAGTTGTGTGGGCGCAGGCCGGATCGCGCTCAAACTGAGAGTCGCTTGCGAGAGATCGCTCCGCGACTGCTCGGAATCGCAAATCGAAATGATCAAGTGTTTCCATATGGCGCGATGCTAAATGCGCTTCAGGGGCTTGACCGCGATACAGGCGTGCGAGTTGAGTCACTAGATCTGGGAATTCATGAAAATCCTTTCGGCTGCCCGGATTACGATCAACGCGACAGCCGATTCGTTACCGTTTCTTTTGATAAGCAACTTTACGGCAATCAATACGAGCAATTCATTAACTGGATTGTTGAGCACCTCAGCCGGTGAATGATCTCAACAAGATCCGCATTAATCCGCGGCTGCCTGCTAATTCGTCAAAGGCGAGCATTCAGTCTCGTATGGTTCGCTTGTACTTCCGGCAAGGCTTATCTTCCAATTTGCACTTTCGGCAATGTAACCTTCCAAAACTCAGAACGGAGCGAAGGCTCAGACGTGAAAATGCTCGGATTCTGTTGAACTTCCGGCAAGGAATTGCGTCCAATCGCGGCAAGGAAATGCTTCAAGTGTCAAAAATTACTTCGGTCTCTCTCTCTCTCTCTTCGGGCAGCGTGAAAATAATGAGGGGATTTGCCGGCGGCTTGCGCGTTAGAGATAGAAGCGAAATACAACGCGGCGAATTCGCCGGACAAGCGAATGCACTTGGCCCGAGGGGATTGGCGCAGGACATGATTGACAGTCTCCTGGTGTTGCTATATAAGTCGCGCCCATAAAACCGTAGTTTTTAACCTCGCATTTGCCAAGAACAATTTGGTGTTGAATTCCAACCGCTCGCCGAAGCGTTGTTACTTCGATGAGCTTTGCCCACCTTCGGACAAAGGAGAATACGATGAACGAAACTGCATTGAAGAACCAAAAACAAATTAACGGCCGGCTTTGTCAGGTAGATTGGAGGCTGATAAGCGCTCTCAGGGAAGTAGTCGCAGCTCTCAATGCACCCGGCCAGAATACCGTGGATTTTGTCAGTCTTAACGGCTTGATCGACGAGGCCGATGAGATCAGTAAGACTGTCGCCATACCCGATCCGCCTGGTTGCGACCCATTCGACCGAACTGCTCCTCCCATCAGGTAGAGCAGCTTTCAATTAGAGAATGGGGATGGGCGGCAGTCCTTCCGAGGAGGAACTGATCGCGTTCCGCGATTAGCTTCTGAAGCATCTGAACTGTCCCTATCTTTGGTCGCTAATAGTGATCACATTATTGACCTCAGCCCCGCGCTCGACGGCCAGTTGCTTGTTGTCGGGGGACCAGGCATAGGCAAAGATCTGGTCCTCCTTGAAATTGGTTAGCTGTTGCGTTGACCCGTCAGCGAGGTTGTAGCTCCAGATGTTGGAAACACCCTTGTCGGCCTTGATGTACGTCAACGCGCGGCCGTTAGCCATCCACTGAACTCGTTGAAATAGCCCGCCCGATATTTCTGTCAAAACCTTGAGGGGCGGACCACCTCGAACAGGGATGATGGCGATTCCTTTCCGCTGCCCATTTTCCGCATAGTAACGACAAGCCATGAATTGGTTGTCGGGAGAAACAACCGGCATTCGCGCGTATTCATTCGTTAATTGCACGGGCTCGCCGCCATCAATCGGCACTTTCCACACGGTGATCCTGGAACTGCTCTGAATATCGTAAAAGACCCACTGACTATCCGCCGAACATGACGGATAGGAATCAGCCACACCGAAAGTCAACTGTTTCAGATCGCTGCCATCTTCGGCATTCATCCGCCAGATATTGAAACCTCCGGTCCGGTTGGATGTAAAAACAATAAAACGACCATCGGGTGAGGTGGCGGGAGTGTAATTATCGCCGGCATTGGTTAACTGGATTTGATTTGACCCATCGGGATCGACCACCGAGATGTTGAGATGGTCTCCGGTCATTGATGAGAACACAATCTTTCCGTTGGCGGTCCAGTCAAGCCCAAAAGCCAAGCCATTTACTGGCGCTATTGCCTGGGCGCGTTGAGCATCCCCATTGGGCGCCGTCCAAATCTTTGTAATTCGTTGACTCTGTACCGAGACAATCATGTTTCTATCGCGCGACGAGTTCACACCTCTATAATCTGCGGGGTCATTTGTTACTTGCTCCGCGTGCCCTTGCGGGTAAGGGATCCGCCACAAGCGACTAGGGCTCATCGGTTGCTCCCTGGCGATGATTGTCAATCCGCTCTGGTCTTCCAGCCATTCCACCTGTTCCACCGCGAACCATTTTTGGTCGCCGAGTGTCCTTTCCTGACTGTTGGTGAGATCAAATTCGACTAGATTCATGTGATAGCCTTTGTTGTCCCACCCGCCTGCGCCATAAACGATGGTTTTTCCATCTGGAGACCAGGCTGGACCATTAACTGACAACCTATCTCCCTTCCCACGCTTCGCTATCATGCGCTCTGTCGTTCCATCAGTCCCGGCGATGATCAAAGAGTACTCTCCGACTGCAAGATCGGAACGAACGAAAGCGAACTTGTCGCCGTTCGGAGAAAATGCGATCGGACTGTCTACCCAGTCCTTTATTCTTCTTAACGGGCCGCCCGCCCGGGCCACTTGATAAAGCGTGCCGGTATCACTCATGTCAGTGCGTCTACTCGTGATATAGACGGAATAACCGTCAGGTGAAAACGTGACCCCGCGGTATTCAACTTTCTCTGGTGTAACGAGAAGTGTTTTTTCTTTAGTCCCCAGGTCGGTCACAATCAGTTGCTGCATCCCGTCTTTCTTCTCAACATGAGCGACAGATTTGCCGTCCGGAGAAATTGCGGCGCAGACAGAAGCACCTGAGTTCGTTAGCGTCTCCATCTTCAGCGCTTGCGCGGGCCGTGATTGGCCATTCTCGCCGGTACGATTGACCAAGTTGGACAGGCGCGGCAAATTGGGAACTATTAGAAGTAGGGCAAACACTACCGTGATCCCTGTGACGACTGCGCTGGATTTGTGCTGCTTGATTTCACTAAGGAGACCATCGGCTGTCGATCTCGCTTTCGACGTTAAGCGAACGAGTATCGTTGGCCTGTTTAAGTCCGTCTGCGCTGGGGACTCGTAACTGGCGGCTGGCTCCTGGTCCGTGGTTGTTTGCGCCACCGGCGTCCTGTCGATTTCGCTCCGGCGACGCAATTCCCGCTGCACTTTCCTCAAATCAGAAGCGAGTTCTTCGACGGTTTGATATCGTTCAGCGCGATCTTTGGACAGTGCTTTCTTGATGAGTTGTTGAAACTCCAGCGGTAATTCGTCAGGGAACTTGAACTCGGTTGGCTGCTTTCCCAGAATCAGAGCGATGGTATCGTTAGATGTCAATGCTGCGAATGGCGTGGTTCCAGTTACCATCTCGTGAAGCACCGCTCCCAAACTCCAGATGTCGGTTCGTTGATCTACGGGCGTCTCGCGCAATTGCTCCGGCGACATATATCTAACCGTACCCATCAACATCCCTGGCTCAGTGTGCACCTTGGCGGTCGTGGCCTCCTCAGGGTCTCGGGTCCGAGTCAAACTCTTGTTGAGCTTGGCGATGCCAAAGTCGAGGACTTTTACGTAGCCGTCCGGGCGCAGCATTATGTTTTCGGGTTTGATATCGCGATGGACGATCCCGGCGGCGTGCGCGGCAACTAGAGCGGCCGCGACCTGAATGGCCACATCCAATGCCTCGGCCGGCGCCAACCGTTTTATTTCCATGAGATCTCGGAGCGTCAGACCGTCAATGTGTTCCATCGCGATGAAGCGACGTCCGTCTGGTGCGGTGCCAATCTCCAGAATCATGCAGACATTGGGATGATTGAGACGTGAGGCGGCCTGTGCCTCGTGTTCAAAGCGCTGCGCCCGATGCTCATCTCTCGCGACTTCCGCGGAAAGTAGTTTGAGCGCTACCTTGCGCGGGAGTCTCGCGTCCTGCGCCAGATACACTTGACCCATGCCGCCGGCGCCCAGCGACGACAGAATCGTGTACGGACCGACTTCCTGACCGGCTACAAACTCCGTTTTCTCATCGGCCAGCACGTCGGCCATAAGCTCGTATGCTGGCGTGCCGAGAAAGTCTTCATTACCCTCGTCGGCCGCTAATAACGATTCGACTTCCCGCCGCATCGAGTCGTCGTCACCGCAGGCACGGTCGAGAAAGCTCGCGCGATCCGCCGGGGCACACTCCTGGGCAGAGTGAAAGATTGCTTTAATCTGCTGCCAGTGCGCCCGGGTGCTCATGATGATTTGATGAATGATTGGCCCGGTTGGGGGCAAAAGGCCAATATGTAACGCGCAGTTTGACGAGAAAGTCCCTCATTCACTCTTGGTGAGTTCGCGCTTGAGCCATGCCTTGGCGATTTTCCATTCGCGTTCCACGGTGGAGTGCGAGACCCGCATTACTTCCGCCGTTTCCTCGATCGTCAGTCCCCCAAAGAACCGCAACTCAACGATCCGGCTCTGATCGGGATCGATCTCCCCCAGTCGATTCAGAACATCGTGAAGCGCCAAGACGTCCGCTTCGGCCTGCGTGCCAAAAGCACCGATGTTTTTCAGTGAGACATTGACTCGATCGCCCCCGCGCTTGGCGGCGTAGTTGGCGCGTGCGTGATCGACCAGGATGCGCCGCATCAGCTGGGCCGCCACACCGAAGAACTGGGCCCGGTTTTGCCATTGGATGTTACGTTGGCGAACCAGCTTGAGGTACGCCTCGTTGACCAGCGCCGTGGGTTGCAGCGTGTGCTCGCGGCGCTCGCGACGAAGATAGGCTCCTGCCAGTCGATGCAGTTCGTCATAGACGAGCGGCATCAACTGATCCAGCGCTTCCTCGTCACCATGGCTCCATCTTTCAAGGAGTTGGGTGATGCCTTGCGGCGAGCGTGTCGCCATTTCGGATTCTCTCCTTACTTTATCGAAAAGCGGGGATCAGGTAAGTCAGCGAGGTATGTGATCCCGAGTGCCTGTTCAGCGCGTCATTCTATCACTCTGGAAAATATGTGGGAATCCTGCCACGGATAACGCGTTAGGGTGAGTGGAGAGCTTTCGTGCTTCCGCACCTCTCTGGTATGTGGGCTCGCAAAGACACCGACCTCAATCGGCCTTTGCAGGTACAACGACATGAAAGTGTTGTCGCAAACATTTACCGCAGAAAGGAAATCAGGAATTGAATAGCCAATTCTTGCCCCAATAACTCAGAAGCAGCGCAACGCTGAAAGGAAAACTATTATGGCGACTCAATATAGATACAGCTCAGCTCAACTAGCTCCGGGCACAACGGGAAGCGCGGCGTCATTCGGCAACCTGCCCGTGAATTTCAGCGGTCAGACTATCAACGGATCAGCCTCGGCATTCTCGGTCGCCGGTTGGGTTCGTATGCGTCTGACTCCGACCGTAGGCCAAACGTTTCTGGTATTCGCGGCCGAGGGCCAGTTTCAAATTGAGATTAATTCGACCGGCATACTGGCCGCGGGCTTCGCCGGTAATGCCGTTCGCGCGCAAACCACGCTGCCAATCAACGATGGGGCATGGCATTTTGTCGCCGCCTCTTATCAGGAGACCACGCCCGGAACCAACGCCGGCACGGTCTCGTTGTTTCTCGATGGACTGCCGGTAGATTCTGAGAGCGTTGTATTAACGGGAACCACACAACCCGGCGCCTGCGTTCTCGGTAAGAACATCAACTTTATGGACTTCGCCGCCTGGTGCATTTGGTCTGCGGCGCTGTCGCAACACTTTCTCGAAAAGCCGCTCTTCGGCCGTCCACCGGCTGGAGGCTTGGCCGACACATCGCTGGTTGGCGCTTGGGATTTCGCAAACGGTCCGGCAACGGACATCTCCGGCAAGAACCTCCCCGTACAGGTCTCGCAGCAAAACTGGTTCACGCCGGCGCTTTCAGGTAGCGCAGACGCTAGTGTCGACATTTTCAATATCCCGCACGTTAACCAGTCGCCTTTCACGGTCATGCTGTGGTGCTTCGTGCCGTCCGGTTTGACCAGCGAGCAGTTCCTGTTTACGTACAGTAAGACACCGACGGGGGGTAGCATAACTGACAACGGTACACTTATCACCGTGCAGGCCGCCACCAACTCACGCGTAGGCGCTACATTCACTTTTAATCAGGATGAAGCCCTTGACGTTTTTAATTTCAGTCAGGTGGGCGCCGGTATAACCACTAACGCATGGCACCATCTCGCCTTTGTCTATGACCACGACCTGCAGACTTTTACGCAATACATCGATGGGTCGCAGGTTTCCCAGGTCGGCGTCGCCGAAACCCAAAACAGCACGGGATCCACCAACTCACTTCAGTTGGGCGCCCCGGGAATCTTAACGCAGGCGATCTCCTTCTGGAACACACCACTGACACTCGCTCAAGTGCAACAGTTCATGAGCAACGATCCAACCGGAGCTCCCTCCTGTAGTGGTTACTATGGATTGATCACAGACCTCAGTAACAGTCTTACCGGCAATTCAGGAAACCCCGCTGCGTCCAGCGTCATTAGCGAGCAAGTGGTTCCGCTCGCCGCGGGCGATGAAATCGGGCCGCTCGTCCCCGCGTTCGTCGCTGATCCTTCATGCGAAACGCCAATCATGCAGCTGGAGGATTATCGCGCTCTGGTCGACACCTGCGGTATCGAGATTCCGGCCGATGTCGTGGATGCCGAGCTGGACGCCTTGCTTGAGCCGGAGTACCAGGCTTTGGGAAGAGTGATCTCGAAATCTGCCCTTGCGCAACTTAGAACTCAGTTTCACCGCGACTTGTTTATTGGACGCGAACTGAGAAAAAGAGGAATCCGCGTCGGGGTTTTCTCGTCGGAGATCCAAGGGGACGAGCGGGTCTGGTTTTATCACACAGTGAACGGTGCTCAGGAGATTGACCGCATACCGGCTGAGGAAATGGATGAGTTTAGGGCAGGCACTATGACTATCATTATTGATGTCATAGCTATCTTTGCCGCTGTGTTTGGGATTGCCACTAATGCTCGTGCGATTTCCGACGCCGCAACGAAGCTGCCGGGCCCGGTCCTGCGAGGTCTTACTGCGCTCGCCGACGGCGTCGGGAATCCTTTGACCAGGGCTGGGCGAACGGGGGAGGGGATCCGACTGATCGGGAGTATGATCACAATGCTTTTCACAATGAAGGCCATCGGGAGCTTGATCTGGAATATCTTCACCGGGAGTTGGTGGTCATTGTTTTTCACTATACCCGCCGTGCTTGCGAATCTCGTGGCGATCTTTGCCAGCGGTACCCTTCTTCTGGCCGCGAGAATCCTTTTGATCGGCGTCGCCCTCGGACAGTTGCTCTTCGATCTATTTGGACCCGGCGCGGATGAGGATACCGGAACAGAAGGGGTTGCGGCCGCGCCGGCTACCGAACATCCGCAGCAACAGGTCGCGCCCGCCGGAACCACGTATGTCTAAAAATTGCTTTGACAAGCTCAAACAGAAAGTAATCAACAACCCAGGCACAAGCCCACCGAAATATGGTGGGCCTTGTCGCGTAAAATTCCTTGCAGTTTAGAGTTCAAGCTTTGGCTTGCGCTCATCCCAAATACAAATTGAAGTCTCCGAACCTAAAGAGCTTTTTAGTCCGGCGCTGCCACACTTGGTTCTGTAGTTGAACCTGCCCTTCCGCGCACTGCCGGGCTGACCATGCATGGCGCGGATAGTTACGAAACTGACGCGCTACCAACCTTCACGCGTTAGTGAATAAAAACCGCCTTCTACAGACTGCGAGAAGCAACGCTTCATTTCCCCATTAGAAAATATTTTGTGGGAGTTACGGAACGGATTACGCGTTGGTAAATGCTGCAAAGAGATTCTCGGCAAATGCTGGAAAGAGATTCTCGGCCAGCCAACATAAACAACCGACGCGAGCGTCCGCCGACTATCGCTGAACCGGACGCGACCATCCGTCGGTTAACAGAAGCACCCCCGCAAACATAGGAGATAGCATGGCCACAACAAACAATGTTCAACTAAAGATCGAGAGAATCCCAAAACAGGACAACCGCCGCAAAGTCACCGTCACTTACAAGGTGTGCTTTACAAGCTGCGAGGTCTTAGCTGGCAGCGTCTTCAAAGAAACCGTCACGCTGAGAGGCGATGACCCAATCTTTGACGACCACGTTCTTGAAATTCACTCCGGCTGCGTTAAGGCGCAAAGAGGATGCGTGGACCGCAAGTTCACTAAGAATGTTTCAAAGAGCAGTCTGGATGAGGATGGTGACACGGTGATATTTGGCTTCCCCATCTTCGCCGACAGGGACGAGCTATATGCGCGCGTCAGAATTACTCCGTTCTCACCAACAGGGAGCACTGCTGATTCCAATTTGGTCGCGGGCCAGTTTGGCGCCGCCTCCTAAAAACGCGCTGGAGCCAACGGCCGCTTGTTTCTCGGGTCCCCATCGCCGCGGTTGGGGGGCGTGATGAGCCGGAGCAGTGCGACTCAAGCAACAGCCACCGCTCATCACCATCCTCTCTCGTGGCTGTTGGACTCAGAACGGCAACCCAATGCCCCTGGATTGCCGTTTTGGTGATCGCAGAAGTGGCTTAGCAAAGGCCAGGCGGCCGCATTCGGCTTCCCCGTTTGGTCCAGGCGTTGACACAAATCGCGTGTCAACGCCTGCCAGATGTGGTTGGCTCCGTCGGATTAGTCTGGTGACGCTCCACCCAGTCAATGAGCAACTGCCGAATCTCCACGCTCAATCGAACTACCAGAGCGCCGTTGGTAACCCAGAGTGCGGCGGCGCCCAATTTCAGACTTCGCAAAATATGTGGGAGTTACGGAACGGACTACGCGTTAGTTAAGTGACGCATGATTTTCCGGCCGCGCAAGTCATGAGATCTGCACGGAGGAAAATTCACTGGTCGATTCTGCGCAGTAATGGGCCGAATTGAATTAGCGATGTCAGGCGGCGGGGCGGGCAATGCTTCGGCCCGGCCGCTCTGTCTCGAATCAGATTTAAACAACAATCTTGGAGGTACTACTATGACTGATACATATAACGCGGAAGACTTTCTCAAAAGACTCGCCGAGGGTGCGTTACGGACGCCATTAATTTGTGAGGGCTTTGCAAAGCCCGTAGAGGGTAGTTACGAGGCTTTCCTCTTTTCCCTGGGAACGTCCTGTGAAGATTGGACGAAGATTTCCGGTGAGGTGGTCGAAAAGGTGGAGTTCCTCAGGGAACGCTCGTGCCACGATCATTCGCATCCTTTAATTCGAATTCACTTCAAGGAGCCATCGGCGAACGATCCGTTTGCAGTTGTATTCTCCTCCCTGCTCCGCGCATCCGACTCCGGGAGAATCAGTCCACCTCATCTGCCCAGTCCGTTTATCGGTGAGTGGATGGCACGCTTGTTCGCTGATGCTGTTTGGTACAGCGCGTTTGGGGGCGTCGGGGGACAAACTCCGGCCGACATTTTAGAGAGGAAACAGTGCCTTGAGTTGAGGCGAAGATGTCGGCGCGGGGACGTTAGGGCTTGCCGACTACTCGCTGAAGAATGTTAGGTACTCGTGACTGACCGCGCCAGGTAGCGGGTGTAATTTCCTCATTACGCTGATGTTCAGTCGGGCGACCGCCTCCTAACCAATCGGACGCGAGCGGAGTCAGCTGGCTTGTTAACTCTGAATGCGCTTGCCCCGGGGATCTGGAGATATAACCGAAACGGCAAAGTCCCTCACCGGCTTTGCCGTTTCGGGTTTCAACTGGGCTCTTGAAAATTAAGAATCCGAATCACTCAGCCTCAGTCCCCCGAGAAGCTCGTCTAAGCGTCGATCAGAAATCTGATGAGATCAAAACAGACGTCATAATCCGTTGGCGGCAATTCGAGCATTCAAAAAATATTTTGTGGGAGTTCCGGAGCGGATTACGCGTTTAGTTGGTGAACCATAAACCTTTAACCTCAGCTTCAACATAGGAGGTAGTGATGCCAACGATTCCGTTCCAATGCACGCACATAGCCGATGAAATAGAGTTTCTTGAACAAGAACTCGGAGACCTTCTAAGAGAACAAAGTGATGCTCCTGCTAATTTGGCAGCTTACTATCGAAGGGAGATAAGAAAATTTCGGATAGAGCTTGGACTCAGGCGGCAGCGGCTTCGTGCCTGTGAAGAGGAAAATAATCCTCCTCAGCTGCGTCCAGACCTGTTGGCCTATGGGATCGAGACCGTTCCGAACCACTCGATCAAAAGATTATTCGCGAGGGGCATCGTCAAGAACATCGGCATCGGAAATGCCGTAGGCCCCTTTAGGATTGTTTTATCCGTGACAGAAAAAGCTACATTCGGCTCTTTGCAAATACAACACGTACAAGTCTTCGAGGTGCCCCCGGGCTTCATTATCTACGGCAGTGCCGCAGGCCCCTCTCAGCCGGGATTTGAGCCAAACGTGGTTCTAGCCAGAGCTTCCGGAATAGCTGCCGGAGCTGCCGGAGCTGCCGGAGCTGCCGGAGGAGTTGGCGGGATACCAGGAGCTCATAGCAATTACATCACGGAATATATGAACGTGCCTTTGCGTTACATAGATGAAAACCCTTCATTCAAATATGAGGTCGAGCTGTTTGTGGACAGCGAGCACGACGTGATCGAGTCAGATGAAGGGAATAACAGTTACAAAAGTGAGAGACTGTTTCCCACTCCGTTTGCGGTTCAAAGGGGAAAGCCTTTCCTTATTAGGTCCTCAGAAGCATCTCTCACCGGAGAGACTGATGACGAAACAGAACAAATTTGATAGAGCAGTAGGCTGAATCAACTCGTCGCATGAGGCACGGAAATGCTTCAAGCGGCACCGACAATTACGAATCCGGACTGATGCGCTGATCGACGGCGTCAATCACGCGCTCAAGTTGGTTTAGATACGCGCCGAAGATCTCGTTCTCTTCAGCTTCACTTAGTTTCGCGCGTGGCGAACTGCCGAGTTCAAGAATCCGGTCAAACGGAGCCACATCCAGACCCAACTCGGTTGACGTGGCATGGATCGCTTCCCGTTTCGCGACGGGAACTTCCCTGCCGCGCAGCATCAACACCGCCCGAAACAGCGCTGCGAAACTGGACAGGCTTTCGACCATCAGCGCCGCCAGCTTTTCCGCCGACTGTGACGCGGGAAAATAGAGCCGCCGCAACTGGAGAAACTTCGTCCTGAGTTCGTACTCAAGCTGGTGACGCAGGTTGGCGTCCGAAGTCTCGACTAACTCCAACGGATCCGAACCGTGTAGCACCCGCCGCGCCTTCTGCATTTGCAGAAACTCAATCGGAAAAACGTCAGCCGCGCGCTGCAATTCATCGAGCGAGAAATACACAGGCATCGGCTGATTGGCTTTTGTCCAGACGCGTAAAGGCTCAACCGAACGCCGCAGATCTTCCAGAGCGATTCGGCTCAGCACCACCAGCACGTTGTGATGTGCGCGGTCGTCGGTTGTTTCCTCAACCGCAGTTGAGCCGTACACCGTGATTGAGGCGAGGTTCTGCCCGTGCGCGGCGATTAAGTCTTCGACCAACCGCTGAAGAACCTTAGAATTTGTCGCTTCGGCCATAGTCATTTTGGGAGCCGTCGTCGTTTAGAGTCGGGCCACTGCCCGACACTACTCAGCGGGCGGTAGCCCGCCTCTAAACTTTGAAATACGCATCGCACCCCGCCTCTAAACATTCGCCCTCCTGGGGCGCCTACTTGCTGAAATCGACCGTCGGCGCGCGTTGCGCTCCCGGATCGGCTTGAAAGTACGGCTGCGCCGGAAATCCCAGTAGCCCGGCAATCAGTACGGTCGGAAATCTGCTTCGCGATGTGTTGTAATCCTGCGCCGCCAGGGTGTAGTCGCGCCGAGATGTCGCCAACCGGTTTTCGGTCCCGGCCAATTCATCCTGCAATCGAAGAAAATTTTCATTGGATTTCAACTGCGGATAATTCTCGGTGATCATCAGGAAGCGGCCGCCGGTGCCCAGCAGTCCTCCGTCGCGCATCGCGGTGGTCAAATTCTGATCGGCCGCGATCTTCTGTTCCGTGGTAGCGTTCGGATTCTGGATCGTCGAGAGCAGTTGCGAGCGCGCTTCGGCGATTCGCGTGAATACTCGCTCTTCGAGACCAGCAATGCCTTTAACCGTAGCCACGATATTTGGAATCAAATCAGCCCGCCTCTGCATTTGGTTCTGCACCTCGGCCCACTGAGCATCCACATTCTGCCTCTTCGTTACCAGTCCGTTGTAGCTGCCAATTGCCCAGATGGCGAGGATCAGCCCGACGACCACGATGACACCCAGAACGATCAGACCAACTTTCTTACCCATTTGCGAATCTCCTTTTGATGTAGCTTAACTTAACCGCTGTATTTGCTGTAAACGACGCGAATTCGTGTCGTAATGATTACCAGCTAACTCCGGCTCCCCCGCCGCCAAAGTCTCCGCCACCGCCGAAGCCACCGAAGCCGCCGCCTCCACCGCCGCCACCCCCGCCGCCGCCAAACCCGCCAAACCCGCCGCCCGACCAGCCACTCGAGCTTGAACCGCCGCGGCCACTGAGCAGCATGCTCAAGAGCAACCACCCGAGCCAGCCGCCGCTGCCGCCACTTCCGGGCCCGCCCCTTCCGCCTCTGCGCGCTGCGGCCAGAAGCGCGAGTACGACGATCACGATGACGCCGATGACGATGATCGACATGCACCTGTTCGCCTTCGGACGTGACGCGCGAACCGGCGGCTGAGAGGTTGTTCCGGCAGGAAAAATCTTGTCGGTACTGAACCCCTGTTTCCGCGCGACTGTCCTGATGTATTCGTAGATCGTGTCACGTATCCCGCGGCCGTACTCACCCGCACGAAAGGCGGGGATAATCTTCTCGCGCTGAATTTGTCCGGCGAGCCCATCCGGAATATCGCCTTCAAGATGCCGGCTGACCTGGGTGAAAGCGTTTCGATCTTTGAGAGCGACAACCAGGAGGAGACTGGGCTTCTGGGTATCCTTCGAACCCAGGCCCCAGCCACGCGCGACGGCAAGCGAGTAGTCAAAGATAGTCTGACCGCCCGCGGTATCGACTACCGCGACGGCGAACTGAATTCCCTGCTGGCGATCTAAATTCGTGAGCGTCGTTTCCAGTTCGCTCTTTGTCGTGCGATCGATTGCACCAACGTAATCGTTGACATAGCCAGTGGGCGGCGGCAGCGGTGACTGCGGCGTCTGGGCAAACGAATTCAAGGCCGTGCCCAGAAGCACGGCCAGAATGAGCCAAACGTTGTGTCTCGTTTTCAACGGCAAAAGCGGTCTGGCGCTATTGTCCGCAATTTAGATGCCGTGGCAAAACGGGGCGGGAACGTTTACCGTCTATTGCCCGTTGACCTTGACCTGTCTGTCTCATATCTGAGACATTACTCGGGTGAAGCCGGCTCTCTTCCACCCGCAGGCGCGAGCTGTTTTAAGGAACTTTCCCGCCGATATTCGGAGGGAGCTTGGCAAAGCGATTTTTGATTTGCAGAAGGGCCGGAAGTTGTCGATGCCGTTGTCGCGACCGATGCCCTCGATCGCGCCCGGTGTCGAAGAGTTGCGGCTCAAGGATCGCTCTGGCGCATATCGCGTGTTTCATTTTGCGCGACTGGAGCCGGCAATCCTGATAATTCACGCGTTCAAAAAGAAGACTGCAAAGACGCCGTTGCGTGAGATTGAATTGGCGCGAACGAGGTTTAGAGAGATGCTATGAAAAAGATTAAACCAGTGGCAGCTCGAAATGCGAAGGAACTCGCTAAAACGCTGGGTCTCACGCCTGCGGATGGCGTAGAGATCGAGATCCGAAGTGATTTGAACGATAAGATTATTGAAGTGGTAAACGAGCGTGGCCTGACTCATTCGCAGGTCGCGAAACTATCCCACACATCACGCACGCGCGTCACAGCGATCCTCAATCGCAACACGCATGATATTTCGACCGATCTTATGCTCCGAATTCTGGCATCGCTGGGCGTCTACGCAAGACTTCAATTCAAGGAGGCTGCTTAAAGACTGCGGCGGCGGAGCATTTCTAGAACCTCCAGATCGCGCCTAATCCCGCGTCCCACATGCGCTTGTTCAGTGCAGGAATGTCTCGGTCGAGAATTTCGGTTGCTCGCGCTTTCAATGAAGCCCATTGCGCGTTCAACTCCCTCATCCGATCGAGCGACGGTTGATTGACTCTGGGAATGTCGCTCTCCGTCGCGTTGATCATGAAAAGATAATTGGCGGTGAACTTGTTCGGAAAGTTCTCAACGTCGTCGTACGCTTTCGATTTGCGCTGCACCATCTCGTCGTCCCACGCTTTCATTTTCTTTAGCAGCGCTTCGCCGTCCTTCTTAATTGCCGCGTACTTGTCGCCGGTTGGAATCGAGTTGATTAGCGACTCTAACTGTTTCTGTTTCTCGTAGAGGTCGTTCACCATTCGATGCATGGTCGCCAATTCAGTTTCCATGCTCAACATGGTGCTGTGGTACTCGCGGTACGTCGCCGCGTCAGTCGGATAGAGCGGGTTCGCGAGGATCTCGACTTCAGTCGAGAGCGTCTGGCCACCACTCTTCAACATGATCGAGTATCTGCCCGGTGGAGCCTTGTGCCCCGAATAGCCGGCTTCGATGTAAACGCCTGGAATGCCCGGCATCGTCGCGTAACGCGTGTCCCAAACGAAACGGTTCAGGCCCTGCTTTTTTGGGAGCAGTGGTTCGGCCCGTGGACCGCCGTCCCAGCGCCTGAATTTCTCGTCGCCTTTTGAAGAAAGAGTGCGCACGAGATTGCCATCGGCGTCTTTGATCTCGAGCGAGATGTGCTCGTCCTTTTTCAACTCTGGCAGGTGATAATGAATGACTACGCCCGTGGCCGGATTCACGCCACGGAAGGTGTTAGCGCCAGTGAAATCTTCACTGGTGCCATCCAGTTCGCTGGAGCCATTCACGATATAGGGGTTCGCCGGCCGGTAGAGGCTGAAAGCCGGGGTGTCCTTCTTGTACTGGCGCAGCACATTCAGATCGTCGAGTATCCAGAACGATCGGCCCGAGGTCGCGGCGACCAGGTTTCCTTTGTGGACGCGCAGATCCGTTATCGGCGTAACCGGCAGGTTCAATTGAAACGGCGACCAATTCCTACCGCCGTCCCACGAAATGAACACGCCAAGTTCCGTCCCGGCAAAGAGCAGATCTTTGCGGACGTCGTCTTCGCGCACCACGCGTGTGAAAGCGTTCGCCGGGATGCCGTTGTCGATCTTCGACCAGGTCGCGCCATAATCAGTCGTCTTGTAAAGGCTCGGCCGGTGATCGTTGAACTTGTAGCGCGTGGTGGCGATGTACGCAGTCGCTTTGTCGTACGGCGAAACCTCAATCGCATTGATTAGAGACTCGGACAAACCGCGAGGCGTAACGTTCTTCCAATTAGCGCCGCCATCTCGCGTCAAATAGACGAGCCCGTCATCGCTGCCCGTCCAAATTACGCCCTTCTCATGCGGCGATTCCATGATGTAGGCGAGGGTGCCGTAGTTCTCTGCGCCCACGGCTTCGTTGGTGTACGGGCCGCCGCCTTTCCCTTGCTTCTCTTTTTCGTTGCGCGTGAGATCGGGCGAAGCTTCCTTCCACGTCTTGCCCCAGTCACTGGTCTTCAGAACGTATTGCGCGCCGTGATAGAAGGTGTTCGGCTCGTGCTTGCTCCAGATGATCGGCGCGTTCCAGTTGAAACGATACTTCAGATCCTTTGCGTCCATTCCCAGGTACTGGATGGGCGCAGCCATGATGCTGGTGCCGCCTTTTGCGTCCACGTTCAGAACTTCGATAGTGCCTTGATAGCTCCCGCCGAGGACGAGTTTCGGATCGTCAGGATCGAATGCAAGGAAGGCGCTTTCGCCGCCGGCTGAGTAAGTCCAACTGTTAGTCGAAATGCCTCCGCCGCCAAGTTCGCGGTGGGCAATCGAGACTGAAGTGTTGTCCTGCTGTCCGCCGTAGATGCGATACGGAAACTGGTTGTCCACGTTTATGCGATACATCTGCGCCGTCGGCATATTGCTTTGCGTGCTCCACGTCCGGCCCGCGTTGAAAGTTATGGCCACGCCACCGTCGTTCGAGATCACGAAGTTCTTCGAATCGTCAGGATTAATCCAGAGGTCGTGAAAATCGCCGTGCGTGCCTGACAGTGTTTCCCAGGTCCGGCCGCCATCGATGGAGCGCAGTGCGGGCGCGCTTAGAACATAAATGGTGTGTTCGTCTCTCGGATCGATGAACAGTTCGATGTAGTACCAGGCTCGTTGCACCAGGCGATGATCGTTCGTAATGCGGCTCCATTTCTTGCCGGCGTCGTTTGAAACGAACAAGCCGCCCGCTTCTTTGTCTGAATCGCTCTCTATCAACGCATAAACCTTTTCCGGATTAGAACGGCTCACCGTGATGGACATCTTGCCCATTTCTTCCGGCAGGCCTTCTTTCAATCTGTCCCACGTCTCACCCTGATCGGTCGATTTGTAGAGGCCGCTGCCCGGTCCGCCACTAATGACTTTCCAGGGCAAACGTCCGTGTTCCCACATCGCCGCGTAAAGAATTCGCGTATTCGTCATGTCCATCGACAATTCCGCCGCACCCGTTTTGTCGTTCACGAACAGAACGTTCTTCCAAGTCGCGCCGCCGTCCGTTGATTTGTAGATGCCGCGTTCCTTCGAAGAACTGTAAAGCGCGCCCTGCGCAGCGACGATGACAATGTTGGGATTCTTCGGATCGATCACGATGCGAGCGATGTGTTGCGTCGCATCAAGGCCCATCTTCTTCCAGGTCTTGCCCGCGTCGGTCGATTTGTAAACGCCATCGCCATGATGCGTCATCACGCCGCGCACAGCGTGCTCACCCATGCCGACGTAAACCACGTTGGGATCACTTTCCGCGACCGCGATTGCGCCGACTGAGCCCGTCTTGAAGTAACCATCTGAGATGTTCCGCCAACTCAGTCCCATGTCGTCGGTCTTCCAGACACCTCCACCGGTCGTGCCCATGTAGTACGTCTTCGGATCGCCGACGACGCCAGTGCCACTCACAGAGCGGCCGCCGCGAAACGGCCCGATAGAGCGCCACTTAAGCGATTTGAAAATCGCGTTGTAGTCATCAGCCGCAGGCGTTTGTCTTGTTTGCGCGGACAGATTGGTCAGAAAAAAGCAGAGGACGAGCAACTGAATCAGACGCTTTGTCATGGATTGATCCTCGAAGCAGCAAAATTTCGCGGGATGATACACCAATCGCTGAAGAGTTTGCAGGGAAGCTTGGTGGTAATGGTTTACTTTGGGTTTCTCATTCACACCGCGGCTTTAGCCCGGTGGCAACCTGCGGCCCTTGCAAATGGAAACCGTTTAAACGGTTTCCCCTGGCGCGTCGCCAACCTGATCGCCGCGCTAAAGCGACGGCGAGAATGAGAGATTCTCTCCAGCTGAACGACTACTAGTTTAGGTGGATTACCTGGTATTAGAGGATGCCAACTCGATGGACGCACATGACGCCGCGATGTTGGCGTCGATGTCGGGAAACGAGTTGCGTCCAAAGAAGACGTGCCAGGCGAACGAACGCAACAGCGGCAGACGCATGACTCCGCACGCCAGTTCAACCAGAGCCGTTTGGTCTATCGTCTTGAGCACGCGTCGCAACCAAAGGCGTGACATGAATCGCGCACGAAACTGCTCGCCGGAATACTTGGCGAGCGAGCAACGCCCGTCCGTCCGTAGAAAGTTGGTGATTTCGTTAGCAGCAAAAGTCGAAAGCCTCATGCAAGGATCGAGGCCGCCAGCCGTCAGCGGGGAAACCGCACCGGCGGCGTCTCCTACTAACAGACCTTGCTCGTTCGCAATACGTCGCATGACGCCACCCACGGGTATGCGCCCGCCGCGCTTTTCAACGAACCTCGCATTCCTCAGATCAAGAATACCGTTCAGACTTCCCTTGAATTCTTCCAACGCTTCCTGTGGGTCAAAGCGCGCTGAATAGCCGCCGACGCCGACGTGCACCTGCTCTCCATCATGGACCGCCCATGCGAGATAGCCCGGCGACAGCCGCGGATCAAGAAAACAGTGAAATCTCGGTGGGCCTTCCAGCGGCACGTCTTCCAATACTTCCTCGATGCCGACAATCCATTCCCGATTTTGATCGAGCCCGAGGGCGCGCGCCACGCGCGAATTTGCACCATCAGCGCCCACGATCAAACGCGTTCGCACCTGGTGCGTGGATCCATGGCCTTCAAGATGCACGACGCGACCGGCTTCAGAGTCGGTCAGGCCGGTAAAACGAGTTTCCGGCATCCATTCAACGCCCGCCTCGAGACATTGCTCCAGGAATCGCTCGTACAGCAAACCCATCCGGCCCACCCGGAACTCATCGTGCGGACTGGAAAGATCCATTGACCTCCGCGCAGGCGAATAAAGCGTGACGTGCCGCACCGGCGGACCGAGGCAATCTTCGGGAAACTTAAAGTCTTCCAGGGTCCGTCGCACGAAGATCCCGGTCGTGTGTACGGAATGCGCGAGCGTCGGTTTTCGATCAACCAGAAGTATGCGAAACCCCTGCGCCGCCAACAGGCGCGAGCACTGTAATCCTGCCAGGCCGGCTCCGATGACCACTACGTCGAATGTCTTCATCGCTGTCGAGTAATTCAAGCCTTGTGAAGAAGAATCTTCGGTCGTCGCGGGGTACGCAACAATGTGGGTTCCCACACCTGCGAGGCGTATGCGGACGGAGATCGGCTAGTGATTTTGCGAGAGACTTGAAAAACTTTCAGCGGCCAAAAATCGAGGGAGACGGCCGCGAGAGGACTCAATACAGTGAGAATCTAAGGGCCGCTAAAGAAGCTAAGGCACGAGCACAACCTTGCCCGTGTTCTTACGCTCTTCCAGGTGCCGGTGGGCTTCGGCGATTTGATCGAAAGGAAAAGCTCGATCGACGTGCGGTCGAATCCAGCCCTCAGCGACGCCGCGCATGATCTCCTGCGTCCAGTCGCGCACCTTTTCACCCTCGCGCCACATGTGACCAAGATTCAGACCGAACACGCCTTTGTTTCTATTCATCAGCCCAAACGGACTAAAGCGCGGCATCTGCGCAATCGCTTTGAAGGCGCGGAGCTTGCCACGAATTCCTGAAGCCGAGACGACCGACATGCCGAAGACGCCCATGCGACCTGTCGCGCGGAGCGCGCGATAACTCTTCTTCCAGCTCGGGCCGCCTAACGGATCGATGACGAGTTCCACGCCACGGCCACCGGTCAGATCCATCAGCACCGGCAGCCAGTCCTGATTGCGATAGTCAATCGCATGATCCAGTCCGCGCTGATAAAGAAACTCGTGCTTCCCGGGGCTGGCCGTGCCGATAGTTTTCGCGCCGATATGTTTCGCGATGTCCAGAGCCGCTAATCCAACACCGCCACCCGCGTTATGAATCAGAATGGCTTCGTCTTTCCTCAGACCGCCCATCGTCACGAGCAGCGCCCATGCTGTGAGGTAATTCACGGGAATGGCGGCGGCTTCTTCGAATGTGAGCGAGTCAGGTTTCGCAAACACTTGCGCGGCCGAAACGACGAGGAGTTCGGCCTGACCTTTGAAGCGCGTCATCGCGATGACGGCTTTACCCATCAGATTACGATCGACACCTTCGCCCACGTCTTCGACTATGCCGGCAGCTTCATAACCCATCACGCAAGGCTTCGGCGGGCCGTCGGGATACAAACCCTGCCGCGCGAGGATGTCGGCAAAGTTCAGACCGGCGGCTTTCACGCGAACCAGGACTTCGCCCGCACCTGGTTTTGGATCGGGCGCCTCTTGCACGCGCATCACTCCAACGTCACCGTTTCCGGTGGTCACGATCTGTCGCATTTGTTCCTCCTTTTTAGTTCCGGCGCGAAAGCTGAGCAAGATTACTCGCAAACCACGTCTTTGTCTTGCCACTCCGCGTGCGTTAGATTGACGGCACCAGTCTGGTTCCGAAGAAGGAGATCCTTGATGTTGAGAAAATCATGTTCTTTACTGTTGGCCTTCCTGTTTTGCGGCTTCGCATGCTTCCCCGCTCACGCGCAAAACGCTCCGCACAACCTTGCGCATCTGACGGTTTACAACGCGAACATTGCCGAGTTCCTTGACGAGCGGATGATCGAATTGCAGCCGGGGCGCAACACGATCGTTTGGCGCAGCTTGATGCCGCGCGCCAGCATCCGCACCGTACGCGTCATAGCCCAGGACGCGGAAGTCTTACGCCAGGACGTGACCTATGACGGCCCACAGGTGAATAACGAAAAGTCGCCGGTGCTGCATCTCGTGATTCAAAACCGCGGCCCGGCGGGGCGCAAGCGCGTGCAGGTTGACTACCTCGCGCCGGGCATCTCCTGGCAGGCGGATTACCTGCTGGTCCTGGAACCAACGGCGAAAGATGCGCCACCCACCGCCGCGATGCTGGATTCATGGGTGTCGCTGAACCACAACACCGGCGTAGATATCGCCGCCGGCACAATCGATCTGGTGGCAGGCGACATATCGCTGTTGTCCGACGGATCAAGCGACGGGTACCGGCGCGACTACACAACACAGTCACAGTCAAACATTGCGGGTATCAGCGAGGACACGACCAGTGGAACCTCATTCGCGGACGTCTCGAGCCTGAGCGCTTTCAACCGCTTTACGCTCGGCAACAACATAAGTCTAAACGCCAATGCCACCATTAGCCGCTTTCCGATTTTCCAACGCGCGCGGCTGGCGGTCGTCCAACGAAACATCTTCGAGAATACTTACGACGCGCAGACGATGGGACGCGGCGGCTTCATTCTGCTGCCGCGCGGGCTGGAAGTGCGGCTGGTATTGAAGAACTCTGCCGGGGCACCGATGCCCGCCGGACTGGTCACGATGTATCAGCGCGAAGGGGCCGTTTCGCAGATTGTCGGACAGGATCGCATTGGGTTCGTCCCGCCCAATGGCGAGTTCAGCCTAAGCCAGGGCCGTTCAACCACAATCTTCGGTACCCGGCGGATATTGGAACGTCGGGTCGTAGACAAGCGCTTAGGAAATGAGAGCGATAACAAACTGGTGACGAGAGTCGAAATCGTTTTGATGAACCGGGGCTCCGTACCAGCCGAGGCCTTCGTGCGGGAGGGCATCGAACGTTACGACGACAACGAATGGAAGATCATCGAAAGCACCGTTGCCGCTGAGCCGCTCGGCGCAAACACGGTCCAGTTCAAGGCAACCATCCCTGCCGGTGGTAAGGTGACGATCACTTACACGGTCGAAAGTGATTAGACCGGCAACACAGACACAAAAAGGCGCAGAGTGCATTGCCACTCCGCGCCTTTAATTTCGGATTGAGTGGCTTACGAGCCAGCCGTGACCGTGTCGCTCTTCTTCTTGTTCGGCTGCGGGACAATGCGCAGGTAGGGTTTGACCGTCTTCCAACCGTCCGGAAATTTTTCCTTTGCCGCTTCGTCGTTCAATGCCGGCACGATGATCACGTCGTCGCCGTCCTTCCAATTTGCCGGCGTCGCTACACTGTGGTTCGCAGTCAACTGAATCGAGTCGATCACGCGCAGGACTTCATCAAAGTTACGGCCCGTCCCCATCGGATAGATGAACATCAGTTTGATCTTCTTGTCCGGGCCAATAACGAAGACGGTACGCACCGTCATGTTGTCAGCCGCGGTGCGCCCTTCAGAAGTTCCCGCCGTCGCCGCGGGTAACATGTCATAAAGCTTCGCCACTTCCAGATCGGTATCGCCAATCATTGGATAATTCGGCGCGTGACCGGTTGCGTCTGCGATATCGGTTGACCAGCGCGCGTGGTTCTCGACCGGGTCAACGCTCAACCCAATGACCTTCACGTTGCGCTTGTCGAAATCAGGTTTAATGCTCGCCACATAACCAAGTTCCGTTGTGCAGACCGGCGTGAAGTCCTTCGGATGTGAAAACAAAACTGCCCAACTGTCGCCAATCCACTCGTGAAAATCGATTGGCCCCTCAGTCGTCTGGGCCGTGAAATTCGGCGCCGTGTCTCCTAAACGTAATGCCATGATTCTATTCCTCCCTAAAGAAACTTTTTGAGAACGAAATGCTTCCGTGAAAGCTGATTATGACCGGGGAATTATGGTGAGGGTTTTATTCCCATTCGACGCCCAAGTCAAGCTGGTCCTCAGGCGCTAGACAGCAACGAGCGCGATCTTGTTTTTGTCCGCGAGTTGACGCATCTCGTCCCGTTCAAACATTAGAGTCTTCCCAGCCGTCAGACACAAACACGTCGCACCCGCGTCGATCATCGTTTGAATCGTCGAGAGGCCAACCACGGGCACATCGAACCGCATGTCCTGATCGGGCTTGGCGATCTTGACGACGGTTAACCGGCCCCGCACTAGTTCGCCGGCGCGACGAATCACGGCGTCGGTGCCTTCCATCGCCTCAATCGCAACGCACGCGCGATCGCGAACCACGATTGTCTGGCCGAGATCGAGCCGCGCAATTTCGTGCGCTACTTCCAGTCCGTATTCAATGTCGCCCCGCTCGCGTTCGTCAGGTTTCCGTTTGGTCAGGATCCCCGGTTGCGGCAGGTGCTCCTGCAAAAAATAGGTGGAATCGATCAGCTCAATTCCTTCGCTGGCCAACTCATTCGCGACCGCCCCGATCAACGCGTCAGTGTTCTTGCGCGGCAGACGAAGAAGCATCTTCACCATGCGCAGATCGGGAATTGAGCTGCTGAAGATCTGGACGTGCTTTACCTGGCCGGCCATGATTGCCTTATCCACGCCTTCCTTTTTGAAAAAGCGCAGCATCTTGCCGAGCTGGCCGACACCAACCCAGGTCACGTTGTCCGAAACTTTTTCGATTTGCGGATCGGTCTCTTCACGAATGGCGGCGACGGCGATCTGCGCGCCGGCTTTCTGCGCACCTTCGAGAACCAGGAACGGAAAGGTACCGTTTCCGGCGATGAGTCCGAGCTTCATTGGCGTTCTGTAATTAACCTTCTTGTCTAGCCCAGGCGTTCACGCCTGAGGTAATAATTCAGATGATGAATCTAAGAGCCTCCTTCCGGAGGCTTTGCAACAGGCTAATTCAAAAGCCCCATAAATGGGGCAGAAAACTTTTGTCCACGCTTTCCCAGGCGTAAACGCCTGGGCTACGCAAAAGATGAGTTCTTACGCCTCGCCGTTAATCACTTCACTACTCCACGTTGCGAAGTCTCGATAAACGCGATCAGTTCCTCAACTTCGGGGATGCCACTAATCTCCGCTCGGATTTTCTCAACGGCTTGTGAGGTGTTGAGTTTTGCCGTCAGCAATAAATGAAAGGCGTGATGGAGCGCGTCCATCGTCTCACGCGAGTAGCCGCGCCGCCGCATGCCGACTTTGTTCAAGCCGTAACACTTTGCGTGATTGCCCACCGTTAGCGCGAAGGGCAGAGCGTCTTTCACCACCACCGAGTAGCCACCAACATAGGCCTCACGGCCGACGCGACAGAATTGGTGCACGCCTGAGTACGCGCCGATGTTGGCGCTGTCCTGCACGATAACGTGGCCCGCGAGGGTTGCGGCGTTGGCCATGATCACGTTGTTGCCAATCAGGCAATCGTGCGCGATATGCGTTTGCGCCATCAGGAAGCAATCGTCACCGGTGCGGGTGATTCCGCCACCGCCTGTGGTCCCGCGGTGAATCGTGACGAATTCGCGGATGCGATTGCGACGGCCAATTTCAGTCTCAGTATCTTCGCCGGCGAATTTCAGGTCCTGCGGCGGCAAGCCAATTGAGACAAACGGATAGATATGTGTTTCATCGCCGATGCGGGTGCGGCCGTCGATCACACAGTGCGAGTCGATGCGCACCCCGTTGCCGAGCTCAACGTTATCGCCAATCGTCACGTACGGGCCGATGTAGCAGCGGTCGCCAATTCGCGCGCGTGGGCTGACGATGGCAGACGAATGAATCTGATTTGATTGCGACTGTTTCTCGCTTTGCATGAATGGAGAACTCATCGTGGGGTTTTAGGGTTCTCGATCGGCGATAACGCTCGTAAGTTCGGCATCCGCGCAGATTTGTCCGTCAACTTTTGCTTCGCCGCGCATGCGCTGAATGCGCGAGCCGGTCCGCAACGCCGTCACTTCCAGCACCAAAGTATCGCCGGGCACCACCGGGCGTCGAAAGCGCGCTTCCTTTATGCCGGTAAAGAGCACCAGCTTTTGATCACGATTTTCGATTTCACGCAGCGCCAGGATCGCGCCGCATTGAGCGAGCGCTTCAATTACCAGAACCCCCGGCATCACCGGTGCGCCCGGAAAGTGGCCTTGAAAATACTCTTCGTTGATGCTGACTTGCTTGATCCCGACGACGCGCGTGCGGGGAATGAGTTCGATGATCCGATCGACGAGCAGAAACGGATAGCGGTGCGGGAGGAGTTTTTTTATTCCTTCAGAGTCGAGAACGGTTTCCATTGCAAAGATCACTTTCCATTTGTCATTTTCTATTTTTCATTGCTCATCGGCTCCACAGCATCTGCTTGCCCGGTCAATGGCAAATGAAAGACGTCAAATGACGAATGGAAAATGGTTAGTTATCGGGGCGTTGCTGCTGCAGTCGCCGGGTTCCGGCGGTTGTAATCCGCAATGAACGCCTTCGTTATGTCGATGGCGGCGGCAGCGTAAACCAGCGGCACCTGAGTCCCATCGATAATCATGGTAATGCCATTCGCCTTGCCGAACACGTCGAGTGCCTTGCCAACATCTTCCTGCAACGGCATCAGCAATTCGCCGCGGCGTCTTTGATAATTTAGCCGGGCGTCTTCACCTTTGCGATCGTAAGCCTTCTTTTGTGTGTCAAACTGTTCGATCTTCGCCTGAATCTGCTGCGGAGTAGCGGGCGTTGCGCCTCCCTGCATCTTCTTGATTTCTTCCTGCAGGGCGTTCAATCTTTGCGCCGTCTGGTTCAACTCGTTTTGAATCGGCTGAAACTCGGCGTTCAGTTTGGTAACCGTCGCAGCAAACCGGGTGATGCCCTCTTTCGCATCCTGGAAGGCTCCGGAATAGATGACCGCGATCTTGCTGCGCGGTACCGCCGCCGCCGTTTGTGGCGGGGCCGAAGTGGTCGGGCCGGGCGTCTGGGCAGACGCGGACGCTGAGATCGTCACGAGCAAAAGTGGCAACAAAATTCGTTTCATGGTTAGTTACTTAACGGCGAAATGCGGAGAGAGGCAACCGGCCAATCTCCGCATCTGTTCGGTTCATCAAGCTCCGGGTTACTTCGGCGCTGCCAACGACGCGGTTGCCGGGTTCTTACTGTTGAATTCAGTAATGAAGGCGCGCGTAATGTCCATCGCGTCCGCCGCGCTCACGATACCCTGAACTTTTGTGACATCCAGAATCAGGGTAATGCCCCGAGCCTTCGCAAAACCGTCGAGCGCTTTGCCGATGTCTTCGTAAATTGGACCCAGGACTTCCTCAAGACGCTTGTTGAAAGCCGCTTGCGCGTCTTCACCCTTGCGCTTGAATTCCGTTTCCATCACGGCGATTCGGTCTTGCTGCTGTTGAGTAACCTTCGCATCCTGTACCGGAGCAGCTTTCTGCAAATCGCTTTTAGCTTTCTCGATCTGTTGTTGCAGGTTCTGCAGCTCAGTCTGGCGCGGCTGAAACTCAGCATTCACTCTCTTCAGTGCGCTGACGAACTTGGCGATGCCTTGCTTCTCATCTGCGAACGCCGAGCTGTCGATCAAAGCGACTTTGCTATCCGGGACGCTGACCGTTGATGGAGCGGTCGGCCCGGGGGTAGCGGCTGGACGCGGTTGCGTGCCGGTGCCGGCGGCCGGGCGCGTTTGCGCGGAAACCGAAGCGACCGTCAATGCCACGAAAAAAGCGACCGCGGCTGTCGCACGAATTACTTTCATAACCTGTCGTACTACTCCTTAAATTCAAGAGGCGATTTGAACTGAAACCTTAGTTGTCCTGATCGCCGGATTGGTTTGCCTCTGCGGCTTAAGCGTTGACGTTTTGAAACTAGAAGGTGCGGCCGACGCTAAACCGAAACGTGGTTTTCTTCTCGTTGAAAATAAACGGCACGCCGTCAAGAATCTGGAAGTCGCCGCGCGCCCTCGGATTATACGCATAAATCAGCCGAAAAGGCACGTTTAGAACCGGCACTTGCACCCGCAGCTCGCCCCCGATACTGGTGTGAAAATCGCTGATTTTGGCGAACTTGGCTTCACCCAGACGGGCGATGGTCGTCGTCTGCGCCTCGCCGCGAAAGAATACCGGCTGAAATCCCGGCGGAAGCCCCGTTGCCAGATTGATTATCCCAACCTGATTCTCGTCAAGTTCCGTCTGCGTTACGAGGCGATTGTCTCGCGCGACGAGAGCGCCGAAGAAAGGCTGAACCGCCAATTGTGGATTCTTGCAGAAAACCAGCGAACTGAGGGTGACGGGTACAGTCGCGAGGCTCCCAAACCGGGGGCAAGGCACTGAGCCGACGGTCTGTAGAAACGGCAGATCCGGCAGAAACTCGCTGGAAAAACTTTGGTCGCCACCGGTGCGCCAATTGAAGGAGGATCCGATGTCAGCAAACAAGGCCGCGGACACCGTACTGCCAAAGATCGGGATGCGATACTCAAAATTCCCAAGCAGTTGGGAATCGCCACCGAGGCGGAAGTAACTTCGGCCGAGTTGCGCTACGTTGTTTCCTTCCGGTCCGGTGAACAATCCAATTAGAGCCAACTGTGGCGGCAGTCCCGCAGAAGCGGCGGGGCCCGCCGAGTTGGTGGCCAGGACAACGTTTTGCGACGTTATATAAGTGTCGAGCGGATAGAACGGGCTGATACCTCGCGGTGGATACCCGCGAATCGAAAACTCATCGCCGAGGAAGTAGCGCTCGTAAACCGGGACGCCGTCAACAAACGCCAGCGAGTTGGCGCTGCTGACTTTATTGGAAATCGCGAATGCGCCAACGGTGCCGGCCTGAATGCGGAATGCGAAGACCTGCGGGTTATTGCTCTTCTTGTTGCGGATCGGATAAAACTGAGTGAACTCAGCCGTCGGTTGATACGTCCGCACGTCGCCGAGCAGTCCGGCGAACGCCAATCCGACCGACAACGAACGGCCGGATGTCGCATCGATGCCGCCTTTGTAATCGCGCACGTCGTAGGCAAACGTTCCGGTAATGCGGCTGGTGATGATGTTCGGTTGCCGGTAAACGATAGGAATGAACGTTTCCGCCACCCCGCTCTGGTTAACTTCCGGATCTTTCGTGCTGGACATGCTGAACAGGTACGAAAGTCCGACCCGCGAAAATTGCGTGAACGGCCGTTTGCGATAGAACTCAGACAGCGGCGAACTGGCGAAGACTGAAACGCCGTATGAGTCGCGGGTGAAAAGATTTTCTGAACTGGCCTGCGCAAAGTCCAAAGCCGAGCCGAATAGGCCCTGTTGCGCGTCGATGTTCGACGACAGCGCCGTGCCTTCGCCAAAAAACTTCTGCGAATAGGCGAAGATAGAAAAGCCTGCGGTAATCGGACGGTTCTTTATGTACGGCTCGGTAAACGAAAGGCTGAAGCTGCGCTGGCGATTGCCCGCCGCCAAATCAATTGAGAGCACTTCGCCCCGGCCAAACAAGTTGTTTGTCGCGTAGTGCAGACCGAAAAACGACCCGCCGATGCCCGATATGCCGCCGTTGAATGAAATTTCCTGGCGGCCTTTCTCCGAAACTTTCAGAGTGATATCAACCAGCGCTTCTTCTTCGTTAGTGCGATAGTCGGCATCCTTGTCCTTGTCGATCGGATTGAAGTAGCCCAGCTGGTTCAACCGGATGATCGAATACTCGAAGTTGTTCTGGTTATAGATATCGCCTTCGTTGATCAGCACTTCACGACGGAGCACGTTGTCGCGCGTGAAGGTGTTGCCCGTGAACTCGAGCCGGCGCAGGGTAAATTGCTTGCCTTCGTCGATCGTGACCAGAAAATCCGCGACGCCTTCATCCGGCTTCTGCGGATTTTCTTTGAACGTGGGTTGAATTTCTGCCGTGTATTGAATAAAGCCCTGCGCGCCATAAGCTTTCTTGAGACTCTCGTAGAGCGCTTTGCTGATGGCCTCGCCGTTCGCGATGTCGCCTTTCTGAAGGCCAATCACGGCCTTGATGAACTCTTCGGAGTAAATCGAATTGCCTTCGATCTTCATGTCGCCAAGGCGAAACAGTTTTCCTTCGTTGATGGGAACCGTGATGCGCAGCACGTCATCCGTAGAAGAGAGGAAGGGCAAGGGCAAGATCGGAAAGCCCGTGCGGCGGCGGCCGAGGCCTTCGATGCGCGGCTCGCCGTGGCGCGCCTGCAGATAACCCCTTGACCGCATGTAGTTATCAACCATATGCAGGTCATAGTCGAGTTTCTCGCGATGCAGAATGTCCTGTTCCTTAATTCGTGAGAACAGGCCGGCTTCCTTCACGTACTTCATCTGGCTGCGAAGCTGCCCGCTTTTGAAAACTTTGCTGCCCTCAAATTCAATCTCAGCCACACGCACCCGCGCGCCTTCGTCAATGCGGAAGGTTATCGCCACTGACGTCGCCGAGATCTGCTCTTTCTCTTCGGTGATGACCGCGTTCGGATGGCCCTTGGCGGCCAGCAATTGTTTTAGTACGCGGATGGCATTGCGAGCTTTGACCGGATCGTAGATGGCTTCTTTGGAAACCCCGACGCGCTGCTCACGAAAGGCCTTTAAGACATCTGACTCGGGAACGCTGCTGAGTCCGGCGAAAATAATGTCGCGAAGGATCGGGAGTTCTTTGACATAAAACGTAATGACCACGCCGCCTCGCGGTCCAACCTCTTCGGTGACTCGCGTTTCGACCTTATCAAAGAACCCGTAGGAGAGAAGCGCCTGCAAATCACGCTGCACCTGTGCCGGATTATAGACATCACCGGGACGGGTTTGGACGTAATAAAGGATGTCGTCTTTGCGCAGCCGGCGATTGCCGATGATGTCTACGCTTTCAACGATACGTTGCTGCGGGTCTTGGGCGTACGCGGGATTCGCGAAAGCCAGTGAAGAAATGCAGATGATGGCGCTCAGAAAAGCGAGCCAAACAACGCGATATGAATGCATAGGTGCCGGTCCCTGGAGGTCTCTTCCGGATTCTTATTAGTCAATCCATCTGAGTTTCCAGATGGGGCAAAGCAAGAGCGCTAGTTTGTGCCATTCCACGCCGACTAGCAATCGGGGTTCCGGCACTTAAATTAATCAGCGTTTACTGGGAAAACCGTAACACAAACCTGGACGACGCGCAGCCTGGGGAGCACTTTGATTCGCCGCCGCCTTCGCTCGTTGCCAGTTTTCAGCTCAACAAAGTGGCGCATTATACCGGCAAAATAAAGCGAAAGTCCAAAGTGGAGCACACTTTGGACAAGAGAAACACTTGAATTGCGGCTAGTCTTACTGCGTCAGCAGCAAATCGCTGGGTTGCTCGACACCGTTTTCATCGATCAAGATCGAGCGAAAGCCGAGTTCGCCACCCTCAACATACATTTCCACCAGCGATGCCTCACCGAGCTGACCCTGAATTAAGGCTTCCGAAAGCGGATCTTCGACGTATTTCTGCAGCGCGCGGCGGAGCGGACGCGCGCCGTATGAGCGATCAGCGCAGGTCTTGTCGAGAATCCAGCGCTTCGCATCGTCAGCCAGGCGAACGATAAAGCCGTGATTCGTCATCGTTCGGTTAATCTGATCCACTTGCAGTTGCAACACGTCGAGCAGATCCGGATCGCCTAGTTCGTCGAACACAATAATCTCGTCGAGCCGATTGATGAACTCCGGATTGAAGATCTGGCGCACCGAACTCATTACCATTTCTTCCATCTTCGTCCTCGACATGTCGGCGGTGCCCTGGAAACCGAGCGACGCTCGCTTCTGAATGAAGCGCGCGCCGATGTTCGACGTCATGATGATGATCGTGTTCTTGAAGTCAACGGTGTTGCCAAGCGCATCGGTCAGAATTCCGTCCTCAAAGACCTGCAGCAAAATGTTGAAGATGTCGGTGTGCGCCTTTTCGATTTCATCGAACAGCAACACGGCGTAGGGCGACCGCTTTACGCGTTCCGTCAGTTGCCCGCCTTCTTCATGCCCGACGTAACCCGGCGGCGAGCCGATTAATTTGGAAACGGAATGCTTCTCCATGAACTCGGACATGTCGAAGCGAATCATCGCGCGTTCACTGCCGAACAGAAACTGCGCGAGTGACCGGGCAACTTCAGTCTTGCCGACGCCCGTGGGCCCCAGAAACAGGAACGAGCCGACTGGCCGGTGCGGATTCTTCAAGCCCGCGCGCGAGCGGCGAATTGCACGCGCGAGCGCCGAGATCGCCGGCCGTTGTGAAACGACGCGCTTGTGCAACTCGATTTCGATGCGAAGAAGTTTCTTTGACTCGCCCTCTTTCAGCGACGTGATGGGGATGCCGGTCCAGCGCGCAATCACTTCTTCAACGTCACCGCGCGTCACCTCGCCAACCACGACCGGATCTTCTTCTTCGATTTGCGCTTGCGCGCGGCCGTACGTAGCGCGCTCCCATTCTGTTAGCGACGCGGTCAGCGCATCGATGCTTCCCTGCTCAGCGCGCACGCGCAGCTTCACTCGCGCTCCAGCTTCGTCGATCACGTCAATGGCCTTATCCGGCAGGAAACGATCGGGAATGTAGCGGCTTGACTGAATTACCGCGGCGGCCAGCGCATCATCGGCGTAATGTACCTGATGAAAACTCTCGTACCGCTCGCGCACGCCGGCCAAAATCTCGATCGCTTCAACTTCGGATGGCGGCGCAACCTTGACGGCCTGGAAGCGTCGTTCAAGCGAGCGATCGCGTTCGATCGATTTGCGAAACTCCGCCGGTGTGGTGGCGCCGATGCACTGAATCTCGCCGCGCGAGAGCGCCGGCTTCAAGATATTCGCCGCATCAAGCGACCCTTCCGCCGAGCCGGCACCAACCAGAGTATGCAGCTCATCGATAAACACGATGTACTGCGGATTGTCGATCAGCTCGCGCATGATTTGCTTGAGCCGCTCTTCGAACTGGCCGCGATACTTCGTCCCCGCAACGATCAAGCTGATGTCGAGCGAGAGAATGCGTTTGTTCTCGAGGAACGATGGCACTTCCCCCCGCACGATGCGCTGAGCGAGGCCTTCGACAATTGCCGTTTTGCCGACGCCAGGCTCGCCGATCAGAACCGGGTTGTTCTTGGTGCGCCGGCAAAGAATTTGCACCACTCGTTCGATCTCGGGCTCACGGCCAATCAACGGATCGAGGCGATCGTTGGAAGCGTCTTCAGTCAGATCGCGCGAGAACTCGAGCAGGTGCGGAATATCTTTGCGATGACGCGCGTCGGCGCCGCTCTGGCGCGCGATCTCGTCGCGCACCGCGTTCAGGCGCAAGCCGCGCTCGAATAGAATCTGCGCCGCCATCGAGCGCTCTTCACGCAAAAGTCCGAGCAGCAAATGCTCTGTGCCGATATGCCGGTGCTGCAGCCGATCAGATTCCTCATGCGAGTAATGCAGGACCCGCTTCGTTTCCGGCGCCAAAGGCAATTCAACGGAAGTCGGAATCCGTTCGCGTAACAACGTGCGGCCTTCAATCTCTCGGCGAATTGCTTCGATGGTGATTTGCGCGCGCGGGAAGAAGCGGCCGGTGAGCGTCTTGTCTTCGCGCATCAGGCCGAGCAAAAGATGCTCCGGCTCAATCGCGGGCGCCCCGAACTGCGACGCTTCGTAGCGAGCGAAAAAAATTACCCGTCGCGCTTTTTCTGTGTAGCGTTCGAACATTCGTCTAATTAGTTATGATTGCCGCGGCGTGGCGCCCACAACCTCCACGCGCGGGCATTATAACCTAACCGCCAAACCCAACAAGGCTTTCATTTCCGACTTCATCGGTTACTGGGTTAGATGCGCACATTACCACGCGCGCTTCTCCGTCGTAATTTGGCACTCGGCTTATCGCTCAATCACGAGCGCGCGATTGGAATCCGGAACGCGGTACCTCGGCTCCGGAACTGCCTTTTCCGGCCGGTCGGCGAGCCAGTTAACGAGCCAGTTAAGTTGACTGCCCCCTCGGTGCTGGGCGAGTCTCGCATTGATCGTGACGCAGTTGCGCGCGGCGTGGCCTTGCGGATCTCGTCAGGCAATGTGCCTGACTGGTTGCGCGAAAAGCGGGTGTTGAGTTTAAGCCTCGACGCGCTTGCCAGCGGAGCCAAGACGACCGAACAGTTCGTCAGTCGTGTCGAAGCTGCTTTTTCCGCGGCCGCGCAAGCTGAAGGGCGAATCATCCTGTTCGTCGATCAGCTCCACGAATATGCGGGATCGCGTGCCAATGTAACTGCGGCAACCGCCGTCAGAAATGCAATCGCTGCGAGTGGGCTGCAAGTGATCGGAGGCGACTCACCGGAAGCCTATGGGAGCTACATCGCTCCCGACGCGAGCGTCTCAAACCTCTTCGAATCAATCTCGATAGACTCGCGCGAGGCAATCGCTTCGGAGGAAAACTCTGGATCGACCCGCGAAAGCCGGGGATTCGAAGGCGACAAAGTCTCGTCCGATCTGCGCGAGATGATCGAAAAGTCGCCTTCTGGTCGCGTCAAGGTGCTTCTTCAGGCTGAGAACACAAGAAGTAAACAGCTTCGCAGTCTGCTTCGGCGTCACAACGTCGAAATCGGGGATCAATTCCAACAGCTCGGCACGGTGGCCGTTGAGTTGCCGGTATCGGCTATTGAAGAGTTGGCTGCCAGCGATCTGACCTCATACATATCTTTGGATCGGGAAGTTCGCTCGTTGCAGTTACTAAGTGGCGTCGTAGATCTCATCGACGGCCAGGAGATTGGGCATGTCGAAAACACGACTGGTGCACGCATCATGCGCTCTCAGTTCGGCAACGGAGCCATAGACGGCGAAACCATTGGAATTGCCGTGGTTGATTCAGGCCTTTTCCGCGACCACGACGCAATGGACAAAATCGTCTTCCAAAAAGACTTTACAAACGACGGAAAAGGAACGGTCGATAAGTACGGTCACGGAACCCACGTAACGGGACTGATTGCGACCAGAACCAGTTTTGAGGAGTTCACCGGCATTGCCCCGAAAGCCTCGATAATTAATCTGCGGGTCCTGGATTCAAAGGGCAGTGGCTCGGTCTCAACTTTGATCAAGGCGTTGAACTGGATTCTTGAGCCAACCGACCCCAGGAATCCCGACGGCGAAAAGAATTATCAAAAGTATAAGATTCGGGTTGTCAATTTGAGTCTGGGCACCCTTGCGATTGATTCCTATAAAAATGATCCTGTCTGTCGCGCCGCCCGCCGCCTGGTCGATTCCGGCATCGTGGTTGTCGCCGCCGCCGGCAATAACGGCAAAGATAGCAACGGTCAGAAGCTCTACGGTCATATCCATTCACCCGGTAACGAACCGTCCGTGATCACGGTAGGCGCCACCAACACTTACGGCACGGACGCGCGTAACGATGACACAGTAACCACGTTCAGCTCACGAGGACCCACGCGCAGTTACACGACTGTTGACGGAGTGAAACATTACGACAACCTAATCAAACCCGATCTGGTTGCGCCCGGCAATAAACTAATCGCCGCTGAAGCGGCCACCAAAGAACGGATTAATGGTACAGACCAGATTGTACCCAACTTTTTACAGGCCCAGTACCCTGAGTTACGCGCCGTTAATAACTCTGATTACAGAAAGCGAATGATGCGCCTGAGTGGTAGCTCGATGGCCGCTCCGATCGTGTCTGGCTCTGCCGCTCTTCTGATCCAGGCCAACCCTAAGCTCACGCCGAACATGATCAAGATGATTCTGATGTACACAGCGCAGCCTTTGAAGGGCGCGAACATGCTCGAGCAGGGAACCGGCCAGGTCAATGTCGAAGGCGCGGTGCGTTTGGCGAAGCAAGTGCGCACAGATTTAATCTGGGCCAGCACACCGCTGGGAACGAGACTGCTAAAGACAACAACTCTTCCGAGCCCAAAGACGACGATCGCCGGAAACACATTCAACTGGGCGCAAGGCATCCTGCTCGATTACACCTGGGCAAAAGGCACCAACCTGATCATGAAATATCAGAAAATTTATAGTCAGGGTGTCGTCTTGGGCGATGGTGTTGTGATCGGTGACGGCGTGGTCATCGGGGATGGAGTCGTGATCGGAGATGGGATTCTCCTGGGCGACAACATTATGACAAGTAATGGCGTAGTGATTGGCGACGGGAAAATCTTTCTCCCTTGCCATGCACTCTTTGGCAGCGGCGTGGTAATTGGCGACGGCGTAGTCATTGGCGACGGTGTGGTAATCGGTGATGGAATAATTTTGGGGGACGGAGTAGTCCTCGGCGACGGCGGCCGGCTAACCAGCGACGGAGTCGTCATTGGCGACGGAGTGGTCATCGGTGACGGAATGATAAGGAGTGACTCAATCGTGCGGGCCATGTCCTTGCGCGCTTTGATCTACGGTGATCCCGGTCCGTCAATGCGGCCCTAGCTCTCGACCGTCCCACAAAGGAACACCAATGGCTGTAACTATGATGAAGCATGAGGCCTCCCACGGTTCGCCCACCTTGATGGTCGGCGACCGCACCTGCAATCAGTTGCAGCCTGGCGAGGAGCCTGAGGCCCTGCGTTTTCTTGCCGAAAGGCCCATTCATGCGGTCTTTCTCGCCACCCTGATGCGGGACAACGGGGCGGTCAGCCCCAACAATCGGGGCACTTTTTACGTCTGCCGCAACGGATCGAAAAAAATTGAAGGCATAGCCCTAATCGGCCATGCTACTATCGTCGAGGCGCGCACCGATTACGCGGTCGCCGCCTTTGCCCAACTGGCTGCTCACAGCCGACACGCTTACCTCATTCGCGGCGAACGCCGCACCGTCGAGGCCTTCTGGAAGCATTACTCCGAGGGTGGACAACAGGCGCGCCTTGTGTACCGTGAAATGCTGTTCGAAAAGACGGAACAGACGCCCCCGTTTGAACCTGTCGCTGAATTGCGGCTGGCTACGCTGCAAGAGACCGAACACGTCGTCGCGATTAACGGGCTGCTCGCTGCGCAGGAAGGTGGCAGCAATCCGCTGGAACGTGACGCGGAAGGGTTTCGCGCCCGCACGCGGCGGCGCATCGACCAACAGCGCATTTGGATTTGGATGCGTGATGGAAAAGCGATCTTCAAAGCCGACATCGTCGGCAATACGCCAGAGATGATTTACCTCGAAGGAATTCACGTGCACCCCGACGAACGGAAAAAAGGCTACGGCAAGCGATGCTTGTTGCAGCTCTCGTCAATCCTCGCCCGCCCCGGTCGATCAGTCTGCCTCACAATCAACGAACGAAGGGCAAACGCCGCCGCCTTTTATGTGCGCGCCGGGTTCGATTATCACAGTGAGTACGAAACGATCTATCTGGGCCAAGAATAAGTTCCGCGAGGTTTCCCCATTAATGAGCTCGTCCCCCCTAAAAGGAAAAATTTCGACCGCCTTTCGTTACGCCATAGTCGCGTGCGGCGTTGTTTCACTCGCTTACGCGATGTGGCGCATGCCGTTACCACATCTCGACGTCCGGTTCGTGCTGCTGGCCGCGATCACCATGATCGTCAGCTCGCGCTTCGCGGTGAAAGTTCCCCGGGTCAATACCAACGTCACTGTTTCTGACACTTTCATTTTTCTGGCCTTGCTGGTTTACGGCGGCTTTGCCGGAATATTCCTGGCGGCGGCGGAAGGGCTGTTTTCAGGAATCAGAATCAGCAAGACGACGCTGACGGTCGCGTTCAACTCAGCCATGATGGCTGTCTCGACGTTCCTTACTGTTCTGATCGTCGAGTTCTTCTTTGGTCCCATTGGGAACCTCAGGTTCCAGGAGTGGCAGCAGTTCATCCCCGCGGTCGGCGCAATGGCGCTGTCCCAATACTTCATCAACACGGGTATCAGCGCGGTCGGCCTGTCCTTGAAAAAGTGGGACTCAGCATTCCGCACCTGGCAGAAGCACTATCTCTGGACTTCGATCACCTACATCTCGGGCAGCACCGTGGCGGCCATCACCGCCAGTTCTTTCGACCGCGCCGGTCTGGCGATTCTGATCGTCGGCACCCCGGTCATTTCAATCGTTTACTTCACTTATCACAAGTACCTTGACGAGATTAAAGCCAGCGCCGAACAGGCGGAACAAGCGGAGCGTGAGCGTGCTGAAGCTGAGAGTGCCCGCGCCGAGGCCGAACGCGCGCGCGCGGAACAAGCCGAACGTCACGTAGAAGAGCTGAACCGGCACATCGCTGAGCAGGAACGGATCGGGGAACAGCTTCAGGAGAGCAAAGACCACTTCCGTCACGCGGCTTTTCACGACACGCTGACGAACCTGCCGAACCGCGCGTTACTCGCCGAAAACCTGAAGTTCGTCATCGAACGCGCGAAGCAGCACGAGGATTACCAGTTCGCCGTGCTCTTTCTGGACCTCGATCGCTTCAAGAACGTCAACGACAGTCTGGGACATTCGATTGGCGATCAACTGCTGATTGCGATGGCCCGTCGTCTGGAGCATTGCATTCGCGAGAGCGACATGGTGGCGCGGCTGGGCGGCGACGAGTTCGCGATTCTGCTCGACGGCATTGACGACTCCGGCGATCCGACCAGCATGGCGCGCCGCATTCAGGCCAAGTTGGAGTCACCGTTCAACCTGAGCGGCCACGAAGTATTCACCACGACCAGCATTGGCATCGCGATGAGCTCAACCGGTTATGACCATCCGGAAGCGATGCTGCGTGACGCCGACACGGCGATGTATCGCGCCAAGGCCCAGGGCAAGGCATGCTACGAAGTGTTCGACAAAGGGATGCACGCGCGCGCTGTTTACCTGCTGCAAATGGAGAACGATTTGCGCCGCGCGATCGACCGTGAAGAGTTCCGCGTCCACTATCAACCGATCGTTTCACTCGATACGGGCCAGCTCGCGGGCTTTGAGGCTCTGATTCGCTGGCAGCATCCCGAGCGTGGCTTTGTCAGCCCAGGCGACTTTATTTCCCTCGCGGAGGATACGGGACTGATTGTTCCGATCGGGATGTGGGTGCTGAAGGAAGCTTGTCAGCAGCTCGCGAAATGGCAGTGGCAATCGCACACAACGCGAAACCTTTTCATGAGCGTCAATCTTTCCAGCAAGCAGCTGGCGCAGTCGGCGCTAGTCAATCAGATTCGCGACGTCTTGCAAGACACGCATGTTGAGCCGAAGCATTTGAAGCTTGAAATCACCGAAAGTGCTGTCATGGAAAATGCCGAGACCGCCGTGCAGCTTCTGCGGCGACTGAAAGCGCTGGGCGTACAACTGAGCATCGACGACTTCGGTACGGGCTATTCGTCGCTCGGTTATTTGCACCGCTTCCCGGTGGACATTTTGAAGATCGACCGTTCGTTCGTCGGTCGCATCGGCGAGGCCGCTGAGAATATTGAAATCGTGCGCACCATCGTGTCGTTGGCCGACAACATGGGCATGGAAGTCGTCGCCGAAGGCGTCGAGACGCTTGCGCAATTCGCCCAGCTCCGCGCGCTGAATTGTCAGTTCGGCCAGGGCTACCTGTTCTCGCGTCCGGCGGAAGCAAGCGCAATTGATAGCTGGATTTCCCGCACGCCTGACTGGCAAATCGCACTCTTTCCCAAAGGTGAAGTCATCGCTCCCACCGCGGCTCCGGTGGTGCAATTAAGATCGGCTTAGCTTCGCCCTCAAAAACACTTCTTCACTTCTTCCGGACGATTCTCAGGCAACAACTTTTCCAGATGCGGCCGAGCTGCTGCTAACGCGTCATCGGGCAAACGAATCTCGTAAATCGTTGGCGCTACCTGACGATAACGAAAGTGCGGCTCGATCGCGGCGATCTCGCGGATCTCTCCGGCTTGCCATGAGCACGGCTGCCACCAGCGCGGATCGACATCGATGAAGACGCGCTGACCGGAACGCAGGTGCCGTTCGATTGTCTGTTGCAGTCTGCCGGCGGGAAATCCGGCGCCGGTGCCGATGTGAATCCACTGGCCCACGCGGATGCCGCGCCAGTAGGTCACGGCCACGGTAGCGAACCCGGCCATCACCACCGCGTCATTCGGCAGAAGGCGCAATCGCTCGATGTAATCCCTGGCGAAGACTAGCCGCTCGCGATAATCGTGAATGCGCGCGCGCAACAGAAGGCCCATCGTTAACGCGACAACCAGTATCAGCGAGGTGATCGACGCAACCGCGTAACGCGGACTCTTCAGTTTCGATGTGCCGAGATTTAGAAGATAGTTCGCGGCGAGTGGCGCCATCGCCGGCAAACCCGTCACGAAGTACCGCCAGTTGATTACCGTGCTGTAGTTAAGAATTAGTATCGCGCTGGCGAGCAGACCGACGCCCGCCGCCAACAGCAAGATCGTCAATCCGCGGCGGCGCCATTCGTTGACGAACGCGAACGGCAGGCTCGCGAACACAACCGGCGAAACCAGGAAGAAGAACGCGAAGAACGGTTTCAGGTTCGAGAGCCCCAAAGGATGCCGTGCGGCTTCGCTGCGCCCCGATTCGAACCAGATGTACCACTGCGCGCGATAACCCGCGCTCAAAGTGAACCACAGCGCGAAGGGGCCGACGGCGAACAAAATGAATGCGAACAGCGAAGATGCGACTATTCCAATCGTTCGCCGATCGAGTTTCCATCCCGTAATAAATGGCGCGAACAAGAGCCACGGAAAATAGAATGCATTCGTCTCGCGCAGATTTACCGCCAATCCGAGCAGTGCCGCACCCGCTAAAACCAGAACCAGGCGCCGGCTTCTCAGTCCGCGCAGATGTACGATCAACGCTGACGCCAGCAACCAAATCGACGGCACTTCGGTCATCACCTGGCTGCCGTAGAGCACGACCACCGGGCAAACCGCAATCATCAGTGCCCCCAGCGTCGCCGCTAACAACGAGCGCGTCAGGTCGCGCGCCAGAATCCAACACATCACGATCGCCAGCGGGACCTGCGCGACGACCGCAAACTTGAAGAGCAGGTAAGCGTTCTCAGGCCCGACGCCAAAAACTTTGTGCGCGAAGGTGTACAGGGCGAAGTTGAAGAGCGTGAAGAGCGATCGCCCTAAAGCCATCGGCGAAGGCTCTCCATTTAGAGACGCAATCGTGTAATCGAGCGCGTCCCAATCGCCGATGAACGGGTTCAGGTAGACAACGGTGAGCGCGAGGCCGAGCAACGCCGGCGGCAGCCAGTAGAGATACGAACGAGTAAAACTTTTCGGGAGTTCTCGCCCCTCCCCGCGTGTGGAGAGGGGATGGGCGTGGGGTTCGGCGCGCGACGACCTCTCCCCTAACCCCTCTCCGCTCGCGGAGAGGGGAAAAACGCTGCGAGTGACATCAGCAGAAGCTGCTTTAGGCGACACAGGCGTGAGTCTAATTGTCGTGAGGCTCGGCGGCCGAGATTTGATGCAGCACGGACGGGGGCGGTGCAGTGGGCCGCGCAGTCTTGCGCCGGAGGTACTTCAGCGGCCGGATGAATTTCACGTATTTGCCGGCAGCGGGACCAAACATCTTGCCCATCGTTTCCGGATTCATGTCTTCAAATGAATGCAGCCAGAACGGCACGGCGCATCCACAGCGATCGCAATCGGCCTTGGGCCCAAGGATGCATTTCTCTTTGCGATTGCCGCTCACGTCCCACGAGGCCATCTTTGACTCAGCCAGACAATTGTCCGTGACCGCGCGGCAGTTTTCGGAACGCAGCAGTTCCAACGCGTGGGTGGTGCACTCAACCAGATTCGGATACTTCGCTTTGATCGCGAGCAGGCGATCGATTACGCGATCGCGCTCTTCATAGTTTAGCCAAAGCTTGTCGGCCTCGGGCTGGCCGTGCATGTAAGTGTAGAACTCGAAAATGATGCCGCTGTTGATCGGTTCGTTCTTCCATTCTTCGACGAACTGTTCCAGCTCGCCCTCGTTCTCGCGCGTCAGAACGGTAGCAATGCCAATGCGCAGTCCGCGCTCAGCCGCGTCACGAATCATTCGCTTGATGCGCTGATAAGTCTTCGCTCCACGCAGACGATCGTGGCGCGCTTCGACGCCGTCCACCGACACTTTGAAGTTCACATGCGGCCAATCCGGGACGCGAATCGTGCCGTTCGTAACGACCATGTTGCGACGAAAGTAGCGCGAACCCATCTCGACGATTTCCTGGCGCATCAACGGCTCGCCGCCCACCCAGGTACAGGAGAAAAACGGGAAGCCTTCGGCTTTCAGCTTGTCGAAGAACGCGCGCCAGCGCTCGACGGCCAGATTTTCAGGCTGCTCATGCTCAAAGAAATAACAATGATGACAGCGCAGGTTGCACTGGTTCGTCACATCCACCGAACACACAGCGTCCTGGGGGATGCCTTCAAGCGCAAAGCGCGTGAGCTGGCGAATTGGATTGGCTTTACCGGTCATTGAGGTCGCGATCGAAGTCTAATACAGACGGATGCTGACGGGAAGTTGTCGTTGACCTGATTGGGATCTCTGATTCTCGCCGTCGCTTTAGCGCGGCGATCATGAGAGGCACGCGCCGAAGGAAACCGTTTAAACGGTTTCCGGTTGCCTAACCCGAGTGTGCGTCACCGGGCTAAAGCCCCGGTGTGAATGAGAAGACTCAAAGTGAACCAGCGCCGGCTGACGCCGGGAATTATAAACCCGCGAGTTCGATGCGCTACACTACGCCGTCTTCAGTCTCCATGGCCAAACACGGACAGGTCAGAACGAATCTCGAATACTGGCTGGCGCGAACCATGCTCTGGTTCTTTTCCCGGCTGCCGCTGTCGTCGGCGATTCGGGCGGGGCGAGTGTTCGGCCGATTGGGATTCGCGTTTGGCAAACTGCGACGGACTGGCCGGCGGAATCTTCAAGATGGCTTTTCCCGCAGCCTCACCGCAAGAACGCGAGAAACTTCTGCGCGGGTGCTTTGAGAATCTTGGCCGCGCGCTTGGCGTATTCAGCCACTTTCGAAAAGGGTCACCGGAAGGGTGGCGCAAGTTCGTCGATTGCGAAGGTCTTGAGCGGTTGGCGGCGGCACGCGAAACCGGGCGCGGTGTGATTCTGTTCACCGGCCACATTGGCGCCTGGGAGTTGTCGAGCTTTGCCCTGTCGTTGTTCGATCAGCCGCTGAGTTTTCTGGTGCGGCGAATTGATAACCCAAGGGTTGAAGCCCTGGTCGATCGGTATCGCATGAGCCGCGGCAATCGAACGATCGACAAGATGAACGCTGCCCGCGAGATGCTTCAGATTCTGCAAAACGGCGGCACCCTGGGAATCCTCGTTGATCTGAACACGCTCGATCGCGAAGCAGTGTTCGTTGATTACTTCGGCGTGAAGGCCGCCACCACTTTTATTGTCGCGAAGCTTGCGTTACGAACGAGTGCGGACGTCTTTCCGGTATTTGCGCCGTGGGACAATGCGCGCGGCAAGTTCGTCGTGCAGGTAGGCGAACCGCTGCGCGTCGATCGATCGAGCGACGAAACAGAAGACGTGCGCCGCCTCACGCAGGCGATGACCGGTTTCGTTGAAGATTACGTGCGGCGTTATCCCGATCAATGGCTTTGGATTCATCGGCGCTGGAAAACGCGACCGCCAGGCGAACCCGAGATTTATGGTTGAGCATGCCGTCTGTAGCTAACATCGAACGCGCTTATGCGCCTTCCGATCTCTCCTCGTATTCGTTCCTTGAACGGATGATGATTCGCGCCATCGGACTGACGCTATATGCCGTCATCAAACTGCTTGGCTCGACCTTGAAGTTCGAGGTCGAAGGTTGGGAAAACCTGGAAGCAGCAGCGGTCGGCGGTCAACTTCCCATCTACACCACCTGGCACAATGGCGTTTTCCTTTCGACGTATTTCTGGCGGGACCGGGGGATCGTCGTCATGAGTTCACGCAGCTTCGACGCGGAATACACCGGCCGATTGATTAAGCGATTCGGTTACGGGACCGTGCGCGGCTCGTCTACGCGTGGTCATACGGGCGCGACGATCGAGATGATCCGGCTCATGCAGGTGGGGTGCCCCGCGGGCTTCACGATCGATGGCCCGAAAGGTCCGCGGCATGTCGCCAAAATGGGCGCCGTGTTGATAGCTAAAAAGGCCAGCCAACCCGTCCTGCCATTCGTGATCGTGCCGGCGAAGTCCTGGGAGATTCGCAAGAGCTGGGATCAGACACAGATACCCAAACCCTTCACGCGCGCTCGTGTGATTATCGCACCGCCAATCTACGTGGAAGCCGATGCCGCGGCCGGCGTGCTCAATGCAAAACGTGATGAGCTTCAGAGCACCCTGGAGGCACTGGCGCAAAAGGGCGAGCAGTGGCGGGCCAGTATTTCCTGAACCTCACTTCGTGTAGTAGGATTGCGGCACCGGTTTTAAGTCTAGGGGTTCACCTGCAAGTTCGATATACCAACTTGAACCTGAACCTGTATCTTGAGCTGCATTCACGGGAGGCCCGATGATCAACCAGGAACGCATTAAGAATCTTCTGCTCGAGTTCGTGCAGATCGACAGTCACTCGCGCAAGGAACGCGAAATCGCCGAGCGCATCAAGCAGTACTGCGAGGAAATGGGCGCCCAGGTCGAGATTGACGACGCGGGCGAAAAGGTCGGCGGCAACAGCGGTAACGTAATTGCCCGGTTTCCCGGAACGATCGCCAGCGCCGAGCCGATTATGATGAGCGCGCACATGGACACGGTCGTTCCCGGCGAAGGCGTGAAGCCGATTGTGGAAGGCGACATCATTCGCACGGACGGCACGACGGTGCTCGGCGGCGATGACAAGAGCGGCTGCGTCGTGATCATCGAAGTGATTCGCTCGCTCCAGGAGCAGAACATTCCGCACACGCCTATCGAAGCGATCTTTTCCATCTGTGAAGAAGTCGGGTTGCTTGGCGCAAAGAACGTTGATGTGACGAAGATCAAAGCCAAGTACGGAATTGTTTTCGATTCCGACGATCCCGGATTTCTTTTCACTAAAGGTCCTTCCGCGAATCACATGGAGTACCGGATCCACGGCCTCGAATCGCATGCCGGCGTCGCGCCTGAGGAAGGCATCTCGGCCATTAGGATCGCGGCCGAAGGCATCGCGGTAATGAAACTCGGACGCATCGATGAAGAGACCACGGCCAACATCGGCCAGATCGAAGGCGGCATGGCGACCAACATCACGCCGAACCTGGTCGTCATGAAAGGCGAGGCCCGCTCGCACAGCGAAGAAAAACTCGAGGCGCAGACCAAGCACATGACTAAGTGCTTTGAAGACGCCGCCGCCAAATACGAAGTCACCGTGGCCGGGAAAACTACGAAGGCGTCCGTTGAAGCTCACGTCGTCCGCGAGTACTCGTCAATGGACGTGCCCGACGCATCGCATGTAGTTCAACTCGTTCTCAAAGCGGCGGAACGAATGGGTCTCGACGTCAAAACGATGGCGTCGGGCGGCGGCTGCGACGCAAACGTTTTCAACCGCAAAGGGATCGAGTGTGCCAACCTGGGCACGGGCATGCGCGCCATTCATACCGTGAAAGAGTGGCTTGATGTGAAAGACATGTACGCGTCGGCTGAGATGACTCTGGAAATCATGAAGCTGAACGGCGAGCTGGCGCTAAAAGCGTCGGCGACGGGCGCGTAGTGCGGAGCGCCGACATCCTGTCGGCGGGTCGCGAGCATCCTGCTCGCGTGATGTTGTAAAAGCCGGCAAGATGCCGGCGTACCGCACGCAGGATGCGTGCGCTCCATCATGCCTCCACGCTGGACCCACATCACGATCAACTGTAGCGACCTGGAACGGTCAGTCGATTTCTATACTTCGCTTTGCGGCCTATCGATCGTTCGCGACCGCCGGCCGGAAGGTCGTCACAATGTTTGGCTCGGACCGAAGACGGCTGCCGGTCAGGATCCCGTCTTCGTCCTGGTCGTGGTGCAGGATGAGGTGAAAGCCCGCCTCGATCATTTCGGATTTCAATGCGAGTCACGCGTAGAAGTCGATCGCATCGCGGAACTGGCGCGGCAGCAAGACATTCTCGTCGAGCCGCCGGTGGACATTGGCGGCGTCGTGGGTTACTTCACAATGGTGCGCGATCCTGACGGACATCTGGTTGAGTTCACGGCGGGCCAGCCGTTGAAAGGTCTCTGATGCCGAAACGAGCCGACCTTATCGCGGTTTTATCTGAGTCCCGTAGGGACGCGATGTTTAAAGTTGCAGTGTTCCTCCTTGCTTCTAGCCCCGTCAGGGGCGGCATATTTCGCTCCTAAAGGAGCTCATGTTTACAAGTTAGACCGTGTGCTATAAACATTCGGCTCCTAACGGAGCCGATGAGCGCTAACTGCCTAAAGATCGTGAAAAAAGGCTTGCCCGAAACCAAACGAAATCACGAGTTGAGACCTGAATACGACCTGTCAAAACTCAGAGGTGGAGTTCGTGGCAAGTATTATCGGAAAGCGATTGCCGGTAAGAATGAAATCCACCTGGAGAAAGCTGCTCGTGACCTGCGACGCAAACGCTCCGAAGTCAGAAATCTGAAGAAACCATAAATCATGATTCGACCTTTCCGCGGCGTTCATCCGCAAATACACGAAACGGCTTTCATCGCCGACAGCGCGCAGATTATCGGTGACGTCCACGTCGGCCAACAGGCATCCGTCTGGTTTGGTTCAGTCGTGCGCGGCGACATGTTCTACATCCGCATCGGAGATCGCGCGAACGTCCAGGACAATTGCGTCATTCACACGCGCACCGGCGAGAAGCCGACGATTCTGGAAGAGGAAGTCACCGTTGGCCACAGCGTGACGCTGCACGGCTGCTACGTTGAACGGAAGTCTTTGATTGGGATTGGATCGATCGTGCTGGACGATGTTCGCGTCGGGGCTGAGTCGCTTGTCGCCGCCGGCTCGTTAATTTCGCCCGCCACAATCATTCCGCCGCGTTCACTGGTGATGGGAATGCCTGCTCGTGTGAAGCGGCCATTGACCGATGAAGAAGTCCTGGGTCTAGATCGCTTCTGGCAAAATTATGTTGAGTATTCGGCAGCGTATTTGAAGGAGTGATTTGGAGCGCTTGCGTTTCCGGTAGCCCGTGCGTTCACGCCTGGGGGCAGCCGAAATTTTCTGTAGCCCAGGCGTTCACGCCTGGGTCGACGGCGAGATCAAGTTTATTCCTCAGCTCCTTCAGGAGCTTTTAAAAAACTAAAGCCTCCTGAAAGGAGGCTAATCAATATCCCAAACCAGCTCTCCCAGCCGTAAACGGCTGGGCTACGCAAAAAACACTTCCTCAAGCTCTCTTCTCTTGGGGCGGTGGTTCGGGCGGGCTGAGACACCAACTCTCCCAGCCGTAAACGGCTGGGCTATGCAAAAAACACTTCCTCAAGCTCTTTTCTCTTGAGTCGGCTGTTCCGGCGGGCTAAGGGGCATCAACTCACTCTTGTATCCGCATCCTTCGGCATCGGAGCAGTACTTAGTGGTTCCCTTCTTCGTCGTCTTCTCCAGCACAAACGGTTTGCCACATTGCGGACACGGTTCCTGCACCGGCTTGTCCCAATAGACTTCCTCGCACTTAGGATAGTTCGCGCAGCCGTAGAAGATTTTTCCGCGGCGCGACTTCTTCACCACGATCTCTCCGCCGCAACCCGGTCGCGGACACTTCATGCCGATCGTTTCCTGCTTGATGTATTTGCACTTTGGATAGTTTGAGCACGAGACGAATTCGCCGAAACGGCCTTGACGCCTGACGAGTTGCGCGCCGTCAACGGGACAGTTTTCATCAATCGGCACCGGCGCGGCGGTCATCTTGCCGCTCTTCGAAATCTTTCGAATGTTCCGGCATTCGGGATAGCCCGAACAGCCGTAGAACGGTCCAAAGCGACCGCGCTTTAGCTGCATCTGTTTGCCGCAAAGTTCGCACGCCTCAATTTCTTCTTCACCGTCAGCGGCCGGGGCGGAATCCGCCGGGGCTTGCGGTTCAGCATCGCGCGTCGCGCTGCAGTTGTTACACTTCAGATACTTGCCGAAGCGCCCGAGCTTTTGCACCATGCCGGCCGTGCCGCACTTCAGGCACACTTCATCGGTAGGTGTTTCCTTCTCTTTGACCGTTTTCGCGTACTCCTCGAACTGCGCCAAATCTTTCTTGAAGGTTTTGTAGAAGTCGCTGATCGCGTCGGTCCACTTGAGTTTTCCCTCTTCGATCTCGTCGAGCTCTTCTTCCATGCGCGCGGTATAAGTCTCGTTGAAGAGATCGTCGAACCCGCCTTCGATCAAAACGTCATTGACGGTCTTTCCGAGTCCGGTCGGATGAAAGCGCCCTTCTTTTTTCTCGACGTACTCGCGATCCTGGATCGTGGTCATGATCGCGGCATAAGTTGAGGGCCGTCCGATACCCTTCTCTTCGAGCATCTTCACAAGCGTTGCTTCAGTAAACCGCGGAGGTGGTTCGGTGAAATGCTGTTCCGGATCGATTGTGTTGAGCGCGAGTGTCTCGCCTTTTGTTACCAGAGGCAGCGTGCGTTCATCCTCTTCATCTTCGGCCGGTTTCTCGTCGCGGCCCTCCTGATAAACCTTCAGGAAGCCGTCAAACTTCTGCACCGATCCGCTCGCGCGGAAAATAAATCGGCCGGCTTGAATGTCGATCGTAGTTTGGTCGAACAGCGCGGGCATCATCTGCGACGCGACAAACCGCTGCCAGATCAACCGGTAGAGTTTTAGTTCTTCCGGTTTTAGATACTGCGCCAGCGAATCGGGCGTGCGCGTGACGTCAGTCGGCCTAATCGCTTCGTGAGCATCCTGGGCGTCTTTTTTCGACCGGTAATGAACGGCTTTTTCCGGAAGATAATTCGCGCCGTACTGCTGATCGATAAACCCGCGCACCTCTCCGAGAGCTGTTTCGCTAACTCTGATCGAGTCCGTGCGCATGTAAGTGATCAAGCCGACCGAACCTTCGCTGCCCAGCTCGACCCCTTCGTAAAGATGCTGCGCAATCATCATCGTGCGCTTAACCGCGAATCCGAGTTTGCGCGACGCTTCCTGCTGTAACTTTGAAGTGATGAACGGCGGAACCGGATTTCGTTTCCGTTCCTTGGTGGTGACTTCATTAACGACAAACGTTTGCTGCCTGGCTTCTGAAACGATCTCGTTCGCCTGCGCATCGTTGCCGATCAGAATCTCGGATTTCTTCAGATCCTGATCGAAACCGCTGGTCTTCACAGTTTGCTCGCCAACCTTCAGCAAGCGCGCGGCAAACGGCGGCGGTTGTTTACCGGTCAGGTTCGCCGCGATCGTCCAATACTCAGTCTTGACGAACGCTTCAATCTCGCGCTCGCGCTCAACGACCATTCGCAATGCGACCGATTGCACACGCCCGGCGCTCAAGCGTCCGCCGATCGTGCGGCACAGCAGCGGCGAAACCTTGTAGCCCACCAGGCGATCGAGTATGCGCCGCGCCTGTTGAGCGTCTACCAGGTTTTCGTCGATCTGTTTCGGATGGTCGAACGCGGCCTGCACCGCGCGCTTCGTAATTTCATTGAACATCACGCGATACGTCGGGACGACCGGTTTCTTCGGAACGATTTCTTCCGCGAGGTGCTGGCAAATCGCTTCGCCTTCACGATCCGGGTCGGCCGCGAGATAGATCGCATCCGCGGTTTTGGCCGTTTTCTTTAGGTCAGCAACAATCTTCTTATTATTGCGCTTCCTGGTATCGGGGATGACTTCGTAACTCGGCTCAAAGTTGTTTTGGATGTCGACGCCGAGGCCCTTCGAAGGCAGATCTTTGATATGCCCGATTGAGGCCTTCACGATGAAGTCCTTGCCGAGATATTTATTGATCGTTTTCGCCTTGGCAGGCGATTCGACGATTACGAGGTTCTTTGCCATTTATCTGTTGCGCGCCGTCCATCCAAAAACTGACCGTGATTCCATCTAATTGCGACATCCGATTTAAATGCGCCCGTCCGGTCACGCACTAATGTTGGTTGGATGACCGGGGGTTGCTTTGCCGATTTAACGCGGGGTCGAAGGCGGCATGAAAATACCACTAACTCTGACTCGCGTGTCAAACCGGCATCACCGCAAGCTGCGAAAATATGGCTAACAGTGTATTCTCAGTCAGGCTTCCCAAACACATTCAGCTACGAGGTAAGACATGTCAAAACCTTTAGGAATACTAGGCGTTCTGGTTCTTTGCGCGTCCGCAATTTTCGCTTTGAGTCCCGCCGAGCCACCCGCAGTCGGGACCGTTGCTCCGGAATTCACCCTGACGACCAATGAAGGCAATCAGGCCTCGCTGAAGGACTTTCGCGGAACTTGGGTCGTGCTTTATTTCTACCCTAAGGACTTCACCAGCGGTTGCACGCTGCAAGCCCGCAACTTCCAGATGGATGGGGAGAAGTACAAAGCAGCCAAGGCCGTCGTGCTCGGAATCAGTGTTGATACCGCGGAATCGCACAAGAGTTTTTGTCAGAAAGAAGGCCTGACTTTCAAACTGCTTTCAGACACTGAAACTAAGGTCTCTGACGCGTACGGCTCCTTGATGGAGTACAACGGGATGAAGCTCTCGGCGCGCAACACTTTCATCATCGACCCGCAGGGCAAGGTCGCGAAGGTCTTCCTGAAAGTGAAGCCTCTTGGCCACAGCGCAGAAGTTCTTGCCGCACTGGCTGAACTCCAAAAGTAACTTCGGCTACATCCGGCGCACAAAGCACTTGCCTGGCAATGCGCGAATTAACTCGCGCATTTCCAGCGCGAGCAGCGCACTGGTGAGTTGGGTAATCGAAAGCTTCGTCGCATCCGCCAGCGTGTCGATTTGCTGCGGCGTATCCGTCGCCAGCAACTTGAAAATCGCACGTTCATGCTCTGACAAATCAGCAGGAGTAAGTTGAAGCTGATCGACTAGCTCGCCCTTCTTTGTGCGTTTTCGGCTTGGCGGCGGGAGAAGTTGCGCTGCGATGTCCGCCGGCAATTCTCCCGCGACATCCTGCCATTGTTGCACCAGCTTGGCTCCCGCCCCTTTGATCAGATAGTTAGTGCCGAAGGAATTTCGTGAAGTGATGTTTCCGGGGACCGCAAACACCTCGCGGTTCTGCTCCATTGCGAGGCGCGCAGTGATCAGCGAACCGGAATTCTCGGCCGCTTCAATGACCAGCACTCCCAGACTCAATCCGCTGATTACGCGATTGCGATAAGGAAAGTTTTCTGAGACGGGAGGCGTGCCCAGCGGAAACTGAGTCACTAACGCGCCGGCGTTTTGCAAAATCTCCAATGCCAGTTTGCTGTGATCGCGCGGATAAAACCGATCGAGGCCCGTTCCCATCACGGCGACAGTTTTTCCGCCGGCCTCCAACGCGCCGCGATGCGCAGCCGCATCGATGCCACGCGCCATTCCAGAAACAATCGTGACGCCGCGCTGGGCCAATTCGCGAGATAACATCAACGCAGCGTTTTGGCCGTACGTCGAACAACGACGCGATCCGACGATCGCGACGCATGGTCGCTCGAGGCATTCTGCCCATGCGCCGCGCACGTACAGCACGACCGGTGGATCGTACGTCTCGCGCAGAAGCGTTGGATAGACACCGTCGTCAAGCACAATAATGTCGCCGCCGAGCTTGCGGACGCTTTCAAGCTCACGTTCAGCGCGTTCGAATAGCTCACGGCTGGCGATGCTCTCGATCGCTTCCGGTGTCAGACGCAGCAAGGCGAGCTCTCGTCTGGGCGCATCAAAAATCGCTTCAGCCGATCCGAAGTGTTCCAGCAGGCGCGCGGTCACACGCGGACCCACACCGGGAGTCATGTTGAGGGCAATCCAATCTTTCATTGTGAGTCGTGAGTTTAGCGTGTGTGCGTGATTCTCTCGGGCGAGCCCGGCCGTCTCACTTCTTAAATGTAGGGCGCGACCGCATTTCCTTTCGTTCGACAAAATCGGCGCAAAGTCGTTACTCTATCCACCCATTTCCGCAACGGAGGCGCATCTGTTCTGGTGAATGGCGCGGTCTTCAAAACCGTTAGTGAGACTGCGAGAGCAGGCTCAGGTAGGTTCGATTCCTACACGCCTCCGCCAATTTTCTTTCGCCAAACTTTCCTCGCACTGCTCTAAGTGGCACAGACTTCAGTCTGTGTTTCAAGATCGATCGACGCCTTTTAACAGTAAGCGCGAAGTGAGTATGCCCAAAGAGTCAGAGTCGCGAGCGAACAAACTCGTCGAGCTGCGAAGCAGCGGTCTTAGGTAAGCCCAAGGCGAGGTTTTGCGAGCCTTGGGAACCATGCCCGTTTATCAGCGAAGCCTGCGAAGCGGGCGACATCAGTCTCGAATTCAAAGTCTCGCGTTTCGGATCAGAATCGACGCGACCACCCCTTTTAGTGATTGGTCGCCGCTCCGCAGCTCCTCCAAAGTCTTGTTTAATGCAACCCAAGGCTCGCAGAGCCTCGCCTTGGGCTTAACTACAGCCGCCGCTTCGCAGCTTGTTGAATATTGCAAGCGCCGTCGCCTTGACCCGCCTTCCTCGTTCTCCTATCATTCTCGTTTTCGAACGAGCGTTCGAATTTGGAGCGCGGGCGCCCTCGCCCGCAAACGCGCGAGTCGCACACATTATTCATGGTTAACTTTCAAACTTCTCCGGACCAATACAAGCACTGGAAGCTGTCGTTTGACGGTGCTGTTGCAAAACTTTCCATGGACGTCGCCGAAGACGAGACGCTGGCCGATGGCTACAAGCTGAAACTGAATTCGTACGACCTCGGCGTCGATATCGAGCTCGCGGATGCGATTCAGCGAATCCGGTTCGAACATCCCGAAGTGCGCGCCGTCGTTGTCACCAGCCTGAAGCCGCGCATCTTCTGCGCCGGCGCAAACATTTACATGCTGGGCACATCGTCGCACGCGTTCAAAGTCAATTTCTGCAAGTTTACAAACGAAACGCGCTGCGCGATTGAAGACGATTCAAGAGCTTCCGGACGGCGCTATCTGGCTGCATTAAATGGAACCGCGTCAGGTGGCGGCTACGAACTCGCGATTGCCTGCGACGAGATTTACCTGGTTGACGACGGCAACTCGGCCGTTTCTCTTCCCGAAGTTCCTTTGCTCGGCGTGTTGCCGGGTACGGGCGGGCTGACGCGACTGGTGGATAAGCGCAAAGTGCGTCGCGATCGGGCCGATGTTTTCTCCACGCTGGCTGAAGGTTTGAAAGGCAAGCGCGCCAAAGAGTGGGGTTTGATCGACGACTCGTTTGCGACGAGCAAGTTTCAGGAGTCGGTTGATGAACGGGTAGCGCAGATTGTGGGAGTTGATGGTCAGCCGAAGGCAGTTACTGGAATTAAACTTAGCCCCCTCAAATTCGAATCAACTGAAAACACGCGCGATTACAAATACGTCTCGCTAAAGCTTTACCGCGACAAACGCTATGTCGACTTGATCGTGCGAGCGCCGGAAGGCAACCTCCCGATCTCAGCCGATGAGATTCAGAAATTGGGCGAAGATTACTGGCCGCTGCGCGCGTATCGCGAGTTGGATGATGCGCTCCTGCATCTGCGCGTGAATGAAGCCGAGATCGGTCTAGTTTGTATTCGCACCCAAGGAGCAATCGACAAAGTTCTCGCGGTTGATAAGGCGCTCGCGGCCAATCGGGATAACTGGCTGGTGCGCGAAATCATCCTTTACATGTCGCGCGTTCTCCGACGGCTCGATCTGACGGCCAAGAGTTTCTTTTCGATCATCGAGCCAGGCGGTTGCTTCGCCGGCAATTTGTTCGAGTTGGTGCTCGCCTCCGATCGCAGTTACATGCTGAACAACAGGGACGAAAAGGTTGAAGTCGCCTTGAGCGAATTGAACACCGGCGCGTTTCCGATGAGCAATGGATTGACGCGTTTGCAGTCGCGGTTCCTGGCCGAACCCAAGAAAGCTTATGAGGCATTTGCCCGCGAAGGCACATTCGACACTGAAGCCGCGGACGAAGCCGGGCTCGTCACTTTCGCGCCTGATGATCTGGATTGGGAAGACGAAATCCGTTTGGCGATTGAAGAGCGCACTTCGCTTTCGCCGGACGCTTTGACCGGAATGGAAGCGTCCTTGCGCTTCGCCGGACCGGAAACTATGGACACAAAGATCTATGGCCGTCTCACCGCGTGGCAGAACTGGATCTTTCAGAGACCGAATGCTGTCGGTGAGCATGGAGCGCTCACAAATTATGGAAAGCCGACGCAGGCGAAGTTTGATTACAAGCGGACGTAGTGGCACAGACTTCAGTCTGTGTTGGCGAATGAGGATCACAGACTAAAGTCTGGGCCACAGCCGCTTTGTGCACATGATGGCGGGCAGTAGCCCGCCTCTAAACATTACGAGTTTTTGATTCATGAACTTAAACGAACGCATTCCTAACAACGTTAACTTGAGCGAAGACAAACGTCTTCAGCGTGCCCTCGAGAAGTGGCTGCCGAACTTTCTCGATTGGTGGCAGGACATGGGGCCGGAAGGGTTTCAGCAGAAAGATGTCTGGTTGCGGACCGCAATCGACGTGGGCAGTGAAGGCTGGGCCCATTTCGATTACGTGAAGATGCCCGAATACCGCTGGGGAATTTTTCTCGAGCCCGCGCAGCCCGACGCGAAGGTTGGCTTCGGCGACAATTTTGGCCAACCCGTTTATCAGGAAGTGCCGGGCGAGTTTCGCAACCCTTTGCGCCGCATCATCGTGACGCAGGGCGATACTGAACCGGCTTCAGTCGAACAGCAGCGCCTCCTCGGCAGCACTTGCCCGTCGCTTTACGACATGCGGAACCTGTTTCAGGTGAACGTTGAAGAAGGGCGCCACCTTTGGGCGATGGTTTACTTGCTGCACGCTTACTTCGGTCGCGATGGCCGCGATGAAGCCGATGCATTGCTTGAGCGGCGCAGCGGCAATCCGGACAAGCCGCGCATCCTTGAAGCGTTCAATCAGCCTTGCGACGACTGGCTGAACTTCTACGCGTTCACGATGTTCACCGATCGCGACGGCAAGTATCAGTTGTCGGCCCTCGCTGAATCGGGCTTTGAGCCGCTCGCGCGCACGTGCAAATTCATGCTGACTGAAGAAGCGCATCACATGTTTGTCGGCGATACGGGCTTGAGCCGCGTTGTTAAGCGCACCGCGCAATTGATGAAGCAGAACTCAAATGAAGAGGTGCGCGACCTCGACGGCATTCCACTCGAAATTATTCAGAAGTACATCAACTTCTGGTTTAGCTATTCACTCGATCTGTTTGGCGGTGAGATCAGTTCGAACTCGGCTGACTTTTTCGCGGCCGGCTTGAAAGGACGTTTCAAAGAGCAGGAGCAGTACACCGATCACATTGCGGCGGAGGGTTCCTTCACGATGTCGGTCGTCGAAGACGGCAAGCTGGTGCCGCGCGAAGTGCCTTTGCGAAACGCTCTGAACGAAGTCCTGCGCGGCGAATACGTCAAAGACTGCGAGAAGGGTTTGGCCCGTTGGAACAAGGCGCTCACGGATGAAGGCCTCAGCCAGCGTCTGTACCTGCCGAACATTCGTTTCCATCGGCACGTCGGCGAGTACGCGGGGCATCACTTCGATATCGAAGGCGAGCTCATTACGAAAGAACAGTTCGAAGCGATGAAAGACGAATGGCTGCCCACGATCGAGGACCGTGAATTCGTGCGCAGCTTGATGAAGCCGGTGACGGAACTCGGCAAAATTGCGAACTGGATCGCGCCACCGACTTCGGGAATCAAAGGCAAGCCGTTCGAGTTTGAATATGTTCGACTGTAATTGGCCGCGGATGAACGCAGATACACGCGGATCAGAGCGTTGCTTTTTTTTTGCCTATCTGCGTAAATCCGCGTTTATCTGCGGCCGGTATTCTCGGTGCGGATTAGACCTAAATGACTAACGATCTCAGCCGCTACGACAAGAAGCTCGAGCATATCCTGCGCACGTCCGCGCGTATCTTTGCCGAGAAGAGCTATCACTCGACCTCCATGCGCGATATCGCGCGCGAGACGGAAGTGAGTCTGTCCGGCCTTTATCACTACTGCAAATCCAAAGAAGAGCTGCTCTACCTGATCCAGGATCATTGTTTCGGGCGCGTGTCTGAGCGGCTGGAAGAACGAATCAAGTCGGTCAGCGATCCATTCGAGAAGCTAAGGATTCTGATCGACAATCATCTTTCATTTTTCGCCGCGAACATGGCCGAGATGAAGGTTTTGTCGCACGAAGCGGAGTCGCTCGCGGGAGACCTGCACAAGCACGTGACCACCAAGAAAGAGCGTTACGCGCGGCTCGCTCGCAAGATTCTCAAGGAGATCCAGGAACAGAAAGTGTCTGAAGCCCGACCGTCAGGGAGGGCAAGTAACGGCGGGGTTCAACCGAACGGGCACGTTGATCTAACCGTCGCGACTTACGCGCTCTTCGGGATGATGAACTGGATTTACAACTGGTACGATCCGACGGGCAAGTTGTCTGTGCACCAACTCGTCGATAACATTACGCGGTTGTTCCTGAACGGGTTTCTGTCTTCATCGAACGAACGCCTGGCGATGCCGGCGCCGCGGGCTGAGAAGGTCAGCGTCTGGCGCACAGCGTAGCTTGTCAGAACCATCTGCGGTAGCGGATGGTTGATCGTATGGAACAGACTCGATCGTAATCCAGGTTTAACCGCCCGCTACCGCAGGCGGTTCTGACACGTTGATGGCACAACAAAGGCTCATCGATTACTCAGTTGAGGCAGGCGTGGCGCTAGTCACGCTCAACGATCCGCCGGCGAATACTTATTCGTACGAGATGATGCAGCAGCTCGATGCGCGGATCCTCGAAGCGCGGATGGACGAGAGCGTGCAGGTGATCGTTCTCATCGGCGCAGGCGAGAAATTCTTTTGCGCGGGCGCAAACATAGCGATGCTCAGCGAAGTGACGCCCGAATTCAAATACTACTTTTGTCTGCACGCGAACGAGACGCTGGGTCGTCTGGAGCAAACGCCGAAGCTCGTGATTGCCGCAATGAACGGTCACTGTGTCGGGGGCGGTTTGGAAGTCGCGATGGCGGCAGACATCCGCATTGCGCGGCGCGGTGCGGGCAAGATGGGTCTGCCGGAAGTCTCGCTCGGCGTGCTGCCGGGCACAGGCGGGACGCAACGTTTGGCACGTCTAGTCGGCAAGCCTAAAGCGATCGAGTTAATGGCCACCGGCGAATTGTTCGACTTTGAGAAAGGCGAGCAGCTTGGTTTGGTTAACCGAGTCATCGACGCGGCGGACGGCGCGGATTTCATGAAGCAGGTTATGGACTATGCGCGTCAGTTCACCACGCCGAACAAAGCGTCGCGCGCGGTCGGCCGCATCAAGCGCGCCGTGCAAACCGGCGCCGAGATACCGTTCGAATCCGCGCTGGCGTTGGAGCGCGAGCTTCAGCAGCAGTTGTTCCAGTCTGAAGATGCAAAAGAAGGACTGGACGCGTACGTGAACAAGCGGAAAGCGGACTTCAAAGGAAAATGATGTCAGAACCACCTGCGGTAGCGGGTGGTTGATCTCCGCGGCACGAATCTTCTGTTAACTAGAGATCAACCGCCCGCTACCGCAGGCGGTTCCGACTTCATGTCTGACGAATTCATCAAAGTCACGGAAGACTCCGGCATCGTCACGATCACTTTGAACCGGCCTGAGCGCCTCAACGCGTTCATCGGTCACATGCGACGTGACCTGGCCGAAGCTCTTGAAGAAGCCGGCAGTGATCCTGCCGTCCGCGTCGTGATCATCACGGGCGCGGGCCGAGCGTTCTGTGCGGGGGGCGATGTGAACTTCATGGCTGAGCTGGTTGAGCGCAACGACTCGGAAGAATTTGCGCGCCTGCTCGGCGCCTCGCGCCGTGTGATCCTCGCGATTCGGCACATGAACAAACCGGTGATCGCTCAGATAAATGGACCGGCCTCCGGCGCCGGTTTCAATCTCGCGCTGGCGTGCGATCTGCGACTTGCTTCGACTGACGCTACGTTCAGTCAGTCATTCGTGAAGATCGGTTTTCACCCGGATTGGGGCGGCAGCTATTTCCTGCCGCGCACGCTGCCTTCGAATATCGCGTGTGAACTGTTTTTCCTGGGCGATTCGATTGACGCACAGAAAGCCTTTGAACTTGGGCTCTTGAATCGAGTCACGGCGCCGGAAGAACTCGAAACGGAAACCCGCAAGTTTGCTGAGCGGCTTCGCGACAGCGCTTCTGTTTCAATCGCCGCCGCGAAACAGGCGGTGTACGCAGGCGAGCACGATTCGCTCGAGCAGATGCTGCAGTACGAAGTGGACGCGCAGCTCCGTTGTTTTGAATCAGAAGACGCGCGCGAGGGGCTGAGCGCGTTCCTTGAGAAGCGTCCACCGAAATTTACGGGAAGATAAGAATTAGTTTCAGGTTCCAAGTTTCAAGTTTCAAGTTCAGTGCGTCAGCAAGGCTTGAACTTGAAACCTGAAACCTGAAACTTGAAACTAAATGCGGCACATGAAGCTTGAGGGACGATTAGCATTCATCACCGGTGGCGGCCGAGGTATTGGTCGCGCGATAGCGCATGCCTTTGCGGCTGAAGGCGCAGGCGTCGCCGTCGCCGCGCGCACTCTCGAAGAAGTGAATGCGGTCGCAGCGGAGGTTGCCACCGAATTCAAAACTGACACATTGGCCCTGCAGTGTGACGTGCAGCAAAGAGAATCAGTCAACGAAGCTTTCGACAGTTTTCGCGCGCACTTTGGCCGCGGTCCCGACATAGTCGTCAACAACGCGGGGGTGGCCAAGTCCGCGTTGTTCGTCAAAACTGACGAACCTTTTTGGGAGCTTCACCTCAACACAAATCTCGGCGGCACGTTTCGCTGCACGCACGCCGCCCTGCCGGAAATGCTCGAGCGAAGTTGGGGACGGATCATCAACGTAGCTTCGATCGCCGGGAAGACGGGCGCGCCATATGTTTCGGCGTATGCGGCTTCAAAGCACGGCGTGTTGGGATTGACGCGATCGCTGGCGTTGGAAGTCGCGACAAACGGAATCACCGTAAATGCGATCTGTCCGGGCTATGTTGAGACCGACATGACCACACGCGGGATCGAAAACATCATGGCAAAGACCGGCAAGTCCGCCGACAGCGCGCTCGACATGCTAAAAAAGATGAGCCCGCAGAACCGTCTGGTGACACCGGAAGAGGTTGCCGCGGTGGCGCTGCTGCTCGCCTCCGAAGAAGGCCGCGGCATTAACGGGCAGGCGATAAATGTTGATGGTGGAACGGTGCTGTTTTGAAGTTTCAAGTTTAAGGTTTCAAGTTTCAAGTTCGCTAATCAAACTTGAAACCTGAAATTTGAAACCTGAAACTCGAACCAAATGATTGAGAACCTGGGAAATTTGCAACGCACGCATTCATGCGGCGCGCTGCGCAAAGACAACGCCGGCGAACGTGTGACGTTGATGGGCTGGTGCGGGCGGCGGCGTGATTTCGGTCCGCTGACTTTCATCGATCTGCGTGACCGCGACGGCATTACGCAAATTGTCGTCAACCAGGAAAATGCGTCCGAAGCCCACGCGAAGGCCAAGGACGTGCGCGGCGAATATGTGCTGGCGGTGATTGGTGAAGTGGTGCTGCGCGACGAAGGCGCGCGCAATCCTAAACTCGAGACCGGCGATGTTGAAGTTCAAGCGACGGAGATTCGCATTCTTAACGATGCGCGCACGCTGCCTTTTCAGCTCGATGCGTCCGAAACCGCACTCGCCGCCGAAGACCTGCGTCTGAAATACCGTTATCTCGATTTGCGGAGACCGCAGCTTCAATCGAACCTGCGACTTCGTCACCGAGTGCTTTTGGAAATCAATCGGTACATGGACGAACAGGGCTTCACCCAAATCGAAACGCCAAACCTGATCAAATCCACACCCGAAGGCGCGCGCGACTACGTCGTACCGTCGCGAGTGCAGCCCGGGAAGTTCTTCGCTTTGCCGCAATCACCGCAAATCTTGAAACAGATTTGCATGATCGCGGGGCTGGACAAGTACTACCAGATCGCGCGCTGCTTCCGCGATGAAGACCTGCGCGCCGATCGGCAACCGGAATTTTCGCAGCTCGACGTTGAGATGAGCTTTGCGACGCCCGACCAGGTTTACGCTCTCGTCGAAGGTCTCTTCGCCCGCATATTTCGCCTGATTGATGTTGAGTTACCGACGCCCTTTCCGCGACTCACTTATGCAGAGGTGATGCGACGGTTCGGCTCAGACAAACCGGACCTGCGCATTCAAGGGATGGAGTTGCAGGATCTTTCCCCCGCTCTTGCCGAAACGATCTTCGCGCCCTATGAATCGGTTTTGTCAGCCGGTGGAAAGATCAAAGGAATCGTGGTCAGCGGCGGCGCTTCACTGTCGCGCAAGGCCCTCGATGAATTGCAGGAGTTCGTGAAAAGGTATGGCGCGAGCGCTCTGGCCTGGATCAAACTTGGCGATGAACTTTCGTCATCGCTTTTGAAGGCGCTCGGCAAGGACAAAGTTATCGAACTCGCGGGTGTCGCAGGCGCGCAGAAGGACGATGCCCTTCTGATCGTAGCCGGTAAGCGGGATGTTGTGACGGCGAGTCTCGGCGCTTTGCGCAATGAACTCGCGAAACGTGAAAACCTGATTCCCGAAGGCGTGTACGCACCGCTCTGGGTTACCGAGTTCCCGATGTTCGAGTATCACGAAGACGATGACCGCTACTATGCGATGCACCATCCGTTCACTTCGCCACTGGATGAAGACGTGCCGACGTTAGAGCGCGCCGTCGGTGGAGCAAAAGAACTATTCGGACAACTTCGCGCGAAAGCGTACGACGCAGTCATCAACGGCGTTGAGGTGGCCGGCGGCTCGATCAGAATTCATCGCCGCGATGTGCAGGCGCTTGTCTTCAAAGCGCTGGGGATGACTGAAGAACAGGCGCGCGCGCGGTTTGGGTTTTTCCTCGACGCGCTGGCTTATGGCACACCGCCGCACGGCGGGATCGCCTCCGGTATCGAGCGCACGATGATGGTGCTGGTGCCGACCGACAACATTCGCGACGTGATGGCCTTTCCCAAGACTGCTTCCGCTCAGGACCTGATGATCGATGCTCCCGGCGAAGTCGATCCGAAGCAGTTGGAAGAGCTGCACCTGAAGATTGTTGACGAGGAATAGGCGTCGAATTGCGATTGCGGCTCTGCCGCCTGATGTGCGGTAAGGCTTCGCCTTACCGACAACCCCTTCTCAATTGTTCTTCTCCAGGTTCGAGGCGCAGCCTCGAACCTGGAGAAAAGATATCTACCGCGCCCACGGAAAGGCGAAGCCTTTCCGCACATCAGATGGCAAAGCCAGTATCTTCAACTATCCGCGTTTCACTTTCAGAAGCGCAGGTTAATGAAATCATCGCGCACGCACGCGAAGCCTCGCCGGAGGAATGCTGCGGCCTCATTGGCGGCGCGTCAGATGGTCAAGCCCAGACCATTTACCGGTCACGGAACATCGCGGGCGCTCCGCTCACCAATTACGAAGCTGCTCCCGAAGATCTATTCGCGGCGCAGCGCGCCATGCGCGAACGCGGCCAGCAACTGCTGGCGATTTATCACTCGCATCCGCGTTCAGCCAACCCACAACCGTCGGCCACCGACGTGCGTCTTGCCTACTATCCATCAGCGGTTTACCTTATTGTTGGACTCGGCGACCCGGAGCCTTGCCTGCGCGCATTTCGCATCGATGAACGCGAAGGACAATGGGCGCAAGTCGAATATCAGATAATGACGATTTGAGTCGCTGAAACCGGAAATAACAGGCGCTCGTAGAACTCTCCAATGCAGCCAAAGCGCAGCAAATACGACACGAATCCGCTGGACGGAAATACGGCTGAGCGCGCCGAAAAGGACTGGGGTCGAGACACCGGCCTGGGCGACGACCCGCCGACACAGTCGATGAGCGGCGGGGTAACGAGCGAAATCGGCCGCACGCCCAACGAAGCACAGCGCAGCAATCCCGAGACTGAAGCTCCCACGCGTCGAATAGACGATTCGTATCGTTCGGTATTCGCCTATGGCCAATCTCAGGCCACGACCTATCAGCCACCGCGCATGCCTGACGCGAATATTTATCAACCGCCACCGGGGCCACACCCTCAGATTTATCAGCCACCGCCAGCGCCGGCTGGAGCCAAGCCAGGCTCGCATAAAGTTGCCGGCTTGGGCATTCCTGAAAAATGGGCGGTGATGATTCCTTACATACCTTTTTTCCTCGCGATGATCGGCTCGATAATCGAACTGCTGCTCGTCCCCCGCACAGAGAAGCGCGTGCGATTTCACGCGGCGCAGGGACTGGTGCTGCAAATTGGCGTCACCGGGATCAGCACTATCCTCGGATTTGCCAATTTATTCTCCGGCAGATTCACCGGCGCAAGTCTGTTTTCCGCAGCCACTTTTGTGTTTTTGATTATCTCGATGATTCGGGTGTGGCAAGGCAAGCCGCATCACATCGCGCTGCTGGATCCAGCGACAAATTGGGTCGAGGATAAGATCAACCCGCGCAAGTAGTCAGGAACGCAGGCATTGCTCACAAAGTCTTAAGTGGCGTTAAATGCTCTTTATTGATCGCCCTTACACGTCAGATGTAGCTTGAACAAGCTGCGAAGCAGCGGTCTTAGCTAAGCCCAAGGCGAGGCTCTGCGAGCCCTGGGTTACTAATGAATAAGATTTGCGGGAGCCGCGGAGCGGCGACGAATAACCACTCAACGAGAATGAGATGTCGCCCGCTTCGCGGGCTCCGCTGATTTAAAACCGGCTTGGTTTCCCAAGGCTCGCAAAGCCTCGCCTTGGGCTTAGCTAAGACCGCTGCTTCGCAGCTCGACGAGTTTGTTCGCTCGCACGCCCTATGCAGCCGGCACGGATACCCGACGTTTACTGGACGAGCAAACGCCGGTTGTGCGATGCTCACCTTCCATTCCTCGTAAGTAGTCTGATTAACGTCCGCATCACGCACCATGAGTACCGTCTTCGACGAAGCAGTTCTCGAAGAGCGACCTGAGATAGATCTATCGACGCTGCCTTCGCTGCGGCCGGAACCAGACCCAGTCGTGGTCCTGGCTCTCGACATCGGCACGTCGGGAACCCGTGCGGCCTTGTTCGACCGCCGCGGAGATCAAATCGAAGGCTCGTTCCTGCACCTGCCGGCCAAAGAATACTCGGAGCTGCTTTCGGGTAATGACGTGAACGCCGACGCGCTGGTTGCGTCTGTCGCGCAACTGCTTGATGCCGCGGTCGAGCGCGCAGAGGAATTTGTCGCGCGCATCGACTACGTGGCCGCGGCGTCCTTTTGGCACAGCCTGATTGGAGTTGACGAGGCCGGTCGCGCCATCACGCCTTTGCTCGGCTGGGCCGACACGCGCGCGTCAGCAGCCGTACCCCAGCTGCGCGAGCTGCTTTCGGAAACTGAAACGCACGCGCGCACGGGTTGTCGTTTTCATCCGAGTTATTGGCCTGCCAAGTTGCGGTGGCTGAGAAAATCTTCTCCCGACGTGTTCAGTCGCGTCCGCGTGTGGCTGTCGTTTGCCGACTATTTGTATCTGCAGCTCTTCGGGAATTCGGCGACCAGTGTATCGATGGCGTCGGCCACCGGGTTGCTGAATCAGACCTCATGCGAATGGGACGAAGGTACTCTGTCCGCATTGGAAATCGACGAAAGTCTCTTGCCGCCGATCGTGGCGCCGCGCCGGACTGCCGGTGGATTGCGTGACGAGTTTATGTTGCGTTGGCCGATGCTGGAACGCGCCACCTGGTTTCAGGCGATTGGTGACGGTGCGGCAAACAACATCGGCATCGGTTGTGTGTCGCGCGAACGCGTCGCGCTAACGGTGGGAACGTCCGGCGCGATGCGAATGCTGTCCAGCCGTGCCGCCCCGACAACCTTGCCGCCCGAATTGTTTTGCTATCGCGCCGATCGCGAGCGTGTCGTGATTGGCGGCGCGTTATCTGACGGCGGTGGATTACTGCGATGGCTTCAGAACTCGCTCAAGCTGTCTGACGACGCCGCCGAACTCAATCGTTTGCTCGAAGAGTATGAGCCTGACTCGCACGGCCTCACGATTCTGCCCTTCTGGTCAGGCGAACGGGCGCCGGGTTGGTCCAGTTCAGCAACCGGGACAATTCACGGCCTGACGGCAGCGACGAAACCGCTGGACATAGCGCGCGCGGCGCTTGAATCGATCGCATACCGATTCGCGTTGATTTCGGATCCGCTCCAGTCCTTTGCGCCGGCAGGTTCAATTACAATCGCAGGCAAAGCTTTCTTGTTGTATCCGTTCTGGGCACAGATAATGGCCGACGTTCTCGGCCAGCCGGTCGAGCTTTCTGCCTTTCCCGAAGCCACAATTCGGGGCGCCGCTTTGCTTGCGCTCGAAACGATTGGCACAATAGACACTCTCGAAACAATTAAGTCAGAGCCGGTCCGAACTTTTATGCCTGACATGCAGCGGCATGAAGTTTATCGGCGAGCGATAGAGCGGCAGCAGGGCCTGTATCGTCGCCTGCAACCTGAAACTTGAAACCTGGAACCAGGAACTTAACTAATGAGCGCAAGAATGCAGCAAACACTCGAGACGACACCCGAACTGGATCAATTGTGCATTAACACGATCCGCACGCTGGCGATTGACGCAGTGCAAAAAGCGAACTCAGGCCATCCCGGCTTGCCTTTGGGCGCCGCGCCGATGGCTTACGTTCTGTGGACGCGCTTCATGCGCTACAACCCGAAGAATCCGAAATGGGAAAATCGCGATCGGTTCATTTTGTCCGCGGGCCACGGCTGCATGCTGCTCTACGCACTGTTGTATCTCACCGGGTATGAACTTTCGCTTGATGACATCAAGAATTTTCGCCAATGGGGATCGCAGACGCCCGGACACCCGGAGAATATTTTGACTCCGGGCGTAGAAGTCACGACCGGTCCGCTCGGTCAGGGCTTCGCCAACGGCGTGGGCATGGCGATGGGCTCGGCGCATTTGGGCGCGAAGTTCAACGAAAAGGATTTTCCCCTCGTCGATCATTATGTCTACGCGATCGTCTCAGACGGTGACTTGATGGAAGGCGTCGCCGCCGAAGCCGCCTCGCTCGCTGGACACCTAAAACTCGGCAAACTGATTTATCTCTATGACGACAACAAGGTCACTATTGAGGGCTTCACCGATCTCGCTTTCTCAGAAAACGTGCCGAAACGATTCGAGTCCTACGGCTGGCACACTTCGACAGTTGAAGACGGCAACGACCTGGCCGCGATCGAAGCAGCGATTCGTGACGCGCAAGCGGTCGCCGATCGGCCTTCGCTGATTTCAGTACGGACGACGATTGGTTACGGGATGCCGACGGCCGGCACTCGGAAAGCGCACAGCGATCCGCCGGGCGAGGACGCCGTGCGTGAGACGAAACGACATCTCGGCTGGCCGGAAGACAAAGAGTTCTTCGTGCCGGAAGAAGCTTTGGCGCACTTTCGCCGCAGCGTAGATCGCGGCGCGCAGCAGGAAAAAGAATGGCGCGCGCTGGTTAAAGAATATCTCAAGAAGAACCCGGAACAGGGCAAACTTTGGCAAGAGATGATGAGCGGCGAACTGCCGGCTGATTGGGAGAAGCACCTGCCTTCGTTTGCAGACGCCGAGGCGATGGCCACACGCGTGGCGAGCGGTAAAGTCATCAACGCGCTTGCGCCGCATCTGCCCATGCTAATTGGCGGTTCGGCTGACCTCGGCGTTTCGAACAACACCGACATTAAAGATGGTGGAAGTTTTGGAGCCGGTAACTACGCAGGACGCATCATTCACTTCGGCGTGCGCGAGCACGCGATGGGATCGACGATGACGGGAATGTCTCTCAACGGCGGCTTGATTCCGTTCGGCGGCACGTTCATGACGTTTTCCGATTACATGCGGCCGGCGATTCGGCTCGCCTGCCTGTCTGAGGTCCAGGTCATTTATGTCTTCACGCACGATTCGGTTGGCCTGGGCGAAGATGGCCCGACACATCAGCCGGTCGAACATCTTCCCGCGTTGCGCACCATCCCGCATTTGTTTGTCGTACGGCCCGCCGACAACCACGAGGTCCGCGAGGCATGGCGGCTGGCGATTCTGCGACGACAAGCGCCGACCGCGCTTGCGTTGACGCGTCAGAAAGTACCTTTGATTGATCGAAAGACGTTTGCGTCAGCCGAAGGATTGAGGCGCGGCGCTTACATCCTTGCCGAAGCCGAAGGCTCCGGCGGCAGTCGGGGCAGTAGCCCGACCGTGAGGGAGGGCTCATCGGCGACCCCTCAACTCATCCTGCTCGCCACCGGCTCGGAAGTCTCACTCGCTCTCGAGGCCCGCGAACAACTTCAGCAGGACGGCGTCGCAACCCGCGTAGTCTCAATGCCATGCCTCGAACTTTTCGAAGAACAATCGCAGGAGTATCGCGACGAAGTCCTGCCTCCTTCAGTAAGCGCGCGGCTCTCAATCGAAGCATCAGTTGGCCAGGGTTGGGATCGTTACGTCGGACTCAACGGAAACAAGATTTGCCTGGATCGCTTTGGCGCGTCAGCGCCCGGTGACGTAGCGCTGAAGAACCTAGGCTTCAATGTCGAGAATGTCTTGAAGAAGGCCCGTGCGCTGTTGTAGTGCTAGAGTGAGCGCAGGATGCCGACCCGCTTTCACGTTCAGTACTCGGAACTGGCGATCGAGAATCTTCGAGGGTTGCCTAAGTCGATTGCCGCGCAAATCATCAGGAAGATAACTCGTTTAGAAGGCGGATTGGTCGGCAATTAAAGAGATTGCGCGAAGCCGATTTCGGCTATCGTTTGCGCATGGGCGACTACCGAATACTGTTCGATCTCGAAGGTGATACAATCGTCATCCAGAAGATCGCACACCGAAAGGAAGTTTATGAGTAGCGCGACGATTCCAAAAACTGTCGGCAAGCGCGAGGAAAAATTCGTTATCAAGAGGATCGCCGCGCTTCGCGAGGAACTCGAGGATTTAATGGATTACCTCGATCTGCTGGAAGCGCGCGCACGAAACTTCGGCAAACCACGAAGTTCGACCCAGGAAGTTAAGAAGCTGCTCGGTCTGAAGTAAACATCGTCGGTGTAAACATAAATTTTACTTGCTGGAGAAAAAAATGGCAGACGTTTCTATTCGTCCGAAACCAAATGGCCCGTATCTCGTCGAAGGGGACGTCGATATTTACGACACTGCAGGCAACAAGATTCCAACCGAGGGTCGGCCAAAGATTGCGCTGTGCCGTTGCGGCGCCTCGTCAAACAAACCTTTCTGCGACGGCACCCACAGCAAAATTGGCTTTCAAGCCGCTGAAACTATTAATCCTGAGAGCGCCGAACCGCAAACCTAACTGATTTAGCTCCCTCTCCCTTTGGGAGAGGGTTGGGGTGAGGGACGAAGTTACGGTTCGCTAACCCTGACCCTTACCCTCTCCCAGAGGGAGAGGGAACTCTTTCGCGTGAAGTTTACAATTTCAGTACTCATACTTCTGATCGCGCTGTCGCTCGTCGCGACCACCGATCGATCGGCAGCGCGAGTCGTATCAACTTCTGCAGCGTCCTCGAAAACCATCCGCGTGATGACCTACAACATCCATGTAGGCATCGGCATGGACAAGAAACTCGACCTTCAACGCATCGCCGACGTCATCAACAAAGAAAAGCCTGACCTGGTTGGATTGCAGGAAGTCGATCGTGGCGTGCAGCGCACGCAAAGAATCGACGAGATCGTCGACCTGTCAAAGCTAACGCGCATGGAGTACGCGTTCGCCTTCAACCTTCCGTATCAAGGTGGACAATACGGCGTCGCAATTCTTTCGCGCTTTCCAATCAGAGCAACCGAGCACCGGTTGTACAAAAATCTCCGCGAAGCGGAACGACGCGGCTTCATCCGCGCGGAACTTAGGATAGACGGTCGCGTGGTCCACTTCGTGACCACGCACCTGGACTATCAGCACGACGACGGTCGTTTGTTTGAGGCGCAACAGATGCTGGCGTTTTTAAGCGATGTGAAAGGGCCGTTGATTGTTCTGGGAGACTTTAACGACATTCCCTCGGGCCAGACGTATCAATTGATGCGGAATGCTTTTGACGACGCCTGGATTGACGGTCGTGGAAGCGGTGAAGGATTCACCTACCCGGCTGATAAACCCGCGAAGCGAATCGATTACATCTTCACGCGGCAGACCGCTGGATTTAAAACTAAGAGCACCTGGGTAGTTAACACCCTCGCCTCCGATCACATTCCGCTCGTAGCGGATTTGGAACTCCCTAAACCCTAAATTTGTTTGGAGGCGGGCTATGATTTCAGAGATCAACCACCCGCTACCGCAGGTGGTTCTGATACTCTCTCGAACGGCCACTCTCGGCGCATCCGCGCACGGATGAAATAAATCGTTAGCCCAACGACGACCAGCACCGCCGCGTAACGCACTTCTTTCAAGAAATTCCGGCGCGAGATGAGGACGTAGATAAATCCTGCCAGCGCCAGCAGCGCCGGCAACGGATAAAGCCACATGCGAAATGGCCGGGGCAAATCAGGGCGGCGCACGCGCAGGACAATCACGCCAACAATCTGCGCGAGGAATTGCACCAAAATCCGAATCACGACGAGCGCCGCGATCACGTCGGCCAGGCGGAAGAAACAGAACACCGCCGCGATGCCGCCCATCACCAACAGCGAGACATAGGGAAAGCGGTGACGCGGGTGGACTTTTTCGAACACGCGGAAGTAGTTTCCATCGCGCGCCGCGGCAAACGGCACGCGCGAATAGCCCAGGAGCAGCGAGAACACTGACGCAAATGCCGTCCACATGATCAGCGCAGTGACCACGACGCCGGCTTTTGTTCCGTACAGTCTTTCCATGAACGAGGAGATGACGTAACGCTGCGCCGGCGTGTTCGCGGTGCCCGCAAACTCGCGCCAGGGGATCACGCCCAGAATCGAAATGTTCATCACGATGTAGATGATCGAGACTAACAGAATCGACAACAGCAGAGCGCGCGGAATCGTCCGCGACGGGTCTTTCACTTCACCACCGAAGAAGCAGACGTTGTAGTAACCCCAATAGTCGTAGACCGCGACGAGCAGTGCCGCGCCAAGTCCGGTAAAGAATTCAGGCCGCAGCGTAAATGCATCCGGTGGAAAATCGAGTGCGAGTTTCAGGTCGAAATGTGTGACGCCGGCGAAAATAATCCAGAGGATGGTGAGCATCACGCCGATCCAAAGGAACTTTCCCAGGCGCTCAATCAGCGTGATCCGTCGATAAAGCAGAAAGACGGCGACGCTGACTGCCCCAATCGCAACCAGAATGACTGGGAATGCATTGATTTCAACATTCCCCAAAATCGGAATCGCAACTCTCGTTTCGTGACCCATGCCGGGAAAAATGTAAGTCGCGTATTGCGCGAGGCCGATGCCGCCAGAAGCAATCGACAGCGGAGCGCTGAAGGTGAGCTGCCAGATGAACAGAAACGACATCATGCGGCCCAACTTTCGTGGACCGTAGATCTCGGAAAGATAACGATAAGACCCTCCGGAACCGGGGAACGCCGCGCCGAGCTCCGCCCAGACAAGTCCGTCACAGGTGACCAATATCGCGCCGATAATCCAACCGAGCATCGCCTGCGGCCCACCCATCGCGGCGATGATCAGCGGTATGGTGATGAACGGGCCAACCCCGATCATGTCGATCATGTTCAGCGTCGTCGCGCCCCAAAGTCCGACGCCGCGAATCAGTTGTGGTTCATCATGGCTCGACGTCGTCGAGGCCGGCGGTTCTGTTTGGTTGGACATTTTTGACAGACTGTTTACGTGAAAAATGGAAAGTTGTCGAGTGGTTAATAGCTAGTTCTCATTCACACCTCGCTTCAGCGAGGTGAGAGTGCGGCGCTGATTTTAGAAAGCCGTTTCAATGGCTTCCATTGGAAAACCGTTAAAACGGTTCAACGAGCAGAACTCGCCTGCAACCACCTGGCTAAAGCCACGTGTGACCGAGAGACTGGCGAGCGAGAGACATTTCGCTCCTAAAGGAGCTTCATGTTGTAATTAGCTTGGCTGAGCTATAAACATTTCGGTCCTACTGACCGGAGACTCATGAGTACGCTAATCGACGCTATCAAGATCCGCTTTAGCCGTGCGCTTTGCGGCGCGCTCACCATCTCACTAATTGCCGCCTCGTGCTTAGCGCAACCTGCACCGGCAACGTCTCAACAATCTGCCGGCGATCGCATTGCCCTCTATCAAGCCCTGCTGGATCTCACAAATCCGTGGACAGTCATGTGCGTCGCCGCTCATCCGGACGATGAAGACGGCACTTCGCTGGTCGTGATGCGGCGCAAGTACGGCGCGCACACAGTCAGTCTGTTCTCGACGTTCGGCGAAGGCGGACAGAACGCGATCGGCCCGGAGCTTTACGAAGAACTCGGCGCGATTCGCGCGCGCGAAACGATGGCCGCGTCAGAGATTCAAGGCTCAGAGCCTTATTTCCTCGGGTTGAGAGATTTTGGGTTTTCGAAATCGCGCGACGAGACTTTTCAGAAGTGGGGTCAGGAAGAATCTCTCCGGCGAATGGTTCTGCAGATTCGCAAGCTTCGTCCCGACGTCATCATCACGAATCACTCAACCACGAGCAACGATCACGGTCATCATCAAGCGACCGCGCGTTTGGTTGTGGAAGCGTTCGACGCCGCCGCCGATCCAACCAGGTTTCCGGAACAACTGAAAGATGGCGTGACGGCCTGGCAGGTCCAGCGGCTGTTCGTGCGGGTTCGCGGCAACCAGCCAGTGCAGAACCCCGACCGTCAGGGAGGGGGCCAGCAAATCGTTACCATCGATCCGAACGAACGCGATTCGGTTCGCGGCACCCTGTTCGCCGAACAAGCGTTGTCGGGCTTGCAAAAGCACGCGACCCAGGGCCCATGGCCGAAGACCTTCGCTGAATTCACGGCGCGCTTTCGCGCCTTCAGCGGTCAGAGCGGCGCGGCAGGTCAGATGCCTTTGATTCGTTACCGATTGGAACGCGAAGCGACAGGCGCCGATGCGCTGCCGAAGGATTCACGCAATTTTCTCGACGGATTGAGGTTGCCTGATAAGATCGCCGAAGATCTCAGGCCGCCAACCGCGGGTGGAACGCCGCTGACGCAGTTCATTGATCAAAGGCAACTAGTTTCAAATGAGCTTAGATACGTGTTGAAAGAGAGGATGTTTGTTTTCTCTGCTTCCAATCCTGACGCGCCACGCCGTTCATTAGTGCTCTCGCGCTTAAAAACTGCCTTAGCTGCGGCAGGCGGAATTTCCGCAAAACTGGTAGCCGATTCTTCTAACCTGGTTCCGGGGATAACTTCGCCGTTCAAATTGGTCATAGCTAATAATGGACAGGATGAGATTCGCGCAGCGCCTCTGTGGCTTGGTAGGGGCGAACAGGATTGGCAAGAGCCTCCCGTGAACGACGTTACCTATCAAAAGATACCGTCCGGCGGCACCATCGCTATTCCGATGGAGTATCGGACTCCCAGGGACGCAACAATCACTGTCCCAAAATTCCAACATCTCTACGAAGCTGGAACGGTCGAAAAGTCCCTTACAGCTACGGCGATCGTTGCACTCCCTGACACGGGGTTTTCGATTTCAGCATCGACGCCTGTTGATGTCGCTCCGCCCATTGAAATCGCGGAAATCAGTCCCGCTCCCCTTGTGATCATGCGCCCGCGTGTTGGAGTAAGCAGCGCCGGCACAGACATTTTTCCTGCGACACCGCCGAAAGTAACCGTCAAACTCGTCAATCACCTGAAACGATCGTTCAAAGGGGAAGTCGCTTTCGGCTTTGAGAATCGATCGCCGGAAACCAGAGTGCGAGTCAATCTTTCTCCCGAACAAACTTCGACGCTTACGGTTACGATTCCTAACACGGAAGCACATCGCGCCGCCCACCTGCGTCGTCCAGAGTTGGCCAACAGCTTGTGGTTTAGTTTGCGGCACGCCGGCCTGCACGAGAACCTGATCAAACGCAGCGTACCAGTGGTCTGGCTCGACGCTCGTGTTGCCGGAAGAGTCAACGTCGGCTATGTCCGCGGATTCGATTTCAGTTTGCCGAATGCGCTGAACGCGCTGGGTGTGGCGTCGAAAGAGTTGAGCGTTGATGAAGTGAAAACTTCCGCTTTGTCGAAGTACTCATCCATCATCGTTGACAATCGTGTTTATGAATCACAGCCGGAACTGATTGCCGCGAATCAGAAGCTGCTTGATTATGCGAACGCGGGTGGAAACCTGATTGTCTTTTATCATCGCATCGATGAGTTCAATCCGAATCCGCAGCGAAACCGGCCGCAGCTATCGCCTTATAAACTGATTCTCGGCAACGAACGCATTACGGACGAGAATGCGCCGATCAGCTTTCTGGAACCGGATCACCCTCTATTAAACAGTCCGAACAAGTTGAACCAGGATGATTTCAAGGATTGGATTCAGGAACGCGGGCTCTATTATCCGCGCGAGTGGGACCCGCAATTCAAAGCGCTGCTGCAATCAAACGATCCGAATGAGCAGCCTTTGAAAGGCGGACTGCTCGTGGCTGATTACGGGAAGGGTCATTACATCTACACGAGCATGGTTTGGTATCGGCAGTTGCGCGCCGGCGTCCCGGGCGCGTATCGCATGCTGGCGAATATGATCAGCTACGGACAGAATTAGCGGCTTTGCCGCTTGATGTGCGGAAAGCCTCCGGCTTTCCGACAGCGGCCAATTGATTCTCAACGCGGCGAGGCTAAGCCTCGCCGCGTTGAACTCTTTAGGTGAAACAGAGCCGGTAAGGCAAAGCCTTACCGCACATCGGGCGGCACAGCCGCGAGCAAGACTATGCGGGCGAGGCGCCCGCGTTCCCACTCTCCAGCTTCTCTTTCACACGCACCAGAAAATCATCAACCGCCGCGTCAATCCGCCGCTGCAAAGCTGAATTCAATCGCGCCTCGCTCATAAAAGCCACGCCGGGATGCAGTTCCCAGGCACGCTTACGTCGGAGCTCCACCTGCTGCGAGATGTCCACGCGAGTTAGGCCTTCGCTGTTTTCGAACTTCAGCGAGTAACGCAAAAGGTTCTGCGCTTCATTTATTGCCGGCGACCACTCAATCGTGTTCAGGCTGGGTGACGTATCGCGCACGGGAAACGAAAACCGAATTCGGCCCACCGGCGTGTCCGTTGCAATCGTCCAGCGCGCCAGTCCCGGCTCGCGATGAATACCTTCAATGCCCCAGAGCATGTCGGCAAGGTTGTTGAGATTAGCAAAAAAGTCGCGCACCTTCTGGAGCGGCGCCCTTATTTCGAGTTCCCTCTTGAATGAAGACTTTACGCGAAACATGGAAAGACAGAAGTCAGACACCAGAGGTCAGAATGAAGAGGTCCAAAGCCCACAGTAAATCTGACGTCTGACCTCTGACGTCTGATGTCTGCTGTTCAAACTTGCCGCGACTCACCGCCCGTATCCTCGTACCAGCAGCGCGTGCACCAGCGATGACGTGCTTTTCGTTCTTCCAGTGAATAGTCTTTCGAAGCGGGCAAGTGAATCAGCACTTCGCGCTCTTCGTCGTTGAGTTCGCTCCAGCCGCGTAATCGGCCGGTTTCGCATCGCCGGCATTGGTTTTCAGGCTCTATCATAAACTCGATCCGAGATGCATGATTCGTTCGTAGGCCGCGCGAATGTCTTTCATGCGCGATCGCAACTCAGCGCTTAACGCAGCTTCGGTTTCGTAGTCGAGTCGTCGCGCGATGTCGGCGAACGCCGCATGAGACGTTTCGGGCAGCGTCGCCGATCGGCCCACTACCAGCCGCGTTTCGTGATCGACCGCACGCAGCCGCCGGTAACCGTCGCGCAACGCGCGAAAATTCTCTTCATCAATCGAACCTGCGTCACGCAACCGCTTTAACATCCCGAGCGTCGTTCGATCCTCTTCATCATCGGGCACCTTGTCGCGCAACTGCAAGTAGCGCACGGCAAAATAAACGTCGAGCATGCCGCCGGCGCCATGTTTGATATTGATGCCGGACTTGCGACGGGACGCCTTCTCTTTCTCGAGCCGCGCACGGACGCGGTGAGTTTCGGCCAGCAATTCAGCCGTTTCAGTTTGGCTGGCCAGCTCGTGAATACAGTGCCGTGCTTCCGCTTCCGTGCTCGCGCCAAAATCCCGGTCACCCGCGACCGCGCGCAGCTTTACATACGCGAGCCATTCCCAAATTGCCGCGCGCTCTTTCAAATACGCAGGGAAACTCTGGGCGCTGGAAACGATTGGCCCTTTCTGACCGTCCGGACGCAGACGCAGGTCAACACGGTAGAGCGAACCTTCGCGCGTCACGTTCGCCAACGCCGCGATCATCAACTCGACAAGCCGCGCGTAGGTTTCATCGTGAGTCTGTCCCGCAACCGGAGATGGCGCCGCCGCGTCGTAAACAACGACGACGTCGAGGTCCGAGCCGTAGTCCATGCCGCCACTGCCAAGTCGCCCCAGGCCGAGAACCGCGACGCGGGGCTCAGCCGCGAGCTCTCCGTAACGCCGCACGAGTTCGTTTCGCGAGATTCGTAGCGCAGCATCAATGCTGTCGGCCGCCAGTTCCGTCAGCCGGTGATTGACTTCATCGAGAGCCATGTCACGCGCAGCATCGCGCGCGGCAATGCCGACCAGAGCTTCGGACCAATGACGCCGCAGCGCGTCAAGTTCCGCGCGAAAGCTATCTTGCGATGAAAGGGAACTCAGGAATTCGCTCGCGTGGTCTGGCGATTGAATCGAATTGCCTTTTGTTTCAACCGCGTGAATCAGAACCGGGCGGCTGGCGATCATTTCGCCGAAAACTTCTGAGACGCTGCAAAGCTGAATCGTTGATTTCAGCTCCGACAAAGTAACCTTGGCGTGTTCAGCTTCCTTCTCCAGCGAACGTGCAATTCTCACTGCGAAAGACAGACCGCGCCGCGGGTTAACAGTTGCGGACGCAGTGCTGCGGAGCCAGGCCGCGAGTTCGTCAACGCCAGCCAGCGCGCCTGCGCTTTCAGTATCAGACAGAACCAGGTGTTGGATTAGGATCGAAGCGGCTTTAGCCGCAGCCGTGGCTTCAGGATCGGGTGAGTGCGCACTGGCCCGCGACAACCTGCTCAGGTGCTGCTCTTCAACCGCGCCGGGGTCTGTGTCGGCGAACACGCGATCAAAAACGACGCGGACATTAGTCGCATAACGGGTCATGGCGCCGTCAAAACCACGGGTCGAATTTTTCTCTGCGAAACCCATGCGCCGGGCGATCAATTCCCGGCGCGCATCATCCTTCGGCACCGAATGAGTTTGCAGGCCGTGCTCCATTTGCAGACGGTGTTCGAGGCAGCGCCAGAACTGATAAGCATCGGACAACTGCGTGTGTTCGAATTCTGTGATCAACGATCGATCGGCCAAACGCGCGAGACTGATCAAGGTATGGGGAGTGCGCAGCCAGGGGTCACGGCCTCCGAAAGCAAGTTGAAGCGCCTGCGCGATGAATTCGATTTCGCGGATCCCGCCGCGGCCGAGCTTTACGTTAAAGCCTTTGTCACTGCGCTCACGCTGAATGTCGATCTTCTGCTTTGAGAGCCGAACATTGGACAGCGCGGCGCTGACGCTGACGTCAGTGCGATAGATGCGATCAATGACTGAGGCAGCGAACCGATGGAAAAGCGCTTCGGAACCCGCGGCAGAGCGCGCGCGAATCAACGTTTGTAACTCCCAATCGTCGGCACGCTTCTCGTAATAAAGAGTTGCTTCATTCAACGCGCACGCCAGTGTGCCTTCGCGGCCATGCGGTCTCAACCTGACGTCCGTGCGATAGGCGGCGCCTTCGCCGCTGGGTTCGCCAACCAGACGCAAGATGTGTTCAGCCAGCTTCACGTAATATTCACGGTTCGTGACCTGACCACGCGCCCCGCCCACGGCTGTCATCCCTTCATCGGAAAAAAGGAACATCAAATCGATGTCCGAAGCATAATTAAGCTCCCGCGATCCGAGCTTTCCGAGCGCGATAACGCAAAACTCAGTGGCGACAACGCGACCTTCCGAATCAATTCGTTGCGGTGATCCAAATCGGTTGTCCAAACGCTGGCGCGATAAACGAAGCGCGTATTCAAGAATCGCGTCGGCAAGATTCGACAACTCCTCAGTTGTCTCGGCGACCGTGTGCGCGCGGCGGATGTCGTGCAGGTAAATCCGCAGCAGTTCGCGGCGCCGAAAACGCGCGAACATATCGTGCGGATCGAGCTGTGAATGCGTCAGCGCAAACCGCGCCAGGGACTCGCCGATGTCTTCGCGACTGCGGACGCGCGGGTTGAGACGTTCGCGTTGTAACCAGCTGAGATAGTCCGGATTTTGTTCCAGCGTGGTCGCCAACCAAGGGCTCCACGCCGCCAATGCCAGTACGTCCAGGAACAGGCCCTTGTCGCGCTCAAGCAGATTCGCGATCGAAGCGTCGCGTTCGACGAGCCGATCATAAAGAACCTGCGGCGTGTGCGAGTCAGGTAATTTGTTGAGCTGGTCGAGCATGTCGCCTGCGCCTATCTTACGCGGCGCTAATACAGAACCGCGAGCGGTAGCGAGCGGGATAAGGCGCAACTGCAAAGTAGCCTTATTATCCCGCTCGCTACCGCTCGCGGTTCTGTAATTCGGTTGAATCGATTTACACGTCGTAGTACATCGAATACTCCAGCGGATGCGGCCGCATGCGCAGCACCTGAATTTCACGCTCGCGTTTATACGAAATCCAGCGATCGATCATTTGCGGTGTGAACACGTCGCCCTTCAAAAGGAAGTCGTGATCGTTCTCCAATGCGGTCAGGGCATCGTCGAGCGAGCCGGGAAGACTGGGAACATCCTTCAGTTCTTCGGGTGAAAGGTCGTAGATGTCCTTGTCGAGAGGCGCGCCAGGATCGATTCGGTTCTGAATGCCGTCGATACCCGCCATCAGCATCGCGGCAAACGCGATATAAGGATTGCACGACGGGTCGGGCGGACGAAACTCGAGGCGTTTCAGCTTTGGATTCGTTGAGAACATCGGAATGCGAATCGCAGCCGAACGATTCCGCGCTGAATACGCCAGGTTCACCGGCGCTTCGAAACCGGGAACCAGGCGCTTGTAGCTGTTCGTAGTCGGCGCGGCAAAGGCGACGATAGCCGCCGCATGTTTCAGCAAACCGCCGATGTAATGCAACGCAGTTTCCGACAGTCCGGCGTAGCCGTCTCCGGCGAACAAAGGCTTGTCGCCTTTCCACAGCGACTGGTGGCAGTGCATGCCTGAACCGTTGTCGCCATACAGGGGCTTCGGCATAAACGTCGCAGTCTTGCCATACTCGTACGCCGTGTTCTTGACGATGTACTTGAATAATTGCAGGTTGTCGGCCGTGCCCAGCAGCGTCGCGTAGCGGAAATCGATTTCGCACTGGCCGGCGGTGGCAACTTCATGATGATGACATTCGACATTGATGCCGCACTCAGCCAGCGTCAGTGAAATCGCAGAGCGAAGATCGGCGAGCGTATCGATCGGCGGCACCGGCACGTATCCCTCTTTCGCGCGAATACGATGACCGAGGTTCGGTCCCCACGTGTCGTTGCCGTCACGCCCGGTGTTCCAATGACCTTCGTCTGAATCGATTGCGTAGCCGGCTTTGTGCGGCTCGTTATGAAACTGCACGCTGTCGAAAACAAAGAACTCGGCTTCGGGGCCAAAGTTTGCGACGTCGGCGATGCCTGAACTCTTGAGATAGCTCTCTGCACGCACCGCGACCATGCGCGGATCGAAGGCGTAGCCCTGGCGCGAAAGCGGGTCAACTGCATTCGCAATCAAACACAGGGTTGGCTCGTCCGCAAACGGATCCATCCAGTGGCGACTAGCGTCCGGGACCAGGAGCATGTCTGATTCGTGAATGGCCGCCCAGCCCCGAATAGACGAGGCGTCAAAGCCGAAGCCGTCTTCGAACGAGTCTTCGTTCAGCTCGCTAATCGGAAAAGTCAGGTGCTGCCATGAGCCGGGTAAGTCGGTAAATCGCACCGAGACAAATTTCGCCTTGTGCTCAGAGGCGTACTTCAACACAGTTTTAGCGTTCATCTGATCTCCTGTCTGGAAAAGTGAGTGATGTGCTTGACCTTCGCCCCTTACGGCTGTTTGGTGCGAAGACTTTCGTGGACCGGACGGTGTGTAGCGCGCGAAGAAGCGTCATGAACCGCGCATCAAAAAACGTGCATTATAACCTCGGAATTAGTTCTGTCAACAGTCGGTTTGGGTTTTATTTGCGGACTACAAAACATAGTTAGCGGTGACATGGCTTCGACAAAACATGCGAGTTTCGGCATTTAGCGAAGAAAACAACACACTAGTGGCGGAAAAAAGTTATAGACCGACCCCTCGTTTTCTGTTAAATTTTCCGCTTAAGGTTCCAACCCCAACATATCCGCTCGGAAATGCAGTCCCGACAGTCGGGATTGTTGCGCGGACAAACGCGTTAAGAGACTCCAGGGAGAAACCGCTAGTTGACCACAGCTATCGAACAGACCGTCGAAACCTACGGAATAGAGAATTGGGGCGCAGGCTACTTCGACGTAAATCGCAAAGGAAATTTGATTGTCCGGCCCGCCGAAGGCGATCCACGTGCGGCGGATGTGCGCGAGATCATCGAGGATCTGACGCGCAGAGGAATCTCAGCGCCTGTGCTGCTGCGGTTTCCCCAACTGGTCGCCGGGCAAGTGCGCAAGTTGCAACGCGCCTTCAGCAAATCAATTCGCGAATTTGAGTACCAGGGCGCGCACATGTGCGTGTATCCAATGAAGGTGAACCAGCAACGTGCAGTCGTCGAAGAGTACCTGCGCGAAGGATCGCGTTACGACTTTGGCCTGGAAGCGGGATCGAAAGCTGAGTTGTATGCGGCGATGGCGCTCGAGCAATCGCCGGACAGCCTGCTCGTATTGAACGGTTTCAAAGACGAAGAGTTCATCCAGTTGGCGTTCGGCAGCGCGAAGTCGGGCAAGCGGGTGGTCATAGTTATCGAGAAACTGAGCGAGCTCGATCACATTCTCAGGATCGCCGAAACCCATGAAGGTAACTCGCCCATCATCGGTATGCGCGTGAAGCTCTATTCGAAGGGCTCAGGGCGCTGGGAAAAATCGGGCGGCGAAGCGGCGAAGTTCGGTTTGACCACGACTGAGTTGCTCGAAGTTATCAATCGGTTAAAGGAAGCCGACCGCATCGACATGCTGAAGCTGCTGCACTTTCACATCGGTTCGCAGCTCACCGACATCAAGCGGATCAAAAACGCGATGAAGGAAGCCGCCCGCGTGTACGCGAAGGTCTTCCAGATGAAAGTGCCGGTTGAGCTGCTGGATGTGGGCGGCGGCATGGCGGTGGATTACGACGGCTCGAAAACGGCGTTCGATTCATCGGCGAATTACACGGCGCAGGAATTTGCGAACGACGTCATTTACACGATCAAGCAGGTCTGCGAAGACGAAAACGTTCCGCATCCGACGATCATTCAGGAGTCAGGCCGTTTTCTTTCGGCATATCATGCGCTTCTCGTGACCAACGTGCTCGACGAAATCGAAACGGTGGTCGAAGACATTACGCCGATTGAAATCGAAGAAGACGATCCTCAGGTGGTGATTGAACTTGCCGACCTGCGCGAAACGATCACGATCAAAAACTATCGTGAGTACTATCACGACGCCCTCGAGCATCGGGAAGAGCTGTTCACGATGTTCAACCTCGGTCTAATTTCGCTGGAAGACCGGGCGAAAGGCGAAGTGCTTTTCTGGGACGTTTGCGAGCGTGCGGACCGATACGCGCAGCAATCGAAATACGTTCCTGAAGAATTCGGCGAACTGCGCCGGCTGCTCTGCGCGAAATACCTGACGAACTTTTCCGTTTTCAAGTCCGTTCCCGATCACTGGGCGTTGGATCAGCTGTTTCCCATCGTACCCATTCAGATGTTGAACAAGCCGCCGACTGAATTTGCCACGCTGTGCGATATCACCTGTGATTCAGATGGCGTGGTGGACAAGTTCGTGGACCTTCACGACGTCAAGCAGACGTTAGAGCTGCATAAGCTCGATCCGAACGAACCGTACTATCTCGCATTCATGCTGGTCGGCGCTTATCAGGAAGTGATGGGCAACAATCACAACCTGTTCGGCACGCCGAATGAAGCGCAGATTCATATCGACGAAGAAGGCTATCTGATCAAGAAAGTGATTCGCGGAACGACGGTCGGCGAAGCCGCGGGGCGCGCGCGTTACGAGCGCGGATTGCTGCACGATGGCTTTCGCCGGCAGGTAACGCAACGAATTAAAGACGGCGAAATGAGCGAAGCGGAAGGCGCGGAACTTGTGGATTTTTACGAATCGCGTTTCGACGCATACACGTACGTGGCAGTTAACGGTAACCGAAACAAGGGCCGCCGTCGTCATGATTATTAGACATTCCAGACCTTTAGAGTCGGGCTACTGCCCGACGCCGGCGGGCGGTAGCCCGCCGCTAAACGTTTTCAAAGAAGCGAGAAAATTATGGTAACCCAACGTAAACCTAAACCAAGTAAGTATCTGACAATCCCCACTCGGCCCGTGCAAGTTGATCGCGATCGGTCTGTCGCGGGACTGCTGGAAAAGATGGAAGGCGCCGGCTTTGGCGGCCGACAACTCGCGGAAGCACACCGCATCTGGCTCGACATGCTGGGCGACGCGACCACGATCACCGTCACTGCTTCAGGGGCCTTGATCCCGGCGGGCATGCGTCGCCTGCTGGCCTATGTCATCAAGAACCGTTTCGTGGATGTGCTGGTCCTGTCCGGCAGCGTGATTTTTCACGACCTGCACGAAACGCTGGGGCGTCATCACTTTCAGGCACACCCAAACATGACTGATGCCGAGTTGGAAGTGGCGCAGATTAATCGCATGTGGGATTTGCTGGCGAGCGAAGAGGAGTATCACGAAGCGGAAGAGTGGGTCGGCGGGTTTGCCAGCCAACTTGACCAGTCGCGCCCTTATTCAACCCGCGAGTTCCTGCATTTGCTCGGTCGTGAATTGGCTGAGATCGCCGCGGAAGATGGCGTGCTGACCGCCGCTTACAAATCGCGCGTGCCGGTCTTCTGCCCCGGTATCGGTGACAGCGGGATCGCGGTGGGTATTGCCGGCTCGCGCTTTGAGAAGAAGAACAACTTCACGTTCGATCTGGTTCAGGACGTGCTCGACCTGACGCAGATCTCCCTGCGTGCGCGCGTTTCGGGCCTCATCAGTCTGGGCGGCGGCATGTCGAAGAGCTTCCTGAAGCAATCGGAAATGGCGGCGCACATCTTCAAACAGCAGGTGCTCGGACACAAGTACGCGATTCAGATTGCGGCTGACTCGCCGCATCCCGGCGGCCGCTCGACTGCTGTGCTCTTTAACGAGCAGGAGATTTACGGAAAACTTGCCCGCAACGCGCTGACGGCTTACGTCAACTGCGACGCCACGATCGCTCTGCCGATCATCATCACCGCGCTTTCACAGACGGCTGCGAAGTACATGAAGGGCCGCCGCCGGCCGAACTTCACGTTTGCGGGTAAAGACCTGATGATCGACGTGCCGTAGCCGTCCGCGTAGAGGTGGGTAGAATTCGACAGTCCGTTTGCGAACAAGCTAAACTATCAATCATGGCGAGACGATGAAAGATTTAAAAGACGTGAAGATTGAGCGCCCGCCGCGGCTCAAGCTGTCAGCCAAAGAATCGTTGAAGCGAACACAGGAGTTCGAAAAGCGAAAGGAGCAGTTCATTGCCTCTGTCCGAAAGGGCAAGAGTTGAAGTCTATTTGCCCGACCTTCCACGCGCTACCTATCAAGATCTGCTAGCCGCCCTCATGCGCGAATTCACCTATGCCTTTGCGGTTGCACCATCAATGCAGGCTTGGATGGCAGTTATCTTTCAGCGGACGGCGTTCAAATCCACGATCGCATTAATCTGATTTACACAGACACGCCGTACACGTTCGAAGAAAACTCCCAAATCATTTCGGACTATGCCGACAAATTGAAAGCTGCTGTCTTTTCCGCGCTGGAAGAAGACACGATTCTTGTAAGTGTGATGAAAACGTATCATGCGGAGAACTTTGCGGTTTTCCGCTAGCCGCTTACTATTGGCAAATTGATTTGATACCAAGACAGGGTGGGCCGTCGAAGTGAAATCAGCTCGCGCAGATGATTGATCAACTCACGCCACATCGCATAACACTCACCTACGACGCCGCATTAAAATTATTCTGGCGCAAGAAGGCGTTAAGACATTTCTGCGCGAATGCCGAATTGCGGAGACATTTCTCTCGACTTGGGGTTCTGATGAAATCAAGAGGGAGTTCTTAGACCGTACTTTTACTCAACTTCAGAAAACAGAAAAAGGGCGGGCAGTTCTACTAAGAAATGGGTGAATTTCTTGCTGATCAGCAAAGCTTCCCCGACCTGGAAAACTGGGAAGACTCAAAAGAAAAGATCGGCGCAGCCTCGACCGCTGTTACGCGACTTAGCGATTACATTCGCAAGCAAAATGAGGAGTTGGATAGTCGAAGAGATAGAGAGGAAACGCACAAACGTTTCCGTCAGCGCCAAGCGGAGATCCAACGAACCGTGATGGACTTAGAAAAGTTGAGCCTAAGACTCACGAGCTTGTCCGGTCGGCTTGGAGAGCAAGCGGCGGGGTATGACTTCCAAGACTGGTTTTATGACTTGTTGGACTACTCAGAAATAGTAAACCGCAGGCCCTACGTCCATGGTGGTCGTCAGATCGATGGCTCGTTAACGCACGATGGAACTACCTACCTCACGGAGCTTAAGTTTACGCGCGAGCAAGCTGTAGCTACCGACATTGATTCCTTTTTCAAAAAAGTCACCGGCAAGGGAGACAACACGATGGGAATTATGGTTTCCATCTCGGGATACTCAAGCGTTGCCAAAGACGAAGCCTGCGGCCCAAAGACGCCGTTGCTTTTGATAGATCATGGGCATCTATTCATGGTTCTTTCGGGCGTCATCACCTTCTCATACTTGGTAGACCGCATTAGACGGCCCGTCTCACAGACGGGCGAGGCTTATTTAAGTCCATCGGATTTTGGCTAGCTGCTAACTTGCTGCCAACCACCGAGCCAGAAACTTTTTGGCGCTCGAATTCGCACTGGTATCGCAACACCATCTTCGCCTAAACTCAAGCCATGTCTGAATCGCAGTCCCTGCCGATGAACTTCGGCGGCATCGCCGAAGAAGAATTCTCCAGTTTCGAAAATTCACGCGTTCTGGTTTGGCCAATTGCGTACGAAGGCACAGTGTCGTACGGCGGTGGCACGGGCCAAGGCGCAGCGGCAATCATTGACGCGTCGCGCAACATGGAGCTGTACGACGAAGAGACCGACGCCGAAGTTTACAAGCTCGGCATCCACACCCTGGACGAGTCGCCCTCAATCGATCCTCCTGAGCGGATGATGGATTCGCTTTACGATCGCGCAAAAGAGCTTATTAGCAGCGACAAATTCGTCACCATGATAGGCGGCGAGCATTCGGTGAGCGCGCCCGTGATTCGCGCGCACGCTGAGAAGTATTCGAACCTATCAATCCTGCAGATCGACGCGCATGCCGACTTAAGAGACACCTACGACGGCACACCGTATTCACACGCTTCAATCATGGCGCGCGTGGTCAAGGACCTCCACATTCCGGCGGTGCAAGTTGGCATACGGTCGATTTCCGTCGATGAAGCGCGCGTCCTTGATCAACTGCCGACGCGAATCTTCTGGGCCAAAGACATCGTCGGCCGCGACGATTGGTGGGATGAAGCGGTGGATGGACTGACTGAGAATGTTTACCTAACTGTTGATATCGACGGTCTCGATCCTTCGCTGGTGTCAGCCACGGGAACGCCTGAGCCGGGCGGGCTGGGCTGGTACGAGACGATTGGGCTGCTGCGCACTCTCGCGCGCAAGCGCAACGTCATCGGTATGGATCTGACTGAGTATTCGTACGTCGAAGGCCAGAACGCTTCCGCGTTTTTATGCGCGAAGTTGATCTACAAGACGCTGGGTTTTGTGTTTGAGAGTGAGACGACGAAGGTGCGAGGGGAAACAGAAATGAAAATTGAAAAGTGAAAATTAGAAATTGCAAATTGTTCAGGTTAACGGGACCCTTGAATCTTTATCGACCGGCGATTTGAAATTTGCATTTTTCACTTTTCAATTTTCATTTCTTTCCCTCTTCTAAGTAAGTTTTTTCTTGTACGACTCCTTCAATCCTTCCTGCGCCAGTTCGTGCGCATCGTAAATATTCGGACGAGCAAGGACTGCGCGATACTGCGTCAACGCGTCGTTCCGCTTACCGCTCAGATCCAATGCGCGGGCCGCGTAGAGTAACGACATCGTCGCCAGGCCCTGCTGGGCGCCGGGCGCGCTCGCGGCGGCGAGAAACTCCTTTGCCGCTTTCTCGTTTTGCCCGGCGGTCATCAGCGCTTCGCCGTATTTGAAGTGAATCAGATCCAGAGCCTTGCCTGCCGTCTCGCGCAAAGTCTTGTCGCGCAGCAGACTTTCAAAGGTCGCGAACGCTTCCGTCTCAGCCGCACTCGTCGCCGACGCCTGATTTGCTTTTCGTTCGAGGGCGGCCTGCGAGACCAACGCCTCCGCAGTTTCCAGTTTATACAGGTAATTTCGCGGATACTTCGCGCCCAATTCTCGCCCGAGCGCGACTGCGTCGGTGAATCGGTTCTCACGCTTGTACAGCATGATGAGCAGCGTCTTCGCGTCCTCCTTGACCCAATTGCCTTCGCGCGCGACGCGCTCGATGGTGGCGATGCCGCGCTTCTTCGATCCGCGATGTCCCATAAAGCCGACTGCGATCTTCGTCGGCAATGGCAGCGCGCCAATCGTGTAGTCGTAAAGGCCGATCGTCATTTCGGCGTCACGGTAATTCGGGTCGAGCTTGATCACCGCTCGATGCTTGTCAACCGCATCGTTGCCGTCTTTCAGCGCCGCTAAATGCCGGCGCTCAACAGTCTCTTCAAACGACGCCTTCAATCCTTCAATCGCGCCAAAGAAGTACAGCGCTTCAGTGTCGTTGGGGTTCTGCTTGAGACGCGCTTCCACCATCTGACGCGCCTGCCGCGTGTAAGTGCGAAACTGATCAATCAACTTCGGATCGGCCTTGTCTTCGTTCTTGGAATAAAACGAATCGCTGTTGTAGAGAGACGCCTGCAAACGCCGCGTTTGGTACAGCGCCTCGATCAGAAGCGTGTCCGCCAGAAACTGCGGGCCGGCAGGATAATTCGGGAAGGCGACGGCCATCTCCTTAAAGATCTTGCGAGCGCCTTCGTAATCAAGGTTGTAGAGCGCCTCCGAGCCCGAGATGCGAAGCTGCTCAAATTTCGCGCGCTCGGTCTGAGTGAGCCAGGTCGAATTAGCGGGCTGCGCTTGCGCGACAAAAGCCAGCGTGAGAATTAGACAAAGAATGTAGATGAATTTCATAGAACCTAACCTATTTATTGAAAACTCCCGTCGCGATCTCAAACAGAGCCCCGACACCTGCGGCCGTGAACATGATTCCCTGCCAGGGCTTGTCGAAGACGCCGAGCTTTTCCTTTTGCCTCGAGACCCGAAAGACCTCCGCATAGGCAATGGCTGACGCAGCGCCTTTGGAATCTGTGACGACGAAATGATCGTGAGCGAAGCCAGTGATGCGACCGTTGGCCTTTTTCCCATCCTTTAACTTCACATTCACCCGCCTACCGAAACCCAACCTGGTAATTTCGGCTTTGGCTGAGGCCGCGTCCGCGGCCAATGAACGTTGACTTCGATCCTGAGCCACGATCGCCACCGTGTACAGCAGGCAAAAAAGAAATACGACGATTGTAGCTGTCACTTGCTTCCCCATTTCGGCCGTGTCAGAACCGCGAGCGGTAGCGACCGGATCAAACATTCAATGTTGAGCTTGCGATCCGGTCGCTATCGCTCGCGGTTCTGACACCTCTCACGAAAAACTCTCTACGTACTTCACGCCGCTGCCGGTGTTGAAAAGCACCACTCGCTCGTTCGGTTTCACCGCGCCGTCAGACAGAAGCCTCTTTAAGGCCGGCAAGCAGGCCGCGCCTTCGGGCGCGCAAAAGATTCCTTCCGCTGCGCCGATCTCTATTGTGGCGGCGATCAGTTCATCGTCTGTAATAGCGACCGCAGTCCCACCGGATGAGCGCAACGCATCAAGAATCAGAAAGTCGCCGATCGCTTTCGGCACGCGCAGACCTGACGCGGTGGTATGCGCATTGGGAAACTCATCTGCGAACCGCTTCCCTGCTTCGAAAGCGCGCACGATTGGTGCGCACCCCGCCGCTTGCACTGTCACCATTCGCGGCCGCTTTGAATCGATCCAACCCATCTGCTCCATCTCGTCGAATGCCTTCCACATGCCGATTAATCCGGTGCCCCCGCCCGTGGGATACATGATCACGTCGGGCAACTGCCAATCGAACTGCTCGGCAAGTTCATACCCCATCGTTTTCTTACCTTCGATTCGGTAAGGCTCTTTCAAAGTTGAAACGTCGAACCAGCCTTCAGCTTCTTTCCGCCTGCCGACTTCGGCGCCACAGTCCGTGATCAAACCATCCATTAGAGTCACGTGCGCGCCTGTCTGTTCACATTCGATAACGTTGGCGCGCGGCGTGTCCTTGGGCATGAAGATGTGCGCCTCCAGCCCGGCGCGCGCGGCGTATGCGGCCAAAGCCCCCGCCGCGTTACCCGCCGACGGCACCGCCAGTCTCTGCGCGCCTAACTCTTTGGCCATCGAAACCGCCGCTGTCATGCCACGCGCTTTGAAACTCTGTGTCGGGTTCTGCCCCTCGTCCTTGATGTAAAGCTCGTCCATGCCCAGCGATGCGCCGAGCCGCGACGCGTGCACGAGCGGCGTGAAGCCTTCGCCCAACGTGATTACGTTCTCGGGCCGGTCGACCGGCAAAACCTCGCGATAGCGCCACAGATCGGCTGCACGGTGCCTGAGACTCTCCTTTGTCAAAGACCGCCCCGCTTGTGCCAAATCGTACCGAACTAACAGAGGCTTTCCACATTGCGTGCAAAGGTTGTGCAACCGTCGTGCCTCGTGCCGCAGACCACACGCGCCGCATTCAAGATGAGTAACATTCATGAAATTCGCAGAGTCCTTTCGCAAAAACGCCCGCGTCATGATAGCCGTTTGCAGGCGTCTCCGTCAGGTGGAGCATGGATGCTGCGTGTCGGCGTGCACTTTCCCTGCGCACCAGCTAATCTTGTCAAAATCAAATCAAAAACAGGAGAAGCAAATGGCAAATCGCACTGCGGTCCTTCAGACGAACAAAGGGACTATTAAATTCGAACTGCTGGAAGAGGACGCACCCAAAACGACTGAAAATTTTCGCTTGCTCGCGGAAAAGGGTTATTACGACGACATTATTTTTCATCGTTGTATCAACGGCTTCATGATTCAAGGCGGAGATCCGACGGGCACCGGGCGCGGCGGCGCGTCGGCCTGGGGCGGAAAATTCGATGATGAAATCAATCCTTCATCGGAAGTTTACAAGCGCGGCTACAAAGCCGGGACGGTAGCGATGGCTAACGCCGGCCCGAACACCAACGGCTCGCAGTTCTTCATCATGCACGTTGATTATCCCCTGCCGCCGAGCTACTCGATCTTTGGCCGCGTTACGGAAGGTCAGGATGTGGTGAACGCGATTGCGACTACGAAGACTGCCTCTGGCGATCGGCCGGTGGAAGAAGTGCGGATGGAGAAAGTTACGATCGAATAAGCAAACTTGTCAGTCGTCAGTTGTTAATAATTCGAACCTCGGATTCGATCGGCGACGAAGGCCTTGGCGGTCGTCACTGCTTCTTCCAATTCGGATCCTTGGGCCAGGACGGCGGCGATCGCTGATGACAGTACGCAGCCGGTTCCGCGGACGTTCGGCGCTTTAATCCATGCGCTTCGAAGTACGGTTACCTGACCATCATCGTCGAGAAGATCGACCGCTTCTTGTTTAGTGTTTCCTGACCTCTGACCTCTGACCTCTGACCTCTGCTCTTCGAGGTGGCCGCCTTTGATCAGCACAGCCTGCGCGCCAAGTTCGCGGATCCGCGCAGCCGCTTGCCGCATCTCGTCTTCATCACGAATATTCATGCCCGCAAGTTTTTCAGCTTCGGGAATATTTGGTGTGATTACTCTCGCCAAAGGCAATAGTTCAGTCACGAACCCTTCAAAAGCATCGTCTTCCATTAACTTGCCGCCGCTCGTCGATGCAATTACCGGATCAACCACGGGCGCAGGCAGATTGTTCTCGCGAATGAGTCGAGCCACTTCGCGCACGACTTCGGACGTCGGGAGCATCCCGATTTTAAGGGCCGCAATTGTTGTCGCGCCGATGATTGCTCCGACCTGTGCGCGCACAGACTCTGCCGGCTGATGTTTCGCGCCGAGGAACTTCTCGGCATTCTGAAACGTCACGGAGGTGATTGCGGCGACGGCGGTGCCGCCGAACGATTCAATCGTGCGTATATCAGCAATGATTCCCCCTCCGCCGGACGGATCGAACCCCGCGATCGTCAGCACTACAGGTTTCGATTCCCCTCCCCGCAAGCGGGGAGGGGTAAGGGGTGGGGTTAAGGTGCTCACAACCTCTCCCCCCAGCCCCCTCTCCGCGAACGGAGAGAGGGAAAACCATCGCAGATTGTCCCGTACTTCTTGACCATCCCTCAGATTCGGACACGCAAGGTCCGTACAATTTCGTCCAGCCGTTCGAAGTCTGCAAAAAGACTAATTCCTGCGATGCCGCTCGCGCCGGCTCGCAAACACTCGCGCGCATTCGTCATCTCAGCCCCACCGAGCGCCAGTACAGGAAAAGGCGTAAGCTGCTTCGCTACACTCTCTAAGATTCCGAGTCCGGCCGGCGGTCCGTAGTTTTCTTTCGAGGCTGTCGCGAACACCGGTCCGAAGACGACAAAGTCTGCGCCATCTTCGTTCGCAACTTCAGCCTCGGCAGGCGAGTGCGTTGACACACCGATCAGGAAATCTTTCCCAAACGTGCGGCGGACTATCGCAGCGTCGATTGAATGCGTCGTCAAATGAACGCCGTCAGCGCCGGCTGCCGCGGCGACGTCAGCGCGATCATTCACCAACAAACGCGTTGCCGAACCACGCGTCAGCAGCGCGCTCTGCTCACTCAGCTCAAACAGAACACGCGCCGTCAGACGCTTTTCTCTCAGTTGAATTAGTTCGAGGCCGGCAGCAACCGCAGCGGACACTTGTTCGAGGATTTGCCTGAACTCAGGACTCTGGGGCGTCGTCGTTTCCGTGCTTGCGCCGCGGGTAATCAGATAGAGGATCGGTTTGGACAGGTCGAATCTCATTGGGTGCGACGGCTTGTGAACGCTGTTTTGGTGAGCTTTCCACAGGTGAAGCACTGGCGTCCAGCGTGCGAACGGTTTGATTGAAATGAAATAGTTCCCAAAGTCCCATCCCGATGTTCAAGACGCCAATACCGGTGACTGCTCCGCGCACCCAACCGGAGGAAACAAAGCGTTGCAGACCGTAACCGGTTTGGCGCGCGGCCAGTATCAAAAAATAGTTATTTCCCCAATCGCTGAAATGGCCCCACCAACCGTGCGGCACCCAAGGCAAGACGACAAGCACAATGCCAATTTCAAAGCACAGAATGATATAGAAAAATACCGTGAGTCTTGATGACATCGTTTGATCGGCGAACGCGATCCTAAGCGTTCAAGCTTGCCTGATCGCGCGATGCGAAAATAGACAGCAAGCGAGACGCTCTGGCGTTGCTCACGTATGATGCCGAATAAATGCAGGAAAGAGAAATGCTCAGTTAACTAGTTGCTCTGAGTGACTGACGGGTGAGGCAATCGTGCTCTTTTCGCCAAGGCGCGCCTTCAATGTCTTCAGCCGCTCTTTCACGTTCCGGTATGACACGTTATTTCCGTAAACTTCGGTAAAGGATTCCAGGGCGTGATGCAAATCGCCGGCTTGTTCATAAGCAGCCCCAATCTCGTACGTCAGCGCCATGCGCTCTTCGTCTGAGGCGTTCGCGGCGCTCAAGCCTTTCGCAAACCATTTTACGGCCACTTCGGGCGCGCCAGTCTGCACAAAACAATGTCCCAGCAGGTTGCAGCATTGCAGATAGCGCCCCGTGCCGTCTGCCGCCGACGTTAGATTCGCGGCTATCTGAAATTCTTCGAGCGCGTCTTCGAACAAATCCATGTCCTTGTACGCGAGTCCCAGATTGTAGTGTGTTTCGTAGTCGCCATTTGCGGCCGCATCGCCCTCTTTTTCGCTCGACGCGCGGTATTCCTCGAAGATTTCAGCCAGGCCCGCGTCGATACCCATAGCGGCGGGTTCGGCTTCCTTCTCTGGCGCAGCGGCTATCGGCAGATTGAGTGAAATTTCAGGCTCGGGCCGCGCAGATGCCGGCTCGATGTTGAGGTCGTTTGTGATCACCACTTCGCCGTGCTCGATAACGGGCGATGCGTTTGTCTCCGGAACTGCCCCGGCCTGAAGCTGGTTGATCTGCCCGCGCCGCGAAACGATGTCCGGGTGAGCACCGCATTGCTGCTCTAGCAACTCCAACGTATCAACGGCTATGTCGACGTAGCCTTGCGCGATGTAGAAATCGACGCTTTCCAACTCCTGCCGCAGCATCGCGGCGATACGGTCTTCCTCGGCGGGCTGTTCGGTCCCCGTTTCAGACGTGCTGTTGGGCAGCTCTTCGGCAACGATGCTTTCAAAGTTAAAGCCGGTTTCGATCTCGGGGTCGGCCGGCGCCGTTGGCTCATCCGAGACTTCGGCTACGGGGTTCCAGTCGAAAACTGTTTCGTCGCTGACGGGAACGGCCTCTTCCGAGTTCGAGACAAACTCTTCCGCTACGACAGGCATCTGCTCTCGGTCGACAACCATTTCGAACTCATGCAATGCCTCAACCACTTCTTCTTCGATAGCGCCGCCGAGTTCGTTTAGCCTGGCAACATGTTCCTCCTGGGCCGGATCCAGTCGCGTGAGTTGTGTCAGAGCGTAGCGCTCGTCGTCATTGAGATCCTGAGCCTGTGCTGCTTCCGCCAGCCGCTCCAGCGAGGCCTTAAGTCCTTCCATGTCGCGCAGCCACCAGTGTGCGCGCGCCACGAGACGCAATGCCTGAACGTTGTCCGCGTCGCTGGCCAGCAGTTCGTCAATCAGCCCCAACAATTGCTGGTGCTGGCGTTCGGCCAGCATCTGTTCAGTGATCTTCGCAACGACGCTCACTGCCTCAGCGATCTTGTTTTGACGCACGTACAGGCGCGCAACTTCCGTGAATCGCAAGTACGAACCCGGCTCGCCCCCGACCAATGAGGCAATCGCCCGCTCAGCTTGTTCCGGCTCTTCCGCTTCGAAATACGCGTCGGCCAGCAACATCAACAACTCGCGGTCTTCGGGGTTGCTCTTGAGTGCTTCCTCAATCAGCTCCGCAGCCTCGTCGGCGGTACCACGTGCGCTGTGGGCCGCGAGCACCCCTTTGAGAGTCGCGTAATCATCGGGCTGAATGACCAAGGCCCTGCCAAAAACTTCCAGGGCTTCGTCGCATGCTCCACGCGCGACCAGCGCCTGGCCGGCTTCAGTGAAACATTCTGCCGCTTCTGTTTTTGATCCCAGGTTGAGATAGCCGTCGGCCAGCTTCGTACGAATCTGTGTGTTCTGCGGATCGAGGTCGGCAATCTTCCGAAGTGTTTCCAACGCGCTTTGCGCTGCGCCCGCGCGGTTGTGAGCGTCGACCACTGCGAGATAGTGAGCGCGCGCTTCAACGATCAGATCCTGTTGCGCGTAAAGGTCGGCCAGGTCTGTAGCGATCTCGATATCGTTCGGCTGTAAACGATCGATCTTCTTGTACATCGCGATCGCTTTCAGCCCGAATCCCTGCTCGCGGTAATGCTCAGCGATGCGACGGAAGCAGGTTATCGCTTCCGCGGTGTTGCCGACGCGCGTATACAGATCGCCCAACATGTTGAGCGTCGTAAAGTCATCCGCATCAACAGCAACGATCTGGCAGTATTCTTTTATCGCAGCCGCGATCTTTCCCGATTCGAGATACTTCTCGGCTGTGCGCAGAGTCTTTGCTTTATCAAGAACCATTTGAACCCGAGGGACTGGAAAACTATTGAGAACTGACGTGAGGCTGGATGGCTTGAAGCGAGCCGTGAATCAAGCCGCGTGAACCCCTTTGCGGCACTAACTAAACTAACACTTCACAACGGGGAGTGTCAACGATGTTTTTCACCAAAAAGCCCATAAATATTGGCGAAAAACGCACAGCTACACTACATCGGCGAAGTTCTTGCGGGTCCGCGCAAACCACCAGTAACCAAAGACAAAGACGATAAGCGCAAAGGCAAAAAAATATGCCAGCCCCGCCCAGTCGGGGGCCGCACCTTCGAGCATGATGCGCCGGTAACTGCGAACGAGCGGCGTAAATGGATTGAGGTTGATGAAGGGACGGTAAGCCTCAGGCACGATCGTTTCGGGATAAATGATTGGCGTCAGGTACATCCAGGCCATCAGCACGAGACTGATTCCCTGCACGATATCGCGAATAAACACGCCCAGCGACGCCAGCAGCCACGCGCCCCCGAGCATCACGAGCAACTGTGGAATTAAGAGGATGGGCAAGTAAAGCGTCGTCCAGTGCAGTTCCTGACGAACCACCAGAATGCCAATTAACAAAGCGACCGTGCCGAACATTTGATTCGCGATTGCCGCCACCGTTTGTGAGACCGGCAAGGTTTCAAGCGGGAAGACAACGCGTTTGACGAGATTCGCGCGATTAACCACCGCATTCACCGACATGTTGAGGGCTTCCTGAAAGGCATTCCATGGCAAGAGACCACAGAAAAGGTACAGCGCGAAATCCCATTGCGAATCGCTGGCGTTAAATTTGGCTTTGAAGACGCCCGCGAAGAGGAGAGTGAAGATCGCGATCATTACGACCGGCGTCAGTACTGCCCAGACGATTCCGAGGACTGATCCTTTGTAGCGCTCTGCCAACTCTCGCTTCGCGAGCGACCAAATTAGGTCGAATCGCCGAGGCAATTCCCACAGCGGTCGCCAAACGGCGCGTCGTGCAGTCTGAGCGGAAATCATTCGCGATCATTGTAGGTTGTCAGCAGAAGGTTGTCAGGTGTGCGCCGGATCACGGCTTAACGGCGCCCTGTGGTACGCTTTTTCAAAGCAATGCCAAAACCGCGCTCTTCAAGACTTTTCCCGGAAATGTCTGAGCCGAACAACACCATGGCAGGTTCGGCGACCGCTGGTCCGCTCGCGGATCGTATGCGGCCGCAAGAGTTGTCAGAGTTTGTCGGTCAGGAACATTTAGTCGGTGAAGGCCGAGTTCTGCGCCGGCTGATCGAGGGTGGTGGCACGCTGCCGTCGATGATCTTTTGGGGTCCGCCCGGCACTGGCAAGACGACGTTGGCGCGGCTGCTGGCTGATCGAACCAGCGCCAACTTTGTGGCTCTGTCCGCAGTCTTCTCTGGCGTAAAAGAGTTGCGTGGCGCAATTGCGCAGGCGCGACTCGATCGACTACGCGGCAGCCGCACGATTCTTTTCATCGACGAGATTCACCGCTTCAACAAAGCGCAACAGGACGCGCTGCTGCCGGCCGTCGAAGACGGGACGGTGACGTTAATTGGCGCGACCACTGAGAATCCTTCGTTCGAAGTAATCAGCGCGTTACTGTCGCGTTCGCGCGTGCTGGTGCTGAACCCTCTAAGCGAAGAAGAGGTTGCAACGATTCTGGATCGTGCGGTTTCTGATGAAGAACGCGGACTCGCGAATCTTCATCCGCAGATTTCTGACGACTTGATTAAGCGCCTTGCGCATCTGGCGGGGGGAGACGCGCGCGTTTCATTGGCAGCTTTGGAGGCGGCCGTTCATTCGACGAAGCCGGACAAAGACGGAACTCGCGTCATCACCAACGAGACATTAGTCGAGGCGCTCGGCCGCACGCAGTTTGGTTACGATAAGGGCGGCGAAGAGCATTACAACCTCGCATCGGCGCTGATTAAATCACTTCGCAATTCAGACGTGAACGCTTCTCTGTATTGGTTGGCCAGAATGATTGAAGGCGGCGCCGATCCCGTTTTCATCGCGCGCCGTCTTTGCATTTTGGCTTCTGAAGACATCGGGCTCGCCGATCCGCAAGCCATGGTGCAGGCTGCGGCGGCGGCGGACATTGTGCAACTCATCGGCATGCCTGAAGGATTGTTCCCGTTAGCCCAAGCGACGATGTACCTCGCGCGCGCGCCAAAATCGAATACCGTCCTGCGTGCATATTCCGCGGCGCATGCTGATGCCGTTGAGACATCTCGCGAACCCGTGCCGTTGCATCTGCGTAATGCGGCGACGCCGCTGATGAAGCATCTTGGCTACGGCAAAGAATATCGGTACGTGCACAGCGATACAGCAGCGAAAGACGAGATGGCGTGCTTGCCGGAAAAATTGGCAGGTCGCGTGTATTTCGAAGACAAGGAGCCAGGAGACGGGGGCCGGGAGCCAGCCTAAGAGTGCCCTTTTTCTAACCGGCTCCCGACTCCAGACTCCAGACTCTCAACCAAACAAATGTCACAGCCTAAATCTCCCAAGGAACTCGCTTTTCTTCACGACCTCTACGTCGCGCCGGATTGGGGGGAACGCTTCGCCGAGCTTGTCGATGCGCACGTCAAGCTGCCGAAGGAAGGACGCGCGCTTTACGTGGCGGCGGGGACCGGTAGTCACGCGCTGGCTTTGAAGGAGCGCGCGGGAGAAAAGCTCCAACTCCTATGCGTTGATGAAAGCGACGAGTGCCTCGAGTTCGCCCGCGCCAAAGGAGCCGCGATAAACGAGAAGACGGAGTTCCAGCGCGCAGCGCCGTCGTCACTGTCTCAGGCCGACGATCAGTTCGATTTGGTTTTGGGGAATACGTCCATGACGCGGCCGGGCGATCTGCGGGCCATCTTGTCAGAACTGGTGCGGGTCGCTGCGCCGGGCGGAGCGGTCGCGTTTTGGCTTCCGACGGCCGCCAGCTTCGGCGAATTCTTTTCGATCTTTTGGGAGGCTTTGCTCAACGCTGAGCTTGAAGACCACGGTGTCGATGTCGAACATATGATCACCGAGCTACCGACTGCGGCAGAGACTGAAAAGCTCGCGCAAAGCGAAGGGCTGGACGCCGTGCAATCGTGGACGGCGGTTGAGGAGTTCGACTACGACTCAGCCGAGCAGTTTTTGAACTCGCCTTTGATGACGGATTTCCTGTTGCCGGGTTGGCTCGGTTCAGTTCCGCAAGCGGCGAAAGAACGGGTGATCGAGGAACTCGCGAGAATCATCGACGAAGAACGCCATAGCGGCGCGTTTGTCTTAAGCCTGAAAGCCACGTTAGTCGTGGGAAAAAAGGGGCGGGTCCAATAAATCTACCCATCAATCTTCTTGGCGCCTGCACGCCGGCGCGCCTCTTCAAACAAAGCTTCGTCGTCAACTGAATTGAGTTTGCCGCGCGATTCTGGCTCGCCGCCTTCATCGATGCCTTCTTTAAAGGCTTTCTTGCTTTGCCCGAGCGCCTTCGCCAACTGCGGAAGCTTGGTGCCGCCGAACAGCAAAAGAATAGCCACGACCACCAGTACGATGATCCATTCAGTCCCAATCACAAACAGCAGAAGTTTCATCACGTTCTCCCTTGCGCAAGTTCAGGCGCGTTATTCGCGCACACACAACGCGCTGTGGCCGTCAGATTCGTAGAACAGGTACTTCCGCCAAACCTCGTCAGCGCGACCGATGTAGCGCATGATTTGCCGATTCACGTGCAGTGAAAACGCGCGCGGTCGCCGCAGCAGGTGCATTCCCGACTCTTCTGGCGTGCGATTGCCTTTCCGGTGATTGCAGCGTTTGCAGCACGCCACCAGATTGTCCCAGGACGACTCACCGCCGCGCGAACGCGGAGTGATGTGATCCAGAGTCAGTTCAGCCGGCGAAAACTGCTTGCCGCAATACTGGCAGCACGAATGATCGCGCAGCAGAATGTTCTTGCGCGAAAGCGAGCGCCGCTCAAAAGGAATGTGCCGGTATTCGGTCAGGCGAATCACTGACGGCGCATGCATCTCGATTCTCTGCGAGTGCAGCATGTGGCCGTTGTGCTCTTCCATGCGTGCCACACCTTTAAAGATCATGACTACCGCGCGCCGCTCAGTGCATACATTGATCGGCTCGAACGAAGCATTCAGGACCAGGACGCGCGCGTTCATGGTAGAGGCGATATTACGCGAGCCTGTCGGAAAGTGTCAAAAAATCGTGTCAGAGACAGCGCGAAAGGCCCAGACGAATCAGAGGTTTAGCGATCGCGCTGAAACCTCGATAGCCCAAGCGCGAAGTGTGCTCCGCGCATCATGTACGCCGTGAGCTGAAAAGGAAACCGCGGCAAGTCATTGAATAAGGCACGGCTGACGATCGTCCCTTCGATTGCATTGGGCCACCGATGCCGAAAACCGGGCAGCAGGGTGCGGGGCGAACGGAGATGACTGGCCATGGGTGACCGGTGCCTTAGGGTCATGGAAGGTGCGGTCGCTTCCCACTCTCTCAACACCGTGCCGGTCAGCCACTGTGGCAGAGGCTTCGCATCGCCGGCCGCCGGCGTGCCGGTTATCTTCGCACCAAGTAACTCATGCGCAAGCTTGAGCGCGCAGTTTATCCAGTTGGATGTTTGCCGGCTTTGGCCCACACAGATGTTCCAATCGAAATTGGCTGGTCTTGATTCAACTGCGGACGCGACATCGCACAACCAGAGCGGCCGCCACGCGCCCTCGCGCAGCATGTGAATCGACAATATGCGGAGGTGATCCTCGGCACTCGGGATGCGCACCTCGCTCTCGCCAAGCTGCATCAACTGCGAGCGGGAATAGATTGCTTCCCAGTCCCCGCCGCCCAGCGTCGCGAACTCGCGGTGCAGATCGACCGTCACCCCGGTGCCGGACAATCCCTTCAAAGCGACTTGAGCGGCTGCTATTTGCGGTTGCGCGACGCAGACATCAGCGTCAACGTACGGTCTCAATCCTTCGTCACCGTAAAGACGCGCCGCCGCCAGGCCCTTCACGAGCATCGACTCGATACCGGCGGAATTCAGCGCGCCAATGATCGATTCAATTCCCCGTCGCTGGATTACGGCCAGAACCGTATTCCGTTCGTATCGGCTGCGAAGTTCGGCTGCCGACGGAGTTTCTTTCAGATGCGAATCACGCACACGGCGCCATGCCAATCCAGCCACACCAGCGCCCAACAATTGCCGAGTGATCGCCGACAGTTCGCCGGCTTCAAGTTCTAACGGAGGTGGAACCGTGCGCCACGAGCCGGCCAGCGTTTGAGCTATCAATCGACCAGCCGATGTTTTGAGGTGATTGAACATCGATGTTAAGCGCGCGATGAGAGTGCGAGACTATTTTCGAAATCGATCCGTCGCCTCAATCAACGCGCTCAGGTTGCCGGGCTCCAGGACTGAGTGACCAGCGTCGGGCGTGATGTGCAGATGGGCTTCAGGCCACGCCCGATGCAGGTCCCACGCGCTTGTCATCGGACAGACAACGTCATAGCGGCCCTGCACGATGACACCGGGAATGTGCCGAATCTTTCCGACGTTCTCAATCAGGAAATTTTCCGTTGGAAAGAAACAATTGTTCATGAAGTAATGACACTCGATGCGGGCAAAGGCCAACGCGAACTCCGGATCGGCGAACCTTTCGACCGATGCCGGATCGAAAAAGAGTTTGGACGTGCTGCCCTCCCAGATGCTCCACGCGCGCGCCGCCGCCACCTTCTCTTGTTTGTCCGTGCCGGTGAGTCGCCGATAGTAGGCGCTCACCATGTCGTGGCGCTCATCTTCCGGAATAACTTTCAGATACTCTTCCCAAACGTCGGCGAATAGCCAGCTTGTGCCTTGCTGATAAAACCACTTGATCTCTTTCGGCCGGCAGAGAAAGATGCCACGCAGTACTAACTCGGTCACTCGATCGGGATGCGTCTCCGCATAAGCCAGGGCCAGTGTACTGCCCCACGAGCCGCCGAAGACCTGCCACTTGTCGATCCCAAGGTGCTCGCGCAGCTTTTCGATGTCAGCCACGAGGTCCCACGTCGTGTTCTCTTCAAGCGACGCGTGCGGCGTGCTTTTACCCGCGCCACGCTGATCGAATAGCACAACGCGGTAGCCGTCGGGATCGTGAAACTGGCGATATTCTGGAATCAACCCGCCGCCGGGCCCGCCGTGCAGAAACACGACCGGCTTGCCTTTCGGATTCCCGCACTGCTCGTAGTAGATGTTGTGCAGATCCGAGACCTTCAAGTGTCCCGAATCGAAAGGTTCAATCGGAGCGTAAAGAGTTCTTAGTTCAGCCATATGTAACCCATTGTTCCTATTCAAAGGTTTAACACTTATGCTCGAGCGATCGTGAGCACGTAAACGTCTGTCCCGCCGGCTGACTTCAACACCGCCGCGCATTCGGAAACAGTCGCGCCGGTCGTAAAAACATCATCGATGAGAAGTACGCGACGGCCGGCGACTGGTTCTGGCTGCCGAACTTCAAAAGCACCCTCGACACTGTCGCGCCGAGCACGTGCGTCCATTCCAGCGCGGTGGCGCTCGGTGTGTACGCGCCTGACCAAACTGTATTCGTCGATTGGCAGCTTTGTCGCACGGGCCAGTTCGCGGGCCAACACTACCGCCTGGTTGAAACCTCGTTCGCGTTCACGCGACGCGTGCAGCGGAACCGGAACGATCAAATCAGCTTCAGCCAACGGCGCGCGTTGTTGAGTCTGCCGCAATGTTTGAACCAGCCGCCGCGCCACGGTTGACTCGCGTTTCAACGCCAAAATCGAAGCCCGCAAAGCCCCGTCGTACAATCCGCAGGCGCGCGCGGCGGTGAAACTGTTCGCGTCACATCGTCCACAACGAACCGTCTGACGCTTGTCTTCCGCCACGGTGGCCGTACTTAAGGCGCCGCATTTCCAGCACAGCGTATCATCCTCATCAAAAATACGCGTCGCGTCCCAACAGGTGGAACAAGCGACTCCATCGTGACGCGAATCAACCGATCTATCGCATGCGCCACATCGCTGCGGATAGACCAGCGCCAGCACTGAGTCGTAAGCGCCACTGATTACGCTGGCAGTCACATTCGACATCGTTCACACAAAAAACGCGGCCACCCGTTGGGGAGGCCGCGGATTATGTCACAGCTGGCGAAAGCGGTGAATCTTACTCCTCGTCTTCGGCCAACTGGCCACGCTCAATCATATCCTGGCAACGAAGGCAGTGACGCGCCCACGGCACCGCTTCCAGGCGCTTCTCCAGAATCGGTTCGCCGCAATTTATGCATTTGCCATACTCGCCCTGTGAAATTCGCGAGAGGGCCGCGTCAATCGAATCCAGCAGCTGCCGATCGTTTGTGGACATCGACATCAACAACTCTTTCGTGTAAGCGTTCGCCGCCATGTCGGCCGGGTCCTGCGTGGCTTCAGCATCGCGTTCACGGCTGTAGGCCTCGGCCGCCTGGACCTGGCCCACCAGCGCTACGCGCCGCTCCGTCAATTTGTCCTGATACGTTTTTGCTTTTCTCTTATCCATTAGTGCGTTCAAACTCCCTCAAATGAAATTATTTCTGATAAGGCAATCCGCGATTAATCGCAAAAGCGCGATAAAGCTGTTCGACGGCGAGCACGCGCGCCATTTCATGCGTCAGAGTTAGGCGCGACAAACGCCAACGCACGTTCGCTCGTGATTGCACCTCCGTCGAAACTCCTTCGGGACCACCAATCACAATCGCCACTTCCTTTGTCCCGTCAATCTCCCAGCGCTGCACCTGCCTGGCCAACTCATGAGAACTCCAATCACTGCCATTCAGATCCAGCAAGACCGCGACGGTTGAATCTCCAATCGCATCGATTATCCTTTGCGATTCTTTGGTAACTGCCGCCGCGTCTCGGGTCCGGCTTTCTTTGACTTCGACAATCTCACTGCGCGCAAATCGCGAGAGCCGTTTTAAGTAATCCTCAATCAGCGACCGCAGGCGCTCATCCTTAGTCTTGCCGGGCCAGATGAAGCGAATTCTCATAAGAGGCCAGAGGTTAAAGATTAGAGGTTAGTACCGATGTTTCGCTCTCCACGACCTGGCATACATAGCTAATCCTTTTCTCTGACCTCTGACCTCTGACCTCTGACCTCTTCTGTCTCCCGGGCCAGCCGCTCGTACAAGTTCTTCCGGCTGATACCCAGTATGCGCGCCGCTTCCGTCTTGTTCCCCTTCGCGGCCGCCAGAACCTCTCGGATGTAATTCGCTTCGATCTCCGCCAGCGTCGGCGGGCGATTCTCGCGCGCGCGGCGCTCGGCGGCGGCGCGCAAGCCGTCCGGCAAATGCCCGGGTTCAATGCTCGAACCTTCAACAACGATCACCGCGCGCTCAATGATGTTCGCAAGCTCGCGAACGTTGCCGGGGAAATCGTAACTTTTCAAAAATCGCAGCGCCTCCGGCGAAATCTTTTTCGCGCGCGTGCCGTGCTTCTGCGCGTACATGGCCGCGAACAACCGCGTCAATGGCTCCAAATCCTTCTGCCGGTCGCGCAACGGCGGCACCAGAATGTGTACGACGTTCAGCCGATAAAACAGATCGTCGCGAAACGCGCGGCGCTCGACCGCATTTTTCAGGTCAGCGTTCGTCAGCGCGATCAGCCGCGCATCCACTGAAATCGTCTTGCGACCGCCGAGGCGTTCAAACTCGCGCTCCTCGATCACGCGCAGAAGCTTGGCCTGCGCGTCGAGTGGCAGGTGCGCAATTTCATCCAGCACCAGCGTCCCGCGATGCGCCGCTTCCAAACGCCCGGGCTTCGCTTCCCCAGCGCCGGTAAACGCGCCGCGTTCGTAGCCGAATAACTCGGCTTCGAGCAGGTCCGCCGGCAAAGTCGCGCAATCGATCTTTACGAAAGCCTGGTGCGCGCGCCGCGACTGCGCATGAATGAATTTCGCCAGAGCGTCTTTGCCTGCGCCTGACTCGCCCGTGACCAGCACGTTGGCGTCAGTGGCGGCGACGCGTGCGGCCATCGCAGCCGCTTCGCGCATCGCTTCCGACAACGCCACCAGTTCGAGCACTATTCCTCTTTCAAAGAACTCTGGGCCGCAGAATCTGAGATCTCAGATTTCAGATTTGAGATCACAGATTCGAGCAACTCCGGCGACACATTCAGACGCTTCGCTTCACGCCAGAGATACTCAAGGTCATAAAAGCGTCGCGACTTCTCATCGAACACATGCACGATAAAGTCGCCGTAATCCACCAGAATCCACTCGGCGCCCTGATAGCCTTCGACGCGCGCCGCCCGCGAGCCGCGCCGCTTCAATTGATCAACAATTTCATCAGTGATCGCCTGCATCTGCCGTTTGTTCGCGCCCGTCGAGATGACGAAGTAATCCGTGAACGTCGCGACGCCGCGCAGATCCAACACGGTCAAATCAAGCGCCTTCTTTTCGGCAGCCGCGTGCAGTGCCCAACGAATCCGCTCGTCAAAATCAGCCGGATTCGCCGGCTCGGACGCGCCGGCACGCCGGCCGGTACTTGCCGCCTGAACTTCCGAACTCAAGACCTTTTCTTTCAAGTTTTGACTCATCTAATTCCTGTAAAGTCTGTATTTCTCAATGTAGCTCGCCACTTCGGGCGGCACCAATTTCGTTAATGCGTTCGTGTCTCCCTGTCTCGCCGCGGCCCGAATCGCAGTAGCCGAAACGTCCTCAAACACCGCGTCCGTCACAAACACTCGAGGCGACGCTGATTCACTGACCAGAGCATTGAGCTCATCATCGGTCTTTCCCCGAAGATCGATCAGATTGGCTGCCGCCGCAGGCTTATTCAGTTCGTAGCCAGGTCGAGTGACGACGATGTGATCGCACATCGTCAGCAAGCGCTGCCATTCGCGCCAGGTCGTAATCTCTGACCACGAATCAGCTCCCATGACAAAGAACAAACGGTAATCAGCGCCGAGCTGTTCCTGCATCCGCGCGACGGTCTCAACTGCGTACGGCCGCTCCGGACTATCCAGCTCGACTGTCGAAACTCGCAGCGGCTCATCCTGCTGCGTCGCCAGCGCCAACATCGCGAACCGGTGAAACGCGGAACTGATACCGGCGCCACGTTTGTGCGGAGGCACGCACGCCGGAACAAAAAATAACTCGTCGAGCCCGAACAACTTCTGCACGCGGCGCGCCACTTTCAGGTGGCCGTTGTGCAACGGATCAAACGTGCCGCCGTAAATCGCTGCGCGTTTCGCTGCCATCACTGATGCAAAAGCCTGCGCACGCCGTACTAATTCAGAACCGAGTCGCACTGCTGCTTACCAGCAGCGATTCGTCCGCGTGATACGGCCGGTCAGTGTTCACGTTCGCGCGCATTTCCTCAAGCTCGCGCGCAATCGCCATTAGCAACTCGCGCACGCCAGTCCCGGCAACCGCGGAAATGGCAAAGAACGGCCGGCCATCCTGCTCGGCGCGTTCCCGTAATCTTTCGAGCCGCGAAGGATCGTCGAGCGCGTCCATCTTCGTTGCCACTACGAATTGCGTGCGTTCGCCAAGCTGCTCATCGTAAGCTTCCAATTCACGATTGATCACTTCGTAGTCGCTGACCGAATCGCGCCCGGACGCTGACGAAACATCAACCAGGTGCAGCAGCAACTTTGTTCGTTCGACGTGCCGCAGAAACCGATCGCCGAGACCGTGGCCTTCGTGCGCGCCTTCGATCAATCCGGGAATGTCGGCGATGACGAACGTGCGAAAGTCACCCAAATCAACCACGCCGAGATGCGGCTCCAAAGTCGTGAACGGATAGTCGGCAATCTTCGGGTGCGCCGCCGACACAACCGAAATGAATGTTGACTTTCCCGCGTTCGGAAACCCGACGAGGCCAACATCAGCGAGCAATTTCAGCTCAAGCTGAAACTCGAATTCTTCGCCCGGACTGCCCTCCTGGTGATATCGCGGCGCGCGATTAGTCGAAGTCGCAAAGTGCGCGTTGCCGAATCCACCGCGTCCGCCACGCGCCGCCAGCCAACGCGCGCCATCTTCCTGCAGGTCGCAGAACAACTCGTTCGTTTGCGGATCAAAGATCTGTGTGCCCAGCGGAACGCGAACGATGGCATCGCCGCCCTCTTTGCCTGAGCGATTGCTGCCTTCGCCGTGCATGCCCCGCCCGGCGACGTGCAGCGGGTTATACCGCAAATGCAGCAAGGTGTTGAGCGAGGCATCAGCGACCAGCCACACGTCGCCGCCGCGGCCGCCATCGCCACCTGACGGACCACCGCGCGGCACGAACTTCTCGCGACGAAAAGCCGTCACGCCGTTCCCGCCGTTGCCACCCTGCACCCGAATCTTTGCTCTATCGATAAACATCTGTCAGTGCGGCTGTAACTCCGCCAAATAGAAAATGCGAGCCCGCGTACCTGAAGGTCGGCGAGCGTCGCATTCGAATGAATCGTCTTAACAATTCTTAACTTGCCGTTGCTTGAGCCGTTGCCTGAGCCGGATACACGCTAATGAACTTGCCTGAGCGCCCTTTGTCCTCAAACTTAACGAAGCCGTCAATCATGGCAAACAAAGTGTCGTCCTTGCCGCGGCCGACGTTCTGACCCGGCTTCCATTTCGTGCCGCGCTGACGCGCGAGGATGTTCCCGCCCAGCACGCGCTCGCCGCCGAACTTTTTCAAGCCCAGCCGCTGCGAGTTTGAGTCGCGCCCGTTTCGAGATGAACCTACGCCTTTCTTATGAGCCATAAAAAACCTTTCAATTCAATTCCTAGCCAATCGAATCTATCTTAAGTGTCGTATACCCCTGGCGATGACCCTTCGTCCGCTTGTAATGCTTACGCCGCTTTTTCTTAAAGACCACGATCTTCGCCGCCCGGCCATGATCGACTACGGTCGCTTTCGCCACCGCGCCTTCGCCGAGCGTTGAGCCCACCTTCGTTTCCGCGCCCTCGCCGAGGGCCAAAACCTCAAGGTCCACCGACGACCCGACGTCGGAACCAATTGACGGCACCCGCAGGGTGGCGCCTTTCTCCACGGTGAACTGCTTACCGCCAGTTCTAATAATTGCGAACGACATATTGCTTCCTCACCCTCTCAGACAGCGCAACACGCAACTGAAAAGTCGATTATTATAAAGTCACGCCGCAGCGCCAGTCAAAGCCGCAGAAGCCGTGGGCGCGTTGCGATTTCCATTAGTGGTCAGAAAGTCGTCAAGAAACCGCGTCGAGATGTTCCCGGCCTGAAAATTTGGGTCATTCATAATCTTCAAATGCAACGGAATCGTGGTTTTGATGCCCTCGATCACCATTGCTTCCAGCGCCCGGCGCATGCGCGCAATCGCCAACTCGCGGGTGCGCGCGTGCACAATCACCTTGGCAATCAGCGAATCGTAAAACGGCGGCACGCGGTATTCCGGATAGACGTAAGTATCAACGCGCACGCCCGGCCCCCCGGGCAGATTGAAAGTAGTAATCTTTCCGGGTGAGGGCACGAACGTTTCCGGATTCTCGGCGTTGATCCGGCATTCGATCGCGTGTCCCACCATGATCACGTCGTCCTGCGTAAAACCGAGCGGCTCGCCTTCGGCAATGCGAATCTGATTACGCACGATGTCGGTCAGCGTCACCATCTCAGTCACGGGATGCTCGACTTGGATGCGCGTATTCATCTCCATGAAATAGAACTGATTGTCTTCGTCGAGCAGAAACTCGAAGGTGCCCGCGCTTGAGTAGCCGATTGCTTTACACGCCGCCACGGCCGTGTCACCCATCTGCTGACGCAACTCGGGCGTCATCATTGGGGCCGGAGCTTCTTCAAGAAGTTTCTGATGACGGCGCTGAATCGAGCATTCGCGTTCGCCGAGAAAAACACAATTGCCGTGTTCGTCCGCGAGCACCTGAATCTCGATGTGCCGCGGCCGTTGGACGTAGCGTTCAATGTAAACGTCGCCATTCTTGAAGGCCGCCGCCGCTTCGTTCGACGCCGTCTCGAGGGCGTGGCCTAGCTCACCTTCGGAGTTGACGATGCGCATCCCGCGGCCGCCGCCACCGCCGGAGGCTTTCACAATCACGGGATAGCCAATTTCGCGCGCGACTTTGATCGCATCTTCCTCGGACGTCAACGCGTCAGGGCTGCCAGGCAGAATCGGGACGCCTGCGTTTTGCATCGCCCGACGCGCTTCGACCTTTTCGCCCATCAACTGAATGATGTTTGGCTTTGGACCAATGAATTTGATGTTGCAGGCTTCGCAGATTTCGGCAAAGTAGGCCGATTCTGCGAGAAATCCGTAACCGGGATGAATTGCGTCAACGTTGAAGAGCTCAGCCGCGCTGATGATCGCCGGGATGTTCAGGTAGCTTTGCGCGGATGGCGCGGGGCCAATACAGACGGATTCGTCGGCGAACCGGACGTGCAGCGAATCGCGATCGACGTCGCTGTGCACCGCAACGGTGCCGATGCCCATCTCTTTACACGTCCAGATGATGCGGCAGGCAATCTCGCCGCGATTAGCGACGAGGATCTTGCGAAAGCGGCGTAGTCCGTTGTTCATAAGAGTGAGCGCGGTGAGCAGTGTGCGGTGAGCAGTCTTAGCAGAAACGCATAGTGTTACTGCTCACTGCTCACTGCTCACGGCTCACTGTTGTTTGATTCCGAAAAGCGGCTGGCCGTACTCCACAGCCTGACCGTTCTCGACGTAGATTTTCGCGACTTCACCAGAGGCCTCAGCCTGAATTTCATTCATCAGCTTCATCGCTTCAATGATGCAGACTACGGACTCGGGTTCCACGTTGCTGCCGATGCGTACGAAGCTTTCGGCCGTGGGCGAGGGCGAGCGATAAAAAGTCCCGACGATAGGAGAAGTTATGATGTGCAGTCCTTGATCTTCTGATGCAGCCTCTTCGGCCTGCGCGCCCGGATGTGGCGGACCTGCGTGCGGCACACCGTGCACGGCGCTGGGTGGCGCGGCCGGAATCGCGTGATGTTCCGCGACCGGCGGAACGGAAGGAATGGCTGGTGACGGGGGATACAGGTTCCGGCCAATCTTTACGTGGAACCCTTCACGCTGAAGTTCGAAGTCAGTTAACGCGTTTTCATTGATCAGGCCGATCAATTCGCGCAACTCGTCCATGTTAATGGAAGCTTCCAGATGCTTCGGCAACGGACGATGCCGGCGCCGGCCGCGATCGCGCTGGCGTTCAGCCCGCGGATCGGTTGATGGTTCGCCTGAAGGTTGCTGGCTTTCCTGATCGTTCATCGCTCTTTTAGCTCCAACCGACATAGAAACCTCCGGGGGTTGGTTTCGCCGCAAACCAGCGGGGCGTCATGGTGCAAGCAGCTTCTATTAAAGCAAAAGCCCCGCGATGGCAAAAGGCCAGACGGAGCTTCGCGCTGACAGTTCTTTACTCTTCGGATTCGGACGCTTCCTTGGATTCCGCGGCTTTGGGTTCAGCACCCTTCTTCTTTGCGCCGCCCTTGGCGCGCTTCTTCTGCGCCTCTTCGGCGGCGGCATCGCGCGGATTGCCGAGCAGCTCGATGATCGCCAGCTCAGCGCCGTCGCCGGCGCGGCGGCCCAACTTGATGATACGCGTATAGCCACCTGGCCGATCTTTGAAGCGCTCGCCCAATTCGTCGAACAAACGCTTGAGCGCCGCCACTCCAGCGGTGCGCGGGGGCACCACCTGTCCGCGCCGGCCGGCCACTACCCCTCGGCCAAAATTGCCCGAGTGAAAGAACGCGGCCGCCTGACGACGCAGGTGCACGCCACGCGCTTCCGATCCGTTGCCTTCAAGGCTCGCCGCATGACGCGACAGAGTGATGGCGCGCTCAACGAACGGGCGCAGCTCTTTGGCTTTGGGGACCGTCGTGATGATGCGCTCGTCGCGCGAATTGATTAGGGACGTCGCGAGGTTTCGCAGCAGCGACATGCGATGCTCCGAATCTCGTCCCAGTTTTCGATGTGCCTTTCGATGACGCATAACCTTGCTCTACTGCACTGCCGTTTCAAATTCGTCTTCGCCGTCTTCGTCGTCGCCGCCTTCGCCTTCGAGGCTCAGTTCGCCGTCGCCGGTGCCCGGAATCGGATTACCCTGCTCGTCAAACTGCATGCCGAAATCCAGGCCCATGCTGCGGAGAATGTCGCGAATTTCGCCCAGCGACTTCTTGCCAAAATTTTTCGTTGCCAGCATCTCGCGCTCAGAACGCTGCACCAGATCGCGAATCGATTTTATGCCGGCGTTCTTCAAACAATTATAAGAGCGCACCGACAGCTCCAGCTCATCCACCGAGCGATCGAGTTGATCGTTGCGCGGCAAGGGCGCGCGCTCGGCTTGCTGATAGCTGTAATCTTCCATGTCCTCTTCAAAGTTAATAAAGATCGCCATGTGATCCTTGATTAACTTTGCGGCCAGCCCAATCGCATCATCGGGCTTCACCGAACCGTCAGTCCACACTTCGATCGTCAGCTTGTCGTATTCGGTGTTCTGCCCGAGACGGGCGGCATCAACCGAGTAGTTCACTTTTTTGACCGGGGTGTGCACCGAATCGATCGGGATGTAACCGAGCGAGAGATCTTCGTCAAAGTTACGATCCGCCGACACGTAACCGCGGCCACGCTTCAGGCGCATCTCGATATTCAGCGATCCGCCCGCGCTCAGGGTGGCGATGTGCAAAGTCGGATCGAGAATCTCGATGTCCGCGTCGCCCTCAATGTCGCCGGCAGTAACTTCGCCCGGCCCATTCTTGGAAATCGTGAGCGTCTTCGGCTCGTTGCCGTGCAGCTTGAACGGCACCTGCTTCAAATTCAGGATGACGTCAGTCGCATCTTCAACGGTGCCCTTAATCGAAGAAAACTCGTGCTCAACGCCTTCGATCTTCACGGCCGTAATCGCTGATCCTTCGATTGAAGAAAGCAGCGCGCGGCGCAGCGAATTGCCGACCGTCGTGCCGAAACCGCGCTCAAACGGCTGCGCCGAAAACCGGCCGTAACGTTCTGTCAGCGTGTCGCCGTCTGCCGCCAAACGTCGCGGCATCTGAAAACCTGTCCAAAGATTATTTTGATCCATAACTTACCGTCAGATGTCTGAGGAGAAGCGAAGCGGCTGCGCCAATCGCGTGACCGCCCGCGCGTTAACTACTTGCTATAAAGCTCCACAATCAGTTGCTCGTTGATCGAGCGATCGATGTCGTCGCGAGTCGGCAGGCCGGTCACCGTCGCCGCCATGTCCCCGCTGCCGGCGGAAACCCACGATGGGCGACCACGACCGGCGGCCGTTTGCCACGCGCCTTCGACGTGCGGGTTTTTGCGGCTCGCGTCCTTTATTGTCAGCGAATCGCCGGGCTTCACCTGGTACGAAGGAATGTCCACCTTGCGGTCGTTGACCAGCACGTGCCCGTGGTTGACGAGCTGCCGTGCCTGGCGTCGCGAAGTCGAAAAACCGGCGCGATAGATTGCGTTGTCCAGCCGTCGCTCCAGCAAGAACAGAAGGTTCTCGCCGGTGATGCCTTTCTGCCGCGCCGCTCGCTCGAAATAATTGCGAAATTGTCCTTCGAGGATGAAATAGATCCGCTTGACCTTCTGTTTCTCGCGGAGCTGCTGGCCGTAACCTGCCAGTGCCTTGCCGCGACGCATGGAATTGCCATGCTGTCCGGGCGGCTGCGTGCCGCGTTTTTCAATCGGACACGAAGGTTTGTAGCAACGGTCGCCCTTGAGGAAAAGTTTTGCGCCTTCGCGGCGGCACAAACGGCACACCGCATCTCGATACCTAGCCAATCGTTTCTGCCTCCAGTCTACGAATTACTTAGACGGAAAAGTTTACAGGTCGCACTCAAATTTCGAATTCCGAAATTGCTGAGACCCTTCATCCTTTAGGTCATTACATTGCCAATTTTCAATTGCCGATTGCCGATTACTTCGCCGACTTGAAATCAAAAATCGGCAATTGGCAATCGACAATCTCTAAACTCTCCGCCGCTTCGGCGGTCTACATCCGTTATGCGGAATCGGCGTCGTGTCGCGAATCGCCATCACGCGAATGCCCGCGTTGTTGATAGCGCGAATCGCGGACTCGCGACCACCGCCCGGCCCTTTGACGCGGACTTCGCACTGCGACATGCCGGATTCCATCGCCTTTTTGGCCGCTTCATAAGCCGCTTGCTGGGCCGCGAATGGGGTTCCCTTGCGCGAGCCCCGAAAGCCGCGCGCGCCTGAAGACGACTGGGCCACCAGGTTCCCTTCGAGATCGGTAATCGAGATCATCGTGTTGTTGAACGTCGCCGCGATATAGACGATCCCGGAAGGAATGTTTTTCTTCTCTTTCTTGCGAAAGACTTTCTTTTTGCCGCCTGCTGATGCTTTTGCCATTACTTCTTACCTGGTGCCTTCTTCTTGGCGACGGTTGCGCGTCGCGGGCCTTTGCGCGTGCGCGCGTTTGTGTGCGTGCGCTGTCCCCGGACCGGCAGGCCACGGCGATGCCGCAGACCGCGATAAGCGCCGATGTCCATCAAACGCTTGATGTCCATCTGGATGCGCTTGCGGAGGTCGCCTTCGATTTCGCCCTGGGCTTCCAGGATCGCGCGAATGCGGCTGAGCTCTTCTTCGCTCAAGTCACGGACGCGCGTGTCGAGATTGATTTGCGCCTCGGTCAGAATCGACGCTGAGCGTGATCGGCCAATACCATAAATGTAGGTAAGACCGATCTCGGCGCGCTTATTCGGCGGAAGATCTACACCTGCTACACGAGCCATGCTGGTAATTTAGGATTGCGAATCTCGGAATGCGGACTTAACCACGTCGACGAATGCGCGCTCCACTCACTCCTATTTCTGTCTCTGCTTGTGCTTTGGATTGGTGCAAATCACCCGCACCACGCCCTTGCGGTGGATGACCTTGCACTTATCACAAATTTTTCTGACGGAAGCTCGAACTTTCATTTTAACTACCGATCACTTGTAACGATACGTAATGCGCCCCCGATTAAGATCGTAGGGAGATAACTCAACTGAAACTCGATCACCCGGAAGAATTCTGATGAAGTGCTTCCGCATCTTTCCCGAAACGTGCGCCAGCGCCTGATGCTGATTGTCTTCAAGTTCGACGCGAAACATGGCGTTCGGCAGAGTCTCCAAAACCTTGGCCATGACCTCTATCGCCTCTTCCTTCGCCATACAGCCGCGGGGCGCAATTCCGCCTTTATTGGCAAACTTCGGATAGTAGCATGCTGCTCAAGCAAACGCCAAGCCGCGACGCAGTTACGCCGCCACCGTCCGCGAGTCCGCGGCGGCCTCTTCTTTAACCAGCGTAAGGACTTCCGGGCCTTCTTCGGTGATGGCAATCGTGTGTTCGACGTGCGCGCTGGGGCGCCCATCCACGGTCACAACGGTCCAGCCATCCGCCAAAGTTTTAGTGTGCTGCGAGCCGATATTGATCATCGGCTCAACCGCGAACACATAGCCCCTCTTGATTTTCGGCCCCTTACCCGGCTTGCCGTAGTTCGGGATCTGCGGATCCTCATGCATCTGCCGGCCAATCCCGTGACCCACGTACTCACGCACGATCGAGTATCCATGCGACTCAGCATGCTGCTGCACAACGTATCCGATATCACCGATGTGATTGCCAACCCGACACTTGTCGATCGCCAATTGCAACGACTCTTCAGCGACGCGAATCAGTCTCAAGAGGTCATCGCCAACCTGACCGACAGGCACCGTGGTCGCGGTGTCACCGACAAACCCGTCGAGCGTCGCGCCCACATCGATTGAAAAGATGTCGCCTTCCTTCAATTCATACTTTGAAGGGAAGCCGTGCACCACCTGTTCGTTGACTGACGCGCAAATCGAATAAGGAAAACCGTTGTAGCCTTTAAACGTCGGGTACGCCCCGGCGTCGCGAATCATCCGGTCGGCAGCATCGTTAATTTCGATCGTGGTTACTCCCGGCGCAGCCATTCTGCGCAATTCGCGCAGCACGCGCCCGACAAGCTGCCCGGAGGCGCGCATCTTTTCGATCTCTTTTTGCGACTTGCCGATGATCATTCCAAATGCCTCTTTACGCTTTGATCACCTGTTCGATCTGCTCATAGATGTCCGCGGGCGACCTCGTGCCGTCTACTCTTACCAACCGGCCACTGTGATCGTAGTAATCCAGGAGCGGCGCTGTCTGCCGTTCGTATGTCTCAAGCCGCACGCGAATTTTTTCCGGCGCGTCATCAGCACGAAACGTCAAATCCTGCTCAGGATGCAGATCGCATCGATTGTCGACACGCGGCGGCTTGAAATGGAGGTTGTAAATTTCGCCGCAAATCGGGCACGTGCGCCGGCCCGTAAGTCGCTGCTGTAAAACGTCGTACGGCACATCGACGAAAATTGCCTGAATTGAGTTCCCCTGTTCGCGTGCGAGCTTCTCGAGCATCTCCGCCTGCACCGTGGTGCGCGGAAAGCCGTCAAGCACATAGCCGCTCCGGCAATCTTCGCTGGCGGTCCGTTTCCGGACCATATCGATTACAACATCATCTGAAATCAATCGTCCGGATGCCTGGGTCGAGTGGATGTCTTCGGCGGCCATGGCTCGCAGCATGTCGCCGGTCGAAATCTGCGGGAGATTCATCCGCTCTTGCAGCAAGCGCGCCTGTGTGCCTTTGCCGGCACCGGGCGCGCCCATTAAGACGATGATCTTTGACATTGAGTTTGGTTATGCCCTGCGACCGCGCAATCTTCCTCCGCTGCCCAGGAAACCTTCGTAGTTACGCATCACCAATTGCGCTTCAATCTGCGCGACGGTGTCCATAGCGACGCCCACAAGAATCAGCAACGACGTACCGCCAAAGTAAAACTGATAACCCATGCCGGTCGGTATCCAGCCCAAACCTGGCGTCGTGCTAACAAAGGCGTCGAGCCACGTGCCAATGAACGGCAAACGACCGACGCGATATCCACTCAACATGAACTGCGGCAGGAAAGCCACCGCGGCCAGATAGACCGCGCCCACAACCGTCAGTCGCGTCAGAATCGTGTTCAGGTATTCGGCCGTGGCGCGGCCGGGACGAATGCCCGGCATGAAGCCGCCGTGCTTGCGGAGGTTGTCAGCCACTTCCTCAACATTGAAAACGATCGAAACGTAAAAGAAGGTGAAGAAGACAATCAGCGACAGGAAAATCAATTCGTAATATGGATCGCCCGCATGGAACACCTGGAAAAAGGCGAAGATTTTACCGTACCAATTGTCAGGGTTCTTGGGCGGCAAAGCCGAGAACAGACTCTGTGGCATCGACAACACAGACGACGCGAAGATTACCGGAATAACTCCACCCATGTTGAGTTTCAACGGCATCGTCGTTTGCTGGCCACCTACCATTTGCCGGCCGACGTGACGCTTCGCATAGCTGACGGGGATCTTTCGTCGCGCCGATTCGACAAAAACGATGAATGCGATGCATAGGATGAGCGCCGCTACCATCACAATTACGCCGAGGATTTCGAGCGTGTCGCCGCTACTGACGCGACCCATCACCTGCTGGACCCCATTCGGTAAACCGATCACGATACCCGAAAAGATCAGCAGTGAAATCCCATTGCCCACGCCGCGTTCCGTAATCTGCTCGCCGAGCCACATCACGAAGATCGTCCCGGTCGTCAGCGTCAGCACCGTCGTCAGCATAGCCCCCCAAGTGGGCGGGATTACGCCATTGATCTGAAGCCAGTGCGCGACAAACGAAGTCTGTAACGCCCCGAGACCGACCGTCAGATATCGCGTCCACTGATTAATCTTCTGCCGGCCCATCTCGCCTTCCTCCTGCAGCTTCTTCAACTGCGGAGAGACGACCGTCATTAACTGGAGAATGATTGACGCGGTGATGTACGGCGTTACGCCGAGAGCAAAAATTGAGATGACACGGAAGTTGCCGCCCGAGAAAAGATCCAGCACCCCCAGCAACGTGCCGCTGACGTCCTGCCAGACCTGATCGAGACGTTCCCGGTTAATGCCGGGCGTCGAGATGTGCGCACCCAGGCGATAGACCGCCAGCAAGCCCAAAGTGAAAAAGATCCGCTTGCGCAGATCCGGCACACTGAACATGTTGCGAACGGCAGCTAGGAATTTTTCCATAAGCGTGGCACAGATTTCAGTCCGTGCGTTCTAAACTGTAGTCACAGATTAAAATCTGTGCCACTAAGCACCAATCAACGTCGCGGTTCCGCCCGCTTTCTCGATCTTTTCGCGCGCGCTCTTCGTAAAACGGTGGGCCGAAACCTTCAGTGCCTTTGAAATTTCGCCGGTGCCGAGCACGACAATGTCGTGCTTGGCCTTCTTGATAACGCCGCGTTTATGAAGCATTTCCGGCGTAATCTCGTCATCAGCACCGAAATTCTTTTCCAGTGCTTCCAGACTCACCTCAAGCCACTTCTTTTTGAAAATGTTCGTGAACCCGCGCTTGGGCAGACGGCGATGCAACGGCATCTGGCCGCCTTCGAAACCGATCTTCGATGAGTAGCCTGAGCGCGACTTCTGACCCTTTTCACCGCGACCGGAGGTTTTTCCCAAACCCGTGCCGGGACCGCGACCGAGACGCTTCTTCTTGTGCGTCGAACCTTTTGCCGGACGTAAGTTGTTAAGAGATAGCGTCATAACTCAAACCCATTTTCCATTTATCATTTGTCATTTTCTATTTTCCCTTCATCAGCCGCTAACACTCAAACAATGGCAAATGAAAAATGTTAAATGACAAATGGAAAATGGTCTTTTCCTCTATTCAATAATCCTGATCAAGTGCGGCACCTTTGCCACCGCGCCGCGCATGGACGGCGTGTCCGGGCGCTCCACGATTTGGTTTAGCTTGGTCAGCCCGAGGCTACGCACGATCTCTTTCTGCGTTCCGGGACATGCAATCGAGCTGCGATAGTACTGGATCCTGATCTTCGCAGTCGCAGCTTCTTTTTCTTTTGCTTTCGGTGCCATAACTTGAAACCTGAAACCTTGAGCTCTTTAGAGCTCTTCGACCTGCTTACCGCGCAGACGCGCCACTTCAAAAGGATCTTTCATCCGCAACAGACCGTCAAAGGTCGCCCGCACGACGTTGTGCGGATTCGTCGAGCCCAAAACTTTTGTGCGCACGTCGTGCACACCCGCAGCCTGCATCACCGCGCGCACGGCGCCTCCGGCGATTACGCCGGTTCCTTCAGAGGCTGGTTTCATCATGACTCGGCCAGCGCCAAATCGTCCGATCAGTTGATGCGGCAGAGTGTTTTCGATTAGCGGGACCCGGATCAGGTTTTTCTTCGCAGCCTCTACGGCCTTCTTGATTGCCAGCGGAACTTCACGCGCCTTGCCGGTGCCGAATCCAACGTGGCCACCTTCATCACCGACCACGACCAGCGCGGCGAACGAAAGGTTCTTGCCGCCCTTCACAACCTTGGTCACGCGGTTGATCGAGATGACCTGATCCTTCAGATCCAAACCCTGCGCCGTAATTCTCTGTTTCGGTTGTCTCATTTACTCTTCTTTCGCTTTAGCCTGGTCGCCATCGTCTACCACGTCGTTTGATTCAGCCTTCTCTGGCGGTGAACCGGCTTCGGCGTCTCTGGCTTCTTTCGGAGCCTTCTCCTTCTTGGCCTTTGGCTCAACGCTGGCTTCCTCGCCGCCAGCAGCTTCTTTCGGAGCCTTCTCTTTCTTGGCCTTTGGTTTCGCCCCAGCTTCGCCGGCGCCAGCTTCAGTAGTCGCGTCTTCCGAAGCAGCTTCCTTCTTAGTCTTTGCCTTGGGCTCTTTCTGCTTCTTGGGCTTAGCTGTCTCAGCTTCCGCGGCTTCAGGCTTTTCTGCCTCGGCTGCTTCCGCCTCAACTACTTCGTTCTTGTTGAGTCCGGCTGCGCGGGCCGCATCGGTCAGCGCCCGGATGCGGCCGTGATAAAGATAGCCGCCCCGATCAAAGACCACGCTTTCGATTCCCGCCGCCAGCGCGCGTTCGGCAATCGCCTGGCCCACGCGCTTGGCCGCTTCAATGTTGCCGCCTTTTGCCACGCCTAAACCTTTTTCAGTTGTCGAAGCTGAGGCCAGCGTCTGCGACTTCTGGTCATCGATAACTTGCGCGTAGATGTGGTTCAAGCTGCGATAGACAGCCAGCCGCGGCCGCTCAGTCGTACCACGAACCTTGCGCCGAATGCGGCTGTGCACCGCGTTCCGTACTTCTGCTCTGTTTCTGTTAGCCATTACTGAATTTCAGATCTCAAACCTGAGATCGCAGAATCCTATTTACCTGTCTTGCCAGGCTTCAGCTTCAACTGCACATCCGCGTAACGCACGCCCTTGCCTTTGTACGCGTCAGGCTTGCGCAGCCTGTGCATCTCAGCACAGACCTGACCGAGCTTTTGCTTGTCGATGCCCGAAATCGTCAGCGTGGTCTGATACTGCTGAATGCTTCCTTTGGTCGTCATACGCTCGGCCTTAGCTTCAATGCCTTCCGGCAGCGAAAACTCGATCGGGTGAGAATAGCCGAGCGCGAAAACGATCTTCTTGCCCTGCACGTCAGCTTTGTAACCGACACCGACGATGTCCATCTGCTGCGAAAAGCCTTCGGTCACGCCTTTGATCGCGTTGTTCGCGAGCGCGCGCGCCAGGCCATGCAGCGCGGCCATCTGATCCGAACCGCGCTCAGCGATCAGCGCTTCTTCTTCCTGCTTGAACGTAATTCCTTCGGGGATCGGCGTCTTCAAGACGCCCTTCGTGCCTTTTACTTCCAGCTCACGATCCTTGATCGTGACCGTGACACCCTTCGGAATCGAAATCGGTTTTTTACCAATACGAGACATCGTTATTGATTCATTTCTTCATTGATTCATTGAGTCAATGAACCAATGATCCAATCCTTAGTAAACTTCAGCCAAGACCTCTCCGCCGATATTCTCTTTGCGGGCCGTCTTACCGCTCATCAGTCCGCGCGAAGTCGAAACGATGTTGATGCCATAGCCGCCCAGGACACGCGGAATCTTTTGCGAAGGGACATACACCCGGCGGCCCGGTCGCGATACGCGCCGCAGGTACGTGATCGAAGAAGTGCCGCGCGCGTCGTAGCGCAGAAAAATCCGGATCAGGCGCTTCGGGCCTTCGCCCTTGAGGACGAAGTTATTGATATAACCCTCCTCTTTGAGGATGCGCGCAATCTCCAGCTTCAGTTTTGAGGCCGGGACATCGACACGCGAGTGTTTGGCCGCGACGGCATTTCGAATTCGCGCCAACATGTCGGCAATAGGATCAGTCATTCCTTACTCACTCCGTTCGCGGGGTCGGGGGGCAGGGGCCGGAGGCCGGCAATTCCGACTTCTGGCTCCTGCCTCCCGGCTCCGTTTACTACCAACTCGATTTCACGACGCCGGGAATCTGTCCCTCGAGCGCCAACTGGCGAAAGCAAATACGGCACAGGTGAAACTTGCGCAAATAAGCACGCGGCCGGCCGCAACGGCGGCAACGCGTGTAAGCGCGCACAGCAAACTTCGGCTTGCGATTAGCCTTCGCGATTAATGATTTTTTTGCCATATCTCCTCGGGTGTCAGTTTCGGGTTTCAGGTATCAGTCGGCCGCTCGACACCTGACACCCGGCACCTGGCACCAGCTTCTTAAGCCCTAAACGGCATTCCCAATGCCTTTAACAATGCCCGCGCCTCTTCGTCATTGCGGGCGGTTGTGACAATCGAAATATTCATGCCACGCAGCTTGTCGACTTTGTTGAAATCGATCTCAGGGAAAATGAGCTGCTCGCGAACGCCGATGGTGTAATTGCCGCGTCCATCGAAGGCTTTTGGCGACACACCGCGAAAGTCCCTGACGCGGGGCAGCGCAACCGACACCAGCCGATCGAAAAACTCGTACATTCGTTCGCCGCGCAATGTCACCATCACGCCAATCGGCATTCCCTGCCGCAATTTGAAACTGGCGATCGATTTCTTGGCTTTAGTAATCACCGGCTTCTGACCCGCGATCGACGTCAGCTCAGCGACGGCCGTGTCGAGGATCTTCGCGTTCGCGATCGCCTCGCCCATGCCCATGTTGAGCACAATTTTCTCGAGCCGCGGAACAGCCATCGGGTTCTTGATCGCAAATTCCTTCGCGATCGCCGGGGCGACGTCCTTCTGATAACGCTCTTTAAGTCTTGCTGCCATTTTCAATTTACTCATCGATTCATTTCCTCATTGACTCAATGAATCAATGGGTCAGTGAATCAACCTGTCACTTGTTCTCTATCTGGTGCCCGCTCGCGGCCGCCACTCGCGACTTGGTGTCGCCGTCAATGTGATAGCGCACGCGCGAAGGCTTGCCTGATTGCGGATCGACAATCTGCACGTTCGACATGTCGAGCCAGGACTCGCGGTCGATGATGCCGCCCCCACGATTCCCCGCCGGCTTCTGATGACGCTTGATCATGCCAATGCTTTCGACCTTGATCTTGCCTTTAACCGGCGCGACGGCCAGCACGCGCCCACGCTTGCCCTTATCGCGGCCGGCGATGACAACGACCTGATCGTTCTTTCGGATTTTGGCTCGTTTAGTTCCCTTCAACTCATTACCTCTCGTCGCGGTCCCGGTGCAGCGGGATTGCGCACTAGATCACTTCCGGCGCCAGCGAAACAATCTTCATGAAATTCTTGTCGCGCAGTTCGCGCGCCACCGGCCCGAATACGCGTGTGCCGATCGGGGTTCCGTCTTCTTTAATCAGCACCGCCGCGTTCTGATCAAACCGAATGTAAGTCCCGTCGCGGCGGCGCACTTCCTTGCGCGTGCGCACGATGACGGCGTCCTGCACCGTGCCTTTTTTCACGGCACCGTCGGGCGTCGCCTCTTTCACGGTGACCTTGATTCGATCGCCGAGACTGGCAATCGCGCCGGTCGACCCGCCGATTCCCATGATCATCTCGACGCGCCGTGCTCCCGAATTGTCAGCGACCTCCAGAGAGGTCTGCATTTGAATCATTGTCGATTTCCAATTGCCGATTGCCAATTTCGCCTTGGCATCGGCCCATCTTCAATTTCAGCAATTGCCCGTTTTCGCGCCCCATCGGCAATCGAAAATCGGCAATTGGCAATATGTTTACTTCGCTGCCTTCTGAACGATTTCAATTACGCGCCAACGTTTTTTGGCGGACAGTGGCCGCGTTTCCACGATGCGCACGCGGTCGCCGACCGTCGATCCCAAGTCGTCATGCGCCATGAACTTCGAAGTGCGGCGGACGTAACGACGATATTTCGGGTGCAGCACCTGACGATCGACGCGCACCACGACCGTCTTCTGCATTTTGTCCGACGCGACCGTGCCGATCTTCTGAACTCGATTGCCGCGCCCGCTCTTCGCCGGCTTGCCGTTCGCGGCCGCCGCGGATTCTGTGCCGTTGCCAGCCGCAGCCGCGTCAGTGCCCGCCGCCGAAGTCTCTGCCGCAGCACTCTCTGCTGCCGGGGTCTCAACCGCTGCCGGCTCGGCCGCAGCCGTCTCGCTCGCCGCTTCCGGCGTTACTTCCGGCGTTTGCGGCGCATCAGTCGGTTCGTCTTTTTTCTTTCGTCTAAACATTATCTATTCGGTACGCACGCCTCCGGCGTGCTTAATCGGCGGCACTCCGGAGGAGTGCGTACCTCAAGTTTACTTGCCGGCCTTTATCTCGCGCTCGCGCGTAATCGTGCGCAGCCGCGCCATCGACCGCTTTTCCTGGCGCATCTTCTTCACCGCGTCGATTTCGCCCAGCGCCAGCTTGAAATTCAAGCGGAACAGAGACTCTTTCAGGCGCGCTGCTTCAGCCTGCAAATCCTCGTCAGGCATGTCGCGTAACTTATCAACTTCTTCGCGTCTCTTCATAACTCGCTTCGCTCACTCGGTTCTCAGTTTTGAGTTTTCAGTTTTGAGAAGGGTTCGACTGAAAACTGCCAACTGAAAACTCAAACTAAATCGCGCCTCCCTCTTGCTCGGCGCGCGTGACAAACTTCGTCTTCACGGGCAGCTTCTGCGACGCCAGCTTCATGGCGTCGCGCGCGGTCTTTTCATCAACCCCTTCGATTTCGTAAAGAATCCGACCGGGCTTTACGACCGCCACCCAGTATTCGGGAGCACCCTTGCCTTTGCCCATGCGCGTTTCGGCCGGCTTCTTGGTCACCGGCTTGTCGGGAAACATGCGAATCCAAATCTTGCCGCCGCGTTTGATGTGACGCGTCATCGCAATACGCGCCGCTTCTATCTGACGGTCCGTGATCCAGGCCGCTTCCATGGTCTTCAAGCCATACTCGCCGAAGCTGATCATGCTGCCGCGCTGGGCGACGCCTTTCATCCGGCCGCGCATCTGCTTGCGATGCTTAACTTTTTTCGGCATCAACATAGCGTCTTATCCCTCGGTTCTTTCTCTGCGCGGACGCGGCCGGGCGCGACCTTCGCGCGGACGCGGTGTTTCATTTATCGGATCCGTACCGGTGCCGCGGGCCATCGCCGCCTTCGCATCCAGAATCTGGCCGCGATAAATCCAAACTTTCACGCCGATGATGCCGAACGTGGTGTGCGCCTCAGCAAATCCGTAGTCAACATCCGAACGCAAAGTGTGCAGCGGAAGCTGGCCTTGCAAGTGCCACTCACTACGCGCGATTTCCGCGCCGTTCAGACGGCCACTGACTTTGACCTTGATTCCCTGCGCCCCAAAGCGCAGCGACTCTTCCACGGCCTTTCGCATGGCGCGGCGAAAAGCAATTCGCTTTTCGAGCTGCGCCGCAATCTTCTCAGCCTGCAACTGCGCGTTCAGCTCGGGCTTGTGAATCTCCTGAATCGAAACCAGCACTTCGCGGCCAGTGCGCGAAGAGATGTCGCCCTTCAGCTTGTCGATCTCCGCGCCCTTGCGACCGATGATGATCCCGGGTCGCGACGTGTAGATGATGATCTTCAGACGGTTCGCCGCGCGTTCGATGTCCACGTGCGACACACCGGCGCCGGTAAAGCGTCGCTTCAGCTCACGCTTCAACCGCAGGTCTTCGATCAGGAAATCGCCGTATTGCTTTTTCGCAAACCAGTGCGAATGCCAGTCCTTGTTATAGCCAAGGCGAAAACCGTATGGATGAACTTTTTGGCCCACTCAGTTACTCCGTTCGAATCTGAATCCTGAATCTCGAATCTGAGATTCAGCATTCGCTACTCTTCGTCCGTCTTCTTCTTTCTTTTCAGTGCACTGCCCAGCTTTGACGCCGCCTTCTTGGCGCCTGTCTTCTTCGGCGCCGCTGCTTTCTTCTCAGGCGCCTCACTCACTTCAGGCGCGGCTTCAGCCGTTTCAGTTTTCGACGTCCCGCGTTTCGCTCTTGGCGCAGCCGCGGCCCCGCCGCGTTTAGCTTTCTGGCTCACCGCCGGCGTCAATCCCGATTCTTTCTTCCCGTTTTCGCCGGGCTGATCGCTTGTCAGCAGGATCGTCACATGACAAAAGTGACGCTGCTGGCGAAACGCTCGCCCCTGCGGCGCCGGGCGCAGACGGCGACGGCCCTTGGTCGGACCGTCATCGACGTAGGCCGCTTTCAGCCAAAGCTCGTCCGGATCGACCGAGATGTTTGCTTTCTCAGCCGCTTCGTTCGCGTTCGCGATCGCCGACTTGACGCACTTCTCAATGCCGAGCGCGGCCCGCTTGTTCGAGTAACGCAGGATCGCCAACGCCTGGTTGACGTTCTTGCCGCGGATCATGTCGATGACCAGCCGCGCCTTTTGCGGCGACCCACGTAGAAACTTTGCGCTTGCTCTTGCTTCCATATCTGTCCTATAGGTCGTATGCGACCTATGCGTCTTATACGACGGATGCGACCTATGCCGCCGGTGCCGGCGCTGATCCTCCGCCAGCCGGCGAGACCTTCGCGGTCTTTTCCGCCTTATCAGCCTTGGTTCCTGAATGGCCCTTGAACGTGCGCGTTGGCGCAAACTCGCCGAGCTTGTGCCCGACCATGTTTTCAGTGATGTAGATCGGAATGTGGCGTTTGCCGTTGTGCACGCCAAACGTCAGCCCAACCATGTCGGGCGTTATCGTCGAGCGACGCGACCAGGTTTTAATCACCTGCGGCCGCTGTCCGCCTGCGCGCACGCGCTCGACCATCTTCCGAACGCCTTTGTCGATCCAGGGACCTTTTTTTAGTGAACGTGGCATAACTTATTTTCGATTGCCAATTGCCAATTGCCGATTTAAAGAATGCTTCCTGGCGTACGAGCCAATCGGCAATCGGCAATCAAAAATCGGCATTATTTAACTCTCCGATCCCTCACAATCATTTTCTTAGTCCGCTTGTTGTGCCGCGTCTTGTAGCCGCGAGTCGGTTGCCCCCAGGGCGTTACTGGATTGCGGCCGCCCGAAGTTTTTCCTTCACCGCCGCCGTGCGGGTGATCGACCGGGTTCATGGCGACGCCACGCACGTGCGGACGAATTCCCTTCCAGCGCGTGCGGCCGGCTTTGCCGAGCGAAACATTTTCGTGCTCGACATTGCCGACCTGTCCGACGGTCGCGCGACACTCCACCGGCACGCGCCGAATTTCGCCCGAAGGCATTCGCAATTGCGCGTGCAAACCTTCCTTCGAGAGCAGCTGCGCAAACGAACCGGCCGCGCGCGCCATCTGTCCGCCTTTACCCGGACGCAGCTCAATGTTGTGAATCTGCGTACCCAACGGAATGTTCCGAATCGGCAAAGTGTTGCCCGGGAGAATATCAGCGTCCTCGCCGCTGGCGATCGTCTTGCCAACTTCCAATCCGACCGGCGCGATGATGTAGCGCTTCTCGCCATCAAGATAAGTAATTAGCGCGATGTTCGACGACCGATTCGGATCGTATTCAATCTGCGTCACGCGTCCCGGCACGCCGTCCTTGTTACGCTTGAAATCGATGATCCGATAGAAGCGCTTGTGGCCGCCGCCGCGACGCCGCACCGTGATGCGCCCGTCGTTGTTACGCCCCGAGATACGCTTCTTCGGCTCGAGCAGGGCCTTTTCAGGCACCGCATTCGGCGTGAGCTCGTCGCGCGTCAGGTAAGTTTGATACCTGCGCGCCGGCGATGTCGGTGTTAGTTTCTTAATTCCCATCTTATTGATTCATATGTTCATTGATTCATTGAGACAATGAGTCAATGAATCAATCCCTAGATCGCCTCACCGTAGTCAACCGGCTTCTCGCCCTTCTTAAGGGTTACGTACGCTTTTTTCCAGGAAGGCTTGCGGCCTTCGAAGCGTCCGCGGCGCGCCATCTTGCCCATGAAATTAGCCGTGCGCACTGCATCGACCTTCACCTGAAAGATGGTCTCGACCGCGCTCTTAATCTCAGGCTTGGTCGCGCGTCGATCGACACGGAAGGTCAAAAGCTGCCGATGATCCTGCGTCTCTTCCTTCGCCACCAGCGCCTTTTCAGTAATCACCGGCGATTTAATAATGTCCCAAACAGTTCGCATTGCTTACGCTTGCGCTCCTCTGTTTCCCGGCATTCTGCGCGCGGGTCGCGCCTCGCCATCTTGAGCATCGCGTGGACGGAAGCCTCGCTCCTCGTCGTCCTTCGCGCGCGGCTGCAAAATCCCGGTCAGCTCTTCCACCGTCTTCGGCGTCAGCACGACTTTCTGATGATTCACAATGTCGTAGATGTTCACGCCGTAGCTGTTCACCACTTTCGTGCTTTGCACATTGCGCGACGCGAGCATCAGGTTCGTATTCTTGAGCGAATCAACGATCAAGGTCTTCCCGCCCAACTTCAGACTGCCCAGCGTACTGATGAATTCCCGCGTCTTGGGTGAATCGAATTTCAACTCGCTCACGATAATCAGGTTTCCTTCGCGCAACCGTTCAGAGATCGCCGAACATATCGCGCGCTTGCGCATCTTCTTCGGCAGGCTGTACGACCAGTCGCGCGGCTGCGGTCCATGCGCGTTGCCGCCGCCTTTCCAAAGCGGCGAACGCAGGCTGGCGATGCGCGCCCGGCCCGTGCCCTTCTGCTTCCATAGCTTGCGGCCGGCGCCGGAGACATCACCACGCGTCTTTGTCGCGGACGTGCCCTGTCGCCGATTCGCCTGATAGCTTCGTACCGCTTCGTGAATCAACGGCTCGTTGAGAGGCACGCCAAAGACCATGTCATGCAACTCGATCTCGCCGATTTCTTTGCTCGTTAGATCGAGAATTTTAACTGTTGGCATATGCGAACCCTCCTTCACCCGCCGCGACGCGGGTTGCTTACCGCTTTCCCTTCGTGGCTTTCTTAACGATGACAACGCTGCCGTTCGCGCCCGGCACGGCGCCGCGGATCATCAGCAAATTATTTTCGGCATCGACGCGAGCAATTGTTAAACCCTTAATCGTGATGCGCGCATCGCCCATGTGACCCGAAGATCGCATGCCCTTAATAACTCGCGAAGGATATGCTGACTGGCCAATGGATCCGGGCGCGCGCACGTTCATCGAACCATGCGATTCAGGCCCGCGATTGAAGTTGTGACGCTTGATCGTACCCGCGAAGCCGCGACCTTTCGATTTGCCGACCACGTCCACCACGTCCCCGTCCGCAAACTGATCGACCAGAATCTTGTCACCGACGTTCGTGCTGTCGTCGGAAGCTTCGACACGAAACTCTTTGAGAATGCGCGTCGGAGGCATGCCGCCGCCAGTCTTCTCGAAGTGGCCACGCATGGGCTTGGTCACGTTCTTCAGCTTCACAGGGCGATCCTCAACCAGACCGATCTGCACCGCGTCATAACCGTCCTTGCCGCCAGCCGATTTCTTCTGCACGACGATGCACGGCCCGGCCTTAATGACCGTCACCGGAGTGACCGCCCCATCTGCCGCAAAGATCTGCGTCATGCCGATTTTCTTGCCGATGATTCCGTTAATCATTTCGTTTAAATGGATCAATGAACAAATGAATCAATGAACCAATGCTCTAGCTCTTTCCAAATGCCTTAATCTCAACGTCAACGCCCGCCGGTAGATCGAGCTTCATCAGCGCGTCAACCGTCTGCGGGGTGGGGTCGAGAATATCCATCAGGCGCTTGTGCGTTCTGATTTCAAACTGCTCGCGCGATTTCTTGTCGACGTGGGGCGAGCGGAGCACCGTCCACTTGTTCTTCACCGTCGGCAATGGAATCGGTCCGGCCACGCGCGCGCCGGTGCGCTTCGCAGTCTCGACGATTTCCGTCGTCGATTGATCCAGCACGCGATGATCGTAGGCCTTGAGCCTGATTCTGATTTTCTCGTTCAGCATTTTGTCTTATGTGTCCTATCGGTCTCATGGGCCTCATGGGACCTATGCGACCTATTCCACAATATCAGCGACGGTGCCGGCGCCGACGGTGCGGCCGCCTTCACGAATCGCGAAGCGCAGGCCTTTCTCCATGGCGATCGGCGCAATCAGTTCGATGTCCATCTGAATGTTGTCGCCGGGCATCACCATCTCCACGCCCTCCGGCAGATGTGCGACGCCAGTAACATCGGTAGTTCTGAAGTAGAACTGCGGCCGATACCCGGTGAAGAACGGTGTATGGCGTCCGCCTTCTTCCTTCGTCAGCACATACGCTTCCGCCTTGAACTTCGTGTGCGGCGTTATCGAGCCCGGCTTCGAAACTACCTGCCCGCGCTCAATGTCTTTTCTTTCCACCCCACGCAGCAGCAACCCGACGTTGTCGCCCGCCGTGCCTTCATCCAGCAGCTTCTTGAACATCTCAACGCCCGTCACCACTGTCTTTGTGGTGGGCCGGATGCCCACGATCTCAACCGCCTCGTTCACTTTCACCTTGCCGCGCTCAACTCTTCCCGTGGCCACCGTGCCGCGCCCCTGAATCGTGAAGATGTCTTCCACCGGCATCAAAAACGGCTTGTCGATGTCACGCGCCGGCGTCGGAATATACGAGTCAACCGCGTCCATGAGCTCGATAATTGTCTTTTCCCACGTCTCGTCGCCGTCCAGGGCTTTCAAGGCCGAAACCTTCACCACCGGAATATCGTCACCCGGGAACTCATAAGCGCTGAGCAATTCTCTGACTTCCAGTTCCACCAGCTCGAGCAACTCCGGATCGTCAACCGCATCCACCTTATTCAGCGCCACCACCATTGCCGGCACGCCTACCTGGCGCGCGAGCAGGATGTGCTCTCGGGTCTGCGGCATCGGACCATCGGTCGCGGCCACCACCAGAATCGCGCCGTCCATCTGCGCCGCGCCGGTGATCATGTTCTTCACATAGTCGGCGTGACCCGGACAGTCCACGTGCGCATAGTGACGATTGCCGGTCTCGTACTCGACGTGCGCGGTCGCGATCGTGATGCCTCTGGCTTTCTCTTCCGGCGCCTTATCAATCTGATCGAAAGCCACAAACTGCACTTTCGGATTGTTCTTCGCCAAAACCTTCGTTATGGCCGCCGTCAAAGTCGTCTTGCCATGGTCCACGTGCCCAATCGTCCCGATGTTCACGTGCGGCTTACTGCGATCAAATTTCTCTTTGCTCATTGTTGTCTATCTGTCCCATCCGTCCCATTCGTCCTATTCGTCCTATGCGACACATAGGACTTATGGGACGCATGGGACCTACTTACTTGCCACGCCCTGAACCTTCGCAATTACTTCTTCAGCGACGTTCTTTGGCGCCTGATCATAACGCTCGAAATGCATCGTCGAAGTTGCGCGACCCTGTGTTGCCGAACGCAGGTCGGTCGTATAACCAAACATTTCTGACAACGGCACGTACGCGGTGATCACCTGTGCACCGCCTGGCCTTATCTCGGTGCCGGCGAACTGGCCCCGACGCTTCATCAGATCGCCGTTCACGGCGCCCACATAATCGTCGGGCGTGACCACTTCGATCCGCATGATTGGTTCCAGCAGAACTGGCTTGGCCTTCCTGACCGCGTCCTGGAAAGCCAGCGAACCGGCAATAATGAAGGCTCGCTCGTCCGAATCAACCTCGTGAAAACCGCCGTCAACCAGCCGCACCTTGATGTCGACCAGGTCATAGCCGGCGAGGTAGCCACGTTCCATGGCATCGTGAACGCCCTGCTCGGTCGGCTTGATGAACTCGCGCGGGATGGCGCCGCCCTTGATCTCGCTCTCGAAAACAAAGCCTTCGCCGGGCGCCGGCTCAATCTCCAGCTCGACATGCGCATACTGTCCGCGCCCGCCGGTCTGCTTCTTGAAGATTTCTTTACCCGCGGCGGCTTGCGTGATCGTCTCGCGATAGGCGACCTGCGGTTTGCCCACGTTGGCTTCGACGCCGAACTCGCGCTTCATGCGATCGACAATGATTTCGAGATGCAACTCGCCCATTCCGGCAATGATTGTCTGACCGGTTTCCTGGTCGGTCGAAACGTTAAATGAAGGATCTTCCTGAGCCAGCCGGCCAAGCGCGACTCCAAGCTTGTCCTGATCGGCACGGGTCTTCGGTTCCACCGCAACGCGAATAACCGGCGCGGGAAACTCGATCGCCTCAAGAATGATCGGCTTGTTTTCGTCACAAACCGTATCGCCCGTGGTGACTTGCTTCATGCCGCCGATGGCGATGATTTCCCCGGCGCTCGCCGATTCAATATCTTCACGCTTGTTGGCGTGCATGCGCATCAGCCGGCCGACGCGTTCTTTCGTGTCTTTCGCCGAGTTGTACGCGTACGAACCTGACTTGATCGTGCCGCTGTAAATGCGCACGAACGAAAGCTGGCCGAGGTGCTTGTCAGCCATGATCTTGAACACCAGGCCGCTGAACGGTGCCGTCGCATCAGGCGGACGCGTTTCTTTCTGAGCGTTCTTGGGATTGACGCCTTCAACCGGCGGAATATCGAGCGGCGACGGCATATAGTCGACGACTGCGTCGAGCAGCGTCTGCACGCCTTTGTTCTTAAATGCCGAACCGGTCACAACCGGGACCAAACGCAGCTCGAGCGTTCCTTTGCGCACCGCTTTGCGAATCTCGTCTTCAGTGATCGGCTGGGCTTCGACGTACTTGTGCATCAAGTCGTCATCAACCATCGCGACCGCTTCAATCAACTTTTCACGCGCGGCGGCGGCTTCTTCTTTCAGCTCGGCCGGAATTTCGATCTCTTCGTACTTTGCGCCTTTTGATTCGTCGTTCCAGACCAGCCCCTTCATCGTGATGATGTCGATGACGCCTTTAAACTGGTCTTCATGTCCGATTGGAATTTGGAGAGCGACGGGATTTGCGCCAAGGCGAGCAATAATCGAATCAAATGAGCGCTGGAACGATGCGCCGGCGCGATCGAGCTTGTTAATAAAACAAATGCGCGGGACGCCATACTTGTCTGCCTGACGCCAAACAGTTTCGGACTGCGGCTCGACTCCGGCGACGCCATCGAACACGGCGACTGCGCCGTCAAGCACGCGCAGACTGCGCTCAACTTCCATCGTGAAATCTACGTGGCCCGGCGTGTCGATGATATTGATGCGATGATCGACGCCGTTCCGTTCCCAGAAACAAGTCGTCGCGGCGCTGGTGATCGTGATGCCGCGCTCCTGCTCCTGCTCCATCCAGTCCATGGTCGCCGTGCCCTCGTGCACCTCGCCGATTTTGTGCGAGACGCCCGTGTAATAAAGGACACGTTCCGTGGTGGTGGTCTTACCGGCATCGATGTGCGCCATGATGCCGATATTCCGGAACAGATTTAAGTCGTCGTGCTTAACCATTACCACTTGTAGTGCGCAAACGCCTTGTTGGCGTCCGCCATGCGATGCGTATCTTCCTTCTTCTTCACTGCGTTGCCGCGATTGTTGGCCGCATCAAGTAATTCAGCCGCCAACCGATCGGTCATTGTCTTTTCGCCGCGGCTGCGCGCATAAGCAACAATCCAGCGAATGGCCAGCGCGCCACGCCTCTCCTGGTGAACTTCAACCGGTACCTGGTAGGTGGATCCACCCACGCGTCGCGATTTCACTTCGACCGTTGGTCTGACGTTTTCGATGGCGCGCTTGAAAACTTTCAAGGGCTCGTCGCCGGCCTTATCGCCGACCTGCCGCAGGGCATCGTAAAAAGTACGTTCGGCCAGCGAACGCTTGCCGCCCCACATGATGCCGTTGATGAACTTCGTCACCAGCGGACTGTTGTAGACCGGATCGGGAAGAACAGCTCTTCGCTCTGCAACTCTGCGTCTCGGCATCGGTTACTTCGCGCCTCCCTTTGGACGTTTGGCGCCGTACTTCGAACGGCTCTTCTTGCGATCGCTGACGCCGACGGAATCCAGCGTGCCGCGAATCACGTGATAGCGAACGCCCGGCAAATCCTTGACGCGCCCGCCACGAATCAAAACAATCGAGTGCTCCTGTAAATTGTGGCCGACGCCGGGAATGTAGGTCGTGACCTCGATGCCGTTGGTCAAACGAACGCGCGCGACTTTGCGCAGCGCCGAGTTCGGTTTCTTCGGCGTCTGGGTATAGACGCGCGTGCATACACCACGTTTCTGCGGCGAACTCTGGAGCGCCGGGCTGGCCGTCTTGTATTTGACTGCCTGGCGTCCTTTACGAACTAGTTGATTTATCGTCGGCATCTTTACCTGTTTCTCAAACTCGGTCGCGGGCGCGTAAAGCGCAAAAAGGGCCGCGGCCTGCCTCTTTCCGGAACGTGTCCGGCAGTCAGCGCAGACAAACTGGCCTGCTCCAAATTAGTTAAAGGGACGTTCTGTTTTCGCTTTTAGGCGGGCGCGGATTTGGCTTCCCAAAGCCCAAAATTAGCCGAAGCTTTTCTGTAGCGTCGCGGCACCAGGCGGGGCCGTTTGCCGCGTTCGCATCGTGAAGGATGCGAGCTTTACGCCACAATATTTAACGACCGATGCCACGCATCGAGCCGGGCAACGCCTCCGCACCGACAGAACCAGTTACAGCGTTGCACTAGAGGAAATCGGAAACTTGGTCCGAAACGGGAAACTATAAGGGTGCGCACTTTTGATGTCAAGCGCGCCAGAGCGGCTCAAGCCAGCGCTTTGATGAGATAGACGATTCCAGTGATCGCGCCGCCGATGATCGCCAGCAACAGGACCACCAGCGCGGCCACGACCAGCTTGAACTTTAGATAGCGGTTCTTGCTTGGCGGCGAAAGCGAGTTCTGCGGAAAATAAGGCGGTGGTGTGTAAGTGGCCATGCGTCAGTCAAGTCAGAACCACCTGCGGTAGCGGGTGGTTGAAGTTCGGTTTCTCCGTGATACTACTCTGAGCGATTGGATTCGCAAAACGTCCGTTGCGGCAGGATCAACCGCCCGCTACCGCAGGCGGTTCTGACTTCACCTCTAGGGGCTCGGCTTGGAGCTTGAATTTGAATTGGCGTTCGCGTTGGCGTTCTGCTGCTTCCGAAGCATCTCCTCGTTATGCTTCCGGCCCTGGCGAATACGTTGCGCGCCTTCCTTTGCTTCTTCCAGCCCCTCGGTCGCGCGGTAATCTTCCGGCTGAAGTTCCAACGCTTTCTCGAACGCGCCAATCGCTTCGGTGTAACGCGCCAGCTTGTTCAGCGAGCTGCCGAGTTGGTACCAGCTCTCCTCATCATCCGATTTTACTTGCGTCGCTTGGCGATAGGCACGCACGGCATCTTCATCGCGATGCAGAAAGTTGTAAGCCTCGCCTAAGTAGAAGTAGTTGGCACTGTCTTTTGAATCGTTCTGAATCCTCTTTTTGAAAAGCTCGATGGCCTTCTTGTACTGCTCTTCGGCCTCGTCTTTCTTTCCCAGTGCCGCCAGGGACATGCCCAAACGAAGATGAGCCTCGGCGTGATTCGGGTCGAGTTGGATTGCCTGTTTGAGAATTTCCAACGCGCGCTCGTCTTCGTCGTTCTTGTAAAGCTCGCGCGCCTGATCGACTAAAGCCTGCGCCTGTCGGTTGGTCTCCTCAGGATTCGCTGAGTGTGTCGATGAATTGGAGTTCGCGTTGCCGCTGTTTGCTCGTTTGCGACAGGCGCCCGCGCTAAGCGTCACCAGAAGAACGGCAAAGAGGACGAGCGACGATCTCGGGGAGAGTCGAATAAGGGATGCTACTGCCATGACCCGCACCTATCTACGCCGAATCGTCTTTGCGAGTCAAATAGCCGGCTGAATGTTGTCTTAATCTAAACTGGTTTGAGTGCAAAAAAAGAAAAGCGCAAGCTGTCTTGCGCTTCGTCATAAATAGAATGGGCGCTGCAACGTGGGGGTCGCAGCGCCCATCCATTTTCGTGGTTACTGTCCTCACCCCAGCAACCACTTGAGACGGAGGATCCACCAACCGTCTCTCTTGCCCCGCAATATACACCGCAACGATTGTGCCGCGCAATAGAGTTTTTTGGACAGAGAAAACACTTGAAAATACATTAGTTTTTGTTGGCCCATCGACGCCGTCGGCGTCCAACTGTGCAACTCTTTCACAGCCCTGTCTGTAAATTTTCCTCGATCGAAGAACGTGGCGCTGTAAGCAGTCCGGTCACGAATCGCTCGCGGCACCGATCTCTTTCTCAATGGCTGCGGCGAGGCGCTGAGCCTGCTGATTGACTTCGGATTCGGTTGGACCTTCGATCATCACGCGCGCCAGCGGCTCAGTTCCCGAGTAGCGAAGCAATAAACGGCCCCGATCACCCAATGTCTGTTGGATTTCGCTTGCCAGGCGCTGCACCGAGGGCAGTTGCTCAAACGGGCGCTTTTCCCGAACGCGAACATTCACCAGAACTTGCGGATAGCGCTGGATTCCCTGGGTGAGTTCCCCGAGCGACTCCTGCTTTTCAACGATCGCGCTTAGCAGCATGAGCGTCGTGATAATCCCATCGCCAGCGAGGCTCACTTTCGGAAAAATGATGTGACCCGATTGTTCACCGCCCAGCGCCCCACCGCTGCGCAAAAGTTCCTCCAGCACATACTTGTCGCCCACGTCGGTGCGCTCAAGACTGATGCCCTGTGAACGAAGCGCGATCTCCAATCCAATGTTGCTCATCACGGTGGCTACAACTTTGTCGCCCGACAGCTCGCCGCGGGCTTTCAAATAGTTCGCCAGCACCCAAAGCGTTGCGTCGCCATCGACAAACTTTCCAGCCGCATCGACGAACAGAGCGCGATCCGCATCGCCATCGAACGCAACGCCCAGATCGGAACCTTCCGCCACCACACGTTCCTGCAAGCTTTCGATGTGAAGCGATCCGGCATTCAGATTGATGTTGCGTCCGTCCGGCGTGTTGTTGATCGCAATCATATTCGCACCCAGGCGACGAAAGACCTCGGGCGCGATTTGGGAAGCAGCGCCATTCGCGCAGTCAACGACGATTTTCAGCTTCGCCAATGAAAGCTGCCGACCGATTTCATCGACCAGATAGTCAACGTATCTGCCGTGTAACTCTGCGGATTCGGAAGGCCTGGTGGGGTCAGCATCGCCGGCTACTGCGGGCTCAGCTTTGTCTTGATCCGTAATGTCCGACTCGATCGATCGCTCCATCGCGTCATCCAGCTTCCGACCCGAGGCTTCGAAAATCTTGATTCCGTTGTCTTGAAAAGGATTGTGAGAAGCGCTGATCACTACCCCGGCGTCAGCGGGCAATGTCCGCGTAAGAAATGCGACGCCGGGTGTGGTGATCACGCCGGCGGACTCAACCTCAGCACCAGTCTCTCGCGCCCCGGAGATCAACGCTGCCTCAATCCATCCGCCCGACTCGCGCGTGTCGCGCCCAATGACGATCCTGGGCGCCCTGTCTTTTCGCTCAGCCAAACGCGTGGCTAGCGAGCGACCGATCACCTGAACGGTCGCCGCATCAAGGGGAAACTTTCCGGCTTCACCGCGAATCCCGTCAGTCCCAAAGAGTTTTTTCATAAAGAGGTGTACAAGGCCCGTTACGGGTTAGGAAGAACGTTACGGCTTTTGTCCCTTGGTCAGCTTGTGGCGCAGAAAGCCGATCAGATCGTACCGTTCATCAATTACAGCAACCGCACCGACGCCGTTGCGCTGCATTAACTCGCGCGCCGAAGCCATGGTCGCCGAGGACGGCACAAACATCGACGAGTTGACCGGGCGCATCACTTCGCGCGCGCGTCGCGTGCGCCACTGTTCCCGCGGCACCTTTTTGAGATCGTCGAGCAACAGGATGCCGAGCAGCTTCCGATCACGCGCCACGGGAAACGTCGCTTGACGGTGTAACGGCAGAAGCTCGTCGATAAAACTCTGCACGGTTGTGTCCGGCTCGACGGCAACCGGAACTGTCATCGCGTCGCGCACAGTCGCCGGTTCGCGCGCGCCCTTCACGACGCTGGTCGCGGCGCCCAACAGGAACACGCCGACCATGACGGCCCAAAGACCCATAAAGTAAGCGCGAAACGTGGGCGCGACCACCATGTAAATTCCAAACGCGATCAGGATCAGCGCAATCAACTGTCCGCAGAAACCAGCGATCCGCGTCGCCTCGCGCATGTTACCGGTGCGCTTCCAAACAATTGCACGCAGCACGCGACCGCCGTCCAGCGGATAACCGGGAAACAAATTGAAGATGGCAAGCAGAAGATTTCCCGAAGCGACAAAAAAGAAAAGATAGATCGCGAAATAAAATTCCAGCCGCGTCGAGATCCACAACGCCCCAAACGCAATCATCGAAAATAGAAAGCTCGCGGCCGGGCCCGCCACGGCGATCCGGAATTCGGCGCGCGGACTTTCAGGTTGAGTTCGCATTCGCGCTAGTCCGCCAAAGGGATGCAGGACGATTTCTTCGATTGCGATGCCTTCAATGCGGGCCATCAACGCGTGCGACAACTCATGTCCAAAAACAGAGACGAACAATGCCAGTGTCGTTACCACCCCGAGGACCCAGGCCATGAACTCGCCGGTCGGCGGGAGCAGCACGACGCCAAGTTGCATCCAGCGACTGCGCACGTTCACCGCAATCAACGCCACGCTCACGGCGAACACAGCGAACCAGCGATAGTCGATTCGGACGGGAATGCCGAAGACGCGCGCGATCAGGATTTGTCGTTTGAAGAAATCGCGGAAGGCCATAGTGTGAAGGCAAAAGGAAAAAGTAAAAAGGCAAAAGTTAAGACACCTGAATGGCGACCTTTGTTTCCCCTCTCCCGCTGGGAGAGGGGTTAGGGGTGAGGGTTTTAGCGCGCTAAAGCTACGCTCCCTCACCTAAATCCTCTCCCAAAGGGAGAGGACTTAACGCACTTTATGCTCCCGACCTATCAGCCCGTCATGACGCGCGATTTTGCCTTTTGCCTTTTACCTTTTGCCTTTTGCCTTAACTAAGTCCCCGTCGCCTTTTGCCACTGCACATCGAACAGCGGGACAGGTTGTTCGCGGTTCTTGACGTTAATCGCGTCACGCGGGGTGAGTTCGTATCGCGATCTCGCTGCTTTGGCGGTCGCTTCACTGACCAGAATCTGACCGCCTTTGGCATTCGATTCGAGCCGTGAAGCCGTGTTTACCGCATCACCGATGGCGGTGTATTCCGACCGCCGGTCAGAGCCGATGTAGCCGACCGTCACTTCGCCGGTGTGCAATCCGATGCCGATGCCAATTTCCTGAAAGCCTTCCTCGCGGAGTTCGGCGTTGATGCTGATCATCCGTCGCTGCATAGCGACCGCCGCCGCTAACGCATTCGCCGCGTCTTTAGGAGTAGTGGTAGGGGCGCCGAACAGCGCCATCAGTCCATCTCCGAGATACTTATCCAGCGTTCCACCATGCGCAAAGATGATGTCCGTCATCGCTGAGAAGTAGCGGTTAAGCAAATCAACGATCTTTTCCGGCGCCGCATGTTCAGAGATTCGCGTGAAGCCGCGAATATCGGCGAACAGGATGGTAATGGTTTGCGTGACGCCGCCGAGTTTGAATGACTCGGGGTTTTCCAGCATTTGCTTGACGACGTACTCGGGCAAAAACCGGCTGTAGTTCGCGCGCGCAACTTCTTCTTTTGCCAGACGCTCGTGCGCGCGCACGTTCTCAACCGCGATCGCCGTTTGCGCGGCGACAGCGCTGATCAACTCAAGGTCATCAGGCTTGAATGCGGAAAACGGATCCAACCGATCGGCATACAAAGCGCCGTGAACTCCTGACTCAGTAAACAGCGGCGCGCAAATTGTCGAGCGCACGCCTTGCGAAACAATCGAATCAACGCCCGCAAATTGTTCTTCGGCGGCGGCGTCCTGCGACAGCAGCGCCACGCGATCTTTCATTACCTTGCGCGTGATCGTCCGGCCGATGGTCATCTTCTTGGCGTACGCTTCAAGTTTCTCGTCACGCGCGCGGGTGGCAATGGGAAACAGTTTCGCCTCGTCGGCGTTTTGTTCGGTGACCACACCGTCGGCCAGCAGCGCGATCACGCGATCCGCCGGCGTTGATCGGAAGATGATGTCCGTGGCCATCTTGAAAATCCGATCGAGGTCGAAACCCGAGCCGAGCGCTTTGCTCATCTCGTAAAGCTCGGCGAGGATGTTTGCCTTTCTTTGTAACTGCTCCAGAACTTTGTCGCGGCCGGCGCCAGGCAGCTTCCCCGTATCGGCTTGTTGCTTGAGCACGGTGCTCAAAACATCCTTGGCCGACATCAACACCTGCGTGTGGCCGAGCGGCTTGTCGTCGTAACTCAGATCGGCGGTGCGCTCTTCCTTTGGCTGCTCGAACTTGATCGTGCTGGCGCCAATCGTGACGCGATCACCGTTCTTGAGCACGTGCTCAAACTTCTGTTCGCCGTTGATGAAGATCTTGTTCGCGCTGCGATTTATCTGGCCGTTGACGTACACGCCGTCGATGATCACGAACGAACCATCGTCGGCCGGCTGGATGTGCGCGTGGTGACGCGACGCGCGCGGGTCGTCCAGGACGATTTGATTGTCGGGAGCGCGCCCGATGTTACAAGTAAGTTTCGGCGCCAGACTGTGCTCCGATTGGCGACCGCTTGCGTCTGTGATCTTTAGAAGAGGCATCGGTATGGAACTCGATATTGGCGAAGAGCGCAGCCGATTCTACAAGCAAACACTCGTCAATCCTAGCAACACTTTCGGCCTCAGATTTTTCTTGCTGTTCACCTGAGACGGTGGGATGATGACGCCCTGAAACGGCTTTAGCCCTCGCAAAGGAGGCAGGACCCCATGCCGCTCCAACGACTCTCGCTTCCGTTTGCACGCGCACTTGCTGGATTGCTGTTGCTCGTGCCTCTCTCGGCCCAGGCGCAAACTGCGCCCGCGGCCGCGAAACCAACCGCGACAATTTCGGGCAGAGTCACCTTGAACGAAAAAGGCGCTCCCGACGTTTTGGTCGCGGCTCAACTGTTGGATAGACCTTTTCAGCAGCCCGCCGCGCGCGCGAAGACCGATGCGAACGGGCGCTACAGCTTAACGGGATTGCCGGCGGGTCAATATCAGATTACGGCCATCGCTCCCGCGTTAGCGCCTGAGCAAGCCGGATTCTCGGGTTCGATGAACCGCATTGGTAAAACCGTGGTGCTGGCGCCGGGCGAAGAAGCTGACGACGTCGACATAAAACTTGTTCAGGGAGGCGTGATTACGGGCCGGGTTACGGACGCGGACGGCAAGCCGGTGATCGAAGAACGAATCAATTTGCAGATGGTCGATCAAGCCGGCAACGTGAACAACCAGGCCAACGTTCCGGTAAACTATCAAATGAGCCAGACGGATGACCGTGGCATTTACCGGATCTACGGTCTGTCGGCGGGACGTTATCGCGTCAGCGTTGGTACAACTGAAGGTGGTTTCATGACGTCAAGAAACCGCACCTACTACGCGGTAACTTTCTACGGCAACACCAGCGACGCAGCCAAAGCTTCAGTCGTCGAATTGCAAGACGGTACTGAGGCCACCAAGATCGACATCCGCGTCGGCCGGGCCGCGAACACTTTTGTCGCCAGTGGCCGCGTCGTCGATGCTGAGAATGGCCAGCCGCTTCCCAACCTGCGCTTGTCGTACGGCCCCGCGAAAGTGAACCAACCCTTCTATTCCTACTACGTCGGTTCACCGGCCGGCGCCCGCGGTGAGTTTCGGTTGGAAGGCCTCGAGCCCGGCCGGTACGGCGTGTCTGTAGCGGCATCTTTCGAATCTTCCGCGCATTACGCCGATCCGATCTTCTTTGAGATTGTTGACGCCGACGTCACCAATCTTGAAGTGAAGGCGACGCGCGGGCAGACGTTGAGTGGGGTTGTAGTCTTCGAAGGCAGTCGCGCGAAAGAACTACAACAAAACCTCGGACTTCTAAGAGTTGGCGCTAACGTTAACTCGCAGACAAATCCGGGAAACTCAACATCCAGTTCGGCAGCGATTGCCGCAGATGGGAGCTTTCAGCTTTCCGGCATGCGGCCGGGCAAGGCCCGGCTTTACGTCGCTGCAATGCCGACTTCAGCGCTGCGCGGCATCACGATACTGCGCGCAGAACGCGGTGGCGTAGATGTCACCCAGAACCTTGAGGTTCAAGCGGGTGAATCGATAACCGATCTGCGCATTGTGGCTTCGCTCGGCTCCGGCACCGTTCGCGGCACCGTCAGATTTGTTGGAGGCGACCTGCCGCCAAACCTCCGCATGTTTATCAACATGCGACGCGAGGGAGCGCCTCAAGCTGGTGGGGGCATGGTGGATGCCCGCGGCCGTTTTCTTATTAGCAGTCTGACGAGCGGCACATATGAGGTGGTGCTCAACATGAATTACGTCCCACCACCACCAGGAGGAGCACGCCCCAAACCACAGAGTCAGACGGTCACCGTTTCAGACGGAGTCGAAACTCAGGTTGATTTCATCGTCGACTTAACGCCGAAAGAAGGTGGCCCGTGATCACCCTGCGAAAACTTTTGGCCGCCTTCATCGTGCTTCAGGCTCTGGCAGTTGCAATCCAGGCGCAGGCGCCGGAAACGAGCTCAACCAAAACCGGAGTGATCACGGGGATCGTCACCTCGTCATCCGGAGATGTTCCCGCGAGAACGACCGTTTACGCTTCGCGGCTGGGCGCTGCCGTTCCGCCGCAGAGCGCCGTTATCAACAGCGGCGGCGCGTTCCGGATTGAAAATCTGGAGATTGGTGTTTACCGCGTCTGGGCCGGCGCGTCGGGGTTCGTTGTCGACCCGCAAAGCATTTCACCAGAAACGCGCGGCATTTATCACACCGGTGATTCAGTCACACTTACTCTGAGAAAGGGTGGAGTTATCACCGGCCGAGTACTCAAGAATGACGCGCCGGTTATCGCCGCGCCCGTCCGCGCTTTTCGCGTTCGCGATGAAAACGGCAAACCAACGGAAAGCCTTGGCGCGGTCGCTGAGCGGATGACTGACGATCGCGGCGTGTATCGCATGTACACTTTGCTGCCGGGAACCTACATAATTTCAGCCGGCGGCATGACCAGGTTCTTTGGCGGATACGGAACAACCGCATATGACCAGGATGTGCCGACGTACGCGCCCTCGGCCACCCGCGACACGGCCCAGGAAGTGGTCGTGCGCAGCGGCGAAGAAGCGCCCGCCGACATTCAGTATCGCGCCGAACCGGGCCATGCCATTAGCGGAACGGTGTCTGGTTTCCCGGACGCGCAAGGAGCCGTGAGCTTCCGGCGGGACAGTAACCCTCACGGACGTAAAAACGCGAACGATGCTGATGGGCGCGCAGGCCTCACCCTTCACTGACCACACCTTCGTTTTTTTCGGACTGCCCGACGGTGAATACGAGTTGGTGGGGCAACAGTTTTCGCAAACACGCGACGCCAGAGCTTCTGAGCCGAAACGCATCAAGGTGCAGGGCGCTGACATCACGGGCGTGAATCTCACCGTTGTTCCGCTGCCCGCGATCACGGGCCGGGTCATTCTCGACAGCAGCTCACCGGCGGATTGTGTGAAGCGACGGGCGACGGCTTTTCAAGAAACAGTCGTCAGCGCCCGGCGGCAAAAGCGACCAGCGAAGCCCGGCGCCGCAGAAGAGGCAGGGGCCGATGCGGTGCCGTTAAACTCGCTCGAGCAAAACGCCGAAGACGTGCCCGACGCGAAAGGTGAGTTCATATTGCGCAATCTTCGCGCCGGCACTTATCGATTAAACGTCCATCTTCCAACTGCCGCGTGGTACTTCCGGTCGGTGTCGCTCGGCGCAACGAAGGCGACAGATTGGAAAGTAGTCAGCGATGGCGTCAACGTGAAGCAATCGGTGTCCGGGCTGATCGTAACGATCAGCGAAGGCGCAGCCGGCCTACGCGGCCGGATAACCGTCGCCGAAGGACAGCGATTACCGGCGCGAACCGTTGTCTATCTCGTTCCGGCCGAGAAAGAGAACGCGCCGAATCTGCTCAGGTATTTTGAAGCGCGCGTGGAAAGCGACGGCGCCTTTAACGTCCGTAACGTTGTGCCTGGTGACTATTTGATTCACGCGCGCGCTGCCGAGGGCGATACACCAAGAATAATCTCGATCCGCGAAGATCCTGATCTTAGGACGTCCGTCACCCGTGAAGCCGAGAAAGCAAAGCAGAGTGTGACGCTCAAGGCATGCGAGCGCCTCGAGAACTACGAGTTTGCCTACCCGCCGACAACTAAACCGTAATGGGCTCGCCCTCGGGTTGCGGAACGAGACTGACATCCATTTCCGGCACACCTTCATCGAACCGTTCAAAGTGGCACAGACTTCAGTCTGTGATTTCGACGGAGAAACACAGACTAAAGTCTGTGCCGCATATGTTGAGTGCGCTCTGTGACTCAGCAGACCGTATGCTAGAGTGTTTTTTGAATCCCCTTTACAGTTTCGCGCGTATTAACGCATTAATGCGGCAGGTTAAAACCTATTTCGCCGGAGGACGGAATCTTAACGTGAAACGAATTTTTCTTGTTTTCAGCATCGTGTTGGCAATGGTCGCGCAGATCGTCGCCCGACCGGCCCTTCCCAGTCTTGCGCAGAACCGGCAAGGTCAAAGCGCTCAGGCAAAAACGACAACCAAACCGGCGTCGGACATCAACAGCCGCGTGCTGCCAAACGGTCTGGAAGTTGTCACGCTGGAAGATCATTCCGTGCCGCTGGTGACGATTGAGCTGGCCGTGCGCAACGGTTCCTTCACTGAGCCGCCTGAACTGAATGGGTTGTCGCATCTTTACGAGCACATGTTCTTTAAGGCGAATCGCGCCATCGCGAACGCCGACCAGTACCTACAGAAAATTGGCCAGCTCGGCATCGCCTATAACGCCACGACGCGCGAAGAAGTCGTGCATTACTACTTCACGACGACCAGCCCGAACCTGCGCACCGCGCTGAATTTCATGCGCGACGCGTCGCGATATCCACTGTTTGATAAAGGCGAGTTCGAGCGGGAACGCCAGGTGGTCATTGGCGAAATCGATCGCAACGAATCGAATCCCTACTATTACCTGAATCTCGAGATGACCAACCGGCTCTACTACAAATATCCGAGCCGGAAGAATCCATTGGGCAGCCGGCAGACGGTCACAGCGGCCACGACTGACATGATGCGTTTGATTCAGTCCCGCTACTACGTGCCGAACAACTCGGCGCTGATCGTGACCGGCGACGTTCAATTTGAAGAGGTTTTTAAACTGGCGCAGGAGTTTTTCGGCGATTGGCCGCGCCGCGAGCGTGATCCATTCGTGGAATTTCCGATGGTCGAGCATCCGCCCCTCGCCAAAAGCGAAGGCGCCGTCGTGCAGCAACCCGTGCAGAACGTCATCATCAACATCGGTTGGCACGGGCCATCAACCGTAAAAGACAATCCCGGCACGTACGCAGCCGACGTCTTCTCGTTCATCCTGACGCAGCCCAACTCGCGCTTTCAGCGCAACCTGGTGGACAGCGGCCTGGTCGCCGGCGTCACGTTAGGCTATCTGACGCAACGCAACGTCGGCCCAATTCAAATCATCGCGCAAACCACGCCCGACAAAACCCGCGCCGCAATCAAAGCGATCTATAACGAAGTCGCGCACTTCAACGACAAGGATTATTTCACCGACGAACAGATGGAAAGCGCCAAGGCGCTGCTGGAAGCTGACGACCTGTACTCGCGCGAGAAGTTAAGCGAATACGCGCACACGCTGAGCTTCTGGTGGTCTTCGACCGGCCTGGATTATTTCCGCGGCTATTTGCCGGCCCTGCGTCGAACTTCGCGCACTGATATCAATCGTTACGTCACCACTTATATTCAGGGCAAGCCCCACATTGGGCTGGCGCTGATTTCCACCGAAGCGCAGCAGCAGGTGAAGCTAACGCCGGAAGAATTGATTGGGCAGTAACCATTTGGCATTTGGCATTTGGCATTTGGTTTTACACAGCAAGGTAAATCGTTAAGAGCAAGATGATGAGAACCGACAAAATGAAAAATGAAAAATGGAAAATGAGAAACGGAAAATGGGTTTTCCTGCTCGCCTCCTTATTGCTTACTTTTTCGCTGACTGCGTTCGGGCAAACGCCCGCGCCTGCTCCACCAACCGCCGCTCCCCAATCAAATGATCTTCAGAGTCTGATCACGCGACAGGCTTCGCTTGTCACCGAGTTTGAAGTTAACGGCCTGAAGGTTTTGTTCAAGCGTCGCGCAGGCGGCCAGAGCGTCGCCGCCGGTCTGTTTATCAAAGGCGGGTCGCGCAACATCACGGCTGCGAACGCGGGCGTGGAGAACCTGATGCTGCAAGTCGCCACCGAAGCCAGCGCCGGCTATCCACGCGAACGTCTGCGTTCGGAGTTAGCGCGCACCGGCACCGTTCTCACTTCGAGCGACAACTACGATTACTCAGTGCTGTCGATGACTTCCACGCGGACACACTTTGACAGCATGTGGAACGTGTTCACGGACATCGCGCTGCGTCCCTCATTCACAAAAGAAGATTTCGATTTGGCAAAGACGCGCGCGCTGGCCTCGCTCGCCGATGATTCGGACGACCCGGACACGTACCTGCAAAGACTGCAGGAGCACACCGCGTATGCCGGTCATCCTTACCTGAATCGTCCCGAAGGCACAGTCGAATCTGTTTCGCGGCTGACGCTCGAAGACATCCGGCGCTACCACCAGCAAGTGATGGAAACGTCGCGATTGCTCCTGGTGGTTGTCGGCGACCTCAACGTTAATCAACTTCGTCAGCAGATCACTAATTCGTTTGGCAAACTGCCACGCGGAAGCTATCGCGCCGATTCGGTTCCGCAACTTTCGTTTAGCTCGCCGAGCGTCAACGTCACTGAGCGTTCTTTGCCGACAAACTACGTGCAGGGATTGTTCGCCGCGCCGCCGCTGACTTCCCCGGACATCTATCCGATGGAGATTGCGTCTGCAATGCTCCGCGACCGCGTGTTTGAAGAAGTTCGGGTCAAGCGAAACCTTTCGTACGCGCCCAGTGCATTTCTATCGAGCCAGGCGGCGAACGTAGGCGGGATCTATGTGAGCGCGGTTGATGCTAACCAGGCTGTCCGGGTAATGCTTGATGAAATTCGGCGACTCCAGATACAACAGCTCGACCAAACCGACATCACCGGTGTGGTTTCGCAATACCTGACATCTTATTATCTGGGACAAGAGACCAACGCCGCGCAGGCCGCGAACCTCGCTGAGTGGGAACTGATCGGCGGCGGCTGGCGAAATTCATTTGAAACGATCGCCAAGCTCCGCGCCGTTGCACCCGCCGACGTGCAGCGCGTCGCGCAGAAATACATGCGCAACATTCGCTTCGTCGTGCTCGGCAATCCAACCCAAATCGACAAGAACGTTTTCACCGGCCAAGCGGGAATCTAACAGACGAACGATTTCGCTCTCCTTGCTGTTTGCCTGGCCTGCCGGCTACGCAAACAGATAACTTCCCGCATCCAGGATCACGGCAGCGGTCGCACGTCGAGGAAGTTCGCCGCCTGTTGGAATGGCGGAATCGGTGGCGGTGGCGTGACCGCAGACTTAGGCACGGCCACAAGCAACTGGCTCAGCGGGTTTGGCGCCGAGTTGCCGACGATCATCGCCGCGCGGGCAGCAACGGTTCCCGCCTCGATCGAAAACTCATAGTCCGCATTGAAATGGTTGGAGCTAATGTTCAGGCTGGCAGCGACGAGCTGAATGTTTGAGTAGGACGAATTCTCGGCTAGTAAGAGCCGGCTGAACATTCCCGCAAGCTTCTCTTTGGCTGGAGGTTGCGCGACGCTTCGATCAAGGAAAATACCTGTCATCCAGTTGTTCTTTATCTGCAACGTCGCTCTTAGATCCGTCAGAACGGTCCCGCCTAACTGGATTCTTTTGGCAAAGGCCTTCCACTCATCCGGTAAGAGCCAATCGCCATTCCCATGTAGCATGATGCGTCCCGTAATCCGGTTATTCTCGATAATCGTGTCGGCGTTTGCGTCCATTAGAATGACAGCGAGTCCATGGTAAATCGCCATCACGGCTTCGATTGATACGGCACCGCCGGCAGGCGGTTGGCCCCCGGTTTCGGCAATCACTCTGAAGGCCGTTTGCATGGCCCTGCGCTCAATGTCAGGCATCGGCGAACCGGCCCGCGCAAAATCCATGTAGGGCTTAATGAATTCCTGGCGCACGTCGGGCGTTGCTTTGGTCAGCGCCGCGGCCATTTCGTGGGCCAACGTAGCAGTCGGCTGGGCGCTGAAAATCTCTGGATTTCCCATCCTGATTAACTTGAAGCGGGTGAACGGATCCGGTCCTTCGTATAAAGCGGACATGGAATTGTTACTGAGCCGAATGAAGCTTGAGCCTTGGATCATAAGCAGGCCCGGCCTCAGTCCAAGCGCCGCGCTGTAAGCATACAGGTGGCAGTTTTCGATAATCACACTTCCCACTTCACGGCATTGAATGAGCGAGCCGGCCCTTTCAGTGGCCATCGAAAGATTCCGCAACGTGAATGAAGCCAGCGGCCCGACTGAGACTGGTTTCTCGCCAACGCGAATGCGACTACCGGGACCACATCCCGAAATGGTGACGTGGACCGGCTTCTTTTGGGTTGAGGGCGCTCTTATTTCCAAGCCCTGCGGCAAAGTTAGATTCTCATCGCTGTCGGGCATCAGGCAGATACAAATATCGGTCCTATCTTTGGCAAGAAGCTTCTTTAGGGCTTCATCCAAAGTGGCAAACTCTCCGCCTTTGCCGACTGTTACGTCACAACCACCGCCGCGATTGACATCGCAGAGGTGATCGATTGCGTCCTGGACATTGGTAACTTTGGCCGCCGATAGCTCCGCGCAGTTTGCCGGATTGTAGGCGACCTGCGAGGCAATGCTGAGATTCGCGTTGAAATGCACGGGCAGGCAAATGGCCTTGCCGGCGTCGTCGCGCAGAACGGCCTGGACCTGTTGAGTAGGAACTGCAACGTTCGGGTCGAGTGTCCAGATACAACTGGCAATACCGTTCGCATCCGAGAAGGTGGTTTTGGGGGCCGCAACGCCATCTAACTTCCCATTGGGCCCCATGAGCACGGTGAACTCGACCCTCGCGCCGGCCACCGGCCACTTCCCTTTAGTCACGCCCACTTCGAGCGGAAGCGTCAGCTCCAACGGTTTCGCTTTGGTGAGATCGGGTTCTTGTCCAGTGCCACCGACATAGAAAAAACTAATCAACTCGGTCAGCGGCGGAAAGATGTTACGGCAATCAGTGATGGTCCACTTGGGGCCGTTTTTCCTGGCCACTGCCAGGCGACAATAGTGATGCTGAATGCCGGAGGGCAATTGCGTCAGCGGGTCGCCGGTTCCCGGATCTTTGGGCCACTCCACATCCGCACCCACCGTTCGCGCCGGAATCAGCCAGTAGTCTCCAGTCTTGTAAGTGCCGGTGGTGAAATGAACCTGGACGCCATCTTCCAGATCGAGCCAGTTCTGGTTCGCAGGTTTGAGTACCGCCGCCATGTCCCAGCGCCGGATTCGCGGGTTAAGGGGAAAGTCTGCCAGGGTGGTCGATGAGCCTGCCGGGACCTTGGTAGTTGGATCGATGGTCAGGACATTGCCTTCCGCCTTGACCAGTTGCACCAGAGTTCCCGGCGTTCCGTTCAACTCACGCGTGTCGTCGATCAACTCAACCCACTGGCCGCTGGCGAAGCTCAGGACCTTGTCGCGGCCGCCGTTGCTCACGGTAAGCTCATTAGCGATTTGCGATTCCCACCGCGAAACGATCGAGCCGTTGTCCCGCGAACATTTGAAAGTCGCATTGCCGAGGTTTCCCTTTTCGTGGACCTCGACCCGGTAATGTTGGTTCTCCAGCCTGCGATAGCCGGCGCCCGGCGCCACTATGCACGGGTCGTTGGAGGGAGCGCTGGTCGCCGTGCGCGCTGCCAATTTCCCCGTGCCGGCAGCAATCTGTGCGCTCCAGGACTTTAAGGCCGTCGCGCAATTCGCGTCGGCATCGGCTTCGCTGAGGCGAAAGAACTTGACCTGCCAAAGCGTCTTCGATCTGGTCGCAGTATCGGGGCCTCCGAGGGCCACTTCACGAATGCTCTCGTCTTCGATCGAAGTAATGTGGCGCAACCAGACGTCGAGGTAGGCCAAATAAGTGCCGTCCGAATTGATGTCCGGCGGCTCCGGAAAGTCAGGCTGCGTGCCGTACGTCGTGATCTGATCGTTCTCGCAAAGTATTCCGTCAACGTAGTAACGGCCTCCGGAGATCAGCAGGTCGCCGGCCGCCGGAACCGGAGGATTCTGGTTTTCGGGAAGGTTCTTCTCCAGCGGGTTCAGGTCGGATACTTTGGCAACGATGTGAAAGCCCGCGCACTGCATCGGCGCGCCGCATTCTCCGATCACATCAACGGTCTCAGTCTCGATTCGATGACCGGTGATGTCGAGCTGTTCATTCCAGTCGGCGTCGAGCTGGACCCGGCCCTGCTGCATCAGCACAGCGTTGTAATGTTTGGTGCGTTTGAATGTGGATCGCGTAGTGTCGGCTTTCATGATCTGATTCCTCTCGCGGTGGAATTGAGGACCGCTTTTCAGGTAACAAAAATGACTCCCGCTTCCAGGCCAAATCTCAGGTACTCGTCAAGACCGGTCTGGAGGTTTGTGAGACGTTGCGGCTGTCGCAGAAAACTGAACACGCCCATCTCAGACCCGTCTTCGGCTCCGGTGGTGATCTCGACGGCGCAAGTCCGGCTCAGCTGGCCGTAGGCGTAATGGCCATAGTCTTCGGATGTGAACGACGGGACGAGGCGATCCTTAATCACTTCTTTGTCGGCGGGCTTCGCATCTTTCAGCGCCAGGTCCGGTTGGCAACGAAAGCGGCGCGGAGTTTTTGAAGCCGTCACGTACGAGAAGCGGATGCAGCCGGTCTGACGCCGTTCGGCAAAGACCGACTTGGTAAAGATCGAGTTACCCGCTTCGATCTGTAAGGCCGTGACGCGGCCGAAGATCGTGGCTTTTTCGATTTCGAGGGCGGTCTCTTTAGCCTGCACGGCAAATACATCGCCCGCCGCGTCAATCGTGCTTTCCACAATGCTGATCGAAGGTACCGGCGACTTAGGCACGATTGGCCCGCAGATACTGCGATTCACGCGAATCTTTAACTGAAGGTTTTTGCTGTTGACGACCAGGCCGCCTTTGCTGGGCACCAGGGTGCAGTGACTCAGGTCGAGCCTTCCGAGGTTGCCGTTCAACGCTCCTTCAATAGTGAGTTTGCCTTCGATCAGCACGCCATTGATGTCCAGCTCGCCCGGAATGTCGCTGTTGGCAGGTGCAGTCCCGGTCGCCGCAATGTTACCGAGCACGTGCGGGCGTCGTTCATCGGGTTCGAGTTGTCCGACAATGCGTTCCATTTGGCCGGGAGCTCCTCCGATCTTCGGCACCTCGGGCCAGCCGGCGGCGACAATCATCAGCTGGCTGCCTTCCGGAATCTTGATCCGGTTTGCGCTCAGGTCCTCTTCGTAGGTCGCGCTGTCCATGATGGCGATGACGCCGACGGTACCGGGAGGTTGAGCGTTCCAGGCCGCGATCGCCGCGGCGATAGTGGCAAACAGTTTTCCGGGGACGGGAGTAACTTCCTGGCTGACGCCGACCTGCCAGGTGACTTTGCGCGGTTTTGCGATGCCTCCCGGCTGGGTTACTTGTCGCGCCAGAACTTCGTTCACCGACGCGCGCCGATCGTAGGGACCACCGCCAACGTCACCGCTGAATCCGTACGGGTACGTCACCCTCACGGCGTTCGGCTTAACATTTTTCGGGAATGCCAACCGGCCCAGGACCGGATCAGCCGCGACTGAGATTGGCCGGGCCACCTTCGGGCCGCCGGCCCTTGGTTGATAGGACTTGGTGATCGCGGGTCGCAGCCAAACATCGGGGACCGGCGTGGGCGGCTGGTCCAGGTTGCAAATCAGAATCTCCTCCGCAGGTACTTCGACAAACGGATCGCCGGGATTGGTTTGCACAAAGATCTGGAGGACCGGCTGTTTGCCGAAGTAAGTTGCCACCGGTTTGCCGCCGTCGACCAGATTCTGACGACGCGCTTCGAGTTCATCGTAGAGGGGCCTTCGCCTGAGCAATCCCGGCACGTTAAATTCTTCGGCCAGGTGCGTGATCTCTTTTTCAGTCTGCGGGCGATTGAACAGCGGGCTGCTCAGGCCGAGCGGGCTAAACGTGTATCGTCCGTCGGCGGGTGAAACAACCGGACGCGCAGACGACCGTGGCACCGAATAACTCTGCAGCCGCCAGATGAAGATCCCCACGTTGGGGATGTTGTGCCAGCCGCGTCCCAACTTGATGCTGCGCACGTCTCCCGTATGGGCTGCGACATCGAAAGCGGTGTCCACAAGCTCCAGCTCGTTGGTTCGCCGCAGATCGGGCGTGCGCAGATTATGGAGCCGCACGTGATTGTAATGTTGGGTTGTTTCCAACAACTCAAAGAACTCGACGGCCCGCGCATTCCAGCCGGTGATATCGCGGGCCAGTTGTTCGAGCACCGATGCCGTTCCCTTGCGACGCCGATATCGCAGCGCGTTGGCCACAAAAGCCCGCTGGCTGAACGGCACATCGGGACCGAGCGGGTGCAAACCTCTGACCGCAAGCAGATCGCCAAGGTACGGCACTACCCATTCAGCGCACGTTTCGACAAACCAGTTTTCGTAAAGACCGGCGATGTCCGCTTCGATCACGTTCGCCTGTTCGGCAATGACATTGACCAGGGCTTTGAGCGGCTCACCCTGCTCGACGTCGCGGATGCGATAGACGGCGGGAAGGAGGGCATAGAGTTGTTCGGGAGTCAGGCTCATTTAGACCATCGGTGTTAGTTTGATTCCATCCGGGTTAATGGTCAGCAGTTCAGCCGGCTTGATCTGATGTCCCTGCCACTGGGCGATGCCCGCAGGTAGCCGCTGCTGGAGCGAGCTCGATCCATGAAAGTGCAGTTTGTCGAGATCGACCGCGACGACTCCGGCAACTTTCTGGGCCACCGCAATGATTTCGCTGGCCGTGATTGCCTGGCCGAACGAACGATTCGCAAACGAGAAGGCCTCAACCAGCGCCTGCGCGACTGCGTTCTCGACGTTCTCGAAAACATAAGCTGAATCAACCAGCAGCTTGGCTTCGGCATCGAAAAGCGTTGACCTATAGGAACCGATCACGACGCGCTGATCGGTGTGGCGAGCGCCATCGATCGCGGTGCTGAGATTGCGATAAAGGTCGGAGCTTGGCGGCACGGTACCGCCGTCGACCCCGGCAACGGTCAGGTGAATCAGACGCTTCTCTCCATCCCAAAGCCAGGTCGCCTGCGCTTTGCCAATTCCCGCGAAGGCGCGGCCGAAATCCTCAAAGTCCTGGAGGGAAACGATCCGATCGAGGGTGAGAACCGTCAGCGGCGCATTCTGCCGGGCCTGCTCGAGGTGTTCCGGATCTTCGGCGCCCGTCGGCGCGGTCGGGTTGGTTACGTCTTTCAACCCGAGCGGCCGCGTCATTAATAAGTTGATCTGATTTGCGGCGAGCATTCCGCTCATGCCGATGCCCACGCGATACCTGGCCGTGATGTTTTCGTTCCCGGTAGGCAGTCGCGCTCCGGTCACGCCGTCACCAAACTTGACCGTCACCTTACCGTCGTCCGCAATGCGCGTGATGTAGGCCCGCTCGTCCGCCGGGACCTGGTAGAGCGTCGGCTCTTCTTCCCACAGGATGTCGTTGGCCCGCACACTCAGCGTCGAGGCAGCGCCGCTCGCCGTGGCGGCTGACACATAAGTCAGCGGTTTTTGCTTTAGCTCGAACCTTTGAAAAATTCTCGAAGCCGTCGCCGCTGCCGAGTACTTCTTCTTTCGTGTCGCCGTGCGTCGCCCGCGCCACGTTGGCGTTGATCGACGTGCTGGTGCGCTCGTAGCTATTTACCAGCGGCGACTTGAGCACCAGGTTGGTGAGCCCGCCGGTAATCTCGACTCGATCGATAGTCACAATCTCAGCGACCGCGTTCCCGGTGCTGCTGTGGTTCCCGGTGATCGCTAACAGTTGGCCGGCGGTCAGGCCGTTGACCTTCGAGTTCAACAGCAACTGATTACCGGTGACCGGCGCCGCGATCGGTTTTTCGCCCCAGGCGAGTTCCTCGCTTTCGCCAAAGACCACCGTGTCGCGGATGCGCTCGTTAAATAGTTCCTTGAGTTGTTCACCCTGAAGCGTGAGCTGGGTAGTCTTTGCGGTCATCGCAAAGTTGGAACGCGCAGCTTCGGCGACGGATTTCACTCCGTAGACTTCGTGATATTCGGGAATCGTGAGTACTACCCAACCGTCTTTCACAATTTTTGGGTAAGTAGCGTCGAGGTGAACATTGTAAATCTCGCGCGGGTAGAGTTGGCTGGTGGGAATAATCTCCTTGGCCAGACCGGACGCCGACCAGGAAAGTTTTGCCGACGCCGCTCCGGCCTGCTCGAAGTATTCCAGCTTGATGTCATATTTTTTACCGGCAGTCATCGACACAGTTGAATCGCTGGTGTTTTCAGTGCCGCTTTGGACTTTCCACTTATCAATAATCAGTTTTCCATCCACCCAGAGACGGACGCCGTCATCCGAAAAAACGTGAAACAAATGCGCCCCCGAAACCTTGGCCTGCACCCATCCCGTCCAGCGAATCGAAAAGCTGTCGGATTGGATTGCAGCGTCAGGCGAACCAGTGCCCCAATCAAAGTTGACTGTGGCATCCGTGCGCGTGAGCTTACGCTGGTTGAAATCGACGGTATTAAAGTATTCGCCGTAAAGACCGGTGCCGGTCACGCCGGGAGGCGGTGGATCGGAAACGCCGGCGATCGTGAACTCGGGCCAGTTGGACTGATGTTTGACTCGGTCGTGCAGATCGGCCGGTGACGGATCGACGCCCAGGTATCCTGCTTTTAAACTCTCGGGCATGCCGCGCCAGTCCGGCGCGTTATGTCCGAACAGCGACGCCTTCTGCCGAAGCGCGTAAAGGCGAGGATTTTTCTGGGCCGGCGTAACGGCAGGTACGGTCGAGCCGAGGCCTTCGATTAGGATGATCTCGGTGTAGCCTTCTGCGGGATCCGCGGAACCAGGCGGTGATACTGCGGTCACCTTGCGCACGAACCGAAAGTCCCAATTCTCACTTCCGGCATTGTTCTTTCGCTCGTCTCCGATCACCAACACCGCATCGCCGGCTTTCAGGTTGGTAGCAGTCCCCTTTAGGTAGAGAGTCTTTAACCCGTTCTTTGGCGGCACGGGTTCTGTTTGTTTCGGCTTCAGTTCATTCCACGCGCCATAACCTTGAATCGCCTCGGTGGTTTCGAAGGTCTGCGGAGTCTCGTCCTGTTTCGGCGTGCTTTGCGCCTTGGTTCCCACCGGAATCCTTGCCGAAGCAGGCGAACCTGGCGCGGTTTCCAGCCTAAACGCCAGAAATGTTCCCGCGGCGACTCCGGGACGCAGCTCGTAGCCAATGCTGCGCGCCATTTCCAGAATCGAACCCCGCTCAGTGGCCGTCCGGAGATAACCTTCGTTGGCGATGCGCTCCTGATAAAAGCTGAGCACATCGAGCACAAGTGCCCAGCCATCAAGCGCCGCGATCGCCGGATCGTCATCTTCGCGCGTGGTCAGAGCGCGCAGCGGCGCCTGGCCGGACAGCGCCCCTTGCATCGTGGCCTTGAAACTGCCGTGCGTCCCCACGCGATAGGCCAGCGCGGAAAGACCGGGCAGGTTCTCGACCTTTGCCGGTGTCAGCGGCTCAATGCCCGCGCAACATCCGCAGTCGTCAAGTTTTTCCGGACTGTCACTCATAAACCACCGTGCATCTCGAACTCGATCCGGCCGTTCTCAGGGAAATTCGGATCGTTGTCGAGACGAATTATTTCCAGCGACGAGGGCACCAGGCGCGCGTGTTCCAGTTCGTGATTTGGCAGCTTGCCCAATCGCTGAAAACGCACGGCTTCGACCGACGCGACCCCGGCCACATCCATTGCGGCTTTGTAAATCCGGCTTAAGTAGACGGGTTGACCGAAAGTGAAATTGTCGGGATTGAAAAAGCCACGAATGCCTCCGGCGAGATCGAAGCGGCCGAAGACATTCAACAAGCTTCGTTTGACATCACTCGGAAAGTATCCGGGCTTAACACAAATCTTGAGCTGGATGTCGAGCGGCACTGGCATCGGATCATTGATTTCGAGGTCGTAACCGGCAATTCTGAACGGCTCGAGAAAGCCACGGATATCGCGCAGGAATTTCTTGTCACTTCTGATCGCCCGGCCACCTTTACGATCGATGGTGATGAAGATGGAGTACCAGCTCCCGGTCCATCTGAAGGTGGCGGTGGCTTTCTGCACTTCGTGGTGACGCGCGGTGACTTCGGCCCAGTCAGCTTCCGTCACCGCGCGTTGCTGCGTGCGAAAAGCCTGCGGAGCAAATTGCCGCACTTGCTCCATGCTCTCCGCGTCGAGGCCACCGCGGGCCGGCAAAGGATTGCGCACTCTCACAAAGCCGTTCAGATCGGACCCCACCCGCGTCAGCGCTTCGGCGCCGATATTTCCGGCGCGCCCGTTACCCACGCGATAGGTGGCTGAGAATTCCGTGCCGGCGTCCGGTTTCTTGCCGCCTGCTATTCCGTCCCCAAACCGCAGGTATGCCGTTTCGTCGCGTTCCACCTCGACCACGAAGTCCGCGGCGAAGCGATCGCTGTTGAGCAAATCACGCTGGGCTTTCCAGGTTTCCGTGTTATCGGCCAGCGCGACAATCGGCAAGGCGTGCAGGACTTCCTGGTCAAGAGCGGTTGAGGCAGCTTTTTGCCGCGCCTTCTCGTCGTCGTATTCGGCCGCTGATGTGATCTCGTTGAGGCGAAGCCGCGGCCGATAGTTACCGGTATTCAGCACTTTCTCCGGAATTAGCGATTCACCGGTTAGAGTCAACCCATGATCCGCCAGCGCAACGTTGCCGCGCGCCACGCTGATTTCTTTCACGGCCGCGGCGCCGGTGGCATCGATCACCAGGGCTGTCAGGCAAAGCGGAAACGGGAGGGCGTCCAGCGCGTCCCATTCGATGTCCATGACGTTGGTGTCATTGAGCGGATCTTTTCGTTTCTCCACCGCAGTCAGCCGCACCGCACAACGGTGCAAGGGATCCGCGTCAGCTTCGAGTCCGGTTGTTGGACTCACCACTTCTTCAAAGATCAGTACGTCTCCCTCGATCAAAGTGACTCCGTCGTCCACCAGGGTCGCCTGGGTTGCTCCTTTCTGCAGGCAGCACTCGCGATCGCTCCAGGTATAAAACTTAATTAAGTTGTGCGCGCTGTTCAGCGCGAGATCGTGCAACGTTTCAAAGACAATCGGTTTTTCGGCGAGCGCTTTGTCGAGTTTTGCGAGTTTCACTGCCACTGCTGGTGTGAAGCCCCGTGACAGGACCGCGGTGGCGCGCGGCAGAGTCTGGCCCTCGGCATTTGAGCCGGCCGTCAACTCGAATGTCACCCAGGTTCTTCAGTTGGTTCCATCATGAACGAAATAATCCAGCGCGCGCGCGTGCCGGCGCACTGAAACTCGACGCCTCGCGGTTCCCAGATAGGCCTCAGCGGCAACCGCGTCCTGGAAATAACTGAGATGGTCGCCCACATAGGCCAGCATTTCGACGAGCGCGATCTGGAAATCCGCGGCGCTTCGTTCGCGCCAATCAGGCATCAACGTGCTGAGGCGGTCCAGAATAAGCCGCCGAAAACTCGAATAGTCCTTGGCCAGATAGTTGATTTCGGGCTGAGAGAGCTGCGGCGGCGGACACGGATTCTCCTGCTCGCAATCGAAGTCACTCGGACACTCGACCTTGAAAGAAAAATCGACCGCGGCCAATTGCGGATCAAATCCCGTGGGAGCGGCGGAACTATTCGGCGACGTCACCACGCGCAGCGTGTATGTCGAGTAGTCGCCGGCTTCTTTGACCTTGACGGTAAGAACCTCACCGGCTGAGCTGACAGAGAGAACCCGGATGTCGCGCACGCGCACTCCGCCTTCGATGATTACGTTCGCGGTGGTGAGCTGTGGCAGGTTCGGAGTCGCCGGCGGCACTGGATTAGGCTGTCCGCCGCCGGGAAGATTGTGCAGAAAATGGATCCTGAGTTCTTTCTGATCAAGCGACCAGACCTTCAAGATAGTCAATCCCGTTGAGCTTGGGCACAATGGGATTGCCCAGAGCATCCTCAGTGGCGCCGACCAGGCGGCGTCGTTGTTCATTCTGACAACGATATTGGGTACCCATCAGATTGCTCGCGAGAATTGCGTCACGCGCCGCTCTCGGCTTTTCCGGATCACGTATTGGATCACCAGCAAAAGCTTTGCGTCTTCACTGCTAACCTGAACGTCCTCAACCTCGATTAAGTCGCCCAGCCACTGTTGCAAGGCCGAGTGGACCGAGACCTGGGTGGCTCCGGCCAGGGCTTCGCTGTTTGGCGCAAACACCAGTTGCATGACGCCGCTGCCGAAAGTCGGCCGGTTGACCCGCTCGCCCGGCGAAGTAAAAAGAACTTGCTCGATCAGATCGCGAATGTGATCTTCCTCGGACGCCTCAGCGGTACGGCCACGAACATCGATATGAAATGGATAGTCCGCATTCATAAAGTTCTAAGTTCCGGTAGCCCGGGTTTGAGTCATCACAATCATCAAGGGCGTTCCGGTCGGCGCACAGATCGCCTGGCTATCCAACAGCAACAGCGGCTGGCCATTCGAGGTGACCCGGGTCGCGGAGGTAATGAACTGCGCGGTAACGCACGGTCCATTCGCAGCCGGTGGCGGCGGAAAAGTGCAGCCGGCGATCACGTACGGACACGTGATCGCCACCGTCGGTTGGCCGCTTACCAGCACGCGGGGATTCGGTACCGTTGGCTGTGCCTGGCCCGCATGGGAACAAAGCACCTGAGCTCCGACGTGAAGCAAAAAACCGGGCATTGCCTTCCTTTAACAAATCAGATCACGACCAGGGCGCCGGCATTGATGGTGACCGATGGCCCGGTCATCACAATCGTTGCGCCTTTGCCGTTTGAAATGGTGATGCCGACGTCGTTGATTGAGATCAGCGCGCCGGTCGTAGTCTTGAGCAGAATACCGCCGGTCGGTCCGGGCAAATCGCTCAACATCAGAGTGTTTTGCAAGGCTGTCTGGAGCACGATGTCCGAAAGTGGGGGCGGCGCGGTCAGCGCCAGCGCCGGCACCTCAGCCGCCGAGCCGAACCAGCAACCGCTCCAGATCGGATAATCGGGATTGCCTTGTTCGAACTCGACCCAGACGCCGGCCCCGATTTGGGGAATGCCCCAGATGCCCATTTGTTTTCCCGAGAGCGGAAAACAGGGCATGGCCCAGCTCGTCGGGATTAGGCTCGCGACGTCGGGCGCCTGTATCTGAAGCCGGCCCATTTGCATCGGATCGATATTGTTGAGCACCGTGCCGCGGTACTTGCCGTAGAACTTGTTCGGAATTGTTTCTGTATTCGTCATGCCGGAACCATCGGAGTAAGCGACACCAGGCCATTCCTGGTCAGACTGAAAGCTTGTTTGATTTCGTTTCGTTTGATCGTCGTCGTCACCGATTTGACGTAATACAAACCGTCGTACGCGATTCCCACTCCGCGCACACCGACGAGCTTGCGGGCCTGAAGCAATCGCCCGTAACGCAGGGCGTCCAGTGTTCCGCTCCCGTTGACTGCATCCTGGGCCCGACCCGCCACGCTCAGCCCGCGATTGATCGCCTGAATTGGCGAAAGCCTCGCCGTGTCGCGCAGCACCGTAATGCTGGTCGGCAACGGCGGAATTGCGCCCAGCGGCGGCTGCAACGGATTAATAGGCGGAATCGGGATGGGAATCGGAAAGTGCGTCAGTTGGTTCTGAATGAAGACGATTGGCAACGAGTACTCAGTGGCGGTGAAATCGAAACTCAGGGATTCGACATTCGTGTGTGCGTCCATATCGAAATTCAGCGCAGGCTGCGGAATACCGAACTTTATTTCGGGGCCCCAGTAAGCAGTGTTGGTTCCCGGCGCCGGGCCGGGTTCGATGTAGAAGACGTGTCCCACCTCCGAAGCGAGTTGTTGGATGTACTCAAGATCGGTGCCTTGTTGCGCTGGAATTCTTTCGACCGGGATGGGCACATCGAGAAACAGACTGGGAATGACGAGCGGAATCATTCCGAACATGGCGTACTTCGCGATGATCAAAGCGACGCGCGCCTCGATCGGCATCGCCGGGAACGGAATGCCACTGAAGTCCTGCATACTCATGACGCGCGAAACATCTTTGCCGGTGATGGTCAACGTAGACTGGCCGGGCTTGCTTCCCGGGGTCACCTCAGTGCGCGTAACGACTCCGTCCATCAAAACCTGCGGCGTGCCGTTAATGGTCAGGACAATGATCGTCCGGAGCAGTGGGACCTGGCCCGCCATCAAGAGAAATGCAGTATGCAGGGGCGAGCTGTTGCTCAAGGTAAAGGTGAGCTGAAAGCCGCTCTGTTCACCGGCGGCCACCTGCACCTCAACTCCGGTAAGCGCGTCTATCACCACCCGCGGTACCGGAACCGGCACCACTGGCCCAACCAGCAAAGTCAGATAGACCCCTTTAAGCATCGCCGTTTCCGGGAATCCCTTCGGGCAAAGTGATCCGAATCGAAGCGCCGGGGGATTCCGTCAGCTCCTGCGGTTTCATTGCATTGTTGGCATCGCACAACCGCCAAAACAGTTCCGGGTCACCAAGATAAAAAGCAGTGATGTTGTCCAGCCGCTCTCCGTCGATGACTTGATGTTCCTGAAGAGTGACGAAATCTTCGGGTTGAGGCAGGCGCCGGCGACGCAAGTAAACGATTGTCTTACCGTCAGACGTCGTGATGGTCGAGGTGTCGACGGTGTAGTAACGGCTGCTTGCGGTAAACAGATCCTTCCTCATGGGATGCCTCCCAGTCCCAACGCCCCGAGCGCCCCGGCGCTCGCCTGGCTCGCAAACCGTTCCTTCTGTTGTTGATAAATCATGAACAGACTGCCCGCCTTGGATGAGTAGTTCAGATCGTCAATGCTCAAAACCCGCAGACCCAACGTGACCTTGGCGAGGATCGGATTCAGATTCGGATCAAAGGCTTCTTCCACGATTGAAAATTCGGTGATGCGCACCGGCGCGAGAAAATTCTTTCCCAGTGAAAACAGCACCAGCGGCGCCTGCATCGGAACGATTTCCAGCGTCCCGAGATTAGCGAGCTGATTGTTGGCCTGAAGCTGGCTGCTGCGTGGATAGATGATCGTTTCAATGGCCGCCAACTGAGGCCGAATGCCGAGTTTTGTTGTGGTCTGGTTTTGGTCGGGAAACTCCAATTGATCGGTGGCATCGATCGCCGCGTCCAGCTTGATGGTCTCGACCGGCGGACCTTTGAGCCGCAAAGCCTGGGAACGATCGCCCGACTCTCCGCCGACGGCTTGCACGGCCAAAGTCCGGGTCAACTGGTCCGGGTTGTATTGCAACGCGATAATTCGCTGCGTAGCTCCGCTCTCCGGATTGAGCAGGACCAGACCGGCTTTCAGCAGCCGCGGTGAATTGGGAAAGTTGCTCATCTTGTTTGTGCTGCGAGTCGGTAAGCCACCTGGGCCAACCTTCCACAGTTATTCATCTCTGCGGCGCGGGCTCGACTTGAATCACGAGCACGTTCGACTCAAGCACGCCCAGACGCCACTGAATCCGATAAATTTCCGCCGCTTGAAATGTGTACGAGGTGATCTCCCAGTTGTAATCCACCGCCGGACTGGGAAGGACCGGGCCGTTGTAGATTAGCGGCACCAGCGGATCACCCTCAGGCGGTGGTTCGGTCCTCAACTCATCATTGACGTACTCGCCAAAAACGGCTTTTGGCCCCATCACGTACGCTTGATGTCCGGGCTCGGTGTACTCAACAACGTGGATTATTCGCACCTCGTCGCTAACATGGCGGTTGAGCTTTTCGGTAAGCACGGTCAGCCTGCGGCCGCCGGAAATGGGACCCTTGTCGCGGAAATGCGGGTAGCCTCGGGCCAGCGCTACGTCGGCCGGTGACGCGTCCACAATTTTGTCGTCGCGCCACTCGAAGAGGCCCGGCCAGCGTCGCAGATGTTCAGGTATTGTTTGGTCGTTCATTTTCACAACGCATGGTTATCGCTGGTCGCAGTACCTGATCCCGCCCTGGTGGCCCGGCCTTCGACTGTGCCCCCGGCGCCTCTCTTCACCGTCCGATGAGTTGCGGTGGTGACTCCTCCAGCCACGGCGACTACGACCCTGTGCGTAATGGTGAAACCGGAGCGCCGCACTACCCTGTTCGTAACTCCGGTTCGGCGGTCATTCATGAGGAAGTTCTGACCGTAGACGAGCGTGTAGGTCCCCGCCCCCACCGCCGCGGTATCGATATTCGCCCGAGCATACGAGTGTCTGTCGCTCGTGGGCGAAGCGGTCCCGGCTATGAATCCCGACGTACCCACGCCCGTGCCCGCCGAGATGGCGCCGACCACTGTAAACGGCGGGTTGTCGCGACTGCGGAGATCGACGCGTTCGGTGCGCTCGGTTTCGTTCAGTTGCGCGAGAGTGCCGCCATCGCTCACCCAGGCATTGGCGGCCACGACGCCGATGCCGCCCCCGGCGTTGATGTCGTCAATACGCGACGTCGTGAAATTGGCCGGCCACGCCGCCACTGTGAACCCGCGTGAACGTCCCACCACTGCGCCTGCGGACCGAGCGCGAATCCTTAGATTGCCCGCGTTCCCAGGATCCGTCTGGTTGCCGCCCCGAACCGTTACCGTCCCTGATCCAGTCAGAGAATTGCCGGTGGTTATGGTAGCCGTGCCGTTCGCTCCGCCAGATCCCTGCACGTCCATGGCAATCGAGCCGCCAGCAGCCAGTCCGCTCACGTTGACATTGACGGTTGTAGTTTTCGTGGGAGCGACGCGATCGTTTGAATTGAGGAATCTAACTCTTCCAATGGTTACGACAGGAGCGGCCGGGCCTCCTCCACCTGTCGCGCCTCCTCCACCCCCGGCAGCACCAGCGGCGCCTGCGCCACCTGCTCCGCCACCGGCTCCGGTTCCAGCTCCGGTTCCGGCTCCGGCTCCCGTGGTCCCAGCTCCCGCTCCCGCCGAGCCGGTACCTGCTCCCGCACCTGCTCCGGCGGCAGTGCCGGCATCCTGGTTCCGGACTTGGCCCTTAACGACGCTGTTCAAGCTCTCAGGGGCGAGAATTTCATCGCGAACTCGCATGCGACCAAAGTCGTGGCCGAAACTCGGCTGGAAGGATGCGCGCATGGCGGAATCCAAAGGCTGTCCGGATGAACGAGAAACCTCAGGCATGATCGATTGCGCTTTGCTTGCCGGGTAGTTAACCAATGGTCCTCGCGGGCGCATGCCCTTCCTGTTGTCCCAGGCCACACTCTTGCGTTGCTTTAATCCGGCGGGAACAACACCAGAAGATTGCTGCAGCGTTTTGGCTTTTGATTGTAAATGCGCGTTCATCGTTCCTCACTCCTGACGATCCCTACCCCGCCCTCTCGCTGCCGATTGTCAAAGGCCCTGTTTCCAGCCAGGCTTTAGGACCGGTCCCGACGAAGGGCAGTCTTGTCCGTAGTTACTAACCTTGCATTTATAGCCGGTCACATTGCCGTTCTTGTCTACGATTACGGTATTCCATCCGATTTTGTACCACTGACCATTCTTGTCCTGGATATGATCCACGTCCTCCTTACTTCCGGAGGTCGAGTGAGCTGCCAATGCGTATGGTTTCTTGCCTTCCTTTGACACCATCACCGCCTTGTCTGAGTTGTTGATAACAGTGCCTGGGAACCAGTCATGCTCATCTCGCTGGATCATCGGCGCCGAGCTGGACAGCGTGGAAATACCGCTCTGAGGATCAAATTTTTTCTTGCGGGACCCAGCCCTCTCAGACGCGGGTGCGGAGTTCATGATTTCTGAGGCCTTCCGATCGGCTTCCACCTCCGTCTTATCGCGAGAGTCAGTCATTGAGCTCACTGTTCCCGGATTGTTTCCGCTTCCGGATTGCTGAATCACGTGGGTCAGTTCATGCGCAAGCAACTGCTGTCCGGCCCTTGTTTCCGGAGCGTACTCCCCCGCGCCAAATGCCACATGGCGTCCGACCGTGAAAGCGCGCGCATTGATCGATCGGGCAGACTCTGCCGCCTGCGCATCGGTATGCACGCGCACCTTGCCGAAATCATGTCCGAAGCGCGGCTCCATGAAAGCGCGCGTATTCTCATCGAGCGGTTGACCTGATGAACTCAACACCTCTTGCACGATTGACGGCACCGCGAGAGCACCCGCGGGTCCGGCAGAGTGACGCTGTAACTTCTGCTGTTCGCCGCACTGGGCGCAGTCCGCCTTCGGACCAGACGCGTTGCCGCAGGCGCATCGTCGCTGTAACTGCCCCCTCCGCATCGGTGTAAGCGATGTCGTCTCTGGCGCTTGATCCTGACTAAGTTTTCGCTCGCTCACCGGTGCAGTCCTCCATACAGGGCTTTGGCGATCTGATAGCCAACTGCGGCCGTCCTGCTCCGGGCCGCAACCTTGAATGCACCCCCGTCAAGACGTGCCACCGCACCGCTTTGCAGCAACGAAGGCGAAACACCGTGGCTCTCAAACAATCCTGCCAACTCGCGCTGCACCGCGTCGGCAATGTCGTACCGCTCCCCGGGTCGAAAGCCGTGTAGCACGAGCTCTTCGATGTGCACTTGAACGTTGCGTGGTTTCAAACCCAGCCTCCAATCTCGGCGTCGCTGAGTGCCCTCTTCGAGCTTGGCGTATTCGGTACGCGCGGCGGCCAGCAAGTGATTCATTCGCACGGAGTCTTCGGCATCAGCCGCAAGAAAGGTCGCGTTAAGGGCAATATTGCGAATGTTGCCGCCGGTCATGTTCAGCCGGGCGAGTTTGGCCAGGTCGAGACCTTTGGTCGGCGTGCGGAGCGGGAACACCCGCCGCCAAATTTCGACTCGCTGCGCCGCGTCGGGAAATGGAAACTGCACCACGAATCGAAGCCGGCGCAGGAACGCTTTATCAAGTGCCGTCTTCATGTTCGTCGTTAGAATGGCCAACCCACGGTAGGCTTCCATGCGCTGCAATAGATAACTCACTTCAATGTTTGCGTAGCGGTCGTGGCTGTCTTTCACTTCGCTTCGTTTGCCGAACAATGCATCCGCTTCGTCGAACAGCAGAATCGCGCCGCCCGCCTCGGCGGCGTCAAACACCCGGCGCAAATTCTTTTCGGTTTCGCCGATGTACTTGCTGACCATTGCGCTCAAATCGATACGGTACAGATCGAGTTGCAATTCGTTGGCAAGCACTTCCGCGGCCATCGTCTTGCCGGTGCCGCTGGCGCCGGAAAACAAAGCGCTGATGCCAAGTCCCCGCGCGCTTTTTTCGGCGAAGCCCCAGTCCTCGTAAACTCGCGACCGTTGGCGCACCTGCGACGCAATCTGGCGCAAGCCTTCGAGCTGAGTCGGTGGCAACACCAAATCTTCCCAGCCGGATTTCGGCTCAATGCGCTGCGCGAGATCGTTCAACTGCACCCGTGATTGCGCGCGGCAGGCTTCCCAAAACACCGTCCCTAATTCTTCGCTCCCCCGCACCGGCAACTCTTCCAGCACTTCGCGACTCGCCGCTCTGATCGCTTGCGAACCCAGACTGAATTGCGCAGTCACGGAATTAATCTGCCCGTTCAAATTTCGGCCCCACTCGCCCAACGCCAATTGCCAAAGCGCCTGTTGTTCCTGCGCAGTGGGTTTGTTCACCTCAAGCCGCCGCAGCAACCGGTGAGGCAAGGGCATAAGGTCCCGGCAAATGACAACCAGCGGGCCTTCTATCGTTTCCAGGAATGCGCTTAACGCGGGCGCAGCCTGCGGGTCCATCTCGTCACACTCGACAAGCAACACAGAGTTGCTGAAGGTCACCTCGCGCTCACAAAGCCTGATGAACGCCTCTCGTTCAGCGGCGGTGGCCGGCACATTGTTGGCCCTCAGTACCAGGGGTCGACTACCCAACAAGGCGCAAGCCGCGGCGGCGACGGTCTCAGCCGCAGCTACTTCATCACTGCGAAGATGCACTATCGCGTTCGGTGATTGTTGCCATAACTGGGCGAGGCGCTCCGCCAGTCCAAACTGTGATTCCGCGAGGGCGACCGGCTCGGCTAACGGCCCAACTAATCCGAACAGCCGTTCGTCAATACAGTCGACGCCGGCCAGAAAGTGCAAGGTGCGTTCATCGATCCGCAGAGGACTAGTCGCCAGGCCCTCGCCCGTTCCTATTTCGATCAGTCTCCAAAAGCGCAAGGGTCCCGTAGGACGCAGCGCGCTCCAATGCGGATCGGGCAAGACACCCAACGCGAGCGCGAAAGTTGGGTAAGAGCGGCGTGCGTCCGCCTGCAGTGCGGCGCACAAAGGAGCAATCCGCGAATCCAGTTCGATGCCCGCACAGAGCAACAGCACCGCGCGCTCGAATGGCGTCAGGCCAAAGGCGGCACAAAGCTGATCGAGTGCGGGCGGGTTGAGTTGCTGCTCGGCCGTTGGTGGCAAAGGCAACGCGGCGACAGCAGCTCGTTCCTCCTTCTTTTCTCTCTCTTCGTTCGGCTGCCCGCGGGTTTGCACTCCGCCACCCGGGAAGGTCGGTTCTTTGCCCTGAGATTCGACTCGACCATGTTGTTCCAAAAGCTCGCGCAAGTACGCCAACTCAGTCGTCAAGGCCCGCTGATTTGCGGTGGACCAATCATCAATCTGGTGGTCTCGATCTTCAGTCATTAAATAGTCACTTTCGGAGTTGCATACTTTCCCGATCCATCAACTGCCAGCAGACTCTCGGCGCCATCGACTTGGGCCCTCACGAGATAGTCGCCCGGAATTACGTTTGTAAAAGGGATTGTGACCGAGGCAGTTTCGGTACTCGGATCGACGACGCCATTTCCCGGCGCCGCTTTGAAGCTGTAAGCCCGCGGAGACGTGTTCGGCGGCGGGTTGAGCTCGTTCAAAAGGAGCACGACCCGCTGCGTCTTACCGGCCTTCGGATTGAAATCGACTTTTATCTTGCCGGATTTCACGTTGACGCCGTCGACCACCGCGGCCACCACATCCGTGGGAGCATTGGCAACAATGATCGGTCGCAGGACAAACGCTTCAACATTCGACTCGACGCCGGCATGCGGCACTTCGGGGGTGCCCATCGGGATCTTGTGAACGACCTGAACAGTTTGAATGCCGGCACGCATTCCCGGCGGCAGCGGCGCCGGAAAAGGCAATTTGATTTCGGTCTCGCGCAACTCGGTGATATTTGAAGTCAGCTCGATTGAACCAATGAAAAGTTCTGTAATTGCGCCCTTCAAGCCCCGGCCTTTTATCAGCAGGGTGCTCAAGGCGGTGATCGGCGCGCTCTCGCCTGACTGTTCGATGATGGTCTCGATCACCGGCTGGTCGAAAGGCACGACGTAAACGTTACGGCCAGCCACGGGCAAGGCACTCTTTTGGGGCCGGTTGCTTTCAATCAGGACGACCGTCACCTGATAAGCGGCGGTCGGGCGATAGCGCGCCTGGATGGCCGACCAAAGATTGGAAATCTCTTCTTTGTTAAAAACTTCTGGCGTGATCTTTATTTGTTCAACCTGGTCGGCCAGCTCGCAAGTCGTCAGTGCTTTCGGCCAGCCGGTGGGTTCGGGCGCGGGCTTAAGCGCTTTACGAATCGCGTCGCGAGTCAGCACGGGAGCTTCATGAAACAACTGCATGGCATGGCCCAGAATTATTTCGGGATAAAAGTCTTTCGCTCCGTATGCACTCAAGAGGTAATGCAGATTCAGAGCCAGCGGATTAGAGCTAACGCGCTCGCCGTTTCCGTTACGGGTTGGTAAGCCCTGATTGCGCCAGCCGGGATTGAATGTCGTTTGGTGAAGAAACAAATTCACCTGGTTGGGATCTTCGTCTCCGCTGATGTCAACGCGATCCGGCGGCAAGGCGCTGACAATGACGTCGCCGCCGCCAACCATATCGGCGACCTTGTGAGCTTTGAGACCGTTGGTCAGCAAGTCTTTCAAGACTGCGGTCACGGCCGCGATTGCCAGAGCGTTGCTCAACTGATTTCTCCATTACGCTTCTTTAGATATTGGTCGAGAGCGAGCGGTCGATACGCTCTGGCCTGACTCGATTCAGGCGGTGCGGACGGCGCTTCCGGCATGATTGCTCGCACCTCGACCCGGCCGATTGTGATGCGAATCGACGAGGAACTTTCCGGCGTGTCCGGAGTGATGCTCGGCACCGGTCGGCGATCAGCCGCGACCTGAGGCTTCACCATCAACGATGCGCCTTGCGGCCCGGGTTTGGCGCTTCCGATTTCAGGACGCAGCTTCGATTCTGACTCAGCCTGGATCAATTTCTCGATCAGTTTTGTCTCGCGCGTTTCGGTCACCAGGATCTCCGGACGGGTGCGATCACCTGCGGTCCAGTCCTGCTCGTTCACGGGCAAATCCTGCTCGTTTACGCGCAAGTCCTGCCTGGTGGGTACGAGTTGCGGCGTAACATCCGCGATCTTGATTGTTTCTGCCCCAGCGATCGGATTGCGTCTTGTTGCTTTGCGGTGGGCTTTACCGGTGAGATCCGGCGCCTGCGCCGGAAGCTGTTTTGGCAACGACTTGTTCGCAACTCGATCCGGTTGCTGATCTTTGGGCATTACGGGCTCTGTTTCGATTTCGCCGCCCGCGGCAGATTTCATCACCACCCCCGTCGCCGGCCGATCTTCCGCGGATTCCATGATGCGAGTTTGTGGCTTCATAGCTCGCGAGTGTGAACTGTCGCCGAGGCTTCTGCTGATCCGGCTCGGAATGCGCGTGCTGGTCGTCTTAATTGAGGGCCCCCTCGCGCCAGCGACCGGCTCAAATAACGAGGCCAGCCGCGGCCTGATTGGCTGCGGCTGCTCCACCGATCGCAACACGAGTGTGTTCAGGTAGCTCATCCACGGACCATGTTGAGATAGATATTCCGGCGCGTCGCACTCATATTCAGTATGTCTCGCTCGCGCCAGCCATAAGCCGACGCCAGCTTGTGAACTTCGAAAAGCAGCCGCTGGGCCCAGGCGTCAAACTCGTTCCAAAAGAAGGTAAGAATGTCGAAGGCTGCATTCCAGCCGCGGCGGCAAGCCGGACACTCAAGCTCGATTTGAACGTTGGCTTGCGCGTCAAGCTTCGACATCTGCTCCTCAATTTGATCGACGACCGTCGCCGGCAGCCGATCGATGGACGTCTTCCGGCCGTTCCTGCGAGCCGACAGCACGCAACGCTTCAAGAGGGCATCACGGGCTGCCTGAACGCCTCCCAGGTCGCCGGCAAACAGCAGGTCCCGGCTGTCCGGCAGCCGAAACCGCAGCTCGTATCCTCCGAACTTCCCGGTAAATGACTCTTGAAACTTAAGCGACGGACCCGCTACTCGAATGTCGTCGAGTGCAAAACCGAACTCCAGTTGTTCGCAACAGCCCGGACAGTCCGTTACGGCCACGACGCGTGGTCCGAAAGTGGATTCGCGCACTGACATCAAAAGCCCGTCGCGCCGGCCGACACTGAGACGGGCCAGCGCGTCAGTTTCCAGATCCGGGCACACTGCCTGAAGGAGAATGAGCGCGCGCTCATTCAGGGATTGAGCCGAGCCTCGCTCCCAAATTTCGAGCAGTTGTTCAGCCAACAACTCACGCATGACCGTTTACGCCGCCGTTAGACGGGCGGCTCGGTGAAAGTCGGCTCCGCCGGTTCGGCGACTTCGTAGTCACGCTCCCAGCCTTCGTTTTCCAGCTTGAGCCGCGCAATCGCCACCGCGTTAGCATTGGAATCAAGGTCGGGAAGAGACTGAAACTCCGAGACCCAGCAGCGGAACACTTTGTAACTCACCGCGAGCTGGCCGGCCTCGTTGTACAGCTCGATGGTGATGTCTTTGCGAAAGTCTCGTAGTGAAGTCTCCGCGCCCAGGCCGGAACCGTAGTTCCAGACTTTGTTAGCCCACTTTTCGAAGTCAGTGTCGTGCGTCACACCGCGTTCGAGCGTAATGGCGTCGTATTCGGTGCGGCCGGGAGATTTGCGGCTGCTGGAAGGGTCGCCGCCCTCGCGATGCTTCACTACTTCCGTGGTGCGCTTGAGCGAACTTACCTTGCTGATTCCGGCCACGTAGCGTCCATCCCATTTCACCCGGAACTTAAAATTCTTGTATGGATCGAAGCGCTGCGCGTTTACCGTGAATTGTGCCATCGCAGTTTGCCTCCTATGTTTGGATCTGCCCGGCCAGTTGCTGAATCTTGATAATCACGAACTCTGCCGGCTTGAGCGGCGCGAATCCTACAAGGATGTTCACGATGCCGCGGTTGATGTCGTCCTGAGTGGTCGTCTCCTTGTCGCACTTCACCAGGTATGCTTCGCGCGGAGTCTTGCCTTGGAACGCCCCTTGCCGGAAAAGGCTCTGCATGAAGGCCCCGATGTTCAGGCGGATCTGCGCCCATAGCGGCTCGTCATTGGGTTCAAAGACGACCCACTTCGTGCCGCGGAAAAGGCTTTCTTCAAGGAATAGAGCGGTGCGACGGACGGGGATGTATTTCCACTCGCTGCTGAAATCATCGGCTCCATCTGTCGTGCGGGCGCCCCAATTCACGATGCCGTTGGGAAAGATGCGCAAGCAGTTAACGCCTTGCTTGTTGAGCACACCGTTTTCCATGTCCGTGAGCGCCAAATCCAATCCGACAATGTCACGGATATCGGCCTCGATGCCGGCCGGCGCCTTCCACACGCCGCGCGAGCTATCGGTCCGGGCCATCAGACCCGCAATCGCGCCGGCTGCTCCAATCGGCCGGACCAGTCCGTTCTCCAAAATCGTCAGCCGCGGATAAAAGACGGCGGCGTGATCCTTGGCGAGTCCTGTTCTTAAACTATTAATGCCGGTGCCGGGATCGACCACCTTCGCGTATGAACTGGACCAGCTTTCCGGAGAGTTGATAAGCAGAAACGCGCGGTGCGCGGTGCAGTACGCCGACGCCGGCGCCCACAGACTACGATAGTCGGGCTCAGTCATGTCGGCGTCTTTCGGGACGATCATCAAGTTAAAGAGATCGACGAGGTCGAGCGCAAAGAAGCCCGTATGATCGATTTCGGAACCCTTGTAGTCTGAGACACCGGGGGCGTCGCCATCCAGGCCGTTTACTCCGTTTGTCTGAAAGTTTCCTGTGCCGGTGCTGCCTAGCGAGTAGCTACGCACGTTCTGAGGAAAGAACGCAGCGTGATCAACGGCGGCGGTAGTAACCGGGGCGGACGCGTTATTGATGCCCGACTTTGGCAACAGTGCCAGACGATAGCCCCACAGTTCGGCGGTGAAATTGATGCCGGCGTCGTTAATCTCTTTCGCGATCAGCTTCAGCTTTTCACGGACCCCATCGCTGTTGCCCGTCACGGAGCCTGTGATTCCGTCTTTGAACCATTTGTCTGCTCCCCCGCTGGTTACCAGGCTGGTACCGAGATTGACCGGAGAGCCGCCGACTGAGATCGAATTAAAGTCATTCTGAGCAAGACCAGCCAGCGAATCCAGGCTCGAGAGCGACAAGATCGTCCCGTTCGGGGCCGGCCTGAATTGGGAGTATCGCGGAACATCGATTCCTCCCTGCTCAGTTCCCAGCATCAGCGCGCCGGCCAAATCCTCCGTCGGCGACTGTTGGATCGCAATCGACTTTTTGGCGGCCGTGTCCGAGATGATCTTAAGCAAGAGAGTTGCGCCTGCCGGACCGGCGGGCCCGGCAACCATGTCGACATCCACCTTGGTGCCGGGTGGCAGTGCGTTATTAATCGCCGTCTTAATCTTTCCTTTCGCATCCTCTCGCGTCTCGTCTATGCCTATCTGACCAGTACTCGTGCCCGCGGCGACTGCGATCCCACTCAGGTCAACCTCAACAAATGGCCCGCCATCCACTGAGATTTTAAAGAACCTTGTGGGGGCCTTCCACGCATCGTTGAGCGCAGTCTGCAATCCGGTTTTCGTGTTCGCGGGAACGGGACGCCGGCTAATCGCAAAGCCGGCTCCGGCGGCGTCATAAGTCGCATCGGCAAGTAACAGAGTGCAATCGACGAGCTTCGAGTTCTGGGTCAGGTACAGCGGCGCATAGCGAGCGCTCGTCTTGTCCATTGAAAGGTTGTTATGCGACTCGACTTCTTTGATCGCGCCGCCTGAGACACGGATGACCGCCAGATCAAAGGCGCCTTCGGGATTGCCGGCGTTGTACTTAACTTGCGCGGCGAGTTCATTGCCCAATCCTCCGGGCTCTTTGGCCGCGAGCTTTACAACCGCAGTGCCGCTTTCATTCTTGAGGTCGACCGAGGCCGTTGCCGTAGTGCCCTTCTTTGCGAGCCGCACGACGTAGCAATCGGAGCCGCCGTTTTGAAAAAACAAGCGCACGTCCGAAGCGAGATCGTTCTTCGGGTGGGGCGCGCCAAACGTTCTTTCATAGTCTGAAAGGCTGAGAATCCGAACGGCCTTGTTGAGGGGACCTGAACTGGTTCTACCGAGGAAGGCGGCGGTGGCGGTACTGACGCCCGTTATTGTGTGCACTCCGCTGGGGACTTCCTCGATGTATACACCCGGATAAGTCGGTGCAACTGGCATGTTTACCTCCTGTGCGGTTTTCAAAAAGTCAGCGCGAAATGTTTTCTGTAGGGCCGGCTTAGAGAGATTGATCTCTGGGCTCACGAAAAGCGGCAACGATTTCTTCGCGCCGCTCGCTGTTTATCAGGTAACGAACTCGCGAATCTGAGCCAGTGCGCGCCACAATCAAATCCCTGGCGATCATTTCCTCGAGCGCTTTCTTCACCTTGATGATGCTGATATCAATTTTTCTTTCGAGTAACCACCACTCGACGATGCCTTCGAGCGTGTCCTCGGCATCCGGATTGTCGATGAGATAGCCCAGCAGATCGCGCGCTGTCTCAGTATCTCCGGTTGTTCCGTCACCGAGCGGCACTATCTAACCTCAATAATTCTCTTGGCGAACAGTCGCCCCTCAATGCAATCTGCACGCCGCCACGATTGTGGTAGATAGACGAGATAAACTTTCGCAAGTGGGATGTTTCTATCCTGGCCGGTTGGTGGAGGTAGCCGTGAAGCGCGCGTTAATGGTGGAAATCAACGAGGACAAAAACGTCCACTTACAGCCTAAAGAATGTCCAGTATCAGGCGCGCGCCTTTAGACTCTGCACGTCAATCTGGTGTTTGCGGATTAGTTCAAAAAAAGCTCGCCGGTTCTTGCCCGCTGCCTGGGCGGCCCGGGTGATGTTGCCGCCGTGAGCGAGCAGAACGCTGCGAATGTAGCCCTTTTCAAATTGATCGATCAGCCGGGCCTTGGCCTCGTGGAACGAGTACCCGGCAGACTGATTGGAAGAAGCGATCGGAATGTCGCCGCGCTGAACGATTGGCCCAGCGGACAATACCACAACCCTTTCAATGACATGTTCCAGTTCCCGAACGTTGCCCGGCCAGTCATAGCTTAACAGGGCGTGCATGGCGCCCGGTTCAAAGCCGGTGAAGTCCTTGTCAAACTCGGCAGAATATTTTGAGATGAACCGGGCCGCGAGTAAGGGAATGTCTTCGCGGCGCTCGCGCAGCGCCGGCAGATTGAACGGGAGAATATTCAGCCGGTAATAGAGATCGCGGCGAACTCTTCCATTCTCGACCGCGCTCGTGAGGTCGCAGTTGCTGGCTGCCACTATTCGCAAATCGGCGAGCTGGGTTCGGGTTGATCCCAGCGGCCGATATTCCTTTTCCTGGATGAAGCGCAGCAGCTTGACCTGGGCCATCGGCGGAAGGCAATCGACTTCGTCCAAAAACAGAGTGCCGCCATCGGCTTCCGCTACCAAACCGGCTTTGGCCGCAAAGGCGCCTGTATAGGCGCCGCGTTCATGGCCAAACAACTCGTTCTCGACCAGCTCAGGAGGAATTGCTCCGCAGTTAACCGCCACGAAAGGCTTCGAGGCGCGCGGGCCCAAATAGTGGATGGCCCGCGCAAACAACTCCTTGCCGGTTCCGGTCTCACCCAATATCAGGACAGTTGCATCGCAGCCGGCCACCAGCGGAATCCGGTTCACTTCTTTTACGAATCCCGGACTGGTGCCGACAATTTGGCTAAGGCCGAGCTTTTGACGGACGGACGCTTTGGTGCTGTGGCGCCGCCGAACGTGAGCGAGAATCCGCCAAACTCTGGGAAGGATATTGATTGCGTTAAAGGGCGGACTGATAAAATCGGCGGCGCCCAATTCCAGCAAAGCCAGCATGTGTTCCGGCTGGGCCGCCTCTGGCGCGACAATGACCGGCACATTCAGCATTTCAAACAATGGGGCTTCAGTGCCGGCCTGGCTACTCGGCACCAGCAGGAAAACCAAATCCGGCACGCTCGTCTGAAGGAGGCTCCGGACTTCCGCGTCCCGCAACTCGCCCTCGTAACAACCCACCGACTCGCGCTGCACACGCATGCCCGAATTCAGTGCAGCGCCTAACGCTGCGTACAAACTCTCACTCATCTGGCGCGCAACGCCAAGATCTAGAATAAGTATCGCTTTGTCAGACATGTCCTGCCTTTAAGGACAACAACACCGCAGTAAAACGAAAACCGTTGTAAATGAATAAGAAAGGGAGTCCATCTCTCTCAAACCTTTCGTTCGAGAGTACTCCTGTCAGCTATCGACGCACCGGAAGTTGAATCTGGCTAATTGAAGAAGCTCTGGTGTGAAGCACGATCACGCCAGTTGTCGATTCTTCAATCAACAGCAAGTGCATGCACCGCTAAAGGTTCAATGAGACGATGAGTTATGAGGCTAGACCGGATCGAAGACTGCTTAGCCGAGAGGAAGTTCGCCGCACTGCATCGACAACTCTTAGTCGAATAATAGTTGCGATCCAGCCGCAACCTCGGGGGGACACTCGGAGCGGATCCGGGTCCGCTACAACCTTTTGAAAGCGCCGCAGAGTCTCTGGTCAACGTCGGGTTAAGGACTCTTCGGACCGGTGTCTTCTTTCTGGGTTTTCAGCCGGCGGACAGTCTACTCACTATTACTTATTCTGTCTAGCGTTGTTTCTGGTAGCGCATCATTGACGGCAAAACGCATGCCGGTCTCAAGATAAGCTGGCGTCGGCTCGACGCCGAGTTCGTTACACCCGCCCGTCTCATGTCGATGATTAGAGCGCCGTCTAGCCGGCGCACTCCAAAAAACATCCGCCCCCCGTGGCCTGACATCGATAGGCTAATCCACAACAATGTTCCGTGACTCGCGGGGCTTCGCGAGTCTTCTTTAATTTGGGTTAAGATCACCTCTCAACCGCACATTCAAACCGTTCGACCTTTTAGGATTTTTAAGATGAAGCCGTTCAAATCGAGCCTTACGACCTTACTAATCGTGTGCACGCTGGTCATGTCGTCTCCGGCGATGCTGACGGCGCAACGTCGTCCATCGCCCGTGATGGACACCGGAAGGCTTTTCTTCTTCGAGGCTCGGCCAACACATGCTCTGTGACGGTCTTCGACCTTGCTGAATGAATACTCATTCAGTATTATCTTGCGGCCATGATACCCGTCAAAAAAGCCGCCGTTCTGGGCGCTGGAACCATGGGGGCGCAAATCGCCGCGCACCTCGCGAATGCTGGCATTCCTACCGTCCTGCTCGATATCGCGCCGCAGGACGCGTCATCCGGATCGAGTGAGGCTGAAACCCGACCGTTAGGAAAGGTGCCGGATCAAAACGCCATCGCTCGGGCCGGCTACGAAGCTGCGAAGAAAGCCAAGCCGGCGGCGTTCTTTACCGCCGATCGCGCTTCTCTCGTCTCCATCGGAAACTTCGAAGAAGACCTCCCCAAGCTGAAAGACTGCGACCTGATCATTGAAGCAGTCGTCGAGAATCTTGAAATCAAGCGCAGCCTCTACGAAAAAGTTGAGCAGCATCGGAAGCCTGGTTCTGTTATCGCTTCAAACACGAGCGGCATTCCCCTCAAGTTGCTGGCCGAAGGACGCTCGGATGATTTCCGCGCGCACTTCATCGGCATGCACTTCTTCAATCCGCCGCGTTACATGCACCTCGTCGAGTTGATTCCCACGAAAGGGACCAAAGGCGAAGTCTCTTGCTCAATGGCCGGGTTTCTCGATGAGCGGTTGGGCAAAGGCGTCGTGGTCGCGAAGGATCGTCCGAACTTCATTGCTAATCGCATCGGCACGTACGGCGCGCTGGTCACCATGCGCACGATGATCGACGACGGTTATTCCATTGAAGAGGTGGACAAGATCACCGGACCGGCAGCTGGACGCCCAAAGACAGCAACGTTCCGCACGTTCGATCTCGTCGGCCTCGACGTGTTCGCGCACGTCGTTAAGAACCTGCATGAAAATCTTCCCGACGATCCTGAGCGCGAGATGTTCGTGATGCCTGAGTTCGTCACGAAGATGATTGAGCGCCGGCTGCTGGGTAATAAGACGAAGGCTGGTTTCTATCAGCGCAGGCAAGGCGAAACGGGCAAGCGCGAGATCTGGGCTATTGATGTACAAACCCTCGACTACAGACCGGCGCAGAAGGTGAAGCTGCCTTCCCTCGACGTCGCCAAGACCATCGAGGACACCCGCGAGCGTTTGAAAACAGTCGTTTGGTCAAAGGATCGCGTCGGCGCTTTTCTCTGGAAGACGATCTCAAAAACTCTAACCTACACAGCCGAACGCATTCCTGAGATAGCTGACACCGTCGTCGAAGTGGACCGCGCGATGCGTTGGGGATTCAATTGGGAGCTTGGGCCGTTCGAGGTTTGGGACGCCATCGGCGTTGAGAAGTCGGTCGCGAAGCTGAAAGAAGAAGGGCGCGCCGTCCCGGCGAACGTGCAGGCAATGCTCGATTCCGGCGCGAAGACTTTCTACAAACAGGAAAATGGCCAGCGCTTCTATTTTGATTTCGCCTCTTCTAACTACGTGCCGCTCGCGGATCCGCCCGGCACGATCATTCTCAAGTCGATCAAGGATCGCGCCGCAATCATCAAGAAGAATTCCGGCGCTTCAATGATCGATCTCGGTGACGGCGTGGCCTGTCTCGAGTTCCATTCAAAGATGAATTCGATTGGCGGCGACACGCTTGAGATGCTGCGCTTTGCGATCGCGGAGACGGAAAAGAATTTCGTCGGACTCGTCGTCGGCAATCAGGGCGTGAATTTTTCGGTCGGCGCCAACCTGATGCTGATGCTGATGGAAGCGCAGGACGAAAATTGGGAAGAGCTCGACATGATCGGGCGTTACTTCCAATCGTCGGTGATGAGTCTTCGTTACTCAGCCAAGCCAGTCGTCGTTGCGCCGTTCCAGATGGTCTTTGGCGGTGGCTGCGAAATGGTCCTGCACGCTGACCGCGTGCGTGCGTCAGCGGAAACCTACATCGGGTTGGTCGAAGTCGGCGTCGGAATTATTCCCGCCGGCTGCGGCACAAAAGAGATGCTGGTGCGTGCGATGGATTCGATTCCGGCGAACCTGAAAGACGCCGATCCGTTTCCGTTTGTGAAGCGCGCATTTGAAACTATCGCTTTGGCAAAGGTGGCGACGTCTGCCGAAGAAGCGCGCGATTTTGGTTTTATGCGCGAAAAAGATTCGATTTCGATGAATGCCGATCGGCTGATCGCTGACGCGAAGCAGCAAGTGCTGGCGTTAGCGGCAGCCGGATACGTTCAGCCTCAGCCGCGCACCGATATTTTGGCGCTGGGCGCCCCGGGCCTGGCGACTCTGAAACTCGGCGTGCATTTGATGAAGCGCGCTGGCTATATTTCCGATCACGACGCGTTGATTGGCGAGAAGCTGGCGCGGATTCTGACCGGTGGCGATCTGAATCACGCGACGCGCGTCAGCGAACAATACCTGCTCGATCTCGAACGCGAGGCTTTTCTTTCGCTGATCGGCACGCGCAAGACTCAGGATCGGATTGGGCATATGTTGAAGACCGGAAAACCGTTGAGGAACTAGTCTTTGCGTTCCTTTGCGTCTTGGCGCCTTTGCGTGAGGCTATTTCGCGCCAAGTCGCAAAGACGCAAAGATACGCAAAGTTTAGAGGCGGGCGTTGCCCGCCTACCTGACCAAGGAATGACGGCGGGCAACGCCCGCCTCTAAACGATAGGAACTGATCATGAAAGACGCAGTAATAGTCTCCGCAGTTCGCACCGCCGTCGGCAAAGCGCCGAAGGGCACTCTGCGCGACACGCGCCCCGACGACATGGGCGCCGCGGCCATCAAAGAAGCCATCGCGCGCGTCGCCGGCTTGGAAGCGTCCGAAGTCGACGACGTGATCATGGGCTGCGCGATGCCCGAAGCCGAGCAAGGCATGAACGTGGCGCGCGCTGCGGCGATTCGCGCCGGCCTGCCGGTTGAAACCAGCGCGATGACGATCAATCGCTTCTGCTCGTCAGGCCTGCAAACAATCGCGATGGCCAGCGATCGCATTCGCACGAATGGCGCGCGCGTCATCGTCGCCGGCGGACTTGAGTCAATGTCGATGATTCCGATGGGTGGTCACATCATCCGGCCGAATCCGACTTTGATGGACACATATCCCGATTTCTATCTCAGCATGGGTTTGGCGACTGAGAACGTCGCGCGCAAGTACGAAGTGTCGCGCGAAGAGCAGGACGCTTTTGCGTTGCAGTCACATCAACGCGCGGTGGCCGCTTTGGATGCCGACAAATTCAAAGACGAAACGGTGCCGTTAACAGTCTCTGTCGAAGAGTTGGACGGAAAAGGTAAGAAGCAACGCCGCGAGATCACTTTTGATAAGGATGAAGGCCCGCGTCGCGATAGCACCGCCGAAGCGCTCGCGAATTTGAAACCTGCTTTCCAGATGAAGGGCACGATTACTGCCGGCAACTCTTCGCAGATGTCAGACGGGGCCGCGGCCGTAATTGTAATGTCTGAGGATCGGGCAAAGGAGCTTGGTGCGAAGCCTCTGGCGCGGCTCGTCGCCTACGCAACCGCCGGCTGTCCGCCTGAAGAAATGGGCATCGGGCCGGTGTATGCAATTCCGAAAGCGCTGAAACTCGCCGGGTTGACGCTCGACGACATCGCCGTCATCGAACTGAATGAGGCATTCGCGGCGCAGTCACTTGCCGTGATCAAGACACTCGAGCTGAATCCTGCCAAGGTCAACGTGAATGGCGGCGCCATTGCGCTGGGACATCCACTGGGATGCACCGGCGCGAAACTGACGGCGTCGATCCTGCGCGAGCTTGAAAGACGCGATGCGCGTTACGGCATGGTGACGATGTGTGTCGGCGGCGGCATGGGCGCCGCAGGAATTATTGAACGACTTTAGATGGGACGAATAGGTCGATATGTCCTATGGGACCTATCGATTGAATGAAAGGAACCATTATGGCAGCCGTACTCGAACGAAAAGAAATCATCAAAGGCGGAAGCTTTCTGATTGAAGAGCGCACGCCGGCAGAAGTCTTCACCCCTGAGGACTTCAATGAAGAGCACCGCATGATTGCCGACACAACGCGACAGTTCATGGACGCGGAAGTTTTGCCGCGCATCAACGAACTGGAAGCCAAGGACTGGAAGCTCGCGCGCGAATTGGTGAAGCAGGCGGCCGAACTTGGCCTGGTTGGCGCAAACATTCCCGAAGAGTACGGCGGCCTCGCACTGGATCAAACCAGCAGCGCGCTGATTGCAGAGTACCTCGGTCGCTCGGCGTCTTTCGCCACGACCCTGGGCGCGCAGAGCGGCATCGGCCTGCTGCCGATTGTTTATTTCGGCACGGAAGCCGCGAAGAAAAAGTATCTGCCGCCGATTGCCGCCGGCGAATTAGTCACGGCGTATGCTTTGACTGAAGCCGGTTCTGGTTCAGACGCGATGGCAGCTAAAGCCACGGCGAAACTGAGCGAGGACGGTACCCATTACGTCCTCAACGGCGAAAAGATGTTCATTACGAACGGCGGCTTCGCGGACATCTACGTCGTGTTCGCGAAAGTCGATGGCGACAAATTCACCGCGTTCATCGTCGAGCGGCAGGAGGGCTGCCATCCCGGCGCGGAAGAACACAAGATGGGTATCAAAGGCTCGAGCACGACGCCGCTGATTCTCGCCGATGCGAAAACGCCGGTTGAAAATCTTTTAGGTGAAGTCGGCAAGGGTCACAAAATCGCTTTCAACATTCTGAACATCGGTCGCTTCAAACTTGGCGCGATGTGTTTGGGCGGGATGAAACTCGCCGTGACCGAATCGGTTAAATACGCGAACGAGCGGCATCAATTCGGCAAGCCGATCGCTTCGTTCGGCGCCATTAAATCCAAACTGGGCGAGATGGCGGTGCGCACCTGGGTGGGCGAAGCGATGACTTATCGGACGCTCGGAATGATCGAAGAGGGCCTGGGCGCGATCGAAGACTCGAAAGACATGGACGCGCGCCTGAAAGCGATCGAGGAGTACGCCGCCGAATGCTCGATTATCAAAGTCGCGCTGTCGGAATACTGCGACTACATCACGGACGAGATGGTGCAGATCTTCGGCGGCTATGGATACTCGGCTGATTATCCCGCCGAGCGCGCGTACCGCGACACGCGCATCAATCGCATCTTTGAAGGCACAAACGAAATCAATCGCATGTTGATTCCCGGGCGCCTGATGAAGGCAGCGTTGACGGGCCGGCTGGCGCTTCTTCCGGCCGCGCAGGGCTTGATGGACGAGATTCTCAATCCGTCGATGCCTTCGTTCGACACTGACGAAGGCTTGCTCGCGGCTGAGCAGAAGCTTGCCCTGAACGCGAAGAAAGTCGCGCTGATGACGCTCGGCACGGCCGCGCAGAAGTACATGATGGGTCTATCCGACCAGCAGGAGATTCTGATGGGCGTCGCCGACATCATCATGGATGCGTTTGCCATGGAGTCGGCGATTCTGCGCACACAGAAACTGGCCGCTTCGCAGAGCGAGGACGCCGCGGCGCGTTACATCGACATGACTCGCGTTTTCTGCAATGACGCGGTCGAACGGATCGAAGCGAATGCGAAGAACACGCTTGCGGCGATGGCGGAAGGCGATGAATTGCGCACGCTGCTGGCGGCGTTACGCCGATTCACGAAGATGACGCCGATTAATACGGTAGCCGCGCGCCAGCGAATTGCCGACGGGATGATCGCGGCAAACAAGTACAGCTACTGATTCGCTTCATCATTTCAAGATGAGGTCAGTGCCGGGAGCGATAGCGACCGGGTCCATATGACCGAGATTAGTTAGAAGTTGACCCGGTCGCTACCGCTCCCGGTACTGACTCCACCGCGCTTCAATGAAGATTGTTCCCATCTCAGTTCCCACTCCGTTCTACATCGGGCCGGTCAACGTTTACCTCATCAAAGAAGATCCGATCACGATCATCGACACGGGTCCGAAAACAAAAGAAGCTATCGAAGCTTTGCGCGCGGGGCTGCGCCAGGCGGGACTCAGTGTGGGAGACATTCGCCGGATCGTCCTTACGCACGCGCACGAAGATCATTGCGGCCTGGCGCGTTCGCTGCGCGATGAAGCCAAAGACGCCGAAGTATTCGTGCACAACTGGGAAACCGGACATCGCATGGGCCGTCTCGAACACGACGACAGTCTGCGCCTCCTGATGCGCGCCGGCGTACCGGAAGACGAATTACGCGCGATGCGTGAACTCTACGATCACGTGAGACAGTACGCGGACGCGCTGGAAGACGATCACTGCACCGGATTGAATGACGAAGCTGAGTTGGAGTTCGAAACCGGCGCGTTGCGCGTCATCCACACGCCCGGACACACTCCCGGTTCGTGTTCGTTTCTGCGCGAGGCCGATCGCACTCTCATCGCCGGCGATTGCGTCCTGAAGCGTGTGACACCGAATCCAGTCATCGCGCCGGATCCAATCGATCCTTCACGACGATTTCGATCCTTAGCTGAATATCTGGTCAGCCTCGCGCGTGTGCGCAGCTTTGCGCCGACGCTGGTTTACGGCGGCCACGGCGAACCCATTCACGACTACGAAGAGCTTTTCCACCGTTACCTCCGCGCCATCAACGAACGCCAGGGGTCCGTTCTGCGTCTGGTGCCAAAGAGCGGCGCCTCGGCCTGGGAAGTCTCGCGCCAGATGTTTCCTGATGCCGACGATGTCCACCGCTTTCTCGCGGTCTCTGAAGCCGTTGCCCATCTCGATCACGCCCACTCCGAAGGCAAAATCGCTCTGGAAATGAGCGATGGCCGCGAAATTTATCGGAAGCTCGGGGCTGACTGAGCCCGTCCCGGCTTAACAATTTGGAACTGTGATGCCCGCGCCTGCGTGAAAGCCTCAAAACCTATCGGAGGACTATGTATGACAATTCGTAAACTGCTGCTGACTCTCTCGATCGTACTCAGTTGCGGACTAATCGTTGGTGGAATCGTTAGTGCTCAGGAAGCTCCCAAAGCGCCTCAGGCTCCAAAATCTCCAAAAGCTGAAGCTGAAGTTGCTCAATGGGATTTCAAAGATTTCGAAAATTTCGACTTTGATTTCGATTTCGACTTCAAAGACATGCCTAACTGGCAGGATGATCGCAATTTCACTCTCTTCCTTCAGGGCGGCACATTTCTCGGCGTCCACGCTGAGGACGTGACCAAAGAAAACATGAGCCGCTATGGCATGCGCGACGTGCGCGGTGTTGGCGTGAGCGAAATCGTGAAGGACAGTCCGGCGGAAAAGGCCGGCTTGAGAAAAGACGACGTGATTCTTAGCTTCAATGGCGAGGCCGTCACCAGCACCCGCAAACTGAATCGCCTGGTGAGCGAGTCATCGGCGGATCAAAACGTAAGACTAACGATCAGCCGCGGCGGCTCTGAGCAGGAACTCACAGCCACTCTCAGCAAGCGTCAGGGCACCGGCATGTTGAACGCCAAGATTCGCGAAGACATCAAGCTGAAGATGGAACAGTTCAAAAAGGACATGCCGAAGATCAAGGGCGGCGACGGCACCTGGGTCTTCCATACGGGTTCTTATCGCCGCATCGGCATTGCCACTCAGACATTGACGAAACAACTTGCCGATTACTTTGGAGTTAGCGAAGGCATCCTCGTCACGTCGGTGACCGACAACGGCCCGGCCGCAAAGGCTGGATTGAAAGCCGGCGACGTGATCACGGCGGTTGACGGCGAAAAGGTTGCTTCGCCGGGAGACATCTCGCGCGCCATCGGTAAGAAGCAAGACGGTCCGGTGACTTTGACAGTCGTTCGCGATCGCAACACGCGCAGCGTAATTGTCACGCCTGAAAAGCCTCCGGCAGGGTCAGGAGATATAAGAACTATCGTGACTCCCGACCTACGAACTATCGTGACTCCGCAGGTCACCATCCCGGTCATTCCGGCGATCACAATTCAGACGCCGCAGATCACCGTGCCGGTCATTCCCCCGGTCCAGGTGACAGTCCCGGTTCGGGCCCGGACCCGCGTCATCATTTAAGGCCGGCAAACTGAGCATTCAAGGGAGCAGTTGAGCATCATGCTCGGCTGCTCCTTTTTGTTTCTTCCATCCGCGCGCGTATAATTCGCAGCCGTGAAAAGCCTCCACCGTTGTTTCGCGTAGTACGCCAACCCGGAACCGCTGAAGCGGGGCCGCCGAGATACCGATGTCGCAACCGCAACCGTCCTCCCGCAGATTCGTCGTCCACGATCTGACGAAACAAAAGGGGCACGCCGACTTCGCGCGCGACGCGCGCGATGGGCTTTCCTCAAAGCCGAAACAGCTTTTCCCAAAGTTCCTGTACGACGCGCTCGGTTCGAAACTGTTCGAAGCAATCTGTCAGGTTGAAGAGTACTATCCCACACGCGCTGAGACTGAGATTCTCACGCGGCATTCCGATGAAATAGTCAGTTCGGTTCCTGACTGTCAAACCTTGATCGAACTTGGCAGCGGCAGTGCCGAGAAGACGCGCCGCGTGATCGAGGCATTGCTCAGGATTCAGCCGACACTGCTGTTTGTTCCCATCGACATTTCGCCTTCCGCTTTGGAAGAGAGTTCGCACACTTTACTTCAGGCGTATCCGCGCTTGCAGATCGAGGCATACGCGGCGGATTACTTTGACGGGCTTGCGGCGCTCAAGCCGCCGGCACAAGGACGCGCGCTGGTGCTGTTTCTCGGCTCAAACATCGGCAACTTTCAAAAGCCGGACGCTTCAACATTTCTGCGCACGATTCGCCAGGGGTTGCGCCCGGGCGACGCGTTGCTCCTGGGCGCTGATCTGAAAAAAGATCGAGAGACGCTCGAGCGCGCCTACAACGATTCTCTGGGAGTGACGCGCGCTTTCATTCTGAATCAGTTGGCGCGCATCAACCGCGAGTTCGGGGCTGACTTTGATTTGTGGACGTTTGGTTTGAGGTCGGTGTACAACGAGGCCGAAGGACGGATCGATGTTTACCTCGAAAGTTTACGCCAGCAGTCCGTGACAATCCCGGGCCTCGATTTGTCTATCACACTGGAAGCAGGCGAGCGTATTCACATGGAGAACGCTTACAAGTACGATCTGGAAGAGCTTTCGTCCCTCGCGCAGCAGACAGGATTCGTGCGCGAGCAAACATGGTTCGATGAAGCGAAACGGTTTAGTAGCAACCTATTTGTCGCCGTCGAATAGATTTGCAGGATAGGTTCCGATTCACGCTGAAGGCGTGAAATTCAATAGCCGTGGGCAACGCCCACGGATCTTGTCGTCCGGCGAAGACCGACCCTGAAAGGGTCGAATTCCGCGGTAGTCGCATCATCGCTTTTTCACAATCCGACCCTTTCAGGGTCGCACCTTTCGGTACCGAGATCCGGTGGCGTGCCACCGGCTATGGAATTTGTCCGCTCCGCGGACACAACGTTCAGGCCGACCCGCTTGCCGACCCGCCCGCATCTTCTGATTTCATTTCGTCGCGCTTCTCAAGCAATTCCAGTCTCACTCGCAGCACTCGCCTTCGTTCAACTTTCTCGACATGAAACTTGAGGCCGTCATGCTCGATCATTTCTCCGGGTTGCGGGACATGTCCGGCTTCAGTCATTAGAAACCCGCCAATCGTTATGTAGCTCTCGGATTCAGGCAGCGCCGCCTTCAGGCGTTTGTTCAAATCCCGCACCGCCAGTGCGCCGTCGAGCAAAAACGTGAGGTCATCCACTTTCGTGATTTGCTCGTTGACCTCCTCGTCATGCTCGTCAGAGATGTCACCAACGATTTCTTCCAGCAGATCCTCGAGCGTGATGATGCCTTCAATCCCGCCGTGTTCGTCCACGACGAAGCCGAAGTGTGATTTGGCCTTCTGCATCTGTCGCAGAACAGCTTCGAGGCGCGCCGTGTCCACGATGTACATCGGCGGCTGCAAAACGTATTCGAGCCGAAACGCTTCAGGCTTCAGCAGGAACGGCATCAAGTCTTTGCTGTGAATGAAGCCTGCGACGTTGTCCAGCTTGCCGTCATAAACCGGCAGCCGCGAATAACCGTGCTTCTGGAAGGCGTCGCGAATGTCTTCGAGCGAGCAATCGATTGAGATGGCAGCCATCTCAGTGCGTGGCACCATCGCTTCGCGCACGAGGGTGTCGGAAAATTCGAAGACGCGATGGATCAAGCGCCGCTCTTCAGCGCGCAGGTGACCGCTTTCGCGGGAAATATCCACGAGCTGGCGAAGCTCTTCCTCGCTGTACACGGCCGTGTGATGCAATGACGACTTCAATCCGAAAAGACGGGCGAGCCCGGCGCCGGTGCGATTAAAAATCCAAAGCGGCGCGCGAAATAATCGGGCAAAAATTTCCAGCGTCCTTGAAGAAAATAACGCCAGTGCTTCGGCACGCTCGAGCGCGATCATTTTTGGCAACAACTCACCCAGCACCATGTGCAGGAACGTCATCAGTGACAACGCGATGACCATCGCGATGAGATGGGCCAGGTATGCAGCCTGCGGTTGCGGCGTGATGCTCAAGGCAAGTGGTTCTATCAATGCGGCGAAGGCCGGTTCCCCAAGCGCGCCCAGGACCAGCGAGGCAATGGTGATTCCCAGCTGCGATGCGTTGATGAAGAGCGTCGGATCGTCGAGCAAGCGAAGTGCTGATTGGGCGGGCTTACTCCCGGCAGCGGCGCGAGCTTCCAGGCGAGGGCGACGAACGGCAATTAGCGCAAACTCGGCGCCCACAAAAAATGCATTTATGAGTAAGAAGAAAAGAACCGCCGCGAACTTGAGCGCTATTCCGAAAAGGCTGGACTGCGACTGGGCGTCGGCAGCAAACAAGGCGAGGAAACTACTAGCAGGATCGTCCATCGTAATCGTAATCAGGAGTAACAGTTTTCAAGCATGATATCACGGCAGAAAAAAGCACGCAGTCCCGAACTGTGGGGCTGCGCGCTTCCCTGAAAATCAACTTGAAGGATCAGTGAGCGCCGGCCGCGGCCGCCCGCCGCAGGTTGCCGTTGCCGTTCGATTTACCGTCGTGGCGCGAACACGCCTGGGCCAATGCGTCATTCACGCGCGGCTCGATGTTGCACTCGGGCTGACGGCAAACGGCCGCGAGTTCAGAAACGACTAGGTAATGCGCGCGCTCAAGCATCCGCTGCTCGCGGAACGAGAGGGGTTTGCTGTGACTCAGATAGTTGAGGTGCTTTAAGACTTCGGCGACTTCAAAAATGTTGCCGGTGCGCATCTTCTCGGAAAAATCCTTAAACCGATCTTTCCAATCATGCGGTGGCGTAGCAAAGTCTGAACTCAACGTTTGGAAAAGCGTGTCGCATTCCAACGTCGTAATCGGTTTACGCAGACCGACTTCCGTAGCGTTGGTAACGGGGACTAATACGAGGGTATTCGTAGCTGCGAGCCGGAGCGTGTAAAACGGGAGCGCGGTCGCACCGATTTGTTTCTGCTCGATTTGCTCGATGGTACCGATACCATGATTTGGGTAAACAACCTTCTGGCCGACCTTGAAGCCCACCTTTACACCTCCAGAGTTTGAAACTTCACCAGGTAAGTCGCATTGCGCGGTTTGGAACCGAAAGTTATGCGAGACAATAAACCGATCGGGTGTTCTAGAACCGAGTTGTCCGTGAACTGACTGGAGAATAGCAAGGTGCGTCGAGACGCGTCAAGCTTTCCGCGTCGTGACATTTGGACCAGAGCAAAAGCTGGGCCAAAGCAGAATCATTTTCCATTTATCATTGGACATTTTCCATTTTTCATTGAGGGCGTAGAGGTTTCCAAAGAAAGCCACGCCATTCCTCAACGAAATGACCAAATGAAAATTGATAAATGACAAATGGAAAATGTTTACTTGTTCCCTTTATGAAAGAGCTCTATCTAACCGGCATAGCTTTCATCCTGCTCAATCTTCGAAAGCACCCAATCGAACTCGCCCGAAGTGATTTTTCCGCCGCAGAATTCGCAGATGCCGGTGGCATTTACCTTCAGCGGCGCGCCGCAATTTGGACAGTTTAGATCGGCGCGGGCCGCGGTTGGGGTGGCTTTGCTGTTGCGAATAAAAGTCCAGTATTCACTCCATTTACGCAGATTTGTTCGCGAGCCCGCCACCACCTGGCCGCCTTCGTTAATGGTGTAGTCATAGCCTTCAGCGAAGATCCGCAGGGTGAGCGATTGATAAAAAGTGTCCTGCTTGATCTTGGTGGGCTGCATGCCCGTGATTTGATACCGCTCGAGCACGTTGCGAAGTTTCTGGCGCCGGTAAGCCTCAATCCAGTACTGGTGCATCTGGAAAATGTTGTCGGTCTCGTGCGGTCGGGCGCGCTCCCAATTCAAAGAGGACCAGGCGTCCTGCAATTCGTTGAAAATCATGCGCGCGCGCGCCTGAAACTCCGCCCATTTGAAGGCCGGATTGTTGTGCTCAAAGGCGGCGCGGACGTGTGGAAAGTTCGGCTGCATGATTGTCGGATTAAGTGTCCCGACCTCAGGAACATTCGAGGTGAGCAGCGGGCCCCGGGCTTCGCGACCAAGCGTGCGCACGTTACGCACGTACCATTGAAACTCGCCGCTTTCGACTTTAGTGTGGCAGAAAGCGCACGCGCCGTTCGTGTCCTTCTGCAAAGGCGCGCCGCAACTTGGGCAGTGCAGCGCGGTCGCTTCCCCGGGTGGCGGCGAAAGCAAATCGCGTTTGCGCTCGAACTCCCAGCGCTCGCGAACGTAGTACGCCATCTCACCGCGGGGATCACCTTCGCGCGGCGTGAACTCTGTATAGTTCGCTTCGAATTCGACGCTCATTTCGACGGTGGGCGTCGTGAGGCCGCGCACGTCGGCGACCAGCATCGCGCCGACGATGACGCCCTGCACGGCTTTCAATTGGGGCGAGTTTAATTGCCATAGCGCGCCACGCGCCGCGTCCGACAAATACGGCGAAAGGTCATCGAGCGCGGCTTTGCCTTTGCCCCTTGCGTCGTGCGCACGGCCGTAAAGCGCGTAACAGAAATCGGTAAAAATGATTTCCGAAAAGTTCGGATCAAAGCGTCGTAGTTGATTGAAAGCGCGCTGGATGTCCTGCTGTGGCCGTCCGCCAGGACCAGTTGATAAGCCGAGTACCGGCGAAGACGAAACGACCGAAGCTGGTTTTTTTGAACGTCTGGCAAACCAATAGATGACCGCGACGATCACGATGATGTCGAGCGGAATTCCAATCGCGGGATGCTCAATCGTTAACCAAAGCAGCAGCCGGAAAATCAGATAGATGATGACGCCGAGACCTTCACCGTCGCCGTCACCTCCACCACCGCCACCGCCGTAGCCGCCGCCGCCGCCCACGCGCGCCAGAGCTTCAGTGGCGAACACCGCGAGCACCATTGCGGCAAACACAAACGAGACCGCGCCGATCGTGAAGCGACCTGTTTTCAAATTCCAAATTACAAATTTGAGACGCTTCATTTCAATTCGATGCGCGGGCCGTCTACCAGTTCGTTAGGATTTTCGCCGGTACAAGGGAGATGCGCGGCGAGTAGAGCACCAAGTTTGCGCAATGACTGAATAAGTTTTTCCGGATCGCAGTGTCGAGCCAATTCTCTCAGCTCATGAAGCTCGGTGTTCCACGGCAAGGGTGGCATGGCTTTCAGGATGCCGCGATCCGCGATCACTTCAATTTGTTCTTCGAGCAAGGAAACGTAAACGAGCAGGCCGTTTTCCGCTTTGGTGTTCGCGATGCCAGCCTCGTAGAACATCGCCGCGGCGCCCTGGCGCGCGGTGGCGGCGCGAAACTTCTTCGACGTTAGTAAGCGCTGAAAAGAGGGACTGCGTGATGAGACGAAGGCGCCGATCACGAACATCAGAGCGACGTCGATGGGCACCACAATCGCGGGAATCACAAAAGGCGAGAACAGCGCGAACAGCAGGCCGAGAAATGCGACGATGGCGCCAAACAAATAATCGGCATGACGATACGAACCCGACCGCGCCCGAATGACGATTACGAGTTCCGCGTCCGTGTTCTTTTCGATCTCAGCGACGGCGTTAGCGATGCGTTCGCTGGCGTCTTTATCGAACTTCCGCTTCATCGGCCGCGGCAGTCTAACACAAGCCACAGAGACACCCAGCCACCGATGAACCTGGCTGTCAGTAGTCAGTTGTCAGTCGTCAGTTGCAGATCGATTCGCATTGAACAGCCTCAAGCGCACGCCTTGTGTGCAACTGACAACGGACGACTGACTACTGACGGGAAACATGAACGGCCCAGTCCCGATTTGTCGGGGCTGGGCCGTCAGCAAAACTCAAACTGTTAGAGGTGGTTATTTAAAGCTGCTGAGCGCGTCGGCTTCGTTGTCATACACGTCGAAGACGGTGAGCAGCTTAGTGATGACGAGCAGATCCTGGACTTTTTCCGTCAGATTCAGAAGCTTCAGTTGGCCGCCGCCGCGTCCCACCGTTGTGTAGTTCGCGATCAGTTCGCCGATGCCGCTGGAGTCGATGTACCGGACGCCTTTCAGATTCAGCAAAAGCTTCTGATTGCCACCGGCAACCAAATTGCGAATCGCGCTGCGAAGCGCCGTGCTGCTGTCGCCGATGCGCACTTCGCCATCGAGATCCAAAATCGTTACGTCGCCCGCCTGGCGTTGTTTGATGTCTAGTTGAGCCATGTCAATCTCCGTCTTTCGTGGGTTCGCGAAGTGATTCGATCCCCGCGCCCGGTTTAAGCTTACTTGAAGTTGCTGAGCGCTTCCGCTTCCTCGTCGTAGGCGTCAAAGACGGTGAGCAGCTTCGTGATAGTGAGCAGGTCCTGAAGTTTCTGGGTCAGGCTGAGCAGCTTAAGCTGGCCGCCTTCCTTGTTAATGGCCGTGTAGCTCGAAACCAGCTCGCCGATGCCGCTGGAATCGATGTAACCGACGCCGGCCAGGTTCAGCAGAATCTTTTTCTTTTGCTCTTCGAGTAAACGACGCACGGCGCTGCGCAGCGCGATACTGCCATCGCCGATGGTGATTCGCCCGTCCATATCCAGCACTGTCACGTCGCCGGCTTGTCGTTCGCGGATGTTAAGCTCTGCCATGATTCAAAGAGTCTCCCGAAAAGTTTTCGATTTCTGATTGCGGACTTTTGATTTCCTTGTCACGAACAAGTTTCCGCATTCGCGCGGGATCAAAAGTACAAAATCAAATATCAAACTCTCTTCAGCATTCGCACCATCGTTCCGCCCTCGGGGCGGCTCACCCATTCGACTTCATCCATGAAGCTGCGCATCAGAAAGTTGCCTCGGCCCGAAGTCTTCATCAGATTCTCGGCGGCCGTCGGGTCGGGCACTGAAACCGGATCGAACCCCGCGCCTTGATCGCTGACTGCGATTTCCACTGCCTGCGACGAACAGTTGAGGGTCATTTCCACCTGCTTCGTATCGTCTTCCTTGTTACCGTGGACGATCGCGTTGGTGATGGCTTCGCGCACAGCCATGTCGATGCCAAAAGCTGCTTCGTCCGCGAGCCCACAATTGCGCGCGAAGTCAGCCGCCGCGGCGGCCGCGTCAGCAACAGCCTCAATGTGGCTGGGCAAAACGAGTCGAGTCGTTTGATCGGTCACAAAAGGCACAGGCCTCCAGCCATGGGAATCGCGTTCTGGCTGCTGACGATTCAAAAGCAAACGGAAGACGGACGTGTAACATGCGGGCTGGGCGCGTGTCAATGTCAGCCGCCCGGATGCGCAGAGCCTGTTTCGGGGTCGCGATACGACGCGCTAAGATTCCTTCGTGATCATTCACACGGCCAAAAGAATCGTTGGCAAGCTTGAGATGCCCGGCGATAAATCGATTTCCCATCGCGCCGCGATGATTGCCGCTTTGGCCCAAGGCACTTCGCGCATCCGGAACTTTTCGACGAGTGAAGATTGCGCGGCGACACTGCGCTGTCTTGAACAGCTTGGCGTTTCAATTGCGCGCAAAAGCGACGGGTTGGTTATTGAAGGCGTCGGGACGCGCGGATTACGTGCGCCGAAAGAGTCCCTTAATTGCGGCAACAGCGGCACGACGATGCGTCTGCTGGCCGGAGTTCTCGCGGGACAGGATCTCGAGGCGACTTTGACCGGAGATGCCTCCCTCCGGTCGCGGCCGATGCAGCGAATCATTGAGCCGCTGGGGATGATGGGCGCAGAGATTCAATCGAACGATGGCCGCCCGCCGCTTACCATCCGCGGCCGCAATCCTCTGCGATCGATCGTATACGAGCTGCTAGTTGCCAGCGCGCAGGTTAAGTCGGCGATTCTGCTGGCAGGGCTGAACGCCAACGGTCAAATGAACGTCGTCGAGCAGACGCCCACCCGCGATCACACCGAACGGATGCTGCGCTGGTTTGGTGTTGCTGTCGAAGAGGGAGATGCGTTTAAAGGAAATCAGAGGTTCGCCGCGGTAACGGGTCCTGCGAGTTTTGACGCGCGCGACGTTGATGTTCCAGGCGACATTTCTTCGGCTGCGTATTTCATCGCCGCGGCGGCGTTGCTTGACGGTTCGACGCTTGAGATTGCCGGGGTAGGACTGAATCCGAGCCGCGTGGAATTTCTCAAGGTTGTTGACTCTTTCCGATTGGCCGTCACCTTTGAAGACCAGTGTAAATCAGGCCACGAGCCGGTTGGCGCCATTCACGTCGAAGGCTCGCGCGCCGCCAGGGAATCCGAAGACTCGCCATTGACGATTGACGGCGATCGGATCGCTGGATTGATTGATGAGTTGCCGCTGCTCGCCGTCATCGGTTCCCAACTGGATGGCGGCATCGAGATACGCGACGCAGGTGAGTTGCGCGTGAAAGAATCAGATCGCATCGCCGCGACGGTTGCGGGACTGCGAGCTATGAACGCGGATGTGGAAGAATTCGATGACGGGCTGCGTGTCGGTGGGCGAACGCGGTTGCGTGGCGCGCGAATTGACTCGCGCGGCGATCACCGAATCGCGATGTCGTTCGCGGTCGCTGGACTGCTCGCTGAGGGCGAGACAGAAATCGAAGATGCCGAGTGCGTCCGCGTCTCTTTTCCTGAATTCTTTGATTTACTTGAGTCTGTAGTTGAAGAATGAAGTTGAGTTGCTTCACTGGGAGCGCGGGCGGCCCCGCCCGCCTCTTGCGTAATAATCTAACCTCATGTGAGGCAATGCTGCGGACGAGGGCGTCCGCGTTCCCAATATGAACACACGTCGCATCGTCATTCTCGGGTTCATGGCCTGCGGCAAAACGACCGTCGGCGAGGAGCTGGCTCGGCAACTCAACTGCGGGTTTGTCGATCTCGATTCGTTAATCAGCAGCCGCGAGGGTCGCTCGCCCGCCGAAATCATCACGCAAAACGGTCAGGCAGCATTTCGAGAGTTGGAAACACTCGCACTTCGTGACGTCCTTCAGAATCGGGAGGCGCACGTGATTGCTTTGGGCGGCGGCACGTGGATGAAGGCTGCCAACCGCACGATGGTTGCGCTCTTCGATTGCATCACCGTTTGGCTGGATACACCGTTCGAGATTTGTTGGGAACGGATCTCGAACTCGGCGACGATTCGGCCGCTGGCGCCGAATCTCGAAACGGCGCGCAAACGTTTTGACGAGCGGCGCGCCTTTTATGCCCTTGCCGAACGGCGGATCGCAGTTGAGGCTGAGGACACCGTTGAACGCGTCGTTGAAAAACTCTTTAGAGAAACGTAACAGCTTTGGTCGCCGGCTGTGTAAGGAAGCACTTACAATCAGACTGAAATTCAACAAGGCTATGCGCATAGCGGCAAAGCCGAAAGACTGTCGCGACGGTGACGCTCTGGGTTTGATCTTTCGGGCAAGTCAATCAGGTGGTCTGGAGAGTATTTAGGCCTTTGCCCAAGTAGGTGCGCGGCGACAAACTCGTCGAGCTGCGAAGCAGCGGTCTTAGCTAAGCCCAAGGCGAGGCTTTGCGAGCCTTGGGAAACCAAGCCCTTTTTAGATCAGCGGAGCCCGCGAAGCGGGCGACACTTTGAGTGGTTATTCGTCGCCGCTCCGCGGCTCCCGCAAATTCGTGTTCACTGTACCCCAAGGCTCGCAGAGCCTCGCCTTGGGCTTAACTACAACCGCTGCTTCGCAGCTCGTGAAACTACATCTGACAAAGAGGCAGTCAATAAAAGCGCATTTTAACGCCACTTAAGACGTTTTGGGGCAAAGCCGAGTATTGAATGCCTGCCAAGCCGAGAGATTGAATCAATTGTGAACAAGTCTCAGCCACAACCCGATCAAAAAGCGTTAGCCGACGCGCACCGTTGGAAACAGCTAGTGCATTGGCACGTTGATGGATACTACGCGCTCCAGACCGCGGACACTGGAAATGTGCCCGTGCACCTGTTTCTAACCGGCGAGCTGCTCACGCTCGCGGAAGACAATCTCTATCGACAAATAGTAAACGCGACGCGCTTCCCCGGCGTGAAGATGGTTGTGATCACGCCCGATGTGCATTACGGCTACGGCGTCCCGGTCGGCTGCGTGCTGATTACCGACTACGAATGCGGCGCGATTGCGATGGGGCCGGTCGGCTACGACATTGGCTGCGGCATGATGAGTGCGAAATCGAATGTGCTCGCTGAAGCGGCCACCCCGGAAAAGCGTCTGCAATTTAATCGAGCTGTAATGGGGCGCGTGGCGATGGGCGCCGGCGGCAAAAGTCGTCGCTTCCCAAATCTTTCCGAGCTTGAATTCGCGGACCTCGTCCGTGGCGGCGCCGAACACTACGTCGAGAAGCATGGCGCGACTTTCGATCGCAGCCGCGCTGAACGCCACCGCATTCCGGTCGATGACGATTGGCAGATTCCCTGGGGCGGCAAAGGCAGGCCCGAACGCGGACTGCATCAGCTCGGCAGTCTGGGCGGCGGCAATCACTTCATCGAGCTTCAGCGCGAAGTGAACTCAAATGAACTGTTCGTGCAGGTGCACACCGGCAGCCGCGGCTTCGGTCACGGCCTGGCCACAAACTATTTCGAGTTGGCGAAGACGGAAAGGCCTCATGAGATTCGCGACATCGATCTCGGTTACTTCACGCCTGATTCCAGGCACTATCGAGATTATCTGAATGCGGTGGCGGCCGGCGGGAACTATGCGATTCTCAACCGGCTGATCATTTTCGAGCAGGTTGCCGAAGCTTTCCGCGAAACCTTCAATTCAGATCTCGAATTGATTTACGAGATCAGTCACAACCTCGTGCAAAAAGAATGGCACCCGGAATTCGACGACGTGTGGGTGCATCGCAAAGGCGCGACGCGCGCGTTCCCCGCCGGCTACCCGTTGTTGCAGGGGACGCTTTGGGAAGACACCGGTCATCCGGTTTTGATCCCCGGCAGCAACAAAGACTTCAGTTACATCCTGCGGCCGCTGCCGGGGGCCGTGAAGAGCGGCTACTCAGTCAATCATGGCGCGGGCCGGCGGTTGTCGCGTTCACAAGCCGCCAAGACTCTCTCGCAGCGAGCGATTGACGATGAATATGCTGAGGCAGGCATCCTCGTGAACGTTGACGGCCACGTGCCCATCGACGAATCGTCCGAGTGCTACAAATCATCCGAAGAAGTAATCAAGGCCGTCGTCGATGCCGGCCTCGCGGAAATTCAATATCAGTTGTGGCCGGTAGCCTCTCTGAAAGGTGTCGAGGAAGGTCCGCGCTGGCGGAAGAAGAAGCGCGGTCACTCGCCCCGCGTGTCCAGTCCACACTTCTAAATCACTTTAGCTGTGAGAATTCTCGCCACTCTGACGATATTCATGAATTGCTTCCAGCTCAGTCAGTGTTCGCAGATCCTTTTCTCGGCCGGCGACTCGTTTTGATTCCATCAATTTCTCCAATGAGAGAACCTGGAAGTCGCAACCGCATGCTGGCGGTTTCGGAATCTTCAATCACGTCTTTGAATTGACCCACGCCCCTAATTTCGCCGAGCAAGTCAAGGCTGCCAATGTCGGTGTCGAACGTGAAATTCAATCCCTTTTTGAGAGTCTCGGCATTGAGGATGAATAGAATGTTGCGCGGTGCTCCCCGCAGAAACGCGTTTACAGATTTGAGGGCGACCACCAGGCGGCTCAGGTTGTCGGCCGATCTGTCGTAACAGACGTCCAAGTCATGAGTTACCTCTGAAGAGCCGTGATAGACGGCGGCGACGCCACCGATGATTACGCACTTGACGTTGTGGCGAGCCAGCAGCTCAAGTTGATTTCGGACTTCTTCGATGGGAGCGGGCACGCCGGCCTGCCTCTCTGACTTCATTCATCATTGCTCGCGCTCTGTCCAAACGCCTGATGCGTTCTTCGGGGGACAAACGTAAATTCGCAAGTGTGAGTGACAGGTCGATGCCAAAGTCGCGAGCCGCTGCGGCAGCAGTGCCCGGCTTCGGATTCAATAGCCACTCTTCATTAGGAAGTCGCTTCATAAGTCGCGCTGTGATCATAGCAAGTCCGTCAGGCAATTAACTAAGTCTGACTCGCGGTTCTGGGACTTTTCCTTTAATCTTCCGTCGTGGAAAAGTTTCGCATTCGCGGTGGCAATCCTTTGAAAGGTCGCGTCTCGATCAGCGGCGCAAAAAACTCTGCACTGCCGTGCATGGCGGCGGCGATTCTCACCGCCGACACGATCACGCTCCACAACATTCCCTACGTCCGCGACATCATCACGATGCGCCGCTTGTTGGAAGATATCGGAGCGCATGTGCTGACGCCGGAGCTGCGGACACACAAAATTTCAGCCGCCAATATCGAAGTGATGACGGCGCCATACGAATTAGTGAAGACCATGCGCGCGTCGGTGTTGGCCCTCGGGCCTTTGCTGGCGCGGTTCGGAAAAGCGCGGGTGTCGCTGCCGGGCGGATGCGCGATCGGCGCGCGGCCGATTGATTTGCATCTCGCCGCCTTTACAAAGATGGGCGCGGAAGTCTTTCTCGAGGCGGGCGACGTCGTGGCGCGTGCGCCGGAGGGCGGCTTGACCGGTGGAGAAATTGAATTCGAAAAGATTTCGGTCACCGCCACGGAAAACGTAATGATGGCGGCGGCCCTCGCCCGCGGCAAGACGGTGGTTCACAACGCAGCGCGCGAGCCGGAAGTGCGCGATCTCGCCGAGTTACTAAATAAGATGGGCGGCCGCGTGCGCGGTGCGGGTACGCCAAAAATCGAAATTGAAGGCGTCGAACGTTTGAGTGGCGCGCAACACACGATCATTCCCGATCGGATTGAAACCGGCACCTTCATTGTTGCCGGCGCGATCACGAAAGGCGATTTGGAAATCCGAGATTGCAATCCGGAACACTGCAATCGAATCATCGGCAAGCTGCGTGACGTCGGCGTGGAGATTGAAGAGATCAATCAAAGCACCCTGCGCGTCACCGCCGGGAAAACCATCCGCGCCGGCGATCTCAAGACTGAGGAGTACCCCGGGTTCGCCACCGATATGCAGGCCCAGTACATGACGCTGATGACCCAGGCGAACGGCCGCTCGGAAATCACGGAAACGATCTTCGAAAATCGTTTCATGCACGCTTCCGAGTTGCAGCGCATGGGTGCGCGCATTCAGGTCAGCCACGACAAGGCAGTCGTTGAAGGCCCGACGAAACTAATCGGCGCTCGCGTTCAAGCTTCAGATTTGCGGGCCTCGGCATCGCTGGTACTGGCGGGACTGATTGCCGAAGGAGAAACCACCATCGATCGCGTCTATCACATCGATCGCGGCTACGAAAAGATCGAAACCAAATTGAAAGCGCTCGGCGCGGACATTGAGCGCGTGCGTGAATCGGTCACCTCACCTTTGACGCCCGATGAAGGTGTTGTGGCGGCGTGAGCCCCGCCGGCTGTGATACCATGCGCCCTTGAATGGAACTGAAATCAGCCCAACTGGAAAAGTACCTCCGACGATAACATGAGTGAACAAGATTGCCTTTTCTGCAAAATCATAAACGGAACCGCAGCCGCGGACGTGGTGTTTCAGGACGCCCGTTGCGTGGTCATTCGCGACCTTAGTCCGCAGGCTCCGACGCACGTACTGGTCATGCCGCGCGAACACCTCGAGTCGCTCGACGATGCTTCACAAAAGGATGAGCTGTTACTCGGTCATCTGCTCCGCGTCGCCGCGAAAGTTGCATACGAGCACGGCTTGAGTGACAGCGGCGGATATCGCACTGTTATCAATACGGGCAGTGGCGCCGGCCAATCAGTCTTCCACTTGCATTTACACGTGCTGGGCGGGCGCGAGATGACCTGGCCACCCGGCTGAGTAACGAGTTACGACAAATGAAAAGCGCGCGCCTTAAGTGGCGCGCGCTTTTTTGTCGGCTCGAAGTTAAGTCTCTGCCTAGTCCCGAATATTCCGGCGCGTGGGCGGCGCGTCGGTCAAACGGACGGGCAGTGTCATAAGCCTTGCCCCGCGGTAGATCTCGACAGTGACCGTCTCGCCAATCTGATGTTTGTTGAGGACCTTGTAAAGATCGTCATTGTTCCCGACGCGTTCACCACCAACTCCGGTGATGATATCGCCAAGTTCGAGATTGCCTTCATCAGTTTGCACCATACCTCGTAAGCCGGCGTTGGCCGCGGGACCGCCCGGCTGAACATTCAAAATCAATACGCCATAGTTGATCGGCATCTCGACCTGGCCGCTCAGCGATTCGACATTACGCGGCAGGATGCCGAGCTTCGGACGCTGGACCGTACCACTGCGAATCAACTCAGGCACAATTCGTTTGGCGATATTCACGGGAATCGCAAAGCCCACGCCCGCTGATGACCCGGAGGTTGACTGAATTTGCGAGTTGATGCCGATCATCCGCCCGCGCGAATCCAGCAACGGTCCGCCCGAGTTGCCCGGATTAATCGACGCATCCGTCTGAATCGCGCCTTCAATCGGCCGATCGTTCCGTCCGCGAAGCGGGCGTTGCAGACCGCTGATGACTCCCGTGGTCAACGTTCGATCGAGACCAAACGGATTTCCGATGGCCAGGACCTTCTGTCCAACGATCAGTTTGTCTGAATCGCCGAACGGCACAATCGTGATCGCTTCTTTCGGTTTTTCGACCAGCTTGATCACTGCCAGATCTGTATCCGGATCGCGGCCGACCACGGTCGCGGGATAGTTTCGGCCCCCACCAAAATGCACGGACAACCGGGTTGCGCCTTCAATCACGTGAAAGTTCGTCAGGATGTGACCCTGCTCGTCAATCACCGAACCTGAGCCCGCTCCCTCTCGCTCTTCCGCATACAAATCAAAGAAGTTACGGACCATCGTGGTTGATTGAATGTAGACGACGCCGGGCGAAACAGCCTTGTAGACTTCAATGTTGTTCTGTTCGTCACTTACGGTCGCCGGATCGGAAACCGTCTCGGGATTCGCAACCGAGAGCTCGGCACGCGCCGGATAAAACCGTTGCGACAGTTTCTGAAAGCCGAGCACTGCGACTGACGCGAAAAGCGCCGAACCCAAAGCAATCACCAGGATCTGGCGGGGCGTTATTCTGTACATGCTTGAATCTCCTTCACTTCGAAACGCACTGTTGAGATGCGGTTTCGGAAGTTTACGTTTGCGCAATTGGTATTAGCAAAACGCGCGAACGGGACAAGGAGTTCCGTTTAACCACCGGAATTCACTTCGCTTAACAGATTGTGAAGATTACGAAAAGATTGACAGGACGGTAAAAGGCAGTTCGCTTACCAGCGTGACCATGGCCAGCGGTTCAGCCCAACCCATCGCCGAGAGGCCGGTTATGGCATGCACGAGCATGAGTGCCCCGTAAACCGTGAGCGCCAGCTTCATTCCGCGTCGCGCGATCGTCAGGTGCGAACATCGATACAACACATAGGCCGAGAATGCACCGATGGCGAGTTTCGTAAGCAGGAAAGGCGCATCGCCGATATTGAGCAGTTGCGCCATCAAATTGTTTGCTTCGGTTGCGATATCAGAGCGGACCCAGATCAAGGTCAGTTGCGCGTCGAGCCAGTTCAGAAGAAAGAGTGTGATGCTTTTGGCCAAGGCTCCCATAGTTTCGAAGACTCCGTGCTCACCTGCGCGTCAAAACTTGTTAAAGCTCAACCTTTCGGATAGCGAAATCCCGATCAAAGATCGGGATTCCGCCGTCCGTACGGGAAGAAACGAGACTCGCTTCGTGCTACCCAAAGTAAAGTTACAATCTCGCCCGAGTTCCGATAGCAAGATCACACTGCAAGAATCTCTCCACGCCGGGCGGCCGTTAAATTTGGGCCAGATTAATATACGATTGTCCTGGTCTGCAACATGACTGAACGAAAACACGACCTTGGTGCAATCTCGATCATTCAGGCGCAGGCGACCGGCGCCGAGTCCTTACGTGCAGCCGGCGTAGTCGATCCGAGGCTGGAAGCCGGATCGCTGGTGGCGCATGCGTTGCGCCACGATCGCACGTACGTCATCACGCATGGTAACGACCTGTTGACCGGCGAACAGTTTGAACGATTTCGCGTTTTGATCGCGCGCCGTGCCGCACGTGAGCCGTTGCAATACATCATCGGCTTTCAGGAATTTTTCAAACTGACCTTTGAAGTGACGCCTGACGTTTTGATTCCGAGACCTGAGACAGAATTGGTCGTCGAAGCAGCACTCGAACTTGCGGACCGTGAAAGCTCTTTTTCAATCCTCGACGTCGGCACCGGTTCAGGTTGCATCGCGATTTCGTTGTTGCATGAATTGAACCTGGCGGACGCGATGGCTACGGACATCTCGCCGAACGCGCTGGAAGTTGCGCGCCGAAACGCGCAACGACACAACGTCAGTGATCGCGTGAAGTTTATTCAGGCTGATTCCCTTTCGCTGTTGAATCAGCGCGCGACTTTTTCACTTATCGTTTCGAATCCGCCGTACATCCCCGCAGGAGACATTGCGACTTTGCAGCGCGAAGTTCGCGAGCACGAGCCTCTAACGGCGTTAGTGTCTGGCGCCGATGGGCTAGATCACATCCGCGTGCTGCTGCGCGAGACGCCGCCGGTGCTGCATCACTCTGGCTATTTTATTTTTGAGATTGGGTTCGGCCAGGGCGACGCAGTCGAACAACTAGTCGATCGCGAAATCTGGCAGTTACTTGAAGTGAAGAAAGACTTGCAGGGCATCCCGCGCACCGTGGTACTGCAAAAACGATGACGCGGGTCGCTAGACTGGAGCGCGTTAGCTTTCCGTTATGGGAACACCGGCAGGCACTTGCTTTGAGCGTTCAACTCGCCGCTTGCCAAACAGCCCTTCACGACCCAGGGAATAGACCAGCCCCCGATTTGCGAACAACAGTTTGACCCATGCGCGCTTGCCCATTTGCGGGAAATAGATGCCCCGAAAAATCAATCGCGTGACCAGGTGCATGATTCGATAGCCAATGGGCCTGTCTTTGATCGAATCAACCGCGCTCGCATTTCTTTCAGGGCTATATGACTTGACCCAGGCCTTATTCAATTCCGAGTGCACTTCCTCGATACTCATCTTTAACGGCGTGTGCGCCATGTGAAAGGGCGCGAAATCGAGCCAATGTTTCGGCCGCGTGAGCCGGTCGCCCTTTAACAGACGCTGATAGAGTGGCGTTGAAGGAAACGGTGTGAGCTGGCCAAAGATCGGCAAGCCCGGCGGCCATGATTCGATTGCCTGCAGCGTTCGATCGGCGACGCCCAGCGTGTCGTTATCCAAACCAAAGATGAAAGAGGTGATGGCATAGATGCCGCGATCTGCGAGGCGGTTCAACACCGCTTCGTATTCGGCCGGTTTGTTGAAGCTCTTGTTCACATCGGCCAGATTAGCGGAATCAATTGATTCCATGCCGATGAAGATCCACTTGCCGTCCGAGGCCGCAATTAGATCAACCAATTCTTCGTCACGCAGAAGGTTCGCGCTGATCTGCGCGATCCACGGTAGTTGCGCATTGGCCGCAATGATGTCCCGTAACAGCGATTTCGTTCGCTTGATACTGATCGCAAAATTGTCGTCGATGAAAAACACCATGGCCTGCTGGCGGTTCTCTCGCGCGTGTCGCTTTAACCGCAGCAGTTCGTTGACGACGCTTTCGTTACTTCGAAATCGAATGGAATCGCCGAAGAAACCCGTCACCGTACAGAACTCGCAGCCGTAAGGGCAGCCGCGGCCGGATTCGATCGGAATCATGTGTACCGATCCCCAGCCCGAACCCTGGCGTTTAAGTAGCGCTCGCATGGGTTTCGGTATCAGATCGAACTGATCCAAATCCATCTTGTCCCAGGGAATCTCAGGATAGGGCTGCAAACTTGGTTTTCGTTCTTTACCCGTTTCGTCGAGTGGCGCGTAGATGTCCTTCAATTGTCCGCGCTCGGCGTCGATGACGATCTGGGGCCAGGTTTCATCCGCTTCGCCCAACGCAACAGCGTCAGCATGCCGCGGACCGCCGTCGCGACCGAGTGCTTCATCCGGCACCTCAGTAACGTGCGGGCCGCCCATCACGACCGGCACCCCCGCCGCGCGAATCGCATCAGCCATCTTGTAGGCGCGGGCGATCATTCGCGTCATCGCGCCAATTCCGACGAGGCCAATATTTTCCGTGCGGATGAACTCGACGAGTTGCTGCTCGTCCATGGGGCGGGCGTTGCCATCAATCAGGAGGACCTCGTGCTCCGCCGGAGTCAATGTCTTCAGCAGGAACATCCACAGGTGTGGCATGAAGTTGTGAGTGACCCCGTTATCGGGATTGTACAGTAATATTCGCATTCAGTCTCCGACCGCGCTCGGCTTAACACCAAGCCAGCATCGGCAGGGGTCCGTGAAAGCTGGCAGGACAGCAGAAGGCGTTTAAATTCTGAAACGCCGGAAGGCCTTCTATTCTGAACCCTTCCCCTCAGCGTATGGCGCGGACTATAGCACAAGCTCCCGAATCGCGCACGGATTCTGGCCGGTCCGCGGGTTTCTCTGCGAAAAAAGGTATCTTGGCAGGCTGTGGCGCAGGTGCTAGAATCCGCGCCGTCAGCGCAATTAATAATAAGTGCACGAACAACCAGGCGTGCGACTGTCGGATGATAACCCTCAGGGTTCAAGGGCGTTCGAGAGCATGGGTTGGATGGATGGAGGTCAGTCAGCTCGAACTCACCATGAGAGCCGAGGCCGCGTCATCAACGGGTTCATAGCTCGTCAGGTTAAAACCGAGCGCGGATGTTTTGCCGGACGGCGCGATCCAACGACTCGAGCACCTAAAAACAACTGTAGTTCAGCTTTACCGCCTCATCGGTTGAGCGACCGTTTTGCGCCGGGAGAGTCTCACCAACGGCCGGCGTCTCAGCAAACTTAACATTCATCGAGCCAGGAGAAGAACTTAGAGATGAGGTCGGAAACTCTGTTGAAGCCGGAAGGCAGCGTTGCAGAAACGGAAAGGAGCGTTGAGGTCGCATGTCGAGCCGCGAAAGAGTTGCAAAACATCGGCGAGTACGAGGCGGCCTTTGATGCGATTGCCGCGTTCTGGCCCGGCATCGGTGAACGGCCGCACACAGAGGGCCTGCCGAAAGCAGAAGAGGCGGAACTAGTGCTGCGAGCCGGCGCGCTGGCGGGTTGGCTCGGTAGTTCGCGTCAAGTTCCCGGAGCGCAACAATTCGCTAAGGATTTAATCAGCGAGAGCATAAAAAGTTTTGAAGAACTTGGACTGAGTGAAAAAGTCGCGGAGGCACAGACGAATCTCGCGGTTTGCTATTGGCGCGAGGGCGCGATGGACGAAGCCCGCGTTTTGTTTCAGGCCGCGCTGGCGAAAGCGGAAGATCCAGCCAATACACTTCGCATTCTGGTGAACAGCACGATCGTCGAGGTATCGACAAATCATCTGAATGACGCGGTGACGTTGCTCGATCGCGCAGCCGCTATTTTGGACAACGTCAAAGACGATGCAGCACTCGGGTGTTACTACATGCAGCGCGGCATCGTGATGAGACGGAGGGGTGGCATCGAGAACCTCGACCGCGCCTTGCTTGATCATGCAGCCGCGCGCGTACATTTTGAGAAGGCAAACCACCGTCGCTACTTCGCACGCGCGCAAAACAACCTCGGCGTAATCATGCTCGAGTTAGGCCGGTACGACGAAGCGCTTGAGACTCTTGAAGACGCACGGCGCACCTTTGCCGATCTCGACGACGTGGGCACCGCCGCGCAAGTGGATGAAACGCGCGCCCGAGTTTACGTGGCCCAGCAGCGATACGCGGAGGCTGAGAAACTCGCGCGGGCATCTGTGTCCGTGCTTGAACGTGGCGGAGAACAATCACTGCTTGTCGAAAGCTTGCAGACCCTGGGAGTGGCGCAAGCCCGGCAACAAAGGCATCAAGCGGCGATGGAGACTCTTCGCCGTGCCGTCGAAGTGGCTGAGACAGCCGGTGATCCGGAATCGTCGGGACGCGCGCTCTTAACGTTGGTCGAAGAACTCCACGAGTATCTTCCCGCCGACGAAATCAGCCGCGCTTATTCTGAAGCCGATCGGAAGCTGGGTGAAGACATCGGCCGCGAAACCCTAACTCGCTTGCGGGCGTGTGCTCGATTTATCGGGTCCGAACCGTCTGTCCACGCGCAGCCGGCGCGGACCCTCGCTACCTTTGAACAAGAAGTGCGTCAGTTTGAAAGCGCTCTGATTCGCCAGGCGTTGGAAGAGGCTAACGGCAGCGTCACGCGCGCGGCGCGCACCCTCGGATTAACGCACCAGGGCCTGTGCTACATCATCAATCATCGACACCGGAGTCTGCTCAGCGCGAGGGCGCCCATTCGCGTGCGGCGCAAAACCGTAATCAAGAAGCACAAATGAAAAACGAGCACGCGGTCGGTTGCGGCCGCATTGTCTCCTGCTAAATCGTGCATCTTCTTGTGCTACACGGGATTTCCCTATTGACAGCGAAGCTTGCATAGCTTAAAGTCCGCCGCGTTAGTCCTCACCCCCCGAACCGGGGAGCCGGCGGCGCAAGTCGCCGAACAGCAGTCATCATCGCTGATTTCTCCGTAGGCACCCACACGGCGGCGGGCTGGAAAGTCCCGCCGCATTTTTTTATTCAATTGACTTCAACGAATCTGCCAAGGCAACATTCTCCGCAAGTGAACTACCGACAAAACTATCGTGAAAGTTGGCGCCTCCTGCGGCGCTGTCTAACGGCCCTCTTGACTGTTCTGGTTTCGATAGCAGCGACGGCGTGTAGTTCAAGTCTTTACAAAGTTAAGCCCCCGGCAGCCCTCGCGCGCATGCCTGCGACCGCGGCTACGGCAGACGTCGGTTCGGTAACTTTCCGCGCGGCCCCGCTGCTTACAGATGAAGAAACCCAGGAGCTGTTCGAAGCTAATCTGCAATTGGCGGGATTGCTGCCCGTGCGTCTGGAGGCCAGACACAATGGCGGCGAGGATTTGGTGCTGAAGAAACTGAAGTTCAAGTTGCACGACGCTTCAGGCAACGAATGGAAGTTGATTTCGGGAAAACAAGCCGTCTCGCACATCCTGAAAGCGAATGCAGTTTTTGCTTACAATCCGAATTCAAAAAAGACATTCGAAAAAGAGTTTCGCGCCTATGATTTCGATTTGAAAGCTCCGCTCACCCATTCCGAGCGTCAGCGGCAGGGATTAATAATCTTTCGCTCTCCGCAAAAAGAACCGGTAGCCTCGCCACATGGTGTGACGCTTTCGATCGAGGGACTTGCTCAACCGGTTTCGCTGAAACTCAACTAGGTCGCTCTCATTCACACCTCGCTTCAGCGAGGTGTAAGACTCCCCGTCCAATCCAGAAAATCGTTTCCAACGGTTTTGAGAAAGCCGGTGAAACGGCTTTAATCATTACGGCCAACCGTCTGTCACCTCGCTGAAGCGAGGTGTGAATGAGAATTTCTCTGCACGCTTCACTAATCGCCCAAACCTAATTTCATTTCTCTGTGCCTCTGTGAGATCTCGGTGTCTCTGTGGTGAAGTGTTCCCTGCGTAATTTCCACCACAGAGACACTGAGGATGCACAGAGACACGGAGGAAAACTTCAACTTAGGACACTACCTTGGAATTGCGACAGTTAGACTTTCGCACAGCCATTCAGTTAGGCTTTCGGTTCTTGATCATCTTTCATTAAGAGGAAAACAAAATCATGGCTCCGGAAGCACAGGCAGGACAGCAACCGACACCGGCATTACTATTCGACACGCTTAACGCGTACCAGCGAACACAGGCGTTGAAAGCCGGCATCGATCTCGAAGTCTTCACCGCTATCGCTGAAGGCAAAACCACTGCGAAGGAAATTGCTGATCGCTGCGCCACATCCGAAAAGGGCACGCGCATCCTGTGCGACTATCTGACGATCATGGGATTTCTGACGAAGGAAAATGGGCGCTATGGGTTGACGCTCGACTCCACGGTTTTCCTCGACAAGCGCTCGCCCGCGTACATGGGCACGGTCAGCGATTTCATGCTTTCGCCTCACATCAAAGGCAATTTCGACAATCTAACTGAATCTGTAAGGAAAGGCGGCTCGGCAGGCTCAGCAGAATCGCTCGAGCCCGAGCATCCGGTGTGGGTTGAATTTGCGCGCGCGATGGCGCCGATGATGGCCATGCCCGCAGAGTTGTTGGCGCAACTTGTAGATCCAACCAAAGACCAGAAGTTGCGCGTGCTGGATATTGCCGCGGGCCATGGTCTGTACGGCATCGCTTTCGCAAAACAGAATCCGCAGATTGAGATCACCGCGGTTGATTGGCCGAATGTGCTGGAACTTGCGACACAGAATGCGGGAGCTGCGGGTGTGTCCGCACGTTTCCAGACGAACCCCGGCAGCGCATTCGATGTTGATTATGGAACTGATTACGACGTCGTACTGCTGACGAATTTTCTGCATCACTTCGACGCGACGACGTGCGAGATACTGCTTCGGAAAGTACACGGCGCGCTGAAAGACGGTGGACGCGCAGTGACACTGGAATTCGTACCCAACGAAGACCGCGTAACTCCGCCGCAAGCCGCAGCCTTTGCAATGCAGATGCTCGGTGGCACGCCTTCAGGTGACGCTTACACTTTCGCCGAACTCGATCTGATGTTTCGCAACGCCGGCTTCGCGCGCAGCGAAATGCATGAGCTGCCGCCCTCGATTCAGCGAGTTGTGATTAGTCAGAAGTGATAAGGCCTATCACAGGTTCTCATAGTTATTGAAATCGTTCCCCGCAGTTGTTGCTGTGAGAACGCTGGACCATGATCTGTGAGAACAAGATCGAATTTTCCGGTCTTGTAGACTTCAACCGTACCGTTCTGACGATGTAAACCAAGGCCTTTGACGTCTTGACGACGTTATTGCGTTATGTGGTTCCGATCAGCCATGAGCGCACATACTTTCACGAGAACTTGAAGGCTGCAATGACTAGCGGCAGGAAGATTGGTGAGCCAACTGAAGAAGATTTGGATCCAAATCTCGTTCAAATGAAGTAAGTCCCGGATTGTCAGAAAACCATTACGTCTGAGGAATCTGAAGCTACTAGCTAGCTACATCCTGCCGCAGGCCCGCTTTGTCTTGAAATCGGAGTCTCCAATCGAGCGTCATTTCCAAGACACCCTTATCTATCAAAGACCTTATCGCCTCGCGAGCAGTTCTAGGGTCAGTGGCATTTTTGCTGACCTTTGTTATTACTTCCGTGGTTTCCGATGGCTCGCTGGATTGGCGAATGGTCTTGACAATCTCAGCTTCGACTTCATTTCTATTGTTTGCCATTTCGCAGCTCCAGTAAGTATTTTGTTCAGCGCGTCTGTTCTGTCAGTCTATGTCAGTTTACCAATCCAATATTAGAATAAGATTCGGCGCCAAACAAGCACTTTCGGGCTCTGGTCAAGGATTTACGCCGAGGCAGTGCTTCCTGGAAGATCAATCGATTTTCGGAAGATAAGATGTCAACTCCGTCCGCTATATCTCGAAATGATCGCAGACATACCGTCAGTCCCTCGAAGGACCAACGTACTGATGCTCAGCGAGACAGAGACCGAGTTCTCTATAGTTCGGCTTTTCGGCGACTTGCCGGTGTTACGCAGGTTGTGCACGCCGCTGAAGGACACATCTTTCATAACCGATTGACTCATACCCTCAAGGTGGCTCAAGTGGCGCGTCGTTTAGCAGAAAACCTGAACACCAGCAATTCTGACGAATTAGTAGAAGCCGTTGGCGGCATTGACCCTGACGTTGTGGAGACCGCCGCCCTTGCGCACGATTTGGGACATCCACCCTTCGGTCACATCGCCGAAGAGGAATTAGATTCCTCGCTAAGTAAGATGAATGTGGTTGACGGCTATGAAGGCAACGCGCAGTCTTTCCGAATCATTACCAAGGTAGCTATAAAGAGCGGCGATTATTTTGGCCTTGACCTGACACGGGCGTCGCTAAACGCAGTCTTAAAATATCCCTGGAATAGGGGTGTTGACGGCAAAGAGCATCGGAAGTGGGGCTTCTATTTCAGTGAACGAGACGACTTCGAGTTTGCTCGGGAGCCGGCAACTCGCGCCGATCGTCGCCAAAGTACGGAAGCTGCACTTATGGATTGGGCAGACGATGTGGCGTATTCAGTTCACGATGTTGACGATTTTTATCGCGCGGGACTTATACCCCTTGACCGGATATTACTTGATACTGATGAGCGCGATCACTTTATCGAACAAGTTTACCAGCGGTGGGACAATGATGAAGACAAGCGCCAGTATTCCGAGGTACTTTCTCGCCAAGATGCCGCCAGCTTCTTCGACAGTCTAAGAGAACTCTTTGATGACCTTCTTGTACCTTTTGCCGGGACGCATGCTCAACGGGCCGAACTAAACTTTTTAGCTTCGTTCCTGGTGCGGCGTTATGTGCTCGGCCCAGAAGAAACCTTGAGGGCAGTCACACTCGTTGCTTCAGCTACAGAACCGTTTGTTCGAATAGAACCAAGACTTCGCGTCGAGGTCGACTTGTTGAAGGAACTTATGCGTCACTATGTTTTCGAGAATCCGGCCTTGTTGGCCCAACAATATGGTCAACGACGAGTAATCCAAGAGCTGTTCGAAATACTTTTCGAGGCGGCAACGGGATCCTCCAAAAATAGCGGACTGATCCCCCCACCTTTCAGTGATTCATTGAAAAAGATCACGGGTCCGTCTGAACGCGAGCGAGCGCGGCTGGTAGCCGATCTTATCGCCAGCATGACCGAGCAACAAGCCCTGCTCCTTCATCAACGGTTGATGGGACTGGCTCCGGGTTCGGTTCGAGATCTGATAATCAGGTAGTTCATAGTGATTCATCACTATTGTGGCTTTCAAGTTTCGCGGGATTCAACTTTGCTCACCCAAGCAAGCAGGCCATCGTCTACTATCGCCGTGAGGTTCGAGCACTTGGTGCCAGTATTGCCTGCCGCACTCACGCAAAATTGGAGGTAGTTGTTCAGACTCTAATCTCTCCAAGAATTTCTGAAGCGTCGCTCCTCTGAAACCGGCACCCACCAGCAGTCTTTTCGCGGCGTGGTAGTTGGTCCCATACCCAGCACTTCTCATTATCTCCTGGGCGCTTTTTGGTCGACGTTCGCAATAGCGTGTTAACCATAAGCAGACAAGCACCGCAACGCCGAGAGTATCTCTATTGACCGCAGCGCGAGATGGAAGCAGGCTGGTCAGTGTCACTTCACCATCCGGGTCGTGCTCTAGAGCATAGATGATGTCGCGGACTTCCGGGAAAATATCGGCGCGACTCTCGGAGATTGTTTTGAGGTCGCCCAAGAAGTCTAGAACGGGCGCCTTGACCCCCTGATCCCAAGGGTCATATTCTGCGAATAATGAGCGGAGCGAAATCATGTGCTCTTCGTAGCCAGAGTAGATGAACAGAGACTCGCTCACGAAGCTGTCGAACACTTTGGCCGTAGCATTTTGAAAGTCGTCGATGAGCTTCTTCAAAAAATCCACTTCGACATATACGCGACCCAACTCGCACCATTGGGTCAGTCTCCTCCGATACTTGCCCACCAGTTCTTGCCATGCATCTTCAGCTGGGAGAGACTGAAGAGCGCCTATTTGTTCGGAAAAATATGACGGGATTGCAGCAGTATCGTACTGGTCCCATCCCTCTCTCTGTTCCATCGCGCATAAGAGTCCAAACGCCAAAATTGCAACGGGATCGTCTTTGACAGCACTCGGATCACCACTGTGTATGCCCCATACAAAGGGCATATTCGTTAGGTCTTGTCGCGCGGTTAAAGGCAACGCATGCAGAAGTCCGAAGGGATTGCAAATGTTACCGTCATTCTTCCCCACTCCTTGTTCGCCGAAGTAGGTCGGATCAAACGTGTCTCCCTCAAACTTTATGTCGATCAACAAGAGATCGAATTCTGGAATCACGTTATTACCCCACAACCGCATGTGTTGAGGCCAATGTGCGAGTCGAGGAATCTCTTCACCAAATCCATTCTGGCACTTCACGACCTCAAGAGCATCGGTTCCAATTCCAACCTCTTGGTCATTAATCATCAGTAACCTAAGTTTTCTTCCGGGCATTGATCTTGCACCTCTCAGGTTCTCTTGGCGAAACGGATAAGTTTAGGACGTAATACGAAGTCAGACTGGCCATATCGCAGACCCTGAATTAACGGATGCGGATTGTCACGGACCGGCGTGATTTCTACGGCGCCGATTTGTTCATACATTCTTATCATGTAGTTAATGGTTTCGCTCACCAGTGGGGCTTGGCCACTATAAGGATTCCATATACTCACACAAACCTCTTCTTTCTCCTTATCTATGGAGATGGTGTAATCGAGATGAAGCTTACCGTAGTTATGTTTGATATCACCTCTAACGGCGCTGCTCGTAACTGCTCTTACCGCATTGCGCACCAGCTCAGATAATCCTGCGAGAATCGCGTAGGGCGGAGCAAGTGACGGGCTATTAGATAACGGCGGTAAATCTATTCGCGCGCGGTTGACGCTGTTAATCGGGGGGACGATCATAAACTCCTGTCCATCAATTCTGCGCAATTCGAATTCAAGGCCATCGATGTATGAGGAAACCACTTGACGCACCACTATGTCACAAGCTTCGGCCGCTTTAATAAGATGTTTGGAAGCACTAAAGTTCTCCGGCCAGCTTGCCACAAGATCTTTTTGCGCCCATTCATAAGGTAATTCCCCGGAAACAAACTTTGCCATGACCCGAAAGAGTTCTGGCGTGGCAGAGAAAGCCGCCAATTTCCCGAAACAAGCGTCTGCCAAGTCCAGAGGACCAAGACGTAAAGTCCTCAGCGCTCTGCAGAGATCGTTCGAATCGTGAGCAATACCACTCTCATCTGTGATTGCACTCGCCTTCTTCATCAAGTCGCTCAGCTCATGCTTCAATCCTCTCAGCCCAAGACGAACCTCTTCATATTTCATTTCTTCCAAACGGTTCTTCAAGTCGTGACCGAAAACGAACCCTGCGCTCTGTAGAATTTCGAATGCCTTATCCATCAGCCTGCGGTATTCGAGAGTCTTATAAGCCGTGGATGCTAAGGAAAGGTAGAGTTGATTGACAGCCTTGAGGATTGCGTCCTGAAGTTTGGAGTTGCTTAGCCAGTGTTCACCTGTGGAGGGCTCTAGTGTCGTGGGCCTTATCGTAGCAAACAGAGAGACTCCCCAAGAGGGAGCACCTTGCGTGATTTGACCGACCGAGCTTTCAGACGGTCCCACGTAGATCCAAATTATTATGGCTGATCGCGTTTCATCGGCTGTTTGTACAGTCGTCAAAGAGGCGAAGACCTCTTCCCCAAATTGGTTAAAGCGCGCCTTAAAGCGTTCCTCAGACGATTCCCGCTCGATTAGCGTTTTCTTAGGATCGAATTCAGACTTCCAAATGAATTCGCTGCTTAACGAGGCTTTCGGCGTTTCTTTGTTTGCTGCATAGCAATCCGTGTCAACAGATCTTAGAACCCACCACGTTCTATGATTTTTTCGTATTTCAGGAAACGACAACAGGCTTCCTCCAGAGCCTACGCTGAAATACTTATCCAATGCTGATTTGTACCAGTTACTACCTAGATTTGAGCTAGCGGGCGATCTACAGAAGCAGATTTGTCGACCTCTATATGTGCCTCTTGAGTAGCCTTTTCCAGGTAAAGCGGGAAAAATTGAAGCCAGATCAAGCGATAAAACATCGAAAACAGGTTTACCGGACTGAGGCTCAGCAAGAGCGGTAGAAGACTTGGTCTCTCGCGAATGCTGGATACTTATTTCGATCTTTTCGCCACCAAACGCCAGAATGTCTTTCAGCGCCAGAAAGGCAGCAGAGGCAGATGAAGTCAATTCATCGGACTCTTCGAGTAATTCATCCAACCAGGAGTCCGCGCTAATGATTGCTGGCGCTGAGCCCGGGACCGGAACAAATCTGAAGTCGTTACCCATCGTCAATGTCTCTTAATCAATCTTTGGAAGTCTTGCGAAAGAACATAATGTCGAATACCGGATCCTGAAAAGAAGTAGCAGTCACAGACTGAGGCGGCCACTCTTCAAAGTCGACGACTTGCAGGCCATGTCGTGCCGCGGCCCGGAAATAATTAGCCAGTGGTCGGATGACCCGATTGTAAGGTGCCGGCGAAGACTGCGTTCCTACCAGAAAGTGTTTAATGACCAGCACTCCATTCGGGGGATTTGAGTCGTCGTGAGTGCTCTCAGGTGCAATGTACTGGCGATGGCGTAGCAACTCTATGACAGGATCTAAGGTGAGAACCACGGCAAGCGCACCTTTTTTCATAGTCGACGCGATGTTACGAAAAGGCACGTCCAAGGAATCAACCTCATCCAAGGTCATAATTGAGGTCACAAGATCGCTCTCTTGAAATGATGTTAGGTTTTCGTCTTCTACATCTCCCTTAAAGAATTGAACTGGGACAAGATTTGACCTCTCTCTCGCTAGCGATAGCATTGAGTCGCAGAAGTCTATTCCCCTTAGGATGGAATTAGGTATGTATTGATGGCAGAGACGCAAGAATAACCCTTCACCACAACCAAAGTCAGTGATTGATGGGGTCTCACATTTCCGTCGGACTATCATAGCCACGCGTTTCGCCAATGAGTCTAGCATCGCAAAACGTGCCCGATCGCTATCCACATAGCGTGCCCAAAAACTGGCATTACTCTCCCAAGAGTTTAGCCGTTGCGTATGGTAACCCTTTGGGATATCAGATCTGACGTTTACAGATCTTCGAAGCTGACCGTTTTCACTCATAGGCCCTCCGAACAAAGGAGTCGTCCCACACCTGCTCCAGATGTACGGAATTCGGTTGAATCACGCCAATCTCTTCGAGCCCCTGGATCATGGCTAACCAAGTCTGGGCAGAGGCGAAAAGCGGTTTATCGTTTTCGCCCGCGAAATAGGGCTTTGCGAGTTCCAATGACCTTCGCTCTCTATCCACCTTGAGATCCGGAAAGGTACTAACAAGATCGTTTATCGCAGCGTCGGGATTCTTTGTCGCGAAGTCCCACCCTTTCGTCAGCGCAGTAACCAATTTCTGAACGATGTCTCGTTTCTTCTCTATGACATCTCGCCGTGTAAAATAGACGGTTCCTGTAAACGTAACGCCGTATTTTGAGGGATCGATGACCTCGTAAGAGATCTTCTGCTGTTCAAGACTCACGGGCTCGTCGTAGATAAAGGCGGGTCGGACGTCGTATTGGTCCAAAATGAACGTTTGGAGTTCAAACGGAACGGGTATCTCCTTGATCTTGGACCGATCAACGCCAGCACGCTTCATCATTAGCTGGTAGACGCGTTCCGTATTAGTGCCAGGGAGTATCCCGACACGTTCCCCTACAAAGTCACTTGGGCCTTTGATCCCAGAATTGGCGCGAACGATAAAACAGGTGGGGCTCTTATAATTGATGACGCCAATAGCAACAAGTGGTGCGCCTTTGGCGATCGCCGAGACAAGTAAATCACCGCCGACTACGCCGAAGTCTGACGACCCGCTGAGCACTATCTTAATCGGGTCAACCTGTTCGGAACCGGGAGTTATCTTCAGATCGATATGCTGGTCTTTGGCAAAGCGCTTCGATGCGCTAACTTCACCAGCAAACCCAGAAAACGGAAACCATTCCTGCCTCAATTCAACGACAGTGAGATTGTCAGGTTGGCTAGGTGTCTTATGACAAGAGGACGCGGAGATACCAATTGCGATCACAATTGCTATCATGGTCAAAGAAACGATAATACGCTTGTTCATAACTAATCCTCCCAGTACCAGGCTCCAAGGCTCTTCTCGCAGCCGAGAACGACGACGTAGATGACGGCAGATAACACTGCTCCAGATAAGATTCCGACCATCATGACTTCCGGTTCCAGGCGTTTCGCCGCGATAAAAATGTCCTTGCCTATACCGACGTCCGCCCCATTGAACTCTGCCACAATCGCGCCGATAACGCTGAAAGGGGCTGCCACTCGCAATCCTGCAAAGAAATGGGTGAGGCTGAAAGGAATTACCACATGCCTCGCGACCATGTACCGCGGGGCATTCATCATCTTCATCAACTCCAGAGGCGCACGAGGGACCGATCTAATTCCAGCCACGATATTCGCGAGGATAGGGAAGAATGCCATGAGCGCACTCAAGAAAATCTTTCCGCTCTGTCCAACTCCGAATACAAGGATTACTAGGGGAGCAAGGCAAACGAACGGGATGATTTGGGAGCCTACAAACCACGGATAGGTAATGCGAGCTAAACGAGGCCAGTAAAGAAGGAGCCCACCGAAGGCGATCCCGACAGCAATGGCAATAATCAAACCTAACACAGCTTCTCCGCCCGTGTAGGCGAATGCCAAAAAGACAGCGGAGGGGTCAGTACCAATGTGGGCGAGCATCAGCGTGGGACTCGAAAGCAATAGTCTAAAAGTGACTGAAGACCGCGATGCGAATTCCCATGCCAGAATAATCAGCGCTGAGATACCAACGCCTATATACAGGCTTAGCGCATCAAATTCCGATCTAGACCGTCTCAAGGTCGTACTCCTTCTCGCTAGCTACCTGGCCGGTGATGATTCTCAAGATTCGATCTCTGGCCACTAGGGCCTCATTTGAGAGACTCGCGTTGTCCTTGATCAGTGGCATCTCGTGCAAATCAAGAATTGTCGCAGTTCCAATCGGGGGAGGTGCGATGGCAATAATATTCGTTGCAAACTGGAGGGCCTCAACCACATCATGCGAAGCCCACAGAGTAGTGCAGCCATAGTCTTGTCGCAGACGTTGAACCTGTTGGTTCAGGTCAAGACGGCGAATTGGGTCAATAGCCGCAAACGGCTCATCCATGAGAAGGACGCGCGGATTGACGCAGAATGCTCTGCCTATTGCCGCTCTTGCCTTCATTCCAACCGAAAGTTGATAGGGAAAAAGATTTCTGGCGGTTGTGAGTCCAACGCGATCCAGAAGATCATCGATCTGATCAGTGTCAGCTTCGCGCTGATGGAGCTTGAACGTTAATTCTAGGCACTGCTGAACGGTTAGATGACTCCACAGATAGGGTTCCTGAAACAAATAGGATAGTACGCCATGACCGTAATAACTTTGAGGAGGCTGCCCGTCAATACTGACTGAACCTGCTGAGGGTTTTGTCAAACCAGCTACACAGCGCAAGAGCGTTGTTTTTCCTGAGCCGGATACTCCGACAATGGCGACGGACGCCCCAGAGGCGACGTGAGCCGTAATACCCCTAAGAACAGGTCTGTCCGACAAATTCATTTCGAGTCGCTTGAGATCAATCCTCATAAGATTACTCCGACTGTTCTTCTAACATGGCTTCCGCGAAGGCAACTGACAGCATCTGACAGGCTGGTGGGACGGTTTCAAAGGATCTCAGCTGTAGGCTCAGAGTCCCTGACAAACGCGACCATCAGAGCCAGAGACGGAGTCATGAAAGTGGGATCGCGTTGCGGATTAACACGAACCAACAGAGAACGCTAATAGAAGAACGATCTCGATTGCTTTAACAGCGGTTGATTTCAAACCGCTGCGCCGGCAAGTCAAGCGGTCGATCAATGGTACGAATTGTGACAAAGAAGCCAGCGGAGTGTTCGAAAGTAACCCTTGGGGACTTCGAAGCATTGGTCCATGCGGGTGGTGAGGTTAGCGGCCCAGGTGTTAACGCCGGATACTCAGTGCTAAAGCACTTGTCTTCCTCTATGACGATGGTGCCCTGAGCGGTATTTCCGCGCTAAAGAATCCATCCTCGTCCTATCGTTGAGACATCTCTTAGAAGCGATGGTAGCTAAGCAATGTCCTTTTTCATCCCGTAGAGCCAAAGCCCCCCTCGCCGCGAATCGTGTCATCAAGATCGTTAGTCCATTCAGGATTTGGTGTGATTATCTTTTCAATTATTAACTGGCAAATCTTCGTTTGCGCCGGCAGCTCTACGGTCTCGTCACCAGTGTTGTAAAGCAAGCACTGAATCTCACCACGATAGTCGGAGTCAATCACCCCAGCGAGAACGTCGATCCCGTTCCTTGTTGCTAATCCCGAGCGCGGCGCGAGGCGGCCGTAATAGCCATCAGGTATCGCGACTGCCAAACCCGTTCTCACCAATGAACGTTGCTTCGGATGCAAACAGACTGCTTCGATCGAATAGAGGTCCAGGCCGGCCGCGGCCGTACTACCACGGGTTGGCAGCATCGCATCCGAATCGAGTTTCTTGAATCTCAGTGACTGTCCAACATCCATAGGCGTGTGAGCGGGTACGCGATTAGGTCAGGGGATTACAAGCGTCCGAACCGCCGCGCAGTAACAATCGCGGGGATTTCACTAACCGTGGGATCCGACAGCAATCATAACCTTGGCGGCGTAACCCCTTGCTGACCTTGATACTTTCCGCCGCGATCCTTGTATGACACTTCGCATACTTCATCGGCCTCGAAAAAGATCACCTGGGCGACTCCTTCATTGGCGTAGATCTTGGCAGGCATGGGAGTTGTGTTTGAGAATTCCAGCGTCACATAACCCTCCCACTCAGGTTCAAACGGCGTGACATTTACAATTATTCCGCACCTCGCGTACGTGCTTTTTCCCAGGCAGACGGTCATCACATTTCGGGGAATGCGAAAGTATTCCACCGTACGAGCGAGGGCAAAACTATTCGGTGGAATAATCACGTGATCAGCCTGCATATCGACGAAACTCTTCGCGTCGAACTTCTTTGGATCGACAATCGCGCTGTATACATTGGTGAAAAGCTTGAACTCATCAGCGCATCGCACATCATAGCCATAGCTGGAAGTGCCATAAGAAACAACCTTACGACCATCGACCTCTTTGACCTGACCGGGCTCGAAGGGCTCAATCATTTTGTACTCTTCCGCCATGCGACGGATCCAGCGATCGGATTTAACTGACATAAGGATTAAAGTCTGGGGTCTGAAGTATAAGAGTGCGTCAGAATACAACACGATTAGCGCCGTTGGCTAACTTGCGTTCGTGAGATAGTCGTCCAAAACCTAACTACCTTCTTAAGGAGTCCGTCCAGCGCCGTTAGGCGCTAAATGTTTATATCCCGCCCAATGTGCGTACAACTCTTTTAGCTCCTTTAGGGGCGGAACAACATCTCGCTCCACGGAGCTCCAACGACACTGACGAATCGCCGTCTATAAACATCTCGCTCCTCCGGAGCGAAGATGCCGAGTGGGCGCGAGTTAACCTCCCTTAAGAAGAACCGTTCACGCAAAGGCGCAAAGACGCAAGTATCGCAAGACAAATCACGACATTGCGCATTCACCATTTCGCTCGTCGCTCTTGGCTCTTCGCGCTTTGCGCCTTAAACTTTGCGCTTTGCAATTTTCAGTTTTCAACTCTAGCCTTTCTTAATGCTCCTCGTCGTTCTTGGTTCCGGCACTTCTGTTCCCCATTCGCAGCGAGCGTCATCCGCATTCTGGCTAGAGACTGACGGCGGTTCGATGCTGCTCGATTGCAGCGCGGACGCAATGCATCGCATGGCACAGGAAAACCTCGATTGGCCGAACCTTGACGCGATTTGGATCAGCCATCTGCACCTGGATCATTGTGGCGGACTGGCGTCTTTGCTGTTTGCCATGAAGCACTCGCCGCAAACCCAATCGCGTCGGAAGCCGCTCAGGATCTTTTCGTGTAGCGGCGTCGCGCGTCTGCTGACAGCCATCGACGATTCGAACGATTACGGCCTTTTCAAGCAGCCTTTTCCGCTCGATGTCCGCGAGCTCACCGATTCAGGTGGGGATTTCAGCCCGTGCGAGGGAATCCGATGCGAAACGTTCAAGACGCCACACACGCGTGAGAGTCTTGCGATACGGCTGACGAATTCTGAGAAGCAAACTGTGGTTTACTCTGCGGATACCGGTGTCTCGGAAGAGTTGGCGACGTTTGCACGCGGCGCGGATTTGTTCGTCCTCGAATGTTCGTTTTACGAGAATAAGCCCGTACAGACGCACCTCAACCTCGCTGAGGCGTTGCGGATCGCGCAACTGGCTGAGCCCCGCAGGCTCTTGCTGACGCATCTGTATCCGGAATGGGACGCAATCGACTTGCCGGCGAAGGCACGTGAACTGTGGCCGGGTGAAACGATCGCCGCGCATGACGGCTTGCGAATTGAAATCTAAATTTCATCATGACAATCCTTTCAACTTTTTTGGTAACCCTCGCCGTGATGGTGCTGACCTCAACCTTAGGGGCGGCGCAAACCAAAGGCGTAAATGGCACGAATGGCGCGACCGAAGCTCACCTGCTTGAATCAGGAAAGGCACCAAGGTTAGCTGAACCGCCGCGCGCAAACGAACTCAAGATTGTCTCGTACAACATCCGCTGGCGCAGCGGCAAAGAGCTTCAGGAGATCGTTCGCTGGTTGAAAGACGCGGGATCTTTGCGACCGGCGATCATTGGTTTGCAGGAGGTTGATCGCGCAAGGAAGCGCAGCGGCAACGCGAACCACGCGAAGGGAGTCGCGGACGAGCTGGGGATGTATTACGCCTGGACGGCGCCACACGCGACGAAATCCGGAAAGCAAGAAGAAGAGACCGGCGTCGCGATTCTCAGTCCTTATCCCCTCACCGATGTTACGCGAATCGTTTTGCCGAATCCGGGCCCGGGTGGGCGATTGCGCGTTGGGATCGGGGCGACGGCCCAAGTGGGCAAGACTCAGATCCGGGTTTATTCAGTACACGGCGAAACGCGATTGGCGGAACGCAAGAAGGTGGAACAGCAGCGCGCCGTACTGGATGATTTGCAGAAATTCCCAAAAGATATGCCGGTCATCATCCTCGGCGATTTCAACACTTGGGAAGCGCCGGCGATCAAAAATTTTCGCCAGCTGTACACGAACGCCGGCTTCGAGACGCCTTTTCCGGATGATGAATCTACCTTCCGCCAGAAGATAGTGTTGTTTGATTTGAAGCTAAAACTGGACTGGATTTGGGTGCGCGGTCTGACGCCGACAAGCTACGGCATCGACCGTAACTTGAAAGTTTCAGATCACTTTCCCCTCTGGACGATCGTGAAGCTTCCTAACTCAGTCGAGCCTTAGAGCGAGATACTCAACGTCGAGGCGTTTCTCGTGATGCCAACGCCGCTTCCCGAGGCGGTATCCAACCCGACAGTTGGGGACGGGGGACTTCGGACTTAAAACCTTGGACCGTGCTTCGGTTGGCTCCTCGCATGAATCCTTCACATACTTGGAGGCAATTCAGAAAACGCGATAAACAACACGGTCAGAACCGCGTTTTGAGGCAATCGGTCGAGACGCTGCGGGCTAACTTTTCAGGAATCCCGAGGTATTCAGCTATTAGTCGCGTGCCTGACGCGGTTGTATGACGCGGGAGTTGGTCTTCTAGAATGCCGCGAAAGAGCCGGCAAGGTTGGGCGCTTGTGAACGACGAACGTCCGAGGCTGCTACTTCAAATTCACGTTGTTCGCGGTCAAGGAATTCCCGGTCGCGCGCTGCAGCTCCGCGATGGCTTTATTGAGGTCAGTCTGCGCCCGCAGTTCGTTGCCGCGAGCAATCGTCAGAGCGGTTTGGCGTTCGAGCACGAGGAAGACAGTTGATTGACCAACGTCGAGCTTGCGCTTCTCGCTGGCGTATTGCTGCTCAGCGTTCTCACGCGCGACGGCGGCTGAACGCAGGCGCGCTTCCGCGGTGGTGACGGACTGCAAGGCGTTGCGGACTTCTACTTGAATCAGTTGCTCGAGCTGCTGGCGTTGCGTCGCGATCCGCTTTCCTTCGATCATTGAGTGCGCTAGTTGGCCTTCCGCCGTACGGTTGCGCAAAGGAAAGCTGAAGGTCACGCCCACGCGGAAGTTGTTGAAGTCGTTTGTCCCGAGATTGCCGATCGAGCGTGGATAACTACCAATCAAATCAGGCGGGACGGTCGCCGTCGGCGGCGGCGGCAAGGGCTGCAAACCGTTCAGCGTAGACAGCTCATTAACCCGCGCGCGCAACGCGTCGTTGCTTGAAGTGAACGGATTCGACGCCGAAGTTAGCGCTCCCGCATTGCCAACCATTCCGTAGCTGCCGACGAAATCGATCTGCGGCTTCGTCATATCGCGATGCAGCTTTTGATCAAGTTGATTAATCTCCCTCGCAAGATCTGACTGTCGAAGCTCAGGCCGGTTCTCAATCGCAGCTTTCAGCGCGTCAGTCAGCACGACGCGCGGCACGGTGAGATCAACGTCGTCTGTAGGCACGAGCGAAGCATTCCAAATCGGCGCCGATTGGTTCTCAGCAATTAGATTCTTCAGATTGTTCTCGGCGCGATTGACGTCTTCGAGCGCCGAGAATTCCGCTTGCTCAAGATTGGCGACCTGCGTCTGCGCGGCAATGATATCGATCGGCGCGAGTGTCCCTTCACCCACCATGCGCCGGTTGTGATCCAGCTGCGTGCGCGCGTCGTTCAAAGACTCGCGCTGGATTTGCAGGTTCCGCAGAGTAAACACCAGGTCCCAGTATGAGCGCTGCACCTGTGTGATCACTTCGATAGAACGCTGGCGAAACTGCGCGTCGGTGAGCGAAAGGTTCTTCTTCGCGACCTCGATATTTCGGCGCGGCAAGTCAAAGCCGCGGCCGCGCAGCAGCGGTTGCGTGAAACTAAACGTCAACGCGGTCGGATAACTCGGGTTAAGCACGGTGAACTGGTTATTTGTCGTCTGGCGAATCGACGCAAAATCGACGCGATAGTTACCACCGAATTTCGAGGCCAGACCCTCGAAACGCGCGGTGTTCGCGAACGCTGAACTTTCGACGGTCTCACTGGTGCCGCTTAGGAAACTTACAGCCGGAGTCTTGATGCTTTCGTAGTAACTCTGGGCAGTAAACCTCGGATCGTAGGCGCCACGCACAGTCAGCAGATCAGCTTCCGCGAGTTGCACGTTGTCGCGCGCAACCTCGATGTCTTTGTTATTGCTGAGCGCCATGACGATCGCTTCGCGCAGCGTGATCGGCTTCTGGTGGTCAACGTCCACGCCGATGCGGGTGAGCGCCGGCAGCGGCTTCGTCGCATCAGCGCGATAGTCGATGGCAATCACAGGCAGCTTCAATGTTTGTTGTGCCGAGATCTTCGGCGAAGGCGCGGGCGACGCAACGGGTTCCTGGGCAAGTCCCTGATGCGCGGCCAGGAGCATGAGAGCAGATGTGATAATGAGTGTCTTAAACATTGGACCTACCAAAGAAGCCGCCGCGGTAGCAGCACGTTTGCGCACGCGGCCGAACACACCGCCAACGCCTGCTCCGATGCGACCCCAGACGCGACTGCGCGCGAGATCGTCGAAAAGTGAGTAAAACACCGGCACGGCGAGCAGCGTCAGCAACAAACACAGAGACTGTCCGCCGACTACCAGCACGCCAATCGACCTGTTTGTGCCTGAGCCGGGGCCGCTGGAAATCGTCAGCGGTAACATGCCTGCGACCAGCGCAATCGTGGTCATCAGAATCGGACGCAAGCGATCGCGATTCGCCTGGATGATCGCTTCGTGACGTTCCATGCCCTGGCGTCGCAAACCATTTGTGTGATCGATCTGTAAGATCGCGTTCTTCTTCACCACTCCGAACAGCAACAGCAATCCGAGTCCGGAAAAGATGTTTACGGTTTGCCCCGTCACCAGCAGCGAGAGAATGCCGAACGGAATTGCGAGCGGCAGTGTCAAAAGGATCGTTACGGGGTGAATGAACGATTCGAACTGCGCGGCCAAAACCATGTACATGAAAATGAACGACAGCACGATGGCCAAAAAGAAGTAGTAACCCGTACGGCTCAGTTCTTTTGAACGGCCGGCCAGCGAGGTCTGATACGTACTTTCCATCTTCTCTTCGTCCGCGAACTGTTCGAGCTTGGCGATGACTGCCGCCTGCGAGCCGCCCGGTTTCGTGTTGGCGGTCAGCATCACCTGCCGCTGCCGGTTGTAACGATCGATCGACGACGGGCCGGTGCCTTCTTCGACGCGCACGAGATTATCGAGACTGACCCAGCCGAGCTTTTGTGACGCGACGATCATGCGCTGCAAGCCTTCGGCATTCGCGCGATACTGACCCATCGCGCGCACCCGAATGTTGTACTGATCGACGCCCGCATTGAACGTCGAAACCTTCTGGCCGGCGACCAGAGTATTCAACGCCTGCGCGATATCGCCGATGCGCACGCCCAGATCACCGGCACGGCCGCGATCGATCACGACGCGCAATTCCGGCTTGCCGCTAATCAAAGTCGAATCAGCATCGACAACATCCGGCAATGTCTTCAACTTCGCGAGCATGCCGTTGGAATATGCCGTCAGCTTGTCCAGATCGGGTCCGCCGATGACGTACTGAACGTCGACATTGCGGAATCCGCCGCCGGAGATCGCGGCCACCGAATTGACGCTGGTGCGCAATTGATCGGGAAACTCCTTCGCATACTTCGCGACGATTTCGTCGCGCGCGCGCGCCATCAGGTCGTTCTGGGTGACGCTGCGCTCTCCGATCGGCGTCAACTTGATGTAGATGTTCGCGATGTTCACAATTTGCTGTTGACCGCCGCCGATAGTAACCAGCGTGTCGGTCACGCCCGGCAGCTTGCGAAGATCCGCGGCCATTCGCTCCGCCAATCCCGAGGTGAACGACAGCGTCGCGCCTTCCGGCGCGCGCACGTTAACTTCGAATTGCGACTGGTCATCAACCGGCAGGAAGTTCTTACCGACGAACATGAACAGCGGAATCGTGCTGATGATCACGAAGACAGACAGTCCGACAATCGCCCAGCGATGCGCCATCGACCATTGGAGCATTCTCGTGTAGGCGCGATCGATCGGCCGGTAGAAGCGCCCTTCTTTCGAATGCGCCTGACCGTACTTCTCTTTGAATTCTGCGGGTGAGTAGTCGCGTTTCCTCGCCTCGAGTGAATCGCCAGGTCCCGGTTTCACCCGGTCGCTACCGCTTCCGGTACTGACCGGAAGTCGGTCGCTATCCCGACTCGTCGGGATACTGACACGCTGCTTCCGCTTGATCATGCGGGCGGCCAGCATCGGCGTGAGGGTAAACGAGACTAGAAGCGAAACGGCGATCGCGAACGAAGCCGTGAAGCCGAAGGACGACATGAAGCGTCCGACCATGCCCGCCATAAAGCCGACCGGCAAAAATACAGCGAGCAGCGAGAGCGTCGTCGCCGTTACGGCGAGACCAATCTCTTTTGTCCCTTCGATAGCCGCCTGAAACGGCGGCGCGCCTTTTTCTTCCACGTAACGAAAGATGTTTTCCAACACCACGACCGCGTCGTCGATCACAATGCCGACCATCAGCGTCAGCGCCAGCATCGTGATTTGGTTCATCGTGAACCCCATCGCGGCCATCAATCCAAATGTCGCGATGATGGACGTCGGAATCGCAATCGCCGCAATTAAGGTTGAGCGGAAGCTCCAGAGAAAAACGAAAACAACGATGGCCGCGAGGATGCTGCCCTCGATCAAGTGCAACTGAATCGCGTCCAGCGACGCTTTAATGAAGATCGTCTGGTCGCCGACGAGTTGCACCTTCGCGTCGGACGGCAAGGTCTTCTTCAGCTCTTCCAGCCGTTCTTTGACTGCGTCCGCAACCGCGACTGTGTTCTGCCCGGATTGTTTCGAGATAACCAGCGTCACAGCCGGCTGGCCATTCAGCCGCGCTTCGGTGCGCTGCTCTTCGGCGCCGTCTTCGACATAGCCGATGTCGCTGAGCTTCACCGCATAAGACCCGCGGCTCCCGATGACGATATTGTTTAACTCCGCGGCGTCGGTTACGCGCCCCATAGTCCGCACGGTCATCTCGCGCTTGCCTTCTTCCACGCGCCCGCCGGGCAGTTCCATGTTCTGCATGCGCACCGCGTTGGCGACATCCGCCGCGGAAACGTTGTACGCGCGCATCTTGTCGGTATCGAGCCAAACCTGAATCTCGCGTTGCCGGCCGCCGACAATCTGAACGTTGCCGACACCGCTAATCGGCTCGATCTGACGTTTGATTTGCTTGTCGGCAATGTCAGTGACTTCGCGCAGCGAGCGCGGCGCCGATAGAGCAATACGCAAGACGGGCGTCGCGTCGGTATCGAGTTTCTGGACGATCGGAGTCTCTGCCGTTTCCGGCAGATCGTTTTGAATCAGCTCGATCTTGTTGCGCACTTCCTGGGCGGCCACGTCCGCGTTCTTCTCGAGCACAAAACTAATGAAGACTTGGGAGACGCCTTCGACTGAAGTCGAGCGCAGCTCATCAATGCCGCTGATCGTGTTGACCGCACCTTCGACCTTGTCCGTGATTTCGGTTTCGATTTCCTGCGGCGAGGCGCCGGGATTAATTACACTGACGGTGATCGTCGGAAGATCGATCTTCGGAAACAGATCGACGCCCAGCGATTGGTAAGAGAACGCGCCCACGACGGTCAGGCTCAGGATGAGCATCGTCGCGAATACCGGACGGCGAACACAAATTTCAGCTAACTTTTGCATTGTCCAACTCCGTCAGTCGTCAGTCGTCAGTTGCAGTAGTAAGGCGAAACAACTGACAACGGACGACTGACAACTGACTGTCACTGTCTTACGCTCGCGCCATCACTCAACTGCTCGACATTAGTCGTCGCCACGATCTCGTCCGCGGCCACACCGCTGTTAATCTCAACCAGATCGCCTTCGACCTGTCCGGTTTGTACCAGGCGTTGTTCGGCGCGTCCGTTCTTGATCACGAACACGTAAGTCGCGCCTGAAAGCTGGCGCAAAGCACGCTGCGGCACGAGCACGGCCGGTTCGCTTTGTGGCTGAAGAATGCGCACCGTCGCAAATTGTCCGGGCTTCAATTCGCCGCTGGGATTTTGGACTTCAGCTTCGACGGTCAGCGTGCGCGAGGTCGCACTGACGTTCGGAGAAACGCGCGCGATGTGTCCCGCAAAGTTTCGATCGGGATACGCCGAGACGCGGACCGAAACGCTTTCGCCGACACGCACACGCGGAATCGCCTGCTCAGGAATGTCGATGCGCACACGCACCGGATTCAGACTGACGACCGTCGCGACCTTCAGCTGCGGCGAAACATATTCGCCGAGATTGACGGTGCGTTCGGAAACAACCCCCGAGATCGGGGAGATCACAATCGCGTAATCCAGGCTTCGCTTGGCGAGGCCGACCTGCGATTGCGCGGCATCAACCGCGGCTTTCGCGTTGGCTACTGCGGCGTAGTTCTGCTGCGCCTGGTGGATTGCGACCTGGTACTGTTCGCGCAACTGATCGCGTTGCGATCGCTGCTGATCGTACTGCGCGCGCGAAACATCGCCCGACTCAATCAACTTTTCGTAACGTTGTAGGTTCTTCTCGGCAAGATTCAGCGCCGCGCGCGCCGACGCGACTTCCGGAACATTCTCGGGAGTGAACTTCTGTCCCGGCCGCAAACCAATCTTCGCTTCGTTCTGCCGCTGCGTGGCCTTCGCTTGATCGAGTTGCGCCTGCGCCTGCTCAAGCCGAAGCCGCAAATCGTTTGCGTCCAGCCGGACCATCATCTGCCCGCGCCGGACATAGCTGCCCATGTCCACGCCAAGCGCGACGACTTTACCGGTCGTCGAAGGCATCACGTCGCTTTCCTCGTTCGCCGCAAGACTGCCGGTCGCTTCAAAAAAGCGCGGCAACTGGCGCAGCACAGCCGCCGTCGTCGAAACTTCGATTACCACCGGCCCGCTGGCGGCTGCATTTGTGTTTGGCGCACCTTTCGAACGATTGCAGGCGGTGCTAATCGTCACCGCGGCGACTAGCAAAACGATTCCGATCAGGCTGACAAATTTCCGAAAACTCATTTCTCTTTTCTCTTGATGCTGCTGTTCGGGCCCGAATCCTTTTCAATCCCGTGAAGCAGAATGTTTGTGAAATCGCGCGCGGCCTTTTGGTTTGAGATACGCAGCAGGCGGCGTTCGCGATCCCACAAATTGTTGCTGAGCGAGTGGTGCACGATCATGCCGAGGAAGGCGCGCACGACTACTTTTGGTTCGATGTCAATAAATGCTCCGTCGCGTTGGCGCCCGCGAATGTAACCGCCGAGAAAGTGGTAAACCCGCAAAACGAACTTCTCCCAAAACATCCGGGCCAGCTCATGCTCTTCCAACGCCGAATGCAGCAGGAGACGTTGAAACTCCGGATCGCATTCGTGCTGTTCCAAGGCATGCAACGCGAGACCCTCGAAGACCGCGCGGTCGTCTTTCCGAGCGACCGCGTCGGCGACGATCTGGCTGGGATCCATCTCGTCGTGCAGACAGGCTTTGTGATCGAGAATCGCGCTGTAGAGTTCCTGCTTGGTCGCGAAGTGCTTAAAGAGCATCGCCTCTGAGACGCCCGCGGCGGCTGCGATTTCCTTCGTGGTTGTGCCCTGAAAGCCGCGCTGCGAAAACAGGCTCATCGCCTCGCGCAGGATTTGCAGCTTGCGGTTCACGCCGGTCATGCGTCCGCCATTGGCAGCGGCATCGGTCGTCTGAGTTTTGGTTGCGATTGATTTCAGGGATTACCTCGACTGACAAAGTGAGTGCTTACTTACCACCGGAGAATGGTTCGAGTCAAGTCGGGGCGGATAACCAACCGCGAAGCGGTTGAAGAAATTAGCGAGCGGAGCGAGCGTAACCCTGGCATCACTCCCTCTGAAATGGCTTTGGCCAAAAAGTTCTAGGTGGCGTAAGCGCCCGCGCATCACGAAAGTGTGGACGACAATACGCAACAAGCTGCGGAGCAGCGCAGGTAGTTAAGCCCAAGGCGAGGCTTTGCGAGCCTTGGGTAACGGGTGCACACAAATTGTTTGGAGCCGCGGAGCGGCGGACCGATAAGCGCGCTTGAGTTGCCGAGCTTTGAAGCTGCAACGCCGACCCTCCGAGATGTGCCCCAAAAAATGTCTGTCGCCCGCTCCGCGGGCTTGGTGAGCTAAAAAACATGGTTACCCAAGGCTCGCAAAGCCTCGCCTTGGGCTTAGCTATGACCGCTGCTTCGCAGCTCGACTATTAGTTCGTTTGCGTCGCCGGACTTTTTGGGCAAAAGCCCCTTTGAAATCCAAGCCCGCGAAGCGGGCGACAGAGGTTGCGCCTTCTGAGATTCGGAATCATTGCGCCCTTCCAGGGAGCCGAGATCTCTTCTACTAATCCAGGGGGTGGGCGCGACCTGCGGTCGCTCACCCCTGTCGCTCACCTTGGGCTAAATTCTGCCGTCCGCTACGCGGACTCGTTGACGCGTTTTATTCGGATTGATACACCATTATACGGCGTTGTCAGGCTATTCGGAGGATGGCTTTTCAGTAACGTGGTAGCAGGCTGAAAATGTTCAGGGCGATGGCGAGTTGAGACTGAATCTCTTGCGGCTGATACCGGTAGCCCGAACGAAACACAAAGAGCTGATTCCCGCCCCCATCGACGCAGGTGCCGGCATAGCCCTCGAAAAATGACAGCAGCGCGTCGGTGAACGTCTGGCGAATCGCGGGCTCGTCCTGGCCACGCAGGAGGTATTGTTTTGAAAACTCAGGTCGCTGGCCAAAGTCGATGTCCTGATAACCGAACGCCTGCATGATCTTCGTCATAAAACCTTCGGGACGCAGCGAGAAGTAAGGCACGCGCAGATTGGCAGGCTCCAAATACGTAACGCTCTGATGGTGGACGCTCCGGTGCTTCCCTGACCCGGTCACGAATACATAGTCGAAGATAGCCGCCTTAACACCGTTAGCTTCGCCGTACATGAAGTTTTTGATCTGCTTGCTGTGCCCCTGGTTGAACAGCGTGAAGTGTTCAAGTCCCGCAATCATATTAAACGGCGCCTCCTCGGCGAACTTCCACGCGAGTTGTGCTGCGACGGCGCGGAACTGCTCAGTTCTCTCTCGTTCTTTCTTCCGGTTGTATAGGTAGAGGAGAACGCCGAGCGCGATGATGGCGAAGACGAAAACGATCGGAGCAAGGACAGGAAGAAATTCCATCTTCTTAGACGGTCACCGCTTCACGATATTCGCCCCAGACGTCGCGCAGGCGATTGCTGATTTCACCGACGGTCGCAAATGACTCGACGCATTCAAGGATTCGGGGCAGGACGTTTTCGGTTCCGCGCGCCGCTTCTTCCAGTCTCGCCAACGCATTTTCGGTGGCCGGCGCATCGCGTCGCGCGCGCAAAGCCTTCAGACGGTCGATCTGATCGCGTTCGATCAACGGATCGATGCGCATAGTTTTAATTGGCTTATCGTCTTCGCTTTGAAAGCGATTCACGCCGACGACGATTGCGTCGCCCGTCTCGACCGCGCGCTGATACTCGTAAGCGGAATTCTGAATTTCACGCTGGATGTAGCCCGATTCGATCGCGTGCAGTGTGCCGCCAAGCGCGTCAATCTTGTCCAGGTAATCAACGACGCGCCCTTCGATTTCCGTCGTCAACTCTTCAATCGCGTACGAACCCGCTACCGGATCGACCGTATCCGCGACGCCTGATTCGTAAGCGATTACCTGCTGGGTCCGGAGCGCCAATCGCGCGGCATCCTCGGTGGGCAATGCGAGTGCTTCATCCATCGCGTTTGTATGCAACGACTGCGTACCGCCGAGTACCGCGGCCAGCGCTTGTATCGCCGTGCGCACGATGTTTATTTCCGGCTGCTGCGCAGTGAGGGTCGAACCCGCCGTCTGCGTGTGAAAGCGCATCATCAAGCTACGTTCGTCACGCGCGTGAAAGCGTTCGCGCATGAGGCGCGCCCAAAGCCTGCGCGCTGCGCGGAACTTCGCGATCTCTTCCAAAAGGTTGTTGTGGGAATTGAAGAAGAACGAGATGCGGGGCGCGAAATCGTCTATGTCCAGCCCGGCCTTTAGCGCGGCTTCGACGTATGCAATAGCGTCAGCGAAGGTGAAGGCAACTTCCTGCACCGCCGTCGCGCCGGCTTCGCGAATGTGATAGCCGCTGATTGAAATGGTGTTCCAGTTCGGCACTTCGCGCGCGCAAAACGCGAACGTGTCGGTAATTAGCCGCAGGGAAGGCTCGGGCGGAAAGATATACGTGCCACGCGCAATGTATTCCTTCAAAATGTCGTTCTGAATCGTGCCTTCGACTTTGTCGAATGCAACGTCTTGCTTCCGCGCAACGGCAAGATAGAGGGAAAGGAGAATCGCCGCCGTGGCGTTGATAGTCATCGACGTGGAAACTTCGCTGAGCGGAATGCCTTCAAACAGCGTGAGCATGTCTTCAAGCGAGTCGATCGCGACACCAACTTTTCCAACTTCTCCCGCCGCGAGCGGATCGTCGGAATCCAATCCGATTTGCGTCGGCAGGTCGAAGGCGACTGATAAGCCCGTCGTGCCCTGGCTCAGCAGATATTTGTAACGCGCGTTTGATTCTTCCGCGTTCGCATAGCCCGCGTACTGTCGCATCGTCCACAACCGGCCGCGATACATGTTCGGCCGGATGCCCCGCGTGTATGGGAAGTCGCCGGGATCAGCGAGGTCTCGATCGTATTGGACGGGTTCAGTGTTCGACGAATTGAAATCGACAGGCAGTTCGATGCCGGAAGAGGTCTCGAAGTGCTCGCGTCGTTCAGTTTTTGGCTTGGCGACCATCGGTGTGCAGCGGTAATCGCAGGCTAGCACAGCGAGGTAGGAGCGGCAATCGTGTTCACGCTTGTTGGTCGAGCCTTCCTCTCTGTGTCTCTGTGGGAACTCTGTGACTCTGTGGTGAACAATATCGGAACGGACGCTCACCACAGAGGCACGGAGAATTCACCGAGACACAGAGTGTCGACAAATGCGCGAGTTGTCGGTCAGAATTCAGAGCCATGCGCGCGCTTCGCGACATTCGGGTCGGTCCCGCCGGTTGGTCGTATGCCGACTGGCGCAGCCGCGTCTATCCCGAAGGCGCCGGCACGAAGTTCGACACCCTCTCACTAGTGGCGAAGTACTTCGACACGGCCGAGATCAACAGCAGCTTTTATCACCCGCCCTCGCCTGAGACGGCCCGTTCATGGCTGCGCCGTATCGAGCACAATCCGGATTTCGTTTTCACCGCAAAGCTGTTTCGCGCGTTCACGCACGATCGCGGGAAAGGGACCGCGGAAGACGAAAGGCTTTTCCGCGAAGGACTGGATCCGCTGATGGAAGCGGGCAAACTCGGCACGGTGCTGGTTCAGTTTCCCTGGTCGTTCAAGAACGAGTTGGATGAGCGCAATTACCTGAACAAACTCGTTGGGAAATTCAAAGACTATCCGCTGGTCGTTGAGTTGCGGCACGAGTCATGGAACAACCCGCGCGTACTGCAAACGCTTGAGGACCTCGGCGTCGGATTGTGTGATATCGATCAGCCTTTGTTTCACGACTCGATCAAGCCTTCCGCGGAAGTGACGTCCGACATCGGTTACGTACGTCTGCACGGGCGGAATTATCAAAACTGGTTTCGTGAAGAAGCGAACGTGCTGGAGCGTTACGACTATCTGTACGGACCGGAAGAACTGGAGCCCTGGATAAATCGAATCAAAGAGGTCGCGCAGAAAGCCAAACAAACTTTCGTCATCACGAACAATCACGCGCGCGGGCAAAGCCTGGTGAATGCTTTCGAAATTCTCGCGGAGCTGGAAGAAGAAAAAGTCCCCGGGCCGGCGAAGTTGATCGAGACTTATCCGCGGTTGTCTGAATCGGTGGAAGCGGATGATGAAGCGCAGCAGGGATCGTTGTTTTGATCTGAAGCGGCGCGCGCTTGCGGCTCTGCCGCAAAATGTGCCAGCGAACAAACTCGTCGAGCTGCGAAGCAGCGGTCTTAGCTAAGCCCAAGGCGAGGCTTTGCGAGCCTTGGGAAACAGTCCCGTTTTGATCAGCGGAGCCTGCGAAGCGGGCGACATCTCAGTCTCGAGTTCGAAGTCTTAATTTTCGAGTCAGAATCAACGCAACTGCCCCGCGGAGGATTGGTCGCCGCTTCGCGGCTCCTAAAATTCTGTTTGCTGGTAACCCAACGCTCGCAAAGCCTCGCCTTGGGCTTAATTACAAACCGCTGCTTCGCCGCTTGTAGAATCTTGTCCTTGAAGAGCCTTCACCTAACCTCAGCTTTTGGGCAAAGCCTCAGGCGGCATAGCCGCGTACGCCCGCTCACCGCGCCAGCGGATAGACCGGTTCAATATCAACCGGCACGTTCTTCAGCTTGTCGAGTGCGCCCTTCATCGGCGGACGAATGTTGGCGTATTTGTCGAGAATCGCGGTGGCTTTTTCGTAAGAACCTTCCGCTTCAATCATCAGCAGCTCGTTAGCCAGCTTATTCACGGCGCCGCGGATCTTCGATTCATCGATGCTGAACCTACCCGTGCTCTCGTTGAACTTGATGGCGCCTTCGTCGGTGAAGTAATTGAATTGCAGCGCCACGCCACGCCCGTGAGATGCGGTGATCCCGAAACGAACTGAGCGAAACATGCTTGCCAGATACGTCGTGTAGAGCGTGCGCTGCATCGCACGATCAATCACGCCTTTGTCGATCAGATACTGCAAAGCCCATAACCCGGTGACGTCAGCTTTCGCTTCCTCGATCGAAGAATACTTTTCCTTGAGTTGGAGACGTGGCGTAGTCGGCTGGCCGTTTACCGTGATGTTGTGCGGACCGAGACCGTGAACGACTTCGTGCATCAGAATGTGCGTGAAGAACGAATCGAACGCGACGTTGCGTTGCTGCGCCGGCTCCAGCACCACGCGCGAAATCGGCAGCAGCACCTTGTTGAATTTCGCGTCCTGGGTGTTCTTCAACATCACGCGTTTCGAACCTTTTGCTTTGACCACGCGTTCGTCGTTGGGCAGATTGAACGCCGCCGTCTGCACGCCGCTGTTACCTTCGCCGGAACTGTAGACCACATTGACGACGCGAAGCGGCGATGACGCGCCCACCTTCGGATTGCGGTATCTCGGGTCGATGGGCAGATTGTTCTCCAGCTCCTGCATATAGGCACTGAATTTCTTCAGCTTCTCAGTTTCCGCGTCGTCGCGCAGCGTCACATACGCTTCAAACGCGGCTTTGTACCCGAACAATTCATCTTCGTAAGTCTCGTACGGACCAATCGTCACATCGATCGGCGAATCCAGATCCATCCACGCGACGTCGCTGTCGTAGTAATCGTTGGACGCGAATGCGGCAGCGCGCTTGTTCAAATAGTCGCGCAACGTCGCGTTGGTCGTCAGCGCGGCTGCTTCGCGCAGAAGCTTCGCTGCCGGGTCGAGAAACTCTCGGTACTCTTCGCGGTAGGGCACGACAGTGAGTTGGCCGCTCGCGTCGCGGCGAATCGCATAGAAGTAACCGGTCGCCTTTTCCTTTTCGGGCGCTGACAAAGTGTTCAGCCACGCTTCGAACTCTTCCTTGGTGATGTCCTCGGGATAGTGGTTGGCACCGGCGAGTTTCGCCGGAATGTCATCGATGAATGGCTGCTTTTCATCCAGGCGCGACCATGGCCCGTCGTTGATCAAGAAATAGTGAAGCAGCATGCGACCCATCGGCGTGCGATCGGCTTCCAGCTTAAGCTTCAGCGCCTCGTTTCCCGACCACACTTGCCGCAGAAACAACGGATCGAAAAGTTTCGCAGCCGCAATAATCTTCCGCAGCGCCAGACGATCTTTCGGCGTCAGTCGAGCGGTGCTGGCGGTGAGCACGGTGGGCGAGAAGCGACGAATCTTTGCCGGCAACTCACCCGGATCTGAAGCGCGCGGTCGTTCCGGAATGCGAGGTTGCGCCAGCGTGGTCGCGGCAACCATTGTCGAGAGTACAACGAGCGAGATGATTCGATTGAATGATGACATTTCTTACTTCCTCGGGCTGAACTATGTGTTGAGATCGAGGCAGTAGCCCGACCGTCAGGGAGGGCGTGAACGTCGCATGCTAAACGCCCTCCCTGACGGTCGGGCTACTGCCCCGCTTCGCCTACAATGCCGAGCGGTTCTTTAGAATCTTCACAAACGATCCCGAACGCAGCTCGTCGTCGGTGAGGCTCGACAACTTAAGCGCTTCTTCTTCGGTGATAGCGCCGGAATTCACTGCGCGCAGGAAGTAGTTCAGCAGGCCCTGCCCCGTGGCCGCATCGTCGAATACGTCACCAACCAAAGTTGCTTTGGCAGCCTTATCGACGAAGTTGCGCAGACGTTCCGAAGCGGCGTCCAAACTTTGTAAAAAGAAAGCGTAGACGGCTGCGTACCGTGTAGGCAGTTGCGCGGGATGCAGGTCCCAACCCTGATAAAACCCGCCGACCAGTGAATGCTGAATGTGATCGTAGTGCAGTTTCCACGCGCGATGAATGACCGTGCGATTCTCTTCAAATTGTTCAGGGGCGAGCGGCATACCTTCTGTTGGGCGGTGCGGCCCAACCGGCATGATGTTCGTCGCGCCATCCGAGAGCCAGATGCCTGTTCCGGCAAACGACACCTGCATCATGTGCTTCGCAAAGTCACACGACGGATGCATCATGTGCTGATGTGCGGCCGTGATGCTGCAATTGGCGGTGTAGTCGTACGTCCCGAAGTGCGCCGCAACGCAACGACCGCGCGCGGCCTGCAAAAGCAACGGCAGGTTGATCCGGCCTTCAGAGTTGATGATTGATTGCGTGGTTTCGATCATCATCTCCATCTTCAGAGAGCCGGCTGCTAGTCCGGTTTTCTTTTCGAGCAGATCGAAAATGTCCGCCAGCGCCGTGACTTGTTCCGGCGCAGTAATCTTCGGCAGCGTGACCACGAAATTCTGCGGCAGTTTTCCACCGGCTTTTTCCAGCAGAGTCGAAACGAAGATGTCGAGCGTGCGGAAGCTTCTCGCGCGCAACTCTTCATTGAAAGGTTTAATGCGAATACCGATGAAGGGCGGGAGCGTGCCGGCTTCTATTCCTTTCGCGACTTCCGCGGCGGCGGACTCAGCGTGACCGTCCTCTTCCGCGTCGGGGCGGTTGCCATAGCCGTCTTCGAAATCGATGCGAAAGTCTTCAACCGGTTCGCGCTTCAGCTTCTCCTGCACCCGCGTGAAAATCGTGTACGCCAGCCAGGCCGGCTTGTTTCCCTCCCGCACCGCCCCGGAATCAGCTTCCAAACGGTTCTTCAAACCAGTTGCGTAGTCCAGAACATCCGGCAACCCGCCGGACAACGGCAGTCCCAGCGCGCGCGCAAACACGACAAAGTCCCCGGCGTTTTCGGCGAGGGCGCGTTCCGCCACCTGGCCCAAACGCTTGGCCGTGTCGGCGCGAAACAGATGCGCGCCGCCGTAAACCGTGTGCACCGGCTGCCGATGGCCGGTTTCGCCGGGATACGAAACGGCCGCTGACTGGTTGGCCTTGCTCAGGCTGTCAACTATGGGTTTGAGAAAATCGTCAGAGAGAGATGCTGTCATCTAAAGTTGGTCTCCACCCTGGGGCTCGTGAAAACAGTTTGCGCCAGGTCATTTCATTATTAAGACAAGATTAGCCGCGGCGACTTGCGTGCGAATCTCGACTTCATTTGTGCGCGCATTGATGGTCAGATTCGCAATCGCGCTCTGTGCCAACGCGCGTCTGTCCGCATTCATGCTCATGACGAGAAGCGCCGCAAGCTGCTTCAGGCCAGTCAAAGTGTCACCCAGGTTTTTTGCAGACGCCGGCGTGTCCGTACGCGCGACGATAGTCAACGCGACATCTGTGGCCGTCGTTCCGACTGAGCCATAAGCTTGCCGGATAGAACCAACGTCCTTCGCGATTGCGTCAGTTCCGAGATTCAGGTTCGACCATAGCGCCTTCGTCACGTTTGCGCCAAAGCCGATCACAGCCTGTTTATCGCGCGTCGCCAGCGAGACCAGTTCTACGCTATCGCGCCGCGCAGTTCTTCCCGCATCGATGACCGCGCGCACCGTGGCGGGCGTGCCCAGCGCAACCGTGTTTGCGTTCAGCGCCGTGATCGCCAGGTCGCGGACGCGCATGTCCCACAAGCCAAACAACTTCATCTGATCGTTGATGGTGAGCACCACAATGGTGGCGCCTCGATACTTTTCTTCACGAACCTTTCCTTTGCCTGATAATCGCGCGGCGAGCGTGATGGCACGCGCGTCGAATTTACCTTGCGCGATCGCCACCGGCTCGAGTTTTGTCACGTTCGGCGAAGGATGCGTATAGCGAGCACTGACTACGAGTCGCTCAAACGCACGGGGATCGACGCCAGTGTCTGTTTTGAACTTGTCCAATTCGGAATTGATGTGCGCGAGCTTTGCTGCGTCGCCGGCAAAGACGCGCGGCAGCGTCTCGGTCAGCAAGCGTTTCGCGTCAATTACGACCACGCCATCCGAAGCCGGAACGAAAGAGAAAATGTCCGCAGTTTTCGCGCGTGTCGTCGGCTGAGCGTTCGCGACTGACGATCCAATCACGAGGCTGAAAGCAAAAATGACGAGCGCGCTGATGCGAATAAATGAGTGTTGTTTCACAGTTTTTCTCCTGCGGTCGGTTTCGGAAGAGTTGTTAATCCGATGCCTGCACTTCCTGAGTCGTTGGCCGTGTCAGAAGCCCGAGCGTGAGCGAGGGCAAGTTCCAGCCCACGCGCGCCAGCAACACAGTGGCCCTCCCGAACGGTCGGGTTTCTGACATTTAATCCCGCTCCAACAGCATCGAGATTCCCATTCCGCCGCTAATGCAAAGGGTCGCCAAGCCGCGTTTTGCGTTTCGCTTCTTCATTTCATGCAGAAGCGTAGTCGTAATTCGTACGCCCGTGCAGCCGATCGGGTGCCCCAAAGCAATCGCGCCACCATTTACGTTCAACCTCTCCGAATCGAAGTGTAAGTCGCGATCGCAGGCGATAACTTGCGCTGCGAATGCTTCGTTCAATTCGATCAGATCGATATCGTTGAGCGTCAGCTTCTGTCTTTCGAGCAATGCGCGTGTTGCCGGTACCGGGCCAATGCCCATGATCTCGGGGGCCACACCACTAATCTCGTAATCAACAATCCGCGCCAGCGGTTCAGCGCCTGATTCTTTCAAAGCTTCTTCACTCATCACGACGACCGCCGCCGCACCGTCGGTAATGCCCGACGAATTGCCCGCCGTGATAGTCCCCTGTTTCGAAAACACCGGAGCAAGCTTGCGTAAACTCTCGATCGAAGTGTCGGCGCGCGCGTGTTCGTCGCGAGTGAAAGGAGTAAGGTTTCCTTTTCGATCTTTAATTTCGAGCGGGACGATTTCGGTGTCGAATTTTCCGGCGTTGATCGCCGCCGCTGCTCTCTGTTGTGAACGCAGAGCGTATTCATCCTGCTCGTCGCGCGCGATCTCGTAACGCTTCGCCAACTCTTCCGCGGTTTCACCCATCACCATTTTCGAAAGCGGATCGTTGAAGCCGTCGCGATACATCCCATCGACCAGATCAACGTGGCCCATACGCATTCCCCAACGCGCGCCCTCGGCGAAATAAGGCACACGCGACATGCTCTCCGCTCCACCGGCCAGCACGATTCCGGCGCGACCGAGCATGATTTTCTCCGCCGCCAGAATGATCGCGCGCAAGCCAGACCCGCAGGCTTGATTCACGGTAAACGCGGGCACTTGCTCAGGCACGCCGGCGCGAAAAGTAATCTGCCGCGCGGGGTTCGGTCCGCCGCCAGCCTGTCGCGCACAACCCCAGATTGAATCCTGAATCTGACTGGGCAGAATGTTCGCGCGGCGCAGGCTCTCTTTCGCCACTGCCACACCCATATCAGCGGCGGTCAAGTCCTTCAGCGACCCTCCAAAGCGGCCGATCGGAGTGCGCACTGCGGCTGTCAGAAAAACTGGTTTCATCGAAAAAAAGTAACATAGACTTCAGTCTGTGTTCGTCTAACTCTTGCTGCATCACAGACCAAATTCTATGTTACTCGCGATGTTAGCATAGCGGCCGATGCCTCCCGCAATTGCCACCAAAGGCGTGAACTCCCGCGACGCTGAAGGCGACGAAAGGTCGATCCGCGAAATCATCGTCGCGCATCACGATTGGTTCATGTCGATCGATGGCCGATCGCCGATCAATCTCACTACTGACGAGTTTGAGTTTTCTGTTTCACCTGGCCGACTAATCTTTTCCTGCTGGACCCAAACCGGCTCGCGCGTTTGGCGGGTTAAAAGTTGGCACTGGAGCGGCGACAAACTGACGGTGCAAGCGTCACGACGAATGGGCGCCGAGGCAGTAACGATCGAGTTGATTCCTCGAGCGTCAGCTAAAGCCATCCTCGCGCGCGTTGCGGCCGCGCGTCAGGAGCGATGCGATAAGTTGGCTGAACTAGTGGCACAGACTTTAGTCTGTGAATTCACATCGGAAAATCACAGACTGAAGTCTGTGCCACTGCCGAAGATTGAGCGCGCACAACTCAGTCCCGGCATGCGGCGAGATCAGCCCGGTCGTTATGCGCGCATCATTCTGCGGCTGCCGCACGAACGCGTAGCCGTGACAGGCACAGTCGCGGAGAGCGATGTGCGCAATGTCGATTCTCTCTTTTCGTCAACGCTGCTGTGGTTTCAGCGCATCCTGCAAACACCAAAGCGCCCTCCCCTTCAAAGGCTTCTGCTGGTCGTCGAACGCGAAATACTCGAGGCCGCGCGCCAGCGGCATGTTTTGCTTACGCCTTCGTTACGCGAACGGATTGAACTGCTCGAAATCAACGACGGTTGGACTGAAATCACGCCCGTTAAAAGTTTTGAGCGCAAGCATCTCTGGCGAAAACGGCTGGCACGCTTTCCGCCCGTAAACGAACCCGAGCCAATGGAGCAGACGAACGAAATCCTGGCGCAGTTGCCACTCGCCATCGACCTGGTGGCGTCGCGGCACGGGCAGACGCTTCGTTATCACGGACTGCCGTTCGCGCGTTTGCGGCGAGTGATGGAACAAGAGCGAATTTGGTTTGGGATTGAGGGTTCGCGCCGGCGACCACTCGACGGTTTTCATCAGCCCGATTGGGCAAAGCTATTTGACGATCTCGAGATGTATCGTCATGAGAGCTGCCGCGATCGCCGGCACTGGTTATACCGCGCGTCGGGCGAGGCCTGGCTGGAGTCGATGTTGCGTCGCGACATCACGAAGCTCGATCCTGGACTGATCATCGCGCCGCTGCATGCGCAGTTCAGGACGTCACATGGAGGTCCGACTGGAGCGCGGCCGATCGACTTGCTCGCCCTGCGTCACGACGGCCGGTTGGTAGTTATCGAACTCAAAGTTACGGAAGATCGCGAACACGTCTTTCAGGGAGTCGATTACTGGCGGCGCGTCGAAGCGCATCGTCGGCGCGGGCACATCAGCTCGGCAAAACTTTTTGGCGACCGCGAAATCGGCGATGAGTCGCCGCTGGTTTATCTGGTCGCGCCGGCGCTTCACTTTCACCCATCGTTTCGCACCCTCGCAAAGACGATTGCTCCGGACATTGAGATCTATCGTTTCGACATTAACGAAGACTGGCGCTCGGGAGTGCGTGTCGTGCGACGTGAACGAGTCAACTAACTAGCTCGCGTTGCCCGCCGCGCCGTTTTTTGCCAAGATGCACGTTCATTTTTAATCCGAATTTGCAGAGACCCGACCGTGAGGGAGGGTGCCACGGAGCGTTCGGCTACACCCTCTCTCCGGGTCGGGTTTCTGTCGTAAACAAGCATTATTAGTTAGGCGTTTCGTGAAGCGCCCATGTGGAGGAATTGTGAAGTTAATTGTTTTGGCCGCCGGTTACGCGACGCGGCTCTACCCGCTGACACTCAACGCGCCGAAGCCCCTGCTGCCGGTTGCCGGCAAACCGATGATCGAGCATGTGCTTGATTGTCTGGCACCGGTAAAAGAGATCGATCACGTCTACGTCGTCACCAACGAGAAGTTTTCAGGCCATTTTGAAAAGTGGGCGAGTCAGTACGAAGTGAGCAGTGCGGGGCCGCCCATCTCCGTGGTCAATGATCACTCAACCGACGACGCGAACAAGCTCGGCGCGATCGGCGACATGCATCTGGTGATCACGCAAGCGGGCATCGATGATGACATCATCGTCGTCGCCGGCGACAATCTTTTTAGTAAGCCGCTGGAAGGGTTCAGCGAGTTTTGCCGGGCGCATAACGCACCGGTCCTGGGTGTGTACGATGTCGGCAATCTGGAAGAGATTAAGAAGTACAACGCGATCGAAACCGACGCGACCAGCCGCATCACCTTCTTCGAGGAAAAACCGCAGGAACCAAAGAGTACGATCACGGGTATCGCTTTGTACTATTATCCGCAGTGGACCCTGGAGCTGATCAAGCAATACATCGCGGATGGAAACAATCCGGATCAGCCCGGACGGCTGATTCAATGGCTTTACCCGCGCACGCCGGTTTACGTTTGGCGCGTACCGGGAATCTGGTTCGATATCGGTTCGAAAGAAACTTTGGAAGAAGCGAACGGCATTTTCTCGCGAGAAGACGTTCGCGATAAGTCGCATTGAGAAACCCTAAGTTGTGTTGCCGAACGTTGCGACCTTAACTAGATCAGTTTCATTCACACCTCGCTTCAGCGAGGTGTCTCAGCGCGCGCCCGATTCGGCTAACTGTTTCAACAGTTTCCAATTCAAAAAGCCGTTGAAACGGCTACAAGCCATCACGCTCAGTATTAGCACCGCGCTGAAGCGAGGTGTGAATAAGAGAAAATCATCAGGGATTCGTTAGTAAGCAACGTACCATTCGGCGACTCCTCTTGGCCGCACGCTTGCTATCACAAGCGGTTCTGTACCATGTTGTTTTGAAACTCAAAGACTGAAAAGGGCACTTGGAATGCTTGATCTGAATCATGTAAGAGAGAATCTCGAGGCGGTGCGCGGCGCGTTGGCGAAGCGCGGCATGGCGACGACCGCGCTCGACGACTTCGCCGCCACCGATGCCGATCGTCGTCGTGTGATTTCTGAGTCAGATCAATTGAACGCTGAGCGCAACACGGCCAGCCGCGAGATCGGCGCGATGATGAAGGACGGCAAGCGTGACGAAGCCGATGCGCGCCGCAAGCAAGTCAATGAACTGAAAGAGCGGATCGCTGAGCTTGATGACGCTCGGGATCAGGCCGAAGCGCGGATGCGCGAGTTGCTCTCGACGCTGCCGAACATCCCGCACGAATCCGTGCCGGTCGGCAAAGACGAATCAGCAAATGTCGAGATTCGCCGCTGGGGCACAAAACCTGAATTCGATTTTGAGCCGAAGGACCACGTCGATTTGGGGACGGCGCTCGGCATTCTCGACCTGGAGCGCGCGACTAAGATTGCCGGCGCGCGGTTCGCGATCCTCAACGGCGCCGGCGCGCGACTGGAGCGCGCCCTGATCGATTTCATGCTCACCCTGCACACGACCGAACATGGCTACACGGAAACTCTGCCGCCGCTCATCGTCAACCGCGATGCGCTGTTCGGCACGGGCCAGCTTCCGAAATTCGAACAGGACCTTTTCAAGCTCGAAGACGATCGCGGCTTCTACCTGGTGCCCACGGCGGAAGTGCCGGTCACGAATTATCACCGCGAAGAAATTCTCGACGCGTCACAATTGCCGATGAAGTGGGCGGCGTACTCGGCGTGCTTTCGATCGGAAGCGGGAAGCTACGGCAAAGATACTCGCGGGATCATTCGCCAGCATCAGTTTGAAAAAGTTGAGTTGGTGAAATATTCGTTGCCAGAGAATTCTTACGATGAGCTCGAATCGCTGACGCGTGATGCCGAAGTGATTTTGCAGAAGCTCGGCATTCACTATCGCGTCGTAGCTCTCGCGTCCGGCGACCTCGGCTTTGGCAGCGCGAAGACGTACGACATCGAGGTGTGGCTGCCTTCACAGAATGCCTTCCGTGAAATCTCTTCCTGTTCGAATTGCGAAGCGTTTCAGGCACGGCGCGCGAACATACGCTTTCGTCGCGCAGGTGGGGCCAAACCCGAATTTGTGCACACGCTCAACGGCTCAGGTTTGGCAGTTGGACGAACGTGGATTGCGATATTGGAGAATTATCAGCAGGCGGATGGGTCGATTGTGGTTCCGGAAGCTCTGCGACCGTACATGAAAGGGCGTGAAACGATTACAAGTTCATAGGTCCCATTTGTCCCAGATGTCCCATGGGTCATATGAGACGAATGAAACAGATGGGACGTATTCACAAGCCCGCCTCTACCTAATCCGCAAATGGTACGGCATGAGATAAGCCGAGTGCCCGCCCTTCACGCGGTCCATCATTTGAATGTAGCGAAATGTACGGCGGACGTCTTCCGGCATCGCGGCCAGTAGCGCGGCCTGCTGTTGCATTTCGGGTGTCGCCCGCGTATCCGCCTCACCCGAATCGGTGAACAATTCTTGCAGCCAGTTCGGCGGAACCGGCCGAATAACCCTCTGCACACTCTTGTCCGCGGGAATGTTGGCGAGCTGCTTCGCGATCTCAATCGCTTTATCGAGACCGCCATACTCATCGACCAATCCGTTTTCTTTGCCTTGCCGTCCCGTCCAAACACGACCCTGACCGATCGAGTCGATGTAGGTCTGGTCCTTGGCGCGACCCTTCGCCACTTTATCTGTGAAGTCGTCGTAGGTCGTCTTTAGAAACTCCTGAAACTTTGCGCGCTCGCTGTCGGTGAATTTTTCAGACTCGCGAAATATTCCGGCATTTGTGCCGCGCAGCACGTACTCGTTGCTGACGCCGATCCAGTCGTAAAAGCCTTTGATGACCGGCTTGCCGCCCACGACGCCGATTGAGCCCGTTATCGTCGAGGGTTGCGCGACAATTTTGTTCGCGTTGCAGGCGATGTAATAACCGCCGGACGCCGCTACATCACCCATCGACACCACGACCGGCTTCTTCGCTTTGAGCGATTCAATTCCGCGCCAAATGATGTCTGAAGCAAGACCTTCGCCGCCCGGGCTGTCGATGCGCAGCACGACGGCTTTGATCGTCTTATCGTCGCGCACTTCATTTAATAGTCTGACCAGTGACTCTGAGCCGATCACTTCCTGTCCGTCAGTGCCGAACTGCGAACTTCCGGACATGATGTCGCCGGCGGCGTAAACGATAGCGATCTTTTCGCCCTTGTTCAGGCCGAGCGACTCTTGCGAAATCTTTCGATAGTCCGAAGCTTTGACCAGGCGCAGCTCATCCTTCTCAGCGTATCCGAGCCGCTGCTTGAGCTCTTTTTCAATTTCCTCGCGATACATGGCGCCATCGATTAAGCCGGCGTCCTTCGCTTGTCGCGCGTTGTAAGGAGCGTTGTCAATTAGCTTCTTCACATCATCTGCAGACTTGCCGCGCGCTTTGGCAATAGAGTCGACCAGGCGTCCATACATATCATCGAGCAGCGCGTTGACGACGTCGCGGTGATCTTTCGTCATCTCCTTCTGCGTGAACATGTCACCGGCGCTTTTGTATTTGCCAATCTGGTAGATGTCGGGATAGATGCCCAACTTGTCGAGCGATCCGCGAAAGAACATCACGTCGGCGGCGAGGCCGGTCACAAAGAGTTCGCCGGGCGGCGGCATGTAAATCTTGTCGCACGCAGACGCGACGTAATAGTCCTTGTTGAAACCCATCTCCATGTACCCATAGACAGGTTTGCCGGACGTGCGAAAGTCCTCGATCGCGGCGCGCAACTCTTCAGCCTTGGCCCATCCCGTTTCCGACGCGTCAATGTCGAGGATGATTGCGCGGATTCGTTTGTCGGTTTTCGCTTTGCGAAATTGCGTGAGCAGGCTGCTGAGCGACTGCGGCGGCGTTGCGAAGATGCGATTCAGCGGATTGTCCGGGACGTAATCCGGCAGCGGCCCTGAGACTCTGAGCGTCAGCACGCTGTTTTCACGAACGGATGGCTGCTCGCCGCGTATGGCGGAAACCAGAATCGCGACGACGACGAAGCCGATGAGAACCACGCCCAGCACGATCCCGGTGATCGTGAGCACGACTTTACGAGTTGTTGACATTGCCATAGTGATAGTCCTGAGTTTGTCGAGGTTTAGTCGATGATACGTGTGAGGGCCGGAAAAGGTTTAATGCTCCAGAAGGCAGTAGGCAAAAGGCAGAAAGCAGAAGTTTCCCTTTCCTGCCGCCTGCCTTCTGCCTACTGCCTACTGCTTTTAACGATCCACCCGCCGCCCAGCACTTCATCGCCGCGATAGAACACAGTCGCCTGGCCCGGCGTGATGGCGCGTTGCTGCTCGTCAAACTTAACCGAAGCACGATTGTCTGTCAGCGGAGTGATCGTCGCCGACGCAGCCGTATGACGGTAACGCACGCGCACTTCTGAGCCCACTGGCTCAGTTGGATTATCTAAAGCGATCCAGTTGACGCCCGCGGCGGTGAACTGATCGCCCAACAATTCATCATCATAGCCGACAGTCACGCGGTTCGTCTGTGAATCGACATTCAGCACGTACAGGGGCCGCGCGTCAGAGATGCCAATTCCACGCCGCTGGCCAATCGTGTATCGATGAATGCCCGCATGAGTACCCAGCACTTCGCCGCCCGCGGTCACAATATCACCCGCGCCGGGAAGCCGATCGGTTTGCTGTTCCGCTTCCAGGTATCGATCGATGAAGCCGGCGTAATTGCCATCAGGAACAAAACAAATCTCCTGCGACTCTTTCTTATCCGCGACGGCGAGATCACTATCACGCGCCGCCTGGCGCGCATCACTCTTTGAAAGCTCGCCCAGGGGAAACAACGACCGCGAAAGCTGATCCTGGGTAAGCTCCCAAAGAAAGTAAGACTGGTCCTTCTGCGGATCGCGCCCCCGCAAAAGCCGATAACGATTAGTCCCCTCATCAAACTCAACTCGCGCATAATGCCCGGTGGCCACCTTCTCACAACCGAGACTCGCCGCCAGCTTATCGAGCGAAGCAAACTTCAAACGGCTATTGCAGGCCACGCACGGAATCGGCGTCTCGCCGTTTAGGTAGCTGTTGACGAACGGCTGCACCACGTCGCGCTCGAATTCCTTCTCCAGATTCAGCACGTAAAACGGGAAGCCCAGTTCTTCCGCGACCCGGCGCGCGTCGTAAACGTCGTCGAGCGAGCAGCAACGCGAAGGCAGCGGCTCGCCGTTTTCATCGACGCTGATGCCGCGGCGCTGGTTCCACAACTGCATCGTAAAGCCGACCAGTTCATGGCCCTGCTCCTTCAAAATAGCGGCGGCCGCGGAAGAATCCACGCCACCTGACATAGCAACTGCAATTTTCATTCGATCATAGTTTCACGTTTCAAGTTTCAAGTTTCAAGTTGCGGACCGTTCCGTGTCAGAACCCGGAGCGGTAGCGATGGGATCATAACTCAAGTTGAGCCAACGATCCGGTCGCTACCGCTCGCGGTTCTGACATTCGGTATGTGGTTTTCGCCCGAGGTTCTGCGAGTGTTAAGATTCACGAACTTGAAACCTTGAACTTGAAACCTGAAACTGAGTTAATGCCTGAACGCGCCATAGAAGAATATCGCATCGCCGACGAGCCCTATTACCTGCCCGTCGACAACGAAATCGGTTTGTTTGAAGCCGCGCACGCCGCAAAATTGCCGGTGATCCTGAAAGGGCCGACGGGCTGTGGCAAGACCCGCTTTGTCGAGCACATGGCGTGGCGTCTGGAGCGCCCGCTGATCACGGTCGCCTGTCACGAAGATCTTTCGTCCACTGATCTCGTCGGCCGGTTTTTAATCGAAGGGGAAGAAACGGTCTGGCACGATGGACCGCTGACGTCGGCGGTTCGTCATGGGGCGATTTGTTACCTGGACGAAGTTGTGGAAGCGCGCAAAGACACGGTCGTAATTATTCACCCGCTCACCGATCATCGACGGCGTCTGCCGATTGAAAAGCGCGGCACGGTCCTCGACGCGCCGACGGATTTCATGCTCGTCGTTTCTTACAATCCGGGTTATCAGTCGATTCTTAAAGACTTGAAGCAATCAACGCGGCAACGCTTCATCGCGATCGATTTCGATTACCCGTCGCCGGAACTGGAAGCGGTGATCGTCGCGCATGAAGGCGGCATCGACGAAGGCACGGCTCGCGATCTCGTTTTGATTGGACAGAAAGTCCGCAACCTGCGCGGTCACGGCCTGGAAGAAGGCGTCTCGACCCGTCTGTTAATTTATGCGGGGCAATTGATCGCCAACGGCATTCCACCGACGCGCGCTGCCGAAGTCGCGATGTGCTCACCGATCACTGACGATCGCGATCTGCAGCGCAGCATTCGAGAGATCGTGACGACGGTGATTTGAGGATTGGTTTAATTTAATCGCCTACATTATTTTTCATCATCCCCGCCCAATTTAAAATCTCAATGTTAGGATCTCACCTGATTAAGTCGAGGTTGATGTAATGCGAAGACAGTTTATTCCCCGTACAGGTAAATGCATCTACTGCGGAGAAGAGAATCTTCAAATAACCCTTTAGCCAAACAGTAATCCTGCCGTCCCGAGCCTGCTTAACGACGAGAACCTACTCGAAAACGGCTCGGCTTCACCCTGGGAATTGGATTGCGTCTCCGCAAGTCTTATACTTGACGGCTAGAGGTTAAGACTCATGAAAGTAAAAGTAACCGAAAAAGGTGTACTCATTCCCCGAAAGTTTCTAAAGGGAATTAAGGAAGTAGATATTCGTCGCCAGAACGGCCTTATCATTGTGGTACCGGTCGGTGAGAAAGATCCGATTTTCAATATCGGTAAGAATCCAGTGAAGCTCGGGATTAAAGACGGGTCCGTCAATCATGACAAGTATATCTACGGCTCATGACCTCCCTTTTTGTTGATACCAGCTACCTCATCGCGTTAGAAAACGGTGACGACCAGTATCACAAGATCGCTTCGAGCCATTGGAGCGAAGTAGCCAAATTATCGTCACCCTCTCTCGTAACAAGCTCGTATGTGTTCGCCGAACTTGTAACTCTACTCAACAATCGCAGCGCTCATTCTAAAGCCGTCGAACTGGGCGAGAACTTACTTACCTCTCGCTTGTTCAATCTTGTTCATGTCGATGAAGAACTCTTTCATGAAGCTTGGGATTATTTCCAACAACACAAAGACAAGAGATATTCACTCACCGATTGCGTCTCGTTCGTCCTGATGAGGCGGTTCGGGATTACTGCCGCGCTTACTTTCGACAAACACTTCGCGCAAGCCGGTTTTTCACAATTGCCGTAAGGCGCATTCTGATGGACGATAGATCACCCGCGAGCCCTGACAACGAATCCCTCGATGAACAACTCAACGAGCATCTCAAATCTGTAAAAACTCCCGCTGAACGTCAGACAGTCGCGAAACTGTTGCGCGAGATTAGGTCGCTGCCGCTGGAACATATGCGCGCTGCGATCGAAACCAGCGCTTCACTCGCAGGAGTTTCTCTGCGCGCGAGCATTGAGTTTCTCCGCGCGACGCCGGACGCCGCGCGTGTTCTGGAGCCGGCGGAATTACGAGCGTGGGGCGAGTTGGGACGGCGGCTGACAACTAACGACGTCGAGAGCGGCATCAGTTTCTTTTCCGCCGGAACCACGGACTTTGCGCGCGTACCGGCGCCGGTGCGGCCTTTTGTGTTCCAGGTTTGTTCGCGGCAGATGATTCTGTCGGCAGCGATTGCGGCCGAAACATTTCATGACGCGCCCGCCTTGGCTGACCAAGTATCCGATGCCGACCTGCTTCGCTCGATCCATGAAATCGCGGCCAGCATCTCGCGACGTTCCGCGAAACACAGCGCGGAGTTCTTGAATGCCACGCCGATGGTCGTTAAGGCCCTCTCCTCACCAAGCTCGTTTAGCGGCGGGCTACCGCCCGCCGATCCGCAGCCCACAATGGCGGGCAGTAGCCCGCCTCTAAACGGGGAGGACGCCTTGTTAATAGCGGCAATCGATCTCGCGAAGTCGTTTGCCGAACACGCCGGAGGCATCGCTGCTGATGCGTGGGTTTCGATCCCGGCGGCAACCGCGCGACTCGATCCGGACAACGCGCTCAAATTGATTCGGCGCGCACGCAGTTTTCTCGAACGCGGTGGTGGAGCAGCGCTGCAAGTCTTGATTGCCGGTGGCAACATCCTGCGGACAGTGCCGGAATGTTTCGATGAGTGGATCGAACTTCTTTGGGCGGTGGCGGCGCACGGCAATGCGGGACTGGTGGCGTTCACGCGCACGTGCCCGACCGCTTTTCAATTGATAGTAACTGAGACTCGGCACGAGCGGGCCATTGATCTGGTGCGCCGGGTAATCAGCCTCACGCGCGACGTGGCGCGTGTCGATGGTGAAAGCGCGTTGGCCTGTCTGCGTTCCAGCGCAAAGGCGCTCCGCACCGTTTCGATCGATCAATTCGAAGCGTGGGCGCGCGCAGGGCTGATTACCGGCGACACGCGCACGCGGCGAAGTTATTACGCGCTTGAGACGCGCACCAGCAACGACGCGCTCCGCGCCAGTGATCACGGCGGCGTCACACTCGATTCAATTCAGCATTTGCTGCGGCTGTACGTCGAAGGGTTAACCGGCCGCGCCGTAGAGATTGCTTCGGTTGCCGCCGTGCCGGTTGAAGCACGCATCGGCGATGGCAGCACGATTTATTTGCCGGCGGTCGTCTCTGATTTCGGCGACGATGAACTCGACTTCCGGCTTTACAAAGTGCTGGCGGCGCATGCTGCCGGACAGATTGAATTCGGCACATACGATCAAGCGACGGATGAGTTGCGCGCCGCTTATGTTTCGCTCGCCGATCGTTTCGATCCGGCAAAGCAGGACGAGCGCGCCGCATTCGCGGACGATGGATATGTGCCGGACATAGCTGCCGCGGAACGCGGGCAAAGCCCCTCTCCGCAAGCGGAGAGGGGTGGGGGAGAGGTTGGCACGCGCCGTAACCCCACCCCATCCGTCCCCGCACGCGGGGAGGGCGTAAAAGCTGACTACCGTACCGTCCTCCAATTATTTCCGATTCCGGCTCTGGCCCGACGCATTTTCGGCACGCTTGAGAACTGCCGCATCGATCGCCGGTTGCGAAACCAATATCGAGGGCTCAATCGCGACCTTGATCTGATTCGCGCACACCTGAGAAGCCGCCGGCCGAAGATAATCGATCTACCGGCGACGCTGGTTCCGTTCGAGTTATTGTTCCAGATCACGATGCTCGGCGGCGCACTGGACGACGCCCGCAATTTCTACGGGCAGATCGTGTCTGAGTTAGAGACAGTGGTCGCGGATTACCTTAGCGATTCAAACACGACCGTGGCCGACACTCTGATGGCGACAAGTCGCGTCTACGACCTCTTCCAATCGATCTCGATGGAAGACGCCGAGAAGCAGATCGAAGTTCCCGACGAACAGGATCAGGAAGACGCAAGCAAACTCGCCGAAGAGATGTTGGCGCAGCGCGAGCGCGATCGGCAGCCGCAGCGTCGCGACGCGCGCGAATTGTTCAATGCGTGGAATACCGAGGCGGAAGGCGAATTTGACGAACTTGAAGGCAGCGAAGCGTGGAGCGAAGGCGAGACGCCTGAGCACGGCCTGGAAGAAGGCGAGGTCGCGTTCAATTACGACGAATGGGATCGTGAGCTGACCGACCACCGCGTCGGCTGGTGCCGCGTCGTGGAAAAGAAAGTGAAGCGCGGCAGTCGCGCGTTCGTCGATGAGACACGCGAACGCTACAAAGGCGTCATGTCGTCAATCCGTCATCAGTTTCAGTTGCTGAAGCCTGAGAACCTGACGCGCATCGTGAACGAGTTGGATGGCGAAGACTTCGATCTGAACGCCGTCGTCGATTACTTCATCGATCGGCGCGCCGACGGGCAAGCGTCTGAGCGCATCTACACCAAACGCTTGCGCCGGCGTCGCGACGTCGCAGTTTCTTTCCTGCTCGATCAGTCTTCATCGACCGCACGCACGATTGGCCGCCATCCGCTTCAGCCTTACACCCACCCGGGCCGCCGCATTATCGAGATTGAAAAAGAAGGCCTCGTGCTGATGAGTGAGGCGCTCGAAGCGGTCGGCGATGTCTATTCGATTAATGGCTTCACCTCCGAAGGCCGGCGCAATGTGAAGTTCTATGTGCTCAAGGACTTTGACGAGCATTACTCGGACGAAGTCATGCGACGCATCGGCGGCATTACTTATCAGAACAACACTCGCCTGGGCGCTGCGATTCGGCACGCGACGGCGAAGCTCGAACAACAGGAAGCGCGCACGCGTCTGCTGATCGTTCTGTCGGACGGACGGCCTTACGATCACGATTACGGTGATGCGCGTTACGCGCGCGAAGACACGCGCGAAGCTTTGGTAAACGCGAAGGTGCGCGGCATCACGCCGTTCTGCATCACGATCGACCGCGAATCCGAAAGCGAGTTGCGCGATCTCTACGGCGAAGTCGGCTACACGATCATCGACGATGTGCTGTCACTGCCTGAGCGGCTGCCGGGAATTTACCGTCGGCTGACGACGTGAAGTACAATCCGTCGACTTCCGGATCTAGTTTTATGGTTTTCTTTGCGATACTTTGCGTCTTTGCGCCTTTGCGTGAAATTGCCTCCTTTTAATGAGGTTGGTACACGCAAAGTCGCCAAGCTCGCAAAGAACACGCAAAATAAAGCGCTACGTATTCTCGAGGTGAAACCTATTTGAGCGACAAACAATTTTCCGGCAAATCAGCCATCGTCACCGGCGCGACGCGGGGCATCGGCCGCGCGATCGCGCTTGAGCTCGCGCGCCGCGGCGCGGACATCGCCTTTAACTATGCGAAGAGCGCGGAAGCTGCCGAGACTTTGAAATCCGAAATTGAAGCGCTGGGCGTGCGCGCACTCGCGACTCAGAGCGACGTCGCGAACACCGATGAAGCCGTTGAGATGGTGAAGCAAACTAAAGACGCTTTCGGCCGGATCGATTTTCTCGTGAACAACGCCGGCATCGTGCGTGACACTTTGATTCTGCGCATGAAAGAAGAAGATTGGGACGCGGTGATCGACACGAATTTGAAAGGCGCGTGGAACTTTTCGAAAGCCGCGGTGCGCGTGATGCTGCGTCAGGATGGGGGCGGCTCGATCCTCAACATCACTTCGATCAGCGGCGTCGTCGGCATGGCCGGGCAATCAAATTATTCGGCTTCGAAAGCAGGCATGATTGGGTTGACGAAAGCGCTCGCGCGTGAAGTCGCCAGCAGGAAGGTCACCGTCAACGCGCTCGCGCTCGGCATGGTGGCCACCGACATGGCCAGCGGTCTCGACGAAAGTTATCAAACAAAAATTCTGGAGCAGATCCCGCTCGGACGTTTTGCCGAAGCCGACGAAGTCGCTCGCATTGCCTGCTTCTTACTTTCAGACGACGCGCGTTACATCACGGGCCAGGTGGTTCAGGTTGATGGTGGTCTAGCGATGTAGGCTTTACGGAACCGCGAGCGGTAGCGAGCGGGATCAGGAGTCGCTTGAGTCTTTATCCCGCTCCCTGCCGGTCGGGGTTTTGTAACTTCACCCCAAAAATTCATCCGGCTCAACAATCTTTCCCGCGATTGCCGAAGCAGCTACAACATAGGGTGAAGCGAGATACAGTTTGCCTGGGCCGCTGCGGCCGGGAAAATTTCGATTCTGCGCGCTGACGGTAACGGTTTCAGCCGAAGGCGAAGCGCCGGGGCCCGCGTTGATGCAGGCGCCGCAAGATGGATCGATCATCTCAGCCCCGGCCTTTTCAAAGATTTCTATATATCCCTTGCTGCGCGCGTACTGCTTGATCTTCTGCGATCCAAATTGCAGATAAAGATGAACTCCCGGCGCGACGTGCTTGCCCTGCGCGAGGGCGTGCTGCAAGACGGTTGCGTACATATCCATGTCAGCCATCTTGCCGCCGGTGCAACTGCCGCCGTACGCGGCATCGATGCGCACTTCTTCCGCCAGCTCGTCAATGGGAATTCCGTTGCGCGGATCGCCGGGCAAAGCCACCATCGGTCTGATTTGGTCTAAATCGATCTCAAACACGGCCGCGTACTCAGCATCAGCGTCGCTGTAAACAAATCCTTCGCGCACGGTTTCCGCATCCAGGCCGCGCGTGGTGACGATGTAGGCGAGCGTCGCTTCGTCGGGTTCAATGATGCCGGTTGTACCGCCGGCCTCGACTGACATGTTCGTCAACGTCGCACGCTCATCCATAGGCCAGTTAATCAAATCTTCACCCGCGAATTCCAGAACCTTGCCGATGCCCTGACTCGTTTTCATGTAGTCCGTCGCGAGGATATAGAGCATCACGTCCTTCGCCGTGACGTCCGCGCGCTTCTTTCCCGTCAAAACGTACTTAACGGTTTCGGGGACGCGGATGCGAATGTCTTTCGTGTACCAGGCGTTCGCCATGTCGGTTGAGCCGACGCCGAACGCAAAGCAGCCAAGCACGCCCGCCATGCACGTGTGCGAGTCAGTGCCAATCACGATCTGTCCGGGTAAAGCGAGATCCTCAACCACCGCGTTGTGACAAATTGCTTCCGAACCTCCGTCGGGATTCTCGCCGTAAAGCTTGATGCCTTGCTTCGTGGTGAATGTCTCTTGCGTCGTCGCCAGGCCGTCGGCCTTTTCGAGCAAGCCCATCTCGCGATGCTTCGGCGACATTACTTTGTTGAGGAACGTCAGGTGATCGCGAAACGCGAAGACCGATTCAGGTTCGGTCACTCGCGCGTCCGGTCCCAGCGCTTGAGTCAAAAGCGACGCGGCCATCGGCGTCACGTATTCATGCGAAAAGCGCACGTCGGCAACGGCGAACAACGCGTCGCCGGGCTTGACTGACTCCACACCAATAGTTCCCGCTTTGACGAACGCGTGACGCGCAATAATTTTTTCGACGATGTTCATGGGGCGGGTGTCAGAAGCCCGACCGTCAGGGAGGGCAGCTCCCGTGACCGAGCCCTTGCTGACGCGCGGGCTTCCGACACCTTGCTGACTCTCAACGGGCGGCGGTGAAACTTCGCCCGCCAGACGCGCCTTGTTGTAATTGAACAGCCCGCCGTACTCCACAATGTCTTTTGAGATCGGATCGAGTCCTTTGGTGAATTCCGCTAGCCGAATCTTTTCGCCGCGACGAACGCGATCGATCAATCCGAAGTCAGTCGAAGTCAGCAAACCAATATTTTGCGAGTTCTGGCCATAAATCTTCTCAATGCTCTGCGCGATGACGAGCTGAATGCCGGCCCATTTCTCGGCGTACGGCGCCGTCTCGCGTGACGAGCCGCAACCCTTTGACATACCCGACACGACGACGGCGAACCCGCCGTTCTTCACTTCATCCTTCCTGACTGCGGCATCGCGCATCCCGACGTAAACGTACTCGCCCAGAGTCTCGTCGTAATGAAAACAAACCCAACCCGGCGTGATCTCGTCGGTCGAAATGTTGTTCATCAGCGGCAGATTGTCGTTCGCGAGTCGCGCCGCTAACTCGTCTTCAATTCTGCGGGCTTCGTCGCCGGTGGCTTCGAGTTGCTTTCGAATCAGCGCCGTATCTTCCGTTAAAAACAGAATGCGGCCGTTGAACTGGATTTGGTCAGAGCGTTTTTCGAGTCGATTAGCTGACATTCTTACTCCGCAAGAAATTTACGAGGAATTGCAAACCAGAATTATAAACCGCGGGAGTGGAATTGTCGGAATGGCCGGTGTTTACGGCGCGGGAGTCGTCAACATGTACACCGCAAACGAGGCGAGCCAATGTTCGCCTTCATAACTACCGCTGGCGACATGCGGAAGGGCCGCTTGCGCATGGGCGGTCGCAGAACGAGCGAGGACCGCGCGCGACGGATCGGTGTGCGGCAAAGCAGTTGCGATGCTACGCATGCACCAGGCGCGACTGAGATTTAGACCGTCGAGATGCACAAGCTTGGGATCAGTGCGGTCGGTGACAATCGCCGGTTCCAGCAAGGCTTTGGGTTGATTGCGCGCGACGCCGGGCAGAAAGCGACGAAACCACACGGCAAATTCTCGTCCCTTCATTACCCGTCGCATCAAGTCAGCTTCCATCAGCGCCGCGGAAAAGAAGTCTTCGCCGCCCGGCTCCCAGGCGCCCGGATAATTTACATCGCGTCCAAAGTACGTGCGACTGCGCTCAACGATCAGCGCTTCTAACTTTCGATTTCCCACCGCGCGCGCATAGTCGAGCGCGAACGCCAGACCGAACGCCGTGTTCGGATGCACGCCGGTACGAATTGGATAATTCTGCTTCGGCAGAAACGCGATGTATCTATCGGCAAAGGCATCGGCGAGCAGCTGAAGATTGCGTGACCACTTTCGACCGTCTTCATCGTTCCAGCCGTGCAATTCCTCCGCCAGCTTCAGAAGCCAGGCCCACCCGTAAGTCCGTTCGAAAGACGCGCGGCTCTTTTGATTTAGATAAGCAACCTCGGCGGCGATGTTCTTCGCGTTCAGATTATCGTCCAGAGCCTCGCGAATCTGACGCCCTTCCGGCAGGGCCGGAAACCTCTTCAGCAAATGTACGAGCATCCAATGGCCGTGTACCGTTGAATGCCAATCAAAGCAACCATAGAACGCCGGGTGCAGTTGCTTTGGACTGCGAACCTCTGACGCATCGTTCATGGTGTGATCGAGCTTTTGCGGAAATTCTTTCCGGACACATTTCAAAGCGAGGCGGGCGAAATGCGAAGCTTGTGTCTGGTTAAGGGAGAGCTGTTCGGTCGTGACTGGTTGCGCGAAGGTGTTAGCGGTGACGAGTAGAACCAACACTGACGCGGTTGTTGCCACTCGGAAAGTTTTCATAGAAGGATCAATGCGCATCATGAAGTCAGAACCCGCTGCGGTAGCGGCGGGTTGATCTCATCGGTGACTGCTTTCCAGTTTAACGGCCCGCTACCGCAGGCCGTTCTGACTTCACACCAGCCGCAGTCGTCCTTACCGCATGATTAACAAAACGTCGGTCAAGCGGTTGACGACGCCGAGCAGCGTGCGCCCCGATTGATCGAACTGTCCCATGGCCGCTTGAGCTTCCGCATCGGCCGCACCCGAAGCTGAACCTGCAAGTCTCAAATAGTAGCTCGTTAGTCCAGGCGTGCTCCGAAAATAAACTTCCAAAGCATCGAGACCTTCGCGCACGTTGCGCAGACTGGTCTTCACGATTGTTTTGTTCTGCTCGTTCTGCTGGAGAGCGGTGGGCGAGGCTTCGTTCTTCTTCGCCGCTTCATCAATTTGTTCGATGCCCTTCGCTACGCCGCCCAGCAAGTAAAGGAACCGGGTGAGAATCTTCACCTGGTCGGCGACTTTTGTCGCACCCGCCATGCGGATTTCGGCAGCCTGCGCGGCCGTGGACGTTGTCGTGGTTGCTTTCCTCTGGGGAGTGCTTCGGCGCGTTCGCGTTTGGCTGAACGCGGTGACGGGCAAAAGCAACAAACAGGCTGCAGCAATGATTACGTAGCGGTTCATGTTTCCTCCGGTCGTCCCTAAAACTGCGGTGCGGTACAATCGCGATTCTACTCTGTCCATGAGCGAACGGCGAAATCTGAAAGTTGAACGCCTCGGGCGCGTCGAATACGGCGCGGCGCTGGATATTCAGAAAGCTTGCGAGCGCGCAGTGTTGGCCGGCGAACAGCCTGACACGCTGCTCTTGCTCGAGCATCCGCATGTGGTGACGATGGGACGACGTTCAGCGCCGGGGGCCATCATCGCTGCGGATGAAGTGCTGCAAGCGCGCGGCGTCACAGTCTTTGAAACAAACCGCGGCGGTAAAGCGACCTATCACGGGTTGGGCCAGGTGGTGGGATACCCGATCATCAACCTGAGTCCGGATCGCAAAGACGTGCATCGCTTTGTGCGCGATTTGGAAGAGGTTCTGATTCGCGCGATGTCCGACTTCGGTATCGAAACGTTTCGGATCGCAGGTTTGACGGGAGTGCATACGCCGCGCGGGAAAGTAGCGGCCATCGGCGTGCACATCGCCCGCTGGGTAACGACGCACGGCTTCGCCCTGAATGTGAATACTGATTTGAGTTACTTCAATCTGATCGTCGCCTGCGAAGGCGAGCCGGTGACTTCAATGAAGGAGTTGCTGGGACGGGAAATTGAATTAAGCGAAGTAGAAGATCGCATCGCGGAACGCTTTGCCGAGGTTTTTGAGCTGGAGCTGGAGTCAGAACCCGCTGCGGTAGCGGCGGGTTGATCTGCGGGAGACTAATCCAGTTTAAGGTTCAACGGCCCGCTACCGCAGGCCGTTCTGACTTCAAATGCTGACATTCGATCTGATCAAACAAGCCGCCGCACGAATCGCCGGCCGCGTGCATCGCACGCCGGTCGCAACTTCGCGCGCTTTTAACGAAGTTGCTGGTTGCGAAGTTTTCTTCAAATGCGAAAACCTGCAACGGGCAGGCGCATTCAAAGCGCGTGGCGCCACCAACAGAATTCTTTCGCTCACTGATGACGAGAAAAAGCGGGGGGTGCTGGCCGTGTCATCCGGCAATCACGCGCAGGCGGTTGCGCTCGCGGCGCGCGAAGCCGGAGTGCGCGCGGTCGTCTGCATTCCCGATGACGCGCCGAAAATGAAAGTCGCCGGCATGCGCAGCTATGGCGCCGATATTCGCGTCTTCGATCGACACAAAGACGAGCGTGACGCCTTTGGCCGCGAGATCGCTGAACGCGAAGGCCTGGTGCAGGTTCCGGCCTATGACGACTATTTGATCATGGCCGGTCAGGGAACGTGCGGGCTGGAGCTGGTGGAAGAAGTTCCGGACCTGGATTGCATCCTGACGCCCTGCAGTGGCGGCGGATTGTTCGCCGGAGTCAGCACTGCAGCGAAGGGAGTGAGTCCATCGATCAGATGCTTTGCGGTCGAGCCCGACACGGCGAACGACACGCAGCAATCGATCGCCAGGGGCGAGCGCGTCAAGATCTCTCCGCCGCCCACAATCGCTGACGGGTTGCGAGTGCAAAAGCCGGGCGAACTCACTTTTCCAATCACGCGTCAAAACGCCGAAGCGGTTCTGACCGTGACGGACGACGAGATCATCGCGACGATGAAATTCATCTTGTTTAGAATGAAGATGGTCGTCGAGCCGTCGGGCGCGGCGGCCGCGGCCGCGGTGTTTACAAAGAAGCTTCCGCAAAACTGCCGGCGCGTGGGCGTCGTATTATCCGGCGGTAACGTTGATAGTGATGTACTCGCCGACGTTCTGAAGGACTAGCGAATGATGAGTCAAATCTTATTGCTCGATGCAGCGCCCGAGCCGGTCTCTGTCGGCATCGGAATCGCCGGTTTTGTCCTGGTTGCCGTCGTTGTGCTGATGCTGACGGCCGCCGTGTTGGTCGGATTCGTTTTCCTCTTCAAGCGATTAAAACGAAATGAAGCCGGCGCAGGCGCGCGCGTGGTCGTGGGCGATGTTTGTTTGAATCTGGATAATGCCGCTTCTCAATCTGGCGCTCAGCCTCAGAGCAGTCCAAACCAGCCGTAAGCATTCAACACTTCACCGGCCCCAAACGACGCGAGATTTGCTACGACGATGGCCGCGAAGTCTCGCCACATCGAACTCTTTCCTAATTCCTCTGATCCGCCGTAGGCCAGCCAAAACAAAATGCATTCCGCGAGCGGCGCGAATGTCTCAGCGACAACGAGGTACGCCGCGCGCGATCTACTTTCAAACAACGGCGGCAGCACGAGCACGACGACAGGATAAGTACACGCAGTCAGCCACAGTCCCGCCAACAATCTTCGCTTAATCGGATGCCGCTTTGAGAGGCCGACGAGAAGAATCGGAGTTTCGATCAGAATTGTGAGCAGATAACCAAGCGGCAGGAAGCGCCAAAGAGCAGAAGACGACATTTTGATTGCTTGCGAACTTTTCTAAAAGCGAACGAGGATGACACTACCTCGGGAGTAGTTCGGCATAGACGTCGTCCCCTGGGTTTCCCCAGATCGCTTCCAATGACGCCTCACTGGCATCGAGCCAGAACTCGCCGTTGCCGTCAGGCATAGATAGTTCTTCGAGTGCTTGAAGCCTCATTGGTTACTTCGGACCCATCACAACATTCTCAAAAGGAACGGCGCTTCGGCGAGCACGTGGGCAATCGCCAATGTGAAGTAAATGTCTCGGGTGGCGTTGTAGTTCATCGAAAAGCCCAGCCACAGTACCGCGACGATAAACAGGGTGAGGATGAGAACACCGGCGATCAGTTTCGGAAAACCTCGCGAGTGGCCCGCTACCGGAATGGTCTTCACTTTCCAAATCGCGCCGGTTGCGCCGATCAACGGCAGCGCCACGATCCAGACACCGTAGTGCAGCATCTCGAGAAACACGTGTGTCGAAACCAGCAAGTGACTCGAGACATTCGGCAGAAGCTCAGCGCCAGCGTGTTGCGTGATACGCCAGAACAAACCGTTGTCTTCAGCCAGCGACGATGTCCCTGAAAGCTGCCAGAGCATGCCGGCCAACAGTACCGGCAGAAGCATCAGACACCGGCGATACGTCTTCAACCATTCCGGCTTTGTGCGGCGCAAGTGCCGATCAAGAAACCAGAGCGCGACGAGTGGGTGTAGATAAACGATGCCAAGGCTGAACAAATCGGGTACCAGCCAGTTGACTGCGCACAGGCCAAAGGCGACCGGGAACGCCCATGACCAATCACGTCGCGAGGTTTGTTTCCCGCGCATCGCGACCAGGACTGCTATCCATAACAAGAGCCCCGTATTCCACGCGGCAATCGCGGTGGGCCAGTTCTGTCCTGACCAGAGGTTGGCGTAATAAAGCGCCGGGAGTGAAACGTAAGCGAGGGTGAGCGCGAAAATTCCGCTGAACGCAACGATGAAGAAGTTTCGTGAGCGGCCAAAGCGCACCGGCAAACGTGTGAGGAAATAACGCAGCTCAAACCAGTTGTGCGGACCGGCGAAGAGGAACACAGTCGCGATTGACGCCGTCAACGGCACCCAACTGGCAAACGCGGCGGACACCAGCGCGCTGGCAATCAAAAGTGCCGCAAATGTTTTCGCAGACACATGCGCTCGCTCGCGTGCTTTAGCGCCCGACCATGTCGCAATCGAAATGTTTTCAGCTCGTTCCATTTTGAGCTCTGTACTTTGTCCTTTGTTCTTTGGACTTTGATTTCTCAGTCACGGCGACTCACTTCCGAACAGACATCAAGCACAGAGTACTAAGTCCAAAGCACAGTCACCGAGCGCGCCTGCGCTGACGTTATTCCCCAGGTCTATTCGTGTTGCGCAACGGAACGATCAGCCTAATCTGACCGTCGCCGGGAACGATCTCGATATCAACACCGGCCGTCGTCGCTTTGCCGTCTTTCAAAGCTTGCGGCAGATTCTGCCAGCGAACGTATCCCGGCGGTCCCGCGTTCGCGCGCACAATGACCGTCGCCGCTCCGAATACGAACGCAATCACCACCACCGCGGCGATGGCTTTCACGTTCCGACGCTGATTTGAACGCGCGAGCCAAACACCCGCGAACGAAACGGCGAGAAACATGAACAGTCCAGCCATCATCGTCCGCGTCGAGCTGTGCGTGATGCTTTGCATCAGCGAAGCCGAGCCGTCTTTACGTTCTAGGGACTCATTAATCGCCTTCAAAGTTTCTGCCGAGATTTGCAGTCGCGCGTCGTAAGTTTTGCTGTCCGACGTAATGGTCAGCCCGCTGTGAAGGACTATTTGTCCATGGGGTTCAGTCGGCGTCGTCGGCCTCGGCCGAGCGATATCACCGAAGGCAAACACAAAGGTCGTGAGCAGAGCACCAATCGCCGCTGTCGAAATGAGAATTCGTTTCATAAGTCCTCCTAAATTCGGCGCAGTATAGCGCAGCAGAGTCAGAACCACCTGCGGTAGCGGGTGGTTGATCTGTCAAACGAGAAACGCGCGAACATTTGAGTTCAACCACCCGCTACCGCAGGTGGTTCTGACTTAAGCATCCCTTAGATGCCGATTCTGAGACGCGGATGCTAGAATGTTTTTGCTAAAACCATAGGAACAAAACTTGGCCCGCGAACTTCGAGTCCTAAACACCAAACCTCGTCAGCCTAAACCTGATTGGCTGCGGATCCGTCTGGGCGATCCGACGAACCAGAACCATCTGCTGAAGCTGATCGAAGGGTTGAACCTGCATACGGTCTGTCAGGAGGCACGGTGCCCGAACATCTTTGAATGCTGGTCGGATCGCACCGCGACTTTCATGCTCGGCGGCGACATCTGTACGCGGCATTGCGGTTTCTGCGCGGTCGGCAAAGGCGCTCCGAACGCTTTAGATATATCAGAGCCGCGACACGTCGCCGAAGCAGTGCGCCATTTGAATCTCGCGCACACAGTGATCACTTCGGTGAATCGCGACGATTTGCCGGATGGCGGCGCCGCGCACTGGGCTGAGACGATTCGCGAAGTACGCGCGCTCAATCCCGAGTGCAAAGTCGAAGTCCTGATTCCAGATTTCAATGGCGATGAAGCCGCCCTGAACACCGTGCTCGATGCCGAACCCGATGTGTTGAATCACAACACTGAGACGATTGCCCGGCTCTACCGTCGCGTTCGCCCTGATGCCGTTTACGAGCAGTCGATGACGTTACTGCAGCGCGCGGGCGCCCGCCGCGATCGTGAACAGAATGGAATGTTAACGAAGAGCGGCATCATGGTGGGCCTCGGCGAAGAATTTGATGAAGTAGTCGAGCTGATGAAAGATCTGCGCGCCGCGTCGTGCGACATCATGACCATCGGCCAGTACCTGCAACCGCACGCCCGCCGCCTGCCGGTAGAACGTTACGTCACTCCCGAAGAATTCGATCGCTGGCGCGACATCGGCATGTCGATGGGATTCAAACACGTGCAATCCAGCCCGCTGACTCGCTCTTCGTATCACGCGCGTGAGCAAGCAAATGGTGATGGGAGATAGGTGCTTTTCTTTAGCCCAGGCGTTTACGCCTGGGTTCAGAGATGCGAATCACGGTTAAAGCCCCATTAATGGGGCTTCGAAAATAAATCACTCCTTGGGATCCCAGGCGTTAACGCCTGGGCTACAGAAATGAATCCCCCCGGCATCCCAGGCGTTAACGCCTGGGCTACAGAAAACGAATTACCGCTTCTTCCCAACTGCAAACAAACTCTGCGACGACCGAACGTACATCACGCCTTCGGACAATGCTGGGGTGGCCATGAGGAGTTCCCCCATCGAATTGGTAGCGATGTGACTGAACTTATCTCCCGCGCCAACGATCACAATTTCACCGTCTTCATTCGTCAGATAGATCTTGCCATCTGCCGCCACCGGTGACGCGCTGTAGCCACTGCCGATTGCCGGCAGGCGCTGGCGATAAATCTCTTCACCGGTCTTCAAATTATAGGCGTCGAAGGTGCCGTTATTCGCCAGCACATAAAGCCGCCCCTGATAGATGAGCGGCGTCGGCATATAAGATCCACGGCCGGTGCGGCTCCAGGCGATCGTTTCGCTGGCTGTTTTGCCATCGGCCAGGGTGATGTCTCCGCGAGCATTTGGTCGCACTACGAAAATCGGCCGTTCCGGACCGCGTCCGCTGGCGACTACGATCAGATCATCGCTGACGAGGGGCGTGGGCGCGGTAATCTTTGAGCTGCGCCCAAGTCGCCACAACTCTTTTCCGGTACGCGGGTCGTAAGCGCGAATGAAGTTCGAGGCGTTAGTTAACAGTTGGCTTCCGGCTGAAGTGTCAGCGACCGTCGGCGTGCCCCACGATGGCAGTTCCTCACGGTCAGTTTTCCAGATGGTCTTCCCCGTGGCCACATCTAGTGCGATCAGAAATGAATCGGTCTGCGTGTCGCACTGGATGATGACCAGATCATTCCAGATAATCGGAGAACTGGCCGGGCCCCATTCGTACGTGGGGATGTCGTAAGCGCCCATGTCCACGCGGCCGAGATCCACTTTCCAAAGAGGCTTGCCGTTGACGTCGTAGGCATGAACACCCTGCGATCCGAACCACGCCACCACGATGCGGCCATCGGTGGCGGGCGTCGCATTAGCATAAGTCGCTTTAATGTGTCGTTTCTCGAGTGGCTGGCCCTGGTGGGCCACACGTTCCCAGGCGATCTTTCCACTGCGTTTGTCGATCGCATAGATCACCCATTTGTGAACCGAGAGGTCCTTTGACGCGTCACCATCACCGTACAAGCCGGGGCGAAACGTCGCTTTTGGATCAGTGCTAATCGCTGTGGTGACAAATATCTTGTCCCCCCAAACGATCGGGCTTGAGTGCGATAGCCCGGGTATCGGCGTCCGCCACAAAATGTTCACGCCGGTCTTGGTATTCCATTGATCGGGTAGGCTTTGACCTTCAGCGACGCCCAATGCCCGATGTCCTCGAAACGACGGCCAGCTTCCCGCGGCTGAGCGTGGACGAGAGAGTGACGTCCGGCCCGCCTTTGTCAAAGTGATCTTGCGTGAAGGGATAACTTTCGCCTCGTCGGCGGGAGCCCAGTCACTGCCGTCGAGAATGATCTGACGCACGCGACAGTCATCTTTGAGGACGGTGAACTTGACGTGCTTTCCATCCATCCGGAATTGATATCGCCCGGGCCCATCGCAACCACCGGGCCCACCAGACATCATCAACTCAACCTGCGCGGCGCCGCCGCCCTTCCAATTGCCATTCAAAGCCGGCCAACCCTGGCCTTGCAGGGTGAAAGTCCCGCCGGGATCGAAACGCGCAGTGAAGGCGCCAAATTTCAGTTGATACGAAGGCAGCGAGGTGGCTTGCGAGGTTGACGTTTGAGCCACCACGTCAGTGAAACCAATCAATAAGCTCAACGTAAGCGCGGCCAGAGAAAACTTGACGCAGTCAATAACTCTCATTAGTCCTACTCCATCTGTAGCTCTATTCGCTTCCCGCGGACGCATTCTAGCACCGCGCCGGTTGGCCTTGCCCAACAGTCGGCGAAGCCGACGAATGAAAATAGCCCACCGATTCATCGGTGGGATCGGAGGACACCATGGCATGTAGTCCGTGAAACGGACGGCTGAACTTAACCGAAGCAGACGGGAAGGTGTTTCAGTTTTCAGTCGTCCGCTTCACGGACTTCCTAATGCCTGACCCCTTTCACCCAGCGCTAAAGCGCTGGGCCATTTTCATTCAGTCCGCTTCGCGACTGAAACGAAGAACAGCTTTGAGGCAACACCGCGCCGGTCCACGCAATCGTCCTGGGTGGTTTTCCGCGGTCGTCACTGAGGATTACGCGCTTCTTACCGTAAAGCTTCTGGCACATTATGGTCGCGGTCGTTACCATGTCGTTCGATGGGATTCAGCGGCAAATGCTTCGTGGTTGGGGCGCTAACACTCGTGATACTCGCCAGTTGCACACCGAAAGTTGAAATCAGAAATCGCCTGGATGAAGCGCAATTTCCGCCAGTAATTCTGTGGGCGTGGGAACGGCCCGAGGATCTCAAGTCGCTCGACTCGAATCGCTTCGCCGTAGCCTTTCTCGCGCAAACACTCGCGCTGAAGAAAGACGACGTCATCTTGAATCCGCGTCATCAGCCCCTCGATGTCTCGCCTGAGATGAAGTTGATTGCTGTCACGCGCATCGAATCGCAGAAAACAACGGAAGAATACGCTTCATTGAGCGACGCGCAACGACACAAAGCCGGCGAACTCATTCTGCGAACCATGCGGCTTCCAAACGTGTTAGCGATCCAGATCGATTTCGATGCCACCAGTTCGGAACGCGACTTCTATCGGGCACTGCTCCACGACGTGCGCGCGAAGTTGCCGGACAACCTGGCGCTATCGATGACGGCGCTCGCTTCGTTCTGTGTCGGCGACCGATGGCTCAGCGATTTGCCCGTGGACGAAGCCGTGCCAATGATTTTTCGCATGGGCGCTGACGACCGAACGATCAAGAACTTCTTATCCTCTGGCGAAGACTTTCGCGAACCGCTCTGTCAAAAAAGCTACGGCATCGCGGTGGACGAACCCCTCGACATTCAATTCAAGCGTAACCGTCGCGTTTATGTCTTCAATCATCGCTCATGGAAAGCGAGCGACGTCGCGTCGATCAACGAAAGACTGGCGAAGTGATTCCGCGCCAGACTGATTCTCATTCATACCTCGCTTCAGCGAGGTGGTTGGAGAGCCTTTCATTTGCCCAGCCGTTTCAACGGCTTAAATAAAACCGTTAAAAAACGTTCCGGTCTGTATCCGCTCGATAACACCTCGCTGAAGCGAGGTGTGAATGAAAAAGTGCGATCCGATCGCAATCGATTTCCCGCTAATCCTTCTAATTAGGGGCAGCCCTCACCGACGCTCGGCGCATCTCAAGGGCAACCCTGGACCTCAACACACACGATTGAGGTTTCGCATGAAAAAACTCTCCTTAGCCACTTTGGCAATTGCAGTCGCAGCGGCGTTTACAGCCGCCGCGCTCGCCCGTAACAACAACGAGACGCAAGTGCTCGATCAAATCTCCGGATATCGACAATGGACGAAAGTAAATGCCGATCCGGTGAAGGTTGAGGTCCCGGTCACCAAAACAGATCCTGCCTTTCCGGTGGGCGAAACACTGGTTTGAAGCATGACCGTCAGCGCCGGTGGCGCTGGTCATCCAGCAACAAGTCTTAACTTTCCGAATCGTACGGTGATGGACGGCCTGCCTAACATCATCACTACGCAACCTTCGACCAGAGTTTATTTTCCACGCGATTCCGCGCCCAGCGGTCGACGCAAAGACGACGGCAAACATGCAACGAGTTTTGGATTCGGTTATGTCAACGAAGTCGGACGCCGTGGATTCGAACGTGAACCGTTTAGTTTTCCCGTCGGCACCGTCATCGTTCGCGAGCGACGGTGGTCGCCGTCATCAGATCCTGATCGACTGGTCGTCATGATCAAGCGTGACAAGAGCTTCAACGGAAAAGCAAACGGCTGGGAATTTCTGACCGTCAGCGGTGCCGGAACAAAGATTCTGAACCGCGAGAAAAACGGCAAATGCCTGAAGTGTCACGCGTCGGCGGCACAGAACGATTTTGTTTTTCCAATGGAGAAGCGTTGAAAAGAGGGGCACAGACATCAGTCTGTGGATGCTCGCGATAATCACAGACTGAAGTCTGTGCCACTCAGGTGAGTGTGGTCACCGCGAAATCGATTAGCCGGTTCTGCCAATTCAACCAACGAAGGTCGAACGCGCTGGCGTGACAATCGACCGCGACGCTGTTCGCAACATCGGGCAGCATCACCCGTTGGCGAAAATCGGAAATCAATGCCTGGTCGGTGAAGACGCCCAGGACTTCCTGATAAAGCCGGTAACTCAAATAATCAAAATTTGAAGAGCCGGCGATTAGGACCGCTTCATCGATCAGCATCGCTTTTAAGTGACTCATTCCCCGCTGGGACAACCTCAGATCGATTTTTGATCGCGCCGATTCACGCCGGGCGTAGTTCGCGAAGTAACTCCAGTTGTTTTGTCCGGGCGTCACGACTTTCACGTTGACGCCGCGGTCTGCAGCCACGCGCAAACGCTCGTAAAACGGAAATGTGATGTAAGGGCTTTCAACGAAGATCGCCTCGCGCGCGCCATCAATCAGGTTAAGCACGCGCTGGAACGCGCGCCGGTTATCGCGCCCGTCAAGCGTGAACAGTTCGAGTTCGGGAAATTCATCGTGCGCGAAGCGGTCGCCGCCGCTCCAGGTCGAAAGGAAATCTTTTCGCAGGAACGCCACTGCGTCCGCATCGTCAATCCGCAGCATCATGTCGTGCCACGCCGCGTTGTGCTCACTAAAATTGATGCCGCCGATGTACGCCGTTGATTCGTCGATCACGATGAGCTTCTTATGATTGCGGCTGAGCAGAGTGCGTGGCGTGGGGCGGTACGCGTTCGTAAACCTGATCCTGGTTCCCGCCGCCTCTAACTTTCTTCGCATCGCGACGGTTTCTCGCGCTTCGTGCTGCAATCCGCGGTCGAATATGTTCGCCGGCGAATAACGAAACCGATCACTCAAAACAACCCGCGTAAACGAGTCAGCCAGTACTCGCTTGTCAGGCGCGGGCGACGACAGCAGTGCTTCAGCCAATTGTTTGCCGACTGAATCACCTTCAAACGCAAAGGTCTGAACAAACACTGACTCGTGCGCGCGCTCAATGTCTCCGCGCAAGCGCGACCAGAATTCGTGGAAATTGACGAGAAGTTCGATGGCCATTGCGTTTGGACTTAACGGCGGGCTAGATGCCCGCGCTCCCAGGGGCGCCACGATTGTATTCGATTCGCCGCCAGAACCCGAACCATTTCGCGACTCGGCCCAGCCCTCTTTTGTGATGGGGGGCTCATAATCAGTTTGCCTAATTCCAAGACTCGCCGCTATGATGCTGTCCGCAAAACCGAAAGCTTGGTCCGAAACGCTCTGTGAGGTGAACTATGAAACGGATTCTCATCGCATTGACCCTGATTACTGCTGTGTTCGCGTCGGCGACTTGCACGCGCCGCGGCGGTAACTGCGCTGATCCCGGCGGCACGATCAAGATTGGCGTATATGGCGACCTGACTGGACAGACGTCCAGCTTCGGCCAATCGACCAAGAACGGCGCGCAGATGGCGGCCGATGAGATCAATGCGGCGGGGGGCATCAACGGTCGCCAGGTGCAACTCATTCATGAAGACGATCAGGGCGAACCCGGCAAAGCCGCGACCGTCGTGACGAAACTGATCAATCAGGATCAGGTGCGCGCGCTGATCGGCGAAGTCGCTTCCTCGAACAGCATCGCTGCCGCACCACATGCGCAAGGTGCAAAGGTGCCGATGATCTCGCCGTCTTCGACCAACCCAAAGGTGACCCAGGAAGGCGATTATATCTTCCGCGTCTGCTTTATCGATCCGTTTCAAGGCGAAGTGATGGCCAAGTTCGCGGCCAATTCCTTGAAAGCCAAGAAGGCTGCAATTCTTTTTGACTCGAACTCAGACTACAGCAAAGGGCTGCTTCAGTTTTTCAAACAAGCATTCACTAAACTCGGCGGCGAAATCGTGACTGAGAAAGCCTATGCGCAACGTGACCGCGATTTCACCGGGCAGTTGACGGCCATTCGCGATCTGAAGCCCGATGTGATTTACGTGCCCGGCTACTATCAGGAAGTCGGCGTCATCGCCAAGCAGACGAAGCAATTGGGAATCGCCGCGCCGCTGCTCGGCGGTGATGGTTGGGATTCTCCACAGATCTGGGATCTGGGCGGCGAGTCATTGAACGGTAGCTTTATCTCGAACCATTATTCGGTGGACGATCCGACACCGGCGATTCAGGACTTCGTCAATCGCTTCAAAGCGAAATATAACGGTACGGCGCCCGACGCGATTGCCGCCCTCGCCTACGACGCCATGCTGGTGCTGGCCGACTCAATTAAGCGCGCGAACGGAACCGAGTGCGCGGCGCTGCGCAACGCCATCGCCACGACCAAAGATTTCAAGGGTATCACCGGCATCATCAGCCTTAATGAGGAGCGCAACGCCGTGAAATCGGCCGTCGTGCTCGAGCTGCGCGACAAGAAGTTTGTTTACAAAGAAACGATCGCGCCGTAACGAGTATTACAGAGTAGGGAGCGGGATCAGAATTCAAGTCAGGCATTAACCCGCTCGCTACTGCTCGCGGTTCTGTACCAAGAGTCTTGAGATGGACACTTTCGTTCAGCAGCTAATCAACGGCCTAAACATCGGAGCCATCTATGCGCTGATTGCGCTCGGCTACACGATGGTTTACGGCATTCTGCGTTTGATCAATTTTGCGCACGGCGACATTTACATGGTCGGCGCGTTCGCCGGCTATTTTATCTCGCTGAAGCTCGGATTGGGGCCGTCGTGGGGCGGCCTTCTTTTTGTGCTAATCGGGTCCATGGTAGTCGCGGCGCTCGTCGGCATAGCAATGGAACGCTTGGCGTATCGACCAGTCAGAAAGTACGCGCGCATGACGTCTCTGATTACGGCGATCGGCGTTTCGCTCTTGCTGGAAAACCTGTTCGTCGCGCTGTTTGGCGGACAGGGACGCGGCTTTCCGCAACTGATCAATGACACCACTTTCCCTTTGTTCGGAAACGCCGCCATCTCGAAATCGCAGATTCTGATTTTCGCCGTTTCGATCGCGCTGATGGTGATCCTGCAATGGATTATTTTTAAGACGAAAGTCGGCACCGCGATGCGCGCCGTTTCGTTCAACCTGAATTCGGCCAAGCTGATGGGCATCAATACCGATGCAATCATCATGTTTACGTTCGCGCTGGGTTCCGCGCTGGCGGCGGCGGGCGGCGTCCTGACCGCGCAATACAGCCCAACAATCGATCCGTTGATGGGCATCACCACCGGATTGAAAGCGTTCGTCGCGGCGGTGCTCGGCGGCATTGGAAATATCCCGGGCGCGGTGCTCGGCGGGCTGCTGATTGGCGTGGCTGAGACGATGGTGGTCGGCTACGGAAGCAACATCGGCATTCAATCAACTTATCGCGATGCAGTCGCTTTCGCCATTCTGATTCTGGTTCTGTTAATTCGTCCGTCAGGCATTCTGGGCACGACCGTGCAGGAGAAAGTTTAGCGGGTCGCTGAATAACTCCCTCTCCCTTTGGGAGAGCATTCAGATATTGACTCATCTGAGTGAAATCATTTCGGCCCCAAACCGAGGCGATGGAAGTTTGGCAACCCGAAGGGTTGCGAGCCAGTAGCCGGTGGTCGAAGCGCAGCGGAGACCACCGGTACGAAAGCCAGAAGTAAACGCACCCTGAAGGGGTGCGAGTTCTTTTTTAAGCGATTCGGCAGAGCATCTGGCACCCTTTCAGGGTGCTGATCATTTGAATCCCAAGGTTCCCGGTGGTTTCCGCTACGCTCCAACCACCGGCTACTAGCTTGCAGCCCTTCGGGCTGCCCTGAGGTGAGTCAAATATACTAACCCTCTCCCAAAGGGAGAGGGAACAAGTCTTTCTGTTTACCGAAAACATGATTTCGTTCGTCAAACGCTTCCTCATCGCGCTGATCATCATCGCCGTGCTCTACGGGCTGAACCTGGCCATGAGCAAGGAAGGTCTGTTTGGTTTCGGCGTTCCGCTCTACCAGGTTGATCTCTGGAAGATGGCGGGCATCAACATCATCCTCGCGGTTTCTCTCAATCTGATCAACGGCTTCACCGGCCAATTCTCGATCGGACACATCGGCTTCATGGCCGTCGGCGCGTATTCGTCGACGTTTATGACCGTCTATTACACGCAGGGACTTGAGCAGTGGCTGGCCGGAATTCTCGGCGCCTCAGTCGCGGCCGCGATCGTCTTCGCGTTAGTAATCATTATGGGCGCGCTGGCCGCAGCCGTAGCGGGATTGATTGTTGGCATTCCGACTCTGCGCTTGCGCGGAGATTACCTGGCGATTGCGACCCTCGGTTTCGCGGAGATTATCCGCATCGTCATCACGAACATGAATAAAGTGGGAGGCGCTACCGGTTTCCGGGGCTGCGTCGATCCGATCACGAATATTACCTGTTCCGATCCGTCACTAGGCCGGCTCACTATACCTGCATACACCAATTTCTTTTGGATAGGCTTCCTCGCGGTGATCACGATCGTGGTCATCTACAACATCGTGAATTCGGACATGGGCCGCGCGTTGATTTCGATTCGCGAAGACGAGCTGGCGGCGCAGGCCATGGGCGTCAACACGACGCGTTACAAAGTGACGTCGTTTGTGATCAGCTCAGCGTTCGCCGGCGTGGCGGGCGCGCTCTACGGCCACTGGCGACTGCCGCATCCAAACGACTTCACCTTTGTCCGCTCGTTCGAAATCATCATCATGATTGTGCTCGGCGGTATGGGATCGATCACGGGCGCGGTGCTGGGCGCGCTGGTGATCACATTTGTGCCCGAGGTGCTGCGCATGCTGCCCGGCGGCGTTTACAACTATCGCCTGGTCATTTATGCGCTGATGCTGATCATCATCATGATTACGCGTCCCCAGGGCATTTTGGGTAACTACGAGATCGCGTCATGGCTCAAGCGCGCGCGCAAACGGCCGGAAGGTGGCGGTGCTATAGGCGGATCCACCGGCGCGCCCATCGCGGAGCAGAGCGATTCGAAGAAGAAGAGTGAGAAGGAATTAGAGAATCGATGAGTGCGGTTAATCCAAAAGCCAACGGCGAACATCCGCTGCGCGCTTCGAAGTGCACAATTCGCTTCGGCGGCCTGGTCGCCGTCAACGAGCTCGACATGCAGGTCAAGCGCGGCGAGATCTATGGCCTCATCGGACCGAACGGAGCGGGCAAGACAACGATTTTCAATCTGCTAACCGGCGTTTATGAGCCGACGTCCGGCGAAATTCATTTCGAAGGCGAGCGTATCGACCGCCTGCGTCCTTATCAAATTGCGCGGCGCGGCGTCTCGCGGACTTTTCAAAATATCCGTTTGTTTCCCGGCATGTCCGTTTTGGAAAACGTAATGACCGCCTGCCACATTCACGCGCGCCAGAGCCTGATTGACGCGGTGCTGCGGCTGCCGCGGTACTACCGCGACGAGGAGGAACATCGGAAGTTCGCGATGGAACTTCTCGAAATTTTCGATCTGGCGGGCGTCAAGGACGAAGGTGGCACCAGTTTGCCTTACGGCAAGCAGAGGCGTTTGGAAATTGTGCGCGCGCTCGCGACCAGACCGAAACTTCTTCTGCTCGATGAGCCGGCCGCCGGTTTGAATCCGTCGGAGCAGGAAGATTTGATGAATCTGATTCAGCAGATTCGCGATCGATTCGGGCTGACGATCCTTCTGGTCGAGCACAACATGAAAGTGGTCATGGGTGTTTGCGAGCGCATTCAGGTAGTCGATTATGGAAAATCAATCGCGCTCGGCTTGCCGGAAGAAATTCGCAATGATCCGAAAGTGATTGAAGCGTATCTTGGGGATTAGTCCGTTGTCAGTAGTCCGTTGTCGTTGTTCGTTCTTCAACTGACTACTGACGACTGACCACTGACAGTTTTTATGCTGACCTTAGAAAACGTCTCCGTGAATTACGGCGCCATCGAAGCGTTGCGTGGCATCTCGATGCATGTCGAGAAAGGCGAAGTCGTAACGCTCATCGGCGCGAACGGCGCCGGCAAGACGACGACGCTGCGCACGATCACTGGCTTGCTGTCTCCGCGTGCAGGCAAAGTCACCTTCGAGGGCCAGGACATCGGCGGCACGGCGACCCACAAACTCGTGGCCCGCGGTATTTCGATGTCGCCCGAGGGGCGCGGTGTGTTCGCGAATCTGTCCGTGCGCGAAAACCTGAACATGGGTGCGTATCTGCAAAAGAATCGCGCCCAGATAGCCGGCGACCTGGCTAAAGTTTTCGAGATGTTCTCGCGTCTGAAAGAGCGCGAAAATCAAAAGGCCGGTACCTTGTCCGGCGGCGAGCAGCAAATGCTGGCCATGGGCCGAGCGCTCATGTCTCGTCCGCGTCTGCTTCTCCTTGATGAGCCTTCCTTGGGTCTGGCGCCGCTGGTGGTGCACACAATCTTCGAAGCGATTGATTCGATTCGCAGCGAAGGCACAACCATTCTCTTGGTGGAACAGAACGCCCATGCCGCCTTGCATCATTCCGATCGCGCTTATGTTTTGGAAACCGGCGGGATCACGATGGAAGGCAATTCAAAAGACCTCGCTAACGATCCACGAATTAAAGAAGCCTACCTCGGCGAATAACGAATCAGTTCAGGTTCTTCATTGCGAGTACTTCTCGGGCCGGCACTCGACTGCCGTCCGAGCTGATGCGGCGCGGGGCGGCGAGAAACTTCAAACGAAATCCAAGCTGCCGATATAAACGGACGATGCGCGGCGTGGCTTGATTGGAGAGCAGTACCGGTCCGCGATGTTTTGCGAGCCACTCCGCCGTCCGCACTTGATCGTCCCACGAGAATCCACCAGCGCTGTAGCTCGTGAATTCAACATCGTACGGCGGATCGGCGTAGACGAAGTCGTCACGTTCAATCTTCATCTTCTCAAGATCCACGCTTGTGAATTTCCAGGCACGCAGCATCTTTCGATAACCAATGAAATCGGTCGCGTAGTTCACTGTCTTGTACTTTCCGAATGGAACATTGAACTCGCCGTTGCCATTAAACCGGCAAAGTCCGTTGTAGCAGGTGCGATTCAAATAGTAGAAGAGTTGGGCGGCCTCGGCCGATTTCGCGCCGCCATTCAAAACCATTTCATTGAATCGCGCGCGGTGCGCGTAGAAAAGCGCCGCATCGTAACCGACATCGATCGACATCCGAAGTCCGCGTTGTATCTGGCGATAGAAATTTGTCAGGTGCGGGTTGAGATCGTTGAGCAGCGCCCGCTTCGGACGCAGCCCCAGCGCCACCGACAAACCGCCGCAGAATGGTTCGACGTAGCGGCGCTGATCGTGAAGCTGCCAAATCGGCGCAAGGTGGGGCAGCAGCCAACGCTTGCCACCGGCCCATTTGAGCGGTGGGCGAAGGTGACTTGAATTGCTCTTAGCTCCAGACATGCTCGCAAGTTACCTCGATTAGGTCTTGAGGTTTTGGCGGATCCAATCAGCTAGTTGTTGTTCTGAGATCACGCCTTCAGCGAGTTTCATAAAAGTCAGGTATTTATCTTCCTGACTCGCTTCCAAATTTCTTCCGTTAAGTAAAAGAAATGTTCGGGCAGCAATCAACGCTGTCCTCTTGTTGCCGTCGATGAATGGATGGTTGCGAGCGATTCCGTGGGCATAGCTCGCGGCTAGTTGGGCGAAGTCAGGATATTGTTCAGAGTACGAAAGAAGATTGTGAGGTCGCGCCAACGCAGATTTCAGCAAACCTTCGTCGCGCAATCCCGGAGTGCCGCCCTGCTCTGCTATCTGACGTTGATGGATCGCCTTAACGGCATCCTCCAACAGCCAGATAATTTCAGCCATCTCGTTACTCAGCCAGATTCTTTAGCGCTTCGCGATCTTCACTCATAACGCGCTCGGCAAGCTCCATTTGGGCCGCGAACTTTGAGTCATGGCAGACAAGTAAACCGCCGGGAGATTCTACGAGTGCGAGTTCATCGCCTGGTCGCAAGCCATGCTTGTCGACTAAATCCGCAGGTATTGTGATCTTGCCGTCAACGTCTACTGTGAGTTTCTGCATAGCGTGAGCCTCGATGCGCGCCTTTGGGGTAGTCCGCAATCCTCTTTTCAAGCTGGTGCCGGAGGAGAGACTCGAACTCTCATGAGTGTGACCTCGCCAGATTTTGAGTCTGGTGCGTATACCAATTTCGCCACTCCGGCTCTTGCGGGACCGCTTCTGGACGGCGTCAGGCCATATTAGAGAGACCGGCGCTTAGCGTCAACTTGAGCCGCCCACGAACGGCTGCTGACCGCGGATCCTACTGAATCCGCCAAATTTAGGCTTTTTAGTAATGAAAAAACTTGTTGGCCACACCGCGGGCCGTATTGTACAATCGTTCGGCCAGTCTTTCGACTGGAGAAATTCCGCTAACGAAAGCTTCGGAGTCCAATCCTGAGCCGGCTCGCCCCAAATCAGAAGTTTGCCCCACATAGCGTGGTCGCCGTTCACTTCAACCGAATTCATGTCGCAGGAACAAACTAAGCCCCGCTTTTTAATCGTGGATGACGAACCCGTAGTTCGCGGCGTCTTGCACGATTTGCTTGAAGCCTCGTACGACTGCGCCGAAGCGTCTTCAGCCGAAGAAGCTTTGGACCAGCTCCTGCTTGGTACCTTTGACCTGGTAATCAGCGACATCACGATGAGCGGTATGAGTGGCCTGGAAATGATTCCGCACATCAAAGACATCTCGCCGGACACCGTCATCGTGATGATTAGCGGCATGCAGACGATGGAGAGCGCGATCAACGCGCTGCGTCTGGGCGCGTACGATTATTTGATGAAGCCGTTCGATCTGCGGCAGGTTGAAGCCGCCATCCAGCGCGCGCAGGAGCATCATGAATTAATAGTTGGCAAGCAGCGCTACGAGAATCACCTCGAAGAATTAGTCGTCCAGCGAACCGCGGAATTAGACGACGCGCTGGCATCAGTCGAAAGCGCGTACCGATCAACTTTGCAGGCCCTGACCGCGGCGCTGGAAACCCGCGACGCGGAAACGCATGGACATTCGGAGCGCGTAGTCACTTTCAGTCTGCGGCTCGGCCGCGAATATGGTTTGAAGGCGGCTGAGATGAAAGCGCTCGAGTTCGGTTCGCTGCTTCACGACATTGGAAAGATCGGCGTGCCAGATGCAATCCTCCGCAAGCCGGCAAAGCTCACAGATGAAGAGTGGGTGCGGATGCGCGAACATCCGTCGCACGGCCAACAGATTTTGCGTGGTATCAAATTTCTGGAAGGCGCCGCGCGCGTGGTCGCGCAGCATCACGAGCAGTGGGACGGCTCCGGCTATCCGTTGGGACTAAAAGGTGAAGACATAGACATCTGCGCGCGCATCTTTTCCGTCGCCGATGCGTTCGACGCGATTACCAGCGACCGTGTGTACCGGAAAGGAAGAGATTACGAAGCTGCGGTCGCAGAGTTGGACGAGTGGGCTGATCGCCAATTTGATCCAAAAGTAGTCGCCGCCTTTCACCGGGTACCGCCGGAAGATTGGGACGAACTGCGCCGCCGCTCGCTCATGCGAAAACCGAGCGACGCTGATTGGCAGCCGGTTGGCACTTCCATCGAATCACGTCTCACCGCCTAGACTCATTAAACCCCGCCCCGCATCCTGCACCCCGCTCGAGATGCCCTCGCGGGGACCCCGCGCCGCAGGCTGTACTGACTAATACTGCGTTGCCTCAAAAGTCTTAGTCTCATTCACACCGGGCTTCAGCCCGGTGATGAAAGACCGTCAGAATCATAGGAACCGTTTTAACGGTTTCTCCCTCTCGTTTGTAAGGCAAGTCCTTCGTAGCCAATCGCCGGCGTGTCTTGAAAAGACCGGTAAACCGTTAAAACGCTTGACTAGTCTCGTACTCTGCTTATCACCGGGCTAAAGCCCGGTGTGAATGAGAATTGCCTTTGCGGACTTTTGAGGCAAAGCCGACTAATACGCATCTTCACCGCGCCACATCACGGGCAGCGTCTGCAAAACAATCTTCAAATCCAGCAGCAGCGACCAGTTTTCGATGTAGTACAGATCCATGCGCACCATCTCGTCGAATGGCAGACGGTTGCGTCCCGAGACCTGCCAAAGGCCCGTAATCCCGGGTTTCATGTCGAGCCGCTTGCGGTGCCACAGTTCATAGCTTTCCACTTCATAAGGTATCGGCGGACGCGGGCCGACGATGCTCATGTCGCCGCGCAGTACGTTGAAAAGCTGAGGCAGCTCGTCGAGACTGGTCTTCCGCAGAACTTGTCCCAGTCGTGTGACGCGCTCGTCACCGAGAAGCTTGTAAGCAGGTCGCTCGTCGTCACCGAGATTTGAATCGGCCTCGCCCTTGATGTATTTGCGCTGAAACTCACGATGTCGCTCGTCGTCAGAGCCCTTCTGCATCGAACGAAACTTGTAAAAGAGAAAAACGCGGCCATCCATGCCGACGCGTTCCTGCTTGTAGAACACCGGTCCGCGCGAATCGAGTTTGATCAGCAGCGCTACGAGTAACCAGAGCGGCGCCAGCAGTACCGCCGCGGTGATCGCGATCACCAAATCGGAAGCGCGCTTCACAAACCGCGCGGCGTTCGACAAAGGCGAGCGAAACAACGTCACCATCGGGAGCGAGCCCACTTGATCGATTTCCGTTTTGCTGGGCAGGCAATTCAGCAGCGTCGGTGCGATGCGAAACTCGACGCCAGGACGACGGCCGGTTTTGATCATGACGTCGAACAGATCTTCGCCGGGCACGTTTGGATCGGAAATGATTACTTCGTTCGCGTGCGAGTCGCGAATCGCCTGTGGCAACGACTTCAGATCACCGACGATCGGCACACCTTCGAACGTCGCGCCGGGCGCACCGACATGGCCGTTCTCGACGATGCCGATGACGCGATAACCGAGCTCCGGACGGGCGCGCATCTCGCGAATGCACAACGCGGCTTCGGGTCCCCGGCCCACGATCAGCGTTGGAATCAGATTAACGCCGCGTCGGCGAATCGCGATCTGCGCCGCGCGCACGATCACGCGCAGCAGACCAATACTCGCGAACGCCAAGAGAAACTCGAGCGCAAAGATCGCGCGCGAGTACGAGAACGTGCGGTACGCCACTCCGCCTCGGTACATGAACGCTGCCGCGACAATCAGCAGCGATCCGATAGCGGTGGCTTTGAAAACGCGCGCGCCCTCGTCAACAAACGAGAACTCACCACGCAGGCGGTACAAATCGTAATAACGGAGCAACAACACGCGGATCGGAATCACGAGCGGCAGAAGGACTGCGTACGGCGCGAACTGGCTTGACCAGGCGAGCGCGCCTTCAGTTGTGCGAATCAAAACGGGTTCGCTGTGCCGCAAAGAAAATGCGGCGGCGAACGAGATCGTGGTAAGGATGATGTCGCTCGCGACCAGGAGCGCCTTGACTAGGGGCACGACCCAGCGCGGCGCGCGCGCGGGAGCGCGAACCGCGCGCGGTTCGACACCGGAAGCTTTAACGGGTTCAGGCTTCATCCAAATCGGCGGCGTTGTTATCTGCTGTGGCCTCGGCTAATACTGACCCGACCCCGCTGCTCTTAAAGACAGTCGGTAGTCTCTCAGGTTCTGACAAGGCTTCAGTTCGATTTCAATGTTTGTGGCCTCAGCCTCGCGCAACAGTTTCGCGCGCATCTCTGCTTCATCCGGCAGGCGCAGCTTTGAAAGCATGTTCGACTCGTTTTCAGCAACAGCTTTGGCGACGATTCGATAACGGCCGGGCGCCAGATTTATCATCTCAAAGGTTCCATCCGCCGAAACAATGGAAGTGAAGAACCGCAAGACGTCATTAGACTTTTCGCGCTCGACGGGAACCAAATACACGAACATCCTCGACGGCAAGCTCTGTCCTTCCGCGACCTCGATTTGCCCCAGAACTGACGCCGCTCCCTCGGCCAGGACAATCGTCAGACCCGACATTCGATCGCCTGCTTTCAAAGTGGTCCAGTTCCGCGCCGCGTCGGCCGGCTGAGTTTCCGGGATCGCTTTTGGCGAAGCCAACGACGACGATTGCCACGAGATCGATTTCAGATACCAATACCTGGCCATTGGCCGAGCATTGAAACGGTATTGACCCGGAGCCAGATTGCGGAGAGTGAAATCGCCCTGCTTATCCGGCAGGGTTGGATTTCCAAGCGCCCACACGAAGCGCGGCTGATCTTTGGCGGCGCCCTTCTCATTGTGCCAGGGCGTGACCAGCGTTTCCCCAAATAGCGGCCGGCGTTTGTCCTTGCACTCAGACGCTTTCGAGTCCTCCAGCATAACGCGACCCCTGATCGACCCGAGGGTTGAAGCGGTCAATTCGATTCCGGTGATATCTGCGCCTCTGACTTTGATTCGCCGAGGCTCCGAGAGAATCCACTCTGCTGTCGCAGGCAAGAACGACTGGGCGATTACGTCGTAATCCCCATCGGCAACGCCATAGATGGAAAAGCCGCGCTCGCCGGGAGGCTGAAATGATGAATGGCTCAGCTGCGATAGGGTCGAGACTAGCGTAATCGAAAATCCCTGCGGTTGATCGGTCGTTAGCTTGCTGTTCACGACTCCGCTAACGGCGTGTCCAGTTTCACCGCGATAGCGAATATCCAAATCGGCTATTTCTTCACCAGTGTGAACGACGATCTCGGCGGCAGTGTCGCGAGTGGAAGACGGTGCATAAGTGGGCGCATCGGCGGCATAGGCGCTTACGTTGTAAGCTGAGGACCTCCCTCCGCCAGCCGCCACGAGATAAGTGCCGGGGGCCAGTCCGTAAATCCGGTAAACGCCACGATCATCAGTGGTCCTTTCCTGGGAAGGCGTTCCGTAGCGTGTGGGTTGTCCTCTGCTGTCGCGAATCATGTAGGCAAGCACCGGCACTACCACCACGGGTTCGCCGGTCGAGCGGCTCACGGTCCCCGTGATCACGCCGCCCTTAATCATCTCAAGCCTTACGGATTCACCCACGCGATAGTACCCGATGGGATTAATGTCGGGATCGCGCGGGGCCGGAACATAACCGGGAAAGGAAGCCGAAATCAGATAGGCGACTGAGTCCAGACCAGTAACTTGAAAGCTGCCATCCCTTTCAGTTGTCGTGGTGCGGTTTGCAGCTCCAAAACCATAAGTGCGAACTGTAACAACCGCCTCGGCGAGCGGTTGGCCGGCGTCGTTAACAACGTGCCCGCTGATCTTGCCGGTCGTCGTACCTTCAGTGGATTTCTCGTCCGGCTGGGATTGCGCAGCAACGGCGCTGGTCAGGGTGAAGAACAGAATTAACCCGGCAAGAAAATTGTGGAGCGGAATCCTCATAGTTTCCAGGTATTCACTAAGGAGCGTCACCGGATCGGTGACGGCGTGAGATCGATTGTCACCATAACATTTGTCGCCGATCCGTCGGTGACGGTTACGAGCTGTTTAGTTGTTCGAGGTCTTTGATTGCGAACATAAGCAAAGGCCGTCAATTCGTAAGTGCCGGCTGCTAAACCTTCGATCAAAAAATTACCGCGAGCATCTGCCGCCGTTCCACCGCCTGAAGGCCTACTATTAGTATCTCCGACCTTGGCGAGGCCTACGACCAAATGCGCGCCTGGCGGCAGGACGCCGTTTTCGACCTTAATAACGCCGCGAATACTTCCGTTGCTGTAAGCGGCAACAATTCGTAACCCAGAGAGGTGTTCGCCGCTCTGCACTTGTACGCCATTAGTTTGCACCACCCCATCCCGCTCGACGCGTGCAATGGTTATCGCTTTGGCATTACCTGTCGGCCCCCATGTTCCAACTGAAAAGGTAACGTTCCCAGCCGATAATCCTCCGACACGAAAGCTGCCGTCTGCTTTAATCGGAAAACCTTGATTTGAGGAGGAGCCAAGCATGTCGTTGCGCACTTCCACTGAGAGCCAGGCCGGAGCCTGTGCGCCTGCTGTGTTTGAGCCACCTTTTCCTTCAATCACGACTGTTCCAGACAGACTTGCTCCGGTGGAAGTCTTTATCAGCAGTCCCGTGACATCTTGATCGATAACGTCAAACGTAACTGGTCCGGCTCTGAAGTTTGATTCCGGTTCGGGCTGAATTGAGATCGCATATTTTCCGGCGGGCAATTTATCTAACCGGAATGCGCCATCGGCGTGTGAGCGAACGTCCGTGCTTCCGCCATAACCACTCGTGCTGTTCTTATCGATTATCACGATCTTGGAAAGACTGATCGCCATATTCGCCACAGGCTTGCCGGTCTCTCCATCCACTATCCGTCCGCTCACGGCGAAACCTTCGAATGTGCGGCTGATGGTGATATCAATTTTTGTTGCTTCGGTGCCCTCACCTACCTCGATCACCGTAGCTTTCGCGGCTTCGCGTGCGTCGGGATAAAAAATAACCGGAAGAGTACGACGTCCCCTGCCAACGCCACGATAGACACTCTCTTGCCCGACGGATACTTTGTAAAGTCCCGGCCGGATTCCGAATATCCGGTAAATACCTCGATCGTCAGTTTGAAAACCCCGAAGGGAAGAGCCGCTGCGAGGGTAATCGGCCGGCAAGAGGTTGACACTCTCTTCCACAATGGGTTGACCCTCTGCATCCGTAATCTTTCCGGTGATCACTCCGCCACGAATGAGATCAAAGTCGATCCCTTCTATGTTCTCACCTTCGTTAACTATCACGGACTGACCGCTTGAATTGTCTGCGTTTGCGATCACTAACGCCGGCGCTACCGGTGTGATTAAATACTTGCCCTGAGGGACTTCGGCGATCCGATATTTGCCATCCTGATCAGACGTTGCCTTAAAGGTAGGATCAAATTGCCCAGGCTCGCTCAAACGCAGACCCACTACGACTCCCGGCGCGGGTTTACTTTTGAGAGTTATCTTACCGGAAATAGTCGCTTTCGCATCTGTTTTGGTGGTTTGTGAGTTCGCAGGCTGGCAGAGGCATGCGCAGCAAAGCAGTAAGCTTGGGATGATTGTGCGAACGGGGGGCCGCATAAACGGGCACCTTTCAATCGACGGCTGCGCCTATGATACCGAAATCGCACTTCCCTGTCGCTTGTATTGGGAATCAACGATCCAGGATCAAATCAACGATCTCATTGCGTGTGCGAATTGCTCGCCGTGGAGACGAGGCACCCCTCTTTTTGATGGATAAGGATCTAATCTCTTCGCTCGAGCTTATTCGCAGCAACCGTCCTTCAGCGACCAGTTGCTCATCAATCGCCGCCCACTTGCCGGCATAGATACTCGCAGCCGGCACACCCAAGGCCGCCGCTTCGCGATTCATCGTGCCCCCCGCGCTAACAACCAGGTCGGCGGCGGCCACAAGGTTAGCACCGTCCAACGCTTCACGGGGCATGATTATATTCGGCAGCTTCCGCGCTTCGTACTCAGCGCGTTGCGCATCCGTTCGCGGTAACAGAACGGTTCTGGCACTCGGCTGCGAACTCAAGTGCTTCAGCAGCTCGTCAAACAACTCGTTTTCGAAGCGATGATAAAGAGCTTCGTGCGCTGGTGGGCGCGCCACGACGAGCACATCTTCGCCACCAACTCCGAGTTCGTGCAGCACCTCGGCGAACTTTAAATCAGGAGTGAACTCGGCCAGATAGACATCTTCCTTCAGCCCGTCGTAACGCGCGACCTTGCGCAGCGACGCGCCATACTTCTTCAGCTCAGCGGGGGGAAACGCGCGCGGCACGATCACTTTCGACGCCAGCCGAAAGGCGAGGTGATTTGCCGGCTGATGCTCGTAATCCATCAGCGTCACGCTTCGTATTCCCAACGACGCAGCCGCCGAGATTTGCGCGTACGAATTGTGACTGACAGCGAGATCAAATCCACGATCACGTGCCCACTTGCGCAGCGCCGCCGCGCGTCCAACCAGGTTCCCGGCCTTGCCCGTGAGCTTGCCACCGCCATGACCGCCAATCACGTGCGGCAGCATCCCGGCCTTGGTCGCAAGCTCGACCGTCTGCGCGAAGTCACGCGCGCTAATCTCGACGTGATGGCCGCGGGCGACAAACTCCGGAATCAACGCGCGAAAAAACGGCACGTGCGGAGAGTTGGCGAGATCAATCCAAATGCGCATGACGCGACAGTGTAATGAGGTCAGTACCGGGAGCGGTAGCGACCGGGTGAGCAAACGTTGATCGAGACCCGGTCGCTACCGCTCCCGGTACTGACCCCGTGACTCGAGCAGTCGCGAGATCGCGTACGCCATCCAGGCTTGCGACCAGCGGATGTAAGGAATGCGTTTCGTGTGAAAACGATGACGCTGATAGTAAAAGTATCCATCCGAGCTGAGCATGTTCTCCGTCGCCCAGTTGGCGATCTGCTCTGCCAGTTCCAGCGTGCCCGGAAAGCGACCGCGCAGCTCGACGAGCGTCACGATGGCGGCCGCGGTTGAGTGTACATCCGCCGGATAAAGTCGCGTCGGGTAATACTTGGGCCAACCGTTGCTGAGAAAGAACCGCTCTTTCCAGAATTCATAGCCGCGCACGAGCGCACTTTCAAGATCTAGATGCGTCTGCCCCTCCCCACGCGTGGGGAGGGGTTGGGGCGGGGTGAAGCCGCGGCCAACCTCTCCCCCAACCCCCTCTCCGCTCGCGGAGAGGGGGCCAGCGATGGCCAGCATCCGCGAGATTCGCGAAAGGCTCGTAAGAATGAACCCCGTGTGAAAATTGTCGCTCCACGTCTGATGCCCATCAGCGCCGTACGCCCACGAACCATCGGCAAGCTGTCGGCGGACAACGTAACGCGTCGCGCGCATCGCGGCGTCGCATAAGCTCTGTTCACCCAGCAACCCACCGACGGTCGCGAGCACTTCCGCGGCCATTAGACTGGCATTGAAAACACGCGTCTGGTCGAGCGGTGAATAGCTGAAACAAACCTCCTCGCTGTTCGCGTCCGACTGATTCAGATCGTTGAGAATGAAATCGCAGATGGTGCGCGCAAACGGCAGGTACTCATCGCGGTCAATCACTTCGGCCGCTTCGCACAGCGCGCGCGCGGCAAAAGCCGTGGGGATGATCGTGGGCGTACCCTTCGGCGCAAAGAACGAACGCGACTGCCAATCAAAGTTGTAGCCCCAACAAGCACCGCGCGAGCCCTTCAGGCTCAGGCCGATTAGATCGTCAAGCAACTCGCGCGCTGCGACTTCAGCCTCTTTTGTTTGCAGCCGCCGGTAATCCGCAAGCGCCGCCAATGCAAACAGCGCAATTCCCTTCGCGTTCCGCTCTGCGGGTACGCCGGCGATTTTGCGAAGGTTAAATAGTGAGCGTTTAAGAAACTGCGTCCAGGCCAAACGGGCGGCGCGTGAATGCCGAAAAGGTGTGGCTTGAAATAACGAGCTGTTCAGGCCGTCGTAAGGATCGTAGCCGGCGAAATCATGGGCGCGACACCAGTTCCAAAGCTCGCGGTGAACACTTGTGAGATCGATCGGCATTTTGGATGTTCTTCCCTTCTCCCTTTGGGAGAAGGGTTGGGATGAGGGTTTAGCTGACGAGCAATTTTGTAATTAAATCTTGAAAAGCAAGAAAGCTATGGATCGACGCTAAAGCCCTCACCCTAACCCTCTCCCAAAGGGAGAGGGAACACGCACTCCAAATCATTGAGCGGTTAACGAAGTTTCGATTCGCTTTGGCGTCTCGACAAAGCTCTCGCGCCACAACTCGAACGACAGAAGCGTCCAGAGCAGCTTGCGGTGATTGGCCACGCCCTGCTCATGTTCGTCCTGTAAACGCTTAACGTAATCCGGATTGAACAAGCCACCGCGGCGCAAACGCTCAGGCGACAGAAGGTCGCGCGCCAGTGGACGCAACTCGCCTTTCAACCATTTGGCGAACGGCACGCCAAAACCTTTCTTGCCGCGGCGCCCAACAAACGAAGGCACCAAGCCTTTCGCCGCACGCTTCAAAATATACTTCGACGTGTAGCCGTGCAGTTTGTAATGCGACGGCAGCGAGGCCGCGAATTCAGCCACGCGCGGATCGAGATACGGCGCGCGCACTTCCAAACTCACCGCCATGCTCGCCCGATCGACTTTCGTCAGGATGTCCTCGGCGAGATAGAGCTGCGTGTCGAGGCTTTGCATGCACTCGGTCAAATCGTTTGAGTCGCACTCAGCAAACATGCGACGGGCGTCGCGATAAATATCGCCTTCACTCGCCGCCCTCACTTCTTCACTCAGCAGCAGATCCTGATCGCGCGGCGTGAACGAGCCAAACCAAACGTGATGCCGAGCGACTTCGTCGTAATGCGAGGCGGTCACGAACCGGCGTGCGCGGTAATCAAACGACAGGTTCTTCGTTTTCACCGGCAGGCCATTCACAATCCGTTCGATGAGTCCCACCCGAAGCGGTCGCGGAATCATTTGGTAGGCGTGGGCCATCCGGTGACCAAAATACATCGGGTAGCCGGCGAACAATTCGTCACCACCGTCACCGCCGAGCGCCACCGTCACGTGTTTGCGCGTGAACCGCGAAAGCAGAAACGTCGGCATGAGCGAAGGATCGCTCATCGGCTCGTCCATCCATGCGCCAATTTCACTGACGAGATTGGCGGCAAGGCTCGCACTGAATCGCTCTTCGTGATGATCTGTGCCGAGATAGGCCGCGACGCGCCGCGCGTACTCCGACTCGTCGAACGAGCTTTCGGCAAATGAGATCGAGAAGGTCTTGACCGTTTCTGAAGACGCCCGCACCGCCAGCGCCGTCACCATCGAAGAATCGATACCGCCCGAAAGCAACACGCCAAGCGGCACGTCCGAGACAAGGCGCATGCGCACCGAATCCTGGAGCAAAGCCTGGAGCTGCGAGGCAGCTTCGGCCACGGTGGGCGCCGGTTCCTTCGTTTTGTAACTCAGTTGCCAGTAGCGGCGGACTTCGACTCGACCGTCTTCCAGCGTCAGGTGGTGCGCCGCCGGCAGCTTGCTGATGCCCTCATAAATCGAAAGCGGCGCCGGAACATAGTCGAACGAAAGATACTGCCGCAGCGCATTGAGATTAAGATCCGGACGCACTGAAGGATGCGCGAGCAGCACTTTCGGTTCGGACGCGAACAGCAAAGCGCCGGCGAACACACCCCAGTAAAGCGGCTTCTCGCCAAATCGATCACGCGCCAGAAACAAACGGCGGCGGCGATCGTCCCACAGCGCGAACGCGAACATGCCGTTAATGTGTTCGACCATGTCGCGGCCGTATTCTTCGTACAGGTGAGGCAGAACTTCAGTGTCAGACGCGCTCCGAAAGGTATGTCCCCGGGCCTCCAGATCCGCGCGCAACTCGCGATAGTTGTAAATCTCACCGTTGAGAATTACCGCCACGCTGTGGTCCTCGCTGAAGGTGGGCTGCTCGCCGGCGAGCAGATCGATAATCGCGAGCCGGCGCATGCCCAGGGCGACCCCGTCATCGATTACATAGCCTTCTGAATCCGGCCCGCGATGCACCATGCGATCGCACATCGAGCGCAATAGTTCTTCCGCGCCGTTAGGTGGCGGCGTGCGTGGATTGAGATTGGCCCAGCCGGTTATGCCGCACATAAGATCGTTGACTGGATGATGAGGTCAGTACCGAAAGCGGTAGCGACCGGGTCCACTGCGGGCGATTCCCGCCCCTTTCTCAAACGAGACCCGGTCGCTACCGCTCTCGGGACTGACTTCATGCTGTGTCCTCTGTGGTGAAATTTATCCGTTCCCGAACAGCATAGATTCGTTTGGCTTGTGATTCGTGGTACGTCCGCACCAGCATCTCGGCGAGTAGTCCCATTAAGAAAAACTGTACGCCGAGCACCAGCAGCACCATGGTCAGCACAGGTAAAGGCGTCTCGACAAAGTCCGCGTGATGCGGCCAGTTTAGGAATTTCATCACGAACGCGAGCACGGCGCATATCACCGAAACCGCAAAAGTCAACAGCCCGGCCCAGCCAAAAACGTAAAGCGGCTTGGTCTGATACGACGCCATGAATTTGATCGTCATCAGATCGAACACGACTTTGATCGTGCGAGAGAGACCGTATTTCGATTTACCCATCGTGCGCGGATGATGCTCGACGGGGATTTCCGCGACGCGCGCGCCGGACCACGACGCGTAGATCGGAATGAAGCGATGCATCTCGCCGTAAAGCTGTACGTCCTGGAGCGATTCGCGCCGATAAGCTTTCAAAGAACAGCCATAGTCGTGCAGCGCTACGCCGCCGATTTTTGAAATCAACCAGTTCGCCATTTGTGAGGGGATCTTCCGTGTGATCAGCGGGTCTTTGCGATTTTTTCGCCAACCTGAGACAACGTCGTAGCCCTCGTCTAATTTTTCCAGCAGTCGAATGATGTCCGCCGGATCGTTTTGCAGATCCGCATCCATCGGAATCAGGACTTCGCCGCGCGCGGCGTCGATGCCGGCGGCCATGGCGGGCGTCTGGCCATAATTGCGGCGCAGCGCGATCACGCGCACGCGGCTGTCGCGCGCCGCGATCTCGCGCAGCACCGACAGACTGCCGTCGGACGATCCATCGTCCACGTAGATAATCTCAGCACTGCGGCCAAGCTGCGCCAGCGACTGATCCAGCTTCTCGTGAAGCGGTCTCAAGTTCGGCGCTTCGTTAAATACCGGAAGAAAAACCGAGATTTCCGGCCCGTCGCCGTCCCGCGAGGATTCAGCCAAACGTGGCGGCGCCTTGAATTCAGTCGTAATCAAATGCAACTCCTTCTGAACCGTCGCATTTTAAACTGAATGACGCGGGATTGCAGTATGGGCGCAGACTTTAGCGAGTATTCCGGTTTTTCTCTGTGTCTCAGTGGAACTCTGTGCCTCGGTGGTGATTTCATCCTTAGCAAATGCTCCACCACCGAGACACCGCGGCTTCACAGAGGCACAGAGAGAATGTGGATTGGGAAGCAGCTAGCCACAGACAGCGTATTCACGGGATGTTGGCGTGCGACTAATGACGCTGGTTTCGCCGGAACCATTCAACAAAACGTCGAACACCGGCTTCGATTTGAGTCTGCGGGTCATACCGGAGCAGCTGGCGCGCCTTTGAAATGTCCGCGAATGTTTGCGGCACGTCGCCGGGCTGGGGTGGTTGCCAATCAATCTGCGCGCGCGTGCCAAGCTCCGTTTCGATCAAAGAGATCAGTTCCCGCAATTCCACGGTGCGCGATTCGCCGAGATTAATGACTTCGTAGTTAGTCCCGTCGTAGTCCATCGCCGCGCGAACGCCGGCGATGATGTCATCAACGTATGTGTAATCGCGGCGCGTCATGCCGTCGCCAAAGACAGGAATTGGTTTTCCTTCGCTAATCAGCTTCGCGAATTTGTGAATCGCCAGGTCAGGCCGCTGGCGCGCGCCATACACCGTAAAGAACCGCAGGCAGACGATTCGCATGTCGTAGAGATGCGAGTAAGAATGGCAGATCAATTCGCCCGCGGCTTTCGTCGCGGCATACGGCGAGATCGGATTGAAAATCGGATCGTCTTCGCTGAAGGGAACTTTAGGGTTCACGCCGTAAACGGAAGACGATGATCCGAACACGAACTGCTTCACCTTGTGCGCTCGAGCCAGTTCGAGCAGATTCACCGTGCCATTGACGTTAGTCTCGACATACAAACGCGGTTCTTTTAAAGACGGCCTGACACCGGCGCGCGCCGCAAGATGCACAATGCAATCGTACGCCGTGTCGTCGAATGCCGACGCAAGCGCCTCCGCATCGCGAATGTCGGCTTCAATCAACTTGAAGTTCGGATTCGAAAGATGCGGGCCAACGTTCTCGCGTTTGATTGCGGGCGAGTAGAAGTCGTTGAAGTCGTCTACGACTGTGATTCGCCAATCGCCCTCGCCGAGCAATCGCTCGACCAGGTGCGATCCGATAAAGCCAGCGCCGCCAGTGATCAGGATGTTTTTCATGGATTAGAGTTCTGTTAACGCTGCCCAAGAAAAACCGCCCCGTAACTTGCGTTACAGAGCGGCTTCCTTAGTTTAATTGTGTCTAGATGATTCGACCCGTCCCTCCGCAATATCGACAATCTTGATTACCACAGTTGCAAAGATCGCCGGGCCTTCCTGAGCGTGTCTGATGAGTAAGTCTTAATTTAATATTTTCGTTGTTATGGTTCTTCTTCTGATAACAAGTATGGGGTGTCCCCGCCGGAAACCACGAACGACAATTCGGATTCTGACACTGTTCCCAGAAATTCAATAGAGCCATTAGCGTTACTCCTTTGGTATGGGTTCAAAGAACGTTTTCGAGAGCGTCATACTAGCACTGCGAGCGGTAAGAAAAAAGGTTCGTTGCACCGCGTTGGTCTGAGCAATGGAGTCAGTACCGCGAGCGGTAGCGACCGGGTAGTTGCCTTGCATTTTTCTTTACTTGACGGCGATGAGAAGCTGGAAGTACCACCATGTGGAACGACACCGACACGCCGCTCGCTTACCTAATTACCTTCCGCTGTTTTGCCACGTGGTTACATGGAGACAAACGCGGCTCCATCGATCGCTTTCACAATCGTTACAAATCTCCTTACATAAAGCCCAATGAAGAATGGCATCTTCACAACGTTCGGGTGCTTGAGAGTGAACCGGTAGTGCTCAACGCATCGCAGCGTCAGTCGGTTGATCGCGCGGTTCGCGAGACCTGTGATTTCCGGAAATGGCACTTACATGCCCTAAACGTCAGGACCAATCACGTTCACGTAGTCGTCTCAATCGGAGGCCTTCGACCAGAACGAGCGTTAACTGCATTCAAGGCAAATGCAACCAGACAGATGCGCGAAGATGGTTATTGGCGGCGAGATTCGAGTCCTGGGTCAGAAAAAGGGAGCAAAAGATACCTCTGGAACGAGCGCAGCGTGGCGCAAGCGATTGACTATGTGCTCTACGGACAAGGAGATGAACCACCTGACTTTGACGATTAACCCGGTCGCTACCGCTCGCGGTACTGACTCCACATCATCGGCCAGCATCATTTCTTAGCATAGATCCAAAGATGCCAGCCCCAGCGCGACGCCAGTGCTGACTCAAACGAGCGCGGCAAAAGACTTCCGATGATCGGAATGAATCTCTTGTTCAGAAAATACGCACGCAGCTCGACGGCTGAGAAATCTTTGAACAACTCGCGGGCTTCGCGTCGCGAATAGACCCGCGCGAGCGGGTTGCCGGCTCCGTCGGTACTTTGGCTGAGAAAATCATCAGCCGAAGAGTTGCCGTTCTTTGCCAGTTGCGCGTGCTCTCTCAGCGAGTCGATCGGCTCGCGCGTCAGCAGGTTGATCAGTTTGATTCCAGCTTCGCTTGTCAGCAAACCCGCTCCGGCGCGCCGCAAAACCCGAATCCCGACGCGATAGTTGTAGCTGCCGCGATGATACAACATCACCATCGCCCGGCCGCCGGGCTTCAGCACACGATAAATTTCGCGCACCGCCGCCTCGATGTCTGGCGTGTGATGCAGAACTCCGTGCGAGTAAACCAAATCAAACGACGCGTCGGGAAAGTCGAGACGCTCGGCGTCAGCAACGCGAAATTCACCTTTCAAGCCTGACACCTGGAAACGTTTGCGCGCCAACTCGACGGCGGCGTCAGTCAGATCAATGCCCGTATAATTCGCGCCGGCCTTCGCGAATTGCGCGCCGTCGGTGCCCATGCCGCAGCCAATCTCCAGCACATGCAGACCGCGCGTATTCGTGAAGTCCGCGGCCGCCGGAATGTGCCACTCTTTTTCGTAACGATGGGCTTCGACGCGTTCGAAGAATTCCGGCGTGCCGATCTCTGCGTCGCTGAACTTTGTGCCGCACGGGTGCGCCTGCCAGAAAACGCGGACGCGCTCTTTCAATTCTTCCCCGCCCGCTTTTTGACTCGGAGTGGACATTCAAGGTAGAAGGTGCGGTGTCAGTATAAACTGAACGCCGCTCCGTTTGAGAAGGCGAGACAAAGGCGAGCAGGATCCTCGCGCACCAGCGATGATTACTTTTCAGATCACAGGCCATCTGACTGACTTCACCGGTGGCGACGCCGAAATAAAGGTTGATGCGCAGCCGGCGACGGTACGCGAAGCTTTGAATGAGCTGTGGAACCGCCACGGCGGGTTGCGCGATCGGGTGTTGACTGAGCAAGGTGAGGTCCGCCAGCACGTGAACATTTTTGTGAACAGCAGCGTCGTCCGGCGCGATGAAGTGCTGGATACGTCGCTCGACGGCACGGCCGATATTTGCATCATGCCCGCGGTCAGCGGCGGCGCCGAACTATTCTCTATCACTGCCGTTTAGAGTCGGCCTACATGCCGACGGGCGGGCGGTAGCCCGCCTCTAAACTGTGCGAGAGTGATTGAACAATCGGAACATACGCATCGTTCCGCCCGTAATTCAAGACAACATGTTCTGTCCAACTTGCGGATCCGAAGAACGTCAGGCTAGCCAATACTGCCGCGCCTGCGGCGTCGATCTGCGCGCCGTCCGCATCAGTATCGAGCGACCCGACTCAATCACTGCCTCTGCCGTATCAGCGCGCGAAGAAATTGGCCGCGCCATCGGCGACCGGATACGTTCCGTGAAAGACGCCGTCGAATTGAAGATTGTGACGGACAGCGTCCTGCCACAGGTGGAAAAGTTTCTCGAGTCGCCCGAAGAGAAACGTCTGCGCCGCGTGCGCGCGGGCACGATCATCGGCGCGTGCGGTCTAGGCGCCGGGATCCTCGGGTTAATCATGTCCGCCGCGCTGACCGGTGAGGATTTTGAAGCCGCCCTTTGGGTCGGGGGCCTGGGACTAACTGCTTTCACGCTGGGGCTTGGTTTTATCTTAAATGGTTTGCTCTTCACCAAACCGCGCAAGGCGATGGATGATCGTTTGCCAGACGCAAAGATCCAGAACTTGCTCGATTCAGCCTACACGCCACCGCAAGCTCGATCAGGTGAAACACCGATGCTGCGATCGCCCACGACTTCCAATCTCGCTTCGGAAAAAGGCGCCTCGGTTACCGAACACACCACGTTGAACCTGAAACAGGATTAAGAATAGGGCAATAACATACTCAGTAATGAAGCTCCGGTTCTGCACCTCGATTTAACGCCGAAGGCGTTTGCAAATTCCAGCCCAGGGCAACGCCCTGGGTAATCTCGCAGATTGTCATGAAGAACTCTGAAAGAGTTCGCAAGCCGCACAACAAAAAGCTCGATAACCCTTTCAGGGTTGGGAATAAAATAACTCGCTTTCCCAGGGTAGCGCGCTAACTCGCGCAACCCTGGGCCGGAGGTTCGGGAACGCCTTCGGCGTTTGGATTACTCAAACACATGATTACTCTGCGAGGCGAGAGTCTCGCTACTGCTTACGCAGCCATTCACGACCGGCCGAACAAAAGCTCAAAAAATTACATATCCGGCAGTGCGAATTGGCAATCGGCGGGAAATGCTCCATCTCCAACGTGCCGTCAAGCGAAGCGATCTCTGACATCGCGTCGTCGATGGCGCGCGCGCACGTTTCGTATTCCAGGAGGTCGGCAGGCACGATCGCCTCAACATTCGGATGGATGAAATGCAGCGTCGCCCGGAGCGAGTTGATCCGCGCATCTTCCGGCAGTAACTCTCGCAACGCGAGCGCGTAGCCTTGCATCTGCAAACGGTAATCCCGCGCCGCGTTGTCGATTTGATCTTCGAATGAGGACGCAGGTTGTGCGGGGGAAACTTCGACGGCGACGGCTTGCGCGGCAGCTTCGAAGTCGAACGCGGCTTGGCCGCGCTGCGACACTCGGGTGGATCCGCCAAGTTGCGCGGTTCGCGTCGAACCTCCCCTCCCCGCCTGCGGGGAGGGGTGGGGGGTGGGGTTAAGCGAAGCCGCAACCTCTTCCCCTAACCCCCTCTCCGCTTGCGGAGAAGGGGAAAGTTCTCTTTCCCTAAACCGGTTCGTCTTGAAATCGATTATCTCAACGTCCAAACCGTTTGGGGCTGGCGTGATCAGCAGCTTGTCGATTGTGCCAGTCAGTATTCCCAGCGGCCGGCGCAGACGAAAACGCAATTCGCTCCAAAGGCCGGGGGACGATTTTGGACTGCGAAGTACCGATTGCGAATTCTCGTCGGCATTGATCCGAGTCGCGTCCTGGACGCGTCGAAAGACATCGCTCGCCAAATAGTTCTGGGCCAGCGGCAGCAAATCACCCACGGCCGTCGCGTCGTCGATGCCCAGTTCCCTGCCGGCCAATTGGGCGCGCCGCATCGACTTCACATGTTCGAAACTTTCGCGCAAGCGAGCCTCAGCGTTGTCGCCCTGGCAAAACGTTTCGCAGAAACGGTGGATGACTGCGCCTTTCAAAGTCGCCGTTAAATTCGCCGGCGGTTCAGGGGCTTCGGCATCGTTCCACACCGCAAGTTCTTCAGCGCCCGGCGTCCGCAAAAGCCGCTCGAAGTAATACTGCCGCGGGCAACGTTGAAAATTGATGAGTTGAGTTACGGTAAACCGTCGCAGCGTGGTTCCGCGTTCCGCCTCGACGGGTCTCAACAGGGGGAAAATTTTAGCGAGCGGCTGAGATGGATCGATCGTGGATGAAACCGTCGATTTTGCGGGCAGGATGCCCGCGCTCCCGGCCGGTTCGCGACTCACGCGCAGATCGATCTGGACGCCATCTCCAAACTTCAGTACTCCGCTTTGCGGATGCTCATCGAGTTCCAAAGCTTGCCATACCCAGGCGAGCCACTGCTCGCGTTTCGTCTCTCTTAAGTTCTTCAACTCTTTCTCTGTGGCCGCGCCCGAGAAAATCAGACGATCTTCCGCACGCGTGGCGGCGACATACAAAAGGCGCATGCTCTCAAATTCTTCGCGCCAACCCGCGCGCTGTCGCAGTTCTTTAAAAGTCGCGCCGCGCACGACGCCGCCGCGGCCGTCCGGCACGGCCACACTGAATCCTCTGTGCCGATCCAGGACAAACAATGAATTGTCGCGCTGCGATGCAGCGTACCGTTGGAGATCAGGGAGGATGACCACGGGAAACTCGAGACCCTTCGCCTGATGAATGGTCATCAACCGCACCACGTTTGCTGTTTTGTCGATCTGCCCTTCCGTCTCGCGTCCGCCGATCTCTTCGAACTTCTCAACGTAGTGCACGAAGTCGCGGATCAGTTCGCCTGATTTTTCAAACGCTTCCGCCAGCCGAAAAAGCTTTTCGACGTTCGCGATTCGATGCGCGCCGTCAAAGTTTGCGGCGATTACGGCCATGAAATCCGCCGCCGCGACCGCGTGACGCAGCAGGCCGGCGATCGAGTAGCGGCTGCGTCGCTCAATCATGTCTCCGAGGAATGCCGCGACGCGATTGAGTTCCGCATGCTCTTCTTCATCGATGAACTGAATCTCGCGATGCTGTCGCACAGCGCGCCATAGGTTTCTACGGGGCAACTTTTTGCCGTCGGTGGTCTCGCCAATAAGTGGCGCCGAACGCAGCGCGAACAGCGTGTTGTCGGAAATGCCACCAAGTGGTGAGCGCAACACGGCCGCCAATGCGATTTCATCGGTAGTGTTATCGAGAAACCGCAGCAGTTGAATCAGATCGGTGATCTCTTCACGTTGATAAAAACCCTTGCCCTGTACCGTCAGGTACGGAATGCCGCCGCGACGCAGGGCGCTTTCGTAGATGCCCACGCCGGTAAGCGCGCGAAACAGCACGGCAATGTCGCCGTATTTGACTGGAGGCGAGTCATTCGGATTTGCGGGCAGGATGTCCGCGCTCCCAGATAATTCCTGAATTCTCGCGACCAGTTGAGCGGCGTCACGTTCGCGAGCATCGCGGCTTTCGTACCGACTCTGCACTTCGTCTTCGGAATGATTTGCTGATTGGCGGTCGGGCAGGATGTTGAAAAGAAACTCAACTAAGGGCGGCACGTCGCGCGCTTCGCGTTCGGCAATGCTCGCTTCGTGTTCCACGTACCCGAGCTCCGGTAACTGTTCGGGCGGAACGTCGGCACGCGGCTGGAAAGTTTTCGCGAAAACGAAGTTGAGACAATCGATCAGCGGGCGCTGGCTGCGAAAGTTCAAATGCAACGGCTGTTTGAGGCCACCTGCGGCTTTGATCGCGTCGGTCATTTCGCCGAACACGTCAACATCCGCGCCGCGAAATCCGTAAATTGACTGCTTCCGATCGCCCACGATGAAAAGGTTCGCGCCGCGACGCAGCCCCAGCTTCATCATCAAATCGCGCTGCAGGCCGTTCGTGTCCTGGAACTCATCGACCAGGAAAAAGCGGTAACGTTCCGAAATCCGAGTCATCAACTGCGGATGATCGTTCAGCAACTTCAGCGTCCGGAGCTGCAAGTCATCGAAATCGACCACGGAGAGTTTTTGCTTCTCTTCACTAAGACGGCTTTCGATTTCCTGCATCAGGTTCAGGACGGCCAGCGCGTAGTCCCTCGCCAGCAGGTCGAACCCGACACAGGGAACTTTGCCCGCGAGCCGATCGTCAGCAGTTGAGTCTTCGCCCCACAATAACTGATCGATCGCGTCGATTCTCTTGATGACGTTTTTGGCGGGGCGAACGTCGCGCAGGTCTTCGATGCCCTGACAGTACTTCGCGATGGTTTGCTCAGACGGCAGTTGCGACAGCAGTGCGCGTACGCGTGGCCACTCATTGGCAAATTTCGCCTGCTTCTCGCGCGCGGTCGGGGTCTTTACGCGATCACTCAGCAACTCTGACATGCGCAGGTCGAGCTCGCGAAATGCTGCTGCATAGTCTTCCGAGGTTAAGTGATTAGCCGTCGCTCGCCGTCTAATGTCACTGAGTGCGAGACCTTCGCCGCGATAGTCTTTGAAGAGCTCGCCCAACACGGCGGACAAAACACCGCGACCGCCGACGCCCTGAGCGAGTTTCACGATCTTTTCATTACCGTGATGGATGGCATTGCTCAATGCCTCGTCAACGACGGCTTCAAGCATCATCGTCGCTTGTTGTTCATCGAGCAGCACAAACTGCGGGTCGATGTTCGCTTCGACGGGAAACTCGTGCAGGATGCGCGAGCAGAAACCGTGGATGGTCGTGATCACGGCGCCTTCAAGCGTCCGCTTATGTCGCAGCCAGCCCTGGCGCTCATCCGGTGCCGCACAGCGCAGTAAAGCGTCAATCGCGCCACGGACACGCTCGCGCATTTCATTCGCTGCCCGATTGGTGAAAGTGATCGCAACGATGTTATCGACCGAGGCGTTTTGGGTGCGAAGAATTTCCAGGTAGCGTTCGACGAGAACTCTGGTCTTTCCCGCGCCCGGTCCGGCAGTCACGGAAAGGTGACGATCGAGTGTGTACGCGGCGACGGCTTGTTCAGGTTTGAGTTCGCGCGGGTTTGCAAGATCAGCCTTCATACCAAGGTACAGGTTCAGAGCGAAATCTACCTTTGCTTAACACAAGTCGAGAGTCAAGCATTCAGCCCTTGATGGAGATTGGCCTGTGTTCTATCTTTTAGGACGAGTTGTCTAGAGGGGAGGTATGCGGTGATTCGCTAAGAAGCCTAACCCCATGGAGGATTGAGAAAATGCCCGAGGATAAATTCCCAGGTAAAGGACGGAAACGACCCCAACTGGACATTAAGATAGACCAGCTTCATTTGGACAGTGAGAATCCGCGCCTCCCCGAAGAGAAGCAGGGCAAGCCTGAGCACGAAATTCTAAGCACGCTTTATCAGGACTTCTTTCTTGATGAACTCGCTGACTCGATGTCCAGAAACGGTTACTTTGATGAGGAGCCCTTAGTGGCAATCCCTCAGAAGTTACCTAAGAAACTACGAACCTCTCATCCTCACTCGCCTGAGTTTGAGGCCTTTGTTAACAAGAAGACCACTGAGTTTACTGTAGTTGAGGGAAATAGAAGACTCGCTACTGCCAAGTTGCTCCTTGACGCGAGCCAAAGGGAAAAATTTCGCATCAAGAATTGGCCGATCGTTTCCAAGGAGGTTGCCGATGATTTAAGAGTGCTTCCTGTAATTCTCTACAGGACCAGAGATGAAATCGTGCCTTATTTAGGAGTGCGCCATATCGTTGGAATCCAGAAGTGGGACTCTTATGCCAAGGCTCGCTACATCGCAATGATGGTTGAGCAGGGTGGTTCGGTTAATGTCGTCGGAGAGTTGATAGGTGATAAGCAAGGACTGAACAGGAATTACCTGTGCTACAGGCTGCTTGAGCAGGTTAGCGAAGAATTTGATCTGGATCTTGCGAAACCAAAGGAAGACTTCTCCTTGTTGCTTTTAGCCATTGGTCAGGGAAACATCAAGCAGTTCTTAGGGCTACCAAAGAGAACAAAAGACATCAACCTTGACGAACCTGTTCTGCGAGAAAGACTAGGCGATCTGAAGAGCCTTCTGTCGTGGATCTTCGGAGATGGAAAGTATTTGCCGGTCATAAAAGAGTCGCGAGATATCACCAATTTTCTGAGTCACGTTGTTATCAGTTCGGAAGCGGTCAAGTACTTGGAAAGCACAAGAGATCTTGCGGGAGCTTATGATCGGACAGATGGCGAGGAGAAGATGCTTTTAAAATACCTAACAGGTGCCAACTCTAAGCTTGAGACGACCTTGGGTATCGCGCATCGCCATAAGACTTTCGAGGTTGTTACACAATCGGAAAAGTGTGAGCAAACAGTTAAGACGCTACTCAAAATTGTTAGGGATTGAGAATGATTCAATTACCGGATCCAGATTCTGCCAGGAGAGTCGCTGACTGGATTGAACTGAATGTATCGGTTAGTGGGGAGCGACTGTCAAAAGCAGAAGTAAGTTCCGCGATTGAAAGCGCGGCGGGAACAGAACCTGCCGAGTGGTTTATTAGTGACGTTTGGAGAGAGCTTGAGTATCGCCATCGTCTATACCGTAATCCTACTTTTAAGGTTGGTGAAAGGACGATTGAGCCACAGACGGATGTCGTTGCTTCTGTCGAGTACTTGGCATGTCTTATCTTGTCGTTATTCGGAGTGCGAGGAACCACTCGCGACCCAGGCAAGCTCTTTGAGCGAATTACGAGGAAGGCAGTCGAAGGATATCTCTCCGGCAACGCCTTTGTGTTTGGATGGCCCAACCCGCCAGAGCCGGAATTAGGGGACGAGGAATCACAAATCAAACGCAAAATCCGACAGGTAGCTGAGGATCTGGGAGAGCGTTTCATCGAATCACCCGCTCCCAGATTCAACGACCGTGGAGTAGACGTGATTGGCTGGATTCCCTTTCTCAAAGGTAGGTCAAGTCAACTCGTATTGCTTATTCAATGTTATGCCGGACAAGACTGGAAGGGGAAGCTCGCCGTTCCACTTGTGAGTTGGTGCCAATATATTCACTGGGGAGTTAATCCCATTATCGGTTTTGCCGTCCCTCGTGTCATACCTGAGCGAGATTGGCACGAAGGGTCAACTGACAAGGGTATGCTGTTTGATCGGCCAAGAATCGTAAACTTAATACCCACTGATACCTATGATCCGGCACTTGCCGAGGAGTTGAACACATGGGTTCAAGAGCAATTAGCTGAACTGCAACCCTAACGAAACATGAAATTTGTAGATTTGTTTGCCGGCCTTGGTGGATTTCACGAGGCACTTAAAGGTCTCGGACACAAGTGCGTTTTCGCTTCTGAAATTGACGACGAACTTCTTAAGATTTACGTGCAAAACTTCCCTGAGGTCTCACGCAGGACTCATGGGGACATCCGAAAGTTCAGAGATGATGTTCCGGCCCACGATATTTTATGCGCGGGCTTCCCCTGTCAGCCATTTTCAAAGTCGGGATCTCAAAGGGGCCTCAAAGACAAGACCCAAGGCACTCTCTTCCACGAAATCTTATACATTTTGGAAAGACGTCTGCCCGAGTACGTCATTCTTGAAAACGTTGGGAACTTTGAAAGGCACGATGACGGTCGCACATGGGAGATTGTCCGCGACAGTCTAGAGAAGATTGGATACGACGTCAGAGGGACGGAGCACGTGGCGAGTGGCGGCGTAGGGTTGCTGTCTCCGCACCATCTGGGCTTTCCTCATTCGCGTGAACGATTCTACATTGTGGCTCGGCGAGAAAAGCTACCACAAGAGCCCTTTCCGGAATCGGATCGTTCATACGTAACTAGTCTTTCCGATGTAGTGCAGTGTGCTGATGAACTAACTGACCAAGACCGCTTGGAAACTCGGCTCACTGATCAGCAAAGAGAGTGTATTGATCACTGGAACTCACTTCTTTCAAAACTCCCCGAAGACAAGGTGGCGCTGCCGTCCTTTCCAATCTGGGGAGACGAGTTAGACGCTACGTACCCCTTTCAAACTTGCACTCCGTTTGTGGCTTCCGTTAAAGAACTAGCAAAAGCCATCAACGGTCACGCACCGCAATCACGAATAACGCGGAAAGATCTAATCAAACTATTGCCAAGCTACGCACGTTCAGAGGTGCAAGAATTTCCTAGATGGAAAGTCGAATTCATTCGACAGAATCGTGAATGGTTTCGGGCGAATCGCCGATACTTCTCCAAACGTTGGGTCGAGAACCTTCGAACATTCCCGCCCTCGTTACGAAAACTGGAGTGGAATTGCCAAGGCGAGGAACGCAACCTGTGGAAACATGTGCTGCAGTTTAGACCCTCGGGTTTGCGAGTTAAGCGCTATTCATCAACCCCGTCGCTAGTCGCAATGACCAGTACCCAAATTCCTTTGCTCGGACCAGAGCGTCGCTTCTTGACGAGGACTGAAGGACTCCGGCTCCAAGGCTTCCCAGATACGCACAAGATACCGGCGTCTCGGACAACAACATTTCAAGCTCTCGGAAATGCTGTGCACGTGGGCGTGGTGGAGGCCATAGCAAGAAAACTGCTCAATGGAAGCCCTACAGCTTCCAAAATAGGGAGATAAGATTATCTGCGTTAGGAAGAGATTCTAGGACTTGGCGAGAGCCTCTTCAAGCGGCTTTGTTCGACCAGCAGCAATGTCAGCTTCAGCTTGAGCAATCAAATCATCCAAAAGACCGGCTTTCATATCAGCTTCAATCTGGCCATCCCACTCATCATCGAAATCGATTTCAGCCAAACGCTCCAGGAACCTCGCCTTGTCTTCGTCTGACAGGTTGCTGACGGCGTTTATGATTTCGTCAACCGAGTTCATTCTTGCCACGAACTGCCCGGCGCGGCCTGTACTGTTTCAGCGGGAGTCTTCGGATCGAACGGAGTTTCGATGAATTTTTTGGCAGCGGCTTGCGCGTTATCGTAGTTGCTGCCGGTTTGCAGGGCCTTGTTGTATTCGAACACCGCCTTGTTGCGATCGCCCTTCGCATCGTACGCGTTGCCGCGCCTGATGTGCGCCCACGCGTCGATCCAGGTCGGCTTGCTGCTGGTCGAATCGATGGCCGCCTGAAAATTGTCCAGCGCCAGTTGCCAGTTCTTCTGTTCGAAGTAAATAAGCGCGAGGTTGTAATAAACCCAGGCGTTGTTTCGATCCAGCTTCAGCGCTGATTCCATCTGCTGCTGCGCTTCGGCGTACTGGCCTTCCTTGAACAGCTCGATACCGCGACGCGCGACGATTGAAACTTTCAAATCGTCCGACATGCGCAGAATTTTGTTGTTTGGATCGACTTCGGCCGCGATCGGCTGGCCGCCTGATTCAAAGTCGAAGTCTTCGCTGCGACCCGCGAAAATCAGTTTTTTAGTTTGCGCGTCGCCGCCTTCGGAACGCAGCGTCAGCTCAACCGGCATGTTGAGATTTTCGAAGTTCTGCCGGACCGTGCCGCGGGTGCGGAACTTGCCGCTGCGCGTGCGGATAATTTGATAATCCACACTGAACTCAGGGACGCCGGTGCCTTCCAGCCATTGCGCGAAAAAGTAGCGCATATTGCGCCCCGCAACTTGAGACGTTAGCCGCTCAAAATCGTCAACCGAAGCGTTCTTGTTGCGGAACTGTTCGACAAATCGCGCCAGCAGCTCTTCAAACTTGTTGGGGCCCAACGTCTCGCGCAACATGCTGAAGACCATTGCGCCTTTGTAAAAGACGATCGATTGGTAAGCCGCCGACTGATCGTCGAGCGAAGCCGGCGCGCGCGCAATCGATGACGTCTGTTCAAAAGTCAGCGCGCGTTCCTGTTCTTCCCGCTGCGCCGCATCGAGTTGCGCCCCGGTCAAGATTGATTGGCGAAACGCGAACGCGCTCCACTCGGCGAGGCCCTGCGAAACCCAGGCGTCGTCAAACGATTTCAATCCGACGGTCTGTCCCCACCATTGATAGGCAATCTCTCGTTGTAAACGATCTTCGGGAGTCGTGCGGCCTTCGAAAAACTTCGACGCGAGGAACAGCAAGCCAAGTCCAGAATACGCTTCGAACGCTTCATCGTCAGTCTGCGCGACGATCATGCGCGTCCCGAACGCGGGCGTGCCGTACTGCTTCGTGTAAAAGTCGAGCGCGCGCCCCATCAACTCGCCGAATGGCGTGATGCGATTTTCACTGCCGGGCTTAACAAAGAATTGCACCTCGTATCGCCCGAAACGAAGACTCTTGGTGATGAACTGTCCGGCGACGAAGTTCCCTACTAACTGCGGCGTCTTCTGAACGAAACGAAACCTGGTTGTCCCGCTCTTATCAACTTGCGGATTCACCGGCTCGTCGCTGATACCGCCCACTTGCACTCCGGTCGGGACGATTACGGTGATGTCGGAGGTCGCGCGGTCAGCCATGTAGTCGTGAAACGGGAACCAACGGGCCGCATACATCAGGTACGAGCCTTCCGTGCCAACATACGCGAGCCGCTTGCTCGCCAGCGGGCCACCTTCCGGCGAAATTAACGCGCCGCTCCAGCGAATGCGCAGAGTCACCGGTTGTCCCGCGGGAACCACTTCTCCTAAATCGATGCGGACGTTAGGTCCAAGAGCGCCCGCCCCCACGGGGTCCTGGACGATTCCCGGCAACGCACGGCCATCTTTCTCGACGGCGTTCACCTTTAATGAGCCATTCAGCTCAAAAACAACGGAACGCGTGGCCTCGAGCGGCGTTAAGGTAACGTCAGCCCCGGCGCGAAGTGTGTGGTCATCCGGCTGAAGTTGCACTTCAATCCGGTAATTCGTGACGTCATAGCGGGTGCCGGCGACGGCTGGTTGTTGAGCATTTGCAGCACTCGCAAAAGCGACCACGGCGAGCGCGGAGCCAATCAGGGAAAGTAGTTTTGTTCTAAACATAGCTGACGAGTCGAGTCTTCCGTGCATTATGGCACGGTTTAATGAGCCATTAAATTCGAGGCACCTTGGGCCCCGTTTTGATGGCTGGGAGGGTGCGGCGGTTGCCGAACTACTCGACAAACTGTCAGCATCGCGTCTCTTGCGTGCGTGCTTGACACTACACGTGGTCACGATTAGATTCTCAAGTACGCTATCGGGTTTGAAAAGTGGCGTCGGCTCACAGGCGCCAAAACGTCTACCAATTGAATAAATTCAGGAGTTTTCAGTCATGAAGCTGCATAGGAGATTTCTCGGTTTCGCCGTCGTGTCGGCGCTCGTTTGCGCCGCTTTACCAATCGCTGTTTTCGCGCAAGGCGCCAAATCGGCATCCGCCACCAAGTCGAGCAGAATTCCGGTCCGCGAATTCAAGCTTAAGAATGGACTGCGAGTGATCATGTCTGAAGATCACTCAGCGCCCACTTACGCGATCGCGATCACCTATAACGTCGGGTCGCGCGATGAACGCCAGGGCCGCACCGGTTTTGCTCACCTGTTCGAGCACATGATGTTCCAGGGTTCAGAGAACGTCGGCAAAGGCGAGCACTTCATTCTGGTTGACATGAATGGCGGCCAGATGAACGGCACCACCAACCAGGACCGCACGAATTATTTCCAGGCGCTGCCGGCGAACCAACTCGACCTGGGCCTGTGGCTGGAAGCCGATCGCATGAAGAGTCTGGTGATTAACCAGGCCAACCTGGACAACCAGCGTAATGCGGTCCAGGAAGAGCGACGACTCGGCGTCGACAATGTGCCATACGGTAAGACTTTCGAGACTATTATCGGCACGGCCTACGACAATTTCGCTTACAAGCATTCGACGATCGGCTCGATGGAAGATCTGAATGCCGCGGACGTGAAGGACGTGGCTGATTTCTTTCGTATCTACTACGCACCAAACAATGCGGTGCTGACTTTGGTTGGCGACTTCAAGACCGACGAAGCGCTCGCCAAGGTGAAGAAGTATTTCGAAGCGATCCCTTCGCAGCCGCAACCGCCGGCACCGGACATGACTGAACCGGAGCAAAAGGCCGAGCGCCGGGTGGCGCTTGACGACGGTTTCGCGCGCACGCCGCGCATTGACGTGGCGTACAAGATTCCGCAGGGCAACACCGCGGACTACTACGCGCTGAGCTTGCTCGGACAGATTTTATCCAGCGGCCAGTCTTCACGGCTGTACCAGAAGCTGGTCAAGGAGCGCGAACTAGTGGCGCAAGTCGGCGCCGGCGCGCAAGAACGTCGCGGGCCCTCGCTCTTTACCGTGACCGCAATCTTACCTCCCGGCAAGCAACTCGCGGATGTCGAGAAAGCGATCTACGAAGAAATCGAGCGTGTGAAGAACGAGCCGGTCGCCGATTGGGAAATCGAGAAGGTCCGCATGGGCATTCGCCGGCAACGCGCGCAGCAGTTACAAGGCACTTTGAGTCGCGCCGTCAGCCTCGGCATTACCGCGGTGTACTACGGCGATGCCAATCTCATCAACGAGATCGAAGCCAAATACAATAGCGTCACCAAGGAAGACATTCAGCGGGTGGCGCGCACTTACCTTAAAGATACGAACCGCACGGTGATCACCACGACGCCGAAACCGCGTGCGACCGCGCCGGCCGCCGGTTCTAACTAACGAAATCATACCCGCCTGATTCGTCGGCGGCGTAACCTGATTAGGTAGATTTGTCAGGAGGAGAAATGAAGTACTTGAATCCATTGAAGCTTAAAACAATTGCCGCGACCCTGGTCGCAATCGCTTTCATCGCATCAGCCGTTGCTCCTTTGCGAGCACAACAAGCGGGACAGGACAAAGGCACCTCGCGCAAAGCGGTCGAACGAAAGAACCGCGCGCCGGTGTCGAAGGAAGTCCTGCGCGTCAAGTTACCGAAGGCAGTCGAAGCGACACTAGACAACGGGTTGACGGTGATGATTCTGGAAGACCACCGCTTTCCCGTCGTCAACGTGAATTTGCAAATGAGCGGCGCCGGTCCAATTTTCGATCCGGCCGATAGGCCCGGCCTTGCCAATCTGACGGCACAAATGCTGCGCGAAGGAACGAAGACGCGCAACAGTCGCCAGATCGCGGAAGAAGTAGACAAGCTCGGAGCCACGCTTACCGCCAATTCGGGTTTCGGCTCAACCGCCGCGTCTATCAGCGCTTCAGGTTTGTCCGACAACTTTGATCAGTGGTTCGGACTGATGGCTGACATGCTGATGAATCCGAGTTTTCCGGCAGACGAGTTTGGAAAGTTGAAGGCGCGTCAGAAGACGGGTTTGATGCAACAGCGCACGCAGCCTGGTTTTCTTTCCGAGGAACGGTTTCGCCGCGTCGTTTACGGGAATCACCCGGCGGCCGTTTATTCGACGACTCCGGCCGTGCTGGACGCGTTGACGCCGGAGATGCTCGCGGCGTGGCATAGCGAACGTTATGTGCCGCAGAATGCGATTCTCGGGATAGCGGGAGACGTGAAGGCTTCAGAAGTCATTGCGAAGCTTAAGACGGCGCTCGCCGGCTGGAAGCGCACAGACTACAAAGAGAGCTTGCCGGCAAACCCGAAGCCGGTGGCCGACGCGAAGATTTACCTGATTGACAGGCCAAACTCAGTGCAGTCGACGATCACGATGGGGAATATCGCCATCGATCGACGTCACCCTGACTACATTCCTGTTGTCGTCATGAACAGCATCGTCGGCGGCGGCGCCTCGGCGCGGCTGTTTCTAAATCTGCGCGAAGAGAAGGGCTACACCTACGGGGTCTACAGTAACTTCACCGCGGTGAAGTACTCCGGCCCATGGTCAGCCGGCGGCGACGTGCGCACCGAAGTTACCGAAGGCGCGATGACTGAGTTCATGCGCGAGCTCAATCGCATTCGCGACGAAAAAGTTCTGGCCGACGAGCTCGAAGAGCAAAAGCGCTCGATCATCGCCGGCTTCGCGCTCTCGCTCGAGAGCCCGCAGCAGCTTTTGAACTATTCGATCACTCGCAAGATTTACGGTTTGCCGGATGATTATTGGGAAACCTACCCGACGAAGATCATGGCCGTCTCGGCCGACGATGTGCAGCGCGTAGCGCGGCAGTATGTCAACCCGCAGACACAGCAGATTGTGGTCGTCGGCGACGCGAAGAAGATCAAAACGATCCTGGAGAAGTTTGGAACGGTAGTGGTCTTTGACGCCGACGGCAAGGCGCAAGGCACCGGCAACTAAGCAGTCCGGCACTTTCTTAACTTCGAGCAGCTCGCTTGCACCGAGCTGCTCTTTTTATTTTTGCCGGGGAGTTGGCGAAGGCACCCGCCCCGCCGAATCAGCAAAACACCCGCAAGCTCTCTGACGATCCTGCGGGTGTTTGTTTTGTGCACCTGAGTTTGCCGCCGTTATGGCCTGCTCACAAGAAACACATCCCACGCCCAGCGCCCAACCTTCGAATGTTTCCGGTCGTCAACTTTGGCGCGATAGCTGAATTGATTTCCATGCTGGTCAGTCTTTTTTGAAAGCTTGTAATCAAGACTGATTGATTCAACGCTGAGCTCCGCCAGTGTGTGTAGTTCGGACGGCTCCGAGACGCCGTTATGATTCGCGTCTTGCCAGAGGCGCAAGCTGTTGAAGCTCGAGTCGCGGTTGTCGATTAAGCCATCGGCGTTGCCGCCCTGCGCCGGCTTATCGTATTCAGCAAGAGCTAAGAAGCCATTTGCGGTTTGGCCCGTCGGAGGTGCGGGTTGAGGAGTATAGTTGCCAAACAGTTCTCCACCATTGTCGATCAGGCCATTGCCGTTCCGATCAAGGACCAACCAACTGTCGTCGGAATTGGGCGAAGTCCAAGACAAGTGGTCCGCGATACCATCTGCGTTAAGGTCAAAACTCACGCCGGAGTTGACATCAGTGAGATCAAAGCCGTTACCCTCAATGTCAATGAGGATTGGCGTGTATGGAGTACAGCAACATCGGCCTTGAATTTGCTGACCGACATCGCACCCGGTGTCTGGATAAGTGCAATAATCAACACCTCCAAAACAGTAGTTGGGTGGAACCGGGTGTAATTCTGGGCAATTCAGTGGACAAGGTTCGCCACCACCAATTCTGGGAATTAGTGAAACCGATCCAGTGCTCCCGGGACCTAGACTGCTTCCGACTGCACCTCCGCCGCCGCCCCCGCCCGGAGCACCCGGTTGGCCATTGTTCCCGTTCCAACCTTGATTCGGACAATTCGATGCGCCCCCGCTCATTCCAAAGCCGCCGCCGGCACCGCTATCGCCGGGATCTCCGCCTGCCCCTGACCCTCCGGGATTTCCACCTGCGCCGCCATATGGGTAGGTGCTGATATAGCCGGTGCCGTGAGCCTCGGGATAGCTCACCGTGATGTTACCGCCGGGGCCCCCTTTCCCACCGATGCCGCCACTGCCTCCGACACTACCTGGACCGCCGCTTCCGCCGAGGCCGCCATTTCCTCCTGCTCCAGAACCACCTTGGTCGCAAGGGCAATTCGCGCCGTTCCCTCCGCTTCCGCCAGTTCCACCAGTACCGCCCTTGCCGCCTGGACCACCGGTCCCCCCATGTCCTCCATCGCCGCCGTTACTTTGAAAGATGTACAAACCTGAGGGATTATCGGGAATGCTAAAGTCAATCGCGCCGCCCGGTCCGCCGTCGGTTCCATTCCCTCCGCCGGATACCGGTACGTTTCCTGGCCCGCCCGTATTTCCCGGATTGCCGTTGCCTCCATTAACCGACGAAGTACTGCCACACGTGCCGTTTGCACCGCCGGCAACCGCGCTGCCTGTTGCTCCTTGGGTGCCCGCAGGACCGGGACCCCCATCAACCCCGCGTGTCCCGACTGTATTCTGGCCTTGCTGAGGAAAACTCACCTTGATTGTTTTTGGTTTGCCGCTCGCCCTCGCTTGACGACTTTGCAACCATTCGGCCCTGCCAGGACCATGAGTATCTATCGTGATCTTGCTGTCTGGAATTATTGGCAAAGAGCGAACATGATTCGCCCTGGCAACTGCCGACTTCGCGTTTGCGGCGTGCATCGCCGTCTGAAGCGACGTTCCCAGCGCTCCGACTCGGTCAACCGGATACACATAAATATTGAAGGGGCCGCGAATTACCGGCTCACGGCCCTCAAAAATCAGGTTGCGGGCCAGAATAACCGTGTCGCCTTCCAAGTCGACTTTTTCGGGCAGATAAAGCGTGTGGGCTAACTGTACTCCCTTCAATCGATTGTTACCGACCCGTACTTCCTGTAATTCAGGCATTCGGTCAAGCGTAGGCTTGAGCGATCTGCGCCAATCTTTCGTCAGCAAGATGTCCGGATCAAACGGTACATTCTTTTTAACGAGAAGGTCTCTGCCTTTTTCGAAATCGCGACGCCGGCGATCATGCTGAGCGCTATTCTGGAGCAATTCAGCGTTTGACGCAGCGTTTTCCTTGATAGGAATTGCGTTGGAGTCGAATGGCAAGCTCGGGAAAACGAGAGCGATGGCGAATAAAACGCCTGCGGCTAGTCTCTTCATCTGGGATCTCCATTTCTGAGGGATCTCCAATTTTTGAGACTGAGTGAGGCCGATTACCGAAAGTCCCGGCGACGGCGAAACATCGCCGGCGGTAAGGTACGAAAAATATAAACCCGATTGAGGCTTGTAAAGCGATTTCTACGCGAAGAAAGTCTTGCACTTTTCTTACATCGTCGTCAGTTCGGACTCGGAGTTGGCGTGGGCGCGGCTGAAGAAGATCGCCCGCCGATCTTGTCTTCCAGTCCGTCGAGCGTGCCGTTCACCTTCTTGTAAAGATTCTCGATCACCGACCGGCGCGCGATGTCCGGGCCGGCAACATAACTCTTGATGTAGAAGAGCAGCGCTTGATCGCCCTTCCCGTCGGCTTCGAGGGCCGCGCCCAGGTGCCACATCGACGAGCGCCATAGCGGCGTTCCTTCCGGCGCAGTGCTGACGGCGCGCCGGAAACGGAGCACGGCCTCGTCGGGTTTGTTGAGATTGAAAAGCGCCAGCCCGGCGATGTCTTCCATTTTTCCGCGAAGCAACCCGGACAACGCTGCGCGCGGAGCGTTCGGGACAGATGGCGTGCCGCCTTGCGACAGCGCACGGGCGCGCATATCGGCAAGCTCTTCAGCCTGCACGGCGACCGTCGCGGCCGGCACATTGAGCGCTGCTTCAACGCCTGTGGTCGCGCTCTCCATCAAATCCAACACCGTCGAAAGGGCCACGCCCTTCTTCAGAAACTTTGACGCCACGTAAACCTGACGGTAGGTGCGCATCGGATCTTCACCCGCGATGAATTCCTGCGCGAGTGTTGCCAGCTCATCTTCTGCCGGCGAACGACGTTCCGCGTTGAGCGCGTTCGTAAACGTCAGCAGGGCCTTCAGCATCTTCTCGTTCGCGTCAGAATCGGCCGTCTTGTTCTGAAAGATTGCCGCGCGCCGTTCGGGCGCCAACAATTCAGAGAAGCCTGCGGCCTTCGCCGGCAATCGACCGGCAAGCTTCGTTTCGATCTGACCATCTTTCAACGAAAACGACTTAGCCAATTGCGCGGCGGCTTCGTCATACAACCCAACCGACGCGAGCACGTTTGCCAGCTCGTAATCGAGTGTGGGAAAGCGGCTATAGTTCTGCGCGAACCGCAGCACGCGTTCCGCATCCAGCGGTCGCTTGTCCGCCACCAGCGCGCGCGCGTACGCAATCTGCGCCCAGGAATATCGCGGCTCAAGCGCCACCGCCCGTTGCGCTAACTCGAGCGCCCGGCCCGAGTTGCCCCGCGCCATGAACCAGTAAGCTGCGCCCACAAGCAGCGGCAGGTTGTTTGCTTTTGCCGGATCCTGAAGCGTGGCGTTTAACTCCAGCACCGCTTCTTCCTGCTTGCCGGACTCCAACAAAGACAAGACGGCGCCGGCCCGCGCGGGATTACTTTTCGGATCAGCCTCAAGCACTTCGCGATAAAGTACCAGTGCTTCCTCGCTCTTTGCAGACGCGCGCTTCAAATCCGCCAGCGACAGCTTTGCCGATGTCAGCTTCGGATTCAGCGCCAGCGCCTTCGCGTACTCAGCTTCCGCGTCTTCAAGCCGCAGCGCGATGTGACGCGCCGCGCCCAGTGCCTGATGCGCCGACGCCACTTCAGGAGCGTTCTGTACCGTTAGCTCCGCAAGCCGATTGGCCTCCTTCACGTCTTCAATGCCCAAATAGAACTGTGTTACCGCGAGCAATCGCGTGGGGTTAAGTTTCGCCAGCGCTTCGACCCGACGCGCGGCTTCGTAGGCAGCTTCACGCTGGCCGCGCAGAAACAGGTTCATCGGAATGCGTGCGATGACTTCCGTAAACAGGCGATCGCTCATGTCGGTCGGAGCTTCCGACATCGCGAGCTGAAACTGCTGAAGCCCTCCCCGAACGTCACCCGCCTGAAGCTTTTGATCACCAAGTGACGCCCGCGAAGAAACGATCAATTCATGAGCGCGACGGACAGCAACGGACTTGGGGTGCGTTGCTATAAACGTTTTCAAAAGCTCGATTCGTTCGGTCAGCGGCCTGGTCAACGTCAGCTCTACTTCTTCTAATTCGTCTTCAGGATTCGGCGGAGGGACGGGCGAACGCGTCGGCCGTGCGGGTCGTGTGGGTGAGTTCTTTGCGACGGCGCTCGGCGACGGCGATTCAGATGGTTGAGGTGAAGCCGCCGGTGTTTCAATCGGCGATTCAACCGGCGACGCAGCCGGCATCGCGCTGGGTTCAGCCACAGGTATCTCAGTTATCGGCGTCGGACTTTCCGCAGGCGTCGCGGTGGCTTCAGGCGTCGGCGTAGCCTCGGGCACCGGAGTGGCAGAAGGCGTTTCAGTTGGGGTTGCGGTCGGCGTCGGGCTGGGGACGATTTTCGGCGACGGCGATGCGCTCGGCTGCGGCGCCGGTGTGTCAGCCGGCGAGGGACTCTCGACAGTTCGCGGCCGCGTCTGGGCGACGGCTACATCGCCGGCCGGCACATCTAGCTGCGCAAAGGTGAAGTTGTGCTGCTCTCCGAGGCCGTTAACAAACGCTTGCACGCCGGTGACTAGCCCGCCACTGAAATCGCGCGCTTCGAATTTAGGACGCATCCGCCTTCCCATCTCGCCCACCAGGCCGTCCGGCAGAGTCGTCTGCGCCGCGCGGCTGAATTGCGTGAAGAACTGGCCGGTGTCCGCCGCGATGACCATGAGCAGCGTTTTGCGCGTAGAGGTGCGCGTTCCCACCTGCCATTCGTTCGCTATTCGCAGTGAGTAGTCGTACATGTCTGCCGACCCGGCCGACTTAACTACGGCAATGACGAGATCCACGTCCGTTCGCGTCTTCAAGCTTTGTAGCACCGTGTCGAGACGCTGCTTAGTTGCCGGATCGAGGACTTCGGCAAAGTCGTTGACGTTTCCGGCCGGCGCCGGCAGTTTGTCCTGGGCGGACGCACTGACAAAAACCTGCGCCGCGCAAACCAGCGCCAGCAGGGCTGACAGGATCAACGCCCGGGGATTCTTTTTGGAAACTCTGTTTGAAAGATTAGTCATTAGGACGGCAAACAAGTCGGGAAAGATTGAAACGGTGGGGCATGATAACATCTCGCTGAAGGCAAAAGGAAAAAGGGCGGTAGCGGCTACGCCGAGTCCCCTCTGGAGTCACTTTTGAGCGGGGCCCCTTTGCCCACAAAGTCTGGCGACGCGAACGAACTAGTAGTCGAGCTGCGAAGCAGCGGTCATAGCTAAGCCCAAGGCGAGGCTTTGCGAGTCTTGGGTGACCATAGTTTTTAGATCAACCGAGCCCGCAAAGCGGGCGACAGAGACTTTGAAACACGTCCTGAAGGGTCAGCATTGCAGCTTCAAAGCCTGATAACTCAGGGCGCTTATCGGTCGCTGCTCCGGGGCTCCAAACAATTTGTGCGCGCCCGTTACCCAAGGCTCGCAAAGCCACGCCTTGGGCTTAACTACTTCCGCCGCTCCGCAGCTTGCTGCGTATTGTCGGCAACACGTTCCCTGATGAGCGGGCCCGCCACCCAAGACTTTCTTGGGCAAAGCCCGATTGCCTTGCAGCTTTTTCTGGATGAGCGAACTCGAAGACGCCTGGGAACTTGCTTTGGATGAAGCCCAATCGCGTGCACACGCGACCGGCCAAACAGACATAGCCGAATTTCTGACCGTGCGCCGGCGCAATGACCTGCTGCGGCGTACAGCGATCGATTGGCTGCTCAACGAAGTCATTTTACTTGCCGGACACGCAAATCGCGGCGGCGCGGGAATTCAGATCGAGCAGAAAGAGCCCCATCGGTTTTCGCGTCGCAACGCCACGATGGTCGGCCGGCAAGTAACGCTTCGCCGCGGCGTTCGCGAACTCACCATTGAGTGCGGCTGGCCGCGTACACCGCGCGACGGCATTGTGCGCGGGGGCGGCCTGGCCTGCGCGAACATCAAACACTTCGGACGGCGCGGTGCGAACTCGGAGCTATTGCTGACGCCGTTGTCGAAAGATAAGCCGCATTGGTTGGTCGCCGACGATGATACCGATCGCACAGTGTTCGCTGAAGAGACACTGCGTTCGCACTTCGTTACTTTCCTACGCGACGATTAGCTTCCCGCCACCGCTTATTCCAAACATCTCTTAACGATTTCCGCCCTCGTTTGCACGGTATGCCGCGCATTGCGCGCCCTGGACGCCGCTTTCCTCGGGTCTGCCGAGCTTTCGCGCCGGCTCAACGGGAACGGCACGGTCATTGCCAACTATCACCGCAGTTCGGGCGCGGAGCGTCACATGAACACTTGGTAAGGAGAATTAAAATGAAAATGCAACTGATTAGATTGAGTTTGGTGGCCGGTTTGTTGGCGCTGTTTATTCCAACTGTGGCTTCGGCGCAAAGCTGGCCGGATTATCGTCGCGACCGCGATAACGGTCGTTACGACAGTCGGTATCTGCGCGACAGCATTCATCGCCTGGATCGGCTCGCAAAAGATTTCGAGAGAGACCTCGATCGTAATTTGGATCGCAGCCGGGCCGATGGAACGCGTCGCGAAGACAGGTTGAATGGCGAGGCGCGCCAGTTTCGCAATGCAGCCGGCAACCTAAAGTCCAGTTTTGGAAACGGGCGTGACCTCAGCCGCAGCCGCGACGAAGCGCAGCGGGTGCTGAGTGAAGCGAGCCGGTTGGATCGGGTGATGGGCCGGATGAACACGCAGGCGAGTCATCGCTGGTCTGAAATCCGCCGCGAGCTGAACGTAATCTCGAATGCCTACGGCATCGGGTATAACGGCTCAAACGACGATTGGCGTCGTGGCCGGCAGGACAACCGCAACGACGTTCCGTGGTGGGAGCGTATCATCAGACCATAACTGACTGACGGAACAAGTCGTCACTGTTCGAAGGCCTTGCTCGATTCGTCGAGCAGGGCTTTCGCCTTTTCAGGCGCGATGACAGAATAGCCCGCGTGCCCGGAGAACTGTTCATCGTTGCAACGCCCATCGGCAATCTCGAAGACATCACCCAACGCGCCCTCCGCGTGCTCCGCGAAGTTGATCTCATCGCTTGCGAAGACACACGCCACACGCGAAAGCTTCTGAACCACTTTGGCATCGACAAGAAAACGATCAGCTATCACGAGCACAACGAGCGTGAACGCGCCGCAGAACTTTGTGAGCTGCTCGAATCGGGAAAGAACATCGCGCTCGTTTGCGACGCCGGCACGCCTTTAATTAACGATCCGGGATATCGAATTGTGGCCGCGGCGCTCCAACACGGTATTCGCGTGATACCGGTTCCCGGCGCGGTCGCTTTAATCGCGGCGTTGGCGGCTTCCGGACTGCCAACCGATGAGTTTTTCTTCGGCGGTTTTTTACCGGCCCGGGCGAATCCGCGGCGGGCGAGGTTGGAAGAATTGCGCTCGGTGCGCGCGACCCTGGCTTTTTACGAAGCCCCCCATCGAATCGTGGCGGCGCTGAAAGATGCGGCAGAAACTCTCGGTAACCGACGTGCCGTCGTCGCACGCGAACTAACGAAGCTTCACGAAGAATTCGTTCGCGGAACTTTGAATGAATTGGTTGAACAGTTTTCGAAAGTGGGTACGGCGCGTGGCGAGATGGTGCTGCTCATTTCCGGCGAAGCTGTCGAGAGTTCGCCGGCGAACCCGGAACAGACAACTACTGAACGATTGATCGAGCGCGTGAAGGAACTCGAACGTGAAGGCTTGAATTCGAAGGACGCTTTGAAAAGCGCCGCGCGTGAGCTGGGAATCAAACGCGCTGAAGCTTATCGGATAATGACGGCTCAGAAGAACCGCCGCCGCATAGAATAACAACAATCCCTAGTTGATCGTTTAGAGGCGGGCTACCGCCCGCCTTCTTAATATGAAGAGATGGCGGGCAGTAGCCCGCCTCTAAACGAAACCCTTGCTTGTGCGACGTAGCCCGCCTCTAAACTAAAGCTTTCGGTACGCATGCCTCGGGCATGCAGCACGCCGGAGGCGTGCGTGCCCATCACCCCGCCAGATTTCCAATCGGCCCCTCAGGCTTCACCAGCGGCTTCAACGCCGAGTACGGAACTAAAACGTGCTGCGGGCCGGCCGCATAAGCCGCAACCTGATACGGATCGAAAGTAATCCAAAGACCCTTCCGGGTGATCGTCCACGCTCGGTAATTGTCCGCGCGCGCGGCGGCTCCATCTTGTATCTGGTCCTCCATGAGCATGTTGTTGTTCTTAATCTGCTCCTTCAGATCTTTAATCGCATACACGGAGATCACGCTGAGATAGTTCGATTTCGGATTGAATAGATCCGCCAGCTCGATTCGTTTGCCGTTTTTCACGTCGTAGTTGAGCACGGCCGTGATGCTGTTGCCATGCGCCGCGCCGCGCGAGTATTGCCCTTCGGTAAACTCGACACTGATCAGATCATCAGTTGCCAGTCGCACCTGGTAGCCAATGTCCAGTGAAGAAGTCTGCGTTTCTTCCGGAAGGTCTGCCTCCTCCTCGAGCGCCGCAGTCTCGGCAGTCTTGAAAGCCGCCACGTCTTTGGTGATCATCGCGCGCGATTCGCGATTGAACTTGTCGAACCGCGCATCGCCTTCTATCTGCGGGTACTCAGCGTCCACCGAGTACTTTGCTTCTTTGTTGTTTTCGTGAATTACTTTCGGCACGATTCGGACCGCGGCGGTGAATTCAATCGGCTGCTGCGATATGAAAAAGCCGGTTTCTTTCGAGCCATCAGGTCGTGACCATTTGCCTTCAATGTCCGCCAACCCGGTTGCATTCGATTTCCATTTGCCTTTGAAGACGCCGGTTTCTTTCCCCGTTTCATCGGACTCGCGGAGAGTGACGTTGCCGTCGCGGTCGATCTCGCCCTTCAAATCAATGTTCTTGCCAACCCGCGGATAGAAGTAGGTCCCGGTCAGAAGCTCGCCTTCGCGCACCAGATTCATTTCGATCGACAAGTTCGCGATTGAGCCGCGGAAATTGACCTTCTCGCCGGCCGGCGCCGCGCCGCCACCCAAAGTGTCCTGCGCTGAAGTCGTTGTATTGCTGTTCGCGTTTTGCTTCGTCGTTGATTTGCGGCATGCGCCGAAAAGCATGATCGCGGTGGCGACGCAAAGGATTAGTTGGATTTTGATTCGCATGTCTAATAAGCCCTCCCTTACGGTCGGGCTACTGTCCCGTTGGAGTTGGCGGAGTGCGTCTTAACCCACCCGCTTTTTTGCGCTTCTTTTCGAATATCTTCAAACTTGAGCTCACACAATTTGCCGCCGGAAAAAATTTCATTGTTCGTAACGTCAGCGATGGCAAACGGCGGCAATTCAAACCCGAGCATCTCTTCATCTGTTTCGAAACCCGTTTCCGCCAGCGTCAGACCCAACAAATCGCCGAGAAACATATCGATCGAAAAGCGCCGGCCCTCAAAGGCGAAATAGTACCGGTTCTTCCGAATCTCGTTCGCTTCGAATACCGACAATGTCTCAGCTTCGAGGGCATTCAAGTAAATGTTCGTGATAATAGTGTGCGAAAGATTTTCAGGTTCAGGCGCAAACTTCTGCGTGAATTTAACAATCCATTTATTCGTCTTCGGGTCGCGCACTTTTCGAATTCGCAGTCGCGTGCCGGTGATGTAGCTATCGGTGATTTGCAGGTGCGGATCGGTTCGGTTCAAGCCTTCCGGCAGGTCGCGCAAGAGATATCGCCGCTCACGTTCAATCCTTGCGTACTTACTTTCGGGGACGACAGTATTTTGATCGGTTAACTTGGCTACGCCCATGGTGGAGTCAGGACTTACTTTAGCCGCAGCCAATGCAAACGGCCAAGGCGAAACGTAGTCGCCTATTTTGTCTTTGCGTGCTTTGCGTCTTTATGTGAAACGACGCTGGTTACTATCGCAGAGGCCGCAGAGCCGCAAAGAAGAACCAAAGTGGAAACTACTGCGGATTACAATTAGTTTATTGAAGCAGGAGTGCGCTAATTGGCTGTATGATGCGCCGTTAATGAGGAACCATCTAATTCTCAAGTTCGGGCTGACGCCGTTCTTTGTTGTGGTGCTTTGCTTAGGCTTTGCCCAGCCGACTCTTGCTCAAGGTGGAAAAGCCGAGCCACTCCGCGTGCAATTTCCCCGCGGAAAAAACAGCGCAACTTTGAAGGGTACGATACGCGGCGCGCAACAATTCGAGTACGCGGTGGAAGCCCGGGCCGGCCAATGGATGCTAATCGAAATCAAATCGGCCCCGCAGGATTCAGCAATATTCCTCGTCAAAGACCCTGACGGTAAGGACGAGTCGTATCACTACTACTGGTCCGGCACGCTAAAACGGACGGGGGAATATGTGGTCTCTGTTTCGAAGCCGGCAGGTTACCGCGTCGCACGTTTTTCGCTCACGATTACAATTGATAATGCGCCCAGCAACCGCACTTCGGCCCCGCCGGCCGCACTTTCGGCGGCTATGCGAAAACTTATCCGCGCAATGCGCACTCGTAACACGTCTTTATTTCTTTCTCTGTTTTCGCGCACGCGACCGTTTTATCACTTGAATCCGATGAACGTGGGATCAAAGAAATATTTTCGCAATTCGATTAGCTACGCGAGATTAACAAGGGATGTGAAGAAGAAAGGCGAACTCTATTGGCTATTGCTCGAGCGCGCCGATAACGGGGACTTCGATGCATTTGTGGATAACTTTCCCGACAACAAAATGTGGACCAGCTTCAGGGGAAATAAGTTTGTGCCTCGCGGCGAGCCCCTTACCAGCCATACCTATGTTCGCTGGCGCCGCGAAGGCGACCGCTGGGTCATCGCTGAGATAAGTTACGCGACGGCGTGAATAGCGACTTGCGTCCAAGCCGATCGGGCAATTTGATATGGCAGCCGCCAGTTGCGGAGGGTATAATCGGCCTCGGCTCCTCAGAATTGGAAAAGGACAACCTAAACCCCAGACTCGTCCCCCGGGTTGTCTCTTAATCAACTTCACGCTTGCCCTTCGTCAAAGATGCAGCAAGTGCGCCCGGAATGTTCGGCGTGCGCGCCAGGAATAACACGCACGAATGAGCGAGCGGTCCTTTGGAAATAGATTGATGATGCAAAACAGCGTCGCCCGTCGATTGGCGATCCATTTGTCGACACTGCTTTTTTGCCTAAGTGCGTTCACGTTTGCGGGCGCGGCCACGCTGCCGGCCGGTTTCACGGAAACTCAAATCAGCGGACTCTCTAATCCGACCGCAATGGCCATCGCTCCCGACGGCCGCATCTTTGTTTGTCTCCAGGGCGGCCAGCTCCGCGTAATCAAGAACGGTGCGTTGCTGCCGACGCCGTTTGTAACGGTGACTGTGGATCCCAGTGGTGAGCGCGGGTTGCTCGGTATTGCTTTCGACCCGAATTTCGCTACGAATAATTTTCTTTACGTTTACTACACGGTTCCGGGCTCCCCGCCGCATAACCGCGTCAGCCGATTCACGGCGAACGGTGACGTAGCCGTTGTTCCCAGCGAAGTGCCCATCTTGGATTTAGAGGATCTCAGCGCGAGCAACCACAACGGCGGGGCCATTCATTTTGGCCCGGACGGCAAGCTTTACATCGCCACCGGCGAGAACGCCATACCGTCTCACGCGCAAACGCTCGCCAATCGGCTCGGAAAGATCCTCAGGATTAATTCAGACGGTACGATTCCTGGGGACAATCCGTTCTTCAACACCTCCGGGGCCAGTAAAGAGATTTGGGCTTACGGTCTTCGCAATCCGTTTACCTTTGCGTTTCAGCCGGGCACTACGCGAATGTTCATCAACGATGTCGGTCAAAATTCCTGGGAGGAAATTAACGACGGTATTGCCGGATCGAACTACGGGTGGAATATCTGTGAAGGCGCATGCATTCCGCCCAACGCGAACCGTCGCGATCCGCTGTTTCAATATGGTCATGGATTTGGCCCAACGACCGGCTGTGCGATTGCCGGCGGCGCGTTCTACAACCCAGGCACTGTCCAATTTCCGGCGAGTTACGTGGGTAAATACTTTTTTGCAGAGCTTTGCAGCGGTTGGATTCGCTTGATGGATCCATCGAACAACACGGCCACGGACTTTGCTTCAGGAATCTCGCAACCAGTCGATCTGGCGGTAGCGTCCGATGGAAGCCTGTATTATCTGGCCCGCGGATCGTCTTCAGTCTTCCGCGTTCAATTCACGGGCTCAACCCTAACGGTTAACGATCTAACGATCATCGAGGGCAACGGCGGTACTTCCGTAGCGACCTTCAACGTACTTCTGTCGCCGGCGAGCTCGCAAACAGTGACTGTGAATTACGCCACTGCCAACAACACTGCATCGGCAGGCACTGACTACGTTGCCACCAGTGGCACATTGACTTTCACTCCCGGCCAAACCTCGCAGCCTATCAACGTAACCATAAACGGTGAGACAGTGTTCGAACCGAATGAGACATTCAACGTCAATCTTTCCGGCGCCACGAACGCAACCATAGCGGACGCGCAGGGAGTGGGCACGATCACGAACGACGATACGCAACCTACTATTTCGATTAATGATGTATCTGTAGCCGAAGGAAACTCGGGCACAAGCACCGCCGGTTTTATGGTGTTGCTATCGAATGCGAGCAGCCAGACGATCACAGTGAACTTTGCGACTGCGAACGACACGGCAATAGCCGGCACTCACTATGTGAGCACCAGCGGCACTCTGACGTTCACACCGGGAACGACTACACAGCCTGTCAATGTTCAGGTAAACGGGGATCTCTTCAACGAAACTGCGGCAATTACTTTCAATGTAAATCTATCAGCAGCCACAAACGCATCAATTTCCGACAGTCAGGGCGTGGGCACGATCCTGGACGACGATAATCCGGTGCTTGCGACTGAAGAGAATTCGCAACGCGCGATTGCACTCAACTCATTTTTATTCCTGCGCGATCCGTTCTCGACGACTAATCCCGGGTTCTTGAACACGGACCCACGAACGCGCATTGCGCTCTTCGCGACAAACCTTACCGTGACTCAGGGACTCGTGGTGACTGCCGAGGCAGTAGACTCACAACAAACAGTCCATCAACTTTCGGTCGAGTTCGTTGGCAGCTTACCCACTTTCCCGGGCTTTACGCAGTTGAATGTGAGGCTTCCCGACGGAATCACTGTCGCAGGCGATCTGCAGGTCCGCATTACCGTTAACGGCAGGACGAGTAACGTGGTCCTCGTGGGAGTCACGCCGTGATTGGAATTGGCGCGGATCAGAGCAAGGAAGTTATTTTAAACAATCCAGCGTGGCGAGGTGGGGGCCAATGATTATGGTGAACTGGCCGCGGATGTTTGCGGTTTGTCTGCCGCCGGCTCAAGCGTGCGCAAGAGTGACTGGGCCAGCACCAGCCCCGCCAGCAATCGCAGTTCGTTTCGCTGGAAACGATCTGCAAGTCCTTTGGTGCGATTGAAGTCGGCTTTCGCAATGGCCACGACCCCCGGGCCATATTTCAACATGGCAAAGTCGAGCGGGATATTGGGTTGGTTCAAGATGATCTCGCCATTCTTGACGGCGCCGCTTTTCGCGATTTTATCCAGTAACAGCAGTTTGGAAATGTTGTCATTCGCCCGGTCGATGATTGGCTCGACCATGGCGAAGGCCCGGGGCGGATCGACCAACGCATAAGCAAGCAACAAGGTCAGCAGCGCGCGGGAATGCGTTTCGCTCATGAGGTCCACCTTCACCAACGTCTGCGCTTCATTCAACAGCTCCAACGCCTTATCATGGTCGCCCTTCTTTTCCAGCAGAATGGCCAATTCCGCCATCGCCCATGCGCGTTGTTCCTTGAGGCGAATCAGCGGCAGCGCTTTCAGCAATTCGTCCGTCTTGCCTCGATTCGCTGCGAAGCCGATCTGTTCCGTATCCAGCGAATCCAGCAGTGCCTTGCGTCGCGACTCGTCTTCAACTTCCCGGTTGATGAATTCGCGCAGCGCGTCGGCCTTTCCTTCCGCCGCGGCTTTGATCACAGCTTCGCGATAAAGCGAGTATCGCTGCTCATCGCCAGCGGTGGCGGCCGCCTTAATCATTTCCTCCGACGTGCCCATGCGAAAGAGCGTGTTGTAAGTGCTCCACTCCTTCTGCTCCTGCGTGAGGCGGGTGGTGGCTTGCGCCATTTTGATTTTGAGTTTTGCGACGCGGTCAGGCGCATATTGTTCGATTTCGCGCATGACTTCGGATAATCCATTGAGCGTATTTGGATTCACCGAAGGACTCAAGGCGGCATCAGTTAGAAGCTGGACAAGATTACCTCGCTGATCATCGCTCAGCTTAAGTGGTAGCCATTTGAAAGCAGGTGCCGGCGCATCGGCGAGCCGCGGCTCAGGAGCGCTGGAAGATAACAGCAGACTCGTGGCGATCCACCAGGCGCGCAGGTCACTGGTGAGCGAGGTCGTTTGAAGTTTCTCGATGATGTCGCCCGCGAATTCCGTCCCGGCTTCGTGGCTCTTTTGATTTAGGCGCGTCAGCAGATTGATTAACTCAAAGCTTAGGCCTTTAGCCAGACTCTCGCGTGCGATCTGCAGAGCCCTCTTCGGATCTCGCTCGACGCTTTCATTAGCTATCTCCTGTTCAAGATCGGCTTCGCCGGGAAGTCGGAACGTCGCGTTTGTTTCAGGCGGCGGTCCCTGGCGCGTGGCCTGCAACATATCCAGGGCGAGTTGCGGATCGCGTCGCGCCACGGTGCGCAGGAATTCGCGCCGCACTGTGTAAATTTCGTAGTACTCCCGCTGGCGCTTGGCCTTGTTGCTGTTTTGAGATTTTGGCGAAGTCTCTTTTCTCTGGGCTTCTTTCGGCATGTCCTTCGTCGCAGTCTCGTCAATTATGGCTGTCAGGCCAAGACTGTTGAGCGCATCCCAAAACAGATTGCGCGCTCGCTTTTCATCTTGCGCCCAAAGCAGATCGGCTGCGGCTGCCTGAAGGAACGCACGGTTCTCTGGCAACTTCAGACCCCAGGTTCCGGAAATAATCTCATCGACCAGGCCCAGGGTCTTCCGTTTCAACTGCTCACGTTTTTCGGCCTCTTGCCCCTGTTTCTCCTTCTCGCTAACGGTGACTTGTGCAGCAACCAGGATTGGAAACAGCAGGCCAAGGACAAGCGACGCAATCCGCAGAGCTGAGGACTTAACTTGCATGGAACAATGATGACACGCGGAACGGGAGACCTGGTTGCGAAAAGATATCACTGCGAAACCGCATGGACAATGGTGGCGCAGGCAGGAAATCTCAACTAGAATGCGCGCCTGTGTGGCGTCAGTTGCCAACTTGGACTCGTCGATCACAACCACAAGGAGCCCTTCAGTGAGAAGCTACAAACGTCTATTCGCCGCTCTAGCCTTGCTTTTCTGCTTCGGCACTTCCGCGCGGCCGCAGAATCAGCCACGCCCAGGGATCACGCCGGAGCCTCCGGAAGGTAAAGGTGTTGTCGTCTTGAAGGCCGCCCGATTAATTGACGGCACCGGCGCACCCGCCATCAACAACGCCATCGTCATCGTCACTGATAATCAGATCACCGCGGTTGGTGACTCGCGATCCGTCCGTGTACCGTCGGGCGCGAAGGTGATCGATCTCGGCAATGCGACGCTGTTGCCAGGCTTCATTGATGCGCACACGCACTTGATGGGCCGAGTGCTCGGCGATCCCGACGGCCAAAATGCAGTCGTTAGAGATTATGCGGGATTCGGCGCCATCCTCGGTGTGCCGCATGCGCACGACACTCTGATGGCCGGGTTCACTTCCGTGCGCAACGTCGGGGCGTCAAATTTCAATGACGTCGCATTACGCAAAGCGATCGACGAGGGCTGGGTGCCGGGACCACGCATGCAGACGGCCGGGCACTCGCTGGGAATTACGGGCGGCCATTGCGACGATAATGGATTTCGACCGGGGCTGCTGGATACCGGGATCGAAGAAGGAATTGCCAACGGACCGGACGAGATTCGCGCCGCCGTGCGTTATCAAATCAAGTACGGCGCTGGGGTGATCAAGACCTGTGCGACTGGCGGCGTCTTGTCCGAAGTCGCTGCCGTCGGCACGACGCAATATAGCTTTGAAGAAATGAAAGCGCTCGTCGATGAGGCGGCGCAGCACGAACGCAAGGTGGCCGCGCACGCGCACGGCACTGAAGGGATCAAAGTCGCTACGCGCGCCGGCGTCGCTTCAATCGAACACGGATCGTTTATCGACGAAGAAGGCGCGCGGCTGATGAAAGAGCGCGGAACTTATCTGGTGCCGACTTTAATGGCTGCCGAAGCAGTTGAACGCGCCGCGAAAAACGGCGTCTTGAGAGGCTTGCGTGCGCAGAAAGCCCTTGCCGCGGCCGCCGCAATGCGCCGTGGCATCAAACTGGCGGTCGCTACCGGGGTGCCGATTGCTTTCGGAACCGACTCGGGCGTCATTCCGCACGGCACGAACGCGCGCGAATTTTTCCTGCTGGTTGATTGGGGCGGCATGTCGAATATGGATGCGATTTCTACGACGCTGAACTCGGCGAAGCTGCTCGGTTGGGACAAGAATCTCGGGTCGCTGACCGTCGGCAAATGGGCCGACATCGTCGCCGTTTCAGGCGATCCGCTGAAGGATATTCACGCGATGGGAAAGGTCACGTTCGTGATGAAGAATGGGGTTGTTTATCGGAAAGAGTAACGAATAAGACTCGGATCGGGCGTCAGCACAAACATTCAGATGAGTGCGTTGTCGCCGATTCTTGCCGCGAGCGAATAACGTGATGGGTCCTTTGCGAGCATGAATCTTTCTCTTTGCCAGTCGCTTCTAGCTCGTGCTAATTTCGACACATGGAATCTGCTCTAGAAATATCAGCATTTAATCGGGCGATCCGACCCGTGATGAAACTCGCGTTACCGGAAAAGGCGAAAGAGGTTTCCGAGTTTCGTGCTGATCCCGAACTTCAAGCGCGGATTGAAGAGCTCGCTCGTAAATCGACCGAAGGCGCGTTGAGTGATACCGAAAAGGCAGAGTATGCGGGCTACGTGAGGGCAAATAAGTTCGTTGCTATTCTCCAACGACAAGCCCGAACGATGATTTCGCGGCCCCTGGGAAGTAGGCTGGAAACGATTATCGATCAAATGCTTGATGGACACATAATGCTAGACGAGGCATTGGCAGAGTTTGAGAACCTCTACATCCAAAAAGCTTTCACTCGAAACAAAAAGCGAATCTCACGGACCGCCCTAGCTCTTGGCGTTCATAAAAACACTATTGCAAAGCGAGTTAAGTCTTATCGAAGCCAGAGTGGTCGTCGCGAAGGCCAGCCGGATACCCCCCATCGCAAAGCATCCTAAACATGTTGCCGAGTACCAAAGCGCGGGTACGCGAACGCGCCGGCAACGCTTGTGAGTATTGCCACCTCCACCAACACGATTCGCCGCTCGCGGTCCTTCACATCGAACACGTCATCCCCAAAATTCATGGCGGAAGTGACGACCCCAATAACCTGGCACTTGCCTGCATCGATTGTAATTTGCATAAAGGACCGAACCTAACCGGCATCGATCCAAAAACGGGAGCGGTTACAGAACTCTTTCATCCGAGAAGGCATCGCTGGGCCGACCATTTCGCGTGGAATGGAATACATTTAGTTAGCACAACACCGATCGGTCGAACGACGATACGTGTGTTGAGCATGAATTCGGAAAACCAGCTTGCCCTGCGTTCGTCGTAATTCCGATGAATGTGTCAGTTTCGCGATCGGCTCGACCGGGCTTTCACCTCAGGCTTTAGATTCAACCTAAACAACTTCAGAATTCTCTTGTACTCATCCGCCCAACTCTCTTCCCTTTCAAACCCGTGGTCTTCGACCGGGTAAGGCGCGACTTCCCAGTTCTCTTTCCGTAGCTCGATCAATTTCTCAACCAGTCGCACCGTGTCCTGATAATTCACATTGACGTCAACCACACCGTGGCAGATAAGCAGCGGGCCCTTCAAACCGTTCGCGAAATAGATCGGTGAGCTGCGTTTATAAGCTTCCGGATCATTCTGCGGCAGATTCAAAATGTTGCTGGTGTAAGGATGATTGTAGTGCGCCCAGTCCGTCACGGGTCGCAAGGCCGCGCCCGCGGCAAACACATCGGCTTCCGTGAACATCGCCATCAGCGTGATGAAGCCGCCATAGCTGCCACCATACAGGCCGATCCGTTTCGGATCGACGCGGTGGTCTTTCACCAGGTAATTCACCGCATCGACATGATCGGTCAGGTCTTTGCCGCCCATGTGCCGATAAATTCCGGTGCGCCAGTCGCGCCCGTAACCCGCGCTGCCGCGATAATCGATGTCGAGCACGACAAAACCCATCTCCATCAGCAAGTGATGAAACATGTATTCGCGATAGTAAGAACTCCACCACCGATGCACGTTTTGCAGATAGCCCGCGCCGTGCACAAACAGCACCGCCGGCCCGCCGCCTTTGTAATTCGAAGGGATGTACATGCGGCCCCAAACGGTTGCGCCGTCGCGCGCTTTGAAGCTGACCAGTCGCGGATCGATCCAATCGTGAGTGAAGAACTCAGGAATTGGCGAAGCCGTAACCGGCTTGAGCGACGCGCTCGCGCTTTCATCCATCGGCTTGTTCGGAACGAGATAAAGCTCCGGCGGCTTATTGCTGTAAGACCGCACGTCCGCCAGCATCGTTTCGTCGGGCGAGATCGTCGCCTGATTGTGTCCCGGCATACCGGTGATCTGGGTTCGCGCGCCTCCCGTAAGCGCCATCGAGAACAGGTGTCGTTGAAAGACACTACCTTCGCTCGATGTGAAATAGAATTTGGTTTTATCTGCCGACAGGCGCACGTCCGAAACTTCAAAAGCCCCGGAAGTTAGTTGCACGGCCGTACCGCCATCTTTCGAAACGGAATACAGGTGCGCCCAGCCATCACGCTCTGATTCAAAATAGACAGTCGTGTTGTCGGGCAACCATCCAACCGTGTTCGCCCCCGGCCCATCAACCCACGCATCGTCATGGACTGACGCAAGGACTTTCGTTTTACCCGTGGCCGGATCGAGGAGCAGCACCCAACGATCTTTGTTGTCGGCCGCGCGCGCCAGTAGCGCCGCGTTCTTTCCATCTTCGGACCATTGAACTGGCGAAAGTTGTACGTCGCGATCTTTCGGTTGAGTTGCTTGCGTTCGCGGTGGTTCGGTTCCGGTCTGTGCTTCGCCGCGCTCGCGTCGCGCTTGCTCGGTCGTATTCATTTCAGTCCGCTGCACGGCGGGAGCCGCCGGCTGCTTCTGACCGTGATCGACGTTCTTCGTATCGCCTGATTCGACATCGATGATCAAAAGGCGCGTACGGCCCTGCATGTCGCCAACTTTGCTGCGACCCGGAATGTCTTCGGTGTAGGCCGATTCGGTCACATAGTTCGGCACGATGATGTTCTTGGCCCCCGTCGCCGGCTCGCTAATGGTGGCAATTACATGCTTGCCGTCGGGTGATAGGTTCAGATTGAGAACATTCTGACCCGTAGGGATGCTGAACGGTTTACGCTTCTCGCGCTCTTTCCGCTTCTTCTCCTGCTCTTCGCGCTGTTCGGCGCGCTCGCGAACGGCATCGATCAGCGCTCGCTCTTCCTTCTTCAAATATTCCTGACTGTCGGTTCCTCTGGGCGTCGAACTCGGCGATGCCAGTGCGCCAATGCGAATGTCGGTGAGCTGTTCGAGCGACCCGTCTTCCAAAGAGATCACGTAGAGATTGTTTGTCCGCGTGAAGTAGATGCGTTTCTGATCGAACGTGAAGCGCGCGTTCGTTTCGGCGTCGACGGTGCGCGTGATTTGCCGGCGCGCTTGTTTCGCGTGGTCGTAGATGAAGATGTCGCCTTCGTCAGTAAAGACGGTCATCGTTTTGTCTTTCGACAAGTCTCCGGTTGCGGGCGGCGCTTGCTTCGCTTCTTCATCAGACAAGCGACGCAAGCCCGTACCGTCACGATTGATGACGTACAGACTCATCTCCTTGAGGCGCGGCTCGTCGGCCTTCTTCCAGCGAAAGTAAACGCGCTGGCTGTCCTGCGACCAATAGACGCCGCTGGGCTGATGGCCCACCAAACGCGGGCCGCGCATGATGCTATCGACGGTGAGCTCGAATGGCTTTGCCGGCGGCTTGGCTGGCGCCTGGGCCAAGGCGAATTGCGCGAGAAGAGAAAGGGCGCAAAGTGAAGTGATTAGTTTGCGCAAAGATTTAGTTCTCATATTGCGTGCGTGATTCTTCCGACTGCAGTCAACGGCCTTAACTGTAATTTGGGATGGCGTCACAAGTAAAATGGCTTCACGAGCTCGCGCAAAAGTCGGCATTGAAAAACTCAAGGTTCAGGATTAAGCTTTCGTGCATGAGTTTCAATGAAGTGATCGCAGAACTTCCCCGGCTCACGTTTGAGGAACGTCAGATTCTGATTCGAAGAGCTTTGGAATTAGACGATCCGCCTCTGTCACCGGCCGAGGAGGCTTTGGTTGATGAACGGCTGGCGGAACATCACGCAGACCCAGCGTCTTCAATTCCTCTGAATGAGCTGAAGAATCGTTTACGGTCCAGGTAAACACATGAAATGGCGAGTCGTTGCGCGACCCCAGGCGACAAACGACGTTCTGGAAGCGGCCGATTGGTATGACCGGCAAAAGCCCGGTCTCGGCAATGACTTCATAGAAGAAATCGTGACTGTGTTCGACGCGCTAGCACTGAATCCTCTCTTACATTGCCGCCGTCATCCAACCAAGAATATCCGTTGGCGTTATCCTAACCGGTTTCCCTATCGCGTCATCTACGAGGTACTGGAAGAAGAGCGACTTGTGGTGATTTCGGCGGTAATCCACGCGGCTCGACACGATCGTGTTTGGCGGCAGCGCTTTTGAATTCTAAAAACATGAAACGAACGGTTCTTACAATAACTCTCGTACTCGCTTCGCTGGGTCCGGGGTCGATTGCGCTAAGCACTTCGACTACCCGGCCGGCCCTTGCTCAATCGACCACGTCTGGACAATCCAAACCTGCACCGGCACCCGCCCGCTGGCGCGGACTAATCGGTGAATACGGGCCGGACGACAACATTGTGATCATTCTTGAAGAAAGACGGGAAGCTGTGCGCGTTATTCAAGCGTACCCAGGAACTCGAAGGTGTTGGAAGAAACTAATCTGTACACCTTCAGATTTCCGGTTCCCGGACCGCACGCTCAGCAATGGGTCACATTTCACCGTTATGAAAGCGGCCGTGTGGCACAGGCCGAACTCGGCGGCGTCGTACTGAAACGACGAAACGTCGAACCCGAATCCGGCAACCAGCTTCGCATTACGCCCGTTCGTCCTGTGGCGGAATTGATGAAAGAAGCGCTCGCGGCGCAACCACCGCAAGAGAACGGTGACTTTCTTTCAACCGACCTGGTTGAATTGCGAAAACTTGATCCGACGATTCGTCTCGAGGTTCGTTACGCGACTACAAACAATTTTCTGGGCACGAAGTTCTACACCCAGGCGCGGGCGTTTATGCAAAGACCTGCGGCTGAGGCCCTGGCTCGTGCCCTTCGCAACTTAAAACGACAGGGCTACGGCTTGCTGATTCACGATGCGTACCGGCCGTGGTACGTAACAAAGGTTTTCTGGGATGCGGTGCCTGAAGACAAGAAGCTTTTTGTGGCTGATCCCGCACGCGGCTCGCGTCACAATCGCGGCTGCGCCGTTGACCTAACGCTGTACCACTTGAAAACGGGCAAACCGGTCGAGATGGTTGCGACTTATGACGAGACGACCGAGCGGGCTCATTCGGATTATCCCGGCGGCACTTCTTTGCAGCGCTGGCATCGCGAGCTGCTGCGCAAAGAGATGGAGGCTGAAGGTTTCGCCATCTTCGCGCCTGAGTGGTGGCACTTTGACTACAAGGATTGGCAGAAGTATCGGATCGGAAATGTGAGATATGAAGCGATCGCGTCACAGAACCGCGAACGGTAGCGAGCGGTGCCAGTGCGTTCCACAAAGATTTGCCAGTTATAGAACCGTCGTCCCGTCGCAAGGAAGGTAGGGTGACTTCAAACTGTTAGTTTGGATGACCGGCTTACCGGATCTGTTTTCAAAGTAATCCAGCAACTTGGGCACGCCGAATCGCCTGAAGCCTGGTATGAGCGTCGAGCTTTCGAAGAATGTTCTTGACGTGATTTCTGACCGTGGCCGGACTGATGTGAAATTCGTCGGCGATCGAACTCGTACTTTGGCCTCTGGCCAGGCAATTAAGAACCGCGATTTCCCGGGAGGTGAGAGTCTCGCGGAGGGCGGCCCACCGTTCGTAAGGGTTGGTCGTCACTCCGTGGTCTGCCAATTGACGTTGAGCCAGAACAAATTCGGTGGCGGCCCGTTCCAATCGTTTGTGCAGTTCTTGCGGCCGGGCAATATGAATAGCGCAACGCGAACCGTCGAGGATGCTGTCAGTGATTAGCACCGAAACATTGCACCATTTCTTGCCCATCCGGGTCTCAAACTGCAAGTCAACATTTGCCACCGGGCGGTTGTCCAATATGGCTCGGTGAATCTCACATCTTTCGGGGCAAACCAGCCCCCTCTCGTCAGAACCCCGAAGCACCTCGTGACAGCGTCGACCGATAGCGGCCGATGCAGCCAAGCCAAACACTTCGGTCGCAGCCTTGTTCCACGCTGTAATTGATCCATTCGCGTCAACGGCGAAGGCTGGATCTGCGGTTCCGTCAACCAAACGGCAAATCTGTTTGGAGATCATTTGACATCCCCGGGGAAGATAGTTCTAACGCTTAAAACAAGACAGAATCACTCGTCTAAGCGACAGGATTATGTGACTCGCACCAGAAACGGATGAGGCGGGGCTTGATCCAAACGGGCTATGAAAATGAGCCAATCGGATTATTGCCATAATTAGCTGTTAGGTCAAGAATCTTTCCACTCTTGCGCTCATTGTTGCGGTTGGTTTATCGATCCACCAGAAAACCACCATTTACCGAGTGGGAATCTTTCGCACTCGATTCCCCCGAGACCCAACCAATCCAGGAAAGAGAGGACTTATGAAAAACACTGCGGTACTGCTAACGCTCGTTTTGGCCTTTGCAGCTTTCCCATTCGATTCTGCTTTGACTGATCCCCGTAAGACGGCATTTACAATTCCACCCGGAGTTCAGGACCCGCAACAAGAGAATCAACGGGACAGACTGGAAAAGAAACGCGCGAAATTTGAGACAGCAAGGCGGCTTCTCATTGATAAAAATGTCCCATTTGATCCCGAGATCCTGCTGACTCAGGATTGGCCCAAGACTCTTAGGACAACCCTCCAGAACTACGTGCCTGAATTCAAAGAAACACGACGTGGCCCCAGCCGCTTGAAGGGTGTTCATATCGCCGAAACGCTCTACCTTCCGGAAAAAGTCGAGTTAACCGGCGACACAGTAATTCTCGTCGACAATCTGATTTTTGAAGGACGTGACGCGGTCATCAAGGGCACTTTTAACCTTTATGTATATCCGATGAACGAACAGGGAGTTCTCGGCACCTCTTTTGAAATCGCTTCCCGCCGCGCCAGCGCCCAGTTTGTTAAGGCAGGCTGGTCAAAGTCCGGAGGCAGATCACCTTTGCCAACCATTCAAGGCGGTAGTATCACTATCGACATACGTGGCTTGGGTCGAGAAGATTGGTTGCGAAGCCAGCAGGCGAGAGCAACCGGAAACGCCAAAATCATTCCCGCCAGTTTCATTCAGGGGGCGAATAGCACTGGGTCTACCGGCAGCAATGGCCTGCCAGGTAATGACGGCCTTCCGGGCGCCGCTGGCAATAGTGGCAATAACGGAGCGGACGGGACGTGTGACCCTGGCCCAATTTGGGGAGTAAACGGACAGAATGGACAAAACGGAGCGACTGGTGACACCGGGGGCTCGGGAGGATTAGGAGGAACCGGCGGAACTGCTCCGTCGATTTATTACTACGTCGGTATTCCTCCCTCGTCTTCTTACACCATTAACTCAACCGGGGGCCAGGGAGGAAATGGCGGTACCGGTGGCAAGGGCGGAAAAGGGGGCAACGGCGGACATGGAGGTGACGGCGGAAACGGTGCGAATTGCTCCTGTGTGTTAGGTGGTTCAGGGAATGGTGGAAACGGCGGCCAAGGTGGAAATGGTGGGCAGGGAGGTACCGGCGGCGTCGGAGGCAGAGCGGGTGACGGCGGCGATGCCGGCTATGTTTACGTTAGTTATCCAAGTTGTGGCAACTATTCCATAACTGTTAACAAGTACGGCGGAGCTCCCGGAAGTCCAGGAGCCGGAGGCGCCGGAGGCGACGGAGGTGCCAGACCCGAAACCGGCTGGGCGGGAGGCCGCGGCGGTGCGTTCGGGGACGGCGGAGGCGCAACTGAATGTGGAAGTCCGGGTGCCGCCGGCGATCCTGGCTTTCCAGGCGCTCCTGGATCAACTGGCGGTCAAGGCGACACCGGTTTCAGTGGGAATACCGGGGGTACAGGTAATTCGCCTGACATGGATCCGTGGAGCCCCAATTGTGAGATGCAGGCTTGTAACTCCGGCGAGACTTGGGATTCATGTCAATGCTGCTGCGCTACTAGTGGCGGGAGTTGTAACAGTCCCGTCGTAATCGATGTTGCTGGTAACGGGTTTTCACTTACCGCACCCGGCACGGGCGTGAACTTCGATCTGGATGCCGATGGCGACACGGAAACGTGGTCGTGGACATCAGCATCTTCAGATGATGCGTGGCTTGCACTGGATCGCAACCGCGATGGTGCAATTACAGATGGAACAGAATTGTTTGGTAATTCCACGCCGCAGCCGCGGCCGGGACCCGGGGAGCGTAAGAACGGGTTTCTGGCGTTGGCCGAATACGATAAACGAATCAACGGTGGCAATTCTGACGGTAAGATCGATCTGCGTGACGCAATTTTCTCGCAGTTACGTCTCTGGCAGGACGCGAATCACAACGGCATCTCTGAATCATCGGAATTGCATACGCTGCCAGCGCTAGACGTGGACTCAATCTCACTCGATTACAAGGAGTCGAAGCGAACGGACGAGTTCGGCAATCAATTCAAGTATCGCGCCAAAGTCGACGACGCGAAACACAAGAAAGTCGGCCGCTGGGCCTGGGATGTGTTTCTCCTCAGCCAGCCGTAACTGCGGAGGGGCGGGCTGGCACCAAGCTGCAACGGCCCCCCTCTTGTCGACTAGACTCAGTCGTGCTTCGGGCTACGTCCGGAAATTTGGCGTAGCCCATCATTTTTCAAAAGGTCCTTCATGGGACGGCATAGCCGCCGCGGACCCGGCTTATGACGAAAGCCATCTACGGAAGGTAATCCACCAACCAACCGCCAAAGTCATACTTCGTCTCAAGCGAAAACGGATGCACGCTTATCACCGGCGCGGTTGCCTCGGCAGGATCGACCGCGCCGGGGCGAGTGTATCCGTGCTTCTCAAATAATGGATCGCGCCGGGCGCTGAGATACAAAACGGAAATCCGATCACCCGGCTGTAGCACGATCAAACTTGTCATGTAGCTATTGCCGCTGGTCGACGAGACGTACTCCTGTCCGTTGTGCCCCATCGTAAAGCCTCGGACCTCTTCGCGTCCGGCAATCAGTGTGAGCGGGGTGCTGCGGTCCACCACGATGATCGGAATACTGCCGGCAGGAGTTAGGTCGGCGAGCCCCGTGAAAGCAGTCGAACTGACAAGCAAGTTAAACTTTCCCGGTTTCACTGCTTCAAAATCAGCGAACAACTGAAGCGTGTAACCCGGTCTTCGGTGCAGCATTTTGTGCGAGCGGCGACCAACGTATCGCAAACTCTCAGATGGATTTGTTACCGGTGTTTTGTCCAAATTGCCATCGCGAGACTCCGGATACTTTTCGTCAAATGTCTTCCAGTCTTCGTCCGCCGCCGGAAGCTGTTTCGTCAACTTGAACTCAAAGCCGGATGCGCCAGAAACCAACACCGGCACGATGATCGTGTCGCCCATGCAGAATCTGGGATAGACGCCTGACGACGGTGGCCCGCGGCGACACCCCTTCGACGCGACCGTGATATGTATTTCACGCTCCTCGTGCGAATAGTGCTTGTCGTCCCGTTTAAAGCGGTATTGCAGAGTGAAATAGCCTGGTTGCCGGGCCTGCACATAAGCCAGCCAGTACATCCCGCCGCCTTGTTCGTTTGTGCGCGGAGTGATCCCGTCCTTCACGAGCTCAAAATCATTCCCGAAAGTTGCCAGGAAACTGGCCCGCAAAGAAGCAGAATCCGGTGGTGTCGACCGCCGTTTCTGCGCAGTGGTTGAAGCGAAGCAGACCAACAAAGAAGCTGTGACCAGAGCAATTCGAAGTTTCATCTTAGGTTGAACGGAGACACGGAACCCCTCTTGCAGGAATGGGAAAACTCATTGCCTGTTTCTTTGTAATTCCTTTCGGATATTCATGAGGATCTCAAAGTAGCGCCAGGCTGCCGGTGCGTTGGGCTCTTGATGATGATCAGGCCTGAGGATCAAATCGCCGGTCGCGAGCAGCACCTTCTTCACTTCAGGATTCTGCAAAACCTTTGCCCGTGTGGCTGTGACTATAAGCCGATAATGTCGTCCGGCTTGTTTCGGCTGGTAAGCGAAACGTCTTCCTTCAAAACTGACCCATGCGATTTTCATCCTCCGCATGTTCTCTTCCGCTAAGTCGCCGGCGCGCTTCGCTTCGAACGCAGTCATTTGCGCCACCTGATCGCGCGTGTACTTCCATTCCAGTCCAGGAAATTTTGCCCGCGGATCTGTTGGCCCTTCGGGGTAGAGCATCGCTTGCCAGAAGCCCTCTAAGCTTGCGTAACGTTTGCCGTGTAAGGTTAACGGCGTCGGCGCAAAATTCGAAAGCAGGCCAAGTTCATGGCGCTTAGAGAGAATGACTTCGCCGGGTTTAGCTTCCTGCGGCAGAATTTCCCAACTGGGTTTCCTGGGATCTTCGACCGGCGTCCACCAATGCGCAGGATAACGCGCGTCGCGAGTGATCCCCTGGCCCACAGCCCCGGACCGCACAGAGAAAGCGCCGACAAGCAAAACCCCAAAGACTGCCAGGATGAAGAGATGTCGAGTCATTCTAAATCGTGCTGGGCAAAGCAAAGGTGTGCGAAGGCGATCACAGCCAGCTTTGCCCAAAAAGTCCGGCGACCTAATAGTCGAAGAGTCCCGGCGAACTAATAGTCGAGCTGCGAAGCAGCGGTCATAGCTAAGCCCAAGGCGAGGCTTTGCGAGCCTTGGGTAACCTGTTTTTTAGAACAACCGAGCCCGCGAAGCGGGCGAGACAGACTTTTGGAGGGTCGGCATTGCAGCTTCAAAGCCTGACCTCAGCGCGCTTATCGGTCGCCGCTCCGCGGCTCCACACGAATTGTGTGTACCGGTTACCCAAGGCTCGCAAAGCGTCGCCTTGGGCTTAACTACCTGCGCTGCTCCGCAGCTCGGCGTATTGTCGGCCACTTGTTCCGTGATGAGCGCGCGCCCACGACACCTAAGACTTTTTTGGACAAGGCGATCACAGCCGCAGCAATAAGGCTCCACTTGATTCCTTTTTTTTATGCTCACGATCTTTCTGAATCTTCTCAGTGGAAAAGACTGTCGTAATTCCATCAACGGGCTAACGGCACAAGCGTTGCTCAACCAGGTTCAGCTTTGAACAGCGACGCGAAGAGGCGTCATTCTAAACCGAAGGGGTCCGAAGATGAACAAGAGAATCTTGAGAATGGTGTTGGCGTTGAGCTTGCTGCTGGTGGCGATAGGAGTCGCGGCGGCCCAAACTCCGACTCAGAATATTAACGTTACCGTCCATCCGGCAAGCACCGTCGAAGAGCGCGTGGCCAACGAAATGAAGGAAAAGGAACTGCGGAAAGCGGCGGAAGAAAAGCTTGCCGCCGCAGAATCCGCAAGAATCGCCGCGACAAATCCCAAAACAGTACTGGCTCGCGCGCGCACGCTCTTCATCTCTTCTGACACCAAATTCTTTGAAGAGGTGCAGTTGCAGAATGCTCTGCGCAATCACGCCGACATGGAGAGGTTGCAACTGGCGATTGTCGACGGTTGGGCCAAGCGGGATGTCGCCGACATCTTCATTGAAATCGATCGGCCGCTCTTTACCTACACCTTTACCTACGAGATGCTCGATCGAAGCACGGGGATCATTCTGGCGACCGGCAAAGTGACTGCCTTTGACAGCAACGAAGCGGCGCCGATGCTCGCCGAAAAGATCATCGAGGTGATTAGAAAAGCAAAAGGCCGACCCTAGTCCGAAGAGATAGCTACTCAAACCGCAACGCCTCGATCGGATTCAGCCGCGCGGCTTTCCATGCGGGCCAGAGTCCGAATCCGACGCCGAGACCGACGGAAACAACAAAGCCCACGATCGGCGCCCATAACGGAATGTAAGTCGGCATGATCGTCTTAATGAGCAGCGCGATGCCTGAGCCGAACAGAATTCCGAGCAAGCCACCGAGGCCGGTCAGAGTCGCGGCCTCGATCAGAAATTGAACGATGATGTCGCGGCGGCGCGCGCCGATCGCTTTGCGGACGCCGATTTCCCGGGTGCGCTCAGTCACGCTTACCAGCATGATGTTCATCACGCCGATGCCGCCAATGAGCAGGCCCACGCTGGAAATCGCGACCATCAACGCGAACACTCCGCCGGTGATCGCTTTGAATTGCGTGATGATCTGTTCGGAAGTCGAGATACCGAAGTTGTCCGGCGCGCCGAAGGCGACCTTTCGGCGGCGGCGCAACAGATCGCGAACCTCTTCCACGGCTTCTTTCATCATGCCCGGGCGCGCCTGCGCCATCACAAAGTTGTCGTCAACGTCGGGATAAAGTTTTCGCAACGTTAGGTAAGGCATGTAAACGGCTTTGTTTTCGTTGTTCGGATCTTCACCGCCCGTGAGAAACACGTCGCGTGCCGTTAGCACGCCGACCACTCGATACAACCGGCCGTTGATCGTGACGCTCTGATCAATCGCGTTGGAAAAAGGAAACAGAGTATTCGCGACGTCGGGCCCGATCACCACGACGCTGGCACGCTGCGCGTTCTCTTCCTCACTGAAGTAGCGGCCTTCGCCAATGTTTGTCACGCCCATTTTGAAATAAGCGGGCGAGGCGCCTTGCACCGTCGCGTTTGTCATCTCGATGTCGCGATAACGTACGTGAACGCGCGCGGTAAAGCTGCCACCAAAGAAATCAACGGGTGACATAAAGGCGGCGGCATACGTCACTGACGGGCATTCATTTTGAATCGCGACGGTGTCTTCGTACGAGATTGGCTTGCGCTGCCGCTCTTCCTGTGTCGGATTAAAGTTGAAGCCGGGATCGAATCGATAGATGTAAATCGAATTGGTGCCGAACCCCTCGATCTCTTTCGACACGCGCGTATCGATGCCGGAAACAAATGCCGCGATCACAATGACGGTCATCGTGCCGATGACGACGCCCAGAATCGTCAGCAGCGAGCGCAGCTTGTGCTGACGCAGCGTGTCGAGCGCCATCCAAAGATTTTCCCAGATGTCGGAATTGAAGAGTTTCACGTCAGTCAGTGGTCAGTGGTCAGTAGTAACTAACAACGGACTACTGACAACTGACCGTTTTACGTTTCAGCTCTGAGCGCTTCAATCGGATCAAGCCGCGCCGCGCGCCAGGCAGGATAGACGCCCGACGCCAATCCGACGCTCGCGGAAACGAGCAAGGCGGCGGTCACTGCCGGCAGCGGTAAAGACGTCGGCACCGGCGTGACCACTGCTACCAGTTTCGCCAGGGCGTACGCGATGCTGATGCCGATCGCACCGCCGAACAGCGAGAGCATCGTCGATTCGGCCAGGAACTGCTTCAAAATGTCGCCGCGTCGCGCGCCAATGCTCTTGCGCAAACCGATTTCTTTTGTGCGCTCGGTGACGCTCACCAGCATGATGTTCATGATGACGATGCCGCCCACGACCAGCGAAATCGACGTCACCCCGATGGCTGCGACTTGAATCGTCCCGAAGATATTGTCGCGCAGTTCATTGATCGCCGAAGGGGTAATGATGCCGAAGTTGTCCTTTTCGTTTGGTCCCAGCCGCCGGCGAATGCGCATCACCGTGCGCGCTTCGTCGATCGCGTTCTGATAGGTCTCTTCACTGGTGGCCGTCGCGATTATGCCCAGCGAGCGGCGCGAACCGTACAGCGCAAGAAACGTTGAGAGCGGAACCGCCACATACATGTCGCGCGGCTGGCCAAAAACCGAGCCCAGGGCTTTGCCCACGCCGATTACCTGGAAGGCGTGCCCGTCCATGCGAATGGTTTGGCCCAGCGGCTCAGATCGCGGAAACAACTTCTCGGCCACGTCGGCGCCGATAAAGCACACTCGCCGGCGCGTATCGTCTTCACCCTTGTTGAAGTAGCGGCCAGTGCCTGCGTCGATTCGTTCGATGTCGGCAATGTTCGCGGTGGTGGCGCTGATGCGCACGCGTGACAGCGTGGTCGAGGCGTATTTGATGTCCCCGAGCACCTCGGCTTTCGCACCCACATCGCCAATCGCGCCACCGCGAGCGCGCAGTGCTTCAACATCTTCGAGGCGGATGTCTTTGTTGCGACGGCGCGCGGCGTTCAGCGCGGCCACACTTGAGAAGTCATCAATCGAAAACTTTCGCACGGCGAAAGCGTTCGTCCCGATATCGGCGATCTTCTCATCGACATATTGATTGAAGCCTTCGACGAGCGACACGACCACGATCACCGTCGCCACGCCGAAAATCACACCCAGCAACGTGAGAAACGACCGCATTTTGTGGCCAAGAATTGCGGCGAGCGCCAGTTTGAGTGCTTCAAGAAAAGGCATGGGGAATTCGAAGAATACAACGTTTTTACGGAGGAAGAGAGGCTGATGTTTCAGCGAGTGGTCAAGCCGCAGAGCGGCGAAATGTCTGGAGCTCAAACGGGGCAGTAGCCCGACCGTGAGGGAGGGCGTAGAGCGTGCGCTTTAGACGCCCTCCCTCACGGTCGGGCTACTGCCCCGAATCGAACCTAGCCATTGCTATCTATAAACATCTCGTGCCTACGGCACGATGAGGAAATCGATCCCTAAAGCTTACCGGCCTTCATATCGGCGACGCGCTTTTCAAAGGCGGTAGTGTTTGCCTTGTCAGCTTTGCCTTTGGCGATCGCGGCGTCGGCAACCTTTATCGCTTCGTCTTTTCTACCGGCGGCCCAAAGAATGTTTGCCTTGGACGACAGGTTTTGAAACGTCTCTTTGACCTTGATCGACTGATCGATGAACTTCAGCGCCTCGTCGTAATTCTTGTCACCCAGGTACGTCAATGCCACCTGTCGCGTCAATTGCTCGTTAGTTGGGTTGGCGGCGATTACCGCGTCAGCTTTCGAGCGCCACAGGGCTTTGACGTCTTTCACTTCGACGGTGAAGGGAACGCTTATTTTTTCCCAGCGAAGAACGACCTTTGCCGAACTCGGGCCGACAGGCTCAATTGTGTACCCCAACCATTCCTGGCTGTCAGCGGCCGCCTCCGGCTTTGTCTTCACGCGGAGTACGTCCTTCTTGCTGTCGTAATTGAAGCTGCCCCACTGCCCTGGATCACTATTGAAGATGATCGTCCATTCGTCCTTACCGGGTATCGTGTGCAAGCTGTACGCGCCGGCCTTCAACGGTTGGCCATTGATCGAGACATCGTCAGTCACCTGAAACAGCGTCGCTTCGTTCGCGCCCGCGCGCCAGATGTGGTTATACGGAACGATCGGTTCGCCGGGCTTGCGCTCGTTTTGATTGTCCAAAGTCGCCTCACCCGGGGCGCGGGATTCCATTCCGGCAGGCGGGTCGCCCCAAATCTTCCGGCCTTTGACGCCGGGGCGACTGTAAGTGATGGTCACGTCCGTCACCCCAAACGTCTGCATGACGCTGGCCTTTTGACTCGGCCGAATCGGCTTAACCGTCACCGGTGGCTGTTGCGCGAAGGCGAACACTGCGGATGTAAGCGTGAACGCTACCGTGGTCATGAAGAGAGAAAATCGTTTAAGAGAAATCATCGCGGGCACTCCTTAGAAGGTGAAATTTGTGCGCGCATTATCCACCGCGGCGCACGACTCGGCAAGACTGGCAGCGAACTTGGCCGGGCAATTCACAACTTTTTACAAACCCTGGCGTGTGAATGAGGTCGCGGGCTAGTGACTAGTAAACTTTTCACCCGCGTCGATCCTAACGGGCAGAATATTCTGCTGTGGCGGTAGCGGGCAGGTCGCAAAGTTAGTGAATGCGCAGGGCGGGCTATAAGCCTTGTTGAAATCGATTACGATACGATTGTTCGCATCCGGAGGATCGATGTAGAGATACCGGCCGGCGCCATACGTCTCTTTGCCGCGCGTGTAATCCGCGAAAATCATGAAGAACTGGGGATTCCCTTTTTCGGTAATCGCGTCCAGCCGATAAGTCTTGCCGCCAACTTCGAACGCCACGGCGCCGGGCGATGGTTCATCCGTCTCCATGTTCAGCACGTTGAGAATGGGAACGTGCTTTGGCGGATTGTAAGGTTCGAAGCGCGCTTCGATCCGCCACTTTGGATCCGGGGGAAAGTATTCAAGGCCGCGGAAGCCGGCTCGAGCAGGATTGTCTTTGTCCTTGATGCGCACGCCGAGGCGGTCTTCGCGCTTGATGATCTGAAGGGTCAATGAACCGGCACTCACGATCGTCGGCTTTTCATCAAGGTCGTTCTTTAACTCGACTGAAGAAATCGGCGCGCCATCAACGATGAATGCATTCGCATGTGGCGTCCGAAACGTCACCACGCCGTTCGCCAGCACAAATTCGCCGGCGCGCGCCGGGATTTTCGGGACCACAATGTCATTGGCCGCGTCGCTGCCGAAAGTATTCTTGCCCTCTTTCAGCCAAAACAATCCAATCAACGAGAGCCAGCCGCTTTCGCTGGTGAGACTTGCGAGTCGCTTGGCGCGCCACTGTTCGATTTCTCCGGCGTAAGCCTGGCGATCGATCTGTTGCGGCGCGCGCGCGCATGAAGCCACAAACAACAACGCCACACCGATGGCGATGCGCAGCTTTCGACTTCTGATGGTCTTCACGTTTCGAATCTTGCCTGAAGTTCGGGACGGGCGGCAAACAGAAAAGCGCCCCGCCAACTCTTACGAACTGGCAGGGCGTCGACTTCCGGGTAGGTTCGGGTCTTTACAGAGGTGACAAAGCAAAAGACTTGAGAATCGTCACTCACGTCCGATCCTGTACTACGAGGTGCATTGACGGGCGAGATAAGTCCACGGCACGTAAGAATAAAAAAACCGCCGCTTTCGCTTTGCCTCAGCACACGACCGCGCTTCGTTGCGTTATCACACTGTCAAATATCTGAAACTGACTCAGCCAAAGCGCAATCTATACCCATTCCAAACCGCAGTCAAGCTAAATCCACAAAAATGTGACAGGTCTGTGACAGGCTGCGGCAGGCCGCTTACTTCCCCGCTCGGGTTTGAACCAGCCGATAGGCCTGCCGGCGAACGCCTTCTGAAATATTCCGATTCTCCGCAAGCGCCTTAAGATCCTTCATCTGAATGCGCGTCAGAATTTGGATAGCCGTGGGCAATGGCGTTCGAGGATTGCGTGCCAGGTTATGAATGATGGGATACGACCGCGTCCATGCGCGGTTCATGCCGATCATACGCAGCACTTCATCGGAAACGGTTCGCATGCTGGCAATGTTCTCGATCTCTTTGTCGCTGATGCGCGGGTTGTGAATGACCGCCGTTGCGACGACCCGGTTGGAGTCACGAATGAGAATGCCGCGCGCTTCGCGATCACCCTTTAACGCAAACTTCACGCGATCCTTCACCGTCATGAACATGAGACGTCGAATCAGCGAGATGCGTTCGGGCGCGATTTCACCGGTTTCAAGACGCTCCGCATTGAGCACCGCCTGGGCGTTTGCAGTTGTCTGTTCGGCGGCTTCGACGAGCAACTCTTCGAGCCGTTCGCGGGCGAGCCAGCCGTCGTCGATGTCTTCATCCGAAACCTCAAGGTGCTGCGCCAGAAGCCAGGCGTCATCGGCTGACAACTCACCATCCAAAGGGGCCAGCTCTGCCGACTCGAAGAATTCCGCGGCGGCGTTATTGCCCCGGGCCCGCAGCTCCTCGGCGATTTGGCGAGCACCTCGTTCTTTCTCAAAGAATTCGCGTTGCGTTTCTTTGACGCGCCGTTCCGCTTCCGCAGTGCGGGCAGCATTCTGAAGAACCGCATCGATAATTTCCGGGGCGCGGATAAGGCGCTGTTGATTGATGGTAATCAGTTCAATTACTGAGCCGTGCTCGGTGGAACCCGCGAGCAGCGCGATCGCGGCGTCCGGAGTGTTCGCATGCGTCGCGATCGATTCGTGCAACTCGCGATCGGCATTGGTTTTTCCCGCCAGGTAACCGAGGACTGAGGCGGGCGCGTCAGAGGATTTCGCGACGGCCAAAATGTCTGCGGCGGATTGTTCGCCCAGCGTTCCTTCTGCGGCCTGGGCAACCGCGGCGTCGGAATCGTTACGCAGGTGCACCAGCGCCTCGAGCAAATCCGCCTGCGTCAGGGGAAGCAGACCGCGAGCCGCGGCCATCCGCGCCGCCGGCGGCGCCGAATCGGAAATGATCGATTGCACTATGGGATTGTCTGAGGTTTGGTCAGCGGACACTTAAAACAGTGTAGCGTAACTGCGATTCGATGCGGCAAGTTTTATCTACTTGAGAAAAAGCGCGGACAGTTAAATCGGCGACCCAATTCCGAGTTTACTGCCGCTGACGTTATACTCGACACACATTTAAAATATCGGAGTGAACCATGTTTACTAGAGTAGCCGCGCTTCTCATCGTTACCAGCCTGTTTGTGATTACGCCATCTCAACCGCGACCGGGAAGAAAAACACAGACGCCGTGGCCGGCGGGATACTGGCCGCTGGAAAAAAGCCAACCGCTAATTGAAAAGACGCAGACGATTCGGCTGTCGCCGGATCTTTCGCGCTTGTCCGCGGGCGAAAAACTAGCAGTCCGGAAGTTACTCGCAGTCGGCGAAATCTTTCAGAAACTTTACGAGGATCAGCGGCACGCGCAGGCGTTAAGCGCGTATGAAAAGCTTTTCGAACTGCACATGCGCGTCGGCAATCCCGCGCCCACGGAAAATTTGCTGACGCTCTATCGATTGGCTCAAGGGCCAATCGCGACCACGCTCGAAAACAAGCGTGAGCCGTTCCTGCCGGTCGATCCGGTGGCGCCTGGAAAGAACGTGTATCCGTGGGGGGTGAAGAAAGAAGAAATTGAAAGCTCGTTTTCCCGGGGGGCGTCGAATCGCGATGAGATCATGGACCTCCGATCAGTCGTGCGCCGAGCCACCGCTGAGAATCTGCGAAGCGATCTCGCGAAGCTGGCGAAGTATCCGGTCCTCGATACCCTGCATCCGGGTTTGAAGAGCCGGCTGACCGAGATGTCCACAACGCGAAACCAACTTCGCAAAGCGGAATTCTACGCCGTGCCCTATTCCGTCGCGTACGCGGACCAGTTAACGAAAGCTTATGGCCTGCTAAACGAGGCGGCAGAACTTCTTGAAAAAGAGGACGAGGAGTTTGCGAGGTTCCTGCGGAATCGCGCGCGTGATCTTCTGTCCGACGATTATGAATCAGGCGACGCGGCGTGGGTTACCGGTCGCTTCAAGAACATCAACGCGCAAATCGGATCATACGAAACGTACGACGACGAACTGTACGGGGTGAAGACTTTTTTTGGTCTCAGTTTGTTGGCGACCCGGCCGCAGGAGACGACGGCGCTTCGGCAAGCGATGAAGGGTTTGCAGGCGCTCGAAGATTCGTTGCCATACGAACATCACAAGAAGGTTCGCGAAGACATTCCGGTCGGCGTTTACGACGTGATTGCGGATTTCGGCCAGACGCGCGGAGGCAACACGGCAACGATCCTGCCGAACGAAAGTTATCTCGCGCGGCGCTACGGCCGCACGATCCTCCTGCGCGCGAACATCATGCGCGACCCGAATATCTTCGAGAGCACGAACCGAACTCTCGCGGCGGCGGTCGGTGAAGAACAGGCCAAAGCGCTGACTAATGACGGCAACTTTTATCGCACTCTATGGCACGAAGTCGGCCATTATCTCGGCGTCGATCGCACCAAAGACAATCGCGATCTCGACGAAGCTTTACAGGACAACGGGAACACGATGGAAGAGATGAAGGCGGATCTGGTTTCGCTGTTCGTCGCCGAAGCTTTGCGCAAGCAGGGTTATTACACCGAGGCGCAACTGCGGAGCGTTTACTCCGGCGGCATCCTACGGGTGCTGCAAAACAACAAACCGCGTCGCGACCAGCCTTACCAGACGATGCAGTTGATGCAGTGGAATTTCTTTCTCGAGAACGGGCTGCTGAGTTTTGATGCGCGCACGGGCCTGATGCGGATCCACTACGACAAGTACCATGACGTGGTGGGTAAGCTTCTGCAGAAAGTTCTTGACGTGCAGTATCAGGGCGACAAAGCGGGCAGTGATCGATTCATCGATCAATACGCTGTCTGGAAAGACGATTTGCACGGCGTTGTAGCCAAGAATATTCGCGACACGCAGCAGTACCGGTTCCGGCTGTTCAAGTATGCGGCGTTGAACGAGTGATCAGGTCAGAAGCGCGCGCGTCAGCAAGGGCTCGTTCAGACACGCGGCCCTCCCTTACGGTCGGGCTTCTGACACGTATCGACTTATGAAACGTGACGCGCACTCAATCCTCACCACACTAGCGCGTTGCCTCAAACTGCAATGCCCGGTCTGCGGCCGTGCCTCGCTCGTGCAGCGGCCTTTCCATGTAAAACATCGATGCGACGTATGCGGCGCGCTCTTCAAACGCGAAGAAGGATTCTTTGTCGGCGCGATTATGGCCAACGTGGTGGCCACCGAGATGTTTATTCTCGTGACATATTTCGGCCTGCTCCTGGCCAGGTTTGGTGATCAGACCATGCTGACGATCTTATTTGTGCTGGCCGTCGGCTTTCCCCTCGCGTTTTACCATCACGCGTGGGCACTTTGGTTGGGAATGGATCACTTGATCGAAGGACTTCCGATTGTAGAGAACCGCGAGCGGTAGCGAGCGGGACAGGACTCAACTTTACATTCGCCTGATTGAGTCTTAACCCGCTCGCTACCGCTCACGGTTCTGTAAATAGGGCTCGAGCGCGCGACGCAGGTCGTCCGGAACGGCCAGGGGTTTCAGGTTCTCGCGATCGGTTGAGACAAGCACAAAATGCGCGGTGGCCATCAACTTCCGTTCGATCTCGCCGGCTTCATTCTTTTTCCGCACTTCGAAATTCAAACGCAGCGAACTCTTGCCTATCCTGGCCACGTAAACGCTGACTTCGAGCAAGTCATCCATCTGCGCCGCGCGATGAAAGTCGCACTCTAAATGCACGCGCGGCAGCCAAATGTTTAGTTCTTCGAAAACTTTGCCGTAGGGCAATCCGACGGCGCGAAACAATTCCGTCTCGGCTATCTCAAAGAAACGAATGTACGAGCCGTAGAAAATAATTCCCGCGGCATCAACGTCACCCCAGCGAACGCGTTCTTCGATGGAAAATTTGTTCATTGGATTGAGCGTGTCAGAAGCCCAAGCGTAAGCGAGGGCAATTCTCATAATTCAGATTTACGAAAACGGCTCGTCCCCTTGACCGTTTTTAACGTAATCGATTGCGCGTCGAACCTGTTCTTCGGTCCAAAGATAGGCTGTGCTACCGTGTCGAGCCCAAGGTCTGATGTCTGCTCCCAACAGGCCGGCTCTGCGCAGCTTCCTGGTAGCATATGATTTGAAACTGTCCATTATGTGTTCGGGTTTGCATGGGGCGTTAACTACCGAGTGGACGTGGTTCGTGCGAACGTTGACGGCGTTGAGCAAGTATCTGCGATGCTCGCACACCTCCCGAATAGCTAATTCCACAATCTTTCTCTGTGCCGGATTGAGCAAGAGCACCGGAAACCTGAGTTTACCTTTCTCATCAGCTAGGATCTTTTTGTTTGCAGGCATGCCTGGCGTTCCGTAACGGTTGTAATTTCGCCGGTCTATCGATCCCCGTCCGTCACCATGAAGCCACGTTCCGTAACAACGGAAGGTAATCAGGTACCCCAGCGGCTGTGATCGATCTTGGAAATCAATGTAGTCACGTTTGCCATTCATGATCAGTGGGAGCTCACGTTGCCCTCGCTCACGCTCGGGCTTCTGACACGAACGATTCCAGGAACTCGATCAAGACACGATCGAACACCTCCCCCTGTTCCATGTTCGTCATGTGCGCCGCGTCTTCGATAATTTCGAGACGCGAGTTGCGAATGCCCTGATGCATGAATTCGGCGTCCGCGATTGGCCGGATTGAGTCTTCACGGCCGACGATGACGAGCGTCGGCACATCGATCTTCGCCAGGTCGTCCGTGTAATCGCGTCGAGCAGCCATGCCTCTTTGGGCCGCAGCGGCTCCTTTTGGATCGGAACTCGTGATCATTGTGCGAACACGCTTAACGACGTCCGGCTTCTCAGCGAGTGTCCGCGGCGCGAGAAGTTTCGGTAAAGTCGCAATACTGATCGGCACCATCCCGGCGCGAAGCATCGTCTGCACTTGCTGCTCGCGTCCTGCTTTCTCTTCTTCGTTGTCGGCTGGGGCGCGTGTTCCGGCCAGGACTAAACCAAGGACGCGCGCAGGAAACAGTTGCATGAATTCGAACGCAACGTAGCCGCCCATCGAAAGCCCGCAGATGACCGCCTTCTCAACGTTCAATTCATCAAGGAGAACCGCGACATCACGCGCCATGTCATCCATCGAAGCGAGTGGCACAGACTTCAGTCTGTGGCTTTCCCCCGCCGACTCACCGACTAGGGTCGGTGCCACAGTCTCGCCCAAGCCTCGCAAGTCTGGTGCAATCGCGCGAAAGCCTGCGGCAGCGATCGCCTCAAGCTGCCCGTTCCACATCGATTTGTCGAACGGATAACCGTGCAGGAAAACTACCGCGATGCCTTTGCCGCTCTCTGTGAATGGAATCTCTATTTTGGGCACGCGTCAGATTATCCCTCAGAGTCTCTTGTTTTCCTTTTCTGGCCTTTGCGACTTTGCGCCTGTCAGAACCACCTGCGGTAGCGGGTGGTTGAACTTCCGTCACCGGGTCGATGGTCAGATCAACCGCCCGCTACCGCAGGCGGTTCTGACAAGACGCAAGGGCGCAAGCAGTGGCACAGACTTTAGTCTGTGATCGACTCTGGGCTATGACGAATCACAGACTGAAGTCTGTGCCACGCTCAATCAGGAATCTTTCCAGTCTTCAGCATCGACGAAGGGCAAAGCTTTTCCACGACGCACTCTTCGCATAACGGCCGTCGTGCTTTGCAAACTCTGCGACCGTGGAAAATCAGCAGGTGCGAAAAGATGATCCAATCCTTATTCGGCACCAGCTCGATCAGGTCCTTTTCAATCTTGACCGGTTCTTTTTGCCGGGTGAGTTTTAGCCGTTGTGATAACCGGCTCACATGGGTATCAACTACGACGCCTTCCGCGATTCCGTAAGCGACACCCAGAACCACGTTCGAGGTTTTACGCGCGGCCCCGGGGACGCGTAACAACTCTTCCATCGTTCGCGGCACTTCGCCGCCGAACTCTTCGATCAGAACCTTGCACGCGCCCTGAATGGACCTGGTCTTGTTCCGGAAGAACCCCGTGGTCTTGATGTCGTGTTGCAGCTCAGTGTCACGGACTTTCAGATAGTCTTCCGGCTTGCGGTATTTGCGAAATAGATCGGCGGTAACAATGTTGACGCGTTCGTCAGTGCACTGCGCGGAAAGAATCGTCGCGATTAAAAGTTCGAAAGCGTTCGAGTGATTGAGCGCGCACTTCGCGTCAGGATGCGCGCGCTTTAAAAGTTTGATGATCTCCTGGGTGCGAGCATGGCGTTGGGATTTGGTTTCTCGCATATGTCTCATTCGTCCCATGTGTCCTATTTGTCCTATGCGACCCTATAGGACGAATGCGACCCATGAGACCTATTTCAATCTCCCCGTGAGCATGAGCGCCAGCATCTTCCAATCGCCCATGAACGACCAAAGCGGATAAGTAAAAGTCGCGGGCCGGTTCTTTTCAACAAAGAAATGCCCGATCCAGGCGAACCCGTAACCTGGTACGAAGGCCAACGGAAACAGCCACCACTTGCCAATCACAATGAACAGAATCATGAGGGCGATGCCGGCGAACGACCCAACGGCATGCAGCGCGCGCGTCACCGGTTTGCTGTGCTCGTTGAGGTAGTAAGGCCAGAATTCCGAGAACGTTTGAAACCTTTTCACGACCATCAGATGAGTCGCAATTCTAGCAGAAACTTCAAGCTGCTTGAGGCGAGCGTTGTAATTCTCATTCACACCTCGCTTTAGCGAGGTGATTCAGCGACGCGCTTAACCATTGCGAACCGTTTTCAACGGTTTCTTTCTTTAAAGCCGTTATAAACGGCTGATTATGAGCTGACGATCACGCACACCTCGCTGAAGCGAGGTGTGAATGAGACTATCCATGCACTTGACCGGCGTTGCATCCAAAGGCAAGATCAGGCGCTATGTCTTTCCACCCGGTGTTTTCTCCCGGCTTTTTTCGAAAGCTTTTCCACTGCATCTTTGTAGTCGTTATCGCGTCGACGCTGCTGCTTCCTGGGTTTCCGCCGGCACACGCGCAGACCTACGAGCGCGAACTCAACATCGCCGCCAAATCCACCCTGACAATCAGGAACCGCAACGGCCGCGTTTCCGTCATCGCTTCAGACGACGAAGACCTAAAGCCTCTGCTGCAAGCAACTTCACCCGGCGCCCCAATTGAGCCTCGCGACATCAGCATCTCTGGCGGCGAAATTACCGTGCGCGAGCGGCCGGCGCAGAATCGCATCGACCTGACCTTGCGCGTCCCGGCGCGCACGCGCGTGAAAATCGAAAGCGAAAGCGGAATGGTGGACGTCATCGGCAATCTCGCCCTGGCCGAAGTGACCACGAACACCGGCACAATTCATGCCGACGTGCCGCTCGATGACGTGAGGTTTAAGTTCCTGTGGCAGGCAAGCCGACCGCGTTTTCTGAGCGACGTCGAACTACCGAAAGTTAAGGAAGGTCGGGCTGGATCGTATTCGATCTCAGGCAAACTCGGCGCGGGTGCGAAGAAAAGCAAAGACAAGAAGAAGGAAACCGCCGCGGCGGAAGCTGACGGCGAGAGCACGCCGAATCACCCCCCGGACGATCCGGCGGACGGAAACGGAAAAAAATCGGACGACGAAAAGAAGACTGCCAGGGAAAAGTTCGTGCAGTTAAACCTGACGACGCAGCGCGGCGTGATCCTGCTCAACGTCGATCCGAGCATGGCGCCCAACGATCTGCGCGAGCGCCCCCTGACCGAAGCCGCGCGAGCCATCGTGCGTAGCGGTGACGGCCCTTTGATCGACGCGATTCGCAAAGTCAGCCCGCGCCTGTTCGGCGATTACGCCGGCACGCTGCCGCCGCCGCGCGAAGAACCATCGCTGGTCACCGTGCGTCCGCCCGGCGATGTCGCCACCCGCGTAGCCCCGCAACTTGTGCGGGTAACTGCAAGCGTCACTGATCGGAACGGACGCGCGATCGCCGGTCTGCGCACAAGTGACTTTACTATTACCGAGGGCGGCGCCGAACGAAAGGTCGTAGACGTCACGCCGGCGACTGAGCCCTTCAACCTGATCCTTCTGCTGGATGTTTCCGGCAGCGTCGAAGAACGGATCGATTTCATCCGCAAAGCCGCGCGCGACTTTCTGCACACCGCTAGTCCGCAGGATCGGATCGCGATTATCGGCTTCCGCGACGATATTCAGATAATTTCGGATTTCACGACCGATCGGAGCCTACTCTCGAAAAAGCTCGACGATTTCGATGCCGGCGGAGCAACCTCGCTTTACGACGCGCTCGGGTATTCGCTGGTTCACACGCTGAAACCTCTACGCGGCGAGCGTACCGCGATCGTCATTCTTTCCGACGGCGATGACAACAGATCTTTCGTGCCTTTCCCCGCAATCCTCGAAGCGACGATTGAATCGGGCGCGTTGATCTACCCGCTCTACGTGCCGTCGGGTCTGATCCCGGAGGGAAGCGTGCCGAAACCGACCATCACCGTCGATCCGATGCGAACGCGTTATCTAACGATTACCACGCGTGCCGCGGAGGAAGGACAGAAGCTCGCGGACGTTTCGGGCGGTGTGTTCTATTCGATCAAGCGTCTCGAAGAATTGCAGAAAGCGTACGACGACGTGGTTGCCCAGCTGCGCACAGCCTACACGATCACATATTCGTCGGAAGCGAGCGCGACTAACCGGCGTCTACGTGTGCGGACAAACCGTGAAGGCGCATCGGTGAGATTGAGTCCGGCGATTTCAGCGCCAAATCAATAAACCCGGGGTCCCAGTCCTTGCACGCCCAGCCATCAGAGATTTCCGACAACGAACTGCTCGGCGCGGTCTCGCGCGGCGATGAACAAGCGTTGGCGGTTATTTATGATCGTTACCGGCTAATCCTCTTTGGCCTAATCCTACGTATATTACATGACCGCCAAGAGGCGGAGGACGTGCTTCAGGAGACGTTTTTGCAGGTATGGCGGCGGGCTGCGGACTTTGACGCGGGGCGCGGGCGGGTCTTTACATGGCTGGTGACCATCGCGCGCAGTCGCGCCCTGGATCGTCTGCGTGCTCTGGGGAGCCGGGCTAGAACCGCTGAGGAAGTGGTAGCGCATTCCGCACATGACCAGTCTGGTGACGCTGCCGAAGAAGCAGTCAAATCAGAGCAAGGGAAGATTGTGCGGCAAGCGTTGGCGGAATTACCTGAAGAGCAGAAACGAACACTTTTTCTGGCTTACTTTGAGGGTCTCACCCAGAGTGAGATTGCCGCGCGGCTCGGCGACCCTTTGGGCACCGTAAAAACCCGGATGCGGGCCGGACTAATGAAATTACGAGAGGTTCTGCGTCAGGACTCACGCGGACTTTAAGATGGCACATCAGGAATACGAAGAGTTGCTGACTTTGGAAGCGCTGGATGCGCTGGACGCTCCGGATCGGCGCAAGCTCGACGCACATCTCGAGAGTTGTTCCGTCTGTCGCACTGAGTTGGCTGAGATGCGCGACGCCGCGGGTTTGCTGGCGCACGCGTCGACGGCCGCCGAGCCGCGGGCTGAAGTTCGCGAGCGTATCCTGAATCAAGTGCGCAGCGAGGGCCGCAATCGCCAGCCTTCCAATGAACCTTCTGTATCGGTCATAGAGTTTAGACCACGTGTGTCTTCGAGTCCCTGGTCAAATCTTTTAAGGCTGGCGGCAGCGATTGCTTTCGTGGCTTTGCTGATCGGCGTTGGCGTGCTCTGGCGTCGGGACACTAAATCGCGGCAGGAAGTTGCGCGGCTTGCGCAGCAACTCAATCAGCAGAACCGTGACCTCAGTCGTGAACGCGAAGCCCTTGCGCGTCAGCGGGAAGCGCTGGAGTTCCTTCGTTCCCCCGGCATGAAGACGATGGACCTGGCGGGAACGCAGACCGCACAAGCCGCGCGCGCAACTTTTATTTACGATCAGAAGACTGGCCGCGGCATGCTTATGACTGAGGGACTGCCGATGGCCCCACCGGGCATGGCTTATGAAGTTTGGTTCATTCCCAAAGGTCAGTCACCAATGCCCGGCAAGACTTTCACCGTCGATGAGGCGGGCAAGGCAATGATGATGGATCAAATGCCCGCGGAAGCAATGGAGAACGCGGTCGTGGCAATTACGCTTGAGCCCGAGAAGGGATCAGCCACTCCCACCGGCCCAATTTATCTCGCCAGTCCTGCTTCATGAACATGATGAGGTCAGTACTGGGAGCGATAGCGACCAGGTCCCGACTTAGCCTGGATCGAGCTGGCCCGAACTATTACCCGGTCGCTACCGCTCCCGGTACTGACTTCTCTAAATCCGATCCATCCTCCGCCCCCGTATAGCCTTCAGAAGTTCCAAATCGCAGTAGAAAAAGAGGAGACCAAAAAGATGAAAAGGCTTTACGCCATTCTGTTTGCAGTTGCGGGAATTGCGCTGGTGAGTTCAAACGCTTCCGCGCAGATGATGAAAGAAAACCCAATGGTGGGCGGTGCGGCAATGTATCCGAGCAAGACAATCGTTGCCAACGCCGTAAATTCCGCAGACCATACCACCCTGGTCGCAGCCGTGAAGGCCGCGGGACTGGTTGATACGCTTAATAGCGCGGGGCCGTTCACGGTCTTTGCGCCAACCAACGCAGCTTTTGATCAGCTACCCGCCGGAACGGTGGACACGCTGCTCAAACCTGAGAACAAGTCGATGCTGACCAAGGTTCTCACTTATCACGTCCTGGCCGGCAAGTACGATTCGAAGGCGTTGGCCAAGCTCATCAAGAAGGGTGGCGGTAAGGCGTCGTTAAAAACTGTGGCCGGTGGCACACTCTGGGCGATGATGGATGGCAATAACCTCGTCCTGCGTGATGAAAAAGGCGGCACATCGACCGTCACCACTGCGAACGTCTATCAATCCAATGGTGTGATACACGTCGTTAACGCGGTGCTGCTGCCGAATTAACTTTCCGAACACCCGGCTGAAAACTATCAAGGCGGCGAGACCAAATGGTCTGGCCGCCTTCTTATTTCCCCTGTGGCACAGACTTTAGTCTGTGATTCATCTTGCAACGGTAATCACATCACAGACTGAAGTCTGTGCCACAAGACTACCTACATCCTGCCACTGCTACCAATCGAGTAAACACCGGTGAGAAACGGATTCGTTCGGCGTTCTGCGCCAATCGTCGTTACCGGCCCGTGCCCTGAATAGACTTCCACGTCGTCGCCGAGCGGCAGGATTTTGTTGAAAAGCGAATCCATCAGTTGTTCGCTCGAGCCGCCGGGCAAATCTGTTCTGCCAATTGAGCCGGCAAACAAACAGTCGCCGACAAAGACCTTTTGCTCGTTGGGCTCGAAGAGAACAACGTGTCCCGGGGTATGGCCGGGACAATGAATGATCTGGAAACTCAGCTCGCCAACTTTATAAATCTGGCCATCGCTAAAGTATTCATCCACGCGCGGCGGCTGTTCGAAATCAAATCCGTACGCAGCGTACTGTGATTCCGGAATGCCGATCCAAGCCGGTTGCTGCGGCAGAGCATCGTAGATGAACTCATCCGCCGCGTGAATGATTACTTTCGCGTTCGGCTTTCTTTTCTTCAGCCCGGCCACGCCGCCGATGTGATCCAGATGGGCATGCGTGCAGGCAATCGCCTGCAGCTCAAAGCCGTGTTTGTCGATCGCCTCGACAATCGCGTCTGAGTCGTCACCAGGATCGATGCAGATCGCGCGCCTGGTTTTCTCGCAGCCGAGGACGCGCGTGTGTTGCTGGAAAGCGGTGACGGTAATTTGTTCGATAATCATTATTTAAAGAGTCAGTCGTCAGTAGTCAGTTGCGTTTTCGGGTTTGTACCGCTGTAACGCAGTGCGACTGACAACTGACGACTGACAACTGACTTCCGAGGAGTATAATTCCTCATCGGAATTTCTGCAGTAAACCACGATGCCGCTGACTAAGACACAAGCTTCGCTTGCCGAAGTTTTAGATGAGTTGACCGGCGAAGGCGCGCCTGAGTTGACGGAGCACCTCGACAAGGACGCACTGAAGTGCTACGCGTGCGGCCATCGCTGCTTGATCAAGGAGGGTAAGCGCGGCATCTGTAAAGTTCGCTTCAACGAGGGCGGTCAGCTGCGGGTGCCGATGAATTATGTTGCGGCCCTCGCCTGCGATCCGACGGAGAAGAAGCCTTTTTTTCATTGCTTGCCGGGTTCTGACACGCTGACTTTCGGAATGCTCGGGTGCGACTTGCACTGCGCCTATTGTCAGAACTGGCTGACGTCGCAGGCGCTTCGTGATGATGCAGCCGTGTCGATGCCGAATGCGGTTACCGCGGATCGTTTAGTGGCAATGGCAAAAGCCTACGGCGCGTCGATGGTCGGATCGAGCTACAACGAGCCCTTGATCACGGCTGAATGGGCGGTCGAGGTTTTCAAGAAAGCCCGGCCCGAAGGGTTCCGCACCGCATTCATCTCAAACGGCAATGCGACTCCGCAGGTGCTTGATTACCTCCGGCCCTGGACTGACTGTTACAAGATTGATCTTAAATCGATGAGCGATCGGAGCTACCGGAGTCTCGGTGGCGTCGTGGATAACATTCTCGATACCGTGAAGATGGTCCACGAACGGGGCTTCTGGGAAGAGATCGTAACGCTGGTCATTCCCGGATTCAATGATTCTGAGGACGAGCTGCGGCGCGCGGCGGATTTCATCGCGTCGGTTTCGCCGGATATCCCCTGGCATGTGACGGCATTTCATCAGGACTATCACATGCAGGAGAATGCGAACACGACTGCCGATCAATTGGTGCGCGCGTGTGAGATTGGACGTGAGGCCGGCTTGCGTTACATCTACGCCGGCAATCTGCCCGGCAGAGTCGGACGGTGGGAAAATACTTACTGCCACAAATGTGACAGGCTTTTAGTAGAACGGTACGGCTACTTGATCCGCCAGATGAACGTCACGCCAAACGGGCAATGCCCTTCCTGTTCAGCGACAATTCCCGGAATCTGGGCTTGAGCCCTGATCGCCTTTGCCTCAAAAGTCCGAAAACGCAGCTCTCATTCACACCGGGGCTTTAGCCCGGTGATAACCGGAGTACGAAAAACTAGTGAACCGTTTTAACGGTTTACTGGACTTCTCAAGACCTAAGGCGATTGGCTACGAAGGACTTGCCCGCGAACGACGGAGAAACCGTTGAAACGGTTCCTATGATTCTCACGGTCATTCGTCACCGGGCTGAAGCCCGGTGTGAATGAGAAAAAGACTCGCAGACTTTTGAGGCAAAGCGCCGCGTCAGAATGAGTGAGGGCGAACGAATCTCGTCCGCCCTCGTTTTAGGTGCCGCACGCCTCCGGCGTGCTTCTTAGGCGCGCGAGCCGCGCGCGAACCAATTACGGTTTCTTCGTAGGCGAGGGAGAGGCGTTCTTCGTAGGCGAGGGAGACGCGCTGGGCATGTCGGGCGCGGCCGTTGTTCCCTGATGATGGAACCCGAGCCATTTTCCATCACGCTTGGCCCAGATGGTTGCGTGATAGTCTTTCTGCGGCTTGGGACCTTTCATTGTGGCCGTGTAAGTCACCAAGGCCGAGTCCGCGCCCAACTTAACGGATTTCCAATCACTCTGCTCAAACTGCGCGGCGTCCATCTCCGATACTGCCTTGACGCTACCGGCCCTGTCGTAAACGCCAGTCGCTTCAATTTCCATGAACTCGGGCGCCAGCAGCGTCTGGAATGCGTCAAAGTTTCTGGTCCTGAATAACTCCCAAACGAGTTTCTCGTTGGCGATGACATCGTCGCTGGTCTCGACTTTGACCGGTGAAGTGGCCGGTGATGCTGTTGCCGCTGTCGGCTTGGAAGTTGGTGGAGGCGGAGGCAGAACTTTGGGGACAGGCGTCTCCTGAAAGTAGATCGCTAACCATTCACCGTTGCGATTGATCCACGCGGCGCCGTGACGATTTGTTCCATCAAAAGCCTGGCCCTTGTACGTGCCTTTCTGAGTGGTTGTGTACGTCAAGAGCACCAGGTCTTTGTCGATCGTCGTCATCTTCCAATCGGCAAACGTCAGGTCCGAGATTTCCACGTCTTTCATGGCCGCGAGCGTCGCGGTTGTATCACCTGCTCCGTTTGGAGTGATCTCGACGTATTCCGGCGCTAATGCTTTCTTGAAGGCGTCCGCGTCTTTCCGCTTGAATGCGTCCCAAGCCGCCTTCTCCTTCGCGATCATGTCGGCTTCAGACGGCGGCGCAACGGCCTTTGTCTCGGGCGTCTTGTTCGCGTTCGCCGTGTTGTCATTCGCCACGGGTTGGCAAGCGGCAAACAGCGCGAGAAAGCACACGCCCGCGATCAATTTCTTCATAAGCTTTACCTCCGGAATGGGTTAAGTGCGTGAAGCTTCCATAACAAAACTGAGGCGGCGTCAACGCAAACGGGCCGTGGTCTAATGAACACGACCCGCGAAGGCGACTCGGTAAATATTACGGAGTACTGACAGGTGGCGGTGGAGGTCTCCGCGTCGGTGAAACTCTCGGCGCGGGTGAAGCTTTCGTTGCCGGCGAGGCGGTGGCCCCCGGTGACGGGGTTGGTGAAGCCGACGCGGCGGCGGCGGCGGCCGCTGCAGGGCTCAAAGGCGTTATGCCCGAGGCCACAAGTTGCCACTGGCCGTTGCGCCGGGCGAACGTGTCAATGACGCGATACTTGCCGCTGATATTTTGCGTTGATTTGCCGTCCGGTGACTTGATCTTTCCATTGGTGACGGTGATTAGAAAAGTTGCGACCGCAGTGTCGCCGTCGATTACGTTAACTTTCATATTCGATATGTCCCACGCATCGAAAGTCATCAGACCCGCCTCGATGTCTTTGACGTCCTGTTCCTTGTTTCCCGCGTTACCGTCGGGATAAACGCTCATCAAGTCGTCAGCTTCCAAACGCCGCAGGGCTGCCCCGTCCTTTTCGCGAATTATCCGGGGAAAGTCGTTCTCAAGTTTCGTTATTTCCGCGACGATCGCATTTGTGTCGGGCGTGGGTGAGGGCGTGGCGGTGACCGTGGTGGTCGTGGTCGTGTTCGTATTCCCGCTCGGCGTACAGCTTACGGACCCCATCGCGACCAGCGCCGAGACCAGCGCCATTTGCGTCAAATTAAGTTTTTTCATCGACCGAAACTCCTTCAAATGTGTACTGCAAAACCAGCTTGAATTTCGAGAATACCTTATTGCCTGCTAAGCCCAAAACCTGCGGTAGTCAATGGCCGGAAGTGCCTGGCGGCGCGGTGTCGAAACCATTTGACTTAGCGTTCTACGGTGGCATAATGGCAGGCACAAACGCACGGTCGGTCAGCCCACCGAACCCTGAAGGCTACGACCGTGATTACTTTCCGCCGCGTTTTCCAGCACGGCAACCAGCGTAAGGAGGAGCAAAGATGTTTCGCGTATCCCTCGGGCTCTTTTCAAATCAACTTAAGAGTGTGGTTCTCTTCAGTTGTGTGGTAATCGTCTTGCTGATGACGGCATCAACTGCCGCGGCGCAAGGTTCCAAAGGCGGCGTCGCCACGCCGGACGAAAACGGCTTTCAGTTTCGCGGTGTCAAGATCGGCATGGCGGCCGATGAGGCGCGCAAGAAGCTGGGCTCGCCAAAGGAGAAAAGCGCAGAGCAGGACTTCTACCTCTTCAATGATAACGAAGCCGTGCAGATCTATTACGAGAAGGGCACAGTCAGCGCCATCGCGATTGACTACATGACTGGCGCTAATGGCATTCCGACAGCGAAGGCTGTTCTCGGCGCTGACGCGGACGCAAAAGCTGACGGTTCAATTCACAAAGTTGTGAGATATCCGAAAGCGGGTTATTGGGTTTCGTACAGCCGCACGGCCGGCGCCGAACCAACGATCACAATCACCATGCAAAAAATTCAATAGCCTTTCGCGACTGTCAAAGAAAACCGCTGGGCGAGAATTTTCTCGTCCGCGGTTTTTGTTTTTGATACTTCACCTGGGCAGACTGATTTTAGTTTGATCGTATAGTATTGTTAATCGAGATTATGCTTCGCGCTGGAATGGTAGGACTGCCCAACGTGGGTAAGACAACGCTCTTCAATGCGGTGACGGCCCAGTCGTCTGCCTTGATTGCCAATTATGCTTTTTCCACCAGCAAACCCAACGTCGGCGTAGTCGCGGTGCCCGACGAACGTCTCGCGCCTCTTGCCAAACTGGTGAAGACGGAAGTGATTGTGCCGGCCAGTGTCGAGTTCGTTGATATTGCCGGACTGGTGCGCGGCTCATCGCAGGGCGAAGGCATGGGCAACCAATTCCTTCACGCGATCCGTGAAACGGACACCATGATCCATGTCGTGCGCTGTTTTGAAGACGAAACGGTGGTGCACGTTGAAGATTCGATCAATGCCCGGCGCGACATTGAGACGATTCAAATCGAACTTGCCCTGGCCGATCTTTCCACGGTTGAACGTCGCCGGGAGCGCGTACAGAAAACGGTTAAAGGCGGCGACAAGACCGCCAAAGCTGAACTGGAGGTCCTCGATAAACTGCAGCCGGTGCTGGAAGAATTCAAGCCGGCACGAAGCGTCTCTCTCAGCGAAGAAGAACGCGTCATCGCTCGAAATTTTTTCCTGCTGACGATGAAGCCGACGATCTACGCGGCGAATGTTGCCGAAGCAACCCTGCACGCGCCCGACGAAAACGAACATGTAAAGGCCATGCGCGAGATCGCTCTTAACGAAGGTGCTGAGTGCGTGGTCATCTGCGCGCAACTCGAAGCTGACCTCGTCGATCTATCGCCTGCAGAACGAATCGAGTATCTCGAATCGCTGGGCGTTAAAAGCAGCGGGGTCGATCAGCTGATCAAGAGCGCGTATCGCGTGCTGGGCCTGATGTCTTTTTTGACGGCCGGAGAAAAAGAGGCGCGCGCGTGGACTATCGCGCAGGGCTCGCGCGCTCAGGATGCGGCGGGAGCGATTCATTCCGACATCGCGCGTGGCTTTATCCGCGCCGAGATCGTCGGCTACGAGGATCTGATGCGTGCGGGATCGTACCCAGCGGCCAAGGAAAAGGGATTAACCAGATTGGAAGGGAAAGACTACATCATGCAGGAGGGCGATGTAGTGAATTTCAGGTTCAACGTGTGAGAATACGTATGACATGAAGGTACGCGACGTCCCTCAGGTTGCTCCGAGATGACGGTTGGTATTTGGTGGTAACCGAAGGGAGTCATCGACAGTTTAAGCATCCAACCAAGAAAGGACGCGTTACAGTTCCTGGTAAGCCTAATGACGATTTGCCCCATGGCACGTTCAATAGCGTTCTGAAGCAGGCCGGATTGAAGCGCTAAAGGAAAGAATGATGCGATACGCTATCGTGATCGAAAAGGCCGAAAGAAACTACGCTGCGTATGTTCCCGATTTGCCCGGGTGTGTTGCGACCGGTGAGACTATCGAGGAAACAGAGCAGCAAATTCGTGAAGCGATTGATCTACATTTGAAGGGAATGCGGGGGGATGGCTTGCCTATTCCGGAACCAAGCAGCAGCGTCGATTATGTAGAGATCGCTGCCTGAGTCACTTCAGCACCGCGCGAATGCCCACGATGATCAGATAGATAATCGCCACCACGACCGCGATCTTAATCAGCGCCACCGCGAGGCCAACCAGGAATCCGAGAACGCCGAGAGCCACACCAGCAGCTGCCAGAACGAGAGGCACACCCACGGCCAGCACAAACAGCGCCAGCAAAATCATTCCCACAATCTTTAATACGTCCGTCGCTTCTTTCATCTCAACACTTTGAGACCTTTCTACTTTGGGCCTTTTTAGCCCTTTTTGGCTTGCGTCACTTATACGAAGCGCCATCGGCGAGTGTTCCGTGGTTGTACCGCAAGTTGGCAACTTGCCGCCCAATCACGCAAGTTAACCCTTGCGGTACTCAAAAAAAAAGGCCGCCTTGCGGCGGCCGAAAGGTCTGCAAATGCAGCTTGGTTAAGGAATGATCTCAATGAAACCAACCCGGCTACCGGCTGGCTTGATGATCGTCTTAAGGTCCGCGGCGACGGGTTCGGTCGTGATGAACAGGCCGAAATCTGTGTAAGCCACCGCAGAATTAACTTCGGCTTCGTGTTTGTCTTTGAGGTTCACTACGGACCCGAGATTCTGGAATTGTCCGTCAGGTGAAACGGCCCAAAGAATATAGGCCATTCCCGCCGGCGCTTGTTTCAGATCGTGAAAACGAACTTTGATCTGTGTCGTGTCGTTCTTCCTCGGTTCGATGAAGATGTTTGCACGTGCGCCCGCCATCGTGTCGGTAAAGTTCACCTTCAATTTTGTGTCATCGCCTTTCTTGAACGTCGGAATGCCGAGCATCGGCACCGCGTAATCAGTAGTTGGCGCGACGGTTGCCGCAACGGTCTCACCCACCGGCCCACTAAGCGGAATCACCGATAGGCCTGTGGGCACGGAGCTGCGGAAAAGGACTTGAGTGTTCGCGTCATACGCCGCCAACGCTGCTTCAGACGAACTAATCAACATGAAGCGCGACAACGGTGTCGTCGTGGTGAATGTGGCGGCGCCGTTTGCAACGGCAATCGGACCGAGCAACGTTACGGCTCCGGTTGGATCGACGGCGTAAAGATTCAGCGCGGCTACCTCAGTTGGCAGGCCGGTCATATTAACTTTGATTGTCGTTCCGTCGGCGGCGCGCAAAATGGTCGCCGTTCCGGTTGCGCCTTTTACGTTCACCGGTGTCAGTGTGACGACCGTTTCTTTGCCAACCGGATATTCGACAATAGTGAATGTTCCATCGGGGTTCTGAACTGCTTCGACTTTGGTTGCCGGGGTCGTTGGGACCGTAACCGGCGTGGTTGGTGTCTGGCCGAAGCTTGTCACGGCCAGCGACAATAAAAGCAGCGCTCCCCCGAACACTGCAGTCAGACGTTTGCTCATAAAGTCCTCCTTTGAACCATGGTTTCTGTTGTGTCGGGACAGAGATCTCGTGTGTTTGCAGTCTAGACAGTCGCAATCAACGTGCCGACACAAACTCGCCGTCAGAACCGTAAAATCCGTGTTTTTTGGGAGTGCGACGGGAGTGAAGCGTACAGATTTACTGTTCGCCTCTGTTCGGAAGGGGTTCAGCGCTGAACACGGTATGAAAGCACTATGCAACTGCTCTTGAGTTGCTTCACTTTAAACAATTCGAGGTTGATCTGGCGCTCGACCTTGGGAAATAGCGGAATGCCTGAGCCGAGAATTACCGGATGCACGTTGAGCACAACTTCATCGATTAGATCTGCATTGAACAAATTACTCGCCAACTCGCCGCCACCGAAGATGACTATGCCCTTGCCCGTTGTGCTTTTCAGTTGCCGGATGAGCGTGACCGCGTCGTCTGACACTATCTTCAGATTCGCTTTTTTGCCGACTCTCTTTCTTAACGCGGCAGCTTTTTTCGCCGAGCGCGTAAAAACGTAATTGGTCGCGCCGGGATAAGACGTTTCACCAGCGGCCAGCATCACCTCATAAGTCTTCCGGCCCATCACGAGCACATCGACAGTTTTCATGAACCTGGCGCTAATCTCAGCGACTTCGTCACTCCAGTGAAGCCAGTCTGAACCGCCGTCTTGGCGGGCGATGAAACTGTCGAGACTATTGGCCAGGCCAAGGGTGACTTTGCGCATGCGTCATATCATCCTTTTTCCCTTTGCCGAAATTTCGATCAGCTTCACGAGACGATCGAGACGCGTCTTCTCCTGCTTCGCGCTGACGATCCACCAGGTCAGAGTCTTGCGATAGTAAGGCGGTTGCGCTTGAAAGAATTTCCACGCGGCTTTATGCCGGCGGAATTGTGACGCGTAGGGCTCGACGAGTTCGGCCGGCCGCTGTTCGTAAGCGTAGATGCCCGAACGATATTCCTTGCGAGCCGCGAACGCATTCAATCCGGCAGGCTGCATTCGCTTTTCTTTGGATAGCCGCTCGACGTTGCGAATGTTGACGGCACTCCAGATGCTTTCCGGCTTCCGCGGCGAAAATCTTATTACGTAACTCTCGTCATCGATTCTTTTGCGCACGCCGTCAATCCAGCCGAAGCACAGGGCTTCATCGACAGATTCAGGCCAGGTGATGCTCGGCTTGCCGGACCCTTTCTTGTAGAACCCCACGAAGAGTTCTTTGGCTTTGTCGTGATTGGCGGCCAGCCACTTGCGGAAAGCTGAGGCAGTTTTGAAGAAGCGGGGCGTCATTGAAATTAGATGGCCGAATCGATCAAGTACATGATCGAGGTCACCTGATCGAAATCGAAGCGTTTCGCTTCGCTCCAGAGGAGCGAAATGTTTATAGCACCGCACTACCCAAACAACCTCCCGCTCCTTTAGGAGCGGAATATTCATTCAATGAACTTGAAAATGTACTTCTCTTCGAACGGCACCTCGAACTTCTTCAACCAGATCAGATATTCATCCTTAAATGTCCGGCGTCGATGGTGCTGCTCCTGATTCTCAATGTAGCGAATGATAGTGGTGAGCTGCGAGTGGCCGTACGAGAATGCGCCGTAGCCTTCCTGCCAGTTGAACCTTCCGCCAACCCATTTCTTGCGATTAATGAAGTCCGATGAGTCAGCTTTAATATCTCGCACCAGATCAGCTAACGCCATCGCGGGTTTCAACCCGATTAGAATATGAACGTGATCCGACATGCCGTTGATCGCTATTAGCTTCTGATTATTGTTTCTCACAATTCCGGTTATGTATTTGTACAATTCTTCTTTGAATTCCGGACGAATGAGAGACAGCCGCCCGTCAACTGCAAATACAGTCTGAATGTAAATTTGGGAGTAGGTGTTTGCCATAAGGTCCTCACATTTCGCTCCTAAAGGAGCTTATGAGAATTTCTAAGGTTGCGAGGTGCTATAAACATTTCACCCCTGGCGGGGTGAAGCCCAAGCTTTCGTTGAAAATTTACCTGCCACACCACCGACGGCGACTCCGAGTGCGATGAGGGAGATAGGGTCGGGCATCGGTCGTTGGAAAGAAAGCAGTCTATTTCAATAACTGTTTACGTCCGTAATCGCCTTCAGCACGTCCGCCGCCTGCGGCAGGATGGCGTCTTCCAATTGCGGTGCGTAAGCGACGAATGTGTCGAGCGCGCCCACCCGGTGGACAGGAGCGTCGAGATATTCGAAGAGCTCAAGGGATATTCGCGCCGCGATCTCTGCGCCGTAACCCCACGAAATAGAGTCTTCGTGCGCAACGATTACACGCGAAGTTTTCTTCACGGATTCGGCAATCGCGTTCCAGTCGTACGGACTCAGACTGCGCAGGTCGATTATCTCGACGCTGATTCCCTGCTTCTCGGCTTCCTTGGCCGCGACCACCGAACGCTGCACGAGGGCTCCGTAGGTGATGATCGAAACATGAGATCCCTCGCGCACAGTCTTCGCCTTGCCGAACGGAACCATGAAGTCCTCGCCGGGATAAGGCGACTTGTTGTAGGCCTGCCGATAAAGATGTTTGTGTTCGAGAAAGATTACCGGGTCGTCGCAACGGATCGAAGTGCGCAACAATCCGTTCGCGTCCAGCGCGTTCGAAGGATAAACGACGCGCAAGCCGGGGATCTGCGTGAACAGTGACACGCCTGACTGCGAGTGATAAATCGCGCCGCCCTTTAAATAGCCACCGACGGGAACGCGAATGACCATCGGCGACGAAAAATCGTTGGCCGAACGCCAGCGCATGACGGCCAATTCGTTGCGAATCTGGTGAAACGCCGGCCAGATGTAATCAAAGAACTGGATCTCGACAACCGGCTTCAATCCACGAGTGGCCATGCCGATCGCGCGGCCGACGATGTTGGCTTCGGCAAGCGGTGAATTGAAGACGCGCGCGCCGCCAAACTCGCGTTGCAAGTTCGCGGTAACTTTAAAGACGCCGCCTTTTCCTTTTACTTTGTCGAGAGACTGCTCGCGCGAACAGTCGGCCACGTCTTCGCCGAACACCACAATGCGCGGGTCGCGCTTCATCTCAGTGTGCAGGCAACGGTTGATGAGATCGACCATGGTGCCGGGATTGCCGCTGAGCTCGACTTTGTCTTCGGTGTCGAACTGGGCAGAAGTCGGATCGACATCGGGCGAGTAAACGTAAAGCGTCGCTGTCTCAGGCGCAGGCTGTGGACTGGCGAGCGCTGCGTCAGCGGCCTCAGTTACCTCGCGATCGATTTCATCCTTAATTGTCTGCAGGCTTTCCTGATCGATGATGCCTTCGTCGATTATCCGCGCGCCGAACTTCTTGATTGGATCGCGTTCGGCGTCTGAGGTCCGCTCTTCATCGGCGCGATAGAGTTTTTCGTCATCGGACAGCGAATGCGAATACGGCCGAATGACTTTCGCATGCACGAAGGAAGGCCCGCGGTTCTTCCGGCAATTATCCACGGCGCGCCACATGGCGGCGTAAGACTCGACCGGATCAGTGCCATCGACTTTCTGCCGGTAAAGATTCGGAAAACCTGAAACCAATTTCGAAATATCGCCGCCCGCGGTTTGTACTTCCACGGGGACGCTAATCGCATAACCGTTGTCTTCGAGCAGAAACACAACCGGCAGCTTCAAATTACACGCCGTGTTGAGCGCTTCCCAGAACTCGCCTTCGCTCGAAGTGCCATCGCCAAGCGAAACGTAAGCAACTTCATCGTTGCGGAAATTCTTAACCGCCTTCTTCAGGTCCTTAACCAGCTTGACCCGGTAAGCCGCTTCCGCACAGCCAACTGCCTGCAGGAGCTGCGTGCCGGTGGGCGAGGACTGCGACACGATGTTGAGCTGCTTGTGTCCCCAGTGCGAAGGCATCTGGCGCCCGTGCGAATTAGGATCGGCTTCGGCGCCCACGCTTTCCAGAAGCATTTCGAGCGGCGTCATCCCCAAACCCAAACACAGAGCGCGATCGCGATAGTACGGATAGAACCAGTCGTAGCGGGGCTTCAGACACATCGCCGCCGCCGTCAGAATCGCTTCATGACCGGCGCCACTGATTTGAAAGAAGATCCGGTTCTGCCCCTTCATCTGGATTTCTTTGTCGTCCAGCTTCCGCGACAAGTACATCGTGCGAAAGATCTCGACCATCTGCTCGGGGTTGAGTTGTGGCACTTCGCGCGGCCGCTCACGATCACGCTCACGCCGGTGACGTCGCCGTCCGCGAGCGGGTTTCGGCTCAGGCGCGGGAACGGGGCGCGGCTCGGGACGGGCCACGGCCTTCGCGGTGAAAGCGCCTTCGGGCAATTTGCCTTCGGATTTTTTTACTAGTCTGAGAACTTTCGTGTCGCTCATAGATTTCGCTTTCGCCGCAGCGCGGCGAAATGTTTATAGAACCAGCGGAAGAACGAACATTCAGCTCCTTTTAGGAGCGAAATAGGTCTGGCGCCCATAAATGGGCTAAAGAAAAAGAAAAAAGATCGGGACTATAAACATCTCGTGCCTACGGCACTTAAGATTCATCTTCTAGAACCTGCCGGTATTCTTCGGCCATGCCTGGGTGACCGTGCCGCGTCGCCGCGTCGACTCCGCGTTGATAGGACTCGCGTGCTTTATCGTTCTGTTTGCTGCGCTCGTACGCGCGGGCCAGCATACCGTACGCGTTCCCCTCGTCGTCGGCCGCAGTGAGATAACGCTCAAGCGTTTCGATCACCTTCGGGTCATCGCCGCCCTTTTCGTATTCCTTCGCCAGGCCAAACAACACCATCGTGTTGTTCGGATCGCTGGAAAGCATTTGTTCGAAGACTTCGATTCTTGATGCAGCCATACGTTTTGGTGAAACTGCTTGTCAGTACCGGGAGCGGTAGCGACCGGATCCATGACGCAAGTTGACTAATTGATCCCGTCGCTACCGCTCCGGGTACTGATACACCTATTTCCCAATCATCAATTTCGCGATCGTTTGCAATTGCATGTTCGAGGTGCCCTCGTAAATCGCGCCGATCTTCGAATCGCGCCAATACTTCTCGACGGGATAATCCTTCACATAGCCGTAGCCGCCATACAGCTCGATCGCTTTCGACGTGATTTGTTCCGCGGCGCGCGAGGAAAACAGCTTGGCCATCGCGGCCTCTTTAACGAAATTCTGGCCGGCGTCTTTCATGCGCGCTGCGTTGTAAACCATCAAGCGCGCCGCTTCCAGTTCCGTGGCCATGTCGGCCAATTGAAACTGGACGCCCTGAAATTCGCTGATGCTCTTTCCGAATTGCTGGCGCTCTTTCGTGTAAGCCAGCGCCGCCTCAAGCGCGCCGCGCGCCAATCCAATCATCTGCGCGCCAATGCCGATGCGGCCTTCGTTCAGGGTCTCGATGGAAACTTTGTAGCCCTTGCCGATTTCGCCGAGCACGTTTTCCTTCGGCACCTTGCAGTCTTCCAGAATCAGTTCGGTGGTCGATGAAGCGCGAATGCCGAGTTTGTTTTCTTTCTTGCCGACTGAGAATCCTTCGGTCGTCTTCTCAACAATGAAAGCGGTGATGCCGCGGTAACCAGCCTCAGGATTCACGTTGGCGAACAGAACGAAGATCCCGGCCTCTTTGCCGTTCGTAATCCAAAGCTTGCGGCCGTTCAGGACGAAGTGATCGCCGCCATCAACCGCGCGCGTCTGCATCGCGAACGCGTCGGAACCCGAGCCGGCTTCACTCAGCGCGTAGGCGCCGACTTTTTCCGCGGCCAACTGCGATAGATATTTCTTCTTCTGCTCCCCGTTACCCCAGCGAACGAAGGCGTTATTCACCAGGGTGTTCTGCACGTCGACGAGCACGCCGACCGATGCATCGACGCGTGACAACTCCTCGACCGCGAGAATCGCCTGAAAGAAAGTTCCGCCCGCGCCGCCAAACTCCTCGGGTGTCTCAATGCCCATCAAGCCGAGGTCGAAACACTGCTGGATCAGGTCGGCATCCATCTGGCCCGCCTCGTCCATTCTTTCGACCCGCTTGCGGATTTCGCCTTCCGCGAACTCGCGCACGCTGTCGCGGAACATCTGTTCGTCTTCCGACAGCGTTGTCAGCGGACGCGCAAAGGACTCTTCGATTGCAGTTTGGGTTTTAGTCATAACGATCGGGTCGCGAAAAAGGAATGACGATCTTGAATCGACATGATAATCAACGCCTCACTAAAAACGCAAAATCGCTAGTGGCCGCGAGACTGACTTTGCTGCGAAAGTGAGCGACCGGCAAATCGGCTATGCCGTCTGATGTGCGGAAGCGCTCTGCGCTTCCGTGCAGTTCCCTAAATATCGGGGCTTCGCCCCAACAAACTGGGCGGAGCCCAATATCTATGTTCTTACTTGCCGGAAGGCCGAAGGCCTTCCGCACATCAGGTGGCCCAGCCGCGCTAGAATTTCTTAGGCAAAGATTGCCGTCCCTGCCACTCAAATGTCCGATTTTTCCGACGATCCGCGGCGCGCGGCGCTCGCTTATTCCTTATACAAGGCTTCCTATTGGCGGAATGCCATTTGTTTTGGACATACCATTCGCGATCATCTATTTTGTGATTAGCAGTTCAAAATCAATGACGAAAGATTCGGTCAAAAGACCCGGCAAGAAAGGCCTCACTCCGTTTGGCATTATCGCCTTGTTAGCCGGAATTGCCCTGTTTGCCTATTTCGTGCGCAAGGCGGGCGTGGGTCAGATACTCGAGGGGATCTGAAGACTCGGCGCGGGTTTCGTGCTGGTGATCGCAATCTCTTCGATTCGCCAAATCGTACGCTCGATTGCGTGGACGCTTTGCATGGAAGCGCCATATCGTCTGCGGTTTCGCGATGCCATCCGCGCGCGCATCATGGGCGACGCAATGGGCAACGTCATTCCCTTCGCGGGATTTTTAGTTTCTGAGCCCGCCAAGCCGGCATTGATTCGCGATCGCGTGCCCTTGACCGCGGGCATCTCAGCGCTGGCAATCGAAAATACCTTTTACGCACTGTCGGTGGCGCTCTTCATCTTCTCAGGCATGACGGCGCTGCTTTTGAGTTTCAATGTGACGAAGGGCTTGCGAATCATCAGCATCGTCACCCTGGTCGTAATTGTGTTTGTCATTGCCCTGGGGGCCTCACTCATTTTTAAACGGCTGAGGTTCATTAGCGGAACGGCGGGTCTTTTGCACCGTCGTGGCCTGGATGCCAAGTGGATTGAGAAGACCCGGTCGATCGAAGAGCGTATCTACGGATTCTATAGTCGAAACCAATCGCGATTTTTTCCGATCATCCTGCTCGAAGCCTGTTTCCACCTGGCCGGCGTCACCGAAATCTATGTGGTGCTCAGCTTCATCAGCCCTGATCAGCCCCCAACTTTTTTGACGGCGTTCATTCTCGAATCGGTAAATCGCGTAATCACCGTCGCGTTCAAATTCATCCCGCTGCGCATGGGTGTCGATGAAGCGGGCACCGGCCGAGTTTCAAAGGTGCTGCAATTTGCCGAGGTGACCGGCGTGACGCTCGCGATCGTGCGCAAAGCACGTGATGTATTTTGGGCGGCAACGGGTATGATACTCCTGCTGCAACGCGGTTTGTCGCTGCGCGCCATCGCTCGGGATGCTGAACAGGCGCTAGCCAAGGAAGCCAAACTTGCGGTTTCCGCAAACCCGGCAAGCCAATCCAGCTAATTCAATGTCAGTTGCCGGTGTAAATTCAGCCAAGGGTGACGCGCTGCCTTCGTCGCCTGCTATCGGTTCAGTGCACAGCGGTGGCTTTGCCGTGTCGTGGCAAAAAACTGCGGTCATAGCGTTAGCCTTGATGATTGTCATCGGCGCAGGACTGCGTTTGAAAGGGCTGGGCGCGGTCGGGTTCGCCGAGGATGAAATAAACAAAGTCGAAGCCGCGCGCGCGTACGATCGCGGCGACTTTACCGCGAATGCCGAGCATCCGATGCTGATGAAGCTGATGATCTATGTGGCGCTTCGCGGCGCCCGGGCGTGGAATTCGGTAGCCAGCCAGTCCGTTTCGGACGAAGCCGCGTTGCGATTACCAAACGCTTTGTTCGGCGCGCTCACGGCGATTCCTTTATTGCTTTTGACGGCGGCCCTGTTCGATCTCAGCACGGGATTATGGGCGGCGGCTTTGTGGTCATTCGGCGTTACCGCCATCACCTACAACCGGATCGGCAAAGAAGACACGCTGATGGTCTTCTTCATGCTGTTCGCTTTTTATCTTTTCATCCAGGCGAAAAAAGTTGACCGGACTAACAACAAACTGTTGGCGCGCTTGCTGAACCTGAGCGCGGTCAGCTTCGGCCTGATGATGGCGTCAAAGTATTTCCCGCACTATCTCGGGCTGAACATGCTGTATCACCACAATTACAGTGTACGGCAGCCAAAGCCGGAAGAGCCGCGCTGGAAAACGCCGCTCAGCTTTTTCATCCTCATGGGCGTCGCGTTTGTGATCGCGAACCCGGCCATCTTTTTGCCAAAGGTGTGGAACTATTTGAACGCGTACTCGGGAGAGCGGCTGCTGACGCACACCGGCTACTTGATGGGCGATAGCCTGTACAAGAACAACATTTCGCGCTCGCCGTTCTGGGCCACGCCGGTTTACTTCTATCTATTGTTTCTCGCGATCAAAGTTCCGTTGGCGGTGCTGGCAACATCGATTGTTGGGTTCATCGTGAGCCTCCGTCATTGGCGCAAGGCTAACTACGGTTTTGTCTTGTTCATGATCCTGTTTTGGATCGTTCCCTACTCGCTGATGGGCGCAAAGTGGCCGCGCTATTTGCTTTCGCTGGCACCTTTCCTTTACATGGCCGCCGCAGTGGGAATTGTGTTTTTGATTCGCTGGGCGTCGTCCGCGTTCCGCAAATGGAATGCGAAAGGCGGAGTGACCGTAGCGGCCACAGGCTTACTGTTGCTCCTGGTGGTGGTTGTGCCGGCCATCACGGCGTACGCCAGCGCGCCGCATTACGCGCTTTACTCAAATGTGATCGGCGATCGCTACACGGCTTACTTCTTTCCGCACGATGAGTTTTACGACGACGGCTTGAGAGAGGCGATTGAGTTCACATGCGCGAACGCGCCAACCGGCGCCGGGATCGTTACTGAAACGCCTGGTGTCGTCCGTTACTACTCGGCGAAATTCGGCCGGACTGATTTGCAGTCGCGTGTCATTTCGGATCCCGAGTTCACGGTTCCCGATCAAGCGCCGGCATATTTCATTCTGCAACGCGGCCGCACTTACTTTGAGAACCAGGAAAAGTTGCAGCAGGTGCGCGAGCGCTTTCCGCTTGTTTATGCGAGCTGCGTGCGCGGGTACACGGCGGCAGAAGTCTATTCGGCGCAAACGGGCACCGCCGCCATCACGCATCCGTGCACTGACGCGAAACGGTAGGACTTGAGTCAGCCCGAAGGGCTGGAAGATCGTAGCCGGTGGTTGAGCGCGCAGCGCGACACCCGGATCGAGTAGCCGGAATTTCTGAGAGTGAAAGGGTCAAAGAACTTGTCTGGCACCCTTTCAGGGTGCGAATTCTAAACCGACGCTTTCCGGGAGTCTACGCTGCGCTGCGACCCCCGGCTACTTTATTGCAACCCTTCGGGTTGCCAACTTGATTGGTGGGTCAAGTATTTTAATGGCATCAAAACAATCAGATTGCCAGGCTGGCATGAAAGGATTCGTGAAATGAAGAGATTCTTTGCGCTGGCGATCTTGTTTCTCTTACCGGCTGTCGGATGGATTGCTGACGGGCAACCGGCTCCACAGCGCGCGCACGTCGTCATCCTCAGCACCACAGACATGCACGGACGCATTTTTCCGATCGACTACTACACGAATAAGTACGACAACGTCGGGATTGCGAAGGTAGGGACGCTGGTCAAGGACGCGCGCAAAAGTAACCCGGACCTTTTGTTGATTGATTCGGGCGACACCATTCAGGGAACGCCCCTCGCTTTCATTCATAACCGGCGCAACAACAAGCCGCCCGATCCGATGATGCTCACCATGAGCGCCCTGAAATACGACGCCATGGCCGTCGGCAATCACGAGTACAACTTTGGATTGAGAGTTCAGGAGAAGGCCCGTCGTGAAGCAACTTTCCCGTGGCTATCAGCGAACACCTATGACACCCGCGTCAAAGGAGATCCGTCGAATTACCACAAGCCTTACATCATCAAAGAAGTCCAGGGCGTGCGCGTTGCCATTCTCGGTCTGACGACGCCGGGGATTCCGAATTGGGAGAACGTGCCTAATTACGAAGGCCTCGAGTTTCGCGAAACCGTCAGTGAAGCGAAGAAGTGGGTGCCGCTCCTGCGCAATGAAGGAAAAGCCGATGTCGTCGTGGTCGCAATGCACATGGGCGTTGAAGAAGACTTGCGCACGGGCACGCGCAGCCCTTCGCAAATGCCCAATGAAAATGCCGCACTCGCGATTGCGCGTGAGGTGCCCGGCGTTGATGTAATCCTGATGGGTCACACGCATCGCGACGTGCCGTCGCTCCTGGTGAACAACAACGTCATCAAAACTTACATGGACATTCCGAATCAGCGCACCTCGGGCTACTTCAATGAGGGTGTGCTGCTGACGCAGGCCAATCGTTGGGCGAGTCATTTGGCGCGCGTCGATTTGTACCTGGAAAAAGGCGGCGACAATCGTTGGCACGTGATGGCTAAGTCTTCGCGAACGATTCCGGTTACGGAAAAGACAGAGGTCGATCCGGAGATTGCGAAACTCGGTCAGCCTTATCACGACGAAACCCAGGCGTGGCTCGGTAAGACGATCGGCGAATCAGACAAGGAACTGACGTCGCAGGGGTGCCGATCTCGGGACACAGCCATCATCGACTTGATTCATCGAGTGCAGCTCGAGGCCGGCAAAGCGGACGTTTCCATGGCCGCCTGTTTCAATACGGAAGCGCGCATCTCGAACGGCGCAGTAACGGTTCGTGAGATTGCGAGCCTTTACGAATACGAGAACACGCTCGTGACTTTAGAGCTGACGGGACAGCAGTTGAAAGATGCGCTGGAGCATTCGGCGCGGTATTTCAAAGAGTATCAGGCCGGTAAGAGCCTGACTGAACTGGTTGATACGCGCATCCCGGGATACAACTTTGACATGGCCGAGGGAGTGACTTATGAGCTCGACCTGACGAAGCCGTTCGGCCAGCGCATTCAGAATCTCAAGCTCAAAGGACAGCCGTTGTCGCTAACGCAGAAACTGCGCGTGGTTACGAATAACTATCGCGTGAACGGCGGGGGCGGCTTCACGATGTTCAAGAACGCGCCCGTGGTTTATCGCTCGAGCGAAGAAGTGCGCGAGCTAATCATCGATTGGGTCGAACGCAACAAACGAATCCCTACTGAACCGTCAAACAACTGGCGCATTGTAGGCGCTCAATAACTCCTCGCGAACTAAGGCGCCACGTCAACTACGACATCAGCGGAAGTAACCCGTCTTCTCCACCCCAGCGCAGGGCAGAGGCATAAATAGCCATGCCACAGCCCCTGCGACACTATTTCATGCGCGGCGCTTACGGCTGGCCGAAGCGCTGCCGGTATTCGGTGGAGATGATGAAGGCGCGCACCATCTCGGCGCGATTGACGCGGGCAAGCGCCGTCTGTTCGACGCGCACGTCCTCGCCGGGCAGGCTGAAGCTGTTGAGCTTCGCGAGCCAGTAGTCATAGCCGGCATAGTTAAGCCCCGGTTCCGGCGCGTCATTCGGATTCCGGCGCAGGTAGCCGATATATTGAATGAGCACAAACGCCGCGTTAAATTGCCGGTTATAGACCGACCCGCTGTCGGCAACACTGCGCAAAGCCGCAGCCCGGCCGGCCACGTCGCCAGCGCCGAAGGCGGCAATGGCAGCGTTCCGCTCATCCGTCGTAGGCGTTACCTCAGAATTCAGGAACAGCTTGTCGACGAACTGCGCGGCAGTCATGGTGCCGGGAAACTCCGCGACAAACTCAGAACTCTGTACCCAGCGCTGAGCGAAGTTTTGTTTGTTGGTCTCCAATTGCGTCTGCCAGTCTCCCATGCCCACCACCACTCCGCGACCAATCTCCTGCGTGTCGCGCAGGAATTCGCGATAGCGCGGCATGCCGCGGGGTCGTCCGACAGAATCAGTGAACGTCTCCTTATAGAAACGGAAAACGAGGTAGCCTGTTTGCTGGAATTCAATGGAGACAAAGAACGCAGTTGAAACACTCTTGCGCGCGCGGTCGATGCAAGCAGCGTCTGATCCACAGGCAGTAATTTGCCCGGTCCAGAATGCCTGGCCCGCGGCATCCGCCTGGCGGTTGAGGAAGTCGTGGTAGTGCGTCCCGACGAAGATGGTCGCGTCGTCGATGGCGTTCGTCGCCGGCTCCGCCGCGTCGTCCGTGATCTGGACGGTGGTGGTTGACTGCGTGCCGAGCGAAGGCCCCCCGGTCGGGTTCGAGAGCACGACAGTGAAGGCCTCGCTCCCTTCCACCTTCGAGTCCTCATTGACGAGCACGTCGAAGGTCTTCGATAGCTCGCCCCCAGCGAAGCGCAATGTGCCGAGTGCGGTCGTGTAGTCGTGCCGCTCGGACGCCGTGCCGTCCGCAGTGGCGTAGTCAACGGTAGCAGCAGTGGAGGTGTCACCGGTGCGTGTGACGGTGACGGTGACGAAGGTGATGTCTTCGTTCACCGGATAGGTGGCCTGACTGAACTGGAATGTGTTTGGCGGAGGGTCGCTGATCTTCGTGATGAAGGCGTCTTCGCCGCCGCCGTTCGCCGCCTGTACCGGGTTGAGTGTCGGGAAGTTGGTCGAGGTGGTAACACCCGCGACGTACATACTGCCGGCCGAGTCCACCCCGAGGGCGAATCCGCTGTCTGAACCGCTGCCGCCGAGGTAGGTGGAGAAGGTGAGCGCCGAGCCGGCCGCGTTGAGCCTCGTCACGATGGCGTCGACGGTGCCGCCACCGTAGGTGCCTTGGGTGGGATTGACGGTTGGAAAGTCCGTCGAGATCGTGAATCCAGCCAAGTATGCGTTGCCGGAAGAGTCTAACCGGATATCGTTGCCCCCATCGTCGGCCCCTCCGCCGAGGTAGGTGGAGTAAACGAACGCCGAGCCGGCCGCGTTGAGCTTCGTCACGAAGGCGTCCGAAGTTCCGGCGAGTGTGGCGTCGAGGGCGTTGGCCGTGGGGAAGTTCGTCGAAGAGGTGCTGCCCGTGACGTAGGCGTTGCCGGAGGAATCCGCGGTGATTGCCTGTCCGTTTTCGCTGCCACTACCGCCGAGGTAGGTGGAATAGACGAGAGCGTTGCCGGCGGCGTTAATCTTCGCGACGTAGCCGTCGCCGTCGGTGCCGCCGGCGTAGGTGGCCTGGATCGCGTTGGCCGTGGGGAAGTCCGTCGAGAGCGTCGGCCCGGTGATGTAAGCGTTGCCCGCCGGGTCTATCGCGAGGCCGAAGACGGCGTCGAAACCGTTGCCGCCGCCGCCGCCGAGGTAAGTCGAGTAGATAATGGCTGAGCCAGCCGCATTGAGCTTCATGATGAAGCAGTCGCTGCCGCCCCCGGCGAACGTGGCCTGGATGGGATTGACCGTGGCGAAGTTCGACGAGGTGGTGCGCCCCGCGACGTAGGCGTTGCCGGCGGCATCCACCGCGACGCTGTTGGCTGAGTCGAAGGTGTCGCCGCCGATAAAGGTCGAGTAGACGAGAGCGTTGCCGGCCGGGTTGAGCTTCGTCAGGAAGCCTTCAAAAAGGCCGCCGCCGTACGTGGCCTGCAAGGCGTTGGCCGTGGGGAAGTCCGTCGAGCGAGTTTCTCCGGCGACGTACGCATTGCCGGAGGAATCTATCGCTATCCCCGTGCACACGTCGTTACCACTGAGGTTGATGGTGTTGCCGGTCCCGCCGAGGTATGTGGAGTAGACGAGCGCCGTGCCCGCCGCGTTGAGCTTGGTGATGAAGGCGTCGCGGTCTGTCGCGACATTGCCGGTGTTGAAAGTGGAGTCGAAGGCGTTGGCTGTTGGAAAATTGGTCGAAGTGGTCTCGCCGCAAAAGTACGCGTTGCCGGAAGAATCCACCGCGATGTCGCGGGCCCGGTCGTTGCCGCTGCCGCCCAGGTAGGTCGAGTAAACCAGAACGGGGTCAATGACGAGCGGCAACGCTCGGTCGTACTCGTCGACGCGAAAGCTCACGTGCCGGTCTTTCCCGACCAGGTAGCCGCCATCGACCTCGCGCCGCGCGCCCGCCACTTCCTGATATATAAAAGGCTTCGGCTGCCGGATCACCGCGTCGCCGAGCATCAGCAATAAGTCGCCCGCTGCGTCGACTTCGATTTTGTCCGCGCCCTCGAACCTTAACTTGATCGAGCGCGCGTCGCTTCCGGGCGCTATATGGAAGTCGTATTCGAGCTGACGCTGGTTGCCGTAGTAGACGAGGTCGACGCCTGCATAGACGTCGTCGTAGCGTACGCGCCCGTAGGTCGGAACATTTGTGCGCCACTCCGAAGGGTCGTTCCCATTAAAGTAGTTCGCCTTGCCCGCAAGCTCATCCGCACCCTCGGCAGCTGCTGACGTACTCGCACCGACGACCTTCATGCGCAACACCTTCGATTGCGCATTAGAAGACGGATTAGCTTCCCCCATACGCATGGTGCGCTCGGTAACATCGCCTTTTTCTTCAGCCCGCAATCCGGAATTCGCATTCCGCAATACGAAGACGGCTTCCGTCGGCTTCAGAAAAAGCGCGTAGCCCGCGCCGCGGGCGAGGAAATCAACCGACTCGTCGGTCTGCCCGCGGTTGGCCTCGAAGCTTAACGGTATCTGTCCGTAAGTTTCGCGCGCGGCTTGCGCGGGCGCGGCCGCTGGACGCGCCGTCTCAGCAACTGGGCGGGGCGCGATTGATCGTAACGGGCCGAACAGACCGGCGGTGAGAAGTGTGAAGGCGAGCGCGTTTGCAAGCGCTAGTTTTACGGTCCGACTCATGGGTGTCTCCTTGCTCTCTATAGCCGCAACGCGCACCTGCGCGACGACGGCAGATTTGTTCTGTCAATCAAGGCGTAAACAGCGCGGGGATTTCACCCGGCTATTGAAAGTATTGATGAATCAAGCGAAGCCGCGCGTGAACTAGTCATCCATCGGGTTGAGCGCCACAGAAAAACTGCGACTGAGCCGATCAACAACTGGCAAATTGTAAGGGCGCCGTAAACAGGCGTGCACGGTCATCCGCTTTTACTGCGTAAAACGATTCCGGTACTCGGTCGACGTGATGAAAGCCTTCACCATCTCTGCCTCGACGAAATTTCCGTTGAAGGATTCCAGCTTGTTCAACCAGAACTCGTATCCCGAATAGTCGCTGTCACGACCCTCGTTCGGGTTGCGACGAAAGTACCCGAAGTACTGCATTAATACAAAGGCCCGGTTCAATTCCGCTTGGTAGAGGTCGCGATCTTCAGCCACCTGCCGCAGCGCCTCAGCCCGCGCAGTCGTGTTGGCGGTATTGTTCGCGCCTCCGAACAACGCGACCGCAGTTGCGATTTCCGAGGGCGACAGAACGCGTCCGCCATTCTGATCAAGTTTGTCCACGAATTCCGCAGGTGTCATCGAATTGGGAAAGGCAGCGGCGAACCGCGCCCGCTGCACGAATTGCTTCACGAAGTTCTGCTTGTTGTTTTCGAGGACCGCGGACCAGCCCGTTTCGCGCACGATAACGCCTTCAGCGATTTGCTGCGCGTCGACCGACAGCTCGCGCCAGCGCACGATTGGAACTGACAACTGATGGGGACCACCATTCGTTGAAGATCCAGTGGCATCTCCGTAAGCAGCTTTATAAAGCCGCTCAACCAGGAAAGCGGTTTCCTGATGTTCAATGGACAGATAGAATGCCGCGGAAACGTTGACGCGCTTTACCTCAATGCACGGCTGGTTGCCGGCGCAGTTGGCGATTTCGTTGCTCCAAAAATTGAAGCCACCGGCGTCCGGCTCGCGAGCCAGGAAGTCCACATATTGTTGATGCACAAAGTAACTGGTGTCGTCGAGATTACCGGGCGTCACGTTCACCAGCGCCACGGTTAGCTGACTGTTTACGTTGGCGGCCAGATCGACACGGGTGTCCCCATTAAGGTCCGCGACCACCACGGAAATGCTGCTGCTGCCCTGAACCTGGTCACCAGCATCCTGGAAGCTACCGTCGCCAACTCCCAGCATGATTTGCAGCGCTTGGGCGCTGAAGACTCCAGACGCCACGAGATCTAGCTTACCGTCGCCGTTCAGGTCTCCGACTTTTATGTCAGGCGCCGTGTTGCGAAGGCGAAAATTGTAAGTGGGTGCGCCGAACGTTCCGTCGCCGTTTCCCTTCATGATCTTCAGCAGCTCATCAACTAAAGCCAGATCAAGTTTTCCGTCCCGATCAAAATCTCCAGTTATGATTGCGTACGGTCCGGTGCCGTTTTCACTCGCGTTGCTGCTGGAACTAAGTGGAGCTTGAAAAGTGCCGTCCCCTTTTCCGAGCAGCACCAACACCTTTTTATCGGGACGGATTTGCGGAATCAGATCGGGGTTCCCATCCCCGTTTACATCGGCCACGGCGAGGGCACCCGGAAGCTGTAACAGAGCATGGCTCACCGGATTCTGAAAGGTACCGTTCTTATTGTTGATCAAGACCGCGATGTTATTGTTGCCGTCCAGTATCGCCAGATCCGGCCACCCATCGCGATTGAAATCAGCTGCGCGAGTGGAATTGGGGTACCGGCCGACTGGATAGTTCACCGCGTCAACAAACGAGCCATCACCCTTGCCGGCAAACATGCTGATATTAGCCGCGTTTGGATTTGTGCTTACCAGATCAAGCTTCCCATCGCGATTGAAATCTCCAGCGACCAGATAATACGGAGCGGCTGATTGGTGGTACTTCATCGGTGCGCTAAAGGCGCCGGCTCCATCTCCTAAAAGCATCACAATATCGCTGTTTGAAACGTCGCCCGCGACTAGATCCATCTTGCCGTCGCCGTTGAAATCACCCGAAGTGATTACGTAAGGAGCCCCCGCCGGATAAGTGGTGGGCGAAGTGAACTTCACCGGTTGAGCCGATGCCGTTGAAGCAGAAACCGCTGTCAGACAGATGAGCAACACCAGGCAGGGCACGGACCGCTTGCTAACGGCCCGTCGAATTTCGACGGAGCCCGACTGTGCGATCGCGACTAAAAAACCAGCCGTTAGTCTATCCATGAGCTTTCTCCTGATGGTTGCCTTTGGGTGTGCAACCGGTATGCGTGCCGGGGGCCCTAATTTACACCAAGTTGGGTTTGGATGAGGAGCGAAATCCCGCCGATCCTCGAAATATCCTGTTCAAAACGGTCAGGAGCCTTTCGGCCGGAAGTTGCCGAGGCTCTGTATTATCGGCCCAGCGCCGCGAGCAGCTTCTCGTGAATGCCGCCAAACCCGCCGTTCGACATGATCGCGATCACATCGCCTGAGCGAACTTCTCTTTGCAACTGTTCGACGATGTCATCAACTTCAGTGATGGCGTGAGCGGGTTTCCCTGTCGCCCCCACATCTTCAATCAGTTTTTCAATGTCGAGCACTCCACCCATTTCCGCCGCGCGCCGCGCATCGTAAACGCGCGAAACGATCACGTAATCAGCCGGCGCGAAGGCGTCAACATAAAGGTCCTGAAAGGTTGCGTGGCAGGACGTGCGCGAACGCGGTTCGAACACGGCCACCAGACGGCGGCCGGCGTACTTCGTGCGCAGCGCGGCAAGAGTCTCGCGCACTGCCGTTGGATGGTGCGCAAAATCGTCGATGACGGTCACGCCGTTTACTTCGCCGCGTACTTCACAGCGGCGCCGGACGCTTTGGAAGCTCGCGAGCGCGTCAGAGATCGATTTGCGGTCTGCGCCCCAGGCATCAGCGGCGATGATCACCGCCAGGCAATTTCTTACGTTGAACTCACCGATTATCGGCGTCTGAAACTCGGCCCACGCCGCTCCTTCACGGAGAACCTTAAAGTGCGTCATGGCGCCGGCGTAACGAATGTCGCGCGCCTGCCACTTCGCATCTTCGCAGGTGCCAAACGTTTCCAGGCGGGTGAAAAGCTTCTCACCAAAAGACCCGACAACATCACGCACGTGCGGGCTGTCCCAGCCGGCGATCAACTTTCCGTTGCCGGGCACCAGATTCATTAAACGCCGGAATGCCAGCTTCACCGCATCGAGATCTTTGTAAATGTCCGCGTGATCGAATTCGATATTGTTGACCACTGCGATTTCGGGCAGGTAGTGCATGAACTTCGGACCTTTGTCGAAGTAGGCCGTGTCGTATTCATCGCCTTCGATGATGAAGTAGTCGCTTTCGCGCACGCGAAAGCTGACGCCGAAATTCTGCACCACGCCCCCGACCAGAAACGACGGATTCAGGCCGCACTGATCGATTACCCAGGCGGCCAGACTTGTCGTAGTCGTCTTGCCATGCGTGCCGGCAATCACCAGAGACCGCCGGCCGCGAATGAACTCTTCTTTCACGACCTCGGCTTGCGAGCGATAGACGATCCGTCGCTGCAAAACCTCTTCAAGTTCCGGATTGCCACGCGGAATCGCATTCCCTACGATGACGCAATCAGGTGTTCCCCTCCCCGCAAGCGGGGAGGGGTTAGGGGTGGGGTTAAGGCCGCTGTCGACCTCTCCCCCAACCCCTCTCCGCTGGCGGAGAGGGGAGAAATACAGATGCTCATCTTTATAGCCACGCATGATCGGAATGCCCAAACTCTCGAGCATCGTGGACATCGGCGGATAGACATGCTCATCGGAGCCAGTCACCTGGTGGCCGCGCGCTTGCAGCATTCCCGCAAGCGAAGCCATCGCAGTTCCGCAGATGCCGATTAAGTGGTAGTGCATGTTTTAGGTAGTTAATGCCCGGGCGAGATGTGACGAATTACGCCGTGACGGCGGCTGCTGAATTGGAAACCGTAGCGATGTCGTGACTGACCATCTCTTTCACGAGCGCCTCGAAATCATGTTCCGGCGCCCAACCCAAAACGGTGCGCGCCTTCGTTGCGTCGCCAATCAACGATTCGACCTCGGCCGGCCGATAGAAGCGATCGTCCTGCACAACGTACTCGCGATAATTAAGGCCCGCCTGGCCAAACGCCATTTCACAGAACTGTCGCACGGTGTGCGACCTACCGCTGGCGACGACAAAATCGTCAGGCGTGTCCTGCTGCAACATCAGGTGCATCGCGCGCACGTAATCCTTTGCGTGACCCCAGTCGCGCCGCGCGTCGAGGTTACCGAGTCTGAGATCCTTCTGCTGGCCGGCTTTAATGCGCGCCACCGCCGCGGTGATTTTCCGGGTCACGAATTCGAATCCGCGACGCGGACTCTCGTGATTGAACAAAATGCCGCTGACGCAGAACATGTCGTAGGCTTCGCGGTAATTGCGCGTGAGATCGAAACCGGCAACTTTGCTGATGCCGTACGGCGAGCGCGGATGAAACGGCGTGGTTTCTTTCTGCGGCACCTCGCGCACCTTGCCGAACATCTCTGACGAACCCGCGAAATAGAAACGACACTGCGGCTGCAACTCGCGCATCGCCGCCAGCATGTAGTGCGTGCCGTTGATGTTTGTGTTCATTGTCGAAAAACCGTCGCCAAAGCTTTCGGCAACGAACGATTGCGCGGCCAGATGGTAGCACTCCTCGTACTGATTGCGGCTGATGACGTTGAAGATGCTGGGATAACTTTCCAGGCTCGCGGGGTGCAACGTCACTCTGTCGAGCAAGTGTGAGATCCGGGTAAAGCGGCGCTGTGGATCTTCCATCGCCACGCGCCGGACCAGCCCGTGCACCTCGTAACCGAGGTCGAGCAGGTGCTCCGCGAGGTAACTTCCGTCCTGGCCCGTCAGGCCCGTGATTAGTGCTGTCCTGGTCAAAATAGCCTGGTTTTAGAAGGGCAAGCGCGAAATGTTTCGGCGCACGAACGCTAATGCATGTTTGCAAGTCCTGGTCATTATTACTTTCTTCCGCGCCGCGCTCCGTTTGTGGCGCGCCCAGTATAGAATCCGTCTCCCCACTTGCCAAAGCGCAGACATGAACACAAGGCGCGTTACTTTTTCCGCGCAGGACTGGTCCCGGATACTCAATTCTCCCGGGAATTAGTTCTACCCGTTAGCACTCGCCTCAAATCCTGGAAGTGAAGTCTTAATACAGTGTCGATCTCGTTTGCGGGACGGTTGCGGATGGCTCTCAACATTCGCTGAATCGTAAGCAGACCAGTGCTGGCAATGAGATTTGCCACGACCTTGTGACGCGGGACGGCTCGATTCAGGAACTCAAGATAAGCTTTCGTCTGCCGCCGCAGTTTCTCCACATCGGTCCATCGTTGCAGCGAGGAATGCCCGCCCTGATGGATGACGACCGCTTCAGGTTCAAACACCAAACGCCAACCCGCACGCGTGATTCTTAGGCACCATTCGTTATCTTCTCCGTACATGTGAAAGCGTTCGTCGAATCCGCCGACGTCTTCGATCACTTTGCGGCGCACCAGAAAGGCTGCACCTCCCAACATCCCCACATCCCGACGCCGGTCGTGCTTCCAGTGTTCAGCCAGGAGTAACTCTCCTCTCAGGCGCTGCGGCAGCAGCGAAGCTAGTCTCAGCCCCGAGAGCAGCGTGGCCCAGGCGGTGGGTGGATTACGCCAGACACTAATTTGCAGCGAGCCGTCGGGATTCAAAAGGCGCGGGCCGCACGCGCCGATTGTGGGACTCGACTCAAGTGTGCGGATCAGCGTATCACTCGCGCCGGGCGTCAGTTCCGCGTCGGCGTTAAGGAGAAATAGCAAAGGGGCTTTGGTGAGTGCGAAGGCCTGATTGTTAGCACGTCCGAAGCCGACATTCTCTGAATTGGGAATCAACTCGAGCGGGATACTGCCGAGCAATGACTGCGCTTCGGCGGAACGCAACCAGACCAAACTTTCATCGGCCGAAGCGTTATCGACGACCACAACGTTGCAGCTAACCGATGGCGCGTGCTGTGCGATGCTCTCGATACAACGCCTCAGCCAGTCACCGCCATTCCAGTTAACTATGATGAAGGATAATCGTGGTGATGACGCCATCTTAACTTTCTGTAGCCCGCGGTTTTCGAATTGCCGGTAACGCGCAAGTGATAGAATAGTTCACTCGTGAAGGAACCAAAAATGCCGAGCTCGCAGAGCCGATCGATTACGCTCCTGAAGAAAATCCTCTTCACGGAGCTTTTTAAGAAGCCGTTTTTTCAGCGGCTGTGGAGCATGACTCACACGCAGTCACTTTTCGGCATGAACTATGGCGGCGGCGGTCTGATTGAGAGTAGCGGCGAGGTTTGGGCGTTGGAGAACGTCATTCGACCTCGCCTGAATGCGATTGCCCAGCCGGTCGTTTTTGATGTCGGCGCAAATATCGGCGATTACTCAACGACCGTAAAGCAACGGCTGCCCACGGCGCGCATTTATGCTTTTGAACCGGCGGCGAAAACTTATCAGGATTTGTCGAAGCATATTTCGAAACAAGACGGCGATGGCGATATTCGAACCTACAATCTCGGGTTTTCCGATGTTGACCGAACCGCGGGCTTGTATTCATACGCGGTTGCGGGAGAAAAAGCCTCTTTATTGGCGTCGCTTGACCGTAGACTTCCAACTCAAGTGGTTGACGTCGACGTCGAGTCCAGTGAGTCGGTTCACCTGAAAACGATCGATAATTTTTGTGCGGCTGAAGAGATTCCCGCGATCGATCTCCTCAAGCTGGACGTCGAAGGGCACGAAGTTTCAGTTTTGCGAGGAGCGCGCGGTATGCTCGACAAAGGAGCAATCGGAATAATTCAGTTTGAATTTGGCCCCGCAAACATCTATTCACGCACGTTCTTTTACGACTTCTGGTCGTTGTTGTCGGACAACTATGACTTTTACAGGATTATTCCTAACGGCGTCGTGCCGATCACATATTACGGCGAGCATAGGGAAATCTTTCTCACAACCAACTATCTCGCGATCAGAAGATCAGTGACTTCACCCAGTGATCCGAATGGCTGACGGCCAACCCGAAAAAGACACTGCCTTATTACTTCCGGATACGCTCGTACAGCGTCGTTTACCCCGCAATCTCATCGCCGAAGAACTTGATTTGTTTCGGCACGAGCTGGAAAAAACGATACCCGCCGTTAATCTCATCAACCTTAGCGATGTGCGCGTCAGTCCCGAGGGCATTATGTTCACGGGCGGAAAAATTCTGGCGGAATCGTTCGCGTTCCCTTTCTTGCGAGATGAATGGAAGACCCGGAGTGTCATCACATTTCTAGCTCGTAATTACTTTTTTCATAGAACCCGGCGGATTGAACAAGAGGCGGTCTGGATTACGGATACGTGGAGCGCGGGGTACTTTCATTGGTTAGGCGATGTGTTACCCAAGATTTGGGCCACCCGGCACCTGTTGAACGATCGCGTTCTGCTGTTGCCTCACGCCTATGAAGAGTATGAGTTTGTGGGAAGCTCCCTCAAAGCGTTTGATGTGCAGAACATAGAGTTCATCGCGCCCCATGAAGTAGTCAAATGCAGACGGCTCCTGCTTCCGACGCCAATCGCTCCTTCAGGACATTTTCGCGAGGAGATAATTCGCGGCGTTCGCAAGCAGTTACTGGATTACTTTACTGAGCCCTCCACCGCGCCTGCCAGGAAAGTTTATATTAGTCGCGCGCGCGCGCCGAAAAGAAGAATCGCGAATGAAGCTGAAGTCAGCGCAGCCTTGCGCAAATTTGATTTTGAGATAATTCACGCCGAAGACTTAAGTTTCGCTGAACAAGTAAGATTGTTGTCACAAACCCGGTATCTAGTCTCAAATCACGGGGCGGGTCTGACTAACATGCTCTTCATGCCATTGGGAGGTAGCGTGTTGGAGCTTCGTCACAAGACCGACCGAGTAAACAATTGTTATTTCACTTTGGCTTCCGCCCTCGACCTAAAATATTTTTACCAGACGTGCGATCCTGTGCCGGATGGTGAAGACGCACACACGGCGGACCTGCGTGTGAACGTCGAACAGCTTGCGCGCAACCTTGATCAGGTAATCGGAAACGAGTGAACAAGAACGCGGAAGGTAATTGTGCGCCTCTAAGGCATCGCAAGACGGGCTGAACTGGTCGCAACACCAAACGCATACTGCCAGAAGCTGCGAATAGTCCGACGGCTTACGCTTTCAGCTTTAGACTTTAATTAGCGCCGCGGTCGCCTTTAACCAGATCTTTAGCGGCGCTGGCAAAGCCATTTGCGTAACGATGGTAGCGCCCCGAAGTTAGCTCCTTCAACACAACAGCGAATCTGCCCATAAGCGTGGCCGGAAGCTCACCGCGAGCACGCAAATGCCCGCGCCGGCTTTCGAGATCGGCCAGAGTCTCTCTCGGGACCATTAGATTATCTGCCCGACCCAGTCTTTGGCTCACCACGTCGATTATTGCCGTCAGTTCGGAATAGGAATTCTGTTGATTTGCGGCACGTTGGATAACCTCAACCAGAGGCACGCCTGTTTTTCCGTTGACGCGTCCGACTGGGGCGCCGATTTGCTGCTCGCTATGCTGCCGGTAAAGGATCAGCGGTTGATCGATGAACTCTACTTCGGCAACCGCGGCCACGATCAACGCAATCCATCCATCGTGAATCATGGGAAGACTCGTCGGGATTGGAAGGATAAGATCACGGAATTTTGAGCGGAAAGCCATGGTGGCGCCGGTCACGGTCCAACCAGGCAACAGCACATCAAGCGCGCGACCGTTCCTGATTAATTGTCTTTCCCGTTCGCCAAAGCCCACCTCGTTCCACATTCGGTGGCCGACTGGGTGCAATTTCTCGTCAACGATTTCGGCATCGCTAAAAACCAGTCCGACGTCCGGGCGCTTTGCGAATTCGGCTTCAAGCAAACGAAGTTTCTCAGGCTTCCACACGTCATCCTGATCGGCGAACGCGATTATTTCGCCGCTACAGAGCCCGGTGGCCTTTTCAAAATTTCGGGTCGAGCCGAGATTCCGATCATTAAGGTGCAGATGGACGGGGAATGAGGAATGACGGGCGAAGTTCTCGATGATCGTAATCGTCTCGTCGGACGAGCAATCATCGCAAATTACAAACTCGTCAGGCGGCCGCGTTTGTGAAGCAATGCTGTCCAGTTGCTCCTGAAGGTAGCGCCCGCCATTAAAAGTGCACATGGCCACCGACAACCTGTTCACAACTTGGTTCAAGAAACTTTCCCTGCTTTATTAAGGTGACGGCCCCCAAATCCGGGTGAGCAACATCTCTTCCTCGAAAAAAGTGATCTTCGCGTTCTTGACTAACATCCTAAGCCAGTCATCTCCCGCTTTGCGCGGAATAATCCCCCACCGATTTTGCAATGGGTGTAAAAAGCGCCTTTGCTAATCGCCGCTGTGAGATAAAAGGCGCGATCATGGCCCCGACAAACAACTTTGCCTTCCACCTTAGTCTCGGCGCAAACCAGGTTGCTCTCATCAGGTGTCCGGTGGCGCTAAACGAATTTGGCTTATGTGGCTGGTTTACTGCAAACTCGGCTTCTTCCTGCGCGCGAAGCTCTTGATTAAGCCCACGGATCTTCTTGCTTTCGATTGAGCCGGCGAGTTTCTTTCGGATCCGCTGCCCAGCCTTATGCATTCGCCGGCGATTCTGGCTGGAACTGGTTGAGTGAATTCGGATCAGCACACCAGTGTCTTTCAATTCGGCATATTGAAAACGAGCGCCGGTAAGCGCACACCGCAGCCAATAATCCCAATCCTCCGCCGGTGGGAGTCTTTCGTCGAACAGGCCAACTTTTTCGCTCAGGCTGCGCCTCACCAGCGGCGCGCTGATGACCATAATATTTTTGCGTACCAGCGATTCCAATAAAGCGCTGCCGCTACCGGAAATCTGGGGCCACGAATGATTGTCGGGCATCGTCCAGCTTAGGTGCTCTTTTTTTTGCGTCGTGAAATAGTTTGCGGTTCCGTAAACAAGGTCAACGTCGGGATGTTCTTCCAGGTAGCGCACCTGCCGTTCCAATTTGCAAGATTCCAGGAGATCGTCAGCATCAAGGAACTGAATGTGCCGGCCTGCACTCTTTTGTAGGCCAACATTCTTTGCGGCGGCTTGAAGCCGGCTTTGTTGCTGGGGAAAATATCTGATTCGTGAATCACGTTCGCAATAAGCTTTTACAACCTCGGCCGTATTGTCAGTCGAGCCGTCATCGACAATGATGCACTCCCAATCGGTGAGCGTCTGCGCCCGCAGACTGTCCAGCGTTTCACCAATGAGCCCGCCGTAGTTGTGCGTTGGAATGATTACGCTGACGAGCGGATGTCTCTCTTCTTCGGACTCGGCATCGTTCACTGTGGATTTAAGCGGCATGCGCGCAATTCGGACCAATCTGGTTTCTGGTTATTCACTGGCCAGCCGATCGTAAAACGCAGTCACTCGCGTTCGCACTTCATCACGATTGGCAATGCGGGTGACCAGTTCCAGGTTACGTTGTGCAGCAGCATCAACCAGAGCGTTATCTGTCATCGCCCGGATGAGTGCACCGGCAATCTCTTCAGGATACAGGTTGCGCGCGAAAAGTACGTTCTGTTCTTCCTCAACCACCTCCAGGATCGTCTCCAAAGGCGAGACGATAGGCAGCGCGCCTGCGGCCATAGCCTCGAACATGGAATTTGGCGTTCCGTCCACGAGCGATGGAGCAAGCATTACGCGGGCACGGGTTATCGCACTAAGCGCCTCGGCCCTCGGAACCCTGTCGCGAAGACGACACGACCGGCGCATGTGTTCCGGGAGCGTCCAGTAATACATTTTTGTATCGGGCGTCGTCGCCAGCATGTCCACCTCGCACGGTTGTATCCGATCCCAGCATAGCTTCAGGGCCTCGAAGATCGGCATCGCCTTCGACCACGGCCACTCGTAGACCTTAGGCCAAAGGATTACGCGTCTGGTCGAGGGACGTCCCTCCCACCTCCCCGATAAATCCTTGATGTCGATGCCGCCCGTGCCGGGAACCGTTCCAATGCTTGAAAGCTGCTCCTCGCGGACGCCCAGCTCGCGCGCGATGCGAAAGTTCTGTTTGTTGTCGCTGAGCAACTGATCGCACGCGCGCAGAACTTCCCCGATCTTACCGCGCAGCTCCGGAACGCAGTGGCTCCATGCGAGATCGGCCCCGCCCCGCGCCTGCAACACCCACTTGGCTTCGCCCCCCACGTTGTACTCTTGCCTGACGCCGTGGAAATACTCCGCCGCGTCCAGCGAGAAGGTGTGAATGATGTGGGGTCGCCAACTGCGGATGATGTGGGCCAACCACTCGGCCGCGTACTTGCGGCTGTCCCAGGTTCGCCTTCTCGCCCGCGCCCAAAACCTGTCGAGCAGGCGTTGCGCCCTCCCGTCGTCGATCAGACGCTGCCGCACCTGTTGATCGACTGGCCCCTGATCGTAGGCGGTGACGTAGGTTCGTACGTTCCAGTAGTCCGGCGGGGACATCATGTCGGGCGGGATATAAACCCGAACGTTGAAAGGCTCGTTTTCTAACAACTCAACCCACGAGTGGGTGTGCGTGCTGTCGCCGGGGCCGATGAAGAGGATTCTGGGTCTGCCGGGGTATTCGTCAGTGTCGAACGAAGAACTCATCCTTACCATTGCCAGTCCGCCTCTGCCATATCTCGCTGAAGACCCGGTCGGACGCGCCCTACTTCGGAGCGTCGTGCCGCGCAAGCCCTCACGCCCCGGCCTCGCGCGCCGCGCGGGCGGCGGGCATGCGGGCGCGCGCTTCGACGCCGTTGCCGCCGTAGCTGACTTCAAGGTCAACCAACCCACACGAGTGCAGGCAGGCTTCGATCTCCTCGCGGGTGCGAAGGTGCTTGTAGTAGTCCGTTAGCGCGTCGTGCGTATCGAGGATTGACCACTCGGTTATGAGTTGATCGCCGAGTTGCGGAAAGTGGTCATGGTAATCAATGAAGGGCGAGTGCTCGAGCAATGGGGCACGCAGACGCCACAGCCCTCGCCGATTCGTCCAAGTGAAGCGGTGCAGCGGAAGCAGGGCGCGCGCCAGGCCGAGCGTCAGCGGCTTGGCGACACGCGCGGGCAAGCGGATAAGCAAACGCCTCAGGTTGCGTTGCAGAAAATTCTGCACATAGTAGGGCGAGTAGTGATCGATGACGAGCGTCCCGCCAGGCTTGACGTAGCGCGCGAGCGCCGCAATCGTTTCTTCGGGCGAGGGCGTATGCTGGATGACGCCGATGCAGAGCACGAAGTCGAACGAATGTGGCGCGACGGGAATCTGACGCGCGTCCGCCTGGCAGACGAAATAGCCCGGCGAGCCGCCGCAGTTCTCGAAGTTGGCCTCGACGGCCTGCGAGAGGTCGCAGGCGAAGACGCGCGCGCCAGCCGCGAGCATCAACTCGGTGAAGCGGCCGGCACCGCACCCGACCTCAAGCACCGTCTTACCCCGCACCACATCGAGCGAGCCTCCGAAACACCTCGTCAACCTGTCTCTTGAAATGGTCGTGCCGGTGTAGGAGTCAAGCTGCGTCTTGCGGAAAGTATTCCACTGCATGCCGAACGCCGACGCGTAGTTCGACGACTCAACGAAGCGGGGGATGCCGTGTACAACGGGCACGCGGCAGCCCGCCGGACATGTAAGGATCGAGGGCGACTCAGCGGGCGCCGCAATTAAGGGCTGCGAGTGTTCTGGACAGCGCAATTCAGGCGGCAAATTCATAAACTAGGCTCCAAGCCGTTACATTTTAGCATTCGTCTCCGTCACGTTGTCATCCGCGACCTCACGGCAGGTGAGACCTGACCTGTCGTCTGATCTCGCGGAGGGCTTTGATAAGGCCAGTGTCGAAAATCGTCTGGCGCCCCGCGGGCAGGTACCACTCCTTCGCGTACTGCATGTTGTCGGTAATAAAGATGCGGAACGGCTTGCCGATTCTTTTCGCGAGCCGCATCGTAGCGAGCGTCCGGCGGAAGGGACTGACTGCGGGCGAGTACCCCATCAGAGTGAGGAAGGTTTCGTAGTCGACGGCGCCGCCCCACACGCGCTCGCAGAAGATGCCATGCGCCGAGCGCATCTGCTTGTCGCGGTTACTTAGCGTTATCCCCGCTTCATGCACGCGGTAGAGGAGCAGGTACTCGGCCAGGTTGCTCAGCCTGTGCTTCGCCCTGATCCTCAACCAGAGGTCGTAATCCTGCGAGTAGCGGACGGCGGTGGAATAGCGCGGGCCGGCTTCGGGGCTGAATCGGAACATCGCCGCCGGATGAATCAGGGACTCACGCCAAAAATAATTTTCCAACTGCTCTCCGACCGGGGTCTCCCTCTTGCCGATTATTCCGCCGGCGCTGTCGATGTCGAAGGCCCACGTGCTGCAGGCGCCCACCTCCGGGTTGGCATCCATAAATGCGACCTGCTTGGCGAGACGCTCCGGAAGGCTGATGTCATCGCAATCCATCCTGGCGACGTACGCGCCGCGCGCCAGCTCCAACCCCCTGTTCAGGCTTGCCGTCAGCCCGAGATTCCGCTCGCTGCGAACGAGATTTATTCTCGGGTCGGCGTAGGCGCCGGCGATCTCGAAACTACGATCTGTCGAAGCGTCATCTACGATGATGAACTCGAAGTCGGTGAAAGTCTGGCCGAGGATGCTGTCGATCGCCTCCCGCAAGTACTTCTCGCCGTTGTATACGGCCATCACCACCGAGACTTTTGGCGTCATAGACTCTCTTGACCACCCTGCTTAAGCCAAAGCCTGAGCGTCAGCAGCAACACTTTGGTAGTTATTGGCTCGACGACCTGGCGCCGCGCAAACGAGGTCAGGGAGAAAAGCGAATGGCGAGGGTTGAACATAGCTGGATCCGACCGGTCGGATCAGTTGAAAAAGCTCACTTCGGGATTCTGTTCCAACCAAACGCCAAGCACCAGCAGCAGCCACAAAGCGTTGGAGTTGTCGAACTGCGCCGTATGTGCCTGGAGGTGGCCGCGAATTGATTGCGCGTCGAAGAATTCGTACAACCGACTGTTGCGGTTGAGCAAAACGTCCTGCAGCATCTGGCGGGCAGGCTGTCCCGGCAGAAACCACCGATCGCGCGGAATCGAGAATCCCTGCTTCTTCCGGTGCACAAATTCGGGCGACATCGTACGGCCCAAAACTTTTTTCAAAAGATATTTCGAGATCAGCTCCTCTGATCCGTTTCGTCCCACGCGTAGTCTAAGCGGCAATGACGAAGCAAATTTCAGCACCCGCAGGTCAATCAATGGGGTTCTTACTTCGAGGCCGTGGTACATGCTCGCGACGTCAACCTTCGTCAGAATGTCGCATGGCAAGTAGGTTTGAAAATCCAGATATTGGCTATAGGCGACCCGGTCGTGCCGTTGAGCTTTGCGATCAGCCTCAGTGAAGAGTTCGCATTCACGATCGATCAGGTCGTGGAACTCTTCACGCCATAACGCCCGTCGTCCTTCCCTGTGGAAGTAATAAAGAAGTTGCTCCCATTCGTTCAATTGATGGCGACCGCCGGCTCGGTATCGGTCCTTAATGGCCTGCCGCAACCAGTAGAATGATGCCCGCGGCGCATGTGGAAAATCCTGCCGGGCCCTGAACAATGGATCGGTATTCAGCCAGTGGTGATACGAAGGGTAACCGGCAAATCCTTCGTCGCCGCCGTCGCCGGAAAGAACCATCGGGACCTTTTCGCGCGCGAGGCGCGCTACGTGCCAGGTCGGAACTGACGAGCTATCGCCGAATGGTTCGCCGTAGTGTGCAATCAATTCAGGAAGGAAATCGAGTGAATCGTCCTCGACGATGTGCGTGTGTAGTTCGATGCCGGCGGCGGCTGCCAGCTCTTCCGCAAAAGGCAGCTCTGAATAGCCTTCTTCCTTGAACCCGATTGCGAAAGCCTGCACCGGCCGATCGAGCAGTTGGCTCATCTTCAAGGCGACCAGCGAAGAGTCTGTCCCGCCTGACAGGAAAACTCCGAACGGAACGTCCGCCACCAGATGGGCCTTGACCGAATCAGTGATGATCGCATCAGCTTCGTCGGCCGCGACTTCGGTCGCGACATTCCGTTGGCGGAACTCAAGATCCCAGTACTTTTTCGGCCCCGTTGTGCGGCCATCGAAACCCACCACGATGTAATTTGCCGGCGGCAGCTTGAAAACGTCGCGGTAAATTGTGTGCGGCGTCGGTATGTACTGGTAGCGAAGAAAGAGTTCGATCGCCCACACGCTGCCGGCCGGCGTCACGTCGTCAACTTCGCGCAGCGCCGAAAGTTCTGAGCCAAACGCAAAGTAATCGCGACCCAAACGATAGTACATCGGCTTAATTCCGAAATGGTCGCGCGCTACAAATAACTGCCCCGTTCGAAAATCAGCTAACGCGAAGGCGAACATGCCGCGGAACTTGTTCAGGCAGTCCACACCCCACTCCTGGTATGCATGGATGATGACTTCGGTGTCTGAATTAGTAGTGAAGCGATGGCCCTTCGCGGCGAGCTCCTGCTTTAGCTCGCGGTAGTTGTACATCTCGCCGTTGTAGGTGATCCACAGCGTCTCGTCCTCGTTGGACATCGGCTGATGACCCAACTCAGGATCGATAATCGCCAGCCGTCGATGGCCGAGGCCGACGCCATCGCGGCGCAGAAACCCCACGCCGTCCGGTCCGCGGTGAGCGATCGCCGCCGTCATGCGGTCCAGCTCAGACGGCTGAACCTTTCCGTCCCAACGGACTATGCCTGCAATTCCACACATCGTTTCGGTTTCGTTATCCGTGCGAGTAGCTCGTCGCGCGATCCGCGGCGACTTCGCTATGCTTCGCCAATTCGTCACGACTGGCCAAATACCATTCCACCGTCTGCGCAATACCTTCCCGCAGATCTCGTTTGGCCTCAAAGCCAAAAAGCTCTTTTGCCCGCGTTACATCCAGGCAACGCCGAGGCTGACCGTTCGGTTTGCTGGTGTCCCAGACAAAACCCCCGCGGTATCCGACTTCTTCGGCGATCATCTCAGTCAAATCGCGAATGCTGATCTCCCGCCCCGAGCCCAGATTCACCGGTTCGTTTCCATCATAACGCTCGAGCGCGAGCACGATTCCTTCGGCCGCTTCTTCCACATGCAGGAATTCGCGGGTGGGCGAGCCGTCGCCCCACAAAACCACTTCGGTGCGACCGGTTTCTTTGGCTTCGACACACTTGCGAATCAGCGCGGGAATCACGTGCGATGATTCAAGATCAAAATTGTCTCGGGGCCCGTAAAGATTCACCGGGAGCAAATAGATCGCGTTGAAGCCATACTGCTCGCGATATGCTTGCGCCTGCACCAACATCATTTTTTTCGCCAATCCGTAAGGCGCGTTTGTCTCTTCGGGATAGCCGCTCCACAAGTCTTCTTCCTTGAACGGAACCGGCGTTATTTTCGGATACGCGCAGATGGTGCCCAGCGCCACGAACTTTTCCACGTTCGCGCGGCGCGCATATTCCATCAACTGAATGCCCATAATGGCATTGTCGTAAAAGAAGCGGCCGGGATTCTCGCGATTCGCGCCGATTCCTCCGACAACTGCCGCTAAATGGATGATGACGTGCGGACGGGCGTCGCTAAACAAACGCTCGATCGCCTGCTGATCGCGCAGATCGTAGTCACGAGAACGCGGTGCAAAGACCTGTCCACAGCCGCGCGCGCGCAACAGATTGACGACTGGCACACCCAGAAAACCCGAGCCGCCGGTGACTACAATTCGTTTATCGTCCAGCTGCATCAATCCGTAATCTGTCTCCTGCTTCCGGCTTAAGCGCCGCCATGTCGGCGTCAACCATCAGCCGCACTAGTTCGCGAAAAGTCGTCCGCGGCTTCCAGCCCAACTTCTTTTCCGCCTTGCTTGCATCGCCGACCAGGAGATCAACTTCGGCCGGACGATAGTAGTGCTCGTCGATTGCCACATAGTCCTGCCAGTTGAGTCCCGCGTAAGAGAAAGCCTCTTCAAGAAATTCACGAACGGAATGAGTCTCGCCGGTAGCAATCACGTAATCATCGGCTTCGGGCTGTTGCAACATGAGCCACATCGCCTCGACGTACTCTTTGGCGTAACCCCAGTCACGCTGCGCATCAAGATTTCCAAGATACAACTTGGACTGCAAACCTGACTTAATGCGCGCAACCGCGCGGGTAATCTTGCGCGTGACAAACGTCTCGCCTCGGCGCGGCGATTCGTGATTAAAGAGAATTCCATTGCTGGCAAACATCCCGTAGCTCTCGCGATAATTGACCGTCACCCAATAAGCATAAATCTTGGCCGCCCCATACGGACTGCGCGGACGAAACGGCGTGGTCTCACTCTGAGGGGCTTCCGGTGCGTTGCCGAACATCTCGGAACTGCTTGCCTGATAGAATTTGCTCTTTACTCCCGTCTCGCGCAGTGCCTCGAGAATTCGCGTCGTGCTCAATCCGGTGACGTCGCCCGTGTATTCAGGAATATCGAAACTAACGCGGACGTGACTCTGCGCCGCAAGGTGATAAACCTCATCCGGTTGCAGTTTATACAACAGCCGGATCAGGTTCGTTGAATCCGAGATGTCGCCGTAGTGCAAAAACAACTTGACGTTGTTGACGTGCGGATCCTGATACAGGTGATCGATTCGCGCCGTATTAAAAGTCGAAGCGCGCCGGATAATCCCGTGCACTTCATAACCTTTCGAGAGCAGAAACTCGGCCAGGTAGGACCCGTCTTGTCCGGTGATTCCGGTTATAAGCGCTTTTTTCACGAGACGTTCTTGCCCTCGGTAACAATAGACAATGGGCCCTTGACGAAACTACTAGCGATGCAATGTCGGCGCATTCTGAGGTTTGATGATGGCAGCAGTGCTAACGGAACCCGATTCGAATATTCGCTACTCTATAAACGGGGCCATGAATCCGTCAAGCACGCACATAGTTTGTCATCCATTCGTCTCTCCAGCCACCGTCCGGCGCGAACAGGAGCCAGTTTCGATAATTGTCTTGCGCATTCAGTTCAGTCCTATTTCCTGAAACACCGTCTCAAATCGCTTGCGCCAGGTATGATCGCGCAGGCACCGTTCGTATCCGGCCCGGCGAATGCTCTCGCGTTCGCCGTCATTCCGCAGATAGTATTTGATTTTGTCGCCCAGGTCTTCGACACCCGAATAGCAAACAATCTCCTTACCGATTTCGAAGAATTCTTCCAATTCCTCCATAAATTCGACCATGTAGAATCCGCCGCTCATCGGCACTTCGAAATCCCGCAGCCTAATCTGCGTGATGCGTTCACCGGTCTCATGCGTACTCCCACAAGTCGAAAATCCCAGGTTGATTCTTGAGCGACTGTAGAGCTGAATCATGTCCAGGTCAGATAACACGCCCCCGATGACTTTGTCTGGCAGAACGACGACTGAATTTGAGGCGAGCTGCGAATTAACACCTTCCGTCTGACTGGCCTGATTCAACCGACGTCCGACGGCCCTCCACCCTTCGGGCGTCATTAACCGCTGGGCGATCTTCAGCACGCGTTTGGCAGGATGAGTTCGATTAGACCCATCACTAATCGCATTGTTAGGTGCAAACTCGTCCCAGCCATGTCCGAATACCCGAATATCAATCCCCTGATCCAGCAGCGATCGTACATAACCAGGCCGATCGCCGTAGGCCTGACCGACAAAAGTTACATCCATTTCGATTGGGAGCTGATAAGGTTTGTAGAATCGGGGATTGGCCGCTTCCTGACAATAGATCGGCCGCGCCCCAACGGCCTTATAGTCCGCCAGCCGAAACTTTTCCGGGACCAGGCACCAATCGTAATGCGGCGCGAGTTCGGCGACCAGATCGAATTGGTACGAACCGTTGCAGTACCAGTTGATCGTCGTGATGCCCATTGATTTGATTTGTTCAATCGTCTCCGGCTCGCAGACGTCAGACCAGAAGTACGAGAAGAAGACATCCACCTTGCCCGCTTGATGCGCAGCGGTAATCTCTTCGATCAGCGCCGTCTGGAGATCAGCCTTGTATGCAAGAAACTTCGCCCGCTCTTCAGCGGAAGTTTCATAATTCAGATACTCAGTAAAGTGCCAAGTCACATCTTTGCGGAACGGAACAACCTCGTGACCCATCTCGACCAACGAATCGAAGAGATTGTTTTTCCAAAGCTGTGATTGACTTATGTGATAGGCGTTGGGGCTGGCTCCCGCCGCGTAGAATATCTTCATCATTCTCTGCCCTTGATCCCGACAACCACTGTCGGCCCCCACGGCCTGGGACTCAGGCTGTGGCAATTAGCGTTGTGAAACCATGACTCAACTTCCTCGGAAGTATGCGTGGACGCAAACAAAGGAGTAATCGCATCAAACACGTCAAGCACTCGCCATTTCGCATCAGGAATGCTGACATTGACGAGCATATTGTTCTCCAGGTAATCGACCAGCCGCGCGCCCCGTGCGCTTTTTCTCAACCTCGAAAACACCGGGTAAAGCACATAAGCTGAAAAGTATGAATACGCGAGCGCCGGCTTATTCCCAAGCCACGGGCGAACGGCGTTGTGGATTCTGCGAAAAGTAGCGACGGCGGGGTAATCATACAACCCGCCTTTCGGATAGACGCAACACGCCACCAGGCCATTCGCCTTAATTGCGGCCGAGAGTTTTTTCAAGGCCCGGGCCGGGTCAGGCGTGTGATGAAAGACTCCGATCGAATAGCCTGCGTCAAACGAACCTGCACGGAACGGCGGGTTGAGAATGTCGCCTTGAACAATCAGCACGTCGGCATCATCCTTGAAGTTCTCGCGCGCCGGCTCAACGGCCACACTCATATCGATGCCAACGGCGATGCCGCCTCGGCGTCGCACAATATCCAGGAACCTTCCCGGCCCACAGCCGAACTCAACAACTAACTTGTTGCGGAGCAGTTCAGGTGTAAAGCCCGTGATGGCGTCGAACATTTTTTCGGTGTGCCCGGCCATTGGCCGCCCGACATTCTCAGACTCGAATTGCACGCGCGACCATTTGCGCCACTCATATCCGAAGCTTTGGGAATAAAACTCTTCGTCAATAAAGCGGGGTATGCCCCGCACGATTGGGTAAGAATTTTCCCCGGACACGGATCTGAGCACGCCGCTCTTAACGGAACCGCCAGGGAATTCTTCGTGCACCTCCAGCGTCAGGGCGGCTCCCGTTTTTGGACAGCAGAGAATATCGACGAACCTTGCTTGCATCACACTTCAGAGATGGTTAGGAGTTATTTCTTGAGTGCCGAGACGTGACAGCCAAAATACAACATCTCAGATGAGCTTTGGCCGTGGCGAGAGAATCGATCCAGCATATTCAAAGTGATGTTCGACGCTACTTCTTCGATTTCGTCCGGACGATCTTTGGCGTACAACTCGGCCATCGACGGAATGCGGCGGATCTCCTGGGCCAGGTATTCGAAGTAATTGCCACTCGTTTGCAACTCAACTATTTCGAACCCATGTGCCGGCAGATGGGTCTGGTAAAAATACTGGTTAAAGCCGGAGTAAAAATGGTACGGCGCCAGATGCGTCAAACTACAGAAGGGCGCGGTAATGATCAGTTGCCCACCACTTCGTAACAGTCGGGAAAACTCTTTAATGGCCAGAATCGGATTCGGCAGGTGCTCGAGGACTTCCACACACATGATCGCGTCAAAAGACGCGTCCGCCTCGGGAATGACGGTAATGTCGCTAACGATGTCCAGATGAGTTTGGTCCCACGAGCCGGTTTGCAATCCGACCTGGTCACCCTGCCCGTCGTACTGACCAAAATCCTGGGCGACATAGTTAAGATGGGCACAGAATTTTTTGAACTGTCCTTCGCCGGCGCCCGCGTCGAGAATCCGCGAGCCCGCCGGGATCTTCTTCAACGTCTGCTCCAGCCAGTCGATGCGAGCGGATTCGTTGTGGGTGCCGACCTCGCCGCCTTCGGCTTTTCCCATACGATACGCAATCGAATGCGTGGCTCTGGTAAGTAGTTTTTTCTTTAGCTGGGTCATCTGTGACTGGAGTGGCGATTCCTAGGCGCGGCCCCTCTTTACAAACCAGAAACACCCGCAGCCATAACTCTGTTTGTCGACCTGTTCCCTGGTTGCACCGTAAATCAGGCCGCCGTCTTGCGGATTATCGGGTATCAGCGCGAATTCTTTCAACTCAAGCTCGTGAAAAGACGTGACGACTTGTTCGTAGGAATAAATCCGGTGCGCATTAAACATGATCTTCGGCTCGCCTACGGGGACGACAAACAATAGAGACCCGCCGGCAGCGAGCACACGCGTAAGCTCACGCATGGCTTTCAGGTCGCCGTCGGGATCGATCGGGTCGCCATAGCGTCCTAATCCGACATGCTCTACAACATGCATGCACGAGAGCGACTGAATACTCTCGTCATCAAATTTCAGGTTAAGTAGATCAGAAGATTCAGAGGTTAGATTGCTTAGCCCCAAAGCTGCGGGACGGTAATCGTAAAACTTCACGGGCATAAAAGCCGAGACAATGCTGCAAAAATAGAGGGACGACGAAAGGTCCACATGCACTTCCGGCCGTGTTTCTTTCAGCACGCGCGCCGCCCACGCCAGATGAAAAACATAATGTCGATCGAACTCGGTAGTCCCGGTGTTGTCGTTTAGGCAAGGATAGCGATCCTTCCAGAAAACTGTGATCGGTCGTTCTGAGTTGCGGGCAAGCGCGCGGAATTCACGGAAGTGCTTACGAAAGGTGAGCCGGCGATAGACGTTGCCCAGCGGCGCCCAACCGGACGTGCGATTGACCAGCGTTCTTATTGCCGCTCTCAACGTGCCGCCCATGAATCTCGCCTGACAAAGATCGTATTTATGTAGGTATCAGCGTACGAGAAATATCCGTGCGAATTCATCCAGTCAACGATTTCTGGTTTCTTCTGTTCCGTTTTGTCGGTCGTATAGGTAAGAGTTTCAATACAGAAGACCTCTGGCCGAAACCGCGCGAAATCGAAGGTCTGCAAGACTTCAAAGTCCAAACCCTCGATGTCCAGAGAAACCAGATTAGGGTAAGGCTTAAAATACTTCTCGACGATGCTGTTGATCGACACCAACGGCACGGAAATCACTTTCTCGACTCGATGTTGCCCGTTTGACGCACACCGTTCAGCGTCAACCCGCGAAAAGGTGTTCAGTGATTTGGTGGTCATTACAAAAAAGTCAGCCACTGCTTCGCTGGTCCCTACACCCACGTTCAGGCACGTGTCATCTTTGCGCACCTGCTGAAGCTGAACAAAGAGGGTTGGATCGGGCTCGACGCAGACGCCGCGATGGCCTTGCAGATAAAAGAGGTAGGTGTTGTTAATTTCAGTCGGATGATGGGCGCCGATATCAAGATAGGTCCAGTCGGGTACGTGCAACCCGCTGAAGATGAATGAAATGATCAGGTCCTCGCCACATTGCGAATAACTGATCTTAGAGTTCTCCTCCTTCTCCTTTCGACTCGAGAATTTGCTGAAGATGCTCATACTTCGAAAAGCAACATGTTCTAATCCGATCCGTCCACAAGGTAACTATATTTTCCGAATCTCAGTTTTCAATGGATTCAAGATGTAGCCATGATTCGCAATTCGCACCAGTTCCACGCCCTCGGCGAAATTGGCAATGTTGATAACGCCTGCATCCTGGAGGTAATGAAAGCTGCGCTCGAAACTGGAAAGGCCCAGGGCGATCGAATAGCGGCCTGAACCTAAAAGGATCGTATCTTCTCGAAAGATCGCTTCGTAATGGCCCGGGGTGATGTCCTGAGGTTCAGTCCAGGACGTTCGCAACGGCGCATTCAGATTGGTCGTAAGGCCGATCGCGATGATGAAATGCTCAACCGGCCGAACAATCTCAAAAGAAACACGAACCTGCCAGGGACTCCCCACGGGCACCCGGGCCGCGGGTCTGCCCTCGCCGTCTTCAACGGTGAGCCTGTACGCGTACCCTGGTGGGTTCTCGTCCGGCCCCGGGCGAGGAAATTCGTAAGTGCTCTGAGAGCTAGCTCCCTCTGAGACGTACTTAGCAATTACCTCTTCCGTCGCGCCCCGGGCAACTATTTCCCCGCCATTAAGGAAGATGGCGCGACTGCAGATTTTGCGTATCGCTTCCATGTTGTGGCTAACGAAGACGACCGTGCGGCCTTTTTCCGTCACGTCGCTCATTTTTGCCACGCACTTTTTCTGAAACGCCAGATCGCCGACGGCGAGGACTTCATCCACCAGTAGGATCTCGGGATCCAAGTGAGCGGCCACCGCAAAGGCCAGGCGTGTATACATACCACTTGAATAGTGCTTTACCGGCGTGTCAATGAACCGCTCGATCTCTGAAAAGGCAACGATCTCGTCGAATTTCCGCGTGATCTCTTCCCGCCTCATCCCAATGATCGCGCCGTTCAGAAAAATGTTCTCTCGACCCGTAAGTTCAGGATGAAAACCTGTCCCGACCTCGAGCAAGCTTCCGACTCTGCCATGCAGTTCGATTCTCCCGCTGGTTGGTTCGGTGATGCGTGCGAGAATTTTCAGCAGGGTGGATTTACCGGCGCCGTTGCGGCCGATGATGCCGATGATCTCACCTTCATTAACTTCAAAGCTGACGTCTTTGAGCGCCCAAAATGCTTCCGTTTTCCCGTGCCCGTTTCGTCGGATACGACGGAGCGGGGCTTTCGCAAAAGCAGTCAGGGAATCGCGGAGCGTCCCTCCGGACGCCGGCGACTTGCTCGTGCCGATATAGTACCGCTTGCTTATGTCCTCAGCTTGGATTACCGGGTTCACTTCGATTACGCCTTAAATAATATCTGCGAACGATTTTTCGCGACGGCGAAATGCGTAGGATGAGTAGACTAGGAATATGAATGTAACCGCAGTGGAAATCAACAGCGGCGGCCATTTCACCGGCAAACCAAACAGCGAGGAGCGGAAACCCTCGACAATGCCGACTACCGGATTCAATGAATATGCCAGTTGCCAGCGCGCCGGCACCAGACTCATTGGATAAACGATAGGCGAGCAAAACATCCAAAGCTGAATGAACACGGGCAGCGCAATTCCCACATCCCGGTACTTAACGTTGGCCGCGGAAGCCCAGAGTCCGACCGCGAGCGCCAGCAGCGCCAACAATAAGATGACCAACGGTGTCAGCAGTATCTGTACGGTAACGCCGACCCGAAAGTACACCATCAGGCCAACGAGTATTAGAAAAGCAGCCCCCAAATCTACGAGCCGCGCCGCGATTGCCGAAACGGGGATAATTAAACGCGGAAAATATACCTTGGTAATGAGCGGAGCATTTCCCACCAGGCTGTTGCCGGTCGTCGACACGGCGCCGGAGAAAAACGTCCACGGCAACAAACCGGCGTAGGCGAACAGCGCGTAAGGCACGCCATCGGAAGGAACCCGCACCAGCCCGCCCAGGAAAACCGTAAAGATGATTGTCATGATCAGCGGCTGCATGATCACCCAACCAACTCCAAACACGGCTTGCTTGTAGCGGACTTTCAGATCGCGCCAGGCTAAAAAATAAAGGAGCTCGCGGCTCCTCCACACAGCGCCGATGTCGAGGGGCGTCCGGGTTACCCTTTTCTCGATCAGCGTAACTGAACGCTTGTTAGCATCAGAAGAAGTTTCGGGATGAAACGAACTTGCCGAATCTGATGCAGACGGTATTTTAGCGGGCTTGTTTACGATCGGTGCAACCACGAAATGGAAAATCGGCCTTTGTAACTGTGTGCGCGGCTTGTGCGTGTCGGCGCTGAGTCTAGTAAATGATTCAAACCTCAGTCAAGTTCGAGGCTGCGCCTGCAGGCATGCGCATGTCACGCGTGCAACACGCCAGAGGTCGTGTGTACCGCCATGCGCTCAATTGATCGGCGAGATAGGGGCGGCAGTAAAGACTCCCAGCAACGAGCGATGCCCGACATGATTTTCTACGTCAACAGTGCCGGTGACGAAAATAGCCGCGCCGGAAATGGTGCCGTCTGGTTTGAAGTGGCCCTTGAAAATTAATGTGCCCATTTCGCGGCAACACGTGCCTATTGGCAGTTCCGCCTCGCCTGAAAAACTTAACCGGTTGGCTGTCGTTTGCGACCATGCAGCCGGCAGTGACGCGGTCGCTGGCTTGCCATCGGGCGCGGTATCCAGCAGAAGGATTGAGCCCGATCCTTTAGCCTGCGCATGCAATACGAGGGTTTTTTCTCCCACGCCTGAAAGATTGAACTTCACGCGCCACCGGCCCACGAGATTAGGGGTTTGACTCTCACGGATGGGCGCGTCAGAAACAGCGCGCCCAGGCATCACCGCGTGAGGCGAACCGATCGCACTGAAAATCAGGAAAAGAAGAAGTAACTTCATAGCGACTACCGTCCGAAAGTTTCAGCAATGCTTAGGACAAAACAAGGCGGCCAGCCCTTCCAGACCAGCCGCCTTGTGTTCTTGCCTGCGAACGTAAAGTTCGTAACGAACCAGCGCCCGCAAGATTCAGGGCCGTACTTATTGACCTGGCCCAACCGGAGTACAAACACCGCCGCTTGCCGTACAGCCGTTGGTGGCATTGCCGCGGATGGAGTTATTGGTAAACGTGTCCACAGTTCCGTTGGCGAGTGCAATTGCGCCGTTCGCCGCGTTGTCGTCGATTTGGCTCTGCGCAATTTCCACAATTGATTGACCGGCATTGCCTACGTTGCCTGCGGCAACGCCGTGGCCACCGTTCAACGAGATCTGGCAATTCCAGAACCGGCCCGTGGCGTTCGTGACGGCCGTCACTGCATTGGCGAACACGCCATTGCCCGTGTTGTTGGAAACCACGGTGTTACTCGCAGTCAGTCTGGTGCGCGACTTGAGGTGCACGCCATTCAGACCGCTGCCAGAGACTCGGACGTGATCAAGCGTGGCGTCGACGGTTCCAGTCGACGTCGTCAAACTTATTCCGTCACCGCTATTCTCGCGGACGACGGTGTTGGTTATGTTGACGTTCATATTAACGGAGGCGTTTACCAGAATTCCTTCGTTAACGAAACCGGAAATTGTGACATTTTCGATGTTGACGGTTTTCGCAGTGAGAATATTCATCCCGCGAATGCCGGTACAGGCCCCGTTTATTGAAACACCCCGAATAGTCACGTTTTTCGTGCTCCCGGCGTTGATGATGATGCCCGTGGTGCCGGCGGCCAGAATTCCCGCCAGCGTGCCCGTGCCGTCAATCGTGATTCCCTTGGTAATCGTCACGGCGCCGAAGCCGCCGGGATCGAGAACGCTGATCTCGCCGCAGTCCGCGGTCTTCGAAATGGCGCCCGCGAAAGTTTTGCAGGGGGCGGTTCTGCTGCAAGGATTAACGTCGTCGCCGACGCCGGAAACCCAGGTGCGTGTTGCCTGCGCCTGGGCGAGCGACGCAAACGCGAACATGAAGGCCGCGATCGCGAATATCTTAATAGTGAACCGAAACTTGTTCATTTGGAGTCTCCTTTTTCTGTTGAAGGTTTGGGGATGGCCACCAGTAGAACGCGGATCGTTCCGGCCACTGTTGCGCCGAGTATTCCCATCGTTGCTGAGAAAGGCTTTGTCATCAAGAACCTGCCAAAAAATCCCAGGAAGCTTGAAGGTGGAGCACCCAGCTCGGGGGTGCTCCGCCCTCTTGCCGATTCCTACTTGAATTTGAAAAGCGCAGTATGCTCGCTGCCGTCATTCAACTTCACTACCAGTACACGGCAGGTTCCAGCCCACGAGCTTTCCGTCTTCCAGTTGTAGTGATACTGGTCGGGACTATAAGTCAGCGTGCTGCCCCCTGGGGTTTCCGTTCCCTCAAGATCTGAGAGCGGAGCCGAAGAGTCGCACGCAATCTGTTGCGACGCCGGATAACCAGCGGCAAAGATACCGAGTCCCTTATTGCCACTTAGGCTGAACTTCAGCGGTATCGAGCGGCCCGCGTTAACGTTATTAAACGTGGGTGGGTTGTTCACCGGACTGAAGAACCCTGTGAAGTTGTACAGCACGGTCACCGTAAAGGTGGCTTGGCCATTGTTGCCATTTGCATCCGTGGCCGTCACCGTAACTGTCGTCGTGCCCACCGTGAATGTCGACCCGGACGCCGGACTGTAGTTGAAGGTTATCGTACCAGCGCAATTGTCCGTCGCCGTGGCCGGATTTGGATAAGTTACTGCCATGCTGGTCGCCGTCGAATTCATCGGTAGATAGACGACGATATTGGCTGGCGGCGTTACCACCGGTGGCGTGTTATCGATAACCGTCACCGTTTGCGTTGCGGTTGCGGTGGAACCCGCTCCATCAGTGGCCGTCCACGTAATGGTCGTGGTTCCAACGGGGAACGTATTTCCGGCCGGTACACCGCTGCGGCCGACGGTCACACCTGGACAGTTGTCATTAGCAGTCGCAGTGCCAATCGTGGCGTCGCTAACCACCGTATCGCAGCTAGTCGCGCCCGGGCCGGTGTATGCGGTGACGTTAGCCGGCGCGGTTATCGTCGGCGGTGTGTTGTCCACGACCGTTACCACTTGAGTATCGGTGGCGGTGTTGCCACTCCTGTCCGTGGCCGTGTAGGTAACCGTAGTACTGCCCACCGGGAAATTGTTTCCGGCCGGAACTCCGGTTCGCGTCACCGTGACGCCCGGACAATTGTCATTGGCCGTAGCCGATCCCAACGTCGCGTCGCCAATAAATGCGCCGCACGACGTGGCACCCGCACCGGTGTTGACGCTTACGTCTGCGGGCGCGGTGATGGTTGGATTCACGGCTGGGCTTTCCGTCACCGTGACGAATTGCACGCCCTGACTTCGAGTTCCCCGCCGCGTCGGTTGCCGTATAAGTGACTACGGTAGTTCCCGTCGGGAAGACAAAGTTAGCGGGCACGCCGGTCCGCGAAATATTCACCGAACCTGTGGCGCAATTTTCACCGGTATCGGTGGCCGTCGCAGTTCCCAACTCATCGTCGAGGGTGGCGGAACAGGACGACGTGTCCACACTTACGTTCGGCGGTACCGTCAGCGTTGGCGGCGTAGTGTCACCGCCCGTTCCTGAATTCACCGTGACGGTTTGCGTGCAGGACGCAACGTTGCCGTTGACATTGTCAGTTGCCGTCCAAGTGATGACGGTGGCGCCCGCCGGGAATGGGTCTGAGAGGGCCAGTGAGTCACTCCTCGCGGCCACAACTTCCACATTACTGTCAGACGGATTTGTCGTCGGCGTGCCGATAACTGCCGCTGAGACTGTTGCCTGACATTCTCCGGAAGCAGCATTAACAGTCACATTCGCCGGACACGAAATCGTCACCGGGTCACGATCTCCCGCCGCGACAACGGTAATAGTCTGAGTACAACTCGCCTTGCGGCCTCCCGCGTCGGTAACGGTCCAGTTAATACCCGTAGTTCCGATTGAATACGGATCGTTGAGTGGCTTCGCTGGAGTGTCCGGATCGGCATCGTCGTCGCTGCGAAGGCCAACCACTGTTCCACCGCCGGAGGCATTGATGGTCGGAGAGCCGGGGTTTATGTTCGCTTCAGTCTGGCCTGTTGTCAGTTGGTGTGTGATGTTAGCCGGACAATTGATTGTCGGCGGATTTGAATCCAGCACCGTCACCGTAAAGGTGCAACTTGCTGAGCCGAATTCGGACGAAGAAATAATCGAGTGAGTGCCTACTTCAAAGAAGGTACCGGACCCGGGATTGTTTGAAACCGCGCCGCAGTTACCGGCACCGGAGGCGGCGCCATAGTTGACGTAAGCACCATCTTCACCACCCACCGTTGTATTCGCAGTTACGACTACGTCGGCCGGGCAATCAAGCGTGCAGGTCTCAGCGCCGCTGCCTGAAATCGGCACCGAGGCGGTCGCAGAATTGTTGTCGGCATTAGGATCGGGAGTCGTACTGTCGGTAATCGTTACCGTGTTGGATATCACCGTTTCAGACATCACGCCTGAAAGCACATCGTAAGCGGCAACGAAGGAGGCCGTCTCGCCGCGGGCCAACACAGGAATAGTACAAATGGTATCTCCCGTGCTCGCGCCCTCTGAGGGCACAATGCAGTTGGTGCCCATCGGAGCGGACGTCGGAGCAAACGACGAGAAAGTCGTATTCACCGGGATGCTGTCCGTGATTTCAACGCCGGCCGCATCGTCTGGTCCCAGATTCGTAACGGTTATTGTAAAGACAACCTGAGAGCCGGCGCCCACGCTGCTTAAAGTCGTTCCCTTGGAAACCATCACGTCGGCGTTTGGATTTGCCGCGTCTATGACGGTAAAGGCGGACACTGCATAGACCGAGCCTCCCAACGGCTCGTATAGAATGACTCGCCAGTCCCCAAGACTTGAATTCGCATTAAGGCTAAACACTGCTTCGCCGGTTCCCAGAGGCGCACTCTGAACTGCTTCAAAGCGGGAGTTACTCCAAACAATGTATTGAGACGAATCGCCGCCTACCACTTTCGCACAAACGTCCTTGTTTGTGTCCTGCAGATTGAAGACGGTCTTCGGTGTGTTGGTACAATTGCCGGAGCCGTCTCCCGCAAAGATTCCGATCCCCGGTCGCTCATCGCTGACAGTAAACAAAGGAGGACCACCGATTATCGAAGACTCGGCTGGGCTCACTCTTCCGATATTTGCTTTCCATGTGCCAACATTTCCCGCTGGGGCTGTCGGAATTGCAAAAAGAAAATACTGAGGGTTCTGCGTAATCGTCTGCCCATTTGTAATTCCGTTCGATGGGCTGTGCCAATTCACATAGAAATTCCCAGGCGTCGTGACAAGATCGACTCCGTCAGTCTTCGCGCAAACGACCTCGCCAAGGCTGAAAGAGGTCTTGGCCGTGACGCAGTCAGCAGCGTAAACCTCGACCGATTCACCGGCGACCGCCGGCAAGCTCACCGGCCAGGCCCGCGAGAAGTGACCGGCCGCGCGCGCGTTCAAGTTGGTATCCGAACGATTGTTCTCGTGCGCACTGGAGTCAACAGAATAGAACGGCATGGCGAAAGCCGAAGCCAAGAGAAAGAACGTGCCAATTAAGAGTGCGTATAGGGGACGGCCAAAGACCGTGCGACGGCAAGCTTCGGTTTTCATGCGGGGTCTCCTTGCTGTTGCGAGCTAATGTTTTTTTGGAAGATTCAGGTCTCTCAACTTCGAGCCATCATGCAAAGCCTTAAATCGCCGGAGTCCTTGAGACACTGAAGAACTAAGACTAACCAAGGCCGCGTACTCTATCCGCAGTTCATGCGCCCGTCAAGACTTTTTTTGAACTTTTAATGCGTCATCTTGACGGGTTACCTGGCCCAGCTAAATCTTTTTATCAATGGTTCGATCAGAGACTGATGATGTGCGCGAGCTCATTGTTTTTCGCGTTGGGCCAATCGCTCTGCGCGAGATGTTCGCAGCGCAGGTGTTCGATCCGATAGTACGTTTAAATGCAAACGCGACGGCCTCCGCGTAATGTCGCGCGAAAGCCGCCGCGTTTGGTTACAGCCAATCCCGACGGAATGACTAGAAGACCTCGACGCTGGCCGTGGTCGTGATCGTACCGCCGGCTGCTCCGTTCGGAGATCCCACCAGCACAGTCTTGGTGGCGCGCACGATCGAACTGGCGATTGTGGCCGCCCTCAGCCCGGCAGTGCTGAAGGAGATGGTGCAGTCCGAGATAGTCACCTCGGAGTTACCGGTCGCTGAGTTAACGTTGATGCCCGCGACGGAATTGATCGAGAAACGCGAGTTGCTCACCGTCGCTCTAACCTTGGCCTCTGCCAACACGCCGTTCGCGACACGGTCGACAATTAAGCCTTCGATTCTCGCCACTGAAATATGGCCAGCATTCCCCGATGTGTTGACAAGCCTAATTCCCGCGCTAGCAGCACCAGTCAGGCGATTGATACTGACGTTTTTGACAAACAGTTCGCCTCTGGCAGCGTTTGGCGCGAAGTCGATGCCATGACCGGACTGGTTGTCGATGGTCACGTTCTCGACGTGCAGCTCGGCGCCCGAGAGAAAGCGGATGCCGTTGGTTCCGAGCGTCGTGCCCGCGCCGTTGATCGAAAGATTACGCAGCGTCACCTTGCTGGTGCCGGGGCTAGCCGACAAGGCGTCGTTGATGACAAAGCCGTTAATGCCGCTGTTGAGCGTGCTTCCCCAACCGGCGCCCGTGGTGCCGTCTATGATGATCGACTTGGTAATCGTCAAAGTGCCGTAACCACCTGGATCGAGCGCGTCGATTTCGCCGCCCGCGGCTGTCTTCGAGATCGCGCCAGCCCATGTTTTGCATGGTGCAGTGCGACTGCACGGGTTGACGTCGTCTCCAACGCCCGACACCCACGTGCGAGTGGCCTGCGCTTGAACAATCGCACTGAAAGCGACCGTGCAAACCACTAACAAACAAATCCTAAAGATGCTTACTCTCATAACTGAAAACTTTCTCCTTCTTCAAAATTGAATGTGCCGTGTGTCCGCGCCCACTCGATCTTCAATCGGGGAGCGAAGAACTATGAGTTAAGCGCGGTTCGGCGTTGACCGCGCGACTGTAAGGAACTGTAGCAAAGGATGTTATTGATAATGCAAACCTTTGGCTTTGTCAATATTTTGATTATTTGATCAAACGCAGCGATGGATTTTCATTTTCGCAAAACACAATGTTATAAACGTCTCCGTAACGCGATTAGGATTAACAGAACAAAGGGCACGGAATTGATAAGACGCATAGCCGCCATTTTTTTGCTTTCGGTAGTCGCGCTAATTCTACCGGCCTCCAGCACTGCCAATAATGAGCCGTCCGTTGAGGGAGATTGCGACATCGCCCTCGAGGGATTTCCCACTCGACACATTCAGTTCAGCGCGCGCACGGCGCCGAATGGGATGACGACGGGTGAAGTAACGGTCCGTGATGCAAGTTCGGCCACCAGCACGGAAGCTGAGGGAGGTTCCCCCGATCCTTTCTTCATGAAAGCTCAGGTTGATTGCATGGTCGTGAAGGGTACCAAGGTGCTCTTGACGAGCACGGTCACGGAAGCGAGCGCAGAACGATACTTAGGTGGACGATTAATGCTGGTGGCGGTCAGTAACGGTGACGACGGCAATTCTTCATCAACGGGCAAAATCACCTGGGGCTTCTACCGCAAGGGAACCAGAGATTGGGTGGCAACAGATTCCGACCGCCCTGCTGACGAGGTGAATCCCACCGCCTGGGTGGCGAGCGATTTCGAACGAGAAGACGACGAAGCAAAAATAAAGACGCCTGACGCGGACACCACAATTACCTGCACTAGCTTCCCTCTCGCGGGCTTTACCTTCAAGGAAGAATATTACGTAACCGGCACAGTTCGCCTACGGCCTTAGTATTAGTACCGGGAGTATTAGTACCGGGCGGGCCGCCGACTTTTATCACCAACCGATGTAACTATTAAGTGGGAGTTGCTAGCGCGATTTCTCAGCGTGGGATTTTGCCGAGCTACTGCACAGGCGCTGGAACTCTTGATCGAGCCTATCTATGCACTGATTGCGCTCGAGGTTCACGATGGCTAACTGTTTGACGACTTCGTCTTTTTGATCCATCGGCACCTGTTCGAATTCGTAAACCTTTTCCTGTACGTGCCATAGCCGGCAATTAACGGCCGCGAGCTGCGAGAACATCTCTCCGATGTTTCCGTTAAATTCAGGAACCGCGTTCCCGTCCTTCTTGTAAACTTTGTTCGCGGCGAAGGTCAGCTTTTCGATGGGAATCTCGCCCGCCAGCGCGGCGGCGACAAATTCATTCATCTCGTCCTGAAGTTGCTTCTGCTGTTCTTCAAGACTACGCGTGCGCCCAGGATCGTCGGTGTGCCACAACTTCAGTTTGACTGTGGTCAGTTTGTCAGCGAGTGTTCCGAGAGTCTCTGCCATTTTTGAGTTTGACGATTAGGTGGTCGGGTAAGTGGATTAGGCGCCTTCGGCTCGCAACATCTGAGGCGCATCCATCTTCGCTCCCAGCGCTTCGCGAAAGTACGAGACGGTGCGCTTCAACCCTTCCGCCAACTGCACCGTCGGCGACCACTCGAGCAATTCTTTCGAGCGCGTCAGGTCCGGACGGCGTTGCTGCGGATCGTCGGCGGGCAGCGGGCAGTAACGCAGCCGCGCTGCTACTCCGGTAGCGCGCCCCACCTCGTCCGCAAGTTCACGCATGGTGAATTCGTTGGCGTTGCCGATGTTTACCGGATCGTGAACGTCGATAGATGAGTGCGAACTTTGTTCGACATTCATTAGCCGGGACATGCCTTCGACTAGATCATCGACGTAGCAGAACGAGCGCGTCTGCGAGCCATCGCCGTAGATTGTCAGTTCCTCACCACGCATCGCCTGCACAATAAAATTCGAAATGACGCGACCGTCGTTCTCCAACATCCGTGGTCCATAGGTGTTGAAGATGCGCACGATGCGGGTATCGACGTGGTTCTGGCGGTGATAATCCATCATCAACGTTTCAGCGAGACGCTTTCCTTCGTCGTAACAACTGCGAATGCCGATCGGGTTCACGTTCCCCCAGTAGCTTTCGGGTTGCGGATGAACTTCCGGATCTCCGTAAACCTCCGATGTTGACGCTTGCAGGATTCGAGCGCGCACTCGCTTAGCCAAACCCAGCATGTTTATCGTGCCCATCACATTTGTCTTCACGGTCTTCACCGGATTGTATTGGTAATGCACCGGTGAAGCCGGGCAAGCGAGGTTATAAATCTGATCCACTTCCAGGAGGATGGGCTCAGTCACATCATGCCTCACCAGTTCGAAGCTATGATGATCGAGCAAGTGCATAATATTTTCACGACGCCCGGTGAAAAAATTATCAAGACACAGAACTTCATGACCGTCTCGAATAAGGCGATCGCACAAATGCGAGCCGAGAAAACCTGCGCCGCCCGTGACTAGGACCCTCATGGCACGTCAAATTACCGTGCTGTTGCTGAAATTGCAAAGCACTTAGATCGGGCAAAGACTCAAGCGTTGGCGGGCGAACTGGAAAAAAGCAGGCGGGTTGGTTCGCCGTCGGCAAGCGCCGGCAGTGCGGTCAATGTTACTATCGCGCACGACCTCAATCCTTCGATGCTCTGGGAGGTATTCGAAAATAACTACGCAAAACGGTTTGAAGAGGCTTTTTGTAACCGGAGGCGCCGGCTTCATTGGTTCGGCATTCGTGCGGCTGGTGCTTGACGAGCTGCCGTCGTGCAAAATCCTCAATTTCGACGCACTAACCTACGCGGGTAATCTCGAGAACCTGGACGGCCTGGACGACTCCAGACATCAGTTCATCAAGGGAGACATTTGTGATCGCGAGGCCGTGCTCGCGGCCCTCAAAGATGACGTTGACGCGATCGTAAATTTCGCCGCGGAGTCGCACGTCGATCGCAGCATTCATTCAGCGCATGAGTTTATTAGGACCAATGTCGCCGGGACTCAGGTGTTGCTTGATGCTGCGCGCGAACGCGGAGTGAGACGCTTTGTGCAGGTCTCCACTGACGAAGTCATGGGCAGTTTGCCCGAAGACGAGAGCGCTTATTTCACCGAAGCCTCGCCGTTTGAGCCGAACAGTCCCTATGCAGCCTCGAAAGCGGCGGCCGAACATCTGGTGCGGGCGGCCAATCACACATTTGGCCTGGACACGGTCATCACGCGTTGCGGGAACAATTATGGCCCGCGCCAGTTTCCGGAGAAGTTCTTGCCGCTGATGCTGGCGAACGCGTTTCACGATGAACCGATTCCGGTTTACGGTGATGGTCTCAATGTGCGGGATTGGATTTACGTCGATGATCACTGCCGCGCAATTCTTCAGTTGCTACAGCGAGGTCGTTCCGGGGCGATCTACAACATTGGCGCGCGCAACGAACGACGCAACATCGACGTCGTGAACAGCGTTTTGGACGTGCTCGGCAAACCGCGTTCGCTGATTCAGTTTGTGAAGGATCGTCCGGGTCATGATCGCCGCTACGCCATCGATCCTTCCCTGATCGAAAGTGAGGCGGGCTGGCGTCCACTTGAAACCTGGGATAGCGGCCTGCGCAAAACGATCGAGTGGTATCGAGATAACACGGCCTGGATCGAACGCGTGCGGAGCGGCGCGTACCGCGAGTATTACGAACGCCAGTATGGAATGGAGGCAGCCGCACGTTGAAGGTCGCGATTACGGGTGCAGGTGGCCTTTTGGGCCGGGCGGTCAAAACACATTGCGCCGCCCAAGACGATGAGGTGCACGCGTTCGATCACAAAGCGCTGGACATCGCCGACGCTTCGGCATTGGAAAGCCGGCTGGGAGACCTCAAGCCTGATGTTGTCTTCAACTGCGCCGCCTGGACCGACGTGGATGGATGCGAGTCCAATCCCGACCGGGCTGAGAGCGTGAACGCGCTCGGGCCTGAACTCCTCGCGGCGACCTGCCGCGATATTGACGCGCTGCTGATCACGATTTCAACTGACTACGTTTTCGATGGCGGCAAAGACGGCTTCTACACGCAACGCGATCAAGCCAATCCGATTAGCGTGTACGGCCGCTCCAAATTGGCAGGTGAACGTCGCGCTCAAACTGCTTACGCGCGGACGATCGTCGTTCGCAGCGGATACATTTTCGGTGCAGGCGGAACTAATTTTCTCAGCACGGTTCTAGACCGCGCTCGTCGCAAAGAGCCTCTGAAAGCGATTTCAGACATGACCGGTACGCCGACCTACGCACCGGACCTCGCCGCCCGGCTTCGCGAACTCGCCGCACTCGACTTACCCGGCACTTATCACGTTGTGAACGCGGGTGACGGCACCAGCTTTGCAAAGTTCGCGCGAACGGCACTGGAGCTGGGCGGGATCGATCCGGCTCTGTTGCAATCCAGCACGCTGGCTGAACTTAAAAGGCCGGCACCCCGTCCCCGCAACTCACGCCTGAGATGTTTGCTCTCCGAAGCCATTGGGCTGAAGCCGCTGCGGGGCTGGCAAGCAGCCTTGGAAGCCTTTGTTACATCACAACCGGTGAGCGACAAACCACCGACGGCCGCCGCCACACCGACAAGTTAAGGCCTTTAAGAGCGAAGTGTCGCAGGCTGGCTCGCGCCGTCCTTTTCGACTTGCCTAGGTGAAACGGTCTGTTATTATGATCGTCCGGTTTTCGAGGCCAAAAGCTTAAAGAAGTAGGATTTAGCACTATGACCCAAGACGAACGCCTGCTCCCGGTACGGCCGGGGCGCGACGCAGATACCTCACTCGCGGAGATTGCCCACGGCCGCGCGTATGGAAAGTATAGCCGCTACGGCAATCAGGTCGCTGAGACAAACGTCCGCGAATATCTTCACATCGTCCTCAAGCGGAAATGGCTGATCTTGAGTTTGGTGCTGGTAATCACTTCGCTGGTGACCATCCAGGCGTATCGCGAACCCTCAATCTATCAGGGCAGCAGTACGATCCGGATCGAAGCAAAGCAGGGGAGCATTCTGCAAACTGGTGGCGCACTGGTCGTTAATCAAACCGATCCCAACTTCTGGGGCACCCAACTGAAGCTGTTGCAGAGTCCCGTGCTCGCACGCCAGGTAGTCCTCACGCTTGATCTGCCAAACAACCCGGATTTTTTGGGTGGCCAGGCGAACGGCGGAGTATTCTCTTCCGTCAACCGGCTTCTCGGGCGCGAACGATCCAAGCCCGGAAAGGCCCAGGGTCAAAACGCGGACGCTGATCCCGTTGGCGAGGACGAAATGCAGCAACGGCAGATGACCGCCGAGCAACTCGCGGCGCTGGAACCGTACGAAGATGCAATCGTCGCCGGTCAGGTAATCACGCCGATCGAGAAGACTAATCTCGTCGTCATTAATTACATCCATACGAATCCGCAGCTTGCCAAACTCATCTCCGACACGCTCGCCGAGGTGTTTGTACACAACAATCATGAGCGCCAGGAACTCGGCATGAGCAAAGCCGAGCTCGCGCTCGCGCAGCAGATCGCAACTTTTCAAGAGAAGGTCAAGAACGAGCGCGACGAACGTTTCAACTTCGCGAAGAACAACAATCTTCCGCTAGGGCCGACGTCAATAGATTTGGAGAAGGAGCGCGAGCGAGGTTACAGCCAGCAATTGCTGGATGCAGAAAACCGGCGTCGTAATCTGGAGGCCGCCTACAACGCAGCGAAGACAGCCGAGGATCCCTTCACGAATCCAGCTGTCCAGCAGGACGAATACATCAGAAAGCTTCGCGATAAACTGAGCGACCTGAAAGAAAAGCGCGAAGCGCTCCTTCAGATCTATACGACTGAATGGCCGGAAGTGAGAAAGATTGACGCGCAGATCAAATCCACTGAAGCCGATCTGAAAAAGGCGCCGGTGCAAGTCCTGGCCTCGATGAAAAGGAATTTCGAAGCGGCGCAGGCCCAGGAAAGAAGCTTAATTAGAGCTTATGAGGGCCAGCACGGCAAAACAACCGCGAGAACAAAGGCCGAGATCGACCTGGCGGCGATGACACAACAGTTGGCCACGGACGAGCAGTACCTGAATACACTGCTGCAAAAGCAGCGCGAACTGAATGCGACGTCGGGCGACGGCGGCACGAACGTCTCGATTGCACAGAAGAGTCGCCTGCCCCAGGCGCCAGTCGGCCCGGCGCGCTTGCGCACCATCATCATCGCTTTTCTACTTTCGCTGATGGCCGGCGTTGGCCTGGCATTCCTCCTCGACTTCCTCGACGACACGGTTAAGTCGCTGGACGACATCGACCGTTACATTCACTTGCCTGCGCTGGCGCTCATCCCGGCCGCGCGCAGTGAAAAGGGACGGTTGGGTCCGGCGGAAGCAGCCGCGCAGGCTCCGAATGCTTCGACCGCTCTGGCGATGGTTAATGATGTCCGCTCGCCGATGGCCGAAGCATACCGGCACTTGCGCACGTCGCTGTTGCTGTCCTCCGCCGGCACTCCGCCCAAGACAATTCTCGTAACGTCGAGTCAGCCGTCGGAAGGCAAGACGACGACTGCGGTGAATACCGCGTTCATGCTGGCCCAGACCGGGGCCGAGGTTTTGATTATCGACTGTGATTTGCGCCGGCCGCGGCTGCACGCGAATTTCAACCTGTCGAATGCCCGCGGGCTCACTAATTTTCTTTCCGGCGAATGTCCAATTGATGACGTGCTGCAAAGCTATGAAGGCATTGCGAACCTGAAGCTGTTGACTTCCGGGCCAGTTCCCCCGAATCCGGCTGAACTTCTGGGTTCGGAAGAAATGCGCAAGTTGCTGAGCAGCCTGACGGAAAGATTCGCGCACGTCATCGTCGATTCGCCGCCGGCGATTTCATTTACCGACGCGTCAATTCTTTCAACATTTGTTGACGGCGTGATTCTGGTCGTGCATGGCGGACGCAGTTCGCGTGCGGTCGTGCGGCGCGCCAAACAACAGTTGCTGGATGTGGGCGCGAATATCTTTGGGGTCGTGCTGAACAACGTGAAGGCGGACTCGCATGAGTACTACGGCGCGGGCTATTCGGCCTATTATCAAAGCGAGTACTACACCTCTGAAGACGAGGGTGACGAGAGCGCGGCCACTTCCGCCCGCTGATATTCTAGTTTCATGCCGGGACAGTTCTGCTTAATCGCGCCTGACGTCAAGCTGGGTCGCGACGTCAAAATCCATCACTTCGTTAATCTCTATGGTTGCGAGATCGGCGACGGCTCAAGCATCGGCTCGTTCGTCGAGATTCAGAAGGGTGCGCGCGTAGGCCGCAACTGCAAGGTTTCCTCGCATAGCTTTATCTGTGAAGGCGTCACGGTCGAAGACGAAGTCTTCATCGGCCATGGCGTCGTTTTCATCAACGACAAATATCCGCGCGCGACAACTGAAAGCGGCGCCCTGCAAACTGACCTTGATTGGAAAGTAGTTCCAACGGTTGTGCGCTCCAGGGCCAGCGTAGGCAGCCACGCCACCATCTTGTGCGGAGTCACAATTGGCCAGGGCGCGATCATCGGCGCCGGGGCTGTCGTTACCAAAGATGTTCCCGCGCGTACAACCGTGGCCGGCAATCCGGCCAGAGTAATGTCACCTTAACTATGTCCAAACCATTCGCGCCTGACACAAATCAGATTCGAAAATCGACATCCGAAACCCAAAATCTCTCGGTTCCTGTTGTCGATCTCAAAGCTCAGTACCAAACGATCAAACCGGAAATCGACGCGGCCATCGCAAGCGTCTTTGAAAACACGAATTTCATCCTGGGGCCACAGGTCGAAAGGTTCGAGAAAGCGTTCGCTGAATATGTCGGCAGCGCGTTTTGTGTGGGCGTGAACAGCGGTACGGCCGCGTTGCAACTGGCACTCATGGCATGCGGTATCGGCCCGGGTGATGAAGTAATCGTTCCTTCGTTTACATTTTTCGCGACGGCGGAAACGGCTTCTGTCCTCGGCGCCGTACCTGTCTTTGTTGATGTCGATCCGGTTTCCTACACGATCACCGCCGCCGAGATTGAGAAAGCAATCACGCCGCGTACGCGCGCCATCATCCCCGTGCATCTCTACGGCCAGGCGGTCGATCTCGATCCCATCCGCGCGCTGGCGGATAAACACAACTTGCATGTCATTGAAGACGCGGCCCAGGCACATGGTGCGGAATACAAAGGCCGGCGTGTCGGCGGACTCGGCGCCGCTGGTTGCTTCAGTTTTTACCCGAGCAAGAACCTCGGCGCGTATGGCGAAGCCGGAGCCGTCGTCACTAACGACGAAGATCTGGCGCGCCAGCTGCGGCTGTTGCGCCAACACGGTCAGACCAGCAAATACGCGCATGCGATCGTCGGCTACAACTTTCGACTGGAAGAGCTACAGGCAGCGGTCTTGAACGTGAAGCTGGCTTATCTGGACAAATGGAACAACGGGCGACGCGAGCGTGCCGCACGGTATAACGAGCTTCTCAGCGACACCGAATTAGTATTGCCGCGCGAAATGGAATACTCACGCCACGTCTATCATGTTTATGCTGTTCAGTGTGACGACCGCGACGAATTGCAGAATCGTCTGGCCGCCAAAGGCATTCAGAGCGGAGTCCATTACCCCATTCCGATCCACTTGCAACCGGCTTACGCATCCCTCGGTTACAAAGCGGGCGACCTGCCTGTGACCGAGCGCCTTAGTGAACGCGTGCTATCACTACCGCTGTTCGCTGAGTTGACTGACGCACAGCAACAGGCGGTGGTGGACGCGATCCGACAGTAAGGCCTGAGTCCTTCCAACAGTAGTGTCCGACTTGCGACACCACCTCCTTCAACAAACCTCTTGACAGTTGCTACTGATAGTCGTACCGTGCCTCCCCATAATTGCAGTCTCAGGCGATCAGTGTCTTAGCCAACTGATTGCAGCGTTACCGAATACCGCATTTCGACAAGCAGGGTCGCAAGTTAACGGCTGACCTTCCACGAGCTACCTCAAAGCGGAACTCGCGCACTCTCAGCCATGCTGTTAATTCGGCGCTTCCACAGGCCAGCTTGCCCAACAAAAACTAAGGAGCGTTCCCCCGTTGAAACACGCTCGCTCTCGCACTTTCACAAACTCAGGACGGCCTCTTCACTCGAAGCGAAGCCTGCGCGTAATTACCCTCGTTATGTGCTTCGCACTGCTGCTATCAAGTGTTAGCTCACTCGGGACCGTTACCATTCCGGCTACGAAGACGCGTGCTCAGCAGAACGGTTCGCCCAACAGAACTGACCGCAGAGTCGCACCGCTGCCGCCGCGTACAGGCCCATCGGCAGCGAACCTGCCGAACCTGGATGAAGTTAAGCATCGACGAATAGAAACTCCGCGCGCGGTGCCAGCGGTTCCTTCGATAATGCGTTCGCCGCGAAAAGATCGGGCACGTCTCTGGCGACCAGCAGCTGGCGCAGTTTTGCGAGAGCCCACAAACTCGCAGGGTTCCAAGACAGCCAAAGCACACGGGCTAAGGACACGCGATACTGAGCGTCGCGCATTGGCTCACCATTCCCGAGCTTCCAGGCCTATGACTCCAGCCCCGTTCCCACAGGGAGGAGGGCTCACCAATTTGGCGCTAAACAAAGCGGCCATTCAGTCATCCACTTATCAGGGCGCTGGCGGCGCCGTCGCTTCGCTCGCCGTTGACGGAAACACGAGTGGTAACTGGCTGGATTCATCCGTTACGGCAACGAATAACGAGGCGCAAGCCTGGTGGCAAGTCGATCTGGGCGGCACGTTTCCCATTCAGCATGTTGATGTCTGGAACCGCACGGATTGCTGTGGCGACCGGCTCACCAACTTCAATGTCGTATTGCTCGACGCAAATCAATCAATCGTCAGCAGCGTGAACTACGCGAGTCAGGCCGGCGCGCCCACAAGCATTCAGATTACCGGCACAGCCCGTTACGTAAAGGTCCAGTTAGTCGGCACGAACTATTTGTCACTTGCCGAAGTCCAGGTTTGGGGCAGCGCGGTCAGCAACCTCGCGCTAAACAAAACGGCGACCCAATCTTCCACTTATCAGAGCGCGGGTGGCGCCATCGCGTCGCTGGCGGTCGATGGAAACGCGAGCGGCAACTGGCTCGATTATTCAGTCACCGCGACCAACAACGAACCACAGGCATGGTGGCAAGTCGATCTCGGTACGCTGCAGATAATCCAAAGTGTTGAAGTTTGGAATCGCACCGATTGCTGTGGCGACCGACTGAGCAATTTCAATGTGATCTTGTTGGATAGCAGTCAGTCGGTTGTCGCGAATGTCAACGTCCCCGGTCAGGGAGGAACGCCGACACTATTGCCAATAAGCGGTTTGGCAAGATTCGTGAAAATTCAGTTGGTGGCCACGAATCATTTGTCTCTGGCTGAAGTCAGAGTGTGGGGCACGCCTTTTGGCGGCACGGCGTCCGAACGGGCGATGGCCCGGCTTGATTTGCAAAACCGCACGGGGTCGGGGGGCGAAGACTTGTTATCAAATAATTTTAATTGGAGTCTGCCGGTGGTGAGTCTGCCTGGGCGTTCCGGTCTCGATCTCGGTCTGACGCTTTCATACAACTCACTGGTTTGGACGCGCGCCGGTAACTACATTGATTTCGATCAGGATCAAGGCTCGATTGCCCCCGGTTTTCGACTCGGCTTTCCCGTCGTCGAAGGGCCTTACGCTAACAGTCAGACCGGCGCGAACTTTTATCTGCTGATTACACCTTCAGGCGGGCGTATAGAGTTGCGCCAGGTCGGTACATCGATTGTCTATGAGTCGAAAGACTCGACCTACTTGGAACTCATTGACAACCTGAACAGCACGCTCACGTTGCGCCCCCCTGACGGTTCGCAGATGAACTTCATCGGCGTTGACGGCGCTTGGCGCTGCAACCAGATTAAGGACCGCAACGGCAACTTTATCAACGCCACATATAAGAGTTGGGGCGAATTCGAGACCGTCACCGACACACTCGGCCGGGTTCTCACTTTTAACTACGACACCAACTTGAATCTCATCTCGATTACGCAGACGTGGGCTGGCCAGACACACGAGTGGGCGACGTTTGGATGGGGCACGGCTTCGATAGGCAATAACTTTCCCGGTCTAAACAATCTCGGACCAAACTCAACGACGATTCCAGTACTGACGCAGGTCGGCTTGCCGGACGGATCGCGCTACAACTTCGAGTACGCAAACACGTTCGGCATGGTCTCAACCATTCGCCACTACGCTTCCGACAACCATCAGCGAAACTACACAACCTATGTAACACCTGCGAGCGCCATCGATTGTCCGCGCCTGACCGAGCGGCGAGTGTGGGCAGAGGCGTGGACGGGCGTCAATGGCGTGCCCGCACAAGTCGTGACTTACTTCGGCCACGACGCGGACAACGGCTGCCGCATGACCCTTCCAGATGGCACCGTGCACAAGGAATACTACGGTTCTTCCTGGCAGAGCGGATTGCCTACTGAGACGCGCAGCTACGCCACGGTCGCCGATGCCAACTCGAACCTCTGGCAAAAGAAAACAACTACCGCGTGGACGCAGGACAATCCTAGCTTCAGTTACAAAACCAATCCGCGGGTAACGCAAACGATCGTTTCCGATGGGGCAAACATCCGCAAGACAACTATCGACTACAGCGTTCCGGCTTACGCGCAGTTCGGGCTGCCTTACTTTGTGACCGAATATGCGGCTGATGGCGTGACTGAACTGCGGAGAACCTACCGGGATTACAATCTAAGCCAGCCGTATCTCGATCACCGGATCATCGGCCTGGTCTCGGCGGTGCATCTCACCGACGCAAGCGGTTATCAAGCCAAGGTCACTTATAGCTACGACGATCCGAACCGGCTCGGTTCGGAGGCTAACAACGCAACGATGCACGACCAGAGTTATCACGGCTCGTTTACGGTGCGCGGCAACGTGACTTCAGTTTCGCGCTGGGATGTCACGGACATTAACAATCAGCAGAAGTCGCTGACTAACTACTTGAATTACAACGCGGCTGGTTCCGTGGTTGCGACCACCGACCCGGCGGGGCACGCGAATCAAATTAGCTACGCCGATTCATTCTCAGACGGGAACAACACGCGCAACACGTTCGCCTATCCAACGACCGTGACGGACGCCGACGGCTTCAGTTCAACGATTCAGTACAATTTCGATTTCGGCGCGAAGACGCGAATTGAAGGCCCGCCGCCACAGAATCAGACTCAGGGAATCATTCAGACTTTCAGTTACGACGAGGCGATGCGGTTGAAGCGGGTAACGACCGTCAATACGGGTGCTTACGTGCATTACGATTACGGTCCGAACTACACGTCAAGCTTTGCGAGCGTGAACGCCGTGGCCCCTGATTACTGGGAGAGCGATTCGTACACCAACCGCTTCTTTGATGGGTTAGGGCGGGTGTTTGCCGTGGCGTCAAACCATCCGAACAGCACCGGCGGAAACAAAGGGCAATACACTCGTTACGATCAGATGGGCCGCGCGGTGCAACAAACCAACCCGTTTGAGATGAATAGCGGATGGAGTCCGACCGGCGATGATGCGGCGGGCTACCAATTCAATGTAGCGAATACTTTTGATTGGCAAGGCCGGCCCAAGAAAACCTACAACATGGACGGCACTTACACAGAAGCGAGCTATGCGGGTTGCGGCTGCGCTGGCGGCGAAGTTGTGACGCTGACCGACGAAGTCGGCAGACGGCAAAAACTTTACAGCGATATTAGCGGGCGCACACGGAAAGCTGAGATTCTAAACTGGAATGGCAGTGTCTATTCAACCACCACGAACACTTTCAATACTAGTGATCAGGTGACGCTGGTTCGCCAATGGGCTGGACCGGAAGTCAGCGGAACTTATCAGGACACGACGATGGCGTTCGACGGCTACGGCCGTTTGCAATCGAAGCATGTGCCGGAACAAAACGCTGGCGCCGCTACGGTTTATGCTTACAACTCAGACGATACGATTCAGTCAGTGACCGACGCGCGCGGCGCGAGTGCGAGTTACGTTTACAACAATAGCCGCCATCTCGTGAATGAAATCCACTACAGCGCACCTGCCGGCATCACCCCAACATCGAATGTGACGTTCGGCTATGACGCGGCTGGGAACAGAACATCGATGACGGATGGTTTGGGGGTCGTAAGCTACGCTTACAATCAGCTTTCGCAGATGACTTCCGAGACACGGACCTTCAACGATCCGCAGAATCCTGCGATTAACGGGGTCAGCAAAACAATTTCTTATGGTGAATACAATCTGGCGGGTCAGTTAAAGAGCATCACCGATCCATTTAACGCCACTATCAACTACGGGCACGATGCGATGGGAAGATTGTCATCGGTTGCGGGAACGAGTTTCGCCGGAGTTACTTCTTATGCTACCGGTGTGCATTACCGCGCCTGGGGCGCTGTGAAGAATCTAAGCTTTGAGAACGGCCGCACGATGAGCGCCAGCTATAACTCGCGCATGCAGATGACTGGTTTGCAAGGCGTCATTTACAAAAACTATCAGTATTTTGCTGACGGCAATCTCCGCTATTCGCAGGATCTCGTTGATGACCGCTTTGACCGGAGCTACGCCTACGATCACACGTCACGCGTGAGTCAAGCGCTATCCGGTCCCGAGGCGCGTGGCGAGCCGCCTTCTGACAATCGTCCTTACAACCAATCGTTCACGTACGACGCCTTCAATCATCTGACTTCACAGGTTGGCCAGCACTGGTCGTCAACTTCCAGTTCCAGCAACGGTTCGTTCGTCAACAATCGCCGCGTCGGTTCCGACTACGATGCTGACGGCAATGTTTTGAGCGGAAACTCTCCGACCTACACCTACAACGCCGCGGGGCAAATAGCCGTCGTGCAGTGGGGAAGTGACAACACCGGCCAGGGATTTGACGGCAATGGTCTGCGCTCGAAGACCACCGAAACCACCTTCACTAATGGTCAGCCATCGACGGAGGTGAGGTACTACGTCAGGTCAACTGTTTTGGGGGGCAAAGTCGTTACGGAACTGAATGCCGGCGGCGGAAAGCAACGGTCATTTGTTTATGCGCGCGGCCAAGTGTTGGCGTGGCAAAGGATTCTTTCGGGCGTTGAGCGCGTGACGTGGGAACATCGCGATCCGAGCAATGCCAGCTTCCGCACCACGAACGAAGATGGCACGATGAACTGGCAGACTTATGTAGGCGACGGCGCGCCGGCTGAATTGGATCCAACTGGAGGAAACGCCGATGTGCTTGACCCTTATCTTTCTGAACCGCCGCCCGAAGAGAATCAAGGCTCATTGATATCCCATGGGAGCTTTGGCGACGCGAGCCAACTCGGCACAACTTACTCGTGGGATGGCATACCCATGCCGACGGATGAACTCTTTCAAATGGTGAATCTTCACTCGCACGGGCGGTTTGGAATATTGGAATACCTGGCGAGAGAGTCACAGAACGATAAAAACTATCAGCAACGATGGGTAGGTCCACAAGGTGATAGGCTTCGGGAAACGACTGCTCTAGCGAAATCCTCGCCGTGGACGTCCGCAGGCGGCTTTGGATTGCTATTTGCCGAGCCGCAGAAACCGCCGCCTGTCACAGAACAGAACGCAACCCTAGGCGAAGTCGCAAAGTTTGATCCGGCCGAGCTCGACGACTGCGGACGGGACTTGTTTCGCACAAAGGACGACAGTGCTACTTTCAACGGTCCTCGCATTGGAGGCAGCTTCACGGTAAAGATCGGCCGCAAACCGGTTACTATAGCTTTCGACACACAGTCTAAGACAAAGGCGGACCTGAAGATAATGGGCCGCCGGCGCGACGGAGAAGTTATCGGCCTGTACGACGCCCGCACACAGACGATTTACATTGCTTCCGACGTCGTGAGTGACCCAAACGAGCCTGACGTTTACGTTACCGCAATTAAAGTTCATGAGGTGGGTAATTTCCTCCGCCATCAAACAGGACGTCATCCACAGGCGAAGAGTCGTTGGCTGCGGCGCCAAGACGGCGATGCCGGTATGGCTCTGGAAGAATGCGTGTTCAAAGGAGGTCTCGTTGCACGTACGGGCGGGCGAATCTCAACGAATCGCTAAAAGATCACCGGCGAGCTTTGGTTTTCAAGTTTCCGGCTGATTGTGAACGGTAGCCACAGGGTTTGAAAGATGTGTCTCTGGGAACCAGCATCGCGATATCAGAGAGGCGCGCCAGTCATTGTTCTCTCTGGCGGGTAGAACAAGAGCGTCAACGGGAAATCTCAATCCAGTTAGTTGGGCGGGCAGGATTTTCCCGCATTACTAGTAAAGAACTTTTACTTGATGTGTGCAGATGACGGGCGTATAAACGACAAATTGGCCCCATTTCGCTGGGCCACAACGAGCCCCAGGATCGGTAACTGTCCTTAGCCGTGACACGGCCTTGATGCTGCTCGGCCAAAAACCTCGAAAAACAGCCAACGCCGGCCAGAGGTCGCTTCATTAGTGGGACGGCATGACGCTTATGCCCCTGCCGGAACTCGGTCGGGGAGCGAACAAATTCTTGTTAGTGGTGTCAAATGCTTGTATCCCGTAATCGAACGACTCAACACGAAAAGTCGAAGCAATGAACATTACATTGACCAATGGCTCTTTTAATCTTTTAGCTTGTTCCGCGAGAAGGCCGGTGCAAACCGTCCGGTTGTCTCGGCGCGAATGAATCAACTCATGATAAGAACATTCTCACGACCGGGAATTCGCGAGCTCATAAGTACTCGCAGAAACTCGGGCATCATTTTCGTGATGCTAGTGGGCGTGATGGTCGCGGTCGTGGTGGTTTGGTTGAAAGGAATGTCCGGGCGATTCATGGCTAGCGACCACGCCCCCCCGCGAACACCGCTCCTCTCTCATTCAGAAACATTCTCATCGCTGACGGAGTGACGGAGTGACGGAGTGACGGAGGACAACTTTAAATACGTTTCCTATTCTTACAAAGCATCGGACTGTGTCCGGATTACTTATGATGTGACGTTTTATGACTCGGCCAAACGCGCGCAAGATGAGCTGCAAAAAAAGACCGCGGAAGCGGCTGCAATACTGGAGCGTGGTGCAACCAAAGACGAGAAGCACACTGTTGTCGGTGAACGCGTTGTGATGAACTTCCCTGAATCTGAGAATGCGAAGGCGCGTGCATCAATTGTCTTGACGCAAAACTCAAATTTCATCGTCATTACGTCTTCGTCGCTCAATCACCTTTTTGGAGTTTGAGAAAGCACAAGATTCGGGCAACCGTAAAGCTTTCCCGGGAATTGATTCAGTAAAAACCGTCACCTTTTCGAGTTCGAATACGACGCAAGGTATCACTGGCGACGGGGTTTCTTTCAAACGCGAAGAATTCACCACCTCAGACTGTGAGAAGCTAGTTGCCCAAACTTGGTATTTTCAATCACCTGAAACGGCGCAGCAGGCGCTCGAACGGATGCTCACGAAAGCAAACGACGTTTCCGAGCGCGGCAAGAAGGTAAATTCAGCGGGCGCACACGTCGGAACGCGCGCGGTGGCATATTTTGAGGCGGGTCCCTCATCCGAGTATCTTGAGATTACCAACATTTTTTGGACTGACGGCTCGGTTTTGCACTCAATCGAAGGTGTATACGTTTACGCTCTCGAATTCGAAGGTCGCGGGGCGACTGCTATTTCGAAGTTGGCAAAGGCGAAGTCCAAAGAGTGAAGCTGCCATAATCGCTCCACACAAGACTCTCACACTCCGTTGTCGTCGCGAACAATTTCTTTCGCTAAAAGATCACGGGCGAGCTTTCGGTTTCAAGTTTCCGGCTGATTGTGAGCGGTAGCCACAAGGCCTGTAGGCCGTGTCTCTGGGAACCAGCATCGCGATGTCCGAGAAGCGCCATTCATTGTTCTCGCTGGTGGCGAGAACATGAGCGTCAACGGGAAACCTCAATCCACTTAGTTTGGCGCAACCCGAAACGATGAAACCGCCGGGGACATATGAATCCGACGTGACCTGCTTCGGCGAGAAGGTGATCAGACTACGATCTGTGCCGGCTACTCCCGGGTATTTTGTGTGATCTTCCACAAACCGTGTCCGACTTCGACCGCGAATAAACTGATTCGAGATTAAATCGTAAAGCGCATTCCAACGTTCCGTGCGCCGGTAGTCCAAAAGGAGATTCAGTCGCTTCACGAATTCGTTACGACTCATTTTTGGGATTGGGTCGAACACCGCCGGGTCCTGCGAGTCCTTCTCCCTCAGTTGCGTGTATGTTCCACTTGCTCGAACAGCGTTGCAGTTGAGTTGAGCGACGAAAATAACTGCGGCCGCCACCAGGGCGGCACACACAACCTTGAAGAATGCTAATCGGATCTTGGAAGAGTAGAGATTCAAGTTTTGGATTTGTGGGTGGTGTCGAGTTGATCGGAGTACGGCGATAGAATTACCAATGGTGGGGCGCATGTGTGTGAGTTTTCCTAATCGTGTGAGATGAAAGAGCGTCGCCTAATCCCTTCAGGCAAAGAAAAGTGAGAACTCATTTTTATCGCAGGTGCAGGGAGCCTGGACATCATAAGTGCTTGCGTCTGGGGTTGCTGGCGCAGCGAGATACGAGAAATAGCAACCCGTTGCATTAACTCTGAACGTTTAAGGGCGCGAACACTATCACAAGTCAGGAGGCTGTCAACGGTTTTTTGGGGGCTTTGTGAACGATTTTTTGGGGCCCCCGCGAATTCCCTTTGCTCGGACGCCCATGGGTGGGCCACTGATTATACCCCAAGCCGAGACGCGAAAACCGCCTTTTTTTGCAAAGGGCCAACATATTTGTGTCCGCCAGTGTTGGCATAACCTGCTGAAAACGGCCGGAAATCGCCAAAATCCGCTTCGGTGTCGCACATTCGACTGTTGCCGACGGGCTTTCAAGGCCTTCGACGCTTTGCGCGCCGCGACTGGTCCTGACCGATCCGGGCAGTTCATGTTGTGAATCCGAGCCGCGAGGGACTCTTTTAGTAACGTGAATTTCTTCGACCCGACATCGAGTTGGCTTACTATCAGGCCTCGTCATGACCGAACCGCAGCATCAGCTTCAACGCTTAAACTCGCCACTCGCGTTCGTTGAAGAGTTAGTCAACGAAGACGAACTCGCGATATTGAGGGAGTATGAATCGTGGTGGCGCGCCGAAGGCGTCGCGATCTCTGAAGCCGTCGATCGCGCAGGCACGCCGTGGCTGCGCATGTTCGATCAGTTTGGCGACCGGAAGGATGAAATCCTGTTTTCATCCGACTACTGGAAGATGCTCAAGCGCGGCTACGAGACGGGCGCAATTTGGCGCGCGTTCGAGGGTGACTCGCTCCGTATGCATTACTTGATCGATTACGTGACCTGTTTCTTCGACGCAGGCCTTGGTTGCCCTTACATCGTTTCGTTGTCGACAGCTGTTCCAATCAGAAAGTATGGGACGCCGGAGTTGCAGCAAAAGTTTCTCGCCCCATTGCTGCGTCGCGAAGGCAACAACTGGCAGGGCGCGACGTGGATGACGGAAGTAAAAGGCGGCTCAGACCTTGGCGCAAACGTCGAGACAGTGGCGCGCAGAAACCCGACGGACAGCGAAGGTGCAAACTCATGGCTACTCACTGGCGATAAATATTTCGCAAGCAACGTCGGTGCCGAGCTCGCGATTGTTGCCGCGCGTCCGGAAGGTGCGCCCAAGACAGTGCAGAGAGTGGCGCTGTTTCTGGTGCCGAGGTATCGCGAGGACGGCCGGCTCAACTATTTCATTCGCAGACTGAAACCAAAGATTGGCACGCGCTCAGTTCCGACGGGCGAAGTCGAACTTCGTGACAGCGAAGCGTATCTGCTGGGCAAGGAGGAATCGGGCATCTACCTGATTCTCGAATCGCTAAACTTGTCCCGAGTCGGAAACATCGTCGGCAGTGTCGCGTTAGCGCAGCGAGCGCTGGCCGATGCCCTCACGTTCGCGGAACGGCGCATCGCCTTCGGCAAACCGATCCTCGAACATCCGCTTCTGCGCCGTCAGATCGAAGAGCGCGTCGCGCAGCTACTTCACGCGCGCGCGTTAATGTGGGAAACGATTCGACTGCTCGACGAAGTGTGGCAAGAGACGCCGCGTTACTCGGATCGCTATCACCTGTTTCGCCTCGTGACGCACCTCGCGAAATACTGGACGGCTGAACTGGCGGTGGAGTTTGCAAAGTGGAACATGGAAGTGCACGGCGGCATGGGCGTGCTGTCTGAATATTCAGCCGAGCGCTGGCTGCGCGAAGCGATGATCCTGCCGATTTGGGAAGGTACGCCGCACCGGCAGATGCTCGACGGTCTGGAAGTGATGGAACGCAAGCGCGCACATGAAATGCTGTTCGCGCATCTCGCTCCTTACGCCGACCAAGCCGAGCTACAAGACATCTCTGCGCGTGTCGATCTGCACTTGCGTCTGCCGGAGGATGAAAAAGAAGGCGGCATCGAACCGATTTTTCACGAACTGGCGGAGTTCACCGCGCGGTCACTGGCCTCACTGTCGTTTCATTCACACCGTGGCTTTAGCCCGCTGATATGACGGTGCTCATCTTAGAAGGGAACCGTTAACGGTAATTATATACTTGACTAACCAAGCTTTGAGAACTTTTGGAGTCTGCTAAAGCGGTCGCTGAAAGGCACCTATGTCAGCGTCGAACCTTTTCACCTTTTCCGTTATTTGGACGAGCAAGCATTCAGATTCAACAAGCGCAAAGGCACTGACTTTGAGCGGTTCGTCACAGTGCTGGCTATGGTGTTCGGGAAGCGTTTAGAGTATAAGCAGCTTACAGGCCAACCCTCATGCTAAGGATGGAGGGAAGCCCCGGCAGAAACGGGGAAAGAGATTAAGGCAAAAACAAAGGCCGTGAGTTGGCGCTCACGGCCCTGCCCTATTGATGATGCCTTTAGCTATCTGAACTGCCCGCACGGTGTTGGACGCATCTGGTGCTGGCGGTTCGCTATCTGTGTACCACAGGAGGCGAGATGATAGCAAGAAAGCGCAAAGGCCACGACATCTACCACGGACGCGATCCTCGCGCCATACCTACATACGGAATCTCGGAAGCATCGCAGATGCTCAAGATTCCCGTTCCTACTCTGACAAGCTGGATTCGAGGGCGCAAATATCCGACTGAGCGTTACGGAGTAAGAACCTTTGAGCCTCTAATCATGCTGCCCGATCCCGACTTGGCCCTTTTATCGTTCATCAACCTAGTGGAAGCCCATGTTTTAGACGCCATCCGATACAAGGATAAGATTCGACTTCCCCGCGTGAGAAGTGCCATCTCGCATTTACGCAAGGAGTACAAGTCCGAGCATCCTTTAGTCGAGTTTGAGTTTCAGCACGACGGCGTTGATCTGTTTACCGATATTGCGAAAGACCTCGTAAACGTTTCGAGTGGTGGTCAGCTTGTGATGAGAGATATTCTGTCCGCATATCTCAAACGGATCGCTCGCGATCCGCATGGGTCGGCCATCGCTCTTTACCCGTATCTCAAACGTCAGCACGTGGAGGAAAAGAAGCTAGTTCTAATCGATCCTCGCATTTCGTTTGGCAAGCCAGTCCTGGTAGGTGTAGGAGTGCCAACTTCGGTGGTGGCTGATCGCCATCAGGCGGGCGAAACAGTCGCGGAACTAGCTAAGGATTATGGGTGCGAAGCGTCGGAAATCGAGAAAGCAGTCGATTACGAGCGAGCATTACCAAAAGCAGCTTGAGCGAACTACGTTTTTTCTGGAGCGATCATTAGGTGGTGACGTGATCCGTGAAGATCTTCGCAAAGCTGGCTTAAGGGTCGAACAGCATAAGACGTGGTTTCGGCACGACACGCCCGATGAAGTTTGGTTGCCGAAAGTCGGGAAGCGTGGGTGGCCCGTGCTGATGCGCGACAAAAAAATAGGCACTCGACCACTGGAACTTGACGCGCTTTTGTATAGCGGAGTTAAAGCATTCGCTTTAATCTCCGGTCAACTAAAAGATTCGGAGAGCGCGAAGATCATCATCAAGGGACTACCCCAAATTTTGAATGCGATTGAGCAGAATGACTTTCCGTTCATCGCAAAGATTTTACGAAGTGGCGAGATAGTCATCTGGAAAAAGGAGCCGATGGTTCACAAGGGAATCAAAACAAAGAGGCACTACACGTGAAGAAAGCAAAGCCAACTAAACCACGATCAGAAGAATACGCACGCTTTGAGTCTCTAGTTAAGCAAGTGATCGCAGTTCCAAAGAGCGAGATCGACAAACGACAAGCTCAGTACGAAAAGGATCGGAAGACCGCGAAGAAACGGAAAGCCGCGTGACGGTTCCTAGCTTCACAATTTCCATTCTCGCCTTGACACCATTTCAAGAAGACCTCATCAAGATTCTGTTAGATAAAGTCTTACTTGGTCTGGTCGCGGCAGGGTTTGGGTTCTACCTTGCGAGATTATTAGAAAACTACAGGAATCGAAAGGCCTATGATCTATTTGTCTGGCAACAGAGAATTGATGCCTGTCGCTCTGCGTCGCGTATCATCTCGGAGCATCACCATTCGATTTGCGAAGCCTTTGCTGGACTGAAGGCAGCGGCTGAAAAAGGTGAACTATCTATGGAGGATGACAATGCCAAGAAGATGCTTGCTCACGCTGCTAAACACCCGCAGTATAGTATGGAGTTAATGTCATTAACGCCGTTGCTCGTCCCCGCGATTGCCCAAGCCGCGATAGATTATTTGAATGAAACGAGTAGGATCGCAGACTTGATAAAAGGGAAGTTTGAACGAGGGGCTCCCACAGATGAAGAATTATCTGCAGCACACGTCAAATTCTACGCCACATGCTCTGCTGTTATTGCCGCAGGCCCTCCTCGGTAAACCTGACACATGGTTAGTCAAGCATGTATAACCGTTAACGGTTTCCCGAATCCCTCGGCAATCTGACACTGGGCTGAAATCCGGTGTGAATGAGATTGGTATTGGCGACAGTGCCACGATCCAGCCAGATGTGTACGCCAATTCCCTTTTAGATCAATGACCGTTATCCTCTCTACTCGTGACAGCCACCACCATCGGCGTTATCGGCTGCGGCTATTGGGGGCCGAACCTGATGCGCAATTTTGCCGAAAACGAGGCGGCGCAACTCCGTTGGCTCTGCGACCCGGACGAAGAGCGACTGAAGGCGATGGGCCGGCGTTACCCAGCCGCGCGCATCACTACCGACTATCAAGAGTTGCTGGCTGATCGCGAGCTTGATGCGATCGCCGTCGTCACGCCGGTTGCCACTCACTATCCACTCACGAAAGCGGCGTTGCTGGCCGGCAAGCACGTGCTGGTGGAAAAACCTTTGACTTCGACGGCTCGCGAAGCGGAAGAGTTGATCGCACTAGCTGAGCAAAATCGCCTCACGCTGATGGTCGATCACACGTTTGTTTACACGGGCGCCGTGCGCAAGATGAAGGAGATCCTAAAGAGCGGCGAACTCGGCGACTTGCTGTATTTCGATTCGGTGCGCATCAACCTCGGCTTGTTCCAGCGCGACATCAACGTGCTTTGGGATCTGGCGCCGCACGACCTTTCGATCATGGATTATTTGATCGAGCGGCAACCGATCGGCGTCAGCGCGCTCGGCAGTTGTCACATCGAGCCCGGCATCGAAAATATCGCGTACCTCGTGATGAAGTTTGCTGACGATTTCATCGCGCACTTTCATTTCAATTGGCTGGCGCCGGTGAAGATTCGCCGCACCCTGATCGCCGGCGCGCGCAAGATGATTCTCTATGACGACATCGAACCGACTGAGAAGGTGCGCGTGTACGACAAAGGCGTGACGGCGAATCGCGTTGGCGATCGCGAAGCTGATTATCAAACGCTGGTAAGTTATCGCACCGGAGATGTGTGGGCGCCGAAGCTCGACGCCACCGAAGCACTGCATCATGTCGTCGCTGAGTTTCTCGATTCAATTCGCAGCCGTCGCAAACCTTTGACAGATGGGGAAGCAGGTCTGCGGGTCGTTAGAATTCTCGAAGCGGCCCAGGAATCAATCAAGCAAGACGGGCATTTTCAGTTTCTCAGCGCCGCCGCCTCAGTTCCCGCGTAGCTTCAAAGAATGAACGACGGCAAACCGGCAAGTATCCCGAAAATCAGCGTGATCGTGCCCGTTCGCAACGAGGCGACTTCCATCTCCACCCTGGTCGAAGGTTTGCTCAACCAAACGCTGCCGCCCAGCGAAATTGTCATAACGGACGGCGGATCGACCGACAACACGCCTGACATCATCGAGCAGTTCGTGTCTCACGGCGCGCCGGTGCGGCTGTTGCGCGAAAAGTTTTCTTTGCCCGGCCGCGCGCGCAATATCGGCGCGGCAAACGCCCGCGAAGAATGGCTCGCGTTCACCGATGCCGGCACACGTCCAGAGTCCAACTGGCTGGAGCGGCTGGTCGCGGCGGCCGTCTTTGATTCGCAGATCGATGTCATTTATGGTTCCTTTGAGCCAAAGGTGGATAGCTTCTTCGAAGAGTGCGCGGCGATTGCCTATGTGCCGGCGCGGAACCAGGAAGGCGCTCGGCCCTGGTCCATCGTTTCGGCTTTGATGCGACGGAAAGTTTGGGAGAGCGTGGGCGGATTCCCGGAAGACTTGCGTTCAGCCGAAGACTTGCTGTTCATGCGTAAGGTCGAGGCTGCCGGTTTTCACGTCGCGTACGCGCCGGATGCAATCGTGCACTGGAATTTGCAGCCAAATCTGTGGCGCACATTCAGGCGATTTACCACGTATGCGCGCCACAACATTCGCGCGGGATTGTGGCGAGAGTGGCAATTGGCGATCTTCAAGCGCTACGCTTTATTGCTTCTCTTTGCAGCTCCGGCGATCTTCGCAGGCCGGTGGTGGCTGGTGGTTCCGGCAGGTTTATGGCTCGCGATGATGATGGCCCGGGCCGCGAAATCTATCCTGCGCAACCGCACGACCTATCCGGCGAGCTCGGCGCGCAACCTGGCGCGATTGGTGGTGCTCATGCCAATCCTGACTGTAATTGATTTATCGGTGGCGATTGGATCTATCGCGTGGTTAGTGCGTGACGCGCGGCGCGATTGGCGCACAAAGTAACAAATCAATGAGGATCGACGGTCCAGGGAAAGAAAGTAACAGGCACATAAGCACTTTGTACGTGTGTTACTTCGGTCTCCGCGAGCCGCTGGTCCAGACTCAGGTGCTCCCGTACCTGCGGGCTTTGGTCGCAGGCGGCGTCCGCGTAAGTCTGCTAACTTTCGAACCTCAATTGAAAAAGCGTTGGAGCGCGGAAGAGTTACATGAGCAGACGCAGACTTTGGCGGCACAAGGGATCAGTTGGCATTGGTTGAAGTATCACAAGCGGCCGACATTGCCCGCGACCCTCTTTGACATCGCGGCGGGAACATGGCGGATAGCGCGACTGATGAAAAGTGAGCAGATCAATGTCCTGCATGCACGGAATCATGTGCCGGCGTTGATGTGCGCGATGGCCAGACGAATTCGCAGCGGACGATTGATTTTTGACATTCGCGGGTTCATGCCCGAAGAGTACACGGATGCAGGTGTCTGGCCTGCCAATGGGTACTTGTATCGAGGCCTGAAACGGGTCGAACGCCATTTGTTCCAAACTGCCGACGCTTTCGTCGTGCTGACCAGCAAAGCGCGAGAGATTCTGTTCCCGGGCCGGACCGACACTGATGAAAGCGGCCGCCCCATTGAATTGATTCCGTGCTGTGTTGACTTCGCCAGGTTCGACGCCGCCGGCGCCGACGCGCGCAGCGCAATCCGTGACGAGCTTAATCTGCACGGCCGGCGGGTCATTGCTTACGTCGGCTCGTTCGGGGGCTGGTACCTCACTGACGAAATGGCGGCGTTCCTCGGCGCAGCTCATCGCCGCGATGCCAGAACCTTTTCACTAATTCTGACGCAGAGTCCGCGCGAAACGGTGGCTGAACAACTGCGCGCGCGCGGAATTGCTGAGGCGGACTTTTTTGTCGGCACCGTCGCGCCCGCAGATGTCCCGCGACATCTTTCAGCGGCCGACGCGGCCATTTCGTTTATCAAGGCGTGCTATTCAAAGCAGTCTTCGTCGCCGACCAAGATCGCGGAATACCTGGCCGCGGGCCTGCCCGTGATTGCCAATACCGGCGTCGGCGACGTTGACGAGTTGCTTACAAAGCATGGCGTTGGCATATTGATCAGCGAATTCAATGAGGCAAGTTATGGCCGCGCTTTGGCGCAGTTGGATGCGCTGCTCGCCAACGAAACAATCCGCGCGCGTTGCCGCGCAACGGCCCACAGTGAATTCAGTTTAGAAACTGTTGGCGGCGTGCGCTATCGGCGTTTGTACGAGCGGTTGTTCCACGACCGCGCAGCAGCGCGGGCCGCATCCGCCCCAATTTGACGAATGGAAGTTCTAACGTTAGTCCCTAATCGCGCCGGTTTTGCCCCCGGTCAGCGAGGCAGCATTGAGCTTTGGGAGGATGTGCTAAAGCCCGCGGGGATAAATCTGCATTGGGCGCCGTTTGAGACTGAGCGCCTGCACGAGATTTTGTACACTCCCGGGCATCAGTTTGAAAAAGCCGCCGAGATGGTGAAGGCCTATCGCGAGCGAATGGATTTGATCGATCATCTCGACGACTATGACGCCGTTTTTGTCTATCGCGAAGCAGCCTTGCTGGGCCCCGCATTCTTCGAAAAGAAAATCGCGCGGCGCGGCCTCCCAATAATTTATCAGTTGGATGACCCGCTGTTTGTGCCTTATCGCAGTCCCTCAAACGGATTGTGGTCCTACCTGAAATTCTTTGGAAAGATTGCCGACATCTGCCGCCTGGCAAAGGTCGTGATGGTCAACTCGACGCAGATTCGCAGCTACGTTTCGCAGTTCAATAAAAACATTTGGCAGGTGCCCAGCGTGGTCGACACGCGACTATATGTCTATCGGCCCGAGTCGGTTGAGCAACCAAACGGCGATGTCTGCATCGGCTGGAGTGGCAGTCCGACGACAATGAAGAACATTCAAGTTATCTCGGGAGCGCTGCGCCGCCTGGCTGATCAAGTAACGCATCGCGTGCATCTAATCGGCGGCACCGAATTCAATCTGCCGGGAGTAAACTACACGGCGCAACCGTGGAGTGCCGAAACTGAAGTTGAGGACCTGCGAAAGATGCACGTGGGGATGGTGCCGTTACCCCTCAATGAATGGAACAAGTGGAAGTTCTACATGAAGACGGCGCAATACCTGGCGTTGGGAATTCCCACCGTGGCCACGCCTCTCGGTTCAAACCCCGAAGTGATTCAGCACGGCGTGACCGGATTTCTGGCCAATTCCGATGATGAATGGGTCGAATACCTGAAAATGCTGATTGAAGATTCCGAGTTGCGCCGTCGCATGTCGCGGGCGGCGGCCGAATCTGCTTACCAGTACACACTGGCTGGGAACACCGAAAAAATTATTGGGGCTTTCAAAGCGGCAGTAGCTTAACGTGGGACAAACGCCTCAGTTCGAGCTTCGCGAGATGCCATGCGCTGCCTGCGGCAGCACTACGCGCACACATGTGGGCTGGCGAGGCGGCGCGTCACACCGCAACCGCCTCGGCGTTCGCATCGAGATCGTCCGTTGTGACTCATGCACGCACCTCTATCCGCATCCGATGCCGTTTCCCAAAGAGGGCGTCAAGGAAATCTACGCCGATACCGAATCCTATTTCAGCGCTCACGATCTCGAGCAAAAGAAACAGAACAGCCTGCAATTGATAAGCGGAATCGAATCCCGGCTGGGGCGGCGCGGAAATATTCTGGATATCGGCTGCGGTCGCGGCGAGTTGCTGTGGGCGGCGCGCGAAGCCGGTTGGGAATGCGTCGGGCTTGATCCTTCGCCCGAGTACGTCGAATGGGCGCGCAAGAATTTCGGCGTCGAGGCCCGACTTGGCACCTTAGAGCAGATGAAGTTCGCCGACTCCTCATTCGATGCGGTGATCATGAACGGCGTCATCGAACATCTGTACGAGCCGTTCAACACGCTAACTGAAGTATCGCGCGTGCTCAGGCCCGACGGCCTTTTCTATTTTGATGCGCCGAACGAGGATGGTCTCTACATGCAAGCGGGCAATGTATACATGCGCGCGCGGGGCCGCGACTGGGTGCTGAATCTGGCGCCGACTTTCCCCCCGTACCACGTCCAGGGCTTTAACCCGAAATCTTTGAGGCATTTGTTAACCCGGGTCGGTTTTGGTTTAATCGAGCTTTCGATGGGTGGCTCGGTGACTGTGCCGGCCGAGGACATGAGCTTGGTGAAGCGGCTTGAATTCAACGCTGCCCGGGCCATTAACTGGATCGGCAAACAACGCGGCGCAGGTGTTTACATGACAATTTGGACAAAAAAGTCTACCCCGCCTCGCATTCCTACGGAGTTTTGATCCAATCCTTCGGTGAGATAAGCATTGGAAAAGTTGAACATCCTGGTTACCGGAGGCGCCGGCTTTATTGGGTCGCATCTTACCGACGCACTCATCGAGCGGGGCCACCGCGTGCGTGTCCTTGATTTGCTGGTTCCGCAGGTCCACGGCAACGGTTTGCCGCAACACGTGAATCCGGAAGCCGAATTTATTCACGGCGATGTGTGCGATCGACAAACAGTCGATCGCGCCCTGAAGGGCGTGGATGCGGTCTTTCATCAGGCGGCCGAAGTCGGTGTCGGTCAGTCGATGTATGAAATTGATCGATACGTGCGCGCGAACGATCTGGGCACCGGAGTCCTTTTACAGAGTCTCCTCGGATTCAAGGATCGTATCAGGAAACTGGTTGTAGCTTCTTCGATGTCAATCTACGGCGAGGGTGCTTACACCTGTGCCGGGTGCGGCACGGTCTATCCTCACCTGCGCCCGCTGACGCAGTTGTTGGAACGCCGTTGGGAGATGGAATGTCACAATTGCAGCTCGCAGCTTATGCCGACGCCGACTCGCGAGGACAAGCCGTTGCATCCGACTTCGATATACGCAATCACTAAACAGGATCAAGAGCAGTTTTGCCTCGTCATAGGACGGGCATACCGAATTCCCACGGTTGCACTTCGTTATTTTAATGTGTACGGCCCGCGGCAGGCCTTGTCGAATCCTTACACGGGTGTCTGCGCGATTTTCTCAGCGCGACTGCTAAACGATCAGCCTCCCGTGATCTTTGAGGATGGCGAACAGACGCGAGACTTTGTGCACATCAGCGACATCGTGCAGGCCAACCTGCTCGCCCTTGAAACTGACGGCGCGGATTACCAGGTCGTAAACATTGGCACTGGCGTACCGACTTCGGTGCGACAGATTGCTGGTCTTCTGGCGGAAGGACTAGGCAAAGACATCTCGCCCGAAATTGTCTCGCGCTATCGCGAGGGCGACATTCGCCATTGCGTGGCGGACATCTCGCGGGCTCGGCAGCGGATCGGCTATGCGCCGCGAGTCACCCTCGAAAAAGGAATTCCCGAGTTGCTAAAGTGGGTGCGCGAACAAACGCCTGAGGATCAGGTGAGTAAGGCCACCGCCGAACTGGAAACGCGTCAACTTGTCCGATAAACAGTTTTCCGATGAGGAACCTCTAAGCCGACTCTCCATGCACCGTCCAGGCAAATTCCGTTTGTTCGTCCTCGGTCTACTCGCCGTGCTTCCGTCGTTTTTAAAGCGGCCGTGCTACCGGCTGTTCTTTGGCTACCGGATCGGCAAGCGAGTGCATATCGGGTTAAGCATTGTCGAAGCGTGGGAGTGCGAAATCGGTGACGATACAAAGATCGGTCATCTGAACCTGATCATAGGCGTGCAGAAACTAACGCTGGGAGACCACGTGCGGATCGGGCACCTGAATATCATTCGCGGTGGAGAAGAAGTAAGCCTCGGACGGTATGCCGAACTACTGCGGCTGAATGAAATAAACTCGATCCCTGAACCTGAGGTGGTGAACGCGATTGATCCGCGGTTTTTGCTCGGGCCCGGGAGCATTATTACCACCGGCCACAAGATTGACTTTACCGATCGAGTCACGATTGGACGGCGTACGATCATCGGTGGGCGCAACTCTTCACTCTGGACCCATAACCGCCAGCGAACCCTTCCGATCAGCGTAGGCGATTTTGCTTACGTCGGCTCAGAAATTCGCATGGCCCCCGGCAGTGGCATTCCTTCCCGATGCATCGTCGGGATAGGCGCGGTAGTAACCACGAGCGTGAATGGTGAAGGCTGGTTAATCGCAGGCGTGCCGGCCAAGCCCATAAAAGAGCTCAATGCCGACGACAAGTTCCTGATCGAAAGGAAGACCAGGCCGGATTTGCCCGATGATATCTAGGCGTCTTATCCTAAACCCATGAATGGCGTTATCGCATTCCTCGCTTTCGTAATTTCGGTAGCGATCCTGCTGTTTGTGCCGACTTTGGCCGGTAACTATTCGTCTCAGTACGGATCGGTGACAGTGTTTTACTGTATGGCCGCCCTGCTGGTGTGTGGCCTCTTTGCCGCAATTGTCGGGGTAATTATCCGGCGCGAGCCGTCCCACGGCGCCTATCTCTTAAAGTTGTTTCTGCTGGCGCTCCTGATCCGAGTCATGATCGGGTCCGCGATATTTGCCTTAAACGCGCAGGACTTTTTCGGTGGTGATGCCTGGACTTACGATTATAACGGCCAGCAGCAATTGCTTGCCTGGGGTGGCGATAAGTTCGCTCAACTAGAAGTTGATCGCTTCGTGGGCAAGAGTTACCGCTCCGGGTGGGGAATGGTGTCCATGGTTGCGGTTATCTATGGCATGCTCGGACGAAACATGCTTGCGGTCCAGTTCGTGAATGCAGTGCTGGGCGCGGCCACGGCCCCCGTGATCTTTTTGTCCGCCAAACAGGTTTTCAACAATCGCCGAGTCGCCGAGGTGGCAGGTATTGCAGTCGGCTTTTATCCATCGCTCGTTTTATGGTCTTCGCAGGGACTAAAGGACGGGCCCATCGTGCTGTTTTTGGCGCTCACCATCCTGGCGACAATTAAGCTCGGAAATAAACTTAGCGTCCCCTGGGTAGCGGTACTCGTTGGCTCGCTGCTTGGGGTGCTGGCTTTCCGCTTTTATGTTTTCTACATGCTATTGCTGGCCGTTGTGGCCGCATTCGTAATTGGCATGCGCGAAGTGACCGTGCAAAGCATGGCGCGTCAATTAGTGGTAGTGGTTCTGCTCGCTTTATCCCTGACATATTTGGGGGTTACCAGATACGCCAACATTCAAGTCGAATCGTACGCCGACTTTGAACAGCTTCAGCGCACCCGTCATGATGCGGCGAGATCGGCCCAATCGGGGTTTGGCAGAGACGTGGACGTTTCGACGGCCACCGGGGCCCTGACTACAATTCCGGTGGGAATGGTTTATCTGCTGTTCGCGCCGTTTCCGTGGCAATTGGGTTCGTTGCGCCAGAGCTTGACGCTGCCGGAAATGGTGATTTGGTGGGCCGCGTTTCCACTTTTGATCCTGGGGATCTGGTTTTCGATCAAACATCGTCTGCGACAGATGTCCCCCATTTTGATTTTCACTGCAATGCTGACTCTGGCTTACTCAGTTTTCCAGGGAAACGTCGGTACGGCGTATCGACAACGCGCGCAAGTTCTGGTTTTCTATTTCATCTTTGTGGCGGTGGGCGCTGTGCTGATGAAAGAAAAACGGGAAGAGAGACGGAAGCGCAACGCCGAAGAGTTGCGGGCCGCTTCTGTCCGCCGTATTCCGCGGCACCTAATAAAAGAGCCATCCGGTAGCGGGTGACGGATAAGTCGCCCAAGTACTCCCGTCTAGTTTGAAAGCAAGCAAGGCAACCTAAGCAAATAACGTGTGTGGCATAGCAGGAATGGTTCGCGGGGACGGGCAGCCGGTTGACCGGCAGTTGCTCGAGCGCATGAATGAGGCAATCCGCCACCGTGGGCCGGACGAAGATGGCTTCTATGTCCAGGGGCATGTCGGAATGGCGATGCGTCGTCTTTCGATCATCGATCTGAAATCCGGCCAACAACCGATCCCCAATCAGGAACGCACCGCCTGGATCGTTTTTAACGGCGAAATCTACAACTATAAAGAAGTCCGCGCGCAGCTCGAGAACCTCGGCCACCACTTCCAAACGAATTCAGATACCGAAGTTGTAGTTCATGCCTACTCGCGTTACGGCGACGATTGCGCGAAGCATTTGCGCGGCATGTTTGCGTTCGCAATCTGGGATCAGGCGAAGCAGGAATTGTTTCTGGCGCGCGACCGGGTTGGTAAGAAACCGTTGCTGTACGCGCAGACCGCCAACGGCGGCCTGGTATTCGCTTCCGAGTTCATGCCCCTGCTGCTGCATCCGGAAGTAAGTCGCGATATCGATCACGAAGCGCTGCATTATTACCTCACGTTCATGTGCGTCCCGGCGCCGCTCACCGCCTATCGCCAAATCAGAAAACTTGAACCCGGCCACACCCTGCGTTGGCGTAAAGGCCACATCGAACTTAAGCGCTACTGGCTGCCGGACTTCAGCAAAAAGCTGGACATCACGGAAGAAGAAGCCGGCGAGCGGCTCATCGAAATTTTGCGCGACGCCGTGCGCGTACGGCTGATGTCAGAAGTTCCGCTCGGAGCGTTTCTCTCCGGCGGCATCGATTCCAGCACCGTCGTGGCATTGATGAGCGAAGTCAGCTCGACGCCAGTAAAGACTTTCTCAATTGGATTTGAAGAACAGGATTTCAGCGAGCTGCATCATGCGCGTCGCGTGGCGGAACACGTCGGCGCCGATCACCACGAATTCATCGTCCGGCCTGATGCGCTCGAAGTACTGCCGACACTGGTTGATCACTACGGCGAGCCTTACGCCGATTCTTCGGCCATTCCGACGTACTACGTCGCGCGCGAGACTCGCCGCCACGTAACCGTCGCGTTGAATGGTGACGGCGGTGATGAATCGTTCGCCGGCTATGACCGCTATTCTGCGATGCTCCTCGCGCAGCGATATCACCGCCTGCCGCATGTGCTACGCGGCGGTCTTATCGAACGCGCGGTCCAGCTTCTGCCAGGCTCCGACGAGCGGCGGACGTTGGCTGCACGCACGAAGCGTTTCATGCGCGCGGTTTCGCTGCCGAACGTCGAACGGTACATGCACTGGATCAGCGTTTTTGACAGTCAGCGGCAGCACGAGTTGTATTCAGAAGAGTTTGCCCGGGAAACCAAAGCTGAACGTGCGGCGAGGTTCATCGAACCATGGTTCGTCAACGCGAACGGCGCGGGACTGCTGGATGCGACGCTGCTGGCGGACACGATGACTTACCTGCCGAACGATTTGCTGGTGAAAGTCGATATCGCGACGATGGCGGTGTCGTTGGAAGCGCGTTCTCCCTTTCTCGATCATCACGTCATCGAGTTCGCCGCGAGTCTGCCCGAACACTTCAAGGTGCGCGGCCTGACGAAAAAATATCTTCTGAAACGCGTCCTGCGGCAGTTGCTGCCTTCTGAGAATCTCGATCGTCGCAAGATGGGGTTCGGCGTACCGATCGGACATTGGTTCCGCGGTTCGCTACAGGGCTTCTTGCGTGAAGCCCTGTTGTCCGAAAAAGCTCTCAATCGCGGATTGTTCAAACCCGAAGCAGTTCAGCGTCTGGTTGAGCAACACATCAGCGGCGCGCAGAACCACGAGCATCGCCTGTGGACCCTTTTGATGCTCGAACTTTGGTTCCAACGGTTTATTGATTAGATTGGTCTTTGGTTTTTGGTCTTAGGTCTTCGGTTTTTAGACGCCGTGCGGTGATTTCCATCAAATCCAAAGATCTAAGTCCAAAGACCCGAGCTCATTTTTGGAGGTGATGGTACTTGAAAGGTATCGTTCTGGCAGGAGGATTAGGTAGTCGGTTGCGGCCGCTGACGTCGGTGACAAACAAGCACCTGCTACCGGTCTATGACCAACCGATGATCTATTTTCCGATCCAAACGTTGGTCAACGCCGGTATCACGGACATCATGATTGTCACCGGCGGTAATTCCGCCGGCGATTTTTTGAAGTTGCTCGGCAACGGCAAGGCGTTCGGATTGAAGCACCTGAACTACACTTATCAGGAGGGCGAAGGCGGAATTGCCGCGGCCCTCTCGCTGGTCGAGCACTTCGCCGCCGGAGATTCGATCTGCGTCGTTCTCGGCGACAACATTATCCAGGGAAATATTCGCGGGGCTGCTGACGCGTATCGCGAACAGGGTGGCGGTGCGAAGATTCTCCTGAAACAGGTTAGCGATCCGGAACGCTTTGGGGTACCTGAGCTTGACGGGCAGCGGGTCCTGCGAATTGACGAAAAACCAAAGCAGCCAAAATCAGGGTACGCAGTAATCGGGATTTACATGTACGACAGCGCAGTCTTTAACATCATTCGGACACTCAAGCCCTCCGGCCGCGGCGAGCTGGAAATAACCGACGTTAACAACGCCTACATCTCGCGCGGAGAAATGACCTGGGATGAGTTAGACGGCTGGTGGACTGACGCTGGAACTTTTGAAAGTCTTTTACACGCCTCGAATCTTGTCGCCGAAACCGGCGCCAACAACATGGAACTTACACATGCAGCAGAAGCCGGCACTAACTCCTAAACCTTTCCACTCCGAGGATATTAACGACGTCATCGTTCGCCCGCTGCGAAAGTTCGACGATCGGCGCGGTTGGCTGACCGAACTCTTCCGGCACGACGAATTGCCGGCTGAGTTCTTTCCGGTGATGTCTTACATCTCTTCCACAAAGCCGGGCGTGGGGCGCGGACCTCATGAGCATGTCGACCAGGCAGATTTGTTTTGCTTTATCGGACCGTCCAATTTCAAGTTGCGCTTGTGGGACAACCGTCCGGATTCTTCAACGTATCAGGCCGTGATGACGCTGGTTGTTGGCCAGGACAATCCACAGGCAGTCGTCATACCGAAGGGTGTCGTTCATGCGTATCAAAACGTCGGCGAAACGGACGGCATAGTCATCAATTGCCCAAACCGTCTGTACATGGGCGACCGCCGCCAGGAAGCGATCGACGAGATCAGACATGAGGATGATCCGGAAACGATCTTCCGCATGGACGATTGACCCTCCTGGGAGCGGCCCGGGAGCGCGGGCATCCTGCCCGCATCTTAGCTTGAAATGAATACTAGCTTCCGTCCCAGAGGCTGGCACTTCCGCGGTTATCTTCCGCATTTTGATGGTGGGCAAATCGCGCAAACGATAACGTTTCGACTAGCTGATTCCTTGCCGCACAAAATCCTCGCGCTTTGGGAGCGCGAGCTATCCCACCTAAACGCTCGCGACGGTGACATTGAACGGCGAAAGAGAATCGAAACCTGCCTCGATAAGGGGTTGGGTTCAGCTTGGATGCGGCAACCGGAAATTGCGAATGTCGTGGAAGACGCATTGCTACACTTCGATGGCCTGCGGTACAAAATGCCTGCTTGGGTAATCATGCCAAATCACGTACACGCGCTGTTGATTCCCCTCGAACCCTTTCTATTGGAAGATATTGTTCATTCCTGGAAATCCTTTACAGCTAACGAAGCAAACCGAATCCTGAAGCGCACCGGCCAATTCTGGCAAGCCGAATACTTCGATAGGTACATTCGGAATGGCGAGCACTATTTCGCTGCCGTCGACTATATCGAGCAGAATCCAGTGAAGGCGGGTTTATGTCACACCCCTGAGGAGTGGCCTTTCAGCAGTGCCCACGTTCGTGCCTTACAAGATGCGGGCAGGATGCCCGCGCTCCCAGGATGAAGATTCTCCGAATCATTGCCCGTTTGAACGTGGGTGGGCCGGCGCGGCATGTTGTGTGGTTGACTGACGGCCTGCGCGCAAACGGTTACGACACGGTTCTCGTGACCGGGGTGGTCCCGCCCGGTGAAGACGACATGACCTACTTCGCGCAGTCCGCCGGCGTGACTCCGCACGTAATTCCGCAAATGAGTCGCGAGATTTCTCTGCGCGACGCACTCGCGAGCTGGAATCTTTTCCGTCTGATGTTGCGCGAGCGACCCGACCTTGTTCACACGCACACCGCCAAAGCAGGAACTGTCGGCCGCGTCGCGGGACTGCTTTATCGTTGGCTCACACCCGCAGCGCTGATTGGCAAGCCGCGGGCCTGCCGCTTTGTCCACACGTATCACGGGCACGTTTTTCACAGCTACTACGGACCGGCAAAGACAAGACTCTTCTTAACGATTGAGCGCGCCCTGGCGCGGTTGGTCACTGATCGAATCATCGTCGTGAGCGAGCAGCAGCGACGCGAAATAAACGAAGACTTCAGGGTGGGAACGCCCGAGCAGTACGCCGTCGTTCCGCTGGGCCTCGACCTGGGTCAATTCTCAGACTGGCAGGCGAAGCGCAGCCGTTTACGAAAAGAACTAAGCGCGGATGACGAACTACTCGTCGGAATCGTCGGTCGGTTGACCGATATCAAGAACCACGCGATGTTCCTGCGCGCGGCGGCGCGGGTAAAGGAGCTCAATCGATCTGCAGGAGATCAGCGGACCGTGCGCTTCGTCATTATAGGAGATGGCAACCTGCGCGGAACTCTCGAAGAGCAAGCGCGCGAACTCGGGCTGGCCGACGATGTCGTCTTCGTTGGCACGCGTGAAGATCCGGAGTTTTTCTATCCGGCGCTGGACGTGGTTGCGCTCACAAGCCACAACGAAGGAACGCCACTCACGCTGATTGAAGCGATGGCTAACGAGCGGGCCGTGGTTTCGACAGCGGTGGGCGGCGTGGTCGATTTGCTCGGCGCCAGACTCGCTGACGAAACAGGCTACTCTGTGTGTGAACGTGGAATTTCCGTGAAAAGTGGCGACGTGGAGGGCTTCGCCGCAGGCCTGACTAAATTGGCCCAGGATGACGATTTGCGAAAGGAACTCGGGCGGCGAGGCGGTGAATTTGTGGCTGGTAATTATGCGAAAGAGCGCCTCATTAACGATATATCAAACTTGTACGATCAACTTCTGAAAGCAAAGGCGGCATAGCCGGCGCATTCAGGGGACCGGCAGCGGCCAGCGGCCATGTTAGACTGGCACGAATTGAAGGGAGCAATTATTTGCGAATTCTGATCACAGGCGGGGCCGGTTTCATCGGCTCACATTTGTCCGACGCATATCTGGAACGTGGCGATGAAGTCTACGTTATTGACGACCTCTCGACCGGCAGCATTGAAAACATTCGCCATCTTAAAGACCATCCGCGTTTTCACTACACGATCGACAACGTGGCCAACCAGCCGGTCACCGCTGAGCTGGTCGATCAATGTGATGTGATCTTTCATCTCGCCGCCGCCGTAGGCGTGAAACTCATCGTCGAGAGTCCCGTGCGCACCATCGAGACCAACGTGCACGGCACTGAAGTCGTGCTATCGCTGGCCAACAAGAAAAAGAAGAAAGTCCTGATCGCTTCAACTTCGGAAGTTTACGGTTTAAGCGCAGAGATTCCTTTTCGCGAAGACGGCAATCTGGTTATGGGCGCGACCACGAAAGGCCGCTGGAGCTACGCGTGCTCGAAAGCGATTGACGAGTTTCTGGCGCTGGCTTATTGGCGCGAAAAGAAGTTGCCGACCACCGTCGTTCGTCTGTTCAATACGGTCGGCCCGCGACAAACGGGTCAGTACGGCATGGTGATTCCCACCTTCGTAAAGCAGGCGCTGGCCAGCCGCCCCATCACGGTTTACGGCAGCGGCAAACAATCGCGCTGTTTTTGCCACGTGGGTGACGTGGTCGGCGGTCTCGTGAAGCTCATGGACACTGACGCCGCTGTGGGCGAAGTTTTCAACGTCGGTTCGAACCAGGAGATTTCGATTGGCGACCTCGCCAAGCGCGTGAAAGCACTGGCCAAGTCGGAATCTGAGATTGTGTTCGTCCCATACGATGAGGCTTACGAAGAGGGCTTCGAAGACATGCCGCGGCGCATCCCGGACATCTCAAAGGTGAACAAGCTGGTCGGTTTCAAGCCGGCGATGGATCTCGACGGCATCCTAAAGTCGGTGATCGATTTTCATAGCGGGAAACAGCCACCCAGGCAAACCTCTGCGATCGCCTGAAAACCGTTCCTACCGCCAGCATGATCGTTGCGTATGGCGGCATGGCTGAGAATCCGCACAGAACGAATTCCAACTCCCGAGGGGAATTCATGCTGATCTGCCAGGTATTTCCCGCCAGATTGCTCTTAACAGTAATGCTGCTCATCAGCGCTATGGGCATCTCTGCGTGTGCGCAGGAAAAGCCGAAGCGAATGGTTCCGGGTCCATCAATCAGAGAGTTGGTCCCCGAATCGCCTAATGAAAAGGAAGACGGGATCTCACGGATTGTTTTTGCGCAGTTATTCAAGGAAGGACCAACCGAATACACACACGTGGGAACCAGCGCACTGAAGAACGCGCCGCCCTTACCGACTGGATACACCCTTTACCGGGATCGGGTTTATGAAGTTAAGACCCAGGCGATAATGACAGCATCCTTCAACCTCACTGTCTTCAATGTTCCTTCGCTTCAGCACGAACATGAGTTTAAGAAACTGGCCATCCTGCATCTCAAGTATGACGAGCTGAGTCCCGCTGATAAATCATGGGAGGAGATTACGCTTGTTTCTGAGAACACAGATGAAAGAGTTTTCCACTACATTCCCAAATCCAAATATGATTCGCTCCAGCCGAGCTTCAATTCAAGGCTAATCGCTGGCGTCAGTGATCATTTTGGCCTCTTCGCGATTGCCTTTGCGCCGGAATCTGAGCCGGAACAAACACAGCCTTTTCCGGAAGTTGTGTTGAAAGCGACCAGTTCTCCAGAGCCGGCGCGCCCGGATCAGGAAGTCACCCACACACTGGTGTTCACCAACCAGGGGATCGGCGCGGCAGCTGAAGTCAATGTCCGAGAGGTTCTCGACGCATATCTTGATTTCATTTCCGTGAGACCAACTCAGGGACACTGCAAACAAAAGAGGGCCTTAAACATCGTCACTTGTCACCTCGGTCCACTGCCGGGAAAAGCCAGCGCCACCATCACGCTTGTTGCACGCGCGCGGGGAGACTTATTTACGTCCTCCTCAACCGGAAAACCCGAATCGTCCAGGATCCTCATAAACTCGCTCGAAGTTATTTTCAAACAGGTCGCTACGGACTTTGTTGACGAGCGAGGCCAGATTTTCAGCGATATCAGGACGACTGTCATCAAGGACAATCGTCCCGAGCGGTAATACAGACTTGTGACTTGCCTTTAGTGGCCCAATCGAATAGCTTTTATCATCGACGAGTCCAAATCCGGAATAACCGCCTTTTTTCTCTGATTTGAAGTGAATTCGCTGAACGTCTCAACCCTCGTTCCGTCCGTGATTTCCTTTGCGCTGGCCCTGGCGCTGACGCCGGTCGTGCGCCTGGCCGCGCGTCATTTCGGGCTGGTGGCCAAACCCAAAACTGACCGATGGCACAAGCAGCCCACCGCGATGATGGGCGGAATCGCGATCTGGCTGAGCGTGCTGATCACCTACATCTTTTTTCTGCCGCACATACCGCACACGTGGGTGATTGTCACTACCAGCAGCTTTCTGTTTTTTGTGGGCCTGGTCGATGATCTGATCCATACAAAGCCTTATCAAAAGTTGATCGGCCAAATTGTCGGCGCGGCCGCGGTCGTGAATTACGGTCTGACCCTGCCGTGGACGCGATCCGCGTCCGTGAACATCGCGATCACGATTTTCTGGCTCATTGGCATCACAAACGCCATCAACCTGCTCGACAACATGGACGGGTTGGCCACGGGAATTGCCGCGATCGCATCGGGCTTTCTCACGTTGAACTTCATCGCCAGCGCCCAGCCGGTGGAAGCGAGCATGATGGCGGTATTCACCGCGGCGCTGCTCGGGTTTCTGGTTTTCAACTCGACGCCCGCGTCAATCTTCATGGGCGACTGCGGCTCGATGTTCATTGGTTTCTTCCTCGCCAGTACCGCGCTGATAAATCTTTCCGGCGGACGGTCGCGAAGTTTTCTGCCCGTGCTCGCGGTTCCGATCCTGGTTCTGTTCATTCCGATTTTTGATACGACGTTCGTCACCATCCTGCGCAAGCTTTCGGGACGCGCGGCGTCGCAGGGTGGGCGCGATCACACTTCACATCGGCTGGTCGCTTTGGGCATGTCCGAGCGGCGCGCGGTGTGGATGCTTTACGGGCTGGCGGCGGTTTCGGGGCTGCTCGCGGTGGCCGTTCGCGCCCTGAGGCCGGACGTCAGCATCGCACTCTTGTTCGGCTTCACGATAGTGCTGACGCTGCTGGGCGTGTATCTCGCAGGCGTCAAAGCTTATGACGAAGAAGAGCAGGTAGCGGCCGCGCGTGAAAAAGCACGATTCGGTTTTCTGGTCGACTTTTCTTATAAGCGGCGCATCTTTGAAGTGCTGATGGATGTCGGTCTAATCATTCTGGCGTACTGGTCCGCCTACGCTTTGACGATTCAGGGATTCTCAGACAGTCCCGCCCGCACGCTTTTCCTGCGCACGCTGCCTATAGTTGTGGTGGTGCGGCTGGCGGCATTTTTGTTCTTTGGCGTCTATCGCGGCATCTGGCGCTACACCGGGATCGATGATCTGGTGGTGTTCGCGAAGGCCGTCGCGGCCGGCTCAGTCATCAGCATGATCATCATCCTCTTCAAGTTTCGTTTTGAAGGATTCTCGCGCGCCGTCTTTGTCGTCGAAGCGATGATGATGTTGATGTTGCTGGCGGGCAGCCGCATGGCTTTTCGTTTGTTCCGACAACTGCTCCCGGCCGGCGCCGCAACCCAAGGCCGCCGCGCCCTGATTTACGGAGCGGGTGACGCAGGCGAATTGCTTTTGCGCGAGTTGCTTAATAATCGCGAACTGCAATGCAAACCGGTTGGATTCATGGACGACGATCCGAAAAAGCGTGGCAAGGTGATTCATGGCTTGCCCGTGTTTGGCGGCAATGGCCTGCTCCACCGGATTGTCACCCACCAAAGAATCGAACAGATCGTAATTTCGAGTCCCAGCATCACGGAGGAACGTATCAACGAAATTCTGCGCGAATGCGAAGCGCAAAACATCGAACTGAAACGCATGGCGATTCGAATTGAAAGCATTGGCGAGCAAGGCCTCCCGACCGCCCCGTTTGCGACGCGAAACGGCGATTCACGCGACTGAAAGACCGCATGTCCCTCTCAAGTTCCCCGGCCAGCATTGAAATCCGCTTACCTGGATCCGCCAGACTGCTGATGGTTATTCCGGCCCTGCTGGCAATTCTCGTCGGCGGGTTTTGTCTGCGCTGGCAGGTCGGCGCCACGGTTGCTGAAGTCGCAACCACCGGCGAAACTCCGAACCTGGAACTCGCCCGCGTGGCCGCGCGCTGGGCGCCGGACGACCCCTTCGTTCATTGGCGGTTGGGCTCAGTGGCGCGCCGGGAGTTTAGCGCGAGCAGCATTCAAGAGACGTTGCGCGAGTTCGAAGTCGCGGTGCGGCTCTCTCCAAATGATTTTCGCTACTGGGAAGAACTGGGACGCGCACTGGAAATGGCCGGCGATCGCGCGGCGGCTGAAAAGGCGTTGCGGCGCGCTATTTTTCTGGCTCCGAACTACTATCACCCGCACTGGCGACTAGGCAATTTGCTGCTGCGGTCGAACAGATATGAAGAGGCTTTCCAGCACCTCTTTCGCGCGGCGCAGGCACGCGGGGAACTCTGGCCGCAGGTTATCAACCTGGCTTGGCAGGCTTTCGATGGCGACGTGGATCGCGTCGCCAACGAAGCGGGCAAGGACCCGGCCGTGCGCGTGCTCTTTGCGTGGTATCTCGTGGGCATGAGGCATTACGACGATGCTTTGCGATTGTGGGAGACTATGACTCCCGACGTTCAAGCGAAACTCCAAAGCCCTGGTCGGACCCTGCGCAAGGCGCTGCTCGATGCGAAACAGTTCCGCGCGGCGCTCGCAGTACACCGCGACATCGAACCGCGCGACGCTGTTCCGGATCCGGAAGTCTTCTTGAACGGGGGCTTTGAAGAGTTGATCACGCTGCCGGTAACCAGGCCCTTCGGCTGGACGATTGCCTCAAACGTTCAGGCGCAAATCTCAATTAATAATGAAGGCCACGGCGGCCGGCGCAGTGTGCAGATCGTTCTCAGCGCTTCGAACCGGCTTGAGCGCATCAACGCGTCGCAAACCATCGTGGTCCAGCCCAACGCGAAATACCGCCTGGAATTTTATGCTCGTACTGACAAGCTTAATAGCGCAAGCACGCCGGTTGTCACGATCTTCGACCCCAAAAATGACAAGGGGATTGCGAATTCGGCGTCGCTGCCGACCGGGACGCACGGCTGGCAAAAATACTCAATTGATTTCACGATGAGCGATGGGGACGGGATCGTTATGATGATTGGCTGCCCCCCTTGTTCGGTCGGCAATGTATGTCCAATTTTTGGAACAGTCTGGTATGACGACTTCATTCTCCAACGCACCAGTGGCGGTCCGGGAACAGTTGCCGCTGCAAGTGCAAATCAGGAAGCCCGCGCCCCCGCCCGTTAGGCGCCGGCACACGCTCGCCAGCCGGTTGGCATTCGTGACCATCTGCGTGGCGATCGTGGTGGCGACCCTTGCTTACGGGACGGTCCACAACTGGGCGCTGGCCCTCTTCACGTTAAGCGCGCTCGTACTGGTTTTGCTTTGGGCCGTGGATGCGGTCGTCTTGCATTCAGTTTTGGTGCCAGTTAATCCGCTGCAGTGGCCGCTGGTGGGGATGGTGCTGCTGGGGTTGTTTCAGCTATTGCCGTTGCGCACATACGACCCGGCAGGGCTGCCACTCTCGCCCGTGCGATCGCTCTCACTGGATCCGTACTCCACACGTTTGGTCGTTGTTCAGGTCACCGCGTTGTTGATTTATTTCGCCGCCACCTCTGTCTTTGTGGACAGTCCGCGCCGATTGAGGGCGCTCGTCAGGACCATCACTATCTTCGGATTTGTTCTGGCCATCTTTGGACTGACGCAGTCGTTCACCAGCGACGGCACGCGCGTTTACTGGTACCGCCAAATTGGGCAGAGCACCGCTTTCGGCCCGTTCATCAATCGCCATCATTTCGCCGGCTTTATGTTAATGGCCGTTTCCATCCCCTTTGCGCTGCTGATTTCGGGCGCGGTCGAAAATTACAAGCGCCCGCTGTATGCGTTCGCGGCGGTGGTGATGGCCATGGCCCTGATCGCGACGAATTCGCGCGGGGGCACGATCGCTCTCGGCGCTCAGATCTTTGTTTTGGTCGTGACGGCGAGCTTTGGCTGGGGCAAGAAAAAGGAACAGTCGCGCACAAAGAGACTTCGCGCCGCGGCGCTGCGCGGTGGAATCGCGGTGGCTGTCGTCGTTCTGCTAATCGGCGGCGCCCTGTTGTTGAGCGGTCCGGAAGTTTTCACGCGTTTCCTCGGCACGCCGATCGCCGACGATCCGACGACGGGCCGCGCGCATTTTTGGCGAGTAACGCTCGACGTTATCAAGGCGTACCCGCTGATCGGCTCAGGCCTGGGTTCGTTCGGCGCGATCTACACGCGCTATGACACGCGCAACGGTCTCTACCGTCTTGAGCAGGCGCACAACGATTATTTGCAGACGTTGTCTGACGCCGGAATCATCGGCGCGATTCTGGGGCTGGCGTTCATCTTTATTCTGTTCCGCCGCGGGTTCGCGCGCCGCGAGACGCACGACCGGTTCCGGCGCGCCGTCAACACGGGCGCGCTGGCGGGCTGTTTTGCCGCGCTGGTACACAGCTTCTTCGATTTTCCGCTGCACACGACGGCGAACGCGCTCCTGTTTGTAATCCTCGCTGCGATTGCGACGCAGGACACGCGCATCAATACGACCTATCAGCCGGGCCGCAAACGAAAGCGGCGCTCGTCACGTCGTGCCGAGTCTTCTGAATCACCACCCGGCGACGGCAGGGTTAGCGAGCCGGCTACTGCGGAATTGTAACTTCGACGATAGACGTTGTAGTCTTTTGTCGCTCTTTCCCTCCACAAACCAGAGGTCAGAAGTCAGAGGTCAGATGTCAGCGGCGACACTCCGGAAAACAGAGGTCGGTGGGCAAGCGTCGGAACCCAAAGTGGACACGCTGCCGAGTCTCTGTCTTGAAGCCATTACGCGCCATAACAAGCCGAACACCGTCAGCGAGAAACGGGGCGGCGGTTGGGCGCGCGTGTCTTCGGACGAGTTTGTGCGGCGCGTGCAACACATCGCGCTCGGGCTCGCGGATTTAGGGATTCAGCCCGGCGATCGTGTGGGCCTGATTTCTGAGAATCGGCCTGAGTGGTCAATCGCGGATCTCGCGGTTCTCAGCGCCGGCGCCGTCGTGGTGCCGATCTACACCACACAAGCCCCCGATCAGATTCGGTTCATCCTCGAAGACTCAGGCGCCCGCGCGCTTTTAATTTCAGGCGGCCGGATTCTGAAACATGCGCGCGAGGGATTCGACGGCGTGGATAGTCTGAAAGACATCGTGATCTTCGATCCGAAGTCAGTCGCCGGCGTCAACGGCGGCGTCGCCCTCGAGTCAGTCGAAGGCCGCGGATCTAAAATCGATCGCCAGGACCCCGACGCTTTCGAAAAACTGATCGGGCGTGGGCGACCCGACGATCTCGCGACCATCATCTACACCTCCGGCACTACCGGCGAGCCGAAAGGCGTGATGCTAACGCACGACAACTTCATCGCCAACGTGCGTTCGATCACGACCGGTCTGCCGATCTCTGCCACCGATGTCTCGCTCTCAGTCCTTCCGCTTTCGCACATTTTCGAACGCACGGTTTTTTACGTTTTCGCGTACATGGGCGTCGCGGTGCATTACGCCGCTTCTTTCGATCAAGTCGGCGAATTTTTGCGCGAAGTTCGGCCCACGATCATGACGGCGGTGCCGCGCCTGTTTGAGAAGGTCTATCACCGCATAATTAAGAAAGGCACGGCCGCGGGCGGAACGAAGGCAAAGATTTTCGAATGGTCGCTCGCCGTGGGTCAACGCGTCGCCGAACTCGAAGATAAACGGCAGCGCGTGCCGCTGTCGTTGCGGGCGAAACATGCGATTGCCGATCGTTTGGTGTTCACCAAATGGCGTGAAGGCATCGGCGGGCGCCTGCGCTACTTCGTTTCAGGCGGCGCGCCGCTGTCACCGACGCTTTCGTATTCGTTTCTCGGTGCCGGCATCAAGATTCTCCAGGGCTATGGCATGACCGAAACCTGCATCGTCTGCGCGAACCGGCCCGAAGACAACCGCGTCGGCTCGATCGGCAAGCCCTTCAAAGGGATCGAAGTCGAGCTGGCCGAAGACGGCGAAATTCTGGTGCGCGGACCGAACGTGATGCGCGGCTACTACGGCCGCCCCGAAGCCACGCTGGCGGTGATGCAGGACGAATGGTTCGCAACCGGCGACGTGGGTCACATCGATGACGCGGGGCACATCTTCATCACCGATCGCAAAAAAGATCTATTCAAGCTTTCCAACGGCAAGTACATCGCGCCGCAACAGCTCGAAAGTCTTCTGAAGCAGAGCGAGTTTGTGAATCAAGTGGTCGTCGTCGGCTCGAGCCGCAAGTTTCCGGCGGCTTTGATCGTGCCGGATTGGGAAGACTTGAAAGGTGCGTTGCGTGATGCCGGCGTGACGCTCGCCGCAACCAACGAAGAGATCGCGAAGTCACCGGCGGCGGTAAAGATGGTCCAGCAAGACGTCACCAAAATCACCGCGCACCTTGCGGATTACGAACGCGTGCGTCGCGTCGCGCTCCTGCCGCACGAGTTTTCAATCGACAACGGTGAAATGACGCCGACACTCAAAGTGAAACGCAACGTGATCGATGATCGCTATGCGGATGTGATCGAGCAGCTCTACGGCGGCGCGTAGGATTCTCCCTCTCCCTCTGGGAGAGGGCTGGGGTGAGGGTGCGAAGCTTAGCGAGTGTTAACGGAAAATATTTTTCAGATAGCGCGAGGGCTGAGCCCTCGCGCGAAAACAAACAGTTAAAGTTAACTTCGCGCTAGTCCCTCACCCTAGCCCTCTCCCAAAGGGGGAGGGAATGACTCATCACTGATTTAGGTATGGAAACTCTGATTCAAGAACTCACTTACGGTCTTCAGGATCGGCAGCATCTTCTGCGCGTCGCAATTCGTTTGCTGGCGGCGATGATCTTCGGCGGGATCATCGGTATTCAGCGGGAACGCTCCGGCAAGGCAGCCGGCTTCCGCACGCACATGATGGTTTGCCTGGGCACGGCAGTCTTCGTAATTACCTGTTCCAGTGTGGGGATGCAATTTGACGCCGTCTCGCGTGTGATTCAGGGCCTCGTCACGGGCATAGGTTTCATCGGCGCCGGCACGATTCTGAAACTCGAAGGCGAAGAGGAAATTAAAGGACTGACGACCGCCGCCGGCATCTGGATGACCGCCGCGATCGGAATCACGGTCGGCCTCGGCGCGGTCGGCGTCGGGTTAATAAGCACCGTCCTCGCTCTGGTCATTCTCGCTCTCGCGCAACCACTCGAAGATTTCGTCCAGAAGCGGCGCGACACGAAACACGGGCGCTAGGCATGCAACCGCCGTGTGAAGCATTTTCACAACCACCACGGTATTATCGCTGAGTTCGCGCGCATCGCTGTGTCAGAACGGCGAGCGGTAGCGACCCAATCAAAGCGCAACTTGACTGCATGATCCCATCGCTACCGCTCCGGGTTCTGACACGCCGCGCTACCGCGTTTCTTTTAACGACAATCCTAGCGCGTTACAATCTGGGCGCTCGAACAAATCGGGTATGAAAGTGGACGCGAGCGGCGGGCGCGTGTTTCGCAACTTGATGCGGCGATCCCGATACATCAGGATTGATTCCGCTGCCGCGTCAACTTCAACCGTCAGATTGCTTCATTCCGCTTTGCCAAATGACCACAACCTCGTTGAGGGAGGAGATAAATGAAATCAGAGACATTCCTGTGTCCGCATTGCAAAGTAATGCTAACTAAGACGCTGCCGGATCAGGTGGCTGGTGACTACTACATTTCATCCGGGAGTCCCACACAACGCTGCCCGGCGTGCAGCGGGGTAATCGAGCGAAAATCGATCAGAGCCGGAGAGTATGATCCCAAGCCCAAGGCATGCTTTGTCGCTACCGCAGTGTACCTGGATGCGAATTGTATGCAGGTGGAAAAGCTTCGGCTCTTCCGAGACCATGTGCTTGCTGACTCTGTCCTAGGGCGCGCGTTCATCAGCGTGTATTACCGTGTCGGACCTTTTGTGGCTTCGCACGTAGCTCGAAAGCCAAGATTGTCGCGGGTCGCCAGATTCGCGCTCGACCGCGTCGTGGCCCATTTGAGGGAAGAGTAGGTTCAAGCAGTAAACAGGAAGCAGGTCTGCCAATAACAGATGCTAGCTAAAGCTAGCACAATGAAGGAGGCAAGAATATGGGACTATTTGACAGCATTTTCGGTAGCACAAAGAGCTATGGCAGCCTCAAAACCACCGAAGGAACCTATGAAGGCGACCTCGTGAACGACAAGCCGCATGGCAAAGGGGTGTTTTCATTTAATGACGGTGGCAGATATGAAGGGGACTTTGTCAAAGGTGCATTTTGCGGCAAGGGAGTCATGACTTATACGTTTCCAACCGCCGGTTATCGTTATGAAGGCGAGTTTCTCAACGGCAGGCGCCATGGCAAAGGTGTGTACATATTTCCAAGCGGCAAACGCTACGAGGGCGACTTTGCCGATAATGACATCCATGGCAGAGGCACGATGTACGCTGAAGACGGCTCGGTCGCGCAGGAGGGACGATGGCATCACTATACCTTTGTCGGAAACGATTAAGATGATTCTTCTTACGAGGTGAACAATATGCGAAGGATAGAAATCAGAAACGTAGAAGGATTCGAGGCGATAGATGCAGATGGTGAATATACCGGCCTGCACTACACAAAGGACGAGATGAATGCGATGTTGGACGACCTGGTGGAGACTTGGTCATCAATAAGACCCAGGAGCAGACTCGATTTGCTGACAGAACTACTCACGAGGACATTGGATCGCGTTGGCCAAGATCTCGAAGAAGGCCCCCTCACTCCTGAAGAGATCAGAGAGGTAACTCGCATTGTGGCAAAATCAATCAAGAAGGGATGGTTTAGCTAAGTCGGCGGATTGCCTCAAGAAAGTCAGAAGGCTCGTCCGCGAAGCATTATGAATGCCGTGAGCGAGCTTGCCAGCGCCAGCCCAACCCCGATCAGCATCACACGTCGAAATCCGTAAGCAAAACAATCGTTCACCGTTTGCTTGAAGGCGGTCCGTGTTTCCTCGCTCACGCTCGACGGTAATTCCAGCGCGGCCAGCTTGATTCTTTCCGTGTCGATCGTCCGGCGCACTTCCGAAGAAATCTGCATCTGCGCGAGATGTTCATCCAAACAAGCATTGAAACTTTGAAACATCACCACGCCCAGCACGGCAATCGACAGCAGGCCGGCGGTTCGTGAGACGGCATTGTTAATTCCGGAAGCGATGCCCGCGCGACTTTCGCTCACTGAATTCATGACCGTAGTAGTGAGCGGCGCGACGCTCACCGCCATGCCGAGTCCGAGCACAACCACGGCCGGGAAGAAAGTCGTCCAGTAACTTCCGTCCACACCAGGTCTGAGAAACAGCGCGAATCCCGCGGCCACGATCAGCGGTCCGATCACCAACGGCAGACGCGAGCCATAACGCTTAATCAATCCGCCCGACCAGCGCGACAGAAGAAACATGATCAGAATGAACGGCAGGATCGCGGCCCCCGCCGCGGTAGCGCTGTAGCCCTGGACTTGAATTAGATTTAACGGCAGGAAGAAAAGCGTGCCCGCGAGTGCGGCGTACAGAAATAACGTCAGCAGGTTAGCGCCCGCAAACTCTCGCACACGGAAGAGCGAGAGCGGCATCATCGGATAACGGCGACGCGCCTCGACCACCACGAATGCGATGAGAACAAGTACGCCGCCGATCAAGGCGCTGAGTACGACGGGATTGCGAAAACCGAAGGTCGCTGACTCAATCAATCCATAGACGAGAGCGCCGAGACCAATAGTCGCTAGCGCGGCTCCCAGCAAATCTAACTTGCCTGCATCTTGTTCGTCGCGGCTCTCCGGCACAAAGCGAAAAACCAGGAGCAACACGACGAGAGCCAAAGGCAGGTTCAAGAAGAAGATTGCACGCCATGAGACCTGTTCGATCAGCCAACCACCCAGGACCGGGCCGAGCGCGGTCGTGATTGCCGTCGCGCCTGACCAGGTGCCGATCGCTTTTCCGCGATCCTTTTCCGGAAACGACGCGCTGATAATTGCGAGGCTTCCGGGGACCAGCAACGCGCCGCCGACACCCTGAATCGCCCGAGCAATGATCAATTGCTGAACGTTCGGCGCCACACCGCACCAGATCGACGCGAGCGCAAACACCGCAACTCCGATCGCATAAATCAGACGGCGGCCGAAGAGATCTCCCAGCGAACCTCCGAGCAATAACAACGCGGCCAGGAAAAGCGCGTAGGCTTCGACGACCCACTGCACGTCAGTCGCCGACGCATTGAGTTCTCGCTGCAAGGCCGGCAAGGCCACATTCACGACCGTGCCGTCGATGAAGCTCATGCTCGAACCAAGGATGGTCGCCGCCAGAATCCACCGGCGTCGTTTTTCTTGACACGCAGCGCCGGCTTTACCTGAGGCAATAACGCCCTCATCACAGGGTGGCTTAAGAATGCTCATTCACGTCGAGGAGGTTCAGTGACACTAGCTTTGGTTTCGGCGAAGCATAACAGCTTCGGCGCGCGCTTCGAATCCAAAACAAAACTTGTTGCCAAACCATGGGTTTGGTGATACAAGCCGCCGCTAATCTTAAGGGAGGCCCTCAACTATGCCTCACGTCCCAATGAAATCGCAGCGTCCGTGCGCATAAGAAACGTTGGACGCGAGCGGCGGAAGAAGCTGTGAGCTGATAGCCAGCAGATTTCATAGTCGCGGCCAGCCCGCTCAACTCTCAAAGGAGGTCGAATGCGGGAAAGAATTTTTCGTCAGAGACGCGTCAGGGAAGACCCTCGTAGAAAAGGGCTGCTCGAGCGAGTTGCTATCTATCAACAAACGGCTCTTCTTCTTGCCGGGTTGATGTACGCATTGGGGTACCTGCCGAGGGCCCTAAACGCCTGGGAAAACAACCTGGGCGCGCTTCCCGGTGTTAGGTTTGACTATGTGGTTGCAGGAGCGCTCCTCCTCATCCCGCCAGTTGCTCTTTGCCTTGCCCTCTGGGGAGTCTGGCTTTCAGCGAAGTTCCTCGCGGCGTGGGCGGCGAAAGAGCCCCGTCGGAAAGTCAGGGTTCAAAACATGCTAACTGGGGGCATGTTACTCGGGATGGGGATGTTGAGCTTCTTCGCTGACCCCGTCGAAACCGTCGGGGCTTTTTTAACCGGGGTTAGCTTTCTCTATTTGTTGATCTACTTGTACGCAGCCGACAGATTCAGCTCAACGTCGGAAACACCAACCGAAGCCGGCAAATTACTACCCTCAACGTCAGATACAACAGAGAGTTCACGCCTAGGACCATGGCAAAAAGTGTTGAAGGGGCTGGGAAGGGCTGTCGTCTGGGCCTGGACTGGTCTCATGGCGGCCTGGATTGGCCTGCTGCTTATCGGGGTCTTTGCCATTGTTGTGTTAATTGGCGCCTTCGCTATCAAATACGTCCCCCAGGAATTAGGAGGAATAAGGCCAAAATGCGGACTGCTTGACCTGTCACCAGAACAGCTCTCCCCGGAAATTCGAAGCCTAATCGTTAGTCCGGGTGAGCCTCTCGACCCGTCTGCAAAGGTTATTCGCTCCAAACCGCTCGAAGTATTTAGCACCAGTGATCCATGGCTAATTCGTGTACCCAATCCTGCGGGCGTTGGGCCACCCCGATCGATACGCCTTGATGGGAAAGCTGTGCTCTCGGTTGAGTGGTGCGGTTAGCAGCAGTCTCGATTATTTTCGCGGCCCGACAACCGAATCATAAGTCGTTTGCGTCGGATCGCCGGTTGAAAATATCAGCCGGTAGGCCAGTCGTTGTTACGATTCCCTTGTCGAGCACGATGACATGGCTGCCTAATCGCAAAGCCTCATTGGTGTTGTGCGTGACATAGAGAAACGGGATACCAAAACGCGACTGCGCCGCCGCGACTTCATCGAGCAGACCCGATCGCGTTTCGAAATCAACTGCGGAAAGGGGCTCATCAAGCAGCACGACCGACGGTTCGGTCGCCATCGCTCGAGCCAACGCAATTCTTTGTTGCTCTCCACCAGACATGTTCTGCGGATAGCGATGACGAACGTGCTCGACCTTGAACAGCGCCATCATTTCCTGCGCGCGTTCTCGCCGCTCTGACTCCGGCTCGGCCTTAATCCCGAAGCTGACATTTTGCTCGGCCGTCAGGTGCGGAAACAAAGCGTAGTCCTGAAACACATATCCGATGCGTCGCTCCTGAATGGGAATGTTCACGCGCGTTCTGGAATCAAAAAACGTTTGCGCGCCTACCTGGATGTGACCCTGGTCGGGTTTAGTAATCCCGGCAATGGCGCGCAGCGTGGTTGTTTTGCCGGAACCCGATGGACCGAACAGAATCGTGATCCCATCTTCGGCGACAAAGCTCACATCCAGGGTGAAAGTCCCACTCTTGTCTGAATCGAGGACCTTCCGAATATCGATTTGCAATCGTGTTTGGTTAATATCGCAGCACTCCCTTTGTAAGTTTGCTGGTGAGATAGACAGCCACCACCGAAACGGCCGTGAGGATTAAAGCGAGGACTTGGGCCTGCTTATTGTCGCCGCTGATCACCGCCTCGTAGATTGCGAGCGGCATTGTCTGTGTCTTTCCCGGAATGTTGCCGGCCAGCATGAAGGTGGCTCCGAACTCCCCGAGCGCGCGTGTGAAACTCAAAACAATGCCCGCGAGGATACCGCGCCGCGCCAACGGCAGGGTGATTCGAAAGATGGTCGCCAGCCGACTCTTCCCCAAAGTGTAGGAAGCAATCTCGTACTGAGGATTCACACTTTCGATGGCCGCGCGTGCCGATACCACCATCAAAGGCAGCGCCAATATCACGGCCGCGATCACCGCGGCTTGCCAGGTAAAGGCCACCGTCCAACCCGTTAGCTGGTAGATGGGTTGGCCGATCAAACCGTGACGCCCGAAGAGAACAATCAGAAAAAATCCCGTAACTGTGGGCGGCATCACGAGCGGCAAAGTAAAGAACGAGGCCAAAACTTCCCGACCCGGAAATCGCGCCTTGGCAAACAGCAGCGCGAGCGCGAGCCCCACGGTCGCAATAATCACGGTCGCGACGCTCACGACCAGTAACGACAGCTTGAACGATTCCCAAATCATGCGTTACCTGACCGGCACAAATCCGTGCTTCGCTAAAATGCCCTGGCCTTCCGGGCTGACCAACAGCTCGATGAACTTCTGTGCGCGTGCAGGCGTCTGGCTGGTTTCTACTACGGCAATCGGATACAGGATCGGATCGTGGGCATCATCCGGCGCGCGGGCAATTATCCTGACGCGGCTGCCGCCGGACTGAGCATCAGACGAGTAGACCACTCCCGCATCGACTTCACCGCGGACCACGTAATCCAAAACCTGCCGCACATCTTCCGCATAGATAAGTTTCCGCTGTATGCCCGGTAGTAGCTTTATCCGGTTGAAAGTTTGCTGCGTGTATTGACCGGCCGGAACGGTCTTCGGATTTCCCATCGCGATTTTCTTAACTTCAGGTTTAGCCAGGTCCGCGAACGAAGACAGCGGCGGCCCGTCCACCGTTTGAATCAGCACAAGCACATTCCGAACAAAGTCTCGTCTCGAATCAGAAATAATCAGTCCCTTGCTGTTGAGTTCATCCATCTGTTTCGCGCCGGCACTCGCGAACACATCAACCGGCGCTCCTGCTTCAATCTGCTTTTGCAATGCGCCCGAAGCACCAAAGTTGAATCGGATCTTTATGCCGGTGCGCTGTTCGTGAAGTTGCGCCAGTTCACTAAAAGCATCTTTGAGACTTACGGCCGCTGAAACCAGAATTGATCTGGAAGAGTACGGCGCATCCGAGAAGCACGCGGAGAACAAGATCAACGCGAGCATGCACGCGGACAGGATCGCTACGCTCGCTCGGCTTGACCGTTTGTTATCGATGAATCGGCGCGACATTAAATCTTCTAAGTCTACTCAGTCCGAGATAAGCGTCTTCAGGGTTAGCCACGAATCACCATTACTTCCGTCGCTTTGATGAGCGCGTATACCGGCGCTCCAACTTTCAAACCTAGCGAGCGGGCCGCATCGCTCGTGATAATCGATGTAATCTCCTGCCCACGCACGTCGATGGTCACCTGTACCAGCAAGCCCTCGTAACGCAGGTCAGTAACGGAACCGAGCAACTTGTTCCTCCCGCTGATGGCATCCAGCCCCACGGGCGTGGGGCTTTTCTGTCTGGACCGCCCACCGCCGGTTATGCGCTCAATCTCAGTGCGGGCAATGCGATGATGGCCGCCCGCCGTCTTAGTCGAACGAATCTTCCCCTGATAAATCCACTGTTTGAGCGTCGGATAACTGACGCCCGCCAAACGCGCCGCATCAAGCGGCTTAAGTAAATCGCTCATTGCTAATACCTTTCAATACGACTTAAGGCGACGATAGTAGCGCAAAACTATACAGTTTGCTACAGTTCGGCTCGATCATGACGAAACGAATCGGGACCATCATCTCTCTGCTGCTTCTGGCATCGATTGCTTCCGCGCAAACGAACCAACCCGCCACTACAGTCCTCAAGGTTGACGGCGAAGTCACTCGGCCACTCAGCTTGAGCGCGTCGGATATTTCCAAACTTCCGCGCCGGAAAGCGACGGCGAAAGATCACGACGGGAAGTCGGTCGCCTTTGAAGGCGTGGCGCTGGTTGATCTCTTAAAGTCGGCAGGCGTTGAGTTCGGAGAAAAGCTGCGCGGGAAGAACCTGGCCCTGTTTCTTGTCGCCGAAGCATCTGACGGTTATCGCGCGGTGTTCGCCCTGCCTGAGCTCGATCCGGCATTCGTTGACCAGGAAATCATTCTGGCCGACCCTGCGCGACGGCAAAGCGCTTTCTGCTGCCGAGGGGCCGTGGAAGATAATCGTCCCAAATGAAAAACGACACGGGCGGTGGGTACGTCAGGTAATGAGACTGACTGTGAAGCGCGCATAATACGACCAAAATTACGAATCCAAACTGGCCCGTGGGGCGTTAACTAGTCATCCGGTCGTTAAAGGAGCCCATATGTACCGTCCGAACAACTCTTTCAAATCGATCTTACTAGCGCTGGCTGTCACGTGCGCTTCTGCTTCACTCGGTTTGAACGCAGCGCGAGCCCAGAAACTGCCGACGCAAACTTTCGCGGAAACGCTCGCCCTGGCAGAAGCGAAGATGCAGGCGGAACAGTGGGCCGAAGCCGCTGCCTTGTGGGAGCAAGTCGTTAAAGCCAATCCCGTTAACGGTCGTTTTTGGGAACGGATGGGCACGGCTTATTACAACGCCAAGGACTACCGCAAATCCATAGCAGCTTACGAAAAGCAGATCGAACTCGGGGCGGGCCAACCTGCGAATGCTGCTTACAACATCGCCTGTAATTACGCGCTTCTCGGCGAAAAAGAGCTGGCAATCAAATGGCTCGAAAAGGCGCTGGCGATGAAGTTCCCGAGCCTCCAGCATGCGCAGACCGACACGGACTTGCAGTCTTTGCACGGCGACGTGCGTTTCCAAAAACTCGTCGGACTGATTGACACCAAGGGGATGACGCGCGACGAAGGCTGGCGGACGGACTTGCAGTTTCTCGTTCGCGAAATCAAACGGCGAGGTTGGAACCTGTTTCCGCGGATCGGCACGGAACCTGAATTCGACGCGCAGGTGAGGAAAATTCATGACGGAATCCCCAAACTAAGTGATGCGCAGATTGCCATCGAAATGATGCGCCTGATGCGAAAGGTCGGCGACGGCCATTCGGGCTTGCTCGGTCCGACGACTGCTCGAGCAGAATGGGCCGAAACCGTCCCGGTGCTCTTTTATCTGTTCGAGGAAGGTTTATTTATCGTCGCCGCTGATCCGAAACATAAAGACTTGCTCGGTGCGCAGGTCATGAAATTCGGCGGCAGGACGGTGAACGAGATTGTGGAAACACTGCATGCGGCTTCGAGTGAGGACAACAAAATCTGGATTATGCAAATTGCACCTTACCGGATGCGGCATCTGCCTCTGCTGCACGCCGCCGGCGCGATTCCACACCCCGACAAAGTCGAACTCGTGTTGCGCGGAATGGACAGCAAAGAGCGCACCGTCGTGCTCACTACGGACACGACCCAGCCGAACATCTGGAACGTGAAGCCGAATCCGCCCTCCTGGGTGAACTTGTCGCAGAGCCTGGGGACGCCGGTTCCGCTCTATCTAAAAAATGCGGCCACGCCTTATTGGTTTGAATACCTTCCGGACAACAAAACTGTCTATCTTCAATTCAACAGCGTCCGAAACGATCAGAAGGAGTCGCTCGCCGTCTTCTCAGAAAGGCTTTTCAAATTCATTAATGAAAAGGATGTGGAGAAGTTAGTTGTCGACATGCGCTGGAATAACGGCGGTAACACTCTGTTGCTGCGACCGCTCTTACAAGGCCTGATTAAAAACGAAAAAATTAATAGACGCGGAAAACTCTTCATCATTATCGGACGACGGACTTATTCCGCCGCGCAAAACGCCGCGACTTATTTTGACCGCGACACGAACGCGATTTTCGTTGGGGAACCAACCGGCTCAAGTCCCAACTTCGTCGGTGAAGAAGATCCGTTCGTGTTGCCTTACAGCAAGATCCTGGCGAACGTCTCGCACCTGTACTGGCAAAGTTCGTATCCACAGGATCAACGCACATGGATCGCGCCACAGATTTACGTCCCGCCGACTTTTGCCGCATATCGGAGAAATGGCGACGCGGCTTTGGAAGCGATCTTGAGTTATTAGGGAAGGGATAAGCCAATCTGAGAATCAAATGTTCACGTTAGTTACGTTAGTCGATCCCAGTCCGCTCGACGAATGGTTCAACCGGCAAGTGTGGCGCACCTATAAAGGATTCGACCGTTTGTTTCGGCTCGTTGACATACGGGAGTATCGAGCGAGCGAGAACACATCGGAGATTACCCTGCTGGATCGCTACGCTATGTTTATGGTCATGTTCTTCCAGGGCGTTACCTACGAGTCGCTGGTGGAGCGGTTCGCAAACACTCGGAATTTGGTCTTCATGACCTCAGACCTCCACTACTGGTCGATCTTTCCGGGCAGTGTGGAGCCCGCATTCTTTCCGCAGGGACAACTCTCTCCGGCTGATAACCGGCACGATCAGTTATTCGACATGTTCGACCGGCTCAACATTCGTCATCTGATCACGACCTGCGAGTGTCCGGAGCTGACGCAAATCCAATCTGAGCGTCCGGCTCTGAAGACTTACGTGATCAACCTGCATTTTGATCCGGAGATCTTCAAGGATTACAGGCTCCCGAAAGCATACGATGTGATTGTGTACGGCAGTCTGTCGCCGAACGTCTATCCGTTCCGTAATCGCGTGTCGCGGCTATTGATCGAGTCGGGCCAGTTTAACGTACTGCGCCTGGGGCGGAAAAGTGAGTTGTACGACCCCGAAGTCTGTGGCGAGGGGTTAGCGCGGAAAATCAATCAGTCGTGGCTGGGATTAACCGACATCACCACGTTCGATTACCTGGTCAACAAGTACTTCGAGATTCCGGCATCGCGATGTGTTGTGCTGGGGAATATGAACGAGCAGGGCCGGGCGATCTTTGCGGATCGTTATGTGCACATCGACGACCAAATGACCGACGAGGAGATCCTCAGTATCGTGTCTGAAGCGCTGTCGGATCGCGGCCGGCTTCAGGAATACGCCGATCAGATGTATCAGGTAATGCACGCCAGCCACACGCTCGCCGAGCATGAGCGGAAGTTATTCGCAGTGACCAGGACGATTCGTGAACTCTCTTAGTCGCTCTTCGATTTCTCGATCGGTGTGTCAGAACCCCGACGCGTCGGGGTAGCGACCCGATCATGAATCCGCCGGGCTGCCGGAATTCGTACCCGCGCGTCGGTGGCATAATCTTCTTGTGGCGTTGTGGGAGAACCGCGGGGACGAGTGGCAAAAGAAGCCGAGCGAGCCAGACTTGCTTGGGCAACTAAAGCGAGAAGCATTGGCCGGCTTCACACCCGCCACAGAATGAACAAAAGCAGTGAACGGTGAAAAGTGGGAGGTGAAGATTCATGAATCGAGGCTGACGGATGTCAGCCGAGTCGAGCTGCGAAGCAGCGGTCATAGTTAAGCCCAAGGCGAGGCTTTGCGAGCCTTGGGTAACCTGTTTTTAGATGAACCGAGCCCGCGAAGCGGGCGACAGAGATTTTTTGGAGCACAGTCCTGGAGGGTCGGCATTGCAACTTCAAAGCCTGACTCTCAGCGCGCCTTTCGGTCGCGGCTCCGCCGCTCCAAAACGATGTGTGTGCACCGGTTACCCAAGGCTCGCAGAGCCTCGCCTTGGGCTTAACTACCTGCGCTGCTCCGCAGCTCGTTGCGTATTGTCGGTCACACGTTCCGAGCTGACGTGCGCTTACGACACCTAAACTTTTTTGGGGAAAGACTTAAACGTCTTGAAGTGCACATGCTGATTCGAGCTGAAGAACAAAGAGATTGGGTTGCTGTTCATGCTCTGAATGTAACGGCCTTCGAAACATCAGCCGAGGCTAATCTTGTTGACGCTTTGCGCGACCAGGCGCAGCCGCTCGTCTCACTCATCGCAGAGTACAACGGTGAAATCGTGGGGCACATTATGTTTTCGGCGGTTTCGCTCTCAGGCCATCCCGCGTTGAGGATTATGGGCCTCGCACCTATGGCCGTCGCTCCGGAGCATCAGCGCCAGGGTGTCGGGTCTGCACTTGTACGCGCCGGCCTCGACCAGTGCAAGCTACTCGGCTGCGGTGCTGTAGTTGTCCTGGGCCATTCGACCTACTACCCTCGTTTCGGGTTCTCGCCGGCTGCGCGCTTTGGCATCAACTGCGAATATGACGTGCCCGAAGAAGTATTCATGGTTGTGGAGCTTCAAGCGGGTTTTTTGAATGGTGCTTCCGGCAAGATCAAATACCACGCCGCGTTCAGCGACATCTAATCAAAGCTCTCAGCCCTCTTCAGTTCGATGATCACTTCGCTTCCGTTGTCGTCCTGGAGCTTGAAGACAACCTTGTCACCGACGCTTACAGATTTCAGCATCGAGCCGCGCTTGACCCTCCACTGCATGCGCATCGCCGCCATGTGGCCCGCGATCTCCTCATGGTCAATCTCGAACCAACCCTCTTTGAGGTTGATGAAGCGGATGACTCCGGTGCCGCGGAAGGTTCTGATTGGCAAACGCTTCGGCTGCGCGTTTGACGTGCCGGTCGACACGTGTGTGGGCGGCTCTATCGTCGCCCACGGAATGGGTGACGCGGCGGCCTGCGGGGTCTGGTTCGCGGCTGCACCCGTCTGCGGTTGTCGCGTGCACGACGCAGAGAGGGTAGCCACAAAGACGAGTCCCGGCAGAAGGACGCCCAGGAGACTGCCGATGGTTCCAACGTGATTGAGAAGTTTAAGTTTCAATATACCTTGAGGCGTCAGCCGAAAAGATTTTGAAAGCGCTGGTGGGCGCGGGCATTATACTCTCGCGGAGTGAGAGATAGCGAAGAATCAAGCCGAGTCGCGGCAGCCGGATTGAATGATGAATAAACGAGCAATCAATTTCTGGCTTCTAAACCTGTTACCAACCTGCTTCGTCCTGCTGTGCTTTTTCTGCCCACCGGTTTTTTGTACGGATTCTCACTTCAGTTCCGGAAAAAGCTCCGTCGCTGTTCCCTTTGAGCTCGACAATAACCTCATCTATGTTCGCGTCAGCGTAAACGGCTCTCGACCGCTCTCGTTTATTCTGGATACGGGCGCGCACTCAATGATCCATGTCAGACAAGCGCGCACAATAGGGTTGAAACTCAAGCTGGTCGGGCAGGCGAGAGGTGCCGGAGCTACCCAGCCAGATGTTTATCTGGTGACCGAGAAGGTGTCTTTCAGCCTACCCGGTGTTCAGCTTTCCCCTCGCATGCTGGTGGCGGTGTCGCTCGACGCAGCGGAGGCTTGCGTCAATGAGTTCAACATAGATGAAGAGGGTCGTAAAATCGGCTCCGACAGGAGCAAGCAAAGCGGAGCTAAACGAGAGGTAGATGGCATACTCGGCAAACAGTTCTTTGATCAGTTTGTTGTCGAAATAGATTATGCGCATCGGCTTCTCAATGTGTATGACCGATCAAGCTACAAGTATGCAGGTAGCGGCAAAGAAATCCCCCTTGAGATAGGCGAGCAACACATCTTCGCGCGCGCTCAGATCAAAGTGGCAGGGCGAGCGCCGCTGGCGGGGCGTTTTCTGCTCGATACCGGAAGCGCGCAGGCCATAAGCCTGATGAAGCCGTTTATGAATGAGAACAAACTCTTACCGTCGACTGAAGGGATGACGTCACTTCCGGTGTGCGGGCTTGGCGGTCATGAGAAGGAGAAGTCTTGGATCGGGACATTGGAAGCGTTACAGCTTGGTGAGTTTAAGGTCGCCGCTCCGGTAACCGAGTTTCGTTTGGCGGACCCTAACACTGATGCTGATGGGTTTATCGGCGGGGCAGTGTTCCGCCGCTTCAAGGTGATCTTCGACTACTCTCGGCGGCGCATGATTTTAGAGCCGAGAAGTGATCTGAGTAAGTGATACCGCCTTGAAAGCGGCAATTTCGAAACTGGTCGGCGGAGTGGCAGTACTGAGTAAAGTGAAAAGAAAACTAAGAATGAAAACAACCTTAACCCTGGCCCTGCTTTTGATCTCGTTCGCATTGCCTACCGCGCAATCACAACAGAAGCTACAGCAAAACATCCTCGCCATATCAGACGTGACGGTAATTGATGCTACCGGCGCCCCAGCCAAACCCAACATGACCGTGATCATTACCGGGGATCGCATCACGACGATTGTCAAAACCGGAGAAGTTGCCATACCGAAGAATGCGCAGTTAATCGACGGTAAAGGAAAGTTCCTGATCCCAGGCTTATGGGACATGCATGTCCACACGGTGCTGGGAAGCCTGCCTGAACGATTCTTCCCACTGTTCATTGCCAATGGCGTCACTGGAGTTCGTGATATGGCTGCCAACCTGGGGTTATTGAAGCAGCTTCGAAAAGACATTAACGAAGGCAAGCGAGTAGGTCCGCGCATTGTTGCAGGTCAAATGGTAGATGGGCCTATGCCAGTATGGCCCGGGCTTCCAATATCGATCTCTGATGAGGCCAGTGCCAGACAAACAGCGGCGTCCGTCAAAGATCGAGGGGCGGATTTTATTAAGGTCTATTCATTAATCCCACGCCCGGCATATTTTGCTCTTGCAGATGAGGCAAAGAAACTGAGGATAACATTTGCCGGGCACGTGCCCGTTACAGTTAGCGCATTCGAGGTTTCGGATGCCGGGCAGAAAAGCATTGAACACCTCGAGGGGATTTTGCGCGCCTCTTCAACGATGGAACCAGAGCTTAGGAAGACCCTTGAGGAAGCATTGAAGAATGCAAAAGATACGGAGCAAATGAGAAGGTCGCTGGTAGATGCACTTAACAAAGCAGAATTTAAGGCCATGGACACTTACAGCGAGGAAAAGGCTGCGGCGCTGTTTGCGCGCTTTGTTGCGAATGGAACATGGCAGGCGCCTAACCTCGTCCTGCATCGCGCGGGAGCCTTCATGGATGATAGCGATTTTACTAATGACCCTCGCCTCAAGTATGTGCCTCGCGATATCAGAGACGATTGGAAGAACCAGGATGATTTTCGCTTGAAGAATAGAGCAGCCGAAAGTCCCACCCGCCACCGGATGCTGTATCAAAAGCAACTGGAGTTAATTTTGGCGATGCATCGCGCAGGGGTGAAGCTGTTGGCCGCGACCGATTCATTGGGATGGTATGTGGTTCCGGGCTTCAGCTTGCATGATGAGTTGGAACTCTTTGTTCAAGCCGGTCTCAGCCCTATGGAAGCGCTGCAAACAGCAACCCGCAATCCGGCAACCTACCTTGGTTTGATTGACCCGGTTGGAACAGTAGAGCAAGGGAAGAAAGCGGATCTGGTGCTACTGGAAGCAAACCCGTTGGAAAACATTAGCAACACCAAGAGGATTAATGCTGTAATCGTTAACGGCCGGCTAATTCCAAGAGTCTCACTCGATAAAATGCTGAAGGATGCCGAGGCTGCGGCTAACAAGAACTAATTTGTTTTCCAGATGCGACGGTCGCATAAACGACTGGGTGAAAGGAGCAAGACGATGCGAAGGAAGTTGTGGATTCTGGGCGCCACGCTGAGCCTGCTGGCAGCAGCTCCCGCGGGCGCGATCAAGGTGTACAAGACAACCAGCGAAGGGCTGGCGGACGTTAAGATCTACGTGACCAAAAGCGAAGGACTGGCCGATTGCATCATCTACGTGGAAAGCAGCAGGGGGCTGGCCGACGGTAACGCGAAGTGGTACTTCGAGAATAGTTCGGGGTTGGCTGACGTGAAAGTGTATTTCACGGAGAGCGAGGGACTGGCCGACAAGAAAATCTACTTCACAAAGAGTCGCGGACTGGCCAAATGTGACGTGGATTGGAAGAGCTACAAGAAGTAATCCGAAACAATTACGCCGCCCGGTCACTTCTGACGCTGCTCAACCAACCGCGTGTCGGTTACAGAATCGTAGCCCGAGAGGTCTCTTTAGAGCACGTAATCCGCGGGTTATCCCGACGCTTCGGGACTCGCACAACCACACCAAAAAAATGGGGCGGTCAATGACCGCCCCAACAGCCGGAAGAACGTACGCTCCGGAATTTTGTCTGCAAACGCCCGGTCGCCGTCCCGATTAATGCGAGTTAGCCCAGATGTGGCAGAACGTACCGTTATCGGTGCCGGTCAGCTCGCGGAAAGGCGAGACGTAGACGGCATTCATCATGGCGCGCGGCGCATACTTGATGTCGTCTACCGTGGTGCCCTTCTTGGTCAGGAAGACCTTGCCGAAATGGCCGAGGCCAAAGGCGTGGCCGGCCTCGTGCGTAGCGACCGACTGGACATCCACGTTCGGCGCTAAGCCGTTTGTCCCCCAGCCGAAGCCGCGGTTGTAGTAAATCTCACGGAAAGCCACGTCAGCCAGGCCGTTGTTGTCGATATCGGTCGGGCCGCCCGGACCAACGAAGATGAAGGTGAAGGTGACGCCGAGGATGAAACTGCCGCCGCCGGGGGCGATAGCATTGAAGAATGGCGGGTTGAGCCACCCGGCGTGTGTCACGTCAGCGGTCGGCGAACCGACTGCGCCGCCGAGCACGATGTTGTCAATGAGGTCGATGTTGCCGCCGGAGTCGGCTACCTTAACGACACCGGGGCCGTTACAGTTGACCGCGCCCCACGTCGCCATGCTCTGGTCAACGGCCGGCTCGGTCGCCGAGTTAGGCAGGACAACGACGCCGCTCGGCGTGATTGTTAGCGCCCCGCCGTCGCTCTGATCGACGACATAAGTGATGTTGGACGTTCCGCCGCGCCGCGGGTCATTTTCGACGAACTGCGAGTTGATCAAGTGTGTGCGGTCGTTGGCGATGATCGTCTGCGAAGTAGCGGCGTTGTAGCCATCGGCGTTCGTAAAATATTCGGCCTGCGCCAGTTCGACGCCGGCGGTACCACTTGCCGCCAACTGCTGGCGCAACAGGTCAAGCTCAGCGCTGTAGCGCGGGGCTTCAGCCTCGGCAGCCGCAGATGTTCCGGCGTGGGTGGAAACCGTGGGCGGCCCGACTACGGCCAACATCGACACGGCAACCAACAGAAGTATAGTAACGAGGGTCTTGCTAAAACTCATAAAAGGGATTCCTTTCTTTCTATCTGCTTTTAGTTTGCCTGGATTACAGCGAGAGGGGAATTCATCGGTAAAAACTCCCAAGGTTCGTTCGCCTCCTCGCGCATTTGGAGGGTGACTCTAATGGTCGCGGTAAATATCACGTGCCGCGCACGCTGTCAATCTGCTGGCACTCGCGTCGGCTATCAAAGTTGGCGTTCGGGAAGTTGATTTCCACGCCCTTTCGCGGCGCGATGATTCCGGCTTTCGAGGTTTTCTATCGCCCGCGTTCATCGGTCCCTCGGATTCTGAAGGGACCTGATCCCCGGGTTATTCCGGCGCATTCGGGACTCGCACAAGCACACCACGCGAGATGCTCGCGTGGGGACCCCGCCCGGGGCTACACTTCAGTCGTCCCGAAGCGTCGGGACTCGTTGACGCCAACAATCCTCGTTGGCTTTATCCGGATCAAGGCGGGGTCGGAATAGAAAGGAGTCAACATGGCAAGTCCTGCAAGCATTGGTGGACATCCTGTTCATCCGATGATCATTCCATTTCCAATCGCTCTCTGGGTCTTCTCAGTTGTCGCTGACGTGATCTATCTCTGGCGAGGCAATCCGGTGTGGAGAGACTACATCGCCTTCTACACTTTGTTAGGCGGCATCATTGGGGGTGCCGCGGCGGCAGTGCCAGGAATTATTGACTGGCTGTCGCTCACAGATAAGACAGTGGTAAAGCTCGCCAACTGGCACGCGCGGCTGAATGTAATTGCGCTGCTTCTCTTCGCGGGCAGCTTCTACCTGCGCACGTCAAGCGGCTCAAGCATGGTCAGCGACAACCATACAATTCCGTTCGCGCTCTCAGTTCTAGGCGTAATCCTGATCAGCATCTCCGGATGGCTGGGCGGTGAGATGGTTTTCAAACACGGCGTCGCCGTTGAGACCGGCACTGCGGATCGAAGAGCGAGTGAGTGAAAAAACGCCGTCGAGCAGGCGTGATTAGCTGGGCGCCGATGGGTGATGGGTAAAAGAGACTTCGGCTTCACCCTTCCTAATATATTTTTGCTCTTCAGCGCCTCACATCCTGATGACTACTTCTCATTAGACGCTTTCTGTTTTCCCCGCATCATACGCACTGCAGAAAACTTATACGTAAAGGGAAATAGCGTGAGACGTTTGTTCATCACACTGCTGTTAATGATTGTCGCGTGCGCCGGCAGTGTCGCTCAGTCACCATCCATGCGCGAATTACGCCAGATGTTCGCTTACGACCGAGCTCTTCCGCTTGATGTGAAAGAGATCCACGTCGAAGAGAAAGACGGCGTTCGCATTCACGACGTTTCTTATCAGAGTCCCAAAGGCGGCCGGGTAACCGCTTACCTGGTCGTGCCGGCTGGCCCGCGACGCAAATTCGCCGCGGTTATTTTCATGCATGCGCGTCCGGGAAGCCGGAACAATTTTCTCGACGAAGCAGTGGCACTAGCTAAAGCAGGCGCCGTGTCGTTGTTGATAGACGCCCCGTTCTCGCGCACCGGAGAATCGAAACGGGACTTTGATTTCACGGTGACTAAACCTGAAGTTGACCGCGACATCTACATTCAGACGGTAATTGATATGCGGCGCGCCGTGGATTTGCTTACATCACGCCCAGACATTGATCCGAAACGTATCGGTTTTGTCGGACACAGTTACGGCGCGCACACGGGCGCGATCCTGGCTGGTGTTGAGAAACGCATCAAAGCCTACGTAATTATGGCCGGCGCACCGAGTCTGACTGGGTTTTTACGAACCAGTACTATTCCGGCAATTATTAAGACGCGGGATTCGTTGACTAAGGAACAACAGGAAAACTACTTCAAGACTATGGTGGTTGTTGATCCGATAAACTACATCGGTCACGTCGCACCCGCGGCGCTATTCCTTCAGTTCGGCAAGACGGACCACTACCCGACAGAAGAAAATGCCAGGCTCTATTCGGAGAAGGCAAGCAAACCGAAACTCGTCACATTTTATGAAGCGGGTCACGCTTTGAACGATGAAGCAAAGCGTGACCGCGCGGCATGGCTACGCCAGCGACTAAGTCTTCGGTAAGAACAAGCTTTGGTTTCCGCAGTACGCTAATGACGATCACCTTCCGTTTGAAAAGGACCTTCAACATCAGAGAGGTTTGGTTTCCGGCTCCACGCTTCAGAAACTGCTTTTCCCTTTTCCAAATCATCCACCACCAGAATCAATTGATGATCGTGATCGCTGTAAAGCGTCTCGATATTGACGCCGGCTTCGGCCATCAGACGAGTGATCTTGCCGAGCTGGCCGGCCTCCGCCTGCCTCAAACGCTGGACAAGCACCTCACGTTCGTTGAGAACGCGAATGCCTGCAGCCTCAAGCGCGGCGCGAGCGGCTGCTCCATTATGAAAGAGAAAGTGAGCAACGCCCTCACCATTGACGACAAAAGCACCCCCGCCCTCGATGCTTACACCCGCGCGGCCCAGCGCTTCGCCCATTTCGGCTAAAGCTCCCGGACGGTTTTCTAAAAGAATTGTTAGATCCTTCATGGGAATCGACTCCTAATGATTCAGTTTCGGGCTTACCTGGGACGCAAACAGTTTCGCAGTAGCTCGACCGAGGGCCGGATGAACTGCCGGTCATGAAAATTTTTTTGAAAGTAACCCAGATAGCTAGAAGTTGGAAGGAGTTGAACAGAAGCCACAACCGGCTTAAATTTCGTCGTCGCCTTGCTGCCAAAAGCAAGAGCGCACAACGAAGCGGCGATGTTGTGGGCATCGTAACCTCTGAAGAACTCTGCAAAATTGGGAAGTTGCTGCTGCCGCCAGAACGCCGCGAAGTTTTCCAAAATAAGTTTGAATATTTGGCGCGACGACTGGATACCCATAGTGTGAAGTGCATTTATGGACGATTCGCGAGCCATCACGGAATGCCAGAACGGTAAGACGAGCGCCTTTCGCATTCTCGTTGAGCGTTACCAGAGACAGGCAGTCGGTCACGCCGTCGCCATTCTCTTTAATCGCGAAGATGCTTTAGATGCCGTCCAGGAAGCATTTATTGATGCCTTTAAAGCGATTGATAGTTTCGATCGAGCGCGAGCCTTTTACCCCTGGTTTTACGTTTTGCTTCGCAACCGTTGTTACAAGATGAGAATGCGAAACCGGGAAACAGAACGTATCGAGGACACCGAGATCCTGGCGCCGCAAAGCGGCCTTGCTCGTGAAGAACGAATTGCGCTTGAAAGAGCTTTGGTTTCGTTGCCGCGCGAAGACCGCGAGCTGATAACGCTGAAATATCTCGACGGCCTCTCGTATCAGGAACTCGCCGAACACTTACAAATTCCGAAGGGGACCGTTATGAGCCGTCTGTTTTATGTCCGCAAGCAGTTACAGAGAAAACTAACCGGTCAATTCCATTGAGGTAAGGACCAACGATGAACGAAGTAAATTGCGACGATGTATTGATGGCATTGATGGCTGAGAGTGACGGCGAGAAACCAACACTCGTCGCCGAGCAAATCAGCTCGCACCTCAAAAACTGCGCAAAGTGCCAGGAAGAGGTCGAGCAGATTCTGCGCGTTGACTCTCTACTTAAGAGCCAAGCCCGTCACCAGCACGATGCGAATCTGTGGCCGGCTGTTGAAAAGAGATTGGGCTCGCGCATTGTCCCGCGATTTGGATGGGCGCCATTCGGGTTGTTCGGAGCGATCTTCGTGGCTTACAAGCTGTTCGAAATGCTTCCCGACCAGGCACCCGGGATCGCTTTCAAACTCGTGCCATTGATCCTCTTTGTCGGGTTATTTGTTCTCATTAAGGAAAATCCATTTCGGATAAACGCCGAACTAACAGTCGGAGAGATAAAGCCATGAATGAAATTGAAGTAAAAGAATCCTGGATCCTCGGCCAGAAGTATGCCTTTGCGACTGCTTCGCTAATTCTGGGGATTTGCAGTTTCGTCAACCTGCTCGGGCTTGAGAAACCAATCCTGGCGATCGTTTTCGGCTGGCTTGCGTTGCGCGCACAACCCGCGCCGGCACTGAAGTTACATCGCATGTGGGCTAAGACCGGTTTGGTACTCGGCATACTAGTCCTGGTCATTGTGCCGATCATCATCATTGTGAATTTCAACGAGGTACGCGAAATCATCCAGCTTCTTTCAAAGTTGGACGGGGGTAGATAGTTTCGAACAGGGAGAAAACAATGAAGACCTTACTCGCTATATTTCTGAACCTGATCCTTCTGATGGTTTCTTCACCAGCTTTTGCGCAGAACGAAAGCAACCTCCGCGGAAACTGGCTGGCAACATTGGATGTGGGCGGCGTAAAAATTCGACTGCTGCTTAAAATTCAAAAGACCGGGGACGGTTACACGGCAAAGTTGGACAGCGTCGATCAGGGGGTCACGGATTTACCTGTCGACTCAGTGAGTCTGAATGGAAAGAAGGTGAGTTTTAGGGCGGCCCAGTTTGGAATGAGCTATGAGGGCACGCTTAACGACAAGGGCCACGAAATCACGGGCACATTTAAGCAAGGCGCGGGTTCGACTTCGATGATCTTTAGAAGCGTCGGCGAGGTGCCCATGATCACGCGCCCGCAAGACCCGAAAAAACCTTATCCATACGACGAGGAAAACGTCAGCTATCGCAATGCTGCCGACAACGTGAAGCTGGCCGGCACTCTGAGTTTGCCTCGCAACGGCAACAGGAAATATCCGGCTGTGATCCTGATATCGGGTAGCGGGCCGCAGAATCGCGATTCGCTTATCGCGGGACACCGGCCGTTCCTCGTGCTCTCAGATCACCTGACGCGTCAAGGCATCGCCGTTCTCCGTGTTGATGACCGCGGTACGGGCGAGTCCGATCTTGGAAGTTTGGCAGCGACCAGCGAAAACTATATGGGGGACGTTCTGGCGGGGGTGGACTTTCTTAAGACCCGGAAAGAGATTGATGCAAAACAGATCGGCCTCATTGGACACAGCGAAGGCGGGATGATCGCGCCGATGGCGGCCGCCCGCTCCAAAGATGTCGCTTTCATCGTACTGCTGGCGGGTCTCGGGCAACGTGGCGAAGATGTCGTTATTACGCAGACTGAACTAATGCAAAAGGTGCAGGGAACAGACTCCGATACGATTGCCCAAGGGACCATCTTGTTGAATAAGATTCATACAATCGTCAAGAGTGAAAACGATGAGAGCCGGCGAGAGCAACTAGTCAGAGAAGAGCTCGCTCGGCACGTGGGCACGATGAATGAAACTCAAAGAAAGGCATTTGCACCCCTCGAGTCCAGCGTCCGGACGCTAATGCCGATGTTTCGCCTGCCGTGGTTTCGTTACTTCATAACTTTCGATCCAGCGCCGGTGTTAAGACACGTTAAGGTCCCGGTTCTGGCATTGAATGGAGAGCTCGATCTTCAGGTTGCGTGGAAGGAAAATCTCGATCGCATCGCGGCCGGGCTCAAAGAAGGCAAAAACAAAGACTACACGGTTAAGGCCTTCCCGCGGCTGAATCATTTGTTCCAAACCAGCCAAACGGGTTTGCCTTCAGAGTATGACCAAATCGAAGAGACCACTTCGCCGGCAGTCTTACAGACGATCGCGGACTGGATTATCAAGCGAACAAAGTGAGGGGTTTACTGTCTTTGACGCGAGTGGTCATACAGTCTTGATTAGTTCCTGATGCGTCTTTAACTCTTGCAAGACTATGACGACCTGCCTGACTCTTGTGAGCCGCCCCCGACTTTAGCAACATCTTCGTCTTCGTCCTGATCTTTGCCTACTTCAAGGTCCCGGCGAAGCACCAGCACCGCGTCCTTTTCTGGGGCGTGATCGGAGCGCTGCTGATGAGGGGCGCGATGATCGGCGCGGGCGCCTACCTCATCAAGCAGTTCCATTGGATCATCTACGTCTTCGGCGCGTTCCTCGTCGTCACCGGGATCAGGATGGCAACGCATGACCAGCAAGACATCGAGCCGGCGGCGAACCCCGTCATCAGGCTCTTGCACCGCTTCATCCCGGTTACGAGGACTTACCGAGGCCAAAGCTTCTTCGTGCGCGAGCCGGCCGACGTGGGCGGAGCGATGCAGCGCATGGCCACACCGCTTTTCGTCGTGCTCGTGCTTGTGGAGACGACGGACCTGATCTTCGCGTTGGATTCGATTCCGGCCATCTTCGCCATCACGCAGGACGCTTACCTGGTCTACACGTCGAACGTCTTCGCGATCCTGGGCCTGCGCGCGCTCTACTTCCTGCTGGCCGGGGTGATCCACAAGTTCCACTTCCTGAAGCTGGGACTGTCAGTGGTGCTGGCCTTCGTCGGGGTGAAGATGTTGCTGAGCGACGTTTACAAAATTCCCGTCGAGGCGTCGCTGGGGGTGGTAGCGCTGGTATTGGGTGTGGCCGTGGCCGCCTCGTTGCTGTTCCCGAAGGAATCGGAGGAGCACTCGCCTCTTGAGCACGACAAGGTACGCCCGAGGGGGTTTTCCAAGAAAGAAGGAGGCAAGCGCGGTACTCCATAAGGAGCCAAAGGGCACATCAGCGCATTGATTGCTCGGCGGTCATGTTTGTCTAAACCATGTAGGGAAGCAGGCTGAGGAACAGGTTCTCTCAACCTCGCTCACTTAAGCGGTTATCGATTAGGAGCCGCGGGCGACCTCAATAGTCGGTAACCGACGTTAATCACCGTGTCGATCTGGATCTGGTGGGGCGCGAGCTTCGTGCGGAGACGATGAATGTAGACGTGCAGGCTGGCGGTATTCAAAGGCTTGCTGTTTTCCCACGCTGCGCGCCAGAGTTCTTCAGACCGCACGACGCGGTTTATAGAACGAGACAGGCGTGACATCAGCAGAAATTCCACCCGCGGCAAATACAGCGGTTCTCCGCCGCAGGCGAGATAAAAGTTTTCGTGCTCAACGCGGAGATAGCCATCGTCGTAAACGTCGTCTTCAGACGATGGTTCGACGACGTGAAGCGGAAATACTCGGCCTGAGTTCGATTTACTCATTCTCAGTCATTCTGAAATTCTGCTCGGCCCCTCCCCGTGCGCGGGGAGGGGGAGGGGTGGGGTTACGCCTGCACGGCAACCTCTCCCCTAACCCTCTCCGCTTGCGGAGAGGGGGAATACCTGAAACTTAAACGCGCGACGGAGGAGTCCCGACGCGTCGGGGCTCCCCAGTCACGGGTTGTACGCGGCGACCACGTTCGGTCACGACGCTGGCAATAAGAGAGTCTCCTTAAAACTTCAATTTCGCTCGAAACTGCATCACGCGCGGACCGCCGACGGTGTTCGTGATGCGGCCGAAGTCGGGACTGCCCAATTCCGAATCCGGCGCGGCGAAGTTTACCCGGTTGAACACGTTGAAAATGTCCCAGCCGAATTCGGCGACGACACGCTCGCTTATCCTTGTGCGCTTTACGATCCCCAGATCCAGACGCGATTGCGATGGCGCGCGCAATGCGTTTCGCGACAAGTTCCCGTTCTGCCCCAGGGCCGTGCACAAAGCGCCGCGGTTGAAAGCAGCTTCAGTAATATCGGCGCCCTGTTGGGTTACGTCACCACAAAGATTAGGCCGGCCAAAGCCGAGCCGGTACAAGCCGCCTGAGCCGCGCACGAGATCCACGTACTGTGGAGCCGTTTGCAGTTCAGGCTCGGGCGCGAAAATGCTGTACGGCGTCCCTGTCTGTGCCTGGAAAAATCCTGACAGTTGCCAGCCGGAGAGAAACCTGCTGTTTGAGCCAAAGGGCAAATCATAAACAAAGTTCAGGCTGAACCGATGCGTGCGATCAAAATCGGAAACGGCGCGGTTCGCTTCCAGGTTGCGCTGATCGCCCTGCACGACGAACCCGGTGTTCGGCACGTCGGGCTTGCCCGATCCGGCCGTGCTGCCCGGATCGGTTGAGCTGGTGTCTTCCGATCTCGAAGAACGTGTAAGCCGCGTTGAAGTGCAAACCTTTCGAGAGCCGGTGCGTTACGGTGAATTGCGCGCCGTGATAATCCGACTCGCCGTTCGAACGCAATTGGAGCGCTTCCGGCACGTTGAAGCCGAGTACCGGCACGCGTGCTTCGAAATTAATAATTTGACCGCCACCGAGCGTGCTGCCTGAGCAAGTGATTGGATTCGCCAAATTTAGATCTATTGAAGCGCCGGTTACCCCACCAAGCACCCCGCCCGCGCAAGTCGCCGTCCCGCCACCGAGATACGGATTCGCAAACCCGAACGCGCGGCCAAGTCCTCTCGCCCGCGCAGTCGTGCCAGCATTCAGGGCGCCGTTCGGAGCTCCGGCGGCGAGGTATGCCTGATTGAACCGTTCATAAATATGATCGGGCGTCGTCGAATCGTTCAGGTCGAATCCCTGATTGAACGCGATCGCTTGCAGCAGGTTACGACCGCGCGTGCCGACGTAACGCGCTTCGACAACCAGGTTCTTCGTCACTTCGAATTGCGCACCCAAATTCCATTGCTGGACCAAAGGCGTCTTCAAGTTGCGATCGACGGCGCGAAACTCAAACGTCTCAGCGATGTTGCCGAGATTTGCTCCGACGGTCGCGTTCCCCCGCGCATCAGCGGTGACGCCGGTGTTGTCGCGGATTACATACGTGCCGGCACTTCCCGACCCGCGCACAATGCGGAAGGGCAGCCAGTTATTCAAACCCAGCGTGGTCGGCTGCGCAGCGAACGCATTGGCGATAGGCACATTACCCGACGGCACCGTGATTTCAATTTCGCGCAGGAATGGATAGTTGCTGAAGACAGTGTTGATGAACGCCGCCGACGGCCGGTCATAGAAGACTCCGAATCCGCCCCGTATAACCAACCGGTTTGAATCAAGCGGCGAATAAGCAAATCCCACGCGCGGAGCAAAGTTGTTCGTGTCCTGCCCGTTCAGCGTGTGATTGTTGCCGGCTTTCGCGGTGGCGTTGATTGCGGCATCGACGTTGGCTAAACCGGTGGTCTGCACATTCGACGGCACGAGAAACCCTGACGCTGGATTGTCGCAAAGCGCGTTGGTCGCTCCCGCGGCCGTGAAGCAGGGTTCGAATGCAGTAAAGTCAAAGTTACCAATTCGTCCTTGTTTCTCAGTCGGCCACATAAACAGTTCGTATCGCATGCCGGCGTTGAGCGTTAGCTTTCTCGACAGCCGCCAATCGTCGGTGATGAATACGCTGTAGTCCCGGAACCGGAAGCTCTTGTCGGTAATTCCGAATTGCGTGTCGGCTTCCGTCGCGTTGCCCGTCAGCAGTTGTGTGAAGCTGTCGAACTTTTCGAATTCAGTCGCCTGCTCTTCCGGCAGATTCGAATCGTAGCGATGACTCTTGAAGTCGCCGCCGAAGCGCAGCGTGTGTTTGCCCGAAATCCAGGTAACGGTGTCGGCGAAGCTGAAGGTTTGTTGCTTGCGCCGATTGAACGAATCATTTGGTCCGCCGAAAGAAAACTGCGACATGTTCGTGCCCGGCCGGCCGATAAAGTGGCCCAGTCGTCGGGTGCCGGGGCTGTCGTCGAACAAGAGCGCCGGATTTGCTATGCCCAGCGCCGCGCTGGTAAAGCCCTGGGCCAGGAACGGCTCATCCAGACTCCGAGTATTGTTGAGATAGAAATAGCCGAAGCGCGCTTCGTTAATCAGCGTCGCGCCGAACACGTGCTGGTCAGAGATGGCGAGGGTGCGATTCTGATCAGCGCGCTGAAGGGTGAAAGGCGAAGCGAGGCTCGATGGGTCGGGGAATGAATCGAGGCCCGGAAACTTGCTGTAGAAAAACGTGCCACTCAAAGTGTTCGCCTTGGTCAGACGGCCGTCCAATCTCGTGCTGAACTGATGTTGCGTAAACTGTGAAGGAAAAACGTTGAGTTGTTGCACCAACCGATTGTTTTCCTGACGCGTGCGTGACGCGATGCCGGGCGCCAATCCAAACTGAAAGGCTCGCGCGCCCGCGCGATCGACGCCAATCAGCCGTGCGCCTGCCCGCGGAGACGGAATCACAAAATCGCCAGTCACCGGGTTGATCAAATTGAACAACTGAATCGCGACTGGCGAGATGTCTGCGGCGGTCAGGCAATTCACGCCCACCGTGCATCCATTTTCAAGATTGAAAGCGGCCGCCAGATTATCAGCCGTGCGCGCTCCTGTAATGTGCCTTAGCGCCGCAGGCAACACCGTCACACTTCGTGCGGTAGGAACGAAACCGGTAGCGGCGTCCGTGTATTGATAGCTGCCAAAGAAAAAGAGCCGCTCCTTGACGACCGGCCCACCGAGCGTGAATCCCGCTTCACTGCGTCGCGCTTTTGGCCGCGCGATGCCTTCCTTGTTGAAGAAAAAATCGTTCGCATTGAACTTTTCGTTCTGGAGATAGTAGTAAGCGCTGCCGCTAAAAGTGTTCCCGCCCTGCTTTGTGATGAGCTGAAAGTTGCCGCCGCCTGATCGTCCGGTCGATGCATCGTAAAGCGAGGTTTGCAGCTTTACCTCCTGCAAAGTCTCAGGCGCGGGCGCGATGTTGTCGTTCAGCGAGCCTTCATTCGTAGTGATGTTCGTCGCGTCGATGCCGTTGAAGAAAAGGCTCGTGCTGGTTGTGCGCGTGCCGTTAACCGACGGCGATTGATTGCCGTTGCCATTAGTCAGCACGGGCGATAGGTCTGTGCTGACGCCGGCTTCAGCCGACAACAACTGGGTGAAGCTGCGCGTGGATGTCGGCACCTGTACCAACTGTTCTGATGAAAGCTGTCGGGCCACCGTAGAAGTTTCAGCCGAAATTAGCGATGCGCTTTCTACCACATTGATGACCGCGCCGATTTCGCCAATCTTCGAGTTTGTCTTCCAGAGTGCGCGGCACACTCGCTTCTACTTCAACGCCGGCGCGCACCAATTTCTTGAAACCCGTCATTTCGTAAGTTACTTCGTACGCGCCCACTGTGAGTCCCGGCAAACTCCATCGCCCATCATCAGAAGTGGTCGCGGTGCGCGTTGCGCCGGTCGCGATGTTTTTTGCCGTGACAGTCACGCCGCTAATGTTGGCGCCGTTGGGATCCTGGACCACGCCCGTGAGCGTGCCGTTTGAACCTGACTGGGCAAGGACTGCTGCAGACGCAATTAAAACTGTCGCGAGCACAGCAAGTGCGAGCCGAGTTGCTTGGAAGAGTGCTTGTATTCTCCGCATTCGAATCTCCTTAAGTAACCTGAGGGCATTTAACTCCGCGCGGTTTCGGAACATCGTGTGCGAACCCATTTACTGAACTGACGATTGAAGCCGACGCGGTAAAACGAAATCGAGGTGTAAGGAGAGAAACTAAGCGCTTGCGGTTACAGCAGGGTAAACGCGCCGTTAAATCAAGCTTAATTCACAGCACACTTGAAGTGTCGGAGGCGCACATTTAACGCGAAATTAACATCAACGTAACCCCGGCAGGATAGGATGCGCGCCCACTTAAGGTTTCCCGAGACGAAACGTTAATCGCCGAAGACCCGATGTCGATTCAAAACGAACTAAGCAGCGATATTGCCGTGGCCTTGCTGGCACGCGGAGGTAAGGATCCTGAGCAACTGAAGGAGATGAAGGATCTAATCCTTAGGATCCACGCCACCCTTCAGGAGAAGGTCGCGGATGCCGGGCGCACGCTGGGACGAGCGCGCGCGGCCGGCGCTGATCAAACCGATCAGTCAGAGTCTAAGCAAACGCGGACTATTTAGTTTTCGCAATCTCAGGTAGGCCGCCCACCAGTCCCGCATCCCACATCACCCAATAACGGCGATGCTTGTTTGTAACAGCGTCAGTGTGTTCGAAAGCTAATCGCACAAACCTGGTGCGAAAGTCGCGTTGTGTAAACGGAAGGTACGTGAAGAAATAGTTGGCCCGCAGCGGAAGATTGCATTCGCGGCGCATTAAGTTGATGTGAGCTTCACATTCGCCCGTTTGCTCAGCATCGCTCGCGTCCAAAGAGTCATTTACGACATGATCCAGTTCATGAAGAAACGCCCAACCGACATCAAATGCCTTGAGCGCCGCTTCATCGCCAAGCAAGTGGTTAAAGTCCGCAAAGTCGATTAGCACGACAAACGCCGGCGGCATCTTCGATGTGTGGTGTTTCCATTTCGCCGACACTACCTGGGAGAAAACCACATCGGGTCGTCCGCTGGCATCTTCGAGAATAACCACATTGGTCCCCGCAAGGGCTTTCGAAATCAGGCTTCGCGCAGTTTGTGATCCACCGCGGGCGCTTGCATCGGTCACCCGTAGTGCGCCGTTTTCGTTGAAGCTCACTTGCAGGCCCGTAATGTCGCGCAACTTTTCAGTCAGTATTTGACGTCGCGTCGGCGAAACTTGTTCAAGACAAATGATTCTGTCGAGGGAATTCGCGGCGATTGGCTGTGGCAGACAGACGAGTAGCGTTATGCAAAGGAAACAAATCCTGACAAGTGCAGAGACGACTCTCCTTTGAGTCTTGCGTCGCACTTCATCTCCTTCAAGGATTGGACCGGCGAAAGCCCGCTTGCTGCGTCGGTTCTGGTTACCGTTGCCGCGCTGAGGGGCAGCGCGGATGAAGGCATGTTACCAAAATGTTACATGGCTGGATACTGTAATTTTTCGCCCAAAAGTTGTCTGAATTGAACCTGAATGGGAGGTTAACGGCCGTGCGAATTACATGAGCCAACCTTGTCATTCGGCCATTGCACCGGTGAGCTTTGCACAAAAGGTAAGAAGTCGGGCTTGCCGCCGCTCTTTTCGAAACACTTCTGGGGCAAATCAGCTCCACCGTAGGCGAGACCATGGTTCGACAAGTTCACTGCCTTTTAATTATCGAGTAACCGGCACGTAACACCGGTCGGATTAACTAATGGTCCAGCAATACAAATCGAGCGAAGAGGTACAACTCATGACGCTAATGCTTATTGAAGACGGGGTGTCTGAAGAAGAACAACTGGCTCAACTCGCAAGCCCCACGGTGAAATGCAGTTGGTGCGGAGAAATCATTCGATTAGTTGGTGAAGAACTCGCATTGGCCATGTGCCCCGCCTGTTACGCGCGCATGTTGGCTGAATACGAGCGGTCGCTAAAAACCAATCAATCCGAAATTCGCGCCAGCGATCGATAAGCTTCTGCACCCCGAAGCGCACTCCTTAGTCCCTAATCGCGCATGTATTGGCAGCTGTACGCTCCCGGGTTTTTGCGCAAGTAATCCTGGTGATAGTCCTCCGCGCTGTACCATGTGGAGGAGGGCTCAATGGTTGTTGTGATCGGGCGCTTCCACATCCCTGATGCATCTACACGCGCCCTCACTCGTTCCGCGGTTACCTTCTGCTCAGGCGTCTGCGGAAAAATCGCCGAGCGGTATTGCGTGCCAACGTCATAGCCTTGACGGTTAAGTGTGGTTGGGTCGTGCAGCTTGAAGAACCACTTGTCCAGTAAATCTTCGTAGCTGAGCACCGCCGGATCGAAAGTCACGCGGATCGCTTCGGCGTGCCCCGATTTGCTGTGGTGTGTATCGGCGTACGTAGGATTCTTCAGCCAGCCGCCTGTGTAGCCGACGTCGGTGTCTATCACGCCGGGCACACTACGGAGAATTTCCTCGACTCCCCAGAAACAGCCGCCGGCAAGCACAGCTACCTCCGTCTGTTTCCCACTCGCAATCGTTCTGTCTTGCTTACCCATTATGTTCTCCCTCACCCGCGCTCATTTGACCAACGTGACGAGCGGCTTTCCTTTTTCGACGATGTAAGTGGCCAGCTCCTTTCCGCGGTCGGAGCCGACGTTCCTCGCCGAGTGGATTGTTCCGGCTGGGATGAACAGGACTTCGCCGGCCTTCACGGTCAACGGCGGCTTGCCCTCCAGTGTGTATTCCCACGTACCCTCGAGGACATAGATGATCTCTTCGCCCGGATGTGAGTGCCGGGCGGCCGTCGTTCCCGGTTCGAGCTCGACGATTACCTGGATAACCTCGCGTCCGGGGGCGCTCAGGTCGTGCCGGTGGAGTTCGATGCGCCGGGCTCCGACTTGCTGTGCGTGCACCACGTACAGCGCAAAGCCACTTGTAATAACCAGCAACGCTATCGCCATAATTCGAATCGTTTTCATTGTGTTCTTTCTCCCTTGTCTAAGTGATTTGAATTAAACACGAGCAGAGAAATCGGAAAATTGGACTAAGGTATTGGTCGATACCAAGGTCTTGGTCGCACGCCCGGCGACGTCGTTAGGAAATACAGGTAGCTCGCCGGCAAAAGCAACTCTGGCAAGGCCGTTTTTCGCTCATAGCTTTGATTTTCTCTTGTCAAACTCACTGCCCTCAACGAAGCGCTTTGGAACAAATAGTCATTGATTAATGAGGAGCTTTGCGTAGCGCCGGGCTCTCTCGGTTCGGTCATCAGAGCAAAACCGGGTCAATTGAATTTTCATTAGCCGACTCTGCTCGTAGCAAATAGCTTGACAGCGCCGCACAGATAACCTAAATACTCCGGATCCACAGGGTCTTCAACTTTAAGCTCGAAGGGTCGCCACCTCGCGCGGGCTCCTGGCCCACCACCAAGTCAAAGGAGAAAAACTATGCGCTTCAAATCCCCCAAGTCAAACTCATTCCAGATCTTTGCAATCAGTGGAGTAAATACAATTTCATTTGGTATTCAGGCCAGCGACAAAGCTAAGAAGGGACTGCTGGGTTTTGGCGTCGAACGGATCGACACCGCCGCAAATGAGCGTTACACGATGCCAGGCTTCAAAGTTTTTCCCTCCCTCATTCCAAAACCAAACGAAACCACCCAAGTGAGCACGATGGACCATCCTATCCAGAGTTTGGTGTGGGATGACTTCACCGCTAAGCCGGACCATGCTTACGAGTACGTGTTTCAACCGATTAAAGGCAAACCCAAGAAACTCGATCGCAGCGAGAAGCCCATCAGCATCAAGGTCAAAACCGAACCGCTCTTCAGCAAAAGCGCCCACGACGTTTTCTTTAATCGCGGCGTCGCCAGTAGCCAGGCTTACACCCGGAAATTTGGTGAGCTCAAACCAGACGAGTTGCCTGAAGAAAAAGGCAAAGAAGCGCTGCAATGGCTAACTCGTGAGTTGGACGACGCCATCCTGAAATTCATTGCTAACGCCAAAAAAGGTGACACTCTACTCGGGTGCTTCTACGAGTTTCGCTATGAACCAGTTGCGAATGCGATTAAGGAGGCCATCAATCGCGGAGTTGACGTGAAGCTAATCATTGACGGGAAGGTCAATGAGCACAAAGATTCAAAAACAGGGAAGATGGTCGACAGCTTTCCTCGCGAAGACAACATCAGGACGCTCAAAGCGGCGAAGATTCCGAAGAAAAACTACAAACTGCGTGAAGCCAGGCCAAACAATATTCAGCACAACAAGTTCATGGTGTTGATCAAAGGCGGCAAGAAGCCGACTGAAGTTTGGACCGGCTCAGCCAATATTTCTCTCGGCGGCTTCAGCGGACAGACTAACGTGGGTCATTGGGTGCGCGATCCCGAGATCGCGAAACAATTCAAAGCGTTTTGGGAGTTATTGAAAAAAGATCCAGGGGCGACGGCGGGACTTGGAGGAGCGGAAGCGAAAGCCGCCAACAAAGCCTTGCGGGACGCGGTCGCCGATCTTAACGACGTACCAAGCGAGATTGATGATATTCAAAAAGGCGCTACCTCGGTGTTCAGTCCGAGAGCAGGCGCTGGGCATGCTGGAACTTTATGTGCGGTTGGTCGATTCAGCCAAAGCGTGCTCCTGTATCACTCTGGCATTCGGCATTAATGAGAACTTTAAGACGCAGCTACTGGATAACACGGGCATGAGCCACCTGGTCTTCATGTTGCTGGAGAAACGTGATGCTCCGAATCCGCGCAGCAAGAAAGAATTCATTCCCATCACCGCTTCCAACAACGTCTACCAGGCGTGGGGCTCGTTTATTAGGAACCCGGTCTATCAGTGGGCCAAGGAGACCAATGCCAAGCTGCTTCAAATCAACAAACACGTGGTCTACGTGCACTCAAAGTTTTTGTTGAAGGATCCACTTGGCGAAGACCCGGTGGTGGTAACAGGTTCCGCCAACTTCAGCAAAGCGTCGACGAACGAAAACGACGAAAACATGCTAATTATTCGTGGGGATCAGCGGGTTGCGGACATCTACTTCACTGAATTTAACCGGCTGTTCAACCACTACTATTTCCGGTCAGTGGTCGAGGCTACGTCGCAAAACAAACCCAAAAAGACTTCCGACGGCAGCTTGTTCCTCGACGAAGATGATAAGTGGCTTCAAAAATATAAGCCCGGAAAATTGAAAACCAAACGCCTCAATCTCTATACCAACATGGAAGGCGCTAAGACGTTATAAGGGGCCATTTCCTGAAGAGGGCAAAAGCGATACAGGCTTTCTTCGTAAGGGTCTGAGGCCATGCCCCGTCTCGACGAGAGGCACGGAATGGTCAAGCTTCGCGCTGGCCCCCTTCGAGTTTAGAAATGCGGCCCTTGCCGGCAGCGCTCGATTGATCCAGCCGTACCGCTAAGGTATTGGTCGATACCAAGGCATTGAATCGATATCCGCACAGCCCCAGCCCAAACACCGATCTGTTCCCATGATTTGCCGGTTAGCAATTTCCGCCTCCTTGTAGCTTATTGAAGGCGTAGAGTTGAGCGCATTTTCGGACATATCGCGCGTGAATCTTTCGACATCTTACTGCTCAGCCGGCAAAAGTTTTCCAGTCACCCCGGATCGCCAAAGTCACGCCTGCTTGCTGGATGTTGACGAACAAGGTCTGTCCATCCGGACTGAAGGTCGCGCCCGCGAATTCAGCGGCTTCAAAACCGGGAGCGATGTTCTTGGCGAAATCAGCGATCTTGCCGTTGGGCGTGAGAATGCGAACATGGTTATCCGACGCCGCGAGTTGCCCGTAGTTTCCGTCCTCGCACATAAACAACAGATTGTTTTTGGGATGAAGGCAAATATTGTCCGGCATGTCGAGAAGTTGGCGGCTCGGCGATTCGAACAGCAGTGTCAGACGGCCTTCATCGCGCGTCGTTGGTTCGTAAACCCAAATCTGCCCGCCTTCGGCATCGCCGCCGTTTGACGAAACGACATAGATTCGGCCATTCGCTGCAAAGCAGCCTTCCAGTTTCGAAAAATGCGCCGCTCCTTTTGCCGCGCCTTGTTTGAAAACGGCTTGTTCGTCCGTTTCTGCCAATTCCGGATCGGGGTTGTCGATCGTCACCCAATTGGCGGCGAAGGTCGCGCCGGTTCTTTGTCCAAATCGCGTGTTGTAGTTCGGCTTGTCTTTGATCGCAAGTATTTCGAGTTTGCCGCCTTCAGCCAGTTGACCGCGCCGGTTGGGGCGGAAGCGATAGAACCCGCTGAACGGGGTGGAATCCTCGACTTGATAGACGTTACCGCTGCGCGGATCGACGGCCACAGCCTCGTGCGAGAATCTGCCCATCGCTTTCAAAGGCACGGGCGGCAAGTTCGTGTTTGCCGCAGCGGAAACTTCAAAACAATAACCATGCGGCTGGCTAAAGCCGCCGGCCCGGGCCCCGACTTTGTCGATGTGGAGAGTCTTTCCGCGCGTCGTCTCTTCGCACGAAATCCAACTGCCCCACGGCGTCGCGCCCCCGGCACAGTTGGTTAATGTTCCGCTCAAACTAACGAAGTGGGAAATGAGTTCGTTCGTCTTCGGATCGATGACCAAAGTCGTCGTGCCGCCACCGGCCTGATGGTCGTAATGATTACTGCTCCCGATCCCCGCGTTGTCGAGTGGAGTGCGGTTGTTGACTTCGTGATTTCGAACAAGGCGAAGCTCTTCGCCCACGCGAAATGCGGCCATGCCGTCGTGAAGCCTGGGGGTTTTGCGGCCGTCTTTCATCATTTCTCCCGCTCGCCCGAGAACCGTGTACTCAAAACCTTTAGGCAAGAGCAGAAGTTTTTCGCCCGTATTTTTCGCCGCCACCTCAACGAGATCGCCATAGCCCGCGGCTTTCCATTTAGCGAAGCTGCTCTCTGACAACAACGCGTCGGCTCGCCGCAGAAATCCACCGAACGAAAGCGCTGCCCCGCCGGCCGCTGCGCTGATTAAGAAGTTTCGTCTGTGCATCGCTTGAAGAAGCTATCTTGAAATGGCTTTGCCCAAAAAGTCCGGCGACCTAATCTTCGAAGAGTCCCGGCGAACTAATAGTCGAGCTGCGAAGCAGCGGTCATAGGTAAGCCCAAGGCGAGGCTTTGCGAGCCTTGGGTAACCTGTTGTTTAGATCAACCGAGCCCGCGAAGCGGGCGACACAGAGTTTTGGAGCACGGTCCGGGAGGGTCGGGGATTGCAGCTGAAAAGCCTGACACCTCAGCGCGTTTATCGGTCGCCGCTCCGCGGCTCCACACGAATTGTATGCCCCGGTTACCCAAGACTCGCAAAGCCTCGTCTTGGGCTTAACTACCTCCGCTGCTCCGCAGCTCGTTGCGAATTGTCGGTCGCGAACCGACCACTTGTTACATAAGCCATTCTCACGCAAAGACGCAAAGTCGCAAAGGCTCGCAAAGGAAAACCAGAACACTTGTCCCGTTACGATCACTGATTTCTACTCCAAAATAGTGTATCCACTCGCGTCAAAAACAACGATGAGGAAAGTCTGACCGCCGGCGGTCGCTCGCGCTATGCCTTCGGGCTTCAGGTTCTTTTCGAATCTCTTAGTCTCTCGAACCGTCGGCTGCTGTTCACTACCGTTCCACTCCCAAAGGACAAAGTCTGTCTGGTCCTGGTTCTCTGCCGCGCCGCTGATTATCCGAAATACTTTTGCGTGCGCGTCATGTTCGATTCCCCTGATGCCGACTCCGCCAAGCGGCAGGCGAATCGCTTTGGATTTTTCCACTTCCAAATTATCGAGTGAGAATGCGCCCCCGCGATCCCGCAGTCTGAGCGGCACAACCAGGGCATGTCCATCAACGATGGGCGAGCGCAGTCCTAACAACAGACGGCCACCTCGGGGATCCCACGCAAGGCCTTCAATGTTCAGTCCGCCGTCTTTGCCATTCCTTTCACCCCCTTGGCGCAGTTCGGCGACATTTTCCACCAGGAATCTTTTTAGTCCGCTTATAGATTCTGCGGCCGCTATGGTTTGACTGCGATGGTCAAACTTGAACCTTACCAGGCCCTCCATAGATATAGCCTTTGGTCTGGACTGCGAACTGACGATGTAGAAGCTGGTCCCGTCGGTCGTCATGCCCTCAATGTCTTCAATGCTGACGCCGAGGCTGACAGTGTTAACAGCACCGACTTGTTTGCCCTTCTGGTCAAGTCGCATCCAGAAGACCTGGCCCTCTCGTCCATTGTCCACAAACAGAATTCCGTCTGTCCCGGATACGTCTGCAACCCCAGAAGCGTCGAACTTACCGCCGACGAAAGGCGTCAGGCCTTCGGGCACGTCTTTCTCAGAGCGACTCGATCTGCTGCCACAAGACGAACTCAAAAGTAATAAGCAGACAAGAGGTAAGAGAACCTTGAAATGTTTGAAACTCAAATACATTGCTCACGAGACAGAAAGAAAGCGAAGTTGACGGAGGAGTTAACCAACCAAGTTATGAATTGCGCGCACTATCCAGAAAGTTAGCGCGGCGATGAAGGCGGCGGCCGGAATCGTTAAGATCCAGGCCCACACGATGCGGCCGGCGACGCCCCACTTCACCGCGGACAAGCGCCGCGTCGCTCCCACTCCGACAATGGCACCGGTGATGGTGTGCGTCGTCGAAACGGGAACGCCGGTCAGGGTTACGTAAGCGAGCGTCATGGCGGCGCCCGTTTCAGCGCAAAAGCCGCCGACCGGTTTGAGCTTAGTTATCTTCGAACCCATCGTGTGCACGATGCGCCAGCCGCCGGAAAGCGTGCCCAGTCCGATGGCGGCATGCGCTGAGAGCACTACCCACAATGGGATCTCTGGCAACGCTCCGCTCGGCCCATACGCCAGCCCGCCGATTCCGCCGGCGGTGAGAACGGCCGTGATGATGCCCATAGTTTTCTGCGCATCGTTCCCGCCGTGCCCCAACGAAAACGCCGCCGCTGAAAACAATTGTCCCTTGCGGAAAATGCCATCGACGCGTGATGGACTGAAGCGCCTGAAGACCCAATGAACGATGACCATCATCGTAAAGCCGAGCAGCATTCCAATCAGCGGCGACAAGACAATGAACATCAATACGCGCAGCCAGACTTCGGTTTTCAACAAACCGATCACACCGCCATAAGCCGCAATCCCCGCGCCCGCGTAGCCGCCAAGCAAGGCGTGCGAACTGGAAGTCGGCAGCCCGAGGTACCACGTGATCAAGTTCCAGGCAATTGCCCCGATCAACGCCGCCAGCAGCACATACAGCCGCCACTCAGCCGTAATCAAATCGAGACGTACGCCGTCGCCGATCGCTTTTGCGACGCGCGTTCCGAACACCGCAAAGGCAATGAAATTAAAGAACGCTGCCCAAATGACCGCCATTCCGGGCGACAGCACTCGCGTCGAAACAATCGTCGCAATTGAGTTCGCCGCATCGTGGAAGCCGTTGATGTAATCAAAGATCAACGCAAAGATGACCAGGATTACGACGAAAGCAAGAGTGGCTGTCATGATCGGTAGTCGGTAGTCAGGTGTCAGTTGTCAGTCGTCAGTCGTCAGTCGTCAGTGGTCAGTCGCACGCTTTGCGCAAAACAGTCGGGCGGTAGTCACGTTATGGCAATCGTTCGGCTTACCACTGACAACTGACTACTGACCACTGATCTTTTTACGTATGCTTGATAATTACGCTTTCGATAATGTTGGCGACGTTCTCACAACGATCGATGGCGGCTTCCATCTTTTCGTAAATCTCTTTCCACTTCAAAACCGTTAGCGGGTCCTTTTCCTCGTGAAACAGCTCAGCGATGGCGGCGTGATAAATATCGTCGCCGTCATTCTCCAGCCGGTGGACCTCTACCAAACGTTGCGTAATGTTCTTTGGCTTTTCCAGCGTCGCGACGATCTCGCGAAGCTGCTCCGTCATTTTTTCCAGAACCTCGGCAAAGTCGTGCGCATAATCGCGAATCTCCGTGACATCGAAAATGATGATCGCGCGCGCGGCGTCGTCGATCAGGTCAACGATGTCGTCCAGCGCGCTGGACATCAGATAAATGTCTTCACGATCGAATGGGGTAATGAAAGACTTGTTCAGCTTGGTTGAGATGGTGTGCGTCAGCTCGTCACAGGCATGCTCGAGCCGCTTGATGCGCTGTGAATATTCCGCGTAGCTGGGCTGCTTGTCCGCAAGCATCTGCTTGAGCTCGCGCGCCGCATCCACGATGTACAGCGTCATCTGCTTGAAGAGGTCGAAATACTGCTCTTCTTTCGGAAGGAGATTTAGGAGTCCCATCCAGTTTTGACCCTCGTCTGTAAAATTGAAATTCGGACTATAGCTGAGGCTTTCCGCATTGTCCAAGCCCGATTGTTCACCTCGAATTCACGTCCAGTTAAGTCGGATGTAACACCAACTCCCCAAAATCGAACCTTCCGTAACTCGAAATGCAGGAGGTCCTCCATGTTTCTCTCTGGTCAATTACTGCGCGGTCTGGTGTTCGTACTCATCGCCGCGATTGCGTTGACAGGTGTCGCTTGCAACGGCGGGGGCGGCGGCGGGGGCGACCTTAAGCTGCAAGGCGCGGGCGCAACTTTTCCGAATCCGCTCTACCAAAAATGGATTAGCGAATACGGCAAGCTGCATGCGAACGTGAAAATCGATTACCAATCGATCGGATCCGGCGGCGGCATCAAACAGCTTCAGGCGCAGACGGTTGATTTTGGCGCGTCGGATGCGCCGATGATCGAAGAAGAAATAAAGGGCGCGCCCGGGCCCGTCGTTCACATTCCCACCGTGCTGGGCGCCGTGGTGTTGACCTACAACCTGACGGAAGCCACAAAGCCGCTGCGGTTCTCGCCCGACGTGATTGCTGACATTTTTCTTGGCAAGATCACGAAATGGAACGACGCGCGGATCAAGGCCGACAATGCTGACGTGAATTTGCCGGCGGCTGACATTTCCACCGTGCACCGGTCGGACGGGAGCGGCACTTCGTTCGTCTTTACCGATTACCTTTCGAAAGTCAGCGCTGAGTGGAAAGACAAAGTCGGCGCTAACAAATCTCCAAAATGGATCGGCGGCATCGGCGCAAAGGGCAACGAAGGCGTGACGGGCCAGGTCAAGCAAACGCCGAACACGATTGGCTACGTAGAGTTGGCCTATGCGGTGCAGAACAAGTTGCCCGTGGCTCTGATCAAAAACAAGTCCGGCAACTTCGTCGAACCCAGCATCGACGCAGTGACGTCGGCCGCCGCCGGCACCGTCGCGCAAACACCCGATGATTTGCGTGTCTCGATCACCGACGCGGAAGGCGCGACCGCTTATCCGATTTCCAGCTACACATACATCCTCGTGTATCAGGAGCAGAAGGACGCGACCAAAGGAAAAGTTCTGGTCGATTTTTTGTGGTGGGGAGTTCACGACGGCGAGAACTTTGCGAAGGAACTACTCTACGCACCATTGCCCGCCGAAATTGTGAAACGTGTCGAGGTGAAGATTAATTCGATTACCGCGGGTGGAAAGCCCCTGCGTTAGATCAGACTCTTGAATCGTTTAAGGGACGTATGGGTCTCATAGGTCGTATGGGACCTATATGTCTTATCTAGAAGGCGGGCGATGCTCGCCGTCAAAAGATATGGAACAGGTCGGCGGGCAACGCCCGCCTCTAAACAAGTTAGTGCGCAAAGCGTTGTCGCCGACCGGCAACGTCGGCGACAGTATCTTTCGGCTGCTCATGTTAGCGGTGGCCGTGCTGGTGTTGGTAATCGTCGTCGGGATGATCCTGGCGCTCGCGTCGCATTCGACGCTTTCAATGCGGCAATTCGGGCTTGGCTTCCTAACCGGCCGCGATTGGAATCCCCCGCAGCAAATATTCGGAGCCCTGCCTTTCATCTATGGAACGTTGGCCTCGTCGCTGATAGCGCTCGTGATTAGCGTGCCCTTGTCGCTGGGCGTGGCGATTTTTCTGGTTGAGCAAGCGCCGCCGATACTCGCCCGGCCGGTTACATTTCTGGTTGAACTGCTGGCAGCCATCCCTTCAGTTGTTTACGGGCTTTGGGGAATCTTCGTGCTCGCCCCGTTTCTGCGCGTTTACATTGAGCCGCCACTCGCGCGGTGGTTTGGATCGGTGCCCCTGTTTCGCGGACCGATCACCGGCATTGGATTGCTGACCGGCGGAGTCATTCTCGCGATCATGATCACGCCAATCATTTCGGCAGTCGTGCGTGATGTGCTTGCCGCAGTTCCGAATACGCAGCGCGAAGCGGCCCTGGCGCTGGGCGCAACGAAGTGGGAAACAACGCAGGTGGTTTTGATTAACGGCGCCCCGGGCATCGCGGGCGCGATCATCCTTGGCCTGGGCCGGGCGATTGGCGAAACGATGGCCGTCACGATGGTCATCGGAAATCGGCCAGAGATAAGCTTCTCGCTATTTCATCCTTCGTACACGTTGGCGTCAGTCATCGCCAACGAGTTCACGGAAGCCACGGCGGATATTTACCTGAGCTCCTTGATCGAACTGGGATTGATTCTGTTTCTCGTAACGTTCGTGGTTAACGCAGTCGCACGCGTGCTTGTGTGGCGCGTGACGCGCGCCAATGCAGGAGCGGGACTAGCAGCATAGTTTGGTTCCCTCTCTCTGGGAGAAGGTTAGGGTGAGGGCTTAACGAGCACGTTCCTTGCGTTGCTTCAGTGTTCGTCGTGAGGCTTTCAGCCTCACGACGAACACCAGACAGGAATATTTGAGAGAGTGTTGTCCGCTAAAGCTGCGCTCCCTCACCCCAGCCCTCTCCCAAAGGGAGAGGGGGCAAGAAAGAACATGAGACTTTCGCGATCCGATAGAACACGTCGCACGGTCAGCGCAATAATGACCGGACTGACGGCGTTGTGCACGATTCTCGCTGTCGGCGTACTCGCGATCATTCTTTGGTACATCGCGCGGCGTGGAGTCAGTTCTCTGACGCTTGCGTTTCTTGTCGAGTCACCGAAACCCGTCGGCGAGGGCGGCGGCATCGGCAATGCGATTGTGGGTTCGGCTGTTTTGTTATCGCTGGCGTGCCTGGCCGGTATCCCACTCGGGATTGCGACGGGTGTTTACCTGTCCGAAGTTGGCCGTGGCTGGTTTTCGTCAGTGGTGCGATTTTTCGTGGACACGCTAACCGGTATTCCTTCGATTGTTACCGGAGTTTTCGTCTATGCCGTCATCGTGCTGCGGGCCAAGCACTTTTCAGCCTATGCGGGCGGCATTGCCCTCGCCATGATCATGATTCCCATCGTCGCGCGAACGACTGAAGAAATGATCAGATTGGTCCCGCACAGTTTGCGCGAGGGCGCTCTGGCGCTGGGCGCGCCACAATGGCGCGTCACCATGGGCATTGTGATTCCGGCCGCGGCGTCTGGTATCGCAACCGGCGCAATGCTGGCGATCGCGCGTATCTCAGGAGAGACAGCGCCGCTTTTGTTCACCGCGTTTGGCAGTCGATTCTTTCCCAGCGGGCTTGATGAACCAATCGCGTCTTTGACTGTCCAGATTTACAACTACGCGATTTCACCATACGACGAATGGCACGCGCAGGCCTGGGCGGCGACGCTCGTATTGATGACCCTGATCCTGGTCATTAACATCACAGTGAGGTTTTTCACGCGCAAGAAGTTTTAGGAGCGGCATTTTGGCAGCAACACTCATGACCACGCCTCAATTCGACATTCGGAACCCCGCCGCTTCTGCGCCTTCCGCGCCGAAAATCGTAGTCAAGGATCTGAATTTCCACTACGGCCGCAATCAGGCGCTGCATAACATTTCGATGGATTTGCCGGAACGAATGGTGACCGCCTTCATCGGTCCCTCAGGCTGTGGCAAGACGACTTTCCTGCGCACACTGAATCGCATGAACGATGTCATTCCGGGGACGCGCGTCGACGGCGAGGTGCTGATTGATGGCGAGAATATCTATGCGCCCGGCGCCGACGTGGTTGACCTCCGCCGCAAGGTGGGCATGGTGTTTCAGAAATCAAATCCATTTCCGAAGTCGATTTTCGACAATGTCGCCTATGGCTTACGCATTAACCGTTTGACGCCGAGTCGCAGACAATTGGAAGAACGCGTCGAACAAGCTTTGACCGACGCGGCGCTTTGGTCGGAAGTGAAGGATCGTCTAAAGTCGTCGGCATTGGGCCTTTCCGGAGGTCAGCAGCAAAGGCTTTGTATCGCCCGGGCGCTGGCGATTCGGCCGGAAGTGATCCTGATGGACGAGCCGGCCTCAGCCCTTGATCCGATCGCCACTTCAAAGATCGAAGAGCTGATTTTCGTTTTGAAGAAGCAGTACACAATCGCCATCGTCACGCACAACATGCAGCAGGCGGCGCGCGTATCGGATTTCACCGCCTTCTTCCTGCTCGGCAAGCTGATAGAGTTGAATACGACCGAAAAGATGTTCACCAACCCCGATGAAAAAACTACCGAGGACTACATCACCGGACGCTTTGGTTAAAGAATGAAAGTTCACAGACATCTCGACGAAGAACTGGAAAGACTGCGCGACACGATGCTGCGGCTGGGCGGCGAGTCTGAGGCCGCTCTGCGGCGGGCGATGCACGCGCTCTCTGAACGTAATCCAGCCGCGGCGCGCGAAGTGTTGGAGCACGACGATGTTGTCGATGAGCTGGAAGTCGAAGTCGATCGGCAGTGCATCGACATTTTCGTGCTGCGCCAACCCGCCGCGCGCGATCTCAGGTTCGTGATGTCGGTGACGAAGATCGCGCCGTTGCTCGAGCGTATCGCCGACCACGCATGTAACATTGCACGCACCGCAATCGATTTAGCCGATGAGCCGGAAATTAAGAACGCTGAGCGCATCACGCGGATGGGCGAGATCGCATCATCAATGTTGGCAGAGGCCCTCGACGCGTTTACGAAATCCGACGCTGCCGCTGCGCGCGACATCATTCTGCGAGATGCCGAGATCAACAATCTCTACAACGAGATCTTTAGCGAACTCATCGGGATGATGGTGACCTCGCCCAATACCGCCACGCGCAGCGCGCGACTGTTGCTGGTGGCAAAGCACCTGGAACGAATCGGCGATTACGTAACGGATATCAGCGAGCTGACCGTTTACATGGCCGAAGCCGCCATCATCAAACACCAACGCGACAAGCTGGAAACTGCTTGAACCAATGTCAAAACGGGCTCTAATTATTGAAGACGACCCGGACATCGCCGAGACTGTTCGTTACAACCTTGCCTCCGAAGGTTTTGCTACTCGGATAGCAGTGACGGGCGAAGAGGGCCTTTCACTCGCGCTTGACCCGCACAGCTCGCCTTCTGTGATCATTCTCGATCTGATGCTGCCCGGAATGAACGGCATGGATTTGTGCCGTCGCTTGCGCCGCGAGGATCAGACGCGTCGCACGCCCATCATCATGCTGACGGCGAAAGCGTCTGAGACTGATCGCATCGCCGGTCTCGATCTCGGCGCCGATGACTACATCGCTAAACCATTTTCCGTCCGCGAGCTTCTAGCGCGCGTTCGTGCCGTGCTGCGTCGCGCGGACGAAGCCCCGGCCGAGATTTACGATGACGGAAGGCTGATGATCGATTTTGACGACGTGCGCGCATCGTGCGATCAGGTCGTAATCAAGCTCACGAACAAAGAGTTCTCGTTGCTGTGCGCACTCGCAAAAAAGCGCAGCCGCGTAGTTACCCGCCAGCAACTGCTCGATCAGGTTTGGGGTTACAGTTATTACGGCGACGCGCGCACTCTGGACGTCCACATTCGGCGCCTCAGACAGAAACTCGGTGGCTGCGGTGATTGCATCGAGACGGTCGTCGGCGTCGGCTACCGGTTTGTCGGTTGTGCCCAGAGTTCGCCAACGCCACCAGGATAATTTCGATGACACGGGTGCCGGTTCTGATTCTGGCGGCGATCGCCGCGGCGTTGCTACTCGGCGCGGTCGTTTTTGCTTTGCCTCTCTGGGTCACAGTTGCCGGATTAACCACCGTCATCGCCGCTTTAATCGGTCTCGCCACGCGGGGCGATTCGCACTCACACAACTTAAGAAGTGAATCTAGTGAAAGCGCCGCGGAGCTCGCGCCCAAGCTGCTTGATGTCGCGCTCGACGAAATGCGCGAAGGGCTGCTGGTGATCGACACGGACATGCGCGTGGTGGCTTCAAACAAAGCCGCGCGTGACGTGCTCTCTGAAACGGAGCCAATTGAAGCGCGGCGGCTCACGGAATTGACGCGAAACCCGGCCATCTATGATGCCTTCCTCGATGCGCTCAAAGGTCAGCATCGTGAAGGAGTCAAAGTCGAAACTTATGACAGCGGACGCCGGGTGTTCGATCTGCGCGTAGTTCCTTTTCACACGAGCGGTAACGGCAGCATCGCCGGCGCTGTCGGCGTGCTTTTCGATGTCACGCGTCTGGATCGTTTGGAAATTGTGCGGCAGGAGTTTCTTACCAACGTCTCGCACGAACTGCGCACGCCGCTCACTTCGATTTTGGCTTCGGCAGAAACGCTTGAAACCGGCGCGGTGGAAAATGCCGAGAACAGCCGGCGCTTTCTCTCGATCATTCAAAAGAACGCCACGCGAATGGAGCGGCTGATTCACGATCTGTTGGAACTGGGCGCGATTGAGGGCGGCAGTGTTAGCGTCAACCCGGAAACCGTGCAACTCAAATCACTGGTCGATGACGTGATTAGCACGCTCGCGATGGCCGCCGCCGAGCGAGCTGTCGCGCTGCGTAATCTCGTGCCCACGAGTGCACAGGTCACCGCCGATCCTCATCGTCTCGTGCAGATGCTTACGAACCTCATCGATAACGCGATCAAATTCAATCGCGAAGGCGGCACCGTTACCGTCGAGCTCGCGCGGAATGGCAGTGATCGAATTTCCGTTACGGATACGGGTGAAGGAATCTCGCCGCAACACCTGGACCGATTGTTCGAACGTTTCTATCGCGTTGATCGCGCGCGCTCACGAGATTTAGGCGGCACCGGACTCGGCCTGGCAATCGTGAAGCATTTAGCCAAAGCACACGGCGGCGAAGTTAGCGTCACTTCAAACATCGGTGAAGGTACACAGTTCACGATCGAGCTGCCCCGGCAATCAGCTTAGCGGCCCGTGTAAGTGCCGGCGCACTCTTGCCTGGATGCCCTGCGCATCCGCAAAACCTTAGTCAACAAATTGTGGAACTGACGCTTTGCCGGGATGATATTGATCGCGTCAAGAATTCCAATAGTCTGTTACGCTTGAGACGTATGAGTAGCAGAATAACTTTAGCTCAAAGCGATCAGGAAATTTTGGATTGTTACTCCGTCATGGCGGAGTTGCGTCCGCACGTCCAGCCGGACGAATTTCTGCCAAGAGTTAAAAGATTGGCTGAGTTTGCCGGGTATCAATTGGCTTTTCTGACCGATGGCGGAGTCAAAGCAGTTGCCGGGTTTAGAATGTCCGAATGGTTGGCGGGCGGCAAATACCTTGAGATAGAAGATCTCGTCGCGGCCAGGAGCGAACGCTCAAAAGGTTACGGCGGCGAGTTATTCGATTGGATGATCGAACACGCGAAAAACGCAGTGCCGTAAATCGCCGTTCAAACAAGAACTACAATTGACAAAGTAAGTCGAGTCTTGATGAGCGTTTCGCTTTCATCCTTCCGCCTTCATCCTTTAAGATCGCGCCGCCCGGTCAACTCACACGTTCGGCGGCTAACGTGTCGCAGTGACGAACATCGCGAGAAAAGGAGCGAAGTGGTGAATAACCTGGAACATCTGTTTCTGGTCGGCGAGTTCCCCGAGCGAGCCCACCTGTTGTCCGGGCTAACGCTCGAGCAAGTCACGCTATGCCCGGACGGCGCGTCGCACTCGATCTACGAGGAGCTGTGGCACGTTGTGGGGTACCAGCAGAGTATCATCGCGCCGGGCGAACCGGCCGGCGACTTCTACCCGAGCGCGGCCCCAGAACACGAGCACCAATGGCACGACTTGGTACGTGTGTTCCTGGAGGGCGCTCGCGCTGCGGCAGCCTTGGGGCACACGCCTGACCGGTTGGCGCTCGAGGTAGAGCCGGGCGTGACACTGGCCGACGAGCTGAACAGTGTGGCGGTGCATAACGCATATCACCTTGGCAAAATCGTTGCGTTGCGGCAGCGGATCGGCGCGTGGCCGCCCCCGGAAGCGTCGACCAAGTCGTAACCGCAGGCGCGGTGCGACGCCGCCCAACCACTCGTTGGACCGCAGCGGCGGAAAAAAGGATGAATGCGGAAGGATGAGGGGTGAAATGAAGTAAGACGAGTCTTGATGAGCGTTTCGCTTTCATCCTTCATCCTTTAAGAAAGCGCCGCCCGGTCAACTCCACCGTTATGTTTCTTTTTTCGGTAACTGCGCATCGTCTACGTCGGATTGCTTACTCAGCGCTCGCTGGGCTTATGGTTACGATTTTGTCGGTCTTCCTTTATCGACAGGGTGGGGAGATTCTTGCGGTACCCGGAGTGATCATCGCAGGAGTAATCTACTCAATTGCCTACTACGGTGTTGCCGGTCCCGTCGAGTTCCCCCAGACTCTCGCTTGGCCTTATTATTCGTTTATTTTCTATTCGCTCATCTCCTACGGAGCATCGTGGGCCTACACGGGACTAAGTCGAGAGCGACAGCGAGACTAGGGAAGCCAAGGGCGAAACATAACAAATCGTTGGACCGGAGCGGCGGGAGCGTGTTTCGCAACTTGATTCGTCCGGCGATGCTTGATTGAATTCGCGTCGCCCCGTCAACTCCGCCGTTAGCTGGCTACTTTATTCTTAAGGAGGCCTCTCCATGAAAGTTCTTTTACAAGGTGAACGACTCACAGCCATACGTGCTCACCAGCAGGGCCGCCTAATTATCAGTTGGGGAAGCCTAGATGATGCGGACGAGATGCGGAACTTTGCTAACAGCTATGGTTGGCCTATGCCCGCATCTGGGTTGATGTACTGGCTAATAGATATGGCCCGTCACCAAACGTGGCGTTGGCCTAGTGCTCGGTTGAAGGAGGCGTTCCTTGCTAAGATGTTTGAGAGGGACGAGTACTTTGACCATTTTGTAAGGAGGGTTGATCTCTACATCCCTGATAAGTAGAACAGAAGAACGAATTTAGATGCTAAACCTATATTGCCTCGGAACGCGCCAGCTAACAACTCATTCAACCGGAGCGCGAATAGCATTGATTTCATCCGCGAGACTTGGGTGTATCGGCGGTTCGTCGCGCCCGGTTAATTCGAGCGTTATATTGCTTTCGATCCTCTCGTCTTCATGCTATTGACATACCGCTGGAACCCGATTTACATATGCGGCATGAACTACAACGAAGATAGAGTGGATGACTTGGTGCTTGCACTGCTCCACCTGACATCTTCTCGTGACAACCACGGAGTCGTACGTGCGTGGAAAGGACACGATTGGGATGCGATGGATCGCTTGCACCAAAAGGGCTTCATTAGCGATCCAAAGAGCAAGAGCAAATCCGTTGTCCTAAGTGACGATGGCGCTCGGAAGGCGCGGGAATTGTTTCAGACGTTCTGTGGTTCCTAATGGACGCGTGCGTAACTCGCCGGTTTTCGCCATGTCAAACAACGCAACATAACAAATCGTTGGACGCGAGCGGCGGGAGCGTATTTCGCATCAAGCTCGAGGCGCGAAGGTGCTTTGAATCGCGCCGCCGCGTCAACTCAGACGTTGGCCGACACGTGTAACTCACAATGCAGAACCTAGAGTTCAAAATTAATCCAGACGTTTATTTAGCTCAGATGCATCAGCAGACTGCAGCGGCTCTGGCTGAATTGCGCAATACTCTTCGCGCTCTTGACGACGGATCGTTCGCGCAGCGCGCCGCTGCGCCGCGCCCCGAGGGAGTCGTTAGTTTTCGACTCGATAACCCTCCGGCAGATCAAGATGGTGTGCACAGGGCATGCGCGTCCTGTTTTCTCGGTCTTGTTCGTGCTTTGATCACCTTTATTGATCGCATGGTGGCCGTGAAGCGAATCATCGGCCAATCGGTCCAAATACCCTCAACTGTCTTGAACTTGGCCGATTTGCAAACGTTTCTCTCTAATCGATTGGAAGAGACATATACCAACGTCGCCCGGGACACGAGGCTGACGAACCCAACCAAGCTATCCTCACTCGGTATTGGATCTGATTTCGTAAAAGCCGCAGCGCTTTCATATTTTTCGCTGCGACGGTGTCTTGAACATCACAACGGAATTCCTGACAAGGACATCCTCCTCTTGTATTCTAAATTGATGTTCTCCGCAGGCGATGAAGAAATTACGAAGTTGCCTTTTGTCGCAAAGGAAGGCGCCAACATAACTATGAAGCTTGATGATTCGGAGCGCGTTTTTCACGCAGGCGTCAAAGTAGAATTGACCGAACACGACATTGAACAAATCTTCTTCACGATTCAATCTGTCGTCGGACCGCAAATCCGACAGACAGTTGGCATAACCTAACCGTCGGCCAACAAATCGTTGGACGCGAGCGGCGGGGGCGTGTTTCGCAACTTGATTCGTGCGGCGATGCTTGAATGAATTCGCGCCGCCGCGTCAACTCAAACGTTCGGCCGCTAATATTCTTCCCATGGACCTTCTTCCCCTGATCTACTCTATCCTCGGCGGTGCCGTCGTGGCTGTCGCCAACCACCTTCTTAGCGAACGCTCCCGGAAACGAGACAGGCAACTAGATTTCTACAAACTTGTGTATCCGGAAAAAATGAAGGCCGCGCTCGATCTCAATACTATCGCTTCGGAAACGTTCATGGATTTGCGCTCGTGGTTTCTTGGCGCGCAGGACCGAGACGAAGCCGCTCGAATCGGTGGTCGCTTGGATGAACTCTTATGGCACGCAAAATCGTACGAATTTCTCTTGGGCGGTAATATCGTTCAACTGGCGTCGGACTACCGAATGGTCTGTTCTCGCGCCTTTCTTCGGCCGCGCGAACATCGCGACATCGATCCATTTGTAGAAGGCGACGAATGGGCGCATGAAGCCACTTTCAAAACGTTGACGGAAGCCCTGCGAACGGCGGTGCATCTCGACATCGCGGAAATCGTCTCTTAAGATACCGGCGCGGCCGAACAAATCGTTGGACGCGAGCGGGGGGAGCGTGTTTCGCAACTTGATTGGTCCCGCGATGCTTGAATGAATTCGCGCCGCCGCGTCAACTCCGCCGTTCGACGCCTCTGAAATCGAAAGTAAGGAACGACGATGGATACCATGACGACAGTCGTAGTTGCCGGACTATTCTCACTAGTCAGCTCAACTGTCGCCGCATTTATTGCCAAGTATGGATTACGATTGCCACACAGTTCAAAGTCTGTTTGCGTGGAGGGGGCGGGCAAGGAGATGATCCGATTGAGCAATGATGGCACAGTACAAGAAGAGCCTGCGAAACGTGATTACAGGGTCCCCCATGGAACGCTGACCTTAAACGGGAAAAAGGTTACGTGGCAGGCATCTACCGAAGTTCACGAAGATGGACTTCTAATCGCTCGGGGCGAAATGAGAGGCAAAGGCATATTCGAAGACGGGGTAGCCTATTTTTCTTACGAAGTAAAGGACAAGATCGCTTACCGCGAATGGAGAGGTTTGATGTTACTCCGAGTGCCTGGATTTGCCGAGGTAACGGGTTACTGGATGTCTCAGGAAACAGCCGCGCCAAACACAATCTCCATCGGGGATGTTACATTCAGAAGAAAACCAACGACAGGCGAAGAAACAAAAAGAGGCTGAACCTTCCTTTGGCTGATGTGCTTCCGTTAACGCAGGAGGGAACACTCGACTCCGTGCAGGCGCCGAACAAAACGGGTATGAAAGTCGGAGTCAAGAGTAGACATCTCCTTAACCGCCGAAGTTGATTAACTTCGGAGGGCGATTCACGACTCGCCGGCTGGCGATTCAAGTTGCGTCACCGAGTTTGTTGATAGTCACCTCGTCGTTAACCTACACACTTTCTCTTGACCGTTGAAGTTGCCTGGCAGCCATTCAGGTATGTGAGACTCACGAAGTTTCGCGGCCTATGGTCCGGTTGGGCTTTGCCACCCAAGTGGCGGTCCGGTGCGGGCCTATCCATTGGACGAGACTCAAAAGATGTTTGCATCTTTCGGCCTACGATTTGGTTTAGAGACTCGCACCGGCCCAAAAGGTGTTCGGTTTGGCGATGACGATAACTCTCACTCAATGACCTCAGCAAGTTGCTGCTCAGTGGCGGTTGATGTTGGTCATGGTCAACGCATCAGTTGATCACAATAAGGTGTCTGATTGATCCATATTGCTCGCAGCGTCGAGACAATCTTGCGTTGCACCGTCAGTCGCGCATGCGTCGCATCGTGCGTGGTCTTCAAGTGCGCGCTGGTAAGCACGCTTGAAGCCATTGTCCTGGCGAGAGCGCACCGCTACTTCGAAAGCTTTTGCGTGACACGTCCTTCAAACGGCCACAGCCGGAGCGGTCGAGCCGGGGCCGACGCAAAGGTTTGCCGTTACTGCTGCGGTGGCTCACGCTCAGCCGGCAGTACTTCCATAACTTTCGCTTTGAGCTGAAACGATTCGGGGTGTGAATATAAGCGCTGAAGCGACAAGCACCGATTGGACCAACGCCGGGCACGGTGCGCAGCAGTTTGATTTCCCGGAAAGCTTGCGCGGCCCGCAGCATCAGTAATCGGGCTTGCTCTTGTGCGGCTACCGACTGATCCAACACTTCGTAGAGTTGCTTGATGGCGGTGCGCAGGTCGCGTGACTCTACCCTGGCCAACACCTCTTTGCGTCCCGTGGCCGAGAAGAGTCGCTCGCCTCTGACAATCACTCCCTGCATGCGCAACCGCGCCTTAAGCTTCGTTTTCAGCCGTGCCTGTTGGGCTGTCAGCTCATCGTAGTGCTGCACCAGTTGTTTGAAGTTGCGCCGTGGCTGGTCCGGGGCGTAATGCACTTCCTTGAAGCGATTCAGCCGCAGTAGTTCCGCCAGTTTGTAAGCGTCGATGCGGTCACACTTATCGGCGTCTTTGGCGATCCAGGCGTTGCTCTGCGGATGCGAGCAGACTACCCGGCTTACCAGCGGCCTAATGATGGAGGTGGCCCAGGGCGCCAACTCGCCAGCCTCCAGATGCACGTGGATCTCGCCGCGCTGATCCGCAAAGGCTTTGATCAGATTCGCTTCGCTGGTGGCAAACTCCCGATTCACCTTACTCACCCCAGCTTCATTGACTGATACTTGATGAAAAGAACTCGACCCAAGATCGAGCCCGACGTAAACTATGCTCATGCAGATGTCTCCTTTCCTTAACTATCAGGTATTGGAAAAGCAGGATCGTATCCTGCCGGAGACATCTGCTACTTGTAACTTAATTTGTAAGCCCGACTTTCATCGTACCGTTGGACGCGAGCGGCGGTCGCGTGTTTCGCATCATAATTGGTCCGGCGATGCTTGAATGAAATCGCGCCGCCGCGTTCAACTCTGACGTTCGGCGGCTCGGTAGTGCCATCGTGCGTGTTTGGTGTTCGAAACCTTCGTGACATGGCGAAAGGAGAACAAGATGCCAGACGTGGTTCCGTTTTTGACGTATGAGGACGGCATTGCCGCCCTGGAATGGCTGGGGGAAGTGTTTGGATTCACGGAGACCGCTCGCTTCACATCTTCCGATGGGAGGCTTTCTCACGGAGAAATGTCGATCGGCGATGGACTAATCATGTTGTCCAGTCCGTCGCCGGACTATGAAGGCCCCAAGCGACATCGTGGCAAATGCGAGATTGCCGCCTCATGGTCCGCTTTGCCATGGATCATTGATGGTGTTCTCGTCTATGTTGAGGACGTCGATGAGCACTACACTCGGGCCAAGGCCGCAGGAGCCGTTATCTTGTCTGAACCCGAGGATGGGCCGCCAGCGCGACGATATCGAGTTGAGGATCTAGAAGGACATCGATGGATGTTCATGGCACGAGACTAGCCCGCACGCTATTCACGATCGCAACCGATGCAGCTAACAGTCAAAAGCGACAGGCCCTTTGCAAAGAGAAGTGCAAAAGGCGCGCCGCTTTTGCCCGCAGCTCATCCCAGGCGTTGGGCGGCTAACGTGTCGGAGTGACGAACATCGCGAGAAAAGGAGCGACGTGGTGCATAACCTGGAACATCTGTTTCTGGTAGGCGAGTTCCCCGAGCGAGGCTTCCTGCTGTCCGGGTTAACGCTCGAGCAAGTCACACTATGCCCGGACGGCGCGTCGCATCGCCATCTGCAAGAACGCTGTCTCAGGAAAAACGGCCGCATGGCCCTATCGACCACTGAGGGTTCGCGGGAACTTTGCAGGGTTGAAAAAGCAGGGATGAAGAACTTCGCGGGCCGCGTAACTCTGACATTCGACGGCTTCACAAAAATCGAGGCGGCAGGATTAAGGCGCAACGACGCGCGCGATGGTGCCGGTTACCTGATCGAAATCGAAAGGTTTGCCGATGATGCCGGCGACCAGATCTAATTCGCCGCCCGGCGGCTGCGCGGTGGCGCCGTAGCCGGTCACCAACACCACGGGCAATTTAGGCTTGTGTTTGTGGATCGCGCGCGCGGTCTCCCAGCCGTCCATTTCCGGCATTGCCAGATCCGTAAACACTAAATCGAAATCGTCGTGAGTCATCTTTTCCAAAGCATCCCGGCCGCAATCGGCGGTGACAACTTTGTGATCAAGCTCAATAAGCATCTCAGCCAGTGTTTCGCGCACGACTTGTTCATCGTCAATGACCAGCACGGACAACGAAGTCGAGGTTACGGCGTTTACTTTTTCGGAAAGCGCCGCCGGCTCAGAAGTGTCATCAAAGGGCAGATCGATGTGGAACGTCGTTCCCTCGCCTAATTTTGAAGAAACGCTGATTGTGCCGTAGTGACGCTCGATAATTCCGTAGCTCACCGCCAGGCCAAGTCCGGTGCCGTGCACGCCTTTCGTTGTGTAAAAAGGTTCAAAGACGCGCTCGCGCACTTCTTCTTCCATACCCAGGCCGGTGTCCGCGAATCGAAGTTTCAAGCGCTCGCCATCTCGCTTGCAACAGAGCGTCAGGGTGCCGCCGTTCGGCATCGCATCGACCGCATTCACAATTAGATTCACGAACACTTCACGCAGCTCAGACGCGTTACCCCGCGTGAAAAACCGCTCGTCGGCATTCATCACGACCTCGATACTGCGGCCCGCGGCTCGTGCTTCGTTTTGCCAACGCGTGCGCGTGATCTCAACCGCATCACGCAGCAGGCTGCTGATATCCAGCAGTTCCATTTCAGCGTCCGAGGACTTTCGCGCAAAAGTTTGAATACGCCGGACCGTGGCGGCGGCATCTTCGGCGGCCGTCATGATCACGCCGAGGCTGCGAATCAACTCCTCGTCGTGCGCGCGCCGCAGAATCAACTGCGCGCGTCCCAGGATCGCAGCGAGCGAATTATTGAAGTCGTGCGCGACACCTGAAGCGAGCTGGCCCAGGGCCCGCAATTTGTCTGCACGGCCGGCGCGCTCGCGTTCCTGCTTCTGCTCAGTAATGTCGTGCGCGATACCCAACACTCCGGTGGTTTGTCCGTCAACAACGATCGGCGCGGTGTTAACCAGCGCGTGTCGAACCGTGCCTTCCTTTGTAACGTAGCGCGATTCGAAACTCTGCGGCTCGCCATTCAACACTGCTGCGAACCGGGCACGTCGCATGTCGCGATCGGCGTCGTGCACGTTTTCGAGGAAATAACAGCCGATCAGCTCGCGCATCTCGTACCCAGTCAGATCGAGCATGGCCGTGTTGCACCACTGGTAATGTCCATTGAGGTCGAGCGCGTAGATGGCTTCGCGCGCGCTCTCAAGAATGTTCTTCAACAGCGACTGGCGTTCGCGTGCGACGGCCTCGACATTCCTCAGTTCCGAAAGATCGCGCGCGGTACATACAGCGGCCAGGACCTTCTGGTCGGAATCGAAAACGGGTTCGACGGTGACCAGCACGGGACGTTTCAATTTGTGGGGCACAATCTCCAGGTTGACGCTTTGGGCTTCACGCAAAGAACGTTCGACGATGCATTCCAGCTCGTCGGAATCTGCGCGCAGAATCTCGCAACACTTCCGTCCCAGGATTGCCTGGGGCGCTTCGGCGTCCATCGCGGCGCCGGCTTTGTTAACGCGAATCAATCTACCGGCGGGATCAAAAATGAACACGCCGTCAGACATCGCGTCGAATGTCGTTTCCCATTCATTCTTAGCGCGCGCGATGGCCTGGAACAGCTCGCCCTGCGCGATGACCGTCGCCAGTTCAGCGCCGACAGATTGAACGAGCAGCACTTCGTCTTCGCTCCAATAACGGACCTTGTCTGTTTGTTCGATGCAGATCACGCCGCGAAACTTGTTGTTTACCGTCAGCGGCGAGACCAGCATTGATTGCAGGCCGCCCTGCTCGCGCGCGTGAAAGGCAATGCCATCGGCAAGCTTGGCGTCGTCACTGCTAAATTCCTGGAGATTCGGGATGACGAGGGATTGGGTCGAGTCGCGGAAATAATCCCGCAGCAACTCATCATAGTAGCCGTCGAAGTTGCCTTCGCTTTGACGGCCGTCCGCCGTGTATTCCGTCTTCACGAATAGTTCGTGATTCGCTCCGTCACACAGCCGAACTTGAACGCGCGAAGCCGACAAGGCTTTACCCAGCTCGCGCGCGGTTGTCTCACGCACGTCCGGCAAACTCAGCGAAGAACGAATCGCTCCACCCAGTTTGTTGACCAGCGCTTCACGCGCGGAAGTGGCTTCCGCTTTCTCATACAGCCACGCCTGTCGAATTGCGATGCCGGTCTGGTCGGCCACTGACCTGGCGATTTCAATGTCAGTTTCACTCCACTGCCGCGTCTGCCGGGTGGTGGAGAGCGCGAAGGCTCCCAGTAAATCGTTGCCGATCGTCACGCCCACATACATGATCGATTTGACGTTGAACTGCTTCAGCATGCGCTCGTACAAATCCCGAATGCGCTCCTCTTCGGCGACATTGTCAAAGGCCAACACGCCGAATTTTTCCATGGCTGCGGTCAATCCATTCACCTGCGACAGGTCGAAATCGTGCGCGGCCGGGCCGACCTCCGGGCGATGAAATTCGGCGACATTTGTCCCGCGGCCGGCGCGCGCGTCCTTCATGAACAATGAGCAGCGATCGACGTTCAAGTGGCTGCCCAGTTCGCGCACCGCCGTGGCAAAGACTTCCGACACGTCGAGCGTGCAACGCACCGCTTGTGAAATCCTGTTTGTCAGCGCGACCCGATCGGCGTGATGCTTCATCTCCGCATACAGTCGCGCATTTTCCACGACGATGGCCGCGTGCGAAGCGATCGTACGCAGCAGATCGAGGTGCTCCTGATCGTATGCCTCGGGCCGTTCATAGTCCTGGATGGTGATTACGCCGACGACTTTCTCACCAACGAGCATCGGCACGGCCAGCCAACATTGAGCGCTGCGGCCACTCAACTGCAAACCCAGTTTCCGCAGAGCACCTTCAAGGTCCCGAGAAATGTGCAACGGCTGTTTCGTGCTAATGACGTACTCAGTCAGGCCCAGACCGAGCTTGCGCGTTGGCGCGTGATAAGGCTGACCGTCGATCGTATAAGCCGGGAACGAGACTTCGCCTTTTTGCGAGTCGTACAACGCGACGTACAAATTGCGATTGTCGAGCACCTTGCCGATCAGCGCGTGAATCTTCTGCGCGATTTCAGTGGGCTCGCCCAGCTTGCTGAGTTCATGCGAGATCTCGTTGAGCGTTGCCAGTTCCTGGTTGCGCCGCAGCAGTTCCGCCTGTGCGCGTTTTCGCTCAGTGACGTCACGTCCGATTCCCTGCACGCCCACGGCCTTACCGTCGCGATATATCAACCGGGTGCTTAATTCGAGAGTCATGCGCCGGCCATCTTTGGAGGTGATGTCGAGTTCATAAACGGTCGCCGCGTCATCGCTGCGCAGCTTCTGCCCCAACATCTGGCGCGCAAGATCAACCTGTTCAGCCACGACAACCTGTGCGAAGTTCATGCTCAAGGCTTCGGTTGTCGAGTAGCCGGTGAGTTGTTCGCCCGTCTCGTTAAGTGAGGTGAAGTTACCTTTTAGATCGTGCGTGTAAATCAGGTCGTTCGCGTTGTCGAAAATTTCGCGATAGCGCTCCTCACTTTCGCGCAATGCTGTCTCCGACTTTTTCTTTTCCGTGATGTCGTTTGCGAGCACGAGGAACGAAGGATGGCCGCTGAACTCGACCCGGTGCCAGGTGACATCGACATCGATGAGCGTGCCGTCTTTCTTGCGATGCTGCCACACTCCGGCGCTTTCGCTCAGTGCCTGACTCGTCGTTACATGCTCAACCAAAGCCGCCACGTCCTCTGACAGACGAATGTCTTTAGCCGTCATCGAAAGAAACTCTGCGCGGCTGTAGCCATAGTGCGCAATGGCCGCATCGTTGACGGCCAGGAACTGGAGCGTCTCCCGATCGCACAACCACATCGGACAAGGGTTGCCCTTGAACAGAAGACGATATTCTTCTTCCGATTTCTTTAGCGCCTGTTGCGCGCGCTGCCGTTCGATCAGCCGCGCTACTTTGATCAACAGCTCTTCATGGCGAAATGGGATTTCGATGTAGTCGTCGGCGCCCGCAGTGTAACCCTCCAGGCGCGCTGCTTCCTCTTTGCGGACGGCGCTAACCATCATTACCGGTATCGATGCCGTTTGCGGATCGGACTTCAGCCGGTGGCACAGTTCCAGGCCATTCATCTCAGGCATGACCACATCGCACAAAATCAGGTCCGCGCGCACCGTGGCCGTCAGCTCGAGCGCGCGTTTCGCCGTAGTCGCGGAAAAGACCTGATAGCCCTCGGGCTCAAGCAGGTCCACGAGCAGCTCAAGCACCGGCTGATCGTCTTTGACGACAAGAATGGTCGGGCAATTTTCCGGATGTGTTGGCATGACTGCGAGGTCAGGTCGACCGTAACGAGACTGCGCGAAGAGAGCAGGGACTTGTGAGGCGAGGCCAGGACTGGAAGGCCAAAGCCAAACCAGTATAGCAAGGTTAAAACAAGTTTGTCACTAGCGACGTTTACGGGACTTCAAGGCTTTTGTGCGCTTTTTGGCGAAACACTGGCGGGTGATTTGGCGAAATATCCCGGGCGGTAGGTGAGTTTCAGTGCCTGTCTTTGCACTTCCGGGTTGGTAATTTCGATGGTTACCCGGCGATAAGCGCCGTCGCGACCCTTGTTCGAAGAAGAGTAAGCAATCAGATACTGTTCGCGCAGGTCGCGCTGAATCTGCGCGAAAGCATCGCGAAGTTCGCGTTCGTTACGCGGAAAATACGCGCGACCCCCAGTGGCCTCGGTGATCTTCTTTAACGAGCTTTCATCCACCCCGTCCGCGTAACGGTCGCCGATTCCAATCGCATAAACCAACGCGTCAACTTTAATGGCGCTGTCGATCGCGTCACGCAAGCGCACCTGGCTGGTTGTGTCCTGGCCGTCGGTCAGCAGAATGATCGCACGCCGTGTATGTTCGGCTGAATCGCGGAGAATCTCATTGGAAGTGGTCCACACCGCGTCCCAAATAGCCGTTGAGCCCGCCAGCATTTGCTGTGTATCGGAAATCGGCGGGGTGCCTCCGACGACGACCCCACCGCCGATCAAACCTGAAGGTGGGACATATTCGACGCGATCAATGGCGCGTCTTAATCGGGAGATGTTGCCGGTCAGCCCTTGTTCAAGCGTTGGTTCGCCGGTAAAGGACACAACCGCCGCTTCGTCCTTATTGGCGCGCATCACGGCTTCGAGGAACAACTGTGCTGCGGACTTCAATTCCGGCAACACGCGCTCTTCCGAGCGGCTGGTGTCGATGAGGATCGCCAGCGACAAGGGCAACTCAAGACTTTGCTGGAACGTGAAGATCTCTTGCGCCACGCCGTCTTCCAGCACCCGCACGTCCTCGCGTTTGAGATTTGAAATAAAACGTTTGTGCTTGTCGGCGGCGGTGAAGAAGACGTTCGTCAAATTGGTTTCGACGCGCAGAACCTCGTCTGAAGAAATCGTTTCCTCTTCCTTTGGTGGCGTTGGACTTGGCAGAGAATTTGGAAGAGTCGGCGGTGGTTGGCGAGGAGCGTCGGTCGCGCTTTGTGCGGTCAATCCGCTCGTGCACAAAGCTACCGCGAAAATCGCCGCTGCGATCAGAAATAATAAGCGGTTAAGACGATACAACTTCATTTAGCCACCTGTTCTGACTGCATCTGCAACTGCTTTGTAGCCCTTCTTCGTGCGCAACTTCAGGCCGTCACGGTTCGTCAGCTTTACCTCGACGCGGCGATAGGTGCCATCGTACTTGTCGTTCGTCGAACGGTAAGTGATCAGGTACTGGGCGCGGAGCTCTTTGGCAACCGCGGTCAGTGATCGCTCGAGCGAGAGCATGTCCCCGGTAAAAAAGGCGGTGCCTCCCGTCTCTTCGGCCAACCGATCCAGATCTTTATCAGACTTGCCCTTTACTGTTCCGGCCTCAACGCCCACGACCGTGCTGAGCATGCCGGCCTTGGTTGAGATGGCGAAGATCGTCGTCTCGGTACGTTGCGCGATATCGATCGCATCATTGAGATCCGCGCGGCTGTAAGTATCCGTGCCGTCGGTGATGACGACAATCACGCGCCGCCCCGGCACTGAGCGCATTTTCTGATCGGAGAACTGCCAAATGGCGTCCCACAACGAGGTCTTCTCGCCGGTTTTCTTTACCGCGTAAACGGCTTTGTCCAGCAACTCCAGCCGGTCGGTGAAATCCTGTCGCAGCGTCACTTCATGATCGAAAGTAGCAAACAGCACGCGATCACGCCGCGGCCTGACGACGGTTTGGATAAAGTTCATCGCCGCTTCCTGTTGAAACTTCATCTTCGCGGCAGTCGAGGGGGACGTATCCATCAGCACCGCCACATAGAGCGGCAAATTATTGTTCTCTTCACTGGTGAACGAATCGATTGTCTGGGGAATCTTGTCTTCCAGAATCACAAAGTCGCTTTGCGTCAGGCCGGAAACAAACTGCTTCTTTTTGTCCTGGACGGTAATGGGCAGCCGCACGCGACGGACATTGACGACCTCGGGCCGGTCGTCAGGCGTCGGCGTAGGCGCGGGTCGGTTTTGCGGGGTTTGGGGATTCTGGGCTGACGAGACAAAAGCCAGGGACAGGCCCAACAAAACTATCGAAAGACTCGCAAACAATCTGTTCATGATTATTTCAGAACCAGGTTTGGGGTGATCGCAACCGGGATTTCGATGCCCGTGCGACGTTCGCCAGTTGCCCTCCGCGCAGTGGCACAGACTTCAGTCTGGGTTTTCACTCCAAATCGCAAAACTGAGCTGGAAATCACAGACCAAAGTCTGTGCCACTTAAATTATCAATCTTCGCGGCCAGAATGAAGTCGCTCTCAGTCAGGCCATTAATTTTGTGCGTCCAGATCGTGATCTCAGCCTTGCCCCAGCCAAAGCAGATGTCCGGATGATGTCCCTGCTCTTCCGCCAGTGCGCCCACCCGATTCACAAAGTCGAGCGGCTCGCGAAAGTCCTTGAACTTGTATTCTTTGCGCAGGTGATGCTCGCCGGCGACTTCCCACCCTGACAGTTCCCCAAGCAGCTTTCGAATCTCTTCGCCTTTCATGGGCGGAACGCCGCCGCGGCACGGCACACACTCGCGCTCTGATAATCCACTCATGCCTGCCCTTTTCTCCTCAAAGTAGGTTCACAGTATCACAGTTGGCGCATGGCTTTCGAAGGCCTGCAATCCGTGCTGACTTCCGTCATTCCGTCTGCGATAATGATTTCCTGTTGTCATAAAACAAACCTGTCGAAGCTCATGAGTGAGGCCCTGGACAAAGTGCGCGGTGTGCGCGAGCTGCCGCTGTTTCCGCTCCCGGTCGTGCTGTTTCCCGGCATGCCGATGCCGCTGCACATTTTCGAGCCGCGCTATCGCCGGATGCTTACGGACATCCGCGCCGGCGACAATCTGTTCGGTCTTTCGTATTTCGACGCCGCATCATCTTCCAGCCGGGACATCCCGCCGGCCGGTCACGTCGGCTGCGTGGCCGAAGTGACGGAGACGCAGAACCTGCCTGACGGCCGATCGAATGTGCTGACCGTTGGCGTGATCCGTTATCAGGTTGAGGATTACGTGGAACGCGACGATCCGTACCTCGTCGTGCGCGTGAATTATTTTGAAGATGAAGAAGAGACCGGTCAGAAGGTGCTCGCCAGTTCGCGTGACGTGGCGGCCATGTTCATGCGGGTGGCGAATTCCATCCGCGTCATCAACGATGAACGGGGCAACCTCCCGGACATAACAGACACGGAACCGCAGCGACTTTCTTTTCTCGTGGCGGCGGCGATGGAACTTGAAGCCGAGACGAAGCAGGAGCTGCTTGAGCTGCGCTCAACCTCTGAGCGGCTCGATCGGCTACGGGATTTTCTGGCGCGGGTCGTGAAGAATTATGAAGAACGCGCGCGGCTACACTCAGTCGCCAAAGGAAACGGGCACGGCGGCAAGCACGTCGATCTTGAAGAGTAGAGTGCAGCTTTGAAGAAAGTAGCGAGCTGTTTTTGCCCCCCTCTCCGTTTACGGGGAGGGGCAAACCTAAGAACGGAAAGTTACTTTCTGCGTCGAGTCCTAAATCGATAAATGGCAGCATGGCCAACGATGCCACCTATGATTAAGGTTCGGGTACTTTTCTTTGGCGCTGCTCGCGACGCCGTCGGACAGGAGCAGATCGAAGTCGAGCTTGAATCGCCGACCAATGCCGACGGGGCGCGCGCGAAACTGCTTTCCCTGCATCCGTCGCTGCAACGCTTCGGACAGTCACTCTTGTTGGCGGTAAATCAGCAATACGCCGAGAGTGATCGTGAGATTTCTGAGGGCGACGAACTTGCTGTCTTCCCGCCGGTCAGCGGCGGGAGCTCTGGGAGCGCGGGCATCCTGCCCGCATCTCCATCCGCGCCACCAGACTTCTTCGAACTAACCACGGATCCGATCGATGTTGGCGCGGTCGCGCGTCGAGTTGTTCTTCCACAGTGCGGCGCCACCGTCACGCTTGATGGCTATGCACGCGAATGGACGAAAGGCCGGCGCACGCTTCACCTTGTGTACGAAGCTTATGAACCTATGGCTTTAAGCGAGCTGGAACGGTTGGGCAAGCAAGTTCACCAGAAATTCGACATCGCGCACATCGGCATCGTGCATCGCACCGGTCGTCTGGAAATCGGCGAGACCAGCGTCGTCATCAGCGTCAGCGCGCCTCATCGCCGCGCGGCATTCGAAGCATGCGAGTGGGCGATTCGCGAACTCAAACGCACCGTCCCGATTTGGAAGAAAGAAGTTTTTGCAGATGGTGAGGTTTGGGTGGAAGGCGAGGGACGCCTGCGCGCTCCTGATTCACTCCCTTGATGATTATTGGCATCAGTGTCTAGAATCAATTCAAGAGACAGAGTTATGGACAACAACTATGTCAGCATCGATGGCGATTCTTATCGAATTTCGGGCAGTCGTGTGTCGCTCGATTCCATCATCTATGACTACCTAAGCGGTCTCTCTCCTGAAAGCATCGCGGACAACTTCGACACTTTGTCGCTTGAGCAAGTTTACGGCGCGATCACTTATTACCTTTCACATAAGGACGAAGTAGATCGGCACTTGATGCAAAATCGCGCCAAGTTCGATGCGTTGCGTAAACAAGCCCGCGAATCCCATCCGCTTCTCTATCGCAAGCTTGAAGAGATGCAAGAGGCCCTCTCTTGAGAATCCGCTTTCAAGCTGACGCCGATCTCCGTGTCCCAATTGTAAAAGGTCTGAAGCGGCGTGAGCCCCACCATAGACTTTGCTACGGCACATGACGCAGGACTCGCTAGGTTGGACGATGGCGCGGTACTCGCGCTTGCCGCTGCAGATGGAAGAGTCCTGGTATCGCATGACGTAAGCACCATACCCAAAGCATTCGGCCGCTTTATTCAGGAACAGACCAGTCCTGGCGTGATCCTAATTTCACAAGACCTATCCTATCGGGAAGCGATCGAAGGGTTGATGCGAATCTGGCTACATACTGAAGCAGAAGACTGGGAGAACGTCCTGTCGTTCTTGCCGCGAAAAGATTTTGAGCTCCATTGAGCGAGGTTCAGACGGGCGTTCATGATCTGGTTCATTTGACCAAAAAGGTCCTTAAGCGATTGGCTTTAGAAGTGTCAGCTTTCTTATATTTTTCGTCGTCGATGTTTCGGCCGGTTGTGTCGTGAACAAACTCCCGGAATGTCTTGTCGCTAAACCGCAAAACGTACCCGCTACCCATTCCGAGTGCCTTCTCAAGTCGCCGCTTCTCTAAGTACGAAAACTCAGCCATTCACAACTAGCCTCAAAACCGAGTGGAGGATCCGGTTAGAACTATTCCTCTTCTTCTTCAGCCGCCGCCTCAACCAACGAAGCGCTGGTCACAATGTCACCAGGATCAGTCTTGATCAGGCGTACGCCCTGGGCGCTGCGGCCCGTCTTCCGAATGGCGCCGGCTTCCAGCCGAATGAGTTTTGCCTGCTGAGTGATAATCATGATTTCTGATTCTTCATCAACCGGGAACACGGCCACAACCTTGCCTGTTTTATCCGTCGTTCTCATATTGATGACGCCTTTGCCGCCACGCGACTGCAAACGATAAGTCGAAATCGGAGTTTGCTTGCCATAGCCCTGCTCAGAAACGGAAAGCATTTTTTCCGAATCATCGGACGAGACGGCGCACAGCGAAACGACAAAATCGTCCTTTCTCAAATCGATGCCGCGGGTGCCGCGAGTGGCGCGTCCCATCGGCCGCGCGTTCTTTTCGTCGAAGCGAATTGCGAAGCCGTTGTTCGTCGCAATAAAGATGCGCTTAGTGCCGTCAGTCAGCACCACGTCAAGCAATTCATCGCCTTCGTCGATGTTGATGGCGATGATCCCGTTCGAGCGGATGTTCTGGAAATCCGACAGCGCCGTCTTCTTGATCACGCCTTTGCGCGTAACCATCAGGACAAAGCGGCCTTCTGAGAATTCCCGAACCGGTACGACGCCGGCGAGTTTTCGATCCGATTGAAGCTGAATCAAATTCACGATCGCTTTGCCGCGCGATGCGGCCGCCGCATCCGGAACTTCGTGCACCTTCATTTTGTAAACCAGGCCGTCATCGGTGAAGACCATCAGGTAAGCGTGCGTCGATGCGATGAATAGATGCTCGACGTAGTCTTCGTTCTTGGCCATCGCGCCGAAACGGCCTTTGCCCCCGCGGCCCTGACGCTGATAAGTCGTTACCGGCGTGCGTTTGATATAGCCGCTCTTCGTGATCGTAATCGCTACTTCTTCGTCGGCAATCAGATCTTCGATCGAATAGTCGGTGCCGGCTTCGGTGATTTCCGTACGGCGCGCATCGCCAAATTCTTTCTTAACGTCTTCCAGTTCGTTAACGATGACCCGGCGCAGGGACTTTTCGTTGCCCAGAATCTCTTCGAGTTCGGCGATCAGTTTGATGATCGATTCGTACTCTTCGACGATCTTCTGACGTTCGAGCCCCGACAGCCGCCGCAACTGCAAATCCAAAATTGCCTGCGCCTGGATCTCTGAGAACGAGAGGCGCTCCATTGCCTTCTTAAGCTTCGGCAGGTATTTCGCGGGCGGTTCATTTGACGGGATACCTTTCCACGTCTTCACTTCCCCGGTCGTTTTCAGGTTCCCGGTCAGCCATTGCTTGGCTTCATCAACCGAACGCGAGTTGCGAATCAGCGTCACGATGTAATCGAGTGCATCAATCGCTTTGGTCAAACCTTCCAGCACGTGGGCGCGCGCGCGGGCTTTGCGCAGCTCGTATTCGGTGCGACGGCGCACCACTTCGCGACGAAAGTCGATGAAGTGCTCCAGGATCGCTTTGAGATTGAGCACCCGCGGCTGGCCGTTAACGATGGCCAGATAGATCACGCCGAACGATGATTGCATCGGCGTGAGCTTGAACAATTTGTTTTGTACGACCTGTGGTACGGCGTCGCGCTTGAGCTCGACAACGATGCGCATGCCGTGGCGATCGGATTCGTCGCGGACCTCGGCAATGCCTTCCAGTTTCTTTTCATTTGCCAGTTCGGCGATGCGCTCGATCAATTTGGCTTTATTAACCTGGAATGGCAGTTCGGTGACGATCACTGCGTCTCGCTCTTGCGACCCGCGACCAATGCGATCGATTGAAGCCCGGGCGCGCATCTGAAGGATGCCGCGACCGGTGCGATAAGACTCTTTGATTTCTTCGCGCCCACAGATGAAGCCGCTGGTGGGAAAGTCCGGGCCCTTCACGATCTTGAGCAGGTCTTCAATGTCGATCTCCGGGTCCTTCAGGACCGCGATCGTGGCGTCCACGACTTCGTTGAGATTATGGGGCGGGATCTTGGTGGCCATGCCGACGGCGATACCTTCTGATCCGTTCAACAACAGATTGGGAAGCCGCGTCGGCAGCACGGTGGGCTCGCTTAAACTTTCGTCATAGTTCGGCTGAAAATTAACCGTCTCTTTTTCGATATCGGCCAACACGTCGTTGGTCAACTTGGCCATGCGTACTTCTGTGTAACGCATCGCGGCCGGCGCGTCGCCATCGACTGATCCAAAGTTTCCCTGGCCGTCGATGAGCGGATACCGCATCGAGAAATCCTGCGCCATGCGCACGATCGTGTCGTAAACCGCGGTGTCGCCGTGCGGATGATATTTACCAATGACGTCACCAACCACACGAGCGCTTTTCTTGTACGGCTTGTTGTAAACGTTGCCGAGCTCGTGCATGGCCCACAGCACGCGGCGATGGACGGGCTTCATTCCATCCCGCACATCAGGCAGGGCGCGGCCAATGATCACCGACATCGCATAGTCCAGATAGGACCGGCGCATCTCGTCTTCGATCGTTATGTGGTGGCGTTCAAGCGTTTCCATTCATCAGACCTTTCCGTTAAAATCCGCGGGCGCGGCGCGTAACCCAGCCGTCGCCACCGCAGTAGCTCTCGTTTTTTTCCGGCACTAACGTGTAAGTTTTTTGAAGACGTCAGGGTTTCGCGGAAGCAGCCATTCATGCGGTTAATTGCGAGCGTTATTTTACCCTAAGCCGAGGGCTTTTCAAAGCACTGAAAGGCCGATAATTATTGAAGAATTCGACTTTCCTGTCGGCTGATTAAGGGGCGCGAAACGCGCTCAGCATTTTGGCGAAAGAAGTCACCAAATTCGACCAAGAATCGCGGCGCCTGCGCGAGCGAGTTCGGCTCGGGTTGCCGGCTCGTGTCTACGGACGCGAAAGTGGAAATCGCGAGTGGACTGAGATGACGCACCTCGTTGACGTCACCCCGTTCGGCGCGCGGTTCAGACTGATGCGGCCGTTTGATATTGGCAGGCTGCTGCAACTGACACTACCAATGCCGCGCTCGTTACGGGTGTTCGATCACGCCGAAGATCAGTATCGCGTCTGGTCAATTGTGAGAAACGCTCGCCTGCTCGAGCAGAAGACGCCAAAAGACAGTTTGCTGGAGGTCGGAGTGGCCTTCCTCGGTAAGCGGCCGCCGAAAAGTTACGAGGAGAATCCGGCCCGGCGGTACGAGATTGCCCAGACTAAGCTGGAGAGCCAGTTGCGGGCTGCTCAGGAGGATTCGGTTGAACAACTCACCGAAGTCGTGATCGACGACAACCGCAGAGAGACCCGGCAACTGATTCCGGTAGACGTGTTGATCGAAGCTTATGACGCCGACAAGATCGTCAATACCGAGCAGTCCGTTACTGAGAACATTAGTCACGGAGGTGCGACAGTTTTCACTGAGCTCGATCTCCAACCCGGGGCTTTCGTGAAAATGAGCAACGAACGATACAACGCGGTCGTGTTGGGAGTCGTGCGCGGGCGACATCCAGGGGCGGATGGCATCACGCGCCTTCATCTCGAATTTATCGGCAGCGAATGGCCGCTGTGATTAGCCTTTCCTCGTTTAGAGTCGGCCTACCGGCCGACGGGCGGGCGGTAGCCGCCTCTAAACGGTGGAGAGCGAGAGGAACATACTAAAGCCTATGCCACTTAATTTTCCTCGCGAAGTCCTGCTCGTCGAAATCGAGCGGTATTGTTCTTTTCGCGACTGTGCGGCGCGAAATCAGATTGGTTTGACGAAGGCGGAAGCGATTGAGTACCGTGGCTTCGACTGCAACAAATGCCAACGCTGGAATGATGACACCGTCGGCGTTGACGCTGTCCCCGACTCCTGGGCCGACGCGATCCCGCTGAATGACAGCGAGAGCGCAAACTAACTTGAACGAAACAACCACGCTTGAACGTTCGCGGACAGCGAACGGAGTGCGTCCGTATCCGCCCATGCTCCCGCAATGGGCGATCGAAATCATCCGGCCGATTACCCTGGTCCTTAGCCGGATATTTTGGCGCGTCCGCTGGCGAAACAAAGAATACATACCGGCAAGTGGCGGAGTGATCATCGCTGCCAATCACCAGACCTACCTGGATCCTTTTTGGGTTGCGTCGATAGTCAAAAGGCCCGTGCGTTTTCTCGCGTGGGATGCCGCTTTCAACTGGCCCGTGGTGGGATATTTTCTGCGACTCGTCGGCGCCTGGCCCTTACAGCTGGAGGGCAGCGATCCCGCGCCGATTCGCCGATCGATTCAATGGCTGAGCGAAGGCGGCGCCGTCGTTATCTTTCCGGAAGGCGGTCGCGGAAATGAGGACGGCACAATGCGCAAGTTCAAACCCGGGGCCGTGCGCATGGCGATGGAAGCCGGCGTGCCAATTCTGCCGGTGACGATCCGCGGCGGAGAGCGAGTGTGGCCGTCAAACCGCCGGTTCCCCCGACTCGGTCGCGTCGAGATCATTTACCATCCATTGTTTGTCGTCGATCAAAATGAAAGTGAAGGCCAGCGGGGCCACGCCCGGCGCGCGACCGAGGTGCTGCAGGAGATCGTCGGATCAGCGCTGGGTGAAAAGCAGATGACGGCAGATTAGTTACATCGCCAGCACGCGCATCATCTGTTCGTGAATCAAACCGTTGGTGGCGAGAATCGGCGGCGTGAAAATGTCCAGGGGCCGGTTGTGATAGTCTGAAACTCGTCCCCCGGCTTCCTCGATCAACAAAATGCCGGCGGCAACATCCCAGGGCTTTAAACCTTCTTCCCAGAATCCATCAAATCGTCCCGCGGCAACGTAAGCGAGGTCGAGTGCGGCTGCGCCATCGCGTCGTACACCCTGCGCGTTCATGGTGAAGTTGGAAAAGTGACGCGCGAACTGGCCACGCTCACGCACATCGTAAGGAAAGCCTGTGCACAAAAGCGCGCTCGCCAGGTTTGGCGTCGCCGAAACGTTAATGCGCTTTCCGTTGAGCGCCGCACCCTGGCCGCGTTCGGCAGCGAACACTTCATCGCGCAACGGATCGTAGATGACGCCGAGTTCCAGCGTGCCGTTGCGTTCCAGGCCCATCGAGACACAGAAGCAAGGATAACCGTGCGCGTAGTTTGTCGTGCCGTCGAGCGGATCGATGATCCAGCGCCAATCGCTTTGCTCGCCCGCAGCGTCCGGCGGATTAGTGCCGGATTCTTCCGCGAGAATCGTATGGCGAGGATAGTGAGTCTTGATGCGATCGATGATCAGGCGTTCAGAGGCCAGATCCGATTCAGTAACCAGATCGAGTTCGCTCTTGTTGCTGATGCGCAGGCTTCTTCCGAACCGTTCGGCCAGCACGCGTCCCGCGTCACGCGCGGTTTGAATGGCAAAGTTGAGCAATGATCCCTCTGTTATCGTAGTGGTTCATAACTTTTACCACAGAGAACACAGAGGCACACAGACCCCGTTACTTCGCTGAAAGAGCTTGTCAAATAGTATTTGATGATGGACGATGCGTCACTCGACCCCATCGCGCGCAAATCTAAGGAGCTCAACATGCGTCATCAAAGACCGTTAATCGTGAAGACAGTCTTGCTGCTGGGACTTGTTCTGCCATGTGTTTCAATCACGCCGGCGCAAACAGCGGCGCCGTCGATAGCGCAGTCGTCAGTTGAACAAAAAACCGCGCGTCACTTCGAATCAATTCGCAAATCGCCGCCGAACCAGTGGGCTTTCCTGCTGCAGATGCCGAAAGGCGCTGATCTGCACAGCCACCTTTCCGGAGCCATCTATGCCGAGTCGTACATTCAGTGGGCCGCGGACAATGGTTTGTGCATCAACACGAGGACGATGGCTTTATCCGCGCCGCCGCAATCGAAGCAGTGCGATCCGAAATCCGAGCAGCCACCAGCAAGCACGGCTTTGACGAATGGCGTGCTTTACCGGCAGATGGTTGACGCGTGGTCGATGCGCAACTGGCAGCTTTCCGGGCAAAGCGGTCACGATCATTTCTTCGACACGTTCGTCAAATTCGGCCCGGCAACCTGGGGCCAAACCGGCAAGATGTTGGCCGAAGCTGTTTCACGCGCGGCCCGCGGACGGGTGCTTTACCTCGAATTAATGCTCACTCCCGACGGCACTACGACCGGCGTCGTCTCGAGCCAAATCGGCGACAAAGTTGGTTGGGATGGGAATTTCGAAAGCACGCTGAACAAGTTAAAAACGGCCGGCATCGACAGCGCTGCCGTCACGGGGAGGCAGAATCTGCGTGACGCGGAAGCCGAAAAAGATCGCCTTTTGAAATGCGGCACGGCCCAGGCTGATCCCGGCTGCTCGGTGACGATTCGGTACATAGCTCAAGTGGGCCGGACGGCGCCGCTGGGGCAGGTCTTTGCGCAGATGGTCACCGGTTTCGCAATGGCCAACGATCCAAACTCGAAAGTGGTTGCCTTAAATCTCGTGCAGCCGGAGGACGCGCTGACCGCGATGAAAAACTTTTCGCTTCACATGCAGATGTTACAGTTTCTGCGGCCGCGTTATCCCCAGGCGCGCGTCACTCTGCATGCCGGCGAGCTCGCCCCCGGAGTCGTGCCTCCCCAGGGCCTGACCTTTCACATTCGCGAATCGGTGATGACGGCGCGGGCCGACCGCATTGGCCACGGCGTAGACATCATGCACGAAGACAATCCTTACGAGCTGTTGAAAGAGATGGCCCGCCGCAATGTAATGGTGGAAATTTGCCTGTCGAGCAACGATCTGATTCTCGGTGTAAGTGGCGCCGAGCACCCACTGGCCACCTACATGAAATACGGCGTGCCGGTTGCCCTGGCGACTGATGACGAAGGCGTGGCGCGTTCGGAAATCTCGCGCGAATATCTGAAAGCGGCCCAGGAGCAGGGTTTGGGTTATCTGCAATTGAAAACCATGGCCCGCAACAGCCTTCAATACTCATTTATTTCAGGTGGCAGTCTGTGGAGCGACGGCCAAAAGTTCACTCCGGTGGCCCACTGTCGCCAGGACGTCATCCTGATGAAACTTACGTCAAGCGGATGCAAGCAGTTTGTCGAGAGCAACGAGAAAGCGAAGTTGCAGTGGCAACTGGAGGAACAGTTCAGGGAGTTTGAGCGAGGGTGGTAGCTAACGCAGATCTAATGGGGCCGCCGTGGGCGTGGCAACGGGCGAGTCGCTTGAATTAGTTTTCTGGTTTGACTGCTGTTCTCCAGTGTCCGCGGCCGTCCGTTTTTCTGAAATCAACATTGTCGAAAAGTATCCGTACGCGCGTCGGTTAAAGTTTTCGGTCTCGAAGCGCAAACGCCCAGAGGGAAAGAAAGTAAACTACTGCAAGAGTCGCGAGTAGGATCGGAATTCTTTTACTCAGCTCGTCGAGACGCTCGGTTTTCGTGGGGATGGCTTTTCGTTTTACCAATACTCTACGAAAGGCGAATAAGTGAATTGAAAACAGTGCGGTTCCCAATGCAAGTGCGATGAGCAAATAGATAAAGGCAATCAGCGAGAGCGATCTTGTGAATTCAAGTCGTGTCTGTATTCTCCTTAATTCTTCGGCGTGTTGCTCATGGGCATAAACTTTATTCTTCGCATAGTAATAAAGATTATCAATCCCGTTTGTAATCTCCTTCGTTGCCGGACAATCGTAGTGGCGCGAGTCGGGAATGCAACGTTGATTGTCTCGGATCCATCTCTCTACCTTTGCGCCGCTATTCCTTCTGTTGATTTCGAATTTTCTCTTACTTACGTAATTCGACGTATCGCTGATTTGAAACGCGTGGGTGTTGGCCAACGCTAAAGCGAGTGGCTGCGGTTTTGGCATTACGCCGTTGAGGTCGCTGATAAGCGTTGTGACACGATCGTCCAACTCTTGAGGAAGACCTAATTTATCAACGATGTAATCCGGCAATACTTGTGAGGGAATCGTTTTAAAAGGAATCTCGTGGCTGTCTCGGTACTTGTACGAAAGGTCTTCAACGACGATTCCCACAGCGAACGCGAAAGCGATAAAAATCGCAACGGTGACATTGCCTCTTTCTTCGAACCCAAGCTTACCGTGAAAGAAGCCGCTCAGTTGTTTGTTGAAGAAGTAGTGAAGGATTGCTTCAGCGCCAAGAATGGTGAAGGCGCCGACTAAAAGCGTTATGCCCAGCTCCTTGATGAAATCCATCGTCTGTTGGTGCTTTGAAGCCTAAACCCAGAGTGGAGTCCGCCTCACAATAGATTGCGGGACTCACTAGAGATGGTTTCATCGGGCAATTCGTTTCCGGTGTATTAATCGGCGAGCGCGGTTTGAATGGCAAAGTTGAGCAAGTGGTCTCTTTCCGAATGAAGACGGTTCAATTCAGGATGTCCCGAACCGCAGACCTCAGAAGTTCGGGCGAAATGATTACGATGACCGCATTTATCGGCACTGGTTGACGCTCATTTATCACAATGTACAATCAATCTTTTTCTCCGGCTGATCATATGAAATTCAGGTGGTGTTAGTCTTCCTCCCAACATTTATTCACCTGGACGATTAGATAATGAAGCATCCTCGCATCAGTGTGGTAATGCCGGTCCACAACGGCCTCCCATTTCTTGACCAAAGCATCGCCAGCATCCTTGAACAAACATTCACGGACTTCGAGTTGGTAATTTTGAATGACGCTTCCACGGATGGCTCAGACGAAGTTTTACGGCAATGGCAAGCGCGTGATGATCGGATCCGCCTGCACCAAAGCGATCGGAAACTGGGGCTTGTGGGCAGCTCGAATCTGGTAGTGGCGAAAGCATGTGCGGCGGTGATTGCGCGCATGGACGCCGACGACGTTTCTCACCGCGATCGTCTGCGACGGCAATGGGACGTCCTGCAAAGTCATAGCGACGTGGTGGCGGTCGGCACACTTTGCGACGGCATTGACGGCACCGGACGCGTCGTGCGACCGCGCGACCGTTGGCGGATTGTTCGTGCGTCGCGTTACGTTCCGTTTCCTCACGGATCGGCAATGTTTCGCCGCACAGCATTTGAACTGCTGCAGGGTTACGACGAACGATTTTCCGCGGGCGAGGATCAGGATTTCTTCTATCGCATGCGGTCGCAGGGTCGTGTCGTCACGCTGCCCGATGTGCTGTACCACTACCGGTATCATGCTTCAAATGCGACGTTGCTCACGGGCGCGAAAGGGGTGAGCGCGGCCAGGAATGGTCACAATCCAAATAGCGATGGGCTGGCGGCACTTTACATGTGGGGCTCAATGCGGCTTTGGGCCGGTGAGGAGCCGGATATCCTGCCGCAACTGATCAGTAGCCATGTCCTGCGATCGAACTGGAAATCGTTGCTTGCTCTCGCTTCAGCATCGCTCGGCAGAGTGAGTCCGCGCGCACTACGGTTTGCCTTGCGGTCGTTCATTCGCGCGCGCGATTTGATCGCCACGATAACCGTTCGGGAGGGGAGACCTTACGAATGGCGTTTGAAGTAATTATCGCCGGGCTGGGTCCACGTGGCCGCGATTGGGTGCGAGAGGTTCGATCCTCTCACGGCTTTGAACTTGCCGGATGCGTCGAGATTGACGAACAAGTCAGGCTCAGCGCAGCCGCTAGCCTGGAGATACCTCGCAACTCATGCTTTGACGATTTAGCCGAGGCGATTAGCAAGACGGAATGTCAGGCAGTGATCGTTGCCACGTCTCCCCCAGATCACGAACGATCCTGCGAAACGGCAATCGCGAACGACCTCGCGGTGTTGGTTGAGAAGCCTTTCACCCTTCGCTTGCGCGAGGCGGTCCGGCTGGTGGAACTCGCCGAACAAAACCAGACTCCACTCCTGGTGGCCCAAAATTATCGCTACCTGCGGTCGTTTCGCACCGTTCGCCGTATCATCGAGGAAGGCAAACTCGGGCGGATCAATTCCATAACCTGCCAATACTTTCGGCCGCCGCATCAGATGGCTGCGTCACTGCTGCGGCTGGAACACAGCATTCTGTACGGCATGAGCGTGCACCATCTCGACGCGTTGCGCGCAGTACTCGGGAAAGAAATCCACAGTGTAATGGCTGAAAGTTTTGCGGCTTCTGACGAATCTCCGGCCGGGGCATCGTTCCGCGCGATGCTGGCTTTCGCGGATGGCCCGCGCGCATCCTATTTCGCGACGTATGAATCCAGTGGGTTTGAATTCTTTGAGCGTGGCCAGCAATTTTATGCCAGGTTCGTAGGCGAACGCGGAACGCTGCACGTGTTTCAGCGCTGGCTCTTCTTTTGCGAACGCGGAAAATTTCCACGCATGGTGTCGCGCGGCAAGCGCCACATAACCGAGGAGCAGATACTCCTGCAACAACTGGAACGGGCGATGCTCCACGGCGAAGCGGCCGAAGTAAGTGGACGGGACAATCTCCAGACGATGGCGCTGCTTGAAGCATGCATGCAATCAAGCGACGAACGAAAATGGATCAATCCACAGGATTTATTGAATGACGCAGAGTACAAATACGCGGTTGCTGGCAATCGCGATTGACGCGGCAGAACCGTCTTTTGTTCGACATTTGATCGACGAAGGCGAAATGCCCGCACTGGCGTCGTTGTTGCGCGCGGGGACATGGCTGCGCGTCAAGTCCCCGGCGTACGTCGGCAGCGGTGCCGTCTGGCCCACATTTATCTCGGCGCTGGGCCCGCGAGTGCACGGCGTTTACGGCGAATGGTTGTGGGACACAGGCACCATGAGTCTCAGCCGGTATCAGGGTAATGACGTCACGCCGTTCTGGAAGGCATTCTCCGATGAGAATATTTCTGTGGGCATTCTCGACGTTCCGTTCATGCCGTTGATTGGATTGACCAAAGGATTCGAGATCTCAGAGTGGGGACCTCACGACATTCTGGAAGGACGAGTGCGGTTGGCGCCCGAGTCAGTGGCGCCTACGGTAGCGCAACACTCGCCACATCCGTTGCAGAATCGGATTCAATTGTCCGGACCCGAAGACTACCGCAACCTGGAAGCGCTCGGTAACGTGTGTCTGCAAGGAATTCAGAAGCGAGGAAACCTTGTTCGTGATCTATTAACGAAGGAGCAGCCGCAGTTCGCGATAATCACGTTCACCGAAGTTCACCATTCGTCGCATTACCTTTGGCACAAAGCACAACCAGAGAACCCCGTCTATGCAAACAACGGCGTCGCACAACTTGAGGCCACACGGCCTTCTGTCCGCGAAATCTTTCGCGAGCTCGATTGCCAAATCAACCAATTGATCACCGCCGCGGGTCCGAATGCGCTGGTTGTTATCTTCTCACTGCACGGAATGCGGCCCGCGCGCGGGGTGCCCGTGTTTCTTACCGAGTGGCTGTGCGAAAAAGGGTTCGCGACGATGCCGGAATGGCGAGATCAGAAATGGCGTGAACGGGCCACCGCGGTCTTCGGCGCGACAAAGCACGCCATGCCGCAGTGGTTGAAAAAGATTTACTACAAGACGCTACCATCGACTGTCACCCATCAGCTCGCGCGACCAACGATGCTTCCGCTTTACGACTGGTCGCGGACGCAGGCGTTTTCGTTGCCAACCGATCAGCACGGCTGGATTCGAATCAACCTCAGGGGGCGGGAAGCACGCGGCATCGTACCCCCGGAGGCGTATCAAAAGACTTGCGATCAGTTGGAAGACTTGCTGCGGAATCTCCGTTCAGAGAACGGAGAATTGGTGGTCAGCGACGTGATTCGCACGAGTAACGACGTTACCAGTGCTATGCATCAGCGATTGCCCGACCTCATTGTCCACTGGTCTGACAGCGTGTTTGTCTCGGAATTGCGATTGGCCGGCAGCAACATTGAACCTGAATTTGACGGCCGGAAATACGTCGGCCAGCACGCACTTGAAGGTTTTTGCATCGCCCCCGAGTTCGATTCCAGCGATGCGCAGGAAATTCGCGCCGAGGAAATGCCCTTGCTCTTTTCACGACTCTTGCACCGCAACCCGCCATCGCCGTCGTAAACAAATGAAACATCGTGTACTCGCAATCGGACTGGACGCTGCAGACAGCAAGTTGATTCGCCGCCTGATCGACGAGGGCAAGATGCCTGTCTTGCAGTCTCTGCTCGGGCAGGGAAGATGGATTCCCATTGAATCAACCACGGACATCGGCAGTAGTTCCGTATGGCCGACGTTTATGACCGGCGATAATCCCGAAACTCATGGAATTTACAGCGAGTGGTGTTGGGAACCGGCGACCATGAGCTTGCGTCCCTTGACCGGCCATCACCTGAATCCCTTCTGGCAGAAGCTGGAAAAGAAAGGTTCTACGATCGGAGTCTTGGGCATACCGTTCATGCCGCTGGGCCGGCTGGAAAGAGGATTTGAGGTCAGCGAGCGCCCGCCCTTTGTTTTAGCCAGGGGTTCCGGCAGTTCGAACCGCGCGGCGGCCACATCGCGAAAGATGGCAAAAGACGCCTTGCTTCACGGATACGGACAGATCAACGTCGCTGGGCCCAAGGACCTTAAGAATTTGCAACGGCTGGCAGTGGATTCGTTGATTGGCATTAAGGCACGGGGCGAACTGGCGACGCGTCTGCTGCGCGAAAGGCAGCCAGAAATCTCGATCATCGCTTTTACCGAAGCTCACGAAATAAGTCATTGTCTCTGGCCAACCGTTCAACCTGAGCATCCGCTCCTTCAGGAGCCTTACTTGAATCGTCTGGCTGAAATTCAACCGAGCCTCGAAGAGATTTTCGGCGAGGTCGATCGGCAAATCGGAAGCATTATCGCCGCCTTCGCAGTTCACCCAACAGTTTTGGTTTTCTCGCTGCACGGCATGGAGCCGGGTCGTGGCACTCCGACTTTTCTGACGCCGCTCATGTGCGAAGCCGGCTTTTCCGTACTCGCTGACGCGCGGCGCCAAACGTGGTCTGATCGCGTCGTTCATGCGATGCGGGACGTAAAGAAACACACGCCCGCGAGCCTCAAAAAACTTTACTATCAATCACTGTCGCGTGAGGCGGTCCTGCGCCTGGCCGCGCCGACGTTGCTACCCCAATACGACTGGGCGCGCACCAGCGCCTTTGTGATTGTTGAAGAGCATCTCAGTTCGATTCGGATTAATTTGAAGGACCGCGAAGCACAAGGCCGTGTAGACGTTGACGATTACGAAAGGGTCTGCCGGGAAGTTGAAGACTGGTTATGGAGTTTGCGTTCCGCAGACGGTTTGCCGCTGGCAAAAAAAGTAATCAGAACAGCATCGCACGGCGCCGAAGCACTGAAGCGGCGGCTGCCGGACATAGTCGTTCATTGGCACGACTGCGCTTTTGCATCGCCATTGAGAATCAGCGGACACGATCGTGAGTATTCCCGCGATGGCGAACGGCACTTAAGCCAACACAACGATAAGGGATTCTGCATTTTGCGTTCGTCCAGGCGCGTGGAAGTTGATTCAGTTTTGCCTTTAAGATCGCTGGGCAAACTAATCGAAACACTGGTCGCTTCTTAGGATTAGTTTCGGACGCAAAGGGTTCTACATTGGCGAGCGGGTTTTGACGACATGCGTTGCGCCGCCGGTTTCGTGAATCATTGCGGTAGTGTTTTCGGGATCCGAGGTTGAAAGCAGGCCCCAGAAGTAAGTGCTGGCCCCTTTCGCGGCCGTAGTGCTGCTGCACACGGGCGACTTAAACCTGAATCTGATCGTGTCGCGCGTTTGCAATGCGGACTCAAGGCCGATGCTGCCCGTGCCGCCGCTCGTGATGACGAACACCTGGTCGGGTCGTGCCGGTCCGCCAAAATCCAAAGTGCTCACTACGGGACCAAAGCTCACGGAAATCCAATCGATACACGACGGCTTGGCGCCGACCGCGTCGGTCAAATCCAAACGATACTGGTAAGCGAACAGCGCTTCAGCCGGCGATCCGCTCGCGCCTTTGAACGTACGCGTCCGGAGAATACCTTCGCCGCCGTTGCTCAAATCAAAATCATCTTTCGTGTCTTTCACCCGCACCGAGCACGACGTACTAAAGACGCAATTGATTGCCGGCGCGGCCACGTTCACGATTCTCAGCGGCGCGGTTTTCACGACCAGCGGCATCAGGAAAATGAGCGACGTGAGCAGGATTGTTTTCCGCATGAGTTCGGACTGTCGATTAGCGCTATTTGTAAGCCGCGCAAAGCGGGATGTCAAAGACTTACCCCCAAATGCAACGAGCCGGAGCGCATTCAAGCGTCCGGCTCGCGATTACTTTCGTTGAGCTAACTTCAGACTATGTTAGCGTCCGCTTCCGACTTCGCTGCCGCGGCAGCTTTCCGTTTGCGACGAACCGCTCCCGCGATTCCCGCCAGCCCGGTGCCCAGCAGCGCCATGGTTGCCGGTTCCGGCGTCGGGGTTGGTTCACCGCAGACTCTTGCCACGTCGCTGCCACCGCCTGCGTTTACATCCTGAAAGCGCAGGAACATTCCTTGCGCGATCTGCTGTTGACTGAACCCTCTGAAATCACCTGAGATAGTAAAAGTCGCGCTGGCGCCTTCGACGATTCCCCGATTGGGGTTTCCGCCGCCGTTGAAGTTTGGTCCGGTCAGGAGCGCCAGTTCAAAAGTTCGGCCAATCCCGGTCGCATTACCTGCAACTTGTTCCACCAGCTTGTAGTTCGCATTGGAGGCATTGACCAGAGTAAAACCGCTTGCGCCGGTGCCGGGCAGATCAAATCCTATGCTGGTGATTTTGCCAAGCGTGCTGCCTACGGAGGTGTTCGTGATCGTAACTGTCAGCAGGCCATCGTTCAATTGATTGATACTTACGGTACCTGTGACACCCGTGTTTATTCCCATGTAAGTGAAAGCGTCAGCTCGCGCAGTCGTACTGGCTAAGGACACTGTCATTAGCACTCCCAGGATCAAAATACCTTTTGTTAAGAACCTATTCACGTCTTTCATCCCTCCTCAACAGTCACTTGGGTCGCCTTGTTTTTGCGTAGAAGGCGGGCAACCTCAAGTCTAGAGAAAGACAGAAGATTGGCTTCATTCCAGAAGCAAATCGACTGCATCTTCCAGATAAATCGCGGTAAAGAAGCGGGGATAAGTCCAAGCGAGCGGCTTGCGGATCGAAGGACTTAGATGAGTAAAAGATTTCTAACCTGTGGAGTGTATGCGACCTCCTCGATGTGCTGCCGAACTCGCGGTATCACCACGTCGGTTCGATGCTGAAGCTGAGGCCGGCTGAATTGGCCGCGGATTGTTTTGAAGCATACGAGCGCGCCAGCAATAGACTACTGTCCGTGGTCGTCAGTGGTAACTCGATCGCTAGAGTCCAGAACAGCACAGGACTAAGTTCTCGCTGTAAAAAATATTGCTTAACTCATGACGCGGTGATATAAGCCCCGCGTTTATCCAACGCCACGGAGCCGCCCACTTATGATAACCAACAGAATTTTCAGAGCGCTGTTTGCTACTCTGGCCGTCAGCTTTTTCCTTGTCATTTTTCCTGGATACGCACCCGTTGCCGAACCAACACCGCAGCAGAGCGCGCCGGTGCCTCTGCTGGCTAAGGGTCAACCAGTCGATTGGTGGTTCGTATTCAAACTCAATTCCGCCGGGTTCCCCGAATGCGGTACCACCGCGAGGAAGGGGTGCCCTTTTGGCGGCACCGTACAAAATTATAAAGACGGCCAGCAGTATGTTTTCGCCAGCAGCGCGTCGGCCACGCTCAAACAAGGAAGCGGTTGCGCCGGCACTACAGGCGCTGATCCACTCGGCGCGACATTTGAGCAAGTCTATAACGGTTCGTTTAACTATTTGATTTGGAATGATCAGTTTTACAACGATCCTAAGATCAAAGGATGCACCACCTCATGCGGCGCGCCCTGGGGCCACTCAAAGGGCTTGGTCGCCTGGAATAACGCAGGCGAAGGATTTGTTATGCAGGTGTCAACGCCGTCCTGGCCGGCCGCGGGAAATAAAACTCATCCACGCAAGACCGATGGGAACACGTTGGGCTGTGTCGATGACGACGACGTTATGGTCAGTCAACACTTTTTCGCCCTCAAACTAAATAAGGACGACCTGGTCAACGTGCTCAAGGCTCTGCAGAATGCGAGTGTCGTCACTGATCCGACGAACCCGCAGATTGTTAACAACGGTGGGCCGTCGGACGTGCAGGCACTGGTGAGCGCACTGGGAACCAGGTCCAGCAACACCACCTTTATCTCAACCACACTTTCCAGTGGCGTTCAGTTAATCTCGAAGCCGTCCAACCTGAATGTACCGCCGTGGCAAATGGTCTCGTCAATCTTAGGCGGTACTGACCTGCGCGCTGCAACCTGGTGGGCCAGTCCGTTTATTCCTACCACCACAGCGTCAACCGGAATCAAATGCTGGGACAAGTCACTTTCTAAACCTGGGGCAGTGCAGATCGCGACGACTGGGAATTGGGACGGTACGACCATTGGATTAACGGGAGGGGCCAGTCCGGATCACAACCACGCCAAGATCGGCGTGTCGCTTGCCGGTGGTGACAAGAACTACGCGATCTTTGGTGACATGAACCAGCAAGGTTCGCTGTCCGGTCCTAACTGCAAGAGCAGCCAGAATGGGCGCGGCGGTTTGTTCTATGTGGTTGATAACAAGGAACTGAACGACACCGTCTCGGCTTTGATAAAGGGAAAGACGGCGCCCACAACCCTGCCGAAGAAATAAACAGCGCGCTGATTAGGAGCTTCCCAAGAACAGAATTCGCCGGTATGCAAAAAGCGGATTGGATTTCTCCCCTCCCCGCAAGCGGGGAGGGGGTGGGGTGGGGTTTCGCGGGCTGTCACCTCTCCCCCAACCCCTCTCCGCTCGCGGAGAGGGGAGAACAAGAAGGCAGCGCGCTCTTTCCCTCTAAACCAGATTCATCGGCGACGGGTTCTTTGGATCTTTCGTGTAGTCGTAAAATCCCCGGCCGGATTTTCTACCGTACAGTCCCGCCATCACCATTCGTTTCAAAAGCGGCGGTGCGGCGAAACGTTTTTCGCGAAATTCGTTGAACATGATTTCCGAGATGTAATAGGTCGTGTCGAGCCCCACGAAATCTCCCAGCGTCAAAGGCCCCATCGGATAACCGCAGCCGAGCTTCATCGCGTTATCAATATCCACAATCGACGCGACGCCCTCTTCCAGCGCGCGAATCGCGTCCAGCATGTAAGGCACCAGCAGACGGTTTACGATGAATCCCGTGCGATCGTCGGTGCGCACCGGCACTTTGCCGAGGCTGGCTGCGAAGGTTACGGCATCTTCGTATACCGCCTGGTCTGTCAGGATTGTGCGAATGACTTCGACCAACTTCATAAGCGGCACGGGATTGAAAAAGTGCATGCCGATAAAGCGCTGCTGCCGCTCAGGCGAAGTCACGGTCATCATTTGCGTGATCGAAAGTGAGGAAGTATTCGACGCAAAAATCGTTTCGGGTTTGCACAGCTCGTCGAGGCGCAGATAGGTTTCGCGTTTGGTTTCGAGGTTCTCGATGATGGCTTCGATGATGATGTCGCAGTCCGCCAGCTCTTCGAACGACGTGGTGCCCTTCAAGCGATCGCGAATCTGCTTTTGTTGATCAGCGGTGATGGTGCCTTTCTCAGCAAACTTTGATAGAGACTTGTCGATACCGGCGAACCCCTTCGCCAAAAAATCGTCCGACACTTCCCGCACGATCGTTTCATAGCCGGCCATCGCCGCAGTCTGCGCAATGCCGGCCCCCATTAATCCACAACCGAGTACTCCAACTTTTTTGAATTCCATTGTTATCTCCTGATTATCATCCGCAGATTACGCAACTGGAGCGCGGCCATCCTTGGCCGCAAGCGCCAGCAGGCGCTTACGTAAGTTTCGCGCTTTGCGCTCATGCGGGCAGGGATGCCCGCGCTCCAATCTGTGTAATCTGCGGATTAGTCTTATCTGAAACTCTTTATCACAAAGACGAATGACACGAGCACCAAAAGCAGCGCCGCGATTTGCGCGACGCGCCAGGCGATCGTGACGCGCGTTGATTGGCCCGGACGTTTATAGTCCACCACAGCTGCCAATGCCATTCCCGCCACGAGCCCACCCATGTGCGCGGCATTATCGATGATGCCTCGCAGGACAAAACCAATCGCCACGTTGAGCAGAATCACCGGCAGCAAGCCCGTGCCGAACGCGCGTTTGAAACCTTCCGGAAGTTCTCTCCGGTACTTGATGCCGAAGACAAAGAGGACGCCGATCAAACCAAACAGGGCGCCCGATGCTCCCACTGAAGGTTCGTCGGCGGACTTGATCAAAAAACTGCCCAACAAACCGGGCCGCGCTCCGGGAATCACCGTTAAGTAACTTGCGACGACACCGGCGATGCCCGTGACCACCCAAAACACGACGAACCTCGCTGACCCATACAGTTTTTCGACCCATGGCCCCAGCACCCACAGCCCATACATGTTCATCAGCAGGTGCGGCAGATTTCCGTGAATGAAAACGGGCGTCACGAACCGCCAGTATTCCTGCTCGAGTTTGATGTTGTAATTTGTCTTCGCCCCGAACTGCAGCAACACACCGGGATTAAAAGCGCCCCACAGCGCGGTCGAGGACATCTCGTTCTCTCGCCACATCAGCATGAAGATGAAGAAGTTCGCGACGAGAAAAACAATGGTGAAGAGGTAAGGCCGCGCCAGAATCGCACGCGCGTAGTTGATCGCATACCGCTCGCGCAGCGGGAGCTGCGGCGCGGCCGCCGGTTGCAGCGGCGCTCCGCACACGTGACAAACGTTTTCGCCTGCTGCGATTATCGCGCCGCAACTGCGGCAGACGCTCGGACGTCCTGTTTGGGGTAGTGGATTGTCAGCCAAGGATTTGGAGTGCCGGCTTTGACGGCGCTTTGGATCGTGTCTTTGAAGAGAGCGGCAATGAATCCAAAGCGGCGTCGCCGCTTCGCCCTGCCGCCGCACTCCAACTAGTTAGCTCAGTTCTCCGAGGAGGCTCACCAAATCGTCGGCGTGTTCTTCTTCAACCGCGAGAATGCCTTCCAGCATTCGTCGCGTCGTCGGATCGTCGTTGCCGAGGTACTGGATCATGTCGCGATAGCTATCGATAGCGATTCGTTCAGCGACGAGATCTTCCTTGATCATTTCGGACAGGCTGCTACCTTCGACGTATTCGGCGTGACTGCGCATCAGCAAACCTTCAGGATTGAAGTTCGGCTCACCGCCCAGTTGCACGATGCGCGCCGCGATCAGATCGGCGTGGCCCTGCTCGTCGGTGGCGTGCTCGAAGAAATTCAGCCGCGACACCTTCGGCGTGAATGCCGGTGGCCATGAAATAGTGCCGCTTGTACCGCAGCACGCAGACGATTTCCGTCGCCAGCGCTTCGTTCAAAATCTTGTTTACGGTTTCGCGATCCGCGGAATAGCCCTCAGTTACCGCGCCTTGTTCAATGTGTTTGCGGGCGCGCTCGCGCAGAGTTTTTATGTCAGTCAGAAATGGTTTATCAGCCACAATTGACCTCACTTCTTTTATGTTGGATTCAGGAAGACGATATTACGGCTTGCTTCGAGCGTGAGCAAGCAGTGGTCACGCAAGAATGGTACGTTTCGGGCGAGACAATTTGTGCTTTAATCTTGCCGCCAATGTCACGCCGCCAAATTCCCCGCGATCCACTTACTTATAAGAACAAATGTGTCGCGCGGTTCTACGGTCTCAAATCGATTCGCGCGCAATAATCAATTTTACAATTCCGTTGTGGCGCGACTAGCCCGCCGCTCATTCAGTGATTGTGCGCGATAGCTTAATTTCGGTGGTCGCGGAGGCATCGGTGACAACCTCAATCGGAACTCGCCAGGCAAGCGTCTTGATGCGGCAGACACCGGTGTTGTCTTCGCGGCAATAGACGAAAGTGAATGACGCTAAAACGTCGGCCCTGCCGTTTGCGGCCGCGCGCGCGGGGATGCGAATGGGTAACGTCGGATTCTTTAGGGTGCGGACAGCATTTTGGGAATCGATGTCGAGCACCGAGCTTCCACCTTCAATGGAGATTTTGTAACGGTGGGGAGCCATCGGATTCAAGTGATAACCCGCCGGCAATTGAAGGTTGAGCAGAATCGAGGCAGCGCCCACGCGGAGTTTCTGCGCCGGAAGTTTTATCTCTTCAGTATTCGGCGGAGCTTCAGCAATTTCCGCCTGCGCGCTTTGCGGTGGTTGGAGGCCTTTGATGGGAAGTGTCTTCGCCTGCTTCGTTTTCAGATCAACGACCCGAATCGCGTGGTTGTTCGTGTCTGCGACGAAAAGCTTGTCACCGGCTACAGCCAATCCGCCCGGTTCGTAGAACGAAGAGGCAACGCCGTCAGCTTGTCCCGGCTTGCCCGTGCCCGCGAACGAACTAACAGTGCGCGCGATCGGATCGAGGACTTTGATCTTGTGATTGTACGTGTCGGCGATCAGCAGTTTGCCGTTCCAGCGCGCGAGCCCCAGCGGATGTTGCAGCCGCACATCGTTGCCGCGCCCGTCCTTGTCACCGAAATCGAATAGGTCGCCGCCCACCAGGGTTTTCACTTCGCCGTTTGCCGCAAGGTCAATGGCGCGAATGATGTTCGATTCGGCGTCGGAAACAAACAGCGTCTTGCCGTCCGATTCCAGCGCCGATGGCTGCGCAAAACCGGCTTCATCGCGTGGACCATCGAGACGGGCTTCGCGCCCCGAACCGGCGAACGTCGAAACTTCCTGCTTGTCCAGGCCCACTTGCCAAATCTGATGCGGCCCGGCCATCGCGATGTAGAGCGTGCGACCAACGAGGTACAAATCCCACGGCGAATTTAAGGCGATCTGCCGCGCCGGACCGTGCGCGCCGTACTCCTGCGACTGCTGTCCGGTGCCGGCAATTGTCTTCACCGACTTAGTCTTAAGATCGACTTCACGAATCAAGTGGTTCTCAGTGTCGGCTACGTACAGGCGATCACCGTCAAGCGCCATACCCTGGGGCCGATAGAAAGTTGCCTGATGAAACGCGCCATCGACGGAGCCGGCGGCGCCGCTGCCAATCACTTCGAGCAACGTTCCATCGGACTTCGCGACGACGATTCGATTGTGATTTGAATCAGCGATGAACAGCCGATCGTTTTTGGCATCGGCCAGAACCTTGCCGGGAAACGCGAGGGGCAGATCACCGATTTTCGCTTTTTCCAGGGCCAGCTTCAGAGGGGTTTCGTTTAGTTCGCCACGTTTTCTGAATTCAGCAATCGTGTCGCCGATGGTCTGATCCAGAACGTCGTAACTGCCTTCGCCGGACAACCGGCCGATGATGTAGCCCGCCGGGTCGATCAGGTAGCGGGTGGGCCATGCGTTGACGGCGTACGATCGCCAAATGTTGAAATCCGCGTCGTTGACGATTGGATGTTCAATCTCGTAACGCAAAACGATGCGGCGAATGTTCTCGGTGTCTTTTTCGTTGTCGAATTTGGCGGAATGAACGCCGATGACAACCAACTCGTTCGGATATTTCTTTTCCAGCCGCTTCAGATCCGGAATGATGTGAATGCAGTTGATGCAGCCGTAGGTCCAGAAGTCGAGCAGGACAACTTTGCCCTTCAACCCTGCGAGCGAAAGTGGCTTGTCGGTATTCAGCCAGCCGCGATGACCGCTGAGTTCCGGCGCGCGAACTCGTGGGCGTTCCTGTGTCGGCATGTCGAGCCCTTTCGATGAAACTTTCGAATCCGGTACAACGAAGATCACGAACAACAGGAGCAGAAAAGGCAGGGCCTTTCTGCACTGTGCTGCGGCAGAGCCGCCATTTACGTGGACAGAGAAATTGCTCATTCTAACTCGACAGAACCTGATCCAATCGATCAACGGCCCTTCTTAGATGCGGGATCGTGATTGAACCACCAACGACCAGCGCCACATTGAAGGCGTCCAGGAATTCTTCGCGTGTCACTCCGCACCCGGCACACTGTTTGATGTGATAAGTGACGCAGTCGTCGCAGCGCAAAACAATAGAAGCCGTCAATCCCATCAACTCTTTGGTCTTCTTGTCGAGCGCGTCATCTTCATAAGCCTGTGTGTCCAGCGCGAAGAATCGCTTGATTCCCAGATGACCGCTACCGAGCAGCTTCTCGTTCATTTCAGCGCGATACTGATCAAAGTCGTCCATGTCAGGATCCTTTCACTTTGCGGCGTGAATTTATCACAGGCAGAAATGGCTGCCGAATCGTCGCGCAAAACTGTTGACGGTCACTCGATGCCCGTGCTTTCATCGGCTCGCCATTTACCCGCTCGCCCATGGCTGAACCTGAGAACATTTCCGACAGCGATAAGGCGGCTTCGGCCTCGGCCCAGCTGCACGACCTGCTTCCGTTCGCGATCGCGGACCGGCTGTTCGCCGTTTTCACCGACCAGGTTGACGCCACCGCCGAAGGCAAACCCTTTGCGCGGCTGCCCCGATCGCCCGGCGCCGTCGTGGGCGTCGTCTGCGTTCGCGGCCGAATGCTGACCGTGCTCGATCCTGCCGCTGCTTTGAACGAACCGACGAAGGAATGGGAGCAAATGCTGCCTTACGTTCTCGTGCTGCGGGGCGATGATCAGCTTGGCCTGGCGGCTGAGAGCTGCCGCGACACGATTACCATTTCAACAGACGATATCGAACCGCCCAACGTGACTTCGGAAGACGCGGCCCTCGGAGTGGTGCGGTACGCGGGCGAAGAAATCCTTATTCTGGACGCAAAGCGATTGTTTGAACGCGCCGTCCAGCGCAAAGAGCGACGGCGGCGGCGCTTCTGAAAGTGCTGTTTTTCTGTGGCTTTTAGCGAAAGTGGTTGACCGTGGCCCCCTCCGGCGTTAGACTCCTGACCATCTCAAAAAGCAATACAGACTACGACTTAGGCTATTTCGTACGCAGCAACACTGAGGAGGAAAACGAAAGAACATGACCAGATTTTCAAAGGTCTTCAAACTTTTAACTGTGGTCCTCGTGATCGCCATCGCCAACGTCTATGTGCTGGGCGCGCCGGTGAGATCCACGGATCCGAAGCAAGCTGACGCGCCAGAGACGACCGCAACCACGGACGTCGCGAGCGCCGAGATTGCGACCGCTCCGGTCGCGGTGGCCGCGGAAAAGCTCCCGTTGGCGCCGAATGCAAAGATTGATTTCAACCGCATCTTTGCCAAGAGCGAAATCAAGGCACGCGCTTCTGCCAGCCAGACGTTTTTCAAAGCGAACGTCAGCGGCCACAATACATTCAAAGCGCCGGCCCGGACGGGCACCGCCCCTCAGGACGATCCCGACACCGACAGCGGTGGTGGCGGTAGCAAGGGCACCTGGATCGCTGTGGGAGTTATTGCGGCAGTTTTGACCATTGCCGTAATCGGTCTGCGGAAAGACAGAGATCGAGCCGGGGTTTCCCCGTAATTTAAGCCGGTATCCATTAGGTTTTGCTCTTGTGCGTAATCCCTGGATCGCCTTGCGCTTTCCAGGGATTGTGCTCATACTTTCCGCGTTTAGATCCTGCTCTCGCGCCTCGACTGCGAGGTGCCTGCCCGGTCTGCGAAGCGACGTATTCGGCCGCAAGAGAGTTAGGTTAGTTGACAACTGTTAGGAGCCGCTCTCGCTTTTAGTTAAGAGCATCGGGACATCGCGCTTCGCCGAAAGAAAGTCAGAGATTCCTGCCTTCATTCAGTGATTGGTTCCGCGCTTCCTTTAACATTTAAGGACATAGAAATGGCAACAAAACTGTACGTGGGAAATCTCCCTTTCCAGACGACCAGCGATGATTTGCGCGAGCACTTTGCCCAGGCGGGTAACGTTGAATCGGCTCAAGTCGTAGAAGATCGCATGACGGGTCGCTCGCGAGGTTTCGGCTTTGTCGAGATGACGACTGCGGAAGAGGCGGCTGCGGCCATCGAGCAGTTTAACGGCAAGGACTTCAACGGCCGCAATTTGACGGTTAACGAAGCTCGTCCCCGAACTGAAGGCGGCGGTGGCTATGGCGGTGGCGGTGGCGGAAACCGCGGCGGCTACGGTGGCGGCGGTGGTGGTGGCGGCGGCGGTGGTTACGGCGGCGGCGGCGGTGGCCGTCGGGACAAAGGTGATCGCGATCGCCGGCCCAGCCGGAATGACCGCGAACCAAGATGGTAAAAGGTCGGAACCGCCGGCGATAGCGGGCGAGCCCGATACTAGCCCGCACTTTAAGTGACGGCTCGCTGCTTGCAAAGCAGCCCTAAAATCAAAAGGCAGAGGTGAGTTGGCGCCCACGCGTCCTCAACCTCTGCCTTTTTGTTTTCCCACCCTCTCCCTTTGGGAGAGGGCTGGGGTGAGGGAGCGAAGCTTAGCGACGAAACCCATGAAGAAGAATTTCTTCTCCTACTTCACGCTAATACCCTCACCCTAACCCTCTCCAAAAGGGACAGGGAATCCAAAGCGCCGTCGAGCCGGCGCACCCCAAATTACTATCTTTTCTCCGGCGTTAACTTCAGCGTCATCCGCTGACCCGCGCGCACAATCTCGACTTCGTATTCCTCGCCGCCTTTCATTTCCCCGAGCGCGTGCGTGTAATCGTAAACGTTCTTAACGTCCCGCCCCGCCATCTTGACGATCTTGTCACCAGCTTTGAGACCGGCTTTCGCTGCGGGCGAACCATCGCGGACTCCGTCGAGCAACATGCCGTCACTCGAGTCAGCGTAGTTTGGAATGGTTCCGAGATAGACACGGAATCCGGTCGAGCGTGCAGTCGATTGCACTTGCGCGGATCTATACGTCAATCGTTGGTCGCTCTTGTCGATATCACCTACGATGTTCGCCACGAATGAAGTGATGCGCGCCAGACCGTCGTAGTTGATCTTCTCAGCCGTGTCCGAAGGCTTGTGATAATCGGCGTGCGTGCCCGTCCAGAAAAACAACACCGGAATCTGTTTCGCGTAGAACGAGGAATGATCACTGGGACCGAAGCCATCTTCATTCAGGGTGAGAGAAAAACGTTTACCCGGGTCGAGCGTAATGACTGGCCGGCCATTCGCGCCGACAATGAACGGCTGGTTCGAAGCCACCTTGCCAGGACTAATCGCCGGAGCGTTGAGCGAAACGGTAGCGCTTTGAACCAGATTGTGCATATCGATCATCGGGCGCCACTCCGCGGCAGTGCCGACACCTCCGATTACCAGCCTCTGATTATTCAGCCGCCCAACCATGTCGAGATTGATCATGGCCACGGTGTTCTGGAGCGGCACAACCGGATGATTGACGTAATAGTTCGAGCCGATCAGGCCTTCCTCTTCGCCGCTGAAAGCGATGAAGACAATTGTGCGACGCGGCTTTGGCTTCTGCGTTGACAGTATTCTTGCCAGCTCCAGCAGTCCGGAGGTGCCTGACGCGTTATCGTCAGCGCCGTGATGAATCTCGCCTTCACTTTGAGCTAAGCTGCCCTGGCCGCCGCGGCCGAGATGATCGTAGTGCGCACCGATCACGATCGCTTCGTCTTTCAACTTCGGATCGCTGCCCGGCAGGATGCCGATGACGTTGTGTGAAGGCGATTCGCGGCGCACGACGTCGGTTGTGAGAGTGAGCGAATGCGGATGCACGGCTACTCGGCCCGTCGCGCTAGTCACAACTGCATTTAGTTTGTTATTCGCAATCTCGGTTTCAGCTTTCTGATAATCTTCCAGCTTGGGACCGGGAGTTAATAGTGTCGAGGCAAGCTGTCGCGAGATAACGACTATCGGAATTCCCGCTTCGCCGGCATTGTCATAGGCAAGCTTCGCAAGACGGTCCTCCTTAAAGCTTGCTTCACGGGTAATAATGAATAGTGCGAGCGCGCCGGCCGCGCGTGCCGCCGCGGCTTTGAAGCGTAACTGCCCCGCCTGCGCAAACCGTCCGTGCGGATTGTCGCCATCCGGAGTACCGTCAAAAGCGACCGCGATCCGGCCCTTAACTTCCGGGAAAACATAGTCGTTGTGTTTTAATTCGGCTGAGGAAATGCCATAGCCCGCAAAGCGGTAAGCGGCAGCTTTAATCGACGCGTTGGATGAGAAACCAATCGGCATCCAGTCTTCGGCTAAACGCGTGGCGACGCCATCAACTGGATGTCCGTTCAGCGCAAGCAGGTTCCCCTTCCCTAGTTCAACTTTCGAAACATACGGAAACGGTTGCAGGTACCGCGCGCGCGTTTCGCGGCGCGAGTGTGCGACCCGCACCATCGGCATTCCCGGTCGCAACCCCAATAAACTGAATTCACTCGCGATGTATTGCGCGGCGTCGGTCGCGCCCTGCGTTCCCGTGCGCCGGCCATCGAGCGCATCGGAAGCGAGATACGTCACATTCTTACGTAGCCGGTCTACGCTGGGGTCTGTGCCTGGTTGCTGAGCGAATGCGCTCGCGATCAACGCGAACACGAGAATAAAACTTTGCAGGGATCTTGCTTTGGTAATCATGATTTACTTCCTAAATTTGACAGCGAAAGTCACGCGCGCGCGCAGTGCCTTTGCGAAACTTGATCTGATCGGCGGGAACTGAAGGCGTTAGTGAGGGAAGAGTCGCTGCCGATGGGACAATCCACAGCTCGGTCATCCACTCCTCACGATAACCTCCGTCGATCACGATCACCTGCTCCCTTGGGATGCCGCGTCTCTGCGTTAAGTACGAGTTAAGTCGCGCCGTACGGGCCGCTGCCTCCCCAGGTTTTGGCAGTCGTCCTCTGAAGCGTCGACCACCATAGAAGACGATGACACCCTTGTTCGCAGGAGCGTTTTGGAGACTGACTGCAAAATTATCGAGACGGGCCATCTCATCCTCACAGTTGATATCCCCGAACTCGTCGAACTTCCGCGGGCTTATGGGTGTCGAAGCCTCGACCAAGATAGCTGGCAAAAGAAGGGCGAGTAGTGCCACATATGTGGCGATTTGTTTCATCATTTCACTCAACCCAATCCGCAATAAAAATATTCGTGTCGCCCTGCTTCGCCGCGTTGCGATTCGAAGCAAACACCAGCTTCTTGCCGTCGGGCGAGAACATTGGAAAACCGTCAAACGTGTTGTTGAAGGTCACCCGCTCGATGCCGGTGCCGTCCGTCTTAATCACGTAGAGATCAAAGTCGCGACCGCGCTGATCGTGGGCGTTCGACGAGAATATGATGCGCTTGCCATCGGGAAAGAAGTACGGCGCAAAGCTCGCTTTGTTCAGATTCGTCACGCGCCGTTTGTTCGAACCGTCGGCGTTCATCACCCAAATATCCAGCACCGTCGGCCGAATCAGATTTTGGGCGAGCAGCGCGCGGTAGTCGGCCTTGTCTTTCTCAGTTTGCGGATGATAAGCGCGATAGACGATCTGTTTGCCGTCGCGTGACCAGAACGGGCCGCCGTCATACCCGAGTTCGTTTGTCAGCCGCCGCACATTCCGGCCGTCCGCATCCATCGTATAGATGTCTAGATCACCACTGCGCGTCGAGGTGAAAACCAATTTGCCCTGACGGCTCACTGTGGTCTCAGCATCGTAACCGCGAGTGTTGGTCAGCTGCTTCAAATCAGATCCGTCAGGCTTCGACGTGAAGATGTCGTACGACGGATACAAAGCCCACACGTATCCTTTCGAGAAGTCAGGCCGCGGCGGACAGTCTTTCGATTCAAGATGCGTTGACGAGTAGAGAACGCGTTTGCCGTTCGGAAAGAAATACGCGCACGTTGTCCGGCCTCTTTCATTTGAAATCAGCCGCACGTCCGAGCCGTCAATGTTCATCGTGTAGATGAGATCGCAGCCGTGACCTTCGCGCGTGGCCTGAAAGATCAACCGCTTGCTGTCGGCTGAGAAATAGGCTTCGGCGTTCTCGCCACCAAAAGTAAGTTGCCGGATATTGCGCAGATGCTTCTCGCCTGGCTCCGGATTAATACTGTGCGAGAGGGGCGTTTTGTTTTGCGGCTTGACAGCCATTGCTGCGACTGAAATCAGAAAAACGATTGCAAGAAATTTCTGCAAAGTAGTTTGTCCTCAAAAAGCGAAGAAGTTAAGTTGGTCCGTATGTTGGACGCAGATCATTTGCGAACTTCGCGCCTGGCTTTTCTTGGCACGGCAGCGATTATGGCGCGGAGAGCGATGTTTACAGATTCCGAGTCGGTGAAGACTTTTGATAATTCGGCGTCGAGAAGAACAACTGTTTGATCTTTCGCGATGCGTCCGGCGAAGCGATTGGGTCTGGCCCTTGAGTAATCGAAATCAAACTCGCGCTTCAGACCGTCAGATGAACTGCATGTTTTCTTCATAAGAACACCGAGGCCTTGATACAACTCCTCTTCGAGCTTAAGAATTCACAGCAACCTGTCTTATCCAGGTACTTATTATCTGCTTGACTTGAAGATCCCGCTCGTAAGTTACATAAAGATCCTTGTTTAAATCAAAGGGCATAACAGGAAGAGACTTATGCCGCAGAAGCAGACAGTGTTTGCTCTGATAGTGCATCATGCCAAGTTCATAAGCGACGTTTGCACTATATGCCTGGTTCTCCTCCGGTTCATCAAACAACGCTATGCCATATTTGCAGCAATAGAGTACAGCTATCGGGTTGAAAACGTTCTTAGTGATATTCCATTCTTCGTTGTCTGCCCGAACCCCTCGCAATCCGTGTGTAGATAGATTTTCTACGATATATTCACCTAATTCGCGATTGGAGTCTCGAAACTTCATCATTAAGAACACATTATCAGCGAAACTGAATCTAATCATTTGATTCTCGATCTCTCGCTTGAAGCCTACGAGCGGTTTTATCAGTTCGAATTGTCCTTCTTGAGGGATAAAAATAGTTCTTTCCCTAATTGGTGCATACTTGTCGATCTCCTCGATAATCAGGCGCCGTACGTTGGCCAAACTCCTTTCGTCCATGGCCGCTGGCGCGGATTTGTCATGGCTCCTTACGGCTTTAGAGATATAAGACCTGATGTCCTGAATCGCGTTGGGACTTCCCTTGCTGATGAAAGCAGATATTCCGAATGTTCCCAAATCTTTCGCGTAGCGTTCGAGATAAGCGGAAAGAACGATGAGTGGAATATCCGATAGTTGTGATCGAAGAGATTCAAGAAGGCGTAACCCGACCGCGCCATCAGGCTTGCCATTTTCAGTCTCCGGTAGGCTGAGGTCCGCCAACACTACATCAAAGTTAGTAATTTCTTGCGCTTTTCTCCGCGCATCCTGAGCGTTCGTTGCCGTAATAACTTGATACCCGTCATGCTCCAAGAGGCTGCGATAGGACTGAAGCCATTGAAGGTCATCATCAATGAAAAGTATTCGGGGTTTCATACTTTGCTCATCGTGCCTAGCGAAAGAACCGTACGTTAAGCTGGATTGGCATTCCACAGTGGAAGTGATATTGACACCGTAGTTCCGAAACCCTCGGTGCTTCGGATCTCCATAGTACCACCGTGTAATTTTATGACCCTGTCGGAAATGAACAAACCGAGACCCCGATTTGGTCGATTGGTCTTAGTGGTGAATAGGGTTGGAAGTTTTTTCAGATCCTCATTCTTAACTCCGCAGCCGTTATCCTTTAACACTACTAGAGCTAGTTGCGGAAGCTGCCTTAGTATTACCTCGACGGTCCCGCCAGGTCGATCAACCGCTTCCACTGAATTCTTAAGAATATTGATTATTACCTCTTCCAACATAGGCGCATTGCCTCTGATGTACACCGGCGCAGTTTTTGAAACCTGAAAAACAATTCCTCCTCCAGCCTCGCTTTCCACGAAGCGCACTGCACTCTGAACCACTTCCTCGACATTCATTCTGCCGAGTGACTGCTGGTAGAGGGCGGCATCCCCCCGCAGCATGGTCGCCAGTTCAGTCGCGGCATAGATTCTTCTCATCTGTTCAGCTACGGAATCAATTGTTTGCAGAGTTTTGCGATCACTTTGATAGCGCGTCTTCATTAATTCTAATTCAGCGCCGATTACTCCGAGAGGACTTCGGACATCATGCTCGATGCTAGCTGTCAACAGGCCTATGTCTGCAAACACCTTTCGTTGGATCAATTCATTCTGAAGGCTGCCAAATTCATATAACATCAGTCGTGCCAGCGAAACACCGTTCACAACACTATTTACCAATAGCAAGAGGGTTGCGAATTGCCAACCGATCACGATTGAAAAAAGTGGAATAGAGAGGTAACCGTAAAACGTACCTTTCAGGTTATTTCCCCACTCCACTGGTGCAGTCGCTCCGACATGGTTCTTAACTACTCTTGCGACGCGAATATTAGCCGATAGAAAAAACGGCATAACCGCAAGTTCCAGAAAGAATAAATTCCCGCCAGACTTTATTGAGATCCAATAAGCCACCAGGGCGACGATGATAATTTGAATCACCCATCCGGCAAGCTTTCGTAGGTTTCGCAGGAAATCTTGATTCCAAATGCTTGCGAGATAAAGTAGAAGACTTTCCACGAAGATCAATACAAAGTTAGTAACTGAGTCAACCAAAGTTTGTGAAACCGGGTTGGAAACGTTACTTGCCAGCGCGTTTAGACCGAAGACAAGCCAAGACCAGCCTAGGAAGGAATAAAACCTGTCTCCAAACACTTTGGCCGCTACAAGATATAATCCGAAGAGGGAAAAGAACACCGTCGCATTCAGAGACCACAGAAAAAATCCTACCACCGCTGTGTTTTGCGTCGAGGTCTTGTAAATGCGGTACGTTAGAGTTGCGATGGCCGTGGCAACGACAATCCACAGTAGGCACTTGATTGCTAAAACTAATCGCGGAGACTCGTTAAATGCGGACTCTTCGTCCCCTCTGGTGTCAGATAACACTCTGGCACCTCGTGTCGGGAACAGGCCGCGAAACAAGCTAACCATTCTTCCGCTCAAACTCCTTCATAAATCCCACCAGCGCTTCGCATCCTTCCTTCGGAAACGCGTTGTAGATCGACGCGCGAATGCCGCCGACGCTGCGATGACCTTTCAAGCCGTCGAGACCCTGCGCCGTCGCTTCGTTCGCGAACTTCTTTTCCAGATCTTCCGAAGGCAGACGAAACGTCACGTTCATCGCCGAACGTGAATCGGGATCGGCATGGCCACGATAAAACTCGGTCGCATCGATCGCGTCGTATATCAACCCGGCCTTCGCTTCATTCTCCTGCTGCATCCCTTCCAGGCCGCCTTTGCCTTTCAGCCACTTGCAGACGAGATTCAGAATGTAAATGCCCCAGGTGTTCGGCGTGTTGTAGAGCGACTTGTTCTTCACGTGCGTGTTGTAGTCGAGCATCGTCGCCAGGCCCTCACGCACGCGGGGCAGAAGATCCTCGCGAATGACGACGAGAGTGACGCCGCTTGGCCCCATGTTCTTCTGCGCGCCGGCGTAAATGAGGCCGTACTTCTCGACCGGAATCGGTTTAGAAAGAATGTTCGAAGACATGTCGGCGACCAGGGGCACTTCGCCGGCTTCAGGTTCAGTCTTGAATTCCACGCCCTCGATCGTTTCGTTTGAAGTGAAGTGGACGTAGGCGGCGCTCGGATTTAGTTGCAGCTCGTCCTGGGTAGGCACACGCGTGAAGCCCCCGTCAGCCATGTTCGCGGCGGTGTCTACGCTCCCGAAAAGCTGCGCTTCCTTAACCGCCTTCTGGCCCCAGCTCCCGGTGACGATGTAATCCGCGCCGCCGTCGAGCGAAAGAAAATTCATCGGCACCATCGTGAACTGCAAACTCGCGCCGCCTTGCAGGAAGAGCACCGCGTAATCTTTCGGAATGTTCAGCAGTGCGCGCAGGCCGTTCTCAGCGCCGTCGATGATCTCGTCGAACGTCTTCGAGCGATGGCTTATCTCCATCACCGACATGCCGACGCCCGGCAGCGATAACATGTGCGCTCTGGCTTCTTCCAAAACCGGGACCGGAATAATGGCCGGCCCGGCGCTAAAGTTAAAGATTCTTTCAGTCATGATTTCTCTTCTACGATCATTGACATCGTGCCGGCCTTCACTCGGCCGGCAAAACTACGCCCGGTGGGTTCGAAAGACACCGGGAAACATGGGCTAGTCCATTCACCTCGCACATCCAAACGATATAGCCAGACCTCGCGGCCTTCCACCAGCATCTTCTTGTCGGGCTCGCCCAGTAACTGTTCAACTTCCTCTTTAGATTTGTTCGTCAGTGTGGCCTTCTCAAACAAATCTGCGTACATCGTTCCGCGAACCGTCTTGTTCCCGCTGCGCCACGTATCCGAATCAAATTCCCGCGGCGTGTAATCCTTTACGAGGCTGCTACAGGCGACCACGGCAAACGCCATTAGCACCAGAGCCAGAAACGAGTTCAGTCGTCGCGCCTGTGCATTCAGCCGTTTCCGCATAATGGTCCGTCTATGCTGAACTCCGCCCTGGTAGCCGCGAGCTAAAGTTCCACCGCGATGCGGGCGGCCAATTCGTCACGCGAATGCATCGTCTCGGCTTCGCGCGTGATGCGGGTTGGGTATTTTTCGTTCCAGCAGGCGACGCAGGATTCATCCGGATTGAGCCCGGTCGAACTCAACATTCCTTCCAACGACAGGTAGCCGAGCGAATCAGCTTCGATAAAGTCGCGAATACCTTCGATGGAATAGTTGGCCGCAATCAGTTCAGATTTGTTCGGCGTATCGACACCGTAGTAACACGGGCTGATTGTCGGCGGACAGGAAATCCGCACGTGAATTTCCTTCGCGCCTGCTTCGCGCACCATGCGCACGATCTTTTTGGAAGTCGTACCTCTGACGATCGAGTCATCAATTAGCACAATGCGTTTGTTCTCGATCAGATGACGGACCGGATTCAGCTTGATGCGTACGCCAAAGCTGCGAATCGATTGCTTCGGTTCGATGAACGTGCGGCCGACGTAGTGATTGCGGACCAAACCCAGGCGAAACGGCAAACCACTCTCGGCCGAATATCCAATCGCGGCGGCCACGCCTGAATCGGGTACCGGGACGACGATGTCGGCGTCCGCGGGCTGTTCGATCGCCAGTCGCTGGCCCATCTTGTGACGCGAGCGATTTACCGATTGGCCGAAGATGATCGAATCGGGACGCGCAAAATAAACGTGCTCAAAGATGCACATCGAATGTTTTTCCGGCTTGAGCGGGTGGGACGAGCGCAAACCGTCTTCGTTGATGACGATCATCTCGCCCGGCTCGACATCGCGCACGTACTTCGCATCGATTAGATCGAAAGCGCAGGTTTCAGACGCGACCACCCAGGCATCATCCAGACGCCCGAGCGCCAAAGGTCGAAAGCCGCGCGGATCCCGAATCGCGATCAACTCTTTCGGTGTCAGAAAGAGCATTGAGAAAGCGCCTTCCGTATCGCGCAGCACTTCCGCAATCGCTTCCAAGAAGTTCGCCGCGCGCGAGCGGGCGACCTGATGCAGAACAACTTCGGTGTCCGAGGTTGAAGAAAAAATCGCGCCTTCCTTTTCCAGTTTCTTTCGGTCTTCGCCGGCGAACGGCAGGTTGCCGTTGTGGCAGATGGCGATTGGCCCGTGCTGGCAGACGACGGAAAACGGCTGGCACTCGCGAATCGAAACTTCTCCGGCTGTCGAATATCGCACGTGACCGATCGCGTTGTGCCCCCTCAGTCGATCGAGCCGCTGTTCGTCAAAGCTGTCGCGCACGTGACCCATCGCCCGTTCGGTGATGAGCTGCGCGCCGTCAGACGTGACGATGCCGCACGATTCCTGACCGCGATGCTGGAGTGCGTACAAACCGAGATACGTCAGGCGCGCCGCGTCCGCGTGCCCGTAGATGCCAAAGACGCCGCACTCTTCGCGCAGCTTGTCGTCGAAAATGTTTTTCACGAAGGATGAAGATTATCGCGCCTGCGCGTGGCTTTCAACCCAGACCTGCCGGGGCCGCGCACGCGACAAACGAAATGAATTGGAGTTATAACTATTCGCGCTCAAAGCGTGATCCGATTGATTCTTCCGGAGGACGAATGAACCGAGCACCTCGACGCTTTCTGCTTTTCATTTTTACCGTTGCCGGCGCTGCGGGTCTTTCACTTTTCGCCGTTTTTGGCGCGGAAAAGACAAATGAAGCTGCGGCTGCTGATGCCGCAACGATCTACAGCCGGCAATGCGTGTCGTGCCACGGGCGCGATGGCCGCGGCCGCACACGCAAGGGGCGGCAAACCCACGCGCGCGATATGACTGCCGCGTCATGGCAGGACGACGTCAGCGACGAGCGGCTGTTCAATTCAATCAGTAACGGCCGCGGCAAGATGCCGCCGTTCCGCAAAAAAATCTCTGAAAATGATATCGACGCGCTGGTCGCATACATCCGACGCATGAGAAGGTGATGAGTAATACCGCCGAATCTTCCTTCTGGGAGCGCGGGCATCTTGCCCGCATCCGGTCCGGCTTTCCGTTGCTGGTCTTGCGTGTGTCGCTGGCCGTCGCGCTGATTGGCGCGCTGCTGTTCGCGGGCTGGAGAATCTACCGCCGCCTGCCGGCCGAAAGCCCAAACCAGACAGTTTTCGCTGACGGCCGCGCGCGCCAGGCTTTGCGACTGGTTGTGCGCAACAAGATCGCCGGGGCCACTCTACGTTCGCCGCTCGAGTTCTTTCATTTCAATCTGGCGGCCGCGCGCCGTGAATACGAAGCGTCGCCCCGGCTGGCGAGACAGTTCGATGACTTCCTGATGCGCCGCATGCACGATGTAACGCCGGTGAAAGCTGAGGTAAGCAGTGACGGCTATGTGGTGGCGCAGCTTTGGTCAGGCGATTGGTGGCTGCGAGCGCACGCGACTTTGAGTAGCGGCGAAGAGATTGAATGGCGTTTACCGGTCGCACTCAACGATCGTGATCAGTCGGTAGATTTGTTGTTCGAGAACGCGTACGAGCGAACAAAGAAGTTCTAAAGCCAGGAAACCGAACTTTATACTTTGAGCTTTGTACTTTGAAGATCACATCGAAGTACAAAGCACCAAGCACAAAGTACGTTCTATGCGAGCACTTAGATTTCAAAACGGCGCAATAACCGTCAGCGATATCGCCGAGCCGGCCGCGGACGGCGAAGCCCTGGTGCGCGTGACCCTCTCTGGGATCTGCAACACCGATTTGGAGATCGCGCGCGGCTATGCCGGCTTTGAAGGAACGCTCGGTCACGAGTTCGTGGGCGTGATTGAGGAGGTGTCAGAGGCCCGACCGTTAGGGAGGGCTACTTTCGATAGCGAGCCCTCCCCGGTCGGGCTTCTGACACCCGGTACGCGCGTCGTCGGCGAGATCAACGCAGGGTGCGGCGTCTGCGATCTTTGCCGCGCAGGCGATCCCCGTCACTGTCCGAAGCGAACGGTGCTGGGCATTGTCGGTCGCGATGGCGCGCACGCTGAATTCCTGAAACTGCCGCTGGTTAATTTGTTGCCGGTACCTGATGAGATCCCGGACGAGCGCGCGGTGTTTACCGAACCGCTTGCAGCAGCTTGCGGCATTCTCGAACGGGTCTCGATTACTGAAGACACGCGGGTCGCTGTGATTGGCGATGGGAAACTCGGGTTACTGTGCGCACAGGTGCTCGCGACAACAGGGGCCCAGGTCACACTAATCGGAAAGCACAGAGCGAAACTCGCCATTGGCGCGCGTCGTGGGGTCGAAACGAATACGATCGCGGAAGCTCAACCGCGCAAAGGAGAATTCGGAGTCGCCGTCGAGGCATCCGGATCGCCCACCGGCTTCGCGCTTGCAGTTGAACTCTTGCATCCGCGCGGCGTGCTCGTTCTGAAATCCACATTTCACGGCGCGACGGAAATAGAAGCGGCTCCATTAGTCGTCAACGAAATCAGCGTCGTCGGATCTCGGTGCGGCCGTTTCGCGCCGGCGCTCGAACTCCTCAAGCAAAATGCCATCGATGTGGACAGCCTAATTAGTGAAGAGCTTGAGTTATCCGATGGAGTGTCCGCAATGCGGCGGGCCGCTGAACGCGACGTGATGAAAGTCCTGCTCCGCCCTTAAGAAACGCGTTCAACGCCCCCGAACGCGAAAAATGAGTGTCGAATCCACCTTCTCGATGATCAAGGCAAAGTTTGGCGACCATCTCCGCTGCAAAACCAAAACCGCTCAAATCAACGAAGCCCTCTGTAAAGTGCTGGCGCACAATTTGTGCTGCTTGATTCAGTCAATGTATGAGTTAAAGATTGAGCCGACGTTCTGGCAAGAGGCCGCCTGATGAGCGTTTCTAATCGCAAAAGAGCTATCGACAAGGCCGAGAATTGCGTGTACACTCCCGCGCACGTGAACGCGAACGAATCTCTTGTTCCTGAGAAAAGCTACTGCCCCATCATCAAAACGCAACCGGATGGCGTGTGAGTTATGTGAAACGGAAGGCCAATGGGAGCGTTATATTAGCTATCAGGAGTAATTTGCCATGCCAGCCCGCAAACAGTTTCAATCTAGCTTAACTACGACGCCTGAACTAAAGCGCTTGCTCGATGAGACGCGCCAGAGGGAAGTGTCGGACGAGGAGCTACAAGCCCAGCGTGTGAGCTTCGCCTACGGCAATGCCCCGGCAGACTCAAAAATCACGAGAGACTCCGTACAGAGTGCTTCTCGAAGTCTCCGGCTAAGGCGTTAGGCCGCCCGTGTGGCTGAACCCTACATCTATAAATGTCCGTTAGGGAATCTGAACACCCTGCCCTGTACACCCATATACAGGAGCAGAACCTTTTGCGTCAGTACGATCTCCTGACCAATTGCATCGACATTGGCCTCAATAAAGGGATCGACGCGTTCGATAAATACACTCTGTGGTCATTGAACGCCGCAGCCGTATCTAACATCGCCCAATTCGGGGGACGATTCCGCGAGCAACCAATTTATGTAGGCAAGCACATTCCGCCACATTTCAAGGATGTTCCGAACCTCATAGATCAATTCATCTCCACTGTTCACGAGAACTGGGATATCAGTGACCACCCTACTGAACTGCCCGCCTACGCATTGTGGCGGCTGAATTGGATTCACCCGTTCATAGAAGGAAATGGTCGAACTGCGCGAGCGGCGTGCTATTACCTGATTTGCCTCAAGTATGGAGCATTACTGCCGGGTAAGAAGACACTGCCGGAGCGTATTAGAGAGAAACGCGATCCTTACTATGCGGCGTTGCGAGAGGCGGACAAGGCGTGGGCAGACGGACAATTCGACGTATCCGTTCTTGCGGGATACCTCGAAACACTCCTCGAAGCGCAATTACGCGAAGCCGCTGTTTGATGCAAAAGTCCCTCACCTGATGCAGAAGTAGCCCCGAACCCCGACTTTTGCAGCAAAGCCAAATGAGTGGCACTTAGATAACCACTGGTTACTTCGTTACCACTTTCGCTCAGTCTCTTCAGATCCAACCATCAACCGGGCAAAACACTCTTTTCCCTAAGACATTTGAACAAAACTTTCAACATCACGACCCAGGACAAAGGAACGTGCGAGCTGAAGACTTAATTGCATAGTCGGTATCCACTTTGCCCTGATTCTCATCAAGCGCCCAATCACACTTCGATCGTTCTCTAAATCAACTTATCATTGAGCTTAAGTCTCCATGAGATGATCCGTTTCGGGGTTGGCACACGTCTTGATAAGTATTAGGTCATTCAAAGCAGTATCGAGCAGGGTTCACCGAGGAGCAAACACAATGATTAGCCTGGTTCAAGCAAGCACCGCCACCCCCGAACACAAGTTCTCCACGACCGAATTGGTCGCGTCGATGATGCACAAGTTGTCGCCTGAGCTGATTAACTCAATCTGCTCGCTGGGCGTCGACAACCGTTATTCGACGATGGATAACTACGCTGATTTCCTGAACGGCGCGCCGATGAACCAGACAAGTTCGACAACGCAACTCGGCGTGAACGCGACGCGCCGTTGCATCGAAGAATGGGGCGGCGATCCTTCGCAGATCGGTTTGCTGATTGCCGCGACCAATACCCCCGACCAGATGCTGCCGTGTCTGGCTTCTGAAGTGATGGGGCGCACCCACGGTTTGCTGCCGCGCTCGCTGGCGACGGTTAGCATGCAATCGCAGGGCTGCTCAGTGATGTTGAAGTCGGTGGAAGTCGCGCAATGGTACCTCGCAGCGAACCCCGGCAAGATGGCGATCGTGCTGATGTCCGAAGCGCACACGCCGTATGTCGCGCCGCTGCTGCGCGACGAATATTTCGGTTTCCGCGACGTGGCTCGCATGCGCAAGAACGGCACACTGACGGACGCTCAATTTGAGAATGCCCGCACTGAGACCACATTAGCGATTCAATCCATGCTGTTCGGTGACGGCGCTGTCGCGCTCCTGCTCGGCACGGATCAAACCGGCAAGCCGACTTTCGGTCCCATCGCTCACCTGACAAACGACAATCCGGACGACGTGAATCTGCTGTCGATGACGGCGCACAGCTTGCACCCGGCCCTGAACGGCAGGCCGCAGTACTTCATGCGTCCGGCGGTGCCACAGCGCGGTGCGCATTACGCGGTCGCGACCGTCAACGACGTGTTGGACAATCCGCTGTCAGTGGTGAACAACATCAACGAAGTCGACGATTGCCTGATTCACACGGGCAGCAAAAAGATTCTCGATGGCGTCTGCTCTCAACTTCACATTGATACGGAATCGACGAAAGTGAACAAGTCTTATGATGTGCTTGAGAACTTTGGAAATCTTTCGAGCGCTTCGACCGGCTTTATGTTGGCGAGCAAGAAGGAATGGGCCGGCCCGGCAATGGTCGTCGGATTCGGCGTCGGCTTCACCGCGAGCGCAGGTTTGATGAGCGTCAACTAGGTACCCAGGCACTTGCGTGCCGAATCATTTAACGAGGATTACAACAATGACAACCGCACCGACAGTTGCTACCAGGAACATGACCCGAGGCATCGCGCGCATGACGAAGGTTTCAGATCAGGCGCCCATGGTGGTTACCCGCCTCTCAGGCTGGATCAATGTGGGTGATGCCACGGCGGCGGCACCCGCGTGGATAGTACCGACGCGCGCGCGGGGACGCCGATAGAAAGTTTCTCCCCACAGTAGCGCCGATCCTGCAGCCGGCCGAAGTTAGTTTTCGCGAGAACCAGAGGTCCTCATGGAGTTTGAAAGTGTCGGGGAGATCATTGCCTCCCGCATGCTCTACCTGATCGACGAGCAGGGAAATAAACGTCCTGTAAGTGTCTTTGTCGGCAAACCTCAACCCAGCCACAGCGACCCCGGCTATGAGTGTCCGTTTCAAATCATCGGGCTTGGCAGCCAAAATGCGCACGTGGGTCATGGCCACGATTCGATCCAAGCCCTGAAGACCGCGCTGACTCTTCTCGGCGCACAGTTGCATAACCTAAACGATGAGGTCGGCGGCCGACTGGCTTGGGAAGGCGGCGCGCCGGGCGAACTCGGCTTTTCGTAGCCAACGCGTGCGCACAATCGCATCGTGTTTGGTTCACCGGCACGCGTGGCTTATGATTGCTGCGCATGGCCTCCATCCTCAAGGATTCATACAACCGCGCTATTCGCGACCTGCGCGTGTCGCTCACCGACCGCTGTAATTTCCGTTGCTTCTACTGTCTGCCGCACGGCGAACCGCCCATCGCGCCGAAAGAGCAAATGCTCTCGTACGAAGAGATCGAATACGTCTGCGACATTTTTGTGGAGTTAGGGATTGAGAAGATCCGTTTGACCGGCGGCGAGCCGATGATGCGGCGCGACATCGAGCAGATCATCTTCAAACTAGCGCAACTGAAGGATCGCGGTTTGTTGGATTTAGCGCTCACGACGAACGGGTACTTCCTGCCGCATCGAGCGCAGAGTTTGAAAGAAGCCGGCCTCGACCGCATTACGATCAGCCTCGACAGTCTGAAGCCAGAGACTTTCAAACAGATGACGGGCGTAGATGTTTTGGAAAGAGTACTGGAAGGAATTCAAGCCGCGAAAGATGCGGGCCTCGATCCGATCAAAATCAACGCCGTCATCGTGCGCGGTCACAACGAAGATGAAGTGGCGGATTTCGCCGCGTTCGCGCGTGAGCATGACGTGAAGATGCGCTTTATTGAATTCATGCCCCTGGATTCCGGTCATGACTGGGCGCGTGAAGACGTTTTCTCGGGAAGAGAGATTCGGAAACGGATTGAAGAAAGATTTCCGCTTGAAGCTGTAGACGTTGCTCGCGGTTCGGAAACCTCAACGCGTTATCGCTTCGCTGATGGCGCGCCCGGCGAGATTGGAATCATCGCGCCGGTGACTGAGCCTTTCTGCGGCGCGTGTTCACGCATTCGATTGACTGCTGACGGTCAAATCCGCACCTGTCTATTCTCAACCGTCGAACATTCTTTGCGGGATGTGATTCGCGACGGCGCGTCGCGTCAGGAAACGATCGACTTCATCGAATCTGTCGTGATGAAGAAAGAACCGCGGCACTTCATCAACGAACCCGAGTTCGTCACACCTTCACGATCGATGAGTTTTATCGGCGGGTAGAACTCTAGACCTGTTTCATTCCCCAAGGCTGCCGTAACGCCCAACCTTACAAACTCGGGGTTGGGAAGGTGCTTGCCCCTCGCTCTTTTTAACCGGCTGCTCCGCGAGCTCAGGTCTCCTGACTACCCGGCTTGCATCGCTTTTATATCGTTGAGCAAGTCGAGCTCGTGGCCTTCAGGACTTACTTTCTCGTAAACCTTGCGCAGCACACCTTTCGGATCGATCACGAATGACGTGCGGTTCCAGTACAGCGTACCTTTGTACTCGCTCTGCCCAACTCCCGCTGCCGTAAGCAATTCCTGATTCGGATCAGCGAGCAAATCAATTGTGAACGAAAACTTGTCGCAGAAGTTCTTGTGCGACTCAACATCATCTGCGCTCACGCCGACGACTGAAATGTTCGCCTCATCGAATTCCTGCTTTGTCGCGGTAAATGATTTTCCCTGGATCGTGCAACCGGGCGTATCGTCTTTTGGATAAACGTAAAGCACGAGCCACTTGCCGGCGAAATCATCGAGGGTAACGGCGTTGCCATCCTGATTCTGCAAATTAAAGTTCGAAAAACGCTGTCCTATTGCTGCTGCCATCTGTGCTTCCTTTCATATTGAACAAGTGTCACCTATCGCGTCCCGTCCGCCACATTCTTCACCGGGCTTTTCGGATTCTTCACATACTTCTCGTACCAGCCTAAATATCGTTCATACCGATCGCGGACGTAGCTCGGTCGCTGGATGCCGTGAAACTCGTTCGGATAAATCACCAGTTGAGTTTCGACGCCTAAGCTGCGCAAGGCTTGATACATTTGCTGGCTGCCTTGCACCGGCACGTTAAAGTCGCGCTCGCCGCCGAGAAACAACGTGGGCGTCTTAATGCGATAAGCGTGTAGAAACGGATACGAAATCCTGACGTAGGTCTCCCAGGCTTTCGGATTCCAGGGCGGACCGATCTCGTTGTCGTATTGAATGATGTACTGGTCGGTACCGTAGAAAGCGACGGTGAACGCCACGCCCGCGCCGCTGGTTGCGCCTTTGAAACGCGTGTCAGTCGCGATCAGATAGTTGGTCAGAATCCCGCCGTAACTCCAGCCACCAACGCCGAGACGATCCGGATCGGCAACACCCATGGCGACAACGTGATCGACGCCCGCGAGCAGATCCTGCACTTCGTAGTTGCCCCAATCCGCAAAGATCGCGCGAGAGAACTTCTGCCCGCGGCCTGAACTGCCGCGATAGTTCACTGCCAGGACGGCATAACCGTTCGCCGCGAACAACTGACGCTCGGTTGCAAATGAATGCTGATCCTGCGCGTTGGGCCCTCCGTGAATGCGCAGTAACAACGGAACCTTCGTGCCTTTCGTATAGCCGACCGGATAAGTCAGCAACCCATGTACTTCGGTTCCGTCTTTGCTCTTGAAACTAACTGCTTCGGTTGCGCCGGTTTGCAGTTCGTTCATCAGCGCGTCGTTCTGATGAGTGATGCGCCGCAGCGTCTTACGTTCCAGCGCGCAAATCTCAGTCGGGCGTTTGTCGTCCGCGCAAAGTAAGACCGTGCGCTCGCCGCGGAGCGAGAGATTCGACACGACCACCGGTGGATCGAGCAGACGGGTAGCGTTCTGATTTCCGTCAAGACGCATCGGGTAAACCGATCGGTTGTCGGTGACCAGGAACACACCTGAGACATCCTTGCTTCCGGCACGAAATCCGGAAACGCCCCGGTCGAGTTTTTCCGTAGCCACCACGGGAGCAGGCGGCGCGCTGCCGTCCGGCCGCACAAACATCAAATGCTCCATGTTATACGCGCCGTATTTCTTCTCATCGCTTTGTAGAAAGCCAATCCAGTTTCCGTCGGCGGTCCATTCCGGCCGGGCGCGGGTCGCGCGATTCGCCTCCGTCGTCAGCAGTTTCTCAGTTGAACCGGGCCGGGCATCGACCACATACAACTGGGCTGCGGGATCGCGATCGGGATCGTCCGCGTGATTGCTCATGAAAGCGATCTGCGTTCCGTCGGGCGACCATGAAGGCGAGGATTCGTCCCACTTACTCTTCGTCAAACGCTCGAGTTTCCTGGTCGCGATGTCGAACAGATAGAGGTAGGTGTGGCGTCCCGTCAGCAGATACCCCTGCACATCCTGTTTGTAACGGTAACGATCGATGACGATTGGCTTCGGCGGTTTCGGAGGCGTGCCGGGCGCCGGAGTGGCGGTCGGATCCGGTGCGTCGGGATCAGGATCGCCGATGACCAGCGCCAGGCGCTTCGAATCGGGCGACCATTCATAACCCTGCAACCGGCCCTTCAACTCGGTAAGTTGAGAAGCTTCGCCGCCGTTCCGGTCGAGCAGCCAAACCTGACTGCCTCTCACGCCCGGTTTGCCGGAAGAACGTGAAGATGTGAACGCGAGGTACTTTCCGTCAGGACTCCAGCGCGGCGCATTTTCACTGTCATTGCTGAAAGTGATCTGGCGATCGTTCTTACCGTCGTAAGCGACCAGCCAGATGTGCGTGTTGCTCTTGTCTTCTTTCGCGTCAATGGTTGACACCGTGTAAGCGATCGTTTGGCCGTCAGGCGAAATCTGCGGATCGCCCACATTGCGGAAACGTGCGAGATCGTCGAGCCTCAGCGGCCGGCGCGCGCTTTGGGCAAAGCCTGTCAGGGCCGTAACAATGATTAGCGGAACGACAAAGAGAAGATTCTTACGCACTATTCATTTACCTCCGGGTTCGACTCGCAAGAACGGTCAGTCAGCCAACGCACCACGTCACTTGTCCTGGTGTTGTCTCGGGCGAGCGAGATTCTACTGCGAATCAGCCTGCCTGCCTAGATACTTGATGCGTCGCAGCTTTGCGGTTAATGTACCCGCCCAACATGAAAAGCACGCGTCTCGTCTTCGCCATCATTGCAGTTATTGGCCTCGCCGTTTCCAGTTGTCAGCGCAGCGGAACGCAGGACACGCGCACGCTGACGCTCGCCATCAATTCCGGCGTCGAGGGTGATGCGCTCAAACAAGCCGCGAAGGATTACGAACAGCAAACCGGCATTCAGATAAGAATCGCTGAGTTCCCGTACTCGAACCTCTTCGAGAAGGAATTGATCGATCTTACGGCGCGTACGGGCGCTTACGATCTGATCATGCTCGACGATCCGTGGTTTCCGAAGTTTGCGTCGCTCAACGTTCTCACTGATTTGACGCCGCTCCTGCAAAAGCGCGGTAAGAGTGGTCCCGACGATGACTTTGTGGCGACTTCGATCGCACTCGGACGCGAGCCTTATCAAACCGGCGCGTTGTATGCGTTGCCATACGTCGGTAACTCGCAATTGTTTTTCTACCGTAAAGACCTGTTTCAGAAACACAATTTGAAAGAGCCGTTGACGTGGGACGACGTCCTGGCTGCGGCGAAAGCGTTCAGCGAAAACGAAACGAGTGGCGCGCCCGGCGGCGGGAAGGTCTACGGCTACGTGATGCGCGCCGCGCAGGGCAATGCTGCGGTCGCTGATTTCATGCCGATTTTCTGGGCCTTTGGCGGCGAAATGTTCGACGCGTCGGGCCAACCGACCGTCAATACTCCGGAAGGAATCGCCGCGCTTAAGTTGATGATCGAGCTCGGCAAGTATTCGCCGCCCGGTTACGCGAGTTTCAATGCTGACGAAGTGGGCGCGCACCTGCTGCAAGGTACGGCGGCGATGTCGATCAATTGGCCGGCGTGGATTAGCTCGTTCAGCGACACGTCGAAGTCGAAAGTGATCGGGAGGATGGAGTTCGGTCAATTGCCGGCCGCCAGGAATCCGGGACGCGCTGAGATCGGTAACTGGCTGATAGCGATTCCGCGCGATGCGAAAAACATCGAAGCCGCGATGGATTTTCTGCTATGGGCGACCGACCGCGAACAGATGAAGCTGTCGGCGCAACGCGGCAACCCTCCGACGCGTAAATCTCTTTTTACTGATCCTGAGCTGGTCGCAAAGTTTCCCTCCTACCCGGCGCAGCTTCGTTCGCTCGAGAGTTCGCGCCCGCGTCCGCGCACGCCGCTCTGGAACGAGATCGAAAATGCGTTTGGCATCTATCTGTCGAAAGCTAACAGCGGCGAGCTGACGGCCGAGGATGCAATGAACCAGGCGAATGCGGAGATTAAGAGAATCATTGATCGCAGCAAGTGAGAAGTTTTCTCCTTCTCCCTTGGGAGAGAAGGGTCGGGGATGAGGGGCTGTTTTCTCCCTTCTCCCTTTGGGAGAAGGGCCGGGGATGAGGGGCGCAGCTAGCGCGACAGGACTCCACTATTGTCATCTTTTTTCTCTCAGCAATGCATACTCCGAGGCATTACCGAGGTGGTTATCAGTTCGCGGGTTTAGCCGCGCTTGCCCGGAAGCTGCGAAAAGAACGAACGTCTGCTGAAGAATTGCTTTGGGCACTTCTGCGCAACCGGCAACTGCTTGGATTCAAATTCCGTCGACAGCATCAGGTGGGTGATCACGTCGCAGACTTCTATTGCCGCAACGCGCGATTGGTTGTTGAATGCGATGGGGCTGTTCACGGAAAGAAGGAACAGTGGCATCACGATCAAGAGCGCAACGCCTATATGATCTCGCAAGGCCTGCGCGTGTTGAGATTTCCCAACGAGCGGGTTCTCAACGAGGTTGAGTTTGTTCTCGATGAGATTGCAAGGTGCCTCACAAGCTCACAGTTGAGTGATAAAGGGAGGGTACGAGAGTGAGGCCTTCCGCGTCGTACTTGCGCCCTCACCCCACCCCTCTCCCAAAGGGAGAGGGAGTAAGACACTCCGACAGGCAGATCGCGTACCTGCTGATTGCGCCGACGATTGCGGTGCTCCTCGCGCTCACGATCTATCCGCTCATCTACTCAATCAAAGTCAGTTTTGAATCGAGCTCAGGCTCAGCCACCCTCCAAAACTTCACGCGGCTCTTCACGGATCAGTTCTTCCTGAGCGCCTTATCACACACGTTCGTCTACGCCGCGATCGCCCTGACTGTCGAATTCCTGCTGGGCCTGGGACTGGCTCTGCTGCTCGACTACCAGATTCGCGCGCGAAATGTTTGGCGGACATTGCTGCTCGTACCGATGATGCTGCCGCCGGTTGTCGTCGGAGTCGTTTGGCGCCTGATGCTCAATTCGAACTTCGGGGCCGTCAACGGAACGTTGAAATCGTTTGGAGTGAATACTGATGCGCTGACCTGGACGGCCTCACCAAAGTTGGCGATGGCTGCGGTGATTATTGCCGACGTCTGGCAATGGACGCCGTTCATGTTTTTGATTCTGTTGGCCGGATTGCAAGCCATTCCGCGAGAACCGTACGAAGCCGCGCTGACGGACGGCTCAAGCGCCTGGCAGACGTTTCGACACGTAACGCTGCCGCTGCTGAAGCCGGCGATTCTGATTGCGCTGTTGCTGAGGACGATGGACCTGCTGCGTGTGTTCGATCACATTTTTATTCTGACCGAAGGAGGGCCTGGACTCGCGACTGAGACTTTAGGTCTCTACATTTATCGCACGGCATTTCGCTTTTCGAATTTTGGTTACGCGGCCGCAATGTCATTCGTGCTGCTGATCATCACAAACATAATTAGTGCGGGATACATCCGGTTGCTGCAAACACGGGAAACATGAGTCACGACGCAGCGTAGCGCTCCGTTAGGAGCGAAATGTTTATAGAACTGAGTTAGAAACCAAACCCGAGCTCCGGAGGAGCGAAATTCAGATCGTGGCAATCTCGCTCCTACTGAGCTTTGAAAACGAAGGGCTGCCGTTTCTATAAACATCACGCTTCTAACGAAGCGTGTGGAGTGAAACATGAACCAACGCATTTCACGGACGGTTAAGTACGCTGTGTTACTCATGGCGCTCCTCGCGACGCTCGCGCCCGTGTATTGGATGACCACGATTTCATTCAAGCGCGAAGTCGATCAGTTTGCGCTGCCGCCGAAATGGTTTGTCTTCACGCCCACTCTGGAGCATTACGCCGACGCCTTTATTAACCGATCCTTCGGGCAATATCTCTTCAACAGCTTGTTCGTCGCCGTCGTGTCCACGATTTGCGCGCTGGTGATCGGCACTTTGGCGGCCTATGCACTCGCCAGATTTCGACTGCCCTGGAACCTCGATCGAAAGCTGGCGCTCTGGATACTCTCGACGCGCATGTTCCCAGCGATTGTGACGGCCGTGCCTCTGTTTCTGATCATGCGGGCGCTTTGGCTGGTGAATACGCGCTTGTCACTGATCATTGTCTACACCTCCTTAAACCTGCCGTTCGTTGTGTGGATGATGCGCGGATTTTTCGCTGAAGTGCCGCGCGATTTGGAAGAAGCGGCGATGGTCGATGGCGACTCGCGCATGGGAGCGCTTTGGCGGGTTGTGTTGCCCCTGGTCGCGCCGGGCCTGGCCGCAACCGCGGTGTTTTGTCTGATCGTTTCGTGGAACGAGTTTCTGTTCGCGCTGGTGCTGACGCAGACCGACGACGCGATGACTTTGCCCGTCGGCATCGCTGGACGCGTGACGCAATACGGAATTAAGTGGGGCGCGATGAGCGCGGCCGCGGTCGTGGCCATGGTCCCCATCCTCGTGTTCGCGTTGAGCGTGCAAAGATATCTGGTCAGAGGCTTGTCGCTGGGAGCAGTGAAAGGATAGTGGCACAGACTTCAGTCTGTGATTCAACTCGGCTTAGGTTTAACTTCCAAAGTATATGAGCGATTCCGGCATTTTTTATCATCGCAACCTTCCTCATTGGCATCCGCCAAACAGTTCCATCTTTCTAACTTGGCGACTTTATGGTTCGTTGTCCAAAAACGTGATTAACCAGTTGAAAATTACTCGACAGGAACTGTTGAAAAAAAAGGCGAGGGTAGCTTCAGGTTGGACCGTCGACGCACGGCTCGTCGAATACAAGAGATTTTTCGCCAAGGTAGATGCGATTTTGGATAAGGCGGAAGGAGGTCCGCTTTGGCTCAAACAAGATAATATCGCCGAAGTGGTCCAACGGAGTCTCTTGAAAACTTATGCTCACCTCTACGCGCTTTGGTCATACGCCGTAATGGCTAATCATATTCACGTCTTGCTGAGGCCGAAGACTGACGCAACAATGGCACTAATTACAAAGCACTTAAAAGGCTCTACAGCTCGCGAAGCTAACACGCTACTTCAGCGGACCGGTCAGCCATTTTGGCAAGACGAGTCGTTCGATCATTGGAGTCGAGATCCTGCTGAATTTTTTCGTATCGTTCGATACATCGAAAACAATCCGGTGAAGGCAGGCTTGGTTAACAATGCGGTCGATTGGAAATGGTCATCAGCGGCCGAAAGAAAGCGAAGGGGTTTGGCCGATGTACAGCCGTTGACGTAAGTAGCGGTAAAAGTGCGTTGAAAACACAGACTGAAGTCTGTGCCACTTAGAATGAGCATCTCTCTCCAACATGTGACTAAGTCGTTCGGCAACTTGGCTGTCGTGGCTGATGTGTCGATTGAAATCGCCGACGGTGAGTTCGTGGTGCTGCTCGGCCCGTCGGGTTGCGGTAAGACAACTACCTTGCGCATGATTGCGGGGTTGGAACAAACGACATCGGGCGACATTCTGATCGATGGCCGCCGAGTCAACGACCTGCCGCCGCAGAAACGCGACGTGGCCATGGTTTTTCAGAGCTACGCGCTCTATCCGCACATGACTGTCGCCCAGAACATCGGCTACCCGTTGCGCGTGCGCAAGTTGCCGGCCGTAGAAATTGCGGCGCAGGTAAAACAGACGGCGAAGATGTTGGAGATCGAACCACTCCTGGCGCGCCGGCCGCGCGAACTTTCAGGCGGCGAACGCCAACGCGTCGCGCTTGCGCGCGCAATCGTCCGGCATCCGAAAGCTTTTCTGATGGACGAGCCGCTGTCGAATCTGGACGCGAAGCTGCGTCTGCAAATGCGCGGTGAACTGAAGCGGCTGCAGCACGCGTTGGCGACGACGACCGTTTACGTAACGCACGATCAAGCGGAGGCAATGACGCTCGGGCATCGCGTCGCGGTGATGAACAAGGGTAAGCTGCAACAGTTCGACAGGCCGCTCGAGATTTACCATCGTCCGGCGAATCGTTTCGTCGCCGAGTTCGTCGGCAGTCCGAGCATGAATCTGGTTGCAGGCGAGATTGATGGCGCATCAAGAACATTCAGGGCGAATGATGGCGCGCTGTACCTCGCTAACATTCCCGTTGTGGCCGCCAGCGGGCCGGTAACTTTCGGAATGCGGCCGGAAAACATTGAAATCAGCAGCACGCAGCGGAACGGCTGGTCGGCCGCAACCGTTTACGTTACTGAGTTGATGGGGAGCGAAACTTTTGTGATTGTCGAAATTGGGAAGCAGAAAATTATCGCGCGCGCGGCCAGCGATTTTCGCGCTGAAACGGGAAGCAGCGTCTGGATCGATTTTGATTTTCGGAAAGCGCACTGGTTTGATCAGGAGACTGGCGAACGGGTATGAAACTATCACTCAACGGCGCGACGACGATGAAAGCCGACCTGGCGACCGACATTCGCGCGGCGGCAGCAGCGGGATTCGAGTACCACGAGATTTGGGCGGCGAAGCTGCGCAAGTTTCTCGAGCACAAATCCACCAAAGACTTGAAGGCACTGTTCGAAGAGAGTGGGGTTAAGCCGCTCAGTATCAATTCGATCGAGCACGTCACGTTTCGCGACGCAGTCGCTTACAAGCAAATCCGAGCTGAATGCGAAGAGCTCTGCGCGATCGCCGAGGCGATCAAGTGCCCCTATGTGGTGGTCGTGCCGGGTAAGATTCCGCCGGGCGGCTTGAGCAGCTATGAAGTGATCGAGCAATCCGTGACAGTGCTCAGAGAGCTGGCTTCGATCGGAGAAAGACACGGCGTGGCGCTCGCGTTTGAATTTCTGGGGCAGAAAGACTGCAGCGTTAAGACCCTCGATATCGCCAATGAAATAGTCGAGAAAACGAATCGCCGCAACATCGGTCTGGTCATCGATAGTTTTCACTTCTACACCGGCGGCTCGACCACTCGCATGATCGATGCTCTGGATGCCAAACGTTTGTTCATCTTTCACATTGACGACGCCGAGGATCTGCCGCGGGACCAGCTTACCGATGCGCATCGTCTGTTGCCGGGCATGGGGATCTTGCCTCTGAAGGAAATCATCGCCGCCTTCAAACGCATCGGCTACGATGCCAACGCGAGTGTCGAAATCTTTCGGCCGGAATACTGGGAGCGCGATCCGTTTGAGCTGGCGCGCGAGGCGAAAGCGGCGGTTGAGCGGGTGCTTGCAGAATAGCGTGTCAGAAGCCCGCGCGTAAGCAAGGGCTGCTATCGCGAGTTGCCCTCCCTGACGGTCGGGCTTCTGACACGAGCTTCACATGTCCAAACTGAAGATCGGTTTTCTCGGCGCCGGTTACATCGCAGGCGTGCACGCGTCGATTCTCGCGCGCGATGAGCGCGTGCAGATTGCCGCAGTCCACGACGTCGTCAAGAGTCGCGCGAAGCAACTGGCGTCGGCAGCCGGAGCGAAGGTCGCGCACAGCGTCGCCGAAGTCCTGGCGTTGTGCGACACGATCTACATCACCACTCCCAACACCCAGCACACCGAGCTTGCGGTGCTCGCGGTCGAAGAACGCAAGCATGTCTTTTGCGAAAAGCCGATGGCCACGAGCATCGCGGATGCAGGACGCGTCTTGAAAGCCTCGCAAAAGGGCAAGACAGTCTTTCAGGTCGGCCACAATCGCCGTTTCGCGCCGGTGTACGCTGAACTGAAACGAATGCTGACGGAAACGCATCAGCCGCATTCCGCCCACATCAAGATGAATCGCGGCGAACTGCTCAAACCCGAGTGGGTGGGCGATCCAAAAATCACCGGCGGTTTTCTTTACGAGACGACGATTCACATGTTCGACATGATGCGGTTCCTGTTTGGCGAAGTGAAGACGCTGCAAGCTGTGGGTACAAAGCACGAGTACGAAGAGACCGACGAATTCTCTGTGCTGCTGACATTTGCAAACGGAATGCATGCGACGCTGGCGTCCTCGGCCGACGCGAGTTGGCTTTTTCCATTTGAGCGCGTCGAAGTTTTCTGTCACCACGCGACCCTCGTGACCCGTGAAATGGAAAGTCTGGTTTACAGCGAAGGCCTGGAGGGAAAACAGTCTGAGTATTCAGCGCATCAGCTTTCGAAAGAGGAAAAATGGGGTTACGCGCAGGAGAACCGGGCGTTTATCGATTCGATCATAAACGACCAGCCGCCGGTGGTGACGGCAAGCGATGGGTTTAAGTCAGTTGAGTTAGTGGATGGGGTCTACCAGTCAGTGAAGACCGGCAAGACGATCGTGTTCAACGGCACGGAGTGACGGGGCAGTAGCCCGACCGTCAGGGAGGGCGTATCGCAAACGGAACACGCCCTCCCTGACGGTCGGGCTACTGCACCGTTCATTTGATTGGAAAGCGGCCGATAGCGCTCTCGCCGATGCTGCCGAAATACAGATTGCCTTTGTGTTCGACCACGTTCGCGATCTGCGCGAAACCTTCGGGCGCAGGGTCCTGAAGATTGCGAATAACCTTGCCGTTGAGGTCGAGCCCGAGCACGAAACCGTAGCGTTTGATGTTGGGCTGCAGAAAATTGGGCAGACGCATGACGACCTTGCGCATAAACGGACGCCCGAGCAGCGAGTCCAACTTCTGATCGCGTCGGTTCACGAGCGCCACCCAGAACATGTCGCGGCCATTCGACAGAATGCCATCCGGAAAGCCCGGCAGATTGTCGATGAAGGTTTCCGCCTGGCCCTGCTTCTCGCCCTTCAACCAGACTCGTTTGATTGCGTACTCTCCGGTTTCATTCACCAACACGAACGATTGATCAGGACTGACCGCCACGCCGTTGGCGAAGTGCAAATCGCGCAGCACCGTGCGCGTCTGCCCCGTTTTCGGATCGAAAGCGAGCAAGCGGCCGTTCGGCCGATGTTCGAACAAGTCAGCTCTTAGTTCTGTCAGCGGGAACTTGTAAGACGCGTCGGTGAAATAGATTGTCCCGTCATCGGCGATGTCCAGATCGTTGGTGCAACGAAATGGCACGCCGTCGGATTGGTTACTCAACGGGGTAATCTTTCCGTCGGGCGCAACCGATAACAATCCTTTGACGGAATCAGCCACGATTAAATTTCCACTTTGATCGAACGCCAGGCCGAGCGGCCGGCCGTAGGTGCGGGTGAAGACCTCGGGCCGGGTGCCGTCAGGTTGCAGCCGGTAAATGTATCCGTCGTCGGCGCCGGTATAGATGCGATCCTGCTTGTCGAATGCGACGTCTTCCGGCGCATGATGATTGACCGGCAGCCGAACCGTTTTCGCGAGTTCGTTATTTTGTGCGTAAACGCCGGTTAGCTCCGGCGCGGGCGGCGGGACCCAGGCCACTGGGTCGATCGGCACCGGCCACAACATGAGATAACCAATGATCCCGATTGTGGCGGTGATCAGCAGACGAAGAATGATGCGTTTCATTTTGGGGGACTGTGGCACAGACTTTAGTCTGTGCTGGTTCGTTAGCGAAGTCGGAAATCACAGACTGAAGTCTGTGCCACTCATCTCTCACCCCGCGCGACTTCAACCTTCGTTTCGAGCTCGACGGCGAGTTTGCGAATGCCGGGTTGACCCATCGGCTCGAGCCAACGCAGCGCCTCGTCGAGTACGCGCCGCTGATGTTCCGGCCAGTTTGGTTCGCCGGCGACACTGCCAAAGCGACCTTCGTAATAACCGGCGCGGGGCGGACGAACGCTATCCAGGGCTTCGCGATCGACGGACAGGCACATCGTCGGCACGCCTGTCTGTTCAATCGCGCGCGCGGCCAATGCAACCGATTGATGGCAGAGGCGCGACGCGGGAATCAACAGCGCGGCCTGCACGTCGTAACGATTAAGCCGATCGAGCAACTGCGGGACCGTCTGCTCAGCGAAATGCGCGGCGTCGGGAATGAACCCGCAGAAACTCCAGAACGCAGGGGCGACCTGACCGATGACACGATTGAGTTGGAATTCATTCAGGCGCTCGAGCGGCACTTGCACGTTCGCGTCCTGCTGAACAAACGCCGGATCGTAGCCGCGCGCTGCGAAGCGCAAGTCGCTTAATTGGATGTTGGTAGGAATTTCGCGCACGTTGAAATCCCCGTCAGGCGCACTCGTGTCGAACGGATCCGTGCCGTCGAGGTACGCGCCCGCGGAAACGATCAGCGCGAGGTTCGTCATGGTAATGGCGCGACGCGCGGGCGTGAACGGCGCGCGCGTATTCTCGACGAACGGATAGCCCTTCAGATCTTCCGACCGCTTTGATTTCCAGCCGTCGTATTGGCGGCCCCACTGATCGACTTGTTCGATGATTTCCACGATTAAACTTTTTGGATCGTTTAGAGGCGGGCTACGGCCCGCCCATCCGCTGTTAAGTCCCCGGGCAGTAGCCCGCCGCTAAACAACACCCGAAGACTTGTGCTTGCGACTCGCTATCAGCACGAACGCAATTAAAGCGGCGACGATGGCGACGCCCAGCATCGCCACGGAATAACGGTGCAAACTATCAAACTCAATCCGTCGCGGATCGGTCATAGCAATCTGATCGATTGGTAACTGCATCGCAGCTCGCAACGTCGCCAGCCGCGCCGCGACCACCCAATGTCCGATGGCTGTCATGATAGCCACAATCGCGAGCGAAAGCATCTCGGCAATTCGCCGAATCGGCTTTTGCCCGCGGGTCGTGAAAAAACTGATCACCAGCAGGAGAAGGCCGATTTCGAATCCGCCTTTATTGATGATCGCGAGCAGGCGCGTGACGATTGAACCCGCGAGCGTAGCGGCGTTCGCCAGCTCTGCGCCGCGAAGCACGGCGAAAACATTCGGCGCTACCGCGGCGCTGAAGAAAATCGCCGCCCCGAGCCACACGCCCAACAACAACAGGCTGACAGTGCGCAGGAGAGTTCTCACAGTCATACAAATTCGGCATCCACCGTCGCGATCAATCTGATCACCGGCGGATCGATCGGAGGTTGTTCGATCTCGCGCGGGTCAGGAACGCTCGTCAGCCAGGACAAGGCGCGGTCAAGCTGCGCTTGATAGTCCTCAAGATCGAGCGACATGAAAACCTGGCAACCGAGCCGCGTGAACTTTTCTTTCGCCGCCAGGTACATCTGTCGGGCCGCGCCGGGCCGGCCGATTTGCAGATGGTGAAAAGCAACCGCCGATTGAATCATCGCCTGAAGGAAAAGTTTTTCATCCGGCGCGACCGGTCCCATCCAACGTTCTTCCCACGCATCGTGTGCGGCGTGAAACTCGCCGTCGTTGTACAGGTCGATGCCCGCCAGATACTCGACCGGGTACGCAAGTATGTGCGGCTCAGTGTAAAAAGGCGCAGTCATCTTTCTGTAGAACATTGTAGCCGACGAGCGCATAGGACTGGAGCCGAGAACGAATGGAGAATCGCTATGCCGTCTGATGTGCGGAAGCGCTCTGCGCTTCCGTGCAGCTCCCTTAAGTGACTGGGGGCTTCGCCCCAACAAACTGGGCGGAGCCCAGAAAGATCTATTTTCTTACTTGCCGGAAGGCCAAAGGCCTTCCGCACATCAGGCGGCGTAGCCGCGTAACTGGAGACTTCTTAGGCAAGCCATCGCGCGCCAGTCCGTAAGAAATCTGTGAAAGACGCGCGATGCGCACGCCAATCTGTAGTGTTACATTGTCCGTATGCCTCGTGATGTTCCTTATGAAGTGAAACGAACCAAGACCGGACTGGGGTTATTCGCCACCCGTCCGATACCCAAGGGTAAGCTAATCATCGAATACTTCGGACCATTCCGGCCAAACGAAGAAGTTGAGAAGAGCAACGGAAAATATTTCTTCGGCGTTAACACGAAGTGGTCGATTGATGGCAGCCTGCGCGAAAACCTCGCGCGCTACATCAATCACTCGTGCCGGCCAAATGCCGAAGCCTTTGTCTCACAACGGCGGCGCGTGTGGATTTGGTCAAGGAAGAAGATCAAGCCGGGTGAGGAAATTACTTACGATTACGGCAAAGAGTATTTCGAAGGAATCATCAAGCCAATGGGATGTAAATGTGAGAAGTGCGGTGTCAGAAGCCCGCGCGTAAGGCGGGGTCCCCGCGCGAGCATCTCGCGTAGGGTGCCAACCAAGGGCAAGTCGCGCAAGAAATAGCGACTGAAGCGCAACCTTCTCGGTTGCATCACCTTAAGCAAACTGCAAGCGGGGCGCTTGCGCTCCAGTCTTACTGCCCTTTCGGAAAATATCCTTCGCGCGCGCGCAAACGCAGCTCGGGCCGCGCCGGAGCGGTCACTTTGATCCGCCGAAACGCTGCCCCGCTTGCCTTGTTGTCGGAATAGTATTGAAGCAGGTACTGACTGCGAATTTCCGACGCAATCCGCTGAAAAATCGCCGGTAGATCTGATTCGCTGGCCGGCACGAACGCAGCGCCGCCGGTGGCCGCCGCCAGCTTTTCCATGCCGGTTTGGGAACGGGCGATACGCACGTTCAGGTGCATCGTTCTGCCGCTCGGGTTGATGGAATAGAAGGTGACCTCGCCGCGTTGAATCTCTCGGACGACATCCGCCTGCACTCCTTCAATAAATCGGACCTGATTCTGCATTTCCGAGAACCTTGAATTGCCTCGGCTATGAAGATTCGCTATGCGAGCGGTGTCGTCACCATCCGACAGCACCACAATCACGCGGCGCCGGCCCTGCGAAGAGTTCGCATCGAGATACTTTTCCGCGGCGAGGACTGAATCAAAAAAAGCCGTAAAGCCTCGACCGGCCGTCATCGTCATCAACTTGCGTGCAGCTGCTTCAGCGTCAGTGAACGGCTGGATCATTCGCGCCGTCTGATCAATGGCAAACAATGTCGCCCGATCTCCGGGCTTCAGGACCTGCCGCAAAAAATCCGCCGCCGCTTTCTGTTCAAACGCGAAACGCGTTTCGACGCTCGCCGACACATCAATCAACAAAGCGATATCGAGCGGCACTTGCTCCGGATCGCCAAGCTGCGCAATTTGCTGTGACCGCCCGTCCTCTTCAATTCGAAATTGGTTCGCGGTCAGTCCCAGCACGGGCTGACCGTGCGCGTCCGTCACCGAAACGGGCACCGCGATTAGATTTGAAGTTACGCGGACGACGTCCAGTTCTTCAGGCGCGGGCGTCGGCGTGGGTTTAGGCCGGTAGATGGGAACCGGCGGCGGCGGCGGTAGTTGTTTGGTCTTCTGCGCGGCCGCGGGAGCGACGGTGAAGATCGCTGCGAACAAAAATAGAGCCAGCGCTGAAATCAACGCTGGCAAAAATTGACCGGTGTTTCTTCTCGATTTCATTAACCAACCTCATGCCGCCAGTTTAAGCGTGTCGGGGTTGCTGGCCAACCTTAGACGCCGGCTGGCGGCACGATCGTTGGCAATATGGTCTTACTGGCCGCCGTCACTCGGCCTATTCATGGTCGGCGCGGGCTGGGTCAGACCCTTGTTGACAAGGATCTTCACTTCCACGCGACGGTTCTCGGCACGGCCGGTTCTGGTCTTGTTGTCCGCCACCGGATCCAATTCGCCGAAGCCGTATGGTGTAACGATGCGACGAAGCGGAATCTTGTGGTTCTCAACCAGGTAAGTGATTACCGCGTCGGCGCGACGTTGACTCAGCGCCCGATTGCGGGCTGTGCTGCCGTTCGCATCCGCGAAACCGGTGACCTCGAGCACGTACGCTTTGGCATTCAAGGCCTTCGCAGCAATCGCATCCAGCTTTGATTTGGCGTCAGTGTTAAGTGCTGAACTGCCGCTGCGGAAATTCACCGCGGCCGTTTCCTGCGGCACGTAATCATCCAGCGCTGAGATGCGTTCGTTCGTCGCATTCACGCCTGAAATCGCCGCATCGGCTGTGTCCTGCGCTGCTTTGGCGCCACCGCGAGCCGCATTCGAAATCGCGGCGAGCTCATCCAACTGGCCTGAGAGTTTCTGCGCGTTCTGCTCAACTTCGCTCAAACGGCCTTCGGCCGCGCTCGCGCGTTCTTCGAGCGGATTGGCTCGTGCTTCCACGGACATGGCCGTCCGCAGATCGGTGTTGCTGAATCTTACTTTCTCGGCAACCAACTCGCCGTTCGATCCGCCGCGACCTTCAACTTCAAGATTCAGACCACGCAGAATCTGAGCGGACGCGTATCGGGTGCCGCTGCTGAACACTCCACCTTTTGTCTTCACGGAAGTCTGGTCAGTCATGCGCACAATGGTGTCGTTGCCCGTGATGTCACGAACGGTGAACGTGTCGACATCGCGACGGACGACCACACCCTTGATCTTCATCTTTTCGCCACTGGCGACTGAGCGGGCTCTGGTTGATTGATTGTCAGTTTGGGCTATGGCCAATGGGGAAAGGGTGAGCGCGAGCGTGAACGCAAGCGCGATTGACCGAAACGTTCTGAAGCTATTCATAGTCAAAACTCCTTAAGTTGTAGGTTAGGACGTCGCAACAGGCGCGTCGGGTTTACGCGAATGTGATTGCCAGTTCGCGCTCTGCGTTGTCCGCCGAAAAATGCAGACAGGGTTGTCAAGAACCGTACCTTGATGGCTTGATCAAAAGTAACTGTCGCATCCTACGTCACTATCAACTGAAGTCAATACCCTCTAGGCCATAAAGCGCGCTTTGGGCTCAGTTAAAAAACAGAAATCATTTGTTCGTTACGCGATTGCAATAGAGAGGCCGAGTGTTGTGAAAAGGAAGAGGTTTTTGGAGTGCGGTTTTTCTCCCTCTCCCTTTGGGAGAGGGTTGGGGTGAGGGAGCAGAGCTCTAGCGAAACTTACCTTTTTGAACCCCTGCGCGGCTGCGCCGCGCCAGATAATCGCCAATCTCACTAAAGATCCGCTCAGTCTCATTCAACACCTATTCATTTGTGAACCGGAGCGTCCGAAGTCCAAGCGCAGACATGTATATCTCACGATTCTGATCATGATGCCAAGCTTACGCGCTGGAGTGGATGCCGCCATCGCACTCAATTACCAGACGCGCTTTATGGCAGTAGAAGTCGACAATATATTTGCCAATTTGATGCCGTCGTCGAAACTTGAATCCGAGCAATTGACGGTCGCGCAGTCTGTCCCAGAGATGCGACTCCGCGTCCGTTGAAGTCTGACGCAATTCGCGCGTCAGCATCAGCGAACCGGAATACTCAAAACCACCGCGGTAATGCCTCGGCTTGTTCATCGATTGCTGTTGCGAGGCGAAGCCTCGCGTGGGAAGTTAGGTTGTGCTGCGCTAAAGCTTCGCTCCCTCACCCCAGCCCTCTCCCAGAGGGAGAGGGAAATCCACGCACTCCAAACTAGATCGCGAACTGGGCGCTCTCAAGGTGCTCTTTGAGGTAAGCGAGGAAGCGTTCCGCATCAGCGCCATCGATGATCCGATGATCGAAACTCAACGCGAAGAAAGCCATGTGACGAATCGCCATGTAGTCTTCGCCTTCGGGCGTGGTAAGGACCCTGGGACGCTTCTCGATTTTGCCGACGCCGAGAATTGCCACTTGGGGCTGATTGATGATCGGCGTGCCAAACAACCCGCCGAAAACGCCGGGATTAGTGATCGTGAAAGTGCCGCCGGCAACTTCGTCAGGCTTGAGTTGTTTCGTGCGCGCGCGATCGGCCAGATCGTTGGCCGCACGAGCCAGACCTGAAATCGAAAGATCGTCAGCGCGTTTAATCACCGGCACGATCAGACCCCAGTCAAGCGCCACCGCCATTCCCAGATTGATGTCGCGCTTATAGATAATCTGATCGCCGCTGACCTGCGTGTTGAAGATCGGGAACTTGCGAATCGCGTCTGTCACCGCTTTAAAGATAAACGGCATGTACGTCAACTTCGTGCCGGTGCGTTCCTCAAACCCTTTGCGGTGTTCGTCGCGCAACTTCGCGACCCTGGTCATGTCGATTTCGTAAACCGTCGTCACGTGCGCTGATGTGCGGCGCGAAGCAATCATGTGCTCGGCGATCTTCTTGCGCATCACGCTCATCTGTTCGACGCGATCGCCTTCGCCCGGTTTCAAGACTGAGACTTGCTGAGTGCCGGGCGCTCCGGCTGAAGGTCGTTGTGGCGCAACCGGTGCCGCCGCCGGTCGTTGTGCCGGCGCCGGCGTGCCTGACTCTATAAAGCTCAGGATGTCGTTCTTGGTGACACGGCCGGACATGCCTGTGCCTTCGAGTTGGGCGATGTCGATACCGTGCTCTTCGGCAATCTTACGCACGAGCGGACTGGATTTCGTTCGGCGTAAATCTTCAGCGGACGTTGCGCCGCCCTCATCGCCTGTTTGCGGAGACGCAGCGGGCGCTTTGTGGGCCGCATCATCGCGTCGAACTAGAGGCTTAACTTCTGTCTTACCGCTCGCCGCAGGAGGCGCGTTGCGCTCGGCGGTCGGGGCCGTTGGTTTCGAAGGTTCGATATGCGGTTGTGCCGGCGGCGCCGCAGCCTCTGGAGCAGGTTGTTCGGCCGCCTCCGGCGTCTCTTGACCTGCCGCATCTGCCGTTTCGGTCGTGGCTTGTGCTTGTTCAGTACTCGCGTCCGGTGATTGTTCAGCACTCGCTTCGGGTGCAGCCGGCTCAGGCTTCGCGCCATCGCCGTCCAACACCGCGACGACAGTGTTCACTTCAACGGTCTCGCCCTCTTTGTGCTTGATGTCCGTGAGCGTGCCGGCCGCGGGCGAAGGAATCTCGGCATCAACCTTATCGGTCGAGATTTCGAACAGAGGCTCATCACGCTCGACATGGTCGCCGACGTTCTTCAGCCATTTTGTGATTGTACCTTCCGCGATGGATTCGCCCATCTGCGGCATTACTACTTCAGTCGCCATTGTATTTTTGTCCGTTGTCAGTGGTCAGTAGTCAGTTGTGCGAAGACCGATTCGCCAGTAGTGCTGCATTGCAACTGACGACTGCCAACTGACAACTGACGTTTTTACGCGGCGGCCGCGTTCTCTCTTGTTTCCGCAGTCGTCGGATCGATCGTAGTTTTGATTTCGGAAATCCGATTCGCCGGGAATCCGCCCTGTTGTGCGTGCGCGCGAATCATGTCTTCGCTCGGCGCGATATACACGCAGTAAACCTTGTCGGCCGTGACGTAACTTTCAACCCAATTAATCTGTGGGCCGAGGTTTTGGAGCACGTTACAGGATTTCTGCGAAATGGCCTGTAACTCTTCCGGCGACAAATTGCCTGCGCCTGGAATCTCTCGTTCGATAACGTATTTCGGCATGATTCGTTTTCCTCCTAAGAACTCTGCAGACGGGATTTACAAGATGTACAAGATTAAATTAAAGACAACTTCAGAGTGCTTAGTGCTTATCCTGTCAATCGTGTAAATCCTGTCTCGCTTAATAAGCCGCCAGCTTGCGCGCGGCATCCAGCACATCGCTCACTTGCGGCAAGTAATAATCTTCCATCGGCGGTGAATACGGCACCGGCGTGTCGATCGCCGCCACGCGCACCACGGGCGCATCGAGCCATTCAAAAGCTTCCTGCGAAATGATCGCGGAAATCTCGCCGCCAATGCCGCCGGTCAAAGACGCCTCGTGCAGGATCAGCGCGCGACTCGTCTTCTTCACGCTCGCGAGAATCGCTTCTTTGTCCATCGGCGCGAGTGTGCGCAGATCGATCACTTCGACATCGAGGCCTTCCTTTTCCAACTCTTCGGCCGCATCGAGCGCCGTTAGCACTTGCGCTCCGAAGGTGATGATCGAGACGTCGCGGCCTTCGCGCGCCAGCCGCGCTTTTCCGATTTCGACAATGTAATCGTCTTCCGGAAGCTCTTCACGCAAACGCGGCAGACGGTAAAGCTTCTTGTGTTCGAAGTAGAGCACCGGATCCGGGTCGCGAATCGCGGCTTTGATCAGTCCCTTAGCGTCGTAGGCCGTCGCCGGCTCGACAATCTTCAATCCCGCCGTGTTCAGGAAAAACGATTCGGCGTTGAGCGAATGAAACGGCCCCGAGCGCACGCCCGAGCCACACGGCCCGCGAAAGACTGCCGGAACGCTGCCGCCCCAGCGATAGCGCGACTTGGCTGCGTAATTCGTCAGCAGATCGAAGCCACACGAAATGAAGTCGATGAACTGGAACTCCGCCACCGGCTTCAAGCCCATTAACGCCGCGCCGCAAGCCGCGCCGACAATCGCCGCTTCAGAAATCGGCGTATCGATGACGCGCTCATGGCCGAAGTGATCGATCAAGCCATCGGTGACTTTGAACGCGCCGCCGTAGGCGCCGACGTCTTCGCCGATCAGGAATACGGTCGGGTCGCGCTCCATCTCTTCCCAAAGACCCTGGCGAATCGCTTCGATCAGAGTGGCCTGACCGCCACGCGGCGGCCGTTCGGTTTTCTTCAATGTCTTGGCTGCAGTTGCCATTAATCTTCCGGTTCTTCTACGGCAACGCCGCGCTCCTGCGCGATGCCTCGTGCCTTCATCAGCACGTCGTCATCGACAGTGGCGGCGCCGCCAGTCCATCCTTCGACTTCTTCCACGGGACGTCCCAATGCTAACGCCAGCTGCTCGTTGTTACCGTCAAACGCTTTGTCCCGCAGGCGTTTGATAATTGCTCGGCCTTCGGTCTGATTCGTCCCTTGATCGTCCAACGCATCGCTGCCGATGTTTTGTTCTTCTGTTGCTGTGCTCATCCCTTAACCTCTTTCGTGTGAATGTTTCTTTCTTCTTGGGGCCAGGGGAATTCGCTTTCAGTTCTCCAAAACTTTTGGCCGAAACGCCGGAGGAACAATCGCGTTATCAAACACGCCATAGGCGGCGCCTTCGGCCTCAGGCATGGGCGAGCTTTCCGCCCACTCGGAATCCTCGTCAATCTCGCGCTGAACGTCAGCGGTGATCTCGTCCAGCTTTTCTTTCGTCGCCACTTTCTGATCGATCAGGAACCGTTCAAAGCGATCGACCGGATCGTTGTGCTTCTCCCACCATTCGACTTCGCCTTCGGGAACGTAGCGCTGATCGTCGTGTTCGGCGTGGCCTTTCCTTCGATACGTCTTCGCTTCAATCAAAACCGCGCCGCGACCAGAGCGTGCATGATCGACGGCCTGCTTTGTCACCTCGTAACACGCAATTACGTCATTGCCATCGACGATGGATCCGGGAATACCGAACGCGGCGGCTTTCTCCGCCAGGTTTCGCACCGCCGTCTGCATGCTGGTCGGAGTTGAGTACGCATACTGGTTGTGCTCGGCAATCACGACGAGAGGCAGTTTCTGCACGGCGGCGAAGTTCATGCCTTCATAAAACGCGCCAGTGCTGGCGCCACCATCGCCGATGTAAGCCAGGCCCACGATGTCTTTCTTTTGCAGGCGCGCGCCGACCAGAATCCCGGTCATCACCGGAATCATGTCGCCGAGATGCGAAATCGGCCCGATGAAACCCTTGTCCATGTAACCGAAGTGCACGTTCAGATCTTTTCCGCCCGACGGTCCCCAGGCTTTGGCCATGTACTGCGCAAAGATCTCGCGCGGCCGAATGCCTTTCACAAAACACGCGCCGAGGTCACGAATGATCGGTGTGATGAAGTCTTCAGGCCGAAGTGCGTAAGCCGAACCGACCGCGGTCGCTTCCTGGCCCAATGATCTGTAAACCCCGCCAACCACCTTTGTCTGGCGATAAAGATTGACGATGCGCTCTTCGACGAGCCGCGTCAGCTTCAGGTAGCGATAAAGCTTCGAGCAGTTGCTCGGGCTTAAGCGACGTTTCTTTCGTGCAGGAAAGGTGCTGACCTTCGCCAACTTTCCGCGGCGCATACTTCGTGCTGATGCGCATTTCGAAAGGGGCGCGGCGACGGTGCGGTCCCTTTTTTTGGCGTTGTGATTTTTCTTCAGCCATTCGTCTTATTGGTCGTATTCGTCCCATGCGTCCTATGGGACAGATGGGACATATGCGACCTATTCAAGCTAAATATGAATCGTCAATCCGTGCACGCCTTCGGCGGCTTCCATCACCGCTTCGGAAACGGTCGGGTGCGCGTGCATCGTGCGGCCTAACTCTTCGGCAGTTGTCTCAAGCTGCATCGCCACGCAGGCTTCAGCGATTATTTCAGTCGCGTGCGGACCGATGATATGTACGCCGAGCACCTCGTCATACTTCTTCTCGCTAATAACCTTTACAAAGCCCTCTTCTTCGCCGAGGATGCGCGCTTTGCCTGACGCCGAAAACGGAAACTTGCCGACGACCACTTCATAACCGGCTTCTTTCGCTTTCGCTTCAGTCAAACCAACCGACGCGACCTCGGGATCGCAATACGTGCAATTCGGGACCAGGCGTAGATTGATTGGCTGCGGATTTTTTCCCGCGAGATGTTCCACCGCCACTATGCCTTCTTTCGACGCCAGGTGCGCGAGCAAAGGCGTCGGCACTACGTCGCCGATCGCGTAGACGCCTTTCTCAGCCGTCTGCTGAAATTCGTCGACCTGTATGAAACCCTTCTCGATTTTAATCTTCGTCTTTTCCAGTCCCAGCCCTTCGGTGAACGGCGCGCGACCCACGGCGACCAGCAGCATCTCCGCTTCCAGCTTCACGTCTTCGCCTTTTGAAGTTTTGCCGGTGACGACGACGCCTTTGTCTGATTTTTCGAGCTTTTCGAGTTTCGTATCGACCTGCGCTTTGATTCCGCGCTTGCGAAATGATTTGGCGAGTTCGGCTGAGACTTCTTCGTCTTCCAAAGGAACCAGACGCGGCATCAGTTCGACCAGAGTCGTCTCCGCCCCGAACCGCGAATAGACAGAAGCGAATTCAACGCCGACGGCGCCCGCGCCCATGACGATAAGTGATTTCGGAATTTCCGTGAGTTCGAGAATGTGATCGCTGTTGACCACTTGCTTGCCGTCAGTTTCGAATCCCGGAATCGGCCGCACCACTGAGCCAGTCGCAATGATGATGTTCTTCGTATTGATCGTCTGAGGCTTTCCGTCTTCGCCGGTGACTTCAACTTTACCGGGCAACATGAGCTTGCCGGTGCCTTTGAAAACGGTGCACTTGTTTTTCTTCATCAGGAACTCGATGCCTTTCGAGTTCTTCATCACTACTTTATCTTTGCGTTTCTGCACGTCGGCAAAGGCCAGTTGAATCCCACTCGCCTGCACGCCGAAATCCGCCGCGTGCTGCATCTGTTCGTAAACGTGCGCCGACATCAAAAGCTGCTTTGTCGGGATGCAACCGCGCAAAGTACACGTGCCGCCGAGCCGCTTGTCTTTCTCGACGATCGCGACTTTCAGACCCAATTGTCCGGCGCGAATTGCGGCCACATAGCCGCCCGGCCCGCTGCCAATCACTGTTACATCGAACTGTTCGTTAGCCAATTTAGAATCCTCGAAAGATAGTTATGACCGATGAGTAATGAGTGATGAGCGACCTGTCACCCAGCCTCGCACACGTCGGAAAACTTTCGTGTGTTGGAAAGTTGGCATTATAATCGCTCGCGCTTGATTGAGCCAATTCGAGGCACTGGCTCCGTAGATACCGTCTTAAGAAGTCAAGGACTTGATTGATAGAGTCCATGAGTCGGGTCGAACATTTTGCCAGACTTTAAGACGCCGAAAGCAATATGAATAAGTTTGCGCATGGCGGCCCCGACCACCTGCATTTTGTTTTTGCCGTTGCTGGAAAGGCGCTCACAGAAAGCGCGGACGATCGGGTTATGGCGTTTGGCAACGATCGCCGGAAAGAAGAGTGCTTTTCGTACTCGGGCGTTACCGGTCTTTGATAGTCTGGTTTTGCCGCGGATAGTGCCAGAGCGGTTGTTTCTCGGAGTTAAGCCGGCATACGCCGCAACTTGGCGCGCGGATTTGTACTGAGTGATGTCCGGGATTTCCGCCAGTAACTTGGCGGCCGTCCGTTTGCCGACCCCGGGAATTGAGTCAAGTAACCGGGATTGCTGTTTGAGATCCGGGTGACGGTCGACGTGGTCATTGATCTGTTCCTCGGTGCGCTTTATCTCAGCATCCAAATGAGTCACGAGCTTGCGAAGTGACTTGACCACCTGCTTGGTATTAGTAGTTTCGAGTCGATTGACTTGTTGTTGTCGAGTCTCGATCAGATTCTCAAGATGACGAGTCAAGGCTTGTAGTTCCCGCAAATGCACCGGTGGTGGCGTCCAAGGAGCAGGTTGCTGCTTTTCACAGAAACGACGAATCAGTCCAGCATCCGGGCGATCATCCTTGTTGCGCAGCAGCTCGCTTTGGCCGAAAGCTTTGATCTGGACTGGGTTGACGACACTAACCGTATGGCCCTGCTCGTGGAGATAGAGGGCCAGCGCTTCGCTGTAAGGACCGGTCGCTTCCAGGCAAGCATGAACCCGATTGGCTTTGTGTTTGGCTAACCAAGCACAAAGTTCACCAAAGCCTTCTTTGCGGTTAGCGAACTTTCGATGTCGTAGCTTGTCCTTGAGCGACAGCTCCAGGTGGAAACTGTCTTTGCTGATCAATGCCGAGAGTGGGCAACATCGCTTACTCCTTTGCTCTGACAATGAACTTGTTCGAGTCAACCTTGTACATGCAGGCTCATCTCGATGCGAGAGGCCATAAGATACCGTCCGTCTTCTGGCGAACAAGCGCGGAGGAAGAGAGCTGATCTACGGACCAGGCTCAACGGCCTTAGGAGCTGACAGGCTACTCTTCCTCCCTCTGCCTTGGGCGCGACCCATGGCAAACTGAAAGATATCAAATAGCGAAGAACGGCAAGATACAAGGAGCCTAATGTTTATAGCTGGGGGCATTTTGTTTTTGCCATGAGCTCCGTAGGAGCGATATGACGCTCCTACGGAGCTTCAGAGCTAAGAAGAGATCCGTTTCTATAAACATCTCTCCCCTCCGGGGCTGAAGACAACTAACCATGAAACATTCAGAAGGTTTTTTGAAAGTCGTTAACGATGCGAAGAGCCGCATTAAAGAAGTCACGGTCGCCGAAACGCGGGAACGACTCGGCGCCAACCGCAGCAGTTTACTGATCGACGTGCGCGAAGACCACGAGTGGAATGCGGCGCACGCGGCCGGCGCAATTCACCTCGGCAAAGGAATCATTGAACGCGACATTGAAGCGGCTGCGCCCGATAAATCGACTGAGTTGGTTTTGTATTGTGGCGGCGGTTATCGCTCGGCTCTAGCTGCCGACGTTTTACAGACGATGGGCTACACCAATGTCTGGTCGATGGCCGGCGGGTGGAAGGCCTGGCAAGAATCAGGCGCGCCGGTGGAGAGTTAGTTGGGGTTCAATTTAAAGCCCTTCGGCACCATTTCCATCGCGATTACGTCACCGCTGATTTTCGCGCGCACGTCCTTTGCTTCACTCGCGGGGCGAAAGGTGATGACCACGTTCTCCTGATTTTTGCGCACTCCGCAACTGATCTCGCTGGCGCCGGGCACATACGAAATCAATTGCACCTGATCAAGCGCGGTTGCGCGAATCTTATACAAACGGTCACCCGCCTGGATGATGAAGTACGCAACGGCGCGGTTGTCGCACTCTAACTTTACCAAGAGCCCTTGTATCCGCTCTTCGCCCGCCGCGACCGGGCGCAGCGTCTCACGCAGATAGTCATGTTCTGAAGGAGGCTTAGATGGCGGTTCTTCGCTGGTCTCCGCGGCGTTGGTTTGCGGCCTCAGTTGTGGATCACCGGGCGCCGTATCGGTCTTGAAACGGGTCACGGCATTTTCGTAGTCCTGTACCGATTTGAGCAGCGCTTCAGCCTGCGCCTTCAACCTGCGGTCTTTCGCGTTTTGCAGCGGCGCAAGCACCTGCTTTGCCAGGTCAAACTTCTGTTGGCGCATGTGGATTTGCGCGACCAGCAGCGACAAATCCTGACGCCCCGGTGATAGCCTGAGCGCGCGCTGCAACAGTTCGATCGACTTTTCAAGGTCTTCGCCGGTCACGGTATTAACGAACGCCAGTAGCGAATAGGATTCCGGAAAATTCGGGTTCAGCTCGATTGCTTTGGTAAGCTCGGCCCGCATCAATGAGGCCCTCTCGGTGGAGTAGTCACGTACGATGTTGTTCGGGTCCATCCCCTCGCGGCTCAGGGCAAACGCGTAGTAATAGTGCGCGAGATAGTTGCTCGAATTGCCGGCGACAGCTTCTTGCAGTGTCTTCCGCGCTTCATCGAAACGGCCCTGACGAGCACGCAGAATTCCCAGCGAAGCTAAAGCCATCGGCTGCTTCGCATCCAGCGCCAGCGCCTGCTGCAGGCGAGTGTCGGCGTCGCTTAGCCGGTTCAAATGCAGAAGCAAGTCGCCCAGGTACGCCTGGGCATGACCTTCGGTCAGCGGCGCCACGGTGAATTCTTTGTCAACCTCGAGTTTCCTTTCGAAAGTGGCTAGCTGCATTTTGAAAGTATGGCCGGCGACGTACTTTTTCAACTCCTTTTCCATCGTCTCGATGTCGGTTTGGAAGGCTCGCTTGAAAGCATCCTCGATCGCGGCCCCAGCGCCGATATAGTTGATGAATTTTCCGAGTTGCGACCGCCGCTCGGTATTGTTCGCAAACATCAGGTAATGAACCAGCGCCCACGACTGCGCATAAAATATGCCCTTCTTGTCCTTCTCGTTGTATTCCGGCGAGTAGTGATCGACGGCGAACAGTTTGCGCAGGGGCAGGAGCTTCTCTTCGCGCAACGTCATCAGATGATAGGGAATCAGTTCGCCCAGATGGACTTTGCGATCCTCTTCTATGGCAAAGGTGCTGTAGTACTCGGCGAGCCCTTCATTGAACCACGCGGGCACGTTGCCAACCGTGTTATCAACCATCAAGTGCACGTACTCGTGATAGATAATGCCGAAGGGATTGTCGGCATAAGTCTCGGTGCTCAACGTGATGTAGTTCACGTCTTGACCCTTCTGAAAGTAACCGGCCGCATTGGGAAGCGCGAATGGTTTGTACGAACTCTTGCTCTTGAACACGAGCACGGTCGTGGGAACGGGGGTGTTAAATCTTGCCTGGGTGAACAAGCGCGTGAAGACGTCGCGAAACTGCTCGAGCTTCGTGGCCACCTGCCGCATGTCTTTCTCGCCGGCATTACCCACGAGGGTGAAATTCTTTGTTTGCACACGCAGCCAGTTGTCCTTCGCCTGCACCGTGAACGGCGCAATCAGGACGAACAGCAGCAGCGCGAGGCCAGAGCCAGACCTTCGAAGCGAAAGGGGATGTCGCATATCGTGAGAACCTCTTAATGAGCAAATATCCCGGCGGAAATCTTCAGCGGTGAGCAGCGAACCCGCGCGGTAAAACCGGACTATATGGTGCTGGCCGTGAGGCGTCAATCAAATAGCCGGGGAAACTGTGAACGCACTCAGATGCTGACCTTGACAGGAAAGTTGACCCGCATTTTAATATCCCCGCGTTTGCGGTTTTTGGGTGTAACCGAAGCGAAACCCGCGGCGTCTTATCGATCTTAACCGGTCCGTTCTCTTTCAAAAACAAAGGTCAGCTTGCGACAGCCACTGGTTCGTCGTATTCGACCATCCGGCTGAACGCTTACCGCTCCACGCGATGCAGAGTTCAGCGTCATCCCGCGGTCTAAAATCCGCAAGAGCCGGCGGCTGTTGCCCCGGCCATCCAAGTCATTGCTGCAGCACAGGAGAAGCACCATGAAAAGACTCTACCCGCTCGCCATAGCTCTATTTATATTCAGCTTCACGTCCGTTGTCTTCGCCCGCGAGGCGAGGTTGGTTCGCTATCCCAGCTATCACAACGGCCGCGTGGCCTTTACCTATCTCGCCGACATTTGGGTCGCCGATGAGAACGGGGGGAACGTTCAGCGGCTAACGGTAAATCGCGCTCGGGACGCCTATCCGAAGTTTTCCACCGATGGAAAATGGATCGCCTTTTCCAGCGACCGGAACGGCAACCTTGATGTCTATCTCATTCCGTCTACCGGCGGCACGGTGAAGCAACTGACGTTTCACTCAGCCGACGACACGGTACTCGGCTGGACGCCCGATGGGCGCGGCGTCCTGTTCAGCAGCAGCCGCGGCGAAGACTTCATGGCGCAGATTTATATCGTCAGTGTGGACGGCGGGCTGCCGCGCAGAGCGGGAACCGACATGGGTAACGCCGCGAGTTTCTCTGCGAACGGCCAGCGCATCGCTTATACGCCGAAAGGTCAGAGCTACTGGCGCAAGTTTTATCGCGGTTCATTCCAGACCGATGTTTGGGTCGCGGATATCGCGGCGAAAAAATTCACGCAGGTAACCGATTTCGAAGGCATGGATTCGTGGCCAATGTTTAGCGGCAGCGACATCTATTTTGTGAGCGACCGCGACGGCAACGGTCAGACGAACATCTGGCGGGTCGCGGACAGTGGCGGCAAAGCTGAAAAAGTGACCAGCTTCCGCAACGGCGACGTGCGCTTTCCGTCGATCAGCGCGGACGGACGCACGATCGTTTTCGAGCATGACTTCGGCATCTGGAAACTCGACGTCGGCAGCAAACGCGCGACGCCGATCAAACTCGACATCGATGCCGAGACCCAGGAGAACGACGTAGAGATGCGCGCGTTCGCTTCGGAAGCGAGTGACTACGACCTCGCGCCGAATTCGCGCCGGCTGATCGTCTCGGTTCACGGCGAGCTGTTCACAGTGCCGGTTGAAGAAGGCGACATCCGCCAGTTAACCGACAGTCCGGCGCGCGATCGTTTCGTGGATTACTCGCCGGACGGCAAGTCGGTGGCGTTCGTTTCGGATAGCAGCGGCCGGGAGGAATTGTACGTGGCGCCAATCGACGGAGCCGCCGAAGCTGTGAAACTGACGGACATAGACGCGCTAAAGTCCGGCTATAACTGGTCGCCAGATTCTAAAGAGATTGCGTTCACTTCATCCGACAGCAAGCTGCGCAAGGTGAACGTTACGACTAAACAGATTACGGAAATTGACACTTCGCGCTTCGGCAACATATCGACGCCTGAGTGGTCACCGGATGGCAAGTGGCTCGCGTACTCAAAATCCGACGCGAGTCGCAGCACGGACATTTACGTGATCGGTTCTTCGGGTGCAGAGAAGGAAGCGCACAAGGTGACGTTCGATTCCTACGACGAGCGCACGCCGCGGTTCAGTCCTGATGGCCGCAAACTTTTCTTCATTCGTTCCGACGCCATCGGCGGCGCCCAAGGGGCCACGAACCCTTCGGTGCAGATTTATTCCGTGGGTTTGGAAAAACTCGATCGCGATCCTGACGATCCGGAAGAGCGCGCCGAAACCGAAAGCGCGCAACCCGGCGCCGGTGAAGGCGGCGAGGGCGCCGGGCCGCAACGACGGCCGATGGGTCCGCGTCCACCGCATGAAACCAAGATGGATTGGGCCGGCATGAAACGGCGCACGCGACAAATTACGCGCATGCCCTTTGCAATTTCACAGTTTACGGTCACGCCTGACAGCCGCACCCTGATCTTTGTGACGTCTGAACCTTCGGCGACCGCGTCGCTGCCAGTCGTCTATTCAATTCAGGACGACGGTCGGCGTCTGACGCGCGTCGCTGCCGGCGCCCCGCCGCAAGGCGACGGTGACGGACCGCCGGGAGGCGGTGGTGGCTTCGGCGGCGGCATCTCGAATTTGAATGTGTCGCGCGACGGACGCACGCTTTTCTTCAGCGAGCGTGACGGAATCTATTCCGTGCCGCTGGCTGCGGGCGCGGCGTCGGCCGCAACTGCCGGCCGCGGACCATCGACGGGCGGCGGGGATGCCGCACGACGCCGCATTAGCTTTAACGTGCGCGTGAAGATCAATCGTCCCGCCGAATGGGCTGAAATGTTTGGCGACGCGTGGCGCACCATGAAGTACCGTTTCTACGACTCGGCCATGCACGGCACGGATTGGAACGCCATGAAAGCGAAGTACGAGCCGCTCGTTCAGTACGTCGGCGACCGGCAGGAGCTTTTGAACATCATCAACGAGATGATCGGAGAGCTGAATGCTTCGCACACCGGCGCCGCCGCGCCACCGCGTGGTCCGGGAGCCGGCGGAGTTTCAACCGGCAACCTCGGGATTGAACTGGAATCCGACGCGGGGGCCGGCCGGTATCGCGTCAGCTACATTTATGAAAACGGTCCGGCGGACAAGGATTGGGTGAAAGTGAAAGTCGGCGATTACCTGATCGCGATCGGCGGCAAGCCGGTCAAAGCCGGAGACAACTACTGGGAACTGCTGAACAACCGTTTGAATCGCAAAATCGAAGTCACCTTCAACAGCAAGGCTTCGGAAGAAGGCGCCTGGAAGACGCGCATGGAAACGACCTCGACGCAGGGATTCGGCCAACTTCGTTACGACCGTTGGGTGAAAGAGCGGCGGGAGAAGGTTGACGAGTTGTCTAATGGCCGCATCGGCTACATTCACATTCAGGCAATGAACCAGCCGTCCTTACGGAGGTTCGAGAAAGAGATTCGCGAGTTCCGCAACAAGGAAGCGCTGATCATCGATCAGCGTTGGAATGGCGGCGGCAACATCGAACAGGAGCTGCTCGCAATTTTGGTCCAGCGGCAGTATCAGGTGTGGCAACCGCGCGGCGTCGAAGCGGCCGGCCGTCCCTTCGCCGGATACTTTGGGCCGAAGGTCGTTTTGCAAAACTGGCGCTCGGCTTCGAATGCCGAGATGTTTCCGGCAGGTTTCCGCGCGTTGGGCTTAGGCAAAGTGATCGGCACGCCCACCATGGGCGCGGTGATCGGCACGGGCAGCTACAGCTTGATTGACGGTTCGACCGTGCGCACGCCCGGCGTCGGAGTCTATCTGGCGGATGCGAAACGCACGAACATGGAAAACTATGGCGTGCAGCCCGACATCCTGGTAGATAACCCGCCGGCAGACAACCTTGCGGGGCGCGATCGCCAACTGGAGGTTGCGGTTGAAGATCTGTTGAAGCAGCTGGGCGGTACCCGGCGGAATATCGCGAACAAGGAACAGCAGTAGAGTTTCGATACCGCGAAAAACGCTTAGAGGCGGGACTTGTCCCGCCTCTTTTTTTTGACCGTACGTATTGCTGTGACCGCTTTAGCCGCTCTCGTCTGGAGAAGGTTCATGTTCAAGCGGCCCCGCTAGGGGCCGAATGTTTATAGCCCTATGTTAAAAAATGCCGAGCTCCTTTAAGAGCGGGATTCATTCCGCTCCTAAAGGAGCTCAAGTAGATATTTCGTCCAGGGGCTATAAACATCTCGCTCCTGACGGAGCGAAAGACCCTGTCCTTTCCGCCCAGCAAGGCGGCAGAGCCGCGCGCTTGCCTCTATCCGTCAGCAAGCACCTTGAATGCGCCTTCACCCACCTTGAATTCCTCGCGGTTAATCTCGTATTCCACTACGTCAATATCGTAGTAACGCGCGTGCTTCACGAAGCGCAGACCCAATTTATCCATGACATGAATCGACCCCGCGTTCAGCGGTTTGGCAATCGCCAGGATTCGATCAAAACCACGCTCCTGGAATCCGAACCGTAACGCCGCGCGGGCCAGCTCAGTCGCGTAGCCTTTTCCCCAATGCGCCTTGGCGAGGTGGTAAACGACTTCCGGAGTGCCAAAGAGCGAACGCAATCCGCCAAAGCCGACAAACTCGCCGGTGCTTTTATCAACCACGGCCCAACGTCCGAAGCCGTGCGTCTCCCAATGTTTGATGATGCTTTCGAGTGCGCGTGCGGCCTCTTCTCGACCGGCAGGTTTGCCGTCGCCGACGTACTTAACTACGTCAGGATCGCTCAGCAAGGACGCGAGATGATCCAGATCGTCTACCCGGATGATGCGCAGCAGCAATCGGTCGGTTTCGATTGTTGACATGTAGCTGCTTACAGCATGTTCTCGGCGGGACGACGAGGATGCCTGTGAACCCTTCTAAGCTCGGTACGCACGCCTCTGGCGTGCCCACTTTCTTAAACAAAGCACGCCGGAGGCGTGCGTACCCAACGTTCTTTCGGACAATACTGAATTTGCGGATGGCGAGTCAAACGCGGGCGCGCGTTTACTGCGGTGGACGGCGGGGCGTCGGTTGCCGAATGTTGTTCGCCGGAGTTGTCGGCCGCGCGGCGCTGCCGGGAGCAATGGCTGTTCTGCCCGAGCGCGTCAGCGCAATCCGCTTCTCGGCGCCACCGGGTTGATTCACGACGACCCTGATGGCGCGATACGTCCCGTCGTGAGTCTTGTTAGACGGATCGTAGCTAATCACGTACTGCGTTCGTAGATCGCGCACGATTTCATTAGCGATCTGCGGCAGCTCAGAAATTGATTGGGGGAAGAAGGCGCGCCCGCCGGTTTCGGTCGCGAGCTTGTTGAGGAGATCCACCGCTTTGCCGCGCGGGCTCTTGCGAATCAAACCGCGTTCAGCTTCAAGGTCATTCACAAATCCAATCACGTAGATTTGCACGTCCTGTTCGCGCAACTGCCTGAACAACTGTTCCTGCGCATAGTAGCTGGCGCGGTCTTCGCCGTCCGTCACCACGATCAGCGCGCGACGCCGGCGATCGTCGTCTCTGCTTTTCTTGTAATTCGCCACATGTTCTGCCGCCAGATACACGCCGTCGATGACGGCCGTCTGCCCGCCTTCGATGTACAAAGTGTCGAGGCCATCCATCAGCGCGTCTTTGCTCGAGGTGAAATCCTGGATGGTTTCAATTTTGTCGCTGCTGATGAAGCGCTCGATGAAAGTTTCGTCGCCCGGCTTGTTGCTGTCGATGATCGTCTTGGCAGCGGTAATCACCTGATCGAACACGCCGCGCAGGGATCCGGATGTGTCCACAGCCATGCCGTAAATGACCGGCACTTCTTCCTGCGTGAACGAGAAAATCGATTGCGGTACGCCGTCTTCAAAGACCTTGAATTCATCCTGACGGATGCCGTTGATGGGCCGGTTGTTGCGATCGATGACGCGCACGTTCAGCGTCACCAGATCGGCGTTAATCCTGAGCGTGCTGCCTTCGTCGATTTCCGCGGTCGAAGCGTCCGGTGTTGGCGTCGGTTTCGGTCTCAGGATTGGCGGCGGGGGCGGCGCGCCGAGTTGCGGCGCGATCCGGGTGCCCGGGCCGGTCTGCACGGGAGTCGGTGCCGGTGACGTCGGTGTCGGGGTGGGCGACGCCGTCGTTGTCCGCGGACGCTCCTGCGCACTCGTCATGCCGGCCACAATTACAGACAGGGTCGCGAGCGCGCTTAACCAAACGACCAGTGTGCCCCGACGAGAGCGAAAACCCTTAAGAAACCGAAAACGCATCAATGAATACCTTGTTTGAATAAAAGACCAATGTCAAACCAATTTCGGGTGCGGGGAAGAGAATGTAAGGATGCGGAAATGGCGAGTCTGCGTTGGCTGGAGGCTTGTTCCCTCTCCCAGCCGCCAGTTTAGACGGCGGACTCGTCCGCCGACGTTCGCGGGACAAGTGCCGCGTCTAAACTGCAAAGAGAGTTGAAGGTCGGTGAGGGTTTGTGGCGGACAAACAAAATAAACTTATTCCTTTTCCTTTTGCCGCTTAAGCTTCGCTCCCTCATCCCAGCCCTCTCCCAAAGGGAGAGGGAGTCCGCCGCACTCCAACTTACTTCGGGTTCGCGATGGCGTAGTACCCTTCGCGGCTGCGAACGAACAAGCGTGGCAGGCCGCGCGGCGCATTCACCTTGACCTTAATCTTGTGCCATTTGCCGTCGTTTACGAAGTTCTTCGGACGGTAGCCGATCGAGTATTGATGCCGCAATTCCAGCGCGATCTGCTCAAAGATGTCATCCATCTCGGCCGGGCTGCGCGGATAAAAGGCCTTGCCGCCTGAGACGCCGGCCAGTTCGTCGAGAATGCCCTGGCCTTCCATACCCAGCGAACTGCCCACGTCGCTGCCACCCAAAATGCCAACTGAGTACAGCACGACGTCCGATTCCTTCAGCACGCGACGCAATTCGTTGAAGGTGTAACGCGAGTTGTTGTCCTGGCCGTCGCTAATCAGCAGCAGCGCGCGCTTGCCGTGCGTTCCGCGCTGCACACGCTCCACGCCCAGATAACACGCGTCGTACAGCGCGGTATTGTTCTTTGTCTGGACGAAAGTCAGTTTGTCCAGCACGGCGTTCCCGTCACGCGTTCGATCTATTAAGAGCTGTGCGCGGGAATTGAAGCCAATCAGAAAGTATTCGTCGCGATCGTGACTGGTCTGAATAAAGTGGGCCAGGGCGTCGCGCGCGCGCCGCACCTTGTCGCCGCTCATCGATCCCGACACGTCGAAGATCACGCCGACTGAAACCGGCGAATCGTCGTCGCTGAAATACGCAATCTCCTGCGCCTCTTTGTTATCGAAAATCGTGAATGCGTTCTTCGAAAGTCCGGAAACAAACCGGCCGTAAAGGTCTGTGACCGTAACGGTGAAAGTGATCAGGTCGGTGTTGGTGATGACGGGAATCTTGTCGTCAACTTCAGTTCCGGGCTTCTGCTGGGGGTCACCGCTTTGCTCTTTCGGCGTGTCTTTTGGCGGCGGGGTCTCCTTCGCGGGCGCAGGCGGCAGCACCGGCTCAACCGTCAACAGCTCTTTGGCCGGTGTCGGAGACGGCTTAGGATCCGGCTTTTTCTGAGCATTTCCGTTGTGCGATGCGATGAAAGCAGAAAGACAGAAGAGAGCGAATAGAGAGACGACGGCGAGTGCTGACTGACGACGCGGCTTCATTAAGAACCCCCGACCTCGGATAACTTTCCGGCATTCGCTTCGATGAGCGGCAGGACGCGATCAGTTGCGTGTGGGGAAACCAATCTGCCGCTTCCACCGAAACGGAACTCGGTTTGAGCTATTCCACTTTTAAAGAGTCTGCGCTGCCTTGAAAAAGTTAAGCGCAGGTTTACCCAAAGAACGCTGCGGGGAGACGCTGCGCGATTGCCAGGACAGTCGGCTGATGCGACGCATTGTAGGACGAGCACCCTCCCACGCGCAAGATGGGATTTCCAGGGGCGCAAGAAGTGGCCTGTTCGCGGTCAGCGGATCCGTTCCAGGTTCTGCCGGATTCGTTCCGCGGTCTTCGGCCCGATGCCGTCCACCATTTCCAATCCACCGCCATCGATGAACTTTCTCAGGTCCTCGAGCGAAGCGATCTTGAACTTCTGATGAAACGTGGCCGCGGTCTTTGGGCCTACGCCCGGCAACTCCAAAAGATCGAGCACGGTTTCCGGCGTCTCTACCGTCAGTCTATCCCACGCGTCGAACGTGCCTTTTTCCAGCAACTCGACAGTTTTGCCGGCAATCGCTTTGCCGACGCCCGGAATTTCCTGCAAACCCGCGACACCGCCCTCGGCCGCGATTTCCTTCATTGGCGTCGGCCAGGTCTCGATCGCTTCGGCGGCCATCCGGTACGAACGAATGCGAAACGAATCTTCGCCGCGCACCTCCATCAGTGACGCCATCGACCGGAAGCGGCGGGCAATTTGTTCGTTGGTCATTGGTTGGTGTCAGAAGCCCGCGCGTGAGCAAGGGCGACGTGGCCCTTCCTGACGGTCGGGCTTCTGACACTCATCCTAAATCGTGATTGATAAATAGTAAATTGAGTTCCCCGGCCGGTTGGATCAATCCCTTTCTTTAACCAGTCTTTGCGATCCTTTGCGACTTTGCGTCTTTGCGTGAACCAATCTCACGCTAAGACGCAAAGGCGCAAAGCACCGCAAAGAAATCCAAAGCGACCTCATTCGTCTGCTCTGTGAAGTTTGCGACGGCAAGCCAGGACCCTGGCCGTGTCGCGCATCGCGCCCACTTTTCTATTCACGATTTACCATTTACTATTCACCTGTTCCCCAAAACAACGCTCTAAATAAGAGGTAAAGATGAGATTCAAGAAGTTCCTGTGTGCGCTGTTTCTGGCGCTGTTCAGCTTACAAGGTTTTGCACCGCTTGCGATCGCGGACGAGGGCATGTGGACCTTCAACAACGTCCCGCGCGCCGAGATCAAAAAGCGTTACGGGTTCGATGTAACTGACGAGTGGCTGCGGAAAGTGCAGCTCGCTTCCGTGCGCTTCAACAACGGCGGCTCGGGTTCGTTTGTGTCGGCGGACGGCCTGGTGCTGACGAACTATCACATCGTCGAAAGCATCGTCGGCGAAGTCAGCACGGCTGAGAAAGACTATGCCAAAGAAGGGTTCGTCGCGCGCACGCGCGCCGATGAGATCAAGGCGCCGAGCCTTGAGCTCAATGTGCTGATGTCGATCGAAGATATGACAGCGCGTGTAAATGGCGCGGTGAAGGCCGGCGTCTCAGATGCCGATGCGTTCGCGGCGCGGCGCGCAGAGATCTCGAAGATCGAAGCTGAATCCACGCAGGCGACCGGACTGCGATCCGACGTCGTCACGCTTTACCAGGGCGCGCAATACAATCTTTATCGCTACAAGAAGTACACGGACGTGCGCCTGGTGTTTGTGCCGGAATTTCAAGCGGCATTCTTTGGCGGTGATCCCGACAACTTCAATTTCCCGCGCTTCAATGTCGATATGGCGCTGGTGCGCGTTTACGAAAACGACAAGCCGATCAATCCGCCGAGCCATTTGAAATGGTCAAAGACCGGCGCGAAGGAAGGCGAACTGGTTTTCGTCACCGGTCATCCGGGTTCGACCTCGCGCTTGAATACGGTCGCCCACCTGCGACAACTGGGAGAGACCAGCGTTCCCATCATTCTCCGCCTGCTTGAACGCCGCGAGGCGATGCTGAAGAAATACATGGCGCTGGGCGAGGAACAGACGCGGCGCGCGCAGAACGAACTTAACAGTATTCAGAACAGTTTAAAGGTTTATCGAGGTCAGCTCGCCGGCTTAAAGGGGCGTACGTTGATGGCGCGCAAGGAGGCCGATGAGAAGGCGCTGCGTGACTGGGTCGCCGGCAATCCTGACCGAAAGAAGAACTATGGCGAAGCGTGGGATGCAATTGCGAAAGCTCATCAGACGCTGCCGACATACATTCGCGAGCGGAGGATCTTCGATCAGGCGGGTGGCTTCAATACCACCACGTTTGCTTTCGCCCGCAACCTGGTAAGGCTGGCTGAAGAAAACCAGAAGCCGAACGCTGAGCGCCTGCCCGAGTTCACCGACGCGCGCCGTGCTTCGCTTGAACTCGGACTCTATTCTCCGGCGCCGATTTACGATGAGTTTGAAAAGCTGAAGCTGGCGGACTCGCTCGGTTTCATGATCGAGTTGCTCGGCGCCGATCATGCGCTAGTCAAACAGATCATGAACGGCAAGACACCGGAAGCTCGGGCGGCTGAGTTAATCGACGGCACGAAACTGAAGGACGTTGATTTCCGCAAGGAACTTGCCACGGGCGGCAAGCAGGCGATCGACTCGTCAACGGATCCGATGATCGTTTTGGCGCGCCTGATCGATTCGAAAGCGCGCGAAATGCGCAAGCGTTTCGAAAGCGAAGTGACCGGAGTCGAACGCACGAACTACGCGAAGATTGCCCGCGCCCGGTTTGAGAGTGAAGGCAACAAGGTTTATCCCGACGCGACCTTCACCCTGCGGCTGTCGTATGGCGCCGTAAAGGGCTACATGGAGAACGGCAAACGTATCGAGCCGTTTACGACGCTCGGTGGTTTGTACGATCGTTCTGCGAAGTTCAACGCCAAGTTTCCCTATAACCTGCCGCCGCGTTGGACGGAAAAGAAGTCGGCGGTGAATCTCACGACGCCATTCAATTTCGTCTCGACCGATGACATCATCGGCGGCAACTCAGGTTCGCCGACAATCAATAAGAATGGTGAAATCGTGGGCCTGATTTTCGACGGCAACATCCAATCGCTGATTGGCGATTTCCACTACGACGAGACGGATAACCGCGCCATCTCGGTCGATGTCCGCGCGATGCAGGAAATTCTCAGGAAGCTTTTCGACGCGAACCACATCGCGGACGAATTGTTGAAGGGGTAATGAGCGAGCAGCGCTGTTCCCTCTCCCTCTGGGAGAGGGTTTAGGGTGAGCTTCGCGATGATGCTTAGCTAATTCCTCTCCCCTCTCGCTCTGGGAGTTTTGCCCAAAGAGTCTGGCGACCGCACGAACTGTCGAGCTGCGAAGCAGCGGTCATAGCTAAGCCCAAGGCGAGGCTTTGCAAGCCTTGGGTAACCTGTTTTTTAAATCAACCGAGCCCGTGAAGCGGGCGACAGAGATTTTTGGAGCACGTCCGGGAGGGTGCATTGCAGCTTCAAAGCCTGATAACTAAGGGCGCTTATCGGTCGCCGCTCCGCGGCTCCAAACAGTTTATGCGGACCCGTTACCCAAGGCTCGCAAGGCCTCGCCTTGGGCTTAACTAACTCCGCCGCTCCGCAGCTTATTGCGTATTGTCGGCCAATTGTTCCTTGATGAGCGGGCCCTTACGCCACCCAAGACTTTTTACGCTCGGAGAGGGAGTCAAACACACCCCTGGTCAACAGTTCACCGTCTCTACCCCGACGCGTCGGTTTGTGCTGCGCCTCGCTCCGACTCATCCATACTCCTGTCGGCGATCTCTTGCAGGCAACCGTCAGGGAATTCTCGCGCCGGATAATTCTTCTCTCACGAATCTGCTGAAAACATGAACGGTTTGTGATCGGCATTGCGGTTGCTGAGCCTTCGGCGAGATGTTGCCGCAGCTAAGACTCTCGGAAACTTCAACTCCCTACACAGCCGGGCGTGTAGCTACTCGTCCAAGAACCGTTTTTGATTTTGCCGTTGGTCCGCTAGCGACTGTCGGTAATGGCGTAAAGCGCCGTTGGCTGCGCGAGCGACGGCGGCGAAAAGTTGGCCGCGCTTACGATATGGCATTGGAGATCGCGCGTGTGATTCCACGTGGATCGGAAGTGCTTGATGTCGGTTGTGGCAACGGCTACATCGCGCATCATCTTTCGGCGATGCTGGGCACGAGCGTAACAGGAATAGACGTCGCTGATTCAACGGACGCGCCAATTGATTATCGGCAATATGGTGGCCGCGAATTTCCAGCGCCAGACTCTTCCTTTGACGCGGTCGTGCTCGCTTACGTGCTGCATCACGCGCAAGACATCCACACGATGTTAAAAGAAATGAAGCGTGTGCTGCGGCCGGGTGGCGTGGCAATTATCTACGAAGACATTCCGGCAACGGCCTGGGACCGCTTTATCTGCTGGACGCACGACCTGAAATGGCGTAGACGCACTGGCGCCTGCACATTCCGAAGTGAATTTGATTGGCTAAACGTTTTTGAGTCCGCCGGCTTACAGATCATTCGCGAGCGGCAACTGGCGCGACTGCGGAACCTAATGCATCCGGTGATGCGACGGTTGTACATCTTGGCAGTCAGCGAATAGAGATCAGCGGATTTGAACTCGGAAGGAACTTGCCCTCTGAAACGATCACGCCTTCTCGACGCAGATCTCGAATTACCGAATTTAAGTGCGGTGACCGCCAAATTTCTGGACGCAGATCTTCGATCAATTTCTGCCAGTGCTCCCCCTGCTGGCCCAATCGTGACAAAACCCAATCGCGTAACGGTCGGAGGTCGGGTTCTGGTGTAATCAGAAACTGCTGGCTTCGATCGTCTGACTTGCGGACGTAGAAGCCGCCCTCCGGACATACCTTCCAAATGCAGTCTTTCATCAAGTCGCGGCCATCATCGTGATTTGTTAAGTGAAGCAAGAAATAGCGAGTTGCCTGATTGTCACCCAACATTCGAATGAACGTCGCCCAGCGAGCCCCAATCTTCTCGCGCAGGAGATCAACGGCTTGATCCGCTCTTTCATCAAACTGGGGAGACACGATTCGGTCGCGCCACTCACCGCCGTCAAAAACTAGGTTTAAGGTTTTCGCCATCCCCTCCTTTGAGCCCTGACTGATTGCCATGTCCAGTTCCCGCCAGATGACATTCACCAAGAGTTCCACTCGAAGGAAACTTCATTAGCGCCTTCAAGATTTGTCCTGGAACCTTAAAGCCATAAGGATCGATAAAAAAGAAAGCCGGAGACAAACGCATGTTTCGCTGCTCAAACGAATTCACAAGCGCTGAAAGAGCATCAAAACAGTCTGTCGCCAAGGTTTTGATAATGATGCGTTTGGGTAACTCACCAAGAGACTGTAATTCCTTTCGAAGCAAGTCTAGGTTTGACTGATCGCGCTCGATATAGAAAAACACCACCTCCGACCTTTTCAGAAGCTCTTCTCGGAAGCGGTGTTCTAATAGTGTTCTTAACGCAACCAGCGGCGAGCCAAGCTGCCCTCCGGCATGTTTTCCTCTACCAGCGTGAGTGTCGAAGTAAACAATTCGACCGGACCAGTACCCGAGCTTTGGAAGCCAACCATTGAGATAGTTCTTGATTAGATCGTGCTTGGTCTGTTGAAGGTTAGAATATTCCGACCAATACTTAGGGTTTGAATCGACGGTCGAGGTCATATGGCTCGGTGGGAGCTAGTACAGTTAGACTGGCTTAAAGGCAGGGTATTCTCGCCACGCGACGCCGTCAAGTGATGTTCCCATCTCAGTTCGGAAAGCAGCGCTCTGTTTGAAGAAGAAAGAGACACCGGCATCGAGAGCGCGGTCTCTAAGACTTCGTGCCCACTCCTTTTCCATTTCACGGAAGCGAGGTCCAGATTCCCCGCCAACAATCAACCAGTGTATTTCGTCTAACGTTAAGTTAGACAAGGGACCAAGCAGCGGCTCCGCAGAAATAAAGCGAACGCGCGATGGAATCGCGCGAAGAGCATCCGCACGCCAGACATATTCGTCACTTTCTACGCTAACTCCCAGCCAAACATTCTTATAACCGTCGGACCAATCTTGTGGAAGATTGGCCAAGATTCTCTCAGGTCGCTTCGTTAGGATTTGAAATACCAGATTGGAGCATTGTCGAATCAGCGCCCACGCTTCATCTCGCCATTCGTCCGCGTCTGAATGAAACCAATCGGACCACGAACATGTAAACACCATTTGGTTTTGTCCTTGTTTCTCAGCTTCGCGTTGCCATTTCAACGGCTCGCTCCAAGTCTTCGTGCGTACGACAATACTTGGATCGTGTCCGTATCGCTCCTGCGCTCTGAACATGTAGCAGTTCTTGCAGCCGGGGCTTATGCGAGTGCAGCCACGCCAAGGGTTCCATGTCCGTTGAGTCCAAGAAATTATGGTATTTCGTCCCATTGAGTTCTTTCACATTGGTGGCCCATTGTTGCAACACCGTGCTACCACTAAGTCACTCAGTATAGCTACCTTACAACCGATCACAAAACCGGTGAGCACATTCACACCTCACGCATCCGGTTTGCCGGCGATTTTTTCTGCTGCAGAACCAATCGGTTCAGTTGGCAATAGTCTCAACAGATCGTCCGCATACCAGGCTGCACACGATGCCAGATGTTCTCGCAGCACGGGACTCAAGTTGCACGCATCCGTAATATAAGCCTTCCAACGCACCTGAATTTCTGTCGGCTGTTCTTCCAACTGCATCGCCACCAGCTCCATGAAACCTCCGACCATCTCGGCCGCGGTCAGCACCTTTGAGCGCTCAAGTTCGTTTGCAGTCTGTGTCAGATCCTTGCTGTCGTAGAAGTATGGCCGTAGTTCGGGATGCTCTGCGAAGAACTTCATGATCGAAAGGCTTTGGCTGTAAAGCCGCTCGTTCACGTCACCGCGACTTTGCATCAGCATCACCTCGATCTGACGCTTGGTCGCACGCTGAACAAAGATACCGCCGATCAGCGCGCCCACGATGATGCCGATGATGCCAACGATGGCGGCCAGTAGCGTGGGGTCCATGATCAGTTGTGCTCAAACAGCACGGCCTGCAAATCCGTGTAATCAGTCTTTGGTTTTGTGCGGCAGCTGTAGCGAACTTCTTTCTTGCTGGTGTTCGGCCAGTTGATGGTTATGCCTTCAATGCTCTGGGCCGGTTTCTCTTCCGCGTTGTAATCGTCCACGACGGAATAGTCTACGCCGTCCGCCGAGAAGTTAATTTCATTGAGATCAACTAAGGCGCGCATGTAGTGCGTGTATTCAAACTTTTGCTGGGTGCCGGTGCGGTCTCTGGGATATTCGAGTTCGATCTTCGCGGGCGAGCCAAATCTGTACTGCACATAACCCGTGTCTCGCGTCAGGTCTCTTGAAGCGCACACCGAAACGATCTTCGCGGGCCGGCGCAGCACGCAAGCAAAAATCACGCGCTCGGTTTTTGCGCACAGGGTGTTGACCTGAAGCGCGCGCGCGGCCGGCTTGGTTTGCGATTGGGCTGACGCAGCGTGGTGACTTTGGCGGCTCACCTCGATTGCCGCCGCACTTGCGGTTAGTAAAACGAGCGCAATTGCTAACTTTGAACGCATCATGATTCTTAGCCCTCCGGCTCTGCCGACTGATGTGCGGAAGGCCTGTGGCCTTCCGTTAAGGTCAAGATTAGTTCGGGCTACGCCCAATTGGCGGGCAGCGCGCGAACATCCATAAAGTCTCCACGGAGGCGCACAGCGCTTCCGCACATCAGTCGGCAAAGCCGGACGGACTACAAACCCAGCCAAAAAAGCAGCAGGTTCAAAGCAAAGCAAGCGAGTCCCAATAAGAAGCATGCGTACTGCACGCCCACGATCAGCCACACGATTTTTATGTCGCGATCGCCTGATTCGTCCACGCGCCGCACAAACAACGAGATGCAGAGCAGAAGGATTGCCGCGACGATGATCGAGGCCCAAAACATCATCCAGCCCGCATACATCAGGCCCGAAGGCGCGGGCGTACTAGTTAGTTTTGGCCAAAGGCTGATGCAGACCACTGTCTCAAGACCGATGAGCCACTTGCTCCAGTCCTGAAGCAATCTCATAGACTCAACAGTCCGTTCGGGTCTCGGCATGAGGGAAATTTATTCCGGCTTGAACCGGTGGATCTCGCCCGGCTTGCGCAGCATCTTGTTGACTTCGCCCATGTGCATTTCTTCTTCGGCGATCATTTTGCGCGCGTACTCTTCGATGAAGACGGAACGGTCGCGCACGACATCGAGCAAACGTTTGTAGAGGGCCAGGCCGGTCTTCTCAGCTTCCAAAGACTCCAGCAGAATGTCCTGGACCGAATGCTGCTCGCTCTCGAGCAACGCGCCAATCTTAAGTGACGGATGCTCGCCGAGATGCGTAACTAACTCGCCCGCTTCGTTCGCGTGCGCCAGGCAGACGTTGGCTTCGCCGCGCAGCCAGCTTACGATCGGAATGCGATTGTGGCCGAAAATCATCAGCGAATAGTGCGTGTAACGCACGACGCCGGCGAGTTCGGTTTCCAAGATTTCATTGAGAAGCGCGACGACGGCTTTCTTGTCGAAGTCCTGCTCTGCCATGATGTCCTCCGCGATGGGTTTTGAAGCTGGTTTGTCGGCAACAAGTTAGCACAAGTGCGCGACATTTGCGGATTCGCACCCTCGAATTCCGGCGATTAGAATGACGACGACAATGCGAAGACTGACAGCAGTACAGATGATCCTGGTCGGCGCGTTCATGTCCATGGCGCCGGGTCACGGCCCGACGACGCCCGCGGCGCAATCGACGCAAACGATCATTAAGCTCAACGAAGCTGAGCGCGCGCTCGTCGCCGGCTCGCGCACTGCGATCGTGCGCAGCGGCATGTCTTCAGCCTATTTCGATCGCCACTTCACGCTGGTCCAGGTCGTAAACCGGTCCGGCGACCGACGCGTGGTGTGGAGTTTTTCAGTCAACGAATATGCAACGACTGTTACGGACGTGTTGGGTTACTACACCGCAAACGGAAAGCGCAGGGAAACTCACAGCGTCACGGCGACTTTGGGGGCGACTTCCGAGATCAAGCGAACTATTTCGCGGAAGACCGCCGACCGACTTATGCAAAAGTGCATCGGCAGCTTTGCGAATCCTTCCGTGGAGTATCGCGCCGCAGGTAACGGCCCCGCCAGGCTTTTGCTTACCGCCGAAGCCATTCCGAAATTGAGCCCGCCGCAAAACGACGAGCCGCCGAAGAGCTCGCCGAAGGCGCAGGTTCAAACCGACATGGACGTGATCAGAGATAAACGCAGAAACCGGCCTCCTATCATCGTCGCGTCCATCGATCTCGAATCCGGCAAGTGCACCAAGGGCGAACTGCTCGCCGGTCCGCGCGTTCCCGCCAGCCAATTTTAACCGATCCGTTTTCAAGAAAGAGTTGCGCCAAAGTGGCACAGAACTGGCTTTGCCCAAAAGCCGGGTGAGCAAACAAGTCGTCGAGCTGCGTAGCAGCGGTCTTAGTTAAGCCCAAGGCGAGGTTTTGCGAGCCTTGGGAAACCATGCCCGTTATAGATCAGCGGAGCCCGCGAAGCGACCGACATCTCAGTCTCGAGTTTTGAGTTTCGAGTCAGAACCAACGCGAGTGCCTCGTTGAGTGGTCCATTCGGAAGACATCTTGCTCGCGCTCCTTCCGATAGCCTAACTTAAAGGTCGCCGCTCCGCGGCTCCTACAAATTTTATCAACCATCGTAACCCAAGGCTCGCAAACCTCGCCTTGGGCTCAAATACATTCGCTGCTTCGCAGCTTCGTTGAATATTGTCACCCAGATCTGAAGTGATCAGCGATCAATCAAGAGCATTTAGCGTCACCTAAGACTTTTTTGTGCAAAGCTCACAGCCTTTAGTCTGTGGTTCTCACGCCCTGTGGCACAGACTTTAGTCTGTGATTCTCCCGCCCAACATCACAGACTGAAGTCCGGGCCCTTCGTCTTCATAAAAACGCTCTTCGTAGTCGGCGTTCCAGACAGTTCGTTAAGAGCTGGCGAGTACTGCCAGGTCGCCTTCAAACTGTTGATCCGATGGGAACGAGTAGGTAATCGTGTAAGTGGGCGGCGAGCTTTCCAGGATTGGCTTCCCATTCAATTCCAGCCACGCATGTCCTTTCAATTCGCGGTCGCCATTCTTTCTTACGCCGAAACGAATTGTCGTGGCCACGCCCGCTAGCGCCAGGTAGCGATGCAGTACAGTCGCACGTTTCCAACAACTCGGTTTGAAGACGAAAAAGTTGGCTTCGAGCAACGCGTCAATCGCCGATGAGAACTGAATTGGATCGACGCTGGTCGATTTCCGCCGGACCTCTGTAGAAACGATTTGGAGCGCGCGCGATAGCGGCAACAGTCTCGCCAGCACCGAGAGGGCTATAACCCATCCCGCCATCCGCGCCAGCAGACAAGCTCGCGCCGGATCTCGTGTGGTCAATTGCAGCGCCCGCAGAATCATCGGCGGTATTCTAGGGTACACGTTCACTTAGGACTAGCTTGGCAGCTTCGCAGCCTCATGATTAGGAAGGGTGGCTTGCCCCCGCTGTCCGGGATTCAGAAAGAGCGGGCAAGACTCTTCCCGACCTTGAGTTCCGACTACCTCCGGTCTCTAGGCTTTGCCCAAAAAGGCACGGCTGCGAGCGAACAGACTCGTCGAGCTGCGAAGCAGCGGTCTTAGCTAAGCCCAAGGCGAGGCTCTGCGAGCCTTGGGAAACCAGCCCCGCTTTGATCACCGGAGCCGCGAAGTGGGCAACATCTCAGTCTCGAGTTCAAAGTTTAATTTTCGAGTCAGGATGAACGCGACTGCCCCGTTGTGAATTGGTCGCCGCTTCGCGCTCCTACAAAATTCTGTTTGCTGGTAACCCAAGGTTCGCAGAGTCTCGCCTTGGGCTTAACTACACCCGCTGCTTCAGCAGCTTGTAGAATATGATCAGCATCAATAAAGAGCCCTCACCTCACTTCAGATTTTTTGGGCAAGCCACGTCGTACGCTCGCGGTTCTGACACTCACCAATCTCACTGCCAAAAACCGTTCAGGCCGTGTTAGGCTCGCGCCGGATGGAATCTGAGAGCGATCGACAGCCAGCAAAGCTCGTGACGATCTTCTGCGACGGCTCGAGTCTCGGCAATGGCCGTGATGTGGCGCGCGCGGCCGGGGTGGCTCTGCTCGGCTTCAAAGGTCTTTGGCGTGCGTTTGGAATTTACCTGGGCAAAGCCACCAATCAACAGGCAGAGATCGCCGCGGCCGCGCTTGGTCTGGAAGCCTTGAAAGAACCTTGTCGCGTTCGTCTGCACACGGATTCGAAGTACGTTGTTGAGACGATGAGCGGCCGCTTTCGCCGCAAAGCGAATCACGATTGGTGGAAGCGTCTGGATGAAGCCGCCGGGCGTCATCAGGTTGAGTGGCAATGGTCTCAGGGTCACGTCGGCCATGTGATTCAGGAAGCGGCTGACAAGGCGGCACGCAAGATCGCGGCGCTCGGGCACGTCGAACCTGCCGTGTTGCAGGATGCCGTGGATAAGATCGGCGTCATTGAGCCGGAAGATGCCGATGAAGAGCAATTGTTCTGAGTCGCTCCGGGTGTGAGGCGCCTGAAGGTTTGCAACCCGAAGGGTTGCAAGAAAGTAGCCGGGGGTCGAAGCGAAGCGTAGACCCCCGGGCGTCGGCGTTGATTTCGCACCCTGAAAGGGTGCTAGACGAGTTCTGTGACCCTTTCAGGGTCAAAAATCACTCCACTCGCCCCCGGAGGTATCGCGCTGCGCGCTCAACCTCCGGCTACTATCTTTCAGCCCTTCGGGCTGACCAAGCGACTCCTCTCTCGCTTTCCAAAGTTGGCAATTCTATAATCTCCCCAACGACCCGGACGCCAAACAACCAGATAGTGCACGGCAAATCGACAAAACTTATCCTGACTTGTCTGATCGCGATCGTGTGCGCGGTGACCGCCTCGGTCGACGGGACCCGCGCTCAATCCGCTGATCGTGGATGGGAATGGCAGAACCCTCTGCCGCAGGGCAACGCGATCGCGGCCATCAGATTTGCCAAAGACCAGCGTCACGGCTGGGCGGTCGGCTCCGACGGAGTAATTCTCTACACAACTGACGGCGGCTTTTCATGGGCCAGCCAGCGCACTCGGATTGTTACGACGCTGAGCGGCCTGCACGTTTTCGATCGACGCCGGGCGATTGCCGTGGGCGCGCGCGGCACTGTGCTGCGCACTACGAACGGCGGCAAGCGTTGGACGCAAGTGCCGGCGCCGACGAAGGATCATCTGTACTCAGTGACATTCGCGGCTGACGATCCGGCGCGCGGGTGGGCCGTCGGAACTTACGGGGCCGTGGTGGCGACGACAGACGGCGGCCAGACCTGGTCACCGCAACTCGTTTCCACCCGTGCGCACCTCTTTTCGGTTTCGTTCACCAACAAGACGACGGGGTTGGCAGCCGGCGAACGCGGCACTATCTTGCGCACGACCGACGGGGGAAAGAATTGGAAAGAAGCCGTGCGGCTCGGCGCGCAGCCTTTGACCGGCGTCACCTTCATTACTCCCGAACGCCCCATCGCTGTCGGTTACGGCGGTCGTGTGCTGTTGAGCGAGGACGGCGGCGCCACCTGGGAGCCTCTGGACATCGGCATGAAAAGCGATCTGCTGACGGTCTATTTTTCTGATGAGAAGAACGGCTGGATCGCCGGTGACAACGGCGTCGTGTTGAGCACCGGTAACGGGGGAAGGCTCTGGATTCCGGCGAGCATTCGTACCAACCCGCGCCTGGTCACGATTTATTTTTCAGACGCGAACACGGGATGGGCCGCCGGGGGTGACGGTCTGGTCGTGCGCAGCGATGATGGAGGACTGGGTTGGGAGCGCCTGACCGAAGGTGGACGCGACGACATCGGGGACATTTTCTTTACGGACGACTCGCGCGGATGGGCGGTCGGCGCGCGCGGAAAAATTCTGGCGACTTCGTCAGGCGGGAAAAGCTGGACAGTAAGACCTTCGGGAACACGCGAGCGGCTGAACGCAGTCACTTTCACCGATGCAGCCAACGGTTGGGTCGCCGGTGATCACGGCACAATTCTGCGCACGTCGAACGGCGGCATCGTGTGGCACAAACTAGAAACCGGAATTCCCGAAGACCTCACCGGCCTCTGGTTCGTTTCTCCAAAACTTGGTTGGATAGTCGGCGCCCGCGGCACGATCATGCGCACCGAAGACGGCGGCGAAACCTGGCAAGGGCAGCCTTCGAAAAGCCGTGCCTGGCTGGAAGACGTGACCTTCTTTGACGCGAAACGCGGCGTTGTCGTCGGCTCAGGCGGCACGATCATGCGCACCGAAGACGGCGGTAACTCATGGAAGCATATTGATATCAACTTGAAAGAGTGGCTGTACTCAGTCGCGTTCGCCGACGACAAAACCGGCTATGCGGTCGGGGAAAAAGGAATCATCCTGCGCACTGATGACGGCGGGTTGAAGTGGAAAGATCAGGAGAGCGGCGTATCGAGCAACTTGTTCGCCGTCTCGGCAGCGTCACGCGACGACGCGATGGCTGCCGGCGATCACGGTCTCGTACTGGCGACAAAAGACGGAGGCGTCGCGTGGGCTTCGCAGCCGACAATCACCAGCACCTCTCTGTTTGCGGTGGCATATCACGGCGGGTCGGACACCTGGATTGCGGGTCGCGGCGGCGCCATCCTGCGACGCACGACTTCATTGGCAACGGTGAGTCTGCCCACAGCCAAGTTGCCGCCCCTGCTTCGCGGCGGCCGGTCAAAGGTAAAGAATGAAAATACGGAAGGCGACCCCGACGACATCCCTCGCGCCGTCCGGCCGCAGTTGAAACCACAGAAGCCTTAATGGTACGCATGCCTCTGGCATGCTTGCACGCCAGAGGCGTGCGTACCTAGTTTTAATCCCCGCTCACGCCGCCTCCGTCAGTCTTCTCACTGTCCGCAGAAATCGGTTGATGTCGATCGGCTTGGTCAGATGATCGGCAAAGCCTTCGGCCCGCGCGCGCGTCACATCATGTGAACGGCCGTAACCGGTCAAGGCCAGGGCCGGCAGATTCACGCCCTTAGCCAGTCCGCGGATTTGCTTCAACAACTGATAACCGTCCATTTCCGGCATCGAGATGTCAGAGATGATCAGATCAAAACTTCGCTCCCCCGCGATTTGCAGCGCTTCCCTGCCGCTTCCGGCTGACTCAACGCGGGCGCCTTCCAGGGTCAGGAGTTTGGTCAGCATGTCGATCGTGTCGCGCGAGTCATCCACAATCAAAATCGACTTGCCGCTGAGGAGTTCAGGTGAAGTCACCGCGGCCGGCATCGCTACCCCGTGCTCGGTCTCATACAGGGGAACGGTGACGGTAAACGTTGTCCCCTGACCGACGCCTTTTGAATCGACACTCACATGGCCGCGATGTAATTCGGCAAGTTGTTTCACCAACGCCAAACCTATGCCCAGGCCCCCCTGCCGGCGCACGCTGCTGGCATCACCCTGCCGAAAAATCTCGAAGACATGCGGCAGGAAATCGCTTCCGATTCCCTGGCCCGTATCAGAGACGGAAAACTCCGCCGCATTGAACACGCGCCTTACTCCGATGCTCACCTTGCCGCCGGCGGGGGTGAACTTGACCGCATTGTTTAAGAGGTTCCAGACAATCTGGCCGAGGCGAAGCGGATCTCCCTCAACCACTACGTCACGTTCGATTGCCACTTCCAGCGAGATGTCTTTGGCGTTCGCTTCATCGCGCACCGTGTCGATGGCGTCGGTTAGGATCGTCGAAAGCGAGACCGGCTGGAATTCCAGCGAGAGCTTGCCCATTTGCAGTCGCGAGAGATCCAGTAGGTCGGAAACCAGGCGCGTTTGCGCCAGGGCGTTACGCCGGATCGTCTCAGCAGCTTTGACCACGAACTCGTTATGGCGCGTTTCCTCGCTGCGCAGCAGGATTTCCGCATAGCCGACGACGGCGTTAAGCGGATTGCGCAACTCGTGCGAGAGGGTCGCGAGAAATTCATCCTTCAGCCGGTTGGCTGCTTCCGCGTCGGCGCGTGCTTCGTGCTCGCGTGCGAGAAGCTCATCGCGCTCGGCCTCAGTCTTCTTACGTTGGGTAATGTCCCGGGCGATCTTTGACGCACCCACGACCCGGCCTTCCTGGTTTTTGATCGGAGAAATGGTGAGCGACACGTCGATTAGACTGCCGTCTTTGCGGCGTCGCACGGTCTCGAAGTGATCCACCCGCTCGCCGCGGCGGATTCTTTCGATAATTAAGGTCTCTTCGTTCAGGCGATCTTGTGGCAGCAACAGAGTGATGCGCCGGCCGATAACCTCATCGGCTGAATAGCCAAACACTCGGGATGCAGCTTCGTTCCAACTTTGAATAATGCCGTCCAGATTCTTGCTGACGATTGCATCGTCTGAGGATTCGACGATCGAAGCGAGGTGCCGCCGCGCGATCTCGGTCGCGTCGCGCAAGCGTCTGGCTTCGGATGATTCAATTTCAAAAAGTCGCGCATTCTGTAAGGCGATCGCGGCTTGATCTGCGATCGCCGACAATTGCCACTCTTCGTCAGCGTCAAGGGGACGGTCGCGGACCACGGCAAGCATGCCGTTGACGGCGTTGGTCGCAATGACCGGCACGGATACCATGGCCTCGTCCGGCGCCACCGCGAGTGCTTCGTGGAGCTTGCGCACCGCGTCTTCATCCATCGAAGCCGAAAACTCTCCGGCAAACTCCGGCGCCGTTCCGCGCGCGGCGCGCACGCGAAAGATCCCATCTTTTTCGACCAGCAGAAGTACGCAGGCCCTGGCCTCGAGCAGTTGCAGTGCGCTCTCGACGATGATGTCGAGAACCTGGTCGAAATTGAGCGAAGTGGTAATCGCCCGATTGATCTCGGCGAGTCGCCCGGAAGGAGTTTTCTTTACCGGCCCCGGCTTGTCCATGATGCTTGTTACCGAATCCCCTCGATCACCAAACCTTCATTGGTAATGTGAATCTCGTGTTCGTGACCATCGTGTGCGCTGCCGCGAGTCTTAATAATTCGCAGCGTCCGTTTCAGTTCGGGGCCCGGTTGAAATCTCAGCAGGAGCAGGTTGTCGCTCATGTTCGAAATCTGTTGGTCGCTGATGCCGTGGACTTCGAAGAGATTAGGGAGCTCGTAAGTCATGAAACAGGTTACGTTTTCGACGGCGAACCATTGGGTCAGGGCATAAATCACATCCGAGAATCGCTGCCGATCGACGCTGATGCGCTCGAGGTCGCCGAGGGCATCAATCACCACCCGCTTCACTTTGCCGCTGCGAATCCGCTCAAAAAGTTTCGCAGCGATGCGGTCCAACTGCATCTCGACCGGCGACTGGTACATGATTTCAAAGCCGTCGTTAATAAGTTTCTCAACCGGCATTTTCATGTTTCGCATTACCCGGGTGAGTTGGGTGGGATTTTCCTGAAAGCCGAGATAAATTCCCGGCTCGCCTTTGCTCACGCCGGCACGGATAAACTCCAGGGCCATGATCGTCTTTCCCGATCCCGGCGGCCCTGCTACCAAGGTGGTGGTGCCGCGCCAGAAGCCCTCGGCGATCATTTCGTCCAAACCCTTAATGCCGGTATTGACGCGTTCAGGCCGCGCGGTGTAATCCGGCGCCACCGGCGGCGTGAGTAACCGCGGAAAGAGTTCCAAACCCTCGGACGTGATGGAGAACGCGTGCAAGCCCGGCGTTGATTTCGAAGCCCGCAACTTTTCCACGCGCAGAAATCTTTCCTCGCGCACATTCGTCGCCAGCTTGAGCATTTGGATCACGACATCGGCGATCGCAAACTCCGGCAGTTCGGTCATCATCGCTTCTGAATACTCGCCAATCAAAAAGCTGGTGCAATCATAGGTCGAGAGGACCGTAGCCAGATCGAATATGAGGTTGCGTCGCTGCGGTTGCTCAACCAACTCGTTGAGTGCTTTGAACGAATCGATAAAGACGAACCTTGCGCGACGCGCGGTGAGCATGTCCGCGACGATCTCCGGCAACTTCTCGATCCCCTGCGCGCGCAACATCAGGCCCAGGTCTTCGTAGAAAACCGACGTGCCGACCTTCTCTTGATCAAAAAATTTATAACGCTGACCGTGCACGATGAATTTTTCCAGTGGCTCAGACATCGTGGTGAGATACAGCGCGGGCGCGTCGACCGTCGCGTTGTGAAAAGCAATCTGCTCGGCGAGGATGGTTTTCCCGGTGCCCGGAGCTCCCATAATGACGCTGATAGTGTTCGTTGGAATGCCGCCATACAGCACTTCATCCAAACCGGCACATCCAGTTTTTATCTTGTCCGTCATTACTTTTGCTCTCCGGCCGCGGCCTGATGGCCCATTTCTTCGATTAGCTTTGTGACCGTTTCGATTAGACGCTCTTCATTTAAAGGTTTGAGTAGGAACGCGTCCGCGCCTACTTCGCGCGCCCGCTCTTCAGCGTGCAGGTGGCTGAAGATCAGCACCTTCGTTTCCTGCGTTGCCGGATCGGACTTGAGCTGGCGACAAAGGCTCAAGCCATCGAGCTTCGGCACCAGCACCTCGGTAACCAGGATTCCCGGGCGTAGCTCGCGTGCGCGCTCCAACGCCGTGAGGCCATCGGCGGCAAACTCAACGCCGTAACCTGCCTGTTCCAGGAGATACTTTTCGAGTCGCTGAACGAGCGGATTCCGCTCAACTACCAGAATCAGCGCATTCCTGTCCGCAAGTGAGTTCATCATGGAAGACACAAACGCTCTTAAAAGGGGAACCAGAATTGGTTGTCAGGGGAAGTGCTGCGAATTTTTATAGCAAACCGCGCACCGAGACACAAGGAGGATGCCGTCGAGCGTCGATTGGCCCGTGCCGTAACGATTGTCGAAGGTGTTCTGAAACTCTTGAGATGTCCGCGCGCCAGTGTACAATTGTTAAGGATCGCCGCGCAGCGCTCAGTTTAGCCACGCATATGACACCAAAAACGGAACAAGCAAAATCCGGCGTTCGCACCGAAACCGATTCGATGGGCGCGATCGAAGTGTCCGCGGATAGGTATTGGGGCGCGCAGACGCAGCGTAGCTTGCTGCACTTCGACATCGGCGACGACGTGATGCCACGCGAGATGATTCGTGCCCTGGGCATCTTGAAGAAAGCCTGCGCGCTGGTGAATCAGGATCTTGGGAAGCTCTCGGCCGACAAATCGAAGCTAATCGTTCAGGCGTGCGATGAAGTAATCGAGGGCAAGCTCGACGAACATTTTCCTCTGCGTGTTTGGCAAACCGGTAGCGGCACGCAGACCAACATGAACACCAACGAAGTGATCTCGAACCGGGCCATCGAGATCGCCGGCGGTGTCCTCGGCAGTAAGAAACCGATTCATCCGAACGATGATGTGAACATGTCACAGTCGTCGAACGACACTTTTCCCACCGCGATGCACATTGCGGCTGCCGAGCAGATGAACAGGTTAATCCCACGTGTTCAGGAGGTTCACGATGCGATCGACGCCAAGGCCGAGGAATTTAAGGACGTGGTGAAGATTGGCCGCACGCATCTCCAGGACGCCACTCCATTAACTGTTGGCCAGGAGATGTCCGGCTGGGCGAGCTTAATTGAGCGCGACATTGATCGAATGAATGCGACCTTGCCGGGACTGTACGATCTCGCGATTGGGGGCACTGCGGTCGGCACGGGATTGAACGCGCATCCGGAATTTGGCGAACGCGCGGCCAAGAAGATCGCGGAACTCACCGGCCTCCCGTTTAAATCGCATCCGAACAAATTCGCAGCGCTGTCAGCGCACGACGAAATAGTTTTCTGTAGCGGCGCGCTGAAGACGCTGGCCGCGTCGCTGATGAAGATCGCCAACGACATTCGCTGGCTGGCATCAGGGCCGCGTTGCGGGCTTGGCGAATTGATCCTGCCTGAGAACGAACCTGGCTCATCGATCATGCCCGGCAAAGTTAACCCGACGCAGAGTGAAGCGATGACGATGGTTGCGGTGCAGGTGATGGGCAATGACACGGCGATCGGCATCGCCGGCTCGCAAGGCCACTTTGAGCTGAACGTCTTCAAGCCTGTCATCATTCACAACCTGCTGCATTCGATCCGCTTGATCCACGACGCGGCGCACGGCTTTGTCGAATACTGCATCAACGGAATCGAATTGAACCGTGAACGCATCGATGAAAACTTGCGCGATTCGCTAATGCTCGTGACTGCGCTGAACGAACACATCGGTTACGACAACGCCGCGAAGCTTGCCAAGCATGCGCACAAGAAAGGCATCAGCCTGCGCGCATCAGCGATCGAGCTCGGCCTGCTGACGGGCGAACAGTTCGACGAGTGGGTTAAGCCCGAAGAGATGACGCATCCTTGACTCGGGCGCAACCGTCTCGGTTGCTTTCTGCGAATCAACCTGCAAGCGGGACGCTTGCGCTCCAGTCCTCATCCACAGATTACACAGAATAAAGAGCCGTTAACGCACAGTCTCATTAACACCTCGCTTCAGCGAGGTGACCACAGCCCAGGAAATGTCTCCGCAAGCCGTTTTAATGGCTTCCCGAGAAAACCGTTGAAAACGGTTCCTGACTTTACTAGCGCCCGAGCATCACCTCGCTAAAGCGAGGTGTGAATCAGAGTCCACCTGACTTTCCTCGCTCCAACCCCTATAATCCAACCCACCCCTTTTACGTCTGAGGTTTTCTGAACGCTGATATGTCTGGCGGATCGTTCGATCAATTCTTTCGCGATACTGGCGACTTGCGTCACCGGCGCCCCTCGGGACGGTTGTGGAATCCGGCGGCTGACGTTTACCGCACGCAGGATGGTTGGCTGGTAAAGCTTGATCTGGCCGGCGTCAGGGCCGACGACGTTCAGATTACGCTTGATGGCGATCTGCTGCGCGTGAGCGGCCTGCGCCGTGACGGTTTCTGCGGCGAAGGCATTTCGCATTATCAGCTCGAGATTACTTACAGCCGCTTCGAGAAGCTGATCCAATTCCCCTGTTCAATCGAGAAAGCGACCGTCGAGCGCGATTATCGCGATGGCTTGCTGCTCTTACACCTCTACGAAAACGAAGAATGCCGCGAAGAACTGAAAAGCCGCGCCGCGCGTAGATGATCGTAGTAACCAATGGCTGAAGAAAAAGACAACCCGAAGGAATTGACCGGCGAAGAAAATAAGTCTGCGGCTGAACCGGAGAACAAATCTATCGCTGAACCGGAGAACAAATCTGGCGCTGACCCGGCGCCGAAACTGGGCGCGGAGCCTTTCGAAATTCCGGTCCTCCCGCTGCAAAACACCACGCTGTTTCCGGAAACGATGGTGCCGCTGGCTGCTGGACGTCCCGCCTCAATGGCCGCGGTCGAAGCGGCGCTCGCGAGCGAAGAAAAACTGCTCGCTTGCATCAGCGTGCGGCCGGAGAAAACTTCCGAAGAAGATGCCCAATCTGAAGACCTCTTCGAAGTTGGCACGCTCGTAATGATCAAACGCATGGAGCGAGTCGATGACACGCTTCACATGATCGTTCAGGGAACCGATCGCATTCGCGTGCTTGAGTGGACGCAGAAAGAACCGTTCTTGCGCGCGCGTGTCCAAATCCTGCCCGATCTGCAAACCATTAATACCGACGAAGTCGAAGCGGCCACCCGCAATGTAAAAGCCCTAATCCAGCAAGCGCTCGCTTACTTGCCGCAAGTGCCGCCGGAAGTTCGGCTGGTGGTGTTGGGTGCGGACGATCCGGTGAAGCTCGCTTACTTTCTCGGCTCGATCCTCAGTCTGGGCGTTGATAAAGAGCAGCAGATGCTCGAGGCGAACTCGGTCGATGATTTGATTCACCTGGCGCACGATTTTCTCGCCCGCGAAGTCGAAATCATTCGCTTACGTTCGAAGATTGCCAGCGAAGCGCAGACCGAAATGGACAAGGCGCAAAAGGACTATGTGCTGCGCCAGCAGATTAAGGCGATTCAGAAAGAGTTGGGCGAGGGCGAAGTTGGTGAAGCTGCCGAAGCCGAGCAGTTGCGCGAACGTCTGGCGAAGGCCGACTTGCCTGACGACGTGCGCAAGGAAGCCGAACGTGAGTTGAGCCGGATGGAGAAGCTGCCGTCGATGGCGCCCGATTATCACGTCATTCGCACCTACCTGGATTTTATCCTCGAGCTGCCGTGGCGCCTGTCGTCGGAAGACAAACTCGATCTGAACGAAGCGCAGAAGATTCTCGACGAAGACCATTACGACATCGAAGACATCAAAGAGCGCATCCTTGAATTCCTGGCGGTGCGCAAGCTCCGTCCCGACGCCAAGAGTCCGATCCTGTGCTTCGTGGGCCCGCCGGGGGTGGGCAAAACAAGTCTCGGGCGCTCGATCGCGCGGGCCATGGATCGAAAGTTTGAGCGCATCAGTCTGGGCGGCGTGCGTGACGAAGCCGAGTTGCGCGGTCACCGGCGTACTTATGTCGGCGCGATGCCGGGGCGGATCATTCAATCCATCCGCCGCGCCACCGTTAACAATCCGGTGATGATGCTGGACGAGATCGACAAGCTCGGCGCCGACTATCGCGGCGACCCGTCGGCGGCCTTGCTCGAGATTCTCGATCCGGAACAGAACAACACGTTCACGGATCACTACCTTGATCTGCCGTTCGATCTGACGAAGGTTTTCTTTATCGCCACCGCGAACCAACTCGGACCGATTCCGCCACCGCTGCGCGACCGCATGGAAGTGATCCAACTGGCGGGTTACAGCGATCGCGAAAAACTCGAAATTGCCAAACGCTACCTCCTGCCGCGACAGGTTCGCGAGAACGGCGTGACTCCGGAACAGCTTGAAATCAGGGATGGAGCGATCAGTGTAATCGCGACGCGCTACACGCGCGAAGCGGGCGTGCGCCAGCTTGAGCGAAACATCGGTCGCGTCGCGCGGAAGGTCGCATTGAAGATTGCCAAAGGCGAGACTGAAAAGATTGTCGTCGAGGCCGACGACATCAAAGAGTTTCTGGGCGGGCCCAAGTTTTATCCGGAAGAAGCGCGCAAAGAACTGCCCGCAGGGGTCGCGACCGGCATGGCCTGGACTGAGATGGGTGGCGAGATTCTGTTCATCGAAGCCAATCTTCTGCCGGGCGGCCGCGGCTTCACCATCACCGGGCAACTCGGCGACGTGATGCAGGAATCCGCGCGCGCCGCCCAGTCTTATCTTTGGTCGCACGCCGACCAGTTCGGAATTCCTCTGGAGATGTTCAAAGAGTACGGCGTGCACCTGCACGTGCCGGCGGGTGCGATTCGCAAAGATGGCCCATCAGCGGGCGTGACGATCACAGCGGCCCTCGCGTCACTCTACACCGGCCGCCGCGTTCGTCCCGACACGGCGATGACGGGAGAAATTACTTTGTCAGGCTTGATATTCCCGGTCGGCGGAGTGAAAGAAAAAGTTCTGGCCGCGCATCGGGCCGGCATTCACCGGATTCTTCTCCCCGCGCGCAATGAATCGGATCTGGAAGATATTCCTGAAGACGTACGCCGCGAATTGGAAGTTGTGCCGCTGAATCGAATCAATGAAGTGATGGACGCGGCGCTCGAGAAATTCGTCGCGAATCCACCACCACCACTGCCGCCGCCCAGCGACAGTCGCCGTTCACCCGACCCCGAACCGCAGCCGTTGATCGCGAAAGGGCGATAGGGAATTGTCTGCGTAGTTGCTTCTCCTTCTCACTGAGAGAGGGCAACAAATACTTGAGCTAGCCAGAACGCCGAAGGCGTTCATAACCTTCAGCCCAGGGTTGCGTGCGTAAGCGCGCTACCCTGGGAGAAAGGGTAGTTATTGCGTTTCCCAACCCTGAAAGGGTTGCCGAGCTTTTTGTTCCATTGCGAACTCTTTCAGAGCTCTCTGACAATTAACGAGGTTACCCAGGGCGTTGCCCTGGGCTGGAATTTGCGAACGCCTTTCGGCGTTCCATCCGAAGTAGAACGGCGAAGGTGCGATTCCGGTAATCGAATACAAGATGCGAGCACGAACAATTGCGTTGATGGTTTCAATCCTGCTGATGGGGATCCTGCTCGGCGGCATAGTCTATTCACATATCGTCTATTTTCCGGTTTATCTTTCGGCGCTGCCTGACTCAGCGGTGTTGGTAAACGGTCCTTATGCGCTGCACGAGGAAAGATTCTGGCAGCTGATCCATCCCCTCGCGATGCTCTCGCTCATCATCTCGCTGGCGTTGAATTGGAAGATTCGCGCGCGGCGAAAACTCATCTTCATTCCGCTCGTCGTCTATCTGCTCGCGATCGTCGTGACGAGTTTGTACTTTGTTCCTGAGCTGCGTGCATTTCAAAACAGCCCGAATCTAAATGTTTCGCCGGCTGAGTGGGTTGCGCGCGGACAACGCTGGCAGTATTTGAGTCTGGTACGCGGAACCTTTATGGGTTTGAGTATCGTTCCGCTTTTACTCGCGTTGCGCGTGCGTGAGGATTAAGCAGAAACCCGACCGTCAGCGAGGGTGCCGTCGTTACGGTGGTCGCACCCTCCCTTACGGTCGGGTTTCCGACCTCAAGATCTATTCGATCGTTTCCTTCAGGCGGTCGAGCGCATCACTCCAGTACTTCTTCATCTTGGCTCCCGCCTTCGCGTCTTTTAACTTTCCATGCTGCGCTACGACCTGACACTTGCCGGCGCCCTTCGGATAAAAAGCCACCGCTAGGGTTGAGTCATCTTCCCACGTGATGCGGAGAGTTTTGTTCGTCGTCGCTTTACGAATCGTAAGGTTCGCCGGCAGCCACTTCTTGCGCGTCTTCTCATCCGTCCAGGCTTTATAAGCCTTGGCGGCCGGCGCTTCGATCGTGCGACTGACGCTGATTTCAAACCCGCCGGGCTTCTCATGCTTCTCGCGCAGCCCGCGCGCCTGCTCATACGTGACGGCGACCATCTGTGTCCACCAGGGTCGCACGTCATGTTTGTCACGCAGGTGCGCGACAATTTCCTGATGCGTCATTTTCTTCCCGCCGGCAGCGTCGAGATGCTTGAACCAGCGCGACCAGTTCTTGCCCGTCTTTGCTTCGACGGCTTCGTCACCGATTTGAGGTTTGATTTCAGTTGTAGTTGCCATATTCAAAAGTCTCCTTCGCTCCGTTAGGAGCGAAATGTTTATAGCAGTGCGGTGTCCAAACAGATTTTAAGCTCCGTTAGGAGCGAGATGTTCAGGGTCACGGTCAATACATCGCGCTCCTAAAGGAGCTCTCACACTTAGGAACTGGTGGCTATAAACATCCGGCCCCTAAACGGGGCTGACAGATTAAGCATCACGTTCGTACGCAACCCTCAGCCACTTTTTCACTTCATCGTCAATATCTTTTAACGAAGTAATCTCAAATCGGTGCGTGATCCGATCTTTTTTAGCGAAGCCGCCCGTGTCGATCAGCCGCTTCGGCGTTTTCCTGGTGTCACCAAGCGCGAGGCCAAAATCGATGCGCGTCTGGGTTGTTGGTTTTATTTGCGCGAACACGTGATTGCGATAGAGCGGCACAATCGTTTGGCAGGGGCACGCCTTCACGTCTTTGCCCACTGCTAATCCGAGCTTCAACAGCGCGTTGTAGATGGGCCGGAGGTGCGCCTTCTTTCCGCCGAACATTCCCTCGACGTACTTTGCCGCCGCTTTCAAATACTCGGCCCCGTCGCCAACCTCTTCGCCCTTGCCGACTGATCGTTCAGCCAGCCACCATGCGGTGTTGGTTCCCAAACCAAGATCGTTCTTCAGCCAGTCGCGCCGCGCTTGCTCAGTCGGCGGGCCTTCTTTCTTGATGTGCTTCATCCATTCTTCGAGCGTGCGTCCGGTTTTCTCTTTCAATTGCGCAATCCACTTCTGCGTCATAACAACGCCCGGATGCACGCCGTAGATCGATTTCGTCTTTGTCGCTTGAGCGGCCTTAGGCATTTTGTATTTCCTTCGGTACGCATGCCTCCCGGCATGCTCTTGGAGTCAGAAAGCAGCACGCCGGAGGCGTGCGTACCTGTTATGCGGCAGCCGTTCGTCCGCGCGCGAACTTTGCGATGACCAGCCCAGCCAGAATCCATCCGACTACGATGGCGACGAATTCGATCAGAAGATAAGTCGTGCTAAAGCTCCACCAGATCCATTCATCGAGTTTGCCGCCTACAAAAATCAGGACTCCGCACAAGATCACGAAAAGGACCCGTTGGCCATAAGACAGTCCGGCAGTGTTCGACAATAGAAACGTCGCAATCAACGCGCTCACCAAATACATAACAAAGGCAAGCCCGAGCAGCACCGGGAACGGACGCATCGGTCCCAGGCGGATCGCCGCAAACATCATCGGCCCGCGCATCATTTTCTCTGCCAGCGCACCGGTTTGGTCCGTTGTTAGTCCCGGTCGATGCGGATTGGGCAGGATATACATTCCCGGCTGCGTAGCGTTCGCGGTAATCGCCGCTTCGACCGCGGCTTCATTCGCGAAACTGCGCAACGGTTCGCCCGGCCAGGGGATCGCCGTCCAGGCAATTGCGCTCCAAATAAAGAGAACGATCCCGCCGAGCACGGTTGCCAGAATGTTTTGTTTTGACATCTCAGTTCTCCTTTCGCGAAACGAATGATTATGAAGAAGCTACTTCTGTCTCTTTGTCCTGACCGACGCTAAACCAATTGCCCGAATTGTCTTTCATGACCGTCGCAGTTCCCCACGACTGGGTAGTTGGCGGTCCCTTGAACTCCACGCCCTTTGCCTTCAGTTCCTCGTAAGTTTTTTGGATGTCGTCGGTTTCGAAAACGCCACCGCCCAGGACGCCCTTCTCCATTAACATTTTCAGTTGCGCCGCTGATTCTTCATCCAGAATGAATCCCGGTTTCGGCTCCATCAGAATGATCTCAAAGCCGGGTTGAGATGGAATTCTCATGGTCAGCCAGCGAAAGTCATCGCCGATCATCGCATCGGTATCGACTTCAAAGCCGAGTTTATCGCGATAGAACTCCAGCGCTTCCTGCTGATTTCTCACCCAAACCGTTGCATGCGACATTCTTGTAATCATGTTGTTAGTCTCCTTTGCCTGTTGGCGAAGGAGCATACAGATTTCAGCGAAGAGTGGCTTCTCGAAAATTGCTGAAATGCTGGGAGCGCGGACGTCCTCGTCCGCGCTGAGCGCGAAGCGGGAAAAATCGAGCTTAGTCCTTCACGCCCAGCCCGTACATATCGAGAAAACAGGTTGGAACTTTACTCTGGGCCTCTCGCTGTCGCTGGCGATAGTTCACCGGGGCGTCACCGACGCGCTGGCGAAACAGCGTGCTGAACGAGCCGAGGCTCTGAAAGCCTACTTCGAAGCACACGTCAGTCACCGTCAACCGCCGGTGTCTGAGTAACTCCTTCGCCTTTTCGATCCGCCGCTCAATCAGATACTGGTGTGGAGTCGTCGCAAACTCTTCGCGAAACAGGCGGAGGAAGTGATAGCGGGAGAGGCATGCCTCACGGGAAATCTTATCCAGGTCGATCGGTTCGTGATAGCGCTCGTTGATAAAGGCGCGTGCGCGGCAGAGTCGCTCGTGAACCTCACTTCCAACTTTGGCTTTAGCCTCAGGCATTTGCGAGCGGATTCTACTGCGGGATAGCGGAAAGCGGAAACCCGACCGTGAGAGAGGGTGCACTCTCGGATGTTGGCCTTAGAAGGCACCCTCCCTCACGGTCGGGTTTCCGCATTAGTCCCCTATCCAACCGCGCGATCGGTCGTCTCCAATCCCTTATCAATAATCGCGAAGGCCTCGCGCAGCTCGGCTTCAGTGATACAGAGCGGAGGATTCGTAAAGAAAGTATTCCAGCGCACAAACGTGTAGAGACCTGCTTCACGGAAATACTTCCCGAGCGCCTGCATCTCGGGCGAAGAGCCGTTGAACGGCGCCATTGGCTCGAGCGTTTCCTGATTCCGCACCAGTTCAACGATACCGAAAAGACCGATGCTGCGCGTCGCTCCTACCGATGGATGACGGGCTTTGAGATCGTCGAGCAGGCCGCGCATCACGACGCCCATCTTCCGCGCTTTATCGATCAACTGATCCTCTTCATAGACCGCGATCGTTGCTAAAGCCGCCGCGCAGCCAAGTGGATGACTGTTGTAAGTTAGTCCACCGTAGAAGACATTCTTCGCAAAGTGATCCGCAATTTCTCGCCGCATGCCCACCGCGCCCAGTTGCACGTAGGCGCTGGTCAGGCCTTTTGCCATTGATAGCAGATCGGGCTTCACTTTCCAGTGATCGACTGCGAACCATTCGCCGGTGCGGCCAAAGCCCGACATTACTTCGTCGGCAATTAGAAGGATGCCGTACTTGTCGCACAAAGCGCGCAGGCCCTGCAGGTAACCATCCGGTGGAACGAGAATTCCGTTAGTCCCGGTCACCGGTTCCACAATAATCGCGGCGATCGTGTTCGCGCCTTCGAGCTGGATTGTCTCTTCAGTGCGCGCGAGCACTTCTTCGGCCGTCTCTTCTCTCTTGTTTACTCCGTGATAGAAATCGGGAATGCGAAAGACCCCGGGTATACCCGGCTCAGCCGCCCAGCGTCGTGGATCGCCGGTCAGGGTCAACGCGCCGGCCGTGCCGCCGTGATACGAGCGATAACGCGCGCCAATTTTGTGCCGTCCGGTGAACAGACGCGCGATACGAATCGCGTTCTCGTTCGCTTCGGCCCCACCATTGGTAAAGAAAAAAGTGTCAATGTCGCCCGGCGCTAACTCGGCAAGTTTTGCCGCCAGCCGCCCGCGCACGTCGGTGGCCATGAAAGGATTAGCGTAGGGCAGGACCTCCGCCTGCTCTTTGATGGCGCGAATCACACGCTCGTCGCCGTGGCCGATATTCACGCACATCAACTGGCTGTTGAAGTCGATGTACCGCTTGCCTTCCGGCGTCCAGAAGTAGATACCCTTGGCCCGGGCCATGGGAATCGGATCGACGGCGGCTTGTGCGGACCATTCGAAGAGTGTGTGGCGGCGACAGAGTTCGACGATCTCCTTGCCGGTCAGAGCTTCAGTTGCAACGGATTCGTGAGTAACAGCCATAGCGTGAGGATGCTATAGAAAAGTTGGGAGCGGCGCAATTTCTCCGCTATGATGTCGTTCGGGGTTCTTCAACGGTTCCACGATGAGTTTAGTAATTTCCAACCTCGAAGCCTTCCGCCGACCTTAATGTTATGGTCGGAAGCTCAAGCATTCCCTTAACTCTTGAGTTACCGACGCATTCATCTGCTGCTGCTTCGATGCAAATTGCCATTTCTGATTTTGACTTCCACTTATCCGCTCCCCTCATTGATTTCACTCCAACCTTTGAATCAGGCGAAGTCACGCTAAGAGCAGCGGTTGACGTCAACGTCGTTGCCCTTCTTACTTTGACAGGTGAGCTAAAACGTGGAACTTCGTTATTTGAAACGGAAAGTTTTTCTTTTGGTGTGGATGTTACAAAGCAAGAAGCCCGGGCTCTGTTCATTGCTTCCACAATAATGGCCATGCTTGGCATTGCCGAGGAAATGGAGATCAAAATCGCGGAGCTTGAAATGGGACAGAAGGTGACCTTCAAGGCGTCACTGCTTATGACATCTGGCAGGTTGGAGCAGAGGTTATTGGCGTACAGGCTTATGGTTATTGAGGAAGCAACCGGAAAGAAGTTTCAATTACCAAAGTTCATCTCCAGAGACGATGTGGGATCAATTGCGTTTGTTTATCACGCAATTGTTGATCGTACATTTGTCTGGCCGAACAACCATGTTTTTGAAGGAAGTGTTTCTGCTAATTCAGCGGCGCGCGCACAGGTGTCGCTCGAAAAGGCGACGTCAGTTAAATTCGATTCAATACCGCTGAGTCGAACATTGTTTGGTCAGACCATTTCACTAGGTCACGCCGCTATGATTGTAGAGGACGCGATTGTTCAAGATACTGAGATGGTAGATCGTGAATTGGCGACCGATGATGGACATGAGATTAAGTTTCCGGTTAGATCCCAAAGTGGCCAAGCAAGATATGAATTCCATGAAGCACCCAACTTTCATCCTCAGTGGGACTCACGAATTAAGGCTTTAGTTAACCTAGAGTCAGAACTTGATGCAGGATTAGTGTCGCGCTACAACGAACTCGCCGCGTCAACTTTGGCTGGTCTCTCAGAAAACGAAAAGATCCAAATAACAGCCAGGCCAGAGTTTGATGCAAGTTCATTCGTAATAAATGAGTAGGAAAGCTCGCTTATGGCAATCGGTGAGATACTCCCAGAAACATCTCTTGTCATCGATACTGACATTTTAACCGATTGGAGGTATCGGCAGGCACATGTCGTACAAAAGATCGGGGCTTACATATCACGTGCAAAGAAACCGCCTGCGTTAACTTCCATGAGTGTTTTTGAAGCCCTTTATGGGTTTGAGAAGCAAGCGGTTAAAGTTGGGGGTCTGGATGAGCGAACTACTGAAGATCGGGAAAGTACCGAGACATTAATTAGATCTTGTCTCGTTTTGCCCCTTAACGAAGTCGCCGCGTCCATTGCCGCATATATTTTTCCTCGTCTCAGTAAAAGTGACCAGAACAACCTCTGTAAGGACTTATTCATCGCAGCGACAGCCGTAGCTCACGGTTACGGTCTGGTCACTCGAAATCAACGAGACTTCGCGCTAATAGCTAGCCATTTACCGCCTAGTCGTCCTTTCTTGCGCCTCGCCATCTGGAAGCCGTAGAAATTTACTCCAGCCGATAGTTCGGTGCTTCTTTCGTAATCACGACGTCGTGCACGTGCGATTCGCGCAAGCCGGCGGCGGTCACGCGCAGGAAGCGAGTCTTCTCCTGGAACTCCCGAATGTTGTGACAGCCGGTGTAGCCCATGCCCGCGCGCATGCCGCCCACAAGCTGCGTCACCATTTCGGCAAGGGTGCCGCGATAAGGAACGCGGCCTTCGATGCCTTCGGGCACCAGTTTCGATTCAGCTTCGATTCGTTCCTGTGAATAACGATCCCGGGAGCCTTCGCGCATCGCGCCGATCGAGCCCATGCCGCGATACATCTTGAAACTGCGGCCCTGGTAAAGAATCACTTCGCCCGGCGCCTCTTCGGTTCCGGCGAAGAGCGATCCGATCATGACGACGTCCGCACCGGCGGCAATCGCTTTTGCCATATCACCGGAAAACTTTACCCCGCCATCGGAAATGATCGGAACACCTGTTCCGCGCGCCGCTTCAACCGCCGATTGAATCGCCGAGATTTGCGGCACACCCGCGCCGGTGACTACGCGCGTCGTGCAAATTGAGCCGGGGCCGATGCCGACTTTCACGGCGTCAACACCCGCATCGATTAGTTCGCGGGTGCCTTCCCCCGTGCCGACATTGCCCGCAACCAATTGGGTGTCCGGATGGCGACGCTTGATTTCGCGCACCGCTTCGATCACGCGCAAGGAATGCCCATGCGCCGTGTCGATGACTAAACAGTCAACGCGCGCCTCAACCAGCGCCGCCGCGCGGTCCTGATAATCGCCGGTCGCGCCAATCGCGGCCGCGACGCGCAGACGCCCGAGATCATCCTTCGCAGCGGTCGGATACTTAATCGCCTTCTGAATGTCTTTGACGGTGATCAGACCTTTTAAGTGCTTGTCATCATCGATCACCAGAAGTTTCTCAATGCGATGCTCCTGCAAAACCGCTTTGGCTTGATCGAGCGTAGTGCCGACAGGCACAGTGACGAGCGGCTGCGGCGTCATCACTTCTGAAACCGGCAAATCGAATCGCGTCTCGAACCGCAGATCGCGATTAGTGATGATCCCGACCAGGTGTCCGTCTTCATCGACGACGGGCACGCCGCTGATGTGATAACGCTCCATCACATTGAGCGCTTCGCGCACGGGCCGATCCTGAGGAATCGTTACCGGATCGACGATCATGCCGGATTCCGAACGCTTCACTTTGTCGACTTCTTCGGCCTGGCGCTCGATGGTGAGGTTCTTGTGCATCACACCGATGCCACCCTGCTGCGCGATCGCGATCGCGAGCGACGCCTCAGTCACCGTGTCCATGGCGGCCGAGCACAGCGGAATGTTCAGACGAATGCCGCGTGTAAATTGAGTTGACGTGTCGGTTTCAGTCGGCAGCACGTCGGAACGCGCCGGCACCAGCAACACGTCATCGAATGTCAGTCCCTCAGCAACATTTTCCGTAATCATATTTTCTTCAAAATTACTCCCTCGAATTCATTTCTCAAAGTGGCCGTTCCTGTGGATCCTGGCAGAAGGTTGACGTGTCGGTACCCGGAGCGGTAGCGACGGGATCAAAAGTCAGCGATGAGTGACGATCCCGTCGCTACCGCTCCGGGTACTGACAAAGGAGACGTGCCACTCTGAAAAACAAAAATGCCCGCGAGTCGCGGGCAACTGCCATTCTGGTTTAAACCACACACGCGCGGCACACTGCGCACTCGCGCAGAGCTTTTCCGCCTCACGTCTAAACTTTGACGCCGTGCTGTTCCTCCTTCGCCGGCAAATCGGTGGTGGGCGTCGCGCCGCGGTTCTGGCCCGCCACCCTCTTTTGATAGAAATACAATCCGCCCCAAACCGCCAACGACAGCAGTGCCAGGATAACGATGGCCAACAACAACGTCTTCATCGGGGAACGGCCATGCCCGCCATCGTCGGTATAAACCATTGACCGCTGCTTTGGCGGCTCGTCTTCCGACTGGCCGTGCTCGCGCATCGTGTCCCCGTACTCTTCAATCGCCTTGTCCTCGTCATAACCGACGAACTTCGCGTACGCGCGGATGAAGCTGCGATTGAAGATTCCGCCGGGCAAGCGCCGATAGTCATCGGTTTCGATGGCTTCGAGATAGCGCATGGAGATCCGCGTGTGTTCCGAGATATCGCGCAGAGCAATGCCCCGCGTCTCGCGTTCGAGTCGCAGCTTTTCTCCGATGCCAGTTGCCATCTTATCGACCAGAACAGAAGGCGAATTCACCGCGTGGGGGATCCTGAACCCTCGAATCATTCGCGCCCTTGGCTCGTGCACACGCCCGTTCGCCAGCGAGCGTATTTCTTGGCGCGCACTATATCCTTCGGCCAAAAACGTGTCAAATTTTTGCTGATTTCATGGGAATGCCTCTCTTGATTCTTGACGCGCGGGGTGGTAGCTTGAGGTGCAATCGGGTTTCTTTTTAACTTCTAAAATTTCAAAGTGAGGATGCAGAAATGCCCCTTGAAGCACTCGGAATGGTCGAGACCAAAGGCTTCGTCGGCGCGGTTGAAGCGGCCGATGCCATGGTCAAAGCGGCGAACGTGACATTGTTGGGAAAGGAATACATCGGCGCCGGTTATGTAACTGTATTCGTGCGCGGCGATGTGGGCGCAGTCAAAGCAGCCACCGACGCCGGCGCAGCAGCCGCGCGGCGAGTTGGTGAGTTGATTAGTGTGCACGTGATTCCGCGGCCCCACGGGGAAGTCGAACGCGTGCTGCCGGTCGGCGGCCGCACGAACTACAGCCCGGACGAGCAGGCGCAACTCAGCGGCGGAGCGCGCGGACAGTTGGGCCAGGGCGACACCGGACGATCGTTGACGTCGCGCGAAGGCGCACGAGAACGAGCGAAGTAAATAATTCGAGTTTTGAACTTGGAACTTGGTTCTTTGCGAGTACATATCGCGAGTTCAAAGTACTAAGCACAAAGCTCTAAGCTCAGGAGTTTTGTGTCATGTCGGCTGACAAAGATCTTATTTCCGTCCAGCAGGCGCGTGACCTCGTCGAAGCTGCTCACCGCGCGCAAACGGAAATCGCGCGCTTCGATCAAGCGAAAATTGATCGCATCTGTGAAGCCATGTCCCAGGCCGCCCTGCGCGAGTCGGCGCGGGTCGCGGCGATGGCGGTCGAAGAAACCGGTTATGGCGTGGCTGAGGACAAGCAGGAAAAGAACCGTTTTGCCGCTGAAGACGTCTGGAACTATTTCAAGAACCTGCGCACGGTAGGCGTCGTCAGCGAGACGAAAGACGTTGTCGAGATAGCCAGTCCGCGCGGGGTGGTCGCCGGCATCATTCCCTCGACCAATCCCACCTCAACCGCCATCTTCAAAATTCTGATTTCGATCAAGTCGCGGAATGCCATCGTCATGTCGCCGCATCCGTCGGCCGCACGCTGCATCAACGAGACCGCGAAAGCCATGCGCGAGGCAGGCGTTAAAGAAGGCCTGCCGGCTGACGCGATCGGCTGCATGACCACGGCCACCATCGAAGGCACCGAAGGTTTGATGAAGCACAAGCGGACGGCGGTAATTCTCGCCACCGGCGGAATCGGCCTGGTGCGCGCCGCCTATTCGTCAGGCAAGCCCGCATTCGGTGTCGGCCCCGGCAACGTGCCCGTGTTCATCGAACGCTCGGCCAACGTCCCCAAAGCGGTGCAGGACATCTTTACCGGCAAATGTTTTGATAACGGAACGATTTGCGCTTCTGAGCAGGCGATCGTCGTTGACGCCCCGATTGAAATGGCGGTGCGCGAGCAGTTCAAACTGCAAGGCGGATACTTCGTCAGCCAGTCCGAGGCGGATCAGCTCGGGAAAATTGTGGCCACGCCGCAACGCAGTCTGAACCCGCAGATCGTCGGCAGGTCAGTTGAGGTGATCGCGAAGATGGCCGGCATCACCGTGCCGCCGGGAACGCGGTGCCTGCTCGCCGATGTCGGCGGCGTCGGCCGCGACTTCCCGCTGTCGATGGAAAAGCTTTCGCCGATTCTCGCGTTCTACGTTGAAGATGGCCTCGAGCGCGGCGCCGCGCGCTGTAATGAAATTCTGCACTACGGCGGCATGGGTCACACGGCGGGAATTCACACGGGTTCGCGCGAAGCGGCGGTGCGCTACGGCGCAGAGATGCCCGCATCGCGCATCACGGTCAACACGCCGACGACGCATGGCGCGATTGGATTTTCGACCGCGCTGCCGCCGTCAATGACGCTCGGCTGCGGATCTTGGGGCGGCAACGTGACTTCCGACAACGTTTCGCCTTTGCACTTGATGGACATCAAACGCGTCGCGTTTGAAGTGCGACCGGTTAAGAGCAAGCGGCCGGCAGTCGCGACGCAATCAACCGCGGCGATGACGGCGCAAACGGCCGCGCCACGTCCTGCGGTTACGGCTTCGCCGTCTGTTCAAGCAGGAGCGCCGAAAGTCAGCCGCGAAGAAATTTCCGCCATCGTCGATCGCTTCCTGGCAAATCGTCAGCCCGAACCATCTCCATCGCCTTTGCCGCCGCCACCCCCGCAGCCTGCCGCGGCGCCGGCGCGCCCGGTTCAGGCGAACAGTCCGTCAGAAGGTGCGAGCAATGGACGAAAGGCTGCCGACTTTGTAAGCGAAGACGACGTCAAGCGCGCGATTCAAAAAGGCGAGAAGATTTACGTCGGACCGAAAACTATCATCACGCCTTCCGCGCGTGACATCGGCGAACCGGCAGAGGTGTTCGCTAAAGCGTAGCCATGTCAGTTGTCCGTTGTCCGTTGCAACGGAAATCCACTGACAACTGACCACTGACCACTGAGATGTTTTTAGGAAAAGTCATCGGCACGGTTTGGTCAACGAAGAAGACGCCTGACCTCGAGGGCGTCCGTTTTCTGATTGTTCATCCTTACGATTTGGATCACGAACCGACGAAGAATGTAGTCGTTGTCGCGGACAGTCTGGGGGCGGGGAGTGGCGAAGTCGTGATATGCGCATACGGCAAGGCTGCCCGTTCGGCAATTGGCAATCAGGACATGTCGATCGAAGCCGCCGTGGTCGGCATTGTCGATCGAGTCGATCTGACGGATGCTAAATCCGAAGAACTGCGCGAAGCGGCGCGCGAACTCGCCCGCGACAACGGAAGACCTTAACAAAGTGACAAGTGACGGGTGACCAGTGACGAGTTGATCCGGGGATTGCGGCTTGTCACATGTCACTCGTAACTTGTCACTTTTATTGTCAATGCCGAACGAAGAGCTGATCTATCGCATCACTCGAGCAATCTACGACCGCCTCGGCGCGGGCGCGGACGAGAACACGGTCGAGCAACTCGTCACAGATATTTACCGCGCCGTTGAGCCTCAGTTGCGCAACGGGAGCACGCCGGCGCCGTCATTCACATCTACCGGCTTGTCCGGGCAGCCTTCCCACGCGGGAGGATCCGCTGAGCGAATAATCATTTCGGTGTTCGGCGTCGATCATCCGGGCATCGTGGCCGGGGTATCACAGATTTTGGCTGAGGCCGGCTGCAGCATCGTGGATATCAATCAAACCGTCGTGCAGGAAAAATTCGCGATGGTCATCATCGCGAACACGTCGCGATCAAAGTCGTCCGTCAGCGAATTGAAAGAGCGCTTTCGCGCCCAGGGTGAAAAGTTGGGCGTACGCGTCTATGCGCAGCGCGAAGACTTGTTCAATGCGATGCATCGGATCTAGGGATTTCGAAATGCGAATTTCGAAATGCGAATTTCACAACGAAGTGTTGGGCGTCCCGGTGCGGGGGCAGTTTTGGAAATTCGCAATCCGCAATCCGAAATTCGAAATTCATGCTTCCTGAAATCTCACATCGTTGTCCATCGTGCGGCGTGGCGGTTCGCAACCGCGATGCATTGTTCTGTCCGGAATGTGGGAAGCCTCTGTCGGCCGAGCCAAAAACTACGGAAGCCAGCGATTCACCTGATTCTTCAACCAGGCATGAAGCGGGAGAAATTGTTGAGGTCTCTCCTGCGTCAGTGAACGAGGCACCGGCGCCGGCACGTACCGAATCGATAGAGGCTGGGACGACCTCGTCAGCGGCACCCGACATGAAAGACGACTCGAGCGTTCCACCCGCCCACCGGCGCGGCGAAAAGACTCGCGAGCGTTTGCATCGCGCATCTGAAGTCGCTCGCGGCGTCGGGCGCGGTGTAATCGAGGAACCGGCGAAGCGCGTCGAAAAGATTCGCCACGCTTCCACCGTGGTTATCGAAGAAGCTTCATATGATCCAAGCCTGCGCTTTGTCATCGTCGCGTTGGGCCTTTTCGTAGTGTTTGTCGTCCTGCTGGTGTTGAGTAAGGTGATGGGCTGATTCAAAGTTTTAAGTTCCAAGTTTCAGGTTTCAAGTTAGAAACCGAACTTGAGACTTGAAACCTGAAACTCGAAACTTCCTAATGGAATACACGCAAACTGAAATCCTCCAAACGATCGCGATGACCGAGATGGAACATCTCGATATTCGCACCGTCACGCTCAGCCTCAGTTTGCGGGACTGCGCAACCGATTCCATCGAGACTACGGCGGCGCGCGCTCGCGAAAAGATCGAACGGATCGCGGGGCGACTGGTGAGCACGGTCGATGAAATCGGCGATGAGATCGGTATTCGCATCGCGAACAAGCGTATTGCCTTGACGCCCATTTCAATTTTGACGGAAGCCGCGCGCGGCAACCCGATAGATTTGGCGCGCGCGATCGACGAATCGGCGCGGGCGGTCGGTGTTGATTTCATCGGTGGCTACTCAGCCCTCGTGCACAAAGGCTTCACACGCAACGAAAGTGATTTTCTGGACTCGATTCCGGAAGCTCTTTCGGTAACCGAACGGCTGTGCGGGTCGGTGAACGCGGCCACGACGCGCGCCGGCATCAACATGGATGCAGTCGCGCGTGTCGGTCGATTGATTAAGGAAGCCGCCGAGCGCACGCGCGATCAGTTCGGGCTGGCCTGCGCAAAATTCGTCTGCTTCGCGAATGCTGTCGAAGACAATCCGTTCATGGCGGGCGCGTTCCATGGCGTCGGCGAGCCGGAAGCGGCGCTGAATGTTGGCGTGTCGGGTCCCGGAGTCGTCAACTACGCCGTCAGCCGGGCTGAACCGGGACTGCCTTTGCACGAACTCGCTGACGTCATCAAGAAGCTTTCATTCAAACTTGCGCGCGCGGGCGAACTAGTTGGACGTGAAGCGGCGCGGCGTTTGGATATCCCCTTTGGCATTATCGATTTGTCGCTGGCGCCGACTCCGGTGCCCGGCGATTCGGTCGCGAACATCATCGAAGCGATGGGATTCGAGCGCGCCGGCACGCACGGCACCACGGCCGCGCTTGCGTTGTTAACTGACGCCGTGAAAAAAGGCGGCGCGATGGCCAGCAGTTCAGTCGGCGGCATGAGCGGCGCCTTCATACCTGTCTCGGAAGATGCAGGAATGATCGAAGCGGCGCGCGTTGGCGCATTGAGTTTGGACAAGCTCGAAGCCTGGACCAGCGTCTGTTCCGTCGGCATTGACATGGTGGCCGTGCCCGGTTCGACCTCAGCCGAAACGATCGCCGCGATCATCGCGGACGAAATGGCCATCGGCGTGATGAACAACAAGACGACCGCGGTGCGAATTATTCCGGTGCCCGGCAAAGACGTCGGCGACATGGTTGAGTTTGGCGGCCTGCTCGGCACCGCGCCCATCATGCCGGTTAATCGCTTCTCGTCCGAGCAATTCATCCGCCGGGGCGGCAGAATTCCGGCGCCGATCCAGTCGTTGCGGAATTAGTTTGAACGAGTCGAAATGAATCGTACAGACTTGCACAAGCTGACGGACACTAGAATTAGGGAAGCCAAAGTACTGCTCGATCGCAAGTGCTATGAAGGTGCATACTACTTGGCTGGTTACGCCGTGGAGTGTGCCTTGAAAGCGTGCATCGCCAAAAAGACTGGGGCTCACGACTTCCCGCCGAAATGGCAAGTCGTCCGAGCGTTCTATCAGCATGACGCTAAGTCCCTGGTGAAGCTGGCCGGGCTTCACTTAGAACTCGAACATCGCCTAAAATCAGTGACACAATTTGAATCTAATTGGAATCATGTAACCAGATGGTCAGAGGAAAAGCGATACGAAACGCATATCGATGCTAAGGATGCCCGTGATTTGTATCGCGCGATCACGAGTCCTCGCAACGGAGTTTTGATATGGTTGAAGAAGTATTGGTAAGGGAAACCCTCTCTTCGCAGGAAATCGCTTGCGGTGAAGAGCTCTTGCGGCGCATTGAAGACGCCGAAATTGAGGTTTCGGCAGCGTACTGGGTTCGTGACCGAACGGCAGAACTCCGTTCGTGGACACTCGATATCGTAAGCCCTGAAGTCGACAAAGAGGGTCCATTGAGTCTTTACACGAAAATTCAGAGACTGATTGCGTACCCGACGAGAATCTCGTGCGGAGTGGATCTCAACATAATTGAGGTCTTAGGTCTGGATTACACCTTCTTCAAACAACTCAAATCTGCAATCAGATCTAAGAAGAGCCTGACCAGCGTTCCCTTGTCACAATTAGTGGTCGGAAACACGCTGGTAGATCTGTTCATCTATCGGTTTCCCGCAACAAACGGTCGTCACAAATAGAGCAAACCATTATGGAACGAGATGCCCTGGGATTGATTGAGTGTCGCGGCCTGGTCGCGATGATCGAAGCCGCTGACGCGGCGGTAAAAGCTGCGAACGTAACCTTGGTCGGTTGGGAAAAGATCGACGCAGGCCTGGTGACCGCGATCGTGCGGGGCGAAGTCGGCGCCGTGAAAGCTGCGGTCGATGCCGGCGCGGCGGCCGGACGCAGAGTTGGCGAAGTCTTGAGCACGCACGTCATTCCGCGTCCGCATTCGAACATTGACGACGCCATCCCGGTGCTTCACACCGGTGAAACGACACGGAAAAAAATCAGCGGCTCGGTGCCACCGAGAAAATAATTTGGAGTGCGGCGGCTGTGACGCCGCTCGTGATTCCCTCTCCCTCTGGGAGAGGGTTAGGGTGAGGGTCTAGCGCACGAAAGGAAAAAATAATTCTATTCTTTTCTTTCTTTTAGCCGCTAAGCTTCGCTCCCTCACCCCAGCCCTCTTCCAAAGGGAGAGGGTGATCGGCGCACTCCAAATTCTCGCGTGCTTCGCGTTCTTATTTCCATTCTCAATCCACGCCCAACAACCTTTCACTGTCGACGACGCTGACGTCACTGAGAAGAATAAGTTCCAGCTTCAGATTAGCCACGAATTCGACATCCTCCCGCGTTCGGCGCATCCCAGTCTCCGTCAGAACACGACTGTTTTTGTCTTGAACTATGGCCTGCTCCGCAACGTCGAGATCGGCGTGGACTATCCGCTGATCGTCATCTCGAATGCAGCCGGAACGGCGAGGACCATCAGGGGCTTCGGCGATCTCAACTTTCACGTCAAATACAATTTTTTGAAAGAACGCGAGGGTAAGCGCCGGCCGGCCCTCACGGTTTCATTCGCCATGGAAGTGCCAACCGGCGACCCGGCGAGAGGTCTGGGTTCTGGATTACTCGATTACTCGGTGAACGGAGTCCTGCAAAAGTCGCTCACCACCAAGACGACACTCCGGGCCAACGGCGGCCTCGTGTTCGCCGGCAATACCAGCACGGGGTTTTCGGGAATCCGGATCCGCGGACGCGTCTTCACGGCGGGTGCTTCTCTGGTCCGGCAATTCACCCCAAAGTTGAATCTCGGCGTCGAGCTGACCGGCGCCGTATCGAACAATTTGAATCTGGGAGCGGGCCAATTGCAGACGCAGTTCGGCGGAAACTATCAGCTGACTGAGAAGCTGTCGCTCGATTTTGGGGTGCTGGCGGGCAAGTACAACAATCCTCGTGCTGGTGTGCTGTTAGGAATGTCGCTGGATTTCTGATCAGAGTGTGAGCGTCACGCGCGGCCGGCTTTGCCCAAAAAGCCACGGCTGTCCAAGCGAACAAACTCGTCGAGCTGCGAAGCAGCGGTTGTAGTTAAGCCCAAGGCGAGGTTTTGCGAGCCTTGGGAAAACCAGACCCGTTTTGATCAGCGGAGCCCGCGAAGCGGGCGACATTTCACTCTCGAGTTCAAAAGTCTTAATTTTCGAGTCAAGATCAACGCGACTGGCCCCGTTGAGGATTGGTCGCCGCTTCGGGGCTCCTACAAAATTCTGTTTGCTGGTAACCCAAGGCTCGCAGAGCCTCGCCTTGGGCTTAACTACAACCGCTGCTTCGCAGCTTGTAAAGTATTGTCAACATCAATAAAGAACATTCACCTAACCTCAGACCTTTGGGCAGAGCCCTCGCGGTCTAATCCTCTTCAAACAACTTTCCGTCAAAGACTCGCTGGTCCGCGAGCGAGACGTAAAAGGCATAGCCCACCAGTGCTAACACCAGAACCAAATCGATTACGAATCCGGCGGCGTACCATGCAGTCAGGTGCGGTGTGACGGGAAACTGAACGTAGAGGTGGATGACGAACATTGCGGAAACCGCAGCTACAAAGCCGAACCGGTAAAGCGCAAAAACCAAAATTGCGGCTGAAACAAAAGCGCTGATCCAATTTGGCAACGCCGCGCCCCACAGAAACGAAAGGGCGGCTGCAAGAACGATCCAACCAACCAGGAATCCGATCCAATCGCGACGCAGCAAGAACGAAAGCAGCAAGACGAGAAACAGCAACTGAAACGCGCTAAGCAGCGAAGAAGAAAATTGTCCCGCCAGGGCCGGCACGAAATAGCCCATGCCGAGCTGAACCGAGGACGGCTCTGCGATTGGCGCCAAACCTGGATCGCCGATCCATGAACGGAGGAAGTAAAAGCCGATTTGCCACACACTGATGCCGATGCCCAATAACGCACCCACCAGAACATCTCGACCGACCAGCGGATCGCGAAAGTCGCCATTGAGCATACGCGTCCACGAGACAATCCGGTGCGGCCAGCGACGACGGACAAATGGCTCGAGGGCGATGTAAACCAGCCACAGAAATGCTCCGGCAAATAAGCTGTCCTGTAACGCGTTCAGGATTGTTCCAAACTCATCGAACGTGGGAACGTGATGCGCGGAAGAAATTCGCGTCAGTAGCGTCACGATGAACATGAACACTCCGAGCCGCCATGCGCCCTTCCGATCACCACGACCCTGACGAAGATTTCTGATCGCCAAGAGCGAACTGCCCACCAGCATCAGGACAAAGACGCTCAGCAGGATCGTAAACAGCGCTTTGATCCGAGTTGGCAACCCGGACGGCTGTTGTCGCTCCGGGCCATGCCATGGCGCCACGACTTCGAAGTGCACCGGTCTGCCACGATAGGCGGCGGCTTCCACGCGGATCGGGATGTCTGGCTGTTCGGGAAAAACTCCCTCCCAGGCAGCGCGTTCATCGTGCGTGTGCAGCGGCGCCCATTGTGATGTTGTCGGTTTGAAACTAGCCAGGTCGAAGCCGGCGGCTCGAAACAGCGGCGACCAGTCAACCTGAGTTTCAGGTTTCGAACTTCGCGTTCCGGTTTCTGATGAAGGCGAACCTGACGATTGAGGATTCGGTTTTGCGCTCGAAACTGGATCAACCTGAGGCGGAACTGTATAGAACTCAAGCAAACGACCTTGCGTATCGAGCCGAACCCCAGCCATTCCGGAAATGATTGGCGGCGGATTCGTCCAGGTATCTCCAAAATAATCGAAGGCGCCGAGGTATGCCGGACTTTGACGATAAAGATAATGGATTACCGCGGGTTGGCCATCCTTCAACTCCTCCAAACGCTGGCGGCGAGTACCGTCGTGGGGCAGATGTTGCAACGGACGCGTCGATTCCGCGAACCAATAAGTGTAATCAGTGGCCGGCGCCGTTACTCCGGCAGCGCGTATAACCTCGCGCGCATGTTCCCGCAGCACATCGGGTGATTTGTTCAGCGGAGCGTAACCGAACAGCACCACTCTGTTGGCGAAGATAATCACGAAGGCCAACCCGACTAAAAACGCTCCCAACATCGCGACCGCAAACGCGGGACGTAGCCCGCCCTCCTTTGGCGCGGCGGCAACCATCTCGGGTGAAGGCGTCTCTCCCGCGGCCAACGCCGCGGCAATCGGATCGCCGCCGGGAAGCGCAGCCGCAACTTGCAGCGCTGCAGACGGTCGGCGCGCGGGATCTTTCTGCAAGCAACGATCAATCACACGCTCAATCGCGGGATCGAGATCTTTGACAATCTCAGAAGGCGTAGTTGGCGAGGTGTCGCTGCGGCGCAGCTTTACTAACTCACCCAGAGTCGGTGCTTCAAACGCGCGCTTGCCCGTGAACAACTCATAGAGCACGAGACCCAGCGAATAAATATCGCTGCGGACTGTCTGTTCCTTCGCATCAATTTGCTCAGGCGACATGTAGGCCGGCGTCCCGGCGCGAATCTCATCAGCGCCGAACTCTTCCGTCAGGCCACCCAAGCCGAAATCCAGAACGCGAGCATTCCCGTGCTCATCGATCATCACGTTCGCCGGTTTTAGGTCGCGATGAAGAAAGCCCACGTCATGCGCAGCGGCGAGTCCGGCGCAAATCTGACGGGCGATTTGGATTGCTTTGTCCTGCGGCACGCGGCCAATCCGCCGGATTAGCGACGAAAGCTCTTCGCCTTTAATGAACTCCATCGAAAGGAAATGACGACCGTCAACTTCGCCAATGTCATAAACCCGACAGACGTTCTTGTGAGAGACCTGACGCGCGACGCGCACTTCGCGATGAAAGCGCGCGAGGGCCGCGCCGTCACTTAAAAGGTGCTCGGGTAGAAACTTCAGCGCAACCGGTTGGCCAAGCTTGAGATCGTCGGCGCGATAGACTTCGCCCATGCCGCCTTTGCCGAGCAGCCCGACTATTCGGTAACGATCGGCGAGTATGGTGCCAGGTATGAATCGCGCGTCATCAAGGGAATCGAAAGACACTGCCGGCGTTGATAGTTTGCCCGAAGGTTTCTCGGCAGCTTGCTTACCGGTTGAGGGCCGGTCGATTGGTTGTGTGGCGTCATCAAACGAAAACCCACACGCGGCGCAGGAAGTTGCAGCGGTGGGAATCTCTTTGCGACAGCGAGGGCAATTCACGGCGGCGGATTGTACCGCACAAACAGGCCTGTGACTTAGTTGAGGATGGTCAGTGGGACCAGGGCTGGGCGCGCCGAGGCATTTGAATCCTTCATTCCAAGCGTCGATTTGATCTTGCCAAGGAGCAGTTCCAGATCGAGCGGCTTGGCTAAGACTTCGTTACAGCCAGCCGCCAGCGCGTCCTGCTTGACGTCGGAAGTACCGTACGCGGTAATCGCAAAAATAGGCGTGCGCGAAAACACTTGCCGCTCACGAAGCTGTCGCGTGGCCTCAACCCCGTCGAGTTCCGGCATTGCGAGATCCATCAGAATTAAGTCCGGATGCGAGCGATTCGCCTGCAGCACACCCTCTTTGCCGTCTTCGGCTTCGACGACTTTAAAACCTTTTGCCCGCAACCAGGCGGAAAGCAGCGTGCGATTGTCCTGATAATCATCAACGACCAGAATTGTGGAAGCAGTTTGTGGAATCATGTTAGCGCCCTTCCAGAATCGGAAACCTCCGACACCGAGCGATCCAATCAGTTATGTGTAACAAACATAGCTCGTCTAAAAGGTCAGCACATGGCGGTGACTTGGCGATTACTTTGCAGTTCGCTTGCAGCAGGTAAGGGCCAAACAAAAACGCCGCCCGCTGACGCGAACGGCGTTCTTCGTTTTGTAGACCGCGAAGGAGCACCCTCCCTTACGGTCGGGTTTCCGCCGCCTGTGGCGACTACCGGTTCAGGGTGATGTGCACGCTGAAAGCCCCACTGTTGTCGTTGTAGTTATCGTCATTAACCAGCAAAAACAAACGACCATCAGCCGGCGCTGTCCACGTCAGCGAGCTGCCGATGAAGAACGGCTGGCTGGTCTGACCATCCACTGTGCGGATGTAACCGATCAGTGCGCCGACGCCGGCACTCGGGACTGGCCGCGTGCCGATGATCGAGCCAAAGCCCGTGCTGCGACCACCCTCGGGTCCAACCGTGCCTGCCCGTTGACCGGCGACAATAGTTCCGGTGGCCGTGAAGGTGATTTGATCACCGCTGCGTACATCAATACCCGCATCAACGCCGCGCGAGTTCCCAGGCACGCTAAGGTCGCGTTCAACTCTTCCCGAGCCGCGCCCTGGTCCGCCAGGAAAACGATTTCGCGATCTAATGCCGCCGCTCCGATCCAGATCGTCTGCTTCGCGAAAGTTGACACCTCGTTCGCGTTGAATCTGGACCTCAAAAGCGCCGCGCGCGTCAGCGAACGACCCGCGGTTCGCTGTCAGAAACAGCCGTCCATTGCGATCGGCAGTGAACTCGCGACGGCTGCCAAGTTCGATAATCGGCGAGGTCGACTCATTTCCAATCGCGCCGATCAGCTTTCCTTCGGCAGCGCTCGGCAGCGGCGCCGTCGGATCCGTTGAACGCAAGCCGTCCGGAGTGATGCGCGCCCGTCCTACAGTGATCACGCCCGTCGCACTTACCTGGACGCGTTGGCCGCTCCGCACAAAGACGCCGCTGTCGATCCAGTTCGAATCCAGCGTCACCTGCACATTGCGGGTTACAAAGCGCGTGTCTTCCATCGGGCGCCCGTCGATCTCGACGCGTTCGACCTCTTCAGGACGAAAGTACTGAATGTCATCTCGTCGACGCGTAGTGGTGGTGGATGGCGAACCTGAAAGTTGCGTCTCAACGCGCACCACGAATTGGCCGTTAATAAAACCCAACAGCGTGCCGCGAACCTGTCTTCCGTCGCGCAGGTAAATGGTGTCGGCGGCGACAAACGTCGCGGTCGCAAAGACGATCAGTAAAGCAAGTAGGAACTTTTTCATGACGACTCCTCTTTTTCCACAAGATTTTCCGGTTCGGATCGCGATAAGCGCCGAACAGAGAGGGAGAGCAACTATCAGGGGTTTGCTAATTCAGCTTATACCCGCTGGGAAAGGCGGGCAAGGCGAGGCTCTCTAATGTGTCGAAAACCTCACGTCTGGCCGTGGCACTTCTTATACTTCTTGCCGGAGCCGCATGGACACGGATCGTTGCGCCCTACTTTAGGTTGATCGCGCACGATTGTTTTCGTTTTGCCTGCCTCTTCGCCAGCGGCGGTAGCGCCCTGGTTTGGTCCGGTGAACTGCATCCCACCGCGGCGGCGCGCGGCCAGACGGCGGCGCTGAATTTCTTCGGGAGATTCTTCGGCGACGACTTGCAGGTTGAAGAGCGAACGGATGGTGGTGGTGTCGATGCGATCGAGCATCGCCTGAAACATGTCGAAGCTTTCCTTCTTGTATTCGACCAGCGGATCCTTCTGGCCGTAACCGACCAGGCCGATGCCCTGCTTCAGGTGATCGAGCGCCAGCAAGTGGTCCTTCCACTGCGCGTCGATAATGTTCAGCATGATGATGCGCTCGTAAGTGCGCATCGCTTCATCGCCAATCTGCTTTTCCTTCTCGGCGTACTTGCCCTTGAGTTTGTCCCAAAGGAAGTCTGCGATTTCCTGCGGGGCGGAGCTGTCGAAATCGATTTCTTCGAGCTCGCGATCGAGCGCGTAGATCGTGTGAATCTGAACCTTGTAATTCTCGATGTCCCACGTGTCCGGCGAGGCGTCCAGGTCGAGATACTTACTTGTGAGATCCGTAAGCAGATCGCGCGCGACGCCGGTTTCGCCGACCAGGTATTCGCGCTGATCGGGTTCTTCCATCAACTGGCGGCGCAATCCGTAAATCGTCTCGCGCTGCTTGTTCATCACGTCGTCGTATTCCAGCAGGTGCTTGCGCGTTTCGAAGTTGCGGCCTTCGACCGACTTTTGCGCCGCCGCGATGCGCTTCGAAACCATCTTCGATTCGATCGCAGTGCCTTGCTCCATGCCGAGCCGTTGCATCAACGCCTTCACCTTGTCGCCGGCGAAGATGCGCATCAGATCGTCTTCGAGTGAAAGGAAGAAACGCGACGACCCCGGATCGCCCTGGCGACCGGCGCGACCGCGAAGCTGATTGTCGATGCGACGCGATTCGTGACGTTCGGTGCCCAGGATGTGCAGGCCGCCGAGCGAAACCACTTCCTTGTGCTCAGCCTCGACAATCCGCTTGGCCTTCAAGAATTCCTGCTGCCATTGCGATTCGTTTGCTTCGTCGGGATCGACTTCCTGTTCCTTGAGGAACTCGCGCGTCATGAAGTCGGGATTGCCGCCGAGCAGAATGTCCGTGCCGCGGCCGGCCATGTTCGTGGCGATCGTCACCATGCCCTTGCGGCCGGCTTGCGCGACAATTTCGGCTTCGCGCTCGTGAAACTTGGCGTTCAAAACATTGTGGGGCACGCCGGCGCGCTGCAGACGGCGCGCAATCAATTCAGAGTTTTCCACCGACACCGTACCGACGAGGACTGGCTGGCCTTTTTGGTTCAGCTCTTTGATCTCTTCGACGACCGCGTCCCATTTCTCGGGCAGCGTGCGATAGATCACGTCCGGATTGTCCTTGCGAACCATCGGCATATGCGTCGGAACTACCATCACGTCAAGTTTGTAAGTCGAATGAAACTCGGCCGCTTCGGTTTCGGCCGTACCGGTCATGCCCGAAAGTTTTTCGTAGAGACGGAAATAATTCTGCAGAGTGATCGTGGCGAGCGTCTGGTTCTCGCGCTCGATCTTCACACCTTCCTTGGCTTCCACGGCCTGGTGCAATCCATCCGACCAGCGACGGCCTTTCATTAAGCGCCCGGTGAAGTCATCCACGATGATCACTTCGCCATCCTGCACGACATACTGATGATCGAGCCGGTAAAGGGTGTGCGCCTTCAAAGCCTGCTCGACGCAGTGCAGCAGTTCCATGTTGCCCGGATCGTAGAGATTACCAACGCCCAGCAGCCGCTCAGCTTTATCAACGCCATCCTCGGTCAAAACGGCCGAGTGGTTCTTCTCATCAACGACGTAGTCGCCGGTTTTTTTCTTTTCTTCCAACTCTTCGCCGCGAATGAGCTGCGGGATGATCGCGTTGGCCTGGTAGTACTTGTCGGTCGATTCTTCCGACGGACCTGAGATGATTAGCGGCGTCCGCGCTTCGTCAATCAAGATCGAATCAACCTCGTCAACCACGGCGAAGTAGTGCCCGCGCTGCACGCAGGTCGCGAGATCGAACTTCATGTTGTCGCGTAGGTAGTCGAAACCGTATTCGTTGTTCGTGCCGTAGGTGATGTCGGCGGCGTATGCGGTCTGCCGCTCGAAATCATCCATGTCGTTTTGGATAACGCCCACTTCCAGACCAAGGAAACGATAGATTTGTCCCATCCACTCTGCGTCGCGCGAAGCCAAATAATCATTCACGGTCACGACGTGAACCCCGCGTCCGGTCAACGCATTCAGGTAAACCGGCAGGGTGGCCACCAGCGTCTTACCTTCACCGGTGCGCATCTCCGCAATCTTCCCCTGGTGCAGCACGAGACCGCCGATCATTTGCACATCGAAGTGCCGCATGCCGGTCGTGCGTTTGCTTGCTTCACGCACAATCGCAAACGCCTCAGGCAGGATTTCATTCAGCATCTCCTGTTCGGTGGATTTGCGATGGTCTTTGTCACGCGTGTCTTTGACGGCGTCGGCGATTTGCGCTTTGAAGAAGGCGGTCTTTTCGCGAAGTTGCTCGTCGGAAAGCTTCTGGATCTCGGGCTCGAGCGCGGTGATCTCTTCCACAATGGGCCGAATAGTCTTCAGGAACCGCTCGTTACTACTGCCGAAAACTTTGGTTAGGACTTTATCGAAATTCATAAAAGATTCTGTTTGTGCTCACTTTTTGCGGGTGTAATTTGAGATTGTAAGGGAGCGCAGAGTTACCAAGCAAGCCGGTTGCCCGGCTGGGTCCGCTGTGGTTTACTCGCGAACGAACATGCGGCCAACAGTAATGAAGTTTGGCGGGACGTCGGTGGCCGACGCCGGCGCCTTCCGAAACGTTGCGGCAATCGTCAAAGCCGCGGCAACCGGGCGGCCGATCGTGGTTACGTCGGCCATCGCCGGGTTTACCAATGCTTTGTTGGCCAGCGTTGAAAACGCTGTAGCCGGCGACGCGCGGGCAGCGCGTACGCTGGACGAGTGGTTCGCCCGGCATGAAGCGATCGCCACGGAGATGCTGGCCGATGAAAACCGCGCGACGTTTGGTACTGCGATCACAGATGCGCGCAAAGAGATTCGCCAGCTATTTAAGATCATCGCGTCATATCCAGTCACTAGTCCGCCGCTTCAGGATCAAATCGTGGCTTACGGCGAGTTACTGGCTTCGCAGTTACTCGCGTCAGTGCTGCATGCACACGGTCTGCGCTCTCAGTTCGTTGATGCGCGTGAGTGCATTAAGACGGATGAGAACTATGGGAATGCCGCGCCACTCGCTGCCACGTCAGGAGCGATCCAAGAGCGGTTCAAGCGTCTGGCGGACGAGGAGATTCCCGTTCTGGGCGGATTCATCGGCAGCACCGAACGCGGCGTAACGACGACACTGGGGCGAGGCGGATCAGATTACACCGCCGCGATTGTCGGCGCAGCGCTCGACGCGCGCGAAATTCAAATTTGGACTGATGTCAGCGGCGTCCTGACGGCCGACCCCCGCGTCGTGCCTGACGCGCAAACAATTCCGATTCTTTCGTACCAGGAAGCGGCGGAACTCGCGTACTTCGGCGCGAAGGTGCTGCATCCGAAAACGATTCAGCCGGCCATCGACAAGAGCATTCCTGTTCGCGTGTGTAATTCTCATGCGCCGGCAGAAGCCGGAACTTTGATCGTCGCCGAATCAGACGCGGCGCCGCTGACGATCAAAGCGATCGCACATAAGAACGGCGTCACGACGGTGCAGGTCACTTCGGCGCGAATGCTGGGCGCGTACGGTTTCCTGCGCGCGCTGTTCGAGATCTTCGACCGTCATCGAACGGCGGTGGATGTGGTGACTACTTCGGAAGTAAGCGTGTCGCTTTCAATAGATGACGTGAGCGCTTTACCGGAACTGGTTCCCGATCTGGAACGGCTGGGAACAGTTGAAGTTGAAAAAGATCGGACGATCATCTCGGTCGTCGGAGAAGGCTTGCGCAATACGCCAGGGATCGCGGGGCGTGTGTTCTCAGTCATCCACGATATCAACGTGTCGATGATTTCCGTCGGCGCTTCCAGCGTGAACCTCACGTTCATGGTGGACGCGGCGCAGGCGACCGAAGCGATTAATCGCCTGCATCGAGTGTGTTTTGAGAGTGACGACGGCGGAAAACCGACCAACCGGGGTCCCCAGCCGGGCAGCCCGGCTGGGGTGGTCGATAGGGAGGGTGCAGAGACGGGCGACGGCACCCTCCCTCACGGTCGGGTTTCTGCCACGGAGGCGATTCGTTGACCCATGGTTGATGTCCTTAGACTCACGCGCGAACTGATCGACATTCCGTCGGTTACCGGTGAGGAGTTTCAGATTGGAACTTCGTTAAGCGAGTTGCTCAACCGGCTCGGTTATCACGTTGAGTTGCAGAACATCGCGCCTGAACGTTCGAACATTATTGCTCGAACGGAAGCTCGGCCGCGCGTCGTGCTTTCGACACACATGGACACCGTGCCGCCGTTCATCGCTTCACGCGAAGACGATGAATTCATTTACGGCCGCGGCGCGTGCGATGCGAAAGGAATAATCGCGGCGCAGATTGCCGCGGCGGAAAAGTTGCGCGCCGAAGGCTTCAACGAAATCGGCTTGCTCTTTACGGTCGATGAGGAAGTGACCAGCGCGGGCGCAAAGGTCGCGAATGAATATTTCGAAGCTTCGGCGTGTGAGTACCTAATCAACGGCGAACCAACTGACAATAAGCTGGCAGTTGGCACCAAAGGCTCTCTGCAGGCAACGATCAAAACGATTGGACGCGCCGCTCATTCGGCTTATCCGGAGCAAGGCGATTCCGCGATCGAACATTTGTTGGACGTGCTTAACGACGTCCGCTCAATCGACTGGCCATCCGATGATGTGTTCGGCGAAACGACGTGCAACATCGGCGTCATCTCAGGCGGCACGCGCGCGAATGTAATCCCGGGCGAGGCTGAGGCCACAATCCTGATTCGGCTGGCGATTGATTCTGCATCGGCCAGGTCGCTTCTGGAAAAGGCAATTGACGGCCGCGCCGCGGTGGACTACAAATCGGGGCACGATCCGATCCGTTTGCTGGCGCTGGATGGGTTTGAGCAAATGATTGCACGCTTCACCACGGACATTCCTTATCTTTCAAATTGGGGAAAGCCATTGCTGATCGGACCGGGTTCGATTCTCGATGCCCACACAGATGGCGAGAAAGTACGGAAGAGCGACCTTTTGCACGCGGTCGATCTCTACGTGAAAATCGTTACGCAGTTATGAAAATAGCCCTCATCGGTAACGGCGCAATGGGACAACTAGTGGCGAAGCTCGCCAAAGAGCAAGGCCACGAGATCGGCGTAACGCTAACTTCGCGCGATGCTGGACGCACCGCCGAGGACCTGGCAGCGGAGATGGGCCGGTGCGATGTGGCGATAGATTTTTCTTTGCCGACCGCTGTGCCAAAGAACATCGAACTTTGCATGCTTGCAAATGTGCCCTTGGTGGAAGGCACGACGGGCTGGCAGCCAAACCGTAATGAACTCGGGCCGCTGGTTGAAGAAGCTGACGGGGCGCTGGTTTACGGAGCAAACTTTTCCGTCGGCGCGCATGTGTTTTTCTGCATCGCAGCCGCAGCGGCTGAATTCTTTCAGAACCTCGAGTCGTACGACGTGTACATCGAAGAAGCACATCACAAGCGAAAACTCGACGCGCCATCCGGCACCGCGATCAAGCTTGGCGGAATCGTCGCGAACCATCTGGGGCGCGACGTGCCGATTTCATCGACGCGCGCCGGCCACATTCCCGGCACGCACCGGGTAGGTTTCGACTCGCGCGCGGATCACATCACGCTGGAACATGTGGCACGTTCGCGTGAAGGATTTGCTGAAGGCGCCTTGATGGCGGCGAAGTGGATCATCGGTCGCAAAGGCGTTTACGAATTTACGGAAGTGTTTGATGAGATCTTAGGTGCCCAAGGGGACGTTTAGAGGCGGGCTACTGCCCGCCGGAATTGTTTTGAAGGCGAATTGGCGGGCAGTAGCCCGCCTCTAAACGAAGGTAAAAAGATCATGACTATGAAAATTGATTGGATGCGAGGCTGCGCGACGGCGCTGGTGACACCGTTCAAGTCTGATAGCGCGATTGATGAAGAGCGCTTGCGCGCGCTTGTCGATCGACAGATAACGGGGGGCGTTAAATTATTAGTGCCCTGCGGCACGACCGGCGAGAGCGCGACCATGACCGAAGACGAAGATGCGCGCGTGATTGCCGTGACGATCGAAGTTGCGCGGGGACGGGCGAAAGTAATTGCCGGCGCGGGCAGCAACTCGACCGCATCGGCAATTGAGTATTCAAAACGCGCGCAGGAATTCGGCGCTGATGCCGTCTTGCAAGTCGCACCCTGGTACAACAAACCGACTCAGGAAGGTCTGTACGCTCACTTCCATGCAATTGCGGACGCGATTCCCGATTTGCCGATCATGATTTACAACGTTCCGGGTCGTACTTCGTCGAACATCGCGGCGCCGACAACGCTTCGGCTGGCGAAGGATTGCGAAAACATAGTGGCGGTTAAAGAAGCGTCAGGAAACCTTTCGCAGATGATGGAGATTCTGCGCGAGCGTCCAGATGGTTTCGCGGTGTTGTCGGGCGATGACGCAGTCACTCTGCCTTTGATCGCTTTGGGTGCGGAAGGAATCGTCTCAGTAGCTTCGAATGAAATTCCCGATCTCATGTCGCGAATGACGAATTTCGCTCTGGAAGGAAAATGGGATGAAGCACGCGAGTTGCACTATCGCCTGCTGCCGCTGATGGACGTGAATTTCATTGAATCGAGTCCGGGTCCGGTGAAAGCCGCCATGGCGATGATGGGATTGCTGGAAGAGAATTTTCGTTTGCCGCTCGTGCCGATCACGGATGGAAGTCGCGCGCGTGTGAGAGAAGTTCTGTCGGAATTAGGAGTGCTAGAGCGAGCGAGCGTGACGGCGTGAAGTCAGTACCACCTGCGGTAGCGGGTGGTTGATCGGTGTCGCTTTCGAGAGCTCAACCGCCCGCTACCGCAGGCGGTTCTGACTTCATGACCCTACAAGAACAAATCGAAGAACTGGCAGTTCGTACTGATCAGAAATATTCCGACGCTGACTTCACCGGCTTTAACGAATTCAAATCCGCGCTCAATCGCGGCGAGATTCGCGCCGCCGAACGCGATACTAACGGCAACTGGCGAACAAATGCGTGGGTCAAGCGCGGAATTTTGCTCGGCTTCCGCATGGGCGTGATTATAGAAATGACGCCATCCGGCGCACCGCTACAGTTTCTCGACAAGAACACTTATCCGATCCAAAGATTCACGCCTGAGCATCGCGTGCGGATCGTTCCCGGCGGTTCAAGTATTCGCGACGGAGCTTACATTGCGCCGGGCGTTGTTTGCATGCCTCCGATGTTTGTGAACGCGGGTGCCTATGTCGATGAGGGCACAATGATAGACAGCCACGCGCTGGTCGGTTCGTGCGCGCAGATCGGAAAGCGCGTGCATATTTCAGCCGCGGCCCAAATTGGCGGAGTGCTGGAACCCGCCGGCGCAATGCCTGTAATCATCGAAGACGATGTGATCGTCGGTGGCAACTGCGGTGTTTACGAAGGCGCTATCGTGCGCGAGCGCGCGGTGCTGGCTTCCGGCACGATCATCACCGGCTCAACGCCTGTGTTCGATCTTGTACGCGGCGAAATCTATCGACGCAGGGGCGAAGACCCTGTGGAAATTCCGGCGGGCGCGGTCGTCGTTCCCGGCTCGCGGGCAATCCAAACTGAACAAGCGCGCGCTTGGGGCCTGTCACTCTACGCTCCCGTCATTGTTAAGTATCGCGACGAGAAAACAGACGCGGCGACGCAGCTGGAGGAAGCGCTGCGGTAGCGCAAGGAGAACTAGATCGAAATTCGACTGACCAGAGGAATGCTGTACCAATCGCGAGTTATCGCGAAAGGCCTACGCATCCGAGAGGTCAGACGTTTGGTTGCGCGTTATGGTGGTCGAGCGTCAAAATGGGTCAAGAAGAGTAGCCCGCGAGTGGAAGTGGAGGGCGAGTACTTTGAGATTCACTGGTACGAACACCCGGGCCTCGGTAGATTCGAACAGAAGCAAGTGCGAGTGAACAGATCATGATTATCAAACTAAAGAAGAAGAGCCCAGGTTATCGGGACCTAACGTTTGGTCAACTTTACGTTGTAATCGGAATCGAAGCCGATGGTTTTCGTATTCTCAATGACGGCGGAAGGCCCTTTCTGTATCCACGGGAGATCTTCACAGTCATTGATAAGAACGAGCCGAACGATTGGGTCACTGAATTTGGTGAGGATCGCGAGCGATATTCATATCCGGCGACGCTGAATAAGCCGGGGTTCTTCGAAGATTTTTTCGATGAAAAACGAAAAGCTGTGGTCACGTTTTGGCGAGTTGTTAACCATCGGCTTGCCGGCAGCGAGCGAAGAGTTGCATAGCCTTACTTTCGTTGAATCAATTCCAACCACCACCATTTCTCCGCGGCATTGAGAAGAGCATGATCCGGAAAATTTCGGATCGCGCGAAGCCCGGCAGCATTAGTCTTGGTCTGGGCGAGCCTGATCTGCCGACGCCGGAAGTGATCGTGCGTGAAGCCGTGCGGGTCATTCAGGAAGAGAAAAACGGGTACACGTTGCAGGCAGGATTGCCGGCCCTGCGCGAAAGAATTGCGGGCGACTATCCGCACATGAATCTGAATACTGATCAGGTAGTCGTCACGGCAGGTTCGCAGGAATCGCTTTATTTGATCCTGCGCACGCTCGTCGAAGTAGGCGACGAAGTCCTGATGCCCGATCCGGGGTTCATCGCCTATCCGATGATTACGAAAATGGTTGGTGGCCGCGAAATTCGTTATCGCTTGCCGGCGGGCAAAGACTTTGGTTTCGATATCGATGATTTCAAAGCCCGGCTGACGCCGCGCACGAAAGTCGTTATTTGCATCAGCCCGTCAAATCCGACCGGCCGAGCGCTGACGAGGGATGAATTACAAGCGATGGCTGACGCGGTTGAGGCGAGCGGCTCAAATGCATTCATTGTGAGTGACGAAATTTATCGCGAGCTTTACTACACGCCGGAACGCGCGGCATCGATTTCAGAGTTCTATCCGCGAACAATCATCGCGAGCGGCTTATCAAAGTCGATGCGGATGACGGGTTGGCGCATCGGCTGGTTGGCGGGTGACGCCGACGTAATGAAAGCCGCGCTCGTCCTGCACGGTTACGTCGTGACCTGCGCGTCGAGTATTTCGCAGAAGGCGGCGCTGGCTGCGTGGACGCATGAAGCAGAGGCTTCGCGAGCTGAGATGCGATCGATCTTTCTCAAGCGCCGCGACTTTCTTTTGCAAAAGCTGCGCGAGGAACTGGGATTGCGCTGCGTGACTCCGGATGGAGCTTTCTACACAATGGTTGAGGTAAGTGAATACGGCGATGAATTGAAAGTTGCCGAAGCCGGCTTGGAACAGGGTGTCGTGACGATTCCCGCCGCAGCGTTCGGCGAAGAAGGCCGAGGCTTCTTGCGGATTTCGTTCTGTGCCGACCAGGAACGATTGAGTGAAGGTGTGAAGCGATTGGGAGACGCGCTGAAGACACTGACTTGAACACGTCTCATTCACCCTTGCTTCAGCAAGGTGACCGACGTCCGCGCAATGAGATCACTTAACCGTTTCAACGGTTTTCTTTGGAAGCCGTTAAAACGGCTGGCGAGACTCTCTGGCCGCGGCAAATCACCTCGCTAAAGCGAGGCGTTAATGAAACCGACTCTGCAATGACCAATAAACTTCGCATCGGAATCCTTGGGGCAACTGGCGTCGTCGGTCAGCGATTCGTGCAACTGCTGGAGCATCATCCGCAGTTTGAGATCACCGCGCTGGCCGCATCCGATCGTTCCCAAGGAAAGACATACGCTGAAGCATGCACCTGGCGTTTGCCGGGCGAGATGCCTGACGGCGTAAAGCAGATTGTCGTGCAGCCGCCCGCGCCGCCGCTCGATTGCGACGTCGTCTTTTCCAGCTTGCCCGGCGAAATCGCCACTGATGCCGAACCTGAATTCGCGCGCGCCGGCTTCCCGGTAATCAGCAACTCTTCTTCGCATCGCATGGCAGAGGACGTTCCTTTGCTAATTCCCGAAGTGAATCCTCACCACCTGGAACTGATCGAGGCGCAGCGCACCAACCGTGAATACAACCGGGGATTCATCGTTACCAACCCTAACTGCTCGGCGATTGCCATTGTGATGGCGCTCGCGCCGCTTCATGAAAAGTTTGGGGTGACCGTCTGCGTGGTGACGACGATGCAGGCGCTGTCCGGCGCCGGTTATCCGGGAGTCGCTTCGCTGGACGCGACCGACAACGTGATTCCGTTCATCGGCGGCGAGGATGAGAAAGTTGAGATTGAAACGCGAAAGATTCTGGGCGGCGTCAGCCAGGGCACGATCATCGATGCCGACATGAAAGTGAGCGCCCAATGCAATCGCGTGAACGTCACGGACGGACACATGGCCTCGATTCGCGTAAAGCTCGGTCGTTCGGCTTCGCTTAGTGAAGTACGCGACACTCTCGCCTCATTCACGGCCGAACCACAAAACCTGAAGCTTCACTCAGCCCCTGCCCGGCCTGTAATCGTTCGCGATGAGATTGATCGGCCACAGCCGCGGCTCGATCGTGATGCGGGAAATGGAATGAGCGTCACAGTCGGGCGACTCGCTGAGGATAGCGTTTTCGACTATCGCTTCGTTGCGCTCGGCCACAACACGATTCGGGGCGCAGCGGGGGCGGCAATCTTGAATGCGGAATTGCTGTTGGCGAAAGCATACCTGTAGCCAGAACCGCCTGCGGCGCGGGGTTCCCGCGCGTGCATCACGCGGGGGGTGCAGGATGCGGGCGGTTGAACTTGGAATCCCGCGACCTCAGATACGAACATCAACCACCCGCTACCGCAGGTGGTTCTGACATGACCCACTCCGTAATCACTCGCTTCAACTCATCCAACTGGTCATCAAAGAAGTGTCCCGCGCCTTCGATCACGCGCAGTTCCGCGGGCGTATGCGCGGCAATCCGATCAACTAACTCGCGCAAACGACTGACGTTGCCGTATTCATCGTGCTCACCGTGTACGAACAGAATCGGTTTCCGACAATGCTCAAGAAAACTGAAATCGTACTTGTCGACCGGCGTGCCGATGCTGATTAGTCGCACGACGCGAGCATCTGCAATGCCAACCTCCAATCCGACGCGTGCGCCGAACGAAAATCCACACAAAGTAATTTCCTTCCCGGGATACGTCGCCGCCAGATAGTCGAGCCCCGCGCGCACATCGTCCTGCTCTCCATGGCCTTCATCGTGTGTTCCTGTGCTTTGGCCGACGCCGCGAAAGTTGACGCGCAAGGTAGTCAGTCCTGCTTCATTCAATGCCGCGGCCGCGCGAAAGACTACTTTGTTGTGCATCGTGCCGCCGCCGAGCGGGTGCGGATGCAGTACCAAAGACACGCCGCGACCTTCACCGCGCGGCTCTTTCAGAATCGCTTCGAGCCTTCCGTGCGGCGCGGGAATGAAAAGATTGCCTGCTGGATACATTCGCTTCGGATTGTAATCATTACAGAACATTCGCGATAGCGAGCGTCTTTTACAATCTCATTGACTGGAGACTCGGCCCGCAACCTACCGAATTGACGCGCACGGAAAAAAAGGATTAGTTTCGCCCAGTAGAACTTCTCGATAATGAGTAACGATGATGCACTCAATAGTCTGACTCAGATCTCGCGCGTCATCGCTGAGACTGCGTCCGATGGCATCATCACCATCGACCAGAACAGCACGATCCTCTTCGTCAACCGCGCCACCGAAAAAATCTTTGGCTACTCGCGCGATGAACTGATGGGTCAATCGCTGACGATGCTGATGCCCGAATATCTGAGGCACGTGCATCGCGCGGGTCTCACGCGCTACATGTCCACCCGCGAGCGTCACATCAGTTGGGAAGCGGTGGGGCTTCCCGGGCTTCACAAAAACGGATCCGAGCTTCCGCTTGAATTGTCTTTCGGCGAATTCGTCGACGGCGGCAAGCGTTTCTTTACCGGCATCGTGCGCGACATCACCGATCGGAAACGCGCTGAAGAGGCTTTGCGGCAAAGTGAAGAGCACTTTCGCGCGTTGATCGAAAATGCCACGGACATCATCACCGTGCTCAACCGCGACGGCACGCGCCAGTACGTAAGTCCGTCCGTGGAACGCTCGATCGGGTACAAGCCGGAAGAGCTAATTGGCAAGAGTCCTTTCGAACTGATTCATTCCGACAATGCTGCGGAGCTGCGTCAATTATTCATCGAGGAAAGTCGCCAACCCGTAACCAGGGAGGTTCGCATCCGGCACAAGAACGGCTCCTGGAGAATTCACGAGGCGACCGCGCATAACCTGCTCGACGATCCGGCAGTGAACGGAATTGTTGTGAATTCGCGCGACATTACGGATCGCAAACGCCTCGAATACCGCTTGCTGATGCAGTATCAGACGGCGCGGATTCTCGCCGAGTCGCCTTCATTGGACGCGGCCGGGCCAAAGTTACTGCAGGCAATTTGTGAAAGCCTGGGATGGGATCTGGGCCAGATTTGGATTGTCGATCCGGAAGCAGAAGTCCTGCGGTGGTTGGCAAGTTGGCACAACCCGGCGGTGGCAACGGCTGAGTTTGAAGAGGCCAGCCGGGGCCGGCCGTTCGCGCGCGGCGTCGGGTTACCGGGCCGCATCTGGGCGGACGGCGCGGGGCATTGGTTCGGCGATCTGGGTAGCAGCCTGTTCACCCGCAATGAACTCGCTTCCCGCGCCAGTCTGCGTTCAGGGTTCGGTTTTCCGATCAAGTTAGGCGAAGAAGTTTTCGGCGTGATGGAGTTCTTTACGCGCGATTCTCAGACTGAGGACCCGACGCTACTCGAGGTGATGAATTCCATCGGCAATCACATCGGCCAGTTCACAGAACGCAAACACGCCGAAGAGCAGCGCGAGCAAATTTTTGCGCGCGAAGGACGCGCGCGCCTCGAACTCGAAACGGCCATGAACCGCATGCGGCAGGTGCAGACGGTAACGGAAGTCGCCCTCTCATATCTGTCGCTGGACAAGTTACTCGCGGAATTGCTCGAGCGCGTCTGTGAATCGATGGATGTGGACACGGTCGTGATTCTGCTGCGCGAGGAAGACGACCACCTGGTCGCGTGGGCCGCCAAAGGTTTGGAGATCGACCTGGGAATTCGCGTTCCCATCGGCGCCGGATTCGGAGGCCGGGTCGCCGCGCAGAAGGCGCCGCTGACGATCGACGATACGGAAACCGCGGAATTGTACACGCCGTTTCTGCGCGAGCACGGCGTGAAGTGTGTGCTCGGCGTTCCTTTGCTGATCGAAGGGCGCGTGCTCGGCGTGATTCACGTCGGCCGGTTCACGCAGCGCCCGTTCTCAGAGGATGACACGAGGCTGTTGCAGTTGGTGGCCTTCCGCGTCGCGCTGGCGATCGACAATGCGCGGCTGTTTGAAGAAGAGCGCGCCGCGCGCCGGGAAGCTGAGGCTGCCAACCGCGCGAAAGACGAGTTTCTGACTACCCTTTCTCACGAGCTGCGTACGCCATTGACCCCGGTCATCGGCTGGATTCACATGGTGCGCACCGGCATGCTCCCCACCCAACAACTGGATCACGGGCTGAGCGTAATCGAAAAGAACGCCCACGCGCTGAAGCGGCTGATCAATGATTTGCTCGACATGACTGCGATTCTCAGCGGCAAGATGCGCATGGAAGAGCTGCCGGTTCATCTCGGCCAGGTCGTGCACGAAGCGATCGAAACCGTGCGGCCATTTGCCGCCACGCGTGAAATCAATGTTGAAGGAATGTTTCGTAATTGGAATGACGAGATCGTGATTGGCGACCCAACGCGGCTCGGCCAGGTGTTCGCGAACCTGCTGCACAACGCCGTGAAGTTTTCACCGACGGGCGGCACCGTGCGGCTGACTTGCGAGACTGACGGTCACAATGCGGTCGTCAGCGTTACCGACGAAGGCGAAGGCATTGCGCCGGAATTCTTGCCGCACGTGTTCGAGAAATTTGTGCAAGCCGATGGCTCAAAGACACGCAGCCACGGCGGTCTCGGGCTTGGTCTGGCACTCGTGAAGAGTTTTGTTGAGTCGCACGGCGGCACGGTCACGGCCGAAAGCGCGGGCCGCGGCCATGGCAGTCGTTTCACAGTTAGGCTAACGCGCAAGGAAGCTGGCGAAGTTTCGCCAGTCATCGCCAGGCAAACCACCGGTCCGTTAGTAAAACCGGCCGGCGCCCACATTCTGATCGTCGAAGACGATGAAGACACGCTCGAGCTGCTGCAATCGACTTTTAAGTCAAAGGGCTTTCGCGTGACGACTTGCCAGTCGGCGCCTGAGGCGCTGGAGATCGCGCCGCAGAATTCCATCGATCTGATTTTGTCTGATATCGGCATGCCGCACATGGACGGTTTCGAGATGATGAAAAAGCTGCGCGAGCTGCCGAACATGCACGATGTTCCGGCAATCGCGCTGAGCGGATATGCGACCTCGAAGGACACCAAAATGGCGCTTGCCGCGGGCTTCAACGCGCACGTCTCAAAACCGATTGAGCCGGCGGAGTTATTAAAGACGACCAGTCGCCTTCTGAAAAAGAAGAGCGAAACCGGCCAGCTTAAGAAGTAGCTGCTCCCGCGCCCAACGCGAATCCCGCCTCACAAGCTTCTTAGCTTTAATCTAAAAGGACATTCGGAACTGAACTTAGCTTTCGTCTCCGGCGTAGACTGCACTTAGTAAGCGGCACATACAAATCTGCCAGGAGAATTCACATGAACCGCGACGTTACGTTAACCATCACGTCTCTTCTCTCGATCGTCTTCTTCTCATTGCACTGGGCTGATGAGGTCGCCCGCGGACTCGAGCCGGGAACGATGTCAGCCTCCGGGGGCTTGCTTATCCTGGCGGTCTGGCTTTCCGCAACGCTGGTGTTCGGCGATCGGCGATGGGGACTGGTGCTCATCCTTCTCGGGGCGCTGCTTGCATCTGGCATCCCGATCCTCCACATGCAGGGGAAAGGTCTTATCCTCGGCAGATATGGCAATACCAACGCAAAGTTCTTCTGGGTCTGGACCAACATCGCGCTTGGCGCGAGCGGGATGCTGTCCCTCGTCCTCTCCGCGCGGGCACTGTGGAACCTCCCATGGCGCCGCGGATCAAGAGCAGTTTGAAGACGTAATTCACCTTTCCACCTAGGCGCAAGCAAAACTCTCCACCGTAGCGTGGGCCAAGCAGCCGCACTTAACTTGGTTTGGTAATGTTTGGTAGCGGGCGGCGGGATCGAACCGCCGATCTTGGGGTTATGAATCCCACTCCGCGAATTTGAGGTAACTCAAACAGATTCTAGTTGCAGCCACCGCACTTTGATAGTCGATCAGAATTCTGCAGAACAAGGGAATCGCGAATACGGTTGGTTCAAGCCAATAGGTTTCATCCTAAAATTTCAAGCCGGCTTTCAATGGGTTTCATTGAAGTGCAGGGCCGAGCGAGCTGCGCTTCGTTTCTTTCGGTGGAAACGGAGCGCAGATTAATTTTTGGGGCCGTTCGTCGCAGCGCCATTGAATGCCTCAAAAGTCTGAAAGCTCCACACTCCTAAGGTTACACTTCTCATTCACACGGCGCTTCAGCTTGCGAAGACCGCCGGAAGACTTGCGACCATTGACTTGGGCTTCGTCAAAATGCCCAACGGACGAAGACTCCGTTGGTCCGTGACGTGAAGATGACGTGATTCCTTTTTGAACCTACCTGAATAGCTGACTTTGACGGCTAACCAGCTCCGCTAAATATTGAGTTATCATGTTTGGTGAGCACAGGAATGCGGCCGCGCACGAAAAGATTAGCGACAAACTTGAGACTCGGCGGAAAGGGCAAGTAGCCCCGTCGAATGCGGAAAACTTGCTTTATGAACACGCAGTCCCCACAATTTCCACCACAATCAATTAAGCGCTACCTGTAAGTCCTTGTGCCCCTGTAGCTCAACGGTTAGAGCAGCAGACTCATAATCTGTTGGTTCGGGGTTCGAATCCCTGCGGGGGCACCAAAAATTGCGGCTTGCGGAACGGCGGTTCGTCGATTTCATTGTTTTGATGATGTTGAGTAAAGCTTATCCCCGGCTAAGAACCGCGTTACGTCAGTTTTCAGGCCCGGTTTCGTCGCTTCTTTCACGTGCGCTCAAGACCACAGAAACCATCTCTCAAAATCCGCGGCATGTTCTGAAGTTGTTATTGAATTCCAGGTTAGCCCCACCCACCCAGTTACAGCCGGATGTCTACCCTTTTGCCGCTTACCTCGCTGAGCGCTTCGGGTGTACTCACCTAATAGCGATTGGGCAGCCAAGCCCAAAGGAGCTAATACAAATTTATCCAAAGTTCGAATTCGTCGGCATCGTCCCCAGCCTGGACGTGGAATCATGCCACAAACGGTACGGATTCGGGTCTTGGTTGGACGCGAACAACAGTCTGGCCGGTACGCTGCCAGTGGATAAAGAGGTGGTGCAACGGGCCGTCGTTGTAAGCAAGGACGTGGACCAGTTTACCGATCCCCAATCTTTACTAAAGAACCTGAAGGTCTGGCTCGCACATGCACCAGTTTGCATTTTGACAAGTACTGACCGTGACTTAACAACGGCAGGTCGGCCGGGCAAATGGAACTCAAGAGAATTCGAAGACTTACTGCGCGCTGAAGGCTTCAATCTTGAGTTCATCGGCTGGACGGCAGACGATAACGTTGACTACGAAAAGAAAACCATCGCGGCGGTGATTACCAACGATACCATTAGTAAACAACTGCGAGTTGCGCCTCGGGACTTTCGGGTAGTTGCGTTCATGGCCGCTTACAATGAAGAGGACATCATTGTTCAATCAATCAAGAAGTGGACTGACCAGGGGGTCAGGGTACACGTTCTTGAGAACTGGTCCACTGACAGCACGTATGATTTGGCAAAAGAGTTGGAAGGCCAGCTCCCGGTTATTGTCGAACGGTTCCCAAAAGAAGGACCATCAGAGTTTTTCGATTGGGAAGCGATGCTCGAACGGATGGAAACACTCTCCAGAGAGATCGAGGCTGATTGGTTTGTGCGACGCGGAGCTGATGAAGTGTTGACGTCTCCATGGCCAGGCGTAAGCTACCGTGACGCCCTCTATCTTGTGGACCAGTCGGGCTTCAATTGTGTGGATCATACGATTGTGGAGTTTCATCCCGTAGACGATGGGTTCAAGACGGGCATGGATCATGAGGCGTACTTCAGGCATTTTGATTTAAGAAACCTGTCCCATGCGAATCAAAGGAAAGCCTGGAAGAACTGCGGGCAACCCATCTCGACGATTGCTTCTGCGGGACATGATGTAGTATTCGAGGGGCGTCGAATTTATCCCTTTAAATTCTTGTTAAAGCACTATTCCTTCAGATCACAAGAACATGGCGATAAGAAAGTGTTTCGTGAACGGAAAGCCAGATGGAATCCAAAAGAGAGGGCCAGAGGATGGCATATACATTACGATTCCATGCAGGAAGGCCACCGATTCGTGCAGCCACTTTCTGAGAAGGACGTTTTCGATGAAGGTCATTTTAATAAGATTTATCTCGTAGAACGATTGTCAGGCATCGGCACAGATCGTAAAGTTTTTAACTGAGACCTGTCCGAACCTGCAGAATTCCTGTCTTGGATCGCCCCGAAACAGAATGGATAATTTTTGGCAAGGCCTGGTTTGCCTCTGACAGATATGCGCACCGCTCTGGTCATTAGCCATCCGGGACACGAACTGATGGTTCACGGTTGGCTGGAGACAACGCGTCCCCTTGTATTCGTTTTTACCGATGGGTCGGGACGCTCCAACCAATCAAGGCTCGCCTCTACTACAAAAATACTCAACCAGGCTGGGGCGAAACGCGGCAGAATTTATGGACGCCTCACGGATGCTGCAGCATACGCAGCGATTCTCAATCACGAGTTTGATCTCTTCGTCGGACTTGCAGGGGAACTTTGCGAAGCGTTCGCTGCTGAGCGCATCGATTACGTTGCCGGCGATGCATTTGAAGGCTACAACCCAATGCATGACGTCTGCCGCCTGGTAATCAATACGGCAGTAACTGTCGCCAAACGCTTGACAGGACATTGCCTTGGGAACCTTGAGTTCTCCCTCGTCAGCCAACCGGCTGGCTGTCACGAACCACCCCATGCCGATGGGATTTGCCGCCACCTGGACGACAGAGCATTTGCGCAAAAAATGTTGGCTGCAAATGGATATGCTGAACTTGCCGGCGAGGTTCAGGCGACGCTGGAGCGAACATCAATGGCTGCACTTAGAACGGAATGCTTGCGTCCAGTTGGCCCAAGCTCAGATGAGTACCCTTATGATCAGCCTCCCTTCTATGAGTCTTATGGTGAAAAACAGGTCGTGGCGGGTCATTATCATCGAGTGCTCCGCTACCACGAGCACATAGCACCGCTTGCCGATGTACTCCGTCGCTTCGCTGAAGGCCGGATCTAACAAATGGGGGTAGCGCGGAAGGAAGCCATGCTCCTTTTTGGTCAAGAACGCGCCGGTTTTCTCTAACGCAAATGAGTTGGCTGGAATGCTCTGCGGAGGGTGGGAGAATTGCCAGAGCGTGGGCTTCATCAACCGTTGATCAGCTAAAATGCATTGATCGCCTCAACGCACAAGCCCTGTTACGATCGTGGACGCGTACGCTCTGAGATCAGGAAAACCAGTCAATAAGCCATCTTCTCCAATCCGCTTTGAACGACAGCAAGATCACGGTGGGGATGATCGAGGAGAGTAGACCGCCCATCACCCGCGGTAGCGGTGAGGTAAGAAATCTCAAGCCGAACCCGCCAATCAGCAGCCCTGCTCCGGCCGCGGCCAGGATGAAGAGTGAAATTCGAAAGAGCTTTGGAGAGATACCTGGAATAATTTCGCTTAACGCCACCAAGCGAATTACGCCCGCGAAAGAATACGCGATCACGGCGGCCCAGGCAGCGCCAGTCACCCCGAAAGCTCTTATCAACGGATAAAGTGCAGCGAGAAACACGACCGCTTCCAGAGTTGCGCCCACCGCCACGTCTTTGGGCCTGTTTAAGCCCCAGAAAAAAGTGGAAATGATCAGACTGAGCCCGCGTAGTGGAATTACCAACGCTAAAACTCGCAACGCTTCGCCCGCGGTGGTCCACTTGCTGCCGAAGAGTAGCTGAACTACCTCGCCAGAAAGCAGGAACAACGGCACCGCAATCGTGACCATGACCATCAAGGCGATACTAAAAACTTTGGTAAAGGCGAGCTCCAGAATGTTTGGCCGCTGCGCTGTAATTTCGGCATACGCCGGAAAGAGCACCGCGGTGAGAGAGAAAATCAGCACACTAATCGGCGCGCTGGCAATGTTGAAAGCGAGAGAATAGTTGCCGAGCGCGCCGGTTCCCAGTAAACGTCCGATCATAACGTTGTCAGCCATGTTCATCACAAATAACGCAAATGCGATCACCAGTGCGAATTTTCCCAGCGTCAGCACGCGCCGCAGAGCAATCCTTTCGAAAGTCAGACGCGGGCGGTATGAATGAAAAACATAAGTGAGGATCGTCCCCACAACGGTCGTTAGCAACAAACCAATTACCAGGGCCCAAACGTTTCGCATGACTAGACCCAGTGCAATCGTCAACGCTATTCCTACAACGTTAGTCGCAAGTTCGTACCAGAAGATCCTCGCGAAGCTAACCTCCTTGCGCAGCATCGCCAGGCCAATATTTTGAAATCCCTGGACGAGACTTACTAATCCGAGGATCGGAATAATGAACTTGAGTTGTGGTTGCCGATAGAATTGGGCTGTCGGCAAGGCGGAAGCTGCCACGAGCAACGCAATGATAAGACTTCTAATGAGCCCCGCCGACCATACGGTGTCCAGGTGAGCCTTCAGTTCATCTCTGCTGGCAAATTTGGTTGCAACAATAGTCCGGTCCAGTCCAAACATCGTCAGGGCATTGATTGCAGCCACGATCGTCAATGCCATACCGAAGAGTCCGAAATCCTCCGGCACCAGGATTCGCGCGAGCACCAGCGAACGCACAAAACGAAGAGCTTCCGCGATCAGCGACGATGAAACATTCCAGTTAAGACCGGAACGAACTCTTTTCGTAAGCGGCAAGTTCACCGCATCTATTCGGTCACTTATTATTTCGGTGGATCGGGTTTCGGTTAAGTGAAATGGTGTCATTCAAATCAATATTCAAGCAAAGGCTTGCGATGTGGACAAGCTTCAACCACCCAATACCGATTATTTTCGGTCTACCGCGTTTGGGGCGACTCTGGTTGAGATTCATGCGATGGCGTGATTATGGCGCGATGGCGTGCTGAGACGTAGCGAGACGTAACGAACTTTGACGGCTGCGGATTCGGTAAATACTGGGTTATCTCACTTCATCTCGCCTTGTTGAGGCCTTTCAAACCGTCTCATAATCTGTTGGTTCGGGGTTCGAATCCCTGCGGGGGCACCAATGAATTGCGTGACTGCGATGCTGCGATCTAAAAGTTTGAGGCCCATCACGGCGGCGCGTGTTGTTAAAGAGCGCTTGGTCGACGATTCGATTGTTCTGGAAGCCGATGCCCTGATCGTACTGGCCGCTGACTTCCAGTAACTGCCTGAGGATCTGAATGCGCGCGCCGTGCGTGACATTTGGGGTCGAGCTCGTTCTGCGTCAGCGCCTTTGCCTGTAGATCCAGGTTTGTCATGTGCATGCGCGCAAGCAGGTAGTGGGCTTGTTCGAGAGACCAGATGTTGGGTTGACCGAAGCTAACGACGATCGGTTTCCTCTTCCGATCCTGCGAGAAAGCGACGCGCGGCATGAATCCGGTCAAGAGTAAGGAGGCGATGATGAGGAGACTTAACAAGGGCTGGTGTTGCGGTACATTGATGTTCTCCTTTGAGTTGGTCCAGGCCGGTCCAGACGGTCAACGAACTATCTCCTTTATGAAACTCTGCACTTTTGATCGGTAAGAAGTAACCGGCGTCTTTTGCAACAACTCTCTGATCTCACTCTCCAACGCAAGGAAACTAACTTCGTCCTTGAAGGCGCGGAAATTGAGTTGGTTGTGATCGCGTACTTTTTCTGAGAATGCGGCCAGGGTCATCTTCTGACCGCTCTTGTCGTCACAAATCGCTTCGATGATGGAAGAACCGAGTGTGCGATAACTTTCAAACTGAGCTTCACTAAACCACTGATCGGTGATGACCTCTTGCGGAAAGGTCGCACGACCCTGCCAGTAGTTGACTACGTCTTCGAGGTTCCTGACCAATGAGTGAAGGCTTGATAAAAATCAGGATTCCATCGAAGTCGTCGTCGGTTGTGGTTTTGTCAGTCGGATCTCGATCAACGCACGAATAGCGAATCTTACCCATGGCGCAGTATTTACTCTTCAGGTTTTGCGAGGGCACGCCTACGGTCAACTCGGGAATCTCAATCGGCACTCCAAGGTCAACACGGATCTGCCTGATCGAAGTCGCCAAAGATTCAAATGAGTAGTCAGGGTCGGTGGTGGCGTCGCTGACGACGATAAAACGGCAGCGGCGCAGAACCATTTCATACAACCCCAAATTCTCGAAGTGGCCGCCATCGGAAAGGTAGACGTATGACGATCGGTCGTCGATGTTCCCAACCGCTTCTGAGAGAAAAGGAATTACTGACAATCGCGGCGAATCCAAACGAAAAGGCCGCATCACCTCAAACCCCAACATTTTCGCCGGCGCGTTCAGAACGCGTTCAAGCATATTTGTGTCGTCACCCGCCGTGCCCGGATTGCCCAGCCACCAGCCAAACCTCACATTGAATATGGCCATCAGGAATCGCACGACCGGCGAGGTCATCATGAAACCCATGTTCGGACTGACGAACGCTCCGGAGATTGCGATTGACGCGCCCAACGTAATTCCATCTCTCCCGCCATAGTGAGTTGAGCGTCGATAACCCAACCAGTAACTGCCGGAGTGGAGCGGTGAAACTGTGAACGACTCGGCCTTGCGATCCTGCCATTGAAGTTTCTCTCCGCCGGTAAGGTTGAGGGCCATGTTCAGAACGTGAAAAAGTTTGCGCGAAAAGCGTTCTGACTTTAAATCGTCCTCCGGCCGATCTTCTCGCTTCCCACACCTTGAACCTTTTCCGGGCTGTGGCCACAACTCATGCATTTGAAGGTTGTCGAAACTGTCGAATCCCGTGAAAGAATCAGGACGCCGGTCAGGGTGAGAGGCGCCAAGATACGCACGAATTATTCGATTCCGCCACATGAACTGCAGTGAAAAGACGTTGGTGCTGATGATCCGCCCCATAAAGATGCCGAACGCTGCTACCAAAAGTCCGAACACTACCAGGTGACGAAACGGAGTCTGCTCGATTAGCGAGAGGTGCCAATTCGTCAACGGTGAATATGCATACGGCATGACATAGCCTGTGAGGACCCGGCTGAGACTTTGAGACGGACGGCTGATCAACAGCCAGTTGGTACCAAGAGAGAGCAGGATAATCACGAAGCCGAGGAAGATGGGTGCGAGCAATTGGGTGCCCATTGCCAGCACGGCTCCTCCCATTCCCGTCTTTTCAGCTTCTTTGGAGTTTGCCGGCGTCTTTGCGCTGAAGCCGCCAAGCAACGTGACCGCTCCAGAGACGATGCCGGCGATAGTTCCAAACAATTTGCCCACATCGCCCCAGGAAAGATTGCTCAAACCGCCGTTCCACAAGTTGCGAAATGTTTCTTCAAGGGCCAAAAGCAGGAGTGGTCCATAAATAACGAGTGCATGGACCAGGGTCCAGGCTACTGCGACAATCAATACCCAAGCGCCGGCGCGCGCCCACCATTCCTGATCGTCGTCCTTGCTAAACCGGCTGGTGAAACCTGTAATCAGCAGTCCCTGCAGGCTCATCAACAACAAGATGACGGGAACGGCAAAAATCGAGTAGGCGACCGGGTGCCGATGAAATATTGGCATGGCGCCCAGGACCAGGGAGCTGGCGACGTAACCGATAATTACCTGCACCAGCAGGATAAGAGCGATGGCCACTACCAACTTGGTTGCTAATTTCACCGCCTCTTCTTTGACGTTGACCGGCTTTGTCATTTCTTTGAGATTCGCCACGAAGATTCTGATGACCTTCGCCACGAAAATGATCAACGGCACAATCATGACCGCCACGGCGAACGCTGCGTAATACCACCATCGCAGCGGCTGTCGTCCAGGCTGATAGCAATTCCAAAGACACACGGCCAGCGCGGCCGAACTTACTACCAACCAGACTAAGGAGCTAAGGATGAAACTTCCTTGTCCGCCTTTGTAGCGCTCTCCTTTTTCATTCGATTTGTAGTCGTTTGAGCTGGGCAGGCTGCGCCCGATGTATGAGAGGGCCCACATCGCCGCAAGGAAACCGATTGCGAGCGACAAGGGAATCGCATACTCAGGATGATGGCTGCTACGGAGGACGATTGATGCCCACACTCGAGGCAGCAAGAGAAGAGCGACTAAAACGGGCACGAAAACCAGCCAGTTCAGAACCAGGTTTCGGACAAAAGTAGCAATCAGTGTCCAGGTGTCTGCACTGAGCAAACCCGGTTGGGGGCTAAGATAGTTGCTATAAACTCGCAGGTGTTCGACTGGACCTGGATCCGGAGCGAGCGGTGTTTTCGGCGGCTTGCTAAGAGCCTCCACGACATCACCGATTCCTGCGCGGCGTACCCAGGCGGAAAGCCAACCGCCAATAAAACCTCCGCCTGAAACTGTCGAAAGGTAGTCAAACTTTTCGAGCAGTCCATGACGCGCAAGGCCCTGAAGAATTCCTAAATTAAAAGTTGCGCTGCGAATTCCGCCGCCTGAAAGACAGAGCGCGGACCGCAAAGTTTTTCCCTGGAGTTTTTCCGCTTGACGCGGTGTAAGAGGACTATGGTAAGCCGCGACGCCGTCTCCATTGCCCTTGGTCTTCGCCACCTCAACAGCGCCTTTGGTCTTCGCCTGATCAACAGCTTCACTCGGCGTTGCCGGCACATCGGATGTTGCTTGCTGCAGTTGGGGCACAAGAGTGCCTGCGTCTCCAGTCTTTCGTGTTTGCTGAACCTGTTTATAGGTTTTACCGAGCACGTGCTCGAAGAACACCATCGTCCACGGCCTTCTTTTTGTTCTCAGCATCGTCGTCTTTGTACTTATCCTCCAAAACGGAGCGGGTCCTCTGGATCTGGGCGCTTTGAGCAACATTCATCGCTTGGTAAATGCGTTTCACCATCCGGCCTTCAAACTCGGGCTCATCGAGGGCGCGCTGCTCTTCGTTCTTCAACCAGTGCTGTTCTATTTCGATCTTGATTTTCTTGACTTCATCGTCGTCCAACGCCGGTTGGTTTAAGCCTTCGTACTCTTCGAGCAGAATCTCGCAAAAGAGCAGACGGGCGAGTGAAGGGTCTTCGACGACGTCGGGAGCTTTACTGCGCGCCTTCGCGGCAGGCGGGATTTGAGCGGTTGGGGGATTAGTTTGCATGAATTGGCCCTCATTGCCAGGAGTTAAGAACTGGCCGGAAAATACTGCTCTCCTAAACTAATGATCCTGACGGGCAATTCATTTCTCTTCTGAAAGCAGTGGGTCTGGAGAAATGGAGATCCGTCGTCACGCAAGACACAACGGCGAAATGGGGAAAATCAACCATGAGGCGTTGATCTTACGAAGATGATGTTCTCAACGAGGCGACTGCGTTTGGCCTATGAACTGTTAGACATTTGCAAAACCGTTTGCGGTGAAATGAAGCGGCAAAGCAATCACTGGTTGTCCGGGTAGGGTGCAAGGTAATGTATTTGAGAAACCGCCCGCACAATATTGTCGGGCACATGTCCTTGTCAATGATTTTGAGGAGTGTGAATACCCTGCAAATTCACTCTTCTTTAACGACGTTCAAAGGTAATAGGTTGTTGGAGGGCCTAAAAGTTCGTTGTAAATCAACACGCTCGCACAATTTCATCGGAACATGAGTATTTTGCTACAGCAGAGCTCGATCGCACCATGATGGCGTGATTATGGCGCGAGCATGTACTCGCACGTAGCAAGATGTAACCAACTTTGACGGCTGCGGATTCGGTAAATACTGCTTCATCTCGTTTCGTCTCGTCTTGCTGGCGCCCCTCAAACCAAACTCATAATCTATTGGTTCGGGGTTCGAATCCCTGCGGGGGGCCCTATGTCAGTGAGCAGAAGGCAGTGAGCAGTGGGCGGCACAGCAGCGAAGTCTATTCCCTACCCTTTTACCCGCCATACAAGAAAACGCGGCGATAATGCGCTGGTTGAGGTGTTAACGCGCCGCCACGACCACGGGCTTACCATCATTGAGATTCATTGCGGCGGGATAACCCTTGCCGGCCAGTGAGGCGATGTCGATCGCGAATTCCTTTTGACTTCGAAGCTTCCGAAGTCGTTCAGCTTCGGCTTTGCGAGCGGCGGCGGCCGCACGCTTCTCCTCAGCGGTCTGAGTAGCCATCACGGTGGGCGCCGGCGTCGGTTGTTTCTTCGGCTTGCGGGAAACGATGTTCAGAATTTCGAGCACTTGCGACTTCTCTGGCTCGTTCATTCCGTCAAAGCTGATTCCGTGCGCATCGAGCACCGCGCGCAGGTTCTCTTCCGTGTTCGTCTTTTGTCCATAAACGTCGCGATAGATGCGGACCTTGCCGTCTTCAACGACGATCGTTTCGTAACGCAACTCCACCGGAACGATCTGGGCGAGCTTCAGGACATGGGTGCGGCTCGGTCGTTTTAACCACGAGCTCATCTTGTCGGTTGATAATTCGGTTCCGGAAGCATCCGCCAAAACTTTCGCGAAGTCCTTCACTTGCTCATTCGTCATGCCGACGCAGCCGTGCGAAGCAAACGTACCGATCTTTGAGAGCGCCTTGCCGCCGTGAATCAATGACGGCGCGCCGATCGGAACCTTGATCGGCCCGAGCGGATTCGCTTTGCTGCCCGCGGGAACAACGACGCCGGGGTTCGCGACCCAGGGTTCGTTCGGCGGCGTCCAGGTCGGATTGAAAATGATCGTCTCGGCCTTGCGCAAACCACGCGGCAAAGGATACTCAGGATAACCGATGCCGACTTTGTAAGACTTCACCAGCACGCCGTCTTTAAACACGTCCATCCGAAAGGCCGGAATGTTAACGACGATGCGCGTGTCTTTCGGCACCGCGTTCGGCCCCGGAAGCATCGTTGGTTCAGCCGGTGATTCGGTGGTCGCGACATCGCCGCTGTTGGTTGACGTGTCGCTCACCAGCGACGCCGGTTGAATCTGAGTAGTCGTTGACTCAGTACGCGTGACCGGCTGCGACGCTTCGCGATTACAAGCGGTCGCGGCCAGCGCGAAGATTGTCAGTAGTAGGGCAATTGGGCGGGGCGTTTTCATGTCAGGGTAATTAGAGTACGTTTCAGATGATTAAGTCACCGCTGCTTCCACGCCACCGTCTGTGGCCGTCCACACCGGGTGGCGCTGTGACTACTCTCCGCTAGATCCAGTTATTGAACCAGCGCAGAACCGAGACGGAATCCTAAGCGTCTTTTGCGCACCGAAATCCGGCGATCATCCAGCGTTCGTGCGGATAAAAAAAGTTCCGGTACGTTGAGCGAATGTGAATCCGCGGCGTGGCGAACGAGCCACCGCGCAGAACCTTCTGACCGACAAACCATTTGTCGTTGTATTCGTCGAATTCGGATTTGAAGCCGGGGTACGGCGTGTAATCTGAAGTCGTCCACTCCCAAACATCGCCGATCATCTGCTGACAACCGTGCGCGCTTTGACCCTCAGGAAAAGATCCGATCGGCGCTGGGTTCCAGAATCCATTCTCGAACAGATTCGCCTTCGATTCATCAGGTGGCGAATCCCCCCACGGAAACTCTTGCTTTGAATTCTCGGAAGTTTCTCGTGATCCCGTCGCTACCGCTCCGGGTACTGACACCGGATCCGAGGCGGTTGCCGCCTTCTCCCACTCAGCTTCTGTCGGCAAACGTTTGCCCGCCCACTTCGCACAAGCTGCAGCCTCCAAAAAGCTGACGTGCGAAACGGGTTCGTTCAGTTTCTCTGTGGCCGGATGAAGTCCGCCGAAATCTCGAATCATCCATTCGCCGCTCTGCTGCTCCCAGTAAAGCGGCGCCTCCCATTTTTCGGTGTTCACTTTTTCCCACCCGGCCGAGTGCCACCAGCGAAAGTCTGTATAGCCGCCGGCCTTCATGAATTCGAGATACTCGCCATTGCTGACCGGCGCGCGATCGATCGCGAAGTCCTGCAGGAAAACTTTGTGCTGCGGCTTCTCGTTGTCCCAGGCGAAGTCGTCGCTCACGTCCCGCACGGGGTAACCAAGCTCAAACAGTCCGCCTTGAATTTTTGCCATCCCCGTTACGGTTGCGATTGATGCCGGCGCAGGTTTCATCGGCGCGTCGAACTGATCGACGAGCAGGTGCTTGATGTCATAGACGAGCAGTTCCTGATGCTGCATCTCGTGCTCAAGGCCAAGCCGCACAATCGAGAGAATTTCCTGAGCATCATCGCGATCCGAAACGCTTTCAATGAAGCGCGCCATGTGGTCGTCGATGTGCGCGCGATACTTTTTCGTCTCAGCTACAGTCGGCCGCGAACGCGTGCCGCGCTTTTGACGTTCGATCCGCTCGCCGAATCCTTCGTAGTACGAATTGAAGAAGAAAAGAAAATCTTCCGAGTAGGGTTTGTATCCCGTTTGATACTTCCGCAGGACGGTTTCAAAAAACCAGGAGGTGTGGCCGATGTGCCAGCGGGGCGGGCTCATGAACTCAGCCGTCTGGATTACGTAGTCTTCAATCTCGAGCGGCGCGACGATTTCCAGGGTGCGCGCGCGCACGGATTGATAGAGATCGGCGACGGATTCCGATTCAGGGCTTGAAGGTTGTCGAATAGGTGAAGCCATTGAAGTTGTTATTGTGAGAGAGCGGCAAGCATTGCTTTCTTGGCCGCTTGCGGTAATTTGATCGGAACAAACCAGCTTTGGTCGTAAAGATAGTCTTCGTCGGATTCATCTATGACTCTCACTAGCTGATCCTGCGCCGCTCGTCGATCAGGCAGCACTCGATAAACCTTCCAGAGCTCCAGTGACGCCAAGTATCCTTCGTTCCGAACGCAAATCGCGAATTGATATTGAATGCGCGAAACCATCAATTTATTTTCAAAGCGAGCTTCTTCATCTTACCCGTCATACATTGACCCGTCCAAGACTATGAGTCCACGAACCTGCGAAGCAGGTGGCAGAATGTAGCCCCGGGCGTAAGCCCGGGGTTAGGTTAAGAAGGTATTTGCGAGCCCGCGCAGCGGGCGACAGATGCTCGTTCACTAGACTGTATTGAGGGAGAGATATTCCATTACCTGGTTGAGCATTTTGTAATATCCTGGAAACATTCTCAGGTTAACAAAGGCTTCTTCTCGTGTGGTCTTGGGCGGATTGTCTTGAGGATGCCCCAAGTTATTCCGTTGACATCTAATGAAATCAAAAATCAACGTCAGCATGATGTTGACGTTGTCAGGAAGTGGTCGAGGGCGTGTCCTCTGAATTGTTTGGATCTTGTTCAAGACCCAGTCCTCCTTAGGTTTTATTGCAAGGCTTTGAAGAGTAGTTGCGAACGATGACCTTTCATTAGGGTCAGATAGAGCGTTATGAAGGGCATTGCACAGAAGCAAGAATGCCCTCTCGGATGCTACTCCCAACATAACGACCGAGGCGATGTAAGTTCCCCGTGTGAAACAATTCAGGCTCTCGGATAAGTAAGCTTCCACGGTTGGATCGGGCGCACCAACATCGTTGCGGAATCGCTGCATATAACTCGTTGGATCATGCGGAAGAAGTTCTCCTGACTCCAATACCTTTCGGCCATAGTCGGTTATGTGGAACCATGGGAGACTGGGGTTAGACAAATTACTGCCTGGAGCGATGATCCCCTGAATAACAAACTCCCAAAACACGTCCTGAAGCAGAATGAGTAGCTTTGTGCGGGAATTGCCAACGTATTCAACGTAGGGATCAAAACCGGGATCATATGAATTGAGTGTGTTCCAGCTACTATCCCTTCTTAACCGCTCCAGCATGATTGTTCGCGCCAGCTCATATCCCCCCTCTTCGTTTGCGTCAAAAGATATCTTAGTCATGGTATTAGCCGACTCTGTCGCCCACTTCGCGGGCTCTGGAGAATGAAGGGACGAGATCCCCGGGCTTACGCCCGGGGCTACCCTCTGCCGCCAGCTTCGCTGGCTGGTTGTGCGGTTTCGCCTACGGCAACGGACTTCAGCGGGACTTCATTTCACGACGATCGATTTCTCGAATCGATCCGTTATACGCCCAATCACACTCGCCTGCGGATAATTGCGTCGCAGCTCTGTCAACAAATCATCCGCCTTGTCTTCCGAAATCGCCAACAACAATCCGCCGGCCGTCTGCGGGTCATAAAACAACTTCACCAGATTTGGATCGAGACCGTCGGCAAACGAAACGTCTTCGCCCACATATTCACGGTTTGTTTTATCTGCCCCCGTCAGCATTCCCGCGGCAACCAACTCCAGCGCGCCTTTGATCAAAGGCACTCGACTGGAATCAATCTCGATCGTCACGTTGCTGGCGCAAGCCATCTCCCAGGTATGCCCGAGCAAAGCGAACCCGGTGACATCAGTAGCGCCCTTAACATCGTACTTGGCAATCGCCTCCGCGGCGTACTTGCCCGGCGTCAGCATTGTCGCGACTGATTCCTCAACGATTTCCGGCGCAGCTTTTGCGCGTTTGATGCCGGTCGAAATTACCCCCGTGCCGATCGGTTTCGTCAGAATGATTACCTCACCAGGGCGCGCGCCCGCATTTGTCGCCACATGATTCGGATCGATCACCCCGGTGACTGAATAGCCGAACATGATTTGCTCGTTATCGACGCTGTGACCACCGATCAGCGCGACTTTGTTCTCAGTCAAAACCGACAACCCGCCGCGCATAATCTCCTGGAGAATTGCGAAGTCCACGCCCTTTTTCGGAAAGCAGGTGATCGCCATCGCCGTTATTGGCGTTCCGCCCATGGCCCATACGTCGTTGATTGAATTCAGCGCGGCGATGCGACCGTAATCGAACGGGTCGTCAACAATCGGCGTGAAGAAATCCAGCGTCTGCACGAGGGCGAGATCGTCGCGCAGTCGATACACTCCGGCGTCGTCCGCTTTGTCGAAACCGACCAGCAGATTCGGATCGTTGGGTTGTTTCTCAAGCCCGCTCAACACCTGAGCGAGGACGGCAGGCGCCAGCTTCGCCGCTCAACCAGAGCACGAAACCATCTCTGTTAGACGCATAGCTTCTCCTTTCGCAATTGAATTACGTGGAACAGGGCGTTAGTTTATCATTGAACGCACTACCTATTCCGTATGCATGACGTGATCATTATTGGCGCTGGCGCAGCCGGTCTGTCGGCGGCGCGTTGGTGCGACGAGCTGGGCCTGGACACCCTGGTGCTCGAGCAAGCCGAAGAGGTGGGCGGGCAGCTTCTTTCAGTTCACAACCCGATTGAAAACTATCTCGGCGTGCGCGCGCAGAACGGGCGCGAGCTTCGTGATTTGTTTGTCGAGCAGACTAAAGACTGTGACTTCGATCTGTGGACGAATGCCGAGATCGAAAGCGTCGATTTGAAAGCCAGACGGGTTGTACTGAGAAGCGGGGAAGAGTTGCAATCGATCGCGATGATCATAGCGACCGGTTTGCGGCGCCGCCGACTCGGACTACCGGGCGAAACGGAATTCGCGGGTCGCGGCATCATCGAAACAGCCGCGCGCGATCGTGAACAGTTGACCGGCAAAGACGTCTGCGTCATCGGCGGAGGAGATGCGGCGGCAGAAAACGCTTTGTTGCTCTCCGAAGTTTGTCCGACGGTGACACTGGTTCATCGCGGCCGGAAAATGCGCGCGCGCCGCGAATTCACCGAACAGCTTCACACTAATCATTGCGTGACGGTGTTTCCTGAGTCTGTCGTCCGACGCATCATTGGCAACGAGCGTGTCGAAGCCGTCGAGATCGAACGGGGCGGCGCCATCAAACCTTTTCAGATGGCTGTGCAGGGCGTGCTGATCAGAATTGGTTGGGAGCCGAACACGGATTTCATTCGCGGACAGTTGGAACTAGACGACGGTGGTTACGTAATCGTGAGGTATCAACAGGAGACGAGCCTCGCCAACGTATTCGCAGTCGGCGACGTCGCGAATCCTTTGGCGCCGACGATTGCGGGAGCGGTTGGTGCCGGGGCGACGGCGGCGAAAGTAATTTCGGCGCGACTAAAATCTCGGACTGTTTAGAGGCGGGCTACTGCCCGCCAGGCCTTGACGCCACGGCAGGCGGGCGGTAGCCCGCCTCTAAACGGTGTCGTCTTACTTTCCACTCAACCACGCGGCACGCAACGCCTTCGCTTCGCTCGATGCGCTCGGATTCTCTTCAATTCGATAATTGAACAGCATCGGCTCGCCCATAATGATCGTGAGCCGAATTACTTTGCCGCCGCGTTGCAATACGATCGGCACGCGATCGCCGGGTTTGTAACGGCCGATTGTTTTCAAGAAGTTCGCGGGCGTAAGTTTTACTCCGCCGAATGACGTAATTACGTCACCTTCTTCCAAGCCGGCGACCGCCGCTGGAGAGTTTGGTCGCACGCTCGCGATCTTGAAATTGGTCTTCTCGGTTTCATCGGGAGCGATGCCCACGGTGACCGGCCCGCGCGGTTCACGAACAAATTTCAAACCAACCTGCGCAAACGCTTCTTCGTACGGAGGCGTTTCCACCGCGCGAACGTAGCGACGGAAGAAATCGCTCATGTCAGTGCCGGCGACATCGGAGACCGTTTTTTCAAAGTCTTCATTGCGGAATCCACGGCCGCGCAGGTAATAACTACTGTTCGAACTCTTCAAATAAAAGTCTTCGTACATCCGCCGCATCACATCGTCGAGAGACGCTTTCCCTTTCGTCTTACCGCGAATTAGAAGGTCAAGCACGATGCCGATGATTTCACCTTTCGGGTAGTAGCTGATCGCCGTGTTCGCCAGATTAGTTTCTTGTGCGTGGGGCGCGTCGTCGATGAACGGCGCCGACAGCGAAGACTCTTCAGCGCTCATTAGTTTACTGCCCGGAGCGTTATCTACTTCAGTGATCTGATTCGCGAATGTCTTCAAAACCCTGGTGTCGTTCCACAAACCGGCGCGGCGCATCATCAGGTGACCGTAGTAATTTGTGACGCCTTCGGCGATCCAAAGTCCGCGTGTATTCAACGGCCGCGTGAAATCCCACGGCCCAAGCTCGATCGGCCGCAAACGCTTCACGTTCCACACATGAAAGAATTCGTGCGCAGCGGTGGCCAACGCGCCGTCGTAATGCTCCGGATCGCTGAGTTCGCCCGGCTGAATGATCTGCGTTGACGTCAGATGTTCCATGCCATCGCCCGAATGGCCATCGTTCGCGAAGTGAATTAGAAACGTGTACGAATCAAACTCGGGCGGTCCCCACATCGCGATCTCTGCACGAACAATTTTCTCGATGTCACGCACCAGCGCCGGCCGCTTGTTTCCGTGTTTGCCGAACGCATGCAAGACCACGTGATACTGCTTCCCATCAATCGTGAAAGTATCCTGTGTCCAGTCGGGCGCGATCTCAGTTGGCGTATCGATCATTATGTCCCAGTTGGGAAACTGCCATTGACGCTGATCACGTTTGTCGATCCGGCCGTTCACGATGCGCCAGCCGGGCGGCGGATTAATCGAGAGGCCGACCGGATCCTGTTTGTGATTCACGACGTACATGAAGATCGAGCCGCCGTTGAAGTTCGCGTGACGCGAATCGAGTTGTGAGAAAGTTCCGGACAGATCGTTCCCGAAGACTTTGTAAGTGATCGTCGCGCTGTGAGTATTCCGCAGCGACACTCGCCATGTTTGATCGTCCATCCTGGTGATGGGCGCGTCGGGCAAAGTGCAATCGGCAGTCTCAGGGCAAATGCCGAGCAGCGCGCGAAACTCCTGAACGTTTTTCGCAAAATCGAACACGGCGTAACGGCCCGGCGACCACTTAGCCATCTGAAAATCTAAAGAATCAGGCTTAGCAGTGTCAGGCAGTCGCACTTCGATGGTGACTTCGAATAAGTGCGAGCTGGGCTGCGACATGGCCAACCGGTAATCGATCTTCAGCGGTTGGTCCTGTGCTGAAGCCGAGAACGCCAGCGCCAGGATGAGAAGCGTGGCGCTCGTAAAGAATGATTTACGTCTGTTCATAATGATGACTTGATTGATGAACTCGAATTTATCATTAACACATCGCTTCACCGAGGCAGGTGCGGTACGGTCCAGTTGAGAATATTCTCATTCACGCCGCCGCTTTAGCGCGGCGCCCGTCGCGATAGCTAATACTGGAAACCGTTTAAACGGTTTCCGGTCCTATTGCTGCGTCCCGGACACCAGGCTAAAGCCACGGTGTGACTAAAGTTGTCGTTTGTCCCCACTCCGATTATCTGGCAGAATCTGCCAATTCCAATCGGTTAGTATGGCTCTTCGGAAGATTCCAGTTGGTGGAGTTCTTGAAATGAAAAGACTGTTTCTAATCGCCTGCCTCGTGACCTTCGCGTGCATCAACATCGGCGCACAACCGCGCGAAGCAGCGCAAACGACTCTGATAAAGAATGCGACGGTGCTGACGGTGACGCGCGGCACGCTGCTAAACACGGACGTTCTGATCCGTAACGGAAAGATTGCGACCGTCGGTCAAAACTTGAGCGCGCCTACGGGAGCGCGCGTGATCGACGCCACCGGCAAGTTCGTATTGCCGGGAATCATCGATGCGCACTCGCACGCGATGATGGACGGCTCGGTTAATGAATGCACAAAGTCGGTCACGTCGATGGCGCGCGCGCAGGACATTCTGAATCCGAACGCCATCAACATCTATCGAGGGCTGGCGGGGGGAACGACTTCCGCTTTGCTGCTGCACGGCTCGTGCAATGCGATTGGTGGGCTCAGCCAGACCGTCAAGTTCAAGTGGGGACATCCCGCCGCGGACTTTATCTTTCCCGGCGCTCCGACTGGAATCAAGTTTGCGCTCGGCGAGAATCCGAAGCGCACCAACTTCAACATTCCCGGCTTGCAGCCGCGTTATCCCGCCACTCGCATGGGCGTTGAAGAAGTGATTCGCGACGCGTTCACGCGCGCGCGTGATTACAAACGCGATTGGGACGACTATCGCGCGGCAGTGTCGCGTCGTGATCAGAACGTGATGCCGCCGCGTCGCGACCTGGAGCTCGAGCCGCTGGTCGAAATTCTCGAAGGCAAGCGCTACGTGCACGCGCACTCCTACCGCGCGGAAGAGATTCTGATGCTGATTAATGTTGCAGACGAGTTCGGCTTCAAGATTCGCACGTTCCAGCATGTCCTTGAAGGTTACAAGGTGGCGACCGAAATCGCGCGGCATGGCGGGATGGCTTCAGCCTTTGCCGATTTCTGGGGTTACAAAATGGAAGCTTACGACGCAATTCCTTATGCCGTGCCCATCATGACCCGGCATGGCGTCGTGTCGTCGGTCAATTCGGACTCGGATGAGCGCGCGCGCCGTTTGAATATCGAAGCCGCAAAGATGATGCGCTACGGCGGGCTGACGGAAGAAGAAGCGTTGAAGCTGGTAACGCTTAATCCGGCAAAGCAACTCGGCGTTGACAATCGTGTCGGGTCGATTGAGGTTGGCAAAGACGCCGACCTGGCGATTTGGACTGCGCATCCGTTGAGCGTCTATGCGCGCGTCGAGCAGACGTTCGTCGATGGCGAATTGCTTTTTGATCGTCAGGCAGACATTGCGCGCCGGTCGCAGATGGATACGGAGCGAAAGACGCTGGAGTCAGCAGATCCGAATAAACCCACGCCGGGTGGCGGTCCGCCGCGCGCGCCTTCTGCAATTCGGCGCGCGTCCCAGCACGACGACGACATTCAGGATCGGGAGGACCACAAGCGATGAAAACGAAGGGTCAATACCACAACGCTTATATTCCCCTCCCCGCAAGCGCGGAGGGGTTAGGGGTGGGGTTAACTCTTGGCCCAACCTCTCCCCCAGCCCCTCTCCGCGCGCGGAGAGGGGAGCAGAGCTTTCGCTCGATCGCGTCGCTGATGATGCTGTTTGTGTTCCTCATCTCCCCGGGCCTTGTGGGAAACGCAATCGCACAAGACACTGATCGCATCGATCCCAAGCTAACTAACACACCGCTCCCTACTTATGTCATTCGCAACGCGCGGATCGTCACGGTCAGCGGCGCGGATATTGAGAACGGGACGCTGGTTATCAGCAATGGACGCATCGCGGCAGTTGGCGCCAACGCCACGGTTCCCGCGAGCGCGCAAGAGATCGATGGACGCGGACTAATTGTTTATCCCGGCATGATCGATCTCGCCACGAACATGGGTCTGGCCGAAATTCCGACCGGCGCACCCGGCACGATGGACACAACGGAACTCGGCGACATGAATCCAAACATTGCGGCGATTTGGGCCGTGAATCCGCACAGCGCGCACATTGCGGTGACGCGCGTCGCCGGCGTTACCAATGCACTGTCCGGGCCGTCGGGCGGAATCATTTCGGGACAAGCCGCGTTCGTGAATCTGTTTGGTAGTAGCCCTCGGGAAATGGCTTTGGTTCCGGAAGCGGCGCTGGTAATTCAGTTTCCGCGCATCGGCGGCGGCGGTTTTGGGGGCGGCGCGCTAAACATTACTCCCGAAGCGCTCACCCAACGCGATCGACGCATTGAAGAGCTGCGGAAAATCTTTCGCGACGCTGAAGCCTATGGCCGGACGCAGGACGCTTACCGCAAAGATCCGAGATCGGTTCCGCGACCAGCCATCGATCTAAAGCTCGCTGCATTGGTTCCTTATGCGCGCGGCGAACGGCCAATCATTTTTCGCGCGGAACGCGATCGTGAGATGCGCGCGGTCATTCGATTTGCCGAAGAACTTAAGTTGAAGCCAATCATCCTCGGCGCAAGCGAAGGCTGGAAGATAGCGTCGTTCTTAAAACAGAAGGACGTCCCGGTGATCCTTGACGGCGTTTTAAACCTGCCGCTGCGCGAAGACGACGGATACGATTCGCTTTACGAGAACGCGTCGAAGTTGCAGGCGGCGGGCGTGCGGTTCTGCATTTCAGCAGGTGACTCAGGCGCGCACACTCGCGACTTGCCATTCAACGCCGGCATGGCCGCCGCGTACGGTTTGCCAAAAGCGGAAGCGCTAAAGTCGGTGACGCTTTACCCAGCCCAGATTTTGGGAGTGGCCGATCGTTTGGGTTCGATCGAGGCCGGCAAGCTCGCGAATCTCGTGATTACTGATGGCGACATGCTGGAAGCGCGCACTAACGTTCGGCATTTATTTATCGCTGGACGCCAGTTGCCGCTGGTCAGCCGCCACACGATGCTTAACGATCAATTTAAAGACAGGAAGTGAGAACGGGGCAGTAGCCCGACCATGAGGGAGGGCGTGGTGCTCAGCGAATACGCCCTCCCTCATGGTCGGGCTACTGCCCCGTTGCAAGGCTTGATAGTGGTGGCGTACCCAGTTCGAAAACCTCGGGATTCTCGCCGATGATAGCGACCGCAAAGAAACCGGGAACGTAATTGGCGCTCTCTTTACGAAACGTCTCGTCCAGCTTGTCGCGGTTGGCAAACAGCGTCCAAAAATTCCTCTCGTAATTCCGATCAGTCTCTCGCAATTGCCGCAATGCATCGCGCACCGATTCAGCCCCGCGATTGTAACTGAGCAGAACCAGCGTCATGCTCTGCGAATCGTCGCCTAACTCGGCCATGCGATCGGCGATGTAATGCGCAGCAGCCGGCGCCATCTTGTTGACGTCGCACATTTCCGAACGGGCGACGCCATAGTTCTCCGCCGTTTGCGGCAGGAATTGGAACATGCCCTTGGCTCCCCACTCGTTTTCCGGGCACGGTTGATATGCCGATTCGAACATCGCGAGATAGATCCCGACTACCACTGGGATTCGACGGGCGGCGAAGGCCCGGGCGATTACGGGAATGTAAGGCGTCGCTCGTTGATATGGCGCCGCAAGACTATCTACGTTAGGGGACGTCGCGTTTGCCCGCTTGGCAACATAATAATCGACGTGGGACTTGATCACTCGCACCGCATCATCGTTCAACTTCATTGGGTGCTCACCCATCATTGCCGAGATGCGCTGCTCCTGTTCACTAACGAAAGCAAGTTGTTCGGCCTCGTTCATCTGCGCGTAAGTCTTTGGCGGCGGTGGGGTGTTGGGCGTTTCCGGTCGGGACTGCCGGTAAAGCAATCCTGCCACCATCAGCAGAACGATCGCCACGACTGCCGGAACCAGGTAACGACGAAGCCCCTGATGCGAACTCATCTCAGTAAGCGTCCGCAGTTCTTTTACGGTTGTCTCGCCACTGATCACTGGCCGCCTTTCCTGGCCAAGTGACCGTTTAATGGTCCTCAGATCTTCAAGCATGTCCGCAGCGGATCGATGCCTTTCCTCGGCTTCCTTACTGAGCGCCTTGCTCACGATCCGCTGCAGTTGCCGGAGCGCTGGAATTTTTGAATCGCTGACGAACAGTGAGGCCGGCGGACGATCGAGAATCTCCACAATCGTGTCGGCGTTGGTGACGCCGGCGAATGGCCGTTCGCCGGCCAACATTTCGTGCAGCACCACGCCGCAACTCCAGATGTCCGTGCGCGAATCCACCGGCAGACCGCGCACCTGCTCAGGCGACACGTAGCCGATAGTCCCGATCAGCGCGCCGGTCTGCGTTTGGTTGAGCGCGAATGACGCCGTCGCTTCTTCCGCCGGCGCTTCCATCAACTTGGCGATGCCGAAGTCGAGGATTTTGATCGATCCATCGGCGCGCCGCATGATGTTCTCGGGCTTGATGTCGCGGTGAATGATTCCCGCCGCGTGTGCCGCCGACAAACCAGAAAGTAACTCCGCGGTAATTTCCAGAACTTCTCCCAGCGTGAGCTCGCCGGCGCGAATTAATTCACGCAGCGTGTGGCCTTCGATGTGTTCAGCGGCGATGAAATGAGTGCCGGCGCTTTCTCCCACTTCGTAGATGGTGAGGATGTTCGGGTGATTCAAAGCCGAGGCGGCGCGGGCCTCAGTTTGAAAACGACGCAGACGTTCGTCGTCGGAAACGAAATAGGAGGGCAGTGTTTTCAGCGCAACCAGGCGACCGAGCCGCCGGTCCTGCGCCAAAAAGACTTCACCCATGCCACCTTTGCCGAGCCGGTTGACGATCTTATAGGGCCCGATTTCGCGGTCAGGTTCCTCAGGTTCAAGCAGCACCTGCGCATCGGTTTCCAGGGCCGGGGCTTCGAGAAAGTCACCGGCCTCGTGATGCGCCTCAATGAGTGAGAGCGCTTCTTCATGCAGTTCCGGGTCGCCGGTGCGCACCTCGGCCAGCAACGCGGCGCGTTCGGTGGCGGGCAGATCGAGAGCTGCCTGCAAAACCTCATCGACCTTTTGCCAGCGTTCAGGAGTCATGCTTCAGTCGCCGGTACAACCAGGCTTTGGCCGCCTGCCAGTCACGTCGCACGGTCATTAAAGAAAGCCCAACTGCTTCGGCCGTCTCTTCCAAACTCAATCCACCAAAGTAACGAAGTTCAACCACGCGCGCTTTGCGCGGATCCAGGAGGGCAAACTCCTCGAGCGCTTCATCGAGGGCGATTAGCTCTGCCGCGCGTTCGCTCTTCATTAATAGAGCTGTTTCGATGGGAACCTGTTGCGCTTCGCCGCCGTGTTTGACGTAATGCCGTCGCCGCGCGTGGTCGATTAGGATGTGACGCATCACCTGCGCCGTGACCGCGAAGAAATGTGAGCGGTTCTGCCAATCACGCTTTTCACTACCGGCCAGTCGCAAGTACGCCTCGTTAACCAGGGCCGTCGTCTCCAAAGTGTGGCCATTGCGTTCGCGGTGCGCGTAGCGGTGAGCGATGCGGCGCAGTTCGTCATAAATCAGCGGGGTTAGTTTTTGCAGCGCCGTCGGATCGCCCTGCTTCCAATCTTCCAACAGCCCGGTTAATTCAACAGATGCGACTGACATAAAACATCGCAATCTTATCATCTTTAATCAGGCGGAAAACGCTCGAAGGATTTACCTGTTAGGGGCTGAAATTTTCCGAGATCGATGAACACTTTTGTATTCGATTCTCGCTTGCGGAACTGAAGTCAGTACCATCCGCGTCAGCGGATGGGTTATGTGCTCAACTGAGCTTGACCGATTAACCCACCTGCTTACGCAGGCGGTACTGACCTCATACGTTTAGGACCCCCGTGAACAGGTCACTTCGCTTATCTCGCTTATAAGAGTGAGGTGTTAAGCTTAAATCTGAATTTAGGGAGATGAACTAATGAAACTTCGAGGAATCACGTTTTTTCTAATTGCTATCACAAGCTGTTTCGCGACGGCGCCGGGACGTGTAGCAAATGCGCAATCAAACAAGCTCTATCAGCAGTTGACTCCTGCGGAGCGCACGGCTTTTGTGTCGGCCAAAGCGCGCAGCATCGCGCGCGAGATGTCGGGAACCGATTATCAATTCACGCCCGCGTTCGAAGCCACTATCCAAAAGCACGTTGACTTCTACGTTCAACGCATCGAAAGCGACCAATCGGGAAAAGGCACGCGATCAATGTTTGAACGCGGGCAGTCGTCCGCCCCAACAATCAATGGCATTTTTAAGAAGCATAAAGTCTCACCACTGATCGGGCTTTACATCCCCGCGATCGAATCCGCTTACATTAATATTCAGTCTCCGAACGAGGCGGGTTCGTTAGGCATGTTTCAGTTCACACAGAAGACCGGCGCGCATTTCGGATTGACCCCCCTTGACCTTCTCGACGTTGATAAGTCAGCCGATGCCGCCGCCCGTTACATCATGCGGAGCATGAAGACATTCAAAAATGATCCGATGAAAGAAGCTTTGGCGATCCTCGCCTACAACCGCGGTGGAGGGAACGTCGAACGCGATCTCGCCCTGCTGGTGACGTCTGAAAATGGAGCTTGCAGTATTTGTGCGCTTACCGCTAACAGCCACAAGCTGGATGCTACGTTTCAGAATGAAAATGTCTATTACGTACCGCGATTTTTTGCCGCGGCCATCATTGGCGAGAACCCACAGGCTTTCGGCTTGCAAACACAGCCGCTCTCGTCGTTCGAAGCGACACGAAGCCGGCTCTGGTGATGGGGCGAGTCTTCTTGGCCTGGAAAGCCGGGAACCGCGAAGCGGTTGAATTGAATAGCCGTGGGCAGCGCCCACGGTCAGAGCGTCAAGCATGAGTATCCGCGTTTCGAATTCGACCCTTTCAGGGTCAGATGTGATGGTGGATCCAGATCCGGTGGCGTTGCCACCGGCTATTAAATTTGTTTTCTGCGCGAACATGACGCCCCTTTTTAGGCAAACTGCCTCGGGTTTGGAATCCGGAAAGATTTCGTCCCTCGGGCGTTGCGGCGCGTCAAATATCCGGCGCGGCTAAAAGTTTCATCCCGGAGGGGCTAATCCGGAAAACCTACTGGTTGCGCCAGAAGGACGAGCGATGAGGCACGCTCGTCCTTTTTTATTTGGAGTGGTCGTAGTCTTGACTGCGCCCGACTCCCTCTCCCAAAGGGAGAGGGCTGGGGTGAGGGAGCGTAGCTTAGCGGCTAAAGAAACAAAGAGAATAATTCTTTGACTTTCGCGCGCTAAAACCCTCACCCTAACCCTCTCCCAAAGGGAGAGGGAACGACAATCCAAAGCGGTGTCGCGCTACGCTTGCCACCGCAGCGCGGTTGCCGCGCTGGGGACCCGGTGCTTGCCACCGCACTCCAAATCTCTGCTAGAATCCACCTTCGCCCTGGAGGTGTTCGAGCGGTGGCTTTAGTGATCTATACAAAACCCGGCTGTCCATACTGCCAGCAGGCCCGCGAGTACTACAACTCGAAAGGCCTCACGTTCATCGATCGTGACGCGCAAACCAACAAAGAATTTCGCGCCCAAATGCTCAAATATTCAGGCGGCGATCCGACTGTGCCCTGCATCGTAAAGGACGGTAAGTACGTTCAGTCCGGCTGGGGCGACCCGCTACGCGGTTGAACCGTACACGACTGACGGGCGGTCGCTCGTCACTGTCAGAATCCCGATAAGCCGGGATAGCGGGCCTTTGAACGAAAATCTCAATCATTAACAACAACCGCCGCTACCGCAGGCGGTTTTTGACCTGGAGACTTCAATGAAACTTCGCATTCTCTCTCTCTTCTTGCTTCTCTCGATTTCGCTGGTAAATTCGTTGACTGCGCAGGCGCAGGATGGAAACGGTAATTCGTCCGGCAAACTCAATCCGCCCATGACTGAAAAAAAGGCCAAGGTTACTGACATCCACGGCGAAAAGCTGATGGACAACTATTTCTGGCTGCGCGAAAAGAAGAACCCGGCCGTGATCGCGCATCTCGAATCTGAGAACGCCTACACGACGGCCATGATGAAGCACACCGAAGCTCTGCAGGAGAAGCTCTATAACGAGATTCTCAGCCACATCAAACAAACCGACGTAAACGTGCCGTACAAGAGGGGTGAATACTTCTACTATACGCGCACCGTCGAAGGGCAGCAGTACGCGATCTTCTGCCGCAAGCATCGCACCCTTGATGCGCCGGAACAGATCGTGATCGATGTGAATGAACTCGCGAAGGGCCACAAGTTCATGTCCGTCGGCGCGTTTCTCCCGAGTGACGACGGCAAGCTGCTCGCGTATTCGACGGACAACACCGGCTACCGTCAATACACGCTTCAGATCAAGAACCTGGCCACCGGCGAGTTATTTCCGGAAAAGATCGAGCGCGTCAACAACTTGGCGTGGGCCAGCGACAATAAGACGATCTTTTATGTGACCGAAGACGCAGTCACCAAGCGCAGTGACAAACTGTTTCGTCACGTGCTGGGCAGTGACAAGTACGATTTGATTTTTGAAGAGAAAGACGAATTGTTCGATATCGGAGTCGGCAAAACACGCGACCTGGCGGTGATTGTCCTGGGCTCGTATAGCAAGACCTCAACCGAAGGTCGTTATATTCCGGCAAACAATCCGAACGCCGAATGGAAGATCATCATTCCGCGGCAGAAGGACCACGAGTATGACGTCGACCATCGCAATGGTCTGTTCTACATTCGCACCAACAAGGGCGCAAAGAATTTCCGTGTGGTGACGGCGCCGGTTGCGGATCCTTCCGAAAAGAACTGGAAAGAATTCGTCGCCCACCGGCCGGCGGTAAAGATCGAAAACATCGATACGTTTGCCGACCACGCCGTTCTCTCTGAGTGGGAAAACGGCTTGCAACACATTGAGATTGTCGAATTCAAATCCGACAAGCGTCATCGCATCGCGTTTCCTGAGCCGGTTTATTCCGCAGGTCCGTCCTCTAATGCCGAATTCAACACGACGGTCCTGCGCTACAACTATCAGTCCCTGACCACGCCGAGTTCCGTGTTCGATTACGACATGAACTCGCGCCAGGCGGTGCTCAAGAAACAGACCGAGGTCCCCGGCGGCTTTGACAAGAACAACTACAAAGCTGAGCGCGTCTTCGCGACGGCGTCAGACGGCACGAAGATTCCGATCTCGCTTGTCTATCGCAAAACCGTGAAGCTGGATGGCTCCGCTCCGATGTTGCTTTACGGCTACGGCTCGTACGGCGTTTCGATTTCGCCCGGGTTTTCCGCGAGCCGGCTGGTGCTGCTCGATCGCGGTGCGGTCTTTGCCATCGCGCACATCCGCGGCGGCGGCGAGTTGGGCGAACCCTGGCGCGAAGCCGGACGCATGATGAACAAGATGAATACGTTCACCGACTTCATCGCGTCGGCCGAACATCTCGTCAATAACAAGTACACGTCGAAAGATCGTCTGGTGATTCAGGGCGGCAGCGCGGGCGGCTTGTTGGTAGGCGCAGTCAGCAATATGCGACCGGATCTCTTCAAAGCAGTCGTCTCGCAAGTGCCCTTCGTCGATGTGCTCAACACGATGCTGGACGCGACCCTGCCTTTGACGACGAGCGAATACATCGAATGGGGTAATCCGAACGAAAAGGCAGCATTCGACTACATGAAGAAGTATTCGCCGTACGACAACATTCGCAAGGCGGAATATCCGGCGATGCTCGTGAAGGTTTCACTCAACGATAGCCAGGTGCCGTATTGGGAAGGCGCGAAGTTCGTCGCGAAACTGCGCGATTACAAAACGGACAAGAACACGCTGATTCTTAAAACCAACATGGGCGCCGGCCACGGCGGGGCGTCAGGCCGTTATGACGCGTTCCGCGAGACCGCGTTCGATTACGCGTTCATGCTTTGGCAGATGGGCGTCACGAACTAGAAATTGCATAGGGTCCCATGGGTCCTATTTCGTCTCATGGGACCCATGGGACTTATGCGACACATGGGACAGATGCAGAAAACAAATCTCGCCGAAAAGTTCTCGCTCATTAAAGACCACTGGAACCCGCGCATCGCCGGCGAACTAAACGGGCAATTAATTAAGCTCGTTAAGTTTCAGGGCCCTTTCACCTGGCACCATCATGAAACTGAAGACGAAATGTTTCTCGTCGTGAAGGGCCGCTTCCGCATGGATTTTGGTGAAGACGGACGTGAACGCGGCGAATGGATTGAGACGGGTGAATTCATCATCGTCCCCCACGGCGTCGAACACCGGCCGTTTGCCGAGGAAGAGTGCGAAGTCGTGTTATTCGAACCCGCCTCGACACTGAACACGGGTAATATCGAAGACGAATTCACGCGGAAAGCACTAGAGACAGTTTAGAGGCGGTTCTGGTTGGCTCCGTCAGGAGCCGGATGTTTATAGCCCGCGGCGTTGGTTGATTAATCTCGCGAGAAGACATGCCAGCTTCGGCATGTCTTCTCGCGATTTGGGTTATTGAAAGCGTTCGTTGCTATAAACAGTGTGCTCCTGACGGAGCAGTTTGTTTTGTGAATGAAACGCGTATAACTTAGGGTTGCAAAGAACCAAGCAGGAGCACACTTTGGCTGAACCGAATTCAGGTCCGACAGTCGCCGATCTCTTTCGCCGCGCGCAGGCGATGCGCAAAGAGAATGCGCAAACGTCATACAAGGATCTTTCCAAGCAACTTGTACGCGAATTCTCGGGCGGACCGTTTCCGCCGACGTACAACCTGACGATTCCTGAGCAGGACGCGCGCGCGCCGGAAGAAGATTGGACGGCCGGTCTGCCGTTGGTGCTTCGAGGCATTCAGCAAAAAGACTGGAACGGCATCGCGCAGGGCATTATTTTGTCGCTCGAGCAGACCGAGAATTACGAGACTCAGCGCGGGGGTGAAGGGACACGCGATGGTTGGCATGATCGGACGCGCGGCATCAAGGGCGCGACGGAAAAAGGTGTCGGCCGGTGGATGCCTGAAGACCTGGTGAAATTGGCCGAACAAAAATCGAAACACTCATGATAATGCGGGCCGACATCTTGAAGGCGCTGCTTACGATGGCAGTTCTCGCAACGACAGCCGTGCGAGCACAGGAACCAACGCCCACTCCGAAACCGCGCGAATGTTCGACACCGGTTTACAAATCGAAGGAGGTCGATCGCAAGGTCAAAATCATTACTTTCCCTGGGCCAAACTTTGATGATCGTGAATTTCAGAGATACCCATTTTCAAAAATTGTATTGCAAGCAATATTTTGCGGGTCTGGTGAAGTCACAGATGTGAAGGTCCACAGGGGTCTTTCACCAAAGCTGGATCAAGAGGCAATTCGGACCGCGAAAACGATCAAGTTCCGGCCTGCCGAAAAGAATGGAGAAAAGGTTGCGCAGTGGATGACGCTGGAATATCACATCAAGGACTGATGAGCGCAGCAGGTTGAACTATGGATAATTACGCAGAACTGATCACCGGCTTCCCATTATTCGACGGCTTCACCACCGACGGCGCCAAGCGCTTATTGAAGTCTGGCGAAGTGAAGGAATACGCAGCGGACGCAGTCTTGATGAAGGAAGGCGACAAGGCGGATTTCGTCGTGCTCCTGCTGACTGGCGGCCTCGAAGTATTCGTCAGCCGGAGTGGCAGCGACGTCGTCTTAACGGAAACGAAACCGGGAACGATTACCGGCGAGTTGGCCGTGCTTTGCGGGATTCCGCGTTCAGCATCTGTGCGCACGCAGGAACCGTCGGTCGTGCTGAGGTGGAGCGAGGAAGCGTTCCGGACATTGCTGCTGCGCGATCCGCATTTGTCGCAGCGAATCTTCGGCCAAATTCTGCGCACGTTGGTGGACAAAGAGCGCGCCCTGATAGATTCGTTGATCACCGCGCAGCGCGTCAACACCTTTGCAAATTAATTCACCCTAAGTATGGCGATTGCGAAAGGCAAACCTGACGGTGGACAAGGCGGTAAGCTCGGCCATTCCAACCAAGACCATTGGGACTATACCGAAGCGATTAAATTAGCGGCTAAGAAATCGCGACGATTACAAGCCAGGAAGCAAACATCGGAAGGACTAAAAGAGTACCTGAACGGAAAGAACGATCGTGTTAGTGACAAGCCGCTGAAGTAGAGTTTTGCTGATCTCTGACCTGACATCCGATCTGCTTTATGAGTTTCTCGACACGCTAATCAAAGATCCCAAATAACAACGGGTGACAAGCAACCCAGGGAGACAAGGCTTCCGCTCGTATGCTATCGTCTCGCCCGGCAACACAGATTCAACGCCGTCTCGTCGGCCTCACGACAGCCTAAATTCAAAGAGAGGTAAAAAACATGGCTTTACTCATCGTAAACGCAGCCGCGGAGGATGGCCTCGCGGCTCCAGGGAATATTCAACCAAACCACATCATCGTTTCGGTCACAGACAGCGTGGGCAACCCCATTACAGGTCTCACCGCGGCCAACTTCAAAATCCAACCGGCAATCGTCGGTGCGGGAGGGGCACTGGTGAACATCCAAAGCGTCGCGCCCCCACCCTACGATCCGCCGGGCATCTACATCATCCGCGTCGTCCCCATCAACACGGCGACATGGAAGGCGGGCGTCTACATCTTCGCCGTAGCTGTCACGCGCGGCGCGGACAAAGGTCAGAATCTCGCCAGCGTACTGATGGACTGAAGCATCCGAGAAAGATGGACAGAACGTTTCGGTGGTTGCAGTTTGAATACCGACGGACGGTAACAAATCTCTGGCTTTGGAACTTGATCCCGCGGCGAACAAGCGGTGTCGATTCTGAGGGGTAAGCCGATCTCTGCTTTATGAGTTTTCTCGACAGCTTAATTAAAGACCCCAAATACCAGGACAACGCGCCGCGCAAGCCGGAGGAAATCAGCGACTCGGATGTGATCATCAGTCCCGATACGCGGCGCGACAATCGAATTCCGCCGGGACAATCACGCACGAAGAAGTGGCCGGTGCTCGATGCGCACGGCATGCCGTCCGTCGATTTGGCGACGTGGACGTTTGATGTCGAGGGCCTCGTCGATAACCCGCTGAAATTTTCACTGGATGAGTTTCTGCAACTGCCGGCGGTAAAGGTTTATGCAGACTTTCATTGCGTGACACGCTGGTCACGGCTGGACAACGTCTGGACCGGAGTTTCAACGCGTGAGATCGCGGAACGTGCGGGCATCAAGCTCGAAGCGAAGTTTGTGTTGGCGCTCGCATTCGACAACGGATGGACAACGAACGTTCCGATGGAGTATTTCCTGAAAGAAGATTCGTTGTTCGCGTTCATGCATGACGGCGCACCGATTCCTCCCGACCACGGCGGCCCGGTGCGTCTAATCATTCCGCAACTCTACGCCTGGAAATCCGCGAAGTGGGTGAGAGGCGTGCGCTTCCTCTCGGAAGATCAAGCCGGCTTTTGGGAAGAAGGTGGCTATCACATGCGCGGCAATCCCTGGACGGCGGGTGACGGCGAAAGATTCAGGTGGTCTTAATTTATCCACAGATTACGCGGACTTGATTATTGAGTCATTGATTCATCGGTTCATTGATTCAATGAATCAATGGTTCAATGATGCATTCTCCGAATCTGTGAAATCTGCGTAATCTGTGGATATGGTTCCTGCTTCACCCAAAGACGCTGCGGCTGTCATTCTCCTCCGTCACAACACCAATCCGGAAAATCCCGAAGTCTTCTGGGTCAAGCGTAGCCTGAAGCTTGTCTTTCTCGGCGGGTTCTATGCGTTTCCCGGTGGAAAAGCTGAAAGGTCTGACGCCGAAGCGCCGGTCGCAAACACGGCGGACGATCCAGACCGGGCCGCAATGATCAGTTGCGCGGCGCGCGAGATGTTTGAAGAGACAGGGGTGCTGCTCGCGCGCGGCGCCGAAACATTGACGATCGGGCAGCGAACTTCAGTGTTGGACGATCTGGAATCGGGACGAATGTCGTGGCCGGAACTGCTCAGTCATTACGGCCTAAAATTGGAAGCGAATGACTTCACCTTTGTCGGGCGTTGGGTAACGCCGCCGTTTGCACCGAAACGGTTCGACACATGGTTCTTTCTCGTTAACTGCCCACCAAAGCAGGAGCCGCATGTAACTGGCGACGGCGAACTGGAAAGCGGTGGGTGGATTAGCGCTCGCGAAGCCTTTCAAAAATGGCGGCGAAACGAAGCTCTTGCTGCGCCGCCCGTACTCCATGCGTTGAAGACTCTGGCCGGCGGGTTGACCGATGACCTCGTCGAGCGATTTCTGTCTGAACCCGAGGCACATCGTAACCCAACGCGGAAAATCGAATTCCGGCCAAGCTACATCTGCTTTCCATTACGCACGCCGACCAAGCCGCCCGCGACGCACACGAACTGTTATCTGATTTACACCTCAAGCGAAATTCTCGTAATCGATCCGGGCTCGCCCTATGAAGACGAACAGCACGCGCTGGCTGAAGCTGTTGACGAATTGATTGCCGGCGGACGCTCTGTCCGTGAGATCGTGCTGACGCATGTTCATCCGGACCATGTCGCGGGAGTGAATGCGCTGAATGATCATCTGGAGACTAAGCATCGGACCCGCGTGCCCATCGCTGCCCATCGACAGACCGCTGAGTCATTGAAACATCAATTTCCCGTCGCCAGATTCATCGAAGACGATGAATTGCTGACGCTGGAAGGGGAACCCTCAATCATCCTGCGCGCCCTGCACACGCCCGGTCACGCGCGCGGTCATCTTTGTTTTCATGGCGAACGAAACGGCGCTCTGATTTCGGGTGACAACGTCGTCGGCTTCGGTTCGGTGCTGATCGATCCGGCGGACGGCAATATGTCGGAGTACCTCGATTCACTCCGCCGCATGCGCGCGCTGCCAAACGTCACGGTGTTGTTGCCCGGACACGGACCTGCCGTCGCGAATCCTTACGAGAAGCTCGACGAGTACATCCAGCATCGCCTGGAACGGGAAGCAAACATCCTGAACGCGGTGCGTGGAGGCGCGTCCACACCGGCGGAAATTGTCGCTCGCGTTTACACAGACGTCTCGCCGAAAGCACTTGCGATGGCTAAGCGCGCCGTGCTGGCGCATTTGGCGAAGTTGGTGGCGGATGGATTGGTAGAGGGTAATGCGTCAGGTGCGTACATCGCGTGTCAGTACCCGGAGCGGTAGCGACGGGATCATGTGACTCTCCAGCATTGCTTTCCTGATCCGGTCGCATCCACCACCCCACGCGGGATGCCCGCGTGGGAACCCCGGTCCGCTCCCGGTACCGACACGCGGCCGTCTTATTCACACCTCGCTTTAGCGAGGTGTTAATGAGAATCAACCGACCCCCACCGACGAGGGCAACGCCCTCGTCTAAACAGTGCCGTTTTCAGTTTGCCGGGCCGGGGACTTACAATTTCCAAACAATATGGAACGAGCAAGGACATTAGGCGAACTCAAGCAAAGCGGTTATCGCACGCGCTCAGTCAAAGACGAGATGCGCGCGAACCTGATTTGTAAACTAAAGCGGCGCGAGAAACTTTTTCCCGGCATTGTTGGTTATGACGAGACGGTTGTCCCGCAACTCGTGAACGCGATCCTGTCGCGGCATAACCTGATTTTGCTGGGGCTGCGCGGTCAGGCGAAGAGCCGCATCATCCGCCAACTCACCAATCTACTCGACGAGCAGATTCCGGTCATCGCCGGTTCAGAGGTCAACGATGATCCCTTTCAACCGATCAGCGCGCACGGTCGTCAGACAATCGAGTTGCACGGCGACGCCACGCACATCGCCTGGGTCAATCGCGACACGCGCTTTGTTGAAAAGCTGGCGACACCGGATGTGACGATTGCCGACATCATCGGCGACGTTGATCCGATCAAGGCCGCTAAAGGCGGTCATCTGCTGAGCGACGAGCTGACGATTCATTACGGCCTTCTGCCGCGCGCGAATCGCGGCATCTTTGCCATTAATGAGCTGCCCGACCTTGCCGGGAAGATTCAAGTCGGCCTTTTCAACATCATGCAGGAGGGCGACGTCCAGATTAAGGGTTATCCGGTGCGCTTGCCGCTGGACGTGATGCTGGTGTTTTCGGCGAACCCGGAAGACTACACGGCGCGCGGCAAGATCATCTCGCCTTTGAAAGATCGCATCGGCGCGGAGATTACGACGCACTATCCGAGTGAGATTTCGCTCGGCGTTGAGATTACAAAACAGGAAGCCTGGACGGCGCGCGATGGTTTGAAAGAGCGCCTGCTGATTCCCGAATTCATTCGCGAGGCTATTGAACAAATTGCGTTTGAAGCCAGAGACGATCAGCGCATCGACAAACATTCCGGTGTCTCGCAACGCCTGCCGATCACCGTGATGGAATCTGCCGTCTCAAACGCCGAGCGGCGTTCGCTGATGACCGAAGAACAACGTGTGGTGCCGCGGATTGCCGACATTTACGCCGCGGTCCCCTCGATGACGGGCAAGATGGAACTGGAATATGAAGGCGAACAGATCGGCGCCAACCGCATCGCCAAAGACTTAATCAAGCGCGCCGCTGGAGAAATTTTTGAAGGCTATTTTGTCGGGATCGACTTTGCGAAAGCTGTCGCCTGGTTCGACGAAGGTAACAACGTGCGGCTGGCGGACACGGCGTCAGCCGAAGAATGCATGCTGCTCCTCGAATCGGTGCCGGACCTGATCGACACGGCAATCATTCCGTTTGACTTCAATCGGAGCGATGTTGAGCAAACGATTGCGGCGTGCGAATTCGCGCTCGAAGGTCTGTACGCCGAAAACAAAATCAGCCGTAACGAAGAAGGCGGCTACACTGCGGTGACAAAGGCAAAGAAGGATCGGCGTGGGATGATCTATGACGACCTCTCTGAAACCAGTAGCTACAGCTAGGAAAATTAGCCGCAGATGAACGCGGATACACGCGGATTAAAACATAAAGAATTAACTGAGACGATTATTGGCGTCTTCTATGACGTCTACAACGAGCTCGGCCACGGCTTCCTTGAATCCGTGTACGAGAAGGCCTTTGAAGTGGCGCTCACCGCCACAGGTCTAGATGTTTGTTGCCAGATGGCTGTGCCGGTTTGGTTTCGTGGACACCGTGTCGGTGACTTCACGGCGGACTTGTTGGTTGAGCGTTCAGTGCTGCTCGAATTAAAGGCGGTGCGAACGCTGGACTCGGCTCACGAAGCGCAGCTTCTCAACTACCTTAGGGCGACCGAGATTGAAGTTGGTTTGTTGGTTAATTTTGGCATTAAGCCCGAATTCAAACGTCTTGCGTTCGACAACTCACGTAAGAAGATCCAGAAGATACCAGGTGAGATTTCGATTGCAGCTTTCTGAAACCGAACGAGTAATGCTTCAAGCACGTACTGAGGTGCAATTTCTGTAAGAGTTCTTATCCGCGTTAATCCGCGGCTAAATTTGATGCGTTTCACTCGCTACTCAAAATTCAAAGGCCTCGATGTCTACGGGATCAATCTCGGCGAACTGATGGAGAGCTTGTCTGATGCGCTGCTCTCGTCCGGTTACGACGATGATTATTACTGGACGCGGCAAAGAATGCCGCAGGACACGTCGCTCGACGCTTTGCGGCGCGCGTTGCTTGAGGCGCTGATGGAGCAACGCCTGCTGAGTCAGCACCAGATTCAGCAGATGCTGGACGAGAACGAAGGCAAGTATGAAGGGTCGCAGCTCCAGGAAATGTTGAATCAGCTGATCGAACGGCTGGTTGAAGAAGGTTATCTAACGCTCCATGAAGAGCCGCTGACCGCGCAGCAGCGCCGCGAGACGATGGGCGGCAACGGCAAAGGACGAATCGAAAATCCCCTGCCGCGCAACGTTAAGTTTGAAGTCACCGAAAAGGGTTTGGATTTTCTCGGCTACAAAACCCTGCGAAATTTGCTCGGCAGTTTGGGCAAGAGTTCCATGGGCCGGCACGACACCTCGCATCTGGCGACGGGCGTCGAAGCTGAAGCGGCGAGCAAGCCCTACGAGTTTGGCGACACGATCAATCTCGACGTGAATACGACGCTGGTTTCAGCGCTGCAGCGAGCTTCGCAAGAACAGGCTGAGCACGCCGGAGGCGTGCGTACCGTTTTCCCGCTGAACCTCGAATACAGGGATCTGCACGTTCATCAGTGCGATTACCAATCGTCATGCGCGACAGTGGTGATGCTGGACTGCTCGCATTCGATGATTCTGTACGGTGAAGACCGCTTCACCCCGGCAAAGAAGGTGGCGTTGGCGCTTGGCCACTTGATTCGGAGGCAGTATCCGGGAGATTCGATGAAGGTTGTTCTGTTCCACGACACCGCTGAAGAACTTCCGATGGCAAAGCTGGCGAGCACCCAAGTCGGCCCCTTTCACACGAACACCGCCGAGGGTTTGCGGCTGGCGCGGCGCATTCTGCAAGCGCAGCGCAAGGACATGAAGCAAATTGTGATGGTGACGGATGGAAAACCGACGGCCTGCTTTATCGATGGAGCGCCAGCGTCTGTATCTGCCACGCGCCGGCATCAGGGCGGTTTCAATGGGCGGCCGAATGATAACCCGACTCAAAGACGCCTCTACAAAAACTCGATGGGGGGCGATCCGTGGGTAATGGACGCGACGTTTCGAGAGGTGCAAGCCTGTCGCAAAGCCGGAATCATGATCAATACGTTCATGCTCGCCAGCGACTATTACCTGGTCGAATTCGTCAAAGAAATGACGGCGATGACGAACGGTAAAGCCTACTTCGCCAATCCTTCAAACCTCTCGCAGTTTGTCCTAATCGATTTTCTGCGGCGACGAAAGAGTCGGGTGAAATAGCCGGATGTTCTTACTGCTATGCCCAAAACGCCGGAACCGCGAAGCGGTTGAATTAAATAGCCGTGGGCAGCGCCCACGGTAAAAGTGCCAATATGGCTTCCGACCCTGAAGGGGTCGCAGAATCTGCTTTTGGAATCCGACCCTTTCAGGGTCGCATGCGATGGTGGACTTCATACCGGTGGCGTTGCCACCGGCTATTAAATTCGTTCGCTGCGCGAACGTGAAGCTTTTTTCGTCAAACCCACTTCTACTGTGCTCGAAAGTAATAAGTCACCACACCTGACTCGCTACCGCGTTGAGTGAGTAAGATCAGAAAAGCGCCCGGCTTTAGCCGCTCAATCGGCACATCAAAATGCAAACGGTCAGTGTCTTGCGCGCTGATTTCGCGCACGTCATACACAACCTCGCCGCTGCTGGTCGTCACGACCGCACTAAACGTCGCCGACTCATTTCTCTCCAGCCTTAGTTCAAGTTGCACAGCTTTGGACGCGTTATCTGCAAGATTGACGCTAGGCGCGTTGTCGGGCAATGAGTTTGCGAGCAAGACCATGGGCGGCGGCGAAGCTTCGTGTGCCGGCAACGGAGGTGTCTCTTCACTGTGCTCCGGCGATTGGGCCGAAACCGGATGATGCGCGGCCGCCGGAGTTGCCGCGGGTACGGTAGCCGGCCGCAGGCGCCTGGGTATTATTCGCTTGACGATTTGGGGCTCCCGGCGAATTACCAGCGCGCTGGCAAAAAGAACCGTCAACACTGCGATCGCAAACGCGATTCTCCACGCCAGGGTCGGCCAGACGAAAACATTTTGAAAGCTTAAGGAACGCGCGGGCCGCGGTACGCTCTCCACCGCAAGAGTCTTTCGCAAGGCTTTGGATACTTCGAGCTTCCTCCGGCGCGCCGTCGTTATCAGAAACTCTTTTTGAAAGATGTCGCGCTCGGTTGCTTGCAAGCGGTTCAGAACGCAGTCATCAATCAATGCGATTTCGGCAAGACGCGCGCGTTGCTCGAGTTGAGGATTCAGTAACAGCGCCCGCTCGAATGCCGACTGCTCCCCGCGCGAGAGTTGCGCAAGCAGGAACCGGCGAATCGTGCCGTCGGAAAAACTCTTTTGCGGTTGAGCAGAACTAGTCATGACAATTGCGCCCTCCCTCACAGTCGGGCTACTGCCCCGGAACCTCCATGCATTGTTCGATACATGTCTGCAGCTTCGCGCGGATGCGCAGCGCCCGGAGACGGAGATTGCTGCCGCTCACGCCAAATTTTGCGGCGATGCGTTTACGCAAACTAATCTTCGCGCTTTTGTCAGCCGCGTAGTACTGCTGAATGATTTCGCGCGCGTGTGGCGACAACTTTTCCAGACACCGATCGAGACAAACGTATGTCTGCTCCTTAACTTCAACCTGATCGTTCCCGGCCAAGACCAGCCTGGGTCCCGGCGGACGTCTTAGATATTCGTGATGCACGTTATTCATCACGCCAAGAAAATAGATTGCTTTGTCGCCAGTGTAGGTCGCTTCGATGTCTTTCACGCGCCGGGCGACACGGTCGATGACATCATCAGCCAGCTCTTCGGGAACCTGACATCCCCGCGACGCCAGAATCGCGATGAGACGCCAGCGAATGCTTTCGTAAAGCTGACCAGCTCGATCCGGATCCGGATCGAGCCATGTCAGCAGCCGTTCGAAATCGGCTGGTTCGAGCACCTTGAGTTGCCTCATGGGTGACATTTCCGTAAGCGCTTCGTTTATTGCTTTACGATGTCCGACAGGTTCACGGTTCGCTCTTTCGTTTCGCCCTGCACCTTGACGGTTGCCTTGAGCGCCTTTTCGTCGATGGAAACGACAGTTGCTTCCACTGCCGCGCCTTTGATCGTGACTTTCACCTTATCGCCCGCTTTCCACCCGGTGACCGCTGAAGCCGGCGCCGGTGCTTCCACTGAAGGGCTCGGCGCGGGTGTCGAGGTTGATTGCGTCGCCGGACTGGCCGCCGGTTTGGTAACGTCCGTTGCCGGTTCGCACGCTGCAATCAGAACACACATAGCCAGAACTGCAAGAAGTTTCGTTGTCATGTTGTTAGCTCCCGTTTGATGAACTATTCAGCCGGCCAGGTAGTTATTACTGCCGTTTCTGAATTCGCGGGTGAATGACGTTGGAAGGCGAAACGTTTCAGTGGTGGTGGAAGATTTTTTTTCGAGGCGCAGCGACTGGAGCGCAAGCGTCCTCGCTTGCCCCGTCTTCAAGTAACGAGCAACCGGGACGGTCGCGCTCCAGTCAGGTTATCCCGTGTTCTTCTCGGCGCTGAAGTCGTAGGTCATCACGATTCGCAGCGACCCTTCCTGGACTTCGGATCGCACGTCTTTGACGTTGGCTTTGACTGAGCCGCCGGTGGTTTTGATGGGAAGCGACAAAGCGAGCTGCGAAGCACGCAGGACTTCGAACGGGTTCACCTGCGCCGCGATTGTCTGGCGCACGAACGCGGTCACGAACGCGCTGACGAGTGGCGGAACGTTTTCGAGGTTCACTTCCTCCATGATGAGCGCGCCGAATACCGTTTGCCTGGTTTGCTCGAATGACAGCTCAACCGTGGCTTTGCCCGTCCCTTTGAATTGAATGCATTTTCCCAGCACGTTGTAGCTGCCCGTGAATGCCAGCGGCACGACAATCTTTCCGCCGGTAAATCGCACGCCGGTTTTCACGTTGCCACTCTCAGCATTCAGGATGACGACGTTGCTGCACGCGTCCTGAAACGCGATCGTTTGAAAGGTTGGCTCGGACGGAAGCTGCCCCAGCTTCAGTTGTGGTGGACCAAGTTGCTGAAAGATCGTGCCGAGCAGCGCGTCAAAGAATTTCTCTTCAAGCGTGATCGACACCGAACCCGCGTTCGCCGCGTTCGCGTCGGGCTGACGCAGAGGGGTTCCCGGCAGGCTGGCCTTACCTGACCTGCCGAAATAGTACACGGTGCCGAGGACGCCGATCAGCAGGCCCGCAACCAGACCGATAACCAGGCGCTTCATCTATTTTGGTGAGCCCGTCGGGCTCGGGGATGGGCTGGTTCCCATCTGCATGTTCGACATGATGGCGCGCAAAATCGAGGCCACCGCGTTCGTTAGCGCATCGATCTGCTGCTTAATCTTTTCAGGCGCCACCTGCGAGTATCCTTCGGGAATTTGAAACTGCGTTGCATCCACGTCGGTCTTGAGATCACGCATTTCGGCGACGATGCGCGCCGCGTTGACACCCTTCACCTCGCCAGAGCTTTCGGCGTTCACTTCCGTCCGCAAAGGCAGACGCGTTTCTTTGTCGATGAACACAAATGCTTCGGCCGTCACCTGGCCGGCTTGGGTTTTCGTGTCCTTAGACGCCGCGTAGCGGTACTTTTCGGCAGTGCGTCCGTTAATCTGCTCTTCGCCAACTTTCTCGACGCCGCTCTTGTTTTTCAAGTCAGCCACGATCTGGCCGGGCGTCATCAGCTTTTGCAGTTGCGCTCCCGTCGATTCTTTCGAGAGCTCGGCGTATTGCTTCTTGCTGGGCACAATCACGTAGTGCCGGTTGTCGTGATCGAGATAAACCAGCGGCGTGCCATCAGGCAGCTTGAATTCAACGCGCCGATCCGCAGCGTTCCGCGCCACCTGCACAGCCAGGGGCGGAATGCCCATCGCCTTGTCGCCACCCGAAGTCTGCAGCGTGAAGACGAGCGTCGCGCTGTATTTTTCAGGTTCGGCAGTATCCAGACCTGAAGTCGTACTGCTCGTGTTTGTGTTGGCGTTAGCATTCGCCGGTGACGCGTTCACGTTGATGTTCGCGTTCACATTTGTATTTGTGGCCGGCTGACAGCCGATTAGAAACAGCAACGACGCCGTGGCGCCCAGCAGTCCGATTTTCAAACCTATTCGTTCAATGTTCGTAAACATACGTGCCTCTGAAACGCGCATCACGCGCGTCGGTTAAATGATTGTGTTACGGGGGGGTTGTGAGCTAAGAATAGCACGCCGGATGAGGACTTCCGAAATCGTCGACTGCGCTGGTTTGCCTTTGCGATCCTTTGCGGCTTTGCGCCTTAGCGTGAAAAGCCTCGTGCGAAGCGAGTTAGTTCACGCCAAGGCGCAAAGACCGCAAAAAAACCCGCAAAGTAGGAAATACGGGAAATAGGTTCTTGACGTTGCGGGTGTTGACACGCGGCGGCTCTGAGCGTAAAACGCGTGTGATTTTCAAGATTCTGAAAAAGGTGCAATTCGAATGAAAAAAATCCTGGCGCTCTTTGCGCTGTTATCCGTGGCGCTGGCGTGCAACTTAATGAACCGGAAGGGAAGCAACACTAATTCATCTTCTTCAAGCGGCACATCGACCACCACGGACGGCGAACCGGTTGACAAGGCGAATCCGACGGCCGCTCAGCAGGCCGCGATCGCGAACGGTCAAACCATAACCTGGGAGCAGCAGGGCATTACCTGGACGCTGCCCGCAAACTGGAAAAAGATGGACGCGCGGACCGAGTCAGCCAGCTACGGCGGCAATGGCGCGTTTCTGACGGTCGCGGTTTCGATCATGCCGACGATGGCGAACCTGGTTGATACCAGCAGCAAAGCGATGTATGAAGCCGCGAAGACTCAACAAAAAATTGGTAAGTATGACGAAGCGCGCTGGTTGGAGCTGGACGGCGTACGCGGAATAGCGTTCCGCGAATCCGTGCAGGAGAGGCCCGATGACATTCGCCGGCTGGAATGGCAGGCCTATCGTACCTATGCGGGCAGCACGCAGCTCATCACGATGATTCTTTCCACGAACTCGGGCGATTTTTCGAAGCATCAGGATACGCTGTACGGCGTGATGTACTCCACCAAAGTCGTCCACTGATTGAGTGCGCCGAACTCCTCTCCCTTTGGGAGAGGGCTGAAGTGAGGGAGCGAAGCTTTAGCGAGTAAAGAGAAGAAGAGAGAATATATTTTTCGTCCGCTAGAACCGTCTCCAAAAGGGAAAGGGAACGAACATCCAAAGCGCTGTCGGCGCTTCGCTCTGCCAGCGCACTCCAAAAAAAGAGGCGGGCAACGCCCGCCTCTAAACAAAACGACCTTTGCTCTTGCGTCTGGCCGCTTTAGTTTTTCTTGATGTAGTTCCGGTGCACCCACACGTCGCCTTTAGCGCGATCGCGAGTCTCGAAACTTACTTTGCCGGCTGAGTCGCGTGTAATTACCTGCACGCGAGACGAAACGTCCTTCTGCTTCTCTACTCCTGAATCATCCAGCAAAGAATGGACCTCTTCCGGTTTCGGCGCGTCGAACTTCTGATTGCCTCGCAGTTCGCCCACGGCTTCGATGGCGCTCGCTTTCAAAAGTTTCGGCCACAGCTTCTTGAACAAGGCGCTGGATGCGTACACGTCAGCACTGTTCACTTTGCCGTTGATCGCGAAGACATAGCCAATGACGTCCGGCTTTCCGTTCACGATTGACGAAAGCGCCTTCAGGTAATCGTCCGTGGTCTTCTGCACATTCTTGTTTTCCAAAGTTAGTTGCAGGCTCGACGGAGACGCTTCGTTGGCCACGACCGCGCCGACGTTCTTGCTGAGCTTGTCCTGGACGACCGAGACTTCGCGCCAGACTTCGCTCTGCGACGATTTCACTTTGGCCGCAAGTTTTACTTCCCTGCTCGCCACGCTGTTGGAAGAGGAACTGAACACGGTCGAAGCTTCGTTGCCGCGCTGGCTCCAACGGCCGCTTTCAACACAGAACGCCTCGATGGGAACTTGCGGTGACTTCGGCGGCAGAATTAGATCGACGACGAGCATGCGATCCTGCGCGCCGCCTTTCACGATGTCGCCCGCCTGAACATACACGTCTTCGGTCGAGATATTCTGAATCGTTAAGCGACTCACCTCACGCGTTTCACGCACGATCACTTTCTTTTGGATCAGCGCCTCTTCCAGAGTCAGAAACGTTTGTCCCTTGAGCCGGTCTTTGCCGTGCACCAAAAACACGGACAAGTTCCCGTGCGTAAATGGCCCTTCGAGCCGGTACTCACCTTTTGGTTCGGGCTTGTGGCCACCGTAACTTCCCCAGCCGGCAGTAACTCCGAGCGGCGCCGTAACCAGCGCGGCCAACATTACGAGCATTCCAAACACATTCCACTTCATCACCTTTTCTCCCTTCAGTATTCAAGGCGCTCCCCGCTCGCGGCGATTTGCGCTTCCGGATTTTTAACGGGGAGACCTCCCAGGACGGTCTTCACTGGTTGGATCTTTAAGCTTCCGTGAAAGAACGCGCGGTCGCTTTGGGGTTAGAACGTGAATGGAGAGACTTCTTGCGCGGTTGGATGGCTTTTCACTTTGGAAATTGGCACGGCTGCCAGAGATATGGTTGGCGAATCCATGGGACAATCGGCGACTACCATCGGGCGGCCTGAAATGTCTGAGACGAGTTTTTCATTATTAGTGGAAGACAAGCCCGATTTGGCCACCGACCGGCAGGCTGGATGCGCGGCCGGATTGGCCAGCCGATAGAAAATGGTTGTTGACAAGATGTTGATACAGGACTATTTTCGGCCCGTTTCAGTCTCAGATTCTTCCCAGTTCCAGCATTTCAGCCGAAGGCCCGAAGGACGATTCACAGAAGGTCGTTTTGTCTGTCGTCTTTTTGGCCACCGATCGGGAAGGTTGTGGCAAGACTTTTTTGAAGCACCATCGAATTTGGCGCTGATTTGCCCCTAAGGAGAAAAAATCATGTCGCAGAGCGAACAAACAGAGCAACAGATACTCACACGACAGCCTGTCACCGACTGGACTGTCATGGTCTACATGGCAGGTGACAACAACCTCAGCGCCGACTGTATCTGGGCCCTAACCGAGATGAAGAAATTGAGTGGCGTTAAGGGACTTAACATCATCGCCCAGTTTGACCCAAGCGATGGACGCGCCAAAACCAGACGCTACAAGATCATCACGGCGAAAGAGACCGAGGAGAGGGCGCAAGATGTCCAAAGTTACGAGGACAAGAGCGAACGTCCCCTGGACAGCTTCGTGTCCGGTTTCGCCACCTACGATCCCAAGACTGACGAGATCCTATTCTTAAATAACGAGAGTCCGAACGCGTTTGAACTGGCACAAAAGCGCCATGACAAGCGTCTCGCCCTCAGGAAAGAAATCAGCGAGCCGCTCGAAACGCCGCATTCAGATCTAGCGTCGGACACCGCAGCTTCACTCAACGACACCAATACTGCCTCACCGATCACCCTCTACAATTTCTTGAGCTGGGGAATTCACTATTTTCCGGCGCGACACTACGTGATTGTGTTGTCGGCGCACTCCGGCGGAATTGAGCCGAGCTATCTCATGAAAGACGAGAGTTCGGGCGCTTACATGTCTTTTAGAGATCTCAAGCGGGTGTTCGAGCAATTAAAGACCGACCTCACCGACAGGAATTCAGTGGAGGCTGGTAGCTCCAAAACGATCGATATTCTGGGTTTCGATTCGTGTCTGATGAGCATGGCTGAAATTTGCTACGAATTGCATGGTCATGTGGAGATCGTCATCGGTTCCGAGACTTATACACCGTCGTCAGGCTGGCCGTATTTGGAAATTCTGCAACGTCTCAAAGGCGTCGCGAGCGGCCCGTCCGGCGCAAGCGAGGCGACCGTCACCGGCAAAACCGCAGTCGAGGGAGTAACAGCCGAGGAGCTCGCCAAGCACACGGTCAAAACTTATGCGGACTTTTACCGGGATTACGCAGAGGCCGGTGTGTCGGTCGCACTCTCAGCCATGCGTGTCGAAAAGATGTATGAATTGATACGCAAGGTAAAAACCCTGACTAAGGCAATGATTGATGAACTTCGTCAGGAGCATCCCGAATTACGGGGCGCGGAAAAACTCCCGAGCCATCCCTTTACGGATGCGTTAATTCTGGCGCACTGGGAGGCCCAGTCTTACAACGGCGAATGGTACGTCGACCTGGTTGATTTTTGTGAGTGCCTTAAGAACCGAACGTCCAACGGCGACGTCTCCTTAGCCTGCGAAGAGGTCGTGAAGTTCGTGGATGAAGAACTGGTAATCCAGTCGGCATTCACCGGGCCTGATTATCAGTTTTCACGGGGCGTTTCAGTCTATTTTCCGTGGTCCACGGTCGCACCCTATCTTTTTCAGTTCAAATTTGCGGAACTATCCGGATGGGCCGAGTTTCTCGCCTACTACACGAATCTGACTCGTCGCAAGCCTACAGCGCCGGTCGGAATTTCGGACCCCGGCAAGCGCGCTGCGATCGAGAAGGCCATCAGGGAGGCCGAGAAGGACGGCGCCAACTTTCTTAACTACGCCGGTCAGATTGAGTTCAACAAGATGGGCTCTGACAAGATGGCATTCGTCAGAATGGGGTCAGACAAGATGGGCTCTGACAAAATGGGCTCAGACAAGATGGGGTCGGACAAATCGGGCAATCCAATCCATAGCATGCGCAATCCACCGCTCGTCTGGATTGACGCGGACGCCGGGGAAAAAGCTGTGGGGCAGTCAGCCGGAAAATGAGACGTCGCAGCGAGACCGCGGCCACATCTTCAACGGTTACTAGTGAATGGCTTTGTCATGCGCGATGTGCCGCCCGATTCTTAGCGCTCGTAGGGCTAACTGTCCTCGGAATTTCTCTTCACGAGCCTGCGAACCCAGTCGCAGGCTCGAACTCACCCATCGCAGCCCACGACGAGCAGGCGCTTGGTTTACAACAATCCATTAACCGGGAGATTGCCGCCGGACAACAACAAGTCTTCGCGATCACCGCGGGCGCAAACCAATTCCTGTCGGTTGAAATCGAAGTCTGGGGAATTGACCTTAGTGGAACCTTGTCCGACCCTGCCGGACGAACCCCAACAGAATTCACGGCCACCAGCAATGACTTAACCGTCGTCTCGCTCATTACTACTGTTGCCGGGCCGTCAAGGGTCAGCCTGCGCGCGAACGGATCCAGCCCGACCGTGTCGCGCTATGCGATTCGCATTAGGCAGCTTCGACCAACTAGAGCAGCCGACAGTGATTGGCTGAAGCTCGAACAACTTAATGCTGAGATAGCAACACTCTCCAAACAACAGAGGCGAGAAACCTACCTGCAAGCAGTTGATAAGTATCGCGATGCGATCCAGCATGCCCGCCAGTTGTCCGATGCGGAGGCGGAAGCACGAGCACTTCGGGGTCTCGGCAGGACTCTGGAATCATTGAGTCGCAACGACGAGGCATTACAGCACTACCTCAAGGCCGCTGGGCTCGCCAATCGGACCAGCGACGAGAGGTTGCAGGCAGATGTCGCAAATTCGTTGGCCTACTGCCATTCGAGCAACGGCAGATTCCGTGAGGCATTGAACACCGCCGAACGCGCTTTGCGACTCAGCCGGCTGGCGCGAAACCAGAGTCTGGAAAGCGATGCTTTGTTCGTGCTTGGAGAGGCGTGGTATGGCCTTGGCAATCTTCGGCGCGCCCTGGAGAACTACAATCAGGCGCTCACCATCAAGCGAACCTTGCGTGACTACCGCGGCCAGGCCCAGGCCTTAGTGAACCTTGGTTATACCTACTCCAGTTTGAGCGACACGGCAAAGGCGCGTGACGCGATTCTGGAAGCGCGAGCCCTAAGCGTCCAATCGCAAACCGCCTACTGGGAGGCGCGAAGTCTTCGAGCGCTCGGCATTCTGTATACCAGGATGGGTGAATATCAGAGTGCCTTGAATTCTTTTCTCGACGCTCTTGAGATTTTTAAAGTCATCGATGATCGCTTGACGCAAGCCACTGTGCTGGCGGGCATCGGTTTCACGTTCGAGAATCTGGGTGAAGAAAAGAAGGCGCTGGATTACGACGACGAAGCGATTGCCGTTTTTCGTGAAATTGGGAACGTCTGGGGCGAAGCTGAATTACAGATGGATTCGGGCAGAGTTCATTTCTCGCTCAGACAGCACTCGCAAGCCCTCGAACGTTACCAACGCGCGCTGGTGCTTTTCCGCTCGCTTGGGATCACCAGAATGGAAGCTCAGACTCTGCGGGACATGGGTCGAGTGTACGAAGCCTCCAATGATCCGAAACAGGCGCTCAGCTTCTATACGCAATCTCTCGCCCTCAGCCGCAAGGGTCAGGATCAAAGAGCAGTTGCATACACCCTCGACTACATCGGTCACATACATGAGCGCGCCGGCAATCGGACGGGTGCGCTTAAATACTATGGACAAGCACTAGAACTAAATCGTCGAGCGGGCGATCCGGCGGGCGAGGCCTTCACGCTTTTTCATATTGCTCGCGTAAAGCGCGACCTCGGCGACCTCGGCAAGGCCCTTTCGGAGATTGAAGCGAGTGTTCGGTTAGCGGAATCGCTGCGAACGAACGTGGCCAGCCGCGACGTCCGCGCGTCATTCGTCGCCTCAACGCACCGTTACTACGAGCTGCATGCGGACATCCTGATGCAATTGCACCGGCAGCAACCGTCGCAGGATTTTGCGAGGCGGAGTTTCGAAGCCACTGAAAAAGCCCGGGCGCGATCTTTCGTCGAATCGCTGAGAGAAGCGCACCAGGACTTTCGGCAAGATGTCGATCCGGTGCTGCTCGAGCGCGAGAGAGCACTCGAGAAAGTGATGGAGGCGAAACTTGCGCAGCGCGCCGAACTCACCAGAAAACCAGGTCAGGACGCGACCACGCTGACAAAGGAGATTGACCGGCTGACGGCTGAATACGACTCGATTCGCGCGCAGATCAAGCTGAAAAGTCCTCGCTACGCCGCTCTCATGGAACCACAACCGTTCACTCTGGACCAGATTCAACAACGCATCCTGGATGCTGATTCCATCCTGCTCGAATACATGCTCGGCGACGAGCGCAGTTACCTTTGGGCGGTTACGCGAACTGAGATATGGAGTTATGAGTTGCCCCCGCGCGCGGAAATTGAAGTCGCGGCGCGAAAGTTCCGGGAGTTGCTCATGTCGAACCAACCAGTCGCCGGCGAAACTTTTCAACAGCGCCAGTCACGAATGCGAGAGGCAGACGCCCAGCTTCCGCAAATTGCCGCGACGCTCGCCGATGTTTTGATCGGGCCCGTGCAAACTCGATTGCAACGAAAGCGGCTGCTGATCGTTCCCGACGGAGCCCTGCACTATATCCCGTTTCAAGCCTTGATGGTGCCGCCGGCCAGCCAGCCGGGTGACCGCTTGCCGCTGCTGGTCGATCATGAAATTGTTTACCAACCTTCCGCTTCGACATTGGCGCTGGTGCTGGAAGACCGCACTCGACGCCAAGCTCCAAACACAATTGCGGTGTTCGCTAATCCCGTCTTTGAAGCAGATGATCCGCGGGTTACGAGCCCGACCCTGGCGAACCCGTCAACTCACTCACTCAGCGTTGAAGAAGTTTTTCGCGATATCGGAGTCTCAGACGGTCGAGTTCCGGCCTTGCCCGCTTCGCGCGAGGAGGCGGAAGCAATCATGTCGTTCGCGCCCTGGGGAACGGGACTGAAAGCACTCGGATTCGAAGCGAATCGCGCGGCCGTCCTTAAACCCGAACTCGCCCAGTACCGTATCGTGCACTTCGCCACGCATGGCTTTGTCGATTATGAGGATCCCGAATTGTCCGGCCTGGTGTTCTCGCTAGTCGAGCGAAATGGTCAGCCACAGGAGGGTTTTCTGCGCTTACACGCCATTTACAAGCTGAAGCTGTCTGCGAATCTCGTGGTTCTCAGCGCGTGCAATACGGGCCTCGGAAAAGAGATCAAAGGCGAAGGTTTGATCGGATTGACGCGCGGGTTCATGTACGCGGGCGCGGGCGGGGTGGCGGCGTCGCTCTGGAAAGTTGACGATGACGCGACGGCTGCGCTGATGACGCGATTCTACGAAGGCATGTTTAGAAAAGGATTGACACCTTCGGCCGCCATGCGCGAGGCACAAATTTGGATGTGGCAACAGCAACGTTGGCAGGCGCCGTACTTTTGGGCCGCGTTTATCATTCAAGGTCGCTACGATCAAACTGAGATTGCCGCCGCCGGAAACCCCCGTGCGCAATGGCTGGTAACCTCGGCCGGCTTGTTTAGCGTCTGCCTGCTGGCGGCCTGTTTTGTCTTCGGCAGAAGACGAAGCCGCACTCTTTAGGTACAATACGCGGCGTAGCTAAAGACCGTACCGCAATTCCAACCTCCGGTCTTCTGCTTTCAGCGCCCCATGAAAAAGGAATGGTTTCTCACGCAGGAAGCGTTTGATGCCTTACTCGCCTGGCTTGATCCAGATCGCGAAGCGGCAGCGCTGAAGTACGAGACTGTTCGCCTCCGACTCATCAAGATATTCGGTTGTCGCGGCTGTTCGGAAGCCGAAGACCTGGCCGACGAAACGATCAACCGCGTCACGAGCAAACTTCCCGAAATTCAGGCTTCGTACACCGGCGAACCGGCTCGTTATTTTTATGGCGTTGCAAACAAAATACATCTCGAGTATATGCGGCGAAAGCCGGTTCCGCCGTTGCCCGTCGCGACGACCGATCATGAGCAGGCTGAGTTGGAGTATGCGTGTCTCGATCGCTGTGTCGCTAAACTGTCCCCCGAACATCGAGGGCTGGTTTTATCTTACTATCAGGAAGAAAAGCACGCGAAAGTCGAACATCGCAAATTATTGGCATCCCGGCTGGGAATTGCCGCGAACGCCTTAAGAATACGGGCACATCGCATCCGCGCGTCGCTCCAGCAGTGCGTGGCGGAATGCGTACAGGAAGGTGCCGCTTGAAATACTAAGGGGGGAAAAATCATTCAAGTTAGAGATTATCGCGGTGGGGTTCAGGAAGTTGAAAACAAACGATACACAACAGCAAACAATTCGTGACTATTTGCTCGGCGATTTGGTGGGTGAGCAGCAGACTCAGTTTGAAGAGCGGCTGCTGACGAGCGATGCAGTCTACGAGGAACTTGTCATCATTGAGGACGAGTTAATCGACGAATATCTTCGTGAGGGACTCTCAGCGTCAGAGCGTGAAAGCTTTGAATCGCACTTTCTGGCTGCTCCCGAACATCAAGAGAAACTTCGCTTTGCGCGAACTTTCACGAAATATGTGGCCGCTGAAGGTCCGAAATATCAGGTTGCCACAGATGAGCGCGTCGCTGAAGAGCCCCCTCTGCAAAGCCGCCCCCCGTGGCGTTGGTTCGGTTTCCTGCCGATTCGAAGTCCAATTTACGGCTATGCCCTGACGGCCGCCCTCATTCTGGTGGTTGTAGGAGTTACCTGGCTCGGATGGCGAACCTTGAATCCAGGTCCGCGTGATCCGGGTCGCGTGCTTTTCGTCGCGCTCACTCCGGGCCTCAGTCGTGACGCCGGCGACGGGGTTAGTCCTCTTACCGTTACGTCTGACACTGACACCCTGCGTTTGCGGCTTCTGATAGCTGAACTACGCCACAACTCGTACGAAGCTACGCTTGACGCTGAGGGCCGGACTCTATTTTCAAAGAGTAATCTCCCGAAAGAAGTAGTTAATGGACAGGCTGCAATTGTGTTGGACGTACCCGCCAGCCTGGTGTCTACCGGCGATTATCGGGTCAAACTAAGTGGCGTGAATCCGAATGGCAACAGTGAGAGCATCGCCAGCTATTCCCTCAGAATTCAAAATCCCTAAACCTATCCCTTGCGTCACATGCGACGTTGAAATGTTTTGTCGTCGCGATGCATATCCAGTTAGAGCAGCCCAACAGTAAACGAACCCGATACTTCCTCCCACTTGGGCTGCCGCAACTTTCCCTCACCCCTCGTGGACTGTCGGGGCGTCGGCATGTGGTTTGAAACAAGCACGGCAGCGTGCTTCGTACATGTCGGCGCCGCCGACGGCGACTCGCTCTTCAGATTTAACAGTTCTTTGCGTGTAGTTGGCGGGCTGACCGCATCTCATGCAGATCGCGTGCGTCTTGGTGATGTATTCGGCGATCGCCAGCAGTTGCGGCATCGGCTCCCAGGGCTTGGCAGTGTAATCGGTATCAAGTCCGGCGACGATCACGCGCATTCCACGTCCGGCCAATTCATTGGCCACCGCAATTAGCTCGTTGTCGAAGAATTGGGCTTCATCGATTCCCACAACTTCAGTTTCCGGCTGCACCAGCGCGCGTATCTCGGCCGCCGTGCGCACGTTCGAAGATTCGTGGCGCATTTCAGAGTGCGAGACGATATGGTTTTCCGAAAAGCGCGAATCGATTTCAGGCTTGAACACCTGCACTTTTTGCCGCGCAATTTTTGCGCGACGCAGGCGCCGGATTAGTTCCTCTGACTTGCCGGAAAACATCGAGCCGGCAATCACTTCGACCCAACCTGCGCGAGAAACCCAGGTATGTTCTCTTCTGGCCGGTACATCGTTTTCTTCGGGTTCAATAGTGCGAATCATTGTTGCTGGACTACTCATCATCTTGAGGTTAGGCAATCAATCAGTTTTTGAAATCACATTCAGCCTCGGCTCGTTCGTAAAATCACCAGCATTGTGCGTGAGCAGAGGAACGTCCAGAAGTAAGGCGGTGGCGGCAATCCAAGCGTCCGAAGTTGCTATCGGCCTGCCTCGGCGTCGTGAGCCATCGACCACTTCAGCCCATTTCCGGCACAGCAGAGCCGACACCGGATGTACCGTGTAGCGGCGCAAATATTTCATTAAGTGCTGGCGTTTGCGGTCGCCCCAGTTACCGGCCAGTGTCCATCGTTCCAATTCAGCCAAAGTCATGAAAGAGATTACCGGTAACTGATTGGAAAGATGAGGAAGATAAAAACCGCTACGGTCGTCCTGCTTGTAAAGAAACGAAACAACGTCCGTGTCAACGACAACCGCCACTAATTAATCCCCAAGTCATCATCATGCCATTCACGTAACAAGCGAAGTAGTTCGTCAACGTTGTCGTTTCCGTCGTCGTCAGGCGCGGATGAACCTTTGAGGTCATTGAGATTCGACACCGGAGAGACGCCCTGTTCAGAAGCGTACTCCATCAGTTGCGCGCGAGCTTCAGCAATCTCGCGGCTGCGATCGATCGTTTCCTCAAGTACCCAATTCGCTCGGCTCATTGTTCACCCAGAGCGAATTCTATCATGAAACAGCGTCGCCAATTCACGTTCGGAGAGAGGGCGAACGAGAGGATCAGGTTTCCCAAAGCCGCCACCGCCCGGTGTTTCAATGCGCACCCGATCGCCGATTTCAAGATGCCAGTTTCCTTTTGAAGTTAACTGTTCACGGCGACCGTCGCGTCGAATGATAAAAGCTCTACCGCGCTCGCCGTCGCCGCCGTTCTCCAATCCATAGGGCGCAAGCTTGCGCCGATCCGCGAGCAGCGCGACGCTGACTGGCGCGAGCGTTTCAATTTCACGAATAGCGCCGTCGCCACCTTTGAACTTTCCCTTGCCACCCGAATTTTTGCGAATGCGATATTCACGAATGCGCAGCGGGTAAGCATACTCAAGCGCCTCAGCCGGTGTGTTGAGACTATTCGTCATGTGCGTGTGGGTCGCGTTCATCCCGTCGCGCGTTGGACGCGCGCCCATGCCGCCGGCAACTGTTTCGTAGTAGGAAAACTCTCGGCCCGTGCGCGGATCAATGCCGCCAATCGTCAGGTTGTTCATCGTGCCCTGGCTGGCCGCGGGAATCCGATCAGGAATAGCTTGCGAAAGAGCTTTAAAAACGACATCGACGATCCGTTGGGACGTTTCGACATTGCCTCCGGCAACCGACGACGGCGGCAGCGCGTTGACGACCGTTCCTTTCGGAGCGATAACATCGATTGGCTCGATTAATCCGGCACTTGCCGGAACGTCGCCGACGATCAGACAACGAAAACAATATGACACTGCCGAGACGGTAATCGCTTCGACAGCATTGACTGCGCCGGCCACTTGCGGACTGCTGCCGGTGAAATCGACGGTTGCATGTTCCCCTTTGATCGTGAGGCGAACCCGGATTGGAATCTCGTCGTCGCTGATGCCGTCGTCATCCAAAGCATCAGCTGCTTCGTAAGTTCCGTTGGGAATTGCGGCAATCGTCGCCCGCATCATTCGTGACGAATACGAGATCAAGTGCTGCGCGTATGAGCGCGCTTCTTTCTCGCCGCGCCGCTGAACAATCTCTAACAGACGCATTTCGCCAGTCTTTAACGATCCGATTTGAGCTTCGAAGTCCGCGCGCCGTTCATCGCTGCCCCGGACGTTAGTGAGAATCAGCTTCATCACGTCCTCGACGACTTCGCCGGCGCGCATGATTCGAATGGGCGGAATCCGCACGCCCTCGCCGTAGACGTCCGTGGCAATTCCCATCGAACCGGGTGTCGCCCCGCCGATGTCCGCATGATGGGCGCGATTAGCAACATAAAAAAGGTCCGTTGTCCGTCGTCCGTTGTCCGTCGTTTTCTTTTTACAACTGACGACTGACTACTGACCACTGACGCGACTAGGGTAACGTCCGGCAAGTGCGTTCCGCCGGCGAACGGATCGTTGACGGCGACAACATCTCCGGTCCGATTTCGACTTCGCGCAAAGCCGCGGCCACCGCCATCGGCATTGAGCCGAGATGCACCGGCATGTGATCACCCTGCGCAATAACGCGACCGGCCGAGTCGAACACGGCGCATGAGTAGTCGCGCCGCTCTTTGATGTTGGGTGAGAACGCAGTCCGCCGCAGGGCGGTGCCCATCTCTTCCGCAACGGACGTGTAGAGCGCGCGGTAGATTTCGAGAGTCGTTGGATCGAACTTCTTCATGCTGTTGAGTAATTCATGTGCGGCCGCTCAACGTAGTTCTTCGCCAGTTCTATGAACTGCGCGCGGACTTCGGGCGTTTCGAATGCCCGGTTCCGGACAATGACGCCGCCTCCACCACGGGTGATTATCTCGACTGCATCAGGAACATCGCGGATTTCCTGCACCTCACTCCATTCATGAAATGTCTGACAATTTGCGTCGGCCGTCCTAATTTGCGTTGGGGTTAACTCAACCTGGCAAACAAACGAGCTTGTTTCACCGTGGCGCTCTCTTACGAAACTGCGGAGTCGTCTCCGCACTGAGGCCTCCTGACTGAATGGATAAGTAGCAACACAAAGTAGTCCGATTACTGAACCGATCGCGACAGCAACTGAGATTTGTCTGAAGATAACGAAGACGATTACGAACGATGCCAACCACCCGAAAAGGAACGTTGCTAATAGTCCATACCACCATGTTCGCCGGTACGTCCTGCTTCGATTTAACAAACGCGTTGTCGCGTCTACGAATTCCTCTGGTGTGTAATCAAACTTGACGATCATTTTTCAAAACTCAATTCGTAAGTTCAGTTGTTCATCCAGGACTGCTGTTCGCGCGTCTGGAATTACGGTGGTGGCTGAATACTCCGTAACGATACAGGGTACGCATAGACGCGCACCCGCCGAAAGCCTCTCGCGATGATATAGCGCGGCCCGGACCTTCCTTCGGCCGAAATAGGTCTCTACCGAGTCGTGCGGCTTCGCTACGGCGTTCGCCGCGACTTTTGCGCGTTGCGTCTTCATTTTCTCGACGACGCCGATCGAACGAACCCGCGCACTGACAATTTCCACGACATTCTTTTCCTGCGCATAACCATACCGGGCGCGATGCACGCGGTGAAAAGCTGCGGCGATACCGCCACTTGTCTGTTTGCTCTGAAGTTCAAACGACTGTCCTTTGTACCGCGCGGCCAGCGAGCGTTCGTGGCGCTGTTTCGATTCAGGATAACCTTCGCTTTTAAGCACGGAGCGCGCTTCTGCTTCCAGTTCGCGGAACACGCGATCGAGTTTCCTGGTGACGTCCGGGCCGGCTTCCCACATCACCGTGCGGCTTTGCTCTTTCACCACGTCGGCCGCAAGGACGCCTATCGCTGAGAGCGCACCCGGAGCGAACGGCAGCAGCACCCGCGGAATCTGCAACGCTCGCGCCAGTTCGACGGCATGCAATCCGCCCGCGCCGCCAAATGGAACCAGGCTGAATGCGCGGGGATCATGTCCGCGCTCAACCGAAATGTGTCGCAGCGCGCGTTCCATGTTTGTGTTGACCACATCGAGCACGCCTTGCGCCGCTGCGACTGCGCTTACTTTCCGTTGCGCGGCTTTGCTCAAATCCGCGGCCAAGCTCTCGAGCGCATTGCGTGCACGTTTGTTATCCAGCTTGAACTCACCGCCCAGTAACGAAGCATTTGGAAAGTGGCCGAGCACAACGTGGGCGTCGGTGACTGTGGGCCAAAGCGACCTGCCGTAACAGGCCGGTCCGGTATCCGCGCCCGCCGATTCCGGGCCGACGCGTAAGCTTCCGCCTTCGTCCACCCGCGCTATCGATCCACCGCCGGCGCCGACGGTGTGAATGTCCATAATCGGCACAGCGACCGGCACGCCGGCGACTATCGCTTCGTTCGTGAGGCGCATTCCGTCGCGATCGCAGAGCGCGACATCAGTGGAAGTGCCACCCATATCAAACGTAATAATTTTTTCAATCTTTGCGGCTTGCGCCACACGCAACGCGCCAACCACGCCTCCCGCCGGGCCGGACAAGACTGTGCGCACTGGTTCGTCCGCGGCTGCTTCCGCCGAGATGCTGCCGCCGGACGACTGCATAACGTGTAACGAGAATCCGGTACGCACGCCTCTGGCGTGCTGCATGCCGGAGGCATGCGTACTCAGACTCGTCAGATATCGCCCCATCAACGGTTGCAGATAAGCGTTGACGCAAACCGTCGATGTCCGTTCGTATTCACGATACTCGGGCAGAATTTGATGAGAGACAGAGAGCGGGACGTTCAACTCACTCAGCGTTTCCCGAATTTGCCGTTCATGTTCAGCATGAGCGAACGAAAACAGCAAAGAGATCGCGATCGATTCGGGTTTGCCTTTCCGGACTTGCCGAAGCAACCCCGCCACCGCGTCATCGGTGAGCGGCTCGACAACTTCGCCCGACGCCGCGACGCGTTCGGAAACGCCATATCTCAAATCGCCTGCGACGAGCGGCGCCGGCTTGATCGCGTTCAGGTTATAAAGTTCAGGTCGTGCCTGGCGGCCGATCTCGATGACATCTTCAAAGCCCGAGGTGGTCACCAACGCCACGCGCGCGCCGCGGCGTTGGAGCAGTGCGTTGGTTCCGACGGTAGTCCCGTGAATGACTTCAATTCTGGCGACCGTCCCAGAATGCTCTTCGATGATTCTCTGTAGCCCTTCAGTAATAGCGCGTGAAGGATCGTCTGGCGTCGATGCAACTTTGAAGACGTGAATCTCGCCGTCTACGGCGTAAACGAAATCCGTAAACGTGCCGCCGGTATCGACGCCGACACGAAAAGGTTTTTCCGCTGTTTTGCGATGTTTCCTGGCCATCCGTGATGAAGGACAGCCACTATAGCACTGGTGTTTTTATTGACAAGAAACAGATTAACGGCGTAAATAGGCGCGCCTTTGCATCCAGCATCAGGAGTTCCGAAATGAAAGCTCGCTCATCGATCTACGCCGGCATTGCGCTCATCCTGCTTGTCGCCTGTGTCATCGCGTGCAAGTCAACCAGCAACTCGACCAGCAGTGAGACAAGCCCATCGACCAACTCAAGCACCAACAGCTCGACCGTTACTACGCCGGCCAACGAAAGCGCGCCGGCGACCACGGCAAACATTGCCGGCAAGTACAACGTCACCGGCACAAATCCGAATAGCGCGCCCTATCGCGGCACGCTGGAAATCATTCCGCATGGCGATGTTTATCAATTCCGCTGGAACGCGGGCTCTCAGTATGACGGCGTCGGCGTAGTCAACGGCGATGTCGTGGCCGTGGCTTTCGCCGCCGGAGCAAACGGAAAAGGTTGCGGGGTCATCGATTACCTGATTCGGAACGATGGCTCGCTCGCGGGGCGCTGGGGATATTGGGGCGTCGATGAAGCGGGAAACGAAGACGCGACGCGCGTCAGCGGATCGGAGTTGGCCGCCGACTACGACGCCATCGGCAAGAACCCGAACGGGACAAGCTATAAATCGAAACTTACGGTCGAGCCGGCCGGAAATCTTTATCGCTTCGTCTGGAGCAATAACACGGATGGCGTCGGCATTAAGCGTGGCAACCACGTGGCGGTGGGCATCGGCGGCGTGCGCTGCGGATTTGTCGCTTATGAAATCAAACCGGATGGAACGCTCGATGGCGTGTGGGGTGGTTACGGCAGCGATAAGACGGGAACTGAGACGGCAACGAAGCAGTAAACCGGAAAGTGCAAATTGAAAAATAGAAATTGAAAACTGAAAAATGAACTGAAGGCCACGACTTAAAGTTACGAGGAGGACTCCCATGACCTCAGACGAGCTGTCGCAGCGACTGATTGACTTCGCTGCACGGATTGGCAAAGTTGTAGACGCGCTACCGGACACGCGGATGGGACGCCATGTCGCGGGACAATTGGTTCGCTCCGGTACGTCGCCGGCGCCTAATTACGAAGAAGCTTGTGCGGCAGAAAGTCGCAATGATTTTGCGCACAAGCTCAGTATTTGTTTGAAAGAGCTGCGTGAATCCCGATGTTGGATTCGCCTGATTATTAAGACCGAGATGCTACCCGAGCAGAAAATGGGGGGCTTCTCGATGAGTGCAATCAACTCTGCAATATCATCGGTAAATCAGTCGTGACGACGAAGGAGAACAGGAAGAAGCACCCACCGCGGCAGACTCAAGATAACAAATAGGCAATTTAATTTTCTAATTTTCATTTCTCAATTTTCACTGCTCTTCTCAGACTCCTTCCCAGCAGCCACGTTCATTGGATTTGCGCGCGGCATCGAGAACCAGTTGCGTCCGATAGCCATCTGCAAACGTCGCGGCCCCTTCAACTGTGGTTCGCCCCGCGCGCAGCGCGGCCACAATTTCTTGGGCGAAGGCCGTAAACCCGCGCGACCAGCCTGAGTCAATCATCCCCGCTGCCAACTCACCGGAGTCCCTCTCGGCAATCATCCAGTCACCTGCGCCGATTTTTGCCCGCCATATCTCGCCGAGTTCGCCGACCCCAAGGGCGCCGCTGCTGCCGAAGAATTGAATTTCGTTTTGAGGCGCGCCGGCTTCGACCAGCGACATGGAAGCGTTACCGGTAGCGGCTTCCGTCAATTCGCTGTCCTGGAACCGTAGAAGCAAATTAGCTTCATCGTCAGTCGTTACGAGGCGCAACTCTCCGCGGTCGTCCTTCCGCTCACGCACGTGCGTCGCAAGATTACAAAACACTTCCGACACTTCGGCACCGAGCGTCCAGCGGCAACTGTCGATCACGTGCGAGCCGATCGCCCCCAACGCGCCGCCGCCCTGCTTAACATCCGACCACCAGTTCCACGGCCGATCGACGTGCGCGCGCGAGTCTGACCGAAAGATCACCTGCACGTGCTTCACCAGTCCAATGTCACCACGGTGCACCAGTTCACGCGTCTTGATTCGACCGGGCAGAAATCTGAGTTCGTGATCAATCAGCGCAAGCACACCTTTCTCTTTCGCGCGTGCCATCATGCGGCGCGCTTCATCCGCATTCATCGCCATCGGTTTCTCGCATAGCACCGCTTTGCCGGCATCCAACGCGGCCAGCGTCATCTCACAGTGCGTCACGACCGGCGTCACGATGCTGACGAGATCGACGTCGTCACGCGCGACCACGCCGCGCCAATCATCTTCAATGTTAGGGATATCGAATTCGCGCGCGACTTCTTCAGCGTTTTCCCGATGCGCGCTGGCGATTGCGACGATCTGCGCGCCTTCACAGTTTTTGAATCCGGGGATCTGCGTGGTGCGCGCGAAGCCTGCGCCAATGATTCCAATGCGAACAGTGTCTTTCATAAGTGACTATTGCAACGTCGCAGTATCTCACCAGAATCACATACCGTCTAAGTTTATTGACTTGCCTCAGGTGCAAAATTAGAATGCGCGCGATTTTTAAGTCGCATCAAGAACCCCGTCTTAAGAGGAGATGAAATGAGGCTATCAGTAATTCTTACGATCGTACTTTGTAGTTGCTTATCATTGGCGCAGTCCGCTGATCGCCCGCCGCCGCAGACGGCGCAGGCAAAACAATACTTCATCGCAATCTTCTCACGCGGGACTGCCTGGGAGGACGCTAAGCCGGCCAATGAACAGATCGGTTTCAAAGAACACAGCGAGAATCTACAACGATTGCGTGCGGAGAAAAGGATCGCAATCGGAGCCAGGTACGGCGACAAAGGGATGGTGATCGTTGAAGCCAAAAACGAAGAGGACGCAAGGTCGCTCTTTGTCTCGGATGTCATGGTCTCGAAAAAGACCTTTACGCTTGAGTTGCACCAGTTTCGACCTTTTTACAAGGGATCGATTGAGTAATTGAGTTGCCATTCGTCACCGGCGTTTCCCGCGCGTCGTGTGGTTCTGCTAGGATCGCGCTGCAATCATAAGCGGGCTTGTCCATGATGAGCCGGCATTTCACTTTAATCGGAGGCAAATATGGCGGATGACGCAATGGCCAAGCGTGGCAAAGGGCTCGAGGAAGAATACTTTCATCGCAAAGAACAGGAGTTGATCGAAAAGCTTCGCAAGCGGCGCGAGGCGGAAGCGCAGATGAAAGAGCTTGCTGAAGGCAGCGGTACTTCGAACGAAGAAGTTCTGAAGACGTTACAGGAGCTTGGCTATACGCGCGACACCGTCTTGCTGCTGCACCTGGTACCGCTGATTAGCGTCGCCTGGGCTGACCATAAAGTCAGTGGCCCCGAACGGGAGTTAATTCTTGAGGCGGCGAGACTACGGAATATCGCTGAAGACAGCGCGGCTTTCAAGCAATTGAACGACTGGTTGACCAACCGGCCGGACGACGAGTTCCTCGAACAGACCTTGCGAGTGATCATGAATCTCGCTGAGACGAATGCACCGGGAGAGACGGAGATGCGCCGTGAGAACCTGCTTGAACTGTGCACGCGCGTAGCAGCAGCGTCAGGTGGCATTTTGGGTTTAGGCAGCAAAATTTCTGGTGAAGAGCAGGCGCTGCTCGATCGGCTGGCTAAACAACTCGGAAAGTAATCAGTGAACGCTAAGTAGTTCCATTGTCTACAGCTCAATGCCTAATAACAGGATGAGCGAATGCTCGGTTGAGTCGCTACGCAGTGATTAGGCCACGGCGGCTTGAGGCATCTTCCGGGTCGCATCTATTAACGCCTGGATGAAACCATTGGGCATTTTGAGACTACCTTGAGCCGCGCGACCAATGAATCCGTTTAATGCGCGATCTGACAAGCGGGTCCAGGTCTCATCGCGGAAGTCGGAAATTGAAGGCGTTTCAATTTGTACTGGTCTATCGCTTGCGACAACGCCAACACGCTTGCCTTCAACATTCCAAGCGGCATCCGGCCATCTCTTCCACTCGTCCACATCTATCAGTTCATACTCCCTGACATGCCCGGGCGTGTTGATGCGCTTCGCGACCCATTGCGCAACAGGAACCGAAACTGCATTTCCAACGAGCCGCCAACGTGGGTCCTTCCTTTCGCCGTTCGCCGCCGGATCTGTCCAACCGCTTGGGAAACCCTGTAATCGTTCGCACGCTCTTAAGCTCGGCATTAGGACTTCGCCGTCTGGAAACAGAACCGCAGGTGCTGATGGAATTCCTAACGCCGAACCGATTTTCAATGGTGGAATTCCATTCACCGTCATTCCAAGTCCAGAGCGCCCTTCCGTCCAATAGAAACCCAACGGAACCGATAGATCCGGTTTTGGCAAAGCCGGACGATCTGTTTCGTCCGCAAAAAGAATCATTCTCGGATCGATGTCATGACTAGCGACGAAATAAACTCGACGACGACGCTGAGGCAACCCGAAGCCATTTGTGTCGAGTACTCGGTACGCCCAGCGATAATTGAGCTTTTCGAATTGTTCGACCAGCCATTCCATGCCTTTGCCCCTGTCGAGTTGAAGCATGAAATAAACGTTTTCAATTAGGATCAATGGGACCGTCGATCGGGCGATCAATTCGAACATCTTTCGCACGACACCTGTTTTCGAACCGTCAATGCCAGACTTATCTCCCGCCATGCTCAAATTCTGGCATGGAAAACCCGCAGTCAAAATTGATGTGTTGCTTGGTAGATCGGTAAGGTCGAGTACGTTTGGACTTATCTCGACACCAGCAAACTGCGCCGTTAGGACGGCCGTCGCGGCCGAATCCAACTCGACAAGCATTTCCGTAGCAACGCCAGCACGAGAGAAGGCGAGCTCAAACCCGCCAATCCCGGCAAAGAGTCCAGTCACCGACATGATATTATGGGACGGCGCGGCTTCCTTTGCGCAACTAATTCGTAAGATCCAAACCAATAAGAGGCCCTGTCGAATGCCTGAAGCGACATCCGCCGCGTCTACGCGCACCCTAATAGCGCGACGACAAAGGGTCTCAGCAGCCGTAAAAGAACTCCACCGCCGGTGCGGAGTTTACACCAAGGCTGAGGTAGTTTGTCGAATTCTCGACGGGATCGGTTGGCGTGAAACTGTCGACCTGTCGCGAGCATGTTTGCTTGAGCCTGCGGCAGGTGATGGGGCTTTCGTCGTCGAGGCCGCGCGACGACTGGTAGCCTCACTAAAACGTCGACGGATTAAACTAACAGCTAAGTCATTGCTTCGGCGCATAGTAGCCTTTGAACTTCACCCTCACGAAGCAGAGCGTGCACGCGAACGAGTGGTGACGGTTCTGCGCGAAGCCGGTGTCCATCACCAAACTGCGCTTGCCTGCGCACGCGCTTGGATCACCACCGGTGACTTCCTGCTTGCGGATCTTCCGCTGGACCGTTTCACCCATGCCACGGGAAATCCGCCTTACGTTCGATGGTCAAAGATTCCACCAAGGCTAAAAGAAAAGTACGAAGCAATGATGCCTTCCGCAGTAACGGTAGGAGATTTGTTTTTACCGTTTCTGGATAGAACACTTGAAGCATTAAGGCCTGGGGGACGGTTCGGTTTCCTGTGCTCGGACCGCTGGCGATTCATGGGCTTTGCTGAAGGCTTCCGCCAAAAATGGCTGCCAGCCTTAAACATTCAATCGGAGTCAACTCTATCTGCTGCTGAGGCGTTTGTCGGCGATGTCGATTCTTATCCGACGATTCTCATTGCAGTCAAGAGACGGAAGAAGAAAACGAAACCGCGCTTGGAGAAGCGGCATCGCAAGAAGACCCTCACAGAACTCGGATGCGTTGTGAAGGTTGGCCCAGCATTGGGCCACACGGCGGCATTCGTACTTGATGCGGACGAAGACGACGTGGAGCCAGAATTGCTTAGGCCATGGATCGATGGGTCAGACATCAAGGAAGGATCTATCACACGAAGCGGTCGTCGTGTTGTCGCGATGTACGGGAAGGATGGAACGTTGATCGATCCAAAACAGTTCCCGTTGCTCTTGGCCCGGCTCAAGCGTTTCAGAAAAGAGTTAAAGAAGAGGTCGATTGTACGAGATGGGGCAGTGTGGTTCCGAACGATAGATCGAGTACTGGCTGCTGACTGGAAACGTCCGAAACTTCTCGTTCCTGAGCTGGCGAAGGTTCCGCGCGTGACGATTGATCGATCGGGCGCAATTCCATCCCATGGCGTCTATGCCATCTTTGCGCCGAATGATGATGTGGTCGCACTGTATGAAAAATTGCGTGACGGCAAGCTCGCGACGGCACTAGAGGGAATAGCCCCAAGAGTTAAGGGCGAATACGTTCGCTGCTACAAGCGCTTCCTCTTAATGGTTCGGCTCCCCCATTGACCAAACTCATTCACGAGGACCTTAAAGCCTTTCCAGCCTGGATCAACTCTGTAACGGATCGTCCCGCCCAAGAACAAGGCGAGTTCGGCCAAGTACGCAGTTGAGTCTGAGGTGCGACCTGCCTTTTGGAAGATATCGACGATCAGGTCGGCGAACCCACGATTAGCATAGCCGTGGATTGCTGTTCCCATTGCGAGAAACATCCTCAATGGGTTTGAAGTGCAGATGGGAAATGCAGGATAGCTCTGTGGAATCCATCCTGGGACACCGACTCCCGGCGTTCCTCCCAAGCTAATCATCTTCTTCAGCATTTTTTGATTCATCTGAATGTGACCGTAGCCATGACGCCATGTTGGTCGATCCGCTGGTTCAAAGCGAAAAGCCAAACACTTCCTACCCGAAACAAGTAACGCCAAATCGAAGGATACTTTTTCCTTTCCAGCAATTATTTCTCGTACTGGCAAAAAAAAGCAGCGTTCGATGGGGTGCTTCTCTGGTTTCGGCATTGGAATGAAACTGAGACCACTCGCATGTGCTAAGGACGCCGCATCGCCCAGCCGAATCGGTCCGTTGAACACCGCATTAATTGTATCGATCGCGTCTCGATGACTAGTGGCGATTTGGGTGGCCAAGAAGCAGTCGCCAGCGCGTCGACGAAGGCTAGTATCCGCTTTAGTCCAATCGTCTACTCCCCGTTGTGCATAGAGCTTCATCAAATCCCAAATGTCTAATGAAAGCATTCTAATCACCAATCAACTCGCTAGGCGACTCCGTGGCGCGTATTGATAACCTGGAATGTGGGCCACGTGACGTCGGCCCCAAGCAGCGCCTTCAAATTCTGCCGGAAACTCAACAGGCGGTTCTCCATTTTTCGGTTCGCGCTCAACGAATGCTGATCGATCTTCACAGAAGACCAGGTCGGCCCAATCGCCCTCTTTCGCGGCAAAGAATAACTCATCAAGTGCGGCGTCATTTTTTAACTCGTGCCACCAAAAACTGGTATGAGGAACCCACAGATCATGTTCATATTTCGTCCGCGCCAAGTGCGTCTCATAGAGCTTCCGATCAAGGCCAAACGGCGCTCGCTCGCTGTTAACAACCCTGTTCCACCCATTTAGATTGTCGGCTTGTGAACCTAATACGAACGGGAGTCGCATAAGCAAATGAGGCAAATCAACGAGCGGCTCCTGCGGACCAACGATGCTCCTACGAAACCAAAAGTCGATATCGGCCGCTACGGTGCGCGTAATGAGGTCCCTTACTACTTCATTATCAATCCCTTTTGACAGATTTAATCGTTCGCTCTGTACAGGAAGTGATCTATCACGGGCTACAAAAACATCGGTGAACGATATTCTTTCTGGTTCCAGACCGTCATCCTTAGCCTCTTCGGGTTCAGCCTTAGGAGATAGTGCTCCCAAAGCGTGAGGAGACAAGTGAGATGTACGAATCTTGTCGAAGCCCAAAGTCGTTAACACCGGCTCGTCCAGATGATCCCGAATAAATTGGATTTGAGCCCGGCGTTTGGCTGCTACGGCATTGAGCCTCGGCCAATACCAAGGAAGAAAACCATCCTTCGCCTCCGCTGGATCACCAGTCCAAAGCGCACGATTTGCTAGATGCGAGGTGTTCAACGCTAGATCAGCGCGAGTGGAATAGTCCCCAACCAAATATCTGAGGTCAAAATCGACATCTGTGTTTAGATTCAAAGAGATTATGTAATCGGCTCGAGTGAATGCTCGAAGATAGCCTGCGATGGATTCTGCCGTTAGAGGCGGGCCCGGCACCTTCAGAAAAGTCAGGTTGTTGTCGAGAATTACAATCGCTTCATCGAAAGGGTTAGCGGGCAGGGCTTTGCAGTTAGATGGATCTTCGACATTCAAGCATTCCCTGATACTGTCAAAGAATCCCGTAAGTTCTTCGGTTAACTCTTTTCCAACCAGCGCATCGGGCTTCTCTCCGAGCGATTCCTGAACAGAATGAACTATCTCATCACACAGATCCTGATTATCATCACAAACGAGGATGTTCATTTTTTAGCCCCCCTCCAAGCTATTTCGAAAGTCGTCGAAAAGCCTTCTTCCGGCTTAACAAACGCCACGCTGGCCGCCCGCTTATGAGCTATCATTCTCACGATGGTTAATCCTAGTCCTTGGCCGCCAATGGCAATAGAGCGTTTGTCCTTGCTGATTTTCATCCTATGTTCAAAGGGCTCGAACAGTTGGTCAGAGTCATCGATCGGGATATCAAGCCCCTGCCCAGAATCGCTCACATGCAACCATTCACGACCGCCTTGACTCCGGCCAGCCCTAAACGCGACCTCCGCCTTTTCGCTATCAAGTAACGCGTTCCAGGCGTTCGCGAGAACGTTTTGCAGCACTGCGTTCCACTCCGCCAACGAGGCCATTGGAAATCTGAGATCGTTAGGAATTCCGCTCTTATCGAACTTCACGCCAGGCATCAACGCTTGCATACCACGAATCGATTGATCCACGACGGCCTTTACCCTTAAGCGTTCAGTCGCCGTCTTGTCTTCGTCAGAAACAAGCGGAGCGAATAATTCCCTAAGCGACTCCAGTCGGTTCTGGGCCTCGTCGAATTCAGTTGCCATCTTCCTCAGATCAGGAATTGAATGCTTGGTTGCAATCCGTCGGATTTCCTTAGCGATGCGTTGAAGGAATCTAATCTCACGTGACAATTCATGATTCAGCGCCAGGCCGACCATGCCAGCCGCTGCAAGCGGCGCCAGTAGTGCTGCTTGAGTCCCGCCGACTTTTTCTTCCGCTTTGCTAGCTTTCCGTGCCTCTTTAACTTCACGCCGAATTTGCAAAAAAGCGCGCTTAGGAATATCGCTTTTGTTGCTTTCCAGGACCTCAATAACTCGATCATACTTTTTGGATGCGGGCTCTTTTGCTCGGTTCTTTTCCGCAATCTCCAACGCTACAAGGCGATGTCTATTGGCATAAAAATCGAGTGAATAGCGAACCAGATCGTGGAGTTGCCTGAAAGCTGAATTGTTGGTGAGTCGGTCGCGCCCAGACTGGATTTGAAGCCAAGCGTCGGGCGCGCTATCAAATTTCTCAGCGACTTCTCGCTCGTGATTGGTATTGATTTCCACGGCTCCGAATAACCTTCCCAGAGCTGGGAGGTCTAACATGTATTTGTTCTGCGTTCTGAGCCGCTCGGGTAGCAACTCGGAGATACTGATACGGCGCGCCTGATCTACCGAAATCTTTAGCCAGTCCTGACCGGCTGTATTTTGAGATCCGTAGTAAGGCAGTCTGAAGCCAGCATCGTATACCGAGACATTTCCAAACTGATCCAGGTACTTTCGCAGGTCACCAACCGCAATACCTGAAGGCTGCTTGCCGGCAGCTTTGAAAATCAGTATTTCGAAATTCACGTTATCCACTAATGGCTCGCCGGGCTCATTACTCCTTTGTTTAATTGGTAGGCGAGTCGTACTTCGAAAAGACTTACGTTGACTGGACCCTTCCGGGTAGCCGGCTTTGAACTCGACGGATACGGAAGCCGAACCGTTGGAACGTCCTCGTTCTAACTTTCCATAGATCCGCGCCTGCCAGTTTGAAAACACTTTTTCGAGTGTTTCATCAAATGCTTGTTTGGCGTCAGCAATATCTGGCGCGTCAATCTCAATATCAAAATCCTCCGGCCGCCGTTTCCTTATGTCTTGTTTCTTATGAGTTCTCTCATGATCGGAACGGTTGAATGGAGAACGAAGCATCCACACATCCGAACCTAAGTCTCTGATGGTGTCAGCATTCCATTCATGTTTGAGCGTCTTTAATGTGATTCTAGTGCCAAACTTACTTCCCTCGACATATTCAGCGGTTTTGGACAGCCTATCCCACGCTACATTGACCTTACTCAGGTTTTGGCCCGGAATCGCATTTCTCCAGTCGACCAGCGAATAAAGCAAGCAGTTTGGATTTTTGATCGAGGTGCTTTCTAGAATCATTTCATCGGCTAAAAATTGCGCGGCAAGCCTTCCGATCCCCTTTGACCCAGTTAAGGGACGACGAAGGATCTGTGATCTTGCTTTGTCCACTTTGTGCGTCGTGCCGATCCTCATCCAGTAGCGAAGAAAATCTCGCGCTGACATGCCAATCCCGTTATCGGAAACAACAATCTCGTCCTCCCGAAACTCGATACGACAGGTTGATGCGTCAGCATCAAATGAGTTCTTTATCAACTCGCCAAGCGCGATCGCTGGCTGACCTATGAGGCGTTCTCCCAGTTCGCGTAGGAGAGCAGCGTCTACGATGAATTGTCGATCCCTCATTGAATAAGGTAAAAGTTTACCGTTATGAGTAAAGTGGCCGATGCTTCCCGTTCAGATCAGCACAGGCTCCTCGCCGGTGAACCGATAGACCCAGATCGCTCCGCCCTGATGGCTCGTGTTAGGGACAAGCATTCTAAACCGGAAATGGTAGTTCGGAGAATAGCTCACCGGTTGGGCTATAGGTTCAGACTGCATAGACGGGATTTACCGGGTACGCCTGACTTAGTCTTCCCTTCGTTGCGAAAGGTTATTTTCGTTCATGGTTGCTTCTGGCACAGACATAAGGGCTGTGTGCGTACTACATCGCCGAAGACACGGAAAGAGTATTGGGCACGGAAATTCGAGTCCAACATTAAGCGCGACGCGCAAAAGAAAAAGCTGCTGAGAGCTTGCGGGTGGGACGTTTTGATTGTTTGGGAATGTCAGACCTTCGAGAATGAGGGACTTTCGCGACGGATTGCTATGTTCTGCTCTCGGTAATCATCAGCGTAGACTACTCCCTGCTCTAACCGTCGAGCTGCTGGGAAATAGTGTTCGTTGGCGTGTTGAAGATGACAGAAACGAGGGAATTACACCGCAGCGGTCGCCGCTTCGCAGGAATCGAGCACGGGGGCTTCGATGATTTCGCCGGGGGGACGGCCTTCGCCGTAGTAGGGACGGCCGTTATTGATCGCTTCGAAGTATTCCGAGATGCGGCCGAGAATTTCTTCGACTGAATGTGAATGATAGAGCGCGGTGCGGAACAACGCGCCGCCCTGCAAGCCGCGCGTGAACTGTCCGGCCAGCTGTTTCATCCTTCCAATCGCCGCGATCATCGGCATGTCCTGTTGCAGCATTTCAAAGTATTCGAGCAGCAACGCGCGCTTGTCTTCAAGCGTCGGCTGAAACGGCTCGCGGCCGTGCATCACATCTTCGATCTGCCGGAAAATCCACGGATTGGCCATCGCGCCACGTCCAATTAACACGCCGTCACAACCAGTCTCGCGAAAACGATCGAATGTCTGCTGAATGGTGGTAACGTCGCCGCTTCCTGAAACCGGCACCTTCACAACTTCCTTAACCGCGCGCACCAAATCCCAATTCGCGAGGCCTCGATAGCCCTGCTCTTTTGTGCGACCGTGCAGCGCGATGTGCTCAACGCCGCAGTCCTCAGCGAGCTTTGCGGTATCGACCGCGTTGATAGTGCTGTCCGAATAGCCGGCGCGAATCTTTATCGTCAGCGGAATCGTGATCGCTTTCTTGATCTCTTTCAGAATCGTTTCCAGCCGCGGCAGATCGCGCAGCAATCCTGAGCCGCCGCCATGCTTCACAACTTTCGGGGCGGGACAGCCGCAGTTGATGTCGAGAATATCTGCGCCGATTTCTTCCGCCATCTCAGCCGCCATGCGCATGCGCTCAGCCTGACCGCCGAAAATCTGCACCGCAAACGGCCGCTCGTTTTCATAAAAGCGCATCTGCCTTTTCGATTTCGGATTGTTGCGCGTCAAGCCTTCGACAGAGATGAATTCAGACACCGTCAAGCCGATCCCGCCACGCTGTTTGAGCAGGCGTCGAAAAGAAATGTCCGTCACGCCCGCCATCGGTGAAAGCACCAACGGCGGACTGATCTCGACATCGCGAATCTTGAAAGGCTTGATCTCGTTCATAAAAAAGCCACACGAGATTTTACCTCATGTGGCTTTGAAGACTGTAAGAGTCTCTTCTCACGAAAGCGGCTTTGCCGCCTGATGTGCGGAAGGCCTTTGGCCTTCCGGGAACCCACCTAAAACTTTTTCTTGAGGCTATGCCTCAGCGCGAGGCGTAGCCTCGCGTAAAGAAATAAAAACCGCTCGCCGGAAAGGCAGAGCCTTTCCGCACATCAGGCGGCAAAGCCACGAGAGAATCCCTATCTACCAATTCACGGCCAGGCGCTCTGCCTGTTCCCAAGCCGGCGCGTCCAGGCGAAGAGACGCGCGCTGTAAACGCTCCGCGTCTTCCAATAAACGTCCCGCGCCGAGCGCAACAGTCGTTAGCGGATCTTCAGGGACGGTCACTCTTAGATCAAGTTCACTTTGCAGCCGGTCGGACATTCCGTGCAGCAGTGCGCCGCCGCCGGTCAAAATCACGCCTGAATAGTGAATGTCGGCGGTAACTTCCGGACTGGCGTCTTCAATCACACGTCGCACCGCTGAGATGATTTCCGACAGCACCGGTTCGAGCGCCGTTCGGACCTCGCGCGCACTAATCGTCACTGGCAACGCCGCGCCATTCGCGAGTTGCTTGCCCACAATCTCGACGTCGCGGTCGAGCTGTGAGTGATGAAATGCCGCGGCCGAGCCCAGCTCGCACTTGATGTGTTCGATCGTGCGTTCGCCAAACGCGACTGCATAGCGCAAACGCAGATAGTCGCGAATCGCATCATCCATCGCGTTGCCTGCGGCCGGCAGGCTCACCGAACTAACCACGCCGCCCGACGCGAGAATCGCGATGTTCGTGGTGCCGCCGCCAATATCGACGACCAGGTGCGCGTGTTCGTCTTCGAAATCCAACCCCGCGCCGATCGCCGCGGCCAGTCCTTCATCGATCAGATCAACGCGTCCGGCCTTGGCGTCGCGGGCGGCATCGCGCACAGAGCGACGCTCGAGCGGCGTCGACGATCCCGGCACGCCAACGACCAGGTGACTTCGCTTTGGATGATCGTGCTTCTGGACCCGGCTGATGATTGCGCGCAGAAACACCTGCGAGATTTCGAAGTTGTCGATCGCGCCGCGTCGCAGCGGCCGATAGACCTCAGTGTCGTTCGGTTCACGACCGAGTAACTTTAAAGCCGGCGAGCCCACTGAGATGACCTCGCGGCTGTACTTGTTGACGGCCACCACCGAAGGCTCGTTCAAAACGACGCCCTGGGTTGGCGTGTAAACAATCGTATTGACCGTGCCTAAATCAATCGCCAAATCCTCTGAGAAAAATCCGCTGAGAATATTCATGTTTTTTAACCCCGGATCCGCACGCTTTTCGATTAGCTGCGCATTCATCGCCAATTTAGCAACCGATATGCCAGTGGCTGACAAAACTGTGGTCTGTAAAAGCCATGGAGTCAGAACGGCCTGGGGTAGCGGGCCGTTGAACCTAAAAAACCCTTGATCGTTGGCAAATTCAACCACCCGCTACCGCAGGTGGTTCTGACTTAATGGCGACTTGAGAGCGCTGACACTTTCTGTCGGCGCGGAAGGCGCTCGATTTTCGAACGGTGAAGAAGTGGTTCGCGCGGGACTAAGGCAGGATTGTGACGGGCGTGCCAACAGTGGCCACATTGAAAAGTTCGCGGATGTCGAGGTCCTCGAGCGCGACACAACCCCAGGTCCAGTCGCTGCTCGCCCCGCGACCATGAATGTAGATGTCGCCACCCAAAGTCGTGTTCTGTGGCGGCGTCTTTTTCAATTTCAGCGCGCGCATGATCGCGTCGTGTTGCGCCTTGGTGATGAGGCCATCGCGCAGACCACGGTCCGCGTGCGTCGCATTCGGATAGCTGACCCCGAGCGAGAGATAAAACGCGCTCTTGTCATTCCGGGTGAAGATGTAGAAGACGCCTTCAGGAGTGCGGCGGTCGCCTTGCCGCACTTTGTCGCCCTTTGGACTCAGGCCGAGTCCGACGCGATACGTTTTCACCAACTTGTTTCCATCGTAGAGAAACAAACGGCGTTCAGCTTTCTTCACGACAATTCGGGGCGACGTGAGCTTAAGCGCGGCTTGAGGGGAGCCCGCGGTCCTGATTATCGAAGGAGGCGCGAACGCGGCCGAGCAGATGGCCAGCAGTAGTCCTGCGAGAGTTACCGAAGTCCTGACGCGGTTCATTGTTCCAATCTTATTCACACCTCGCTTCAGCGAGGTGTTAGCGGCCGTTAGGAACTGGTAACCGTTTTCAACGGTTTGCCGAAGCCGTTGAAACGGCTCGAACCATTAATCTCTTTCGCAGACACCTCGCTGAAGCGAGGTGGAATTAAGACGCGCAGCGGGCATCAACTTAGACGCCCATTTCCGGGTCCAGTTCCGTTCTACTGACGATTTCGATTAGCGAATTTGCGTCCCGGCGAGAGACATTGTGAGAAGTTGGCACGTCCAGCACGCGCGCAACGATTTCTTCGTTGGCCTTGCGGATTATGATTTCATCACCGGCTTTGACGTCGTGCGCTGATTTCGCCGGGCGACCGTTGAGCAAAACAATGCCCGCATCGCAAAGCTTCTGAGCAACGGTGCGGCGCGGGCAAAGCCGGCTGAGTTTTAGGAATAGATCAAGACGCATCGTCCAGTTACAAGTGAACAGTGACAAGGGACAAGCACAGAACTCGTCCCTCGTGACGTGACACTCGTCACTTGGGTTTGTCCTTCTTGTCCTTCTTGTCGGTCTTAGTCGCGGCGGCAGGCGGCACGATGCTCAGCAACGGCGCTACTGACGCGCGATAAGTTTCGGAGATGCTCACGTAAGCGTCGTTGCGCAGATTCTGGAGATACTGCTCGCGCGCTTTCGGCAGACGCTCGGTGGTGATCGCTTCGCGCACTTTGTTCTCGTTGAACGTCGGCGTCGAAGAACCGGCGGTGCGCGTATCGACCCGGAGGATTTGATACCCCTCGTCAGTTTTCAAAGGCTCGCCGACGCCGCCGGCCTGAACGTTCTTAATGGCAGCGGCGATATCCGGTCGCAAATTTACGACTTCAAACAAACCAACTTTGCCTTTGTTCTGCTGGCTGCGTTCCGAATACGCCGTGGCCAGGGTGCCAAAGTCAGCGCCGCCGCGAATCTGCGCGACGAGTTGATTGGCGCGCGCTTTCACATCCGCTTCCGTTTTGCCGGCGAGGCTCAAAAAGATTTCCGAAAGTTCGACGGTTTCCGGTTTGACGAACTTGCTTTGGTTCGCGTCAAAGTATTTCCGCAGCTCATCAATGCTCAAGCCATAAAACAGCTTCGAATCGACGTCGCTCTCAAGCACCGCCTGCTTCATCATTTCGGTGCGCATCGTCTGGCGCGTCTCAACCGGATCGACGCCTGACTGTCGCATCGCTTCTTCCAGCTTCTCGATCGAATTCAGCTTATTCTCGATGGCGACTTCGAGCATGCGTTTGTTAACCTGCGCTTCGACACGTTCGCTCAGGTCGAGTTCCTTCCCTTTCGCCAGCAGCAGCTGCTCGTTGATGAGCGTGGCGATCAGTTCAGCTTTCCGCTTTTCCACTTCGGCCTGGGCCTGCTCCGGGCTCATGCCGTTCTGCTTCAAGGTTTCCACGCGCTCTTTCATTTCGCGCTTCAACTGTGAGAGGGTGACGACGCCGTCGTTAACCTGGGCGATAACTTCGTCAACGACAACCGGTTCGCCTTCCTGGGCGGTGACCGGCGTGGGAACAAAAACAATAGCCGCGAACAGGAATAGCGCGGCAATGGTGGATCTTGATGTCACTTTGTTACTCCTTATTAGTGAAGCTCCGGAGGAGCAAAATGTTTATAGCCAACGACTAACGGAAATGATTAAGCTCCCTTGGGAGCGGGATATTTCGCTCCTTAGGAGCTGGTTAGAATCACTACAGAATCAGGCTATAAACATTTCGCACCTGACGGTGCTGACTTCGAGCGCCAATTCTAACCGTCGCTGCGGATTTGCAGCAACACGCGGCGGGCCACGGCCAGCACTTCGTCCCGCTCTTCCTCGCTCAATTCCAGCCGCAAAACACCGTTGGGCGTGAAGCTTGCGCCCTCGCGGACTCGCACCATTTCCATCAGCTTTTCCGGCGCAACCCGCGCTTTTTCGCTGAGTTTAATGGCGATTCCACCCGGCGCCCGGTCAATGGAAACGACCCCGACGTCCTCAGCCGCCTGCCTCAGCCGCGCATAGGCGAAAAGGTGTTCGACGGATTCAGGGATGCGCCCGTAGCGATCTTCCGTCTCGGCACGAATCGCCGTCAAAGCCTCTTCATCGCGCGCTGACGAAACGCGCTTGTAAGTCCGCAAGCGCTGTCCCATGTCGCTGACATACGTTTCGGGAATCGCGACATCGACCGCAAGATTGATGGTGACGCTGGTTTCGTCTTCCACCTGTTCGCCGCGGAGCTCCGAAACCGTGCGCTCGAGCATTTGCGTGTAGAGATCGAATCCAAGCGCGTCCATGTGACCGGACTGCTGCCCGCCGAGCAAATTGCCCGCACCCCTCAATTCCAAATCCAAAGCCGCGATGCGAAATCCAGCTCCCAATTCCGAGAACTCACGAATTGCGGCCAAACGCCTTCGCGCAATTGGCGAAAGCTCCAGTTCCGCCGGAATCAAAAGGTAGGCATAAGCTCGACGATTCGAGCGCCCGACGCGCCCGCGTAACTGATAAAGCTGAGAAAGACCGTAATTATCGGCGCGATTTATGATGATTGTGTTCGCTCGGGGGATGTCTATTCCGTTCTCAATAATAGTCGTCGCAACCAGCACATCGTATTTAAAATCAATGAAATCCAGCATCACGCGCTCCATCTCTTTTTCATTCATCTTGCCGTGACCGACGGCGATGCGGCACGCCGGCACCAGGCGCTTTACCAGCGCGGCAATCGTCTCGATTGACTCGACGCGATTGTGAATGAAAAAGATCTGACCGCCGCGCGACAGTTCAAGTTCGATGGCCGACTTGATCACTGTGTCCGATGACTGCACGACCTGGGTTTGGATGGCGAGGCGATCGCTGGGCGGAGTCTCGATCAAAGACATGTCGCGCAAGCCACTCAGTGACATATTCAGCGTGCGCGGAATTGGCGTGGCTGACAAAGTCAGCACATCGACGCGCTTCTTCAGTTGCTTGAGACGCTCTTTGTGAGCGACACCGAAACGTTGCTCTTCATCGACGACGACCAAACCGAGATCGCGAAAGCTCACGTCTTTCGAAAGCATTCGATGCGTGCCGATCACCACATCGACCTCGCCGCCTTCGACTCGCTTCACCACTTCCTTCTGTTCTTTGGTCGAGCGAAAGCGTGAAAGCAATTCAACCTTGATCGGAAAAGGCGCGAACCGCTGGCGAAAAGTTTCAAAGTGCTGGTACGCGAGCACGGTCGTCGGCGTCAGGATTGCTGTCTGTTTGCCGTCCATCACGGCTTTGAATGCCGCCCGCATCGCGACTTCAGTCTTGCCGTATCCGACGTCGCCGCACAGCAGGCGGTCCATCGGCGTGGGCGTCTCCATGTCTTTCTTTACATCCTCGATCGCGGTTTCCTGATCGGGTGTGAGCGTGTATTCGAAACCTTCTTCGAACTCCCGCTGCCAGGGCGCGTCCGGCGGGAAGGAATGCCCCTGAACCAGTTTGCGCTCTGCGTACAAACGCAGAAGCTCGTCAGCCATGTCGCGCATCGCGCGTTTGGCTTTGGCTTTGGTCTTCTGCCAACCGATGCCGCCGAGCTTGTCCAACGTCGGCTGGTGACCTTCGGCGCTGGAGTATCGCTGCACCAGATCGAGCCGCTCAACCGGAACATAAAGCTTGGCGTCCTCCGCGTAATAAAGCAGCATGAACTCGCCGCGTTTGGGCGCCGCAATCGCTGCCGGTGAAGGCTGGGCCGGCCCCAGGTCAAGCGTCACCAGTCCACCGAATCGCGCGATGCCGTGATCGATGTGGACGACGTAGTCGTTTACTTTGAGATCGCGAAAGTCGGAAAGAAACGCAGCCGCGCGCGCGCGCCTTTTTTTCTCGCGCTTGATTGCCGTGCTGCGACGTTCAAGCGCGGGTTCAGCGGCCTCATCGAACAAGTCACCTTCCACATGGACAACCAGGTGTGACGATGGCAGTTCGAAGCCGCCGGAAAGTTTGCCAAAGGTGACCACTGCCTGCGCGCTTGCCAGAGCCTCAGATTGATCTTCGAATGAAGTTAAGCGCGCGTTCACTTCGTATTCGCGCAGAATTTCCGTGACGCGCTCGGCCACGCCGCGGCTGGGCATCACAAACAGAGTTGTGGCATTTGAATTTGCGTGGCGCGCGATGACGTCGCGCGCGAGATCCGGCAAACGGCCGTGGTAGCGCATCACCGACTGCGCTCGCCATTCGATCTCGGTGTCAGAACCGCGAGCGGTAGCGACCGGATCAACAGCGCCCGCGGATGTGGATGATCCCGTCGCTACCGCTCCGGGCACTGACACATGCGGAAACAGAAACAGCGGCCGTTTACGCCCCCGTTCTTTTCCGACAGAAATCTTCGGCTCTTCGGCCTCGAGCGCGAGCGCCTGATCGGTGGCCGCCACCGTGCGACCGAGCGCCCGCAGCTCCACCCGTTGCTTTGCATCTATTAGCGAACGCAGTTCTTCGGCAGTGAGATAAAGCTCATCCGGCCGCAAACCGAGATCATCGGCCGCTTCAGTTTCCGCGTGACGCTGCTCGAGAGTTTGAAACGCGCTCGACAGATAGTTCTCGACCGCGACGGGTTCATCGATGACGAGCACCGCGTCTTTCAGATAATCAAATGTGGTTGCATGGTTTTCGCGGCCCAGCGAAATCAGCCACTCCCAGCCGGGGAAGCTTTCGCCTTCGTCGGCGTAAACGGTTCGATCTCGAAGCGAGCGCGCGAATCGCTCGTCACGCCAGCGCAGGCGCGCGTGCGATGCCCATTCGCGAAAGTCGGACGCGTGCACCATCAGTTCGCGCATCGGCGGTATTTCGATTTGCGTTAGCTGAGTTGTCGAGAGTTGGGTTTCCGGATCGAATTCGCGAATTGAATCAACCGTGTCGCCAAAGAATTCAATGCGGGCAGGCGCGTCGCGTCCCGGCGGCCAAACATCGAGAATGCCGCCGCGCATCGAGAACTCGCCCACCGCGCCAATTGGATCCTCTCGCACATAACCGCCGGCGATGAGCTTATCGACAAGCTCTTCCGGCGCGGTGTCTTCATCGCGACGCAGAACGGTTCCGGCCTTCAGAATTTCGACCGGCGGAATTGTGCGCCGCGCCATCGCGCGCGACGTTAGCAGAACGAAATCTGGTTGAGTCCGCGCCAGACGCCACAGCGCCAAGGCGCGTCGTTCAAGCGTCTCTGCGTGCGGCGAGCCGCCGGCATATGGATCGCTCTCAGACGACGGCAGTACGGCCACGGTGGCCTTGCATTCAGACGCGCCCCGCAAAACGCAATACCAGAGACTGATATCGCGTTCCCAATTTTCCAGGTCGCGTTGGGCGGGAACCACGAGCGCGAACTGCTTTCCCGTTTCGCGTTGCAGAGCGCCCAGTGCGAGCGCGCGTGCGGGGCCCGCCACCAGGCCGCTAATCGAAATGACGCGCGCGCCCCGGCGAATCTGATCGAGCACACTTCTGAATTCCGCGCTGTCAGTCACTGAGCGCAGCGTGGACTGAAGTATCGAGAATGGTTCCGCTATGGTCGCCATCTGTAACAATGTGGCTTTGCCACCTGATGTGCGGAAAGGCTTTGCCTTTCCGGTAGGCCACTCAATTCTCTTGGAGGCTATGCCTCCTTCTGAAAGTTTCGCCGAGGCAAAGCCTCGGCGAGAGTTCTAATAAAGCACCGATCGGAAAGGCAAAGCCTTTCCGCACATCGAGCGGCGTAGCCGCCTGCATAGCTATTGCCCCGTCTTCATTCGCTCAATAAGTTTGCTGGTCGAAGCACCCTCCACAAACGGCAGAGACACAACGCTGCCGCCCGCGGCTTCAACTTCTTCACGTCCATGAATCTGATCCAGCGTGTAATCGCCGCCTTTGACCAGCACGTCCGGCAGCAACTCAGCGATCAACGACCGCGGCGACAAGTCATCGAAAATCGTTACGTAATCGACCGGTTCCAAGGCCGCGAGAAGCTCGGCACGATCATTCTCGTTCACCAACGGGCGGCCAGCGCCCTTCAATTCCCGGACTGAAGCATCGCTGTTGACCGCAACCACGAGGGCCTGGCCGAGCGTGCGCGCCAGGCGCAAGTAACGCGCGTGACCGACGTGGAGAAGGTCGAACACGCCGTTCGTAAAAACCAGTTTCTTGCCTGCATCACGCAGGTGTTCGCGCTCGATGAGGAGGTCATCGCGCGTCACAATCTTTTTCCGCATTGGGGTCAAACGTGAATTGTACGAGGCGCGAAAGATAAACGGCACAAGCGTTCGTGATCGGTTCGCGCATTTACGATTAACCCGTTTACCATTTACTATTCACAGATTGCCATGACGGTGCCTTTTCTCGAAGAAAACGATCAGACAGTCGCGCGCCGCGCGCACCTTGAAGCGCTGCGCGCGCTTGTGGGCAACGTCTATCCAAATAAATTCGAAAGAAGCGATGTCACGGGAACTGCTTCGCATGAAGACACGATTACCTCGATTGTCGAAGTTTTCAAAGAGTATGAGCCTGAGATAATCGAAGGCGAAAAGCCTGCGGCGGACGTTCTCGAATCGACAAACAACGAGCTGAACAAGACGCGAGTTCGCATCGCCGGTCGCATTGCCGCGCCGCCTCGCGTGATGGGCAAAGCCGCCTTCCTTCATCTATCCGACGGTGTGTCGCGTTTACAGATGTACATTCGCCGGCAGGATGTCGCGGGCCTTCGTAACGACTCGGAAGGTGGCGAAGTCGATGGCTGGGAGTTGTTCGGGCTGCTCGATCACGGCGACTTCATCGGCGTCGATGGATATCTGTTCATCACGAAAACGGGCGAGCTTTCGATCCATGTTGAGAAGCTTCAGTTTCTCGCCAAGGCCATGCTGCCGATGCCGGACAAGATGCATGGCATACACGATCCGGAAATTCGCCAGCGCCAGCGATACGCTGATCTGATCGCCGGCAGTCTGAAACTTGAGCAAGACGAACACGACCTGACGCCGCGCGAAGTTTTCGAGCTGCGCTACAAGACTATTCGTCACATTCGGCGGTTTCTCGATGATCACGGTTACGTCGAAGTTGAGACGCCGATGCTGACGCCGAAAGCGACCGGCGCGCTCGCGCGGCCGTTCAAGACACATCACAACGCGCTCGACATTGATCTGTACGCGCGCATCGCTCCGGAACTTTATCTGAAGCGACTGGTGGTGGGTGGCTTTGAGAAGGTTTACGAGATCAATCGCAACTTTCGCAACGAAGGAATCGATCGCGTCCACAATCCCGAATTCACGATGCTCGAGTTCTACTGGGCCTACGCTGACGTGAACCAGATGATGGATTTCTGCGAGGAGCTCTTGCGATCAGTTGTCTATCACAGTTCTCGGTCAAAACGTTCGCTACGGCGAGCACGAGATCGATTTTTCGCAGCCGTTCGAGCGCATTTCCATGCGAGATGCGATTGCGCAATTCGGAAAACAGGAAGTCAGCCGGGATGAACGGCGCAGAACGAATAGTCGAGCTGTTTGAAGAACTCGCGGAACCGCACTTAATTCAACCAACATTCATCACTGATTTTCCGAAGCCGATCTCGCCTCTCTCGAAAGCTTCACCTGCTGATCCTTCGGTAGCTGAACGCTTTGAATTCTTTGTCGCTGCCCTGGAAACGGCCAACGGCTTCTCTGAACTGAACGATCCGGAAGAGCAGTATCAGCGCTTCAAAGAGCAGGGGCAGCAGCGCGAGCGGGGCGATGAAGAAGCGATGGTGATGGACGAAGATTACATCCGCGCGCTGGCTTACGGCATGCCACCGGCGGCAGGAATTGGCGTTGGCATAGATCGACTAGTGATGCTGCTCGCGAACAAACACTCAATCCGCGACGTGATCCTGTTTCCGCACATGCGACCGGAAGGCAGAAAGCCGACAGTAAGGCAGGAGGCAGAGGCAGTAGGCACAAGCAGTCGCAACGTCCAGTCTACGCAGTCGTGCCGATCTGCCTTCTGGACTTCTGCCTACTGCCGTGCCTTCTGCGACTGGTCTATCGCGCCGCGGTTTCCTGGTGGAAAACCGTGACCCACGCGTCTTTTCGTTTCACCCAGAGGCTGCTCACCCACACGGTCGCCGGTACCGGAGCGCCCATACAGGTTCCTTCCTGAGTCCCTTTGTAAACAATTAAGGCTGTCGTCGTGGTGGGCTTAGTCATCTTCCAATCGCTCAAGCTAAAGGATTTGATGTCGCACATCTTCATCCCTTCGGGAAGGCTCCCTTTTGCCATCACGCCTGCACTGTCGACGACCACGACGTCCTTGCCGAGATGCATGTCAAACGGCTTCATATCCTTGTTCTTGAAGGCGTTCCACAGCGCGGTTTCTTTTTCCGCGAGATCCTTTTGCAGCATGGCTTGGGTTACGCGCGGTGCTTTCGGTTTCGGCGTCGGCGAGGGGGTCGCCTCTTGTGCGATCGATAAGCTGGCCAGAGTCAGAACCAGGACGGCGGCCAGAAGTAGATGTCTCTTCATCCGTTGAATCTCCTTTAAGGTTGGGTTTGAATGCGCGGAGTTTCTACTACTGTAGCTCCTGGTGTCTGTCAATAATTGAGGGGCACAATGAGACGTTTAGAGGCGGGCTACCGCCCGCCCATTCTTGCGCTCCAAAGAAGTAACGGCGGGCAGTAGCCCGCCTCTAAACGAATTTTGTGGTTAAGCAGGTCCTAACGGAGCGACGGTGCGGTTGACTGACCGAGGGTAAGGATCGTCCCGCCGAAACCAACGGCCCAGCCGTGATTTCGATCGACGAAGTGGATGCGCGTCAGCGCGTGCGAAATTCCTGTGGTTTCAGCGAACCAGTGACGGCCACCGTTTACGGTACGCAGAAGAGTTCCGTTGGCGCCGGCGGCCCAGCCTTCCGATGGATTGATGAACTTAACATCAAGCAGATCGACTGCGACGTTTGATCGCTGTGGAAACCATGTGCGGCCGCCGTCGCTGGTCGCGAAGATTCGGCCGGATGAGCCGACGGCCCATCCCAGCCGATCGCTCACGAAGCTGGTTGAGTGGAATCGAAACTTCAGGTTGTCCCGCACACTTGCTGTCTGCCAGGTAACGCCGCTGTTGCTGGTGTGAATAATCGTGGCGCCCGCGCCCACCAACCACAGGCGCGAACTGTCGAAGAACGCTCCCCCCAAAAGCAGATGCTTGGTCGGAGGAGATTGAGGCGTCCAATGCGCGCCGCCATCGCTGGTCGCGAGCACCACGCCGGTTTCGCCAAACACCCACCCGTTCGCGGGGTCCGCAAATATTACGCGCACGAGACGCGCGTTAGCATCGGCGCCGTCAAGGTAAATTGGTCGCCACGTCAATCCGCCGTCGTCTGTGCGCAGCAGATAGGAACGCGCTTCGTCATTCGTCTTCAGCTTATAGACATCGCGTTCAGCGATGAGCCAGCCCGTATGCTCGTCAACGAAGCAAACGTCGCGGAAAGTGTCTTTGGTGAGCGTCGATACTCGCTTCCAAGTTGCACCGCCGTCGTTTGTTTCCAGCAACGTGCCGCCGCTGCCGGCGACCCAGCCGTGATTTTGATCGAGAAATTGAACGGCGTGCAGCCACGCCATCGTGCCTGAGCGTTGGCGACTCCATGTCGCGGCGGAAGCAGAAGGCAGTGAAGGCAGGAGCAGAAAGCAGAAGGCAGAAGAAGAGGCGGCAGGCGGCAGACTGCAGGCGGCAGGACATAGAATCGCCGCCGTGAAAGGCGAGCCTTTCCGCAACGTGCTGCGGCACAGCCGCGTCTTTTGCTTCGTGTCGCCTGCTCACTTAGTTTGATTCCAGCCTTCTGCTCCTGCCTCCTGCCTCCTGCTCCTGCCTACTGCTCCTGCCTTCTGTTCTCAGAATCCTCCGGTAAAGATCCGCGCGAAACTCAGGATGGGCAGGAAGCTCGTGATCTTGTCGAATGTCTTCCACTTGTTCCCCGGCACGATGACTTGATCGCCCGGCTGGAGATAGACGGAATCAGGGGCCTGGCCTTTGTAGATGGCGCTCACGTTGACGGGAATTGGCTGCAAGTTCCCATTCGCCTGCTTGCGCAGCACGTAAACTTTGCTCTTGTTACCGGTTTGCAGAACGCCGCCTGATTCGGCAATAGCTTCGGTCACAGACAATCGTCGCGTCATCAGGCGAATACCGGGTTGGGCGACATCGCCCACTACGCTGTAGCGATAGGAACCGGCGCGATCGAGCGACACCGAGACCTGCGGCTCAATGATGTATTCGTCGTAACGCTTCTTGATCAGTTCCGAGACTTGATCGACGGTCTTGCCGTTGACGAAGATGCCTTCGGGAATCAGCGCGAGATAGATTCGGCCGCTGGGCGGGATGACGATGCCCTGCTTTGAGTAGCGCTCGTGCGCGAACACGTTAACCGAAATCACATCTTCGGGGCCGAGCCGATACGTCGTGAAGAAGTTGTTGTACTGCTGCACGATCGCCTCTTCATCGGAAGACGCATCCATGCGGTTCGTCTGCCCGTCCGCGGTGACTTCAGGCGTCGGCGAAGGCTGCGCAGTCGCGGTGGATTGAGTTTCTTCCGCCGACGTGCGGCGTTGCCGCGTGGCGGTTGGCGATTGAGCGAACGTGGTGCCCGCGATTGCCAGCGCGACTCGCGATCACCATGGTTTGCATTAACGTCTTCTTCATGGCTTCAGCTCCAGTCTGCCAAAGTCTGCAAATGCACCCAAATGGCAGATGTCCAGGTTCCCTTTCCAAACAAGATCGTCTTGACCGTTTCGAACATGATGGTCGCATCGAGCGCCACGTTCTGGTTCTTCATGTAGTACAAATCGTATTGCAGCTTCTGCTTGGCGTCCTCGATCGACGCGCCGTACGGATAATTGATTTGCGCCCAGCCCGTCAGGCCCGGCGCCATCAAGTGGCGCTGTTCGTAGTACGGGATCTCCTGCGCGAGTTGCGCGACAAAGTGGGGTCGCTCCGGACGCGGGCCGACGAAGTTCATATCGCCGCGCAGAATGTTCCAGAACTGCGGAATCTCATCGACGCGAATCTTGCGAATGATGCGGCCAACCCGTGTCATGCGTTCGTCATCGGTCTTGGCCCAGACGGGACCGTCCTTCTCAGCGTCGGTACGCATCGAGCGAAACTTCATCAGCCTGAACGGCCGGCCGTTTTTGCCCACGCGTTCCTGCTTGTAAAGGATGGGACCGCGCGACTCGAGCTTGATCACGATTGCGGTAATGATTGCGATTGGCAACGAAAGGATGGCGCCTACCAGAGCGATGATGCGATGCATTGCGCTCCGCGCGAACTCGTTGATGCGCGCGCGACGACCACGGCTTGAGAAGATCAGCCACGACGGCCGAATCATGTCGAGCAGCACGCGACCAGTCAGCCGTTCGTAGAATGACGCGCTCTCTTCAATTGTCACATCGCCGGACAAACTCAGCTTCAAAAGCTCCTGCGTCGGAAACTGTCCGCGTCGATCGCCGATGGCGACGACCAGTCGATCGATGTTCTCGCGTTTAACCAGCGAAGCCAATTCTGAAGTCAGGCCGATCACTTTCGGATTGATCAAGCTCTTTCCCACCAGCGCCGGATCGTTGTCGACAAAGCCGACGACGCGATAGCCCGCGTCTTTTCGTTGCAACGTTTCCTTGGCGATCTCAACCGCAAACTCGCCGGAACCGACGATCAGAATGCGCTCGCCCAGTTCCGGATGACCGAGAAACCAATGAATCGAAAGCCGCCAACCGACCATCAACAGCAGCGCCAGCGGCAAAGAAATCAGCGTCACGCCGCGCCCAATCATCACCTGCGGCAACGCATAAAACATCAACGCCAGCGCTATCCACGCGAGGCCAAGCGCTTGCAGCATGCGCAATACCAACTCGCGCCGGTCACGCATGACCACGAAATCGTAGAGGTCAAAGAAATAGAAAGATGTCAGACAGAAGAGCGTCGCCAGCGCGGCTTTGTAGAATCCGTGGCGATTAATCAGCGCGTCTTCAGCATCTCCCGCGCCCATCCGCACGTACACAGCGATCACCAGGCCGACGAAGAGCAACATTGCTTCGACGAGCAGCAGGAGAATCGTACGGGCTTTAAGGCGCGATGAGTTCATATTCATATTGTTTAGAGTCGGGCTACTGCCCGACCGGCGGGCGGTAGCCCGCCGCTAAACCACGCGAAGCAAACTTCACGACACCACGTCCTCCTCGATATAAATCATTTCGAGTTCGCGATCGTCGCTCGATTCGACTTTGTCATCAGCTTCCGGACGCGCTGCATAGCGTTGCTGTTGATAGTAGTAAGCAGCTTCATCGCTTGAGGCTTCAGCGCGATTCAACACGACGCCCAGCATTCGTTCGCGCGGCAATTGCTCCAACAGCCGATCGACTGCCGCATAACGTGTCTTGCCCGAGCGCACAACCATCAATGCCCCGTCGGCACGATTGATCAAAAGGTTCGCGTCGGTAAAAATGCCCAGCGGCGGTGCGTCAATGATGATGTAATCAAAGTGCTTGCGCGCTTCATCAAGCAGATGGCCAAAACGCGGTCCCGACAACAGCTCAGCCACGTCTTCACGGGCAGCGCCACCGGGCAGCAAATGCAGGCCGGCAGGCTGAAGCTTGACGATGGCCTGCGCCAGTTTCGTTTCGCCGGTCAGTACTTCCGACAAGCCAACTTCATTTTCAATTCCCAGGTAGTGCGCAGTTGAAGGCCGGCGCAAGTCCGCGTCGATCAGCAGGGCCCTGACGCCGTCTGTCTGCGCCAGCAGCCACGCCAGGTTCAAACTCGTCAGAGTTTTGCCTTCGCCGATGCCGGCGCTGGTGATGACAAACGCGCGCATGTTTTGCCGCTCGCCGGCTTCCAGAAGTTTCGTGCGCAGGGCGCGAAAGTGCTCACACTCAGGCGAGCGCGGAGAAGTTACGGCGAAAAGATGTGGTTCGACGCGCGCGGTCGAGATTACTCGCGAAGAGAACTCGACGGCGCGCGCCGATCCGACAGCGCCCAAGGTTGCCCCAGCATCACGGGAAGCTGGTCCGCCGGGGAGTGCCGGCCCGCCGGTCGCCTCATCCGTGTGCGCAGTGGACGCTGAATTGGTGCCGACCGGCATCGCAGTGAACGGCGCAACATCCCACGGATGCTCTGCCTGTCTCGGAACGAAATACGAGACGTTATCTGCGTTGCCAGTCTGGCTGACTGAAGAAGTTGAAGTGCGCGGAGCGGATTCGGCCCGCTTCAGCGCGTCATAGACTCTGCCCATTGTTTCCTCTCCCGTTGCCGGAGCGGCTGTAAGCCGAGCCCAGCTCGTCAATGCTGATTGGGTCAGTACGTCGTGAGTATTTGATTTCAGGTTCCGGGGCCGGCGAGACCAGCGAGAAGCTGTCGTCATTCGTGGCACGGTCTGGAAATCCGGGCGAAACATCGTGCCGTTCCATCGGTGAAGACTCGTAGGCGAGCCGTTTCCGGATCTGAGATCTGAGGTCTGAGATTTGAGATTACTGTCCCCGTTACCGGCCGCCCACAGTTCCGCACGGGCGGCGGAATTGAAGATGCGGCTGTGATCGTTTTGGACTTGGGGCGTCTCACTGGAGCGCCGCGGCAACATGTCGAACGTGGCCGCGACTTCTTCAATCATCGCGCGGCTGATGACTGTGGCGCTGGAGGCGAAGCCGTTGAGCAGCGCGTTGTCGCAAAGATTGTTGATGTTGCGCGGGATGCCCGCGGCACAGCGAAAGATGTAGTCAACCGCGCCCGGCGAGAAGAGGTCGGTCTTCGCCGCGCCGGCAACTTTCAAACGTGACGCGATGTACTGGGCGGTCTCTTCGACGTTCGGCAGCGCGGTAATTTCGCAACGCAGCGCGACGCGTTGTTTAAGTTGGCGCAGGTTCGGTTGATTCAAAACCTCGCGCAGCTCCGGCTGTCCGGTCAGAACGATTTGCAGGTGCTTCGCAGTGTCTGACTCGAAGTTGCACAGCAGCCGAATCTCTTCCAGGACTTCGGTGGACAAGCCGTGTCCTTCATCAACGACCAGCACCGTGCGCAGGCCGCGGTTGTGACGCGACTCGAGAACTTTGCCGAGTTCGATCAGCAGATCCGATTTGTTTTCCCACGCGCCGATGTTGAAGAGGGTCGCGAGATATTGATAGAACTCCGCGACGGACAGACGCGGGTTGAAGATGTAAGCCACCATCACTGTGCGATCCAGCCGCTGCATCATCCAACGCAGCAAGGTCGTTTTGCCGGTGCCGACTTCGCCGGTCACGACGATGAGGCCGCGGCCGCTCTCGATGCCGTAGTGCAGGTTCGCCATCACTTCCGTGTGCGAAGGCGTGAAGTACAGGAAGCGCGGATCGGGGGTCAGCGCGAATGGCAACTCTTTCAGTCCGTAAAATTCTATGTACATGGCTTTCTCCGTGCGGTAGCGCAAATTGCTAATTTGCGCGCGCAAGTTAGCAACTTGCGCTACTGGGTGATCTTTTCGAACACGTGCGTCAGGGTTAGAACAAAAGCGAGCATCGGTACTGCGACGACTGCCGCGGCGATGCCGGCGGCCAGGGCGAGACTTTTGCGGCGCGGAATGGCAACCGCTTCGGCCGGTGTCAGCAGCTCAGGAATCGAAGCGAGCACCGGCAGACTGGTGTAGTGCTTCGCGTCTTCAATCGTCTGAATCGTGAACAAGCGGCGCACTTCAAAAATCATGACGAGCAAGAGGCCCAGCGCCAGGCCAATTCCGAAGCCGCCCGCCGTCAGCATGAGACGCTTCGGCGCGACCGGTTTCTCAGGCAGGTTTGCCGGGTCAACGACCTGGATGCCGCCGCTTTGCTGTTCCGCGCCGCATCGGCGCCAACCACGATCTTCGATTGCTGCAGGAGCAGGTTGTCGTAGTTCGTCTTCTTGGTTTGGTATTCACGGTCGATGGTCTGCAAACCAACTTCTGCTTCCGGAATCGCGTTGATGCGCACGTTGAGCTCGCCGATTTGCCGATTTGTTTCAGCCAGCAGACGGTTCTGCCGATCCATGTCGCCTTCGACCATTGCAATGTTCGTGCGCAACGTCAGCAGGCGCGGATCGGTGAGCTTCGTCAGTTTCTGTCTCCGCTCTTCAATCCGGTCTTTCCACTCGTTCATCATCTGATCCTGCTGCGACTTGATGTCTTCGATCTGCTTCTTCTTCGCGATGATGTCGGGATGCTTTTCTTTGTACTGCGTCATCAGCATTTGCAGTTCGCCTTCATAATCCGAGCGCCGGCTAACCAATTGTGCCCAGGCGGCGGTTGTCTTCGGATCGGTCGCACCCTCTGAAGCGAGAACGATTTCCTGTTCGTGACTCTTGGTGATGTCGCCGAGCTGGCTGCGATAAGCAGCCGCCAGATCGCGTAAACGACCCTGTTCAGCGACCAGCGCCTTCTGCTGTTCGGTTAAAGCCGTCAGCCGGCCGACGAGCGCCTGCGATTGCGACGGCAGGTTGTTAATGTTCTGTTGCAGGTAAGCGAGCCGCTGCGTGTCGATCGTGTCAACCTCTTCTTTCGCCGCGCGCACTTGTTCTTCGATGAACTGCTTGGCCGACGCGCCCGCATTGACCGTGCCTTTCGTTTGTTCGTCGATGTATTTGCTGGCGAGTTCGCTGGCGACGGCCTGCGTCGTCTTCGGATCGCGACCGCGATAAGTGATATTGAAACCGTTCGTGATTTCATTGCGGCTGGTGTTGACCTTGACGGTGATGCCTTCCAGCATCTGATCGAGGATCACTTCCATCGCTTCGCCACGCGCCCGCTCTTCTTTGTACAGGTCGTACTTTTCCACCAGCGGTTGCAGCGAACTGCGGCTGGTGACGACTTGAGAAATGCTGGCGAGTTCGCGCGTCAGCGTCTCTTCCGTAACCATCGGCACGACCGAATTCGGCAGCGTCGAAGACTTCACCACGATCAGCGTGGTCGATTCGTAGATGTCCGGCAGACGAAACACGACGTAGCCGATGGCCAGGCCAATCGCGAGCGTGGGCAGGATGATCATCCACTTGCGCTTCAGCGCGATGCGGCCGTACTCGCCTAGTTTGCGCGGTCGAAATTCGGTGCTCATTTGAATCTCCTGACAGGTCCCATATGTCCCCTCGGTCCCCGAAGTCCCATAGGACCCATGGGACGGACGGGACAAATACGACACATGCGATTAAAGAGTGCCCAGGGCCTTCCTGGCTTCGTCAGCTTCGGGGAAATGCGACTTCTCAGCCAGGCGCAACGCGCTTTCGATTTCGCGACGGGCACCGGCCTTGTCACCTTTTGCCGCCAGCGCGACTCCGAGGTGATAGCGATAAGTCGGCGAAGGCGAGACGTTGTTGCGGCGTGCGGCGTTTTCATCGACGGTCGCGGCCTTCTTCAGTTGTTCGGCGGCGGCGGCGTACAGGCCTTTCTTGTAGTAAACCCAGCCCAGCGTATCGACGAAGCTCGGCACTTCCGGGTTCGACTGCACTGCGGTTTGCGCCAGCCGCACCGCTTCGTCCAGGTTGCCTTTACCATGCTGCGCGTAGAGCCACGCCAAATTGTTCGCGGCGAAGATCGCGTTCTGATCGATCGCCAGCGCCTTGCGGTAGTTGTCGATCGCCGCGTCGATGTTCTGCAGGTTCATTTCGAGCATGCCGATCAGCGTGTAAATCGCCGCGCTGTCAGGACGGCGCTCGACAATCTTTCGATACTCCTCGATCGCGCGTTGCTGTTGGTTCGTGTTCACGAACAGTGCCCCGAGAGCCGAGTAGGCAGCCAGATAGTTTCCGTCGATCTCCAGGGCGCGGCGGAACGAAGCTTCTGCGCCCTGCGCGTTCATTTCGTAGCCGTAGACCTGGCCCTTCAGAAAGTGAAGCGAAGCATTGCCGGGTTGCGATGCGATGGCTTGATCGATGCGCGCGTGTGCCTGATCGGGCTTCCTCTGCGCGGCGTAGATGTTCATCAGCCCACGCAGCGAACTGAAGTGCGCGCCGTCAATCGCGAGCGCGCTGTTATAGAAACCTACGGCTTCGTCCACCTTGCCCTCGGCAAGTGCGACGGCCGCGAGGTTCACGTGACTGTCAGGGCTGTTGCGGCGCGGCATCGCGCGCGGCAGTGAAATCCTGACGAGCGGTTTTGATATCTCGTAGCTGTAACGCGGCCGAGCCATGCGCGATCAGCGCTTTGACTCTTAATTCGGCCAGCATCTGCGGCGACGTATCGCGATCAGGTGCGGCTTTCGCCAGACGCTCCTGCAATTGCGTCGCGAGTTTCAGCGCTGACTTGGCATCGCCGCTCGTGAGATTGATTTGGACCTGCATCAGCTTGGCCGGCAGGTAATCGGGATAGCTTCGTTCGAGGTCGCCGGCGAACACCCGCGCCTGATCCATCTGGCCCAGACGGAAGTTGGCTTCTGCCATGAAGAACAGTCCGGCACGCGAGTTTGGCTCCTGCCTCAGCACTTCGCGCAGGTCTTCGATCGCTACTTTCAGATCGTTCGGCTGGCCCGCCTGCATCTGGATGCGGGCGCGCAGAATCAATGCCTGGCGATCCGTCGCGTCATTCTTCAGAACCGAGTCGACTTCGTTTTTAGCGCCCGCGATATCACGGCGGTTCAACATGATCTCGGCCAAACGGTAATGCGCCTGCGTGTAGTCCGGCGATTTCGTCAGCACTTCTTTGTAAATCGCAATCGCTTCGTCCAGACGACCGACTGACGAGTAATAATCACCGAGGATCGAACGGCCCTCAGGTTTGTCTTTGTCCATTTCGGCCAGTGCTTTGTAGGACTCTTCAGCTTTGTCGAGCCGCTTATTGACCAGGTAGAAGCTGGCAATGATGAAGCGCGCCTCGCGATTGCTCGGCTCAACCTGGACCGCTTTTTGAAATGCGGCTTCGGCTTCATCGATTCGTTGTGCGCCGACCAGGAACTTTCCGTATTCGTAATGCGCCATCGCCGATCCGCCACTAACGGAAATCGCGCGCTGGTAGGTCGCTTCGGCAGTCGCGATGTCGTTCGTCAACACATGAAAGCGAGCGAGACTCAGGTACGATTCGACGCGCTGCGGATTCAACTCGATCGCTCGATTCAGTTCCGCGAACGCTTCCTGCTTCTTGTCCTGCGCGAACAGGACACCACCCATCAGGATGTGACCTTCGATGTGATTGGGATCTTTCTCGAGAACTTCTTTCGCGAGCCGCTCAGCTTCACCGAGCGCTGCGGATGAATGCTTTGCGCCGACCAGGTAGTAGTTACCCAGCTTCACGCGCGCATCGAGGTGGTTCGGATCGAGTGCTGCCGTCGCGCGCATCTCTTCGAAGGCTTCCTGGTAACGCTGCAAACCTTCATAGGCGTTCGCCAGTCCCCAGTGCGCTTCGGCGAGCTTGTCGTCGATTTGCAGGGCGCTGCGAAACTCCAGCACGGCTTCCTGAAACTTCTTGTCTTTCAGAAGCGCCTGGCCACGGGCGACGTGGTTGGCTTTGGCTTTTTCCGGCGTGGTGCACGCGCCCAGGATAAAGATGGCGGCGACCAGGGAAAGAAACAGAGGAAGGACGTAAGACTTGCGGCGGCACTCTCGATTTTTCATTGCGGTCTCCGTGAACGCTGTAGCGCAAGTTGCTAACTTGCGAGTCCGCAAATTAACAATCTGCGTTACGCGTTCGGCAATTCACTCAACGGTTGTCTTTGCGGCAACGGGCAATGTCGCGCGAAAGGCCGATTGAGCTACTGATTGAATGGCTGTCAAAAAACGTCACTCACGCGCAGCGGCGGAGTCACAGGTAAGAAAGGGATAATCGAAAGTGGATTTCAGGAAAAAGCGAGCGGATCGCCTTTCGGAGGATGAATGGGACATATAGGTCGCATACGACCCATGAGACCCATATGTCCTATGCGGATCGTGACGTCAGAGACACTCAGTCAGGAATAAATGCCGGCAGTTCCGGAGCAGCTTGCGAAGCAATTTCAACTGCGGCCTTCTCGGCTTCTTCTTTCGAGTTACCGATCGGCACCATAATGCGCACCATCGCGCCGTCCGAACGCCGGCGGCGGACGCTGTCGATCACGGTGTAGATCTTGCCCCAGTACTCGCTGGCGAGCGGCCGGCCGCGCCCTTCGTACCAATACAACATCAACGCGCGGTTGTTGCCGTTCTGAATCACGTAACGATTGGCTTCGAATGGCGGACGGCTTCCCGACGGAGTAATCATGATTCGCCCGCCATCGCTCATCACCCATCCCGACCCAGGCAGGCAATTGAGCGGGCTGTGATACGTTGCGCCGGTTCGCTGCGAGGCGTAGTAGCCGGCATAGAACGACACGACGCGGCCATCGGATTCATAGTTGCGCGAAAGATATTCGTCCGCGCGGAGCACCTTTTCCGTCTCGGCATCGAACCGGGTGTCGGCGCCGCTTTGTCGCCATGATCCGAACTGAGAAGGAAATTCTTGCAGCGACTTGCGTGAAATCTTCGCTTCGCCGGCACGCTCCCACACATTGATGACTCCGCCGCCAATCAGCAACACGACGAGCAGAATCCAGAACCGTTTTGAATTCGATTTCGACATGATTAGCTTTGCGCCTCGCGGAGGGTGGTCGTGCCTGTGGATTCGTTTGGAGTCGGACTATTGTCAGTCCGGGCGGGCCCGCCTCTAAACCTTTCGAAGAGTGGCGCCATGCGGTCGAGCGTCCATCCCGTCGCGAACAGCAAGGCCGCCGCGACCAGATAAATCACCCAGCCTGAGAACGAATGAAAGAAGCCGTCGGCCACTTTCGTGCCGTAATAATGGGCCAAAACACCGGTGCCACTGACTCGCGCAGCGTTCGTCAGAATGGCGATTGGGACAGCCGAAACAATCAGAATCACCGAACGCCAGAACCCAAACGTCGCGAAAAATTTCGGCTGTGATCCTAGCGTTGCGTCGGTTCCGTCCGACGGACTCTGCGGGTCTCTGGGCCGCGTGAAATACGCGTAAACCACTGCCAGCGTGACCAGTGTCATCAGCGACCGGATGCCGCTGCAAGCTTCCACAACTGCGAGTCGCTTCGGCTCAGTCGCGCCGAGCGGCATCAACTCAATTACGTTGCCCTGCCGCAGCACCGGAATCTCGAAGAAGGACATTGCCGCCACCGCGCACTTCGACGCAAAGAGCTGGAGCGGAAACGCGATCTTGTTGAAGATGATCTGCGGGATGGGAATCGCCAGCGCCAATAGCAACATCGGGACGGCGACCACCTGGATGATGCGAAAGCCGAAGAAGTAGATCACGATTCCGGCCAGCATCAGCAACAGCGATGCGCGCTGTACAAACAACTCAGCGCCGGCGGTTCCGGCCCACAGGGCAAGCAAAGCGGAGCCGACACAAACAACGCCGATCCAAAGCGCGCTGGTGCGTTGCTGCTCGGTGAATCGCTTTCGCTCTTGCCAGACGATGAAGCCGATGATGAATGGCACCAGCAGGCCGTGCGAATAATTCTCGTCCGTCCACCAGTCACGGCCTAACTTCATCAACACCGCGAAATAGACAAACGCGAGCGCGGCTGCGATTGCGACAGGTTTGTAGAATTTTTCTTGAATGGCGACACTCATGCGGTTTGTTGGTGCTTTGCTGTTCGAGGGGCAATCCCAATCAGCCGAGCTTTTTTCTGTGGTGCGGGCCGGGAAATAAGGGCCGTAAGTTTGAAAGGAAACCCAAGTTCCTTGCGGCCACAATGTCCGGGCCCGCCAGAGAGAAGAAAGAATGAATCCGCCGCCGCTTCCGAATCCCGCTGGTCGGATTTTGCGAATTTGACTGACAATTTCAGTCAGCTCGGGCCGGAGCGACGCATCAGGGCCGGGACAGCCGCCAGGCGAGGTACCGTCCCGACGAACGAAACGTCATGTCGTATTCTTTGCCGCCGATGGTCGCCAGATTTCGCAGCGTGTCGGTCCCGTCGCCAAACGACGCACCGAAAATATCATCGCCCATCTTCAAAAATTCTCGATCGCCGGTAACGACATAGGCGTAACCGAACGCATGATGAATGGTTGAGTTCAAATGCCGCACGCCGCGAATCACGTTCGGGTCTCCGTTAGTGACGCGTTCGCCGTCACCACGTTCGTACGCGCGCGGATTCGCAAGGTTGCCGCCGCCCCAGAAGTACCACACGCCGCGCCAACGATATTGCGGCATGTCCTTAACCACTTCGGTGGCTCGGTACGTGTCGCGATAAAGATGACGACAAGCGCGCACGATCTGATCTCGCAGGTTAGCTTTGACAGCCGGATTCGTAGTCAGTTGATGTAAAAGGATCGCGCTTTCGAGATACAGGCCGATCATGAATGGCTGCTCGATGTTGCGGTGTTTGTCAGTCGCGGCTGGGCCCACCTCGGCATCCCATCGCCATGACCCATCCGACTTTTGCAAACGCCCAAAGAAGTTCACGGCGATATCTTCTGCATCGGCAAGCAGCGCGGCGCGTTTGCGCGCCCCGTCGGTCGCCACTCCGGTAGCGGGTTTCAAGGTTCCATTCGCGTGCAGCGAATAACGATCAGGGAGCACGCGGGCGAGCATCACCGCGTACAACTGCGCGTAGCCGTCTTCGCGAATATCGTAGTAAAGCGTTGGGTTATTGCGATGGCGCTTCAGCCAGTGATCGAACGTCGCGCGCACTTCACGAAACAGGTAATCCCAGTATTCAGGCTTGTCGTCGAGCGCCCGCAGCATCAGTCCCGCGAATGCCTGCGAGCGCGGCGGCAAATTATTCGGCCCTTCTGTCACCGTTCCAAAATCGATGTATTGCGACTCCCAAAGCGCGTCTGCGATCTTGCGGGCGTAATCCCGGAATGCCGGATCATGTGTGCGGTAGTAATTGATGTATTCAACCAGCGCCGTGTCGTAGTACATCGCGCGCAGGTAGTGATCGTAGTTCCACGCTGCCTGATTAATGTCGCGATGATAGGTGTCCGCTTTCAGCTGATTAGCGCTTGCGAATCGCCACGGCGAAACGAGAGTAAGTTGCGTGTCGGATTCGACTGAAGCGATTTTCACTTCACGCCAGGTATTGCCTTGCTCAATTCGAAACCAACCGTCGTAAAACGGCGCGGGTCCGCGTGGGTCAACCTCGGCTCTGAAGCGCGTGCCCACGCCCGTCACACTGCGCGAATTCGGAGCGACACTGACAACGCCCGTCAACACGCGCGGCGCGATCCTTGGCGCCTCGCGGCCCTGCACGTGCCCCTGCGCGACCTGCGTGCTGTCGAACCACGGAAACGGATTCAAAGGACTGTTGGGTTTTAACTGCGGACCGCAGATGAAAGCGACTTCTGCGTTTGGATAAGTTACGAGTTCGGAACGGATTTCCGGCGGGTAAATCTGGGACGCGGATTCGTCCGGTCGCGAGTTTTCAACCCGCCGAGGCCGCACCTGGTTCTGGCCTGTGACGATGGTGTCGGGCCGTGCCACGACTGCCATCGCCAGGGCGCTCAACCAAACCGCTGCGATCTTCCGCCTCATTTAACGAAAATAAGGTCAATTGACGGTTTATTCTATTCCGGGGAGAGGCTGCTTTGTGCGAATATGGAAGTTGTCCGGCGCCTGCCGCGCCTGAACCTGCCTCCGGCAAAGGCCCCACCCCGCCGAATCTGCAATGAAAATTTTGAGCATCATTGAAGCGACAACCGTCACTGGTCCGGCGAAGAATCTCTTGAACCTCTGCCGCCTGCTGCGTTCGCCCGAGTTTTGCCGGGACGGGGTTCCGCATGTCGAAATTTCGATCGTGACCTTTGATCGAGTCGCTGGAAACGGCGATGCGACAGCGAATGCTTTTGTGGTTGCGGCTCGTGAATCTGGCATCACGGTCGACGTCATTACCGAACGCTTTCGATTTGATCGTGCGGTCATCAAGCAGTTGCGCGACATAGTTGCGCGACGCGCTCCCGATGTCATTCAAACGCACATGATTAAATCGCATTTTTTGGTGAAGCTTTCCGGACTTGGAAAACAGTACCCGTGGATCGCGTATCACCACGGCTATACAAGCACCGATCTGAAAATGCTTTTCTATAACCAGCTTAACCGTTGGTCGTTACCGTCGGCTGATGTTCTGATCGCCGTTTGCGGCGAGTTTGGAAAGCAACTCACGGCGTCGGGCGTTTCCAAAGATCGGATTCGCGTAAGTCACAACTCAGTAAAGCCGCCAAGAATCATTTCAAGTGACGAACAGCAAACATTGCGCGAGCGGTTTGGCATTGCGAGCGACGAAAAGGTTTTGCTCGCCGTCGGCCGCCTTTCCCGCGAGAAAGGTCACGCGGATCTGATTGAGTCAGTTGCTTTGCTCCGCACGGCTGAACCGGAATTAAAATTTAGACTGCTGATCGTCGGCGAAGGGCCTGAGCAAGCAAATCTCTCGCGCGCGGTCACTGAACGTAACCTCGAGTCGCACGTTGTCTTTGTCGGACACGTCAATGATGTCGCGCCGTTTTATGCGATTGCAGATGTACTGGCGTTGCCTTCGCACAGCGAAGGCTCGCCCAATGTTCTGCTGGAAGCAATGGCTGCCGGCTTACCAGTCGTCGCCACCAGTGTGGGCGGCGTTCCTGAGATTGCGACTTCGGAAGTAAACGCGTTGCTCGTGCCGGCTCGCGACCCTTCCGCGTTTGCTGAGGCCCTGCGACGCATGCTTACCGAGCTGGAACTAGCGCGAACGTTGAAGAGCAATGCGCTCGCTCGCGCGGGCGAGTTCTCTCCTGAATCACGCGCCCACTCGCTGATTCAGATCTACAAGGAACTCGTGTCCGTAGCGCGACCGAGAGAGAACGGTTCGCACACTCGGCACGGTCTTCCTGATCCCGTCGCTACTACCACCCCACGCGGGCTGCCCGCGCGAGGAACCCGGTCTGCTCCGGGTACTGACCCGATCTAGTTATGCGCGTCTCCGTCATCATTCCGCTCTTCAACAAAGCGCCGTTCATCGAGCGGGCCCTGCGCTCCGTCGCGGCCCAGACGCTTGCCGACTTCGAAATCATCGTTGTCGATGACGGCTCGACTGATGACGGCCCGTCGGTCGTTGAGAAGTTCGCCGACTCACGTCTGCGTATCATCAGGCATGAAAATGCGGGGCCGGGTGCGGCCCGGAATCGCGGAGTGGCAGAAGCGCGTGGCGAGTTTGTAGCTTTTCTCGATGCTGACGACGAATGGCTGCCCGAGTATCTCGCCGAAAGTCTGCATTCCCTTGATCAGCAAGGTGGAAATGCCGCGGCGGTCGTTTCCGGATACTTCGAACATCCGGCCGGCGTTTCAAGCGCTGAGATGTGGCGCCGGCGTGGCTTGCGCGATGGCGAGATGCGTCTGAGTGCGGAAACGCAACCAAGTCTCGCAGTTGCCTTGCTTGCTTACATGACGCCTTGCACGACCGTGGCGCGCACCGAAGTCCTGCGCAAGCACGGTGCTTTCTACGAGCGGGATCACTGCGCGTATGGCGAGGACGCGCACTTGTGGCTAAAGCTGCTGCTAACCGAATCCGTGATCGTTAAGCTGAAGCCGCTAGCGCGCATTCACTTTGAAGCGTCAGGCGCGACTCAAACACGACGCAGCGTCCGGCCGGTCGAGCCTTTCCTGCGCGACCCAGACGAAATCAAATCAAGTTGTCCGCCGCACTTGAGCGAGCTGCTCTCGCGTATTCTCGCGATTCGCGCTTTAAAGACTGCTTGCATGCTCGGTTACTGGGGACATTGGCGCGAGGCGCGCGAGATCGTCAGACGCTTCCGCGCGCCGGGACGCTGGCGCCTGCCTTATTACGCGCCTTCTTTGATTTGTCGCACACCGTTTGGATCCGCGCTTGGCAAAGTAAGTCGAATGGTTTTGTCCGCGGAATGACTCGAAGGAATAAAAACGATGACTAATTCTGAATCAGTGCTTGTTGAGAATTTGCTGTCGCGTCCCGAAATGCACCGGCAATGGTCACGCGACTATCGAACTGATGATAACGAGAGATTTTACGAGCAGGCGTTTGATCTCATCGTCGATACCTTGAAGCCTGAACCGGGCGCAACCATTCTTGATGCCGGCTGCGGCAGTTGTGCGCACTCAGTCCGCCTGGCGCGGCGCGGGTTCAAGGTTCATGCGGTCGATTTTTCTGAAAGCGCACTCAACATGGCGCAACAGTTCGTGCGCGCGAAGGGCGTGCAGGACCGCATCACCCTCGGCCGCGAAAGTCTGCTCGAACTTTCATTCCCGGACGAGAGTTTCGACTACGTTCTGTGTTGGGGAGTTCTGATGCACATCCCGGAGGTCGATCGCGCCGTGGCCGAGCTGGCCCGCGTGCTGAAACCGGGCGGCGCGCTCGTGATCAGTGAAGGCAACAAATCTTCGCTTGAAGCCGTGTTTATGCGCAATCTGAAGCGCGTGTTGCGTCGCGAGAAAGCGGAGGTCAAAGAAACACCCGCAGGCGTTGAGTATTGGAAAGAGAAAGACGGCGACGCACTAGTTACGCGTCAGGCAAACATCCGCTGGCTTATTCAAGAACTCGACCAGCGCGGCGTGAAGCTGACGACGCGCGCGCCGGGACAGTTATCCGAGTCCTACCGGATGTTCTCAAAACCCTTCGCGAAAAGATTCTTTCACAGCCTGAATAGCTTCTGGTTTCGACGCGTGAAGATGGCGGGACCCGCTTTCGGCAACGTCCTCTTTTTTGAAAAACGCAGGTAGGCCAAGCTGCCTTGCTAAAGCATCCGCGACCGACCGCGGTGTCCATTTTTCTTCCTGGCTACCTTCAGGATACCGAGCAGTCCCGAGCCCAGCAGAATGAGCGTAGCTGGTTCGGGAACCGGTGTGTCTGGATAGGTATTAAACCTGAAGTTATCCATTTCAACCGGCGCCGGTCCGGGTTCCCCGATGGAACCAAAATGCCGCCATTCGAGCGACGTGATGCCGCGAAATACGGCTCCGAAGTCGGCACCTTGATCATCATCGAAGTCGATCACCGCACCGTTTGAGCCGATGAAAACGTCCCTGCCAACGCCGAACAGGCGATCTACACCCAGGAAATCGAACTGACCTCCGCCGTTGAAAGTAATGAAAATGCTGTTGGGAGTGGAGATATGAAATGAATTGTTACTGATGGCGAAGTTACCGTTAGTTGAGTTCTGAAATATTCGAAAATTGCAGCAGAAAGTGAAGCCGGCTTCCGTGTAGCTTGGGAATAACTCGCCACTGGTTGGTGAGGTGAAAGTAATTACAACTGGCTCGGCGAAAGCAGGCGCGGCGAAAAAGAAAATCAATAGTACAACTTGGCCAAGTCTGATTTTCATAGTTGGGGCCCTGCACTGGGTGAACACAGGAATGCCTTGATCTTAACCCTGTGCAAATCTCTAGTCTTTAAGTCCGGAAACGACGAATTGGATTCTCGTTCCGCATGAATGTTGCCGTAATCGCCCTTTTCGTCTGGAAACCCCGTCCCATCACCCCTTTCTACGAATCAAAGTATTTCATCGAACCGTCGACCTGGCTGCTTCGGACAGGTCAAGCAAACCGGGGGTGGATTGATGCTTCGTTCAGAATCCGCAGGAAGAAGGAGAGTGTGGCTGCTTCTTCCCACGGCAATGCTAATTGGTGCTCTGTTCGCTGTTCCAGCGCACGCCGAAACGATTACGCTCACGGGTGGTCAAGTCATATTGAATCGCACGCCCGACCTGGGCACTGTCTCCGTTAATCTGATCGGTCCGAATTTCCGGGTTAGTACAGGTGGTGACTTCGCTTTTACTCAAACTCTGGGCGGATTTCGGATCTGTTCTGTAGGCGGTTGCGGAGGTATAGACACGGTCGGATTCATTACGTTCAATGGCATAACCACCAGCTCATTCCGTGGCGCCGGCACTTTCGACGAATCGACAATCATCGGATCGGTGAACCTGCACGGTAACCCCCTCACGGACCTTGACCAACCCCCTTTTCCGCTCACTGTAGATTTTTTCGGCACTGGGCGGCTTGAGATAACGCCGACGGGCCAGATCTTTACAGTTAGTTCACCCGTTCCGGAGCCCGGAACTATGCTGCTGCTCGGCTCAGGTCTAACGGCTGTCGTTGCGGCTGTCCGGCGGCGGCGTGGCAAGAGATCAGTCGCGAACTAGTAGCTCAGCCGGTAATAGATCATCTTCACGTACTCACCCGCGACCAGTCGCCATCCCGATCTGTGCAGCCACCAGGACGCGGGCGCAGGTGTCTGCCAGCCCGGCGGCGGACTTTCCATTCCAATTTGAATTGGCTTGTTTTTACAGGCTCGCTGAATCGACCAGAGTGCGCGACGCGAGTGATACGCTGACGTCACGATCAATATTCGGTTGAGTTTCTCAGCGGCGGCGTAGTCGCACAGACGCATGCTTTCCTGATACGTTCCGGCGCCGATGTCGGAAACAACTCTAATGTCTTTAGTCGCGACTCCATGCTGCTGCAAACGACGAGCGGCCAACTCGTAAAAGTACAAATTGCGGTCATCGTTCGGTGACCATCCGCTTAACAATCCTTCGTTGCTTACCATAACCAGCGGCGCGCGCCGTTCGTGATAAAGCTTTGCCGCCCAGTCAGTGCGTTCAACGTACGTGCCAGGACCGCTGAGCACGACGATCGCATCGGCAGACGCCAAGTCCGCTTGGACAATTAGAAGTTTTGCCGCGATGAATGCGAGCGAAGACCAGAGGATGAGCGCACCTACAACACCAATCACAAGTGTTCGCCGACGACGAGACCCTGAGTTGGCAATCAAGCAGACTTCCTTGCTCGTGCTTCGACGCCAATCCCTCCATAGCTGGTCGTAATCTCGCCAGCGCCGAGCGCCTTCAAAGCACGTTCGATTTGTTCGCAGGTGCGGAAGTGTTTGTACCAGTCCGTGAGGCCGTCATGGGTGTCCAGCAGAGCCCACTCGTGCTGCAGCTGATCGTTTAGTTCCGGATATGCGCGATAGTAGCAAAGCACCGGAGACAATCGTGAAAACAGAAAATGAAGCAAGCGCGCCTGTTGCAGTCGCTTATGAACTGGCAGCAGACGATCGACAAGATATTCAGACCAGACGAGCCCGCGCTCGGGCGGCAACCGGCGCATGACCATCCGGAAATAAGGCGCCATCTTGGTGTAATACAGAAGGTTGTACGTGTAATGATCAATAACAAGCCAGCCGCCGGGCTTGACCTGTTTATACAAAGCCTCAATCGTGCGTTCCGGATTCGGAGTGTGTTGGATAACACCGAGGCACATGACTACGTCGAACTGCTGCGGGCCAAATGGCAATGCCATAATGTCGGCCTGGGCGATGCGATGTAGGCCATTCTGCGGGAAGTTGTCCTGATTCGCTTCGACCGCATCACTTAAATCGATCGACGTAACGACTGCGCCTTTAGCGAGAAGCACTTCCGTGAATCGACCTGCGCCGCAGCCAGCCTCCAGAACATGTTTACCTCTCAAGTCGGACCAGAGCGTGTCGCCCATGCATCGCGCCAACCTCGTTTCCGAAATCGGCACACCAGTGTAGGAATCGAGCTGCGTCAGCCGGTACTTCTTCCACTGCGAACCGAACGCGGCCGAATAATTATCCGAAGAGACGAAGCGCGGAATGCCATTCACGACCGGATAAGAACAGCCAGCATCGCAGAGCAAAGCATTCGCCGAGTCCGGCAGTGGATGCTGATGAACCGGACAACACCATTTCATTTGACCGCTGGAAGTCATGACGTTGTTTCGAAGTGTGAGATTGTCTGTGGCCGGTTTGCCGTGCGCGTCGGTCCGCCCTTTTTCAAGACTTGATCGTATAAGCGCTCAGTCGCGGCGAGTTGTGCCTCGCTTGAAAACCGCTGAATCACAACCCGACGGCCGCGCTGGCCCATGGCGCGTGCCAACGCGCGATCGCGAAGCAATGTTTCGATCCGCACGGCCATGGTTTCGTCATCGCCCGAGGAAACCAGATATCCGGTTTCGGCGTCGACGATCGCTTCGCGTGCGCCGCCGACAGCGGTCGCGACCACCGGCCGCGCCGCGCCCATGTACTCCAGAATCGAGTTCGAGAATCCTTCGGCCTTGGAACTCAATACGCAAACATCCGAAGCGTAAAGCAGTTCTGCCACCCGATCACATCTGCCGATAAAGTAAGCATCGTGTTCGAGCCCAAGCTCGCGGGCCAGCCCGCGGAGTTGCCCCATTAACTCGCCTTCGCCGGCGAGCGCGAATATTGTCCCGGGCAGCGCGTCACGAACCCGCCGGGCCGCACGCAGGAACATCGGATAGTCCTTAACTTCGTGTCTCATGTTGGCGACGATCGTCACCAAACCGCGGGATTCGTCTGCCGGCAGACCTATCGCCAAGCGAGCTTCGCGGAGCGACGAATGTGGCGCTGTCACCCGGGAAAGATCGAGCCCGTTATAAACAACCTCGATCTTTTTCGCCGGAACACCCTGATTGATTAAGAATTCCCTGACGGCCTGCGAGTTGGCGTGAACCGTATTGGCCAAATGGAAAACGGTGCGTTCAGTCAGTTCCTGCCTTGGGGTAAACCAACCACCCACCGAACCGCGGAATGCGATCCGCGCCGGGACGCGCGCAATGGCCGCGCCGGTAATGCCGAAGACGTTGGTATAAAACCCTTCCGTGTGCACGACTTTAATCTTTCGTTCACGGAGAAACGCTTTGTAGCGGCGAAGCTGCACAACCATGTTCCGATCATAGAAGCTGGTTAGGGGAAACTCAGGAATAGTTCCCAAGCCCAATTGTTCAGCGTCGTCGAGCAATCTCCCGCTCCGACTAAGACACGCCAGGTGAACCCCGTAGCGCCCACTGTCACGCAGCAGCCGCGCCAGCAACACAAGCTGACCTTCCGCGCCGCCGACCTCAAAACTGTCGAGCAAGAGCAGGACCTGTGGTTTTGATGATGCTTGCAAGCGGTTCTCGATCATGGTGTCAGGTTGAAGGTTCAAGTACGCTCTTTCCGCCAATTACCCTTCGGAGAGTTGCCATCTTGCTACGAAGAGCGTCGCGTTCTTCGAGTGAAGGAATTCGCAGCAACCAAACGAACGCAAAATATGAGCAAGTAAAAACTATTCCACAGGCGATCAGGACAACAAAGGGGCGTTGGCCGGCGGCAAACATGCGCGCGACCGCGGTAATTGTTCCCGCCGCCAGTGCCGCGATCGCCACTTTACCGACATCCTTCAACAAGGCAGCGTCACTCCACCGAACGCCGACAATGCGCCAGGCTTTTGCCGTCTCGATAAAGCGATCGGCCAGCGAGAAGGCGACCATGGAGAAAATCGCTCCCACCAGCCCAAAGTAGAGCGTTCCGTACCAGAGCGCGACGAAAAGCAATACCACGGTCACGACGCGGACTTTCAAAAGAAAGAAGCGATGCTCGGCATAAGCGCGCATGATCGGATCCGTAATCAGTACAAAGAAAGGAATGGTCGTTAGGTGAATGACAAATATCGGCCAACTGGCAAGATACTGCTCAGTGAAGAGCACAATTAGAAACTCGCGTCCGGTTACGATCAGAAAGGCGTAGAGCGGAAAATAGACAGCCGCAAGTTTGCGCATCGTCTGCGCAGTAACCAGTATGATTTGCCGTGTTTCACCTTGCTTCTGCAGGCGGCTGATGTGCGGAATCAGGAGCGTGCCGAACGATTCACCGACCACGTTTACCAGAGGCAAGCTGAAACAACCGACCGCATAGATTGCGAACGCCGCGGCTCCGAACCGGTAAGAAACGATGTAGTTGTGCATGTCGATCAGCACGCCAAAGACCAGTCCGGCCAGGCCGATGGGGAGCGCGTATGAAAGTTGGGCGCGCATCATTCCCCAGTTTAGTTTTTGCCAAAAACGTGGGAAGCGTGAACGCAAGTAAGCGACGAGAATTACATTCTGCAACGCTCCCTGGACGAGGGCCGCATACAGCAGCGCCCGGATTGTCCCGAACTTTATGGCTGCGGCAAGCAGGAACGTGGTCTTAGTCAACTGTGAAGCGATGATGAAGAGAGTCGCCAGCTTTGCTTCTTCGCTGGCGATGGCCGCAATCTCGAAGAAACAGTGCCGTCATCCACAGAAGAATCACGAGGCCAACCAGAGGAGCATAGGCGGTCAACTCCGCACTTCTGAAAAGAGAACCGAGTAGGGTTGGCCGCAACACCAGCAGCGCAAACGCAAGCCCTCCAATGAAAACGTTAAAGCACAGAACATTGAAAACGATTGAGCTTTTTCGTTCGTCGTGTTCGCGCGGCAGAAAATAGTACGCACTCAAACTGAAACCGAGGGGCAACACCGTCAGGGCGGTGCTGACAATTAGGAAGACCTGCTTATACAAACCAAACTCGTATTGGTTCAGACGCCGGACGAGCAACAGCGGGAGGGCGAAGCCCAGAATATAGGCAGTCCCTTTGGCGAACATCAGCAGGAATGCGCGCGTCGTCAGTGAATGTGATTGTCGATCTGATCTCGCCATGCAGTCGCCCTTAATTCTCAGCCGTTCTCAACTTTGTAAAAGTGCTTACCATAGAAGAAACCCGCAAGGTCCCAGACCGCCAATTCGTCTGAGAAGCGACTCGCCGGGCCATAGCCGTTACGAATCAAAACGCCACGAATTTTTCGCGCAAGGCCCCTGACTGCACATCCGAACAGAAATCGGGGGACGCCCAATGCGTACACCACGTCGGCGGCATGTTCGCGATCTATGATTCCGCGCGACGTTCCGCGCCAAAAACACCAACGTCGGTAGTACTGTTTGGTTAGTCGGGCCGCGGGAACGTAGTGATAAATGATGAGATCGGGATGGTATAGTCCGCGCGCGTTAGCGGCTTTTAAGCGTCGATCGAGATCTTCGTCTTCGCATGACAGGAGGGCTTTGTCGGTTCGGCCGAGTTGAGTCGAGTAAAGTCCAACGCGTTCGAGAATCACTCTCGTTAAGGCCGCGTTCCCGCCCATCAAAATTCCTGAGTACTGCGCGAACGGGATGACCTGCTTTCCCGCGTCCACGGATCCGATAACTCCGGGATAGTTTGGTGGTAACCAGGCTGGCGGTTCCGCACCCCATCGCGGCCGACACGGGCCCGTCAGAAAATCGATGCTGTCATCCGCGAAGGCCTTGTGTATGCACTCGAACCAACCGCGATCTACTTCCTCGTCGTCGTCAATCAGAGCGATGATGTCGCCCGTTGTCGCCCGAATGCCGGCGTTTACCGCGGCCGAACGTCCTTGCTGTCGCGTCTCTGAAACGTAGTTAAGACGGCCTGCAAACTTAGCTTTCCACTGTTCGACAACCGCCGGCGTCTCATCGCGAGAGTTGTTGTCGACGACCGTAATGCGCACTTCCAAGCCGGCCGGAATCGGGGCGGCAAGCAGACTTTCCAGCGCGCGCTCAAGTAGCTCGCAGCGATTATAGGTTGGAATGATTACGTCCAGGTGCATGAGCAGTTGGCTGCCTTGGCAGTTGGTTAAGAAATTTACTTCACGAGGATTGCGCCGCGTGCGGACGTCTCCACACGAGACGTTCTCGAAACTCATAAGCGCGACGCAGAAGATGGGGCATGAATCGGATCAACGCGACAATGAGAGTTAGCTTGAAGCTCTTGAAATAATTGTTCGCTTGCTGAATACGTTCCAGGGCGACTTTCGTGTCACCGCTGAAGAAGGCTTGTTTTCCATTCTCTAAAGCCGCTTCGGCTTTTACCTGTTCACGCCGTCGCCGCAGCGCTTTCAACTCTGACGGCGAAAGATCCAATGTTTGTTCAGCCTTGGCCAGCACGCGTAAGAACGAGTCGCTGAGCCATTTGAAACTCGCTGTATGACTGTCGCCCCGTTGCCGATAACGCACCAGAGGGCGTTGGTGATACGCGATGCGTCCGCCTGCCTTCAGCACCCGCAACCACAAATCAAAGTCTTCGGAGCAGCGCAGCTCTTCATCGAATAGTCCGGCGCGCAACAAGGTCTCGCGCCGTGCGGTCACCGAACACAGGACGAAGCACCGACCGCTGAGAAGGCTCTCAACCGTCACTTCCCCCGTTGAAGGACACCACTGCATATATCGACGTCCGACTTGCGGACCGTCCCGAAAATCCACGCGTCCGGATAGAGCACATCAATCGAGGGATCGTTAGCCAGCACGGCCAACTGCTCCGATAAATAATCTGGTTCCCAGGCATCGTCCGGGTCCAGATGCGCGACGAACGCTGCGCGCGCGACACGTATGCCTGCATTGCGCGCAGCGCTTACGCCGCGATTCGCCTGCCTGATGTAAGTAATGCGGGATCGAAACGGTTCGATCGCACGTTCGAGTTCTGGTGTGTCAGGTGAACCATCGTTAATGACGATGACTTCGTAATCTTTGAAGGTCTGCGCAAATATCGACGCCAGCGCTTCACCGATAAACGGCGCAACGTTGTATGCCGGCACGATCACACTGACCGCCGGTTCATGGTTTGGGTTCACCGATGACGTCGTTGTCTTTGCCACAGCTTAGTCAGCCTTCAGCACCGGCGTTGAAGACAAGGGCGCAGTCTTCATTTCGGGCATTACCGGCGGTTGAGGTCCGCCTTCACGAATGGGTTCCCAGCGTGCGTAGCGCTCGCCGCGGATAAGTTTGAAAAGCGCGAGCACTGAAGCGAGATTCGCAAGGACGAAATACTGGGGGAGCGCGAGCAGACGGCTGCGAATACCAACGCGTTCAAGTATTGCCGCCAGTCCCGCGCAAACGTAAAACATGAGTTGAACTGCGAAGGCGAGCCGGTAAAATACTGTGGAAGTAACCAGCGCCGCCGAGCTAATGAATATCAACACCAGAAACAGCGGCACCAGGTAACGCATCACCTTGTGCGAGAAGAGCTGTACGGCGAAAAACCCGCTGCGAAACGGATTGAGCATCGCGCGATGCCGCCACAGATCGTTGAATGTCTGTGTGATGACACGCACACGCATGCTCAGCTCGTTGCTAACCCGCTGGTTGGTTTCTTCGGTGCAAACCGCTCCCGGTTCGAACACGGTGCGCAAACCCTGTTGCACCATCTTCGTAGCGATAAGGAAATCACCGTGCGCTTCAGGGTAAAGCGGCAGATACGCCGAACGACGCACTGCGTACATGCAGCCTGACGCGCCGATTAGAGAGCAGGCGCGACTCTCGTGTTTCTTCACGAACGTTTCGTAGTTCCAGTATGAGACGTTGCCGTGCCCGACGGTCGATCCGCTCGGATCGACATAGATCAGCCTTCCCGCGACACAGCCGACATCCGGATCGGCAAAGTTCGGCATCATCGCGCGCAACACACTTGGTTGGTACATCGTGGTCGCGTCAGAGAAGAGGAGGATTTCGCCGCGGGCACGCTCGACGGCCGCGTTCTGCGCCGTCGTTTTACCGAGGCGTTGCGGTTGGCGATAGAGCTGCACGTCGCGCGACTCGAAGCCGCGCACGATCTCATCCGTTCGATCGGACGAGCAGTCTGACGCGACGATAATTTCCAGAAGCTCTTTCGGATAATCGAGCGCCAGCGTGTTCTCAAGCTTGCCGGCGATATCGCGTTCTTCGTTGTAGGCCGTGATGATCACGCTCACGGTGGGCTGATACGGCCCCCGCTGGAGACGGCGCGGGCGCAGCACGCTGACCAAAGTCACCAGCACCGGGTAAGCCGCGTATGTGTAAACGAGCGCCGCGACACCGAACCAGAAAAGTATTTCGATAATCAGACGCAGACTCATGCAATCACCCCAGCGGTCGTGTTTGGTAAGGCGGCTTCGTCCCGGTTTTTCTTTCGTGCTTTCCGAGATTCCACCACCACAGTCTTGCCGGTTTCAGCTTCATAGATACGTCGCAAACAAACCGCATAACCCACGAGGTAGTAGACGTACCAGAGATACGCCACCGACAGGAAAAAGCTGGACACCATATAAGCGATCAGCGAAGCCTGAAGGCCGAGGGCCAGGTAGAAATAGCGGGAATTCGCCCGGTCATCGAAGGTGTCGCGGACGATCTGTCCAAGCTTCCGCAGCGGGCTCACGATAAACATCGTGTAGCAAGCGAGCGCTGCCAGTCCCATTTCAGCCGCGACTTGAGTGTAGGCGTTATGCGTGGCTAGGCCTCTCAGTGACGCCTGAGTCCGGTAATTGTCCATGCCAATTCCGAAGAAAGGGTGACGCAGCGCGGTGTAAATCGATCGGAACAGTTCTGCACGCCGGGTGTCCGCCGACTGCACTGGGTCGAGACTGGGAACCAGGATCGAGAGCAACCGCACGCCGTAATTGCCGGGTGCCAGAAAGAGGAACCCAATACTGAGCACGATGATGGCAGCAATGATACCTAAACGATTGCGGCGGCCGAGCTTCATTGCGAAAAAGATCAGCACACATAACAGACCGAGAAACGCGCCCCGGGAATATGACAGTACAATCGACGCCAGCATCAATGCCGCCAGCGCTCCATAAAGCAGCTTTCCAACTTTGCGACGCGAGCCAAAAAAGAACGCAATAGTGACCGGCAGTAGGGTGACCAGGAAAAGCGCCATGTCGTTCGTGTTTCCGAACATGCCGACGCCTCTGCCGTCCACGCGATAACCCTCAACTGTGGCCAGTCCCGATCGGTACTCGTTGATGGCACCTACACTTAAAAAGAGCGCTGTACCAATCGCAAGAAAAAGCAGTCCTTTCAACCGCGCTTCAGTTCGCACGACGTTAACCAGGACGACAAACATCACGACGCAGCGAATAAACGTACCGCTGAATACTTGCCACGCATCGACGGGGCTCATCGCCAGGGGAATGTTGACGACTGCCAAAATCGCAAAGAGAGCGATGAGTTTTACTTCGGTCAGCGGCGCGCTGAGATTGCCTTCGAGAGCCAGTTGCGTCGGCAAAAAGAACGCCAACGTAATCACGCCAACCACCAAAGCAATTGAAGCTGCAATCGGTGATGAAGAAAGTTCGCTGGGCCGCACATAGAGGACGAGCGTGAAGGCAAAAAGCGCTGCGTAAGAAAACTTGTGACCGGTGGAAAGCGCCGGTACTCCAAATTTCACCGCGCGCAGAGTCGGGCTCGCCGGTCGCGTCTCAGTCGGCTGGTTGTTTTCTATGGCCGTGGGTCTCGCGGCAGACGCTTCGCGGCGCGCACGCGAAGGCGTGATCGGCGAATAACCCGCATTTGCTCGTACGCCCGGCATCTGGAAATCAGTCCTTGTAAACTAAAGAAGCGCAGTATCCTGCGCTTCTCGATAACCTGGTTGTGCTCAAGTTCGGCGCAGTTAAGCTACTGCTTCCTCGCCGTCAACCACCATCACGCGCACTCGCTCACGCAGGGCCAATTCAAACATGCGCGCTTCTTCAACCTCCGAGAATGACAGCGCCCGCAGCTCCTGCTCGATGCGCCTCCGATAATCGGAGACCAAAGAATCAGAAACGCCTAATGTGGCGGCAACTTCCAATTGCGTCGCGTGGTCGGCACTCAAGTAACAATGCCAGAGGACGCCAATCATGCGGTTGTACTGCTTCATCTTGCCGCGCACGTTCGAGCGCAGGGCCGTCAGAAATTTATCCACACAGCCGGCCGCCTCACGTTGTGATTCATGTCTTAAAAGGCTCTCTTCGGGGTTCTCGCGCAGGTCGGCCGGATCGTAATGCGGTCCGTCGTCGCCTTCATCGCCGCCCAATGGAACCAGATAAATGTCCATCACCGGCAGTCGAGACATCACCAGGCTGCGCAAACTTCTGACGTCAGCCGGCGAGTCAATCGCCTCCAGCACGGAAATGATCAGGTCTTCAAGATCTGAATTGCTAATGACGATTTGCGCGTCACCCGTGCAGCCCACCATGCGCGTATCACGCTGGCGGACCGGAATCATGTGAACGCGTTGTTCCATCTCGTGCGTGTTGCGGCCGCCTTTGCCGTTGGGCCACTCGCTCAAGCCGTAAACGCGATCCGCAAGCCGGCGATGCGCTTCCTCTCCCGTTCCACTGCTGTCAAAGCGGCGGAAGTTGGCACTTGACTGAATCAAAGTCGAAATGCGTCGGGCCAATCGGTAGCTTTCGGGATGTCGCTTGCGCAGCTCAGCCGTGAGCAGGTTTGTTAATTCGATCTGGCCGATCTCGCATTCGATCTCGGCGTCCGTCATGCTTGTGTCCAGATAGTGTTGAAAGCGAGATTTGGTCAGCAGTTGAACAAACAGTTCCTGGGTGAGATCGGTGTGTGCACTGGTTGCACCTTCCTCGATCAGCAGGCCGGCGCTGCGCGATGCACGCACCAACGGATGGTTGCTGACGATGCGGTGCAGCTCAGCCCACAGGCGGTTCACATCCGAACTGCGGAGGCTTTCAACCCAATGGCCGGCTCTGGCGCTACGCTCTGCTGCGCGGCGGGCGCGGGCAGAATCAGGCGCGACATTAACGGCCGTTTCTGGTGTGGTCTTTTGACTTATTGATTTCACGGTGCTGGTGGTATCCCGGCGGATACGGAGGGTGGCAAGACGAATGACTCGTCAGTTTTGGCTGGAGCCTTCTGCTGTCGCAGGTGAGAAGGGCACGGGGACACGCTTCGGAGAGACAGCGTAAAGGCTCAAGCGATTAATTTTTTGTGTTCAGTCCCGGAAAGAAGGTGCTTGTCCGACTTCTCTGTTGTCGGTCAGCGCGGGAAGCTGGTCGATCGGCACTTCCGAAGCGGGGTGGCGATCAGGAAACCGGCAGCCAACTCGCTGCGCGGTATGGCCAAAAGCATCCTAACAAATCGGCAGACGATTGAGCAACATGTTTTTACACAAGGACGAATTCCCGTATTTCCTGAGGAAATTGCCCTGAAACGACATGGAGAGCACTGATTGCTAGCCTCAGCCGTATTATTTTTTTGGAAAACACGGCCCTTTTGATCTCGGCCGAGCGGATTTGGTTGGGCTAGTCAAACAGGGTGATTAGCTGTTAACGATCCCTCGTTTCGGCACGTCTCATCAGTGGGTACGGGCGAATTCGAAAAATAATGAAACACCAGACAGGGTGCCGTCGTGATACCCATTAACAGGAAGTAGAAACCAAGGGGTCATTTATGTTGAAAGTATATTCAAGAAACTTGGGCGATGTAGCGATCCTATCGTTACAGGGCCGTCTCATAAGTGGAGAAACGGTAAGTCTGCGCGACGCGGTGCGCTCCCAAGCGAAAGTAAGTTCGATTGTCTTAGACCTGGCACGCGTCACGGCAATTGATGCTCGTGGTCTCGGCGTCATGCTCGAGCTGCAACGGCAGACTGCCCTGGAGGGCATTCGCTTCAAGCTGATGAACGTCAACAGGTTCACCAGCCGCGTCCTTGAAGTTACGCACCTGGATTCCGTCTTCGAAATAATTCCCAAAGCTGAAGCCGCGATTTCACCACGCATTGCGCCTGCGCAAACGCGAATCGCCGCCTGTGCTTAATTTCGGTACCGCCTTCCTCCTTTCCTTTGGGAGAGGCGGGGTGAGGGTGCGAAGCATAGCGGGCACTTCAACCTCTTTTAGCGCACAAAAAAATAGCCCAGGGTAGCGGAAGGCCACCCTGGGCTAATTGCACTAAAAGTCGGTTAGGGTTTGCCCTTACCTTTCTTGTCGCCCCCGCCGCCACCTTTCGGCTGACCGGGCGCTTTGTTCTGCTGCTTCGCCTCGCCGCGTCCCGGCTGGTTCTGTTTGACCTGCGGACGGGGATCCATCCTGACTGGCGGACCCTTAAATTCGGGCCGGCCCACGTCTTTCCCCTTCACCGGATTTCCGATGCGTGCTCCCTCAGCTCGCGGCGAGCTGGGCCGCTCAATCTTCGGTTGTGCGCGTTGCTGCTGCTCGATCTGGCGCACCTGTTGTCGCTGATCCTTCCGCTGCTTCTGTTCCAGCTGACGCACTTCGCGACGCGCCTCTTTGTTTCCGCGCGCTGCTTCGCGCGTAAGCGCATCTATCTGTTGCTGACGGCCCGGATCCACCTGCGGTACTCCGGCGTTCCGCTCATCCCTGACCTTGAACTTCTGGTTCTTGGTTTTTTCAGCAATGCGTTCGAAACGCAGAGACTTCTCAAGATCCTTTTTGAAACGAGGCCGCACCGGATCATGCGCGATTACGACGGTCCTGTCGTTGAGCTTCTTTGCGATGCCCGGCGGCAGATCGGTCTTGCCACGGCCCCACGCCGAATGGATCACGGCGTTGCGGAGCGGCGTCATCAGCAGCGGCTCGAGCGTCGGTTGCACGTTCGCCAGACTCGCTGCATTGACGTGCCTCACGTAACGCGGATCGATCGTCCGTCCAAACTGATCGACCGTTACGACCGTGATTGCATTCGGCGCCGCCAGATTCACCAAATTAGCTGCGATGAGATCGCCGCGCGAAAGGTAATGCGGCTGCCAATTCTCGTCGTAGTACCGCGGCACATAAGCATCGCCCGGGCCCAAAGGGATCCAGCCAATCTCGTTGTTGCCGACCGGAACAAATGCGACTAGCGCCGGCGAGTACTGCGGCGTCGCGCTCGCTGCTTCAGGGACCCAGTACCAGCGATCGCCGGCGTAAGCCCAGCGCCCGTAATGGTACGGTGTATAGCCCCACGGCTCACTCGAAACCCACGTCAGTCCGTGTGGATAATCCCTGACCCAGTAACCATCCTGATACGGCGTCCAACCCGCATCGACGCGCGGACTCCATGCGTGCCCGTAGCCGTCCACATCACGCCAGTCGCCGTAGTAACTCAGATCGTTAATACCCGGCGCGTCGTACGTCACGTAGCGATAGCTGGCATCATTACGATAAGGATCGTAGTAGAAGGGATCAGCTTCATACGCGTCATAGCTGGCATAGCGTCCGTCATAAGTGTTCGGGTATTGATAGCCGTAATAGTCGTCAACCAAATAGCCAGCGTCATCCCTGTTGAGTTTCGCCATTACGACTTCGGCGGCGGTGGAGCCGAGGAGCGTTAGCATTTCGCCTTTGCTGATCTGGCCGTTACCCGCGAGACCCACGACCTGGGCCAGACCGCTCAGAACCGAAACCATCGTGTTGCCGTCGTTGACATCGACGTAGTAGAGACCCGGCTCGTCAAACTCCACCGCGCCATACGGCGTCCCTACCTCGAACAACTCGTCCGACGGCAGGTAGGCCACATCAAAAATCGCCCCGCCATCGCGCAACGCTAACTGCGTGCGATCGTCGCTCAGGGCCACCACATCGAGCGATGTGTTCGGATCCAGCCGCGCATGATTTCGTCCGTCAAATGCCACGCCGGCCCACGCGTTATCGCGGGTGTAAAGACGATCGCCGACTGATAAGGGTTCGTTCGGCCCGGCCGTTCGCCATTCCGTATCGTTCGCATCGGCCATCGCCACTTGCCCCTCAACGCGCTGCAGCCGCGCTGCATTCGGCAACATCGCCGCCTCTGCGTTGTTAGTAGTTCTTTGATAGAGCCAGACGCCGGCGCCCGCGGCCACTGCGACCGCGAGGCCAATCACCGCTGCGTGCGGCCAAAGTTTGATATTTCTCATGAAAGCCTTACCTCCTCGTAATGTGGCACGCGCTCTTGTCGCGTGATTTCACGGGCGGGACGCCCGTGCCACTCCCGTGCAATTGGTCCCTAATGTTTGTGCGACGGAGAGAGTCTGATTTAACAGGAGAATCGTCGCAATCATCGTTCCTGAACGGGCAACGAATCTTTATATGAGAACGCGATTGTGGCTTTTGAGTTATCCGGCGCTTCGCGCTTCGATGTTTAGGAGGGTAGAGCGACGCTAACGTTTAAGTGAAGGTAAACGACTATCGATTAGTTACAGGATTGCAAGGTTGCGGAATCGGGCGAAAATCCGTTCTGACACGCAGAATCGAGCGATGCTGACCCATATCGTGACTGAGACGTTCGACTTCTTTTAGTAGCCCAGCGCTTCAGCGCTGGGATCCGCGTTTTAAAAGAATTTCCAAGCCCGCTTTTGGAGTGCGCCGGCAGAGTCCCGATTTGTCGGGACGGCGACGGCGCTTTGGATTCTTCTTCTCCCTCTCCCTCTGGGAGAGGGTTGGGGTGAGGGTGCGAAGCTTAGCGGACGTTTTCAGTAGCCCAGCGCTTCAGCGCTGGGATCGCAGATTGGTTCATGGCGGATGAGTTGTTGCCCGGATGGCTGGCCGAGGTTAAGGAGCAACTCGATCAAGCTCGGGGCAGTAGCCCGACCGTGAGGGAGGGCGCGAGTTCAAACTTTATTGCGATAGGAACGCCGAAGGCGTTGACGTCCTTCAGCCCAGGGTTGCGCGCAGCGCTACCCTGGGTTAACGGTAGTTTTAATTTTAATGAGCCCGCTTTAGCGGGCGACAGCGATGATCGCCTCCGCGAGGCCTACGCCATCCTCAACACCTGGGACCACCGCGCCACCATCGATTCGATCGCGATGACGATCTTCAATCGCTGGCGAGATCGGGTTAACCGGGCAACGCAGAAGCCGGTGACCGCTCAAGTTCGTGTCGCCGCACTAAGCGAAGCTCTCGACACGCTTGAAAAGGACTTTGGCACGTGGAGAGTGAAATGGGGCGATCTCAATCGCCTGCAGCGCTATGACGAAAGCAAGCGCGAGCCCTTCAGCGATGCGCGGCTCAGTCTTCCTGTGCCCGGCATCAGCGGCGCCGACGGTGGCGTGTTTACTTTTCAAGCCGTTCCGATAAACGAACAGAAACGATTCTACGGGTCGCAGGTGCAAGTTATGTGAGCGTTGTCGAGTTTGGTCCGCGCGTGCGCGCCTTGTCGATTCACACCTTCGGCGCCAGCGGCAACCCGAAAAGCCCTCACTACTTCGATCAAGCCGAGTTATACGCGCGCGGCGAATTCAAACCGGCTTGGTTCACGTTGAGTGAGATCCGCGCCAATCTCGAATCCGCTTACCGTCCCGGGGAAGAACGAAAATAGTTTTGGATTGCGCCGGCCCTGGGAGCGAGGGCATCCTGCCCGCATTTCAGTAGCCCAGCGCTTCAGCGCTGGGATCGCAGATTAGCGGATATTTGAATGTAGCCCAGCGCTTCAGCGCTGGGATCGCAGATGGGTTGAATTTCAAAGCACGCATTTGGAGTGCGCCGGCTCGACGGCGCTTTGGATTCTTCTCCCTCTCCCTCTGGGAGAGGGTTGGGGTGAGGGTGCGAAGCTTAGCGACCGGATCCAAGTCAGTACCACCTGCGGTAGCGGGTGGGTCTCCGGACGCACCCACCGATTTCACCTATGCCGGAAAGATCGGCACCGGCTTCAACACTGAGCTTCTCCTCAATCTCCGCGCCCAACTCGACAAACTTGAGATCCCAAAACCACCATTCACCAAAGCCGTAGGCCTGCCTCGTGTGCGCGCCCACTGGGTCCGTCCGAAGATCGTGCAAGTCGGATTCATTCAGTGGACGAAGTATGGAAAGCTCCGCCACCCACGCCTCCTCGCGATCCGACACGATAAAGGCCCGCGTGAGGTGGTGAGAGAGTAACGGCGCGACGGCGTTTTAAATTTCCGCGGGTCACGTCTGAAAAATGTTCTTGTGGTGATAGCGAAGGAATGCAGGATTCGGTTCTGCCACTTTTTCAGGCATCCGAATTAGTGTTCCCTCAAAGCGACTAAAGTTGTGTTCCAGAGCCGTTGATGGAAGATAGCGTTTCAGCTTTGGACTTACCAAAACAGTGAAGGTTTCATCGATCGTAATTAAGCCCTCGTCAAATGCGGCATCATGAAGAGATGAAAGGCAGACACCGTTCTGCGGATTGAGTCGTTCCTCAGGAAAGTCGCGCCACGGTTTGATGTGACTGGCAACGAGGAGGCGCGGAACATTGATGTCGCTTATACAGCAACGAACTCCGTACGAACTGAGAATTGTCTGCCGAAAGAACTGTTGTCCACGCCGCACCCGCGTCACCGCAGTGGCATCGGTCGAGCCTATCGGCGGTTTGAGTGAACGTTCGAGCCGAATCTTGTCTTGTTCGAGAAAATCGACTTCCCGTTCATCGTCGCTGGTAAACAGATCATGGAGAAGCTGCTCGCTTTCGGGACCAAGAACGTTCAGACCTGCATGAAATTGCTTCCACATTCTTCTATCTTGTTCGCTGGCACCCGGCAGCCCTCTTATTCCGCGGGCCTTCTGTACTGGGTCCAGTGAGGCGAGGTTACTGAGTTTCATAGCGAGGCTACCGGATGATCGACCCATCCGGGAGGCGACTTCCATGATCAGCGGATTGTTATGATGAAATTGGCCGAAAGGCACCTTCCCATAAAGGTTCAATGCGATTAGCAGATGCTCGCGGGTCCATTTGACTGGCGGGGATTTGGCCATGTGACGGAGTGTAGCGAACCCGCTCAAGGATGCAAGACTTTTCACATTGCCCAACCAAGCGGTGCCTGGCTAGCATCGCGCTGCCAAACTCTGAGCGACTTCTTAGTGAATGATGTCAATTCTAACGAACACATATTTTTCAGGCGCTGGGCTGATGGACATTGGCCTCGAATCCGGTGGCCTGACGCTGCAACAGAGCTTCGAAATCGATCGCGTGTGTTGCGAGACGATGCGCAAGAACTTTTCCCATGAGGTCATTCAATGCGACATCACTCAGAAGCTCGTCTTCGCTGAAAGAGAATGTCATGTGATGGTGGCAACCTACCCATGTACCAAGTATTCGCCAATTGCTGACATTCACAGCGTGCGCACCGGAGACGATTTGTTCCTTCACTTCTTTCGGCACGTTGCCATTCGGAGACCCGAACTCTACGTTGTCGAGAACGTGCCGGGCATGAAGAAATTCCCGGTGGTGATGGAAGCAATGACGAAGCTTCCAGATTATTACGTGCACGTGGAGTGTCCGGTGAAATCAACGACTTGGCTGCCGCAAAAGAGGGACAGATTGATCATTATCGGTAGTCGCAGAAGTTTTTTGTGGCGCGAACCCAGCGGCAAGAAAGTTATCAAGTTAGCCGACATACTCGAATCCAATCCAAATCCGCGTATTCCGGATTACGTGATGAAGCGATTAGCTGGAGCGTATCGTGATCGCCCAATCATCAGCGATCCGAAACGTGGTGACATTGCCCCGACGTGTGTCGCTCACTACGCGAAGGATCTCAGCACACGACTGGTTGCTGATGGGAGATTCCCTCTCGGTGTGCGGCCCTACACGGTCCGAGAGTACGCGCGACTTCAAGGTGTGCCTGACACTTTTAGTTTCTGCGGAAGTGAAAACGACGCTTATCGAATGATTGGCAACGGAGTTTCCGTGCCCGTCGGGCAATGGATCGCGTCAGAGATCGTGCGCTACTTCAATTAGAAAACGCTACGGCGACTAACCATGCGAACAGGGAGACCAGAGGCGTAGCCTCGACGTGTTCTGAGACTTAGTCGGTAAGCCGAAGGCTTACCGCACTGTGCGGCGGCAAAGCCGCAACGGGCTGATAACATTTAGACTTGCGGGAAACGAAGCGGTTTCACCACGCGTCTAAGCCTTCACCCGCACCATGATCAAGAGGCTCAAGCTCGCGTTTCTTTTCTTAGTCGCCGGGGTGTTGGTTGGTGGGGCTTATGGCTCTTCGCTTGATCCGGTCGCATCCACCACCCCACGCGGGCAGCCCGCGCGGGGACCCCGGTCCGCTCTCGGTCCTTACACCGGGGCGTCGCTAGATCCGGTCGCTACCGCTCTCGGTTCTGACGAAAGCCCGCCCGCTAGGCTACGCACCCTCACCCAACCTAAAGCTGCGCTCCCTCACCCCGGCCCTCTCCCATGGGGAGAGGGAGAGAACCCCAAGGGAGAGGAGAAAGGCGGTACTGACTGGCAGGCGCAGCTTTCGCTTGATCCGGTCGCTAAGCTTCGCACCCTCACCCAACCTCTCCCAGAGGGAGAGGAGCTAGGTGGTACTGACTCGCACACGAGCGCTGCAGCAGGCTTCACCGACGCTGATTTTGCGGCGCATATCGAGCAGCTCAAGAAGAAACTCCCTTCCGAAGATTTTACGATCGTGGTGCAGAAGCCGTTTGTGGTGATCGGCGACGAACCGGCTGCCGCCGTGAAGGAACACTCAATCCGCACGGTGAAGTGGGCGGTCGATAAGTTGAAGCAGGAATACTTTTCGAAAGACCCGAACGAGATTATTGATATCTGGCTGTTCAAGGATGCGGCGTCTTACGAATATCACGCGCAACTGCTGTTCGGGTATAAGCCGGATACGCCGTACGGCTATTACTCGAAGATTCACAAAGCCCTGGTGATGAACATCTCGACCGGCGGCGGCACCTTGGTTCATGAAATCGTCCATCCGTTTATCGAAGCGAACTTTCCCAACTGTCCGCCGTGGCTGAATGAAGGCCTCGGCTCACTGTACGAGCAGAGCGGCGAAGTCAATGGCCGCATACACGGGTTTACCAATTGGCGGCTGCGCGGCTTGCAGGCTGACATCAAAGCCGGCCGCGTCCCAGCGTTCCGAAAACTGATGAGTATGAGTGTGCCTGAGTTCTACAACTTTGAAAGTGGGCAGCACTACGCACAGTCGCGTTACCTGCTTTATTACCTCCAGCAGAAAGGTTTGCTGACGAAATTCTATCGAGAGTTTTATGCGCGCCAGAAAACCGACCCCACCGGTTATGAAACGCTGCGCCGCGTGCTGGGCGTCAACCCGGGGATTTTCAAATTCAAGTGGGAGTTGTGGGTAATGGACCTGACGCAGGGACATGAGATCGAGCGGTGAGCAATATTAGTTTCGAGTTCCGAGTTCGAGTTTCGAATGAAGAAACCAAAAGCAGGAAAACAGGCGGCGGGGCGCGAAAGACGGTGGGCGGTGAGGTCAGTACCACCTGCGTAAGCGGGTGGGTAATGGCCATGTCTGATGCGGGCCAGTTAGCCCACGGTGTTTGACGGGCGCAAAAGAACGCGCGGCCATCGAGGCCGCGCGATTAAATCATTGAAGTGAACCCCGCGCTAAGCGCCGCACCCTCACCCAACCCTCTCCCAGAGGGAGAGGGCTAAACTGCACGCGCACCGTCTTACTTGCGCGCAGCATGTTAATAAGAGCCGGAATCCCGTCGTCTTGTTCATGTCCTTGCCGTCGTGGTAGAAAACAATCCCCGGATATAGTCGCGGTAGTCACAAAACTCCACCTTCGAGGTTTTATGAAAGCTTTTTTCTGCAAGCTGCTCACGCTCACGCTTATCTTTCCAGTTCTTGCGCTCGGCCAGAAGCAAACCAATCTCGACGCGGAAATAAAGCGCGTCGAACAGGGCCTACTTCCGCCGGTGCTGATCAAAGGCGATCCCGCCTGGACGATCGAAGAACGCATGAAGTTTTACAAAGCCCCGGGACTGAGTGTGGCTGTCATCAAGGATTTCAAGATCCACTGGGCGCGTAGCTACGGCGTCAAAGATTTGGAAACGAAAGAGCCGGTAACTGCCGAGACGCTTTTCCAGGCCGGTTCGATCAGCAAATCAGTCAACGCAATGGTGGCGATGAAGAAGGTTGAGCAGGGAAAGATTTCGCTCGATGCGAATATCAACGACAAGCTGACGACGTGGAAGCTGCCGGACAATGACTTCACGGCGAAAAAGAAAGTCACGCTCAAGAATCTTCTCAGTCACACCGGCGGCACGACCGTGCACGGCTTCCCCGGTTACGCGCCGAATGAACCGGTACCGACTCTGGTCCAGGTGCTCGATGGCGCGGGGCCCGCGAACACCGCGGCGGTGCGGGTGGATGTCGTGCCCGGCACGCGCTATCGCTACTCAGGTGGCGGCACAACCATCACGCAGCTCGCGCTCATGGATATTGAAAAGAAGCCTTATCCCGAAATCGCGCGCGCGACCGTCCTCAAGCCGCTCAAGATGACGAACAGCACTTACAGCCAGCCGCTGCCGGCCGGCTGGCGCCCGAAAGCGGCCACCGGATATCGCAGGGATGGCAAGGAAGTCGAAGGCAAGATTCACGTTTACCCTGAGATGGCCGCGGCCGGGCTTTGGACCACGCCGACTGATTTGGCGAAGTTCGCGATCGAGATGCAGCTCTCCCTGGCCGGACGATCAAATAAGGTTCTGTCGAAAGAATCCACCGATTTGATGACGACTACGTTCATGGACACCGCCGGCCTCGGGTTCTTTATCCAGAAGTTTGGCAGCGCGCTCTATTTTGGTCATGATGGCGCCGACGAAGGCTTCCGGGCCCAGATGGTCGTAAGCCGCGATAAAGGTTACGGCGTCGTGGTGATGGTGAACTCAGATAACGGCGCGATTCTTAACGAAGTCGTACGCGCGGTCGCGCGCGAATATGGATGGGACGAATATCTGCCGGCGCCGCACGATATTATTTCGATGAATGCAGAGAAGCTGGCAGGCTACACCGGTCGTTTTCTGGTTAATCCCGATCGCGTTTTGACGATCAAGACTGAACCAGGCGACGGAGAAGGAGCCGGCAAAGCCGCGAAGCTGTTTGTTTATGCGACTGGGGACGAAAGGTTCGAGCTGCTGCCAATCTCTGACGGGACCTTCGTACGTCGCGGCGTTCCCTTCAAATACGAGTTCTCGACGCTCGCGGTGGAAGGCATCACACTCAATGGCACGTCATATATCGCAACTTCGATCAAACTAATTCCTCAGAGCGGTATGACGCTTAAGTTCGATCGTCTCGAGCCCGATAGATTGGTTCCCTTTGAGATTCTCGAGGCGGGCCGCATCGATGAAGCCATTGATGCTTATCGAAAGATCAAGAAGGAACAATCCGCGAACGCGGCAGTCAGCGCCGGGCGCATTAACACGCTCGCCTATCTTCTGATGCGAGCCAAGAAACTGAATGAAGCGATCGCGCTGTTCAAGCTAAACGTCGAGTTCTATCCCACGCTCGCGGGCGTCTATGACAGCCTGGGTGAGGGTTACATGACAAATGGCGATAAGGAACTCGCAATCGCAAATTACCGGAAGTCTTTAGAGCTCAATCCGCGTAATAACAACGCAAAAGAAAAGCTGAAGCAGCTGGAAGGCAAGTAGACAGTCGTTACGCGCTTCGGCAATGTTCGCCTGACTAACGTCTGCGTCCGAGCGATCTAACCGATCGGACTCTCTCGATCTTGCCGCTGAATGAAACATCAGTTTCGAAGTTCGGGATTTTACAGGTGTATTCACTGACGGTGGCCCAGGCTTCGCACCGCTGTCTATTTCTACATGCAGCCAGAATGGCGCGACCGGCTCTCGAATTGTTGGCGAAACAGTACGAAGCGTAGTCGCCACTTTCCGAGCCAAAATACAAGATCAACGATTCGGTTTTTCCTACCTGCAGCTCACCCCGGATCTGTTGCACTTCGGATTGGCTCGCCGAGGTTTGCGAAGCGGTGCTCGCTCGGGCCAATAGCCCCGCCAATCTGACTTCACTGTCGGTGCTTCGATAATGAACATCGTAAATCTTCCAGATCTTGTTCTTCCCTTGTTTGAACTGGTACGAAACCATGCGTTCGTTGCCTGAGTCTTTGAAGGTGACCTGCACCACCGCCTCATCAGCGGGACCGTACTTACTGTCGCCGCCCCAGCCGGTGTCCATTATGATGAAGTTCGTAATCTGCGGGTCTTGCGAGCCGTACAGCGGATCGAAGTCAATGGCCCCGACTTCGCCTTTGGCAGAGACGGCGTCTTTCCAAATCAGGTCCGCCAAATCCTTTCTAAAGTATCTGTCTACGAGGGCGCGGTTCTTCGTCTGAAAAAACGGACTAGCGCCGCTCTTATGCGCCGCATACAAATCCCTCACAATCACATTGGGAGTGACTTCCTTTTTCCTTGGTTGCGCGAGCCCGATGGCGCTAACCGCCAACCATGCTGTTAGCACCACGATTTTGATTTTCATCTTTCCCTCTTCTTAAACACTGTTCCTGGCTTTGCCCAAAAAAGCCGGGGTGAGCGAACAAACTCGTCGAGCTGCGTAGCAGCGGTCTTAGCTAAGCCCAAGGCGAGGCTTTGCGAGCCTTTGGGAACCATGCCCGTTCTAGATCAGCGGAGCCCGCGAAGCGGGCGACATCTCAGTCTCGAGTCCAGCGTCTTTGAGTTTCGAGTCAGAACCAACGCGCGTGCCTCGTTGACCGGTTCATTCTGAAGAGAAATCTTGCTAGCGCTCCCGCCGATAGCCTAACTCAAGATCGCCGCTCCGCGGCTCCTGCAAAATTTATTAACCATCGTAACCCAGGGCTCGCAAAGCCTCGCCTTGGGCTTAAATACATCCGCTGCTTCGCAGCTTCGTTGAATATTGTCGGCCAGATCCTGAAGTGATCAGCGATCAATCAAGAGCCCTTAGCGTTACCTAAGACTTTTTGGGGCAAAGCCACTTTTTCTTATAAGATTTAAGTCGCCCGTTGGACGCGGAGCTATGAATCTCTTAGCCGTACCAGTGCCTTAAACATTTCGTCCCTACGGGACGTATCGCTCAAGGTTCCTTCCAATCCTGGCACCTAACGGCCTACTTCTTCACCTTCATATTTTTCAGCGCACGGTCGAGCAGCCCCTGGGAAATTTCTGGCCAGCGGGCGCGGGCAGAACCGCCTTCACTTAAGTCAGCCGCAGTCAGACCCGTACCGGTGAGATCTTCCACGTAAATGATCATAAGTTCGTTGCGCTTTGCTGCGTCAACCAGATGAACCAGCCGCTGCGAAATCAACTCAGTGCCCAGCATGCGCAACCCTTTTTTCTCGAAGTAAGCGCGGGCGCGCGCGCTATCTGAGTCAGGCCGCCCGGGATTGCCGGTCAGGCTGCGGGCGTTGGCGTCGGCAAAGAAATCAAGGCCACCTGCATTGACGACTTTCGGCGATTTGTAATTGTAAGAATGAGTGTTGGTGGGCAGGTAGCCTTCAAATTGCACCCAGTAGAAACGTTTCATGCGGCCGTCCTTGTCGGCATCGACAAAGAAGTGCTGCTCAGCATTGGCCACATCGTAAAGCAGAAAACTTTGACTGCCGATGTACCGGAAGGATTTATCAAACTCGATTTTTACTGCCGGCACATCGGAAGAAGTAAGCACCTGACCTTTTACCGTGCGCGTAATTGGTTTGGGTTGGGCTCCGCTAAGCACGGCGAGGGCGAAAATTGAGGTCAGCGTCAGAGAGAAAAGAAGTAGACGTTTCATAACTAAAAGTGGGACATTCATTCATTAAAGCTGGGCTGGTTCTTTGTGAACACAGTGCTTCTTTGATGAGTATTACAGTCGTTTCCTCCACTGGCGATCGTGGCGCGCACTGTGAAGCACAGCTAATACGGTGATGAGACTGTCTCAATTAAAAATACGATGCGGTAAGGAAATCTTTCGAGTAGCTTCCAGCGAACGTTCTTGCGCCTGTGGCGAACGCGATACATCAACGGATTATGCGGAAGAGCCTCTATGGCTTCAAGGACTTCGTGCGCGAATTCAGATCCTAGTCCCGCTTTCTGCTCATCATACCAGCCCACAGCTTCCGCGATATCAGCGAGAGCATCTGGACGAATTTCCAGGCGGTAACTCACTTCGCGAGGTGCGCTTCGATCTGTTTCTTGGCTTCCTCCCAGGAAATAGACGCGTTCGGATTTTGCTCCATGTCAGCTAAACGAGCATCAAGCAGCGCTTTATGTTCGTCAGTCAGAGGAGCGTCGTCGTCAATCCAACGGTCGCCGTCTAGTTCGGCGAGTTTCACACGAATCTCGAAACGTTCGTCCGGAGTAAGCTTTGGAAGTTCGGCAAGGATTTCGGTCTTGCTCATGGAGAAATTCTAGCTCAATCGTGTCCGAATATGAATCTAATCGCGCGGCCATCGAGGCCGCGCGATGAACTCCGTGAGGTTAACGCCGCACTAAGCTGCGCACCCTCACCCCAACCCTCTCCCACAGGGAGAGGGAGAAAAGACTGCTCACTGCTCACTAGTTAGATATCCAGGTTCCTGACATCCAGCGCGTTGTCTTCGATGAATTTGCGGCGGGGTTCGACCTGGTCGCCCATCAGCACGGTGAAGATTTCGTCCGTCTCGACCGCGTCGTCGATGCGGACCTGCAGCAGGGTACGCGTTTCGGGATTCATCGTCGTTTCCCAAAGCTGCTCGGGATTCATTTCGCCCAAGCCTTTGTAACGCTGAATCGTGAGGTCCTTTTTTGCGGCTGTGAGCACGCGCTCAAGCAGAAGGTCACGCGTAGCGATCTCTTCGCTGGTACCGTTTTCGCCAGCGACGAATGGTGGCGCAAGGCGATCCTCAAGCTTCATGAACAGCTCGACTGCCTTTTGAAACTCCACCAGGCTGGCAAAGTTCCAGTCGATGCGCACGGGCACGCCTGAAATGGTTGTCGTATCGATCTCCCAAAGGCCGTGCTCTTCGTCGTCTGCAAGCTCAGTCTTGTAGCCGGCCTTCGCAATGACGCCTTCGACTTTGGCCATCAGGTCGCCGTCCTGGAACACGCGCTTGAGCGTGGCGCCTTCCTGACGCAGAACACCTTTCTTACCGCCGAACGCAGTCAAAAGAACGTCCAACAGATGAGCGTCTCCACGCATGCGACGCGTCGACTTTTCGCAGTAACGTTTGAATTCGACCATGCGTTCGAGCGATTTGATGAGCTGCGCGCCTTCGATCACATCCTTACTCGATGACGATGTCACCTTCATGTCAGCCGTCGCCTGGCGCATCAGGAAATGGACCATGCCGGTTTCATCTTTTATGTATTCTTCCTTCTTACCGCGCTTAACTTTGTAGAGCGGCGGCTGGGCGATGTAGACAAAACCCTGTTCGACCAGTTGCGGCATTTGGCGAAAGAAGAAAGTCAGCAGCAGCGTGCGAATGTGCGAGCCGTCAACATCAGCATCAGTCATCAGGATGATCTTGTGATAACGAAGCTTGTTGACGTCAAAGCCGTCGCGATCATCTTTGCCGGTGTCACTCTTGCGGCCAAAGCCGGTGCCAAGCGCCATGATCAGCGCTTTGATTTCTCCGTGCGCGAGCATTTTGTCTTCACGCGCTTTTTCCACGTTCAGAATCTTGCCCTTCAAAGGCAGAATCGCCTGGTTCTTGCGGTCGCGGCCCTGCTTGGCTGAACCACCGGCCGAATCGCCCTCGACGATGTAAATCTCCGAGAGCGCGGGATCTTTCTCCTGACAGTCGGCCAGTTTGCCCGGCAACATGGTCGAGCCAAGCGCGCCTTTACGCACAATCTCACGGGCTTTACGGGCAGCTTCACGGGCGCGAGCAGCGTCGGTAGACTTGCCGACAATGCGGCGGGCGACGGTGGGATTCTGCTGAAGAAAGTCCGTCAAACGTTCATTCAGAAAAGATTCGACGGCGCCCTTAACATCTGAATTGAGCTTTCCTTTTGTCTGGCCTTCAAACTGCGGCTGCGGCAGTTTGCATGAGATAACTGCGACCAGGCCCTCGCGCACGTCGTCGCCGGTTAAAGACCCCTTGAAGTTTTTCGCCAGGCCTGATGATTGCGCGTACGCGTTGATAGTGCGGGTGAACGCGGAGCGAAATCCGGAGAGGTGCGTGCCGCCGTCAACGGTGTTGATGTTGTTCGCGAACGAATAGACCTTTTCGTCGTAGCCGTCGTTGTATTGAATCGCGACTTCGATCGAAAGCGCGTCGGCGACCTTTTCAAAATAGATCGGTTTGTCGTGCAGCACGGTGCGGCTCTTATTCAAGTGCTTCACGAATTCCGCGATGCCGCCGCGGTAGTAGAACTCGTGAGACTTCTCGGGCTCTTCGCGCTCGTCCTTGATCGTGATGCGAATGCCTTTGTTGAGAAACGCTTTTTCGCGCAGCCGCTCGGACAATTTGTCGAAACTGAATTCAGTCGTATCGAAGATTTGCGTGTCCGGCTTGAAAGTAATCTTCGTGCCGCGTTTGCGCGTCTTGCCGGTCGGCTTGTCGGGATCGAGTTTCGTTACCGCAATACCACGCTCGTATTCCTGCTCATAGGTCCTGCCATCGCGCCATATTTCCAGATGCAGAGTCTCAGAAAGAAAGTTAACGCACGACACGCCCACGCCGTGTAGTCCGCCCGACACTTTGTAAGCATTCGAATCGAATTTGCCGCCGGCGTGCAGCTTGGTCATCACGACTTCGGCGGCGGACTTCCGCTCTTTCTTCATCATGTCCACCGGGATACCCCGGCCGTTGTCTATTACCGTAACCGAATTGTCGAGGTGAATTGCCACGTCGATCGCGTCGCAGTAGCCGGCCAACGCTTCGTCGATTGAGTTATCAACAACTTCGTAAACCAGGTGATGGAGTCCCAGCTCGCCGGTTGATCCGATGTACATCGCGGGCCGTTTGCGCACGGCTTCGCGTCCTTCAAGCACGGCGATAGTCGAAGCGTCGTAAGTCTCTTTTTTGTTCTTCAATTTTGATGTTGGTGTCGCCAAATCGTCTTTCCCTTTACCGTTCTTGTCGTTCTTATCAGATGGCATCACGCGCTCACTGATACTGCATTTACTGCATTCAATGTCGGCTCCGCAGTCGCAACTCCGGCGCAGACCTCATAAAAACTTGCCCGGCTTTCGAACCGCTCAAAGTGACTTCTCTTTGATGTAGTGATGAAGGTTTGAGTGCGTCCGTCGAGGTATTCCAGCAAGCGGTTAATGCGGTTTCCGTCGAGTTCAGCGTCCACGTCATCAATGAGGAAAATCGGGTAATTCTGATGCTTCGAATAGTACACGGAAATCGCCGCTAAATCAAGTGTTATCAATGCGCTACGCTGTTGGCCAGAGCTGCCAAAACTGCGAATGTCGCGACCACCGAAAAGCACCAGAAGATCGTCCCGATGAGGACCGATTAGGCAGGCGCCGGCAAACAGTTCTGCCTCCATCCTGATTTGTAGACGAGCGGTGATCAGAGCCCGGTAATCCGCGAGATCGCCTTTGCCTTCGAGCGACGAAACGTAACGGATTGAGATGTCGTCATGAAAGAGATTGTGATCGAGCGCTTCGTTCAGCAGTTCGACATAGCGATTTCGCGCGCGATGAATTTGGGTCGCGAGACTGATTAGCTGTTCATTCCACGGTTGCACGAGATTCGCGAGCGCATCGATGCTGACCCGATCCTCCGCGGATTGCTGCAGCAGACGCTTCTTCTGCTTGATGACTTTGTTGTAGTCGGCGATGGTCTGCGCATACGGTGGGTGAAGCGAGATCGCTCCGCGATCGAGAAAACTTCGCCGGGCTTCCGGACCTCCGCGGATTACCTCCAGCTCGTCCGCCGTGAAGCAAACCGCATAAAGATGCGCGGCGTAGCGCGCGATGGAATCGCGCTTGCCGTTGATAAGCGTTTGTTTAGTGGTGCCGTTGAGGCTGACCTGAAGTTCACGTTCGAAGTCTTTCCCAGTGCTGACGACGCCTTTTACGGCGGCTTCACGCTCGCCGAACTTCACCGATTCTTTGAGATGATGAGTGCGAAACGATTTGGCGTGCGCGAGCATGTAAACCGCTTCAAGCCAGTTTGTTTTACCTTGAGCGTTGTTTCCGTGAAGAATATTGAGGCCGTTTCCCCAGGTAATCTCGCCAGACAAATTGCGGAACTGGATTGCTTCGATTGACCTGAGAAACATCGACGAATTTTAACATAGGCGCGGACTTGAATCGCCCGTTATCAACGTGGGGTTTGTCTTGGTTTATGTTGGTCTCAGTGCCTCAGTGTGAACTCTGTGCCTCTGTGGTGAAACACTTCGAAAACCAGATCCACCACCGAGACACAGAGTTTTCACAGAGACACCGAGTTAAGAACCCGGGACCGAAGAGGCATAAACAAAAAGGAACGCCTTTAAGAGCGCTCCTTTTAGAGATCAGTTGTGATTGCAGATCACAGTCGCATTGGCATGACCACGTAGCGGTAATCGTACTTTTCCTCAGTCACGGGTCTGAGCTGCGCCTGTGAATTTCCGTCTTTGAATTCGAAGTTCACCTGGTCAGTTCCCACCACGTTTAGAAAATCCTGAAGGTACTGAGCGTTGAATCCAATCTCGGTTTCATCGCCGCTGAAGTTCGTCGACAGGGTTTCCCGGGCTTCGCCTTCTTCGGCGTTTTGCGAACTAATCAGTAACTGCTCTTTCGCCAGATGCATTCGAATCGCGTGCGACCGATCGTCAGCCATCAACGCCACGCGGCGTATCGCCTGATTCAAACCCAGGGTGTCGAACGTTGCCGTCCGATCGTTGCCCTTCGGCATGACCATCTCGTAATTGGGAAACTGGCCCGATAACAAACGCGAAATCAGCAGACGCGAACCTACCTGGAAATACACATGGTTTTCATCGGCTCCCAGATTGATGTCACCGTCGAAATCCGAGGTCAGTTTCGTCAATTCGGCCAGGGTTTTCCGCGGAATCAACACGTCCAGGGTTTCGCTGGTACCATTTGCGGATTCTGTGGAAACGTACGCCAATCGATGACCATCCGTAGTCACCATCTTCACGCTCTTCTTGTCTAATTCGAATTTTGCGCCCGAAAGCGTGTAACGACCTTCCTCCTGGGTAATCGCGAAAATGGTTCGCTCAATCAACATCTTGATAACGGCTGAAGGTAACTTCAAAGGCGTTGATTTGAAGCCGGGAAGTTCAGGAAAAGTCTCTTTGGATACACCTGGCAAGCGGAATTTCGATCGATCACATTCGACTGTTACCCATTCGTTTTCTTCTTTGCGAAAACTTACCGGAGCGTCGGGAAGCAAGCGGGCGATGTCGAACAGCTTACGAGCCGGCACACAGATCGCTCCTTGTGTGGAAATCTCCTGAGCGTCAGCATCACAGCGAATCGTTACGTCCAGATCCGTTCCGCTAATCCGAATAGAATCCTCACCCGCAGATTCGATTAATATATTTGCCAGCACGGGAATCGTGTTCTTGCGTTCCACAATCCCCTGCACGAACGCCAATTCTTTTTGTAAAGCATTTCGCGCGATTACGAATTGCATCAGTTGCTCCTCGGTTTTAAAACTTTCGCTGCTTTATATCACAGCGCTGTAGAAGTTCAGAACCGTTCTTCTACTTAAATTAAGATCTGTTTTGAACGTAAATATAGTAGTAGTAGTAAGACCCTGTGAAACTGTGTACCTCGGTATCTTTTCAGTCGTCCACATCTGTAATCAACGGTCCAACGTCAGTTTTTATCTGTCAGTCGCAGTGTGAAGAACGGTGGTTATCCGGCTTAAGCATTCACAGCTTCGATTAGCCGGTTCAAAGTAGCAGCCAGGTCACCATTCGAATTCATCTCTTTCTCGATCTTTTCCACAGAGTGAATCACAGTCGTGTGGTGCTTGCCGCCAAAGTGCTTGGCGATCTCAGGATAACTTTTCTTCGCCAACCGCTTGCACAAATACATAGCAACCTGTCGCGGCAATAAGACCTGACGGACATTCGAACGGGCCTTCATATTTTCCACATCGATTTTGTAGTGCTGCGCCACGAGCTGTTGAATGCGAACGATCGAGACTTCATGTTCGATCGGTTGATTTGAGACGCCCCGGAAAGACTCCTCTGCGAGCGCCTTCGTCAGCGGAACGCCACGAAGTGACGACATCGCGAGGAGACGAATCAAAGAGCCTTCGAGTTCGCGGATGTTGTGCTTGCTGCGTCGTGCCAGTAGCAGCGCAACGTCGTCCGGCAGATTGACGCGATGCGCTTCGGCTTTGCGTTTGATGATCACAACTTTGGTTTCGAGATCAGGCGGCTCGATGTCAGCGATCAGTCCCCACTCAAAGCGCGAATGCAGACGCTCTTCGATTTCCGGAATATCTCGAGGCGGACAATCTGACGTAAGGACAATTTGCTTTTGGCGATCGTACAGCGCGTTGAAGGTGTGAAAAAACTCTTCCTGGGTACGCTCTTTTCCGGCGATGAATTGCACGTCGTCGATGAGCAGGACATCGATACTGCGGTACCGCTCACGAAACGCATTAGTCTTGTCGTAGCCGTAACGGATCGCGCTGATCAACTCATTCATGAACCGCTCAAGCGACAGATAGGCAATCCGCAGATTGGGATTGGCCGCTCGGATCGCGTGGCCGGCAGCCTGGATCAAGTGCGTCTTGCCGAGACCAACGCCGCCGTACAGATAAAGCGGGTTGTAAGTTTTGCCAGGAGCATCGGCAATAGCCATCGCGGCGGCATGCGCGAGCCGATTGCACGACGCCACGACGAAATTTGGAAAAGTATATTTCTCGTTGAGGTTGCCGGCTTCCGGAAAAAAGTCTTCGGTTGGTGGTGCGACTGGACGGCTAACCGTATGTTGAATGGGCCCAACGGACGCTGACTCTGTGGGGACTTTAGCGGTCGGCTTTGGGTCGCTCGCCCATTCGACCCGCAGCGCTCCCATTTGCGACTCGTTTAGTGACTGTTCGAGAGTGTCGGCATACTTGGCCAGTATCCAGTCGCGCACCACATCGTTCGGCGCCGCAATCCGGAGGACCCGGTCGTCAACATTCCGCTGCAGGCGCAACGGCCGGAACCAAGTCTCGAATGCCTGCTCACCTAGCCTGCGCTCAACTGCCTGGAAGAATGGTCGCCACTGGGCGTCTTGATGTCCTGTATACATGAAGGGAAAATAACAAGCACTACTTAGTACAACAATAGTGACTTGAGGGGCTAAGTCGTGCGGGTCAATGTTTCGAAGGGCGAACCTAACACAGCGTGAAAAGCTGAGGCAAGGAAAACAGACAGGAACTTTCGCTGCACTACACGGGCTCCAGGTCCTCACTGGAATCCGGGGCGTCAAAAGGTTCACCCAGAGGCGATCACGATCTCTTTGTGGGTTCGGGGACAGTTGTTGGGACCGATTCCGAATTAGGCGCCTTTATCTATGTAGTCGGTGACTTCGCGTGATTGTATTTATTAGCATAATGTGCACTATAAAACGCTCGACGCTGTCGCAGTTGTCGCAAGAGATTGTTCGGACGCGACAAGAAGGTCGTAGAGCCGATTCAAATCTTCAGCACTGTAGAACTCAATCTCGATCCGACCGGCGGCGCCGGTCTTAGCGGCGACGATCCTAACCTGAGTCCCCAGGCGCCTGCGTAGCTTTGCCTCGGCCGCCCGCACATTAGGATCGGCACGTTGCGATGGTGGTGCCGACGAAGGCTGCTGCTGCCTCGTTATGTTTCTAATTCGACTTTCCGTCTCTCTCACAGACCAATTGTTCTTACATATCCTCTGAGCGAAGCGGCGTTGAAGTTGAGGGTCCGAAATTCCAAGGAGCGCGCGCGCGTGGCCGAAGGTCAGTTTTTCCTGCTCGAGAAGCGACTGAATCTCAGTTGGCAGTTTGAGGATGCGAAGGTAATTCGTGATAAAGGTTCGGTCCCTGCCGACACGACTTGCTACTTCCTCTTGTGTTAGTCCGAGCGTCTCAATCAGTCTCTTGTAGGCATTCGCTTCCTCGATCGCATTCAGTTCCTGACGCTGGATATTCTCGATTAGGGCTAATTCCAGGAGGTTCTCATCCGGTATCTCGCGAACAATCGCCGGGACGCGGCTGAGCCCGGCAAGTTGAGCGGCTCTCCAACGCCTTTCCCCGGCCACTAACTCGAAGCGGCCACCGCGTCTTCTTACGAGCAGCGGCTGGATGATCCCGCTGACGCGGATTGATTGGGCCAACTCGTGGAGCTTGGCCTCGTCGAAGCTGGTTCTGGGCTGTTGTTCACCTGGCGTGATCAGATCGATCTCGATCTCGCGAAGCTCCTCATTATCCGGCGGCGACGGCGCTGTGGAAATCAGGGCGCTCAGGCCCCTCCCCAACGGTTTCCTGTTCATGCGTTAGAACCTCCTGTGTCAACTGCAAATAGCTTTCGGCGCCGCGCGAGCGCGGGTCGTAGTGAATCACCGGCATACCATGGCTGGGAGCTTCTGCCAGACGAACGTTCCTTGGAATAATGGTCTCTAAAACGAGGTTGCCGTAGAAGCTTCTAAGGTCGGCGGCCACGGCGGAGGAAAGCTTGATTCGGTCGTCGTACATCGTGAGGAGGAGCCCCTCGATCTTCAGTGTAGGGTTCACCGCCCGCCGAATTGATGTCAGCGTGTTGAAAAGCGCGGTGACGCCTTCAAGCGCATAGTATTCACATTGAATCGGAACCAGGAGAGAATCGGCCGCCGCGAGAGCATTAACGGTGAGAAGGTTTAGCGCCGGCGGACAATCAAGCACGATGTAATCGTAATCGCTCTTGATCGGCTCTAGCGATCTCGCCAAGAGATACTCGCGCTCCGGAAGTTCGATTATTTCGACTTCGGCGCCCGCGAGGTTTCGGTCAGATGGCACCAGGTCAACGCCAAATTCAGTTTTTACGATGAGGCCGCGGAGTTCGTCGCCAAGGATCAGCGCGTGGTAGACATTACGATGGATAGCTTCCCGGGCGATGCCCAGACCAGATGTCGCATTCGCTTGCGGGTCGACATCCACCAATAACGTGCGCTTGCCGGCCTTCGCCAGGCCAGCAGCCAGGTTAATAGCGGTGGTCGTTTTGCCGACCCCGCCCTTCTGGTTAGCAATGGCTAGTGTTTTACCCATTCAAACTGCCACTCGCCGACAAATATAAGGTGACACATTAACACAAATCGGTCGCCGGTAGTTGTCGTTGCAAGACGTGGCACGTGAAACATGATGCCGAGTTGCGAAAAATGTGGCACGTGAAACATATCAAACGGTCCCGTAGCAGAATGATATTATTACCGCCTTCCATGAGCCGAATTACTGAGTTTGACGCCGGCTTATCTGCGGCTTGGTGACTGGCGCGGGGTCTTTTAGCGGAGACCGAAAACAGCCGGTGCTTGCGATCAAGCTTCATGAAGAAGACCTCGCGCCGCTTCTTTTCGTTCAAGAGAAAGCTCGGAGGAGATCTACGGGCCTTACTGCCATGACGGCCGGCGATACTATTTTTGGCGATTGACAGGGCGGTCCCTGCGAGCATGATTGCCGCTCTTTGCAGAACGGCTTCCAGAGTCTCGAAAACGCCATCAATTCGCCGGGTGGATTGAGAGATACAACCTAACAGAGATATTGGCGATTATGCGCGAACTGGAACGGGTCGAAAGCTGACTCAGGCTGAAGGCCGCTGTTGAGCCGCAGTGAGGTAGACAAGTAGGTTTGAAAGGGCGGCCGGTGTCAGCCCGGGAATTTTTCGCGCGTCGCCAAAGTTGCGGGGGCGCATGCGTTCAAGCCGCTCGATCATCTCGTGTGAGAGGCTCCCCACGGCCCGGAACGAAAGGCTCTCCGGAATGGACAGCGCATCATGCTGACGCAATCGACGCGACGCGTTGTTCTGCGAGTCGAGATAACCGGCGTACAGGTAATCGGCCAACGCCGTCTCAACATCCCGAGGGCGCACGGCTGCCCGCTCAGACGAAGGGAGCAGTTCGACAATCTGTTCCCGGGTGATGTTGGGCCTGAGCGCAAGTTGGGTGAGTGTGATTGAGTCTCCAAGGTCCTGTCCCGTCAGCCTGGACATATCCAGGTACGCTGGATCTGTCCGACGGAGTTTTGTCGCTGCCAATAGTTCGCGCGCTTTCGCCAGCCCATCGCGCCTCTGGTTGAATCGCTCCCACTCGCTATCTCCGACTAAACCCAACTCGCGACCTTTCGGTTCCAGCCGCGCGTCCGCGTTGTCATGGCGCAGCGCAAGCCGGTGCTCAGACCGTGACGTAAACATCCGGTAGGGCTCGTCGACACCCTGAGTTATCAGGTCATCAATCAAGACGCCGATGTACGACTCTTCCCGCTGCACGCGAAATGGTGGGCGCCCCGTGGCCGCCAGCCCCGCGTTTATTCCGGCGATCAGTCCCTGGCAGGCTGCCTCTTCGTATCCAGTCGTTCCGTTAATTTGCCCGGCCAAAAAGAGTCCCTTAACCCTGGCAGTCTCCAGAAAAGGGGAAAGCTCTCTCGGGTCAACGTAGTCATATTCAATCGCATAGCCTGGGCGGATGATCTGCGCCTCGTCCATGCCCGGAATCAAGTTGACCATCTCTTGCTGGAGCTGTGCCGGCAGCGAAGTCGAGAGCCCGTTCAGATAAACCTCGTTCGTATTGAAGCCTTCCGGCTCAACGAACAGTTGATGGCGCGTCTTCTCGGGAAACTTTACGACCTTGTCTTCGATGGACGGACAATACCGCGGACCTATTCCCTGGATGGCACCCGAGTAAAGAGGGGACTCGTGCAGGTTGGCTCGGATCTTCTCATGCAACTCCTGGTTCGTATAAGCCAGATAGCAATTAAGTTGTTCCTGTTCGATTTCGTCAGTCGAAAACGAGAAGGGGACCGGGCGTTCATCGGGCGGCTGAGGTTCAAACGCGTCCCATTCGATCGTGCGGCCATCGATTCGGGGCGGCGTTCCGGTCTTGAGTCTTCCAACAGGAAATCCGAGGCGTCGCAGCGCGGCAGGCAATTCGGTCGACGCCGGTTCGCCGGTGCGCCCGCCTGCGTATGTCTTGCGGCCAGTGTGAATCTTGCCGTTCAAGAAGGTGCCGGTCGCGACGATTACTGCCTTAGCGCCCAGCCTGCGTGCGTCCTGCAATTCAACTCCGCAGATTCGATCTGCGACCACGAGCAGATCGGTTACCAGACCCTGTCTGAGACTCAGGTTGGGGGTCGCCTCGAGCGTGCGTCGCATCTCGACTCGATACAGAGTTCGATCGGCCTGTGCACGCGGCGCCTGGACCGCGGGCCCACGAGAACGATTCAGCAGACGGAATTGAATGCCGGTGCGATCAATGACGCGAGCCATGATTCCGCCCAGGGCATCGATCTCTCGAACGAGATGTCCCTTGCCGATTCCGCCAATCGCGGGATTGCACGACATCTGTCCGATCAGATCCAAGTTCAGCGTCAGGAGCGCGGTGTTCGCGCCCAGCCGGGCAGCGGCGGACGCAGCTTCGCAGCCGGCATGCCCGGCGCCAATCACGATCACATCAAAAGCTTCGTCGAAGATCATTTCCGAAAAATCACTCGCGCTTACTTGCCGATACAAAAAGTCGAGAAGATTTGTCCGAGCATATCCTCAGTCGTTGTTTCTCCGGTTATCTCACCGATGAATCTTAATGCGTTATGCAGACCAATCAAAACGATCTCTTCACTCGCATCATTCCGGATGAGTTCCTGGGATGATGCAATCGAACTCATCGCGCGCACCAGAAGATCGTGATGCCGCGCGTTGGTGATCATCAAACCCTCGCCGGCACCGTTGCCGTTCACGAAAGGCTTGAGGATTGCTGCTCGCAGATCAGAGAGGCCTGCTTCGGTGGTTGCTGAAACCGACACGGTCGGTGTGGGCGAGCCATTTGTTCGCGAGCGATCGTGGAGCAACTCGTTTGAAAAAGTTGGCAGGTCGCTCTTGTTCAGTGCGATCACGTGAGTCTTGCTCGCCGCCTGTTCGAGCACGGCCTCGTCTTCCTCGTTCGTCCGTTGGGAACCATCAATCACAACGATCAGCAAGTCTGCATCAGCTGCGGCGCGCCGCGTCCGGTCAACTCCGATTGATTCGATCTGTTCCGTCGTCACGCGCATTCCAGCCGTGTCGACAAGGGTGACAGGGACGCCATCCAGACCGATCGGCTCAGAGATTGTGTCGCGCGTTGTACCAGGAATCGGCGTAACAATAGCCCGCTCGTGTCCCAGTAACCTATTGAATAGACTGGACTTACCGGCATTCGGCCGACCCACAAAAGCGACCGTCAAACCATCGCGCAGGAGTTGTCCGCGAGCAAACGTGTTTGCCAGGGATTTGAGGTCCGCGCGTAACGACTCGAGTGCATGCTCGATCTCATGTCTCTCAAGTTGAGGCAGATCATCTTCGACAAACTCGAGTGAAGATTCCAGCCGCACGATGATCTTGAGCAGTTGCTCTTTCGCTGGTTGAAGGCGATGTGAGATCTCACCCCCCAGTTGTCGCGTTGCCTGCTGAGCCGCTGAGTCGGTTTGTGCTTCGATCAAGTCGCGGATGGCTTCGGCCTGGCTTAATTGTAAACGGCCGTTCATCACCGCGCGCAACGAAAACTCGCCGGCGTTTGCCAGACGCACATCGAGGCGCAGGATGCTGTCGATGATTCGTCGTAACAAAACCGGCGAGCCGTGGCAATGAAACTCGACGACGTCTTCGCCGGTGAATGAGTGTGGCGCTTTGAAAAAGCAGACGAGCGCGTGGTCCAGCCCTTCACGTGAAAAGGGATCGACTACGTCTCGCAGCGTCAGGTAATTTGGCTCGGGATCGACCAGTTCCGGATTCGTCATGCGGCGAAGAATGGACAAAGAGGCCGGCCCGCTGACGCGGACGACACCGATCCCACCGCGCCCTGGCGGCGTGGATAAAGCCACGATCGAATCCGCTTCAAAACTCATTGGATACAGCGGAGGGAAAACCTAAGACGAACTCGCTGAAGCCTTGAGACTGACGCGCAGGCGGCGAGCGTTACCGTCGCCGACGGATTCCGTGTAGAGGTCAGACTCTTCGGCTAAGGTGAGATGAATCACGCGGCGTTCGTTCGAATCCATGGGGCCGAACACGAACGACGACGATGAGGAACGAACCTGCCGCGCGGCGTGCTGCGCCATGGCGCGTAACTCGGCTTCGCGTGCCGCCCGGAAATTGTCAGCATCGCAGATAATCCGTTGGCCCTTCGGCAAGTCACGTCCATAAGCCTGATTCAAAATCTGTTGTAGCGCATCCAGTAATTCGCCGCCTTGATTCAACAGTAGACCGTTGTCGGGCCCGTCGATTGAGAGCAGGCAACCTTGCTCGGATTCCGCGGCGGAAGCGCGCAGGTCAAAGCCCGCTCCTTGAAGAATCCCGTTCGCTAACTCTTCGGTCTTGGTACAGATTTCCTGCATTTGGTAAGGCGTGATTGTACCGCAGAAAGAGACGAAGTCTCTACCGGAGAGTTAGTGGTCGGAGAGTAAAGAAGAGAAGGCTATTCTTTCTTGCGAACGTAGATGTCGCCCCGTTGTTTCAGACCGGCTTTAGTTGCGACGGCGTAGAGAACTGAGTCGAGGAGCTGTTTGTTGTCCAATCGAAAGCTCGTGACGCCCGCAGCCTTGCTATCGGGATCATCGTATTGGATCGTCAGGTAACGCACCTTGGTTTTAATGAAGTTGGCAGGCAAGCCGTAAAAAGGTATGTGGCTCGCAACAGTGGCTGCGGCGGGTTGTTTATAGTGCGAATCGCCGTACGCCCCGGTGATTGAGCCAAAGGGAATGTGAAACATTTCCTTGCCCTTATCATCCTTGAACAACAGGCGATTATTAGTGCTGTCGATGGTGAGTGTGCCGGTCTTCTTCTTGGTGTAACCAAATACTCCGCCTTCATATTTAGCCTTGACGGTTGCTGGGGCCGGAGGCGGCGGGGTCACTACCTTGTTTGGATCATCGTCAGCCGCCCGCGGCCGTTGTGCGGCAACCGGAAGAGCGCTTATCACGAAGAAAAGCGCGAGAACGGCAGCAAAAGAGTACTTTTTAAGCATGTGTGAAGAATCTCCCGTCGAGTTGTCTGGACGCCTGGTTTTAAAGACGCGCCACACGTCTTTGAAGTTGCCACCGGTCGCCTGGGACTTTTACCTTCCGCGCGCCCGGCCAATCTGGTTTTCCGAGAAGGTGTAACGCGTGGTCTTGAGTTTGCCGTTCAGGAAAGTGTAGACAACCCCTTCCTTCAGGTTTCGAAAAATCAGCGCATCCTTAGCTTCTTCGCGTGTAAAGTCGCGATTCTTTAGCAAACCCATCGAATCCGGAGTATCAGAGGAACGTTCATGTTGAAGGATGATTTGCAGAACCGTGCCTTCAAGTTCGGGTTGCAGCTTTTTGGTGCGAACAAAATTCGCATCGACAAAGCTGACCGACGCCGTGCCGCCGAGAATCTGGAACGTCAAAGGCCCCCCAAAAGGGTCACTGACGGGCTTTCCCAACGCTTGCAGAACGTCGCCCCGCCGCGACTTAAATGGTTCCAGCCCCTGCCACGATGCGGCCCTAACTGCGCTTGCACAGAACCCGAGCGCAATGATGGCGATTGAAAATCGGAGCGCCAGACTCCAGCACGCGCGATTTGTTTTCATGCGACAGATGCTAATGCAGCCTCAGGTTTTTGAAAAGGGACGGACGCGCTCGGCAGATTCCTTCAAGTCGGGATCGTTCGGTACCAGTTTGAGCCCGCGCTCGTACGCGACAAGCGCTTTCCCGTATTGCTTAGAAACCTCGTAGTCGTAACCGAGCATGCGGTAGATATTCACGTCGTCCGGTGTTTTCTCAGCAGCTCGCTCGAGCGCGAGAATCGCCTTCGGATAATTCTTCGTCTGCGTATGTGACACGCCGAGCAGATACAAAGTAGTGCCTTTGGTATCTGGCTTCGTGGCGTACGGTTCAAGCACCGTCGCGGCGCGCGGATATTGCTGTGCGCGAATCAAAGCCTGGGCCAGCAAAGCAGCTGAGTTCTCATCAGGTCGCAGGCGCGCGAGTGTTTCCCCGGCACGAATGGCCGATAGGAAGTCGCTTTCGGCCGTCGGGCCTGAAGCCGCGGCGCCGCGATTCAAGTATGAATACGTCAAAAGCGACCATGCATCAGCCAATCGAGCGTCGCTCGTCGTTGCGCGGTTGAGCCACGCGATCGCAGCATCGAAATCCTTTCGTTCAAACGCCATCCGGCCGAGATAAAAAAGCGAGGCAGTGTTGCGCGGGTTGGCCTTGACGGCTGCGTTGAAAGACTTTTCTGCGTCAGCCGTCTTCCCGGTCTTGAATTCCGCGAGGCCGCGATAGTAGAGAAACAACGGATCGGGAGTCTTGCCAGGCCGATTGATGATCGAGTTCAGCAACGGCAGTGATTGTTCAAAACGCTCGGCGAGCACGTAACTTTCGGCCAAAGCATCCACGGTGTTCGGATCTTCTTCTTTCGCCGCGCGCTGAAGATCCAGGGCCTTCTGCAAATCGTTCGCGGCTTCGGCGTATTGCTTCAAATAAAATTCTGAGAAGCCGGCGAGCTTCCACGCCTCAGCATTTGTGGGATCGGCGGCGGCAATCTCTTTCGCCTCTTTTGCGGCAGCTGCGTACTGTTTCTGCTGAAACAACTGAAACGCGTGGGTGGTGTCACTCGAAACAGGAGGGGCGCCGACTGGCTTCGTGGGTTTCACGTCGAGCAGTGGCGCGTTCTTGTTCGTTGCCGGAGCAGGCGTCGGCTCGGGCCCCAGAAGGGTTTCGGGCGGCTTCACCCTCCGGGGCCGAGATTGCGCGGCCGTCAAACCGGCGGCAGCCAGGGCGACCATCGCGGCGATTACAAGCAAAAGGGTTCGATACATGGCCGTAATTCTTTCAGATTTCGGCGGAAACTAACAAGAGGAGAGAAAAGTCTCGTATTCGGATGCGGTCTTGTAGGGCGCGGTTTACTTAGACGAGAACAAAAAAAGGGCCGGCGCAAATAAGCACCGGCCCTGTAGCTTTGGTTGGCGTTCAGCTCAGAAACTGACCTTGATGCCAAACTGAAACTGCCGTGGATCGTAGGCGGCGGTCGGGCGGCTGTAGTACTTGCTGCCGCTGCGTTGCGCGAAAGCGTTCACGACATCGAAGAACGGATTCGCAGCCGCTTCGTTGAAACGATTGAAGAGGTTGAAACCCTCGCCAATCAGATCAAGGCGGACGCGTTCGCCTACACGAATGGACCTCATCACCCGCAGGTCGAGCGAAGCATAACTATGAGTGATGCCCATATTTCGCCCCAGACTTCCATCGGTGAGGAAGGTGGGCAGAACAAGCGTGCCATCGGCAGCCACACTGGGCCGCTCGTTCGAGCTCTGCAGATCCAGATTCTGATCGATACCGGTCAGGATGTTGAAAGGCCGTCCGGAGGAGATCTCGAGGATCGGGGCAATGGTGAAATCAGCGAAGAAGCGCCGGGCCATGCTGTCGGAGCTGCGCCATGCTGTCGGCGAAGTCACCATGCCGCTGAACACAAACCGATGGCGTTGATCAAACAACGAGTCGGAACGGTCGAGGGCGAAGTTACGATTGTTAAGTGGCTTCAGCAGCGTTTGTAAATCCGACGAGTCGTCGATTGAATGCGACCAGGTGTACGACGCAAGGAACTGCATGTTGCGCGAGAAGCGTCGTTTCAGCTCGAGGTTCATTGCATTGTAGTTTGAATTGCCGTCTGACAGTTGCGCACTGACATCGCCAAACGGAGTGATCGCTCCCGGTGTGCGGACTGACCCACCGATTTGACTGTCAAAGACCGCCTTGCTGACGCCGTTAGCGGCCAGGAAGAAGTAGTTAGGCGCGTTGGGCCGGAAGAAATTGGCCGCCAGCGGACTGACTATCACCTGCCCATTGGTATTGTTCACAGCCACGAGGCCCGGGATACGGACTGTGTACAGCGCGTTGCTGGCGGTTGGAATTGGGAACAGGACGGCTTCAGCCAGGCCGGTCGGATTGCGGCCGGTCGGACACCCCCCGGGACAAAGCACCGGATTATTGGCCGCGAAGCGCCGGAAGTTTTCGGCGATTAGATCATTGCGCGGGGCATTCACGTCCTGCGGGTGCGGGAGGTGATGTGCACCGACAAAAATCCAGCTCGCTGAAAACGAAAGGTTCCTACCTAACTGCCGTTCGAAGGAAAGGTTGGCCTGATTGGCGTAGGCATACTGAAAATCTTTAGCGACATTCAACGTAAACGGAAATACCGGTCCGAACCCGACAAATGTCTGGTCATTAAAAGTCAGACGGCCGGGCAGGTACTGAGCCGTAGCCGCCGCACCCGGTGTAGTTGCCCCGCCACAGAAAGGATTCGTGGTCGCTGCGGTACAAACCGTTCCCTGGAAAATATTCAGCAGGTTCAAGGGTGCATTCGGAGCCGGGCTTATCGGCAGCACGTTTGTATACTGCTGTTGCTGCGACGCATCGGCGATATCTGAGTTGAATGCGACTGCTAACAGCGGATGGTCATAGAAAAGACCGAAAGCCGCACGCACAACCGTCTTGCCGTCGCCCTTAACGTCCCAGGCCAGACCGAATCGTGGCGCGATGTTATTGGTATCCCGCGGGAATCCCTGTTGCACACCCAGCCCGTCCTGAAGGGACTGAAAGTCGGCGGCCGAAAGGCTGATGCCGGTAAGCGGATCGGTAAAAGGAATCGGCGGGATGGTATCCGTCAACTCCACGTCATACCGCACGCCGTAATTAAGCGTCAGGTTCTTTTTAATCTTCCATGAATCCTGCGCAAAGAACGCGATCGGACGGTTCTTAATTGAGCTGCGCGGATCGCCGAAACCTTGAATGAAAACGCTCGGGAATCCAAGACCGTACGACTGCACCGGCTCAAGCGGAGGCGCGCTAGCCGGCAACCCGGTAATCACCGGCTGCAAATTGAACGTGCTGAAGTTAAAGAGACCGGGGAAGTTCAATTCAAAGGTGGCATCGACATTGATGAAATTGAAGTCAGCTCCAAACTTCATCGTGTGGTTGCCGTGAATCCAGGTGAGATTGTCGGCAATTTGAAAGCGATCCTCGACGCGGTCAACCGGCGAGAATGGATTAGAGCCGATAAAGGCGGAACCAGAAATCTGAAGCGCCACACTCGGAGTTTGCGAATCGAAAGTCGCTTTGCGTCGGCCGAATTGGAAACGAGCCTCGTTCACCATCGTGCTTGATAAGGTCGATGCGAGATTCGTTGTAAACGAAGTGTCGCGCAAGGTTTGAATCCCGGTGCGCGAGAAATCGTTCTGGCCCAACGTTTGGTTCTGCGACTCGTCCTGAATACCGGTGATGTCGCTTGGGTTGTAACCAAAGCGCATCGTCAATTGATTGCTTTGATTAATCTTGTGATCCCCGCGAATTGAGAAAAAACTCGTTTCCTCCGCAATTGGGAAGACGCGACGCAATTGGTTAAGCGGTCTGAATCCGATCGGATCGCCAGCGCCATTCACAGTGATGAAGCCGGGCGCCGCCAAATTGTTGGCGAGCGTCGGAACCGGTGTTCCGGACAACAGAAAGCGGCCGCCAATAACACCCGGTGCAATCGGGCTGAAAGCCGGACAAACACTTCCATCGTTGGGACTGGTCAATCCGCTTGCGCCATTCAGACCAACGGAGCCGGCCACGGAAGTAAAGAAGGCATAGGTTCGTGCCAGACAGATATTCGCACCCACACCCGTGGCGACGAGATTGTTAATGAACGTTGCCTGAGCGGGCGTGATGTTGGTGAAGGTACGGGCGACCGGGTTGACGCCGGGAATCACCGGGATAGTCGCCGAGCCGCCGAGCCGGCCGGCCACATCAGAGGTAAAGAAGCCTGACTCCTGACGGCGACGTTGTTCGAAAGCCGTAAAGAAGAAGGTCCGGTTTTTCACAATCGGGCCACCCAACGTGGCACCGTATTGAGCGCGGGTGAAGGGCGGTTTCTTGTTCGGGTCGTTGTCGATGATTGGCGCGAGAGCGTTGCGCGCCTGGATGGACTTGTGACGAATGAATCCGAAGACGTTGCCACGAAAATCGTTGGTGCCGCCCTTTGTGACGACATTGATGATGCCGCCGGTGGCGCGTCCAAACTCGGCCGCGTACGAATTGGTGGCCACCTGGAATTCCTGCACGGCTTCCTGACTGACGGTGGACCGGGCCGCGTTGACTGAATTATCAGTATTGTCGGCGCCATCAACCTGGACCAATGTTGAGCGGCCGCGCTGGCCACCGATGTTCAAGCCTGAAGAAGGCGCCGGACCGATGGGCCGATCGTTGCCGCGGTTGACGGTTGAAATCGTAGTTGAGAAACCAAGGTAGTCGCGCTGGTTGATCGGCAGGTTTTCAATTCGCTCGCTCTCGATCGTGTTAGAGACGGTAGTTTTAGTGGTTTCCACGATGGGCTGGTTTTCAGCCGTGACATTTACGATCTCCGTAACCTGGCCGAGCTCAAGCGTCACATCCAGATCTGCCCGGGCTCCAACCGTGAGCTTATAATCCGGCACCACCGATTTCTTGTAGTTCGGAGCTTCCACAGAAACTTCGTAGTCACCCGGCGGGAGGCTCACCAATTGGTAGTAGCCTTCGTCGTTGCTGGTGGTTGAGCGCGAAAAGTTGGTGGCTGGGTTTCGCGCCGTAATGGTAGCGCCTACCACAACCGCGTTGTTCGGGTCACGCACATAACCCTGCAAGTCAGCCGCGTTTGACTGGGATTGCGCCATCGCGAGACTCACACAGGAAATGATTGAAAGACCAACCAACAGAATCCGGATCGACGCCAGGCGCCAGTTACTGGAAGAAAACATTTGCGGTTCTCCTTCTTCGTTTACGAAGTCGTGTCGAAGCTGACTGAATCAAATATGAAAACTTTGAGAGACCTATAGGTTTCAAGCACGCGGCTTCTGGGGCGATGGTTCCGCGCTTTAGAACACTTTAAAACCAGCAAGCGCCGCCATCGGCGAACTCACTTGCAGCAGGTACATGCGCGGTGTTTGTACCGCAAAACTGCGATTGTGGCAAGGCTTTAGTGCTGAATCGGCCTTCTGCAGATGAGTCTCGCCCCGCCTATTTAAACTCCGGGGCCGACGAGAAGTTTCGTTTCGGCTGCGAGCGGGTGGCGCGGGCGACTCGCCTGCGCAAGGTGTCACTGGCGCCGAAAAGACGGATCGCGAAATCGGCGACTCCGGGCGCAAAGGCCGCGCGCCGAATCAGTGAGCACAGGCGCAGGCGTGAGTTGAACTGTCGCCCATACGCCGCGCGATACTGTTCGGACAAAGTGCGAAGTTGAAGTTCATGCCGTTGCGGCAGACACCGCATGATGGTGTTTGCGACGAGGTCGCCACTTTCGAGTGCCATCAACATCCCACTGCCGGTAAACGGATCGATGAATGAAGCTGCATCGCCGATGGTGAGTAACCCATCGACCGGCGTCGGCGAATGTCGACCAAAACCTTCGAGTGAAACCGCTAGCCAATCGGAGTGGGGCACGGCTTCGCGCAGGGTGAGCGAAGCGCGTTGATTGCAACAGACGATGGAACGCATAACGCGATGGGCATTCGATTGGCACCGGCGTACGTCGCGCGCATTGACGATAAAACATAGATTGCTCAAACCGTTTTCGATTGAGCTGAGTCCGCCGTATCCCCCACGATAAAAGTAGATTTCGCATGCGCCGGGCGCGACGCCGGTGTTTCTAAGATGCGCCTTGAAAGCAACCAGCTCGCGCTGTTGAGATCGCCCGGAGCCGGTTTTTTCCGCCATGCGAGCCAACACTCGCGCGCGGCCAGTTGCGTCGATCGTAATTGACGCGCTCAGTGGCTCTTCAGAGTTGTGGGCTTTCAGATTTACGCCCGCGACTCGCCCGTTTTCGAAGTTCAAACTTGTAACGGAAGTTTCTTCTCGAACATCGACACCAACTTCAGCAGCGCGTCGCAACAGCCGCTCGTCCATCTCCGCGCGACTCAGCCCCAGCGCGACTCCACCCTTGCTGAACCAGGTGCTGGGAACCGAAACCCGCGCGCCCGCCTGTGAATAAAAAACTGTTTCGGTTAAGGGCGAGGGACTGCTCGCCAGCATCTGGTCCGAGACGCCGAGCCGTTCGAACTGCGTAATGCATTCCGGCGAGATGAACTCGCCGCACAATTTTGGCCGGGGAAATTTCTTTTGTTCGGCGAGCAGCACGCGCGCGCCTCGCAGCGCCAGATGAATCGCCGCGCTCGAGCCCGCCGGCCCCCCACCGGCGATGATTACGTCGTAATCTGAATTCATGCTCATGCCTGTTCCCTCTCCCTCTGGGAGAGGGTTAGGGTGAGGGACGAAGTTACGGGCTAACGGAAACACTATGGTCTCTTCTCTTCGTGAGGCGAAGCCTCACGAAAAGACTTAGTGTCTATTGCTGTCGTCCTCGCTATGCTGCGCACCCTCACCCCAGCCCTCTCCCAGAGGGAGAGGGAGCTTCGCCACTCAAAACCAAACGCGCCGGAAAATGCTCTTGAACTTTCACGTTCTGCATTCCGGCTTTTCGTCCGAGCGATTCCAACTCATTAGCCTTCCAACCTTTCAGAATCGACAGCGCGCCATCTTCCCGTATCAAACGATTGTGCAGAAACAGTTTACCCAGCGTTGTGTAAAAGAAGTACGCCATCCGAGATCGATGAAGATCGATAACAAATACGCCGCGTGCGGCCACCCGCCCCATTTCGCGTAAGAGCCTGACGCCGCCTTCATCGTCAAAGTGGTGCAGCGTCAGCGACTGAATCGTGTAATCAAATGCGCCGTCGGCGAACGGGAGCTGCAAGCCATCCCCGCGAACGGAATCAATTTCGGGGAACTCTCGCGACTCTTCAAGGATCGATTTCGCGGATCGCTGGTTCAGTTCGAGTCCGACGAATCGCGCTGTGCGATTCGTTTCGCGTGACCATTTTGCCGCGACCCGCAACAACTCGCCTGAGCCTGCGCCCACATCTAAAACCGAGAACGATTGCAGGTCTCGTGCTTCGATTTCCGTCAGAAATAAATCCTGCAGAGTCTTCGCATCACCCAGCCAACGATTAACTCGCCGCAACTCAACCAGACAGCCTTCATACTCTTCAGGCGTGTACGTACCCTTGTCCAGATTTTCAAGTTCGAGGCTGCGCTGTTTGAAACGGTCGAACATTATCCGCAGATTACACGCTACAGAACCGCGAGCGGTAGCGAGCGGGATAAGGGGCAAGGCCCGTAGGCAACTGGAATCTTTATCCCGCTCCCTACCGGTCGCGGTTCTGTATTTCGTCTGCGGATTAAACACTCCGAATCACCAACGCGCTGTTCTTCGATCCAAAGCCAATGCAGTTGCAGAGCGCTGTGCGTACTTTGGCTTCGCGCGCGGTGAGGGGCACATAGTCGAGATCGCAATCCGGATCTGGCGCATCAAGATTAATTGTTGGAGGAATGATTCCAGTTTCCATCGCACACATTGTCGCGCCCAGTCCCGCCGCGCCGCTGGCGCCCTGCGGATGGCCGATCTGTGACTTGGTTGCGGACATGGGAATGCGAGGCGAGCTGCTGTTCAGCGCAAGCTTCAACGCATTGGTTTCGATGCGATCGTTCAGCATGGTGGAAGTGCCGTGGAGATTTACGTAGTCAATGTCGCCGGGCGTGACACCACCGTCCTGCATCGCCAGCGTCATAGCGCGGGCCGGCTCATCGCCACCTTCCTGCAAACGCACACGATGGTAAGCATCGCAGGTCGATCCATAACCGATGATCTCGGCATAGATTTTCGCGCTGCGCTGTTTCGCGCTCTCGTACGTTTCCAGCACGTACATCCAGGCGCCTTCGCCTAAGACCATTCCCGATCGATTACGCGTAAACGGACGCGACGCGTGTGCGGGATCATCGTTCCAGTCGGTCGTCAGCACTGTCAGCAGATTGAAGCCGGCAAGAATTCCCGGCGCCAGTGGCGCGTCAACGCCACCCGCCAGCATCACGTCCTGTCGTCCCAGCGCGACGTGTTGCGCTGCATAAGCAATGGCGTCGGTCGAGCTGGTGCAGCCGGTCGAGATGACATGCGAGAGTCCGCGCAGGCCGAACGCCATCGAAAGTTCGCTCGACAGAGTCCCATGCGTGGCCGCCGGTATGATGTAGATGCTGGCCTTTGAATGCGAGCGGCCGTTGTACCAAATGGCGTAATGCTCTTCGACGAACGGCAGGCCGCCGCCGCCCGTGCCCAGCTCCACACCAATCCGTTGACGTTCCTCAACCGAAAGATTCTCAGTCTCAAAGCCCGCATCCTGAAAAGCTTCGCGTGCGGCCGCTAAAGCGAGCGGCACAGTGCGTGGCACGTGCTTGCGATCCTTTGCGTTCAGTTGTGCCTGCCAATCAAAATCGCGGACTTCGGCCGCAATCTTCACCGGCGAATCAGACACATCGAACGACTCGATACGCCGCACGCCGCTGACGCCGTTTTGTAGTGAGTTCCAGAAGGCTTTTCGGCCGATGCCGATGGGCGTGACACACCCCATGCCGGTAATGACAACTCGGCGCGGAGTTTTGAAGCCGTTGAGCATTGGCTAGGGGGTCAGGGACGGCCAAGGATACACCCCGAGGGGCGGCTGGCCAACACTTGACTAGCGGTGGGATCCGCCCTGTGTGCCGCGAAATGCTCAAGAAGTCTTTTGATAGGTAAAGCGCGCCTCGCGCTGAAGCGGCCAACGATCAGCGATAAACTCCAGACCCAACCGCGTGATGCCGTCGGTCGCGACTTCGCGCGAGCGGATCGCCGCAAAGATCGAAACCGGATCCGTGACGCTGCTGATCCGGAGGACGCGACCGACGCCAACGTCAAGACTGCTGGGAATACATGCTCCCAGACTGCTGATCGCTTCGGTAACGGTGTGCTCCTGCACTGAAGGGTTGCCGCTTTCATCCAGTGTTTCTACGAGCACTTCCAGCGGAATGATCAGTCGCGCCTCTCTGCGTTCTTTTTGGGCGAACGGGCGTCGCGTCAACTTCCAAAGAGAGCTCTGTCCCATCTGCCGCGGAAGCGGTTCATATCTGCGCGTCGGATCTTCTTCATAGCTGGCCGGAGCGTGCTTGCCGATGAAGGCAACGCCGATCCGGAACCAGCGCGGCTGCTGGCTAACCACATGGATGTGGCGCACCAATCCCCAGACTGAATACGGTTGCACTTCAAATTGGTCGTAGCAACGGAGCTGATGCGGAAGCGGAATGGAAAGACGGACCAACCGTCCGACCTCGATCGGCCGCGTCAGAGTGAAACCGGCGCCGAACTGATTAACATCGACGAGGCGGGCCCTTTCAATCCATTGATACTCGGCGCTCTCGCGACAAGATACGGCGACCGGCAGCTTTAACGGCAGGCGCGCGCGCACCCGCACTAATCCCTTTGTCCGTTCCAAATGAATATCCTCCTTGGGTGATGAGGCGGGACAGGTGAGCGGGGGATCTGAGTATAGCTAAGAGATCGTCACGATAGTGACGGTCAATTTGAATGAATGGCGCGAGGGGCAAGAGGTAGAGTGGAGAGAAGCAACTACTCACCGCGAAGCGGTGAAAGATGGTAGCCAGGGGCAAGACCGGGGTCCCCCGCGCGGGCAGCCCGCGTGGGGTGGTCGTAGCGCCGCCCCTGAATCGATGTGGGGTGAAGTCCGCACCCTGAAGGGGTGCAAGGACTCTTGTGCCCCTTCAGGGCACTATCGTTAACTTAACCCGATCCAGGGGCGTCGCTTCGCTTGCCCCTGGCTACCTTCTTCTGCCCCTCCGGGGCGGCAAATATCAAAGCCGGAGCTTGAAAGCCTCCGGCTTTGGTTATTTGAAATGGGAAAGCTTCTACTCGACCTTGGTTCCGCACTCGTCGCAGAACTTTGCGTCAGGCTTTAGATCGTTCTGGCATTTGGCGCACTTTGCCGGCGATTGCGACGCGCCGCATTCGTTACAGAATTTGGCGTCTGCCGTTATCGCGGCGCCGCACTTAACGCATTTATCAGTAGCTGCTGACGTCGCGCCGGCGCCTTCCGAAACGGTTGCGCCGCGCTGTTTCATTGCGTCAGTCATCGCACCGGCCATCACGTTACCGACTGCGAAGCCCGCGCCGAGGCCTGCACCCAAGCCGGCGCCACCGCTCGGGTTTTGCGCCGCGTCGCGCATGGCCTGTGCTGCTTCGAATTGGGTGTACTTGCCCATGTCGCCGAGGACGCCCATCGAGGTGCGTTTGTCCATCGCCGCTTCGACTTCCTGCGGCAGCGAAATGTTTTCGACGACAAACTTCGTCAGCTCGAAGCCGAGCGATTTAAATTCGTCCTGAAGTTTCTGTTTCGAGAACCGGCTCAACTCGTCATAGTTTGAAGCGAGATCAAGAGCTGCGATTTTGGATTCGCCGAGCGCGTCGGAAAAACCGCTCACCAGAGTACGCCGCAACTGGCCTTCGATGTCTTCCGTGACGAAGCGAGCGTTAGTGCCCGCAACCTGCTTGATGAGTTCGCGCGGATCGCCGACGCGAATTGAATAGATGCCGAATGCGCGCAAGCGCACCATGCCAAAATCCGAGTCACGCATCATCACCGGATTCGATGTGCCCCACTTCATATCGGTGAACTGCTTGGTGCTGACGAAATAAACTTCCGATTTCATCGGCGAGTTGAAGCCATACTTCCAGGCGCCGAGTTTCGAAAGGATCGGAGTGTTGCCGCCGTCGACCGTGTAACGGCCCGGGCCGAACACATCCGCGACCTGTCCTTCGTGGACAAAGACTGCCGTCTGCGATTCGCGGACGATTAGCTGCGCGCCGTTTTTGATTTCCTGATCGCGGACCGGAAACCGGTAAAGCATCGTGTTGCCCGAATCGTCAAGCCACTCGATGACTTCGATGAACTGTGCACTCGGGCTAAGTCGGTCAAGAATTCCCATCAGTGTTCTCCTTAAATGTCTTGGCTAACATTATACGGCGAAAGCGCACGGCGGGTTCAAATTTGAGCGGCAGTTGTGGCCTCTAGGAAGGATGCGAATAGGACATATAGGTCACATACGACCCATGAGACCTATCTGTCGCATAAGACCCTCAACCCCGGACCCTTTCCCAGTTAGCCGGCTTTCTCACGCCGTGATCGGACGTGGGTTAGTAATAGCGCCGCCAATCCACCCGCAGTATCAATCAGGCAATCGTAAATCGAAGCCGTGCGCGTCGAGACGAAACTCTGGTGGAACTCGTCGCTCAGCGCGTAGAGCGCGACGACCGTTAGTGATACCGCGAACCAGTGGTTTCGCAGAAACTCACGCAATGACGTTCGAAAGGCCCGCGCCAGGAGCAGCGCGAGGATCGCATACTCCACGAAGTGACTGGTTTTTCGGACTAAGCCATGGACAAACGCCAGCCCTGTATCAGTGGCGCTCGGATAAACCCAAAGCACCAGTGGCCGAAGAACTGAGGAGGTGTTCGAACCGGAAAACAGACCAGAGGAGAAAACGAAGATTGCCGCCGCCCATAGAATCACCGGACCATAACGCCAGAGTCGATTTCCGAACGTGGGCGAACTGCCGACGCGCGACGCGCGCAAAGTTTCTTCGATCATCGAGTGAAGCAGAGTAGCCCAAGTTTGGTAGTCAGTACCACGTGGGCAGCCTCACTTGCTGATATCGGGCGCCTATTCTATGGCGCATTGAATACCGTGAAGTTGTCCCAGCGATTAACCAGTCCCAGGCCGGAAGAGTTGTTGTACAAGCCCGCGCCAGGCGCCGTTGCCATGAGTGGGTTGTTAGTTGAGTAAACCAGAGTATCGTCAGCGTAGACCGTCAGGTTACCAGCATCCGTTGTCACTACTCTCAGCGTGGTCCAGGTGGGCGGCAGAACCGCGCCAGTTGCCAGAGCAACTCGCTGACCGTTGAGGTAATAACCAACCTTGAGCACCTGCGAATTAGGCGTCCCGCCGGTGTCGGCCGTGTACGCAAAGAAGAAGTTCGCCGCATCGACGACTCGAAAACTCAAACCCGTGTGAATACCTCTGCCCCACCGGCCGCGCCGGCGATCAACGCGAACGTCCAACTTTCCCGTGGCGCTACCCGTCTGTATCCAGGCCAGGGTGGCATCGTTTGCGAGCAACACCGCGATGGAATTCAGAATCCCGAAAGGCTGCGGACTGGTTGGCGACTGATTAGTTTGCCACGATTGAATTCCTGCTGAACCACCTTCCGTTGAACCCAAACCTCCGTGGCTGCCGAAGAGATAGGTTGAGTTTGCGCGCGAGAAGGAATCAAAAACTAGTGCTCCGCCCGGGACTGCGGCAGGCGGAGGCACACCCACAGGTGAAGGAGCAGTATTGGCGGCAAAGTTTGGCGCGGACGGATCTATTACAAACAGAGGCTGCGGACAGCTACCACAGTCGCCGAGGATGCCAGCCAGAGTCCCGCGCACCCATCCGCCATGACTGACTCCGTGGTAGCCGCGAGAAAGATCCGCGACGCTGACGCCTCCTGATCGGAAGTAATAGCTCAGCAGGTTTCCTTCGAGTCCAAAGACCGTTTGCGGAGCGAATGAAGACTCCACGCCGCCCGGCAATCCTTCGCGAGGATTGCTGTCCTCGTACCCTCTAACCTGGGCGATACGCCCGTCGAAATTACTGTGATCTGAACCGCCGATCAGCAATCTGCCGCCGCCTCCGCCAGGACCAGGTGTCCGCCGTGGCCCGGCAAACGGCGTCTTACCCACCGGCACGCCGTTGTAGTAAGTAATTATGTTTTGCCCATCCCAGCCAACGGCGAAGTGTGCCCATTCGCCGACGGCCGGACCCTGGTCGCTGCCGAAATAATTGTCAAACTTTACCCCGTCAAAAAGATTCCCGAGCAGTTCATAGCGATTTGGCTCGCTCGAATTGAAACTGCCGACTCCGAAGAGCAAGGCATGCGCGCCGCCATAACCGTCGGACAGCATATAAGTTGCTCCGGCGTTAGGACCCGGCACTGCCCAGAACTCCCAAAAGAAATGCCCAAGATTAATACCTTCCGGCCAAAAATTTCCGTAGTCTACGGACTTGGGCTGGCCATCAAACTCAAGGACGTATGACGGATTAGGAACAGGCGCAAGAGTGGCAGTGAAATCTGTCGTCTGAGGGACGGCTAAATTATTGAACTGCCCGCTGGCCGGAGCGAACGTGTACCAGGCCTGCGCGATTGATGGCGTTACCGAGTAGTTTCCTGTGGCCGTGGCCGTAAGTGAGTAGCTCCCATCCCCGGCAGTTACCGTGGTGGCGTTCTCTGAGCCGCTCAAACTAATCGTAATTCCGATGATGCCATTCCCAGACTGGTTTCGAACCCTGCCGTTGAGCGTGAGGCGCCGCAGGCCGGTAAAATTCAGAGTCTGATTGCTGATCAAGTCGGAAAGGCTCTGGGCCGCAAATGTGTAGGCCGCGGTTGAGGGAGGCGTGATGGTGTAGTCGTAGCCGGCAAATAAATTGGTGAACTGATAGTGGCCAGTAGCGTTGGTCAGAGTGGATTCCTGCCGGGCGCCGGTCAAGTTTACAGTTAGCGCTGCTAAACCGTTACCTTCCTGGTCCATTAACCTGCCGCTAATCGTGAAGGCCTGCCGCGTACCGACAAAGGAGCGGTTAATCTGATCAGAGGTAAGGTCGGTTACGAACTGGCTCACCGGACTGAAGTCGTAGTAGCGCAGCGCCGGAGTGATTGTGTAGCTACCTCCCACTGGAAAACTAATTGAGTAGTTGCCGTTTTCGTCTGTAGTTACCGTGGTCGCCTGCGAACCGGTTATCGGCAGCACCAGGCCAGGTGCTGAATTAGGGCCCAATTGCACCGACCCGCTGACTGTGTAAAAACGCAGTGTCCCTGCGAAGTTAGCAGTCTGGCTCATACGCAAATCTGTAAAGCTCTTGGAAGAAACGAAACTGTAGTAGGCATTTGTCTGAGGCGTGACGGTGTAATCGAAGCCGGCGGGAACGGCCGTAAACTGATAGTTACCGCTCTCGTCAGTCACCGTGTTCCTCTGCTGCCCGCCCGTCAAGCTAACGGTTATTCCTGCCAAGCCGTTACTGTCCTGGTCGCTGAGTTTTCCGCTGATTGTGTGTGTCTGACGCGTTCCGATAAAGGAGAGGTTGATCTGGTCAGAGGTTAGATGGGTTACAACCTGGCTCACCGGAGCGAAGTCATAGTAGAGAAGCGAAGGCGTGATTGTGTAGTTTCTACCGGCTGGCAAACTAATTGAATACCTGCCATTTTCATCGGTGGTAACCGATGTGGCTTGTGAACCGCTGATCGGAAGCTGCAGGAATGGCGCATCATGGGGACCGAGTTGCACCCGCCCGCTGAGTGAATAAGATCGCCGCGTGCCTAGGAAATTCAGCGAGCTATTGCTCATGAGCATTTCGATCGCCAGAGCATTGAAATTGAAGATGGCGGTGGTCGCCGGAGTGAGGATGAAATTGTGACCTGGAGCAATATTGCTAAAAGAGAATTTGCCTCCGCCCGAGGTGGTCAGTGTTCTAGTGGTTCCGTCGGTCCTATCCGCGAGAGTAACGTGATGGCCATCAAGTCCCTGGTCGTGATCGTCTCGAAGCTGGCCATCGAGCGTGAAAGGCTTCACGGGTGTGGGTGTGGCGCCTTGATCGTCCGGTGGACCGCCGCCCGAATGACCAATCCCAACACGTACGCGGTTGCTGCCGGCGCCACCGTAGGAGACCCGCACGAGCACGTCGCCGACATCTCCCAGACTATCGTTTAGTCTCAGCACGACCGCGCTCAGCCACTCCTGCTGCGGCACCGGTCCAACATATTCAACCTTTAAGTCATAAACTCGATGGGCCGCATCCTCCGCATTTGCGGTAACGAGCGAGAGGTTTTCACCTGGCTGCAATCTCAAATTCATCGCAAAGAGGATGATGCGAGTTCGCCGATCGGAAACCGGTGCAAATAGCGAAGTCAACGCAAACGGCTGGGGCGTGAAGGTCACTGACTCCACCGCAATCGCTCGGGTTGAAGTTGCTTCGCTAATTAGGATGGGCTGATCGATCGGAACCGCCGCCGTGCGGTTCGGCAGGATCAGGATTACAGCGAGGGAAATCCCGACAGAAAGGTAAATAAGCCTTCGCTTGCCGGCTGCGGTAGGGTAAACGGTTACCCCTCGATCTTCGTGGATTAATTTGGGGATGCCTGTCGTCTCTATCATGGCGAGGCTGAGCTGCAGGCCCGGCCTCGGTTTCAAGGCGACGGGAACACCAGTAAGAAACCCCGAGGCAAAACGGCGGCAGTCGCGCGAATACTACGATAAGGCTACGGCCCTTTCAACATTTTGGTGGCGCTTCAAGAGTGGTGAGGGAGAATCAACCAGGTGACGTGGCGAACCTAACCCGGGAAAAAGGGCGGCGAAACCGAAGCTTCTTTCCTAAAGGCGACGGCTGCGGCGAATCAACGCTATTCGTATCGCAACGCTTCGATCGGATCGAGGGCCGCGGCTTTGCGCGCCGGGTAATAACCGAAGAAGATTCCCACGGCGCCTGAGAAGATGACTGAACCTACGATTGCCATCGTCGAAATCAGCGTGGGCCAGCCCAGCATCGCGGGTATCGCGAGTGACAGGGCGACGCCCAGAAGAATCCCAAACAATCCACCGGTCACACTCAGCACGACTGATTCAATCAGAAACTGACTACGGACAGCCGACGAGCGCGCGCCGATGGCCATGCGAATGCCAATCTCGCGCGTCCGCTCAGTCACCGAAACCAGCATAATGTTCATGATGCCGATGCCGCCGACCAGCAGCGAAACTCCGGCAATACACGCCAGCAGCATTGTCATCGTGCTGTTAGTTTCGCTCGCCGCTTCCGCGATGTCCGACATGTTGCGGACGGTAAAATCGTCCGGCTCATTTGGCCCAAGCTTATGCCGCTGTCGCAAGAGCTCAGTTATTTGCGCTTGCGCCGTGTAAGTCGCATCCGGTGACACAGCCGAGACGTAAGCAATCTGCAAACGCGGGCTGCCAAGAATTTTCTTTTGCACCGTCGTGTACGGCGTGAAAGCGACATCGTCCTGATCGCGCCCCTGCGCGTCCTGCCCCTTGCGCGCCATCACTCCGATGACTCGGAACGGAAGGTTCTGGACGCGAATCGTCTGCCCGATAGGATCCGAGCCGGCGAAAAGGTTATCGGCAATCGTCTGGCCGATGACCAGCACGATGGCGAAGAGGCTTCGATAAACGAAGTGGCAGAGGTAACGGGATGGTCAGAATCGAAAGTTAAAGTCCGAGCCTTTCGAGCACGGAAGAAGGCGCGAGAAGTTTTGGAGCGACTATTGAAATGAAATAAGTCTCTGCGCCTCGGTGAAATCTCAGTGCCTCTGTGGTGGATGTCGTTGAACGCTCGAATTACCACAGAGTCACGGGGGACTCACTGTGGCACGGAGAAAGGCGGTGGACATGAAAGATCACATTAAACACATCCTCGACAACACGCCGCTTGCGGCGCTGTCGGAAACCGACCTGCAAGCGATTCGCGCGCAAACCGCGAGCTGTGCTGACTGCGCGCACGCTTTCGAGGCGGCGCGAATTTCCGCTTTGCTGCTGCACGAGCGCGCGGAAAAAACGAGCGCCAACGCGCTCAATGCGAATCCCTTCTTTCAAACCCGCGTGCTCGCGGCGTGGCGTGAACAGCAGGCGACCGCCGGCGTATGGAATCTGCGTCGCCTTTGGAGCGCCACCGGCGGATTAGTTAGCTCGATGGCCGCGACGACGGCTGTGTTGGCGGCGCTGACGTTTGTCATTCCGGCGGAAGAATCGACGTCCGTGCAAACGGCGGCGCTAATTCCATCTTCAGCAGAAACTGTTGTGTTCGACGAGTTTGATGAAGAAATGACGAATGAAGAGGTGCTCAGCGCCATCTACGGCGACGAAGAAGAGGCGAGGTAACTATGGCTGAAAAGATTCGCAGTAAATGGCAGGTGCGAGTGGCGGCGGTGGTGATCTTCGTGCTCGGGTTCGTTGCCGGCTTGCTGGCGTTACAAGTCTATCGTGGCTGGGCCCATCGTCGAGCGTCGCCGGAGAATCGGATCGAACAACTCGCCACGCGCCTGCAGCTGAACGACGATCAGAAGACGAAAGTCCAACAGATATTCGCTGATACTCGCCAACAACTGCAGAACCTTCGTAAGGAATCGGAACCGCGCGTGAATGAGATCAGGCAGCAAGCCGATCAGCGTTTACAGCAAGTCCTCAGCGCCGACCAGTGGCAGCAGTTTCAGCAGATACGGAATGAAGGACGCGGCCGGCGGGGCCGTGGTGATCGAGGCGAGCGGCGTTAGAGGGCCGACGCGCCCGAAACAATTTCGATGATCTCGCGCGTGATGGCGGCCTGGCGCACGCGGTTCATGTTGAGCGTCAGCGTCGAAATTAATTCGCCGGCATTCTTTGAAGCCGCTTCCATAGCCGTCATGCGCGCGCCCTGCTCGGACGCAATCGATTCGAGTAACGCGCGGAAAATCTGCGTTTCGATCAGGCTTGGCAGCAGCCGGCTGAAGATTTCGGCCGGTTCCTGTTCGTAGATGTAATCTTTCTTTTGCGCCGCATCGCTCTCTGTTGTTTCGGAGGTCTTGGAAATCGGGAGAAGCTGCTCAGTAACGATGCGCTGCGTGAGGACTGATTTGAATTCGGCGAAGATTAGAAAGACTTTGTCGATCGTCTTGTCTTCAGTGAATCGGTTGATGACATCCTTGGCGACGTCCAGAGCTTCTTCGAAGTCCACGCGGCCTTTGCCGGTCAGGCCGATGTATTCGTTAACGATACTCGCGTCGCGCCGGCGGTAAAAATCGCGGCCCTTGCGGCCCACAGTCACCCATTCGATTTGTTTGTCCGGGTTCGCTTTGACGAAAACCTGCGCCGCCTTGATCAGGTTCGTGTTGAAAGCGCCGCACAAACCTTTGTCGGCGGTAACCAGCACGACCAGGTAACGCTCGTCGCCGCGCTGATCGAGCAGTGGATGATGAAAATCTTCACTCGTTTGGGCGGCGAGTTCACTAAGCACCTGGTTCATCTTGTCGGCAAACGGACGCGCGTTGATCACGCGATTCTGCGCGCGCTTCAACTTCGCCGCAGACACCATCTTCATGGCCTTGGTGATCTGCTGCGTGTTCTTGACCGACTTAATGCGCCGGCGAATGTCTAATAAGTTCGCCATCTTACCTACAAATGGGTCGCATAGGACTCATAGGTCGCATAAGACCTATAAGTCGCATAACCGTTTTACGCCGCCGCGGCTTGTGCCCGTTCCGCCCACGTCTGCACGAAATCCTTCAGGCCCTGGTGCAAGTCCTTTTCAACTTCGGCATCGATGTTTTTCTTTTCGCGCAAGGTCTGCAACAGGCCCGGCTGCGAGTTCTCTACAAAGCGCTGCAGTTCAGCCTCGAACGCGCGCACGTCAGGGACCGCAACATCGTCGAGGTAGCCGTTGTTCGCGGCCCAAATGATCAGCACCTGTTTCTCGACGTCCATTGGCTGATACTGCGGCTGCTTCAAAATTTCCGTCAGCCGTTCACCCAGCGCGAGCTGCGCCTGCGTCGCTTTGTCCAGATCCGATCCGAACTGAGCGAAGGCCGCCAGCGCGCGATACTGCGCCAGCGAAAGGCGTAAACCGCCGGCAACTTGTCTCATCATTTTTACCTGAGCTGAACCGCCCACGCGCGAGACGGAATTACCGACGTCGATGGCCGGACGAATACCGGCGTTGAAGAGATCCGCTTCCAAAAATATCTGACCGTCCGTAATCGAGATGACGTTCGTGGGAATGTAAGCCGAGATGTCGCCCGCCTGCGTTTCGATCACCGGCAGACTCGTCATCGAGCCGCCGCCCTTGGCATCGGAAAGTTTGGCCGCGCGCTCAAGCAGACGCGAGTGCAGGTAGAACACGTCTCCCGGATACGCTTCGCGACCCGGCGGACGGCGCAGCAGCAGCGAAATCTCGCGATAAGCGGCCGCCTGCTTCGAAAGATCGTCGTAGATGGTCAGCGAGTGCTGGCCGCGGTCACGGAAATACTCGCCCATCGCCGCACCTGAATACGGCGCCAGGAACTGCATCGCCGCCGGATCCGACGCGGTCGCTTTGACCACGATCGTGTATTCCATTGCGCCGGCATCCTGCAGCGTCTTCACCACCTGCGCCACCGTCGAGGCCTTCTGGCCCACCGCGACGTAGATGCAAATCACGTCTTTGCCACGCTGGTTGATAATCGTGTCAACCGCGATGGCCGTCTTTCCCGTTTGCCGATCACCGATGATCAGCTCGCGCTGTCCGCGGCCAATTGGCACCATCGAGTCGATCGCTTTCAAACCAGTCTGCAGAGCCTCTTTCACCGGCTGCCGATCAACCACGCCGGGGGCGATGGTCTCAACCGGATTGAAGTCCTCCGTCAGAATCGGGCCGCGGTCGTCAACCGGATTTCCCAAAGCATCCACCACGCGCCCAACCAGCGCCTGCCCGACCGGCACCTGCATGATGCGCCCGGTGCGCTTCACCAGATCGCCTTCTTTGATCTTCTGAAAGTCGCCAAACAGCACCACGCCGACTTTGTCTTCTTCAAGGTTCAGCGCCAGGCCGCGCACGTCGTGCGGGAACTCGAGCAGTTCGCTCGCCATGACCTTTTCCAGGCCATGAGCCTCAGCGATGCCGTCGCCGACCTTGATCACGGTGCCGACTTCCATCACAGTCACGCCGGCTTCAAAGTCCTCGATCTGCTTGCGGATAATTTCGTTGATTTCGTTCGCTTTGATTGGTTCCATAAAGACTGTCCGTTGTTAGTTGTCAGTAGTCAGTGGCTTCGCTGTGTCAGAAGAACAACTGACAACGGACGACTGACAACTGACCGGTTTTTATCCCGCCATTCTTTCCTTAATCTGCTGCAACTGGCTGCGCACCGATCCGTCGTAGATAGTCGAGCCGATGCGCGTCACCAGCCCGCCGATCAATTCCGGGTCTTGCTCAAAATTCAGCCGCACTTTTTTCTGCGTCACTGACACCAGCTTCTCACTCAGCCGTGTTTGTATTTCGTCCGGTACCGGCCGCGCGGTAGTGACCGTGGCGGCGACCATGCCTGCGCGTTGGTCGAGAATCTCGGCAAATTTGCTATTGATCTCAGGAAGTTCGGTGAGACGCTGATTCTGCAGCAGCACTTTCAGGAAATTTGCGGTTGTCTGCTTTGGCTTCGTGCGTTCGATCACCTGCTTCAGCACCGCGCGTTTCTTATCCAGGGGAATCGTGGGATTGCGGAACACTTCCCCAAGATTCGCGTTCGTCAGCATCAGTTCGGCCCACTGCTGCAACTCTTGCTGAATTTCTTTGGCTTCACCGCGATCGAGAACGACATCGGCCAGGGCCCCAGCGTAACGACGCGCGATAGTCTGGATGCTCATTGCGGCGCGCCTCCCAATTCGTCAACATTGCGCGAGATCATGCGCACATCGTCTTCCGGCCGCATTTCACGCCGAATGATGTCTTCCGCCATTCGTACCGAAGTTTCCGCGGCGTAAACTCGCAAATCGTGTTTCGCGGCCTTGCCCGCGCTTTCGATTTCGCGTTTAGCCTGTTCCCCTAGTTTGGTGATTTCCTGTTCAGTCGATTTCGCGATCCGCTCGCGCTCTTCGGCCGCTTCGCGTTGTGATTGCGTCCGAATCGTCGTGACTTCGGTGTCGAGCCGCGCGAGACGCTCTTCGACTTCTTTCAGCTTCGCGAGTGCCGCGTCGCGCTCTTGTTGAGCGCGCTGCAGTTCCTGTTTGATCTGTTCACGGCGTGTCCTGAAAGCTTCGCCGAGTCTCACTTTGCGCGTCAGGATGTAAACAAGAATGGCGACGAACACGAAGAGGTTGACGAACTTCCACAGCTCGAAACCTGGATAGTCCCACCAGGCGCCGCCCTCAGACGCGAAGATCATTAGCGATGCCAGGTTCACGAACATTCGTCAGTTCACGTCTGCCGAGGCCACCGGCCGATCCAAAACCCGTTCACCAATCTCGCGCGCGATGCGACGCGATTCACTGTCTAAGGTCACGCGGGCTTCTTCGACCTGAGTTTTGATTGTTTGCTTCTCTTGCGCGATCGATTCTGAAAGCTGCTGTCGCATTTCGGTCAGCTTACCTTGCCGCTCCTGCATCGCCGCGGTGCGTTCCTGCTCAGCAAGTGCATATCCTTCGGCGCGCGCCTGGCGCAGTTGTCGCTCGTAATTCGAGACCTTCTCGCCGACATCGGTCAGGATTTCCTGCGCCTCGCTCATGCGACCGTGCGTGCGTTTCTCGCGCGCTTCCAGAATTCGGTTGATGGGCTTGTAAAGAGTTTTGTTCAGGATCCATACCATCACCAGGATGATGATGACGTGAAGGATCAGCGTGCCGTCAGGCACAAGTTGAATTGAGTTTTCGGCAAACCCGAGCGGATAAGTCATCTTCCGTTGTTAGCTGGGAAAAGGTTCGTCAGATGCGAATCCCGATAAGGTCGGGGTTCGATCTCACAGGGGACTGAAAACGTCTGCCCTAGTTAAGTGACCCAACTGCACTTGCGTCTGAAACTCTGAAGGCTAACACGCGATTTTCAGACGCGTCAAGGCGGGTTGCTGCCTTCCTTGACATCACTTCACGGCGTCGCTACGCTAAGTGTTTTCTTAAGCGAGGGGATTTCTGTCTATGCCGAAGCGAACGTTTCAACCGAACAATCGACGCCGCGCCAAGACGCACGGGTTTCGCGCGCGTATGGCCACCAAAAACGGCCGTCTCGTGCTCAAGCGGCGCCGTGCGAAGGGCCGCAAGCGCCTGACACCGTCGCATTATTAGAAAGTTGATCGCAGCCACCGACGACGCGCCGGCGAAATTGAGCTTTGCGCTGCCGAAACAGCGCCGGCTGCGCGCGCGGGCTGAGTTTCAAAAAGTCTATGCCGAAGGGCAGCGCTTTGACGGCCGCTTGATGGCCGCTTTTTTACGCGCAAATGACGGAGCCGAGCACCGGCTCGGCGTGACAGCCTCAACCAAGGCCATTGGCAAGTCGGTCGATCGTACGCGCGCGAAGCGTTTGTTACGCGAGTTGTTTCGTCGCAGCCTAACAGACTTAGGAGCGCTGCGGCAGCGTTACGATTGGGTCATCAACGCCAAGCGGTCGTTGCTGACTTCGACAGAAGAACTTCGGTTCAAAGAGTTTCGTAGGATCATGGAGCAAGTGGCGCGGGCAGAGCGCAAAACTCCCTTTCCCTCCGGGAGAGGGCTGGGGTGAGGGACGCAGTTAGCGGTGGAGAACTGAACCCACTTTTCTTTTTAGTTGTGTGGTGCGTGAGGAAGAGAATTTATTTTTGCGAGTTACGTCGCTAAGCCCTCACCCTAACCCTCTCCCAAAGGGAGAGGGGATCGAACTACCACCCATGCGGTACATACTGGTTTCGTTATTGAAATTTTACAAAGCAGTAATCTCGCCGTGGCTGCCGCCGTCCTGCCGTTTCACTCCAACGTGTTCTGAATATGCGCGCGAAGCAATTGAACGTCATGGCGCGGTGCGCGGAAGCGGCATGGCGATATGGCGTTTGCTTCGGTGTAACCCTTTCTGTGCGAGTGGTTACGATCCGGTGAAGTGATGGGGAGTGCGGCGGCTTGACGCCTCTTTGTTCTCAATGAAGAAAAAGCGCTGTCAAGCCAGCGCACTCCAAAGTTCGAATGAAGTCACAACAACGATTCATTTTCGCGTTAGTTGCGTCAGCCGCGGTGCTGATTGGTTGGAACTATTTTTTCCCTCCTGTTCCGCCGCCGCCCCCGAACGCAAACGCGAACGTCAACGCCAATCAACAGGTCGCCCAAGCCTCGCCGCAATCGACGCAGGCATCTGCGCAAAGTTCGCCGTCAACCACACCGCAACCGGCCGCGACCGCTACACCTTCGCCCACGCAACCAGCGGCTTCACCGACCCCGACACCTGAGGTGGTTCAGCAGCGCAAGATTCGCGTTGTCACTCCGCTTTACGAAGCCACATTCGACACGCGTGGCGCCGTCGCCACCAGTTGGATCGTAAAGCAGGTTAAGCGCAGTGACGGAACGTTGCGGACAATTTATGGTGAAGGATCGACACGTGATAATCCAAAACCGCTGGAACTCGTAACGAAGCGTCCGGAGTCAGTGGCGGCTGAAAAGACTTTTCAGCCATACCAGATTGTGACTGGTGACGCGACGCTCGATACCGTACTCGCCGGAAACAACTTCAAGGTTGCCGCCCCGGTTGCAGAGTCTGGTGACACGACGGTCGATGTGACATCCGCCGGGCAATCTATCGTTTTCTCGTTGAACGATCCGGCGACCGGGACTGATGTCACGAAGGAAATTACATTCTTTCCCGACCGCTACCTCACGGAAGTGAAGGTCAAGGTCGTACGTAACAATCAGGCCCTTCCGGCGAAACTCGCGCTCGGGCCCAGCATCGGCGATCAAGGCATCGCTTACTACGGTTTCTATCTCTACCCCCCGGAAGGCCTCGCCATGATTAACGGCGAGACGCGCCGCATTCCTTCGTTGGAAGTGCACGCTGACCGTCGCAACACCGGCACGATTAACTGGATGTTGGAAGGGATCGGGTTGAAGTCGCCGGTGCCGAAGCCTGTCGATCAAGAGGTGATCGATGGCCAGGTGCAATGGGCCGGCGTCGATGACACGTATTTTGGAATGGTCGCGGTGTTAACTAAACCGGCGACGGGCCTCGAATACCGTACTGCCGCCTACGAGCACAAATACGACGGGAACACGGAACAGCGATTTCTGGTCACCGGCCTGCTCCCGGTTCCGACTGACGGATCGAAAACCGACATCTATGTTGGCCCGAAAGATCACCGTCTGCTCGACGAAGCCAGTGCGCAAGTTAAACAGGCAGGTGGCCCCCAGGTCGATCTCGGCGAAGTAATCAACTACGGATTTCTCGGTGGGATGCGGCGCGCCCTCGCAATCCCAATCCTCTGGGCGATCGAGAAACTCCACCGACTCACGGGCAGCCTTGGCGTCGGGATCATCCTCTTCACGGTCTTCATTTACTCGCTTTTCATGCCCTTGAAGTGGGTGTCGTCGCGCAAGATGAAGAAGGCGCAGAAATATGCGCCCCGGATGAAGGAGCTGCAAGAGAAGCTCAAGGGGATGAAGCAGACCGATCCGCGTTTGAAAGAGTTGCAGATGGAGCAACTGCGTTTGATGAAAGAAGCGAATCCGCTCGGCGGATGTTTGCCGCTTTTGATTCAGATGCCTTTTCTTTTTGCGCTTTATACAGCCCTGACAATCTCGATCGACTTTCGTCAGGCATCGTTTTTGTGGATTCCCGACCTTTCCGCGCCTGAGCCTTACCTGCTCGGTTTTATTCGCACGCTGCCGGTCCTCTTCACAGCTTCAATGATCGTCCTGCAGTTGCTGACCCCGGCGCCATCGGCCGATCCGCTGCAGCGCAAGATGATGGCGATCGGCATGCCGCTCTTCATGCTCTACATTCTGTGGAGCGCGCCTTCGGGACTGCTGCTTTACTGGCTGGTCGGTAACATCGTCGGCTTCTCACAGCAGATGATCATTAATCGCTTAACTAAGGAACCGGAAGAGCCGCCGCCGGATGAGAAAACGGCGAAGAAGAACAAGCCGAAGAAGTTGAAACCGGCGGAAGCTTGAGGGCCTAGAGTACGTCAGACATTCATTTCTCTTGTGTACTTCTGCGTCAACAGAACATTGTCAATCCAGTTTACGGTAACTCGGATTAGTACCTTTAAGTCCTCGATATCTTTGTCTTCCCATTTCCTTACGTAGTGGGTTTCATCATTGCCAAGCCAAGTCGCACGTTTGGCGGTCGCTTTTAAGTTAGCGTCCGCAACATGTTCTTCGATGCAGATCCCCAAGGCTGTCCTCTTAATTGCTTCCGCTTTGGTGGGGTGTTGCGCGGACAAAAAATCCTTTACCAAAAACTCGAGTGCTTTTCGAAGGCCTATTCCTGCAATTTCGTCCAAGCCCTGAGCCTCGGCCGCGATCGCTTGATTGAATATCGAAACGAAAGTTGGTGAAACATCAGCAACCAGTTCTGAAAATTCGTGATTCTTAGCATTCTTCGGACGTACACCCTGTAAGTGGTACTCGTTTGAACCCGCTGCCCCAAAGCTGTAATAGCCAAGAAAAGACTCCAAGCAATCTCTCCAAGTGCATTGAAATGTAATTCTAAGTTTCGAATCCCCTTGGTTGAAATTTCCGATTAGCACACCACCTAGTGTTCGAGGATCGGTTCCCCGATTGCATATCGGACAGTAATCGGGTGGTGGCGTAAAGTTCAGCGTCCCTGAGGTCCCGTCAATGCTGCTGGCGTTCACCTGTCTCATTTTCCAGCGGACTATATCACACGCAACAGGTTGGTTAAGGGACATCAGATACGCGTTCTCTGAACCTTGTAGTGCAGCCTCACCACGCCATCCGAATAGTTCTTCATTGAGATCAGCTTCAGCGGCACTGTGCGATGGCGCGGCGCGATGAGCGGAATCCCTTCGCCGATGAAGGTGGGCATCATGTGGATGATGAACTCGTCGAGCTCGCCTGCATCCAGAAACGACGCGATGAGGCCGCCACCGCCCATCATCCAAATGTCTTTGCCCTTCCGGGCGCGCAGACGCTTCGCGAACTTCTTGATTGGTTCTTTCACGAACTCAAAACCGCGCAATAGTTTCTTCGGTGGACGACGGCGCGAGAAAACGTAGTTTCGACAGTCCCTCCCATCATCAGGTATCTCGAGTCCTTCCGAGACGAACTTCACTGCCGTGTCGTAGGTCTTTCGCCCATACAAAATGGTATCGATCGATTTGTAGAACGCGGCCATGCCGTAGTCCTCGCCTTTTGGCGCCGGCCGGTCGAGCCAATCAACCGCGCCATCCTTCCGCGCGATGAAACCGTCGGCGGAGGTGGCGATGTAAACGATGATTTTGCGTTTTGGCATGACAGGAATTTTTACCACAGAGGACACTGCAGAAGAACTTTAGAGACAGTTTAGAGGCGGGCTACCGCCCGCCATTCTTGCGTCAAACCAGGCGGGCAGTAGCCCGCCTCTAAACTGCCCTATATGATTTTGTGGTGAAAGTGATGGGATTAACGATCGAGGGACCGCATCTCGTTGACCAGCACGCGTCGTCCTGAAGCGTCCGTATCAACGCGAGTCTCCCCGGGACTAGTAAGCTTCTCGAGTGGAGGTCTCGCAGGATGCACAAAACGCCGGTCGTTCTTCGCCATCATGGGTTCCACGGTCTCGTAGCCTTCGGCGAAATCGAACGACGGGTTGTGCCTGAGACATTCTGTCGTAGGTTGTTGCGAGAGTAGGATCGCGATGCGCTCGTGTTCGGGACATGAGCCCATTGTGATTTGGTTCGACGCCGGATCGACATCAACAATCGCGACGTTTTCCGGCTGAACAAATGATTTACCGCCGAGTTCAGGCCGCAGATCGACGGCCGATTTCATGAAATCCATCCAAATCGGCAGCGCCGCTTCGCCGCCCGTCATTCCCAGTTGCTTGTTATCGTCAAAGCCAACCCAAACTGCCACGACCAGGTTCGGCGTATAGCCCACGAACCAACCGTCGCGCGACGTGCCGGTCTTACCGGCAAGCGCAGTGTTCTTGAGCAATGCCCGGGCGCGCGTCGCGGTGCCGTGGTCGATAACGCCTTCGAGCATGTTGGTAACGATGAATGCTGTGCTCGGCTGAATCACTTGCGCGCCTGGTTGCTCGTCGCCTGAAGATTTAACCACGCGCGGCTCGATGCGGCTCCCGCCGTTGGCGAACACGGCGTAGGCGGCCGCCATTTGCAACGGCGTCACTTCGGTTGTTCCGAGAGCCAGCGCCGGAAAGGGCTCAGGGCGTGGCAAGCCAAAATCGCTTGCAACGTTTGCCGTACGCGCCAGTCCCGTCTGCATCGCGACATCCACGGTGACAACATTCAGCGAGTTGATGAGCCCGTCGCGCATCGGCACATCGCGCATAGAGAAGCCGCCGCCGAAATTCGCCGGACGATACTTTGACGTGCCGGCGTAGATGAACTCGCGCGGCGCGTCGGTGAACTTCGCGAGCGGCGAGATACCGCTCTCGAGCGCCGCCGCATAAACGAATGGCTTGAATACCGATCCCGGCTGTCGCTTGGCGTCGGTCGCGCGATTGAGTTGCGATTCCGCATAGTCCCGGCCGCCGACCATCGCCAAGACCTCGCCGGTTTTCGGATCGAGCGCAACCAGCGCCGCTTGCGGAGTTGCGCCGCGCGCTTTGTAAGTCTCGTCCAGCCGCACGAGCTGCTTCCTGATCGCTTGTTCGGCGACGGCTTGTAGATCGAGATCGATGGTAGTGACGAGTTGCTTGTCGCCGTCGGGTGCTTCTCGATTCGCGTAATCCACGAAGTATGGCGCCGACGATTCACGTGCCGGATCGAAGTTAGCCAGCGACAGAGGTTCCTGCGCGGCGGCCGCTGCCTGCGCGAGAGTGATGTGACCGTCACGCACCATCGTGCCCAGGACTGTGTTGCGTCGCAAGCGTGTTTCGTCGGGAGAGCGCACCGGTGAATAACGCGCGGGGCTTTGAATCATTCCGGCCAGCGTGGCAGCTTCGACCAGGGTTAGGTCCTTCAAGTCTTTTCCGAAATAGACGCGCGCGGCTTGATCAACGCCACGCACACCGACGACATTCCGTTGGCCCAGGTAAACTTCGTTGCAGTACAGCGCGAAAATGTCTTGCTTCGACAGCCGCCGTTCCAAACTGAATGAGAGCATTGCCTCAGCGTATTTGCGCCGAAAGGTTCGTTCCGGCGTCAGGTAAGTGTTCTTGATGAGCTGTTGCGTGATGCTTGAGCCGCCCTGGCCGATACGTTCTTCACCGGCGTTCCGAATCAGAGCGCGCCCGACGCCGAATATGTCCAGCCCGTGATGTTCAAAGAAACGACGGTCTTCAATAGACGTAATCGCCTGCACCAATACCGGCGGAATGTCTCTGAAAGTTAATTGCCGGCGCGCCGCGCCTTTCGTGAAGGCGTCGTTCGTGAGCGACTCAGGCGCAAGCGTAAATGAATCCAGCGTCACGCCGTCGCCCAGTAGATCTCTAATGCGGCCGAAGCTATCGAAAGTCACGCGAACAACCGAAGGTGAGGTTTCGCGACTGCTCGGCTTGATCTCGATTGCGCTGTCTTCCACGCGAAAGCTGCCGTTCCACACTTCGCTGACCGCATCGCTTTCAATATATCCCGCGCGACGCAGAGCGACAGCCAATCCTTCGCGCGTGAGTTTTTGCCCGGTTCGAAGCGTTCTCGGCGCGGCGTAGATTCCGGCGCGGCTGGTGAGATAACCATGCGTCAGGCGCTCATCAACCAAACGCGCGTACGAGCGGTACGAGCTAATCAAGAGAATCGAGAGCGAAACTGTCGCGACGGCGCCAGCGACCGCGGCTATTCGCATTGTGCGTCGAATCACACGCCGGTTGTGCCAGCGTTGGGCTGTGGCTTTCTGCCGCCGCTGAAGCGCGGCGTTTGAAAAAGAAATTTTGGGGCTTTGCTTCTGTCGCGAGAATCTTCCCGTCAACAAACGCAAAGCCCCCGAGGCTAGCGCTGAGCGATCCATCAGTTCAATCCGTTAGCTCTAGGAAACGGTGAATGGGGGCGGAATTCTTGTAGCGAACGAGTCGTTCAATATGCTTGATTAGCCCAAGACGTTTCGAACGCCGTTAATACGAGCAAGTTTAGAGCCACGTAAATCGAGCATGTTTAGACGCCGCATTTTGCGGCGACAGGTAGACGAAAGTAACTAGGGTTTTCTGGCTCCCCTCTCCGCTTGCGGAGAGGGGATGGGGGAGAGGTTAGGCGCGACTTCCAACCCCACCCCTAACCCCTCCCCGCGTGCCGGGAGGGGAAAACCAGACAAGCACGTCATGATTCCGGACAAGTCCTGAATCTAAACCAGCGCCGGAGATATTTGGGCGACAGGCGTGCGATCAATGAGCGATTTAATCTTATCGATGGATTCTGCGGCCGCTTCGTACCCGAGCTTAACCAATTCGTCAGCACGCCGCGTTTGATCCCAGCGAATGTGACCGACTTTTGGCGTGATCAAAACATCAGCGTCACCACGGTCTTGATTAGCGACGACTTTTTCGACGGCGACAAAGACGTGCGCCAGCACTCCCATCGCTGTTTTCGGACCGTTAAAGAATCGGGCACCGTCAAAGTTCACGTCGCTCGCGATCACGTAATCCACGTCGAATGCGCGCACGTGCCTGATTGGCAGACTTGCGACCAGGCCTCCGTCCACCAACCACCGGCCATCCGGATCGCGAACGGGAACGTAAAACGCCGGAATGCAGGTGCTGGCGCGAATCGCAAACGGCACATCGCCTTCATCGCGATGGACAACCGCCGAGCCGCTGTGCAAGTCCATCGTCAGCGCGGCGAAGGGAATCTTGAGGTCCTCGAACCGCGTCACCGGCAAGATCGCGCGCAGAAAAGTTTCCATGCGCTGGTTCGATTGAAGTCCAAGCCGGGAAAAAGAAGGCCGCCCCATGTGACGCCAGCGAAACTTCTTCGCCAGTTCTTCGAGCTGAGGAATTGAAAGCCCCGCGGCGTACGCGCCACCAATTAATGCGCCCGCCGATGCACCCGCAATCGCGTCGATAGGAATGTTGTTTTCCTCGAGCGCGCGCAGCACGCCGACGTGCGCGATGCCGCGCGCGGCCCCGCCAGAAAGGGCGAGACCGATGCGGGGACGGGAGGTGCGTGTTAACTCAGCGGAGCTCATCAGAGCATTTTCCATTTGTCATCTGACATTTATCATTTTCCATTTTCCTTAAACGATCGTCCTCGCCGGAGCTGGTCAGCCGAACTTACGAACAAAATGACGAATGGAAAATGACAAATGATAAATGGAAAATGATGTTCTAACCTTCTTAAACTGGATTCAAGATAACAATCTCGGTTCCCGGCGCCTCGCGCAACTCATCAATGAATTTGTCGATTTCGGTTTCGATCTTCTCTTCCGTCAAATCCCGAGTAATTTGCGCGCGTACTTGCTCCAGGGTCGGAACGATCTGGCCGCTGTTTCGCAGACGTCCGTACCTTTGGTTATAGCGGTCCTCGACTTCTCGATCGGTGATGACGGCAAAGGCGCGAAAACGAAAATCGAGGTACTGCTCGACCATGACGCGGTCCCGTAGAATCAAATCGAGTTGCTCGCTCGTCAGTCCGACGCGAGTCATCCGTTCCTCGAGTCGCGTTCCGGATCCGAATGCCTGCGCAAGTTCGTTGCGTTTCTTGATCACTTCAGCATCGCGCGCCGCATTCGCTTCCGTCGTATCGGCGCTGGGCAACTTGCGCGCCTCCTGCAAAATGAGGAGTTGATCCTGAACCAGGCGCAAGGCTTGGTTAAGCTGCACAGAACCTGGCCTGTCAGAGAATGGCGTGTCCGGTTCGAGCGCGAGTTGCCAGACAAGATCCGAATAAGTGATGAGATCCGGTGTGGCGCGCGCCCCGTTAGTGACGCTGGCGACCATTTTGTCGGGAATGGTCTGCGCTTCCGCAGGAGTGAGCAGTGAGCAGTGAGCAGTGAGCAGCAGAAATAGCGTGAGCAGCAAACGGTAGGCAGTGGGTAGCCGGCGAGGCGTAGCCTCGCCTCGATAATTTAAGTTGCGACCGGAAAGGCATAGCCTTTCCGCACTGTGCTGCGGCAAAGCCGCAAACCTTGTTCTCTGCTCACTGCTCACTGCCCACTGCTCACTTTCTAGAACGTCTGCGAGAACCTGAACTGGAATTGTCCCTTCTGAATCTGGAACACGGTGGTGGTCGGATTGAGCGTGTTCAGATTCTGCGGAATCAAGAACCGCGACGGATTCAAAAGAAATCCATAATCCACCGCGAGCGCGCCGCCCAGCGGAGTCTTGAATCGAAAACCGAGCCCAACCGTATGACTCCAGCGGACGCGCAGGTTTTGCGCGTTCACATCTTCGATGAAATTGCCTGACGGGGTGATCGGCTTCCGGCTAAAAATGTCGCCGATGCTCCGGAACACATTGCCGCCGTCATAAAACGGCACGATTTGCACGTCGCGCGTCAGCGGGATGCGCGCTTCCAGATTCGCTACGACCTCAGCATTGCCGCCGATGGGCACCGTAAACGGATCAAGTCTAATCACATTATCTTGCTGGTCGCGGAACTCACCTTCCGGAACGATCACCTGGCGCGGCCCGGCTTCTTCAAACGGATATCCACGCAAAGTGGTCGAACCGCCCGAGAAAAACCGTTCGCTGATTGGCAGCAAGCGATCGAAGTCGTCGATGCGGCCATTGCCATTCTTATCGCGCACGTCAAACAACTGCGCCAGCCCAACCGTCAGGTTCCCCGCCAGTACGGTGCCGCGCGGTCCGAACTTGTAATACGTGCGATACGTCGAAAGAAAACGCATGAACGAAGTGTTGCCACCCAGAGCCTTGGCCGCCCAACTGAAATCCGCCGACAAGAAATGCCCGCGCGTCGCGTCGGTCTGGTTATAGCGGCACACTTCACCGGAACGGATGCGCTCGTCCTCGCCGCTAACAACCACGCCCGGCAAACGCCGTTCGCATCGCTCGCGCGTGTCCATCACAAACGAAGTTCCGAAGCGCGACATGCGCACAACCTGATCGGGCCGCAGGACGTCTTTGAGCAGCAGACTCTCGATATTGCGGAGGCGCACGTCCTCGTACACGTAACGCAGGAACAGGATGCTGTGCCGTTTTTGGCTGAGAACACGCTGCGTTTCAGCCGTGAATGTCAGCCGATCGATTTCAGGTTCACCGGCAGGATTGCCAAACTGGTCAATCGGATTGCCATCCTCATCCAGTCGCTGCACGATGCCGAAGGTGCCGCGATCGATTGTCGAGCGGAAAAAACGCGTGATCGTCGAGTCGCGGAAATATTGAAGCGACAGAGCGAGCGGTGCGAATTGATCCTTGCGATAGCGGGCGAACCGCGGGTCGAGAAACTCGAAACGGACGATCTGCTGTCGCTGGCTGCCGCGCAGGCGAATGGCCGCCGTGCGCAGCTTGTTCATGAAATTGACGTTTGTCAGTTCCATCAAACCAAGCGCGCCGGTGTCGGTCGAAAATCCGCCGCCGTATTCAATTACCCGCGGCTTCGTTTCTTCCACATCGATGACGACGTCGTATTTTTTCTCACCAGTCGGCGTTTCGCCCGCGGGCTGTTGACTGATCAGCACCTGACGGAAGGCGTCGGTCATGTATAGCGCCCGTTCGGCTTCGGTGATGCGATCGGCCCGCAAAGGATCGCCGGGATGCAGCGGAATCGCGCGAATGATCGCGTCGCGCTTCTTGCGCTGGGTGCCGGCGCTACCAGTCACACCGTTGACCAGAATCTCATTGACGATTGCCTTGGCGCCTTCCTTCGTCACATTAAAGACGACGCGCACTTGCTCGTCATCACCCTGTTTTGCCAACTCGTCCACGGCCACGCGGATGTCAGCTTCTATGTAGCCTTCGCGTGCGTACAGGTTCAGCAAGCGGGCCGCATCGCCGCGCACCTGGGAACGCGAATAAGGCGCCTGCTTCACAATCGTGATCTCTTTTTGCAGACGATCCTGATCAAAAACCGTGGCGCCCCGAACTTCGGTTTCCGCAACGCGCGTCAGCGGTCCTTCCTCGACATTGAAGGTGATGATCAAATCCTCACCGGCGATCGAAATACCCTGAAGCACCGTTGCGCGTGCTTTCCGGTAACCCATTTCTTTCATGTAGGCTTCGACGGTGCGGCGGTCTTCTTCCAGCATCGCGTTGCTGGTAAAGCCGCGCCCCAACCCGCCGATGAAAGGGAGGAACGAGAGGGCGTTCGCCTTGCGCGACTTCAAATAATCGAGAATGTCCGCGGGGGCGAGTTTGTCGGTTCCGGTAATGCGAATGTCCGTCAGTTTCAGCTGGCGGTTTAAGGTGACATCGTAAGTGACGGTGACGGTGTGGCCCGTCAGCGCGTCAGGGACAAGGTTGCGGCAGGTTTCATTCGATCCGTTGTCCACGGTGTTCGGCGTTGCCGGAGTAACGGTGCAGACCGGGTTGATTTCAGCAAAGAAGTAACCGTCTTCCTGCAAACGATTGCGCACGCGGCGCGCGCCTTCTTCAATCACTGAGTAGTCGAGATTGCCTTCGCGCCTCAGCGGCAGCAGCTCACGCTGGGTTTTCGCTTTGAGGTTGTAGTTCTTGAAAGCAATATTAACCTGTGGGCCGGGATTGCCAGTCACTTCAATGGTGATCTCGTTTGTGTCCGGATTGCGCTCGACGCGTGGGTCCCTCAGGGTTGGCGACAGAAAATCTTTTGCCAGCAGCGCCTGCCGAATCCGGTTCACGTCTTCGCCCAGGATGTCGCGCGTAAACAGCGCGCCGGGTTGAAGTTTCAAAGTCGGACGGACAGCCTCAACGCCAAGTTTCGGGTCAATGTTAAATGTTGCGACGCGCGCGGGCGCGCCCGGCGTTACCGCGTAGATGACGCGGCGGCGCGTGCCGGTTGAGTCGGTCGGATCAGGCTCTTCAGTATGTTCGACGGTTGCATTGTAGTAACCACGATCGCGCAGGTAAGCCTGAATCTCGTCGGCGTTTCGTTCGATCGACTGCAACGAGAACCTTCGGCCCGGCTCAAGTAGATTCAGCCGCGCGCGAATCTCATCCGTCGCGATCGGAACACCGGTTGCCTCGCCCACGCGGACGGTGACGCCCGCAATTACGATCTGTCTCGTGATGATAAAGCGGACGCGAATGGGACTGTTCGCGGTGCCCGGCTGAACTTCCGTAACTTCGATGCGACCGTTCGCGACGCGATCGGAAGCGAACAGATCGTGAAGCGACTGTCGCGCCCCAACCGCGGTGTATTCACCGCCACTTTTGATTCGCACGACCGAAAGGAACTCAGCCTGAGCCGAAAGGTCAGCCGGCGTGCCTTCGAGCACCACCTCGACGGAAGCAACGGGACGGTGTTCGTAGTCACCGACCTGAGCGAGGGCAGCGGGAGGCAGAAGGCAGAAGGCAGTAAGCAAAAGGCAGAAGGACAGTAGGCAGCGGGCAGAACGCAGAAGGCCGCAAGAGACGTCTCGTCCCTCCGCCTTCTGCTTTCTGCCTACTGCCTTTTGCCTATTGCCCGCTGCCTTCTGTCTTTTCAAAATCTCTTCCTGAACCTGATTTCAAAACTGAAGTTGTTGTTGCGGTTGCTCAGATTCCGCTGCGAACCTTGTTCGTACTGCGCGATGAACGACAAACGATTCGAGACGCGATACTCGACGGCCAGGACATGGTTCGGATCCGACGCGAGACTGGTCGAATAAGTCACCGTAACGTCCTTACTGATGCGTTGTCCGACCGTAAGTCGCGCCGTCGGTGTCGTTCCGGTGCCACTGATTACCGGATTAATTTCCAGCCGGCTCAAGCCAAACAATTTGTTTGTAGCGCGCGATATCGGCGTGTTGATAATCGCATCCGTTAACAAGCTCGCCGCGGTGCCCAGGCCGGACTGGGCCAACACCGAAGTGTTCTGCTCACTCGAAGACAACGAGCCGGTAAGAATTAACGAAACGACGTCAGCCTGTGGCAGAGCCGGCTCAGAACCGACGGTGGTGTTCGGATTCGACAGTGGGCCGTTGATGGCAACCCTGACGCGATAGCCGCGAATCACTGATTCCCCCGCGATGTTGAGAATCGGATCGGCGCTGAGTCGTCCCGGAAAATCGACCAGGCCGCGCGTAATCTCGTAAGGACTGTTGCGGAAGTTCAAAGTGCCACTCGTCGCCGTTACCCGGCCTTGGATGACGGGCGCGCCGATCGGGCCATCGAGACGCAGGTTGATGGACGCGACGACGTTGCCGACGTTGTTGCGCATGACGAGCGCGTTGCGGCCTTCAACCCTGAGGCCGCTGAGCACCGCGGTTTCGGCAAACGAGAACTGGCCGCCTTCTTCGATGGTGGTCTCAGGCCGTTGATCGATCAGATCGGCGAGATCGATGTCCTTCGTGTACTCAGTCCGCTTGACGTTCACATAGCCGGTGATGAACTGATTGGTCATGTCTCCGTTCAAAGAAAGATCGGCGGTGACGGTTGAGCGAAAATCTTTCGGATAGTTGAGCGTGACGTTCTCGCCGCGCGCGTTGAAGGCAAAACGTCCGCGCGCCGAGCCGGCCAGCAACGCGCCGCCCGATACCGTAACTTTGCCGCCGCCCAACGTTCCCTCCAGCCGCTCGATCTGGGCCTGATTCGAATTGAATCTGATTAAACCCTTCAGATTCGAAACTGTGATCGTCTGGTCCCCCGAGAAGACGGAGACTGAGGCGCCGTTCACTTCCCCGGTTCCCAAAAAGCGTGGATCTTCGTAGCTGCCGGTGATGCGCAGGAAGAGCCTCGCGACTCCTGATGAGAAAACATCAGGCGACAGGCCGCTGAACACCCGCAAATTCACATCACCGTTGATCGCCAGGTTCTGCCGGCCGCCGGCGCCGATGGCGACGGTTCCGGCCACCGTCACGTTCGTTCCCGGGCCGGTAAAGCGCGTCTCGCGAAACGTAATTTCATTCCCCGCGAAATCAATGACGAGGGGACCGGTCGGCGCGAGCTGAACGTCCGCAACGCTGACCGTTAATTCACTGAACGTGGCTGAGCCGGTGAGACCGCGCCACGAAAAGACCTCTTCGCCCTCGTCGTTTTCAGTCATCAGGTGGCCCGAGAGTTTCAGCGTGCCGCTCGCACGGCCGGTGACGGGAACCTGGGTTTCGGGCAATAGGATCTTCAAAAGCTGAGTCAGATCGGCGCCGGTAATGTTCGACTCAACGACGGCGGGAAGTTTTTCATTTGAGAGATCGACGCGCGCGGTGACTGTTTGCGGCTGGTCGCCAAGTAATCCGGTCGTGCTGAAAGTTATGTTGAGTTGCTTGTTCTCCGTGACGCCGGCAAGCTTCAACGCGCCTGCGGGACGGCCATCGACAGTGACGTCGGTGCTGTCGGCGTTGAAGTTGATTTGATACGAAGTGATGTCCGTGAAAATTCCTGACGCGGTGGCCGTCAGCTTTGCAGTGCCGCCGAACTTTGGCATGCCCGGCCGGCTCGCAAGCGCTGCCAGCCGCTCGATCTGTACGCCATCGCCGCTGAACTTCACGTCGAACGCCTTGGTTTCCGTGTCGTACTTGCCGCTGCCGACTATGTGCCCGGCATCGAACGCCGCGTCAATGCTCTCGATGTTCACGGTCGAACCGGCGAATGTCGCGCGCGCCGTCAGACTTTGAAGCGGTTCGCCGGCCAAGCGTCCTTTGCCGAAGCGCAGATCCGCGACCCCGGTCATCCGATTGGGAATGCCGCTGATCTTTACTGAACCCGATGCTTCGCCCTCGGTGCTGCCGAACTGGTCGCGCGTGCCACCGGCCATGGGCATGGCGGCAACCAGGTTGGCCGTGTTCATCCGGTCGAGCGTCGCTTCGATAGACGTATTGCTATCGCCCACGCGCGGAATCACCAGCGCGAACTGCGCGCCGCCGCCGTTCGGTTGAATCAGACGGCCGTTGTTCACGCGCGTTTCAGTTGCCGTAGTAGCGATGTCCGCGTTTAGCGATCCGAGATCGCGTCCGTTGACGATCAGCGAGCCGAGTTCGGCGCGACCCGTAACCAGCGGATCTTTCAACGCACCGGCCAACGTACCGTTGAAATTTAGTTTCCCGGCGAGATCGATTCCGTAAGTGCGGAACTGCTCTTCGACTTCGGGTAAAGCGCCTGACGTAATCAACAAGCGTTGAATCTCAGACGCATCAGTTGAAGCCACATCGACGCGCAGGTTCGAAATCGGCTCTTCGATCGAGAACTGGCCCGCAGCGTTCAGTTTCGTGGCCGTTGTTTGCAGGTTCGCGCGCTGAATCTGAAAGACTCCGCGGTTGGCGGTAATGGCGACGTCGCCCGAGAGCGGAGCGAGATCGGCCGCGGAAGGCGCCCCCTGCAACTGCCCGTTCACGTTTCCCGTCGCGGTCGCCAAATCTTTGCCGGTGAAAGTCAGCTCGGCGCGACCAGTGGCGCGGCTGGAAACGGGCACCGCGCGTCCCGAGAGCATGGCAATAAGCGCGCCGAGGTCGAAATTGTTGAAATCGGTCGAGACTCGCGACGTGCCCGTCTTTGTCAGCGCAATCGTTGCGTTGCCGCTGGCGCGTCCGTCCAACGCCTCAGCCACAAAATCCTTCAGCTCGATCCGATCGCTCGAAGCGACGACCGCGGCGCGCGCCGGGCCAAGTCTCATTTCGCCCAGCACGCCGCCACCTAAACTCAGATCCGCGCTGGCGCGATATCTTCCCGAAGGCTCAAGCGTGAACGATGGCCGCGCCAGCTTCACACTTTCGACCTGACCGTTCTCAAGCTTCACCGTTCCCGCATTAATGTCGTTGGTGGTGCCCTGGACGCGCCCGTTACGAATTGCGAGTCGCACGCCGGCAATGTTGAGGCTGCCCGTTTGCACGCCGGAAGCGTTGATGGCGCCGACTTGCACTTCCTGCACAGTGACATTGGTGACGTCGCCGCGACTGTTGGCAGAGATGTTCCTGGCGGTCAGCCCGTCAATTGTCGCGTCCTTCGACTGAATTTTGCCGGCTTTCACCGTCGCGACAGTCGCTGTGGTGACCCCGTTTTCGGATCTGACGCGAATGTCGTTGGCCTGGATACCCGCGGCCCGTGCGGTCGCAGTGGTGAGCGTGCTGCCGATTAGTTGCGGCGCGGTGGCCGTCAAAACGCCGCCGCGATATTCAGCAACGGCATCCCGCAGAATCAGGCCGGTGATCGTTGTGCCGGAACTCTTTTCCGCGGCCGCGCGGAGTTCACCGACCCAGCGAAAGTCTGAGCCCGTGCCCATTACGCCGCCGGTTATTTGCACTGAGTTCAATTGAAAGTCGCCGGCAGTCAGAAGCTGCGCGACGGCGCGTCCATTAAAGTCGTAGCTTTCACCCTGGCCCGATCCTTTTGCCGTGACGTTCAAACCTTGCAGACGAATGTTGCCGGCGGCCAGCGCATCGGATTTCACACCGCCATTGACCTGATACTTATCGCCTTCACCGGTGATGTTAGCGGTGAAGTTGCCAACACCGCGCAACGCTGTGCCGGTGGCCAGGACATCGGACAGCTGCGTTAGATCAACTGTCGAGGTGACGTTGAAGTTGTATTGCAGCTTTCGCCAATCACCCATCACGCCACTTAACGTCGCTTCGGCGACCGGCGAACGCAGCTTTAATTCCTGAATCTCCGCGCGAATTTGATTTACGCGACCCCGCGCTTCGATATCGATGTTGTTGATCGGCCGGCCGTCGTAGGCGAGCGTTGAGTTCGTCGCGCTAAGCGTGACCGTGTTCATCCAACTGTCAGACGGCGCGTTCGGATCGTCAGGCTGAATCGTTGCCTGAAGATTGCGTGCTTCGCCAGACAAGCTGTGTAACGCATCGCCGTAATGGATCAGCGCGTTCTTCACGTCGATATGCGCGGTCGAGTAGGCGAACAGAATTCTTTGATTTGGTTCGGGCGGCGGCATCCGCAAGTTGCGGAAGTTGGATTGCCCTTGCGCGTCAAAATTCACCCACAGCTCGAGCCCTTCGATCTGCAAATCCTTCAAGTTGATGTTGCGCTGGAGGTTGAGCGCGTACAGATCCTCGATGCGAACGGTCGCGACCATCCGATCGATCTTGCCGAGCTTCTCTCCGGTTTGGGCGTCGTAAAGTTCGACGCCGAGCATCTCGACGGTTTGCGGTCCCACAGATAGAACAGTGCGGAACTCGCGAATCTCTGCGCGCACACCGTAGGTCGCGAGGGTGTTCTTTACCTGGCTGGCGATGTACGCATCAACGTAACCGAACCGGTAGCTCAACAGTGCAATCAAAATCAGCGCCACGATGCCGACCGCGGCGACGATGGCCACAATGATCGTGTTGCGGCGATTGATGAACCGGCGACGGCGTCGTCGCGCAGGCGACGGCGACGGCGACGCGCTGGGTTTAGTTTTGGCAGGCTCTTGATCGTTTACAGGCATTGAGCGACAGTCGCGACCACGGCTGAACAGTAACTGAGATTTTACAGGAGAGCGGGAAAAGTAGAAGTCAGATGTCAGAAATCAGATGTCAGATGGCTACTAACGATAGTCTGAACTCTGATCTCCAACATCTGACGTCTGTCTTTTCAAACTGAAATCGGGGGAATTTCAAGAACGTAGCATAGCCTTAGTCTGTGCTCTTCGCCACCAAATCCGTAATTGAACTCAGCGCCGACTCATTAGTCGCGGGAGAGCCGAGCGGCACGTTACCAACTACTTCCAATTCAAAACCTTCAATCGCGGAAATCTTCGGGGGGTGATTTGTCAGGAGAAGAATTCTCCGCAGACCGAGTTCATGCAGAATCTGCGCGCCGATGCCATAGTCGCGATTAAGGCCGTAGCCGGTTTCAGCGCTCGCTTCACGTTTGCTGGCGCCGCGCTCCTGCATCAGCGCATACGTGCGCAACTGGTGAATCAGGTCGAGACCGTGCTCGCTTTGCCGCAAGTAAAGCACGACGCCCTGACCCGCTTCCGCAATTTTTTCCAACGCGCGACGAAGCTGGTAGCCCGTGTCGTCAATCGTTGAGCCGAACATGTCGCAGGTTACGTTCTCAGTGTGCACGCGCACCATCACCGGATCGTCAGTGCGCACGTGGCCCATCACCATCGCCAGATGCACGTCGCCGTTGATCGTGTTCTCGAAAGCGATGGCGCGAAACTTTCCGTAAACCGTCGGCAGATCAGTTTCGACTGCGCGGCGCACGAGCACTTCCTTTTGAATTCGATAACGAACGAGATCGGCGACGGTGATGATCTTCAGGCCGTGCGTGACGGCGAAGTCTTTGAGCTGCGGCAGACGCGCCATCGTGCCGTCTTCGTTCATGATCTCGCAGATGACGCCGGCGGGATAAAGACCGGCAATGCGGGCGATGTCCACGGCCGCTTCCGTCTGACCGGGACGCACGAGCACGCCGCCTTTCTTCGCGCGCAGCGGAAACACATGGCCCGGTCGCGCCAGGTCCTGAGGCTTCGTGCGCGAATCGACGGCCGTCAGAATCGTCGTCGCGCGATCGGCGGCCGAGATTCCTGTGGTCACTCCGCGGCGAGCTTCGATTGAAACCGTGAACGCGGTCCCGAGAAAAGAAGTGTTGTCGGCTACTTGCGGCGCCAGATGTAATTCGTCGCAGCGATCTTCGGTCAGCGGCAGACAAATCAGGCCGCGCGCGTGTCGCGCCATAAAGTTGATGACTTCAGGAGTGACTTTCTCAGCCGCGCAGACCAGATCGCCTTCATTCTCGCGGTCTTCATCGTCCACGATAATGACCATTCGCCCTTCGCGAATGTCGGCAGCGGCGTCGGGAATGGAAGCAAAAGACATCTCTGAACTCTTGTAGTCCGGAACCTGAGATTCGGGTTGGAATATGTTAACGCGGGGGGTGGCATTTTGGCGACTTACGAGCCTATCTCATTCACAACTCGCTTCAGCGAAGTGATCGGCCTGGGCATTTCGTCGCGGCCAACGGTTTTACCGTTTTCAAGAAGCCGTGGGAACGGCTCAAGTCGTGCCGGCCCCGGTAACACCCCGCTGAAGCGAGGTGTGACTGAGAATTCGTTCGACGTATTTCGCGATTACATCAGCCTCGAGATTGACCTCGTCACCTGGCTTCAAATGCGGAAAATTCGTCAGCTCGAGCGTTTTTGGAATCACAGCAATGTCGAAGTGTTCATCCGTCAGATTCGCGATTGTGAGGCTGATGCCTTCGACTGCGACAGAGCCTTTCAAGACAAGATAACGGGCGACCTCTTTCGGATACGCGAATCGAAACGTCCAGGAATCGCCGTGATTCTCCGAAGCCAGAAGCTTTCCGCGTCCATCGACGTGACCTTGGACGATATGCCCGCCGAGCCGCGTAGTCGGCGTCACCGCGCGTTCGAGATTGACTGGCGAGGCAGCTTGCAGGTTGCCAAGCGTCGAGCGGAACAGCGTCTCTTTTGAAACGTCAGCGGCGAATGAATCAGGTTTCACGTCGAGCGCCGTCAAACACACCCCGTTTACTGAGATCGAATCGCCATCACGCGAACCTTCGGTGACCGTGTGCGCTTCAATGACCACGCGCGCATCGTCGCCGCGCTGTTCGATTGCGCGCACGCGCCCAAGTTCTTCAATGATTCCGGTGAACATCCCTTTGATTGCGGATTTTAGAACAACAGACGAATCAGCAAAATTACCACGAGCACCAGAACACCGATTACTGCCGGTGCGAGAGAGAGGACCACCGTCCAGATTGCTTCATTCTTGAACGTGAAAGTTGGGATTCTCATACCGCGGTCCTTTCCTTCACAATGATCAACATCTTCTGAAACACGTCGTCAATGGACATGCCACTGGAATCCACAATGATTGCGTCTTCAGCCGCTACCAATGGCGAGTCGGCGCGCGTCGTATCGCGGCGGTCGCGTTCAGTAATGTCGGCCAGTGTCTGTTCGTACGTCGCGGCGGGATTGTGTTCACGCTCTTCCGCAAGCCGGCGTTGCGCCCTTTCTTCGATGGCCGCATCAAGAAAAAACTTTACGTCGGCGTTGGGAAAAACGACCGTGCCAATGTCGCGGCCGTTCATCACTGCGCCGCGCTCGCCCATCGCACGCTGCCGTAAGACCATGGCGCGGCGTACGGCCGGAATTGTCGAGACGATCGAAGAAGTGTGCGTCACATCTTCGTCACGAACCCGATCGGATACATCACGCCCGTCGAGCGTCACCTTCAGTGAATCCGGTTCACCGGCGAGGTCGATATCAACCCGTTCCGCCAATGCACTGACAGCCACGTCGTCAGCCGCGTTCAATGCCGTTTCAATGACCGCCAGCGCGACGGCCCGTACATTGAGCCGGTATCGATGTAGAGCAGACCCAACTCGCGCGCCAGCATCCGGCCGAGCGTGGACTTGCCCGAACCTGACGGCCCGTCGATAGCGATGATCAAAGGTCGCGACATCTGCTCAGCAGAATACTATTCGCAGCTTCCGCGGTCGACAACTTTGCCCGTGATTCTTCGCTGATCGGCGATCGCCTGAAAGATTCCGCTCAGCTCGCCGGGGTCTGAGAGTCGCTCAGCGTTAGTGCATTATGTGCATGGTTCGCGACGTAATTGGCCCATTGAAGGGATAGTTTCCTGACCCGCCAGTCAGCACTACCTGAGCCATATCGATTTGGATCATGGTACGGATTTCCGGCCGGTTTATCTGCTCGACCAACGAGAGCGCTCGATCAAAGTCAGTCCGTGCGAGAGCGGTGAGGATGTGATTTAGTCCGCCCACGATCCTTCCCAGATTATTCACGCCCGGCATTTCCCATTCGCCTTCTTTCAAATAGCGAAAATCTATTCCGTCCAGAACAGCCGCGGCTGCCAACAACTCATTCAGCCGAATAATCAAGGGCTGAATAATTGCAAAGGTTTGCCCGGGGTCCAGCGCTGCGTAAGCCTGGGCCAGACGCAGTTGGGCCTTCATTTGTTCTGCTGACGGGGTAGTCGCCGTGACGAGAATCTTCCCGTCATTCAGCAGCTCCAGCGCTTCGGGCTTCTTATTACTAGCGGCAAGTGAATTCGCGATTTGCGCGATTAGCTCGATCTTTCGCGTTATCGTTCGGGCTTTTTCAATCAACGCGCGCGCGGAGGTCAGCTTGTCGTCGCCTTTCAAATTTCTCGCATGGTGCCCCTCGAGCTGATCAAGCATCTGTCGGCGCTGATACGGATCGGGGATCATGTCGATGATCTCTCTGGCACGAGTCACATCGTTGCTTGTCAATGCTTTCCCAGCTGCGAACTGATAGGCCAAACTCTTGTATTCAGCTGTCTGTTTTTCAGCCATCGCCAGGAGGTCGTCGATGCTTGCCGTCTGACTGGCACGATGTAGCTCCTGATAGACTTGCGTGCCCGGATCGAGGGTGCTAGCTACCGTTCGTGACCAGGTACGGAGGTCTGCGGCGCGAGTCGGCGCATACTTCTCAACGAGCGGCATCAATCCTTCCAGTTGGTGATAATAGTTTTGCGCCATGTTGATGCCGCTTTGCGATTCGCGATTGAGATTGAGGATTGAAGAAAGCACCATCGCGAAGAGATCTTGAAACGTCTCTTCATCCGCTTGCGGTGGCTGGAACGCACTTAAAAGGTGCAAAGCGTAGTTTGCCGGCTCTGAATTCTTACTAAGGTCATCGCTCTTCAAACGGGCGACTATGTCGCCATAGAAACCTTGCGCCGACTTAACATCCTTTTGCGCAAGTTGCGACAACAACGAAGTTAGGTTCCAGGTAACACCGCGCGACAGGCTGGTGCGGGCAATTTTTAATGCGAGTTCCGGATTCTTCGCGACAATGAAATTCGCTAGAGTAAGCTCGAGGTTGGATTCGTTCTGAGGAAGCCATTGGCGTGTGACGGTCGCGGGCAACCCAGTTTGTCGCAGTGCAGTTAGCGCCATTTCTGGATCGTGCGCGGCGATTCGCATCACCAAATTTTGCCTGAGCTCGTGAAACCTCGAAATCTCCTGATAACGCTCAACGTCACCAAAGTCTGTCTCAGTAATATGCGTCGCGAGTTGCGTGATCGCTCCCTTGAACAAAGCGCGCGCGCGGTTTTCATCCCTCCGCCATAGCAAGTCCGCAATCGAGGCTGACGCGCGTATTCGGTTCGCGGCGGAGTTAAACTTGGCAGACTGGTCCGAGATCGACTCCAACAAATCGAGTGCTTTCTTCTCGACCGCGGGGTCAATCGTGGGCGAGGGCGAGGGGGCGCTATTTGGTTGACGTCGGATCTCTTGCCCATGTGTCGTTTGCGAATTGAGGAAAACCAGAGCGAGCAGCAGGAGCAATGCGAGTCGTTGGTACATCGCTACGTCCTTTCTTATAACCGCGGCACTTGGGTTGAGAACGATGAAACCGGGGCGAACTTGCGACCCCGGTATTCTCGTCAAATGTGACCTGACGAGTGACTTGATTCGTTTGCTTTGAAGCGCCTGATAACCTCGACGTTTCCCGACGGCCACGAAAAATGCGCTAACTACTGGACGCCCGGCGTTGAGTATTGTTCCGTAAGTTACCAGCTAAGGCCAGGTTCGACCGCAAACGGGCTATTCTGGCTTGATCGCGACGAGCCGGGAGCAGGTTGTACTATTGCCCGCCAACTAAATAGACTACAGACGTGACAGCCACCGATATTCAACCGATCCTCGATCGCGCGCTCGCCGGTGTCCGACTGACTACCGACGATTGCACGGCGCTGCTCGAGTCGCACGACGTCGCGAAAATCGGCGCGGCGGCGGACGAGATTCGCAAGCGCAAGCATCCCGACAACATCGTCACCTACATCATCGATCGGAACGTTAACTACACGAACGTCTGCAACGTCGTCTGCACCTTCTGCGCGTTCTATCGACGGCCGGGCGCGCCCGACACGTACGTGCGCACGCTCGATGAGATTTGCGAAAAAATCGACGAAACAATCGCGCTGGGCGGCACCGGCGTTCTGATGCAGGGCGGGCTACATCCTGATTTCGGAATTGAGTGGTATGAAGATCTCCTGCGGAACCTCAGCGCGAAGTATCCGGGCTTTCAACTGCACTGCTTCTCGCCGCCTGAGATTCACAACATCCACCTGATTAGCGGTCTCGATTACCAAACGATCGTGCAGCGGCTGAAGGACGCGGGACTCTATAGTCTGCCGGGCGGTGGCGCAGAGATTCTCGACGACGAAGTTCGGAAGCGCGTCGCGACAAAATGCACGACAGATGAATGGCTCGACGTGATGCGCGCTGTCCATCGGGTCGGTTTGAAATCATCGGCGACGATGATGTTCGGCATCGGTGACGCGACGGAGCATCGCGTGCGGCATTTGCAACGGATTCGCGATGTTCAGGATGAAACGGGCGGCTTCTTCGCGTTTATTCCGTGGACGTTTCAGCGTGAAAACACCGCGCTGGGACGAAAGATCAAGGACGAGCCGACCGGAATTGATTATCTGAAGATGCTCGCCGTGTCAGTGTTGTTCCTCGACAACATTGAAAACTTCCAATCGTCGTGGCTGACACAGGGCCTGCGTCTCGGCCAGGTCGGATTACGTTTCGGCGCGAACGACATGGGCTCGATCATGATTGAAGAGAATGTCGTCTCGGCGGCGGGAGCGCACAATCGCGCGTCAGAAGAGATGCTGCGTCACCTGATCACCGAAGCCGGTTTCATTCCCCAGCAGCGCGACATTCTTTATCGATATGTCGATCGGGAGCCTCAGCTTTCTCATTTTGGCGATTTGAAGCGGACTAAGCTACCGGTTCTAGTAGCGATTAATTGAAGCCAGCCGCAAACCCACTGAGTTTATCCCCACCATGACGAAGAAAAAGCAAAGAGCTGAAGGACGAAAAATCGGGATGCGCAAGTTAGCGCTTCCGAGCGGCATAAGACTCGCCCGCACATTGGGCGGAGGCGCTTTCACCGGAAATATTTCTTGGTCGCCGAACGGGCGCGTGCTCGCGGCTGGCTCGGAGAATGGAAACGTCATCATATGGGATGCCAAAAATGGCAAGGTTCTCCGCACGTTAGAAGGCCACGAAGGGATCGTGTGGAGCGTATCTTTTGACCCAACAAGCCGAATGCTGGCAAGTGGAGGGATCGACCGAACGGTGCGAGTTTGGGATGTCCATAGTGGCGTGCTACTTAGAACTCTAACTACCAACAAAAGTTCAGTCAGGTCGGTTGTGTTTGATCCGACGGGCACAATGATTGTCTCCGGAGGTGGGGATGAGACTGTAAGAGTATGGGAATCCGCTACTGGGAAGCGATTGCGCCTGCTTAAAGCGGAAGGAGATGGCATCTTTGCAGTTGCTATCGATCCGACCGGCACAATCTTGGCTAGCGGCGGTATTGGGGGGCCAGTACACCTTAGGGACCTCAGATCAGGGCGAACCATTCGAATACTGGGATCAGCCAGGCACTTATGCTGGTCGATAGCTTTCGATAATTCGGGTCGCAACCTAGTCATAGGCAATTCGGCCGGAACTGCTGAAATTTGGGAGGTAGCGACCGGACGCTTGCTCCGAACACTTGAAGGCCATACAACGCAGGTCGTAAGTGTTTCGTTTTCTTCTGATGGATTACTGCTGGCGTCGAGAGGAAACGGAAAGGGCGGAATGATTCGCCTTGCACACGGTAATAACGGCGTCCATCTCGCCAGCATTCCCGTGCCCTCATCAAGATACTGGCCAGGTATCGTTTTTCATCCCAGCCTTCCCCTCCTCGCCGCAATCGGTTCGGATGCGGAAACAGCTGAAGACTACTGTGACCGCTCCGCCTATATTTGGGAGCTAGACGTCCCGGCCTTACTCGGGCAAGCGCCCGTAATGCGAACCAGTCATTACGTCAACGCGAAGGTGGTCCTGCTGGGCGACACGGGGGTAGGGAAGTCAGGTCTCAGCCTCGTGCTTAACGGTAAGCGATACAAGAAAACTGATTCCACTCCAGGGCGTAAAGTCTGGACATTTAGTTCTCACGAAGTTGCTCTTGATAAGAACCTGAAACAGACACGCGAGGCGCTTCTTTGGGACTTAGCAGGGCAGCCGGGCTACCGAGTGATTCACCAATTGCATTTTGAACGAAGTGGCTGTGGCGCTGGTTGTGTTCGATGGGCGTAGCGAGACCGACCCGCTCGCTGGGGTCCGTCACTGGGAACGTGCGCTTCGTCTTGCCCAACAACGCGAAGGCTCGACTGTTCCCATGAAGAAACTCCTCGTGTCAGCCCGCAATGATCGCGGCACAGTTTCGGTAAGCAAAGAACGCCTTGACGCGCTGCTCAAAGAGTTTGAATTTGATGGTTATTTCGAAACGAGCGCAAAGGAAGGATGGCAGATAAAGGAACTACGGCAGGCGATCGAACAGGGAATCCCGTGGCACGATCTTCCCGAGGTCTCCTCCTCAATCTTGTTTGCCAACATCAAGGCGTTCCTGCTGAAAGCTAAAAAGACCGGCCGTTTGGTCGCGCCTGCCAGCCAACTTTACGACGATTTCGCCCGAACGCATTCGAAGGTGGTGAAGACAAAGCCGAATTTGCCGGACCAGTTCGAAACATGCATCGGCCGATTAGAAAACCGCGACCTCATTCGCCGGTTGAGTTTTGGTGGCTATGTGCTGCTCCAGCCCGAACTACTGGATGCCTACGCTTCAGCGATGGTAAACGCGGCGAAGGAAGAGCCCGATGGTCTTGGATCCATCGCAGAAGAGGCCGCATTGGCCGGACAATTCTACGTTCCAAAGGAACAGAAGATTCCTGATCCCGGGCAGGAGCAGTTGCTGTTGCACGCCACGGTCGAGGAGTTGGCGCGGTACGACTTGGCCCTCAGGGAAAATGCTGCTGACGGTCGTTACCTCGTTTTTCCGTCCCAATTCAATCGCGACTACGAAGCCGCGCCCGAGCCAATGGGAAAGGCTCTCGCCATAACGTTTGACGGTCCGGTGCAGAGCCTCTATTCGACGCTGGCGGTTCGGCTCGGCCACAGCGGACTGTTTACGACCGGCCGCGCTGAAATGTGGCGCAACGCGGCGGTCTTCACAGCGAAAGCCGGCGGCAAGTGCGGCCTATACTTGCATGAATTCGAGGAGGCCCGGGGGCGGCTGGTGATCTTTTACGAGCAGCACGAAGGGCAACCACCCAGCGACGAGACGCGATTCCATTTCGACGAGTTCGTACTAGCCCACGCTCAACGCCACGCACTGACCGTGGATTTGGTGAGGTTCTTCGTTTGTGCGAAGTGCGGGAATCCAGTCCCTGACAATTACGTCAAGATGCTGCGCGAGCAAGGTCAAAAAACATTCGATTGTCCATGCCAAGCGAAGGTGTCGCTGGAAGAGCCAAAGGAGAGGTTGCGTTTTGTGTCACAGGTCGAAGCAATGGAACGATCCGCTGATCGACAGCGTGACTTCGAGATGTTTGTTGAGTCAGCGCGCGGAGAAACGAGCACACCTGGCTTTAAAGGATGGGCTGGAGATGAACGCGCGACTTTGGCAATTTGCTTTACGGACGTCGTCGGCTCAACGACTTTGGGAGAAGAGCTGAAAGATGAAAGGATGAACGAAGTGCGACTGGCGCACTTCGCCCAGAGTCAGAAGTTAATAGGAAAGTACAACGGCCGTGAGATCAAAAACATCGGCGACAGTTTTATGGCGGCATTCAAGTCGGTAGAAAGAGCTTTGGACTACGCTCTCGCTTTGAAATCAAAACCAGGACACGAGCAAATAAGAATTCGTGCCGGAATTCATATCGGACCGATGACCGTCGAACAAAATGACGTGTTCGGCGGAGCTGTGAACTTTGCCGCCCGCGTTATTCACGCGATCGAAGAAAGGGAAGAGATTTGGCTAAGTGATCGCGCCAAGGAAGATTTGGACGGAGCAGGTGCGAAGCGACACGCCTCGTTGAAATGGGAACGTCACGATGACGTAAAAATGAAAGGCATTGGTACTTTCACACTCTGGTCGCTTCAGGACTAAGGGCAGCTTTTCTTGAGCGCGCCGCCTTAAGCCGACTTAACATCCTTCAGTCGCCGCGGTCCTTTTCGCCCTTCATCCTTGGGCTCTTTCCGTTCGGGTTCAGCGACGAGCAATGGTTCCATCTTTGTTGACTTAATCAGCAGGCCAGTCCCTTCAGCAGTGGGATTCACTTTGGCCGACAGGACTCGTGACACGCGCTTCGGCATCAGCGCCGGAGCAATCGCCGCGGCTGACTCTGCCAGTGCGACGATGTCACCACCGCCACGCCAGTGCTCGCGCACAACTGTGTCGTCAGTGCGACCGATCAATCGCAACAGCGTCAAAGCGACCAGGAACAGATCGTCAATCTGCCCAAGAAACGGAATCATGTCCGGCAGAAAATCAAACGGGATAATTGCGTAAATGACCGCGGCGGCGAACAACGCGCGCTCAGTGACCGGCACGCGCTTATCAACCATCAGACGTCCGGACAGCGCAATCATGTTCGGCAGGAACATGAGCAGGTTCTTCATGCGGCTTTTAAGTTTGAGTTTGGACATGGTCGTTAGTTGTCAGTTGTCAGTCGTCAGTTGTAAATACGATTTTGTTGCGTATTGGTTCTGCGTGGAAAGTCTAGACGGCGACGCGCTGCGGAGCAAGCTTCCGACCCAACTAACTGTCGTGGTAAATTTGCCACGCTTTCCTAACAACTGACCACTGACGACGGACAACCGACAGTCACCGTGTCCATTCTCGATCAAATCCGCCAACGTGCTGCTTCAGATCCGCAACACATCGTTTTGCCGGAGGGCGAAGATGCGCGGACGTTAATCGCGGCCGGCGCCGCGGTGCGACAACGTCTGGCGCGAATTACCGTGCTTGGATCGGAAGACAAGCTGCGCGAAGCGGCGCGACAGTCAGGGGCCGATCTCGGCGGCGTCGAGGTGATCGATCACCAGCGCGCGGGCGATTTCGACAAGATGGTGTCGTTGCTGTACGAAGCGCGCCGCGCGAAGGGCATGACGCTCGATGAAGCGCGCACCGCTTTGCGCGATCCGCTTTACTACGGAAACCTGATGGTGCGTGCCGGACGCGCTGACGGTTCGGTCGCAGGTGCGACAAACACCACCTCACACACCGTGCGCGCCGCGCTGCACTGCATCGGTGTGCGGCCCGGCTTTAAGCTGGTGTCGAGTTTCTTCTTGATGGCCCTGCGCGACGAAAGCATCGGTCACAACGGCGCCATGATCTACGCGGACTGCGGCGTCGTGATCGAGCCAAGTGCCGCCGAACTCGCCGAGATTGCAATTGCCTCAGCTGATTCTTGCCGCGCTTTAATCGGCGCCGAGCCCCGCGTCGCAATGCTGTCGTTTTCAACTAAAGGCAGCGCGAAGCACAAACTGATCGACAAAGTTGTCGAAGCCACACGGACCGTTCGCGCGCGCGCGCCGCAGATCGAGATCGACGGTGAGCTGCAAGCCGACGCGGCGCTCCTGGCGGCAATCGGTCAATCGAAAGCGCCTGGCTCGCCGGTCGCGGGCCGCGCCAATGTGCTCATCTTTCCCGACCTTCAGGCGGGCAACATCGCTTACAAATTGACTGAGCGTTTGGCGGGGGCGACAGCTATTGGCCCGATTTTGCAGGGCTTGGACCGTCCTGCGAACGATCTTTCGCGCGGCTGCAAACCGGAAGATATCGTTGACGCCATCGCCATTACTGCGGTTCAAGCTCAGGCGAGAAAATCCGGCGGTTGAGTTTCCAAAGGCAACGTCCCGGCCGCCGCGTACGCATCAAACCCTCGCACACCTTCACCAGTTGAGGAGAACAATTTGCGCCGCACTCCATTTATTATTCTCGCCTTGATTCTGCTGATTTCAGTTGCCGCCGTCGCACCAGCTCAAACCGCGAAGCCATCGCCGACGCCGACCCCCGGCGAGAAGGAAGATCAAGTCAAAGTCTTCACCGAGGAAGTTCGTCTGCCGGTTGTCGCCACCGACAATGCCGGTCATTTCGATGCGGGTCTTGAGATTGACGACGTGCTGGTGCTGGAAGACGGCAAGCCGCAACAGATCCGAAGTGTGCGGCATATTCCCGCGAATGTTTTGTTGCTGCTCGACACCGGTGGCGGGGACCTGGTTGGTCTCGGCGGCATGGCGAAGGTCACCAGTCTGACGCGCGATGTCGCCCTGCGGGTGCTGTCGCTTATGCGGAAAGGTGATTCGATCGCGGTAATTCAATCTGGCGATCGCGCGGAGGTTCTGCAGCCGTGGACCGCCGACCGTGAACGAGTCGATTGGATTTTGAAGACGAAGCTGTTTGCCGCCAAGCGTTCACGCATTTTTGAGTCGATGGTCAAGGCGGCGGAACTGCTTTCCGATCGTCCGGAAGGCAGCCGTCACGTCGTCTTAATTACGGATGGCGTGCAAACGCCGGGTGGCAAAATTCAATTTGCTGAAGCCCTCAAACAACTAACCGCGGCGCGCGCGACCGTACATATCATCAGTTACACGACACTCATCCGGCAGAAAAATCCTAAGCAACCCTCGAATGTCACCATCGGCCAGCGTCCAGCGTCTGAGAATCCGATTACGCGCAACGATCCGACCTTGCCGCCAGGTTCGACGCGGATGCCTTCTTACGGTATCAGTATCCGTTTCGATCCGGCGATGAAGAAACGACGAAAGGCTTACGAAAGCGAAGCCGTTAACAGTGAAAAGTGGCTGACAGAGTTAGCCGCGGAAACTGGCGGGAGTATTTTTCTGCCCGTGGTCCCAGAAGAGATGTTGGCGAAGGCGGAAAACGTTGCGCGCGAAATCGGCGCGGAGTTTGTCGTGACGTATCGGCCGACAAAACCGCTCGCCGAAGCCAAGCCCGGGGAGTACCGGCAGATTGAAGTCGCTTCACGCCGCGTTGGCCTCTATCTGCGGAGTCGGCGGGGATATTTTGTGCCGGCGCAGAAGTAGCGCGAGGTTGAAACGAATCGAACTGATGGGAGTCTCTTCTGAAATCGAGCGATTATGGATCGAGGAAGCGAAACGTCGACTTGACGCGTATCGACTCGGCGATATTGAGGCAGTTCCCGGCGACGAAGTCATGAGGCGCGCACGCAATCGACTCTCGCAAGAGTTTAAGAAACAGCCGCGTAGCGGCGAAATGTTTATAGATCCGGCAACGAAATCCGGCCCCAAGCTCCGCTAGGAGCGAATGTTCTGTCGCCCATAAATGGGCTCAGGCTCAGTTTACTGAACTGGATTCTATAAACATCTCGTCCCTACGAGATTTGCCTGAGACGCTCCGCGCGTGGGCGATTCAGGGAACGAAACAAGGGCTGGCGATTCTCGATACCACAGTGTCCACAGAGGGGTTGAATTCGAGACTGGTGTAAAAACCGGCCGGCAACGTAATATCAGCCTGGCGGCTCCATATGCCACCCCATACCGGTGGTATGCCAACACTAAACATGCGCCAGCCTATTTGCACGCCGACGGGCGCAACGAAGCAAACTTGCAACCCGAAAGTGCCCGTGTACCATTCAACTTGTGTCCATTGTCCGCCACGGAGCGGGAGCCCGATAGCTACAGGAGAACTTGGCATGCGAGACTCCTTTCAATTCCTTTGATTCAGTTTCATAAGATCAGTTATGGTCAAAGAAGGCGAAGGTAGATGAGTTCCTTGCGACAGATCTATTTCCTGAGATGAGTCCGGCTTGTCAAGAAGGTGAGAGAGACGACCCCTTTGAAACGCAATGAGCAGCCGGCAGAATAGATCCCGCTCAGTCTCCATAGGGAAGAATTCTTTTGGCAAGAATTTCAGGACCTGGGAATATGTGAATGTTGTCTTGTCATCGAGGACCACTCTGCCATCCTCGTCAAAGTAAGGTTTGAAGTCTTCGCTTGTTTTAACGGGGTACCCTATCTTTTCTCGAACGAACCTGGCAATCAGAGCCGTGGCAGTCAAGTCAGGGATCAATGCTAAAGCACTCTCCAACAGGTCCACGTCTTTTTCAGTGAAGTACTTGGCCATTGTAGCCTCCTAGATACCTGGGCTCTTATACCTTCTAGGCTGACAATGTCAATGCCTTATCGGTGGAAGCTCGGCGAGATATTGAAGACCGAACTCTGTTGGGGGTGCTTAGACTCCCGCCAGCGCCAACTCCAACAATAAAATCTTCTTAATCCCTTTGTAGAGCGGTTCGATTTCGCAGTTCTCGGTCAGCGCATGCGTCTCTTCACACGGGCCGGCGCCGGTGGAGATCGAGGAGATGCCGGCGATCAGAACCGGACTGGAATTGTTCGAGCCGGCGTTTGTGATGGGCGGATCGAATCCCATCACGCGATGCACGGCTTCGGACATGCGCACGAGATAAGACTCGCGGTGTCCGGGAATCGATGCCGCCTGTGATCTTGAGATCACGTCGGTCTTGACGGTCATCCCTTCGCGCGCGGCTTCTTCGTTGAGAATCGTTTGAATCTGCTTCTTCGAGATCGGCGAGCACATCGTTGCTCGTCGAGCGCAAATCAACCGTGAACCACGCGTCCGCGGCTTTTGCGTTGACAACTTCCGCGCCGCCCAACATGCCGATATTCAGATTCGACGAAGGGTTCGTTGGAACTTTCAACTGATAAATGCGATCAATCGCGCGGGCCAGCGGCAGCGTCGCTGAATACGGTGGCGTGCGCGAGCGCGTGTGTCCGCCCGGGCCAATGAAATGATGCCGGTACCAGTTGATGCCGATCCCCGCGTAAGTGAAACCTTCGTAACCGCCGTCGAGCGCGATGTAGTGATCCACCTTGCCTTTGTTCTCCTGGATGAAAGCGTTCACGCCTTTGAACGTGGTTTCTTCCTCTACCGTGAAGACAAAGATGAGATCGCCCTTGGTCTTGATCTTCGCTTCATTCAACGCGCGAATCGTGGCCAGCAGCGCTTCGATGTTGCGCGTGTCGTCGCCAACCCCCGGCGCATACACCTTCCCGTCGCGCACAGTCGCTTTGATTTGCAGGCCCGGCTGAAAGACTGTGTCGAGGTGCGCGTCGAAGACAATGCGCGGCCCCCCGCCGGTTCCTTTGCGCACAGCGATCAAGTTGCCGGCTGAGTCGTAGCGCACTTCATCAAGTTGATAACTGCGCAAAAGCTTCTCGATGTACTTTGCGCGTGGTTGTTCGTGTCCTGAAGGCGCATTGATTTCGGTAATCGCGATCCATTCGCGCAGGATGCTTTCCTTGTTGCGATCGATGTAGTCGTTAGCCGCTTTGACATCGGCTCGATTCGTCAGGGTGGTCACCTGATCGATGTACTCCTGCACGGTTTTGGTTTGAGAAAACCCCGCGAACGGTAGAAGTAAGATCAAAAGCAGTGAGCGATTCCAGTTATTCATGCAAGTGTTTCTTTCATCGTCGAATATAATCCGAGCTTCGTGATTCTAAACATGAGTGAAAGATTCTGTCGCCCCTTCGGGGCTCAGACCTTTGAGGTATCTCTACCCCGGGCTCACGCCCGGGGCTACCTTCTGCCGCCGCTCCGCGGCTCGTTGGGTGGTCGATCCTAGCGCATGACCCCGTCTCAACGTCTGAAATCGCGTGAGATTGCGCCTGGGCCGCTGGGCGTCTGGTTGGATCGAGCGATCCTGGCGACGCTTTTTCTGTTCGCCTTCGCCGCGCCAATCTCAATCGCGGCCGCGCAGTTTGCGTGGGCGATGGGAATCCTGTTCTGGCTATTGCGGCTTGCGGTTTGGCCGCGGCCGCAACTGCATCGAACCCCGCTGGATTATCCGCTGCTCGCGTTCTTTATTCTCACCGGCCTTTCTTCATTTCTGTCTTACGAGCCGCTGGTTTCAATCGGAAAATTGCGCGCTGCGATGCTGTTTACCATCGCTTTCCTGTTTGCTCAGCACGTTCGATCGCCGCGCGTCCTTCGCGCTTTGGTAATCGTGCTGATTTCCGCGGCCGTGTTTAGCGGACTCTTTACTTTCGGAAACTACGCAGTTGGCCGCGGCGTCAAAGTCAGCGACGTGCTTCCAAACAGTCCCTTGAGATCGGCGCGTTTCGTCACTCGTGAGAAAAATGATTCCTCTCCAATTCAGAGCGGCGACACGATCGAAGAGATTAATGGCGAGGGCATCTCGAACCCGGACGAACTGGTTTCGGCGCTCGACCGGTCGCCGGTGGACAAGCCGGTGCAAATCAAAATTTATCGGGTCGAGTGGAACCCGAGCCTGCGTCTTCCGCGCGCTGGCCTACTGCCCGGCGCGTCCGCCGAGGAACGATTAGGAATTGGATCGTGGGCGCGGGGACGTGACCGGCGCGCGACAGGTTTCTTCAACCACTGGACAACCTACAGCGAGAGCCTGCAATTGCTCGCGTCGCTCGGGCTTGGCCTCTTGATCGCTTTGCCGCGCAAGCGAAGCAAATGGACAGTTGTCTTGCTCCTGGCGCTCGCGATTATGTGCGGCGCGCTACTGTTGACGGTAGTGCGTGCGTCTTGGCTCGCCTTCCTTGCGTCCGCGATGTTGATAGCGCTGATCGGTTTGCGTTGGCGCGCGCTGATTATTGTTGGCGCATGCGCCCTGCCACTGGTAGTCGCGGGACTGTTCTTACTACAACAGAAGCGAAACGTTGGGTTCTTCGATTCAAAAGACGATTCCATTCGCTGGCGACAGACGGTCCAGCGTGAAGGTCTGCAACTTTTGAAAAACAGTCCGCGGCATCTGCTCGTCGGCGTGGGGATGGATTCGATCAAAGCACACTGGCGCGAATGGAAGCTGTTCGATAACGGGCGGCTGCCAATGGGCCACATGCATTCCGATTACCTGCAAATTGCGCTCGAACGGGGCGTGCCGGCGTTTATCGCCTGGCTCGCTTTGATGGCGCTTTACGCGCGCATGCTTTGGCGGTTGCAGCGACAGCTCTCGAAAGAAAGTTGGATCGAACGCGGGGTTGTGCTGGGCGCGCTGGGCGGACTCGTCGGTTTCATGATCAGCGGCCTCGTCCATTACAACTGGGGCGATTCCGAAGTCGTAATGATCTTCTACCTGATCATGGGATTGAGTTTGGTTGTGAATCGAGAGACTGAGTTCGCGGCTTTGCCGCCTGATGTGCGGAAGGCCTTTGGCCTTCCGAGTAAGGTTCAATAATGGTTGGGGCTTCGCCCAGTTTGTCCGCCGGGCAGAGCCCTGAAACTTTTAAATGTAAAAAACTCAACGGAAGCGCAGAGCGCTTCCGCACATCAAGCGGCAAAGCCGCCGCCTGTAACGTCACGCGACTTCGCGCGGGACTTCACTCATCAACGCCAGGATATTTCCTTCCGAGTCTTTAAAGTCCGCGAGCCACAGATCGTAAGTCGGCATCGGCGCCACGAGGTGAGGCTTCACAATGAACTCGACGCCGCGCGCATTGAAAACTTCGTAAACCTTCTCGATGTCATCAACCTTGTAGTAGATGATCGACGCGGGATGATCGATCTCTGGTCGATCAGCAATGCCGAGCATGATGCGAATGCCGCCGCAGTCAAAAAAAGCCATGCCGGGCGGCGCCGTGAAAAGAAACCTCATTCCCAACATGTCGCGGTAAAAAGCAATCGCGCGGTCGAGGTCTTTAACGTTGACGAAGATCTGCGCGATTTGCGAAAGGGTCGGGCCAATCGGAATAGGCTCGGTCATAGCATTCCTCGGGGTGTTAACAGTAAGAAAATCAACCACCCGCTACCGCAGGTGGTTCTGACATGTCTAAGCGGCTTCCGTATAACACGCACGCTGACGTATTATCAACGCTCTTCGCTAAAGACATCATGAAACGAACGATTCGCGCGGCCACTTTGCTTCTGTCTCTGCTAGTCGTTTCCGGCTTCACGGAATGCTACAAGCCGGTGACGAAATCGCAGCTCCCGCCGCACATCAAAACCGTCGCCGTGCCCGCGTTTCAGAACAACGCGCTGCGGTTCAAGATCGAGCATCGTTTCACCGAAGCCGTGATGAAAGAACTGATTCGCCGCGGCCATGGTTTGCGCGTGCAGAGCGAACGTGAAGGCGCCGATGCGGTGGTCGACGGCGTCGTGAAGAGCTTCAATTTCTCAGGCGTGTTGTTGGACGACAAAGCCCGCGCGCGCATCTTTGAGGTGACGATCGTGGCCGCCGTGACCGTGCGTGATCAGCACCAGAACCGCGTACTTTACGACAACCAGAACTTTGTGTTTCGCGGCGAGTTTGAATTCGCGAACGACCCACGAAATTTCTTCAATGAAGAGGATCCGGCCGTCATGCGCATGTCGCGCAGCTTTGCCGAATCGATTGTCTCGACGCTGGTTAATGGATTTGGGGTAAAGCAGTAGTCATTTGGAGTGCGCCGGCGATTGACCACCCCAGCGTGGCTGCCACGCTGGGACCCGTAGAAGCGGCGACGGCGCTTTCATTAACACTTCATCCAAAGCGGTGTCGCGCTGCGCTTGCCACCGCACTCCAAGAAAAATGCCTGTACGTAGTCGCAAAGAACTCCTGCAATCACTCAAGCAAGGAAAGATCGAGCCCGTCTATTTTCTCTTCGGGCCGGAATCGTATCTGCGTGACCAGGCGGCGCGCGCCATAGCCGACGAAGCGCTGCGCGAAACTCTGCTGCGCGAGTTCAACGACTCTACGTTTAGTCTAAGGACCGGCGACGCACGCAACGCAATTGCCGCCGCTGAACAATTGCCGATGATGTCGCCCCGGCGCGTTGTGCAGATCAGGGATTTCTCAAAGCTGAACGAAACGACCGAAGAAATTCTGCTCAGTTACATCGACCGGCCGGTCGAAACGTCAGTCGTCATCTTCAACACTGACGACGTGGATAAGCGCAAGAAGTTCGCGAAGAAGTTGATGAGCGGTGCCGCCTTTGAATTCCCGCCGCTGAACAATGCCGAACTTTCGGTTTGGGCGAGAACACACCTGGCGGAATTGAAAGCCGACGCCGCGCCCGCGGTCGTGAGTCGCATTGTCGAACTCGTCGGTTCGAACGTGCGGTCCCTGGCCAACGAACTGAACAAGCTCACCACGGCGGCGCTGCCGTCCGCAAACATCACCTTAGACCTGGTTGAAGAACTGGTTGGCCGTTCGCGCGAGTTGATGAATTGGGAGCTGACTGATCACATGCTGGCGCGTAACCGGGCCCGCGCGGTGAAAACCCTGCAACACCTGCTGGATGACGGCGCGCCGCCGGTGATGCTGATCGGTTTGATTGCCAGTACGTACCGGCGCATGGCTCTGGCCCATGCGCTGCTTTCAAAAGGCGCACCGCCTAAAGAAATCTTTCGCCAGGTGCCGATGCCGCCGTTCAAGCAATCGAGCTATCTTCAGATGCTGAACCGCGTTGATGGAAACAGAATCGTTCGGCAGATGGTCCGAATTGCGGAAGCAGATCTCGGAATCAAAACTTCCAAAGCAACGCCACGCATGCAAGTTGAGCTGCTGGTTAGCGAGTTGATGAACTGATCGATCCAGTCCGTTCAAAGTACTGCCGACTAACTCATTGACACTAGGTTCTCACCGTGAGAACATTCACCGTGCTTTGCTCCTGAAACGGAGCGAGCAGCCATCGGAATTCAACGATGCCGCTATTAGGCGAGCCGGAAAACCAAGGAGGCACAAGCATGTACAACTCTCTTGCAGGAGGTTACGTCAGAAATGCACGTAATAAGTTACAAACGCCTTCGCGAGTTCCTTTCGACTCACCGCGACGCGAAGAGTTCTGTGATGGCTTGGTACCGAACAACGAAGAAGGCCAATTGGCAGAACCTCGCTGAACTAAAACAAACCTATCCGGCTGCTGATTTGGTTGGTCGTTACGTTGTTTTCAATATCAGCGGCAACAAATATAGGTTGATTTCGCGAATTGTTTTTCGAAGCCAAACGGTCTTTATCCTAGCGGTTATGACGCACGAAGAATACGACTTGGGAAAATGGAAAGAGTAAGCAAATCAATTAGAAGATTAGATCCTGCGCGGTATAAGAGGCTTTTGTCGCGCACTATGCCTGTAATCATAGAAACTGAACAAGAGAATGAGCGGACGTTGAAGGTGATTGAGAAATTGATGGAAAAGGGGGAAAACCTCTCGCCTGAAGAAGAGAAACTTCTAAAGCTTCTGACCAGCCTTGTTGAAGACTTTGAGGAGCGGTATTACCGACCGCGCGAGGCTACACCACTAGAAGTTCTCCATCACCTTATGGAATCTCGCGGAGCAAAACAGACGGACTTGTGGAACGTTTTTGGTTCCAAGGGCATTGCGTCTGAAGTGCTAAACGGCAAGCGTGGGATCAGCAAGACCCAAGCGCGCGCTTTAGCTAATTACTTTCATGTTCAGGCCGACCTGTTCATTTAACACTCACACTTCATCCAGCATTACTTCATCGATATAACACCAGCCCCAGTCTTCGCCCGGTTGAAACGATTTGATAATCGGATGACTGGCCTGATGAAAGTGTTTCGTCGCGTGCTTGTTCTTTGACGAGTCACAGCAGCCGACGTGGCCGCACGTCTTGCACAGACGCAGGTGAAACCACGTGTCTCCGATCTTCAGGCAGTCTTCACAGCCATCGCCACTGGGCGTCACAGCTTGAATCTGATCTGTATGAGTGCACTCGCTATTCATGCTTCCCATCATAAGCTTGGCTCCATTTTGTTGCACTGCGCCTGTCGGAGGAATCCTGCGTTCCGGTCATAAAGCGTGCATGGCTTCAAGCGTTAGAATCATCGTTTTTGGGCGCGTTTCCTGATTCGGCCTCCGCGGCACCCCGGTTGCACTACTCTTTTCGCGATGACAGGCAAACTTCAGAGTGGGCCCGGCATCTTGGTTGTTCCCCCAGATGCAACCGTAAATCAGAAACAGAGACACAAAACATAAGAAAGAGGATTTCCTTATAATGCGTAAACTTTTATTCTCAATGATCATTATGGCCTGCGCGGCGTCGTTTTCTTTTGCGCAGAGCGATGATTACAACAAAGTAGACATCTACGCCGGGTTTTCACACGCGCGCGTGGATTTCGGTGGTGATTTCGAAGGCTTCAACGGCGTCGAAGGCGCCGTGACCGGCAACATCAGCCGCTACATCGGGCTGAAGGGCGACTATGCTTTTCACTTCAAGTCGTTCGACGCTGCTCCGTTTGAGGTGAACGCCAAAACGCACACGTTGGTTGGTGGACTTCAGTTGAAAGACAACTCTAAAGAAACCAAGGTCAAGCCGTTCGGTCATCTGATGGCCGGCTTCACCAATGCGCGCGTCAGCGGGATCGTCAACGAGACCGAAACCGGTTTTGCCGGTGTCATCGGCGGTGGTGTGGACATCAGGATTAGTCCGCGTGTCGACTTCCGTGCGATTCAGTTGGATTACAATCCGACTCGACTCGGCGGAGAAACTCAGCACAACTTCCGCGTCGGCATCGGCGTCGTTTTCAGATAAAAGCTGACAGCGAAATCGGAGATTAGAAAAGGCTCGGACTCGATGATCATCGGGTTCGAGCCTTTCAGTTTTGACCGCCCCCGTCAGCCCCCTCTGCCGTTGCTAATTCCAACCCACCAACTAGCAATCTTTCCCAATTAAAATATTTCCTTGCAAGGCCGATTAGCCTTTTGCTACGTTGGTTTTGGCCGTGCCGGTCCTGGGCTTCTCACAACTCTGAAACTTCAATCAGGGGACTCTCCATGAACAAGAAATGTCCGAACTGCGGATTTATTAATTTTGCCTATGCCGAAGCTTGTCACAAGTGTGAAACCGATCTGTCAGAAACGAGTGTTCGGTCGGCTTAAATTACCCTACGACTTATCGCGGTGGTGTGAACGCGAATCATCAGCCCTCTCCACCCAAAAGCGGCTTCTCGGTGCTGAAAGGAGTGGTTTGCGGCGGTGTCGGGGTCATCGTGCTGGCAATCGTCGGCGTATTGGTGCTGACCACGATTAGCCGGCATCGGAAGGTCAAGTGGATTGAGTACCGTCCCGGCGGTTTGGATTTCACGGTGATGATGCCGAGCAAGCCCGCCAGGCTGGAACCGATAGTGACGCCGCTCGTGACCGGCAACATGTCAAATTACCGATACGTCTCCGCCGTGACGGGACAAGGCACAGCCGTAATTGGTTTTGTCGACTACACGGGAACAGAGCTCGATATGGATGCGGCGGCGGAAGCTCTCCACGCTGAACTCGACAGTTTAATAGAACGAACAAACGCTACGTTAATTTCGAAAAAGTCCATCACCTATCAAGGAATGCCCGGGTTGGAGTTTGAAGTCTCTTCCACCGGACAACATGAGGCCCAAGATTAATCGCAGTTATGGAAAGATGTTTATAACGCCGAACCGTTTTTACTTCTTGTCCATCACTGCGAAGGAAGACTCAGACTTGTTCGCCGGTAGAGAGACGTTTCTCAATCCGCAGATACGGAAGCAGAGTGCGGGTCCCCTTCGGAAGCCAGTGGATCCTCCAAACATGACCCTTGTTCCGCTTCATTAATCGCTCGCTTATCAACCCTGGCCGCGATCTTAAGTAATCGTCCCTCTTATCCAGCCTGTCGCAATACTCAAAAGAATTGGATACACAAAAAAACCAGTAATTTCGGCCGCACAAATACTTGTTGCCTGCCCGTTTCGGGCTTTGCTAGGTTGGTTTTGGCTCTGCCCGTTCTGGGCTTCTCACGATTCTCAAATTCCAGCAAGGGAACTCTCATGAACAACAAGAAATGCCACTATTGCGGCTTCATTAATTTTGTCACTGCCGAAGAGTGTCGCAAGTGCGAAGCGGTCCTGACGGCTTCCGGCGAACCGTCGTCACATGACGGCGCACCGACGTATCGCGGAGGCAGCAATGCGTATGCAACACCGTATCCAACTCAATCCCGCTTCCCGATTCTGAAAGGCTTCGCAATAGTTGCCGTCGTGCTCGCAGTGTTCGCCGGCGTCTTATGGTTGGGAATGGGGTTCATTCGCGGCGGCGCGAAAATTCAGTGGAGTGAGTATCACCCGGATGGTTTGCCAATTACCGTCATGATGCCTAACACGCCGGTCCGGCTTGAGCCGGTTGTTACGTCAATCCCGGGCGGCGGAACTATGTCACAGCACCAATACACTTCAACGGTTGCTGGCCAGGGCGCCGTGATGTTCTCCTTCGCAGATGTCAGGGGCATGTTTCTTAATAGGGCGGACATGCCGAGGTATTCGGAAGCCGCGCTTCAGGCTATGCTTCCGACGTTAAATGCCGCGTTAGTCTCGAAGAGCCCCATCGAGTTTCAAGGAATGCCGGGCCTGGAGTTTGAAATTAAGTCACTCGACGATGACGAACGGGGTTATGGAAAGTTGTTTGTCTCGCCAACTCGGATGTACATACTTATAATTGCGGGCCACGAAGGGACTAATTTGATGGCGGGCAAAGAACAGTTTCTCAATCCGCAAATAACACCGACGTTTTAGCAATTACCTGATCATCCCCTCAAGTAATCGTCCGTCCTATCCAGCCAATCCTGTCGCGGCGGACTGAAGACATCAACGTCGAGAGTGTCTTCCAAAGCTTCTGCCTTATGCGGCACGTTCGAAGGAATGTGGAGGGCCTCGCCGGCCATCACATCGATAACCTGTGACTCGTCCGCGCCAATCCAAAACCGCAGGCCGCCTTCCAGGATGTATGTGATCTGTTCGTTCTCGTGAGAGTGGCGCGGCACGACGCAGCCCTTCTTCAGATACACATGAGCGAGCATCATGCGATCGCCCGTGATTACCCGGCGCGCGAGCGAATCCGAGAGAGCCTCGATCGCCAGTTCACTCCAGCGGTAATGTGTGACAGAGCGTTCTTCCATCTGCAGCCTCGTTTGGGGTCAGTGAACGTGCGTCTGAAACTAGCTCAATTGTGAATGTAAGTAAACGGTGCTTTTGGAGTGCGCCTGCTCGACGGCGCTTTGGATTCCCTCGCCCCTTGATAGCGGGTTAGGGTACGGGCAGTTAGCGGCGATCGGAACAAGATTCAAATTTCTCTTTTTCTCTCCCTAGAGCTGCGCCCCCTCCCAGCCCTCTCCCAGAGGGAGAGGGAGTCAGGCCCGCACTCCCAGCTTTTCGGGAACATTTGGGTAACCAAACCGTGTGCATTAACGTCTAAAGCTGCTAGAACAGCCGCTCTCCGCCTAATCCGAAACTTGAGGACATTACCATGAGTCAGTTAATCGCCCGTTTGCCCTTAATTGCGGCGTTTCTCGTCTTATTCGCATCGTTCACCGCCGCCCAGGAAGTGACGCCGGCGACGCCCGATGCCGCGAAACAGCAGGAAGAGAAGGCGAAGCTCGAAGCCAAAGCCGCGGCTTTGCTGGAACAGATTGTCAGTGAAGCGCAAGGGCTGAAGCTGCCGGAGAATCGCATTCGGGTGCAGATCGTCGCAGGCGATTTGCTGTGGGATCGCAGCCCGGCGCGCGCGCGAACATTTTTCACGGATGCGGCTTCGGTCCTGGCGAACACGATGGCCCAGTCCGACGATTCCGAAAGGCGCGAACTCGGCATGCTGAATGCGCTCAGGCGTGAGCTAATCCTCAGCGCCGCGCGCCACGATGCAGAACTTGCTTATCAACTGCTGCGGCAGACGCAGCCGCCCGCGGGCATGAATGCCGGTAATCGCCGGCGCGGCAATTTTCAGTTTCCCGATGACAATCTCGAACAGACGCTGCTGTCGGTAATCGCGGCCAGTGATCCGAAAGTCGCGTTTCAAAAAGCGACCGAGGCTTTGGACAAAGGCGAGTATCCGACATCGTTGAGCCGCGTGCTGTCTCAGCTCCAGATGAAAGACGAAGAGGCGTTCAAGAAATTGTCTGAGAAGACACTCAACCGACTGAGTTCTGACAATCTTTTAACCAGTGGTCAGGCGGTAAACGTGGCCATGAGCCTATTGCGACCCGGACCACAAGCGACGACGACTTCGCCCAGTCCTGCGACCTCCACCGATTCGCGCGCGAACAACTCGCGCGTGCTGACTGAGTCTGCGTTCCAGGGGCTGCTCAATAATGCCGTGACCGCGGCGCTGACAGCGACGCCGCGCACGAATCCTGGTGGCGCCGGCGGTGGCGGTGGCGGTGGTGGCGCGAACAATCAGCGTCGCGCGCGCCGCGAAGCGGCGGTGATCGGCGGGGGGACTGGTCCCGTAGTTTCCATGGATCCGACGCGCAACAATCAAACGCAACTTGACCCGGCACAGGTTCAGCAAAACAACGCGCGGATGCTTTTGCGGAATCTCCAGGGCATGCTGCCGCAAATCGATCAGTATGTGCCTGAGCGTAGCCAGGCCGTTCGTCAGAAGCTTACGGAATTAGGCATGGGTAGCAACTCGACGACGGACTTCGCCAACCAGATGCGCAACGTAATGCAGCAAGGCGACAGCGAGAGCCTGGTGGCCGCCGCCAGCACAGCACCCGCGCCGATCCAATCGCGTCTGTATCAGGAGGCGGCGACACGGGCCGTCGATGAAGGGAACACGGAACGCGCACTGCAGTTGGCGAACGAGCATCTTGACGAATCAGGCCGCGCGTCAGTCATACAGGCGATCGACTTCAAAAAGATGACCACGACCGTTTCCGAGGCAAAGCTTAACGAGATTCGTACGAAGCTTGCGGCGCTTCCGTCAGACGCCGATCGCGTGAAGTACCTAAGCGATCTGGTGGCCGCGACACAGAAAGATAATCCTAAGCTGGCGCTTCGTTTTGCTGAAGACGCACGCGCGATTGTCACCAAACGCGCCTCCGATTATCGCGATTTGGAAAACCAGATTCGCGTGGCGGAACTGTTTGCTCCGCTCGATCCGAAACGCAGCTTTGAAGTTTTAGAGCCGGGCATCGCGCAACTTAATGAGTTGCTGGCGGCCGCGCAGGTCTTGAACGGATTCGAAGTGCAAGTGTTTCGCGACGGTGAATTACCGCTTCAGGGCGGCAGCGAGCTGGGTCGCGTCGTGGCCCGATTCGGGCAGCAACTGGCGTCGCTCGCGAAGATCGATTTCGAGCGCGCGCAAGCGACCGCCGATCGATTCCAATTCGCTGAACCGCGGCTGATGTCAAAACTATCGATCGTGCAGGGAGCATTCGGCGCGCGTCAGACGTCGCCCGAAAATTTCCGGCGCTTCGATAATTTTCGATTCTTGACGCGCTAGTGGCTATCGACAAGAGGAAGGCAGAAACCCAACCGCCAGGGACGGTGCTAATGCGAGCACCCTCGCTGACGGTCGGGTTTCCGTTCTCGGCGCCGAATGCAAAGTGAACACGCCTGTTCCATTTTCGCGCCGGCCTTCTGGAATCACAGAGAACCGCAGCCACTCACAATTCGTTATCCTTTCCGGCCGTCATGGTCTGTTTATTGCCTTAATCAACATAAGTGAGACACGCGACTAAATCTCTGGGAACTCGTCTTTTGGCGAAAGTGCTAACGGCAGTCCTGCTTGCTGTGTTGGGCGTCTCCGTGACTATCGCGCAGAGCAACAAAACGAAAGCTCGAACGAACGTCAAACCTCCACCGGCGGCTTCCGAGCTGGAACAACTCAGAAAGCAATACGTCGAGACTACGATGGAATACAAAGCCAGTCTGGAAAAGCTGCTCGACCTTTACAAAGCCAGCGTGAAGAAGGCAGAAGCCCGCCGCGACAAGTCCAAAGAGCTTTTCAAAGAAGGCCTGATTTCGAAGGTCCAGTTTGAAGAAAGTGAACAGGCGGTCGCCGACGAGCAACTCAAGATCGCCGGCGTTCAGAATCAAATGAAAGGCGCCGAGACGCAGATTTCCCAAACGATGCTCGAGATGGAAGGGGAAAAGGAAATTGCCCGGTTGCGACTGAAGCCAAAAGGCGGATTGATTCAGACGACTTCATTTATTCGCTACACCGGCGCCGGTAGTTGGGCCATCTCACAAGCCGGTAAGCTCGAGAGTTTCTTTCAACAGACTTTCAAACGTCCTCTCCCGATTGCTGTTTTCGGCCAGGGCGCGATTCACAATCGCTGGCATTTGGATCACCGCAATGCGATGGATGTTTCGCTGCACCCGGACGGCGCTGAAGGGCAGGCGCTGATCGATTTCATGCGCCGCAATGGAATTCCCTTTTCGGCATTTCGCGGCGCAATTCCGGGTGTGGCGACGGGACCGCATATTCACATTGGCCGGCCATCCAGCCGGTACTGAAGTAGAACAACTGTGCGCTGCGCAATCTGCGCCTACCCAATTGCCAAAGCCCCACGCAAGAATCTTCGCGGCAACGTATAACCGCCTCCGAATTAGTAGGTTAAGTCAAAGGAAAGCGTTGACAAACTGAATATTAGGGTATAGTGTCCGCCAACGACCTGCTCCTTGCATACCCGCGTCGACGGAGATTTCGCGAGGTCAGCTTCACATTTCATAAGCCAAGTATAGGAGAGTCTCATGTCCTCTCCAATTCAGACAATTCGCTCATCACGCCGTGGTATTGGTCTACAGTGGCCCACGCTTACTCACGGATTTCTGCTGCTGTTAATCGTCGGTCTCTGCGGCGTTAGCTTGGATAACCCGAATACAAAAGATCTTCTTACCGCTAACGGATTTAACATCGAAATTTTCGGAAACCCCAGTGCGGAATTCAGAAAGCTTTATAAGCTCAATCTGACTCCGCTAACAATCGTGATAGACAGCCAGCGCAACGTCGAAAAGGTTTGGGCCGGTGCTTTCAACGAGAATACAAAGGCAGAAATGGAAACCTATTTCGGGATTTCACGAGATGGTGTGAAATGAACCTTCTTTATGATAAGACGCGCTGGTTTCAGGCTTTATCTAAGCTCCAAAATCAGGAGGAAACATGAAGAGGACAATCTCCAAAATGGATTGGGATCGCGGCCATGGCTGGCGCGATTTCCTTCAGTCTTATACAAATCCGAGTTCCCGTGGTAAGAGCCGATGGGTGTCCGTCTAACCCCTTTCCTGGCCAGTGCAGCAGCTGTAATTTCCTGTACGCGACAACGGTTGACGATCCGCTGGGTGGGCCGCCTCAGACTAGATGCGTCTATAGTTGTGCTTGTGGTGGCGGAAGTGGTAGTGAATTCTTCGAGATTGAGAGAGAGTACGTTTACTGATAGTAAACGTTTTGGAAACTAAGACCGGGGCGTGACTTTCGCAATGGCATCGCTCATCTGGATTGCGGAGAAGAAGACTGCTCTTAAGGTGGTCTTCCTCTCGTTTCAGAGGCGTTCTTTACTCGGAGCGAGTCTTGTCTGCTGTGCGTGTCTCCTGATGACGGCACTCGCGTCCGCACAGGACATCAAAACCCGAACAACTAAGGTGGGTTCGAGCGGCCTTGATATTCGGCGCTATACGGAGATGCCCGCGGCAACTGAGCCCTGCACGGCTGAAGAATGTGATTGGTGGAACCGGTTGCGGGAAGCCGGCAACAAGCTACTTCAAAAAGGTGACCAAAAGTCCAGCAGGGCTTATGCTTCCATTTTCGTTGAAGGGATCGAGAAGTCTTACAAAGTACCGTTAGCGGATCGTCCCGGGAAGGTTCTGTTCTCTGCGGTGCCGGAGCAAGCTGACCTGCCATCGCAGCAGCGGAATGGAACAGTCAGACTCTCAGCCGAGTATCGAGCGGATGGATCGGTAGGTGAGATTAAGCTGTTAAGCGGACTGGGGACCAAGGTTGACCAACGCTGCATCCAGGCAGCACGGAATGTCATTTTCTTACCGGCGGTAAAAGATCGCCAATTCGTTACTGAATGGGGGACACCCCGGTATAATTTCGTTTACAAAGGTGGGCCCCGAGTGGGTAGGTGATGCCATTTCGCCTTTAGTGTTTCAGCCGCAATCTTCAAAACTTCCCGCACCTGCTGATCCCAGTACTGCCAATTGTGATTGCCGGGCAATTGCCGGTACTCGTGCGCGATCTTCTTCTCATGCAGGAGCGCCGCGTATCGTGCGTTGTCGTTGGCCAGCACGTCTTCGGTTCCGCAGTCGAGATAAAAGTACGGCAGCGAAGAAATCCGCGCGGCTGACGCGTTGCGCGCGAGTTGATAAATGTCGTTTGCCTTCCGCGTGTCTGAGTCCACGGGACCAAAGACGCCGAATACCGAGTCGCGAATCGCCTTAAAATCTTTCAATTCTTCTGCAGTCCAAGTGGTAGGACGCAACGCGCCGCTCATCGATCCGGCAAAGGCGAACGTGGCCGGGTACTTCAAACCAAACTTCAGCGCACCGTATCCGCCCATCGACAAACCGGCGACTCCGCGGCCATAGCGACTTTCGATTGTGCGATAACGCTTCTGCACGTCGGGAAGCAGTTCCCGAATGAAGTAACTCTCGTACTTATCGCTCGCGACCGTCGCGCTGTCCGTGTACCAGCCATCGTTTCCTTCCGGCATGACGACGATAATTCGATACTTCGAAGCGTAATCCGCGACATTCGAACGCGTCAGCCAATCTGAGTAATGGCCGGTCAGTCCGTGGAGCAGATAAAGAACCGGATAACGAGTAACGCGCGATGCGCGGTAGTCTCCCGGCAACACAACATTGTATGGCAGTGTCTTGCCCACCAGCGTGCTGTGAAACTGCACCGTCTCTACCGCAGGTGAACGCGCTGACTGAACTAAACCAGCTGCTGATACTGAATGACTTTCGCCAACCGGATGAATCGGTCCTGTGGTGAGCAGGACCAGCACCGGCAAGCAGAGGTGGCACGCAAGTACGAAAAGTTTTGACTTCATTGAGAGAACCAGAATTCAGAGGCGCATCTACGGCGTGCGTGTCTGTGACATCCACGATTCGTAAATTTGCTTTTGTCCATCGGTCCGCGACGGCAGTTGCACAATCCGGTAAGGCACGTTGAGACGGCTACCCAGCTTAATTTCGAATGTCCGCAAATCTTCGTTTCGAAATACTGTAACGCGAACCACGGTGTCCGGTCGTTTGGCGCGGAGCAGCGTTTCAAACAGCTCTTTGTTCACCCGAATACCGTCGAGGGCCAGGATTTGATCTTTAGCGTTCAAGCCCTGTTCGTACGCCGGACTGCCCGCGCGCACGCTCTTGATCGTGAGGGCGCCGCTCGTTTCTTCAAGATCGGCTCCCAGGTAACTTGTCGGCGGAACAAGAGTCGTCTCCGCGGCGCCGCTTGTATCGAGGGCCAAACCCGCCGCGGAAAGAATTTCGTTATATGGAAGTTCTTCACGTCCACGGACGTAGCGCGAAAAAAATTGTTCCAGGCTGCCACCGGCAATCTGCTCGCAGATTCTTTGAAAATCCGCCGGCGTATAGTTTCGGTTTCTCTTTGCGAACTCCGCATTGAGGTTCCGCATGACATCGTCGAGAGATTTTGCGCCGTTTGTCCGGCGGCGAATTTCGAGGTCAAGCAGCATCCCGAGCAACTCGCCCTTCTCGTAGTACGAGACCGAAGAGTTGATCGAGTTTTCATCCGGCCGATAGTATTTGATCCACGCGTCAAAGCTTGCTTCCTCGACACTCATGAGGCGACGTCCCGGCTGCTCCTGAACAATCTGTATGTTCGCGGCGAGAATTTCGAGATACGTGGTATCGGGTATCAAACCGGCGCGGCGCACCAGCAGGTTGCCGTAGTACTCTGTGATTCCCTCCGCGACCCAAAGAAGCCGCGTGTAGTTTTCTTTCGTGTAATCGAACGGGCCCAGCGGGTGGGGGCGAATTCGCTTCACGTTCCACAGGTGAAAGAATTCGTGCGAGACCAAAGAGTTGAAGTTGAAGTATGCGCGTTCGGTGGTAAATGCATGGCGCCGAAAGCCAAGCGCCGTCGAGTTCAGGTGCTCAAGCCCGCCGCCGGTGTTCGCCCGCAAGTGCAGAATGAACGTGTAATCGCGGTAGGGAATTTCGCCGAACATCGCAATTTGCGCATCGACGATCCGCCGCACACTGTTCACCAGACGGTCGGGGTTGTAGTTGCCTTCGCCGTCGATCACGATGCGATGCGGCACGCCACGAACTTCGAATTTCAGCTCTTTAAAATTGCTGACCTCAACCGGCGAGTCATAAAGGATGTCGAAGTCCTGGGCGATGAACGTGTTGGTCTCGCCGGGAACGGGAGGCAATCCGGTCGCAATCTTCCAACCGCGTGGCGGGTTGATCCGCAAAGTAACAGGCGTGCGCAAACTCCTCTCGAGGTACAGCAAAAGCGTGGCGTTGTTCCAAAACGCGTGGTCTGAATTCAGTTCGCTGGTGCGCACGGTGAGCTCGTTGGCATAGACGCGGTATCGGATCCGCACGTCGCGCGCATTGTTGGTTTTGACTCTCCAGGAGTCCTTGTTGATCTTTTCCCACGGCAAAGGCCGTCCTGATGCGTCCACCGGCGAAAAATCCTGGACGTGTCGTGAGAACTCACGGACCATGTACGACCCGGGTGTCCACACCGGCATGCTCAGAACATTTTCATTGACGTAGGTGGCGCCGTGTTCCGTAATGCGCATTTCGACTTCGAACAGGTGCGTGTGAGGTTGCGGCATCGAAACCGTAAATGAAATATTTGTGCCACCGTTTTGATGGCCAGAGTCCGCGAAAGAGCCGGCGGTCACCAACAGCAGCAACGTCAGAATGGACAAACGAAGCACAACGCGCATTTTAAAACCCCACGTGCAATCAAAAATTCGTTCTGGGCTCCCCCCGATCTTACTATGATTGGTTCGCTTCGAGCAGTTACGCTGACGAAGGAGATTAGTCCTTCGGCAGCAACGGGATTATATTTTGGGGCGAGCTCCATACAACAATCTGTTTTTGAAAGGCCAGAGTAATGCTTCGTAAACTGACTGCGACCTCAGCCACCTGGGCCATGTTGCCTTTGCGACTCGCCTTGGGAGTTATCTTTATCGCCCACGGCGCACAAAAAGTGTTCGGCACCTGGGAGGGGCCGGGGCTCCGGGCTTTCATGAATTTTCCGGCGCCGTATCCATTCATGCGACCGGCATGGCTTTGGATGGGCGCAGCCGCAATCGCTGAACTGGTCGGGGGAATTCTGGTTCTGCTCGGCTTGTTTACGCGCGTCGGAGCTTTTCTTATCTTCTGCATCATGCTCACCGCGATGCTGGGTGTGCACTGGAAGGGCGGCTTCTTCATGTCGAATATGGGCATCGAGTACACCGTGGCGTTGGTCGGGATGGCTTTGGCGCTTCTCATAGCCGGCGGTGGTCAAGCGTCCGCCGATCGAATGATCAGTCGCCGGTAAAAACCAACAAAAGTTTCGAGTTCCGAGTTTCGTGTTTCGAGTTACACTAGCGCCGTGTGACGCCTCTGACTTCTAAACATGCCCGCAGATCTTCCTAACTCGAAACCCGAAGCTCGAAACTCGAATACGTCTTCCCCTAACTCGAAACTCGAAACTCGAAACTCGAAACTATTCGTCAAGCGCTCACCCCTCCTCGTAATCTTCGTCACGGTTTTCATCGACCTGGTCGGGTTCGGGATCGTCATTCCGGTGCTGCCGTACTACGCCGAAGGCACGCGCTTTGGGGCGACGCCGCGCGAAGTGGGACTGCTGTTCGCCTCGTACTCAGTGATGCAACTGATCTTTTCGCCGGTGCTGGGACGTTTGTCAGACAAGCATGGGCGCCGGCCGGTACTTCTGATCAGCCTGTTGGGCACAAGTCTCGGTTTCTTCGTGATGGGATTTGCGACGACGCTGTGGATGCTGTTTCTCGGAAGAATCATCGACGGCATCTCCGGCGGAAATATTTCAACCGCACAAGCCTACATCGCCGACGTCACGACGCCGGAAAACCGCGCGAAGGGAATGGGGTTGATTGGCGTGGCTTTCGGTCTCGGGTTTGTATTGGGTCCGGCGATCGGCGGCATCATGAGCCGTTGGGGTGTCCATGTGCCGTTTATGTTCGCGGGCGCACTCGCTTTCGCTAACGCAATACTTCTGTATTTCACTCTGCCGGAAACTGTGACGCCCGATCATCCGGCACGCGTTTCCGCCGCCACCGGCCGGAGTTGGACCCAGGTAATCAGCGCATTCAAGAACCCGCGCCTCAGTCTGGTGCTGACGATCTACTTTCTGTCGATTGTCGCGTTTTCAATTCTGACGGCGGTGTTCACGCTGTTCATGGTCTTCCGTCTCGGTTACGACGCGTTTCAGAGCGGCTGGATTTTCGCATTCGTGGGAATCATCTCTGCGGTCGTTCAGGGCGCGTTGATCGGAAAACTGGTAAAGCGCTTTGGCGAGGCGAAGCTGGTAGTGGCGGGGACGCTTATGTTCACCGGAAGCCTTTTCTTCGTTCCCTTTATTGGTCCGGCGATGGGACTGCTGGGAATTCTAATCACCGGCGCGATCAGCTCGGTGGGTAACGCTTTGAACGCGCCGTCGCTCACCAGTCTCGCGTCGAAAAGCGCAAGCGCGAGCGAACAGGGAGTGGTGCTCGGTGTCACTCAATCAGTCGCCAGCCTCGGCCGCGCTGTTGGTCCGTCAATCGCAGCGTTCCTGATTTACAGCACTATCGCGTACGTCGGCGTCGACCGATTGCCGCACCACATGAGCGATTCGTCGATCTTTCGCACGTTCTGGGCGGCAGCCCTGATTCAGTTTGCAGGGTTCCTGGTCGCGATGTACTTTGCGCGGTTCTACGGCCGAGACGTCTTGTCAGAACCGCCTGCGGTAGCGGGCGGTTGATCATGTGAGGTGTTGGGATTCGGTTGCTGAGATCAACCACCCGCTACCGCAGGTGGTTCTAACAGGAATCGCTTCAGCTCAGCTTCACCCGGCAAAGCCGCGCGCCCGCCCAACGCGCGACACTTCAAAGCAGCGACTGCGTTTCCAATCTTCAGGCACGCCTCGAGGTCTTCACCGCTTAACATTCCGTAAATGAAGCCTGCGTGAAAAGCATCGCCGGCGCCGGTTGTGTCGCGACAGGCGCCGGGAACCGCGAACGCGGGTGATTCGATGAATTGGCCTTCGCAGTAAACCACCGCTCCGCGTGCGCCAAGCGTCGCCCCGACTATTGCATTGCCGTAACGCGACTTGATCTCAGTCAACGATTCGCGCAAGTCGCTGATGCCGGTCAGTCGATGTGGAAACTCCGAGGATGTAATCAGCACATCAATCAATGGAAGCAATTCCGGCAGGCCTTCATAGATGTTATCGATGTCCGCGGTGACGATCGCGCCGGAGGCATGGGCTGCGCACGCCATAGCTACACATGCCGGCGGATCGTGCGCATCGATATGAAGTACGCGTCCGCGTGACGATAGGTCGATCGGGGCTTCGTCAGATGCGTAGAAAAGCCGGTCGTCGCGGTCCCAAATAATTGTGCGTTCACCAGAACGTCCGTCGATGATGATGAATGCGACCTGGTTGGTTGCGCCATCAATCGTCTCGGCGTAATCGACGTTGACGCCTTCTGAAACCAGGGACTGGCGACCAAACCTGCCGGCGTCATCTGAACCAAACCTGCCGGCATACGCCGTCTTCATCCCAAGCCGCTGCAACGCCACCATCGCCGTCGCTGTCTGCCCGCCCGCAGACTCTTTGTGTTCCGTCAATCTGGTTTTCGTGTCGAACTGCGGATATTCCGGGACAACGATCAGATGATCGACGGCATTCAGGCCAAAGCCGACGGCATCAAATTCATTTTTTGCAGGAAGCTGAAGAGGTAGTTCCACGTCTGTTTAAAAGGTCTGCCGGTAATCAGCTATCATATTCAGGACAAAGTTGCATGAAGCGGAACGTGACTGGTATGCGCTACGAGCCTGCGTCAGCAGGCGGCATAACATAGCCTCGGGCGTAAGCCCGGGGTTCAGCGGCACGTATAGTTCGAGCCCCGGAGGGGCGACAGAGTTCTGTCGCCCGCTTCGCGGGCCCGAATCTTATAACAACTCGGCACCCCGGGTTACGCTCGCTGTGCTCGCTCACCCGGGGCTACCTTCTGCCGCCGTCTTCGACGGCTCGTTGACGGCCTTTTGGTCACGGCTGTGATATGCCAGAGTTACTGCGGTTAGCCACGATGACTCTCGACGAAAAGCTCAAAGAAATTCCGCGGTCGCCGGGCGTCTATCTCTACAAAGACACGGCCGGAAAAGTGATCTATATCGGCAAGGCCAAAAACCTGCGCAACCGTGTGCGCTCGTATTTTCAGGCCGGCCGCCGCGGCGAATTCAGCTACGGCATCAAAACTGAAGAGCTCGTCTACCAAATCGCGGACGTCGAAGTCATAGTTACAGACAACGAAGTCGAAGCTTTCATCCTGGAAGCTTCACTCGTCAAGAAGCACCAGCCTTATTTCAACTACAAGCTGAAAGACGACAAGTCTTATCCGCACTTAAAACTCACCGTCAACGAGCCGTTTCCCAAGTGCGTGATCACGCGGCGGATTCAAAACGACGGCGCACTTTATTTCGGACCGTTTCTGCCGGCGTCGATGGCGCGCCGGACAATCGATCTGATCAATCGCACGTTTCAACTGCGCACTTGCGACATCGAAATTGATGGTAAAGCTCCGCGCCCGTGTCTCGAATATCACATCAAACGATGTCTGGGACCGTGCGTGAAAGGCTTGTGCACGCCGGAAGAATATCAGGAAGCCGTGCGCGATGTGCGCATGTTGCTGGAAGGCCGCAACACGGAACTGGCGGACAAACTTGAGGCGCGCATGATGCACGCGTCGGAAGCGATGCGCTATGAAGTCGCCGCCAAGTATCGCGATCTGCGGAAGACCGTCATCAAGCTTTCCGAGCAACAGAAGATGGCGACGACTTCGGAAAGCGACATAGACATCTTTGGCTATTATCGCGAAGGCAAACGGCTCGCGCTGCAACTGTTTACCATGCGCGAAGGCGACATCGTCGGCCGCCGTGAATTTTTCTGGGAAGACCTGCCGGAAGAAGACTTCAGTCCGGCTGAGTTTCTCAGCGAGGTGCTATCGCAGTATTACAGTGCCACCGAACGCGGGCCGAGTATTCCCGCCGCTGACCTGCAAACACATGACGTGAGCCTTTCGTTGCTGCCGCGCGAGATTCACGCCCCCGTAAATTTCGAAGATCGCGAACTGCTTGAGCGCGCACTCACCGAACGCAAGGGCCGGCGCGTTCACATTCTCGCGCCGCAACGCGGTGAGAAGCGCGACATGATCGACCTGGTCGAAAAGAACGCGAAGCTCGCTTTCGAGCAGCGTTTTCGCGTGCTCAAGCCGGACATGAAGCGGGTCCTCGAAGAAATGCAGGAGACGCTCGAGCTGCCGAGATTCCCTGCGCGGATCGAGTCCTTTGATGTGTCACACATTCAGGGCTCAGAGAATGTGGCGGGCATGGTGGTCAGTGAAAACGGGAAAATGAACCGTAACGAATATCGGAAGTTCAAGATTCGCTGGAAGCAAGGCGCAGACGATTTCGCTTCAATGCACGAAGCGGTGATGCGTCGTTATCGCCGTGTGCGCGATGAACAAAAGCCGCTTCCCGATCTAATCATGATCGACGGCGGCAAAGCGCAATTGAACGCAGCGGCGACGGCGATGCGCGAATTGGATCTGGAAGCCGTGCCTATGATTGGCGTCGTCAAGCCGCCGCTCTATCACAATCAAGTCGCTTATCTGCTCGTAAAAGGCCGTGAAGACCGGCCCGTGTATCTCGATTCTTATTCGCCGGTGCTGCGTTTAATTCAGATGATTCGCGACGAGACGCATCGCTACGCGGTCACTTATCACCGCAAGCGCCGCGAGTTGCGCGATTTCACTTCTGAGTTGTCGGCAATTCCGGGGGTGGGCGACAAGCGAAAAACGCGTCTGCTGCGTCACTTCGGATCGATTCACCGCGTCTCAGAAGCCAGCGTCGAAGAGCTCGCGCCGTTCGTGGGCCGCAAGACTGCCACGGAAATCGCGGAACACTTCGCGCGGCAAAGGGCTTTGGTAGAAGCCGTGAACCCGGCGCAAGGCGAAGTCACGGAGGCCAATTATGTGCATTGAAGACGATTGTCCGGAAGATATTTCCAGTCGGCGGGCATTCTTGTCCGGCGCGACGGCGACACTCGCGAGTTTCGCGCTGCTAAATGTTGCGGACACAAACGCGCAAACTCAGAACGCGCCAACGCGAGTCCTGGATGACTCTTCAATTCATCATGGCCGTGTAGTCTTCAAACATAACGGCGTCGAAACCATCGATGGCTATCTGGCGCGGCCGAAGGCCGACGGCGTCTACCCATCGGTGCTGGTGATCGCCGGCAATCGCATCACCGAAGAGTACATTCCGAACACGTGTGCGGCGCTGGCGGTAGCCGGCTTTGTGGGACTCGCGCCGAACATCTTTCATGTTTTGCCCGACACCGCCAAGACGCTGGCAGAAATGCGTGCTGCTGGTGCGAACCACACTGATTTTGATGTGCTTGAAGATCTCGATATCGCCGCGGATTATTTGCGCCAGCAATCGTTCGTCAAGGCCGACACGATGGGCGTGCTTGGGTTTTGTTATGGCGGAAAGATCGCGATGCTTTATGGTGCACGCTCACGACAGATTGATGCCGTCGTTCCGTTTCATCCAGGCGTGACGAAGGCCAGCGACGTGAAGCGGCTAAAAGTTCCGGTGCAGATTCATCACGGCACGGCCGACCTGGCCGTCGCATTGGCTGAAAGCCAGCGGCTGGTGAAAGAGCTTAAGGGTCAAAGGACACCGGTTGAGCTGTTTACCTATGACGGAGCAGGTCACGGTTTTCTCGCGTACACGCGACCGACCTACAACGCCGAGGCAGCGAAGCTGGCCTGGCAGCGCGCGGTCCCTTTCCTGCGCAAGTATCTCGGGTCCTAATAAAGGTTTGTGGCACAGACTTCAGTCTGTGAATCCGACTGGAAATCACAGACTAAAGTCTGTGCCACGCGAAGGGAATTCAGATGCCACGTACTCTCATTTTCATACTTGCCCTCTTCATAGTTGGATTGTGCGGCGTTGATGCTCGCGCGTGCAGTTGCGCCGGCCCAAGCGCGCCGTGCGAAGAATACTGGGAAGCGACGGCGGTTTTCATCGGAACGGTAATCGAAGGCCGACTCGTCACCGTGAAAGAAAGCGACTACGAACACCAGATGCGTGCCGTGCGCATCTCGATCGATGAAGCGTTTCGCGGCGTGGAAGGCGCGGAAGTTGAAGTGTTGACCGGTCTCGGTGGTGGTGACTGTGGATTCGGCTTTCGGCGAGCGCAGCAGTTTCTTGTCTACGCTTATCGCCACGGGAGTGACCAAAAGCTGCACACCAATATTTGCACGCGCACGCGCGCGATATCGGAGGCCGATCCGGATCTCGTGTACATCCGCGGATTAAGTAAGGCCAAAGCCGGCGGCACGATTAATGGCAAGGTTGTACGCAATCGCAGGAACGAAACAGGCGGCTCGAATGGTGAACCCCTGGCCGGCGTGAATGTCACGATCGATGGCCCGCAAAAGGCGGAAGCGGTCACCGATGCAAAAGGCGAGTTTAAGATTGAAGGTATTCAGCCGGGTGAATACACAGTCGTGCCCGCCGCACCGAAGGGACTCGCGACGCGCGGTCCTGATACAAAAGTTAAAGTCGCCGATCGCGGGTGCGCCGCGGTGCACTTCTGGCTTGAGTCGAACGCCCGCATCAGCGGACGTGTGCTCAACCTGCAGGGGCTTTCAGTCGCTAAAGCCGAAATTGTCCTTGTTGAGGCTGACAAAGAACGGTACCGGGGATACACGGAACATGCCTACGCGGATGAAGACGGCTCGTACACTTTAAAACTGATTCCGGAAGGGCGTTATGTTCTGCAAATTCGTTATGACGGCATGACCACTCAGAATCGTCCATTTCCCGTGATGTATTACCCCGGCACGACGGACAAGTCTCAAGCACGGGTCTTTACTATCAAGGAAGGCGAAACGATAGACCTCGATATAAAGGTTCCGCCGCTGCCGTCTGAAGTCGAGATTCGCGGACAGGTTGTTTGGCCGGACGGCAAGCCGGTGACCACGGCGAATGTTGGTTACATGGCGCCGAAGGACAGCGTCTTTTACGGAATCAAGGTTGACGAGGCTGGACGATTCAGCTTTAAGGCTTACACCGGCCTGACGTTCACCGTCAGCGCTTCGCTGGAAGTCACGAAAGGTAAATTCGCAAACGCTCACTCGGGTCCAATCGTGGCCGGGGTGAATACCGAGCCGATTAAGCTTGTGCTGACGCCGCCGTCGCCGTAGTTCTGACAGACGCCAAGTCGCAAAGGAGCGCAAAACTAAATTAGTACCACCGGCGGCGAACACGCGCGCCTCTTGACGGCGTTGCGGAAACCAGCTGCGGAGCAGCGGACAGAGTTAAGCCCAAGGTGAGGCTTTGCGAGGGTGATTATATAGTTGACTCACCTTCGCGAGAAAAGTAGGGTATCAGGGAATCGCATTGTCTTGAATGGCAATGGCGCTACCGCTCTACCTATTTCCGTGAACGGGCGGCCTCTACGTCCGTTCCAGATTGTGAGTTTGCTAGAGATGATCGAATTTGAGGCCAGAGATTTCTTTGGAGTGCTGAATTGGCTAATTAGCGTCCGCAAGGACTTGGAAAAAAAGAAGCGGCCACCGCTTACCTCAGAAGAGCAAACACACATGCACTTCCACATGGACAGAGCGGACGCCTTGTGTGCGATATATGGCATCGACGTTAGTTACTACACTGAACGCGTTCGGCACAAAGTAGACAGCCCTTTGGCGTGGACATATTCCCTTGCTTCTGCCGTTAACGGTGTAAAGCATTGCATTCTTGAAAAACTCGTTGACAGCAAGTTTATGTATATCCCTAAAGGCGAATCTGAATACTACAATCAGAAAGAATTGTTTGGGCCAAAGGTTAAGAAGAAATTCCCTCAGGCGAATCAAGAAGTGACGATTGCGGGCGACTGTTACGCTACGGGCAATTACACGGCAAGTGTTTTTCACCTTATGCGAGCCGTTGAAGTAGCGGCGCGTCATATGGTGAAAACACTTAACGCGTCAAAGTACCTAGTCAACCGTTATGGAGCGAGAGTTCCCGTAGAGCTTTGCGATTGGCATATCCTTATTCAGGCAATGGAGAAGAGTTTAACCGATCTTTCGGTTGGCATCAGCACAAGCAAGCATAAGAAACGAAAGCATGAACATTTTAGCCATGCGGTGGCGACCTTTAGGCATTTCAAAAACGCATGGCGAAATCACGTTTCACATACGCGAGAATTGTATCAACCAGGGAAGGCTAGAGACGTTATGGACAACACGCGTCAGTTTATGCAGCACCTAGCAACACGGTGAATTAGTGTGTTGCTGAAGGCGGAGGGGTGCTGGGAGCTGGCGGCGCTGTCGCGGGTGCTACTGAAACGACTCCGGCTTTGGGAGAATGCGAATCGCAAATTTTGCAAGGGCAAGGGAATCCAGCAAAGTGTCGAACACCGACCGTGAGCACACCCTTTCGATCTGCTCTTTTGAACACAAGGTCGAATAGCTCATCTTCATGATTTTCCACGTATCTCCTGATCGCATACGCGCACAGATCCGAAACCTGAACCATGCTTGTTAGGCTGCTATCGACAAAAAGCGGCGTTTCTATTATGTGTTTTATGGCCGTCCAGAGAGTTCCTTTAAAATGGAAACCTCGCATCAGTTCGGTATGCTTTTTGGCAATTGTTTGATTGTTGTCATGGATAAGAAGGCCGTATACCTGTTGCGGCTTCTCCTCGTTATGCGCGTCCATGTTTTGAAGGTAAGTCTCAAACCGCGACACTACCTGCTCAAACGCCCAAGCATCCAAAGGAGTCGGTGCCCGAGTTGGATCGAAATAAGTCTTGTCCACGCATTCTGCAAAGAGACGTGCGAATCCCCAGTTGCCAACACACTCCGCAACCTCTCTAATACAATTAGTTCTTTCTAGGTGTGATAGGTGTATGTAGCATTCGGTGATTTTAAAAAACTTCTTGGCTCGCTGATAGGCTTTTGAATAGCCCCGAGTCTGAAGATGCAGAAGCTTAGCAGTTCGGAGCGAATTAACCCGAGAGCGACGCTGAGCATAATCCAAGTGATTAAAGTCTGTTATTGCATCCTGTTCTGGGTACTGTCGCATCATCCATGCGACATGGAGTTCAGCCTTGTCTAAGTCATACTTGTGTTTTATGAAGTAGATGTCTTTATCGCACGTTTTCCAGAACCATATTGGGATGGATATGCCCGCCAGAATAAAGTGCGATGTGTTGCCCGGAATGTCAGCGGTGCCAGACTCGTCAATGTAGCAGAGGTACAACGGGAGAGGCCCTCCAAAGAAAAAGCGACTGGGGATGGGGCTGTAAAAGCCCCAACACGAGACGATCAAGCGACTCTCCCAGACGCAAGACTATTCTTGAGGGCTTAGATGGCGTTGTCAAGGCTCTAGGATGCCAATGTCTATAGAGTCAAGAGAGTTCTTCTCTATTAGCTAAGCTAATAAGTCTCTAGTTGTCCATAATGTAGTTTGTTATATTCCCATTGCCGGAGATCAAGCCACGCGAGGTTTACGCTTAGGAGTTTTTCTGCGCTCCTCTTTTGCGATCTCTTTCTCCAACCCCTTCTTAGGTACGGCCATTAACCCTTTTGCAAGTCTCTCGAATCTCTCAAACGAGTCCGGTCTATCTTCCCAGTTCGGCGGTACTTTAGTTTTTTTCTTCATGGTAGTTTTGCCTTATCGTCAATGAGAACATCAACAGCCACGCCAGCGATACGTGCATAAGCAAGTAACGCGAACAGTGACGGCTCCCGTTCGTCGCGTTCGTATCTAGAGATCATCGCGCTATCAGGCGGTGACGGAATCTTGCCTAACCTCTCGGCCATTTGAGCCTGAGTCAATCCTAATCCCTGCCGAATTGCGAACAGTTTTCCAGCCAATTTCTTTGGCCTTGGGCGACGCCTGCTACCTCTCACCGGGATTGCCCTCCCGGTAAGTTGATCTGACGGCTAATTAGCCGTAAGCTATGCGCCGCGCTAGAGGATGCTCGGACTTTACGAAGCGTCCGAGCGAGGGGCATTAGCCGCTTTGTCCTCTTGCTCTAGTTGTCAAACCCACGATCTTAGTCCTTGCAGGATAGCATGTACTTCGTATCCCTTAGCGACCCGATTTACCACCGCGCGGAAAACGAAACATTCAGCTTGTGCGATAGGTACTTCCCGCCCGGCCCGCGCAAACGCTTTTGTGATTACCGCTTAGTTGATGAACCACCAACGGATCGCGTATGCGTGCAGTGTTCAAAGTGCGCCTTGCTTGCAGGCGATAAGCGCAGCTTGCGACGGCGCATTAGATACCCTGAGCCTAGCGTTTAACTTTTCGTTTTCCACGTTTCTGGCGTGGCACTAACCGGCCACGCGATCTAATGGTTGATTTCCGTTTTCTTGCCGATCAGATCGGAATAGGTAAGGCGACGGCCAGTCAGGGCCGCAGCCGCTTTCACGAACCGATCAGCGTCAGTTCCTTTGCGAGTGTTGAATCTAAAGGTTTGTTCGTCAAGGTATCGGAACAAGTGGAAGGGCTCAACCGAAACGTAAGTCCCTTTGATGCTCCGTTTCAGAAGCGACCAAAAGTTTTCAATTCCGTTAGTGTGAATCTGGCCGTCAACATACTTCTCAGCATGGTCGATCACTGCGTGAACGTATTCATCGTTGAGGTGTCGGTACGATGGCAAATTATCAGAGTAAACATTTGCCCCAGTTTCGACATGTTCCCTGATGATTGGATCAAGCGCCTTGCGGCGAGTGTTCGGAACAATCTGACAACGTACTTCGCCGCTTCGCTCAAGCAAACCCATGACAGCGATCTTGCCAACAAAGCCAGTACCACCAACTTTGGCGCGTCTCGACTTGTGCATGAACCTCGCCTTGCCGCCGATAAAGGTTTCGTCAACTTCGACGTGGCCAGACAACTTGGCAAACGATCCGTTTTGCATTGCCTTGCGGATTCTGTGAAGCAAGAACCACGCACTCTTTTGAGTGACGCCAAGCGCACGGTGAACTTCCATCGAACTGATGCCGTTCTTCGCGTTCGCAATCAGCCAGATCGCCGCAAGCCACTTGTCGAGGCCGATAGGCGAATCTTCCATGAGCGAGCCAACCTTGACGCTGAATTGCTTTTTGCAGACTTTGCACTTCCACAGGCGACGGGTGGACAGGTAAGAGACTTCGCGGCCAGCGCACTCAGGACATTCGACGCCGTTCGGCCAACGAAGCTGCATCAGGAAATTAGAAGCGTTCTCAGGGTCAGCAAAGTAAATGATTGCTTGCTGAAGGGTTTTAGGGAACTGGCCTTTGTCTTTCATGGTGAGCCATGATACACAATCTAGCTTGGTGAGTCAAGTATATAATTACCTTTGCGAGCCTTGGGTAATGGTCCGCTGGATTTGCCGAGCCGCGAAGCGGCGACAGAGAATGTGTAATAAGCGTCGCGCTGATTACCCGTGATCACTATCGCCCCCTTCGGGGCTCGATCACTAGGGGGTTCGTACCCAAGGCTCGCAAAGCCTCACCTTGGGCTTAACTCTCATCGCTGCTCCGCAGCTTGATGAAAACTGCGGCTTACAGTTCGCCCTGATTTTGAAGCGCAATTTCCGATAAGACTGGGAATCAGCTTTCCTTCTTCGGCCGTTCATTCGCTTTCAAAACTCGTTTGCGCAGGCGAATTGATTTGGGGGTTACTTCGACCAATTCGTCATTGGCAATGAACTCCAAGGCCTCTTCCAGGGACAAGTCCTTCACCGGCACCAGTCGCATGGCTTCGTCCGAACCCGACGCGCGCATGTTCGTCAGTTTCTTTTCCTTGATTGCATTCACGTCCAAATCGACCGCGCGCGCGTTCTCGCCGACAATCATGCCTTCGTAAACTTTGGTGTTGGGCCGAATGAAAAGAACGCCGCGCTCCTGAAGATTATAAAGCGCGTAAGTAGTCGATGTGCCCATGCGATCCGCGACCAGTGAGCCGCTGCCGCGTCCTTTCATATCGCCCATCCATTTGTCGAAACGCAGGAAGAGCGTGTTGAGCAAGCCGGTGCCTTTAGTTTCCGTCAGGAACTCGCCGCGAAAACCGATCAATCCGCGCGACGGCGCTTCGAATTCTATGCGCACGCGGCCGGTGCCGTGGTTCACCATCTTCGTCATCTGGCCTTTGCGCCGGCCCATCGCTTCAGTCACGACGCCGATAAAATCCTCCGGACAATCGACGACGACTAACTCGACGGGTTCGTGAAGCTCGCCGTTGACCCGGCGGGTAATGACCTCGGGTTTGGAAACCTGAAGTTCGTAACCTTCGCGCCGCATCATCTCAATCAGGATGGCGAGTTGCAGTTCGCCACGTCCCGAAACCTTGAATTGATCGGGCGAATCCGTTTCCTCGACGCGGATCGCGACGTTCCCCAGCAGTTCGCGTTGGAGGCGTTCGTTGATCTGACGCGATGTGACGAACTGACCCTCAGTGCCGGCAAATGGCGAGTTGTTAACCGTGAAGATCATTGCGATGGTAGGTTCGTCCACCGCGATTGCCGGCAGAGGCTTTGGGTTGTCGGGATGGGTGATCGTCTCGCCGATGTTGATATCTTCGAGACCGGCCATCGCCACAATCTCGCCCACGCCGGCAGTATCAGCCTGTACGCGCTTCAGACCTTCGAAAACGTAAAGCTCTTTCACCCTGGTTTTCTTGACCGCGCCTTCGTGCCCGGCGATCACTACTTCCTGATTGCGCGCGATCTCACCGGAAAAAATCCTACCGATCGCCAATCTCCCGACGTACTCGCTGTAGTCCACATTCGCCACCAGCAACTGCAGAGAATCTGTGCGCAGAGCATGCGGCGCCGGAATCGTTTCAATGATCTGATCGAACAGCGGTTTGAGACTTGTCGAAGTGTCGTCAAGTTTCTTCTTCGCCACGCCATCGCGCGAGATGGCATAAAGAATGGGAAACTCAATTTGCTCGTCGGTCGCATCGAGATCCAGGAACAGCTCGTAGATCTCGTTCACGACTTCTTCGGGGCGGGCGTCGTGCCGGTCGATCTTGTTAACGACCGCGATCGCCGGAAGTCTCGCTTCCAGAGCTTTGCGCAGCACAAATCGCGTCTGCGGTAAGCAGCCTTCGGCCGCGTCCACCAGCAACATCACGCCATCAACCATCTTCAGAACGCGTTCCACTTCGCCGCCGAAGTCGGCGTGGCCCGGCGTATCGACGATATTGATTTTGTAATCGCCGTAACGCACGGACGTGTTCTTGGCCATGATGGTGATGCCGCGTTCGCGTTCGAGATCCATCGAGTCCATGACTCGTTCGACGATGGTTTCGTTGTCACGATAGGTGCCGGCCTGCTTGAGCATGGCATCGACTAGAGTCGTCTTGCCGTGATCGACGTGGGCGATAATTGCGATGTTGCGAATCTTGTTTGTATCCATTGCTGCGTCCCGATAGTGAAGAAAACTCACCTGAAGGCAAACGATAAGGATAGAGGGGTGGGCAGCAAAGCACAAACCGGCTTGAGTTATTATTGGTAAGGGAAGGTATAGAGGAGGCTTACGGCGAGCGGAGTTAATAATGATATCTGCACGCCAGAATCCTGATTTTATTTTCCAGGACTTGATAGACCAGACGATGTTCCTGATCGATTCGGCGTGACCAGCATCCTTTGAATTCGTGCTTTAGTGGTTCAGGTTTGCCGATTCCGGTGAAGGGATCGCGCTGAACTTCCTTGATCAGGGTAACTAGGCGGAGTGCCTTGCTTCGGTCGTTCTGAATCCACCACGCAAGATCTTCGAACGCGTTCGGATCAAATTCCAAGCTTCTCACGGGCTTCCTCGAGTGGAATTCCGGTTTGACGTTCTTTCGCTTCCAAAAGCCGCAGCCTCATGGTGTCGCTCTTGAGCAGGTAGGCCGTTTCTTTTTCCGATTCAATCTCGCGCCAAAGTTCGATGGGAACGATCACCGCGGTTGGGTTACCGCTTTCATCGGAGATGTATTGGATATCAGTCATGACAAGCTCCAGCGCAACGTTACGTTAAGAAATCAATTGTCGCAAGATTCGGCCTAGCCAAACCAACCCAGCTATCTTTAGTACTGCTCACTGAAACAAAGGCCACAGAGAGGCAGCTACTTGTTTGTAGAACCAAATATCGCACGTCGCTGGGAGAAACGCTGCTGGATCATCGCCTGTTCCTCGAGCAAATCACCAATTACGGCTTCTCTTTCTTCCTTACGAAGAAAAAAGTAAAGGAGATATTCGGCATTTAGCGGGGACCTTCTTAACCGGTTCTTTCGTGAAATCGGCTGTCGCTTGCGCGTCAGGCCAGTTACCGCCTTGAGCATCCAATACACGAAAAACTCAGGGTTACGGTCAATCACTCTTAAGAATGCCTTCGTCAGTGGCTCTGGCTGTTTGCCTTGTGCTCGTTTGCTTTCGATAATCAAACCTGCTGCGAGCCGAAAGCCATTGATATAAGCTTTTCGTTCGTTAACTCATCGCAAGTCTCCTACAGTTTCGAGACCCATTAGCCTTTGGCGCGCAGCTTGGACTTCTCTCAGTAACGATTGTGTAGTGCCCTTAACCCTGTAGTGCTTCTTCGCACGACCCCCACGTTCCGCAGTCGGCTCACCCACCCAGGATTCGACTAGTCCTTTGTCTTCTAATCTCGAAAGCGTTGTGTAAAGCGAACCAATCGTGATTGAACGACTAGTCGCTTCCTCTAGCGCCTCGCGAATCGTGACGCCATACGCGTTATCCCCTTGGCTCAGAATCGATAGAAGCACCAACTCTTCAAATTCGCCAATGTAATTGCTCGGTTTCTTCGCCATGCCGCCTTGGTACTACAATGTAGAACAAACTGTTAAGGCACAGAAGAGGCGGCCAACGCCCGCCTCTAAACGAATCGAAACGCAGACTAAAGTCTACGCTACTTTTGCGGCCATCAACCGGAGGCTGAATTGGGGGGAGCGAAACCTACGCGATCGTGGTTGAGCTGATGCGCAGACTGATCTTGCGATCAGAAGCTGAGCCTTGCGCGCAGGCTAATCTGGCGATTGCCGCCCGATGAAGTGGTGCCACCGGGTCCAAAAATGAACATGCTGGAAGTATTAGTCGATTGCAGGAAGAACGGTGAAGCCATGTTTCCAACCGGCGCGGCCCTGTTTGTGTGATTCAGAGCATTGCTCACGTAGACCGACAAAACCAGAGAGTAAGGTCTCTGCGGCTTTGCGGCAGGCTTTGGGCCGGCCGGCGCACCGGTTGTCGCCGACACCACCGCCGGCGTGCCGGTCGCGGCGATGGCGGGGGTTTTTGGCGGAGTCGCGCGTCCGAACTTAAAGGTCTTTGACGCGCCCACGTTCACGGAAAAGAAAGTCGGCCCCTGCGCAAAGTTGCGCGGGATTATTTGTTGACCTGGCGTCGGATTCGGATCCAGCGCCCCGAATGGGGTCATCATCACTCCGGGTTTGTTCAGATCGGTAGCGAACGCCGGCCGCTCGGAAAATGAAGTATCGCCGTTCGTGTCGCGTCCGGTCGTGATATTGAACGGAGGACCGGAATTCGCAATGATGAAGGTGTTCACGCTGAAGCCCGACTTGGATTGATAACTTGCGCCGGTTGAAAACCAGTGGCGCGTGTCAAAGTTTGCGCGTGCCCACTCGTTACTGTAATCGTACGCGTCGAAAGGCGACCCGGTGGTCCCCCAATCGTTACCGCGCGAATAGTTCAATGAGTAGTTCGTCCAAAAATCGATCTTCCCGGCAAGCTTGCCGCTCGCCCCTACGCTCAGGCTGTCGTATCTCGCGCGACCATCAGAGTTATATTCGTATATGTTGCCCGAGGCGAGACCGAAGGGCCGCACCCCGCTGGTAGGAATGGCGGGAATGAACGTCCCACCCAACGGCGCATTGATATTCAAGGTGCGCACCGAACGTCGTGTCTCGCTATGCGCGTAGGTTAATTGAAACTGAAGTGTCTTCGAGAGCTGGTGTTCCACGCCAATAGTCGACCGGAAGATTTGTTCCGGCGCGAGGCGGGGATCGAGGACCCGACGGGACCCGGGCACCGAAAAAGCATTCAACAGACTCACGGGCGGCACTAACGGAAACAAATTCAGGACGGCCGGGTCGGTAACGTTGAACAGCTGTTGGTTGATACCGTTGAACCGGTTCGCCAACAGCGTCCAGTTCTCACCGATTCGTGAATAAAAGATGCCAAAGCCACCGCGAATCACCGTCTTCCGCGGACTGGGGCCGGATGCGGGTTTTGTTTCGCCGGCTTTCGCTGTAGCACTCTTGTTATCGGCGCCTTGCTTACCAAACGCAGGCGACCAGGCAAACCCGATGCGGGGCGCCAGATTGAAATGGCTGCTTATGTTGCTCTGGTTTTCGTAACGCACGCCCGGCGACAAAGTGAAATAGGGCGTGACCTTCCATTCGTCCTGAAGATAAAAACTCACGTCTGTCTGTGCGACGTCAGCTTCGGGATTACCGCCGGCAATCGAGAATTGAGTTGCGCCCCCGCCGAGCAGTCTGATTTGCGTCGGGCTGAGATTCTGTCTTTGAAATACCAGCGTCCGGCGATAGCGCTCAAGACTGGTGAGCTGAATCGCAGGAGCGCCAGGCACGATTTGATCGTTGGCATCCAATGTGGGCCCGACGCCGCCGGTAAACGTGTAAGTGCCACCGAAATTCGATGGCGAGATGCTTTCGATTCTTACGTACCTCAGCCGTCCACCCACCTTCAGAAAGTGACGCCCGTAAGTCCACGACGTGAAGTTTTGCAACTCCATGCGATCATCTTTATTGCTCGCTGCACCTACCTGAGATCCGCCGCCGAAGAACGATTCAGAGACGTTCAGCCCCGGCAACGCATTATTCGCCGTTTGCCGAGAGATGCGGTGACTGAATTGAAAGCGAGTCTCGTTGATGGTCCGCTCATTAATGAGCGCCGTCTCAGTAATCTGAAGTGTGTGTGATTCGTTACTAGCGCGATAAGCGCGTGAAGGCAAAGAGAATCCGCCGATGCCCTGAGGATCTTGTGACGAGCGCCCGTATTGGTAATTCGAAACCAGCGTGTGCTTCTTGTTGATCTTGAGATCGTTCCGCCAGCCAAGATTGGTCGAGACACCGGGAATGACAAAAATCTGATTGAACCCGACTGGCTTCAGGGTGATCGGTTCCAGGATCGTGGCATTGACGACGGTGTTCGTGAAGTTCTCGTAACGGTTGATATAGAAAGTGAAAGAGGCGCGCTTCTTCACCAGCGGTCCCGTCAGGCTGCCTCCCCACTGGCGCGTCTGGAAAGGAGCGCGCACTTTGGCAAATGGATGTCTTGAGTTCAGACTTTCGTCATTGAAATTGAAAGTTACTCCACCGTGGAATTTGTCGGTGCCCGGTTGAGTAAAAATTTCGATGCCTCCCCAGCCCGGATATTCATTTTCCGCGGCATAGGGATTTTGATTAATGCGCACCTCGCGGATGGTTTCCTTAGGGGGTACCTGGCCGTTTGAAAATCCGTCAACCTTAACTTGTGCACCGCCGCCTTCGCCCTGTGGTGGGCCGGCCAACGCCTGTAGTGCGGCGGCGAACGCTTCCGGATCATTCGGCAAAGCTTCCAATTCGCGTTGACGGAGCGTGATCGAGTCGGCATTACGGTCGGCGTCGGTGCTTATGGTGCTGTTGTCGACGACGACTGTTTGTTCAACTGAGCCGATTACGAGCTCCAGGTTCACCGTCGAGGTCTTAGCGGAGCGCACGGGTACGTTTCTATGTTCGAGGGTACTGAACCCCTCAGCCGTCACGGTCAGATCGTAATTACCCGCGGCGAGAGAACGAAATTCGTAGTTGCCATTCGCGTCGGTATTGACTGTGCTGGTGGCGCCCTTACTGTCCTTCGCCACGACGTTTGCCGCGACGACAAGCCCACCAAGCTGATCTGTGACTGTGCCTTTGATTGACCCGGTGTTCGGTTGTGAATTGGTGGTAGTCGCGACCGCGAGCAGCAGGAGACTACAAAGTGAGAATTTGAGGGATGCGAAGCTTTTCATCCGGAGCTTCCTTGGGAGCGATCAGTTAATTGTCAGTTACATGAATTCAGAAACGTGCGTCGAAATGCTTCCGGGAAAGTCGGGACTAAGACCCCTGGACTTCAAGCTTGTACACGCCACCGTGCAGAAACGGTTTCATTAAGTTGAAAGGGCGGCGTTAATAACCTGCCGCCCCGGTTCCACGTTATTCCTTGCTTTATCGATGAGGCATCGCCTGCGTCGCCGGCATGCCTTTCATCGGCACCGGCAGCTTGCCGTCTGCGTTGCGGGTCAGCGCGATGAAGTCGCGATCGAAGCGAATCGAATCGAACATTGCATCGACGCGCGCTTCCATCATCTCCTTCGCCCGCACGGCCTGATAGCGTTCGTACACATAGAAGTGACGGCGCAGTAATTGAAGTGCTTTCTCCTTCTGACCGTTCTGCGCGTAAATGGCCGCCAGGTTGTACGATGCCGGCAGCAGATTGATGTTCTCGCGCGCAATCTTCAGCGCTTCATCTTTCTTGCCGTTCGCCGCCATGAAGACCGCCGCGAATACGATGTTGTAAGGGTCCTTTGGGTCGAGCGCCAGCGCCTGCTGCGTGTATTCGTTGCCCTTCGCCGGATCACCTTCCGAATTCCAGAAGACCGCGAGGTTTCGATAAGCCAGTGCCAGCGGGTATTCCGCGACGGCTCGTTCCATGAAGGTGAGACCCTTCTTGAACTCGCCGTCATGGATCGTCATCTTGCCGAGTCCATGTAAGGCGACCGAGCGCGAAAGCGGATCGGCGGGCATGTCCAGAATCTGGTTGAAGACTTTTCGGGCTTTGTCCCAGTCGCCAATGTTGTGCCGATAATTCTCGCCGAGATAGCGCAGCGGAGTCGGATCAGCCGGATCCAAGCGATGCGCCTGCGTGTAGAGACGATCAGCTAACTCGTATTGACCGCGATGTTCGGCGGTCAGCCCGCGTCTCATCACGCGCTCAATCGCGGCGCTTTGACGCGGTTCAAAAACCGGTGAGGGCGGGATGCTTGCGACGTCCGTGACGCCGAGCTTCTTCAATTCCTTCACCGCTTCTTTTGCCTTCTTCGGAAACTGGCATTTCTGTTCGACCACCGATTTGTAAATTCTAATCGCGCCATCTTTGTCCCCGGCCGTGACTTTGCGGGTAGCTTCGTTCATCTGGGCGGTGACGTCGCCTTCGCGCTTCTTCATTTCACCATCAACCAGTTTTTCCACGTCGGCAACTTTCAATTTGCCGCCGGCGTTCTCAACCTTACCGACCAGCGTGCCGTCAGGCTGGGCCAACGCGGCGATGGGCCGGGTGGATTGGCCGATGAGCTGGTCCGCATGCGGAGTGCTGACGCCATCGCTAACCTCCATCGCCACGCACTGCGTGGCATAAAGTGAAAGGATGCGCGACTGGCGCAGACTCGAGGCTTTGACTTCGGCTTCGGACGCTGGGAACCAATAGAGAACCAGCCCGGTCGCCGGCGCGTCGTTCGCCTTGCGGACTTTCCATGGCACAGGGTAAACCGTCGCGGCAGGGCCTCCGCTCGAGCTGCCACTGACGCCGCCGCCACCACCACCGCCACCACCGCCGCAAGTTGCGAATGTTGATTGGACAAAGAACATGGCGAGCAGCGCGAGAGCCACTACGCGGGCGAGTTGTGCTTTCATGTGAAGTACCTCCGAAGCGTTGAGTCAGAACCACCTGCGGTAGCGGGTGGTTGGACTGGGAATCCGAAATTGCCTTGTTAGCTGGTTCAATCCCGACTAATCGGGATTCTGATATTCCGAAAAAGCGTCTGCCGGCTGAGACGTCAGATTCAGCCGGCTAGTTGCTCAGAAAGTTGAATCGTTACGGGCCGGCGAGATTATATTGCTACCGGCCCGTTGATTCCAGGTCGACAGCTTAGGTCAGTTTGCGCAGCCGTACATCTTCCAGGCGGCGGCCTGTTGCTCAACCGCCTGTTTGCAAGCCGCTGCCAATGATGCCTTTGTTTGTGGATTGTCGGCCAGTCTCTTCCACTGGTCTCGCATCTGTTTGCCGGCGTTCTCGTACTGCGCCCGCACCATCTCTGGGACTTTGTTGGTGCAGGAATCGTACTTCGCGAGGAAATCATCGCATTCCGGCACGCCGATGCTGGCGCCGCTCGTCGAAGCCGTGCTAGCCGCCGGCGTCGTCGCCGCCGCGGGTTTATCAGTCGTCACCGTCGCTGTATTCGTATTGGTATTCGTATTCGTCTCGGTCGTGGAACAGCCGATCAGGAAGATGGCGAACGCAAGACACAAGATCACTCCGGTCGTTCTTCTCATTTATTGCTCCTTTTTAGGTTAAGCTCCAAGGCTTAAAAGCTGGGAAATCATACTCGCAGACGCCGAAATTTGATAGTTTTGCGCGGCATGAAAGACGCCGAATCAATGTCAGTCGCAACCGTCGCTTCGAGCACGACTCGCTGTTGCATCGCGGGCGGTGGTCCAGCCGGCATGATGCTGGGCTATTTGCTCGCGCGGGCCGGCGTCGAGGTGGTTGTGCTTGAGAAGCACGCGGACTATCTGCGCGACTTTCGCGGCGACACCGTGCACCCTTCGACGCTCGAAGTGATGCACGAGCTCGGCGTGCTCGAAGAGTTTCTGAAATTGCCGCACGACGAAGTGCGCGCACTCGGCGGGCAGATCGGCGACGAGTTTGTGCAGCTCGCGGACTTTTCGCATTTGCCGACTGTCTGCAAATTTATCGCGCTCGTGCCGCAATGGGACTTTCTCGATTTTCTTGCCGATCACGCCCGGCTTTATCCGACATTCAAATTGATCATGCAGGCCGAAGTCGTCGATCTGTTGGAAGGCGAAGGACGCGTGGCCGGGGTGCGCGCGGAAACACCGGACGGAGAATTGGACGTGCGCGCAGACCTGACCATCGGGGCTGACGGCCGCGGCTCAATCGTGCGCGACAAAGCCGGACTGGAGGTTCAGAAGTTTGGCGCGCCGATGGATGTGCTTTGGTTTCGTCTGTCGCGCAAACCCTCCGACGGCGAACAGACGCTCGGCCGAATCAAAGCCGGCAAGATGATGGTGATGCTGAACCGCGGCGAGTACTGGCAGTGCGGCTATCTAATTCGCAAAGGCGAATTCGAAAACATCAAAGGCCGCGGCCTCGACCAGTTCCGGGAAGACATAATTTCAGTCGTGCCGTTTCTGGCGGATCGCATGCACGAGTTGCCGGATTGGGAACCGATTAAGTTACTGACTGTCCGAATCGATCGTTTGCAGAAGTGGTATCGGCCCGGACTGCTTTGCATCGGCGACGCCGCGCACGCGATGTCGCCAATTGGCGGTGTCGGAATCAACCTCGCGATTCAGGATGCAGTGGCAACGGCAAACATTCTCGCGGAGCGGTTGTCGCGCAACACAGTGGGCTTGGCGGATTTGGAACGAGTGCAACTGCGACGCGAGTTTCCCACGCGCATGACGCAGTCGCTTCAGGTGTTCATGCAGAACAACGTCATCGCTCGCGTCCTCGGCAATACGGATTTCCGCGCTCCGGCGCCACTAAAACTTTTCAATCGCTGGCCGTTTCTAAGACGGATTCCGGCGCGTCTGGTGGGTGTGGGATTTCGTCCGGAGCACGTGAGGACGAGAAGCGTGTATTCGTCCCCGTCAGGGGACGTTTGATAGTAGCCCAGCGCTTCAGCGCTGGGATCAGGATGCGGAAATGAGTCGAGCCCGCGAAGCGGGCGACAGAGATTGCATGGTCCAAACTTCTGTCGCCCGCTTCGCGGGCTACGGTCAAGGAAGGTTTCTTTTCCCAGCGCTAAAGCGCTGGGCTACTTTCAATCGCCGCTACGCGGACGTCAAAAGCACGCACGTTCTTGCTTGGTGCCGTTTCGTGGCTATTTATTCGTACTGCGTAATCTGCGTAATCTGCGGATAGATCTACGCCTGCATCTTTTCGATCACGCCATAGCTCGCCTGCAAAGCTTCCGAGAGTTTTTCCGGTTGGCTGCCGCCACCTTCGGCCCACTCCGGCGACTTTCGACCATAATTCATTGACGAACAAATGTGGCCGCCTTACTATGCGGCCGTCAATCGAGTCAAAGCTCAGACGCTCTCACAGGCGAACCCAACAAGATCCAGCCCTTCATGTGACGGCGTCATGTCTTCATGAACTGAACGAAATCATTAGCTGCTGCTAGTTCAATCAGGCGATAACGATGCAGGGCCCGGATCCCGACAAAGCTCAACCAGTTGGAAGCAGCGCCTCGCAAGGCGGGCGGTCGCCTGGGGGCTGGCTCGCGGTGCCATTTGCGATTCGCTTGTGGATCGCTCTTGTTTTCGTCATTGGCGCAAGCTTACTTACGATCACGCAATCACCGCGACCGGACGCGTTCCGGCGCCCGCCTGCATTGCTCTCGTTCAGTTGGTGGCGTTACCCGCTCGAGTGGAATGCGCCGAGCCGGCTGCCGAAGATTGGCGTGTCACTTAATGCCATTCAAGTCGTACCTAATACGAATCACGTTTGGGCCGTCGGCAACAAAGGCATGGTGGTTACCAGCACCGATGGCGGTGTCACATGGGAAACAAAGGGAATTAGGCAAGCTCAAATCATCTCGCCTCCCTCGACACCAACGCCGACACCAACGCCGACGCCAACACCGGCGCCAACACCGGCGAGCCTCCAGTCTTTTCTCAATCTTCCCGATTTGATACCAACTGCCGAAGCAGCAGAGATCTCCAATTCCGAGCCACAAGATCCCAATCGACCGGCCCCTTCGGGAACCCCCGGGCCTACTCCTTTTTCACCCAATGTCGCACCCAGTGTGGGAGCGGCCCCAAGGCCGACACCCGGCCGAAGTACAGCAGCGACAGTTCCACAACGCGTGCCACGTCCAACGCCAAGCCAAAGTACAGCAGCGACAGATCCACTGGGCGAGGCAAGTCCCACGCCGACACCATTGCCGGAAGCTGATTCAACTCCCGACGTTAAAAACGCTTCGCTCCTCGCGGTTCACTTTGAAGGCGCAAACCACGGCCTGACAGTTAGCGATACCGGTACAACCTTCGAAACGTGGAGTCGTGGAGAAGGTTGGTCCTGGGACGAGCATGGGCTTATAGCCCTTCGCACTGATGATCCGTACAAGAAGAAAGAGTGGCAGTCGCTTCAAATAACTCTTCAAGCTAAGTATCGCGAGTTTGCTGGCGTAGTCCCCTGGGGTGACATCGATTCTTCGTTTGAGCTTTTCACTTTGGAGATAGTCGACAACGCAAGCCCCACAGCGGTCCACTTTCTTAACACACAGACAGTTTGGGTTTTGGGTTGGTATTACGGCTCGTCGGGTCACCTCTGGCGCACGCAGGACGGTGGCAATAACTGGGACCACTGGAGGATGAATGAGCCTGTCCTTATGCAAACGGGACTCTACTTTAGCGATCAAAACAGAGGTTGGGTGGTAGGAGGTTACGGGGGAATCCGGACTACAACCGATTCTGGCGTGAACTGGAAACCACAAACCAGCGGCACATTGAGTCACCTCAACTCGATCAGTTTTCTTCCTGACGGACAGCACGGTTGGATCGCCGGCGAGCATGGTCTGATCCTCAGTACTGACGACGGCGGCGCGACTTGGGTACATCGGACTCAAGGCAACGAAGCCAGCGGAAGGTACCTGAGATTTCCGGCCCCGTGGTTTTTCGTGGTTCTGTTGGCCGTCCCCTTGCTTCTGTTACGGCGCGCAAGCGTGCCAGCCTCCGAACCGGAAGAATCCGTGGCGGATGTGCTCGTCTCTGACCGGCCGCTTGATACTTCCGCCGGTGACGTCCTCGCTTTCAACACAATCGCGCTCGGGCTTTCCCGATTTCTGCGAAACGAGAACACGTCGCCGCCCCTCACCGTCGCGATCATCGGCGAGTGGGGCACGGGCAAGAGTTCCCTGATGAATCTGTTGCGCGCGGATCTGCGTTCGTACAAATTCCGGCCCGTCTGGTTCAACGCGTGGCACCATCAAAAAGAAGAGCACATGCTGGCGTCGCTGCTTGAGAACATCAAGCTTCAGGCCGTGCCGCGATGGTGGAGCAATCGTGGACTAGCGTTCCGCGCCAAGCTGCTTGGGATTCGAGGTTGGCGACATTGGCTGCCGCTCGTCCTGCTGCTGTTCGTTATTTATGTTTTGCTGATCTATCATTTTGGACGCGAAGGAACAGATGCGTCTTATGCCGGCTTAATGAGTTGGCTGACAGCAGCAGTTTCACATCCGCTCGAAGACAGCTTCGAACCTCGTTCCTTTTGTGCCGCTCCTGGCCGGCATCTTCGCATTTCTGGGTGCGGTCTGGCGCGGGATTACCGCTTTCGGAGTTAAGCCCGCCAGTCTGCTGGCCGGTGTTTCCGCAGGCGCAAGCATTCGCGGCCTCGAAGCCCAAACCAGTTTCCGTCAGAAATTTGCCGTCGAATTCAATGACGTCACGCGGGCGCTGGGCAAACGCAGCCTCTTGATCTTTATCGACGATTTGGATCGCTGCCGGCCTGAGAACGTTTTGGAAACGCTGGAAGCGGTGAACTTTCTCACGACCTCAGGTGAATGTTTCGTCGTCATCGGCATGGCTCGCGAATATGTCGAGCGCTGTGTCGGACGTGCATTCAAGGACATTGCGGAAGAAATGATTGACGATGTCGACAAACGGCAATCCACCAACGGTGAAGACCAAACGCCGGATGAACTTGCGAAGGAAAAACGGATCCAGTTTGCGCAACAATACCTGGATAAACTAATCAACATCGAAGTGCCGATCCCGGTAACAAAACAAGGACAGTCGCTGAAGCTTCTGTTGGCAGGCGCTTACCAGCCGTCCGTGCCTGAACCGAAAAGCCGCTGGCAGGAATTGAAATCGTCATTTGCCGGTGTGCTTGCGCGGCACTGGCGAGTGTTGCCCGCGCTAACCGCTTTGGTGGTGCTGTTGACGCTCGGGTACTTTCTCGCCATGAGCCTGATCTCTCAATCACCGGCTGCACCAGCGACGACGCAGTTAACTCCGACTCCAGACGTCTCTGCTAGTCCGACCCAGACGCCCACACCGACGCCCGTTGCATTCCCGGCTAGAAGTTCCGGAACTCCGAGCCCGACCCCAACTGCGTTGCCGAGACCGTCTCCGTCTCCGACTGCGGTCATCATTAGTGAGCGTGCCGAGATCATCGCCGGAGGACGAGGACTCTTTTCAAGAGGTTTTCTGCCGGCCATTGCCCTGCTGGTGATGTTGTGGGTTGGAGCGACGGTACTGACGCGGCGGCCGGACCTGGTCGTGAAAGACTCACCGAACTTTGTTGACGCGTTGAAGATATGGCACCCGCTAATCTTCTCCAAGCACGTCACTCCTCGTTCGATAAAACGATTCATGAATCGCGTGCGTTATCTTGCGATGCGACAACGACCGGCGACGAGCAGTGAGCGGTCATGGTTCCGCCGGTTGTTAAGCGGGCCACCAAGAGGACTGTCGCCGGAAGCCGCGTCCTCGGCCGCAGAGAATCCGGTTGATCCGATTCCCGATGAAACGCTGGTCGCACTAGCGGCCATCGAACACTTCAATAAGTCGGTCTTCTTTGATGACTCGTGGTTGTCGGAGGCTGAGGCTGACTGGTCTTCAGGGATAAGGAGATATCCACTGGAAGTCACACTTCCTATGACTGATGCTCGCCTCGAACACCAAAAACGCTTTGGTAACTTTGATGGGCTGAAGTATCGCGACCGGTTTGTGGATATGGCCGCGACCGTCGAAGTCCGTTAAGCCTGATTAGCTATCCGCAGATTACACAGATTCCACAGATTAAGAAAACTAACCGTTAGAAGCCGGACTTGTCCGGCCCTCCGCCCGCACAAGTGCGGACTCTAAAACGGAAATCAACTTTTCTTCAGCCTTAATTCTGTGAATCTGCCGAATCTGTGGACAGATTCTTACGTGAGCATCTTTTCGATCACGCCATAACTCGCCTGCAAAGCTTCTGAGAGTTTCTCAGGTTGGCTGCCGCCGCCTTCGGCCATGTCGGCTTTGCCGCCACCTTTGCCGCCGATGATCGGCGCGAGCTCCTTGATGACCTGTCCCGCGGGAACTTTCTTGGTGAGATCGTCCGACGTGCGCACAATCAGCGAGACTTTGCCGTCGTTGGTGCGGCCGAGGACGACCACACCGGATTTGATTCGCGCAAGTAAAGTGTCGGACAGTTGACGCATGCCGGCGGCATCGAGGCCGCTCGCTTCTTTCGCAAGGACTTTCACCCCAGCAACGTCACGTGCTTCATCGCCGTTGGACGCGGAGGTCCCAATCGCGCCACTGGCAATTTTCAAACGCAACTCTTCAGCTTCGCGGCGCGCTTTTTTTAATTCTTCTTGCAACTTCCCGATGACCGTGGGGAGTTCCGCGCGCGAAGTGCGCAGATTTGCCGCCGCTTGTTCAATCACACGCTCGTCTTCGCGGAAACGTTCGTAAGCGTCGAAGCCGGTGATGGCGCGAATGCGACGCACGCCGGAAGCGATCGATTCATCGGTGATGATCTTAAAGACGCCAATGTCGCCGGTCGCGCGCACGTGCGTACCGCCGCAAAGCTCTTTTGAAAATCCCTGCACTGTCAGGACGCGCATCATCCCCGAGTACTTTTCGCCGAACAGCGCCATCGCGCCGCCGCGAATCGCGTCTTCAACCGGCATCACCTCGGTATCAACTTTGACGTTCCGAAGAATTTGTTCATTTACCAGTCGCTCGACTTCCTGCATTTCCTCTTCGTTCATTTGCTGGTAATGCGTGAAGTCAAAGCGCAGGTAACTCGGCGCCACGACTGAGCCCGCCTGCTTTACGTGCGCACCCAGGACTTCGCGCAACGCCGCATGTACAAGGTGTGTCGCCGTGTGATTCCGTCGCGTCGCATCGCGAGTGAAGACATCGACTTCGGCACTGACGGTGTCGCCGACTTTGAGCGAACCTTTTTCGATTTTGACCTTGTGAATGATCAGGCCCTGCACGGGCGAGTAGGTATCAGCCACGCGCGCAACGAGTGCCGTTTCGTTTTCGTTCGCCGCCGACTTGATGATTGTGCCGACGTCGCCAACCTGGCCACCGCTTTCGGCATAGAACGGCGTCTGATCGAGCACTACGCCGGCGGCATCGCCCTCACTTAGCTCAGACACTTCGTCATTGCCACGAATAATCGCGAGCACCTTGGCATCGTCAACGCGCGTTGTTTCGTAACCGCGGAAAGGAGACTGAACGCGCGCAGCGAGATCTGCGTAGAGCGGTTTCGTCTTCGTTTTCTGTTCAGTCTTTCCAACTCCGCTTGCCTGTTGCAGTTCCTGAAGCGCGAGGTCGAATTTCTGATTGAATGTATCTTCGTCAAACGTCAGCAACCCGCGCTCTTCAACGGCTACACGAATCAAATCGCGCGGAGTGCCGAACGTGTCGTAGAGCTTTGCTAGTTCTTTCCAGTCCGGGTATTGCCCCTTTCCGGTTTTCGCGAAAAGTTCGTCCAGCTTCTGCAAACCAACCGTGAGGGTCGAGCCAAACCGCTCTTCTTCCAGCCGCACCATCTTCTCGATGAAGTCGCGATGGCTTTCGAGTTCGGGAAAGGCTTCACCCATCTGATCGATAACGAAGTTCGTGATTTTATGAAAAAACGATCCTTCGAAACCGAGCGTGTGCCGGCCCTGATAAATCGCACGCCGCATGATCTTGCGCAGCACATAGTTGCGTCCTTCATTCGCCGGCAAGATTCCATCGGCAATCGAGAACGCAGTCGCGCGCGCATGATCGGCGATCACGCGCATGGCAAATCCTTCCTGTGTCTCTGCTTCGTAGTTTCGATCGGCTAGCTGGGCGACGAAATCGACAATGTTCTTCAGCAGATCCGTTTCGTAATTCGATTTCACCCCTTGCAGCACCACGCACAGCCGCTCCAGACCCATGCCGGTATCGACTGAAGGCGCGGGCAGAGGAGTTAGCTTGTATTGCTTTGCACCCTCCCTCACGGTCGGGTCTCCGCCTTCGACTTCGCTGCGATCGAATTGCATGAACACGAGGTTCCACAGCTCAGTGATGATGTCGGTCGGACCATTGACGTTCTCGGCGCAGTTCTCTGCGTCGTCGGGATCGTCGCCCATGTAGTAATGAATCTCGCTGCACGGGCCGCACGGTCCGGTCTCGCCCATCTGCCAGAAATTGTCTGCGCGGCCAAAGCGCAGAATTCTCTCTTTGGGCGCGCCGACCGCGTGCCAAAACTTTTCGGCGTCTTCATCGGGGCCTACTTGTTCGTCGCCTTCGTAAACGGTGAACCACATGCGCCGCGGGTCGAGCTTGAATTCGTTGACGAGCAGATCCCAGGCAAACTTGACCGCGTCTTCCTTGAAGTAATCGCCGAACGAAAAATTCCCGAGCATCTCGAAAAATGTCTGATGCCGCGCGGTCTTGCCGACTTCGTCGAGGTCGTTGTGCTTGCCGCCGGCGCGCAGGCATTTCTGCGACGAAGCGGCGCGTACGTAATCGCGCTTGTCGGCTCCGAGGAACACGTCCTTGAACTGATTCATGCCCGCGTTGGTGAAGAGCAGCGTCGGATCGTTGGCGGGCAAAAGCGGGCTGGAGCGCACACGCGTATGGCCATGCCGCTCAAAGTACTCCAGAAATCTTTCGCGAATCTCGTTACCAGTCATAAAAGCAGAGGTCAGAGGTCGGAGATCAGTAGGAATGCCGAGCAGTGACGACTGACGAATCAAAAGTCTAACACGGCGATCCGGCAGGGCATTAACCCACGCGCTCGGGAGCTCGCGGCTGACGTCTGCTGTCCCGACAGGTCGGGGCTGGTTGAACGAACCAGACAGATGCGTTATTGAATAGGCAGTGAACCGCCTTCGCCAAGCTTTGATCGGTGCATGCCTCATCGCGGGCGTGATCACCGCCGCTTGCTCTGAGCCACCGAAACCCACCGGACCAAAATTCAAGGGTCGCGTGCTGTTGTTGACTGGCGATCCATCCACTGGCGCAGCCCTGGCGGAACTCACTCAAGCTGGCGATGCGTACAACCTCACAACGCTTACGGCCGGGGTGAAGGAAGCAGTAGCCAGTCCCGATCAGACGCGTTTGCTCTTCGCCACGAAAGACGAGATTAGCGTCCGCGATCTCGCCAGCGGATCAGTGACGTCGCTGGTGAAAGGTGACAGCGTATGTCTGGCGTGGGCGCCCGACGGCAATCATTTCAGCTACCAGCAGAAGTCCGGTAATTCGACGAAATTGTATGTCGCTGATGCGACCGGTAAGGCGAAACTGGTGATCGACGATCCGAACGGCACGGCGGAGTGCGCTCATTGGATCGCGAAAGATCGTCTGGTGTTGGACCGTTTCGCTGGACTGACGACGAAAAAAGGGGCCGAGCCGCTCAAGCCGAACACCTCAACGGTAGCGACGATTGGCGACACGGTGAAGCTGAAGGACGGGCCGAGGAAGTGGTCGATTGAAACTGTCTGCGCGAAATCCAACGAAGGGTTTGTTCGTTCCGCAGATCAAAACGCGCTGTTGATCGCGAAGAACATGGATCGTTTCGAAAGTCTCGACCCTGCGCCCGCACCGTGCTCAGAATGCCGTTTCATCGGCTACGCCGCGCAGAGTTGCGCGCCCTTTTTCATCGAACAACCAAGCAGCACGACCACCGAGCTGTTCTTTTTGAATCCAACCAACTGGCAGAAGCAGAGACCAACCTCGATCACCTGGACCTTCGCGAGCGCCAAGTTCCTGATCAATTCTTCCGCGCGATTGATGGTCGCGGGCGATGCGCCCGACAAGTTGCTCTTGATCGACACCGAAAGCGGCGAGGTAACGCCCTTCTTTCAGAGTGCAGCGGCGAAAGGTGTCGGACTGGTCTCGCCGGTTCCGTTAGTTTGGCTTGAGAAGTAGTGACGAAGCTCGTTTACCTCGAGCCGGGGCCATGGTATATATCCGCGCACCCTCAACCGGAGATTTGTTATGCCGATTCTCACTTTGGCCTTTTTAATTGCCGCAACACTCCAGGGAGGTTCAGCTTATACGCTCGCCGGACAAGTGCGTGACAGTGAAGGCAAGCCCGCGGCCGGCGTGGGCGTTGCGGCGTACATTTCCCACTCAGTAGGCACGCGACAACCGCTGGGATTCGGGACGCGCACGGATAGCGAGGGTAAATTCACGATCAGGGTCAATCGCCCCGGAAAATACATCGTGATCTACAACCCGCGGGACGATGTTTACACAGCGCCTTACCTTGAATTCTTTCGCAATCCAAACAATCCACCGCCGGAAGTGGTTTTAAGCGACGACGCGCCCCATGCTCAAGTGGCCGTTTTTATGTCGAAGAACGGTCGGCTTAAGGGCATCGCGATTGATTCGCAAACGCAACTGCCAATCGACAACCTCGTGTTTAGAATGTGCCGCACCGATCGTCCGGCTTGCTGGCGCACGGATGCAAAGTCAGCTCGAGGAATGTTCTCAATCCCCACGGCCTTCACGCCGTTTACACTGCACATCTCGTCACCGGATTACGAGGATTGGTTTGGCTTGACCGGCACCGACCCGCGCGCGCCGGTTGTGGTTCCGGCCGGCGCCGAAACAGAAGTTAGGATCGTTATGAACCGGCGGCGCGCGAGCAGTAATCTGGCCTTGAATGATGAAGAGAAGATCCCCGAGTTTAACCTCCCCGCGCCGAAGCAGATTTTGCCGGAAGACAATCAAGTTTTCGACATTTTCCCAAGGCACACGACTCTGACGTGGGAGCCGGTCGAAGGCGCCGCCTCATATAGTGTCGAAGTGGATGTCTGCCAACCACCGGAAGGAAGCGACCCCTGCCCGCATCCTCAAACGCTGCGCAATCCGGCGCAACCATCAATGGTTAAGCTCACCACCACCAGCTACGAATTCAAGTTCGTTGGCGCGCAGCCGGGCAGGTGGCGGGTGTGGGCTGTGGATCAGGACGGCCGCGCCGGTTTCAAAAGCCCGTGGAAAACATTCGTTTATCGCAGGTAGGAAGGACGCATCGGTTGAGCTTATTCTTCCCTGGCGGTTACCAGCGCCCGGATCCTTTCGCTAACTAACTCAAATTCAAATCCCTGTCGCAGCAAGTGGTCGAAAAGCTTCTTGGCGTCTTCGCGAGTCTTGGGTTTTCCTCGCAGGCGAACGCGTTTCGCGATTGCGCGCTCGATCAAATCTTCTTCGGGCGTAGTTTCGAAGACTTCGTCGAGGGCCGTCTCGGCAGTTTGCTTGTCGATCTTCTTAAGCCAGAGGTCGCGTTGCAGCCGGCGCCGGCCGATGGGCCGCTCGCGCAGGCGAAGCGATGCGTAGCTTTGCGCGAACTTCGCGTCGTCGAGATAGCCGTATCCGCGCAGGCGGGCGATGACTTCGTCAATCATTGGTTTAGTCGCGCCGCGCGTGGTCGATAATTTCTCGCGCAGTTCTTCGACGGAACGCTGCTTGGCCGCCAGCAGCTTCGCGGCGCGTTGAAAGACAAGTGCGCGCGCTTTCTCTGGTGTGAGCGGCGCAGCTTCTTCTTCGGCCGCTTTTGGTTTTCGACGTTGGCGCATGTATTTCTTGTCGAGTGTTTATAGCAGCACTGGGCGGGGGTTAACCACCCTTCCTAACCATGAGGAGATGCGGCGTGTTTGAACTTTAGGACAACCGGGCAACCCTGAGAATGACTCGAGGTCAGGAAGGGGGTTTCCACCCAAGCCGAGATGCTCGGCTGGGGACCCCGGGCTTGCCCCCGCTTCTACGTCATCGGACAATCGCCCAATGGACGGTGTGCTAATCATCGATAAGCCCGCGGGGATGACGTCGCACGATGTGGTTGCGCGCGTGCGCCGAATCATCGGCGAGCGGCGCGTCGGCCACACCGGCACGTTGGATCCGTTTGCGACTGGAGTCCTCGTGATGCTGGTCGGCCGCGCAACGCGGCTGGCGCAATTTCTCAGCGGTGCGGAAAAGGAATACGAAGCAGTGATTCGGCTTGGATACGCGACTGACACGGGTGACGTTACGGGGGCGCGCGTCATTTCCCCCTCTCCGCATGCGGAGAGGGGGGCAGGGGGAGAGGTCGGCAACGCCCAACCCCACCCTCAATCCCTCCCCACTCGTGGGGAGGGAAGCATTCCGGACGTTGAAGATATTGAAGCGGCGATGGCTTCGTTGACCGGAGAGATCGAACAGATCCCGCCGATGTACTCGGCGAAAAAGATTGCCGGCCGAAAACTTTACGAACATGCACGGCGGGGTGAAGAGATTGAGCGGCAACCGGTGCGCGTGACTATCTCCGCGTTCGAACTGCTGTCCCAGGGCGAATGGGAAAGGAACCAGGATGGCGCGGTGGATGTGAACGCGCGAGTTGTCTGTTCCGCGGGCACTTACATCCGGACGCTCGCCGAGGATTTGGGCAAGCAACTCGGCATCGGCGCTCACTTAGCCGGATTACGTCGCACGCGCGCCGGCCGGTTCTCGATTGAAGACTCAGTCACTTTGGGAAAGCTTGAAGAGCGCGTAGAGAACGAAACGGTCGCGGATATCTTGATTACACCCAACATGGCGCTCTCACATTTACCGGACTTCGAAGTACGCAAAGAGGATGAAACGCGGATTCTGAATGGAATCGATCTGACCATTGATGCCGAAACTGGCGGCACGTGGTCTGATGAACAGGCAATCAGACTTAGAATTGGTGATGAGTTGGTGGCTGTCGGTTTATACGAACGTGCCAGTGGCGTCGTCCATCCGCAGGTTGTGATTAAACAGAAGGCCGCCGGGCTGTTTGGAACCGGCTAAGTCTTATTCACACCTCGCTTCAGCGAGGTGATCGCCGACGCTGCAAAAAAGTTAAGCCGTTTCAACGGCCTAGTAGAAACCGTTGAAACGGTTTCACTCTCTTTCTTCTGTTCGCCGTCACCTGGCTGAAGCCGGGTGTGAAAGAAACACCAACCGAGACCACTTTCGATCTCCGCGCACCGCGGGTTAACATTGGTTCCCCTGATGAAAAAACGTTATCTACTCGCCGGACTTGCGGGCGTCGCCGCGGGCGCAATCGCCACGAAACTTCTGACGCGGCCGCGTGATGTCAGTTGGCCCGAAAGCATCAAACTGATCCCGCATCCGGAGCATTCCTGGTTCACGCGGATCAACGGCGTACGCGTTCACTATCAGGAAGCCGGCGCCGAAGATGGACCGGCAATCGTGCTGATCCATGGCTTCATCTCTTCCACGCTCATTTGGAGTGACGTGTTTCTGCCCCTCGCTGAGGCGGGCTTTCGTGTAATTGCGATCGACATGCCCGGCTATGGCTACTCGGACAAACCGGCTGATGGGCAATACACGATCGATTGGCAGGCGCACACAATTGTCAGCCTGCTCGATCGCCTGGAGATCGACACGGCCACGATCGTCGGCGCGTCATACGGTGGCGCGGTAGCGGCGACGATTGCGCTCGATTATCCGGAACGGGTCGAACGACTCGTGCTGGTGGGAACTGTCAGCAACGACAGTATTGTGCGAACGCCTTTGGTGCGCGTCGCGTGTCTGCCGCTGATCGGGGACGTGGTGACGCCGCTATACCTTGGTTCGCGATGGGTGCTGCGAAAACGAGTCGAGGACATGTACCGGCGGACCGGCATCCCAGTTGATGAACAAAAGCTTGCGGCGCGGCACCATCTGCTGGCGACCGCAAACGTGCATCGCGCGATGGTGCGGTCGATGCGGCGCTGGAGAGCCGAACGAGTCTCGCGCGAAGCTAATACGATTCGCATGCCCACGCTGATTGTTTGGGGTGAAGCCGATTCGCACGTACCGCTCAGCGATGGGGTCCGTCTGCGCGATCGCATTCCGGGCGCGCGTTTGATCGTCTTTCGCAACTGCGGGCATCTTCCGCCCGCGGAACAGCCTGAGAAGTTTGTCGACGTGGTTGCCGGCTTCTTAAGATCGGGCTTATCCTAAGATCAAACCTATCGTGGGCTAACTTAACAAAAACGCCACCCGCTAACCACCCCCGGTAGTGTTGACAGACGATCGAGCCCGGTATACTTTTCAAACTGCTTGCGAAGGTCTACTGCAACGAGGCACAAACCTTCAACCGTGTGTTACTTGCCTGTTCCCCGGAACCCCTCGCGAATCAGTTGTGTATTTAGAATCAGGCGCGGGAAGAGAATCCGCGAAGCGTTTCGCGGCCCCTGAATACCAAGCATGGCTGGATTCTTGAGAATTGGAATTCTCGGAGGGATGGGGCCGGAGGCCACGAACAAGCTCTGCGCGCTAATAACTGCTCTTACGCCCGTGAGCCGGGATCAGGAGCACATCCCGGTCATCACTTTCAATAATCCCTCCATACCCGATCGAGTCGCGGCTGTTCGTGGCAGCGGCATAAGTCCTGTGCCCGAGATGATTCGCACTGCGCAGGTCCTGGAACAAGCCGGCGCGGCATTTCTTTTAATGCCCTGCAATCTCGCGCACGTTTACCTCGCGGAAGTTCAAGAGGCCATCCAAATACCATTGCTCAACATGATTGAAGAGACAGTTGAGTTCACGATCAAAAATCACCGGCAGTGCCGGAAAGCGGGCCTGGTCGCTTCAACCGCGACTATTGAGTCCGGAATCTACGAAAAAGCATTTCTCAAGAGAAACGTAATTCTGATTAAGCCTGACCCGGTTGAGCAGGAGACAAAAGTAATGCAGGCCATCTATGGCAGAGATGGAATCAAGTGCGGGCACAAGAGCAAGCCCCGCGTCGTATTGAAAGAAGTAGCCGACCAGCTGACCGAAAAGGGCGCGGAAGTCATTATCGCCGGCTGTACCGAAGCGTCGCTGGTGATGATGCAGAACAACTCCTGCGTGGTAATTGATCCGCTGGAGATCATTGCAGGCGTGGCCGTGAAGAGAGCGACAGCCACCTCTGAGTCGCACGCTGGTCGCGCATCCCAATCTTCATAGAGGCAGCCGCCGTGGGCAATATTCTAATGACAATGGCGGAAGAGAGAGAATTAACCACAGACGATTGTTTTGCGGTGAAATACAAGGTCGACGAGCACGACTGTTTCGACTTTTCAAATGCGTTGATGGCGCTGGGACACAATGTGTTTTTCGTCAATTGGGACGACCTCCACGATCGTGAATTTACCAGGATGTTTCATTACAACCGCAAAGGGTTCGTCACGCCTCTGTCGCTGGAGAGTTTCGACTTGATTTTCGTCTACAAGATGGAAGGTTATTATTTCGATCTCGAAAGGTTTTTCCGAATGGTTCACATCTTCGAGCTCACCGGCCGGCTGGTAATCAATAACCCGGCAACCATCCGTCACAATATCGACAAGAGGTATCTTTGGGACCTTGAAGAAGAAAGGGATTCAAGTCGTGCCCACGCATTACGTGGATAACTCTGTTCGCCGACGCCTCGCGGACGGCGAGTCCTTTGTGGTCAAGCCGATTCGCGGAGAACGCGGAAACGACGTGCTTCGTGTCAGAAAATTGGAAGAGCTTTCGACCATTGCCGGTAGGGAGAATGAATACCTGGCGCAGGATTTCATGGCGGACATACGACACGGTGAACGGAGTTTGGTCTTCCTTGGCTTCGAGTATCAGCACGCGGTGCTGAAGAGACCGTCAGCCGATCGCCCGCATGAGTTTCGTTGCAATGAGTCTGTAGGCGGCACGGTCGCAGTCTATCAGCCGACTGCGGAAGACCTTGATTTTGCGGAAAGGACTCTGAGGGCTTACGAGTCTTTAGGTTGTCCGATTCACTACAGCCGGATTGACCTGATCCAAACAGCGAAGGGACCGACTCTGATGGAAGCCGAACTGATCAACCCTTCAATCTTCGCCAACTACTCAGGGAAGGGCGTTGAGTTTGGCAAGTCTATCGCGCGATATTTTCATAAGCTTCTGACGAAACCGCAAGGCGCGCATTGATTACCTTCAAAGCCGCAAAAGAGTTCGATCTCAATCCTCTCTTCTTTCTTTCTTCTCTTATTATCTGAGCGCCTTCGTCGTGGTGGTAATCATCAACTTCCAATCCTTGATCGGTGCTTCACCGAGCAGTAGTTTCCAATCGTCATAAATCTTGTTCGTGTCCAAATGCTCGGTGTAGTACTTGAGTGACTGCGTAAACACGCCCGTGGGCGCCCCGGCGAACCGTTGTTGCAGAAAGTACGGCGGAATGGCCTGGTAATAGATAGTTGCCGTGACAGTGATGGGTTGAGTAATCCTGCTGTTGAGCGGCACCTGGTAAACCACCACGTCTGTGCCGCTGCCGTTAAAGTACTCTGGATTGAATGTGCGATCGACGCCTTGTGGCAAGGTGAACTTGGCATCAGGGCCATCCGGCCGCCAACCCTGCGGCATCAGTCGATTATCTTTGACTACATTGTCCAGGCTGAGGAAGCTCGTGGTGAAATTCCCATTTGAGTCCTTCACGAGTTCTTCGTAAATCTGCACCTGTCCTTCGTCGGTGATTGGAGTATTCCCGTCGTAGTGATGTTGATAGATTTGGCCAGGGTTCGTACGCTTATCAAAAAACTCGGTCACTAAAGGCGTGAATCGCCCACCCTTCCAGGCGCCGATCACGCCTTTTTCATTTGTGGCTCCTGAAACCCAGTAAGCTTTCCCGCCGACGCTAACCTTCAACTCGATAAACGCCCGCCTGAAGCTAACGCCAGAGGGAAACTTGTGACCCGCGAGATTGGTGACCTTAACTTCCGCAGTCAATCGGGAGGGTGTTCGTTTAAGCGAACTGATTTCAATCTGGGCCGTCTCGTTGCGCGCCATGTCGAGTGCGGACTTGTTCGCCAGGATCGGCCCGGGCACGGGATTGCCCCAGGTGGCCATCGGGTCGTAAGTCGAAACCCCAAGTTTATCCGGGAACTGATTGAACATTTCCATGACGAACAAATTAAGGCCAACCAACGTGTGTCTGCCGTAAGGATTCTGTGGATCATTACCGCGCACCTTCAAATGAATCTCTTCGTCGGGAGCGCGAAAATCCGAGGCGGGAAAGGTGTCCTCTTCAGTGCTGGCAATCTTGAAGGTGATTTCATTTCCCGTTTTGGCCGGGTACTTACTGGGCATGTGGCAATCCTGGCAGGTTTGCTTTGCCGCCTGATCGATGGGAGCTTGCTCGTCCTGATACTTGCTATTGCGCCACTCCAGATAAGTGTTCTGCTCATGCTCTGTTTTAGACGGCTTCTCGAAAACATCCGACGGCGCCTTCTCGCCGACCTTGAGGACCGGCAGAATCACGGTGTGACATGAGCCGCAAAGCGCTGATGTTCGGATCTGGTTCTCTTTGGTCCGACGCGGCGTCAAGCCCAAACCGTTCTTCATAGGCGTCGTGACGACATCCTCGTACGGGCCAAAAATTTCGTCTTCCTTGCCCAGCTTGAATTTGCCCGTGTAGCTCGAAGGCTTGCCCAAGTCTTCCGCTGAAATGTGGTGACATACGGCGCAAGAGACGCCGTCGCGCGCCAGTCCACCGTAGAGTGAGAATGGCTCGGGATATTTCAGATCCAGATACTCAAGTCGAAAAGGTCCCTTGTTATCCAGATCGATCTGACGCTTGCCCATCACGCCGTGACAGCTCATGCAGGTGTTAATGATTTCCGACTTTAGCTCGGGGTGCAGGTTTATTTCAGTCTCTAACTGGGAATAGAAGACCGGGTCGCGTCCTGACAGTCCCATCATCGACGAGCGCCATTCACTGTACGGCGAAACGTTTAGGTCCAACTCTGTCTGGTTAGCGCCCTGGCCGTAGAGTTGGGGATACATCATGTTGGGCTGGCCCGCGTTATTTTGCGTGGCATCGTGGCAGCCAATGCATTGATTCGCGGTCACAAACATGCGGAGGTCCCTGGGCTGCGGAGCGTTGTCGTACCATTGGCCCACCAGTTGTTTGGGAATGCCCGCCAGGCTTGCCGTGCGACCAACCGCTTGTTTTAGTTGTTGTGTCCCTGCGGATTTCTCCTGCGGGCTCACGAACAGGTCTCGCTTCGTGTGCACGGCCAGATCTTCGGCCGCTGATAACTGTGGCTGAGCGCCAACCGCTCTGATAGTGCTTGGTCTTCGCGCCGCCGTCGTGGCGGTCGAAATCTGATTGGGCTGCATCGTCGGGTTAAAAGTGATAGGACTTCCACTAATGTTCCGGCTGGCCGCGAAAGTGAGGTTCGTTTTCGCAGAGGCATGACAGTTAATGCAGTACAGCCCGAAGCCGGCGTTCGGGTAACTGCTGTAGTCAATCGCTTTGCTGCCGTCGCTCCAGAACCAACCATCCCAGGAACCCTTCTTGTCCCTTACCATAATGGCCCAGCCGCCGGGCGGTGGAAACGCAACGGTCTGTTGCGCCGCGGGCATGGGATACATCTCCTTGATGATCGTCGCGCCATCCTGAATGTCGTTCTCATTTCTGCCGGTGTTGAGCCACTTCACAATCTCCGGCGAATAATAAACCTTCACCGCGTTGTGAGTGCCGTACGGTTTACCGTTAATGAATGGGCCCGTGTCGCGAATGGCAATGTCGGACTTCCAACCAGCGCTGGTCTTATAGCAACCACTGGACACAAAATCGTAAAGAGCCTTTTGAAAGGCGTCGATCCCTTTCTCGCTACTGGGAAGGAAAGGCAACGGCCACGAACAGCCGGGCTGAACTTCGTTGGCAGATCGACTATGTACCTCGCTCTCAGGAAGCCAGATTCCAAAAAGGATTGGCAAGGCGATGCCGAGGACGAGAAAGCAGCGAGGGTGAATCTTCTCAACCTTCATTCGGGACTTCCTTTCTCTGAAAACCAGCGAACAATCTCGAGCGCGACCGGCGCGCCAGTGAGATCATCCGCCGCTAAGTTTCTCTTGAGTTCGCGACTTGGGTGTCATTCCGCCAGAAAAGAATACGGTAAGAATGAGAGCACTCTATAGGCCCAGTTCCGTCATTGTCAATATTATAGTGTTGAATAAGCGCGCGTTAAGTGAGACTGCTGACTCTATAGCGAATCCGCCAGCTTTAGAAAATATTTTAAAAAGGCCGGCCGCGCATCAACAAACAATTCTCCCTCTTCGGTCGTGGTTGCGAAAATTGTTCCGGCGCCATTGATCTCATTAATCTCATCGCCGACGAAGTCCACCGACCCCATGCTAATTCCCGACAACTCACAAAGATTTTTCGCGGCGGCCAGGTCTGCGCTGAAACCTCTCTGAGAACTTCGGTGGTAATTTGTAAAGTCAAAAGTGTCGCTCCATGGCCCGTGGGAAAAGGGCCGGGGGTGATATTGTTGACCGGCAACGAACCTACCGCCCGCAAACCAGAAGCGCTTTTCATTCCCTACGCGAAAGACCTGAAAGCAATAGTCACGAAGATCTCGATCAGAGAATCTCTCCAGCGAACCGTGAAATTTCGTGACAGATGCTTCACTGTCCAGCAGTCTCACGTGCAACTTGTCGCCTCCCCAAATCGGCTTAACGACAACCCGTGTTTTCTTTTTTTGAAAGTCGTAAACCTCATCTATGCTACTAAACATGTAAGTCGGAATTACCCGGCTCTTAGAAAAATTCAAAGTCGCCAACCAACTCTTAAGAGTTCTCGCCTCGGCTTCCGGTGAGTTAATCATCAAGCGTGTCTTGCCGGTAGTGAGAGTTTCTTGATGGAAGTCGAATTGCGCTTTCAAATAGTCTCGTCTCCAGCGGAAGCCCAACCGTCTGTGGTTCAAATAGTAACCATCGCTGTAAACAATCCATAGGTCTGCCTCAGGCTCGATCAGACCCGCATACTCAAAGGCGCCGCCCTTCAGCCGTTTGAATGCGCGCACCTTGCGACGTTTGAAATCGTAGCCACTGATGGGGATCACGCGCAGCTCGAAATGTCGATCGAGAACGGTAATGAGCTTCCTCGTCGTAGAGAACTCTCGTCCCTTAACAATGGTTGGATTAACCGTAATGAGGACTTTTTTCTTCATTGTTCGCGAGTCGTTTGAGGGGAAACTTATGGCGCGGCGAATTGAAAATCCAGAATGCTTTCGCAATTCTCTAATTTGGCTTTCAGGTCTTCCCGGGAATTAGCGCCGATATTGATGACGCAATAGCGAAAGCTCTTACCGTCCTGCATCACATCTGAAAGGAGCTTTCCAGGCGACGCGGTTATTTCCACGCGCGCGTCCGGAAACCTGAGTAAGAGTTCGTCGATCTGCTTTTGCGACGGGATACTTACGACTCTTCGGTTCTCAAAGGCGCGCAACACGCAACTCGCGGCAACCTTGAACGCGCCCTGTCCTCTGGGAACATCCGGTTTTTCTCCAAGAGCGATCTGAAGTAGCGGATAGTAAGAACTCTTGCCGTCCACCTTCTCGAACAAGTCGGCAAACTGTGACGCAATTTTCGGATTGACCTCGATGATCCGAATCTCGTCCGTGGCTTGGTCATACATGAGTTCGACGTTAAAGAAAGCGTTGTCATAGCCGATGCCGATCATGAAACTTTCGCTAATCGCTGCGATTCGCTCCTGAACGGCGGCGGGCAAACGAGACGGATACTCGAACCGTTTGAAACACATTGTCCCCGGATACATTATCGAATCAACAATGCCCAGGGTCTGTGCCCGACCCTCAACGACATAACCTTCCAAAGAAACCTGCGTACCCTCCAACAGAGATTCGGCAATCAAATAGCCTGCGTCCAACGGAAAGTCTGTATGGGCCTGGATAAGATCGTTCAATGGCTTCAGAAAGGCTCCTGGGAGCCGGCTCTGCTCCGACCTGTCGGCGAAACATTTCAAGATTGCTAATCCGATTCGCGTTGATTGAGAAACAGGATTTTACCGGCTTTAGGAAGAATGGGAACGGCGGACAATCCGAAGGTGGATCAAGTTCATTCGGGTCGACCAACTGAAACTCGGGTGTGGCGAACGGCACCAGAGCCTTCTGGGCAACCCGGCAGTAGTACTTGTGCTCACAGAGCAGTACCTGTTCAACTCCCGGCCCGGTTAGGTTTAAGCGATTCGCGATAAGGGCTGCCACGGGCATCCCCGGGTAACCGACGGCGGAAGTCACTCCCTGCAAATCAGAGCGACGGAAGCGATTGATGGTCTCTTCAATAAGCGGGAGGATTTCAAGATTCTGCGCGCCAGCGTCGTGGTTGCCGGAGAGCAGCTCATCGAAATAATCGCCCGCGAAATTCTCAAACAGAAGCTCACAATTCAGCGCTTTTGCAATCGGCGGAAGCTCTCTGTATTCGCGTGAGGTGGGAGCGATGAGCAGAACCTTCTGTTTCATCCTATAAATAGAGGCACAGCGGGAACGAGGTAGAATGGGAGACTCTAATGTCTCAATTGTGATTTTACAAGAGCCTATTGGAATCCGGGTCTGCCGTGATCTCCAGTGAGCTATTGCATTCGAAGCGCCTGACCTACCGACGGATCTCTTCGCACCCGCCAAATTTTAGAATCCAGATAGTAGTGAATGAAGGCGTAGCCCCATAAAAAGGCGATGCCTAGTTGAATCGGTAGTGACAACGCCTCCGGTGAGTCCCCCGTGTGAAGATTCAGATAACCGAAGTATTGTCGCGGGCCCTGATAGATGATGCCGAAAATGATTCCGAGTGCGATGTAGATGATCAGGCGGCGGCTGATGAATGACGCGGGGCCGTAATCAGGTACCGCAGTCCCGACGCCTCGGGCCTGCCGTTCGCGGTCTTCTCCCTCCCCGCGTGCGGGGAGGGTTGGGGTGGGGTTAGCGCGTGGCTCAACCTCTCCCCAACCCCTCTCCGCTTGCGGAGAGGGGCGAAAGACGTACTTCTGATTATGAAACCAAATCAGCCGGTGATATTGCAGGTTGTGATAGATGGTGAGAATTGCCACGAGCGCAATCGGTTTTGCCGGCATCGGAGTCAGCAGGGCGATCCAATGCATCGGTATCGCCGCCGCCAGCAACAAATACTTCGGAACGTTGAGCGGCTGGCGCAACACCAGGCGCTGAACCTGGCGTATTAACCAACCCGTCGCCAGAACCAACGTCCCAATCAACAGTAGGAGCGCGACCGCATTGACTCCGCTTCTTAAAATCGCCGGCACACGCGCCATGGCTGTCGGATCGTTTGCGATGAACGCGACGAATGGATAGTTAAACGCGAACAGCAGCAACAGGCGATCGAGCGCGTTATCAATCGGCGCGAGGTCGTTATTCTTTTTTTTGTACAGCACCATAAAGCCGTAGTGCTGTTTTACCAGGTGGTAGTAAGCCCAAAGCGCCGCGACGAAAAAGAAGGTGAAGCCGGCGCCAAGCAGAACCATCAACGGCCCAATCACGAAGAACAGAAGCGAGCCGAGCATCAGACGCTTGCGCGTCTTCCATTCGGATTTGTCGAAGTAGGTGCGAGAGAATGTGCCGAAGACATGCGGCGCGTCGATTAGAATTGCCCAGCCGGCCACCATCGGAATCAGCGGGAGCACACCGTTGACGTACAAGATCAGGAGCAGGTAACTGGATGCGACAGAGCCAATGAACCAGACGAGATCTTCACGCGCGCTGATGATCCAGCGCAGCGAGATCGCGCTTGACGTGCTCTTAACTTCGAGTGTGTCAGTTGCGGTGGCCATCTGGATCTTTTCTTGTAGCCCAGGCGTTCACGCCTGGGAAAGAAGTTGGTTTGAAAGCTGAAGCCCATTCATGGGCTTTACCTCTATGCTAAGCTCCTAAAGGGGCTCAATTTTCTTGAAATCGTAAACCTTCCCAGGCGTAAACGCCTGGGCTACGTAAAAGGACTAACCCTCCCAAGAGGACTACCCCTCCCGCAAATCTCTTCCCGTCATCTCAGCCGGATTTTCGATTCCCAACAACCCGAGCATCGTCGGCGCCACGTCTTCCAAGGCCCCTTCGCTGTGCAACTTTACACCGAGTGAATCCTTATCAATCAAAAGAAACGGCACCGGGTTCGATGTGTGCGCCGTGTGTGGCTCACCGGTGTTTAGATCGACCATCTGCTCGGCATTGCCGTGATCGGCTGTAATTAGCATGGTGCCTTTTGCGGACGCAACCGCTTTCGAAATCCATCCCAGACACGTGTCGACGTACTGACACGCTTCGATTGTCTTGTCGAGTTTCCCGGTATGGCCGACCATGTCGGGGTTGGCGAAGTTCACGATGAACACGTCCGTGTCGCGTTCTTCGATCGCGCGCAGGAACTGGTCGGTGACTTTGAATGCCGCCATCTCAGGCAATAGATCGTAGGTCGCAACTTTCGGCGAAGGGACCAGCAGACGCTTCTCGTGGGGAAACTCGCGCTCTGTCCCGCCATTGAAAAAGTAAGTGACGTGCGCGTACTTCTCAGTTTCCGCCATCCGATAGTTGCGCACCCCAATTCCGGCAAAGACGTCAGCAAGAATGTTTCGCGGCACCTCCGGCGGAAAGGCTATCGGGAGCGGATAGGTCTTATCGTAAATGGCGAAGCAAACAAAATGAGTGTGCGGCCGGTTCGGTGTCGGGAAATCGTCGAAGCCGGGAACCGCCAACGTGCTGGTGATCTGACGCGCGCGATCCGCGCGAAAGTTGAAGAAGATGACTGAGTCGCCATCCTGAATCGTTGCGACCGGCTTTCCGTCTGCGCCCACCATGACAATTGGCTCAACAAACTCATCGTGGAGGCCGCGTTCATAGCTTTTCGTGATCGCCGCGATTGGATCGGTCGCCGGCTCGCCTTCGCCATGGACGAGGAGACGATAAGCGCGTTCGATTCGCTCCCAGCGTTTGTCTCGATCCATCGCGTAGTAGCGCCCCACTATTGAAGCGATCTCGCCCACGCCGATCTCGCGACACGCGTTCTGCATTTGCGCGACGTATTTGTCCGCCGATTGCGGCGGCGTGTCGCGGCCGTCCAGAAAACAGTGAACATACACGCGACGCACTTCGCGCTCTTTGGCCATGCGCAACAGAGCGAACGCGTGTTCCTGTGACGAATGCACCATGCCGTCTGACGTCAAACCCATGATGTGAAGCGCGCGATCGTGCTTCACGGCATTATCAATCGCTGCATTCAGCACCAGATTCTGAGAAAAAGCGCCGGTGCGAATTTCATGATTGATGTATTCAAGATCAGTGCGCACCACACGGCCGGCGCCCATGCATAGATGACCCACGTTCGAGTTACCCATTACGCCGCTGGGTAAGCCAACGCATTCGCCTGACGCCTGCAGCAAAGTATGCGGATATTTTTCGAGCAGCTCGTTGTAGAAAGGCATCTCGGCCTGCGCGATCGCGTTGCCATCGCGTTCCGCACGATAGCCAAAGCCGTCGAGAATGATGAGTGCGAGTGGAGTCTTCTGTGGCATAGACTTTAGCCTGTGATTTCGGGTGGGATATTCACAGACTGAAGTCTGTGCCACTTAGCGCCAATAATCAGGACTCTCTTTCATGTTCGGATCGGGCCGTTCCATCCAACGCTCGGGCCGGTGGAGCTTGATGAAACCAAACCGTTCGTAAACGCCATGAGCATCTTTTGTTGAGAGGACCCAGCGGCGAAAGCCTTGCAGTTGCGGATGCGCGAGAATGATTTCCATCAACCACTTGGAAAGCCCGCGTCCGCGATGCTCGGGCAGAACGAACACATCGGCGACCCAGGCAAACGTCGCATAATCCGTCACGATGCGGGCGAAGCCAACCTGCTCATCACCTTTGTAGATTCCGAACGGAAATGAATTCTCGATTGAACGCTCGACAACTTCGCGCGCGCGGCCTTTACCCCAGTAGGATTCGTGGCTGATGAAGTTGTGAATCAGCTCGATGTTCAGACGCGAACGATCGGTGCTGATCGTGTAGTCGCCGCGCTGCCAGGTATCGGTCATGGAATTTAGTGGCACAGACTTCAGTCTGTGGTTCGCACTTGCCAAAGTCATCACAGACTGAAGTCTGTGCCACTTCTACTTCGGTGAAATCTCAGGCCTAAGAAAAAAGAGTAGATCCGTCGAAGGCGGATCAATTCCTAACTGGCGAATCATGCCGACAACCTGCCCGCGATGCATCGTGGAGTGGTTGACCACGTGCTGCATCTGATCGATGAGCGGCATGGAACTCGGATCGCCGCTCAGGAGCTTAAAAGGCAGTTCGGCGGCGAGACGATCCTCATCGATGTTCGTCAGGAGTTGCGTGCGTCGATCGATAATGTCTGACCAGCGATCTTTCAGTGTGGCAATGTCAACACACGCTTCCGGTGTCCACATCGGCCAGGCTTCGGCTTTCGCCGGCGAGCGTCCGTGCCAACGCTCGAGCCAAATCCATTCCGCGCCCGCCGTGTGCGTGAGGGTGCCGAAGATCGATACGTGGCTGCAGCCCACATCGCGACGTAGATTCTCGTCCGGCAGCCGATTCACAGCTTCAAGCGCGAGGTCGTTCGCCCACTCGGTGTAATCGAAAAGACGCCTGATGTCCTGGATGTTCATGTTTTTTTGAACTCAATTCTTGGAGTGCGCCGGCAGAGCGCAGCGGCGACGGCGCTTTGGATACATCAAGCGCAAACAAATCCAAAGCGGTGTCGCGCTACGCTTGCCACCGCACTCCAAATGAGTTGCGTCCCGGATACTTTGCTGCGCTGCCGAGTTCCTCTTCAATCCGCAGCAACTGATTGTATTTCGCGATGCGGTCACTGCGGGAAAGCGAACCAGTCTTGATTTGGCCCGCGTTTGTCGCCACCGCGAGATCCGCAATGAACGAATCCTCAGTTTCACCCGAACGATGCGAGATGACAGCGGTCCGGCCATTCGACCTGGCGAGCTCAATGCATTCCAATGTTTCGGTCAAGGTACCAATCTGATTGACTTTGATCAGAATTGAATTCGCCACGCCGAGATCGATTCCCTTTTGCAGAAACTTCGTATTCGTGACGAACAGATCGTCGCCGACAAGCTGCACCCGATCGCCGATTGCTTCGGTCAAAGCCTTCCAGCCATCCCAATCGTTTTCGCCCATGCCGTCTTCAATCGAGAGGATTGGATACTTGCTGGCCCAATCCGACCAAAAAGCAACCATCTGTTCACTCGAAAGTTTCCGCCCGTCGGATTTCTTGAACACGTAAGCATCGCCGTCGTAAAACTCGCTGGCCGCCGGATCGAGCGCGAGCAAAACATCGCCGCCCGCTTCATAACCGGCTTGAGCTACCGCTTCCATGATCGTTTCGATGGCTTCTTCGTTCGATTTGAGGTTCGGGGCAAAGCCGCCTTCGTCACCGACGCTGGTGGCATAGCCTTTTTTCTTCAAAACGGATTTCAGTGTGTGAAAGATCTCCGCGCCCGTGCGCAACGCTTCGCTGAATGTCCCGGCGCCGACGGGAACAATCATGAACTCCTGAAAATCGACGTTGTTATCGGCATGTGCGCCGCCATTAATGATATTCATCATCGGCACGGGCAAGGTTTTCGCCGCGTCACCGCCGATGTGTCTATACAGCGGCAACTCCCGGGAATTCGCCGCCGCGCGGGCCGACGCCATCGACACCGCCAGCAGAGCGTTCGCTCCTAATTTAGATTTGTTGGGTGTCCCGTCGAGCTCGATCAGCTTGCGATCGATTTCGCGTTGATCGAGCACATCCATTCCTTTTAGCTCGCGCGCGATGACTTCGTTAACATTTCGGACCGCGGTCAAAACGCCTTTCCCGAGATAGCGCTTTGGATCTCCGTCCCGCAGCTCAACCGCTTCGTGTTCTCCGGTGGAGACCCCGGAGGGGACAGCCGCGTTCCCGCGCGCACCGCTCACGAGAATGACGTCAGCTTCAAGAGTTGGATTGCCGCGTGAATCCAGAATTTCGCGTGCGTGAATTCGATCGATTTGGCTCATGGTTAATTAGAAGTCTGGCGCCGGGAACTACAGCGGAGGTTCAGTGCCGCGGCTCGTATGCCACAATGCCAGGACTTCGATTGCAGGTGAATCTGTTCGAACCCGATAGTATAAGTGATAGTGAACGCGAGCAAGATGAATACGTCGAACATCTGGAAGGAGAACGTCCTGTGCTCGCGCGCCGATACCTGGATGTGATGCGATTAGCTGAAACGCACGTTTTAATTCTTCGTGGAACGCGTCAGGAGCTTTGGGGCGGTTGGACGCCCACCATTCGGCAGCTTCCCTAATAGCGCTAGCGGCGCTGTTTACGACGCGGATCGGGAGCGGACGACTCACGGTTTGCTGATTTGATCGAGTAGTTCGGCAGCCTCCACTACGTCGCCGCGTTCAGCCTCAGCGATAGCCGCCAACAGCCGTGCTTCTTCTTCGGGCGTGGCGGCGAACGTTTCGCCATGTTCGGGTGCAAGGATGGTGACCGTCGTGCCCTCGGGCAGAGTTTCGCTGGTCAATTCGATTCGACCGCCTTTCACTCTTCCGCTTGTTATGAGCATGACATAATCTTAACACGTCCATTGAAGCCGACAATGTCTACACCTCCAGTTGAGCACGCACCCCTCGTTGAATTTCGCGAAGTTACATTCGCGGTCCAACCTAACACGTCGGAGCCGATCATCGATCGATTGAGTTTCAGCGTTGAGGCAGGCGAAACACTCGTGCTGCTCGGTGAATCAGGTTGCGGCAAGACGACCACGCTGCGCCTGGTGAATCGCTTGCTGACGCCTACCTCGGGCGAGGTTGTGGTCGCGGGAAAACCGACAATTGAATGGGACGTAATTCGTTTGCGACGACGGACGGGTTATGTGATTCAGGAAGCCGGTTTGTTTCCGCATTTCACGGTCGCCGAGAACGTGGCGCTGGTGCCATCGCTGGAGAATTGGGACGAAGACCGGACCCGCGATCGTGTCGAAGAATTGTTGACGCTGGTTGGGCTAGAGCCGGCTCGCTTTGGAGATCGCTATCCCCGCGAGTTGTCGGGCGGTCAACGCCAGCGCGTCGGAGTCGCGCGCGCTTTAGCGGCGGATCCGCCGCTGCTTTTAATGGACGAGCCGTTCGGCGCGCTTGATCCGCTGACGCGCGCATCTTTGCAGAAGGAATTCGCCCAACTGAAATCCAGTTTGGGTAAGACCGTTGTCTTTGTGACGCATGATGTGCGCGAGGCTCTGCTGCTTGGGTCGCGCATCGCCTTGATGTCGGCGGGCAAGATTGTGCTGATCGAAACGCCGGAAGGGTTCCGGCGATCGACGAATGAGTATGCGCAGGCGCTGCTGGAGACGCTGTCAGAACCACCTGCGGTAGCGGGTGGTTAAACTGTTTCTGGCTGGGTTTTGTAAATAGGATCAACGGCCCGCTACTGCAGGCCGTTCTGACCTCATTCATGGAATTTCTCCGATCCAACTGGTCTGACATCCTGGCGCACATCGCGCAGCACGTCTGGCTGGTTTTCATCTCGATTGCGATTGCGGTGGCGATCGGATTGCCTCTCGGCATCCTGATTACGCGGCGAAAGCGTCTGCGCGCGCCGGTGCTGGGCATCGCCAATGTGATGCAGACAATTCCCAGTCTGGCGTTATTTGGGTTTCTGATTCCACTTCCATTCATCGGCGGCATCGGGCCGCGTACAGCCATCGTCGCGCTCGTTTTCTACGCACTGCTGCCCATCATTCGCAACACCGTGACTGGAATCGTCGGTGTTGACGCTAACGTGCGTGAAGCAGCCGTCGCCATGGGCATGACCGATCGGCAAGTTCTGTTTCAGGTCGAGTTGCCGCTCGCGTTGAGTGTCATTCTCACCGGCGTGCGTGTCGCGGTGGTGATCACGATCGGCGTCGCGATTATCGCCGCCGCGGTTGGCGCGGGCGGACTCGGTGAATACATCTTTCGCGGTTTACGGGTGAACGATGATCGTCTTCTCCTTGCCGGAGCTGTACCATCGGCGTTGATGGCTCTGGCGGCGGATTTCGGCTTTACGTTGATCGAAAGACGATTTGACCCAAGCGTGTCGCGTCAGCGGCGATTTCCGAAACCACTGCGCGTAGTGGCTTTGACTGTTCTCGCGGCGGGCGTCCTCGCGATGGGTTATGCGGCCGTAAAGAGTTTCCGCGGCGCAGCCTATGACGGTCGGGAACGGGTAGTCGTTGGCTCGAAGGATTTCACGGAATCAGTCCTGCTTGCGGAGATTGTCGCGCAGATGCTCGAAGCTCGGAATGTCACGGTGGATCGGCGTTTTGATTTGGGAGGAAACCTGGTGCACACGGCCCTGACCGCCGGACAGATCGATCTTTATCCTGAATACACCGGCACAGCCTTCACCGCGATTCTCCAACACCCGCCCGTCACCGATCCAAAGGCTGTCTACGATCAGGTCAGACGCGAGTACGGCGAACAATTCAACGTCGAAGTAAGTCCGCCTCTCGGCTTTGATAATACGTTTGCGATTCTGGTGCGGGGTGAAGACGCGCGCAAATCAAATCTGAAAACAGTTTCGGATGCCGCGCGTTACTCGCCACAGTGGCAAGCCGGCTTTGGCCATGATTTCATCAGTAGACAGGACGGGTATCCTGGCTTTTCGCGCATGTACGGATTGAGATTCCGCGCAATCCGCGAGATGGCGCTGGACCTAACCTACACCGCGTTGTCTTCGCGCCAGGTCGATATGATTGCCGGAAACTCGACCGACGGGCGCATAGCCTCTCTCGACCTTGTTCAACTCGAAGACGATCGCCGCTACTTTCCACCGTACGAGGCTGTGTTCATGACCCGCAGAGATGCCTTGACGCGGGTTCCGGCGCTGGCCGACGCCCTGCAGAAACTGGGCGGTGTGATTTCCACGGACGAAATGCGGAGGCTGAATTATGAGGTGGACGGCGCGCGGCGAGACAAGAAGGTTGTTGTCCGTGAGTGGCTCTTGAAGAGAGGCTTTATTCAATAATTTGGAGTGCGCCGGTTTTTCCCTCTCCCTTTGGGAGAGGGCTGGGGTGAGGGAACGAAGCTTTTTTCAGAAGCCCGCGCGTAAGCAAGGGCGCAGTTTAGAGAGGGCGCCCTCCCTAACGGTCGGGCTTCTGACACGAAACCCTCACCCTCTCCCTCTCCCAAAAGGGCGAGGGAACAAATCCAAAGCGGCGTCAAGAGCACCCCACGCGAGCTGCTCGCGCGGGGACCCCGCCCGCCGCCGCACTCCAAAATTAGCGTTAATAATTCACCCAATCCCGCGTCTTTAAGATGGAACTCTCGCTCGATGATGCTTGTCTAAACTTTTCGCGCGAAGTCCTCGTACTGAAATCAGACCGTATTTACTCATGCGATACCTGTATTCCGTCTATTCCGACTCCGCTAAAATCGCGCTCCAGTCCATCCTGGCGCACAAACTCCGCGCGTTTTTAACACTCATCGGCATCATCATCGGGGTCGCCGCCGTGGTGGTCGTCGGCGCGTCGATTAGCGGTCTGAACACCTATGTGACTGAGCGGGTCTCGAAGATTCTGGGCGCGAACCACTTCATGATTGCGCGCATGGCCTCGCACGGGCGAATGAGCGATGAAGAATACGAGCGCCGGAATCGTCGCAATAAACGGCTGAACTGGGACGACTACGAATGGGTACGCGACCGCTGCCAGGCGTGCTCGGAAGTCGGCGTCGCCATGGGCGCGCAGGCCGATCTCAGTCAGGACGGAGTCGAGTTTCCCGGCGCGGTTATCTTCGGTGTCACCGCGAACATGGAAACGATTGAACAAAAGACGATTAAGGAAGGCCGATTCATTTCGACCGACGACGTAACGCGTTCGGCGCTGGTATGCGTACTCGGCCACGAAATTAGAGAAAAGTATTTTGGGAACGCGGACCCGATTGGCAAGACGCTGAAGGTTCGTGGATTGCCGATGCGCGTAGTGGGCGTCGAAGAAACGCGCGGTTCGTTCTTTGGCGATTCGATGGACCGGCACATCTATATTCCCGCCACGACACACATGCAGATGTTTGGGCGAAACAACCTGCAAATCCACGGCGGCTTCAAGTTCGCGAGAAACCTTCCAGGCGGCGATCGAAAACGCGCGCATGGAGCTGCGCAACAAACACCGGCTGAAAGGGAATGAGGAAGATGACTTTGGCGTAGTGGACGTCGAGGGGCTCACCAATCAAATCGATCAATTCACCGCCAGCATCGCTGCAGTGGTGATTCCGATCACGGCCATCACTCTGATTGTGGGCGGCATCGTGGTGATGAACATCATGCTGGTCAGCGTGACGGAACGAACGTTTGAGATCGGCTTGCGCAAAGCTGTCGGCGCGACGCGCAAACAAATCCTGGTGCAGTTTCAGATCGAGTCCGCCATGCTCTGCGGGATGGGCGGTCTGATTGGGCTGCTCGCGGCGTACGGGATTGTTAGCCTGATAACGGCGCTGGCGGGGATCACGATGACGATTACCATTGGCTACATTCTTTTAGCGGTAATTGTTTCAACCGGCGTGGGCATGATTGCCGGCATTTACCCGGCCTTCAAGGCCGCCCGGCTGAATCCGATTATCGCTTTGACGAAGAGTTAAACATGACTGTTTAGAGGCGGGCTACCGCCCGCCGTTTGATACCAGTTTGGCGGGCAGTAGCCCGCCTCTAAACGATCTACTTAGGAAGAACGTGAAACTTCGCATCCCCAAAATCTTTCCGACAGAAGTTCTACGCATGGCGCTGGACAGCGTCCGCTCGAATAAGTTTCGCAGCTTTCTGACCGTCCTCGGCATCGTTATTGGCGTGTTCACCGCCATTGTGGTGGCATCGATCCTGACCGGCATGCGGCAGAGTCTGGTCGCAATGATTGAAGATTACGGCACGAACAATATCTATGCTTTTCACCTCACCACCGGCCCGCGCACAAACACCGATCGCGCCGAGCGCTTGCGTAAACCTCTGACCTTTGACGATGCCGAGGTCATCAAAGCCCAGGCGTCTGCGGTCGAAGACATCGCCGTCGAGGCGCCGAACGTTGGTTACAGCGGCGGACCGTTCGACGACAACATCACTTATCGGGGAAACAACTATCGCTGGGGAAACACGACTGGCGTGACCGCCAATTATGCGGATCTCACAAATGTGACGATTCGCGAAGGGCGCTTCATAACCGATGCTGACGACGATCAGCGCCGGAATGTCCTGGTGATCGGTGTCAACGCGGCGGATGCACTGTTCCCAGGTGAGCAGACCAATATCGCCGGCAAGGAAGTTCGGATGGGTGGTTTAAACTTTGAGATTGTTGGCGTCCTGGAAAAGCGCAAGGCGGGCTTTTTCGGAGAGAACGAGGAAGACAATGCCGTCTATCTTCCGCTGCGCACCGCGCAAAAGGTTGCGCCCGCACGCGGTTGGCTGCTGTTTGTAATCAAAGCCCGCGGAGGCCAGCTCAATGAAGCACTGACGCAGTCGGAAGATATCCTCCGACGCCGGCGCAACGTCAACTTTGGCGATCCAAATAACTTCGACATCAAAACCGCCGACAACTTCGTGAAGCAGTTCGACAGCATCACGGCAATGGTCGGCTTGATCGCGATCGCGATTTCCAGCCTTGGGCTGCTGGTCGGCGGCATCGGCGTCATGAACATCATGCTGGTCAGCGTGACAGAGCGCACGCAGGAAATTGGCGTGCGCAAAGCGCTGGGCGCGCGACGGCGCGATATCACCAATCAATTCCTTTTTGAAGCGATGACGCTCACGTTTATCGGCGGCATGATTGGCGTGCTGTCGGCGGTGGGCATCAGCAACCTCATCATGCTGCTTATTCCCAGCCTGCCGGCATCAGTTCCTACCTGGGCCGTCGTATCGGGATTGTCGGTGAGTATTTTCGTGGGACTCGTCTTCGGCGTCTGGCCCGCACGTAAGGCCGCCCGCCTCGATCCGATTGAGTGTCTGCGATATGAGTAAGTGGCACAGACTTTAGTCTGTGTTTTCAACGGGGGAATCACAGACTGAAGTCTGTGCCACCAGCCGCTGCCTGCCGCTGCATCTCTTTCAAACTCTCAGGAATCATCACGGTGATGTGATGCGTCGCGGTGCGGCCGTCGGCAAACGTCTGATACAAAGTGAAGTCAGGGAGCGAGAGGCACGACAGCGGCGATTGAAGGTTGTAGCCCGTGTCGATGCCAATCGCGCTGTTGTGGACGTAGATGCCGTGCCGGCCGAGTCGTCCGCGCAACGGCAGGAAGGGCGTCGGCGTGTGGCCGAACACGCACGGCTTGCCGCGATAGCTCTTGTAGAAGTCGGTGTTGCGTGTCCAGAGCAGAGCGTGAGGCGAACTGTCGCGCGGATGCTTACCATCTTCCAGACCCGCATGAACGTACAGCGCGAACTCGTCTTCGTGATAAAGCGGTAACTCGCGCATGAATGCGAGTTGATCTGCCGGAATCGCTTCGGCGATCGCGTCACTGGCGGTCCAAAAATCTGGCTCCGTGCGCAGACGCCAGGGCTTCCCGGTATACTGCTTGAAAGTCTGTTCTCCTCCGGTCGAGGCCTCCACCCAAATCGTGTGCTTGCGATCGATAAAGTCCAGCAGCATCTGTTCGTGATTACCGCGCAGGCATCGGACGCGTTCCGGATTGTCACCACAGAGTTTGGAAACGTGCTCCACGCAGCCAGGCACATCGGGCCCGCGATCGATGAGGTCGCCGAGAAAAACCAAGGTGTCCGTGGCTTCATCACGCGGCAGAAGATCGAGCAGCCCGCGCAGTTGCGCACAACGGCCGTGAATGTCACCAACGACGAATGTTTTCATAATGCCTGAACGCCGAAGGCGTTCGCTAATTCAAGCCCAGGGTATCAACCCTGGGGGGTGCGAGCATCGTTTAAATCTAGAACTCTGAAGGAGTTCGCGAACGCCTACGGCGTAATGGGTTTCTAAAAAACGCGTCGGTAACCCAGGGCGTCGCCCTGGGCTGAAATTAGCGAATGCCTTCGGCATTCTATTACGGACTCGCTTCGTCCCGCGACGTCGGGACGTTAATTGAATTCAGAATCCGCTGGTACTCCTGATCGTCACGCAGCGATTCCCAATTCTTGTCACGCTCGAACCATGGGCGATTTTCGTTGCCGAGCTCAATCGCGCGTCGCAACCACTGCAAAGCCTGATCGCGCTCGCCTTCCATCGCATACGCCGACGCGAGCCAGTACGCAATGTCGTGATCGGTGTTAGCTGTCTGGATGACTTCGTCGGTTAATTGCGCACGCGCTTCCTCGCTGAAGCCCAGCGCACTCAGAAACGTCGCGTAGATGGGGCGGACGCCGTCGAGCTGCGGGTTCTGTTCGAGAACGGCTTCAAGAATCTCTGCCGCCTTGGTCGGCTCGCCGTGGTAATACAATGCGCGCGCCCGAAACGTTTTGATCAGCGGATGATCCGGCTCGACGGCGGCGCCGGCGCCTAATTCCGCAAACGCTTCATCAAAGCGCGACAGGTACGTGAGGATGCGCGAGCGATTGTAGCTCACCACAACGCGTTCGCTCGGGTTCAGCTTCAGCATCCGATCCAAGCTGCGCAGCGCCTTCTCATAATCGCCGTCGAGCCGCGCCACCACCGCGCGCACAAAATGGACGCTCGCATCGTTTGGCGCTTCGCGTCGCAACTCATCGACGGCCGCGCGCGCCTTCGCTTTTTCGCCGCGCGACAAGTAAATAAAGATCATGTTCAGGCGTGCTTCCAACAGGTGCGGGTCGAGCCCGAGCGCCTTGTCGAATGCTTCGCGCGCATTCGTATGATCTTCGGCCTCTCCGAATCCTTTCATGACGCGACTGGCGTACGCGGCGCCCAGCGCGCTGTGCGCCAAAGCAAACGAAGGATCCATTTCCGCGGCGCGTTCGAAACGTTCGATGGCCTCGTCGATGTCTTTGCGCGCGATCGTGTGATAGATGTACCGGCCGAGCGAGTCGCGGCCGCGCAGATATTCCTCGTACGCTTCGGCATTCGCAGTCTTTTGCTGTTCGAGCCGATCTTTTTCGTCCGACGACAATTCCAGCCTCAGCCCCTCGCAAATTTCCTGCGTGATCGTGTCCTGCACGTTGATGATGTCGGTCGCGTCGGCGTCGATGCGGTCGCTCCACAGAAGCTCGCCTGAGTTCACGTCCACCAGCTGCGCGGTGACACGAATGCGATCGCCGGCGCGCAGGAAACCGGCGGAGAGAACCGCCGAGACACTCATCTCCCGGCCGGCTTCGCGCGGATCGACCTGCTTTCCCTGGTACTTCACAATTTCCGAAGAGGGCCGCACGACCAGCGAACGCACCCGCGCCAGCTCGGTAATGACCGCGTCCGCGAGAGAAAATTCGTAAAAGCTCGATTGCGGATCGCTGCTGAGATTCTTAAAAGGAAGGATCGCGACGCTTTTGCGGTCGCCTTCGCCCACACTCGTCACCGGCGTTTCGTGTACTGGCCGATCGGAAGTCGTCCCACGCATTTGTGAAGTCCGCTCTCCCGTCACCCCGCGTAACCAGCGCATCGCACGGCCAACCGCACTCGTTCCCGATAAGTATTTCGGAGCAATCGGCACCAACGGTTCATTGAACGCGGTACCGCTATCGACGTCACGCAGTACTTCGCGCAATTCGTCGCGCAGCACGTCGGCTTTCTGGTAACGGTCCTTCGGGTTCTTTGCGATCGTCCGATCGAGGATTGCTTGCAGCCGCGCCGGCGTCGGATCCGGCCGCGCCTGATCGAGCGGCAACGGATCGTCGTGCAACACGGCGTGGCGCACATCGATGCTCGTCTTACCCTGAAAGGGCCACATGCCGGTGAGCATTTCGTAGAGCAGGACGCCGGTTGAAAAAATGTCCGCGCGCGCATCAACTCGTTCGCCGCGCGCTTGTTCCGGCGCTGCGTAAGTCGCAGTGCCGTACGGAATTCCAACTTCAGTTAAATCGGTGTGGTGTATGCCGCCGAGATCTTCACTGTCCAAAAGCTTCGCCAAACCGAAGTCCAGGATCTTAGCCTGACCGGTTGGCGTGACCATGACATTGCCTGCTTTGATGTCGCGATGCACGATGCCGCGCCCATGCGCCGCGGCCAAGGCGTCCGCGACCTGAATTGTGATCGAGAGCGCGCTGCGCAGATCGAGCGGACGGCCATTCACCAGCTCGCGGACGTTTTTGCCCTCGACGAACTGCATGGCGATGAAATGCACACCGCCGATTTCGTTAAGGTCGAAAATTGTGCAGATGTTCGGGTGATCGAGCGCCGAGGCCAGTCGCGCTTCGCGTTCAAAACGCTTCAGGTTGGCTTCTTTAACGGTGAGTTCCGGGGGAAGGACTTTGATGACAACTGCGCGACCAAGCTTCGTGTCGGTCGCCTTGTAAACTGTTCCCTGCCCACCGGCGCCAATCTTCTCTAGGATCCGATAGTTCCCAAGTTTTGCGCCGATCATTCTTTCGCATATTAAACGCCGATACGGCGATGACTGCAACTAAAGAGAGTCTGGAGTCTGGAGTGCGAAGTCTGGAGTTCCGGGATTGCAACGGGAAAAGCTTCGCGTAATTGGATGGCCGCGAATGTTTCTCGGACTTCAAGACTTCGCACTCCAGACTCCAGACTATTTCTTGCCGTGCGCAATCTTCTTCGACTCCGGCAGCGCGCGCAGACGCAACATCGCAATCACTCCCAACAAAGGACCCGGCGCCAGAATCATGAACGCGTAGCGCCACCCAACAATCTTTTCCACCTGCGGAATCAATTCGATCGAGACAGTCGTAAGCAGAAATCCAAGCGACGTTTGCATTGTCAGCGCCGTGCCAATGTATTGGGGATCGCCGAGTTCAGTGACGCAGGCAGAGAACTGCGCGGAATCGGCGACCACACTGGCGCCCCAGATCGCGGCAATCGTTAAAAGCAGCAGCGGGTGAGCACCGAACGCCAAGCCGATCAGCAAACAACAACTCGCGCTGATCGCCATGGCGCCCGACGTCACGACGGTGCGACCGATGCGATCGGCGAGCAAACCAGCCACGACGCAACCCAATGCGCCGCAACCGATCACGAGGAACGAAGCGACTTCGGCCAGTGCCGGTTCGCTTTGCCGCAAAGAAAGGCTCGCGCGAATCATGAACGGAATCCACGTCCACATCGCGTACAGCTCCCACATGTGGCCGAAGTAACCGAGACTCGCGAGCCGCACGCCCCGATTGCGAAAGATTCTTCCTACTTGTCGCCAGTCGAACCGCGCGGCCGGCAACGCGAGAGGACCATCGCTGATGAAGAACAGAACAATCAGCGCACCGGCCCCGGCCAGCAAAGAAACCAGCGCGACATTCGTCCGCCAGCTCTCGCTGCCAATTCCATTGATTAAATAGGGCGCCGCTTTACCTAGTGTCAGCGAACCGACCAGAACACCAAGGGCGAGACCGCGACCGTAGCGAAACCACGTCGCGAGGATCTTCATCGCGGGCGGATAAACTCCGGCCAGAAACATTCCGGTCAAGAACCGCAGAGTGATCGCTACGCCAATGTCGTCCGCGAACAATCCGAAAGCCGCGTTCACCAGAGCCCCCGCGATTGCGGTTAACGCGAACAGATGTCTCGAGCTGATGATGTCGGGAAGATTGAACAGCGCACTGAGAAGCGTGCCGGCCACGAACCCGAGTTGCACTGAGAGGGTTAGCCAACTGGCGGCGCTTTCGGTCAGGTTCCATTCGCGCGCCAACGCGGGCACCACGGCCGAGCCGCTGAACCACAGAGACATGCCGAGCAGCTCAGCAATCGCGAGTAGCGCCAGGGTGCGCCAACGCAATGATCCAGTGTCGGAGGTCGAAGCCGCGCCAGAGTCTTGCAAGGTGGGGCGGATTGTAGCGTAACAGGCTCCGTGAGGAGCTGAATATTTATAGCCTCTATGGACGGAAAGAATTAGGCGCAGACCGGGACGAAATCGCTATTGTTTAGAGGCGGGCGTTGCCCGCCTCATTGCGCGGGCAACGCCCGCGCCTAAACGAATTCATTTCGTTTCTATCGGCGCCATAAACCAACCGGACTAAGCGGCGGCTTCGATAAGCGGCTTTACGATCTCGAGTGGTGGCATTCGAAGTGAGTGTTTGCGGCGCTTATCTTCGTACATGCTGCGATCGGCGCGCGCGGTGACCTCTTCAATCGAAGTGTCGGTGGAATCGAAGTGGACGACGCCGACGCTGATCGAAAGCTGATACGGCCGGTTGGCCTGGGCGTTGCTGATGTCAAACTGTTCCTGGAGCCGCTCAGTCAATGAATCGGCAACCTCTTCCTGCCCGATAGCGGCCAGCACCACGAACTCATCACCACCCAGGCGCGCCACGATGTCTGACGTGCGGAAGGTGTCTTTGAGAATGTCGGCCGTCTTCTTTAACGCGCGATCGCCTTCGTGGTGGCCCAACGAATCGTTGATCTTCTTCAAGCCGTCGAGGTCCGCATACAGAATCACCGGCACCTGCTTGTTCCGCCGAATCGCGGCGAGGTGCTGTTCCGTCACCGCCATGAATCCGCGGCGATTATACAGACCGGTCAGCTCGTCAATGAGCGAGAGGTTTTGCAGCGCAGCCTCAACCCGCTTGCGCTCAGTGATGTCCTGAATCTGGAAAATGAAATGCACCGGGTCGCCGTCAACGTCGCGCACCAGCGAAACGTTATTGAGCGCCCAAACCATCTGGCCCGACTTGTGAACGTAGCGCTTTTCGACCTGACAAGTGAGCGTCTCGCCCTGCATCAGCCGGTAAAGGTTTGCCAAATCGTGCTGCAAGTCATCGCCATGCGTCACGGTTTGAAAGTTCGACGCGAGCATCTCGGCTTCCGTGAAGCCAATCAGATCGCACAGCGAGCGATTAACGCGCAGCCATGAGCCCTGCGGCGAGACGAGCGCCATTCCGATCGCGGCGTAATCAAACGCGTTGCGAAAGTGCTCTTCGGTTTCGCGTAGCGCTTTACTGATTCGTTCCTGTTCCGCGATGTGGCTGTTCAATTCTTCGACGTGCTGGCGCGCCTGTTCCGCCTGCGCGGCCGCGCTTGAGACGTTCTTCAAATACGTCAGGTAAGTGAAGTAAACGATGGCGATGATCGGAATCGTGGACACGAACGCGAAGAAGCCGACCGTGCCGATGAAACGAGCAATGAGCGCCGCGGCTGAGGCGCCGGCGAAATATGTAATCGAAGTCCACAGGAAGCTCTTTCGCCAGGTTAGCCAAACCGAGGTGTCGGCTTTCAACGCGGAGCTGGTCGCGACGAGCAGCGAGTTACTCGCGTACTGAATAATGGCCATCGCCGAAATCGCCGCGAGGTGATTGGTGGAAGAGTACGAATCCTGCCACGTGACCGTCTCGCCGAAGATTAGACGCAGCGACCAGACCGTGAGAAAAGTTGATGCGGCTGTCGCGCCGGCGTTGAAGAAATGAGTGCTTACCTGCTTGCTGATGCGTACCGACGAGCAGAGCGCTTCCACGGTTGCCAGGATGATCGCTGCTTCACCGCCAAACAGCAGCAGGGTAAGAAAAATGAAGGTGTCAGAAACTGAGATGTGGGCCCGGACACGCGGAATCTGAAGGCTGAGCCGCGGGCCAACAAGTACCGTCGCCAGCGCCATCACCAGGAACCGCACGTCGAGCTGTCTCACGGGGAACTCGGCCAGCGAGAACACCAACGCCCCTGTGCCCGCCAGAACGACGAGCCAAATGTAGACTTGATTGAGCCGGGTGCGTGACATCTCAAAGGGGAGCAGAAGCAGGACGCTCCGCACCTCGCGCATCGCAACGCCCATTCCACGAACGAATCTGCGTTTTTCTTAAGTAATCCTGGCGTTTCCGGTTCCGGTCACTCGGTCATCGGTCAGAAAGCCTTGTCAGATTGGCGATCTCCCTGGTAGCGGCGACAATCCTGAATTATCCGCAGATTACACAGATATGCTTCAATAAGCTGCGAAGCAGCGGTTGTAGTTAAGCCCAAGGCGAGGCATTGCGAGCCTTGGGTTGCCGGTGAATAAAATTTGCGGGAGCCGCGGAGCGGCGACGAATAACCACTGAACGAGAATGAGATGTCGCCCGCTTCGCAGGCTCCGGATCTAAAACGGGACTGGTTTCCCCAAGGCTCGCAAAGCTCGCCTTGGGCTTAACTACAACCGCTGCTTCGCAGCTCGACGAGTTTGTTCGCTCGCGCGTCCTAGCTTTTTGGGCAAAGCCAAACGGGTCTTTTTAAGCGGGGAGCCTTCTAAGCTGGATCAGGTTTCTAATCGGTGTAATCCGCATAATCTGTGGATAAGTTCAGCTATGGAATTCAATCCGAATAGGCTAGAATTCAAGGCCCGCGCTCGAATCGGCCACCAACCGGAAGCGGTATTCACTGAAGAAAGATAAGCAATGTTCGCGACTGAAGTTATCCCCTCAAAGTGTCTCGAATACGGGACAAATTGTCCGACGCCGCTGAGTGGCAACATCTGCATTGACTCCCCCGGATACTGCGATGTTGTCGAGAAGACATTCGGCAACATCAGCCCGCTTTACCAGCTCGACATGTTCGATTGGACGGTGCTGATCGTTTACTTCGGCATTCTTACCGTGTTGGCGATATACGGTGTGTATCGCGTTAAGCAGGTCATAGACTTCTGGCGCTACTCGAAGCACCCGCCGAAGCCGAAAGGCGAATTCGCCGCAACCGACCTGCCGCACATCACCGTGCAGCTTCCGTTATTTAACGAAATGTATGTCGTCGAGCGGCTGGTCAAAGCGGTGACGGAAATCGATTACCCGCGCGACCGCATGGAAATCCAGGTCCTGGACGATTCGACGGACGAGACGGTGAACATTGCGAGCGCGACAGTAGCGAGGTATGCCGCGAAGGGTTTCGACATTCATTACATCCATCGCTCCGATCGCACGGGCTTTAAAGCCGGCGCACTCGAGAATGGCATGAAGACGGCGAAGGGAAACCTGATCGCCATCTTCGATGCGGACTTTGTGCCGAAGCCTGACTTTCTGCACAAGCTGGTCCACTTCTTTACTGAACCGACGGTGGGCTGCGCGCAGATGCGCTGGGCGCACATTAATGGCTCGTACAATTTGTTGACGCGTCTGCAAACAATCATGCTCGACGGTCATTTCGTTATTGAGCAGACGACGCGTAATCGCAGCGGCAACTTTTTCAATTTCAACGGCACCGCCGGGATCTGGCGGCGCGATGCGATCGAGATGAGCGGCGGCTGGCAGCACGACACGCTGACCGAAGACACCGATCTAAGTTTCCGCGCGCAGTTGATGGGCTGGCGTTTTGTTTACCTGCTGGACGAAGAAGCGCCGGCGGAAATTCCCGTCGAGATCAACGCCTTCAAAGCGCAGCAGCGTCGGTGGGCGAAGGGCGTGCTGCAAGTTTGGTTCAAGCTCTACCGCCGCATTTGGCACGCCCCGCTGCCTTTGATGGTGAAGCTTGAGATGTTTTTCCGTTTGACCGGCAACATCAGTTATCCGCTGATGATCGTCGCGAGCTTTATGCAGTTCCCGCTCTTGCTGGTGCGATACAACCAGGGGCTTTATCAACTGATGATTCTGGACGTGCCGCTGATGTTCTTCTCGACAGTTTCCGTTGTCCTGTTTTATGGCAGCGCGGTCTGGTATCTCGATCGAACGAAGAGACGCTTTTTGCACCTGCCATTAGTGATGGGTTTGGGTATTGGCCTGGCGTTCTCAAACGCGCGCGCGGTCTTGGAAGCGCTCATGGGAAAGAAATCCGACTTCGTGCGCACGCCTAAGTACAGCGTCGAGCCAGGCGACGACGAATCGTGGAAGCGCAAGAAATACAAACGGAAGCACGGGTGGCTCCCGCTACTTGAACTCAGCTTTGCGGTTTATTTTGTGCTGGCGATCGCGTACGCGGTGAAGATGCACATGTGGGGACCGATAATGTTCCTGCTGCTGTTCTGCTTCGGCTACGGCTATATGGGGGTGATGAGTCTGCTCCAGACGGCGGGCGGCAGTCGCCGGAAACCCAGCGTGGCGGTAACCGCTCCAACCAACTGACTTTTCGTTAGAGTACCAACTTGAGCTGTAGTCTTCGTTTAGAGGCGGGCGTTGCCCGCCTCTTTGCCGTTCGCCAGAGGGTCGGCGGGCAACGCCCACCTCTAAACGATACCGAAAGTCGGTACTCTGACCGAGTTAAGTGGCCGTCCGTGGGCGGCCGCTGATTAACGCCACCAAAATCGAAATCAGGTACAGCACGACCATCGGCATTGCGAACAAGAGCATGTTCGGGATGTCGCCGGTGGGCGACAGGATCGCGGCGGTGACGAGAATGGCGATCACCGCGAAGCGCCAAACCTTCACCATCCAGCGCGCAGTCACGACGCCAATGCGCGCCAGCACGTAAGTGATCGCCGGCATCTGCGAGACGAGACCCATCCCCAGCATCAGCAGGATGATGAAATCAAAGTAGTCGTCCGCCTTCAGCAGCAAACGAAAATCCGAACCCAGTCCCAGCAGATATTTTGCCGCGGCCGGAAAGATCACGTAATAGGCAGTCGCTGCGCCCAGCACGAAAAAGACGGTCGACAACAAGACGAAGGGCGTCACGTATTTTCGCTCGTGCGGAAAAAGGCCCGGAGCGACGAACGCCCAAATCTGCCACAACAGAAACGGCACTGAGATCGCGATCGCAGTGTACAAAGAAACTCTCACGTACAAAGCGAAGGATTCCGCCACGGTGGTCACGATCAGTTTGTCGTTGGGGTCTGTGCCCTTCTCGTACCCTTTGGCGAGATCAATTGGCAGTCGCACGTCTTTTGGCACGACTTCGTTCCCCGCGATTAACGCTTCGTCGGTGAACAGTCCAATGTTTCCCTGCGCGTCTTTATCGACGCGCGCAATGACCGATGTGCCTGCGGGAATCGAAGCCGGACCGAGTTGCTTCGCCTCAGGAAAAGTGAAACGCAGCTTGTCGCCGGGTTTGAGTGAACTGAGCGAACCGGTAGAGAGCTGACCGCTCACCCCGTCAATCGGCACGCGTCTTTGCTGCTGAGCTTCACTGAGCGCGCGCTGCACGGGCCGCGCGAGAAAATTGTAAATGCGATCAGAGAAAGCCCAGGCAAGCGTGGCGGCCAGGAAGACGAACACGATGCTGCGAATCAGCCGCGTGCGCAGCTCATCCAGATGTTCAAGAAACGACATCTGCCCGCCAAGTTCATCCTCGCGAGCTTCTTTCTTGTCTGATTTATTGATCAATCGCAGGCTGGGCATTCGCGACTATATCCACTCGTTTTTTGGCTCTTCAGTTTTCGGCGGCTCACTCTCAGCCCCGTCATTGCGCGGCTCGACGAGCTCGGCATCGACCGGCTTAATCTCGGGCGTGCTGGCCCGCGGTTCAGATTCGAAGACGTCTAGTTCACGCGCGGCGGCTTCGCGTGCGGCGCGAATCCGGTTGGTGGCATTGTCGAGAAATGAACTCGCGGGATCGATACCTTGCTCGTGAATCTCCGCATTGACCTCACGTTCCCAGGTGCGCTTGAAGTCTTCGGACGCGCGGCGAAATTCGGACAGGCTCTTGCCGAGCTGCCGGCTCAGTTGCGGCAGACGCCGGGGCCCAAAGAAAATCAGCGCCGCCACCAGAATCAGCAGCAACTCAGTATTGCCCAGAGAGTCGAGAATCAGCAGGTACATCTTGTGCACGTTCGCCCCGGCGTTGGACGCTCGGCAGGCCGGGAAGGATTGTAACCCGTCCGACGGCGTTTGACATCGATCCGAGCGCTCGCTCAATCTCGGCTGGTGTCTGAAGCGCTATCTCCAGATTCACTTGAGCAGTTTGCGCGGGTCGCCGAAAAGGTCGGCGCGACGAGGAAGAAACTCGCAAAGGCGGCGCTGCTGGGCGAATACTTTCCGCCTCTTTTAGACGAAGATTTGGCGCGCGCGGCGCGGTATTTTGCCGGGCAAGTGTTCGCGCAACACGATGCGCGCACGACGAATGTGGGCGGCAGCATCATCAGCGAAGCGCTGGTCGGGGCGACCGGGTTGCAGGCTGATTTGGGCGCGCGTTGGGCGCGTTGGGGTGATGCGGGCGACGTCGCGTTCGAGATGTTCACGGAAGCGAAGTCTGCAAACACGCCAAGCCTGAGTCTCGGCGACACCGAAGATCTTCTGATTCGCTTGAGCAGCACTCGCGGAAAGAAAGCCAAAACCGATTTGCTCACCAGGGTCCTGGCGAAGGCCACGCCGCTGGAAGCAAAGTATCTCGTCAAACTGTTGTCGAGTGACTTGAGGATCGGTTTACGCGAGGGCCTGGTGGAAGACGCGATCGCACGCGCCTTCAAACAGCCGCTGGCTGATGTCTCGCTCGCCAACATGTTGCGTGGCGACATCGGCGAAGCAGCCGTGCGTGCGCGCGCCGGAGCGTTGGGCGACGTCGAGATGCGTCTGTTTCACCCTCTGAAGTTCATGCTGGCGACGCCGGCGTCGGACCTTGCGGATATCGCGCGCACGATGCCGGATGAGTTTTTCGTGGAAGACAAGTTCGACGGCATCCGCGCGCAGGTTCACGTTGAGGGCGGACGCGTGGCGATTTACTCGCGAACGCTCGATGAAATCTCGGCGCGATTTCCAGAGTTGATCGAGCCGCTGAGCAGGCTTCCGACCGATGCGATCATCGACGGCGAAATCATCACAGCGCGTGGCGAAGAGATTCTGCCCTTCGCTGATCTGCAAAAACGGCTCGGACGAAAAACCATCAGTGATGAGTTGCTGGCAAGCGCGCCGGTGGTCTTCGTGGGTTGGGACGTTTTGTATGCAAGCGGCAAAGTTCTAATCGATGAGCAACTGCGCGAGCGGCGCGTGCAACTGCAGGAAATAGTCAGTACCACGCGCGGGTGGGTAAACGCAGGAACCGTGCGGATCTCGGAAACAAGACTCTTCAGCGACGTTGCCGCTCTCGATGATGAATTCGACGCGGCGCGCGCACGCGGCAATGAAGGCTTGATGATCAAAGACCCGAGGTCTTCATACAAACCCGGGCGACGCGGGCGTGAATGGCTGAAATTGAAAAAGGCGCTGGCGACGCTGGACGTGGTGGTGACCGCGGTGGAACTCGGGCACGGCAAACGGCGAAACGTGCTTTCCGATTACACATTCGCGGTGAGACGCTCGGAAAACGATCCCGAACTCCTGAACATAGGTAAAGCCTATTCGGGTCTGACTGACGTGGAAATTGCCGAGATGACTGAATGGTTTCGCGCGCATACTTTGCAGGAATACGCCCACGGGCGCGTCCGCATTGTCGAACCCACGGTCGTTATCGAGGTGACCTTCGACCGCGTACAGCCCTCAAATCGCCACAAGAGCGGCTACGCTTTGCGCTTTCCGCGCATCGTGCGTCTGCGGTCGGACAAGACCGTCGCGGAAATTGATACGCTGGAGACAGTTCGGAAACTGGTCGGAAGCGGATGATGAAAATGTTTACGGCGCAGGTCTCAGATAAACATCCCAGGCCCAGCGGCCGACCTTCGCGCCGCGGCGGTCGTAAACCTTCGCACGGTATCTGAAAAGATTGCCGTGCTGATCCCTTCGTCTTGATTCTCGGTAGTCGAGATCGATGGCTTTTACATCCAGTGACAAGAGACTGTGCAGCTCAGTGAATTCTGAGATGCCGTTGTGGTTTGTGTCCCGCCCCAGGCGTAGTGAAGAGAAGATCGCGTCGCGCCGGTCGATTCTCCCGTCGGAATTACCACCGTTCGCGGTCTTATCGAATTCCGCGAGGGCGAGGAATCCGTTTGGTTGCTGCGACGACGGTTGCGGACTGTGGTTTCCGAATAATTCCTGGCGTTATCGATGAACCCGTTGCCGTTTTTGTCCAGCGCTAACCAGGCATCATCGGAGCCGGCCGCCGTCCACGACAAGTTCTCAGCTACGCCGTTGCTATTCAGGTCGAAGGCTACGCCCGCAGCGGCGCTGGTAAGATCAAAGCCATTCCCACTCACATCGATTACGATAGGTGAGTAACATCGCCATGACGCGAAACCGGTCTGGTGGCGCGATTCAGGAGAAGCAACGCTGATACAACGATAACCACGCCGAATGTGATCCTGACGGCGACTGACGCCACGGGGAGTGGAGAGTTCATGGCGAGTACTCCTCTGTGCGGTAGTTGGGCTCCTTTTACTCCCCCGTAAATAGGAGAAGTCAACTTTTTGCTCCGACCTCGACAAGAGCGGCTACGCTTTGTGCTTTCCGCGCATCGTAAGATCGCCGCGGCAAGATGGCCGCCGAAATAGACACGTTGGACACAGTGAAGAAGCTTGTCGCCTAAACGAACGCGAATTTGGAGTGCGGCAGCAAGCAAAGCGCGACGCCGCTTTTCGTTTCCTGGAGCGTCTGTTAGAAGAATCCAAAGCGCCGCCAACGTCGGCGCACTCCAAATCTTTGCCTGGCGCGAGTTAACAACTTGCCCTACATCTGCGAAGATTGAGAAGCCCTGACGATTAGAAAGATGCAATTCATGAAACGCACTTCCCCCTGGATTTTTGTTCTGATCATGACGATGGCAGCCACCGCCATCGCGCAGCCACGCCCGCGCGCGAAACGGGCCGGCCGGCCGGCGTCCGCAGATCCCACTTCGAAACAGACGCCGGCTTCGAACCCAACGTCCGCAGCCACGCCCGCGCCGACTCCGACCGAAGCGTCGCCGTCAACCAACTCGCCGGTGCTCGCGGTCGTCGATAACGTGACGATCACATTGATGGACATTGAATCGACCGTTCTGTCGGCGATGGGTAGCGACGCGGAACTCAACGCGTTTTATCAGGACCGGGAAAAAGCGATCAAAGAGGCGCGTCAGCGCGCGGTTGATGCGCGGGTGAGTTCAATGCTGATAACGGCTGAAGCCAAAAAGCGCGGAGTTCCGCTGGAGGAATTTGTCGCGCGCGAAGTTACAGGCAAGACGCCGACGCCGACTGATGCGGAGGTGCGGGCTGTGTACGACGCGAATCGCGCGCAGTTTGCGAACACGGATTTGGAAGCGGCGCGGCCGACGATCATGAATTATCTGCGCAACGAACGCGGTGCAAAAGCTTACGGCGACATGGTCAATCGTCTGAAGATGACGAACACGGTCCAGAAAGGCGCGGACGTTAACGCGCCGAATCTTGCGCCGGGGACCGTTTTGGCTTCGGTCAATGGGCAGCCGATCAGGATCGAAATGATTAACGAGCGGATGAAGGCCTACATCTACAAATTGGATCGCCAGATTTACGAAGCGCAAAAGCAAGCGCTCGATCGTCGCATCAATGACACACTCGTACTCGCCGAAGCAAACAAGAAAAACATCGGGCCGGAAGTTATCATTCGCACCGAAGTCACTGAGAAGCTGAAAACGCCGAGCGAAACTGAGATCGCGAAGTTCTACGAAGAAAACAAATCACAGATAAACGGTGACCTGGCTACTACGCGCGGCGCGATCGCGAATTATCTAACTGAACAACAGCAACAGACACTGGAGCAGGAGTTGGCGGTTCGCCTGCGGGCCGGCGCAAAGATCCAAACGCTTTTGAAGGAACCTGTGGCGCCCGTTTTCAATGTGGCAGTCGGCAAAGGCATTTCGCGTGGAGACATCAATTCGCCGGTTAAGATCGTCGAGTTCACGGATTTTCAGTGCAGTGCTTGCGGTGGCATGTATCCGGTGATCGAGGAAGTCCTGAAGGCCTACGGCAACCGCGTGTATTTTGAGGTTCGCAACTTTCCCCTGAGCGCAATTCACGAAAACGCCTTTCAGGCCGCGCAGGCCGCGGCCGCCGCGAACGCGCAGGGCAAATTCTGGCCGTACGTTGATCTGCTTTACAAGAACCAGAAGTCGCTCGACACTGAGTCACTGAAAAAGTTTGCGACGCAGGCGGGACTCGATCGCGCGCGGTTCGACGCTGACTTCGCGAGCGGAAAGTTTGACGCCGACATTCGCCGTGATATCGAAGAAGGCGAACAATACGGCATTGAAGGCACGCCCACAATTTTCATAAATGGCGTCGTGCTCACTTCACTAAGCGCCGACGGCCTGCGCGAAGCGATTGACAAAGGTCTGGCGCGCGCGGGCAAAGCGCAATAACAGCTCTTCTACATTACATTTTTCAATTAAGGGAGATTCAGATGAAACGAAGTTCGCAAGTTGTCGCAATTTTAGGGGTGATGATCTTTTCGGTTTTCTTCGCGGCAAATGTATCGGCGCAGCCAGGGCCCATCGCCGGCGTTTATGAAAACCTCACGGTGGGCAAAGAGTCGGGCGATTTGGTCGGCATGCGCATCGTGATGATTCCCGCGCACAACAGGTTCTATGCGATGGTGCAAATCGCTCAAGGCGGCGCGGAAGATCCGAAACCCGAGTTTGTCGATGCCACCGTCAAGGGCAATACGGTCGAGTTCACTCTCGGCGATAAGAAATACACCGGCATCGTCAACATCGCTGGATTTCGGGTGAAAGACCCTGACGGAGAGACGCACGTGCTGAAGCGCCGGCCCTGCGCGACGTTGTTCAGGTAAGGCGCGTGGCACAGACTTTAGTCTGTGAGTTAACCCGCGCAAGAAACATCACAGACTGAAGTCTGTGCCACAAGGCCCAGAAAAGAAATGTGGCGGCGATGGTAAATTACCAAGGCCGCCACATTCCCCTTTCGAGCTTGTCCCCTCGCTTACCTGGTGACTCCCGGCGCTTTGAACGCTCCGGTCTGAGCGATTGCCGGGCGATACTCCCAATGCCATGGTTCGTTATTCACCGTCCGGACGAATCCGTGTCGCGGACCGTTCCGCTTCAGCCAGTCGTAACGCGGATTTCCTTCATAGCCGCTAATCGCAAAGTCGTATGCAAATCCATCCTGATGATCTGAAAAGCCGGGCCTTGCGGCCAGGTTAAATCCCGGCCGGCGACGCTCCCAGCCGTCGCGAAGAAACGCCTGTTTCGGATAGGTCCGAAAGCCGCTCTTCAGCGGCAACAGCACTCCGTCAGCAGCAGCCGCGTTTACCAGAGCGAGATATTCGTCGGCAATGTCTTGGGAGACAAACTTCAACTGGTTGTCGGCGCCGACGATCTGAACGAGCGTGATTTGTTTCAGGAACCTGCCCGCGTCCCAAGCTGCGTTCGCGCCCTTCTGATTGTCGTCTTGCGGTGGGAACACGCCCACAGTCTCATTGAGGAACTTGTTTTTGAGATTGGTGGCCGCGGTCCAGCCAAAATTCTCCACGTTCACGAAAACCAGGTCACGCAGGACGCGCGCATCAATGATGCGAACCTCAGTACCGTTCGGTATTACCAAGGCCGCCACATTCCCCTTTCGAGCTTGTCCCCTCGCTTACCTGGTGACTCCCGGCGCTTTGAACGCTCCGGTCTGAGCGATTGCCGGGCGATACTCCCAATGCCATGGTTCGTTATTCACCGTCCGGACGAATCCGTGTCGCGGACCGTTCCGCTTCAGCCAGTCGTAACGCGGATTTCCTTCATAGCCGCTAATCGCAAAGTCGTATGCAAATCCATCCTGATGATCTGAAAAGCCGGGCCTTGCGGCCAGGTTAAATCCCGGCCGGCGACGCTCCCAGCCGTCGCGAAGAAACGCCTGTTTCGGATAGGTCCGAAAGCCGCTCTTCAGCGGCAACAGCACTCCGTCAGCAGCAGCCGCGTTTACCAGAGCGAGATATTCGTCGGCAATGTCTTGGGAGACAAACTTCAACTGGTTGTCGGCGCCGACGATCTGAACGAGCGTGATTTGTTTCAGGAACCTGCCCGCGTCCCAAGCTGCGTTCGCGCCCTTCTGATTGTCGTCTTGCGGTGGGAACACGCCCACAGTCTCATTGAGGAACTTGTTTTTGAGATTGGTGGCCGCGGTCCAGCCAAAATTCTCCACGTTCACGAAAACCAGGTCACGCAGGACGCGCGCATCAATGATGCGAACCTCAGTACCGTTCGGTATTAGCTTCGGCTGGTTGTTTTCCGTCATGAACGTCAACAGGTCATCTCCCTCCCGGAGTCTTGCCTGTGGATCGCCTATGACAAAAGACTTGTTGAGGTAGCTTTGCATAATGATTTCTGTCGCCGCTATTGCGTGGCTTTTTTGTGCGTCAGGATGTTGCAGGTGTCCATGGCACTGGTTGGGTCAATCGCCTCGTTGCCTTCCTTAATGTGTTGAATGATTCCGTTCTTGTCGATCACGAAGGTGGCGCGATTTCCATAGCCGCCTTCTTCGCTGAAAATGCCGTAGTCCTTAACGACGGAACGCTTGGCGAAGTCGCTGAGCAGAGGAAACGTGATGCCTTCTTTTTTGGCGAATTCGCGATTAGCGGGAACGCTGTCAACGCTAACGCCGAAAACCTGTGTGTCGGTCGCTTCGAATTTGGCGATATCAGCCTGATACGCCTTCATTTCTTTCGTTCAACCACCGGTGAACGCCAGCACATAAAACGCGAGCACCACGTTCTTCTTGCCTTTAAGGTCGCTCAGTTTGTAGCGCACGGAGCGGTTGTCCGCGCCGATGATGGTGCTTGGTAAGTTGAAGTCGGGCGCTGCATCGCCGACTTTCAGATGAGTCTTCGGCGCCGCCGGTGCTACCGGGCGGGCTGGAGCCGGTGTCGCTGTCGGTGTCGGGGCCGGCGTTGTTTGCGCGGCGGCCAGTGATGCGGTGACGAGGATGAAAATGGCGGAGATGATTTTCTTGATCATCGAGTAACTCCTTCAGTTTGCCTGCTGCTTACTGCCTACTGTTACGGGTCTGGGAAGCGGCGAGAGTTTACCTCGCAAGCGGGGTTCTGACAACGAGGATTTAGGGGCCCGAACCTATCGGCCGCGAAGCGGCCATCCGAAGGTAGCCAGACGTGAAACGTCTGGGAATTCGGCATAAACGATAGCGCGCATCAAAGATGCGCAAAGCTCTCACCACAGATATCGCTCATCGTATGCGACGCCGCTCTCGCGCAGCAGACTTACATATTCCTGCTGAAACGTCAGGCGACTATGATGTTGCTCCTGGTTGATGACATAGCTCCTCACTCGTTCAACGTTCGAGGGACTCACTGCGAATACTCCGTATCCCTTTTGCCATGCAAACAACCTCCTGCCGATCTCGCGGTGAATCCACTCTGAAGAGTCAGCCTTGAGATCTCGAACGAAATAATCGAGACGATGCGATGACTTAAGACCCACCAATAGATGAACGTGGTCTAACGTTCCGCCGACCGCGAGAGGTGTTCCACCGAGACCCTTAACAATCCCTCCGAGATAAGAGTGCAACCTTTCGCGCCATTCCGAGCCAATTGCGGGTATGCGGTTCTTCGTCGAGAAAACGAGGTGGGTATGAAGGCTAATGTGAGTGGAAGGCATCTTCGTTGCGCATCTCCGACGCGCGATTCACGCCACACTCCGTTTCCAGACGTTTCACGTCTGGCTACCTTCGAAATCGCGGCTTCGCCGCGGGCCGTCATTGAGCGTGATCCGACGTACCCCGATTCAAATAGCGCACTTCATGACGAGATGCAATGTGCAATTCTTTGCCATTTTTCGCCCGATTTCGCCGATTGCAATCAAAACTCAAGAATTCCTCAAGCCGCCTTCGGATAATGCGATCACCCTGACCCGAACGGGTCAGCGGCGGGAATTCCCTCGTTAGCAAGGATTCAGAGATGCCCAGAGACGACAACCACTTGATACACGACAAAATCATGGTTCCAACGCAGAGACCGCGCACTTCGCGGCCGCGCCTGCTCGACCTTTTGACTGGCAACATGACGAATTACACGGCCACCATCGTGAATGGCCGCGCGGGGACGGGAAAAACGACTCTGTCTGCGGAGTTTGCCCGCCGCGCCACTCGACCCGTGTGCTGGTACAAGGTCGATGCGGCTGATGCTGAACTCGCTGTCTTCTGCCAGTATCTGATTTCTACGCTCCGTCTACAGCGACCGACGCTGGATGCCGACCGGCTGATGGAAATCACTGAATCAGTCGAGAGCGACCGCGCCGAGGTTCTGGCTGAGGCATTCGTTTTCCAGCTAGCTGAACCCCGACCAGCCGGTGAAGAGCCTTTGTTGGTAATCATCGAAGACCTGCACCTGATTTACGACGCGGACTGGGTCGTGCCGTTCTTTCATCGCCTGTTGCCGCTTCTGCCGGCAGAGATCCACTTGATCATCACGTGCCGTAGCCTGCCGCCCGCGCCGCTCTGGCGCCTGCGTTCCAAGCAAATGCTGCGCGTGATTGAAGAGACCGAGTTGGCTTTTAATTTAAGCGAGGCGGCGCGCCTTTTCGAAACCTATGGCCTAAGCGAAGAGCACGCGCGCGTCGCTCTGCGCGAAACCAACGGCCGGGCCGCGGCGATTGCGAACTTTGCCGCCACGCCGGGGCGCGCTGGTCGTGCCGTCGCCGACAGCTTTCTGGCCATCGAGCCGCGACCCGCAATCAGTTCCGTTCAACTAGCGCCCGAACTCGCAACGTAGATGGAACTTCGGCAGTCCCGACGAGTCGGGAAAATAACCATTGCCCCCGTCCAAACTACCGACGTCGCCTCTGGCGCGCAGTTATCTGAACGCCTGACGATGCGTAGAAGTCCCGGTTTTGGCTGTGCTACTCTCCGCAGCGGTTCACGACAATCTGTTCTCGAAGCTGTGATGGTCAAGGGCGAACGCAAAACCGCCAGGCCTACTCCGCCGACCACTGCCGCGGCGCCGCTTGCGCTGCCCGGCACGTTTTTCCTACGCACAAAATTGCTGGCGCCCCGGGCTGCGCCCGAGTTGCTGTACCGCGAAAGGCTGATTGAACGGCTGCGCGCCAACCTGTCGCTGCCCGTAACCCTGGTGGCCGCGAATGCGGGATCGGGAAAGACGACTCTGGTAGCCGACTTTCTGCGCAAACAGGAGCAGCCCTACGTCTGGTATCAACTCGACCACACGGATAGTGACCCCGCAGTGTTCCTCGGTTACCTCGCGCACGGAATCCAGCAGCGCGTCAGCGATTTTGGCGAGACGATCTTTGCTTATTTGCAGGCGGGCGAGCTGGTGCAAGAGCCCGAGCGCGCCGCCGACGTGCTGCTGAACGAAATTCTCGAGCGCGTTGAACAGCAGCTAATCGTCGTGCTCGATGATTATCACCACCTCGGCACGGAAACTCCGGTGCATGCGGTAGTCGATCGGCTGATTACCTATCTGCCGGATGTGGTGCACGTCATCATCATCTCGCGTGACGTGCCGCCGCTCACCCTCGCACGTCTGCGTTCGCAGGAATCGCTGGCAATTATCGACCGCAACGACCTGCTCTTCACGGCGGAAGAAACACAGGAACTCTTTCGCAAAGTGTTCGGTCTGGCCCTGACGCCGGAACAACTGCAAGAGTACGGCGAACGCACGCACGGTTGGATCACGGCGCTGCAATTGGTGCGTCAGGTCGCGCAGCGGCAGGCGCCCGCCGGCGAAGGACATGCCGATCCGCTGGGGGTCCTGCACCAGTCGGAACGCGACATCTTTGAATACTTTGCGGAAGAAGTCTTCAACGCTGAGGCGCCGGACGTTCAGCATTACCTGATGCGCGTGGCGTTGCTGGATCGAATTGAGGTGAACACCTGCGCGCGGCTTTATCCCGAAGTGATTTCGTCGGCCATCCTGCCACAGCTTGTGCGCCGGAACGTTTTTCTAACGGTCGCCAGTGACGCGCGCGGCGAAGAGTATCGTCTGCATCCGCTATTTCAGAGTTTTCTCCGGCGGCGATTGCGCACGGAGATCGGCCTTTCAGGCGTGGCCGCGGAACATGTGCGCTGCGCGGACCATTTGCTCGAACGCGGCGATTGGGACCAGGGCGTGCGGCATTTGCTTGAAGCCGAGAACTTCGAACGCGCGGGCGAAGTGATCGCGGCGCACGGCGCTGACTGGATTGCCTCGGGCAAGCTCGCGTCGCTTGTCTCTTTGGCGGAAGCTTTGCCGCCCCCGGTCCTGGAAGCGCAACCGCGGGCGATGGCGCATCGGGCCGAAGTCGCGCGTCTGCGCGGGGAGTTCGATACCGCGCAAAGTCTTTTCCGCCGGGCGGCCACCGCGCTGCGTTCCAAAGGCGACGACGAAGGCGAAGCGGACGCGCTGCACTCTCTGGCGACGATTGCGAGACGTCAGGGCGATTACGACGCGGCTTTCAAATATCTCGATCGCGCAATTGAGCTGACTAAACCTGAGTCCGCCGTGCGCACCAAGTGCGGCAACACGCGCGGCCTATGTTTTGTGTCGCGGGGCGATTGGACGGCTGCCGAGCGCGAGTTTCGCGTCGCGCTTCAATCCGCCGAAGAGCGGAACGACGACCATCACATTCGGCTGATCACGCACAACCTGGGTCTGCCCGCGATGATGCGCGGCGATTTTGGTGAGGCGCTGCATTGGCTGCGTCGCATGCTGCGCACGGACGGCCACGAAGCGCCGATCCCGCAAGAGGCCTGGGCGCACTTGAACATTGCGCGGTGCCACCTGTACCGCGGCGAGATGGAAGAATGCGAAAGACATCTCGATTTGGCGCTTGAGCGCTGCCAGCTTTTCAATCTCGTCGGCCAGCAGGGCGAAGCCTTTGAAGCCTACGGCAATCTTTATCGTGAACGCGGTGAGTTGACGCGCGCAGCTGAGTTTTATGAGCGCGCCGCGCGAGCTTACGAAGAAGCCGGTATCGACCAATCGCGCGTTGAACTGTTTGAGGAACAAGCGCTGCTAAGTCTGAAGGCCGGCGATCTGACTCGTGCCCGTAACCAGATTGATCGGCTAATCGAGCTCCGTTCGGCGCGCAATGACGATGCGGGAGTGTTCACGGCGACGCTGGCGCATGCCCGAATCAGGATTGCGGCGCGCGAATTTGGAGCGGCGCGCGAAGAACTGGTTCCCGCGCTCGAATATTTCCGCCCTCACGGCCTTCATTACTACGAAGCGCAGGCGTGCATTGACCTGGGGACTTGCGAGTCGGAACTTGGTCATGAGCCGCAAATGCTCGAATACCTGCGGCGGGTCATGGATCTCGCCGCGCGATACGATTACGACTATTGGCTGCGACAGGAAATTGCGCATCGCCCGTCGCTTTTCGCTTCAGACCTGGCGCAGGAAATTCTGCCCGCAGATTTACGCGCTCAGGTCCCGGCAGTGGCAACGGTGACGCCGCAACCCGTAACGGCCACGGACCTAACGCCTCGGCCGCTGGTCGACTTAACTCTAAACATGTTGGGTCCGGTCGAGATCTTCCGCGATCCGGCACGGCCTTTTGCGGCTGATGCGTGGACGACCCGCCGTGCCCGCGACATTCTGTGCTTTATCTTGTCACGCCGGCACCATCGCGCGCCGAAGGACACGATCATCGACATGTTCTGGACTGAGGACAATATCGAAACGATCGAAAAGAACTTTCATCCGACCATCTCGCATATTCGCAAGGCGCTTAACAGTAACCAGCCGCTGAAGCAAAACTTCATCATCTATCGCGATGGCGACTATCAACTGAATCCCGAGTTTTCTTACCGCATCGACACAGACACGTTGGAGCGTCTGATTGCTGATGGCGAAACGGCGCGCCGCGAACGTAACTATGCGCGCTGTATCGAGTGTTACGAGGAGGCGGTGGCCCTGTATCGCGGCGAGTTCATGCAGGGAACTTACGAGCCCTGGGTCGATGAGCAGCGTTCGTATTACCGCGAGCAGCACCTGCGAATGCTGGAATCGCTGGCCGCCGTTGCCGAGAAGAGGGCGGAATGGCCGCGCACGATGGACCTGGCGAAGCGCATCTTGCACGAGGACCCGTTCCGCGAGGACATCCACTGCATGCTGATGCGCGCTCAGGCAGCGGTTGGGAACCGCGTCGCGGTGAAAGAGCAGTACGAAACGTTGCGAGAACTCTTGCACAAAGAGCTTGGCGTCGAGCCCGCCATGCAGACACAGAACGCTTTTCGTGAACTGATGGAAAGCTGAGAAATAGGGTGAATTTCGGCGGAAATTTCGACGGACAAGGGTGAAGAAAAGCACGACTCAAATGCAAGCCGAACGCAACAAACCCCAGCGAGTAAGCAATTTAGAATCACGGGTCGTTTCAGTTCTCTATTTTGACAACTACACCGCCTCCGATTTTGTAAACAAGCTGCTGTCCTGACCCGACCGTGGCGTACGCTTGTGAAGATGGGCCGTTTCTTTTTCAACAAAGCAAGAACCGCGCTGGCGCTGACTCTGCTGGTAATACTGAGCAGCGTACCTGCGCTCGCGGGCCTGACTATTTTCGGCTCAAACGGCATCACCGTCTCAGGCGCTGACGGCGTTAGTTTTATTAACACTTCAGGAATCACGGCCAGCGGCGCTGACAGCTTTCTCGCCTTCAAACCAAACGGCATTACTGCTTCCGGCGCAGACGGAATCACTGCTTCCGGGGCTGACGGCATTACGGTCAGCGGAGCAGACGGCATCACCGCATCTGGGGCCGATTCAACCACCATTAACCGGGCAGACAGCCTTACGGCGGTGGGCCCAAATGGAATTACCATCAGTGGAGCCGACGGAAATACCTATCAAGCCGATTCGGTCACCATCCGAAACCCAACCGGAATTACTGCCAGCGGCGCTGATAACGTAATCGCCACTGGCGCCAACGGCATCACCGCGAGCGGCGCTGACACCCGCGGCATAGCTCAAGCAGATGGCATCACGGCCAGCGGGGCCGACAGCACGATCGCAGTTGCGGGAACCGACGGGATCACCGCATCGGGCGCCGACGGCGTGATCTTTTCGATTACGCCGGGATCGGTCACGATAACTCGCGTCAACGGCATCACGATTAGCGGCGCTGACGGAATTACGATCAGTGGAGCCGACAGCTTTGTTAAGACCGGCACGGCAGCGCTGATGGCAGCGCTCAACGATAACGGAGCCGGCGTGGGCATCGCGGGCGTGGATCCGGAACTGGCAGTGCTGCTGAACAATTTAACCGATGACAGCAACGTGGCCGCGGTAATCGTCTATCACCAACGGCCTACGGACGCGGACATTGCAGACTTGCAGAGCATAGGAGTTCTCGGTGGGACGCGTTACCAGGTGTTGCCGATGATTTCGGTGACTACCACCAAAGCTCGGTTGAGTGCGATTTCTCGGCTGGCTGCCGTCCGCTCAATCTATGGAAACCGCACGGTCCGCTGGGATCTCGAACCGGCTACCCGAAAGGTAACCGGAATAGACCGCGTCCAACGAAATAATGAGCTCACGGTGGCGAATCACGGAGTGGCAGTGAGCGGACGCGGCGTCACCGTTGCGGTGCTCGACACTGGAGTTGATGGCACCCATGCCGATCTCGCAGGCCGCGTGGTTAACAATGTTAAGTTAGCCGACACGCAAGGGCAGGGTGTTGGATTCAATTATCCGGTCGCCTCGCCGAACCTGCCCAGCACCGATCAGGTTTACGGTCATGGAACATTTGTCGCCGGTGTGATCGCCGGCAACGGACAGCAGTCCGCCGGGAAATATTCCGGTGTTGCGACGGGCGCAAATATCCTCGGCCTGAGCGCCGGTGACGCCAATCTGTTCTTCGTCCTCTCGGGCTTTGACTACTTACTGGCAAATTCGTCCAGCTTCAATGTGCGCGTGGTCAATTGTAGCTTCTCAGCAAAAACAGTCTTTGATTTTAGCGACCCGGTCAACATTGCCACCAAGATGCTGACCGATAACGGCGTGAACGTGGTCTTTTCCGCCGGCAATACCGGACCGGGTGACGATTCAATAAACCCCTATGCGGTGGCTCCATGGGTCGTAAGCGTTGGCGCGACGGATATTCAAGGCCGGTTGGCTAACTTTTCGTCCCGCGGTGAATTCGGCAGTCCGATGTTTCGGCCCACGCTGGTTGCGCCCGGCGTTAATGAAGTTAGTTTGCGGCCCTCCACCGTCGCCTCGATCACTACCGCCGCAGGCTTGGCCGAAGACAAGAAATTGAGTGCGAATGAGCTGCCGTATTACACGACCGGCAGCGGCACCAGTTTTTCGGCGCCACACGTGGCCGGCGTGATTGCTTTAATGCTCGAGGCAAATCCGCAACTGACCCCGGCTCAGGTTCGCGACGTTTTGCAACGCACCGCCACACCGCTGACGGCTTACTATATTCACGAAGTGGGCGCGGGAATGCTGAACAGTCACGCGGCCGTTTTGGAAGCAGCGTTCCCGCAAAGACGTTTCGGCCAATGGCGCGGGCTGGCTTTCCAGAATCAGATCGAGTTTGAAGAGAGCACGCCCCAGCTTTTCAGCGGCTCAGTCGTTCCAGGCGCATACAACGATTCATCAGTCTGGCTTCCCCAGGATGCTTTGCGCGCGTCGGTGCAGGTCGCTTGGGGCGGGCTCTTGAGCACCAGTAAACTTAGTCTTTCTTTGTTGGATACATCGGGGCGGCAGCAGTCCATTGCCAATGAAGCAATTGCCCAGGGACTTACCGGCCGCCGTCAAAGCTCGGTAATTAATTCGCCGGCGGCGGGCGTTTGGACTGCGCGCGTCGCAAATGTGATCGGCCCCGCGGGCGCGCCGATGCCAATCACCGAAAACGGCGTGACGAGTGGTTCTGGACAGAGCTACTTTGGGTTTGTAAGCGTGACCAAGGCCCGTTACCCGGTGCTGGCTGATATTGGTGGCCTCGATAGCTCTTCGGTCGCCGGAATTCAGCAGAGTTTTCGCTCGCTCGTAATGGCTCCGGTCAGCCAGCACTTCCGTCCGGGATTTGCCGTCACGCGCAGTGACTTAGCAAAAGCGATGGTGTTGGGCGGGCGCGTGCCTCAGTATTTACCGGCGCAGTCGCGTTACAGCGACGTGCGCGACCGTGCGACGATGTTATTCGTTGAGAGCGTCCAGGCAGGACCCAACGGAGCTCTGTTCCCATCCGTTACCGGCAGCACCTTCCAGCCAAATGTCACGGTTGATCGACTGTCGGCGGTGGTGGCGCTGGTTCGGGCGGCGGGCTTGCAACAACAGGCCGAGACGGGAACACACACGCTGACTTTTACTGATACCCTTTCCATTCCTTCATCTTTGCGTGGATACGTTGCGGTGGCCATTCAGAATGGACTAATTAAGTCGAACGGGACGGCTTTTAATCCGCAAGCGTCATTTAGCCGTTTGGATCTAGCCCGCGCCGTGGCCCGCCTGAGTGCGATGCCCCTTCAATAGCTTTCGAAACGAGCAGTTTAGAGGCGAGCGTTGCCCGCCGACGGCGCGGGCGACGCCCGCGCCTAAACAGTAAGCCGGCCGTAATAAACCACCGTGTCGTAGTCAAAGACGACGGCGCCATCTTTCTGATGTGAATCGAAGACCTGCCGCAGGTCGCCCAGCATTGGCTCGTAATTGGCGCTGTCGGCGTTCGGCGCGTAAGAAGCGGATAGTAGCCGCCCTTGAAAACCCTCCCAGTCAAACGTCTGCTGAAAATCGAATCGTGCACGCTTGTACTGGCCGGGCGGAAAAAACTTCTCAATGCCCGAGTTCTCTATCTCGCTTGCGACCTCGCGATAGTCCGTCCCGTATCGCACCAGGACGTCGTCGTAAGCTTTGACGAGGGCGCTCCGGCCGGTAGGAAAAGTGTTCCAGACGATGACGACCCAACCTTCGGTCTTCAGGATTCGTTGGAACTCTCGGCGCGTTTTCTCTCGATCGAACCAGTGAAAGGCCTGGCCAGCGGTGATGAAATCAACGGACAATTCCGGCAGCGTCGTGGCTTCGGCCGTCGCATCAACGCTCACGAAGTTCGAATAATCGGCCAGGAGCCGTTCGCCGGCAGCCCGCATTTCCGCATTCGGCTCGACGCCAAGCACGCGATTACCGTGGCGCAGGAACAACTCGCTGAGAAAGCCGGTGCCTGAACCGACATCGGCGATCACCGAACCAGGCGTCAGGGCGCAGTCTTTCTCAAGCAGCGCAATGATCTCCGCTGGGTAACGCGGACGATATTTCAGGTAGTTTTCTACGCGGTTGGAAAAGCGCTTGGTCGGGTCGAGCATCGGGCGGGTTCAGGCTGTTGGCGATTGCTGCGCGACAAGTTCATTCAGAGTTTCGCGCTCTTTGTCGTCCAAAATCGAATACGAAATGCTAAAGCCGGTCAGTTGCTGGTAAAACGCGACCTTTCCGCGTGTTGGCAGCCAACGGCCGGAGGGAAGCTGAATCAGCAAGCTAATGACCTCGCCTACATCGACGGCGCCTTTTGTGTTCACGAAACATCCGGTGACGCTGAGGTCCTCGATGCGACCCTCAAATGTGCCCGCGGCGCCGTGCCAACGCGTCGGCAGATTCACCAGGACGCGCTCACTTGTTCGCTTTTCGTCATTCATGAGCTTTAGTTCAAATCGGCGGTCAGCCGCTCTCGACTTTGGTGATACTTCGCGAAAATCCTGAATCCCAGCAGGACGGCCAGCAGGAACGCAAACGTCAGCGGCCGCCGGATGTCAGATTTTACCAGCATGTAGAAATGCAGGACACCTAAAATTGCGGCGGGGTAGATGACGAGATGCAGACGCGCCCAGCGTTTGCCACCCAACCGCTTGACCATCGCGTCAGTCGAAGTGATCGCCAGCGGCACCATCAGGAAGAACGCCGCGACGCCCACGGCGATGAAACGTCGCCCGGCAATGTCAGCGGGAATTGTCGAGAAACGAAAGAACCGGTCAAACGCGATGTAAGTCAAAAGGTGCAACGCGCCGTAAAAGAACGCGAAGATGCCCAACATCCGACGAAACCTGATCAACCAGTTTAGGCCGGTGATGCGGCGCAATGGACTGACCGCGAGTGTGATAAGCAGAAAAACCAGCGTCAGCATGCCAGTCGTGCGCGTCACAAACTCGAGCGGATTCGCGCCGACCTGCTTGCGCCATACATCCCAAAGCAAGAGCGTCAGCGGCACGAGGCCATTGATTAGGAGAACCAGTTTTGCGAAACGTGTGTCTTTCATAGAAAAACGTCAGTTGTCCGTGGCCAGTTGTTAGTTGCGTTCGCGTTCCAACTGACAACGGACTACTGACCACGGACAATCAGTAGTTCACTCTTAAATCCATACCCTCGTACAAATGCGCGACCTGTTCTGCGTAGCCATTGAACAAAAGCGTCTCGCGTGCCCGGAACTCTCCAATCCGACGCTCGTGGCTTTGGCTCCAACGCGGATGGCTGACGCCCGGATTCACGTTCGAATAGAACCCGTACTCGTTCGGCGCCTCAATGTTCCAGGTCGTGGGCGGCTCATCGCCGACCAAAGTAATCTTCACGACTGACTTAATGCTCTTAAAACCGTACTTCCAGGGCACAACCAAACGGATCGGCGCGCCATCCTGCGGCGGCAGAGTCTCGCCGTACAGGCCGGTAGCCAGAATCGTCAGCGGGTGCAGGGCTTCGTCGAGCCGCAACCCCTCAACGTACGGCCAGTCGAGTACGCCCGTGTTCTGATTCGGCATGCGATTGGGATCCAGGAGTGTCTGGAAGGCCACATACTTGGCAGCAGAGAGCGGCTCAACCTGTTTAAGCAGCGCGTTCAAAGGAAAACCAACCCAGGGGATCACCATTGACCAGCCTTCGACGCACCTTAGCCGGTAAATCCGCTCTTCCTGTGGCGCCAACTTCAACAAATCGTACAGGTCAAAGGTCCTTGGCTTGTTGACCAGGCCTCCAACCTCAACCGTCCACGGCCGGGTAACAAAACCACGCGCGGCCGTCGCAACCTCTTCCTTAACCGTCGAGAACTCGTAAAAGTTGTTGTAGTTGGTGATGTCTTCAAGCGAAGTGAGCGGTTCTTTCGTCTTAAAGGCGTTACGAATTGCTTCGTCGGTCGGCGTGGTAACCACGCCTTCGATCTTCGGACGCGACTCGACGACGGGAGTCGATGGATTCAACTTGCGGTAAATCAGTCCAGTTGCGGCGGCTGACCCGGCGAGAATCGCGCCGCGCATGAACAAGCGCCGATTGAGATACACTTTTTGATCAGTGATCTCGCTCGACTGAGTGTCAGATGGTTTTTTAATCAGCATCCCTGGTTGTTAGTTGCGAATTTTGCAAAGGGTGTATGCCGGAAGCACAAACATCTTGAACGCAAAGCTTTCCAAGTTTAGTATCGCCCCGTTTTGTCGTCGGTCAAGTTAGTAACTATGTTGAAAAGTTGAAAGAGCACTCTCGCTAGTCGGGCTTTGCAGACCACGGTTCTTTCCCCCTCTCCGCTTGCGGGGAGGGGCAATGCTGCCGCCGTGTAAAACTCTAATGGCTGGATATTCAGGTACGCCACTCGCCAAGAAACTTGGTATCAAAGACGGTTTCAATCTTCGTTTTGTAAACGCACCGGCCGAACTCGACAAAGAGTTGGATTTGCCGGCGAACGTCACCGTGAACTCACGCGCGCGCAACCCGATTGATATCGTGTTGCTGTTCGTTACAACCAAGCGCGAATTAGAGCAAACGTTTTCAAGTTATGCAGCGAAGTTACGTCCGACCGGCATGCTTTGGATTTGCTGGCCTAAGAAAACGTCCGGAGTCGCATCCGATCTTAGTGACAACGTGGTCAGAGAACTCGGTTTGGCAAAGGGGCTGGTTGACGTGAAAGTCTGCGCGATCAATGAAGTCTGGTCGGGTCTGAAATTTGTCATTCGTTTGAAAGACCGGCCAAAAAAATGAGTGTTCCGACCTATTCACAAGCTTCCACAGGCGCTGTGTAAAACCTGTGGATGCAATCACACGCAGCGGCAAAACAACCAAAGGCGCAACAACTTAGGGCATTTTGCACAACGCGACAGCATTCACAGTCTTCTTTAAACTCAGGCGTTCCGACCAAACATCAAGCTAAGAAGCATTTATGGCCGAACGGCACTGTCCTGGTTGATTTTTTCTCAGTGTCTCCGTGGTGCTCTAGGCCTCCGTGGTGGAAATTATCTCGATAGAGCTCACCAGAGTGACTCGGATTACTCGGGAGAGACACAGAGCAAACACGAATCGGCCGGACAGGCTTTGTTCATCAACACGACGCTCAAACTCAAGTGACCTCGATCGTAGATTCATCATTGCCAACTAATAGTAGGCCCAAGCTCCGTTAAGTACAGGGGTTGCGCGATACATACGGCGAACGCTTTATGTCTCGTAGTCAATGCAATGAATTCATTAAGTGATCTGCTTGTTGTCGTTCGTGAGAATCGCCCGAATCGAAAAAGTTTTCGGTTGTTCCGTTGAATCAGGCATTCTTCTAACTGTCACCACTGCACGTGTTGCGAAGGTAAGAAGAAATTCTTAAGTCGTTCGCAACAGTAAAATGATCGTGTTTGACGATTTGATCGCACTCAATCAATTTGGAAGTTGCAAAAAAAATCTTCCTACATATAATTCCAGTCCCTTGCTGGTTAACGATGAGTATCGGCGATCGAGTTGACGAAACGATTAGTAGTTTTAACGCACTTATTTTTTTACCCTCGCAAGTAACCGTCAGCCATTTCGCGATTAACTCGAAACGCTTTTGCGTTTGTGATTTACGAAGCCGATTAGCAATATCTTTCGGATCGTAATCAGAGTTGCGGAATTCAACTCCCCCCGATAGCTCATCGCCAAGTTCACACCGACGGGGTTCGATCGAACCAGGGCGCAAGCAGCCCCGATTGTCATCGGGGCTCGAGTGGTCAGTTGGAATCGTGTTGTTCGAAATAGAGTCGGAGCGCGGATGATGACGAATGCAGCAGAAGTAATTGCCCTCGAATTAAAGCGGTGCCCCCGTTGCGAAGAATCTTTGCCGGTCTCAGAGTTTGGGGTCTGCCGGGCACGTAAGGACGGACTGAATCTCTACTGCAAGCGATGCATCAGACAAAAGATCGCTTTAAGTCGTCAGGCGTTGCGTGAATACAAGAGCGCCCGCACCAAAGCCGGCACCACTTCCACCAAAACAAAAGTAACGCTCGATCCGAAGTCAGGGTTTTCCTCGCGTCGCATCGCGCGCATGCTGCGCAAACTTTCGCCCGCTGACCGCGTACGCGAAGCCATCCGCTGTGGCGCAAAGACGCAAAAGGAAATTGCTCATGTCACAAAACTTCCGAAGGATGAAGTTTGCGACGCGCTCGCGAATTTGCTGCTCTGGACGCGCGAAATCCGCACGCAAATCGTCAATCACCAGCGTATGTATTTTGTGAACGAGGCCCTCGAAGAACTGCAGAAAACTGCCGCAAATAAGGTGAAACGCGGACTTTCACCGTCATTCAGCTCGGTCGGCGTTCTGATGCCGGGGCGTAAACCCTCGGCCAGGGGCAGGAAACGCTCAACCAAAGCCGTCGCCGCGAAGAAAGCCGTCTCGTCCTGAGATCGCAAAGAGGGGCAGTAGCCCGACAAGCGGGGTCCCCTCGCGAGCATCTCGCGTGGGGTGCTCGATAGGGAGGGCGTCTTTGCTAATCCCCGAAAGCCGCCAGAACTTCTTCCGCGTGTTCGTCGGGCTTCACCTTCTCGTAAACTTTCTTAATCTTCCCTTTCTCGTCGATCAGAAAAGTCATCCGGTGATTGCCCATGTACTTGCGACCCATGAATTTCTTCTCGCCGTAGGTTCCGTACGCGTCTGAGACTTTTCTTTCAGTGTCGGCGAGCAGTCGAAAAGGCAAGTCATACTTCTGCGCAAACTTCTGGTGTGACTTCTCACTGTCGAGCGACACGCCCAGCACTTCAATGCCGCGCTTGCGGAACTTCGAAAATGAATCGCGAAACGCGCAAGCTTCTTTCGTGCATCCGGGCGTGTCGTCCTTCGGATAAAAGAAGAGCACGACTTTCTTGCCGCGCAGATCTTTCAAACTAGCGGTATTTCCTGCGCCGTCGGGCACGGCAAAGTCGGGCGCCTTGTCACCTTCTTTGAGTTTAGTTGCCACTTGGTTGATCCTCTGTTTGGAAATTAGGATTAGAATTCTAGCCAACGATTTCGAAAATCAAAACTGAGAGACGATCGCCATGAAGTCAGCAGGGAAAGAAAGTAAAGGTCACTGGCTGGTGAAGCAGGAACCGGAAGATTATTCGTGGGACGATTTAGTGCGCGACGGCAGTACGCAGTGGACAGGGGTGCGCAACTTTCAAGCGCGCAATAATCTGCGGCAAATGAAAGCCGGCGACGCGGTTTTCTTTTATCACTCGGGAAAAGAAAAGTGTGTCGTCGGAATCGCGAGTGTGTCGAAAGCTGCTTATCCGGACCCAACCGCGGGGGAAGAGGGCTGGATTGCCGTCGATATCAAACCGGAGAAGCGTCTGCCGAATCCAGTTTCGCTTGCTGACATTAAAGCGAACGCAAAATTGAGTGACTTGTTACTCGTGCGCCAATCGCGTTTATCAGTGGTGCCGGTTGGGAAGAGTGAATTTGATGAGATCGTGAGGATGGGACAATGAATGTTGTGTCAGAAGCCCGACCGTCAGGGAGGGCAACCTTCTTCTTAACGACTCTGGAATCAACGTAGCCCTCCCTGACGGTCGGGCTTCTGACACTACGCGCGTCGGATGAACTTTGCTGCCAGCCAGCCCACCGGAACCAGAATCACCAGGTTAATCCAGTCATAACCGCCCGTTGTCGTGCCGCCGAAATGGCTGCTCAGCATGAGGATAACCACGGGCACGGCCATGAAAGTGTTCTGTTTTGAACGGAGCTTAGCTTGAGCGGCCAGCCTTTCATCCGGTTTTTGGCCGGCTTTCATAGCCTCGATCATCTTCCGTTGGGCGGGCAGAATGTGCATCCAGACATTCGCCACCATGATCGTGCCGAACATCGCGCCCAAATGAATGTAAGCGGCCCGCCCACTGAAAACGCGTGTCAGGCCGTAAGAAGCCGCCACCACCAGCAAATAAGCAACTATCGCGAAGGCCTTTTCATTGCGCCCGAGGGGCGACATCATTAACAGGTCATAAATCAGTCCCCCGCCAAATAGCACGCCGATTCCAATCGCGACCGCGGTCCCGAGGCCGATATCAGCAACGTCGCGGTCGATTAGCGCTCCGCCGCCGAGGTAATAGACGATGATCAGCAAAGCAAAGCCGCTCAGCCAGGTGGTGCCGGCTTCCCATTTGAACCAGTGCAGCTTGCGCGAAAGCTCGTCCGGCACCTTCCGTTTTTCGACTACGTAGAAGCCGCCGCTATGCACCATCCATATCTGCGGGGAATGGCCGGTATTCGCCAACGCTTTTTCTTCTTCAGTCAGACGTGCGTCCAGCCAGGTGAAGTAGTACGTCGTCCCCACCCACATGATCCCCGCAAACACGTGGATCCAGCGGGCGATGAAGTTGAGCCATTCTGAAATTGTCGGATCGATGTTCACTGTTAGTACGTTTTGGTCTTAGGTCTTAGGTCTTTGGACTTTGGACTTAGGTTTTTTGGAACCGGTTTAAAAAGCTCCAAGACCACGCTCAAAGACCAAAGACCTAACTCCCACGATACGTCGAATATCCAAACGGGCTAATCAAAAGCGGCACATGATAGTGCTCTGTGCCCGGTTCGATCAAAAACGCGACAGAAACTTCCGGGTAAAAGGTCTGCTGATTCAGTTCCTTGAAATACTTTTCCACTGAAAACACGAGTCTATAAGTGCCGGGGCCGAGACTAGGCTCACTTAAGGCGAACTGCTTCACCCGGCCGTCGTCATCGGTGACGCTTTGCGAAAGTGGTGACCACCCTTCACCGGCATTCAATCGTTCGAGGCTAATGTCTATGCCGCCCGCCGGTCGCCCGCGAGAAGTATCCAATACGTGAGTCGAAAGGGTCGCCATTCGATTTGTTCAATTCTCCAGGAGCTTCTGTAACCTTAGTTGAGTAATCTTTCGCTGTTCCTCGGCGGCCATCCGCAATTCGGTTTCTGGATCGTTATTCAAGCGGCCATTCAGCGCCGCAAGGATCTCTTCCGCGGATCTGCCCGTGGCGCAGATAATGAAGATGAAGCCAAATCGCCGTTCATACTCGTGATTTCCTTCCGCCAGCGCGGCTTTCGTTTCGGCTGCTGCGCGCTCGCTTTCAGATTGCTCCTGCGCCGACCACGCTTCGGCCTCAGTCGATTGAGTGGCCTCAGCTTTCTTTTCCCCGATTTTTGGGTGGGCGCGAAAGGCTTCGAGCCAGTCTTCCTCGTTTAGGTTCCACCAAATCTCATCAGCTTTAGCCGATAGATCGTCCGCATTCGAAAACGGACGAGCATCGCTCATTCGCTTTGCCCATTCGTTTGAGCCACAACATTTAAGAAATTCAGACTGCGCCTGGGCTGCCGATAGTTCGTTAATTCGGCTAATCGATTGATTCATTGAACCATTGATTCATTGACTCAATGGATCAATGAGTCAATGGTTCACTACTCAATCGTCCCGTACACGCGCAAACGACTGACGCCGCCATCCGGAAAGATGTTGAAGCGAATGTGCGACGCCGTGCCCGTCTCCATCACTTCGTCAAAGAAGTGGCGCGTATGCGCCTGCAGTTTCGTGCGCGCCAGCACCGGCTTCCAGGTGAACGCCGGATCCTGCATCGTTTCGAGCGGCACGTCCGGGGCGTTGCAGCTTTCCAGCGAGCAACTCTCAGGGAAATTTCCTTTGAACCAGGACGTGTCTACTTCCAGCCTTCGAATACGGCCCGCCGAGCCGAGCTTGATGATCGTCCAGTCGTGACCGGGGCCCCGCCGCCGCTTGGTTTCCCAACCGTCGCTCATGTTAGCCGCACGTCCCGGCATGATCAGATTGTGGCGGTGACCAAAGAACATGTCACTGCAGGTCAGCACCATTCCGCCATTCTCGACAGCCGCGAGGTCGATATCACCGCCGATTTGTCGCAAGCGGTTCCATTGCGGAGCAACCTCGCCGTACACGTGCAAACGCGCCACTCCGCCGTCGGGGAAGATGTTGAATCGCAGGTGCGTCCAACGCTCGTCACTGCTGATCGGGTACGGGTTGTGCGAATCACCGTTCAAATTGGCGCGTGGGAGAATCTCCGTCCACTGTTGCGAGCCGTCGATCAGTTGTTCGGTGGTGGGCAGGCCATCGACGGCGCAGGCTTCAATCGAGCATTGCTCGGGATAATTCCCTTTGAAGTGCGCTGTATCGACTACAACTCCACGAATTACGCCCGCGAGTCCCAAACGAACGATGCACCAGTCGAATCCGGGCGTGCGCCGGCGCCGTGACTCCCAGCCGTCCATCCATTTGCCGAGGTCGGTGTACTTGCCTTCGATGAAGACGGGAACCGTAGCTTTCAGCAGATTCTCTTTCGGCGCAAAGAATTCGTCGTTGGCGTACAGCACAGTGCCGCCGAGCCGTTCGGAAGCCAGATCGATTAGTTCAATGAAGTCCATGGGAAGCGTGCAGAAGCCCGACCGTTAGGGAGGGCATCGTTGCCCTTGATTGGCACCCCAACGCGGCTGCCGCGCTTGGGGACCCCGCTTACGCGCGGGCTTCCGACACTATCGCTCACGCAAGACCGCGCGACCGTACGGTCCGTAAAATCGCCCGTCATCATAAACCATCTGCCCGCGCAGGAAAGTTTTTTCTACAACGCCGCGCAGAACTTCGCCATTGTAGGGAGTCAGCTTATGCCGGTGATGCAGCATCGCGGGCTCGACTTTGAATTCCCGATCCGGATTCCAGATGACGATGTCCGCATCGCAGCCGCCTTTGATTGCGCCTTTCAGAATATCGAGACCAACTTGCCGTGCTGGTTCGCGGCATAACCATCGAAGCAGGTCCTCAATCATGAAACCGCGCGCGCTGGCCTCAGTCCACATAATCGGCAGGCGAAGCTGCAAAGAAGAGATTCCGCCCCAGGCGTTCATGCAATCGCCTTCATCGGGCAGCTTCATATCGGGCGGACACGGCGAATGGTCCGAAACGACGAAATCGATGGTGCCGTCGCGGAGAGCTTCCCAGAGTTGTTCGCGGTTTTCACGTTCACGAATCGGCGGGCAACACTTGTATTCAGTCGCTCCATCAGGAATTTCTTCGGCGGCAAAGTGCAGATAATGAGGGCAGGTCTCAACCGTCATCGGCAGCCCGAGGCTTTTCGCCTGGCGCAGCATGGGCAAAGCGTCCGCCGACGAATGATGCACGATGTGCACACGACAGCCGGTTTCGCGGCACAACCGAATCATTGTCGCGATCGCTTCGTTCTCCGCTTCTCGCGGCCTTGAACGCAGAAAAGTTTCATACGATCGGGCAGGCAACTGGGATGCTGTTTGGCAGCATGCTTCCACCGGGCCGGGCAATTCCGCGTGCACAATCAGCAGCGCGCCGAGCCGCGCCAACTCAGGCATGGCTTCCCGCAGATCGCTTTCGCTGACATTCGGAAACTCATCAACGCCTGAATGAATCAGAAAGCACTTGAAGCCGACGACGCCTGCTTCCCAAAGCGTTGCCAACTCACTCGTGTTTCCCGGCACCACGCCGCCCCAGAACGCGGTGTCCACATGCAGCTTGCCCGTCGCAGCTCTCACCTTCGCGTCGAAGGCTGCGGTTGTTGTCGTTGCCGGGATCGAATTCAGAGGCATGTCCACGATCGTCGTGACACCTCCGGCGGCGGCCGCCCACGTCGCCGTCTCGAATCCTTCCCAATCGGTGCGACCAGGTTCGTTGACGTGGACGTGCGTATCGACCAGGCCCGGCATCACGATCGAATCGAATGCGTCCACCAGATCGGCGCCTTCGGGGACGTCTTCAAAAATCGAAATGGAAGAGATGTAGCCGCGGGTTATATGTACTGACGCCGGGCCGACTCCATGTTCGGTAACGACCCGGCGTCCGCGAATTACCAGTTCCGTCGCGTGCATCGTCAGGCGGCCCAGCTTCCGGGTGGCGGTGGCGGCGCGGAGCCAACAAGCGGACCAGATTCAGGAAAGACTCTGCGATAGGCCACGGCGTACGAGGCAAAACTAATCGGCATGACCAGGAAAGCGCCTACGTAACAGGCGAACACGCCGAGGATTCCCATTCCGGTTACCAGCAGAAGCAAGCCAATGATGCCGCCGAGGTTTTGGAGCGCGGCGCGGTAACTAAGCTTAATTGCGTCCAAGCCCGGAAGGTTTCTGTCAGCAATCAGTGGGTAGGCGAACAAGAACAGAGAGTGGATGGCGAGACTGACGATCATTGCTAACAGGACGAATAAGACCAATACCACAAAGAACACGGCTGGCATCGCCTCGCCCCGCTGCGTGGGCATGATGATCATCGTGAACGCCACGAAGATGACCTGCCCCACCGCAATAACCAGGATTACCGGCACAGTCTGAATTGCGGCCGCCACCAAACCCTGCGTGAAATAATCAAAACCTTTGAAGAGCATTCCGAACTCGACCGGTTCGCCGCGCATCTTCGCAAACAGGCACATGTAGAGCCCGATCATCATCGGGCCGATGATCACGACAGGAACCGCGCCGCCGACGAGCATCGCAACGAGCGTCAGTCCCAGGAAAAGCCAGTACTGATCCTTGATCAGCCGCCAGCCCTCTTTCACGCATTCAACCGGAGCGATGACCCCGCTGCGAAATTCGATCGGATTTGGATTCATCCCCATTCCTCTCTTCAATGCGGCCCAGATTTATCACCGCGGAAGGCTGCATGCAATGGAAAGTTTATTGCGTGGTCGCCCCGGTGGCCGGCGCACGCAGCCAGCCGGGATTGCGAAGCAGATTTTTCAGCTGCTCTTTGATCGCCTCGGCGTATAAGACAGCCCCTTTGCGGTTGGGGTGCGCAATGGCGGCAAGACGGCAAACCATCAGCCGGTCCTTACGCGCTCTCTTCTCGTCTTCGCTTTCGCCCGGTACGCTCTTGTAAAAGTCCCGGCAGGCGGTCGAGCGCAGGCTGCTCACCTCGTCATTAGTGCGCAAGTCCACTTTACCCAACGTCAGGACTACCAGTAACTTTCTCAGAAAAGAAGCGTCGAATCCCCATAGCTGTGACTTGCGAGCGGAAAAAGCATGTTCGGGTTCGAGGGCTACCTTGGCAAACAACACGCGTTGGCGCGTCCCGCGCGCCACCAGACGCGCATTTGTCCGGGAGACCGCATCGCTCAAAGTACTGTTTGAGGCTGTGTACCAAACCTCTGAAAGGATCGTCAGTCGCCCCAGCATTTCTCTCGAGCTGATTTTGGGCCCGTTGGGAATTAAGGCCGCATAGAATCTTTTCGCGAGCGCCCGCATGAAGAAATCGCGGGGCGTCTTTTCAGAGAACACGGGGTAGTAACCGGTGATGATGATGTGTGCGTTGGGAAAGGTCGAAGCGATTCTTTTTAGCAACTCTTCGACCGGCCCGCCGCACTTTTCCTGCGCCAGCGCCTGAATCGTTTCAGGCGTGTTGCCTGCATTCAGAAACCGGCGCGCGTTCACGTCGTTGATACAGCCATCGACCAGCACCAGATCAACGTGCGACGGATCGACGTACGAACGGACTGCGATATCGATCTGATCGTGAAGCGTGGGATAAGCGTTGGCTATTTCGCCGTGGACTGTCAGGGACTTCGGCATTTCCTCGCCGGGTGTCCCGATCATGGCTCCGGCATGAGCTTCTATGCGCTCGCGCACGCTGTGACCGTTGGTTTGCAGCCAGGTCTTCACCAGATACCAGGACTTGTTTTGCTCTTTTAACCCCTGCCCCCAGAGTATCGAGTCGCCGAGAACCAGCATGTTGAACTCGCCTGGGAGCGCGGGGCGGGGTCGCCAAGCGGGCAGCCCGCTTGGGGTGCTGGACATCTTGCCCGCAATTTTTTGCTCGGGAGCGCGAGTATCTTGTGAATCACCCGCTGTCGCCCTGGTGCTCTGACCAGACGCGCTTTGAGAGAAAACGAGGAGCAGCGCCGCCAGAACGACGACGCGAACTTTCGTAACGTACGCAAAAGATTTCAAGCGCAAGCGTGGGTGGGATTCTAACGCAACGAAGTTTTGAACTGCCACTGGAAGCGGTACACGTGCCTTCTGGCCTGTTGCACGCGGGGGCGTGCGTGCCTATTTCAGGCGAGCCAGGAAATCGTCAAGCAGATTCAAGGAAACCTGCAAACGGTAATCTTTGGTAGAGCGAATGTCATCGATAGGAGAGATTTCATCGACGAGCGACTGTTTGGCGGCGGCAATCGTTTGGGCGTTTAGCGGCTGCCCATTCAGTATGGTTTCCGTTTTGAAACAGCGAAGCGGAATTGGGGCCACACTGCCCAGCGCGATCCGCACGTGATCGATTTCGCCGTCTTTCACGCCGGCAACTGCCGCGAAGCAAACCTTGGAAATCGCCTGTGCCTTCCGCGTGCCAACCTTGCGATAGTAGTGCGTCAGTCCTTTCGTCCGGCGCGGCAGAGTAATCGCGCGCAGTAATTCGTCAGGACGAATATCCATTTGCTTGTAGCCACGATGGAATCCGGCATACGGAATTCTTCGCGCGCCTGCTTTGGAAACAAGTTCCAACTCCGCGTCATACGCAAGCAGCGCGGGCGGCGAATCCGCGGCTGGCGAAGCGTTGACGATGTTGCCGCCCAGGGTGCCGCGATTCTGGATGGCGATGCCGCCGGTCTCCTTCGCAGCCTGACAAAGCATGGGAAACTCTTGCTGCAAAACCGGATGGTTCTGAACTTCCGTGTAGGTGGTGAGTCCGCCCAGCGTGACCTGATTGTCCTTCACTTCAATTCCGCGCAGCTCTTTCAAATTCCAAATGTTGACGTAGTTCTTGTGCGGAAGTCTCCCGGCTTCGAGCAGCACCATCAGATCGGTGCCGCCGGCAAATGGCTTCCAGGCGCCGTTGTCTTGCCCGAGCATATCGAGGGCTTCGGCCAGCTTAGCCGGAGACATTACCTGATAAATAGGAACGTAACCCCTCATTTAATTAGTCGGCCTTCTCGTTCGGCTATCAGAATGGCTAGTTCGGGAATCTCGCTTTCACCACGAATCTCAGCCACCAGCGATCTGATAGTCGTCGCAAGTATCTCAACATCTCCAAGGCCGCACGCGCGTTTGACACGAGCGGTAATAGCGGCGGTTGACATGTCGATTTTGGTCTTCTTCTTGATCACTTTAATCCCCGACAAGGATGTCTGCGACAACGAGCCGCGAAGCGGCGACAGAGCTTAGCCCCGGGCGTAAGCCCGGGGGAACGCTCCTAAAGATTTTCAAAGCCCGCGGAGCGGGCGGCAGACGTCTGTCCTTTTAAAACAACTTCCATTACACCGGCTTGGCGAATTCCTCTTTTCCGTAGTCATGAAGAAAATAGTCAAGGTCTCTGAAGTCAACGCGCCCTAAACCATAGAAACTCACGAACCGCTCGAGAACAACTTTAAATCGGCGGTAGTCTTTCAAATCACCCAGCAGTTGAGATGAGAACTTGTCTTGCTTTTGATATGCCTTCAAAACCTTATCCACAATGCTGTCGTAGATGGGATACAACGTGGGTTGGTGAAAGCTACAGTATTTGGTCGCGAAGGAGTAATTTCTTCGCTTCTTTTCTTCACCTCTTTTAGTCTTGATAGTCAGCCTGGCGATCTGATCGACCAATTGAGGGTCGCCCTGCTTAAGACGCGCGTCGATTTCCAATCCGGCAATGTGCTTCGCCGCATTAGTTATAGCTGCAATTTGCGTAGAGTACAGCGAATTGATCACAATACACTTTAGCAGGACCCCTTTGTAATCTTTGTTATCAGGGAATAACTTTAGTAGAGCGCTTATCGCTTCTTCCTCGGCCTTGTTTTTATTCTCAAAGTTCCTTCGATACTTCTCAATCAGTTCTTTTGTGGGTGTTTTCAAATGCATCACTTCATTTTTGACACGCTCGGACAACTGACTCAAAAATTTTCATGTACCCGGTACAACGGCAAAGATTTCCCGCCAGGCCATTGCGAATTTCGGGCTCAGTCGGATTCGGCGTTTTCTCGAGTAGACTCACCGCGGCAATCACCATTCCCGGTGTGCAGATGCCGCACTGCGCGCCGCCGCATTCGATGAATGCCTGCTGCACCGCGTGAAGTTGGCTTTCGTTGACGGCGATGCCTTCGATCGTTTTGATGTCGCACCCTTCGACCTGCGCCACCGGCACCAAACAACTGTTGACGATCTGACCGTCGATCAGCACGGTGCACGCGCCGCACTCGCCTTCGCCGCATCCTTCTTTGGTGCCGGTCAGATGAAGCTGCTCGCGCAAAACGTCGAGGAGGCGCTCCATCGGATAGGCCTGGAGTTCCAGCGCATTCCCATTGACCGTACATTTAAACTGCGATCTCATGTTCTACTAATCCACCAAACAAGTGTGAATCGTGCGAAGGTTACCAAGAGGACTAACCAACCTACGGCCTTAACCATCCACTTTGGACTTGGTCTATCGGACCACTCGTCGATCTCATCTGGAAACCAAATGCACGCCACGGACAAAACGACTGGAAACATCGCATACAAAAGCCTGCCCCAAAAGTCTGAAATACTCCCGGAAATGGCAAAGAGCAATACGATCATTACTCCCGATAGAATCAATGAGAGAGCTCGCTGCAAGTTCACATCGCGTCAAATGACTTGAAGGATCATTTCCGGCATCAGAGGAATCCGATTGAAACTTACTCCCGTAGCGTTTTCGATCGCATTCAGAATCGCCGGCGCCGGTCCGTCCATCGGCAGTTCTCCGATTCCTTTCGCACCGCCAGGACCAAACGAATACGGATTCTCTTCAAAGTAAACACGAATCGGCGGCACGTCAGCGGCAGTCGGCATAATGTAGTTGGTCATTTGTCCGTTAGCCATCCGTCCCTTTTCCCAGACGACGTTTTCATAAAGCGCCATGCCGATGGCCTGGGCGACACCGCCTTCGATTTGCCCCGCCGCGAGTACGGGATTCATCACGCGTCCGATTTCCTGTACCGCGACGAAATCAACAACGTGGGCTTCATACGTGAGCGGATCGTATGAAATCTCGGCCACGTAAACCGCCCACGCGAAAGCGCCGTAAGCATCGCCTTCGTATTTCTCATCGTCCCAACGAATGCCTGGCGGCGGTTGATACTGGCTGGTAGATTGAAGCTTTCCGAACTTCTCAGTGTATTCCGCGCACGCTTTCTGAAAATCAGCTTGCGTAGACTCCTCGTTCAACAAACCGCTGCCCACCAGAGTCTGTTTCAGACCCAGCACCGCCGATTCAACCAGCTTGCCGACAATCATCGTGGTGCGCGATGCGACCGTCGGGCCGCTGTTGGGAACGTTGCCGGTATCCGGCTGGGCAACTTCGATCAGATCGTAATCAATGCCAAGCGCTTCTGCGGCAATCTGCGCAAAGATCGTGTTCGTGCCCTGGCCAATCTCAGTGCTGGCGGCGAGCACTTTCACCTGGCCTTCGGCGTTAGCTTCAGCGCCGACGACGGATTGCAGATACACCTCGCCGGAACCGGTAAAACCCGCGCCGTGCATGAAAGCGGCAAAGCCAATGCCTTTTTTGGTACCACCACACTCATGACCACCGTTTGGAGGCGGGCGTTGCCCGCCGCTTTCCTGTTCCCCAGATGGTCGGCGGGCAACGCCCGCCGCTAAACAATTTGGGCAATAATTCTCTCTCGCAAATCGCTCCCGCTTCGCGTGATAGTCAGTCAACTCAAACGCCCGATTCAAAAGCCCGTCGAGATCAACATGCTCGCGGATCACCTGATTCGTTGCCGTCGTCTCTCCTTCTTTGATGAAGTTGCGGCGGCGAAACTCTTCTGGAGAGAGACCAATTGCCTTCGCTACTTTGTCCATGTGTCGCTCGAGAGCGAAGATGCTCTGCGGCGCGCCGAAGCCGCGAAACGCGCCATGCGGCGGCATGTTAGTCGCCACGGCCTTGCTCTGGATGCGAACGTTTGCACATGAGTAAGGCCCGGCGGCATGAATCGTCCCGCGCGACAGCACGACCGGCGACAGAGTGCAGTACGCGCCCCCATCGATCACGAAATCGATCTCCATCGCCAAAAGCTTCCCGTCTTTCGTCACGGCCGTCTTGTGTCGCGTGCGCGATGGATGACGCTTGGTCGTTGCGACCATGTCTTCGGCACGGTCGTAAATCATCTTCACCGGCTTGCCTGATTTCCACGCCAGCAAAGCCGCATGACCAGCAATCAGAGATGGATACTCTTCTTTCCCGCCAAACCCGCCGCCCGTTTCAGTTTGAATCACGCGAATCTTTTCTTCCGGCAGGCCGAACAACTTAATCAAAGCCTTGTGCACATAGTAGGGACACTGCATCGATCCCCACACGGTCACGCCTTCGTCTGCATTCGCGGTGGCAATCACGCCATTCGTTTCGATGTAGAGTTGTTCCTGCGCGCCGGTTTCGTATTCGCCTTCGACGACAAAGTCCGCGTGCGCCCAGGCTTCTTCAACGTTGCCTTTGTTCACGAGAAACTTCTTGAAGACATTGTCTTCGCCCCAGATGATTTCTTTCGGCGCGAGTGAATCTTCCAGCGAAAAGACCGCGGGCGTCTCTTCATAATCAATCTTCACATGGCGGCGAGCTTCTTCGAGCAGGTATTTATCGTGATGAGCCAACAGGACGATCGGCTCTTCAGAATGATTCACAATTTCGCCGGCGAGATAAGGCTGGTCGTTGAGAATCAGCGCGACATAGTTTTCTCCGGGAATGTCTTGCGCCGTGACGATCGTGAATTCATCCCATGGGATGGAGTCAGTACCACCTGCGTTAGCGGGTGGTTGATCTGATCCGTCAGCACTCCCCGCGGTGGCGCCGGGTTGATCGAATGAAATGTTCTTGATCCGTCCCCGCGGAACTGAACTTCGCACCGTCACGCCATGCAGCATGCCGTCGAATTTCAGATCATCGACGTAGAGCGCCTGACCGGTGACTTTCTTCCGGCCTTCCTTGCGGGGAATTGATTTACCGACGAGAAGTGACATTCAAACGCCGCGAGTTTACTTGTCTTCGGGCAATTTCGACAGGAGTAGTATGAGTTTGGCGTCAGCCGCATAGTGAACTGTCTTGTAGCCAAGCGATGACATTCCGCCATATTCTTCGGGCGGTTCATAATACGTCTCTGATTTAAATCGTGCTTGTATTCGACTAATTTCTTTATCGGCGAACTGCAGCTTCGCGTAGACATCAAGTGGGGATTTTTCTGGTTGGCTTAAGATTATTTCAGCATGCCGTGGACTGCTGTATAGCTGGTCAAGGCCAGAATTCTTGTAACCATCAGGCTTTAGTATCTCTATTTTTCTGCCAACAATTTCACCAAATTCCAGGTTAAATGCGGCGCAAAGCTTCTTTGAGGCGGCGAAAGGTTTAGCGAGAAACTGGACGGTGAGTCTTACCTCTCTACCGGAATACTGCTTTGGCGTCAGCAAAAAGCGATCGATAACCTCCTTCGAAACTACAAATTCATCAACGTTCGTTTCTTCTACTTGTTTTTCGGTTAGTAACCGTTTGAGATCCCGATTGAGTTTTTCCTTCAGATCATCGACGGTCGTAAAGGATTCAGTAGTATGTCGCTCTCGCAACAACGACTTGAATGCCTCAAGCTTAGCCCTCTTCTCGTCTTGATCAATATGTCTAATCGGGAAGAGAGCATTCTGCTCGTCTACGAGATAAATCAAAACGTCCTTACTTCTTTCGTAAGCACGTTCGTATTCAACTTGAGTGAATGACTTGCCACTTTGGGAATCGACTGAGCCAAGTCGGAAAGCAATTACGCCTAGATAGACATCAGACTGTTCGACTTCTGTAAGACACGTTTCTAACGGTGCTTCTTTGCGGGCACCAAACTGTTCCATACCTCTAATATTTACATCAAACTTCTCCAGCAACTCCCAAATTGCGCGACGGTACTCCTTGAGATCTTCATAAGTCGATGAAATAAAAACCGTCTTATTCAATCGAATGCTCCTTAAGCCAAACGAGCAGAGGGAAAATCCAGGCGAGCCTTTTAAGATGGGTTGGCGTATTTCAATTGGCCGGAGATGTCGAGGATTTCTATACCGACGAGCATGTCATTCTCGTAATCATAAATGACCGAGTCGTCATGATTCGCCTCGCTATGCGTGGGACGAGCATTCTTTTTTAAAGAAATATAAAGCGTATCGACATCGTCCTGGTAATCGAGCTCCAGAGGAACATCCGGCAAGTCTACGCGCGTTGCCGCCAACGCCAGTAGTTCGTCAGGATTTGGCGGTTGGATTACAGGCTCTTTCAGTTGTCTCTGCGCCATATTATCTTGCTTTTGTCCAACTGTGATTGAACGCGTGCGGTTATGATAAAGCCATCCCGTTTACTAAGCTCACGATAAACGACATTCAAATATGAGCGTGCTCCCAAATGTCTTACGGCGACGAGCGTTCCTTTATAACCCTTCAAAATATACTCCGGGGTTTCGACTGCTTCAAGCACGGCCTCAACGAAGGTCGCCATATCGGGTCTGCGATACACAATATGTTCCCATCTTTCGTCGGTGAGGCGGATTGGAACTCCGTTAATCGAGTGGGCGATTCCAATAATCACGAGTCACTTACTCTTCACATCGCGCGAGTTTCGCATCACCGAGGCGATTCCGCGCAACAGTATGGATCGAGGCACAACGTTTCCCGTCACTACACCCACTCGATTGATCCAGCCCGAAATGATCGAGCTCTTCCGGCGACTCAATCCGTGCAACGCGACTTCTACGACTTCTTCAGCCGTTTGCGTGGTGCGCGCCGGCGGTTTTTCCATCCGCGAAGCTACAAAGAACCCGGTTTCCGTTACGCCGGGACAAAGCGCCAGCACTTCGATCCCGTAGTCTCGATTCTCTGCCCACAACGCTTCGGAAAATGAGAGCACAAACGCTTTCGTCGCCGCGTAAGTCGCCATGTAGGGCACGGGCTGAAATGCAGCCGTCGAAGCTACGTTAATGATCGCACCGCTCTTGCGCGCGCGCATCGGTTGCAGAAAGCGATGCGTCATCTCAACCAGCGAACGCACATTCAAATCGATCATGTTGAGTTCGCGGTCGAGGCCATGCGCAGCGAAATCTCCCATCGATCCGAATCCGGCATTATTGATCAGCAAATCGATTTCGAATTCGCGTTTCTGAGTTTCTTCAAACAACTGAGCTGCCGACTCAGGCTTTGACAGATCCGTCGCAACATACTGACAGTGAATGCTCCTGATGCGACCGAGTTCGCTGCAAAGCGTGATCAGCTTATCTTCCGAACGCGCGACGAGCAGCAGGTTGTGACCACGGGTCGCGAGCGCGCGCGCAAACGCTTCACCAATTCCTGATGACGCGCCCGTGATGAGAGTCGTGTTCATTGAAGCGTCAATAGATTCAACTCGATAACATCAGCGTTACCGTCGCGCAATTGATCCAGCGTCTCACTCGACGGCGCTTTGTCCAAATTGATGCGCGCGACGGCGGCTTCGGCGCCCTCGAACACGATGTTCTCCATCTCCTGCACGTTAATCTGCTCGGCTTTGATCGCCTCGAGCACCTGCGCCAGCACGCCCGGCCGATCGCGGTGACGCACCACCAGCCGATGGGTTGCCGGTGTGCGCGCCGCGAGATTGACAACGTTGGGCACCTGGCCGGTTTCCTTGAAGGACTTCACGATGCGCACGGTTTCGGCGGCGATGGCTTCCTGCGCCTGATCGGTTGAGGCGCCGATGTGATGCGTGCCGTAAACGCTCGCTTCCTGCGCAATCGCGTCCGTGAACTCCGCCACGCCGGAAGTTGGTTCAGCCGCGAACACGTCGAGCCCAGCGCGAATGCCTTTCGAATGAATCGCGGCCACCAAAGCATCCTGATCGACAACTTCGCCACGCGCAGTATTAATTAAGTAAGCGCCTTCCTTCATTGCTTTGAAGAGTTCGGGACCGATCAGCGAGCGCGTGTCCGGCTTCAGGGCTACATGCACGCTCACAATATCGGCTCCCTTCGCGACGTCCAGCGGCGAATCTTTCCTTTCCACTCCTAACTGTTCAGCTCTTTCATCAGTCAGACTGCGACTCCAGGCAATGACCGGCATGCCGAAAGCTTTCGCGCGTGGAATCATCTCCTGCCCAATCTTGCCGACGCCGACCAGGCCGAGCGTGCGACCGAACAAACCGCGAGCTTTCGAGAACTCTTTCTTATTCCACTGACCCGCGCGCAGAGCGATCACATTGTCTGCCACGCGACGATCGAGCGCGAGCATCAGGGCGAACGCAAGTTCCGCGACAGCGATCGAGTTCTTTCCCGGACAGTTCGCCACATAGATGCCGCGCCGGGAGGCCGCGGCTACGTCGATCGTGTTGTATCCAGCGCCGGCACGCACGACCAACTTGAGCGGCCCGGCTTCGAGCATTGGCTCGGTAACTTTTGTGCCGCGCACGATGAGCACGTCGGGCTTCTCTTTGGCGATCGCTTCGACGAGGGCGTCGTCTTTGAGATCGGGTTGAAACGAAATTTCGCACCCAATCGTGCGCAAGCCGATGCGGCCGGACTCTTCGAATTTGTCAGCGATTAGAATTTTCATTTTTGGAGTGCGCCGGCAGCGGGGTCCCCGCGCGAGCATCTCGCGTGGGGTGCCCTAGACGGCGCCTTTCCTTCGTTTCGTTCCCTCTCCCTTTGGGAGGGTTAGGGTGAGGGTTCTAGCGCGAAAAACAAGGATTATTTTCTTTTCTTTTAGCCGCTAAAGCTTCGCTCCCTCACCCCCGCCCTCTCCCAAAGGGAGGGGGAGCAAACTCCAAATTATTCTTCCTGTTCGAACAGACCCATCACCGTCGCAGGCGGCGCCGGTTCAGTGCGCACCAGTTCAAGATTTTCTGCGACATGCGCGACATTACTCATCCCCACCAACGCCGTCGTGATTCCCGGCGCTGAGCGCACAAATTGAATACCGGCCTGCGCGTCCGTGGCAAGCGAACCCAGCGTCTGGCGAATCGCTTCCGGCAAGCCGCGCGCGACCTGGCCCTGCAGAATTGAACCACTGGCAATGACCGTGACGCCAAGTTTGTGCGCCGCATCGGTTGCAGTCATCCATTCATCGCCAACTTTCTGATTCGGAAAGAACAGCGCTTCCGGCATCGCCAGGTTTACCGGCAATTGAATGAATCGAAAGTGATGCGCATCGCCGGCGATGTCGCGCGCAACTTCGACCATCTGTTCAAGCGAGTGATACCCGCCAGCGTTCGGCTCGACCCGGAAGCCGTTCCACGTCGCGACACCATAGTTTCGAATCTTGCCGATGCTGACGCTCTGCTCGAGAAACTCAAACGCCGCGCGCAGCCGCCGCGAAAACTCCTCGCCGGAAACGGCTGCCAACTGCGATTCAGGATTGTGCACGTAGTAAACATCGACACAATTGAGATCCATGTTCCGCAGAGACTGCTCCAACTGGTTCTCGAGATATCGGGGTGTCATGCAATGCGAGCCGCCGGCGATGTCGCCCCAGGATGCGATTCCCGTTTTGATGAAGTTGTCTTCGACGTACTGGCGCACGTCGCGTGGCGGCGCGCCGTCAAACGGCAGGTAGCCACCCTTGGTGCAGATGACGAGTTCGTCACGCGTGAATCCGCGTCCCTGCAATTCAGTTAACGCCGCGCCAATCGATCGTTCGCTCCTTTGAAAGCGATAGTTGGCGGCAGTGTCGATCACATTCGCGCCCAGCTCGACTGCGCGCACGACGGCTTCCGTATAGCGCCGATCCGTCTGTTCATCCGCCTGACCAAGATACGTTCCGACGCCGATGGACGACAGCCAAAGATCCTGTGTCTGCCGAAAGTGACCTTCGGCGGCGTCCTTAAAGCGCGCGCGATAACGCGCAGTTCCCACGAGACTCGCATCCTGCATAGTTTGGTGTATGACTATATGCGCCGTGGCCGTACGTCACAAAGCGCATTGGATTAGCGGCCCTGAGTTCGCATGGTAGAATGAGGCGAGGAATCGTTATGGCACCACGCGAAGAACTTCTGAATCGGATTTCGATTAATCCAAACATTTGCTTTGGCAAGCCCTGCATTCGCGGTCACCGGATCTGGGTTTCGTTGATTCTCGATATGTTGGCGGGCGGAATGACCGCAGAAGAAATTCTCGAAAATTACCCCGGTCTTACCACTGAAGACGTGCAGGCCTGCATTGCCTACGGCGCAGAGATGGCGCGCGAGCGTTACGTCGACATTCCACTTGCTGTGCCGGCATGAGGCTGAAATTGGATGAAAACCTCGGCCGTCGTGGAAAGACTCTGCTCGAAACGGCTGGTCACGATGTCAAGACGGTCGCCGAGCAAAACCTAACGAAAGCAGAAGATACGGATCTCATTGGGGCCTGCCGACACGAGCAGCGATGCCTCGTAACGCTTGATCTGGATTTCGGGAATCCTCTGCGCTTCAATCCATCCGACTACTGCGGGATTGCAGTGCTAAGGTTGCCAGCGAAGCCTTCTCATGAAGATCTCCTGGACGCTGTTCAGACTTTAGCTACAGCTCTCGAATCTGAATCAATCGACAAACAGCTGTGGATTGTGGAGCGCGCGCGTGTGCGTATTTATCAACCAAACAACTAGGACAAATGCTTCTCAACTACGACCGCGAAATTGAAATCGCGACCGAGCTAGGCCGCTCTGCGGGCGCGGTTCTGCTCGCGCACTACAACAGTCCGTTTCTCGTTGAGCAAAAAGTGAATGCGCTGCTTGAAATGGAAGAAGTGACCGCTGCCGATCGCGAAGCCAACGATCTCATCGTGCGGCGACTGGCGCATGAGTTTCCCGGCGACGGCATCCTCGCGGAAGAGTCAGTTGACACTGACGAGCGTCTGAACAAAGAGCGCGTCTGGCTAATCGATCCTATGGACGGCACCAAGAATTTCGTGCAGCGCGACGGGGATTTTGCCGTCCAAATCGGCCTGGCGGTTGGCGGCGAAGCCGTTCTGGGAGTTGTCTATCAACCCGTGCGCGATGTTCTGTATCGCGCAGTGCTCGGCGAAGGCTCTTGGCGAGAGAAAGATGGGAAACAGGCCGAGCGAATGCACGTTTCTAATAAAAGTGATCCGGCGGAAATGGTTTTGGCGTCGAGTCGCTCGCACCGCAGCCCACGCATGGAACGCGTGGTCGACTCGTTTGGTTTTAGATTCGAAACACGCAGAGGGTCTGTCGGCGTTAAGGTGGGGTTGATTGCTGAACAGGAAGCCGATCTCTATCTGCATCTTTCTCCGGGCACGAAGCAGTGGGACACGTGCGCTCCGGAAATCGTTTTAACGGAGGCCGGCGGGCGACTCACTGATCTGTTCGGCAAGCCCCTTCGTTATAACGCGGCGCGTATCGACAACCGCAATGGAGTAGTGGCGACGAACAGCGCCGCGCACGAGTTGGTGATCGATAGCCTGAAGCCGCTGTTGCGCGAGTTTGGCCGAACGCCGGTGTGATCTTTCTCCCTGTGGGAGAGGGCTGGGATGACGGAGCGAAGCTTAGAAGCGGGCTTGCCTAAAAAGTCTTGGGTGTCGTAGGCGCGCGCTCATCACGGAACGTGTGACCGGCAATACGCAACGAGCTGCGTAGCAGCGCAGGTAGTTAAGCCGGCGAGGCTCTGCGAGCCTTGGGGTAAGCGGTGCACACAATTCGTGTGGAGCCGCGGAGTGGCGACCGATAAGCGCGCTGAGGTGTCGGCTTTGAAGCTGCAATGCCGACCCTCCAGGATCGTGCTCCAAAAAATCTGTGTCGCCCGCTTCGCGGGCTCGGTTGATCTGAAAAACCAGTTAACCAAGGCTCGCAACGCCTCGCCTTGGGCTTAGCTATGACCGCTGCTTCGCAGCTCGACTATTAGTTCGTGCGCGTCGCCGGACTTTTTGGGCAAAAGTCCTTTTGCGGCTAAGCTTCGCTCCCTCACCCCAGCCCTCTCCCAAACGGAGAGGGAACGAATCCAAAGCGCCGTCAGGGCCGGCGCACTCCAAATTAGGTGTCCTTGGCAAAGTTGTTCATTGCCAGTTAGTCTTGGCGCACAGTTTTTAGATCCAGTTCAAGTGAGGAGTGCGGATGGCAGTCATTCGTCCTTTCAATGCGCTTCGCCCTGCGGCTGAATGCGCGCATCAAGTCGCCGCGGTGCCTTACGACGTCGTCAACACTGACGAAGCGCGCGCGCTGGCTTCGGGCAATCCGCAAAGTTTTCTGCACGTATCGCGTCCGGAAATTGATTTGCCCGACGGCACGCCGATCTACAGCGATGAAGTTTACGCTAAAGCCGTTACGAATTTGGACACGCTGAAGAAGGAGTGTCCCTTCGATCAGGAAAGCGAAGCGAGCCTCTATCTCTATCGTCTGATTATGGGCAATCACGAGCAGATTGGCGTCGTTGCCTGTTGCTCGGTCGATGAATACGACAGCGACGTCATTCGCAAACACGAACGGACGAGACGTGACAAGGAGGATGATCGCACGCGACACATCCTGGTGCTGCGCGCGCAGACGGGACCGGTGTTCCTGACTTATCGCGCCCAGGCAAACATCGACTCACTGGTTAACGAGGCCTTGCAGCAGAACGAGCCGCTTTACGATTTCCTTGCCAATGATGATATCCGTCACACGATCTGGTGCATATCGAACACGGGCGCATTCGTTGAAGTGTTTGCGGGCGTGCCTAACCTTTACATCGCTGATGGCCATCACCGCGCCGCCAGCGCCAGCCGCGCCCGCGCGCAGTTGAAAGAGCACGGCTTCAGCTTCATCGGGAACGAAGAATACAACTTCTTTCAGTGCGTGATCTTTCCCGACAAGCAGTTGCAGATTCTTCCTTACAACCGCATCGTGCGCGACCTGAACGGCATGTCGCCTGCCGGTTTTCTCTCGGAACTGGGTAAGGCTTTCAAGGTGACAGACGGCGCCCCGCCATCGCCGAAGGAGCGCGGAGAGTGGAGCATGTATCTCGATGGTAGTTGGTATGGGCTCGCCCTGCCCGACGACGCCGTCCGGCCTGAGGGCGTAGTTGAATCGTTGGACGTCAGTATCTTGCAGGAACGTTTGCTCGATTCGATTCTCGGAATCAAAGACGTGCGTACTGATAAACGAATCGATTTCGTCGGCGGGATTCGGGGCACTGCCGAACTGGAAAAGTTGGTTAACGAAGGGAAAGCGGCGGTCGCCTTCTCACTTTATCCAACGACGATCGAGGATTTGCTGCGCGTCTCAGACGCCGGCGAAATCATGCCGCCGAAATCAACCTGGTTCGAGCCGAAGCTAAGGGACGGACTGCTGATTCACGAGATTTGAAGTGGCACAGACTTCAGTCTGTGAAATGACTAAAGAGGAACACAGGGCTTGCCCAAAAAGTCCGGCGACGCGCCCGAACTTATAGCCGAGCTGCGACGCAGCGGTCATAGCTAAGCCCAAGGCGAGGCTTTGCGAACCTTGGGTAAACGGTTGTTCTAGATCAACCGAGCCCGCTAAGCGGGCGACACAGATTTTCTTAGAGCACGGTCTTGGAGGGTCGGCATTGCAGCTTCAAAGGCTGACACCTCAGCGCGCTTATCGGTCGCCGCTCCGCGGCTCCACACGAATTATGTGCACTGGTTACCCAAGGCTCGCAGAGCCTCGCCTTGGGCTTAACTACTGCGCTGCTCCGCAGCTCGTTGCGTATTGACCCTCACGTGATGAGCGCGCGCTTACGACGGCTAAGACTTTTTTGGGCAAAGCCGGAACACAGACTGAAGTCTGTGCCACTCACCCCAACGCTGCAAAAACTTCATTGGATAACAAAGCCCCGCGAGTGGTCAGCTTCAAGCGCTCGTCGTCTATCGCAACCAGGCCCCCCGCCTTTAAACGATCCAGCTCGCCATTGAATTGCTCGCGCAAATCCGTGCCGAACCGCGCCCGGTAGCTGTACAGATCGATTCCACGCAGTAGGCGCAATCCGAGAAAGATCGCTTCTGAGCGCGCGTCTTCCTCAGTCAATTCCGTGCGTTCAACGATAGGCGATCGATCTTTCTCCACCAGCTCGACGTACTTTGCCATGTCTCGCTCGTTAGCCCATCGCCGTACTGCCCCCGCGCTCCCAGCGTGGCCATCGAAGGAATGGGCTGAGTTGCCAAAACCGTAGTACGGCGCGCCGCTCCAATACTTCGTGTTGTGACGTGACTCGAAGCCCGGCAGACAAAAGTTGGAAATCTCGTAATGCTCGTAGCCGGCGGCGCAGACTCGCTCGATCATGAGCGAATACATCTCAGCCGCGAGATCTTCATCAGGGCGCGGGCGCATGCCGCGCTTGATTTGATCGTGCAGCGGCGTGCCTTCGTGCACGTCGAGCAGGTAGAGCGACAAATGTTCCGGCCGCAGCTGCAGAGCTTGCCCGAGATTCCGCTGCCAGCCTTCCATTGTTTGCCCCGGCAACGCGGCAATCAGATCGAAGTTGATGTTGTCGAATCCTGCGTCACGCAGGCGCTGAAATGTTTTGCCGATGTCGTCCGAGTCGTGCGTTCGTCCGAGCATCTTCAGCTCCCGATCATCGAACGTTTGCGCTCCGAAACTTGCACGATTGATTCCGAGGCGACGCCATTCATTCATTGTCTTGAGTCGCGCATCGGCGCTTTCGCCGCCATCTCCCGGATTAATCTCCAGAGTAATTTCGGAATGCGGATCGATGTCGAACCGCTCGCGAACGACGTTCAGAATGCTTTCGAGCTGCTCAACGGTCAGCAATGAAGGCGTGCCGCCGCCGAAGTAAATCGTGTCGATTGCCGCGGGCGGCTCGACTTCGCTCCAGCGGGAGATTTCTGCCACGACTGCGCGCACGTAAGGATCAGCGACGTCGCTCTCGAACATTCCTGTCGCAAAATCGCAATACGAACAGCGCGAGCGACAGAATGGAGTGTGAATGTAAATTCCCGCGTTCATCGGTATCCACAGAGTACGCAGATTAGGCAGACTCATCAAGGTAGGCACTTCGTCGGTAGCGGCCTAATTTCACCGCGGCCTTTCTCTAGCCCAGGCGTTTACGCCTGGGTAGTAAAAAGGAAGCTATCAAAGCCCATTAATGGGCTTTTGAAACTAACCGCTCTGATATTCCCAGGCGTAAACGCCTGGGCTATGGAAAGTGAAGTTCAAATTGAAACTCTTCAACTTCATTTCTCCTGCCGCCTGCCTTCTGCCGACTGCATCCTGTGTTCCTGTTCTGTTTGTTTTCGACACTGTACCGTTTGAATGCTGACATTGTGGAAAAATTTGACGCGAACTCGATGTTTCCGCACTTGCGTGTTTGGCATGGCGGTTGAAGACAAGAAATTCTGTGCGAGGCCGCATCTCGACGGCCTGACAATTCAATTCGGGGAACACCAAAGGGGAGGAATGATATGGCAGACGACAGAGAACGACAGCAGGGAATGAAGCAAGGTACTGGTAACACCGGCCATCAGGCGCCGGGTCGGAATCCAGAGGATGATCGCACCGCCGGTGAGCGCGGTGACAAGGGCCGGCAACAGGGCAGCCAGGAGCCAGGAGAGGGCGCCCACGAGGACAAGCAAGCGGGCCAGCGCGGCTTCGATCCAAGCGTTGGCGGTGACGGCGGCAGCTACAAAGAAGGCGGCCAGAACGAACAGGAAAACAAGCGGTAATCAATGATCTGTCCACACCCCAAGGCCCACGCGTGACGGTATGAATGTCACTCGTGGGCCTTGTCGCATTTGGATGCGCCGGTGAACGGCGCTTTGGATTGGTTGTTCCATCTCCCTTTGGGAGAGGGAACAGGGTGAGGGTCTAGCGCGAAAAACAAAAACTATTTTTCTTTTCCTTAGCCGCTAAAGCTTCGCTCCCTCACCCCAGCCCTCTCCCAAAGGGAGAGGGGGACGCCGCACTCCAAATCACTTTATTCTTCGCACGCTGCCGTCGCCGCTGAGCCTCTTGCTACTTCGCGCGACCCGTTCAGCCTGCGCAAACGCGCGCATGAAATTTCCGCCGAGAATATTTCGCACATCACGTTCACTGTAACCACGCTTCAGTAACTCGAAGGTAATACTCGGAAGTTTCGAGATGTCTTCCATTCCCACCGGCAGGCTCGCGACACCGTCGAAATCCGATCCGATGCCTACGTGATCGATACCCGCGACCTTCGCGACGTGATCGAAGTGATCGATCAAAACCGAAAGCGGCGTTGTCGGTAGAGGGTTCGCGGCGAACAGCTTGTCTCGTTCTGCTTCCAGTTGTTTGGGATCGTCTTTGTATTTCGCAGCCAGCTCATCCAACTGTGGCTTCAGTCGATCGGCACGCTCTTTGGTCGCGGCGATCACGTTCTTGTCGATGAAGCCCGGATAGAACATCACCATCACCACGCCACCATTCTTCGCAAAGCGTCGGAGCAGTTCGTCCGGAATATTGCGCGGCCGGTCGCCGAGCGCGCGCGCCGACGAATGCGAAGCAATCACCGGCGCAGTACTGATCTCCAGGACGTCGCTCATCGTCTTGTCAGAGACGTGCGACACATCGACCAACATGCCGATGCGATTCATCTCGCGTACTACTTCTTTGCCGAAGTCCGACAGGCCGTTATGTTTCGGGGCGTCGCAGCACGAGTCGGCCCAGTTGTTCGTGTTGTTGTGCGTCAAAGTCATATAACGCACCCCCAGTCGATGAAAATCACGTAGCGCCATCAGAGAGTCTTCAATCGCATGGCCGCCTTCAATTCCCATTAGCGCAGCGATCTTGCCTTGCGCTTTTGCGCGCCGAATGTCCGCCGTGGAAGTCGCAAACAGGAGTTCGCGTGGATGCCGTTCCACCGCGCGATAGACGTAATCGATCATGTCGAGCGCGCGCCGTGCCGAGCCGCCTTCGGTCACGTACTTGCGATCGACATAAACGGAAAAGAACTCCGCGGTCAGTCCGCCCTGCTTCATGCGCGCGAAATCGGTGTGGTACTTCCCAACTGACGACACGCTCAGGTCGTAGTTGTCGTCAGTCATCATCGACAGAATGTCGTTGTGCGTATCGACCACGATTGCGCTGCGATGAATCGCCAGCGCGCGCCGCCAGAGCGCGGCGTCACGTGGCGAAAGCTGGGAGGAGTCTGTTTGTGCCGGTTTCGCTGGAGGTGATTGCGTGGTTGTCTGGGCGCCTGCCGGCATTGAAAAGAGAACGAGCAGGGAAATCAGTGTTACTGCGAAAGGTCTTTTCATGGCGTAGAGATTTATCACAAGCGTGAATGAATTCAGAAGCAGCCCCTCGCTCCGTCAGGAGCGAGATGTTTATAGCACCGCCAACGCTGTCAAGAGTCCAAGCTCCTTTAGGAGCGAAATCATGCATCAACACATTCCGCTCCTAAAGGAGCGGGCGAAAAGTTGGGCGACACGTTCTATAAACATCCGGCTCCTAGCGGAGCCAAACCTTAGGCCTTCCACACCTCAGGCGGCACAGCCGCATTCAGAAGTGTGGTGAGCCACATTGAGGCTTGCATCTGGCCGACGTAAACCTGTTCTGATGCTGATGAGGTTCATAGCCATCGTCTTCGGAGTTGTGGGTATAGCCGTGCTAAGCGCTCTGGTTTCAGACTCACGCAATGGGGAGATTCCTGTCATAACTCTGAGCGATCTTTCGGAAACGAAGTCCCAAAGCAAGACCAAACCAAATTGTGATCTATCCAAAGAGAGGACCCCGATATACGAAATAATTAGCACTTTCGACGAGCTAACTTATAGCGACTATCTGATTCAGACGCGGCACAGGATGGCTAAGCTGGATGTGCCGGCTGAATACGGCCCGCCTCCCAAACCAGTCAAGGTTTCTTACTTAGTTGTAAAACGCAAAGGCAGGATGGTCGCGAGATTTGACGGAGATATTTACTTTGGGCTCGGCAATGGTATCCAAGCCGGTTTGTTCTCCCTGCTCAACAATGGAAGCAAGCAGTTAATCGTGTCACAGGACATCTCTCGCACCGGCGTCCAATGGGTGGCTGACTTCTCAAAAGGATTCAAAATTATTTTCGATGGCCAGAAATTCTATGTAGGCAGAGAAGGCAATGACATGACGATCTCTGATCTTGATGGTGATGGGGTTCAGGAGATCACGGTTCCGATCACGGCTTTTTACGGATTCCAGAGTTGGCGACTCTCGACAAGCGACACGCCCTTGCCAGACATCATTTTCAAGTACGAGCCGGAAAATCGCGAGTATCTTCCCGCCAATCCGCACTTCAAAGGATGCCTCTTGGAGGATGTTGAAGCAGCCGACAGGTCGCTGCGAGCGTTGAATGAACAACCAAGCCTGGGCCGACTCATGTCGGTAGCACTCGATTATGTTTTTGTGGGTGAAGAAGTGAAGGGTTGGCAGTTCTTTGACGAGACGTGCAAGTTGCCGGACAAGGCGCGAATCAAAGCAGATATGCAAAAAGAATTAAATGAGCATCCGGTCTATCGATATGTTTACAAGCGGGAGACCAATCGTTAACCTCATGACCATGTCCATCCTGATTGCCGAAGACAACGTGGCGCAACGCGCTTACCTGCGCGAGATACTAGAGCGCGACTTCCCGGCGCATTCGCCGGTGATTGAAGCCGGTGATGGCGAAGAGACAGTGAAGCTGGCGCTCGCGCAGAAGCCTGAAGTCTGCATCCTCGACATTCAGATGCCGAAGCTTTCCGGCGTCAAAGCCGCGCGCGCGATCTGGCGTGATTATCCGGAAGCGCGGATCATTTTTTGGACCCAGTTCCCGCACGAGATCTACATCAACGAGATTCGCAAGATCGTTAAGTCGGTCGATCCGCCGCCGGCCTACGGCTTCATTCACAAGAACAATCCTGAGTCGCGCTTTCTGCGGTTTGTCGCCGCGGTTTTGGAAGACGGCGCCGACATGATCGATCCGGCGTTCAAGGATTCCTTCAAGCGGCCTTTGCTGACGGAGTTCGAAGCCGAAGCGCTTTACTATCTCGCGCTCGGACTGTCGAACTGGGCCATCGCGCGTAAATGCAGCTTGAGTCTGCGCGGAGTTGAAAGCCGTCTCGCCACGCTTTACGAAAAACTCTTCATCTCCATTCCCGAGGGCACAGACTCAGAAGCTTACGAGAAGCTCGCCTACAACGTGCGCACACGTGCGTTCTTTGAAGCGCTGCGGCGCGGCTTGCTGAACAGCGACGAGTTGGAAAAGGCCGCAGCGGACCTTGAAGGTTGGATTGACCGTGATCGAAAGAAGTTTTCAGAAGAGCAGAAGCGAGAAGAAGCGAAGACGCGGCGAAAGTGACAGAAGTGCAAATGAGAAACGAACCTTCTTATTCTCACTCGGCTTCAGCCGGATGCACAGTCGGGCATTATCCTTTTGAACCGTTTTAACGGTTTCCCACAAAGCTGTTTCAAGGAGAGCGTTCCCAGAGTGAAACCGTTGAAACGGTTAGGAAAAAAGATTGGCAGGATATTCACCTGGCTGAACCCAGGTGAGAATGAGAGTCGATTTGCTGCTCACCATCTGCTTTTGGCGGCTCTCATCCTGCTCGCTGCTTGCGGCACTCTGCTGATTGAACCGCCCCCACTCACGGTCGGGCTAGTGCCCCGGGTGCGGTCACAGAATCAACCGCCGCCCGCGCAGCCACAACCAAGTCCCACACCTTCACCGACGCCGACACCCTCTCCATCGCCGACGCCGCCGCCTAATCTGCACCAGTGGGGCGCGCTGACTTCATTTCATGGATTGCCTTCGGATCGAGCGCGGGCGATCGCGCAGGAGAAGTCGGGCGTAACCTGGTTTGCGACCGATGGCGGACTGGCGATGTTCAATGGCCGCCGAACGCATGCGGTTATTGCGGAAGGTGTGCCGAAGGGCCGAGTGCTGGCACTGAAGATTGATGATTCCGGAGCGATTTGGATTGGCACGGACACCGGCGCCGCCTGGATGGCGAATGGAAAGGCCCACCCGATTAAAGAAATGTCGGGCAAGGCGATCACGACCATCGTCACACGCGACCGCGACCACGTCTTGATGGCGAGCGAGAATGGCCAGATTTTTGACTGCCGGGTACAGCTTGGTGCGGTGAGCGAGATGAGGGCCGGCGAGGGAGTTCCGCAAGCCAGCTTTACCGTGCAGGCAATTCCAACTGAACCACTCCAAAGTGCCGACAAAGATCAGCCCGGGCCACTGAAAATCACGAGCCTGGCGATGGTTGGAGAGAAGCTGTACGTGGGCACGCACAGTCGCGGTGTGCTGGTGATCGAAAACGGCGACGTAAAGGAAGTGGTGAGCAGGCCGCGGAGCTTTTTCATTAACGCGCTGGAAACGGATGCGAAGGGACGTCTGTGGGTGGGTGCGCGCGGCGGGAAAGAAGAAAGCGCCATCTTCGATCAAAGCGATCCGCTCAAGCCGGTGCGAGCAAATGCTCCGACTGGACCAGTTACGGCAATCGCGCGCGGCGCCGGCGAAGACATCTGGGTAGCGACTGACGGCCGCGGCGCATTTCATTTTCAAGCCGGCAAACTAATCGAGCGGTTCACGTTTGTCGGCACGGGGGGCGCGCTGCGATCGGATCACATTTACGGAGTGTTCGTGGATCAAGAGGACGTCGTCTGGTTCGCCACCGACAAAGGCGTCTGCCGCTATGATCCAAACGCCGCGCGAACAGAAGCGATCTCAAGCGATGCCAACTCGAATTACGTCCGCGCGCTTTGGCGCACGTCAAAGGGGAGTTTGCTCGCTGGAACAAATGCCGGTCTGTTCTTGCACGACGCGGCGGAAAGCGTTTGGTCTCCGATTGCCGATGTCGGCCGGCGAATTGTTTACGCCATCAACGAAGACAACTCTGGACGCGTTTTGATTGGCACGTCCAGCGGTCTGCTGGCTTCCTCGAATCGCAATGAACTCGCGTTTGCGCGCGTGTCACCGTCGAGTAACAACCTGCCCGAAGGCGACAGCGTGCGCGCCATCGCCAATTTTGACGGCGCGACCTACATTGCCACGTACGGCTACGGCGTCGAGAAGCTGACCGGCTCACAGCGAACGTTCGTGTGGCCGGCAGCTTCTGCCGACAATCGTCTGCGCGAAGTGACGGCGCTCGGGCGCGACCCCACTGGGCGGCTCGTGATTGGCACAGCCACCGCTGGTGTTTTTTTCTGGGACGGCAAAGAAGCACGTGCGGAAACAGCGCTCGAAAAACTGAAGGGTGACGCTGTTTGGTCGGCGCTGGCGGACAGTGATGGGCTGTGGCTGGCGAGCGCGCGCGGGCTTTATTTCTACAAATCAGGAGAGCTGCGCGAGCTTGCGCCCGGAGTTCATGCCCGCGCTCTCTTTCCGAGTGCCGACAATTCCCGAGCTGGACAAGTCTGGTGCGCGACAGTTGGCAACGGACTCCTGCGCGTCTCTCTGGACGATCAATTCGGCGCCGTCATTTCGCGTTTCGACATCGAGCAGGGACTCGCGTCGCAGCGCGTGTTCGGGGTGGTCAGTACGCGCGGCCAAAATGGCAGCGAACAGGTGATCGCGGCGACGAATCGCGGCGTAGTGCGCTATCAACCGAGTCGCGGCACGCCAACCGTTCTGCCCTCAAGGGTCATTGGCCAAAGGATTCACCAGCAAAGCGAACTTTCAGCGGGCCTTCATCTCGATTATCCGCAGAACAGTCTGCTGCTCGATGTCACCGCGATCAGCAGCCGCACTTTTCCCGAGCAGTTTCAGTATGCGTTCGCTTTGTTCGACAACACGGGAAAGATTATCCGCCAGAAGCTTTCGCAGGACTCACAATTTCCGATGGAGCAGTTGAGCGCGGGAAAATACAAAGTCATCGCGCGCGCATTTACGAAAGATCTGACGCCGGCCGTTCCTCTGTCATTTGAATTTACCGTCGCCCGCGCGCCATTCCCATGGACCTCGACGGCGCTCGGAGTTCTCTTGCTGCTGGCGCTGATTGCGCTGGTGTGGGGTTACGCGCAGAACCGGCGCATTCATCGGACGAGTGCGGAACTCGCCGGAGCCAATCGAGAGCTGGCCGACGCGCGCCTGCGCCTGGCCAACGAAACGGAAGCTGAGCGGCGGCGCATCGCGCGCGATCTTCACGATCAGACCCTTGCGGATCTGCGGCATCTCGCGTTGCTTGTGGATCAGATACCGTTGAATGCAGCGACGGCGCGCCCGAATCGAGCGCCCTCAGCTCCAAATGCTTTGCGCGCCGAGATCGAATCGATTTCACACGAGGTGCGCCGCATCTGCGAAGACCTGAGTCCCTCGGCGCTCGAAAATGTTGGCTTGTCTGCGGCGTTGCAGTTCGCGCTCGCGCATGCGGTTGAGCAAGCGGCGCCTGAATGTAAGTTTGAATACGATTTTGTCTGTGACGACGCGATTGAGGAAAAACTTCAGCTCTCGCAGAGCACGCAGATCCAGGTTTATCGAATCGCGCAGGAAGCTTTGAGCAACATCTGCCGTCACGCTAACGCGAAGCGGGTGAAGATGAGCGCGGGCATCGCTGCCGGCAATCAGTTCGAGTTGCAAATCGAAGATGACGGGCGCGGCTATGATGAAGCGGACGCGCGCAAGAATTCCGGCCGGGGCGTGGCCAACATTCGCACGCGCGCCAGCATGATTGACGCGGATGTGTCCTGGGCAAAGCGCAACGGCGGCGGAACCGTGTTCTCACTGCGCAAGAATGAAGCTTCGTGAGGCGGAAGGACGTGTCTTTGGCTCCGTAGGAGCCGAATGTCTATAGGTCGCAACTCAACGCGAGCCACATCGCTCCTTTAGGAGCGAAATACGGCACCTAATATTGCGCTCCTAAAGGAGCTTACAACTTGATTGTTTTGTCGTGTGCTATAAACATGCCGCTCCTCACGGAGCGAAGATGTCCGCTACTAAACTCATTCAACTAAATTCCGAAGTTCAGGAAGCGCTTACCGCTCACCAGCCACTCGTCGCGCTCGAGTCCACGGTCATCGCGCACGGCCTGCCACGCCCGCGGAACTTAGAGACGGCGGTTCGTCTGGAAGAGATCGTGCGTGCGGAAGAATCGATGCCGGCAACGATTGCCGTGCTAAACGGAAAGTTGTGCGTCGGATTAGACGCCGCGCAACGCGAACTAATCGCCAATGAAAGTGACGTTAAGAAACTCAGCACGCGTGATCTGCCTATCGCCGTTGCGCGACGTTGGAATGGAGCGACGACTGTCGCTTCGACTATGTGGATTGCACATCGTGCCGGCATTCGCGTCTTCGCGACCGGCGGCATTGGCGGCGTCCATCGTGGTTCGCTGCCGGACGTGTCCGCGGATCTGCCGGAGCTGGCGCGCACGCCAATGATTGTCGTGTGCTCGGGCGCGAAGATTGTTTTGGATTTGCCGGCGACGCGCGAGTGGCTGGAAACGCACAGCGTCACAGTCCTCGGTTACGAATGCGATGAATTGCCGGCCTTCTATTCGCGTTGCAGTGGCTTGCCGGTTGATGCGCGCTGCGATTCGCCACAGCAAGTGGTCGAGATTTTCAACGCGCAACGAGAACTCGGAATGGAATCAGCGTTGCTCGTGACAGTGCCGGTTCCCGCCGAAGCAGAAGTAGATGCGGATCTTTTGCAGCGCGTACTCGACGATTCGTTGGCTGAAGCGGAACGCAAGCAAGTCGCCGGTCGCGATCTCACCCCGTTTCTGCTGGCGCGCATGGCCGAGCAAAGCGCGGGCGCGACCTTGCGCGCGAACATAGCTCTCCTGGAAAACAACGCGCGGGTTGCGGCGCAAATCGCGCGCGCACTGCACAAGAATTAATCCGGGCTATGGGTGGCCCTGCGCCAGTTGCTTGAGAAATCGCTTCGCGACTTTTCCGGCCACCGTCCCGCCGAGCGAACTTACTTTTCCACCCGCGATCACACTCTGTGTTTTTGCATCCACACAATTTTTTGAATGACGCTCCAAATTTCTTTTTCTTGCTAACAACCCCGAGCGAACGGCCGCGCATCTGAGCGACAATCCGATGTAACTCTCCAGGCTCGTGATTGGAGCAAGTTTGCATCGAACGACTCCTCAGGTTCGATTAATTAAAAAGTGCAAGCTGAATGCCGGAACAGAAACGTCCGGTTGAAGGTCTAAGTCTGCATTAAGACAAGGAGCTTTACCCCAGGTTCAACACAATTCGATTGCGTGAGCGGTCGAGCGTTGAAAGGAGCCTAGCTATGTCGCGGTCAATTCATTCTTTCGATCGGATAAATATTCCTGCCCCTTGCGATGCCGATTGGGATTCAATGATCGGCAACGACCGGGTGCGATTTTGCGAGCACTGCAAACTCGACGTCACCAATCTTTCTGCTTTGACCAGACCCGAAGCGATGCGTCTCGTCGAGCGTTCCGAAGGACGACTGTGCGTGCGTTTTGTGACGCGTCCTGGCGGACGGCTGCTGACGAAGCAGCTTCCGGGCAAAGTACATCAGATCGCCCGGCGCGCCTCGCGAATTGCCGCCGGAGCTTTCAGTGCGACGCTCAGCTTGTCGAGCGCCGCGGTCCAGGCACAGTCGGCAACTGGTTTTGAAAGCCCGCGCCAAACACCGGTGGCAACGGCGGTCGCTTTACCGGTCGCGCACGACGCCGCCCTTGCCGGCACCGTCACGGATCCAAACGGAGCAGTCGTCATGGGAGCCAGTGTGATTCTCTCTAGGAAGGGAACCGGCGCAGCCTTCGTTTGCGTGACCGGCGAAGATGGTTCGTACAACTTCTCGCTGCTCGAACCCGGGCCTTACACGTTGAATGTTGACGCGGCAAGTTTTGCTCCCAACCAATTGGAGTTTGAGTTGCCGGGTGCTGCAACGAAGACGATGGACATTACGGTCGAAGTTCCGGGGGTGATTGAAGAAGTGCAGGTTGTGATGGAGGAACGCCAGTTCGAAACCGTAACCATGGGCGGGATTGCCGTCAGCACGCCGCAGGATCCACTAATCAAAGCAGCTTTCAACGACGACTTGGCTTCACTGGTGGAACTCATTCCGGCAAGCGCAGACATCAACGCGAGCGACAGAGCAACTGGCACCAGCGCACTCGCCTATGCGATCGCGAATAGCAATCTCACTATCGTGAGCATTCTGATTTCGGCGGGCGCCAGTCCGAACAGCGTGAACCAGGCAGGTGAAACGCCGCTGATGCATTTGCGAAGTGCCGCGCCGGTTGACTTCGTCCACAAGCTGATCGAAATGGGCTTCGATGTTAAAGCTCGGGACAATTCCGGCCGTAGTGTCCTGATGAAGCTTGCCCGCTCCAGTGATCTCGCGGTCGTGAAGGAATTGATTGCCGCGGGGGCAAAGGTGGACGACAAAGACAACCACGGCCTTACCGTCCTGATGAGCGCGGCGGAAAATCAGGACGCTGAGGTTCTTAAGTACTTCGTGAAACGCGGCGCACCGCTGGATCGAGCGAACGATGAGGGCGCGTCGGCGTTGTTGATTGCGGCGCGCGAAGGCCGGGGCGAGAACCTACGGCTCCTGATCGATGCAGGCGCGGCGGTTGATTTGGGCCAGAGCGATCTGAATGCAGCATTGGTCCTGACTGTCCGGCACGGCGATGCAAGCACGCTCAAGTTTTTGCTCAAACTCGGAGCCAATGCGAACGCGAGAGATGACCGCACAACCGCGTTGATGTTCGCCGCTGAGGATGGCACGCCAGAAATGGTCAAAGCATTAATTGACGAAGGCGCGAATGTTGACGCTGTGGACGAAAACGGTTGGACCGCAATGATGCACGCGAACGAGGCTGAGATTGTGCAGGTGTTACTGAACGCCGGCGCAAACATGGCCATCAAGAACAACGACGGCGATACGGTCATGGCGATGGCGATTCGATCCAAACAGGAAGATGTTGTTCAGCTTCTGAAGTCTCGCGGTGCGCCGGAATGAAGCTCGCCGAGTGTCGGAAGCCTGGCTTTATTCAGGTTGATGCCGTCTCGTGTCCTCACCCGCAGTCGGGCTTCCGACACTCTCCCTAAAGTTTTTACACCTTCAATCACACTGAAAGGCGATTCGGTGGGCACGATTCGCGTGAGCCAAACGGGCGCTTTGCGGCAAACTCGTTCGGGTTGAGTTGGCCGGATGTGTTAAGCTCTGGCGCTCGTTCCAACCCAATTCACAGCAAGTTCAGGAGAGAATTAATGGCTGACGATAACACTTGTAAGAACCCGCCCTGTTCGTGTCCACCTGCCGAAGATGGCAAGTATTGCAGCGCGTCATGTGAAGGCACCGGCGACACAATCGAGCTCGATTGCGATTGCGGACACGAAGCTTGTGGCGGAAATTTCTAGAATTCTTTCTCCCTCTCCCAGTGGGAGAGGGAGCCGTACACCAGAAATTACCGCGGGCGTTTGGCGATCATGATTGCGAGATGCTCGGCCATCGCCGGATCCAACGCGCGAAGTCTCTGTTGCTGCTCCTGCGCCTTTTTCGTATCTCCAAGCATCAGGTAGGAAAGCGAAAAGTTGAAATAGAAGGACGGATCTTTCGGCGCCAGGCCGATCGCCTTTTCGTGAAACGGAACCGCTTCGCGCGGGCGTCCGGATTTTGAAAGCGACACGGCGAGACTGTCGTAGCCCAATGCGAAGTCGGGAAAATCTCGAATCAGAATCCGGTAAATGAATTCCGCATACTTGAACTGCCGCAGGCGATCATAGGTCACGCCCACGTTGTAGCGCGCCTTCAAATACTTCTGATCGACTGCTACTGCTTTCTGAAAAGCTTCGAGGGCCGGCCGGTACTGTTTCAGCTCTCCCAAAGCCTCGCCCAAATTGTTCAAGGCTTCCGCAGACGTGGGGTCAAGCGCAATCGACTTTCGATAAGCCGTCGCAGCTTCCGGAAACCGGCCCGTCATCATGTAGACGTTTCCGCCGGCGAGATGAGCCGCGGCTGCGATGCGTGGGGAACTCGCGGCGACGACCGTAATCGTCTGATACGCTTTGAGGGCGTCGTCAAAGCGGCCCTGCTGTTGAGCAACCTGCGCGACACGCGTCAGCCGTTGAGCTTCTCTAACCGGATCCGCGGTTGATTGGGCCAGAGTGGAACCGGCAAACAGAGCAAGTAACCCAGCGACTATTAATGAATTTTGCAGGAAGTTCATTTGAATCTCAGCGGATTAGGACCGCGAAAACACTCTCTCCTAACCAGAAAAGAGATAATTTGCGGAAAATCTGGGAATGTTTTCCCGATTGGTAGTGTTAATATACCCGTAATCTTTCAATTCAAAACCAGCCGCGTCAACAAGGAGGCGCCCCGAATGACCAGAATTTTTCTCTTGCTCCTAATCGCCGCGATTTGCGCACCGTGCGCTTTCGCGCAGGATAAAGACTACTCGTTTTATGAGTTCTACATCGGCTACGCGCACCAGCGCGTTGATAACAACGCGCGCCACTTCGATCAAGGCGGCCGCGCGACCTTCAACGGCGCGCCGGTCCGTTTTCAGAACGACCGCGTCGGCTACGATGGCTTTACGGCCGAATTCAATCAGAACGTTCACCGAAACATCGGCATTGTGACGAGCTTCACCGCCGGCTTTGACGATAAAGCCTATGTCGATCTGAATAGTGGTCGCGAGTTTGCAACCACCGTGCAGCGTTACGATGTGATGATCGGCCCGCGCTTCAATGCGCGAAACCGCGTCGCGACACCGTTTGCGCACGCCTTGTTCGGCATTACGCACGTGCGTGCGAACTTTGACGATAAACTGTCTCGCGGCGCGAGATCCGATACGGCATTCGCGATGGCGTTCGGCGGCGGCGTAGACATCCACGCCGGCGAGCGCGTCGATATCCGGCCGATCATGGTCGATTGGGTGCCGACGTACTTTAACGGCAAACGGCAAGACAACTTCCGCGTCGGCGCGGGCGTTAAGATCAAATAGGTCGAAGTCAGAACCGCTCGCGACCGATAGCTGGCGTTCACCTTCCGGTTAGTCTTACTAAACCCTAATGCGACGCCGTTCCGCCTGGCGCGGGACGGCGTCATCACGCTCTCTTATGAAGAAATCTGCCTTCACCCTCGCGTTGACGGCGGCAGCCATTGCCGTTGCCAGCCTCTTTCAACCGGCAGCAGTTCGCGCGGCGGAAGTTACGATCACATCGGGTTCTGCGGTCGTAAATTGCACCGGTAACCCAAACGCTGATACGGGACGGATTGAACTTATCGGCGAGGACTTTAATTTCTTGTTTCGTTTTGATGGGGTCTTTGGTGGATTTTCTTGCTCGCCCGCTCCAGTCAGAGTAAACCTGACTACTGTTCCATTTCCGCCATACGACGGCGTGATTGAGTTCGTGACCTATCAGGGAGTCACGACAATGTTCACGCGCGGGTCTCTATTTTTTGACGAGACCTCGATCACTGGCTTTGTCGAAGGAACGAACTTTTTAGGCGACGTGGTCCTCTTTACCGTCAATTTCAGCGGCGCCGGTACCGGTAGCTTTTCAACCTCAAGATCCACTTTCGAAGTTGGTGCCGTTCCTGAGCCGACTACGCTTGCACTCTTAGGCATCGGAGCAGCGTTGTTCAGCGGTACGCAGCGGTTGAGAAATCGCCGGAAAGCGACGCGCACAGGTTCGGACTCTAGGGCTTAAATTTCGCGAACCGCTAATATCTAGGCGAGAGCGAGAAATTGCGCCGCCAGTTTCGGTCCGACGCCTTCGTCCTCATGTTTGAAAAAGACGAAGGCGTCTTTCCATTTCTGATCCTGTACCCGCTTCATCCAGTCCGACAACTCCTGATCTGAATACGTAGTCTTGCGCAAACGCAGGTAGCCCCAGTCCGCCGTGTTGGTGATTGACGTGAGCGGCTTCTCGTCTGTGTCTGAAACGACGAGCGCAAAATTCTTCTTTCGCAGGAGGTCAAGTGTCTCGTCGTCGAGCCACGATTCGTTACGAAATTCGAATGCGGCGCGCGTCGGCTCCGGCAGACAGTCGAGGAACTCGCGCAGCCGTTCCAGATCCTTTTTCGAGTTCGGCGGAAGTTGAAACAACACGACTCCTAATCTTTCTCGCAGCAGTGAAGCGGTCTCGATCAGAAACTTCGTTTCCTCTGCGCAGTTCTTCAAGCGTTTGATATGGGTGATGCGCTGCGTGGCTTTGATCGAGAAGCGGAAAGTCTCGGGAACCTGATCTCTCCAATTCTCAACCATGCTCGGCTGCGGCAGGCGATAGAAGGTGTTGTTGATCTCAACGGCCGGCAGGCGGCGCGAGTAGTGCGCGAGCATCTCTTTCGCCGGCAAATCTTCGGGGTAGAAGTTGCCTTTCCATTCCTTGTAGCTGTAGCCGCTGGTGCCGACGTAAAGATTCATGTCACGCGAATAAGACCATCCACAGATTACGTAGATTTCACAGATTACAAACAGCGATTAGTAAATTCGGGTTCTGCGTAATCGGTGTAATCTGCGGACTGCTTTCATCCCCCAATCAACCGCGCAATCCCGAAAGCCGCACCCGCCGCAACGCTTCCGATCAGCGCCGTTTGCAGCGCGCTGCGCATCGGCCGGGTGCCGGTGAAGCGACCCTTGATGAAGCCGAAGACAAACAGCGCGATCAGCGTCAGTGTCACGGAAACTAACAGCGCCGTGGTCACAGTTATGAGCTCGAAAACCGACGCCACGACGTAAGGAGAGAGTGGAATCAAGCCCCCAACGGCATAGGCGCCTCCGATCGTCAACGCACTGGCTAACGCACGTTTTGGATCAGGTTTTTCCAGCCCCAGCTCGAAACGCATCATAAAATCGACCCACTTCTTCGGATTCTTCGAGAGCGCTTCGACGATCGGCGCGCTCTCTTTGTCACTCAAGCCGTAGGATTTGAAGACCTGCGCGACTTCGCGCATCTCTTCGTCGGGAATCTCTTTAACTTCGCGCTTCTCGCGCTCGCGTTCCTTCGCGTAATGCTCGGCGTCACTCTTCGCCGCGAGATATCCGCCGAGGCCCATCGCGATCGAACCGGCGGCAATCTCAGCAAAGCCCGCGGTCACGATGATGTTCGCCGAATCAATTGCGCCGGTTAAGCCTGCGGCCAGCGCGAACGGCACGGTTAGTCCGTCCGCCATTCCGATCACCGTGTCGCGAACAGTTTGCCCGGCGGTGAAGTGTTTTTCCGTGTGTGGCGTCTGTGGCATTGCGGCCTCGTTGCGATTAACGCGCGATCAAAAGCTCATTTGACATCTGGCATTTGAGATTTGGCATTTTGTCATTTCTATTTGCGCGCTTACCGCCTCGCTAGAGTTCGGCGGCAATCACGGTAAAAACCAAGTGGTAATATCAAATGAAAAATGTCAGATGCCAAATGTCAAATTTCTAGAACTTCCCAAGCAGAACAAGAATTCCGATCACTATGAAACTCGCACCGGCCACGCGCTTAATCCAATCGAGCGGCAGGTAATGACCCAGCGCCGTGCCGACTAGAATGCCCACAGCGGAAACTGCTGCCAGCGCCAGCGACGCGCCGAGGAAAACTTCCCACGGCCGCTTCTTGTCGGCCGCCATGGTCATCGCGGCGAGTTGCGTCTTGTCTCCCATCTCTGCCAGGAAAATGATGCCGAAGGTCGTGAGCAGCACGCGCCAGTCCATGTGAACTCCTTCCAATCTCGCCGTGGGCGGTCAAACATTGATCGCGGCAAATCATGTAAGGCACAATCGCATCTGTCAAACACTCGCGCCGCCGTGTCTTTCTTTGCGTTTTCTTTACGTCTTGGTGCGTGAGGTCAGAACCGCCTGCAAGTAGCGGGCGGTTGATCGTTAGTCATTACCGCGGATTAGTTGCGAAGTTCAACCACCCGCTACCGCAGGTGGTTCCGACAAGACGCAAAGCTCGCAAAGGATCGCAAAGTAAAATAGACATCGCCGACCATGGTCGAAGCAGCCAAAGAATTTCGCGGGACTGAACGCTTCAGTCTGCGCCGCAAACTCGGCGCGGGCGGGATGGGCGTCGTCTACGAAGCAATCGATCGGCTGACAAATAAACCGGTGGCGCTGAAAACTCTGAATCGCGCCGAACCCGAGCACATTTATCGTCTGAAGCGAGAGTTCCGCGAACTCGCCGACGTTTCACATCCGAACCTGGCCGCGCTTTACGAGTTGATGTCGTCAGGACGTCACTGGTTTTTCACGATGGAACTCGTACAAGGCGTCCAGTTCATTGAGCACATCAGACGTCAAGGCGAAGGCGAAACCAGCGAAGGACCTTCCACGCTTCGCCGCGGTGGCGAGCGGGCGATCTTAGAAGCCAATACCGTCGAGTTCGACAGCTCTGATGTCTTGTTTCAATCGGGCGAAATGTCGGTCTCCGCTGAATCGCCGGTCTCCTGGGTGCCGATACCTGAATTTGATGAGCTGCGTTTGCGTTCAGCGCTAAGGCAACTAGCCGAGGGTTTGCATCACCTGCATGAAGTCGGAAAGCTGCATCGCGATATCAAACCGTCGAATGTGCTGATCACGGACGAAGGGCGCGTCGTGATTTTAGACTTTGGTTTGGTCGAAGACGTCGAACCCGCATCGCGCGACAACCTGCTCGTCGGCACTCCTGATTACATGTCGCCTGAGCAGGGCGCGCAACTGCCAATCTCAACCGCCAGCGACTGGTACAGCGTCGGCGTGATGCTCTACGAAGCTCTCACCGGCCGTCTTCCTTTCACCGGAAGATTCTTTGAGGTCGTGATTCGCAAGCAAACGCGCCGGCCCGTTCAGCCCATCGAGATCAACCCGCGAGTTCCGAATGATCTCAACGAACTCTGCATGAACCTGCTGCGCCGGCGGCCCGAGAATCGTCTCAAAGGCCGCGCCGTGCTGCGGTTTCTCAAAGCGAGCCGATCCTCTTTCGCGGTGTCCGCGGCAGAAACCGCGTTTGTCGGGCGCGAGCGCCAGCTTCGGGAACTGAATGATGCGTTTGGCACCATGCGCCGCGGCCAGGCAGTCTCAGTTTACGTGCGCGGACTTTCCGGGATGGGCAAGAGCACACTAGTGCAGGCGTTTCTCGAACAGGCGAAAGTGAATTTTCCGGACGCGCTGATTCTTCAGGGCCGCTGTTACGAGCGCGAGTCAGTTCCGTACAAGGCGCTCGACGGCGTTGTCGATAGCCTGAGCAAATACCTGGCGTCATTGCCACGCGAAACTGCTGAGGCTTTGGTGCCCCGTCATGCACGCGCGCTGGCGCGAAGCTTTCCCGTGCTACTGCAAGTGGACGCCATTTTTGACGAGCGCGCGGGGGCTGAGACTGGCGACCTATTCACCTTGCGCCGTCATGCGTTTGGCGCATTACGAGAGATGCTGACCGCGCTCGCGCGCCGGCAGCCGCTGATTATCTGGACCGACGATTTGCAGTGGGCCGACGACGACAGCATTCGACTGTTGGAAGACCTGCTGCGACCACCCGATGCGCCACCGCTGTTGCTCATCGGAGGTTTTCGCGCTGAAGACTTCGAGACAAAGACGTTCCTTAAGCAGTTAGTTCAAAACGCCGGCACTGAATCCTGTCGCGAAATAGTTCTCGATCGTCTGTCCAATAAAGAAGCTTCAGACCTCGCAGCCTCACTGCTCGCCGCCGCGAAAGTCGAGGGTGACCTCTTCGTAAAATCCGTCGTGGCGGAAGCCGCGGGCAATCCGTTCCTGGTTGAACAACTCTGTCACTACGTGTCGATCGCTGAACGGGCGGGCGAGACTGGGGTCAGTCTGGCGACAATGCTCGAAGAACGTATTAGGCAACTACCTGAGGGATCGCGCGGGCTGCTCAATGTGCTCGCAGTTGCGGCCCGGCCGGTGAACCAGGATGTCGCCTTCGCCGCGTGCGGCGCACAGCAGCACGACTTACAGATCCTGAATGCGGTGCGCGCGGCGGAACTGGTCCGCACCGGCGGCACGGCTTACGGAATCGAGCTTCATCACGATCGCATCGGCGAGACGCTGCGGGCCCTCTTGCCCGATGCGGATCGAAAGCAAATCCATCGGCGGCTGGCGCAAACGATCGAAGCCCGCAGCTTTGACGATCCGGAAGCGCTGTATCACGACTATCTCGGGGCAGGCGAACTTGCGCGGGCAGCTTTTCACGCGGAAGCCGCGGCGCGAAAAGCAGCGAGCACTTTGGCATTCGACCGAGCCGCGCTCTATTTCCGGCGGGCGATTGATTTGGCGCCGGCGGGGCCTGACGTTGTCGAATTGAAGATCGCTTTGGGAGACGCTCTGGCCAACGCAGGACGTCCGGCCGAAGCCGCCGCTGAGTTTCTCGAAGCCGCGAAGTCAACCGCGCCCAGGCGCGCGCTTGAGTTGCAACAACGCGCCGGCGCGCAATTGCTGATGGGCGGGCACGTCGAGGAGGGACTCGCTGTTTTCGAGAAGGTCCTGCAGGCTGCGGGATTTAAATTGCCGAAGGGCCCTAAGCGCGCGTTGTTGTCGATGCTGGTACGGCGCGCGTGGATCTCGATGCGCGGACTGGATTTCACAGAGCGTGACGCGGCGACCATTTCAGAAGCTGAACTGCATCGCATCGACATCTGCTGGTCGGTCGCGGCCGGCCTGGGTGTAGTTGATTTGATCCGGGGTGCAGAATTTCAGAGCCGGCACGTGCTGTTAGCACTGCGCGCCGGCGAAGTCTATCGCGTCGCGCGGGCGATGACTTTCGAGACCGTGCAGATGGCTACGCGCGGTGGACCAGCCATTGCGCGCGCGCGGCAGCTTGCAGATCAAACCGAAGAGTTGGCGCGACGCTCAGGACATCCACACGCAATTGGCCTGGCGATCTGGGCGCGCGGGCTCAGCGCCTACTTAATTGGTCACTGGAAAGAAGCCGCTGAGTTGTGCGAGCGCGCGGCTGAGGTGTTGCGCGATCAGTGCACCGGCGCGGCTTGGGAGCTGACCGTCGCCCACCGTTTCATGCTGACGTCGCTAATGTTTCTGGGCGAACTGACTGAGGTGGCGCGGCGAGTGCCGCAGTTACTTTCGGTCGCGCTCGAGCAGGGAAACATTTTCGCCGCCACGGACCTGCGCACGCGGCTCAATCCAATCTGGCTCGCGACCGACGATCCCGACCGCGCGCGCGACGAGGTCATTGCCGCCATGACCCAATGGCCGCGCAAAGGTTTTCACCTGCAACACTACACGTCACTCGTCGCCCTCGCGCAGATTGAACTTTACACCGGCGATTTCGAGGTCGCGTGGAAGCACATGGACCAACAGGTTAAACCGCTGGAAAGATCTCTGCTGCTGCGGACACAGGGCTTGCGCATTGACAGTCTGCATCTGCGCGCGCGGCTGGCGCTCGCGAGTGCGTTTGGCCGAGATCGCAACGAACGTTTGCGAATCGCCGGGAACTGCGCTGACCGCATTGCGCGGGAGGACATGCCCTGGTCGAATCCCCTCGCGAACTTTACTTACGCAGCGCTGGCGAAGCAGAGCGGCGACACAGCACGCGCCGAAGAGTTGACGAAGCAGGCGGTCGATGGCTTTGAAGCTGCGGATATGGCTCTATACGCAGCGGCGGCGCGCCGCCGGCTGGGCGAACTACGCGGTGGCGATGAAGGACGGGAACTGATCGCGCAATCGGAAGAATGGATGAGTAAGCAACAGATCAAGAATTCCGTCGCGGTGACGAACCTAATGGCGCCGGGATTTTGAGGGTACGCAAAGGTAGCGAGTGAGCGGCGTTTAGAGCGGCAAGATTTGATTTGGCTCTCCCTCTCCCTTTGGGAGAGAGTCGGGGTGAGGGTGCGAAGCTTAGCGCGGTCAGTTTTTGTTTTCTTGTCTTGTGCCCTCACCCTAACCCTCTCCCAGAGGGAGAGGGATTTAACGGAACAGGGCCGTTAGAAACTGAACGCCCATCTCATAATCTCCCGACATACTCGCGAAAGACGATGACAGCCAGCACGAGGTCGATTATCGCCAGAGCTGCGCTGAAAAGGTTCAGGGCCGGATCTCCAACCCATACTAAAACGCCATACGCGACTGCAGCTATCAAAACCCAAACACCAGCCTGTTTCCAGGTCAGTTCCTCCAGATAAAGTCCGGCAACCAGAAGCACTATGAAAACAACGATTGCGATTAGGAGTATGGGCATCGAAGTTTGAGTCAGTCGGCTCGGAATTCAATTAATCGCGTCAGCGACCTTGAGATTATACGCTTTGCCTAAGCGGGTCCCCACAAGAAAATTCATAGTCTCTGGACGCTGGCGTTTGCGTTCCTTTGCGTCTTGGCGCCTTTGCGTGAACCCGGGCTCACGCCAAGTAGCAAAGACGCAAAGATTCGCCAAGAAAAGCACAGTCTGACACTTCATGGCGGATGAGTTATGATCCGGCGCGCCTTACTGGATTCCGACACGCGCATGCAGCAATCACTTCTCGCATCTTTGTTTGAAGAAACCGAACGCCTGCCGTTGAGCGTGTCGGATTTGACTGCCTCGATTCGCGGCACACTCGAAAAAGGCTTTGCGTCAGTGTGGGTCGAAGGCGAGATCTCAAACTTCCGTCCGCACACCTCGGGTCACTGGTACTTCACTCTGAAAGATGAATTCGCGCAGTTGCGTGCGGCCTGTTACCGCAGCAGCAATCAGCGAATTCGGTTTCGTCCGGAAGATGGACTACAGGTTCGTGCGCGCGGCCGCATCAGCGTCTACGAACAAAAAGGCGAATACCAACTGATCGTCGAGACGCTCGAACCCGTCGGCGCCGGCGCTTTGCAGTTGGCGTTTGAGCAGACGAAGAAGCGTTTGCAGGCAGAAGGTCTGTTCGCGGCGGAATTGAAACGGGCGATTCCATATTTTCCGCGCCGAATCGGCGTCGTCACGTCATCGAGCGGGGCTGCCGTGCGTGACATCATCAACGTTATCTCGCGCCGGACCCGCACGGTGCATCTGTTGTTAGCGCCCGCGCGCGTGCAGGGTGAAGGCGCATCGCATGAGATCGTGCGCGCCATCAAATTTCTGAACGATCACCACGCACGGGCCATTCGTGAAGGACGTAACGAAGGCGGGATCGACGTAATATTAGTAGGGCGCGGCGGCGGTTCCGTTGAAGACCTTTGGGCCTTCAATGAAGAAGCGGTGGCCCGCGCAATTCGCGCGTCGGCGATTCCGGTGATTTCGGCAGTGGGCCACGAAACGGACTTCACGATCGCTGATTTCGTAGCAGACCTGCGCGCGCCCACGCCGTCAGCCGCGGCAGAGTTAGTCGCGGCGCATGAAGAACAGCTTTGCACGACGCTCGATCAGTTGGTCAGCGGTTTGCGAAGGCTGGTTAACCTTCGCATCGCGGCGGAACGTGCGCGCGTGCAGGAGCTGACTTTTGCGCGCGGCTTTGAAGAAGTCCGCGCCAGGCTGCGGGACGCCATGAAGAGCGTATCGACGAGAGAAGATCGTTTGCACGAGTCTATTGGACGGCTCTACCAAACTGCGTTTCGCCGGCTCGACGCTGCGGCGCGGATGCTGTCGCCCGCGGAGCTACGCAGCCGCACAATCAAGCAACGGGCGCGCTTTGAGACGCTGAATCAGGCGCGCATTGCGGCGATCATGTCGAGGATTGAAAGCGCGCGCAGCCAGTTCGGCGTGGCCGCGGCCGAGCTTGATGCGATGTCGCCGCTGCGAACTCTTGAACGCGGTTACGCCATAGCCCAGAATGCGAGCGGCGCGATCGTGCGCGAGGCATCCGCTGTTTCCGCGGGCGATGAGCTGCACGTCCGACTTTGGAAGGGCGCCGTGGATTGTCGGGTGGAGGAGATCGAGCATTAGGCTCCACATGGTTCTGGGCTTCGTGCTACGATTGCCGCGCAACAATGTCAATGACATTCACAGTGGAATTTGAGCGCGAAAACGACGGACGTTGGCTAGCAGAAATTCTTGAACTGCCCGGCGTTCTGGCGTACGGTCAAACGTCTGATGAAGCCATCGCAAAAGCTCAGGCTCTTGCGTTGCGTGTCCTGGCTGATCGGCTTGAACACGCCGAAGGCGCTCCCGAGTTTTTGAATATCCACTTTGCCGCAGCATGAGCCGGTGGTCTTCCGCCAAAGCAAAGCGTGTTCTCACCGCGCTTCTTCGAATTGGATGGAACATTAAGCGTCAGTCCGGTTCGCATATAGTGCTTTCTCGCCCGGGCTGGCCTTTGCTTTCCATGACAAAGATGAAATTGGTCCAAAAATGCTCGCGCGAATTTCGAAGCATACAGGGCTTGAACCGAAAGACCTGTGATTCATGAAAAGTAAACGTAATCGCATCGTCATCGATCTTAACCAGCCGCCACCGCCTGGTTGGCGTCCGCGCGCTAAGAGATCCGGCCGCACGGGTCGCATCCTTGGAATTATCGGGGTCGTTCTTCTCCTTCTGCTCATCGGCGTCGGCGTGGGCGCGTTTTTCTGGTGGCAGCATGTTAAGTCGCAACCGGCTTACACGCTCGCGCTGCTGGTCGATGCGGCGCAACGCGACGACCGCGCGGAGTTGGATCGCATTCTCGACTTCGACAAAATTTCCGAAGGTTTTGTTTCAGACGTGCGGTCGCGCGTCAGCGGGACTTCAATTCTTAACAGCGTTGTGCCGTCGCAGATCGACCAGATCGTTTCGAATATCACGCCGAAGTTGAAAGAGACACTGCGCGAGGTCTTACCGGCTGAGATTCGTCGGGTGACTGAGCCCGCCAAAGGGAAACCCGTTTTTCTCGTCGCGTTGGGCGCGTCGTATTTCGCCACGATCAAACAGAACGGCGCCAGCGCGACCGTCGATCTAAAGTTCAAAGACGAGCAGATTCAACTTACAATGCAGCAGGCGGAAGACCGTTGGCGAGTAATCGCGATTCGCGACGACCGTCTGACGAACATAATCGCGGACACGGCGAAGAAGGGTTTGTCACAACGCGGCTCGGATGTTCAGGACGACATCATGCGCCGTTTGCGAGAGCTGCAAACACCGTCGCCGAGCCCGTCGCCTTAGTGGCACAGACTTCAGTCTGTGATTCCGCCGCTTACAACACAGCCTGAAGTCTGTGCCCACGAAGATATGAGCAAGAATAACTCTCAAAACTTTGAAACGTCGCTGGAAGAACTCGAACGAATTGTGCGCGAGCTTGAGCGTGGCGATCTGCCTTTGGAAAAAAGCCTCGAGCTTTTCGAGCAGGGCGTAAAGCTTTCGCGCGCGTGTCAGGAGCGACTGAATGAGGCTGAACGCCGCATTGAGATCCTGACCCGCGACAGCCAGGGCCGGCCGACAATCCGCCCGTTCGATGTTGAAAGTGAACTACCATCCAAGAGCGAGGAATAATTTGGCGATTGTTTCTTCCTCTGTGTCCTCTGTGGTTAATACTTCGGCAATTAACGCGAATGAATTCCTCGCTTCCACGCGCTTACTCATCGACACGAAACTCGATCAGCTAATCCCCAAAGAGACGGACGAACCTGCCCGGCTTCACAGCGCTATTCGCTGGAGTGTGTTTGCCGGCGGCAAGCGCTTTAGGCCGGCCCTCGTGCTGGCGGTGGGCGATGCTTTCGGTGCGGAAACCGATCAGTTGATGAGGACGGCGTGCGCCTTCGAGATGATCCACACCTACTCGCTGATTCACGACGACCTGCCCTCGATGGATGATGATGATCTGCGGCGCGGGCGGCCGACTTGTCATATAAAGTTTGGCGAAGCGACGGCGATTCTCGCCGGCGACGCGCTGCAAGCACTCGCGTTTCAGACGATCGCGGAAGACAAGAGTCTTTCGACCGAGATCCGCGTACGAGTCATTGCTGAACTTTCGCATGCGGCGGGAACGCCGAGCGGGATGGTCTCTGGGCAGGCGCGGGATCTGGATGGAGAGGCGCAATCAGTAGACGCGACGGCACTTGATCAGATCCATCTGCAAAAGACGGGCGCGCTGATCTGTGGCGCCGCACGCTGCGGCGCAATTATCGGCGGCGCGAACGATGATGAATTGGAAGCGGTCACCGATTACGGTCGAAACCTTGGACTGCTATTTCAAATTACCGACGACCTTCTGGACGTAACGGCAAGCGCGAGCGCGATGGGTAAGACGCCGGGCAAAGACGCGCGCGCCAGCAAAGCGACTTACCCGGCGGTGCACGGTATCGACGCGACCCGAAGGCAAATCGATATTGTGCGCCGATCAGCTTGCGACGCGGCGACGAACATCAAACGACCGGCGGAACTTTTGAATTCGATTGTTGACTTGATTGCTGATCGTGAGGCGTGAATTTGGAGTGCGCCGGCAGAGTCCCGATTTGTCAGGATGGCGACGGCGCTTTGGTTTGTTGTTCCCTCTCCCTTTGGGAGATGGTTAGGGTGAGGTCGTGGCAGAAGCCCGACCGTGAGGGAGGGCGCGCGCAATTGAATGCGCCCTTGCTTACGCGCGGGCTTCTGACAAGCTTCGCTCCCTCACCCCAGCCTCTCCCAAAGGGAGAGGGAGCCGCCGCACTCCAAATCACGCATAAGCCGTGTAAACGCTCTTCACCTTTTCCAAAAAATCGCGACGATCGATTAAGTAGTAAAGCTTAACGGGTTCCGAGACGATCTCATCCGGCGGGGGCTGGACCGGGTTGGTCTTGCGAGACTTTGAAGTTTTCTTGGCGGGCTTTTTCTTAGAACTCTTGACCCGGTCGCTACCGCTCCCGGTACTGACTCCCTTTCCTTTGACGGCACCGCTAGCTGAAGTGGCATTCGCCCATTCGTGAGTTGCCGCCATATGATCGACGACTCGTTCGAACACTTCGCCCGGATCTGTTTCGGTGATCCCGATTCGGTCGAGGTAGCCGCTATAGCGCAGGCGACGCAGCAAATCCATCAAAGTGAGCCGGCCTTCCAGCGTCAATCCACCATGTGTGTGGGAACGGCTGACAAGGTATTGGATGAGAATAGCTTCGCTGTAGAGCTGCGGCGCGAGAAACAACCGTGCGCCATCGCGCTCCCAGCCTTCGGTCAGCCGGGACGAGCGACGCACCGCGCGCGCGCCTTCAAACACTTCCGCCCAGTTCGTTTTCGGATCGCGGCGTTCGAGATAGCGTCGCGTCGTTTCGATCAACCAGGTTTCGTCTTGCAACTCAACGTTCATTCCCAAGGTGTCCAGCCACTCGAAGAACACGGCACGTGAATCGGATTTCTTCTCGACCACAGCAAACTGTTCGCCGGCGGTGGGAAGTTTCTTGATCAGCGCTCGTCGGGCGGCGTCGGTTGTCTTGCCGCCTTCGATGCAATAGGTGTCGAAACGCGCCAGCCAACGCTTTGCGGAACCGCAATACGGACAATGCGGGTTCTTCTCGTCGCTGTCGAAGTACGGACGCATCGCGCCGCGACTGGTGAGTTCTTCGACGGTCGGCGTGTGACGCTTCACCTCTGAAAAGGCTGTGCGCGGCGCCATCTGAAGTTGTTTGGTGAAGATATCAAATATGCACGCGAGGCAAACGAACGTTGTGTATTCGGTGACCGTTCCCGAAGGAAATGCCGTCAGGTCGAGTTCGCGTTTTTTGGTCGTCGCCATCGGGCCGATTTAATCACAAACCCGGTGGCCAGTCATGCAGTTGGCGGAGCTTTGTTTGGCGACGATGAAGGGCATTCCGACGCCTTACAGGTTCGGGCTCTCGGAACGACAAAGTTACCGGCAGATACTCAAAAGGCTGTCCTAGAAGATTATCAAGTCGCAATATTTTTCCGCGCTCGTTAAGGTAAGCTTTCGCCGCTGAACCAACTCAAACTGAACTTCGGGAGGTAGTTATGAAACGCGGTAAAAAACTATGGATAGGCGCGGTCGTTGTCCTGCTGCTGGGTGTCGCTGGTGCGTTCCAACAAGCTCGCGCGCAGGTAGTGACGGTCAGAGGTACGGTCACGATGAAGCAGGCTGACGGAACTGAGGTTCCCCTTACAAACGGTATGAAAATCGCTTCGGAGAGCTCCGTGACTACTGCAAAGGGTTCAAGCGCGGTGGTGAGTTTAGGCAAGCTGGGGCGCGTTGAAGTATTGCCCGAAACCACGATGAAGTTAAGTTTTGACGATTCGGGCTACACGGTAGAGATGCTTTCATCGGGCCGGGTCCGCTTGTCAACTTCATCAGGCACGAGTGCCACGGCGACTACTAATGACGGCACCATTAAGGCTGTTAGTCCTAATCGAGCAGAGTTTTTGGTCGATACGACTTGTGGCGACACACTGGTATCTGTCTCAAAAGGCGCGGTTGAATTGCGGGCGGGCGGAACGGTGAAACAAATTGCCGCAGGTAATCAGGACACCGCAGGCACGGCAACGCCCGGATGCATCCGGCGTGAAATTTCTACTGTTAGGCCTTGAAGTGGGCGAGTTAAGGTTAAAGCTGCGACGCGCGCGGCCTACGCAATAGCCACCAGCGCGGGTTCGCTGTCCGTGTGGCCCAGGACGAGATCGAGTTCGGCTTCGATGTCGCCGGTTGCGCTGGAAAGCTTCTTGAAGTCGAAGAGATTTGGATCGAGCAGGTGAGTCGGTACCGCTTTGCCAAGCGCGGTCAACATCGACGCGCGAATGTTCGGAATCTCTTTTTCCAGATCCGTGATTAGCCGTTCGATGCGCGCGCGTTTCAGGTTAGGCTGCGACCCGCAGAGATCGCAGGGGATGATGGGAAACTTCATTTCGGACGCGAACTCGGTGATGTCGCTTGCGCGGCAGTAAGCCAGCGGGCGAATGATCGTGTTACGTCCGTCGTCGGACCGCAGCACCGGCGGCATCGCTTTCAAGGTGCCGACGTAGAAAACGTTTAGCAGAAACGTGGTGATGATGTCGTCGGCGTGGTGCCCCAGAGCAATCTTGGTGCAGCCTTCCTCGACTGCGATGTTGTAGAGAATACCGCGCCGCAGACGCGAACAGACTGAACAGTAAGTCTTTCCTTCCGGCACCAGCCGCTTCACGATCCCGTAAGTGTTCTGCTCGACAATGCGAAACGACACGCCGCGTTCGCGCAGATAATTTGGCAAAACTTCAGCAGGAAAGTTCGGCTGCTTTTGGTCGAGATTAACCGCCAACAGATCGAATTTCACCGGCGCGCGCTTCTGCACATCGAGCAGTAAATCGAGCAGGGTGTGACTGTCTTTCCCGCCCGACATGCACACCATCACGCGGTCGCCATCTTCGATCATTCCGAAGTCTTCAATCGCTTCGCCCATGCGGCGCAGCAGTCTCGTCTTGATGCGACTGTCAGCAAACATCGGTCTCAGAATGCCATGCGGCCGACGCGACTGACAAACGAGCCACGGGCACTTGGGATCCTGTCTTTGCGTATCTTTGCGCCTTTGCGTGAACCAGCCCGTTGTTAAGAATGCTTTCCACGTCAAGACGCCAAGGTCGCAAAGGCTTACATGGACACGACGCTACTCCTTAGAATTCGCTTGAACGTCGGTGCCTGCTGTGGTAGTGTGCGCGCCCTCACGTTAGCGCGGACTCCTCCCAGGTTAAAAGCTTGTCTCGAACAGTTTTCGGAAAACTGTTCGACGCGGTACGAGCGGAGAAAGGAAAACGCCCCCTGGTCAAGCCGGCTCTTCAGCTAGAGACCGAAACCGCCCTGCGATCCAGCAGCGGTGAAACTGTCCTTGCGCGTCGTCCAAACGTCATTGCCGGCGTCGATCGTCATGCCGCCGGACTCAGGCCCGTAGCGTCGCCCGCCACCCCGAAGCCACACACGTTTCAGACTCGCGTTCCGGTGATTACCGGCGAAGCAACTTATCGCGGCTACATGCCGGTGGACGGTGTCATATCGGGACAGTTGACGGCGAGTGGCGGTGGACTGATGGTCAAACAGCGCGTGCGATCCGATTCCGATCCGGAACTCGATGGCGAGCTTTCGTTCAAAGACCTGCTGCGCATCAACGGTCACATTCGCGGTAAGGTGCAATCGGAACGCGGCACGCTGATCGTTGACGACGCAGCGACGGTCGATGCGCAGATCGAAGTCGGCGTGGCGATCATTAGCGGCGAAGTCAACGGCGATGTGTTCGCCCATGAGCGGGTGGAACTAGGTCGCGGCGCGGTCATCAATGGCAACATTTCAACCCCCTTGCTCTCCATAAAACCCGGTGCTACTTTTCACGGCGACTGCCGCATGCTGAAGACCGCAGGGTAGCTACCGACCGTCGTGTCATAGGAAGCCGAAACTCTGACCTTTAAACCCGTGCCGATTTTGAGCCCGGAGGATTCTCGTCCAGATCTCGCGCGCGATCCGGACGAGAGTCTTGAAGACTGGCTGGACGTCAGCGACACTTCGCAAAACGAAGCAGATCACCCGGCGACGGATCGGTCTGCTGTCGCGGCGCCGCTACCGCCGCGCGAGATAGCATTCGAAGGTATCTTGCGCATCAACGGGTACGCTGCCGGAGTCATCTGTTCAGACGAAGGCCATCTGATCGTGGAACCCGACGGCGAAATCGACGCTGACATCTCAGTCCATGATGCGACGATCAATGGCTGCGTGCGCGGTGACATTCGCGCGAAGCGGAAGGTCGAACTCGGTGGATCAGCCCGCGTCGTTGGCGACATCGAAACCGTGGCGCTGTCTATTGAGCCCGGCGCTGTCTTCGAAGGCCGTTGCATCTTTGTGCAAGCCTCCGCGGCTGCCGATTCTTCCACGCCGCCGGAGTCCTGGTGACCGGCCAGGGCCCCCTTGATCCTTTGCAAAAGCGCGTTTTCTGGCCGAATTCCCCTGTGAATCTGTGATAAAGTCCGCAAGCCCTTTAGCTTGGACTTGAGTCATTTCCCCTCTCCGCAAGCGGAGAGGGGTTAGGGGAGAGGTTACACGACGCTAACCCCACCCCATCCCTCCCCGCGCGCGGGGAGGGGGCTCAACTGAAAAATTCACAGACTGAAGCCTGTGCCACAAATGATCGATTTACGCAGCGACACTGTTACTAAACCTACGCCGGCGATGCGTCGCGCCATGGCCGAAGCCGAAGTCGGCGACGACGTCTATGGCGAAGATCCAACCGTCAATCGTTTGCAGGAACTGGCCGCTGAGATTTTTCAGAAGGAAGCCGCCCTGTATGTGCCGACCGGTTCGATGGGAAATCAGATCGCGGTGAAGTTGCACACGCGACATGGCAACGAAGTCGTCATTGAAGAGCGCGGACACATCTACAACTTCGAGATGGCGACGATGGCGGCGTTCTCAGGTTGCGTCGCGCGGCCCGTGCACAGCAAAGACGGCAGCGGCATCCTGACGTGGGACGAAATCGCGGCTGCGCTTCACGCCAACGCGGCTTACTACGTTGCGCCGACCGGACTGATCGCGATCGAGAATTCGCACAACCTCGCCGGCGGATCCGTGATGTCCCGCGCGCGCGTGGAAGACATTTGCGAACACGCGCATGCGATGAAGTTGCCGGTCCACCTGGATGGCGCAAGAATCTTTAACGCGGCGACGGCGCTGGGTGAATCAGTAGCTGACCTAGCCCGACCGGTTGACTCGGTGATGTTCTGCCTGTCGAAGGGGCTGGGTGCGCCGGTGGGATCGATGTTGCTCGGCGCGAAAGCCTTCATCGACCAGGCGCGCTCAGTGCGCAAGATGCTCGGCGGTGGAATGCGACAAGCGGGAGTGATCGCGGCCGCGGGTCTGGTCGCCTTGCAAGAAACTCCCAAGCGGCTGCACGAAGATCACGAGAACGCGAGCCGGCTCGCCGTAGGATTGGCTGAGCTCCCCGGGATCAAGATCGATCCGGAGCGGGTCGTCACCAACATCGTGATCATTGACGTTGCCGAAACCGGCAAGACCGCCGACGGCATTTGTGCTGAACTGCGCGAGCGGGGCGTCCTGGCGATCGGATTCGGAACGTCGATTCGCATGGTCACACATTACGACGTCGCGCGCGCGGACATTGAAACGGCGTTGCGCGAATTCCGAAGCGTAGTGGCACATTAGGCCTCCGTGTCCTCTGTGGTTAAGTCCAACCTCAAGCTCACCCGGCCGATCATGACCGTGATCGTGCTGCTGCTCGGCTGCGCGTGCGCGCCATGGGCCGAGGCGCAGAACACTCGGCATCTTCCGCCGAGTGTCCGCGTTCATGCGGAGTTCAAGTCTCAATTCCTGCCAAAGTCCCGCCAGATCCTGGTCTATCTCCCGCCTGGCTACCATGCGAATGAAGCGAAGCTTTATCCGGTGCTCTACATGCTCGACGGGGCGAACGCTTTCGTTCTCTGGGAGATTGATGAGACTGCAAGGGTGCTCATTGAGGCCCAGCACATCGAACCGCTGATCATCGTGGGCGTCGCGCATGGGGGCACGCAGGAAGATCGCACCGATGAGTACACACCGACGAGTGTAAACGGCAGGGGCGGCAAGGGCGACGACTTGGGCCGGATGTTCGTCGAAGAGTTAAAGCCGTTCATAGACCGCGAGTATCGAACGCTACCGGACGCCGCCAACACGGGATTGGGCGGCGTTTCTTTAGGTGGCCTGATCGCGCTGCACATCGGGCTGCGTCATCCAAAGACCTTCGGCAAGCTGGCCGTGATGTCGCCCTCGGCCTGGTGGGATCGCAGCGTCATCTTGCGGACCGTCAAGTCGTTGACAGCCAAGCCGGCGCAACGCATCTGGCTCGATGTGGGAACCGAGGAAGGCCGGGGGATGGCTGATAATGCGAAACGACTGCGCGATGCGCTGACCGAGAAGGGCTGGGCGCTCGACTCAGACCTCTATTACTTCGAAGACAAAGGGGCTGGGCACGAGGATGGCGCCTGGGCAATGCGGACGCACAAGATCCTCAGGTTCCTTTTCCCCCTAATCAAGGTGGGAGGATGAAGCGAGCAACTCGCGGATGCGGCTGGTCATTGTGTTGTGTGGGACCGGATGAAGTTCAGCTTAATCCGCTTCCTTGATATCTGCTGACAAAGATTTTAGTCTGAAGTCGGGATTGAGACATGATTTCGAAGGAATTAATCAAGGCTGAGATTGAAAGGGTGCCTGAAGAACGGCTCGACAGACTCTATTCTGTAGTAAAGGAGTTTGCGCGGCGTTCGTCCTACAACGGCGGGCCTAGTCTGATGTCAAAGCTCAAGGACGTAACGATCGACGGCCCTGAAGACTTTGCTGAAAACATCGATCTCTACCTCTCAGGAGATAAAGCGCTTGGCTGAAGCGTTTATTGACACCTCGTTCGTAATCGCGCTTACCAATAAAAGCGACCAATACCACGCGCAAGCTCTGGAAATCGCTACGCAATTCGATAACCGACTACTGCTCACCACGGATGCTGTACTGCTTGAGATCGGCAATGCACTAGCGCGCAACTTCAAACAAGCCGGTGTCGCAATAATCGAGCACTTTCTGAGTTCGGACGAGGTCGAGATAGTCAATCTTGATCCTGAGCTGTTCCGTAGAGCATTCGAACTATATCGCTCACATATCGACAAAGAGTGGGGTTTGATCGATTGTGTTTCGTTTGTCGTGATGCGAGACTTCGGCCTAAGTAATTCACTTACGGCCGACAGGCACTTTGAGCAGGCAGGTTTCACTGCGCTGTTACGCTCGGTCGAAACGAAATGAAGCGTTCAACTCGCGGATGCGGATGTGTGATTGCGGTGCTCGTGCTTTTGCTCGGTGGCGGCACGTTCGCATTCGTCAAGTGGGGATTGCCCTGGTGGCGTACACAGCCGCCGAAACCGACGGGCGAACTGAAGATCGTTATGCTCGATGTTGGCCCCGTCGAAGGTGATGCGACTCTGATTTTGGCGCCCGGTGGTAAGTCAGTTCTGATCGACGCCGGCGATGCCGGCAAAGGCAAAGTCGTGCTCGAGGCGTTGAAGCGTCACAAAGTTGAAAAGCTTGACTACTTCATCGCGACGCATCCGCACCCGGATCACATTGGCGCGGCTGATGAGGTTTTAAACGGAATCAAAGTGGAAACGGTGATCGATAACGGAGTCGACATGTCGACGCCTGCGCCATCACCGACGCCGGCACGACGCGGTGCGAGAGCTACGCCGACTCCGGCGCCGAGAAGAACCCGCGCGAAAACGGTCACCAGCTTCTTCGATGAATACAAGGAAGCGCTGCAGAAGTCCGGTGCGCAGCACCAGAAAGCTGAGCCCGGTCAGAAGATTGATCTGGGCGGCGGCGCGATCCTGACGGTGCTCGCGCCGAACGAGCCGTTCTTCACAAAGGATCAAATGAAAGCCGGCGGCAACGAGCCGAACGCAAACTCGATCGTTTTGCGGTTGGATTACGGCGGCTTCACGATGCTTCTGATGGGCGACGCCGAAGAGCAAACTGAATTGCGGCTGCTCGGCCGAGATGCGGATCTCACCGCCACAGTTATTAAGATCGCGCATCACGGATCGAAGTACGCGAGTTCAGAGGACTTCATCAAGCGCGTGAAGCCAGAAGCGGCAATTATCTCGACGGGCGCGTGGAACCGCTACAGCCACCCGTCCCAAAGCGTGCTCGACCGTCTGAAGGGCGTGAACGCGAAAGTCTATCGCACTGATCTGCAGGGCGAGATAACGATCACGACGAAAGGCAGACTCGATTCCAGCAAGCTGTACGACATCAAGCCGGCGAAAGAAGCGACCGAAGATGTCTGGATGGGACGCGAAGGGTCGAAAGATGATTCGTCGCGATCCGGATTCATCGCGTACGGCGATTTCGGTCCGCCGCCGAAACCGAGGGCGACGCCGAAAGCCAGAAGGTAAATAGTAAATCGTGAATCGTAAATAGATGTCCCTGACTTCCCTCGTCCATTTACTATTTACGATTTACCATTTACCGAGTTTATGAAACCCGCAACCTACGCCGATGCCGGCGTCGATATTGACGCCGCGAATCGCGCCACCGAAAAGATCAAAGAACTTGCGCGGCGGACTTTTAATTCGCGCACCCTATCAGACATCGGCAGCTTCGGAGGCATGTTTGACGGCGCCTTCCCCGGAATGCGCCAGCCTGTGCTGGTCGCTTCCGCGGACGGCGTCGGCACAAAACTCAAAGTCGCTTTCGAAACAGGCGTGCACAACACAGTCGGCCGCGACCTGGTCAATCACTGTGTCAACGACATTCTGGTGCAGGGCGCGCGGCCGCTTTTCTTTCTCGATTACGTGGCGACGGGAAAACTCTCGCCTGAGGTAATCGCCAGTGTCGTGGAAGGCATCACCGACGGCTGTCGCGAAAACGGCTGCGTGCTGTTGGGCGGCGAGACTGCTGAGATGCCGGGTTTCTACGCGGAAGGCGAGTACGACGTGGCTGGATTCATCGTCGGCGTAGTCGATCGCGAACACATTATCGACGGGCGACCGATCGAAGCGGGCGACGTCATACTCGGTTTGCCATCAGCGGGTTTGCACACGAACGGTTATTCGCTTGCGCGCAAACTCTTTTTCGAAGAGGCGGGGTACACCGCCGAAACCCAACTTGATGAAGCCGAAGGCACGGCGGGCGAAGTGCTTCTGCGCCGGCACGTGAGTTACCTGCGCGCGCTCGAAGGTCTGCTCGATCGCGGCGTTATTAAAGGACTCGCGCACATTACCGGCGGCGGCTTGTTGGAAAACATTCCAAGGATTCTGCCTGAGGCGACCAACGCCGAGATTCAACGCGGTTCGTGGCCGGTGCTGCCGGTGTTCAATTTGCTTCAGCGCCTCGGCAACATCGACGAGTCCGAGATGTTCCGCACATTCAACATGGGCATCGGCATGGTCGTCGTCGGCGACCCTTCGGAGGCCGCCGGAATAAAAATTCACGTCGAATCGACTGGTGAGGCGTGCTATGAAGTCGGTCGCATCGTGAACGGTGACCGGCGCGTAGTGCTTAGATAAAGAGGAGAGGCCGATGCAAGAGTGGCTTGAAGACTTTCGCCAGACCGTTAATTCTGCTGCCGAGCGTTTGCGCGCGATTCACGAAGCGCAGGCGGCGCAGCCACGCACCGAAGATCACTGGTCGTCAAAACAAATCATCGGGCACTTAATCGACTCTGCGACCAACAACCACGCGCGCTTTGTGCTGGGACAGTTGAAAGATGACCTCGTGTTTCCCGGTTACGATCAGGACGGCTGGGTACCACGAACCACTATCAGGATGCACCGTGGTCACAGCTCGTCGAACTTTGGCGCACTTACAATCTGCACCTGCACCATGTGATGTCGCACGCCGACCAGGCAAAGCTGAACACGCCGTGCACGCTGCACACTCTGCAGGAGATCGCTTTCAAGACCGTCCCCAAATCGGAGCCGGTCACCCTCGAATATTTGATGAAGGATTACGTCGATCATTTGAAGCATCACCTGGCGCAGATTTTCGAATAGTCAGGTGCGCGCGCCGCTGGCGTGCAGCATGCCGAAGCATGCGTACCGATCAAGACCCGTCATGTCTTCATCGACGAAAACTTTTCGCGTTGGCATTTTTATCTCGGGCCGCGGTTCGAACATGGTGGCGCTGATCGATGCCGCGCAAGCCGGGCTGATCCCGAACGCGGAAGTCGCCGTCGTGATCAGCGATCAAGTAACTGCCGCGGGCTTGAAAAAAGCACAAGAGCGCGGTATTGAGAGCGTCGTTATTGAACGCCGGGGCCGTTCGCGCGAAGAACATGACCGCGAGATCATGGCCGTCTTGCGCGATCGAAACATCGATCTGATTTGCCTCGCGGGCTATATGCGCATCCTTTCTAACGAATTTATCGAAGAGTTTCGCGGGCGGGTTCTCAACATTCATCCGAGTCTCTTGCCGTCTTTTCCTGGCCTCGGGCCGCAGAAACAGGCACTCGATAACGGCATGAACTTCAGCGGCTGCACGGTGCACTTTGTTGATGAGACATTAGACGGCGGGCCGATCATCGCGCAACGCGTTGTGCCGGTGATGGAAGGCGACACAGTCGAAACATTGTCAGCGCGGATACTTGAGCAGGAACACCAGCTTTATCCGGAAGCAGTTGCGCAAGTGCTGCAAAGCTAGGGCGAGCAAAGTCCGCTCGATGCGGTAATCTTGACTCGGCTAACAGGGAGTTTGATACTTGCAGTTGATATGGAAGAGTTGGTTAAACCGACGAGAGTTGAAGCCCGGCCGAACTATCGGATTTATCTTGAATTCTCCGATGGTGCGAAGGGTGAAGTGGATCTCTCTCACCTTGTGGGAAAGGGAGTTTTTGAAGCGTGGGACGATTTGAAGTTTTTCGAAGCCGTCCACATCGGCGCGCATCGCGAGATCAAATGGAACGATGAAATCGAATTGTGCCCGGATTCCGTCTATCTCACGCTCACGGGCAAGTCTGTTGAGGAAGTGTTCCCGGGCCTCGCACAGCAGCAATCTCATGCCTGAACTCTGCCGATTCTACGGCATTATTATCAGGATGTTTTGGATCGATCACCCACCACCTCACTTCCACGCGATTTATGGTCATCACGAGGCAGTGATTGACATTCGAACATCCGAAATTATTAAAGGATCGTTACCGCTTGGAGCAAGCAGCTTAGTCACGCAATGGGTCGAATTGCACAGGACCGAATTGCTAAAGGACTGGGAACTTGCTCGAGAAATGAAGCCTCTGAACAAGATCGATCCGTTGCCGTAGGTCTGAATCGAATGTCCGCGGTTGTCACTACAGACGAAACACTCGTCATTGAAACGCCTGAGCGCGTACCGCTTCACTTTGCGCTCGCGTCGATTGGCAATCGCTTTATCGCCTGCGCCATCGACCACATTATTCAAACGGTGGCGCTGTTTGCGATGGTGATCTTCTTCATGATCATCGCGGGCTTTTCCGACTTCGGCGATCGCGTTACGGGTGCGCCCAGTTGGGTAAAGGCGGTGCTGATCATATTCGTCTTTCTTTTGATCTCCGGGTACTTTGCCGTATTCGAATGGATTTGGCGCGGCCAAACGCCGGGCAAGCGTTGGCTGAAGCTGCGCGTGATTCGCGAAGACGGGCGGCCGATTGGGTTCTTTGAATCGGCAGTCAGAAACCTTTTGCGCAACTTCGACATGCTGCCGACGCCGCCGTTTTATTCGGTGGGACTGGTTTCGGTGTTTGTGACTGAGCGCGACCAGCGCGTCGGCGATCTGGTTGCGGGCACGGTGGTTGTGCGTGAACGCGAAGCCGAAGCGCCCGCCTTCACCGAAGTGTTCGCTTCACCTGTTTCCGATCAAGCGCTGCGGCGCGCCTGGAAGCCGGTGCCCTTCACCGCGGACGTGAATCTGCTGACCGAAGCTGAGATTCAAGTCGTTGAAAGTTTTCTGCGCCGCCGTTGGGACTTGAAGGACTATCCGCGACAGTGGATGGCCTGGCGAGTCTCGATGCCGATTCTTTTCAAGTTGCGTCCGCAATACGATCTTCCGACGTTCACTTACGAAGGTTTCCTCGAAGAGCTTCTGCATCGCTATCGCGAGAAACACCGATTCATCGATTAAGTTTTTTGGAGTGCGCCGACTTGGCGGCGCTTTGATCTCACACTGGCTCACACCCGCTCGTTCGAAAGCGGCGTCAAGCCGCCGCACTCCAAATTGACCTCCCGTTTCTCGTTTGTTAGCCTCGTTCGTTTCTAAGGGCAAGAGAATTTACAACCGTAGGAAGGCAAATTAATTCATGGCTCAGGATGTTTTCATTCTTGGTGGTAAACGGACGCCGATGGGCGAGTATGTCGGCGCATTGAAGGATATTTCGGCAATCGATCTCGGCGCCGCCGCGTCGAAAGCGGCCCTCGAAACCACCGGCGTCGCCGCAGAAGAAATCGATCACGCAATCTTTGGCAACGCGCTGCAGACATCCGGCGATGCAATCTACGGTGCCCGGCACGTCGCTTTGAAAGCGGGTGTCCCATTCGATCGGCCGGCGTTAACGGTCAATCGTTTGTGCGGCAGCGGCATTCAATCGATCGTTTCGGGCGCGCAGATGATTCAGCTCGGCGAAGCGCAGACATGTCTGGTCGGCGGCATGGAGTCGATGTCGCAAGCGCCCCATGTAATTCGCGGCGCGCGTTCAGGCTTTGGGTTGGGTCAGGGAAAATTGGAAGACAGCTTGATGGTGGCGCTGCTCGACACCTACTGCAATACGCCGATGGCCGGCACGGCGGAAAACCTCGCTCGCAAGTTCGAGATTTCACGGGAAGAGCAGGACAAGTACGCGCTCCGTTCACAGCAGGCCGCGAAGCGCGCACTCGACGAAGGCTTCTTCGCCGATGAAATTGCGCCGGTTGAGGTGAAGAACCGGAAAGGGACAACGCTATTCGATCGCGACGATCACTTGCGCCCCGACACCACGATGGAAGGCCTTGCGAAGCTCCGGCCTGCGTTCGCGAAAGACGGCTTCGTCACCGCGGGCAACGCCTCGGGGATCGTTGATGGCGCGGCGGCGCTGGTCATCGCCGGCGAATCGTACGTAAAAGCGCACGACTCGAAGCCGCTCGGTCGCATTGTTAGTTGGGCCTATGCGGGCGTTGAACCTGAAATCATGGGCATCGGCCCGGTGCCGGCGTCGCTTCAGGCGCTGGAAAAAGCCGGCCTGAAGGTTGAGGACATGGATCTTGTCGAAGTTAACGAGGCTTTTGCCGCCCAGTACCTTGCGGTGGAAATGGAGCTGGGGCTCGATCGCAACAAGACGAACGTGAACGGCGGCGCCATCGCGCTCGGTCATCCGCTCGGGGCTACGGGAACGCGTCTGGTGCTAACTCTGTTGCGCGAATTGCAGCGTCGTAATGGTCATTATGGCTTAGCCACCGCGTGCATCGGAGGCGGTCAGGGCATCGCGATTATTGTCGAGAAGCTTTAGATTTTCATACGAAAATCCAAAATAATGGTTGCGCGACTCGATCCGTGATCGACGAATGCGCCAGCAACCGTTGAAAACGGCAGAGATCGGACAACGCCGATCGAAGGCCCAGCAGGGCACGACAGTTGCCGTTTTTGCCGTGTAACTTTCGATCTGTTCATGAAGTTTTCACGTCCCGAACGCCGTTTTAATCTTGCGCAATTGCCAATCATCGTGATAGAAACCGCCTTCTGCTTTGTTCAGAGAAGTTCCTTCGCAACAGGCAGTTCACAGTTCTCGAAAGTCTCAGATTTGCTTGTGCCTTTGGCGCAATGTGGCCACAACGATTTCTAATTCTCTAAGGAGTTCTCCTGATATGCGTAAAATCTTCAGTTTTAGTTTTGCTGCGCTTCTGGTGCTGGCGCTCTCCGCGTTCAGCGTCATGGCGCAGTCGACGACTACAGGCGCGATCGGCGTTACCGTTACTGACCCGAAGGGCGCAGTCGTCCCGGGTGCCACGGTGGTCGCGCGCAATTCCGAAACCAATAAGGAAGAGACGGCGACGACCGACGACGAAGGCCGCGCCCGCATCACCAACCTGCAACCGGGAACGTACACGGTGACGGCCGAAGGTTCCGGGTTCGGGAAGTTCACCCAACAGAACATCGTCGTAGAAGTCGGCGTGGTTAGCTCAGTTGACGCGGTCATGGCGATCGCCGGCGGCGAAAACATCGTCGAAGTCACGGGCGGCGCGCCGGTAATCAATACCGAGCAGCAGGACTTCTCAAGCAACATCAACCAGACTTCGATTAACGAACTGCCCATCAACGGCCGCCGCTGGTCTAACTTTGCATTGCTGACCCCAGGCGCGGTTCCGGATGGCAACTTTGGCTTGATTAGTTTCCGCGGCATTTCCGGATTGCTGAACAACAGCACCATCGACGGCGGCGACAACAACCAGGCCTTCTTCGCTGAAGAGCGCGGCCGCACGCGTATTAGCTACTCAGTCAGTCAGGCGGCGATTCGCGAATTTCAGGTGAACACCTCCAGCTACTCAGCCGAGTACGGACGCTCGGCCGGCGGCGTGGTCAACGCTGTCACCAAGAGCGGCACCAACGAATTCCACGGCAATCTTTTCTACTATCAGCGCAACAACAAGTGGGGAGCCCGCAATCCTCTGGCGACCAACAGTGTGCTGGTGAACGGCGTGTTCACGTCGGTCGGCATCAAGCCGGAGGACGTTCGTCATCAGTTCGGCGGCACCATCGGTGGTCCGATCGTGAAAGACAAAGCTTTCTTCTTCTTCTCGTATGACGAGCAGAAACGTGATTTCCCCGGCTTGGCGCGTTTTACCGATCCTAACTTCTTGAACTCGGCGAACCGCACCCTGCTGACGCAGCGTGGTCTGACTGACGCACAGATTGACGCCGGCCTCGCTTTCCTCAACAGCCTTTCGGGCGAAGTTGAGCGTCGCGGCGATCAAAGGCTGATCCTGCCGAAGTTGGACTGGAACCTTAATGACAGTAATACGTTGACGGTGACTTATAACCGTCTACGTTGGAATTCGCCGAATGGCATTCAGACGCAGGCCACCAACACACGCGCGCGCGACAACTTCGGCGATGACTTAGTTGACATCGACTGGTTGACCACGCGACTCAGCTCAACGCTTTCGTCGAGCCTGTTGAATGAGTTCCGTTTCCAGTGGGGACGCGATAACGAGACGCAATTCAGCCGTGGGCCGGGTGCGGGCGAGCCGACGAACTCGATCGATGGCCGCTCTCCACAAACGTTCATCACGAACGGCCTTAGCTTTGGCATTCCTGAATTCCTCGATCGCCCGGCGTTTCCGGATGAGCGACGTTGGCAATTCGCTAACACCACGACCTGGACCCAGGGTAAACACGCGTTGAAGTTCGGCGGAGACATCAACTTCGTTAAGGACATCATCAGCAACCTTCGTTTCGTCGGTGGCGAGTTCAGTTACACCGGCGGTAACGCCATTAATGACTTTATCTTTGACTACACCAACTTCACGACCAATGGAGCCATCCGCGCTCTGCCGGCGGGCGGCAGCGGTTTCGTCGGTGTCTGCCCGCGTCTGGCTACGACGACTGCGGTGGCCGGACGAATCCGCGCGGGCCAGTGCTACGCAGGCAGTTTCACTCAAGGCATCGGCCCACTCGGTCTGACGATGAAGACAACGGATTTCAACTTCTTCATTCAGGACGACTGGCGTATTCATCCGCGCCTGACGCTGAACCTCGGTTTGCGTTACGAGTACCAGCAGAATCCTGACGCCGTTGCGCCAAATCCGGCGTTACCGCAAACGGCCAACAAGGTGAACGACAAGAACAACTTTGGTCCGCGCATCGGATTCGCGTTCGACATGACCGGCGATGGTAAGACGTCACTTCGTGGCGGCTGGGGCCTGTACTACGGTCGCGTGATCAATTCGACTGTTTACAGTGCGCTTACCAACACTGGCCTTGGGCCGAGTATCTCGCAGCAGCAGTTGACGATTGCCGCGAATAATCTGCCACCGACCACGTCTACTTGTGGTGGTAACCCAGTCACGGCACAAAACTGCCTGCCGATTTATCCGAACCTGCTGGTGCCGATTGGCTCGAGTACAACGAACGTTGTTGTGCGTCCGGCGGTCCAGTTCTTTGATGACGACTTCCAGTTGCCGCAAATTCACCAGGGCGATCTGATCGTCGAACGTGAGGTTGGGCGTAACACGGTCGTGTCGGCTTCGTACCTGTTCAGCTTCGGAAATTCACTGCCGACTTTTATCGACACGAATTTGCCGGCGCCGGCACGGACAGTGACGCTGGACATCGTGGGCGGACCACTGGGCGGTCAGCAATACATTACGCCGCTTTTTGTGGGCCCCCGGCCAAATGCGACTTATGCACAGCTGACGGAAATCCGCAGCAATATCATCTCGAAGTATCACGCGCTGGTGCTTCAGGCGAACCGTCGTCTGACGAACGGCTTGCAGTTCCAGATGAACTACACCTTGTCGCGGGCGATGGACAACGGACAGACGTCGCAGACTTTCGTTGCGAACAACGTTCCGTTTAATGCGTTCGATCCGGCGGGTGAGGATTCACTCTCGGCCTTTGACCGAAGACAGAAGTTTGTGACGAGCCTCGTTTACAACACGGACTTCGCCAGCTTACGAGACAAACCGGCTGGCCACATTTTCAACGGCTGGACGATTGCTCCGATTCTGAACGCATTCTCAGGTGCGCGCGTGACCGGCGTAATCAGCGGTGGAATTAGTCCCACCAGCTTCGGTTTCTCAGGCAGCGCATGTACGCCTGGTGTGTTCCCGGCAGCGACTGGTTGCACCACGCCTGGCGGCGGCGCCAACGGTTCGGGCGGCGCAAACCGCTTTGCCGGTCTGCCGCGGAACTTCTTCAAGCAGCCGAACATTTGGTACGTTGACCTGCGCGTTTCGCGGCGGTTCAAGATTACCGAAGGAACGAAGCTGGAAATCCTGGGCGAAGCGTTCAATCTCTTCAACCGCACTCAAGTTACGGGTGTTAACAGCACGGTGTACAACCTTTCAGGTACAACGTTGACTGCTAACGGCACGTTCCTGACGACGACCGCGGCTGACAGCACGCTCTTCCGCGAGCGGCAGGTTCAGCTTGCTGTCAGGTTTGAGTTCTAACCAAACTAATCCTTTTACACTTAAAGGCGCGTCTCGAAAGAGGCGCGCCTTCTTTTTTGCATCCGCCGGCTCGCGTTACCCTTAGGCTCGTCGCCACTTTCGAGTTGGTATACTTATCGAACTCAAATGTCAGTTACTCCTCAGCACATCTCGGGCGAGGTGAAGCAGCGCACCCTGGCTGTTAAGGCAAAGGCGCTGGAACTCGGGTTTCAGGCCGTGGGAATTGCTCGCGCCGAAGTCCTAAGCGACGAACGTCAAAGGCTGGAAGAGTGGCTGCACCGTGGATTTCACGGCGAGATGCCTTATATGGCTCGCGATCCCGAGCAGCGAACCAACCTGCAAAAGATTTTTCCTGAAGCACGTTCAGTCGTCGTCGTCGCGATGAACTACTACACGCCTCATCAACATGTTGAGGATGGCGACGTCGGGCGAGTGTCCCGTTACGCCTGGGGGGATGACTATCATGAAGTAGTCGGCGAGAGACTTCGCGAGCTTTTTAAGTGGATAAAACAGCAATGGCCCGAGGCTGAAGGCAAGGTTTGCGTGGATATTCAGGCCGTCATGGACAAGGCATGGGCGGTGCGCGCCGGGCTTGGCTGGATGGGGAAGCACACGAACGTGATCACGCGCGACTACGGCTCATGGGTTTTCCTCGGCGAGTTGTTGCTGAACCTGGAGCTTGAATACGAAGAGGATCAAATTGCGGATCAATGCGGCAGTTGCACTCTCTGTCTTGATGAGTGTCCCACTGGCGCGATTGTTGAGCCGTACGTCCTGGATGCGAATCTGTGCATCTCACATGCGACGATCGAATCACGCGCGGCCACGATTCGTGCTGATGTGGCTGAACGCCTGGACGGCTGGCTTTACGGTTGTGATGTGTGTCAGGACGTGTGCCCGTGGAACCACACCACGCCCGTCACGGTTGAAACGCGCTTTGAACCCCGCGAAAGAAACGTTAATGCCTCGCTGGTTGAGACGCTTACACTGACGCCCGAATCCTACGCTGCTCGTTTTCGAGGGAGCGCGATGAAACGCGCTAAGCTCGCAGGTTTGCAGAGAAATGCGCGGGCATTGCTTGAAAACTCAACGCAAAATTCGTCCGTGTCGTGAGGGGCTTCTCTGTTTTTTAGTTGCCACCGGCTGCGTCAGCCGCAACAACCCAGAGTTGTTGTAATTGCTCGACCGTGCCGTTGAATTGATTGCGGTCACATGGGCCAACGCCGTCGACTGAATGCGGACCGGGCCCCGCTACTCCATCGGTGTATTGCCAAAGTGTCCAGCTGGGCCAGGTTGCCGGAATATTGGCTGTTTGGTTGGCATACTGAGCGAGCCAAAGAAAGCATTGTGACAAGATCGGATCCACAGGCTGCCCGCCCAACTGTTCTTTGATCAAGTTGCCTGAGTAGAGGCCGGGAAATCTGCCGCTGACTGCTTTCACTCGCGTAACAAATGCGCGCGCTTGATCGAGCGTCATTGTGGAATTGCCGTTAGGTTCGTAGTCCAGTACCAGCAGCGTCTGGTTGTCGGCGTCAGCCTTGCTCAGGAAAAAATCAGCCTGCGCTGCACCGTTGGCTTTCGTTCCGAAGTGATAGGCACCCCACAACAGTCCGGCAGCCTGAGCTTGCTGACGATTGGTTTGATAGCGGTTATCGAACATCCCCACTCCCTGAGTCGCTTTGTGAATGACACCCAGGACACCGGCTGCTTTGGCTTTCTTCAGATCGACATTTCCATTGTGATGCGATATGTCGATAACGACATTGATTGGCATGCGTGTTCTCCTTTTGCTGCAGCGCGCTTCTTCGTGAGTCGAACACTCCTGACCCGAGGTGGGCAAGAGTCCAGAGTGACCGGTGGCCGCAGCTTATGCTGAAATGACCGGCAATGCAAGCATGCAAATTTTTTGCAAGCCGAGCTACTACCGCGTGGTTTTAGCACCCTGGGTGGGTCAGAGCGCTCGAACTAGAGGGCTTAGGTCGCCCTGCCTAGCTCTGGCCTTAGTCCGCTGGACTCAAGGCAGCCAGTCCAGGGTTGGCAATGGGTTTTAGCTGACTACGAACGCGAGATAGGTCGTAAGAATCCGGTTAATTGTGCAACCAGCCAGGCGCTAGCGGCGTTCATTCATCGTTTACCGCAGTCTCAGGAGAAAAACGTGAAGCGAAATCGTCTTACCACTCTTCTATTCGCATTGATCGTAACGCTCGCGGCGGTCGTCTCGCCGTTTTCGGACCAGTCAGTTCTTTCATCGCGTGGGCGGCATGCGCCTGAGACTTCGGCTCCCAAGCCGGTCGTCACGATCCCTTTCAAGCTCGTTACCAGACACATCGTAGTTCCGGTCAAGATTAACAATTCGCGGCCACTCTCATTTGTTTTTGATACCGGTGACAAGGTCGGCATAGTCGACATTGCACGCGCTAAGGAACTCGGCCTGGATCTTCACGGGCAGGTTCGCATCGGCGGCGCCGGCAGCGACACGCTCCTCGGATCGTATGTCCGCGGTGCGACATGGAAACTGCAAGGCTTCGAAGATTTTTCTCAGCCGGTCGCGCTGGCGATTCCACTGGGCCGTTTGGCCGCGCGATTCGGACACGACTTTGATGGGATCATCGGCAGTGACTTCATCAAGCAATTCGTCGTCGAAGTCGACTACCAGGCGCGCGTGCTCAAACTGCACGACAAAGAAAGGTTCGTTTACTCGGGCAACGGCGAGAGCATTCCGATCAAATTAGACGGGCACGGCTATCCGATTCTTGAGGCGGAACTCACGCCGCGCAACGGTGCGCCCATTAAAGGGAAATTTCTTTTGGATCTTGGTTCGGGTGGCGCGCTTGCGCTGCACAGTCCCACGGTGAAAGAACATCGGCTGCTGGAGTCGACTGACAATACGATTCGAGTGATCGGAGCGGGCGGAGCTGGTGGCGCGATCGCCGGCCGTCTGGGCCGCTTGTCTGAGTTGCGAATCGGCCGGTTCAAAATCGCGGCTCCCACCGCGCTGTTCTCGGAAGACAAGGCGGGAGCGTTCGCAAGCTCCGCCTTGACCGGCAACATCGGCCAGCGCATCGCCGGCAAATTCAAAGTGTTTCTGGACTATGGACGCGATCGAATCATTCTGGAACCAACGGCGGCTCTTAACGCGCCGTTTGATCAGGCCAACAGCGGACTGGCGCTGACGACTGAAGGCAAAGACTATTCGACATTGCGGGTCACGGACGTGCTTGAAAACTCGCCTGCGGCCGAAGCCGGTCTGCTGAAGGACGATGTGCTGGTCAAGGTCGACGATCGAAACGCGGCTGAAATCGGTATCACCGGGATTGCCGAGATGTTCGAGCAATCCAGGACTTTTCGACTGACCATCCGTCGCGGCGATAAAACGACAGAGGTGAAGCTAAACCCGCGCAAGTTGATCTAGTTCCACCCTACCTCAACTCCGAATTCAAGATCTTCGCAAGTCGCGCTCCGGCAATCGCCACACGTAACCGCGCGACATCCCGGGCCTGATTTCGATAATCTGTATTCAACGTGTACGGCCCGGCTTTCGGGCCAATCGGGAACCGGTAAACCCTGGATCGAGCCAGCCCGAAACCCTCGTTTATCCACGCAGCGGTGTTGATGTTATTTGCTGCCGCCGCCGGAGCTGAAGGAAGTCCCTGACCCACCTGGATGGCAATTTGGGGATCATCGGTTTGTCCCAGGAGACCGTCCCAAAAACCGTGTAGTCGCTTAGTGTCCTGGCCATCTTTTACCGAGACCCCGTTGCCGCCGTCGTCGCCCTCGGGCTGACTGTGAATGAATCGTGCGGCGCAATGCAGAGGCTGATGAACGTCGCCTACTAAATGAAGTAGCCACACCAGGTCGTAGGACTTCAATGGATCAGGAACGTTCGACCTCAAGACCCAGCGAAATGAATCGATCTGAGTCCGGGCGTGGGGGACAGGTGGGTTTTTCAGCGGTGTGCCGTCGGTCGAGAAAGGCAGGTCAACGAAATGCCAATACTTATGTCGTGCTCGATCTGAATAACCGATGTTACGCGCGGCCGTGCCGTCGTTCGGCGGGCGATTCCCATCGTGAGTCCCATCCGAGTGGTACCAATTTTCGCCCTTGATCTGGTCCGCCCAGGTGGCAGCAATCATGAACAGCATGAGCCGCCGCGTCTCAGCCGAAGTTCCCGATGGAAGACCCGCAGCCCATTGATTGTATTTAGGATTTAGCGATACCAGATGATCAACCCGAGCGCGGGTTTGCGGGGTCAATCGTTGATATGCGACGTACGCCACAGCCATGTGTCCCGTGTCGCTCCAGCCGTATGCCGGCACGGTAAACAGGATGACGAACAAAAGGGCGAACGCCGTGAGTCGGAAAGTGGGTTTCATGAGCTTATCCTCTGTTGGTTATGGCAGGAATCAAAAGAACATTTCGAAAACGACCTGATAGTGATGTGGGCGAGGGAGTTCATACTCTTGCCTGGGCGATTACGCAAGGAAACGTCGCCAGTCATTTTCAAGGGAATACAGTGATTGAGATTCTGAAGGCGCGGAACAGGTTCATACTTTCCGCAGACGATTTCAATCAGTTAGAATCTCGCCGAATCTGACTCTCCTGAGTAATTTCGATGGCGACCGACATCCACTCCCGTCACTACTTCCGTTCGGCAATTATCCTCCTCGTCGTGTGGTTGTGGTCGCCGACGTACGCTCTGGTAGGGTCCCAACAGCCAAGCGGCCAACAGCCGGCAGACGCGATCACTCTTCAACTCAATCAACCACTCTCGGGAACTCTGAAAGCCGACGAATCGCACGCCTTTAAGCTTCGTCTGCCGGCCCAGACGTTTGCGCGAGTGTTGGTCATTCAAAAGGGCGTCGATGTTTTCGTTCGGGCGTTCGACTTACAAAGGAAGAGGTTGGCGCATGCTAATGATTCCTTTGGCCGCACCGGCCCGCAGCTCTTAGTGTTCGTGGCAGAAACGGCGGGTGAATACCGGGTCGAAGTAACCGCCCGGCCGCTCGAAGATGGGAGGCACCTACGAAGTCACGTACCTCGAATCGCGCGCTGTGACCGGAGAGGATCGCACAAGGGTAGCCGCCAACGATCTCGTCGTTGTTGGAAACGTGCTGCGCTCGCGCGCGGTAGATGAACAAAACCGCGAGGCCCTGGCTCCCTACGACAAAGCCCTGAAGCTTTACAAACAGATCAACGATAAAGCCGGTCAGGCTACCTGCCTCCAGTACTTCGGAGGTCTGTATCAGGCCCAAAGCGCTTCCCGGAAGGCTTTGGAATATTTTTCGGCGGCACTAGCCCTCTGGCGGGAAGTGCCGGACCGCCGCGGCGTCGCCTATACCACCGAACGTATCGGTCTGATGGAATACTATCTTGGCAATGTGGAGCCGGCGCTCTCTCATTTCAAACAGGCGATCGAGATTTACCGTGAACTCGGAAACAAGGAGGCAGAGGGTGCGAGTTACAACCACATCGCTGAGATTTATCGTCAAAAAGGTGACGTTGGGTCAGCATTGGATCACTACCAAAAGGCCCTGAATCTTTTTCGTGAAGTCGGCGCCAAAGCACGCTTGGCTTACCTGCTTAACAATTTGGGCGTCACCTATCGTGATATCGGCGATTTGAAGCGGGCGGCTGATTTTGAGAATCAAGCTTTAGTGATTTGGCGCGAGCTGAATCACAAGCATGGAACTGCTTCAGCTCTCACTCACCTCGCCAGTATCTACTCGCAGCAAGGCGAGATGCGAAAAGCGCTTTCGTCTTATCAACAAGCTCTGCCCCTGTGCGTGGCCCTCGGCGACCGCCATTGCGAAGCGCGCGTCTATTCACAAGTGGCTTCGGTATATGACAGCTTGGGCGAAACGCAAACCGCCCTGGATCATTACGCGAAGGCGGCGGCGATTTATCGCGAACGAGCCCAAACCGTAGGGTTGGCGCGCACGCTGAACTCGGCCGGTGACCTGTATTCGCTGTTGGGCGACCAAAACCGGGCGCTTCAATTTCACACTGAGGCCTTGGGCTTATCGCGCAAAGCGCAAAGCAAAATCGATGAAGCCAAAGGTCTCTCAAGTTTGGCTGAGCTTTATGCGACTGCGGGTGAAACACAAAAGGCCCACGAGCTTTATCAACAGTCCCTAACGATTAGCCGTGAGATAAAAAATCGCCAGGGTGAAGCGGCAAATCTGAATCGTCTTGGTTTGTTGGCGAGCTCAGGTGGCAAGAGTCAGGAAGCAATCAATCTCTTCAATGAGGCGCTCGTGATGCACGAGGCGCTGGGTGCTAAACCTGACAGTGCCGTGACTCTTAATAACCTCGGCCTGGCTTATGACGGATTGGGAGATGCAAAGCTCGCGTTCGATTATTTCACCAGGGCTCTGACAGTCTTTCGCGAAATCGAAAACAAAAGTGGCGAAGCGTTGATGCTGTATCGGCTTGCGTCGGTTCAAAGGAAGCTGGGACAAACTCAGGAAGCTCGGCGCAACATTTTGAAGGCGCTCGAAATCGTTGAAACGATTCGCGGCAAAATTGCCAGTACTGACTTACGCTCGTCTTACTTATCGACGGTTCAGGATTACTACGGCCTCTACATCGACTTGCTGATGCAGGAACATCGTAATCGCCCGAGTGACAACCTCGATCTAATCGCTCTTCAGGTAAGCGAGCAGGCGCGCGCCCGCAGTCTGCTGGATTTGTTACAGGAAGCAAAGGCCGATGTGCGCCAGGGTGTGAATCCTGAATTGTTGGCGCGAGAGAAGGAGCTGCTGGAACTGATTAACGGCAAAGCGGCGCAGCAACAGCAGATTATCAGTGACCCCAGGAAAGTTGAGCTGGCAAAATCTTTGGGCGAAGAGATCGGTAGGCTTTCCGATGAATACGAAATCCTCGAAGCCAGGATTAGACAAAGCAATCCGCGCTATGCTGACCTGATCCGTGCCACGCCTCCAACACTCACCGATCTGCAAACCCTCCTTGACCAGCAAACGATCTTGCTTGAATACAAGCTGGGTGGCGAGCGTAGTTATCTTTGGGTGGTCTCGGCGACCGGGCTCGAAAGTTTCGAGCTGCCCGCGCGCGCGGATGTCGAAAGCCTGGCGCGACAGTTTTACCACTCGCTTACCGAGCGCAACCGCTTGCCAAAGGGTGAGACACCGACTCAGAAACGACTTCGGCTTCAGGAAGCGGACCTGAGGGTCGCAAGCAGTGGACAGCGACTGAGCGCCATGCTGCTCGGTCAGGTGCGGCAGGCAGTCGCCAACAAACGGCTGCTAATAGTGGCCGACGGTGCTTTGCAGTACGTGCCTTTCAATGTATTGGTCAGCGCTGAGGTTTCAGGTACGAGCGCACCGGCCGCGGTGGAAGTGGTGTCGTTGCCTTCAATCGCGGTGCTCCGGCAACTGCGAAATGTGAAGGGGCGCACCGCTCCGGCCAAGTCGGTCGCCATTTTTGCCGATCCGGTTTTTGAATCCGACGACCCTCGATTGCCGGTGCGACGACAAGTTGTCAAACATCCTCATCTGGCGCTTTCCCAATCGCAAAGCGACTTTGATTTCGGGACCAACGGCGCGGGCCTGCCGCGCTTGTTTGCGTCACGTGATGAGGCGAAAGCGATCGTGGCGCTCGCGCCGGCCGGCACCAGTTATGAGGCTCTGGATTTCCAGGCAAATCGTGAACAAGCGATGAAGTCCGATCTCAATCAATATCGAGTTTTGCACTTTGCCACGCACGGTTTGCTGAACACATCGCGACCGCAATTCTCGGGTATTGTGTTGTCCCTTTACGACGAGAAGGGACGTGAACGCGACGGTTTTCTGCGGCTGAATCAGATTTACAATCTGCGTCTGGCGAACGAATTGGTCGTCTTGAGTGCGTGCAGCACTGCGCTCGGCAAAGATGTCCGCGGCGAAGGCTTGATCGGTCTGACGCGCGGATTCATGTACGCGGGCGCCCCGCGGGTTATCGCCAGCCTTTGGAAAGTGGACGACGAAGCGACCACTGAATTGATGAAGCTCTTCTATCGCAACCTGTTGCAAAAACAGATGACTGCAGCCGCGGCCTTGTCCGCCGCGCAAGCCGAAATGCGCGCACAGCCGCGCTGGCGCTCGCCGTATTACTGGGCAGCGTTTACTTTGCAAGGCGATTGGCGATAGTCTCCGCAGCCATGCCGGCGCGGCGCACCACTCGAACCCTTGAACAAGCAGAACTCGACCGCCTCCTGATCTGGCTGGACAGCGATCGCGAGCGCGCGGGTGAACGCTACGAACAGATTCGCTGGCGACTAATTACGATTTTCGCGGCGCGAAACTGCGCCGTGCCTGAAGAATTGGCTGATGAAACGATTGACCGCGTGGCGCGGCGCGTGGCGGACATTGAAGCAAACTACAAAGGCGATAAAGCACTCTACTTTTTCGGCGTTGCGAACAACGTGCATCACGAGTATTTGAAGAAACCCGCGCCGCCTGAGAATGCAGCTTTGGGCGACGAAGACACGGGTGAACGCGAGCAGGTGCATCATTGTTTGGAACAGTGCCTGAGTAAGCTGCCCTCCGGCTCGCGCGATATGCTTTTGCGTTACTACTCGCAAGAGAAGCAGGCGAAAATCGAATTGCACAAAACGATGGCCGGCGAAATGGGAATCACGATCAATACGCTGCGGCTGCGCGTGTTGCGGCTCAAGGAAAAGTTGCAGCCATGCATCAACCGTTGCGTTGAACGGTCGGATTTGATTTGAAATGAAATACTAACGAACACCATACGCAGATGAAGAAAGCGCGTGCCGGCGTTCGCGGTGCTGCGCGGAGCGGCGATGACTGACGGGTTCAAACAATTCGACATAGGATCGGAGTTTTCTGACGAAAGGCTCCGGGCGTACTTACTCGGCGAGCTGCGCGAAGATGAGAGACTGCGGCTCGATCAACGGCTGTTGACGGACGACGATGTGGCCGAACGTATCCGGCTCGCCGAAGCTCAGTTGATCGACGAGTACGTCGCCGGCGAACTCGACGCACGTACCGCGGGAGTTTTCCACACGCGCTTCATGAAAACCGACGCGCGCCGAGAGCAGGTGCGGCTGACCGCAGCTCTTCGCGATTATTCCGCGCAGTCCGAAACCGCTCTACCTCTGCCGCGGCCGGTCGCCAGGCGATCCTGGCGCGAAGGGTTTAGTGAGTTTTTCGCCTTGAAACCTGGGCCGGCTTGGGCCGCCGCCGGCTCGTTTGCGGTGCTGGTGCTGGTGCTCGTCGCTGCTTGGTACTTGTCCCGGCAATCGCGACAAAGCGAACCACCTGTCGCGCATCAACCAGCCGTAAATGCGGCGTCGCCGGCAGCCACTCAGGCTCCGGCAGTTGCGCACGTTCCGCCGACTGCATCGCCGACTCCGCCTCAGTTAAAGCCGACGCCATCCGAACCACCAGTCGCGGTGGCGAGTTTTGTTTTATTGCCCGGCGCTTTGCGCGGCCCCGGCGAGATGATGCGCGTGGCCGTGCCCCGCGGCGAACGTGCAATTCTTCGCTTCAGTCTGGTTCTGGAGAACCCTGCGCCCGGCACTTACCAGGTAGAACTCGCCAATGCCGATGGGCAGACGGTTATAGTCCGCAATCACCTGAAGCCTCGTGCGAACGGCCAAACAAAAATTGTCGTTGACGTCCCCGCTCGCCTGATTCAAACCGGCGACTATCAAATCAAGCTCGCGCGCCAGACGGACGGACTGCTCGAATCCGTCGGGCGCTATTACTTCCGGGCGCTTCAGGAATAGTTTGAAGTCCCGTAGGGACGAAATGTTTATAGAGACGTCGTTGAAAGAGAAAATGAGCTCCGGGAGGAGCGAAATGTCGATTTGTGACGGCTCCCAAAAGCCATTTCGCTCCTGCCGGAGCTTTAAGGTTGGATACGGCTTGGTTCTATAGACATTCAGCTCCTACGGAGCTGCTGCCTTGAGCCCTTCCTAAGTTCTTTTTCGTACTTCAAAAATTCTCTGAAATTTTTCAGTGGTCATCACCATACTCGACTGAATGGCGCAGCAGTTCTCAACTTCACTCGCACTCATGGAGGATGATCGTGAAAAAACTATCCCTATTTCTCGCCCTCGTTTCATTGCTAACGGCGGCATGTTCGGGCGGCAGCAAAACCAGCACCACCACCGCCGACGCTGAAAAATCCACCACCGCTAAGCCTGCCGTCGGCGACACCGCAGTTTTTAAGTTTTCACGGCAAGGCTACGTTGAAGGAAAGGTCCAGAGCATCGACGGCACTCGCTACAAGGTGATGTACGGCCAGTCGCCGCAGACCGTAGACGCGGTGGATGTGTACACGCTGCCGAAAGCCGGCGCGAAAGCCGAAGTGAGTCCCGGCGACATCGTTGTGGCCCATCAACGAGATGCTTACTGGCCGGGCGCGGAAGTGAAGAGCGTCAACGGCGACGTCATTGAAGTGCAAGTGATATCCAACGGCGACAGTCTGAATGTGCCGCCGGAGAAACTTATCAAAATCAATTCAGCCGCGGCGGCTGAGTTCAAAACGTACGCGCAGGAAGTTGCTTTCCTGAAGTCCGCGAAGACCGGTCGTCCCCATCCGCCGGCCGCCTACAAACCGAAAGCGGGCCAACGCGTCGTCGCCGAATGGACCGATCACACGTGGTACATCGGCAACATAGTCAGCGCCTCGCCGAGCAAAGCGACGGTCAAATGGCCGGCGAGCTTTCCGCAATCGCAGCTGACGTTCGACAAAGTCCTGCCTTATCCAGCGCCCGCAGCGTCTCCAAAACAGAATGACTTTGTGATCGTGAAACAGGACAGCGAAAACCAGTCGTTCGCGTATGCGCGAGTAACCAGCGTGAACGGCGGCACGGTCGATGTGAAGCTGGCCGACGGCAAGACGCGCACCGTGAAGCAAGGCGACTTCTACGTCGTTAACTAATTGGGGAAACCGGGCCGAAATGTAAAAGCCAGGGGCAACGCCCCTGGAAACGAAAACACACGATTCGGCGAGCGCGGAAAGCGCGAAATGAGAAACAAAACCTGGCATGTTCACATTCGCGAACGCTTCAATGCCATTCCGCGCTTTCAGCGCTCGCCATCGACTGGCCACGAACGTACCCAGGCCGTTGGCCCGGGCTATTACATCCCGCACCCTTGGCGCTTTTTACGAGTCCGAAGACCAGGAGGAAAAATGAATAACGTAACGTTGAAACGAACACTTGCGATCGCTTTCGTCACGGTACTCTTCGCGATGGGAGCTTCGGCGCAGATCAGAATCGGCGACATCAAGATTCCGCTGCCGAAGAATCCGAAGAATCCGCAGCCGAAAAATCCGCCGACCACGAATACGAACCCGACGATCCCAAATCCAAACGGCAACAAAACGCCGACTTCGACGAGCAACACCAGGGTAGAAACCGGCGCGACGCGCGATCAGGTAAGCGAGTTCAACAAAGACATTGCGCCGTATCGCGAGGGAATGAACTCGTTATTGTGGTGGTCAACGAGCACCGACAGCATTAGGTCAGGTTGCGGGGAAGTTAAGTCGCTTCAGAGAGCGCGAGCGGAAGGCGCGGCCTTTCTGGAAATTATCAAGCAAAAGTATCCCGGCATCGAAAACCCGAGTTGGTCCGCGGGCAACGCGGAGCATCACCGCGTCGGGGACTATCGCCGCGCTGCCGAGAATCGCGAAGCGATCGTGAAAAAGTGCGTGAACGGTTTGATGGATGCTCGCTTGAAGTCGGAAATCGCCGCCGTCAACTCCGCGATTGCTGAATTCGAAAAGCGCGAAGGGTACGTGCTGGGGCTCAACTCTTTCGACAAAGCGGCCCGACACGCGGAAGTCATGGAGCGTTGGAAAGAAGCCTACGCGGCGGCCGGGATCACGATGCCCGACGAATCGGTGTTCGCGGAGTACGACGGGGCGCATGAGCGACTCGTCGCACACGCCAACGAAAACGCCGGCAAGTGGGTGTTCCCGCCAACCTTTCGCGATCCGATGATTGAAGCCAAGGCGCGTGGCTGGCTGAAGGATAGGGACCCCAAAACAACTGTCGTAAAGATCGGCATGCTGCATGGCGAGTGGCAGGTCAACAAACACAGCAATGGCATCCCCTCGGGAAGATACAAGCGCGGTTATGTGATGTTCCGCATGCCGGGCGTTCAAAACTGTCTCGTTACCAGTTTTGCTCTTGAAGCAGAACTACGTCGGTGGCGGACGCTTCAACGCCGAGGCGGTTACCAGCGGCATGCAACACTCGCTGCGCATGCAGTGGTGCAAGTGAGCGTCGACCGGCGTCGCCACAAAAGGTCTTTCTGATTCACGCCGGGCTTTAGCCGGTGGGTGGCGTGCCGAAATGGCAAGGAAACCGTTTCAACGGGTTCCATATGGTATGTGTCACCGACACTAAGCAGAGCCAAACCGTTGAAACGGTTCTGCCATTTTCTCTTGCCAGGTGTGACCGGGCTGAAGCCCGGTCTGAATGAGAGGTTGACCAGGCTTTGGAAGAGAAACCTCGTTGACCACCAACAGGTCTAAACAGGGAGATTCAAATGCTTAACTACAGTTTGAGAAAGATGTTAGCGATCGGTTTCCTGATCACAGCATTTGCCGTCAGTGCGACGGCGCAAATTAGTATCAAGGACCTCAAGATCGGGAAGAAACCCGATCCGAATAAGCCCATAAACAATCCCCCGAACACCAACGGCAACAAAACGCCAACGACAAATCCGGTCGTAAACACAACGGGAGGCGGTGGCGCTACTCGTGAAGAAGTCAACAGCTTCAACCGTGATTTGCAGCAGTTTGTGCGTGAAAGAATGAAGACGGTCAAAGGCGGCGGCAAGGGTATATATCTGCTCAAGAACATGGCCGATCAGGCTGCGCGGCACGACTACGCCGGTTGCGGCGCCGGTGAAACCAACATGCGTCTGGCTTTGGACGATGGCGCCGCCTTCGCTGAGATCATCAAGTCAAAGTATCCAACCATCGAGAATCCAACCTGGACAAAAGATCCTGAGAGCATGGTCGGAGACTGGCGACGCGCGGTCGAGAACCGCAACGACATCATGAAGACTTGCATCACGACCAGACTGGGAGTCGAACTGCGTTCAAAAACCCAGGGACTCGAAGAACAACTCGCAAAATTCAAGGCCGGGCAACCCGCCGGAGAGTGGGCCGGGTTCGTGCTCATGCTGAACTTTGACGAACCGGCGGTGCTGCATGCCAGACTCGCCGACAAGTACAAAGATTCTTTTGCGGTAGTCGGGGCGACGATGCCGGACGATTCTGTGTTCGTTGACTACGATGCCGCGCTGAAGAATCTGGTTGATGAAGCGAAGCGCCAGGCGGGCAATTACAAATGGCACTGGACCGGACGCGACGCGATGATCGAAGGCAAGGCGCGGGCGTGGGCCGCACAGAAGGATCCGAAGGGCACGGTGTTGAGGATTGGCATGCTGCATACCGAGTGGCAGGTCGATTCAGTCAACGGCAGCGTTCCGAAAGGCCGATACAAGCGTGGCTATGTTATGTATCGGAAGCCCGGACTTGAGCACTGCATCGTGAACAGCTTCTCGTTCGAACAGAGTTACCTGGGTAATGGCCGCTACAGCGACATGGCCGTGACCAGTGGCATGGGTAACTCGTTGCGTCTGCAACACTGCCAAGGCGCAATACGTTAGCAGGTTGATCTTGGGAACTAATCTATCGAAATTGTTTTGTCTCGCGGGCATCGTTATCTCGCTGGCATCCGGTTGGGCATCACCCGGTTTGGCGTTTTGTCAGGGACGAGAGGCTGCGCCGTATGACCTTTCAACCGACAAGGGCGTCGCGGCAGCACTTCGAGACCGTGACTGGCAAGAAGGTTGATCGCCGGAGCCGGACTTGTATCCGCCGCGATCGCGAGCTGCCACTGGTTGTCGTAGGCACTTTCGCTTTTGACCGCGGATGCATGTTTGACGGCGTGTTTGTAAACGCCCGGTATTTTGGCAAGAGTGATGCAGCTTTGTCGGAAGGCGTGCTGGATACCCTTGGCTGGAAGGCCGCAAATCAGGAGCAGCGCGAGAAACTAGTGCAGGCCTGGGTGGTAAAGGGCCTGCTCGCTTTCGTCAAAGTGCTGCATCAGAAAAATGAAGACTTCGAGAACCGATCCTTTCAACCACCGCAGGTAGTTTCAAAGGAAGGCGGTGAGATCAGCATTACCCTCTGGCTGCGGATGCCTTCGGGAAGAGTGCGAGGGAGAAGCTACATTCTTCGCGAGTACAGGTTCTCGAAAGACGGTCTTTTCGTTGGCTCTTCAAAGCGCGAAGACTTCACGGCTTTGAAAGAAGGCGCTTCAGGATGATGGCTGACATCTTAGGGGCCGGCGGCGCCCGGTATTTACCGGCCCAGGGAATTGGCGTAAGATGTGCGGCGCACGACGCGAGGTATGCGGCGTGCGCTTTTACTTATGTCACCTCTTAGATATACATGCTACTTTGCTCCCCTTATCATCGCCGCGATCTTAGCGACGGCGGCCGCGCAGTCGGGCAGGAAGAACAACAATCCGCCGCCTCCACCTCCTCCGCCAGCCCCGCCCAGTGAATCGCTGACCAGCAAGCCTGCGTATGTGCCGACAGGACCGCCGGTCATGACTGTTCTGCCGGAAAGCCTGCTCAGCCGCGAACTGAAGGCGATTGACGACAGCAGTTTTCGGCTGACCGACTTTGACGGAAAGGTGATCGTCTTAAATGTCTGGGCCACGTGGTGTGGCCCGTGCCGGCGAGAGGTCCCCGATTACGAAAAAGTGCGAAAGGAATTCGCCGGGCGCGAGGTGGAGTTCATCGCGCTGACGACCGAAGACCCGCTCGCGGCGCGCGGCCAGGTTCAGAAATTCGTGCGCGATATGAACTTCGGTTTTCGCATCGGCTGGGCCGATCCGGCCACGGCGCGCACCCTGATGAATGGAAAGAGCTCAATTCCGCAGACAATTGTCGTCGATAAGCACGGCCAAATCATCAGCCATTGGCGCGGGTACTCACCGGCAGAGAGCCGGGACCGTCTGAAGCAAGCGATCGAAAAGGCGCTTACCGCAGAGGCTTCGTCGAGCGGCAACTAATCGTTAATTCCCTTCGAAAACGAGGTGGCCGCCGGCTGCGATTCGCGATCGGCGGCCGCGAATGTTTGGATCACCTTCCAGGAAGTCTCACGTCATGGTGGTAACGCTTTCTCAATGAGTTTAGGCGAGGGCGTTGCCCTCGCAGGCGGGCGACGCCCGCCTCCAAACCTTTTGCCCGTTGAGTGGGCAACGCGCCGCTGGGGTTTCCGGCAGCGTCTAGTTTTTCCGCTTCTCTTTCGGTTATACTGGCGCGACTCAGCCCCGGACAGTAGCCAGAGTGGCCCTGCTCATTCAATTAAACGCTGTCGAGATTTCGAAGGCGGTGCACCATGTTCGAATCATTTAAGCCAAAGACGGACGCGGAAACTTTCATTCTGAAAAAGTTGCGCGTGTGGATTGCTGCGCTGGCGGCTGTGTGCGTGCTGACCGGCATCGGGATTGGCGCGATGCTGGCGGGCCGGCCGGCGGTGGCGCAGGATCAACTTCAGTTGGCGGCGCGTGGCCCGGACTCGCTGTCTGCTTCGTTCGTCGAAATCGCGCGGCACGTTGAACCGGCAGTGGTGAACATCGACACGTTGCAAGCTACTGACATTCCTGACAGCGACAACGAAGACAAGTCGGATCGTACGCCAAACAATCCTCTTTATGATCTGTTTCGCCGTCAGCCGCCGCGCCCCATGCGGGGAGTCGGCAGCGGATTCATCATCGACGCGAAGGGCTACATCGTCACAAACAATCACGTGATCGAAGGCGCATCGCGGATCAAAATTGGTCTGCTAAACGGAGAGCGCTATCTCGCCAAGGTTATCGGCATAGATCGCGAGACCGATATGGCGATTTTGAAAATCGATGCTCCTCAGCCGTTGCCGGTAATGAAGTTTGGCGACTCGAACGTGGTGCAGGTCGGCGATTGGGTCCTGGCGATCGGTTCGCCGTTCGGGCTTGAGCAGACGGTGACTGCGGGAATTATTTCCAAGAAAGAGCGCGACACGGCTTCAGCGCAGACCTTCCAGCGCTTTCTGCAAACCGATGCCGCCATTAATCGTGGAAACAGCGGCGGTCCGCTGATCAACATGCGCGGAGAAGTCATCGGGGTAAATTCGCAAATTGCGACGCTGAACGGTGACTACAACGGCATCGGCTTCGCGTTGCCTTCGAACGAAGCGAAGTTTGTCTGCGATCAGATTCTGGCCAACGGCAAGGTGAAGCGCGGCTATCTCGGCGTCACGCTTGATTCTGTTAAGGGCGAGTTTGCGCGCGTGTATTCATTGCCGGACGCGCGCGGCGCGATTGTGGCCGACATTCAGCTTGAACAACGCGACGGCGAGCCGACGCCGGCGGCGAAAGCCGGCCTAAGAGTGAACGACATTGTCATCGAGTTCAACGGGCAACCCGTTCAGGACGCGCAGGACCTGATCGCGAAAGTAGCCGGGACAGCTATCGGTCAAACAGTAAGTATCACTTACCTACGCGATGTCGATGGCAAGTTAGAGCGCCGCTCAGTCAGTGTCGCTTTAGGAGAACGTCCGGATTTCAGCGTCCGCGATGAAGCGGTTGCCGGGAAAGAGAAGTCAGAGAGTACTAAGACGTCAACGGCGCGTCTCGGTCTCACGCTGGGCGAGCTGACGCCACAGTTAGTTGCCGACAAGCGACTGACCGGCGTAAAGGGTCTCTTCATTAAAGAAGTGGATCCAAACGGCCTCGTCGCCGATGTGCGACCCGTGGACGTCAAAGTGGGTGAAGTCATTACGCGCATCAATCGCGTTCCAGTAGCGACGCTGGCGGATTTTCAGCGCGTGATTGATACGCTGAAACCGGGCGACGCTATCGTCTTCAACCTTTCGCGCTACGATCATGGCGCCAAGCGGGTTGTGCAGCGCATAGTTCAGTTTACTTATGAATAAAGGGAGCCAGGAGTTGGGAGTCAGGAGCCGGTAAACGACGCTGACCCCTGACTCCCGGCCCCCGACTCCTTTTTATGGTTCAAGCAAAAAGAGCACTCGCAAAAAAAGCCAGGTCTAATAAATCGTCCGCGCGCACCCGCGCGAATACTTATCACAACTACATCAATGGCCAATGGGTGCCGAGCAGCAGCGGCGAGTGGAGTGAAAATCGCAATCCCGCTGATTCGCGCGATCTGATCGGCCGGTTTCCGCAATCCTCTCAGGATGATGTTGACGAAGCAGTGGCGGCTGCGCGCCAGGCGTTTGACGGCTGGCGACGCACCCCGGCGCCGAAACGCGCTGAGCTTCTTTTCAAACTCGGCGAAATCCTGATTCGCAATAAACAACAATTCACCGCCGACATGACCCGCGAGATGGGCAAGGTTTTGAAGGAAGCGGGCGGTGACGTGCAAGAGGCGATCGACTGCACCTACTACACCGCGGGCGAAGGCCGGCGTCTGCACGGCTTTACCACGCCGGCTGAGATGCCGAACAAGTTCGCGATGTGTGTGCGGCAACCGGTGGGACTGTGCGGATTGATTACACCGTGGAATTTTCCGATGGCGATTCCGTCGTGGAAAATGATTCCGGCGCTTGTCTGCGGCAACACCGTCATTATCAAACCGGCCGAAGACACGCCGCTTTCAACTTACAATCTGGTCAAAGCGTGCGAAGAAGCCGGCATTCCGCCTGGCGTCGTGAACCTCGTCATGGGAGATGGTTCAGTCGTCGGGTCGAGACTGACCGATCATCCGGCGGTGCGGCTGATTTCTTTCACCGGCTCGACTGATACGGGACGTCTTGTGGCCTCGGCATGCGCGGATCGCAATGCGATTTGCTCGCTGGAAATGGGCGGCAAGAACGCGATCATGGTGATGGAAGATGCCGACGTCGATAACGCCGTCGAAGGCGCCATCTGGGGAGCGTTCGGTACTTCGGGTCAGCGCTGCACGGCGTCATCGCGGCTGATCGTCCACAAGAAGGTTTACAAACAGTTCAGCAACAAGCTGGTTGAACGCGCGAAAGCGCTGCGCATCGGTAACGGTGCGGATCCAAAAGTCGATGTGGGGCCCGTGATCAATCAGGATGCGGTCGAGAAGATCACGAACTACATCGATGTTGGCCAGTTCGAAGACGGCGCGACCCTCGCTTGCGGCGGCCGCCGTTTGACGAAAGGCGATTACGGGCACGGCTATTTCATTGAGCCGACCGTCTTCACTGACGTCGCACCTGACATGCGGATCGCGCAGGAGGAAATTTTTGGTCCGGTCACAGCGGTGATTCCCGCGCGGTCGCTGGACGAGGCAATCGAAATCGCGAACGGAGTGCAATACGGATTGTCAGCCGCGATTTACACTCAGGATGTGAACCGCGCTTTCCATGCGATGAATGAAATGTACACCGGGATTTTCTACGTTAACTCTTCCACGATCGGCGCTGAAGTTCACCTGCCGTTCGGCGGCACAAAAGGCACCGGCAACGGTCATCGCGAGGCGGGCACGCAGGTGCTCGACATCTTCTCGGAATGGAAATCCGTGTACGTCGATTACAGCGGCACGCTCCAGCGGGCGCAGATCGATAATGTGGAATGATGCGGAGAATTTTATTCAGCCTGGCACTCCTCGCGCTGCTTTCAACCGCGGTTTACGCTCAGTCTGGTCGCAACCAGGGTTCAAGCGGAAACCCGCCGGGCGCAGCCGTTCCCGAACCTTCTCCTTCACCCGATTCGACCAAACCATCGAGGACTTCTTTTCCCAAGACGGTTGATGGCGAGCGAATCTATACGTCAAAGGAAACGGACGAAAAGGTTCAAGTCCTCAAGAAGCCACTACCGCGCTTCTCGCGCGAAGCCCGGCGTCATTTGACCAAGGGCTACGTGATTCTGCGCGCAATTCTCGCCGCGGACGAAACCGTCAAATACATCGAAATAATCACCGGACTGCCGGACGGCCTTTCCCAAAGCGCGATTGCGGCGGCGCGGCAAATCAAGTTCAAACCTGCCATGAAAGACGGAAAGCCTGTCTCCGTTTGGATCGAACTTGAATATCAGTTCAGAATCTACTGACGATTCTCGCGTCGTTCTGTTTTCTGCTCGCTAGCGAAGATTGCCACGTCGCCGGTTGCAAAATAACTCACGTTCCAATTAACTAGCTGCTACGGCAAACGCATGACTACTGACCGCATTCGTAACTTCTCAATCATCGCGCACATCGATCACGGCAAATCGACTCTAGGGAGTCTACTCAAGGTTTACTTCTTCAGGAGGAGACGATCACCACCATGAAGAGGAAACAAAAGAGCGCTCTCGAGGTGGCCAGTGGAATCGCTGGCTATGACAAGGTGCTGGGCGACGTCGTTAGACTCTTGGAATCAGGTCGGCGATCCGCTGCTTGGTCAGTTAACTCAATCATGACGGCGACCTATTGGCTGATAGGTCGGCGGATCGTCGAGTTTAATCAGCGTGGTCAGGGAAAAGCGCCTCACGGCAGCCGATTGATTGCTCAACTTTCTGCTGACCTAAAGAACCGCTATGGCCAAGGTTTCGGTCGCATGAATCTCTACGCTATGCGGCAGTTCTATCTAGAATGGCGAGATCGAGAGATTTTCCGGACGCTGTCCGGAAAATTCGACTTTGCCGATCTCACGCAACTTTTTCCACTTCCGTGGTCGCACTATGTCAGCCTGCTACCGCTTAAAAACCCCGCCGCCCGCGCCTTTTATGAAACGGAGGCCCTACGAGGCGGCTGGACCGTGCGGCAGTTGGATCGCCAAATAGAATCACAGTTTTACGAGCGCACGGCCCTCTCCAGGAACAAGGCCGCTATGCTTATGAAAGCTTCGAGGGCGCGAGCAGGTGACCTCGTTAGCCCCGAAGAGGAAATAAAGGATCCTTTTGTCTTGGAGTTCCTCGGACTGAAAGACGAATACTCGGAAAGCGATCTTGAAGAAGGGCTCATCAGCAAGCTACAACACTTCCTAATGGAGTTAGGCAGTGATTTTGCGTTCATTGGTCGTCAGCGGCGACTGCGAATTGGAAGCGCATGGTACCGTATTGACCTCCTGTTCTTTCACCGGCGCCTGCGTTGCCTTGTAGTTATTGATCTCAAGCTCGGCAAATTCACTCATGCTGACGCCGGCCAAATGCATATGTATCTCAATTATGCGCGGGAGCACTGGACGAACCCTGACGAGAATCCGCCGGTTGGATTGATTCTTTGCGCTCAAAAGGATGCGGCAGTCGCTCATTACGCTCTCGAGGGCCTTCAAAACAAAGTGTTGGCCGCCGAATATCGTATGAAGCTCCCGGATGAGAAGACACTTGTCGCCGAGTTGGAGCGCACGCGCAAGATCTTGGAAGCCCGGAGGCTTCCTGCAAAAAAAACTAAATGACTACTGACCGTATCCGCAACTTTTCAATCATCGCGCACATTGATCACGGCAAATCGACTCTGGCCGATCGTCTGCTGGAATTGACCGGAGCCGTGACTGGGCGCGAGATGGAAGCACAAGTGCTCGACGACATGGATCTGGAGCGCGAGCGTGGAATTACTATTAAAGCGCACGCCGTGCGCCTGGACTACAAAGCGCGTGATGGACAAACGTACCTGCTCAATTTGATCGACACTCCCGGTCACGTCGATTTTTCTTACGAAGTCTCGCGTTCGTTATCCGCCTGCGAAGGCGCGCTCCTGATCGTCGACGCGTCGCAGGGCGTCGAGGCGCAGACGCTCGCAAATACTTACCTGGCAATCGAAAACAATCTGGAGTTGATTCCCGTCATCAACAAGATCGATCTGCCCGGGGCTGAGCCTGAGCGAGCTCTCGAAGAGATTAAGCACTTCATTGGCCTCGAAACTCACAACGCGATTCTAACCAGCGCCAAAACGGGCGAAGGCGTCGCCGACGTTTTGGAAGCGATTGTGCGGGATGTGCCCCCACCGAAAGGTGACTCGAGCGCGCCCTTGAAGGCCTTGATTTTTGATTCATGGTACGACTCGTATCGCGGCGTGATTGTTTTGTTTCGCTTGATCGACGGCGTCATTCGTCCGGGAATGAAGATTCGCTTCATGAGCACAGGTCGCGACTATCAGGTGGACACGCTGGGAGTAAATCGACCGCGTCCGACGCCCATCGATCAACTTGGGGTCGGCGAAGTTGGCTTCCTGACGGCTTCAATCAAGACAGTTGCCGACGTCCAGATCGGTGACACGATTACCGAAACTGCGCGACCCACGACCGAGCCTTTTCCCGGCTATCAGGAAATCAAGCCCATGGTTTTTGCGGGACTCTATCCCGTCGATACAAACCAGTACGAAGAGCTGCGCGATGCCATGGATAAACTGCGTTTGAATGACGCGTCGTTCTTTTACGAACCTGAGTCTTCCACCGCGCTCGGTTTTGGTTTTCGCTGCGGATTTCTCGGATTGCTGCACATGGAGATCGTGCAGGAGCGGCTGGAACGCGAATTCGATCTCGATCTGATTACCACGGCGCCGGGCGTGCGGTATGTGGTGACTACGACTGACGGCAAGGTCACCGAAATCGATTCGCCGGCAAAGATGCCCGATCCCGGCCGGCTGGTGAAGATTGAAGAGCCGGCCATCCGCGCGACGATTCTAACTCCTGAAGAACACCTGGGTGGAATTCTCGCGCTGCTCGAAGAAAAGCGCGGCCAGCAAAAAGGCTTTGAGTACATCACGTCCAGTCGTGTGATGCTGACTTACGAACTGCCGCTGAACGAGATCGTGCTCGATTTTTATGATCGCTTGAAATCAACTTCGCGCGGATACGCTTCACTCGACTATCACCTGGCGGGTTATTGGGAAAGTGATCTGGTTAAGCTCGACATTTTAGTTTCAGGCGAACCCGTCGATGCGCTATCGCTGGTTCTTCATCGCGACACGGCGGCCGCTAAAGGCCGGGCCCTGGCCGCCAAGATGAAAGAGCTGATCCCACGTCAACTATTTGAAGTCCCCATACAGGCGGCCATCGGCGCGAAAATAATCGCGCGTGAGACGGTGAAAGCGATGGGCAAGAACGTGATTGCCAAATGCTACGGCGGCGACATTAGCCGCAAACGCAAGCTGCTCGAGAAGCAAAAAGAAGGCAAGAAGCGGATGAAGAAGGTTGGCCGCGTTGAGATTCCCCAGGAAGCGTTCCTGGCCGTGCTGAAGGTGAATGAGTGATGGATTGGAGCAGATTTACTCCTCAGGATTTTGAATACGATTTCGAGCGCGACGAACTCGCCGCTCACCGCGTTACATTCGAGGAAGCCGTCGAGTGTTTCTTTTCAGACTTTGAAATCCGCCGAAACAAGAGCTATCGTGACCGATATCAACTGCTTGGTAGAACGCTGGGCGGCAGAAAACTCAAAATCATTTTTCAATTGAAGCCCCAAAACATTGTTCGAGTAATTACAGGATGGGCGATATGAAAAAGAAGCGCATGAAGACTGAACGCGAAATTGACGAGGCAGTTATTGCTACTGCTGATGACAATGTGGCATGGGAAAAGCCGGTGCGGGTGAAGCGTGCCAAGGGAGAATCTGTTTCTCTTCCGGCTGAAATCGCAGCTCGTGCAGCGTTTTTCGCACGACTACATCGTGAGCCCAACTTGGAACAATGGATTAAAAGAATTGTCTCAGAACGGATTGATATTGAAGAAGCGGCATTCGCGGCTTCAAAACGGGAACTTGCCACTTGAAGAACCCAGGCTAATTTATTCCCAGCTAGAATAAGATCTCATTTCAGCTTCAACTTCAGCACCCAAGGCTCGATCTTCCATTTCGTTATCAATGCCGCCATCGATTCTTCCAAATGCGTAGCCAATCTTTTCCATCGTAGCCTTGAGATTTTTGATTCCAAGCGATTCGGGCAGATCAGTAATCTCGGATTTCGTGTTTACGGGATAGCGAAAATGATATCCCTTAGGATCAAGGCCATCCAGTTCCTTGATACGTGCATTCAGAAGAATGAAGTCCTGATTGCTTGAGCCTCTAAGGCAGTTCAGATTGGCCTTAACAATTATCCACAGATCATACAGGTGGTGACGATTTGGACGGCTTATCTCAGCTACGGAAAATACCTTCAGACTGAGAATCAGTTCTTTCAGTTTAAGTTCAACCCAATGGCGATAAAGGAAGAGGATTGGAGCAATTAAGCAATCCTCGGAAGGATTACCTTCAACTTGATCGACAAGCGTATCAGCAGCTAATTTATAGCCGTCAGCAAAGAAACTCCAGTTTCCAACCAAGAAGTTGCTAAACAGCACTCTCTCGTCATTACCGCGCTCGCTGCGGATTATTTTGTCAGTCGCTGTCAGATCTTCAATTTCAATCATACGACCCTTTCGGAGATCGGGGCGATCATCTAAACTCGTCATCGTCATCCGGCTCGACCAAGTCTTGGGCAACCAATTCCCGCCACGTCTCGATCGCCTCATCTTTGGCGCTAATTGATTTCAACGCCTGACTTACCGCACCCTCTTCTTTTTTCAATTCAGGAAACGTCAACAATAGCATTGCGAGATCGCGCCAGTCTGTTCCGGACTTTGGTTGACCGCGCCGAGCGTGATACGAAATGACCTTGTGCGCGACGAGTTCTGGCGGGGAGATTACCAGCACGTCCTCGATCCGCTCGGCGTGCGGGAGTGATTCCGTGTTTCGGACATCGACCAAGTGACGATTTCGCGGCTTTTGAATTTGAAACAGCCGATAGCCTTTTCCCGCGCCGATTGTTCTGACGCGAACGGCGATATGAAAACGATCGGTCAAGTGTTTTCGCAACTCTTCGGCTAATTCGTCAGCGCGCGTGCTCAATAGGTCGATATCCTGACTCATGCGCGGCTCGCTAACGTAGGCATTCACTGCCTGGGCGCCGAACACAATCACATCGTCGCGGCCGCGCAGGAATTCCAGGACGGCGTCATGAATCGTTGCGAGAGGAAGCTGTTCACCCATGGCAAACTCCTGAAATGTTAGAGTTCCCGCATTAATCATCGGTAGGATCATACGCTTTGTCCGTGACTTGGCCAACACTTGGCCGTGAGGAGTCAAGCAACCTCTCGGCCGTCATTAGCACCAACAGAAAGCGCACGAATCGTCCGCAAATTGCTTCTCTTTTCCGTTGTGTGTTACGTTGCCCGCAACCAGGTTTTCCTCGATATGAAATTCCAATTCAATTCGTATAGTCCCCAGGTTGTTGTTCGAAGGCTTCTGCAAGTCGTGTTCTTTGCGATCGCTTTCGTTTCGCTTCTGCCGTCAGTGGTCGCTCAAAGCGAAATGGCCAAGCCCGCGTCCACTCCTGACAGCAAAGCGGCTGTGCCTAAAAGTAAGGCGCCCACCTCTGATAACAAAACGGCCGGGCCTGAGAACAAAACGGCTGAGGCGACTAAGGACCCAAAGCTTCCATTCACTCTGAAGGTCACTGACGATCAAATCCTCGGTGTCTCTCTCAAAGCCAAGGATATTAGTCTTAGCGCGATTGCCGCCGAGCTGTCGAAGCAACTGAAGATTCCTGTGATGGTGACGCCGATCGCCCAAAAGCACATGGTCACGGTGAACTTCACCGATCTGGTGATCGAGCCGGCGATGCAGATGCTGGCGCCACAGGTTTTCATTGACTACGAAATCGACACCACACCCGGCAAACAGCCGCGGCCCGTCGGCATTTATCTGCAGGGTTACAACGAACGTCCGCCAGCCCTCAATGCGGTGGTAAGGGGCACTTCGGACGTGATGGTGATTGAAGGCGACACTGAGGAGGGTCTCGAGTCCAAGGATGAGGAAGACGAGGATCTGAAGATCACGTTCGAAAATCGCCAGATCTCCATTAAGTCAAAGAAACAGCCGCTGATTGTGGTGCTTTATGGAATCGCGAACCAAATCGGCATCCCGCTGGAAGTGAAGACTGAAGTGGCGGATCTGGTGACCGTCAATATCATCAAGTCGTCCCTGGAATCAGCGCTTCAGGAATTGGGTCCGAACATCAAGCTGTACGTGCGAGCCGACTTGATGATCGGTGACCGGCAGCCGCTGCGAATGGTGCTTGTCGGCCCAGATAAGAAATCGTAGATTCCGCGCCCCACGTCAGGGCAGCTTGGTTGGCGGACTGTTCGTGTAATATGCTGAGGCCGCATCGGCCTTGTTAGAACTCAGGAGGATACCGCTCGTGGATGGATCTGATTTGATTATCGAAACACCTAATGCTGAAGTGATACCGGACGGAAGTGAAAACTCTACGTCCCCGAAAAAGGCCTTCATAGCCCCGGAAATATCAGTACCGGTGGACGTCCTGGAAGCTACGACATTTTTCCAGCTCACGGAAAGCGGCGCTACGAACTGATCCACCTCGCAGCTTTCTTGCGATGGAAAGTACCACCCGTCCCGATCCCGTTTCCGGGATACCAACATATTTTGAACGACCGGCCATCGGCAGTGTTTTTGAGATAGCCGGTCGTTTCATTTTCTTCGAATCAAATGGCGCAGACGTCCCGGGGCTCGCCGAATTTCTGGACGCACACTATTGCACGGCGGTGCACCCGAGCGCGTGTCCCGCGCCTGACGCGACGATTTGCTTGAAGCTTCAAGACCAGCCCCGCCAACTGGACGGCGCCTTCCAACAATTTGAAATCTCAGGCGGCGGGCTTGGCTCGACCGACGGCCGCACTTGCATGTTTGATTTCAAGAATGCGTGCGTCGTCGCGTCCGGCGACCAGCCTCGTAGACTTGAAGTACTGATGAGAAGGGTGCTGGACCTCCGGACACGCGACGATTTGCAGGTCATGAATTATGCGATCTCCACCGCACTGCGGCGTTGCGGCTTGTTCGAGCTGCACAGCGGGGCGGTAGTCAATCCCCAGAATCAACGAGGGGTGCTAATCGCGGGGCCTTCGGGCAGTGGGAAATCCACACTCACGCTAAAACTCGTGGTGAACGGATGGCGATACTTGACGGACGATGTTCTGTTTTTGAAACCGGATGATAACGTCCTCAAAGCGTATCCCTTGCGCCGAACATTCGCCGTTACCCAATCAACTGTCGAAGCCGGCGGTAACCGCGTGCGTGGTGTCTTTGCGGGTGATGAATGGTTTGAAGGTGCGAAGAAGTCTTTCATGCCGCACGAGATTTTTCCGGGGACGTTTTTGCCTGAGTGTGAACCGCGAGCGGTTTTCTTTACGACTCTCACCGGTGCCGGGGAAAGCGTCGTCAGACCGCTAACGCGCAGCGAAACCATGGCCCAGTTAATTAAGATGTGCCCGTGGTCATGCTACGATCCGGTTACCAGCGCCGGTCATCTGCACGCGCTCAGCGCCCTGGCGAGGCAATGTGATGGCTTCATATTGCTTGCCGGAAAAGACTTGCTTAACGATTCGACGCGCGCATCCGAGTTGATGCTTGAATATACGAGTTCCAGGTAGCAATAGGTTTTTCATATGCATGAACGCACCTACGGTTCGCAACGCGTCAGCGTAGAACTTACCAACATTTGCAATTTGCATTGTGGCTATTGCCTGCGCGACGAAGATGCGCTCTATCACGCTCCGGCCAGATTTTTCCCGGTTTCACTTCTGCAAGAGATTGCCCGGCAAGGGCGTGAAGCAGTTCAGCTTTCTCACATCTCTTTTACCGGCGGCGAACCCACACTCCATCCTAAGTTCGCCGATGCCGTGGCTGCCATCGCAAGTGAAGGGCTGACGGCGAGCTTCGTCACTAACGGTTGGCATTTCGAGCGGGTTTGGCCCGTGATTGCGGCCCATCGGGACACCGTCACGCACGTGGCCTTCAGCATTGACGCCCCGTCCCAGGAAGCGCACGACAAGTGGCGAGGTAAAGGCTCGTTTATGCGCCTGGTGCAGGCGTTCGCCCGTTGTCGTCACTACGGATTGCCGTTCGAAATCAAAGTGGTAGTGCGCAAGGACACGCTTCCCCAGCTCGAACAGTTGGCAATTTTTGCCGCCCGGATGGGAGCGGCGTCTTTGAGTTTGGGCCATTTGTTGCCGACTTCGGATCAGTTCGATCACGAACTCAGTTTGACGGCGCCCGAACGGACAATGGCTGAACAGGAAATCGGGCTGCTGGCGCAGATGTTGAAGATGCCGATTCGCCTCGACGTCGGGTACTACAACATCGATTCAAGCAGACCGCCATGCTCGCCGCTGGCCGGCGTGACCTGCCACGTCGATTATCGAGGCTATCTCACACTGTGCTGCAACCTGTCAGGATTCCGTGGCGCTGCCGGTGAAGCCGATGTCGCCGCCGATCTGAACACCGAAGGTTTTGCCGCGGGTTATGAACGGTTACGGCGGGTTGCGGATCAGCAGCTCGAAAGGTGGCGAGCTACTTTGGCCGAATACCGGGCCCGGGATGAACGGCCCGACTTGTCGGTCGGTTCGCCGTGCCTGTTCTGTTTGCAGACTCTTGGAAAAACTCCCTGGCGCGACGTTGAGACAAGCACCCTGGGCCGCCGAACATTGCCGGTTGTAAAGAGCGTGCCCGCGTGAGGGATGCTTGTCGGTAGTGACAAAAAATCGTCGAATGCTCCACCCCGCAGAAGAAATTTGTAGTCCCTGAGATTTTTGTGACTGTCGATGTGCTCGAAGCCACAACGTTTCCAACTTGATTCTTAAGCAGATTGAATTGTTCCACGGCCGAACAATGAGTGCGGATCGATTTGGGAAAAGAACCAGCCGGCTAACGCGGTTTTGGGGGTCTTGCCTTGAACATCTCCGATCCGATGCTCAAGGCGAGGATCGATCGGAAAAATCAGAGCATCGCCATAGTTTGGATTCGGAGCCTCGCAGAGCAGTTCACACGTTACCGCCGATCGAATCTGAAGGGCGCCGCCGCTGTACGGCTCGCGGTTCAGGTTGATAGTCAGTGCAATGAGGCGGCCTCGGTCACTTATATCTGTATGCCAGCGACTGAAGTACTCGCCTGTTGGCGGTCGATGATAGATGCGGCCACTGAAACAGGCGATTCGGGCACAACCGGTTATCTTTTCGATCACGCGGAAGAGTGTCGGGGTGTTCAGCAACAGCTCGGCGGCGAGATACGGCGTACAGTCAACCGGTCGCAACTCAACGCCTGTATCGCGTTCGACAGTTCGATATTCCGCACCCTGCAACTTCTCCTGAATTAGATCCAGCAGGGGCTGGTCAAAGAATCGCGGCAAAACCAGCCAGCGCCGATCTTCGAATGTTCGACGCAGCCTTTCAAAGTCCAACTCAGCACCGGTTATCAAAGGGCCCTGTTTAGTGACTTGAAGCAGACTTTGATTGACCGTTGCGTCCAAGCGAAGTTAACCTCGGCGTTCAAACACTCAACTCGGTAGTGAGAATACATCGCGGCCGGTAAACTGCAAACCGTCTTTAAGTGTCATTAGCGGCGCGCTCCGGACCGATGTTATTCTGGCTGCTCGACGATTTTGTTGGAAAATTATCCGCTCTTATGTCACCAGCCACTCCGCAGGATCACATTGTGTTCACCGAGTTCGATGACTCTGAAGGCATCGTTGTCGATCTGAACACCAAAAAATACTATCAGCTCAACGAAACGGCGACGCTAATTTGGAAGGGTATCGCCAGCGGTGCACCGATCGTTGAGATCGCGAATAACCTCGTGGACAGTTACGAAGTGACGCCCGAAGACGCCCAACGCAATGTAAAGGCCGTCGTTCAGCAGTTGCAGGATTACAAGCTAATCAAGACCGATTAAGGCATCCCAACAGCACCAGGGCGGGCGTCGGTTTGTTCTTTGAGAGTTGGGTTGGCCCAACCCTGTCCATGATGGAGGCGCTTGTCGCTACTGAGAAAAAATCGTAGAATGCTCCACCCCCCACAACATGTAATTTGATGGCGTGAGTTTTAAACGCTTAGGTATTACGCTGCGGCCACCTGCGGCCGACATTGAGGAACATCAGGAGGGAACCCCTTGTGAATAAGTCAGACTTGATTGGTGAAACGGGCGCTACGGGATCTGAAGCGGAGTCCGGCGGGACCGATGAACCGGCAAAAAAGAAATTTGTAGTCCCTGAGATTTCGGTGCCTGTCGATGTGCTCGAAGCCACCACGTTTTTCCAACTTACTGAGAGCGGCGCGACCAACTAGGGCTTAATTCCCCTGCAGTTCGATTTCCGATGGAAGAGTTTGTTTTCCGTCGATGCCAGGTGGGCGCTTTCAATCTTTAAGAAGGCCGGCTGTTGCGATTTTTTGCGCCGCAGCCGGCCATTTTGTTTTTGCAGATCTACGGCGAGGGCGCGCCTGGAAGCTCGTCAAGATTTGCAACCTCCCTCGTGGGTTCCTGGCCCACGCACTGGATCGACCCGGTCTTAACGTATGACCGCAAGCGGTGCTCAGAATAAGGACACCAAGCCCGCCGGTTCGAATGAGCGCCGGTGGATTGTCACTTACGCGTTGCTGACAGTCTTTTTGTTCGGGCCACTGCTGGTTTCGTTTGCGTTCATACGCAATCTTTATCCGTTCGCAGCCTCGAACATGATGATGTCCGGGGGGCGACTGAAAGACGGCACCGACTATTACATTCTGCGCGGCGAGACTTTGACCGGCGAGACGATTTCGTTGCCTCCGGTGGAAGTGACAAATGCGCTTGCCGGACGTGCCTGGGGGTTTGTTTCCGCCACGGTCGAAAACAAGAGCTTCTCCATCCGCACTCCGCATCCTGCCAATCTTGAATTACTTTCCACGACTGGTGGAACTGCGAACTTGCCGCCGGCGGCACGTTTGCCGGAATTACTCCGTGCCTGGGGTGCGATCTACAACACGCGTTTACCCGAGACTTCCCCGGGCCGGTTAAAAGCCGTGCGGCTGGATGCGTATCGCTGGGACGGCGGTAGCTACGCCAACTACGACCGCTTTGTTCAGACATGGCGAGTGGAACTCTAAAAAGATTTGTGCCGACGAGTGCGGCCGCGCTCGGCAGTATTCGGGCGGCGCTTTTTGGCTTCGTGTTGGTGGATATGCTGGCGACTGGTTTTGTCGATCTGGGTCGCTTGCCGATCACGTTGATGCGACCGACCGGGTTGCTGCAACTCTTCTCGTGGGGCTTTTACGAGATTGTCCTGACGCCGCGCGGAATGCTGGTGTTGAAAATTGCGTTGGTCGTTTCGCTCGCCGCCGCATCCGCCGGATTCCTAACCAGCGCATCTACCAAATCGGCCGCGCTGCTGTTTCTTTTTTACCAGGGACTAGTTCGCAGCTTTGGCCACTTTAATCACGATGAGATGCCCGTCGTTTACATGCTGATCGCGCTGGCTTTCACCCCGTGTGGTGATGCCTGGTCAATCGATTCGCTTTTGCATCGGTCACGGACGCGCCTGGGTGACGTCGCTTATGGCTTTCCCATTTTGCTGTTACGGGGTCTGCTGGCGTGGTCATACTTCAGCTCGGCCGTAATCAAGATGCGTGTTACCGGGCTTGAGTATTTCAATTCCGATAACCTGCCCACCGTCGCCATCCTGCATTCGTTGGATAACCTGCACAATACGCAGCATCGCCTGGCATTTTGGCTGCCCAGTGCCGTCGAATTTACTTCCGTGATCACATTCCTGATTGTCTTGTGGGAACTCGCGTTTCCGCTGGCGATTTTTTCCAAACTGGCGCGGCGGATAATTCTGCCCCTCGGCATCATTTTTCATGTCTCGACGATCTTCTTCATGAACATTTCGTTCCCTTATCACGTGGCGGGTTATCTCGTCTTTATCAATTTGCCGCAACTAGTTGGCCGGCTCGAGAGAATTCCATATTTGAGCCAGTTAGCTAGTCGACTGAAGTCGTCTTCCGCAACTCGCGGATCGAACTCAATCAGACCCCAAACTTCAGTACGCACAGCCGGTTGAAGACTATCTGCGAATCCGGGCGGAGCACCTCACAAGTGATTGGAATATAAGACACGCTTACGCCACACTTTAAATAGAATTGTCGTCAAGTTTTCGTTTGACACGGTCCGGATTATCGCCTACAAAGTGGCCTACACAACCAGACCTGAAAAAACGAATAACGATCAGCATTGTTCGTGACGTGCGGTATCGAACGTGCGAACTCAAAGGGGAGGACGGAGCATGAACAGAACTGTTCGATTGGGCGTTGCGACAACATTGGTAGTGGTTTGTTTGTCCCTTCTGGATGTAAGCGTGTTTGCCCAGAAGAAGCGAAAACCTCGGCGCAAAAGAGCGAAAGTGACCCGCATTGTGTTGCCGAGTGTTCTGGTATCTCCGCAAGCAATTATTTCGGCAAGCGTAGTTCCGCAAACAAGTCCCTCCGCAAACAATATCCAAAGTGGATTGCAACCTACGGCCGGGTCAGGTCGCGGGGTTACAAAATCTGCTCTTGCTGGGTCGCAGACCAAAGCGCCCGGGTCAAAGGTCATAGCGCCAACGTTAAGCGGGCCCACTCCGACCTTGGTCCTGGCCGGCGAAGTAATCATTAGTGAGCTGCGTTTGCGCGGCCCGGCCGGGGCCGAGGACGAGTTCGTCGAGCTTTATAACAACACCGACGCGCCTCTCATCGTCCAGGCCAACGACGCATCGGCCGGGTGGGCGGTCGCCATCTCGGACGGGACGATCACTGGGCCGCTCTTCACTATCCCGAACGGCACCATCATCCCGGCGCGTGGCCACCTGCTCGGTGGCAACTCGAACGGCTACAGCCTGTGCAACTATCCCGGGGGCGACGGCAGCTCCATTATATCTACGGCTAAGGGCCCGGATCGTGCGGCCTTGGCTGCTCCATGCGTCGCGAACGGGCTGAACGGGACTTTCGCTCATACAATCCCAGACCGAAGCTGGGACTTTGACGTGCCCGATGGCGCCGGCGTCGCACTCTTTGCCACGACGAACGGCACAAACTTTACGGCGGCCACGCTGCTCGACGCGGTTGGGTTCACGAACTCGCCCGCGCTCTTCAAGGAGGGCAGCGGCATTGCCACGGTGGTAACGGCCAACACGGAACACACGTACTATCGCGACCTGAGCAACGTAACGCCACGCGACACCGCAGACAACGCGTCGGACTTCCTGCTCGTCGGGACGGCCCCCGGTCTCCAGGTTTCCCGGCTAGGTGCGCCCGGTCCGGAGAACCTCCAAAGTCCGATCGTGAATAACACCACGATTGCCGGGGCGCTGTTCGATCCGTCGGTAAGCTCTTCGTCGTCACCGAACCGCGAGCGCAACTCGCTCGCCGTTGGGCCGAACGCTGACTTCGGCACCATGCTCATTCGTCGCACGATTACTAACAATACGGGGCAGCCCATCTCGCGGCTGCGCTTCCGTATCATCGACATCACGTCGTTCGGCACACCCGGTTGTGCAGCACCGACATGCGCCGAGCTGCGCGCACTGACTTCGACGGACGAGATCATCATTTCTCCCCCGGCCGTGGTGACGGGCCTCCGCCTGGAGGAGCCGCCCGAACAGCCGGCTGGCGGAGCCAATAACTCGAGTCTCTCGGCCGATGTCATAACAATCCTGGATCCTATACCGCCCGGCGAGAGTCGCAACATTGTCTTCAAACTTGGCGTGATGCGAACTGGATCGTTTAGGTTCTTTGTTAATATCGAGGCATTGAACGGGTCTGACATACTTTAAACGACGGGCATGCAAGTAGTTTGGCCGACACACGCAATGCCTCGTGTTGGCCGCTCAATTGTCCATTGCCGAGTTGGCTTTAAGAAACACGGTCGGGTCGATTTTCCCGACGAACATAAAGGGAGCGCAGTTGCCGCTCCCTTTTTCTTGCACATAGGCATGAAGACCGTCGCGAAAACACATTGAGAAAACACATTGACAGGCCCACCCGGTCAAAATAATATGTTTTCGCCGAAAGGCGTCCCCCCCAAGTTTGATTGCCTGAGAATTTCATACGACAGGGTTCTGTTCTGTCTATTACTCTTGGGCAAATTCTAAGATATCGAGACGTCATTGACTTCGACTAACTTCTAGTTTGATTTTAATGACGACCTTGACCACACCTCATAGCTCTAAAACGTCGCCCTTGTCCGCGGCGCCTCAGTAACTCCGACAGTAGTTCGACTATGAAAACGATTCAGGAGGAGATAAGAATGCATTCAGCACTGCGGCGGGTTCCATTTTTTGTTTTAGGTGTTTTGGGTCTTGTTCTTCTGGCGCACCAAGGCGCGTCGGCGCAATTAATCATCAGTGAGTATCGCGTCAGGGGGCCGAACGGCGCCAACGACGAGTTCATCGAGCTTTACAACAACAGCGGCGCTGACCACACTGTTAGCAGTGCCGGGCCCAGCACCGGCTACGCGGTCGCGGCCTCTAACGGCGTGGCGCGTTGCGTGGTTCCAAATGGAACCGTGATACCCAATCGCGGCCACTACTTATGTGTCAATTCCGTCGGGTACTCGTTGGCTTCATATCCGGCTGGGAACGGCACGACCGCGACGGGTGATGCCACTTACACTACGGACATTCCGGACAACGCGGGCATTGCTATTTTCAACACATCGGTGGCGGCTAACTTCACGCTCGCCAACCGGCTCGATGCTGTCGGCTCGACGTCTGAGGCGAACACGCTCTACAAAGAAGGGACAGGAATTCCGGCGCTGACCCCCTTCTCAATCGATTACAGCTTCTATCGGGACAACTGCGGCAAGAGCGGGTCGATCACGACCTTTGGTACATGTCCGATAAGCACGCCCAAAGACACCAACAACAATGTTGCGGACTTTGTCTTTGTAGACACTAATGGGACGTCGGCCGGCGCGGGACAGCGGCTCGGCGCGCCGGGACCCGAGAATCTTTCTTCGCCGATTCAGCGTAATGCTTCCTTTGGTGACGCCCTTCTCGATCCCTGTGTCGCCGGCGCTTCGCCACCCAACCGAGTGCGTGACTTCACTAGCGTTCCGGCTCAGAACTCGACATTCGGTACACTCGACATCCGGAGGACGATTACAAACAACACCGGTGGCAATGTGACGCGCATTCGCTTCCGTATCATAGACCTCACCACGTTCCCGGCCCCCTCGGGCATTGCTGACCTGCGCCCGCGTACGTCAACGGCAGTCGTTGTGACAGTAGATCGCGCACCGTGCGGATCCGGGACGTCGAATGTCACGGTTCAAGGCACGACGCTTGAGCAGCCGCCTTCACAGCCAAACGGCGGCGGGTTCAATTCGTCGATGTCAGCCGGAACAGTCACGTTGGCCACCCCGCTTGCAAACGGCGCGTCCATCGACCTTCGTTTCCTCTTGGGTATTCAACAAACCGGCAGCTTCAAGTTTTTTCTGAATGTTGAAGCGCTGCCATAACTAGAAAGCATTCGCAATGAAAAAGGAGAGGCTTCACGGCCTCTCCTTTTTGTTTCATGGCATGTGCTGTAAGCGTCACAGAGGCTTCAGGGCGCTGCGCGCCAGCTTCTTTTTCAAACCGACATAGCCCTGGTCACCGGCCACAAGCTCGCCCAGGACTTTGCGGATGCCGCGATGTCCGCGCGCGAACTCAATCATTCGGTCTGTAAAAGGCGCGCCCCAGAAATTTCCATAAAACCGCCGCCGCATCTGTGACGCGCGTTTCAAATCGCCACCGAAATCCGCACGCCAGAGGCTTTCGTATTCTTCCGGCTTTCCTTTCAGGTACGCATTCGCAAACAGTTCCGCGGACTTCAGCGCGTAGTAAATCCCTTCACCGGTTACCGGATCGGCAAATCCGGCCGCGTCACCAAGCAAAGCCCAACCGGCGCCGCAGGCTTTGCGCGTGTCCCACGTGCGCGGCGCCAGACCGGGAATGCGCGCGGCGTAGCGCTCAGCTTGGTGGCGCAAGATGTTAAGTTGCGCGTCGTCAGCCTGGCGCGACCAGAGACGCATCGCCGGCAAGTTACCAACGTGCGCTACTTCGTAGTAACTCACCATGAAATCCCACAACAAGCGATCGAGTGCTTCGTGATCAAATGCGTCCTGCGTGGTCGCAATCCCGAAACTCACATGATCGATCCGCGGAAACGCCCAGGCGTAACCAACCCACTTTGGCAGAAAAGCAACCACCGTCGCGGCGTCGCGTGACTCAGGCAACGGCGCGCGATAGCCGAAAGCGACTTCCATCTCCGCCGGCGGCAGCGGTCCGGCAAGCTTCTTCGCAATCGCGCTGTTCGCGCCATCCGCTCCGACCAGGTATTTGCAGGAAAACTCTGCGCCGCTTTTCGTTTTGATCGTCCACGCCTCATCCGACCGTTTGAAACCCTGCCCCGAGATCTTATCCGCGAAGACATGAGCGCCGGCCTGCCGGGCGCGCTCGCGCAGAAACGTATCGAAGGCGATGCGTGAATAAACCGCGAACGGCTCTTCCAATTTCAGGTGAAGGTGCTTGCCCGACGGCGAGTACATGTCGAGTTCGTCAATCGTGCGGCCCACGGCCTCAAGCAAATGCGGCCAGGCCTTCAAAGCTTTCGAGGTTACGCCGCCGCCGCAGGCCTTTGGTTCGCCCTCCGGCCGCCCGTCGAACAGCGCCACGCGCACGCCGGCGCGCGCGAGACGTTCCGCGGCAAATGATCCGGCGGGCCCGGCGCCAACAATGATCACGTCAAACTGCTTCATGAGCGGCTAATCATAAACCGCGAGATGAGGTCAGTACCACTCCGCGGCATCGGGATTAGCGGGTGAGTCACTTATCATCTCGTCGAAGTTGGGTGTCGCGCCAGTCGGCCGCCGGTGCTAAAATCTCGCCATTCAAACGGATTCATAACCTCTTGGCCGACCGAGTTTCGCCTATGGCCAATCACACGAGTTCACTAGTTTTCGCCGGCATCGCTCCGCACCCGCCGATAATGGTCCCTGAGGTCGGCGGCGAGTCGTGTGTCGCGGTGCAAAACTCCATTAGTGCGATGGCTGAACTGACGCAGCGTGTCATCGACAGTGGCGCTGAAACCGTTGTCCTGATTTCGCCGCATGCGCCCCTTGAAGCGGTTGCGTTCGTCGCTTACGAAGGCCCGAAGGTTTTCGGAGACTTCTCGATGTTTCGCGCACCCGAAGCGACCGTCGAAGCGTCGCTCGATGCCGAGCTGCTGAGTGAGATCACGCGCGCCGCCGAACAACACAACTTAATCACGCTCCGAATTCTGGGCGCCGAGCTCGATCACGGAACGGCGGTGCCGCTCTATTTCCTGCAACAGAACGGTTGGAACGGCAGAGTTGTCGCGCTTGGGTACAGCTTTCTTTCGGACGAAGATCATCTGCGCTTCGGCAACTGCGTACGTCAGGCGATCGCGACGTTGCGACGGCCGGTCGCATTTATTGCCAGCGGCGATCTCAGTCACCGGTTAAAACCCGGCGCGCCGGCAGGATTTGATCCTGAGGCCCACCGTTTCGATGAAGCAGTGGTCGAAGCGATCCAATCTTGCCAACCCCATCGAATCGCGACTATCGATCGGGATCTGCGCCGGCTCGCTGGCGAGTGCGGCTATCGATCGATGCTGGTGGCCCTAGGTGTTATTGAAGACGCCCGACCGGCGTGCGAAGTCCTCAGTTACGAAGGACCGTTCGGCGTCGGGTACCTGGTGGCGCAACTTGTTGGGGGAGGTTCGTCCGCCGAGCGGACGGCTGAAAGTCGCCCAGCGCTTCAGCGCTGGGATCAGGCGCCAATAGATTTATCAAAGCCCGCGAAGCGGGCGACAGAACATCAGAATCATGCCGTCACCGAAGGCGATAATTTACGGACAATTCCCCGGCTCGCTCGCCACACGATCGAAACTTTCGTTCGCGACGGTTTGATTCCACTGCCGGTGGCCAAGACGGAACTGCTTTCTTTCCGTGCCGGCTGCTTCGTTTCGATCAAGACTTACAACGGCGAATTGCGCGGCTGCATCGGCACAATCGATCCGGTCAAAGACTCACTCGCCGAAGAGATCATCGCGAACGCGGTCAGCGCGGCCACACGGGATCCGCGCTTTCCGCCCGTGCGCGCCGACGAACTCCCGAACCTGAAGTACTCGGTCGATGTGCTTTCAGCGCCTGAGCCGTGCACGCCTGGTGATCTGGATCCAAAAGTCTACGGCGTGATCGTGGAAGATGAATCGGGGCGTCGCGGACTCTTACTCCCCGCTCTCGAGGGTATCAAAACGGCGGCGGAACAAGTAGAGATCGCTTTACAGAAAGCCGGCATACCCTCCGGCGCGCCCGTCAAACTGTTTCGCTTTCGCGCGGACAGACATTCTGAGTGATCTGCGAGCAACTCTCCAGTCAGTCACTTCAGACAAAGGGATTCACGACAACCACGCCGCTGTAATCCTGACCATGGCCAAGGTCTTCGGAGTAAATCGGGCTTTTCGCTCCGTTAGGAGCGAGATACTTATAGAACCTGCTCTCTTCTCAATCAGGGTAAGCTCCTTTAGGAGCGACATAATTTCATTTCGCTCCTAAAGGAGCTAGAGGTGTGTTCGAAGGCTATAGGCTATAAACATTCGGCCCCTAACGGGGCGAGCAAAGTGCTTTCTAGTTGAACTATACAACTTTGGGTGTTTTAAGAATGAATACTTCAGCGTTCATGCATCTCTTCGCGCGTAGGCTTCAAACCCACCCCAAAGTTCTTCGTTGCGGCAAATAGGTCGGCCATGCGGCCTCGGGCAGTCACGATATTGTCATCGCCATTGACGGATTCGAGATATTCAGTCACGCGCTGATTCACTTCGGCTTCCAGATTAGAGATCTTTTGCGAAGCGCGACTATAAAGGTCGACATCAATTTTGATGGAGATTTCTTTCATTGGTTAGAAGTTAGCTTTGAAGTATTAGCGGTCGTTCGTGTGATTGGCCACGTTTCTACAGCTTTGAAGATGGCGGTTGCTCCCGCCCGCCCGCGTCCGCTCTTAGAGCCCTTACGAGTTTCTCAAGTTGTTCATCAAACTTGGTGTTATCAATCTCCCATCCAGTGAAATCTGCTGCCAGCCGCGATTTGATCTGTGCGCTCTTACCGCTCGTCCATTCATTCGAAAACAAATAACCATCAAGATTAAGAGGGACAAGCGCAAGGATCTTACGACGCCGTTGTTTCATCAGAAATTGTTCTTTCTCGAAGGCGGAATTGATTTCGTTATCGACCCACCAACTTGTCAGCGAGCCTTTCGAGCAACAAAGTAGAACCTTATCCCACAGTCTGATGCCTTGATCTACCCGTTCGAAAATGTCATCCCCCGGAAGAAGCTGGTGATCATCCAGCCAGCATGAAATGCCTTGGGCCTGAAGGGCATTGTGAAGTTTTCTTGCGAACTCCTTATCCTCGTGGCTGTAGCTGATAAAGCACGAATAGAACTGAATTGGTTCGAGAGCACGGATGAGTGAAGGGATTTGCATGGAAATGGAATCAGGAAGTCCACAGCCGCGCAGAAAGACTTCCGGTAGCTGCCCTTCGGAGAGGATGAGTGTGTCGACTCCGATCGTGGAGGGGAACCGGTGGCGAATGGTGCCAAGCCCGATGACAGAGCGGAGATCGCACTTGCAGAACAGCGTGCCTCCGATCTCAGCGTTTGAGAAATTGGCGTTGCTTAAGCGGCACTCAGCGAATACCGCTGTGAGTAGTCGACTTCCGATGAACTCCGCGTCATCTAAGGTTGTACCTCGAAATTCAGCACCTCCAGCAAACGTCTTTTCGAAATTTGCGTTCCTCAGGTCGGCCATAGCAAAGTCGGTTCGTGACATGTGCGCACCTGAGAAACAGGCGCCAGCACCTTCCACTCCGCTGAAACTCGTACTGGTCAGATCCGCCGATGAGAAATTTGCGTTCTTGATCGATGCAAGGCCAAGGTTTGCATACCTGAGTTGGGAGTCAGTGAAATTTGCTTCATCGAGGGTTGCGCCGCCTAGATCGACATATCGAGCATTGGCTCCAGTGAGATCTGTTCGACTTAGGTTTCCAATTCTAAACTGGGCGTTGGATATGTCGGCACCAGTTAGGTCCAAATCGTAAAGGTGCGGTGCCAGAATGCCTTCAAATCTGTGTCCGCTAAAGTCTAGTTTTGCTTCCGGATTCTCCTTTCTCCACTGGTTCCAAGCTTCAGGGCCAACTGTCAAAAGCCGAAACAAGTGGCGCGCTAATTCTTCGTCTGCCATATCGTTTCCATTCGTCTAAGTTGCCTTGTGCGTCACTTCACTGTCAGCGTAGTCTTCGCAAAGTACTCAGTCAGGTTTCCCCGGTGCTCCATCGTTTCGCGCTTGCCCCACGCGATGATGTAAACAGAATAGACGCCGGCGGGCAGTCGCAATTGATCGCCGACCGTTGCGTACTTGCGGTTCTGTTCGCCGATGTTCTGCTGATAGTCGTTTACGAAAGCCACGTCTTTACCGTCCGGGCCTTGCCGGTGAAAAATGATGCCAATGAAATCCACACCGACAGGGGTGGGGTTCTTGAACAGCACGTCAAAGCCGACATTAGCTTGCCACTGGTTCGCTCCACCAACGCAGTTCCAGTCGTCGTCGACGGTCTTGCAGATCCAAACCTGACCCTGGCCCGCAGCGGTGTTGCCCGCGGCGCGCGGCCCAACCGTGTCCGCGCCGACGTTAAAATCCGTCGTGGCCCACACCTGCGCTTTGTTGTAAAAGTTCACGAGACGCACGAAATATTTCCCCGGTGTGTTAATTGTCAGTTGCGCGTAAGCGGTGGTGTGATTCGGCGAGACCGAATAGTCGATGTACTGCACATGCTCGCCGTCCGCGTTGTCCTTTGTCACCAGAAACGTCACGCCGGCCCCCGTCGGCACCTTTGGAAACGAGTAGAGGATATGGACGTTGCGCAGCGTGCCTTTCGGACTGAAGGCCTTCGTCGGATTTACGCACGCCGCCGTTTCGACGACGCTGCCGCCGTACTGGTTCTTAGTGATATTCAAGTCTTCGCAGGTTTCGAGTTTGTATTGGGCGTGCGCCACTGACGCAAAGACGAGCGAAAGAAAAAAAACGAGACAGAACCGGCGAGTAAACATAAGCGAGCCTCCCAAATTGCGGCGGATGTTAACGCTTGACCTGTCGATCGTCAATCCGGCGTAACGCCCAGCCCCTCAATTAGTTCTCGAATAGAAGCGGCCGTTCCAGCGATAGACGATCCGGCGAAGCTTGCGGCCGTCAGCATCGATCGGGCCGCGTTCGTGTTCTTCGTAAGCGCTGAAGCCCCGCGCGAGTCTTCGATTGCGGATGATATTCAGTTCATTCGCATTGGCAGGCAGGTTGAGATCTCCAGGATCAGCCAAAAGCATAGCCGAGTAGATTTCGTTCGTCAGGCGGCCATCGGCGCGAAAGATTCTCTTCGGGATTGCACGTCCGGAACGGTCGATGGCAAAGAAATAACTGACCAGCGATGGCGGCATGCTGTTGCCGGTGGTCACTTCGATGACTCGCTGCCCCTTCAGCTCCGCGAAGTTAATGCCAACCGAGTTGTCGGCGCGCGAGTAATAACCGTCCAGCACCTGAGTCGCGAACACGCGGCCATCCCTTCGATGAAGCACAAATGCATTCGCGCCGTTGAAGCCTGTCTGGTAACACGGATCGGCAATCAGCGCGAGGCGCGTTCGTTGATCGCCGAACAGCCACGTGGAGAAATCTCCAGTTCGCCAGCGCGCTTTCTCTTCCTCGCTTAACTCACCGGCGCCGGCGTGACGTTCACAAGCGTTCAACTCGGCCACGCTCGCCTCCCACCAGACCGGATCGGTAAACAAAAATAGCGTTTGGGTCACACGCGCGAGCGCCGCGCGTCGTCGCGGCAGCCGCAGAATCCGGCTGTCACTATCGATCAAACTTTCCGAACACTCGTAGGTGAGCTTGGGCAGCGGGCGCACCGCGGCGAACGCTGTTTCGCTGCACACAGGAATGGCCTTGTCCTGAGCAAAGGCGGGCGAGAAGAGCAGACCGGTTAAAAAGAGCGGCAGCAACGGTCGGGCACCATTCATTGATTCACCTGACAGGGTACTGACGTCGAGCGTTTATTCAAACTGCTTTTTGAATTCAGCGAATTGCCTCGCCAGCTCCTCAACCTGCTGCCTCAGCGCTTGAACCTGCTCTTCGAGTTGGGGAGCGCGGGCGGAATCGGCGCGACGTGCCGGCTGTTCTGCGGTGGTGGCTTCTAACTGTGACAAATCCGGCTCGCCTGAGAGCAGATGAACAAAGCGAGCATCTTTTTGTCCCGACTGTCTTGGCAATTTCACCACGAGCGGTTCGGATTCGCGCGCACTGAGGCCGCGCAACGTCTCGTCAACTTCTTCCAGTCCGGAGAACTCGTGAAGGCGCGAGCCGCGCGTGCGAATTTCGCCGACGGTCTGTGCACCGCTCAACATCAGCACGCACATCACCGCGAGTTCCGCCGGCTTGAGTTGCAGAATCTCAGGCGCGACATGCTTGAACTTCGGTACGCGGCTCGTGCTGCCGTGAAAGACGTAGGCGAGGTTCCGGTCGCGCAAACTGTCGAGTGCGCGTTCGACCTCTGGTTCGGTGAGAGACATCACCGGATTACGATTGTTCTTCTGATTGCACGCAGCGGTGAGTGCGTGAAGCGTCAGCGGATAGTATTCGGGCGTCGTGATCTGCTTTTCGATCAGCGAGCCAAGGACGCGGATTTCTGTTTCGGTAAGCAGCGACACGCGCGCATTATACCGACTGCACGGGTTTCGATTCTAATTCACGATCTCAAAATCAATCATTTGCCATGCGACGCGGGGCTTCTCTTTTCCAGAGGATTGCTCCCGGACGACAATCTGCAGTTGGTACTCCCCGGCAGGCAGCTTGCCAAGCTTCAGACCGCCGCCGGTTTGGATTCGTCTCGGATCGCTTTGGCCGGTAGATTCGATCGGCTGTGGCTCGCCCTCATAAACAAGCTTCCCATCCTGAAAAACCCTGGATTGAGCGGTGAGCGATGCCCCGGCGTTAGCCTTATCGGTTCGCGCATTGTAAATAATGTAGCCGAACCAGAGATTGGAATCTTGTGGGAAGCGGCGAATGGCGGCATTTCTCAAATCAGTTACCAGCGAGTTGCTGCTGTTTGCGGTCGCCTCAAGTGAGACGGTGATGCCTGACAACGTCAGCACGTTCTTCTTCAGATCCGGCACTTCGACAAATTGCCGCGCCGTTCCGATCTGAGATGAGGTTGCATCCCTGACGGCGACGCGGAATTGATAAGCTCCGGGCTTTCTCATCGGGACGTCAAATTGGTAAACCAAACCATCGGCCCGAAGCCGATCCAGATCCTTGTCATCGACTCGAATCGAGCGTGTCTCAGTAAGTTGTTCGATGACATTGCCGTTATCACCAAAGACAACTGCCGCGAGGTTCAAAGTGGCGGTTTGCCCGCCGCCAGGCTCTTTGTTGAATTCGAGATCGCGGGCGGAGAAATGAATCAAGGAACGCAGCAGCGAGCCCGCTTTTGGCGCCGCGGCGAACAGCGCGGTCAGATGCACTTCGATATCCGAAGCGCCCAGCGGCGACATGAGCGCCATGTTCAGGCGATCGTGACCCGTTAACTGCATCGGGCGCGTCTCCTCATCCGTCATGCCGAAAAATCCGGATCGCGTACGCACCGTCAGGCCCGAGCCTTTAACCTTCACGCTGATTTTGTGAAAGCTACGATCGAAGGTCGTCTCAGTCGGACGATACCCGATTAGATAGTAACCAGACTGGTCTTCACTGATTCGCTTGAAATAGTTGTTGGAGTTCCTAATGAGGAAGCCGCCCGTCTCTTTCGCCAGGTAGTCCTGACCTGCGCGCGTGTCATGAAGGTAATGACTTTGGGCCCTCAACGCCTGAAATGGCTGATCACCCGCGGGTCTGGGATTGGGATTGGAAAAAGTATCGATGGGCGCCATCGCGAACGGCACTAAACCACGAGTGTCCACGCCGTAAATCACCACCGACGATCGAATCGCCAATTCCGCTAGTCTTTGCACGCCGCGGTAGTTGCTGAACATTGAATCACCGCCTCGCATTGACGGTATGGTGTCCTGCGTAGGAATTGAGGTTGACATGCGTTCGGACGGCACAATGCTAACTGGGTTGTCGCGCGGAAAATTCTCAGAGAGCAGAACCATCGACTTGCGCCCCGGGATTTCTCGCATGCCGAGCAGAATAAACCGCAAAGCCCGAACGCTATTATTGAATGATGATCCTCCATACGCGGAGCCGAGTTGCCCGCTGGGAACACCAAGCATCCCGTTGTCGTTAAGACCCGGAAAAAATGAGATACCCACACGACTCGCCGTGTTATATCGCAAACTTTCAACCGCGCGCAGCAGAATTCGCTTGTCGTTCGTGAACTGCTGCAACGCACCCACTTCGCCTCCGGTGCGAATAATCGCTACCAGGTCGTTGGGCTGCATTTCATCTTCAACGAATCTTCGAATTTGTTTTCTTACTGATCCGACCGAACCTGCGGAGCTGCCGATGTCATCGAATACGAATGCAATCGTGCGGTGCGGTTCGTTTGGTTTGAATGGCGGTGGGGGTGGCGCGACGGCGTTTTTCGCGTTAGTGGACGCCGTGCCGGTGATGGACTTGTCCGCGGGTTTTACCATTGAGACATACGAGAAGCTCGTAATCTCGCGCTGCTTTCCATCCTCAAAGACTTCAAAATCCTCCTGCGTGAGGCCAGTTACCGGCTTGTTGTCTTTGGTAACGACCGCATCGACCTGCACCAGATTCGTGGTGATCCGTACGACGTCATCGTCGTCATCTGATGGACGTTTGTCCTGAGACGGATCAACAGGCGTGGTGACGCGCCAGGGCGCCGGTGGATCCTGTTTCGGCGGTTGTTGCGCGCGCACTGGCAACACTAATGCGGCTACGACTAACGTAAGGAAAGCTTTCCAACGCATGTTCGTTACCTCCAGGGAAGAGCACTAAGCAGAGCAGCAGGGATACCGGGAGAGGCTGGTTCAGACGCCACTGGACGAATTAGAGCACTAACCCCCCGACGAGGCAAACAGCGTTGGTTGCTGGAGCGTTCCGACTGGTGCGAAGCGCGGGGATCAGCTACCTCCCGATTCTTTCTTATTCACGCTACCGAGTCCGGTCACGCTCTTATTCACCACTGGTGGATTTCCCGCGTAGGTAACTTGTCCAACTCCCGAAACCGTGACGTCCAGTTGTTGACTCGCATAGACATCAACGTGCGCCGCCCCAGTGACCGACACCTTTGCGCGCTCGGCGCGTAGCTTAGCGGTGTCGAGCTCGCCGGCGCCGGTGGAGCTTATCTGGACGAATTTGGTGTCGCCCGTGGCTTCAATTCTTCCGGCGCCCTGCCAACTGATACTGAGCTGGTCGTTCTTCACGTTCGCGACTTCAATGTCGGCCGCTCCCGTTGAACTGATCGCTTCAAGATCCGAAAGCGTCATGCGCACGGCGATCGCTTGCGTCGCCGTATACGAGCCGTCGTTATAAATGCGGAGAACGCCGTTGCGCACTTCAGTTTTGACTAACGGCAGAAGGTTATCGTCACCTTCGATCTCAAAACTGGCTGCCTGCTGACAGGTGACCCGGATTGCAAAAGCGCCATTGGTTTCGATCGACATGAAAGCCGGCAAGTCTCGCTTCTCAGTCTTGCGAACGCCGGAGCCTTGAACGCCTTTGCCAAAATGGCGACAGGAAGAGAATGTGAATAGAACGACGACCGTTAGGATTGAAACCAACAAACGTTTTCTCATTTTCGGGTCCTTTTCGATTGCATGTGGGTTAAGCCTTAGCCGCTCCGTTAGGAGCGCGATGTTTATATTTCCGGTCGACCCAAATTGGTAAGCTCCGAAGGAGCGACATAAATCAAGATTCTGTCGCCCGCTTCGCGGGCTTAGAATCCTGGGTGACTTATGATCCCAGGGTGGCGCGCTTCGCGCTTACCCTGGGCTATTTTATTTCACGCTTTCAGCGTGACGATGGACGGGAGCTATAAACATTTCGTGCCTGACGGCACGAAGCATGGGCATAGCCCAACTGAAAAAGAGAATCGCCCCGGTAAGGCAGAGCCTTACCGCACATCAGACGGCACAGCCGCAACGTCTGGTTCAGCAAGAGCCGAAGCTCATCTCAAACACATCATCGTGCCCTGCATCGTGGCCACCAACTCTTTTTCAGAATTCGCGCCCGTGGCAAAAACATCTGCGCGTACGACAGTCAACGTTCGCCCGGCCTTGATGACTTCCGCGCGCGCGACAAACAATTCACCACGCGCGGGCCGCAGCAGATTCACTTTGAATTCAATACTGAGCACGCGCGATCCGGCGGGCATTAGAGTATGTGCCGCGTACCCAGCCGCGGAGTCCGCAACGGTCGTGATCACTCCCGCGTGAAGATATCCGTCTTGCTGAGTCAGATCCGCGCGAAACGGCAACTCAATTTCCACGACACCTGGTTCGACATGAGCCAGCCGCGCGCCAATCAGATTCATGATCGCTTGTTGCGCGAAGCTGTTTGTGACATCAGCCGCAAAGTTTGGATTAGGAGCGTTGGCGCCAGCCATGTCGAGGTTTTTCCTCTATGGGACGATTTCAAAATCGATCCATTGGGTGGCGGTGCCCAGCTTTTCGTCAGCGAGCCTGTCCGTGACGACGATTTGAAGAACATATTCGCCGGGTTTCAGCGAATTAAGTTGCAGGCCTCCGCTCGCGCTAATGCGGTCAAGGTCTGCCTGACCCGCTGTATCGATTGCCTTAGGAGCGCTCGCGTAAATCAGCTTGCCATCGTGGAAAATTCTGGCCTCGGCGGTCAATGAGGGAGAACGGGTCGTCTTGTCGATTTGGGCCATGTAAATGACATAGGCATAAAAAAGATTTGAGCTCTGGCGGAAACGCCGAATCGCGAGCTGGCCGATATTCACAACCGGTTCTTCATCGCCACCAGCGCGCCCGGCAGGATTTTGGCCAGACGTCTCGGATGAAAGAGTTGAGATCGTGATTCCGGAAATCGCCACGCGTCTGGTGCGCAGATCGGGGACCTCGACAATTTGGCCGACGGTCCCGGTCTTTGACGAGGTCGTATCCTGGACCGCGGCGCGGAATTGATAAGAACCGGGCTTCTTAACCTGCAAATCCAACTGATAAACGAGCCCTTCCCGTTGCGCTCGATCGTAATCTTTTCCGCTCAACCGCAAGGTCCTGGTCTCGTTAACCTGGTCAACGACGCCGCCATTGTCTCCGAAGAGTATCCCGCTCAGATTGAACTTCGCTTTGCGAGTGCCATCGGATTCCGCGCTGAAAGTGAGCGCATCGGGGTTGAAGTGAAGCAGGCAACGAACCGCTGAACCAGCCGATTTGGTGTTGGCGAAGAGAGCGGTCATGCGCAACTCAATGTCTACCTTGCCAAAGGGCGACATGAGCGCCGCGTTCAATTGGTCGCGGCTGGCCGTCCGGTTCGGCATCACATCTTTATCGTTGAGGCCATAAAAACCTTCGCGTGTCCGCAACGTCAGACCCGGCCGTTTTACGCGAGCCTTAATATTATGAAAGGCCCGGTTGAAGGTTTCTGCGCTCGGGCGATAGCCGATGAGATAATAACCTTCCTGATCCAACAGCACGCGGGGCAGCCCAAAATCGTTTGAGTTGCTGATGAGAAAGCCACCGGTTTGACGGGCCAGCAGAGACATGCCGCCACGAGCGTCCTGCATCTGGCCCGAGCGATTGTTCAGCATTGTAAGCGTCCTGGTTGATAGGTAAGAGGTCCCGGTTGGCCTCGTGCCGGGTCCGCTCGGAGTGAGATTGTCCGAGGCGGTGATCCCGGTGGCCTGAATTCCCCGCGTATCGACTGAGTAGATAACGACCGACGAGCGATTCGCAATCTCAGCCATCCGGCGGAGCACACCCTCGTTGCCGAACTGAGTCTCATCGATACCTCTGACCTGATCCGCATTCGGGGCATCGGCGATCGGATTCGGCGGCCTAATCGGTCCACTCTCAAGCGAGTCCAGATCGGGAACATCCAGCGGCAAATCGTCAGACAGCAGCACCATTGATTTGCGACCGGGCAAATCGCGCATGCCTTGCAGGATGAATCGCAGGGCGCGCACGGTACCCTTCAAGGGACCGCCATGCACGTTCGCACACAACCCCACGGCATTCTGACCCGTGCCAAGTGTCTTCGTGGGGACGGTGAGACCGGGCGACGGCGCGAGGGCAGAGTTGCCGACGCGGCTACAAAGATTCCAACGCAGACTTTCGATTGCCCGGTGCAGCAGACGCCGGTCAGTGGTGAATTGCTGCAGCGAGCCTACTTCTCCCCCAGTGCGAATAATGGCTATGAGGTCGTTGGGTTGCAGTTGCTCGTCAACAAATTTCCGTAGGTGCTGTTTGACGGAGAGCATGCTCTCAAGCGAGATACCCAAATCGTCTACCACGATCGCAATCGTGCGACGCGTTTCCTGTGGCTTAATGACTGCCGGCAACACCGTCGCGGTCGTCTTTTTTTCCTGTGACGCGACCGGCGAGTTAGGTGTGGGTTTGGCAGTCGCTCGAATGTTTGAAACGTAAGAAAAATGAGTAATCGTTTGCGGCCGGCCGTCTTCGCTGATTTCGAAATCGTCTGCCGTCAAATCCGTGACCTGCTTGCCGTCTTTGGTGACCACAGCATCGAGCTGAACCAGGCCGGTGGTAATTCGCACCACGTCGTCCTGTTCACCTTTGGTGGGCGGGGCTTGGGTGGAAGACGCCGCTTTGTTTGGTTTGGTCTCAGACTTTTGCGTTTGCGGCTCTTGACCGTGCGTGGGCCACACGAGAAGCAGCGATGCGAAAAAGGGCAGAAAAGGTCTCTTGCTCATTGCCTCGATCTTACCGCGGCAGATTAGACACCGAGGGTGAATCAATTACAAGTTTTTCAATCGACGGGCGTGTACTGGTTGCATCAAGATTCCGTCACCCACCTCGCGGGCTCGCTGACGCTCAGGCTAGTCACCCGCGAGCCAAACAGCCATGTTGTGCACATACTTTTTGACATCGGCGAGCGCTTGCGGGTTACGTTTGTAACCGTCGCCCGGCGACTCAAGAACAAAACTCGGACAGCCCATGTCCGTGTCCCAGTTGTAATCCACGAAGTGATGAAAGCTTGAGTCCGCGATGCCGCGGCCGAGCTGGTTGCCGTGGTTGTCGCGCGACCTCTCGAAGGCAACCACGAGATTAAATGCCCGACCAGTCGTCATGCTTTCGCCGGTCGCAATAACGCGGCCCTGATCCTCGCCTTCCGGCACGCCGACCGCCCCTTCGTGCGGGTGGGCCGGCAAGAATTCGATGAAGCCGGTGGCGGACGCATCGTTGCGCAGAACGTTATGGGGAGAGCTCACCGTGATGCGTTGGTAGTCGCCGTTCGCGCCGGAATGATAGTTGGGCCAGGAGATCGAAGTTGTGTGCGAATCATCAGCTACGTGCCTGGAGGTGTCGGGCTCAGGATTTTTAGAATGAAAGAAGTGCGCCCGGCCAATGCCGCCCAGAGTGCAAAGCGAAAGCCCCAGGTCCTCGTGATCGCGCGTGGCCAGGATGCCCCCGCCCCGCTGACGAAAACGCGTGATGCCAACGCAATCGGCCTCACTCAACCCGTCACCGGTATCAATCGCAAACAACCACAGCTCGCCAAATTCAGATTCATCAAGTGTGCTGAGTACCGGATCGTTTCCGGCTGAGTCTGCTTCGCGATTCCGAGTGGTTACTTCAAAGAGTGGTTTTCCAGATTCATCTTCCCGGGAAATCAACTCGTCGCGCAACAATGAAAACCGGCCGATATGCCAGTCGTCTTCCGCGAAAGGAATAGTAGTTTGGAGCAGAATACGAATCGGTTTTCTCATAGGATTCTTTCCGAGAATCGACGCAATCCTTAACGCATCGCCTGATCGAGTGAGCTGCGGTCATTCAACACAATCCATTCAATAACCGACAGGGGCAAACTACCGTTCTTGATCAGCTCGTCGTGAAACTGGCCGAGGCGAAAATCTTTGCCCTTTTGATCGCGGTACTTGCCAAGCAGACGCATGATCTGCCACTTGCCGGTGATGTAAGTAATTTTCTGCGTCGGACTCGCCGCCGCGCCGGCGGCTTCTCCGGTAGCGGCTTCGCGATCGAGGCCGCCGGCTTCCATGAAGTATTTCACCGCCTCTTCAAAGGTCCAGCGGCCAGTGTGCAGATTAACATCGACGCCGATGCGCGCTGACCGATAGCGCGACAAACGCAGAATCTGTCCCTGCGAAGCTGAGTTCGCCGGATACAAACCTGTCCGCATCAACATTTCTTCACCGTACAGCGCCCAGCCTTCGATGAGAATGCCGTCAAAGTGCTGTCGCCGAATTTCGTTCTTCACATTGTTGGCGATCGACAGTTGCAGAAAGTGACCGGGGATTCCTTCGTGCCCGAGAATCGGCCGCGGATCTTCGATCGCCGCGCGAATGTAAAAGTTGCCGCTCTTCGGATTGTAAGTCGGAATGAAATAGAAGCCGCTCGGGTCTTTGTCGTAAACGCCAGGCGGATTCATGAAGCCGCCGGGGCTGGTCGGCTTGAACGCTTCGGGAAGTTGACGAATCTCAAACGGGCCAAGGTACGACGGCAGAGTGATCAGCCGGTGCTCTTTCAGAAAGCTGATCATTTCCGCCTGCCGGCTTTCATAGGCTTTTAGAAAGTCATCCTGATCTTTGGGAATCACTTTCGCGCGTGACGGATCGGGATTAGCCAGAGAAGGATCCGGCAGCATCGATTCCATCGCGCGATACCGCGCGAGTTCGGTCTGCCCGAGCATCTCGACCTGCTTTCCATCGAGCGGCAGCAAATAGACGTGCTTGAGCAGATAGTTGTAATTGCTTTCGCCCATCGGCGCGAACGCCGGCATTGTGTTCAGACGCTTCTCGAGCCAATCGGCGTACGCGTGAATCGCTTTGATGGCCGCGTCGCGCGCCCTCACCAATTCGTTCATTTCGGCTGACGATAGGTCTTTCGCCAGCGCGCTCATCATGCTGTCTTTGAAAAGGCTGTCGATCGAACGCGCCGAATCGATCGCGAGTTGCGCATAAAGCTTTACGGGCCGTGTGAGATTGCGTTTGCCCTGCTCGAGCACGGCCGGCATTGCTTTCAGTCTCGCGGTGGCCGACAGCGCACGGTTGCGCGGCGTGTCGTACTCCTTCTTCAGCAGAGAAAAGATTCCGTTCGAACACTCGTTGACGTAAACCTGCGGATCGCGGTGCTCAAAATCCATAACGCGATCAAAGAAAACCGGCAACTCAAGTTGCGCGCGGAACAAGAGCCAGTCGATTTGATCTTCCTTGCTCCACTTGCTTGTGCGCATGCTGTTCAGCTGCGACAGCAGCCTGACCACGTGCGCACGACGCGCCGCCAGTGCCGCGGGCGAGTAATCTGTCAGCTTGTGATCCCACGTGTGCAGGCCCGCATCGCTGGAGAAAACCGGATACTGCTGATTGCGCCAGTTGTAATAATCCTCAGCCACGCGCCGAAGAGCGCTCGGCGAAGCATTCGGTTGCGCATGCGCTGACGTGTTAATGAGCAGTGTCATCGCCGAACAAACGAGAAGAATTGTCTTGAGTTTCATTTCTATTCACCGAATCGTGGGTTTGAACGATGACGAATATTACAGCAAGAGTGGATGGCACGCGCATCTTGCGCGTGAACCGGTAGTGTCCCTATTTCGGAATTAACATACTTGGCCCACCAATGAGGTTTGCAACCCGAAGGGTTGCGAGAAAGTAGCCAGGGGGTCGGAGCGAAGCGTAGACCCCCGGAAAGCGTCGGCTTGAATTCGCACCCTGGAAGGGTGCCAGATGAGTTCTTTGACCCTTTCAGGGTCAAGAATAAATGGGTACTCAATCCGGGAGTATCGCGCTGCGCGCTCAACCCCCGGCTACTTTCTCTCAGCCCTTCGGGCTGAATCCTCTATTCTGTTTTTCTTTTTCGCGTAGATAGGTTCGAAAGAACGTGTGGTGTGGTCGGTCACGCTGGTCGCCGGCGGAAGCACCTCAGGCGTGGCGGCGCCTAGCTGGCCGGTCTGCCGTTCGTCAGCGCCGGGAAGATCGTGCGACTTTCTGCCGATACGTCGGGCCGCGGATAGATTGATCAGGAAGTTAATGAGGAATGCGGTGGAGCTGATCAGAAGATAAGCAAAAATGAAAAAGTCGCTGAGGCCGACTTTCTTCATTACTACCATGCCACCGAAGATCAGGCCCACGCCAAAGACCGTGATCCAAAACAAGCCGTCGAGGTACTCATCCAACCGCTTTTCGGTCCGTTTGACCTCGCCAGTGGGATCCTGGTTGATCAATTGGACGCCGCAACGATTGCAGTATTTCGTCGGCTGCGACAGCGCGATTCCACAAGCGTGACAGTACATCATCGACTCCTGCAGCTTACTACGTTGTTTTGCGGCTCGAGGTTTTCGGGAATTTCACTTCGGGAGTCAGCAACTGATGAAATTTCGCAGGAGCAATCAACTGCCAAGCCTCACGAATGTGCAATTCGAGTTCTTTGTCGCTGACCCGATCGACTTCGATGCCGATCCAACCCCGCACGCCTACGTACGGCGGACTATAAAACTTCTTCGGCGACTTCTTGATGAGCATTTCCTGAATCCCGATCGCCGCCGGCACTGTTACCGCGACATGGCCGTCGCCGTGGTGATTGTTCGAGAACATCGCGAAGACTTTCTTCCCCACAAACCACGTCGGCTCGCCGTGCGAAATTTTTTCCCACGTCTCGGGAAGCGAAAGACAAATGCGGCGCACGCGCTCAATCTCGGTTTGGCCGTTCGTGAGTGGCATGGACTTTAGTGGCATCAATATTCTTGACCCATCAATTAGGTTCGCAACCCGCAGGGTTGCAAGAAAGTAGCCGGGGGTCGCAGCGAAGCGTAGACCCCCGGAAACCGTCGGCGTGGAATCTGCACCCTGAAGGGGTGCAAGAATAAGTTCTGTGACCCTTTCAGGGTCATCGAATTCATTTACACCCGATCCGGCGGTGTCGCGCTAACGCGCTCAACCCCCGGCTACTCTCTTTCAGCCCTCCGGGCTGATCGCAATGTATAAGCGATCAGCGTTGATATTTAGAAGTTCCAATCCGCTTCTGGCCGGCCGAGCCAAAGCCACGCAATGTAATCGACCAGGGGCGGTTCGCCACCAAGTTCGCGCAAACGCGCGTTCACCTGGCCGCGATGATAGAGACTGTGCATCGCGACTTGCTGCGCTGTTTGCCCAAGCGTCGTGTTCGCGGCCTCGCGGCCGAGAGGTTTGGTAAGCCTTGAGGCCCAGGGCGCGTTTAGCGTGCTCAACAGATCGTCCTCGGTCCACTTTTCCACATGAGCAAACAGCTCTGGATAGTAACTGCGTCCCCATTCAAGCAGCGGTGCGATTTCGTCGAAAGTCACAAACGGTGTGAACCGGGTCTCGCCTTGCCACACCCGCAGGAACGCGCGCTGCACCATGTGCACGTGATAAAACAACTCGCGCAGCTTTGTGTCCGCACGCGCCGCATCTGATGCAAGCAGCGCGCGCCAAACGCTCGCGTCCGCCCATTCCATGTGCCGAAACAGATCGTTAAGATCGCTTAGATTCATTAGCTCAGCAGAGTCGAAAGGAATTCCCGCGTGCCGTCGGGCCCGGTAACTTCGAGCCACACGTCCCCGCCGTCAGGTTCGGTCGTCAATACGAATTTCAGGAAGCGGCAGCACTGCCGCTCGGCATCGATGGTTTTCACCGCGGCCATCAAGACGTCGGTTGACGGCGCAAATCGCCAGCGAAATCCGTGGCTCAACGGAACGCCTTCCGTCGCTTGCGCCAGCAGTCCCGGCAGCAAGCCCATTCGCCGCGCTTCCAATTCCGCGGGCGTCAGTTCACAAGCGATCGGCAGTTCTTTCATGGCTCTGACGGTGTGTTGTCTGTCGAAAACAGCTTAACTTCGTCCGCGTCGTCCGACAATCGAATCGTCCGCTGCAAGTGTAATCCAATCTTTCCAAGCAGCTTGCCCGAAGCTTCATTGTCCGGCGAGGTAATCGCAAGAATGCGATCAAGCCGCAGCTCCTCACGCGCGTATCGCATCACCTCGGCCGCCGATTCATGCGCGTAACCCTGGTTCCAGTACTCGGGCAGGAACGCAAATCCGATGTCGGGCTCAGGCAAGGTGTCACGCTTGATGAGGCCGCAGATTCCAATCGCGCGCCCATCTTCGTTCAGGCCGACGCGGTACAATCCGAAACCGTTTTCTTCGTAACTCTTCATCGGCCCATTGCGAATGTAGGCGCGTGCCTCGTCGAGTGTGCGCACGTTTTTGTCGCCGATGTATTGCAGGAACGACGGCTCGTTCAGAAGTCGCAGGATGAACTCGAGATCCGTTTCCGGCGAAAGGTGTCGGAGCGTGAGCCGTTGGGTTTCTAGTACGAACATTGGTTTTTATTTGGAGTGCGCCGGCAAAGCGGAGCGACGACGGCGCTTTGCGATCCTTGTCTCCCTTTGGGCGAGGGTTTTAGCACGAAAAAGAAAAACTATTCTTCTCTTTTTCGTCGCTAAGCTTCGCTCCCTCACCCCAGCCCTCTCCCAATGGGAGAGGGAGTACGGCCAGTCAAAATCAGCGAACGGCGCTGCAAACAATTGCCTGCATTTGTGCGTTGACTGGAGCGTCGCCGAATTGCGCGGCAATCTTCTCGGCCAATGCTGCTTCGATCTCCGGCGCCTTCGCCGGATCGCGTTCATTGATGGCGCTGATCACGGGATTGCCGTGAATCAATCCGTGGGCGGCATCGCGCGCCGACGCGCTCACGCACGGAAACGGCACGACGCCGATTTTGATCTCGCGGAAGCCGGCGGTCATCAGCACTGACTGAAGCTTGTCCCGCTCGTGGAATGAGAACGGGATGTCGTAGAAGTCCGGCGGATTCTCGGGAAAGAACTGCTTGATGACCGTCTCGGTGGCTTTCGCCAGATCGACGCGCTCAATCGCATCCCAGACGCTGAAAGTGTACTGGCCTTCCGGCTTCAGCACGCGATACGCCTCGCTCACTCCCCGTTGCTTATCGGGGAAGAACATCAAACCGAACTGACAAACGACCGCGTCGAACGACCCATCATCAAACGGTAGATCGAGCGCGTCCGCCGGCTTCCACTCGATGTTCTCGTCTGCGCGGAACTTCTGCGCGGCGAAGTTAATCATCGCTTCGTTCAGATCCGTCGCTACGATCTTCATGCTCAGCGGCAGACGATCCCGCAGCCGACGCGTGACGATCCCGGTTCCGCACGCGACCTCAAGCAGCGAGCCACCTTCGGGAACCTTGATGCGCTCAGCCAAATCTTTCGCGTAAGGTTCGAACAAGACTGGCCCAAGATAGCGGTCATAGTTCTCGGGAATAGATCCGATGAAGGCGACATTTTCTGCGGGCATGACCTTCTTATATCACGCCTGACACCGTTGTAATGTCCTACTTTTCCGATCTTTGTGCTGGCACACTCATCCTGCGCTTGTTCAGGTCACGGACGACCGTGCCACTTTCTTCAAATGCCCACTACCACGCGCTAAACTGCCTAGTCCTCGCAGGCCGCTTTGTGATAGAGTCCGCGCCGAAAAGTAACTGAAGTTTTCTTTTCCTTTGAGACTCTCATTCGACCTCAAATCGACGGCCGGAATCAGAGCAAAATCGCGAAGGGTCATCCCTAATAAGCATGACACTTTGCCTCCTGAGCGACTCACGTAGCGGAATGCTTACTGAAGAGTCGGACTTCACAACTCACCAAAAGGAGATTGCTGTATGAGCAAAAAGAAGAAACAAAAAGAGACGGGAAACGCGAAACCGTTTTTTGCTAGATATCTTGAGGGACAGGATCCTGAAACGGGCAGCGCAAAAGTTGGGGGCAGCAGAAGCCTCAGCTACAAAAAGGCCGCCGGCGCAGTGACCATGAAAGCTCCATCGGACAGTGATGAGCTTATCTATTGTCCCTACTACCTGACCAAAAACGACATCCCGGAGAAGCTTCGAGATGCCAAGCTAATGACACTCAAATACCCGTCTGATCGCGACGAGTATGTTTTCAGTGCTGAGTACACTACCAAGGCAGAGGTGCCGAAGGCCAATGTCGCGGCCAAGGAAGGAACCTTTAAACTCAAGAAGAAAAGGACACTCAAGGGAAAATAGGAAGAGCTCACCTCGTGCAAGATGAATAAGGACACCTGCCCCGGTGTCCTTATCTCTTTAAAACGAAGGCGTTGCTGCGCCATCCCGAAGACCAAGATGGGAAGCCGGTCAACAGGCGATACGGTGTTAATGCTGACGCACAGCGGGGACTACTTCACAGTTGATCGAGTCGCCGCTGCTCTGGTGCGCCGAGGGGTGAAGACTTTTCGCTTTAACACCGATCGTTTTCCTGAAGAAACAAAACTAATTGCCAAATTCACCGGCCGCGCCGTCACCCATGTGATTAAGGACGGCGCAAAGAGCGTCGATGCAAGTGCGATCCGGGCAGTTTGGGCGCGAAAGATCTGGTGGCCAAGCCTGGCTGAGGATCTCGACCCTGATTTCAAAGGAATGTGCATGCGCGAATCGATGGCTGCCCTTGAATCATTTCTCAACGGCCTCACTTTCGCGCGGTGGGTAAATGAGCCAAGGAGCGATCGTCAAGCTGAAAACAAATTGTGGCAACTGCGAACGGCGCAGGAGGTCGGGCTGCCAGTGCCGAGGACGCTCATGACAAATGATCCCGTCCAAATGAAGAGCTTTTTTCGAGAAGTAAACAAAAAGATGGTAGCCAAGCTTCTCACGCCGATTTCAATCAGCATGGATGCTGCGACGGCATTCGTCCACACCAGCGAAGTAACCAGCCGGGACGTGGCCGATGGAAACCTGCTGCGCCACAGCCCCATGGTTTTTCAGGAGCAAATTCCGAAGGCCTGCGAGCTGCGCATCGCGTTTGTGAACGGCAGTATGTTTGTGGGCGCTATCGACGCGAGCGGATCGAAAGACGGCCAGGTGGACTGGCGGCTTTCTTCACCTGAGGCTGTTCATTGGCGGCGCGATGAAGTGCCGGTCGATGTGTCCACAAAACTCAGCGCGTTGATGTCGAAGTTGGGATTGGTCTACGGCGCGATTGACTTGATTCGGACCCCCGGAGGCGAGCACGTCTTTCTCGAAGTCAATTCGGGAGGAGAGTGGGGAATGCTGGAGCGCGACCTTGATTACCCGATCTCGGAAGCGATCGCTGAAGCCCTCCTGGATAAAAGAGGTCAGACATGACGGTCCTCATCATCACCCGAAGCGAAGACAATCAAAGCGTCGATTCGGTCATGACGGCAATAGAAAGCCAGGGCGGCCGCGCCTTCCGTTTTGACACCGACAGATTTCCTACCGAAGTGCGCCTGATCGCCGAGTATCTCAAAGGCTCCGAAAGGCTGCGGCTGATTTCTGCTCAAGGTGAACTGGATTTACAGGAAGTCACGGCGATCTGGCATCGCAGATTGGAAATTGCCGCCCGAACTCCGCGTAGCATCGACCCACAACTACGAATGGCTTCAATCGATGAATCAAGCCGGACCGTGAAAGGAATGCTGGAAAGCCTGAAAGCGTTTCGCATGGATCCCGAACCGGTAATTCGCCGGGCCGAGCATAAGCAGATTCAGCTTCAGGTGGCCCGGGAACTGGGCATGGACACTCCGCGTACGCTGATAACGAACGACGCAGACGCTGTGCGGGCATTTGCGCAGGGGTGCGAAGCTGGAATCGTCACGAAAATGCTTTCGTCGTTTGCCGTTTATGAGAATGGGATCGAGAAGGTCGTCTTCACCAATCCAGTCAGCCGCGAAGATTTGGCGGACCTTGATGGACTTAATCTCTGTCCCATGACTTTTCAGGAGCAACTGCCGAAGTCGCTTGAGTTGCGTACTACGGTGGTAGGCGATCGTGTGTTTACCGCGTCCATTGACTCGCAGGTTTCGAGGGCCGCTCAACACGACTGGCGGAAAGATGGCGTTGCGCTCATGAAGCAGTGGCAAAGATTTGAATTGCCTCGAAGCCTCGAGCAGCAATTGCTCCGATTGATGGATTATTTCGGCCTCAACTACGGGGCGATTGATTTTGTGCTCACTCCTGACGGTCGGTATGTGTTTCTGGAAATCAATCCGGTAGGCGAATTTTTCTGGCTCGAAGACTATCCGGGATTGCAAATTTCTGCGGCCATCGCCGACGTTCTATTGGGACGGGCATTCCGGCGCGAACACACGTCATGAGAGAGTCTTTATGAGGTCAGTACCGGGAGCGGTAGCGACCGGGTCATGATGTTGCCAACGCTCGACCGTCGCGAACGTTGAGACCCGGTCGCTACCGCTCCCGGTACTGACCTCGCCCGCACATCATGTTGAAACAATCATCCAAAATTGAAACATTTCGGGCATTGCACCAATCGGGCTGCTTTGTCCTGCCGAATCCCTGGGACGCTGGTTCAGCCTTCTATCTCGAACACCTCGGATTCAAAGCGCTGGCGACGACGTCCGCGGGTTTCGCTTTCTCAAAAGCTCTGGCCGACGGTCCGGAGTTCGTCTCGCGCGACGTGATGCTCGAACACTTCCGCGAGCTTGTGGAAGCGACGTCTCTGCCCGTTAACGCAGATTTTCAAAACGGCTATGCCGACGATCCTGAAAGCGTCGCGGAGAACGTTCGGTTGTGCGTCGAGACAGGCGTCGCCGGTTTGTCGATTGAAGACAATTCGGGACAGAGCGAAGAGCCGCTTTACGATTTTGATTTGGCGTTGGAGCGAATCAAAGCCGCGCGCAAGGCAATCGACGATACCGGCACGGGGGTGATTCTCACCGCTCGTTGTGAAGCCTGGCTCGTCGGCGATGCTGACCCGTTGAACACATCGCTTGAGCGACTCGTCGCATTCGCGGATGCCGGAGCCGATTGTCTCTACGCGCCGGGCGTTACCGATGCGGAAGAGATCAGCGCGATTGTGGACGCTGTCGCACCCAAACCCGTCAATGTTCTCGTTTCGACCAACAACTGCAACGTGACCGTGGCTGAGCTTGCCGATCTCGGCGTGCGCCGCATCTCGGTCGGCGGCGCGCTGGCGCGAGCGGCTTGGGGTGGCTTCGTTAGCGCAGCGAAGGAAATTCAGGAGACAGGATCATTCGCCGCGTTCGCCGATGCGACGCCTTTTAGCGAACTTAACGATCTCTTTAGCAAGCGGTCATAAGGCGTGTCAGTGCTTTGCCCCAAAAGCCAAGGCCGCGAACAAGCTCGTCGAGCTGCGAAGCAGCGGTCTTAGCTAAGCCCAAGGCGAGGTTTTGCGAGACTTGGGAAACCATGCCCGTTTTGATCGGCGGAGCCTGCGAAGCGGGCGACACCTCCGTCTTCGAGTTCAAAATCTCAAGTTTCCAGTCAGAATCAACGCGACTGACCCTTTAGAGTGATTGGTCGCCACTCCGCGGCTCCCCCCCATTTATTGCTGTTAAGCCCAAGTCTAGCAGAGCCTCGCCTTGGCTTAACTACAACCGCTGCTTCGCAGCTTGTTGAATATTGCAAGTACTTTGAGTTAGTTAAACGGCTGGTTTTCTAATCGAGTCGAACCGTTCGCATTCCTCGAAAGGGCGAAAATTCCAATCATCACCCCGACTAGCTCACTTACGGCGAGAACGATGGCGGTCGAAATGAAGGTTGAGCGCCAGGGGCCATGTACCTGGCTAATGTGATCGTTGGTGGCAGAGAGAAAATGATACCAACCGCCGAAGACGAAACTTCCTAACATAGAAAGTACGAGCAGGAGCGCGCCGATTCTCGCCCAACGCGTGAAGAGCAACCCGCCCGCGATGAGCGGCGCGAGGGTAATCACCACCAGCACGTAGACAGAACCGAAGGTCGTCAACGTCACCATTGCGCCCTGATGAGCGAGCCCGTGAAATATCGAAATACCGAGATGCGCAAGGATTATTCCGAGACCCAGGAGTTTGGTGCGTTTGACCGTCATCAGAAACGAATTACTAGCCGCGCGTAGCAGCACGCATGAACGGGATCAGCTCCTGCGAGTAATAGGGCTCTTCCGTGCACCAGAAGATGTAGTCAAGCTTGAGTTCTTCGCTGCCGTATTTTAGTAACTCCGCAATGTCGGCGCGCTTGCCGGTTTCTTTATTCACATCCGAGTAGTTTCCATCCTGCACCGCGAGGCCGGTGGGAACTTTTCCCGCTGATTCGCGGATCAAGGGATAGCTGTTCGAGCGTTGAAACGGACGGAACGGCATCAGATCTGGTCCACCGACCGCCACGTTGGATTCACGCGCGGCTTTGTAAACGGCTTCCAGATAAGGCCGCCCGCCCGGCATGAAGTTGGCATACATCATCGCAATCGATTTTGGAAACGCACGTTTCAACGCTTTCATGTTTGCAATGACGGCGTCGCGATAAATCTCTAAAGTGAAGCCTTTGGGCCACAGTTTGCCCGTTCGGCCAACTCCCACGGAACTCTCGGCCAGATTAATTCCCACGATCCGGCCGTCGAACTCCTTGCCCAGAGCTACAAACAACTTGTGCAGTCTTTCCTGCACCGCCGGATCCCAACGCCGGCCCATCCACCCTTCGTGCTCGGGATTTTCGTCCTTGTCGTCGTGGCTTTTGTATTGCTTGTCAGCGCCACCATTGTATTTCGGATCCTTCAGCAGATACTGCGGCACATTGATACGTTCTGGACTGAACGTCACATCCGAAAACTGAATCCAAAGTTTCTTCCCTTGAGCGTTTAGAAAAGCGAGGTCTTCACGAATCAAACCGAAATCGTAGTTGTCTCTTCCTTGTTCAAGCTGCCGCCACGAGTAGGCAACCTGCGCGCCTTCAAACTGTTTCGTCTCGAGAAACGATTTCGCATTCTTAAGCTCTTTGCGATCCATTCCAAAATAAACGTAGTGATGAACACGCTTGGCCGGTGCGACAGATGCCGGTGCTGCTGCGCCTGAAGTCCGGGCGAGCTGCGTTAGTGAGGGCGCCAGGATAGCGGTGATGGCAACTACACACAGAGTGATTCTTCGAAGTTTCATGGTTCTTTCCCCTGAGTATTTTGTCGGGCAGCGCCCCACTTTCATAAGCGAGATCCACGAACCTGAATGTTCACGGATGTTAGTCGAATATAGCGCCGACAAGCCAAAGATACAGAACCGCGAACGATAGTGAGCGGGTTACGGAAGCAACCGTGGGAAACGTTCTCTTGAATACTTGACGCTTTACCCCGCTCGCTACCGTTCGCGGTTCGGTAAGGTTCCTGCTAATGAACGACATGCGCAGGTTTTGCTTTTACCAGCAGCCAAATATAAATCACATCGAAGACGGAACAGAACAGTCCTACCGTAAGAATGAGGAAACTGCCATTTGGGAAGCCACCTTGCCCGACTACGCCGAATAAAATTGTCGGCGCGAGGGTGCCGATCCACTTGCTGACCGCGATCAGAATACTTTGGCCTTCACGACTGCCGCGTCTCGCCAGCATCGCGATAAACAAGATCGACATGATGAGGTTCTGTGGGAAGGCTGAGTAGGCTGCGCCTTTTGCGACTCCGAACTCTCTGATGACCGCATACTGAACGGCGAACGCGGTCACCAGCCCGAGCACACTCCATCCGACAAACGCGCTTTTGCACCGCAGCGGCGTGCGGGGTCCCCGCGCGAGCATCTCGCGTGGGGTGCTCTCGACGCCGCTTTCGGATCGCGATCGAGGTGTTGCCAAACCGATGTCCGGAAAGTACTTCCTCCCAAACCTGAAGTACGTGTACAGAATACCGATATCAAATGTCAGCCAGGCGGCACTGAAAATATTCTGCGCATCGACGCCGTTGATGCGAAAGCCGTGATAGGTGTAGAGCAACTCCCACGCAAAGTTCAGCGCCAGCGCATAGAACGGAATCGCGTATGACTTGTCACGGAAGCCGACGCGAATGCCGTCGAGGTAAACAATCGTCCAGCAGAGTCCGCTAATGACAGTCAGCAGAAGCCTGACGGTTTCAATGTTGAGCATTAGATCTTTCGCGCGTCGTAAGCCCAGTGCAGCAGCGCCTGCCGCTGCCGTCGCCGGCAATCGAGCGCGCGCGCCGGACAGTTCGTTTTGATTTGCGAGATGTGGCGACGCATCGCGCGCCAACGTTTGATTTGCCGCTCGTCGTCAGGACAGCGGCGGCCAAGGTAGTAACGGCAATACCACTGGAACCAGCCACGCGGATCCTCGTGATAGATCCAGCCGTTCTTTTTCCAGACGGCAAGCGGTTGCGACGCATTCACTTTGAAGAGATTGAGTTTCGCATCGTGCTTTTCGTGGCAGAGCCTTGCGTGTTTGAACCACGCCGCCGGGAATTCTCGGCGGCAATCAGTTAAGTACTTTCCGCCGAACACACCGAGCTCAAGCATCTCTTTCGGCGTCAGTTCAGGCTGGAAATCAGGATGAAAGTTTTTGCCGGCGGGTTCGGTGAGATAGTAGACGTAGCCCTGCTGCATCACGTCATTTACTTTCACCGCGACTTTGCGTTTGCGCATTCCCTACAAGCGTCCGCTTGGCGGACGCATGATAGTAGCCCAGCGTTTCAGCGCTGGGTAAGTCCGCCGCCGTGAAAGTCCTCGGGAAAAGGTTATCGCAGAGACGCCGAGACCGCGGAGCAAGCCGCACAGGGTTAAACTAAGAGCTGCCGCCGGAATTCGCGTTTGATTAACCGGCTGCCTAGTGAGATCTCTGATACGAACTCTTCAACAACTCGATCAACTCACCATTGAGTTGCGCTTTGTTCGTCAGCACCAGCATGTGAGAGATGCGGGGCATCGGTCCCGATAGTTTTGATTTGCTCACTATGTCATCGAAAGGCCGGTCACCCAGATCGAATCCGATGCGCAGCTCTTTTGGCTTGATATTGATGGCGGCGAATTCGCGCTTTTCCAAAATCGAAACGTAAGTCTTCTTCGGCAGTACGGACGAGTCACTGAAGTGCTTTTGCATGAACGCGATAAAGGACTCGTACAGCGGCCGCATATCCGCGGCTTTGGCGAATTGATTATCCAAAAGATCTTCGGTGTTGCCGTAAACGGGCTTGCCGTTGTTCAAATGAATCCCCGCCAGCAATGACGCATTCATATGACCGAAGCCGTTCTTTTCCTTCAGCCACTTGATTAGGTCGTTGCGTTTTGTGATGCCGGAAGCGCTTAATTGCTTCATCCATTCCGGCACTGATTTGCCGGTTGATGTCTTCAAATTGTCGATGAATTCTTTTTCGATCTCGCCGGATGTTTTCGTAGCCACTTGTCACCTCCAGATGCCCAGCACAAATCCAATCAGTCCAAAATATACAGTGATGTAACCGCAGTTGATCAGCAGGTATTTCAGTGAACGCTGCTCAAACAGCGAGATGATCGTGAACATTGTCGCCGCCCAGCCCACGCCGGCCAGCAGTCCCGCAATCAAGCCAAATCGCCAGGTGGTTCCGCTGCCGCCTAAAAAGAACGCCAGGTTGTAGGAAATGATCCACGCCAGCACGAGGGTCAGCGAGTAAGTTTTTATCGGCTTTGCTTTGGCGATTTGCTCATCGGTCAGGCCTGTTTGCCGCTGCCAGGCTTTGAAGAAGAGCAGGGGTGAATACCATAACGCGCCGATTACCAAACTCAGTAGCGCGCACACAAAAACAGCCAGGTGGTTGATATAGGGGTTTTCCATAGCGTGGCCGAATTTACGCGGGATTTGGCGCGCCGTATTGGAAAAAATTTACCTGGAGCGAATTACAGAACCGCGAGTGGTAACGAGCGGGTTAAAGACTCAACCAGTAGGTTGAATCCTGATCCCGCTCGCTACCGCTCGCGGTTCTGTAACGCGCTAAGCCACCGGCACGTAATTCAACGTATCGCTTTTCAGTTGGAGGTACTCTGCGGGCGTGAAGCCTGAGAAAAATTTGAAGTTGTGAATGAAATGGGCCTGATCGTAAAAGCCACAGTCCACCGAGATTCCGGTCCAATCAACTTCGCCGCTGGCTTCGATCTCGGCAATCGCTTTTTGGAAACGCATTATCTTCACGTAGGCCTTGGGCGTGACGCCGACCTGCTGCTTGAACATCGAAATGAAATGCTTCTGCGAATATCCGATACGCTGGCTCACGCGAGCGAGATTGAGTTGATCGGGCGAACGAATGATCTCCGCGAGCGCATATTCGACTGCCGGATTAAAACTGAACTTTCTCTGAAAACGTTTCAGTAGAAACCGTTCGGCTGCGGCGAACTTGAGGTCAACGTCGCGGATCTCGTGCAAGTGCTCACGCAGGTGACCAAGATCTCTTCCCCATAAAAGATCGGCATCCACCACGCGGTCGGCCATCTCGTTCATCGGCACGGGAAAAAACGGATAGGCCATGCCTTTCTTGAACGCGATGATGAACATGGCCGCTTGCCGGCCGGAAGGAATCGAGATGTATCCGGTGCGCACGCCCGACGCCCAGACGTGATGGCAGGCCTGGATCTCTTTGAGCGTTTCGTTGTCGTAAATGTGTTGCGGCGTATCGTGAAAATCGAAAATGATTTCCGTGTTGCCGTCAGGCAGGAAGCGATCAATCGCGTGCTCGGGATTCAATCCTTCGTAATAAACAAAAGTGTCGACAAACTGATTGAGCGGAAAGGCGGGGATGTGAATCTTGAGAATCATTCGGGTCAATCCGCCTCAATCATTGTTTTTTCTCACAACCAGGAAAGGGAAACGTGAGTTCTAAATTAAACAGATTCGTTTCAGCTTGAATCGGAATGATGTTTGTCTTGATTATAGTTTTTTGGCGACCTGTCTGTCGGATCAAGCTGTCGAGTCTGGGACAATTCTCATACTTTCCAAGGTAAATATAGTCTTCCGCCGAGAGTTCGCCTTTAACGTCCTTCAAGATTGTTAGCGAAAAACGGCCGTTTGCATCGGTCTTTCCGCTGGCGTTGCCATCAACATTTTCGGTCGCTTGCGCTTTGAATCCCACGTAATGGCCGGCCACCGGTTTACCATCGGAATATCGCAACACTCCCTCAACGGTGATGGTCGCTTCCAAAGAAGGCACGACAATGTTGACATCATTGATGACGTCTCCAGGCCCGATGTTGATGACCGCAGCTTTTCCTCGTTCAGAGACGTTAGGGTAATAAAAAGTTCTGAACGGTTCACGGCTGCTCAATCTTCCAGCGTCGTTAACGACTGCAATATAGCTTCCGCGGGGAACAGAGTTAATAACGAATTCACCGCTGGCATTTGTCCAGTCGGATCCGCCGTCGCCTTTCTCGGCTTCCGGAAGCCGAAGAGTGACACGCGCACCAACGATCGGCTTCCCTGTCGGATCGAGAACTTTCCCCCGGACTGCGTTCTGTATCGTGAATTTAATGTCGCCTCGTGCGTGCTTGTTCGGCTCGAGGACGACCGACACTCGCTGCTTCTTAAGCTCTCGCTCCCCGTCGTCATTTTCCCCTATCCTCGGTAAGTTTCGAATCAGGAAAATGTTGATTCTATATCCATCCGGCACTTCGGGTTCGATCAAATACATACCGGGTGGCAGATCGTAGATTTCATACACGCCATGGTCGTCGGTCCTCACCTCGTAGGTTTTCTTTGGTCCGATGATCTTGACTCTTTTTCTTCCAACATCGAGATCTGGCGGAACTGGCCAACCACCTATCCTTCCTGAAAGTCGCGTCTTGCCGCGGACCTTATCCATATTCTCCAGGTAAAGCAGATCATCAGTGGCGCCGCCCAAGCCGGTCGAGCGACCGCAATCACCCACGTACCACTTGTCGGAATCTAAATGCTCTTCATTTTTTTCCGGCGTGCTGAGATAGAAAAGGAACTGATGACCGACTGCATTCTCATTAAATGCCAATATGCAGTTGTGCCCGGTGCCCTGGCCGAGGACGATTTGATCGTTGACCTCAAGGTTTCCTTTGAAAACCTTTTCCACAACCATGGTCGTCGTGCGAACTCCGTGAACGTAGCGACGCTGCTCTGTGTCTTTAACCTTCTCAACCGATAGCGCTCGGAAAATTGCCACGACATCTGATTGATCGTAAGAATCAAGGACCGTCGGCCGCCCGGCGCAGCCACAGGCTCGCGCGATTTGGCTACTACCGAGAAAGATTAGCGAAAACGTGAGAATGAAGAACATCTGTTTCCACGAACGTGAGAGCATAGGCGGGTTCTCCTTTTTCGGCGCATTGTGAACCTGGATCGTTCTTGAAACAAGCGATTCGCGATACTTGGATAACTCTTTAGAAGCCTGAATGACTATTGAGGTTTCCTGATTTTGTTTTCACTCTTTGCGAAGCGACGCATGGTGGCGCAGCGATGATTGAAAGGTGTCCCTTCAATTATGCGCGCGGCGCAGAGCCCAGGTCGCGGCAAAAAAAGCCAGCAGCGTAAAACCTAACACGGCGGCCATGTGCCACCACAATCGAACTGAATTGGTACCCGCCGATGCCAATCTCAACGCTTCCACAAAATAATGGGTTGGAATTAAACGGGCCGCTGTTTCCACGGCGGCCGGCATGCCCATTGAAGGAAAGCTGGGCGCCATTAGCAGAAGCAGAACCCCGCTCGCCCAGGTGTTTACCTGCATTGAATTCTTAAAGAGGGCGCCCATCAACAAGCCGACCCCAACCACCAAAAGCAATCCCAGGAAAACCGTGAGCACGGTGAGCGGCCAGTTCTTAATCAGCCTCTGATTGAGGATCAACAACAGTCCGGCTATCAATGCACTATAGAGGATGCCGGTCAAAGCCTTTCCCGCGATTATCTCAAACTGGCTCGCGGGGGAAGTAAGCAGGAAATCGAGAGTGTATTTTTCCTTCTCTTCAACCAGCAAGAGCGGGACTACTAACGCGCCGGCCATTGCGAAGTTCAATAGAAGCAACAGCGGCAGCAGCCATTGGTCCAGGCCGAAGACACCCGCGGTGGCAGGCTCCTCAGCTTTACCCACATCAATCCAAACTGCGCTGACCGGCGGCGGCTGTTCCCGGAGCGTCATAACCAGTCTTTCGACCAGTTGCCTGAATCCGGCCTGTCGAATAGCGCCGTTGCTTTGGTTGAGATAGATGGTGAGCGGTGGTTGTTTGCCGGCGGCGATATCGGCATCGAAAGTGGCCGGCACTGCGAGCCCGCCGGTGGCTTTGTTTTTCTCGACCTCAGCCGGCACGGCCTCCGCTGAGAGGGCTTCGATCAGATTCATCCGGGGCACAGCGCGCAATTCAGAAATCATTTTTGATTTGCCGGGATCATGGACCACCACTGTCATCCGGGTGAGATTGTCGATGCCGGGCTGGAGCAGGCGCAGCAGGATGGCCACCATCAAGGGCGTCAGCAACGCGAACAGCAGATAGCGATTGCGAACCGCATCCACAATGTCCTTGCGCGCGATGGCCGCTACGACTTTGGCGTTCATTCAGACAGCTTCCTTCCAGTCATCTGAATAAAAACTTCTTCCAGAGTGGCTTCGGCTGAATGCAGCGTGCGGAGCTGCCCGGAGCTTACCAGTTGCTCAAGTTTCTTTCCGGCGTCTTGATCATCCAAAGAGATCGTCACGCGCTCGCCATCAGAAAGGGTGGCGGCGACCGTGCGTTCCCCGTGGGCTAGCTTCAAATTGTCCGGCGTATCCAAAGCGACAATCCGGCCCTCGCTGATAAACGCGACGCGCCGGCAAAGCTGGTCTGCTTCTTCCATGTAATGCGTAGTGAGAAAGACCGTTACCCCTTGCGTGGCGAGATCCAGAATCAGGCGACGAATGTCACGTGCGACAACCGGATCCAGGCCTCTGGTCGGTTCGTCGAGAAAAATTATTTGCGGCTGATGAAGCAGAGCGCGCGCGATTAGCACTCGTTGCTTCATTCCGTTGGAGTAATTCTGGACCTTGTCACCCGCCCGGTCAGTCATGCCGACCTGGTTCAGCACCTTGTCAACCCGGTTGTTCTCGACACCGTAGAGTTGCGCGGCGAAAGCAAGATTCTCTTTGCCGGACATGCGCTCGTAAAGATTTTGATGTTCCGAGACAACTCCGATGAGGGGCTTGAGGCGTTGCTGTTCAGTGGCGGTGTCGCAACCGGCTACTTGCGCCCGGCCTGCACTCGGACGTAACTGCCCGGTGAGCATGCGGATGGTCGTCGTTTTGCCGGCGCCGTTGTGCCCCAGGAACCCGAAGATTTCGCCGGCTTCCACCGCAAAAGAAATGTTGTCAACGGCGCGCAGATCGTTGAAGGTCCGCGTGAGTCCGTTTACATCGATTGCGTTCATAGAGTTTCCCGAAGGGTTAGATCCGAGTTTGATGGTTTAGAGGCGGGCGTTGCCCGTCGTCAAGCGTTCTTCAGCGATGCGCCAGCCTCAGCTCAGTTTGTTCTCGCGGGGCCTTTGCCTCAAAAGCCACGGCGGCGAGCGAACAAACTCGTCGAGCTGCGAAGCAGCGGTCTTAGCTAAGCCCAGGGCGAGGCTTTGCGAGCCTTGGGAAACCAGCCCCGTTTTGATCAGCTTAGCCCGCGAAGCGGGCGACATCTCAGTCTTGCGTTCAAAGGTTTAATTTTCGACTCAGAATCAACGCGACTGTCCCGTTGAGGATTGGTCGCCGCTTCGCGGCTCCTACGAAATTCTGTTTACCGGTACCCCAAGACTCGCAGAGCTCGCCTTGGGCTTAATTAAAACCGCTGCTTCGCAGCTTGTAGAATATTGTCAGCATCAATAAAGAGCATTCACCTCACTTCTAACCTTTTAGAAAAGCACGCCGGCGTCCAGTTTTTTTCGTCTTCTAGCGGTTCGCATTCTCGGCGCTCGCCGCCTTGGTCGCTTGCCAGCTTACGACCACCCACTTGCCTTTGCGTTTTAGAAAGGAGCCTGTGTTCAGATATTTCGTCACTTCCGTCTTACCATCCTTCTCAGTAGTGGCAACCAGACGAAACGCGACGATTGCAAAACCGCCGTATTGCTGAATGCGAACATCTTCAGCCGTGTAGGTCGTCTTCGCATCGCCCGGTTTTGGCGCCGGCGCCGAACGCACGTCCTTCATGATGTCGGCTTTGCCGCGCCGCCGCCCCGCCGAGCCGGTGTAAATAACGTCCTCAGCCCAGAAGCGGTCGTGCATCGCTGCGTCGTTACGTGACGCACCATCGAGAAAATCATTCAGGAGCTTTGTCAGTTCCGCCGCATCGGGCGCCGTTTGGGCGTGGAGGTTGAAAACCAGAGAAGCGATCAGGATCGAAATAGAAGCAAGCTTTTTCATAATCTTCTCCTGCAAGATGGTGTGTGAAGTTAGTGCGAAATCCGGCGCTGGTCAATGAATCGCGCCGGTAGCGTTCCCGGCGTTGTAACGGCGGAATATGATGACCGAATCTTCGTCCGCAAGGCGGACGCTTGAAAGTAGCCCAGCGCTTCAGCGCTGGGTTAGCGATTAGCTAAGGACCCAAGCCCTGGGCCAACGGCCCAGGAACGAAGCCCAAACAATTTCATCAAGCCGCAACGCGGCGGAATAGATCGGTACAAGTCGATTCAATCTTCACGGAAATTATTTCGCTCCTTCAGATCTCAACTTGTTTTGGGATTCGTTTTCTCGGGCGTTGCCCGAGGCTATTGCATCTCGCGCCTTCGGCGCCGACGATGGTGTTCGTACCGGGAGCGGTAGCGACCGGATCAATAGTCAAACTTGGAAGGTTGATCCGCCTCGCTACCGCTCGGGGTACTGACACGATCAGCGCTTCGTTCACGACCGTCGCGAAGCGACGATTCATCTTAGCCCAGCCTTTCAAGGCCGGGAAAGATTCGGGCGAATAGTCGTCGTCGCGTAGCGACGCGTGAAATGGAATTCATTCGTCGCTCACGCGACGAGGTTGGTTTGGGTCTCTCGATCCCGGCGTTGAAACGCCGGGCTAAATTCAAAACGACGCTACGCGTCGCAACCAGTGCAAAGTCCTGAACAATTTCGTCCGCGGAGCGGACGTTTGATAGTAGCCCAGCGCTTCAGCGCTGGGTGACGAGCCAAATAAAAAATCAAAGCCCGCGTTAGCGGGCGACAGACTCAGCGACGATTGAACTTAGCCCGGCCTTTCAAGGCCGGGAAAGATCGGCGGGATGTTTGCCGTCGCGTAGCGACGGTTGAGTTCGATTCAGCCTGACGAAATCGATTTCATTCGTCGCTGACGCGACGAGGTTGGTTTGGGTCTCTCGATCCCGGCGTTGAAACGCCGGGCTAAATTCAAAACGACGCTACGCGTCGCAACCAGTGCAAAGTCCTGAACAATTTCGTCCGCGGAGCGGACGTTTGATAGTAGCCCAGCGCTTCAGCGCTGGGTGACGAGCCAAATAAAAAATCAAAGCCCGCGTTAGCGGGCGACAGACTCAGCGACGATTGAACTTAGCCCGGCCTTTCAAGGCCGGGAAAGATCGGCGGGATGTTTGCCGTCGCGTAGCGACGGTTGAGTTCGATTCAGCCTGACGAAATCGATTTCATTCGTCGCTGACGCGACGAGGTTGGTTTGGGTCTCTCGATCCCGGCGTTGAAACGCCGGGCTAAATTCAAAACGACGCTACGCGTCGCAACCAGTGCAAAGTCCTGAACAATTTCGTCCGCGGAGCGGACGTTTGATAGTAGCCCAGCGCTTCAGCGCTGGGTAACGAGCCAAATAAAAAATCAAAGCCCGCGTTAGCGGGCGACAGACTCAGCGACGATTGAACTTAGCCCGGCCTTTCAAGGCCGGGAAAGATCGGCGGGATGTTTGCCGTCGCGTAGCGACGGTTGAAATCGATTCAGCTTCGACAAGCCGATTCATCCGTCGCTGACGCGACGAGGTTGGTTGCTTCACTTGATCCCGGCGTTAAAACGCCGGGCTAAACTCAGCCCGACGCTACGCGTCGAAGACCTAACTGCGGGCCAAGGGAGTTTCATCCGCGTAGCGGATGTTTGAAAGTACCAGCGCTTCAGCGTTCTTTAGTTTGCAAGTCAACTTAAACAGGCATGACCCGCATAGCGTCTTGCAGAACTCGCCTTGACGCCAGTAAGCTCCATTTCATTCGCCTTCGCAATAGCGATTCTCAGTTTCAGATTGCCATGAATGTATTTATCAGTTGGTCTGGGTCAAAAAGCAGAGAAGTAGCAGCTGCTCTAAGGCAATGGATACCTGCCTTGCTTCCGTCAAGCGAACCTTGGGTGGCTTCTGACCTTCCTGCAGGCGCTGATTGGAATCGTGAAATCACTCACCACCTTCAAACGTCAAAGATAGGAATCATTTGCCTCACAGATGAAAGCAAAGACTCACCTTGGCTTCTTTTTGAGGCAGGTGCGTTGACCCACGCAGGCAAGTTGTTTCTGTATCTAATTGATTTGCAAGCGAGGGAGATTACGGGACCGCTTGCTCAATTCAAAGCAACGAGTGCGGATCGAAACGGGACTTGGAAACTGATTGCAGCACTGAACAAGGAGGCAGAGATACAAATTCCAGAAGAGTCGCTGCGCAAAGAATTTGACCATCGCTGGCCCGACTTGGAGCGTGCACTTGCCGCCGCGAGCGCGCCACGAGTTGGGACAGTTTCGATCGTTTTTGCAGATATCGTTGGTTCCACCCGCTTTTTAACAACCGTGGGCGATCTAGCATTCGGAAAGAGCTTTCAGGAATTCTTAGGACGTGCGAGGGAAATGCTGCGCGCTCACAACGGCCGAATGATTAAGTTTATCGGGGATTCCATTATGGCCGCCTTCCCCCAAACAAACGATGCGTTAATGTTTGCGGAGGCACTGCAACGATCCCTTGCGCAAGAATCGATCCTAGTTGCAGGAGAGCCGCTTACGGTGCGGATTGGGATGCACAGCGGTGTCGTTGCTTTCACGCCAACCTCCTATGGTGACGAGGATATTATGGGAAGCGCGGTTAACCTTGCGGCGCGACTCACCTCGCAGGCAGGTCCGGGCGAGATCGTCATATCAGCTGATGCTATTGGCCAACTCCCGAGTAAACGACAAAGCTTGCTCGGTCCTTGAAGAGCAGACGGAGGTGAAGGGTTTCGCTAACCGCGTCGAAGTAGTCCGGTACACGCCTGCGGGAGCGCGCAAGGCATGAATATTGGCGAGAATTCGCAATTCCCGTCTGTCGCTAGCGAGGCGATAGTGGTGGTCGACCTCGTGGAATCCACAGCGTCGAGCAACCTATTCGGTTGGTATGCTGTCGGGCGCTCGCTCATGCGCGACCTGCGATCGTTTATCCGAGCAGTTGGCGAACGACGCGGACTGCAATTTATCAAGAGCACGGGTGATGGATATCTTTTTACTTTTGCGAACGCTGATTCCGCTGAGATTTCGGCCTTGAATGCGATCGAGAGCTCATTTGAACTCCTTGAGTTGATCGACAAACGGAACGGAGAACTACCGGAGGAGCGCGCAATAAATCTTCGGTTCGCGGTTCACTTCGGCGAAGTTGACGTGATTGAAAACGACCGCGAAGGTCCTCACGTGTCGTACGCGTTCAGAATCGAAGGAATCTCCAGGGGCTCTCTTGCCATGGCGCTAAATTCGATACCACCGGAGCGATTGCCTTTGAGCAATTATGTTCTATGCAGTGAAGAGGTCGCAGGGATTTTGAACCGCCGCGATAAGAGCTGGGCTACAGTCAGTCTGGGCTTGTTGAAGCTCAAGGGATTCCCTGGCTGGCGCGAAGTGTTTCTTGTTTCACGGAATGTTGAGGCAAATTAACGCTGGGGAAACTTATCTCGAACCTTGGTAAATCTCCCCACCACTCGCCACAAACTCTTCCGCCTTCTCCTTCATGCCCACACCCAAGGCTGCTTGTTCATCGATCTCTTTCTGAGCTGCGTATTCGCGCACGTCCTGTGTGATCTTCATTGAGCAGAAGTGTGGGCCGCACATGGAGCAGAAGTGGGCGAGCTTGGCGCCCTCTTGCGGCAGGGTTTCGTCATGGTATTCACGCGCGACTTCCGGGTCGAGCGAGAGATTGAATTGATCCTCCCAGCGAAACTCAAAGCGGGCTTTTGATAACGCGTTATCGCGATACTGGGCGCCGGGGTGACCTTTCGCTAAGTCTGCGGCGTGCGCGGCAATCTTGTAAGCGATAACGCCGTCTTTCACATCTTTCTTGTTCGGCAAACCGAGATGTTCTTTGGGCGTGACGTAACAGAGCATCGCAGTGCCGTACCAGCCAATCATCGCGGCGCCGATTGCCGACGTAATGTGGTCATAGCCGGGCGCGATGTCGGTCGTGAGCGGGCCGAGCGTATAGAACGGCGCTTCCTGACACCACTCGAGCTGTTTCTCCATGTTCTCTTTGATGAGGTGCATGGGAACGTGGCCGGGACCTTCGTTCATTACCTGGCAGTCGTACTCCCAGGCGATCTTTGTCAGCTCGCCCTGCGTTTCAAGTTCCGCAAACTGCGCTTCGTCGTTCGCGTCGGCAATCGAGCCGGGACGCAAACCATCCCCGAGCGAGAACGAAACGTCGTAGGCCGCCATGATTTCGCAAATCTCGCGGAAGCGCGTGTAGAGAAAACTCTCCTGGTGATGAGCGAGACACCACTTAGCCATGATCGAGCCACCTCTACTAACGATCCCCGTCGTCCGGCGAGCCGTCATCGGGATGAAAGGCAGCCGCACGCCGGCGTGAATGGTGAAATAATCGACACCCTGCTCGGCTTGTTCAATCAGAGTGTCGCGGAAGATTTCCCACGTCAGCTCTTCCGCTTTGCCGCCGACTTTTTCCAAAGCCTGGTAGATCGGCACGGTCCCAATCGGCACCGGCGAGTTCCGGATGATCCACTCGCGCGTGGCGTGAATGTTCTTTCCCGTCGAAAGATCCATCACAGTGTCTGAGCCGCACTTGATCGACCAGCGCATCTTTTCCACTTCGTCATCAATGGAAGAGAGCACGGCGGAGTTGCCGATGTTGGCGTTTATCTTCACCAGGAAGTTGCGGCCGATGATCATCGGTTCGGATTCCGGGTGATTGATGTTCGCGGGAATGATGGCGCGGCCGCGCGCGACTTCGTCGCGGACGAACTCGGGCGTCACGTATTCGGGGATCGACGCGCCGAAGGATTGGCCGCGATGTTGATGGTTGAGTGAATCTCTGGGAGCGCGGGCATCCTGCCCGCTCTTTTCTTCGGTTCCGTTGCGGGCGAGGGCGCCCGCGTTCCCATTGCGGCCAAGATGGCCGCGCTCCCAGGCGCGTCCGAGGTTCTCCCTGATCGCGATGAATTCCATCTCAGGCGTGATAATGCCTTGACGCGCGTAATGCATTTGCGTAACGCACGAGCCTTTCTTCGCGCGCAGCGGCGTACGGCGTAGCGCCGGAAAGTCTTCAAGGCGGCCCTTCTCTTTTTGCCGCGCGTTCTGCGCTGCATCGAATGTCAGATAGCCATCGTCGATCGGTTGGGTCGAGCGGCCTTCGTATTCTTCAACGTCGCCCCGAGCAACGATCCATTCGCGCCGCAACTGCGGCAGCCCTTCACGCACGTCCGTCGCCTGGGATGGATCGCCGTACGGACCGCTGGTGTCATAGACACGCACCGGCGGATTCTCTTCCAACTCATTCCGAAAATTCCGCGTGGCGTTTTGGTCTATTTCACGAAAAGCCACGCGCACGCCGGGCTGCGTGCCTTCGACGTAGATGCGGCGTGAATTTGGAAGTGTGCTGTCGATCTGGGCTGGTTTAATTGCGGCGCTCATTGAGTTGTCCTTCCGAACGTCTGTCGCCCGCTTCGCGGGCTCTAATAAAAAATAACAATTCCCAACCCCGGGTTCCGCTCGCTTCGCTCGCTCACCCGGGGCTACCATCTGCCGCCGGCTTCGCCGGCTGGTTGCGTCATCCCGTTCCGTGTCCCATTGGGAAACGATGCTGCCCCCTGATACTCCAAAAATAAAAAACCGCTCCACCCTCGAAAAGGATGGAACGGTCATCTCGTACTAAGCGGACTGGCCCTTGGGGGACTACTCCGCATGATGGCTGTTTCTCCCTTCGACGGTGCTAGCCGTATCAGGTTCAAGGGGTCTCCATAACGGACTCTCAGTCCCGATCGAAAATCGGGACTCCCCCGAAACGTTATTCAGTTGTCAAACTGTCGAGACGATTCTAGGACTACCTGGCTAACGGTGCAAATGAGAACAACTCTCATGTGAGCCTCCTTCGATGCTGATTCTCATTAACACCTCGCTTCAGCGAGGTGGTGTACGAATCCAAATGGAGCGGTTTAGCCGTTTCAACGGCTTTCGGGAAACCGTAAAAACGGTTCAAGAATCGTGCGCTAGTGCGCTTGGCACACCTCGCTGAAGCGAGGTGTGAATGAGACTGCGATTATCATAACTTCGGCGAGGGGTGACGAGAGAGCTACTGACTGTCGTGGCTTCAACTCTCTGCTATTCCAACAAGTCCTTGCTTACGCGCGAATTCCTGACGTCAGCCAAAGCGCCGTGGCCGCTTCGCTCTGCCGGCGCACTCCAAAGTATAATCCTGCTGATCTCCAAAAACCTGTTCAGGAGAAAAACCTTGATGCTGCATCGCCGTGCTGTTGCTGTCGCCCTGATTTCAACTCTGCTTTGCCTGCCGACCTTTGCTCAATCGCAATCAGACAAAGAACTGCTCGAACGGATTCGCAAAGAAGCGATGACGAACTCGCAGATCATGAAGACGATGCACATGCTTTCCGACGTGTACGGCCCGCGGCTCACCGGCTCGCCGAATCACAAGGGCTCGGCTGAGTGGGCGGTGAAGCAGATGACGGCGTGGGGACTTTCGAACGGGCACCTTCACGCGTGGGATTTCAAGCATCCGGGATGGCTGAACGAAAGATTGTCGGCGCACATTGTCGCGCCCGTGAAAGATTCACTCGTGGCCGAAGCGCTGGCGTGGACGCCAGGCACGCGCGGCGTTGTACGCGCGAATGCTTATCAGATGATTCTGCCGGCGCGGCCGACGCAGGAGCAGCTAACGGCGTTCTTCGAAACGCAGAAAGCCAGGGCGCGGGGACGCGTCGTGATGATCGGAAGGGCTGCGATCCTGCCGGTCAATATCAATCCGCCGCCGAAACGAATGACGGACGAGCTGGCGGAGCAGCGCTACGGCCCGAACGCCCGGCCGCAGCAATTCCCCTCACCGTCGCCAACTCCGACGCCGGTTCCCGGAACGCCGACGCCTCTGACGAACAGACAGATTGACGAGCAGCTCGACGCGTTCTTGAAAGTCAACGGCGCGCTGGTTCGGGTGAACGATGCCGGCCGCGAGCATGGACAGATTCGCGCTTTCAATAACCGGACTTTCGACGTGAATAAAGCAATCCCGACCGTGGTGATGCGAAACGAAGACTATGGTCGCATCACGCGCCTGCTTGCCGATATCAGGCCGGTGACTCTGGAATTCAACATCGTCAACCGGGTGTATCCCGAAGGCAAGACTTCGTACAACACGATTGCTGAGATTCCCGGGACCGACAAAGCCGACGAAGTGATCATGCTCGGCGGCCATCTGGATTCGTGGCACGCGGCGACCGGCGCCACCGACAACGCGATCGGCTGCGCCATCATGATGGAGGCGGCGCGTATTCTGAAGACGCTGGGCGTACGCCCGCGTCGCACGATTCGCGTTGCGTTGTGGAGCGGCGAGGAGCAAGGGCTGCTCGGATCGCAGGCTTACGTGAAAGACACCTTCGGATCCTTTGAGAGTCCCAAACCCGGTTATGAGAAATTTGGTGGCTACTTCAACATCGATAGCGGCACGGGGCGCATTCGCGGCGCAGGTGTGTTCGGTCCACCCGAAGCCGCGAGCATCGTGCGCGAGATCCTGAAGCCGTTCAAAGAAAACGGTGTGGTCGGAGCAATCGCGTCGCGCAGCCGAGGCCTCGGCGGATCGGACAACTCTTCCTTCAATCAGGCGGGATTGCCGGGTATTGGCATGGGCATTGATCCGATCGAGTACAACTCGCACACCTGGCACACGAATCTCGACACGTACGAACGAATCATCGAAGACGACGTGAAGAAAAACGCCGCGACGATCGCGTGGGCGGTTTATCAACTTGCGATGCGGGATGAACTCTTGCCGCGGTTCAAGTCAGAAGACATGCCGCGACCGCCTCGCGAGACCGCCGAGCCGACGCCCTCGCCGCGGCCGACACCGCGACGCCGGCGTGGATAAAATTTCTCCCGAAGGAGTTTCATGCTGTTCCTCGCTGTCATCGATTGGCACGGTCTGTTCGTTCCCACGGTTCATCCATTAGAGATCGTTCTGCGCGGGTCAGTGATGTACCTGTTTATCCTCGCGCTGATGCGGTTGCTTAGGCGTGATCCGGGCGCCCTCAGCACTCCTGACCTGCTGGTCATCGTCCTGGTCGCGGACGCCGCGCAGAATGCCATGGCCAGCGAGTATCGCTCGTTAACCGAGGGCGCCATTCTGGTGGGCACGATCTTCGCCTGGAACTATGGTCTCGACTGGCTCGCATTTCGTTATCGTTGGGTGCACAGCTTGCTCAATTCTCCGCCTTTGTTGCTGATCAAGAACGGCCGCGTTCAACGTCGCAACCTACGCTCAGAATTGCTCAGGGAAAGTGATTTGGCCGAGCAACTTCGCCTGCAAGGCGTCGAGGACTATGCGGAGGTCAAGCGTGCCTTTCTCGAACCCGACGGCCACCTGAGCGTGATTCGCTACTCCGAAAAAGATAAGGACCGCCCTTCACCGAAGCAGCAGAAATCCACGATTGCCTGATCACGATGCCGATAAATCGCCGCACATTTATCAAGCGCAGCGCGCTTACACTCGCTGGTGTTTCGCTGGCACGGGTGCCGTTCATTACGGTGGGCGCCGCTCCGAAGAAAGTCGTCATTATCGGCGCCGGAATCGCCGGCCTCGCAGCGGGCTACGAACTGACGCAGCTCGGCCATCAGGTCACGATTCTTGAAGCGCGCGCTCTCCCGGGTGGCCGCATACAAACTTTGCGCGAGCCTTTCGCGGACGGTTTGTACGCTGAAGCCGGCGCGGCGCGCATTCCACACGATCACGATTTGGTCTTGAAGTACGTGAAGCTGTTCGGACTCCCCCTCGTGCCCATGTATCCGTCTCAACTATCGGCTCTGACCGCCGAAGGTAGTGGCATGAAACGCGTGAAGATCGACCGCTTGATTAAAGAGCTGGGCAAAACCTTTGGAAGCGAACTCGGCGGTTCTCCGGCACGGTTCTCGAAGATTAAAGGCGGCAACGATCTCTTACCGAAGGCCTTTGCTGAGCGGCTGGCGAGCAAGATTCATTACCACTCGCCGGTTGTCCGAATCGAGCAGGACGAGACAGGCGCGCGCGCCGTTTTCATGCACAACGGCAAGACGGAAATGCTGACCGCTGACCGCATCCTGTGCACCGTGCCGTTCTCGGTGTTGCGGAACATTAAGTTCCCCGCGAACTTTTCCGAGAAAAAGATCAAAGCAATCAACGAGCTGGACTACGTCAACGTCTCACGCGTTTACCTGCAAACGAAAAAGCGTTCGTGGGAAGAACTTGGCTTGAACGGATTCGGTCTGACGAAAGACGGCGTCGAAGTGTGGCAGCCGACGTGGAACCAGCCGGGACAGCGCGGCATCGTGATGACTTACGCGCGGCCGGGCACCGCCGAACCGATTGCGGCAATGAAAGAGAGCGAGCGAATTGATTCAACTATTAAGCAACTGGATTCGCTATTGCCCGGGGTGCGCGAAAACTTCGAGACCGGCACGTCGAAATGTTGGAACGAAGACGAATGGGCACGGGGCGCGTGGGCCTTCGCGGGCGTCGGCGGTTTGCTGCTGTTCGCTCAGCCGGAAGGGCGAATTCACTTCGCGGGCGAGCACCTTTCGTTGTTGCCTTCATGGATGCAGGGCGCTTTGAGTTCGAGTGCTCAGGCCATCAAACAAATCCACGAAGCTTGATTCAGGTACCAAAGCTCACTTGAGATGTTGGACAGCGCGTTGAAGGTGTTTGTTAGCCTGTCGCCAGTGGATGGCAACCGTGTAGGGCAGGTTTGCGCGGAAAAACAAGGCGCTCGGTGTGACGGTGTTATCGGTCGATCGCAACTCAGAAGCGTGAACCACGCGTGGCTGATCGGCTCTTTCCCACCAGTATGCACCGTCGCGGTACGAGGCGAGCGCGTTGCGGATCTCTGATTTCAAACGCCCGGGCGGCAATCGCGACGCGAGCTCCTCAGCTTCGGCGCCAACTTCAATCAGGTTTCTTTTGAAAGTAGCAAACGGGACGCGGGCCAACTGGCGACCTTCCTCAAACTCTCCCAGCGACCGGTAAACGATTACATCGTCATCCAGCCGCTTCAACAAAAGAATGGCCTGCGCAGCGACTACCTGATCGGCAGTGGCTTCGTCAGTTACTTGATCCGTCGCGCGATCGCGGCGCGCAAAAGACTGGCCATGCGCCAGGGCGCAGCAAAAGCACAGGATGAGTAGGGCAAGAGAGGGGCGGAGCATTAGTATCGCGGGCTGTTAACCTGCGTCGTTGTAAAGAGACGGCGCCGGGCAGGCTGACAGCCTGCGGAGCGCCTTTATTACCGTTGCATGACTTATAAAGTCGCAATATGATGCGCGTTCCGAACATCAACCACGCAGGACCGGAGAGGTTTACCATGAGCCGTCCAAACGAAACTGAATACGCCTCGTTCTATCAAACTTACGTGTCGCATGTGACTGAAGACGAAATTCTACCGGCCATGCGCTCGCAGATTGATGCAGTTGATGTGCTGCTCGATCGCGTTACGCCTGAGCGCGAAACCTATGCTTATGCCGAAGGCAAGTGGACCATTCGCCAGATCGTTGGACACTTGATCGACGGTGAACGCGTCTTTGGTTATCGCGCGCTGTGCATCGCGCGCGGCGAAACGCAGGACCTGCCAGGCTTTGACGAGAACGAATACATGCCGAACTCTCCTTACGAACATGTCGAACTTGAGGATCTGCTGAGCGAGTTCCGCCTCGTGCGGCTTTCAAATATCGCCATGCTGCGAACTCTGGACGAGACAGCATGGACGCGGATGGGCATGGCAAATGGTGCGCCGGTGTCGGTGCGCGCGTTGGCCTACATCATGGTGGGTCACGCGCGGCATCACATGGGCGTTCTGCGCGAGCGGTATCAGGTTGGCGGGGCGAGCTAAGCGGATGATTCCTTTTGCAAGAAGGTCTTACTTTGCGTTTCTTTGCACGCCTTTACGCGAACTGCTCCTTTCGCAGAACAGATCTCACGCAAAGACGCAAAGCCGTAAAGGGTCGCAAAGACAAGAGAGGGGGGAGAGGTTGGCAGCCCGCGCAACCCCACCCCTAACCCCTCCCCGCTCGCGGGGACGGGAATTCCGCTCCACATTCAAACTTCTGATTCAAACCCTGGCGGCCCTAGCGGTTGCGGCGAGCCTTTGCGCAGCTCAATCCCCAATTCGCGACTACCGGCGCGCTCACGAGCGACAGATTCTCGCCGAGTTCACTCGTCTTCTTTCCATTCCCAACGTCGCCTCCGATCGGGTAAACATTCGCCGCAGCGCGCAATTCATTATTGAGATGATGCAGCGACGCGGACTGAATCCGCGTCTGCTTGAAACGAAATCGAAAGAGCCGCCGCCGGCTGTTTACGGCGAATGGAAGATTCCAGGTGCGACGCAGACGATAGTCGTGTACGCGCACTACGATGGGCAGCCGGTCGATCCGAAAGCGTGGACCGCTTCGCCGCCATGGCAACCGACCTGGCGCACCGCGGCCTTGGAAAAGGGAGGAAAGATCGCGACGCTGCCCGCGCGCGGCGAGATCAATCCAGAGTGGCGTTTGTATGCGCGCTCGGCTTCTGACGACAAAGCCGGCGTGATGGCGATTCTCACTGCGTTCGATGCTTTGAAAGCGAGCGGGCTTAAGCCGTCAGTGAACGTCAAATTCTTTTTCGAAGGCGAAGAAGAAGCCGGTTCGCCGCATCTCGGCGAAATGCTCGACCTGCACAAAGACTTACTTCAGGCGGACGCGTGGATCATTTGTGACGGGCCGGTGCATCAGTCTGGTCGCAAGCAAGTTGTCTTCGGCGTGCGTGGAGATGTGAACGTTGATGTGACGGTGTACGGCGCGACGCGGCCGTTGCACAGCGGGCATTACGGCAACTGGGCGCCGAATCCGGCGATGACGCTGGCGCGTCTGCTGGCGACGATGAAAGATGAAAACGGCCGGGTGAAGATCGACGGCTGGTACGACGGCGTCGAACCGCTGGGAGAGCCCGAACGACGCGCGATTGCGGACGCGCCGGCTTACGACGATCAATTGCGAGCGCAGCTGGGGCTGGCGAAAACAGAAGGTAAAGGGAAGAGCCTGCTGGAATTGATCAACGAACCGTCAATGAACATCAACGGCATCAGCAGCGGCGACGTCGGGGCGCTGGCCCGGAACGTTATTCCCACGACCGCGACGGCGGTGCTCGATCTGCGGCTGGTCAAAGGAAATGATCATAAGCGGCAAGTACAACGTTTGATCGAACACATCCGCAGCGAAGGCTTCCATGTAATCGATCGGGATCCGACGGAAGCGGAACGAAAACGGCACGGACTGATTGCGAAAGTCGTGATGCGCAAAGGCGGCTATAACGCCGAACGTACCCGCATGGATTTGCCGATCTCAATTGCGGTCATCGAGGCAGTCCAATCAACTTCGAAAGATCCGATCGTTCGGCTGCCGACATTGGGCGGCAGTCTACCTTTGTCGATCATCACCGATCATCTCCGGACGATAACCATTACGGTGCCGATTGCGAACTACGACAACAATCAGCACGCTGAGAACGAGAACATTCGTTTGCAGAATCTTTGGGATGGGATTGAAACGTGGGCGGCGGTGATGATGATTAAGCCGAGGAATTAGCCGCGGATAAACGCGTATGACATTGATCAAGGCTAATTACCTCAAGTTCAGCAAGGGTGGCTTGCCCCCGCTTGACCTTGAGAATCCGATCGGTTGACCAGACTGTGAAGTGATTGAGATTTGTTTTGATTGACCAACCGCGTAGCGGTTGCAAGAAAGTAGCCAGGGGTAAGCGACCCGCAGGTCGCGCCACCCCTGGATCAAGAGAAGGTGTATTCCCCACCCGAAGGGGCGCAATGATCTCGCGTTCGAAGCAGATAGGCCAACCTCTGTCGCCCGCTTCGCGGGCCCCGCTGATTAAAACGGGCCTGGTTCCCAAGGCTCGCAAAACCTCGCCTTGGGCTTAGCTAGGACCGCTGCTTCGCAGCTCGACGAGTCTGTCCGCTCGCAGCCGTGGCGTTTTTTAGGCAAAGCCGTGTAGGTCAGAGACCTTACGCACATCAGGCGGCATAGCCGTTCATTCAAGACGGCTTGTCGTGACCTGCTAAGGTCTATTCCCTCTCTAAAATCACTTCCGCAATGGCGTGTTCGGTGGTGTGTGCAATTGAGATATGCGCGGTCGTCGCGCCGGACGCTTCGTAGAGTTCGCGCGCGCGGCCATGAAAAGTAATCAAAGGCGCGCCCGACTCCTTCGCTGAAATTTCAACGTCCTGCCAACTGATGCCGCCGCTCCACCCGGTTTGCAAAGCTTTCAGCGCGGCTTCTTTTGCCGCAAAGCGCGCGGCATAATGTTGCGCGGCGACGGCGCCGCGCGATTCGCAGTAAGCACGCTCGGCGTCGGTAAAGACGCGTTCGGCAAAGCGCGGCGTGCGCGCGATGGTTTCGCGCACGCGGCTAACCTCAATGATGTCGATTCCGATGGAGACGATCACAGGCGAGACAGATGTTAAGCGCAATGACGCCGCGCTCCAAGAAGCCGGATTCTACTGGCGCGAACGCGATGGCGTGCAGGCGTTGGTTTGCGGGCCGCTGGAGCGCGACGGATTCGCGAATGCATTCTCAACCCGGCTCGGCGGCGTCAGCCCGATGCCGGAAAATTCGCTCAATCTCGCCGGCTTTAACGAAGACGCGGCGGAGAATATTTACGAGAACCGGCGTCGCTTTCTCAAACTGTTTACCGGCGAATGGACGTTGACGGGATGCTGGCAGGTACATGGCGCTGACGTGCGCGTCGTGCGGACTGAAGCCGAAGCGCAGCCAATGCCGGACGTGCTCGGCGAAGTTCAATACTGCGACGTGCTGGTCAGTAACGTGCCGCACGTTCTTTTAGGCGTGAAAACTGCGGACTGCGTACCGGTTCTAATTGGTGATCCGATGTCGGGTGCGTTCGCTGCGGTTCATGCCGGTTGGCGTGGCACAGTCGGGTCAGTTGTCCGGCGCGCAATCGAACAGATGCAGGAGCAGTACGGCGCTAAGCCCCGAGACCTGCGCGCCGCGATTGGTCCGGCGGCGAATCTGTGCTGTTACGAAGTCGGTGTGGAAGTGATCGAGCAGTTCACCGATCGATTTCCGCAATCTCAGAAGCTGTTCGCGCCCACCCGCGACGGTCACGCGCGTATCGATCTGCAAACAGCCAACCGCGAACAACTGGTTTCTGCCGGTGTCGAGCCCGACAAGATTCACGTCGCACCGCTCTGCACGATGGAGCGCACTGATCTTTTCTTTTCGTACCGGCGTGAGAAGGTGGCTTACGGTCGGGTGGGCCGGCTGATGTCCGTTATTGGCAGATCACAATGACGAATTATAAGGCCCGGGGTTTTGGCCGCCGCGATAAGCGAAATCAGGCGGTGGTGGAGGGTCGTAAAGTTGTGGCACATCCCAGACGACCAATGTGCCGGCCATCAGATCGTGAAGGCCCTGCTTCTTTTCCGTAAACGCCACCATGATGTAGCCGATACCACAAATCATTCCGGAAAGAATCTGCCCGAAGTAACGTCCCGTGGCTTTGCCAAAGCTAATTCGCTGACCATCCATGTCGGTCACCTTTAGCTTGAGCAGTCTTTTTCCGACCGTCGCCTGCCAGGAGGAACTTTCGGTCAGGGCAAAGTAGAGCCATCCAACCACAATCGACACGACGTTCAGCAACAGATTGATGCCCATCCACGCGGGATCGTTTTCATCAATTTCTCCGGCAGCCCCGAGCAGACCCAACCCGAAACCGAGAGGGCAGAAAACGATCGATATCAACAGGGTGTCGATTAGATAGGCGAGTACGCGTATCCAAAAACCCGCGTAGGATGGTTCGTTGTATGACGGAAACATCAGGGGATCTGTTTCGCCGGTTAGATTCAGGTTTCCGATGAGCTGAACCTGCGGGCAAGCTACTCCGAAAGGGAGTTTGGCGCAAGCTTTATTTAAAAGCCCAGCCGTTGATTCGCTTCACCGCGTCATTCGCACCAACAACACCGATCTTCAAATTCACGTCGTAGTTCTTTGGCGCGAAGCAAACTTCATCATTGCAGCTTTGCATTCTGACGCGCGCTTTCACTTTTCCCGAATCATCGGCATAGTTCGCCGGCACCGTCACATTGAATTTCAATCGGACCTGGCCTTCGTAAACCGACAACTGCTTCTGCGAAAACTTGAATCTCTTAAGCAGCGGCCGGGGAAAGCTCACCGGTCCGGGGCGCAGGCCGTTCTCAGCTTCGACTTTGACTGACGTCGCGATCAGATAAGTTTCTAACGGCCGACTCGAGTTGACGTGATAGCCGCCGGGAATGTCGATCACGATTGACACGCGCGTGGGCCGGCCGCGCTGCGCTTTGTCAGTGGCAAAATAGCCGACAACGCTGATGTTGGGCTCGGGCGCCGGCGTGGCCGCGGAAATCGGCGTCCACACTACCACGGCGCAGATTAGCAGCGTCGTCAATACAAGTTTCTTAATTGGTCTTTTCATGTTTGTAGTTCTGCTTTTGATGGCTGAGATTTTATCGCGGTTGCTAGCGAATCGAAACCGGCGCCTGATAGGTTTCGCCTCGCGCGGCCAATTGCCCGCAAGCGGCCAGAATGTCGCGGCCCCGCGGCTTGCGCACGAACGCGTACACGCGTTTGGATTCCAAAATCTCTCGGAATGATTCCACGCGGTCCGCAGATGACGGCTGATAAGGCAATGGCTCAGCCGGATTGTGTGGAATCAAATTCACTTTGGCGCGCAGCGCGTGCCGGTTAATAAGGTTCGCCAGCTGTCGCGCCTGTTCGTCGGAATCGTTAACGCCTTTCAGCATTACGTACTCAAAAGTGAACCGCTCGCCGGGCTTCAGTGACTTCTCGAATTCTTTGCAGGCATCGAGTAGTTCGTCCAAAGGCCACTTCTTGTTGATTGGCATCAGTTCGTTTCGCAGTTCGTCGTTCGGCGCGGCGAGGGAAACAGCGAGATGTGGCCGGTCGCGAATGCTTGCAAGTTCGCGAATCCGCGGTGCGATGCCCGCCGTGGAAATGGTCACGCGGTTCGGGACGACGTGCAGGCCGTCAGGGTCGCTCATCACGCGCAGCGCTTTCATCAAAGACTCGAAATTCAGAAAGGGCTCGCCCGCGCCCATGCCGACGAGGTTCGTGCCGCGCGGCGGCGTGCGGGGTCCCCGCGCGAGCATCGACGGGGTCCCCGGCCGAGCATCTCGGCTGGGGTGATCAAGTGGGGTGCTCTTCACGCCGTCCCCGTAAGCGTCATTGAGCGCGACGATAATCTGTTCCACGATTTCGCCGGCGGTCAGATTCCGCAACAGGCCGAGCTGCGCGGTCAGGCAGAAAGTGCATTGCAGTGGACAGCCCGATTGCGAAGAGAAACAAATCGTGTCGCGCCGCTCTTCCGGAATGAACACCGTCTCGACGGGCCGGCCGTCGTGTGTCTTCATCAGGTAGCGCCGCGTGCCGTCGGTCGAGAGATAACGGGATTCGACCTTCAGAGTTGAGATGTCCGCGCGCTCCTGAAGCTTCGCGCGAAAATCCTTCGGGAGATCGGTGATCTGATCGTACGAGCGCACCCGCCGCCGCTGAATCGCGGAAAACAGTTGGCGGCCGCGATAAGCCGGCTCACCGAGTTCCTGCACGAAATCTGAAAGCTCGGCCTGAGTTAATCCTGTAAGTTGCACAGACTGCATTGGGAGATTTGATTCTAGCACCGCAGCGTTAGTGGTTCAGCCAAACGGCAGCGCGAGGCCGCGCTCAAAAACAAATCGCGAGCAGCTTTGTTAGGCCACTCGCGATTTAAGTTAGGCGAATTCGCCGGCTACTGGACAATCGTAAACTTCGCCGACTGCATCAGGTTTTGACCACTGACACGATCCCGAACGCGAACTTCAATTGCGTAGTCGCCGGCACTCAAGCCGCGCGAATCTACCAGTCGCGCCAGTGTCAGGCGCTGGCCAAAGTCGCTGTTGCCGCGCCAGTCTTCCGTCTGCTTGCGGATCTCTTTGCCGTCCTTCATCAACGCGTACTCAACATCCACCGAAGGACGCAGCGTTGATTGATCGACATCGGCGTTGTAAATCTGCATGTAGACACCAACGGGCGAGCCCCGCCGGTAAGTCGCGGTCAGATTGGGAATGACCTTCTTGTCGCCAATCACGAACTGTCGCGAGGCCGGCACATTGGAAACGTGTTCCAGGACCGACGCCAAAACCAGCGACGATGCGGCAAGATCCTTACCAAACTTCGGGACCTGGAATCCGATGTGCTGAATGCCTGCCGCGCCCGATTCCACATCACGGACCAGCAAGTCGATGCGATACCGGCCAGGCAGCATTGGCAGGGCCTTCTGATAGGCCGACTTCCTTTCCTTTGCATCAATCAACTCGGCTGAGGTGGCGGTGGTGGTGACGGCATCTTCGAAGTAACCGACGCGCCGGCCCGACACGTTCATGATGCGACCGGCAATGTTGAGCCGCGCCGTCTGAAGGCCGCCCACTTCACGGAAGACCAAATCCCGATTGTCAGCCTGCACGGTAAACGCCACGATGACGCGATCATCCGACTGTCTGAAGAAACTAATCTGGAGATCTGAAGTGAGGACGTTGTCGTCGGTGATCGGCGAGCTCGTTCCGGTTCCGATATCGCGATCGAAATTGACCTTTGGTGCTTCGTCTCGCAATCGGATCAGGTCCATCCACTCGAATGGTGAATCCTTAGCGCGCGATGAAAATGGATTTCCGAAACCACCCGCGGCGCTGATGAGGTCAGCTTGGTTGACTCCGGGCATGCTCACGCCACCCGGCATGTGAAGGGTTGCGATCTTCTCGAAGGGATTTCGAGCGATGCGGTATTCGCCGGTGCCTGAAGGATCAACAAATTCAATTTCAACGTCGTTGTGTCCGGGGATGTGGCGATACCACCATTTCTCAAAAGGATAGGTCGAGGTTGCGCTATAACGTTCATGTGAAGGCGGCTGATACGATCCGCCGGTTGGGTGCGTTTCAATCTCATCCGGCTTGCCATACTTCAGATAGATCTTTCCGCGATCGGTTTTGTGACCGGGAATGCCGGCCGCGAAGTGCTCATTCACGTAAGCCAAACGTTCAAAGTACGCTTCGCGATACTCGTTCACTTCCGTGTCCGGATCGGTGTCGCGCAGACGCCAGAACTCGAGGATGAATTGCTCGCGCTCCTCGTCGGTTTGCAGTTTGTTCCATGCGTTCAGTTCTTCCGGCCTGATGATCGGCTCAACTTCCTGACGGAATTGCTTGAACGCTTTGTGTGGTTCCTGTTTGACCTTGCGCGGTTTGTCCTGGGGATCACCGCTTTTCGTTGCAGGTTGGGCGCTAATGTTCACCGTCACGACCAGCGCCGAGAAGATAAGGATGATTCGGGTGAACATTGGTTGGCTCCTTTGAAAGAAACGTTTAGCGGCGGGCTACTGCCCGCTTTTCCTATTCCACGACTGGCGGGCGGTAGCCCGCCTCTAAACGCCAGGTCTTCGCGGATAAAAACAAAACCGGCCCTCGATTTAATCAATCGAGAGCCGGTGCAAAAATCCCTGGCTACTGCACAATCGCAAACTTAGCCGACTGCACCAGGTTCTGACCGCTGACGCGATCCTTAACGCGAACTTCAATGGCGTAGTCGCCGGGATTCAAGCCGCGCGAATCGACCAGCCGCGCCAGTGTCAGGCGCTGGCCTGAATCGCTGTTGCCGCGCCAGTCTTCGGTCTGCTTACCAATCTCTTTGCCGTCCTTCATCAGCGCGTACTCAACATCCACCGACGGACGCAGCGTTGTTTGATCGACCCCGGCGTTGTAAATCTGCATGTACACCCCGATGGGTGAACCGCGATGATAGGTTCCGGAAACGTTCGGAATGACCTTCACGTTGCCGATGGTGAACATGCCGACGGCGGGCTGCTCGCCGAGGCCTTCAAGTTTGGCGGCAAGGATCAGCGTTGAAGTGGACAGCTTGTTCGGATCGTACTTCGGAACTTCGAAGCCGATGTGACGCACGCCGGTCGCGCCTGAGGCGATGTCGCGAATGATCACATCCACGCGATAGCGGCCGGGCATCAGCGCCACTGCCTTCTGGTACGCGGACTTGCGTTCTTTCGCCTCAACCAACTCTTGCGGAGTCGCGCGGGTTATCACCGGATCTTCAAAGATGCCGGCGCGACGACCGGAAACGTGCGTAATCTTCGCAAAGATATTCAGTTGCGCCTGCTGCAAGCCACCGCTGTCCTGGAATACCAGGTTGTTATTGTCGGTCTGAATTGTAAACGCGGTAATCACGCGCTCATCCGACTGACGGAAAAAGTCCACGCGCACGTCAAAGTTCAGCGGATTGTCTTCAATGACCGGGGTGTTCACCGCCGATGCAAGATCGTTGAACTTGATTTGCGGCGGCCGGTTCAAATCAGCCAACAGTTGCAGCCGCGAAAACGGACTGTCCTGTTCGCGTCGATATCCGGCCATGCCGATGCCCTGCGAGTTCACCACGCGATCGGATTTGTCGGACAGACCCATTGATTCGGCGAGGGTCAACCCCGCGCCGGGTATGTGCAGCAGCGCGTCCTTCTCATCCGGATTGCGCGCGATGCGGTATTCGCCGCTGCCCGTGGGGTCAACGAATTCGATCTCGATGCCGGAGCCGACGCCCGCAATGTATCGATAGAACCAGCGCTCAAACGGATAAGTCGAAGTCGAGCCGCCGCCTTCATACGATTCGCGGTTGTACATGCCGCCCGACGGATGGGTTTCCTTCTCGTCCGGCTTGCCGTACATGATGTAGATCCGGCCGCGATCAGTCTTCCAACCGGGGATGCCGGATGCGAAGTGCTCGTTCGCGTACGCGATGCGTTCGTAATACTCTTCGCGATACTCGTTTTCATCTGTGTCCGGATCGGGATCCCGCCGGCGCCAGAATTCTTCGATGAAGTGCTCGCGCTCGTCGTCGGTTTCGAGCTTCTTAAATGCCCGACGCTCTTCGTCAGTGATGATGTAGGCGACGTCTTTGTCGAGCCAATCTTTGTAAGCCTTCTTCAGCTCTTCCTTAACCTTGCGCGGCTTTTCGGATGGATCCTGCGGATTCTTCGGTTGGGCCGCGAGCGGAATGGCGGCGAAAGCTAAGGCGAGGATGGCAACGGCCAGCCGGCTCGACTTGGGAAATGACATAGCGAAATACTCCTGCAAAGACTCGGGAACGTTAAGATGCTCGTTGGTGTTGTATCACGAGAAGCGCGGACACGGAACGAATGTCGGATTTTAAGTTTCGCTCTGAGCAGAGTCAAGATGCCTTAAACCCGCTGAAAAGTTGCCTTTGCGGCAATTTACGGGGACGCGCAGGACCGGCCGCGAACGATGCTCGTAACCATTTTTCCCCGGGGCGCGTCTTAACGGCAGACAACCGGGACTGCGATTCAAAAATAAACGGAGGATTCTGATGAAAAAGTTAATTATTGCGGCGGGGCTCATAACCGCCCTGGCGTTGGCCGCTTTCGGCACGACGGGCGGCCTGCCGGTCAGCTTTGCCGGCAGTTGGACGCTGGATAAAGAGAAGAGTCAGGGACTCAGTCAGCGGATGCAAAACGCTGAGAAAGTCACCTGCGTGATTACTCAAACCGACAACACGATTTCGGTCGAATGGAAAGTTGAGGGCAGTCAGCCCCCGGCTGCCGGTGCCGGTGGCGGTGGCGGCATGGGTGGCGGACGCGGTCCGGCCGCTCCGCAGACCTACAATCTCGATGGCAAAGAAGTGACCAGCGAGGCCGGTGGGCAAATGGGCGGTACGAACACCATGAAAGCGACCTGGTCAGAAGCGAGCAAGACGCTCGAGCTGATGTCCGTGCGCGCCGGTAGCGTCAATGGTCAGGACTTCAAAGCGACGACCACGGATAAGATGTCCCTGTCGGCCGACGGCAAAGTGCTGACGATCACTCGTCACAGCGAATCGCCGCGCGGCGCACAGGATTCCACCCTGGTTTTCAACAAACAGTAGTTTATCGTCAGAACCGCCTGCGGTAGCGGGCGGTTGATCTCTCTGTCCGATTGCTGGTCGGAAAGGATCAACCGCCCGCTACCGCAGGCGGTTCTGACTTCATCGTCTAGCCTGCCAAGATAATCGCAGTTACAATCTGACGCGTGCCGACGCGCTTCCGATGGAGCCTGGTTTCAGATGAACGGCTGTTGGACACGCGCATCTGCGACCTGCCAATTAAGATCAAAGGTTCCTTCATTGAACCTCACATCAAACGTCTTTACAGCGAGCTGAACGATCGCGGCATACGTTACAAGCCGCACGTGTGGCTGTCCGCCGAATGGTTCACGCCCGATGGCGTGCCCGGGTTTGCCATCCCGTTTTATCTCGCGCATCCGCGTCTGATGAAGCTCGAACGTAAGTTCATGCGCGAAGTCGAAGGCGGCACCGACGTCGAATGCATGCGCATCCTGCGTCACGAAGCCGGACATGCAATCGATAACGCGTTTCGGCTGCATTTCAAGCGCCAATGGATTCGCACCTTCGGATCGTTCACTCAGAAATATCCGCCCTCCTACAAACCTAAGCCGAATAGCCGCCGTTACGTTCTGAATCTCGATGCGTGGTACGCGCAAGCTCATCCCGCCGAGGATTTTGCTGAGACGTTCGCGGTTTGGTTGCAGCCGCGCTCGAATTGGCGCCGTCGTTATCGCGGCTGGCCGGCCGTGCGCAAGCTTGAGTACGTCGATGATCTCGTGAGCGAGATCGCGGGCACGCGTCCGAAGAATCGGGTGCGAAAGAAAGTCGAAACGCTGCCGGAGATTCGAATTACGCTCCGCGAGCATTACGACCGCAAGCGAAAGAAGTACGCGTTTGAATGGCCGGCTTATCTCGACAACGATTTGCGGCGAATTTTTTCGAGCGAGCCGCGGCATCGTACCCGCGAGACGGCCGCGAGTTTCGTGCGGCGCGTGGCGCCGGAGATTCAGCAGTTGGTTTCGGAAGGAACGGGCGTGCACGGCTACGCCATCGATCATGTGCTCGAGTTAATGATTGAGCGGGCCGCGCAACTGAAGCTGCGCGCTGTCGGCGGTGACGAAAAGTTGAAACGACACTTGCTGATCATGCTGACGGTGCAAACCATGAACGTGGTGCATTCCGGCTATTACCGGATTGCCCTGTGATTTTTGGTTTCTCCTCTCCCTTTGGGAGAGGGAACTCAGAATGAACGTAAACGGAAATAACGAAAAAGCGGCCTCGAAGCCGCGGCGCTCCAAAGCCGCCGCTAAAAACGGCGACACGTTCAAGAAACTGCGCGTGATGGTTCTGTGTCACGAAGACCTCGTGCCGCCTGATTCCATCGACGATCTGACGCCTAAAGAAATTGCGCCCTTCAAAACTGAGTGGGACGTGATTTCGACACTAAAGAAGATGGGCCATGAAGTTCTGCCGGTCGGCGTTTACAACAACCTGGGGGTCATCGGCAACGGGCTGCTCGAATTCAAGCCGCAGATTGCGTTCAATTTATTGGAAGAGTTTCACGGCTATCCGCTCTACGATCAGCATGTCGTCAGCTATCTCGAGCTGATGAAACAGCCCTATACCGGTTGCAATCCGCGGGGCCTGACAATCTGTCGCGACAAGGCACTTTCAAAAATGGTCCTCGCCTATCATCGCATTCACGTGCCTGCATTCGCCGTCTTTCACATGAATCGCGTGGTGAAGCGATCGAAGCGGCTGAAGTTCCCTTTGCTGGTGAAGTCGATCAGCGAAGAAGGATCCGTCGGTATCGCGCGCGCGTCGATCGTGAACGACGACGAGAAGCTCGCCGAGCGCGTCGAGTTCATCCATCGCCAGACGAATACGCATGCGATTGCTGAGCAGTACATTGCCGGACGCGAAATTTATGTTGGCGTCCTCGGTAATCAACGGCTGCAGTGCTACACGCCCTGGGAATTGGTGATTGAAAAACTGCCGGAAGGCGCGCCGAACATTGCGACGTCCAAACTAAAATGGGATCCGGCGTACCAGGAGAAAGTCGGCGTGGTAACAAAGGCCGCGGAGATAGATAAGAAAATGCGCGAGAAGATCGAGCGGCTCTCAAAGAAGATTTACCGCACGTTGTTTCTGAGTGGTTACGCGCGCCTGGACTATCGCGTCACTGACGCCGGCCAGATTTTCCTGCTCGAAGCAAATCCAAATCCGCAGATTGCTTTAAACGAAGATTTCGCTGACTCAGCCCAGCACTGCGGCGTTGATTACGAAGCGCTCCTGCAAAAGATTATGGCGACGGGACTCAGATATAGAACGGGGCCTGAGCAGGCAAAATAGAAAGCGCTCCGATGAACCATCGAAGCGCTTCCCGTTTTGTTTGAATTAGCTGACGGTTAACGAATCGTCGCTGACGTCACGACAACTTCCTGCATTTGCCCGTCGAAAACCAGACCCGTAAATTCGTTCACATTGCCTGCCTGACGCGTGCGGATTGCCGTGTACTTGGCTTTATCGCTTCGCGCTTCGAGACGTGCGGTGGTCTTTACCTGCACCTTTCCCTCTTTGAGGATGGAAAGCTCGCCGGTGTCATCGTTAAAACGGAACTCGTAGGTTCCCGCCTTGACCAAAGTTCCGCTCACCATCACGTCATCGGCAAACGACAGCTTGACCTTCTTGACCTTTGCGAACGCCGTAACTGTAGCGAGCGACAATACGATTACTGCAACGAACGACCGAAATAAATACGCTTTCATTTCTTACTCTCCTTAGTTTCTTGAGACTTTAACCAATTGGTTCGAACAACCTGCGTCGGTCGTTCCTATGTGAAGGTTGTAACGCGGTAGCGGTCTGCGAAGTTTCAAAAACTTCTTTAGATCCAATGACTTGGACGATCGATCCAGTTTGATGGAAGATTACGAGCAGACGAGACTGTCCTACGCGCGATTAGGCTTTTGCGCGCTCAGGGTTCCAGCCAAAGGCGAGTCATATCGCACCACAGCGCCAGTCCGCGCCATGAGTTGAAGCGCGAATAAAAGCGCGCAATTTTCTTGTCGCTGGCTTTGCGGTTCTGATTCCGCAGTTTTGCGAACTGCGCGCGGGTCCAGGAATCGAGCGCCAATCCATGGTAGCGTCCCAGCAACTTCAGCAGATTCTCAGCGGCGTAATTGCCGACGCCTTTCACGCACTTCAGCTCTTTCATGAATTGATCGTGCGGGAGTTCCGCGTGCAGCCAACTCTCGACATTCAATTCGCCTGAAGCGACGCGGTCGGCGAGCTCTTTTAAGTAGGGCGCGCGATAACCGGAACGAACCCGGTCCCGATAAAATTTCTCAGATTGCTGAGCCATCACTTTGGGCGTGGGAAACGATTTGCGGCCGTCGTTTGATTCGCTACCGAGTTCGTTGACGAGGCTGTGCACCATCTTTTCCGTCAGTGCCCATGAACAGTTCGTCGTGCAAATCATCTTCACCAGGTCTTCGAAGACAGTCGGCGATCGCAGCAAACGACCGGCGCCTTGTTTCGCAATCCAGGTAAATTCCGGCTGTTGGGATACAGCTTCGTAGAAAAGGCTCATGTCGTCGTCGAGCCGGAACATGTGCCGAACGTCGCGCCCGATCTTTTCTGCCGCGCGCTTGCCGACCTGGCGCGAGGAATTAACGAGCATTCCCCGTTTCACTTCGGAAATGGTGACGGTGACCGGATTCGCTGACCCGAGATCGACCACGCGCGCGAGCGTCCATTTCTCATTATCGAATTCGAACGGCGGCAGGTCGTACCAACCGTGGCTCATCACCGTGCGTCGGAAGTTGAAATTGCTCGGCGTCGAGATCGTGATCTTCATGGCTAATCCAAGGCTCCGTAGCGTGCCAAAGGAGTCCGTACCGTGCCAAAGGAGAAAGACGTTTGCAAGTCCGGCCAGGCGCGGTTGCTGTGAATGCTGACGGCGTATTACCCTTTGGACACCCCTTTTAACATTTTCACGCCCGTACCATCGGGACGCGGACGCCCCCGCAGCCGCGCATCAAGGAGAAACAATTTGTTTGGACTGAACCCGCAGCAGGTTTTCTTTCTGCTTATTCTCACCGCGGCCATCGTGCTTTTCATAACTGAGTGGATCCGATCGGATCTGGTCGCGGTCCTGGTCGTCGTGGCGCTGTACGTCACACGCGTGCTCGAGCCAAGGGAGGCGCTCTCAGGCTTCAGCAGCGAACCCGCTATCGTCATCGCCGCCATTTTTGTGCTGAGCGCGGCGATGCACGCCACCGGTTTGTCTGACACGATCGGTAGTTGGATTGGACGCTTGGCGGGAAAGAGCCTAACGCGTGCGATCGCCGTGATTATGCCGTCAGTAGCTGTGCTCTCGGCGTTTACGCATCATGTGACGACGACGGCGATGATGGTGCCGATTACTTTGAATCTTGCGCGCGAGCGAAACATTCCCGCGTCAAAACTCCTGATGCCGATGTCATTCGCGGCCTCGCTGGGAACGGCGATCACGATCATCGGCGCGCCGGCTTTTCTGATCGCGAGCAACACTTTGCAGCAATCGGGTCGCAGCGGCCTAGGCATTTTTTCCATTGCGCCGATTGGGTTATTGCTGACCGTCGTCGGGACCGTGTTCGTTTTGCTAGTGGGACGGTTTCTCCTTCCCTCACGTCACGCCCCCGAGGATCGCGCCAACCACTTCCGCCTCGAAGATTATTTGACCGAGATTGTGATTACCGAGAAGTCTCCGTTTCTGAAGCGCTCGGTCGATGATCTCGAAGAGGACAAGAAATATCATTTCAAGGTTCTCGGATTGATTCGCAGGGGCCGGCGACTGCGCGCGCCTTACAAACAACAGGTGTTAACCGAGGGCGACGTGCTGATTGTGCGTGCGCCTCCTGACGAGTTGGTCGCCATTCGCGACGAACCAAATCTCGATCTGCATCCGATCAAGTTGTTCGGCGACCGGACCGATCCGAAGGTCAACGTCAACGGAAACGGCGACGACGAAGAGGAAGAGTTTGTTCAAGCCGTCGTGGCGCCCAAATCAGATTTAGTTAATCGCACGCTGAAGCAGATAGATTTTCAAAGGCGATACGGGGCAGTAGTGGTTGGGCTGTGGCGCAAGGACGGCTGGCTGGATCAGGAGATTTCGAAGGTTCGTCTCAAATCGAACGACGTCCTCGTGCTCGAAGGCGATGAAGACGCATTGGCAAGAGTGGCGGCCGATCCCGCGTTTCTGATGATGGTTCCGTTTCAAGGGGAATCGAAACTGCGGCGACGTGCCTGGGTAGCGGGACTCATCATGCTGGTAACGATTTTGCTCGCGGCGTTCAACTTGCTGTCGATCGAAATGGCGGCGCTGGCGGGTGCGGTAGCCGTGGTTTTCACCCGTTGTATAGGCATCCGTCAGGCGTATGAATCCATCGACTCGCGGATCTTCGTTTTCATTGCGGGCGCCATTCCGCTCGGCGTCGCGATGCAAAAGACGGGAATGGCAGGAATGTTCGCCGGTTGGCTTCAGCATGCCGTGGGCGGGTGGCCCGAGCGAGCGGTTCTGCTCGTCCTCTTTGCGGTCGTCGCGGTGATTACACAGTTCATGTCCGACGCCGCTACAACGGCGCTTTTCGCGCCGGTCGCCGTCGCTTTAGCTGAGGGACTGGGACGGCCGCCTGAGGCCTTTGTCGTGACCGTTGCCATGGCCGCGGTCGTCTCGTTTCTCACGCCGATCGGACATCACGGCAACCTTCTGGTTTATGGGCCGGGTCGTTATCGGTTCGGTGATTTCGTAAAGGTCGGGACGCCTTAACCGTAGCCGCGGCACTCGTCGTAGTTATGTTGGCTCCGATGCTCTGGCCCGGTTAGTAGAAGCCTGTATGCGGCGCGTGCGGTCAAACTGCTACTTGACCGAAAAGAGTGCGAGGACTAGACTCAAGACACTTACCAAGACGAAAGGAAGGCTGTTCTCGTTGGTTCCTACAACACTTGGGGCTGAACGGGCGCGAAGTCAAACACCGAGACTTCCTACAGCTTAGGTGACTTAAGCACCGTTTCCGAAAAATGCTGCCGGAGCTTTCCGGCGCGCGCTCCGTCGCCCCGTGGGAAACGCCCTCGGGGCGATGTCGTGTTTACTGTCCCAATATCCACCACAAAGAGAGAGCCGGCGGCTAAATTGTGGAGTCGTCATCGGCCTTAAATCCCAGTTTTTCAAATCCGCTGTCAGTTAATTTTGGCAGAGGCTCGGGCTGGGGCCAGATTATCGAGGCCACCAATGATGACCCCAGGACCAGCGCGACAACGCCCAGGGCCCACCCCGTACCGATGCCGTGGAATTCGCCGACCCGATGAGCCAGTTCTTGAAATCCCATCGCCGCCAGTCCCTTTGCCGCAATCTGCGCCCCCAGGGGCAGAAGCATTTTGACGCCGATAAAACTGAGCACGGTCGCCAGGCCGTACTTCAAATAATGAAATTTGTCGATGACGCCTTTCAGGAGGAAATAGAATGTGCGCAGCCCAAGAATCGCGAACACGTTTGATGTGTAAACGATGAAGCGATCAGTCGTCACGCCAAAGATTGCCGGAATCGAATCGAGCGCGAAAACGAGGTCAGTAAACTCAACGACTATCAACACCAGCAGCAGCAATGTTCCCACGCGCTTGCCGTTGACGACGGTGAAAAACTTGCGCCGCTCATAGTGCCGGACGATGGGGACAAAACGCGTGACTAACTTCACCACGGCGCGATTTTCCGGTTCGATGTCCGTTTCTTCCGAGCGAAACATTTTCACGCCCGTGTACACGAGGAAAGCGCCGAAAATGTAGATTACCCAATGAAAGCGCTCGATTAGTTCGCTGCCGATTAGGATCATGATGACGCGCATCACCAGCGCGCCCATCACGCCCCAGAACAGCACGCGATGCTGATACTTCGCGGGGACTTTGAAGTACGAAAAGATCAGAACAAAGACGAACAGGTTATCGACCGACAGCGACAGCTCGATCAGATAACCTGTTAGAAATTCGAGCGCCTTCTGATTTCGGGCCTCCCCGAACAGCTCCCAGCCCAACGGCCCAAACAACAAAGCCGCGAAGATGAGCGCGAGCGTCACCCAGACGGCGCTCCAAATTGAAGCATCTCTGTAACTGACTTCGTGAGGCTTGCGATTAAAGACGCCGAGGTCGATTGCCAGCATCAAAAGGACAAAAACGCAGAATCCAATCCATGCCAGGGTAGAAACAGCAATTTGCATCGATGCGGATAAAATATCATTCGCTTGTCCGCGCACGCAAAATCGGAAACGGGTGCTCGCAAGTTGCAGCCCGATTGTCTGTCCTTTAGAATTCGACGTTTCATCAATACGGAGAAGTTTTATCTATGCTTAAACAACTCAGCCGGCTCGAGCGCACTCGCAACATCCTGATTCTCGCTTTTGTGGCGGTAATGGCGATCAGCCTTGTTCTGTTTTTCCGGCCCGGCGGCGGCGCGGCTCGCATCGATCCGACGAAGAGCACCGAAGTCCTGGCAGTGGTTGGTGGCGAGGAAATCACCGTCGCCGATTTCACGTTACAGAAACAGAACCTGCAGCAGCAATTCGCGCGTTTCGGCAGCCAGATAAGCCTGGCTCGCATGGGCTACAGCGACGAAAAGATTCTCGACACCTTGATCGCGAGCCGCGTAACTTCGCAGGAAGCTGAGCGACTCGGACTCGGCGCTTCTGAATCGGAGATCAAAGAACGCATCGCAAACTTGTTTCGTGACCCTGCGGGCAAGTTTTTGCTGGTGGACGCTTCCGGAAACTTTGACATGGCGAAATATCAGGAGCGCGTCGGCGATGTGGCTGCTTTCGAACGCGGAATTGCTCGCGACATCGCGCGCGAGAAGCTGGAAGCGTTCGTTACCGCCGGCGTTACAGTTTCAGAAGACGAAGTGCGCGAAGAGTACAAACGAAAGAATTCATCTCTGGATCTAACTTATGTCGCCGTCTCAACCGCGAAGCTGGCTGAGAAGATTCAGCCGGCTGATCAGGAGTTGAAGGACCACTACGAAAAGCACAAGACCGAATATCGCATCGACGTACCGCAGAAAAAGATTCGCTATGTGTTCCTCGATCAAAACAAAGCCGGCGCAAAAGTTCAGGTGACTGACAACGAGCTGCAGGAGGAATTCCAAAACGTCAAACCGGAATTCAAAATCGCTGGAGTCAAAGCGCAGCAGATCGTTTTGCGGGTCGTTCGCGAAGATCTCGATGATGTAGTGCAGAAGAAGGCGAACGAGTTGGTGGCGAAGGCTCGCGGCCAGTCAGGCACTGCGACCGAAGACGCCTTTGCCGAACTCGCCAAAGGGAACTCAGAAGATGCCGCGACCGCGAAGAACGGCGGACGCGTCGCGGGGCTCGTGAAGAAGAGCACCACAAACCTGGACGATCCCTTCCAGAAGACGCTCGACATGCAGCCGGGGCAAGTGACGGATCCCATCAAATTCAAGAATGCTTATTACATTCTGCGTCGCGGTGAATCGGTCCCGAAAACTTTCGAGATGGCCAAGCCCGAGTTGCTGGTTTCGGCCCGCAATAACCGGGGATACAAAATCGCGCAAGGCATCGCTCAGAAGGCCCAGGATCGTTTGAAAGCAACCAAAGATCCGCAGAAGGTGGCGCAGGAACTCGCGGCCGAAGCAAACATGAGTCCGGCCGATATGGTGCGCGAAACACCGTTCGTAAAACCGGGCGATAGCGTGCCCAACATCGGCAGCTCGCAACAGTTCGAAGACGGCATCGCGCCGCTGAACAATCCCAATGATGTGGGCGAGCGCACGCCAGTCAAGGACGGGTTTGCGGTACCGATGCTGGTCGAGAAACGCGACCCGCGCATCCCGGAGTTCGACGAAGTAAAAGACAAAGTCGTCGCCGCGGTGAAACAGGAAAAAGCGAAGTCGCAACTCGAGCAAACTGCCAAAGACATCATCGCCAACGCTAAGACTCCCGCGGATCTGAAAGCGGCGGCGCAAAAGTACGGGCTGGAAGCTAAGGCCGAAGCTAATTACAAAATCGGCACGGCGCTGTCCGATCTCGGCTCGAGCACCATCCTCGACCAACCGCTGGACAAAGCCAAGGCCGGCGAAGTGTTAGGAGCCCCGGTCTTTCTCAACGAGAACTATCTTGTGCTCGGCGTTACCAAGCGCACGGAAGCTGACATGGCGGAGTTTACCAAGCAGCGCGACACACTGATGGAAACTGCGCAGAGTGACCGCAAGGACCAAATTTTCGAAGACTATCTAGCCGGCGTGCAGCAGCGGATGAAGCAGGACGGCGACATAAAGGTTTACAATGAAGTGCTCGCGCAGTATCAGGAGGACCAACCTGACATCAGCGTGCCGACGCGTCCGCAGATTCCTACGCAGTAGTCGCGAAGTCGCGGACGTCGTGGAAGGGTGTTTCTCGGTCTGAAAAGTCAGGCCGGTAGTAAAACGCCGAGCCGTCGTACTCCTGCATCCAGCCGTTTTCCATCCCGAATTCATCGAGGGCCGTCACGGCGCGCAGCCACTCAGACTCGCTAATCCGTCGCGACAGCAGGGTGTAGCGCGGGTTGGCGCCCGCAACATTGGTTGGGTAGTACTGGGCCATCAAAGAAACTGCGACGCGCGGACTGAGTTCATCGCGAATCCACTGAAGTGACTCGCGCAATCCGCCAATATCATTGGGCAAAACGAGTAAGCGAATGACGAGACCTCGCTGCAACAAACCACCTTCGTCGAAAACCATCTCATCACCCGTTTGGCGAAACATTTCTTTGAGAGCGGCGCGCGAAACCGGCGCGTAGCTGCGCACCTTTGAAAACAAGAATCCCGCTTCGTCTTCAGCGTATTTCAAATCCGGCAAATAAACATCGACGATGCCTTCGAGCAAGCGCAGCACCTCAACCGAATCGTACGCGTTGGTGTTGTAAACGATTGGCAGGGTCAAACCTTTTTCCGCCGCGAGCAAAATAGCGCGCGCCATCTGCGGTGCGAAATGTGTCGGCGAAACGAAGTTAATGTTGTGACAACCGCGCGCTTGCAGTTCGAGCATCATCTCAGCGAGACGCTCGTGCGTCACTTCATTCTTGATTTGTTCTTTGTGCGTTTGTGAGATCTGATAATTCTGGCAATAGACACAGCGCAGATTGCAGTTGCCGAAGAAGACATTTCCGGCGCCGCGTGTCCCCGTCAGTGGCGGCTCTTCACCAAAGTGCGGAGTGTAGGAAGAAACTATTGGAAGACTGCCGGAATAACATCGAGCCAACTCACCCTGCATTCTGTTGTTGCCGCAATCCAACGGGCAGACGGTGCAAGATTCGAGCAAGGCTTCGAGCGTTTTCACACGACGCGCCAGCTCGCCGTTCCGCAGCAGGCGAAGATATGAAGCCTCAGTCTTGCCCAACTCATCACTCCCTCTCATGACTTATTCTTCCTGAAGTGCACGTAATGTGTCTTGTGTTGCTCGATCAGTTCCCGCGGCACGACGCGTTTGGTTACGCGCCAGATAAAATCCATCTCCGAGTGCGTTGTGCTTAAAGCGAGCCGGGCTTCAAAGACCAGCAGCATGCTGCCATAGAAAAGAAAGAACGCGCCAACCAGACCAAACGCGATAGGAATCCACCCAAATCTTCTCGTCGAAGTGAACGAGACAACGCCGATTGCGAAACTGGTCGCCACGAAAATACCGACGGCGAGATAAAAGCTGGTAAGCGCGCGTTGCAGCAAACGTGACCGGCTGGTCAGTTTGTCGAGTTGATCGTAAAGCATCGCCCGGCGCTCTTCGAGGAACTCTTCTTCATAGCCTTCCCGGGAAATCTCCAGCAATCGATCTGACAGCGATCGAACGCGATCCACGACGCGCCCAAGACGCACCGAAGAGGAGAGAATCATCGTGCCGCTCGCGGAAATCAAAACGGCCGGCGTGATCATTGCCGTCAGCACGGCGAGTGATGCGGATAAACCATCCATGGTCTGTGAAGTGATAGTAGTCAACCGCTCGGGGTCACGCAACGTGGAGAATTCTCGGTGTGATATGCTTCGCCGACCAGAGGAAATTCAGATGGCGACAAAGAAGAAGCGACCGAAGCAATCGCCACGAAACCGTCCTGAGACGTCGTCGGAAACAGAAGACCGCGCGCCTTCAGGCCGCGGCGGCGTGGCGATGGGACGCACCGTTGGCCTGCCGTTCGGGGGCGCTCGTCCGAGAAAGCGAAAAGCGAAAGCGACCAAGTGCGAGAGCAATCCTTAAACCTCGCCTGAACTGCAGATGGACACAACTTCACCCGCTGGCCTCATCGCCTGGCTCCCGGATTTGATCTACACGGGCGGCCGGTTTGAGAGCGGGCGCGCGCTGGTTTGCGATGCCTCCGGGGCGATTGTGCGATTGCCTCGCGTCGAAGAACTCCGCGATGAAAAACGAGTTCGGTTGGCGAATCGCGCGATGCTGCCGTCCATGGTCAACGCGCATTCGCACGCGTTTCAGCGGGCGCTGCGCGGCCGGACGGAGTATCGCACCGGGGATCGCGACAGTTTCTGGACCTGGCGCGAAATGATGTACTCGGCGGCGACGAGGCTCACGCCGGAAGACGTTTACGACGCTTCGCGGATGGCGTTCCTGGAAATGGCTCTGAGCGGGATCACCGCCGTTGGCGAGTTTCACTACCTGCATCACGCGCCGGACGGAAAGCCTTACGACGATCCGAATCTACTGGCGAAAGAAGTTGTCCGCGCGGCCGGCGACGTCGGACTGCGCATCGCGCTCTTGCGAGTCGCTTACGTTCGCTCAGGCTTTCGCACTGATCCGAATCCGCAGCAGGCGCGATTCATCGAGCCCGACGCGGACAGTTACCTGAAGAATCTGGAATCGCTGATCAGCAGTGTCGGAATCCAAAGTCCTGGCGAGCGGAGTGGCGGAAACCCGAGCGTTAGCGAGGGTGCAACTTCATCAGGCGGCACCCTCCCTGACGGTCGGGTTTCTGCCATGAGCTGGACTGGTGTTGCGCCACACAGCGTACGCGCTGTTCCGCTTGAGTACCTGCGCGAAGTGATCGGCCACGCAAACGAACTTAACCTGCGAGTGCACATGCACGTCGCCGAACAGCCGGCTGAAGTTTCAGCGTGCGTCGAAGAATACGGCCGGACGCCGGTCGCTGTGTTAGGGACGGAAGGATTGTTGAGCGACCGCTTCACCGCCGTTCACGCGATTCACGTGACGCCGAAAGCAATGCCTGCATTCGCCATGACCGGCGCGATGGTGTGCGCGTGTCCGACGACGGAGCGAAACCTTGGCGACGGCGTCATACCTGCGGATGAGTATTTCAAACACGGCGTGCCGATCTGTCTGGGAACCGACAGCCACGTGCAAATCGATCCGTTTGAAGAGGCGCGCGAGTTGGAGTATCACCTCCGTTTGCAGAAGATGGAGCGGGCCGTCCTGGGAGCGCGGACGCCCTCGTCCGCAGATGCGCCATCACAACTCGCCGCTTCTCTCTTCGACTGCGCGACAATTAACGGCGCGCGCAGCATCGGTTCTCCGAACGGCGCACTAGAGGTTGGAAAACCCGCGGACTTTTTCACGGTTGATCTCAATGATCCTTCAATAACGGGGGCTTCGCCGGATAATTTGCTTTCGTCGATTGTGTTTTCCGCATCGCGTGCCGCGGTGCCCGAAGTCGTCGTCGGCGGAAAACCGATCGTTTCCGACGGACAGCACTTGATTCAGGATGACGTTGTCGAGCGCTTCGGTGAGTTGCAGAAGCGACTGTGGGGTTAGGAGCGCGGGCATCCCTGCCCGCATGAGCGCGAAGCGCGAAGGGGTGAGCGTGCTGCGCACGCTGTGCGGCCAAGGACGGCCGCGCTCAAGAAACTTCCAAATATGACTGTCGAACAAACCCTAGCCGAACTCGTCGCCATTGATTCTGTATCCGCGCGTTCGAACGCGGAGATTGTTTCGTATCTGCAAAAGCGTTGCGAGTCCCTCGGATTTCAAATTCAAAGATTTCCACACATTGATGAGAATGGTGTCGAGAAGATTAATCTAGTGGCACAGACTTCAGTCTGTAATTCACCCTCAGCACAATCACAGACTGAAGTCTGTGCCACGGAACTCGCGCTCGTCGGCCACACCGATACGGTTCCTTACGATCTCAATTGGAAAGAAGCGCTGATACTGACCGAACGCGATGGGAAGCTGTTCGGGCGCGGCGCGTGCGACACGAAAGCATTTATCGCCGCGGCGCTGACCGCGGTGGAGAGAATCGACATCGTGAACATTCGCAAACCGCTCGCCTTGGTCTTCACCGCTGATGAGGAGATTGGTTGTCTCGGAGCGAAGCGTCTGGCTGACGCGAAGCCTTTCACCGCAAGGCACGCCATCGTTGGCGAACCAACTTCATTGCAACCGAGGCGCGCGGGAAAGGGATACTGTCTCGCGCATGTGACGGTCCATGGCCGCGAAGCTCACAGCGCATATCCGCAAATCGGTGCGTCGGCGATCTTTCGCGCCGCGAAGTTGATCGAAAAGATCGAAGCAATTGCCGAGGAAATTAAGAGCGACGCGCACGCTGAATTTGATCCGTCTTACACAACTCTGAATGTTGGTGTCATCAACGGTGGCAGCGCGAAGAACATTATTCCCGGCGAGTGCCGTTTCACGCTTGAGTGGCGAACTATTCCGGGTCAGCCGGCCGACCACGTGCTGAATCTGGCACGTGCCGCAGTTTCGGATTTACAGAAGGCCGATCCTGAGTTCGCTTGCGAGATCGACGCTGATCGTGCTGATGACAGCTTCGAAACGCCCGCCGGTTCTGACCTGGTCAAGTTCCTCGAGCAAGAATCAGGGAAAGCCCCGGGCACCGTTGCGTTTGGCACGGAAGCGCCCAGCATGATCGCGCTTGGCGCTCAAGCTGTTGTCTTCGGCCCGGGTGACATTCGCGTCGCGCACCGCACGGGCGAGTTTGTGCCGGTTGATGAGTTGAATCGTTGCGTCTCAATATTGCGCTCTGCAGTTGAGACGTTTTGTAACTAAGCCGGCGCCGGCAGGCAACCTCGTTAATTGCGGCGGAGTCGAATCTCCGCCTGAGAGTCCCGTCGATCGAGCCATGAAACCGGATCAACTGAAAAATCTCCGCATTGCCTCACCCTGTCCGATGAACTGGGACCAGATGAGGGGTGATGAGCGAGCGCGCTTTTGCAGTCTGTGTAGCCTGCACGTGTACAACATCGCGGAGCTGACGCGAAAGCAGGCGGTGGCGCTGATAACCGAAACTGAAGGTCGGATCTGCGGGAGGATTTATCGTCGCTCCGACGGCACTGTCATCACCAAAGATTGTCCGGTCGGCTTGCGCGCATTTCGTCGGCGCGTCGCGCGCGTGACGGGAGCGGTTTTTGCGACCATCGTCACGTTGAGTGCCTCCGTATTTGGACAGAAGCCGTCAAAAAAAACCGACTCTTCTTGTAAGCAGCAGGTAACCATCACTAGAAAGACTTTGGACACAGAAGCTGGTGCCGTTACCGGTACAGTGCTTGATCCTAACGGTGCAGTCGTAGTTGGAGCACGAATCAAAATCACCGAACTTAAGTCGAAGAAATCACTCACAGTGACTTCAAATGACGAAGGTTGTTTCGGGATAGGCGGAGTCGGGCCGGGTGTTTATGACATCGCGGTTGAGTCGCCTGGTTTTGAAAAACTCTTAGTAACTCACCTCAATGTGGCCGGAAAGGAAAATCTAACACTGACTGTTATTCTCACAATTGATGGTGAGACGGCCACGGTTGGGCTTCTTGCGGTTGATCCGATGATTGACACGACAAAGCCCGGGCTAACTTATATTATTACCAGCGACATGATTCAGAGACTTCCGCGCCCTTAGCCGCTGACGATACAACGCATGCTGTTACCGATTTTTTCGCGAATCATTTCTTCGTTACCTCAACGCTTGGGCGCGACCTGTTTTTCCGCAGCGTTGATGCTGATGCCTTTCTGCGCAGCGACAGCCACGGCGCAAAACAATTCGCCTTTTGTTCAACCAACCGAACTCCAGCAGGGGCCGCCGCTAACGAATCAGGAATACGTCGCGCTGCTCTATCAGTTGCCGAGACATCCGGAAGAGCGTGACCGCCTGATTGATCAGATCAGAAAGCGCGGCATCGGATTCCAACTGACGCCGGGTCTGCTTAGCCTGACGGCGACGAAGAGTGGCAACGACACGTTGCTCCGGCACACTCTGGAAGAGGCAAATCGCCGGCGAATCAATCCGGCCCTCGCGGTGCGTCCTTCACTTGCTGAAGCGGCCGAATTGTTAGGGCGCACGCGCAAGGCGACGCTCGGCGCGACGCAGCAGATGCCGGACTATTTGGTGAAGCAACAAATCGCGCGGTCGCGCGCGATCGGCACGACGAGCAACTGGAACGTGTACGACCGGCTGTCGATTGCCGTTAGTTACCGGCAGAATCTGGGCGAGCAGTACAAACTTCTTTCCGTAAATGGCATGCCGCCGAATGTTGATGAAGGGGAAGGATCGAACTACGGCACTAAGATTGGCGGCACGACTTCGAGTGGCGAATACGTTTCAATGCTGGTGCAATTGTTTGAACCGGCGACGCAAGCGGAGTTCGAAGCCGTGGACACGGATACGTTGCGCGGTCGCCGCGCGGTCATATACGAGTACTCCGTCAAACGAGAGCTGTCGAAACAGAGTTTGCAGTTCCAGGCCGGTATCGATGCCCGTCCCGTGGGGACCATCGTTGGCTACCGCGGCCGCATCTGGGTGGACGCGGCGGACAACCGCGTCCTGCGGCTCGAGACCATTTCAGTCGAGATTCCGCCGGACTTTCCGATCACCGCAGCGCGCAGCGTCATCGATTACGAATGGGTAGCGATCAATGATGTGTCACACCTGCTGCCGTCGCGCGCGTTGATCGAACTGACCAGTCGCCTGGGTTCACGGACTGAGCAGACGCGCAACGACATTTTGTTTCGCGGTTATCGCAAGTTCGGCACGGAAGTCAAGATTACGGACATCGACGAAACGGACTTTCCCGCCGATCCTCCCGAAGACGAGCCGAAGAAACCCGAGACCGCGCCCGTACTGAAGCCTCCACCACAGAAGAAACCGTGACATGCCGACCGGTCACCGCCGCATCGCCGTCCTCCTGATACTAATCTATGCGTCGCTCGCGGCTGCGCAATCAAAGCCCGACAAGGATTACCTCTTCTATGTCGTCTCGGAAGGCGCGGACAAGATCGCGCTCATCCGTTTCGGACCAAACGGCGCGCGCGTTGAGCGCGAACTCGACACCGGTGACATGCCGATCGACATCGACGGGCCGCACGGCATCGTCATGTCTCCTGACCGGAAGTTTTATTACGTCTCGATCGGACATGGGCGGCCCTTCGGTTTAGTTTGGAAGTATTCGACGACGGACGACCGCGTGGTTGGAAAAGCAACGCTCGGTTACTTTCCCGCGACGATGGACGTCTCAGCGGATGGGCAGTTCCTGTTCGTCGTGAATTTCAATCTGCACGGCGACATGGTCCCATCATCTGTTTCGGTCGTCTCAACGCCGACGATGACGGAAGTCGCGCGTATTCAAACTTGCACGATGCCGCATGGTTCGCGGCTGAATGCGCAAGGCACGAAGCAATATTCGGCGTGCATGATGGATGACCTGCTGGTTGAGATCGACACGCGCACTTTCAAGGTCGGTCGCCATTTCCTCGTCAGCAAAGGGAAAGAAGTCGGAAGGTCCGGCGCGCCGAAGGTGCAGGCCCATACAACTGGAATGCCTCAGCCGATGAAGCATACCGGCGGCCATGGCATGGAAGCGCCAAAACCTGGCGACGTTTCGTGCCAGCCAACCTGGGCACAACCTTCAATCGATGGGTCTTCGATCTACGTCGCTTGTAATGCGTCGAGTGAAATCGTCGAAATCAATGCGGGCACCTGGAGACTTGTGCGCCGCATCCCGGCGCGCGCCGGCGTATACAACCTTGCGATCACCCGCGACGGCGCGCGATTGGTGGCGACGAACAAACGCGATCAGTCTGTTTCAATCTACGATTTGAAGAGCGGAAAGGAACTCGCGCGCCTGCCGGCGAAACGAAAGGTGCTGCACGGCGTAATCATCTCGCCCGACGACCTTTATGCTTTCGTCACAGTGGAAGGTGTCGGAAATGAACCAGGCACGGTTGAGATAATCGATTTAAAAGCGATGAAAACCGTCGCCACAATTGACGTTCCCCGGCAAGCAGCCGGAATCGATTTCTACAAGACTGAGGCGTCGAAATGAGGATGAAGTTATGAAGAAACAATCCGGATTGCTGGCGGCGGCGACGCTAGTTGTGATGATTCCGATAGGGTTGTGGTGCAGCTATATGGCTGCCGGATCAGTTAGTTCTGCCACGCGGCCGACTCTATCGGGCGCTCCGGACGCGTTGAAAGCGATCGCTGGTTATCGAGATTGGACCAAAGTGAATCCCAATCCCTACGTTATGCATCCGAGAGCCGCGAACGACTGCGCGATTTGGCTTTCGCCAAACGGGAGCGACGTTGGCGGGCCAGAAAACCCGCATTTCCGAAAGTACATTACTGTTTACGTTAGTGCTTCGGGCCGCCAGGCAATGATGGAACAGGCGAAGCCGAAGTTTCCAAAAGGTACTGTGATCGTAAAAGAGAAGTTACCCGAACCACTCAGTCAGACTCCTGAGCTGCTGACGGTGATGATCAGGCGTGAAAAGGGATTCAATCCGGAGAGCGGGGATTGGGAGTACGCAGTGTTTGACGGAACTGGAACCAAATTAGAGGCGCGAGGGAAGCTGGGAAACTGTCAGGGCTGCCATTTGTCCAAGGCCAAGACAGATTACATTTTCCGCACATACCTGCCGGACAACATCAGGAACAAACTGAAATGAGACGGCGCGCCCTCGGCTAGCCTGAACACGTTCCTGCCTTACTCGCATTTCGCGCGTTTGTAGGGATAGTCGATTCCGCGCAGCTGACCATTGACCGTCGCTTCCACGCGGGCGAACAATGACCCGCCGGCTTCGAGGCGATAGATGATCCGCTGTGGAAAGTCGTGCTGCGGATTCTCAAAGACCGCTTCCTTGTTCTGAAGCTTCACGAGCTTGAACGAAGCTTCAGCCTGGCCGGAAGGTTTCGCCACGTAGTAAATCGCACCATCCTTGTCTTCACGGATTTGCGTAAATTCGAATTCGGCGGCTTTGCCTTGAGAGACCGTGCGCGCCATCCCGAGCATGATCCCGCCGCCGGGTTTCATCCACTGCTCAGAAACTTCGCGGCCGCGAAGATTCGCTTCCCAACATCCGGCGAGCCAGGAGAGATCGTTGATGGATGGTTTAGCTGTTTGGGCGGTTACGATGAGACATCCAACCAACATAATCAACCCGATCGTTACCAATCTTAAGTTCATGAAATTCGATCCTTCAGTGAGCTTCGCTGTAGGCCTCTGTTCAGCGTTTCAGGGGATCGCGTACTCTGCGAAGTCCCTCTGGGCCGGGAATAGTTTTGACTTTTCCAGAACGGATTTCGTCGCGGCGGCGTTTGGCCTCGCTGAGCCAAAACTGCTCAATGCGACCAGCTGCTGTGGAATGTATATTCTTGACCAGAAAGTTCTTGAGGATGGCACGCGACTCGGGTTGTAACGGCATGGGCTTGGTTCGGATTGAAGCTAGGCAGCTTTAGCTCGTGTTGCTAAATCGACAATATAGCGATTCAGATCCGGATACTTAACGTACCGCAGACTCTTGATTAGAGCCGGCACTTCAGACGTTTCAAGACCGATGACTACAGGAGTGACCCGCCTCCGGGTTGAAGCGGCCGCACCTAAGTCAACCATTAGATTTGGATTGTCCACTGACTCGTGAGTAAGGATGACAAAAATCTCATCTGCGTCGGTTAGGGCTTTGTTAGTCGCCCGAATCGTCTTATCTGACCTTGCAGACTCATTGGCCCAATGCGCTTCAATCCCGGCCAACTCCAACCTGTCGGCGAGATCTCGCACTATGTCTATGTCTTTCGACGAAGAATGAATGAACACCTTATAAGCCATGATGTAGCTCCATGCCTTCTTCAAGTTCTTTGAGATATTCGTCGCTTCAATTGTGCCAGAAAGCGATCGAAGTTGTTAAGGTCGATGCCCTTAATGTCTTGAATTGGCGCCATCTCTTTAGGCTCAACGTTATTCAAAATCGGCGTGACATGTTTGTGTTGCCCACGAGCCGCGCCAATTTCAAACGGCACCCACTGTGATCTAACGCTGTCCAATGAAACCAAAACGATCGCTTCATTACACGCATCGATACCTTTGAGGATCTCCTCTGCGATCACCTTTCCGCCTGCCAAATCTTTCTCGTCGAGCCAGCACTTTGCTCCTAGCGCCTCAATTTTCTCAGCCATCACCTTCGCAACCCACGCATCGCGCGAAGAGTGGCTGAGAAACACAACATACCGCTTTCGTTGGGAGCGCTTCGGCATTGCGCGCAATTTAGCATGTTAGGCATTCACTCAACATGTACTGCTTTTTGCAAGATCACCGTCCCGGGCTCGTCGTTGATCCCTTTTCGATTTTCTCGCCGACCTTCACCACCCACAGCCCGGAGTTGATGTCATTGAAATAGATTAGGCCTTTGTGCGGCTGTGCGCCCCATGCCAGGGGCAGGTTCGGACGGTAACCTTCGGGATCGGCGGTGAACAACCGGCCCATCTCGCGACCTTGTCGATAGAGATCGCCGCGCAGTTCCCCGGAAACATCGACCACGCGCGCGCCGCCATTGTAGTAGCCCATGTACATGACATCGTTCTCAACCCACATGTTGTGCGCGCCGCCTTCGGGCACTTCGTATTCGGCAACCTTGCGCGGGTTATTAATGTCGGAAACATCGATCACATGCGTCGTACCGCGCGTGGGAATGCGGCGCCGCGAACTAAGGTCGAAGATCGATGGGAAGACTTCATCGCCCACGAACACATAATTCTTGTAGCGAAAAACTGAGTGCGTGCCGGCGAGCCAGCCATCGCCGTAAAGCTCGTAGTGATTGAAACGCAGTTGACTGACAAGCTTTGGATTTTCCGGGCTGCCGCCTTTGATTCCGGCTCCGACGTCCAGAATCACCAGGCCGTCGTGCCAGTAAGCGAGATAAGCCAGACCATCCTTCACCTGGAGATCGTGCAGGTAGCGACCCGCGGTCGTCTCGCCTTCTTTGGTCCGAATGAAAGTGGCGTGCTGAGGTTCGGTCTGCCAGCGCGCGACCTCTTTCGGGTTCTTCACGTCCGCGAAATCGATGACGCGCATTGAGCCCGTCGCGTCGTCGGTCAGATAAACGTAATGGCCATCGACAAAGGCGCTGTGAACGCCGCCCGTCACCGTCGCCGTGTATTCAGAAATCAATTTCGGGTGCGCGGGATCAGAGGTGTCGTAGAACGCGATGCCGTTTTTGCGACTCGAAGCGTTCTCGCGGGAAATCACCAGGATCTTTCCGTCAGCGGTTGTGCTGATATCGTTGATGAGACGCGCATCGACTTTGATCGTGTCAGTCAGTTTTGGATGCGCCGGATCCGAAATGTCATAGACGACGAAGTGATCTGCAATTGTCGAGTAGTAAGCGTAATTCCCTATGAGCCAGACTTCCGCGGCCTGAACGTCTTTGAATCTCGCCCGGCCCACGACCTGTAATTGTCGTTCCGCGTTGCGCGGCGAAACCAGAATCGATGAAGTCGCGGAAACATTTCCGGCGGTAGCGGTGACGACATACGTGCCCGGTTGTTCAGCGACGAATGCGCCATCAGGATAAACCGTCGCGCCCGCGCCGCTCACCGTCCAGCGCGGTGTGAACGGGTCATTCGGCGTTCCCATTGCTTTGAGGCTAACCACGTCGCCGGTGCGTGCGTTGGCCGATGCCGGTTCGACCTTGATCGAACTCAGAGTATTCCCGGCGACGGTAACTGTAGACGTCGTTTTCGCTTCGCCTGACGCGGCCGTGATGGTGGCTTTTCCACGCGCGACCGCGGTGACAACGCCCGCCGCATCAACCGTGGCGATGGCTGGCTTGTCAGAGGACCAGGTTACGGGAACGCCCTTGCGCGGGTCACCGCTTGCAGTGCGCGTCGTGGCTTCGAGTTGGATGACGCTGCCAACAATCAAAGGGTATTTGAGTGAACTGACGGAGATCGATTTGACGCCCACCGTCCGGACGCGAATGGTGGTGAAGCCGCTCTTACCGTTCAAGAATTGAGCGCCGGCGATAATTTCGCCAGGGGCGACGATCTTTACCATGCCGTTATCGTCAGCGACGGCGGCGTCAAAAGGGCCGGCGAAGTAAGTCGATGGCGATTCTTTGACGACGTTGCCGGCGGCATCTTTCGCGACCACAGTGAGCTTTACGGTCTGACCGACATCAGCCTCAGTTTGCGAAGCCGTGACTTCCACGGTGGCGACGGGGCCTGCCGGCTGAGCATGCGCCGCAACGTGAAAGATCAGGATTGAAACAGTGACGAGTGTTAGACGTTTAAGGACGAGCATCCGAACCTCCGCATTCTCAAATGAACCAGGGGCGCCATGTTATTCAATGGCCTCATGAAAAGGCAAAGTTCAATCAGACCGCCAACCGTCCCAGCGCGAACGTCCGGGCGGTTGCCGCTTTTTCGAAAACGAACTAAAGTTTGAACCCTGAACCAGCAGTTGGAGGAGAAATGAAGCGAGCAATTGTCTGCGTTTTTGCGTTCGCGTTGTTGATGGTGGTCGGCGTCGCGGCGCAAAATAACAAACACTTCACGAAAGACGGGCTGTCGTTCGACTATTCGAACGGTTGGACGATTGTTGACGAAAGCGACTCTGACGCACAGCAACTCACCCTGAGCCCGGGTGACGACAGTGGTGCGATGATCAAGTTCTTCGTGCACCGCGGCAAGGTAAACACCCCCGACAAACTGGCCCTGGCAAAGGCCAAGATCATTGAGCCGTATCTGACTTACACGGAGAAGCAATTCGTCGGGATGGGCGCAAAGCCCGAGCGCGTTGCCGCAACTACACAGATCGGGGGCATTGACGCGGAAGGCGTGCGCATCACTGCGATACTCGATCGCGAACCGGGTGAGGCCGGGATCTACTGGGCGACCGTGGGTGAACGTTTGGTTGTGCTGACGCTGTTCGGTCCGGACAAGGCGATCAAGAAAGCGGCGCCGACGTGGGACGCAGTGCGCAACACTTTGAAGATCGAAGCGCCCGCGCCGAAAGCGACGCCGTCACCGAAGTCCAACTAAGCTGCGCGTGCATTCGCAACGCACCAACTAACATCGACGGAGCCAACACAGTGATCATTGGACTGCCGAAAGAAATCAAAGACAACGAATATCGCGTGGGCCTGACGCCGGCAGGCGTGCGGGCGCTGACTGATGCCGGCCATCGCGTGCTGGTTGAAACGAAGGCGGGATCCGGTTCGGGATTCGAAGATGAGTTGTACGAGCGCGCGGGCGGCACGATCATCAAGACCGCGGACGAGGTTTGGGCCGAAGGCGAAATGATCGTGAAGGTCAAAGAGCCAATCTCGCCTGAGTACCCGCGCATGCGCGAAGGGCAGTTGCTTTTCACCTATCTTCATCTCGCTCCCGACAACGAGTTGACGGAACAACTGCTGAACCGCAAGGTCTCCGGCGTCGCGTACGAAACGATCACTGATCGAAAAGGCACGCTGCCCTTGTTGACGCCGATGTCAGAAGTCGCGGGTCGCATGGCCATCCAGGTCGGCGCGCACTATCTGGAAAAAATGAGCGGCGGTGGCGGCGTCTTGCTCGGCGGAGTTCCGGGCGTGCCGGCGGCGCGCGTAGTGATTATCGGCGGCGGGGTGGTCGGGACGAATGCCGCGAAGATTGCCGTCGGCATGGGCGCGCACGTTACGATCATCGACAACAATTTAGACCGGCTGCGCGAACTCGACGATATTTTTCTTACTAAGATTTCCACGCTCGCTTCCAGCGCTTACATGATTCACGACGCAGTTTCGCGCGCGGATCTGATTGTCGGGGCGGTGTTGGTGCCGGGCGCGTCGGCGCCCAGATTGGTCACGCGCAACATGCTCACGGACGTTCCGAACGGCGCGGTGATCGTCGATGTGGCGGTCGATCAAGGCGGCTGTGTTGAGACAACCCGGCCCACGACGCACTCTGCGCCGACGTATTACGTTGAAGGCGTGTTGCACTACTGCGTTGCGAACATGCCGGGCGCGGTGCCGCGCACTTCGACATTCGCGTTGACGAACGCGACGCTGCCTTACGCTTTGAAGTTGGCGAACAACGGATTGAAGGCGGCGGTCGGCGATGAAGGATTGAAAGCCGGAGTTAATACTTACGCGGGCAAACTAACTTACGAAGCGGTAGCGGTTTCACAGGACCGGGAATACACGCCGCTGGATGAGTTGCTGTAGCGGCATCAGCCGCGCGGACTCTTCACCAGCCTGCTGATGCAGCTCTTCAAGTCATCGGCCTTCACTGGCTTGTAGAGGAACGCGTCGATCGTCACATCACCTGTGGCCGAAGCTGCTTTATTCTCCTGACCGGTTAGCAGCACAATCGGAATACTCGAGAGCTTCGGATTTTTCCGGAGAAACGCGGCGAGCTGTTGGCCGCTCAGGTTCGGCATGATGGCGTCCGTGACCACGACGTCGATCGCCGAAGACAGGGCCACCTTCATTGCTTCCAAACCGTCCTCAGCCGTCAGCACACGATAACCAGAACGCTGAAGCGTGACCTCCAGATATCGTCTGACTGACCGGTCGTCTTCTACCAGCAGCACGCAAGGTTGCGAGTCGGCGCCGTTGGTCGCCGCCTCGCGCAATGGCGATGATTCGTCTTCACTCATGATCGGGGCCGGCGATTTGAAAAGAGGCGAGTCAACAACTTAGTTCAGTAAATCCGAGATTAAGCTGCGCTTCCGGACTTGTCAACGGGCTTACCAAATGGGAAACGGTCGCGCCTTTGTTATACTCGTCGGTTCATTGCAGCGCGCGCGCACCGACTGATCGGTCTCCGCGAAGTTAAGACTTTCATGTACGAGTTTACCGTCACACCAGCCGTAACCCAACTTCGCCGTCGCGGTGTCGAGATTTTTGAAGTGTCACCGGGAACGATCGCCGCGGAACTGGAACTGGAACGCGGTGATCGAATCATGCGCGTGAACGGGCGCGCGGTGCGGGATTATCTCGATTTTCGCTTTCACACCGCCGGCGAAACTGAACTGACAATCGACGTTCGCAAAAGCAGCGGCGAGGACTGGGAACTGAATATTGAACGCGATGAATCTGAGGATTTGGGAATCAGTTTCGAGCAAATCGTGCCGCGCCAATGCGCCAACGAATGTCTGTTTTGCTTCTGTAAGGGAAACCCGGAAACGGCGCGGCCGTCGCTGTTCGTGCGCGACGAAGACGTCCGGCTGTCGTTTCTTTACGGCAACTACACCACGCTGACTTCGATCAGCGAAGACGAGATGAAACGCGTCATCGAACAGCGCCTGACCCCGCAATACGTCTCAGTCCACGCCACGGATCTCGACGTGCGCGCCTACCTGCTGGGCGTCGACAAAACGCGGGCAGACATTTCCGGGAAGCTGCAACGGTTGATGGACGCGGGAATTGAGATTCACGCCCAGGTCGTGCTCTGTCCAAAGATTAATGACGGCGAGATTTTGAAACGCACCGTAAACGATCTCGCCGCGCTGCATCCGAAAGTTACCAGCGTCGCGATCGTGCCGCTGGGTTTGACCAGATACTTGAATGATCCGCGACTGACGCCAGTCACGCCTGAGTTTTGCCGCGAAACGATTCGCGAAGTGTCTGAGATGCAGCGTGACCTCCGCGTGCGATTGGGAACAACGTTCGCTTTTCTTGGCGACGAGATTTATCTCAAGGCCGGCCGCGCGATTCCGGCGCGCAAACATTATGGCGAGTATCCGCAGATTGAAGACGGCATCGGCATGGTGCGCAGCTTCGCGAATGAGTTCGAATCTTTGATGCGCAGTCTGCGAGCGCGCTCGATTGGGCAACCTGAGTTGAAGGGCGTGGCAGGCCGACAGTTAGGGAGGGCTCAAAGAGCTCTTCAGGGAACGATTCTGACCGGGACTCTGTTCGCCCCGGTGCTTCAGCAACTCGTCGCGAAACTCAACGAAGTTTTTGGCGCGAGGCTGCAAGTCGTGCCGGTGGCAAACGATTATTTCGGCGGCGACGTGAGCGTTGCCGGCCTGTTAACGGGCGCTGATTTTCTGGCGGCGCGCGATCAGGTGGAGGGGGACTTCGCCATCATCCCGAATGTTGCCTTGAAGAGCGACGAGCCGATTTTTCTCGACGGCATGCGCTTCGAAGAATTAAGCCAACAATTCAAGGTGCCGGTTCATGCTTTCGACTTCGAACAGTTCGCATCATTTCTAAGAACCAACTTGCTGCATGGCGGCAATAGCCTCAACTAAAAAAATCCTCGACGTCGGCTGCGGCTGGAACAAAGTCCCGGGCGCAATCGGCATCGATTCCAATCCGCGGGCGCACGCCGATGTCGTGCACGACCTCGGCGTGGTGCCGTATCCATTCCCTGACAACGAATTTGACGAGATTGTTTGCCGTCACGTGATTGAGCATGTGCCGGACGTGATGGCGCTCGTAACTGAGCTACATCGCATTGCGAAGCCGGGCGCGCGCCTCACTATCGTCACGCCGCATTACACGAATCCCGACTGGGCGACCGACCCGACACACCGAAATCATTTCAATAGCTACTCGTTCAACTGTTTCATCGACGATCGCCAACTCTTTCCCTTCTACACCGAAGTTCGCCTCAAGGTTATCCGCACCTACGTATCGCTTGCCAACCTCTGGCGCGCGATCGGACTAGAGTTCCTGGTAAACCTCGACCAGCGCTGGCCGTCGTTTCGCTTCACCCGAAAATTCTGGGAGTTCTACCTAAACATGGTCTTTCGCGGGAAGGAGCTTCAAATGGAGTTCCAGGTCGTGAAAGGAACATGACGAACCGTCCACCGCGTTGTTTTTTTAAGTGGAACGAAACTCTTCGACGATTCGAAATTTAGCCCCGGCCAATCTATAATCCGCCCAGCAGGAATTTCCGGTCGATAGGAAGTCTTCCCCATGACTTTCACCAAATTGAATCCTTATAGGCAAGGAATAGAATTATGAAGAAGGCGTTAGCTCTAATCTTGATCGGCATTACGACTTGCAGCGCGCTCACAGCGCAGACACCGCAAAAACCAGACAAGCGTGATGACGATGAAGTTCTCCGCATCACGACGGAACTGGTCCAAGTCGATGCCGTGGTCATGGACAAGAATGACCAGGTGATTTCCGACCTCAAACTTGCCGACTTTGGTTTATACGAGAACGGCAAGCGTCAGGAATTACAGTTTGTCGAATACGTCGGCGCAGACTCGAAGACCGCGCGTGGAAAGCAACCCCACCGGGCGGGGCGACTCGGACATTGCGCGAAATTTATCGGCGGCCGACCTGCATCGTGTTTTCGCCTTCGTCGTCGATGATCTGACTATTCCTGCCGAGGACATGACGACCGTGCGTTCGCTGCTGACTGATTTTGTCGACAAGCGAATGCACGACGGTGATCTGGTCGCGATTGTGCGGGTAATTGGCGGCGTAGGACTGCTGCAACAGTTCACTTCAGACAAGGAATTGCTTCGTCGCGCGATCTCCCAACTAAAGCCAAGCAGGCATCCCTACTCTGCCTTTAACAATCTGGCAGGTGTCGATCGGGTCGATCCCTCAACGGCGCTTAGCACTGGCGCCGGCGGTGAAGTGGCAGGAAAAACCGAAATGAACGCGGGAATGGATGCGACACTGCCCGGAAGCGATTTGGATTCGGACTTGTCTCCCGATGGCTACACGCGGGGCTCGCGCGCTTTAATGACGTTGACGCTTGCCGGTAGCGTGATCGATAGCATGAAGTCGCTGCCTGGCCGGAAGAACCTGGTGCTGTTTTCCGGAGGTTTGCCGATTTTCGACACAAGTCAGACCCAGATTTCTGTTAATGGAGCGCCGGTATCGATTCAAGAAACGCGTTCGCTGGGTACCAGCGTAACTTACCTTATTCAATTGCTGGCTGATCGAGCCAGTCGCGCCGGCGTCGCGGTAAATACGATGGACGTGCGCGGGCTGAAAGCTTCGCGCGGCGTCTCTTCCTTCACAGACCCCGGCAACGAAGCGAAGAGCGGACTCGGCCGATTCGATACGGCTGGACAGACTTTTGGTCGCGCGCCGGATATGGCTATTTTCGATAATGTGGGGCTTGATACGCTCACCGGCCATCAGGGCCTCGATGCGCTCTCTCAAGCCACTGGCGGTGTGTCCATCGTCAACACCAACAATTTTAGCGAAGGACTCGATCGGGTAATCTCGCGCACCAGTTACTACATTCTGGCTTACAGACCGACCGAGCCGTTCGATGGAAAATTCCACAAGCTGCAAATCAAAGTTGATCGTCCCGGCGCGAAGGTCTACACGCGAGTCGGTTATGTCGCCAAAGCTGATGAGCCGGCAAAGTCTTTAACAAAAGAGCAAGCCTTGATCAAAGCCGCCATGGCGCCGCTGGCTAAGCGTGATGTGGACGTCTCGGGCGCAATCCAATACCGATTTGTTCCCGACAATCGCGCGATGATCGATGTCAATTTAAGAATCGACGCGAATGCACTCGAGTTCAAACAGGCCACGGATGGCAAAAACCAGACAACGCTGGATGTCGTTGGCTTTGTCGTTAATCGTCATGGCAGAACTGAAGGCGGCTTCAGTCAGACCCTCAACGCGAGCCTGACGCCGGAGGAATACAAACGTGCGTTGACTACTGGCATTGGATATACCGGGCAAGTTCAACTTGACCCCGGCGGCTATCAATTGCGTGTGGCTGTGCGCGAAACAGGGACAGGCAGACTTGGAACGTTGTCGCGTTATCTCGAAGTGCCTGACATGAGCAAGCGGCGCTTCACCGCAAGCAGCATCTTTCTGCATGCGGTCGATCCAACGGCCGGCCCAAAAGCACAGCCGGTGGCGTTGACGTCTCTACGCCAGGTTTCTCGGAAAGATGATCTGCGTTACAGCGTGGTGGTCTATAACGCGAAGATTGATAAGGACAAGCCTCAACTCAGCACCCGGCTGACGATTAGCCGGGCCGGTAAGATTATTTTTCAGGGACCTGTTCAACCGGTCGAAATCCGCGGTGCAGATGCCTCACAGGCGGTGCGGCTTGGGCAGTTTGGTTTGTCTAAACTTTCGAAAGGACATTATTTTTTGACGCTCGATGTGACCGATACCCTGGCTGACAAGAAGAGCCAGACGCTCTCACGAACTATCGACTTCAGTATCATCGACTGACGCTCTTAACAGTCTGCGATCCAAAAAAATATATCCAAAAAAATGAATCTGTGTGCAGGTTTTTGAGTCTCGAACATTTCTGACACACCTCGCGCGCGTGAATTACGCCGAAACTCACGAGAATTGACGGACACTGGCGTCAGCGCTGGCGGCACCCCCCGCCGCCGGTACTGGTATGTGTCTTGCTCATTTGGATGGCGTATTCCCAGACCTGCGCAAGCTATGAGGTTTCCGCAACCCAACAAAGCTCTCACGAACGCCGTTGTGGCGTGTTCGAAATTTGGGAGCAATCCCCTGCATTACGATTTAGAAGACTCATACAGAGCTCTGTCGGGAAGAGAATCTGGCCCATCAGAAACATTAACCCAGGAGGCAAAAATGATTAGTTTTCCCAAAGTTCGGGTCGTGTCGCTGGTTGCGACATTGGCATTCGTTTTTACGGCGCTGTTTGCGTTGTCGGCACGTGATGCGATGGCCCAGGCGACAACGGGCACGCTGCGCGGCGTTGTCACCGACGTGAACGGCGCGGTCGTGCCGGGAGCTTCGGTAAACGCAAAGAGTGAAACCGGGGGGGCAAACCCGACAACCACGACCAATGATGATGGCGTTTTCGAGATTTCTGCGCTGTCACCCGGCAGCTATACCGTCACAGTCGAAGCAACCAACTTTAAGCGTTCAGTGAATACGGGCGTGCAAGTCAAGGTGGGTATCGTCAATCCGTTCGACGCGAAACTCGAGGCGGGTAACGTTTCCGAGACGGTCACAGTTGTCTCAAGCACGGAGGAGATCGTGCAGCGCGATCAGTCGCAGATTTCGACGACTGTTGAAACTCGGAAGATCGAAGACTTGCCGTCAAACGCGGCCGGCTCGGGCCTGGACACCCTGGCATTGTTAGCGCCGGGCGTTTTCCCGACGAACAGCGGTGGCGTAAATACCAACGGCACCGGTCTGAACGTCAACGGCAACCGCGCGCGCTCCAATAATTTTCAGATCGACGGATCCGACAACAACGATCTGAGCGTTGCCGGTCCCGCGATGTTCGTTGACAACCAGGATCAGATCCAGGAGCTTCAGATCATCACGAACAACTTTTCCGCCCAATACGGACGTAATCAAGGTGCGATTATCAATTACGTGACCAAGGGTGGGACGAATGAATATCACGGTCGGCTCTTTGAATACCACCGCAACAACAAGGCACTGAATAGTCTCGACAACATCGAAAGGGCCAGTGGACAGCTTGAGCCCAATCAAAGCCTCTTCAATACGTTTGGTTTCGTAGTCGGCGGTCCGATCCCCATTCCACGTTTTGGCGAGGGCGGCCCGGGCTTTTACAGCGGAAAGGATCGCGCTTTCTTTTTCATCACGTACCAGGGCATTCGCAACCCGTCGACCTCGACTATACGTTCCACCTCGTGGGCGTTTCTGCCATCGGAGTTTGCCCGTTTGCAGTCAACATTCCCTGGCAATGCGGCAATCGCAGCGCTCACGACTCAGAGTATTTTTGCTATTCGCCCAACTGCCACCGCGACTAATACCGCTAGTGTTAGCTTCACTACTGGCGGACCGACGTTCTTGGTGGGGCAGCCGCAGTACACAATCGCAACTCCTTTTACGGAGAATGACTACAGTTTCAGGTTCGACCTAAAACCGACGAACAACGACAGTATCACTTTCCGTTACCTCAATCAGAGTCAGGTTTTCGGGAACTCGCTGGCGCAAACCAACGGTTTCAGCGGCGACATCCCCGCCGGTAGTAAGAACTTTGGGGGCAACTGGACGCGCCAGTTAACAAATAAACTGGTAAACGACTTCAAAGCGTATTACCAGCGCATTGGCGTTGAGTTCGGCGGCGGCTGCAACAATGGCTCGCCAGGCTGCATCCCGGGTCCGCTGGAAATTGGATCCGCGATAACGAACATCACTCTTCCGACTCTCAGCGGCCGGTCACTTCTGAGCATGGGCCCAGCCACAAACTTGCCGCAGGGCCGTGTCGGAGAGGTATACCAAATTGCGAATAACCTGAGTTGGGTCCGCGGCAATCACTCGCTTATTTTCGGCGGCGAGTACAAGCACCTGACGCAAGTTTCACCATTTCTGCCGAACTTCAATGGCGCTTTCGGTTTTAATTCAGCGACACGTCTGATAAACAATGCGCCATCGACGATCAGCCTGACCGTAGGCGATCCCACGTTAGAATTCACCGAGGACGATCAGTACTACTTCATACAGGATGACTGGAAAGTTCGTCCCAACTTCACCCTTAACCTGGGACTTCGCTACGAATATACGGGCCAACCCATCAACATTCTCAACCGGCTCTCGGTAGAGCGCGAAAACGGTGCCGGCCGCTTCTTCAATCCAGCGCTGCCGTTGAGTGTTCGTACCGTGCCGGCAGTGCCTGCTGACAAGAACAACTTTGCGCCGCGAATTGGCTTTGCCTGGTCACCACGTTTTTGGAAGGGTTTACTTGGCGAAGACGCTACCGTGATTCGCGGTGGGTTTTCGATCGCGTACGAGCCTGCGTTCTATAACATTCTTGGTAACGTGCAGGGATCGGCGCCATTCTCAGCGGCGATTGCGCTCAGTACCGCGAATGCGCTCTCGTCCACCACGACCTCGCCGTTCCCGCTGCCGGGCACCTTGAACGGCAATGTGATTCGCAGTACTGCGGCGGCATCCGGCATTCTGCCGCTCGGCCAACTTGACCCGCGTTATCTGACTCAGACTCAGGTGTCACCGGACTTTCACGCTCCGTACTCGGAACAGTGGTCGTTCGGCATCCAACGCCAGTTTGGCAAGAGCGTCGCCGAGGTTCGCTATGTCGGCACGCGCGGCAACGACTTGTTCCAGAACGTCAACGGTAACTTCTTTGTGGGACCGTTGGTGAATGGGCTTCCGAATTGGTTCGGCACTGGTATCAACTTGCCGTCATTCGCAAACCTCTTGCCGACTGGGACGACGGCGCAAGTCTGCACTGACGATCCGGCGACGCCATTCGTCAACGAAAGTACTTGCAACGGCCGTCAGTTCCGTCAGGCCGGCATTACGGTTCGCACAAACGGCGGCCAGTCGATTTATCATGGGTTGCAGTCGCGGTTCAACGGGCGGTTCCTTAACAACTCGTTGAATCTGGGCGCGGCTTATACTTTCAGCAAGACAATCGATACTCAAAGCGAAATCTTTGGTTTCGATATCGCTTCGCCCAACGCGCAGAATCCGTTCTGCCTGGACGATTGCGAACGCTCGCGGTCGCAAATCGATAGGCCGCACGCCTTCTCGATGTCCGCCATTTACGACGTGCCGTTCCACAAAGAACAGCGCGGAGTACTCGGTCACATTCTTGGAGGTTGGCAAATCAATGCGGTCTACGTCCTGACCAGCGGCGAACCCTACACTCCGGGTCAGTTCTTTAACGGATTGTTTGGTTTAGGCAACACGTACCTGACGTCGGGTGACCGCCCGTTCAACGGCAACACGAGCGTCGATCCGAGACTGGTGGGAATTAGCCAGCTTGACGCCGCTCTTCTTTTCGGCGCGTCACTTAACAACATCAACGGGTTTTACTCGCTGAACGACTTGAACTCGACCGGTGCGGAAACCGTGGTCACGCCAAGCCAGGTTCGATACATACTCAACCTGCCCGGCTCGGCGCGTATTTTCGGTAAGCCGTTCGGCGACGTTACGCGTAACTCACAGCGGGGCCCAGCTCTGAATCAGCTCAACGCCGGCTTGTTCAAGAATATCAAGATCGGCGAGCGTTGGACGGTTCAGCTTCGGGGCGAAGCTTACAACGTGCTCAACCACCCGAACCCCGGCTACGGCGTTAACGCCGCCGGGTACCTGCCTGACTTCTTCACCGATGACGCAGGCGTACCGGGTATCGGCGGCGGCTTCGAGCTTCGCAGACACACGCGACATCCAGTACTCTCGACGCGTCGTCCAGGTTGGCATCCGCATTCTCTTCTAACCTGACCTTCAAATTGCTTCTTCGGGAGAGTTCGCAAGAACTCTCCCTTTTTTTTGCACGCTCGTCGAATGGTCATTTTTATAGCTGTAACGCTGGGACTCCTCGGTCTTTCTGATCGAGTGCTGCGACGACGACTTCGATCACCGCACTGTACGCGGTTAGTTTCCTCATTCGGGCCCTCGAACTTCAGCCTTCACAAAAGTGGATATAGATCCGAGAATTCGATAAGCAGGTCGTCGCGGTAGGCTAGAAAGTCGGCACATATCGGGCGGATATGTTTAGCATTTTGACGGAACAGTCCTTGCTACATCAGATCGCATCAGAGCGCCCGAGCGACACTTGGGATTTGTTTCCGAATTTTCGCACACTTGAAATTTCGTTTCTCATGACGGCGAATGCGGTGATTAGGCTGCTGACGATTGTGCTCGTTTTGCTTGTGTCTGTTTCCGCGGTGGCACAAGCGCCGCGGCGACCTGCGATTTCGGAGTCCACCACCACTGACAAGACTCAACTCGGCAGTATCAAAGGGCGCGTGGTCCTGGAAACCGGCGCTGCTATAACGCAGGCCGCGCGAGTAACTGTTTTGACCCTCCGCGGCACCCTGGCAAATCTTTACACCGATAACGACGGGCGGTTCGAGATTAAGGGATTGGTACCCGGCGAATACACGTTGGAGATTCAAGGTGACCGTCTTGTTTTTGAAGCGAGTAGTGAACATGTTGAAGTTCGCCGCGGGTCGCCGACCATCGTCACTATTACTCTAAAAACGAAATCGGCAAACAGCAAAACACGACCGACATCCCCCACTGCTTCAGTCACCGAGTTGAGCAATGATATTCCGCCCAAGGCGCGCAAGCACTTCGATCGCGCCAGCGGGTTGTCCAAAGAAGGAAAAGTCGCGGATGCGATCGACAACCTGCGAAAAGCGATCGAGATCTATCCAGATTTTATGATGGCGCACAATGATCTCGGTGCGCTTCTCCTGGAGCAGGGGCAGGTGGAAAAGGCGGTTTTGCAGTTTGTGCGCGCGCTCCAAATCGACGCCAAAGCTTTCAACCCAAACTTGAACCTCGGCATTGCCTACCTGCAGCAGCGTCAGTTTAATGACGCCGCCGAAGTGCTGCGCAAGGCGACATCACTCGAATCCAACTCTGCGGCCGCGAGACTATATTGGGGAATCGCGCTCAAGGCATTGAATGACTTTAGCGCGGCTGAGCGGGAGTTGCGCGCGGCTTACGATTTGGGTGGTGCTACTTATGCGGAAGCGCTTTTTCACCTCGGGGAAGTCTACATGAACAGGGCAGAACGAACACTTGCCCTGCAGGCATTCGAACTCTACCTGCGCTACCTTCCACGGGCGCCCAACGCTGGCCGCGCAAGACAATTGGTCAACATTCTGCGTTAACAAACCCACGCTGTTAAGCCGACCGGGCTTTCCGTCTCGTCAAGAATTCCGAGCAGCCTAAACGGAAATAAGCGGCCAATAACTAGGGAGATCTTTCAAGCATTTCCTTACTCTGGAGAATTCGCCGTTAGTTGGTTGACTCCGGCCGTTACGTTCTGCAAGTCACCGTCGTCCATCACGCTACCAACACGAGCGCGTCGCAACAGTCAAGTTCACAGTTTATTGAAGGTTTGAGTCCTGCAGGAGATTCGGATTCGCGACACCGAATGAATTCGCGGAATCGATCTTCTTCGCGGCTTGCTTAATCAATCACGGCTGTTGAGGCGATCCAAGAATTTGTACGTTCACTTAACGGCTACGATCGCACTTCAATAAGCCCCGTTCCATGTATTTGTAAATCAATCCAAAATAATCAATATTCACGGACTTAACAATCGTCCCCACACCCTTATAATTGAGCATTTCTTCTACTCATGCAACTTCCTGGTAGTCGGCATAAGTATTGCAATTTGGCTTACTCAGAAAAACCAAGCATACAAAAATTTGTACGCATTTTAGTTTTGGATCCAAGAAATTACCAGCAAAAGGAGATTTGGAATGTTCAGTAACGCATTTGCTCGATTTATGGTGGCGATTGCGCTTTGTGGCCTCATCGCCTCCAGCGCCTTTGCCCAAGGCAGTGTCACGCGTGTCAGCGGTACCGTAAAAGATCCGCAAGGCGCGGCCATCACGGGCGCCACGGTGACGCTGACAGACAGTGCCACCAAGTCCGTCAAGACAGCTACCACTAGCGATGACGGCAGCTTCGCCTTTAACGATTTACGCGCCGGTGTTTACACCGTGGATGTTGAGGCTTCCGGTTTCAAGAAGACCACGGTGCCCGATCTGACCGTTAACGTCAACGAGACCTCTACCGTCAACATCGACATGGAAGTCGGCGGCGTCGGCGAGACGGTGACCGTCACCGCGTCTGACGCACAGGCGGTCGTCCACACCGAGAACGCAGAGTTGAAAAACACCGTTCTCGAACGCCAGATCCAAGACCTGCCGCTCAACGGTCGTAATCCGCTCGCGCTCGCCGGGCTTCAGGCAGGCGTCAACTCAAGCGGTTCAGGCACGCGCACGGCATCAGTTAACGGCCTGCGCGGCACGTTCACCAACCTGACGTGGGATGGCATCAACATCAACGACAACTTCATCCGCACGGACAGCTTCTTCGGCGTTGCCGCCCCGAGTGTGGCGAGCGTTTCGGAATTCACGCTGACGACGCAGAATGCGAGCGCCGCCGACGGTTTGGGCGTGGCGCAGCTGAAGCTCATTACCCCGCGCGGTACGGGCGAGTTCCACGGCCAACTCTTTGAGTTCCATCGCAACAACGTCCTGGACGCCAACACCTTCTTTAACAATGCCGCCGGTCGCTTCGTGGCTTCCGACTTAGCCGTTGTTTCCGGCCGCGCTCAGGTCGGCGACTTGCGCCTGCCGCGCCCGGTACTGCTGCAGAACCAGTTCGGGTTTAACATCGGCGGTCCAATGCGTTTGCCGAGATTTGGTGAAGGCGGGGACTCGACGTGGGGCAAGGACAAGCTGTTCTTCTTCTTCTTCTATGAAGGCACGCGTACCAAGCAAGAGGGCAGCGTCACCCGCACCTTCCTGAGGAACGATGCGCGCAACGGCATCTTCCGCTATCGCGCCACCTGCGGCGCGGGCACCGCGCCGGCGTGTCCTGCGGGCATCACGAACGGATCTATTCAAACCATTAACCTGCTGACCCTGACGGGCCGTCCGGTGGACCCGATCACTTCGGAGCTTGCGCGCCGAGCGCCGCTGCCCAATGACCCGACAACGGGAGACCTGTTTAGTGCGACCGTTCCGAACTCCGGCCCGCTGTCGAACACCGGCACCTTCCGTTTCAACTCGCCACAGGGCAGCACCAGTGACCTTTGGGGTTTCCGCGTTGACTATGACATCAACTCGCGCAACCGCATTGAAGCGATCTTCAACCGCTTCACCTTCTTGTTCCCGAACTCCGGTGGCGAGCCGTTCCCTGGCGCCCCGGGCGACGGACAGGATTCCATTCGCCCGCGCGGCTCGTTCGCGTGGCAGTGGGCCCCGACCAACTCGATCAACAATGAAGCCCGTTTCGGCTTCAACTTCTACAACGTTCAGTTCTTTACTAACGAACCTTTTAACCGCGGGTACACCATCGTCCAGCCGCTCATCTCTGACTCGGAGGATAACTTCCTGCCGCAAGGACGCGACGTGAAGACGTTAGAAATAATCGACAACGCGTCGTGGGTGAAGGGCAATCACACCCTCCGCTTCGGTGGTAACTTCCGCGACAACTACATCAAGCCCTACAACGATGCCGGCATCCTTCCGACCATCAACATCGGCTTCGCCACCGCCGGCACACCCTCGCCTCTGGCTCCGGGTTTGTTTCCAGGCGGCCTAAACAATACTGACCTCGGCACCGCCAACAGCGTGCTGGCTATTCTGACGGGCCCGATATCTTCGGCCGTGCAGACGTTTAATGCCGCCAACCGCACCGATGGTTATGTAGCGGGCGCGACGCAGCAACAGGACTTCCGCTACTTCGGCCTCGCAGGTTATGCACAGGACACTTGGCGCTTCCGCACCAACTTGTCAATTAACCTTGGAGTTCGCTACGAGTTCATCTCGGTACCTTCTGAGCGCCTCGGCCTCGTGCTGTTGCCGACGAACCCTGAGATGAGTGTCTTGCGTGAGAACGCCGTTCTCGACTACGCCTCGGGCGGAGACCGTCGCGGCTTCTTCAACAACGACACGAACAACTTTGCGCCGCACTTCAGCTTCGCTTGGGACCCGTGGGAGGACGGCAAGACCTCGATCCGTGGTGGCTACTCGATCTCGTATGTGATCGACAACAACATCACCACGATTCTGAACGCCATCCGCGGAAACCCGGGCCTGGTTGGTACCACGCGCACACTTACGGGTGCGGCAGTGGCCGGCCGCACGCCCGGCGGCGCCGGCGGTGGTGTCCCGATTATCGCGCCACCAGCATTCCAGATTCCGCGGACGGTTGCGCAAAACCTGACGGCCTTTGGATTTGGGAGCGCTTTCTTCACGTTTGAGCCGGAGTTTAAGACGCCTTACGTCCAGCAATGGAACTTCGGCATCGAGCGCGAAATTTTCGCTGATACAGCCGTTGAAGTCCGCTACGTCGGCAACCGCGGTACCAAGCTGACGCGCGGTATTGACTACAACCAGATGAGGGTGGCACAGAACACGCCGTTCTTGACCGACTTCCGTCGGGGTCAGTTCAACGTCGCCTTGTGCGGTGCGACCAACAGCAACAACCCGAACCCGGCGCCGGTCGGCGCGTGCGCGGGCGCGCAGGCGTTAACCTACATTCCACAGCTTCTCAACGGCGGCCTCCTGAACGACCCAACCGTGCGCGCTACATTCGCGTCCGGACAGGTCGGGGCGCTGGCGGAGATTTATACCGGCGCTAACCGTACGCTGTTTTTCTCGGGCTTGGGAGGTACGGTACCGATCACCGACTTCCTGCCTAACCCGAATACCTTCGTCGCCGATGCCTACATCAACGGCGCGAACTCGTGGTATCACGGCCTGCAGACGGAAATTCGCCGCCGCTTCAGCGACGGACTTTATTTCCAGGCCAACTATACCTATAGCCGGGCGATGACTGACTTTGAAGGAAGCCAGAGCAACTTCGCCGGTCTGATGGACTTGGGATTCGGCACGGACATTGAGAAGCAACGCAGCTTCAATGACGTGACGCACGTCTTCAAGGCTAACGGCGTTTATGACCTGCCCTTCGGCCCCGGCAAGCGTTGGGCAAACTGGGGTGGAGCAGCGGGCAAGATCATCGGCGGCTGGAGTGTCAACGGCTTGATGCGTTGGCAATCAGGCGAACCGATCGCCATTGTCTCGGCCCGCGCTACGCTCAATCGTGCCGGCCGTTCAACTCTGAATACGGTCGATTCGACCCTGAGCGTTCAGCAGCTTCAGGATCGCACCGGCCTGTTCTTCGACGCGACCGGCCGTCCCGTGATGTTCGACCCGACGTTTATTGCGGCGGTTCGTGCCAATCCCGAGGTCGGCGGCAATGCGTTTCTGACAAATCCGCGATCCGGTTTTGTTGGCGGCTTGCAGCTTACGCCGGTTAGTGGCCCGTCGGTTTTCTTCCTCGACATGAGCATGATCAAGACGACGAATATCACCGAAAACGTGAACCTCGAGTTCCGTGCTGAGGCTTTCAATGTCCTCAACCACACGGCCTTTGACGTCGGTCAGACGCAGAACATCAACGCGGCCAGCTTCGGTCAGATCACCAGCGCGTTTGCGCCGCGTATTATGCAGTTCGGTCTGAAGTTGAAGTTCTAACTTAACCCGGCCTGATCGCATGATCATGGCCGGCCAAACCTCGGGCGACGTTTCCGCAAGGAGCGTCGCCCTTTTTTTTCACCAGTGCGGTCGAGCGTCAGCCATGCGTGCGTTGCGGCGGCTCGTGTTAGAATCCGCCCGCGTTATCAAGGCAACTCTCCCCTGCCTCAGCGCACTCACATGAGAGGCCCGCTGATATAATTCAACCTCTGAAGTTCAAGCATTTAAGGAGATTTTCACAGTGAGAAATATTCGTCTTGTGCCACGCGCCTTCACCGCATTCGTTGTGGCGTTCCTCTTCATAGTCGCCGCGCGCGTGGCCCCCATGCCCGTCACCGCCGGTGGCGAACAGAAGATGAAGCCGGAAGAGTTGATCGCAAAGCACCTCGATTCAATCGGCACGGCCGAGGCCCGCGCGGCCGCGCGCAACCGGATCATTAATGGCGTCTCTGAGTTGACGCTCAAACAAGGCGGCACGGGCAAACTGGTCGGCAGCGCCCTGATGGCTTCGGAAGGAGACAAGAACCTGCTCATGATGGCCTTCGGGCGGGCCGACTATCCTTTGGAGAGGATCGGTTACAACGGCCACAAGCTCAGCGTGAAAGAGATCCGCCCGGGCGTGCGAACGCCGCTCGGCGAGTTTTTCCGCACTCATGATGAAATGTTTAAGGAGGGACTGGTCGGCGGCACGCTTTCGCAGTCGTGGCCACTGCTGAATGTCGCGGGGCGTAAACCGAAGCTGGAGTACGGCGGCACCAAAAAAATCGATGGCCGGCTGGCGCACGAACTGAAGTACACGCCAAACAAGGGCGCAAGCCTCAAGATGAAGCTTTACTTTGACGCCGAGAACTTCCGCCACATCCGCAGCGAGTATGAGCGCGTGATTGCTGCCACCATGGGAGCGCGCCCTATCGATTCGGGTGGCCGTTTTGATACCCGTTACAAGGTCGTTGAAGAGTTCTCGGATTTCAAAGAGGAGAACGGCCTGACGCTGCCGCACACGTACAAGTTCGAGCTGCAAATTTCATCAGGGAACGCGCCGCTACTGCTGGACTGGGTTCTCAGCCTGCAAACGTTCAGTTTCAATCAAACGATGAGCGATAAATCGTTCGACGTTGAGGGAGGCTGACCGGAGCGGCCGGCGGGATCGCGCCGAACGTTTCAGTTCCGCGGGACACGATGGAATTCACGGCCCGCGGATTGCGAGAAAGCAACACGTTAGTTACGGCCGAATATTCCAAGGAGATGTTATGAGACCGGCGCTCATTATCATTGCCGCGCTAGTTGTAGCGGCCCAGGCGCAAACAGAAATTCAGCAAACGGCTTCACTGGTTGTCGTAAAGTTCAACGCTGGGATTTACCGGGAGCGGAACCAGGTAGTTTCATCCGTACAGGAGCCCGATCAGCCGATGGAACCCATCCGCTCTACGCCGGTAATACCGCGAAATGAAACGGCCGTAGAAAAGGGCCGGCGCGAAATGAATGAACAGCGCATAGCATTGAGACGGGTGGAAATAAACGCGGCCAACTCAGCTAACAAGGGAGATAAACTCTACCTTTACCATTTGGAGGTAAAGAATATCGGCGCCCGCAAGATCAAAAGCTTTGCGTGGGAGTATCGATCGAGCGGTGTTTCCGACCCTTCGGACCGTCAGTTTTACTGCGCAGTAAACGCCAAGCCGAACGATAAGAAAGAATTCGATTTGCTTGCGCCCTTCGCTCCCTCTCGAGTTGTAGACGCCACGTCCGCCGGTCAAAAGACAGACAAGAAGGGTGTGGTAGTCATCAATAAGGTCGAATACGCCGAAGGGCCTAGCTGGGTGCGGCCCGGTTGGAAGCAAGCTACGTTTTCCGACGAGGTCACAAAGAAGGTCGAAATCGGACAATGCGTCGGACTCTGACGGCTCTTTTTATTCCACAAGTTCTCTGCCGAAGCGCCCATCTGGGGAACGCCTTGCCAAAAAACTGGGGAGCAATTCGGAAGTCGCGCCTTTGACGAAATCCCACCGCTTGAGCGTTCTTATCTCAAGTCTTCAAGCATCCAAGAATTTGGATTAAATACCAAATTTTCGTCCATCGCCGACCGGGCCGGGAGGCTCAATCAGGGCGGAAATGCTTGTTTATTCAACCTTCGTCGTCTGACACGTAAGACGATCCCGCGGAACATAGCTTGCCTAAAACCTTAACAAACTGATCGCAGTGGCCGTTAAAGAGGTTCAACGGCTTGTGAGGTTCGATGAACAACTGAACATTTCAACCGCGCATTCTGCGTGAGTTCAGTACTAAACGCGCGCGCGGACAAGCGGAAAACTTGACCTACCTTTGGAGGAGCCTACCAATGAGGAGAATTAGCGTTATCGCCCTAGCAGTCTTTGTGTTTTCGGCGGCATCCGTAGTCTTTGGACAGACGTCAAATAGCCGTGTCACCGGCACTGTCAAAGACACTTCGGATGCCGTAGTCCCCGGCGTAAAAGTCGTTCTTACCGACCTGAAAACAAAACAAGAGCGTACGGTACAAACCAACGACGAAGGAGTTTTCAATTTCACGGACGTGCAGCCCGGCCCCTACTCAATCGTTGCTGAACGCACCGGATTCAAGAAAGCTCAGGTCGTCGACCTGCAAGTAAATATTGACAAGCCGGCAGTGATTAGCGTCACGCTGGAACCTGGAGAAGTCACACAAACAGTCTCGGTCACTGCGTCGGAAGCGCAGAGCTTGATTCGCACCGAAGATGCGAAGCTTGCGACCACTGTCGATGTCAAACAAGTGCAAGACCTGCCACTCAACGGTCGCAATCCAATCAATATCGCGGGTGGCATGGCCGGCGTGAACACGAATACGAACGTCCGTCAGTCCGTGATTAACGGCATGCGCGGATCGTTTTCGAATATCACCTGGGATGGTATTGAGATCAACGACAACCTGGTGCGCACCGATGCGCTGTTCGGCGTAAACACGCCGAGCGTCGCCGGCGTCGCTGAGTTTCAGGTGACCACGCAGAATGCCGGGCCCGATGAAGGACTCGGGATTGCGCAGATCAAATTCACCACGCCACGCGGCGGTAGCGGATATCACGGCGAAGTCTATGACTTCTACCGCAATGATAAGTTTGATGCCAACACCTTCTTTAACAACGTGAGTGGATTGGCGAAACCGAAGTTGCTTCAGCATCAGTATGGTTTCAATGTCGGCGGACCGTTCGCGCTACCGAGATTCGGTGAAGGCGGCCCAAGCTTGACTGAGAAGAATAAGCTCTTCTTCTATTTCTTCTACGAAATGACGGATGCGACCCAGGACTTCACGCCGAACCGGACCGTTCTTTTGGCTGGGGCGCGCACGGGCAACTTCACTTACGTCAGAACGGACAATAACCAACTGAATACAGTGAACCTCTTGACGCTCTCCGGCCGTACGCTCGATCCGCGCATTGCCGAATTGATTGCCCTGACACCGGCGTCAAACAACACCACAATCGGCGACACGCGCAACACCGCGGGCTTCCGTTTCAATACGCCCAATGGAAGCACCGGGCGGAACATCGGATTTCGACTTGATTACGACATTAACTCCAGTAACCGAGTCGAAGGCATCTATTCGCACTTCCTTTCGAAACTGCCCAATGACGTTCAGTTGAACAACATCGGCGAACAGTTTCCGGGCTTACCCGGCGGTGGCCAGGAGTCGGCACGTCCGCGCTACTCGCTTGCCTGGCATTCGAGCCTGACGTCCACAATTAGTAATGAACTTAGGTTTGGATTTTCTTCAAGCACACCGACGTTCTTTAATCGGGAAGATTTTTCGGAAGGGTATCGTCTGACCTTGCCGCTAATCACGACCCCGATTCAGAACTTCCTGCAACAAGGGCGCGCCCCGAGGAACCATAATCTTATTGACAACGCCTCATGGGTGAAAGGCAACCACGTGATTAAGTTCGGAGGATCGGCGCGTTGGGTTAGAATCCTGAACTTTAACGACGGCGGCATCGTCCCGCAGTTTACCGTCGGCTTCAACACAACGACCAACCGCACGCCGCTGGTCAATAACACCGCAACCTTCCCGGGTGGACTGTCGAGTACCCAGTTCACGACCGCGAATAGCCTCCTGGGTTTGCTCACCGGGTCGCTCAGCACCGTGGCCGAAACCTTCAACGTCGCCGACCGGACTTCAGGCTTTACGCGTGGAGTTGGTTCGATCCGTCACCTGGACTATGACACGCTCGCGTTTTATGTGGGCGACACCTGGCGAGCCCGGGAGAACCTTTCGCTGAATCTGGGTATTCGTTACGAGTACATTGGCCCAGTGACCGAAAGAAATGGCTTGGGGTTGATGCCCAAGAATCTATCCCTGGCTGCGCTGAACGATCCGGTCGCAGTACTGGATTTTGCCGGCAAAGGCACTGGGCGAGAGTTTCTGGCAAAGGACCTTAATAACTGGGCGCCCAATTTCAGCTTTGCCTGGGATCCATTCAGCTCCGGCAAGACTTCGGTTCGCGGCGGCTTTTCTATCGCCTACGCCATCGACAACAACGCCACGGTGCTGAACAACGCCTCCGTTGCTGGCAACGCCGGTTTGCAATCGACCGCCACTTATTCAACCTTGTCAGGCACAGTCAGCGGACCGGTGGTACAAGGTACCCCGAACTGCGCTCTGGCCTCGGGCAATCCGACTTGCGCTGGACTCATCAATGTTGCGGTGCCGGCTTTTCTCGTGCCTCGCACTTTGATCGATCAGTTGACGTTAAGTCAGTCACCAACCATATTCACCACCGAGTACGAGCTGAGTACTCCCTATGCCATTCAGTGGAACTTCGGCATCGAGCGGGAATTCATGAAGGACACTGCATTCTCGGTTGGCTATGTGGGAAATCGTGGGGTGCAGTTAACTCGCGGTCTCGACACTAATCAGGTGACCATTTTCCAGAATGGGTTCTTTTCAGATTTTCTGCGCGCTCAGTCTAACCTCGCTGCATTTGGTAATCCTGACTGTACCGCTGCTATGGCGCTGGCCACCGGTTGCCAGGTGTTAACGATTTTCCCGAGGATCGGATCAGGCGCGTCGGCACGCGGTAACCTGGGTGACGCGGCAATTCGCACCCTGATCACTCAAGGTCAGGTCGGCGAACTGGCGGCCACGTACGCCGCCGCCAGGAACACGTACATGAACATTTCGCAGCCTTGTAATCCGGGCGCGATAGGAACAGGTGCGTTGTCTCTATGTCCGAGCTTCTTCCTTCCGTCGAACGGAAACGCTTTCGTTACCGATTACATCGGCAGCGGTGGTTGGTCGAGCTATCACGGATTGCAAGCCGAAGTCCGCAAGCGCTTGAGCGGAGGCTGGTACTATCAGATCAACTATACGTGGAGCAAAGCCTTCACCAATTCTGAGCAGGCGCAAACCGAGTTTAGTCCGCATCTGGACAACACGCTGGGCGACGTGCTCGAGAAGAAGCGGCTCAATCAGGATGTCCAGCATGTATTCAAAGGCAACTTTGTTTACGAGCTTCCGTTTGGTCCCGGTAAGCGATTCGGGAACGGGGGCGGCTGGACCAGCAAGCTACTCGGCGGCTGGCAAATCAGTGGCATTGGCCAGTGGAGGACGGGAAGACCGATCACGTTTATTTCCGGACGTGGCACGGTCAATCGCAGCGCTCGATCGGGCAATAACACGCCTAACACAACCCTGACGCTGTCTCAACTGCAAGCCGGAACCGGTTTGTTTGCCGCTACCGGCACGGGCCTTCCGCTGCTTGTTAATCCCGCGTGGATCGCCACAGATGGACGAGCGAGCTCGACTATCTTTACGCACCCGACGGCGGGAACCTTTGGCGGCTTGAGCCTGACACCGGTCGACGGTCCGGGTTATTGGAACGTAGACACGGCGCTGATCAAGAGGACGAGGTTTAAGGAGCGTATCGGTGTCGAGCTGCGGCTCGAGGCCTTCAACGTCTTCAACCACACCAACTTCTCGGTTCCGAACGTGCTTGATATCAACGACACTAATTTCGGGAAGATCAACGCCGCGTTCGAAAACCGAATTCTGCAGTGGGCGTGGAAAGTCACTTTCTAACGCCACGCTTTTTGGCTGGTTTTAACAGCCGCGAAAAAGTTTTCCTTTCCCGGGCGTTGTCTTACGAGGCAGCGCCCGGCTTTCTATTAGATCGAGTTTTTATTGCCCCTGGCCCAGGGAATGTTTGTCGTGTCCCACCGGCCCGAATCTATTCATAATCTTTGGGAGAAGCGCGATGAAAATATTTCGATCACCGGCATTTATTTCCTCCGCTTTCGTCTTCCTTGCCGTCGGCTTAGGCGTGGTGCCGGCCACTTCACAAAAGCTGGCGCCCGCTGACGTAGTCGCAAAACACGCCGCATCGATCGGTTCCGCGGAAGCGCGCGCGCGTGCAAAGGGCACTCGAATAAAAGGTACGGTTGAACTGATCGTTAAGGAGGGCGGGGCCGGTAATTCAGCAGGCAATGTCGTCATGGCATCGCACGGCAGCCAAAACATGGTGAATTTGATTTACGATGCAGGCGAGCCTTCCACCTCGTTCAGGTTTGACGGCAGTAAGACAACAGTCACGCAATTTCGGCCGGGACGTCATACACCGTTGGAACATTTCTTTGCGGAAAACGAGGAAATCGTAGGCGAGGGCCTGGTTGGTGGCGTGCTGTCTGAGTCGTGGCCGCTTCTCAATCTTCAGGAGAAGAACCCAAAGCTTGAATATTCGGGAACGAAGAAGATCAATGACCGGCAAGTACACGCGATCAAATATCGACCGCGCAAGGGATCGGAACTGAACATTACGCTCTTCTTCGACGCCGAAACTTTTCAGCACGTGCGCACTGAATATGAAAAGACGTTTTACTCGACGGCGCAGACGAGAATTCCCGGCCAACCCGGCCGTTTGCCCAGCGCGAGTGAGGCGCGCGGCGCGCCGCAGCGATTGACTGTCTACGAAGCATTTTCAGACTTTAAAACCGAAGGTGGGTTGAATTTGCCGCACGTATACAAATTTGAACTTTCAGTACAATCTAATATTCGTCCGCTGCTGCTAAACTGGACTTTCAATCTGACAGAGTTTACGTTTAATGCACCGGTTGATCCGTCAGAGTTTGTCGTTGGCAATGAAGCACCAAAACCGAATTAAATTAGTAACTGAGTTTGGAAGCTGATGCATCCTATCTGGTGGGTACAAACCGGGCGCGGGTGTAGAACGAGAGACGCAATATGAAATTTCTGATGCTCTCATCATTGAGTCTGCTGCTCATCGCAACGCAGCCTCAAACGAGCCCACAGTCATCAGATTTGGCGGTGCTGAAGTTCAGCTGTGGCGAGTACCAAAGACCCAGCAGCATGGTTCGTTCGGTGCATGAGACTGACGAGTCGGGAAACGAGCCGATTCGGATCAATCAACAGCGTCGTAACGAGCCGCAAGAAGTCCTCAATCGGCGCGACATGGCTGAACGACGCGCAGAATTGAGGACCACAGAAGTGAACGCCGTTCTTTCAACACAGAAGACCGCGAAACTTTACTTCTATCATTTGGAAGTTAAGAACACCGGCAATCGGGCGATCAAAAGCTTTGCGTGGGAATACGAATCCAACGGCGTCCCCGACCCTTCCGACCGGCATTTCTTCTGTGTGGTAAACGCGAAGCCAAACCAAAAGAGACAATTCGATCTGTATACTTCCCTCGCTCCGTCCAGAGTCGTCGACGTCACGACCGCAAGCAAAAAATCAGATAAGTCGAAAGGCGTCGTCGTCATCAACAAAATCGAATACGCCGACGGCACAACCTGGTTGCGTCCCGGCTGGAATGCGGCAACCTTTTCTGCTGAGGCGACACAGAACGTTGAAGCCGGAAGATGTGTGGGTCTATGAGTTGGAACACGAGAGAGATGACGTTATTAAGGTGCCTGTTCATTGTGGCATGTTGCTGGATTGTGCCTGCGCAGGCCCAGACAAGTGGGCAAGGTGCATCTGGTCTGAATGTCACCTCGGTAAAGGTAAAAGAGAAGCGGATTGGCGGCTACAGTCGTGCGTCCACAGTTTATCCGCCGAAGATAAATCCGACGCTGGGCCGGGGAACTCTAGACCGGACGGATTCTCCTGAAATCGCGTCGTTGAAAGAAATCCGTGACGACAGATTTCAGCGCCAACGAGATTTGCGAGCGCTCGATAGTCGAAGTAGAAGCAGCGCTCGATCGCGTTCGTCGCGGGTGTATCACGGTTACGAAATCCGCGCTCGCATGACCAACGAAGGCCCTGGATCAATTACGAAACTTGTATGGGCTTACCGGCCGACACGTAATTCGCAAGTCGTTCTGGAGAAGAAATTCTACTGTCATTTGCCACTTGCCCCCGGCCAATCACGGAACGTGAAAGTCTGGTTCCCCGTGCAAGTTTTGAACGCCACATTCACCAACCCGCGACAGTCGTCGTTGTCAGACATCGTGATTGAGCAGGTTGAGTACGACGGCGGAACCCATTGGAGGCTTCCGACAATCGTGCAACCCCCCACGCCGAGAACCTTGCCACAGGTTGGCAAGGGCAAGTGCGCTGCGTTCTAAGCGCGGGCCAACTGACTCCTTCACTATCTAGTCTTCCGAATTGTCCCGCCACTCCCATCGCCATCCAAGATTTTGGACTAAAAACCAAAATTTCAGCCGCAAATCTGCCTGATTGCTCACTTAGAAAACGAGGAAACCTCCAAATTGAGGCGGGAAAGCCAAGGGTTGATCGAAGCTCCTCTACAGGAACATTGCTTGCTTAAAGGTCAGCAAAGCCTGTCGCATCCCCAGTCACAGTTTGACGGATGCTCGAAAGAACAAGCCAGGGTCAGTTCTAAAAACTTAAGGAGGACGAAGCGGTTATGAAAAGCGCTCTTCGCGTTCTAGCAATTGGATTCGCGTTGGGGTTCGTGTTCGTTGGAGCTGCATTCGCTCAGGGCACGGGAACGATTACCGGGACGGTTAAGGACCCCAAAGATGCGCTGATTGCCAAGGCCACAGTTACGGCCCGAAACACTCAGACAAACATCTCCCGTACCACGGAAACGGACGAGGACGGCCGATATCGCATGGAAGGGCTCCCCATTGGGCCTTACGAGGTCTTGGTCGAATCATCGGGTTTTGCCAAGTTTACCCAGACCGGAATCGGGCTCGACGTAAATCAGATTGCGGTGGTCGATGTAGCCATGAACCCGGAAGGTGTTTCGGGGGTGGTGAATGTCGTCGAACAGAACGCCGCGATACTCAATACCAGCAACGCGGAAGTTTCCACCCGCTTCGACAGCCGGCGTGTTTCAGAACTGCCGCTGGCCCCAAATCGCAACGTCTTCAACGTGGCGCTGGGGGCACCGGGCGTCAGCCAACTCGGGTCTGGGCAGACCGGATTCTCAAGCGGAATCAGTTATTCAGCCAACGGCGGACGTGTCCGATCGAACAACTTCATGATCGATGGCCAGGACATCAACGACCCCAGCGTCGCTGGCGGCCAACAGTCGATCAATAACCCCGACATCGTCCAGGAAGTGCGACTGATCACGAATCAGTTCCTGGCTGAGTACGGACGGAACTCCGGTTCAGTGCTGAACGTGGTAACGCGCGCCGGTGGTAATGACTTTCACGGCACGGTTTTCTGGTTCCATAACTCAAACGCGCTTAACTCCTGCAGTAACCTGAACAAGGCCTCAGGGTTCTGCGCACCGACTACCACCGCTACGACCACAACTAAGCGGCCCTTCCGCATTGAAAATCAGATTGGCTTCACGATTGGCGGACCGCTGCATCTCCCGAAATTTGGCGAGGGTGGCCCATCGTACATCAGCGGTCGCGATCGCACGTTCTTCTTTGGATCGTACCAGCGCTGGAGCGATCGCCAACTCGGTTCAGGTTTTACCCTGATCGGTGCGCCTAACGCGGCTGGACGGGCGGTTCTTCAGGCTGCCGTCGGCGGGCGTCCGCAGGTTCAAGCGCTTCTGACCCACTTACCCGCGGCGCCGGATGCGACTGGGCCAACTGTTTTCTTTAGCCCGATCGCCGCTGACGACTGCGCGACCGTGCCGCGACCTGCGTCATGCCTTGCCGTCTCGACCGGGCGCATAACCGGTTCGGCTTCGTCGTTCTTCGACGATCACCAGGCTTCGTGGCGCGTCGATCACCGGTTGACTGGTTCGAATGATCTAAACTTCCGTTATCTCTATGACGATGGAGATACGGGCGGTCAGGGCCAGGTGACTCCGTCGGGCCTCACCACGAAAAATATTTTCCGTACGCAGGCCATTAACCTCGTGATGTCGAGCCGCTTAAGCTCGAATGTAATCAACGAACTTCGCGGCGCCTGGTCGCGATTGGCGACGACAACCGCTTCAGACGATCCGCGGTCTGAATCGATTCCGTCTATCGAGGTCCTGGATATTGGCCTGCAAGGCTTTAACGCGGCCAACAATCGCACGGCAATCGGCTTGGCGGTAAACCTGCCTCAGTTCCGTAATAACAACACGTACCAGGTGACCGACAATCTGACGTGGATCAAAGGATCGCATGCGTTCAAATTTGGCGTGGACATTCGTCGGAACCAGGTGAAGAGCTTCTTCGTCCCGACGATTCGCGGTCGGTTGTCTTATTCGACCCTGCATCGGTTTGTCAATGACAATGCGGACCTGGCGTCGCAGGTCAATCGCCCGCTTCCCGGAGGCCAGGAGATTCAGTATTACTACTGGTGGGACAGCTACTACTACGCCCAGGATGAGTGGAAGATCACGCCACACTTTACGCTCACTTACGGCTTGCGGTACGAGCGGCCAGGTAACAACTTTGACGATCTGGTTCCGGTTAATAACGGCATCGTCACCGCCGCAGGTGGTGATGAGCGCTTCCGGTTCACACCGGTTCCGCCGGCTGACACGAATAACTGGCAGCCGCGCATTGGCTTTAACTGGAATCCGCAAACGGAAAGTGGTGGGCCAATTGGCTGGTTAACCGGCGGAGACAAGCTCGTCGTTCGTGGCGGTTATGCGCGCACGCATGATAGTAACTTCATCAACATCAACCTGAACATTGCGAGTGCGTTTCCCTTTGTGGCGGCCATCAACCTGCCCGCGGTCGGAGCGTTCGCGGCGATACCGACGGCCCAGCCTGCAGGCTTGAACCCGGCGACGTTTGCTCGGACGATTGTAGGTGGGGATTTCCGGGCGCCGGTTTACGACCAATTCAGCTTTGGATTCGAACGTGAACTCGGCCGAGATTCCGTTTTCCGAATTGGATATGTTGGTACCCGCGGTCGCGATCTGTTCCAGACACTGGACGGCAACCCGCGTAACCCGACGAATAATACGTTCATTTCGACGGCGGCACCGGGCAGTGTCAACAACCCGTGCCGGCAGACGGTAATCGATGTCACGAACTGCACTCGCGGCCTGGTCAGGTTGCGCGCCAACCGCGCGGAATCCGACTATCACTCGATGCAGGCTAGCTTCGACAAGCGACTCAGTCGTGGTTTCAGCGCGGGCTTGCACTTCACCTGGAGTTCGTTCATCGATACAGCTTCAGAGTTGTTCAACCCGTCAGGCGGCGAAGTTGCCGTGGCTCAGAACTCATACGACTTGCCGAATGATCGAGCACGCTCGACCTACGATCGGCCGCTGCGTCTATCGGGCAACTTTGTTTACGAGTTGCCGTGGTACCAGGCGCAGAACGGAGTTTTGGGACGCGTACTCGGCGGCTGGCAGCTGAACTCGTTCTTCACCTTCCAGAGTGGCGCGCCGTTTACACCACTGAATGGCGCCGATCCAACCGGCGCGTTGAATGGAATTGACGGTCTGGTCGGCAATGCGATTCGTGCCAATTCAATCGCTCCGCTGCCGACCACCTCGGCCGAAGAGCTGTTTAGTCTTGGCGGGCGTAATTTCTTCGCGCCGCTGACATGCAACGGCTCGTTGACGGCCCCGGCAACCATCTGCCAGCGCTTCGGCAGTGCCGGCCGCAACATCCTGCGCGCCGACGGTATCGGTAACCTCGACTTCGGGATCATCAAGAACACGCGGATCGGCGAGAACGCGCGGCTGCAACTGCGGGCCGACATGTTCAATGCGACCAATACGCGCAACTTTGGTATTCCGACGGCGGCGGTTAGTTCGGGCGCTTTCTTGAACCAGTGGACGACCAATGGCGGCAACCGTCGCATCATCGTTGGCGCTCGACTGGTCTTCTAAATCAAACGTCCTGGGCCTCCCAGGCTCGGGCCACATCCGATGGGGGCTGAAGTAATTCTTCAGCCCCCGTTTTCCTTGACGGCAGCTCTTGGATCGCTTAGGTATATGCCGGTCAATTTCCAGGAGCACGATTAGCTGGATCCACGACGCAGCATGCGGGAGGTCGCCATGAAAACGATTCTGGCCCTTATCGTAGTGGCATTGGCCAACGGCGCCGTCCTCGCGCAAACTCCGCAAGCGTCCCGACCCTCTCCGCCAGATCTGAAATCTGAAGAAGTCAGTTGGCAGCCGGTATACCCGGCATTCGTGATGGGGAACTTGTTTCCGCAGACTTCATCTGGAAGCTTCCCCCGCGCCGGCGTCTCGCACGCTCAATTGAAGCTCGAAATTACCGAGGTGGTTTACGGGGACGGTACGGTGTGGCGTCTGGCAGATGTCACCGGGAAAACCGAGTAGATCGTAATCCCGCTTCGTGGAAGACACGTCATGAAAAGAATCTTATGCCTAATCTCGCTCACGCTCGCTCTCGGTAGCGGAGTAGCTGCGCAATCACCGGCGCCTTCGACCGATCCATCTGTGGCGATCGTCAAATACAGCTGGGCCAAGGAACGCATTAACTGGGAAGGCGATCCTTTCGTGGGGGCATTCGAAAGTTTCGAGGATGTCCGGCGGCGCGCGGTCGATTCGCGCCGTTTGGAAAGAGCTCGGGGCAGCGGCAACATTGCCGAAGCGGCCAAAGTTGAACGCGAAATACGGGCCGAGCAGGTTGTTAAAGCTCGTCCACCAAAACCACCCCGGTACATGTTCATCTACAAAGTCGGGATCAAGAACGACAGCGACAAAACAATCACAGAATTCGATTGGGACTATGTTTTCTTTGACGCCGCCACTGGAGCCGAAGTCGGTCGTCGTCAATTCACCGGCGTTGAAAAGATTGGCCCGGGCAAGAGTAAGGAATTGACGTTTCAAGTGTCCTCGCCACCGGCCAAGACCATCAGCGTTCATGCGCTGGATAAGAATGAACGGCGAGGTCTCAGCGAAGCGGTCGTGCTGTTGCGCGTAGCCTACGCCGACGGCTCAGTGTGGTTGCGCCAATAGATCGTCTCGATCACATCACCGGCCTTTAAAAATCGCTTCACGAGTCTCGCGCAAATCACTTGATTTCAGTTTAATAAAACAACATCATCGGCGAGCATGAAATCTGCTCAAGCCGAGCTTGCGCTGGCGCCGCTGGGCGCGGGTGATCTGATCGATCGCGCGGTGCGTTTGTACCGGCGCCACTTTCTCACGCTGATTCGCATCGCCGCGCCGCCGGTGGTCGTCTTTGCGCTCGGCTCCACCATCTCCACGATAGGTATTCACGCGATTAGTACAACGCCGAGCACCGCACGCATGGTGGGCTATTTCTTCATGATCGTGGGCGGCGCGGTAATAATGGCGGCGGCAGCGCTTTTTAGCCTGATCGTAATGGGTGGCGCAGCGCGCAACCTGGTCGCGCATCTGCTCTGGGACGAGCCGGTCAGCTTTCGCTCGACATACGTGGCGGTCAAATCGCGTTTTTGGAGCTTGTTGGGGGCGAGTATTGTAATCGCTCTCTGGCTGACCTTCTGCTCGTGGCTCGCGATCCTGGGTTTTTACCTCGTCATGCTGGTGGTTTTTGTAGGCGTGGTCGCGATCGCTTCGGTAATACCCGAGTTCGTCACCGCCATTGTGGTGGTGGTCGGGGTCATTGGGGCCGCGGTCGGCGCGCTCATCCTATTCTTCCTGCTGGCCGGCCGCATGGCTTACGTGCCGCAGGCGATACTGGTGGAAGGACGATCCGTAGGTTCGGCGATTGGCCGTAGCTTTTCGCTGGCCAGCGGCAACGTGCGTCGTCTTATGGCGATGGGGCTGTTTACTTTTTTTGCGACGTACTCGGCGCTCGCGCTTCTGATTATTCCGCTGGGCTGGTACGGCTGGGCGAATGGCGTGAATATTTCCCTGTTTAGCTCTGAATGGCCCGCATGGTATGCCATTGCGTACGAAGTCATCGTACATTGCAGCTATATTCTGCTGGCGCCGATCTGGCTGCTGGGGCTATCACTGCTCTACGTGGACGAGCGCGTGCGACACGAAGGCTACGACATCGAGTTGATGGCGGCGCGCCAGCTTCCGCCGATGCCTGAGTTGCCTGGTGTTGTCTCGCCGTTCGCGCCGGCGCTGGTCACGCGGCGCATGCCGCAATTTGTACCGCCGCCTGCGCCGATGCCGCCCCAAAACGTTCTGGGCTTACAGTAATCGTTTGCCGTAGATGCGTACGAAATTTCATTCACTAAGAGTCGCGGCGGTCGCTACTCTGTTCATCCTCGCCATCTGCGCCCGGGGGCAGGCTGCGAGCTTTGAAGACTATCGCGCCCGCGTCGCTCAGTCAGTCAGTGCTATCCAACAACTCGAGGCGCCCGATTACTACACGGACGATCCGTTGCAGCGCGATTCAGTCAAGCAGAATGCCCTCGCGCGTTTGCGAGAACTGCTGCCGGCGCGAGAGTCAGTTCTTTTCAACGGTCAGAACATCGACGTGGACAACGCGTGGTTCCACCAGGCGCTCGCCGAGTATGAGAAATTGGGCCACCAGCCTGAACGGGTTACCGCCGTCGTCACCAGAACGCGCGATCAACTGCGCGCGCTGCTTGAGCGTTTGGACGAGATGAAGTCGGCAAGTTCGACGGAGGGAAAAGATGCGAGCAAAGCGCGACTGGCTGAAATCCTGCGGCGTTCCGAATACGACAAGAGCGTAGCCGAAAAAAGCGCGATCACACGCTTGTGGGAGGAATTCATTCGCTGGCTCTCGAAACTTTTTCCGAGGGTTGGCCCCATGCAACCCGGCACCGGCCAAGCGCTGACAGGCGTAGCTCAGGTCGTCGTCATCGGCTTTTCCGTTCTGCTGATTGCGTTTCTTATCTGGAAACTTCTGCCGCGCTATTTGCGTAACCGCGGCAATAGAAAGAAGAAAGCGAAACGCGAGCCGCGCATTGTGCTGGGCGAGCGGCTGGAACCGGATCAAACGGCCAGCGATCTGCTGGAACAGGCCGAGGCCCTTGCGCGCACCGGGGATCTGCGCGGCGCAATTCGCAAAGCATATATCGCGCTGCTGTGCGAACTCGGCGATCGCAAAGTCATTATGTTGGCCCAGCACAAGACCAATCGCGATTACCTGATGGCGGTGAGAAACAGGCACGCGCTTTACGAGTCGCTGCGCAAACTTACGGCCAGCTTTGAGATTCACTGGTACGGTTTTGTCGCGCCGGCGCCAACTGACTGGGAAGCTTTTCGGCTTGGTGTCAGAGCCGCGGGCTCGACTGAGGTGAACCGGGGGACACGCTAAGTTCACGATGCGTCAACGTCTCTTCATCTTCATCACGCTGGTCGCCGTCGTTGTTGTGCTGATAGCGCTTAACGCGGCTTCGTACGTGCGCGTCGAGTCCGCAGGGGACTCCGAAGCCTTACCTGATCGCTCGACCTACAATTCGGGGGCGACGGGGACGCAGGCCCTCTACGACTTTCTGGACGAGGCGGGCCAACCGGTCATGCGCTGGCGCGAGGGCACGTCATCGTTGCTCGTTTTGACGGACCCGAAGCCATCGACGCTCGTCGTGATCGGACCGCTGAAGGTCGCGTACACAAAGCGTGAAGCTCAGGAGCTGATGCAATGGGTCGAATCGGGCGGCCGGCTGGTCATTGTCGATCGAAACCCCAATCCCCGTTTGCTCGGACCGGACAGCGAGTGGATGATTTCGAGCGACCAGCTGGGTTATCCATGGAGTGATCTCGATCCGAATAACTTCGAACAGATGACCATGGGTATGGCGCCGCTTAAACCGGCACAGCCGACGGCGTTGGCGCGCAATGTTGATTCAGTTATGCCCTCGCGATTCATGAGTGCGATTACGTTTGCGCCGCGCACGCCAGAAACCCAGCCAACGCCCGACGAAGTTGACGAGCTGGCTGATAATGAAGAAGAAGAGCCGGACGACTACGAACGGGAGCCCAGCACCGGAGCTGGTCTGCCTCCGACAGAAGCCGGAACGCCGGCTGGCAAGAACAATGAACGCTCGACTGCGCCGGTGGTTCACTTTGGGGAAAAACGCGGTGCGCTGCTGGTCGATTATCCATACGGCAAGGGCCGGATCGTTCTGCTGTCAGATCCTTATATCGTAGCGAACAACGGAATCGGCCGCGCCGACAATTTGCTGCTGGCTCTGAATGCGGTGACGGGTAGCGGCGGAATGATCGCGTTTGACGAATTTCATCAAGGCCGGCCCACAACGCACAATGCACTTTTTCAATATTTCTCGGGCACGCCCGTAGCGGCCATTTGCGCGCAACTCGCGCTCATCGGCATCGCAGTCGTGTGGTCACAGGGACGTCGTTTTGCTCGTCCGTTGCCGTTGCCGCAGGTCGATCGCCGCTCGAAATTGGAATTCGTGGCGTCGATGGCTGAGTTGCAGCAACGCGCCCGCGCTCACGATCTGGCCCTGGAAAATATTTACGCTCGCGTGCGTCGGGTGCTGGTGCGATATGCCGGGGTGAACAACAGCACGCCGCGCGCGGAAATTGCTCGTCGCGTCGCGATCCGCTCCGGACTGAGTCGCGAAGAGCTTGAAACACTCATGCGAAACTGTGAAGAAACGATCAACGGCGCGCCGACACATGCGAAAGAAGTCCTGCGCATCGCGCAACGGCTCCGGGACATCGAGTCGAAGCTCGGCTTGCGCACCCGATCGCGCGACGTGAAACAAGCTGACTAAAGAAAAAACTGATCTTTGTTCTTTGATCTTCGTACTTTGATCAGCATTCCTAGTACTAAGTACCAAGTACAAAGCTCTAAGCACCTCAAGATGGAGTAAGCGCTACTGAACCAAAATGCCTGAATACGTCTCGAACACCATCGCACATATTACCGGCGAGCTGCGCAAAGTTATCGTCGGCCAGGACGAGCCGATCGAACAGATCCTGGTGGCGCTGCTGGCTGAAGGTCACGCCTTAATCGAAGGCGTTCCCGGAACCGCCAAAACACTGACGGTCAAGACGCTTTCGCGGATTCTGAATGCCGACTTTGGCAGGATTCAGTTCACACCCGACTTGATGCCGTCGGACATCACCGGCACAAATGTATTCAACGTGGCGTCGTCGAATTTCAGTTTGCGTCGCGGCCCGGTGTTTACGGATCTCCTCCTGGCGGACGAAATCAATCGCACTCCGCCGAAGACACAAGCGGCATTGTTGGAAGCCATGGAAGAACGACAAGTGACCATCGATGGTGAATCGTATCCGCTGTCGCCGCTCTTCACGGTGCTTGCGACTGAGAATCCGATCGAATACGAAGGCACGTATCCGTTGCCGGAAGCGCAACTCGATCGTTTCCTGCTGAAGATTCTCTTAGGGTATCCGTCGGCAGAAGAAGAGCAGCAGGTTGTGGCCCGTTGGGATGCGGGCTTTAACGCGCGTCGCCTGACCGATATTCAGATTCAGCCGTTGGCTGCGGACGCGATTTCTGCCTGTCGCGTCGAGGTACAAAATATGCGGGTTGAGCCGGGTGTGCAACGCTACATAGTGGATATCGTTCGGCGCACGCGCGATCACGCCGCCGCGCACTACGGGGCCAGCCCGCGCGCCGCGGTCGCATTGTTGTTGTGTGCGAAAGCGCTGTCGGCAATTCGCGGTCGCGACTTTGCGACTCCCGATGACGTGCGTGACATCGCGCGACCGGTGCTGCGACATCGCCTGACGCTGCGCGCGGAAGCCGAACTCGATGGCGCGACACCCGATTCAGTGATCAGTGACATCCTGCAGTCCTCAGAAGTACCGAGGTAGGGATCTGATGTCGGGTGCCAGGTGTCGGGTGACGGCAGGAGCTTGAGCGATTAAGACCGTCACCCGTTACCTGACACCCGATACCTTTATGCGTTTTGTATTCAGCAAACTCTTTTACGCCTTACTGGCGGTTGGGCTGATCCCGATCTCTCTGTCGTGGGGCCGACCGATTCTGGGCTGGCTCGCGCTCACTTACGACCTAATTATTATCGCCGCGGCGCTGTTCGATGCGTGGAACAGCAAACTTCCAGAAAGCGTACGCATCGCCCGGCACTTCGGAGGGCGGTTTGCCGTCGGCGCCGAAACGGACGTGCGCATCGAGGTAGCGAATCACACTTCGCGCGATCTCGATCTTGTTCTCAAGGACGAATATCCGCCGCAGATGACACTCACGGGCACGCGCGAGGCGCGGCTTGAGGTTGAGGCCCAAACCAGTGCGTCGTTCAGCTACAGCCTGAAGCCACCCAAGCGCGGTCAATTTTCGTTTGGCCGAATTGCCGTTCGGTATCTTTCGCGCTGGCGATTGTCGTGGTGTCAGACGATGGTTGGCGATCCGATCACCGTTAAGGTTTACCCGAACATGCGACGGGCGCGCGAAGCTGAATTGAAAGCGCTCGGCACTCGTTCATTTGTCGCCGCGCGCCGCAAATCGCAGTGGCGCGGGGAAGGGCGCGACTTTGAGTCGCTGCGCGATTACGTCCGTGGCGACGAGATGCGACATATTTCGTGGACCGCTACGGCGCGACGCGGCAAGTTGGTCACGCGGCAATATCAGATGGAGCGCGACCAGACGATCTTAATCGCCCTCGACGCCGGACGTTTGATGACCGGCCGAATGGAAAACGAATCAAAGCTGGATCTTGCGGTGCACGCGACGCTGGCGCTGATGTCGGCAGCGGCGCGCGCCGGAGACAATGCGGGGCTGCTGGTGTTCGGCCGTCGCATCAAAACGTTTCTGCCGCCGAAGCGAGGGAGCTGAACATCTCGATGCGGCGCTTGAAGCTCTGCACGCCGTCGAACCAGAGATGATCGAGCCGAGCTACTCGCGCGCGTTTGAGTTCGTTTCCGCCAACAGCCGGCGGCGCTCGCTGGTCGTCGTGCTAACGGATTTGGTTGACGAAGAGGGTTCGGCAGAATTACTGACGTCGCTAAAACTGCTTCGGCCACGGCATCTGCCCCTGGTGGTTACGATCGCGGATCGAGACTTGAGAGCCGTCGTGCGCGAGACTCCCGAAACTGAAAACGATTTGTTCACGCAGTCAGTCGCTGAAGAAATCATGTATCAGCGCGAAGCGGCTTTGCGTCTGGTTGAATCGCAGGGCGGGTTAGCGTTGGATGTGACGGCCGCGGCGCTGGTGCCGAAGCTTTTGGAAACTTACCTGCGGGTGAAAGAGAGAGGACTGCTTTGAGTATCCCCGCCTACTGTTTCACCTCTTCCCCATCATTCTCGCGTCCCGCAAGAAACAAATACGAGTAGAGAGCGATGCCCGTCACCCCGGCGACGGTGAACTTAATCAGGGGATTGATCGGCGCGGGCGAAATGAAGCCTTCGATGATTCCCGCAATCACCAACAAGGGTATACAGCCGACAATCAGACGCACTGCTTCCATCCCTCTCGATTTCAAAGCGTCTGCGCGAGTGAGATCGCGCGGCATCACCAGCGCGGTGCCGATGAGCAAACCTGCGCCTCCGGCGATGAAGATACACGTCAGTTCAATGACGCCGTGTCCCACGACGAATGTGACCAGGTCGTTGCCGTAACCCGCCTGATAAGTGAGCGCCAGGATCGAACCGAACAGCGCGCCGTTCAACGCCATTATGTACAACGTCCCCAATCCCAACATCGCTCCGAGTGCGAACGCGTAAAACGTGACGCGAATATTGTTGGTCAGGATGCCGGCCGACTCGACCTGATTTTCGAGATTGATTCGTTCCCACCAGCGTCTTTTCTGGTCTGTGTTGCGGGCCTTCCATGAGGCCGTAATCCCCGCAAATTCCGAGAAATTCGGGTCATAACGGGTACCAAAGAAAGCCACCGCGCTGAATAAAAGAAAGACGCTAAAAGCCGTCGCCGTGTACCGCCATGTGCGGCGAAAAGTTCGGGGGAAATCGCGGGCGAAAAACGTCCCCAGACGGCGCCCTCCCTGGGCATTGGCCCGATAAATGCGGCCGTGGGCGCGAATCACCAGGCTGTTCAGGTAATTGATCAGACGCGGATCGCGCGATTCAGCGCGGGCGATCGCCAGGTCGGAAGCCGTGCGGCGATAGATGCGGCCAAGCTCGCGCACTTCTTCGCGATGCAGCCGTCGCATCGTCATCCGATCGAGCAGCTCCAACAGTTGCTCTAAACGCTGCCAGGCGTTCTTGCGTTGGTTGATGAAACGATCAAGAGGCATTTCGAATTTCGAATTGCGAATTTCGGATTTCCGATCTTACAGTAGCGTGAGTCCGTGTTGAAAGAGCCCGATGGCGCAACCCTCTCAAATTCGCAATTCGCAATCCGCAATTCGCAATTGCCTGGTCGAGTGTGTACCAAACTTCAGTGAAGGCCGCAAGCCCGAAGTCGTAGAACTGATCGCGCAAGCCATCAGGGCGGTAGACGGCGCAACCGTTCTCAATCGTCACATCGATTCAGATCACAATCGATCCGTGATCACGTTTGTCGCTCCGCCTGAAGCGATCGTGGACGCGGCGGTACGCGCGGTAGCGAAAGCAACTGAGCTGATCGATCTGCGGCAGCATGGAGGTGAGCATCCGCGCATCGGCGCAACGGACGTGCTGCCGTTTGTGCCGGTGAGCGGCGTCGCTATTGAAGATTGTATAGCGCTCGCCCGCGACGCCGGAGAGAGAATCTGGCGCGAGCTTTCGATTCCGGTTTATTACTACGAACGTGCGGCGCTGCGCTTAGACCGAGAGCGTTTGGAACACGTGCGCGGCAAAGGCTTCGAAGCGCTTAGCGAAGAGATCGCAACGAATCCGGATCGCAAACCCGACGTGGGCGAGTCGCGACTGCACGAAACGGCGGGAGCAATCGCCATCGGCGCGCGACCGTTCCTGATCGCCTTCAACGTTACGCTGCAAACCGATGACATTCTGATCGCGCGCCGGATTGCGCGTGTCGTGCGCGAACGTGATGGTGGCCTGCCGTTCGTGAAGGCACTCGGATTTGATTTGCAGTCGCGCCACATCGTGCAGGTGTCGATGAACCTCACCAATTACGAACAGACTTCGATCGCGCGCGCGTTCGACGCCGTCCGCGCGGAAGCCACGCGCCTGGAGATAAAAGTTCAGGGAGCGGAGATCGTCGGGCTCGTCCCCCGGGCCGCCCTGGACCGCGACGCCGCCTACTTCCCGTTGCTGGAAAACTTTCACGAAGGTCTCATTCTCGAGAATTTGCTGCCGCAGTAAGGCCCAACCATGGTGCTTATGCTGGGCTTGGCCCACCGAGGAAATTAAACTCTGGACAGCCTTGCCTCCTTTGTTTATTATTCCTGCCCGCTCGAGAGAGCGGCCCCCCACAGCGGCTGACCGGCGGTCGGTCAGTATCCAGGTTCGCAGCGGAGTAAGTATTCGTCGCCCCCTCGGCGGTCGGGACTAGTTTCGCTGAACACTTAATCGGAGGATTAGTCATATGCTCAGGATGGGAAAGAACCCCAACGAAGAAAAGATCCCGACCCAAACGCAACCCGGCGTTGACAATTACAGTCAGCGCACACACGCACCGTATCAGCCTGAACAGAGAGCGGCCGACGTCCCCGCGGGCCAAAGGGCGTTGAGCGAAAGCGAAACCATCGGCCGCGAGATTAAGGACGGCACGTTGAGCGGTTTTGTCGGTAGTGGCACAGCCATCACCGGCGAGGCTACGTTCAAATCGCTGTTGCGCATCGATGGCAAGTTTTCGGGACGCATCGCGTCACCGACCGGCACGTTGATAGTCGGCGCCGGTGGCGTAGTTGACGCGAACATCGAAGTGTCCATCGCTACGATCCAGGGCACTGTCAATGGCGACATCATTGCCACGCAGCGCATTGAACTTGGCCGCGCAGGAAAATTGAACGGCAACATTCAGACTCCGTCGCTGATGATCGAGCAGGGCGCCGTGTTTGAAGGAAGCTCCAAGATGATTCAGCAGAAGGCTGCGTCCGAAAAGCCGGCCCGCGTCGAGCGCAAAGAGAACGTGATCGACACGCCCAGGCCCGAGGTTAAGGCTGAAGCGCCCAAAGTGGCGAGCATTGCCGCCGCGAACTAAGACTACTCTAAATCAAAACTGAACCTTGAAGGACGGGCAGATTGTCCGTCCTTTTTGTTTGCGCGTCGCTGCGGACTCACGACAATCAGTTGTCGCAAGGTACAATTTGAGCACGCCCCCGGACACAAATCATGATGAGCCATCGAATCCTGAAACTGTCTTTTCTGACAGTCACTATTCTGTTTCTTGCTTCGCCTCTTTTTGCGCAGCGCACGCGAGCATCGCGCGATTCAAAGACAGGGATTGACTCGAATATTCTGCTGCAAATCATACGCGCGGAAGATATCCGTCGCTGGGATGGCGACCTCGAGAAACTGATAGCGCACGACGATCCGAAAATTAGAAAGCGCGCGGTATTGGCGGCGGGCCGCATTGGCAACGAAAGCGCCGTGCCGCTGCTTGCCGAAAGGGTATTGACTGATCGCGATCCTGATGTGCGCCAAATGGCGGCGTTTGCGCTCGGCGAGATTGAATCGGGTGGCGGGGCGTACGCGCTGACCGAAGTGCTGAAACAAAGTGGCGATCGGACGGCTAATCCAATCATACGTGCGCGCGCGGTCGAGTCCCTGGGCAAAATTGTAGCCGCGGTCACCGGTCCGGGCGCCGCGACAAAGCCGGACGACGAATGGTTGGACAGCACGCAAGCATCAATCGTGAATACGTTGAAGTTTGAACTCGATCGTCGTGCGCAATCTGATCGATTTACGATTCTGCTGGCAATAACTGCCGTGCTGCGCGCCAAGCCGGACGGCGTGGGGAAATTAGTCGCGCAGTGTCTTGATTACCCTGATTCGCGAATTGTGGCCGACGCTCTAAATACGCTCGCGCGGTTGCGTTTGAAGGACGGCAACGACAAAGCGCGCGAGTTGCTCAGGCACAACGATCCAATCGTGCGGGCAAACGCTGCGCGCCTGCTCGGCGCCACCGAAGACAAGCAGGCATTCGACGCGCTGCTTGATCGTGCCCTGCACGATTCGGATTCGCGCGTCGGGATCAGCGCGATTCGCTCTTTGGCGAGCTTAAAAGATGCGCGCGCGGTTCAGCCTCTGCTCGAACGAGGGGAATACTTATTAAAGCTCTCCAGGGTCAGCCGGCAGTTTTCGATCGAGCCGCGAAATGAACTACTCGAGATCGCCACCACACTTGGGCGCCTGCTGCCGAACAGCAACAACCGATCTGCGATCGAGTTCCTAAAGCTTTTGCGTCAACTGACCAATGGCGGAGCTGTTGAGGTTGAAGTCGCATTCGCGCGCGTCGCGCCGCAAGAGTATGTGGCGGAGATGCACACGCCGACAAAGAGGACAGCGAGTCTGGCCACCGGCTTATCTGAGCTTGCAACAATAAAGTCGGGCAATCCGATGCTTGATAACAGTAATAAGGAAGCCGCGCGGAATTTCATTCATAGCGCACTTGAGTGTCCAGCTGTTCAACCGCGGCGACGAGTCGCGCCATCACGCGTGCGCCCAGGGATGGTGCTAACGGCCGTCACAAGATGCACTCCGCTGGAAAACATTTCTATTTCTGAGTTTCTGCGCGCGTACGCGGCGTTCAAACCTGAAGACCTTCAGAAGACGGTTTCAAGTCGATTGCTTCATCAGGACGTAATCGTCCGTGCGACGGCAGCCGAGCTGCTCGGAGAACAACCGCCAAGCGAAGCGAACACCAGGGCGTTGATACAAGCGTTGCCGCGGGCGATGCGTGACGCGGACAACGACGCCGCGCTGGCGATTCTCGGGGCGCTCGCGAAACAGAAGCACCAGACAGCAAACGACGCAATTAAGACGGCGTTGGATTCGAAAGACCATCTGCTCAGACGCAGGGCTGCCGCGCTCTTAAAAGCGAATGCCGTTGGCGATTTTTCAAATCGCATCGGGACGGTGCAAACAAGAAACAGTGATGCAGACTACCGGCGAGCGATTGCGCGCATCGGAAAGAAGCCGACGGCGACCGTTAGCACCAGCAAAGGCTCGTTCACGATCGAGTTCCTGGCGGAGGACGCGCCGCTGACGGTGGATAATTTTCTTCAGCTTGCGAAGCGCGGTTACTTCAACGGACAGACGGTTCCGCGTGTGGTGGCGAATTTTGTCGTGCAGGCGGGCGATCCGCGCGGCGATCAAAATGGCGGGCCCGGCTACTCGATTCGCTGTGAAGTTAACGAGGTTCCTTACGAACGCGCCTCGGTCGGGATGGCTTTGTCAGGCAAAGATACGGGCGGCTCGCAGTGGTTCGTCACGCATTCGCCGCAGCCACATCTCGACGGTGGCTACACTGTGTTTGGCCGCGTCATCCGCGGAATGGAAGTTGTCGATCGGATCGCGCGCGGCGATCGAATCGTGAGAATTAGTGTTAGCGAGAGGTAATTTGAACCACAGAGGACACCGAGGACCGCTAAGAGACAGGCGGAAAGAGCCAGGGGCTGGCCGCTACGGATCGCCACGACACGATCCTCGCTTTGCCCTTCGCACTTTGCCCTTTGCCGTTCTTCTTCTCTGCGTCCTCTGTGGTGAAACTTCCTTCGCGCAACCGCAACCGCAAGCTCAAGCGGCGAACGAACGCCACCGTTACGACATTCAACTCGCGCTCGACTTCGACAAACGCACCTACACTGGAACGGAACGTGTGCGCTTCGTCAATCGAGGGACTCGCGCGACCTCAACCCTGTACTTTCATCTGTACTCGAATCTGCGGGTGCCCGGCTACTTGCCGCCGAAAAACACAGCGAGCGGTGAAGCAATTTCCGACGAACCTCGGCTCGAGGTCCTGGAAGTCCGCACCGCGAACACCAACGCGCCCATCCCATTCACCCTCGAGGATCAGGACACAACGTTGCGGCTCAGCCTCCGCGAGTTGATCGCGCCACAAGCAGCGACCGAGGTCGTGATTACTTTCAAGGGCTCGGTGCCGGAGATCGACCCGGAAGAGACTGGTCTGGTCGCGCATGTCATGCAACAGGTCAGCGCCGCGATCGGCAGCGCGCGCGAGATGCGACGCGCACGCGGGATCAATTTTCGTTGTCGGGGCGTGCTGTTGCTCGGCAGTTGGTATCCGGTCCTCGCGGCCCGCGCCGGCGACGACTGGTTGCGTCGGATGGAACCGAGCATTGGCGACTCAGTCGTCACCGACGTCGCTGATTATCAAGTGACGATCGATGGTCCACACGGCGTTTCGGTCTTCACACCGGTCGAGGCGTCCAACGTCACCAGCAAGGATGGACGAACAGCCGCAACGTTTTCCGCCGAGAGCCTGCGCGACTTTGTCGTCGTCGCGGGCAGCAACATGCGTGCGGAGCAGCGCGTCATCAGCGGCATCACGATTCGTTCGATCTATCGGAACGAGCATGAAACGGCTGCGCGGCGCGCTTTAAACATCGCGGCTGACGCGGTCAATGTTTATGTCCGGCGGATCGGCCCACTGCCGTTGCGGACGATCAGCCTGGTTGACGCGCCGTTGGCATCCACATTAAGCAACGCGGAGTTTTCCGGCTTCGCGGCAATCGCCAGTGCTTTTTACCTGGATTTTGATTCGCCGGCGGTGAGCAACATGCCGGATATCATTCGTGAACAGCGGGCCTCAGTAGAAGAGAGTTTGGAATGGACAGTCGCGCATGTCGTTGCGCATCAATGGTGGGGAACAGCCGTCGGCAACGATCCAAGTCGCGAGCCGGTGCTCGATGAAGCGCTAGCCAACTGGTCGGCTCTGCTTTACTACCGCGAAGTTCACGGGGAAAAGAAAGCGGAAGTCGCTCTGGAGGAACAGCTGCGCGGCGTTTACAAGCTCTACCGGACTTTCGGCGGCGAAGACATGGAGGCGAATCGCGCGGCGCGCGAGTACCGGAATTCGTTCCAATACGCAGCCATTGTTATCGGGAAAGGCGCGCTGATGTTTGAAGCGCTGCGGAAATTGATTGGCGACGAGAAGTTTTTTGCCGCGCTGGCCAAGTATTACGCCGCAAACCGATTTGAAGTCGCACAGATGGACGATTTACGCGGCGCCGTTGTGGGGGAGGCTTCGGTCGAACAAAGACGAACCGTGAGCCGTACTTTTGATCGTTGGTTGGCGAGTAAGAATGGCGATGAAGACATTGCGCCCCCGGATCCAAAACTCGCCGCCGAGCTGGGATTGCCGGTGAAAGATCCGAAAACGGGTGGCAACGTATTCTCTTCGAGTTGGCAGGTTTTTTTGGCAACAGATGACAAGAATTCGATAAGTCAGAAGGCAGACGGCAGTAGGCAGGAAATTCTTTAATGGCGATGCGTGCTTACAATCAAATTGAGCCAATTCCAACGCGCGACCGCGTCCTGAAACCGACGACGATTCAAGTCGAGCGTGAGCTGGAAGTCTTCAGCCAGTTCATGGACAACCAGTTTCGTGTGCCGGTACTGGGTTGGCGATTCGGCTTGAGTGCAATCATCGATCTGGTTCCGGGAATTGGCGACGTCGCGACTGCGATCATCGCGCTTTACCTTTTGGTTTCCGCGGTTCGTTATCGGGTGCCAAAGATTACGCTGCTGCGGATGGCGCTTAACATTGCGATCGATTTCATTGTCGGTCTTGTGCCCCTGGCCGGCGACCTCTTCTCCATTTGGTGGAAGCCGAACATGCGCAATCTTAATTTGCTGCGCGCCCGCGCGACGGTGTCGGCTACGGATTTGCGGCAGGGTCGCGTCACCGACTGGCTATTTGTGGGCGGGGTCGCGGCTTTTCTTCTGACGCTGCTATTCGGCTCAATCATTCTCGTCGCGACTGTCATCGTGTTCATCAGTTCGCGCTTACAATTCATGTAGAGCGGTAAGCGAGGTACGCACGGGCCTCGCGTGCTGCACGCCGGAGGCGTACGTACCCGAAACGGGCACTTCCTTGCGCACCCTGCGCGGCTTTGTTATAGTCGCGAGCAGCCATCATCCAAAAAACTTGAATTTACTGGCGGATTCACAGGGATTCGCCTCTCTAGAAAGGATATTGTTATGGGTAACGATCGTGACTATGGGGACGGAATTTCGACTCGATTAACGTATTTCCTGGTGGGGGCGGGCATCGGCGCCGTACTGGCACTGTTGTTTGCACCGAAGTCAGGTGAAGAGCTGCGGAGCGACATCGCTGACGCGACACGTAAAGGCATCGACAAATCGAAAGAGGCCGCTCAGCAACTGGGCACCAAGGCGACTGAGATGTACGACACCGCGCGCGAAACCGCCGGCGAGTACTACGAAGCGACCCGCGAACGCGCCACTGACTTGTATGACACCGCATCGGCGAAGGCCGGCGAGGTTGTAGCGAGGACGAAGGACACCGTGTCGTCGCAGGCAGGTTCACTGGCCGCCGCCGTTGAAGCCGGAAAGAAAGCGTACGTCGAAGAGAAGCGCAAGACGGAACTCTCCGGCCGTACGGAAGCCGCGCCGACCTACACGCCTGAGAAGTCGATGTAAGTATGAACGCGAACGATCCTCTCTTTTGGCTGGTAATCATTACTGGGATCATCGCCGTGTCTTTCCTTGTGATTGCCGCGGCGATGATTGCGATAGCTGTGTCTGTGAGGCGGGCGGTCAAAACGGTCAAGCGCGTCGAAGAGAAGCTTGATCCGTTGATTGCGCGCGCGAACGCGTTGACTGAACAGGGTCAGAAGATCGCGGTGCAAGGGCGGCAGATTGCCGAGCAGGTTAACGTTATGTCCGGCCATCTCTCGACGGCGACGATGCACCTGTCAGAGTCAGCGGCGCTGATTAAAGAAGAGGTCCGCGGCTTAACGCTGCTCGTGGACGACACCGCGGAAATGGCGAAAGAGAAGGTCGAATTGGTTAGTCGCGCGATTGATACGACTCACGACCGCGTGGCGACAACGACTGAGTTCCTGCAACGAAAGGTAATTGAGCCGGCTCGCGAACTCGCGGCGATACTTGCGGGTTTGCGGCGGGGCCTTGAGGTCCTGGTCGCGCCGTCGCCCAGCCCAATTGACCGCAGCTATGGAGACGATGAGATGTTTATCGGCTAAACCCGCAGAGAACATCAGAAGGCTTTGAAGCCCGAACCATCGTCTCGACAACGTGGTTCGGGCTTTTTGTATGTGGGGTCGAACTAAAGCGGGCCGAAGAGTTCAATGAGCCATCGAAGATGGTGGCAGATGGTAGCCCCGGGCGTAAGCCCGGGGGGCAACGTGCCACGGGATATCCGAAGCCCGCGAAGCGGGCGACAGGACGGATACAAACTAATGATCGAGTGAGCTACTACGAAGCACTCGTCGATTTTCTATCGCCCCTTGCGGGGCTCGATGAATAAAATATCGGTCTATACCCCGGGCTTACGCCCGGGGCTACCATCTGCCGCCACCTTCGGTGGCTCATTGACCGCTTTCGCCCACGCATCTATTGTTACTATTTTGATGAGCACGCGTTCATGGCCACCGAAGAAGCCACACTCGACCTGAAAAAGACTGTCAATCTGCCGAAAACCAGTTTCGGTCAGAAGGCCAATCTGCCGCAGACCGAACCCGCTCGCTTGAAGAAATGGGCGGACGTGAAGCTGTACGAGCGGATTCGCGAAGTTCGCTCGGGCTCCGAAAAGTTCATCCTTCACGACGGGCCGCCTTACGCGAACGCGGACATTCATCTCGGCACGGCGATGAACAAGATTTTGAAAGACTTCATCGTCAAATCGCGCACGATGCTGGGTTACGACGCGCCGTATGTGCCGGGATATGACTGTCACGGACTCCCGATTGAATTGCACGTTGAGCGGAAGCTTGGTGAGAAGAAGAAGGACATGCCGCCGCTTAGCATCCGGCGGGCGTGTCGTGAGTTTGCGGCGAATGCGCTGAAACGTCAGACGAAGGATTTTCAGCGGCTCGGGATCCTGGGCGAGTGGGAAAATCCCTACAGCACGATGTCCGATCGTTACGAAGCCGAGACGGCGCGGCTGTTCGCGCGCTTTGTTGAGCGCGGCTTCGTTTACAAAGGTGCGCGACCCGTCTACTGGTGCATTCACGATCAGACCGCGCTCGCCGAGGCTGAGGTCGAATACGATCAGCACACCAGTCCATCGGTTTATGTGAAGTTCCCGCTGAAAAGCGACCCCGCGCTGATCGATCCGGCACTCGCGGGCCGCAAAGTGTTTGCGCTGATCTGGACGACCACGCCCTGGACGTTGCCTGCCAACCTCGGCATCGCCGTGCACCCGGACTTTGATTACGTCGCGGTCGAAAGTGGCAATGAAGTTTATCTTGTAGCTGCTGAGTTACTCGACGTGGTCGCGAAACGGTGCAACCTAACTGAGCCGAAAGTGCTCGTGCGTTTTCCCGGATCGAAACTCGATAGGCTGGAAGCCAGGCACCCCTGGATCGATCGCCCATCGCTTTTCATGGTTGGTGAGCACGTGACGATGGGTGGCGAAGCTGACGCGGAAACCGAACTCGATGTCAGCGAAGCCCGAGATAAGTCGGCGACGACCAAAGCTGGAACCGGACTCGTGCATACCGCGCCCGGACACGGGCACGACGACTTTGTGATCGGCAAGAAGTACGGGCTTGAGATTTACTGTCCCGTCGATAATGCCGGCCGCTTTGCTTCCGACGTCGAACACTTCGCCGGCATGACCGTGTTCGAAGCGAATCCAAAGATCGTTGATTTCATGCGCGAACAGGGCGTGCTTCTGTTCAGCGAAAATTACGATCATCGTTATCCGCACTGCTGGCGCTGCAAGAACCCGGTCATCTTTCGCGCCACGCCGCAGTGGTTTATTTCCATGGACGAAGCCGCAGGTTCCCCCTCCCCGCAAGCGGAGAGGGGTGCCGATCAATTACCGGCGGCAAATGAAAACTCGCTGCGCGTGATGGCCCTGCGCGAAGTTGATGACCGCGTCAGATGGATTCCGGCCTGGGGTCGTGAGCGCATGCGCAACATGCTCAAAGGCCGACCCGACTGGTGCGTTTCGCGGCAGCGTGTTTGGGGTGTGCCGATTCCCGCGTTCTACTGCGCGAAGTGCCAGCACGTCGTCGCCGAAGCAGATGTCATCCGGCACGTCGCAGACATCTTCGAAAAAGAAACTGCTGACGCCTGGTACAAACGCGAGGCCGCCGAATTACTTCCGGAAGGCTTTAAATGTGAAGAGTGCGGCGCGACTGAGTTCACGAAAGAGACTGACATCCTCGATGTCTGGTTCGACAGCGGCTCGTCTTCGGTGGCTGTTTTGGAGAACCGTGAAAATCTCCGGTGGCCGGCCAATGTTTACCTCGAAGGTGGCGATCAGTTTCGGGGCTGGTTTAACTCGTCTCTGATGGTTGGACTTGCCGTTCACGACCGCGCTCCTTATGACGAAGTGATCACACACGGGTGGACGCTCGACGCGCAAGGCAAGGCGATGCACAAGTCCGCAGGCAATGCAGTCTCGCCGGACGAAGTCATTCAGAAACTTGGCGCCGAGACTCTGCGACTGTGGTGCGTGTCGTCCAATTACATGGAAGACATGCGCTGTTCAGATGAAATCCTGCAGCGTGTCACCGACGGTTATCGCAAGCTGCGCAACACGGCCCGCTTTGCCCTCGGCAATCTCTACGGTTTTGAACCGGCACGCGACAGTGTCCCCGAGCGCGAAATGCTCGAAATCGATCGCTGGGCCCTGGCGGAATTGAATTCCGCAATCGTCGATGTGCGCGATGCGTACCGTGACTACGATTTCCACGCGGTCTATCAAAGACTGCATCAGTTCTCGACCGTGACTTTGTCGGCGCGCTATTTCGACATCATCAAGGATCGTCTGTACACGTTCGGCCCGCGCAATGCGGCCAGACGATCTGCGCAGACGGCGCTGTATAGAATCGCAGATGCGCTAGCGCGGATGCTGGCGACGATCCTGGTGTTCACGGCCGATGAGATTTGGGAGAACTTGCCCGCGGATGAGAGTGAGCCGCGCACGGAGTCAGTGCATCTCGCGTTGCTGCCCGCCGCGAGCGACGCAGACAACGCAGAATTGTTGACCGCGTGGGCGCACCTGTTCGGCTATCGCGACGCGGTGCTCGGCAAATTGGAAGATGCGCGCATTGCAAAACTGATCGGCAGTTCGCTCGAAGCGCGAGTGGAAATCTCGGCCGGCGCAAATGCGTATGACAACCTGAAACGGCACGCAGACGATCTGCGCTACATCTTCATCGTTTCTGAAGTCCAGTTACCGGAGGCAAATGTAGAGATGGACGCCGACGCGATCGACGTCACCGTCGCGCGTGCGCATGGCGAAAAGTGCGAGCGGTGCTGGAACTACTCGACGCGGGTGGGCGAGGCTTCGCGCTATCCGAGTGTTTGCGAGCGTTGTATTGAAGCGCTGGATGAGATCGAGGCAAGCGCGCAATTATCTTAGAGTGCCGTTAGGCCCGGAATGTTTATAGCTCGGTGAACCCGGTACTTTTTTGCAGCCCATTTATGGGCGAAATATTTCGCTCCTACGGAGCTTTAACAGTCTTCTGGTGAAGAGTTCTATAAACTCTCGCTCCTACAGAGCGAAACCCGAGTCATTGAGCTAAGAGCCAATTGAAAACTTTTTCCAAATCTCAAGTGGGTTGGCGTATCGGTTACCTGGTCGCGTCGCTCGGCATTTATCTTCTCGATCAGTCGAGCAAAGCCTGGGCTGTGCGGCGCCTGCGTCTCCAGGACGCCACCGTTATCAGCGGCTTTCTCGATTTCACTTACGCTGAGAATCCGGGCATCGCATTCGGCCAGTTGCAGGAAGGCGGCGCGTTTGGGCGATGGTTCTTTGCGGTGTTGGCTGCGGCGGCCGCGCTGGCCGTCTTGTTTTACTTCTTTCGCACGCCGCGTAATGACGATCGGGTTCTGGGCGCCTGCGCGCTGTTGTTGGCCGGCATTCTTGGCAATCTAACTGATCGCGTGCGGCTCGGTTACGTTATCGATTTCATTCTGGTGCACGCTGGTCAATACCATTGGCCCACGTTCAATGTCGCCGATGCGAGCATTACTTGTGGCGCACTGCTTTTGGCCTACGACATGATTTTCGCGCATCGTAAACAGCAGAAGGCGCAGCTAAGAAAGGCGAGCGCGCCATCCGAGTCATGATAACTGCACCCTGCTCACTGCCAACGGCTCATTGACCGCGCATGCATCCAATTCTTTTCCGGATCGGTAACTTTCCCGTCAACGCGTATGGCGTGTTTCTCGCGCTGGCTTTTCTTTCCGCGATCTTTGTGACCGTCAGGCTGGCCGTGCGCGATGGATTGCCGAAAGATAAGATCTACGATCTTTGTTTGTGGCTGCTGCTGTCTTCACTCGTCGGGTCAAAACTGTTGATGCTCCTGACTGAGCCTGAGTACCGGCACAATCCGCTACTGCTTTTCTCGCTCGATTTCCTGCGCTCAGGCGGGGTTTTCTATGGCGGCCTGTTGGGGGCGATCATCGCCGGCTACCTTCTGATGCGTCGTGGAAAGCTGCCGTGGTGGAAAACCGCCGACGCGTGCGCGCCGGGCATCGCGCTGGGAAGCGTCCTGGGCCGGCTCGGGTGTTTTTTCGCCGGCTGTTGCTGGGGCAAACCGACGACTTTGCCGTGGGGCGTTAGCTTCCCACCAGAAGGACATGAAATCACTGGCGTCCCCACCGGGGTGCATCTTCATCCCACGCAGCTCTACGAATCGCTTGTGATGCTGGTCGTTTTCGGTTTTCTCTTGTGGCTGCACAAGCGGAAGAAGTTTAGCGGCCAGGTAATTCTCGCTTATGCGATCCTTTATGCAACGGTGCGGTTCCTGATTGAGTTTGTCCGCGACGATCCACGTGGCGACATTCTCGGGCTGACGACGCTGACGGGACTTTCAACTTCACAAATCATCGGCCTCGTCGTGGGAATTGGCGCATTAATTCTGTTTGTAGCTCGGTGGCGACGAGCGAGCGAGTCACGGGCTCTGAATGAAGCGGGAGAGCCAACTCGTGCCAGAGCCTGACATCCACAGCGACACAAATATCGGGTCTCAAGACCTGGTTCAGGATCGACCCTCTCAACCCTGACCTCACTTAAAAATGACTTCTGGAACTTAAGGTTCATTGGCTGTTTTGATTCTTCGTTCAGTCTATCCACAGTTCTCTTCGTAGCGTTCAGTTGCCCCGGAACGGCCCGAAGTAGAGTTTTTCGCCGGCACCCAGCCGCGTCGCCGTGGGATGCGACCTGCTTGTGTGCCGGACATTCAGCCGGTGCCCATTCTTTCGGAGGACACTTATGAGGACTTTAAAAACGGCGGCGAAAGCTTTCGGCTTGGCCGTCGCTCTTTTCACGATTCTGACGGTCGGAGCAGGATCGGCCCGCGCCGATGAGGTATTCATCGCCGGCTTCACTAACGGCTGTTTCGGAGCCGGTTGCACACCAGGCGCGTCCGCTTCGATTCCCGGCGCGACCTATAGCAATGCCACGTTTTCCGGGACCACGGCCAACGGCTTTCGCGGGCTCGGCGGCAACGCGAATCCCGGTGCCAACGTCAATAACCTGGGATCGCTTACTCTAAGCACTGCGCCAAATACTTTTAATACCCTCTTCCTCATGCAAGTGACCTTTACTGCACCTCAGGGGATAAACGGCAGCAGCACGGCGGAATTTATCGCGACCGTCACGGGCACAGTCAGAGCTGCCGACGACGGCGGCATTTTCGTGGATTTCAATAATACGCCTCAGCTCTTTACGTTTGCCGACACGAACTGCGGGGCGACGACCGTTCCCGGTCAACAGACGACCTGCGGAAATGGAAGTTTTTCGTTCTCGGTCAACGACCTGGCGCTTGATCCGGGCCAGACCGCTTCGTTGACAGGACAAATTACGGCCGCCCAACAGTCAGCGGTGCCGGAGCCAGCCACGCTTTTCCTGCTTGGGACCGGAGTGCTGGGAACAGCTGGGGCAGTCCGCAGGCGGAGACGTTTGGCGCGCGGGCTGAAAGAAGAGGGTAAGTCTCTCGAAGTCTGATAGATTTCCCAAACCAAGCCCGAACCAGTTCGGAGCGACAATCTGAACGGTCGTAAACTGGCGCGGCGCTAATCAGCGGCGGAGCGATAGCTTCGCCGCTTTTCTTTTGTGTCACGAAGCCGGAAGCGTGCGGTTGGATTCCCTTGCTGGCCTTATCTATCGCGCAATTGCTAAGATGACCAGCTTTTTATCTACGCATGAAACTTCGTGTCCTTTACCACGGTCATTGTTTTGATGGCGTCGCTTCGGCGGCGACCTTCACCCGTTTTTATCAAGAGCGAATACATCCCAACGCTGAAGTGAGTTACGGTGGGTTGCTGCATCGCCCGAACAACCTACTCTTCGACGCGTTGATGTTTGACGGCGACGAAAACGCCATCGTCGATTTCAAGTACTCGCCGTCTGAAAAGCTGACCTGGTGGTTCGATCATCATCAATCCGCCTTTCTCACTCCCGAAGATGAAGCGCACTTTCGCGCCGATGACTCGGGCAGAAAGTTTCTTGATGCGACCCGCAAGTCCTGCACGGAATTCATCGCGGATGTGGCGCAGACAAAGTTTGGCTTCAATCCTGAGCCTTTGAGTGAGCTGATTCATTGGGCGCACATCATCGACGGGGCACTCTACGAATCGGCCGCGCAATGTGTAGAGCTGAAAGAGTCCGCGCTGCAACTGATGCAGGTGATCGAAGGCACGCCGGATGAATCCGTCATCGAACAAATTATCCGCGAGCTCACGGTGAGACCGCTTAACGAAGTTGCCACCAGCCCGGAGATACAACAGCGGTTTCAGCCGATTCTGAAACTGCACCGCGAAACGCTTGAAGCCATCAAGCGCAAAGCAGTTTGCGAGCACGACGTGGTCCACTTCGATCTGGTGGAAGAGGGCTTCGAAGGCTTCAACAAGTTCATCCCCTACTATTTATTTCCGGAAGCAACTTACACAGTGGCGCTCACCCGTGCGCCAAAGCGCACGAAAATCTCTGTCGGCTCGAACCCCTGGGCGCCGCGGCCACGCCGTCACAACATTGCGACTATCTGCGAGCGTTACGGGGGCGGCGGACACGCAGTCGTCGGCGCGATTTCGTTTGCGCCCGATGAAGTTGAGCGAGGCCGCGTCGTCATGCGCGAGATTGTGGAAGAGCTCTCCTCTAGTTGAGATAGTTTGGAACAGGTTCGGTTGACGCGGCGTCTAAGGAAATACTCTGAAGGTTGCCGATGCCGCGTGCATTTCTTCTATGCCTCGTTCTCGCCATAACAGGCTGCGCTCCGGCTTCGCAGCCACAACTTGCCTCTGTCCGAGAATCGGCGCCCTCATCGATCACTGAAACCGCGCTCCCGAAAAACTCTGTCCCTGTGATCCATGTGTTCGTCGCGCTGTGCGACAACGTGAACCAGGGCATCGTGCCGGTCTCGGCGAGTCTGGGAAACGGAGATAATCCGGCAACGAATCTCTATTGGGGCGCGGCATTCGGAGTCAGGACTTTCTTCAATAAGAACAGAGATTGGCAGGCGCTTACTCCGTCGAACGCATCATCCAAGTCGCCCCAGGTCGTGCTCGATCGTGTCGTATTCCGGCATCGCCGGACCGGAGCGTTTCTGATCGCGGAGGCTTATCGCGGCAGCTACATCCAGCGAGCTACGGAGGATTTTCTCGACGCGGCAGCGGGCCTTCCTGGCGAGAAGCTAATTCTTTCGGTGGACGGTAAGGGGGTTGAGATTTACGGGGGCGGCAGCGCAAATCTGCTTGCCTACATAGGCCACAACGGCTTGATGGATTTCCAGCTCAGTTCCATTCCGAAGAAACGTGATAAGGAGAAGCGCGAGGCCATCATTCTGGCATGCGCGAGCAAGAGTTACTTCACTGAGCCTTTGCGCAGTACGGGAGCACAGCCTTTGTTGTGGACCACCAACCTGATGGCGCCGGAGGCTTACATTCTCTCAGCCGCCCTGGATGGTTGGTTGGCCGGCGAAACTGACGAGCAGATCCGACTGCGAGGCGCGAAAGCCTACAGCACGTATCAACGCATCGGGCTTCGTGGTGCGAGCAGCCTGTTCGCGACTGGTTGGTGATTTATCCTCACGCCGGACCCTTCCGTCAGGATAGTGTGGCTGTTTCAAAGTTGTTCTCCGTGTCTCTGTGTATCCTCTGTGCCTCTGTGGTGAAAATATCCAAACAAGATTCACCACAGAGACACAGAGCGCTTCACTGAGTCACAGATAACTGAAGGACCGCCCTTTTAAATCAGACTGCCTGCGTTTTCGGATTCTGCTGTTGTAATATACGCAGCCACCATGTCATCACCGCCAACGAACATCGAATCGCTTCAGCACGAAGATCGAGTCTTTCCCCCGCCAGCCGAATTCGCTGCCAAAGCACACTTCAAATCGATGGAAGAGCTGGAAGCGCTGCGCGCCGAAGCAGCCGCCGATCCGGAAAAGTTCTGGGCGCGCATGGCTGAAAGTGAACTCGATTGGTTTAAGAAGTGGGACACGGTACTGAAGTGGGAAGCTCCGCACGCGCAGTGGTTCATCGGCGGCAAGACAAACATTTCTCACAATTGTCTCGATCGTCATCTGTCCAATTGGCGGCGTAACAAGGCTGCTTTGATTTGGGAAGGCGAGCCCGGCGACGCGCGCACGCTGACTTATCAGCAATTACACACAGAAGTCTGTCGCTTCGCGAATGTCCTGAAAAAGATTGGCGTTAAGAAAGGCGATCGCGTCGCGCTCTATATGCCGCTAATTCCTGAGCTGGCGATCTCGATGCTCGCTTGCGCGCGCATCGGCGCGACTCATTCAGTTGTGTTCGGCGGTTTTTCGAGCACGGCACTTATCGATCGCATCAACGACGCCCAGTGCAATTTGGTCGTGACGGCCGATGGTGGCTGGCGACGCGGCAATGAAGTAAAGCTGAAACCCGCCATCGATGAAGCTTTGAAACAGACGCCGTCGGTAAAGAACTGCATCGTCGTCAAACGAACCGGCCGCGAGATTCACATGGAATCGGGCCGTGACCATTGGTGGCACGAGATGATGCAGACCGTTGACGCGACTTGTCAGGCGGAAGAACTCGACAGCGAGCATCCGCTGTTTATTCTTTACACGTCGGGCACGACAGGGAAGCCGAAAGGAATTCTGCACACGACCGGCGGCTATCTCTTGCAGGCGCACCTGACCACAAAATGGGTGTTCGACATCAAGGACGAAGATGTTTACTGGTGCACGGCGGACATCGGTTGGGTGACGGGCCACAGCTACGTCGTGTATGGTCCGCTGTCGAACGGCGCGACGGTGCTGATGTATGAAGGCGCCCCGAACTGGCCTGAGCCGGATCGCTTCTGGGACATCATTGAGCGGCATAAAGTGAACACGCTCTACACCGCGCCTACGGCTATCCGAGCGTTTATAAAGTGGGGCGAGCAGTGGCCTTCGAAACACGATCTCTCTTCGCTGCGTTTACTTGGGACCGTAGGTGAGCCGATCAATCCCGAAGCGTGGATGTGGTACCACCGCATTATCGGGAAAGAGCGTTGCCCAATTGTTGATACGTGGTGGCAGACGGAAACGGGCGCGATCATGATTACGCCTTTGCCTGGCGCGACGCCGACGAAACCCGGCTCAGGAACCAAGCCTTTTCCCGGCATCGACGTTGACGTAATGACGCGCGACGGCAAACCCGTCGGAGCGAATGAAGGCGGATATCTCGTGATCAAAAAGCCGTGGCCTTCAATGTTGCGCACGATCTACGGCGATGACGAGCGTTACCAACAGCAGTACTGGTCACAGATTCCCGGCGTCTACTTTGCCGGCGACGGCGCGCGGAAAGATGAGGACGGCTATTTCTGGATCATGGGCCGCATCGACGACGTCATCAACGTTGCCGGGCACCGTTTGGGGACTGCTGAAATCGAAAGCGCGCTGGTTTCACACGTGGCCGTCGCGGAAGCTGCCGTCGTAGCCAAGCCCGACGATCTGAAGGGTTCAGCGATCGTCGCGTTCGTAACCCTCGAAGGCGACCGCGTAGCTTCTGAACCTTTGAAAGAAGAGTTGCGCCAGCACGTTGCCAAAGAAATTGGCGCTCTCGCGCGACCGGACGATCTTCGATTCGCTGACGCGCTACCAAAGACGCGTTCCGGGAAGATCATGAGACGTTTGCTGCGTGAGATTGCTACCAGTGGAGCAGTCGCGGGCGATGTCACGACACTTGAAGATTTTTCCGTCCTGGAAAAGCTTCGCGGCGACGAAGAGTAGTAAGTGCCCTCGCAAGGGCAGTGGGAGAGTTTGAATAGTCCCGTAAAAAGCGGCGTCAAGCCGCCGCACTCCAAACACTTCATCTCTGCGGCTTTGCCCAAAAAGTCTTGGGTGACGCTAAATGCTCTGGATTCATCACTGATCGCTTCAGATCTGGCTGACAATATTCAACGAAGCTGCGAAGCAGCGGGTGTATTTAAGCCCAAGGCGAGGCCTTGCGAGCCTTGGGTTACGATGGTTGATTACAATTTGTAGGAGCCGCGGAGCGGTGACCTTGAGTTAGCGTATCGGCAGAATCGCTAGCAAGATTTCTCTTCAGAATGGACCACTCAACGAGGGACTCGCGTTGGTTCTGACTCGAAACCCAAAACTCTGAACTTCAGACTGAGATGTCGCCCCCTTCGCGGGCTCCGCTGATCTATAACGGGCATGGTTTCCCAAGGCTCGCAAAGCCTCGCCTTAGGCTTAGCTAAGACCGCTGCTACGCAGCTCGACGAGTTTGTCCGCTCACCCCGGCTTTTTGGGCAAACACTTCCTCTCTGCAAATCCCGCTTTTCCTTGTATGATGCAGCCGTTGGATCCTGCTTCACCAAAAGAGGAGTCGTCGATGCCCGACACAGTAATGGCGGAACACCGCTCTGGCCCCAGATACGTTGCTGCATTTCCGATTCGCGCTGAATGGGACATGCCCGACGGCGCGCATGTGATCTCGGAAGGAGAGACTGAAAACGTCGGTCCCGAAGGCACACTGGTCCACTTCCAACGCGTCTTGCCGCCGGTGGGGAGCACAGTCAATCTCCTGGTAATGGACGACGACGGCGAGAAGCTGCGGGTGATCGCCGAAGTGCTCCGCATTGAGCGAAACCCGGGGCATCCGCAGGCGGCTTTACAACTGGTCGGTGAAACCGACGAATGGCGCGGAGTCATCTGGCATGAAGCAATGATCAAAATGAACGAAGCCGACTACGAACTCGACGACGACGAGTTGTAAGCCGAAGCACTGATCAGATGCGCGGGGTAGTAGCCCGACCGTGAGGGAGGGCGCTGACATTGCAATTAGAACTCCGCAAACTACCTGAGCAAATGTCCGACAGCAAGGAAACTGTTCATTCAGAAGCCGTCGCCCATACCTGGCTGCAGACGCGGGCTGTGCTGAGAATCCTCGCGCTGCTGCTGTTGGTGGCGGGTCTGCTTTGGATTACTTATCGGCTAACGCCATTAATCCTCCTCATTGTTCTTTCGATCTTCTTCGCCTACCTGATTGCGCCTCTGGTTGATCTGGTCCAGCAACCGCTCAGAATCGGCGGTCGCGAGCGCGTCATTCCGCGCAGTCTGGCCATTGCCATCGTCTACATCGTCTTGTTCGTGGGAATTGGCCTGGCCATCTACCTGCTCATTCCCTCACTCAGCGCACAGTTTCCCGAATTCAAACAACAAGCGATCGCGTACTACCAGAAGATTCGGGGCGGCACCGAGAGTGTGAGCAATTACTTTCGCGGAAGACGCATGCCGGAAGGGCTGGCCAAGTACGTAGAGGGGCTGATCGGGAAGGCCGGAGATCTCGTTACCATCGCCGCCGAGGGCATGGTGCATTACGTCATCTTCATTCCCTGGCTGGTGCTGATTCCGATCCTCAGCTTCTTTATGCTGAAGGATGCCGACGCTTTTCGACGTTCAGTGCTGGCGATGCTGCCGCGCGGGCGTCTGCGTTGGCGCGGTGACGAGTTCTTTCAGGACATCAATAGCACTCTGGCCGCTTACATCCGCGCGCAGCTAATCGCGTGTCTGCTGATCGGCATCATTTGCACCATTGGCTTCTGGCTGTTCGGCTTACCCAGCCCGCTGGTGCTTGGACTGATTGCCGGCATCCTTGAGTTCGTTCCACTAGTCGGGCCGCTGGTGGTAGCTGTGCTGGCTTCCGCGCTCGCCCTTCTGCAGTTCGGGTTTGGCAAAGCATTCGTGGTGCTGCTGTTCCTCGGAGTGCTGCGCATCGTCCAGGACTACGTTTTCTACCCGCGGATTATTGGCACGGGGATTCACCTGCACCCACTGGCGGTCATTCTCGCGATTCTCGCCGGCGCAGAGATCGCCGGGGTAGTTGGCATCTTTCTCGCAATTCCCGTGATCGCAATTCTCACGGTTACTTATCGCCACTGGCTCGAGCACCGCGGCAGCGAAACGATTGCGGAAGTAATCGAGGAAGCCGTCGTTGACGCGGCCCTTGAGGGCGAGACTACCGACGAAGAAGCGCTTCATCCCACCGCGGCGACCACACCCGAAGACATGGCTAAAGCCCGTCCCGATCTGCTTACCGGCGAATTAAAAATACCCAAAGAAGAGGAATAACTACCGCGATGCGGGCGAAGAGTTGCAGGTCAGCGCTGACGTGGCCTTCAACTAACCGCGTAGCGGTTACAGAAGGTAGCCAGGGGTAAGCGACCGCCAGGTCGCGCCACCCCTGGATCAGTGGGAATGTGTTCGCGCCCTGAAGGGGCGCAAGGGACTCAGATTCGCAAGGTAAGAATCTGTCGCCCGCTCCGCGGGCTTAGGATTGTTTAGGGAACGGGATCCCCGGGCTACGCTCGCCGCGCTCGCTCACCCGGGGCTACCTTCTGTCGCCGCTTCGCGGCTTGTTGACGAGGACATCGACATGGATCTTTTGCTAAGTTGGCAGGCGGGCGCAGCTTGAAGAAAAATCGAAAGGACCGACTGTCATCGACATGCAACTGAGGCGTTAGCCCACGCGTAAAAAAGGCTCATATTTCTAGTTTGAGCGGGCAGGATCCCCTCCTGAGTGGGGGCAAAGCCCGTCAGCGCTTCTCCATCAAATCAATAAATCTTTTGAAATGATGTTCCGCGTCGTGTGGGCCGGGAGCGGCCTCCGGATGGTATTGGACTGAGATGATGGGGAGCGTCTTATGGCGCATGCCTTCGACGCACTGGTCGTTGAGATTGATGTGAGTGACTTCAACTTCGGGCGGCAGTGAATCAGCTTGCACTGCGAAGCCGTGATTGTGCGAAGTGATCTCGACGTGGCCGTCGCGAAAATCTTTCACCGGTTGATTGCCGCCGCGATGACCGAAAGTCAGCTTGAAAGTCTTTCCACCGAACGCGCGGCCGAGCAATTGATGACCGAAACAAATGCCGAATGTCGGCGTGCCTGATTGCGCGACGAGCTTTACCTCTTCCACTTCCTTGTTCATCGAAGCCGGATCGCCCGGACCGTTTGAGAGAAACACGCCGTCGGGCTTCATGGCAAATACTTCATTCGCTGGCGTCGAAGCGGGCACGACAGTCACGCGACATCCGGCTTGCGATAGTTCACGCAGCGAATTCAACTTCACGCCAAAGTCGTAACACACCACGTGAAAACGCTCCGCTCCGGCTGCGGGGAATTCATAAGGCCGGCTCGTAGTGACCACGCTGGCGAGTTCGCGATTCTCCATCGGCGGAGAGTTGCGGGCTTTCTCGATTACGCTTTCGGCTTCAGCGTCGGTGGTCGAGAGGCAAGCGCGCATCGCGCCTTTGTCGCGAATGTGCCGCACAAGGGCCCGCGTGTCGATGTGATCGATCGCGACGATGTTCCAACGCTTCAAATAATCGGGAAGCGATTCTTCCGCACGCCAGTTGGAATGCATGCGGCTGGCTTCACGCACGACGAATCCTTCAACCCAGGGCCGCGACGACTCGGAATCCTCATTGTTGACGCCATAGTTCCCAATCAGCGGATACGTCATGCAGACGATCTGAGCCGCATACGACGGATCGGTCAGCACTTCCTGATAACCAGTCATGGAAGTGTTGAAAACCATCTCGCCGCATGACTCGCCTTCGGCAGCCCACGAGCGTCCGCGCCAGACGCGGCCGTCTTCAAGAGCGAGGATTGCGTTGCGTGATGAATTAACCACTGAGGTCACAGAGGATCCCAAGCTATTTAGCTAATATCTAATAACTCAGTTTGCCTTAAAAGCCACGGCTGCGAGCGAAGAAAGTCGTCGAGCTGCGAAGCAGCGGTCTTAGCTACGCCCAAGGCGAGGCTTTTGCGAGCCTTGGGAACAAGGCCCGTTTTGATCAGCGGAGCCCGCGAAGCGGGCGACATCTCAGTCTCGAGTTCAAAGCCTTAATTTTCGAGTCAGAATCAACGCGACTGCTCCGTTGAGGATTGGTCGCCGCTTCGCGGCTCCTACAAAATACTGTTTACTGGTAACCCAAGGCTCGCAGAGCCTCGCCCTTGGGCTTAACTACAACCGCTACTTCGCAGCTTGTAGAATATTGTCAGCGTCAATAAAGAGCATTCACCTCACCTCAGACTTTTAGCCCACATCTAGTAACCCACAGCGTCCGCCAGCGCGGTGGTGTCTGACAGGCTATTCCCAATTGTCATGAATAACCAGTGGCCGTTATTCCATGCCACCACGCCTCGGCCCTGGCTGTCCGTGGCTTCAACCCGCTTGCCGGATCCTCTCGGAACCGCGCGCACGAACTGCATCCCTCGATCGTTCTTTATCTCTTGCTCAATTTCATCGATCAGCGCAGTAGGTACTGAAGATCCGGAATACGAGCAAGCCATCAGCGCCGCGGGACCGCTCCCGCCCGAATACTCACCGCCGGCGCAATCGCCCGACTGCGCGATCATTTTCACGGTAAAACCTGACGCGGTCTTGCTGAGCTCTTCTTTCGTGTGGCTCTTTGAGCGGTTAAATCGGCCGAGTTCCGGTTTCACGAAATCGCGCGCGTACGCTGTGGATTGCGAGCTTGGACTGGAATTTGAATTTGAATTCGAACGATTCGTGTTGTCGGAAAAACTGCACAGCTTACATGCAAAGAAAAGCAGACCGACGATTGCTAGGGTTGAGAATAATTTCATTGACTCATTCTATTGAAGACCGCACGCGCGCACCCTCCCTTACGGTCGGGTTTCTGTCGGAAAGCTAACCGCCTAGATTGAGATTGAAGCCGCTGCCGCCGCCTCCCTGTGAGGGGAAGAACGGTTTCAGCAAGCCCGCCATCGCGGCGAGATTGCGTGTCTGAATTAATAACTCACCGGGACCGGTGAACTCGGCCACGATGCCTTCGCCGCTGACCATGCTGCGAAAGAAACCGGCGGCGGCTTTGCGCAGAGTGTATTGCGTCGTGCCTTCCCAGGCTACCAGGTGACCCGTATCGACGACATAACGCTCGCCGGCTTGTAGACGCTTGCGATGAATTGCGCCAAATGAAGAGACGAGCAGAAGGCCCTGGCCCTGCACCATCAGCACGAACAAACCTTCACCGCCGAAGAAAGATTTCGCGCCGCCCCATTTCGTATCGACATTCAGACTGGAGTCGCCGGCGAGATAAGAACTCGACTGTACGAAGAACGATTGATTGTTCAGCTCGATCGCGGCGATGTCACCAGGTGCGCCGGGCGCGAGCGTGACTTCGCCCGGTCCATTGTGCGCGGTAAATGTCGAGACGAAGGCCGATTCGCCGCCGGCGGCCCTTTTCAAGGCGCCGAGCAGGCCGCCTTTCATCTGCGACTGCAACTCGACATTCGCGGACATCGAAACCATCGCGCCGGCTTCGGCCATGATCGACTGTTCCGGTTGGAGCGTCAGCACCGCGAGCGAAAACGCGGGCTGATGTTCGATGTGATAGGTGTAGCCGCGGCCTGCGCCCTCGCCATCCATGTCCAGGTTGATCGTGCCGGGTTGCGCCGGCTGACTGGCTTCGACGCGCTTGCCGCAGCCCCCACAAAAACCGCCTGCCACGGCAGGCGCACCACAATTAGGACAATTCATGATTACTCCCTGAAAGAAATTGGTCGAACGAATGGCGTGACAACTACTTCGCTGATTGATCTTTGTCTTTGCTGTCTTCCATCCACGCAGTGATGCTGGTAAGTTCCCGGTCCTCGACTTTTCTACCCAGCTTCTTTTGCATCGAACTCTTCATCGCCAGCTTATGGAAGAACATGACCAGGGCAATGACCACGAAGAAAAGTACAAGCCAGAAAAGCATGCCGTTGTTCTCCCAAGATACGCACGCGTCCTCGCGTGCCAATTGATTTCATGCGCGATGCACACCGGAGGCGTGCGTACCGATCACCGCTCGTTACTAACCGCTTCTCGTTTCTTACCCTTCAAAAACTGTTGCGCTTCGTGCAGCCAACGCTTTTCAGCGCGATATTTGTACGCCGGCGCAGTTTTCACCGCGTCGATGCAAGCCTGCATTGAGCTCGCGGCCTCCTGCTGATCGCCCAGCCCCGCGTACGCGCGGCCCATCAGATAGAGCCCTTGCGGGTCATTCTCGCGTCGCTCAAGAAACTTCTGCAAAGCCTCGCGTGCGTCAGCGAACTGACCGGCCGCAATGTACGTCGCGCCAATTTCGCGCCAGATCTCATTCTGCGAGTGATACTGATCGCGCTGTACGACTTGCTCGAAATGGCCAATCGCCTCAGCCAGACGATTTTGTGAGCGGGCAATACGGCCGAGTTGATAGTGCGCATCTGTCTCATCCGGATCGATGTCGATCGCGCGTTGAAAACGCTCGCGCGCCTCGTCAAGCTCGCCGCGGGTTTGGTGAATTAAACCGAGGTTGTAATGCGCCGACGAATCGCGCGGATTGATGGTTGCTGCTTCCAGATTTTGCTTGAACGCCCCGCGCGCGCGCTGCGTACTGACGACGCTGCCGAAATAGCCGCGCAGCAGAAAGAACAGCATCAGCAGGATGAACGGTGACCCGACGACTGTCGTAAACAGCAACGTCCAAACCGGCGATAACGCGAAGGCCGCGGCGTAAGTCAGCCCAAGAACCGCGAGGGAGCGCAAAATCGACATGCGGAAAACTTTGCGTACCGTTTCCAGCGCGCCGACGGTGAATAGAGCGATCTTGACCGTGCGAAACAAGCTGCCCGCGATGAATGCCGAATTGCGTAATTCCTGCTCCAGTTGCGCGCGCACTTCGGCAGGCAAGTTAAAGAGCGACTTGATTTGCTCAGCCTGCTGCATCGTGCTGGCCACGTAAGCTGCCTGCACGCCGCTGAAGTGAAAGAAGGTGGCAATCAGAATCGTCATCAGGTTTGCCGCGATCAGAACATAGAAGATGACCGAAGCAAGCGAAGCGTATTCCTGTTGCAGGACCAGTCCAAAACTCCCGCGACGATCGAACAGGTTTGCGATCAGCGCAATCAGCGGCACCAAGACAATCGCGAAGGGCAACAGCGCTGTCGCCGCATGGAACAGGTTGGCAAAAATGACTGACGGACGCGCAAGAAAAGCGCGGTCACCGCTCAGCCACTGCACCGCGAAAAGATAAAGCAGCTGCGAAAGATAGGCGCAGATAAATGCCGGCAGCAGCCCGCCGCGGTCGCGCACTTCGCGTATCCCGCGCAGCGGCGCGTAAAAAATCATCCCAATGAATCGCAGCCAGTCAGTCATTACGTGGCCCAGACTCTAGTCTGGGGATATGTTTGGCACTGGACGGATCACAGACTGAAGTCTGTGCCACCTCATCTCTCGTCGCCTGATTCCCCGCGATAACTTCCCGGTGGCACTGAGCCATTGCGCATGTCGCGCTTAATTACTGTCGCCGTGCTGAGCGGCCAATACCGAAACAGCGCCTTACCGTAAACATATTTCTTCGGCACCAGGCCCCAAATGCGCGAGTCGCTCGAGTTGTCGCGATTGTCGCCCATCACGAAATAGTAACCCGGCTTGACGTACGTCGGCGGGCGGCTGGCATGCGACATGTTGAACTGCGGATCGAGATAGGCCTCATCCAGATCTCTGCCGTTCACGCGCACGTGACCCTCCTGCACTTCAACGGTGTCGCCGGGCAATCCGATGACGCGCTTGATATAGCTCTTTGAAGGGTCTTCGGGAAACCAGAACACTACGATGTCGCCGCGATAGACTTTCGGCGCCCAGCGATATTCATCGTAGTAAATTAGTTTGTTGACGAAGATGCGTTCGCCGTCGTGCAGATAGGGGAGCATCGAGGTGCCTTCAACCTTCACCGGTTGAATGATGAAGACCATCACCAGCGCCAGCACCATGAGCGCGAAAAGCAGATCGCGAAACAGCAGCCGCGACTCTTGCCAGAAATGTTTACGGGCGACTTCCTTGGGCCGCTGCACTTCGATGTCCGTGTCGTCATTGACGTCGATGGTGCCGAAAGGCGGAACTGTGGGTTGCTTGCCAAACATGCTTACTTAGTGTGCGACGCCGGCGAGTTGCTGCTCAACGCACGCAAATTCGAGGTTAGCCTTCGGTTCCTTGCCTGTCAAACCATGATCGCCGGGCGTTGAAAGAGACAGTTGAATGGTGAAAACTTGACAGTGCGCATCGCCGCTTTCTATCATCCGACGCGTTCAAGAAACTCTCAAACCTGAATCGAACCAGTCGGCGCGCGCCGCAACGGAGGCACTAAAGTGATTAAGCTTGATATCATCAATCGTCTCGCCGACCAGACGGGAATTCCAAAACTAAAAGCAGAGCAGGCGGTGGACGCGCTGTTCAACTCAATGAAAGACGCACTGGCGCGTGGCGACCGGATTGAGCTGCGCGGTTTTGGCGTGTTTGTGGTGAAACCGCGCAAACGCGGTATCGGCCGCAACCCGCGCACTGGCGAGGAAGTGGCGATTCCTTCGGGGAAGACGATTCGCTTCAAGCCGGGCAAAGAGTTGCAGGCGCACGAAGACGGATTGGCGGATACGTAAGAGTCGCGCGATTCCATAGGCAGGGCGCGAGCGCCAAGCGCCGTGAGGCGCTAAATGTTTATAGCCGGGATGCGTAGATTGAGATTGCCCGGCGGAATGAAGGCGGTGCTTTCATTTCGCCGGGCTTAGTTCTAAAAAGGGGAACAAGGCTATAAACATCCCGTGCCTAACGGCACGATTAGTCTGTGGTACCGAGTAAATTTCGCATGTTGCCCGATTCGAAGGAACCTACGCGTGGTGCCCGGAGAGCAGAAACGTGGGGCCGCTTGCCGAAACTTACCACCCGTCAATGGGCGCTGCACATCGGCTTACTCCTCGTCACTTTCGCGACCACGACGATTTGCGGAATCGTGATGGCGCTGCCCGCAGCGAGCGGAGATCCAACTGCTTCCGCGGATACCGGTGGATTCGTGGGCTCGCTCTGGCTGATACCCTGGTATTACGTCCTCGCAGTTTTCGAGCTGATTCGTTACGCGTTTGCTAATCCGGCGATTCTGAAAGAGGGAGTGGTTTTCTCGGGTTCGCTGCTGGCGATTCTTGCGTCGCACGAATCGGGACATTATTTCCTCTGCCGCTACTACGGTGTCGATGCGACGCTGCCTTTCTTCATTCCGCAGCCGCCGCTGCTGGTGCCGGGAACGTTTGGCGCCTTCATCAGAATTAAGTCGAGCATACCTTCGCGTCGCGCGTTGTTCGACATCGGGCTGGCCGGACCGTTGGCCGGATTTATCGTCATGGTGCCCATCGCGTTCGCCGGATTGCTGACGTTGCAACATCAAGTCGTCCCGCCGGGAGCGTCAGGAATAACTTTTAACGACCCGCTGTTGTTTCGTTTGATCGGTTGGGCATTTGGAATTCGGCTTGATGACGGCGTTGTGAACTCGTTTTATCTCGCCTCGTGGTTCGGCGCTTTGGTTACGGCTTTGAACCTGATGCCGGTGGGGCAGCTCGATGGCGGACACGGAACGTTTTCAGTTTTGGGTCAGCGCGCGCACTGGTGGATTGGTCGCATAGCGTTCGTGAGCATGGCGATCGTGTCGGTCCTTGGCTGGTTCTGGCATGGCAGTCCAAGCGGCTTTGTTTACGTCGTGCTGCTCGCGGTTCTGCTGCGCGTGCGTCATCCGCAGCCGCAACAGATGGAGCCGCTTGGCTTCGCGCGAAAGATCGTTGCCGTAGTCACATTGATCGTTTTTGTGCTGTGCTTTTTACCGTTTCCGATTACGATTACGTAAATCCGCAAGCGTGTCAGAAGCCCGACCGTTAGGGAGGGCGAGCTGCCCTGCCCGCTTCGAGGGAAGTGAATGATACTGTGAGTTGCCCTCCCTAACGGTCGGGCTTCTGACACTTTTTAGAGACACCAGGAGTGACCGAATGAAGAAAATCTCAGTAGTCGTCGTGACCCTACTGTTCGCAGTCTTAGCTGCGGGCGAAGCTGAGGCTCAAGGCACAGACCCGATCCAGACAATTCGCCAGCAGTACGCGGCCATCAATCGCGGCGCCGCGAGGTATAAGAAGGTTAAGAAGGAACTGCTGGGCTTTTCGGCGGAAGGTGGCGAGCTGGTCGCGTTTACCAGGGGGCCGTCAATTGTAAAAATGACGGCGACTTTTTATGGTGAGATGGGCCGGGCCACCGACGAATTCTATTACGCGAATGACAAACTCATCTTCATCTATCGCAAACACTCGCATTACAACAGACCGCTGACCGGCAAGGTGGTTCGGACGACAGAGAATCGCTTCTACTTCAAAGACGACAAACTGATCAGGTGGATTGGCGAAGACGGGAAGCAAGTGTCAATCACTGCACCGGAGTTTGGGCAGGTTGAGGGAAGGTTACTTGCCAGTTCAAAGCAGTTCACGGAAGGCGCGCGTTCGAAGAATCCGACAATCGAAGATCCTTAGGAAACCGGGGATACAATGTCTTCCGGGCATAGCCTTGTGCTCGCAATTCCAATGGAAGTATATTCAGGCCTGAGGAAATTGGAATGGTTACCAGAGAAGAAATCCTGGTTGAAGTTCGGAAGGTGCCTGAGAAATATCTCGACGAGCTCTACCAGATAATCAAGGAGTTTGAAGCGAGACCTGAAGCGGAACAAACGGATCAAAGACGTGATGGCCGCGCTCCGACGGATCAAGATTTCAGCCTCACCGGATTTTTCTACCACGGCCAACCTTTACGAGCCAGACGACTCCCATGCCCGATAGAATCTTTTTAGATACTTCCTGCGGCCCAGCCGCGAAGCACATGCGCGATCAAGAAAAGAAAATCGATCCTTTACCGGATACCTTCGAATCTGAAGAAGCAGCCGGAGAGTTCTGGGACACTCACAGCCTCATTGGCTACGAGCGCTACTTGCAGCCAGCTAATGAGGAAGTCGAAATCAGCGAAACGTGAGTTCAAGCCGAGACTTGGAAATCCAGCAACCAGACGCCGTGATAGTTCTTGAGTTTCGAATGGTTGTGGCGGATCATGCCCCTTAAGTACGCTAGCCGCATATGACCTTCGATAAGGTGAGTTGGTGTTCGAAGAAAGCCACCCAACGGATGTTCTATACTACCGGCGTTTACTGCAACAATGATTGGCGCTGGTGCAGTCCCATTCTTGAGCATGAAGGCTCCTAGCCAAGTATTCTTTCTAAGTTGGTCCTCGAAAAGATCGTCACCCCAATAGTCCAAAGTTCTAAACCAATCATCGAAGTGTCCAATCGCCATTATTTCCGGATTCGAGAAGCTAGCCAGCTCGAACTGGAACGATTGCAGATCAAATCGCCGCCACATCTGGAAGTCAGACCAATGTCGATGCACCCAGTTTTCGACAACACACTCGGGAACATTAGAAAGCGCTTTCGGCCACCTTCTGAAATAAGTCTGAAAGGGTTCTACGTCGAAGCTGCCATACTTGTGAACTCGTGGGACTGTGATTGAGCTCATTCAATTGGCCTTTGGGAAAGAACTACGCCGGCAGCAGTCCCTTGATCTCCCGCACTACCTTCTTCACGTCCTCCTGATCTGCCAGCGCAATCATGAAAAACTTGTAGCCCTGATGAAAGCAGATCACGCCGTTCGCGAACAACCAGACACCGTCGAGAAATGGATTGCCGCCGAGCAGCCAGCTTACCGGCCCGCCGACGATGCCGGTCGGTGATCCGATTTGCGCGAACATCGCCGCGCCCGCAGCGCAACTGAAAGCGCCGAGCAAAGGCGCGCCCACATACTTTGCGGCTTTGCGCTGAAACTCAACGCGCTCACGTTCGGCGTCATCGAGTTGACCGGCAGCGATTAACGCCTCCTGCTTCTTCAGGTATTCGTCGAACTTGTCGTAAAGTTTTCTTAATCCGATAACCGGCAAAGCCGAATGCGTCAGCCAGTGCGGGTGGGCGCCGAGAAGAACCGCATCGATTCCGGGAAAGCTCGCGCCGGCGCGAATTCCGAGAATCAGTGAAACCGAAACGGCCGCAGCTTTACCGGGATTCTCTTTGACCCAATCTTTCGCTTTGAGAAGTCCTGCGGTCGCCGCAGCTGACGCTTTAGTCGCGCGCAGGCCAGTGCCGGCCACCTTCGTAGCGGTCGTCGCGTAACTGACGGCATCGTCGAAAGCCTTCTCAGCCTTCTTGCCGGCCGGACCGGCGGTGTCGCGAATGATTTTGCCGGCGTCGCCCGCCGCATCGCGTATGGTGCGACCTGCGTCTTTCGCGCGTCGCTTAGTTTCGTCGGCCGCACGCCGCGCAGTCTCTCGCACTTTCGGGTCGTCGGCGAATCTCTCTGCCTGCCCCTTCAGTTGACCCGCACCGTCCGCAATTGTTCGGGCGCCACGCCGCGCGGCATCCCCTGCGACGCGCGCAGTGTCTTCGACGATGCCGCTGACGCCCAGCTTTTCGTCCAGCTCCTGCGCTTTGCGTTTCGCCGCGCGATGCAGATCATCAAGCTTTTCTTTGTAATCGGCCATTGAATTAACTCCTAAGCCATTCTACGCCAAATGTCACTCATGAGTTCGGTGGCCACTGAATTTTGCGGCGAGAATTTGGAGTGCGCCGACTTGTCGGCGCCTTTTTATGGGCATGAGAAAGCGGCGTCAAGCCGCCGCACTCCAAAACGCGCCGCTCCTGCTTTACATTTTGTTTCTTCCTTTCTAATTTTGCCTTGTGCACAAATGCCCGAGCTGCAAAAAGCCCGTCGAATGGAAGGACAATCGGTGGCGACCGTTCTGTTCCGAGCGCTGCCAGCTAATCGATTTCGGCCGCTGGGCCGAAGAAGAGTATCGCGTGCCGGGACTGGAGATTGACGCCGCGGAACTTTCTGAGACGCCGCCACCCGACAAAACTGATGAAGAAAATCCGTCCCGCTAGGTTCAGCCTGCTCGCAGTAACACTACTGACGCTGGCCGGGTTTGGATGTCGCCCCAGCGTTACACCTCCGCCAAATCCCGGCGGACCGGCCGGATGGGTTTTCGATGACGGAAAGCGCGCCACCGTCGGCGATTACACCGGCAGGGTTTTGCTGCTGAACTTTTATGCGACGTGGTGCGGCCCTTGCCGGCAAGAAATGCCGCACCTGATTGCTCTGCATCGGAAGTACGAAGCTGAAGGTCTGCAAATCGTCGGACTGAACGTTGGCGGCGAAGACGACTACGCAGAAGTGCCGGCCTTCAGGCAAGAGTATGGAATTCCGTTTCCGCTCGCGATTCCCGACACGGATTTCGTCGATCGATATCTCGGCGTCAATCAGAACATTCCGCAATCATTCGTCATCGACCGCAACGGCCGAATCCTCAAGCACTTCATCGGCTTTAGCGAAGAGAGTGTTTCTGAAGTGGAAACTGTTGTGCAGGCCGCGCTGAAAAAGTAAACTCGCCGGGCTAATTTCATTAACACCTTGCTTCAGCAAGGTGACCATGGGGCCTCACTAAAGTGAAACCGTTTCAACGGTTTTGCCTTAAGCCGTTAAAACGGCTCAAGTCATTAATCTACGGCTGAGGCCACCTCGCTGAAGCGAGGTGTGAATAAGAAATGATCCGAGAAAAGCTCATCGATCAAGGCGTCGGCGACCCGCGAAAGTTTCGCTGGCGCAGTCATGAAGTTTCGCGCATCGAGGCCTTGAGCGATGCAGTGTTCGCCTTTTCAATCACGTTACTGGTGGTGGCGCTGGAAGTGCCGAAGACCTACGACGCGCTAATGGGAGTGATGCGCGGGTTTGGCGCTTTCGCTATTTGCTTCGCGCTACTGTTCGTTGTCTGGTTCAATCAATACAAGTTTTTCCGCCGCTATGGCCTGAATGACAATCTCACCATTGTCATTAACGCAGTGTTGCTGTTCGTCGTGCTGTTCTACGTTTATCCTCTGAAATTCCTTTTCACCTTACTCATCGACAAATTTACGGGCGGCCACGGCGAGGTGCGCCTGCCCAACGGAACGGTCGAAGGCATGGTTGAGAACGCGCACCAGGTTGCGAATCTCATGATCATTTTCGGCCTGGGATATGTCGCGGTATTCGCAGTCTTTGCGTTGCTCTATTGGCGCGCGTACCGCAAGCGCGTTGAGCTGGAACTGACGGAGTTGGAAGCGTTTGACACGCGCACGGACATTCGCGAGAGCCTGTTGAACGTTTCCATCGGCCTGGTTTCGCTCGCGATTGCGATCATTGGCGGCGGCCAATACGCAGGGTTTGCGGGAATGATTTATATGGTGACGCCGGTGGTCATGACGGTCCACGGAAAGTGGAACGGAAGCCGGCGGAAAAAACTGGAAAAGCTGGTTATGGCCGAGGCATAGCTGGAATCGTTCTGGGCTTTTTGCGAAAGTAATAACCACGGCGCGCACGCACCACAAGTTTCTTGTTAGCTTTCATGATCGCGGGAACCAACTGCACTTTAACGTGCCGAAATGCGCCCTCTTCATTTGTCTCGGGCGGTCGATAACCGATCGTGTAGCGCGTCCGCAGGCGCGTGAACATCTCGCCCAAACGTGAATCAACTTCCTTGCGGTTGGCGCCAAGGACTTCTCCACCCGTCTCTTCCGCATAAACATCCACGCCTTTGATCTGACCGAACGTTAGCGCGTTGAAGACTTTGGCAAACCCACTGCGCACGATCAGGCCGTAAACCACGGTGCCTGATTCCGCCAGCTCTCGCTGTAGGCTCGCCATGTCCTCGCCGGCGGTAATCGCGATGTTGTCGGTGATGACGATAATCGCGCGGCGGTTCGCCGGATTTGTCCCTTTGTTTATTTCTTGCGAGGCTTGATACAACCCGTCATACAACAGAGTTCCCTTGCCGAGATCTGTTTGGCTTGCCTCGGTTATCCGTTGCGCCGTCAGAAGCCGGTCTTTCGTGAAAGTTTGGATGAGCTTCGGGTAATCCGCGAACGCAACTACGGCGACTTCATCTTCAGGTTTCAAATGACGCAGGGCGTTGTTGGCGCCTTCGCCGATTGTTTCGATCACCGGGCGCACACTGCCGCTGATGTCGAGCAGCAACACAATCGAAAGCGGTAACTGGTCCTGTCCAAAGTAAGCGATCTCCTGCTTTACATTTTCTTCCAGGATTTGAAAGTCCTCTTTGCGAAGTGGGCCGAAAACTTTGCGCGTCTTCTTATCAATAACCTGCGCGTCGAGAACGACCAGGTCGGTGTTCACGCGGATAACTTCGCTGGGATCGACTTCCTGCGCGGCGAGGAACGATGGAACCAACGCAAACAGGGAAAGCACGAGGAGGCGCCACAAACGGATGCGGTTCTTAATCATCATGGTAAGTAAGGTTCGCGAGGAGAGAGTTAAGGTTTAAACGGTTTGCCGCCGTTATCGGCACTCTTAATCAGTCCGGTTTGATCCATCCAGAAGGAGAGCTTGCCGGTCTTGCCGTGACTAAACGGTTCAGCGTTGGCAACATAACTCTTGCCGTCTTTGCCGACCGTTATACGGAAGTTGTAGCCGCTGAGTTTCGGATCGATCACGTTGGCGCCGAGCATTCCGGCTTTAATCAGCGCCGGAAAATCCCCGTATTGTCCCCCGTGCTGCTGGCTGTAAACCCCTTGCCAGAGGACCAGCCGTTTCAGGATGTCCTCGACATCACTTTCGTGCTCAGTGATTAGCGCATCGAGAAAATACCGGCGGCCGGCTTTCTTCACTTCAGCCGCGTCGGCTTCCGTGCCGATCAGCCAACTGCCTCCTGAGTTGGTAAGGTTCAGCGGTTGCGAATTGACCTGCGGCGATGAAACATCGGCCGGAACCTTTACAAAGACAGTCGCATTCTTGCCGCTGATCTGCTCGCCCATGATTTCGACACTGGCGGGAATCTGAGCCGCCTTCTCTTCAAAACCGGGCCGCAGAATTTCCATCTCTTCGGCGTTCAGACCTTCGACGGCAGGTTTGTAGATCGTCAACGCGAATGCTTCCTGGAAGCGGTGCTCGCGCATCGCTTTGTAAAATTCACGAACGACATCGGTCGGCGTGCGTGGCTGGGCAGCCAGATTGGGTGACGAAGTCTTTGCCGTACACGCGGCGGCCGAGCCCACCAACGCGGTGACCGCAAATGCCGTCAGCAGCAGACGAACGAACAGACTGCGTGGGAGATTCAGCTTTCTGCGAAGAGAAATCATGTTTCTTACCCGGCCTGTTTAGTCAGTGTGCTTCTTCTTGCTCGCCAGAACCCATTCACGACCCACCGCGTAGAGCAAAACAGTAATCGCGATAAAAGGGATTAGCGATAACATGTCAGCGTAGCCCTTCACGTGTCCCGGCGGTTCGTCGAAGAACGGATTGTGACTCAACATCCATTCCTTAGCCGCCGCGGATGTTTCAGTGAAGTAACCCGACATGAACGCGATTATGATGCCCGCGATCGCCGCGCCGGCGATGTAACCTGAGGCCATCAACACGCCCGGACTCTTGTCGGTTTCAGCGACGATTTGTTCCTCGGTAAGCTGCGCGTGCTTGCGTCGCAAGTGCCGATCAACTAACCACCGCACCATCCCGCCGATGAAAATCGGACTGGAAGCCGACAACGGCAGATAGACGCCCACCGCAAATGCGAGCGAAGGGATGCCGGCCATCTCGAGCACGATGGCAATCATCACGCCAAGCAAAACGAGGTTCCAGGGCAATTCGCGATTGAGGATGCCCTTGATGATATAGGACATCAGGGTGGCCTTTGGCGCGTCGAATTTCTCGACCGTCGAACCATCCGGTCGCATTTTGTTCTGACCGTTGATCGCCGGATCGACGATATATTGCGGCACGCCTTGCGCGTCGACCAGATAGCGCCCGGCGCGGCCACCTGTCGTGTCGGTCTTGTGCCAGACACGATAGGTGTTTGAATCCTGGCCGGCCTGGGGCCCTTTCAATTGTTCTTCGTGCCCGAGTTGGCTCGGGTTCGCGCGAAGATCCGGTGTAAAATTCCGCTCGACTTTGTAGAGGATTTTGCCTGACGGATCCACCAAATATTCGCCTTCGTCCAGACCTTCGATCTTCGGACTCTTCGCGTCGCGAACGAGAAGCCGGTAGTCGCCGGCTTGGGCGGGTTTTAACTCTTCAGTGTACGGGGTCAGGCCGGCACCCTGGTCTGGCGGCAAGGAAGCGACCTTGTCGTCAACTTTGGCAAACGTAATGCGGCGCGCGTAAACCGTGCCGCGGTCGTTCAGGCCGATCAGAATTGGGCCCAAAATCAGAGCCGACGCGAGCGCACCGACCAGAATCGCGTACTGCTGATACTTCGGCGTAGCTCCGACGAGGAAACCAGTCTTCAAATCCTGAGACGTCGTGCCGCCGTTCGAGGCGGCGATACAAACGATCGCGCCGATCGATAGGGCGGTGACGTAATACGGCGGTCCAGTCCAACCCATCAGCAGAAAGATCAAGCACGTCAGCAACAACGTCGCAACAGTCATCCCGGAGATGGGATTTGACGATGAACCGATTTCGCCGGTTAGTCGTGAAGAGACAGTGACGAACAGAAACCCAAAAGCGATGATCATGATGGCGCCGAGAAACGCCGTGAAAAAGTTTTGCTGCAATCCAAGTTGCGGGAAGAGCATGATCATCGCGATCAGGGCGATGATGCCCGCGAGCACGAACTTCATCGGAATGTCCTGATCGGTTCGTTCCGCGCGCGCCGCGGCTGCTTTACCGCCGCGTAGGTCGGCTAACCCACCTTTCATGCCATGCCAAATTGTCGGCAAAGAGCGGAACAGACTGATGATGCCACCAGCCGCCACGGCGCCCGCGCCAATGTAAAGAATGTAGTTGTTACGAATTGCGCCGGGGCTCATGCCGCGTACCGGACTGGTGCCGGGCGCAACGGCGCCGGTAGTTTCGCCACCGGCGAAATAAGCAATTGCCGGAATCAAAACCAAATAAGCCAGCACGCCGCCCGCACACATGATCGAAGCGATTCGGGGTCCGATGACATAGCCGACGCCGAGCAGCGCGGGATTGACTTCAACGCTGAGCGAGCCTTTGTTGAATGGCGCGCCAAATATCTTTTCGGGCGCTTCTTTCCAGGTGTAAAACGCGCGGTGGGCCGCTTGATACAGCACGCCGATGCCGAAACCGGTGAAGATTGTTTTCGCGCCGATGTGTGCGCCGCCGGCGTCGCGCGCTTTCATTTCGGCCTTCGCCTCAGCCGAAGCCGCCGCGCGCGATTCTTCCGAAGCGCCGGCTTTCAAAACTTCTGCGCAAGCAGTGCCTTCCGGATACTTTAAATAGCCGTGCTGCGCGACGATTAGAGCGCGGCGCAGCGGAATCATCATCAGAATTCCCAGCAAGCCGCCGAGCACCGCTACCAGCATCACGCGCGTCAGCTCGAGGTCAAAACCGAGAATCATGATCGCCGGCATCGTGACGCCGACACCGAAGGCGATCGACTCGCCCGCCGAACCCGCGGTCTGAACGATGTTGTTTTCGAGGATCGTCGCGTTGCGGATTTTTAATCGCGACAGCAAGGCAAAGATGCTGATCGAAATGACGGCGACGGGAATGGAAGCGCTGACCGTCAAGCCGACTTTCAGGACCAGATACAGCGACGAAGCGCCGAAAATAATTCCGAGCAGCGTGCCGAGAATCAATGCGCGCGCGGTGAATTCAGGAATGACGGTTCGCGCATCGATGTAGGGGCGAAACGACGCCAGAAATGGATTGTCTGGCTTGAACCCCACGCGATCAGGAAACTCCTGAGCACGGGCGGCTTCCTCGGGGCTGATGACTTCACGCGGCATCAGTTCTGACCTCCGAACGAGTTTTGCAAAAGCGGGGAGATTGTTAAGGGATTGTCCGCCGCTACTTTACACGCGGCGGCGTGCAAAGAGCAACGAGAAAAGGGGCGAAGCGGGAAGCGCAGTAAAGAGAAAAAGCTAAGAAGAAGGGATGAGCGAAGTAAGCACACGGTCAAGTTAGATGTCTGCGTCAACCAGCCGCGAAGCGGCGGCATGATGGTAGCCCCGGGTGAGCGAGCGCAGCGAGCGTAATCCGGGGATCAGGCCCCCAACACAACTTAGCCCGCGAAGCGGGCGACAGAAAAGCTCGCGCATCGCTTCCGTTAGTATCGCGCCCCTTCAGGGCGCCGGTGTTGTCTTTTTGTATTATCCAGGGGTGGCGCGACCTGCGGTTCGCTTACCCCTGGCTACTATCTGCAACCGCTACGCGGTTGACACTGCCTACTGTTTCGTCGTATCCGCCTTTGGCGCGATGAACACTTCACGAGCTTTCACGGTGTACACCTTCTCGTCAGTCGTGCCGTCGCCATCGACATCAACTTTGACAACGATCTTGTGGCTCTTCCCGTCCCGGATGTCACCGGGGCTGAATCCCAGACTGTATTGATTGCGCAGCAGGGAATTGATCGAGTTGAGCGCGTTCGGCAACTCACCTTCAAATGTGACAGGGTAGTAGGTGCCGCCAGTCTCTTTGGCAAATGTTTTCAGGGTGTTGTCGGCTTGCAGAAACGTCATCCGGTCGATCGGCACGCCCAAAATCATGCCGCCGCGGCCGGGATCCATTCCGTCGCCGAACTTCTTCTCGAACATTTTGCCGGTACCGATGATGTAAATCGGAATGCCAGAGTTCTGGACGATCTTTCGTATCTTGTCGAAGTTGATCTTGCTGAAAGTGTCGATGCCCGACGCGACCAGCAGCACAGCTTTGCGACGATCGCTGGCGACGCTCACCATGCCACCATATTCGGTCGTCCGTTCTTTGGCGTCTTCCAGCACCACGGAATCCGCACGGCCGCCGACCAGCGTTAACTTCAGCGCGTCGAACATATTTGTTTCAATAAAGGCCGGCGTATTGCGAAGCAGCAGACTGATCACCTGCTGAATCCGTTGCGGATTGTTCGTGAAATCTGTCAGCGGCGTCGGCCGCATGTCGTAAGCAATTACCGAAACATAGTCCTGCGGGGTAATGAACTGCGAAAGAAACATTGCGGTCGGACGAATTACTTCCAGTTGGCCCGCCTCCTGGCCGCCGCTGCCGTAAAAGCCAAAGACCTGTCCGAGCTTGCTGTACTCAACCACAAGCGTGATAGTGATGGGCGCTTCGGGGGTCGAGAAGTTCGTGATGTCTCTCTTAACGCCGTCAACCCACAGTTCGAAATTGTCCTTCTTTAATCCGGTCGTAATCTGACCGGACTTTTTGTTGAAAACGACTGCGTCAACATTGACCAGGCTGGTGCTGACCTTAACCGTCTCGGTCTCCTTGCCGACGATGTCGGTCGGCAATGGTTCCTGCTCTTTCTCGCCGGTCTCCTGACCTTGCGGCGGTCGCTTGTTCTTTTTCTGATCGGATGTGGGCGGCTGGCGGCGTGACTGCGCCAAAAGCGAAATCGTGTGAGTGCCGAAAACGAGCGTTGCCAGAACGACGAAAACTGCCAATCGTTGGAGAAAATAAAGCTTCATCATCACGTACCTTTCAACTACAGGCCGGTTCAGCTGGGGATTGGACTATAGGTTGCGCCCGAAAACGGGTCAAGCTGGCCGGACCGCGGTCTGAGGTGTGATGCGCATGGGGGTGACCGAGTTTACCTCAAAGAACTGGGGTTTGGGGTGAAGGGGGTTGGGTGTAGCTAAGAATCGTCAAATTCTCGGCAGCTGTTAGGCATTTGTATGGGTATCAATTCTTCACTACACCCCACACCCAATCCCCTACACCCTCGCCTCTAGCGCGGATTTCCGCCGGCTTCGGCTTCGATCACGACTTCGAAAGTGCCCGTGTTGTCGCTCAGGTTTCCTTCGTTGATGCCGAGGAAAAGGACGCCATCGCGTTGCGCCACAAAGTCGCGGCTGCTGCCCACGAAAATGAAATCGTCGTTGTCATCGCCAATAACGGCGATCAAGCCACCCGTAGGCTGCGTCCGCATAAGCTTCTCGCGGTCCTGGACGTTTGCCAGTCCGTCCGGTGTCGCGAACCGGTTGCCGCCGAGGTTTGCCCGCCCGGTTGCATTGATTCGCAAACGTTGACCGCGCCGGACTACCAGCCCGCTGTTTGTCCAACCGTTTGTCGAATTATCCGCACGCACGCGCACGTTCACCGGAAAGAAGGTGGGATTCGATGAAGTGTTCGGATTGCTCGTCGGCTGTGATGCCGGTGGATTGTTCGAAGGTCGCGTATTGGCCGGCGGCTGGTTAGTCGGCTGCGTTGGCGTGGTGGATGTGTTGCCTCCTTCGTCCGCTGCCGCGCCGTCGAATTCGATCGATTCGACGTCTTCCATATAGACGGTTATGCGGCTCTTGCGTCCGCGCGTGCCGCTGCCGACCAGAATCGTGAACTGCTCGTTACGAAAGCTGACGATCTCGCCGCGAATAACGCTGCCATCCCTTAAACGAATCGTGTCGGCCAGTACGGGCAAGGCCAATCCCAAACCTACGACCAGGACGATGGCCGAGCGCAACACAAGCTTTTTCATAGCGACCTCCAACCGAAGAAAGAATTTGTTTGCCGATTCGCGCGAGGCAAATCGAGGAGAGCAGTGCTATTGCAGTTGATGATTAGCGAAGTGAATTGGTTGTGAAAAACGTGACGAATTTGCGCGCAGACCGAAGCGAAAAACATGCAAACCCGCATTTCCAGCACGGGCAAGTTTACCACAGCATGGTTCGCCTGCTGAGGGAAATTCGCATTACTCTGACGATCGCTGGGCCACTCAGGGAAACAGGAAGGGTGGATCGAAAAGAGGATGAATGCAATTACAGAGAAAGAAAGCAGTTCATTTCCGATTAGCCTTGCGCCTCTTTGTCGGAACCGCGGCACCGCTCACCGTTGAGTGACCGCGCGAAGCTGAGGGTTGATTGCCCTGGCGCTCGTCTTCGCTCGCCGGCGTAGTATCATCGGCGCCGGCTGAGTCGGCGCCAACCCTTCCGCCTTCATTTTCCCATCGGTCGAGCATTTTCTTTTTGAGACGTTTTCGCTCGATCGGATCAGGCATCGCTCTGGCCTCCGTTGTCTCCTGATTGTCGCAAGTCGTCGGAATGGCACCCGCCCGCGCCGCCGATCTTACCAGAACCTGACCAGGCCCGCGGACCTTAACCATGTCGGCAATCTCAGCGGGCTTATTTCTACATTCATTGAGGTTGTCCGATTCGCCTGGTCCACACCACCAGATTTTGAAGTAGCTGACGAATGATATCTTTCGTCGCGTCGTGCGTGAGGTTCCCTGCGGCATCAAACCGCTCTGAGGCATTGCCAATCATCACCTCCGGCTGGTTCACCGGGAACATGTTGAGAAAGACCATCATCTGCCGCAGGTGGTACTGCGCCCGTGCCGTGCCGATGGTTCCAACCGAAGCGCCCATGATGGCAACCGGTTTTCCATTCCACGCGCTGTCGCCATAGGGTCTGGATGCCCAGTCAATCGCGTTCTTCAATACGCCCGGAATCGAGTAGTTGTATTCCGGCGTCACGATAAGTATGGCGTCCGCCTCCCGTATCCGCTTCTTCAACTCCGTGACTTCGCCGGGCGGGTTCTGCTCCTCGTCCTGATTAAAGCCAGGGATGCCGTCAAGCTCGAAGATTTCGATCGTCCCGCCCTCGGGGACGAGTTCAGTCGCGGCGCGGAGGGCGGCGCGGTTAAAGGATTCGCGGCGAAGGCTGCCGGCGATACCCAGAATGCGAACTGCTTTGCTCACTTATGCTCTCCCTAAGATCGGACAGTAAGATGTCGTATGCGCGGGTTGGCGCAACCCCGATTGTTTGCCGCGACGAAAGCGCTAAGCGGCACTCAAGGGACGTAGCACCAATATCCGAACGATTAGCAATTGGCACAATCCGCCCTCATGTCTCTAAGAGCGCATCAAACACGGCGTTTCCACGCTTTGCAGGGGTAATAGGTAAAGTATGCCGAATGGAAATGAGAAGCAAGTTTAAGGCGCGCGCGAAACGTGTTGGGGCGCGGAGGGGGATCGAACCTTTGCATGACCTAACAAACCGAAACTCAGCCGCTCACGCCCCGATATTTATTTTCGCAATGGCGTCAGGAAACGAGATTATGTTTAATCAGATATTCCCGGCCCTTTGGTCGGAGTGAATACCGTTCAACGCCACCGATACTCCACGCGCTGAGGTAATCGGTTTCAGTCAGTTGGGCCAAACGAAAATCTATCACGCCAAAATCGATATTCAACTTCTTCGAAAGGTATGATGCGGCAGGTTCGCTGGTGAGGGCTACTTCCTTCAATATGCGGATGTCGGCTTCATCAAGCTCAGCATGGTGCGTATATCCATCAAGCTGCTTTTGCAGTCTCAGTGTTTGAGCTTTCGTTTCCCGCAAATCATCTCTAAGAAGCAGGTTGTCTGTCTTAAGGGCATCATTCTCAGCCTCAACCGCGGCTAACTTCTCGCGCAGTTCAACCGACAGGGGAACGTCTCGAAACAGATCAGTGAGCCAACCCATAATGTTAAGTTGAGAGGATGATCGGGACAGGGGGCAATTAACCTTGTATCACACCGGATAAGTTATTAGCCAGGTTTTTATTGGAAATTAATTTTTGTTGGAAATTATTTGGTGGAGCAGAGGGATCGAACCCCTGACCTCCGCATTGCGAAGATGCGACTATCACCCTTCCAAGTTTCAGATTACTTCGCTCATCTCCAAATATCGGCAGAATGCATTGGCTAATTCCATCTGCCGCGGAGTCTGGCACTGCACGTCGAACAAAGCGGGGCTCGCAACCAGGACTGTCACACACTGGGCTCGCGAGGTTGCTACGTTCAACCTGTTTCCGCTGTACAAGAATTCCATTCCACGTGGCGCATCCTGCGAGGTCGAAGTTGCCATGGAATAAATCACCACGGGCGCTTCCTGACCCTGAAACTTATCGACAGTTCCGACGCGACTGCCGCGCGGCAATCTTCGCATCAGGAGCGACACCTGCGCATTGTAGGGTGCAACGATAAGAATATCCTCGAGCGTAATCAGTCCGACTTGTCCTTTCTTATTCGTCCAAGTCGCATCGCGAAGAAGCGCGTCGACCAGATCGGCCACCTTCTCGGCTTCTTCCGGCGAGTCACTTTGATTTCCTTTGTGTACGACGGGAATAAATCGTAGGCCAGTACCAGCAAGCGGGCTAGCAGGATTCAGTTGTTGGATTGCGTTCTCAGGTCGCGAGGTAAGACGACTTTCGTAGAACACATCAGAGGTGAACGCGCAAATATCAGGGTGCAAGCGCCAGCTCTCGGCGAGAAACAATCCACGCTCGGGCGGGATTGTTTTGTCGCCATTCAAGAGATGAGATAGCGCGGACGCGTCCGCGCCATCTGGATGAACGCCGCTCTGCGGTTGATCGAGTTGCTGCGGATCACCCAGCAAGACGACGCTTTGGGCGGCCTGCGATGCGGCGAGCACATTGGCGAGCGACATTTGACCCGCCTCGTCCACGAACAAAACATCGATTGCGTCTGCGAACTCTGCTCGCGCCCAAAGCCAAACTGTGCCGGCAAAGATTTGCGCTTCGTTGTCGGCTAAGGCGTGCTCGATAACTTTGTTGTCCTTGGCAATCTTAACAAAGTCGTCGTCACACGCATCATCGCCCTCGCATTTTTGGACGATTTTCAGCGTCACGTTTTCTTCGCGGGCGGCTTTGCAAGTCGCTTTGAGCAGGTTGCTGATCACTTTGTGACTAACCGCGGTCACGCCAACCTTTTTACCGTTCTTTATCAGCTCGAGGATCATTTGCGCGCCGGTGAAAGTCTTGCCTGATCCCGGCGGACCCTGGATTGGAAGCACCGTACGGTCGAGCAAAAGCGCGATCTGCCTGGCGGCTTCGAGCGAAGGCGACTGCGCGAAGTCAGCTAACGTGCTCTGATTCAGTCGCGGCACGCGGCGGAGCAGAAGTTCGCGCGCAGCCGCGTACCTGCCATCGCCTTCAATTCCATGGTCGGCGACCCAACCACCCAACTGCAACAGGCTCTCTCTCAAAACATTTGCGTTGACGATGTCATAAGGGACCAGGGCCGTGGGATGTGGAGCTTCAGCAAGCGAGGGGCCTCGCTTGATATCAATGGTCAAAGCCTCGTAGTCGATCCCATTCAAATCGCCCGTTCTGCTTCCCGTTTTCGGATCGCGCAATTCGAGTGCTCGTTCAATGGTCGTGTCCTGCAACGGAAACCGGTAGCGATGAACTGTTGACTTCTTTTCCTTCCCAACTTCGCCTTCGTAAACCAGGCCGCCGAGGGTCGCTCGATCAGTGATGAACTCTTCATCCGAATAGTCGCAGCGATGAAAATATTCCCAGTGCTTTGATTTATCCTCTCGCCGATGCCACTCCAGTAAATCAGCCAATAGCGCTGCGGCGTTTTGCGGTTCCGTCCGCGTCTCGTGATCCTCAGGGAGTTCCGCGGTCAGCTGCTTTTCCACTGCACGGACCCGTTGTAAATATTCCGTCAGATTTTCTGACGGTTCGTAATCTTTCGGCTCAGGCCGCGGCAGCGAAGTTCCAACTTGATGCTCCAGTTCAGTCCGCAATCGCTCAAGCCAATCGCGCAGTCGCAATGCGGATACACAATCATCGCGGTTGTAACCTTCAATCACTTTCTTTAAATCAGCGAGATCTTCTTCCCCAGGTCCGAAGGCGAGTACGGCTTGAAAAGTGTGCAAGGCAAGATTCGCGTCGGGAAGGTTCACGTCCCGCCGATACTCGTAAAAGGGTTCGAGCTTCTTGATCGAATAACTCTCGACCGAGGCCCGCAATCCCTGCCTGACCGCGCGCAACATATCCACCAGGACCTCACCTCTCAGCAACTCGTCAACTTCATCCACACAAGTCGAGTGTTGCCCGGCCATGCGCTTGATCGCGGTCTCTTCGTAAGCGCCGTAATGATAGATGTGCATGTCGGGATACAAGTCGCGGCGTGCCATCACCGCTTTGATGAATTTCTCGAACGCACGTTTTTCTTCCGCGGGATTCATGGCCCAGGCCGGCTCGTAAACAAGCTCACCCTTTGACATCGTGAGCACGCCGAAGAGGTACTCGAGCCCGGCAGCAAACGTAAATTGGTCGCCTTCGAAGTCCAGGAAGACATCGCCGGGCGACGGCGCGGGAAGAGAACACAAACCCTTTTCCCGCTCCGGTGGCCCGAGCAACTCATGAATATTCCGGTGTTCTTCACGGCCCTGAACTTGTAGGCGCGCCTGTTGTTGAATATTCGCAAACGCCTGGTTCTTTATGCCGGCGAGTTCAGGTTGAGGACTTAGCGGCAGCCGGGCTAAACGCGCCATTGTGTCCGCGCCATATGCCACTAATGACTGGCGTTGATTTCGCGTGATGTTGGCGACGAGCGAGAGATGATCGTCTTTGCGCCAGTGTGCGTCACACACGCTCGACCAAACGCAGATGCGGCAGTGCTCAACCGGCTCAGGATAAGTTTCAGATTGAATTCGATGGGCGGCGACAAAGTCGCGTTTGATCTTGCGGAAGAAAGCGAGGTATCGCCGCACAAAGAACGTCTCCGGTTTGGCGCCGCCGCCGAGTACGACGTGCATGTAGTTCGGAACCACGCCCTGGATGGTTGCCAGCACTTCGGAATAGAAACAGAGCTGAATGATGGCGCGCGCTTTAGTCGATCGGGCTAGTTTTGTTTCCACAACCTCATACGAGAAGGGACCGAGGTTGCTGGGCTTATTTACTCGTCGCAGAAAATCCGCGCGCCCGTACCATTGATCATCAAGAAAGACGGGCTGATAGATGACATCAGCGCCGCTACGGATCGCTCCGATCGTTGTAGCGGCCGCATCGCGACGCGAACCATCAGTTGGAATCTCAACGATTGTCAGCCCTTGTTCAGCCAGCTCTGCCAGGTACTTCAGCTCGTGGGCATTTCCAAGTCTAATCAGAAGTTCCAATCCGGGATCGGCAAAGTAGGGCCGCTTGATTTGTTCGGCCGCGGCTGCGCGATTTAACGCCGTCAGATGTTGGCAGGCGAGGAAGTCGGCGATTGAGGTTGGGGAGAACACGAATTCAGGGAAACAACCGCAAACTCAAAGTTTGCTCCCGTAGAATTGGTGGAGCAGAGGGGGATCGAACCCCTGACCTCCGCATTGCGAACGCGGCGCTCTGCCAAACTGAGCTACTGCCCCACGAATCGGAGAATACAGTTTCGAGTTTCGAGTTTCAAGTTTCGAGTTTTGAGTTGTCCGCAGACTACGCAGAAAGAGGAACAGTCACAAAAAAGGCACAAACAGAACCCTCACAGATCATCCACAGATTACGCAGATTACGCAGATTACGCAGATTACGCAGATCTAAATCACCCATCACCGAGACGGCGTGGCGCTGGGTGACGCAGCAGGCTCTGGTCGTCCGGCCCGTGTTGCCGTAAATGTTCCTGGGCCACGGCCAACGACCTGAACAGTGCCGCTCATTTGATTGCCCCTTAACGTGCCGACGAAGATCGCGTCGGTTGTCTGACTTGCCGGCGCGGGCAGCGTGATTGGCACCGTGAAGTTCACTTCCGCGCCGGAGATCGATCCGGTCGCGATGCTTCCCGATCCAAGTGGTCCCTGAAGCGATCCCGTCAGACGATCACCTTCCTGTTGCAGGTTCATCGTCGCAGTCAGTTCCTGCTTTTCGTTTCCAGCCCCGGTAAGACTCACCGTCAAAGACCAGGTGCCCGATGCGCTGGCGCCGCGATCGGCTGGAGCTGTCGGTGGGCGAAGATCGATAGGTTTGCCATCGATGAAGACGTGCGCGATGCGACGGTCTCTAGCAAACAGATCGCCGCGCGTAACCGTCAGGTTAGCAATCTTGCCGACCTCAATCGAGCCAAGCTGTGACGCAGCGCCGAGCACCTCAGCTGGCCAAATCGTCAAGGCTCGAATCGCATCGTCACGTGACAAACCGTTCTCGACAGTCTTTCCCACGTTCCCCAGGTAGTCATTCATCGAAGCCATGCCGCCGGATTGAAAAGCGAAACGTACTCCCGCCGCAGCCAGTCGTCCGGCGGTCTTTGGAGCTTCGACGCGCTCGCGCAAAACGCGCAGCGGCTCAGGGTCAGCATCGGGCGAAGCCGCGGTGGTGCGGCGCGGAAAATTCAGCGACAGCAGCACGGGAATGTTGGCGCTCTTCAAGCGTGCCGCAACCCGATCCGCTTGCCGTCCTCCATTAATTATTACGCGCACATTGAATTCGCGCGCGAGATCAAGCACGCGTTCGATCTCGCGTTCGCTGTCGGCCTGCATAACGATCGGCATTCGCCCGGCCACGACGGGCAGCAAAGCCTCGAGCGATTTGTCCTGCGCCGGCCGTTTCTGGCCGCGCGGGTTCCGTTCGTAGATCTCGTTCATCTCGCGATAGCGACGCGTGTCGAGCAGCATTTGCCGCACGGACGCGAACACGCCCATCAATGAACCTGGATATTGGCCGCCGCCGAGCGGCTGCAAACCGATGTATTGCGCTACGGGCGAACGCACAACCATCTGCTGCGGCGAATCGCCCGCAAGATTGATCAGCGCAGACTGTCCCAGAAACACGTTGCCGCGCGGTGCTGTGTGCGCCGCAGTGATGCCCACGTTCCGAGCGGCTTCGATTTCCGGGCCGCCGGGACGAATCAGATCAGAAGCAAGAATCTCCGGCTGCATTCCCGGCAGGTTGGGCGAGTTTGGCGAAGTCGCGGAAGGTGCGCTCTGTCCGAACAGACCGGCGAATGCACCGCCGCCCCCGCCTGGCGTCGGTGACGGTCGCGGAATTGCGAGCGTTGTGTTCGCGTCGATGATGCCCGGATAGACGGTCAGGCCCGTGCCGTCGATCACGCGCGCGTCGGCCGGCACCGTAACGTTGGCTCCGACAGCGACGATTAACCCATCACGAAACACGACTGTGCCGCGTTCGACTACCGGCCCGGAACCCGTCACGATGCGTGCGTTAGTGATTGCGTAAGTATCCGTGCCGGTGCGTCGTTGAGCGTCGCCGCTGCGAAGGGCCGACGCCGTGACAAAAGCGAGAAGGGCAACAATGATGACAACTAACGAGCGCGTGTTGTTTCGCATTCCGTAGGTTCCTCGACCAGGCTTTCCGTTCGTTTGGAGTAGCAAAAAATACAGGAAGCGAAGCGGTCAGTAAAGAGCGCTCGGGCGGCTTTGCTCTGTGTCTCTGTGGAAAGTCGGTGTCTCTGTGGTGAGTGTTGTCCAGGACTTTCACCACAGAGTCACAGAGAACTCACAGAGACACAGAGAAGAACTAAGAACCGAAGTAGCTCAAATGACTATTAGCCGATCTCGACATGAAGTAGAATCCGCCGTGGAAAGACCTGACTGTTACCCATGCGGAAATTAATCATCTTCGTCATCGCCGCGATTGCGGTGCTGGGTATTTCTCCGGCGCCGACTGCGCAGAACGCGACCTACGACCTTGTTATTCGCGACGGCCTGGTCGTGGATGGCAGCGGTAGCCCGTGGTATCGCGCGGACGTGGCCATAAAAGGCGACAGAATCGTTCGCATCGCACCTTCTATTACCGAACCCGCAAAACAGACAGTCACCATCAAAGGTCAGGTGGTGGCGCCCGGCTTCATCGACATTCACACGCATGCGCGGCGTGGAATTTTCGAGGTGCCTACGGCTGAGAATTATGTGCGGCAGGGCGTGACGACTTTGATCGAAGGTCCCGATGGCGGTTCACCGGTCCCGCTCGCGCCGTTCTTCAAGAGACTTGAAGCTCTGCCGAAGTCCGTGAACTTTGGCATGTTCATCGGGCAGGGCTCAGTACGCGCGGCCGTGATCGGTGAGGTCAATCGCAAACCGACGCCGGAAGAACTCGACAAGATGCGCGCGCTCGTGAAGCAGGGAATGGAAGACGGCGCGTTCGGCCTAAGTTCTGGACTGTTCTATGTGCCGGGAACGTTCACTGAAACCGATGAAGTCATTGAGCTGGCAAAAGTAGCGGGGCGTTACGGCGGCATTTACATCTCGCACATGCGCGACGAAGCGACGCGCAGCGTTGACAGCGTAAAAGAGACGATTGCGATCGGCGAACGTGGAGGTCTGCCGACCCAGGTCACACATCACAAAATTATCGGCAAGAAAAATTGGGGCAAGAGCATCACGACGCTGCGCCTGATCGATGAGGCACGCGCGCGAGGTGTAGATGCCACGATCGATCAATATCCCTACACCGCTTCCAGCACGAGTGTCACCGCTGCCCTGCTTCCTGCCTGGGCGCAGGAAGGCGGGCGCGAAGAACTCTTGAAGCGGCTCAAAGACCCGGTAACGCGACGAAAAATCAAAGCTGAGACGACGCGGCTGATTCGTGAAGAGCGCGGCGGTGGCGATCCGCGCAACGTGCAGATCGCGAGTTGCAGTTGGGACACTTCGCTGGCGGGCAAAAATCTTTCCGACATCACGCGCTTGCGCAAGCTGACTGTGACGATTCCCAACGCTGCCGAGGCGACGCTGTGGCTGGTTGAGCAAGGCGGATGCTCTGGAATATTTCACGCGATCAACGAAGCAGACTTGAAACGGATTCTGCGTCATCCGGCCACGATGATCGGATCGGACGGCGAGATTCCAATCTTCGGCGCCGCCAGTCCGCACCCGCGCAGCTACGGCACATTCGCGCGCGTGCTCGGGGTTTACGTGCGCGAGAAAAAAGTGATTTCGCTTGAAGAAGCGGTGCGGAAGATGACGTCGTTCCCGGCGCAGCGGCTCGGGCTGACAGATCGAGGATTGCTTCGCCCCGGCATGAAAGCCGACATTGCGATCTTCAATCCAGCAATGGTGCGCGATCTCGCGACCTTCGAAAAGCCGCATCAATACGCGGAAGGTTTTTCATTCGTGATTGTTAACGGGCAGATTATTTTCCAGTCGGGCGCAATGACTGCTGCGCGGCCGGGAAAGGTTCTTTATCGGCGGCCCTGATCACTAAGGAGGCACATATATGGGAGTAACTGAAGGTCTTGCAGGAAGAAATTTGGGAATGATCTTGTTGGCGATCTGGCTGATCCTCACGGGATTGTTACCGTTGCTCAACGTAAGACTGTCCACCACGATCACCACGGGGTTGGCTATTCTCGCAATTGCGGCGGGAGTCCTTATCTTAATCAAACGTTAGGCTGATCAGACCCGAAGGAGCGTGATGAACCAGGTATAGCCCGGAAGAATGTCTGATGAGTCTCGAAGCCGGTAGAAAACTCGGCCGTTACGAAATTCGCTCGAAGATTGGCGCGGGCGGGATGGGCGATGTCTACCTGGCCCAGGACACCGAACTGGATCGAACGGTGGCGGTAAAGATTTTGCCGGACGACGTTACCGGGGATGAGCAACGCCTGCACCGGTTTACTCAGGAAGCAAGAGCTGTTTCGGCCCTGAATCACCCAAACATTCTCACCATCTTCGAGATCGGCAGCAGCGAAAACATTCGTTTCATTGCTACCGAATACATCGAAGGTGAGACCCTGCGGCGCCGCATCGAGTCGGGCCTTAAACTGATCGACATTCTGGAAATCGCGATTCAGGCCGGCAGCGCGCTGGCTGCGGCCCACGCCGCGGGAATCATTCACCGCGACATCAAGCCAGACAACATCATGGTCCGCCGTGACGGTTACATTAAGTTGCTGGATTTTGGACTGGCCAAACTAATTGTCTCTAATTCTTCAGCTGATGCTGAGGCCGAAACGCTGGCGATGATAAATACCAGCGCCGGCGCCGTGATCGGGACGGCGAAGTATATGTCGCCCGAACAAGCAAAAGGGATCGCGGTCGACCGGCGGACCGATTTGTGGAGCCTGGGCGCAGTCATCTACGAGATGATCACGCGCAACGAACCGTTCGGGGGCGAAACGCCCACGGAAATAATCTCCCTGATCCTTCAGCGGGAGCCGCCACCGCTGGAGAGCTACGTTAATGAGGCGCCGGCTGAGTTGCAGCGAATTGTTTCGAAGGCGCTGACAAAGAAGCTCGACGACCGGTATCAAGCCGCCGAAGAATTAGTCGCCGACCTGCGCAACCTGAAACGAAAGTTGGAAGCTACCGCAGAGACGTCCGGCGTCATGCCCGAGCTCCGCAGGTCAACCTCCGACAGCAGCCGTCAGATTGGCCCGCTGACGGCGACCGCCGAAACGCCGGCGACCGTTTCCGCTCTGCCCGCGCCCTCGAACGCCGAATACGTGGTCTCCGGAATTAAGCAACACAAGCGCGCGGCAGTCGTCACATCTTTGGTGGTGTTCTTCGGACTGGTGGGCCTGGTAGTTCTTCAGCGCCAACGTAACTCAGGGGCAGCCATTCAGTCGATCGCGGTGCTGCCGTTTGAAAACCAGAGCCAGGATCCCGAAACCGAATATCTTTCAGACGGAGTTACTGAAAGCATCATCAACAGCCTGGCCCAGCTGCCAAACGTCAGAGTGATCGCCCGCAGCTCAGTCTTTCGTTACAAAGGACAAAAGATCGACCCGCTGAAAGCCGGACAAGAGTTGGGCGTGCATGCGGTGCTAACCGGCCGGCTCGTCCAACGCGGTGACAGTCTGACAATCAGCACTGAGCTGCTTGATGTCAGAGAAAACAAACAGCTCTGGGGTGAGCAATACAACGAGAAGGTGGCAGACATTCTGTCGATGCAGCGCGCCATTGCCGGCCAGATTTCCAATCACCTGCGGCTCAAGCTTTCCGGGCCTGATCAGAACCGGGTGACGCGGGTTTACACGCAGAATACCGACGCTTATCAGCTCTATTTAAAAGGGCGGTTCCTTTGGAATAAGCGCACGAGCGAGTCACTGGAAAAATCAGTCGAGTACTTCGATCAGGCGATCGAGAAAGATCCTACCTATGCTCTGGCGTATGCAGGGCTGGCCGATAGTTGGTACTCGCGCGGTTGGTACCGGTACGTCGAACCAAAGCACGCGTATGAAAAAGCCCGGGTGGCCGCGAACCGGGCCCTCGAACTCGATCCGCGTTTGGCTGAGGGGCACGCGATTCTGGCGGCCATCAAGACGGTCTATGACTGGGACTGGGCGGGCGCCGAGCGCGAGTTCAAACTCGCCATTGAACTGAATCCGAGCTACGCGACGGCGCACCAGCGTTACTCACTTTTCCTGCCCGCGCTCGGCCGCTTTGACGAAGCGATTGCGGAAGCCAGAAAGGCTCGGGACGTTGATCCACTTGCATTGCCGGTTAACGAAAACCTGGGTGACATTTTGTACCTCGCGCGCCGTTACGACGAAGCGATCGAGCAACTGCGTAAGACTTTAGAGCTGGACCCGAATTATGGCGTCGCGCACGGCACGCTCGCGAAAGTGTACGAGGCGCAAGGCAAACACGAAGAGTTACTCGAAGAAAGATTGAAAGGCTCGTCGCCCGAAACCGTGGCCGAGCTGAGAAAGGTTTTCGCCGCTTCCGGAATCAAGGGCGTCTGGCAGAATCGACTGAACGTTTTGCTCGAACGCTCGAAAACCGCGTACGTGTCCCCCGCGGATATTGCGCTCTTTTACACCCGGCTGAATGACCGCGATCAGGCTTTCGCCTGGCTGGAAAAAGCGATGGCCGAACGTTCGATCAACTTCAATTATCTAGTGGCCGATCCGCGCTTCGACAATCTGCGCGGCGACCCACGACTCGCGGCCTTGCTTCGGCGGGTCGGATTAGAGCCGATAAAAACATAATGCGAAACAGAACTTTTGGCCGCACCGATTGGCAGGTCAGCGAAATAGGCTATGGCATGTGGGGGATGGCGAGCTGGTCGAACTCGGACGACCATCAGTCTTTGGAATCTCTTCAGGCCGCAGTCGATCTCGGCTGCAACTTTTTCGATACGGCCTACGCTTATGGCGAGGGGCACAGCGAAGAGTTGCTGGGCCAAACCGTGCGCGCGAATTCGCAGAAGCGTCTCTACACGGCGACCAAGATTCCCCCGATGAATCGAGAGTGGCCGGCGCGCGCGGATGCCACGCTTAAGGAATCCTACCCGCCCGATCACGTCGAAGAATTCGTTCATCGCAGCCTGAAGAATGCTGATCTGCAAAACTTCGATTTGATCCAGTTCCATACCTGGAATGACGAGTGGTTGCGCGACGATCGTTGGTTCTACAAACTGGACGACTTGCGCAGTCAGAAACTGATCAGCGCGATCGGAATCAGTATCAATCGCTGGGAGCCCTGGAATGGAGTGCGTGCGGTACGAACCGGTCAGATCGATGCCGTTCAGGTCATTTACAATATCTTCGATCAGAATCCCGAAGACGAGTTGTTTCCGGCGTGTGAAGAGATGAATGTCGCCGTAATTGCGCGCGTGCCTTTTGATGAGGGCACGTTGACCGGCGCGCTGACAAAAGACAGCCACTGGCCCGAAGGCGATTGGCGCAACACATATTTTGTGCCGGAGAACTTGATCGCGAGCGTTGATCGCGCGGACGCGTTAAAAGAAACGTTGCGCGTCTGGAACCAGGAGCACGCGACGCAAATCACCCTGCCTGAACTGGCTCTGCGCTTTATTCTTTCGCATCCGAGCGTCAGCACGATCATTCCCGGCATGCGCAAGCTTTCTCACGTCGAAGCCAACCTCGCCGCGAGCGACGCCGGTCCCTTGCCGGTGGAATTACGAGAACGACTACGCGCTCACCGGTGGGTCCGAAAACCTGCGCGATGGTCGCAATAACCCTGCCTCGGAACACCCTGAGTAAGGCTGCGAAAAAAAGCAGTTGCGCAGATAAGTGCGAGTGACTATACTGCGCCTTCCCCCGCCCTACACCTCAATTATGTCAATGGCAAGGTTCGAATTGCGCAGCTTAGCAATTTTCTTTTACGTGCGTCGCCGAAGCATGCCTGCCGCATGGATTAAATCATCTCTTCATTTATTTCAGGCCTCATTTTGCCGCCGGTTCTCGCCGACACGAGACGGCTTGCACGGCTACGAAACCTGCCTACTTACTGGAGGAAAAGACAAATGAAGAAACTAGTTCTATTCGCTACGGTGCTAATTTTTTGCTGCGCGACGATCTTCTTTTACGAACCGGTGCGCAGCCAGGGCTGGAAAGAGAAAGTTCGGAAGAACCGGAATAAGATCGCGAACAACTACGTCGTGGTTTTGGACGACGCGGTGATCGGCGAGAAAGGCGAAAACTCAATCGCCGGTTATATGGCTGACGATATGGCCCGAACGTACCGCGGAAAACTGAAGCATGTCTATAAACATGCCATCAACGGCTTCTCGGTCGAGATGTCCGAAGCCGATGCGGAAGCGCTGGCGCAGGACTATCGCGTGCTCTTTGTCGAAGAGGATGGCGTCGTAACCGCTGACGCCACGCAAACTAATCCGCCTTGGGGCCTGGACCGTATCGATCAACGAAACTTACCGTTGAGCGGCACTTACACTTACAACTGGACCGGTTCAGGAGTTCGCGTCTACGTCATTGATACCGGCATTCGCACCGCTCACACTCAATTTGGCGGACGCGCGTCAAACGTGTTCGACGCGTTTGGCGGGAGTGGCCAGGATTGCAACGGTCACGGCACGCACGTCGCGGGTACGGTCGGTGGTTCAACTTACGGCGTTGCCAAGAGCGCACTCCTCCGCGGAGTTCGGGTATTGAATTGTTCGGGCTCAGGATCTAACTCGGGAGTTATCGCGGGTGTTGATTGGGTCCGTCAGAATCATATTGCCCCAGCAGTCGCGAACATGAGTCTTGGGGGCGGCATTTCCAGCGCGTTAGACACCGCCGTGAACAATCTGCACAACGCGAATGTGACGATTGCAGTGGCTGCCGGAAACAACAACGGTGCCAACGCCTGCAACTTCTCGCCGGCGCGCGCCGCGAACGCCATCACGACGGGTTCCACGACCACCACTGATGCGCGCTCGTCCTTCTCGAACATCGGCACATGTCTCGACATCTTTGCGCCGGGCTCGGGGATTCTTTCGGCGTGGTACACGTCGAATACAGCGACGGCCACGTTGAGCGGTACTTCAATGGCCTCGCCGCACGTTGCCGGTGTAGCCGCGCTTTACAAGCAAGCAAACCCGTCAGCGTCGTCTACCACGATCCGCAACGCGATCGTTAACAACGCCACTACCGGAGTGGTTACAAATGCCGGGTCGGGCTCGCCGAACCGGTTGCTGTATTCGCTGTTCTTCTAGATTCCTTTAGCCACCCGGCCCGCGCAGGTGGTTCTAACTCTCGCAATTGCGATGGTGGGCCTCGTTTCGGCGGGGCCCACTGTTGCTTCTTTTAAGGGAATCCGACAGACCCGTTACATGTTCAATCAACGCAACTTCGCGATTCTTGAACAAGGACTCGTTGCCCTTCACACGTCGTACGCACCAATCACTTTGCACTAGCCTGACCCCATCAACTCAGATAGAATCCCCGCGAACTCAGACTTTGAGCGGGGAGCATTCGACGCCCGCCTGTTTTACTCCGCCGCATGACCCTTGAACCAGGTACGGAAATCGGTCGCTACAAGATCCTGTCAAAGCTCGGACAGGGCGGGATGGGCGAAGTCTATCTCGCCGAAGACACGCGCCTGCGCCGGAACGTTGCCCTGAAGATTTTGCCCACAGACGTGGCGGCCGATCGCGTTCGCATGGAGCGTTTCGTGCAAGAGGCGAAGGCGGCATCGGCGCTGAATCACCCGAACATCATTACGATCTACGAAATTGATCAGACTGAGTCGGGCCATTTCATCGCGATCGAATACATCGATGGACAGACGCTGCGGGAACGAGCGGCGAACTCAAGCATGACGGTTGGCGACGTGCTCGATATCGCGATCCAAGCGACGAGTGCCCTCGCCGAAGCTCACGAAGCCGGCATCGTCCATCGCGACATCAAGCCCGACAACATCATGATCCGGCGCGATGGGATCGTGAAGGTCCTCGACTTTGGCCTGGCGAAACTTTCTGAGCAGCAACAGTCGTCGGTTTTTGTAGACAGCGAAGCGCCAACGTCAATCAATATCAAAACTGAACCGGGCGTCGTCATGGGGACGGCGGTTTACATGTCGCCTGAACAAGCGCGCGGTCTGCCGGTTGATGCGCGGACGGACATCTTTAGTTTCGGGATCGTGCTTTACGAGATCGTAGCCGGGCGCTTGCCGTTCAAGGGTTCGGATCGAGTCGAAGTTTTGATGTCGATCCTTGGGGATGCCCCACCGCCGCCGCTGGCGCGGTACGCGCCCGAAGCGCCGGATGAGCTGCAGCGCATCGTGGCGAAGGCGCTCGCGAAACCGCGCGAGGATCGGTATCAGTCCACGAATGATTTGCTGAACGACCTGCGGAATCTGAAGAAACGGCTCGAGCTTGACGCGGAGTTACAGCGCACGTTACCGCCCGAAGCGGTCCCAGCCGCACAGCGTACCGCCGAGTTATCCGCGGCGCTCAAGACAGAAACACCCGGAACCGTCACCTCAATCACCCCGCCGGCCGCGAGCGAGGCCGCGAGCAGTGACTCGCGGGACGCGGGAAGGAAACTTCAAAAGCGCACCATCCTGATTACCGCAGGCCTCGCCGCTTTGGCCGTGACGTTGGGTTTGCTCTGGTACTTCAAATCGGGTTCGGCCACCCCTCTGACTGGAGAAGACACGATCGTGGTTGCCGATTTCATCAACACTACCGGCGATCCGGTGTTCGATGGAACACTCAAGCAAGCTTTGGCATCGCAACTTGAGCAGTCACCTTTCTTGAGCATCTTCTCTGACAGTCGCGTGCGTGAGGCGCTGCGGCTGATGGATCGCTCTCCGGATGAACGAGTGACCAAAGAGATCGCGCGCCAGATTTGCCTGCGGCAGGGATTCAAAGCATTTCTCAACGGCTCGATCTCCAACATCGGCAGCCACTACGTCATCACGCTGGAAGCCACGAACGCGCAAACCGGCGACACGATCGCGTTGGAACAAGCTGAGGCGGACAGCAAAGAGCAAGTGCTTGCGGCGTTGGGAACGGTTGCGACCAACCTGCGCAAGCAACTGGGCGAATCGTTAGCGTCAATTCAGAAGTATGACAAGCCGATCCATCAGGCGACGACATCATCGCTTGAAGCTCTTAAATACTATTCAAACGGGATCGAGCAGCAGCTCAAAGGCCGGTACCTCGACGCCATTCCTTCCTTCAAAAAAGCGACCGAGATCGATCAGAACTTCGCCCGCGCCTACGCGGCGATGTCGTCCATGTACTACAACACGCGGCAGTACGAGCTGGCGGCTGAGGCCTCGCGCAAGGCGTACGAGCTGCGCGATCGGGTCGGTGAAAATGAAAGGCTTTATATCACTCAGGCCTACTATGACAACGTTACGGGCGAGCTGGAAAAGTATCTGCAAACGCTCGAACAGTGGAAGAGCACCTATCCGCGCGATGCCTCACCACCAAATAATCTGGCGGTGAAATACAACGAGCTTGGTTTATTCGATAAGGCGGCGGCTGAGGCACGTGAAGCGATTCGCCTCAATCCAGGATCAACTTCCGGCTATTCGCTTTTGGCTGCCGCGCACCTGGCGTTCAATCGCTTTGACGAAGCTAAACAGACTATTAATCAGGCCCAAGGAGAAAAGTTAGACAGTACCGCCATGCGCCGGACTCTATTCCGGATTGCTTTTGTCCAGCACGATAACGCGACGATGCAGCAACAGATTGACTGGTTGAGCGGAAAACCGGACGAGTATCTGGCGCAGGGTTGGCAATCAGAGACGGCGGCGTTTTTGGGCCAACTGAAAAAGTCACAGGAGTTTTCTGACAGCGCGCTGGAGTCAGCGGAACGTCGCGATCAGAAAGACGTTGCCGCGCAGATTGCGGTCGCGGCCGCGGCGCGCGACGCCCTGTTTGGCGATTGCGCCCGGCTGAAACAGCAGACCGCAAAGGCGCTCAGCCTCACGAACAGGCAAGTGACCACCGCCAATGCGGCCAATGCGTTGTCGAGCTGCGGCGAGTTCGGCCAGGCCCAGAATTTGATTGACGAACTGACCAGGCGTTCGCCAACCGACACGGTGCTTAATAAAATTTTGGCGCCGCTGGTGCAAGCGCGAATGGAATTGCAGCGAGACAACGCGGCGCAGGCGATCCAGGTGCTTGAAACCACCAGGCCGTTTGAAGGATACGCTCTTTTCCAAATCGCCTATCTTCGCGGCCAGGCATACCTGAAACAGCAAAAGGGAGCGGAGGCAGCCACGGAATTTCAGAAGATTCTCGACCATCGCGGCTACCAACCGACTTCTCCGATCTACGTGGTGGCGCACCTGGGCCTGGCCCGCGCCGCCGCACTGCAAGGCGACACGGCTAAAGCGCGCAAGGCGTATCAGGATTTCTTCGCGTTATGGAAAGACGCGGACGCGAACCTGCCGGTTCTGCTCGAAGCAAGGAAAGAATACGACAAGCTGACTTAACCTATCACTCAAATGCCGAAGGCATTCGCGAATTCCAGCCCAGGGTTTCTACCCTGGGGTTAGAAGATGGACCCAACACGAACTCTGAAAGAGTTCCCAATCCTATCGGTTCCGTGGGCGTTGAGGCTTGGGCTTCGCGAACTCTTTCAGAGTTCGTACTAATGACGCTGCTCGGATACCCAGGGCGATGCCCTGGGCTGCAATTAACTAACGCCTTCGGCGTTGATCCGCATTGCGCGAATCAAATTCTTTCATCAATCAGTAAAAGAACTTCACACACCGAACTGCGGTGCATATACTCTGGCGTCCCACCGATTCTGTAACCTATGCCTGATCGAAGACCTGACGCTGCGCCCGTTGCCCCCGAAGCCGAAAGCGTTGCGGCAAGTGATTCCCGCGATGGTGATTCGATTCTGATCCGCGTCTTGAAATGGGCGCTGGTTCTCGGTTCGGCTTTTTTTATCCTCCTGCTGCCGGTTCCGGCAGGCATCACTCCACAGTCGTGGCGTCTGCTGGCGATCTTTGTGGCCACGATCGTCGGCGGCATCGTGCGTCCGATTCCCAGTGGCGCAGTCGTTCTGCTCGGCGTCACCGCAGTGATGCTGAGCGGCGCTCTGTCGCCGGTTGACGCACTGCGCGGATATGCCGATCCGATTGTCTGGCTAGTGCTCGCGGCCTTTCTCATTTCGCGCGGCATGATCAAGACCGGTCTGGGTCGACGGATCGCCTTACTTTTTGTAAGGGCAATCGGATCGCGTTCACTCGGCCTGGGTTATTCACTGATTTCAACGGACCTTGTGTTGGCGATGGTCATCCCGTCGAATGCGGCGCGTTCAGGCGGCATCGTCTTTCCAATTGCGAAATCGATTGCCGAAACTTACGAGTCACGGCCGGGACCAACGGCGCGCAGACTCGGGGCGTTTCTCACCACGCTGCTTTACCAGGCCGACGTGATCATTTGCGCGATGTTCCTGACGGGTCAGGCGTCAAACGTCATCATCGCGAAGTTCGCGAAAGAGACAACCGGCGTCGAGTTGACCTATGCACGCTGGGCCATCGCCGGTCTGGTGCCGGGACTTGTCTCGCTCGCGGTCGTTCCGCCGCTGATCTACCGGTTGTTTCCGCCCGAGATCAAACACACGCCTGCGGCTACCGAGTTTGCGCGCACTGAACTTCAGAAAATGGGAAGAGTCTCGCGTCACGAGATCCTGATGCTGCTCGTGTTCGCGTTGGTCGCGACGCTGTGGATGACGACGGCCTTCCATGGAATCAATTATGCCGTCGTGGCAATGCTGGGCATCGGCGTGCTTCTGCTGACCGGAGTTCTTGCCTGGGAAGACGTCATCACCGAACGCGGCGCGTGGGACGTGTTCATCTGGTATGGCGGACTTGTAAGAATGGCTGAGGCACTCGGTGAAACAGGACTCACAAAGCGCTTCGCAGAAGTCGCCGCCAACTTTACGGTCGGCTGGCACTGGGCAGCTGCGTTCGCCGTCTTACTGCTCGTTTATTTTTACGCGCACTACGGTTTCGCGTCGATTACCGCGCACGTGTCGGCGATGTACATTCCGTTCCTCGTTGTAATTATTGCCGCCGGCGCGCCCGTGGCGTTGACGGTGCTGCTGCTCGCTTACGCTTCGAATCTGAATGCCTCGCTCACCCACTACGGCACCACACCCGCACCGATTTGGTTCGGCGCCGGCTATGTAAAGCAGCGCACTTGGTGGTGGATTGGCTTCGTTGCTTCAGTGGCAAATCTTTTAATCTGGACGATCCTCGGATCGCTTTGGTGGAAGGCCCTGCGCTGGTGGTAGTCCTGAGTCCTGAATTCTGGTTTCGGGGTTCTGTAATTCACATTTACGCATCGTCATCCGAAACTCCGGCGCGGGGCAGTAGCCCGCGCTTCGAGATCAGGCTTTGGTTTCCAAGGGAAGGGCAGGTCGCAAAGCTCTTCTGCTAAACTCAAGCGAAAGGAGAAGAGATTTGTGTTCAAAATTCTTATCGATACCTGCGTGTGGCTCGATCTTGCTAGGGATTACCAACAGCACGCCATCTTAACAGCACTCGAGGAACTCATCCGCCAGAAAGATGTCGAGCTGCTGCTTCCACGCACGATCATTGATGAGTTTGCTCGCAATAAGTCTCGCATAGTCGATGAAAGTGGTCGAAGCCTTTCAAGCACGATGAAGCGCGTTAAAGAGGCCGTAGACAAGTTTGGCGACCCACGAAAGAAGGCAATGGTACTAAGTCAGCTCAATGATGTTGACCATCGGTTGCCAATTTTAGGAGAGGCCGCAGTTGGTGCGATTGGTCAGATCGAACATCTGTTTGCACGAACACCGGTCATCGAAATCTCAGACAGCGTCAAACTCCGCGCGGCACAACGGGGGTTAGACAAACGTGCTCCCTTTCACAGACAACGCAATGGGATTGACGATGCAATCTTAATCGAAGCGTATGCTGATGCAGTCGAAAGAAGAGCGCCAGCAGGTACTCGATTAGCGTTTGTGACTCACAACACCAAGGATTTCAGTCATCCTACCTCGAGCAATAAATTACCTCATCCCGATGTCGCAGGATGTTTTTCGCGATCGCGGTCGCGCTATTTCATTACCCTAGGTGAAGCGCTGCGTCGCGTTCAGCCAGTCCAATTTGCCGACTTGATGATTGAGCAGGAGTGGGTTGAAGAACCTAGGCGGCTGACGGAGATAGTAGATGTGATCGACGAACTGTGCACAAAGGTGTGGTACAACCGGCATCAGCTAAGACGTCAGTTAATCGAGCGTGGCAAGATCAGACTCGTAGAGAAGGAAAAGTTCCCAATCAAGAATCATCTGCGCCGACCGATTCAACGCGATATCTGGGAGGGCGCTCTCAAGTCGGCCGCGAGAGTCGAAAAGAAATATGGGCCAGAGAACCTCGGTCCATGGGATGACTTTGAGTGGGGAATGCTGAACGGAAAATTGTCGGCGCTTCGTTGGGTCCTTGGAGATGAATGGGACTCGCTCTACACCTAAACTTGAGATCTCCGGCCGCCGGTTCTCGCCGTTGTAGCGATCGCTCATCAGAACTCTTGTAGGACTTGGCTTGAGCACGTCTAGCAGGAGGCTGAGAATTGCAGAATCGCATCCGGGCTGAACTTATCAGTTGGGCCTCTTATTTTCATCGGCTTTGAGATCGCGTATTAATCTATCAAGCGCTTTTTGATAAGAATCATGGTTCCTCCATCTTCGAAAGTCTCCGATATTGCGCGTCCTACGAATGTCAGATGGCCACCCACCCTCAATTTTCAAAACAGTGTCATCAAGGCGAATAGGAAACAAAACGGCGCGTTTCTGATTTCGCTCCAATTCAATAGCGGTTTCCACCTCCTTCTCAACCCATTCGCTCTCAACCGAATGCTTTGAGATGATCAAGAGCACCTTGTCGTGTTTCCGGATAGACTCGTCAATGCCAACCCTTATTTTCTGACCGATTTTTAGATCTTGCGGTGCAAACCAGCATCTCACTCCTCTAATCTGAAGGTCGGCGTGCAATCGCTCAGCGAAACCCTGGTCCTTGCTGGAATAACTTATGAAGCAAGAGTAAAACTCGATAGGTCTGGTAACGAGCGACCGCCCGTAAGTAATGAACTCGTCAGGTACACCCGCACCACGCAGAAACTGTTCGGGAATTTTACCCTCAGATCGAATTACCGTGTCAATTCCAATCGTGGATGGGCGAAGATGTCTTGCAGTATCAAGTCCCTTCACACCTCGTAGATCAACATTAGGAAATGAGCTAAAACCGAGTGTGGCAAAACCAAGGTCTGCCCCTTGAAGATTTGCGCTATTGAAGTCTACGTTATTAAGAAATGCTTCCCTGAAATTGGTGTTGGTCAAATCCGCATGGCTAAAACCAACACCAACGAGCCAAGCTCCCCTTAGGTCTGCACCAGTCAAGTTTGCTTCTCTGAAATTACTAGGCATGGGATCGCTTCTATTAAGAAAGTGGCCGAAACTTCCAAAAAGAATTGCGTTGCTCAAGTCTGTATGGGCTAGGTTTATTCCGTTAAAACCAAACCCTTGTCGTGATTCTTCGGTTGATTCACTGAGATGCATTGTGAATTCCTCAAAGCACTTACCGAATAGACGACCATCCGTGAGGTTCACTCCACTTAGATCCGGCCTTAAGTCGGGATTATTCCTTCTCCAAGCGTTCCAATTTTCCAAACCTTTCGTCAGAACCTCAAGGTGTTGTTTATTTGCCATGTCATGCCTTAGTTGTGGTGCGTCGGTAGATTCCCTGAGCTCCGTGGAAGCTCCTCGCGAGCCTCCGTTGAGGACGAGGCTGGGTAAAACGCTGGGCTTATATCACTCAAGGCTTGGGCAGGCAAGGGACCCTCCTCTGATACAAATTGAAGAACCAGATCGGGGTCAGGCCTTCGATTTTGCGATCTCCAGAAGTGCGTGACTCAAAGGAGTCTCCATTGCAGAGAATCGCAGAAAGGAAGGCCTGACTCCTGATCGGTTTCCCGAACGGTCTCGAACGAGCATCGATGCTACAGTTGCGAACTGCGACTGACAAGAACATGGAGCGGAACAGAGTGTCAGAACCGGGAGCGGTAGCGACCGGGTAATCCCCGCAGTTCGATCTTGGTTTCGCCTTGTTTTCTTTGCATTAAGGTATTACAAAGCTAACGTAGCTGTTCCTAACCCTATTTCGGACGTGACATCTTGCCTCCGTTAACACCCACACTCCCGGATTTGTTGCAGAAGGGCTATTTTCCCCGGGAGTTACCACCACCCTTCAAGACAGATTCTTATTCAAACCACGTCCTAGGTGCAGCAGCTGCTTGGAGTGCAGGTGAAAAGAGCAAGTGGCGACGCTGTGTTGCTCATAACCTCGCTAGGCCCGGCGGGCTTCGCAGACCTTTGAAAATACCGAATCCCGTCTCGTATTTCGCACTTGCAGAATTGATCTCAAATCACTGGCCTGAAATACGAACGCACACATGGAAACAGCGACTGTCGGCGAGCCGTCCGTACGTGCTAACGAACAGTAGCCGCTCGATCATTCCTCGTTACCATTATGGTGAGTTACCGAGAATTCGCAGTTTACGCCGCCGCGGACACAGATATCTGTTGAGCACCGATATCGATCAGTTTTACCCATCGATCTACACGCACGCAATTCCGTGGGCACTGCACACAAAGGCAACTTGCAAGGCGGAACTTAGACTTCCGGGTAGGGGCGGCCACTTAATTGGGAATCAGCTAGACAAGGCAACTCAAGCGATGAATGACGGCCAGACACGAGGTATACCGATCGGGCCTGACACTTCGCTTGTCCTAGCGGAAATTCTTTTGGCGGCTGTGGACGAAGCGCTAATGGATCAGTTTGGTCCTCTTGTACGGGGTTATCGTTACGTGGACGACTACGAACTGTCATGTGTCACATTAAGTGATGCCGAAGAGTTGTTGACCGCACTCCAAGGATTGCTGGGTGAATACGAGTTGCTTGTAAACCCGCGCAAGACATCGTTGATTGATTTGCCTGCGCCACTTCAGGACAACTGGAGTGTTGACCTTTCCAAATTCGTAATCAGAGAAAGAGCTCAGCCCGTAGGTCAGAGGAATGATTTGATCGCGCTTTTCAGCAAAGCACTGGAAACGGCTCAAGAACGCCCACTTGAGTCGGTCTTACGCTACGCAGTTGCACGCGTTGAAAGACTTGATGTCGGCGATCGCGCTTGGCGGACCTTTCAGAACTGCGTTCTTGGAGCAGTTACTTCAGACTCGTCCACATTGGGAGTTGCATTAGGAGCGATGTGCGAGGTCAGTAACCGCGGTGGTCACGTCGTCGCGAAAGCTCCGTTGGCGGACGTGTTCGAAAGCATCATTCAAATACACGCCCCGCGTGCACAAGGGAGCGAAGTGGCTTGGGCGCTCTGGGGAGCCCTAGCTTGGAATGTGGGGCTCAGCGACGAAGCCGTTGGCCTAGTGAGCGAGATGGATGACAACCTTGTCGCCCTCCTGTCACTTCACGCAGATGACCGTCGTCTTTTCAGTGTTGGTTCACTGGACAAGAACAGGTGGGATACTCTCGTTAACCAGCCCGATGTTTTGCAAAGCGAAAATTGGTTACTTGCTTATGAAGCAAATCAGCAAGGATGGTTGGCATGCCCTGCAATTGCGGCTGATCCGATTTTTTCGGCAATGGCAACGGCAAACGTAAAGTTTTACGATCAAGCCGAAGCCGTACCTCAGTTTCCGTTGGCTGCGCGAGGTATGCCTGGCGGTCGCCTACCGAACTATTACGCATAGACATCGCGTCGTCGGCTACAGTTTTCCTTGAGCGTATTTGTTCATGAAGTTTAAGAGCCGAAACCTGCGAGAAATTGCCGAGATGGTCATTGGGGATCACCCCAATTTCCAATATCGATCCAGTAGCTTCATCACACGATTTTTTGAGGAGTGTGATCTAGAGTTCGTGCATGATGGCACAACTAGATGGGCGTGGACCTCAGATAGGCTTGCTGAACTTCTAAGTGAGCCTCAGCCAGCTGCTTTTGTGCTCCCGGATAGGTTTGTTCATCTGCTTCGGGTGTTAATGCATAAGTCAGACGCACTAGATAACGACCCTGGTAGAACGATCGCGCTGGAAAGCCTGAACAAGCCTCTTGGTCGGGAAGGGTATGAGGCGTTCTATGACAAAGACGACATCCTCTATGTTCGGCATATAGGAACTAAGATTGTTTCAACCGCTGTCAATCCTCATCGTCCCTTTACTCCCACTGAACTTAAGCGTCGTGAGCGACTAATTCAGTACCTCGATAATTGCTCTGAAGATGACCTGATTGCGGAGGTTCTGCTGCCGCTTTTTCGCCGGCTAGGCTTTCATCGAATTACCTCCGCTGGTCATAGAGACAAGGCCCTTGAATATGGCAAGGACGTATGGATGCGCTATGTGCTCCCAACCCAACATGTTCTTTACTTCGGCATCCAAGCCAAGAAGGGAAAGCTTGACGCATCCGGAGCGAGTCACGGATCAAATTCCAATATTGCGGAAATATATAATCAGGTATCCATGATGCTAGGTCACGAAGTATTCGATCCAGAGACAAGCAAGAAAGTGCTTGTGGATCATGCATTCATTGTGGCCGGCGGCGAGATCACCAAACAAGCCAGAAACTGGCTAGGCGGCAAGCTTGACGCGTCAAAGCGAAGTCAAGTCATGTTCATGGATCGGGAAGACATTCTCAATCTGTACATTGTTAGCAACATTCATCTTCCTGATAAGGCGGACCAAGTACCGACTGAAGAGTTTGACGATGATGTGCCGTTCTAGAGGAGCCATGGTCAGGCCCTCTTTCGGTTTTTATCGGTTGGATTTTCCGACGGAGTATTCGTTAGCGGTGATCGTTACACAAGAAATCGAAAAGATGGGGTCAGGCCTTCGATTCTGCGATTCAAGCTTGGGCGCTCACCCGGTAACGGGTGCAATTTCCGCGTCGCCCGAGTCCCTTCACGCTTTGGCTGCTTCCTTCTAGGAATCAAAGCAGGGATCACGGTAATCAACAGTCCTACCGGGAAAGGCTCCATCAGCGTCATGGCGGAGCGCAGCATTGCCCCGAAAGTGTCTTAGCATCGGTCCGCGAAGCGGACTGAAATGAAAATAGCCCAGTCCCGACGGAGTCGGGGCTGGGATGACGCGGGTAAGGCATTGGAGAAGTTCGTGAAGCGGACGACTGAACGTGCCGATCTGCGATGGTTACGCAGTCAGCCGTCCGTTTCACGGACTGCATCATGGCCGTCCTCCAGATCCCACCGATGAATCGGTGGGCTATTTTCATTCGTCGGCTTCGCCGACTTTTGAGCTACGGCTGCTTCTCACTGAACCGATGCCATCCGCCGAATCTTCACTTCACACACGCTGCCTCGCCGCATATACTGCGCGCCATTATTTGCCAATGTTCATGAGGAGAATAAAAATCGCATGCGCCCTGGTACTTTCCGAAACCGTTCGCTAATTGCCGCCATCGCCCTTTGTTTGGCCGCGCTCACTGCGCCAACTGTCTTTGCGCAAGAACGTGGACCGTCGCCGGTGCCGCCAGCGACTCCATCGCCAAGTCCATCGCCGGAGCCCTCGCGTGGGCCAGATCAGCCAGCGGGTGAAGACGAAGGCCGCCCGCGCGATCCTATGTCCACCGCGACTTTTAATGGATTGCGCTTTCGGTCTATCGGGCCGGCGTTCACTTCCGGGCGGGTAATTGGAATTGCGGTCGATCCAAATAACTCGGCGAAATATTACGTGGCTGCCGCATCGGGCGGCGTCTGGAAGACAGTTAACAACGGCACGACCTGGACGCCAGTATTCGACCGAGAGGGTTCGTACTCGATTGGCGCGTTAGTTCTCGACCCTAAGAATCCGCTTACGGTCTGGGTGGGCACCGGCGAGAACAACAGCCAGCGCAGTGTCTCTTACGGAAACGGGTTGTATCGTTCAGACGACGGCGGCCGATCCTGGAGAAATATCGGCCTGAAGGCATCCGAGCACATCGGGAAAATCGCCATCGATCCGAAAGATTCCAACATCGTTTACGTCGCAGCGCAGGGACCGCTATGGGGACCGGGCGGCGATCGAGGACTCTACAAAACCACCGACGGCGGCAAGACCTGGAAGCAGATTCTAAAGTTCAGCGAGCACACCGGAGTCACCGACGTCGTCATCGATCCGAACAATCCGGAAACGATTTACGCAGCTTCGTATCAACGGCGCCGTCATATGTGGACGCTGATCAACGGCGGGCCGGAAAGCGCAATTCACAAATCAACCGATGGCGGCACGACCTGGACACGTCTGCGCGCCGGCCTGCCGACCATCGATATGGGGCGGATCGGACTGGCTATCTCGCCGGTCGACTCAAACGTAATCTATGCGACCGTGGAATCAACAGATAGACGCGGTGGAATCTTTCGATCTGCCGATCGCGGCGGCAGTTGGGAAAGACGCAACGAGTTTGATACTACCGCGATGTACTACGGAAAGATTTTCGCCGATCCAAAGGACGCCGATCGGATCTACGTGATGAACGTCTTTCTCATGGTCTCAGATGATGGCGGCCGGACGTTGCGCCGGCTCGGCGAGCGGTCCAAGCACGTTGACAATCATATTATCTGGATCAACCCGGCCAATACCGATCATTATCTAGTGGGATGCGACGGCGGTGTCTATGAGAGTTACGATCGCGGCGCCTTCTGGCATTTCAAAAGCAACCTGCCGATCACCCAGTTCTACGACATCACCACCGACAATGCGACCCCTTTTTATAACGTTTATGGCGGCACGCAGGACAATTACAGTTTCGGTGGGCCATCGCGAACGCGCAGCGCTTCGGGCATTGTGAATTCGGATTGGATTGTGACCCAGGGCGGCGACGGTTTTCGCAGTCAGGTCGATCCGGAAGATCCGAATACGATTTATTCAGAGAGCCAAAATGGTGGACTGGTGCGCTTCGACAAACGCACTGGCGAGCGCGTCGGTATTCAGCCCCAGGAAGGCCGCGACGAAGATCCGCTGCGTTGGAACTGGGACTCACCTTTTATCATCAGTCCGCACTCGCGCACACGTCTCTATTTTGCCGCCGACAAATTGTTTCGCAGCGATGACCGGGGCGACACCTGGAAGTTAATCAGCGGTCAGTTGTCGCGCAATCTCGATCGCGACAAGCTGCCGGTCATGGGGAAAGTATGGAGCATCGACGCCGTCGCGAAGAATGCTTCAACCGCCCACTTTGGGAACGCTTCGGCGCTGGCTGAATCGCCCAAAAAGGAAGGCCTGATTTATGTCGGAACGGACGACGGACTGGTTCAGATAACTGAAGACGGTGGCCGGAACTGGCGCAAGGTTGAAAAGATTGGCGACGTGCCGGAACTGGCTTACGCGAGCCGCATCATCACTTCAGTTCACGACGCGAACACCGTCTACGTCGCTTTTGAGAATCATCAGAACGCCGACTTCAAGCCCTATCTTTTCAAAAGCACGGATGCGGGCAGAACCTGGACTTCGATCAAGGGTAACCTGCCGGCGAATCAGCCGGTTTGGGGAATCGCTGAGGACCATGTGAACCGGAACCTGCTTTTTGCCGGAACTGAGCTTGGCCTTTTCTTTACGGTGGACGGCGGTCAGAAATGGATTCAGTTGCGTGGCGGTCTGCCGACGATTCAGGTGCGCGACATCGTGATTCAGCGACGCGAAAACGATCTCGTACTGGGAACGTTCGGTCGGGGCATCTACATCCTTGATAACTACACGCCGCTTCGCTCGTTAACGCCTGCGATGTTAAAGAACGACGCGCTGTTTTCAGTTAAGGACGCGTTGATGTATATCCAGTCGCAACCGCTCGGAGGCCGCGGCAAAAGTTTCCAGGGTGAATCGTTCTACACGGCTGACAATCCACCCTTCGGCGCCACCTTCACCTACTACTTAAAAGAAGAATTGAAGACCAAAAAAGCGAAGCGCCAGGAGGCCGAGCGCGCCGCGGCGCGCAGTGGCGCGGCGATAACTTTGCCGAGCCGTGCAGAACTAAGTGCTGAAGAAGAAGAAGAACCGCCCGCGATCATTTTTACGGTTACAGATTCATCCGGTCGCGTAGTGCGTCGTTTGACCGGGCCGGTCACCGCCGGAGTACAACGGGTGACGTGGGACTTGCGCTACCCGGCAGCGAACCTTCCGCCCCCGGCAAATCCTGAAACTGAAGATCCATTTGCCGAACCTCCCGGCGGGCCGCTGGTGATGCCCGGGGCGTACACGGTGTCAGTTTCCAAGCGGGTGAACAGCGTCACCACTTCGATGGGCGAGCCACAGTCCTTCCAGGTTGTCGTAGAGGGTCAAGAGCGCATGACGCAGGCGGACCGCGCTGCCCTGGTTGAATTTCAAACAAGAGTCGCGCGACTTCAACGCGCCGTGCAGGGCTCGCTCGATGCGACGAATGCCCTGACACCACGTCTCGCCGCAATTCGACGCGCGTTGTTGGAAACTCCGAACGCTCCGGCGGCCCTGTTGGACGAAGCCGCGCAGCTGGAGAAACGGAAGAACGACATTCTTCGTGCGCTGCGTGGGGATCAAGCCTTGCGCGCGCGCAACATGAACTTGCCACCCTCGATTAGCCAGCGGGTGAACGGCATCGTCGGTGGCCAGCGCCTGTCAACGCAACGGCCGACGCAAACTCACTTCGACCAATATGCCGCCGCCGCGGCTGAGTTTGAAGGGACGCTGACGCGACTACGTCAATTGATCGAATCCGATCTGCAGAGGCTGGAAAAGCAAATGGAAGCCGCGGGCGCTCCCTGGACGCCGGGACGGATTCCCGAATGGAAGGATCAACCATAGTCAAAGATGCGCTTATGATCTTTGCCTCAAAAGTCTGAAAGTTCATGGTCTGAAGGTTACGCCTGTCATTCACACCGGGCTTCAGCCCGGTGATCCACAGCCGTTAAGGTAGAGGAACCGTTTCAACGGTTTCTCCAGGTGCAGACGTAACTGGATCTGATCAGCTCTCGGTTCGTTGAGAAGTGGAAACCGTTAAAACGGTTTCACGGATCTCTCCCTGCCAGGCTCACTGGGCTGAAGCCCGGTGTGAATGAGAGGATTGGAACCCTCGGGCTTTTGAGGCAAAGCCGATTTGAGTAGCTCAGCACTATGTCGAATGCGCTTTTCTTACTTCGACGAACAACAATCTTACGCGGCATTCGTGCAACGCATGAGTTTGCCAAAGATAAGGAGAACTAAAATGAGGAGCGTTCTGAAAGCAATCCGGACCTCACTACTATTGCTGCTTGCATACGCATCGGTTCCCGCGCAGGCGCCGCAGCCTGGGCATTGGCCACAGTGGCGAGGACCTTTCTTGAACGGCATGGCGCGCGGTGATGCGCCCACGACCTGGAGCGATACCAGCAACGTCAAATGGAAAACGGAAATTCCGGGAAAAGGCCATTCGACGCCGGTGGTGTGGGGCGATCTAATATTTCTCACCACCGCAATGCCCACCGGCAAGCCGGCCGCACCCGTCCCCACACCATCTCCAGACGGTCAAGGTGAAGGACGACGCGGTCGTGGCGCCGGCGGCGACACTGCGCCGCAGCCGGAGCAACGGTTCGAAGTGCTGTGCCTGGATCGCAAGACTGGAAAAATCCTGTGGCAGAAAACCGCCACCGTTGCCGCGCCTCATGAGGGCTATCACCGCGTATATGGAAGCTTCGCTTCGAACTCGCCGGTCACGGACGGCAAGCATGTCTATGCGTTTTTCGGATCGCGAGGTCTCTATGCTTACGACTTCAGCGGAAAGCTGGTTTGGCAAAAAGACTTCGGCGTGCAGATGAAAATTAAGTTGGGCTTTGGCGAGGGCACGGCGCCGCTGCTCGACGGTAACCGGGTTTTTCTGGTGTTCGATCACGAAGCCGGCTCGTTCATGGTGGCCGTTGACAAGCGAAACGGGAAAGAACTTTGGCGCGTAACGCGGGACGAACTCACGTCCTGGAGCACGCCTCTGGCGATCGAGCACGCGGGTCGCCGGCAAGTGATCGTGGCAGCGACCAAAAAAGTTCGCAGTTACGATCCTGAAACCGGCAAAGTGATTTGGGAGGTCGCCGGCCTGGGCGGGAATGTGGTTCCGATGCCTGCCTATCAGAATGGAATTCTGTACGTGATGAGTGGATTTCGCGATCCGCGCTTGATGGCCATCAAGTTAGGCAAGGAAGGCGACCTCACGGGCACCGACTCAGTCCTGTGGAGTCACACGCGCGGCCTGGCGTATACGACATCGCCGGTGTTGCATGACAACAAACTCTTCTTCGTGACCGACAACGGGTTGCTCAGCGCTTACAACGCAACCTCCGGCGAAGCATTCTTTGCGCAAACGCGTCTGCCAAAAGCCTACAACTTCAAAGCTTCGCCGGTTGGCGCTAACGGCAAGCTGTACCTGGCGACGGAAGATGGCGATGTGGTCGTGCTCAGGATGGGTGAGAAGCTGGAAGTGATAGCCACCAATACGCTCGCGGACCAGGTGTTCATCGCCTCGCCGGTAATCGCCGGAGGCGAACTGTTTCTGCGGAGCCAAAACACGCTGTTCTGTATCAGTCGGAGTTAAGACTAATTTGAAGAGAATGAAACGACCTGGCAGCCGTCTATGCGGCGCTGGATGAGAATGACAAGGCGATCGAGCTGCTGGAACAAGCCTATGCCAACCGAGATCTACTGCTGAGATACACTAAAGTTGGCTACGAGTATGACGGGCTGCGCAAAGATCCGCGCTTTGCATCGTTGTTACAGAAACTGAAGTTACCCGAATAACGTATGAAACCCTGTCCCCAATGCAATCGCGTTGAGACGGATGAAGTGCTGAAGTATTGTCACGTCGATGGGGCTACGCTTATATAACCGAATCGCCCGCGGCGGGAAGTGAAAATTCGAAAGGACTACCGTGAAAATTATTCGCAAAGTTAACACAGGCTCCCTTCTGACATTTGCTGGTTTGCTGTTCGCAGTGCTGCTGGCCGTGCCGTCAACGGTCTGGGGCCAGCCCCTCGATTGGCCGCAGTTCCGCGGGCCGGAATCAAATCCCGTGGGCAAGCATTCGAAGCTTGCCGACCGCTGGTCGAAAACCGAAAACGTAGAGTGGTCGCGCGAGATTCCCGGCCGCGGGTGGTCATCGCCGATTGTGACCCGAGGCAAGGTGTATGTGACCACCGTGACCACTGAAGGCAGGTCAAAGCCACCGCAAACCGGGACCGAGTACAGCAATGAATACGCCGCCGAGCTACAAAAACAGGGGCTGCCGCCGGCGGAGATCATGAAACGCCTCACCGAACGCGACATCGAGCTGCCAAAAGAAGTGATGCTGCACTACGTCGTCTATTGTCTCGACCTGAAGAGCGGCAAGATGGAATGGCAGAAGGAATTCTATAAAGGTCAACCTCCCGGGGGACGTCACCGCAAGAACAGCTTTGTCTCAGAGACTCCGGTGACCGACGGCAAATTCATTTATGTTTTCGTCGGAAACCTCGGGTTATGGAGCTTTGATTTGAAAGGCAAACAGGTATGGACGACGCCGCTCGAAGCGAATCCGATTTATCTTCGAGTTCGGGACCGGCGGCTCGCCGGTGCTTGTCGGAAACCTTTTGGTAATCGTCAGTGATAACGAGAAGCAGCAATACATCGCGGCGTTCGACAAGCTGACAGGCAAGCAAGTGTGGCGCACGAACCGCGACATTGGTAAGGGGTTACCGATAAAGTCGGGATGGGCCACGCCCTATGTTTGGCGGCACGGATCAAACACGGAAATCGTCGCGGTGGGCCCAGGGGAAGCGATCAGTTACGACCTGACCGGGAAGGAACTGTGGCGATTGTCGGGGATGTCAGCGAATTCGATACCCACACCCTTTGCATACGAAGGATTGCTTTATCTTAATGCCGGGCGAGGGCGAACATTATTCGCGATTCGTGCTGGAGCTAAAGGTGACATCTCGCTGGGGAAAGATCAGACCTCGAACGAACACATTGTCTGGTCGCAAGAACGTGCCGGCACTTATCTGCCATCCTCTCTCGCTTATGAAGGCGCCATTTACCAACTGACTGAAACCGGAATTCTTACCCGCTTTGATGCCAGGACCGGCAAACAGACCTACAAGACGCGGATCGATCCGGCCGCGACCGCTTTCACGACGTCGCCCTGGGCTTACAACGGCAAGCTCTTCTGTTTAAGCGAGGAAGGCCAGACCTTCGTCGTGTCTACAGGCGATGAATTCAAGTTATTGCATGTGAATGATCTGGACGATTTCACAATGGCGTCGCCCGCGATCGTGGGAGAGCGCTTGCTGATACGAACGGAACATCATCTCTACTCAATCCGCCGCAGAGGATGAGTTGCATACCCAGGAGCGCCGCAGTTGCTTTCCAATTCGGCTGTGGAGGAAGTTAGCCACTATGACGGTTGAGCTAAACTGGACCGTAGAGATTAAACGTTGATGGCTCTTGAAGCCGGGGCAACGGCAGTCTTTGGAAGATGTCTGCTAACGGAGGCGCGCCGCAACAAGTCAGCGATCTGAGCTTCAACGCTATTAGGTTCGTGGGAAGCAATCTGATCTGCGGCGCTTACTTCGACGATCAGGCGAGTCCGGCCCGATGGCGCGGCGCAATCCTGTCCCTGGAGACCGGGCAGCTTGTCAAAGTCTTTGGCCTGCCCGCTACGGCCTACATCAGGAACATGCTCGACGAACGAACCCTGATTTACGCGGAAACGAAGGGTGACGTTGGCAATCTTTGGACGCGCCCGCCCGAAAACGGAGCTCCGAAGCAGATCACCAGGTTCGACTCTGATCGAATCTTTGGTTTTGCGTGGTCGCGTGACGCAAACAATTCGCCGTTACACGCGGCACCGGCAGTGCCGACATAATTCTAATTAAAGACTTCCAATGACGATGGGCGCTTCAGTTTAACGAAGGCATTCAAGCCGTGGCCGGCTTGAACCAGCCGCGCACTCTTCGGAACACGCTTCGGAAGAAACGAATCACGCGCGGCAGAATCCAAATCGAGACCGCCAACCCCGCTCCAATCACAAAGAACACCACTATCGGAAGAAACAGAGCGAGCACCACCGCGACGATCACCAGCACGTCTTCGGCGAGACTGACGACCACGTTCGAGACTGGTTCAGGACTCGTGTTGATAAGCGCGCGCGTCGCGGCTTTCGTCCCGTGAGAACTCAGTGCCAGTCCGCCGCCCACTAATAAAGCGACCACCTGAACGCTGCGATCGAATTCGCCGAACGCGGTGGCGGCGATCACCGCGCCCGCGGGAATGCGTATGAAGGTGTGAATTACATCCCAGATGCTATCGACGACCGGCACCTTGTCGGCCACGAACTCGACGACGAACATAAACAGCGCCACGCCGATCACCCACCAGTTCGTCACCACATCGAGCTCGCCGGGCAGCTTCAAATTCGCGAAGCGACTTAACAAGCCCAGCGTTGCCACCGTGGCGTAGAGGTTGATGCCGGACACCCATGAGGCGCCCAGGCTGACTGCCAGTGTGGAAATGAAGTCCATCGCGATGAATTATACGCCGCTCGTTCGTTCAAGTTCGTTGGAAAACTACCCACCAATCAGATTCGCAACCCAAAGGGTTGCAAGATAGTAGCCGGGGGTCGCAGCGAAGCGTAGACCCCCGGAAAGGTCGGCGTAGAATTCGCACCCCGAAGGGGTGCTAGGTCTGTGACCCTTTCAGGGTCAGAAATTATATACACGCGATCCGGGGGGATCGCGCTGACGTGTATAGACCGGACAGATAGTTTACAGGTGTTCGGAGACATGGTTTACACATTCTAGTCTCGTTTTGGTTGAAGCTGCGAGATTGATTTGGGTTAAGCGATGCTGGCAAAAGTAAACGTCGAGCAAGCCATCGGTGGCGGTCGGGCGCAGAGCAACGTGCAGACCTTTGAAGGCCTGGCCGATGAAGTAGTCGTGACTCTTATACTTGATGTGCCCCCAGCCTCGGACCTACGAACGAGGCAATCAGCCAAAGAACGAGTCTGAGGAATCAGCTATTCTAATGTGGTGGCGCGGGGCCCAATAACCCATCAACCTCTAAGCGAACCGCCTCGAGTTCTTTCTTCAAAACGGCGTATCTTTCAATCGCATCACGTCCGATCTTCTGATCGACGTTCGCGGTCATGCCCGCGAGATACGTGATGTGCGCCTGAAGACCGGGCTTGCCGTAACGCACCGGCTCAGTCATAAGCTTCGCCGCGAGGGCATTCAGCCGTGCGGTTGATTCGCCATTCCCGGCGGTTGCGTTTGAGTTTCGCTGCGCTTCACGCACGCGCGTGACCAGCCGATTCATGTCGTTCACGAGCGCGCGCATGCGCACGTTGTGTTCGTACTGCTCCTGCAAATCAGCAACCGTGACGCCATCAGCGGCGATGCGCGGATCGATCAGCACGTGGAAGTTCCTGGTGAAGGTTCTGTCGCCGACCTTCACTCGTACTTGATACTGACCGGGGGGAAGCGTGACGCCGTCCTTGTTGCGCACGTCCCAAACGACGCGATTCAGTCCCGCATTCTGCGTAACGCGCGGTGGCGGCGCACCACCTCTGCGTGAAGAAGGCGCGTCGGGATCGTCAGGATCCGCTGTTACACCTCCCGAACCGGGCATGCCTGCGCCAGGGCGGCCTTCGCGACCCGTGGATGTCACTGCGCTGTTATAAGAATTCAGAACTGCGCCTTTCGCATCCGCAAACTCGATTGTAACCACGCCCGGAATATTCGCCGGCAAGTAGTATTCAATGGCCGGTCCGAGGTTCGCCGCCGCGACACGGGTACGATAGCCGTCGCGCGCGTCGAACAGATGAACGTCACTACTCGCAATTTGCGGCGAAAGCTGGTGTAGCGAACTGATGTTGTCGAGAATCCAGAACGCGCGGCCTTGCGTTGAGACAATCAAATCCTTGTTATGCACTTTGATGTCCGTGACCGGGACGTTCGGCAGGTTCAATTGAAACGGTTGCCAGTGGGCGCCGTTGTCGAACGAAACGAACATGCCGAATTCAGTTCCGGCGTATAGCAAGCCTTCGCGATCGGGATCCTCGCGCACGACGCGCGTCGGTGTATCAGCCGGGATGCCATTTTTTCCATCAGTTAGACGCGTCCAGGTTTTTCCGTAATCGTCCGTGCGATAGATGTAAGGCGCATAGTCGCCAAGCAGATAGCGAAAGACGGCGAAGTAGGCCGAGCCTTTGCGATGCGGCGACGCTTCGATGAACTGCACGCGTCCGCCGTTGGGTAGATCAGGCGGCGTGATGTTCGTCCAGGTTTTGCCGTTGTTACGCGTGACGTGAAAAGGGCCATCGTTCGCGCCGGTCCAAATCACGCCCTTTTCCAGCGGCGATTCAGTAATTGCGTATAGCGTGCTGTAAAACTCTTCACCCGTGATGTCGCGCGTGATCGGTTCGCCACTGATTCCCTGACAGCACTCAGGTTTCGCAGTTAAGTCCGGTGAGATCTTCTCCCACGTTACGCCTTTGTCGCGCGTGCGATGAACGTGTTGCGAGCCGTAGTACAGCACATCCGGATCGTGCGGCGACGTCGCCATTGGCGAGACGCGTTGGAACCGCAAGATCAGATCGCTCGCGGGATTTCCGTAAAGTGACTGCGCGCCGACCCAGTAACTTTTCTCCTGTCCGACTCGCAGGTTCATGACGCCGTACTGCCCTTTGCAGGAGCCGTACACGATGTTCGGGTCGCGTGGATGCGGCATGATGGGTCCAGTTTCGCAGCCGGGGCCGGCACGCCAATCTTCGCCACTATAAGGATTGGCCTGACTGGAAATGATTAGGGTCGTGTTGTCTTGCTGCGCGCCGTAGAGCTTGTAAGGAAACTGGTTGTCCACCCAGACGCCGTAGATCTCTGCGCTCGGTTGATTCATCTGGCTCGACCAGGTGCGGCCGCCATCGTACGAAACGTTGGCGCCACCGTCGTTCGCCTGAATCATCGTGTTGCCGTCTTTGGGATTGATCCAAATGTCGTGATGGTCACCGTGGGGCGGCCTCATAACCGAAAATGTCTTGCCACCGTCGGTTGATTTAAAGAAGCTTTCCGCGCCTGCGTAAACCACGTCAGCGTTCGTCGGATCAGCGCCCAGCGTTACGTAGTAAAACGGCCGCTGAATCATCTGCGCGCCGACGTTTCGAGGTTGCGGATTCATCGCCGTCCAGGTTTGGCCTGCATCATCCGATCGGTACAAACCACCACCGGGCTTCGCTTCAACCAGCAGGTAAATTCGATTCGGTTTTGCCGCGGTGACGGCGAGATTGCCCTTGCCGATTAACTCGTTCGGCAGTCCCGTCATGATCTTCGTAAAGTGTTCGCCCCCGTCCGTCGATTTGTAAAAGCCGCCTTCACGCGCGCCGCTAATGATCGTCCAGGGCTTCCGCTCGAGCCGCGACATCCACGCGTAGATCACGTTAGGATTACCCGGTTGCAGTTCAACATCCATCCCGCCGAGCTGATCGGAAAGGAACAAAACCTTGCGCCAGGTCTTGCCGCCGTCAGTTGTCTTGAACACGCCGCGTTCCGAGTTCGGCTTGAAAATGTCGCCTCCGGCCGATACCCAAACGATGTTTGGATTCGTCGGATGAATGCGCAGGGCGCCGATCTGTCCGGCATCGTAGAGCCCGGCAAAACTCCACGTCTGCCCGCCGTCTGTCGTTTTGTAGACACCGCGGCCGGTTGAGACATTGCTGCGCGCTCCATCCGAACCAGTGCCCAGGTAAATGACATTCGGATCTGAGTCGGCCACCGCAATCGATCCGGTTGAGCCCAGCGGGACCTTGCCGTCGGTGATCGGAATCCAGCTCGCACCGCCATCAATGGTCCGAAAGACACCGCCACTCGCCACGCCCATGTAAAAGGTCTTCGGCTGCGCCGGCACGCCGGTTACCGTCGTGACGCGGCCGCCACGCGAAGGACCGACCAGCCGATAACGCAACCCTCCGAAGAACGACGGATCGACGGATGTCATCATCGGCGGACGGCTGGCGCCGGTCTGTCCCTGGATCGTTGAAACGAGCAGAAGAGTGACAAATGTCAGAAGGGGCTTTTGAAACATGATTGGAATCTCCGCGAAAAGCGGCAAGAGAATACCACGATGTCAGTGGTCAGTAATCAGTCGTCGGTAGTCAGTTGTCAGTGGTCAGTGGTCAGTTGTACGAATCACCAATCGTCAGTTACCTCACAACAAACAACTGACAACTGACGACTGACCGTTCCACCTTTACACTTGCTGGTGAGGCCCGTAATATGCCGCCGCACGCCAGGGTTTAGTCCAACTTCAAACCAGTCTTTCGGATGGAGGTTGCCATGCATCGAACCAGAAATGTCGCGCTCGTCGTGTTCTGCGCCGCGGCCCTTTTCCTCTCGTTCACTCTGCCGCACGCCTGGGCCCAGAAAAAGCCGAACGCGAAAACAAAGTCTGTCGAAAAGAATGGTGACGCTCTGTTCTCCAGCGCCAGCGCCCCGAATCCCGATCCGGTATTCGCCGAAAAAGTTAAGGAGTACACGACCGAGCCGTACTTCTCGACGGAGTTAGTCGATCACCTGCCGCTGTCAGACACGGTTCCGTCGCCGCAGAAAGTGTTGGGCTACGTCGTGGGGACGCCAAACAAACTGACCTACACCAAGGACCTCCATCGCTACTATCGCGAACTGGACAGCGCGAGTCCCCGCGTGCGCGCGTTCACGGCGGCGGAAAAATCAGAAGAAGGCAAAGAACAGCTTCTGATCGCCGTCGGCGACGAAGCCTCGATCGCGAAACTTGATCGTTATAAAGAGATCACTGCAAAGCTCGCCGACCCGCGCAAGATTAACGATGCGGAAGCGCAGCGGCTGATCGGCGAAGGCAAAGTCTTCTACTGGGCTTCCGGTTCAATCCATTCTCCTGAAACCGGCTCGCCAGAGATGCTTATGGAGCTCGCTTATCGACTGGCGGTGGAAGAGAGTCCGTTCATCCAGGCGATTCGGAAAAACGTAGTTGTGCTAATCACGCCGGCGCTGGAAGTCGATGGCCGCGATCGCATGGTCGATCTGTACAACTATCGCAAAGCAAATCCCGGCAAAAATTCCCCGGGACTGATCTTTTGGGGCAAGTATGTCGCGCACGATAACAACCGCGACGGATTGGGCATGGCGCTGGCGCTTTCGCGCAACCAGATGAAGACTTTCCTCGAATTCCATCCGCAGATTCTGCACGACTTGCATGAGTCTGTGCCATTTCTTTACACGTCGACTGGCACTGGCCCCTACAACGCCTGGCTCGATCCGATCACGATCAACGAGTGGCAACTGCTCGCGTATCACGAAGTCGAAGAGATGACGAAGCGCGGTGTTCCCGGCGTTTGGACGCACGGCTTCTACGATGGGTGGGCGCCGAATTACATGTTCTATGTCGCGAACGGGCACAACGCCATTGGCCGCTTCTACGAAACGTTCGGGAACGGCGGCGCGGACACGATGGATCGCACCGTTGGCGCGCAGTCGAACCGCGATTGGTTTCGCCCAAACCCGCCGCAGCCACGTGTGAAATGGTCTCTGCGAAACAACGTCAACATGCAGCAGTCGGCGATTCTGCTCGCAATGAATTTTGTCTCGAATAACAAGGAAAGGTTTCTCCAGAACTTCTATTTGAAGAGCAAACGTTCGGTCGCAAAAGCGACGAATGAAGGCCCGGCTGCCTACGTGGTTCCTTCCGATCAATCTCGACTGGGAGAAGCCGCGGACATGGTTAATCTGCTCAGGCTGATGGGCGTGGAAGTTCACAAAGCTGACAAAGAAATCAGCATCAAGGATCAGAAGTATCCGGCCGGGTCATACGTCGTGCGCATGGATCAGCCGTATTCGCGCATGGCCGACATGTTGATGGACACGCAGTACTACAACGTCAACGATCCGAGACCTTATGACGACACCGGCTGGACGCTGGGCGCTTTGCGCAATGTAAAGACGGTACGCGTTACCGATAAAGCCGTCCTGCAATCCCCGATGACCATGCTCACGGCAGATGCGCGGGTGGTCGGGAAAATCACGGGTTCTGCTTCCACGGCCGGTTACATCATTAATCACAACACCGAGAACACACTGGCGACGCTGCGCTTCAAGTTGAAAGACGTGAAGATGAGCACGGCCGAAGACTCATTCAAAATCGGCAATCAGCAGTTCAATGCCGGCTCGTTCGTCATCAGGACTGAAGGTAACCCCACGGACGTGCGGCAACGCCTGGATGGGGCGGTGAAAGAGTTGGGACTAACGGCGCTCGCCGTCGACAAGCTGCCGGACGTGAAGACACACGACCTGGCCGTTCCCCGCATCGCAATCCTGCACACGTGGACGAACACCCAAAACGACGGTTGGTATCGGATCGAGTTTGATCGTTATCAAATTCCGTATTCCTACATTTCGGATCAAATCGTGCGCAACACGCCGAACCTGCGCGAGAAATTCGACGTGATCATCTTTCCGCCGCTGGGCGGCTCAGCGCAGGCGATCGTAAACGGCATTCCTATGCGTGGCGACGCCATTCCGTGGAAAGGATCAGAGCTGACGCCCAACATGGGACTGTCACCCGATCAATCGGACGACATTCGCGGTGGCATCGGCTTGACCGGGGTGGCGAACCTGCAAAAGTTTGTTCGTGAAGGCGGCCTCTTTATCACCGTCGCGAACACGACGCAACTTCCGATTGAGTACGGATTGACGACGGGGGTATCGATCCAGGAAACCCGCCAGTTGCAGGCGCGCGGATCGATCTTCAACGCGCGCTTTACCGATCGCAAAAGTCCGATCGCGTACGGCTATGACGAGACGCTGCCCATCTATTTTAATCAGGCGCCGGTGTTTCAAGTTGCCGGCGGCGGTGGTGGCGCTGGCGGCGGCGGTGGCGGCGGCGGTGGTGGCGGCGGTGAGGGCGGTACCGGAACCGGGTAACGGGACGCGGTACGTTGACCGATCCGGACATCGTGCAGGCAATGCCGCAGGCTTCGCCGGCGCAAAGACCGGCTGGACCTCTGGGCGAGCCGACGGCGGAACAGCGTCAGCAACTCGGCGCGTTTTACGTGCCGCCGGCAGAACGGCCGCGCGTGATTCTGCGCTTTGCGTCCGACGAAAAGAACCTTTTGATTAGCGGAATGCTCGCGGGTGGATCCGAGTTGGCAAATGCGCCGGCCGTGATCGACGTGCCGGTCGGCAAAGGCCACATCGTCATGTTCGCCACGAATCCGATGTGGCGTCATCAGAATCACGGGAGCTTCTTTTTGATCTGGAATGCGGTGCTTAACTTCGATTCGCTGAATACGGAGCGACCGGCGCCGGCAGCGCCGAGGCGGCCCGGTGGCGCCGAGGCGGACGATCAATAACAGATAGAGGGGCTTTGCCTAAAAAGCCACGGCCGCGAGCGAACAAACTCGTCGAGCTGCGAAGCAGCGGTCTTAGCTAAGCCCAAGGCGAGGCTTTGCGAGCCTTGGGAAACCAAGCCCGTTTTAGATCAGCGGGGCGACATTTCAGTCTCGAGTTCAAAGTTTTGGTTTTCGAGTCAGAATCAACGCGACTGCCCGTTTAGGATTGGTCGCCGCTTCGCGGCTCCTACAAAATTCTGTTTGCTGGTAACCCAAGGCTCGCAGGGCCTCGCCTGGGGCTTAACTACAACCGCTGCTTCGCAGCTTGTAGATATGTCAGCATCCATAAAGAGCATTCACCTCACCTCAGACTTTTTGGGCAAAGCCAGATAGAGGTTAGAGGTCAGAGGCTAGAGACTAGCCTGGAAAAACCTAGAGACTAGAGGGCGGGGGATAAAGACTGGAGACTAGAGTTCAGGGTTAGCGCCTTTGGCTTCAAATCTCTGATCTCTAACCTCTAACTTCCAGCCTCTAATTAGAGGGCGCGGCCTTCTGCAATATCTTTATTTGTTTGTCGATGGTGTTGGCCAGTTCGGCTTCTTTCTCAAAGCTCGCGCCAGTTGATCGATAGCGAATTACGCCTTCGTGGTCGAGTACGACGTAGGTGGGAAACTTGTTGACCCTGAAGGCGCGTTGCACGGCACGCTCCCGGTCGAGGAACTGCGGCCAAATCATTTCTTGTTTGACGATAAAGCTACTCCACTTGTCTTCGTCATGATCTGTGCTAATGCCCAGCAAGACGAATTTTTCAGTCTTCGTAAACTTCTTGTTCAGATTGCGTAATGACGGCAGTGCAGTCACGCAGGGCCCGCACCAGGTCGCCCAGAAATCCAACAGCACAACTTTGCCTTTAAGATCGTCGAGCGAAATGAATTCGCCTGCCGAAGTTGTAACTGAGAAGTCCGGCGCGAACGGCTCACGCGCGCGGCGCGGGTTCTCGATTATCTTTCGGGCATCAGCAGAGAAGAATTGATCGGGCGCCAGTTCAAGGTATTTCTTTAACGAGACGATTCCCTCCGGGTCGCGGTTTTGCTGAAGCAGCACGACACCCAGGTTGTAGTGCGGCTCGGCGTAATCCGCCTTCGCGGTCACGGCCAGGCGCAAGGCTGCTTCCGCTTCTTGCAGCTTCTTCTGATCTTTTCCTGCGTCTGATTGTTTCTGAATCGCAATGGCTTTCAGGTTATGGGCCTGCGCCTGCAACGCCACGTCGTTGGCGCCGAACTCAACCACCTTGTCGGCACTTTGGGCAACATTCTTGTAGGCCTCGAGACCCATGTAGGCATTCGCCATCATCCAGTAAGCTTCGGCTGAGGCCTTACCCTTTAAATCGTTGGCCCGTTTGAAAGCCTTGAGCGCGTCTTCATACTTCCGCTGGCGCATGAAAAGGTTGCCGGCTTGTATCTCTTCGTCGTAAGTCCCGCCGTTAGGTTGTTGAGCGCCGGCGGTCCGGCCCGTTAAAAGAGCCGGCGCCAAGGTCACGACGGCGAGTACAAAAAGCGCGAGCAAAAAGCCGATTCTGGGCATTCCAGCGTGAGTGGCCGGGTGAAGATTCGTTCGGTGCAACAGCATGGGATACTCCTTTTGCGGCGCATAATAGCATTATCGGCTCGGGGCTAACGAGCCGGGCCGAGCCGCGCCAAAAAAGCTTGGCAGAGGGTGACATCCTTCGACTATACTTGCCGCCCAAACCGCAATACTCTCAATTCTGAAATGAGAGGATTTGGACCCCTTAGGAGGTAGGTATGCCCGACTACAAATGCCGCATCCTTTACGTCGATGATCACGACGATAGTGCTGAGATGCTGAAGCTTGTGCTGGCGGACGTGGACTATGAAGTTGAATCCGCGCGCACGGTCAAGCAGGCGCTGGAAATGGCTTCGAACATTGAGTTCGACCTGTACGTCGTGGACAAGCGTCTGCCAGACGGCTCGGGCTTGGAATTACTCAAGCAGCTAAACAAATTAACTCCCGGTATCCCCAGCATCGTTTACACGGGCGATGTCTACGAAGTGCATCGTGAACAGGCCATGGCCGCGGGGGCGCACGCCTTCGTCTGTAAACCCGACATCGAAACGCTAATCAAAACTGTTCACGATTTTCTTTCTGAGCGCGAGTGCGCTACGGCCACCGCCGCGTGACCGGGACCTGCGGCAAGGGCGCCGCGAAGAAATGAGATTTGAGTTCTACAGCGATGGGATCGCCGCCGAGCCGAAGCTCTCGGTTGACGGTACCGTCGATAACGCGATTCACTTTTCACACTGGAAGGGAAACGAAACCGCTGCGTCGGTAAAGGCCGATACTTCGACTGAGATCGCATTGAATGTCGTCGCCGCCGCGAACCGCGATCAACTGACGCAGGGGATCGATCTCGTTACGAACAATCACTTCGATACTGACGGAGTCTTGTCCGTCTGGTCGATGCTGAATGGGGAGCGCGCGCTCGAGTTGCGTGAGAAATTAATTTCCGCGGCGGAGGCCGGCGATTTTTGCGAATTCAGCACAACGGACGGCGTGCGCGCCAGCATCGTCATTCAGGGATCAGATTCGCCGACTGATAAGTCGGGGTCGCCGCTGGCTCGGCAGCTGGCCGGCAAAGAGATCACTGACGAAGCGCGCGCTTATGAACTGGTCCTGCCATACGTCGAGCGTGTGATCACCGACACGAATGCCTTCGAAGAATTGTGGCGCGAATCGTGGTCGCGAATCGAAGCTGCGCTCAACAGTTTTGCGAAAGGCGAATCGCGCGTTGAGGAAGATACGAACGCAAGGCTCTCGATGGTGACGCTCGCGCCCGAAGTTTTTGGAGCCAACGGCTTTGACCCGAATTACCATTCGGCTCCGTTCACAGCGATCTCGCACGAGGCGCGTGGCGAGCTCTTCCTGATCGCCACGCCGCTCGGTGAAGGCTGGGCCTACCGCATCGATTATCCGTACTACTCCTGGGCCGAAACCGTCGTGCGACCGGCGGTAGCGCGCCGGGAGTTTAGTTCGCTCGTCCGTCAGTTCAATGAGCTCGACCAAAGCACCGCTGGTCGCTGGCAAATTGACGACAGCGAACTCGCATCGGCGATCAAGTTTCGTGACGACAGCGGAAAGCTTGCCGCGTCGAAGTTAACGCCTGATATCGTCGCCAGCCATCTCCGTGGCGCCGTCTCCGAACATCCTGCCGCCGAAGCCCAATCCCAACATGCCTGATTGGGATAAGCGTTATCGCAACGGCGAGCACGCTACCAAAGAACCTTCGCCGCTTCTCCGCACAGCGATCAAAAGTCTGAAGCCTGGCCGCGCCCTGGACGTTGCATGTGGCGTCGGCCGTCACGCGATCTTTCTCGCGGAGCACGGCTGGCAGGTGGTGGCCGTCGATGCTTCGCGCGTCGGCATCGAGGTTCTGCAACAACGCGCGCGCGAAGCGGGCCTAACTGTCGAAGCGCGGGTCGCGGATCTTGAAGTCAGGCGAGTTCCATATTGAACCCGGTACTTACGATCTGATTTGCGTCTTCTATTATCTTCAGCGGGATCTGTTTTCACCGATTCGCGCGGGTATGAAGCCAGGCGGCACGGTCGTGGCCGCGATTCATCTCAATGATGGGAAAGAGGACGCGAAGCCTGCGAACCCCGCATTCCTCCTTGAACCGGACGAACTAAAACAATTGTTTGCCGATTGGGAAATCACGTACTATCGCGAAGGCGAATCAGACGAAGGCGGGCATCATCACGATACGGCGTATCTGATCGCGCGCAAGCCTCCGGACGCAGACGATGAAGCTGGATGACAGCACGAGGTAATAACTTTGGAACTCGACGATTATGTAAAGGAATTGGCTGAGCAGGTTGGCACAGCCATCAATGAATCCGTTCAGGACTCGCCCACCGTCGCCGCCGCCATCGAGCGTTTACGCGAAGCCGGATTCGACATGGAGCTGACTTTGAAGCTTGAAATCGGCTTGCGCCCACAGACGGATGACGAACGCGAACCGCAGGGTGATGGATCACTGGAGTTGACGGACGAAGACGTGCGGATTCTGCGCTCGATGAAGATTAAGATTGATCCGGACGAGTGATCATTTCCCATTTGTCATTGGACATCTCTCATTTGACCATTTGTCCTAATCGACCGCATTACATCGGTCTTACCCGCGCCCGGATTTGCCTGTTTTTCGGCGTTTTGTGAACATTGTAGGCCTGTGCTAACCTCTCCCTTCTTTAAAACCCTTCCAGTTTTCGATCTGTAAGGCTTCAGCTTTAATTCGAAGGAGTTGACTGAATAAATATGGCTACGTCTAACGGCGCTGCGGCGAACGGTCACGTCGGCAAAGTTGTGCAAATCATCGGCCCGGTGGTCGACGTTGAGTTTGGAGAAAGTTACCTGCCGCCGATTTATCAGGCGCTGCGGATCACGTCCGACGGCTTCGACGTCCCGGATCCGATCAACGTCATTGCGGAAGTGCAGCAGCACCTCGGCGAAGGCCGCGTGCGCGCCGTATCGATGCTGCCGACGGACGGCATGGTCCGCGGCATGAATGCCACCGACACCGGTGGCCCGATTACCGTTCCGGTTGGTGAAGGCACGCTGGGCCGCGTCATGAACGTGATCGGCGATCCAGTCGACAATCTCGGCGACATTCCTCATCAACAGCGCTATCCGATTCATCGTCACGCACCCGCGTTCGACGAGCAATCAACTGAACTCCAGATGTTCGAAACGGGGATCAAGGTCATCGACCTGATTCAGCCGTTCCTGCGCGGCGGCAAGATTGGTTTGTTCGGCGGCGCGGGCGTCGGCAAGACCGTCATCGTGATGGAGTTGATTAACAACATCGCGAAGGCGCGCTCAGGCTTTTCCGTGTTCGCCGGAGTCGGCGAGCGCACGCGCGAAGGAAACGACCTGCTGCGCGAAATGGTCGAGTCGAAGGTTATCGATTTCGGCGAATCGTTCTATCAGAATCTGGAAGAGACCGGCACCTTCGACATGACCAAGGTCGATATGGAAGCGATCGAAAAATCGAAGGTGTCGCTGATTTACGGGCAGATGACCGAACCGCCGGGCGCGCGTCTGCGCGTGGCCCTGTCGGGACTAACCGTCGCCGAATATTTCCGCGACCAGGGCATGGACGTGCTGCTCTTCATCGACAACATCTTCAGGTTTACCCAGGCAGGTTCCGAAGTATCAGCGCTGCTGGGACGCATGCCTTCGGCGGTGGGGTATCAGCCGAACCTCGCGACCGAAATGGGCGAGATGCAGGAACGAATCACTTCGACAAAAACCGGCTCGATCACTTCGATCCAGGCCGTGTACGTGCCGGCCGACGATTACACCGATCCGGCGCCGGCGACTACGTTTGCGCACCTTGATGCGGTCACCGCCTTGTCGCGCCAGATCGTTGAACTCGGAATTTATCCGGCCGTCGATCCGCTTTCTTCGTCGTCACGTATTCTCGACCCGCGCATTGTCGGCGAGGACCACTACAACACGACCATGGCGGTTAAGCAGATTCTGCAGCGCTACAAGGATCTGCAGGACATCATCGCGATTCTCGGTCTGGACGAATTGTCTGATGAAGACAAGCTGAGTGTTTCGCGCGCGCGCAAGATTCAAAAATTCTTCTCGCAGCCGTTCCACGTCGCGTCGCAGTTTACCGGCCGCGAAGGCAAGTACGTGAAGCTGGAAGACACGATCAAAGGCTTCAAAGAAATCATCGACGGCAAGCACGACGATCTTCCGGAGCAGGCTTTCTACATGGTCGGCACGATCGAAGAAGTGATCGAAGCCGCGAAGAAGATGGAGTAGACAGTCAGAACCGCCTGCGGTAGCGGGCGGTTGATCATTCGTCAAGAGCGCCGAGGATTACAGAGTTCAACCCCCGCTACCGCAGGTGGTTCTGACAAGATGGCTGATCAATTGAAACTCGAAGTAGTAACTCCTGAGCGCCGGGTGCTTTCTGAGCCGGTGAATTCTGTCACCGTCCCCGGTCGCAGCGGCGAGATGCAGATTCTGCCGGGCCACGCCGCGCTTATCTCTGAACTTAAAACCGGCGTGCTCGCCTACAACCAGGACGGAGCAAGTCACCAATTGCACGTGTCCGGAGGATTCGTCGAAGTCAGCGATGATCGCGTTTCAGTACTCGCCGAAATCGCTGAACGGCCCGAAGAAATCGACGCCGCTCGCGCCCGACTTGCACGCGATCACAGTGAAAAGCAGTTGAGTGCGTGGAGTGGGACTGAAGAAGACTTCGAAAAAGCCCGGGTTAAGTTGGAGCGCTCGATGGTGAGACTTCAGCTCGCTTCAGGTTCGCGCAGTTAGAGAAAAGCGGCGTCACCCGGGGTCCCCAGCGCGGCAGCCGCGCTGGGGTGGAAGAACGCCGCACTCCAAAATCAGCCACTCACGCTGACGCAATCGCCTCGCGGATTTCCCGAACAGCTAGATCTAATCCAACAAATACCGCCCGCGAAACGATGTGGTGGCCGATATTGAATTCGGCAATCTCACTTATCTGGGCGACGGCGCCCACGTTTCTTGTCGTCAATCCATGACCCGCGGCAACGTGTAGCCCGTATTGAGCCGCGAGTGCGGCCCCTTCACGCAGACGCCGCAGTTCGTGATTTGCGCGCGCGGCCCCCTCGCCATGTATTCCCACGGCGCCGAGGGTAGATTCCGCATAAGCGGCCGTGCATAACTCGACTTGCTGGGCGTTCACCTCGCGGGCGGCTTCTATTTGTTCCGGATCGGGATCGATGAAGAGGCTAGTCAGGATGCCGCATTCGCGCAGCTTACTTACCGCGGCGCGCACGATGGCGATGTTCGTCCGCACATTCAGTCCGCCTTCGGTAGTGATTTCGCGCGGATTCTCGGGCACCAACGAGACTGCGTCAGGCCTAACGTCAATCACGATCTTCAACATCTCTTCCGTGGCCGCCATCTCGACATTCAAGTAAGTCGTGACGGCTTGTCGCAACACGAAGAGGTCAGCATCCTGAATGTGACGCCGGTCGCCGCGAATGTGGACCGTGATTCCGTCGGCGCCCGCTTGTTCGCAGACCATTGCGGCGGCCACCACGCTTGGTTCAATCGTGCGGCGCGCTTGTCGCACCGTGGCGACATGGTCGATGTTAACGTTGAGTCTTGCAGTCATGGATCTAAATAACCACAGAGGACACAGAGAAGACAATAGGCGGAAACCCGACCGTGAGGGAGGGTGTCCGGAGGTGGTACGTGCACCCTCCCTTACGGTCGGGTTTCTGCCGCCCTCTGTGCTGCTTTGATCCCGGCGTCGTAATCACCCTGCGCCGCGGCGCGCCGAATTCGCCATACTTCATCAACCATTCGGAAGCTGTCGCGAATTACCGAAACCTTGCTGGCCGCGTCGTTATTCCAACGCACAGGAATCTCACTTAACCGCAGCCCGGCCAGGTGCGCAACGTAGATTAGTTCGACGTCAAAGCCGAATCGCTCAATCTGGACGCTTTCGACTAGAGGCCGGCACACGCTCATGCGAAAAGCTTTGAAGCCACACTGCGTGTCCCAAAACGGCAAGCCGGTGGCCGCGCGCACGATCAAATTGAAGAGCCGCCCACCCTGTTCGCGCCGCCAGGGTTGATGGACTCCAATCAGTGAACGATCGAGAGCTCGCGAGCCAAACGTCACATCGAACTCGCCATTTCGAATCGGATCGACCAGCTTCGGAGTCTCAGTAATTGGCGTCGAAAGATCTGCGTCGGTAAACAGCACCACGTCAGCGCCGGCTGATAACAAGCCAACCCGCACTGCATAGCCCTTGCCGCGATTCTTCTCGTAACGAATTACGCGGGTGCTCACGCCTTGCGATTTAGCCAATGCCCTTTCCGCGACGCCAACCGTGTCATCGGTTGAACCATCATCCACCACAATTAATTCCGACGATTCAAGATGTTGGTTCAAATATTCAACGATCTTTGAGAGCGAGACGCCCAGACGCGCCGCTTCATTGTAGGCGGGGACAATGATTGTCAATTGCGGCGGCATAGAATTACGCATTGTCCGTGAAGATTCGCAGGCACACAAGCGAGCATTTTGACACCTTCTCACGGCCGCGGCGTTCCTGTACCGCTCGGGCTGTGCCTCCGCGCTGTGCTATATTTTTCACCTTAGGTTTAGTCATGACTCGCAGTTTTGCCATCGCCGCTTCGCTGATTCTGGTTACCGCAACCCTGGCGGGCGGCCTCTATTCGCGCTCGACGCGCCGGCGCCAGGCATTGAACCTGGGCACTTCCTCGTCTTCGGCCGCCGACAAGTACGAAGCCGAGAAAATTGAGGGCGACTACAGCGAGGCGATCGAAACGGTCGAACAGAACTACGCGGGCGACATCGATTACGAAAAAGCGACCCAGGCAGCGATCCAGGGAATGCTGTTCACGCTGGATCCACACTCGCTTTATTTTCCATCCGCTGAATTCAAGAAGCTGAAAGAGGATCAGGCGTCGAGCTTCTATGGCATTGGCGTGCAGATCCTGCGGCGCGACAACGGCGTCTATGTGCAATCGGTAGTCGAGAACACGCCCGCATCGCGCGCCGGGTTACGTTATGGGGATCGCATCGTAGATGTTGACGGCAAAGACGCGCGCGATTGGTCAAGCGACGAAGTTTCGAGAAACGTGCGCGGCGAACGTGGCAAGGAAGTCAAGATCACAGTCGAACGTGCCGGCCAGCAATCCGGCTCGAACTTCCGCATCGTGCGCGACGCAGTTCCGCTTCCTTCTATTCGCAACGCTTTCATGATTGCTCCCGCCACCGGCTATGTCGCCCTGGTCGGCGGTTTCCAGCACACGACTCAGGAAGAGCTGCGCCAGGCAATCGCCGATTTGAAGAAGGATGGGATGCGGCAACTGGTGCTGGATCTGCGGAACAATCCGGGCGGGCTGCTCGATCAGGCGATCGATGTCTCGAGCGAGTTTCTGCCGCGCGACAAAGTTGTCGTTTCAGTTAAAGGCCGCAGTGAATACACGAAGCCGGCAGTTTACAAGTCCACCGGCAGCGACCCGGAAGACTTGCCGCTGGTCGTGATGATCAATCGCAACAGCGCGTCGGCATCCGAGATTGTCGCGGGCGCAGTTCAGGATCATGGCCGCGGCCTGGTGGTCGGTGAAACCAGTTTCGGCAAGGGCCTGGTGCAGCACGTATTTCAATTGCCCTTCACCACCGGATTGACGCTGACGACGGCGCGCTACTACACGCCGTACGGCCGTTCGTTACAACGCGACTATTCGAGTGGCTCGCTGTACGACTACTACGTGCGGCATGACGAAAGCGGCGAACCGCAAGTCATTCAACCCGGCCAGCCTTCGCCCGTAGAATCATCTGAGCCGCGCAGCTCGAATGCGCCGGCTTTTCGCACCGCGGCCGGCAGAGTATTTTACGGCGGTGGCGGCATCACGCCGGACATCGAAGCGCGGCCGCTGACCCCGACGCCCGTGCGCGCGCGGATCATCGAGGCGGCTTTCTACTTCACCAGAGAACTGGCCGCCGGCCTGGTTCCCGGCGCTGAGTCGTACCGCATCGACAAGGTTGCATACGATCGAAGTCCGAAGATGGCTGACTTCCCGATTACGGATCGCGTAATCGAAGCATTCAAGAGTTTCGTGCGGAAGGATCCTTCGCGACGCTTGAGTGATGCGCAGATCGACGCGGATGTGGATTTCGTGAAGCTGCGTCTGCGAGACGAGGTAATCACGGCGGCGTTCGGCGCGGACGAAGGTCAGAGGGTTTTGCTGGAAAGTGATCCGCAGGCTTTGCGCGCCATCAGCGTTCTGCCGGAAGCGAAGCGGCTTGCTGAGAGTGTTCGCAACGGCACACCGGTCAGCTTCAATCTCAGGTTTGCCAATCGTCCCACCATGCCATTTCTGCGCGAGTTCTTTGCAGAAGAAATTCTCACCTGATGGTTACGTTATCCGCCTCTCTTTTCCGCTGCCCTTTCGAAGAGCGTTCCTGTAGTTGACACCATAACGCCGTAGGCGTTTCTGACTTTTAGCCCAGGGTTGCGCGCGACGGCGCGCTACCCTGGGAAAGGGATGAATCCAGAAGGAGTGCAACCCTGAAAGGGTTGTGCCTTTAGGGCTGGTCTGCGATTCGCGAACTCTTTCAGAGTTCGAAACGAACGATGGAATCCGTCCCCAGGGCGTTGCCCTGGGCTGGGAATTAGCGAACGCCTTCGGCGTTAGGAAAAATGGTTGAGTAAACGATGAATCTTCTTTCAAAGGGAGAGGGAACAAAACCGGATTTGACTTTCCGTTCATCACCGCATAGAAGTCCTGCGTTCCAACATTTCTTTTCAGGAGTCCGCCATGAATCGCAGGAGTTTTGTGCGTCGCAGCATCGCCGGCGCCGCCGGCGCAGCCGCGGCGACTGTTTCTGTCCGTACCCGATCGGAATCACGCGAAGTGGCGCCCCACGCATCACCAGCCGCATTCGAATTAGACGAGTTAACGATTGCCGATCTGCAGGCCGGCATGTCTTCAGGTAAGTACAGCGCGCGGTCGCTCGCCGAGAAGTATCTCGATCGCATCAACGACATCGACAAGCGTGGACCGGCCGTCAACTCAGTGATTGAACTGAATCCTGACGCGGAATCGATCGCCGCTGAGATGGATCGCGAGCGAAAAGCTGGTCGCAAGCGTGGGCCGTTGCACGGAATTCCGGTGCTAATCAAAGACAATATCGATACGCATGATCGGATGAAGACGTCCGCGGGTTCGCTGGCGCTGGCCGAATCTATTCCGGCTCAGGATTCAACTGTCGCGAAGAAACTGCGGGAAGCAGGCGCCGTGATCATAGGCAAGACAAACCTCAGCGAATGGGCGAACTTCCGTTCGAGTCACTCGAGCAGCGGCTGGAGCGGTCGCGGCGGCCAGACAAAGAATCCGTACGTGCTGGATCGTAATCCATGTGGCTCGAGTTCCGGCACGGGCGCAGCCATCGCCGCGAACCTCGCAGCCGTCGGCGTCGGAACTGAGACTGACGGGTCGGTTGTTTGTCCGTCTAATGCGTGTTCGCTCGTTGGAATTAAGCCGTCGCTGGGGATGATCAGTCGCGCGGGTATCATTCCCATTGCGCATAGCCAGGACACCGCGGGACCGATGTGCCGCACAGTCACTGACGCTGCGATCCTGCTCCACGCGATGACCGGAACTGACCCGCGCGACCCGGTAACAGAAACGATGCAGTCGAAAGCGGTCAACGGCTATTCGAAGTTTCTCGACGCGTACGGACTAAAGGGCGCCCGCATCGGGGTGCAGCGAAAATCGCATGGCTTCAATGATGCGGTCGATAAACTCATGCACGAGAGCATCGACGTGCTGAAGCGGCTTGGCGCGACGGTGATCGATCCGGCCGACATCCCCACGCAAGGCAAGTTCGACGACTCGGAATTCGAAGTGCTGCTCTACGAATTCAAAGCTGATCTGAATAAGTATCTCGCTTCGCTTGGCCCAAGTGTGCCGGTGAAGAGTTTGAAGGACGTAATCGACTTCAACGAGAAGAATCGCGATCGCGAGCTGCGCTACTTCGGCCAGGACATCATGGTCAAGGCGCAGGCGAAAGGGCCTTTGACTGAGCGAAAGTATCGGATGGCGCTCGCCAAGAATCATCGGTTGACGCGGACGCTGGGAATTGACGCGGTGATGAACAAGCACCGTCTGGACGCGATCATTGCGCCGACGGGCGGCCCACCCTGGCCGACTGATCTCGTGAATGGCGATCACTTCACGGGCGGATATTCGAGTGCATCCGCCGTGGCCGGCTATCCGCACATCACTGTGCCTGCTGGTTACGTGTTTGGGTTGCCGGTGGGGATTTCATTCTTCGGCCGCGCGTGGAGCGAAGCGACGCTAATTAAGTTCGCCTACGCGTACGAACAAGCGACGAAGGCGCGGCGGGTGCCGAAATTTTTAGAGACGGCGAAGTTGGATTGATCAGTTACAGAACCGCGAGCGGTAGCGAGCGGGATAATGACGCAACTCGAGGTTTTATCCCGCTCGCTACCGCTCGCGGTTCTGTATCACGGCGTCCACCTTTTCACCGCCGACTCGTCTTCAACGCTTTCCAATAATTCGGCAGCGCTCGTTTTCAATCTCGGATGAACGAGGTGGGGCGCGATCTCAACCAGCGGCTCGAGCACGAAGCGGCGTTCATGCAAGCACGGGTGCGGCAGCCGCAGGAACTCGGTATCTTTCTGGACGTCACCGTAAAGCAGCAGATCGAGATCGATCGTACGTGGCCCGTCTTTCACTTCTTCGAGTTCGACCCAACGCGAATTCAATGCGCAGCAAACGCGCCATCACTTGCTCAGGCGTTGGTAACGTATTACCAATCTCAACCACCATGTTGAGGAAGGGTGGCTGTTGAACCTCGCCGACAGGCTCGGTTTCATAGATCGAAGACACGCGGGTGACGCACAAGGACGCTTCCATCATTCCGCGAACCGCCAGCAACAGGTTGCCGGCGCGATCGCCGAGATTCGACCCCAATCCGACGTAAGCTTTTGCGTGATTGCGATGTGAGAACATGAATCTTAATCGGAACGCGGGCGCCCTCGCCCGCATGAAGTGAATGCGGCGCGTCTGCGCGGACGGGGGCGTCCGCGCTCCCAGTCGCGCTATGCTACACTGGCATCGTTACCCCGTGAAGCACTGATTCTGATTCCAGCGATGCTGTTGCGGCATCCGGGCGGGCACCGCGGCCCCGTCATTACAAAATGGCTCGCAGAAGATTTCGCAGCAACCAGCGGCACGAGCCGGTCACCGAGCGCTCTTTTCAGGAATATCTTTATTCCAGCGGCGCGCCGCAGACTTCGCGCACGGAACTGATGCGCATGGTGCGCGGCGGCGAAGACACCTACCTCGAACTCAAAGTAAAACTTTCGAATTCTGAGCGAATCGCGCAGGGAATCGTCGCCCTCGCGAACACCGGCGGCGGCGTGATCGTCTTTGGCGTCAACGATCAACTGCGCGTCGAAGGCGTCGATCATCCGGAAGAAGTTCAGGACGAGTTGGTGCGCATCTGTTATGAAGAGATTGCGCCGCCCCTGATTCCGTTCATCGATCGTCTGGCGTTCGACAACGGGCGGCGCATCGTTGCGCTGGAAGTGCAAGGGAAGCAGCAGCCGTATCGCACGCGCGACGGAAGGTTCTTTGTGCGCATCGGCGCCGACAAACGTGAAGCTACCGATGAAGAACTGTCGGCGCTCCTCGACGACGCGAAAGCGTTTGCTTACGAAAGCCTGGCCGCAGTTGGCGCGAAGATTGAGGACATCGACGAAGCTCATCTGTGGAGCTTCATGCGTGGATTCTCGGGTGGAGCCTTCGACGAAACAACAGTCAAAGGCTACCCGACGGCAGAGATTCTCGAGCGCTACTTGTTGCTGGCGACGAATAGTGCGCGCGGACTCGTGCCGACGTTCGCCGGACTCCTTTTGTTCGGTAGCGATGAAAGCGTCGCGCGTTTGCTGCCACAATTTTCGGTCATGGCGACGCGTTTCAGTGGGGACAACGCTCAGGCGCCGGTCGTTGAGCGAGTCGAGCTCAAGGGCAACCTCGCGACGATTTATGAATCGATGTTGAAGTTCATCACCCGGTATGCCGATCTTTGGGACGCGCGGCCTAATCTGCCGAAAACGACCGCGGAAGATCAGTCCGGCTTACCGGCGCGCGCGAATTACCAGCGCGCATCGATTTCCGAAGCGCTTGCGAATGCGTTGACTCATCGCGACCTGGCTTTCCGCGACATTTCCACACGCATTCACATATTCGATCGTGCCATTGAGATCGTTAACGCGCGTCGCAGCGCCGGGTTCGCCCCGGCGGGTTTGCGCGCGTCAAAGTTTGGCGTGGCGCAAAGGTTGAATCCGCAAATCGCTTCGATCTTTTCCAATCCGGCGTACGGCTTGACGCCAGCTCACGGCGGCTTGCCAATGTTGCTGAGGGAATCGCGAACCTTCTCAGGCCGTCTGCCCGACCTCGCTGCGTTCAATGATGAGTTCCGCGTGCGGATTCATGGGATTTGAATCTCATTCTCATTCACACCGCGGCTTCAGCCCGGTGATCAAGCTTGAATTGTGATGCGAAACCGTTTAAACGGTTTCCTGAATTGGATGCTCCGCATCACGCACCGGGCTAAAGCCACGGTGTGAATGAGACAATGCGGGCGCCAGCATCGATCAGCCTGGAGGACTCTGAATGTTAAAGCGCGCTTTATTCTTGTTTCTTGCCGCGAGTCTATTCCCTGCACTCTCGATTCAATCCGATGCGATTCTTCATCAGTCATTCGCATCCGCCCAAAACAAGATTCCTGCACCGAAAGACGTCCTGGGGTTCACACCCGGCGACGATCGCAAACTCGCTAGTTGGGCGAAGATCCTCGAGTACTTTCAGAAACTCGACGCGGCCAGCGACCGGGTGAAGTTTGAAGAGATCGGCAAGTCAACGATGGGCGCGCCATTTGTCTACGCGACGATCAGCGCGCCTGAGAATCTAAGCAGGCTCGATGAATTCAAAGAGATTCAGCGGCAACTTGCCGACCCGCGTATTCTCGGCTCGCCGGCCAACCCAAGACTCGCCGATCGCAAAGCGCGCTCGCTAATTGCTCGCGGCAAGACCATCGTTCTAATCACCTGCGGCATTCATTCGACCGAAGTCGGCTCGACACTTTCCAGCACATTGATCGCGCACCAGTTGGCATCTTCGAACGAACCCGAGATTCAGGAGATCCTTCGCAATACGATCGTTTTGCTCGTGCCTTCATTAAATCCCGACGGTGTCGACATCGTGAAGAACTGGTATGACAAGACCCTCGGCACTCCTTACGAAGGCACCGAACCGCCCGAGCTTTATCACAAGTATGTTGGCCACGATAACAATCGCGACTGGTACGCGTTCACCCAGGTCGAGACGCAACTGACCGTCGACCATTTGCACAACGCCTGGCATCCGCAGATTGTCCACGACATTCATCAGCAGGGTGCGCTGGGATCGCGCCTGTTTCTCCCCCCGTACATGCCGCCGGTCGAACCAAATGTGCCGAAGAAGATCGTTGAGGGCTACACGGAATTAGGGAACTGGATGGCCGGCGAAATGCGCAAGGCTGGGTTTCAGGGCATCACGACCAATTCGACTTACGACGCATGGACGCCCGCGCGCGCGTATTCGCATTACCACGGCGGTGTGCGCATTTTGTCTGAGACTGCATCGGCGCGAATTGCCACGCCTCGAACGGTGGAGTTCGAAGAGTTGCGGTCGCGAGAGTCGTCGGAAGGGTCAAATTCACCAGGCTATGACCCGAAAAAAGAGTCCGCCAACTTTGGCCCAGTCTGGCGCGGCGGTGAATGGAAGCTTGGCGACATCACGAACACGATGACCACCGCCGCGTTCTTTTTGATGAAGCACGCTGCGCAAAATCGTGAGCGATGGTTACAGAGGTTTTATGAGATTGGGAAAGAGGCGGTGCGGCCGCGGAGGAGAGGAGAGCTGTTTGGGTTTGTGATACTTCCGTCAGATAACCCTCCGAAGAACACGCCGACACTGACTGATATTCTAATGCGAGGTGGAGTCGAGATTAGGTGGGCGCGAGGCCAGGAGTCATTCACCGCAAACGGAACGCATTATCCGCGGAACTCATGGATTGTGCCGTTGAGCCAGCCCTATGGTGGTTTTGCAAAGGCACTGCTGGAGGACCAGCGCTATCCCGACTTAAGGGACAATGCGGGGCATCCTGTGTCTCCTTACGACGTTACCGCCCACACGTTACCGCGATTGATGAACGTTGAAGTAAAGCCCGTTTTTGCGCCATTCAGATATCCGACGCCTCAGAATAAAGAGGAGGCCGAAATCGGAAGTCGACCCGCGTTCTCGGGAGCGCCAATTGGTCCAGGCGCCCAGAAAGCGCCAGCGATTTACAAATCTCATGTGCCTTCAATGGATCGCGGGTGGACTCAGTGGGTTTTCGATGATGGGGGACACGGCCATCGAGTGATCTCAGACGAAGAAATCAGGAACGGACGAATCGGTGACAAGTACTACGCAATCATCATCCCTGACCAACCGCCCAACGCCATTCTCAACGGCCATCGCAAAGGCTCGATGCCCGAAGAATACACCGGCGGACTCGGTCAAAAAGGCGTGAAGGCGCTGCGCGAGTTTGTGGAGCAGGGCGGGACACTTGTTTGTCTCAATCGCGCTTCCGATTTTGCTATCGAGCAATTCAAGCTACCAGTGCGTGATGTGACGAAAGGATTGGCACGCACGAACTTCTTCGTTCCCGGTTCGATCCTGCGGATTCAGTTGGATACGAACCATCCGATCGCGAAAGGAATGCCGAAAGAATCGATCGCCTGGTTTGAGAACTCTCCGGTGTTTGAAGTAATTAGTGCGGGTGATGCGCAACGGGGCAGTAGCCCGACCGTGAGGGAGGGCGTTTCCGCAAAAGTCATCGCCTGGTATCCACGCAACAAAGATCCGTTGCTTTCCGGTTGGCTGCTTGGGGGCGATCGCCTCAAAGGGAAGGCGGCGCTGGTCGAAGTATCCTACGGCAAAGGACGCATCATCCTATTCGGCTTCCGGCCGCAGTATCGTGCTCAGTCTCTGGCGACTTACCCGCTGGTATTTAACGCGGTCACTCAACGCTAACCCTGGGAGCGCGGACGTCCCTGTCCGCTATGAGCGCGAAGCGCGAACAAAAAAAAGAGCGGACGAGGACGTCCGCAAGTTGTAGCGGCTTCGCCGCCTGATGTGCGGAAAGGCTCTGCCTTTCCGTCACATGATAACTTTTATTTCTTCCGCACTTCGAGGCTGAGCTTCGAAGTGCGGAAGAAGATTGAGAAGCGGCAAACGGTAAGGCGGAGCCTTACCGCACATCAGGTGGCAGAGCCACAAAGCCTCACGCAAACGCCAGCGATTTCTTCACTCCTGTCCGCTCAAAATATCTCTTCGCTCGCGCCACATCTCGATCGATTTGCGATTTTAGTTCGTCAACTGATCCAAACTTCTTTTCCTCGCGCAGCCGGTGCAGAAACCTCAGGCGCAGAACGTCTCCGTACAAATCACCTGACCAATTCAACAAGAAGGTTTCAACCGACGGTTCGGTCGCATCACCGAATGTCGGCCGCACACCGATGTTGGTGACACTGCGACGCCATTGACCAGCATTTAAAGTCGCAGTGACATAGACACCGGCTCGCGGAATCACCCGATTGTGCGGCCGCAGGTTTGCGGTCGGGAAGCCGAGGCTCGTGCCGCGCGCGGCGCCGCGAACGACGGGACCTTCAACACCGTAGGGCCGGCCCAACATTCTCCGCGCCAGATTTACGCGCCCCTGTTGCAGCAGTTCGCGAATGCGTGTGGACCCGATGCGTGTCCCGCGCAGCCTCACTTCAGGCACTTCATCCGCAAAGAAACCGAGACGCTGGCTGGCGCTGCGCAGCAGATCAATGTTGCCTTCACGATTGTGGCCAAAGAAAAAACCGCGGCCGAGATAAACCTCTTTCGCCTGCAAACGCTCACGCACAACATGGCGCAGGAAATCTTCAGCCCGGATTTGCGCGAACGCCTGATCGAAGTGAATGACGATGGCTTGCTCGATACCCGACACGCCCAGCGCTTCAATCTTTTGATCCAGAGTTTGCAGCAGCGGCGGAGCAGACGCAGGATGCAGAACCGCGCGCGGATGCGGCTCGAACGTGATGACCGTCGGTACCGCGCTTACTGCGCGCGCGCGTTCGACGACCGTTTTCATGATCAGCTGATGGCCAAGATGCAGCCCATCAAACACACCGAGCGTCAAAACCGTCGGGCGCGAGATGTCGGCGTTTTCTGTTCCGTGAAATAGTCTCATTGAATCATTGATTCATTTACTCATCGACTCACTTAGGCGAACCTTATTGAGGCAATGAATCAATGAGCAAATGAATCAATCCGTTACCGCCAGTCCGTCATAAGCCCACTCAACATTGTCTGGCAGTAACTTAGAATCACGAGCGTGCTTGATGTCATGCGTGATGTGGGTGAAGAAAGTGCGTCCTGGTTTCAGCTCCTCAACATATTCCAGGGCCCGCTCCAGCCAAAGGTGTGTTTGATGCGGGCGAATGCGCAGACAATCCAGCGCTAAGACCTCTAATCCTCGCAACCCTTCGAGTGTGTCCGGCGGAATCTCACTCAAATCAGTCGCATAAGCAAAATCATTCAGACGATAGGCAATCACTGGCAGCCTGCCGTGGATCACTTCGAGTGGAGTGATGTGTAAATCGGATCCGAAGCAGAACGGCGCCCCGTTCACGACCGTGTGCGGAACAATCTGCGGCAAGCCGCCGCCGAAATGCGTGGGTTCAAAGACGTACTGAAAAATTCGCCGAATGTCTTTCCAGGCCCGCTCGTTTGCGTACAGTCCCAACGCGCCATGCCGAAAGTTCAGCGGCCGAATATCGTCGAGCCCAAAAATGTGATCCGCATGACAATGCGTGACGAGCACCGCGTCGAGATGCTTGATGCCCTGGCGTAGTGCCTGCTGACGAAAGTCAGAGGAAGTGTCGATGATGACCGTTTGTCCGGCGTGCTCGATAAGAACCGAAACACGCAGACGCTTATCGCGCGGATCGTCGGACGTGCAAGTTTCGCAGTCACAGGCAATGGAAGGAACGCCAGTGGATGTGCCCGTTCCGAGAAAGGTGAGCTTCATTTAGAGTTCGAGCAAGAGACTATTTGACATTTGGCATTTGAGATTTTTCATTTGCCATTTGCCGCTTCGGATTACGTGACTCCTGGCAGATTTCGCTCGGCGTTGATCCCCCGATCGCAAACACCGCATGTGCCGATAAATGGCAAATGAAAAATCTCAAATGCCAAATGTCAAATAGTCTTTTCCACCCTTGAATGCTCGGAACCTACCTTCCACCCGTGATATCGCTGGCGCTGAACTTCGCAGGCGGCGGCGTCGGCGCCCCGGAAAATGAAACGTATTGCATCCGCAGGTCCGCGAGCAGGCCTTCGAGCATTTGGTCTTCCTGAGGATCCAGGTTGCCGGCAGTTTTCTTCTTCGAGCATACCGAGCACGTCGATCCAATGCTTTGCGGTTTTCAAATCAACGCCCGTTTCCCCCGTCACCGGATGCGGCATCATTCCCAGTGAAGCCGCGGCGTTCGAGGCCAAAGACATGATCAAGCTGATGAAACTTGCCGGATCGTCGAGCGGATCGCTGCCCGCCGGCCCCGCTGGGTCATGCGCGGCGTGCGATTCAGAAGCTACACTCGGCGTCTTTGACTCTGGCGGCGGCGGAGTCGGAGTGGCCGGCTCCGGTGCCGGTGAAGCTTTTGGTGGTGGTTCAGCTGCGGCTTTCGCTTTGGCAGCTTCCTGCGCCTCTTTCTCTTCCGCGGAAAGCTCGCGCGGAGTTCCGTCGGGATTGAAAGGCCGGCGGTCGACTACTTTGAATGTGGGTTGTTCTTCTGCCATGACTTTCTAAACAGGGATGCGCTTACGGTAGCTGCAAGCCGCCGCGCACACGATCAGTTTTGGGATTAAGCCGCGCTGATGTTAGCACTCGCTTTTGAGGAATCGCAAAGACCGACGTTCTCATTCACACCTTGCTTCAGCAAGGTGTACCGGCAATGCGTCAGTTGCTCTGAAACCGTTTTAACGGTTTATTAGTAAGCCGTTAAAACGGCTTACTCTGGTCCCGAACCCCGCCAGCACCTCGCTGAAGCGAGGTGTGAATGAAATTTGCCAACTTGAAACTTCAAACTCGAACCCTGAAACTAGCTCGCATGCCGAAGACTTTCGCCGATCTCGTCGAGTTGATGGATCGACTCCGCTCTCCGGGCGGCTGTCCGTGGGATCGCGAGCAGACTTACGCGACTCTGGCGCCGATGCTGCTTGAGGAAGCTTACGAAGCCTTCGATGCTTTGGAAGAAGCGCGGCAGGGCCGGCCTGATCCGCTGCGCGAAGAGTTGGGCGATCTGCTTTTCCAGATCACCTTTTTTGCCCGGGTCGCGAAAGAGCGTGGCGAGTTCACCATCGATGATGTGATCGAAGAAGTTCACGCGAAGATGGTGCGGCGGCATCCGCATGTCTTTGGAGAAGTTGAAGCCGGAGATTCAGCCGAAGTCTTGCGCAACTGGGAAGCGATCAAAGCCGAAGAGAAACGCGCTGCCGGCAAAGTGTCGGGCGAAGCCGATGGTTCAATTCTGGACGGCGTGTCCACGAAAGCGCCGGCCTTAATGGAAGCGCATCAGATTTCCACGAAAGTCGCGCGGGTCGGCTTTGACTGGACAAGCGTTGACGAGATTTTTGAAAAGCTTCAGGAAGAAGTGGAAGAGCTGCGCGTCGCGATTGAAGCGCATAAACAATCAGCCGATGAAGCCGATCACGTTCACATCCGAGAGGAAATCGGCGACATGCTGTTCGTCGTCACAAACATCGCACGCCACCTGAGCGTTGAGCCCGAAGCGGCATTGAAGCTCGCCAATCGAAAGTTCCGGCAGCGCTTTGCGCATATTGAGAAACGACTGCGCGAGCAGAACCGGAAGTTCGAAGATGTTTTGATTCGCGATTTGGAAGAGCTTTGGCAGGAAGCAAAGCAGTCAGAACCGCCTGCGGTAGCGGGCGGTTGATCTAATCACAAGCAGAGTCGTGACGGACGTTAAACCACCCGCTACCGCAGGTGGTTCTGACTGCTTTACTTCGAAGGCATAACTGCCGGCAGAATGTGTTGCGGCACATAAACATTCTGGGAAATAAACATCGACGGGTCGTTGTAATTGCCGCCGTAAAACGCAATCACTAAATCAAGATCAGGAATCGCCATCACAATCTGACCGCCATTTCCCGCCGCATAATACGCGCGCACAGTGCGTCCTTTGTAAGGGTATTCATTGATCCACCAAAGGTAACCATATTGTCTTTTGCGGCCTCCAATCTCGGTCACTGAAGTAGCCGTGGCGCGGCGTGACCATTCAGGCGTAAATATCTTTCGTCCGTTCCATGTCCCACCGTTCAGATGCAATTGTCCCAGCTTCATGAAATCGCGTGGGGGGAATCTGGCGCCACCAGTGAGGCTGAAATCGCCGGCTGGCGAAACCGTCAGGTAATAACGTTTTATACCAAGCGGCTCCGCTAAGAGTTTATGAAACAATTCCTGCGCGGATTGCCGCGCTGCGCGAGCCATAACTCCACCCACTAGGTTCGAGCCGGCACTGCAATAAAAGGCTTTCGTGCCTGGCTCATGAACTATCTTCAACGCCATCGTCCATTTGTAGTAGTCCGGCTCTTTATCCTGGTCCCAGAAATTATCTTCATAGCCGGGCGATCGCTCTGGCGTGTCCCAGTCATCGCATTCAAATCCGGAGGACATGGTAAGCAGATGTTCGAGCGTCAGCGCTCGCTTTCGCGCGTCGAGACCGGGCGGAAATGTCCCGTTGTTCATGACTTGATACACGAAATCGGTTGTCTTGATCGGAAGGCCGGAATAGATCGCGGCGCCGGTCATGTCTGAACCGATGCTTTTTGAGGCTGAGCGCGTGTCGTGCGGCTTCTCGCGGTGCTCTCCGTGAAAGTATTCTTCCAGGACGAGCTTGCCATGGCGCGCGATCAGTATGCCGTGGTCTTCGCGAGCGTTGGCAGCGTCCATCGGCGTGTCACTCACCATCTGGATAAATTTCTCGATCGCGGCGCGAGAGATTCCCACTTCTTCGAGTGTGCCGGTCTGCCAACCGTCTTCAAGCACCGGCGGCGACTCGTATCGATACTTCTCGGTGGGACGACCGCGCGGATAGAAATTGCTGGTTGCATCAGACGTCACTCGTCTGAATGCGAAAGTCCCTCCACGTTGAAAATAGATCGACAGCAATGCGGCGTCAGGATTGTAAGTGCCCTCAGCGATGAGCCTTCCTTTTTCATTGCCCTGGTTCGCGGCAAAGAGTTTTAGCGACTTCCCGTCACGTTCTAAGTAGTCAGCCCGATATCTGATCCAGCCGAGATGACGTTCGGGATTGCGCAGGAAGGCGCCCATCGAGCCGTCGGCGCGCTCTTTAATCATCAAATAGAAAGTGAGCGCGTCATCCAGCGGCGCGACATCTCCACGCCAATCAGCCCCGCGTTTTGTGAGCGTCACGGGCGATGCGAGAGGCGAGATTTCAACGCCTTGCGGTTGAGTCCAATGCCCGACGATTTTCGTGCGGCGCGCGTCGAACTTGCCGCGAAACTTGCCCTGGCGATCCGGCAACTCGAACGAAACGGAATCGCCTTCAATCTTCACGGTGGCGAAACGTCCCGCGATTTCTGCTTGCCAACGGTCGCCCGTCCGCCGAACAAACAAAGTCCCACGCACCTCGGGACCAAAGCGTTGCTTTGCTTCCCATAGTCCGGCGAGTTCCTTTGCTGAGTTCGCTTGAGCGTTTGCAGTGTTTGGTGGCGTAGCGATGTAAAGCGAAAGTACCGCGCACACAATTGCCAGACTCAGGGAAATTTTCATGGTCGGAACTCGTTCGACGGTTGCCGGGTTCATCCTTAACAGGCTTTGCCTCAAAAGTCAGAGAGTGCCGAAGTCTCATTCACACCGGGCTTCAGCCCGGTGATCTTTGGCGGGAAGAGATCCGCGAAACCGTTTTAACGGTTTCCACTTCTCCGCGAACCGAGAGCTTGATCATGATCCAGTTGCGTTGCACCTGAGAAACCGTTGAAACGGTTCCTTTACCTTAGCGTCTGTGATCACCGGGCTGAAGCCCGGTGTGAATGACAGGCGGAACCTTCAGACCACGAACTTTCAGACTTTTGAGGCAAAGCCTCCTTAACAAGACAGGCTGAACAACCACGAAACCGCAATCCTGCCGGCGATCGTTAGATAACAATTGTCCGCGAGCGCTTTGCACCAGCCGGAGGCGCCGGGGAAGTAGGACATGAGACGGGGACTTCGACATCAGACAGCGGTTTGTCCAGGTCGATGGCCGCGCCTTTAGTGACCGCTCCTCCGTGTTCGGTCGATGACGTGACTTGCGCGTTACCCCAATAAGTAATCACGCCACCGTTGGAAACGCTGGCGACCATGGTCACTTGCGGGTTAGCGAGGATTCTTCCGCCCTGGGCCACCGCAGCAGTGATGTTGTTCGCCGAAATTGTGCGGGCGTCAACTGTGCCACCGTGACTGACAGCGAGACTCATTGCCGTCTGAAGCGGGAAATCACCGCGACTCTCGATCACGCCGCCGTTCCGAACGGCAATTGCATTGATAAGCGGAGTCACAATCTCAACTTGCAATTCGTATCCTCTCGGACATTTGTCCCGGCATTTGTCGATGACCAGCCGCTCTTGGGTGACCGTGATCAGCGAAATATCTCCATTGCCTTTGAGCAGCGTCACTCGCTGTGGCGATCCGTAGTGAAGCACGGCTTTAGCGCCATTCAACTTAACAGAGGTGAACGGCGCGAGCGGTACTCCGTGTTGCGGTTCGACGGTTGCCACCGGCTCCATCTGGGTTCTCGTTGGTTGAACAGCCAACGACAGGAACGCGAGACCGATAACGCCGGTTCCCAAAAGAACGCCACGAATTGTGTACATGTTCCTTCCTCCTTAAATCGTTTATCTCTTTTGCGGCTTCAATTCCCACAGCACGTTCACGATCACCCAACGCCCGTTGAACTTCGCCATGTGCATGTAATCGATCCAGTCAGACATCACTGCTTTGACGCTGGCCGTGTTGCCAAAGACATCCAGGATGGTAACTTCCTTATTCTGCTTATCCTTCGGCGTGTCCTTACCGCCGCCACGCTTGACCCCCTGCACCAGCGCCAGCGCGCCCATTTGATCCAGGCGGCTGCGGCCTTCGGGACTGTTGCGCACGATTCGCTTGGCCAATTCAGGATGTAGGGCCCGTTCCATCCGGTCGGCATTCGCTTCGTACCAGCCCTCAACGTAGTCGAGCGCGGTTTGTTTGATCGCCTCTCGCTCTTTGTCAGCCTCCTGGGCATAGGCTCCCGCGCAGCAAACCGTCAGAACTAACAGTGCGGTGGCGATGATTCGTTTCATATTCGTCCTTCCACTTACTTGAGTTAGAAGTCCTCAGGATTTCGCACAGCCTAGAACTTTGCCGAGGGGTTTGGAAACTAGTTTGTGGCTAACGACGAAGATCCCGAGGCGAAAAGGCGCTGGGTTGTGGCGAAGGGTCAGGGATACTCCTCATGATGCTTCGGTCATAAGCTTCTGCACTCGATCCCGATAGCCGCGGCCGGTTTCCAATCGAGTCCCGTCCTTGAGCATGATGTCGTACTCTCCGCGAAACAGTGGCCGCAATTCTTTGACTCGTTGAATGTTTACGATTCGCGAGCGGTGGATGCGCAGAAATTGGTTCGGATCCAATTTCTTTTCGAGATTATTCATCGTTTCCCGCAGCAGATGCGATTCAGTGCCGGCGTGCAGCCGCACATAATTGTCGGCCGCTTCGATCCAATCAACTTCGGCCACGCTCAGGAAAAAGATTCGGCCGGCGGATTTGATAACCAGCCGATCCACATACTTGTTCCGCGGCTGGAGATCGTCCAGCAGGCCCTGCAATCGTCTGCCGAGGTCGTCGATGTCCTTGCGCTCAATGTACTGCCGCGCGCGTTGCAGTGCACTTGCAAAGCGGTCGTCGTCAAAAGGTTTAAGCAAATAGTCCAGGGCGTGGACTTCAAAAGCGCGCAAAGCATAACGGTCGTACGCGGTCACAAAGATCACCGCCGGCATGCGCGCCGGCCCAACCGTATTGACCACACCAAAGCCGTCTAGCTCAGGCATTTGAACATCAAGAAAGACCAGATCCGGCGACTCTGTTTCAATCGTCTTCACGGCTTCCTGGCCATTACGGCATTCAGAAATAACTTCGAAGTCTTTTTCGTTTTTGAGCTGCGCACGAATTCCACGGCGAGCGAGCGGTTCGTCGTCGGCAATGATCGTGCGAATCTTGCGCATGCCCTATGCCTCGTCTGCCGCGCTTGAGCCGTTGCGAAATGGAATGAGGATCGTTACTTCAAAGCCACCACCGTTAGGACTGTGCATCTCGAAACTGTGATTGGCGCCATAAAGCTGGTCGAGTCGCGCTTGCGTGTTCGCCAGGCCGATTCCCTTGGTTAATCCTGCCGCGCCGGCGGAGCCGAGACCTGCCCCGTTGTCGCGAACTTTCAGTCGCACCATGCCGTTCTCGCGCGCCGCCGAGATATCAATCACCCCCGGCTGCGCGCGCGGCGCAATGCCGTGTCGAATCGCGTTCTCTACCAGTGGCTGCAAGATCAGATTCGGCACGGTCGCAGTCAGGACTGCCGGGTCGATGTCCATTCTGACCGTCAACCGGTCGTGAAAGCGCGTCTGCTCGATTTGCAGATAGTTATTCAGAAACTTGAGTTCTTCTCTTAACGGGACTTCATGTGTCGCGGCCGTTTCGAGACTTGCGCGCAGCAAATCGCTGAGTCTGGTCAGCATGCGACGTGCTGCCGTCACATCCTCGCTCATAAGGACTGAAATTGAGTTCAGGGTGTTGAAGAGAAAATGCGGATGAAGCTGCATTCGTAGCGCGTCGAGTCGCGCCTGGGTCAGCCTGGCTTCCAGTTGCGAAGCGCGTAACTCGCGTTCACGATACTTGCGGTAGTAATCGATCACATGACTGAGGCCGATCACCATCCAATAGGTGAGCACCTCGGCATGAAAGCTCCCCACGAGCTGGGCGCGGAATGCCTGCCACAACGTCTGCCTTCCGTCAGTAAAAACGAGTGCAGATGTGACCGCGGTATAGATTCCCAGCAGAACAAATGAGATCACGCCGGCGGCGGCGAGGTGCATGACGATGCTCCCTACCCATCTTTGCCGGTCAATTGGAAAACGGTGAGCTAAGCGGAGAATCAGCGGCGTGGCAGCGAACCAGAGACCCGCGCAAATTAGCCAAATTACCAGAGCGCGTAGAATGTTCGGTGGAAATCCGGCGTAAGCCCGTCTGACGACGAGTTCGCTGGCGAAGAAAAGAGCGAACGCCGCCCAACCAAGACCAATCAGTATCCACTTCGATAAGGTTGAGTTGAGTGCGCGCTCGTGCATGGCGCACCAAGCTTAGCGCCGATCCGATCGCACGCAAAAACAAATCCTGTTTGAAACTCGCAGTTATGTGGCCAATGGTGAGTAACGAGGGGTGAAGCGCGCAGAATGATGCAGAACCCCGACCGTTAGGGAGGGGGCCAGCAGATCTCTGTCGTCACTAACGGCTCACAATTCGCTCGAACTCTTCCGGTGGAGGCTCGAAGAAATTCATCGCGCTCGAATTCTCCATCGTCGTTTGATCGGTCGAGAAGATTCCCGAAACGCGCATCTTGAACTCATCCGCGTTGGTCGCGTTGTGGATCGCTTCTTCGTAAGTGATCTGGCGCGACTGAAGCAGATGGAACAGAGACTGATCGAATGTCTGCATGTTGTATTGCGACGAGCCATTCGCGATCGCTTCGCGAATCAGCGAAGTCTTGTCCTCGTTGACAATGTGATCGCGAATTAACGCCGTCGAAACCATCACTTCGACTGCCGGCACGCGTCCTGAGCCTTTGGCGGAGCGCACCAACCGCATCGAAATCACTGCTTTCAGAATTCCGGCCAACTGAATGCGCACTGATTTTTGCTGGTGTGAAGGGAATGATGAAACGATGCGCATAATCGTTTCGGTCGCGTCGAGGGTGTGCAGCGTCGATAAAACCAGATGTCCGGTCTCAGCCGCGGTCAGCGCGGTGCTGATCGTTTCCAGGTCGCGCATCTCACCGACCAGAATCACGTCCGGGTCCTGGCGGAGCGCGCCGCGCAGAGCTTCAGCAAACGAACGCGTATCAACATCCACTTCGCGCTGAGTGACAAAGGCGACTTTGTCGCGATGTAGAAACTCAATCGGATCTTCAATCGTTACGATATGGCCAGACCGAGTCGTGTTGATGCGATCGATCATCGCCGCCAGCGTCGTCGATTTGCCTGACCCGGTCGCGCCGGTGACGAGAATCAAGCCGCGTCGCTCTTCGGCGATTCGATCAATCACACCCGGCAGGCCGAGCGCCGCTGAAGACTTGCTCTGATCGGGAATCACGCGGAGCACGATACTCACCGTGCCGCGCTGCTGAAAAATGTTCGCGCGAAAACGCCCCAGACCCTTGACGCTGTACGCGATATCGACTTCGGAAACTTCCTTCAGCTTCTGTTTTTGGCGGTTCGACATCATCGAGAACGCCATGTCGAGCGTGTCTTCGGGACAAAGCTTCGGCGCTTCGGCGACGGGATAGAGTTCGCCGCCGATGCGCATGATGGGAAACGAGCCTGCTTTCAAGTGCAGGTCAGAAGCGAAGTGCGCGGTGGCAGTGACGAGCAGGTCGTCGATTTTGACAGACATATATCGGGACTAATCCTTGCCGAGGGTTTCGGTTAACTATCGGAGAGGTAATGGGCAAGAACTGGACTGAATTGGTCAGGCGAAAGCGCCTTGGAGCGGGACCTGAATTATCTTAGCGGGTTGGTTCGAAAGCGGTCAATGAAATTAATTTGGGGTGCGGCGGCAACACCGGGGTTCCCAGCGCGGCAGCCGCGCTGGGGTGGTCGTAGCGCGACGCCGCTTTGGATGCCAGCTAAGTAGTGAGTTCTATTCTACTTGCCCGAAGCAAGCAACGATCCAAAGCGCCGTCGTCGTCCCGACCAAATTGGGACTCTGCCGGCGCGCTCCAAATCTGTTATATTCGCCGCCTCGCTAACATGATTGAGCCAGAAACAGCTCACCCTGATCGCGTGCAGTGGGCGAAGGTAATCGACCATACTCGCTGCATTGGATGTCACGCGTGCACGACAGCCTGTAAGTCCGAGAACGTCGTTCCGGTCGGCGTCACCCGAACTTACGTTAAGCACGTTGACGTCGGCGTCTGGCCGCAAGTGCGCCGCGCGCACCAGGTGACGCGTTGCAACCAGTGCGCGCACGCGCCGTGTGTGACGGCTTGCCCGACCGCCGCGATGTTCAAACGTGCCGACGGCATCGTCGATTTCGACAAATCGATTTGCATCGGCTGCAAAGCCTGCATGGCTGCCTGCCCGTACGACGCAATCTTCATCAATCCTGAAGATCACTCAGCCGAGAAATGTAACTTCTGCGCGCATCGCATCGATGTGGGCCTCGAGCCCGCGTGCGTGGTCGTATGTCCGACGCAAGCGATTCTGATCGGAGACATGAACGACCAATCTTCATACGTCGCGCAGATTGTGAATCGCGAAGCGGTGAATGTGCGCCGGCCTGAGAAGGAGACGCTGCCTAAACTCTTCTACAAAGGCGCGCACCAGGCGACGCTTGATCCTCTCGCGGCGCGACGTCCTGAAGCCGGCCTCTTCATGTGGAGTGAGCAACAGCAGTCCGCAGATCACGTCGTCTCAGGCAATCCGACTTACAGCAACACTTCGGCGGCCGCGTTGTTGAGTTACGACGTGGCGCATTCAATCCCCTGGGACTGGCGCGTGAGTCTCTACACGTGGACGAAGGGAATTGCGAGCGGCGTTTATTTGGTGGCGGCCTTGATGGTGCTCCTGGGATTTCTAAGATCGGACAATGCGCTGTGGCTATGGGTGACGCCAATCGTTTCCGGCGCGTTTCTCGGTCTTACCGGCTTGCTGCTCCTTTGGGATCTGGAACACCCGGCGCGCTTCTACATGATTTTCACGCGACCGCAGTGGCGAAGCTGGTTGGTGAAAGGGGCATTCATTATCGCGGGATACTCCGCCGTTCTCGGACTGCATTTCATTTCGAGCATTCTTGACTGGCCGGCGGTGCATTGGTGGCTGATTATTCCCGGGATTCCGCTGTCGATTATGACGGCGATCTACACAGCGTATCTTTTCGCCCAGGCCAAGGCGCGTGACCTTTGGCAGAACCCACTGCTGCCGCCGCACCTGCTGGTTCAGGCTTTGTTGCTGGGCTCTGCAGTGTTGATGCTGGCCTTCCTCTGGTTTGAAGACCCAATGCAATCGGATACTTTTTTGATGGGAATGGTCGACACAGTTCGGTTAGAGCTTCAAGTTTTGCACTTGATATTTGTCGCTTCCAGCCTACTTCACGTGTTGATGATTTGGGGAGAAGTTTCCCTCACGCACGCAACCTCGCATGCGCGCGTCGCGGTTTGGGAAATGACGCACGGAAGATACAAAAGTAGTTTTTGGCTCGGAGTTCTATCATCCATCGCAGCCGTCGTGTTTTCTGTACTGCCGCTGTTTAGTTATCCGAACACGTTCGTAGACATTCCGGCTGCGCTGCTGGCGTTAATCGGCATGATGCTTTACGAGCACGCGTACGTGCAGGCCGGACAGTCAGTGCCACTGGCGTGATGTGGAGTGCGCCTTTGGAGTGCGCCGGCGGGCGGGGTCCCCGCGCGAGCATCTCGCGTGGGGTGCTCTTGTCGGCGCTTTAAGTTAATTTCTCGAATGTTAAGAGGCGGGCTACCGCCCGCCAGCGGAGGGCAGTAGCCCTCCGCTAAACGGCTTGCGAAGATAAGAGCATTCAAGCGGCGCCAAGTCGCCGCACTCCAAAATGGTCGATCGCACTGAATGGATTGAGCGCCAATTCACGTTCGGGCTGCCGCTCGGCATGTACGGGAATGTCGTCGAGCGCGTGCGCGGAACTCCGGCGCGCCTCGAAGATCTGACGCGTGGATTGTCGCGAGAGGTGCTGACGCGCCGTGACGGCGACAAGTGGTCGATTCAGGAACAGGCGGGGCATTTACTAGACCTGGAGGGTTTGGGGAAGGATCGCCTCGATGATTTCGAGGCCCGACGCGACACGCTTTCCGCCGCCGATATGACTAATCAATTGACGCACGAGGCGGATCACAACGCGAAATCGATCGAAAGCATTCTCAGCGCGTTTCGCAAAGAACGGATGGCATTCGTCGCGCGTCTCGATTCGTACGATGAAGATTTCGTCTTGCGCACCGCGTTGCATCCGCGACTGAAGACACAGATCCGCGTGATCGATTTAGCATTGTTCATCGCCGAGCACGATGATCACCATCTGGCACGGATTTCGGAATTGAGGAGATTGCAAGATCAGAAAGAGATTGACGCGGCTTGGGCTGAGGAAGCTGAGAGACGTATGCGCGAGATCGAAGAAGGGAAAGTAGAACTGATTGAGGGCGAGTTGGTGATGGAGCAGTTGCGAGCGAGATTCAAGAAGCGTTGATGTTTTCGATTGCATCACGAAATGAACTTCCTGGTCACTACCTACATCTATCCGCTAGCTGAACCGCTTGTGCTTTCTCGTCATCTAAAAATCTCTCTTGATAATCCTCGAACCCGGGATGAGGTTTCATTTCTGAAGAATCATCTGATTCGGGCGCGAGATTCGGGCGAGGATTATGGCCTTCCTGATTATTCCGACGAGAACATCGTCACCGTCGAGGAGACCCTGCTTAGTTTGCGCGATTTTCTTGGTGATGATGATCAGGGTTTCAGGCAACGCTCCCAAGATTCTAGCCGCGAAGGAGTCCTTGAGTTGGCTGCCAGTAACTGGGTGGTTGCCCGTTACGATGATGAAGGGGCATCACAGGAGCTTTACGAGCTATGGAAACAGAGTAGAGCAAAGGGAGAAAGAACCTTTTTTCTCCTTGATGAGGATCATCCGATTGAAAAAGGCCAAGCGTTGCTCTCGGATTACAGTTACTTGCTCGCATTACTTGTAAATTCTGAACGGGACTCTTACCACGGCAGGAGTTTTCTAATCGCCGAGCCACGCCCAACAAAGGTTCAAGACAAGAGCATGTGGTTTTCACTCCTTATGCTGGGCATGATGTGTCACGACGGTAAGGACAATCCCTTTCGCGACGATCCGCTAAGTTGGACGTTTTTCCCACTTGTCCAGGAGCAGATGTTAGCAAAATCGAAGATGTTGGATGAGGCGTTTCTTGCAGGTCATTCTGAAAAGCTTCTTTACGTCGGTAATCTTCTCCGACTCGCTGCTGAGGATGCAACAAACGAGCGAACTAGGCTCCTCGTATTAACTAGCATCTTGGAACTGCTGGTTACGCATAGTCCAGATTACAGTCGCTTCAATGTAGAGGAGTCGATCGGCAAACAATTTCGATTGAAGGTCGCGTTATTGACATATTTGAACAACAAAACTCTAAACATCGATCGACTTGGAAAACGGCTGAAGCTTATTTACGAGCAACGGTCGAATGTCGCGCATGGAAACTTCGAGGCAATTAACAGATATGTGAAAAGCCTTTCAAGAGAAGAGGGTGAAGAAGAATACTTTGACGATCTCATCTCTGAACTTTACACGTTTGTTAGAGCCGTAATCGAACAGTATCTGATAGATCACTCACTCGTCGACTTCTTGAAGGCGTATTAGAACGAAGAGCACATGAAAACTTACCCAGGCCCTTCACGAATCCATCTCTCCGCATTCCCGCCCAAGGAGCGCTGGGATGATTGGACTGAGCTTGATTCGCAAGCCTGGCCGCGGCGGAAAGAGCGGCATTATCAACTTGTTCCCACGACCTGTTTCAATTGCGAGTCGGCGTGCGGGTTGCTCGCTTATATCGACAAAGACACAAACCAGATTCAGAAGTTCGAAGGGAATCCCGAGAATCCCGGCAGCCGTGGGCGAAACTGCGCCAAGGGCCCGGCGACGCTCAATCAGGTCAACGATCCGGATCGAATTCTTTATCCGCTAAAGCGGAGCGGTAAACGCGGTGAAGGTAAATGGGAGCGCGTCGGGTGGGACGAGGTGCTCGACGATCTTGCTTCGCGAATTCGGAAAGCGATCGTCGAAGACCGCCGTCAGGAAATCATGTATCACGTCGGCCGGCCCGGCGAAGATGGATTCACAGAAAGGATTCTGGCGGCGTGGGGCGTTGATGGTCACAACTCGCACACAAACATCTGCTCTTCGGGAGCGCGCGAAGGTTATCAGCTTTGGATGGGGCTCGATCGGCCGAGTCCCGATCACGCGAACGCGAAAGTCATTCTGCTGATTAGCGCCCACCTCGAATCCGGCCACTACTTCAATCCGCACGCCCAACGCGTCATCGATGGCAAGGCAAACGGCGCGAAGCTGATCGTGATGGACACGCGGCTATCGAACACAGCCACGCATGCCGATCACTACATCGCGCCTTATCCCGGATCGGAAGCAGCGATTCTGTTGGCGATTGCGAACTATCTGATTCAGAACAATCTCTACAATCGCGAATTCGTGCGGAGGTGGTGGAACTGGGAGGAATACCTGAAGACAGGAGGCAGTCGGCAGGAGGCAGAGAGCAGAAGGCAGAAGGCAGAAAACAGCAGGCAGCAGGCAGCAGGAACCTCATCGCCGCAGAGCGGCGAGATGTTTATAGACGGCGATGCCACCTCCCAAGATTCCCACTCGACTCGAAATGCGACGCATTTCGAGTCGAGTGGGCTAGGTTTAAGCGATGACGACGATTCTATAAATATTTCGCGCCTACGGCGCGAAGACCAAGCGCCGGCAGGTCACGAACCAACTCCCACCTTTGAACAATTCGAGCAGGAGTTGAAGCGACTCTACGCCGAATACACTTTTGAGTTCGCCGAACAAGAATCAGGCGTTGGCGCAAAGACGCTCGAGGAGATCGCGAAGGTGGTCGCAACTGCCGGTACGCGCTTCTCAAGTCACAACTGGCGCAGTGTCACATCTGGAGTGAGCCATGGGTGGTCGTGCGCACGTGCGCTGTTCATGTTGAATGCGCTGCTTGGCGCAATCGCCACTGAAGGCGGTGTGTTTCCCAACGCGTGGAACAAGTTTGTGCCGCAGCCGATTCACACGCCGCCGCATCCGAAGATGTGGGGCGAGATTAACTGGCCGCAGGAATTTCCGCTTTCGATGCACGAGATGTCTTTCCTGCTGCCGCATCTCTTGCAGGACGGCCGTGGCAAACTCGATACGTATTTCACGCGCGTCTACAACCCGGTATGGACGAATCCTGATGGGTTCGCGTGGATTGAGGCGCTGACAGATGAGAATCTAATTGGCTGTCACGTTGCGCTGACGCCGGTGTGGAATGAGACGTCGTATTTCGCGGACTACATCTTGCCGATGGGACTCGGGCCAGAGCGTCACGACGTCCATTCCTACGAAACGCACGATGCGCAGTGGCTTGGCTTTCGCCAGCCGGTAATGCGCGCGGCGCGCCAACGAAACGGGCACGAGGTCACGGACACGCGCGAAGTTAATCCTGGTGAAGTCTGGGAAGAAAACGAATTTTGGATGGAGCTGACATGGCGCATCGACCGCGACGGAAGCTTGGGTATTCGCCAATTCGTGGAATCGAAAAAGAAGCCGGGCACGCGTCTGGGCGTAGATGAATACTACGGCTGGATGTTTGAAAACTCAGTTCCGGGATTGCCTGAAAAGGCTGCGGCCGAGAATTTGTCGCCGCTCGAATTCATGCGGCGCTACGGTTCTTTTGAAATCTCGGAGAAAGTCGGCCCGCTTTACGAGCAAACCATACCGCAGGAAGAGCTCGACGATGTACGTGAAGACGAACTCGGACGCATATTCACGCGCGCGCCGAAGCCGGCTTCGCCCAATGTCGTGCCGGTTCCCAGTCCCGATGGCGATGCCGATGGGCGCCGCCTGGTGGGCGTCAACATCGATGGTGAAATCAGACGCGGCTTCCCGACCCAGAGCGGCAAGCTCGAATTTTTCTCCCGAACGATCGCTGATTGGGGCTGGCCGGAGTGCGCGATTCCAACTTACATTGCGAGTCACGTTCATCCTGAGAATCTCGAAGCTGATCAAACCATTCTCATTTCAACGTTCCGGCTTCCCATTCAGATTCACACGCGCAGCGCGAACGCGAAGTGGCTAAATGAAATCGCACATACTAATCCGCTTTGGTTGCACACGGGCCACGCTGCGAAGTTAGGCGTGCGCACCGGCGACCTGGTGCGCGTGGAAACTGAGATTGGATACTTCGTCGTGCGCGCGTGGGTGACTGAAGGCATCAAGCCGGGCATCGTCGCGTGCAGTCATCACATGGGACGTTGGAAGACGCACGAGAGTGGCCAGCGCCAGTTGACGGCGACAGTGAAACTCGATCGTGATGGAACTAAGTGGGGAATGAAACGCGAGCGTGGCGCCGAGCCGTTTGAATCCAGCGACGCTGACTCACTGCGTATCTGGTGGAACGATGTCGGCGTGCATCAGAACCTGACTTTTCCGGTTCACCCCGATCCGATCTCCGGGATGCACTGCTGGCATCAGGCCGTGCGCGTGCGCCAAGCTGAACCGTCAGACAGCTACGGCGACATCCACGTTGACACTGCTAAGTCGCGCGAGGTTTACAAAAAATGGCTGGCACAAACGCGACCCGCGGAAAAGTTCTCTCCCAATGGAGAGCGCCGGCCTTACTGGATGCTGCGGCCTTTGAAGCCGGCGCGAGAGTTTTATAAGTTGCCTACTCAAAACACGTAGGCGAGAAAAGCAATGGCTAAAGACAAAGCTTATCGAGCAGCGGAAAAGACGATCGAGGCCGCGCAGCGATCGGGCGCGAAGGAACTCGATCTTCGCGCTATGAAACTGACCGAGCTCCCCGAGTCGGTAGGGCAGCTGACGCGGTTGCAATCGCTGAACCTATCTGACAACGACTTTAGAACGTTGCCCACGTCGCTGACACAACTTGAGCAGTTGCAATCGCTGAACCTATCTGGCAACCCATTGACGAAACTCCCTGAGTGGCTGTGCCACTTCAATCAGTTGCAGTCGCTAGATCTCTCCCGCAACGAATTGACGGCGCTGCCGGAGTGTTTGGGCCAGCTCGCGCAATTGCAATCTCTTACTCTTTCCTACAACCCATTAACCGTGCTGCCAGAGTCGTTGGCCATGCTCACTCAATTGGAGAACCTGGATCTCACCGGTAACCACCTGACGGCGCTGCCCGATTGGCTGGGCCAGCTCAACCAGTTGCAATGGCTGGACGTCTCCCAGAACGAATTGACGGGGCTACCGGAGTGCCTCAGTCAGCTCACGCAGTTGCGATACCTCACCGTCGCGCTTATGGACCTGACGTCTATCCCGGAGCCAATTCGGCAAATTAAAAAACTCGAAGACTCTGGATCTGTCGGGTAATAAGCTAAGCGTCCTTCCTCACTGGCTGGGTGAGTTGATGTTTCTAGAGACGTTACATGTAGACAGTAATCAACTTACCGACATACCCCCGTCGCTGGGACAACTTCCAAACTTAAACTACTTAAATCTCTCTAATGACCCTCTCAACCCCGAACTTGCCGCCGCGCACAAGGAAGGCCTTGACGCTGTCAAGCGCTATCTGCGAGCGAAGGCCGAAGCTCAAATCACGCTGAATGAAGCCAAGCTAATCCTGATCGGCGAGGGCGAGGTTGGAAAGAGTTGTCTGCTGGGCGCGCTGCGCGGCGACGAATGGGTAGAAGGTCGAGACACAACGCACGGGATTGAAATCAAGCCGGTGAAGGCGACCGACCCAAACAGCGGTACTGAGATCACTCTGAACGGTTGGGATTTTGGCGGCCAGCGGGTTTACCGACCGACGCACCAATTATTCTTTAGTTCGCCGGCCGTCTATCTCGTGGTGTGGAAACCACGCGAAGGTCCGCAGCAGGGTTTCGTAAAGGACTGGATTAAGCTGGTAAAGCACCGCGAGCCGGACGCAAAAATTATCGTCGTGGCCACGCATGGCGGGCCGAAAGAACGCCAACCGGACATCGACCGGCAGGAAATCTGGGACCTCTTCGGCAAAGATACGGTGATCGATTTCTTCCATGTGGACAGTCAGCCGCCGGATCTTGATGAGAAAACGGGCCGCCGCACCGGTGAGTGTCGCGGAATCGACGACCTGAGGAACGCGATCACACAGGTCGCGGCGGCACTTCCTGAGATGGGACGCACTTTTCCAAAGCACTGGCAGGACGCGCGGGAAGCTTTGCGCAAGAGCACTGAAGCTTACCTGCCGATCGATCGTGTCTTTGCCCTCTGTAAACAACACAAGGTCGACGAAGGCGATGCGCGACTGTTACTCCGCATCTGTCACCGCGTTGGCGATCTGATCCATTACGAACATGATCCGGCGCTACGCGACATCGTCGTGCTCAAGCCCGACTGGCTGGCAACGGCCATCAGCTTCGTGCTCGACGATAAAGAAACGCGCGAAGTGGGACATGGCCTGGTTAAACTCAACCGGCTGGGGACGCTGTGGAATGATCCCGAAAGGTCGGAGGAGAACCGCTATTCTGCAGTTTTACACCCACTTTTTCTTCGGCTGATGGAACGCTTCGATCTGTCCTACCGCATCGCCGAGCGCGGGAGCGCGAATGGTACTAGCCTGATAGCTCAGTTGGTGCCCGATGTTCGTCCCGAGGAAGCGTTGACCCGTGTGTGGCCGGCAAGCCCTTCATTCGGTGACGAGCAGCAAGTTCAAATCTGCCGGATCGTCGAAACCGTGAACAATCAATCAGCTACCGCTGAAGGACTCTTCTTCCAACTGATCGTGCGCCTACACAAATATTCTCTGGGGCGCGTCGATTTTGGAGAGAGCCTGCACTGGCAACGGGGACTCGTCCTGGAGGACGACACCGGAGCACGCGCTTTTCTCGAACACGTCGGCAACGACGTCCGAATCACTGTGCGCTCGCCTTATCCTGCGCGTTTTCTGGCCGCGCTCACCTACGAAGCGAAATGGCTGGTTGAGGATTTTTGGAAAGGTATGCGCTGCGAAGTGACGGTGCCTTGTCTGGTTCCCAAACCCGACGGCGAGCCGTGCAAAGGATTGTTTGAGGTTGGAAAGCTGCTCGAAAATAAAAAACGCGGCCGTCCCGAACAGCCGTGCGCGATTTGCAATGAATGGCAGAGCGTCGAGCAACTACTGGGTAATGCGCCGGCTGCCCACCCAAATCCTCTACAAGACCTGCTGGCGAACTTTGCCGACGTGAAGGTAACTTTGGAAGCAGTGCGCCTGCAGCTTGGGGCTCAACACGTCGAGGTTATTGGACGCTTCGACCAGGTTGACGCCGCGAGTAAAGAGACGGTGAGCAAGGTGGAAGCCGCTTACTCCGGCCTGATGCACACGCTGCTGGACGAAGCGAAGGAAGGCCCGCGGTTGTTCAGCTTCGAACCGGCGGAACCGGGCTTCTTTGATCGGCCGAAATGGATCAGCGCCAAGTTCAAACTTACTCTTTGGTGCGAACATTCGCGCGTGCCCGTGTGGCAGCTCTCGGATGATCCAAAGAAAGGCGTCTATACGGTCGATCTTCCACGGGAGTGGCTCGTGAAGGCGGCGCCGTTTCTCAAAGTGCTCTCAAGCACAATCGGTCTGATGCTGCCTGTTGTTGCTGCCAGCGCGAAGGTGTTGCTTCCAGAAGTCGACTACAAAGGGATCGAAGCGCAACTGGCTCTCGGAAAGGCCGCCGCGGAATCAATGCTCAAGGGTGGCGAGAAAATGGGGGAGTGGCTGGCCAAAGATGACGACCTTGAACCCAGCCACGGTGCAGCGATTCGCGCCGACGGCGCGATACTCCGACAACTCCACGCTTGGTTGAAAGAGAAGGACCCGTCTTTCGGTGGGTTGGTGCGCGTTCAGAACAAGCGGCAAGAATTTCTTTGGGTCCATCCGAAGTTCGAAACTGAATACTAAGACAGGGCGCCGGCCTTACTGGATGCTGCGGCCTTTGAAACCAGCGCGCGAGTTCTATAGATTGCCGAACCGACAAACCCAGACGTAGCACTGGTCTTGGCGCACCGGGCTGACGAGGCAACCCACATTCGCAGCCTCGCTCCTAAACACTACCTTAAGGAACCAGTGGCGCCGATCCGGTGTCATACATCACAAAGGAGCTAACTATGCGCCGACGCAGCCTTGTTCTTTCCCTACCGGCGTTGCTGTCAATTGCGTTAACGATTGTCGGTCAGACGGCCATTCGCTCACTCGAGCCGGGCGTGGCGGTCAAGAAAACTCTGTCCGGCACGCAGACGCACAGCTACATAGTCACCGTCGCGAAGGACCAGTTTGTTCAGCTTACCGTTGAACAAACTCACATTGACGTCGTCGTGCGAGTGTTTCTGCCGGACGGAACGCTGCTGCGCGAGTTTGACAGTCCAACCGGGACGGAGGGCGTTGAGTTTGTTGAATTCGTCGGCGACTCGTCCGGCAACCACCGAATTGACATCGTTCAAATCGCCGGCGGAGACGCCACGGGACAATACGAAATTAAGCTCGAGGATCTGCGCAAAGCGACTGATGAAGAACTGCAAAGGATGAAGAACGAGCGGACACGGAAGACAAAGGGCTTCGCGCTGCTAACCGAGACCATGCCGTTCGTTGATCAGCTGCGCTTACCCGAGACGCGCGTCGAGATGAGAATCAAAGCCGCGCAGTTAATGTGGAAGTCGGATCAGAAGCGCGCTGCAAAACTATTCGGGCAGGTGGCAGAGGATGTTAGAGAGCTGATCGCGCGGATGACCACGCGTGAAGAGCCCGCCTACGAAAGTTATCACCTGGCCATGCAGCTCCGGCAACGACTGATACGCGCTTTAGCGCCACACGATCCGGAAGCCGCACTCAAGTTTCTCCGGTCCTCGCGAATTCCGCCTGAACTGGCGGTTGCGCCGGATCAGGGGGATCCGGAACTTCCGCTTGAGCTCCAACTGGTCAATCAAGTTGCGGCGGCAGATCCAAAGCGAGCGTTTGATTTAGCGCAAGATCTGCTGAAGCGGAGTTCTTCGGCGATGCTGATTGAAACGCTGACGCAGTTGGCATCGAAGGATCGCGAATTAGCGGGACGGCTCGCGCACGATATGGCGGCGAAGCTGCAGCGTGAGGATCTGGTGAAGACGCGCGACGCTGCCTACCTGGCGGCGAGTCTCCTGAACGTAGTCCGGTCAAACCAGGCAGCAACGAACAACAACGGCGACGGTGCGGCGCGCGGCCGACTGCTTTCAGATGAGGACTTTCGAGATCTGTTTCTCAAGCTAGTTGCGGAGGTCATGTCGTATTCACCACCGAGCCCCATAAACTATACGCAGGAATACGACGCGGCGCGCAGTTTGGCTGTGGTGATCAGGCAAATGCCCAATGAGTTGAAAACGTACGCCGCGGATCGCGCGGCATCGGTGGAGAAAAAAGTCCGTGAGCTAATTGGTCAGACCCACGAGCCGTCAGCAGATTGGCAGCGATATCAAACAACCATTAACTCCGCGCCGGTAGAGACTGCGTTGGACTCGGTTGGTGAGGCGCCCGTGCAAATGCGCGATTACCTCTACCAGCAAATCGCGACCAGGTTAGCAACTTCCGGGGACATGACGCGCGCGCGACAGATTCTTTCAGAGCGGGTGACTAATCCAGCGCAGCGTCAGACGGCGCTGGATACCCTTCAACGACAGGAAGTGAATTCAGCGGCAGACAAAGGACGATACGACGAGGCGTTAAGACTCTTAGGCAAATTTCGTTCGGGGGCGGAACGCGATAACTTAGTGACGCAGGTCCTCGATCAGCTTAACCCGGGCGTGAAGAAACAGTTGGCGCTGCAATACCTTGCGCAGGGCAAAGACATGATCTCTTCCACGCCCCGAGCCGCGAATCAGGAAAAGATGCACAACTTGTTAACGCTCGCCCGAGTCTTTGCGCGGTACGATGTTACTCAGGCCTTCGAAATCGTCGAGCCGCTGCTGGATCAATTCAACGAGGTGAGCGCCGCGGCCGTGACCATGAACGGTTTCGATCGCGACTACTATCGCGACGGCGAATTGATAAGCTCGAACGACAATCCCGTCGCTCAGACGGCGAACCAGTTTTCTGAAACTCTGGCGACTTTGGCGATGTTCGATTTCGATCGCGCAAAGACCACCGCCGACGGCCTGAACCGGCTCGACATGCGCATCCGAGTCTTTTTGCTGATCGCGCAACATACGATGGAAATTCCTCTGGAACCGGACGAGCCAATGGGATATAACTCGCACGAATAGCCGATGCCAGTTCGACGCGAGACTTGTTAGAGTCAGAATTGTTATCAAAAGAGGGTATTGGTTCACTTTGAGGCTTCCCATTCACACCGCGGCTTTAGCCCGGTGATAGCCTGCCGCCATGCAATGGGAAACCGTTTAAACGGTTTCCATAGGCGGTCGCCAACCTGATCGCCGCGCTAAAGCGACGGCGAGAATGAGATTCTCCCAAACTGAACCGGTACTCAAGAGCGATGGCCATCACACTGAGACGCTTCATTACCACAATTGTTTTCATTGTTTGCTTCACGGCGTCGTTCGTGGCGCAGAAGCAGGAGCCGCCGCGCTTTGAAAGCTACCCGGCGGACGTCTATGCAGGTAAGCCCGCGCCGCTGAATCTGCGCAGTCACCGGATGGCGCGCATGTTTCGCACACGCATCCGTGAGCAGTTGCACGAAGAAGGCATTAACTTCGCAGGTCACTACACGATTGCAGTGATGGGTTGCGGGACGGGTTGCTCGACGACGGCGATCGTGGACGCGCGAAATGGCCGCGCGTACTTTCCGCAAGTCTTCGACGGCTGGTCTGTCGGGCCCGGCGGCTATCCCGACGAAGGTGAAGACGTGCGCACCTTTCGCACCAACAGCCGGCTGCTGAAGGTTTTTGGATCGCCGCGCCTGGGCAGCTACGAAGAATGGGGACCGCCCGGCATCTATTACTACGAATGGAAGAACAATCGGCTGCGCCAGGTGCACTTTGTGCCAACGCCCTCTCCGGGATCATCGGGACCTTAGTCAGATATACCGGCTGCTTTTGAAACCAATAAAGCATCAAGCGGGCAGGATGCCCGCGCTCCCAGAACTATGAAAAAGCTTCTGTCAGTTTGCCTGCTGTTGAGCCTGGTCACCGTTGGGTTCTTTACTCGAACTACCAAAGGTCAGGCGACTCTGAGCAGTGCTCATCCTCAGGTCGATCAATCGACGGCCACCCAACTCTGGCGGCAGGTTGAAATCATTCGCACATCGCATGGGGTTCCGCACATCCGCGCTGAGAATTTACGCGCGGCTGGTTACGCGCTCGCGTGGCTCCAATCTGAAGATTACGGCCCCCGAACCGCTTTCAATGCTTTGGAAGCGCGTGGCCAGTTGGCGCTGGTCAATGGCTACGCCGGCATCGAATCTGATTTTCTGGCCCTGCCGTTGCGGAATCGAGTGATTCAAACTTATCACCTACTCGATCAGGAAACCCGCGATGTCTACGAAGGTTTCGCGGCTGGATTGAATCGGTATATCGAGTTGCGTCCGAGCGAGTTTCCACCGCGCATGCCAAAAGACTTTAGTGGTTATGACGTGGCCGCAATCGACGCCGCTGGGCCGTCGCTCAGAAAAACGAGAGCATTTCTTGCGAAGATCAATCCGCCGGCTACGCCCACGCCCGCCCCTGAAGCCCCGCGCAATCGCCCGAACGAAAGTGTCGAGAAAAACCCGGACGAAGGATCCAACACGTGGGCACTCGCTCCCAGCCGGACGAAATCCGGCAAAGCGATCCTATTGCGGAATCCTCACCTGATGTGGACGGCCGGCTACTATGAAGCGCATCTCACCGTGCCCGGGGTCGTCGATTTCTATGGCGACTTTCGGATTGGCGGTCCATTCATTGTCGTCGGCGGCTTCAATCGCCATCTGGGCTGGTCGACCACCAACAACACACAGGATCTGGCCGAGGTCTACGCGCTCGATGTTGATCCGCAGACCGCGGACTACTACTTGTTCGACGGTGCTTCGCTGCCGCTGACCCGCGAGCTGAGGACGGTCACATTTCGGAATGGCGAAGGTCTTTCGACTGAGACGCGTGAGTTCTGGTCAACGCCGCTCGGGCCCGTGATCTATCGTGCCAATGGAAAGATCTACATCGTTAAGACCGGCGGAGATGGGGAGTTTCGCGCGGGCGAACAGTTTCTGCGAATGATGCGCGCGTCTTCGCTGGACGAATGGAAGGAAGCGATGAAAATGGCTTTCTCGTGTACGAGTGAACTCATGGGACATATGGGACTGATAAGACCCATAAGACCCATCAGTCCCATAAGACCCATCAGTCCTATAAGTCCTATAAGTCCCAAAAGTCCCTATAACCGGACTTTGACAGCAGCTACGCGTCGCGGTATTTGTAAACGCGTTCAAAGGATGTGGCGATTTTAAAGCCTGCCCGGAATTCCATGTATTTCAAGCAATTCTATCTCGGCTGTCTGGCGCACGCGTCTTACCTGATTGGCTCGGACGGTGAAGCCGCGGTCGTCGATCCGCAACGCGATGTTGAGCAGTACATCGCTGAAGCGGCGGCCCAGGGTTTGAAGATTAAGTACGTCATCGAAACACACTTGCATGCTGACTTCGTGAGCGGCCATCGTGAGCTCGCCGAGCGAACCGGGGCGGAAATCGTTTTCGGCAAAGAAGCCGGCGCCACATTCCCCCATCGGGCGGTAAAAGAAGGCGACGACGTAAGTATCGGCAGCGTGAAGTTGCGCGTAATTGAAACTCCCGGGCACACGCCAGAGAGTATTTGCTTGCTGGTGACGGAAACGGATGCGGGCGAGGGCGCCCGCGATCCGCAGAGGCTCTTGACCGGTGACACGTTGTTCGTCGGCGACGTGGGCCGTCCCGATCTCGCCGGCGGCCAGGGGTATACGCCGCAGCTCATGGCGGCAATGATGTACGACACGCTGCACCACAAGATTCTGAAATTGGATGACGCGGTTGAGGTTTATCCGGCGCACGGCGCCGGTTCGATGTGCGGAAAAAACTTGTCGAACGAAAAGTCCTCGACCATTGGCCAACAGCGTAAGTTCAACTACGCGCTTCAGCCGATGACAAAAGATGAATTCGTGCGCATGATGACGGCGGACTTACCTGAAGCGCCGGCTTATTTTCCGAAGGATGCTGAGATCAACCGCACAGGCGCGTCGTCGTTGACTGATCTTCCGCCGTTGTCGCCTTTATCGCCGGCGGAAGTTTTGCAACATGCAAAGCAGGGTGATGTAGTTCTTGACGTTCGCTCGGCTGCTGATTTTGGATCGGGTCACCTGCCCGGCTCATTGAACATTGGGCTCGGCGGACAGTACGCTTCGTGGGCCGGAACTTTGATCTCGTTCGATGCGCCCGTGGTGATTGTGGCTGAGTCAGAAGAGAAAGCGAACGAAGCGCAGTGTCGCCTGGCGCGCGTCGGTCTTGAAAACGTGAAAGGGTATCTTGCCGGAGGAGTTCAGGCGTGGCGCGACGCGGGATTCGAGGTCGCGGCCGTTCCGCAAATTACGGTGGCGGAATTGAAAGAGCTGATCGAGAACGATAACTACCTTCAGGTGATCGACGTGCGACGGGGCGGAGAATATGAGTCAGGCCATGCACCACGAGCCGCGACTGCGCCGCTGACAAATCTCCGCGAGACGCTGCCGCAGCTGAATCTGAATCCATCCAGAAAGACCGCGGTCATCTGCGCGGGCGGTTATCGTTCGAGCGCTGCGACCAGCATCATGCAGTCGCTCGGTTTTACTAACCTGCTGAACGTGACGGGCGGAACCAACGCGTGGATCAAAGCCGGCTACGAAGTCGAAATGCCTGCAACCGCGGCAGGCCCTTCCCCCTCTCCGCAAGTGGAGAGGCGGTTAGGGGGAAAGGTGCGTGCCGAGGCTAACCCCACCCCCAACCCCTCCCCGCGCGCGGGGAGGGGCGATAGCGCCGCCATCCATCACGAAGCGGGCGCAAAATGAGAATGACACCCTATCAATTCTACCGAGTCATGCAGCCAATTTCGCTACTCGTCATCCTTCTCCTATCCCTTTCCCCTGTTTTCGCGCAAACCGCACCCGCAGAGCCAACCTCCGAAACGTTGATTAAGTTCAATGTAATCGTTACGGACCGTTTGGAGCGTGCGGTAGATGATGTGCGTCAGGAAGACCTTCAGGTTACCGAAAATGGAGCGGCACGAACGTTGACGCATTTCGCTCGGGATGAGCGGCCGCTGACGGTTGGCTTTGTGATTGACGCCTCTGGATCTGTGCGGCGCATTCTGAACTACCTAATCGACTCGGCAAAGCTTGCGGCGGAAGGCATGAAGCCGGGTGACGAGGCCTTCGTGGCGCGCTTTGTCGGGGCTGAGACGTTTCAGATCAAGGAGCCAATGACGACTGATCTCGGATCTATTGGCGATGCCCTCGACGACATCTACGTCGAAGGTGGACAGACCGCCGTGCACGACGCGCTCGACAAAGCGCTGTCGTACCTGGAAGAGGATCGCTCGGGCGATGCGAAGGCGCGTCGCAGCGTGCTGGTGCTGGTGACCGACGGCGAAGACCGTGACAGCAAGATTAAAGATGCGAAAGCGATTCTGGCGCGCGCGCGACAAAGCGATGTGCAGATTTTCGTGCTCGGACTGACGAAGTTTTCGGGCCTGCAGTCGTCCGGTTCGAAGGCGATGTCCCTGCTTAACGGGTTGTCGGACCAGAGTGGCGGGCGCGCGTTCTTTCCAGCATCAGCTTCGGGCCTGCCCGAAGCGGCTCGCGAGGTGGCGCGCGAACTGCACACCCAGTTCACAGTTGGGTATGTTGCCAATGATAAAGCAGCGGGACTTGAACGAAGAGTTCAGGTGAAGTGGGTCGGACAAGCAGATGCAGGAAAACGAAAAGTGATCGTCCGGCCCGTCCTCGCCGCGCCTTAACCGTTCTTTATTCACATGTTTGTTTCTGACTCAACCAGCCGCCGCAGTTTTCTTTCGCTTGCCGGCAAAGGCGTCGGTCTTGCCGCGCTCTCGTCCACCACGGTCGCTAGCCTCCTGAAAAGCGTCACCGCGGCGACGACCAGTGTGGCGCATCTGACGCCGCAGCAGGCGGCAATGGATGAAGATTACTGGTCAACAATTCAAAATGCATTCTCAGTTACCCGCGGGATCATCAATCTCAACAACGGCGGCGTAAGCCCGAGTCCGCGGATCGTGACGGAAGCCCTGGTGCGATACATTTGGCAGCAGGAAGACGCAACCGCCTACACAATGTGGCAGATCCTCGAGCCGCAATCGGAAACCATCCGCACCGGGTTAGCTGAATTGTTCGGCTGTGACCGTGAAGAGATCGCGATAACGCGGAACGCGTCTGAATCGCTTGAGACCTTGCTGCTTGGGCTTGATTTGAAATCAGGCGATGAAGTCCTGACCACGACGCAGGATTATCCGCGGATGCTGACCACGATTCGTCAGCGCGAAAGACGCGAAGGCATCAAGCTGAGCGTGATCAAAATTCCGATCCCGCCGAAGAACATCGAAGAAATTACGTCGGCTTTTGAGCGCGCCATCACGCCCCGCACGCGCCTGATTCAAATCTCGCATCAGGTCAACCTTACCGGGCAAATTACACCGGTCAAAGCGGTCTGCGAAATGGCGCGCCGGCGCGGTGTGGAAACGATTGTTGACGGTGCGCATTCGTTCGCGCAGTTTTATTTCAAACAGACGGATTTGAACTGCGATTACTTCGGCACTTCGCTTCACAAATGGCTGTACGCGCCGAAAGGAACAGGCATGCTCTATGTGAAGCGCGATAAGATCGCGAAGATCTGGCCGCTGTTCCCGGCCGAAGAAAAACAGAAAGCCGACATCCGCAAGTTTGAAGAGGTGGGCACGCATTCAGCGGCGCCGCGTCTGGCTATTGGCGAAGCGATGCTGTTTCACAACGGCGTCGGCGGCAAACGAAAGGAAGCGCGCCTGCGCTATCTTTCCCACTATTGGATGAATCAACTCAAAGGAATTCCAGGAGTTCGCTTCAACACATCATTTGAGCCCGCGCAGATGTGCGCGATCGCGAACGTGCAGATTGAAGGATTGGATCCAGTTAAGATTGGGAGTCATCTGTTCAACAAGCACCGCATTTTTACGACGCCCATTGTCCACGAAGAGTTTCAGGGCCTGCGCATCACGCCGAACCTCTACACCACGCTGAACGAGCTCGATCGGTTCTGCGGAGTGATGGCTGAGATCGCGCGCAAAGGGCTGCCCGCTTAGCTTGCCACTCGTTTAGTTCTGTGGCTTCTCAGCCGCGGTTGCGAACTTTTCTTCAGCTTGCTTTTTCAGAGCCGCGGAGCTCTTTCTTCGCACGCGCTTCTTCTTTCGCGGCTTCTTCTCGCCTTCTGCTATTCCTCGATTGATGATGATGACCCGCGGCGCCGAGAGCGTCGTTACCGGAGGAGCGGCCGGCGAAGTTGCCGGAGCAGCGCTGCTCCCCGTCATCGGCCTCAAGACTGGTGTTCGCAGCGTCTTGGTCGTGGAGGTTAATTGCTGTCGCTTTGCGCTGGCAAATTTGCGTGGCGTTGCCGTCTTGGGTCGGGCGCGCTGCGCGCGGGTTCGACCGGGCGTTGACGTGGACTCGGTCGCCGGTAGCTCGAATATGTCGAAGGGAATTGCTTCCACGTACACAAAGAACCGGTAAGCGCCGGCTTTGTTAACGTTGAACAGGAATTGGACGTCGAAAGTTGAGGGAAACCCTTCGCTCTCTTCACCCGGATCAACATAGACCGTGCTATTCAGTCCGCCGCCGTTAGGCTGTTGCGGTTCACACCCGCACATGTTGTCGTCGTATTCCAGCACCGTGCCAAAAATGGGGACCGTCCCGCCCCGGCTTGGCACCTCAGCGGAAGTTTCGGTGGACGAAATCAAACGCAGGTCGGCTTGAGGCTCACCGAGGTTGTTCGGTGAATTGAGCGTGCTGGTTTCGATTACGCGGAAGGACATGTAGAAGAAATCCTCGAAGGGCGAGTTGTTGGTTAAGCTGCGGCGGATCGACAACGTCCCCGTGTCTCCTTCCCCCACGCGTACCCGATTCGGATCTTCCTCTTTGGATATTGTCGGATCCGTCAGCGCCGCTGTTATCTGCGTGTTATTGAAGCTAAGGGGACTGAATACTCCCTGAGGGCCGGGTGCGCCGAGCACGGGTGGATTGATAATCCCGGGATGAGGATCCCCAGTGACCGATACCAGGACGAAATCGTCAGCGTTGTTGTTAGTGTCCTGCGGCAGACCGTTGGTCGCAAGGGTCCGCTTACGCACGTAAGCATACTGATCGGCAGGCCTGGAAGGCATGATGCCGCCTGACTTCTGCAAGCCAGTTCCTTCCACGTAATTTTCCTGGTTACCGCCGCCTGTGAACCCCACTGAATCAATGACGATCGGCTCGTCCGCGCCGAGGAGTTGAATTCCTTCGTTGTCATAGAAGTAAAAGGGCGGCTCCGGCTCGGGCGGTTGCATAAGGGCCACGTCAAAGTCTGGAAACCCATAATTATCCAGGGTGTAGCCGCGACTGTCGGCGACTAAGAGGTAGTGCCGGGCCGGAATTATCGTCTGGCCGGGAAACGTAAACGAGAAGTCGCCCGCTTGTACGGGATCGTAAGCTCTCAATGAGGTGCCGCTAATGTCGCAATTAGTATCGCGATTACAGTAGAGCTCGATGTAATCGTCCTCGGATCCGCCCGGACCTGATAAACGAAACTCGCTAATCAGAACCTCCCTGGCTTCAAGCGGCGGCGGGGGCGGCGTACCAACAACTGACGTGAACATGGTGTTGTTGTTCTCGCTGTTTCCGTCCGAACCCTCATGCGAAATGCTGGCGGAATTAGTTACCTGTGTGCCAAGCAAAAGATCGGGAGCGACATGGAAAGTGAAAGTGAAAATGATCGAACTTTCATCCGGAATCGCGGTTTCCGAGGTGCAAGTAATTGAATTTGGCCCAGCCACCGGCGGTGTCGTACAGGTCCAGCCGTCCGGAAGGATTGCAGAAACGAACGTTAATTCAGCCGGAAACGTGTCGGTCAGCGTGTTCGTAGGCATAGAGACATCGCCTGAGAAGTTCGACACGCTGACCGTGTATTCGGCATCAGTGTCCGCAACGATTGTATTGGGGCCACTCTTGCTTACGCTCAAATCGGCGTTCTGGGCAAGTACCGTTGATGCCATACCCACGCAGACGATTGCGACGGCCAGGGCGAGCGAGCGCACTACACGTACAGCCAGCCAGAGTTGATTCATTGCGGATCCTTTCAAGGGCGAGCGACTAATGCAAAACCACGAACAGGCTTCGGCGGAACTAATGGTGACGAACGCGTAGAGGCTACCATACACCGCCACGGGCAAACAATCCTCTATCGCCTCTGCTGGGCGGGCCTTACAGTCGGGCCGCCCGTTTTGCAGTTCGAGCGCGGTGGCGATCCGGGAGAGGCAAAAAACCTTCTTGACGATCCTTCCTGGCGGCCTCCATAATCGATCTTCGCGGCACGGCACCAGAGCCGGCCCACGGAGGACGATCAACCGCAGTGAGCAAAGAATTGGAAAACAGCCTCTTCGAATCAATCCAGACCTACCTCGACGAACGACTGAGATCGATAGACGAGCAGCTCGCGAAGCTACAGTCCGATTTCAACGAGGCATTGACGCACGCGCGCGACGCGGCGGCGAGTTCGCCTGTCCAGGACACGCCATTGTCTTCGGCGATAAGCGCGCATCTGCAAACCGCACGCGAACAGAAACTGAGTGGCGCGTCAGCAACTCCGGCGGGGCCGGCGGATCTTTCAGGGCTGAGACGCGGCATTGATGAGCTAAAGGACCAGCGGACGCAGAGCGATGTCTTGTCGAGTCTGTTGCGTCACGCAGCACAGTTCGCGGATCGAGCCGTGCTATTCGTCATTAAGAACGACCAGGCGATCGGGTGGCGCATGTGCGAGGCCAGTGACCCGGGCAATCTGAAGCCGGTTTCGGTGGCGGTGCCGCTCAACGGCAATACTCTCGTCAGTCAGGCATTCAGATCCAACTCCGCGGAAACCGCACCGGGGACCAGTTCCGAAGACAGCATCTTAATCAGAGAACTTGGTGGCGATGCACAACAGCTCGCCGCTCTGCCACTGACGGTGCGCGGAAAAGTCGTCGGCGTCCTTTACGTGGATTCCGCATGGCCTCATCAAGACGCTATCCAATTGGACGCGCTCGATGTATTAACGCAGGTTGCCGGCATGGCCGTTGAGTTAGCGGGGCCGCGGGCGACACGTCCTCCCCAACCCAGCACCCGCGCGGTCGAAGCTGTGCAACCAGTCGAGCCGGCGCCCGCCGCACCGGCGGAAACGGCTCAAGCCGAACCGGAGCGGGATGAACCCCAATACGTTGCTCAGGTTGAATCAGAACCGGCTCCGCAGGTCGAAGCTCAAGCGCCCGCAGCGTCGGCTGAAGAACCATCCGTATCAGAGGCTGAGACCGCGGAACTTGAACCGCCGGCGATTGAAGCAGCGCCGGAACTGGAAATTGCTCCACGTGAGGAATCAATTGCGCCGCCGCCACCGCCGCCAGCGACACCAGTCGAAACGCCGGTGTTCAGCGAGCAATACAGCACGCCGCTGGGACGCTCGCGCCGCTACGGCATGCCCGAGGCCGACTTGCCGGTTCAAGTCAATGACGAAGAGCGCCGTCTGCACAACGACGCGCGCCGCTTCGCACGCTTGCTGGTTTCCGAGATCAAGCTTTACAACGAACAGAAGGTCAGCGACGGGCGTAATCAAAGCGACATTTACGATCGACTTCGTGACGACATCGATCGCTCTCGGCAGATGTACGACAAACGGGTCGCGCCTCCGGTCGCCGCCCTTCACGACTATTTCCACCAGGAATTGGTAAACACGCTGGCGGAAGGCGATGCGGCGAAATTGGGGGGCAGTTACCCCGGTGCGGCCGTCGCGGTCTAGTCGCAACCACACTGGTGAGCCAGGGCACGGGATGACCGTGCCCTTTTTATTCTGGCCCCGGCCCGTTTGCAAGCGCCGCATCTGGCCCTTAAAGTCAGTGCATGCTCAAAGAAGGATCGGAAGCGCCCGACTTCACACTGCCTGACGGAGAAGGAAAGCCCTGGCAGCTTTCAGAGTATCGCGGCCAAGTCGTCGTGCTGCTGTTCTATCCCGGCGACGAGACTCCGGTCTGTACGCGCCAGATGTGTTCTGTGCGCGATCGTTGGGAGGACTATGCGGCGACCGGCGCGGAAGTCGTCGGCATCTCGACTGACAGCGTCGAATCTCATAAGCAGTTCGCTGCGCATCACAAACTCCCGCTGCGTCTTCTTTCTGATGCTGATCGAAAAGTGGCAGACATGTACGGGGCGAACTCGCTCGTGCCGGGCAAAGTCGCCCGCTCGGTTTTCGTGATCGATGGGGAGGGCGCGATTCGTCATCGCGACGTGCGGCCGTTGGGATTGTTTCGGCCCAAGGATGACGATGTGTTGAAGGCGATTCGCGCAGCGGCTAAATAGTTTCGAGTTTCGGGTTCCGAGTTTCGAGTTCATTTGCACTCGAAAATTGCATGTTTTCGGACGCGAGCCTAGAATCATTCTCGTAGTCCAACTCGAAACTTTAAACTCGAAACTCGAAACTGGAGTATTCCATGCCAGACGAAATCAAATGCGCCCGCTGCGGGCAGAAACGCAGTCCGCTCGGCTATGCGCCCCTCCCGACTGAACTTGGCCAAAAAGTCGCCAAAGAAGTTTGCCAGGCCTGTTGGGCTGAGTGGTTACAGAATCAGACCCGCATCATTAACCATTACGGTTTGGATCTTACGAACCCTGAAGCGCAAGGCTTCCTGATGGATAACATGAAGGGCTTCTTCTACGGTGAGAACGAGCTGGCGCAGATCGACACTTCGAAAGAAGGCTCGATCAAGTGGTGATTTTACAATCATTTTGAAACCGAACCTGCCTGCCGGGCGTAAAGAAGCCTGAGCATCCTGCGCGTTTTTGAAATCAACAATTTTGCAGTCTCAGAGATTAAGGAGAGAGCCTTTGCTTAAACGACTTGTATCGATCCGCGTCTTCTTACCCCTACTCGTCGCACTAATCGGCGCCACAACCGCTTCCGCCCAGACAAAGCTGCTGCGTTTCCCGGACATGCACGGCGACCGCGTCGCCTTCACTTACGCCGGCGACCTCTGGACCGCTGCCGCTAATGGTGGGAGCGCAATTCGGCTGACGGCGCATCCGGGCATTGAAGTGTTCGCGAAGTTCTCACCGGACGGAAAGTGGATCGCTTTCACCGGACAGTACGATGGCGACGAGCAGGTGTACGTTATGCCGTCCGTGGGCGGCGTGCCGCGCCAGCTCACTTTTTATCCGGCCAAGGGCCCTTTTACGCCTCGCTGGGGTTGGGACAATCAGGTTTACGGCTGGACACGCGACGGCAAGCGCATCGTTTTTAAGTCGCAACGCGATTCATGGTCGCTGCCGATTGCAAAGCTCTACACGGTTTCGGTCGATGGTGGCGCCGCGGAAGCCCTACCGATGCCGCAGGCCGGTTCCGGCGATTACTCGCCTGATGGAACGCGCATGGTTTACTCGCCACAGTCGCGCGACTTTCGTCCGGAGAAGCGTTACGGTGGCGGCCAGGCGAACCGTCTCTACATCTACGATTTGAAGACGCATGCTACAAAGCCGATCGCTGATGGCCCGCGCGCCACGCGCGATCCGATGTGGATTGGCGACACGATCTACTACGACTCGGATCGTGACGGACATTTCAACCTCTACGCGTACAACACCGGCAATGGCAAGACTACGCAGGTTACCCACAGCAAACTCTGGGACGTGCGCTGGCCCAGCGCCGACGATCAGAATCGCATCGTTTATGAGATGAATGGTGAGCTGCAAGTGCTCGACACGCGCAGCGGAAAGGCTGCGCCAATTTCGATCACCGTTCTCGATGATGGCTTAGCGCGCCGTCCCACTCGCGTCTCAGCCGCAGGCAACATTGAATCTTACGAATTGAGCCCGAAAGGCGAACGCGCCCTGATGTCAGCGCGCGGCGACATTTTTACGGTGCCGATTGAGAAAGGCCCGACGCGTAATCTGACGCATTCGTCGGGTGCGCACGACAAATGGCCGAGCTGGTCGCCCGACGGATCACAAATCTCTTTCATTTCTGACATGAGTGGCGAAGAAGAGGTTTACGTCATCGCACAGGACGGCTTGAAACCGCCCCAGCAGATCACGACCGGCGGCAAGGCGATGCGTTATCAACCGGAGTGGTCGGCGGACGGAAAGCGTCTCGCTTTCAGCGACAAAGACGGCAAGCTTTACGTCGTCACGCTCGCGGACAAAAAGATCACTGAGATCATCGACGCGCCGCGTGGTCAGATTCGCGATTACACCTGGTCGCCAAGCGGTAACTATCTCGCGTTCAGCTTTGCGACAAACGGCAACGGTTTCTCGCAGCTTCACATTTGGAACGCCGCCGACAACAAAGTCACGCGCGTGACCAGCCAGATGTTCAACGCCGGTAGTCCCGCGTGGGACAGCTCAGGCAGCTATCTGTTTTTCCTGAGCGACCACGAATTCGCGCCGCAAGTCTCGCAGATCGAATTCAACTTCGCGACGAACCGCACCACCTACATTTACGCGCTGGCTTTACGCAAAGACGTGAAGCATCCGTTTCCGCCTGAGAGCGATGAAGTCGCGGTGACCAGGGCGCGAGAAGAAAGCGCCGCGCCGGCTGAGCCGAAGAAAGAAGGCGAAGCCGAAGCTCCGAAAGCTGACGCGCCGAAACCCGCCGCGCCGCCCCAACCGAAAGCGATGACGATCGATTTCGACGGCATCATGAATCGCGTGACGCGCGCACCGATTGCGGCTGACAACTACGGTGGACTCTCAACTAAGCCGGGATTCCTGGTTTACGGCGTGGGTTCGGCCGGCTATATCGGCCGTCAGGGCGATCGTCCTGCGCAGCTCAGACTCTATTCGTTAAAAGATCGCAGAGAGACCACGCTGATCGACGACGGTGCGGGCTACACAATGTCGCGTGACGGCGCGAAGATCCTGGCGCGCCAAGGCCCGGGCTTCAATATTTACGACGCCACGCCCGTGGGCGACCGCACGCGCAAACCGGTTTCGACGGCCGGGCTGGTTGTCGATCGAGTTCCTGCCGAAGAGTGGAACCAAATTTTCAACGAAGTCTGGCGGCGCTATCGCGACTTTTTCTACGTGCCGAACATGCACGGCTATGACTGGGTCGCGTTGCGCGAGCAGTACAAGCCTCTGCTTCAGTACGTCGGGCACCGCTCGGATCTGAACTACGTCATCGGCGAAATGATTGCCGAGCTGGCCGTGCAGCACGCTTACATCGAAGGTGGCGACTTTTTGATCCCGCCGCGGCCGCGCGTCGGTCTGGCCGGGGCGCGCTTCGACGTTGATCCGGCTGCGGGGCGCTATCGCATCTCGAGAATCTTTACGGGACAAAACGAAGAAGACATTTATCGCTCGCCGCTGACGGAAGTCGGCATCAACGCGAACGCCGGCGATTACGTGCTGGCGATCGACGGCGAAGAAGTGAAGGCGAATGACGACATCTATCGTTTGCTGCGCAACAAAGCCGACAACCCGGTTTCGCTGACGGTGAACAGCCGCCCCGTAATGGACGGCGCGCGAACGATTTCGTATCGCCCGATCACCGACGAGAGTAATTTGATCTATCTCGATTGGATTACGAAGAACCGCAAGCAGGTTGAGGAAGCGACCAACGGCCGCGTCGGCTACATTCACATTCCTGACATGGGCGCCGCCGGCATCCGCGAGTTCATCAAGTGGTACTACCCGCAGATCGACAAGGAAGGTCTGGTCGTCGATGTGCGTGCCAATGGCGGCGGCAACGTATCGCGCATGCTGATCGAGCGTTTGCGGCGCAAGATGCTGGGCGTCAACTACTCGCGTACCGACGATATCGGCAACACTTATCCTGACGGCGTTTTCCTTGGGCCGATGGTTGCGTTGCTGGATCAGAATTCAGCGTCGGACGGCGACATCTTTCCCTGGATGTTCCGCGAAGCCGGCCTCGGGCCGCTCATCGGGAAACGTTCATGGGGCGGCGTCGTCGGCATTCAGAACCGGGGAGTTCTGATTGATGGCGGTAACATCTTCGTGCCGGGTTCAGCGCTCGCGAATTCAAAAGGCGAGTACATCATCGAAGGCTACGGCGTCGATCCGGACATCGAAGTTGAGAACGAGCCGGCGGCAGAGATTGCCGGTCGCGATCCGCAACTCGAACGCGGCATCGCTGAAGTAATGGCGAAGCTGAAGAATCCGGTGAAGCTACCGACAAGACAAGCGCCACCGGTAAAGACAATTCGATAGCAGTGCGAGTCTCACTCTTAATAGCCCGCGTGATGCATTTCGCGCGGGCTACTTTTTTGGAGCGTCGGGGCCGATGACTAATTTCTCCAGCGCGACCATCGCGGTTCGGCCCTTGTGTTGATAGCACCGTTCGCCGGCGACATGCACGCGGCGGCGACACGGCGCGCCTTTCTTAGTTCGCGCCCCGCAGATGTAAGTCGCCTCGTTATCAACGGACGTTGATGGTTTGCTTGAATCTGCAGGGCCAGGGCCGCGTTTTAAGAGTGAGTTGAGATCGAACGGCGCATCCGACAGTGGCGAGTTCGCGGCTCGTTGAATGATCAAAGGCGGCGCTGACGGGCGCAGGTAGCGGCCGAAAGCAAAGGCGGCGGCTGCCAGTAAACCGATGACGATGATTGTTCGGCTGCGCGTGTTAACGCCGGGCCGGCGGGCGCAATCGTCGCAGAGTGCGCCGCGTATCCACAGTCGCCAACCTCTACGCGCGAGCCGTGCGCCACAGTTTCTGCAGAAGTTGGCATTGCTCATCGGGAGCCTCAGGAAGTGAAGCACGCGGATTATATTTCGATAGGAAGGTGACGCAATGTAATGATTCGTTACCAAGTACGACGGAACGCCGAAGGCGTTCACTAACCGTCAGCCCAGGTTGCGCGCGTCAGCGCGCTACGCTGGGAAGCCAGTTAATCATTTCCCAACCCTGAAGGGGTTGCCGAGATTTTTGTTGTACGTTTGTGAACTCTTTCAGAGTTCCTGTGACAATCAACGAGGCTACCCAGGGCGTTGCCCTGGGCTGGAATTTGCGAACGCCTCTCGGCGTTCCATCCAAATGCGGAGCCAGAGTTTCATTACTCAAGTTAGGTTGTTGCGCCCTAGCGCAGTTGCAAACTTCGCGTGCCAGATCGGATACTGCAAACCCCAGCGAACTCAAATCGGGTGAAACTCAACTAAATGTTCGTGTTTTCGGGATCACACTTACTCAAAGCCAGCGCCAGGTTCGGCCTGACCGCCTTATTTTGCGCGTCTGTTTTCCTCGGGTTTTCAACGGCAGTCTCGGCCCAGGACGACATTATCAAGACCGACACGTCGGTCGTGCAATTGAACGTTGGGGTGGTGGATCGGCAGGGCCGCGCGATCACTTCACTGTTACAGGGTGATTTTGCGATTTACGAAGACGATGTTAAGCGGCCGATAGTCGCGTTCGAACCGACGCAGTCGCCGTTCAGTCTGGTGATGTTGCTGGACATGTCGGGTTCGACGGTGAACTTTCGCCAACAGATTCAGCAGGCAGCGATCAGATTTCTGGATGCACTCGCACCCGAAGATCGCGTGGCGGTGATTGTGTTCAGTGGCAAAGGCGTGCGCGAACTCGCGGGCTTCACCACCGATCGTCGGAAGACTGCTTACGCGATCACGCTCGCCGGCGGTTCCGGCGATTCGCCGGTATACGGCGCGTTGCAATACTCGCTGAAACAACTAGCCGCTGAAGGGAAACGCCGGAAAGCGATCGTGGCGTTGACGGACGGTCTCGACACGCAAGTCCGCAAGTCCGATCGCGCGGCGGTCGCGAAAGCAACCGATGTGGAAGTGAGCACGGTGATCAAACCAGAGGCTACCTCGGCTCTGATTTCTGTTCTGGCTGATGCAGATCGCCAGGGTGTCACAATTTTCCCTTTAGCGCTGCCATCGGGGGATGCGAGACGTCTGCCGCTTCCGGATCCGCGAATCATTGCGCAGTACTCGGCCGCGCGCACGCGTTTGCAGATGCTCGCCGATCGCACCGGAGGTCAGGTGAGCGATATCCGGCGTCTCGATCAAATGGCCAGAACCTATGCCGAGCTTGCCGCGCACTTGCGTACGCTCTACAGCATTGCTTATCAAGCACCAAACCCGGACAAACGTGACGGCCTGTGGCGCGCGATCCGGGTGGACGTCACGCGACCCGATCTAATTGCGAAGACGAAGACTGGGTATTACGCGCGCTGACGCGCAGTTTCAGGTTTCAAGTTTAAAGTTCAGAGAATAGTGAGGGAACTTGAAACCTTAAACCTGAAACTTTAAACTGTTTGGCATTCCTTCACGCACCCGTAGCTCAGCTGGATAGAGTACCTGACTACGAATCAGGGGGTCGCACGTTCGAGTCGTGCCGGGTGCACCATTATCACTCAATACTTAATTCGATTTCGGTGACGTCATTGCACGCGCTGGAGTATCTACTTTCGTTGTCGCCTGCGCAGTATTAGCCACGATGAGACAGCGAACCAGAACACAGCCGCCAGCAAGATGGCGATAACTAACCATGGCGTTTCCCGGGCCGTGGCGACGTAGAAGCTCTTCGCGCCGCCTGACGCGAAGATTAGCGCCAGCGGCAAAAGCGGCGGCCACTGAGACCGGCGCGTGTTGCGGCGAAAATCGCGGAAGTAAAATGCAAGCAGCATCAAAGACGCTGCGGTGGCTTCAAAAGCAAGCACCCACTGGTAAAAGATAAATCCACCCAGCAGCAGGCTCAGCAGTAGCGAGACTACTCCCACCATCATGAGAGTCGGTAGAACTCTGGCTCTCCAATTACGATTGCCCATGCGGCTCTGCAACTTTGCGGCGGGGGAGAAGGTGGCCTGAAGAGTCGAAAGCGGCGCGAAGTCCCCACAAACTCCGCGCCGCCGTCGAGTCTCGCGCCTGATCCTCGAAGATTTAGCGCAAGGCACAGCTTCAAATTTTTGAGACTGAAGCGTGCTCGCGAACTCGTCGGGACGTTCGCTGTGGCGCCTTATATCATCGACGCGGTTCAACTTCAACAGCAATCAGAAAGAAAACACTAGTTGCTCCTGCCAGCGATATTGTCGCGGTGTGAAGGCGTTCAGCGGCACGAAGAAGTTCGGGAACTGACCGCTGTTCCGCAGCTCGTTCTGAATGTAGAACAAGCTTTGCCAGACGACTTTGCGGCTGAAGGCATAGTCAAAGCGGAAGTGATGTGTGCGGATGTTCACTCCGCTGCCCGTGCCTACGTCGTCATCGGTGAACTGCGAGATCATCGCGTTTGCGCCCTTGATGTAGAAGACGTAGTAGAACGCCATGTCGCCGCGCTTGGTCGGGCGGCTGGGGCCGACTTGCAGCGCCGCCATCAACGCGTCGCGTTCAGGCAGGCCGATGCCCACGTTTCGTGACGCCTGGACGTTGAAGGTTACAGGATAGTCGTGGCCGCCCTTGGTAAAGCCTGCCCAGTTCAGCCGATAGGTTGCACGCGCGATTTGGAAACCTGGAGCCGTGTAGATAGCGCCGCCCGGCGTGGTCGTGGCATTGCCCGTTCCCGCCACCGGTCCTGACAGCGCAAGGCCGATTCCGTTCTGCACGAGCACCGCAATACCGTTCGCCGTCGATGCCAGTTGAATCTGGTTGGGATTGCGATAGAGCTGAATGTTGCCGCCCCACTGCGAGCTCCAACGATCGTTGTATTTCTGATTCACCAGGAATCCCTGGTCGAAAAGGTTCGCGCTGCGCCCGGTTGATCCGATCACCGCGCCCGCCTGCGCGAGCGGACTACCGGGAGTAACAATCGCGACGTTCGGATTGCTCAGGATGTATTGCCCGGCGCGCAATTCCAAACTCGAAACATGCAGACCATTGTTCTCGAAGTTGAACACGTACTTTTCATTGAAGCCGTTGAAGCGAGCGTCGTCGTCAAAAAGGAAACGGGAGTTATCGGCAAAGACACTCGGCAACCGGCCCGCCATCAACTGAAGGTTTTTCGTCGGGCGATAGTCAATCCACGCTTCACTGATCATGAACGGATGCTTAATCCCGAGTGCCGCAAAGTCCTGATCGCCACTAGTGATGCTGCTCAAATTGCCGGTGGATAGCTGTCCATGGAAACTCAGTTTCGGATTGATGTCGGTATCAAAGTTGAATCGCAGTCGATAACGCGCGCGCACATTCTGCGCATGCGTCAGCGGCGTAAAGCCCGCCGGTGGATTTGGCTCGGCCCGGCGGAACGTGCCGTCAAAGCGCAGTCGGAAATCGCCACTGAATCGAAACGGACCAAACTTCGTAACCCGATCTTCGAGTTTCTTGACTCGATCTTCGGACGGATTTTGGGCTGCCTCGGTTGTCGTCGAGACGGCGGGTTCCGTCGCCGAAGCGACGGTGCCTGGCGCTGCAGGGACGGCAGTTGTGGTGGGGTTCGACGCTCGCGCGGCGACCAATTGATTAATCAGTCGCTGCTGCTCGGCGATCAGCGCAGTCAGTTGATCGATGCGGCCGTTTTGCGCGCGCAATTGTTCTTCCAGCAGCTCGAGCTTGTGCGCGATATCTGCATCGGGCTTGGCTGCCGACGGAACATTCGGGTCGTTGCCGGCGCGGGCGACTTCCGCTTGCGCGTAGTGTGAAACCGGCACAACTAAAAGAACCAGCAGCGCGAGCATGCCGGGGATGGAAAGAGGCCGCATTCTAAACATGATTTGTTGCTCCATTCGTCCGAGCGAGGCAAGATTTTACGAACTGCACCTTACAGGTTATTGATTTCGCGTTACAAGTGTTTGAAGCGGAAGTTAACTCGACGTTAACGGTGGCGAGGCGGTGCCAGTACCGGGGATCGAGAAGGAACTTGCTGGCTAAAGGATCCAATTAAAATGAAAGCGGCGATGCTCCCACTCATCGCCGCTCTCTCGCGCGTAATCGCGCGGGAGCAAAGCATTCAGCCTCACTCCAAGTGCTGTGTATTGTAGTTAAATTCCCGCCCGCGTCAACCTTCCTTTCAGCGTGTTACCCGGCCTAGGTGCGTCGCGAGCCGCCGCGATTCGGCTATTGACGGCCAAGCCAGCCACTTCGAGACTTGAGACCTTGCGCTGACCCCGTTATTCTCGACCCCAATGAAAAAGTTTGGCAGGAGCCTACTTAACTTTGGGCTGATCGTAGCGGGAATCTTTTCGGCCGCATTCGGCCTGAAAGGCTTTCTTCTGTCGAGCCGTTTCATTGACGGCGGCGTGACCGGTGTTTCGATGTTGTTGTCAGATATTTTTCATGCGCCGCTCTCGATCCTGATCCTGGTGATTAATCTGCCCTTCGTCGCTATAGGCTATCGCCAAATCGGGCGCGCGTTCGCCATCAAAAGCGTCCTGTCAATCGCCGGCCTGTCGCTGGTCCTGGCGTTCGTTAAGTTTCCTGACATCACGCCGGACAAACTTTTGACGGCTGTTTTCGGAGGTTTCTTTATCGGCGCAGGCATCGGGCTGGCCATCCGTGGTGGAGCGGTTTTGGATGGCACTGAGATCGCGGCGCTGCTCATCAGCCGGACAAGCAACTTGCTGAATGTTGGAGATGTCATCCTCATCCTCAACATCTTCATATTCCTGTCGGCCGCGTTCTTTCTCGGCGTCGACTCAGCTTTGTACTCGATCCTGACGTACGCCGCCGCTTCGAGGACGATTGATTTCCTGCTTCACGGCATCGAGGAATACCGGGGCGTGACGATCGTTTCGGCAAAGAGCCAGGAGATTAAGGACGCGATCATTAACCAGTTGCATCGCGGCGTTACCGTTTATAAGAGCACCGGCGGGTTAGGCAGTCACGGCTGGACTGAGGAAGAACGCGAAATTCTCTATTGCGTAGTAACGCGACTGGAAATCTCAAGAATCGAGAATGCGGTAACCGACATCGATCCGGCTGCATTCATAGCCGTGCATGCTTTGTCAGATGTTCACGGTGGGTTGGTCAAGAAGCCGGTCTTTCACTGATACCGCCTCGTCCTGGTTTGCGGGACGCAATTCAGCAGACAATTCACGCACCCGACGGAGAACACCCTCAAGGACGTCGATGGTTTCGCGCAGACGCGAGCGGGCTGATTCGTGTACTTCACCGGATGTCTGTATCGCTTTCAGGTTGAGGCTGATGGCCTTCAGCGACTGCCCGATGTTGTCGTGCAACTCGCGCACGATGTTTTCGCGTTCCGCCTCCTGCGCGTTAACCAGGTGCCGCGAATAGGTCTGTAAAGCGCGCTGGGCATGTTTTCTTTCGCTGATGTCGCGCACCGTGCCTTGCACGCCCGCCGGCTCGCCGTTCCGGTAGATCATTCGGCTGCTGACTTCCACCGGCTTGCGCGTTCCGTCTTTGCACGCAATCTCTGTTTCGTAAGTCGTCTCGAGCGGCACGTCAAGCTTGCGGCAGAAATTCTCGCGCACGGTTTTCAAGGACGTCGGCCGCACAAAGTTCGAGTAATGCTTGCCGAGAATCTCTGCACGGCTGTATCCGGTCAGTTGTTCAGCGGCGTGATTGACCGAAGTATAGCGGCCGTTCATGTCGTGAATATAAATCGCGTCACGCGAATGTTCGAACAACTCCCGATAGCGTTCTTCGCTTTCGCGCAAGGCCGCTTCAACCTCTGCCAGTCGCTGTGATCCAGTCAGTTCAGCTTCGCGCTGGTCAGCTTTCTGAGCGGTGTGATCGTGAGAAGGAGTCATTGCTTCCAAATGGCCCGCCGCGGCCGCGCGTATGGGCGGCGAGATAATAGCAAAATACTGGCAAGACTGTTTAGTAAAGTATGTAGCAACATGGCAGCCACCAGCCGGTCGCGTGAACAAGAGAACCAATTGACACTTGTGGACTGAGCGGCAATCATGCTGAGATCGCGGAAATGAAACTGGCTCAATTCAAACCCAAAAACGCGGACCAGCCTTGCGTGGGTGTGCTGCTTGGCGATGTCGTATGCGACGTAGCTGAACTGGCGCGGGCCCAGCGATCCGGCGGCGCCACAGTCGCCGATTGGTTGCTCGAAGCGAACAGCACGCTGGACGTGATCAATCGCGGCGCGGAAGGAGTCGAACAACTAGAGGCGCTCGTGACTCTTCAGACCGGCTCGCGAGTTTCTGTAGCTGGTATTAGCGAAGCAGAAATCGAGTTTCTTCCCGCGGTTCGTCCCGGCAAGATTCTCGCGATTGGTCGCAATTATGCCGACCACGCCATCGAAGGTGGCGGCGAACCTCCGAAAGCGCCGCTTATTTTTGCGAAACTCTCGAATGCCTTGAGCGCTCACAACGCGCCGATTGTGCTGCCGATGGTTAGCGAGACGATCGATTGGGAAGCTGAGCTGGCAGTCGTAATCGGCCGTCGCGCAAAGAGCGTCAGCGAAGCCGACGCGCTGGACCACGTTTTCGGCTACACGTTGATGAACGATGTGACGGCCCGCGATCTGCAACGCAAGGACGGACAATGGACGCGGGGCAAAGGCCTCGACACGTTCGCGCCGCTGGGTCCTTTCATCACGACGAGTGACGAGATTGAGGACATTCAAAACCTGAAGATTGAAGGCTTGTATAACGGCGAAGTCTCGCAGGCTTCGAATACAAGCAAGATGATCTTCAGCATTGCTTACCTGATTTCCTACATTTCGCAGGGCATTACGCTTGAGCCGGGCGACGTCATCGCCAGCGGCACTCCCGAAGGCGTTGGCTTCTTCCGCGATCCGCCGGTGCTGCTCAAGCCGGGTGACATATGCGAAGTGCGCGTGGAAAAGCTTGGCGCGCTGCGCAATCCGGTCGTGGCTCCACGATGAACTTCCATTCCGGTTACGTCGCGCTCGTCGGCCGGCCAAACGCGGGCAAATCGACGCTGCTCAATCGGCTGGTCGGCGAAAAGATCGCGGCGGTCTCGAACAAGCCGCAAACCACCCGCTTCAAAATCCTCGGCATCGTCAATCGTCCCGAAGGTCAGATTGTCCTCGTCGATACGCCGGGCGTGCACAAACCCGGATACGAATTGAACCGGCGCATGATGTCCGCCGTGCATGATGCGCTGCTCGGCGTGGATGTCGTTTGTCTGATTCGCGATGCGTCGGCCGCGACCGGAAACGGCGATCGCTTCGTACTGGATCTGGTGAAGCAGTCAGACAAGCCTGCGATTCTTCTGCTGAACAAAACCGACAAGTTGGCTGACAAGTCACAGCTGTTACCCTTGATCGAGTCGTATCAGCAGGAGCACGATTGGAAAGCGATCGTGCCGATCTCAGCCTTGAAAGGCGATCAGATCGATCAATTGCTGCACGAAATGAGCGAGAACCTGCCGGAAGCCGCGCCCATCTTCTCGGACGATGAGTTCACCGATCAATCAATGCGCGCACTCGCGGCAGAGATCGTCCGCGAAAAGATCCTTGAAACGACTGGCGAAGAGATTCCCTACGTCACTGCAGTTGTGACCGAACGGTGGGAGGAGGAGCGCGAAGACTTTACCCGGATTTACTGCACAATCTTCGTCGAACGCGACTCACAGAAGAAGATCATCATCGGCCGGGGCGCGCAGCGGCTAAAACAAATCGGCACGCGCGCGCGTGGAGAGATCGAGAAGATGCTTGGCCATCGCTGCCATCTCCAACTTTTCGTCAAGGTCGAAGAGGACTGGCGCGACAAACAGCGTCTGTTGAACGAAATGGGAATCGCATGAAGACCTGGCAGGTCATCGATGCGATAGTGATCAGCGATGCTCGCGAGGCAGCCGAGTACGGCCTGATGGAAGCCGGCGCGATTGGAACTGAGACGACGGACGAGGCCGGTGGCCGCCTGCGGGTGGCCGCGTACTTTGAAAGTCCTGAGTCAGGCAATACCGCGCATGAGAGCGTGCTTGAAGCTTTACAGATCTACGGACTCGACGAGACTGCATTACTTGAATTTCAAACGCGCGCGATCGCCGATCAAGACTGGCTGTCTGAGTGGAAAAAGCACTGGCGTCCCGTTGAGGTAGGGCGATTCATCATTGCGCCACCGTGGTACGTGCCAGTACCCGGAGCGGTAGCGACGGGATCGGGTGACCCTTCCGCAATCACGGATCCGCTCGCTACCGCTCCCGGTACTGACACAATCATCATCAATCCCGGAATGGCTTTCGGCACCGGCACGCACGAAACAACGCGGCTCTGCTTGAAAGCGATTGAAAAATACTACGCGAGTGGAAGCTTCCTCGAGGTCGGAACGGGCACGGGAATCCTGGCTATCGCGGCCGCAAAGATACGTCAGAAGCCCGACCGTGAGGGAGGGTCACCCTCCATCACGGCATGCGACACCGATGCCGATGCAATCGCGATCGCAAAAGAAAACGCGGAGTTGAATCAAGTCGGCGAGCACATCGATTTCCGCGTCGGGACGGTTGATGAAAAGACACCTTCAGCGGATCTGGTTTGCGCGAATCTCACGGCGCCGGTCATCGTCGAGTTGCTGCCCGCACTTCTCGGAGTGACTTGCGGCCGCCTGGTTTTGTCTGGAATTCTTGAGACGCAATTCGAGATGGTGCACGCGCGGCTTTTAGAGCAGGCCGCGACGGTAAATGAAATCATGCAGGACAACGAGTGGCTCGCATTGGTGATTTAGGTGTTTTCGCACTCTGCGAGAGGTGTTGTCTGGCTCACCAGAACGCCGAAGGCGTTCGTGAATCTCAGCCCTGGCGAACGCGAATAAACCAGAGATACAACCCTGAAAGGGTTGGCCGCCACGGTGACGATGTGCGCCTTTTCATTTCCATTTGCGAACTCTTTCAGAGTTCAAGCAACGAGCAGCGGAATCTTTTCCCAGGGCGTTGCCCTGGGCTGGAAATTAGCTAACGCCTTCGGCGTTAATAATTAAGCAGTGATACAAGCATCGGTATGACTCGACGAAGGTTCTACGCACCGCGAATAGCATTCGCTGCCGACCGCGACGCCATTACGCTGAGTGATGATCAGGCGAGACATGCGCGCGACGTGCTGCGCCTCGGCCGTGATGATGAAGTCTTCGTGTTCGACGGTGAAGGGCGCGAATATCGCTGCGTCATCGCGGACATCGGCTCGCGCTCGATGACTCTGACTGTCGCCGAGGAAACCGAAGCAGCCAGACCTGAGTCATCCCTCGATCTCACCCTGGCGTTGGCTTTGCTTAAAGGCGAGAAGTTTGATCTCGTCGTACAGAAGGCCACGGAGCTCGGCGTAACGAGATTGGTGCCGCTTATCACGTCGCGCGCGGATGTTCGAATTCGCGAACCTCAGGATGCAGGGCGAAAGGCCGAGCGTTGGCAACGCATCGCGCTTGAATCAGCCAAACAGTGCGGACGGGCGCGTCTGATGCTGGTGGATAAACCGACCAACCTGGATGAATTGTTCCGATCGATTACCGATGTTCACCTGGGGGTGATGTTTACCGCGCGTGACGGCGGATCGGTGGAGGTCGCGTTTGAAACGAAGCCGGACTTTAAAAGCGTCATCGCGCTGGTGGGTTCGGAAGGTGGATGGACCGACGATGAGCTAAATCAGGCATGCAAGCACAAATGGCAACTCGTAACTCTCGGCGGGCGTACGTTGCGCGCGGAAACGGCGGCGATTGTGGCCGCGACTCTGCTCCAGCATCGGTTCGGAGACCTGGGCTGAGTACATGCAGAAACCCGACCGTTAGGGAGGGTGCTTCGGAGCCGCAATGCGCACCCTCCCTTACGGCCGGGTTTCCGCCAAAGAGCCTCGGAACTGAAATCAATCGGAAATCGTTTAGAGTGACAGGTTGAAGGATGGCAGCAATCGAACATCAGATAAGCAACGCGCGCATGGATCTGGCTGAACGGCTCGGTTTAGACACCGGCCAGATCACCGAAGTAGGCGTCAAACCAGCCGATTTTCCGGATGCTTCACTCGGCGCACCGGTCGAAGACGAGATGAGCGCGCAGGTGATTACGCCCGGCTGGCGAATTCATTTGCAGGCCGGCGGCGAAACTTATGAATATCGCGCGACTGAGCGGCAGTTGCGTTTGGTAAACTTCAAAGGGCGGAACTGTCGCATCTGAACGTCGGCACAATTGATTTATGTCACGTAATCTCTGGCTCAACATCTCGATCGCAGCGGCACTAATTCTGATTGCCGCGTTCGCTGGTCAATTGCATAAATGGAGCAAGAACCGTCCGGCGCGCGACGCGTCCGACACGTCACGTCCGCTGGACGCTGCGAGCGACGGTGATGAGGATGAAGCAGGTTCGCTGCGGACTGAGATCCTCGTCCGCTTTAAGCCCGGCATCACGCGACAGGCGATTGAGACCATTACCACGCGTATGAACGACGACGTGGAAGATCGGATCGAGGCAGTCGAAGGTCTCTCAGTCATCGAAGACGAAGACAATCGCAGCGCCGACGAAGTCGTCGCGCAGTATCGCATGCTGTCGGAAGTCGAATACGCCGAACCGAACATTCAAATCAAACTCGATCACGAAGGCGCCGGCAAACATGTCCACGCCAACGACGAACTCTTCTACAAGCAATGGGGACTGTTCAATCACGGCCAGGACGGGGGCAAGTCAGGCGCGGACATCAGCGCGATGCAGGCCTGGGCCACGACGCAAGGCAGCGGCGAGGTGGTCGTTGCCCTACTCGACAGCGGCGTTGATTACACGCATCCCGATCTGGCGAGAAACATCTGGCGCCGGCCGGGAATCATCATCGCTTACCAGGACGAAGACCTGACACCCGACGGGCCAATTGATGACATCAATGGACTGAACCTGTTGGAAGACACGGGCGATCCGATGGACGACAACGGGCATGGCACGCATTGCGCCGGCATTATCGGCGCTGAAGGTGGTAACGAGATCGGGGTCGCGGGCGTGAACTGGACGGTGAAGATCATGCCGCTGAAATTCATGGACGCCGAAGGCGTAGCCACAGTGCGCGACGCCATCGAAGCGATCAACTACGTGATTAATCGGAAGCGCGCCGGAGTGAACGTGCGCGTCATCTCTTCGAGCTGGGGCACGATGGCCAGGTCACGCGCGCTGGAAGACGTGATTCGCAAGGCCGGCGATGAGGGAATCCTGATTGTCGCCGCAGCCGGTAACGCGAGCTCCGACAACGACGCCAAGCCGCACTATCCCGGCAGTTATGATCTGAACAACGTGATCAGCGTCGCCGCCTTGAATCGGAATGATGAGCTGACGACCTTTTCAAACTTTGGCGCGACGAGCGTCGATATCGCCGCGCCCGGTCAACAAATCGTCAGCACCTGGCTCGAGCACGGGTACCAGGAGAAGCAGGGCACATCAATGGCAACGCCGTTCGTGTCGGGCGTGGCCGCGCTCATCCTCGCGTCGAATCCGGGCATTTCCATCGATGAATTGCGCGCGCGGCTGCTTACCTCGGTCGATCCGTTGCCGTCTTTGCGCGGCAAAGTCACCACCGGCGGCCGCATCAACGCCGCGAAGGCGCTCGGCTCGCAGTGAACGCTCCCTGACCGGTCGTGGAGTAATTCTGTGTTGATGATCTCGACGATTAGCAGGGCCCTTGTTTGAGGCGGGAGTATTCCAAGCGGAAGTAAGATTACAAAAGGTGCCAAGCTTTAGCTAATAGGTAGAGTGCGTGCTGATTAGCGGTGGCGCGCCTTACTATTCTAGAAATCATCGAACCTTGTCAGTGCTGTCATTTCTCGCCTGCTACATTTTTGTCGCACGTTCCTTCTTAAGATTCTCGATTTTCCACTTGTCAATGGCAGCAAGCGCGACAATCCGACGCATAGGGTCGCTTATTGATGACGCCGCCTGTTCCGCCTGAGTCTGATTTTTCGCCATCGCTTCCTTGAACAAAGTCGGATCGAAACCCAAACGCCCCTGACTAGATTCGACGTCTGTTCGATTTATCGCCAGGATGGTTTCCTGTAACACGGACGCCACCAGATCATCGTCCAATGAAACTATTATAAGAAACAGTTTGGATAACGAAGCCGACTTTGGATCTATTTCTTTACCGGTAGGCGCTAAACCCGCGGGGATCATTGGAGAGATTTCCGGCTGATTACGTGCCCTTCTCAATTGTTCCAGCGCTCGATAGCCGAGGGAAACTTTATGCGCCGGCAGATCGGACTTGGCAATCAATGCGGCATAGGTGTCGATGATCTGAACGGCACCGCGCAATCTCACAGCAAGAACTTCAGCACTGTCGATTGCACCCTTTGAGGTCAGGGCCATCGCCTCCCGAGCATTAACTAAGTCCAACAACTGATTCTTAGTGTCGCTCTCCTCCATCCGATCGATGGCTTTCCGCGCTTTCTTGAACTCCCCATTACGAATGGCGGCTTGAATTACCATTGGATCAGGTGTTTCGCTATCAAGGCTCTGTTCAATCCGCTTATCCCAACTTTTCTTGGCTGAATCTGCGATATCTTGAGGGTTAGGTATGGGTCCTGTGTCTCCACTATTCCGACTTAGAGCCTCCAGCTTCAGGAAGGACGGGATCAGATCTCGTGCATACTGGTTGACGGGCGACCAGGCATAGAGCAAAACGGCTCGAAACCGGCGCACACTGCCAGGAGAAACTTGCTCCGATGCGCTCAGACTATAAAGGACATAGAGCAAGTATTCCCGCATGACCTCCGGACTTGGCGGCGCCACTTTTTGACCGGGGGTCAGATTCGGGAACATGAGCTGAAGGAGGACAAGATATACGCGAGCCAAGTCGTCTGGGGACAAGATAGAAGCGCGGCGGAGAATGCCAAGGTATTCGATAATTAGTTTGTCGGCCGCGGCGCGATCCTTTGTCGCAAGCGCTTTGATTATCATTCCCGCCATAGCCTCGGTGGGGTCAGCATACCAAGCATCGATGAGATACTTACTACCCGCTTCGATATCATTGTCGCCAAAGGCTTGCCTCGCCAGCGTCGCATTCTCGATGTGGGCGTCAGTTTTATCCATATTATCTTTCTGAAGCTTAATCAGGCTGCCGGCAAACGCTTTATCACGAGACGCCACTTGCAGCACTCTGTTACGCAAATCTCGTCTTGCTAACTCTAGCGGCGTTGGGAAGGAAAAGTTCGTCTTCGAACCGGAGCGTGCCGGCGATGCATTAGGGACAGGATCTGGAAAGGTCAGTTTGTACGCCTCTCTAAGGAGTTCCTTTGCGCTTTGTTCCTCCAGGATCCAAAGCGGATCAGCTATCTCCGCATTGGCGCGCGCTCGTGCTAAGTTATTCGTGAGGTTCGTTGCTTGCGCGGCGAGGTTCTGGAGATCAATTAATAAGTGAGATTGCTTCTCAGAAAGTGCCGCAATATTTGGTGCCTGAGAAGGGACTGTTTGAACAGTTAAGAGAACTAACAGACTTGTCGCGACACTTGCCCTGGTTAAAGACCAGGTGGTTGGCAAGACCTTACTTATCATGCTGCCCTCCACTCGCATTCTCTAAACAGACCCGGCTAAGACTCAGTCGTGGCCAGAAATCTTCGCCGGGTCTTGAGGGATCAATCGGAAGTGGCAAAAACGATGCGATTCGCCACCTCAAAAACTACGACCTCTTCTGTAAAACAAGGTCATAGATAGTGACATTCCCGCAAACTGGCGTAGCACCTGCCACGTTCTTCAACCGCCGGAGTTCAATCAGATTGGCCCGCGCCAACTGATGGGACCTGGGGTACTCGAACAATACCGGCCTTGACGGATCGTTGATGTTCCTTGTTTGTAAAGGAACGCCAGGACACATGAAGCCACAGAGAGCCCCCATAAGGCCCGATTCGACGCCAAGATCACCCCCGCCAAAGGTCGCGCAATAGGGACCTGCCGAACTTCCGCAGGAGCAGAAGCCGACTGGCCCAAATTCATCGGCAAGAGTGAACATGCAACTCGCATAGATAGAGGGGGTAGTGAATAGTGTGACTGCGGAAAGAACCAGTGACACTAATATGCGACGAGTTAACGATTTCATTGTGTGAGCCTCCTTGCGCCGGTAGAAACCGGCAGAGTCGAAGTTGAGGTTGAGCCACTGCCGCGGTCTGCGCTAGGATGCGTGTGCTAGCGATTGCGTCTGTTGCGCAAAACGCGACAGAGGCTATTGCAACGAGACCCGATCATCACGCGCTTGTGCTGATCGGGTTTTCGTCTGTTCAAGGACATGTTTAGCCGAGGGCCTGCGGCCCCATGATGTTCCCAATTCCGCATTGCGTAACTTTCAGCCAGACGAATCCTGTAGCGGAAAGAAGTAAATAACGGGTAGGGGAGGTCATTTGAGGTCCTCGGGTTGGATTGGGGCCACGTCGGTATTCCAACAGGCCGTTACAGTCGTGACCGGCGGATACTAAGCCCGTCGCTTATTGATGTCAAGAGTTTTTGCGAAGTCTGGCTACCACCGCCGCATCAGCACGTTACGCTCGCCGTCAAACGCTTAAAAGTGCCGGAAAAACTTTTTCGAGCGATCAACACAGAATTACCCCCCTACCCCCTGACCGCCCTCCTTGCGCCGTCGCCATCCTCTGTGTGATTATTGGCGCAATGAATGTCATCGTTTACAAAACGCATTTCAAGAGGAGCCGATAAAGAGTGAAGGCGGAATTAGCGCAATTAATCGCAATACAGAAGACTGATACAAATATAAGAACACTACAGACTGAAATCGAAAGCATTCCTGAAAGGCGCGCCGAGATCGAAAGAGAGTTCGATCAGCGCGCTTTTGAAATTCGTGCCCTCGAACAGAAGAAAGAAGCATCGTTTCACGAGCGGGCACGAGTGGAAAAGGAAATCTTCGAACAGAAGCAGAGGCTTGAGCGCGCTGATCGAAACCTGAAGGCCGTCAAGAAACCTGACGAGTACACCGCCGCGATTCGCGAAGCGGACGCCGCGCGCAAACAGATTTCCGCGTTCGAGACGCAGGTACTCGAACAAATGGAAGGTTTCGAGACGGCCGAAAAAGAATTGCAGGAACGGGCGCCGGAAGTCGAAAAGCTGCGCGAGGACATGCAGGCCCGCTTCGCTGAGTTTGACGAGCAGGTGAAGCGGCAAGAGAAAGAGTTGGAAGAAGAGCGCGCGGAACGCGAACGGCTGATGAATGAACTCCCAAAGCCGATGGCCGCCCTCTTCAACCGCATCAGCAAGCGCATCAGAGACGGCGTGGCCGTGGCGCGGGCGCACAATGGCGCTTGCACGGCGTGCTACATGGCTCTGCGCCCGCAGATCATGGCCGACGTGAGGCGCGGCAATGAAGTGATCACGTGCGACAACTGCAATCGCATTCTCTACTACGAACCTGAGAATGCGGCACAGCCGGCACACGTTTCGTAGAGTTAGTTGTCTTTGTTTAGAGGCGGGCTACCGCCCGCCTTGCTATTCGCGCAACGAAAAGGCGGGCAGTAGCCCGCCTCTAAACTATTGACATACCGGAATCCGGTCGGGTAAAAGTCGTGGCCTACGGGGAGAGCGAACATGGCGGAAGAAACTAGCGAGCGTAAACCGGCAAAAACATTCGACAGCGCCTACGGTTTTTCATTCAGCATCGCCGTCGGATTGGTCCTGTTTATCGCCGGCCTGGTCATCAGCCTGACATTGAGTGATGGCACGAAGATCGGCTTGATCTTCGGAATACCTCTACTGATCGCGGGCCTCGTACTACCCGTCTTCATGATGCGCGACTTGTTCAAGACAAATGAAATTAACGCTCCCTGTCCGAACTGTAGTGCGCCAATCCGAACTTCAGATGCAACGCTCCGCCTGAAATGCCCCGTTTGTCACAGTGTGATTGATGTGCGAGAGAAAGAATTGATCCTGGCGGCGCAGTAGCTTACTTAGTCGTTGGTGTCTCAGGAGAGCTTGAGTCAGAAATTAGATTGTTTTGGAGATAGACAACCTCCGCGCGTTTCCAAAAGGGAAAAAGCAAAAGTCCAGTTTCACTGTCCGCGACCCACTCGTCCTTCAGTTTCGACTCAACAGTCCAACGATAAGCAAAGCCCCCTCGGCGATGTTCTTTCAACCGACATTCGTCCGAGAGGCCGAAGACGAAACAGTTCAAGGCTTCGTCCGCGTCTGTGAATTCCTCGTGCCATCCATTGAAAAATACAAGGTAGTGGCCAGGTCCACCCTCAAATCCCACTTTGAAGCCCTTGTCGGATCCGGGTAACACCGTGATTGACGACGCGGAGGTTTCGTATTTTATGTGAGGATACTTACGCAGTCTTGTCTTTATTTCTTCGATGGGGTTCATCACCGGGGATGAGTGAGTCACCACAAATTACGAGGTGGTAATCGGCAGCCAATCACGCGACGAGTAGTCGCTAATCGTCAGCGCGAACATGATTCCCATCCAAAACAGCGCCGCGGCAATCACCAGCCAAATCAGTCGACCACTGTAGCGCACGTGCATGAAGTAGAGCACGACGAACGTCGCTTTTACGGTCGCGATCGTCAGCGCCACGATAGCGTTCAACGGTCCCGGAAAATCCTGGAATGCGGCAAGTACCGTAATCACGGTGCCGACCAACAGAACCAGAAAGATGCCGATGTAGACCCGCGGATAAACTATGTGTTCGCTCATAATCGTTTAGCGGCGGGCGTTGCCCGCCGTCTCAACTTCGAATCGGCGGGCAACGCCCGCCGCTAAACATCCGCAATTCGCAATTCTCAGTGTCCTTCCAGGTGCCGTCCCAACAGGTACAGCAAGGGAAACAAAAAAATCCAGATGATATCGACAAAGTGCCAGTACAACCCGAAGATCTCCACCGGCGCGTGGTACTCGGGACTAAACTTTCCGCGCCAGGCCATGATTAAGATGACGATCAGGATTCCGGCGCCGATAATCATGTGCAGCGCGTGCATGCCGGTCATGATGAAATAAATCCAGTAGAACATTTCGACATGCCGGACTGAGACACCTTCGGGCAGGTGAAACTTGTGCGGATCCGTGTCGCCGTGTTGCGCCACCGCTGGATTAAATGGATTGCCGGCGAGCAACTGACCAGGAATCAGGTGGTCATCGTACTTTGCCTTCCACTCGACGGCTTTGATGCCGAGAAACGCGAGGCCGAGCACGAGCGTCAACACCAGATAGATGATGGTCTGGCGGCGCTTGCCGATCTGCGTGCTGAAGACGGCCATCGCCATCGTAAAGCTGCTGACGATCAGGACGAGGGTGTTCACACCGCCAAGTTTCCAGTCGAGGTGATTGCTCGCCACCGCGAATGCATCCGGATACTTGTAGCGATAAAGCGTGTAGGCCAGGAACATGCCGCCGAAAAACATTATCTCGGTGACCAGAAACACCCACATGCCGAGCGTGCCCGCCTCGCGCTGCTGCTCCATGTTCTCGAAATGGTGCTGCAACGCGGGGTGCGCGTGTGGTTCGTGTTCAGTTGTCGCTAAACCCTCAGCCATATTAGGAAAGTGCAAATTGAAAAATGAAAAATGAAAATTTCAAAATTAAGTTTTGCCTGTCGCAACTCGCGCGGCCGCGTTTCAAGTTATGCTCAACCGTCGAATCGGATCGTCTTCCGAAATTTTCAATTTGCACTTTTCAATTTTCAGTTTTCAATCTCTTCTTTCAAGCCGCATTCAGCGCGAGTCATCGCGATGCGGCAGTTTAAGTCTCGGCCCGGGTTTCTCTCTCAAACTTACCCACGACTTCTTTCGTTTCCGGTGGCGCGAATTCGTAAGCTTCCTCGCGCACGATCGGCGTCTCAATAAAGTTTTCCGTCGGGGGCGGCGAAGCCGTCTGCCACTCAAGTCCCGGCAAATGCCACGGATTCGCTTCCGCAATGCGTCCGTAACGCAGCGACCACGCCAGATAGATCAGCGGAATCAGCAACCCGATGCCGAGGATTGACGCGCCTGCCGTCGAAAGCACATGCAGTACTTGCCACGAGACCTCTTCGACCGGGTATGTGTGATAGCGCCGCGGCATGCCCATATAGCCGAGCACGAACTGCGGCGAAAACGTCAAATTGAAGCCGATGAAAACAACCAGCGCCGAGAAACGGCCCCAGCCTTCGGGATACATGCGCCCGGAAACCTTCGGCCACCAGTAATGCAGGCCGCCCAGATATGCGAGCAGTGTCCCGCCCACCATGATGTAGTGAAAGTGCGCGATGACGAAGTAGGTGTCGCTCAAGTGCACGTCGGTCGCCAACGCCGCCAGGAAAAGTCCCGTCATGCCGCCGATGGTGAACAGGCCAATGAAGCCGAGCGCGTAAAGCATCGGCGTGTCGTACGAAATCGAGGCTTTATAAAGCGTGGCCGTCCAGTTGAATACTTTGATTGCCGAAGGAATCGCGACCGCGAAGCTCAGGAATGAAAAAATCATTCCGGCATAAACCGACTGGCTGGCGACGAACAAGTGATGGCCCCAGACCAGAAAACCGAAGACGGCGATGGCCAGACTCGAAGAAGGCGACGAACTTGTAACCAAAGATGTTCTTGCGCGAGAAGTTCGCGATCAACTCACTGACGACGCCCATGCCCGGCAGGACCATGATGTACACGGCCGGATGCGAGTAGAACCAGAACAGGTGTTGAAAGAGGACCGGATCGCCCCCCAGCGCCGGGTCGAAGATGCCAATTTTCGCGAGTCGTTCAAACGCCAGCAACAGCACGGTGATGGCAATGACCGGCGTGCCGAGGATCATGATCAGACTGGTCGCGTAGTGCGACCAGATAAAGAGCGGCAGCCTGTACCAGGTCATGCCCGGCGCGCGCATCGTGTGAATCGTGACGATGAAATTCAGGCCCGTCAGAATCGATGAAAACCCGTTGATGAAGATTCCCAGGCCCGTGGCCAGCACGTACGAGTTCGAAAACGTAGTGCTGTACGGCGTATAGAAGGTCCAGCCCGTATCGACACCGCCGGCGAGCAGCGCGTAAATCGTGATGATGCCGCCGAGCATGTAGATGTACCAGCTCAACAAATTGATCCGCGGGAAGGCGAGATCTTTCGCGCCAATCATCATGGGCACGAGGAAGTTGCCGAGCGTGGCCGGAATCGACGGAATCAGGAAGAAGAACACCATGATGATTCCGTGCTGCGTGAACATCTTGTTGTAGGTGCTTGATTGCGTGAGGTCGCCCTGCGGGGTCAGCAACTCCAGGCGAATTGCCATCGCATACAGGCTGCCGATCAGAAAGAAAAAGCTGATCGCCCCCATGTAGAGGATGCCGATGCGCTTATGGTCTTTGGTTAGCAGCCACGACTTGATGCCGTATTCGGCATTCAGGTAATTCGTGCGTGGCGGTTGGATAGTGAATTCTTCCATGTTAGTTACGTCTCGGTACGCACGCCTCCGGCGTGCTGAAGCGCGCCAGAGGCGCGCGTACCGGTTTACCGCACCGGGTTCGCGCTTTGCGGCGTTCCCGTCGCCGGCGGCTTTGCTGTCGGCGTTTCCTGCCGCGTTGTCGAAAGCGACTTGATGTACGCGACCAGACTCAAAAGTTGCTCTTCGGTTACTTGTCCCTGGAACGACGGCATGATCGGTCCGAAGCCGGTGACGATCTTCGCCTGCGGGTTGATAATCGATTCGCGCAGATAACCCTCATCGGCTCTCGCCATCCCATTGTTGAGCACGCGATCGCTGCCAAACACGCCGAGCAGTGTCGGCCCACGTCCGCCTTCCGCATTGGCGCCATGACAGGACGCGCAGCCGAGCGATTCGTAAAGCGAATGTCCCACCGCCGCCGGCGACGCCGCGTTGGCATTGCCGCTCAGCCAATTGTCGAACGCTGCCGGCTCCATGACTTCAATGTAGCCGCGCATGCCCGAATGATTCATGCCGCAGTATTCGGCGCAGAAAAAGTGATAGCGGCCGGGCTTGGTCGCCTCAAACCACTGAACGGTGTACTTGCCGGGGACCACGTCCATCTTGTTCCGAAACGCCGGAAAGAAAAGGTCGTGAATCACGTCTTCGGTCGTCATGATCAATTTGACCTTGCGCCCGACGGGCACGTGCAATTCATTGATCTCGCGCTGGCCGGTCGTGTGCTGGAACTTCCACATCCACTGTTTGCCGACGACGTAAATTTCCATCGCATGCTGTGGCGGACGGTACTGCGCAAAATAAACTTTCGCGCCCCAGACGAAGATAGTCATCGCAATGACCAGGGGGATTACCGACCAAAGCGTCTCAAGTTTGGTCGAGCCTTCCACGGGCCGCGGAATTTCGAACGGGTTGCGACGGCGATAGCGGATGACGAAGAAGATGATGACGAGCGAAATCAGCGTCACAAAGAAGACCGTGACGCCCGAGATATAGAAATACACGGCGTCCACGTCGTCCGAAAGTGTCGACGCGCTTTCAGGAATGAATGGAATCCAGGATTGCAGTAACAACAGCAACATGATCATGTTTAGAGTCAGGCTACGGCCCGACTTAGTATCGCGATAGTTTAGAGGTGGGCGTTGCCCGCCTCTATTGCGCGAGCAACGCCCGCGCCTAAACAAATTCTTTAGCTAAACAGCGCGGACAACATTCGTCCCGCGCCTTCTCAATTTCAACAACATTCCGACGATCAATCCGACCGTGATCACTCCGGCGACCTTCATGCCATTCATCACGGACGCGCCATACTTTCCGGTCGCCGGGTCGTAGTGATAGCAGTACAACATCAGCGTATCGACGGCCGAGCCGATGTGATTTTGTGAAGCTTCGACCAAAGCGAGCCGCATCCAGTGACGCGGGTACTCGATGCCATAGAAGTAGCGTGCAAGTTTTCCTTCCGGTGTGGCCACAAAGATTCCGCTCGCGTGCGCAAACTGGTTCGTCTTCTCGTCCCACTTGTAGCGAAAGCCCACCGCGTCAGTCACGCGCTTGATGTTCGCATCGTCGCCGGTCAAAAAGTGCCAGCCGGCATTGGCGCTCGGACGGTCGTAGGCCTTCACGTAGGTCTGTTTCGCGGCCGCGGCCAGTTCCGGCGTCTCGCGCGAATCGAAACTGATCGCGACGATTTGATAATCTTCGCCGGCGTTGAACGACACCTGCCGCACCGAAGTCAGCGTGCCGATCAGAATCTGGTTGCAGAGCCTTGGACACGAGTAATAAACCAGCGCCAGCACGACGGGCTTGCCTTTGAAGTATTCACCCAGACGGACTTCGCGGCCCTGGTCATCTTTGAAGACCGCATCGAGCGGCACTACCTCGTTCAGACGCTGATCGATACCGACCTCTTTCAAAATCGGCGGCAATCCGGTCGAGACGCTCCCTGACTTGGTGCGCGCGCCATACAAAGGCGAAGTTAACGGCGGGACGCCGGGCTGCGCGAACACTGTGAGCAGTGAGCAGTGAGCAGTGAGCAGAAGCAAGACCGTGAGCAGTGATCGGTGAGCAGTGAGCAGAAAGAAGCCTGTCCACGATGGAGCGCCAGCTTGTGTGAAAAATCTGCGAACCAATAGCCTGAATTCAGTCTTCATTTTCTGCTCACCGCCCACTGCTCACTGCTCACTCTTCTTCTGCGACAGTTGCTTCAAAGCCTCTTCCTTCGCTTGTTCGATCGGCATGCCAAATCGTTGACCGTGTTCGTCGGTCGGCCCGTGTTCGAGCACGTGATTCCACTGTTTGCGCAAGACTCTGATCTCCCACAGCGGGTCCTTTGGCGTGTCAAATCCTTTATTTGCCGTTTGAAATTTGCGTTCTTCGTGCTGGCCCGGCGCCGCTTTCTCAAGGCTTTCGGCAAAACCCGGCGCGCCTTGCAAACGCGGCTCAGGCGGCTGGCGCTCTTCCGCGGTCGGCGCTAAAGGAGACCGATGCTGCGTTTGTTCTTGCTGCGTCTCGGACCTTTGCAGCATACGAAACATCCCCCACACACCGATGAACGTAAGAATCGTGAGCACCAACAGCCCGATGACAAACTTCCCGATACTGCCGACGTCAACGTCGCTCTTCTCGTGCGTCACATCGACGTTCTTGATGTGCGACGTGTCCGGCGTCTCGGTTATGTGCACTCTGCGATCTTTCTCGTCTGACATAAAAAGAAAACCTTGCTGTTTAGAGTCGGCTACTGCCCGACGAATCCGGGCGGGCGGTAACCCGCCTCTAAACGAATTGGATCGTGCCTACTGCCTACCGCCGTCTGCCTACTGCGTCAGTGTCCCGTGTGCGCGACTAGCGCCTGCTCCAATTGCGGATCGTTAATCGGCAGCAGCGGCCGCTTCTGCAACTGCCAGGCGAACGTTCCGATCCAAAGTCCGCCAATCGCGATCGGCGCGACAAAATCCATCCAGTTCAAAACAAAATGACCGTGGCTGTACGTTGGTTCAACCAGCCAAATGGCGTCGAGGATTCGCATCAACAGAATGAGACCAGCGAGCATCGCCAACTTCGGCGCGCTCTTTTTCGCCGCCCGCGACAAAAGCGTCATAAACGGAAATGCGAATTGCAGAATTACGATAATTAAAGCGATCTTGCCCCAACCCCCGGTCGCGCGCGCGACATACCACGTCGTTTCCTCCGGCAAGTTCGCCGACCAGATAATTAAGTACTGCGAGAACGCGAAGTACGTCCAAAGCATCACCAGCGCCAGCGTCAGGTTTCCCCAGTCGTGATAATGCGACCGCTGCACGACTGTATTCATCGGCGCGCGCGCTGACAGCCAGGTCATCACCAGCGTGGTAAACGCGAGCGCACTCAAGCTCCAGGATGCGACAAAAATTAGTCCGTAGATGGTTGAGTACCACGCCGGATCAAGCGACATCACCCAATCGACCGCCGCAAACGTCACGCTCAGGATCAGAAATCCGAGTCCCGGGCCGCTAACCATCTGCATCTTCTTTTTTACTTTTCGTCCCGCGCCCCGGTCTTGCTGAAGCGAAAGCCAGTTTAGAAGCATGGCCAGAGCCGTCCAGATGACGAAATAGATCACCGCGCGGATGACAAAGAACGACGGATTCAGATACGCCGCGGCCTTTTTCTGCAACGCCTCCGTCTTTTGCATGACGGCCGGATCGGTCCACGCATAAATGTGATTGAGGCCGATGATGATTGGCACAAACAGCAGGACCATCAGCGGCAGCGTGCGCGTTGACGCCTCGAGCACCCGCCGGATTACCAGTCCCCACGCGCCGCCGGTTAAGTGTTGCAGCATGAGCAGCGCGAGGCTGCCGACGGTGATGCCGACCCAAAAAATGTATCCAACCAGATAGCCGTGGAAGAAATGTGGGCGATCGAAAAGCGCGCCCACGATCATCAGGAGCGTAAACACCACGCCAACGCCGAGCGCGATGTTGCGCACGCGAGTAAGGTCAGCCGGAGGTGTGTAGTCCTGGATCATTCGGAGCGCGGGCATCCTTGCCCGCATTTTCTAATGGTTCGGATTTTGTGCATTTGCACCCTCCCTTACGGTCGGGTTTCCGCCAGTGCTCGGCTTCATCTGACTCAACTGCAAAGCGCGAACGTAGGCAGCGATTCGCCAGCGATCTTCGACCGGAACTTGCGAAGCGTAACTCGGCATCGCGCCCCAGCCGTTCGTCATTACGTCAAAGAAATGCCCGACCGGCGCCTGCCGCAGGCGATCCTGGTGATAACTCGCGGGCGAAGGCCGGTTGAATCCGCGGCGCGCGACAATCCCGTCGCCGTAACCCGTCATCCCATGACAAACAGAGCAGTAAATGTTGTAGCGCTCCTGTCCGCGATCGAGATCCGCCTTCGTGATGGTCATCGGGATCGTCTCGACATCATCCGGAAACGCGCTGGCGCCGGCGCCGGGCGTTGCTTGGCCAGGCCGCTGACTTTGCTGCTCTCCGCTCAAACTTTCTGCCGTTAATTTCTTCCCAAAATAGAATTCGCGATTCTCCTTCAAGTGGCCACGCGGCACTGTGCCTTCAATCAGCGGTTTCTGCCCGTCGTGAAGTGAGTTCGCGCGATACGGTTTCATGCGCGGCTGATCCTGCATGTCGCGTCGGCAGCCAGTGAGCAGAAGGCAGAAGGCAAGAGGCAGAAGGCAGTAGGCAGCGAGCGGCCGCGCGGCTCGGGCTGCCTTCTGCTTTCTGCCTCTTGCCTTCTGCTTGCTAGAGCTCAACATCCACCACTTCTCTCGGATCCAAATTCTTCAGAAACCGCACGGCTTCATCGTGTTGGAACTTCACATCCTTTGCTTCGATCACCAGGAAAAAACTGTCACGCGTCGCCAGGGCAAAGCTGGGCGCGTTGAAAACGGGGTGATAGGGCTGCGGCAGCTTGTTCAGGGCCAGCATGCCGAACACGGCCGCAAACGCTGCTCCCAGGATCGTGCATTCAAACGTAATCGGAATGAACGCGGGCCAACTGTTGAATGGTTTGCCGCCCACGATCAGGGGATACTCGACCACTCCCACCCAGTACTGCAGGAAGAAGCCGCCCAGCGCGCCGAGCACGCCGCCCGCGAACACAATGTACGGCAGCGTCGTGCGCTTGAAACCAATCGCTTCATCCAACTCTTCGATCGGAAACGGCGAGTAGCCATTAATCTGCCGATAGCCCGCGGCGTACGCCTCGCGCGCGGCCGCGACCAGCTGACTCGGATTATCGAACTGGGCCATCACGCCATAGAGTTTCGGTTGTGTGCTCGCTTTCATAAGACCTATGGGTCCTAGATGACCTATACGACCTATGGTTCCTCCGCCTCCACTTCCGCTTCCGGGAGAATCGTGCGCATCTCAAAAATCGAAATCATCGGCAGGAAGCGAATAAACAGAAACACCAGGCTCAGGAAGAATCCGATCGTGCCGATGAACATCGCCCAATCCCAACGCGTCGGCTCGTAGAATCCCCACGACGACGGCAGGTATTCGCGATGCAAACTCGTGACGACGATCACGAATCTTTCCAGCCACATGCCGATGCTTACAACGAACGAAATCAGCCACAGCGCCAGCAGATTCGATCGTACTCTCTTAATCCACAGCAGTTGCGGCACCAGCCCGTTACACAGAATCAGCGCCCAGTAGTAGAGGGCGTACGGCCCGTGCATGCGGTTCCAAATCATAAAACTCTCGTACGGATTGCCGCTGTACCAGCCAAAGAACGCTTCCATCATGTAGCCGTACACGACGATTAGGCCGGTCGCGAGCATCACCTTAGCCATGTTGTGCATGTGGCGCATGGTGATAAAGCTCTCGAGGCCGTAAACCAGTCGCAACGGGATCGTCAGCAGCAAAACCATGGCGAAGCCCGCGTAGATCGCGCCGGCCACGAAGTAAGGTGGAAAGATGGTCGCGTGCCATCCCGGAATCACGCCGACGGCAAAGTCGAAGCTGACGATCGTGTGCACGGAAAGAACGAGCGGCGTCGCCAACCCGGCCAGCAGCAGGTAGGCCATCTCGTAGCGATGCCAGTGCCGCGCAGAACCGCGCCAGCCCATCGCCAACATTCCGTAAATCATCCGGAACCCTTTGCTCTTCGCGCGATCGCGCAGCGTAGCGAAATCGGGAATCAATCCAATGAACCAAAACAGCGCTGAGACGGTGGCGTACGTCGAAACCGCAAACACGTCCCACATCAAAGGGCTGCGGAACTGCGGCCAGATGCCCATCGTGTTCGGATACGGAAACAGCCAGTACGCGAGCCACGGCCGGCCGAGGTGCATGATGGGAAACATTCCAGCTTGCGCGACCGCGAACAGGGTCATCGCTTCGGCGAAGCGATTAATCGAGGTGCGCCACTTCTGACGCAGCAACAGCAGAATCGCCGAAATCAAAGTGCCCGCGTGACCAATTCCGATCCACCAGACGAAGTTCAGAATGTCGAGGCCCCACGCCACCGGTACGTTGACGCCCCACAAGCCGATACCTTCAAACAGGAGGCTCGTGATTGTGAGGAGCAACAACTGGAACAACACGAACGAGATCGCAAAGCCGACGAACCACCCAATCGGTGTCTTGCGCTTCAAGACGATCGAGCTGATCTTGTCGGTGACTGAGCCGAAGGTCAGCTCAGTTCCGACGACGGGATGCGTCCCGTGAATCGATGTGTGTTGGTCGCGTGGTTCGTCCATCGCTAATACGTCCCATTTGTCTCATGCGTCCCATTCGTCTCATGGGACCTATGCGACGTACAGGAAAACGGGACCTATGCCTTAATTTCCGGGTTCGGATTCCGCAACGCCGCCAGATACGTTGTCCTGGGCCGCGTGTTCAGCTCCGCGAGCAATCCATAATCGCGCTCGAGCGCTTTCAATTTCGAAACCTTGCTGTTCGGATCATTGATGTTGCCGAATACGATCGCTTCCGTCGGGCAGACTTGCTGGCACGCGGTGACGATCTCGCCGTCGCGCACCGGACGGCCTTCAATCTCTGACTGAATCTTTGTGGCCTGAATTCGCTGCACACAGTAAGTGCATTTTTCCATCACGCCGCGGCTGCGCACCGATACGTCCGGATTGCGCATCAACTGATAAGTCGGCGTGTCCCAATCGTTGTAAAGGAAAAAGTTGAAGCGGCGCACTTTGTAAGGGCAGTTGTTCGAGCAGTACTTTGTGCCGACGCAGCGGTTGTAAACCATGTCGTTCAACCCTTCCGCGCTGTGCACCGTCGCATGCACTGGGCAAACCGGTTCGCACGGCGCGTTCTCGCAATGCATGCACGGCACCGGTTGGAAGAATGGCCCTTCAGGTTTCGCCTCTTCGCCTTTGAAATAAGAATCGACACGGATCCAATGCATCGAGCGGCCGCGCGCGACCTGTTCCTTGCCGACGATGGGAATGTTGTTTTCAGCCTGGCACGCGACCATGCAACCGTTGCAGCCGATACAACTGTTCAAGTCGATCGACATGCCCCACGCGTAACCAAGCCCCTGATTCTTGTAATCGAATTCGGGATACAAAGAGAGTTCGTGCAGCTCTTCTTTTAAATGCGCCTGCTCTTCGCGCAGATGATCTTTGTCGTGCTCGTATTCTTTGATTGAGTATTCGCGCAGGATGTCGCGCGGCTTCGTCTCAGACGGCGCCTGCATACTGAAGTGCACTTGCGTGGTCGCCAGTTCGTATCGCTGACCGGTTTTGTTGACCCACGCGCCGGCCGCAGTCCACGGCATGTCCGAACGCCGAATGTCATACGCGCTGAAGCCCACGTTCGGGGCGATGCGTCCGCCGAGCGATCGTCCATACCCGAGGTGAATCGTGATGACGTCATCCGGCTGCCCCGGCATTACCCACACGGGAACTGATTTGTTGACCGTCTTGTCGCCCAGCCCAAGCTGGACCATATCAACGAAAGCCTGCTTGCCCTTCTTGTCTTCTTCGTAATTCGGTGGCGTCACGCCGAGTTTTTGCGCGGTGGCCGGACTGACGTAGGCGACGTTGTCCCAGGTGACTTTCGTGAGCGGCTTCGGCAGTTCCTGCAACCAGCCGTTGTTCGCGAAGCGTCCGTCGTAAATTGACGGATCAGAACGGAACACCAACTCAAAGGTGTTCGCTGGGAGCGCAGGCATCCTGCCTGCTTCCTGGTTTAGCGAGCTCGCCCAGTCTGACTTCGCCGCCACGGTTTTCGCCGGCAGCGCGGTGTTGGGAATGAACCCATCGTGCAGCCACTTGCGCCAGGAACTCTCAAAGTCTGTTGAGACATTTGGCGAGACATTTGGCGTTGGAGAACCAGGCGGTGTCGCTGTCGATGCCTGGTTTGTTCCCCTCTCCGCAAGCGGAGAGGGGTTAGGGGAGAGGTTGGCGCGGCTTAACCCCACCCCTGACCCCTCCCCGCTTGCGGGGAGGGGAACAACTGCGGACGTCGTCTGAGTCCCTGCTCCCGTCGGCTGACTACCCCCTACACCCGACACCCTACCCCCCGTACTCCGCCAAAACTCTTTCACAATCTCATAAGGCTTTTTGTCGTAGTTATCCGAAAACAGCGCGAGCATCTCGTGCGCCGTCTTGCCGTCGTACAGTGGTGCGATCAGCGGCTGCACGAGAGTAACGGTGCCGTCGTATGTGCGGGTGTCGCTCCAAGACTCGAGGTAATGCGCGGCGGGAATGTGCCAGTGACAGATGTCGGACGTCTCGTTGTTATAGAGACTCAGGTGCGCGCGCAGCTTAACTTTGCTCAGCCGGTTGAAATCGAGCCGCAGATCAATTGGCGTGTTGTAAGCCGGGTTGCCGCCGACGATTACCAGCGTTTCGACTCTGCCGCCATCAATATCCGTAACGAGTTCGCGTAACGACTGCGTTTGATCGACTGAGTTCGCTTCGAGCGGATCGGTGTAGAAGACCGTTTTCCCAATGTTCCCGAGCGCGGCATTCATCGCGTGCGCGAGTGCATGAATCAACGGCGAAGCATCGTCGCCGGCAATTACAATCGACGAGTCGCGATGTTGGCTGAGGTCAAACCCGATGGCAACAAAGCCAGGTGTCGAAACTTCGGCAGATAAACCACCTACTCCCGCGAGCGAAGCAATCGCCGTCACAGTCTTCAGAAACTCACTTGGTTTTACTGTCCAGTGATGATCGGCATTCGCTCCCGTCAACGTCGGCGTGCTTTCGATCACGTACAGCCGGTTCATCTCTGTCTGGTTGCGATCGACGCCGCGACGGCGCGCGTAATCTCGCGCGTAGCGCAGGTTCTCCGGATGGCCGTTTAGGAAATCAGAACCGAGCGAAAGAATCCGATCGGCTTTACTGAAGTCGTAGGTTGTGTGCACGTCCTGGCCAAACGCGAGGATCGCGCCGGCGCGCGCGTTATCGCGATTGACGGGTTCGTATTGATGCCACTTCGCCTCGGGAAAGTCCGTGAGAATCTGTCGCATCTGCGCCGCGAGCGTCGGCGACGTAATTGTCTCAGTCAGAAAGCGGAGACCGGCGCCGCGTTTGGCGCGGATGCCGTCGTTTTCTTTTTCAATCAGCGAACGAATCTCAGCGACGAAGGTGGTCCAGGGGCGCGTTTCGCCGCGATAGAGCGGCGTTTGGGAACGGTCGGGATCGTAAAGCCCAAGGATCGATGCTTGGGAGAAAATATCGCTCGCCGTTGATCCGCCGCTGCTGGGATGTTCGGGATTGCCTTCAATTTTCGTCGGCCGTCCTTCGTTGCTGCGCACGAGCAAAGGCAACGCAACGCCGCCCAACGTAAAGGCCGTCGCAAAGAACAACCCTTTACCAGGGATGAGTTCTTCAGGTTGGCGAACATATGGAACAACCTTCTCGGGCGGTTGGATAACGCAACCACTCAGGCCGGCGAGCGCGAGCGACGCACCCATGATCTTAAGGAACGTTCTCCGCTCGACCGGGTCATTCCATTCGTCGGCGGCGTGCGGGAACTCGCGCCGCACGAACTCTTCAACGATTGGCGAATCCGCGAGATCTTCGAGCGAGCGCCAGTATTCTTTGGGCGACGGCGCGTCCGCGCCCGCTGCGCCCAGAATCCGGTCCCGCAGCAGCTTGAAATTTATGTGACGATCGTTGCTCATTAGCTTTGTGGCACAGACTTTAGTCTGTGGTTTCCGCTTTGAATTCACAGACTGAAGTCTGTGCCACTTCCTACCGGTGACAGGTTGAACAGCTTGTCAAAACACTCTGACCCTTATTCGTCTTGATCTGAATGTTGTACTTCTGCACCAACCTTGCCCCTTCGTCTTTCTGGTTCGCCGGCGGCTGCCACTCCATGTCGAACACTTTTTCCTGCGGTCGCACGTATTGCTCCGGCTTGCGATGACACTCCAGGCACCACTCCATCTGCAGCGATGCCGTCTGATAAACGACCGGCATCTCATCGATGCGCCCGTGACACGTCGAACAGCCGACGCCTTTATTCACATGAATCGAGTGATTGAAATATGCGTAGTCCGGCAAGTCGTGCACGCGAATCCATTCCAGGGGCCTACCCGTCTTTAAACTGGCGCGCACCGGCTCGAGGTACGGACTGTCTGCCCAGATCTGTTTGTGACAGCTCATGCAGACATCAGTTGATGGAATGCCGGCCGACGCAGATGTTTCCACGCTCGTGTGGCAGTAGCGGCAATCGACGCCATCGTCACCCACGTGATGCTTATGACTGAATTGAATTGGTTGTTGGCGCTCGATGTACGCGCCGGTGTTCCAGCCAGACCGATTGATGCCGACGCCAACGAACATCGCGGCGACCAAAAAGAAGATGGCGCCAAAGATCGTGGCTCGCGCCAGATAGTTTGTGCTGTGTCGAAATATCTGAGGCATCGCCGCAGAATTTTCAAGTGGCACAGACTTTAGTCTGTGACCCCAGTGGCACAATCACAGACTAAAGTCTGTGCCACTCACTAAACGTCCTTTACGAAAACTGCGAACGGTATTGCTTGTAGAGCGCTTACTTTAACGAGAAGCCGAATATTTTTCAAACGATTGTTTAATAAGTGGTAGCATGCGATCTCACAAATGTTTGTCGGACATTATGCGGTTGGGCTTGCAGCGAAGCGGTTTGCGCCGAGAACGTCACTCGGAATCTTGATTGCTGCCCCGATTTTTCTCGATCTTGTTTGGCCGGTATTAGTGCTGATCGGTTGGGAGCACGTCTCGATCGTCAATAGTCCCAATCCATTTCTTCGCCTGCAATTCGATTCATATCCAATCTCGCACGGACTGGTGGCCGCGCTCGGATGGGCGACTTTATTCGCGTCCATCTATTTTGGGGTCGCGCGATACCTCGCCGGCGCGATCGCGGTTTGGGTGGGAGTCATCAGCCACTGGCTGCTGGATTACGTGATGCACTGGCCGGGTTTGCCTTTGCACGCTGACAGCAACCGTCTGTTAGGCCTTGGATTATGGCACCGTCGTTGGACAGCGGTGGCGGTTGAGTTGACGTTGCTGGCGGTGGGTGTGGCGATCTATCTATTTCAGACAAGAGCGAAAGATAAGCTTGGGAGTCTTGGTTTCTGGGCTTTCGTAGTCGCGATCGTTGCTCTTTATGGAGTCGTCGTGTTCGGACCTGCGCCGTCGAGTGTGAACAAGTTAGCCATCGGCGCGCTCTCTAGTTTCCTGTTCGTGCCCCTTGCGTGGTGGTTCGACAGCCATCGAGAAGTACGTTTCAGAACCGCGAACGATAGTGAGCGGGTTAACGACTCCACATGAGTGGCTGATTCGCTCACTCTGTAAAGATCAATACCTCCCGCGCCGGCTGATCAAATTAATAAGCGCGACGAACAAAGCCGCTCCGATAATCGACCATACGATTGGGAACGTCATGCCGCCGACGGGGACGGCGATCAGTTCAGGCAGGTGCAGCGCTCCCGCCAGCCAGGTCCCCAGCAACGCGCCGATAAATCCCAGCGCAATCGACACCAGGCATCCGCCGTGCGAATAGCCGACAATCGCTTGCCCTAAAGCGCCACACACGCCCGCGACCAAGAGCAGAACCAGGAATTGAATCAGCATAACTGTTCCTCCAGCCGTCAACTTTCAAGAGGGGACTTGGGTAGTTTCTGAATTATCAGGGTAGACGCGCGCAAGTCAAACACCGGTCGCAAACAAAAGCCTTCCCAACCGCCCATTCGACTCGTTATAATCCCAAGGCAGGACGCCGGCTAATGGCAACCCTGAAGCGCCCCTGAGACACTAAGCCTAGCGGTTACAAAATTGGCTTAACCGCCGCATCGCGAACCTCACAAATTCAATAGCGTCGGCTTCAGATTAAACAAGGAGTTTCAAAGTTTATGTCGAAGTTTCTAATCTCTCTATTTTTAGTTGCCGCGACTCTCTCAGTCGGTCTGGCGCAGTCTCCATCCCAAAATCCTAATGATCCGCCGAACATGGGTGCCGCTCCGAAGGAAGCGAACGGAGTCGGACGGCTTGATCTGCGAGTTGTTGACGAGGACGGAAATCCTGTCGAAAACGCTCACGCCAAACTGGAATCCACGCGCTCGGATGGATATTTCTGTGAAAGCTGGAATGACACGAACGCGCGCGGTGTGGCGGTTTTGCCGCCGATTCACATGGGCACGCTGAAGCTGAAAGTGAAAGCCAAGGGTTTTAAGACAATGGAAATTGAAGTTCCGGCCAGCTCCCTCAATGAGCCCGTCCGAGTGACTTTGGTTCGAAAGAAGTAACCGCAACTGAATCGCGGGTTTTGCTCCGCCAGAGGAGCAGGATGTTTATAGCCCGCACCGTCGTAACGAAGGCTCCACGCGTAGCGAGACCACATCTCGTTGCGCGTGGAGTTTTTTGAGGGCGACCAATGAGAGCGTGTGGAGCGCGCGACAGCATAAAGCCGGGGGCGACAGCACCGGGGTCGCCGGCGAAAGGGATTGCCGTAGCCGCGAAGCGGGCGACAGACATCCTGATTGCAGTTTCCGCTAACTACTCAGCTTGGTCATCACCACCCAATTACACCGTGTTTCGATCCGGCTGTCGCCCACTACGTGGGCTCGGCAAACTTGCAATGTCGATCCTGGGGCTTACGCCCCAGGACCGGGTCCCCAGCCGAGCATCTCGGCTGGGGTGGAAGACTTTATGCTGATGCCCACTTCGCGGGCTGGCGAGGCGTGAATGAGAGCCTTTGAGAACCGAATGCAGGGCCCGGGCGTTTTTCCGCACATCCGATTGCTGTTAAACTACGCGTTTTCTTAGGGCGAGAAATTCCTGTCTGAACGCTGGTGATCATGAAAACTGCTTTCGAAACGTACCTGGAACAACAGACCGAAGAGTCCTGGGCCGCCGCGCTCGCGACCCTGCTGCGCACTGTCCACGAAGTCGACCGCAACGCGACGCAAATCTGGTTCGCGTTTTACCCGCTGTCTCTGCATCGCGCGCTTCAGGACGCTGACGATCGCGGGAAGCTCGCCCGCGAGCTGCTCCTTCAGGGCGATTACGAGCTGAAAGCCCAGATCGATTCGTCGCATCACTTTCTTTATGGCCATCGTTTTTGGCCCGAGGTTAAAAAGGCGGTCGAGCAGTTTTCAGATGAGTGGCACAGACTTCAGTCTGTGACTTCCAACGAATCACAGACTGAGGTCTGTGCCACTAAATTAGCCGATCAAGTGGCGGGCGTCGCGCGCACAGTTGCCGGCGAAGTGAAAAAAGACGAGTCACTGCTGGTCGGCATTACGGCAGTTGCATTCATGACGGTCCGGCAAGTCGGACTCGAAGCATTCAAAGCCGCGCCGGGCGCGCTCGCCATCGACAAAAAACACATCAAGCAAAGTCCTGAACAGGTCCTGAACGCGCGGGCGAAGGATGACAGTCAGGGCTGGTTAGGGTTTCTCAAGACTGTTGATAAGCAGTGGACAATCACCTGGGACGAGAACGATAAGGAAGCGAAATACAAATTGCGCGAAGCCCAGGATCTTGCGTGGGGCGCCGCCGAAGATCAATCGCGCGACTGGACCGCCATCGATCCAAGACGAATTGAAGGTCCGATTCCGGTCGAATGCCGCTCAGCTTCCTGCGGCACGTGCTGGGTGGGCGTGCTGGGCGGCGCAGAAAAGCTTTCCGACGTCGCGGCGCGCGAGGGCACGAAGATAAAAGAATTCGGCTACATCGACACGGCTGAACCAAAACCTCTGATTCGTTTGGCGTGTCAGGCGCAGGCCAGCGGCGCGGTCTCAATTGTGATTCCGCCCTGGAACGGACAATTTGGAAGGCATCTGAATAGTTTGAAAAACTCTGGCATTGGCAACAGCAAAGGAAATTGAGCTTAAAAACTATTGGCGATAGACAAGAGCGGACTTATTATCAGGGCATGAACGCGCTAATTCGTAAAACCATCTTCCTGCTATCCTTTATCTCAATCGCCGGGGTTGCCGGGTCCGCGCAAACGAAACCTGAAAACTTATTCACTCCACCGAGCTGGATTCTGGGCGAGTGGGCGAACCTCAGCGGGCCAGAGCCTAACAAGATCGAGCGCATTGCGTTCAGCGAGCACGAAATCGAATTGGTTCAGGGCATGGCCGAAGCCGGGGTGAAATTTAGCGGCAAGTTCAAAAAGTATAAGGTGGAAGAGACGCCCGGCGGCGAAACCTATCGCATCGTCGTCTCAAACTCGAAAGAAGAGTGGATTTGGGAATTCACGTTTTGCCCGCAGGACAAGTGCAACCTGATGACCGGAGATGCGCTGAGCTACTCGTTTACCAAGAACAAGAAAAAGCTCTGGGACCATTCGAACTCATTGACTAAGGTTCTGATTAGACGCACTCGGGGCTAGTTGTTCGCAGAACTGGTTCGAAGACCAGCTCCTGATAACACTTCACTGATCCAACTGAAAACCAAGTCTCCGTTATTTCTCGTCATGGGCGCCGCTGTTCTCTGGAGCACCGGCGGCCTCTTCATTAAAGCGACTGAACTCTCTGCGTTTGAACTTTCGTTCGGACGTTCGCTGCTGGCGGCCATCACCATCGCAATCTTCACGCGGCGTGAAGGCCTCGGCCTCAATCGCATCAGTGCGATCACGGCAGTTCTTTATGCGGCGCTCCTCCTTTTGTTTGTGCTCGCCACAAAACTAACGACGGCGGCGAACGCGATCTTTCTGCAATACACAGCGCCGGTTTACGTGCTTTTGCTCGAGCCGCTCTTCTACAAAGAGAAGTTTCGCGCGCGTGATTTCGTAACCGTCGCCGCCTGCCTCGCCGGTATGTCGCTGTTTTTCGTGGGCCAGCTGAGGCCGCAGGACGTCACCGGGAATCTCTTCGCGTTGGCGTCCGGCGTTTGTTTTGCGTTCTTCTTTTTATTGCTGCGCCATTCGCAAGCGCGGCAGGTCAACCGAGCAGTCTCAACAATTTACGGCAACCTGCTGGTTGTGCTGATTTGTGCGCCGGCATTTTTCGGCGCAGTGCAGAAAGGGATAACCCCGGCGGATTTTGCGGCGGTCGCGTATCTCGGGATTATCCAGATTGGTTTCGCCTATCTTCTGTTCACATCCGCAATGGCGCGCGGAGTGCGCTCGCTCGACGCCGGCATCATCGGTTACATCGAGCCGGTGCTGAATCCGATCTGGGTATTCATGTTCATTGGCGAGCGCCCGTCAGGGTGGGCGATTGTGGGTGGCGCCATCATCATCGCGTCGGTAATCGCTCACATGTTCAGCGAAGCGCGGCGCAAGCAAAAAACCGTCACCCCGGATCTGGTCGCGCACGAGTGATTCGCGTTGACTGACTCTCACACAATACATCGGTGGCGCCCTAAACTCAGTGTTATTCTGCGCCACCTCTGCGACCGCGGCTGGCGATGACAAAACCTTGAATCTCGGCAGCGAATCGAAATAGAATTCGCCCGCCCGTCGGAGCAAAGTCCTGATGAAGATCGTTTTCAAGTTAGCAGTGGCCGCTGTGATGCTGGGAACGATCGTTTGCCCGGTTCTGTTTGCCCAAACGTCTTCCGCAGAAAGTATTCACAGCTATTTCGCAGTTGGTCGAATCAAATGGAGTGTGCCGGCAAGCTTTGAGCATATTTTTGGCCCACCACACTTCACGATGGGCCCGCGAATCGTTTGCCAGGGCCGGCTTCGTCACTGCGAGATTTACGTCGCCGCGCGCGACATTACTATCGACTTGAGCAAGAGACGCGCGGAACTTTCCGCAGAACTGACGCCTTACGTGAGCCGGGCGAAAGAAAAGGCACTTCAGTTTCGCACTTTCGGCACAGCGCCCGAAGTTACTTACGTGACGCTCACCGACTCGCGTCCGGCACCCGGCGAATTCGTGCTTTTGACGCGGGGATTCTCAGTGAATGGGACAGCCGTCATCCACTTCCTAATTCAATCCAACGACCCAAATGACGTTCGCAAGACTCTGGAGATAGTTCAAAGCGCGCGGACGATAGATGCTCTGCCGACGTGGACCCGAAAGCTGAGCGATTACAAAAGCGTCTGCGCTGAACAATTGCCAGAGTATAAAGCGGCGAACGACGCGGCGTTTAAGTCGTCGCCGTTCGCCTCGGTAGATATGTTCGCCTACTGGACAAAGGAAGGTAAGACTCGCGAGGAAATTTCGAGTGCACTCGAGGCCAGCCGCAAATCGTACGCCAATATTTTCAACCAGAAGTCTCAGTTACAGAAAGTGGATTTCTGCAAGAACTTCCCGCAGTGGGTGGCGCTGGCAGGAAAAGACCTCGCGGCAAAATAGTTTGATCAGAGGGGCGTTGTCCGCCGACGTTTCATGTCGCACGAGGGCCGCGGACAAGCCGCACCAACAAAACCTCACTGCTTCTTCACCCAGAACATCTCAAACATCTTGTAGCTGGAGTTCGATCCGGAAGACACGTCGATGAACCTCGGCGAGATCCATTGCGCGTGGGGCTCAAAGTTCAGAGCACTGCGCGGCAAGCGCTGGATTTGTCCGCCGCTGGCCATCGTCTTGTAAGTCTTGAACGCCTGGCCATTGGTTTTCAGCACGAGGGCGATTTCGCCGTTTTGTTTGGTAAGGTCAGCGAGCGTCAGCCAATGATTGCGCGGCATTGTCGGAACGCTGAGTTGTTTGTGCGCGAAGAAGTACCAGTCGTTGGTCGAAGCGACCACGGGCCCGCGACTGGCGGCGAGTTCCTTTCCGTTGACCAGCAAGTGAAGAGTAACCTGGCCTTGTTTCACTCCGGCGGGCAGTTCGCTCGTACTCATCCACCAGCTAAAACGTACTTCGCCGTTCGGATCGTCGGGAACAACCGATAAATAACCAAAGTCCCGCCACGCTCCATCGCGCACAAAGCGCTTCACCGGATTGAATGGATCGCTGCTGTTCTCTTCGCGAAGCGTGAACGGCATTGAAGTAATCGGCTGTCCATCGACCACAACCGACATGGTGAAGCTTCCGGATCTGCCGACGCGAAGATTTCCTGGGTGACCGCTCGCGGCGCGAAACCGGCCAAAGGCGGGAAACTCCATCCGCTCGTAACGCAAGGGCACGCTGTCAACAACCGCTCCCGCTTGGTCCGTTACGACCAGCTTTGCTTCGCCGACGTTCGACGGCGGAAACACGAGTTGCAGGTCTTCGACTAGAAACCCGCCGTTGTTTTCGTAGTAACGCATGTTCATCAGCGATTGGTGTTCTATTCCCGGTTTATATGTTTGCGCCGGCGCTGATGCTGCTGCCAAAAGCACGAGACAAACGATTAAGAGTGCGCGTTGTTGATTCATCCTGTTTCTCCCGAAATCTACAAACTGAGAAATGAAATAATATCCCTACCTGTCAATACCCGCCTTAAGACGCACTTAAAGAACGTTCGGTCGGAAGTTTTATTTTCACCCGACATTCGCAAAAACGTCGCCGTCTTGCGTCACAGCATCCATTGATTCCGATTGGAATAGTACGAAGGCGATTTCCGCGGAAACCGCTTCTTGTATTTCTTGTATCGTTCGTGCCAGTAGTCGTAACGCCGATCGGATGAGCGCAGCTTCTGGTGGGGAATTGCGCGCAGGTGATCTTCTATCTTGCGCATGGTCCGCGCATTGAAGCGCCAGTCGTAGGCGCCGAGATCGTAGAGGCTCGTCAGACCATAGCCTTTGATACGGCCAGTCATGTCGATGTACGGATCGAAATAACTCCAAACCAATTGTCGCAAGCTCTTGAAAACCGGCTTGCGTCCCTGCAATCCAATGTCGCGTGAACGCGCAATCGATCCCCATCGCCCCTTCTCCTGAAAGACGAAAAGCACGTGGTCGAGCAAATCGATCGACTCAAGATCGAATAGCAAAGGTGGATAGCCGTGCTGCTCGAGGATGACCGCAGCCGCGACGGCCGCTTCCAAACAATGCGCTTCATTTCGTTTGACGACTTCGCGAAACGATCGCATCGTGCCGCCCTGCCGTTCCCAGTTGTAGGGCATGCGGGTCAGCCAGCGCTGAACCTTTGCGGGTGAGTTCAGACGCTGGATTAGATTCCACTCCTTGGTGGTGAAAGAGAGATGGGACGGTCGCCGACCCACGGCAGCAGTTGCAACAGCGACATTCATTGCGGCGTCAAGAATGCGCCATCGTAACATCTTTGATCCCGAGAAAACCCGGCAGGAATCTGACGAAAGCCCTTCAATTAGGTCTACACCGTAGCGATGCAACAGTTATTACTTGCGCCTTGCCTTATCATGGATGTTCGACGCTGAACCAAAACAAATGGCCCGAAGGGCCAAGCTGAAATAGCCACGACCGTTAGGTCGTGGTGGACAGAATCAAATTAATTCAACAGGCCCGAAGGGCCGCACTGATTTATGGCGGGAAAACATTTAAGCCTGCTCGTTCACTTCGTCTGGAGCACGGCCGGTCGAGAGCCTTGGATAGGATTCGACTGGCAGGATGATTTATTCGGGGTTATGGGCGGAATCATGGGGAAGAAGAATGCTCGCTTAATTCAAGCTGGTGGCATGCTCGACCATGTTCATCTTTATTCCTCGCTGCCGTCCACAATTTCAATCGCTGACTTCGTAAATGCCGTTAAAGCGAATTCATCGCGGTGGGTTCATGAGACGTTTCCTGGCCGAAGAGGCTTCGCATGGCAGGAAGGCTAAGGAGCATTCAGCGTTAGCAAGTCGGAAGAGAATAGAGTGACTCATTACATTCGCAATCAACGTCAACATTACGCGAAGCGTACGTTCAAAGAGGAATATGTAGAGTTTCTAGAGCGCTACGGAGTTGAGTACGATCCCAAGTACTTGTGGGATTAGCCTGCCGGTCCTTCGGACCTCACCGTTCAATCTGAGTTTGACCACGACCTTACGGTCGTGGCTATTACACTCCGACCCTTCGGGTCGGTCGCAGCTAATCGTGAACAAAGTATCGCAAAAGCTATCGCGTACGTGATAAAGGGGCAAGGGGATGATTTGCCTGACTTCGACGACTGACCCGGTCGCTACCGCTCGCGGTGCTGACCTCACTTCCGTGACTCAGCTCTCCTTCATGGTCGGGCGTCTAACACGCTTGCGTCCTTGTGGTTGCTGATGTCACACTTATGTTCAATTATTACCGCAATTTCCAGATACCAGATCGGAGTCACTGATGAGTTCTCCTGTTATCAAAAAGTTGATCGAACGCGATCCTTCAACACCGCTCAGCACCAACGTTCATCTGCTCAATTGGGTCGAAAAGATGGCGAACCTAACCAAGCCAGCGGCGATTCATTGGGTCGATGGCTCAGTCGAAGAAGACGAGCATTTGAAGGCGCAAATGGTTGAGAGCGGAACCTTTATCAAGCTTAATGAAAAGCTTTGGCCGGGTTGTTACTACGCCCGTTCGCACCCGTCAGATGTCGCGCGTGTCGAAGACCGCACCTACATTTGCTCGCTGTCGAAAGACGCGGCCGGCCCGACCAACAATTGGGAAGAGCCGTTCGCCATGCGACGGAAGTTGAAGGAACTCTTTGATGGCTCGATGCAGGGACGAACGATGTATGTGCTGCCGTTCAGCATGGGCCCGATCGGCTCGCCGATGGCGCAGATCGGCGTGCAGCTCACTGACTCGCCGTACGTGGTGGTGAACATGCGCATCATGGCGCGTATCGGCATGCCGGTGTACGCCGAGATCGACAAAGACTACAAACGTGTCGTGCCGTGCATGCACTCAGTTGGCGCGCCGCTCACGCAGGGCGAGAAGGACGTACCCTGGCCCTGCAACACTGAGAAGTACATCGTTCATTTCCCCGAGACCCGCGAGATTTGGTCGTTCGGCTCGGGCTATGGCGGTAACGCTCTGCTCGGTAAAAAGTGTTTCGCGCTGCGCATCGCTTCAAACATCGCGCGCGACGAAGGCTGGATGGCCGAGCATATGTTGATCGTCGGCGTTGAGAGTCCCGAAGGCGAGAAGACTTACGTCACGGCGGCATTCCCAAGCGCTTGTGGCAAGACGAACTTTGCGATGCTGATTCCGCCGGCGGGATTCGAAGACTGGAAGGTCTACACGGTCGGCGACGATATCGCGTGGATCAAGCCGGACTCCGAAGGGTGCTTGCGCGCCATCAATCCGGAAGCAGGTTTCTTCGGCGTCGCGCCGGGCACGTCGGCAAAGACGAATCCCAACGCGATGAAGACGCTTGCGACGAACTCGATCTTCACCAACGTAGCGTTGACACCTGAAGGCGGCGTTTGGTGGGAAGGCATGACGGACGAACCGCCGGCAGAGTGCACGGACTGGCAGGGCAACAAGTGGACACCCGCGATCGCCAAAGAGACTGGCGCCAAGGCCGCGCACCCGAACGCTCGCTTCACTGCGCCCGCTTCACAATGTCCGACGATCGATCCTGACTGGGAGAACCCGAACGGCGTTCCGATCAGCGCGATTATTTTCGGCGGACGCCGCGCCACGACGATGCCGCTGGTCTATCAATCGTTCAACTGGACTTCCGGCGTTTACACCGGCGCCACGATGGGCTCAGAAATGACGGCGGCGGCGTTCGGCGCGATTGGCAAGGTCCGCCGCGATCCGATGGCGATGCTGCCGTTCTGCGGCTATCACATGGGCGATTACTTCCGCCACTGGATTCAAATGCAGCGCTCGCTCAGCGAGACGCCGCGCATCTTTCACGTGAACTGGTTCCGCAAAGACAAAGACGGCAGTTTCCTTTGGCCGGGCTTCAGCGAGAACATGCGCGTGCTGAAATGGATCGTGGATCGCTCGCGCGGCCGCGCGCTCGGTCAGGAGACGCCCATCGGCTGGGTGCCGCGTTACGAAGACCTGGAATGGGAAGGTCTGGATTTTCCGAAAGAGAAGTTCGACGAACTTCAGTCATTCGACCGCAGCGCTTGGCGTCAGGAAGTGCTCGGACACGAAGAGCTGTTCCTCGATCTTCACGATCGACTGCCGCCTGAGATGGTTTACGAACGCGAGTTGTTGATCTGCAGATTGTGAGAAGTTAAGCCCGCGCAGCGGGCGTAAGCATAAAGTCTAGCACCCCAGCCGAGCTGCTCGGCTGGGGACCGCGCCCCGTGGTGAAGCGAGCGGAACCAGGTAAAGATCATTAACACAAACCAAGCCCGCGAAGCGGGCGACAGAGCTGAAAACGTTGGCACTGTCGCCCGCTCCGCGGGCTTACGAATTTTGATCGATGTATCCCTGGGGCTTGCGCCCCAGGCTTTACGCTGTCGCTTGCTCCGCAAGCTTCGGAGCTCCCAGCATTCTCACAATCGCCGGGTCGATAACTTTCACTCCGTATTCGCCGGCCGCAAAGCTTTTCAATTTGTGTTGGTCGTCAAACAGGTAATACGCAGGCACATACCCGTGTTCGTTCTGAAACGCGTCGCGTAGCTTGTGTTCGTTGTCGATTGCGAGCGCGTCTTTGATTTCGTATTTCGCGACAGCATCACGCACGGAATCAACGTTCATGTCTTCGGGATAACGCGGCATGTGAATCGCGATGACACGCAAGCCGGCTTCCCGGTAGGCTTCGCGCCACTCAGCCACACGCGGCAGATTGTCTTTGCACATCCCGCAACTCACTGACCAGAAATGAATCAGCACCGGTTGTCCATCGGCATCTTTCAAAGCTTCTGCGGCTGAGCTACTCAGCCATTCGGTTGCGCCTTCAAGCGAAGGCAGCGGTGTTCCAATTCTCATGGGCATGGTGAAATCTCCCCGGTCCCATAAGTCCCATAAGGCCTATGGGACGAATGGGACCGATAGGACAAACGTTACGAAGCCTTACGTCTTGATCGTTTCCTGACCTGGGCGCCACTCAGCCTGGCAAAGACCGCCGGTCTGAAGCGCCTGGATTACGCGCAGCGTCTCTTCGGCCGAACGACCAATATTCAGATCGTGCACGACCTTGTATCGCAGGACGCCTTCCGGATCGATCACGAACAAACCGCGCAAAGCGATGCCGCGATCTTCGATCAGCACACCGTAATCGCGCGACATGCTTTTCGTGATGTCTGCGCCGAGCGGGAAACGAAGGCCTTCAACGCCGCCTTTGTCGCGCGGGGTTTGCAGCCAGGCGCGGTGCGAGAAGGCTGAGTCGGTCGAAACGCCGATTATTTCGGCGTCAATGCCTTCGAAGTCATCGTAGCGATCGCTGAACGCCGTAAGTTCGGTGGGGCAAACAAAAGTAAAATCCAATGGGTAAAAAAGCAGAACGACCCACTTGCCGCGATAATCGGAAAGCTTCACCGGCTCGTTCAATTTTTCGATGTTCTTAGTTGATGGAATTTCAAAATCCGGCGCCGGCTTTCCGACCTGCGACGCATCGTAAGTTGTTGCTATTGCTGTTCCTGTTGCTGACATTCTTCCTCCTAAGTGATTGGCTATTGGTCGCGCGGCTTCACCGTCGCGACGTTTCAAAATTAAAACGAACTGCTTATTCCGTCCGACATTTCGGACAAATACCGACCAGGGTCAAATGCACCGATTCAGCCTTGAAGCGCGCCGCGCGCGCGGCTGATCGCATCAGTTCCACCGTCCCGGGCAGATCAAAATCGACCAGGTTGCCGCACGATGAACAGACAGCATGATCGTGCCGATAAGTTTCGCTGTCGTAGCGGCTGGGACTCTTTCCGAAAGAGGCAATCTCGCGAATCATGCCCGCGTCCTTCAGAAACCGCAGCGAGTTGTAAACCGTCGCGTAGCTAATGCCGGGCATCGCCTTGCTCGCCTGATCGAAGACTTCGGCCGCCGTGGGATGCACGTCTTTAGTGCGCACGAGATCCAGCACCAGACGACGCTGCCGGGTCAGTCCCCGTGGCCGTGGTTCGCTCCTTCGCTTTACTGCTTTACGCGTCGTTGCCATGAATTGCGAATTATACTAATTCTAAATTCATAGTCAAGCGCGCGCCAGCGGTAGTTGGATTGGTGGGGTTGAGAGGGTCTCATTCTCGCCGTCGCTTTAGCGCGGCGCTCGCGTTGGCGGTCCTCGAAGAAGCCGTTTTAAAGGGTTTCATTTTTATGGCGGCAACTTCCCATCGCGCTGAAGACGCGGTGGGAATGAGAGAGTTTAAAAATTGAACCGCCACAGAACTTTTACGTGCGTGTGAGATACGAGGGTGCGATGGGGTCACGCGTTCTCTTGAACGATCTGGGAGGAAGAGTTACGCTTGCGTCAATTCCAAACGTTCATTAACTCTTTTCAAAGGAGGATTCCATTCATGCCTGAAGTGGGAGACATGGCTCCGGATTTCGAGTTGAAGAGCAACCTTGAGAAAGACAAGAAGGTGAAGCTCTCAGATTTCCGGGGCAAGAAAAATGTGGTGATCGCGTTTTACCCGCTGGCCTGGACGCCAGTCTGAACCTCGCAAATGCCCGCGTACGAAGCGGATCTCGACCGCTTCCGCGAGTATGATGCCCAGGTCCTGGGCATTTCAGTCGACAGCGTTCCGTGCAACACCGCCTGGGCAAAAAGTCTCGGCGGACTTTCCTACGATCTTCTCAGCGACTTCCATCCCAAAGGCGAAGTAGCCCAGGCCTTCGGCGCCTACCGCGCGAGCGACGGCATTTCCGAGCGCGCGATATTTATCGTCGATAAGGAAGGCAAGTTCGCCCACGTGGACATTCACGACATTTCCGATCAGCCGGACAACGAAGAGTTGTTTGAGGTGTTGCGGAAGCTGTAAGAGCAGAGATCAGAGTTCAAAAGTCAGATGTCGGTACAAGATACTCCGGCATCTGACTTTTCTTTGTAAAGCAGGCCGGCACAAGGGCATTCGGACATCGATGCCATCGAAGACTCGCGAGTCATCCACTCTCATTCACACCTGGCTTTAGCCAGGTGAAGTGACACCAAACTGCGACCGGAAACCGTTTAAACGGTTTCTCTTTATTTCATGACAGCCAATCACCCGGCTGAAGCCGGGTGTGAATGAGAGCCGGTCCGAACGAGGCGGTCATTTCTTCCGCTTGAAGTGGTTTGTCGTGTAGACTTGGAAGTCTTTTCCCGGCTCGGCGAGTTCGAAGGTCTCAGTAAATTCATTCTCATTCAGAATCCGATAAGTCTCTCTAGCGCGCCACCCCGTGGGAATGTTTTCGATCGATTCAGAGCTGAACACGATCAGCTTGCCATCCGCGGACACCGTGTCGGCTTTATACTGAATCACGAATCCTTCCACGTGGAACTGCCTCATCATGAAAGCCTTTGCGCCGCGAGCGAAGCTGATGAAACCGATTTCCTCATGCGTTTCGCCTTTCGGTTTCTTTTCCTGGGGCGCGTAAACGGACTTGTGTTTGATCTGTATGTATTTGCCGCTAAGGATTGATTGATACTCTCGCTCGAGCTGCGAGACACCCGACTCGCCTTTACCTTCGCCGTGCCAGTTTCCGAGAAAGTATTTGAGCGGACTCCAAACATCGGGCTTCTTAGCCGGCTCCTGGCCTGCCGCGAGCAAAGGAACGAGAAAGAGAAACAGAAGAGCTCTTCGCATCGGCTTAATCTCCAGATCGAAAGCTTATCATGCATGTTTGGGGAGTCGATCTGAATTTCGGACAGCGACCTGTGTGAGCGTCCGACCAAACCTGCCGCGTTCTACGTGTTAGCGTCCTGATTCGCGTTCGCTCTGTGTCTCTCTGAAGTTCTCCGTGTCTCGGTGGTGAGTTGTCGTCGACACTTTCTTCACCACAGAGGCACAGAGCAAGCACGGAGACACTGAGGAATACTTCAAACCGAAGATTACCTACATTGCCCGCTAGTGACGAGTCTGTAGATTTGCTAACCTACTGACATCTGACTTCCGCCATCTGATATGACACTCTCTCGCAAATGCGTTCCGTTTACTCCCTTCGAACGTGAGCTTTCGAAGACGACCGTGGCAATCGTCACTGCCGGTGGTGTGCACCTCAAGGATCAGGAAGGGTTCAACATCGCCGACGAACTTGGCGACCTAACGTATCGCGAGATCCCACCGGATGTTGACTCCCGAGACTTAATGGTCACGCATCATCACTATGATCATCGCGACGCCGACGAAGACATTAACGTCGTCTTTCCGATCGACGTGCTGCGCGATCTGCACGCGGAAGGTTTCATCGGCGGCATCGCCAAAAAGCACATCGGATACATGGGTTACACGATGCAGCTCAAAGCGATGTACGAAGGCACCGCGCGTGAAATCGCCAACGACATCGACAAGGGCTCGCGGGCTGACGCGGTTATTCTCACCGGTGGCTGACCCAGCGTTTGTCACCGCACGGTCGTTGCGGTCCAACGTGAAATTGAAATGAAAGGGATTCCGACGGTTCTGATTACCGTCAGCCCGGAAGTGTCAGCGCAGATGCGCCCGCCGCGCGCGCTTTATCCGAAAGGATTTAAGATCGGCAACAGCCTGGGCCGTCCGGGCATGCGCGATTTGCAGAAGAAAGTTCTGCGCGACGCGCTTGAACTGCTGACTAAGAACACACGACCAGGTGAAGCGGTGACGATCGAATACCCCGAGTACGGCGAGCAGTACGAACCGCCGCGCGTGAGGAAGATCGGGTAGTATGTCCGACCCTGCGTTTAGAGCGGCTACTGCCCGCCATATCAAGCGGACAAGATGTCCGCGCTCCCAGGCAAAAACACCCGCGAGTTCTTCCGAGCCCGCGGGTGTTCATTTATTTGTGCGCACGCCTCGCGCGTTACGGGCCGCTGACAAGAAACACATCCCACGCCCAACGTCCAACCTTGGAATGTTTAGCGTCGTCAACTTTGGCGCGATAGCGAAACTGATTGCCGTGCTGATCAATCTTTTTTGAGAGCTTGTAATCGAGACTGATTGATTCAACGCCGAGTTCCATAAGCGTGTGCAGTTCTGCCGTTTCCGAAATCCCGTTGTGATTCGTTTCTTGCCACAGACGCAATGACGCGAACACGCCGTCGCGGGTATCGATTACGCCGTCAGCATTGCCACCGTTCGCAGTTTTGTCGTATTCGGCAAGCGCATTGAATCCGTTGCGGGAAAAACCCTCTAGCGGGAGTGGCTGCGGCGTGAAATTGCCAAATAGCTCCGAGCCATTTTCGATTAGGCCGTTACCATTACGGTCGAGAGCCAGCCAAGCATCATCTGAGCCCTCAGTCGTCCAGGAGATCCGTTCGGCTGCGCCATCGCGATTTAGATCGAAGTTGACGCCGTTTGCTGCGCTTGTGAGATTGAAACCGTTTCCCGCTACGTCGATTAAGATCGGCGTACAGTTCGTCTCTTGACCTTCCAGAATTTCGCCCTCGCCCGTATTGCAATGCGTGCCGCCACCAGAGGGGCAATTTGTGAGATCCACAAACGGATGGAACTCGCCCATCCCTTTTTGGCCTCCGAGGGGGCCTTGGCTTCCATGATCCAGGCTATTGGTTCCCGGCACACCATCTGGACCTCTGCCCAGGGTCCCTCCTGCTTTATCGAGGCAACTAATATTCTGTTCTCCGGTTCCCGGATCGCCCCCAAACCCCGGCAGACCGCCCTGGCTATTCGTCCCCGGGGCACCTCCCGGCCCCTTTCCTCCGGGGTTAACATTGTGTGCGTAGTTGGGGGTCCAGTTGCACGGATAGGTGAAGTTAATAGTTCCTCCTTTGCCGCCGTCCGCACCCGGACCACCATTGCCGCCAGTACCTCCCTTGCTGCCCGTCCCTCCTCTGCCGCCCCTGCCTCCTGTTCCGGATTGCATAGAACAGTCGCACGTATCGCCTGAGCCGCCCCGTCCGCCCTTCCCGCCCCGTGCCGGAACTCCACCATCGCCGCCGGGACCTCCCTCGCCGCCGCGGCCGCCACGGGCCGACATATTAAGAAACTGAGTGTCCCCATAATCGACGGTAACGTTAAGCACTCCAGCATCGGCCCCATCAAAACCTCGAAGGCCTGTGCCACCATTTCCCGCAGTAGGCGCCTGGTGCCCGTGCTCTCCTTCACCGCCGTGCGGAACGGTCGGACACATTCCCGGCGGGCCGATATCTGCTTCTGGAGGTTCCTGCGAAAAAGTGCCGTCAGGTCCTTTAGGTCCAGTTGCCCCGGGGGGCTCATCAATATTCTGTGCAACATTGGCTCGCCGCGTGTGATTACTGTAACGCAGCTTCTTGGTCGTTGCTTTCTGCTTCTCCCGCCATTCATCGCTTCCGAGTGCGTCAATATTGAGAGTGATGCTGTCTGGCCTGACCAGCTGGCCCCGCCGTTTCGCTGCCTCAAAGAACGCCTTCGAAAAGCCGGCCTTAACGAATGCGGGTGACGCAGCGGATCCACTTCGCGCACCTAAGTCGACCGATTGAATAGGACCCATTGCGAAAAAATGCAGGTCATGAGGTCCCTTGATAACAACATTCTTACCCGAAAAAATCATTTGGTTAGCGATGATGACCGTATCACCGGTCAACTCGACCGTCTCAGGTAAAAAGAGAGTGTCAGCAAGTTCAACTCCCTCGATTTGTTTTCCGACCAGCCGACTCTCTCTAAATTCGCGCATCGCAGCAAACGTGGGCGCCAATCTTTTCTTAAATCCGGGCTCTAACAACAAGTCCGGATCAAACGGAACTCCGTGTTTGCGAAGTAAGTCGCGCCCGGACTTGAACGATTCGCGTTTCTTTTCTGTTTCCTGTTGCCGCTTCTGTGGGCGTGTAAGCGGTGACTGTTGATGGTTTCCAGACACTGACGGCGCGTTGTTCGACGTGAAGACGATGACTAACATAGCCACCATGGTAGTGAGGCAAATTGTAAGGTAACTTTTTCTCATGGTCTCACAATTTTTCTGCGAGGTAACCTTGCGGGACATATCTGCCGTAATTCCATTTCCGCCACAGAACTCGGCAACGGATATTCCCACGCGCTTCGTTGGTTAAAACTCCGTGTACTGCCGTCTCTAAGATAGAGTGTGCCCTGAAGTTGTCGGTAAGTACCCTTACGACAATTGAATTCGTGTAGTGAAATGTTGTGAGAGATCTTTTTGTCGCTATCGGGATGTACTCCTTTGAACCACGCCTGAATCAGGCGCTCACGCTCAACGGTTCTGTCAGGAGAGTAGTAAAGCCTAACGTCTTCTTTGCTTTTTCCGACATACCGCCAGTCGTCGTCCTTTTGATTAACCCCGAAACCAAATAGCGTTTCACCAGGCAATACAAGAATTGCAGCAAGCCAGAAAACAAGAGACGATCGCATCGATATAAGAACCTTCTCGTTGCTGGGTACGGCGGATTGTTCTAAGCGTTGAGCTAACTACCGGAGACATCCGTTGATGTGGGCGGCAGGGAGCCGTTGATGGCGGGAACTATACGCCAGGGAGCGAAGCTGTCAAAGGCTTTTCCAGGAAATAGCGGGGTTTCATGCAAAGAGTCACTTGGACTGAAGCTGAACCGGAATTTTTGCTTCAAATGACGGCGCACGGCGCGCCAATTTCCTGCTTAAATCGCTGCTCAATAACGCCTGCATGGCCAGCCGCATGGTCGGGTTCCGATTCAAGAGGCCGTCGATCTCTTTCTTTGACCAGGCAAGATAACGCGTTGGTTCAACGGCGCGCACAGTTGCGGTGGCGGCGCCGCCGCTGATGAAACTCACTTCGCCGATGAAGTTGCCGTCCAGCAATTCCGCGAACACTTGGCCGCCGCGTTCGACCGAAAGCCGCCCGTTGTAAATCATCATCACTTCATCAAGCGTCTGTCCTTCAACCGCCAGGATGTCGCCGGGAGCGACCTGTCGCCAATGCCCGATGCGCATCAACTTCATGAACTCGAACGGTGCGAAATTCTTGAAAAGCGTGTCGTGCAGTTCCTTCTCTTCTTCAGTGAAGTCGATGCCAGTGCGCTCGCGGATGATGATGGCGATTTGGACAATGTTGATGACCGCGAACAGCACGTTCCACCAAATCACTGTCCACAAAGGCGTCGCGGGCACGACATAGTTGAAGAGGATGCCGGCAAAACACGAAAGGATGGTGAGAAAGCGCAGCCAGAGAATGTCGCGTAGCAGATACGCGATCATTGTCAGGATGGAGGCAAGATGGCCGGAGAGCTGACCGATTAAAAGTGTGTAATCCATCGGGCGATGACGCGGCGCTGTACCGCAAGTTGTTAACTTGCGCAATCAGATCGCAAATTATCAATTTGCGCTACAAACATCCGGCATCTTGCCATTCAGAATTTTGACGCGCAAGTGTGTTGTCGGGAAATAAATTCTTTCCCTCTGCGACGGATCTCAACTAGTATGTCCGACTGCGCGACGCATTGCGTCTCCCCTCTCCGCAAGCGGAGAGGGGTTGGGGAGAGGTTAGGCGCCTCCGTCAACCCCACCCCGTCCCTCCCCGCATGCGGGGAGGGGGAAGAACGGAAAGTACGCCGCCGCGGCGACGACATCTATGAACCCCCGCATCATCTTTAAAGTTGCGATCCTAACGTTGCTCCTGGTTAGCACGATCGCGTTGACCCTGACGAGCGATGCTCAACAGTACGATCAGACCGCCCCGTGCGACATCGCTTTTCCTTTGCCGCGTCCGAGCGAAGTCGGCACGAAGGCTTTTCAGAAGACACTCTACGCATTTCTTGAAAAGCGTTGTTATCAAAAATGGGTCACAGATCGCGAAATCCGCAACACGGGCCCGTTCATCGCCGGCAAATCGTTCGGCACGCACAACGCCGTCAAGATTTTCTATTCGCCGGAAGCCTGGGACTGGCTCAAGAAGAGAAATCGTGAGGGCGAGATTGCCGACGGCGCGGTAATCGTCAAAGAGATGTTTCGCGATCCGGCCAAACAGGACGCCAAGCTCCGCGGCTGGACGGTGATGGTGAAAGACCGCAAGGCGTCCTTCGACGGTTGGTACTGGTCTTATCATGCGCCGGGCTACACGCCGGACAATCCAGCCATCGATTATCCAGACTCAGGCTTTGGTCTTTACTGTTTGCGCTGTCACGCGTCGGCGGCGAAGGAATCGACCTTCATCGATCTGCGAAACGTCGAACACGATCCGATCACTTTCAGAATTGCCTCGCCGCCGCCGATTGCGGGCGCCGTCTTCCAGGACCCCAAGAACGAACATCAGCAGATGTCGGAAACGAGTCCGTTCGCGGCTGGGGAATTTGCGAAGCCGCGGCAAAGTCCGGATCCAAATTTCCTGAAACTGTTTGCAGGACTGCCAATCGTTTCTTCGAAGTCAGTTAAAAGTTTTCCCGGCGAAGCTTTGGATCACGTTATTCCCGAAGCCGGCGGACCGAAAGGGTTCCTCACTTCGAGCCAATGCCTCGGTTGTCATGGCGCGTCTCCCGAGAACATGGCTCTGCAGTACGGCGCTTACGGAAACAAGCCCGTGAATCTGTCGCAGTACACAGAGTGGCGCGCTTCGCTGATGGGCCTGTCCGGTCGCGATCCGATATTTCACGCGCAGCTCGAGTCGGAAAAGACTCTATATCCGTCGCAGGCCTCGTTCTTCGACAACACGTGTTACCGATGTCACGGCGTGATGGGCCAGCGCCAGGTCGAATCTGACAAAGGCAAGCCGTTCGCGCACGATATGGTTTATGCGCTGCCCGACGAGCCGGATGGAAAGTACGGCGCGCTGGCGCGCGACGGTGTCTCTTGCAGCGCCTGCCATCGCATTTCGAAAGACGACCTCGGCAAGCCGGAAACTTTCACCGGCAAGTTCAAGCTCGACGCTCCGGATGTAACCAACGGACCGTACGAAAAACCCACCGAGCTACCGATGAAAAACGCACTCGGAATTACCCCGCGCGAAACTCCGCACATAAAAACTTCAGCTCTATGCGGCAGTTGTCACACGGTCATCCTTCCGGTTTTTGATAAGAACGGCCGCCAGGTGAAGGACAAGAACGGTAAGCCAAAAGAATTTCACGAGCAGATGACTTATCCCGAATGGCAGAACAGCGTCTATCAGAACGAGCGTGAGCCAATCGATCGCGCCCAGGCAAAGACCTGCCAGGATTGTCATATGCCGACGAAGCTGCGCGATCTTGATTTATCGTTTCGCATCGCGAACATCGAAGACGACACTTATCCGTTCACAGACGGCCGCGCGCCAAACAAAGACATCACTCTGCCGGTGCGCGACAAGTATGCGCGTCACACCCTCGTCGCGCTGAATCAATTCGGCCAGATGATGTTCCAGCAGTTTCCGGACATCCTTGGCATTCGCACTTCCGATTACATGTTCGCCCAAGGCGCGCTCGGGCTGATCACCGCGCAACGTTCAAGCACTGAGATGGCTCGCGAACAGACGGCGAAGATTTCCGTCACGTCCCTGAAACCAGCTGATCAATTCATTGAGGCGGAGGTGCGCATTGAGAATCTCGCCGGTCATAGCCTTCCATCCGGCGTGGCTTTTCGTCGCGCGTTTCTTACTTTTGAAGCGCTGGACGAAAAGGGGAATGTCGTTTGGGCGTCAGGCCGCACGAACAGTGTCGGCGCGATTGTGAAAGGAACGAGTGAAGAAGTTCTGCCGACGGAGTTCTTTTTCGATCCGGCGACACGCAAGCAAGTGTGGCAACCGCATCATCAGACGATTAACAACGAGTCGCAGGCCCAGATTTACGAAGAAATCGTGGCCGACCCGGAAGGGAAGATCACCACGAGTTTCGTCGGACTGGATCATCCGCTGAAGAACAATCGTTTCTTACCGAAAGGCTGGCGTACTGACGGGCCGCTCGCCGAATTCACCGCACCGCATGGCGACGCCGAGCACGATCCTGACTACAACGGAAAGTCGGGCGCAACCGGTGCTGACAATCTCACTTATCGCATTCCGCTGAACGAACGCACGCGCGCAATCGTCGCGGTGCGCGTCACGCTCAACTATCAATCCATCCCGCCTTACTACTTGAAACAGCGGTTCGCGATCGGACGCGGCCCTGAGACGCAAAGGCTCGCCTATCTCGCGAGCCATCTCACCGTCGAAGGCACGCCGGTCGAAGGTTGGAAGCTTCCGCTGGTTTGTGCGACGCGTGGGATAAGGGATGCGAGCAGCGCCGCGTGCGGGAAATGAAGCCCAATGTGCAAATGGTGCTGGCGACAAGTCTTCGATCAGCCGGCTCCGCAAACACTCTGAGAGGACGTGCTGTTTGCTAAACCGAATCCTCATCGTTCTCATATCCACCGCTCTGTGGACCGGAGCGGCGTGTACGAACGTGCGCCGCTCGCGATCGAACTTCCCAACCCACTTGCCCTCAGGCGTTAAAATTCGGGACTACCCTAAAGTCACTGATGTTGAGCATGTCGCAATTCGGATCAATCCAGACAGCATCCGATTCACACGCGTCAAAACGTTAAAGGAGTGGTTTGAGATAGAACACACCGCGACATGCAATAAGGGCGCAGACGCTCCGCACGCAGTTGTGTTAAGCCTCAAACACGAGACGCCTTCAAAGAGTGCGTGGCACTTTCCCAAAGCCTTATCGGAATCAGTGACGACAGCTAATGCCGGATTCGACTTAGTGGTCAACTTTGAACCCCATTCCATCGTCCTGAAAGGGTCTCAATTGGATTTACGGAAAGACTTACCAACTGAGCCGCGGTTTTATGAGATGTTCTTCGCGGACGTGGCCAATGAAGATCTCGCCAAACTCCGCGACTCTAATACGCCTATTACTTAGAACTCAGGCCAGATCAGGCCGGCACCTTACGGTCGTTTGCTGCACTGGCCTTGAAGTGCGGCAAGGTGTAGCAGTGGTTGGGTTAGCCTCTCCGGCCCTTTCGAGACCCGGCTTCATAGTTACTAACTATCTGTCGCCGCTGCCGCGCTCTTTCCAATTTTCCTAATTACATAATCCTCGATCCACATAAACCTTACGACCGGAACCACTGAGGTAGTAACACCCCCCTTGAAGGTCCGCGAATGTACCCATTGTTCGCACGGGACCGAATCGACGGGAGAGTGGCCGGCGCTCGTTGTGGTGGAGTAGGTTGGTTCACTCGAGTGTCGGCTACGGTGGGGGTGGCTGATATTTCGAACGACTTCTTATAGCCTTCGATCCATCCTAGTTCCCATTCTTGATCCTGCTTTGCTATTGCTGACATTTGGGCTGCTAACTTTTTCACGCGGCGTTGATCCAGATTTTTCTTAGGTGTAGCTTGAGTGCGCCCGTACTCGAAGTCCAGCTTGAAAGCCTCGTTCGCGATTGGAGATAGATTTCAGTTCAGCCGCTTTAACAGGTGTGTTGGCATTCGATGCTAATTTATTTGAGTCGCTGGGACTGATTGAAATGACAATGGCAGCGAGAATCACGAGGATAATGACTACTGCCGGAATACTCAGGTAACCAAGAGTCTTAACTATTTGAGGCGGGCCATGTTTTGGGAAATCAGGATACCTGGAACCGCTAGGTAGAGAGGAGAAGTACTGAGCATTGACCTGCGGCTGCGATGCCCCTTTGACGGACGACGAAGTTGCATAGGTACCATCGATTTTCTGCCGATAATAAAAGCCATTCGCACCAAGATTAAGGTATGTTCCTTTAGGCCCAGTGGATACGCGAGCTCCTTTGATGCCAGCGGATACGCCGATCCCGGACTTCGAGAAGTTCAATCGGAAAGGTCCGAACTTAACGCTGCGTCGGTAAAACCACCCCATATCCCTTACCTCAGTAATTGCTTATAAGCTGCGTTGATCTCTTTCATCCTCAGTTCGGCCAATTCCCTGAACTCAGGGGCGAGGCTGGCAACTTTGTCCGGATGATATAGCTTTGCCATTCTGCGATAGGCTAATCGGATGCTTTCTGAGCCGGCGTTTGAAGGCAGATCCAAAACCTCATATGGTGTTCTTCCTTTCGCTTGTTTTGCTGAACCGGACGCCCCTTTGCTGCGTTTTTCATTTTTCTTCTCGCCTCTGGGAGGAACTCCTGCTGATTGCGCCTGCACGATAAGCCGATTAATGATTGCTTCAACAAGAACCGGTCGTTCTACTAGGTAGAGCCCGTTACCTTTCTTTATAGATGCCTCCAAGACAAGGACTTCGTCTTCCCGCACCACTGACTGGATCCGTCTCCAATCCAAGTCAAAATTGCGCTCCGGCGAAATGAAGATCAGCTTCAAGTTTGTTAACCACAAACGTCCAGATCTTCTTGGATATGTCTTCGTGTCCGTATTGACGTAATCAGCCGGCGTTTCCCAATGGCAGATTTCCCCACCAAACATCGGCATGGACGAATGTACCGACGGCAAATTTCCATTTTTGATTTCCTGCACACTCTTGTATTCGTCGATCGTCTCCCGAACTTCATTAACAAGGTATTCGGGAACTGCGAGGATCTGAAACAAGAAATTCAGATACTTCTCTTCATGTTGCGTGACTACATTGTCCCTGGTCGCTATCTCAATGCCTTTTCTGACAAGCTCTTTGATGTCAGGTGCGGCGTAATGAAGCGCTTCATTTAAATCGAGGCTTTCGCTGGCGGCCAAGTCTTCCAGTTGCTTCCACTCCGCTTTAGTGAGTACTCCATCTACCGCAAACTCGCGAAAAGCATCGATGAATCGCTTTACCGAGCGTTCTATCTCACCGTCGCATTTATTACAGCGTCCCGTGGCCTTACTGAAACTTCGAAAGCTGAATAGGTGAACGTTTGTCCCGCAGCGAGCACAGTAGGGCATAGCAACATAGCTCGAAGATGTGGATCGTGACCTTACAACACCTTCATTTGGCTGAGAGGAGGTGCCAGGTCGTTGAGAAACGCGCAGAGGGTACTATTAGAGACAAAGAACGTCAACGAACTTGTGGTCAGTGAGATAAGTGGAGCTATCTACATTTCTATTGGCCTTCCCCTCGTGGACAATTAATTCAACTGAAACTAGAATTCAGCCAGTGAGTACCAGCCGAACCTTTACTTCACGAATACGGACCGTCATGGCGGTCGCGCTAATGCTGTGGTGCGCAGGCGCGGGTTGCATTCTCGTGCGCTCAACGCAGGCGACGGATGCCGGTGCCGGCGATTCTGCGGCCGCTGATTCAATGAACCCCGGCGAGATGGGCGCGTCACAGCCCGCTTGTCATGCAAAGCAGGGGCGCCGGGCGCAGAAAGAAGCGAGTTCACGGCCGCAACTCACCAAGGCCTTCGAGCAGCGAAATACTCCGAGACCCGGTAGACCAGATGCGATGAGCTGTTGCCCGCTCGTGAACGGGTTGTTTGTGACCAGCTCTCGCAGTCACACGCACGATGATGCGAGCGTCATCGCGACCAATGATTCGACTTCGTTCGCCATCGCGAATTCATTTCCGGCCCCGCCTGATGTTCCTCTGCGGTTGCCGGATAAACATCACCTATACCTCCGCGGTTGTGCCTTTCTAATCTAGAAGTCTGCCTGAAAGACGGCCAGTACCACCTGCGATAGCGGGTGGCTTTATGGGTAGCAGTGTCTTCGCTGCTATCAGGCAATGATCCTTTTTGCAGGAGACGAAAATGAAAAACATAAAAGGCTTTACTCTGGGCCTCGTACTGGGGCTCTCAATCGCAGTTGCGGGTATCGCGTATGCGCAAACCAACACGCAAAGCGATCCGAACAAGAAGGCAGAATGCTGCTGCATGGCCAAGGAGTGCTGCAGTGGCGATTCGTGCGCCATGATGAAAGACGGCGCCATGAAAGAAGGCGCTAAGAAATCTGAAGGTCACGGATGCTGCTGCGGTGGCGATTCATGTGAGATGAACCACACGAAGCACATGAAGGAAAACAAGGCCAAACCGTAGCAATCGGTGCTTTGTTGTTCAGGGCGCGGTGCTCTTGCAGGCCGCGCCCATTTCGACCCGCTCATTATCGTAGTAACGGAAGTAGTGATTGCTCATGCACGGAATTACTAGATACCGGAAAATCGGAGTTGTCGGAGTGTTGTGGATATCTCTGCTCTTTATGGGCGACACGGTAGTTAACTCTCAACACGACCACCGTACGCCCAAGGCGCCGTCGGCGAAAAAGCCGACGCGGAAACCCGCGCCGCGAAGAAAGCCACGTCGTACCGCGCGCAAGCCGGCTGCGCCAAAGGTGTCGCCGTCCCCAACTCCGCATCAACACGTGCCGGGTATGCCGATGCCGGTGGCTTCTCCGGCAACGAGTCCGCATCAACACACGCCAGGCATGCCGATGCCGGCAGCTTCACCTTCCGCGAGTCCGCATCAACACACGCCGGGCATGCCGATGCCAACCGCTTCACCTTCCGCGACTCCGCATCAACACATGCCGTCGGCCAGTCCTGCTGCTAGTCCGATGATCCACACGCCCGGCACACATACCGGTGGCATGGACATGGGCCCGCTGGTCGTGATGATCGGCGACGATATGGGAATTCGGGTCGGCTCAAGCGACAAAAACGTTATGTCGATGGGGGCGATGGCATCAGGAACGGCGTCGCAGCCTTCTTCGGCGCCGATGTACATGCATCATTGGACGAAGAACGATTGGCTGTTGATGCTTCACTACAACGTGTTTGTGAACGTGAATGCGCAGGGCGGACCGCGTGGCGTGACGAAATTCGAATCAGCGAATTGGTTTATGCCGATGGCTTTTCGCAAACTGGGCCGCGGCACTCTACAGCTGCGCGGAATGTTCAGCGCTGAGCCGTTCACGTTTCCGCCCGGCGGCTCGCCGCTACTGTTTCAAACCGGCGAGACATACAAAGGCCAGCCGATTATCGATCGCCAGCATCCTCACGATCTGTTCATGGAATTATCGGCGCAGTACACGCATCCGCTCGGCGAACGCGGCACTTGGTTCACGTACTTTGGTTATCCGGGCGAACCGGCGCTGGGGCCGGTCGCTTTCATGCACCGCGCGTCCGCTTCGGAAAATTCGGCGGCGTCGCTCGCGCATCACCTTCAGGATTCGACGCACATCACCTTCGGTGTATTGACCACGGGATTTACCTATCGTTGGTTCAAACTTGAAGGCTCGATCTTCAATGGCCGCGAGCCGGACGAGAACCGGTATGACTTTGACGCGCACAAGTGGAACTCACGTGCGGCGCGTTTGTGGTTCATGCCGAACCGAAACTGGGCGCTGCAGGTGAGTCATGGATTCCTGAGAAGTCCGGAAGGAAACGAACCCGAAGTGGATGTGCGGCGCACCACGGCATCGCTTCAGTACAATCGTAAGTTCAAGCGTGGCAACTGGGCGTCGGCGTTCGTTTGGGGCCGGAATCACGTGAGCGGCCATCACGACGGCATCATTAATCTGAACAGTTACGTCGCCGAATCAACGGTCCAGTTTCTCGACAAGAATTATCTGTATACGCGACTCGAGTTGGTCGATAAAGACGATCTGCTCCGCCCGTCCGATCGTGCGCTACTGGGAATCGCACAGCATCACCCGGTGTTTCGTATCGGCGCATTTACCTTTGGCGGCGCACGCGACGTCTGGAACACTGACAAGGTTTCGCTGGCGGTTGGCGGTGACGTGACGTTCTATGCGAAACCTGCGATCCTCGACGGCATTTACGGTGACAAACCCGTTTCGTGGAAAGTCTTTTTGCGTTTACGTCCGGCGAAGATGAATATGAGTGCGCACGGAACGCATGGCAGAACACATTAGTCGCAAAGCTAACGACAGAAGGGAATCGAGATCGAAGAAACAAGAGTATGAAAAGAACACTTACTTTCGTGATTATTGGAGTTGCGGTTGTCGCGCTCGCAGCGTTTGCGTTGAGTTGCCGACAAGCTCAGCCAGCCCAAACAGAGCAAGCGGCACACTCTGAGGAGCATCAATCCGCGCCAGCTTCATCAGACGCCAAGTCAATTCCCGCTCACTACGAAACAGAACCACCGCGAATCAGTCTGGCAGCCACGCTTGAACCGGAAAAATTCAAAGGCAAGACGCGGGATGCTTATCGCATTGCGCGCGAGGCGCCGCAGTTGATCGCGCAGCTGCCTTGCTACTGTCACTGCGATCGCGGCCTTGGCCACAAGAGCCTGCACAGTTGTTACGTCGACGATCACGCAGCGCATTGCGCCGTTTGTGTGGACGAGGTCTTGATCGCTTACGACCTGAAAAAACGCGGTTTGTCGCCGCAGCAGATACGCGAAGAGATCGTTAAGCAGTTCGGCGCGTTGAACTAGTTTCCAAAACGCTGACAACGCGTTGTAGAACCAGGCGAAGACCTGTTGTTGACGCCAACTTGTTTGCGAGCGTTCAATTGACGCGTTTTCATTTGTCATCCTATGAGGGGTGGTTTCCTTCCGATCATGTTTCTTCGCAGACTTCTCTTAACCTTCTTCGCCGTCCTGGTTCTAGTTGCCTCGGCGACCGCCCACGATCTTTTCCTGAGACTCGACACGTACTTTCTTAAGCCGAACTCGAAAGTGACGGTGCGGTTGATGAACGGAACATTTCAGCAGAGCGATGGCGCGGTAGCCCGCGAGCGGCTGCAGGATTTAACCGTCATCACGCCCAACACCCGGAGTCTCTCCGAAAGCCATTTCGCATGGCGCGCTGAGGGAAAGACGACGCTCATGGACTTTGAAACCGGCCAGCCCGGAACTTACTTGATGGGTGCTTCTACCCGGCCGCGCGAAATCGAATTAAAGGCGGCGGACTTTAATGACTATTTAAAGCACGACGGAATTCCCGATACGCTGGCGGCGCGCAAACGCGATGGTCAATTGGGCAAGGACGTGCGCGAGCGCTACTCGAAACATGTGCGCGCAATCTTTCAGGTGGGCGACACGCTTTCAGAGGATTACAAGAAGGCTCTGCATTTTCCGGTTGAGCTGATTCCGCAACAGAACCCTTACTCACTGAGAGCCGGCCAGACGATTGAGGTGCTTTGTCTGCTGGAAAGAAAGCCCATCGCTAACCAGTTTGTGATGGCTGGTTGGGAATCTCGCAACGGCAAGCTGCACACGCTCGCTGCGCGCGCCGATAAAAACGGCATTGCGCGCATCAGGCTTCGTGGCGCGGGAAAGTGGTTCATCAAGTTCATCCACATGACGCCGCTCTCTGAGCCGAATCTGAACTACGAATCTAAGTGGGCGAGTTTAACTTTTGAGATTAAGTAACTTGAATGCTGCAAAATTTTAGAATTAGAAGTCTCCTGCACGTGTTCGCGCTCTTGCTGCTTTTTTCTATGCAAGTCTTCGCCCAGAGCGGAGTGAAACTCGAAGGGCCAGGTGGTCTGCTGCGAAGAATGCTGGGCCGAAGCCGATCGCACCAAAGTCGAGTTCGGCACCGCCGAGAATCTGCTTAAAGCGAAGTCGTGCGTCGCGGGTGGCGATCCAACTCTGCTGGCGGTGCGGGAGGCCGACCAGTTCACGCTTTACCAACTTGAGCAGGGCAAGTTTCGTTTGCCGGGCAAGAACTGGCTGGAGTTTATTGGCAAGCGCGTCGGCGTTACCGGTTCTGTCCAGACGAAGAAAGATACGAAGATCTTTCGCGTCGATGAGCTAAGGGTTCTGGAGCCGAGTCTGGCTGAGCGCGAGGCCGCGAAAGTGGTGGGCAGTGAAGTCGAGCTCAAGCTCACAGATCTTTCCGGCGCCGAACAAAGCCTAAGTTCTTTCAAAGGCCGCATCGTTGTTCTTAATTTCTGGGCGACCTATTGCATCCCGTGCCGAGAGGAGATGCCGGACCTGGCCGCCATTCAAAACGAATATGCAGCGTTCGGGGTGCAGGTAATCGGCGCTTCCACCGACGAGGCAACGGATCGCGCAAAAGTCCTGCAATTCATCAAAGAGACCAAAATCAATTTTCCGATCTGGATGGGCGCGACCAGCTCGGACATGCTGAGGTTTGGACTGGGGACCGCGCTACCAGGTTCAGTCGTTATCGGAAAAGACGGGCGCATCGCGCGCGTGATTTCGGGCGTCGTCAATCAAGCCGATCTGAAGAAACAAATTGATGCAATGCTCTCTGCGAAAGTCGCAACGACGGGCGAACCTAACGAAGCACGCAAAGACATCGCGGCCACGACGAAGCGCCCCGCCGACGTTTCTTCAGTTCCCAGTTGACCGCTTTGACCGGGCGAGGGCCGCGCCGTGAGCGGGGCAGAAAACGAAAATAAACAAAAGTGGACGTTGGGCATCCGATTGCTCACGAATCAAATTCCGCGCGCCGCCGTGCGCACGACCCTCACTTACCGCTTTCATCCGCGCCTTACCGCCGGCATTGAATACAACCCGCGGGTTGGCGAGGTGGGCGTCATCGCAAACTTCCTGGCGCTGACTGAAACGAGGAACCGGCCGGCGCTGATGTTCGGCACCAGCACCGATCGCATCGGCACGCCTTCCGGGCAATCATTTTATTTCACTTTTAGTAAGAACCTGCGGCGTGAGACGGGACTGCCGATCGCGCCGTACGTGGGCGCGGCATTCGGAACGTTCGACGACCGGCTGCGTCCGGTTGGCGGACTCAACATTTTTCTGCCGAAAGGCTTCTCAATCCTCGCGACCTACAACGGCGTCAACGTGCATCCACTTCTGAGTTTCACTCACGACCGGCACGCTCTTTCTTTGATTATGGTTAAAGGCCGCGATCCAGGGATGAGCTACAGCGTCACGTTCTAATCGTGTAATGCCCGCCTAAAAACGAATAACCCGCAGATTTTTTTCATCGCGATCGCCAGAAAAGATAGTTAGCAAGCCGTTCTATGTGATATAGAACGGCGCGATTGCACCGTTGTCTCTGCGGCGAACGACCGCCGGCACTAACCCCTCGAGCAGCCGCCGGCATTCGCCCCAAGCAGAAGGAGAGTCCGATGAAAATTCAAAATAAGCACTACGCGCTTCGAGGTCGCATCGCGATTGGGGTGATCTGTTTCATTCTCATCACCCCGACCCTTTCGTTAAGTTGGGGAGCGGGCGGACACATGATGACCGCTCAAATTGCCTACGATCGTCTGAACCCGCGCGCCAGAGCGCAGGCGCGGAGGCTGCTGGCGCTTCGGATTAACCCCGCCGCCGTCACGCAGCGCAGCAGGAACTTCATTAATGCTTCACACTGGGCCGACGATCTGAGGCCGTTCCCTGAATTCGATTCGTTCAAGGAGCTTCACTTTATTGACAAGTTCTTTTCTGAGGATGGCACGCCTCTGCCGACTGACCTGCCACCAAACAACATCGTCACGGCCCTGGAGGAGAGCGTAAATATCCTGAAAACCAGCACTGACGACAATGCGCGCGCTCAGGCGTTGCGCTTCATCATTCATTTTGTCGGTGACATACATCAACCTTTGCATTGCGCCAGCCGTGTCAGCGCGGCGTTGCCGACTGGCGATCGCGGAGGCAATTCGGTGAACTTGAAGATTCGCCAACCGAACGGCACGATGAAGAACACGAACCTGCACAGCTACTGGGACGGAGGGATCGGCTCGTTTCCCAAGACGGGGCCAAACTTCGCCCCGCCGCCGTTGAGCCAGATTCCACGGCCCGTCGCCACGATAATTCGAACATATCGCGCTACGGACCCCGCTCTGAATCTCAACAATCCGACTGATTTCGCCGGTTGGTCGGAGGAAAGCCACCAACTTGCGAAGGACGTGGCCTACCCGGGCATTAAGAATAACGGCACACCGAGCACGGCTTATAACCGGACGGCGACGCGCGTCGCGCGCAAGCGAGTCGCGTGGGGCGGCTATCGTCTGGCGGCGCTGCTTAACTCAATCTGGCCGTAACTGTTTGCAGGGCGGCACTCCGAAACGGAATTGTTTGATTTGACGAACTATCGCTGCTTTCTATAATCGCGCGCATGAGCGCCGATGACATTTTCGAAGTGCAGCGGTTGTATCCCCAGATCTTCCTCGCTTGCCACACTAATCATGTGCGCGCGGCTTCGACTCGCTGGAAGCTGTCGGCGCATGACTCGGCGATTCTGTCGCATCTGGATCGAACGAGTGGGTTAAGTCCGCGTTCGCTCGCGAAGCACCTTAGCGTCACGCCTTCCACGCTTTCTGCAAGCATCAAGCGATTGACCAATCTGGGTTATCTCACGTGCGAGGCGCCGGCTAATGACAAGCGGCGGCGTGAGATTCGTTTGACTGATCGTGGCGCCGAAGCGATGTCGGAAACGTCCGTCCTGGATCGCGATTCATCATTGCTTTTCAACGCCGCCAACGCTGATCTTCGGACGTCAAACACAGCTAGTAAACGCGGAACAATCTCACAATAAATGCTGTTGACATGATCTGGTGATAGAGATATTGTGCGCGCGTTGAATTGCATGTTTTTCTGCTAGCGAATACTCCATCTTCGTTAGCCTCACGTAACCGACCTGTTTAAAGTAAGAGAACTCACAGCTTCTCTCAAGTTGGATTCATCTACAGTCGAAAGGAGAATGAAGATGAGCAACATTGAATCTCCGTTAAGTAAGGAGACTGCGGGCAAGTTCAATCGCATAAGTTATGTGCAATACAAGGGCCGATTTACAGGTGAGACAAGCCAAGGGGCGTTCAGTGTGCCTTACGAGGTTACAGCACCATCAACACCCGCCGAAGGGAACCTGCGTCTGCTTGTCGAGGTGCCGCATTTCAGCAATGGTGTCATTGCTCGCGTTAATATCCTAGGCTCTGAGTTTCTCTTTGGAAGAGGCTTTAGTCACGCGGCAGTTGGTTATAGCACCCTCGGGAATCGTATCCTCGATCCTGATCCGGGTTTTGAAATCGTTATTGCCGGCGTTGGTTTTAATCCGAGCCAACCCCAAACTGACCGCGAGATTATCACGCAATTTGCCGGCGCGCTGAGAGGAAACCCTTTCAATCTCGTCGGAGACATCGAGAAGGTCTATAGCATCGGCTTTTCTGACTCAGGCGGAGCGTTGCATAGAGTCTTAAATGAGGCTCACGGGCGGGATGCTTTCGATCTTTCTTTCCCCTGTATCGCTTCCCTCGGCCCAGTCCATAAACCAGCCCCGGTCAGCGGAAAGGTCATCGTCTATAACACCGAGAACGATTTCAGACCCGTGGAGGGCGAGGCTCCGAACCAGCGCTGGTATGTGGGTGCTGGCTGCCCACACATCTCCGATTCGGAGCACTCACGAACACTGTTTACAGGCCCGCCCCAAAGTCCTTTGCCTCCGATTAAGGGCACGACTCCGCTTAGCTGGAGCCCTTTTATGAAGGCTCTCTTCATAGCGGGAGATCGTTGGGTCACAGAAGGCCAACAGCCTCCGCCAACGACGCTGCTCAATTTAACCTCCGCGGGCCAGATTCAGCGCGACGCAAAAGGAAACTCGCTCGGCGGAATCCGTCATCCGGCTTTAGAAGTCGGAGAGGCCAAATTTATGGCTTCAGTAAACATTCCGGTCCCACAACCCCCGCCCCCAGTCTGGCTTCTTTTCGGAGGGTATGATCACGTCAGGTCAATCGGAGATGCAGATTTCTTCAAGAATGTCGGGCAATACGTTAAGGCATTCGACGCTGCCGCCAAAGCCTTGGGCAGGGCCGGATTCTTACTCGATGAGGATGAGAAGGACTTGACCAGAAAGGCCAAACTGAATCCTTCATCTATCTTCACCCAAAACTATAAGGCAGGACTGTTCTAACCTCTGATCTCGATGCTGGTCATACGATCGTCGTATTAGCGCCGACAAGCAAACGCGCGGAGGCCATGGCGGCGATGTCGGTTCTGGACGGCGAGCGCGTGCGCGGAATGTTGAAGAAATTGAAACCTGCCGATCGCAGAGCGGCGTTGGACGGCCTGGCATTGCTGGCCCGCGCCGCCAGAGAACTCGGGGCAGAGGAGGACGCATGAAGACTGCGATTGTCATTGCCGCAAGCATCATCGGGGTGGTCGTTTTAGTTTTCGCCGTCATGGCTCTGATCGGTTCGCAGTTGCCGAGGGCCCATACGGAATCGCGTTCGATCGTGCTGCGCCAGCAGCGTGGGGACGTGTACGCCGTCATCCGCGACTTCAAATCTGCGCCGGCGTGGCGAAGTGGGGTCAAGAGCATCGACATCATCGAAACGCCGGGACAGAAGTTGCGCTTCCTGGAACACGGAAGTGACGACGTGACGTACGAAGTGACCGAGGACGTGCCGAATCAACGGATAGTCACGCGAATTCTAAACACGGATCTTGGTTACTCAGGTCAGTGGACTTATGAACTGACGGACGAGAACGGCGGCACGCGGGTGAAGATTACCGAAGACGGGGACGTCTCGAATGTTTTGTTCCGCTTCATGTCGCGCTATGTCTTTGGCCACACCAGCACGATGGATACTTATCTGACCGCTCTGGGGAAAAAGTTTGGTGAGAGTGCGAGCCCGCGGTAAGCGAGTCAGTGGCTTTGCCCAACAAGCCGGGGTGAGCAAACAACTCGTCGAGCTGCGTAGCGGCGGTCTTAGCTAAGCCCAAGGCGAGGTTTTGCGAGCCTTGGGAAGCCATGCCCGTTATGGATCAGCGGAGCCCGCGAAGCGGGCGACATCTCAGTCCCGTGTTCAGAGTTTTGAGTTTCGAGTCAGAACCAACGCGAGCACCTCGTTGAGTGGTCCATTCTGGAGAGAAATCTTGCTAGCGATCCTTCCGATAGCCTAACTCGAGGTCGCCGCTCCGCGACTCCCACAAGTTTTATTAATCATCGTGACCCAAGGCTCGCAAAGCCTCGCCTTGGGCTTACATACATCCGCTGCTTCGCAGCTTTGTTGATTACCTGGTTCAAAGTTCAGTCTCACAATCTCATTCGCCGTAACCGCAGCGCATTTCCGATAACAGACACTGAGCTGAAACTCATCGCCGCGGCGGCGAGCATCGGGCTCAACAGCAGTCCGAAGAACGGATAGAGCACCCCGGCGGCGATAGGTACGCCGAGAAGGTTGTAGATGAACGCCCAGAAGAGGTTCTGTTTGATGTTGCGCATCGTCGCGCGGCTCAGACGACGCGCCCGAATTATGCCGCGCAGGTCGCCCTTAACCAAAGTCACATCGGCGCTGGCAATCGCGACATCGGTGCCCGTTCCCATCGCAATTCCCGCATGGCTCTGCGCCAGGGCGGGCGCGTCATTGATCCCATCACCGGCCATCGCGACGGCGCGGCCTTCGTTCTGAAGTCGCTTGACGATCTCAACCTTCTGTTCAGGCAGCACTTCCGCGATGACTTCGTCCACGTTCACTCTCCGGGCCACAGCCTCAGCGGTCGTCCGGTTGTCCCCCGTGACCATGAGGACGCGCACGCCTTCCGCGTGCAGCCGCTCGATGGCTTCGGGTGTCGATTCCTTGATTGGGTCAGCAACTCCCAGCAGCCCCGCGATGCGATCATCAACCACTACGAACATGACCGTTTGACCGTCGGCCTGCAGTTGTTCGGCTTTCTCTGCGAGTGCGTCCGGTTCAATCTTCAATTCGTCCAGCAGCTTGCGATTTCCCAGAGCGACATCACGTCCAACGATCTTTCCCAGAACGCCACGACCGGTCAGCGATTCGAATTCATCGACCTTCGAAAGTTCAATGCCGCGTTCTTGCGCGCCGCGCACGATGGCGGCGGCGAGCGGATGCTCGCTCGCCCGTTCGAGACTGGCGGCGAGACGTAGTAACTCACCTTCATTCCAATCCGTGGCCGTTGTGACCGATAGAAGCTTTGGCTTGCCTTCAGTCAGCGTGCCGGTTTTATCGACGACCAGGGTGTCTATCTTTCGCAGCATTTCGATCGCTTCAGCGTTCTTAAACAGCACGCCGGCCGACGCGCCCTTGCCCATCGCCACCATGATCGACATCGGCGTCGCCAGTCCGAGCGCGCACGGACACGCAATGATAAGCACTGCCACCGCATTGATCAGGCCATGCGCCAGTCGCGGCTCAGGTCCCAAGAAAGCCCAGACGATGAACGTAACGATCGCGACGACGATGACCGCAGGCACAAAGACACCGGCCACCTGATCGGCAAGCTTTTGAATCGGCGCGCGGCTTCGCTGCGCTTCGGCAACCATCTGCACGATGCGCGCCAGCATGGTCTCAGCACCGACGCGCTCCGCGCGCATGATGAACGAGCCGGTGGTGTTCACGGTCCCGCCAATCACGCTTTCGCCGGCTTGTTTCTCAACCGGAATCGATTCGCCGGTGACCATCGATTCGTCAACTGAGCTGGCGCCTTCGACAACCACTCCGTCCGTCGGAACTTTTTCGCCCGGCCGCACGCGCAAGAGATCGCCGGCGCTTACTTGATCGAGCGGCACGTCTTCTTCTGCGCCGTCTGCCTGAACGCGTCGCGCGGTTTTCGGAGCCAGCGCCAGCAAGGCGCGAATTGCCGCGCCGGTGCGGTTGCGCGCTTTCAACTCCAGGACCTGTCCCAGCAAGACCAGTGTCGTGATCACCGCGGCCGCTTCGAAATAAACTGGCACCACACCGTGTTCTTTAAATGACTCTGGAAAAACGGCAGGAAAGAGTTTAGCGATGACGCTATAGATGTAAGCGACAGCCACGCCCAGGCCGATCAGCGTGAACATGTTGAGGCTCACGTTGACGAGCGATTGCCACGCGCGCACGAAGAACGGCCACCCGCCCCACAACACCACCGGCGTGGCCAGCACGAACTGAATCCAACCCAGCGCGTCCATGGAAACGAATCGTTCCAGCGGGCGACCCGGCAGAACATCATTCATGCCGATGAGAAAGACCGGCAGGCTCAGCACCACGCTGATCCAAAATCGTCGGGTCATATCGACGAGTTCCGGGTTTTCTTCCTCGTCGATTGTGATCGTGCGCGGCTCCAAAGCCATGCCGCAGATCGGACAACTGCCTGGCGCGTCGCGAACGATCTCCGGATGCATCGGACACGTGTATTCAATCTTCGTTACGGGAGCCGCGGAAACAGGTTCGAGGGCCATGCCGCACTTCGGACAACTACCCATTCCGAGCTGTCGAACTTCCGGATGCATCGGGCAGGTGAATTCGCGCGTGTCACCTGAATGCGACTGAGGCTTAGGCCGGCGTTGAAGTCCAATCGATACGAGTTGCGCAGGCGGGGAGGGTGTTAGGAAACGCCGCGGAGCCTCGCGAAACTTTTCCAGACATTGTTGGCGGCAAAAGTAATACTGCTTGCCTTCGAACTCGAACGAGCCGGCGGCGGCCTCGGGATTAACGGTCATGCCGCAGACCGGATCGATCGCGCCGTGGTCAGGAGAGTTCGAATGATTATGCACGTCTTGAATCAGACCTTAGATTAGACGCAAGTAGCGACAACGTCTAACATCGAAATTCCAGGCTCAATTTGAAATCACTTTGCGTAGCCCAGGCGTTTACGTCTGGGAAGAAGAGAGCGGTTAGTTTTAGAAGCCCCATTAATGGGGCTTTGACAGTTTTCTTTTTCCTACCCAGGCGTAAACGCCTGGGCTAGAGAAACCCCGCGGTGAAATTAGGCAACTACCAAATTCCTGGGCTGAACTCATGAAGTCGCAACTGCTACTCGTCTTATTGCTCTTCGCGTTGTTCGCGTCAAGCGGCTGTTCGCGCGACACGACCGCGCCCCCGCCGACTCTTGCTCAGGAGGGATCCAAAGCCGCGGGCGTGGCCGATCCGCGCTTCACAACAATTCGAGTCGATGCGAGGACCGAATGGATTGAACTTTTCCTGCGGGACGATGCGGGACATCCATTCAAACACTTCGATCAATTGAAGTCGTGGCTCGCGGGTAGGAACAAACAGCTGCGCTTCGCGATGAACGCCGGAATGTACCAACAGGACCTCTCGCCCCTCGGCCTGTTTGTGCAGGACGGAAAGCAAGTCACGCGTCTTAACTTATCCGATGGAACCGGCAACTTCTACCTGAAGCCTAATGGCGTCTTCCTTGTATCTGAATCCGGCCCTCGAATAGTCGAGGCAACGGAATTTCCGAAGCTCGCTCAAGGCGTGCGGCTGGCAACGCAATCCGGCCCTTTGCTGGTTCGCAATGGCGTCCTTCATCCATCGATTAATGCCGCGTCAACTTCACGGCTGGTGCGCAATGGTGTTGGCGTCTCAGGCGACACGATCATGTTCGTGATCAGCGAGCAGCCGGTGACTTTCCATGAACTCGCCACATACTTTCGCGACGAATTACACTGCACGGACGTTTTATATCTGGACGGCGTAGTCTCCAGCCTCTACTCGACCGACCTGAAGCGCAACGATTACCGAGCGGACCTCGGTCCCATTATCGGGTTAGCTCGCTGAATCCACGGCGTGGCGCCGTGGGAACTCGCCGTGACGCCTGTGGACAGCGCGGTCGCGCGAATCTTTCAATTGGTGCGACGCTTAACGCCTCCAATGATGCGGAAACTAATCATCGTCACATTGATAACGACTGTCTTCTACGCAATGACCGGTCTCGTCTTTTTCGAAGGCTCCTTTGCCGGCGCGTTAGTCTTCAAACCTTACCCCACGCCTCAGGTAGCCTTCGGCGGAGGTGAGGAAGGCATTTGGGCCCGGTATCACCCGGGCCAACCGCCACCTTGGTTTATGCAGAAAGATTTGAAAGTAATTTTGAGCTTCGACTGGGAACAAGGCCGTGCAGCCTGGATCGACGCATATCTTTGGGGATATCTGGCAACGCTTTTGGCCTGGGTGGCCCTTGCTCCTATGAGCGCCGTTCAACTTATTATCAGAATTCGCGCGCGCTTCTACTCACCTCCGCTATCGATCAGGTGAAACTATTATGATCAAGAATCTGAGAGCCAACCTCGTCATCCTTGCGCTGCTCTCGTTAGCGCTGATGGGCACCGCCCAGGGGTTCAGCGCATCGGCGACGCCATCCCGCCAGCCAAAGACGGTCGCCGACTTCTTCCTCCTGGTTCCCGAACGCGTGATCGGCTATGACCTTCAATTCCGTGAGGGGCTGCTGCGTGGCGAACGTCGCGGGACGGTCATCGACATCAAGAACGGGTACATCTCGTGGAATGCCTCTGACAATCCGGAGGAGTTCGAATTCACCATCTTTAGAAAGAATAACGGGAAGTATCTCGTCGCTTTTAGCTCTCCCGGCGATCCCGGCTTGTACCCGTCCCGATTCTTCCTGCTGAGTTTTGACAACGGAAAATGGCGTAACGTCACCAGGGCTTTACTCCCAGTGGCGTTTGACAAGCGGCTGGACTACAAGCTTCCGCGCCAGGGCCGGACCATCGTTGTGACTCGTGATTGGCGCAGCCTCTATCATCTGACATGGGCGAAAGACAGGTTGCAGGTCAAGCGACGGGCAGGTAAGTGAGCGATCCTCACAGCTAATGATGTCCGCGATTCCCGGCCTTCTCGCGATGATGATGGGGCCGGTAACAAACGAATGAAGACTGTCAGATTGCTAAGCGCGGCGCTCAGGACTATTTCAGTGATAACTTTCGCCGGGAGTCTCTTCTTCGGCTGGATGTTCTATCAACTCTATTTGAAATGGGTTTTCCTGTTTGAGGACGGGAGGTATTTTGATCCCGTAGAGGAAGTCGTTTACCACGATACTAATTTAGTATCGGGAATAATTTCCTTATTCTTGCTTCTCTTTGCGGTTGTCCTCTGGCTACTTGCTTCAAAACTAAGATCACATGCCACCATGCGATCTTCCGCTCAGCCGCGGCCACGATCTTAACCACCCTCATTTTCAAGTTATCGCCGGCGTTGGTCTAACTCAGCCCGATTTCTCGCGCGGATCCATCCTCATATTTGATGATGATGGCTGCGCCATCTCCCCGAAAGGTAATCGATGAGACCGGGCTTCCCTGCATTCGATTGCCATCCCAGTGGCTGATGCCGTAGCCGTCGGTAAAGTACTCGAGTTGTTTGCTCGTCGCGACATCCCAAACGTACCCTTCATACTCGACGTCCGTGTCATACATGTCCGAATGGTCTCGCGACTTATCCCAACACAGGACCTTGGTTCGGTCGGCGCTATAGATGCGCGATTCTTCTTTGTTGTCTGCAAGATTGCGGGGAACCCCAGCCATTAATTGTGCCGGCTCCTTCCAGTGAGAAACGGGCCCCCGCAATGGAGGCCCGCCTGCTGATGTTACTGATGCATGACAATCAGGGACCGCTCCTCTACGCAGCTTGTCGCGCCGCCTGGGGCGGTGTGCCACAACACCTTCGCTTCATGCAAACCGGGCCCGAGTTCTTCCGAGAATGCGTTAAAACCGAAAGTTTGCGCACCCGTGCCGTGATCGTTAGCTATGGCGCCGGCGGCGGGCACGACATTCCCGTCGATCGTGAATCGGATAATCGCCCGGGCGCCCGGCGTGGAACTGAACCCGCCAAACTGTCCCTGAAACATAATGACAACGCGGCCTTTACCATGCACGGTGAATGGGACCGTCATCTCGGGCATGTCTTCAAAATCCGGAAAAGAAGACGTGCAGGCGACATCGGGAGGGGCTACCTGTACACCATCGAATTTCTTGATTGAACCTTCACCAGTAGTTGTGATAGCCACGACGTAGGTTGTTGCGCTCACAACAATCGCCGCCACGAGGGCGAGTAACACGATTCGGGTCTTCGTGAAAGCTTCCTTTTTCATGGGATCTCCTTTGGTCTTCTTTTTGAGGCAGCGATTGAAGCAGACCGGCCGCCAGGGGTTTTTGTAAGTGGAATTGGTTTCGTAACCAACAGCTTCACCACTGTCATCAAGGGTCGAAATGGATCGCACTCATTACCGCGGACGCCCGAAAAATAAGAGATAGCCATCGGCGTCCTTGACCTCGAAACCACGTAACCCGTCATGAGTGTCTTTCAGTGGCATGAAGAACTCGACATCGCGCGAAGCAAATTCGGCCGCCAGTGCGTCAGGATCCGGGACGATAACGAATGCGTCCCAGCGGGCAATACCTTTCTTGACGTCTCGCGTGTGGTTCGGCACGGGATCTACACCAACGGCTTTCATCAGGATCTGCGCGCCGCCCCGGCGCACGATGCCAAAGAAGATGTCGTCAGGTTCAGGCCCCTCGAAGGTAATCTCAAATCCGAGCCGGTCCCGGTAAAACGCGAGCGATGACGGAACATGGTTTACAATAAAAAACGGTGAGATGCCGGAGATTTCTGCCTGTTTCATGTGGACGCTTCTGGCTTTACTTATCAGCCACTTTGGAAAATGTCATCTTCTCAAAAAACTCGTTGCTCAGGTCAGACAGGTTTGCTGAGAACGCTCTTCGATTTGAGTGATTAGAGAATTCGATTTGAACGACTAAGTCTTTACTTTCCGGATGACGGCACAAATAGCCCTTGAAATTAAAATACTTAAGGTTAGGCGCCGTCGCATCACCCGTGAATATCCCGTCATATTGCACGCACGGTGACGCTTTGAACCTGACGTAATTGAAGTGAACACTATCCCTGGTTAATTTACTCAATTCTTCAACTTTCAAAGCTTCCAGGCTAGCCAGCAACTCTTCGTCATTAGCAAAGACTTTTGTCCGGAGAGTCTTCACACTCGCATTTAGAACTTCACCCTCGGCGCGCTTTTGAAAGGCTATTAGCGATTTGTTTGATTGAAGTAAAACCCAGCCGTGCTGGTTAGGCGTCACCACGGCTACTCCGGCCAGATGATAGGTACTCGCCGGGTTAATTGATGGCGGCTCCTGTGCGAACAAAGCATTGGCAAACGCAAATGTAGTCAAAACGATAACTATTAAACGGTTCATGGTGTCCCTCACTTGATTTGACGAGCAACCGATTTATAACAAGAAACGACAACGAGTCGTTGGATGCTGTCGATCTAATAACCCACGCCAGCACTTCGCCAACGTGGATGTCTGCGTCAACGAGTCCCGATGCATCGGGACGACAGATAGTAGCCCCGGGGTGTGTGCGAGTCCCGACGCATCGGGATAACCCCGAGCCCGTGAAGCGGTCGACCGGTGTCAGTACCCAGAGCGGTAGCGACGGGATCAACCATTCAAGTTGCGCTTTGATCCGGTCGCTACCGCTCCCGGTTCTGACACTATTCCGCCCCTACAGGGCGTGGGACTCTTTTCTACCGGATCCAGGGGTGGCGTCCCGACAAGTCGGGACTTACCCCTGGCTACTTTCTGCAACCCCGATGTGTCGGGGTTCGTTGAGCAGTAACCCAACGGCAAAGTTAACCGGGCGGCTGCGCCTTTGAACTATGGTTGTGAGTTAGAACCGCCGGGCTTCTGGCTGCCCATCCTCTCGTCATCGCTCGGCTTCTCGCTGCCCATACCTTCCTTACCAGATCTTCCCGCACCCATGTTCCCACCGCTGCTGCCGTCGCCGCTCGCTTGTTCATCGTTGCCAGAATCGCTACCAGAATCTTCCTGCCTCTTTTTCTCTTGTGCCTTGTCTTTCTGATCTGCCATGGTGACTTTCTCCTTTTACTTTGACTACCGTAAGACATCTAACTCTGAGTTGACGTGTCAGAACCCGGAGCGGTAGCGATGGGATCATCCATTCAAGGTGAGCATCGATCCGGTCGCTACCGCTCTCGGTTCTGACACGTATGCGCCCCTACAGGGCGCGGGATTCTTTTCTACTTGATCCAGGGGTGGCGTCCCGACAAGTCGGGACTTACCCCTGGCTACTATCTGCCACCGCTACGCGGTTGGTCGAGCAGCTCTCTCAGGGTCCGATGGTTGGCGCCGCCCACTATAAGCTCTCGCTCTACGTTGGGGCTGCCTACTCGGCCGATCACAAACTCGACCGCACGTCCCGAAACGTGGATCACACTGAGTATCAACTTGCCTTGCTGAGCGTGCTTGCTGCGACGCTCGGAAACGCTTAGTGTCTCGGTGTCCATTGTGTCCTCCAACAAGATGTGAGTCCCGTGGCCGCGCGCGGCCCAACTATTAATTATGCGTCAATAGCATTGATAATAGCGCAGCCACCGGCGAAATCATTCCTTCTCCGCACCCGCCACAATTTTCACCAGCGTCGTCCAGTTGCGCGTGGTCGTTGGCACCTTGAATTCCTTCTCCGCAAAGGTGTGCGGAAAACCAAACCAACCCGTTTTCTTGCGTCGGGCGACGATGAACGCGGCGCCATCAGTAAGAGCGATCACTTCCATGTTCTCAGTTTTAGATCGAAGCGGCAGCCGAGGCTTTACCGGCGGCGGCGACGCCAGGAACGTTACGAAGAACATCTCGTTTGCCGACGGTTGGGCCTTCTTAAAAGGATTTCTAATGGTTCTCAACTCGTCAACAGTCCTGATGATCACGGTGATCTCATATCCGAGCGCGTCCAGCAGGTGCTTCTCCATTTTCCTGGCTATGCGTGCCGGATCTTTTGCGGACGCGTCAAAGATCACGTTGCCGCTGGCAATGAACGTGCGCACGTTGCGAAAGCCGGCCGCGGTCAGGACTTCGGCCAGTTGCTTCATTCTGATCGGTTTCTTGCCGCCGACGTTGATGCCGCGCAGAAACGCCACGTACGTCTGCTTTCTCGGCACGCTCATCCGCGAACAACTCCGATCGCATGGCCGGTCATCACTTCTTTGCCGTCCTGATTCCGGCAGACGAATTCGGTGCGGACGTTTGTGTAGCGTTCCATCGGTTCGAATCCAACGATGGTGCATGCGCAGGTGATCGTGTCGCCGGCAAACACTGGACGATAAAACTGAAATTTCATTTCGCGGGCGATGAAGTTCATGTCGCCGCCAATCTTCGTCGGAATCGTCGCCGTCAGCAGGCCGTGAACCATCAACCGTCCTTGTTCGTCGGGCGTTACGTGATGAACGCCTTCGTCGCCGGAGACGCGATTAAACAAGCGAATGTCGTCTTCGGTAAAGGAGCGCGTCCAGGAAATCGCGTCGCCGATCTTCATATCTGGGGCAGGATGATTCTTGCGATCGAAAAATAAATTACCAGGCCAGTCGCATCGACGAGCGTGGTAATCAGGGGTGCGGAAAGGACGGCCGGATCAACGCCGAACCGTTCCGCAACAATCGGAACTAAAGCCCCGACGGTCGTTGACCAAAGACAAATCGCCAGCATCGTCACCGCCACAGTGACGGCCAGCGCGATGGGCACGCTCCACAACAGCGCTTGCCCAAACGCGATCGGCGCGACCAGCAGTCCGACAATCATTCCAGTCGAAGCTTCCCGCAGAACCACGCGCCAGGCGTGACGGATGCCAATCTCGCCGAGCGCCAGGCTGCGAATCACGGTCATTACTGTTTGGGCGCCGGCATTGCCGCCGGTGCCGATTAAAAGCGGAATGAAAAACGAAAGGGCCACGACGGCTGCCAACTCATCTTCGAAGCGATGCAAGACCGCACTCGTGAGCGTCCCGGCGACAAACAGAAGCAGCAGCCAAACTATTCGTTTGCGCACTACGCGGCTGATCGGATTGTCGAAGTAAGGCTTGTCCAGAGCACCCGGCTCGACACCGGCCATGCGCAGAATGTCTTCGGTCTGTTCCTCGACCAGCACGTCGATCACGTCATCGACGGTCACGAAGCCGACGACACTACCGTCCTTTTCCAGCACGGGCACGGCGAGCAGGTTGTACTTGGCGATCCTCTTCGCCACCAGCTCTTGATCGTCGAGCGCGTTAACGGTCACAGGCTTCCGCCGCATGACCTCGGTGACGGGCGTTGTCAGCTCAGCCATCACCAGATCGCGCAACGAGACTGCCCCCAGCAGCGCGTTTGTTTTCTCCTCCAACACGTAGCATGCGTAGATCGATTCCTTCTCGCGCGCGACTGCGCGGATGTGTTTCAAGGCCTCGGCGACTGTCAGTTTCGAATCGAGCCGCACAAACTCGGTCGTCATGATGCCGCCCGCCGTGTGCGCCGGATACTGCAACAAGCCTTCCAGCTCTTTGCGGATTTCAGGGTTCAGTTTCGGCAGGACTCGATGACACTCATGCAGACCCATCCGCTGGATGACGTCCGTGCGTTCGTCCGCTGAGAGGCCTTCCAGTATTTGCGCGACCCGTTCCGGCTCCAACTGTTCCAGGATCGCCGCGCGGCGGCGCATCTCTGAATGATCAAAGAGTTCGATCACCCGCGCGATGGGCAGCATTGAGATCACCGTGGCCGCCTCAGCCAGCAGCAACTGGTTAAGCAACTCAGCTAAATCGGCCGCGTCGAGATGGGCCAGTTGGTGCGAAATCCCGACTGAGCTTTCATCCAGCCGCAGATGGATCCGCTCCAGAAGTTTGTGCAGGTCTTTTTGAGGCACGAATCACCTCCAGTTTGCCGCAGACACGAATAGGTTTGAGCTTCGCATCATACGCGGTGCAAAGCTCGGGGCAAACAAAAATTCTGGTGGAACTACTCTACCGTTTCGGCCAGGTTAGATTTGTACTTGGTATTGGTTTGGCGATCAGTTAGTTCGATGTAAACCCAGCTCGGCGGAATGGTCCCCTCCTCGATGGCGAACCAAATACCGCTCAGGTCGGCAGGCTTACCGAGGGCGCAGAATCCGTTAAGCCGTTTTCCGCTCTGGTCATAAAAATCGACCCACGTGCGTGCGGCTTTGGTGTTCTGACCGCAGGGCGGCAAACTCGGCGAGGCCGCAAAGAAATCGGCCGGGTATGCGTCTTTATTGAAGACATCGTATTTGTACCGGATGAACTGCTTGCCTCCGGCTTGATGGGGTTCGGTTCTCATCAGATAAAGCACTGGGTTTGGTAGCGGGCGCTGAGGCGAGCTGCCAGTAGGCTGAGTAATAAACAAGACTAAAAAGAGCGGCAGCAGCACGAACAGTCTTAGTAATTTGGAAGTCATGATCGGGGTCTCCTCTTGTGGGCTGGAACGATTGGTGGTGCGGATTCTATGCCGTTTCCGGCCAATGTCAACTGTTTTGTTCCTGAGTTAACGTCATCACCACCGCCACAGATTCTGCATCCCTCACGACGCGCGAAGAGTGCCCGGTGCCCGTCGTATCTTCGACCAACAGCGCGCTGCCGATGGCAAAACGACGCGATTCGCCATCGCTCGCCGTTACTTCCCACTCACCGCTAAGCACCACAAACATGTTGCGCGCAGACGAAACGTGAAGCTCGCTGGCCCACCCCGCCGGCGCGCGCATAAACGCGACTTGGGATGCGGGAAACGTCGCTGAGAAATCGAGCGGGGCGGCTGATTGCACGTAATCGGTGGCCGTGAACTCAATCTCGATGTCGTCGAAGTGCGATTCGCCGGTGTCGTCGGCGTACAATCTTGCATATCTCATGCTTTTTTCATCCATGGGGGCATAGACTTTAGTCTGTGTTCTGTTTTCACAATACAGACTGGAGTCTGTGCTACTCAATTGTTGCCGGTTTCTTAGAATTCCGTTGTGCCGGGTCCGGCGGAAAGCTGATTGCCTCTATCAACTATGCACACTGGAATTGTATGAACGGAGAACAGTAAAACATGAATAAGACTCCCATGAAACAGCAGGATGCCGCCACAGAAACAGCGCCAGCCGAACTTTCGGAACCGCATTTTGACGACATGGCAGTTTTGATCGCCCAGCCCGTTGAGCCGATTGCCCAAGGCGAGCGCGATTGGTTTGCGTGGTTGGCAAAACCGCGGATGATCATAGTAATACTTGTGGTGGCGGGGTTGCTGGGAACGACGGCGCTCACGCTGCGGCTGCAGCGTCAGCCTCATGTAGACTCGGCCGCGACGGTAATTAAGACCGATGAATCTACGGCGGAACCTGCGTCACCGTTGGGCGCGATTGCGGAACAGTTGGAGGCGACTACGCCCCGAGTGAAAAGCCGCAAAGCTCGCCCCGCGGATGCTAAGCCTGTCGCGCGCCGCGTCGGCGTGATCGTCTACGGCCGCTCATCCGCTCGTCCGTAATTCCCTTACACATTCTCAATTCTTGTTGCTCGCACGTGCATTGAGCCGCTATGCGCACCCTCCCTCACGGTCGGGTTTCCGCCGAACGCCCCGTTTGGGACGCGCTGCTTCGTTTTATATATAATGCGCGCGCGTTCACTGCAGCTTCTCTGGAGGTTAATCAATGCCAAGTCCAAACCAGATCAAGGTTCAGGCCGGCGACAATCTTTTGCTGGTCGGTACGATGAAAGGCGCATTTCTTTTTCGTGGCGATGCGAAGCGCGAGAGTTGGGAAGAGGCGGGCCCGTACTTTCCGGGGCGCAGCGTCTACGCGTTGACTTTCGATGGACGGAACGGCCGGCAGAAACTTTGGGCCGCGGTGAACAGTCCTTATTGGGGATCGTTTCTGAGTTCGTCGAACGATTTTGGTAAGACGTGGAGCGAACCCGAGTCCTACAACATCAAATTTCCCGAAGGCTCAGACGTTTCCCTGAAACAGGTTTGGCAGATCGTTCCGGATCCGCACGAAGCGGACACGCTTTATTGCGGCGTTGAACCTGCCGCGCTTTTCAAATCAACCGACGGCGGCGAGACGTGGGCGCTCAATCGCGGCCTCTTCGATCATCCGCATCGACCACAGTGGCAACCGGGCGGTGGCGGCCTTTGCCTGCACACGATTCTTCCCGATCCGTCGAGCGCGAAACGAATGTTCGTGGCTATTTCGACGGGAGGTGTGTATCGAACGGATGACGGCGGCGAAAATTGGCAGCCTCGTAATAAAGGAATCTGTGCGCGCTTCCTGCCGCCCGATCAGCAATACCCGGAGTGGGGACAGTGCGTGCACAAAGTTGTCAGCCATCCTTCGAAACCGGATCGCATGTTTCTACAGCATCACTGGGGCGTTTATCGCAGTGATGACTCGGGAGATTCATGGCAGGACATCGGTAAAGGTCTGCCTTCGGATTTTGGGTTCGCGATGGAAATGGATCCCAACGACGCGAATACCGTTTACATCATTCCGATTGAATCGGACGAGTTTCGCTGCACGCCCGAAGCAAAGTTGCGCGTGTATCGTACTAAGAATGGCGGTGATTCGTGGGAACCGCTGACCGAGGGTTTGCCGCAGGAGGACGCCTGGGAAACTATTCTGCGCGACAACATGTCATCCGATTTGGCCAATCCGACGGGGCTGTATTTCGGAACGCGCAGCGGCAAAGTTTTCGGATCGAATAACGGTGGTGATTCGTGGACGGCGATTCGCGAAGGCCTGCCGCCAATCACCTGCGTAAAGACAGCGACGGTGAGTTAACTTGGCGGAAGCCCGCGCGTCAGCAATGGCAACTTCTAGCCCTCTGGGGCTTGGACGATTTTTACGAACAATCCAGTGAACTTAATGAGAATCCGAATTCCGGCAGTGGCGCTATTACTCCTACTGCTTAGCTCGATATCCTTCGCGCAAGAAAACAAACTGGTTCAGTTTCATGTGGCGATCGTTAAGAAGGGGACGAACTGGACTGACAGAAGCGCCGAGTTTCAAAAAGTTCGTCAAGCACATCGCAATTACGTGGTGTCCTTACTTGAATCCGGTAAGGCCGTAGCCGCAGGACCCTTCGGTGACGACACAGACACGGTTGGAGTCTTTATCTTTCGTGCCGCGAATGCAGACGAGGCGAAGAGTTGGGCCGACGCCGACCCGGCGGCGAAGGCGGGCCATCACGTGAACGAGATGCATCCGTGGTGGTCTGAAGATGTTTTCGGCAAAGCGAGCAAGCCGACGAATCCTGAGAAGGTATATTTTGGTTTCCTGAAGCGAGGCCCGAACCGGAAAGAAGGTGACGGCAAGACTCCTGAAGTTCAGGAGCTGCAAAAGGCCCACCTCGCGAACATCAACCGGTTGGCCGAAACGAAGAAACTGGTGGTGGCTGGCCCATTTGGTGACAACAGTGACTATCGCGGCATCTTCGTTTTCCGCGTTGGTTCGTTAAAGGAAGCTCAGGATCTTGCGGCCACCGATCCGATGATCAAGATCGATCGGCTGCGACTTGAATTGCACCAGTGGACAGTGCCGGCCGGTGTGATTCCATAAACGACGAGATTTAGTAATGAAGCTGCCCACGATTCAAGGGGTAATCAGGCGACGAATTCTCGCTAACTTTCGAGTTGAGCCTGAGGTTATGCAACGCCAGCTCCCACCTCGCTTCAGGCCCAAGCTCCATAACGGTTTTGCAGTTGCCGGCATCTGCCTGATTCGCCTTGAACACATTCGCCCGCAGCGAATGCCGGAAATTATTGGACTGAGCAGCGAGAACGCGGCGCATCGCGTCGCCGTGCTTTGGGACGAGGATAACGAAAGCCGCGAAGGCGTATACATTTCGCGCCGGGACACAGACTCGCATCTCAACCATCTTCTTGGTGGACGGGTTTTTCCCGGAGAGCATCACGCCGCCCGGTTCACGATTACTGAATCCGGAGACGCAATAGAATTGTCGATGAGATCAGACGATGGAGACGTTGCCGTGGATGTAGAGGGCGTAATCGGACAGTCGCTGCCTTCGACTTCTGTTTTTACGTCGCTGGCCGAGACGTCAAAATTCTTTGAAGGGGGCTCGCTCGGTTATTCCGTTACCAAAGATCCTGGTCGGCTTGATGGCTTAAAGCTGGAAACGAAGGATTGGCGCGTTGAACCGCTCCACATCGAGAAGGTTTACTCAAGTTATTTTGCGGATGCAGAGAAGTTTCCGGCAGGTTCCATCGCGTTTGATCACGCTTTGATTATGAGAAACGTCGCTCATGAGTGGCATAACGCTAACGATCTATATCTTTAATCGCTGGCGTTTATGCCATCAACTGTCGTTTACTCTGACGTGACGCTCTCTACTTCTCAGCCGCGTACTTCGAAAGCAGCGCACCCATCTCAGCCCGCGGCATCGCGAACTTCACGCTTACCTCTTTTTCTTTCGAGCTGACCTGCGTGTGGTTGTAGTAAACCTCTTCGTCTTTGCCCTGTTTTGCCAGTCGCCCCAGGACGATCATCAAACCGTAAGTCCTTTCCAGTTGACGGGCCCGCTCTTCGGAATCAACTTCAGTGGCTGCCACAATCTCAACGGTGGTCTGATCTAACTTTACGGAGACTCGCAGATGCTTCGCGTCTTCCAGGAAGATCAGCACGCCGCTGTCGCTCAGGGCCGCGATAAACTCCAGCGCCGTGATCTCAAGCACCTTGTCTCCGCGTTTGTCGGTGACTTTCGCGTTCGTTAGTTTGCCGTCAGGAGAGCGATCGGCTTCGACAGTCAATTCGATCACGCCGTCAAGATTCAACTGCTTTTCATCGCGCCTCTTCTTGGCGGCAATAAGTAGATCCTTGAACGGACGGGTATTGATTTCGTTCGGGCGTTTGACGCCGTTCTCGGCCGCGACCTTGTCCAGTTCCTCTTCAGCCTTCTTTCGCGCGGCATCCTGTTCAGCATTCGGAGACGGCGTCGGCGTCGCATTACTGGCGACGAGCGGCGAAGCCGTCGGCGACGGGGAAGCCGCGGCAACCGGATCCAGCGGCACCGGCACGGGCGTGAACGGAGCACTCACCATCAAATTCGGTGTGGGCGTCGCCATCGGAAACGGCATCTCCCCGTTGGCCACCTGGAAGTAGCCGTCGGGATAACGAAATTGTTCGGTGGTGATTTCGGTAATCTCGCCCAGGTTTTCAATTTCTGTTTTGTCGTAGGGCCGATCGACGAAGCTGCTGTCGGAAAAAATGGTCGCGATGGCCAGCGTGTTCCGGACCTGCGGGACCATGACGATGACGAACATCGCCACGAGATGCCACACGATCGAGCCGACCAGAAGCCACCTGACGCGCGGCCAAAACGGCTCGCGGTTAACTTCAAAGCTCTCAAAAAGTCCTGCTGTATTGCCGAATTCCAACATTGTTCCTTTAGTGAGTGTGCTTAGACGCCACCTGCCCCAACGGCGTTGTGAACACTCAAATGAAATAGTAGACGCCAGACAATTAGGCCGCAACCGCGCAACGAAAACGCCCACGGTTCAAGAAGAGACGTTCAGGCATGCGAAATAGTTCCGTGACGCCGGCTGGACTACAATCAGTTTATGCGTCGCTCAGGTGGAGATCATCGCGAGGGAAAGTCATTTCGCAAACGCCGGCGTCACGACAGCCGCGGAGATCCCGAAAAAGTTCGCGCGCGCGAAAAAAGCGAGCTTCCCGGCGCGATCAAAGGTGGGAACTACGAGCGTGACTTGCGGGATTTGCTAGGCGGCATTGGCACGCCTAAACCCGCGCTTTTCAAGCCTGACCCTTTTCAGCTCGAGGCGCTGGCGGCGCTCGAGTTTGAAGATGTGCTGGTCACGGCGCCGACCGGCAGCGGCAAAACCTGGATCGCGCGTGAAGAGATTCGGCGGCTGCTTGAGGCGGGCAAGCGCGCCTGGTACACCACGCCGCTCAAGGCGCTCACGAATTCGAAATACCAGGAGTTCGGCGACGAGTTCGGAGCAGAGCGCGTCGGAATTCTCACTGGCGATCGCAAGGAAAACTCGGACGCGCCGCTAATCGTTGGCACGACGGAAATTTTCCGCAATCAATTATTCGACGCGCTGCGTGGTGGCGAAGACGTGCGCGTTGATCTCGTAATCTTTGATGAAGCGCATTACCTCGGTGATGAAGACCGCGGGCACGTTTGGGAAGAAGCGATCATCCTGACGCCGTCGCGTATTCGCATGCTGTTGCTGTCCGCGACCATCGGTAACGCTCCCGAATTGGCAAAGTGGATTGAAGAACTACGCGGCGTGCGCTGTGGCGTTGTCACGCGACCGGGCGCGCGGCCGGTGCCCCTGCGTTCCGCGTTTCTAATGCCGGACAAAAGATTAGTCCCGCTCTTAGATAGAGGCGGAAAATTGAATCGAGAGATTGCTGCTCTGGCTGAGCAGCGAGACGAGACGAGGCGCCCGCGCCGGGATTCTTATCGACGACGATGAAACTCCGCATGCCGGAAATGCCGCCCGCGACATTGTTGACGGCGCTGGGCTCGTACAATCTGCTGCCGGCCATAGTTTTCCTGCCGACGCGCCGGCGGTGCGATGAAGCTGCGACAGAAGCAGCTGTGTCGCGACGGGGTTCGATGGATAAAGGCCGTGAGGCGCGCTTGGATTTCATGCGCAGCTTTGTCGAGCAATATCCCGAAATTCGAGATCATCGTCACTGGGACACGATCGTTCGTTCAGGCGTCGCGTCGCACCACGCCGGTCACATGCCGGCCTGGAAGCTCGTCATTGAAAAAATGATGAGCGCGGGTTTGCTGGACGCGATCTTTGCGACGGCGACCGTCGCCGCTGGAGTGGATTTTCCGGCCCGGACAGTGGTGATTACCGTTGCCGATCGCCGCGGCAATCGCGGCTGGGAGTCTTTGACCGCTTCAGAGTTGCAGCAGATGACCGGCCGCGCCGGCCGCCGCGGAAAAGACAATGTCGGTTTTGTGATCGCCGCGCCGGGACTGCATCAGAATCCGCAACGCATCGCTGAACTTCTCGCCGCACGGCCCGACGATTTGGAAAGTCAGTTCCGCGCGACGTACACGTCTTTGCTTAATTTGCTCGACGCGTTCGGCAGCTTTGCTCAGGTGCGCGACATCGCCGAGCGAAGTTTTGCTTACCGCAATCTGCTGCCGCGTATTCATGGACTCGAAAAACAGCGCGAGGAAAACAAGAAAAGGATTCGTGACCGGCTCGCGCAGGCTGGCATCAATTTGCCGGTGGAAACTGTTTTAGCGCTTGAGCGGCTGGCGAGCGCGCGCTCGCGTTTGCTGGAAGGCACGCCGCAGACGCGCCGCGAGATGCGACAGCGATGGCTAAACAAGGTGGCGCAGCCGGGACGCGTCGTCGCTGTCGGCCGCAGCGGCCGGCGGCTGGCGCTGGTGATCACGCGCACGCCCGACGGTGTTACCGCGATGCGTGAAGACGGCCGGTTCGCATCGTTTCCGTTGCAGCGCGTGGGCCGTGTGTTCGCGCCTATTTATTCAACGCGACCGGAAAAGGCCGAAGAAGCATTCGATCAGATTCACGATCGAGGCCAGGAACTCGCGTTACCCGAACCCCGCTTGCGCGACGAGCAAGCCGGAGAAAACGACGCGCTCAAGATACTCAACGACGCCATCGATTCATTAGCGCCCGGCGACGGCGGCGATACCGGCCGCGAGGCGATCGTGCAAGTGCTCTGGTCGCTTCAGACCGAAGCGGCAGCCATCGAAAACGCGAACCGCCAGATCGAGGGCGTGCGACGCGAAATTTGGGAGCCGTTCGAACGTTGCGCGACGGTGCTGGAACATTTCGGCTATCTCGACTTTGCGAAGGAACAGGTTACCGAACGCGGCAAGTGGCTCGCGGACTTGCGCGTGGATCGGCCGCTGCTGATCGGCGAAGCTTTGCAGCGCAACTTGTTTGCTTCGCTTGATGTCACGCGCGCCGCTGCGTTGATAGCCGCGCTCGCGGCTGATGAGGATCGAGACTACGGAGAGCTGGAACTCGACGACGCGATCGTAAGTCTGCTCGTGCAGTTCGAAGAAATCTCGTTTGAAGTTTCGAACGAAGAGTGGAAGCAATCCATCGAAGCGGCGCCCGAAATTAACTTTTCGGCGGCGGCCGCCGCCGCGCACTGGGCCGCGGGAATCGATTGGCAAGAACTGGTGCACGAAACGCGCGCCGAGGAAGGCGACCTGGTCCGGCTTTTGTCGCGCACCGGCGAGGCGCTGCTGCAAATTGCAGGCTTGCGGGAGACGCATCCGCAGGCGGCGGCGCTCGCGTCTCAAGCCGCGGAAATTGTTCTGCGCGAACCGATAAGATAATGGCGCGTCGCCTTTCCCTCAAGGAAAATGGAAGGCTTTGACATGCGGAAATGATTAAGATCTTCCCATTGAAAGGATGAAATAACGTGCGGTACATCTACATAGGTACGTTGTTACTCGTAGTCTTCTCGCATGCGGTCATGACGAGTTTCACTGCCACGCCTCAGGCGCGGAACATGATTGCGACGATCTATGACGACGGCAAATCTTGTCCCAACGACTGTGATGCTCACGTCGTCTTTAATCGGATTCATAACGGCACAAGCAACGCCTTCGATCCCGCGAGTACCCGCGCTGCTCCGAGCAAGTGCACCGTCGGGCAGCCTTGTAAAGTCTGCTTCTCTGGCGACGCGTCAAGCTGCATGTTGGCTACCTATCGCGGGGCCGGGCCTGACGTCGGAAGATTCGATTTTACCCCTACATTTTTTGAAGAGAACTGCCCAAAGCCTGAGATGCCCACTGAATTCGCGAGGAAATGCCGCGCCGCTCAGCCCGCCATCGAAAGACTCAGGAGTCAAATCAATTGCATTACAGATCCGACGCACGAGAAATGCACGGTTTTGATGGAAGCGGTCGCGAGAAGAAAGGCCGCCGATGATGTTCTGTACGACGAGTGTAAGAGGATGGGTGAGGTTGCTTTCAACCGGAACTATAGAAACCAACCGGCGATGCAGCGCAGCAACGACTGCAGTTATACGAAGTTGCGCACTGGTGGGCCAAATTCAAGAGGCGAGAGGTGGAGACGCCTGTTAGACGGAGCGTGTCGCTCGGGAACCTATGTTGGTAAAGACGGTTTAGACTGCTGTTCCGGCAGTCTATATGCGGCGGCATTTTTAGGAAGCGAGTGTCGACAGTTCTTTATTCAAAGGTGAAGACTTTCGCCGCAGTGACAGCTCCCAGCACCTACGACACTGCCTACCGCTGTGCTAGGATTACCCACACATGGAAGTCCTTTTAGCAAACGAATACGGATTTTGTTTTGGCGTCGAACGCGCCGTGGAAATGGTTGAAGACGCGCTCGGAGTTGGCGCGCCGGTGCGCACGCTTGGGCCGCTAATTCACAACACGCAGGAAATGCAGCGGTTAGAGTGCGAAGGCGTCGAAACAATTCAGGATCCCGATCAAGTCAAAGCTGACGAGATCGCGGTAATTCGCGCGCACGGCGTGACGCCGCAAGTGCAGGCCGAATTGGAAAAACGCGCGGCGCAGGTGGTTGATGCGACCTGTCCGTTTGTGACGCGCGTACAACGGCTCGCAGAGCGCGCCGCGAAAGACGGCCGGCACGTCATCGTCGCGGGAAATCCGGATCATCCGGAGATGATTGGCGTCGTAGGTTACGCGCCGGACAACACATACGTCGTGCGCGATGCGGATGAGGTGGCAGCTTTGCCGCCATTGCACGCGCCGCTAGTCGTTTCGCAAACGACATTGAAGCTCAAGACATTTATCGAAGTTGCGGAAGCAGTGAGAGCCAAAGCCGACGCTGAACCTCAGGTAGTCAACACCATCTGTTCAGCCACGCGCGATCGGCAGGACGCCGCGCGCGCCCTCGCGGGACTGGTAGACGTTTTCTACATCATCGGTGGCAAGCATTCTTCAAACAGCATCAAGCTGCTCGCCGTCTGCGAAGAGCAATGCGTGAAGAGTTTCCTGATCGAAACCCAGGACGAGATCGATCCGACCGACTTGCAAGGAGCGAAACGCGTCGGTGTCACGGCGGGCGCATCCACTCCGAACTGGCTTATCGACCAGGTCGTCAGCCGGCTGAAAGAGATCGGTAACCGGAGTAACGGCAACAGCGCTCGTCCATAGATCCCACACAGTTTAGAGGCGGGCTACCGCCCGCCCTTGGTTTTGTAATGCGAATTTGGCGGGCAGTAGCCCGCCTCTAAACTTCCCAAAGCTGCTAATTCATGAACTCTGAATCCGTTCGCGCCCACTGCCTCTCGTTCCCGCACGCGACCGAGAATGTTCAATGGGGCAACGATCTCGTTTTTAAGATTGCCGGGAAGATGTTCGCGGTGATGGTGCTGGAACCGCCAGCGAAATACGTGCTGTCGTTCAAGTGCACCGAAGAGAAGTTCAACGAGCTTACAGAACAGGACGGAATCGATCCAGCGCCTTACATGGCCCGGAACAAATGGGCGGCGCTGGAACGATTTGATGTGTTAAGCGATCGCGAGCTGAAGGAACTGCTGCGAAACTCCTACCAACTCGTCTTTGACAAGCTGCCAAAGAAGCTTCGCACGCAACTGGCCGGGGAAGCTGACGCTCGTCCCAACCAGTCGCGCGGCCGCCAGAACAAGCCCTAGGAAGTCTTCAACGAGTCGAGGAACTTTAGTCGCATTGGACTTGTCGCCTTTGCCCTTCGCGCTTAAAATGCAAAGTCTGAATCAAGCACGGCTTAGGCCAATACATAGGGATGGTAAACCCGATATCTTTGCCTTCCCTGTTGCCTTCGCCGATCAGTTCAGTGCCCGGATGTCCCGTTGACCGTTACGTCGCGTTGGCTGCTCACCTGGCCGTCAAATACTTGAGTTCCCGGAAGGCTAGAAGGGTCGCGTCCCCTAGTAACTAAATGTTCGACTCTTGAAAAATTAAAGGAGTTATCAATGAAAAGAATTCTGTTAGCAGTCGGGCTGTTTACAGGTCTGGTTCTCGGAAGCACGCTTGTAAACACGCCGTATTCAATTTCTCCGGAGCGCTCAGTTCGAGCGGAGTCAGCCATTTCTCTGGAGCGCACAGCTCGAGCGGAGTCAGCCTCAAAGTCAGTCATGGCTCTAGGACAGCAATTTGTAGTTGATCTTGCCGAAGATCAGGCAGCATGTGACGCGGCTGGCGCGGGTGCCTATGTAATGTGCCGTGCTTTGGGGGGTAGCGAATTAGCGTGTGAAGTCCAAAGTCTTTGCGCAAACATTAACTGCATGAGAGGTAAGGGGCATCAAATTCAAGCTGCCTCTTGCCCCGAGAATTAAATCCAGTAAATCGCCGTCGATTTAGATAAGGACAAACCTTTACTCCGGGAACTCAAGTATTTAATTTCTTGGCGCAGGGCCTCGGCGCCTTTGTCCTGTGTCAACATCGGATCGGTGGGCTTTGCGACCAGCAGCCGCAAGCAGGCGCGCTAAGAAATCTTCAACGATTCGACGAACTTAGTCGCGTTGGACTTGTCACCCTTCCCCCTTCTCGCTCAGGTAGAGTGTCTGAATCAAGCGTGGCTTGGCCCAGTACATACGGATGGTGAACTCGATATCTTTGCCTTCCCTGCTGCCTTCGCCGTTCAGTTCAGTGCCCGGATGTCCCGTTGACCGTTACGTCGCGTTGGCTGCTCACCTGGCCGTCAAATACTTGAGTTCCCGGAAGGCTAGAAGGGTCGCGTCCCCTAGTACCTGTTCGACCTTGAAAAATTAAAGGAGTTATCAATGAAAAGAATTCTGTTAGCAGTCGGGCTGTTTACAGGTCTGGTTCTCGGAAGCACGCTTGTAAACACGCCGTATTCAATTTCTCCGGAGCGCTCAGTTCGAGCGGAGTCAGCCATTTCTCTGGAGCGCACAGCTCGAGCGGAGTCAGCCTCAAAGTCAGTCACGGCTCTAAGACAGCTATTTGTAGTCGGTGTTTGGGAAGATATGGCAGCATGTGACGCGCATGTCGCGGGTTATATTGTAATGTGCCGTGCTATGGGGGGTAGCGAATATACGTGTAATCAACAAGGTAATTGCGCATGGGATACCTGCATGAGAGGTAAGGGGTATGAAATTGCACCTACCACAGCTTGCCCCGATCAGTAAATCCAGTAAATCGCCGTCGATTTAGATAAGGACAAACCTTTACTCCGGGAACTCAAGTATTTAATTTCTTAGCGCACGGCCTCGGCGCCTTTGTCCTGCATCAACATCGGACCGGTGGGCTTTGCGACCAGCAGCCGCAAGCAGGCGCGCTAAGAAATCTTCAACGATTCGACAAACTTAGTCGCGTTGGACTTGTCACCCTTGCCCTTCTCGCTCAGGTAGAGTGTCTGAATCAAGCGTGGCTTGGCCCAGTACACGCGGATCGTAAACTCGACGTCTTTTCCGTCCTTGTTGCCTTCGCCAATCATCTCGGTGCCGGGATGGCCGCTCACAGTAACGTCCCGCTGGCTGGTAACCTTGCCGTTCATGCTCTTTACGACGCTGTCCGACGCGCCTTTCAAAAGAATTTTCGGATCAATGTTCGCGCTCGCGACGAGGGGCGGGAATTCGTGGAATGCGAGGACGTACGCCTCGGCCCCCTTGTCGAGCGTCAATAACTGACCGGACGCCTTGCCTGCCGCGGTAGGAAGGTCCTGAGACTGCTTCGTCGGTTTGCCCGGCATGTCAATCGAGATGCTGCCCTCTGTTGTTGTTTCCCACTTCTGGCCGCTTAGGGACGAACACGCCAGTACGACGGCGAGGGGGAACGCCAGGATGATAAGTCTCTTCAATTTCTCAATCCTCACTTTGTTGTTTGTAAACTGCGGCGCAGAGTGTGTCACAGACTGCCCCTGAGACAAAGTGAACCTTTACCGCGTAGTGAATTTCAGTTTCTCTGCGCCTTGCCAGCGACCACGGCACCTCCGCGGTGAATAATTTGGTTCAAACACACTCACCGCAGAGACGCAGAGAACGCGAAGGTTTGCGCAGAGGGTTCAACTGAGACGACCCTTTAGCGCGTGACATTTATCTCGCGGGTGGTCGAGTTGTAGCCGCCGTTCTCCACCAGGTTGCCGGACTTATCGACCAACTCCAACTTGATCGTGTGTTTGCCGTTCGTCCAGCCACTAATCCAGATGGGCTTCCAAACGTCGATGAACCTGGGCGCGCCGCCGTCAATCGTGTAGCGCACGCGATACGCGCCGCCTCCGTCACTCTGTAATTTCCCGTTAATGACCCAGAAATCGATCATGATTGGATCGGCTTCAGCGCCGGCGTAGTCACCTTTCGGCCGGCTATAAGTGAGCAGCGGCTTGGTGAGATCGACATCGCCGGCCATGCTCGCGGTGACGTCCTTGCCCTCACGAGCGGGCGAAGGACTAGCATTCGCCGTCGGACTTTGCGCGGGCGCCATAACCTGGCCCGTGTTGGTGGTCGTCGGCTTCGAAGGATCACCGCCGCCTTTGACGGTGAAGGTCACAATCCGGAACGCGCCTTCGTTCTTGTAGCTCTCGTGCCACGGCCGCGAAGGAAAGACGCGCAAAGTGTGCTTGCCTTCCGCGACGTTGCGAAGCTCGAACGGCTGATCCAAATTGTAGTAAGCCTCGTAAGGTTGGTTGTCGAGGATCACGTGAATGTGATTGCCCATCCCGGTCTGCGGATCTTTTCCTGGTTTGTAGCCTTTCAAATCGCCGTTCAGCGCTAACTTCACTTCGACGGTCGAGCCGCTGATATTCGCGTTGTTTGCCGGCGAGACGACGCTGAGCGCCGGCTGCGCCTGATCTTGTTCGCCGCGCTGTTTCATTAGATCTTCAATTGCTTGGGGGCGCGGTACCACCGTCAGTTCCTTCACGATTGGTGGCGAGGCCGTCGTCGTGGCCGTTGTGTTCTTGTTTTCCTCGTGTGAAGCGCAGCCGGCTGACAGCATCAGACCGAGCGCGCATATTAGAATTCTATTCGCTTGTTTCGCCATAGTTTCAGTTTACACCTCAGGCTAGACTTTTGACCGGAGCGATAGTAAAAGTCTGCACGAGCTTTCAACGTTTTTGAGACAAGATTGTCGCGGAACGCATTCATGCTGATCCAAAGCGGTGTCGCGCTGCGCTTGCCACCGCGCTCCAAATTCTGATTTTCAAAACCTTTAAGGTGAAAGCCATGACCAAACCCCTGAAAGCAATTCTGCTGCTAAGTTGCTTCGCCGCCGCCCTAGTCATCCACGGGTGTTCGAAAGACAGCTCAACATTCACACCGGAAATTGAGCCGCTGCCGGCGCAATTGACCACTTACGCGCCGATGGAGATTCCGGCGGACAATCCGATGACGCCTGAGAAAGTCGCGCTCGGACGGCAACTCTTCTTTGACGAGCGCCTCAGCGGCGACGGCACGCGTTCGTGTTACTCGTGTCATGTTTGCGAGAAAGGCCTGACGGATGGCTTGGCGAAAGCCGTCGGTTCGTTCAACAAACAACTGCCGCGCAGCAGCCCGACGCTTTGGAACATCGGCTATCACAAAGAATTTTATTGGGACGGCCGCAGCCCTTCGCTTGAAAAGCAGGCGCTGGCCGCGTGGACGGGGGCGAACATGGGCGCGAAGGCCGACGAGATCGCCGTGAAGCTGAATCAGCTTCAAGGCTATCGCAACCAGTTTCAAAAGGTGTTCCGGAGCGATGCGACCCCCGACAACATCGTTAAGGCGATCGCTGCCTTCGAACGAACCATAATCACCGGCGACACGCCCTGGGATCACTGGCGATCAACCGGCGGCGATGAATCAAAGATGAGCGCCGAGGTGCGTCGCGGATGGAACATCTTCCAGGCGATCAAGTGCACTAACTGCCACGACGGCGTTTTGTTCACCGACTTTCAATATCACAACGTCGGCATCGGCATGGATCAGAAAGAGCCGGACGTCGGTCGCTTCAAAGTGACGAACAATGCAAAAGACACCGGCGCATTTATGACGCCGACGCTGCGCGACATTGCGCGTTCAGCGCCGTACTTTCATGACGGCAGCGCCGCGACGTTGGAGGAAGCGGTGGACATCATGCTCGGCGGCGGGAAACCTAATCAGTATCTCGATAAGGTGAACCTGCAACCGCACAAGCTTGTGGGGAGTCAGCGTGAGGATTTGCTCGCGTTCCTGAGATCGCTGAACGTGGTGAACTGCAATCTCAAGAAACCGCCGTTGCCACAACAGTGATTTGTCGTGCGGTGGCCTTAAGACAGCCCGAAGGGCTGCGAGATAGTAGCCGGTGGTCCGCAGACCACCGGACACGAAGGCATTAATTGGCCGCACCCTGAAAGGGTGCGAGAGATTGCTGGCACCCCTTCAGGGTGCGAAATCGATTAACTCGGTAACCGGGGGTCGCCGCTTCGCTCGACCTCCGGCTACTCTCTGTCAACCCTTTGGGTTAATAAACCCTCTCAAAGGCTCTTGATATCAATCAAGCCGCCACCGGCTGCGCGGTCAGCCGGTGCAGTCTTCCTTCGACTGCGCTCCAATCAATATTCGAGAAGAACGCTTCGATGTACTTCGGCCGATCCGCAGGTTTGTAATCAAGAATGAAGGCGTGCTCCCAGACGTCCATCACCAGAATCGGATTGAAGCCCGCTACGTTACCGACCTCATGCAGAGTGATCCAGTGGTTCGTTAGCCTGCCGTTTGAAGGATCTTCGTAACAGATGGCCCAGCCGACGCCGCGCATCTTGCCGGTGCTCACAAAGTTGGCTTTCCAAATGTCGTAGCTGCCGAAAGATTCTTCCGCTGCCTTCCGGAACCCTGTCTTGCCGGTGGGATCGCCGGTGCCGCCGCCACTCTGCAGATTCTCGAAATAGTATTCGTGCAGCACCATGCCGTTGTACTCAAAGCCGAGACGGCGCGTCAGTTCTGAGTAGGCAGCGAACTCTTCCTGATCGACTTTGGCGTCCTGGATGAACTCTGCGATCTTTTCATTCAGCTTGTTCGTTTCTTTGACGTAACCCTCGTAAAGCTTGAAATGCATCTCGATCGTTTCGTCTGAAATGCCCTTCAAATTACTGAGATCAAACTGCTGCGGCTTGTAAGTCGTAGACATGTAATCCTCCGTTAAATCGTTGAAATTCCAATTTGTTTGTTCCTTGTCGAATCGTTTAGAGGCGGGCCCGGTTCTGTCGCGCGGCATGGCGGGCGGTAGCCCGCCTCTAAACGATAGGTTATCGAAATATGCGGCTGAAATGTCGCAAAGGCATGGAGACGTTTCACTAATCCTGTTACATGAAAAGAAAAGGGCACGACGTGATGCCGTGCCCTCCGTTGGTACGCACACGCCTCCCGGCGTGCAAGCAGGCCAGAGGCCTGCGTACCGAATTTACCCGAGCCTGCCGCTAAAGATTAGCCAGTCGCCGTGTGACGTAGCCATCAAAAGCAACATCGGCAGCGATAGCCACGCGTTGGTCCGCGAAGCGATGAACGCCTGGCGTGCCAGTTCAGGGGCGGCGGGCGGTCCGCCTTGCAAGCCGGCGATGATTCGCTTGTTGGCCGGCCAAATGATTCCCCAAACGTTCAGCATCATCAAAATACCGTAAGCGCCGCCGACGCCGATCGAAAGGGTCTTGTTGCTCGTCCATTCGGGTGAGAGTACTGCCGGGAAGAATCTCAGCAGCCCGTACGTGAACACAGCGACGAGAATAATCATGACGATCGCGAACAGGCGTCCGTCTTTGATCAGCGCCGGAACCTTCTTGATGATCAGGAACTGAATCAAGAAAAGGAAGATGGGATAGCCCAGCCAGAACAGAAGGATCTTCCAAACATTCGCCTGCTGGCCGCCCAGGTTGTTCGCGTTGTTCACGTCGGTCTTGAGAATGTACATCGCGAAGTATGCTAGACCGAAGAACACGGTAATCACCGCGCCCCAGCGGAAGAACCATAGCGCCCTGCCCAGCAAATCCGGATTCACTTTTTTCTTTGTGTCCGGATCCAGCTTCTTTTGCAGCGGGACGTTGACGAGGTTGAAGAAGTAAAGCAGGCCGATCCAGGTAATGCCCGCCACGAAGTGGAGCCAGCGAAACGAAATTCGCATCAGCTCCTGGACATCCGGAGCCTTAAAGATGCCGTCGAGCATCGCCAGACTGACGGGAAGATGGACAGTCGCATCAATCAACATACGTACCTCCAGCGGAAGTCAGTCCCGGATACGCCAGGGCTGACAAGTTGTGCAGATTGTTAGTTATTGCGAGCGAAGATTACACCCAGACGCGTGCGGGCGCAACAGTTTTGCAAGACGCAGTTCGCGGGGAAATGCTTGCGGGCACAAATTCATTGCGGTAAAGGTACTTGGAGATGTTGAAGCGGACGGTTTTTGCCGGATTGATTTTACTGCTCGTGATGGCCTCGGTCGTGGCCCAGCGGCCCGGCGCGGGCGGAGCGGCGGCATCTTCAGGAAGAACGATGACTATCGTCACTGAGCCGGCCGCAATTGTTTGGCTCGACGAAGTGCGCAGAGGTACCACGGACGAGAGTGGAAAGCTCGCCCTTTCGAAAGTAACCGCAGGGGCGCACACGTTACGCGTGCGGGCGAACGGCTTCAAAGAAATCACACTACCGGTTACGGCCACGGCGCGCGGCGAGATCCCGGTTCGACTGACACGCACGACGGATCAAGCGGAATTGATTTTCCAACGTGCCGAAACTGCGCGCGAATCCGCGAGGACCGATGAGAGCAGACAGCAGGCGGCTGAGCTTTACCGGCAAGCGCTGCAGGCTCGAGCGGCATTTCCCGCCGCGCACGTTGGCCTGGCTCGCGTGCTGTTGGATCTGAACAACACCGATGGCGCGCTTAACGCAATCGATGCAGCCCGCGGTACTCGCCCATCCTATCCCGAGGCGTCGGCCGTTGAGGGCCGCATCTATCGCGAAATGGGCCAGACCGATGACGCGATCGGCAGCTTCAATCGCGCGATTCGTGAGAGCCGAGGCTTTCAACCCGAGGCGCACGTCGGTCTCGCGCGCATCTACGAAGAGAAGGGCGAGTACGAATTGTCGGCGCGCGAATTTCAAATTGCGATTAACCAGCTTGCCGACACTGAGCCGATCATCTACCAGATGCTCGGTGCTGCTTACGAAAAAGCCAGCAATCCGAAAGAAGCTATTATTGCTTACGAAAACTACCTGCGTCTGGCGCCCAACGGCTCGCTCGCGCCGGCCGTGCGATCAATTGTCGAGCAACTGAAGTCGGAGCCGCCACCAGATGATTAGCCGCGGATGAACGCGATAGACACGGATGGAGTCAGAACCGCCTGCGGTAGCGGGCGGTTAAACTTTCCCCATCGAACTTAACGTGGACAGCCGTCACCAAATTCAATAATCTCTACAATCTCTTATCCGCGCACATCCCGCGAAAATCCGCGGTCAATTTATGAGTTCACCAGCTCAAACAGCTTCCCGTCACGTATCGCGCAAAGCGAGTCTGTTCACCGAATCAGTGATTCGCGAAATGACGCGCGAAGCGATGAAGTACGGCGCCGTGAATTTGTCCCAGGGATTTCCGGATTTTCCGGCGCCGGAAGACATCAAGCGCGTTGCGATGCAGGCCATCGCCGACGATGTAAATCAGTATGCGATCACGTGGGGCGCGAAGGATTTTCGGGAAGCGATCGCGGAAAAGACGAAGTGGTATCTCGGCCTCGACATCGATCCCGAGAGGGAGATCACGGTCACCTGCGGCTCAACCGAAGGAATGATCGCCGCCATGATGGCGACCGTCGATCCGGGCGAAGAAGTGATCGTCTTCGAACCCTACTACGAGAATTACGCGCCCGACGCGATTCTGTCGGACGCACAGCCACGTTACGTGCCACTGCGCGCGCCTGATTGGAGTTTCGACCGCGACGAACTGCGCGCGGCCTTCAATCCGAAGACGAAAGCAATCATTATCTGCAATCCGAACAATCCGACCGGCAAAGTCTTCACGCGTGATGAGATGGAATTCATCGCAGGCCTCTGCCAGGAATTCGACGCGCTGTGCTTCACCGACGAGATTTACGAACACATTTTGTATCCGCGTGAAGGCGCCGAGATGGCGCACATCTCAATGGCGCAAATCGAAGGCATGCGTGAACGCACGGTGATCGTTAACTCGATGTCGAAGACTTATTCAGTCACCGGTTGGCGCGTCGGATACTGCATCGCTTCACCGGAGATCACCAGCGCGATTCGGAAAGTGCATGACTTCCTAACCGTCGGCGCCGCTGCGCCTTTGCAAGCCGCGGGCGCTTACGCTCTGTCGCTGCCGCCGTCGTACTACGATCATTTGCAAGCTGACTATCGCGCACGCCGCGATCTGATTCTGCCGGAACTGGAGAAGGCGGGTTTCAAGACTTTTCGGCCTGATGGCGCTTACTACGTCATGACCGATATCAGCGGCTTCGGCTTCAAAGACGACATCGAGTTCACTCGCCACCTGATTCGCGAAGTCGGCGTCGCCTGCGTTCCCGGTTCAAGCTTTTACTCTGCGGACGCGTCGGGGCTTGGCTCACAGCAAGTCCGCTTCTGCTTCTGTAAAAAAGACGAGACGTTAATGTTGGCGAGTGAGCGTTTGAAGAAACTGGGTGGTTAGGGTACGCACGCCTCCGGCGTGCTAGTTTCGCCCGGCAATCAAGCACGCCAGAGGCGTGGGTACCCGAACACATCATGAAAAAACTCATCATTCTTTCTCTGATCGTTACTGCATCGACGCTGTCGATTTCTCGCGCGCAACAAGTTGCCGATCCAAATTTCAGCACCAAGGTTGATCGTCCGGCATACAAGAAGAAAGGGCCTAAGGTTCTGTTTGACGAAGCGCACAACAATTTCCACACGGCCGGCGGTCGCTATAAACCGTTCGCCGATCTAATCACCAGTGACGGCTATCAGGTCACGCCGAACAAAGAGAAATTCTCGGCGGCAACCCTTAAAGATTTCAAGATACTTGTTATCGCAAACGCGATGGGCGCGCCCCAGATGAACATGCCGGCGGCGTCTAACCCGGCGTTCACGGCCGAGGAATGCGATGCCGTCCGCGATTGGGTAAGACGCGGCGGGGCGCTGCTTTTGATCGCTGACCATGCGCCGGTGGGTGGCGCAACTCAGATTCTCGGCGAGCGGTTTGAGATCAACATGAGCAAGCAGTACACCGCGGATGAGCAGAACTTTGAGAAAGAGACCCAGAACCCAGGCTTCATTGTGTACACGCGCGAGAGTGGTCGTCTGGCTGATCATGCGATTACGCGCGGGCGCCGCATTGATGAACGGGTGAACAAGATTATCGCGTTTACCGGACAGTCGCTGAAGGGACCCGCGTCGAGTTTTGCTTTCATGAAACTAGCAGACACAGCGCAAGACCTGATGCCGGGCCGCGACAGTAAACCTGTTTCCGCTGCCGGCCGAGCTCAGGGCATCGCGATGAAGTTCGGTAAGGGCCGCGCCGTTTTTCTTGGTGAGGCGGCGATGCTTTCAGCCCAACTTGCCGGTCCGAATCAAATGAAGTTCGGAATGAACCGTCCCGGAATTGATAACCGGCAACTGGCACTGAACATCATGCACTGGCTGTCTGGTGTGCTGAAGTAGACGACACTACCCTAAACTCACCGCTCGCTTGACCCGTCATTCCTGGCGGCCTACGATAAAGCCATCCCCCGAAAACTGATCCCGTTCGTTCGTTGAGGTGAAGTAATGGCTGACGAAACATCGAACAAGTGTAAGCATGGTCCGTGCGACTGTGCGGCCGAAGAGGGAAGTAAGCATTGCAGCGAATACTGTAAGGAAGCCGACAAATCGCATGTAATGGAAATCGGTTGCGGCTGCGAACACGCTCCCTGTCACCTGTAGTCCCGACGACCGGTTAAATCCCGATCACCGCGCAAATGGGCCGGACTGTGCCCCGCCGTTCGTCTTACAACTAAATCGCAACCAAACTGTGCCGTTGCTGACGGCAACCGCCCCTGGAATCCTCTGCATCAACGGAGCGAGAGACTTCTTGCAGCCAACGCACGTTCCCGACCGATTGGCCTAAAACAAAGGCGCGCTGCGCCAGATTTCATCGGAGGGTAAATATGAAAAAGCTTCTATTGATAGTTCTCATCCTGGCTGTTTCGACAAGTGTCGCGGTCGCCCAAAAGACGAAGACCAGCGGCAGCGCCTCGGCCGGTCATGAAACGTCAGTCTCAAAGCAAGGTCGCGAAGTGAACCTGGCGTCCAATACTGCCTTGGCGGCGCAACTGGAAAATTCGCTGGACGCGAAGCGCGCAAAGGTCGGCGATACGGTCGTGCTTAAGACAACTCAGGCCTTGAAGCAGAACGGCGAAGTGATCGTGCCGAAGGGTGCAAAGCTGATTGGGCATGTTACGGAAGTGCAGCAGCACACTAAATCAAACGGCGAGTCGCGCATCGGAGTCGCATTCGATCGTTTGCAGAAAGGCGCACTCGACTTGCCCATCACCGCGTCAATCGTTTCGATCACGCAAGCGCGTTCACAGACGCGCGCCGTGGATTCGTCGGTCGAATCTGAAACGATGGCGTCTCCGAGCGCACGGACGACCACGCGATCGTCAGGCGGCGGTGGATTGCTTGGCGGCGTAGGTAACGCAGTTGGCGGAGCTGTTAACACGACCACTTCGACGGTCGGCAACGTCGCCGGCACAACAACCAACGCAGTAGGTAGTACAGTGGGTGCGACCACCAGCACGGCTGGTAACCTGACTGGCTCGCTCAAGGGTTTACACATCACACAGTCAACCAGCGCTTCTGCGGAAGGCGGCTCGACGCTCAGTCTGAACACCGGCAATCTGCGTCTGGAGAGCGGGGCGACGTTCAACCTGCTCATCAACAGTTCAACCAACGCGGGAACACGGCAGTAGGTTTTTCCACGCGGCTCTCTTGCTACCTACGGGCGACGCGACTGACAGCGTCGCCGCTTTTTTTTGAGAGTGTGGCTCTTGTGGTGTACGGCGTTCTTCCACCCCAACGCGGCTGCCGCGCTGGGGACCGCGGCGACGCCCCTTCCGATGGCGTTCTGGCGTCCTCGCAGAATGAAATGTAAAAGCGCCGTCAAGCCGGCGCATCCAGATAGAGCCGGACATTGCGTTGACACGGCGAACGCGCTTTGTTAGCGTGACTCCGCCGAGATTCACCAGGCCATGCCGGCGTTTTCATTGAAGGCGCCGGCCTTCATTATGCCGACCAAAATCGCGCGATTTAGGGCCCGCAGCGCCATTCTTACCGTCTTGCTCGTGCTATGCCTGGCGACTCAGTCCGCCTGCAACCTGTTCGGCAGGTTTGCGAAGAAATCAGTCGAAGTTGAGAAACTCCTGACGCCACTGGCTGAGGCTGACGCACCGCAGCTCATCGCTATGGTTAACAGCCTCGTCGCAGTCCGCACGATTCGCGCGAAAGTTGACATTCAATTCGAGGACACGTCATTCGCCACCGCGGGTATCGCTGAGAAATATCGCACCGCCGACGGACAGATCATTGTGCAGCGCCCGGGCAAGGTTTACCTGATCGTTCAGGCGCCGTTGATCGCTTCGGATATCGCGCAGATGACTTCGGACGGCGAGCACTTTCGCATCGCGATTTTCCAGGGAGAATCTAAATACAAGAAATTTTTTCGCGGCACGAACGCCGCCGCTTACGCAAGATTAGATGGGACTGGTGACGCGACGGCGAATGGTAAGGCAAATCAGGAAGCCCAGGCGGTGAAGGCACTGTCGAATTTGCGGCCGCAGCATTTGACCGACGCGGTCCTGATACGTCCCATCGACACGCAAGCCGCGGGATTGTTGTATGCGCGCAGCGAGTTCTTTCAATCTGAGAAGGATCCGGCCAGCAAGAAGCGAGTCGTGCGCGGCTACTATTTCCTGGACGAGCTGCAAACTCTGGGGGATGGTTCGGCCCGGCTGCTGCGAAGATTCTGGTTTAATCGCGTCGGCGGCGTTAATTTTTCGCGTCTGCAAACCTTTGACGACCGCGGGGCGCTAACCACCGACGTTACCTATTCGGACTTCAAACCCGTCGGCGAACAGAACGTCACCCTGCCGACTAAAATCAGCTTGACTCGTCCCCAGGATCATTACCAGCTCAGTCTGACCTACCAATCTCCTGAATCCGTTGTACTGGATCGGGAATACCCGCTCGACGTGTTCGTGCTGGAAAACAAGAACAATCTGCCCGAAGTCGATCTTGACGCGCCAAAGAAGCCTTGAAGCAGGCGCAAATCCCGTATTTCATTTCCACCGCGGAGGAATGGTAAGTGTCCTAACTTTGCGTGTCTTTGCGCTTTAGCGTGAGCTGTCAGAACCGCCTGCGGTAGCAGGCGGTTGACGTCCCGTTACCGAAGACTAAAAGAGTCAAAGGTTAACCACCCGCTACCGCAGGTGGTTCTGACAGACGCAAAGTCGCAAAAGGATCGCAAAGCAGAATTGTGCACGTCGCCCGGGAACGACTAGTTAGGCGAACGCCTGCGCTTGGGTTAATATTTTGCGTTTGTAAGCGGCATGAAAGTCTTCGACAGTCTGGTCACCTCAAACATTCGGCAGCGGCCCCTGCGCTCAGCGATCAGCATAATCGGCGTGGCGCTGGGCGTGGCGCTGGTGATGCTGTTCACCGGACTGACGCGCGGCATGTCGAACGACTTGCAGCGTCGCTCGAGCAACGTTCGCGGCGAGATCATCTTCACGCGCAAGGGGTCGATGCACGTGACTGCGTCAAGCACAAACCTGAGCACGAAATATGTAGAGAGGCTTCTGCAAATTGAGGGAGTTGAGGCTGCGACGCCGGTTATTCGCCACATTTATCCGAGTGGCACGCTGGGCTTCGATCAGATCGAGGGCGTTGACTGGAGTGAATTCGCGCGGATGAATGATCTGCGGATAATCGACGGTCGCGCGCCACAGGGAAACTACGAAGTGGTTATTGATCAGACGAAAGCCTCGCGGAACCATCCGGTCGGAAGCAGTTTGAAGATTTTTGGTGACAGGCTGTACACGGTGGTGGGCATTTATGCGCCGGAGTCGGGCGCGCGCCAAAAGCTCGCGCTTGCTTCCCTTCAGCAAACGCTCGAGGCCCCGGAAAAGTGCACCTATATCCTGATCAAGACGAAACAGACGGCTGATCCGGTCGCGGTGGCGCGAAGAATCGATCAGGAACTACCTGGCAACAACGTGCAATTCACTAAGGACGTGTTTGCGAGTGTCGAAAGTTCAATCCCGAGTTTGGGGGTCTTTTTGCGGATTCTCGTTGCGCTGGCCGCCGTCGTCAGTGCGCTGGTCGTAATGCTGGCGATGCATACCACCATTACTGAACGCACTCGTGAAATTGGCATCCTGAAAGCCATGGGGGCTTCGCGTGCTTACATCGTCGGCGAGATCGAACGGGAAGCTCTTTTGATAAGCGCCTTGGGACTGGTTCTCGGTTTTGGCATCGCTTTGGGAGCGGGATTTCTGATTCACAAATCGACTGGCCTGCTGTTTGAATACGGATGGAACTGGGCGCTGGTCGCCGCGGCGATTGGATTGGTAGGGGGCGCGATAGGCGCGCTTTATCCGGCGATGCGCGCGGCGAATCTTGATCCAGTGCAGGCTTTGGCATACGAATAGAATGGCGTCCGCGGCAGCAATAGGAAAGAAAGTGGCGATTCTTAAAGCCGAAAGACTCGAGAAGACTTATCGCATCGGCAAAGTCGACGTGCCGGCATTGCGCGGAGTGTCGCTCGAGGTTCAGGCCGGAGAGTTCGTCGCCGTGATGGGACCGTCGGGCTGCGGTAAATCAACGATGCTGCACTTGCTGGGTGGATTGCTGACTCCGACGAAGGGCCGCATCATTATCGATGGTGAAGACCTTACGGCCGCTTCGGATGCAAAACGAACCGACATTCGCCGGCGCAAAATCGGTTTCGTATTTCAGCGATTTAATCTGTTTCCGACGCTGACTGCTGACGGTAACTTGCGACTCGCAGAGCGGATTCACGGCAATGGCGCGGGCGATCCTGAGCGACGACGGGAAATTCTGGGGATGCTGCGGCTGGAAGACAAGATGCATCATAAGCCGCTGGAACTGTCTGGGGGCGAACAGCAACGCGTCGCGCTGGCTCGGGCAGTTATAACTCAGCCCGCGATCGTTCTGGCGGACGAGCCGACAGGTAACCTCGACTCTGAAAACTCAGCCATCGTGCTGAACATGTTTCAGGAACTCAATCGGCGCTTCAACCAAACGATCATCATGATCACCCACAATCCTGAAGCTGCCGCGGCTTGCGGTCGAATCATCCAAATGCGCGACGGTCACATCGTCGCCGGTTAGTCTCTCTCCTGGATAAGTTTTGCTGCAGCTCGGTTTTGCGTTCCGCTGAGTTTGGCGAATGTCGGCGTGGAACTGTGATTGCACTCGACAACCGCGGCTGGTTCGGATAGATTTCGCGCAGTTAGGGCCATGAGCTTCTTCTCGAATACAGCCAAGAAGATTGTGTTTTGGAACTATCCCCGCACGTCCTGGCAGTGGGATGTGTTGTGCGTGTTAATCCTGGTTTTCATCTTTCTGACACCAAAATCGTGGTTTCAGAACAGTGAATTCCGGCCCCAACGGACGGTGATTATCTCGGCTGAACTTGTTGGCGCGCAAGCAGATAGGGGCAGTATCGAACGGCGAGCGAGGGAGCTTGCGGGCAAGCCCGAAAGCAACGTCACGGCAGTTCGTGAACGTCGGGACAGCGCCGGAAAGTTAATTGGATATGAGGTTGACATTCGCTGACCATAATCTATAATTTCAGGGCATCATTAGCCGGGCTAGCGCATCCAGGATGGTATGTTCGGCATCTCAACCCGGGGCCCGTATGGGCCTTAAGTTTTGGTAAGGAAGAGTTTTGTTGAGGAAAGCTATTATGAAAAAGTTGGTTCCCCATATTTTATCGATCGCCTTGCTGGTTTCGGCGGTGGCCTTTCTCCCGGCCGCGCCTGTCCACGGACAAACCGCGGGATTAGTCAGTTCTATCTTCAGCCGGCTCGACAAAAACAAACGCAGCCTGAAGTCGATGCGCGCCAACATCCAGATGGAGAAGTACAACTCGCAGCTGCGCGACAAGGATACCTACTCTGGCCTTGTGCTCTATATTCCCGGTGCGGCTGGCAACAACAGCGCGTTCGTCCGGCTTGAATGGCAGCGTCCGAAACATGAGATTCTGGCGGTTGCCAACGGCAACTACACGCTATACCAGCCGCGACTGAACCAGGCCTATGTGGGAAAGACCGGAAGAATGAAGACAGAACGTGACAGCGACGTGCTGGCGCTGATGAATATGTCGGCGGCGCAGCTGCGCACGAAGTTCGGCGAGTTCCAGGATGTGCGAGACGAAGTCCTTTGGGGCAACGTTTGGACCCAGCACTTCCGCGCGATACCAACTGGATCGGCCAGCTACAAATACATCGAAGTGTGGGTCGACAAGGACGGCATGCCGGTGCAGACCAAGATGGTTGAGAAGAATGACGACCACACCACTGTCCGTTTGAGCAATGTCGAACGCAACCCGTCGCTGCCGATGGATCAGTTCAAGCTGAACCTTGGCTCGGGCGTCAAAATTATTAAGGGATAACTGCGGTTACATTTTCAGCGATGAAGGGCTTTGGGAAACCGAAGCCCTTCGCGTTTATAGCGCAAGCTGGTAATTTGCACCGGTCGCAAGTTAACAACTTGCGCTACAAAAGCGCTCAGCATATTCTTCAGCAACCGATGGTGACTGGAGCGCAAGCGTCTGGCTTGCAATCGCCGCAGCGGTCATGAAAACGTGCAAGCGGGACGCTTGCGCTCCAGTCGCTATCGATCAGATACAAGCAAGATGCGCAAGAGCACCTTCTTAAAGTTAAAAGTTCGCGAAGCAGCTTTCATCAGCAAGGCGCTGCTTTCGACGAACCACGTTGTGCTGGCGCACATCATTCCGATGCGTCGTTGCAATCTCGCCTGCGGCTACTGCAATGAATACGATCAGACGTCGAAGCCGGTGCCGCTCGACGTGATGAAGCGGCGACTGGATAAGCTGGCGGAACTCGGCACCTCGGTCATCACCATCTCAGGCGGCGAGCCGATGATGCATCCTCAGCTCGACGACATCATTCGGCACATACGTTCGCATGGAATCATCGCGGGGCTGATCTCGAACGGTTATTACTTCACCCCGGATCGCATTAAGCGCCTTAATGCGGCGGGTCTCGAATACCTGCAAATCAGCATCGATAACGTCGATCCGGACGAAGTTTCGCGCAAGAGCCTGCGCGTGCTGGACAAGAAACTCCGTTACCTGGCAGAGCATTCCGACTTTCACATCAATATCAATTCAGTGATTGGCGGTGGTATCAAGAAGCCCGAGGACGCGTTGACGGTTGCTAAACGAGCGGTGGAGCTCGGCTTTTCGACGACGGTGGGCGTGATTCATGACGAAGACGGAACTTTAAAGCCGCTGACTGAGAAAGAGAAGGAAGTCTTTCACGCGGTGAAGAAGCTCGGAAATAAAGATCACGCGCGGCTAAATTGGTTTCAGGACAGCATCGCCGAAGGCAAGCCTTACGAATGGCGCTGCCGTTCAGGTTCGCGCTATCTATACATTTGCGAAGACGGCAAAGTTCACTGGTGCTCGCAACAGCGCGGCTTTCCGGGAATTCCGCTCGAAGAGTACTCGATGGAAGATTTTAAACGCGAGTACAAAACCGAAAAATGGTGCGCGCCAACCTGTACCATTCAGTGTGTGCACCAGGTCGGAATTCTGGACAATTGGCGCGACCCGCAGATGTCTGAAGCCGAAGTAAGAAGAGAACAGCAAAAGAACAAAGAAGAGCGGATGGTGCAGATTCTCCGCCCGCAGTAACCCGTTAGCTCTTCGGCGGCTTGGTGCGATCCGAGACCGTTGAAGAGTGAATCGAATCCTCCATATCACCACCAATCTGATACAGCGAAACTGAACTCGATAGCCCGAGTCCGGAGAGTCTCCCGGCCATAATCACAATTATCTCGCCGGGTTTAACCAGCCCGCCCTCGAGCAGGGTTTTTTCGCCGACCTTCAATAATTCCTCGGCGCTTTTCGAAGCCATACAAAGCATAGGCTCGACGCCCCAGATTATGTTGAGCTCGTTCATCACATTGCGCGATGACGTCATCGCAATAATTCGCTGGCGTGGCCGCAGGGCCGACAACCGGCGCGCCATCAAGCCTGATTCCGTGAACACCAGGATCAAGCGGGTGTTCATCTCATCAGCGGCGAACGCGGCGGCCTCGCACAGGGCGCGACTCACGCGGCCCGTTTGCCGGCCGGCGATCTTGCTCATAATGCTTGGTCGTTCCTGATCGCGGGTCTCGGCAGTTTCAATAATTCGCGCCATGGTCGCGACTGCCGCGACCGGGTATTGACCCGTCGCGGTCTCGCCCGAAAGCATCAGGCAGTCTGAGCCATCCCACACGGCGTTGGCGACGTCGGTGGCTTCGGCGCGCGTTGGCCGCGGTTCATCCACCATTGATTGCAGCATCTGGGTTGCCGTCACGACCAGCTTCCCGGCTTCATTTGCCAACTCGATGATTCGCTTTTGATAGACGGGCACCAGCTCAACGCTGGTTTCAACGCCCAGGTCGCCGCGCGCGACCATTACGCCATCGGCCGCCTCGAGAATCTCGCGCAAATGATCGATCGCTTCGGCCTTTTCGATCTTGGCCACGAGCGGCGCCTCGCTGCCCGTTTCTTTGATCAAGCGCTTCGCGTCCATGCAGTCGGCGGCGGTGCGCACGAATGAAAGCGCAAAGTAGTCCACATCCTGAGTCGCGGCCCACCTCACGTCGTCGCGATCCTTTTGCGTCAGTGAAGGTATCGGTAGAGGGACGCCGGGAATGTTGATGCCTTTGCGTTCGCCCAACTCGCCGCCGTTGATGACCCGCGTGATGATGTCGGTGTCCGTAATGCTCTCAACCCGCAACTCAATGGCGCCGTCATCCAACAGGATGCGCGCGCCCGGGGGCACATCCCGCGGCATGCTGTCGTAGTTCGTTGCTACCTGGCTGTTATCACCTTCAATAGCGCGGGTAGTGATCGTGAACTGTTGATTCGCGAGCAGGGTTACGGGCTCATGATTGTTGAGCATGCGCGTGCGAATTTTCGGCCCCGAGAGATCGATGAGAATTGCCAAGGGCCGGTTCGTCTTTGCCGCCGCCGCGCGCGCCGCGCGAATGTCCGCGGCTTTTTCCTCCTGCGTGCCATGCGACATGTTTATGCGCACACCGTCCACGCCTGCCGCCAGCATGGCTTCAAGTATCTTTGGCTCTCGGGTTGCAGGGCCAAGGGTCGCGAGGATTTTTGCTCGTCTCAAGAAGATTCTGAACCTTTTAATGTAGGAATGCTCAGAACTATACCCTTTTGAAAGGCTTTTCTGGAAATCAGGGTACGACGGAAAAAGTCTATTGCCGCTCGGGTTCGCAACAGCTAATATTGGTGAGCAGTACGCGCCCCCTCCTACTGCCTCCTCAGACGACTTAACCAGATTGCCCCTTCCGACACAGAAAGGTTTAGCCCGTGCCAGAATTGATCCGTTCGGCGGTGTCGCGCGCGCGCATGTATTTCAAGGATCGCCGGCGCTCGCCGCGCCTTAATGTGCGACTCGCTTTTTCGCTGTCAGTGATTCGGCAAACCAAACTCAAGCGGCTTAATGGGAATGACCGCGCGCTCAAAGGACATACGCGAGACATCAGCGCGCATGGGTTGGCTTTGCTACTGCCGCAGATTCAGCTCGATGGCTATCATCTGGCGGCTGAAGACCGGGAGATGCAATTGGTGCTGGAGCTCTCCGGCGGGGTCGTGTCGATGGTAGTTGTGCCCAAGCGTTATGAGAAGTTGGAGCGAGCAGAACTCGGGTGTAACTATCTGATTGGCGCGCGCATCGTTCGCATCGATGAAGAAGATAGAATTCGTTATCAAAATTTCATGAAGCGTAGTCTTGAGCCAGGTCGCAAGAATAACGAATCCGATGCTCAACTGAACGCGAGCCAGCCGAATGCCTTCGGGACGTGAAAGAACGGCTGTGCAGTGCGCGTCGGCTGCCAGGATAAATACCGCAGCTTCGGATCTCTCCCAACGCATCGAAACAGATTAGCGCGGCGGCGTTCGCCCCTCTCGGGCGCCGGCAGCCACTTGTCCCACGGAATTCGCATTGCCATCGTTACGCGATCTTTTTCGATTCGTCCCGCAGTGGCCATGCGCGAGCTGAATTGCCAGTCGGTTTGTCTCTTTCCCGTTGTCCAGTCCAGTCCCACATCCAACCACTCGCCCGTGGGCGCAACTTCGAATTCAAAATACTTTTCGACGACCGCGTTGTCGGGGGCGATGAAGATTTCGCACACATCCCGATCCCACAGGTACATCGTCTTCGTTATCGTCTGCGGATGATGGTTGATGACCAGAGGCTCAGTCTGATTGCAAACGTAGCGCACGTACAGCGCCTGTTCCGACCAAAGAATTCGCGCTTCGGCGTGGCGGCCAACGGGAGCGGGTTCGCCAGACCAGTAGTGACCGATTTGAACGGGTTGGGCGTTGTTCCACTGGCCGTTGTCGAGATCCTTAACAGCCAGATCAGCGGCGATGTAACGTGCCTCGACGATGTTTTCGTCAGCCATACCTACAGCGATCGTGTTGTGTTCCTACCTTGCATGACTTTGCGCGCTTAGCGCCTTTGCGTGAACCAACCCTTCTTGACGTGCAATTTCACGCGAAGACGCAAAGGATCGCAACGACAAAAAGACGCCGAGCTGACGCGCCGGTACTAACTCGTCAGCCCATGCCTTCGCCAAACGAGAAGCTCGGCCCCCGCGGCCGATAGACAACCTCGTCGCCGTCCTCGTCTTCTTTGGTTTCCGCTTGCCACGTTGGATCTGAGTACTGAAGTTTGTAAAGTCTCCAGTACAAGCCGTGCAATGCCAGCAAGTTCTGGTGCGTGCCCTGCTCGCGAATCTCGCCGTGATGCAGGACGATGATGTTCTCGGCGCGCTGGATCGTCGAAAGCCGGTGCGCAACGATCACCGAAGTCCGGTTCTGCATCACGCGCGCGATCGCCTCCTGAATCAACTGCTCAGTCTCCGTGTCGATCGAACTGGTCGCTTCGTCAAGAATCAGCAGCGCCGGATCGAATGCGAGCGCGCGCGCGAAACTGATCAGTTGCTTCTGACCGACCGACAGTCCGGCGCCGCGCTCGCGAACCTCCGACTGGTACTCGTGCGGCAGACGACGGATGAAATTGTCGGCGCGGACTTCAGTTGCTGCCCACTGAATGCGTTCATCTGAAATATCCTCACGGCCGAGGCGGATGTTGCTCTCGACGGTGCCGGTGAACAGAAATACATCCTGCAAAACCACGGCGAAATTTTCGCGCAGGGATTGCAAATCCCAGTCACGCACATCGACGCCATCGAGCAGCACGCGGCCTTTCTGCACGTCGTAAAACCGCATCAAGAGGTTCGTGATCGTCGTCTTGCCTGAACCCGTGTGGCCGACGAGCGCGACTGACTGGCCAGGATCGACCTTGAACGAGACGTCTTTCAGCACCCAATCGTCGTCTTTATAAGCGAACCAGACGTTTTGAAACTCGATGCGACCTTCGGCGCGGCCCTTCTTCAAAGGGTTAGCTGGCGAAGTAATCTGAATCGGCAGATCGAGGGCTTTAAAGATTCGATGCGACGCGACAACGGCGCCCTGGAGTACGTTGTACTTGTCCGAGATGTCGCGAATCGGCTGAAAGAGAAAACTCAAGTATTGAATGAACGCGACGAGAGCCCCGAGCGACAGCGCATCCTGCATCACCCGATAACCGCCGTACCAGATGATGAGCGCAATGCCGACCGCGCCGATGAAATCGACGAGGGGAAAGAACACGGCGTAGTAAAAGATCGTGTCGATGTTTGCGTTGCGATGGTCGTCGTTGATTTTGGCGAACTGACCCAGCGATTTTTCTTCTGCATTAAAGATCTGGACGGTTTGCGCGCCCGAGATGTGCTCCTGTAAAAACGCATAGATGCGCGCAATGCGCGTGCGCACCATGTCAAAGCCGCGGCGCGCGCCCTTGCGAAACCAGGTAGTCGCCACGAACAGCATCGGCACTGTCGCCAACGTTACCAGCGTCAAACGCCAATCCATGTAAGCCATCACGCCGACGATCGCCGCAATCATCACGAGATCGCCGAGCACGTCAGTCACGCCCGAAGTGAACAACTCGTTCAGCGCGTCCACGTCCGCTGTCAGCCGCGTCATGATTCGTCCCGCCGGATTACGATCGTAGTAAGCGACTTCCTGATGTTGCAGTTTGTCGTAGATCTCTTTCCGCAGATCGAACATGACGTACTGCCCGACGGTGTTCAGCAGCACGGTTTGGAAATAGGAAGCCACGAACCTGAAGACCTGAACGCCAAAAAACGCCAACACGAACAAATTCAAACCATTCGTGACTCGCGGGAGGATGTACCAATCGATCGCGTATTGCGTGAACTTGGGTTGCAGCACACCGAGCAGATTTAAAATCAGTGTGAGCACGAGCGCCGGAAACAGCAGACGGATGTACGGTTTTAAATAACGAAGCAGACGTTTGGCCACCTGCCAGTCGTAGGTTTTGCCGATGGCTTCTTCTTCGTGGAATTTTTGAACTGCGGTGGCCATAAATTCAGAGCTCAAAAACCTGAATCACAAAGGCTTGAAGAACACATCCTGCAAATGTTTCTTCTGGGGAAAATGAAGCAGTATTCCGATGACTCCAACAGCAAACGCCACGTAGAAGCTGGCCGACCCGGTAACAAAATGGATAAGTATCCCGAACAGAGCCGCGCTCTCGCACAGCGCCAGCGCTACGATGTAAGCGCGCAAAACGAATTGCACGTCCCTGGTCTCGATCGATTTCTTTAAGAGGACTCGCTTGAACGTGAAGGACAGGGACACATTCGAACACCCCAGTACGATCAAGACGATGCTGATTACCATGTCGCCCGTGGCATTTGAAGGAACGAAGACGGTAAATACCAGAAAGCCAATCACCGACATTAAAAGCATTGTCCAGATGATCAATAGTGTCCGGTGGTGGGCTTCGACCTTCGTTTGATTTGGATCCGTTGGTGTCATGATTTCCTCGTTGATTACCTGCCCGCTATGCTTCGCACCCTCACCCAACCTCTCCCAAAGGGAGAGGAGGCCAGCCGGTGTACCGACCTCAAGTCGCCGCTAACTCTTCTTCCAGTAACTGGCGCTCGTAAAGATCCGCATATTCGCCGCCCAGCGCCAGCAGTTCGTCGTGCGTCCCGCGCTCGATAATCCGGCCTTCGTCCAGCACGCAAATCACATCGGCGTCCCGCACGGTCGAGACTCGATGCGAGACGATGATGCTGGTGCGTTTGCGTTCGCGCATGATGCTGCGCAGCCGCGTCAAAATCCTTTCTTCTGTGTACGTGTCGACGGATGACAGCGCGTCGTCAAGGATCAGGATGCGCGGTTCGCGAACGATCGCGCGCGCAATCGCGGTACGTTGCTTTTGCCCGCCAGACAAAGTGATTCCGCGTTCACCGACCAAGGTGTCGAACCGATCGGGAAAGTCTTGAACGTCACTGGTGAGTCCGGCGACTTCCGCGGCCATCTCGATCTCGGCAGGTTCGGCCTCGTTGCGGCCAAAGGCGATGTTCTTCGCCAAAGAATCACTGAACAGGAACGTCTCTTGCGGCACATAGCCGACGGCGCTGCGCAATTGGTTTAGCGGATAATCGCGGACTGGCACGCCGTCAATGAACAGAGAGCCTTCGGGCGCGTCGATGACGCGCGGAATCAAATTGACCAGCGTGGACTTGCCACTGCCGGTGCGGCCCACAAACGCGACGGTCTGACCTTCTTCAATCGTCAGGTTGATGTCGCGTAAGACTTCGGGGGCATTGGCGTGATAGCGAAACGTGAGATCGCGAAATTCGATGCGGCCTTTGATCGGCGGCTGCTCTTTCACTTGCGGAAGGTCGGTGATGGCCGGCTTCACGCGCGCCACTGCTCGCATGCGTTTCCAGCTTGCCATGCCGCGCTGATAGACGTTGACGACGTAACCAATCGCAATCAACGGCCAGATCAGCCGAAAGAGATACATATTGAATTGCGTGAACTCACCCACCGTCAGCTCGCCGCGCACCGCCAGCGGCACGCCGGCCCAGAGGATCAGGACGAACCCGAGCCCGATCAGAAACGTCATCAGCGGCCGCATCACCGCGTCGATCCGCACGAGGCCGAGATTCTTCTGCGCGTATTCCCAATTCAGCTTGTTAAAGGCTTCGATCTCCGCGTTCTCCTGCGCGTAAGCGCGCACCACTCGGACCCCGGTTATGTTCTCCTGAGCGCGCGCGGTGATTTGCGCAAAGAAATCCTGGATCTGCTGGAAACGGGTGTGCACCTTCTGACCGAAAAACTTTACCGTCAGTGAAACCAGCGGCATCGTCACGAACAGCAGCAGTGTCAACTTCCAGCTCAGGGCGAACATGATTGGCAGAATGAACAGCACCACAAAAACTGTTTGCAGGCTGTACATGATCATCGGGCCGGTGAGCTGTCGCACCGCCGAAAGATCGTTGGTCGCGCGGGCCATCAGATCGCCGGTGCGGTGCTCGTGGAAAAACGAGAGCGGTTGGTTGACCAGTCGCCGGTAGAAATCCTCGCGCAAGTCGTACTCGATATTGCGGGACATGCCGATGAGAATCCGGCGCTGCAGGAAGAGAAAAAGTCCGCTCAGCGCGCTCGCACCCAAAACCTTCAGCGCGGCGATATTTAGTTTCGACCAGGTTACCTGGTTCCAGTTCTCGTCGAGCGCCTGACCGACAATTTGCGGAATCGCGACGTTAAAGATCACGCCCGCGACAATGCTGGCAATCCCAAAGATCAGCGACCACTTGTACGGCCGGAAAAAACGCGCGAGTCTGCGGATATCGTCCATTGAGCGGGAAAGAAAAACGCCTGCCATACAAATGAAGCCTGACGGTTCGACTTGCGAACCATTCAGGCATCAGTTGCAAAGCTTGAATGTAAATTTTAAGTGAGATCGATCAGGCAGGCAAAGGCGCCTCGATTACGACAACATGGTCTGTTCCATTGTTTCCGAAAGATGCCGGCGCGATGCGAACAGATCGGCGGCGCCATCTTCGGGCGCGTCAAAGACCGCCACGCGGTTTCGACCGGCGCGTTTTGCGCTGTAGAGCGCCATATCCGCTGCCGAAACCAACTCCGCTCGTGACGCACCGTGCAGGGGATAAGCCGCGACACCGATCGACGCCGTCAGATGGCCAAACCCAGGGATTTCGATCTCCTCGATACGCTTGCGCAGTCGCTCGGCGACGACTGTCGCGCCGTCGGAGAACGCTTGCGGCAGGATCAAGGCAAACTCATCACCGCCGAAACGGCAGGGCGTATCCACGCCACGCAACTCTTCGCGGAAACAGTCGGCCAGTCTTCGCAACGCATCATCGCCCGCGTCGTGACCGACCGTGTCATTGAGTTGCTTGAAACGATCCAGATCAAGCATCAAAAGCGCAAGTGGTTGATGCAGTCGCGTGGCCATCTGCAATTCGCGGTCGAGCTGCATCTCGAACGAGCGGCGGTTGTAGCAGCCCGTGAGCGAGTCGGTCAGCGCTTGCTGTTGCATCTGCGCGAACAAGTCCGCGTGATTAATTGCGACAGACACCTGGTTGGCGACCGTGCGGAGCAAAAGGATTTCGTTGTCCTGCCAGGTTCGCGACGTATTGTCATCGACGACTTCCAGCGCGCCGATGAATCGCTCCTGAAACACCAGCGGCACGACTGCCAGCGGAAACTCAGCGCGCAGGCCATCTGAAATCTCTGAACCATCACGAACGAAAATTTCCGGATTCCTGGCGATCGTCGAACAAAGTTCGTCAAGAGCTTTTGTTACTGCGTCCCGTTTTAGCTTTGCTTCCTTCTCAGCATCGGCAAAGTACGAGTAGCTCAGCGCCTGGACTTCCGTCTGACCTTCAACGCGCAGAGCGCAACACGCTACATTCAACGCCGCACCGACTTCGGAAACAGTCTTTTGCAGAATCACGCCGAGTTCCAACGATTCGCGAATCGCCGTGGCAATGCGGTTAACCGCGATTTCGCGGCCGGCTTGCTCCTGCAACAGGTGCGCGAGTTTCGTGGTGACGCTCAACGTTAGTTGCAACGACGTCGCTTTCGGCATCGAGGTTTTTACCGCGTTCTCAAAAGCCGTTGCTTGATATGGCTGTTCTGCCTGGACCCGCGCCATCAGGTACTCCAGCGCCGAATAGACAATGTCGGGTTCGAACGTCCACACCACTTCGTCCTCGCCTGAATCTTCATCGTTTCGCACAGTCGCGAGCAAAGCCGAGAAGCGCGCATCAGCAATCACGACGAAGTGCTCTTTCACATGCTCAGGGCCGGTGTGCGCCATCAGCACGGGTGCGGTGCTGAACGAGGTCGAGCCGTCAATGCTCTCAGCAACATCATCGGTGGGACCAACGAAAAAGAAAGTGCGGCGGCCGCCCCGCGCCAGGTCACGTACCCGCGCGAGTTCTCGCGCCGAACGCTTCGGCGCATAAGGCAAACTTTCGATCACGAGCGCGCCGAGATTGTTCTCAAGCACCACGTCCTCGAAGTACCGGTGAAGTTGTGAAATTGTCGAGTGCGCACAGCGGACAGGCGTCAACTGCCGAGTGTGCTGTGCCAAGAGGGCGTCAAACAATGAATGCATAGGAAGGGACCACCGGTAGGAAGCTGTACGGCTTCGGGGCGGGAAGCAGGCCAAAACCATTTTTGCATTTTGCGGCGCGCCTTGTCTATGGCTATTTTCCGCGGTTTTCAGGCCTTTTTTGATTGTTTTTTTGCGTTAAATCTTCAAGTAACCGGTTACAGCGGTCGCGGTCAGCGCGTTGTCGTTCTCAACCTCGACGTTAACAACGAATCGCCGGCGTCCGCCGCGAACGATTCTGGCGCGCGCCAGCATTCGCCCGAGAGTCACGGGCCGCAGGTAATGGATAGTGAGATCGGTGGTTGTGACTCGTTCGTTTTCGTCGATGGCCGTGAGGATTACAAAAGCTGACGCGGTGTCGATCAGCGAGGCGATGGCGCCGCCGTGAACAACTCCATGATTTTGTTTAATCTCATCGCGCACGTCGAGGCAGACAGTAACATCGCCGCTCTTCAACTCGCACAACTCAAGGCCGAGGAACCCCGCATAGGCAACCTTGTCAAAGGCGTTACGCGCGCGCTCAAGTCGCGAATCTTCCGGGTCAGTTTTGCTCATCGCGGTAGCTCGAGTCGGTGGGTTCGACGATCACCGCGGTGCCGTATGCCAGGACCTCGGTAACCCCGCTGGAGACTTCAGTCGTATCGTAGCGCGCGCCGACGACTGCGTTCGCTCCAATCTCAGACGCGTGCTGAATCATGATCTCGAATGCATCGGCGCGAGTTTGCTCGCAGAGCTTCGTCCACACCGTGATGTTTCCGCCCACGATCGTCTGCAGTTGGGCGCCTATGGTGGCAAAGACATTGCGCGAGCGGACAACAATTCCGCGAACGACGCCAAGATTCTGCAGGATGCGAAAGTTGGGCAGCTCGAACGCGGTCGTCACCATTTGGTGCGACACTGAGTAGCGTCGCGGACTGATGTCATAAGGCGTGCGCTGTTGGAGGGGATCTATGTTCATGACTTCGTCCTCTTGGTGGCTGTTCGTCTCGCCTTCCAGATATAGGTCTCAAGTTCGCAGCGACCATTCGCGTCGAACTTAACGCCTTCGTGTGCCAGCATTCGCTGTTGCTTGTCGGACGGCAGCGCGATGCGCATGGTCGAGCAGCGGCCTTGCGAATTGATCACGCGATGCCACGGCGTCTTGTCGTCGGAACCATGCATCACAAAGCCAACTGTCCGCGGCGTATAACCTTCGCCGAGCATGTAAGCTATCTGTCCGTACGTCATCACGCGCCCGCGCGGAATGCGGCGAACAATACGATAAACACGTTCGCGGTAAAGACGATCTGGTTTTGATTCCTTCGCCATGTTTAGAGTCGGGCTACTGCCCGACGGCAGGCGTTAGCCCGCCTCTAAACGAACCATTCTCAGGATGCGTTACAACGTTCTCAGCACGACGCGCGCCGGCGCGCCATCGCCCGCTCCTTCGGCGATCTTCAACGGCAGACAAATCACTTCGTAGTCACCGTCGGGGACGCCCGACAGGTTCAGGCCTTCGACGATTACGATCCCTTGGCGAAGGAGCGTCAGGTGCGTCAGGTGATGACCGGATCGAAACTTCTCAATCGAAAGATAGTCGTTGCCGACTAACTTAATGCCGAGACTCACCAACATTTCGGCGCCTTCAGGCGTTAAGGCCGTGAAGTCTTTGCGAAAGTCTTCATTCCAGAACGCAGAATTGCGCGTGTGAAAAATGATTCTTTCAACTCCAGTCAAATCGCATGTGCCTAGAAAATCAGGAGTAATCTCCATGAGAGAGTCAGGGACGCGAACTACTCGTGCGGGGCCGATCAAACTCTCCAGAGGTAATGAATCAATTTTGGCGGCGCCTTCAATGAAGTGCGCGGGCGCGTCAACGTGCGTTCCCGTGTGCGCGCCGAAATGCAGGAACGAAACATTGGACGAGTCGCCGTTAGCAAATGCCGACCAGGGCTCAATTTTTACCCCGGGGTCGCCATCATAAACCGGCATCTCAGCGCGGATCGGAACGGTAATGTCGTAAGTCGGCATTGATTTCAGCGGTGCGCATCAATATAACTTCAAACTGTGACAGCGAAAAGCACGGACAAACCAAAGGCGCGCATTGCGGCGTCCAGCTATCTAAACACGGCGCCCCTGATTTGGAGTTTCATCCACGGTTCTCAACGCGATCAGGTCGAGCTGTTCACCGACACCGCGCCTGCGCGCTGCGCCGAGATGCTGGCGAACGGCGAAGTCGACGTGGCCCTGGTTCCTGTCATCGAGTATCAGCGCCTTCCCGAAATCGCAATCGTTCCCGATGTCTGCGTCGGCTCGCGCACGGCCGTGAGAAGCGTCGTTCTCGTTACGCGCAAAAACAACTTGAAGAAGGTCGAGAGCGTCGCGCTTGATGAGTCGTCGCGCACATCCGCCACTCTCGTGAAGATTATCTTCCGCGAGTTTCTCGGATTCGAGCCTGCGTGGGCGACGTCTGCTCCTAATCTGAAATCAATGCTGACGCATGCCGATGCGGCGCTGGTCATCGGCGACCCGGCGATGAAGATTCCGCGCGAAGAGTTTCGCGTCTACGACCTGGCCACGCTCTGGCACGAATTAACCGGCTTCGGTTTTGTGTTCGCGATGTGGATGGCGAGAAAAGACTCGGTGGAGAAAGTTCGCTCGGTTGATTTTGGCGCAGCGCGTGATGAAGGTTTAGCCAACCTCCACGATATTGCCGCGCGACACGAAAGCCAGATGGGCGTATCGGCGGCTGAGAGTGCAACCTATCTAACCGAAAACATTGCGTTTCGTATGCATGAAAAGATGTGGCAGGGTCTGACGCTTTTTTTCGAACTGGCGACAAAACACAAACTGTGCGAGAAGACAAAGAGTATTCATTTTACGGGGCTTTGAAGCCGATGACTTCAGGAGATTGACGGTGCGCTGCGTAGGATCGCAGATTCGATCCTATCGTCGTTTTGATCATTGTATTCGTCCCACGTCAGTGAGAACAAAAACGCCTTTTTATCGCTGGTAACTGACCAAGTTCCGGCTGAATCCGATTTGTCTGCGGGATCCGGTTCGCCTTCTCCGTATTTGACACACTTTACGGCGACATTCCGAAAGCCTGCCTTTTCAAGAGCAACCTGCGCCAACAGTCTTACTCGCTCGTCACGATCGAAGGGAATTATCGACTGAAGCCGCTTCACAATTTCAATTTTCTTCTCAAATGGAAGACTGGCAAGTCGCCGCCGCCGCTCATCCTTTGCTCGAAACAAATCCTCCACGGTCATGTTTGCAAGATCAAGGGTTTCCTCTTTCATTTAATCCTCCAAATCGAACCGTTTCGCAAACGTCTCCCATTTATCGGTGAGCCTATGGCGGGTAAGGATCTCGCGAAACGTTGTCATATTAACTTTATTACTTTCAATAAGTGCAATTACTCGAATCTGATCTTTTCGGCGCCCCGAACGTAGCAATTCAGCGGCGAGATACTCCGCAGTAAATAGTTTCGTTTCGGTCTCACCATATTTTACGCGACGTGATTTAGCGATTGCCTCTTCATCCATTAGTTGGCGAGTCGGAATGAATTGGACTAGCCAGTCTTCGATTATGACTCCCTCTTTCGAAGGAAAGTAGCCGAGCTTTTTCAAGTATCCATAAACTGGTTCCAGCGAAATCAGCCCTGCCTTACCAACTGAAACTGAAGAAACTGGAATGAAGATATCGATGTCTTCAGTCTGGTAAGGCTCAAGATAATAAATCGCTGCGATTCCTCCTCCGATAGCATAGTTTTCAACAATCCCGTCCGCTTGCATCTGATTAATTACCTGAAGGACTCGCTCCATCTGCAATCCTACTTCGCCATTATCGCTTCAATCTCGGCGCGTTCCTTCGTCACTTTGTTGGTCAGCACGCGCGAGCCGTTTTCCGTTACGAGCACGTCGTCTTCTATGCGCACACCGATGCCGAGATACTTCGCCGGAATATCTTTGTTGAAGCCTTCCGGAATGCGGCTGGTGTCGGGCGAGACGTAAATGCCCGGCTCGATTGTCATTACCATGCCGGCTTCGGCAGGCCGCGACTCGCCCTTGTGGTAGTAGCGTCCCGCGTCATGCACGTCGATTCCGAGAAAGTGTCCGAGGTTGTGCATGTAGAACTGCATATACTTCTTCTCTTCGATTAGTTTCTTCGGATCGCCTTTCAACAAACCAAGCCGCACCATGCCTTCGGTGAGCATCTCGATCGAATGAGTTTTCAAATCCTCGAGCCGCACGCCGGGGCGCACCATGTCAACGCATGACTTCTGCGTCTCAAGCACAACGTCGTAGATTTCGGCCTGAGCTGCTGTGAACTTCCCGTTGACCGGAAACGTGCGCGTGATGTCTGACGCGTAGCCTTTGTATTCGCAGCCGGCGTCAACCAACAGCAGATCGCCGTCTTTCAATTCATCCTTGTTGTCGATGTAGTGAAGGATCGTCGCGTTCCCGCCGCCGCCAATGATCGACGTGTACGAAGGCCCGGCCGAGCCCTGCTTCCGAAAGATCGCCTCGATCATGGCTTCAACTTCGTATTCCATCATCCCCGGCCGCACGGCTTTCATAGCTTCGACATGCGCTTCGGCGGCGATGTCCGCGGCGCGCTGCATGATCTCAATTTCTTCAGGTGTCTTCAGCACGCGCATTTCGTGGAGGATCAAAGTCGGATCAACAATCGTCGTAGGCGGCTCGAAAGGTCTGCGATTGCTTTCGCGGAAAGCCGTGAGCTGGGCGATGATTTTCTGATCGATTTCCGCGAGTGTGTGGCCGAATGCGTAATACAGCACCGAAGGGCCGTTGAGAATGTCCTGCAATTTCTCGTCGAATTCGTCGATTTTGTACGCTTCGTCCGCTCCATAGTCGCTGACCGCACCTTCCACGCCCGCGCGATAACCGGTCCAAATCTCTTGCTCCAAATTGCGCGGCCGCACGAACAGCGTGAACTTCTTGTCCCTTGAAGGCGCGATCACTGCGATGGCTTCCGGCTCTTCAAAGCCGGTCAGATAAAAGAAATCCGAGTTCTGGCGGTAGCGATAGTTCGTGTCGTGCGAGCGCACGGCTTCGCGCGCGGCGGGGATGATAGCGACGGAATCCTTGTCCATGCGACGCATGAATTCCTTTAGTTGCGGTTTCGTCATTCGACTCTCCTCTTGATTGGTACGCACGCCTCTGGCTGCGTACAGTGAAAATGAACCCGCATTGTAGCCGAGACCGCGCGACGTGCGTTAGCGAGGTCAGAACCGCCTGCGGTAGCGGGCGGTTGATCGTGGATTGTCCGGAAATCGACCGAAAAATAAAGATCAACCACCCGCTACCGCAGGTGGTTCTGACATGCGATAATCACCGCCAATGGCGCAAAGCATTCCAGCCAAAATCACAGGCGCAGAGATCGTCTCGCGCGACCCGGCCACCGGCGAAGAGATCGGCCGCGTCCCGCTAACTCTGCCGGAAGAGGTGGCCCGCGCCGTTGGTCGCGCGCGCGCCGCACAGAACGCCTGGGCTGCGAACTCTTATCGTGACCGCGGCCGGATCATGATGCAGGCGCGCCGAATCATTCTGAAAGAGCTGGAAGAGATCGCGCAGCTCGTCGCTCGCGAAACTGGAAAGCCGGCAGCGGAAGCGATCTCGATGGAATTGACGCCGTCGCTCGACCTGATGCAGTACTTCGCGCACAAGACCGAGACGTTACTCGAGCGCGAACGGATCAACATCGGCCTTTATGGCTTGATGGGCCGCATGTCCTATGTGGTCTACAAGCCGGTCGGCGTTATCGGCATCATTTCGCCCTGGAATTTTCCCTGGGCGACGCCCATGGCCGAAGTAGTGATGGCTTTGATGGCCGGCAACGCGGTGGTGCTGAAGCCCAGCGAACTCACCCCGCTGACGGCATTGAAGATCAAACAGGTTCTGACGAGCGCCGGTTTGCCGGCTGACTTGTTCCAGGTTGTGACCGGCGACGGCTCGACGGGCGCGGCCCTGATTGGCGCCGGTGTGGACAAGATCATGTTCACCGGCAGTGTCGCCACCGGCCGGCGCGTCGCGGAAGCCGCGGGGAATTATTTGATTCCAGTTGTGATGGAGCTCGGCGGCAAAGATCCAATGATTGTGCTCGAGGACGCGAACATCGAGAATGCCGCGCGCGGCGCCATCTGGGGAGCGTTTGCCAACTGCGGACAGTCCTGTTCATCCGTCGAACGCTGCTACGTTCATGAAAGCATCGCGGAGAACTTCACGCAGGCCGTCGTCGCGGAAACCAAACGTCTGAAGCAGTCTGGCGATAAGCAGGGCGACCTCGGCCCGATGATTAGCGAACAACAACTCCGCGTCGTTGAGCGTCACGTCTACGAAGCCACTGCCCGCGGAGCTACAGCTTTGACCGGCGGTGAGCGGGTTCCAGATGTTCCCGGCCCATTCTTTCCGCCAACCGTGGTCACGAACGTTAATCATGAAATGGAGATCATGCGTGAAGAGACGTTCGGCCCCGTCCTCCCGATCATGACATTCAGGACGGACGATGAAGCGGTACGGCTGGCAAACGACAGTGACTTCGGACTGACTGCGAGTGTCTGGACTAACAACCTGGCCCGCGGACGCGCGTTAGCCGAACGGATTGACGCCGGCACGGTGACAGTTAACGAAGTTCTCTACACGCACGCCATCGCGCAGACGCCGTGGGGCGGAGTAAAGCACAGCGGCTTCGGTCGCACGCATGGCCGGGCCGGCCTGCTCGAACTGGTGAACGCGCAACACATTCACGTGAACCGCTTTCCTTCCGTTCCCGATGTTTGGTGGTTTAACTACACGCCGGATGCGGGGAAACTTTTCCGCTCACTCGCACGCAGATTCGCCTCCGGTTCGATCTTCCAGATGCTCCTCACTCTGCCGCAAATGATTCGTCGTTTGAACGAGAAACGGTAGCGTCGTCCCTCCCGACGATCCGATTGCTTGCGGTCGCCGGAGTGTGCGAAATCTCGCAACGAAAAAATAATATCGACTGAAGTCGCCTCGCGCTATACTTTGCCGCTCTTGTCCCGCAACTTTCGTTGCAGTCTCTAAAAAGTCCCGACCGCCGTGCAGTTTCGAACTGCATTGCGCCTAACAACGCGGCTTCCCCCTCGGAAGAAACACCTTTCCACGAAGTCAGGAGGACTCTCTAAATGAAAAGATTTTGCATTACGCTGGGCATAGTCCTGGCGCTCGCCATCTGCGCGGTCATTCCCAGTTTGTATTCGGTCAGCGGACAAAACCCGAACAAGTTTCGCCGCACCGACAAAAAGATCAAAGACCAGTACATTGTCGTGCTCAAAGACGATGCCGATCCCGATGCGGAAGCCGCCCGGCTGTCCCGCGACCACGGGGGCGATCGGAATGAGGGCCATACCTACCGGCGCGCTTTGAAAGGCTTCTCAGTTCGGATGAACGAGAACCAGGCGCGTCGCATGTCTGAAGATCCACGCGTTGAGTTCGTTGAAGAGGACGGTGAAGTCGAGGCCTCAGCGACGCAAACTGGCGCGACCTGGGGTTTGGATCGAATCGATCAGCGCGACCTGCCGCTGAATGGGACGTATAACTATTTTGCGACCGGCTCTGGCGTCAGGGCCTACATCATCGACACCGGAATTCGTGCGACGCATTCGCAGTTTGCCGGTCGCGTGATTTCCGGCTTCACGTCCATCAATGATGGCAATGGCACCAATGATTGCAACGGTCACGGAACGCACGTCGCCGGAACAGTAGGCGGCTCGACGTACGGCGTTGCGAAGAATGTGACGCTGGTGGCTGTGCGCGTGCTGGATTGCAACGGCTCAGGCTCAAACTCAGGCGTTATCGCCGGCGTTGACTGGGTCAGTTCGAATCACACGGCGGGCCAGCCTGCGGTAGCGAACATGAGCCTCGGCGGCAGCGCGTCTTCAGCGCTGGACACCGCGGTCAATAATTCGATCAACGACGGAGTCACTTATGCGATCGCCGCGGGCAACAGTAACGCAAATGCGTGTAACTATTCTCCGGCACGCGTCGCCAATGCGATCACCGTGGGATCGACAACCAGCAGTGATGCGCGCTCTTCATTTTCGAATTACGGAAGCTGCCTCGACATTTTTGCACCGGGATCGAGCATTACGTCTTCATGGAGCACGAGCGACACGGCGACAAACACGATTTCCGGCACCTCGATGGCCGCACCACACGTCGCGGGCGTCGCGGCGCTGTATTTAGAGACGAGTCCGGGCGCGTCACCAGCGACCGTGGGGTCAGCGATTATTAGTAACGCGACCCTGAACCATGTGACTAATCCTGGTACCGGATCGCCGAATCGACTCTTGTATTCGATCTTTGGTGGTGGGCCCGGACCTACGCCGACCCCGACGCCAACACCAACTCCGCCACCCGGAGGATCGCAATTGCTGGTGAATCCCGGCTTCGAGTCAGGCTCCGCGGCTTGGGTCGCCACTGCCGGCGTCATCGACAGTTCAAGCGGGCGTCCGCCGCGCACGGGTTCATGGAAAGCGTGGCTGGATGGCTATGGTTCGACGCACACAGATTCGTGCTACCAGACGATTACGATTCCGTCGAACGCTACGACCGCGACGCTGAGTTTTTGGGTGAGGATAGACTCGTCTGAGACAACGACGACGACCGCTTACGACACGTTGCGAATTCAAATTCGCAATACGGCGAATGCGGTATTGGCTACATTGGCCACGTATTCGAATCTGGACGAGAACCCGAACTACGTGCTGAAGACATTTGACATCTCGGCCTTCCGAGGTCAGACGATTCGCATTTACTTCCTTGGCCAGGAGGACGTCACGCTGCAAACGTCGTTCGTCATCGACGACACGGCGGTAAACGTTAACTAAGGTCGGGGCAGTAGCCCGACCAATCGGGGTCCCCGCGCTGGCAGCCCGCGTGGGGTGGTCGCTAGGGAGGCTTACCTTCGGCGGCTTTGCCGCGTGATGTGCGGTAAGGCTTCGCCTTACCGTTGCTTGAGTTAACTCTTTGGGGCTGCGCCCTGGTTCAGAGCGCAGCCCGCATTTTTTGTTCCGGCATCGGCCGCGCAAATGGCGAATTTGATTTTAGTAAGTTATCTGAAATCGCAGCGGGCCTTTCAAAGCGTGATGTAGGATTGTGCCGCTCAACCAGCCGCGGAGCGGCGACAGAGTTTAGCCCGGGTGAGCGAGCGCAGCGAGCGGAACCCGGGGATCACGCCACCCACGAATCCAAAGCCCGCGAAGCGGGCGACAGAGGTTACGCGTTGTAATCCAAGCGATGAATTATGCCGCCCCTTCAGGGCTCCGATCATAGATTGACTCGTGACCCCGGGCTGACACGCGGGGCTATTACAGGCCGCCGCTTCGCGGCTGGTTGACCGATCGACGGGATTATCTCTGTCTTGCCAGGGTGTAGTTCGGCAGAAGGCTAAAAGAGGTGAGGCCGACGGCGACGCGGTCGCCAACCTTGAATCGCGTCGCGCTGGCGTCAGGTTTTGGGCGAGTAGCCATGATAGGAACGCCGACCATCCGCTCGGGCGTGTTGATCGTAACCTCGTACACCGGCGCCAGGTCGCCGCTCTGCGGCCGGTGCGCGAGATCGAGGCGCACATTCAATCTCTCATAGGCTCCGACAAAGTTAACCTGTTCGACCACGCCGTTCGCGAGACGCCGGCAGCCTTCAGGCAGTTGCGCATCCGGACTCAGACAAACGTCTTCAGGACGAAAGACGAGTTTCACCGACTGGCCTTCCCGGAAGCGGCGCGTCTCTTTCTCAGCGGGCAACCGCGCCGTGCCAATCTCGACGTGGCCACTCGTGGCGACGCCCAACAAAAGGTTCGCCGCACCAAGAAACGTCGCGACGAACTCAGTCGCGGGATTGTTGTAAACCTCGTCGGGCGTGCCGATTTGTTCGAGGTGCCCGTTGTTCAGGACCGCGATGCGATCGCCGAGCTCGAGCGCCTCTTCCTGATCGTGCGTGATGAATATTGATGGGACCTTTACTTGCTTGAGCAGCGAGCGAATTTCGCGTCGCAGATGTACGCGCGTTTGCGCGTCGAGCGCGCCGAAAGGTTCGTCGAACAAAAGCACCTGCGGCTTGTAAGCGAGTGTGCGCGCGATGGCGACGCGTTGCTGCTGGCCGCCCGACAGTTGCCAGGGATATTTCTTCCGATGCTCTTCCAACTGCACCAGCTTAATCAGCCGATCAACCGTTTCTCGTCTTTCTTTGCGCGGCGTGTGTCGAATTTTCAATCCGTACGCGATGTTTTTCTCAACCGTCATGCGCGGAAACAGCGCGTAGGCCTGAAAGATGACGCCGACGCCGCGTTCACGTGCCGGCAAATCGGTGACATCCTTGCCGTGCAGAATCACGCCGCCTTTATCCGGCAATTCGAGGCCGGCGATGATGCGTAAGATCGTCGTCTTGCCGCTGCCCGACGCGCCCAGCAAGACCAGCGACTCGCCTTCCGAAACGTCGAAGCTGACGTCCTCAAGCACCCGGGCCTTTTTGAAACTCTTGCTCAGGCCGCGCACACTGGCGGCCACCCCAGTTCTCGCTGCGCGTTCAGGCGCCCACGAAATGTGTGGATCGTCGGGAATCAATTTCATCTGCGGTTTCATGCTTCCTGCGCCTCGAGCTCTAGCCAGTCGCGCGCAAAAAACAGCACGCTAAAAATCACGAACGACAAGAGGGCCAAAACGATCGCAATCGCATTGGCTGCTTCCAGAGCGCCGGCCTCGCCCGAATTATACTTCGCATAGATGTAGAGCGGTGCGGTCTGCGTCATTCCCGCCAGATTTCCTGATACCAGAATCGTCGAACCGAATTCACCGACAGCACGCGCAAAAGTTAAGAGCGCCCCCGAAACGATCGCCCCCCGCAGGCTCGGCAGCGTGACGTACCAGAACGTTTGCCAGCGGGTCGCGCCAATCGTGGCCGAGGCTTCTTCCAGCGAGCGGCTCATCGTGTCGAACACGGGCTTAATCACGCCGAAAGCGAGGGGAAAAGTGACAAAGATGTTCGCCAGGATGATCGCGTAAGTCGTGAACATCAACTGGTTGCCTTCGGGCGGAAACAGAAAACGTCCGAGCGTTCCCTGCGGTCCCCACAGCGCAAGCAAAGCGAATCCGGCAACGGCCGTCGGAATCGCGGTCGGCAGAGAGATCGTGACAATGACCGCGTTGCGTCCCCAGAAGTCATAACGCGAAAGCACGTACGCCGCGAGCAGGCCGAAAACCACGTTGAAGACTGTCGCCCAGAAACTTGTGATCAGGGACAGCTTCAACGCATAGACCGCCTCAGGCGCCATCAGGGAAGACCAGAAAAAGCCTAAACCTTTTCTCATCCCGACGATGAAGATGGAAAGCATCGGCAGGATCACGAGCGGCATCATCAGGGCCAGCATCACGCCGATGCTGGTGGGACGCGCGACATCGAAACCGCGGACGTGTCGAAATGAGCGTATCCTTGCCACGGGTGTTTACTTTCTCTTCTGCACCTGATGTTTGAAGATGGTTTCGATCACTTCCGGATACGCGCGCTCCCAACCACCGAAATAGTCCACTGTGAACGGATATTTGATGGTTGCGAGTTCCTTATTTTCCTGCGTTAGGGCGTCATCCGTGGCCGGCCGAAAATGGTTTTTCACAAAGGCGCGCTGCGCTTCGTCGGTCCACAAAAACCGCACGAACGCTTCGATCACAGGACGGTCGGCGGGCGAAACATTCCGGTCGACGATGACGATCGGATGTTCGCTGAAGATTGTCGCCTCAGGCACGATGATTTCAAACGCGCCACCGGCATCCTTCAGCAGAAGCCCTTCCAGTTCATAAGTCACCAGGGCGTCTCCATAACCCTGCTCAAACGTCGCCCGTGCTTCACGCGCGGAACTGGGAGTCGAAACGACATTCCGCCAGATGGCTTGCAGCGTCTGCAAAGCACGCGCGCGATCAGCAGTGCCGGATTGCTTCTCAGTTTTGATCAGTTCAGAGCCGTAGATGGCGAGGATCGACCATTGCGCGCCGCCTGAACTTTCAGGATCGGGATGAATCAATTTGATTCCCGGCTTCGCGAGGTCGGCAAAATCGTGAATGCCTTTCGGATTTCCCTTGCGCACCAGAATCACAAACGGCGTCTTGTTGACGATCCCTTTATGAGGCAGTGCGCGCCAATCGGAAGTTACCGCGCCACCGTACTTCAGCCGTTGGGCGTCGCGCTCGATCGAAAGGATGGCAACCTGCGCCTTCACGCCCTGCAGGATTTGATTTGTGACGGTTTCCGACCCGGCGAACGATGAGGTGAAGCGAACATCAACTCCGTGCTCGCTCTTCCATTTCGCAGAAAAAGCTGGATAGATTGATTTCTCAAGCGACTCTTTCATGATCGAAAAGCCGTAGAGAGTTATGTTCGTGCCGCCGCCGCCGCTTTGCGACGGTGGTTTCGGCAGGCAACTGCCGACGCCGATTAGAAAGAGGACGACGAGCGTTATCGCCACCGTGCTGTGTTTGTTGGCCTTCATGTTTCGCTGGCGTGAGTCCGTTTAGGGATTGTTTCTTCTCAGTGTCTCTGTGCGGGCTCTGTGCCTCTGTGGTGGATGAGCGGTCGGAAAGAGCTCACCACAGAGACACTGAGAATTTCACAGAGACACGGAGGAACTCAACTCACGTAAACACCTCAAAAACTGCATTGCTTGATTTTGCTTGGCCTGAAACTTTAGGATGACTGACTCGATTCTGCAAGGGAATTCGAGCGATTCTGAGAGATGCCGGATTTTTTCGGAAAATGGATGCGCGCGCGCGAGATTGCGCACACAAAACGCGACGATAATCGCGTGGTGCGGCCGTTTGCGTGGGGGCTTGAGTTCATTACCGATCACGTGAACGGGGACGACCCCCGAAACGTTCTGCGTGAGTATTCAGCCCGAGCGATGGCGCGCAGCGAAGAGTTCTATGCGCTACCCGAGATTAGCGATTGGGATCTCAAGGGAGATCATCTGACCTGGACGAGCGTAGTTAATACCCCGTCGATTGAAAACAACACGGTGCATGCGCGCCTGTTTACGCCCAAGCGCGAACGAAAAAACAAGCCGCGCGCGGCCGTGGTGGTGCTGCCGCAGTGGAACGCGCAACCGGACAGTCACGTGGAAGCGTGCCGCATCTTTAATGGGCTCGGCATGACTGCCCTGCGCCTGACGCTACCTTATCACCAGGAACGAAAGCCCGCGGACATCGAACGCGCTGAGCATCTGGTCAGCTCAAATATCGGACGCACGATCCAATCGATGCGGCAGGCGGTGCTGGACACGCGCGCGGCCGTTCGCTGGCTGAAGTTGCAGGGCTTTGAGCGGATCGGAATCCTGGGGACGAGTATCGGATCGTGCACGGCTTTTCTCGCATTCGCACACGACCCGGACATCAACGTCGGGACTTTCAATCACGTGTCAGGATACTTTGCCGATGTGGTGTGGCAGGGAATCTCAACAAAGCATGTGCGGCAGAGCATTGAAAGTGAGCTGACGCTGGCAGAGCTGCGCGAATTTTGGCGCCCGATTAGTCCGATACCTTTCATTCAGCGGCTGGTCAGCATGAAGCCGCGAGCGATGCGCTTCATCGCCGCGAAATACGATCTGACATTTCCCGCGGATCTTTCGCGTGAAGTCATCAATGAAGTGCGACAACGCGGCATCGATCTCGATGTCGTCTGGCTGTCCTGCGGCCATTACACGACTGCTGAATTGCCATGGAAAGCGATCGATGCGTGGAAGATTGCGACGTTCATGCGGAAGCATTTGTAGAGTTCGACGACATGGCGCGTTCCAAAGGTGTGCGACCGCGCTTGTCATAAGCCGGAATGCGTCTGATTCGCTTTCGCGTGCGTGGCGGACGTGGAATTTCAGCCGGGGTAACTTCGGCAATCGTCTTTGTCGCTTCGAGACTAGGCGACTTTGTAACCGCCGCGAGATTAAGAGTAGTGAGCTTCGGCTTGGCGAATAGTCGGGGGATAATCACAAACCACTGTAAGTAACCAGCGCCCGCCATAGTCAGCCAAAATGTAACGTAGTCATTAAGCTGGTCGACGCTTGCTGGGGGCCCCGCAACAAGAAGGGCCAGAACTACACCGAGAAAGCCCGACGGAAACGACAGCACTGCCATAGTCAGGAAGATCCGGCCACCCGCATCCGAGCAAGCTTGGTCCGTGGCTGCGCAAAAATTGAATCCCATAGCGAGCACCACGAAGGCCGATGTGAGCCACGCCACTTGCAAACAGAGTTTGATTCGATTCTTCATCGTCGTCGAACCGGCGAGTTCTACGTTTCTGATTTAGACTCGGGCTGCTGAAGATTGTTCCCGACTCGACATGCCAGTAACACTCAATCAATTGCTCGACAAGCTGGACGCGGCGAGACGGTCGTACGGCTCTATCAAGAACAGTGAGCTGGTGGGGACACTGACCAGACTGGCGAGCGCGAAAATCGCCGACGCGGATGAGCTTGTGCGGCTGCATGAGGCTCTTCTTTTTCTTGCTGCTTATCCGCAAAGCAAAGCGGTTCTGGGAAAAGCAGAGCGCCTCTTAAAGTCCGGGGCGCAACGTGTTGCCACGTTAGAGACTCAGGATTCCGATATGTCGCCGCTCGACGCGCCGGAAGTTTCGGGAATTGCCGCCACGAGTGTGACGAGCAACTTCAGTTATACGCTCGCGCGTTGGTTCGCGCGGAAGTATCCACGCCAACTGTCGATCGATTGGGACTGGATGGAGAACGAAGAGCAGTGGGCAGCGATTCTTCCGCGGTTTCTGCCGCTGCTGGCAGATGATGCGATGGTTGAGGCACACGTGCCGCTTCGTGAATGGTTACGCGCGGCCACCGGCCGGCAAAATGAATTTGTTTGGCTAATCGATCGATTCGAATCGCTCGACCTCTCGGAAAGAGAAAAGGCCGAGCTGTACGATTCGCTTAAGCTGCACGTCACGTGGAAGTTTCCGACCAGCGCTTCGCGCACGGGCATGCGACTGCCCCCGCGGAACGTTTTCTTCCATTCCGAGGAGTTGATTCAGAGACGCGATGTTTCGCTGACCGCGGAACTCTCTTCGCCACCAATTCCAGTAACGAAACTTTCGCGGCGCGAAGGCGAAAAGATTCTCGATATGGCGCGCGAGACATCGGCGGTGCGCTATCGCGAATTGCACGGCTTCACTTATGGAGACGCGACGCGCATCGTGAAAGCAGAGCTTGGTCGCGCGACCGAGGCCTTCGTTGTTGGCGTGCCGCCTGAGAATCGATTGCCGCTGCGGGCTTATCATGCCGCGATCATCTTCAAGAACGGGGTGCCGGTCGCGTACTTCGAAGGCTTGTCCCTGTTCGAACGAATGGAGAGCGGATTTAATCTCTATTACACGTTCCGTGAAGGCGAGACGGCCTGGCTGTACGCGCGCATTCTGCATTTGATGCGGCAACTGCTTGGCGTCACGGTTTTCTCGATCGAGCCGTACCAGATCGGCCACGAGAACGAAGAGGGCATCGAATCCGGCGCATTCTGGTTTTATCGCAAGCTGGGTTTTCGGCCAGTGCGACCAGACATTCTGAAATTGACGCAGGCTGAAGAGCGAAAGGTGGCGAACGATCGAAAGTACCGGACGTCAGCCCGCACGTTGCGGAAGCTTGCCTCCGGCTACATGTTGTTCGAAACTTCGGCGGCAACGAAGAAAACCGGCGAGTGGGATCGCTTTGAAGCGCGCAACATTGGGCTCGCCTTGCAGCGCCGAATGGCGCGGGAGTTCCGCAGCGATCCGAAGCGTATTCGGGCACACTCAATCGATCTTGTTCGTCGCGCGCTCAGCATAAAAGCGCTGATGAGCAACAGCGATCTGCCACTCGTGCTTGCGATGAATCCCGGCCTCAAGCACTGGAGTGCCGGTGACAAGGAACTCGCCGCGCGCGTACTCTCTGCGAAGCAGGGTAGGGACGAAGGCAGCTATCTCAAACAAATGCAAAAGCACGCATTGCTGCGTGCTTTCATGATCGGATTAGGTTCGAAGCCGTAGCTAGATTGGAGCGACGTCGAGGGCGCGATTGAACTCGCGATAGAGTTCGTTGTAATGGCGCAGCGAAACTTCAACCGCGTCCGGCAAGCGATCGATGTCCGCCGGGTTCACCACCAGGTTCGCGTTGTTAAGAAAGCCGGCATGCAAGTCCATGGTGCGCGCGTTTGGAGTGATGAGAACGAAAAACAGGCGACGACGGTCGGCAGGCCGCATCAGTTTGATTTCGCGCATCACGAACGCAAAGCCTTGCTCGACAAGATCGAACCCCGCTTCCAGCACCAGTACATCCATTCGATCTTCACGCATGCGCCCGAGTGCTTCAGCCGTGTTTTCCGCGACGTAAACTTCAATATCCAAAGTCGCCAATCCTTCAGCGACCGCTTGCCGCTGCGGTGTGTCCGTGCAAACCAGCGCTTTCCGTCGATCCCACGCCGGACGCTTTGGACCTCCGGTCCTGGCGGCGACGGGATCCTTGTCACGTAGTAAATCGGCCAGAACCTTGGCGAAATCGGCGAAGCCATTCGGTGTGGATTGACTCGCATCGGACGCGACTTCGGCCGGTTTAAAAGGCGCGGCGGCAGGCGGCTTCTCGAACGCTGATATTGTTGGCGCTGGCGGTGTCATGTCTGCCGGAAGCGAAACGTGTTGATCGGAGTCCTTCCCAGAAGAGACTCTGATCTCAACGGCGCCCTGACACTTTGGGCAACGCGCTTTCGACACGTTCGCCGGAATCTTACTTTCGTCGAGTTGCAGTCGCGTATTGCAATTTGAGCAGATAACAAGCATCGGTGTTTGAGTTGATTAATCGGTGAGGCTGATAACTGATGTCAGCGAAGACTGGTCAGGCACAAAAGTATCATCCTGCGAGCGAATGAAGTCGTCGGACGACGTCAATCCTTTCAGTGCCAGCAACAGGTTGTTCTGGTTCGTCGCGAACGCCAGGCCATCTTCAAGACTGACGACTCCGCGCTCAACGAAATTTTTAATCACAGAATCGAAATCCTGCATGCCCTCAAGTCTGCCGTCGCGCATCGCCTCCAGCAGAGACTTGCCTTGCGTCTCGCCGTTTTCGATGTACTCGCGCGTACGCGGTGTCGAACGCAGAATTTCGACGGCGGCAACGCGACCGCGAAGATCGGCACGCGGAATCAAGCGTTGCGAGACGATGTAACGGAAGGTCTGCGCGAGTCGCGTGCGTATAACAGGCTCTTCATTTTTCGGATACAGTCCGATGATGCGATCGATCGTTTTCGAAGCGTCGATCGTGTGCAGTGTGGAGAGAACGAGGTGGCCGGTTTCAGCGGCTTCCAGCGCGATCTCAGTAGTTTCATAGTCGCGCATTTCACCGATCAGAATCACTTTCGGCGCCTGGCGCAAAGCGGCACGCAGGGCGGAAGGGAAGTCTTTCGTGTCGTGACCCACTTCACGTTGATTAATGGTCGAGTTCTTGTGCGTGTGCAGGTACTCGATGGGGTCCTCAATAGCGACGACGTGATAATGTTTGGTTTCGTTAATGACGTCGATGACGGCGGCGAGCGTGGAACTCTTTCCTGATCCGGTCGGACCCGTAATCAGGACCAGACCATTGCGCAGGTCCGAGATTTCGGAGAGTTGCTGTGGCAGATGCAACTCGCTAAGCGTGGGAATGTCGGTGGGAATTACGCGCATGACGATCGAGTAAACGCCGCGTTGCTGGAAAATATTGCAACGAAAGCGCGCGCGCGAAGGGAGTGAGTAACTCAAATCCGCCGTGCCCGTTTCCACCAAGCGTTCAGCCGCCTCAGCGTTTTCCTGAAGCAGAGTCATCGCGATAATTTCAGTTTGGTAAGGCGTGAGTTTCTGCAATCCAAGCGGTTGGACGGGCGTCAGCTTGCCGTTAATTTCGACCTGCGGTAGCTGGCCGACGGAGAAATTGAGGTCGCTGATCTTGTCTGAGACCAACAACATACGCTCGATAATTGGTGGTAAATCAAAGAAACTCATGCAGAGACAGGCTCCAGGACTGAGGCTTTAGTAAGGGCTCAAAAGGAGGGAGGATCGGAATTGGCCGCTCTTTTGCGCGGCGATCCATTCTCGCTGATGGCTCGGCGAAAACGCAAGAAAAAAATATTCGAAGCCAATCTTGAGGTCAAACGCCGGCCAGCTCAAGCATGCTTCGCATGTTTTGCTCGATCTTTGACCGTTCGCCAACAACAGAGGAGATGACCGCGACCGAATCTGCGCCGGCTTCGAGAACGGCCCGGACGTTAGCGGCGGAAATTCCTCCGATGGCTACGAGTGGAAGATCCGCGGCAATGTTCCGGACCACGCGCAGCTGCTGAAGTCCCACTATCGGGTCGTGATCCGGTTTGGTGCTGGTCGGGAAAACGGGTCCGCACGCGATGTAGTCGATTGGCAACCGCACAGCTGTTTCCACCTGCTGCTGAGTGTGAGTGGAAAAGCCAATCAACGTATCGTCTCGAACTAAACGACGCGCGGCTTGGACTGGCATGTCGTCTTGTCCAAGGTGGATGCCGCGAGCGTTAATTGCCATTGCGATGTCAACGCGATCGTTGATAATCAAGGTGACGTGATTGTTGCCGGCAACTTTGGACGCGGCTTCGGCGTCGCGAAGGAAATCGATCGGCGGCAGATGCTTTTCGCGCAGTTGAATTAGCGTCGCGCCACCATCGATGAGCCGCCGCACTTGTTCAGCATGACTCAGACCGGAAAGTTGTCGATCAGTGATGGGATAGATCTTCGGTAGCGTCAGTCGCATGTACTTCGAATCTTACGACAGCATGATTGATTCTGTGAGGTTCAGCAAAGAACCCCTGGACGTACCATGCCCCGAGCAAGAACCTGATGATTCCTCTGAATACTATTACGACGATTCGACCGGCTACCGGATTTACAAACCTGAGGACGAAGACGAGGACCTGGAAGACGAACGTGAAGAAGAAGAGTGATCAATCGCCGTGCGCCGGAATGAAAGCGCCGGTTTGCTTCAGCGCCTCGTACAAGACAATCGCCACCGCATTCGCGAGATTGAGGCTCCGCACCTTTGGACTCAGCATTGGAATCGTCACGCACTGACCCCAATTCGCTCGCAAGAGCTGCTCCGATAATCCTCTACTTTCAGATCCAAAAACGAGACAGTCCTGAGGCTGAAAACGCCAATTAAAATAAGGTAAATTGGCCTTGGTGGTGAAGAAAACGAGACGCGCCGGTTCCATTAAGCTCTGTAACTCATCCAGATCGCGGTGACGCGAGAGGTTAACTTCAGGCCAATAGTCTAAGCCGGCGCGGCGGACTGCTCGATCATCAAGACGAAAGCCCGGCACGCCGACGATGTGCAGAGGCGTGTTCGTGGCGGCGCACAGTCGCGCGATGTTGCCGGTGTTCTGGGGAATCTCAGGTTCGATGAGTGCGACCGTGATCATGATTTCAACGCGAGGTCTCAGGCGGCTGACCAGTGCTCGCGCAAAATAATAGGAACGGCGGGTTAAAGATTCGCCGTTCCTTTTTCTAAGGGCCGCTAGGGCCTCACTTGGTGTGCGCCACGTGAACGTGGTCGATGTTGTTTCCTGAGTTAACGAACTATCTCTTCTTGGCGGCCTTCTTGGCGCCTTTTTTCTTGCCGCCTTTTTTCGCGGCCTTCTTCTTAGTTGCCATAATTGTCGTTTCTCCTTCTTAGTCTTCAGGTTGTGACCACAAGATGCTGCGTTGCTGTAACTCTTGTGGTCTAGAGAAAACGGCGCACAACATGTTGCTATATAAACTTAATTCGCATGCTTGTCAACAATTTATTACAAGTGCAGAAAATTATTTTGCCGCTAGCACTGCATGAATGCGCGCACTGGACGTGGTGTGTTGTTGCCGGGAGGAGGTGCAGATCAGATCGCAAATGATGCGACGTAGCGTGGATGAGAAGCGCGAAGAAGAAAAAATTTCCTGGCGCGACGTGTGGATGAACTGCGTGTTGAGATCAGCGGAACATTGGTGTGAAGATCCATTCGTTGTGTCGCTCAATGCCGAAGAAAGAGATCACAGAGTCTCTTTGACTGCTACTTGCCACGCCGATGAAAGGACCGGACGCGTCAGACGCCGTGCTCGGGAGACTCGAAGCGCTTCGGCCGGTTTCCACATCCAACACATTACCCATCCGCGGTACAAGACTGGCGAGCCCGCTAAACTCCTGACGAGGGACCGGTGGAACGCCGCCCGAGTAGAGTGTCAAAGACTGCACAAATCCTCGAAAATTCTGAGAAGTTGGGCCGATCAGATGCCATTCGCCGTCTGAAGAAAGGGGGTCGCGGGCGGCTGATGGACGCAGGATTTGCAGGCGCTTGGTGCGACCTGGAATCTGCACACCTTCAAGCAATTGATCCATCGAAGTTGGAAGGGCATTGACGCCCTGCGCGCCGCGCGAACGATAGTACGCGCGTATCGCTTCGGCCACCTGATCGCCGCGGAACAAAGCTTCCTTCTCCCACTCGCGCTGCGTTTGTTGTTGCACGCGCGGAGCGACCGCGAGCGCAAACAACGCAAGCAATGACATCAATGCCAGCAGTGAGACCAGAGCGTAGCCGCGTTGGCAGTCGTCACAGCTCTTGAGTGCTTTAACAGTTCGCATGACTACATCTACGGCTCGTCGTCAACTACTGGCCGTCGCACCGGAGGCCGGCCGCCCGTGCTCGTGTCCGGTGAGAAAGCGAGCGTGTGCGGGATCTTCAGGTTGACGTCGAAGAGTTTCAGCTCCTTGTCAGAGATGCTGGTGAGCCGAAATCGACCGCCCACCAGATCGCCCCGTTGCACATTCACAAGCTCTTTGTTGTTCTTGTCCTGAAGCACCGCAATGTCGTTGCCACGTGGTTTGCCGATCAGACCGATGTACGTGAAGTTAGGCACTGGGGCAGCGGTCACGTTCAGATTGATCACGTTTGAATACAACGCGCCGTCGGCGGTGCGCACTTCGACCCTGCGACTGCCTGGGTTAGCGATCATATCGGCCGCCACAGTCGTGGCGACTTGTTGCGCGCTAATGATGCGCGTGGTCATCGCGCGGCCATCAATGACAATTCTGACGCCCGCCACAAATTTGTCGCCGGTGACCTGCAAACTGAAATCACCGGTGCGGGCGAAAACGCTCGCGGGCGATACGGCCGAAACAGTTAGCGGTGGTGTGGGCACCGGCGTCGGTGTCGGCGTAGGCTTTACCGCAGGAGGTGGCGGCACGTAGTAAGCAAAAATGTTCCGATCGGCTTCTGGCGCCGCGACTACGATGCCGTTGTAAACGATCTCTCGATAGACCGAGATATCCTCTTCCTCTGGCGGCGGCGGTTTGTTCGGTCCGCGCCCGGGAGTTGGCGTCGGTGAAGCGGTGACGCGAATCGTTGGCTTCGTCGATCCCCCGCCGAAAATCAAGTAGCCAAGCACGATAAGCGCCACCACGCCAAGAGCCGCCGCGGCGATCATCTTCTTCTTCTCGTTGGGATTATTTGGATCGAAGAGTTGCATCTTGCTTATTGCCTACGCGCCGGTTCAATCAGCGCGCGGTTATTGCGCGTTAACTACCTCTGGCCGGTGAAAGTAAGTGGCCATCTCCAACCGCAGGCTCACTAGAGTCGCGCGGCCACCGGTCGCCCCACCTGCTGTCGAGGGTTCGCCGGCAACCCCTGATTGCGTCACGCTTTCAAGCTCGACCTCATTAACAATCAAAAACTGCCGGCTGCTTTCAATTTCTCGGATAAAGCGCCGCACGCGCTGGTATGGGCCTTCAACGGTAACGCTGACGGCAATGCCAGGATAGATCGTTTGCCACTTTGCGTTGGTCTGCTTTTCAGCACTGGTATTCGGCTGAACCTGTGCCTTCGAACCGATGGGTTCGAGCGGTGTATAAGTTGGGCCGGCAGTATTTCGCAGTCCGTTACTCTTAATCAGATCGTTCACGGTCGTGTAAAGGGACATGCGACCCGTTGACGGATTCGCGAGCCAATTCCTTTCAAAGTCGTCCATGCTGCCGGTAATTGTGTCGACTTGCTGGCGCACCGTCGTGTTCTGCTGAAGATGGCTTTGCGATGTGCGCAGGAATGCCTGCAAGCGATCGCGTTCAAGTTGCAGGGTTGTCAGACGCGATTGCGCCGGCAAATAAAAATAGAAGTAAGCGAAGATTGTCAGGATGGCGATCAGTACCGCACCGGCCAGTCCGATCAGTTCGGGCAGCCCGATTAAGCTAAGTCCCGGCGCGGTCCTTAGCTTCGCGATGCTAATTTGCCGTCGCGGGCGAGCTGCGACGGCCGGATTGGGCATTGGTTGCTCCTGGCTCATCGCGTGCCGGCTCCTTCGCCCGCCGTGTCAACGGGGCGTTTGTTTTGCTCGCTCGGCGTGATGGTGACACCCGCACGCGGCGCGTAGAAAACATTCATCTCGTATTCCTGCCCTGACTCGCCTCTGCCACGCTCAGAATTCTGCGAAACCAGTTCCGCATGAAAGATGCCCTGGCGCTCCATCTCTTCAATCATCTGCGTGACGGTTGCGGGGTTCTTGCTGGCGACGACCAGCTCAAGATTGGTGACGAGGCGGGCGTCCTGAGTGCGCACGCCCTTCACGGTAATACGCGTGACGCGCACGCTCCCGGGCAGGGCGCTTTCGAGATCGGCAAACAGACGCGACCACGAGAACTGCTTTCGGTCCACGAGCGTGTGTGCCGACTTCAGTGCCTGTTGCTGCTCAGGAGAGAGCGTGCTTCTAATCTCTTCGGCGCGTTTGTTTAGCGCGTCAGCCTGTTGGCGCAACTGCTCAACGTCACGCCCGGCGACCTGAGCCTGGGCGTTGGTGTCGAAAGTCCATTTGGCGATGAAGACCAGCGCGATGACGGAGAACAGCGTCACAATCGCGGTCACTGTCCACGGCAATGCGCGGTTGCGAAAAGGGGTACTCGAGAGATTTAGCTTAGTTATCACCACAAACTTTCACGAAAAGGATACACGCCGCTCGTAAAACCGCGCAAACGGCTGGCGCTTCCCCTTACACGTTCGCAACCGGCCGCGGGTTCGAAAAAGCAGCAATCTTCGCCGTTGTTAGATGCGCTTATTCGTATCTGAGTGTGACCATCGGATCTACTTTCGTCGCACGGCGGGCCGGGAGATAGCTCGCGAGCAGCGCCACGAGCAGTAACACCAGCGCCGTTACCGCCAGGGTGATTGGATCCGTGGGACTGATGCCGTAAAGCATGCTGCTCAAAACCTGGGTTGAGATCACTGCCAGAATCAGACCGATGCCCAGACCAATCAAGGCGAGAACCAGAGCCTGGATGAGCACGTGCTTAAAAATATCGATCGGGCGAGCGCCCAGCGCCATGCGAATACCGATGTCGCGGGTGCGCAGCAGCACTGAATAAGACATGACTCCGTAAACGCCGACCGCCGCCAGCACCAGCGCCAGTCCGGCGAAAACACTTAGCAGAATGACGTAGAAGCGAGGCTGCGCGACCGAATTGGAAATCAATTCTTCCATCAGCTTCATGTTTGAAACAGGAAGGTCTTTGTCGGTCGCCCAAACTTCTTTGCGGATCATGGGTGCGAGAGTACGCGGGTCAGTGCTGGTGCGCGTCACGAGTGTGAACTTGCCGCTCGTGTTTTGCAGATACGGCGTGTAGATCTCGGCCTGTGCCGGATCGTTCAGCGCGTTCTGCGCGCCTGAACCGACGATGCCAACGATTGTAACCCAGGGATTTTTCGACTCAGGCCGGCCGCGCTTGATCTTTTTCCCCAGCGGATCCTCTCCCGCCCAGAATTTACGCGCGGCGACGTCATTGATCACCGCGACAGCCGGCACATCGGACGTGTCGCGATCACTGAACGGATTACCACGAACCAACTGGATGCCCATGGTGGAAAAATAGTCGGGACTTACGACCCGGTAGAATGCGCGCGCTCTTTCTGTCGCTGCGGGAATGGGCCGTCCTTCGACAATGAAGCTCGAATTGAAAGCGTTACCGCTGAACGGAAGATTGTCCACCGTGGCGGCGTTCACGACGCCGGGCACGGTGCGAATCTTCTGCAGCAACTGCTGTTGGAAGTTCCTTTGCTGCTGATCCGCCTGGTAGCTCGCCTCCGGCAACTCAATTTCGAGGGTCACGACATTAGCCGCATTGAATCCCGGATTCACGCGTTGCAGCTGCAGGAAACTTCGGAACATCAACCCGCATGCGGTGACCAGCACAACCGCGAGCGCGACCTCAGCAATTACCAGCGCGCTGCGAAGTTTGTTGCGCGCCGAGCCGCCGCCCGAACTGCGTCCGCCTTCCTTGAGCGCTTCGTTCAAGTTCACCTTTGAGGCATCGATCGCCGGCGCCAGACCAAACACCAGTGCCGTGAGGATTGAAATGCCGAGCGTGAAGAGCAGCGCCCATTTGTCGAATCCGAAATCCTTCAGCCGGGGAATGTCGTTAGTGACCAGCGTTACCAATGCGCGCGCGCCAAGAATCGCGAAGAGCAGTCCCAGCGCTCCACCCAGCGCGCCTAACAGCACACTCTCTGTCAGCAGTTGCCGCAGAATTCGCATGCGGGTCGCGCCGATGGCGGTGCGAATAGCGATCTCCTTTTGCCGGCTGGTCGCTTTCGCGAGCAGCAGGTTCGCGACGTTCGCACACGCGATCAACAAAACAAGCCCGACCGCCGCCATCAAAACCCACAGCGCCAGGCTGATGTCTCCGGTCACCTGTTTGTGCAGTGGGATCACGCTCGACTCGATGCCGGCGTTGAGCTCGGGAAAATCTTTGTCGAGACGGCTGGCGATGGCATTCAGCTCGGCTTGTGCCTGCGGCGCGGTGACACCCGGCTTGAGCCGCCCAATCATCTTCAAATTTCGGATGTCGCGCACCAGCGGCACGTCATCGGTCGTCAAAGGGACCCACAGCTCAGCGTTGAGGAGCGTTTCTTCGGAACCCGCAATGGCCGCTGAAAACGACGGCGGAAACTTGAAGTTGGAAGGCATGATGCCAACCACGGTATAGCTCTGGCCGTTCAGCTGAACCGATTGATTGACGAGATTCGGATTACCACCAAAACTTCTCTGCCACAGACCGTTGCTAAGGATAACGACACGGCCTGACCCCGGCTGATCTTCGTGCGCGAGAAACCAGCGACCACTGATCGGATTCATGCCCAGCACCGAGAAAAGGTTCGCGGTGACGCGCAAGCCGGCGATGCGCTCAGGCTGATCGCCGCCGCTGACATTGAAGTTGGCGTCAGTAAAAGCCGCGAGTTCCAGCGACTGCACGCTGCGCCGGAAGTCATCAAAGTTGGCAAATGATGTCGGAGTTTCGCTGAAACCTCTCCGTAGATTTCTTTCCCAAACCATCACCAGCTGATCCGGATTCGCGTATTCGAGCGGACGGAGAAGGACGAAGTTCAAGACGCTGAAGATTGCGGTATTCGCGCCAATGCCCAGCGCGAGCGTCAACACGGCGATCAGGGTGAAGCTCGGATTCTTCAGCAGCATCCGGGCGCCGTAGCGTATGTCCTGCCAGATCAGATCCATCGTCTTCTTAATAATTAAGTCGCCGCAATGGCGGCTTTCGTTTCGTCGATCTTTCTACGGGCTGGTAACAGGAAAAGCACGGCCACCAACAGGAACACTCCATTCGCCGTAAACATTAAAGGCGTGCTTATCTTTATCAATGCGCCGGCGATTACATACGACAGCGGCGTTAGCCCGAAACCGAAAAGCATCACGACACTCATCACGCGTCCCAGCATCTTCGGATCGGGGCGCGTCTGAAACCAGACCGCATTCAGTACCTGTACGAAGCCCCCAATCGTGGCCATGGTACCCAGCAGCACGCAAGCCCACAAAAGATTTGGCGCGATGCCCAATAGCACGAGAAGCACTGCCAGCACGAGTCCGGCAATGAAGGTCGCAAAACCGATCCGCGAACCCTTGAACCAGTTTGCGATAATTGTCCCCAGCAAGAATCCTCCGCCCAGAGTGGACAGCATGATGCCGAAAGCCATCTCACCACCCTCGAACCGACTGTTGGCGAGCGCCGCGAGTCCCACGGTAAGCGGTCCCGCAAATGCAAACTCAATTACACCGAGCAGGATGATTAGCGAACGAATTGCCGGGTCGCGCAACGTGTAGCGCAAACCATCCAGAATTGACGCAAACAACTTCGTTCGCTTGGGCGTCGCGGAACCTTCGGCCGTAACTCTCTTCGTTCTCATCACCAGCAGACACGCGGTCACGAAGACAAAGCTGACGGTATCGAGTGCAAAGGCCATCGCCGTTCCAGCCACGGCAATAATGAAACCAGCGAGCGAAGGGCCGATGATCTTCGCCAGCATGTTGCTGCCCTGCAAAAGCGAATTGCCGGCGACAAGCGTTTCATCGTCGAGCAGCGCTGGGATGAAAGATTTCAATGCCGGCGCGAAAAAAGCATCAAGCGTCCCGAACGCGGCCGCGAGCACGAAGAGTTGCCAGAGGCTCACAGCTTTCAACAAAACCAGGGCCGTGAGAATCGCGCAAACGAGACTGCGAAAAGCGTTCGACGCCACCATCAACTTGTGCGGCGAAAGCCAATCGCTCACGGCGCCGCCGACAAGAAGAAAAACCATTCGCGGGATGGTGGCTGCCATCATGATCGTGCCCACCGCCAGATCCGATCCCGTCATTTGCAGCACCAGCCAGAGCAGCGCGACGAGATAAAACTGGTCACCCAGCAGCGAGATTGCCTGGCCGACAAACAGCAATCTGAAGTCGCGTGACGCGAGTGGCCGCCATCCTGAAAAGTTGCGCGCTCTGTTGGCGAGCGAAAGAATCGATGAGGAACTCGCCACCATTTCAATAATTTAGAAGGTCGTGGCCCAGACTTTAGTCTGTGATTCTCATCGCACGAACCCACAGACTGAAGTCTGTGCCACTTAACTGTTATTACGCCGGCTGATCCACTACGCGGCCATCGAACAAATGAATTTCTTTGCTGGCCTGGCCGGCGTAGCGTTGGTCGTGGGTCACCATGCAGATCGTCGATCCCGCCTCATGAAGATTCGTCAGAAGCTTCATCACGGCTTCACCGTTCGCTGAATCGAGATTGCCCGTCGGCTCATCCGCCAAAAGAATCGCCGGCTCACCCGCGATCGCTCTGGCGACGGCAACGCGCTGCTGCTGGCCGCCCGAAAGTTGCGCGGGCAGATGTTTCGCCCGATGCGCCATGTCGACTTTTTCCAGTGCCTGCATCACCCGTTGCTTGCGTTCGGCGCGATCCATGCCGCGATAGGTCAGTGGCAGCTCAACGTTTTCAAAAACGTTTAGATCGCCGACCAGGTTGAAGCTTTGAAAGATGAATCCCACCTGACGATTGCGGATGCGCGCGCGTTCGCGCAACGGAAGATCGGCAACTGCTTCGCCGCTTAACCAGTACTGGCCGGAGGTGGGCGTATCCAGCAATCCCAGTATCGACAACAAAGTAGACTTGCCGCAGCCTGACGGTCCGGCAATTGAAACAAATTCTCCGGCAGCGATCTCAAAGCCAACCGCCGACAGGGCGTGCGTCTCGAGCTCGTCGGTGTAGAAAATCTTCGTTACGCTCTCAAGACGTATTAACGCAGAGGCAGGGGTGGTCATGATTAGTTCAAGCGAATTCGATCAAAGGTGTCCAGCGCGGACGTATCTGAAATAATGACGCGGTCGCCGGGTTGCAATCCCTCAAGGACTTCCAGCGCATTGACGGAACTGCGCCCGACCCTTACCTGAACGCGGGTCGCATTGTTTCCGTCCGGATCAAGTTTGAACAATTTGATAGTGCTGTGCGCTTGTCCGAACGCGGGGCGCGCGATGTAGACAACGTCATCCAGTCGTTCCAACTCGATTGTCCCCTCAACGGTTAAATCCGGGCGCGCGCCGGCGGGAAGCGCGCCATCCAATGCAACATCGACAGTGAAGGTGCCTTGTTGCGCTGCAGGATCCATTCGCGAGACATGTCCGGGGATGATTCCGTTTCGCGTGTCGATCTGGGCGCGCTGACCGATGTGAACGTCCTTGACTTGAGTCTCGGCAATTTTCAATTCAGCTTTGAGGTGCTCGGGCGCGACGACGCGCGCCAGGTTCGTTCCCGGCGCCACTTGCTGGCCTTCTTCTACGGTCATTTGCTGGAGGACGCCGCGGGTTCCGGCCAACACGCGCAGGTTATTAACCTGCTCGTTCTTTAGGTTTAGCAGGGCGCGAAGTTGTGAGACGCGGGCCTGCTGGGCGGCGACTTGGGCGTCGGCAGAACGCGTCACGACGTCGAGCCGCTTTTGCTCGATCTCGTACCGATTAGCGAGGTCCTGCGTGCGAACCTGCGAAAGTTTCACGCTCAGCGCCGGCAGCACACCCTTTTTCGCGAGCTCTTCATCAGCGTCGAGTTGCAGCCGCGCCTGTTGATACTCGGCCTTCACCGTGGCCGTCACCGACTGCTGCGTCATGCGCTCGCTCTCAATCTTCACCTTTAGATTCTTCTGTTCAGCTTCCGCCGCCTTCACCTGGTACTCGGCATCAACCGCGGACTGCTTTAGTTCGGAGTTGCTCAGTTCCAGTAGCACCGTTCCCGGGCTGACTTCAGTCCCAGGCTGGACAAAGACACGCTCAACACGTCCCGCTGTCGAGGCAGCGATGATGCGGATGTCTTCCGCCACGAGGGTGCCGGATCCGCGAACATCACGCAGCATCGGACCGCGCTTGACTGTCTCGATTAGTGCAGTCGAACGCTCCAGCGAAGGCGCGGCGGGTCGCAGTCGGGAAACACCGAAGGTGATGATGGAAATGGCGAAGAGGCCGACGACGCTATAGACGATGACGTGCGTGCGCCGACTGCGTCGGGAAGATTTCCTGATGGGTACGTCCACTGCTGAAGGGCCACGAAAACATTCGAGAGATGCGCAGCCGTTCTAATTAATACAAGGACGATCAGAAGTCAACATCATTTCCCGAGCGCATTCGTAAGTTCCGCTAACAACTTCACATGTGATCGTTTGAAATCTCCTGCGCAACTGCGCTTCGTCTAAATAAGGACTGGGTGGCCTTCCAGCTTCGCCGGTCGGATCGTTTGATGGCTTGATGGTTTGATGGCTACAAGGTATCCAGTGTGTATCCAGTTACCAGTTCCGCGTAAACATCACTTAGTCAGTAGCTTAGGTTCGCCAACCCTCGCATCTGCTTACTTGGTAATCAATAACCTCATCCCCCGCGCGTTGTCGTAGAGATTGTTTGCGGCGCGGGCTAAGTTGCTGAAACACAACGAGTAAGACCTCAGCCGCCGACGGGCGGCGCGAACGGCACGGACGTTGCGATAGGGGAAAGCGTTCGCAAGAAGCTAGAAAGGAGAAACGAAAATGAATAAAGGCGTCGTACTCGGTGACTAATAAACGCGAAGGTTAAACCAAACTTCGAAACCGCAACCAAACAGTTTGAAGAATCAATTGAAGACAAAAAGGAGCAAGACAATGAATAAAGGCGTCGTACTCGGTGACTAATAAACGCGAAGGTTAAACCAAACTTCGAAACCGCAACCAAACACTTTGAAGAACTGAGGAATCTAAGGAAGGAGCAAGACAATGAATAAAGGCGTCGTACTCGGTGACTAACCAACGTGAAGTCAAATCATACTGCGAAACCGCAATCAATCTTTGAAGAACTGAGGAATCTAAGGAAGGAGCAAGACAATGAATAAAGGCGTCGTACTCGGTGACTAACCAACGTGAACGCAACGGCTCAAACCAAAGGAGCCAAACCACCACCGCCGTTCTCCGGTTTTAAACGCAGCGGCCCGACTCGAAAAGGAAAAAGACATGAACAAGGGAATCATCGTTGTTGACTAAAAGCGCGGCAAAAAAGTTTTAAACTCGAAACCAGGAAAGAAGAAGGTCATGAACAAAGGCATCCTGCTCGGCCACTAACATGCGACGTAGAAACCACTTGGTGTAGTGTCTCTTAAACCTCTTCCGCAGTCCGAAAGGTTTCAGAGACACTACGCCGCCGTTTTTGGCGGCGTACCATTCAAAAACTTTCCCCAACCCTTCCTTACGCGGTCGCCTTTATTTGGTACCGATCCAATTTTAGATAGAGACCTCGGCGCGTCAGCCCAAGTTCGCGGGCTGCGCGAGAGATGTTGCCGCGGTGTTTTTGGAGTGCTTCGCGAATCATCTTGCGCTCGACTTCGGCGAGAGCTTCGTTCAGTGTCGCATTCGCCGGGACAGTGACTGAGGAGTCCTGGCCGAACGTGGCCGCGCCCGCTGGCGTCGCGACAGTCCGCATGCGGCGAAGTTCTGGCGAGAGTTGTTCTGCGGTGATCAAAGTTCCGTCTTCCGACCGGGCCACCACCCGCTGCACTTCGTTACACAATTGACGAACATTGCCTGGCCAATCTGCCACCATCAGCAGATCGACAGCTTGAGGAGCGATGTGAATGTCTCGCCGGCCAAACTTCGCTGAATAGTGATTGACGTAGTAATTGACGATGGTGGGAATTTCGGAGCGTCTTTCACGTAAGGGCGGCACCCGCAACCGAATGACATTCAACCGGTAGTAGAGGTCTTCGCGAAAACGGCCGTCCGAAACCATCTCTTCGAGATCGGTGTTCGTAGCGGCGATGATCCGGACGTCAACCTTGATTGGCCGCTGTTCGCCAAGTGGCTGAATCTCACCTTCCTGCAAAAACCGCAGAAGCTTTGGCTGCACGTCGAGGGGCAAATCGCCGATTTCATCCAGAAACAACGTTCCGCCTGCGGCCGTGCGAATCACGCCGTCGGAGTCTTTCACTGCTCCTGTGAACGCCCCGCGCCGGTAGCCGAACAGATATCCCTCTGAAAGTTCTTTGGGCACCGCCGTGCAATTGAAGGGCACGAAAATTTTGTCGCGGCGCGAAGAGAGCGCGTGAATCGCCCGCGCGACCAACTCTTTGCCGGTGCCCGATTCACCCGTTACCAAAACCGTCACGTCTGACGATCGAATCTTGTGTACTTCTTCGACCAGGCGGGTCATGGCTGGGCTTGAATGAATGAAGCCGGGCATGAGGCTCGCGCCGCTTAAGGTGTTGCCATCGTCTGAACGTTGGCTCAAAGAGGTTCGCGAGCGCAAAGCGCACACATCCATTCCTAATTCCACTACGCGCAAGAGTGGATCGAGCGAAACGCTGCCGGGCAGTTGTGCGCGATTCGCAGGCGAAATCAAAAGCGTTGCCGGCAAGGCATCGTTCGACTTGAGCGTGATAAGCGCGACATCGTGCTTCTTAATAAACGCGACTTGCGCCGCGTCCGTCTCAACCGACGCGTAATCATCAGCCAGCGCGGTTGCTGCATTGTTTTCAAGCCCATGCGCGACCACGACACGCTGACGTCCCTCTTCCTCGGGCTCGAGGATGACAATTCGCTTTGCGTTGGTTTCCTGATTGATGACTGCCGCCAACTCGCGGAGCAATAGCGCGCGCGAGGCCACGGCCTCAGTCAGACGCAAAGTCAGCAGTTGTGACAGCGCTGAATGCTCATGGCGCGTAGCGGGCGTGGACTGTTCCAGGTCGCGCGTCGCAGTTTCAGCTCTTTCGAGATCAAGCCGAGCGCCAAGTTCACGAAATGTGTTAACCGCACGGGCCAACTGTTCCGCGGCGCGGTCGGGTTGTCCCAGTGCGTAGGCTCTCCCGAGCTCATAATGTGCGCGCGCTGCGCGGTAACGGTCTCCCAACAAGTCGAAGATCGAAACACTGCGGCCGAAATGCTGCGCCGCCATTTCCGGATCGTTCCGCAACATCTCTTCCAGGCCGTGCAGTCTTTGGGCCTCACCGGCCAACAACAGGTCCGCCGTCGAATCGGTGATCTGCTCAGCGACCTCTTTTAGGTTAACGCTGCAGGTTTCAAGATCGCCGAGCGCGAGAGACGCCTCCGCCACTATTAACTGTGACTCGCAGACGGCATTACGGTCAGTGATATTTTTCGCAGTTTCGAGAGCGCTTTTCGCACTCGCCAAAGCGTCGCTGGTTTGCCCCATCGCGAGGTAACACTTGCTCAAGGTCCGCAAGGCCTGGCCTTCGTACCACTTGTTTGCATGTTCCTTGGCCAGTTCGACCGCGCGATCGAGATAACCTTTTGCTTCGTCGAGATCGCCACGCAACATGCGAAGCTCGCCGAGCGAATCAAGGATCATCGGAATGCGCGCATAGTTCTCGTCAACGTCGGTTGCGAGCGCGAGCGCGCGTTCAAGCGCCTGCTGTCCGCGATCCCACTGTCCAATCAGCACCAGATTGATGCCGAGGTTGTTGTAGCCGTCTGCTGCGCTGGTCTTGTGATCAGTACGCTCGAGGTAAGCGATTCCTTTTTCGAGGTAGCGAATTCCGTCGTGGGGGCGCTTCAAGAACCAACAACCGCCCGCCATGTTGATGTAGATTCGGCCGAGCACGTAACTAGCTGGATGGTCGCCAACAAGCTTGGCCGCCTGCTCAAATTTCTCCAGAGAATCTTCGTACCGGCCCTCGTACATGTCTGCCAGTCCGAGTCCGGAATACGCTTCCGCCAGTCCTCTCCAGTCGCCAGCCTGCCGGTAGTTCTCCAGCGCGCGCTGGGAGTAGTCTCTGGCGATGTTGTATTCGGCGATTTTTCGATAAACGCGCGCCAGCGCCCCGTAGACGGCCCCGACCTCCGCGCCCTCTTCGGGCAGCGAACGCAAAGCAGTGTTCAATAGTCCGATGGCTTTGGGATGATCGCCGCTGTTGGTATGGGCCAGAGCGATTTGAACAGTGATTTTTGTCCCCAGTGACGGGTCCAATTTCGCGCGCGCTTCGGTGGATTCGTACATGCTGACTGCTGCGAGCGAATCGCGAAAATGGCCCAGCATTTCGAGTGCGATTGAAAGAACACAGCGCGCTTCTGCCAGCACCGCCGGCTGGTTGGCCGCTCGGGCCATGAGCGAATTCAGCCGCGTGCGGGCCTCAGACGACATTCCGCGATCCAGCAATTCGCGAATTGATTCCAACTCAGCGTACAGCTCTTCAGCGGATGCTTTTCCGCGCAAACGCAGATGCGCGCGGGCGCGTTCGAGGTCGACTACGGCGTTTTTTTCTCTGGAGTCACTCACAAGGGGAACTTTCTGGCCGCAGTAATGGCCACGGATTCATGTTTGCTGAAAGTAGCAATAAACACGGAATGACTTACACTTTTCACGTTCGAACCCCGGGGCAGGTTAATGCGGGCGCTGAGAGAGTCACCCACTCTCGCCGAAAGACGCCCTGAAAATAGCACGAGTTACGTCAGGCGTCACGAAATTCGCCAGCCCAATAGTGATCACAAACACGGGCCAGAATCGATAGTCTGTCGATTCCTTGACACCCCTCAGACCGCCACTTATCATGCTTGTTTCCGCGTCTGCCGGGATTGTTGTCTGATGTATGTTCGAGTCGCTTTCCGACAAACTCAAGCGGACGCTGAAGAACCTGCGCGGCGAAGGCGTCCTCACGAAAGACCACGTTGACGCGGCGCTGCGCGAAATCCGTCTGGCGCTGCTCGAAGCCGACGTAAATTACAAGGTCGCCAAGGATTTTATCGCCTCGGTCAAAGAAAAGGCCGAAGGACAGCAGGTTTGGCTCGAGTTAAAGCCGTCCGAACAAGTCGTCAAGATTGTTTTTGATGAGCTGGTTGAGCTGCTGGGCGGGCAATCGTCGCGGCTGGTTTTCACAAAAACGGCGCCGAATACGGTGATGATCGTGGGCCTGCAAGGCTCAGGTAAGACGACTTCAACCGGAAAGATTGCACGCTGGCTGGCGGCAAATCAGCAGCGAAAGCCGCTGCTCCTTTCGACCGACGTTTACCGGCCCGCGGCGCGCGAACAGTTGAGGGTCATCGCGAAGGCGACTGGCCAATCGATCTTTGAAAAGCCTGAGACGAACGATCCGCTGGAGTTGACGCGTGAGGCTTTGAAGCACGCGCGCGACACCGGCTATGACACGCTCTTGATCGACACGGCCGGACGACTTCATATCGACGACGAGTTGATGGAGGAACTGGTCAACATCAAGAACGAAACGCATCCGGTCGAGATTCTTTTCGTCGCCGATGCCATGACTGGTCAGGACGCGGTCAGATCAGCGGAAGAGTTTCATGCGCGCATCGGAATCACGGGCGTCGTGTTGACGAAGATGGATGGAGACGCACGCGGCGGCGCGGCGCTCTCGATCAAGCAAGTCATCGGACAGCCCGTTAAGTTCGTGGGCGTCGGCGAGAAGTACGACGCGCTTGAGCCGTTCTATCCGGATCGGGTTGCCCAGCGCATTCTGGGAATGGGCGACGTGCTGTCGCTGATCGAACAAGTCCAGGACAAGATCGATCAGGATGACGCTGAGGCGCAGCTTAAGAAGCTACAGAAGAATCAATTCACGCTCGATGATTTTCGTTCGCAACTCAGGCAGGTAAAGAAGCTCGGATCTTTCTCAAAGATTCTCAAGCTCTTGCCGGATCAGCTGCTGGGCGGAGTCGGCATGCCCGACTTGACCGACGAGCAGTCGGCGCTGATGGAAAAAGAGATGCGCCGCACTGAGGCGATCATTGATTCGATGACGCGCGAGGAGCGCACGAATCATATGATCCTGAACGCGAACCGGCGGCGTCGCATCGCGCGCGGATCGGGCTCAACGGTGCAGCAGGTGAACTCGCTGATCAAGCAGTACACCGAAATGCGCCGGATGATGCAGCAGCTTTCGAGTTCAGGAATGTTTGGCGGCGGGGTAGGCGGCAAGATGATGCGTCGCATGGCCGGCATGCCCGGGATGGATGGCGGCAGCGGCGATCCGATGATGCCGGGTTTACCGGCGGGCCCGTCGCGCAAGAAGAAGAAAAAGAAGAAGCGAAGACGGTAAGCCTGTTTCATATTGTTTGGAGGTGGGCGTTGCCCGCCGATTAGTGAAGGAGAAATAACTTGTTAGCAATCAGATTAATGCGAATGGGCGCGAAGAAGCGTCCCAGCTATCGCGTAGTAGTCAAGGAAAAGCAGTCGAAGCGTGACGGCGCGTACCTCGAAAATCTTGGTACGTACAATCCGACGCGCGAGCCCGCGGAAATCAATCTCAAGGCCGATCGCGTCGAGTACTGGATCAGTAAGGGCGCGCAGCCGACAGACACTGTGCGGCGCTTGATTAAGCAGGCGGCCAAGAACCAGGCGACTGCGGGCGAGGCGCAGGCTGAGGCTGCCTAGCTCAGCGGCACGGACTTCAGTCTGTGGCTTCTTTGCTGAGAATCACAGACTAAAGTCTGTGCCGGAAATTAACGATGCGCGACACGATCGAAATGGTAGTAAAGGCTCTCGTCGATGACAGCGACGCTGTTGACGTGCGCGAGATCGATCGCAATGGCACCACCAGGATCGAGGTTCGCGTTGCGCAGCCCGACATGGGCAAGGTCATTGGTAAGCAGGGACGGACGGTGCGCGCGCTGCGTTCGCTGGTTTACGCTGCAGGCTTAAAGCAGAATCGGCGATATGTATTGGACGTGGTTGAATAGCGCAAGTTCGAACTTGCGTCGCGAATGAATGATTCGGAAGACGTTGTTGTCGTCGCGCGCATCGTGAAGGCGCGTGGCTTGCGCGGCGAGCTCGTCGCGGACCTGCTGACGGACTTTCCGGATCGGTTTGAGAATCTGAAGTCGCTGATCGGGCTTTCACCTGACGAGAGCCGAAGATCTTTGGAAATTGAAGAACAGTGGTTCCACGGCAATCGGCTGGTGCTGAAGTTCGCCGGCTTCGATACGATTGACGCAGCGAAGGAACTCGTCAATTACACGCTGGCGGTTCCGGCCGAAGATCGCATCGAACTGCCGGAAGACAACTTCTACGAATGGGAGTTGATCGGCTGTCGCGTAGAAACAATTGGCGGCGAGCACATCGGGGAAATTGCCGGGGTAATGCGTACCGGTGGCGTCGAGATCCTGAAGGTGGTTGATCACACTGGTCGCGATCGATTGATTCCGATGGCCAGCGACATCGTCGTCGAGATTGACAAAGAGAAGAAGCTGGTTCGGATTGATCCTCCAGAGGGCCTGCTGGAACTTTAGGATTGATTCATTGGCTCATTGATCCATTGAATCAATGAAGAAATGGTTCAATGAATCAATCAAGATGCTTCGCGTCGATATCATCACGATCTTCCCGGATTACTTTCGCGAAGTATTCGAGTACGGAATTATTCGCCGCGCTAGTGCGGCGAGCTTAGTTGAAATTAAGGCGCACGATCTAAGGTCGTGGACCACGGACAAGCACAAGGTTGTTGACGACCGGCCATTCGGCGGCGGCGACGGCATGGTGCTAAAGCCGGAACCGATCTTTGCAGCCGTTGAATCGTTGACCGGTGCCCGACGACGCGCAGATGTGCCGGAGCGGCAAACGCGTAGTGCTGCTTTCGCCGCAAGGCAAGCAGTTTACGCAGTCCACCGCGGCGGAATTCGCGCAATCAGAGCAACTGGTTTTGATTTGCGGGCGCTATGAAGGCGTCGATGAACGCGTCGCGGACGCGCTTGTCACCGATGAAGTTTCGATTGGCGATTACGTCTTGTCCGGCGGAGAGCCGGCCGCACTGGTCGTGGTTGATGCGATCGTTCGATTGATACCCGGAGCCTTGGGAAGCGAAACGTCGGCTACGACTGAGTCGTTCTCGGATGGCCTGCTCGACTATCCGCACTACACGCGGCCGCCGGACTTCGAAGGCATGCGCGCACCGGAAGTTTTGTTGACCGGCCATCATGCGGAGATCGAGCGTTGGCGTCAGGGAGCGGCGCAAGAAAAGACGAGAAGGAATCGGCCGGATCTTTTGAAGAAATGAACTTTGTTCTTTGTACTTAGTGCTTCGACGTCTTGTCGAAGTCACGCAAGTTTTATTAAGAAGTCAAAGTACAAAGTACCAAGCACAAAGTACGCTTTTGTTGGAGTTAATCATGAATCGCTTAGATACAATCGAGAACACACAGCTACGAAATAACATTCCGGATTTCCAGCCGGGCGATACTGTCCGCGTTCACGTTCGGATCAAAGAATCAGAAACGAAAGAGCGCTTGCAGGCTTTTGAAGGCGTTTGCATTGCCCGTAAGCATGGTGGCGCGCGCGAGACGATCACCGTTCGCAAGACCAGCTTTGGTGTTGGCGTCGAAAGAATCTTTCCGTTGCACGCCACGATCATCGATCACATCGATGTGGTGAAAAAGGGTCACGTGCGTCGCGCCAAGCTTTACTATCTGCGAAATCTCCGCGGCAAGGCAGCTCGTATTCGTGAACGCGACACGCGTCAGACCGTGGTCGCCGAAGCCGCTACTGTTGGTGGCGGCGGCGCCGCGGCCGAAGGCAAGGAATAGGGTGTCAGAAGCCCGCGCGTAAGCAAGGGCTTGTTTGCAGGTAGCCCTCGCTTACCGGTCGGGCTTCCGACACGAACGACCGTGCACATCGCTATTGACGCGCATTCCGTCGGAGCCCAGCTCGCCGGCAATGAAACCTACGCCGTCAATTTGATCGAAGCGCTCGCCGAGATCGATCAAGCCAATCAATACACGCTCTACGTCACGAAACAGTCAGCGGCCGATCGGTTCAAGAACCGCTGGGCTAACTTCGAAGTAAAACGCACGCTGCCGCACACGCCGCTCGTGCGGATTCCGCTAATCCTTTCAGCCGAGCTGCGGCGGAATCCCGTAGATGTGCTTCACGTGCAATATACCGCGCCGCCGCTTGCGCCCTGCGCAGTGGTCGCGACAATTCACGATTTGTCTTTCGAGCACCTGCCGGAAACTTTCAATCGCCGCAGTCGGACTCAACTCCGCCTGACAGTTCGGCGAACCGCGCGCAACGCGGCACAGATTCTCACCGCTCTCGGAATTTTCTCGGCGTGATGTAATCGAAACTTACGGAATTGATCCTGACCGCGTCGCGGTTACGCCGGCGGCTGCGCCCGCACACTTCCGGCCGGTGACGAATGAAACAAATCTGCGACGGATTCGAGCGACTTACGGGATTGAGCGCGATTACATTTTGGCGCTCGGATCGATCCAGCCACGCAAGAATTTGGTTCGGCTCATCAACGCGTATTCGTCTCTGTGGAAGGAGCGACAGAATCTCGCGATGCCGCAACTTGTTATTGCTGGTAAGCGTGGCTGGCTGGAAGGCGAAACGATGCGCGCGGCTGAACTGAGCGCCGCCGCACATGACATTCGCTTCATCGGCTATGTGGCAGAGCCGGATCTGCCAGAGCTCTTCAGCGGCGCAATGTGTTTTGCTTATCCGTCTTATTTCGAAGGCTTTGGCTTGCCGGTTCTCGAAGCAATGCAGTGCGGCACGCCCGTGATAGCGGGTAATCGAACGAGTTTGCCGGAAGTTGCCGGCGATGCCGCGCTGTTGGTTGATCCCTTCGATGAAACCGTCATCGCAGATGCGCTGAGAAGCCTCATCGAAAACCCAGGCCGCCGCGATGATTTGCGCGTCAAAGGCATCGAAAGGGCGAAGCGATTTAGTTGGCAACAGACCGCGCGATTGACTTTGCAGGCTTATGAGCGCGGACGATCAAAGAGGTAATGTGGCTTGCCCCGGATTGGCATCACTGAATGACGACGGAAGGGATTTTTTCTCGACTTGCTTGCCGGTTCTGTGATTTGATGTAGCACTCGCCCTGATCTGATTTATGCGTCTTGCGATTCTCGGAACGCGTGGAATTCCGGCCAGCTACGGCGGGTTCGAAACGTTTGCTGAGCACCTCTCAACGCGTCTCGTCGCGCGCGGGCATGAGGTGACGGTTTACTGCCGCTCGCACTACACCAGTCCTCGCCAACTCGAATTCCAGGGAGTGCGGCTGCAGGTCCTGCCGACGATTCATCACAAGTATCTGGATACCGTCGTTCACACGTTTCTTTCGGCGCTTCATGCGGCGCCGCAACGTTACGACGCCGCGCTGATCTGTAATGCCGCGAATGCGCCATTCGCTCCCATTCTGCGATGGACGCGAACGCCGGTGGCGATCAACGTTGACGGCCTTGAGCACAAGCGGAAGAAGTGGAACTTCATTGGACGCACGTACTATCTGCTTGCGGAACGACTCGCGACTATTTTGCCGAACGAGACAGTGACGGACGCGCGCGTGATTCAGGACTATTACCGGACGCGTTACGGCGCCGACTCAACGATGATTGCGTACGGCGCCGACGTAGAGCGCCGGCCCGATCCGCTCGTCCGTCGTTGGCGAGTCGAACCAAACCGCTACGTGCTGTATGTCTCGCAGACTTGAGCCTGAGAACAACGCCCATCTCGTGATCGAAGCCTTCAAGCGCGTGCGGACGGCGCACAAGCTTTTGATTGTCGGTGACGCACCTTACGCTCATCAATACATTGCTGAGCTGAAGCGTCGCGCGCGCGGCGACAAACGGATACTCTTCACCGGGTTTGTGTTCGGCCGCGACTACCGTACTTTGCAGCAAAACGCCTACTGCTACGTGCACGCGACTGAAGTCGGAGGCACGCATCCCGCGTTGTTGGAAGCGATGGGCTTTGGCAATTGCGTGCTCACGCTGGCCGCGCCAGAGAACGTGGAAGCGATTGGCGACGCGGGAATTCCGTACACTGACGAGACGGATTTAGCCGAGAAATTGCAGCGCGTGTTGCGCGACGGCTCGCTGGTTCACGCTTACCGCAACCGGGCCCAGACGCGCGTGCAGCAGAAGTACGATTGGGAATACGTCGTGGACCGCTATGAAGAGTTGTTCGCGCGCATGGCTGGACAGTCACCACCCGAACGACAATCGTCCCAAACCGACTCTGAGCCCACGGAGCAGCGCGCATTCAGTCGCTCGGCTTCAGCTTAAGACCGGTCAGAATCGCCTCAGAAACGCTGCGCCGAAAATTGCGACAGCCCGTAATCCACTACCGGCCAATCACTTGTCTGAAATTCTTTGCCATTAAGTTGCGTTAACTTGAACCTGGGATTATTCTGCCTCCGCTCTCAAGCTGTTGCGCCAGATCTGGCTATCAGACAAAACCAAGTGAGCAAGACAGACTACCAACGCGTCGCCAGTGAGAGCATCAGTGGCAATCGAGGATGTTTTAAGAATTGCGAACCGTTAGCGTTGCGTCAGCGAACGCTAACGCCGGCGGACCTGGGTTAGAACAGCGACAGCGCCCACATCACAGCTTCCGTGATGTCGGTTACATCAACCGCGGGCAGAGCCGGTGGTGCTAATGTTTCACCGGGAACCGCGGAGTCGTCATTCAGAGGCTGAGCGACGCATGGTGGTGAGCTGGTTTCGCCGGGCACGCACGGCGGTGCTGGTCGTTTCGCCCGCCGAAAGCGGTCACCGCCAGAGCACACATCAAGGTGAAAGAGAGAGTAGTCTTTTTAGCTTTTTCATTTGTTTCTCCTTAGGTTCGTTGATTGGGTGTTGCGAGGTTCTAAACGACAATGCGAAGCGCGTTTCAGCCGTTTGAGTGAGTCTCATTCCAATCAACAATAGGCACCATGCTTCGCGGCGCAACAATTTTATCACCGATATAGAAAGGCCGACCTCACATGAACTTAACGTCGCAACTAACCGCTCCGAAACGAAAGTCGCGACCTCCCACTTAACGAGCGAGCCGAACTGGCATGCCGCGTAGCCAAACAACTCGAAAAAGCTGGCGAATACGAAGCAGCTTATGAGGCTCTTGCTGAGTTTTGGCCCGATCGCACGTGAGCCCCCGAATGTGGCAGGACTTGACGAAGTCTCAGAAGGCCGAAGTTCTCCTTAGAATTGGTGCTCTAGCTGGCTGGCTTGGTGGGTAGATCAAACTGTAGCGAGTCAAGAAACGGCAAAAAACATCATTACGCAGAGTATTGAGATATTTGAGGCACTTGGCTTGACCCGACGCGTAGCCGAAGCGCGAGGTGAGCTAGGGCTGTGCTACTGGCGTGAAGGCTCCTACGACGAGGCACGCATTAATCTCACAGAGTCATTAAAGCTTGTGGGCAATGAAAACTCCGAGCTTAAAGCAGTTCTTCTCGTTCGAGCTGCAATTGTGGAAGTAGATACCAAGCAATTTCATCATGCATTGCATTTTTACAACGAAGCAGTCCCTGCTGATCGAAAGTGTGAAGATCATTCTCTCAAGGGCAGCTTTCACAACGGATACGGTTTGCTACTCAGGCGGCTGGCGACTCCGGAAAATCGCGAAGATTATCTTGATCGCGCACTCATCGAATACTCCGCAGCAAGTTTCCATTATGAACAAGCAGCCAATCTACGCGCAGCCGCCCGAGTCGAGGGCAACCTTGGCTTTCTTTATTTCACCATCGGGCGTTATCAGGACGCGCACTATCATTTGGATCGTGCTCGCGATCTCTTCCTACAACTGAAAGATGTGGGAACTGCGGCGCAGGTTGACGAGACGCGCGCGCGTACTCTTCTGGCCGAGGGTAATCTTAAGAGCGCCGAGCGAACGATCAAAGCGGCAGTCAGAGTCCTCGAGAAGGGCGGTCAACAGGCGGTTCTGGCTGAGGCGCTCACTACTCAGGGAATTATCGCGGCACGCTCGGGCAACGAGGCGCGCGCTGCGTTGCTGCTACAGCGAGCGATCGTTGTCGCGGAAACAGTCGGCGACCGCGAAGGTTCAGGTCGCGCGCACCTAACGATTGTCGAGGAACTCGGCAGTCAAACGGGAGTCAGGCAGCTCGTGGAAATCTACCAGTCGGCCGTAGAGTTGCTCGAACATTCTCAGGATCCGGCAACGCACAAGCGCCTGATTTCCTGCGCACGAAAAGTGATTACCGCATTACTGGTGGAGAAACCCGGCGGGGGTTTTATGCCGAAGCCCGATTCATGGGAGGGATTTTCTCTGCGCCGGGAAATCAAGAAAATCGAAAGAAACCTGATCGAACGCTCGCTTCGCGAGGCATCCGGTTCCGTGACGAAAGCCTCGCAATTGCTGGGCTTCAAACATCACCAGAGTCTCGTGTCGTTGCTCAACAACCGGCACAAAGATCTGATCGAGCACCGTACGGCGGTGCGAAAGCGGCGACGGCATTTGTTTTCGCAACCCGCGCGGGGCAAACAAAGAACCGCAACAGCGGAGCCCGACATCGCTCCCGATCAGCTCACGATCCTGCACGTCGAAGACAACAGACCCCTGGCGCGACGCGTAAACGAGAGGCTGACCAACGGTGGATTTCATGTCCAATCGTGCTCGGACGGGCTGGCAGCGTGGGAAATCTTAAAGACGAGTGCGCGGTGCGACGTGCTGATTGTTGATAACAATCTGCCGGGGTTGAGTGGGCTTGAGCTAATCCTGCGCGTTCGCAGCATCGTCCATCGACGCAACCTGTCCAATCATCATGGTTTCAGCTGACGATGTCGAAAAAGAAGCCTGGCGTGCCGGCGTTGACGCTTTTCTGCGCAAGACCGAAGCCGTCGATAAGCTGGTGGGAACTATTGGCAGACTACTCGACGAACGCGAACCGAATGACTGATCACTTACCCTCCTTATAAACCGCTGCGCCCGCGATCGTTGCAATGATTGACGTGACCAGGTGAAACGCAGCGACCTTCAGCCACAAGGCATGCGAAAAGAACCCGAGCGGAATGAACTGCGACGGGCCGGTAACTGAGAAAGCAATCCACATAACGATGCCCGCCAGCGCCGCGGCCGCCGGACCGGGTTTCCAGCACACTCGCAACATCACGTAGAGCGACATCGCCAAAATCCCGCGCCCCAGCTCAAAGATAAAGAAGTACAAAAGGTTAGACGTGCTATGTACAGGCGGGCGAGTGCCAAGCGCGGTATAAACCGCTGTCCAGTCGGCGACCACGACTCGCTCGTGAAAGAACCCGTCGCTGAAAAACATGATGATCGCGGCGATCAGAATGCCGATGATCATCCGAAGCCAATTCGTTCGGGGCATTGGTAGTCTCCTTTTTGAATTGCGTTCCTCGCTGAAACGAGAAGCGCAGGTGAGATTACGAACTGCTATTTGATTGCCTTGATGTTCGCCGGCTTTGCGAACAATGAATCAGCCAGTGGCTTGTTGAATTCGATGGATTCGTAATTGATGCGACTGGTTTGCACGCCGTTGCGAAAATGATCGATCACGAACGGCGCGCTCACGCCTGCGACCGCGACCGGTTTAAAAAACCGATCCTCCTCGGTGGTTTCGGACATTTCGTCGGTGTCAGGATTTTTCTGTTGGCGCTTGTAAATGGCTTTCGCGGGCGTGCCTTCGGCGGCAGCAAATTCATATTCGATCCAAAAGCCATCCGGATAAGTCAGCTTCACTGCTTCGTTACGACGACCCAGACTAGCTTCACGGCGGCCGACGTAGCTCAAGGTCGCGCCTTCTTTGCGCCACCAGCCGCGCAAAAGATTCTCCATGCTTGTCCGCATGGCGTTGCGAAAGTCCTCGACCTGTTTCGCGGTTTGGTCTTTCAAGGATTTCCCGGCCGCATCGAACATCCATCCTTCGTTCTGATAATTCGTCTGAATAATTCGGTTTCCTTCGCCGATGAATTCGGTCCGCTCGCGATCGGGATACGCGATGTAATCGACGAAGCGGAGCGGCACACCCGAAACGCCGTCGTGGTATGTCGTGTAGAAGCCTCGCCCAATGACCGTTTTAACGTTCAAGTAAGCGTCGCCGCCGATGGCTTTAATAGCTTTCTGAACAATCTGTTCGGCTTTCTCGTCGCTTGTCTTAACGGCAGCGTCGGATTGCGCCAGACACGAAGTGACGGAAACGAGGATTGCTAATAGTGCGACGGTAACTTTTCGGTAAGACATGAAGTGTGAAGTTGGCCCCATCAATCTGGTTCGGGGGATTACAGCACAAAATGAAAAGAGCCTCAACACCACGGTTGAGGCTCTCTTTTCTTTGCGTTTTCAGGAAGGCTTAGTCGCCATTTGATTGAACGACCGGGCCGTCGTCTGCGCGCGCGACGATTTCACCGTCCTCGACATCGACGACGAATCGCGACGACTGCTTCCACATGTTTGTAATCGGCAACTTAACGCGTTCGTCTATGTAGCGCTTCAGGAAACGCGCGCCGTATTGCGTGCTGTAGCCTTTTTCCGTGACGTGCTCTACCGCCGCTTCCGTGACCTCGAATAACTTGCCCTGCCGTTTCATCTGACGGCGCGTTTTGTCGAGATACAGTTGCGCGATCTGCTTAACCTCGTCCATCGTCAACGGCGAGAAGACAATAATCTCGTCAATGCGATTGCGGAACTCAGGCGAGAAGCGAGCCTCGGCGGCTTTCATCACATCTTTCTTTACCTGACGAAAGTCGTTGCTTGTCTTTGTGCCAAAGCCGAGTGGTTTTTCAAATTTCTTGAAACTATCTGAGCCGAGGTTCGACGTCATGATGACGATGGCGTCAGACAAATAAACGCGACGACCACGACCGTCCGTCAGCCAGCCTTCGTCGAAAGCTTGCAGGAACAAATTCATCAGGTACGGATTGGCCTTTTCGACTTCGTCGAGCAGCAGCACCGTATATGGATTCTCGCGCAATTGTTCAGTCAGAATTCCACCGCGCTCTGAACCCACAATGCCGCGGGGCATGCCGATCAGTTTCTCGATGCCGATGGTGCCGTCGCTGTACTCCGACATGTCCAGGCGAATCATCTTCTGCTCATCACCGAACATGAATTCCGCGACGGCTTTGGCCAATTCTGTTTTGCCGACACCGGTCGGACCGAGGAACAGCAACACGCCGTCAGGTTTGTAATGCGATTCTTTCAGCGGGCCTTTGTTCAGACGCAGACGTTGCGCGACAGCTTTGATAGCGTCCTTTTGTCCAATGACTCGCTGTGCCAGCTGCGCTTCGATCAACGCGAACCGATCACTCGTGTCGCGAAAGATCATGTCGCGCGGAATCCGCGACTCCTGCGAGATCACGTCGATCACATGCTCAGGCTTTACGACCATTGTATGCGGTTCGTTGATTTCAACTTTAACCGCGGCAGTGTCGAGCCAGCCGATCGCTTTGTCGGGCAGATGCAGATTCCGGATGTACTTCGGCGCCATTTCGAGCGCCGTGTTGATCGCTTCGTCGGAAATCTGAACCGAGTAGTTTCTTTCCAGACGAGGCCGGACGCCGAGCAGAATTTCGCGTGTCTCAACAATCGACGGCTCGTCAACTTTCACCAAACGGAAACGTCGCGCCAGCGCTTCGTCTTCCGCGATGTACTCCTTGTACTCCGTCAGCGTCGTAGCGCCGATGATCCGGAGTTCGCCCTTAGCCAGCGATGACTTGAACATGTTCGCGGCGTCCGAAGAAGTGCCGAGTGCGGCGCCGGCGCCGATGATTGTGTGCGCTTCGTCGATGAACAAGATTAGATTGTCGCGTTCTTTGACTTCGTCGATGATGCCTTTGATGCGCTCTTCGAACATGCCCCGCAGCATGGTGCCGGCCACAATGCCGCCCATCTGCAATTGCACGACGTGCGAGTTGCGCAAGCGCGCGGGAACTCGCTGAGGTTCGAGTTCGATCATCCTCGCGAGGCCTTCTATCACTGCGGTCTTGCCGACGCCCGGCTCACCGACCAGCATCGGCGAGTTCGCCCGTTCGCGGTGACAAAGAATCTCGATGATTTGCTGAATTTCTCTTTCGCGCCCGATCGTCGGCGCAATTTTGTCCTGGCGCGCCATGCGATTGAGCGACACGCCGAAGTGTTTCAAATACGCGGGCAGCTCAAACTTCTTCCGATATTGTTCTTCCTGGCGCTCACGCTCATCAACGTTGGTTTTGATGCGCTCGACAACCAGGTCAGGTGTGGCGCCAAGGCCGCGCAGGACTTCCACCAAAAGACTGTCGTCCTTAGACAGCACGTCGAAGATGTCGGTCGATTCGATTGTTTTGCGTCCGCGCGAGCGCGCACGCTCCATGGCGCGCTTGAAAAGGTCTGTCGTGTCAGGCGCGATCCGAAAGCCTTTCCCCACGTGTTGACGCGCGTTATCAAGGCGCCGATCGATTGCTCCCGTAACCGCGTCGGGATCCACGGCGAGGCTCCGAATAGTTGAGTTAAAAAGTTCCGACTCTTCCTTCGCGAGCGCGTGAATGATGTGTTCTACGGTTATGTAGTTTTGGTCGCGGCGTCTCGATTCGCCCAGCGCCTTTTCGAGCACTCGCTGACCGCTATCGCCGAATTTATCTTTGTATGCCCCGAGATCAACCATCTGCTCGAAATTCCTCGTTTCCAATCCCCGAATGCTTCAATCGCGCCGCACAATCAAAGCATTGTTTGATGCCGAGAGAATATTCGCCGTTGCGTTTCAGTGCAACAGGAATATTCCCGCCAAACAGCAAGCAATTCGCTTGCCATCATTAGTTTCTCACAAAGCCGTCATCGCGGGGGCGACATTATGCCGCGGCGGCAGCCGTGTTCGTGTGAAAGACCAGTTCACCATCCTGCGCCGACACTGTCACCGTTTGCCCCGGCTGGATGTCTCCCTGTAAGAGTTTCATGGCCAGCGGGTTCTGGATCAGCGTCTGAATCGCGCGTTTCAGCGGCCGCGCACCGTAATTCGGATCGTATCCTTCGTGCGCCAGCAGTTCCTTCGCCGAATTGTCGAGCGCGATCGAAATGTTACGTTCGTGCAACATGTGTCGCAGTCGTTCAAGTTGAACGTCCACAATTTGACTGATCTGATCCCGCGACAACCGATGAAAGATGACTATGTCGTCAATTCGATTCAAAAACTCAGGTTTGAAGTGATCCTGTAAAACCTGCGTCACAGCCTCACGCACCTGCTTCTCGTCGTCGCTTACCTCTTGAATCTCGCGCGAGCCCAGATTCGAAGTCATGATCAGAACCGTGTTCTTGAAATCAACCGTTCGGCCTTTTGAGTCCGTCAATCGGCCATCATCCAGAATCTGAAGCAACACATTGAATACGTCGGCATGCGCCTTTTCGATCTCGTCAAAAAGAATCACGGCATAAGGCCGGCGACGAACGGCTTCAGTAAGTTGACCGCCTTCCTCGTATCCGACATACCCTGGCGGCGCGCCGATCATTCGCGCTACCGCGTGCTTCTCCATGTACTCAGACATGTCGAGGCGCACCATCGAGCGCTCGTCGTCAAAAAGAAACTCAGCGAGGGCGCGGGCCGTTTCCGTCTTGCCGACGCCCGTCGGTCCAAGAAAGATGAACGATCCAACTGGTCGATTCGGATCCTGCAACCCCGCGCGGGCGCGTCGCACAGCATTGGCAACCGCTTGTAGCGCTTCGTCCTGGCCAATTACGCGTTGACGAAGGCGCTCTTCCATGCCGAGGAGCTTATGCATCTCGCCTTCGAGCATCTTTGTGACCGGCACGCCGGTCCATTTTGCGACGACTTCGGCAACGTCTTCTTCGTCAACTTCTTCTTTCAGAGTGACGCCGTCCAACTGTAGTGTCCCGAGTTTGGCTTGCTCGGCTTCAAGTTTCTGCTGCAGTTCGGGGATTTGGCCGTATTGAATCTCAGAGGCACGCCCCAAATCGCCCCCGTTCCGCGCCTGATCCAACTGCAACTTTAGTTGTTCGAGTTCAGCCTTGGCGCCGCGGATGTGCTCGATGATTGCTTTCTCCGACTGCCATTTTGCTTTCCTGCCCGAAGACTTTTCCTTCAGGTCGGCGATGCGTTGTTCAATCTCGCGCAGGCGCGCTTTTGAACGGTCGTCTTCTTCGCGCTGTAGTGCCTGCCGCTCGATCTCGAGCTGCATGATTTCGCGTTCAAGCTGATCGATCTCCTGGGGCAGCGAATCGATCTCAATGCGCAGCCGCGAAGCAGCTTCGTCGATCAAATCAATCGCTTTGTCCGGCAGAAAACGATCGGTGATGTACCGATTCGAGAGTGTCGCCGCCGCCACAATCGCCGTATCCTTGATGCGGACGCCGTGATGAACTTCGTAGCGTTCTTTCAAGCCGCGCAGAATCGCAATCGTGTCTTCGACTGTCGGTTCCCCGACATAGATTTGCTGGAAGCGGCGCTCGAGCGCGGCGTCCTTTTCAATGTACTTCTTGTATTCGTTGAGCGTGGTCGCGCCGACGCAACGCAACTCTCCACGCGCCAAAGCCGGCTTCAACATGTTGGAAGCGTCGATTGCGCCTTCGGCAGCGCCGGCGCCGACCAGGGTGTGCAGCTCATCGATGAACAGGATGATCTGACCCTGCGCCGTCTCGATTTCCTTTAAAACCGCCTTCAAGCGATCTTCAAACTCGCCGCGGTACTTCGCGCCGGCAAGCATGGATCCGAGATCCAGACCGACCAACCGCTTGTTGCGGAGCGTTTCCGGTACGTCCCCTGAAACAATGCGTTGCGCGAGGCCTTCCACGATCGCAGTCTTGCCCACGCCGGGCTCGCCGATTAGCACGGGGTTGTTCTTTGTCCGGCGGGAAAGCACCTGGATCGTGCGTCGAATTTCATCGTCGCGTCCGATGACCGGATCAAGCTTTCCTCGTCGCGCCAGGTCAGTCAGATCGCGGGCGTATTTCGCCAATGCCTGGTAGTTCGCTTCGGCATTCTGATCTGTGATGCGCGTGCCGCCGCGTGTTTGCTCGATCACTTTGAGCAAGTCATCGCGATTAACACCATGCTGGCGGAGAATCTTCCCTGCGTCGCCGGTCTTCTCATCCGCAATCGCCAGGAGCAGATGTTCGGTCGAGACGTACTCGTCCTTCATCTCATCGGCTTGCTTTTGAGCGGCCGTGAAGACCTGGCTTAAACGGGAAGAGAAGTATTGCTGTCCGCCCTGAACACGAGGAAAGCGCGCCACCGCCGCTTCGCAATCATTCTTGACCACCTGAATGTTCGCGCCGATTTTGCCGAGCAGCGGACGTACGATGCCCTCGGGCTGATCGAGCATCGCACAGAGCATATGTTCAGGTTCAACCTGCTGGTTCTGAGTTCGTTCAGCCAGTTCAATGGCCGATTGAATCACTTCCTGCCCGCGAAGTGTGAATTTGTCTAAGCGCATAGCGAAACTCTGAAAACTGATTCTATCAATTCTGACGATGCTGAAAGCAAACGGGGCAACTGACGATACCGCCAGCGCCCCGTCATTACTAATCTAAACGAACTTACGCCTGGGCAGCCGAAGACTTGTCAGACTTAGCGTCGATTGTCCTGGAGGCGCCTTCGCCCTTTACCTCAATCCGGCGCGCCTTGGTTTCTTCGCGCTTCGGCAAAGTCACGCGGAGCACGCCATTCCGATAATCCGCGGATGCGCCCTCGCCTGAAACAGTGTTCGGCAAAGTGAACGAGCGCGTAAAGCTCCCGTAGGCGCGCTCAACGCGGTGATAATTGTCCGTGTCTTCCTTCTTCTCGAAGCGTCGCTCACCGCGAAGCGTGATCACATTACTTTCGACCGTCAGGTCGAAATCCTCACGGTTCATACCGGGCAACTCAGCCTCGAGCACGATTTGCTCTTTGTTCTCGTAGATATCAACGCTCGGGCTCCATGAGCCGCGCGCGATGCCTTCATCGTCGAAGGTGCGGCCTACATTTCCAGTGAAGAGCCGGTTAACTTCGTCTTGAAGATTTCGTAAGTCGCGAAATGGATCGTAGCGAGTGATGGTCATAACTGGTAACAAACCTCCTGCAATAACGGTAAATTCCGTGCTTTCAGGCCCCCCAAATCAGCGATCCCAGCTGCCTGAGCACGAACGGATAATAATATGTGAGTCTTTAACTGTCAAGTCTGCCGGCGGCCGCGCCTTTCCCCCCTGTTTGAAGTAGCAATCGTGGGCTCGCAAGAGGGGGTTGGAGTTACCGGAGGCCGAAAAAGCGTCTGATCGAATTGAGCAGGCCGGCAGACTCGGCTTTGGCCGCAGCGCTGGCCTGGTGGGAACTGGCCTCCAAGCCCGCCCTGCGTTCAGCGATAGTCCAGCTAATGGACTCAGCCAAATCGGGGTTTGTTTCGAAGAGATGCTTCATCGCGTCGTGACCGATTTCGAGCACTTCGGTTTCTTCGAGCGCGACGACGTTAGCGGTTCTCGGCTCGCCGGTGAAGAGCGCCATTTCGCCGAAGAATGCACCTTCGCTCAAGACGGCCACAGCCCTCTGCTTACCGCCGTCCGAAATCTGCACCTGCACTCGGCCGCTATGAACCACGAACATTGACGAGCCCTGGTCTCCGGCCCGGATGACGAGCTCGCCCTGCGCAAAAACGTGGCGCATGGCTCCGCTTGCGAGTTTCTCAGTCTCTTCCTTTGAGAGCGGCGCGAAGATATCCACGGCTGAGAGTCTTTCAATAACTTCTTTCTGCGGGCCGATGGCCAGCGGAGTCGGACCTTTTCGTTCGACGTGGAGCGTGCGTGTCGGGAAGGCAAAGGTCAGGTTCGCGCGACGCAGTGCGTACCAGATCAATTGCCGGAGAAGGGCGTCCGTGTCGTTATACTTTGCATAGTCCTCCAGCCAGTATTTGACTTCCCATTCGATCGCGCTGTCACCGAGATTCTTGATGCGCACGATCGGAGTGATCTTTAACGAAACATTCTCAGCTTCCCGAATCGCTTCGCGCACAATGTGAATGGTCTTCGCGGGCGAATCGGTGTAGAGCGTCGCAAAGAAAACCAGACGCGCGTTCAGGTTTTCACGCGGGCAAACTTCAATCGACTCTTTGGCCGCGCTGCTGTTGCTCACCAGAACAATATGATTCTGAAACGTTCGAATCTTTATGGCGCGCCAGGTGATGCCTTCAACTACGCCGGTCAGCTGTTGCTGGCCCAGCACAACTACATCCCCGACTTGAAAAGGACGATCAGCATGAAGAGAGATGCCGGCGAAAAAGTTCCCGAGCGTGTCCTGTAAAGCGAGACCAATGATGACGCCGAAGATCGCCGAGGTAGTGAAGAGCGCGCCCAGGTTAACTTCCTGGTACAACTTGTTGAAGATGACAACGAAGAGGATGATGAACGCGACCAGGGTGAAGATGTTCCGGACGAGAGTCGGCGCCTCATAGCCCTGCCGCAGACGGAACGCGAAGTCGAACAGCAGCGCATTAATGACGCGAATGCTCGCGTAGCCGAGGCCGGAGAGTAGCACCAGCCAGGGAATCCTCCACCAACCCGCAAAGGAAGGCTGGCCCTCGATGTGGTTCCCGGAAAACTTCCAGAATAAGAACGTGGCGAGACCAAAAACTGCGGTCACAACCAGGTAAAGAAGGATGTCGCTCTTCTTTCGCGAAGTAGCCATTAAGGTGTGCTAGTCGTAGCGAATCTGCGATGGAGCGAGTGTACTTTTACCATCAAATCAATGAGTTGGCGAGAGGATAAGTCTCATGTTCCGGCGGTTATCAGCTTAACCAGCGGAAGATCGTGATGCCAATCAGAAGTAACGACGAAGCGGAAACGATCAGAGCGGTGGCCCAGGCGCCGACGTTGTACAGCGGGCGGTTAACATAGCTTCCCATCAGTTCGCGGTCGTTGACGAGGCGCAGAATCGCGAAAAGGATCACTGGCAGCAGCACGCCATTGATAACCTGAGTCAGCAAGAGCACGGAAATGATCGGCAAGCCCGGCATCATCGCGATGAGCGCACCGAGAGCTACCAGGAATGTGAACACGCCGACGAAGATCGGCGCTTCCCGGAAACTGTTCGAGAGGCCTTTCTCAAATCCGAACGCTTCGGTAATCGAGTAGGCGGTGGCCAAAGGAACAACTCCGGCTGCCAGCATTGACGCCCCGAACAATCCAATTCCAAACAGGAGTTCGGCGTAGGCACCCGCGAATGGTCGTAGCGCGCGTGCGGCTTGGGCGGCGGAGTCAACATGTTCACCGCGCACGTGCAGCGTTGCCGAAGTCGAAACCACGATGAAAAAGACGATCAGAATCGCGAAAATCGTTCCGCCCCAGACGTCAGCTTTCGTCAACGCATAGTTCTCTGGCCGGACGCGTTTCTCTACGACTGAGGATTGAATGAAAACCTGCATGTAGGGCGAAATGGTGGTGCCGATGATCGCGACCAGCGTGAACAAATAGAGCGGCGTAACCTCAATTGACGGACGCACCATTTCACGCGCGACAGTTCCCCAGGCCGGACGCGCGAGAAAAGCCGACACGACGTAACCGAGGAAAACAAGCGTCATCGCGAGAAAGACTCGTTCAACGCGCTGATAGTTTCCGCGCACCACCAGCCACCAAATCACCATTGCAGCAATCGGAACCGAGATGTATCGCGCTACACCAAACAATTCCATCGCCGCGGCTATGCCGACGAATTCCGAAACGGTAACACCGCCGTTTGCGATCAAGAGGGCGAGCATCACCAACGCCGTCCAGCGCACGCCAAAGCGCTCGCGGATCAAATCAGCGAGACCTTTTCCGGTAACGGCGCCCATGCGCGCGCACATCTCCTGAACCATGCCGAGACTTATAGTCAGCGGAATGAGAAGCCAGAGAAGCTTGTAACCGTGATCTGCGCCGACTGACGCAAAGGTCGCAATGCCGCCAGCATCATTGCCGGCGTTTGCGGTGATGAGCCCGGGGCCGAGAACTGAAAGATAGAGAAATAGCCGGGGCCGGCGTGCCACCGTGCGCCGCACACCCTGAGCGCCACGCCGCAGGATGCCGCGACCTGCACCTCGCACGTTGGTTGGTAGTTTCGGCACTCGGAGGGTCCTCGGTCATTTGGTCGATTTCTGCTCGCAATGTTTCAACAACACCCGTTATCCCGACACGCCGGGATTCTGACTAGCCAAGCAATCGCGGCACACGTTCGCGCCAGTCACGCGGCAAGAGATGCTCAATCGCGTCATCGACGGTGACAATGCCGAGGATGTCGCCGGCTTCGTCCAGGACCGGCAGCGCCAGCAGGTTGTATTCGGCAATTTTGTGCGCGACCTCATCAGCGTTGTCATCGGGATGCGCCACCTGCAAATCTGTTCTCATCACTTGCTCGAGCGGCGCCGAGGTTCTCGCCAGTATCAAACTTCGCAGCGCGATCACACCGACCAATTTCCATGACTCTTCGTGCTCGACGACGTACAGGTAATAGATCATGTTGGGCGTCTCAGCCATTTCGCGCAGCCGCGCGAGCGCTTCGCCGACCGTCAAGGCGCGCGGCAAGGTGACGAACTCAGTTGTCATCAACCCGCCGGCCGTGTCGTCTTCGTAAGGCAACAGTTCGGCGACCTCAGACTGTTCTTCGTCGTCCATGCGGTGCAGAAGGTCTTCCGCTTTGTCTTCCGGCAAATCGCCCAAAACGTCCGCCGCTTCGTCGGGCGACATGTGTTCAAGGATGTCCGCCGCGCGCTCTTCATCCATGTCGCCGATAATCTGCGCCTGACGCTCGGCGGCCATTTCTTCGAGGGTCTCAGCGGCCGTTTCGTCATCGAGCGATTCAACGATTTCCGCGCCTTGTTGATACGAGAAGGCGGCCGCAAGGCGCGCGATCTCAACCGGATGCAGGCGCGTTAATTTGCCGCGCGAAGACTTCAACTGAACAGTTGCGGCGTCAGTGGCGAGGTAGCCAACGTCGGCCCAGTCGATGACTTCAACTGGATTTCCGCGACGCAAAAACGAAGGAGCGAGCCGCCGCCAGAGTCCGGCAAGGCTTACGTCGGCGCCCGTTACGCGCCACTCGTTCGCGGCCGGAATGATTTGCACGTCGTTTACACGCACGACTCGCTTGCCGTCCACGTCGATCAATTGTTTGTCTAACACATCGCGCGCCAGCAGCACTTCGCCCTCGCGTCGCATGAACGGTCGGAGATCGAGAATGTCTGAATCGAGCTTTACGCCATGCTCGCCGAAGTCCGAAATGCGCCAACGCGAGAGAAAAAAGTCGCGCCGGCGATAGCGCGCGACGAAACCTGCAACCGGCGGATGGTCATCCTGGCCGAGGCGTACGATTACGTCCTTGAGCGTGGCGACACGTTCGCCTTCGAGGTCGATGATAGGTCGACCCAGGACTTGCGAAAGATAAAGCATTGATTGATTCACGCTGCCGCGTGACGCGTGATGATAACACGCAGCGGTGAGCAGGAAGATTGAACGACAGAGGATACGGAGAGGAATTAGCCGCAGATGAACGCGGATTCTCGCAGATCAGAAATAGGCAGATTGAATCTGTGTGAATCCGCGTGCATCCGCGGCTAAATTTCTACTTTTCTCCGTGTCCTCTAGTGGTTAGTTCACTGCTTGAGGAGGTTTGCGGAAGTTGTAACGCAACAGCACGCGCATTGGAATCGCGACACCGTCACGCATCGCCGGGAAAAAATCTAACTGCCTGACCGTGTTGATTACCGACTCGTCCAGTCCGTAACCTGCCCAGCGCGCGATCTCGATCTGGCCCACTTTGCCGCTGGCGTTGATGTCCACAAGCACATCAACGATGGCTTCGACCCGATCGTGCGCAGCCGCGTCGGGATAGGGAGGTTTGGGCCGGCGAAATGGACGCGGCGCGCGGACGCTGCTGCTGGTTTCGGCATCCGGCATCAAGTCGATAACGGGGGCGCTCCGGTCGATTGCTGTTGCGCGAAAATTGCGTTCTTCCTCAGCAATTCGGCGAATTGTGCTCTGATATCGCTCCATCGTCGGAGCCGCGGATAGCGCGTTCAGCAGTATCCGCTCGGCTTCAATCGCAGTGGGGCGGCGAAATTCCTGGCGTTCCCAGAAAACCAGTTTGCCGGTGCGTGCGCTGACCAAAAAAAGCGAGGCGTATGACTCGAAGTAGACAGGAGAAGTCGAAGGCGATCGCCGCAGAGTTTGTGCGTCGCCGGTGATGAAGAAGTCGCAACCGATGGCCGAGGCGAGGTTGCGCGCTTCTTCGAGAGTCAGGTTCAAAGAGCCGGTGTAGCCGACCCCGTTCGCGGCGGCTCTCGCCCGATCACTGTCGATGATCCGAAATTGGTGTGCGCGGAATGATTCACTGATCTGCTCAGTTACTTTTCTCGCCGTTTGACTGTCGCCGAACCCAATAACAGCAATCTCGATCGGGCGCGCGTTGCCTTGTGCATTGACGGCCGGACAGATCAGGAAGGCGAGAAACGTAGCGACGGCGAAATGTTTCCAGGTGGGACTATTAATTCGTTTGCTTCGCATCGATCGCTGCCGTTCCGTGATATAGCCGGTAAACTTCGTCTTTCACTTCCGAGGGGAAACAGACGCGATGCAGTTCGTACCCGCGGCGAAGTCCGCGCACCGCTTCGCTGATTTCACTGATCTCGCGAATCTTTGGATGAGCGTAGCCATCTTCAACGTAGATCCGCGCGCGCTCTTCAGCGCCTTCACCCGTGTAGTAGCTGTAGTAAGGCACGTCAGTCGCGCGATCTTCGATGAAGTAGTAAGCCGCGGCGAACCCTGCGCGTACTACCACGTCGCGCGCCGCTTCGATGAAACCCGAGCGTTCATCTTCAGGCATGTCGAGATCGATCGCTTTGAAAAGCTTCCGTTCGACGAATCTGCGGCTTAGGTCGCTGAGCACCGGATCGGCCTCGCGTTGCCATTGCTTGAGATGAAAGATGACGTCTGAGTCATCAATTTGCAGGTATTCAGCGATCGTCAGGGGTTGGCGTTGAAGTACTTTTGCGAATGACGCGTCGTGCGCGCACCAGACGGGTACGCCGCCGGCGACAAGTTCCAATGCCCGGCGCAGCGCGGATCGCAAAACGGCTTCCGCGGAACGCAGCGTGCGATGAAAGTAGACTTGACGAAACATGTAGTAGCGCGCCTGCAAATATTCCTCGACCGCATAAACACCACGCGCGGCAACGTAAACACGATCACCTGGTCCATCGATCTGAAGGGCATTGATAATCCATTCAAGATCGTAGAGACCGTATTTGGCGCCCGTCATGAGCGAATCGCGCAATAGATAGTCCATTCGATCGACGTCGAGCTGCGACGATACAAGTTGCGCTAACGCGGCCGGCCTGAAGTCTCCGGCAACAACCGAGGCTACGCGTTGCGGCAGTTCCGCTGAATGGGAACTCAGAGTCTGATTAACTACCGTTTCTTCCGAAGTGATCGCCGCGATCGTCAGATCCTCATGGTGGATGCCCAACGTCTTTTCCATCGCGTGCGAGAAGGGCGCGTGACCGACATCGTGAAGCAGAGCTGCGGCGCGCACCGCCAGTCGATCCTCTGTCGCAATCGGATAACTCTCGCCCAGGCGATCGAGGATCCGCGTCATCAGGTGCAGCGCACCAAGGCTGTGGGTGAACCGCGAGTGTTCGGCCCCCTGGTATGTGTACAGTCCGAGACCGAGTTGCTTGATTCGTCGGAGCCTTTGAAACTCGGGCGCGTCGATCAAACGGATCATCAGTTGACCCTCTAACGTGTCGGCACGCAGAGGTATGATGTTGTGAACCGGATCGCGATAGATTCTCTGGGACAAGGTTCGGCTAAAGGACTCTGGGATGGGGCAGTCTACCACACGCCCGTCATGCCGGAATTCCCGGTGCTCCCCACGGCGGAAGCGACGTTCCCGCACTTTTCCCGAATTTCGGACTAAAACCGAAATTTCGGATTTACAAGGCTTGTAAATTCACCCAAACCAGCGATTTTTACAGGCTGTTCCCGGCCTTAGCGTATGGCACCGTCATTGCTTAAAAGGCTGCGGAATCTATCCTTTTGCGGAAAGTCCGGATGCAGATTATTTCAGTTCCAACGTTGAGACGCCGTGACCCCGCTAAAACCACAGGAATTATTAAGCTGACCCGTTCGAAAGAGGTTGGCCAGTGCATTTGAATTCAGTTAACGAAGTCCCGATCAATCGGGACACTCAAGAAAGGAAACAAACGATGAGAAAAGTTTTAATGTTCGTTTTTGCGATGTGCCTGTCGCTGTTTGCAGTTGGCGCCATGGCACAGACACAAACGACAGGTTCGATCGAAGGCACCGTAACCGACCCGCAGGGTAATGCAGTGCCGGGCGTTACGGTGAACGTGACGAGCCCGAACCTGATCAACGCGCAGTCGGCCGTGTCAGATGACAACGGCAGCTTTCGCGTTCTCAACCTGCCGCCTGGAAAATACGAGGTGAAGGTTGACGCAAACGCTGCGGGCAAAGGCTTCGCGGAATTTAGTAAGGGCGACGTAGAGGTCAACCTCGGCCGTACTGCTACGGCTGACGTTCAACTACAGCTCGCCGGCGTGAGCGGTACGGTTACCGTAACCGACACATCGGGCGCGGCGGTCGATACCTCCAACAATACTACCGGCACAAACGTTTCGAGCGATCAGTTCTCGAACTTCCCGACTCAACGCACCGTCCAGTCGCTTTACACGATTGCACCGAGCGTTTCTCGTTCGGGTCTTCGTGACGCCTCGGGTCGTGACCGTGATCCTTCGGTTGCCGGTTCCTCCGGTCCTGAGAACAACTACATTCTCGACGGCGTAACGACGACCGACCCCGCGTTCGGCGGATCGGGCGCTAACTTGCCGTTCGAGTTCGTTCAGGAAGTCGAAATCAAGACGGGCGCCTATGGCGCCGAGTATGGCCACTCAACCGGCGGTATCTTTAACGTCATCACCAAGAGTGGCGGCAACCGATTCACCGGCGACGCGTTCGCTTATTTCACGACCAAAGGCTTGGTGCGCGAAACTGCGAACTTCCCGTTCACCGGCGCGGCGCCGAACGGGTTCTCCGAAATTGACGCCGGCTTTGACATCGGCGGCCCAATTATCAAAGACAAGCTGTGGTTCTTCGGAGCTTTCAACCCGCAGCAGCGCAAGAACTTCTTCCTGGGTCAAACGTTGCTCGTCGAAGATAACAACAAGATCACTACGCCGTTCTACTCCGGCAAGCTGACCTGGGCCATCAATCAGCAGCACGTGTTCACTTTTTCGACATTTTCGGACCTCACAAAGGCCGAGGGCTTCGTGTTCGGTTTGAGCGGTTTCGGCGCCAACCCGCAGAGCTTCCGCGGGACCGTCGAGACTGGTGGTTCAAACTATGCATTCCGCCTGAACTCAAACATCACGCCGACGTGGATTGGCGAGTTCTCGTTTGGATTGCACCTCCAGCGCGCCAACACGCTTCCGGAGTTCGACGAAACGGCGACCACTGACCGCTTTTCAGTTTTGCGCGGTGGAGCAGTGTTGCCGGTAACGGAAACGACTGTTGTGACGGCGGGCGGCCTCCGTCAGGCATATGTCGAAGGAAGCGGTGGTACGGTACAGCGCAACTTCGTTCGTACCGGCTTCGGCACTGGCGGTCTCGAATCTCAGCAGGATCGCAACCGCTGGGAATTGGCGGCCAGATTCACGAACATCTATGGACGCCACACGATCAAGTACGGGTTTGAATACACCTCGAACCAGTATGGCATTCACACGAACCAGACCGGAGCGGACCGGCTATTCACCGGTGCGCAGGCGGCGGGCATTCCTGCCCTTCCGTACCGCGTTGAGAACCGCTTCGCGATTTGCGCCCGCACATCGGCGACGACAATTACCTGTCCAAGTCAGTCGCGCGTAGACAACTTCAACCAGATCATTGCGGCCGGTCAGGGGCCTGCTGGTGTGACTAACACCGTGCTTGGTGCGGTGTCGGCCACTCCGGTGAATCCCGTTCTGTTGCTCGATGTGGTGCGCGCCCGCAGCTTTGGTCTGAACACCCTGGGCGAGAAAATCAAGACCAATACGCAGGGCTTCTACATCCAGGATGATTTCAAGATCACCCCAAATGTGCAGTTCAACTTTGGTCTGCGTTGGGACATGCAGCAGGCCTATTCAATTGGCGATGCTGACTACATCTCTCTGAACAACTTCAAGGACACCCTTCAGCCGCGCATGGGTCTCATCTGGGATTTCACTGGCAAGGGCAGAGGCAAGCTGTTCATCAACTACGCTCGCTTTGTTGAGTCACCGATTCCGCTCGATATCAATGTGCGTGCGTCAGGTGGCGACATTCAGAGTGACTATAACCTGAACGCCGGTCGTCTTAACGCCCCAACCGGTTCAACCGTGCTCGCCTTTCTCGGCAACCTCGGCAACCACCCGACACCGGCAGATTTCGACCTGAAACCGCAGTCGGTTCATGAAGTGGCCGGCGGTATCGAGTTCGAAGTTGCTCGCGACTTCGCGATCGGCGCCCGTGGTATTTACCGCGCGCAGGGCTCGGTCATCGAGGACGGCTCTTTCGACGACGGCACCACCTACTTCATCTTCAACCCCGGCGAAAGCCTAACCGATCGCCTGGCCGTTGATCTTGGCTTCGGCTCGTTCGGCCGCGCACGCCGGTACTATCGCGCACTCGAGTTCAGTGCTAACAAGCGTTTCTCGAACAATTATCAGTTCATCGCTTCTTACACCTACTCGAGCCTGATCGGTAACTACGAAGGTCTGTTCCGTAACGACAACGGTCAGGCTGACCCGAACATCACTTCGTTGTTCGACCTGGTCAGCTTGCTGAATGGTCTGTACGGACGGCTTCCGAATGACCGTCCGCACCAGTTCAAACTGGACGGCAGCTGGCGCGCGCCTTTCAAGACGATGTTTAGCGCGTCATTCCGGGCGCAGTCTGGTATTCCGTTCAACGCGTTGGTTCCGCATCCGCTCTACGGCGACAACGAAGGCTTCTGTATTCCCGGCCTTCTGTGCACGCCGCGCGGTACGGCCATCGTTCCGGACAACTCAGCGCTGCCAGCCGGCAATGCGGGCAAAGACAGCGCAATCGGCTCGAACCGCACGCCGTTTACCCACAACCTGGATATCGGCGTCTATCATCCGATTCAGTTCGGCGAAAATCGCCAGTTGCGCTTGCAGCTTGATTGGTTCAACGTCTTCAATACGCAAAAGGCTATCCGCCTGGACGAGACGGCGCTGATCAACAGTGGCGCTCCGGGCATCGCGCCGGTTCCGAATCCGTTCTTTGGTACGGGCACGATCTTCCAGTTCCCGTCGAACTTGCGTCTAGGCGTTAAGTTCAGCTTCTAAGAACGTTCACTTTCACGCGCCGGGAGTCTTCGGACTTCCGGCGCGCGACAGTTTTTCCGGGAGAGGCGCGCCAGTCGTGCTTCTCCCGTCTTTATTTCTGTTCCCGTTTCCACCCTGACGCAAGATCCTGCCTGATACTTGACCGCGGTCGCCTTTAAGGAGGTGCGGACATGTTTTCGCCAACGAACTGGATTCGCGCATGCAGTTTTAGCATCGCGCGTCTTAGCATCGCCGGTGCGTTGTTTTTGATCGGCTTCGTGTCTGTCTGCGCCCAGAGCGGCGGAGGCACGGAAACAGTCGGCACGAACGGCCGTCACACCATTCAGGGACGAATCTATTATCCGTCGGGCCGCTCGGCAGATTCCCGCCCGCGGATTCGGCTTGAAAACATGAATGCCGGCGACCTGACCATTCTCGCCGATACCAAGGGCGAGTTTACCTTTGGCGGACTTGCGCCCGGTAACTATACCGTCATCGTTGAGGGCAACAACGAATTCGAGACTTACCGCGAGACTGTCTACATTGACAGCGAAGCGCGCACCCGCCGCATGGTTATGCCGACGGTGCCGCGCGTCTACACCGTTACGATCCACCTGCAACCAAAGTCTCTAAATGCCACGCGCAGGACGGGCGTCCTCGATGCGAGCATGGCGGTGGTGCCTTCTCAGGCGAAGGCACTTTACGAGCGCGCGCTTGAGGCGGTCCGAAAAGGGGACAGCCAACGTGCGATCGACTTGCTGACTACGGCCGTCGGCCAGCATCCACACTTCCCGCAGGCGCTGAATGAACTGGGCGTCCAGTACTTGAGAGTGGGCAAGCCTGACCGCGCCGTGGAAGCACTGCGGGCGGCGGTGGCTCTGACTCCCAACAACTTCACGCCGCTGCTGAACTACGGCATTGCGCTGCTCAACAAACAGGATTTTCAGGAAGCCGTGACGCAGTTGCGCGCGGCGCTGCGTCAGAAGGAATCGTCGCCGACGGCCCACATGTATCTGGGGATCGCATTAGTCAATGTGCACAGCTACGACGACGCTGAAAAAGAAATGCTGCGCGCCATTGCGGTAGGCGGCCAAAATCTCGGGCTGGTGTATTACTACCTGGGCGGGATTTATTGGCGCAAACAAGATTACAAACGCGCGGCGGACGCGCTGGAAAAGTATCTGCAAATTGAACCGAAGGCGCCTGACGCTGCCCGCGTCGCGGCCACCATTCGCGAACTGCGCAGCAAGCCCGGGCGGGCCTCGGGTTGATTGCTGCTGCAGCCCGTCGAACTTTCACCCGTTAATTTTCTCCGTTGGCCGGGTGCTGCTAGAATACGCCCGGTTCTCCTCAGATACGTCCCCGACATTTCGCGAGGTAAAAAAGGAGTCTCTTGAGATGCGTTTCCCTCAATCCGTCGTTCGCGCGAATCTTCAAACACCTCTACTCTTCATCCTGATTTCACTGACCGCGTGCGTCGCGGTACAGGCACAATTGCCCGGCGGCGTCGGCAGCACACGCGGACTGCCCGAAAGTTCCGGAAGTAGCGTGATTCAGGGCCGCGTGTATTTTACTGAAGGGCGTCCGGCTGATAGGCGTTTTCGAGTTACGCTGGAAGGCCCTGAAGAGACAAAATCAACCCAAACCGATCAGGACGGAGTCTTCCGTTTCACTGGACTGAAGTCCGGTTCGTATACGGTCATTGTTGAGGGTGGCAAGGATTACGAGAACGCGCGCGAGGCTGTGTTCTTCGAGGGTGGTATGCGGAACACTGTCGTCCCCATCCATTTGAAGAGCAAAACCGACACTGCTGCACTGGCGAGAATTCCATCACCTGCGCGTGACTCCTACACCAAAGGTATCGATGCCATCAGCAAAGGCGAAAGCAAGAAAGCCGTTGAGTTTTTATCCAACGCCGTAAAGCTTTATCCGGATTTTCCCCAGGCGCTGACGGAACTCGGCCGGCAATACCTTCTGCTGAACCAGATGGATCGTGCTGCGGAAACCTATGGGGCTCTGGTTAAGCTGAAGAAGGACGATGCGTCAGCGCATCTCAATCTGGGGATTGCGCTCTACAACGTGAGCCTGGCGCTGCAGGGTCAAAAGAAAACCGATGAAGCGAATCAGCGACTCGCCGAAGCCGAACAGGCTTTGCGGCAATCGCTCGCGCTGAAAATGCAGGGCCCGAATCCGCATTACTATCTTGGGCTGACGATGATCAGGTTCAGGAAGTATGACGAAGCGCAGAAAGAGATGGAACTGGCGCTTGCCAACGGTGGCGAGACCCTGCCCCTCGCGCACAAGTATCTAGGCGGGCTTTACATCAGTGCCAAGCGTAACAAGGAAGCTGCGGAGCACCTGGAAAAGTACCTGGAGCTTGAGCCGAAGGCGAAAGATGCTGACCAAATCAAGAACACCATCAAAGACCTGCGCGCAAAGAGTTAGTACAACATTATGACTTCTCGAAAGATTTACCGCGCCGCTTTCGCTCTATTAGTTACCAGCGCAGCGGTCTTGTTTCCCGTCGTTGGCCTCAATCAGTCAAAGCCGTCGAGTACGCAGTCGCCGTCTCAGGACGACGTGATCCGCGTCAACACTGAGTTAGTGCAGACAGACGTCACTGTGTTCGACAAGAAAGGGCGCTTCGTTGACGGGTTAACCGCGAGCGATTTCGAGCTAGTCATCGATGGGAAGCCGCAAGACATTTCCTTTTTTGAGCGAGTCGCTTTTTACAATACCGAGCGCGGCAAAGAAGCAGATCCATCCATCGCTGATAATCCGGCGGCCCTGTCCGCCCGCCGGCGCACGGTGTTGTTTTTCGTAGATGACCTGCACCTGTCACCGACCAGCATCGTGCATACGCGCAAATCGCTGCTGAATTTTGTGAACCAGGGCATGCTTCCTAATGATCAGGTGGCGATTACGTCCTCAAGCGGCCAAATTGGTTTTCTGCAACAGTTCACTGGCGACCGATCGGTCCTGCAGGCGGCGGTAGCACGCCTGAATTATCGTGCCAACGCGAAGATGGACATGGAAAAGCCGCCGATGTCCGAGTTCCAGGCGTCGAAAATTCAAGAGGGCGACGAAAGCGCCATCAGTTATTACGTGGCCGAGATGCTGAAGCAAAACTGCATCAGAGATCCACAGGGTGGAACGATCTGCTTTGTTGACGCCCAGGCTGCACGTAACCTGGTTATTCAACGCGCGCGCCAGATGACGATGAACACGGCGCCGGACACCAAGAACACCCTGTTAATGCTCGAAGGGTTGATGCGCACAGCCGCGCAACTCCCGGGACGAAAGTTGATGTTCCTGATTTCGGACGGCTTCTACCTGAACGATCCGCAGACGGGATCAAAAGATCGAATTAAGAGGATTACCGACGCGGCCGGACGGGCCGGGGTGGTGATTTATACGCTGGACGCTCGCGGGCTCATAACAGAAGGGCTCGACGTAATGAACGATCGGCCCATCGATTCGGAAGGCCTAACGATGGGCGCCACGATGGGCGACATCGCCGCCTCACAGGACGGATTAAACGCGCTGGCCCGGGACACTGGCGGCGAGGCTTTCCGCAATACGAATCGCCCGATGGCTGAGTGGGTAAGGCAAGTGCTCGACGAAAACTCGACCTATTACATTCTTGCCTGGCGGCCCTTGAGCGATGATCAAAAAGGACGCGGCTTCAAAAACGTTAAAATCAGGGTAAAAGGCCGGCCGGAACTCACCGCGCGCATGCGACGTGGTTATTTCCGCACCACGCCGTTGCCGATGCTGTCGGTGAAGGGAAAGACCGACAAGGGCATCACTGAGCGTGAGAATGACATGCGTCTCGTGATTGACGCGCCGATCGAGCAGCGGGAACTAAAAGCGGAGTTGACGGTCAGCCTGGCGCCGATGCCAGGCGTGGGCACGCGAGTTCTCGCCACTGTTGAGATCGATCGTCGGGGCTTGGCGTTTGATTTGTTCGACGGCAAGCCGGCCGCTGACGTCGATATCGGTGGCATCTTTTACGACGACAAAGGAAAACCCAAGAATAGCTTTGTCGGGCGTCTGCGAGTCTCAGCGACGAATGCGTCTGAGTTGCAGGAGCCTGCGGTCTATCGCTTTCAAGCATGGCTGCCCGCGGGGCTGTATCAGGTGCGGGTGGGTTTGCGAGATACGCGAAGTGGAAAGACTGGCAGCGCCGTGCAGTGGATCAAAGTACCGGCGCTGTGAAAGACCTAGCGAGGTTTCAACTCCAACAGGTGGCCCATCTTCTCTTTCTTTGTTCTCAGATACGCGGTTGCGCGATCCGTCGCCGGGATCTCGATCGCCACGCGCTCAACAATCTCCATACCGGCGTCCTCCAAAGCCTTTAGCTTCCCCGGATTGTTTGAAAGCACCCGCACTTTGCACAAGCCGAGATCGAACAAGACTTCGGCGCACTGACGATACTCACGCGAATCGACGGCCAGACCGAGCCGCTCGTTGGCTTCGACGGTGTCCGCGCCTTTGTCCTGGAGTTCGTACGCGCGAATCTTGTTGATGATGCCGATACCCCGGCCTTCCTGCTGTTGGTAAACGAGCGCGCCGCGCCCTTCTTCCTGGATCATCTGCATCGTGGTGTGCAGTTGTGGCCCGCAATCGCATTTCGTCGATCCAAATACGTCGCCCGTCAGGCACTGCGAATGAATTCTCACCAGCACCGGAACATCAGGCCGCAGCTCGCCTTTGAAGATGACGACATATTCTTCGCTACTGGTTTTCGACCGATAGCCGGCGATGTTGAACTCGCCCCAATCAGTCGGGAGGTTCGCGACGGCAACGCGCTCGACTGACAGGTCAGGCGGAGCGTTCGGACAAACCAGCGGTGCAACTGCGACAGGGGTTACGTTGCATCCCATTGATAGCTTTGACTTCAGTGGCCCACCTCAGATTGATCGCAAATCTCTGGCTTGAATTATAGTGTCGCCCGTTGCCGACCGACAAGGCGAGGTTTTCCTGAGCATTTAGCTGCAAATCAAACTATTGCTGCGCGACGAACCGGCGCGATAAGATACCTGAGGCGCGTATGAAGCCTGAGAACGTCGGCCCGACTGAACCGCCCACCGATGGAAACCAATAGCGAACCCAATTCCGGACGTACCGAATTGAGTACGACAGCGAACAAGATTGCTGATTCGCACGCCAATCGCCGGCCCGCGCTCGTGTTCATGCGCGGCGAGTTGCTGGCGGTGCCGATTCCGTTGGAGCGAACCGAAGTGACGCTGGGTCGCGCGCTCGACGCCGATGTGCGTATCAACGATAACGAGGCTTCCCGGTTGCACGCACGCATCCGCACTGAACATGACGAGACGACCGGCCAGGCTCGCTATCGTTTGATTGATCTCGGATCGACGAACGGCACCTTGCTCAACGGCAAGCCGATTGAAGAAGCCTTTCTCGAAGACGGCGACAAATTCGTCATCGGCGATCACCTGATTCGATTTGAAATGCTCGACGAAATCGATCGAGAGTTTCAGCAACAGATTCATCGCCTGCTGGTTCACGACGATTTAACCGGGCTGCTCACCAGCAAATCGTTCTTTTCTGAGCTGCGTCGCGAAGCGGCACGCGCCGAAGCTGACAACAAACCGTTCTGCGTGCTGATGATGGATCTCGATCACTTCAAAGAAGTGAACGACACCTACGGCCATTTGGCCGGCAGCGAGACGTTGGAAGAAATGGGGACGGTGATCAAGAGCTCCCTACGTGCAGGCGATGTCGGTGCGCGGTTTGGGGGTGAAGAGTTCGCGGCTTTCCTGCTTGACGCAGATTACGCGCAGGGCATGGTCGCGGCTGAGCGCGTGCGCGAGGCCATCGAACAACACGAATTTCCGGCCGTCCGTCGTGGCAGCACTGAGGAACCGCGTACCCACCGGATGACGATCAGCATCGGGGTTGCGTCGTTTCCCAACGATGCCAGCGATCCGATCCAGTTGGTTGAAAAAGCAGATTCCGCCCTCTACCGTGCGAAACGAAGCGGCCGCAATCGCGTGTGCGCGTACACGCCGGGCACCAAGCCCCCCAGGAAGTTAGTCCGCCCCCGACGCTGAATTGAGAATACTATTCGTATACAATCAGCGATTGTGATGCGAATCTTTTCAATTGCCTCTTCGCTTTTTGTGTTCACCGTGGCCTTGGCCGGCTGCCAATCGTCGGATCCGCATGCTGCGAGTCCGCCCAGTTTGGCGACGCCGAGCCCGAGCAGCCCAACCCCTAACGCGAGCCCTTCACCAATCGCGCTAAAATCCAGAATCGATCCCTGCGCGTTGCTCACGAGCGATGAGCTGAAGGCCGTGCAAAGCGAGGCTTTGCAAACTACTTTTCCGTCCGAGCGCGAGTATGGCGCATATTTCATTGCGCAGTGCTACTACCAACTGCCGACGATCACGAATTCGGTGGTCCTCAACGTCACGACTCCGAAAGAACGTGGGAAGTCTGTGAAAGAGTTTTGGCGGAGCACGAACGCCGAAGCTGGGGAAGGAAAGAAACCCGAAGACAAGGTATCGCGCGCGGAAAAGATTTCCGGCGTTGGCGATGACGCCTATTGGGAGGCCAGCGGAATTGCCGGCGCCCTTTATGTTCTCAAGAAGGACGTGATCCTTCGCATCAGCGTGGGCGGCGCGAGTGACATTAAAACCAAGTTGGAGAAGTCGAAGATGCTCGCAGAGAAAGCCCTCGCACGGCTTTAGGCTTTAGCACGCCGAAGGCGTGAAAGAAGGTAGCCAGGGGTAAGTCCCGACGCATCGGGACGCCACCCCTGGATCGTCATAATTCCAAATCCCAGCCCGCGAAGCGGGCGACAGAACCGTGAAGGAGATCTACGTGCGCAAATCAAAACTGTTATTGCTGACCCTGGTTTTGGTGGTTGCAATCCCCGCCGCCGCGCAACAATCGGAATCGCGCGTTGCCCTTAACCAACCAGCGACTGCTGTGGACACGGGCGGCACTCCTGCGATTGAAGCAACCCTGATGACCCAGGTGCTCAACGGCGCAGAGGATTCGCCGGTCACAAATATCAAACTGGTTGTGAAGAACGTCGGTGGCGGCTTCTACACGTACGCGACGGGCTGGGCGACGTTCTACGATTCGGCTGGCGTGCGCTGCGGCGAGGGGCTGTTCAAAGTTGATGCGTTGGCCGTTAGTGAGTCGGCCGCGACCGACGCGCCGGGATTGCGCCTCCGCTGTTCACCTTCCACTTGGCGGATCGTTGCGACAAATCTGCTGACGCGAGCCGGTGATATCGCGAAACCGGGCGAATCAACCTCATCAAGCGAGGGTGAAAGACCGGCGCCGACGAACTTCGTCATCAGTATCGACGGCGAAGAGCACCCGATTCAGTTGAACAATCCGATCGTCTTGCAGATGGGCAATCGCGAACGGCGGATTGTGCTCAAACCAATTCCGTAACCCGCTATTGATGCCTTGAAAGAAGGTAACTTCGGGCTAATCAAAGCGCGCGGCACATCTCGTTTGGCGCCCACGGTGTGGCCATCGCTCGCTGATAGGCCGCTTTTATTTCATTGGCATTCCAATCCTTGCGCATCCAGCTTTTGCCATCAGCGAACTCTACGCGATTGATGACCACCTTTTCTTGAAGCGAAGTTGCCGGACTCGCGGCGCTTAACGTATCTCCCGGACCCGACATTTCAAAAGCCTGTAGCTCTTTGTCTTTGTCAGGTTTGATCTTGACCCCGCAAAGAAACTGACGCCGCGTAACGTTGCCGGGATTGGTTCCATCGATGAATTGATATTCCCAGAAAACGACGTCCACCGTTTGCTTGCCGGTGTTATGGAGTTTCACCTGATAAGTAAAGCCGTCAATCTTATTCTCTTTCTTGTTTGCGGATTGCGTAATCGCTTCCAACGCCTGCCCTCGGGCATCGAGTGTGTCCGCGTTTGGATCGCGCTTGCCGGCGGGATCGTTAGCCCGCGCGTTGCGTTCAAGATTCTTGTCGGCTGTAGTTACCGCCCGTGAGGGAACTGGCTTGTCCGAGTCCGACGCACCAGCCGCCTGACGGCTCTTCGACCATTTGAAAGTGAGCACCGCGACCTGGCTTCCATCCGGCGGCGGGGTTGGCGGATTCTGAACCGGAAGAACGAAGCTAGCGAGCAGTGGAAGCAGGCAAAGAGTCTTCATCGAAGTTCCCTCTAAATTTGGGTTTCACGCCCGTGTTTCGACGAACGGATTGTCCCCCTTTGCGGGTAACTTCATCAAGGTTTTTCGACGACTGATTGATTCACTAGCGGCAACAACGACGCTCCACGCGGCATGATGTAACCCCTGGCTGTTTCGGGGATCTTTGCCAGAACTGACTCGATTGATGAGGCCGGAATCATGCGCATGCGTCGCACGTCTGATTCCGGCAGCTCCGTGACGATGTGAACGCGAAAGCGCTCATTCTTCGCCAGCAAAGTCCAGGCGGTCTGTCCGTTTACTTCGTAGTGTTCGTGCAGCTGTGCCTCCAGCGCGCGCGAATTTTCTGACTCAAACCATTTCAGAAAGTCCGGTCGGCCTAACCCATCGCCACCCTCGGCCAGTAAAACAATCGTGCCGCCATCAACGCAGGCGTGCGTAGCCATGTCGAGGGCTTTGTGCGCCTGAATCATGTTGATGTCATAAGGCGCGCCGCCACAACTGACGATAACTAACTCACGCTTCTCGGCAATCGATTGCGCGTGAGTGGCTGAATAGGCTTCGCAGGCGCGCTCGTGCGCGGTTCGCCAATGGCCGGCGAAGACTTGCTCGGGCCGGCCGCCTTCATCAACGATGGTGTTAACGAGAATGGCCGGGCTAATCAAGGCCGCGACTCGCTCGCATTCCTCGCTCACCGCATTGCCTTTCAACAAGCCCGAGCCGACCCCGGCGCGCCGGCCGCCGCGTTCGAAGTCCAACGCCAGTAAGTGCGTCGCTTCGATTGTGCGCCCCGACGCGAGGCCGGGACAGATTGATTTGCGGCCGCCAGTAAATCCCGCGAAGTAGTGAAACCCAACCGCGCCGGTAAGGATCACTTTCGAGAACTCCTTCAGTGCCCCATTCACTTCGATGGGCGTTCCGCTGTCCGTCACTCCGATTTGAATGAGGTTCCGTTGATCCTGGGCATCGTGATCAATCGTCCGGATGCGCTGCGCAATAAAAGGCGTTAGCAACTCGGCCTTTTCGTCGTCGCGCACCGCCCGATGAATCCCCGTGGCGAAAATGACGGCGATGTCGGAAGGAAAGACCCCGAACTGAATCAGACGCCGAACGAGCAGATTGATAATCTGGGCGCTGCCCGTGGCGCGCGTGGCATCGGACGCGACAATTAGAACCGTGTCGCCGGCGTCGATTAGTTCTTCGAGCGGTGGTGAGTCGATCGGATTGTCGATTGCGTCGCCAATCTCGCCGTCGGTCATTGGCCGCGCGTGAACGCCTGGAGCGAGAACCTCGAATCGCGCCGGGTCGTAATCAAAGCTGATCGAATTGCGGCCGTAACCGAGCTGAATGGTTGGCATGTTGTGTTCCCTCTACCTCTGGGAGAGGGTTTGGGTGAGGGCTTAGCGCGCAACAGGACCCTATATTTCTCGCTGAGCTACTTGAAAAAACAATGATTTCTTTGACTGATCCCGACAGACCCTCACCCCCAGCCCTCTCTCAAGAGGGAGAGGGGGCTCGCTCCTACTCTCGTTCCGATCTAAAGCACGCTGTGCCGGCGTGGCAAAAGTGAAAGGTGTCGTCTTCGAAGTCGGGCGTTTCCATCTGCAACGTTAGGTGATCGACGCCGAAACGATCGTGTAGTTTGCTCCGTAGCTCCTTTAACAGCAGCGCCTGTGAGATCGAATCCGCGTGGATGACATGGGCACTCAACGCCTCGCGACCGGAAGTTATTGTCCAGATGTGCAGATCGTGAACGTCTGAGACTCCGTCCGTTTCCAGGATGGCGTCTTCAACGGCGGCGAGACTAATGTGGGCCGGCGTTCCTTCCAGCAGAATGTTTGTCGCTTCGCGGATCAAGTGCCATGAACTCCATACGATGAGCAGCGCAATCAGCATGCCGACGAGCGCATCCGCGGCATACCATCCTGACAGAGTAATGATCACACCGGCGACAATGGCGCCGACTGAACCCAGCGCGTCGCTCATGATGTGGAGCCAGGCGCCCCGCACGTTCAAATCGTCGTGACGTTCGCCGTGCAGCAGCCGCGCGCAGATCAAATTGATCGCGAGGCCCCCGGCGGCAACCGCAGTCATCACTCCGCTCCGCACCGGCGTCGGCGCAAACCATCGCAGGTAGGCTTCGTAGAAAATGAACAGCGCAATGAGAACCAGGGCCACCCCATTGATGAACGCCGCAAGAATTTCAAGGCGGTGATATCCAAAAGTCTTTCCGGGCGTGGCCGGGCGCGAGCCAAACCAAACGGCCATCAACGCGAGCGTCAGCGCCGCCACATCGGCGAGCATGTGACCCGCGTCTGCCATCAACGCGAGCGAGCCGGTCCACCAGCCACCCACCGCTTCAGCGACCATGTACACCGCTGTGAGCAGCGTCACCGTGGCGAGTCGCCGGCGGCTGGTCTGCGCGCGGCCATGACGATGCGCATGATCAGCGTGACGATGGTGATGAGAAGTCACCCCACTCATTTCTGGACAAGATTAGCAGATCGATTTGCAGCGGCAAACGGCGATCTGTTGGTGACTGGCGTGAGCGTGCTTTGCCTAAAAAAAAGCACGGCTGCGAGCGAACAAACTCGTCGAGCTGCGAAGCAGCGGTCTTAGCTAAGCCCAAGGCGAGGCTTTGCGAGCCTTGGGAACCAGGCCCGTTTTGATCAGCGGAGCCCGCGAAGCGGGCGACATCTCAGTTTCGAGTTCAAAGGTTTCATTGTCGAGTCAGAATACGCGACTGCCCAGTTGAGGATTGGTCGCCGCTTCGCGGCTCCTACAGAATTCTGTTTACTGGTAACCCAAGGCTCGCAGAGCCTCGCCTTGGGCTTAACTACAACCGCTGCTTCGCAGCTTGTAGAATATTGTCAACATCAATAAAGGGCATTCACTTCAACTCAGACTTTTTAGGCAAGGCCGGGCGTGCGTCTGCTTACCGTGGAAATCCTTCAGGATGCTAGAATCCTCAGCCTTGCGACTCCTTAAAAGCCCAAATGAATCTGAGGCGAGCTGGATGAAAAATTACCGACGAAGAGTATTGTTTGCGGCCTCCTTGTTGGCGATGACCCTCTTTGCCGCCGCTAACGTGCCGGCCCAGAGCTTCACGCTTGAGCAGGTCATGAGTTCGCCGTTTCCTTCTGAACTTACCGCTTCGAACCGCGGCGATCGGGTTGCGTGGGCGTTTGCCGCCGAAGGGAAGCGAAACATCTGGATGGCGGACTCACCGGGCTTCGTAGCGCGGCAACTCACGCGTTACGACAAAGAAGATGGCGGCGCATTGAGCGAGCTGGTGTTCGCGCCCAACGGAAACTTGCTGGCCTATGTTCGCGGTGAAGGCCGTAACCAAGCCGGCGAGTATCCGAACCCGACGACCGATTCAGCGGGAACATCGCAACAGGTTTGGGTCGTTGACGTTCGGACCGGCCGCACGACATTCATCGGCGAAGGAAACACTCCGACATTCGCCGCGTCAGGCACTCACGTCGTGTGGATCCGCAACGGCGAGTTTCTGACGGCGCCGGCCGTCGGCGGCAAAGAAAGAACGCTGTTTGCGATGCGCGGCGAAGTTGATGCGCCGCAGTGGTCGCCCGATGGGACGCAGCTCGCGTTTGTCTCGACGCGCAACGATCACAGTTTCATTTCGATTTACGAACCGCGGACTAATCATCTGCGCTTTATCGCGCCGAGCGTCGATCGCGATATCGCGCCGCGCTGGTCGCCGGACGGACGACGAATCGCTTTCATCCGGCTGCTCAATGTGCCGGACACTTTCTCGATCGATCGCGATCGCATTCAGCCGTGGGCGATTTGGGTGGCCGACACGCGTACCGCCGAAGCGAAACAAATCTGGCGCTCAGGAGACAGTGATAACGATTCATTTCCGGGTTTGGGCGGCGAAGATTTCTGGCAATGGATCGCCGGCGATCGGTTGCTGTTTCCTTCGGAAAAAGACGGATGGATTCATTTGTATTCGATACCCGCTGGCGGGGGAACCGTGCAGTCGCTCACTCCGGGCGAGTTTGAGGTCGACAGCGCAACGCTATCGCCCGATCGAACCTTCACGGTCGTCGCGACCAACAAGAACGACATCGATCGTCGTCATCTTTGGCGCGTGAATCTCGCTGACGGCGCCGTTCGCCAACTCACCTCGGGCGCTGGCACCGAGATGTATCCGGTGCTGTTCGATAACGGCGCGCAGATCGCGTTCTTCCGCTCGACGGCTAACAATCCATTGATGCCTTTCACCGCACGCGTCGATGGATCAAACATCAAGCCGCTTGCGCCACAGGCTCTGTCGCGTGATTTTCCAGCGGCAAAACTTGTCGCTCCTGAGCCGGTAATCTTTAAAGCAGCCGATGGACTCGAGATTCACGGCCAGTTGTTTAGGTCGTTGAATTTCGACGGCAAGAGGCCCGCGATTGTTTTCATCCACGGTGGGCCGCGGAGGCAGATGCTGCTCGGCTGGCATTACCGTTACTACTACCACAGCGCTTACGCGATGAATCAATATCTCGCCAGCCGCGGGTACGTGGTTCTTTCGGTGAATTTCCGCAGCGGCATCGGCTATGGTCGCGCCTTTCGCATGGCGCAACATCAGGGCGCGCGCGGCGCGTCCGAGTATCAGGACATCGTGGCGGCGGCGAAATACCTGCGCGATCGCGATGACGTCGACAAGAAGCGGATTGGACTGTGGGGCGGATCTTACGGCGGTTATCTGACGGCGCTTGGCCTGGCAAGAGACTCAGACATCTTCGCCGCCGGCGTTGATATTCATGGCGTGCACGACTGGAGCACGAGCGTCTCCGGCTTGCGTATTCCTTTGGACTCGTCAGAGCGAATGCGCATCGCCCGCGAGTCGTCTCCAATTTCTTCAGTGGATAAATGGAAGTCGCCGGTGCTCCTGATTCACGGCGATGACGATCGCAATGTCGACTTCTCGCAGACGGTCAATCTGGTGCGGCGCTTGCGCGCGAACAAAGTGTACTTTGAAGAGTTAGTCTATCCCGATGAAGTGCACGATTTTCTGCTGCACAAAAATTGGGTGCGGGCGTACCGGGCCAGCGTGGACTTTTTTGACCGTCATCTGAAGTAGTTGCGCTAATGAGTTTCAATCCTCGCAGCATTCTAGTCATTGATTTCGGCCAGCTCGGCGACGTCGTCATGAGCCTGCCGGCGTTGAGTGCCATCCGCACACGGTTTCCCGACGCGCGAATTACGGTTGCGGCCGGCAAGCCCAGCTCAGAGATTGTTGAGCTGTCGGGCTATGCCGATGAGATCATCACCGTCGATCGCGTTGCGCTGCGCGATGGCTTCAAACCGCTTTCAATTCTGCGCATCTTTCAGGTTGTGGGGGACGTGCGCCGGCGACAATTCGACTTTGTCATCGACCTCCACAGCTTTTCCGAAACTAACTTAATGGGATTTCTCTCCGGCGCGTCGAAGCGGCTGTTCGCACGGCGGCCGGGGCGATCATGGGACTTTCTCGCGAACTTCAATCCGAAGCCGCCCATCGATCGCAACGACCCGGATCAGCACCTGGTCGATCGATATTTGGACGTGCTGAAGCCGCTCGGGATTACGGACACGCCGCGCATCCCGAAAATCAAACCGCGGTCCCAGGACTATGCGGCGATAGATTCGTTACTGCGGAAAGCGAAGGCTGAATCCGGGACACCGTTGGTGGGACTGTTTCCCGGCGCGGGCCATCCAAGCAGAGCCTGGCCGCTCGATCGTTGGGCGGGGCTGGCTGATTTTCTAATCCGAAACGATGGTGTGCGTCCGCTCGTCTTCATTGGACCGGAAGAGCGCGCGATGGCTCAGGACATGCGGCGTCAATTTCCGCCATCGAGCGTTTTTCTCGAAAAGCTTTCCATCGGGGAACTAGCGGCCGCGCAGTCACGTTTGGCTGTTTTTGTTTCGAATGATACGGGGCCAGTCCACATCGCGGCTGCCGTCGGCGCTCCCATCGTGGTTTTGATCGGCAGAACGACGCGGCATGCTTACATCCCGTTGGCGACGGCGGAACGCCTCATCTTTAGCTCAGGGGTGCACACGATCGACGTTGAGGAAGTTTATGGCGCAACACGCGAACTGTTTTCGGCGGGCCGCATGGCGACGTTGTTCGCTAGTTAAAGTAACCGCAACCTTTTCGATTTGGCTTGAGAATGATTAGCGCTCGACGTTTTCTGGTGGTGCCGATGGCGACTGCCGTACTGATCGGCGGCTGGCTGCTGGCGACCAGGGCGTCGAACGACCCGCAACCTGCTAAATCGGAAGCAGCAACAAGCGTCTTCACAAACAACGCGTCCGTCACTCCGTCTGATTCCGTCCTCACGAAGGAAATCGATCGCATTATTGCGGAAAGCGATTCAGCGCACGCGCGCTGGGGTGTGTTCATCGCGTCGACAAAGGATGGCCGCGTTCTAAGTTCGCGCGATGGCGACAGACGGTTCACGCCGGCGTCGAACATGAAGATTTTCACCACCGCGGTGGCGCTCGACGTGCTTGGTGCTGACTATCGCTGGCGCACCTCGGTCTACTCAGTGCGGCCCATGGACGCGAATGGTGTCGTCGATGGGGATTTGACGTTGTATGGCCGCGGCGCGCCCGACTTTGATTCAAAGGCGAAAGGCGGCTTGCCGGCGCTGGTGGATCAACTTTACGAACGCGGCCTGCGTCGTGTGCGCGGCAGTGTCATCGGGGACGAGAGCTATTTTCGCGCTGAGAATTATGCCGTTGGCTGGCAGTGGAATGATCTCCAGTGGTATTACGGCGCGGAACCCAGCGCGCTGACGATCGATGAGAACAGTGTCGAAGTCACGATTGCTCCCGCTAACAAAGGCGGTTCGGCGGCAAGCATAGTGGTGAACCCGGACGATAAGTATGTGCGGCTGACCAATAACACCACGACGGGCGGGCGTGACGCGATAACTTCAATCGGCATTCAGCGCGGCTTGTCGAGCAATGACCTGCAGGTCTGGGGAGAGTTTCCCGCCAGCGGCCGTTCATTCTCAGCGTTTCTTTCGGTTCACGATCCGGCGTTGCATGCCGCGACGATTTTCAAGCGATTGTTGACCGCGCGCGGAATCCAGGTTGAGGGTGATGCGCGTTCTCGTGATTTTCGCGTCGCTGAAGCGGATCGATTCGATCCGCGAACGGCGATCGAGCTAGCCAACGCCGAGAGCGCGCCGCTAGCTGAAATCGTTCAGGTGACAAATAAGGAGAGCAACAACCTCTTCGCGGAATTGCTTCTCCGCACGCTCGGGAAAGAGCGCGGCTCGACTGTGCCTGATCCTGACCCGCGCAGAAATGCGACGCGTGGTGACGACGCGTCCGGGGCTGCGGTGGTTAAGAAATGGTTGAGCGACCATGGCATCCCAGCTCGTGACCTCGCGATTCATGACGGGTCAGGATTGTCGCGACTGGATCTCATCACACCTGAAAGTGCCGTTGGGTTGCTAATCGCTATCGCGAAGTCTTCAGCCGCACCCGCCTTCCGCAATTCTTTGCCGGTTGCCGGTCGCGATGGGACGTTAAAAGGTCGCCTGCAAACGCTGGCCGGAAGAGTCTCAGCCAAGACAGGATATCTCACCTACACGCACGCCTTGTCGGGCTACATTACGGTGGATGGAGGCGAAGAATTGGCCTTCTCGATCATCTGCAACGACGCCGCGGGACGTGGCCACCCGGGTCAGGTTCTGGATGAAATTGTCCGCCGGATCGCCCAATCCGGGAAGGCGGGCACGTTAAAAGCCACTAAATAATGCCGATTTGGGCGACTGGCAGTCGTTGTTGCCTATGGACAAACCCGCTTTAACACAGTAATATTGCCCTCGGAGCGTCTTCTCCGACGTTCACTTGCCCTTACCCCCTCCTCGCTTCTCGCAGGAGCACACACCAATGACCATTAAATTCGGCCGAATTCTCTTCTTAACGCTCTTCCTAACCACCCACGCTCTCGTGGTCGCCGCGCAAAGTCCGATGACGGCTAAGGGAAGCGGGTATCAACCGCCGCCAACCTCCGCCGCAAACGAAACCGATCGCACGCGCGATGGCCTACTGGGACCAGTAAGACGCATTCGCACAGAAGTAACCAAAGTCAGCACGACCGAAGGAAAGCTGACCGAGAACGGCAAGCGTGTCTTGTTGGAAGCCGCTGAATACGATCTCAAAGGCGTGAAAACGGTAAATCAGTATTTTCCAGTTGCGGGGACTGCTCCTACCGGCCGTGAAGTTTACAAGTACGACGATAAGGGCAATATCAGCGAGATGACGTTGATGGGATCTGACGGCTCGATGGTCAGTAAAGAGACATACAAATACGACTACGATTCCCTTGGCAATTGGACGAAGATGACGACTTCAGTGGCGGTGGTTGAGAACGGCACGATTGCTTTCGAACCGGTCGAAGTTACTTATCGAACCATCTCCTACTATTTGGACGCGAGAATGACGAACTTGCTGCAGCCCGCAAACACTTCAGCGTCCGCCAAGACTCCTGTCACCGGAGCGACAAATGGCGCGAATACAAATCCTAAGCCGTCGCCGCAGCAAACACTGACGGCACTTCAATTCACCCGTCGTTCGCCGGTAACCCTTGCGGGACAGTATGCTTCGCCCCTGTTCGCCGATGTGCGCAACGTATCGTTCACCACCAATCAGAAAGTTCCTGTCGAAAACGCCCCGCCCCCGCCGACACCGGCTCCGCGGACAACTATTTCGCGTGGTGTGCTGAACGGCGCGGCGTTGAGTTTGCCGCCGCCGGTTTACCCGGATAACGCCCGCCGAGCCAGAGTCGAGGGTACAGTGGACGTAGAAGTGGTAATCGACGAGAACGGAAAAGTTTTGTCGGCGAAAGTCATTTCGGGCCCGGCTGCTCTCCGCGACAGCGCGGTCCAGGCGGCCCAACGGGCAAGGTTTACGCCGACCAAGTTATCGGGACAGCCGGTAAAAGTTACCGGCAAAATCGTCTACAACTTCAAGTTGGCTCACTAGCATTTGGCCTTCGTTACGCTACCAGCGCCCCAGGGAAAGAAAATGTCACTCACCGGAGAACTTAGCGACCTTTCGCTCGCCGAACTAATCGAATTCTTTTGCAACCAGCGAAAAACTGGTCGGCTGAAAGTGACCTATTCCGTTGGTGAGGGTTACTTCTACCTCAAGTCAGGCGCCGTTATTCACGCGCGTTTTGGGGATCTGTGCGGCGTCGACGCGGTCTATTTCGCGTTAACGCAGTCCACCGCCTCGTTCACTTTCAGTTCCGAGTTCGATGCTCCGGAACATTCGATCAATCAACCCTGGACCTCTGTGGTTCTCGAAGGTCTGCGGCGAATGGATGAAGGCATCGTTCCTCCGCAACCGTCGGCAGCCAGTCTGACGGAGGTTACGAAAACGGCACCACCGGCAGCCAGTCTGACGGAGATTACGAAAACGGCACCACCGGCAGCTGTTGAGTCGGTTTCATCTCCGCTGCCCATCAAGGCGAAACCGTCGAAAAAGAATTCGACTGGTTCGCCTGACGATGTGAAGGCTTTCGGAGTTTTGCTTTCAGGCACCGACAACAGCGCCTTCACCCGCCGTCGGTGGCATCCGGCACTGATTGTCACCGCCGTCGTTTTACTGATCGCGGGTGTAGGTATCCCGTGGGCTTTGTACACACGCCAGCAGGCCGCTCGAAAGGCAAGCGAACCGACCACCGCCACAGCCACGACTCCAACACCGGTGGATGTTCCCACACCGGACGAGACTCAATTGGAAGTCGCACCAACCACTGAGTCTTCGACGAATACCGAAGCCGCCGAGCTTGCACGGCGTCAGCGCGAGGCGCGAATGCGAGAACGCGCGAGACTCGAACAAGAATCGGCAGCCAAAGGGGCCTCTGCCGCTACTCAGCCTGGGAACCCAGCACCGCCGACATCAAACAAGAGAGTTACGGTGCAGGTAACTTATGACGAGAACGGTCGAGTTACCGCGGCGTCGGGCGGCGACGCAAATGCCTTGCGCATTGCGCGACAGAAACGTTTCCCGCCTGGTAAGCCGGGGTCCGCAACGATCACAATTCCGATTAACTAGCGAGGAGTTCAGGAAGGATTAAAGCGCGGGCGGGACCCGCGCTTTTTTTATACGAGCGCGTTCAGTTCCTCTTCGCTTAAAACCGAAGAAGCACCCTTGGCGTGTTCATAGATGCGATTGACGCGATCTTCGCTAGCTTCTAATCCACGACTTTCCAGCCAGTACACGACATTGGATTTGCCGCTCATGGGGCCAACTTCGATGACTTGCTTGAGCCCGAACAGTCCAGCCGGCACACCTGAGTAAATTAGATCGGCGAGTTCGGTGTCGCCTTTCCGGTAACTCTTGATCACGGCCGCGGCGTGAACGCCGGTCGCCGTGCGAAACGCATCCTTGCCAAACACCGGATAGTTCAACGGGACCGTCCACTGGCACGCTTCCGACGCCTTGTCGCAGTATTCGCGCAGGCGCGTAAGGTCGTTATTGATCCAGCCCATTAGTTTCAGATTCACGAGCAGTTGATCCATGGGTGTGTTGCCGACGCGTTCGCCCATGCCGAGTGCCGAACCGTGGACTTGATCGGCGCCGCCCTGAATTGCCGCGATCGAATTGATAACGCCGAGGCCGCGATCCTGATGGCCGTGCCAGTCCAGCCGAATCTTTTCACCCTGTTCGTCGATGATTCCGCGCACAAACTTCACCACTTCGCGTGCGCCATCGGGTGTGGCATGACCGACTGTGTCGCAGACGCAGACTGCGCGCGCGCCGTACCGAATCGCCGTCGTGTAGAGCGCGCGAATCGTCTCCGGATCCGCGCGGGTCGTGTCTTCGGTGACGAACATCACCGGCAAGCCTTCGCTGACCGCGAGGGTCACGGCTTCTTCCGTTAGCTTCAAGAGCTTGTCCAGCGTCCACTCTTCAGCGTAAAACCGAATCGGTGATGAGCCGATGAACGTGCACGCTTCGATCGCAATGCCCGCGCGCTGAGAAATCTCGGCAATCGGAATGATGTCATTACGGTGCGTGCGGGCGGCGCAATTGGGTCGAATCTTCAGTTTCTTATCAACAATTTCGCGCGCCATGGCTTCAACACCGGCCGCATGAGTTCCGCCCGCGCCCGGCAGACCGATGTCCGCCGTGTCGAGGCCCAGGGCATCCATCAAATGCAGTAGCTCGATCTTCTTTTCGACCGGGGGCTCGCACACGGATGGAGACTGCAATCCGTCGCGCAACGTTTCATCGTCAAAGCCAATGTGACGCCCCGGCTTTTGCAGTTGCGGCTCGATCGTGTTCCAGTCGTAGATTAATTCTGAGACCGACATAGGTTGAACTCTTAACGGCATTCGATTACAACAACGCGCGAAGTTGATGTCAACTCGACAACCGCCACGAACAAGAATTGAAAGAATCGCGCTTGGTTCAGACCGCGCGGCGAAGATTATGGCCGTGCGGGCCAGCATCGCGCGCATCGCCGAGATCGACAGCGGCTGGCGCGACGTGTCCGTTGTGGCGCGGCCGGTGAACACGGACGCCCCGGCAATGCCGCTCACGGATTGGGAGTTGATGAGTGGCGCGCGCCAACGCGCGTTGGCGGTGCGCGAACAACTGGTGCAGCAGAGGCTCGAGGTCGATCTGTACGTCGGTCTTGAAGGAGGATTCCATTCGATCTCGGTTGAAGGCGAGTGGCACACGTTTCTGCGTGGTTGGGCTTACGCAACCGATGGTGAGCGCGGCAGCTTCGGCATGTCGCCGTCGATCGAAGTACCGGACGCGATCGTTAAGGACGTAATAGAAGGGAAGCGTGAATTGGGAATCGTGATCGACGACTTTGCCGGCATTCGCGACGTGAGAAGCAAACAAGGCGCGTGGGGTGTACTGTCGCGCGACTTGATTACTCGCTCGATGAGCTTCGAAGCGGCGTTGATCGCGGCCTTCGCGCCTTTTTATAACCGCGAACTGTATTCGAACGTTTAAAGGCGGGCTACCGGCCGCCCGGCGGGCGGTAGCCCGCCTCTAAACTAATCGCGACATATGGCATTTAGCGCGGCTCTAAACTGCGCGGAGTCAGTGCTAGAATTCTCCGTAGATGCGCGTGACCATCGGCCAGATCAATACGACCAACGGAGATTGCGAAGGCAACGTCGGGCGAATCCTCAACGCGATTGAACGGGCAAAGAAGGATCGATCCGATCTCGTCGTTTTTCCTGAAGTAACGATTCAGGGTTACACGTCGTTTGATTGGTTTCTCGATCCGGACGTCGTTCGGCATGCGCTCGATCCTCTGACGAAAATTATTGAAGCGACGGATGGCATCACGGCGATCGTCGGTACAGTGCGTCCGAGCGATCAACTGACTGGACGCCGGCTTTTCAACTCGGCCGCGGTGATTCGCGATCGGAAGTTAATCGGTTTCGCCGACAAGACGCTTTTGCCAGAGTACGACGTGTTCGACGATCCGCGTTACTTTGAACCTGCGCGTGAGCGCCGCCTGTTCCATCTGGACATCGGCCCGGCCGCTAAGCATCGCACCCTCACCCAACCTCTCCCAGAGGGAGAGGAGCAAAGCGGTTCTGACACGACGAAGCTCGGCATTGCCGTCTGCGAAGATTTCTGGAATGACAAGACGTTCTGGAAGCAGCGGCTCTATCAAAACGATCCGGCGCAAGAGCTGATTGAGATGGGCGCGAATCTTCTGGTTTCGATCAACGCGTCGCCCTTCAATAAAGGCAAGATGCGCGTGCGTTGCGACATGGTTTCGCATCGCGCCAAGACTGCACGCGTCCCGATTGTCTTTGTAAACCTGATCGGCGCGAATGACGGAATCATCTTCGACGGCGCCAGCATAATTTCAGATGCGGAAGGCCGAATCGTCCTGCAGGCGCCGCCGTTCGAAGAATTTGTCGAAACCGTCGAACTTGACTGCGGCGTTCCCGACGCGCGCTGCCTGTCCGGCGATGACACCGACACCGTGCGTCAGGCACTGGTGCTCGGGATTCGCGATTACGCGAGCAAGAATGGCTTCAGCAAAGCGGTCTTCGGGCTGTCAGGCGGCATTGATTCAACGTTGGTTGCCGCGCTGGCATGTGAAGCGCTGGGGCCGGAAAACATTCTGGGCGTGATGATGCCATCACCGTACAGTTCTCGCTCAAGCATCGACGATTCAGTTGAGCTTTCGCAACGGCTCGGAATGAAAGTAATCGAACGGCCGATCAACGATGCATTTCAGGCATTGCGTAACGAGCTTGACCTGCCGGAAGCCGGCAAAACAACCGACCGCGCGCTCGAGATTGCGGTCGAGAATCTGCAATCGCGTCTGCGTGGAAACATTCTGATGACGATGTCGAATGCCGAAGGCCGCCTGTTGCTCTCGACCGGCAACAAGTCTGAGCTGGCCCTCGGCTACTGCACTCTGTACGGCGACACTAATGGCGGCCTCGCGGTGCTGGGTGACGTGCTTAAGACGGAAGTTTACGAGCTGGCACGGCTGTACAATCGCGAACGCGAAATCATTCCTGAAGCAATTATTAACAAGCGGCCGTCAGCCGAGCTGGCGCCGGGCCAATTCGACGATCAGTCTTTGCCGCCGTACGACAAACTCGACCCGGTGCTGAAACTTTACTTCGAGCAGAAACAATCGCCGGAAGAGATCGTGGCGGCCGGTCACGAGCCCGCGCTGGTTTATGACATCCTCAATCGTGTCGAATCACCGGCCAACGAATTTAAGCGTCGGCAGTTACCACCCACACTTATCATTTCGCGAAACGCGATTGGCATCGGCCGCCGCCGGCCGATCAGCCACCGTTATCGCCGTGACCAAAGATCGTGGTGTGCCGGCGTGGTTGGGCAAGCCTAACCGGATTAGTCATAATGAACCGAATTGAAAGGTGAAATCATGAAGAGAAAAGCATTCATTTTAGCGATCGCGCTCGTCGTGTTCATTAACGTCGTGACGTTCGCGCAAACACCAACCCCAACCCCTCAACAACCGAAGCTTTCCCCGGATGAGGGAAAGTTGGTGGACAAGCTAAACGCAGCGCCTGACCCAGCCGCAAAACTCGCGGCCGCTGGTGAACTGATAAAGAAGTACCCGAAGACCGCGATCCGCGGTCAGGTCGTACTGGAGCTCGCCAATAAGATTCGGGAAGTGAAAGATCCGGCCCAGAAGCTGACGCTGGCGCAGCAGCTGCAAACTATGTTTAGCGATCCGGCTGACGAATCAACGGTCATGCCGGTGGTTGTCGATGCTTTGGCCGACGCGAATCAGCTCGACCAGGCATTCGCTAAAGGTTCAGATTTCCTGGCGCGCCATCCGGAAGCGATAGAGGTTTTGGTTGAGCTCGTCTCGATCGGCACTGAGCAGGCGAAAAAGCAGAATACAAAGTTTGTCGATCAATCAATTCGCTACGGGACGCAAGCGATTGCGCTGGCCGATGCCAACAAGAAACCGGCGGACTTTGACGACGCCAGCTGGCAGCAATTCAAAGCGACCACCGTGCCCTCGCTGTACCAGTCGCTGGGTCTGCTTTATATGATTAAGGGCTCTTCGGCGGAAGCCAAGGCGCAATACTTAAAGGCGTCTCAGGTCGCGCCGTCCGATCCCTTCAACTTTGTGATGATTGCAGCGCTGCTGAACGACGAGTACCAGGCGGCAGCGAAGACCTATCAAACGATGGCGGCGGGCGCGCCCAAAGACGCGCAACTGAAAAAAGTCGAAGCGCTGCTCGACACGGTTATCGATGCTTACGCTCACGCGATCGCGCTTTCGGAAGGAAACGCCCCGCTGGCGCAGGTGCGGCAACAGTATCTTCAGGATCTTGAGAACTACTACAAATACCGGCACAACAATTCGACCACCGGGATGCAACAGTTGATCGACAAGTACAAAGTTGCGCCAAAGCCGTGAGCGCTAAATCCACCGGCGTCGTGGAAGCTGAATTGACGGACGGGTCAGTTTTGATTCGTCCCTACCGCGAGGCGGACGCTCCGTTGCTTTACGCGGCTGTGCGCGAATCCATTCCCGAGGTTTCGGAGTGGCTGCCTTGGTGCCACGACAATTATTCAATCGAAGAAAGCCGCCAATTCGTCTCGTCAAGGGAAATTGCCAGTCAGGGCGATGAGTGGTACAGCTTCGCTGTATTCGACAAAGACGAACAACGATTTCTGGGCGGCGTCGGCCTGAATTTCATCAACCGGGTCCATCAGGTTAGCAATCTGGGGTATTGGGTGCGCAGCAGCGAAACGGGGAAAGGAATCGCGTCGCGCGCGGCGCGGCTTGCCGCCCAATTCGGTTTCGCGCACCTCGGCTTGCAGCGGATTGAGATTCTCGCGGCCATTCCAAACCTGGCTAGCCAACGTGTGGCCGAAAGAGCCGGCGCCGTTCGCGAAGGTGTCCTCCGCAAGCGGCTCTTGATTCGCGGCGTGCCGCACGACGCAGTCCTCTTTTCACTCGTGCCCGAGGATTTATAGCCGAAATCGCCGCAGTTGCCTTGTGTTACCATCACGACGATGTCTGAGGGCACCGGCACACGAGACCTGACGCGCGAGTTTCTTACCTATATCCAGGTCGAGAAAGGTCTCTCCCGCAACACGCACCAGAATTATGCCCGCGACATTAGCCGGCTGAAGACGTGGGCTGACACGAAACGAAAGCGAATTGAACAGCTCGATCGGAAAGATCTGCGCGAGTGGATTGCGTCAATGTCGCGGGAAGGCCTGGCGCCGTCGTCGATCGCCCGTGCGGTCAGCGCCGCCCGCGGCTTCTTTCGTTTCCTAATGCTGGATCGCCACGTGCAGCGCGATCCGACGGAAGACATTCACACCCCGCAACGCAGCTCACATCTGCCGAAGTTCCTGACTGAAGAAGAGATGGAGCGTCTGCTGCGCGCGCCAGACATCAAAATCGATGTGGGCGTGCGCGATCGGGCGATGCTGGAGGTGATGTACGCAGCCGGCTTGCGCGTTTCTGAAATGTGCGGACTGCGCGTCGCCGATGTCGATTTGGACGGCGCAATCGTCACGTGTCACGGGAAGGGAAGCAAACAGCGCCGCATTCCAATTGGCAAAAGCGCCGTGCATTGGCTGCAGCGATACATCGCCGTACGCGATCGTTTGGGCAGCAACAATCCGGTTTTGTTTCTGAATCGCGGCCGCGCACTGACGCGGCAATTGGCGTGGAGCATCATCAAGACCCATGCGGCGACGGCAGAGGTGCCCGACATCTCGCCGCACACTCTGCGGCACAGCTTTGGGACGCACCTGATGCAGCACGGCGCGGACTCGCGTTCAGTGCAGGCGCTGCTCGGCCACAGCGACATCTCAACAACTGAGATTTACACCCATATCACTGACCTGCACATGCGCAAGGCGTACGATCGGTTCCATCCAAGAGCGCGTGCCGCGGGTGGCGAAAAGAGCGGAAAGTAGACGAACTACGGATTTTCCATTTGTCATTGGACATCTATCATTTGTCCTTTGCTCGCGCCAGAAGCCTAAGCCGTTCTCAATATCCGCGGTGAGCGCACCCCAGAGAACGATGGCAAATGAGAGATGTCAAATGATAAATGGAAACTGATTTTCTAATTACCTGAAGTGATGACAACTTCAACAATCGAAGTTACGCGCACGTACCTCGAGATGCGCGATCCGTCTGACCTGCAAGCGGCAAAGCTCGAAGATCCGTTAATTCGCATCGAGCTTCAGAAGGACTGTCCCATCGAGTTGTTTCGCTGGCTTTACGTGGAAGTCGGCCGAAACTATCACTGGATTGATCGGCTGTTGTGGACAGACGAAGACATTCGCGCACACCTGGCGCAACCTGAGATTTCCGTCTGGCTTATGACTTACGATAAAGAGCGGGCGGGATACTTTGAACTCAGAAAATGTGAAGACGGTTCGACTGAGGTGGCTTACTTTGGGCTGCTTCCGCAATTCCTCGGTCGCGGACTCGGCAAGCATCTGTTGACGTCCGCGACCGAACAGGCCTGGGCGGACGGCGCGAACCGCGTATGGCTGCACACCTGCACGCTGGACGATCCAGCCGCGCTACCCAATTATTTGAAACGCGGGTTTCGGCCCTTCAAGACTGAGAAGTACGAGATGAGCACGGGGCAGTAGCCCGACCGTGAGGGAGGGCGTCCTCTCACATACGCCCTCCCTCGGTCGGGCTACTGCCCCGCTTAGGACGGATGGTTCTCACTTTCGTCCAAGTACTGAAGCGATTGAGGTGACAAAGCTCTCCGGCTCAATCGGTTTGGGGACATGCATCTGGAACCCGGCTAAAAGAGCTTGCGAGCGATCTTCATCTGTCGCATAAGCGGTTAAGGCGACTGCGGGAATGCCCGCGTGATGCGACGCCAGCTTCCGGACCCTTCGAATCAGACTGTAGCCATCTTCGATAGGCATCCCGATGTCGCTGACGAGCAAATCCGGATTCCACTCGTTGAATTCCAGCATCGCCGTTGCCGCTGAATCGCTGCAGCGCACATCGCTCCCGCAGCTTGTCAGAATCGTCATCAACAAGTCGCGTGAGTCGGGGTCATCGTCTACCACCAGAACTTTTACGCCATCCAATAGATGTGCATTGAAAACACCATTGCCGGCAGTTTCGTAAAGCGTGGTGTCGCTCTCGACGAGAACGTTGTCGAGGGCCAGCGGAATCGTCACTGTAAAAGTTGATCCGTGATTGGGGCCCTCGCTGGTGACTTCAACTCCGCCAGCGTGAAGGTCAACGAGGTGTTGCACGATGGCCAGCCCGAGGCCGAGTCCGCCGTGTTCGCGCGTGGTTGAGCCGTCCGCCTGCCGAAATCGATCGAAAATAAATGGGACAAATTCGGGTTTGATTCCGATGCCGGTGTCGGCGACGGAAACGCGCACACGCGAATCATCAATAGCTGTCTCGATGCTTACTCGTCCGCCACGCGGCGTAAACTTCACGGCATTGCTAAACAGATTCCAAAAGATTTGCTGCAGCCTGTTCGGATCGCCGAGGATGGCGATGTCGGTCGAGGGAGCGGCATTGGTAAACTCGATCTCCTTCGCATCCGCCAGCGGACGGATGGCGTCCAAGGCGGTCTCGATCACTTTCGAAACCTCAACCCGGCCCCGATCGATGCTCAGTTTGCCGGTGATGATGCGCGAAACGTCGAGCAGGTCGTCGATCAACTGTGACTGCGAGCGTGCGTTTCGCTCGATCGTATCAAGAGCGCGCGTGAGTTCGCTGTCGTTCAATTTTTTCGTGCGTATCAAATGGCTCCAGCCGAGAATCGCCGTCAAGGGCGTGCGCAACTCGTGAGAAAGCGTCGCGAGAAACTCATCCTTGTTTCGGTTTGCAGCTTCGGCTTCTTCACGGGCGGCCTGCTCGCGCACCAGCAGCCGCGCGCGTTCTTCCTCGGCCTGCTTTCTTACCGCCATTTCCATGCGGAGTTCGGTTGCGTGATTCTCTAATTCGGCATAGAGGCTCGCGTTTTCAAACGCGACAGCCACGTGATTCGCCAATGTGGCCGCCAGGCTTTCGTCGGCCTCGCTGAATTCATCCGCCCCGCGCCGGTTAAGCAGATAAAACCAACCGCGCGTCACCGAAGCGGAAACGATAGGAGCCCCCAGGAACGATTGCACTTCGCCGGATTCGAGCAGCAGTTCACTCGATTCGTTAAAACGGATCGGCACGCGCGCTCTGATAACATCCCTTAACCCGTTCTGAATCACCTCTCGAATTTCGCCGCTGTCATGGATCTTGTGATTACAATCGCAGCGGAAAAAGTGCCGGGGCGTCTGTTCATTGCGGTCGAAAATGGTGATGGCGACTTCTTCGGCGTCGATGATTCTTTGCGCCGATCGGCAGAACTTCTGCAACACAGCCGCTGGTTCATGTTCCGCGGCCAGCTCGTGGCCCAGCTCAATCAGCAGGCGCAACCGCTCAAGGTTTGCGTTCTTGATCTCTTCGTTTTGTTTCTCGAGAAGTTGCGCCTGACGCTTCACCTCGCGTGTCTTCTTAAATAATTCAACGAAGACGTTGACCTTTGACCGCAGAATCGCCGGGTCGACCGGCTTAACGATGTAATCGACTGCGCCGAGCGAGTAGCCGCGGCTGAGATGCGCGTGCCCGGTCGTGTTCGCGGTCAGAAAGATAATCGGAATGTCGCGCGATTTTTCACGGCCGCGAATCAGCTCGGCCGTTTGCAAACCGTCGATTCCGGGCATGTAGACATCGAGCAGCACCACCGACACATCATGGTTCAGCAAGTAACGAAGCGCATCTTCGCCTGAGCTCGCGCGAATCAAATTTCGATCCGGCGAGTGCAGGATTGCCTCCAGCGCCAGCAGATTCGTGGAACTGTCGTCCACCATCAGGATGTTGATCCGCTCGCTTACTTTATCAGTCATGAATCGTCGTCCTTCCGCGAGAGCCAAACACGCAAAAGGGAGAACAATTGATCGATGTCCAGTGGCTTCGAGATGTAATCCGACGCGCCCACCTCCAGACAGTGGTCGCGATCGGCTTTCATCGCCTTAGCAGTCAGCGCGATGATGGGCAGACTCTTGAAGTTGTCCATCTTGCGGATTTCGCTGATCGCTTCGTAGCCGTCCATCTCAGGCATCATGATGTCCATAAGCACGGCTTCGATACCAGGACTGGCCTTGAGCAGGTCGATCCCCTTCTGCCCGTTTTCGGCGTGAACAACTTTCATGTTGTAAGACTCAAGCGCGCTGGTGAGCGCGAAAATGTTCCGCACGTCGTCATCGACGATAAGGACTTTGCGGTCCGCCAACACGGGATCGCGCCGCTTGAGTTGCTCCAGCATGCGGCGTTTCGGCTCAGGGAGGTTCGCTTCAACGCGATGCAGGAAGAGCGCGGTCTCAGCCAGCAGCCGCTCTGGCGAGTCAGCCTCCTTGATGATCACCGACGCCGCCACTCTGCGAAGATGAACCTCCTCTTTGCGGGTCAGCTCTTTGCCTGTGTAAACAATGATCGGAATATTCGCGCGCGTCGGATCGGCCTGCAGTTGCTCGATCAACTCAAAGCCAGTCATGTCCGGCAGCTTCAGGTCGAGCACCATGCAGTCGAAACGTTTTTCCTTCAGGCGCCGTAACGCTTCCTGGCCCGTGGCCACGGCGGTGGTACGCACATCGCCGTTGCCGATCAATTCGATCAGACTCATGCGCTGCGCATCGTCGTCTTCGACCAGCAACAATTCGCGCGCATCGCGAGCGAGAAAGTCATTGATGTGATCGAAGGTCTGCGCGAGGTCAACATTCGTCACTGGCTTCTGCAAAAGGGTTGACGCGCCTTGCCTGAGCGCGCGGCGTCTTTGTTCTTCGACGGTGATGATATGGACCGGAATGTGTCGCGTGCGGGGATCATGTTTCAGTCGATCAAGAATCGTCCAGCCGTCTCGATCCGGCAGCTGAATATCGAGGGTGATTGCGGCCGGGCTGTACTTGTGCGCGAGCGCGAGGGCCACGTTTCCCGACTGCGCCACCAGGCACTTGAAACCTTTCTGGTGAGCCAAATCGACAAGAATGGTTGCGAAGCTCGCGTCGTCCTCGACAATCAAAACGACGCGATCGCCTTCCTCAATATCGATGCGATCGTCCGTGATTGGCGAATCATCCTCGAGTAAAAGAGCTTGCGTGTTGAAAGTTTCGGCCGGTGTCCAGGCCGCTTCCATTTTCCGTGGCCGCCCACTTCGTTTCCCCGCCGTTGGCGCTACTGCGCGCGACGGAACGTATTCCCGCGGCAGGAACAGCGTGAAGGTGCTGCCTTCGCCCGGCATGCTGCTAACGCGAATTTCACCGCCCAGCAAGCGTGCAATCTCACGACTGATCGAAAGGCCCAGGCCGGTGCCGCCGTATTTGCGGCTGGTCGTGCCGTCGGCCTGCTGGAAGGCCTCAAAAATAATTCGCTGCTTTTCAGCGGGAATGCCGATACCGGTGTCACTGACCGAGAAGGCAATGATGTCGGTCGCGCGGTTCAAAGCTTCAAGATAGTACTTCTCGTCGCTCGGCGCCGGACTGACTTTAAGCACCACGTTCCCTTGTTCGGTGAACTTGAACGCGTTCGACAACAGGTTCATCAGGATTTGCTGCAAACGCTTCTCATCAGTAGCTATAGTACGCTCTAGCTCGTCGCCGCACTCGATGAAGAAGCCGATGTTCTTGTCCTTTGCCAGTTGATGAAAGCTGCGTTCGAGTTGATCGGTTATGTCGTCGATCGAAACGTCTGAGACCTCGATGCCCATCATGCCTGATTCGATCTTCGACAGATCGAGAATGTCATTGATCAGCGACAGCAAATCTGATCCCGAAGAATGAATCGTTTCGGCGAACTGCACCTGCTTGGACGAAAGATTCTCTTCGCCGTTCTCCGCCAACTGACGCGACAGAATCAGCATGCTGTTGAGCGGCGTGCGCAGCTCGTGCGACATATTCGCCAGAAATTCTGATTTGTATTTCGACGTGAGGGCGAGCTGTTCGGCTTTCTCTTCCATCTCCCAGCGTGCCTCTTCGACCTCGCGGTTCTTGGCTTCGACTTCGGCCTTCTGCCGCGCTAGCAGCGCCGCTTTATCCTGCAACTCTTCGTTCGTTTGCCGTAGCTCTTCCTGCTGACTCTTAAGCAAGTCTTCAGACTCGCGCAGCGATTGTGCCTGGAGCTCGAGCTGCTCGTTGGTTTTCTTCAGTTCGTCCTGCTGGCTTTGAAGTTCTCCGGCAAGCGACTGTGACTGCAGCAGAAGATCTTCAGTTCGAGTGTTCGCTTCGATCGTGTTAAGCACGATCCCGATACTCTCGGTTAGTTGATCGAGGAAGGTGAGGTGAGTGTCGTTGAACGAGTGGAACGTCGAAAGCTCGATCACGGCCTTTACTTCGCCTTCAAACAGCACCGGCAGAACGACAATGTTGTTAGGCGCCGCCTGGCCCAGGCCCGACTTTACGTGGACGTAACTCGATGGCACGTTCGTGACCAGGATGCGTTCTTTCTCTAACATGCACTGGCCCACCAACCCCTCGCCCGCCTGAAACTCATTCGCCAGATTCTTTCGCTTGTTGAAAGCGTATCCGCCCAGCAGCTTCATCGTTGCGTCACCGTTATCGCTGTGATTGACGTAGAAAACGCCCTGCTGCGCATCGACTAGTGGCGCCAACTCAGAAAGCACCATCTGCGCAACCGTCTTCATATCGCGTTGCCCCTGGAGCATGCGCGTGAACCTGGCGAGGTTGGTCTTCAACCAGTCGGTTTGCGTGTTCTTCTGCGTGGTCTCTTTCAGGTTGAGAATCATCTCGTTGATGTTGTCTTTCAACGCTGCGACTTCGCCTTGCGCTTCCACCGTGATTGAGCGCGTCAGGTCGCCCTTTGTCACGGCCGTTGATACTTCCGCAATCGCGCGCACCTGGTTCGTCAGGTTCGCCGCCAGACCGTTGACGTTGTCGGTCAGGTCGCGCCACGTTCCAGCCGCGCCCGGTACGTTTGCCTGGCCGCCGAGTTTTCCTTCCACACCCACCTCGCGCGCCACCGAACTCACCTGATCGGCAAAGGTTGCGAGCGTGTCGGTCATGTTGTTAATGGTGTCGGCGAGTTCGGCGATTTCGCCTTTCGCTTCCACCGTCAGCTTTCGTTTCAGGTCGCCATTTGCGACCGCCGTTACGACGCGCGCAATGCCGCGGACCTGATCAGTCAGGTTGCTGGCCATCGAGTTCACGTTGTCGGTCAAGTCTTCCCACGTGCCGGCGACCCCACGCACGTCGGCTTGTCCGCCGAGTTTGCCTTCAGTCCCCACTTCGCGCGCCACGCGCGTTACCTCTGAAGCGAATGAATTGAGTTGATCCACCATGGTGTTGATGGTGTTCTTCAACTCGAGAATTTCACCTTTGACGTCTACCGTGATTTTCTTCGAAAGGTCGCCGTTCGCGACCGCGGTCGTTACGTCCGCGATGTTGCGGACCTGGCCGGTGAGGTTGCTGGCCATCGAGTTCACGTTGTCGGTGAGATCTTTCCACGTACCCGCCACGCCGGGCACAGATGCCTGGCCGCCCAGTTTTCCTTCCGTACCGACTTCGCGCGCTACGCGCGTCACTTCCGACGCAAAGGCATTGAGCTGGTCCACCATCGTATTGATAGTGTCCTTGAGTTCGAGAATCTCGCCCTTTACGTCTACGGTGATCTTCTTGGACAAGTCGCCGTTTGCCACGGCGGTGGTGACTTCCGCGATGTTACGAACCTGGCCGGTGAGGTTGCCGGCCATGAAGTTCACGTTGTCGGTCAGGTCTTTCCAGGTGCCCGCGACTCCCATCACTTGCGCCTGCCCGCCGAGTCTTCCTTCCGTACCGACTTCGCGGGCGACACGAGTTACTTCCGAGGCGAATGAGCTGAGCTGATCCACCATCGTGTTGATCGTGTCTTTGAGTTCAAGAATCTCACCTTTCACGTCGACGGTGATCTTCTTTGACAGATCACCCTTCGCCACCGCGGTGGTAACGTCGGCAATGTTTCGTACCTGAGCGGTCAGGTTACCGGCCATTGAGTTCACGCTGTCAGTCAGGTCTTTCCACGTTCCCGCGACGCCGCGCACGTCCGCCTGACCACCGAGTTTTCCTTCCGTACCAACTTCGCGCGCCACACGCGTCACCTCCGACGCAAAGGCATTGAGCTGATCCACCATCGTATTGATGGTGTCTTTGAGTTCCAGAATCTCGCCTTTCACATCGACGGTGATCTTCTTGGATAAGTCGCCATTCGCGACTGCGGTGGTAACTTCGGCGATGTTGCGGACTTGCCCCGTGAGGTTGCCGCCCATCAAGTTCACGCTGTCGGTCAGATCTTTCCAGGTTCCGGCCACGCCTTTCACGTCCGCCTGGCCGCCAAGTTTGCCTTCCGAACCTACTTCGCGCGCGACGCGTGTTACTTCCGAGGCGAAAGCGTTGAGCTGGTCCACCATCGTGTTGATGGTGTCTTTGAGTTCAAGAATCTCGCCCTTTACGTCTACCGTGATTTTCTTGGACAAGTCGCCGTTCGCGACCGCCGTGGTAACTTCGGCGATGTTGCGAACCTGGCCGGTAAGGTTGCCGGCCATGAAGTTCACGTTATCGGTCAAGTCTTTCCAGGTGCCGGCCACGCCCATCACCTGCGCCTGACCGCCGAGTTTGCCTTCAGTGCCAACTTCGCGCGCGACGCGCGTTACTTCGGACGCGAACGAGTTCAACTGGTCCACCATCGTGTTGATGGTGTTCTTCAATTCCAGGATTTCGCCTTTGACGTCTACCGTGATCTTCTTGGACAAGTCGCCGTTCGCGACCGCCGTGGTGACTTCGGCGATGTTTCGCACCTGGCCCGTAAGGTTGCTGGCCATCGAATTGACGTTGTCGGTCAGGTCCTTCCAGGTGCCGGCAACGCCGCGCACATCGGCCTGGCCGCCCAGTTTTCCTTCAGTACCTACTTCGCGCGCGACGCGCGTTACTTCGGACGCGAACGAGTTCAACTGGTCCACCATCGTGTTGATGGTGTTCTTCAATTCCAGGATTTCGCCCTTCACGTCTACCGTGATCTTCTTTGAAAGGTCACCGTTAGCCACGGCAGTCGTCACTTCAGCGATGTTGCGGACCTGCGCGGTGAGGTTGCCCGCCATCGAGTTCACACTATCGGTAAGATCCTTCCACGTACCTGCGACACCCTTGACCTTCGCTTCGCCGCCAAGTTTTCCTTCCGTTCCGACTTCGCGCGCCACGCGCGTCACTTCGGAAGCGAACGAACCGAGCTGGTCCACCATCGAGTTAACGACTTTCGTTGTGCGCAGGAACTCACCTTTCAGCGGTCGTCCGTCGACTTCGAGGTTCATGCGTTCAGCCAAGTCGCCGTTCGCCACCGCGCCGATCACGCGCGCCATTTCGCTGGTCGGCCGTGCCATGTCGTCAATCAGCAGGTTCGTGGAATCAACCAGCCTTAACCAGGAACCGCCTGCAGCCGGCACCGCGGCGCGATGCATGATCTTTCCTTCCTTGCCGACTACGCGGCTGACCCGTTCCAGTTCCTTCGCCATCTTGTCGCTTAGCTCAATGATGTCATTCAGGGTGTCCGCAATTTTTCCTGCTTCGCCAGTCCAGTCACCGGGCAGGCGCGCCGAAAAATCACCCTTCTTAAAGGCGACGAGGGTCTTTAGTAGTTGTTTTGAATTAATAGAGTCTTGGGTAGCAGTTTGAGCTCGCATATTTTCCTTCCGAATACCAGGAAGTCATTGGAGAGACAGCGCCGGAACAGAAGTTTGAGAAAGGAGAACCCATTTACGCAACTCGCAGTCGGGCGCACAGATGCGTCAAAAGCAAAGGGGATACTGAGGGGGAACCGTCAAAACGCCGGTGGGGCTATCTGCGTTTCGATTATTTTAGCTAGGCAGGTTGGACTCTGTAAAGGATTTGTTACTCGCACGCGGAGGCTGACCGGGGCAGTAGCCCGACCATCAGAGAGGGTGTTTTGGAGTGCGCCATGCGGCGGGGCCCCCGCGCGAGCATCTCGCGTGGGGTGGACGGCGCTGTCATTATTAGCTCCGGGAAACAGTTCGCATGAGCGGAAAGCGGCGGCGAGCCGCCGCACTCCACATCAAGCAAACGCGAAATCGAACTGCTCCTGATGCACGCGCGGATCGCTGGTGACATCCACTGAGCCGAGATAGTCCTCGATCTCGTTCAGCACGTCGCGCTCGGGGCCGCGCAGGGCACGCGCTACATCCGGGTTTACGCGCAGCATGGCCTGGCGCGAACCGTCGCTCCCACCTTCGCGCGACAGACGCCGCGCCTGTTCGAGAATCTCGTAGCAGATCGTCTGGGGCGATTTCACCAAACCCGCGCCCTGACAATACGAACACGGCGAACACAAGGTGCGCTCGAGCGATTGCTTGACGCGTTTGCGCGTCATGATCACCAAACCGAAATCGTTGAACGATAGAACTTTCGTCGGCGATTTGTCCCAGCGTAAAGCGTCCTGCAAAGCCGCCATTACCCGCGTCCGATTGCGGCGTTCTTCCATGTCGATTAGATCGAGGACGATGATTCCGCCCAAATCGCGCAAACGGAGCTGCCGGGCAATCTCGTCGACCGCTTCCATGTTCGTGCGCGTGATCGTGTCTTCCAGACGCGTCGCTCCGCGGCCAACGAACTTGCCGGTGTTTACGTCAATCGAAACCAGAGCTTCGGTCTGATTGATTACGAGGTAACCGCCGGACTTCAGCCAGACGCGCGGCTTGATCGCTTTGTCGATCTCAGCCTGCACGCCGAACTGCTCGAGGATCGGTTCGTCGCGCGTGTAAAGCTTGACGCGCTTGACCAGCTTCGGCTGCACGCGGTTCACAAATTCGACAACGCGCTCGTATTCCTCTTCGTTGTCGATACGAATCGCGCTGAAGTCTTCGGAAAGCTGGTCGCGCAAAATGCGCTGCACTAGATCGAGATCGCGATGGACCAGGTTCGGGGCCTTCGACTTCTCGGCTTTCTGCCGCATGTCCTGCCACGTCCGAATCAGGTAACGCGCATCCGCGCGCAGCTCGTCCTCTTTCGCGCCCACACCGGCGGTGCGGACGATGAACCCTCCTGACGGCACATCTTCTTCGGCGTGAATTTTTTGGATTAGCTTTCGCAGGCGCAAACGTTCCGTGTCTGAATCAATCTTGCGCGAGACACCGAGGTGTTCAACCGTCGGCATGTAAACGCAAAAGCGTCCCGGCAGGGCGATGTGCGAAGTTATGCGCGCGCCCTTTTTGGCGATTGGCTCTTTCGCGATCTGAACGAGGATCTCCTGGCCTTCCTTAAGCAGTTCACTGATGGCGACTTGCTTGCGTTCATGTCGCGGGTGACGACGACGGGGACCGCCGCGCGGCGCCGGAGGGGTGCGGCGACCCGTTCGCGCCGCCGGACCAGTTTCTTCCTCGGTCTCGTGGGTATCGGATTCAGGCTCGGCTGCGGCAACTGGTTGCGACTCATCCTCAGGCTGCGCTTCGTCGGCTTCGACAACGTCGGCCTCAACTTCCTGGCCGTTCGTCTCTTCAGTTTCCGCGCTACCGGCCGCCTTTGGCTTTCGTCGCCGCCTTCCGCCACGGCGGGTCGCGAACTCTTCGTGCGCGCGCCCACTGGTAAGGCTGGCGTCCGCGTCAGGGTTTACTTCTTCGCTTGCAGCATCCTCAGAACCAGTTCCTGTTTCTTCTGAAGTTTCTTCAGCCTTTTTTGATTTGAAAAACCGGCTGATAACCCCCGTTTTTCGCCGCGAACGCGTGCTCGACGCCGGCGATGGAGGCTCAGAGATTGATTCGGCATTGGCCGACGCTTCTTCGTCATCGCTGACTCTTTGGAAGGCCGCGCCGCGCGAACTTTCGTCAACTACTTCGTCGACAAAGTCGCGCACATGAGCTTCTTCGATGGTGCGCGGCCGTGCGGCGGCGACTTCCGCATCTTCGCTGTCCGCCACCCGCTGAAATTCACCGCTTTCGCGGAGGTCTTCCAGGAGCGATCCCACCGGAGCACTCGGCACATCTTCAAGATCGAACTCGGCGGCATGGACTTCATCCATGATGCGTTCTTGCAGCCGCGCGTCTTTCAGCATCTCGCCATTAATGAGGCCTTCGTCATCGCTCACGCGTTCAAACGAAGCCGCCGAAACGAACGGCGTATCGAACGGCTCGACCGCGTGCGGGATTAGGCTGCGCTCTTCACGCGCAGGTTCGGCTTCGGCTTTCGTAACACGTTTCCGGCCACGTCCGCCGCGACGGCCGCGACGACGAGCGCCGGTCTCTTCTGTTTCTTCTTCAGGGGCTTCAGCCACTGCTTCAGATTCAGGTTCGGTTTCAGTATCAGCTTCAGCGTCGCGCAGCGGATCAACGCGTTCATGCGTTGACTCGATGTGATGCTCGCGTTCGATGCGTGCCTGCGCGATCTTTTCGGCGGCAGCTTTCTCGGCTCCCGCGGCGTCGCCTTTCTTGGCGCTGTCAACCACGATGCGTTCGAACTCGGCTTCTTCATCAAAGAAGTCTGACACGTAGAGGAACGCATCGCGCTCCAGGCCGATATCGACAAACGCCGATTGCATGCCGGGCAGAACGCGCATGACGCGTCCTTTGTAAAGGTTGCCGACGATGCCCTGATTCTCTTCGCCGCGTTCGATGTAGAACTCTGTGACGCGGTCATTTTCAATGATCGCGATTTTCTTTTCGCGACCGTTCACACTAACAATTAACTCTCTTGACATTGGTTTTCTTTCTTTCTTTTGGAGCGCGCCGGCAAAACACCGGGGTCCCCGGCGCGGCAGCCGCGCTGGGGTGGTCCTAGCGAAGACGGCGCTATGGATATCTGCAACGCAAACCTGGAGTTAGGACTCGCATAGCAATCGAATCCAAAGCGCTGTCGCCGCTTCAGCCGGGGTCCCCGGCGTGGCAGCCACGCTGGGGTGGTCATTCTGCCAGCGCACTCCAAAGTTCGCTTAGTTTGTGATTGGAAATCGCCGGCAGAAAGTGCCGGCAATGAATTTGTCGCGCGCTCAGGCGCTTTCGCGAATCCCTCTATGTCGGGACTCGGCAGCCTCAGATGGTCTGGCTGCGCTGCGATCAGTGCCACTCGGTGAGCCGGGCGGCCTTCGAGTTGATTCAACAGGAAACTCCGTCGAACCGCAGCCTTAATTTCGTTGGGCCAGGGAGCCAAGCGTTACCAAATAGGACGCGCTCTGAAACCTGGATTGCGGTTCGTGCAAATGGCCGTAGTGCCGGCCTCAAAAATCCTTGCTCACCGTATTCACTGCAATTGAAACTAGTTGCGGTGCGTTGGCCGAACCGGGTGTCCGGCTGAGGCGAGCCGAAGGGAGTATAGCAGAACTACCGTGGAAACCGATAGACGGGGTTCACTTGGCAGGCGCGGATGGTACATTGAAGGATGTTGAGACCGTCGTGGAACAGAACCACGACGAGGTAGTAACCTTTGCCTTGACCTCAACGGTTTTACCGGCCAACTCTGACGTATCGATGATTAGTTGCCGCTGACGAATCCAGCGGGGTGTGCCTAAGGAAGTAGACCAACTTACGTCAGTTACGCCCTCAGGCAGAGCGGCCTCTTGCAGTAAAAATATAGACCGTGAACAAAGCGCGGCGCTAATCGGTTTAGCCTCAAGGTTATCGGAAGTTAGAGTCTTGTCTTCTGCCACGTCACAGTAAGTAGTAGCGCCTGAGGGAGAACAATTAATCAGTAGCCTTGGACAGTTTGAGCCCGCAACGTAAAGACCGAGAAAACCCAGTCCGGTCGCGACGATAACCAGAGCTGCCAAACCGATCGCCACGTACTTCAAAGGACTCGTTCGCCGAGGGCTCTCGGGATGAAAAGGGATTTGCGGCTTCGCTTCTTCGGCGTTTGCCGGTGATGGCGCGGTCTTTACCGTGGGCAGCGCTTTGTGCCCACCCGCTTCGGTTCGCGGGAGAACTAAGGTCGGTGGTGGTCCTCCACCCAGAATCGTGCTGACAGGTGGTTCTTCTTTAACGCCATCGTAGGGCGCCGACAAAAGCGCGCCGTCTTCCAGGCAGAACGTGAACCCGTCGTCGGCATAGGTGCGCCTACATTTCGGACACTTTTTCATTATGGAGTTCAGTTAGGGACTGATCTTCTTCATCAATTCCCCAAAGCGCGAGTCGCCGCGCACGCTCTTCAAATTCGGGTCGCCTTCAAAGCAAGGTTTGTTTCCGTTGCCGAGAGCAACCGAGCGTTGCAGCCAGCCTAAGGCCTGATCCGAATCTCCTTCGAGCGCGTAAACGGAACCAACCGCATAGGCGATATCGGGATCGACTGACGCATTGCGGATTACAGAATCGGTCAACTCAGCCAGGGCTGCTTCATGTTTTCCCTGGCGACTCAAACACATGGCTAACGTCGGCCGGACGCCATGAAGATTTGGATTCGCTTGCAGCACTTCGCGGAGAATCTGCTCAGCTTCGGCCGGCCGTTTGGTGTAATACAACGCTAGCGCGCGAACTGTGTTCAGCAGTGGGTTATTGGGCTCGACTGAGCGCGCCCGATCGAGTTCGCGCTGGGCCTCTTCAAACTTGCCTTCGTAAAGAAAAATCAGCGCGCGGTTGTAGCTGACGACGACAAAGGCCGCCGGATCCAGACGCACCAGGCGATCGTACGCACGCAGCGCGCGGTCGTATTCACCGTCGAGGCGGTGCAGTGTCGCTTTCACAAAATGCACGACGGCTTCGTTGGGCGCCTGCCGGCGCATGCGCTCTACTTCCTCACGCGCTTTCGCTTTCTGCCCGCGCCACAACTGCACGAAAACCATCAGCATGCGCGCTTCGATAATATTCGGGTCGATAGCCAGCGCCTTGTTGAATGCAACTTCAGCTTTCTCAAAGTCTGCTGCTCCCCCAAGGCCTTTGAAAACCCGATTCACGTACGCCGCGCCGAGGCCGTCATAGGCTAAACCAAACTCAGGATCCAACTCCGTCGCCCGCGTGAAGTGCTGAATCGCGGCATTGCAGTCTTCAGCCGCCACGGTGCGAAAGATGAAGCGGGCAAAGCGATCGCGTCCGCGCAGAAATTCGTCGTAGGCTTCAGCGTTGACCGTCTTGGTTTTCTCGAGGCCGGCTTGTTCGTCGGGACTGAGTTCCAGCCGCAGCCCATCGACGATGCGTTGCGTAATCTCGTCCTGTACCGCGATCACGTCGTCCGCGGAAGCATCGACTTTATCGCTCCAGAGGATTTCACTGCTGCGCACGTCGAGCAGTTGCGCGGTCACGCGAAAGCGCTCGCCGATATGAATAAAACCCGCCGACAGCACCGCGTCCACGTTCAGCTCGCGACCTACGTCCGCCGGATCGACGGGTTGGCCCTGGTACTTCGACATCACTGACGACGGCCGCACGACGAGCGAACGAATCCGCGCCAGCTCAGTTATCACGGCGTCAGCCAGCGCGAACTCATAAAAGCTCGATGCTGGATCGTTGTTGAGGTTTTTGAACGGCATGACCGCGAGGCTTTTCTTCTCGCGTTCGGTTATCGTGAACGACGCCTCGGGGGCTTCAGTTATAGAAGGTTTGGAAGTCATTTGCGGCGCGCTCGTATGCACCTCGACGCCTCCCATTCTTTTCAACCAGCGCATGGCGCGCGAGACCGCGCTCGAGCCGCCCATGTGACGCGCGGGCGCCGCGGCGACTTCGAATTGCTCTCCTGACGAAACCTGCTGCAGAACTTTTTTAAGTTCATCGCGCAGCTCGGAAATCTTTTGATAACGATCGCGCGGGTCCTTGGCCATCGCCTTGTCGAGAATCGGCTGAAGTTGCGCGGGCAGCGGCCCGGGGCGCGCTTCGGCCAGGGGTTTGGCGGCGGCATTCATCACGGCGTAACGGACTTCCACCGTCGTCTTCCCGCGGAAAGGCCAGGTACCGGTCAGCATCTCGTAAAGCAGGACGCCGGTCGAGAAAATGTCGGCGCGCGAATCGACTTTATCGCCGCGCGCTTGTTCCGGAGCCGCGTAGGTCGCAGTGCCGTACGGCACGCCGACTTCAGTTAACTCAATGCGATCAACACCGCCACCTTGCGGTTCGTTTTCATCGAGGAGCTTCGCTAAACCGAAGTCGAGAATTTTTACCTGGCCCGCATCGGTGACCATGACGTTGCCGGATTTGATGTCGCGATGGATGATGCCGCGCGCATGCGCTGCCGTCAGCGCATCGGTCACCTGAACGGCAATCCGCAGCGCGCTGTCCAATTCGAGTGGCCGCCCATTTACAAGCTGGCGCACGTTACGACCTTCAACGTGCTGCATCACGATGTAATGCATTCCATCCTGCTCGCCGAGATCGAAAATTGTGCAGATGTTCGGGTGATCGAGCGAAGAGGCGAGACGCGCTTCACGATCGAAACGCTTGAGGTTTGTGTCCTTGCCGGTGAGTTCCGCCGGCAGGACTTTGATGACGACGGCGCGGCCGAGCTTCGTGTCGGTCGCTTTGTAAACAGTGCCCTGGCCGCCTGCGCCAATCTTGTGCGTAACTTTGAAGCTGCCAATGGTTTGGCCAATCATGGAGGCGGTATTTAACTCTCAAAAAGAAATTGGCGCAAGACGATCGGACACAAAACATTGACCGATGAAGTGTCGCGCTGTAACCGGCAGGCCGTTTGGCTCTTATTCGTCTGACAAGGCGACTTAGTAAAGGTTGTAAAAACTTGACCACGGTAATGAATGCTGGTAAAAGTTTCGCTTCGTTCCTGCCGGTTTTGTCTTCTGACCTCCGGTATTCCTGCTATTAGCAAAGTATTTTCCAATTTCTTTTGAGAAAGGCCCCTATGAACTCGAAAACTGACCGCCGCTCACGGCAAAGCACCCGTACGCTCTTCAGTTTGACCGCAACATCAAGCGGACGACGCTCGCGATCGAAGCGAGCGATGATTACCACCTTCTTGCTTCTATCGATGATTGCGGCCGGCACGTTCGGAGTGCACTTGATGACGCGAGTATTCGCTGATAGCTCAGCCCAGCTACTGCCTTTCTCGCAGGACTGGACGAACACAGGACTGATCACCGCGGACGATAATTGGTCAGGCGTTCCCGGGATTATTGGCTACCGAGGAGACGGCTTGACGGGAGCAACTGCTGTCAATCCGCAAACGGTAGTTGCTGAGAGCACCGTGGTCGACGTCAACGCTAATCTGCTTAACCCCGCTACTTTTGGGACAGGCGGCGTTGCTGAGTTTCACATCCCGAATCCGGTCGTAGCCCTTCAGGGCTCCGGAACGGCAAGAGCCCCGTACATACAATTCCATCTTAATACCATCGGTAGTTCGAACATTACGGTTTCCTACAATCTAAGAGACGTTGACGGTTCAATCGACAACGCGGTCCAACCTGTGGCGCTTCAGTTTCGCGTCGGTTCCACAGGTAACTTTACCAACGTTCCTGCAGGCTTTGTCGCCGATGCAACCTCGGGGCCGAGTTTAGCGACGCAAGTAACACCGGTGAGCGTCTTGCTGCCGGCGGCGGCAGAAAATCAACCACTCGTTCAGGTGCGTGTGATTACAACCGACGCAGCCGGCGTCGATGAGTGGGTGGGCATTGATGACATCTCCGTCAACGGATCGATTGTTGTTCTGCCTACGAATCCAAGCGGCGTCGGCGCTGCTAATCCCAGCAGTGTAGTTGCGGGCAACGCAACTTTGTTGACCGTTAATGTAACGCCCGGCGCCAATCCACCCAGCACCGGCTTGGCAGTGACGGCGGACCTGACCTCAATTGGCGGCGTCAACCCGCAAACTTTTTATGATGATGGGAGCAACGGCGACGTCAGCCCCGGCGATAACATCTTCTCGTACGCCGCAACCGTTCCCATTAGCACGACTCCGGGCGCAAAGAGTCTTCCCTTCACGATTACCGACGCGCAGGTCCGTTCGGGCGGCGGCTCGATCAGCTTGACCGTGAACGCGCCTCCTCCGCCTTCAGATCACGTCGTGATCAGTCAGGTTTACGGCGGCGGCGGCAACGCCTTAGCGACCTACAAGAACGATTACGTTGAGCTGTACAACCCGAGCCCGACGACATTCAACCTGAATGGTTGGTCGATTCAGTATGCGGCCGCGGCCGGCAACGTAAGCTCAACGGTTCCGCTCGCGGGGCCAATCAATCCGGGTGAGTATTACCTAATTAAGCTGGGCACAAATGGACCGGTGGGTCTCGACGTGCCTCCGGCGAACGCGGAAAACACCTCGGTCAACATCAGCGCGACGAACGGGAAGGTTGCCCTCGTAAATAATTCGGTCGCCCTGGTCGGTACTTGTCCGACCGGTGATCCGGATTTGGTCGACTATGTGGGCTACGGCAGCGCAAGCTGTAGCGAGGGCAGCGCCACGGCGCCCGCCGGCAGCAACACTACCGCCGTCCTCAGAAAAGCGAACGGCGCTCAGGACACAAACCAAAACGGCGATGACTTCGCAACCGGAGCACCGAACCCTCGGCGAACAGCAATCATTTTAGATTCGCCTCCAACTGTCACCTCGATTGATACCGACTCTGAGGTCGGCGCATCTACGCCGGCGCCGAAGGACGGCAGTGTCGCCGTCTTCTTTAGTGAGGACGTAGTAGTCAACGGCACGTGGTACGACCTGACCTGCGCAAATACCGGCAATCATACGGCCGTAATTTATGCCGGGCCTAAGAACTGGATCGTAACTCCAGACGTCAACTTCGAGCCTGGCGAGCAATGCACGTTCACGGTGTTCGCCACCCAAGTTAACGACGCGGACTTAGACGATGGCCAGCCCAACACCGATTTCATGCAGGCTAATTTCGTCGCAATGTTTACGGTCGCGACGGGTGCGCCCTCTCCGTATGATTCGAGCGTCCATCTAACAATGGGTAACCCAAGCGGAGCGGTCAACGATATCGGACAGCCGAACAATTATTTGCTCTCGAAACCGGACTTGGCACTTTCGTATAACCAGGGTCGCGGCGGCCCGAATTGGGTGAGCTGGCACCTGACTGATGAGTGGGACGGGACTCTAACTCGAATCGATACATTCCGTCCGGATCCGCAACTTCCCGCCTCTTTTAACCGCGTGCATCAGTTCGATTACAGCGGTTCAGGTTTCGACCGCGGGCACATGGTTCCTTCAGCCGATCGACGGGCAACTCTGCCAATGAATCAGCAGACCTTCCTGATGGATAACATCATTCCGCAAGCGCCCGATAACAATCAGTTCACCTGGAACAATATGGAGCAAGACCTGCGGGCACTCACGCCGGTAAACGAGTTGTACATCATCTCGGGTGGCGCGGGGATAGGTGGCAGCGGCGACAACGGTTTCGCACTGACTATTGCCGGAGGCAAGGTTACGGTGCCGGCCCAAACCTGGAAAGTCGCGTTAGTGATTCCGAAGGGCGAAAACGACATCTCGCGTGTCGATTGTTCTTCGCGAACCATCGCGGTCATCGTGCCCAATACGAATGGAACCAATCCGGACTGGACACAGTACCTAACAACCGTTGACGTGGTCGAAGCTTTAACCGGCTATGACTTCTTCTCGAACCTGCCTGAGCCGATTCAACGCTGCGTTGAAGCTGGTATAAACGGCAACAACCCGCCGTTGGACACCGACAATGACAGTGTTCCTGATAGCGGCGACAATTGCCCGTTCGCGGTTAATACCGATCAGGCAAATAATGACGGCGATGCCCAGGGTGATGTTTGCGACGCGGATGACGATAACGACGGCACCTTGGACACAGATGAAGGAGCCTGCGGTTCCAATCCGCTAAACGCTGCATCGACGTGTGAAGTCTGTGACGGCGCCGACAACGACCTGGACGGCAGCACCGACGAAAACTTCACGAACACCGACGGTGATTCTCAGGCCGACTGTGTTGACGCGGACGATGATAACGACGGCACCCTGGATGCCGATGAGGGAGCCTGCGGTTCCAATCCGCTAAACGCTGCATCGACGTGTGAAGTCTGTGACGGCGCCGACAACGACCTGGACGGCAGCACCGACGAAAACTTCACGAACACCGACGGTGATTCTCAGGCCGACTGCGTCGATGGTGACGATGACAACGATGGCTTTTCCGATACCGTGGAAATTGCCGCAGGTAGTGATCCTCTTAATCCGGCTTCGACCCCGGAGGTCTGCGATGGCCTCGACAATGACCTGAATGAAGGGATCGACGAGGGTTTCCCGAACAATGATAACGACGGGTTAGCTGATTGCGTCGATCCGGATGATGACAATGACGGAGTTCCCGATGGCAGCGACAACTGCCCGTTCGTGGCTAACTCGAACCAGGCCGATGCGGATCAGGATGGGATCGGAGACGCCTGTGATGCTCAAATCGGTCCGCCTACGAATAAGGACCAATGTAAGAATGGCGGGTGGCAGTTCTTCAACTATCCGCGCACGTTCAACAATCAGGGAGACTGCATCCAGTACGTGAACACCGGCAAGTAACGCACCGGTTCACACGTTCAAGTCTGCCGCTAAAACAACAAGGACTGAGCAGGATTAACAATCCTGGCTCAGTCCTCCTTTTTTTTTCTCCGCGGTCGGGGCCTTTTTTTCGATGATTGATGAAAAATGCTTGACATTGTTGAACGTCCTTGCTAAAAGACGCACCAAGCGACGTAAATTACCTTAAAAGAAACTGAAATCGTGACCTGGTACGCTTGCCCACCTTACCCTGTCGCCTAGCCCAGGCCCCGGTTCCCTTACCAAGAGGAGGTCTAAAATGAGTAAGTTGAGATTAATGGCGTCCGCGATTTTCGCGGCCGCAGTGGTGGCTTGTCTCGCAATTTCGGCAACAGGCCAAACAGGGGGAAGCCTCGCAAATGTAAGCGGTGGTGGGTCAGCGGCAAGGTGGGATGTCACTGCTCCGAATGCCGGCGGAACGTTAACGATTAATTTTCCCGACGGCCGGTCGATTAGAAAGACCTTCAGCGCAGGTGGATCACCGTCCATTGCCATCGGCGATAAGTATTTCGAAGATCCTCCGGATGGAGTCTATGCATACGAACTTCAACTCGCTTCGGCGCCGTCAGACGCGGCGATTAAAGCCCGTGGGAAAGACAACGATCCTGAAAGCGAACGCGCTGGACGCAAGCGTTCAGCCGTGCCCGCGATGACCCAATCGGGAGCATTCGCGGTTGCTAATGGATCGATCGTTGTTGCTGGAGGTCTCGAACCTGAGCAGAAGCGCCCCGAGAAGGCCTCGACTGGACCGGCGGCTGCACCGGCTACCAGGACCTTGGCTTCTCCGAACATGCTTGAACGCATTCGAAACAACCACCGTGCATTCTTTAAGCCCGACTTTGTAATTGCGGACGACTTAGTCGTGCAGGGCAGCGCCTGCGTTGGCCTGGACTGTGTGAACAACGAGCCTTTCCAGTTTGACACGATCAGAATGAAGGAGAACAACACGCGCATCTTGTTTCTGGACACCAGTACGTCGGCGGGTTTTCCGACCAACGACTGGATTATCAGGGCGAACGGCCCAAACAGTGGTGACGCGAGTTTCCTGGGGATCGTAGACCATGGAAATGCAGGTACCGGCGCCGAGACCGGCACGATTATCGCTCAGTTCGATGCCGGCGCGACCGCCAACTCGCTCAGGGTTTCAAGTACTGGCCGGGTCGGGCTCAAGACAGCGACGCCGGTGCTCGCTCTGCACATAAATGAGTCGGATACACCGGACATACGACTCGAACAGAACAACTCTGGAGGCTTTGCCGCGCAGACGTGGGACATCGCCGGCAACGAAGCCAACTTCTTTGTCCGCGATGTGACCGGCGGCTCCCTTTTGCCGTTTCGCATTCGGCCCGGCGCGCCAACAAGCAGTCTCGATATCGCCGCAAGTGGCAATGTTGGCATCAGCACGGCGAGTCCCGCGGTGAACCTGGATGTGCGCGGATCGAATTCGAAGATCCAAATCGGCACCGAGACTGCATTGTTTCTCGGTCCTTCCCAAACCGGTTTCGGTATCTCGAACGGCACGGAAAAGTTCCTTAGCGTCGTGCAGACCGGCGGCGGCTTCTTCGGAACAATCAGCAACCATCCTTTGGGATTGGTCGCCAACAACAACACGCGCGTGACCATCTCGGGTTCAGGTGCAGTGCAATTCAATACCTACGGGGCGGGAACGCTGGTCACCGATGCCAGCGGTAACATTACCGCCTCGTCAGACGAGCGGCTGAAGAAGAATATCCGCCCGTTCACGCGAGGCTTACACAATGTTCTCGGGCTCAAGCCAATTCTTTACGGCTACACGACAGAGTCCGGCCTCGATCAGACGCGCAACGATTACGTTGGGTTTTCAGCGCAGAACGTGAGGGATAATGTTCCCGAAGCGGTGGGCGAGGATACCAGAGGCATGCTCACGCTGTCTGACCGTCCGATCATCGTGGCGCTCGTAAACTCGATCAAAGAGCAACAGAAAGAGATCAACGAATTGAAGCGGCAAATACAGAAGTTGCAAGCTTCGAGAAGATCTCGCAGGTAAATAGCAGACCATGCCGCAAGGCAGGCGCGAGAGCATCGACCCGAGGTCATGCTCTCGCGCTTTTTGTTTGGATAACTAATTGACGAATCGCCGGAGCTGGACGCTGATCGCAAACCCGATCGCGATGAAGGTGGCGAGCATTGAAGAGAGCCCCGCGCTCATGAGAGGCAAAGGCACGCCGATTACCGGCAATAAACCAACGGCCATCCCCACGTTGAGGCCTATCTGAAATATCAGGCCGCCAACAATGGCCATGATTACCAGCATGCCCGTGCGGTCACGCGACCGGCGGGCATCAGTAATTAGGCGGGTAAGCAAAACGGCGTAAGCCGCGAGCAAAAGCAGACAGCCGACAAAGCCGGTGGTTTCCGCCGTCACCGCAAAAATAAAATCGGTCTGCGGTTCAGGGAGAAACTTCAAACTGCTTTGCGAAAATTCTGTGTCGCGCGAACCGATAATTCCTCCCGCGCCGACTGTGACCATCGACTGGTACGTGTGATAGCCGAAGCCGCGTCTGTCCGCGCTCTCAGGGTCGAGGATCACGTTGATGCGTTCAAGCTTGTAACCGCTCAGGACTCCCGTTTTCACTCCCACTACGTAAGCTAATGGCGCGCCCACGATGCACGCCGCCAGGACCGCGGCGACGATTCGCATCTTTATCGACGAAAGGAAGAGCACGATCGCCAGCAGCGGAAGGTAGGTCAAAGCTTGTCCCGTGTCAGGTTCCAGCAAGATCAAGCCAATCGGTATCGCGAGAATGAGACAGCCCTTCGCGAACTCTTTCCAACCCAACGCGCCCGTGCGGTGCATTCCGAATACCTTGGCAAGCATCAGCACAACGGGAATCTTAACGAACTCAGACGGTTGGAATCTGCCGAGCGGTCCGGGTAATTGAATCCAGCATTGCTGGCCATTCACTTTCACGCCGATGCCTGGGATCAGCACGAGGATCAAGAGAATCAACCCGAGCAGGTAAAATATCGGCGCCAGTTCCACCAGTCTTCGATAATTGCTGAACGCAATCGCGACCATAGCGACCAGCGCGATCACCAGGCCGACAATCTGTTTCTGCCAGTACGTTTCCGCCGGCACTGCGTTGTGAATTTGCCAGATGCCGAACGCGACGATGAGGATCGCCACCGCTGCGACCAGCCAATCGAAATCTCGAAGTTTGCGTTTTTGGAGAGCCTCTACCATTGAACTTCAATAGGACGAATTCGTCGTATAGGACGTATGGGTCGTATGGGTCCCATAAGTCTTATCGGTCTCACCGAATTTTCAGCGCTATGTTAGTTTTCATCGCGGCGGGCTGGCCGTGTTTTTTGTTGTAGTAGACGTCGTAAACCGCGCGCACGGACGGCGCGCCGAAGCGCGAACCCAGCCCCGCGTTCTCGATCAAAGCAACGCATGCAATCTCCGGCTTGTAGGCGGGAGCATAGGAAACGAACCACGAATGGTCTCGGAATTCGCTGCCTTCTTTGCCAAGACTGACGACTTGGGCCGTGCCCGTTTTGCCGGCAATGTCGAAGCCGGGAATCTTGATTCCCGTCGCCGTCCCTCCCTCATTCACGACGGCCCACATCGCTTGCACGACGGTCGCGTTTTGCTCGGGAGGAATTCCGAGGTCTTTCGGCTGCGGCCGATCAAAAAATCGCCCCGCGCGCTCCTGTCGCTCGCCGACCGAGCGCACGGAACGAATTTCTTTCAGCAGATGTGGCACGAACATCTTGCCCTTCATGCCAATTGAAGCGTGCGCGCGGATCAGGGCAATAGGCGTAATCACGTCCTGTCCCTGGCCGAACGATGCGTGAATGGTGTCGATGTCGGTCCACTCGGGTGTTTTCGGATGCAGCTTGGCTTTCAACTCGCGTGACGGCGTGATGCTGACGATTTCGTGCGGCAAGTCGATGCCCGTGCGTTTGTCCAACTCGAATTCGCGCACCATCTGCTGCATTCCCTCAAGCTCCATCTTCAATCCGAGCCGATAGAAATAGCCGTCGCAGGACTTCGCAATGGCGATATGCACATTGGGCGAGCCATGGTTGCCGCCCATGCACCGCGTGTGCTTGTTGCCGATCTGGATGCCGCCCGCGCACAGGATATTCGAGTTATCAACCGTGATGTCACCCTGTTTTAGTCCCGCAATCGCCATCAGGGGCTTCCAGGTTGAGCCCGGCGGATATCGACCCTGCACCGCGCGATTGAGCAGTGGTTTGTCAGGATGATTCACTAACGCGGCGTATTCAGCGCGGCCTTCTTTAGTGGTGATGCGTTGGGAAAACAGATTCGGATCAAAAGTTGGCGCCGATGCGAGCGCGAGGATCTCGCCATTGTTGGGATCCAACGCGATAATCACACCGCGTCCCTGCGGCGAATTCTTGAGTTCCAATTCGGCGGCCGCCTGCAGATCGCTGTCGATTGTAATGATCAGATCCTGTCCGGGCTGCGGCTCGACACGCGATCGCTCGCTTTGAATGTGGCCGCGGCTGTCCACGACAACCTCGCGGTAACCATCCCGGCCCCGAAGGAACTCGTCATAGACCGATTCGATTCCATCCTGTCCGATGACGTCACCTGGCTTGTAACCCTTACTCTTGTACCGAGAATCCTCGAGCTGCTCAGGACTAATCTCCTGAACATATCCGAGCACGTGGGACAGCACTCCGTTCGCCGGATAGCGTCGTTGCGGCGTTTCCTCAACACGCAGCGCGGGAAGCTCGAGCTGATGCGCATCGACCCAGGCAATGTCGTTGTGGTTCGCTTCTTCTTTAATCACGATCGATTCGAACGCCGGTTGGTTTTTCACCTGGTGAAATCGCTCGCGCAACATTTGCGGATCGATGTTGAGCCCTTGCGCCAGCGGCTGGATCAGCGAATTGCGATCGAGGTGCTTGGTGTCTTCACGCGAAAGCAGAATGTTGTAGATGGGTCTTGAGTCAACCAACAGCAGCCCGTTGCGATCTATGATCGCGCCGCGTTGCGCGGGAATCGGCAACCGTCTGAGGCGTTGGTTGACGGCAACCTCGGCGTATTTCGCGCCCTTGACGACTTGCAGAAAGTAGAGGCGCACGGCCAGCACGGCGAGCAGCACCAACACGAGGGCCTGCACGATGCGAAGGCGAATCCTAAGGTTTTGTGAGTCGTCGACGAACTTCATGGAAGCCTATTTTACTACCACTGCCGGCTGGTGGTTCTTCTTTTTCTGCCGAACAATCCGGAACTGCGACGAGCGTCGCGGCGCCGGGTTGAGAACTGCCGACGGTTTCTCGCTTTGTCGCTGAAGTAATTGTCGTGCACGTAAAGCAGGAGCGTTCCCAGGACGGTTGTCGCGACCAGCTTATACGACAGCGCCTGCGCAAACGGCATTGAAGTCGACTGTCCCAACAGCCGGTTCATGCCGAAGTAAACGAGATTGTCGATGAGCGCCGCCGCCGCCAGCACCGGAATTCGCAGCAATGTTGTGTCCAGCATGACGCGCGACGCGACGAAGTAAACGGCGTACGCCGTAAGTACTTTTGAAAACCCGCCCGCGCCCAATAACCCGCGGCTTAAAGCATCCGTGGCCAGCCCCGCGATGGCGCCAATGAACAAGGCGTTAAGTGGCTCGCGCTGCAGCGCGAAATACACCACCATCACCAACACCAGATCAAAGGACGCCAGCGGTTGCCAAATCGCCGCCAACCCGGATGGCAGAGCGATGGCGAGCAGCAACGCGATGGCAATTTTCAGTTGGCGCATGGCTAAGAACAGGCGGCAGTAGGCAGAAGGCAGGAGGCAGGAACAAAACAGATGGCAGTAGGCAGTCGGCAGTTCGCAGGAGAAATTACAGTTGCGTTTTGGGTTTGGTTCATTAACGTTGATGAACGCACATGGATTTGAATGAGCACGTTCTCCTGCTTACTGCTATCTGCTTACTGCCTTCTGCTCATGGCCGTCTGCCTACTGTTTTTTCTTATCTACGTTCGGGAGAGACTGATCCAACTCCGGAGTCTTCGTCGGGCGATACTGAAGAACTACAACTTCTTTCAAGCGATCGAGGCCGGCGCTCGGCCGGATGTGAATTACCTGGGCCTGCGTAGCCGTGCCGGGCCGCAGTTCGACGACCGGCCCGACCGAGTAGCCGGGAGGATAAATCCCATCCTGGCCCGTCGTGTAAACAATGTCGCCGATCTGCACCTTCTCAAGCCCGGAAACATAACGCATGTCCAACAGCCCCCTCTCGCCCATGCCCTTGATCGACCCGACCGCGTTTGATTGGCCGAGTTGTCCCACGACGGCGCCTGTGCCCGACTGCTCATCGGTGATGAGCATGACCTGAGCACTCAAAGGGCCGGTGGAAACGATGCGACCGACGATTCCATCAGCCGTGACGACCGGCATGTTAATTTCAACGCCTGCCGCTCGCCCTTTATTAATGGTGACTGAGTCGAACCACAGCGACGGATCGCGAGCGATGACCTGCGCGGTCACTGCGCTGTACTTCGTCTGCTCGTTCAGCTTCAGAAGTTTTTCAAGCCGTTCAGCCTCCGAGGCTTTCAGCCGCGTATCGCGCAACTCGTTCTGCATCTGTTCGACTTGCGCGCGAAGGCGCTGGTTTTCGGTTGAGGCGCGTCGTAGCTCGCCGACTCCGCCGAAGAGGCCTCCGACCAGGTTGCCGACTGAAGATGCAGTCCACTGAAAAGGATAGGCTATGCTTTGCGCAACCGTACGAATCTTTCGCTGTTTCGTCGATTCGTCGCGCGCGTCGTAGGTCATCAGCGCGAAATTCAGCGCCAGCAGCCCAAAAAACCACCAGGGGGCGCGCTGTCGAATTTCGCGTTGAGTCCGAATTGCCGCCATGAAAAGCAGATGTCAGAAGTCAGACGTCAGAGATCAGCGGTCAGTTGTCAGCGTCGGGATGCGCAAGGTCTGACGTCGCTTTCCGACGTCTGACCTCTGCATTTACGTGCCGGTCGTTAAACTATTGTCCCATTTCACGCGCTTGAGGAGATCGAAATCTGAAAGCATCTTGCCGGTGCCCAGCACCACAGAAGCGAGCGGATCTTCGGCAAGGGAAACAGGCAAACCAGTTTCAATCGATAGCCGTTTGTCGAGGTTCTTAAGCAAGGCGCCGCCACCGGTTAGCACGATGCCGCGCTCAACAATGTCCGCGGAAAGTTCCGGCGGCGTGCGTTCCAGCGCCACCCGCACGGCGTTGATGATGGTCGAAACTGAATCCGCCAGCGCTTCGCGAATTTCTTCGTCGGTAATCGTAACGGTTTTCGGAATGCCTTCGATCAAGTTGCGACCGCGAACTTCGTATGACAGTTCCTCATCCAACGGAAACGCCGAGCCGAGTTCGATCTTGATTGCTTCGGCCGTGCGCTCGCCGATCAGCAGATTGTATTTTCGTTTGATGTACTGAGTGATCGCTTCATCCATCTCGTTGCCGGCGACTCGCACCGAACGCGAATAGACGATGCCGCTCAGACTGATGACAGCGATGTCGGTCGTCCCGCCGCCAATGTCCACAACCATGTTGCCGTGCGGCTCAGTTATGGGAAGGCCGGCGCCGATCGCGGCGGCCATCGCTTCTTCAACCAGATAAACTTCGGACGCTTTCGCGCGATACGCCGAATCTTCAACCGCGCGCCGTTCGACCTGAGTAATTTCGGATGGGATGCCGATGACCACGCGTGGGCTGACCCACGTCTTGCCATTGTGAGCTTTGCGAATAAAGTGCTGAAGCATTTTCTCAGTCACTTCAAAGTTCGCAATTACGCCGTCTTTCATCGGACGGATCGCGACGATGTTGCCCGGCGTCCGGCCCAGCATCTCTTTCGCATCGCGGCCTACGGCTTCGACGGCGTTGGTCACTTTGTTAATCGCGACGATCGACGGTTCGGAAACGACAATGCCGCGACCCTTTGCGTACACCAGCGTGTTTGCGGTGCCAAGATCGATCGCGAGATCGCTGGAAAAAAGGCTGAAGATAGATTTGAAGGCCACTTATTACGATTTCCCTGACTGGAGATTGGAACGCCGGAAGAGGTGAGCGGTTATTTTTCCGTACCAACTTGAATCCCGAGGTATCGGGATTCGCGAGCGGGTTCTTCGAAAGCCGCAAAACTCACCGAGGGCAAACAAAGATACAACTATTCGTTCTGTAATGCTATCGGTAAATGAAACCAGCGACGAAAACTTTTGTCGCTGTGCGCGATGTTTGGACCAGGAGCGATAACTCCGCTACAACCGGCCCAGCTTCCGCTCAACCGTTCCGCGTCAGCGATAGCCGATATTGGCTGCGATTGCCGTGCGGGTCGAACGCAAAGACCGTCACTTCACGAGTGCCCAGGGCGGCAGTGACCTGAATCTGAAACGCTCCGTCCGGGCCGACTAACGCTTCGCGCCCCAATGCTGAAATTGTGGTCCCCGGCGCACCCGCGCCACGAATGATGTAAAGGTCGCCGCCGAGATACGTCGTGCTGAGTCGCGTTAAGGAAACTGAACCGGAGCCGGTGCTGGGTGTGGCGACTATGAACTTCAGCGGCTCGCTCCAATCACTTGTCTGTCCGCTTGTCGCGGTGGCGCGCACCCGCCAGAAGTAGGCTCCCGGTCGCAAATCGTTCGCACTGAATTGTGTCGCGTCCAGCCGGTCGCGTTCGATAACTTTGCCTTCCGGCACAAAGAACGGAGAGGTGGCGACTTCGACACGATAATGCGACGCGAGTCCCGATTGTGGTTTCAACCACCGCAACGCGACGTTTGCGGAACCGTTGTTACCGACAATGACCTTTTCCAGGTCGCGCGGCTGGGCCGGGTGCGGCACTTCGAGAAGCCTTTGCGGTTTAGACATCGTTCCCGACTGGTTAAAAGAAACGTATTCGCCGGAACGCAGAGTAATGGTTTCACCGTTGCGGTTCTTGTTTTGAATTGAACCCGCGTTGACGCGAATCTCTTCAGTCCCTTCGGGGTTGACGATGAAGCTGGCCGCACTCTGCGCGCCAACCTGGTTCGTAGCCTTGGGAGTTTCGACCACGTTCTTCGCGCCTTCAGTTTGCTCGTGCGTGCGCACCAGCATCTGACCACTGTCGACGACAACGTGCACGTTTGATTTCTTTCCCCCATCTGAAGTCGCGTTGTCGCGAATGATGATCGTGCTGTTGGGCCGCACCACTACCGTCGAGCCATCGGCCATCGCGATCCGCGCGCGTCCGTCCGCTTGAGTCTGCACCGTGTCGCCGGGATAGAGTTGCGTGTCGCTGCTCGCGAGCACCACTTCACGCGTGGCGGCATGAATCACGCGCACGTCTCCTTCAAATGATTCGAAACGCGCGCCTGCAGGCAGGTTTGTTTTTAGCGCGACGCGGTTGAAAGGGTTGCCGAATTTCCATACGTACAGAGCTGCTGCTGAACCCAGAAGCAGCACCACGGCGATCACTATTGCAAAGTGAACGGCGCGCTTCTGGACGATCCACCAGTCGAACTGAAAGTGGGTTGATCTTGTAGACATTGAACGGCGATAGCGCGAGATGAAAGAGGGCGGAAATCCCGATAAAGTCGGGGTTCGAACAGCCAAACGGAGTTTAACACAGCGTTATAACCGTGCTCAATAGATAGATTTTGGGAGGTTTTTGAGCCTTTTTTCGAAGGATCAGCGAACGTAGATGGGGTTCGAAAGGATCCATGGCTTACCTGTCGCGGGTGGCGGCAGAGAATCGAGATAGACCTCGATTCGGTAGATGCCGGCAGCCGTTACGGGAAATCGCACCGTTGGCCCGGCCGATTGATCGACGGCGACGCCGTTTCTTAGCAGGACAAAGCGGCTGGCGACAGGGGCTTTAGCAATCAATTCGAGTGGCTGGAGGTACGCAGTTTCATCGCCCATCATCGTCGCGGATTGAATCGCGCGAAAGTCGAAGCCCGTCGCATCGCTGAAGATGTCGAATGAAACGTAACAGTGCCCGAGCGACAGTGCCTCGAGCAACGATTCGCGCGTGAGTGGCTTATCCTTGTGAATCAAAACGTGAGTTCGAACGGTGCGAAAGCTTCGCTCGTACGGATCCAACTTCACGCCGACAATCTGCTTGCCGGTTGCATCAGCGAGTCCGAACCCAACATTCGAATGCGCATCGTTGCCGCCGACGGCCACCAGTCTGCGATTGCTCGCTGACATTGCCTCGTCCCAGCGTTTCAAATCTTCCGTCGGACGCGCGAAGAAGTTTGCGAACATCAGATCGGGATAACTGCGATATGACCAAAGCCCGTCGAAGAACGTTACCCACCGATTAATCCGCTTCGTGTTCGTGAACAGGTTATAGATCTCGACACCGTCCACTGGGTTCGCTTGCCAGGTGCTCGACTCTGTTGGGTAAGCCGCGAACGCCAAACCGTGGTTCGCCTTCTGCTGCTCAACCGCTTCCTTCGTTGCGCGTCTTTCGTTTGCGTTTGGCGGTGCCGGAACCAGTAGCAGTCGATCGCCGTCAGCCGTCGCCACTTCATTTCCGTTCACGAACAGAATGCCGGCGTGCACTCCGCTTAACGTCATGGCCGCGGTGTCGAACTCGGCTTGCGGATGCTCGGTCATGATCACAAAGTCGAGCTCGTTTGATTTCGCCGCCGCGATCAACTCTGCGAAAGTTCCGCTGCTATGCCCGCCGAGTGCCGTGTGGACGTGAATGACGCCCTGGTAATCGACGTACTCACTCGCAGAGTCGTTTGGAATTCGCTGTGACGCGAGTTGCTGAATCGTAGTCTGCAGACGCTTGAGGCGATACCGGCGATACGCAAACGGCGCCTGCGACAACGCGAGAATTACGAGCAGGGCGAGTAGGAACTTGCGGCGGCGGGTCATTGATTCAGGGGTGCTGCGGCTTAGAGACGGCGGAGTTGTTCGTTCAGCAATTCCCACACGCGACGGAGGTGTGCTTCAGTCGTGCGGATGTTGCCGATGGAAAGCCGCAGCACCAGTTTGTCGTTGAGTTTTGTGTGCGAGAGAAAGGCTTTACCCGTTGCGTTCACGCCCTGCATGATGGTTTCATTCAGGATATCCAGTCGTTTACCGGCTTCGCCCGACTTGCCGCCGCTCGGGTTTGCCCGAAAACAAACCAGGGCGAACGGTAAGGGCGCCATCAGCTCCCAATCCTGCGAGTCTTCAACCCACGACGCGAACAGCTTTGCCAGCCGGACGTGTTCGCGAATGCGCGCGGCCAATCCTTCGTGACCGAAGTAACGGATGATCATCCAAAGTTTGAGCGCACGAAAGCGACGGCCAAGCTGAATGCCATACTCCGAATGATTGATGACGGTGTTGCGTTCAGCCTCTGAAGTGCGCAGGACCTCGATCACTAAAGAAAACGCGCGATGCAGGATCTCCATGTGACGGCAAAACAGTACCGATAGGTCGAAGGGTGTGAATAACCATTTGTGCGGATTCAACGTGAACGAGTCAGCCCGCTCGCAGCCATTAAATAAGTGTCGGAGCTCAGAAACGATCGCGGCTGAGCCGGCGTACGCGGCGTCGATGTGCAGCCAAAGTTTCTCGCGTTCACAAATATCAGCGATGGCTGAAATTGGATCGATACTGCTGGTCGAAGTTGTGCCCACGGTGGCCACCACTGCGAATGGCAGAAAGCCTTTTTCCGTGTCGTCTTGAATTGCGTGGCTAAGAGCTGATGTGTCCATGCGGAACTCGGCGTCCACGGCAATCTTGCGCACTGAGCGCTGGCCGAGTCCCAGAGTCATCGCAGCTTTATCGACCACGGAGTGTGCGTGCTCTGAAGTGTAAACGCGGAGAAGTGGTAAGTCCGGACGCCCGGTCATGCCGTCCTCGCGAATCCGCAAACTGAGATTCTCGCGCGCGGCCGCCAACGCGTGAAGCGTCGAAACTGAAGCGGTGTCGTAGATGATCCCACCGAACGTAGGCGGCAGTCCCATCATTTGCCGCAGCCAATCAAGAGTCACGTCTTCCAGTTCGGTAGCGGCGGGCGCCGCGCGCCAGTTCAAAGCCTTGGTATCAAAGACTGCGGACAATAACTCGGCAAAAATTCCCGGGGCGGAGGTTGAGGTGGCGAAGTAAGCGAAGAATGAAGGATGGCTCCAGTGAGTGAGCGCGGGCACGATTAGCCGATCCACGTCGGCCAGGATCGCTTCCATCGATTCGCCTTTTTCCGGCGGCGAAGTTGGCAGTTGCGATTTCAGCTCGCCGGGTTCGACCTGCGCCAGCACGGGCAGATCATCGATGTGTTCGAAGTAATCGGAAATCCAATCGATGAGCTCATGGCCGTGGCGACGGAATTCCTCGGCCGGCATATCGCCGAGGGGTGGCGATACTTCTTCTTTGCGTTCCTTTGCGTCTTTGCGCCTTTGCGTGAGACTCACCGTGAACCCTCACTCTGGGAGCTGATTTACCACTCGAGAGATTCCATTCTTGATCAATTCCACGTTGAAATTGATCAGCAAACCAAGCCTCTTGTCAGCAAGTCTGAGGTAGGTTAGCAGTTGCTTCTTGTGAACCGGCCCAATTGCTTCGATTTTATTTCGACCACCACTTTACTTTCGACGATTAGATCCGCCCGGAATCCGACACCCATCCGAAGATCCTCATGAACTAATGGAATTGGTTGTTGCCGTGTAACTCTGAGACCGCGCTTGCTCAGTTCGTGAGCCATGATGGCTTCATAAACAGATTCCAGCAAACCAGGACCGTAAGTGGAGTGAATTTTGTAAGCGACGTCAACGATGTGCTTTGCAACTTCGTTCTCGGTCATCAGGCAGGTATTTTCACGCAAAGGCGCAAAGACGCAAAGGAACGCAAACAGGAAAAACCGGAACGAAAACAGTGTGAGTTTTGGGAAGAACGTTGCAGGCTCAGTTAAGCCATTTGCTCAACCGCTCTTCAGCCTTGTCTTGTGGAACGCTCCCGTCAGTATCTGCGGATTTCAATCCGTTCCGCACCTTTTCGAGGACGAAGAGGTGGTATTGAATGTCTTCAAGCGAGCAATCGTTCGGCAACTTACCAAGTAATTGTTCAACCTCTTCCTTTGCGGTAACCATGGAAGGATTATACCGGACAGTCACGGCCAGCGCATTAGAACCCTAGCGGCTGCAAAGGCCGGGGCTGGGTGCCTTCGAAGAACCAGCTCGCGCCGACCTTCAGCCGATGGTGCCATGTAGGCAAGCGCGCGGTGTACATCGCGAAGCGTGCCTGGCGGGCGAGTGGTCCGGCCATGACTTTGCCGGCTGAGAGGACCGCGGCGTGCTCCGTGCCCAGGCTAATTGCTTCGCCCAGCTCAACAAAGTGTTTGGTCTTGAGCTCATCGCCGCTCAAAGAGGCGCGCACGTTGCGCGCGCATAGATGCGCCTGCTGCAGTGCGAGCTGCGCTGTTCCTGCAAGCGTCGGCGGGACTTCCGGGAAAGAGGCGATATCGCCAAGGGTGAAAACATTTGGGTGATTGCGAACTTGGAGGGTCGGTTCGACGATAATGAGTCCGCGTTTATCCTTTTCGACTTTGAGGTTCTCAATGAGCGGATTCATGCGCACACCCGCCACCCAAACGACGTCCGCAACTTCAATGTCACTTGCGCGCCCGTTATGTTCCAGGGTCAGTACATTCGGCGCGACTCGCGCGACGCGCGTCTGCGTGTGAATCTCGATCCGCTGTTCTACCAGCTCGCGCTCAACATGTTCCCGAATCTCGTCCCCCATACCCGGCACCAGTCGATCGGCCATTTCGATGATGATGACGCGCGGCTCACCGCGTAGCGCGCGGCGCTTCACGGCGTCGCGCAGCAGATCGGCCATCTTGGTCGCCAGCTCAACGCCACTCGCTCCTCCGCCCACGACAGCGAATGTCAGCGCTGCCCGGGTGTCCTGCGGGGCGGCGTCCGGCTGAACGCGATCAAGGGCTTCGGTCAGGCGTCGCCGCAAGTGATTCGCGTCGGCCATCGTCCGAAAAGGAAGGCTGAATTGTTCGGCGCCTTCAACGCCCCAGTAATTCGTGGTTGCGCCGAGTGCCAGCACCAGCGCATCGGAAGTCAGCGGCGCGTCGCGGCCATCAATTGTCACTGAGCGCTTGTCCAGGTCGATCGACGTGACCGCGCCACGGACAAGCTTCACATCATCGAGCAGTTCGGAATAATTCGGCGCAATGTGCCAGGCTTCGACTTCGCCACTCAAGTATTCGTAAAGCATCGGCTTGAAGGTGAAGTGGTCTTCGTCGCTAACGAGGATGATTTCCCCGTCTCCGGCGAGATCGAGCGCCGTGAATAACCCGCCGAAGCCTCCGCCCAGAATCAGAATTTTCGCGTCTTTTTTAGCCATTTATCGGTATTCAACTGTCCCGCAAACAAGTCGGAGATGTTAACAGACATGCCTCGCACGGCACAGTAGGCGGCCCGGACCCTCCAACGGCCCGTGGCTGGACACTCAGGCAGCCGGATGTTAACTTCTCTGCGATATTAAATTCTTTGCGGTTTTGCCTATGAATCGGCATTACTGCGGTTCAGGAGGCCATCTTTAAGCAGTGGCATTAGCAAAAGAAGCGAAGGAAAAAATCGTCACCGATTTTCGGACGCACGACAGCGACACGGGGTCACCCCAAATACAAATCGCGCTCTTGAGTCAGCGTATCAACGAACTCACCGAGCATTTCAAGACACATAAGAAGGACAATCATTCGCGGCGCGGCCTGTTAAAGATGGTCTCGCATCGCCGAAGTTTGCTCGATTACCTGAAGAAGACGAACATACAGCAGTACCACGAAGTCGTCGGACGACTGGGCCTGCGTCGTTAATCGTTAGTCGAAAACAACACTAAGGAGAGATTCGACTCTCCGGTAGAACAAAGCCCGCGCCATTCGAAGGCCTGCGACCGAGCCGAACGTGACGGCGATATCGAGGAGACAGGCGGCGCGAAGCACAAACAAAACCGAAGGGCGGCAAGAGCTTCACGGGTAAGGCTCTGCCGCCTTCATTTTTATGGGCGACTGGAGCGCAAGCGTCCCGCTTGCTCTTCGAACAGGTCCCGCATCCGAGACGGTTGCGCTCCAGTCTTTTTACAAAGTCGCAGCGGATGAGACGTTGCGTGACTGGCTGGGCAGAAACCCGACCGTAAGGAAGGGTGCAGAAACAAGCCGGCGCCAGCCATCGTCAAAAGGAGACGATCAACATGACAGTCAAAAAGTATCTGAAAGAATCAATCAGAGTCGGTGATCGCGATTTCACCGTAGAAGTGGGTCGCGTTGCCAAACAGGCAGACGGATCTTGTGTGATCCGTTATGGAGACACGATGTTGTTGTGCGCCGCCGTCGGCGCTTTGACGCCACGTGAAGGGGTAGATTTCTTCCCGCTCACCGTCGAGTATCGCGAAGCGTTCTTTGCGGCGGGCCGCATTCCCGGTAACTATTTCCGGCGCGAAGGCCGGCCCAATGAAAAAGAAGTCATTACCTGCCGGTTAATCGATCGGCCTTGCCGGCCGCTTTTCACCGAAGGTTATCGGAATGAAACTCAGGTGGTGGCGTCGGTCATTTCCGCCGACCCGGAAAACAACCCTGATGTTTTGGCGATTACCGGCGCATCCTGCGCGCTTTACCTTTCCGACATTCCATTCCCGAACCCGATTGCCGGCGTGCGCGTTGGCTTGATCGACGGACGTTACGTGGTGAATCCGACTTACGCCGAGATTCGCGAGTCCAAACTCAACCTGATCGTGGCCGGAACGGAAGAGGCCATCGTTATGGTCGAAGCGGGCGCCGACGAAGTTTCCGAAGCCATCATGGTCGAAGCCTTAATGTTGGCGCACAAGGAAATCAACCGGCTGTGCCGTTGGCAGAAGGAACTTTACAAAGCCCTCGGCATTGAGAAGCGTGCAGTTGAACCGCCGGTCTTAAACGAGGAGATGGTCGGCGAAATCGAACGAAATTACGCGGAACGCTTACGGGCCGCTCTCGACACGACGGGCCAGGAAAAACGCTCGAGTTATGCCGCCGTCGATGCGCTGAAAAAGGAAGTCGTCGAAGGTTATCCGGCCGATGAACCCGAAAAGCGGCAGATGTCGAAGAAAATTTTCGACCATCTGAAGGAGAAGATTTTCCGCGACGACATTCTGAATCATCGTCGCCGTCCGGACGGCCGTCGCTTTTCAGAGATTCGGGCCATCAACTGCGAAGTTGGTTGGCTGCCGCGCACACATGGTTCGGCGCTGTTTACGCGCGGCGAGACCCAGGCGCTGGTCACCACCACGCTGGGCACGAAAGAAGACGAACAGTTCATGGACGATCTCGAAAAGGGCGAGATTAAGCGACGTTTCATGCTGAACTACAACTTCCCGCCCTATTCAGTCGGCGAAACTGGACGCTTCGGCAGCCCCGGTCGACGCGAAATCGGCCACGGCGCGCTCGCGCGTCGCGCGCTCGAGGCGGTACTTCCGGACGACACGACGTTCCCGTACACGATCCGGCTCGTCTCTGACATCACCGAATCGAACGGTTCGTCGTCGATGGCTTCGGTCTGCGGGGGCGCCTTGTCGATGATGGATGCCGGCGTGCCGCTGAAAGCGTCCGTCGCCGGGGTGGCGATGGGCCTCGTTATGGAGGGCAACAAGTACGCGATTCTCACGGACATCGCCGGCGCCGAAGATCACTACGGCGACATGGACTTCAAAGTCGCCGGCACCCCCGACGGAATCACCGCGTTGCAGATGGACATCAAGATCACCGGCGTTAATGCTCAGATCATGGCTGAGGCGCTGGAGCAGGCAAAGAAAGGTCGCCTGCACATTCTCGGCCTGATGGAGCAAGCGCTGCCTGAGGCACGTGCCTCAATTTCCGAGCATGCGCCCCGCATCATCAAAATCAAGATCAATCCGGACAAGATTCGCGACGTCATCGGACCAGGCGGCAAGGTCATCCGCGCTTTGGTTGAGGAGACCGGCGCGAAGATCGATGTCGAAGATGACGGCACCGTCTCAATCGCGACGGCGGATGGGGCGGCGGCTGAAGCTGCGGTCGCTCGGATTAAGGGCCTGACCGCAGATGCCGAAATAGGCGCGACCTACGTCGGAACGGTCAGCCGCATCGTTGATTTCGGCGCCTTCGTCGAAATTTTCCCCGGCACTGACGGCCTGCTGCACATCTCGGAAATCGCCGACCGGCGCATCCGCGACGTGCGTGACGAGCTGAAAGAAGGCCAGCAAATCATGGTCAAGTGCATCGGCAAGGAAGGCAATAAAATCAAGCTTTCCCGCAAGGCCGTCCTTCGCGACGAAGCCCAGCATGCCGATGCTGCCAGCGGTCACGAGTAATACTAAACTCCCTCTCCCGCTGGGAGAGGGCCGGGGTGAGGGAGCGCAGCTTTAGCGACAGAGGAAAGACCCATTTTTCTTTTTTAGTTTTCGCGCTAAGCCCGCGGCCTCACCCTAACCCTCTCCCAGCGGGAGAGGGAACCTCGCGGTTTCACCCGCTCTTATTTTGTGACGTTTTTCCTCCGTAAGTCCCTCCTGAAACTGGAATAGCCTCGACATTCACCCTGTTTTCTTAAAAGGAAAACAAGCCCCTTTGGGTTTTGCAGGCTTGTACCCGCAGCAGGCTGCCTCGCTGTGTCTCAAAAAATGACTGAATTTCCTAACCGAGCGCCCGAGCCAACCGCAGCCCGAAGACTTCAGGAGGGAGTTGCCTAACCAATGAGAGGTCGTATTTTCCGCCAATTAAGCACGGTCGCCAGCCTTTTGCTGTTGGTCGCAGTGCCCACCCAGGCGAGTCCAATCAAATTTGCCGATGTCGTAAACGTCATGGGCGACCTGCACCGCGGTCATCAGACCGAACAATTGCGGTTGCGGGTAACACAAGACCCAGCCGCCCCTTTGAACGTCCGCAGTAACGTCGCGACGTCAAACGCAACGGGCGTTTCACCCGCCACGGATGAAAATGTCGTCACGGCTTCGAACGAACTGGCAGCGACCGAGAATTCCAGTACGTCCACCTCGCTGGTGGCCGGTACGGACATCGCGCCGCAACAGCCGCAAGGTGACGTTCAGGTCTTCGACCAGGATCAGGTCAGTGGTACGATTTGCGACTGTGGCGAGATTCCGGCAGTTGGTGGCGGCTTTCCAAAGTGGCCATTCCTTCTGTTAATCCCCCTGGTTTGTCTGACGGGTATCTGCTTCGACGACGACAAGAAGAAGTTTCCGAAGCCGACGCCGGAGGACACTCCGCCCATTCCTGAGCCGGCTTCGTTGTTGCTCTTGGGTTCCGGAATCGCGGCCCTTGGCGCAGGAGCGCGCCGTCGCTATGCCAAGATGAAGGCGGCGAAAGAAGCAGCGACCATGGCGGAGGTGTAATGATGACTAAGAAAAACTTCATGGTCACCCCGATGTTTAAGTTTGCAATCACCGCAATGATTGCGCTGGCGTTCGCCCTGGTCTGCACCTCGTCAACCGCTTATGCGAAGAAACGAGTGAAGTACGGCACGCTTGAGTTTTCGACAACCCCCGCCGGCCTGCCAATCAGCGTTGATGGCCGACCGGAAGGTACGACGACGACTGACGTTCGCATTCTTCAGCTTGAGCCCGGCCGTCACACGGTCGAGATCACTCTGCCGAATGGCGGACGCTGGGTGCGGGATTTCGAGATAGAACGCGCGCGACGGCTTTGTCTCAACCTGAATTTCATCCCGAAGAAATACACGGTCACCACGTCACCATGCCCCTATCCCGTAATCGTTTCCTCGCCACCGAGCGTTGACGACGGCGCTCTGATTACGTTCGCCGCTGACGTTTCTTACAGCGGAACCTCTCCATTGAATTACACGTGGACCGTTTCGCCGGCTGAAGCGCGGGTAGTTAGTGGTGCCGGCACGCCGACGATCACCGTCGATTCGACTGGACTCGGGAATCAGCGGGTCACGGCCGTCCTGGTGGTTGATGATGGATCGGGCGAACCGGCTTGCCGTCAAACGGCGCAGGCTGTAACGAACGTGACCAAGAAGGAAATCCCGGTGCCTGAATGCCGCATGTTCGATCAGTTCCCGTCGACTGCTTTCGATGACACGAAAGCTCGTCTCGACAACCTGGGGATCGAGCTGCAAAACAGTCCGGACATCACGGCTTACATCTTCGTCTATGCCGGCCGCACGAGCCGCGTGGGTCAGGCCGATGCACTCGGACGGCGCGCCATGGACTATATGGTCAACGAGCGTGGCGTAGATTCACGGCGCATCAACATGATCAATGGAGGCTACCGCGAGGAAGACTACATTGAAATCTGGGTCTGCCCGCCAGGAGCGAAAGCACCGCAGCCTTCGCCAACCGTGCAGCCCGGTGACGCGCAGCCAAGTGGAGAACGGACGCGACCCCGACGCCCGCGCCGCCCGCGAGGCGAATAACTCGAAGCGCCCTTGAACGTGGGCCATTCCCGAAAGCAGGTGACGACGCCCCCAGTTGTCACCTGCTTTTGCTTTTGACCTGTAGTTGACGGTATTTCCAGCGCTGTGCTAAGAATCTCAGTGCAGTACCCCCTTTTCTACCAACCCCTAGCAATTAATTAGTTCCCCCGACGGAGGCTAACTATGGCTGACGACAATGGCGGAGGAAGCGGCAGCACCGGTGTGGTTGCGGTGTTGGTGATTTTCCTGGTCGTGGTGATTCTGGCGGTACTGGCTTGGCGGGGTGGCTGGTTCGGTGGCCGAAAGACCCAGGTCAACGTCAACGTGACCGTGCCTCAACAGCAGCAACAACCAGCAGCGACGCCGCAATCGTCGCCGTAACTTCTTTTCAACTCAACTCTAATTTCGGGAGGAACTTCAAAATGGGTGATGATAATGGTGGAGGCGGTAGCAGCGTAGGTGTTGTTGCCATCCTCGTGATTTTCTTAATTGTAGTCGTGGCAGTTGTTTTCGCCTGGCGCGGCGGCTTGTTCGGGGGCAACAAGACGCAGGTCAACGTCAACGTTTCGGCACCGGCTCGCTAAGGTTCTTGTTTACTTAGGGCTATCCAGCAAGCGGGAGGGATCGTTCGTCTTGGTCAGTTCGTCGAGGTTGAGGCGGACTGAGCCACCGGCGTCTGAGAAAACTGCCGCGGCTTGGGCGCGTCGTTGACGGAAAAGCAGAAATCCGAATACGCCGCCGATCGCGAGGCAAGCGAGCAGCGAGATGCCTGAACTCTTAACCACAGCGATCAGAACGCCCGCTGACGTTTCCGCGAAATAGCGTTGCAGCTTGTCAGCCATAGTCGGATCCTCTCCCAACCACTGCACAAGCTTTTCGTACCGGACCTGGTCGATGAGCTGGTTCGCGGCAGCTTCGTCTGTTCCGTTGAAGACAAAGACTGAGTAATTCCCGACGCGCCGGTACGCGGTCGGAACGGGTTGCGCCTGACTCTTTAACTCCTGAATCTTGGCCGCGATTCGCTGATCGTTCTCGACCGAAAAATGCGGCGTGCTGAATTCCACAATCACGAGTTGCCCTTGCGCGTAATTGGCCGCAACGGCTTCTGTGCCGCCTTCAAAACTGACTGAATCCAGAACCGGCTGATTCGCGACGTTCTGTTTCAGATCATCGAGCGTGACGCTGTACCTGGCGGTCTTGCCGGCCGTTTCCCAATTCGGAAGGTGCTTGATGAGGATGGGGGTGTCATCCTCAGCCGGAGGCGCCGGTGCAACAGGCTGCGGCTGTGCGACCGCAAACGCGGCCGCCATCATCGTGAATATCACTGCAAACACAAACCTGCGCACTTCAGTTACCTCAGCCAGACCGTTTAGAACCCGCCATCAGTGCGATGTTCCCGGAACGTGAAGAGTTGCGAGTCTCGCCGGTTTGAGTTTAATGCCAGCGACGCAGCTCGCGCAAAAGCAGATCGGCGTAGTGACGAGGATTGTTGATGTTCTTCAGGATGGTCGAGCCGCCCAGCTCGCTCGCGTTGTCGATGACGACATCTCCAAAACCGAGAATCCTTTGCGGAATCGAGGCAGAAACGGTGACGTCCTGAATCTTTGAAAGCGGCACGTTTCGTGTCGTCCGCGCGATCAGACCGTAATCGATTTCGATTTTCGAGTCAGTCAGCGTGTAACGAAGCATGTTGCGCCTGATGTGGTAGTAAGCCGGTATCAGGAGTAGTGCGAGCGCGATTGGCAGCGATAAATAAATTGGGATATCGATGAAGCTGACCATCGCGAGCAGAATGGTCAACACTATCGCGCCGACGATTGCCGCGACGTAGCCGATCTTTACGAACAGGAGAGTTGGCCGCACGGTGAAGACCACGTTTTCGATATCGTCATCTTCGGCATACCTTTGGGGCGCGGCCGGCGCCGCCGTCCTCACGATCCGGGTTTCTTCAGGGTCGCGAACTCCTGTCCCGCAGTTCTTGCAGAACCGGCTGTCTGAATCGAGGAATGAACCACAGGTTGCGCAGCGCATCTTAGTTTGGCCCTTCGGAATCGTTAGGCAGCGCTAATCATACATAACTGAACTCTTTCTCCAAATACGAAACGAGGCGACGTCCGGTTCGACATCGCCTCGTTCACGAGAAACTAACTTTAATTGCGGCTACTGCGTCATCAACTGCAAGCGACCGTCAGGCAGACGGACAGTCAAAACGCTGGTTTCATAAATCGTCAGCGGCGCCGCCTGCTTCGAGTTTAATTTCGCCACTTGCGAACGCGACACGGTCGGCGCGTAGATCGCGGCGTTCGGGTCGCGCAGCAAATTGTAGCGGCGCGAGATGCGTCGCACGTATTCCTGGGTTTCTGCATAGGGAGGAATGCGCCATCCGTATTTGTCGACCGCGCCTTCACCGGCGTTGTAACCGGCAAGCGCCAGCGACAAATTCCCGTCAAAACGATTCAGCAGCCACTTCATGTAGCGCGAACCGGCGTCAATGTTCTGCTTCGGATCAAAGATATTAGTAACGCCGAAGCGCGCTGCCGTTCCCGGCATCAACTGCATTAAGCCGCGCGCGCCCTTGTGCGATATAGCCCGCTGCTTAAAGCTCGATTCCTGGTGCATGACTGAATAGATCAAAAGCGGGTCCAGCCCGTGGCGCGTCGCTGATTCCATTATGTAGCCGTCAACCTGCGCGTCTCCCGTCGTGAAGCCGCGTAGCGACGACGCGAGGCTTCCGGTTGCCACTGGTTCAAATGAAAGTGACGTCCGCTGAACAGACGTTGAAGGCTGCGTGGCGTCCGTAGAAGTTGAGGCGACTCTGGACCGCCTGGGACCGGGTGCCGTATTGAGTACGAGCGGCTGGGGCTTCGGCGCTTCCTGGATCTTGATTCCGTTGCGAGTATCAAAATTGTCGAAGGAATAGGCAGCGTTTTGGGCAAAAGCAGCGGGCGCTGTGAAAATCACGAGAACTACGATAAAGGGGAATCTGCGTTTCATTGGGATGTTTCGGCTGGCTTAGTGGCAGGCCTTGGAGATTTTCCGCATTTCGCGGCAAATCGATACTACCAAAGTGTTAAAGATTTGCCAACCATTTTGGTAAACGTGGTGCCGGGAGGCCATGACTGCCCAAATACAGTGTAAATGCTGATGTAAAAAAACTTGCGTTGACATGGGTAGTATCATGGCGCCTCATTTTTGAGGGTTCGGCTTTATCAACCTTGCGTTCTTTTCGGACGCCTCCCAAACCTAAGGAGAAAAGACATGAAGAAACTCCCGTCACTAATTCTCTCAGTCGTCTTGTTGTGTGCGGTGACCGCGGTTGCCCAAAACACGAACTCCGGCACCACTTCGAACACCACGACCGCCAACGCCAACAAGCCAAAGCGCGGCCCGGTTTTTCGCGCCAGTGCCGACCAGATCAAGCAGGCGCAGGCGCTTCTTAAACAGCGTAACTTCTATGCGGGTGAGGAAACAGGAAAGCTCAGTTCTGAGACTCGGGCTGGCCTCAAGCTGTATCAGGCGGCCGAAGGATTGAAGGCCACTGGGACGCTAAACAAGGTCACCCTAGTGAAAATGGGGATCACCCTGACGGACAAACAGAAAGCAATGTAAGTGGCCCGCCAGAAGCCCGACGCATGAAGTCATGCGCGGGCTTCTGACCTTGCCTTACTTCGTGCGCACGTTCTCTGCGCCAATGTCTTCGAGCAGCGTTTCGAGCTTCTCTACGTCATCGTCGGTTCTAGCCTCGACGCCGAGCAGGATTCCGCCGCCGCGCACGTCGGTGTCATAAACCTTTGCCCGGTGCTCGGGAATTCCCGTGCCCACGAGCAGGCCAACTAGGCCGCCGGTCGCGGCGCCTGCACCTGCGCCGGCCAACGCCGCCGCAATTGGTCCCGCGACAACCAGTCCGACACCGGGAATCGCAATCGCGGTTCCCACTCCGACAATCGCCGCCAAAACGGCGCCCACGGTGCCACCGATGGCGCCGCCAATCCCCAGGCCATCGGCCGCGTGCGACTTTGCCTGCACCGCGAACTCTTTGTTCCGTGTTGCATCCGACATCAAGACGCTGATGTCGTCACGCGCATATCCGCGCTTGATGAGCGCATCCACAGCCGCTTCGGCCGCCGCGCGGGTCCTGAAAAAGCCAGTGATAAAAGTCTTCGACATAGTTTTGCTCCTTCGCTATTTGGATCAACTCGCCGCCATGAGTTTGAGCGCCGGAGAGAAACGGACTCGCTCGATCAAGCTGGTCGAGAGTTAAATTTCGGGGGATTGATTGTTACCGAGGGGGTAGACTTATCTTGCGTCAGCGATGCGCGGGGTGTCAAACGTCGCCTACGCGGCCCGGATTGCGTTGAGAAGTTTCTCTAACTCGGTTGGAAGCGGGGAAGTGAATTTCAACCGCTCGCCGGACTTCGGGTGAGTAAACCCAAGCTTCTCGGCATGAAGAAACTGGCGGCCGAGCTTGCCGATCTGGCTGCGAATCACCGGATCGGCAACCGTTTTGTCGCGGCCGCTGCCATAAGTTTCGTCGCCGACCACCGGGTGTTTGATCCACGCCAGGTGCACGCGAATCTGGTGCGTCCGGCCGGTTTTCAATTCAACGTCGATTAGCGTAAAGCGGTTGAATCGTTCACGCGCGCGATAAATCGAGAGCGCTGACCGGCCACCTCGGACAATCGCCATGCGGGTGCGGTGGCGCGGGTCGCGCGCGATTGGTTCGTCGATCTCGCCTCGATCCCTTTCCACCTGTCCATGCACCAGCGCGACGTAGGACTTGAAAACCTCGCGCACCCGGAACTGCTCACCCAAATTCTCATGCGCCGGTTCCGTCTTAGCCGCGACCAGCAATCCTGACGTGTCTTTGTCCAGCCGATGAACGATTCCGGGGCGCGCGACACCGCCGGCCGTCGAGAGGTTTTGAAAATGAAAAGCCAGCGCGTTAGCTAACGTCCCGGTCTTAGCTCCTGCGCCGGGGTGCACAACTATGCCGGCCGGTTTGTTGAGGACGATCAAATCATCGTCTTCATAGACGACATCGATGGGAATGTCTTCGGGGAGGAACGACGTCGTGGGCAGCGCCGTCAGTTCCGCTTCTATTTCGTCGTTCGCTCGGAGTTTGTAAGAAGCTTTTGCGGCGCGCCCATTGACCAGCACGTCACCGTCTTCAATCAGGCGCTGAAGACGTGCGCGGCTCCACCCTTCGATGCGCGAGGCGAGGAACGCATCGAGTCGCGCTCCCAAGTCTGTTTCGGGGACGGTGAAGGTGACGGAGGACTCAGGTTCAGAGTTCAAGCTTTAGCGGGATGGATTTACGGCTTACACGGTGTGATGGCCGCGTTCGTCTTCAGACGATCCGCGATGAACTTGTCGACTTCCGCTTCGATCAATTCGCCATTCACGACGAACGCTTTCTCGGTCAGAACGTCACCGGTTGAGTTGCACTTCGCCGGATCGAGAAAGATGTTCCAGGGCGAGCCCCATTTGCGCGTGTCGCCGGTCAGTTGCCGGTATGCGTAATGGGCAGTCTTGTCGCGATCCTCACGCAGTTCAGACTCAACTACGACGGGATATGGCGCGCCATTCGGACCGAAATAAGACTTTGACTCGGCAGCCGGTGCGTACTCGCTGACGGCGACGATCTCAAATCCCTGCGATTTGTATTTGTCGTAAAGCCGCGCTGCGACCGGTGCTTCGTTGCGCCAGTTCGGACACCACGGCGCAAAGTAGATCACCATCACGAGCTTCTTTCCATTCATCAATGACCGAAGGCTCACCGGCTTGTTCGTGGTCAGATCATTGAGAGTCCAGTTCTTGTAATTGACGGTCTTCTCAACGATCGGCGCGAACTCGTTGCTCTGCGCGTGCGCCGCCGTCGCTGTCAGGATCAAAGCCGCGAAGATTAGTACTGCTTTTTTCATGAGATCACGTCCCCAGTTAGTTGCTCGCTTGGGCCGATTTTACCGTCTCGTCCAATAAAGGTCGTACGGCGGACTCGAAGACTTCCCGCGACTGTGGCCCGAAAAATGTCTTACGAATGCGGCCTTCGCGGTCAAGAATATGAGTGACCGGCAGACCCGGCCCGTTCTGAAACTGGTTACCAATTTCTTCGGCCCCGCGCACGATCGTGTAGTCCTGCTTAACGTCTTGTTGGAAACTTTGAATTACGTCAGGCGTGTCGAGAGGTGAAACGGACGCCCCCACGACCGAGAGACCGTGCTGCTCAAGCTCACGCTGCAGCTGGTTGAACTCAGGCATCTCGGCGCGACACGGGACGCACCAGGTAGCCCAGAAATTCAAAACCACAACGCGGCCGCGCAGATCGGTAAGGCGGAAAGCGCTGCCATCCAGTTTCGTGAATTCAACGTCCGGGGCTTGTCGCGCTCCCTGAATAGTATTTGAATTCGCCTGCCCGGTATCACGCAATTTCAGACGCGACTCCCAATCGGGCAGCCAGGCCGCGAGCCGCGCGCTGTTCAGGATCGTTACCTTGTTGCTGATTATCAGTAGGCCAATCAAGATCAGCACTATGCCCGAAACTACCTCGACCTTGTGCAAATGACGCCGAAACTTTGTGTAGAAGCCCAGAAACTGGTTGATACCCAAGCCGGTTACCAGAAACGGCACGGCCAACCCGGCGGAATAAAATGCTGACAGAATCAGTCCGCCCTTCCAGCCACCGGTCGTCGCTGCCAAGCCGATGATTCCACCGAGAATGGGGCCGATGCAGGGCGTCCATCCGGCGGCGAAGGCGATTCCCAACATCAGCGAACCCCAAATGCCGCGTGGCTCTTCGCTTTTGAACTGACGCGTGTCCCGGTAGAGATACTTGATCTTCAAAAGCCCGATCAGGTGCAAACCAAAAACGATGATCACTAAACCACTGATGATCCGCACCCAGAAGTTTCCGAAGATTGCTGAGCCGATATACCCGGCGGTCGCGCCCAAGGTGAGAAATATCACGGAGAGGCCCGCGTTAAATGCGAGCGAGTTTGCGATCACCGCGCGTCGTGAATTCGCAGCGCCCTCTTTCAAGTGGTCGACGCTGACGCCCGACATCAAAGAGATATAGCCCGGCACCAGAGGCAGAACGCACGGCGACAGAAACGACAGCAATCCGCCGACAAACGCAATAACGATATTAAAAAGCGATATTCCCATTTCTTACAGCGTGGACAGTTTCCCAAACTGGAGCGTCAAATTCAAACATGGCCATCTTCGGCCGTTGCGCGCCGTAAACGAGCTCGAATTAGATGCTGTTTTACCGGCCCGCAGCAGCTAACCGAAAACGATCAGGAGAGAAACTATCGACGAATGATGAGCTTTTTCTGTTTACGACCGCCTCCGCAATGGTCTCAGCCGTAATCGGCGCCAACAAGATGCCGTTTCGGTAATGTCCCGTCGCGTAGAACAAACCGTCAATGTCGCCCGCCGGACCGAGCACCGGTAGATCATCCGGCGCATGTGGCCGGAAACCCGCCCATGAGTCCACAACCGCGCCCGCTTCAAGTCCCGGCGCGATTTCAAAAGCCATCGTTTTGATCGAGACCGCGCCTTCGTCTGTGACTCGTTTGTCGAATCCAACGTGCTCGCTGGTTGATCCCGCGAGCACGCTGCCATTACGTCGCGGAACCAAATATCCGCGCGAGCTGTAGATGACGTGACGTGTAAGTGGTTGCTCAGTTTGGAAACAGAGCATCTGTCCGCGCACCGGTTCAATTTGAACTGCCGATGAATTCGTCGCTGAAGTTTTGATCTCAGACGTCCAGGCGCCGGCGGCAATCACAACGATGGGCGCGTCGATTGACGTTGTTTCACTTTCAGTGCCGGTCACGCGTCCACCTTCGATTCGAACCGATTTGATTTCGCTGTTCGCGATTAGTTGAACGCCAAGAAGCCGGTTCGAAGCGAGCAGCGCCTCAATCAGTTTTCGATTCTCAACCTGCCAGTCGTCGGGAAAGCGAAGCGCGCAACGGACATTCGACGCAATGTTAGGCTCTAAATGCTTCGCGTCTTCACGGGCTAGCCACTCGACCCGCAAACCTGCCCGCGTCTGCCAATCAAAACGGCGACGCATTTCTTGTTCGTCAGCTTCAGTGAAACCGACGTACAGCGTGCCGGTTTGCTCGAACTGAACATCAATTCCGGTTTCGCCCTGAAGTGCTCGGGCAAAGGCGGGGTAAAGATCACGACTCGCACTTGCGAGTTCGAAAAAATCATCAACGCGATCAGCTTCAACTTGAGGGGCGAGGATTCCACCCGCCGCCCATGATGCTTCCTTGCCGAACTCGCCGCGTTCAATCACGGTCACGTTACGCAACCTGCGCAGTGCGAGTTCGCGCGCGACCGACAATCCGATAACGCCGCCACCGACGATTACGGCATCAGCAGACAGCTTTGCTGGAAATGGTTCACTCAGAGACACAGAAGTTCGTAGTCAGTTGTCAGTTCGTAGCTGAAGCTTTATTCTGCTTTGGTTAGCTGAAAAATCGGTAAGAAGAGGTTGGTGTTTTCTGCTCACTGCCCACTGCTCACGGCTCACTACTTATGACGCATCGTATCACACTGATTCCAGGCGATGGCATCGGCCCCGAAGTCGCTTCCGCTGTCGTGCGCATCATCGAAGCTTCCGGCGTCGCGGTCGAGTGGGAGAAACATGTCGCCGGACAGGAAGCGCTGGATAAGTTCGGAAAGACGCTGCCTGACGAACTGCTCGAATCAATCAAACGAAACAAAGTCGGATTGAAGGGGCCCATCACCACGCCCGTGGGAAAGGGTTTCACTTCAGTCAACGTCGGCCTGCGCAAGGCCCTCGATCTTTATGCCAACCTGCGTCCGATTCGCGCTTTGCCGAATGTTCCGTGTCGCAATCCCGAATTGGATTTGGTAGTCGTGCGCGAAAACACCGAAAGCCTTTACTCAGGGCTGGAGCACGAAATCATTCCCGGCGTGGTCGAGAGCCTGAAGATCATTACTGAGAAAGCTTCAACCCGCATTGCGAAGTTCGCCTTTGACTTCGCCCGTGAGGAAAAGCGAAAGAAAATCACCTGCACCCACAAAGCCAACATCATGAAGATGTCCGACGGGCTCTTCCTGAAATGCTTCCGCACCGTGGCGCAGGAATACTCTGACATTGAATCGGCCGACATGATTATCGACAACGCGGCGATGCAGCTCGTCATGCGGCCTGAGCAATTCGACATCCTGCTGTGCGAGAACCTTTACGGCGACATTGTTTCCGATTTGTGCGCCGGCTTGATTGGCGGTCTCGGCCTGGTTCCCGGAGCGAACATTGGCGAGAAGGGCGCTGTGTTCGAAGCTGTCCACGGCTCAGCGCCCGACATCGCGGGAAAGGGAATCGCCAACCCGACGGCATTGCTGCAATCGGCGATTCTGATGCTGCGTCACATTGAAGAGCGCGCGGCGGCGGAAAAGATCGAACGCGCGATGCTGACGGTTTTCGAAGAAGGCAAAGTGCGCACGCGTGATGTGGGTGGCTCAGCCAGCACAAACGAATTCGCCGATGCGATCATCGCGAAGATGAAATAGTCCCTCGCGCCTGTGTAACATCCCAATCCTCGATTGTCCGACAAACGTTCGGTGCGACTTCGCAATCGAAATGTCTTAATAACGCTCTAATCGCATAAATCAGCGAAACTGAGGGCTTAAACAAGGTAGAGTCTGCAAACCGTGCATGCTTCTCGTTGGCATTAGGCTTGCCCAAGGTTTCAGTATGAGACACAAAGCAATTTGCCAACTCTTGTTTATCGCTTTGGCTCTCCCCATTGCCTTTTTCGCAATCAGGTCCGACGCAAAAGCCCAGGTTACGCCAACGGCTACGCCGCAACTTTCGCCGGTTGATAAAGCCGCAGTGAAACGTTTTGAGCAACGCGTGAAGGATTACATGAAGCTTCGCAACGCGGTGAAAGCCAGAGTCCCCAAGCTCTCAAAAGACGCGACGCCGCAACAGATCGAGACCTACCGCGAGAGTCTTGAAGCCGGGGTCCGCAATGCCCGGACCAACGCGAAGCGTAGCGACATTTTTAACCACGATGGTTCGGATTACATTCGACGGACATTGAAAGTGAATTTCGTTGGTAAGGATCGAGTGGAACTTCGCAACATCGTTTTCGACGGTGAGACGGCAACGGTCAAGGTCAGGGTGAACTATCCTTATCCGGAACCGGCCGAGTTTGTCGAGATGCCGCCGACGGTTCTGTTGAATCTGCCGCAGTTGCCGCCCGAGGTGAAGTATCGCTTTGTCGGTCGCAACCTGCTGTTAATTGATGAGGACATCAATCTAATTCTGGATTACATGACTAATGCTCTGCCGTAGAGCGCAAAGCAAAGGAGCAAGCGAAATCATGAAACGGTTTATCTTATCGGCGGTCGTATTGGCCGCGCTACTTTTCTCCAGCTCGCTCTCCCCATCAGCTTACTCGCAGACTGCTAACGGGAACGGATCTAAAAATGGCAATGCCGCCCGCGCACATAGCGCGGTTAAGTTAACGTTGCCGCTCAAGAAAGATTCGCTGAAGTTCGCCGTCATGGGCGACACCGGCACCGGCAGCGACAAGCAGCAGCAAGTTGCGGACAAGATGGTCCAGTATCACGGGACGTACCCGTATGAGTTTGTATTAATGCTCGGCGACAACATGTATGGCGGCGAATCCGCAAAAGACTTCGAAGTTAAGTTTGCCGAACCTTACAAACAGTTGCTGGATAAGCAGGTGAAATTCTACGCGGCCTTAGGCAACCACGATCAGCGGCTGCAGAAAAACTACGTCAACTTCAACATGAACGGGAAGGAATACTACCGGTTCAAAAAAGGCAACGTTGCCTTCTACGCCCTGAACAGTACTTACATGGACAAGACACAGGTGAAGTGGCTCGAGGATGAACTGGCGAAGGACACTTCAGAATGGAAAGTCGCGTTCATGCACCATCCGCCGTACTCGTCCGGCGGCAAGCACGGATCGGATGCCCAGCTACGCGAAGTCATCGAGCCGATCTTCGTGAAGTATGGCGTGAACGTGGTGCTCACGGGGCACGATCACTTCTACGAGCGAATCAAGCCGCAAAAAGGGATCCATTACTTCGTGTCAGGCGCCGCCGGCAAGCTTCGCACCGGCGACATCAAAAGCGGAACGGGCCTGACCGCGAAGGGCTATGATCGCGATTTGAGCTTTATGCTAATCGAAGTTGATGACAAGCAGATGCACTTCCAGGCGATTTCGCGCACGGGCGAAACGATCGATTCGGGAGTGATCAATCATCCGCGGGCTAAACGGTAGGGTACGGCTATGCCGCCTGATGTGCGGAAGTGCTTCGCGCTTCCGTTGAGTGGAAGAACCGGATTTGGGCTGCGCCCGAAAAGTGGGGCGTAGCCCGAATAACTCAATATCAAATGGCCGGAAGGCCCAAGGCCTTCCGCACATCAGACGGCACAGCCGTCCCTGTGAGAGGCTTTTGAAATAAAGCCGCGCGTCACAGTCGCGATAACAGCGTCATTTTCCGAACAAGCCACCGACCTTGGCGGCAACGTCGCCGACTTTATCGACCACCGCGCCGCCGGCTCCGCTAATTGCGTTATCGACCTGGCCGGCAATTGGCCCTGGCAGTTTCTCTTTCAGAAAGCCGGTGACGGTGGTAACCGCCGTCCGGGCTTGATCTTCTGAAATCCCCGTCTTTTCAGTAATGCGTTTGATGAGTTCGTCCATCTTTGTTTCCTCTCCTCCAAATGAAAGTGTCGCAAGTTGTTAACTTGCGAGGTGTGCGCAATTTATCAAATTGCGCTACAAGTTCATTCCCACGCCGACGTAACTTGCCCCTGCGCGTCGCGCCACTGCGGCGCCCACACAAGTGACAACAGTTTCACTGAGATGTTTGATTTCGTCGGTTTCAAATTCACCTTTTCCAATTCCTCGTTTTGCGGATCGCTGCCCTGTTGAATCGCTTCAGTTTCCGCTTTGAGCTGCGCGTCGAGATCGGCAAGCTGCTGGTTCACGGCTTCGACCGTGTCCTGCGCCCGGCCGACATCGCTGGACTCCTTCATGGTCTTACTGACGCTACGCGCCGCGGTAGTCGCACGTCCGAGCGTCGAAAGGCTAACCGTCTTGCGACCGAAGAACGATGACAACAGGGTGGCGCCAAATGAAATGGCCGTCTGGACTTTTTGGCCCTGGGCCTGTTCAGCCTCGCGCGCAACTGCTTGCTCCGCTCGTCGCCGCTTTTCTTCGAGCGCGGCCATTTTGGGCGCGTATTTCTGACGCAGCTTCTCAACCATTTCGTCGCGCTTCTCGCGGCCGAGCTGTTGCAGGCGCACGCGAAAGTCGCGTTCCGATTCGCCGGGATTCGAGATCAAGTCGAGGGAAGGGCTCTCGAACAACTCGAGTTTTTGATTTCGATAAATCCATCCCGCGAAATCCTTCCGCCACGAATCGTAGTTCTTCGCTTTACCGGCCGCTGCCGGCAGATTCGAGAATCCCGCGGCATCGACGGGCGCTCCTTCGAGATCCTGAACGGCCAAATTAAGTACCGTCTCGTGATTCCAATCGAACGCAATCGGTCCGTCGTCAATGTTGGCGAGCATCGTCAGCTCCTGCGTCAAATCGACAGACTTCGCTTTGCTGTAGTGAATTTCGGCAGCGCCCAAAACCATTGGCTGATAAATGAGTGTCGCGCCGGCCGGTGCCTCGCTGCGTACCGGAATAAAGTACTGCGAAACTTCGGGAGGCAGCACGGGCCGCGGACTGGCGTTGGAAACAGCAGGAACTGCGGCCACTGCCGCAGCGGAAGCGGAGGTCGGAACTGATGAAGGTTGCGCCGCCGCCGCGGCGGTCGCGATGGGCGCCGAGGTGTTAGATTGCGCCTTAATCGGCTCCATCAAAGACTTAATCTGCGTTCGCGTGAGCGGCCCGCGCAAATATGACATCGCCCAACGAGTCTCGAAAACTTCAGGCGCGTCTTCGTGCACATTGTTGAGGAGAAAAATACGATTGCCGAGGCCGGCGAGTATCTGTTCCATCTCCTGCCGGTCGAACTTTTGCCCGCTGCCGGCGGCCACGCCTTCCAGTCCCTCAATCACGCGCGCTTTATCACGCTCAGTTTGCAGCCGGCCGATGAACCATGTGCCGGTGTTCGAAAGACCTTTGTAATCCAGATCGACGGGGTTCTGCGTGGCCAACACAACGCCGAGACCAAAAGCCCGACCTTGCTTCAACAACGTCAACAAAGGAAGTTTCGAGGGAGGATTCGCCACCGGCGGAAAGTAACCGAAGATTTCATCCATGTAGAGAATCGCGCGCAGGCTGGTCGTGCCGGATTGCATACGCATCCAGCCCAGCACCTGATTCAGCAAGAGCGACACGAAGAACATCCGTTCCGCGTCGCTGAGGTGCGCGATGGCAAAGATCGCGACTCGCGGTTTGCCCTGCGGAGTGTAAAGAACATTCTGAATGTCGAGTGGCTCACCTTCCATCCAGGCGCTGAAACCGGGCGCGGCCAGCAGATTGTTCAACGACATCGCCAGCTCGAAACGATCGCCGGACGAGAAAAACGATTCCACGTCGAGTACGCCAATCTTCGTCATGGGCGGCGATTGAATCTGCTGAATCAAGGCGGCGATGTCCAAATCTTTCCCAGTCCCCCAGGCGCCGTTCAGAATATTTGAGAGGAGAATGTGCTCGCGGCTCTTGATTGGGTCGGCCTCGATGCCCAGCAAGCCGAGCAGACTGGTTACGGTCGTGTTTACCCGCTCAGCCATCAGTTCGCTGTCTTCGCGAACCGCCGGTGGCGGCGCCGCGAACGATTTAAGAATCGAGACTTGAATGCCTGCGTTGCTGCCGGGCGTGTAAATCCGAAAGTCGGCCGTCTCGCGGAGTCGCTTTATTCGGGCCCCGTCCTGGCCCCAATCCGCCATTCCTTTTTTCCAGGTTTCGGCCTGCGCCGAAGCGTAGTCCGCTGGTGAGAGATTTTTCTTTTGCGCGTCCTCCTGATTGATCCAGGGCAGGAAGTCATGGGCTTGAAGATCCGGAAATGTCAGCATCAGGTTCGCGAGATCGCCTTTCGGATCGATCACTATTGCCGGCACGCCATCGATCGCAGCTTCTTCGAGCAGGCCGATGCAAAGACCCGTCTTGCCACTCCCGGTCATACCCACACAGACTGCGTGCGTCACCAGGTCTTTCGAATCGTAAAGAACCAGGCCTTCGCGACGCTGCTTGTTTTTCAGATCATAGGGCCGGCCGAGATAGAACGCTCCCAGCTTTTCAAAATCTTCCATCTGCTAGTCTCCTGTGCGACGCGACTTGCAGCGTCCATGCTCCGGGGGGAAATGGGTAATAGTACATACCAAATTTAGCGGCTGACACCAAGAAGAGAGGGCCGCGCCAGCGCGACCCTCGACCTTAATTTCTTCTTTGCTGAGCTGTGCGTTACGGCGCAGTTGCCGGTTGCGGTTTCTTGGGTGATGTGGCTTTCGCCTCGGTTTTCATCTCAATGAGAATGACTTCGAACGCCGCGGTGCCAACGTTCTCCGGCAGATGTATGGTCGCCGGCGTCCAGAGCGCCTGGCCGGCGACGATATCTCTTTCCTCGGTCTTCCCATCCGGGAATGTGAATTTGCCTTTGCCGCTTGATTGGAAGACGGCGACCGCATCCGGATGCTGGTGCATAATCGACTTCTCTCCCGGGCCTATCTTGACGCGCAGGACGCGCACATTGGCGTTCTCGAATTCCACCTTGTAATGTTTGGGATCAACTTTGACTGGATCCTGTGCCAACGCGGGAACGGCGCAGGCGATTAGAAACAGAGATAAGTACAATACTCGACGCATAAAGACTCCTCCTGATGTTTAGGCGTTATAGCGGCGTCACTTCTATGCGAAGCGTGATCGGTTGTCAACAGTTTTCGTGTGATGGACAAGAAAGAGCAATTCGCAAGATTGATCGCTGAAGCGGCGAACTGTACTCGCTGTCCGGCGATGTGCGGACGCGCCGCCGTTTTGAGCGAACTAAACGGTTCGGTTGACGCGCGCGTAATGTTTATCGGCGAAGCGCCCGGACGAAAAGGCGCCGACCAAACGCGGATTCCATTCTCGGGCGATCAATCGGGAAAGAACTTCGAGAGTTTTCTTGCGGCAGCGAGTTTGCAGCGATCGGAAATTTTCATCACCAGCGCGGCGCTGTGTAATCCGCGCGGCGCGTCCGGCGCGAACCGCCGGCCGACAACCCAGGAGTTGCGCAACTGTTCTGCCTTCCTCCGGCGCACGATTGAGCTGATCAATCCACCGGTTATCGTTACGTTAGGCGGAGTTGCACTTGAGGCGCTGAAGCGTCTGCACGATCATCCATTCACATTGCGTGAAGATGGCGCGAAGGTGCGGCAGTGGAACAGTCGAACGCTGATTCCGCTGTACCACCCGAGCCCGCAAGTCGTGATCACCAGCCGCGACGCGAAGGCGCAGATGCGCGATTACAAAGTTGTGAAGAGAGCAGTTGGGAGCGCGGGCGCCTCGCCCGCAGTTGGCTTGGCTGTACGTTCCGCGGCTGCGACGCCTGAGGTGCGTTAAGGACATGTCAGGCGCGGAATTGTTGTTAGCCCCGTAGGGGCAGAATGTCTATAGTTTCGCAGCATTGAAATCTGTTGTAGCTCCTTTAGGGGCGCATTCCGGCCGATTTCGCTCCTAAAGGAGCTAGTGCTAGCTCAAGGCTCGTAGTGCTATAAACATCTCGCCCCTAACGGAGCGAAAGCCCGCTATCAATAGTTTTCCGATGACGAAGGCAATATCACTTTCTCAATACTCCACCGTGCGCGATGGCGGCGCCGGCCTGATAGATCAATCTTCGCGTGGCCGCATCCTCGTGAGCGGGTCCGAAGGCGTGATGTTCCTGAACGGCCTAATCACGAACGACATGAAGACACTGGCGGCGAATTCGTGGATGACGGCGGCATTCGCGAATGTGCAAGGCCGTCTGCTCGCTGCGGTCCGCATCGCGCATCGCGCAGATGGCTTTTTGATAGACACGGAACGCGCGACGCGTGAAACGGTCATCACGCTGCTGGATCGATTCACGCTCGCCGGTGATTTTCACTTGCAGGATTTAACTGACAAGACGTCGATGTTGTCCGTGCAAGGAAAAGGTGCAACTGAGATCATTTCCCGCGTGTTCGGCGAGGAAGCCGCGCGCGTCGAGCGGCAAAAAATGGTGAACGCACCGTTTGGCGATGCGGCCGTGAACGTTATTCGCGCGACGCACACCGCCGAAGATGGCTTCGACCTTTTCATTGATGCTAACGGGAGCTCGAAACTTAGTGACGCCCTGACAGCGGGTAGCGCGGCGCCCATCTCAAATGCGACGTTTGAAACGCTGCGCATCGAAGCGGGCGTACCGCTCTATGGCATCGACATGGATGAGAACAATGTGGTGACGGAAACGAACCTGGAAGATGCAGTCAGCTTCACGAAAGGCTGTTACCTCGGCCAGGAGATCATCGTCCGCATCAAACATCGCGGTCATGTGGCGAAGAAGCTGAGCGGAGTGATACTGGACGACGCCACGCCGGTTCCGCGCAACTCAAAGATTATTTCGAGCGAGGGCAAAGAGATTGGTCGCGTGACGTCATCTGCGTTTTCGCCGCGGCTGGGTCGCGCAATTGCGCTCGGCTATCTCAAGTACGATTATTTGGCGGCGGGCACTGAAGTGAAAGTCGCTGCGCCTGAAAGCCAGACCAACGCCACCGTCGCAGATTTACCATTTGTCCGCGGGAGCTGGTACGAAGAAAAGCCCTAGTATCGTTTAGAGGCGGGCTACTGCCCGCCCACTAATTTGGTTAGCCAGAAGGCGGGCAGTAGCCCGCCTCTAAACGAACATGGAAAAAGAAACGCAATCCGCGGGCACCGATGACGATCTCACCCCGACTGAGCTCGCGCACTCGATCATCGAATCGCTGCTCGACCACACTGGCGTAGTCAGCGATTTGATCGCTCTGATGGCGCAGGCGCTCGATCAGGATACGACTAAGGCGCTGACGCTGACGCCGCAATGGCAGGCTTACCTTGAGAGCCGCCGGCAAATGGAAAAGACCCGTGTAGAGGTCGAGAAGTTCGCGGCGCTGATGAAAGAAGATGCCGGGGACTAGCTTTCGATTTCAACGATCAGTTGAACGTTCGACTTGATGCTCAACTGTCCCGATGTAATCGGTGTTACGGTTTGCTTCGCTAAGCCCGCGTAAGTCGCGTCCGCGTGGTACTCCATCATGCGCTCGCCCGCCACCGTCGCACTTTCGTTTTCCTCGAGCACGCGCGAGACGCGTCCGCCTAAAGCCTGCGCAATCGATTGAGCTTTATTCATCGCCTGATGTGTCGCATCGGCTAAAGCCTGTCCGCGGGCCGGACTCGTTTGCCGCAGGATGAACGACACGTTGTCGATGCTATTCGCGCCGGCTGTGGACGCAGCGTCAATAACCGCGCCGACATTCTTCAATTCACTCATGGTCACGATGACGCTGTTGCGCGCATTGTAACCAACAATCTTAGGCAACTTGTGGTCGCGATAGTCGTATTGCGGTTGCAGTGAGTAATCGCTCGTCTTGATTTCAGCGTTCGGCCCGGCGGTGTTCTTGATCGCCGCCGCCACCGCTTCGCTCTTCCGCGCGTTCTCTTGTTGCGCCGTAATCGCCTGCGTGTTTTGGGTCACCACGGACAAAACCACCACGGCCGCGTCGGGCTCGACTTTCGTCAAGGCTTCGCCGGCAACCGTCACCTTCGTCGTGCGATTCGGTTTTCGTGAGCAAGCCGTCGCCAACAGGAGCGACAAGCATGCGACTGCCAGGAGCATAGATCCGATGGATTTCATTGTTTTCGTTCCTCCGTATTGTTTGGATTGGGCTGCCGACTTAGACCACGCCCGATGGTTTGAGTTCCATGAAAGGAACGAAATGGAGAGCTTATCTTGCGGAGATTAGACAGAATTTTCAGCGAATCATCATGATTATCTTCCGCTCGCGTCCGCCGTCGAACTCACACAGGAAAATTCCCTGCCAGCGACCGAGGAGAAGTTTTCCCTCGGTGAAGGGGACTGTGACGCTCGGACCGATGAGACTGGCTTTAATGTGCGCGTCTGAGTTTTCTTCACCGTGACGAAAGCCCATGCCGTGTTGCGGAATCAGAGTGCGCAGCGCGTGCAGCATGTCGCGCGGCACGTCCGGATCAGCATTCTCGTTCACCGTCAGGCCGGCGGTGGTGTGTTGCACGTAAAGCACCACGACGCCTTCCTTTGCGCCTGAGTCAGTGAGTTGTCGTTGAACTTCGTCAGTGAATTCGACGAGTTCTTCGCGTTGTTTTGAACGGACTTTGAGGGTGTACATGGGAATGAACTATCCACAGTTAGATTTGGAGTGCGGCGGCAAGCGAAGCGCGACGCGGCGGGTTGACCGCAATGCTATCCAAAGCGCCGTCAAGGCCGGCGCACTCCAAATTACTCTTCCTCTTCGCCCGTCGCGCGTCGAATTCGAATCGTCGCATCGGCCGGTGAGGGCGAAGCATTCGGCGAAGGATAAACCGCGCGCGCGCCTACTTCGGAACGAAAGTTTCCGTTCTCGTCGTAGAGCCTTCGATACTGAAGGCCGTTACGCACGATGCCCTGAATGTAGAGCCGCGTTTCGCGGAACGGCACCCCTTCCTGAAATTCATCCATCTGCAAAGGCAAACTGGCGCGCCATGGCCCAACGCGGCCGGGGCCGGCGTTGTACGCGATGGCCACGTATTCAATCCGGCCATACTTGTCGAGTAACTCCCTGAGGTGCGCTGTCCCAAGTTGAATGTTCAGGCGTGGCTCAAACAATGCCTCCATTGTGATCGCGCGATCGGTCCCAATGCGCCGCGCAGTCGCGACGGCCGTCGGGATAATGAACTGCATAAGGCCGTAAGCGCGTGCCGAAGAAGCTGCCCGCGGATTGAAGACCGACTCCTGCCGAATCAATCCCGCGACCTGGTATGGATCGACACCCCGCGCCCGCGACTCCTGCGAAATGATGTCCCAGTATTGCAACGGGTAGAAGACGTCCCACTCTTCGCGGCGCATCTCTTCCACTTTCATCTGCGAGTAATCCGGATAACTGCGTCGCAGCGCATTGAAGGCCTGCACGTTGTCGTTGCGCGATCGATAAATTTTCGCGATCGCGAGATTAACGCGCGGACTGTTCGGCGCGGCCGCCGAGGCCAACGCGAGTTCTTCCAGCGCCCAATCGTCGCTGCCGACGATGGAAAGCTGATCTGCTTTTGCGATGCGCTCGTCTTCTGCCGCTCCGGCAGTCTCCTCAGCGACTGTCACGGTCTTTAAGTTCGCGACGGCGCGACCGATTTGCGAGTCCGCCGGAAAGTCACGTTTAGGCGCGCCCGCGCGATCTAAATCAGCCAATCGCTGCTTTGAGAGATAGCCGTACCAGTTTGCGTCATAACGATCTAACAGAGCTTGATAAATAGCGCGCGCTTCGGCGAGTTTGCCGGCGCGTTCACTATCGCGCGCCGCCCAGTAAGCTGACTTGCCGCGGAAGTCCGAGTTGTTGCCGGCGTAAACCGCGACGTGTTCTGTCAGCAGCCGCGATGATTCCGTAAAGTTTTTCCCTTCATGCGCGACCCATGCGATATAGAAATGCGCAGGGGTGACTTCCGGATTGCCGGGGAAGGAGCTCACGGCGGCGCGATAGAAGTAGCTCGCGTCAGCGTCATTCTTAGCTTCTTCCGCGCGCTGTCCGGATTGCACGAAGGCGCGCATCGTCCACAGGCTGGTCGGATATTGCCGGCGTAGATCTTCAGCCGCAGTGCGCGCCGAAGCCCATTGTTTTCCGCGCGCGTAAGCCAGCGCCACGTGGTAGATCGCTTCGGCGCGAGCTTCGCCGTTTGCTCCCGAAGAGGCCGAGAGCGCCGCGTTAGCTTCCACAAACTTGCGCGCGTTCGCGGCAGCGATGATTCGACGCGCCGCCAGTTCCGAAGTCAGCGATGAAGGTGAACCAAGAAACAGAGAGGTGTAAGCGTCGTACGCTTCACCGTAACGTTTGGCCGCGAAGAGTTTCTCAGCTCGCGCCATTGCCTCGTCGGAAGTCGCGGGCGCAGTGCTCGATCCGAGACGAGAGATTGCGCTGGCCGCTTCTCCGGCTTCTGAAGACGCGGGCGCGAAGAAGTAAAGGCGGCGATAGTTTCCGAGCGCTCGTGTCGAGTCCCCGGTCTGATCGTAAGTCTTTGCAGTCGCCAGCAACGCGGTGGCGTTGTCTTTGGAAGTGAGGGGCTTAAGCAGCAGAGGAACTGCGGCGGCTTGGCCGTCCTGCATCATTATCTGCGCCGCGCGATTCAGGGCGTTATCGGCCCACAACGAATTCGGATAATCGCGTCCCAGGCTTTCGTAAGCCGCCCGCGCTTCGACGCGACGCCCCGCTGTTTCAAGCGCGTTGCCGCGCATCCACAAAACGTGATCGGGAATCGTCGTGTGATCGGCGAATGCGCGCGAATCGAGCAGCGACGCCGCGCCCGCATAGTCATTCGCCTTTAACCTGATGCGCGCGCGCACAACCTTCGCGAGCGATCCCGCGGTCGTGCGCGGAAAATCGTTATCGATGCGAGCGACCACATTGTCCGCCGGCAGCACGCCGCCGCGCGTCATCGAGCGCAGGTTTTCCCGCGCCTTCAACTCCGGCGGCGTCTGCTGCAAACTTTGGCAGCTGGAAATCAGAAACAGCGGCGCCACCACCGCGATAATCGTGCTCAGGCTCATCAGAAGAAATGCAAAACGATGTCGGTGAAAATGAATCATAGCAGTATTAGATGCGAGCAAACTGCGGGGCAGAGCCGCTATCTTAACACGAGCCTGACTCCGTTTCGGATCGGTTTCCCTCTCCCTCTGGGAGAGGGTTAGGGTGAGGGCCGAAGGTAGCCATCGCAAAACTGTGGCTGTCGTGCGGCGCAGCCGCACGACAGCCACAAAGGAGGATTGCGGATGGTTCCCACGTAAGCTTCGCTCCCTCACCCCACCCCTCTCCCACAGGGAGAGGGAGTACAATTCCACCGTGCCGCGACACCTCGATCTCGAAAGCTGGCCACGCCGGGACCTGTTTGAGTTCTACCGTCATTTCGACAAGCCTTATTTCAATGTCTGCACGCGCTTGGATGTCACGAACCTTTTGAGTGCGTTGAGCGGGCGCAAGGACATCAGCGTTTCGCTTGCCTATCACTACTTTGCTTTGCGCACCGCGAACCAGATCGAACCATTTCGTTACCGGTTACGTGCCGGACGAGTCGTCGTGCATGACGTGATTCACGGCGGCACCACGGTGCTTTTGCCTAACGAGAGTTTTGGTCTCGCGTACTTTCATTACGATTCAGACTTCGCCAGATTTCATGAAGGCGCGTCGCGTGCGGTCGCTGAAGCATTAGCGAAGGGCGGCGGGCTAAAGCTTGAAGAAACGGACGACGACCGGCTGCACTTCACTACGATTCCTTGGTTTTCATTCACCAGCTTTTCACACGCGCGTAATTGGAAGCGCGAAGAATCAGCGACCAAGATCGCCTTCGGTAAATTCTCAAAAGATGACAATCGCACGTGGCTGCCCATCTCGGTCGAAGTTCACCACGCACTAATGGATGGATTGCATGTCGGACGGTTCCTGGTTCAGATGCAGGACGCGCTTCTGAATCCTGATAGTTATTTGCGCAACCGCTAGAGAGCCGATGGTTCTCACCGCAAGATTATGAGCCTTGCAGTAGGTCTCAGGTGATGTAACATGCGTGCGGAAAACCTGTAAAATGTCCTGACAAACATGACAGAAACACGAGCGTAATCTCTGTCGTATGAGGTGTTGTCTTAGCGCCGGTCTAACTTGCTCCCCGGAAGGAGAAGATCGTGAAAAGCATTGGCCCCATCGGGCTCGTTCTTTCATCGCTGGTCTTTACCCAACCTGTCGCACCGCCTGTGCCTCCAGGCTCATCTACCAACGTTATTTTTGTAGCAACTAGTCCCTGTGATCCTATTTCAAAAGCAGCGCTCAAGATCCCGGCAAATGCGAATTGCGAAATGATCAAATGGCGCCTCACCCTGTTCGAGGAAGCCAAAACCCATACGCCAACAACGTATGAACTTAACTGCGTATATGGATTGGCCGAACAAGGAACGCTCGAATTGTCCAAAGGCGGCACAAAAGTAGGATGGAAAGGTAACTGGAGGATCGTTCCCGGCGCCGATGCCCATATTTATGAGCTCGACCTGGGCGTGCCGAAAGGGACAGTGTCTTTTCTAAAGGTCGATCACAACCTGCTCCACTTGTTGGATGAAGATCAGAAGCTTGCGATGGGAAATGCGGGTTGGAGTTACACGCTCAACCGGACGGGAGATGTGGGGAGAAATATTAAGCAAGCAGCCGGCAGAACTCAGCTTCAGCTCGCCTCTCCCACTGCATACGCGTCCCCCGTTACAACTGCTTCATCCATGCTGGGACGTTTTGTAGGGAGAAGCCCCTGTTATGAGGTCGCCAAAGAATTGAGCAAGGCTGTTACTCCCGATTGTATAAAAGTGAAATGGGACCTCATCCTCTACCACGATCCAAACACGCTTGCGCCAACCACCTATAAGCTCAATGGCACTTTCTTTCGGGAACGAGTTCGCGAAGGGAAGTGGACAATCCTGCGCGGCACAAAAACCAGTCCGAATGCGGTGGTCTATCAGCTCGATCCGGATAAGCCTCAGGGATCCTTATTCCTGATGAAAGCCGACGGTAATATTCTCTTTTTCCTGGATAGACAACGCAATCTTCTGGTTGGGAATGCTAACTTCAGCTATACGCTGAATCGCGAAGCCGCGCGCTGAAGTTGGGGGCACTCAAGTCTTTTGCACAAACTCGAGCAGTCTTCCCCGGTGGTCGTTTAGAGTCGGGCGTGGCCCGACTCCAGCGCGGGCAACGGCCGCGCCTTAACAACATCCTTCCTCATTCAATGCGAACCATTTCTTAAAGCGCGCGTGGCGGCGTACGCCAAGCCCAGGCCCGTGGCGAACAGACCTACGGAGATGAATGGATGCAGAGAGCCTTTCGTATAGAGGCTGCTTTCTGCGACGTGCCCTGAATACGAGCCGCGCTCCAGCAGCGAACCCGAAGGATGATCCAATCCACTGTGATGACTGGCGCTTGGGAAGTCCTCCTTTTGCGCTTCGAACATCTGAAACTCCATCACTTTATCGGTAAGCCGCGGCGCCACGAACGCGCCAACGGTGAGCGCGCGGCCGGCGCCACCGACATATATATCGCGCACCGGATGCTCGGCGGCATAAAGAATTGCTTCGGCTACCGGCTCAGGCGCGTAAACCGGTGGAGGGTTCTTCGGCTCTTCTCGCATGTAGTTCTTCGCGTGCTGCCGGTATGGCGTGTCGATCGAAGATGGTTTGATGAGCGTGACGGAGATTGGCGCGCCATCGTGTTCCAGTTCCATGCGCAGCGCGTCAGTGAATCCTTTTACCGCGTGTTTCGAGGCGCAGTACGTCCCCTGGATAGGGACTGCGCGATCAGAGAGCACACTGCCAACATTGATAAGTGCGCCGCCGCGTCCCTTCAAATGTTTCGCGGCAGCAAGCGATCCGTAAACCAGGCCCCAATAGTTCGTTTCGAACAATCTTCGATGGTCTTCAATGGCAATGTCTTCCATCTTTCCGTAAATGGAAACGGCAGCGTTGTTCACCCACGTGTCGAAGCCGCCGAACTTGCGAATGGCGAGATCGGCGACGTCCTTTACCTGTTGCGGGTCACCGACATCGGCGACGACATATTCGGCTTCGCCGCCGCCCGCGCGAATTTCATCCACGAGTTCGCGCAGCGCGCCTTGCGTGCGCGCAGCCAACACGAGGCGGGCACCACCTTTCGCCGCCATGCGGGCCGTAACCAGACCGATGCCGCTGGTGGGACCGGTAATGACGATTACCTGCTCAGACAACTTTTTCAGATTAGGCTTCATAGGAATACGAATTCCGACCGCTCCCCTTTCATGAGCGATTCAGAACCGGACGAAATAATCCCTGTGAGGTTAAGAGGGCAAGACAGATGCCAGCCGGCGAACTTGCGCTTTAATTGGGGACAGGAAGGATGCCGCTTGGTTCTGGCCCCCTCTCCCCTTGGGAGAGCATTAACTTGCTTGAGTCGACTTGTTCGCAACCCGAAGGGTTGCTAGACAGTAGCCGGGGGTCGGAGCGAAGCGTAGACCCCCGGAAAAGTCAGCGCTGACCCCTTCAGGGTCAAAAATCATAATACTTAACCCCGGGGGTATCGCGCTTGCGCGCTCAACCGCCGGCTACTCTCGTTCAGCCCTTCGGGCTGACCGAAATGATCTTTAGCGTCGAGAGATGAGACAGGTATGCTATTGCCCCAGAGGGAGAGGGCACAAAATCTGATGAGGGTCCTTATTCCTTGGTAAAGACCGTTACGCGGCCGCCTTGTCTTAGCGTCATCTGATTCTTCGCGGCGTCAAATTCCATCACGATTCCTGCCGTGTCGAACTTGAATTTATCCGGCGCCGTCGCTTCGAGAGGAAAGACTGATTGCCCCGTTGCCTGCGCCTTGAGTGTCGTTCCCTCTCGCGTAACCGTGATTTTCAGCGGAAATTCAGCGCTCGCGTAAACGCCGACGTATTTGTCCAAAACGTCCGCACTGACGTTGACGGTTTCAAAAGTCGGAATGGTAAACGGCTTGCCCCAAAAGATGTCCATCACCCCGAGGATGACGCTGTTTGGCGGATAAGCCTTACCGTTCGAAGTGTAGGCGACCGCCAATTTCTCTTCCGGCAAATAAAACAGCATCGCGTTAAAGCCATCGATTCCGCCGCCGTGACCGATCACCGTCTTGTCACCGAGCGGAAACGGCATCATTCCAAAACCATAACGGTCTTTGAAAGTTTTCATCCGATCCAGGCTCGCCTGCGAAACGAGTTTCAAATCAAACAAAGCGTTAATAAATTTCGTCAAATCCGTCGGCGTCGAAACCAGCGCGCCCGCGCCGCCGGGAATGCTCAGATCAGTTTCGGTCGCGACCTTCCAGTTGTCGGCGTAATTGAATGAAAAGGTTTCGTTGTTTTTGACGTTGGTCTTGCCGCCGATATACGTGTCCTTCAAACCGATCTTCGAAGTAATTCTTTCCTTCAAAGCGGTTTGATAAGGCTTCTTGTCCATCTTCTCGACGATGTAGCCGAGCAGCACGAAGTTCGGGTTGCTGTAAGCCGCTTTAGAGTCCGGCTCGAAAGCGGGTTTGCCTTTGGCGATGATTTCGAGCAGTTCGGCCTGGGTTTTCGGATTCATCAGCCAGGTCGGAAAATCCGGATCGCTGGTGAAACTATGAATGCCGCTTCGATGACTGAGCATCTGTTCGATCGTGATTTTCGCAGCGTTCGGAATCTGCGGATAAAATTTATCGAGGGTGTCGGTTAGCTTCAGCTTTCCTTCTTCGACGAGCTGCATAACCATCACCGCCGTGAACATTTTTGTAATCGAGCCGATTCGGTATTTGGTCGTGACTGCCGAGGGCGTCTTTTCGGTTCCATTGATTTGGCTGTAGCCGATGGCGCGCGTGTAAAGAATCTTCCCGTCTTTGGCAATCGCCAGGCTTCCCATTGCCTTGTTCTTTTCGGCGAGGGTATCGAGAAATTTGTCGAGCTTGGCTTTATCGAGCGACTGCGAAAAAGCCGCGCTGGCCAGCGCAATGATTAGAAGAGCGGTTGAAAACAATCTGAGTTTCATTTGAGTGCAGTATTCCTTTGGTTCGTGAGATTCCGGCGCGCTATGGTGGCGCAAAGAATGTCTTTACGAGGCGCGGAGGATTTTGTTCGGTGATTTTTCGCTCAGGGAATCAGTGTCCCAAAGGCTTTGCCCAAAGAGCTCGGCGACGCGCACGAACGAGTCGAGCTGCGAAGCAGCGGTTATAGCTAAGCCCAAGGCGAGGCTTTGCGAGCCTTGGGTAACTTGTTTTTCTAGATCAACCGAGCCCGCGAAGGGGGCGACAGAGATTATGTGGAGCACGTCTTGGAGGGTTGGCACTGCAGCTTTAAAGCCTGACACCTCAGCGCGCTTATAGGTCGCCGCTACGCGGCTCCACACGAATTGTGTGCACCGGTTACCCAAGGCTCGCAAAGCCTCGCCTTGGGCTTAACTTACCCGCGCTGCTCCGCAGCTCGTTGCGTATGGTCGTCCACACGTTCCGTGATGAGCGACACCTAAGCCTTTTTTGTGAAAGCCGTCCCAAAAGTTAAAGCCGAGCGAATTGAAGATTCTGCTCGGCTCTTAGTTTTCCTGCAGTCTGCCTTTTGCCGCCTGCCTATTGTTTTTAGTCTGCGGGCTTTGCCGGCGGTGGCGGCTGAAGCGCTTCCAGTTGCAGATCGATCATCACGTCGTGCCCCACGTTAAAGCCCCCACCTGGCAATGCACTCCCCCAGGTGATACCAAACTCCCGTCGATCAATTTTCGTTTGCGCTGCGATGCCAATGCGCGTGTTGCCGCGACCGTCTTTGATAGCCCCGGTCAGGGTAAACGGCAGTGTTACGGGTTTGGTAATGCCTTTGAGCGTCAGGTCGCCGTGAAGGATGTAGCTCTTGCCTTTCCGCTCAACGCGAGTGCTTTTGAAAGTCATTTCGGGAAACTTTTCTACTTCAAAGAAGTCAGCAGTGCGCAAATGCCGGTCACGTCCCTCGACGCCGGTATCAATGCTGGTCACTTTGGTGCTGAATTCAACGGACGATTTAGTCACGTCCTTATCGTCATACTTGATTGTGCCGCTGAAATCCTTAAAGCGGCCGCGCACCAGAGCCAGCTCGTTGTGCATGATCGAGAATCCGATGACGCTGTGCGCCGCATCCAGGCGATAGTCGCCGGCGGGAATTGGCACATAACTAACCTTGGCCGGTGTTGGATTATCCTGAGCTTCCGCGCTGGGGATGTTGACCGCGTTCCGCACAAGCGGCACCAGCCCAAGCCCAGCCAGAGCGACAATCAGCGCGAAGTTTCTCAATTGCTTCATCGGTTTTTCTCCTGATGCGTTTAATGTGCGGGAGGACTCGCGTTTGGGATTCGTGAACTGGATTTGTTCTTTAACTGCTCACAGCTCACTGCCAACTGCTCACTGATTTTATTGGTAGCGCATACGGGACTCGAACCCGTGATCTCTGCCTTGAGAGGGCAGCGTGTTAACCAACTACACCAATGCGCCGCGAAGTTGAGATTATAGAGATCGCTTGGACATGACCGCAAGTTCCGTCGGGAACGCGGACGCCCTCGTCCGCAGCCGCGCACCAGGATAAAGTTGCGTCGGATCTAGCAACAGCGAGGTCAAAGAGCGGACGAGGGCGTCCGCGCTCCGCCCCGCGCATGTTATACTCCGCATCGCAATTCTTACTTCATCGACCGGTGTCGGAAGCCCGACCGTGAGGGAGGGCCAGTTAGCATCCTTGCCCTTGCTTACGCGCGGGCTTCTGACACGTAATTCCTGATTAAGCGTAAATGAACATCGCGGTGCTGAACGAGTCCGGCCCGAGCGAAGCGCGTGTGGCGCTGATGCCTGAGTCAGTTCAGAAACTCGTCGCGGCGAAAGCTTCAGTCTCCGTCGAAAGCGGCGCAGGAATCGGCGCGGCGCGTACCGATGACGACTTCACGAGCGCCGGGGCGAGTGTTGTCGCTGATCGAAATGCGCTGCTCGCCGAAGCTGACGTGCTGGTCGTCGTTAGCCGCCCTGCGGAAGAAGATCTCAAACGAATGAAGCGAGGCGCGGTCGTGCTCGGATTTCTGCGGCCGCTCGATGAGCCCACCAAGTTAGTCCCCGCGCTGGAAAATGGCCTGACGACTTTTTCGATGGAGCTGGTGCCGCGCATCACGCGCGCGCAGGCGATGGATGCTCTGTCGTCGATGGCCACGGTCGCGGGCTACAAAGCGGTGCTGCTCGGAGCCGACCGCATCCCGCGCATGTTTCCTCTGTTGATGACCGCCGCGGGAACGGTACCGCCGGCACGCGTTTTGGTTTTAGGAGCAGGCGTCGCGGGATTGCAGGCGATTGCCACGGCCCGGAGGTTAGGCGCGGTTGTCGAAGCGTACGACGTGCGCGCGGCCGCCGGTGAGCAGGTGCGTTCGCTCGGCGCGAAGTTTCTCGAAGTCGATCTCGGCGGACTGCAAACGGAAGACAAGGGCGGATACGCGGTCGAGCTCTCAGAAGAGGCTTTGAAACGCGGTCGCGACTTAATAGCTGAGCAAGCGAAAAGCGCCGACGTGATCATAACTACCGCACAGGTGCCTGGGCGCCGCGCGCCAGTTTTGATGGATGAGACGGCCGTCAATGGGATGAAACGCGGGTCGGTCGTGATCGATCTCGCGGGCGCGACCGGTGGCAACGTGACGGCGAGCAAGCCCGATGAAATCGTCGAACGCAACGGCGTCACGATCCTGGCGCCGACGAATTTGCCGGCAACTGTGCCGGTGCACGCGAGCCAACTTTATTCACGCAACGTCACCTCATTTCTGAACTTGCTGATCAAAGACGGCGAACTGCACATCGACATAAACGACGACGTCGTCGGCCCATCCTGTGTCACGCATGAGGGTCAATGGGTGAATCAAAGAGTCGCAGCGGCGGTGGGGGCCACTGCCTGAGTCTTAACCGGCTCGTAGAGCCGAGGTGAATTTAGCCCGGCCTTTTAAGGCCGGGTGGCGGAGAGAATCGAGGTTTCCGTCGCGTAGCGACGGTTGATACTGAGACGATCTCCTCATTCGTCGCTAACGCGACTGTAGGATTCATGACGCGTTGATCCCGGCCTTAAAAGGCCGGGCTAAATTCAAAGCGCCGCTACGCGTCGCATTCAGAGTTTCGTCAATGCTAGTCAGCGAGGAAAGTATGAATAAAATTTCAATTTTGCTATTGGAAACCACCGGAAGCATGTCAGCCGCGGCAGTCATCGCCGCTCTGTACGTGTTCGTGCTCGCGGCGTTCCTCGGCTATCAGGTCATCTCGCGCGTGCCGCCGCTGTTGCACACGCCTTTGATGTCGGCGACGAATGCGATCTCAGGCATCTCTTTGGTTGGTTCAATTGTGATCGCGGGTTCGGGGCACGGGCGGGTGGCGACGATTCTCGGTTTCATTGCCGTCGCCTGCGCCAGCACAAACGTTGTCGGTGGATTTGTGATTACGGATCGGATGTTACGCATGTTCAAAAAGAAAAAATAGTTTCAAGTTCCAAGTTTCAGGTTTCAAGTTCGCCGCATCAACTTGAAACTTGGAACCTGAAACTTGAAACCTTTTCCTATGGTCTGGCAAACCTACTTCATCGAATTTAGCTACCTGCTCGCTTCAATCCTTTTCATTCTCGGATTGAAGGGCTTGAGCCATCCCGAAACGGCCAAGAAGGGCATGCACATGGCCGAGTTCGGAATGCTGATGGCCATCATCGGCACGCTCATGCACTTCGAGATCGTCAGCTACACCTGGATCATCGTGGGACTGTTGGTCGGATCGACGTTGGGCTTGGCGATGGGCGTTTGGGTGCCGATGACGGCGATGCCGCAACGGACCGCACTGTCGCATGCGTTCGGCGCGTTCGCCGCGGCGCTGGTCGGCATTGCCGAGTATTACAGCTACACGCACGGCATCAAGCCCATCGCTGAACTCGGTCATGTGACGATGAGCGCGCTCGGTTTCGAGATCATGCTCGGCTCGCTGACGACGACGGGCAGTTTGATCGCGTTCGGAAAGTTGCAGGGGATAATTCCGGGGCAGCCGCTCGTCTATCGCGGCCAGAACATCTTCAACATGACTTTGCTGGCGGTGATGATCGGCCTGTTCATCTATCTGATTTTCGTTCCGACCGCGGTGATTCCGTTCTACGCGATGCTCGGCCTGGCTTTCGTGTTCGGCGTTCTGCTCGTGATGCCGATCGGTTCGGCAGACATGCCGGTCGTAATGTCTTTGCTGAACTCGTACGCTGGTCTCGCGGCCGCGGCCACTGGATTTGTGCTCGGCAACAAAGTTTTGATCATCGCGGGAACGCTCGACGGTTTCTCGGGCTTCATCCTCTCGATCCTGATGTGTCGCGCAATGAACCGTTCGATGACGAATGTTTTATTCGGCGCGTTCGGCAGCGCTTCGACCGCGGCGGTGGAGGGGGGCGAGCAGGGCACGATGCGCGAAGTGGGCATGGAAGATGTCGCCGTCCAGCTCGCGTATGCGAGCAAGGTTGTGTTCGTGCCGGGCTATGGCCTGGCGACGGCGCAGGCGCAGCACGCGGTGCGCGAACTTGCCACCGTGCTGGAAAATCGTGGCGTGACCGTTAAGTACGGCATTCACCCGGTCGCAGGTCGCATGCCCGGTCACATGAACGTTTTGCTGGCCGAAGCCAACGTGCCTTACTCGCAGTTGTATGAACTCGAACAAATTAATCCGGACCTTACGAGCACAGATGTGGCCGTGGTGATTGGCGCGAACGACGTCGTGAATCCCGACGCGCGCGACAACCCGGGCAGCCCGATTGCCGGCATGCCGATCATCGAAGTCGACCGTGCGAAGTCCGTGATCGTCCTCAAGCGCGGTCAGGGCAAAGGTTTCTCGGGCCTCGAAAACCCCCTATTCTTCAAACCTGTCACGGGAATGCTCTATGGCGACGCGAAGGACACCCTGACGAAGTTGGTTGGGGCAGTGCAGCACGCGTAACCCGGCCTCGCTCCGCAGCGAGCGAAATGTTTACAAACTCGGGGCCAGTTTTCGGAACTGGGCTTCGTCAGGAGCGTGATATGAGACAGCTGAAATTGCGCTCCTAAGGAGCTTGCTGCATCATAATACCGCTTGCGGCTCTATAAACATCTCGTCCCTCCGGGACTCAGAACAAAACAATCGATCATGCGTAAACAATTCCTGTCCCTGGCTCTCGCGCTTAGTCTATTTGTCCTGCCATTTGCTGCAGTTGCACAGCAGCGTGCTCCTAAACCAAAGCCCATTTCCGCGACGGTGCTTGCCGCCCGCGGGGTTGAGACGATTAACGCTGAACAGATGCGCGCGTATCTTTCTTTCATCGCATCGGACGAGATGGAGGGACGCGACACGCCCTCGCGCGGGTTGGACACGACGGCGAAATTTCTCGCACTGAACCTCAGTCGCTGGGGCTTCAAGCCTGCGGGTGATGACGGAACCTTCTTTCAAAAGATTGCTTTGCGTCGCGACGCGATTGACGGCCCGAAATCGTCAGCCGAGATCGATGGCCAGAAATTCTCTTTCGGCGAAGACTTTCTGCCGAACTCGGTGTCGGCGACGCTGCAAGGGCCGCTGGTGTTCGCCGGAAGCGGGTGGGTGATCAAATCCAAGAACCTGAATCCCTACGAGGGCGTCGATGTAAAAGGCAAGATTATTGTGGTGATGGGCCAGCCTTTCCCCGGCTTGCCGCGCGGAGTGACACGCGCTGATCTGGCCGGCCGGCAAGGCGTCGATTGGAGCAGTCCCGGAATTTATGCGCAGCAACAAGGCGCGAAAGGCGTGCTGGCGATTGCCGATCCACAGACGCTTCAGAACTGGGAACAGGCTCGCGCACGCGCCACCCAGGGCGGACGGCTCACGGTTGAGAAATTCACCACCACGCAGAATGCTCCGTCAGTTTCAAACACCACGATGTCGATGAACATGGCGACCGCGTTGCTTAAAGGTGAGAAGTTCGACGCGGCTGCGCTGGTAAGCAAGTTCAACGCCGGCGAAGCGTTGCCGACGTTCGAATTAAGCTCAGGCAAGAATGTGAAGGTCAACATCACGGTCAAGAATGAACGCCCGATGACCCAGAACGTGGTAGCTGTCTGGGAAGGCAGCGATCCGAATCTGAAGAACGAATACGTTGCCCTGGGTGCGCATTACGATCACGTCGGCATCTGCGCGCCGGGGTCCGCGGATCCAATCTGCAACGGCGCTGACGATGACGGTTCAGGTACGACGGCAATGTTAGCAATGGCGGAAGCGCTGGCGCGGGCGAAGCAGCGGCCTAAGCGTTCAGTGCTTTTCGTCTGGCACGCGGGCGAAGAAAAAGGACTGTGGGGATCGCGCTATTTCGCTGAGAATCCGACAGTGCCGCTCGACAAGATCGTGACTCAGCTAAACATGGACATGATCGGCCGCAGTAAGAAAGACGGCGACACGAACTCACGCAATCAAACTCTCTCAGGCCCGAACACGGTTTACGTTATCGGTTCGAAGATGATGAGCACCGAACTGGGCGAGTTGAGCGAGCGGACCAATGCGACGTACCTGAATTTGCAGTTAGATTACAAATACGATGATCCGGCAGATCCGAACCGCTTCTTTTTCCGCAGCGATCACATCAACTACGCGCGCAAGGGCATTCCGATCATCTTTTACTTCGATGGTGTGCACGAAGACTATCACCGGCCCGGCGACGAGCCGCAGAAGATCGACTACGAAAAAATGCAGCGGGTGACTCGGACGGTTTACGTGACGCTGTGGGAGATCGCGATCCGTCCGGCGCGCCCGAAAGTCGATAAGCAGTTGCCGCCGGGAACTGAATAGGTCGGCTCATTTATTCAAACGTTTCCGAATCTGCAATAGATCGCTCATCGCGTCATCGAAAAACGGCTTCTCCTTCAAACTCGCGTGCGATCCCGGAAAGTAAACGAGCGTCAGTTCCGCTGAGGCCTCTCCCATCTTTTTTAGAACCAGGGCACAACGTTGGCCGTGAGGAAGGCGAGTGTTGTCGATCATCGGAAAGTCGAAGGGGCTAATCCAAAACAGCGCGTAGGTCGTTTCTATTTCCTCGTTCGTTTCTGCCGTATTCGAGTTCGGATTCGCGGTTGCGGTTGCGGCGTTACGGGGTGTGTTTACCTCAAGTTGCACGCGTATTCTTCGTTGCTCCTGATCGACGGCCAGCACACTGACCTTAAAGGCGGTGTTTTTGAGCAGCGGATTCCCTGCATTTTCCTGACGCCGGAAGTGAAGCGAGCCAGTCATCAATTCGATCGGTTCACCGTTTTTGGGGTAAAGGATTGTTGTACCCTCGACGGCTTCAAGCTTGTCGAATTCGACATTATCATCGAGTTTTCCACCACTGTCCTCCAGGGCCATGACCTGCTTACCCTTAACCTCGTCAGCCGCATCTTCCAGACGGTCAATCAACGCATCGGCGTCTTGCACACCGGATTTTCTAATCTTCGTGTGAACGGATTTGAATAGTGGGCCCAGGTCGAGAGCCTCATGGAAGTTATAGGCCAACAGTTCGAGGTTAAGGACTTTCTCTTCTAACCCGGCTGATTTGGATGTCAGAAAAGTGCCGATGATCGAATTGAACATGTCTTTGCGGAGAGAGGTCTCCGCGTTCTCTCGCTGGCTCATCAGCTCCGCGTACAGACGGGTATCCGTGTCGAGTGCCTGGTTTCGCTCCAACGTGTACGACCCATAGAGTCCAATAAAAGCCACGGCCGCGGCTGTGAAGACACCTGCAATGAATTTGAGAACTACATCAGCCTTGTCCCAAAAGTCCTTGTCTTTCTTGTCTTTCGCATCCTTCGGGTCTTTTCCATCGTTTGAGCCTTTCGAGTTTTGCGCGTCTGTTGCTTCGTCCGGCATGTCATCGCCTCCTTAGCAGCCAACCGCTTTTTCCGTCTATCAGTTCGAAGTCGTATCGCACTGGATCCGTCTTGTCCGAATAGATGTAATGCTTGTCCGATTCCCGACCGTTGTAAACAATGCGAAGCTCGCATTTCACTGAGCCGCGCAGATACATGCGGTAACTTCCAGATCGATCGGTCGTCGTCTTCGCGTCGGGTTTCTGGTCCTTATCCATCCGATTCGGACAATGAACGAATACCTCGACGTTTGGGCCAACTGAAGCACCGTTGTACCTCAAACTTCCAAACACCTGGGCTGCAAAGGTAAGGGCAGGCAGCGATAGAACTACTAGAAAACTTATGGGCAGCTTTTTCATTTTCAAACCTCCTGGAATGGTGCTCGCTTCAATAACAAAAGAAAGCAAAGCTATGAACCGCCGGGATCACAATAATCACGCTGCGCGTAGTGATCCTTCGAAGCCTCTTTCGCGTTTGCCGGCTGGAGCGAGAGTAACGGTGTCGTTCGCAGGCCCTGGGATCCAGCCTGATAAAAAGTTTCGAGTTCCGGGTTTATGGGTTCGAGTCGGTGGAACTCGGCTTTAGTAAAATTCTATTGCGAGGCGGGCGAAGCATATTCCTGCCCTAAATTAAAGTCAATATTTTGTTGAGTCCTCGACCCCTGGAGAGTATGATCCCGCCGCCCTCGTAACGAAAGTTCATCAATCAACCCTGACGCCGACGCGCGTCAATGCTCGCCGGCGCCTCTTACCCACGGAGGTACATTATGAAAGAAAACGATCTGCAAAGACGCGGAAATAGAGTCCGGTTCGCACTGGTCTGCGCTGCTGTGTTGACGTTGTTGGCAACAGCGCTGGTCGTCGGGCGCAGTTCTCGGTCATCACTGGCTTTAGCAAACGCGCCCGAACCCGTATTTCAAACCCTGCCCAAGCCGTGGACTGCCGTCGGCTCGACGGGGGTGGTGGACGAAGCGTCGCTCAAGAACTTTGCGTTCGGCACAACTGATATTGCCTTCGTGGCGGGCGCGACGGGGACCGTGGTTGTCGCCCGCTACAACGTGACGAACACGTTTGATAACAACGCAAATCCAAACAAGCCCGGCTGGACGACGCTGGAGATGGGTTCAAACGCTCCGCTCAACACGATTATCGAAGCCAAACTGTACCAGGTGAAGACGTGTGACCAGCAGCAGACACTGCTTTGCACGGCCAGAAATCGCAGCAACGACACCCCATGTGCTAAGTGCACCATTAACGGCACCATCGATTTCACAAACAATCTGTACTATGTGGAGGTAACGCTGAACCGCAACAGCGTGCAGAATAATTCGCCGCGGATGTTTACACTGCGAGTGTACTAAGACGGGGAGCGACGACTCGGCCATTATTGAGAATCCGCAGCTTCGGAATGCTGTGGTGGATGAATTGTTGCGCGGCGCAGACGGTGACTCGGACTGTTTATGTGACGTTTTGGAGATCGCGATCCGCCCTACCCGTGTAAAAGTGGATAAGCAGTTGCCGGCCGGAACGTGAGTGAGTGAGGCTAAAGGCCAGCGTCACCAGTCCACCCTAAAGTCTTGTCTGGTGGGATTTGAACCCACCGAAACTCTGAAGGCCCGGGCCGGTTTCCCCGGCGGGCTAATGGTAACCACTCTCGAGCCGGGTCGTACTCCTGCCATCCTGTAATAGCCGTCGGCGGTGCTGGCGACACTGATGCTCCCAATACTGACCACGACTCCTTTAACAGGCGAGTTGTTCTGATTCGTGATGTAGCCGGATATTTCGCTCGGGCGTTCCTGGGCGATTGCGACTACAAGGCAAACAGTAATCAAGAATCCACAGAAAGCGGTTTTCATGCCTAACTCCTTTTCACATGTCGAACGTTCGCTGGTCTAATGAACTTCAAAGTTTTCACTGCTCTTCTGACTCCAAACGTGCGATTTGTCCTCTTGAGGTTGATCCGTTCGGTCTCGATCGCGGCGCTGAAGCAAGCTGATTCTGGGGCGTGAGTTTCAGCACGTTCTGGAGCTTGTATGCGTTGCCGTCTTTCTCGGCACTGTTGCCCTGGAAGACGTGAATCCTTTCATCAGTCGTCCAGAAGACCACGTCGTACGAACTGCTCTGAGGAACGTCGAGCGCAAATGATCCATCAGAGTTGTCCAGCGGACCCAGCCGGTTGGCAAACACTCCGACGTTGAACCATTTGGCCGGTTCGCCGGCGGCGGTCCTTACCAGCCCGCGGAGTTGGATCTTTTTCGTCTCTGCCGCTGCCGAGGGCGTGGCCACGCTTTGACTGACCGGCTGCGCCTTGACCGCGAGATACGGCAAAGGCTTGAAAACTCCGTACGCGTACAACGAGGCGGCACCCAGAATGAAGCCGGCAACCGTGGACAAACCGAAGTACTGGGCGCATTGGCCAACGATGACGAGCGGGGTAATCTTCGTGTCCATCAAAAACCGCGAGAAACCCGTCCCTCTTCTATGGATCTTTGCCGCGGGGTGAAAATCTCTTTCCCCAACGGGAGTGCGATGTTTACCGTGTCGATTTTGCATTGGTCGGTCTCCTAAGGCGCTCAAATACAGGCTGGATGAGGGTTGCGCACTTTTTAAAGTCACAAGGAACCCGTGAGAGCGGGTTTTCGCAAAACCTATCCTTTAATCCGAATGACTTTAATTACGAAATCATTTCAGCTCGCCACGCGATTCTCGCTCGCGGCGCTGAAGCAGTCGTCGCGTGCAAGGGAAGGCACCCAGGTAAGGACTGAGAAGTAAGGAAGCTTTCTATCGAGAGATCAGCGGCGACGTTCGGGGAGATTGAATGAAAAAACCGGGGGAGCATAAGTCTGTGGATGCGCACAGGGAATGTCCCGACGATCACGAATGCGCCGCGAGGCGCGCGGCAATGGCCTGTTTCGGCTGTGCGCCGATGATTTGGTCCACGAGCTTTCCGTTTTTGAAGATCAGCAGCGTGGGTATACTGCGGATGTTGAACTGCGCTGCCGTCCTCGGATTCTCGTCTACGTTCAATTTCGCAATCGTGTAACGCCCGTTTGACTCAGCAGCCAATTCATCCAGCAGCGGCGCGATCATCCGGCACGGCCCACACCATTCAGCCCACGCGTCGACCAGCACGGGTTGAGTTGACGAAGCTTCGACTACATCACGCGCAAAGCTGTCGTCGGTAACCGGGTGCGGCTTACCATCCGCCGTCGCTTCAGGTGCAGGCAATGTCGCTCCACACTTGCCACACACAGGCTGCCTCTCGGTCGCCGTTCGCTCATCAACCCGATTCTTTGCGCTGCATGCCGGACAAGTAACAATCATGAATCACCCCTCATTCATACCTGAGCTTCTCCGGCGCCGGTGTTTTTCTTGAAATGCCGGAGGACACGTTGCCAGGCATCCTGCGCGGCTTCAGGATCGTAAACCTCGGGACGCGTGTCGTTGAAGAAAGCGTGATCGGCGTCGTAGGAAACCACTTCAACGGGCAAGTCGTGTTTCGTCGCCGCTTCTTTTAAGCCCTTTACTTTCTCCTCGTTAATCCACGCGTCGAGTTTGCCGGCAATGAAAAGGGTGGGCACGGTCAACTTTTTCAAAACATCTTCTTCGGGAATGTCGCCGTAGAACGGAGCGGCGGCTTTCAATTCGGGAATCTCACACGCGGCGCGCAGAGCGAAGGTGCCGCCCATGCAGTAGCCGTTGACCACAAACTGATCGACGCCGTATTTTTCCCGCGCCGCTTCCACGCTACGGCGGATTGTTTCCAGCCCGTCTTCGATGGCGAGCGCATCCATCAGCGCTGATGCTTCTTTAACATCCTGTGCGACTCGGCCTCGAAATAGATCGGGTGCGACGCAGTTATAACCTTCACCGGCGTACCGCCGCGCGAGATCGCGAATGTGTTGATTGATGCCCCACCATTCATGAATCAGGAGAACGGCGATGTTTGTATCTTCGGCTGGTCGATCTACGTAAGCCGTAGTCGGGCCCGCGGTCGTATCAATCGTTAGTGAATCAACTCTCAAGCTGCTGCTCCTTCTGGCTGGAACTGCCTCGCAGTTCCGGCGGTTCGCTTAATTGTTATTGCGGTAAGCAGATTATAGAGGACGCCATGTGTCGAACAAATCGCCGCGCTCATCAAACCAGTTTTGTGACTGCAAAGTAACACTGTGATATAAAAATCGGCGCTCGCGCGATACACAATCCTGAGAGGCCACATGAAAACCCTATTCGCGGTTCTTGCTGTAGTCCTTTTCGCTTCAACGCCGGCGAAAGTTCAGCCGTCGCAAACAGCGGACCTGATTTTCACGAACGGCAACGTTTACACGGTCAACGCTAAGCGACCGCGTGCGCAAGCGATTGCCGTGAGGGGCGATCGGATTGTGTTCGTTGGCACGAATGCGGCGGCGAAGAGATTTCAGGGAAACAACACACGCGTTGTCGATCTGCGCGGCGCCACCGTCGTGCCGGGACTTGCTGACGCGCATGCGCACTTCACCGGCGTCGGTCAGCGCGAGATGACTTTAAATCTTGAAGGCATCACGACTCTGGAAGACTTTCTTGCCAAAGTGAAAGAGCGCGTCGATCAAGCTAAGCCTGGCGAGTGGGTCACGGGCCGCGGTTGGATCGAAACCTTCTGGAAGCCGCCGGTATTTCCGACGCGCGCCGATCTCGACAAAGTCGCGCCGAACAATCCGGTGTATCTCACGCGCGCCGATGGCCACGCGTCGGTTGCAAACAGCGCCGCAATAAAAATCGCGGGCGTAACGAAGGACACGAAAGATCCTTTTGGCGGACAAGTTCTGAAGGATAAGCAGACCGGCGAACCGACTGGCATGCTGATCGACACCGCGCAGAATTTCGTGTCAGGACGCATTCCACCGCGCGGCGAGGGTAGCGCCGAGGAAGCAATGGTGCTTGCGAATAAGCGCAGCATCGAACTTGGCTGGACGCAGATTCATGACGCCGGCGGCAGCTATCGTGAAGTCGAACTCTTCAAAAAACTTTACGGCGAAGGCAAACTGAAGATTCGCCTCTACAAAGCAGTGCATGGACCAAGCGCCGACGCACAGCGGCTATTGAAAGAAGGGCCAACGATTGGCGCGTTCGACAATCGCTTCACCTTCCGCACAATCAAAGTTGTCTCTGATGGCGCGCTCGGATCGCGCGGCGCGGCGTTGCTGGAACCCTACAGCGACGATCCTGGCAACAAAGGCATCCTGCGCGTCAAAGTGGAAGAGCTGCGGCCGATGCTTGAAGAAGCTTTGCGCACAGGCATTCAGGTCGAAACGCATGCGATCGGCGACTGGGCAAATCGTTTCATCCTTGACGAGTACGAGCGGGCTTTGAAAACCGTGCCGGCAGGAAATCGAAAGTTTCGCGATCCGCGCTGGCGCGACGAACACACGCAGATCGTAAATCCGGCAGACCTCCCACGCTTTGCCAAACTCGGAATCATTCCTTCAATGCAGCCGTCACACGCCATCGGTGATTTGCACTTTGTTCCTAGTCGCATCGGGATTCCGCGCACCGCGGGCGCTTACGCCTGGCAAACCTTAATCAAATCGGGCGCGATTATCGCCGGTGGTTCTGACGCGCCGGTCGAACGCGGCGAGCCGATGATCGAGTTCTACGCCGCCGTCGCACGCAAAGACATTCGCGGCTTTTCAGGCGAAGGCTGGCATCCGGAAGAAAAAGCGACGCGCGAACAGGCGTTGAAGATGTTCACGATCTGGCCCGCGTTTGCGGCCTTTGAAGAAAAACTTCGTGGCTCGATCGAGGCCGGCAAACTCGCCGATTTAACAATCCTTTCGGCTGATATCATGAAGATTCCGGAAGCCGAAATCCTCAAGACCCGTTGCGTGATGACCGTGATTAATGGTGAGATAGTCTACGAAGCCCGGTAAGTCTCGTTTGTAGTCGATCCAACTACCCCCTTAGTTGGAAAATGAGGGAGGAGTTTATGCGACTCATTAGATTAGTAGTTCCCGCAACTCTGGCGTTGTTCATCGGTAGCGTTTCGGGCTTCGCGCAGGAAACACATCCACACAAGCACGAACTCAACGAAAAACTGGGACGGGTTAACTTTGCCACGTCGTGCACCAAGCCGGCGCAGCAGAAGTTCAATCGCGCCGTGGCGCTTCTGCACTCGTTTTGGTACGACGAAGCCGAAAAAGCATTTAATGACGTAGCCCAAACCGATCCGAAGTGCGCCATGGGCTACTGGGGCGTGGCGATGAGTTTGTACCATCCGCTTTGGGCGCCGCCGCTTACAGTTGAATTGCAGAGGGCCGCCGCGGCGATGCAAAAGGCAAACGCAACCGTGGCTCCGACTCAACGAGAGCGGGATTACGTCGCCGCGATCGCGTCGTTCTATCGAGACGCCGACAAGATCGATCACAGAACCAGGTCCCTCGCGTACGAGAAAGCGATGGAGCAGATCGTCGTTCGCTATCCAGAAGATCAGGAAGCGGCGGTCTTTTATTCTCTCGCGCTGCTGGGAACTGCTTTGCCGACCGACAAGACTTTCGCCAACCAGAAAAAAGCGGCCGCCATCCTCAACAAGGTGCTTGCCGCTCAACCTGAACACCCCGGGGTGGCGCATTACATCATTCATAGTTTCGACTATCCCGCGCTCGCCGACCTGGCGCTGGCGGCGGCGCGAAGTTACTCAAAGATTGCTCCTGATTCTCCGCATGCGTTGCACATGCCGTCGCATATTTTCATCCGGCTTGGGCTGTGGCCGGAATCGATCGAATCAAACCTGGCTTCGGCAGCGGCGGGCCGGAAACATGCTTCCGCGAAAGACGAAATTCACGCCATCGATTACCTTGCTTACGCCTATTTGCAGACGGCACAGGATGGCAAGGCGAAGGAGTTGAACGATGCGGTTTATGCGATGAACAGCATTGACGCTCAGATTTTTCAGGTGGCCTACGCGCTGGCAGCAATCCCTGCGCGTTACACCCTGGAACGACGCCAATGGGCCGAAGCCGCGACGCTAAAAGTACCGCTGGCGAGTTTCCCCTGGAATAAGTTTGCGTACGCGGAAGCTCATGTCTATTTCGCCCGCAGCCTGGGAGCATCGAGAAGTGGTGATCCGGCGGCCGCGCGCACGGCGGTAGAACGACTAACGGCCATGCAGAAATCACTCGCGGAAGCGAAAGACAATTACTGGGCTACGCAAGTTGAAATTCAGCGTCTTGGCGCGTCAGCCTGGCTCGCCCACGCCGAAGGAAAACGTGACGAAGCTTTAAAGCTGATGCGCGCCGCCGCGGACCTGGAAGATACAACGGAGAAGCATCCGGTGACGCCTGGCTCGATCGTCCCTGCGCGTGAGTTGTTGGGAGAGATGCTGCTGGAACTGCGCGATCCGCAACAGGCTCTGAAAGAGTTCGAAGCTTCGTTGCAAGTTTTGCCCAATCGGTTCAATGGACTGTTTGGAGCTGCCAAAGCGGCTGAAAACGTGGGCGACCGAAACAAGGCCTCAATGTTCTATGCGAAATTAACCGCGCTTGGCGAACGCGGCGATGGCAGCCGCCCTGAACTCCAGGCCGCCAGGAAGTTTCTTGCGCGTAACTGACCGATCCTTGGCAATCCACGGATTACACGGATTACGAATCGGGCCGTGAACGCTTTGTGATGGTGAAATCCGAACATCGTTGACGCTTGACTCGTTCTCACCGCTGTAATCTGTGGATTTAACCAGGGGGCACACATCGATCCAACTACCTTCAAAATTCTGATCAGCATCGCCATCATCGTCATTGCGACGGTGCATGGTTATGGCGCGGCGTGGCTCGCAATCTGGATGTTGTTTCACCCGTACCAGCCGGTGAAACTTCTCGGGATCACGATTTGGCCGCAGGGAATGATTCCGCGTCATAGGGAGCGCCTGGCGCAATCTATTGGAAATGCGGTCGGTAATGAGCTCGTTTCGCAGGAAACAGTCTTTCAGGCGCTGTTCGAAACGGGGTTCTTTGAACGTAAGGTCGAAGGCTTTGTTAACTCGTATACGACCGAACTGCTTTCAACCGCCTATCCGTCGCTAATCGAAGCGCTGCCGACGGGCGCGCGCGCGCCGGTGCTCGACACGATTGCCGCGTTGCAGTACCGGCTCGCGGAACACATTGCATCGGTGCTAAAGAGTGAACAGACGGCTGAAGCGATCGAGAACTTTGTCGATCGTCAGGTTGATAGCCTGCTGGAGCGGCGGCTGAACGAAACCGTCAGCGAAGAGACGTTCACGCAAGTGCTCGGGTTTGCGGAGGGGCGATTTACCGATCTCGTCAACGACGAACGGTTCGAAGCAAACGTCAGCTCGTTCGTGAGCGAACGACTCGGCGATCTCGCCGGCACGCAGGCGTCTTTGGCCGAAATGTTCACGCCGGAAACTGTCGCCCTTATCAAAGATCGCATCACGCAACAGGTCGGACCGATTGCGGATCAACTGGCTGACATTGTCACCAGTCCGACCACGCGCAATCAGATCGGTGGACTGATTAAACGTGAAGTTGATGATTACTACCGCGACCTTTCCTTCCTGAAAAAGATTTTCATCTCGCGCGAGCGCATCTACCAGGAAGTTGACGATCTGGTTCACGCGACCATGCCGCGACGCGTTGATGAATATCTGCGCGGGCCGGCGTTCGCGAGCGAAGCCACAGTTTTCATTAACACGACGGTGGATAACTTCATGACCCGGCCTTTGAGTGAATTGGTTGGCCAGGTTTCTTCTGAGCGATTTGAGACTATTCGCCGCGAAGCAGGCGCCAGATTTGTGGCCATGGCCCGCAGTCCGGAACTGGCGCGATCGGTTTCGACTTATCTGACGGATGCAGTCGCGCGTTTGCGGCCACAAACATTGCGTGAACTGCTCGAGACGCTGAATCCGGAATCAGCGCCCCGCGTGAAGAAGTTCTTGACCGGCAGCTTGCTGACCGTGCTGGCGCGGGACGACACTGCGCGGACGATTAATGGAATCCTAAGCGCGCAGATTGAACGGTTTTTGGTCTCGCCGATTGGCCGGCTCGCCGATCACATGCCCGAAGGGGCTATCGAGAAAGCAAGTGTGGCTCTTACCGGAAAAATTACTGCGGCCGCGCGCGAGCGTTTGCCAGCGGCAATCGCAGAATTCGATGTCGGCGGGGTAGTGCGCAAAAAGGTTTCCGACTACCCGATCGATAAGTTGGAAGAGTTAGTGCTGATGGTCGCCAAGCATCATCTGAAGACGATCGAAATGTTCGGCGCCATCATCGGTTTTTGGATCGGCGTTGCGCAGGCGATCTATTTTTGGTTTACGTACGTGCCGAGGTGATGCGTGTCAGATTGTTAGTTTCAAGTTCCAAGTTTCGAGTTTCAAGTTCTGGCAGTGAACATGAAACTTGAAACCTGAAACTTGAAACTATGCGGAGAATCGAACAACGCTTTTAATATTTTCAGTTGACATTCACCGCGATAGATCATAAACAATTGCACTTGTTGAAAGGAGTCATCCCTGAATGACGTACGTTGTTGTTGAACCGTGTGTTGATTGCAAGTACACCGATTGCGCTGCGGTTTGTCCTGTCGAAGCTTTTCACGAATTAACGGATCGTCTTTATATCAACGCCGACACGTGCATTGATTGCGACGCGTGCGTTCCCGAGTGTCCCGTCGAGGCCATCTACGCCGACACCAGTCTTCCCGAAAATTATTCCGAGTGGTTGCAAATCAACATTGACGAAGCGCCGAAGTATCCGGTGATTAGTCAGAAGATCCCCGCTCTGTTTGGGCCGAACTGCAAAGGCCAGCCAGAATAAAACTTCATTTGTAGAATTTAAGCTTGGGAAGTGACTGGGGAAGTCTGCGGGCTGGCGTGCTACCCGCCGAACTCGTCGATTTCGCGAAGGGTCCGTTTCGCTTCTTCCAATCCGAACTCGTGGGCCTGCCGCTCGAGCACTGAGCGCGCCACATCCGCATCGATTGGATCGTGAAGCAGCGCCCGCAAAAGTGACGGTGGCGCCTGCGTCAACACTTCATTGGCCAGCGCACGCACCACGACGTTTTGCGAGCGCGCCATGTCGCACAATTCGCTCGGGGCGAGTCGCATCGCCATTCCATTCGCAAGCTCATCCAGCCGCGCAAACTGCTGGCGCTCGTGCGCCCGTTGAATCAGTTGCCCGAAAACTTCGGCGGACTGCGTCTGGTGCGTCAGCATCTGCACGCATGTATCCGCCAGCCGCCGCGCTTCTTGTGCGGAATCGTCTTCGGCCCCGGCGTCCTTGCGCTGAGTACGGTCGTCAAGCGCCGCCAAAAGTTTACTTAATTCACGGTCGGCGCGCGGATCGTATGCGCGGAACTGTTCGGCCGGTGCGGACGGGACGGACTGCCACGCACGCTCAAGCAGGTTGCGGGTTTGCGGGCGCAAATCGTTCCAGGCGCTGGTCACTCGCGAGCCAAATTTTTCGTTAATCATCGACATGGCGAACGTTGGGTCGCATTGTACTACAGCCGCTACAACTATTCGGGCAATACTGCTAAGCTTGCTGCCTTCTTATGCGAACAAGACTTCTGAGATTTTGAGTATGGCAATCAGCGAACAGTTGCTCGAAATTCTGGTTTGCCCGGCGTGTCATGCAAAGGTCGAGTTAAGGCCTGACGGCAGCGGATTGAAGTGTGTCTCGTGCCGGCGCGTCTATCCGATTCGCGACGACATTCCGGTGATGCTGATCGACGAAGCGACCATCGAGGATGAACAGCCTGCGGGAAATAATTGAAGCTTCACCAAGCGTTCGCCACCTGGCTTTCGCGGATCAGGAGACCTCGGAACCTCAGCCGCTCGCGGCCGCCCGCTGGGACTGGTCGGAAGTGAAACGCGTCCTGGTGATTCGACTCAGATCAATCGGCGACTCAGTGCTCACCACCCCGGCGTTGTTTGCCCTGCGAAGATTCGTCCCGCAGGCGCAAATCGACGTGTTGTTGGAAGATTGGGTTGCCCCGGTCTTTGACGGTCTGGACGTGATCGATCGGGTGATCACGATTCCGAAAGAGAGCACATCTGCCCGCGCCCGAACCGCCCGCGAACTGCGCGCCGCGCGCTACGATGTCGTTTACAACCTGCACGGCGGCACGACCGCAACTTTTCTGACGCGCGCCACCGGCGCAAAGCATCGCGTCGGTTTCGAAAACTATCAGTACGCACGTTTGCACAATCACGTTGCGCCTTCGCCTCTGCAAATTTGGCACAGGCCCACGCTGCATTCGGTTGAGCAACAATTGGCGTTGATTGGTTGGACCGGGGTGCCGGTGACGGATCGGCCGCCGACACGTTTGGGTGTGACAGAGCCCGCCGTAAGATCCGCGTCAGAAAAACTTCGCGCCGCGGGCTTCGATGGGTTTGATCGAAGAGAGCCCTTCGCCTTGATTCATCCGACCGCCGCGTTTGATACAAAGCAGTGGGCAACGGAGAACTTTGCGCGTGTCGCGGAAGACGTGAGCAAACGTAATCTGAATCCGATAGTCGTCGTTGCTCCGCACGAAAAAGGCGTGGCGGATGCGTTTCAATCGCAAACCTCGGCAGCCATCTCGCTACACGATCTTTCGCTGCCAGAGGTCACCGCGCTCGCGTCGCGCGCGCGACTCTTCGTCGGCAACGACAGCGGGATCGCGCACATCGCCGCGGCGGCGGGCGCGCCCTGTGTCGTTATTTTCGGCTCTTCAAACCGAAATCACTGGCGGCCCTGGACCACAAAGCCGAACGAAATTGTCTTTGAAGAGCTTCCTTGTCAACCGTGTCCCGGCTATTTCTGCGGCGAATTTGACAGGCCCGAATGCATTCTCCGCGTGCCGGTTGAACGCGTCATCTCGGCGATCGATCGGGTCATCAAGCAGGTTTAGGTAGTGTCTTACTTTGCGTATCTTTGCGGCTTGGCGCCTTCGCGTGAAACGACCGCTATCCACAGGGCAGTTCACGCAAAGACGCAAAGGCGCAAAGGATCGCAAAGTTAAAACAGAAGGCTGGTCAGGTTTAGAAACTGTGAGCTCATTACCTAAACAACGCGCGCAGGAAATCGCGCAGCAGATGCGCGGGCGAAACGTGGTCGTGATCGGCGACGTCATGCTCGACGAGTTCGTCTGGGGCGACGTTTCGCGCATTTCTCCCGAGGCCCCGGTGCCCGTGGTGGACGTCAAGCGCGAGTCAACGCATCTCGGTGGCGCGGCGAATGTGCTGGCGAATCTGCTGGCGCTCGGCGCTAGCGCGTGTGTGATTGGCGTCATCGGCAGAGACTACGCCGGTGATCGCATTCGATTATCAGTAAAAGAGAAGAGCAGTCTGCACCGCGATGAGTTTCTGGTTTCTGCTGATGGGCGTCCGACAACCATCAAGACGCGCATCATCGCGCATCATCAAATGGTGGTGCGCGCTGACCGCGAGAACCGAACCCCAGTCGATCCGGATACTGAAACGCGAATTATCACCGCGGCGTACGCGGCCCTGGCGAACGCTCACGCGCTGGTTGTGTCTGATTACGATAAAGGTGTGCTGACACCGCGCGTTCTGCGCGAGGTCTTGCCCGCGGCTTACGAAAAAATGCCGGTGCTGGTCGATCCCAAGATTCGCAACTTTGATTTTTACCGCCCGGCGACGCTGGTCACGCCAAATCATCACGAGGCGTTGCGACTCACAAATACTGAAGAAGATTCTGATGGCGCGCTGCAAACTGCCGCGCACAAAATTCGCGAGCGTCTGGCCTGTGACGCAGTGCTGATTACGCGCGGCGATCGAGGCATGGTTCTTTTTGAGAAAGATAATGAACCCGTTAATGTCGAAACGACGGCGCGCGAAGTCTACGACGTCACCGGAGCAGGTGACACGGTCATCGCGACTCTGGCGGCAGCGCTGGCGGGCGGCGGTTCGTTAATTGAAGCTGCGCTGCTGGCAAACTATGCTGCCGGAATCGTCGTGGGGAAACTTGGCACGGCTACTGCCACGATGGAAGAAATCCTCGACTCGGTCACCTGAAGATTGGCAACCTTCCGTCGCTTACTTGCGTCTCAGGCTGGTTCGGATTCGGGTTGTCTCGATTCGCTCCTAAGTGACGGGTGGATTTACATCTTTCCGCGCTTGACAGGAGTTTTGCCGGTATGCATAATCCCGCATTCCGAACAGTGAGCCATGGGGGTCCACCGCCTAAATGGCAATTCCTGATACAACTGATTTACAGGAGTAAGTAGTTTTTGAAGCTCCCCGGTTCTTGTAGTTTGCACAGTAGGTGAGAATCTGCCTGTCGCGAAGTCTGCTTTGAGCCGGACGATTTTGGCCTAAGAGTGCCAAAAAGGAAGCCCCGCTATCACGGCTAGGTGGCAACGAGGCTTAATCAATCAACACAACCCTGCCGCAAAATGCTAAGCAGAGGTGGCATTGCCTGACAGCAGTCATCTTAACGCAAAATGCGGCGGAGTCTCAACCACAAGGAGATTTCGCAATGAAAAACTTAGTTCGTTTGGTAACAGTTGCAGTACTCATTGCTGCAACTTTTGGTTTGGCAATTCCAATGTTCCCCCGTGCTGCGGAAGCAAGCTTGGGAGAACCAGGCAAAGGCATAAAGGACTTTAAGATTAAGAAAGGGCCTGAAGTGGCCGCCAAAGTTCGCAAGCTCAAAGAGAGTAGCGAAAACGTGCGGGCCGCTCTCAAATACTTTGACAAGAAGGGACACGCACCGAAGGTTGACGATGCTTTCGCCGTTGTAGGCTCAACTCTTCCCCCAAAGACCACAGTGGCGTCAGCCGGGCAGAACTCGCTATACCAACTGGCGAGTTTCACGAAAGCGTCGAGTTTTGCGCCACAAACTATTAGCGACGGTAATGTGGAAATCATCTTCGTTCCGGCATACAGTGTTGGAGGCGAGTGGCAGGGAACCGTAATCGCCAATCGCTACGACGAATACGGTAGCCTGGTTGAGCAGTACGTGGCTGAGAGTATTCTGACAATGCCAGATCCGAATACTTATTTGTGGGATGAGGTCTACGAAGCGCCTGTGTTTGGAGGCGAAGTCCAGGCTCCGATTAACGAGCCGGGAATGTACACCGATTATAACTGAGGCACCACCAGGGAACAGCAACCAACGGAGTACATGTACGTGACCAAATCGGATTCTCACAATCGACCCGAGTTTGTGAAAGCTGGTTTTATGCAGTCGCGGCGGGCGCGTATACGTGCCTGGGCGCGATGCTCGTTTGCGTGGTGCGCGGGAGCCGGGATTGTCTGTGTCGGCGTCAATATATGGAACGCTGAACTGTTGGCCGGTCCGTGTTTCGCGGTGGGTTGCGGAGGGGCCATGATTGGCTGCACCTGGGGAACGATCTGGCAATAGGAGGTAATTATGAGTGGTACCAGAATTGTTGGCTTGTTGATTCTAGCGATTGTCGCCGAGTTCTTAAGTATCTTCATAGGTAGATACTTCGGGCTCTCTCAATTCGCTGCGGTCGGCATTGGATTAATTCCAGCTATGTTGCTTGCCTTCCCGGTTATCCGACATTGGTACGGCGGGCGCCTCAGCTTCAACATCTGGCTGTTGATAGTAGCGAGCATTGTCGTCGCTGGTACGCTTATTCACCTCGTGATAGGCTAATCCTTCCATGATAACCAAGAGGCAAAGGGGCCACGTTCACTTGAGCGTGGCTCTTTTGTCTTTTGCGCTCTTTTCAGCCATATCCTTGGCTTTGGTTGTTGCTGCGGGACCGTCAGCTTCGCGAGCCCAACGGCAACGCGATCGCTGGGTCGCCACAGATCCGACGCCAAAACCGTCGGCCTCACCCTCCAACGGGCCAGACACTTCGCGGGAACTAAACCCCGCGACGGCAACCATGGACGAAGTTTTGGATTCAATTGGATCATGATACTTAGACGCACGGCATTCCTTCTTATCGCGCTTCTGCTGGTCGCGCCGTCGTCACGCCTGACACTTGCTCAGGAGTCGCAGCGCCCGCGCACGACAAATACCGTTACGGCAAGCGGAGTTCCGGTTGAGATTAGCTCGGCGCAAACGCTTACTGAATTACGAACTCGAATCGAGCAGATTGTGCGACAACCGGCGCTCGAGGCGGGCTTTTTCGCCGTGAAGATTGTCTCGCTCGACACGGGCGCGGTGATTTTCGAGCAGGATTCCAGAAAGCTCGTGCGGCCTGCGTCGAACATGAAGATTTACACGGTCGCCACCGCCTTCGATAAGTTGACGCCGGACTATCGCTTCATCACGTCGGTGTACGCGAAGGAGAAACTGGACGACGAAGGAAAGGTCAAAGGCGATCTAATCATCTACGGTCGTGGGGATCCTTCCATCGCCGCGCGATTCAATGATGGAGACTACTTCAAAGGCATCAACGCACTGGCCGATCGAATCGTCGCTGCCGGAGTGAAGCGGATCAAAGGCGACCTGGTTGGCGACGAAAGTCATTTCGACGGTGACAGCTTCGGCAGCGGGTGGACCTGGCAGGATTTGCAATGGTCATATGGCGCGCCGGTCAGCGCCCTCACCGTGAACGACAACGCGATCGACTTGACGGTGCGGCCGGGTAGCAAAGTCGGCGCGCCGGTGTCGATCACCAGTGGTCCTCCGGCGACATCATTCATGACGATCGTTAATCGTGCGACGACCTCCGCGAAAGGAACGCGCACCGATTTACGAATTCATCGCGGGCTTGGCGCGAATGTGCTGGAGATTTCCGGCACGCTGCCCGTCGGTGATGATGGATACACCGGAGCTGTGGCGATTCCTGATCCGGCGCTCGCATTCGTCGCGATGCTTCGTTATGCGTTAATTAAACGGGGCGTGAAGATCGATGGGCGTCTGCGGACCGTGAATGCGCGTTCGGGCGGCAGTATCGTTGCCTCATCGCCGTCTGCTCCGACAACGGAGGCGGGCAAGATGCCCGCGCTCCCAGGTGCGCTCCCAGTCGAAATCGCGAGCTTACCCTCGGCGCCTTTCAACGACATTGCTGCGCACACCTTGAAACCCAGCCAGAATCTCTACACTGAACTGATTCTGCGCACCCTCGGGAAGCTGCGAAAGAGTGCGCCGCCGCCGGACGAGACTCGCCGCGCCAGTCAAACTGATGAGGATGCGGGATTGGCGGGGGTGCGGGACTTTCTAAAGCAAGCCGGCGTCAACGAGAGCCAGCTAAATCTCGACGATGGTTCGGGCCTGTCGCGTAGCGACTTGATCATGGCGGATGCAACGGTGCAGTTACTGACATTCATGACGAAGCATCGATACTTTGCGCAGTTTCGCGATGCGCTGCCGATCGCCGGCGTGGACGGCACGCTGCGCAATCGCATGAAGGGAACACCCGCCGAGAAAAACGTGCGCGCTAAGACCGGCACGCTCAGTTCAGTCGCGTCGTTGGGAGGCTATGTCACGACGGCCGCAGGCGAGCGCCTCGTGTTCTCGATGATGCTGAACAACTATGCGGATGCCTCGGCATTGCGACGCGATTCAATCGACGCGATCGCAGTTCTGCTGGCGTCGTTTGACGGCAAGACGCAGTAGGACGGCAGCTTTGCCAATAAGTTTGACCGAGGTTTCGACCACGCTCTATAGTCACACCATGCAAACGCAGAATGTTAAAGAGGAAGCCCGGAAGCTGGTGGAAAATCTGCCCGACGACGTGACTTGGGATGACTTGATGTACCGGATATACGTGCGTCAAAGCATCGAAGCCGGTTTGGCTGATAGTGAGGCCGACCGCGTCGTTGATGTAGAAGAGGTTCGCCGACAGTTTGGATTGACAGAGTGAGAGTCGTATGGACCAAGTCTGCTGATGCTAATGTCCAGGCCATTCACGACTACATCGCACAGACTTCTACCGATTACGCGCGGTGAATGGTTCAGAAGATCACCAACCATTCGAGGCAGATTGCGCAATTCCCGCTAGCTGGCCGCACAGTTCCCGAGTTTGAAGTTCCGCAGTTGCGGGAGGTGTTTGAGCGTCCCTACCGAATCATCTATCGCATTCGAGCCGATCGTATCGACATCATAGCTGTAGTGCATATGTCGAGAGATTTATCCGCTACCGGAGAACCGCAAACAAACTAACAAGGAGAGAATCCCTATGTCAGTTGATCCAATCATCGGCGGTTGGCGTGAAGTTCGCGCCGGCTTGATCGACGAAGTCTCTCAGATTCCCGCAGACCAGTTTTCGTTCCGGGCCGCTGAGGGCATGCGATCGGTCGCTGAAGTGCTTCAACACCTGGTCGAGTCGCAGAAGTTTCTGGTCGGCGAAGCCTGTCGGCCTGACACGAACCTTTTGCGGAAATCTTTCGCCGAGAACATCAAAGACTACGCGCCCGACGTGCGCACCGTGAGCGACAAAGAAGCAATCATCCAGATGTTGCAGACGGCGATGGATGATTGTGAAAAGTGTTTGCGCGAGCACGCCGACGAGATGAAGAACACGATGAAGCGTTTTGACGGCAAGGAGATGACGAAGCTGGGCTTCATGTCATTTGCGATTGCGCACGAGATGTATCATCGCGGGCAACTGACCGTTACGTGCGTCTCCTCGGGATTGAGCCGATGCTGACGCAGAAGTTTCGTAAGGCCTTTGGCGCGTCACCTCCGTAGGTGTGCTCCCTCTCCCTTTGGGAGAGAGCTGGGGTGAGGGTGCGAAGCTTAGCGGCGATCATGCGTTTACGTCCTCAGGCGTGAGGCTTAGCCTCACGCCTGAGATAAGCTTTTCAATTTGACTAGGGCGCTAAAGCCCTCACCCTAACCCTCTCCCAGACGGAGAGGGAACGGACTGAGCTACGCCGCACTCCAAAATGAACTTCACAAAATTCCACGGTTTTGGCAACGACTATTTAGTTTTCGAAGCTGAGCAGTTGGCGGACGTCACTGACCTGGGCCGCTTCGCGCACCGGATCTGTGATCGCCATTACGGCGCCGGCGGCGATGGAATTGCTGTCGTGGCGCGTTCGTCCGATGCGAAATCCGATTTCAACGTTCGCATTTTCAATCCCGACGGCAGCGAAGCCGGCATGTCCGGCAACGGCACGCGCTGCGCTGCTGCCTACCTGCACCATCACAAGCTCTGGACCTCCGAAGAGTTGCGTCTGCAAACACGGAATGGAATCAAGCGTTATTACTTGCTTGAACACTCCGGCGGAACCTTTACCTTTCGATCGGAACTCGGGCAGCCGAAATTCGATTCGGCGTCAATTCCCATGACGACGGACACGCCGTTGGAGAAGGTGATTGACTATCTACTCACAGTCGGTGACGAAACGCTCAAAGTCACGGCACTGCAAATGGGCAATCCAAACTGCTGCGTCTTCGTCGACGACTTCAAAGAGCTCGATTGGCGCCGGTTGGGACCGATGATCGAGAACCATCCGCAATTTCCGGAGCGTACCAACGTGATATTCATTCGCGTGCGTGACCGCGCCAGCATTGAAGAGCGCATTTGGGAGCGGGGCGTCGGCGAAACCGAAAGTTCCGGCACGTGCTCGTGCGCCGCTATGCTGGCGTCGGTAATCAACGATAAAACTGACCGGGCCGTAGACGTACACGCGCCCGGCGGCATCTTACCCATCGAATGGCGCGATGACGGCGAGGTTGTGCTGACCGGACGCGCTGAAGTGATCTACAACGGCGAATGGCTGGGGCGGTGATATGGAGAACTTACAGAAAAGTTTTTCCGGTGGGCGCCTGTTGAGTGAGCGGGGTGTATCCGGGGCGAGTGCGCGCACCGCCATCCGGGTGGATCCGGGGATTCTCGAAACCTATCTCGGACAATATCAATTCGAAACGCTGGGCAACCGTATTGTGGATGGCTTCGCTGGGTAAGGAGCGCATTGACAGCTACAAGAAGAACCTTGAGTTCGCTCAACCTTACACATAGCAGACTTGCCGCGGATCCGTTGTAATGCCTTCCCGGATAGGAATCGCGGATTCACCAAAGCTGAAGGGCAGCCCGCACAACTGAAAATCGTCGAGGGAAAGAACACCTACCTCTCGAAGAGAATCAAACAAGAATCCCCTCGACTCTAGGGTAAGTCTAAACGAGCTGCGAAGCAGCGGATGCAGTTAAGCCCAAGGCGAGGCTCTGCGAGCCTTGGGTTACCGGTGAATAAGATTTGCGGGAGCGCAGCGGCGACCAATATCCACTCAAGGAGTCTGACCGGTCGCCCGCTTCACGGGCTCCGCTGGTCTGAAATGGGCAGGGTTTCCCAAGGCTCGCAAAGCCGCGCCTTGGGCTTAGCTAAAACCGCTGCTTCGCAACTCGACGAGTCCGGCCCTACTTTCACCATCTGCGCGCGATTTTTGCCACAAACCGGTTTATGGTGGTGTTTTCAATTTAGGATAAAGATGCGCGCAGGAGTTCAACCCATAATCGATTCCGTTCTGGATGAATCTTCTTCGCAGGAGACCGGCCTGAGCTTTGATGAGGTTTTTACGCTTCATCACCGGGCGGTCTTCGCGACCGCCCGCGGCGTTGTGCGTGACACCACTTTGGCCGAGGAGATCACTCAGGAAGTTTTCCTGAAGCTCTATCGACATTTCGATTCCAAGCCGAATGGCGAGTTATTGCGGCCGTGGTTGTTGCGCGTCACCCTGAATGAAGCGCGTAATACCCTGCGCGGTCAACATCGATCGAGGGCCCGCGAGACGACCTATCAAAGAAACACGGATGCGCCGGTGCCGCAAGTCGATTACGAACGGCGTCAGGAAGTCGAAGCTACACGCCGTGCGCTGGACAAGATCAAAGAGCCAATGCGCACCTGTTTGTTGTTGCGGCACCAGGGACTTTCCTATCGGGAAATAGCCCAGACGCTCTCGTTGAAGGATAGCTACGTAGGCAGTCTGGTGGCGAGGGGGCGCAAGGAGTTTGTGCGCTACTACGACAGGATTGGAGTTAAGCGATGAAAAAGTGCCTTGACGAAGGGACGCTCCAGGCATGGTTTGACGGCGAGCTGGAAAGAAACGCGGCGGTGGATGTCGCAGCACATTTGCACAGTTGTATTCACTGTGGCGAAGCCGCCCGGACGCTTGAAGTTGAAAACCTGATTCTGTCACAAGGGCTGTCGGCCGAGTTTGTTGAAGCAGTTCCTACTGAACGCCTACGTCAACGCGTCCAGTCAGCAGCCGCTTCCGGATTGCAAGTCACGACTGTGCCGACCACCAATGGTTCGTGGGTCAATGCCGTTCGCATTTTGTTGCCGTCGTTTCGAGCGGTGGCCTACGCTTCAATCGCCGCAGCAATTCTAATCAGCGGCATCTTTCTCGCTGTTAACCTGAAAAAAGAAAGATCAGCGCCCTCGGTCGAGAAAGTAAAACCGACAGAAGTCGTTGCTCCTAAACCTCAGACGTTACCCGAGCCGCCGCGAGAGGCAGTTGTCAGTGTGCCGTCAAGACCGCCGGGGCCGCGGCGCCCAAAACCAGTCAGAAGTCGCCGGACTTCTGAACCTGACGCGATGTCATTGGCGTGGCAAGAGAGCCAGTATCAAAGAGCTTTTGCGCAACTGAACGAAGCCATCAAAGCGCAAGCGCCGCTCCGGCCGTCACTTCGGATTGAGTACGAATACAACCTTGCAGCGATCGATGAAACGATTATTAGCACCCGCCAGATCGCCCGGAAGAATCCGAAGGACCCTCTGGCTGCACAATCCATGCTGGCTGCTTACCAGAGCAAGATCGATTTGATGAACGAGCTGGCCCAGGGGCGCGTTTCCGAGCCATAGGTTGCCGACCGCTCACCAGGCTTTTTCAATTCGCTTGCCACAAAAGGTCCGGCGCCGGTGTTCTACTGATTAGAAGACGAAAACCCAAATCGAGAAGGAGATGAAATGAAAAAGACAGCTTTATTAATCGCCATTTTATCAATCACAGTGGCCGCCATGGCCCACCAAGCCGCAGTGCGAGAGCCCAGTGCCTTTACGCCTGAACTTGCGGAGTTCGAGCCGATTCAGAAACCGAAAGGTGACGAACTAACCGAAGAGTTTCATCAGTCTTATCCGCTGACTCTGACGGGCCGCGTAAGCATTGCGAATATCAACGGCGACGTTCACATCAGCGCCTGGGATCGCAATGAAGTGAAAATCGATGCCGTGAAGCGCGCTTACAGCCGTGAACGGCTCAGCGAAGCTACTATCGACGTCACCAACACCGCCGACAGTGTCAGTATTAAGACCAAGTATCCAGAGCGAAATCAGACTTTCGATTCACGCACTCGGGAAAACAACCCGGCTAGTGTTGAGTACACGCTCACGGTTCCGCGCGGAGCGCGCATCGAGGGCGTCGCACTTGTTAACGGATCGCTTGATATTGACGGACTTCATGGCGAAGTGCGCGCATCACTGGTCAACGGAGCGGTGAAAGCCAGCGATCTGTCCGGTGAAGTAAACCTTTCAACTGTTAATGGCGCCATTGAAGTTAATGCGGCAGGACTGGCCGAATCCAAGGGCGTTAGTCTGAATGCGGTGAACGGTGCGATTGTTTTGAATGTGCCATCGGGTGCGAATGCGCAGGTGAGGGCGAGTACCGTGCATGGTCAGATTAGCAACGACTTCGGACTAACCGTTGAAGAAGGCCAATATGTTGGCCGGAATCTTTCGGGACAGATTGGATCAGGCGGACCGCGTATTCGATTGAACAACGTTAACGGTTCGATCTCTATCAAGCGGGGAGGAGTTGCGTTCTAAAAACGGCGGTGCGGATAAGTAATGCCATTTTGTGTTTCTTCAGCAGCCCTCACAGCTTAATCGTGGGATAGTTCGTTTCCCCACAATTCTGCTAAAAGAAATCAAGGGTTTCCGAGTTATCCCTCGAGTTCCTTAAACCTTCCTTCGCCCCGCCCGTAAGCTCGAGGAGTTCGAAAGGGTGTTCAAGCCGCGCGCGTCGCGCGACGGTTACTGGCCGGACGCCATTGTGGTTTACAATGGCGACTGGCTCGGGCCGACAACCTGGCCTCTGATTACCGAGGTTTCCTTCTCTTGCCACATCTCAATTTTCCCCTCAATTTTTATCGACTGATGATTGCCGTCTGCGCGCTGGCGTGCGGCGGCGGATTGCTGGGTTGCGGCGGGGGAGGCGCCCCGGAAGTTAAGGCCGATCCAGTCGTTGAAAAGCCAAAACCTCCGAGTGCCGTCCCCATGTGGCTTGGCAACGCCGAGCGAAATTTCTACGGCACCGGTCCGTGGAAAGATGGCGCGCTGACGGTCATCTGGGAAGTTGAAACGGGCTTCATCTCCGGCCGCCTGCACAAAGACCCCTGGGGTGGCACGTCCTGGCCGGGCCAGCCTTCGATCAAAGACAAGCGCGTTTACTTTCCCTCCGCCGACGGCAACGTTTACTGCCTCGACAAAGATGACGGCAGTGTCATCTGGAAGTTCAAAGGCAAAGACAGCTTTAAAGCGACGCCGGCAATCTTCGGCGACAAGATTATTGCCAGCGGCCTGGATCACAGTATCTATTGCATCAACGCGAACGACGGCACGCTGGTTTGGGAATACAAGACTGGCTTCGAAATCGATGGCTCGACCGTCCTGGTTGGCGATCGGCTTTACTTCGGCGCCGAAGATCGAAATTTTTACTGTCTCAACTTCGCTGACGGCTCGTTGATTTACAAAGTGCCGGTGGGCTCGGTCGAAGGCAACATCACGATGAAGGACGGCCGTGCTTACTTCAGCACTGAGCAGGGCGATCTCTACTGCGTCGATCCGGCCGATGGGCGAACGATTTGGAAGACGAGGATTGGCGCTGACTCCGATTCAACGCCGGCAGTCGTTAACGGCCTCGTTTACACAGCCGCTGAAGACGGTGTGGTGCGCGCGTACAAACAGGACACGGGCGAGTTGGTTTGGCAGTACGTGACCGAAGGCGGCCGCGTTGGTTACGCGAGCGAGAGAAACGGAATCTGGGCGAGCCCGATCTACTACAAAGACCGCATCTACATCGGCGCGGGCAATCACTATCTTTATTCTCTGACCGCCGACAAAGGCGAGCTCGTCTGGAAATACAAAGCACGCGCCAGCATCTGGGGCACGTCGCCGGTGGTCGAAGGCCGCGTCATCTTTGGCGACAAAGCGGGCTGGATGCACATGGTCGATGCGGACAACGGTGAGCTGATTTCCGAATTGAAGATTGGTGACAACATTAACTCCACGCCGGCGATCCTCGATGGCCGCATTTACATCGGCGCGTTCAATGGGAAGCTGCATTGTTTGGGGATGGAACCGAAGGCGCCAGACGTCGAAGAGCAGACGACGGCAGATGTCAGGCAGACATCAGACGTCAGGCCTCAGAGATCAGCCACCCGACGTCGGGCCAGAAAGAGCCGACCTCAGCAGCCAGCGATCGAGTTGGCCGATCCGGTTGATCCAGATTGACATCTGATCTCTAACGTCTGTTCTTATGTTGCTAATCATCGACAACACCATCGAAGGAGTCGGTTCAAGCCCGCGTGAGATTCGTTCGGCGCTGGAACGGATTGAACCGGGAGTGCGCATCGTTACTGAGCGCTTCGAAAACATTTCGCCCGAGCACGTTAAAGTCCTGGGCCCTTCACACATCTTCCTCAGTGGGCAGAGCCATCCGTGGCATCAATACAAACCATCCGAACTCGCGGGAGTATTTCACGTTATTCACCACGCGCCGCAACCGATTCTCGGCGTCTGCGGCGGTCAGCAACAGATCGCGCTTGCATACGGTGCGCGCGTCGATTTGATTGAACGCATCGGGCCCGGTGAAGGCTACGAAGGGGCGCTGCGCGAACGCGGTTACTGTTCAGTCGATCTGCAAACCTCGAACGGAATCTTCGGAGGGTTGCCCGAAACGATCACCGTCTGGGAATCACATTGTGATGAAGTGAAGGATCTTCCGCCGGATTTTGTGCAAACGGCCACGAACGAAACTTCACACATTCAGGCGATGCAACACACCTCGCGACCCCTCTTCGGCGTTCAGTTCCACCCTGAACTCTTCGATGAAGAGCATCCGCACGGTCGAACTATCCTGGAAAATTTTCTGAAGCTGTAAGTGGCACAGACTTTAGTCTGTGAATCTCACTGTAGCGAACTCACCGACTGAAGTCTGTGCCACGGGGTCACACCCGCACCGGATGATCCTTGGCGTACGAATATGCACACCAGGCGGAAATGATGTGAACTACCCAGCCGAGCGTGCCCGCCGAACCAATCCACGAGATACCCGTTACAAACAACCAGATAATGCCGATTAGGATTCGGCCGTTATAGATTTGTCCGACCCCTGGAATCAGGAAACTAAGAATGCCGGCGAGCATTGGATCGCGCATGACTGATTACCTCCGCGCGAAAATATACGTTGGCTGTTAGGGATTTGTTCGGATTGGTTTTCTCCGTGTCTCCGTGAGCCCTCTGTGTCTCTGTGGTGGGTGTTGTCCAGGACTTTCACCACAGAGTCACAGAGTTCTTCACAGAGACACAGAGCGAAGTGCTTAGGTGAAAGTAACGACGTGAGATTTGGCGACCTCACTTCTTCTCGATATACGAACTTTGAATCCTGGGAGCGATTTCATCCAACTCGCGGTTAAGCGCTGCCTGTGTGTACCATTTGCCCTTGAGCATTACCCCCGCACGGTCCTTTGTCGCCTCAATATTGTCGAGCGGATTTGCATTCAACAGGATTAGATCAGCCCGTTTGCCTTTCTCCACAGTTCCGACGCGGGCAAGCGTCCCCAAAAACTCGTGGGGGTTCCTGGTTCCGGCCGCAAGCACGGCATAGTTAGAGAGGCCCGCATCTTTCAGCGCCCGCAACTCGTGATGCAGGCCGAAGCCGTAAAGGAACAAAAACTCGGGCGTGTCGGAGCCGGTCATGATCTTTCCCCCCGCGTCGTGGATGGCTTTTATTAACTTCTCGCGAAGCTCGATCCAGCGCGCGCGTTTCTCGATCGGCACCGTGTTGAGCATCCGGTTCCGCTTGTAAAAATCCAGCCACTGCTGCTGGACTTTTGTCGGATAGAACTTAAAGTCCGGCTGGGCGCGGATCGATTCCTCGCTCCGGGCGCGCCCGAATGAGTTCTTCATGAAGTGATGAGTCGGATCGACGAATGGATTCGCCGCGACCGTCTTGCGCGCGATCTCGGCGATTCTGCTTTCGTCCATGTAATCAAAGCTCTTCCAGTTATCAGGATTGTAGATGTAGAGGTCCGACACCGAGCCCTTCATGGGCGCATCGGGCTTGAGCAGCAGTTCCATGTAGCCGTCGAGATGTTCGATCTGCTGGCGCGCTTTCCACGCTCGTTCGACGCCGACGAACCTGCTGTCCGCGTGCCCGACGACCCGAATGTTCTGCTTCGCGGCTTCATCGACGGCCGCTTCGTAAACTTCGGCCTTGATGAACGTCGTGATCTTGATGAAGTCGTAACCCGCGGCTTTCGATTTTCTGACCGCCTCGCGACCTTCTTCCGGAGTATTGACGACAAAGTTGTTGCCTTGCTCGCGGCCGGTCAAATGCGGCGATGCGACAAAGATCGTCGGCGCATCAATCTCGCCTTTGGCTGAGCGGGTTCGCAACGCGAGCAGCTCAGGCGTTCCGATCATGAACCGGACGGTCGTCACGCCGTTGGCGACCATCACGCGCAATTCGTTTTCGCCGATCGAATCGGGATACTCGTCGCTGTCCGAAAGCAGGTGCGTGTGCATGTCGACAAGCCCGGGAATCAAAAACCGGTCCGTTGCGTCGATGCGAACCGCGTCCTTCGGTATCTTCACCTTCTTTTGGTCGCCGATCTCGGCGATGAGTCCATTGCGAACAATGACTGTCTGGTTCGTGAGTACGCGTTCGCGGTCCATCGGGATCACGTTAACGCCGACGAAAGCCGTGGTCTGCGCCTGCAACGCCGAAACAAAACCAAGAAGAAGCGAAGCTAGTAAGAATATTTTTTTCATGGGATCTGTTGCCGCTCTTTAAAATAAGTTTTGTCTCGCTGCTGGCTCCCGTCTGGTTAGCTCTTTCGCCCAGCTTGAAGCCAGGTGAGAATTCCGACGTTGAGAGATGTCCTCCGCGCGAAAATATACGATGACCGTTTTGGGATTTGTTCGACAGGAACTCGCAGAGTTATTTTCCGGCTCTGACGCTGCCGTCAAGCAGCCCGCTTCTTTTCCGCAACCTTATTCTTGCGTTTTTGCTTACTACCGGAAGGTGCATGCTTGGTTGCTTGGCGCATCAAATGGTCGAATTCGTCGGGGCGCATTTGGTGGTATTTCTGTTCTACCTTTTCCTGCTCGGATTTCGAGAGCTTGGCAAATTGTTTCTTCATTACGTTCTCTTCGTCTTCCTTGGAGCTAATTCCCAGCCGGTAATCACGCGGGCTAGGCCTCTTCCTTTGTCTTGGAAGATCAGTCTTAATCTTTTGCCGCGATCTGTTCTGCCGTCAAGGATGTAAACATCATCGAACCGGCGCTCATCAGGGGCAAAATCGAATTCGTGAAAGAAACACTCCTCTGCCTCATCCGGCTCGATTCCGTGATCGCGTAGATGCTGAACATTTCCATTCTTCTTCTTCTCATGGTCCCATTCAAAGCGGTTCCAGCGGGAGTCTGCCATCGAGCCTCCGAGTCTACAACTGTGAAGCGCCCACGGCTTCCAGCACTTTGCCGTTTCCGCCCGCAACCTCGGCGGCAGTTTTTGCCTTAGCTTCCAACTCAGCGTGCGCGGCCGCGAGTCGCGCCACCGGCACGCGATAGGGTGAGCAGCTCACATAATTCATACCGATCTCGTTGCAGAAGGCGATTGATTGCGCATCGCCGCCGTGTTCGCCGCAGATGCCAACCTTCAAGTCGGGCTTAACGCTGCGGCCGCGTTCGGCGCCGATCCGGACCAGTTCGCCAACGCCTTCGCGATCCAGCACCTGAAATGGATCATCAGTGAGAATTTTTCGATCCACGTAAGCCGGCAGGAAGCGCCCTGAATCGTCGCGGCTCAAACCGAAAGTCGTTTGCGTCAGATCGTTTGTCCCGAACGAGAAGAAGGCGGCGTGTTCGGCAATCTTGTTTGCGGTCAGCGCTGCACGTGGCAATTCGATCATGGTGCCGACTTCGTATTCGATCTTCTGGCCGTGCTCGCCCGTCACCTGTTTCGCGACTTCATCAATCAAAGCTTTTTGTTGCGCAAGCTCTTCGCTGATCGAGACCAACGGCACCATGATCTCCAGCATGACTTGTTTGCGTTCGCCTTTGACCTGACACGCCGCTTCGAAAATTGCGCGAATCTGCATGCGCGTGACTTCAGGGTACAGCAGGCCTAAACGACAACCGCGAAAGCCGAGCATCGGGTTGGATTCGCGAATCTTGTTGACGTGATGCAGCAGTTGCCGCTTCTCGTCAATCTCGTCGAGCAGGTGATCCATGTCGGCGAGCGTCTTCGCCTGCCGCAAAGCCATCTTCAGTTCCGATAACTCACCGAGCAGTTCATCGACGTTGGGCAGAAACTCGTGCAGCGGCGGATCCAGCAGACGAATTGTCACCGGGAAGCCGGCCATTTCGCGAAAGATGCCAACGAAGTCGCCGCGTTGCAGCGGCAGCAGCTGTTCGAGCGCTTTCTCGCGCGCGCCGACACCGTCAGCAAGAATCATCTGGCGCATCGCCGCCAGTCGCTGATCGCCAAAGAACATGTGTTCGGTGCGACAAAGCCCGATGCCTTCCGCCCCGAACCCGCGAGCGGTTTTCGCATCAAGCGGCGTATCGGCGTTTGCCCGAACGATGAGCCGGCGAAACTTGTCCGCCCACTTCATCAATTCGTGGAAGTCAGAGCCGAGCGTCGGCTGAATGGTCGGCACCTTGCCGAGAAACACACGGCCCTCCGATCCATCAACGGTGATCCATTCGCCTTTGGTGACTACCTGGCCGTTCACGCTGAACTGGTGCTGGCCGTAGTCGATGTCCAAATCCGACGCGCCGCTAACGCAGGTCTTGCCCATGCCGCGCGCCACGACGGCGGCGTGACTGGTCATGCCTCCGCGCGCAGTCACGATCGCCTGCGCGGCGACCATGCCGTGGAAATCGTCGGGGCTGGTTTCGATTCGAACCAACACGACCTTTTCGCCTTCGCGCGCCATTTCTTCCGCTTCGTCCGGACTGAAGACGACTTTGCCTTGCGCCGCACCCGGACTCGCCGGCAGGCCAGTCGCCAGCACGTGCTTGGTCGTCTTCGGATCGACCATCGGATGCAGCAGTTGATCGAGTTGCTCCGGACTGACACGACGAACAGCAGTGGCGCGGTCGATCAATTTCTCGTTCGACATGTCCACGGCGATACGAACGGCCGCCGCGCCCGTGCGTTTGCCGGTGCGCGTCTGCAACATCCAGAGCTTGCCGCGCTCGATCGTAAATTCGCAGTCCTGCATGTCGCGGTAATGCTTCTCGAGCAATTGCGTGATCTCGGCAAATTCCTGGTAAACCTTCGGAAGCTCTTTCTTCAGTTGACTGATCGGATGCGGAGTGCGCGTGCCGGCGACGACGTCTTCGCCCTGCGCGTTCAGAAGATATTCTCCGTAAAGCTCTTTCTTGCCGGTCGAGGGATTGCGCGTAAATGCGACGCCGGTGCCGCTGTCCTTGCCCATGTTTCCGAAAACCATCGCCTGCACGTTCACCGCAGTGCCGAGGTCATCCGGAATCCGATTGATGCGACGATAATCAACCGCTCGCTTGCCCATCCATGAATCGAAGACGGCGGCGATCGCGACGCGAAGTTGTTGGTAGGGATCGTCCGGAATCGCGTGCTGCTCAGCGAGGATGATGCGTTTTTCAGCGGCGATAATCTCGCGCAGCTCTTTTGGTTTCAGATCGGTGTCTTTGCCGCCTTTGGTTTGGGCTTTGAAGCGATCCATCACGCGCTCGAACTTTTCGTGCGCTACATCGAGAACAATTTCACCAAAGAGCGAAGCGAAGCGGCGGTAAGCATCCAACGCGAAACGCAAGTCTCCCGTTTGCTCTGCCAGTCCCTGGACCGTTTCTTCGTTCAGCCCGAGATTCAGAACCGTGTCCATCATTCCCGGCATCGAGAACGCGGCGCCCGAACGCACGGACACCAGCAGTGGATTGCCCGCATCGCCGAATCCCTTTCCGACTTTCTTTTCGATTTCGTGGAGCGCTTCGACAACCTGTTCCCACATGCCTTCGGGGAACTGTTTGTTGTTGTCGTAGTACGCGTTGCACGCTTCCGTCGTGACGATCAGGCCTGGCGGCACCGGTAACCCGGCGCGCGTCATCTCGCACAGGCCGGCGCCTTTACCGCCGAACAGCGATTTGTTTTCGCCGTTGCCTTCTTCAAACAGATAGACCCACTTGCGCTCTTGGGATTCGGTTGCGTCAGTTTCTTCGGGTGCTTCCAGGATGGCTTCAGTCACGTTTGGGGTTACCTCAACAGGGGTCGTCGGCGGGCCTAATCATACACTGAGAATGCGGGCAGGCGCAGCCGCGGAACTGCCCCGAACTGACGAGCCGGGTGATGCGTATCTCAAAGGGCAACTTGGTTTTTGCGGCGCGCCGTGCGAAATTTTCAATGGCGAAAATCATGAGTGAATTCAACAAAAATGCCGAGGCCTCATCGCTTCTAATTCGCATTCTTAGGTCGGGCTGGATACCGAATCTGAAGTTCCTGAAGCGCATTGTGGTGGCCATCCTTGGCTTCACGGTGCTGCTTGTCGGAGTCGCGATGATCATTCTTCCCGGACCGGCGTTCATCATCATTCCGCTGGGCCTCGCAATCCTGGCGACGGAGTTCGTTTGGGCCCAGAGACTTCTGACGAAGGCAAAAGCCTATTTCGATAAACAGCGACAGCGCGTGGCCGATAAGGTGAGATGGAAGTAGGTCTCAGTACTTCGGCACGCTCGGATCGACTTCATTCGACCAGGCCGTAATCCCGCCTTTTAAATTCATCAGCCGGCCAGTGAATCCCGATCGCTGCAGGGCTTCGATCGCCTTTGCGCTGCGGCCGCCCATCTTGCAGTGAACGACGGTCTCGCGATTGGGATCGATCTCATCCATGCGATTCAGTACCTGTCCCAGTGGAATCAAGTTGGAGTCTGGGATGCGTCCAATTTCGAATTCGTGTTGCTCGCGCACGTCGATGATTTGCAGATCGTCGCCTTGATCGAGCCGTTGTTTGAGTTCAGTTGCGGTGATTTCTTCCATGATTTTGTCAGAACCACCTGCGGCAGCGGGTGGTTGAAATTTCAAAATTTAAGATTCCAGCTCTTGCAGGATCAACCGCCCGCTACCGCCGGCGGTTCTGACTCTATGATCCCGTCGCCACAGCGCCTGTTACCGACACGGCATTCAAAGCCTGTTCGATGTCAGCAATAATATCTTTGACGTTTTCAATCCCCACGGACATGCGGATAAGCCCTTCAGTGATTCCGAGTGCGTCACGGCGCGCTGGATCCAGGTCTCTATGCGAAGCGGTTGCCGGATGAAGCACACTGGTGAAAACGTCGCCCAGGCTGGTTGAGCGAACGCAAAGCTTCAGCGCGTCCATGAATCGAAAGGCTGCTTCACGGCTGTTGTCCTTCAATTCAATTGCGACCAACGCGCCGAAATACGGCGCACGGAGAATGCTCATTGCTGCCTCACTGATCGCGGCTGATTCCATTCCAGGATAGTGAACACGGGCAACGCGTGCGTCCTTGTTGATCCATGCTGCGACCGCCGACGCGTTTTCGCAGTGCCGTTCCATCCGCACGGCCAGAGTCTTGATGCCGCGCAGAATCTGGTGCGCGTCCCATGGACTCAACACGCCGCCAACATATTTCATGACCCGCACCAACGATTCACTGTCGGCTTCGTGTTGCGAAATTGCGACACCTCCCATGGCGTCAGCATGGCCACCGAGAAATTTTGTCGCGCTGTGAACGACGATGTCGGCGCCGTGCTTCAAAGGCTGGCAGAGATACGGCGAGGCAAACGTGTTGTCGATGATCAATCGCGCGCCGGCTTCACCGGCAATCTCAGCACATGTGTCGATGTCGCAAACTTTCAGCAGGGGATTAGAGATCGTTTCGGCCAGCAGCACTTGCGGCTTATTTTCCTTCACCGAGGCGCGAACCTGATCGAGATCCGCGAAGTCAGCGGTGACGGTCTTAACGCCTAACGCGCCGAAGATCGAACAAAGCAGACCCGTCGTGGCTCCATACAAATCCTGCGATGCCAGCACAGTCGTTCCCGCCGACACCCCGCAGGTGAGCAACGCCGCATGCAGCGCGGCCATTCCGGACGCATAAACACATGCGGTCGCACCGCTTTCGATTTCGCACAAGACGCCGGACAAAGCATCAGTCGTCGGATTGCCGTGACGCGTGTAAACGTAGCCCGGCGCATCCCCCGCGAACACGCTATCCATTTCCGCCACAGAGTCATACGCATAGGTGACGCTGGCGTAAATCGGCATCGACGTCGGTTGCCCGGGAGGCATAGTCTTGCGTTCGCCCGCATGCACAACCTGGGTGTCAATGTCTGTATCAGATTTCTTTTCCGGCATGATTGTGACCGGCGCAGATTCTATAACGTCTTGGCTGGAAGCTACCAACCAGTGAGATACGCGCGCAGTTGCTCCGCCATCGCGGCGAACGATTCCGCGCAAAACAGCACCGGCTGAAAGTGCGTCGGATCGTAATTCTGACGAGTGATTGCCGGTATATCGAGTGGGCGCAGCTCGGCCTGGTGCATCTCTTCAAGTTCGCCGGCCGAAGAGAGCAGGCCGGTGCCGTAGGCCTTCAATAGTCCGTCTTCGCGCAGCACGCCAAACTCGATCGTGAACCAGTAGACACGCGACAAAGTTTCCAGCGCGTCCGCGGAAGACGCGCGCTTCACCGCTTGCCCGAATAAACGATTGAGGTCCGCGAGTTCCGGGCAAGCGAGCGTCACACCGTGTCCGACGATCTCGTGCACGACATCCGGCTCAGGCGTGTACAAAGGCGTCGAGTGATGGCGTATGTACTGCGTGCAGAGAAAGACACCGTCAGCAAGGTTTTCGAGAAAGACTCGCGGTTGGACCAGTCCGGCCACCGGCTCAAGCCGAAAGCCGCTGATCGCCTGGACCTTCACATTGATTTCGCGCAACTGCGGAATGCGATCGTCGGCAAAATTGATTCGCTCTAACGCTTCGAGATACTTGGCGCAGGCGTACTGCTGGTGCGCCGGACGCAGCGCTTTCCAAATCATCTGCCAAACTCGATGCTCGTCATCGGTGTATGGCGCATCAGGAATCGGATCACCCGGCCGGTAATTCATCGCGAGCTGGGCGATCTGATTTCTACGCGCGCGATACTGCCCATCGCGAAAGCCGGGATGGTCCGGATCCAGTTGCACGATGTCATTGCGGCCGGCCGTAGCTTCTTCAGTTGCCGATACCGGTCGCGCGTCAACGTGGTCGGAAAGCAGTGATTCGTTTCTTGTCGGCATCTTTCTTACCTTTCGATTAAAGCGCGTTCTCGGCTTCGCGCTCATGCGGACAAGATGTCCGCGCTCCCGGCACGCGCTCCCAGAAAAAACTAAACCGGCCACCGATCCTTCATGCGGAAGGACCGCTGGCCGGCTTGGAAACTTTGTCTTCGAGTTACGTCGTCAACTCGCGACAGCCCATCGCTCGACCGTCCCTCCCAGCGGAGAGCGGACCGCAATAATAGCGATAGACGTGACGTTGCCTATTCATTGTCCATGCCTGGTGGTCACAGGCACCGACAGCTTAGGCTGGGCTTGCCGATCGGTCAAGCCAGGCAGGGAAAACCCTCAACAAAACGGCCTTAACTAATCGCCCCCGTATTTCTGAACGCGTTCAAAAACTTCTTGACAGGCGGGGCTGAGGAGGCGTATTGTGCAGAAACTGAACGTGTTCAAAAACAAAAAAAACTGGAGGCACAAGACGATGACCATAGACATAGCCGCTTACTTTGTTTACCTCTCAGTCAGCATCGCCCTGACCGTCTGGGTTGCGCACACCCTGCACAAGAACGGCCGCATCTTTTTGGTGGACGTTTTCCACGGCAATGAATCGCTCGCCGACTCTGTAAACCATTTGCTCGTCGTAGGGTTTTATCTCATCAATCTGGGCTGGGTTTGCCTGATGCTCAAGCTGGGCTACGACATCTCGTCGCCAAAACAGGGGATCGAAGCGCTCTCAGTGAAAATCGGCACCGTTTTGCTGGTCCTTGGGGGTATGCACTTTTTCAATCTGTTCCTCTTTAGCCGCATGCGCCGGCGCGCCACGATGCGGAATGCTCCGCCGCCCGTTTATCCGGACACATTTACGCCCGTTCAGGAGGTTTAACCATGGCGCCGCTTACGATTCTCTACGATCCAGCATGCGGTTTGTGCCGGAGAGTTCATGGCTGGCTGGTGGAACAGCCAAAGTTTTTCGAGCTCAATCTGCTGCCCATCAAGTCGGACGCAGCTCGTCGCCGGTTCCCGCAGTTGAATCACGACATGACGGTCGAGGACTTGACAGTGATCAGCGACAAAGGCGCCGTGTATTTTGGCCCCAAAGCCTGGCTCATGGTGCTCTGGGCGCTTCAACGTTATCGCGAGTGGTCGTATCGCCTGGCCTCGCCCGAGCTGTTGCCGACAACGAAACGAGTCGTGTCCTTAATTTCTCAAAACCGTTACCAGATTAGCCGAACAACAGGTCTGGCGAGGTGAATGAATGGGTAAGCAAAAGCTGGAAACGAAAACACCAAAAGGCGAGCACACCCGAACGCTGATTCTCAACACAGCGCTCGATCTCCTCGCAGAGCGTGGTTACGAGAAGACAACGATGCGTGCAATTGCTGAGCAGGCTGGCGTCTCTTTGGGCAATGCGTATCACTACTTCAAATCCAAGGAACATCTGATTCAGGCGTTTTATCACCGCACACATGAAGAGCACGTCGCGGCGTCGCAGCCTATCCTTGAGAAAGAGACAGATCTGAAAAGCCGCTTGCTACAAGTGCTTCGTTTAAAGGTCCAAACCCTGGAGCCGTACCATGAATTCGCCGGCGTTCTTTTCAAGACTGCGGCCGATCCTCACAGCCCGCTGAATCCTTTCGGTCGAGACGCGGCCCCGGTCCGCCGCGACAGCATCCAGCTGTTCGAAACTCTTGTAGCGGGAACAAAGACACGTCTGCCGGGCGACCTAAAAGCAGAGTTGCCTTACCTGCTATGGCTCTACCACATGGGAATCATCCTATTTTGGATTCACGATATGTCGCCGAACAGAAAGCGCACGCATCACGTCATTGATCGAACAGTCGATCTGCTTGAAAAGTTAATCATGCTCGCAAGCAACCCGTTGATGCGGCCGCTGCGAAAGAAATCCCTTCAATTTGTTGCCGAGGTGCGCGATTTGGAACTCGCCGAGGGTTGAGGAGAGTCTGACGATGTCGACGGTCACAACGGACGACGCGGTTTCCACTTTGTCCTCAAAGACCCTTGGCGATTTTCTGTCGCAAGGATCGGCGGGCGGTGCGATTAGCCTTTTCCTTCTCACCCTGATTGGTGTTTTCAAGCAAGCCAATCTGTACACCTTCCTGTTGATTTCGTATTTGCCTTTCGTGCTGTTCATCGGCGCCGTGCTGGGCGCCACTGGTGGAAGTGTTCTCTGGCTCATTGAGCCGATTTTCAGGTTGCGGCTCGGCGTGCTGGTTCGTTCAATTCTTACCGTTGGGATAATTGCTTTGCTTTCCGCGGTTGTCGGTTTCTTTCAAGGGTCTCCCATCGATTTGGACTTACTTCTGGGGTCGCTGACCACGGGAGGCGTGGTCGGTTTGCCAAACACCATTCTAACTTCATCAAACATCTCGTTATGGTGGCTTATCTTGTTTGGGTCTGAACGTATCGCTGCGGCCGGCTGGTTCTCGTTAGTAGCAGGGTTCGTCTTTCGAGTAACAAGTTTGGCCGGGTTTCTGATCTCGCTATTTTTTCTAGCTTGGTGGGGATCATTCCTATCCGTTAATAAGGGTATTACCCTGAATCCCTACTGGACCTCGGTTGCCCTCCTTTATTTCGCAGCAAGCTCCTATGTTGGCTTCAATCCGCCCGGAAGAACCTGGCTCGTATTAGCCGGTCTGCTGCTGAATGCTCCTCTGGCTGTGTGGGCGCTGAATGAATATCCCGTTGCAGACACCGATACAAAGACCCTGGCCGCCATCGCTTTCTTTCTTATTGGCCTCTGGACAGCCTTTGTGCTTTGCCTGTCGCTTGACAGGAGATTTCTCCGCGCAGCGTTGAATCAGCGCACGAGCCGATTCCCGTCGTTAACGAAAGGACGTGAGTTATGAAAATAGTAATTCCTGGCGGTTCGGGTCACTTGGGAAAACTACTCGCGCGATCGTTTCACGACGGCGGTGATGAAGTTGTCGTCCTTAGTCGGGCATTCCTCAACATGCCTTGGCGAACAGTGCAATGGGATGGCGCGACTCTCGGCAAGTGGGCGGAAGAATTCGAAGGAGCGGACGTCGTCATTAACCTGGCGGGCCAAAGCGTCAATTGCCGCTACACCCCTGAAAATCGAAAGGACATCACAGAATCGCGAACCAGATCGACGAAAGCCGTCGGTGATGCAATCGCACAGGCTTGGAAGCCTCCGCGCATTTGGTTACAGGCGAGTACGGCAACGATCTACGCGCACCGGTACGACTCTGTTAATGATGAGCAGTCGGGGATCATCGGCGGCAAAGAACCCAACGCGCCTGACACCTGGAGGTTCAGCATTGACGTTGCGACGTCATGGGAACGCGCGCTAAAAGAGGCAGCCACACCGAACACTCGTCGCGTCGCCATGCGCACGGCGATAGTCATGCATCCCACACACGGTTCGCCTTTTGATATTCTCCTTAGATTGGTGCGGTTTGGAATGGGCGGCCAGGCGGGGGATGGAATGCAGTACGTCTCATGGATTCACGATTACGATTTCGTGAACGCAATCAAGTGGGTCATCCAGCATGACGAACTGGAAGATGCAGTCAATCTTGCCGCACCCAACCCGGTAACGAATGCCGAATTCATGCGCGTTTTGCGAGCGGCTTGGGGAATCCCTATTGGACTGCCGGCAACCGAATGGATGTTGGAAGTTGGCGCGTACATTCTGAACACCGAAACAGAACTGATCTTGAAAAGCCGCCGAGTTGCTCCTACCAAACTGATTGAGTCGGGATTTAGATTTGAATTTCCACTCTGGCTAGACGCTGCGCGGGACTTATGTAGTCGCTACCACCACAATGGCACGAGTTGAGCGATTTCACATCAGCCGCCGTGGGGCTCTCAAGTCATCCCGGCTTTGAAACGCACCATCTTCTCCACTATCATTGCACGCACCGCAGCGCACCGATCGGTAAGGTGCCACTCACATGGGGCCGTAGCTCAGCTGGGAGAGCGCATGACTGGCAGTCATGAGGTCAGGGGTTCGATCCCCCTCGGCTCCACCAAAACCGCACATTGGCAAGACTGACTGAACTTTAGGTCGGTTAATAACCGCCGTTGGAATTGCGGCAGGATGCCCGCGCTCCCATCAAAAAGTTGAGACTGCCTGTTCTTTGACGTCTTGCTTTTTGAGCCTGGCGCGAACCGCATCGCTGAAAGCATGAGCCCGCTCAATGGCGAGACAAATGTCTGAGGCAATGCTCTCGCTCATATGTGACCAGATCGGCAAGTTCAAAATAGTGCCGGCGAGCAAATCGGTGGTGGGTAACGATCCGTCGGCCGGAGCGTAAGCTTGATACGCGATGTGGCGGTGAACCGGTGGGTCGTAATACTTTCGCGTGTCGATGTTCTCTGCGGCGAGCACGGCGGCCAACTCATCGCGCGTCAAATCGAGAGTCGCGGCGTCGACCGTGATCGAAAAATCTTTGTACGAGCTGCGATTGCCCTCGCGAACTAATTGAAAACGGATTCCCGGAAGCTGGCCCAACCGCTGCCGATAATAGTCCGCGATCTCGTTGCGCCTGAGAACTGCAGACTCCAATTGCCCCAGACTATGTTGTCCGAGCAGGGCGCTGATTTCGGGCAACCGTGCGTTGATGCCGGCAAACTCGCTGTTGTAGTCGCCGCGGTTTCCGTATTCTCGCGCGATCCGCAAAAGCGCCGCCAACTGATCATCGTCTGTCGTCACCATTCCACCTTCGCCTGCCACAACTAGCTTTGTGGGCGTGAGGCTGAAGACCTGGACATCGCCTTGCGCGCCGATGGTTTGGCCTTCCCACAAGGAGCCAAGTCCGTGGGCGGCATCGAATATCAGGGCTAAGTTATGTCGCGCGGCCACAGCTTCCAGCTCAGCGATATCGGCCGGGTTGCCTGAATTGTGAATGGCCACGATGGCTGAGGTTTCAGGCGTGATGGCGGCCTCAGCCGCGGAAGGATCCAGGTTCCCAGTTTGCAAATCGACGTCCGCGAAGACCGGAGTGAGCCCCGCCCAAATCATGGCGCTGACCGTCGCCATGAAGGTGAAGCTCGGCACGACAACTTCACCTCGCAAGCCGAGGCAACGATACGCGATCATCAGACCAGAGGTAGCGCTGGAAACAGCGACGGCATGCTTTACGTTGAGCTGTTCCGCGACGGCTTGTTCGAAAGCGTGAGTGAAAGGGCCGTTGGTAACGATGCCGCTTTGAAGAATCTGATCGAGTCCCTCGCGCAGTTCCACCGTCGACGGTAGGACCGGATTGGCGATTGGGACTTTCTTCGGGAACAACGGTTCGCCGCCCAGGATGGCCGGTGCTGCGCTCATTCGGTATCTTGATGCCTTTTGATTATTTTTGCCGGAACGCCAACGGCGGTGACATGTGCGGGAAGATCGCTAATCACCGCGGCGCCGGCGCCCACCGTTGTCCAAGCTCCAATGTTAATGCCCTGGATAACGCTGCAACCGATCCCAAGGTAGCACCCCTCGCCAACCGTCACATTGCCCGCGAGATTAACGCCGGGATTCAGTGTGTTGTAATCGTCGAGCTGCGTATCGTGACTGACAATCGCGCCGCCGTTAATGATCACATGGTCACCAATTGTGGTACCCCGGCACGCCACTCCACTTTGGTAAATGACAACTCCTTCGCCAATCCGAGCGGCCGGCGAGACATAAGACGAGGGGAATATCGCATTGGCAAATGACAACCCGTAGCCGCGCGCCTTCTCTGCCATTTGCTTGCGGGTCTTCGAGAATCCGGACGCGCAAATCACGGCGACTTCGCTGCGATCAACTTCATCGAACCAAGACCAATTGCCAAGCACGGGTAAGCCGTCAATGACGCGACCCCGTAACTCAAGGTCGTCGTCAACAAATCCAAGCGCCTCAGTTGGTCCTCCGTGGCTTTGTTCGTACCGCAGAATCTCAGCCACTTCACGACCATGCGCCCCCGCTCCAATGATGACTATTCGTTTCATTCGACGAACGAAAGGGCACAGCCTACCAAAAACGAGCGTAAACGGCGAAACCCGCCTTCAATCGTATCCACGAATGTGATAAAGAAGTGCCTGACAGTTTGTCTCTTACCCTTCATGGTGTCCCCGTCTTTGACCGTAAAACCATTGATTAGAATTCGGGCCCGTAAGAAATCCCTGGCTGAGGACTTCAGGGAGATTTGGGCACAGCGGGACCTCTTTCTTATTTTTGTCTGGCGTGACCTGAAAGTACGTTACAAGCACACCGCCCTGGGCGTCGGCTGGGTGGTTCTCCAACCATTGCTGATGACCCTGGTGTTCACGATCTTTTTCGGAATCGTCGTGCGCGTGCCCTCAGACGGGGTGCCGTATCCGCTTTTCGCTTATTCCGGTCTGCTGGCCTGGATGTTCTTTTCCCAAACCGTCGCGGCAGGCACTCAAAGCTTGAGTGGACATGGTTATCTCATCAACACCATATATTTTCCGCGTCTGATGTTGCTGCTCGTAAATGTATGCGTTCGCCTGGTGGATGTGCTCGTGGCGTCGGCCCTGCTGATTGGATTAATGCTTTACTATGGAATAAGACCTGGTCCGCGCTTTCTGTTATTTCCGATTCTGATCCTGCAGCTCGCGGTGCTCGCATTCAGCCTAAGTTGCTGCCTGGCGCGGTTGCACCTGAAATATCGCGACGTCAACTCGCTGCTATCGGTCGTTTTGCAGATTTGGATGTTTGCCTCGCCGGTAGTCTATCCGGCGAGCTTGATCGGAGGTAGATGGCGAAAGATCTATTTCCTGAATCCACTCGCCGGCGTAATCGAGAATTTGCGCGCAGCCTTGTTTGGACTGCCATTCGATACTGGCGCTCTTTTCGTGTCTATCCCCGTTACGTTGCTTTTGACGGGTCTGTCACTTTGGGCGTTTTACGCGACGTCAAAAGATCTCGCGGATGTTTTTTAAATTGATGCAGCCGATTCTGGAAGTTAGAAATTTAAGCAAGAGCTATCGGATCGCGCCGGCGTCTGGCTCGTTACGTGAGGCAATCGCCCGTTTGCCGGCGGCGCTGTTTTCGCGCGCCCATCCGAACGGGACGAATCGTTTTTGGGCATTAAGCGACGTCACTTTCGACGTTGCGAGGGGCGAGACGGTCGGTTTTGTCGGTCGCAACGGCGCCGGGAAAACTACTTTGCTCAAGATTCTCTCCCGTATCGCCGACCCGACCTCGGGCGAAGTGGACATCTACGGCCGCACCGGAAGCCTGCTTGGCATTGGAACGGGTTTTCATCCGGATTTCACCGGCCGCGAAAACGTTTTCCTGAACGGCGTGATGCTCGGAATGTCGCGTCGTGAAGTGCAAAGCAAGTTCGCCGAGATCGTGGCTTTTGCTGAGATTGAAAAGTTTCTCGAGATGCCCGTGAAGTACTACTCGTCGGGGATGTATGTGCGGCTGGCGTTCGCGGTCGCGGCGCATTTCGAGCCGGAAGTCCTGATCCTTGATGAAGTGCTCAGTGTCGGTGACGCAGTTTTTCAAAAGAGATGTTTTGAAAAAATGGAGCAGATTCGCCGGCGCGGTTCCACCATCATCGTGGTTAGTCACGACCTCGCTTCGATACAAAGACTGTGCGATCGCGCGCTGCTCTTCGAGGCAGGCCGCCTGGTGGAAATCGGTGAGCCGGAGCGGGTCGTCAATAGCTACTTAAAAATTATTCAGCAGCCACCGGAGCCATCAGGTCAATGATAGAAGAGTCAACCGCTTTCGCCGTCAAAAGATTCTGTAATTATAAAATCAGGATTCATTCCGAGATCGGCAACAAGATAATCTTGTCGATCAAAGAGGACAAGCATTTCGGGGAATTGTCCATTTACCATGAAGAAGCCGTTTTCATGTTTGACTATTTTAACGGGCACTCCGACACCATAACCATCACGAGCCAATCGCTGTTTCATTTCAGATTTGAACTAATCCAGGAAGACATCGAAATTAACCAGTTCTACATGGCGGAGCACCTGAGGCCGGCATTTCATGAGCGAGTGAAGAATTCCGCTGGTCTACGCGACTACGAGAACGATTATCTTCCGGCTCTTTTCTTCGGTGTGTGGTCTGATGAGGCTTTAACCACACTTCGCAGGAACAAATCTCTGAAAATCATAATCTGGTCGGGAGGCGACATTAACGCCGCCGACTATCGGGAGGCTGGGGTTAATGAGAGAATTTTCAGGAACGTCAGCGAACTCAGAAAATTATCAAAGGTCATACACATCGGCACATCGCCATTCATCCAGAAAAGTTTGGAGGGCTTTGGCTTCTCGCACCTCAAAACCCCTGTCTGTGTAATGAATTTTGATCTTTATAGACCGATCACTAAAGGCGCCAGTATCTATATTTACACGGGGGTAGGCGCTCTTGAGTCATATTACGGGTTCGATCTGTACGACAAAGTGGTCGAAAAATATCAGGACATCGATTTTGTTTTTGCGTGCTGCGGGGCAAGCTACGAGTTTATAAAATCCACTAACTATCAATTCAAATACGAACTCAAATACTATGAGAGAGAAGAGCTGATAAAGAAGGTGTATCCACAATGTTTTCTGGCTTTGAGATTGACCGTGCACGACGGTATTGCAAATACCGTCCAGGAATTAGGCCTTATGGGAATCAAATGCGTGCATAACGGCAATGGCCCCAGTTCCCTGAATTATGAAACGTTTGAAGACATCTGCCGTCATATTGATAACGAACGAAAAACAATCGGCACCTGTGATGAAGAGTTGGCAGCCGAAGTCAGAAGGCACTTGACCTTGGACCCAAATTTTTTTAACACGGGATTTTACGAAGAAATGTCCGCCCTGGTTACGTTAGTTGATGACAGCCTGGTGGACTGATATTTGCACTCCATATATGGCGCACTCACCGGGGATTGCCTATTCAACTGGCCATTTGAACCTTGTCGGACAGAATCCGGGAAACGGAGCGTAGATCGCCACGCATGTTCTGGGGCCGAGAACAAAATCGCGCGAGTGGACCCTTCACCCTGGTCACGACCGTCCATCCCACCACGGCAGATCGGTATTTTGTCCGTGACATTTTTCGTACCTACCAGGGATTCAATCGCTTCTTCAAGATCATCGATATTCGCGACTACCGCGCCAACGAGAATGACGCGAACGTGACAATCATCGATCGCTTCGCAATGTTCATGGCGCTCTATTACGAACACGTCCCATATGAAACCTTGCTGGAAGGTTTGGCCGGCACGAAAAATCTTGTCTTCATGACTTCGGACCTTCATAGCTGGTCGATCTTCCCCGACCTGCACAGCGCGGATCTCGCAACTAGCGACCTCAATTTACATTCAAACAATTATGACCGGTTGTTCCAGATGTTTGACCGGCTGGAAATTCGACATTTGATTACTTGCTATGACTGTCCTGAGCTTACGCAAATCACGTCGTTGCGTCCTGATTTGAAGACTTACGTGATTAATCTTCATGTCGATACGAACATCTTCAAAGACCACGGTCTAACCAAGACGCACGACGTGATTATTTACGGTTCGACAATTCAGAGCGCGTATTCATTTCGCCGCCGAATGGCGCAACTGTTGCTCGAATCGGGGAAGTTTAAAGTCCTCAAGCTTGAGCTCAATCAGCAGTTGTACGACAAGGAGAACTGCGGCGAAGGCCTGGCGTGCAAGATAAACCAGTCCTGGCTGGGACTCGCCACGGTTACGACTTTCGATTATCTGGTGGGCAAGTATTTCGAGATCTCTGCGTGCCGGTCGGTTGTCCTCGGGGACATGAACGAACAGGGCCGGGCAATCTTCGGGAGCCGCTATGTTCACGTAGATGAAAAGATGAGCGACGCGCAGATCCTGTCAATTGTTGAGTGTGCGCTCGACAATCGTGAATGGTTGAGAGAGCAGGCGGACCACATGTATCGCGTGATGCACGCCGAATACACGCTGGCTGACAACGAGCGAAAGCTTTTTCAGATTGCCAATGCGATTGCGAACGAAGCCGGCGCCGGCTCGCCAGCCATTATCCGGTGATCCCCAGTCTGATCTGCCACTTGATCTCACGTGCGGAGCCGGCGCGCACTTTCGAGGGCTGTGACTACTTGTGTTAGATTTAAGCCCCTTTCACCCAAGCCGCTTGGCTCAACTGAGGAGTTTATTCAGAGTTTTTCAGCCAATTTATGAAGCAACTCGACGCGATTAAGAAACTGCTGTCTAACCAGCCCCTGCTCGGGAATGAAGATGGATTGCATGAAAGCATCGAAGGCCGTGCGATCATGGTTACCGGCGCCGGCGGCTCAATTGGCTCGGAGCTCTGTAGGCAAATCATTCCTTACAAACCTAGTCGCCTAATTCTGTTGGGACACGGCGAGCACAGTATTTTTACGATCGCCTCAGAACTGAGCGCCCGGCATCCGGAGCTTCGTTGCGCTCGGGTCATCGCGAATGTCCAGGATCGCAAGCGTATCAAGAACATTTTCGCAGAGACGCGTCCCGACGCAGTCTTTCACGCGGCCGCGCACAAACACGTGCCGTTAATGGAAGAGAATGTTGGCGAAGCAATTCTCAACAACGTGCTCGGCACTGAGAATACGGTGCGCGCGGCTATCGAATCCGGAACGCAGACTTTCGTCTTCGTATCCACAGACAAAGCGGTCAATCCGGTGAGCGTCATGGGCGCCACCAAGCGCGTTGCTGAAGTGATCGTTGGCGATGCAGCGCGAAAAACCGGCCGCCGGTTCCTGAGTGTCCGGTTCGGTAATGTAATCGGCAGCCGGGGCAGCGTCATTAGTACCTTCCAGGAACAGATTGCTCGCGGCGGACCGTTGACCGTGACGCATCCGGACATGGAACGCTACTTCATGTCCACGCACGACGCGGTGCACCTGGTGTTGCAAGCTAGCAAGCTCGGCCAGGGCGGGGAAGTATTCGTCTTTGACATGGGCCAGCCCTTGAAAATCGTAGACATTGCCCAGGCAATGATTGAATCGCACGGTCCGCAAACAGGCAAGATTGAAATCGTTTTCACCGGCACGCGACCCGGTGAAAGACTCGCCGAAGAAATATTTCGTGATGGCAAGTATGAAGCCACCGAACACCCGCGAGTGCTGGTGCTGCGCAACGGCTCCCACTCTTCAGTTCAAGGGCCCGCCCTCTTGAGAGCGAACTTGAGAAGCCTTATCGAGGCAGCGAGGCGGGACGATCGCGGGAGTATGCGATCGTTGCTGAAGGAGATTGCTCCTGAGTCGTCGCTTTCCGAAAACGGCCAACGGGGCATGATCGCTGGAGCGGCCATTTGAATTCCGACACGCCTACAAAGCCAGACCGTCCGTCAACCAACGGTAATCATCGCCGGTTAAGGGTTTGCCATGTGTTTGCGAACACCGAGGGCGGCACCTGGATGTACGAGCAACTTCGCGAGCTTCGCGACAAACATGGGTTCGAAGTTGCCGCCGTCATCTCGGGAGACAAGGGTCCACTCGTTGATAAGCTTCGTGCGGAGGACATTCCTTTCTATGTGGGTAACTTCGAAGCGGATGCTGCTTCGCCCGACGCGATCATCAAGTTGCCCCTGGGCATCTTGAGACTTGCTCGATTGCTGCGACGCGAGCGGTTCGATGTTGTGCAAACGCACGTCTTCAAGTCGATGGTCCTTGGCCGACCCGCGGCGTGGATAGCTGACGTGCCTGTCAGGTTGGCAATGATCGCGGGCCCATTCCATCTGGAGGCTTCCTCTTCAAGATCGATTGAACGGATAACGCACTGGATGGACACGCAGAACATTCCCGCGTGTGAGAGCAGCCGTCAGCTCTTGCGGGAGATGGGCGTGGCCGAAAAGCGGATCGCCCCTATTATTTATTACGGGCCTGACGCCGAGAAATTTGACCCCGATCAAATCGCACCTGCGAACCTTCGGCAAGAGTACGGATGGCCCGAAGGAACGCCGGTCATCTGTCATGTTGCTTACTTCTATCCACGCATGCCTAACGGCAAGTGGATTCCCATATCGGTCCACGGACGCGGGATTAAGGGACACGAAGAGCTGGTCCGCGCCGCGGCAATTGTCGTCAAAGAGTTTCCGGACGCCAAATTCCTTTTGGTGGGACGGCCTTTCGGCGCCCGCGGTGAGGTATATCTGGATGAGATCAAAGAGCTTGTTCGGGACCTTCAGCTCGAATCTACGGTTATCTTCACCGGTTTCCGGAGCGATCCGAATCAGATCCTTCGGGCCGCCGATGTTTCAGTCCAACCGTCGCTAAACGAATGCTGCGGCGGCAGTATTGAAGCTCTCCTGATGGAGTCTCCGCTGGTAGCGAGCAGAATTGGCGGTCTGGTTGATACCGTGCGGGACCACGAGACTGGCACCCTGGTGCGACCGGCCGACCCGGAAGACCTGGCCCGAGGGATCCTTGAGTTGTTGCGGCAGCCTGACCGTGCAAGAGCAATGGCCCAGGCCGGCCGCAAATTGATGCTCGAGCGGTTTACCCTCAACCGTACGGTTGACGATCTCGCCGCTTTGTACCGGCGCCTTTCGCATCAACGCCGGTTTCGGCGGCGCGGCTACAATCGCTTGTTTTCAGTTCTGCGGATGGTGGTGGGTGCGCCGGTTTTTGCGTGGCTCGCCTTTCGCGTAATCATCCTCGACATTTATCTGCCAATCTATTTTCGGATTTTTGTCGCCCATCTCAGGGCTTTGCCGATCCGTGGGTATTGGCTGGCCGCACGTCTTTACTGTTTTTCACTGCGTTGCGCGTACACGGTGCTTGGCTACTCACGGATCCTTTTTTGGCGCTCCGCGGAATTATTGAGTCGCGCGCTAAACCGGAAACAACGCGCCGCCCGGCGCCGAACTTAACAATGCCGGCCCCTGCCTGCTTACCGATTCATCCACCGCTTGCTGATTGGCTTCCGCGCGGCAGAGCCGCCGCCGTTTGTTTCAGCATCGACGATGTACATCCGGGAAGATCCACGGATGCGTACGAAGCCGGAGGCGACCTCGATCATGGCCAGTTGCGTCACGTTCGGTGGCTTTTGGATCGGCATCCGCTATTGCGCGTCACCCTGTTCGTCTGTGCTGATTGGCGCGAAATATCTCCGGTGCCTACGAGAAGAGCGCTGGCGCGAATTCCTTATTTGCGCGATCGAATATTGCTGGCGAAGACTTTGCCGCCAGGCACGATGCGTCTTAGTCGTCACCCCGAATTCGTTCGCTACTTGAAGACGCTTGAACGCGCCGAGATAGCGCTGCATGGGCTCCATCACATCAGTCCCGGCCTGGACTTACCAGTCGAATTCAAAAACAAGACACTCAGCGAATGCGAACGCTGCCTGCAGGAGATCCTGAGTATTTTCGAAGAAGCCGAATTGCCGGTCGTTCGCGGGATGAACCCGCCCGGTTGGGATCTGAGCCACGATCTGGCGCAGGCAATGAGTAATGCGCGGTTGCAGTTCGTCGTTTCAGCGCGAGATATCGTTACGCCGGTTTCGCGATCAGCTAAGACGAATATGAGCGGCCTCAAGGGGGCGTCAGTGATTTACCCAACGCCTGTCCTGGATGGTCGACTGCTGCACTTTACTTCGAATTTCCAAGCGACTTCGGAAATTGACCGGGCGCGGGAAATCATCGAGCACAACGGACTGCTAGCCATCAAAGCTCACATCGTCAAGAATGCCGCCGGTCACGTGGCGCTGGACGGCCTTGACTTGCTTTACCGAAACTACCTGGACGCGTTGTTCACTATGCTCGAAGACGCTTACGGCGAGTCTCTGTGGTGGACTTCGTTTGACGAAATCAGTAAACGGTACGCGGCCGCCGGCAAGGAATCGTCAGCCTGTGATCAACACGCTTATAAATCCGCCGGGAATTGAGGATGAATATCTCCGCTGCCTTAACTCGTGCTTTCCAGGCTGGGGAGATCGGCGAGCGTTTGATTGGTACTTCAGGCGTAGCACACCCGCCGACCTGATCGTGTTTCAGAAAGACGGTAATACGGCGGCGGGCTCGGCACTCACCTATCGCCGCCTGACACTTCCCAATGGCCGGCAGGTTAAGGCCGCCACCATGACGGGCTCCTGGACGCTACCCGATTACCGCCGCCAGGGATTCTTCTCAATGACCATCGATGAATCACTAAGGCTTGCCTCAGAAAGAGGAGCGGCGCTGTTGCTTGCCTTTGTGACTGAGGACAATGCGAGTTCTCGGAGATTGGCCAGCGCCGGCGCGGCACTACTTCCAACCTGGTATTTGTTCTCAACCAACGACACGCGGCAAGTTGAAACGGCCAGTAGCTTTCATCTGGTGAACCAGGACGCGAGTCTCGTTCAATCGATGTGGGAGCGATTGGAGCAAAACAATCAATCCCGTTGTCGGTTTGGTTACGCCGACGTCGCGGAATTCGAAGCACAATTCCTTTGCCGTCCATCCGGCCGGACTGAAATTTTCCAGAGCGACGACGGTTGCTCGGCGATTCTCGAAATCAACGAGACAGTTGAACAACTGGAAGTATTGCTGTCCTCGGGTGAGGTCGCCTCACTTAACGACCAGCTTGGCTGGTTTCTTAATCGCGCTTTGCGCAACCAACGTCAGTTTTTCATGTTCTCCAGTGACGAACGCGTGGCCAAAGCCGCTACCGAAGTCGGCTTGGAAAACAAGGCCGGCTATCTGACCGTCTTAATTGCCGATCACCGACAGCTTGCCGACACGTTAGGAGCCTTGCCCGAAACACAGCCGCCGCCCAGCGCGATCATGGAGTCCGAAAGCCCATGGTTCACCGGCCGTTGGAGCATCGCCGGTGGAGAGCGCGCGTAAATCCAGCCTCTCGCCCCCAATAATCCATCCGGTTTCTGAAACTTCTGCTCGATTGGTTTTTTCCTCTTTCTGAAATTACCAGAGTGTTGGTCACGCAGCATGGCAGGTCGGAGAGAAGCGTTTGCCCCCGCATCTCTCCCATCTGTAACCAGTCTGCAAACATTGTTTACAGTCTTACAGGGGGCAGTCATGGCATCAACTTTTCACCGAATTTTTCGCGCCGGCGCGCTGGCATTGGCGCTGCTGGTCATCGTCGGAGCCAGCCACACCGCGGCGCGAGCGGATGAAGTCACGGTTTCAGGTTCTACGACAGGCGCGCTAACGGCGCCGAACGTGTTGTTTACCGGCAGTGAGTTCTTTACGGGAACCACGGCGCTCGGCATCGGGTCTCTGAGCGGTGTGAATAGCCTCGGGACCTTCTTTGTGAACACTGGTCAGCTTTCAGCGACCAGTGGCCTCTTCCAGTTGGACATTACCTTCACAACGCCAACGGGAATTCTCGGTGGTCAGGGGGCGACGTACGTCGCGACGATCGTGGGCAGCATATCGCCGAATGTCGATCAGGGCGGCGTGAATGTCCACTTCCTGAGTCCGACGCAGACCTTCACGTTCAACGACGGCGTTAACACCGGCAGTTTTTCATTGACGGTGGCCGATCTGTTTGTTCAATCCGGGCGCAGTGCCTTTCTGACGGCAGGCATAACCGGCGAGCAAGCGCCGGCGGTTCCAGAGCCGGCGACGCTGCTGTTGCTGGGAAGCGGTCTCACCGGCATTGCGGTGAAGCTGCGCAACCGGAGAAAAGCGAAACTCGCCGCTGAATAGCTAAAGTTTAATTTCGGTCCTGGATCGGAAGACGCGAGAGGCCGGCAGTTTACCTGCCGGCCTTTCTTTTTTTTACGATCGTGTTTCCTTTGACGATCTTCGAGTCACGCAAAACTACGAAGTCATTCAATTAAGAATTTGAGCACGCCCCGGCTGGCAGAGAATCCGTCGAGCAGTTCGGCCTCGGAATAGTTCTCCCGGATTCCAGCACTGCTCATGGATTGATCGCGTCGAAGCTGTTCTCGCTCAAATGCGATCTGGCGCTTCTCCTTGTTCCGTGCCAGTTCGAGCCCGCCGGCGCGAATGAATTCGATTATGCTGCGCAGCTCATCGCGATCAAACCAGATGCCGTGCCCACGGCAGATATCGACGATGACTCCGGAACACCGGGCGAAGTTCATGCGGTTCATTAACTGGCGGCACTGCGGACACGGAATGTAACGAATTTTGATTTCTTTCGCGGCGGGATGGACTTGATGTTCGACTACCGGGGATGGCATACCAAGCACGCTCGACTGGTGCTCGCGATCCGCGCAGAGCCTTTCGAAGGCAGCGACTTCGAGCCACAGTCCCCCGCAGCTTTCGCATTCGAGCATCGCCGACGTGCCGAGCTGGATTGGCAGCATACTGACTTTGCATTTTGGGCAATTCAGAATTGAGAGCGTAGACGAATCAGCTTTAACTGCCGCCCCGCCGCAATGCGGACAATGACGGCTGCCAATGAACATCATGGCGAAACAAGACGGGCACGCGACGGTCGCGAGTTTTGATTCACAGAACTGACAACGCGGCGAATCAGAGGAAACTGCAGCGCCACAGTTTGGGCAATTGAGAGTTTCAGCTTTCATGGGCGATCTCGGGGCGTGATGGCGGCCGCATCGTCAAAGCTTACCATCGCTACGGCGTCTCTTCATCGCTAAAATCTGAGCGCCGCAACTGCGTTTGAAATGAACCAAATCGGCGCTGAAATGAACGAATTTGAAGCATAGTCAGCCTCGCTTGAAACTGTTAATCTCAGGCCGATTGGGCAACCCTGACAAATTGCGCGGAAACCTGTAACTGAAAGATGAAACGCAAGATATTCGTAAGAATCACGAACATTCCTGGCAGGTGAAGATTTGAGTGGCATTCGAATTGACTGTGTAGACGGGGAGATCACGTCGCCGCCTACAATCTCTCTCCAATTTCGAGACGTGGGATCGCAGATTGAGAGGAGCTTTCAAATGAATCGAAGAACGCAACGCGTCACCGCTAAGTTTTCAGCCTGGCTGCTGGCCGTAGCCATAGTCGCTACACCGATCGCGGCCCTGGCGCAAACCCAGATAAAGTTACATAGCAACAAATACAAAGTTTCCGACGACGTGCAACTGGGGCGTCGCGCAGCCGCGGAAGTCGAACAAAAGTTTCCGCTTTTGCGCGAGCCTGAAGTGCAACGCTACGTCGAATCGGTGGGCCAGGATTTGGTTGCTGCCATTCCACCTGAATTTCAGCATCCCGAGTTTCGTTACTTCTTCAAGGTGGTGAATGCGCGCGACATTAACGCGTTTGCGTTGCCCGGCGGTCCCATGTACGTGAACCGCGGCATGATCCAGGCGGCCCGCACTGAAGGCGAAATGGCCGGCGTGATGGCTCACGAAATCAGTCACGTGGCGCTGCGACATGGAACGGCGCAGGCGACCAAGGCCCAGAAGTATGCGCTGGGTGCAGGCGTTGCGGGAATTTTAGGGAGCATCCTCGGCGGCCCGGCAATCGGACAGATTGCGCAGGGTACGGTTGGGGTTTACTTCCTGAAGTTTAGTCGCGAATACGAAACGGAAGCAGACATTCTCGGCGCGCGAATTTTGGCCAACGCTGGTTACGATCCGCGTGAGCTCGCCAACATGTTCCAAACGATCGAGCGTGCCGGCGGCGGCAGCAGCGGTGGGTTTTTTAGCAGCCACCCAAGTCCGGCGAACCGTTACGCGCGCATCAACCAGGAAGCGCAGTCCCTGCAAGTAAGGAACACGCGGCGCGACAACCGCGAGTTCTTAGCAATTAATCAGCGACTGCGGAGCTTTGGATCTGCGCCGACGCTGGCTGAGATCGAGCGGAGTGGCCAACGCTATCCTAACCAGGGCGGGGGCTATCCAACGGGTGAGAGCACGAGTTATCCCAATGACGTTCCGACTGGACGGGTTGAATATCCGTCGTCGCGTTATCGCAGCTACTCGGTCGGCGTTGCGCAAGTGAGCGTGCCTGAAAACTGGCGGCAAGTCTCTGACAATAGCTCGTCCGTTTGGTTCGCTCCCAACGGCGCCGTCGGCAGCATGAACGGCCAACCCGTCTTTACGCACGGCGTTAATGTCGGTGTGGCGCAAACCAATAACCGGAACTTGCAGCAGGCGACGAACGAATTTCTCAGCAGCCTGCAACAGGGGAATCCGAATCTGCGCTCGCGTAGTGGTTTACAACGCGCGGCGGTGGATGGTCGAACTGCTCTGATGGTTAGCCTAAGCAATGTTAACGAGGCGACGGGCCGTCCCGAGATCGTAAACGTGATCACCACTCAATTGCGCAACGGCGAATTGCTCTACCTGATCGCCGTCGCGCCTGACAACGAGTACTCAAACTACCAGGGCGTCTTTCAGAATGTTCTCCGGTCGCTGCGGTTGAGTAATTAATTGAGTCAGGAACTAACTAACTAACCAGGAGAAGCGCTCGCGGGGCCAGGAACGTGAGCGTTTCTTTTTGGTGGTGCGCTGTTTGAACCAGCGCCACCTCCGCGGTCTGTCCGTAGCCGCGGTGGGGGAATTCCAAGCGTTCCACCGCAGAGACGCCGAGGTCGCAGAGATCAAGCGAATTGCGCGCCTTGACACCCCCGGCTGCGCTCCCCATAATCTCTAATTTCGCGTTGAGGCCAAATCGTTGCCCTTGGCGACGCAGTTCAGGAATTCGGAGAGTTTTTTAATGCCTAATCATAAATCAGCAGAGAAACGGGTGCGACAGAGCGAGCGTCGTCGCCTCATTAACCGGAGCAATCGCACGAGATTACGCGGCGCGATTAAGAACCTCCGCACGGCGTTATCGAAAGACGCCGGCAAAGCTGCTCCAGAGCTTTTGCCGAAAACAGTCTCAGAAATCGATAAGGCGGTGCAGAAGGGCGTGCTACATCGCAACGCCGCCGCGCGCCATAAGTCGCGCTTGACGGTCCGGGTCAACCAGACTGCCAAGTAACAAGAGTTCAAAGTCACAACACGTGAGGCGGATCGTTAATCGGTCCGCCTCATTTGTTTTTTGGAACGCGGGCCTATGAGCGCCCGCCTGCGAGCGCGGGCATCTGGCCCGCTTTCAAGGATGGATCATGGAAATCTATTACAAGACCGATGACGAAATTCACGCGCTCGTCTCGGCGTTCGAGGCTTGCAGTTTTCATCCTTCAGAGTTTCGCCACTACCAGCACCTGACAGTGGCGCTCTGGTATGTGTGGCATTTTTCGCCGGACGAAGCGAGCCTGAAAATGACAAAAGGGATTCGCCGGCTGGCGGAGGCGTACGGCAAGATGGGCTATCACGAAACCATTACGCTCTTTTGGTTACGTATCGTCGCCGACTTTGTCACCGAGCATCGAGCAAATAAGTCGCTTAGCGAAACGGCGAACGCGTTCATTGAGCGCTGCAATGACAAGGAATTGATAGCTCAGTTCTACTCGGCTGAGCTACTGGCAACAGACAAAGCTAAAGCCGAATGGGTCGAGCCGGATTTAAAGGCTTTGCCGGAATCGGCCCGGACAGTTCAGGCGCTGACTACTTAATCTCATCCAGCTTTTCCTTTGCCTGCACCACCATCCACCGCAACTTCGTGAAATCCTCGAGCGTGAGCAAAATGCGCGAGCGCTCGAAATAGCCGCCTTCGATCGCGGCCGCTATCCCACCGCTCGTTTGCTTAAAAACGATGATTTCGAAATCGCCGCGCGTCCGGTAATGCAGTTCAAAGTGCGTCAGCTTCGTGGTTGAATCGTCGGCCTTCGCCAGCGCATCGAAAGCCTTGACGAGGTCGTCGATTTCTTCGTAATCGATCAGACAGCGAACGTCGCCGGGATCGGGACTATTAATTGTTATCGTCACTCCGGTCGCGCGCGCTGAGTTACCCGCCTCACGAATCTCCGTTGCTTCCACTCGGGCCGACCCGTTTTGTGCTCTGAGCGTGGCTACCCAGGTGCGGCCTTTAATCAGCACGGCTGATGGCCGGGATTCGAACTCTTCCAACTTGTTCCGCGGCGCGTAAAAATTCGCGTCACGCTGAGGTGGTAAGCGTCGCCAGCGTTCCTGCGCCACGACACCGGTTGAACAACCAGCGAGCAGTACTGCGGCCAAGGCCAGTAATCGAGTCAACTTCATCGTTCCGGACTCCTGGTAGATAGAGATTTACTGAAACGTTCGAGCCAGTTTAGGAGAGATAAGACCTGCTGATTGTAACTCACGAAAGCCCTCGGCGTTCCAAAAAGTACGTACTCGGGTGATGGCTGAGTTGTGATTGCTTCCGCCGAAAGCACCGTAGTAACGTATGGTCGCTTTTCAGTCTGCGAATTCTATCAAGGAGCTTGGATTATGAAATACAAAACCGTCTTCGCCGGAGCGTTCTTGCTTTGTGCTGTAACAATCGCAGCCGCGGTCCCCGATCAACCATTCATGCAGGCCGCGCGCGCCGACCTGCAAACCGCGAAGCGTGAATTGCAACGCGCCACAGCTAACAAAGGTGGTCATCGAGCCAAAGCAATTTCATTGACGAATCAGGCCATCGCCCAAGTCAACCAGGGCATCGACTATGACCGCCGGCATAATCATGCTGTGCGATTCGCGGGCGCGCCCGATCAACCACACATGACGACCGCGCTGGCTGCTTTAGAGAGCGCCAAGAACAACCTGGAACGCGCCACCTCCGACAAGGGCGGTCATCGCGCGAAAGCGCTGGACTTTGTGAAGAACGCTATTAGTGAAGTGAAGAAGGGAATTGACGCGGCGCGATAGCCGCTCGTGTTTGCACTAATTTGATGAAAGCCGACATCCTCGATCGGTGGGCCGGACGTTCGAAACCCACTAACATCGGCGAGGAACCGAGTGAAATTTATTAGATAGAGTTCCGAGAACTCTCCGTCGGCTTGTGGCTAATTTGTAGGCGCCCTTTCGAATTGGATCTCAGGCCGTCCAATTGAGCAATTTGAACCCGTCACGATGTCATCCGTGCCTGCCATCCGCCTGGCCGTTAGGCACACCTCGGGCCTCAAGAAGAACTTGATGGCCGCACAACCCGCAAAGCCCCTTGGACATGCTCCACCAAATAGAGTCACCAAACCAGTCCGCTGATTATTCGCCCCATGGCAAGAGTATTGTTGAACGATCGATCCCGGCGTGGTGGCGCCAAAAGGCACGTCCAGGCAGCGCCCGCTATGGCGCGCGACGATAGCGCCTGTGGGGTCACCAAAAATGCTCCTCACAAGAGCGAATTGCTGGTGGGTTACACCGGTGCAGGGACCCAGGCGCAACTGCGCGCGGTCCCCAAGGGCGCCATTTGCGATCTCCAGGCAAAGGCCGTTTAAGCGCGATGTATACGCGGTAAAAGTGTCCTGGTTCCTGGCATTGAACGGGAAGTCGATGTCGAATGAGGAAGCGCCACCGTCTGAATTGAGCGCGACGAACGAGCCGTCGAACTCCGGTGTGCTTCCCCCGATGGGTTTCCGGACGGACACGGCCTGATAAAACTGGGTGGCGTCGTACAACTGGATGGGTTGGTTGTTCCGGAGCCGCAGGAACGCAATCGTGCCCGCGTCGGCGGCGTAGTGCCCGGCGATAGGGTCGCCAAAGAGCCGACCCGAAACGGCACCGTCTGGCCCAACCTCGAGCACCATGGGCGCTTGCGCGTTGTTGGCGGTGACCCACCAAGCCCCGGCGCGGTTCGCCTTCGAATTCAAGGAAACCGCAGGATTGGGATTGCGCGACGGTTGGCCCCTTTCCCGCAGGGCGAAGTTGTTCCAGGCGCGAAACCCAAATGCGTTTCGCTGGGGGCTGGCGCCGCCCGCGGCGTTCAACGCGTAGACGATGCCTCGGATTTCCCGGGAGACCCCAAATCTGCCTATTTCTTGCTCGGTATACGCACCGACAAAGGCCTGAATCGGCCTGTTGGCGGAGAATCGAACCCAGACGATGTGGCGGCTGTCTGAGGCGTAAAAGCCCTCAAGCCGATGGTCACCGATCGTCCCTGAGAATCGCCCGGAGTTGCTACCTCCAGCGAGTACGAGCGAACCCGGCGGCATGTTAGCCGGCTCTGTGTTAACGAGGATTGAGTACCGATCAAATGGGGCGGCCTGGACGATGACCGGTATGGTCGCCAGCATCAACGCGGCTATGGCTATTTTGAAACGCATCAAAAACTCCTTCTTCTTCCCGGTTGGGTGAGTCAACGGCTGTCAATATTAAATGCTCGGAGGTCGTGATTCATTTCGGGGGGTGTCTTGTAACAGTGTTTGTTTCGCCGCGCAGCCTTGTAGTAAGTTAGGCGCGCTTTGGCCTCTGCCCTTGGATCTTGTCTTTTGAAGGGCCGGTCTCTGGCCTGACTTTCCCATCATGAAAGCCGTCATCTTCGAACAGCACGGTGGCCCTGAGGTACTCAGGCTTGCCGAAGTTCCCGATCCGCAGATCAAAGCGAACGAAGTTCTGATCGAAGTCCGCGCTTGCGCGCTCAATCATCTCGACGTCTGGGTGCGGAACGGGTTGCCCGGTATCAAGGTTCCTTTGCCGCACATCCTGGGCAACGATGTTGCCGGGGTGGTACGCGAAGTCGGCGAACTCGTCACCTGGGTGAACGCCGGCGATGAAGTCATGTTGCAGCCCGGCGTTTCCTGTGGGCATTGCGCCGAATGTCTCGCCGGTCGCGACAACATGTGCGATGAATACGACATCATCGGCAGCCGGCGCGACGGTGGTTATGCGGAGTTAGTTGCCGTGCCGGGAATCAACGTAATTCCCAAACCGAAGAACCTGACGTGGGAAGAAGCCGCCGCGCTGCCGCTGGTGACTTTGACGGCGTGGCACATGCTCGTTGCGCGCGCTGATGTCCAGCCGGGCGAAGATGTTTTGGTGCACGCGGCGGGCAGCGGCGTCGGCTCTGTGGGGATTCAGATTGCCAAACTTCGCGGCGCGCGCGTGATCACGACGGCCAGCTCGGTCGAGAAACTTGCGAAAGCGCGCGCGCTCGGCGCCGATGAAACGATCGATTACACACAGGAGGATTGGCCGAAACAAGTGCGGCGACTGACAAACGGCCGCGGCGTCGATGTTGTCTTTGAGCATACTGGTGCGGCTACATGGCCGGGTTCGATTCTGTCTTTGAAGAAAGGCGGAAGGCTCGTGACCTGCGGCGCGACCAGTGGCTTCGACGCGAAGACGGATCTGCGCCACGTGTTCTATCGTCATCTAACTATTCTCGGATCGATGATGGGTTCAAAAGCCGACCTGCTGGCGGCGATGAAGTTTATTGAGTCAGGAAAGATTCGGGCGGTTGTCGATCAGATCCTGCCTTTGGGTGAAGCGCGCAAAGCTCACGAGTTGATGGAGGACCGTGCGCAGTTTGGGAAGCTGGTGCTAATGGATTCATTGAATCAATGAATCAACGCGCTGAATAATCCTCAACCTTGTATCTCTTTTGTAGCGCCGCCAAATTCTCTGGCGTGATCGGAAAATTCGATCCGGCAACGTAAGTCTTCTTGTCGTCCAGGCCGATCCAATCGACCACTCTGGGCGCGTTCGTCCTTAGAATCTCGCTGTCTTCGGACGAGAATTCCTTGCCGTCCAATCGCCTAAACACCCAAACGAACTGAAAGTGACCGTCGCGTACGTCTTTCAGTTTCTGCTCGAATTCCGTCAGCGGAGTCGCAAGCGGACGATACGTTGAAGTGTCCGGTGGTCCATCCTCGTCAGAACTGGTGCGACGGCACGCAGTGAGCGGTAGCGAAGCGGCGATGAGCATCGTCACGCAGATCTTAAGAATTACTTTCATTGCATTTTGAGCCTTCCTTACGGACGGCCTAGTGCAGCGCGACGTGCGGGCGAGGGCGCCCGCGCTCCCACCAATCGCACCCGCGCTCCCGGCTACGGCGGCGAATTATCATTCACGTTGCCGCCGCCGCTGCCGCTGTCAGTGTTCACATCGGGTGGCGGCTGGCCTTTTTGATCGCGAATCCATAAGACGCTGCAGTCCTCATCTTCATAGACGCGATCGAACCAACCGCTTTGCAGCGCATTATCGATGAAAGAAACGTGATCTTTGTTGTCGGTAAAGACCCAGCGCGAGCCGAAACGATCGCGGATTAACGGCCCCGGATCTTCCTCTTCACCCAGCGTTATTTTGTCATAGAGCTTAGACAATTCGGCATTGCGATTGTGCAGGTAGGCCGGGTCCAGGCCCGAAACATACGCGTGGCTCGAGTCGAAGTAAAACAATCGTGGGAAGTCGTCCCAGTCAGTGTTGAAAACGATTTGGCCTGCCGGAATGTTCGTGCGCATCCACGCCGCGCCCTGCGCGTAGTAGTTGCGCGGCTCGCTTTCCCAAATGTCGCGAGACGTTCGATAGACATTGGCGAAGAAAACAGCCGCCAGCGCCAGTGCCGCCAAAGCGATCTTCACCGTACGGTACGTTTCCTCCTGCCGGTGTTCTTTCGCGAGTACCGTTGGTTCCTGACGATCGAGAAACGGCTGTAAGTCCTCAAGCACGGCATCAGGCAAGCGCGTGAAGACTGCACGGCCGCGCCACAACTGTTCCAGCGAGAATGCGGCGAACAGAATCGCGAACGGTGGAAAGTATTCCGCGAAGCGCTTCCAACGCAGGTTGATCAACAGCAGCACGGTCGCCAGCACAAGAAAGTACAGAGGCTTCTGCGCACGCTTTCGATCGCTGCTGTCGAAAGCGAGATAGCCGGCGACCATGGCCACGAGCGCGACGAAGCAATTTATAAGGAACTGCCAGGTGTCGTACGGGTACCATTCGTTGCCTACTTTCGTGGCAAAGTCATCGGCGGTGATCTTGACGCGCGCATGCTCCCAGAAGAGATAGAGGTTGTGCGGAAAATAAGGATTGATGACCAGACCCAGCACACAGCCGGCCGTGACGTACGCCAGCGGCCGCCACTCGAAGCGGCCTTCGGTCCAGGCAATCACGCCTGTCCAAATCGCCACCGCCACGCCCAGCAGCACGACCATGTCGTACGTCCAGGTAAAAATCAGCGCGAGCGGCAACAACTGCCAGTGCTTGCGTTCGAACAGCAGAAAGGTGCCGATGATCACGAACAGGATGGCCAGCGGAGGCGCCTTCGTCATGTTCATCCGGTAGAGAAACGGCGCGGATGACGCAAGCATAGCCAACAACCAAAGCAGCGGATACCGGACTTCGTAGCGAACGATCAGCCAATAACAGGAAAAGAGCGCGATGCTGGCGAAGAGAATCGCAGCAATCTTCCCGCCGGTTTGCACGTCACGAAACCAGGTAAAAGGAATCAGCAGGATGTGATACAGCAGGTGATGATCGACGTAATCGTTGGGGTTCAGCGTCGTCAGCGGCAGCCAGGTGAAGGTGGGCGGGAAGAAGTGCTTCGCCTTGATGTTCTCCCACAACAACTGCGCCCACTTCATGTGGTAATAGCCGTCAAAGTCGCCGCAGCAAATTGCCGAAGTGGAATACTGAAGCTGCCGGAACAGGATGACGATAGCGAAGCCACCGACGGACAGTTCGCCAAAGCGGACGGCAGCTTCTGATTTGAGCCAGTCCTGAAAGCGACGGGTTGGTTTGTCGGCAACCGGTGCTTCGGCTGGCGTGATCTCATCCATTCCAAAAGAGAATGCCGGAAGCAAAAAAACAAATCAACGCCAGAGACTAGAGGTTAGAGGTAGGTTGAAAGGCTTGTCCTGTCAGTGGTCAGTCGTCCGTTGTCAGTTGCATCTCTCTTAAGCGAACAACTGACTACTGACAACTGACCACTGACATCCAGTCGCCAGCCTCCAGTTAGTGAGTCGTGCCCGGTTCTGATTGAGACAGGAGTTCCCGCATCAATGTCAGCAACTGCGCCGGTTCGATTGGTTTGGTGAGGTGAACATTAAAGCCGGCGCGCACGGCGCGGCCGCGATCGTCGTACTCAGAATAGCCGGTGACGGCAATCAGTGGAGTTTTGTTATAAGCCGCGAGCTCACGAAGCGCCGCCGCCAATTCGTACCCATTCATCTCAGGCATGCCGATGTCTGAGATCACGAGGTCATAATGATTCAGGCGGGCGAGATGCAAAGCCTCCTGCGCTGACTCGGCCGTCGAGACATCGTATCCAGCATGCTTTAGCAGCAGCTCGATCATCTCGGTGACGTCGGGCACGTCATCGACGACCAGCACGGTACCGCGTAGCTTGCTGTCGGCCTCTTTACCTTTTCTTTTACGCGAAGTCCTGGATTTGGCTGGAGGTTTTTTCGAGGCGAGCGCCTCGTAAGAAAGATCGACGGAAAATATTCGGTGTTCAGGAACGCGCGTCGGTTCAGCAATGACTTGTAGGTCTGCGATATCCATATCGAACGGCTCAGACAATGCCGCAAAGAGAAGCGGCGTCAACACAGAGGGCGTTCATAGTCGGGTTACGTCCGCGCGCTCAATGAAACGCGCTCCACAATTTGTTTGGGGGATGCTTAATCTAGCTCAAAGTCTCTGCTGCTGTCCAGACAGGTCTTGCGCGCGAGTGAGCTTCAATCAGAGCTGTCGACCCCTTAAGACTTCTGCGTGATATTCTGGCGCCGCATGAGTGAACCGCTCGGGATACGTTTCCGGCTGATGGGTCTGTTACCGCTCGCGTTCTTTGCCGTACAGACGATTCACTATTGGCGCTTCGGCGGCATGGGCCATCTGCTGTGGATGTGCAACGCGGGGAATGTTCTACTCGGCATTGGCCTGCTGCTGAGTCATCGCGAATTAATTCGCGCCGCGGCGATCTGGACGATACCCGGACTGGTGGTCTGGATCATCTACGTGTTGCTGCCCAGCGGATTCTATTTCTCAACCGCATTGGCGCACATTGGCGGGATAACCGTCGGACTGATCGCGTTGCGGCGCGTCGGTATGGATCGGACGGCCTGGATTTACGCGTTCGCCTGGTATCTGTTCACTCAGCTCGCCGCGCGCTTGCTGACCCCCGCGGAGTTAAATGTGAATGTGTCCCATCGCGTTCAGGATGGATGGGGCAACGCGTTCACGAGCTATTGGAAGTTTTGGCTGGTGGTGACGATTGTCACCGGCGCGGTTTTATGGTTGATGGCAAAAGCCTTGTCGCTTATTTGGCCTGCCGGTGTCAGTACCCGGAACAGTAGCGATGGGGTCGAACAATCAAGCTGAAGCTGCGCTCATTTCGCCAGTACGACCGCCTGCGGACTTAGTTTCAACGCGTGCCAGCGCGAAAAGGTCTTGATCAAATCGCTGCGAATACTTACGTAGGCAGTTTCCAGAAACATCTTCTCAGGCAATTGCCATTCGATTCGCACGATGGGATTGAACGAAACCGGATCTCCCACCGTCGTTGGCGGCGAGCTGCCGGCGCTCGGCTTCGATTGATCGGAGCTCTTGCTCGCATCGAAAGCGACCGACGAACTCAATAGCCGATCGCGTAGAACGATGCGCGCCTGCGTCGGCGCTTTGCCGGCGGCGTCGTAAATGCCAACGTCCACGCCGTATGCGGTTGCCACCTTCGAAGAATCAGGTGACCAGACGGGTGGCGCCTGCGCCAGCTCATCATCCAGCAGCCGCTCTTTTCCCTCAGTGGTGATCGTGCGCGGACGTCCGGCGGGAGTTTTAAATGCCCGTTCGCGCTCTTCCCACTCAGCTTCTTTGCAAGCCAGCGCCGCCAACGCATGCCCGTCCGGGGCCCACGACAGCGCGAAATAAATCAGCCCGTCGCGCGTCGTCAACGGCCTGAGATTGTAACCGTCACGGTCCGCGAGGTAGATCTGCTCAGTCGCAAAAGTCGCCAGCGGTGCAAACACGGGCATCACCGTGGTGGGCGAAGGGACCGGCGTTTCAAGCGGCATCGGCGCTGCCGGTTCAGCCGGGGTGGGGCTTGGTGTTGGCTGCGCGGCCTTACGCGCGACGAATGCAATCTGATTGCTGTCGGCGGACCAAACGACTGAATCCTGAAAGACCACCGCTAATTCAGGCGGCGTGATGTTGCGAATAAACGAGCCGCTGGCCGCGTACAGATCGATGTGAAAGGTTGTCGAAGATTCGTCCTGCTTGCTGTAGAGCGCGAGGGCGCGCTCACCATCAGGCGAGAGCATGGTCCGCAAGAGGACGAGTGCTTCGTCCTTGCGCCGTTCGTCAAAGTCCTGCTGGATTGCCGGCACTTGCTTTGGCTCGTCCGCGGTGAGGTGCTGAGGTGTTTCAACGTCCGCCGCGAACGTGAAGGCCAGTTTCTGCGCCGGCACATCACGCAACTGTCGCGGCCGCACGCGTTGCGCTTCGCTTTCAGTGCGACATCCGGACAGCAGGGCCACGGTTAACAGGAAGAGAGTCGCTGAAAAAATTAAAGTGGTAGCCGTATAACGTGGAAGCCGAGATCGCGACGGATTGAGTCTGTCCGTCCGCCCCTCCCCGTGCGCGGGGAGGGGTTGGGGGTGGGGTTCTGCGCGTCGGCAACCTCTCCCCTCAGCCCCCTCTCCGCTTGCGGAAAGGGGAACAGAATAACGAAACGGACTCATCTGCCGCCGATCTTAGAAAGTGCGCGCGCGAACTGTCAACGACGCGGGTTTTTTCAGGAATGCCTGCGAAGTGCCGCCGCCCAGAAGTTCTCGGGCGAGATCGAGATCGAGACTGAACAGGGCGCGAATTGTATTACGCGGCGAAAGATGGTCTTCATCTGAGCTGTCATCATCGACGCAGTTGTGCTCGACCGCGCGCGCCAGGCGTCGCGGCAGTGGCTCCCAACTCGGCGTCTGGCGAATGAACGCGCGCGTGGCGTCCACCCCCACTAAATCGCAGGCCAGCTCTTCCGCGCGCTGACCCTGAATTCGCAACCCGGTGCGCGCGGCCGCGCGTCGTCCAATCGCGCGAAACATTGGCCGCAGCGAATCGGTTTGTCCGCTGGCGACGTGCGTCAGTTCGTGAGCGAGCACGCTAATCATCGCTTCGTCGGAACGGAGCCCGGCGAGAAAGATTGTGCCGAACTCGATCGCGCGCGGGTCGCGCAACAACACCGACGCGTTGTCGCGCGCATCGACGTTGGGCCGCACTTGTTTTACCGCCTGCACGCGCGCGGCGGCTGCGTTCACGCGAGTCCGCGCGGGCCCGCTGTACATGGCGTATTCCTTTGCGAGCTGCACAATCTCATTCGCGACCAGCTTCTTTGTTGTCGGCAACAGACGATTCGCGCGTTTCGCTCCCGCGACCGCGTCGGGATGGTTTATGGACATCGAAGGCCGCGACTGCATTACGTCAATCGGCGTGCTGCCCAAAGGATCGCGAATGCGTTCAGCGCAGGCGCTGCCGATCGCGCGCTCGACCGTGGTGCGATCGGCTGCCGTAAAGGTTTCCGGCGCAGTTGCGTGCGCGCCGCTGCGTGTGGGACGTCGCTGAGCAAAAGTCGCCGGCGCGAACGGTGAAACCTGCGCGGCAATCAACGCCAACACAAGAATCAGCATCGGCGCCCGCAGTGCTCTGTTGACTACCGATTTTTCCATTCCGGCTTTCGTTTCTCCATGAACGCCCGGACGCCTTCCTCAGCGTCTTCGGTCTTCATCAGCTCGTGCAGGTACAGATTCTCCACGTTTATGAGTGCGGATTCAAAGTTTTGGCGCGTCCCAAGATCAAGAGCCATGCGTGTCATTGACAAGGCCGAGGCCGAAAGCGCGCGCAACTTCCCAAGCACTTCCTGGGTTTTTGATGCAAGTTCTTCAGGCGGAACGACGTAATTCGCCAGACCCAGCCGCAAAGCTTCTTCGGCTTCAATCAGTTCGCCAGTCAGAATCAATTCGCGCGCGCGTCGCTCGCCGATGATGGCGGGCAGAAGAATCGCAGCAATCGGCGGAAACACGCCAAGCTTGATTTCAGGCTGGCCAAACTTTGCGCGATCGCTGGCAATCACAATGTCGCAAGCCGCGACGAGTTCACATCCGCCGCCCAGCGCCGGCCCATCGACAACGGCAATCGTTGGTTTCGCAATCTGCTGAAGTGTGCGGAACACCCCATGAAAGCTGTCCAGCATTTGGAAGACAGTAGCCGGCACATGCTCTTCGACGGCGACGCCTGCGCTAAAGGCGCGCGTTCCTTCGGCGGCATCGAAGACGATCGCCGCCAGACCTCGCTGCTGCACGCAATCATTCAAGGCCGTGTTGATCTCGCGCATCATCGCAATGTTCAGCACGTTGAGCGGCGGACGATTGAACGTGACGCGCGCCACGCGTTCCTGGACCTCGAAATTGATGTTTGCGAAATCTGGCATCTGCGATTAATCCCATTCCTCTGGCCGCGGTCCCGCATCCATGCCTTCGGTGCTCACCTGTTTCAAGACTTTTACGTGCATATCGCCCGCGACCCTGATCTGGCACGAGAGACGAAAGCCTTCTTCGAGCGCCCCGCGCAGCGTGAGGCATTGGAGTTCGGTTTCACCCATTGGTGGTGCGCTACCGTCCAGCACCTCCACGCGGCAGGTCGTGCAGCGTGCGTTTCCGCCACAGCGGTGCAGAATATCCACTCCGCCGTCTTCCAGCACCAGCACCAGACGGCGTCCGGTCGTCCCTTCGATCGTTTTATTACCCTGAGCGGTTTCTGCGTTGATTGTCGGCATTAAAGCAACTCCTGTTTGATTTTAATAAAAGCGTGACTTGAACGTGGCATCAGTTTTGAGTCCTTCTATTGGCCAGAGGGCTCGGTCACCACGGGGGCGTTTAGATACCTGGCAAAGAATCGCACGTAGCGGCGCACGCGATCCAGGTTGTGACGCGGCTCATTGAACCCGTGACCTTCGCGCGGATAGACGACAAACTCCACCGGCACCTTCATTTCTTTCAGCGCCATGTAAAACTCCTGCGCCTGCGCGAGCGGCACGCGCGTGTCCACTTGTCCATGCATGATCATCGTGGGCGTCTTCACGTTCTTGATGTACTTCATCGGCGAACGGTCCCAGTAAAGATCGGTCGCGTCCCAGGGCGCCTTGTCCGAATAGAACCAGCGCAGGTAACGCTGAATGTCATTCTGCGAATACATCGAGTAGATGTTCGTCAGGCCGGCGCCCGGCGAAACGGCTTTGAAGCGATCGGTCTGGGTCAGAATCCAGAATGTCATGTAACCGCCGTAAGACCAACCAAACGCGCCCAGCCTATCGGGATCGGCTAACCCTCGGGCGATCATCGCATCGACACCGGTCATGCAATCTTCAAAGTCGCCTTTGCCCCAGGTGTTCTTGTTGGCCTGGGCGAACGCCAGACCTTTGCCGGTGGAACCGCGAAAGTTTGGTTGCAGCACCGCAAAGCCATTCGCGGCCAGCACCTGGACCGTTCCGGCCCAACTGTTCAGTGACGCGCCGGTCGGGCCGCCATGCGGATTCAGCAGGAACGGCACCTTCCCCGACGTGTAACCCACCGGCTTCGTGAGCACGCCTTCAACTTCGGTCCCATCCTTGCTCTTCCACTTAACGACTTCCGAGTCCGCGAGCGAATAGTTTTTAAGCCACGAATTATGATCGGTGAGAGATTTAACCGTGCTGAAGGCGACGTTTGAGGTGTAAATCTCGGCCGGCTGTTGTGAGGAGGCTGTCGTGCCCACAATAGTTTTGCCGTCGCGGCTGATTTCCGTAATACCTGTCGATCCGCCGCGCTTACTTAACTGTTTGACGGCGCCGCTCGCAACGTCCACCGCGTACACTTCGTTGGCTTGAAGGATATTAGTGCTGAAGTAGATCGTCTTGCCGTCGCGCGACCAAATCGGCGTGCCCGCATCCAGCTCGAACTTTGCGGTAAGTTGCTTTGGCGCGCCACCGGCTGCGGGGAGCAAATAAAGGTAATTTGTAGCGACACCAGCACCACCATCCGGATTGCCCGCATATGCTATCCATTCACCATTTGGTGACCAGCGAGCTGAGTCGCTCGATCCTTCGTCCCCGACGATCTTTTTCTTTTCGCCGCTCGCGACGGTGACCATCCAGATGTCGCTGAGATCGCCGTCGTCAGCTTTCGGCGTTGGCCTGGTGACATAAGTGATGCGAGTTCCATCCGGCGACCATTGCGGATCGCCGATTGTGAAAGCGCCTTCCGTCAGACGCTTCTCTTCTTTCTTATCGACATCGAACAGCCAGAGGTGAGACATCTTGATATCGCGATCCATGACGATCGTGTCGTCTTTGACCTTCTTACGATCTTCTTCGTCTTTGTTCGGCTGATCGACGGCCGTGAGCACCAGTCGCTTGCCATCCGGCGAGAAACGAAAGCCGCTGACGCCGCCTTTGTGCGAGGTGACTGCCCAGGCCTCGCCGCCGTCAGCCATCATCATCCAAACCTGGCGCTCGCCGTCCTTCTCGCGGTCAGTAAGAAAAGCGATCATCGTTCCGTCGGGCGACCATTCCGGCGCCGTCGCGCTCTTTTCACCGCGCGTATACTGCCGAGCTTTGCCGCCGTTCGCAGGAATCACCCAGATCTGCGTCACGCTTTTCCATTCTTTGTCCTTCTCCATCTTGATCTCGCTGACGGTGTAGAGCACGCGCGAGCCGTCGGGCGAAATTCGTGGCGCACCGACGCCATGGATTTTTAGTAGGTCAGCAGCCGTCAAAAGTTTCTTGCCGTCTTTGGCGCGTGGCTCAGGATCGGCCTTCGGTTTTGAGCTTTCCTGAGCCGTAACAGCACCGACTGCGATTACGACAACGGCGAATAGAAGTGCGAAGAAGCGTTTGGGGTTCATAGGATTCTCCTTGAAGGTGATCGTGTCAGAAGCCCGACCGTCAGGGAGGGCAAGTTGGCGAAGGGGATTCTAACCACAAAGGCACAAAGACACGAAGCAATGAGCTAAAGCTTTGTGACTTCGTGTCTTCGTGGTGAACAATTCTAAAGGCATGCCCTCCCTGACGGTCGGGCTTCTGACACTTACTCTTTCCTAATCGATCATCGGAATCTTCACGCCTTTTTCGCGTGCAGTATCTGCGGCTTCTTCATATCCCGCATCGACGTGACGGGCGACGCCCAGACCCGGGTCATTAGTGAGCACCCGGTTCAGACGTTTGGCGGCCTCGTCAGTTCCGTCCGCCACTGAGACTTGGCCGGCGTGAAGGGAATAGCCTATGCCGACACCGCCGCCGTGGTGAAATGAAACCCAACTGGCGCCGCTCGCCGTGTTTAGTAGCGCGTTCAGAATCGGCCAATCAGCGACGGCGTCCGAGCCGTCTTTCATTCCTTCTGTTTCGCGAAACGGCGACGCCACCGATCCAGTGTCGAGATGATCACGGCCAATCGCGATCGGCGCTTTCAAATCGCCACGCTTCACCAGTTCGTTAATCGCTTCGCCCATCTCAGCACGCTCGCCGTAGCCGAGCCAACAGATGCGCGAAGGAAGCCCTTGAAATTTTACTCGATCGCGCGACAGCCGCAGCCAGCGATTCAAAGTCTGATCGTCCGGGAACAGTTCGAGCGCGAGATCGTCCGTCTTGCGAATGTCTTCCGCTTCACCGGACAAAGCGACCCAGCGGAAAGGGCCTTTGCCTTCACAGAACAACGGCCGAATGTACTCAGGCACGAAGCCGGGGATCTCGAACGCGTCTTTCGCGCCTGCTTCAAACGCCATTTTGCGAATGTTGTTGCCGTAATCGAAGGCCACCGCGCCCGCGCGTTTCAAGGCCAGCATCGCTTCGACATGACGCGCCATCGATTCCATGGAACGCCGAACGTACGATTTAGGATTCGTGCGTCGCAGTTCGCTGGCGTCTTCCATCGACACGCCCGCCGGAACGTAACCGTTCAAAGGATCGTGCGCGCTGGTCTGATCCGTAACCGCGTCAATCTTCACGCCACGACGAACAATCTCAGGTAAGAGTTCTGCGCAATTGCCAACAAGGCCAACTGACACAGCGCGGTTCTGTTGACGCGCGTCTTCACAAATATCGAGCGCCTCGTCCAAATCCTGCGCCATGCGGTCGCAATAGCCGTTGAGGACGCGACGCTCGATGCGGGCCGGATCGACTTCGATACCGAGAAAAACCGCGCCGTTCAGAGTCGCGGCGAGCGGTTGCGCGCCACCCATGCCGCCCAATCCACCTGACAACAGAAGCTTGCCGCGCAGGTCGCCGCCGAAATGCTTGTCGGCCATCGATGCGAACGTCTCGAAGGTTCCCTGCACGATTCCTTGAGTGCCGATGTAAATCCAACTGCCCGCGGTCATCTGGCCGTACATCATCAGGCCCTTGCGCTCGAGTTCGTGAAAGTAATCCCAGTTCGCCCACGCGCCGACCAGGTTCGAATTTGCGATCAGAACTCGCGGCGCATATTCGTGTGTGCGAAAGATGCCTACGGGCTTCCCTGATTGCACAAGGAGCGTCTCATCGTTCTCCAATTCATGAAGCGACCGCACAATTGCGTCGAACGATTCCCAGTTGCGCGCGGCTTTGCCTGTGCCGCCATAAACGATCAGGTCGTCGGGCTTCTCCGCGACTTCGCGGTCCAGGTTGTTCATCAGGCACCGCAGCGCAGCTTCCTGATGCCAGCCTTTGCAATTGAGTTGGGCGCCGCGCGGCGCGCGAATGTTTCTGCTTGTCATGGATTCTTCACAGTTGGACTTTCGGGCGGCGCAGGCGGCGGGAGCAGCTTCTTAAATTCGGGCAGGTTCGCCAGCGGCTTCAGATCCTCTTCTTCCGCTAACGCTTCCGTCAAATCTTCATCAAGCTCAACTGCGCGTTTCAGGGAAGCAATTGCTCCGCGCGTGCGGCCCAATCGCGCCAATGCGCACGCCCGTTCGTAATGGCCATAAGCGTCTTCCGGATCGAGCCGAATCGCCGTATCAGCCGCCGTCAGTGCTGACGCCCAGTCGCGCATGCCGCGGTACGCTTCGGCCAGCATTTCGTAAGGCTCGGACGATTTTGGGTTAAGCGCCGCAGCTTTTCTCAACAGAGTTATCGCTTCACGCGGGCGCTCGTGACTGAGTCTGATTCGCGCCAGCATGATATTGGCCCGCGCGCTTTGGGCCATGCGTGGCGGCTGACTCGCTGCCAATGCTTCAGGTATTTCAGCCTCCTGGGTTCCCCAGTATCGCGAAAGGAGTTCAGCGAACAAATCCTGTTTGTCGCCGGTACGTTTGACGGCTTCATCGACGAGGGCGGCTGCTTCATCGAAGCGGCGGCGCGTTGCGTAGAACTCGGCCAGGTCCAGAAAAACTATCGTGTTTGAGCTGTCCCTTTCAATGGCCGCGCGGTACTCACTCTCGGCCCGTGCAAAGTCACCCGTGAGCTCGTGGAAATTTGCCAGACCCGTGCGCGCTCTCGGATCCTCGGGTTCGAACACAACATAGCGCTGATAGAGTTCGCCGGCCTTCTTTAGATCGCTTTCGCCTTCCGATGTCTGGTAGTGCTCGGCCAGACTCCGCAACGCCTGCGCGAATGGCGGATCCTCCTGGCTTAGCTCGAGCCAGATCTTCGCGGCCTCTTCGTCTCTCTCAAGAGCGACGAGCGCCAGCGACTTCAAGTATCGCAAAGGCGCGTCCTTTGGTTTCTGTTTCAGCAGGCGATCCGCGAGGTCCAAACTGGCTTGGGGGTTCTGTTCAATTAGGACCATGACCCGCGCGAAATCAGTTTGGAACATCGCGCGTTGCTGCTGACCGCTGCGCCGGCCTCGCAATTCGTAAATCGTCGGTTCCAGATTCTCGGCGATCATCCGCAGCCCGGTGTCGACCTCCAGAATCTCGCGGAGCATCCAGGCGCCCTCGTGTCGGACCATTAAGAGTTTAAGCAGCGACTCCTGGAAATTTACTGAATGCATCGCCAGCGCTTCGGCTCGATCGCCGTCGCGATTGACTTTCAGCAAACGTAGTCCGGCGCCGAACGGCTGATTCTTTCGGAAGTTCGACGCGAATCCGCTGACCACCCTGCGGAAAGGACCTGAGATTTGATCGCGCTCTGATTCCGTCAACGTGGCCCAGGTACCGGGGCCCATCAGATCGTCGGTTATCAGCGCGATGTCCAGCGAGCTCTTCGAGAGCTTCAGTGATGCCGTCAGGCAATTCTTCGCAAAGCTTGTTCGCCAGGGTCTGCGCGTCTGCCTGGTATTCCGTCGCGCCGCGCCGGGCGTCCAACACGTCAACCTTGATTAGATCCAGCGCCGCGTAACTGACCAGCGCGCCATTTGACGTCTTGATGTGCGTCGCATCGACGAAGTTCGTCCCCCAGGTAGGGTCGAGTTCGATCCAACGGCCGATGTAGACTTCGACCCACGCGTGCCCGCCGAATGAACTGCCGCTGTACGCCAGTCCCGAAACGATGCGCGCCGGCAATCCCAGGCTGCGCGCCATGGCCACATAAAGCTTGCTGAACTCGTAACAATCCGCTTCGCGTGTGGCCAAAGTCTGCGCCGCGGTGGCATCATCGACGACCTTCCAGGTGATGTTTGCGTGCGTCCAGTCCGACAGCTTCCGAGCGACACTCCACGCGTCGCGATCGCTACCGGCGATCTCTTTAGCTTTGTCGATGATTGTCTGGTCGTCAGCGCGAATGTCGGCCGTCGGTTTCAGGTAGGGCGCGAACTCGCTAGCGGCTATCGGCAACTGGATTTTTTGTGTGGTATCGGCGGAGCGGGGAAGGACTTTCAGGACCAACTCCTCGCCGGCTCGACGCTCGATCGTTTGCGAATTATTAACGACATCTTCGGCCACACGTTCCGCGCCGCCTGCCGCTTTCACCTGAATCCGTAAACTAAGATGACTAAGTCTTTTTTGATTCGAGATCGGAATGCCGCCCGGCTGGATCGCCGCGTAAGCGGGTTCGGATGTCGCTAGCTTCTGTAACTCCGCGACTGAATAGCGACCTTCGCGGTCCAGCGAGACCGACGAGTGCGCCTCAATGTTTGCCCCGTTTACGGTGGCATACAAACTTGGACTGTGAAACGCGCGGGCGAGCAGCAGAATCATGTTCGCCTGCTGCGTCTGAACCGAATCTGAACCGGGGGCCGTCGATGGGATCGTGACGTCCAGGTTGTAGCCTCCGAACGCGACGACGTCCGTGGGTGTGCGCTTAACCGCTTTACTGAAATCGGGAGAAGCGGCGAGTTTCTCTGGTTGCTTGAGTCGATCAAGAGTTCCGGGTGAATCCGCGAAAACCAGAAAACCGTTGGTGATAGTCGCGTTCAGCTCGGTCGTTCCGAATTTGATTTTCGCCACGCCCTTGGTTGCAGTTGTCTCCTTGAACAGTCGGCCCTCGTTCAGCGCTTGCTGCAACCGATCGCTCTTCAACTTGAAAAAAATGATCCAGGGAGCAGACGCCTCGTCCGCCATTAGATCGGGCCAGCCCAGTACCGCGGCGCCGCACTCTCCCTCGATCTCCGGGAGCACTTCCTTCTCAAAGTTTAGCGACCACATGGCGGCCAGGTCCCGCTTGCTGTCACTGATATTGTTCCACACACTAAGCGCGTCGGGCGGGCTGACCTTCATGAAGTAATAAAACAATGTCGAACGAGGCAACAGTTCGCGCGGGCCCGAGAGCTGGTCCGGACTCAAAGCCAGGAGAAATTTCGAGTCGCTCTTATCGTCCGACGTGAGGTAATACGAACTCTCCCACGATGAGTTGGAAATCTTGAGGTTACCGTGCTCGCGAGTTTGAGATTCTGATGCGACACCCGGCTCGACGATTAATTCCGTGAGGTTGCTGAAATAGATCGCATCGCCGCCACCGGCCAATGCTGCCTTGTACTGAGCACTGTTTTCAATCGTCGGGCCGCCGGTATTTACGCGCCTCAGCACGTCGCGCAGCGATACCAAATCCGGCGCCAGCAGCGCTACATTGCCGGCATAGATCGCGTAAATGCCATCGTGCGTGAATTCGCCATTCTCACGCACGCGGCGATGCGCCACGTATTTTACGGGATAGCCCGCAACTTCCATCGGACCTGACAGTGTGTACTCCAGAATCGGAATATTCTTTTCTTTGCGCGGCTTGTCCTGGAGCAACGCGTCGGCAGACATCGGCAGAAGCGCCGGTAGCGCGCCCAAAAACCGCGCACTAATCGCCAGACCTTCCGGCAGTGAATCAAAACTTCCGAACGCGTTTTGAGTTAACGCCAGAGTGCGCTCAAAACGATTCCGGTCTCCCACTCGCACCAGGACCGCTTTACGCTGAGCGTTGGGAATACTCGATGGGACGCCGGCAAGATTCCAACTCCCCAAAGAGATAGGCGCGGTGGTGTTCACCCCGGCGTAATCCGTGATCGTGCCGTCGACCGGCGCGCCAAACTCTGCCGCCAACATCCGGTGTATCGCGTTCATAACCAACACCAGGTTTGCCTGCGAGCGCGCGGAATCCATTTTGATGTTGTTTAGCGACTCGCCAAGTTTGTTAAGCAAGTCCCCGGGCTTTTGCACGGAGACGTAGTGCGTCAACTTATCAGGAAACGTGTTCTCCTCGCGCAGCGAAAGTTGGACCGGCTTCGGACCGTCCGTGCCCGCACTCGCAACCGTTGCCTGATTCGCATATCTGAACCACGCCCAATTCGCGAGTTGCGGATCGGCGAGCGCGACTTTGATTGCCGCTGCTCGCTGCTCGTCATTAAGGGCGGTTAATTGCTCGCGCAGGCGAATCTTCTTAATAGTTACTTGCAACTCTGAGGCGATGGCACTGTTTTTCGCGGCTACGGTACTGTCGGCGAGGACGGTGCCGGAATCTGGCGTGGCGATTTTTTTCTGCGCGGCTTCAATCTGAGTGACGTGGGCGATTGTGGCTGAGTCCCCGAGATTCACGGCCGCCAATCGACGCACTTCGGTGCTGCCCGCTGAAAGAAGTTTCAACAGTTCGTTGGGATCAAGCTTCTCGTCTCGCACGAGCGCCAGGTGCAGGGCCACCGTAGTCAACACGTCGGTGCGCGCCTTCAGCACAGCTGCCAGAGGTAACCGAAAGTCGTTGACCGGTACGTCAACCAGCAGAGTCAGCAGACCTAATTGCGTGCTGGAATCTTGCGGTAAAGCAGCCGCCAGTCGAGGTGTCGCACTTAATCTTGTGGGTCGCGGGCCTGGGCGAGTTTGCAGGCCAAACACCTCGTTCAGAATCTGTAACTTCGTTTGTTTTTCGACGAACGGCCAGACCCTTGCAAGAAGCGCCGTGTTCATCCAGCTAACCGTTTCGTCGCGGAGCAGAGCGAGGGCATTCGGTGTGGCGGCGAGCGCCCGCCCCGCGCGCTCGGCCACGATTGATTCCGAATCGTGCAGAGCTTTCAGCAGGAACGGATCCAACAATCGGTTTTTGGATCGCGCGAGCGCGTCGATGCCGGCGGCCCGCACAATCGGACGGCGATCCAACAACAGATCAACCCCGACGTCGGGCGATGCAATGAACAGTTGAGTCAGGTTTGTGACCGCGGCTTCGCGTTCATCCGCGTTGAGACCGTCGATCGTCCCGACCAGGGCTTGAAGCTGATCAACTCGGGCAGGCTTGGTCTCCTTGATCGCGTTAGCTCGCAGCAGCTCGAATACTTCCAGCTTTTCCTTGCCCGGAATCGTGACCGACCGTAACACCGTGCGCAGGTAAGGTTCGATCTCAGCGCTATGTTGGGTTGGTCCAATTAGCAGGACCGCAACCGCAACGGGACCAGTGACCGTGCACCACATGATGCGCCGTGACAGTTGGCCGTTTTCATCCGGCACTTCAAACATGATTTCCCGCGCTTCAAGCCCCGACATTTCCGTGCGCCGCACCGCCAGCGGTGCGGTAGCGCCCGGAACATTACGCAATTGCTGGAGGATGGCTGCGACGTAACTTGTCAGGGGTAAGCCGTCGGGAATCTTCTCGATTGAAACTTGCAGCATCGAGGAGTGTGGTCCATTGAAGCGAAAGACGGGCTGCGACTCGGTGGTCGGAGCATCCGCGACTCGGGCCCAGTGGGCGGGTGCACGGAAGACGACGCCGTGCGCCTCAGCCTTAACTCGCACGAACGCTGACGACGGCGTCTGATACTTGTTCCATTCGGACGCGCGGTCGGAAACCAATGCAGGTTGAGCGCGGCAGACGAGCCCCGCGAGCAAACAAATCAGAATTGTGTACAAAAACCTGCGAAGGAACAGCGAGCGAGCGAGGCCGTTGTAATGATCAACATATCCGTTGTGACCGGGGGATTTCTTGGTGTTGGACATCTGCAAAGGGTTTGGCGTGTCGCTTTGAATTACGGGATCTGGCGAGTTACCCGCCGCAGTTATTGATCAACCGGTGAGTGCCGTCAAGCTGATCCATCAATCAGGCAGTGCTATTTTGAAATTCTCTGCGGCTTGCTCCGCGTTCTCGGCGTCTCTGCGGTGAGTTTTTCCAAGGACTATTCACCGCGGAGTCGCAGAGATCGCAGAGTCTCCGCAGAGAGAACGGAAATTAGGACTCTACCCATTAATCAGGCCGTCGCGGACTGCCTGGGCGATTGTTTCAATGTCAACGGACATGGAGCGGTCAGCCGTGAGCCGCGTCACATGTTTGCGCACAACGTCATAGGCGGCGCGCGCGCCGAGACCAGGCCGCAAAGGCTTGCGGTGTTCCAAACCTTCGGCGGCGGTGATCAGTTCAATGGCTACGATTCTCTCTGCCAGTTCCACGATCGCGCGCAGCTTGGTCGCACCGGTCATGCCCATCGAAACGTGATCTTCTTTGCCGCCGTCAGTGGGGACGTTGTCGATGCTGGCCGGGTGCGCGAGCACTTTCGCTTCACTCAAAAGCGAAGCGGCGACAATCTGCAGCATCATGAAACCTGAGCCGACGCCTGGTTGAGTTGTCAGAAACGGAGGCAGGTCTTCGTTCGTTAAAGGATTTACCAAATGATCGATGCGTCGTTCGGTGATGCTCATCAAATCTGTCAGCGCTATGGCCGCGTAATCCAGCGCCATCGCGACGGGCGCGCCGTGAAAGTTGCCGCCGGAAAGAACTTCGCCCGTATCGGTGAACACCAGTGGGTTGTCCGTCGCGCTGCCGGTTTCAGTTTCGACAATATCGCGCACATGCGCGAGCACGTCACGAACCGCGCCGTGTACCTGCGGCATGCAGCGCAGCGAATAAGCATCCTGCACGCGCGGATCGTTTTCCACATGCGATTCGCGGATCTCACTGTCGCGCAGCAGGTCGCGCAGGTGTGCAGCAACTTCGGTTTGCCCGCGGTGGGGACGCGCGGCATGGATTCGTTCATCGAATGCGACCGGCGTTCCTTTCAAAGCTTCCAAAGACATCGCGCCGGCGACATCGGCTAAACGCGTCAAGCGAGCTGCATGATGCAGCGCGAGTCCGCCCACCGCCGCCATCGCTTGTGTCCCGTTCAGCAAGGCGAGACCTTCCTTCGCCTCGAGCTGCAGCGGTTCGATCCCCGCGCGTTGCAAAGCATCGGAGCTCCCCATGCGCTCACCTTTGTGGAACGCCCCGCCCTCACCGATGGTGGTCAATGCGAGATGAGCCAGGGGCGCGAGATCGCCGCTCGCGCCCACCGATCCTTTTTCGGGGATTACCGGTGTGACGCCGCGATTCAACATTTCGACAAGTGTCTCGACGACGATCGGGCGACAGCCGCTGTAACCGCGCGCCAGCACATTAGCGCGCAGCAGTAACATCGCGCGCGCTTCTTCGATGGACAGTGGATTGCCGAGTCCGCACGCATGACTGCGCACCAGATTCAGTTGGAGTTCGCGAATCTGCGACGGGTCGATGCGAATGTCGGACAACTTTCCAAAGCCAGTGTTGATGCCATATACCGTGCGATTTTCTGCGATGATTTGTTCGACGACGAGGCGGGACTGTTCGATTCGCTGGCGTGCTTTCGAGGCGAGGGCAACCGTTTCTGCAGCTCGCGCCACCGCGGACACTTCAGCGAGCGACAGTCTCTGGCCGTCAAGTTCGATCATATTCGTGAGCAGTAAGCAGTGAGCGATAAGCAGTTCTACGCGACTGCTGACGGCTCGCGGTTTACTGCTTTGTTTTCACTCGGTCAGGAGTGTCGGTGGTGTGAATCCGACGATCGGGCGTACGCGTGATATCGATCTTCTTGTGCTCGCCGGTGGTGCCGCGCATTCGCTGGCGCGCTCGCTTCGCACGGCGGACCGTGGCTTTTGGGACCGATGTGGCCGCGCGCGTCCAACTGCTCATGCGTTGCAATGGGTGCAGTGAAAACTCGTGACGCGGTAAAACTTCGCCTGTCGCTTCGCGCAGCTTGACGGTGCCGACTGCGCCAATGAATAAAGCCGCATTGAAAAGGAATCCGATGAGGAAAACGATCCATCCGGGAATCAAACCCACTTGCGCGCGGATCAGGAACTCATCGAATGTGTGAGCCGAAACCGGATGCAGATAAACCTTCAGATTCCAGCTCAACGCCAACAGTGCAAACAGCCAGATGTAGTTTCGGCGCAAGCGCCGGCCGATCGCTTCCCACACGCTGATCGTGAAATGCGGGGTCAGTAAATCGGCCGCCAGGTGGGAAGCCCACTCCTGATCGCGCGGGACGTTGTCGGGCGCCAGCATCGGCGCGTAGTACCCGGTTTCCAGGACGCGGACGCGGCTGGCCCAAATTTCGTAGTAACGATAGCGACGCGCCTCCATCAAAAGAAAGATCGCCACCAGAATTGAAATGATCGGAATGATGAAATGCGGATTGTTCGGCGAGCTGAAGGCGAACGAGAGTGCGCCGCCGGCCGTCAGCACTGCCCAATTCGTCGTCGTATCCAACCGGTTGCGCCAGGTGTTCGACCGCTGAATCTCTCCCCGGTAGAAGTGCACCATCGCGGTGGTAATTTCCACCGACGACATTCGCTTGGCCGGATCTACCGGATTTACTTTCTGCCGATCCGGCGTCACTGTCTCATGCGATGAATCGAGGGACACCGGCCGCAAGCGACCCGCGGGCCGTTCGCCCGGCACGGCCAGCGACGGATCACGGACACCGCCCGACGGTCGTGACGGGATTCGCGAAGTGATCTGCGATTCGTGAATGCTGTCTGTGCGCGCGCCGGTAGTTCGTTGGGTTGGCTCAGTAGTCGTCGGCATCTTAGGCTGAGAACGTGCGGTTTGGGAGCGTCCGCGGAAGCCTTGAAGATAATAACATGAAATGAGTATAGTTGGGCCTTGCTGTTTGAAGCGATGTTTTCAGTCGTAGCAGGAGAAGTGAGTGCCGAAGCGCGAGCCGCGCATGAGCGCTGGATGAGCGAAGCGATTCGTGCTGCGCGCGAAGCAAAAGCCGCCGGCGAGGTGCCGATTGGAACCTGCATTGTCATCGATGGAGAACTGCACGCCGTTGCCGGAAACCGCACGCGCACGGATTGCGATCCGACGGCCCATGCTGAGATTGTCGCGTTGCGTGAAGCCGCGCGGAAGTTCGGCAACTATCGGTTGGCGAATGCGGTGGTTTACTCGACGATCGAACCGTGCGCGATGTGCGCCGGCGCTTTGATTCAAGCGCGCGTGCCGCTGCTGGTTTACGGCGCGCCGGACGAAAGAGCGGGCGCAGTCGATTCCCACTTTCACATCTGCGACTCCGATCATTTGAATCATCGAGTCGAAGTGATGAGCGGTGTTTTGGAAGCAGAGTGCCGCGCGCTGATGCAAGAGTTCTTTAAAGACAGACGTCAGAAGTCAGCAGTCAGACATCAGACGTCAGATGGTCAGGCGCCAATGGAAACAGAGTCTGACATCTGATCTCTGACGTCTGACATCTGTTGTTCGTGCGGAGAGGTCGCATAGTGGATTAGTGCACCGGTCTCGAAAACCGGAGTGGGTTAACGCCCACCGTGGGTTCGAATCCCACCCTCTCCGCCAGCTTGTCAGAACCGCCTGCGGTAGCGGGCGGTTAAACTTTCAGTTCTCTGAAGCGAACGATCAACCGTCCGCTACCGCAGACGGTTCTGACTTTTTTGCTTTGGAAAGGTGCAGGAGTGGCTTAACTGGCAGCACTGGAAATGCTGTGTGCGGCAACGTACCGTGGGTTCGAATCCCACCCTTTCCGCCATAACAACAGACGTCAGAGATCAGACGTCCAGAGATCAGAGATCAGAGATCAGAGATCAGATGTCAGACTGGGCGCGACCAACTCATAACCTCTGACGATCTTGAACAGTACTAGAGGTCTGATGCTGGCGTCGGTTTTCTGACCTCTGACCTCTGACCTCTGATCTCTGACTGTGAATCTCATGATCAAATCTAAAGCAATCCTGACAGTCATCACCGCGGCGACCGCAGTCGTGATTTTCGTTTCTGCCGTTGACGCGCAGCGGAGAACGACGAAGCGACTGACAGTCTGCGGAAATCCAAACGCCGCGTGTCCTTCGCAAGCCACCTTCGAACCGCACGACTTGCAGTTTCGCGTGCCGAGCAATGCAGTCATTTGGGAAACGGAGTTGTTCTACGCAGTCGTGCTTAAAAGCATGAACGCGTCCGATGAAAACTGCGACGCCCATATTCCGGAATCGGAACGTCTGGCCGCGCAAACGCTTTTTCCTGACCGTAAAGTTTTCGCTTCGCGTTGCGTTGAACCGGGGACTTTGTATTACACCAACACGCGTGCAAACACGCGCTTGATGGCCGTTTATGCCGGCCCAACCCTCGCGGAAGCGAATCGGGTACTGGCAGCGGCAAAAGCGATGGGCAAGTTCTCCGGGGCTTATGTGAAACGGATGAGGGCGGGATTTAACGGCACCTAGTCGCGCAATACCTCGAGCCGCAGCTTCGCAAAACGCAATGGCATCGATAAGACTTCTGCTACTTCTGATGTTTCTTGCGGGCGGGTCCACTTACGCCCAATCGCCAGCCGCCGTCAGCTTTAACGAAAGCGGCAAGTCGCGTCACGCCAAAGGTGATCGCGCGGGAGCGATCGCCGAGTTCACCAAAGCCATTGAAGTCGATCCGCAGTACGCGATGGCATACAACAATCGCGGCGCTACTCGCAACGACATCGGTGATTTCGACGGCGCCCTCGCCGACCTCACGCGTGCGATTGAGATCGATCCGCGTCTGGCGAAAGCTTTTTACAATCGCGCCATCGCGAAAAAGGCGAAGGGCGATCTTGACGAATCCGTCGCCGATTACAACAAAGCGATCGAGATCGATCCGCAATACGCGTCGGCTTACAACAACCGCGGTCACATCTGGCTCGACAGACGAGACTTCCAAAAGGCCATCGCTGATTTCGACAAAGCCATTGAAATCGATTCGCGTTTCGCGATGGCTTACTTCAATCGTGGATTCGCCCGGGGACACAGCGGCGATCTCAGCCGCGCGATCGAGGACTTTACCAAAGGCTTGGAACTCGAGCCGCGGAATGTCTCGGGCGTTTTCAACCGCGCCTTCGCCAAACAATTGAAAGGCGATCCGGCTGGAGCCATAGCAGATTACCGCCAAGTAATCGTGATTGATCCGAAACATGCTGAGGCCTATAACTCTTTAGCCTGGCTGTTAGCGACTTCCCCCCGGGACGACTTGAGGAATGGGAAACAGGCGGTTCAACACGCCCTGAAAGGGGCTGAGCTGACAGCGTGGAAAAGTCCCGGATCCCTGGAAACGCTGGCCGCAGCTTATGCTGAAGTTCGCAACTTCCGAGAAGCGATCAAATGGCAGACCCGGGCTTTAACATTCCCTGAGGCAAAAAATGAAGAGCCAGCGAACCAGCGCCTGAAACTCTACCAACAGCGACGCCCCTTTAGAGACCAATAGCCCTCTTTGATTTATTGTTGATTTACCGGAAGGACATTTATGAACGACGACAAACTGGCACTCGAAGAGGCTCGCCGCGCCGGACAGCACGGCTCGGTCAAAGCGCAGGTTGAAGGCGAGGTGGAAGCTGAGATAGCTGAGCAAGCGGCGCGCACCGCTCCGCCGGATGAAGCGAGAGTCGAACAGGTAGCTCAGAACTTTCGCACCAAAGCCGTTGATGAAGTTGTCGAGCATGAGCATGAGGTTGAGCGCGCACGCGGGCTGGCGCGCGTCTCACAGATCGTCGATTATCTCTTTTACGTCGTTTACGCACTGCTGGGATTGCGCTTCCTGCTGGCGCTGATGGCCGCGAGAAGCACCTCGGGCTTCGTTCGATTTATCGTGGCAGTGACGGATCCGCTCTATGAGCCGTTTCGCGGCATTGTCGCCAGTCCGCGGACAGATGGCGGGCACACGCTGATGATGCCTTTGGTAATAGCGATCATCGCGTATCTGCTCTTGCATCTCGGCATCAACGGGTTGCTGCGACTGATTGCGCATCGCAAGACGGCGATCTAAGTGGCGCGCGCATCTTGCGCGTGGTCTCACGGCCCGGGCCACTTTGCCGGTTGCCAAATCGACAATCGGCAATCGGCAATCTAGAATGCTCTTATCAGACTTCGGGCTCCGCACAACGCTCGTCTTGTGAACCCCGCCAGGCCGGGAACGGAGCAACGGTAGCATCGACAGCGTGTGTTGCGGGTAAGTCCGGAGTCTGACCTGATCTTTTTCGTCGCACCTCTCCTAAGGCCACTTCAAACAAAGGAGACCTCGAAATGAAATCAATCATTGCGGCATCCCTGTTCATCGTTACGTGCTCCCTGTCCGCTTTCAGTCAAAGCGATTCGCGAGGAAACCTGCTCAAAGAAATGGAGACAAAGCGGGCTGATCTGGCCAGACTCGAGAACATGTTTCTGGCGCCGGCGTCAGAGGATCGCGCCGCGTATGCCGTTTTTCTTGAGCAGCCGGATACGGGGTTGATTAGGCTGTTGCCGCGAGAGGTCTATGATCCTGACGTTAACAAAAAGGCGCCGCTCACGGTGCGCGGCGGTGGCGCGTATTATTCATTCGCCCTGAAGACACATGAGTACGGCTACGGGACTGACATCGGATTCGAGAGGGGTTACGTGCAAACTGGTGGTTTCGGCGGCGCAAGCTACGGAATGCTTGCGAGATTAGACGGCGTGCGCCTGGAAGAAATCTCGGCTGAGCACCCAATCCTTAGGTTCCTGGCAGAACACAAAGCCGCGGCTGATGAACCGGCCGCGCGTATTGAACAACGACGATCTTGGGACGCGACGACGATCGACAGCATTTCTTACAAAGGGAGATGGCCGGTTGAGGTTGGTGCGACCTACGTGGGCCGCTCAATTAATTATGACCATTCGGACGTGCTTGTTGCTTTCAAGATTGTTCGCAAGGACAGTGACGACAGTTTGATCATCGCCTGGAAACTCTTAAAGAAGTCTCCTAAGCCTGAATTGATGAGGGCACGAGTGGCAGCGTCCAAGTGAACCAATGCATCTCGTATCAAGTCATCGCCCGTCAGTGGAGCCTGCAAACCTTTGAACAGGTGAAGGGTCAGGAAGTTATGAGGCGCAGGTTCCAGGACGCATTGATATCGATGTCATCACAAGTAACCTCCCGGCGTCTTAACGACTTCCTCGCGCGAGTCGTTCTCGCCCTGGCGATCTTAGTCGTCGGCAGTTTGGCTTTGGTTCAGAATGCTAGTGGTCAATCACCGGCACCCGCGCCTCCTTATGGTCCCGCTCACGTGGGCGGATATGATCCGATCAGGGAGGAGTTTAACCGTCGTCAGCCCAGCACTTTTTTCCCGCGCCGCACATATGGCCCCGTCAAAGAAGATCGAGTTGTGAAGAAGGGACTGCTGGCGCCGTCGGTTCAAGATCGCGCTGATCATGCGGCTTTTCTAAAGCAGAGCGACACCGGCTTAGTCAAACTGTTGCCGCGCGAAGTTTATGATTGGCGCACCTACGGCATTGAGAAACATCTGAAGCTACAAGGTGGTGGCGCCTATTATTCCTTCCACTATCTATCGCACGAATACAGTTACGGTTCCGACATCGAACTTGAGCACAACAAGTTTACGGTTGGATTTGGCGGCGGCTACGGAATGTTGGTCAGAATCGGAGATGTCTCGCTGAATGACGTTTCACTGGACAGCGCCAGCACCAATTTCATCGCCAAGTATCGCCCAACTCGCACCGGATTTGACCTTCGCTGCGAAATGAAACGTTTTCAAGATGGCGTGGAGGTAGACGGATTGCTTTATCGGAGTTCGCTTCCCGTCGAAGTGAATTCCACCTATCTGCTCAGATCGATCAGCTACGGACGATCTGATCTGCTCGTGGCGTATCGCGTCACGCGGCAGGACAGCGATGGCAGCGTTATTCTCGCCTGGAAACTCTTGAACCAGTATTCGAAACCAGGCTTTGAGAAAGTTCTTTACTTAAATCCACCAGACAAATGTCCTATCAAGTAATCGCCCGCAAGTGGCGGCCGCAAACCTTTGAAGATGTGACGGGTCAGGAAGTCCTGACCCGCACGCTCCAGAATGCCCTGGAGCACGATCGTCTGCATCATGCCTACCTTTTCTCCGGCGCCCGCGGCGTGGGAAAGACGACTACTGCGCGACTGGTCGCGAGAGGCCTGAACTGCCACAAGTTCGGGAAGCCAACGCCTGCACCTTGCGCTCCTGTCGATGAGACGGCGTGCAAATCTTGTCGCGAGATTGCGGACGGAAGATCGATGGATGTTCAGGAAATTGATGCTGCCTCGAACACTGGAGTGGACAACGTTAGAGATGTGATTCTGGACAGCATTAACGTTAAGGCAGCTTTTTGGGAGGGCCGACCGAGATATCGAGTATTTATCATCGATGAAGTGCACATGCTTTCGTCGTCTGCTTTCAATGCCTTGTTGAAGACTATAGAAGAACCACCCGAGCGCGTGGTCTTCATCCTGGCCACCACGGAAGCGCACAAGGTGCCTGAGACAATTTCGTCGCGCTGTCAGATTTTCGAATTCCGCACCATCGCTACGGTGAAGATTGCCGAGTGCCTTGGAATGATCGCCGATGCGGAAAAGATTTCGATTTCGGATGAGGCCGTTCGCGAAATCGCCTGCGCCGGTGATGGCTCGATGCGTGACGCGCAGTCGGCTTTCGATCAGGTGATCAGTTTTGCCGGCAAAAAGATCGCCACCGCAGATGTCGAGAAGGCTTTAGGACTCGCCGGCGCCGACGTGCTTGCGCGCGTAATGAAGGGCATTGCCGAAAACCATCCCGCTGAAGCCTTGGCGATTGTGGACGATATCGTGATGCGCGGGCACAACCTGCGCAATTTCTGTCGCGAGGTGCTGGCCCACCTGCGCGATCTGCTGGTGGTGAAAGTCTCAGCCGATCCTAAAATTCTCGATTCAGCTTCGACGCATGCCGACGCGCTGAAACAGCAAGCGGAACAGTTTTCCGAATCAGATCTCGTCCGCTTCTTCCATTCGCTTGCGGAAACGGAAAGCACTTTAAAAGACGCGGCGAACCCGCGTTACCAGGTCGAAGTGGGCCTGGTGAAACTGATGGAGATGCGACGGCTTGCGCCGCTGGGCGATCTCGTCGAACGCATCGCGGCGCTTGAGTCAGCATTGCGAACGGGCAAGCCTCCAGCGGAAACAAAGAGTCTGCGGACCGGGAGCGTGGTGTCGGCGCCGCCATCACTACCGGAAATACCGGCCCACAGCGTCGCCGCCGAAACTGCCCCAGCGCCGGCAAAGACCACCTCTAATGAGTTGCCAACCGTGAACGCGAGCAGCGACGACTCGTTCTGCGGAAACGTCAAAGCGAAACTTGAGCACAAGCGTCGTCGCTTGCTTGTCGCGGCACTTAACGGCTCGTTGCGGGTTGACCTCGAGGGTGACGAACTCGTCATTGAGTTCACGGCAGAGGCGAAGCACTATCGGGACACGCTGATGAAGCCCGAGAATGCAAAAGCCTTGCGCGAAACGTGTGCTGAGGTTCATGGAAGAGAGGTTGTGATCCGTTACTTAATCAAGTCTGAAGACGACGCGGTCACCACCAACGTTACTCCGGACGCTCGCGAGGCCAAACAGAAAGCTCGTCGCGCCGCTGCCGCAGATCCAACCATCCAACAGGTCCAGCGCACGTTTGGCGCCGAGATCGTTGACGTCAAACAGACCTAAGTCACAAAACGGATCTTCAACCGACCGATCGCTAACGCCGAAGGCGTTCGCAAATTTCAGCCCAGGATGAAATCCTGGGAATACAAAAGAAGACCTACAACTTTACCCTGAAAGGGTTAACAAAGGAGTCTCCCATGGCGCAATCTCTCGCACGATTGTGGACGCATTTAATTTTTTCTACGAAAGAACGTTACCCATTCTTAACTGACACTACCGTTCGGTCCGAAATGCATGGATACTTGGCGACAGTTCTGCGCACCCACGACTGTCCCACCCTAATGGTCGGTGGCTGCGCCGATCACATTCATGCATTGTTTACGCTTTCGAGGAATCATTCGATTGCGACAATCGTAAAGGAGGTGAAGCGCACTTCTTCTGCGTGGATAAAAACCCGAGAGCGCCGCTTTTCAAAGTTTCGGTGGCAGGCTGGCTACGGTGCGTTCTCAGTTAGCCAATCGCACGTTGCTGAAGTACATAGATATATCGAAACGCAGGAAGAGCATCATCGTCGAAAGACATTTCAGGATGAATTCCGAGCTTTTTTGAAGAAGTACCAGATCGAATACGATGAGCGTTATGTTTGGGATTAAAATTGAGAACCCTTTCAGGGTTCGGTTTTTTCTGGTTTGGTTAACCCAGGGCGTTGCCCTGGGCTGAAACTGGCGGGCGCTTTCAGCGCCTCGCTTCAAGTATGCAAACTCCAACAATTAATTGGCTAACATTATGGTTCGCTTTGGGGTCCGCGATTGTTACCGGTTTCTTTACGGCGCTAACTTCATGGCTTCTGTATCGATCCCAGTTGAAAACGAAGATATCGGAGATTCGCGGCCAAGGGGACATTAGGGCGCGTGAGCTATTGTTCGAATCTTATCAAAGGAGAATCGACCGAATCGGCGAAGACATTAAACAGTTTGCAGGAGCGCTTTACGGTTTTGCGGGGCACCTTCAAGCTCTAACGGATGAAAATGAAAAGCGGGAAGCGCAAAAGGCGATACTCGTGCTCATAAGAATGGTCAGAGATCCGTTGTTGGATTCATTGGGTGAATTGGAAGAAGAGTTGAGTTCAGTAAACCTAGCGGAAAAGCGACATTCCGACGTTCAGTTTATCAGGGAAGCTCTTTCGGCCAATTTGGACGGACCGAACGTCGATACGGGCTTCGTTTATTTGAATTTCATGAAAGCCTTCGCTTTATTCAACGGGGTGAAACAGGAATTACTAAACAAGAAGTGTGAAGCGCTGTTCAAACCGTACCTTGAACCGAACCATTAAACATATGTATCCGTTAATCCGGCTTGTTCTCTTGGCGTCTCTTGTTGTCGCGACCATCAGTCTAGTAGCTAGTCAACCAACTGCAACAATTGCCGAACCGGTCTATCTGCTAAAGCCCGCGCGAATCTTTGACGGCGAGTCCGCGCAGTTGCACACGGATTGGGTCGTGCTCGTGCGCGGTGAAAAGATTGAGGCCGTTGGTCCGGCGAGTGAAATCAAAGTGCCCTCAGGCGCGAAAGTGATCGAGCTGCGCGGGATGACTTTAATGCCCGGCCTAATTGATGCGCATTCGCACGTGCTGCTCCATCCGTACAGCGAGACTTCCTGGAACGATCAAGTTGCGCGCGAGAGTCTTAGTCTGCGTACGGCGCGCGCGACAAATCATTTGCGCAGCAGTTTGATGGCAGGCTTCACGACGTTGCGCGATTTAGGAACTGAAGGCGCCGGCTATGCGGATGTTGGGCTGAAGCAGGCGGTGCAGCAGGGAATTATCCCCGGGCCGCGATTGATCGTGACGACCCGCGCGATTGTCGCGACCAACACGTACGGTCCGAAGGGTTATGCCTCTGAATGGAGCGTGCCGCAAGGCGCGGAAGAAGCCGACGGTGTCGACAACCTCACGCGCGTCGTGCGCGATCAGATTGGCAAAGGCGCGGATTGGATCAAGGTGTACGCCGACTATCGTTGGGGCGCGGGCGGCACGGCGCACGCGACTTTCACGCTCGACGAAATGAAGCTGATCGTCGAAGTCGCGAGGAGCGCCGGCATTCCGGTGGCCGCGCACGCCAGTTCAACTGAAGGAGCGCGCCGCGCGATTCTCGCGGGCGTTGAAACCATCGAACACGGCGACGGCCTGACGCCGGAACTCTTTCGCATGATGAAGGAGCGCGGCATCGCTTTCTGCCCGACGCTTTCGGTGGCGAGCGCCGCGAACATGGAAAACAAGAAGCGAGTCTTTAAACAGGCGCTCGAATCAGGAGTGACGATCGCGAATGGCAGCGACGTTGGCGTCTTCGCGCATGGCGACAACGCTAAAGAGATCGAAACAATGGTCGCGTGGGGAATGCCACTGCTCGATGCAATTCGTTCAGCGACATCGATCGATGCGCGCGTGCTGCACCTGGAAGACAGGATCGGTTTTGTAAGAGTGGGATTGCTTGCCGATTTGATCGCCGTGGAAGGCGATCCAACTCGCGACCTCTCAACCCTGCGTCGCGTGCGGTTTGTGATGAAGAATGGCGAGGTTTACAAGCAGCCGTAACGCCCACCCTTTCAGCATTTTCAAATTCGTATATGTCTTCACCGCCGGTCACGAACGTCACGCAATTGCTGCTCGAGTGGCGCGGCGGCAATCAACAAGCGCTCGATGCGCTGATGCCCGTGGTGTACGACGAGCTGCGGCGTTTGGCGCAACACTACATGCGCGCTGAACGGCCTGAACACACGCTGCAAGCGACGGCGCTGGTGAATGAAGCCTACCTGCGGCTGGTGGACATGAAGGTTTCCTGGCAGGACCGCGCGCATTTCTTCGCGGTGGCGGCGCGGCTGATGCGGCGCATGCTGGTGGATCATGCAAGAGCGCAGCATCGAGCCAAGCGCGAGGGCGGACCGAAAGTTTCGCTCGATGACGCACTGGAGGTTTCATGCAAGCCGGCTTCGGACCTACTGGCGCTCGATGAAGCGCTAAGCCAACTCGCAACACTCGATCAAAGGAAGAGCGAAATTATCGAACTGCATTTCTTCGGCGGGTTGAGCAACGAAGAAGTGGCTGAAGCGCTCGGTGTCTCACGCGCTACGGTGCAGAGGGAATTGCGTATGGCCAAGGCCTGGCTGAATCATGAACTTAAAAACAGTGAAGAATGATTGCAGAAACCCGACCGTCAGGGAGGGTGCAGCCTCTGCGACCGTTGGCACCCTCCCTGACGGTCGGGTTTCTGCCAAACCGGCTGCCGTTCAACATGAAATCAGCAGCCGGTCCGCAAACGCCCCACGCGCTAGGTTTTCCTGTCACTTTTCACTCTTCACTGTTTAGCTTATGGTTCCGGTCTCCGAATCCATGCTTTTGACCGTCCAGCGGGCACAACGTCGCTTCTTCCGTATTGTCCAGGCGATGCTTCAGCGGACGCAGGGTACGCAGGTAAGCGAAAATCGCTTTTAGATCATCATCCGTCATGTTCTTGAAATAGCCGGTCGGCATCACGTAATTCAGTTTGCGCGCGCCGACGTGGCCGGTGCGCATTGTCCGGATGAACAGCGCTTCATCGTAGTAGGAAATACCCGTCGGGTCTGGCGTAATGTTGGCGCTGTAAACTTCACCCCACGTTCCTTTCAATTTGAAACCGCCGGCAAAGGCCATCTCCATCATCGGCTGACCCTTTTCATTCATCGGCGTGTGACAGGTCACACAGTTCCCTAAGGTGACCATGTAACGACCGCGCGCCACCTGATTGTATGCATGATGCGCGGCCACCTGTGAAGTGATTGGTTCATGCGGCGGCAGCGCGGCTTTCAAGGGTTCAGGTATTTGCGTCTTTGGAAGCTGGTTGCGCACCGGTTCGATCGAGCGAATGTAGGTGATTACCGAAGCCAGGTCCTCATCCGACATATTTCGGAAATTCATGTAAGGCATCACCGGGAACAAACGCCGGCCGTCGTGGCCGATGCCTTCGCGAATCGCGCGCGCCAACTGCTCATCAGTCCATGAGCCTGCGCCCGTCTCGACATCCGGTGTGATGTTCGGCGCGACCAGCCACTCCATGCCGTCTTCAGCGAACACGGCCCCGGCGCCTTTCTGGCCGGGTTTCGGTTGCGCGCCGGGCTTCGCGTAGTCAACGTCCGAGTGACATTGAAAACAATGCGCGGTGGATTCGACGATGTAGCGTCCGCGCTCCAGTCGTTCTGGCGTGCGGGCAAACTTGACGCCCGTCACCGGCGCCTTTGCGCGATCTTTGCGCACGGTGTAGCCGACCGAAAGAATCGCACCTGCCACAGCCAAAACGACAAGTGCCATTTGAATGAACTGTTTCCTGCGTTCCATGATCTGTCTCACCTCTTACCCCAGAAAGCGACAGATCAAGGCGAAATGTGTCAGGCGGTTTTTGGACGGATTTTTCGGGAAAGCGGTTCAGCCCGAAGGGCTGAAAGAAAGTAGCCGGGGGTTGAGCGCGCAAGTGCGATACCCCGGATTAAGAGTCCATGATTCTGACCCTGAAAGGGTCACAGAACTCCGTCTCGCACCCTTTCAGGGTGCGAATCCTCGCCGACGCTTTCCGGGGGTCTACGCTTCGCTGCGACCCCCGGCTACTTTCTCGCAACCCTTCGGGTTGCGAACCTATTTTTCCGCGAGTTAAAAAACTATTGCTCACGTCGCCTGCACTGAAGAAACCGGGGTCCGCGGCGCAAACGATTCCGGCGGCGGCTGCGGCGCGAAGCGATCTTTCCAGCGAATCCTTCCCGTTGCCTGCATCACGACGAACAGCGTCAGGATGGAACCGATTGTAATGGCGAGTCCGGTAAAGCCTTTCAGGAAGAAGGCGTACGAGAACGCGACCAGATAAATGAATTGCGCCAGCGCGGCCTCGCGCATCGCGAAGCGCAGGCCGACCACCAGTCGCAGATACGAGATGACCAGAAAGATTGATACGGCTGAGCTGATCGCAAACGCGAGATGAATCGAAATGTGATCGACGAGGTACGCCAGCAACAAGTGAAACGAGAAGAACGCCGCGGCGAGGAAGAAGTAGTTCATCGGATGCAGCTCAATACCGCGCAGCGTCGTGATGATTAGCATCAGGAAGAAAAAGAAGAAGAGCGATACAGGCGCAAAGAAACTGATGCGCCCGGCCAACGGCCCGGGCTGAAGCTTCTCAGGCATGGTCATCGCGATTTGATAACCCGAGACCAGGTTCGTGTAGTTCCAATCCAGTTCCCAGCCGTTTCCGCTCGGGCGCTTAATCGACGGCGATAAAGTGTTGTTCGGGAAATCGATGTCTTTGAAATTTGTCGTCATCTTCAACGAGAAGTCGCGCACGCGCGCGACATCGTTCGACGATTCGCCTCCATGCGCCAGGCTGTAAGACCAATGGTTTAGCCCTTGTGACTTGTAGCCGACCTTCAGTGTCGCGACTTTGCCGGGCGCGATCTTCAGCGCGCCGCTGGCGCTGTTCTTCTCGTTCTTCAGAGTTAGCGGCGCCCCGTCAACGGTGAAGACTAAATCGTCATAGATTGCCTGTGCCGTGGGAAAATTCAGGGCGAAGGTGACGTCCTGTTCTTTCTCGCTGGTGTTGCGAAATGTGTAAGTTCCGGCAAAGCCAACTTTGTACGTGCTGTACCAGAGCAAGCCCTTCTGCCGATGTTCTAAATTCAAATCCGCGTTCAAGCGACTGCTTTCGAGCGGCAACTCTCTGGTGAATTTTTCCTGAACGACCGTCTCAACCGTCTTGCCGTTCTCAGTCTTCACGGTTTTTTTCGGCAGTAACTCTTCGAAACTGGCGACGGGCGGCGTCTGACTTTGTGGCGCGCCCCACGTTGATTCAACGCGACTTCCGGACTGGCTATCCGAGTCGTAAGTGCGATGGAAAATGGTTGCGCCCAGAATTGCCCAGGCGAATGCGGTGCACAAAAAAATGAAAGTGATAGCAGCGATACGTTTGATCATCGGCCGTTCCTTTGCGGGATTGGGTTGAGTAAACATTGGTATGTCGCGATTCTCGATTACCGACGCGACCGCGCCAATGTGGCTGGCCACATGCAGCGCCTGTCAGTAGCCCTTCCGCCCAGACGTTTGCGATAATGGCGAGGGCCAGCCAGTTGTTCCAGTTTGAGGAGGCGGACGCGGGGAAAATAGGTATTGCTGAGGTCTTGACGTGGCGTATAGAATGCTTCTGCCCACATCCCGAGGTGAACTTCAAATGCGCACTCTAGTCCCCGGCGAATGGTACATCCTCTTCAAGTGCTCTGACTGCCAGACGCGCCAGATCCTTTTCCCGGATCTTTCTGAAGGCCGCGCCCATCTGCGTGCCACCTACAAGGTCCAATGCGTGAAGTGCGAATACACAGGCAGGTACGACAGCGACATCCTCGAACGGTATCAGCATCCGCCTACGGCTGATCCGCAACCGATCCACGGACTCGCGTTCTTTGCTCTATTTGCGCTGCTGCGATCATTCGGTTGGGCCCGAATCAGTGCGGCGCGGGCCTTCAGGTGAGTTAGCTCAAGCGGCGGCAGGTTGCGAGTCGGGCTTCTCGCGCTTTAACAAAATCTTCAAAATCGGCGGCGCGATGATCGAAGTAATCAGTGACATCGCGATGAGCAAAGCATAGATCGTTTCGTTGAATACGCCTGCCTGTTTGCCAAGACTGGCAACGATAATTCCAACTTCACCACGCGGCACCATGCCGACGCCAACAATTAGAGCTTTGCGGCGGCCGAGTGACCACGCGCCCAGTCCGCAGCCAATCAGCTTTGAAACAACAGCGAGCGCCACGATCAGCAGCAGCGTTAACAGCGTCGCCATGTTTCCAAACTGGCCCACCTGCACGTTCGCTCCGGTTAACACAAAAAAGAACGGCACCAGAAACGCGGCGATTGGTTGAAGTTGAAGTTCGAGCGTCTTTCGCTGCCTGATTTCACCGGCCGCCATGCCGGCGAGAAACGCGCCGATAATGGCGGCCAAGCCGATATGCGAAGCCGCGACAGCGAGACCTAAACACAATACGAGGCTGATTGTCAGCGGCGACAACGGATTCATCGGGCGCTCTAGAACATTTGAAGCTCGCCGCATGAGCCGGGTGCCGAAGACTGCGATCAGAAACACGAACGCAAGCGCCTGCGCCGCGACCAGAATCAGGCCCGTAACGTTAACGCCGTTGCCAACCTGTAAGGCGCTCACGAAGCCCAGCAGAAGCATCGCCAGAATGTCGTCGATGACGGCCGCGCCGAGAATGACTCGGCTCTCCAGGCGGCTCAGGACGTGCAATTCCTGAAGTACGCGCGCGGTAATACCGACGGACGTGGCGACAAATGCAGCCGCGACGAAGAGCGCCTGTGAAGTAGTAAACCCGCTGCTGCGCGCCCAGATTGTGCCCATCGCGAAAGGAACAATCACCCCGATGACGCCGACCAACGTGGCCAGACGGCCGACGCGTTTTAGATCATCGACTCTTGTTTCAAGACCAATCGAGAACAGAAGAAGGACGGCGCCAATTTCAGCGAGGACTTGCAGCGGTTCGTTAATTTGAACCCAGCCGAGGACCGACGGCCCAATAATCGCGCCGGCGACAATTTCACCGACGACACTCGGTAGCTTTAGGCGCTGCGCAGCTTCGGCGCCAACCTGCGCCGCGAGGAAGACGATGAACAGGCCGAACAGAATCTCGGTCGTGTGGGCCATGGCTGGGGATTATGACATGCACGCTTGAGGGAGCGCATTTGGTTGGTGTCTGAGAGTGGTCAGTTCGTTTTCGGTCCCCTCTCCGCATTTGCGGAGAGGGGACCGAAAACTGGTTACCTATTTCCCGCTTGTTCGCAGCAGAAGTACTACTGCAACGCTCGGTTTGCTTGCTCGCGCCAACGCTGTTCGTTGACGCCTTTTGCAAGCAGCCAAACAGTCAGCGAACCTTCGCCTAAAAGCGCCAGCGGCACAATGAAAGGCATTAGCCGTGCGCCGACTGCCGGCGCGAGAAATGTTGCCAGTGAACTCACGACGTAACTCAATCCACCGAGGGCGAGCAGGATTCCGAGTATCCGCGGAAGGAAAGTCGAACGAACGATGAGGATTCCGACAAGCATTACCTGAAGTCCGAAGAACACCATCGCCGCGGCAAAACCATTCGCATCCAGTTTGAGAAACATGGATGCCAGGGATTGCAATTGGGTCGTTGAAAATGCGCTCGCGTACTGGCCGTCTCGGAGAACTGCGAACGTGACCAGGCCGGTGAGTGAAGTGGCGCTGCCTACGATAACGCCGGCCAGGCCAAAGAACGCCGAGAGTAATGACACACTGCCGCTCACTGGTTTCAAAAGCCGATAGAGAAGGACTGAGACGCCCACGTAGCAGATGCCTGCGACAAGATCAGAAACAAAAGCGAGCCGAAACAGAGATTCGTTCGCCAGAATATTGGTCGCCGTTGCGGCCACGTCCCCGCGCACGACGAGCGGCGAGCGGATCATGAAAGCCGCGAGGCCGGTCACGATCACGGCTAGCCATAACAGGCCGGCGGCTCTCGCCTTCAAACGCGGCGAAGATGCAGCCTTAACTTGAGTTGTTTCGTTTGTTTTCAAGTGCTTACTCCTTCACGCTGCGCTCAGGATTCCGTGAGTGGGCGCCGTTTCCACAGCGACAAAACCAAACCAATAACGGTGAGTCCGAGCAGCGTCAGGTTCATCACGGCGGCCGGCGGCTGGCCGACTCTGACGATAGGAACGACGCGGCCAACTAGTTGACCTGCGGCGTAGGTAACCAGAAGCAGAAGGAACATCAACGGCACGGCGCGCCGATAGCGCACCAACACCACGACACAGATCAAAGAGATTACTAACCGGCTGACGGCCGACAGCGCGAAGAGCGCCAGGATTGTCTGCGCGGCTGCCGCCGGATAAGTCTCGAGCGGAACGCCGTCCGCGGATTGCACGATCGAGCGGCCGTTGACGAGGAGCATGACGCTTTGCATTGTCCGCACCGCTATCAGGAGCCCGAGAATCCAAAGCGCGATGTTGCTTCCCTGATACGCGTTGTCGATACGCCGGGGCAAGAGGCGGTCGAGAATTGTGTCCTTCACGAGTGTTGATTCGACGGTCGCAGTCATTGCTCTGCCTCGTTATCTCTCGCGCTGAATCCCTTAATCATCAACCAAACGGACAGCGCGAGATAAATGAAGCCGAGCGGCATTCCCATGAGCATCAAGTTAGGACTGGGATAAGCCAGAAACTGCGGCAACGTTATGCCGGTAATCTGAAGCACGGTTGCGATCAGCAACAAGGCCGCGAGAATTCGCGGAACGACTCCGGACTTCCAGAGCATTAGGCCGAGGGAAAACATCCAACTGACCATGATCAGCAGGTGCGTGTAGTGAATCCACTTCCACGCCGACCGCACCGTCGCGCCGACAAGCTCGTACACGCCCAGCTCCGCAGCGTGGGCACTGGCGTAGGTTTGGCTGAAAGTGAACAGAGACATGTACCCGGCGATCTCCCCGCCCTGCAGCGCGAAGTTAGCGATTGCCAACCCGAACAGCCATAACGCCAACGCATAGCTGAACTTTCGAAACACGGGCATCCCGGTGATTGCGATAACTACCGGCACGGCGCCACCGACAAACAACATCATGATTGCAAGTCTGACTTGAAAACTGTTTACCGGGTTAGTTGCACCAAACGTCAGCGGCCTCGTCAGTTGCTGAAGCAGCATATAGGGCGTCATCAGGCCGGTTAGCAAATGAAGCAGTAGCAGAAAGCCGACCGTGCGGCCGGTGCGCTTTGCAGAAATCATTGTTCACCTCTTTGTTGGCTAGGTGTACGGCGGACAGAACGGGAGAGTTCCCAGCATAAGGCATTTCGGCGGTGGCTCTTTGTGAGGTGAAATCTTTACCTGAGGCCCGAAGGGCCATGATGTAATAGCCCCGACCGTCAGGTCGGGGTAACAAAGTCCTCATAGAAAGTAACGAGGCCTGAAGGGCCGGCATAATCATTCCGGTCCTTCAGACCTCCTTCACGTCTTGCCACCGTAACCCCGACCTGACGGTCGGGGCTACTGCATGTCGGCCCTTCGGGCCTTTGAGGCTTGACGTCCAAACGTAACAAGCCGGACTACGCGGCTGAGACCTCACGGCTAAGTCCTCGAGAACCCAGCGGCATAAGCATTGCTCCTCTTTAAGGAAACTTTAGGGAGGTACTTTAATAATGGGGATTTTTGACAAGATGTTCGGAAGTGGAGCAGGACAGGCTCAACAACAACCGAACAGTGAGCAGCGCTTTAATACGCTGAAACAGAAATATCAGTCAGTGCTGAATGCCGCGGATCAGCAACAGTTACAGTTTCAGAATCTGCATGTGCAGGACGACAAGCTGTACATTCGCGCCACGGCCCCGTCCGAGGACGTGAAGAACAAGATCTGGGACCAGATTAAGCTCGCCAATCCGAGTATGGACGACATCACGGCGGACATTTCGGTGGACGCAAAAGCGATGGGCGCGGCGGCCGGCGGCGGTGAAGGTAGCGGCGGATCGAGTTACACGGTCAAATCTGGTGACACTCTTTCGAAGATAAGCAAAGAGTTTTACGGCGATGCAAACGAGTACATGCGCATCTATTACGCCAATCGCGACCAGCTTCGCGATCCGGACAAGATCCAGATAGGCCAGCAATTGAAGATTCCTGCGAAGTAGCGCGGGAAGTTTTCGACCACATTCCGTGACATCAGTGGCCGTAGGCGCTTGCTTGCGGTCACTGATTTTCCACGTGTGCGTGACGATGAATAAACGTTCAGGGGATCACGGAGTCGTCGACAAAATCTTCGTAAGCGATGAGGCGGAGTCTTCGTTGTCGGTATAAAAGATGTCTGTGATCTTCCAAGCGCGGCGCTTGTCGCGTTCCAGGCGAAACAAAATCGTCTGCTCTTTGCCGAAGTTCTTAAACGTCACCGGCACATCGACCAGATCAAGATTCCCTTCACCGGGCATTGGTCGTTTAATTCTGAAGCCGGTGATTTTCATGTCCTGCGAGTTGTAAAGCGGATCACCGGCCAGTGCGCCGACTTCGTCTTTGCGGTGGGACTCGACGGTATCCTTCCAAATTAAGTCGCCCAGCTCTTTCGCGAAGAACTTATCCAGACGCGCGCGGCTCTTCGTTTGAAAAAACGGATCAGTTGCGCGGCTCTTGTGCGCGGCGTAGAGATTTCTCACCACGACTTCTGGCGCGACGCTGCGTTGCGCAACGGCGATCAAACTACACAGACAAAGCAAACTTAGCAGTAGGACAAATTTCTTTTTCATGGGTTCAGAGACTCTTGTTTTCGTCGCGTTGTCAGTACCCCGAGCGGTAGCGAGGTGGATCAACCATTCCACCAACTTTTTGATCCGGTCGCTACCGCTCCCGGTACTGACCCAATTTCGGAAAGCGGATTCATAAACAACCGGAATCTAACTTTGCCCGACGCGCGCGTCAAGCTGCTCTCTGATCGGGGAGTGGTTCAATTTGAAAAACGATCTCTCATTCTCGCCGTCGCTTTAGCGCGGCGATCAGGTCCAGCGCGTGGCGTTGGAAACCGTTTCAAACGGTTTCTGTTTTATCGCGGCAGCTTGCCACCGGGCTAAAGCCGCGGTGTGAAGGAGAATGTTCAAAGTGCACCACCTCTCTCGATCGGCAACCCGTTGACAGCATCAGATGCCTGCCATAAAGTTTCCTCCTCTTTCAAACAGTCGCCGGTTCCCGTCCCGATTTTCCGGCTCAGCTTTAACGTCAGCTTTAGACCCAGGAGGGCGTACATGACAAGAAACAGGATGTTGGTTGGGTTGGCCGGCTTCGTGTTGGCCGCAGTGTGCGGTTCGACAGTGCTAACGCACAACAACGCGACCGCGACCATAGGCACGGCGGCCTTAGCAAAAAATCCGCGCGACCGCTGCGCCACGCGACAAATAGATGAAGCCGCGGCCGAACAGTACGAACAGGCCGTGAACAAATTCAATTCAAAACGGTCTCCGGGACAAATTCGCAAATCCGGCTCAGTCACAATTCCGGTTTACTTCCACGTGGTCAACAAAGGCGCCGGAATCGCCAATGGCGATGTGCCGGACAAATGGTTAAGGGATCAAATCAGCGTGCTCAACGCAGCTTATGCCGGAGCAGATCCCGCTGCGGGTTCGACGTCGGCGAACACGCCCTTTCGCTTCGCAATGGCGGGCGTCGATCGAGTGACGAACGAAGAATGGTTTAACTCGGCAATCGACTCGGAAGAAGAGCGCGAGATGAAGGCCGCTTTGCATGTCGGCGGCGCGAACGCCTTGAACTTTTATGTCAACAACGCGGGTGGTGTGTATCTGGGCTGGGCCACGTTCCCGTTCTGGTACGCAGGCGATCCTTTGCAGGATGGCGTCGTGGTTCTCTACTCGAGCCTGCCCGGCGGCGACTGTTGCGCACCACGCGCTTACAACCAGGGTGACACCGGCACACATGAAGTCGGGCACTGGCTCGGATTGTTCCACACTTTCCAGGGCGGCTGCGCGGCGAACAAGAACGATTTTGTCGCTGACACGCCGTCCGAGCGTTCACCGGCATTCGGATGTCCGTTTGGGCGCGATACCTGTCCAAAACCCGGTCTCGATCCGATCGAGAACTTCATGGACTACAGCGAAGACCCGTGCATGTATCAGTTCACCGGCGGGCAGTCAGCGAGAATGGAAGCGCTGTCGTTGCTGTATCGCGGACTGTAGTACGCACCAGGAAATGCATAAGGATTAAAGGATGAGCGTAGACGCGAGGCGACGTTCATCCTTCATCCGCGCTTAACCTTGCGCCGCTGCGCCAGCTTCTTTGCCGTTAGGTCCCAAGACTGGGAGGTCTTGAAAATGAAATTGAGACACCTCGGCTTACCATTGATTCTTGTCCTTACCGTCATTAACCATTCGGCAAAACCTCTGTCGCTTTCCGGTGAAAGCTGGCGAAACGCTAAACCTAAGACCGTGACGCTTTTTTCCCGCGCGAAATATAAGGACAAGTTTCAAGGGTATGGAAAATCGGCGTTTAGTTTTAACCACGGCTTAAGAAGCGATCGCGGGCCGCGCATTACACGCAATAACTATGAGCTGCTGTACGGCGGTATTCGCTGGAATGGAGATAGTGATTGGTTCAGCGTGACAATGGTGACAGACGATCGCAGCCGAATTAAAGACTTAGGTGAGTTGAATTGGTCTGACCCTTTTGAAATTCCTTACATACCAGCGCGCACTGAGCCGAACAAAGGAATCAGGTGGCCAGCGAAGACCGAAACTTTCGAGCAATCATCGAATGGGCAGGTGACCAGAGTAGTTGCCGGGCACCTCTACGTGCTGCATTCCAAGGATACTCATTCTGATCTCTATACTCTGTTTCGCGTCGAGAAACTGGTGCCAAATGATGAGGTCACAATTTCCTGGAAAGTAGTACGTCGCCAGAGTCCGGACCCAAGACATTTTCGCGAACCAGGAATTCTTGACCCTCCTTCTCCCTGGACCCCACCGATGCAGTAGGTGAGGCGCCGTCGTGCCGTCGTACCGAATTAACTCGCGCCCAAATCCGATGTTGTAATTCGAGACAGCCGAGATTGATTGCCTCATCAGTCTGCGCTGGCAATCCGAGCAACTCATGCTGTACACCGCTGGCATGTCCTTCGCTTCTGTTTCATGAGATATGGCCACAACTACGGAAGATAAAGAGCATCTCGCTGACGGAATCACCACCTCTGTTTGGGTCGCAACAGCCGGCACCCAGACGCAAAAGCCGCTCACGAAAGACACCAGCGCTGACGTCGTTGTCATCGGCGCCGGGATCGCGGGATTAACCACCGCATACCTGCTGGCGCAGGAAGGCAAGTCGGTCGTCGTGTTGGACGATGGACCCATCGGCGGTGGGATGACATCGCGCACCACGGCGCACCTCTCGAACGCGCTCGACGATCGCTACTTTGAATTGGAGCGACTGTTCGGTGAAGAAGGAGCGCGGCTGGCTGCGCAAAGTCACACCGCGTCCATCGATCAGGTCGAGGCCATCGTCAACAATGAAAAGATCGAGTGTGAGTTCCAGCGGACAGACGGCTATTTGTTTCTGCCGGCGAATGGTCGCGTAAAGGTCCTGGAGGACGAACTGCCCGCGACGCATCGAGCAGGACTTACTGAAGTTCGGCGCCTGGAACGAGCGCCCCTTGAGTTTTGGGACACGGGGCCGTGTTTACACTTTCCACGGCAGGCCGAATTTCATCCATTGCTCTACCTGAACGGATTGGTGCGCGCGATTGAACGCGACGGGGGGATGGTTTATACCGGCACGCACGCGGACGAAATCGAAGGCGGCGACGACGCGCACGTTACCACCAGCAACGGCCACGAAATCAAGTGTCGTGTCGTCGTGGTTGCCACGAACACACCGGTGAACGATCGCTTCGCAATTCACACGAAACAAGCTCCGTACACCACGTACGTGATCGGAGCGCGCATTCCGAAGGGATCAGTGCCGTCGATTCTGCTTTGGGACGCTCCGCCTGATCTGTGGGCTGCGTATCACTACATTCGCGTCACGCAGGCTGACAATCACGACGTGCTGGTTGTGGGCGGCGAGGATCACAAAACCGGCCAGCAGTCCGACTGCGCACAGCGCTGGGGAAAGCTCGAGCAGTGGACGCGAAATCGTTTTCCAATGGCTGAAGAAATTGAATTCCGCTGGTCGGGCCAGGTGATGGAGCCGTTTGATTGTCTCGCATACATCGGCCGCAATCCGCTCGATTCCGGCAACGTGTTTATCGCGACCGGCGATTCGGGCATGGGTATGACACACGGCACGATTGCGGGAATGCTCATCACTGATCTGATTATGGAGCGCGAGAATCCCTGGGCCGAACTTTATGATCCTTCACGCAAGACTCTGAGCGCGGCGAAAGACTTCGCGGCCGAAAACCTGAACGTGATGGCGCAGTACACGGATCTGGTAACGTCCGGCGAAGTCGATTCAGAGGATGAGATTGCCAAAGGCGAGGGCGCTGTCCTGCGGAGCGGCCTAAGCAAAGTGGCCGTCTATCGCGATGCTGAGGGCACGGCACATCGGATGTCGGCCATCTGCGTACATCTTGGTTGCGTCGTGGCGTGGAATCGATGCGAGAAGACCTGGGACTGCCCATGTCACGGGTCGCGTTACGATCGATTCGGCACCGTCTTCTGCGGGCCCGCGAACAGCGATCTGCCGCCTGTCGAAGAGTCCTGAACGGGTACTGGTTCACTTTGAACATTCTCATTCACGCCGCGGCTTTAGCCCGGCGGCAAGCTGCCGCGATAAAACAGAAACCGTTTGAAACGGTTTCTAACGCCGCGCCCCCACCTGATCGCCGCGCTAAAGCGACGGCGAGAATGAGAAGCCGTTTTCACAACTAAACTAGTACTCCTGAACAACCGTCCATTTACGATTTACCATTCAGGGATTTACTATCGTGCGATGAACGCTGATCCCGCAATTCGCATCACGATGCTGCCGCGCGACACAAACTCGCAGGGCACGATCTTCGGTGGCGTCATTCTGAGCTACATAGACATGGCCGGCGCGATCGAAGCGCACCGGCGCACGGGGATGGAGCGGTTTGTCACTGTGGCCATGCGCGAAGTCATCTTTCACCAACCCGTGTTCGTCGGCGACCTCGTCAGCTTTTATTCGGAGACAGTCAAAGTAGGCACTACTTCAATCACGACCCGCGTGGTGGTGGAAGCCGAACGGTACGGATCGCCGGGAGTGAAGGCCCGCGTAACGGAAGCGGAAGTTATTTATGTCGCGGTTGATAAGACCGGAAAGAAGATGATGATAAGTGTTCCGTCCGCGTAGCGGACGATATGAATTTAGCCCAGCGCTTTAGCGGGGGGATAGCGTCATCATTTCTTAGTAAGTCCGCGAAGCGGACGGCAGAGATGTTCGGTTGGCGTGAGCTTCTGTCGCCCGCTTCGCGGGCTTAATTTCTTGAGTAGGCGGCATCCCCAGCACTTGAAGTGCTGGGCTAAATTCAAGCGTCCGCTTCGCGGACGGAAAGATTCATCACCAGCGATGATAGGCGGGATGACCTGGCTTTACCGCCACGAAAGTTCCGCGACAAGTAGCAGTTACTTTCCCGTGCGCGATTAACTCACCTTCGACGATCGCGCGATCTTCTTTTGATTCGACCACCCGCGCTCGCAATTCTACTGCCCCGTCAGTCGGCGTCGGTCTCAGCAGAGTGATCGTATAGTCGGCTGTGACCGTACATGGCGGACGATCGACTCCGGCGTGCTTCATCAGGTGGTAAGCCGCCGTCCAGTTGCAGTGACAGTCCAGCAGCGTGCCGATGATGCCGCCACTCAACATTCCGGGGAAAGCTTCCTGATAAGTCTCGGGGCTGAAAGTGGCAACCACTTCATCACCTTCGGGAAAGCTGCGAATGTGCAGACCTTTCTCGTTCGCGGGCCCACAGCCGAAACACGCCATGTTGGGCGCGTAAGTTTCCTGAATACTTTTTTCCATAGCTCAGTTCGTCACTTTCGGCAACGGCCGCATTCGAATCGAGTAATCATCAATCACGCTGAAATGACCTTTCCAGTCACTTCTTGAAGCATTAATCTCAGCGACGCGATGAGAAACTTCAGCGGGCGATTTTTTACGGATTCTAAAGAGGACGATTCCTTCTGATCCTTCGGCGCCACGATGAAACACTAGTTCGCCAAAATCCTTATCGAATGTGATGAGGAGCCTGCCCCCAGCTCGGGCTGTCGCGAGAACGGCTTCATCGCCTATCCCTGGCGCCGTTTCGCGAATCCAAAGCACGTCATGTCCGCGCGCTCGCAGTTCGGTCACGCAGTCGCTAGGGACGTTCTCATTCGCGCACAGTAGCATCTGCTTGAGAGGAAGCGGGTAGAGGGAAGACGCTTTCTTCGCTCAGGCGATCTTTGGCGTACGCAACGCACGCTAAGATCTGTTCGCGCGTCAAACCCGGATAGTTGCGAAGCAAGTCCGACTCGGTCCAGCCTTCGGCAATCAGTTCGAGGATGAACTCGACGGCTAGACGAGAACCAGCAATGACAGGCTTGCCGGCGAGTATTGCCGGATCAATAGTGATGTGATGTTGCCAATTCACGATCCGAAGATTAACTGAATATCAGTTCTACGGTAAAGCTCAAGTGTTCGCAACGCCTCGCGCGCGCAACTGCTCGCGCAACTTGAATCGCTGCACCTTTCCGGTCGCAGTGTAAGGCAGTTCTGAAACAAATATGTAGCGCCGCGGCTGTTTAAATCTCGGCAGTACGGATTCGCACAACGCGCGCAAGGCTTGCTCGACTACCTGTTCACCATCGTTTTCGTTGGCCCGCACGACGAACGCGCACACGCATGACAAGTTGTCTTTGTCGAGCCCTTCAACGACGGCCGCCGCGCGAATCCGGTCGCTCTTCAAAAGCACGCCTTCAACTTCGACGGGTGAAACCCATTGTCCGGTCGGTTTGAAGCAATCATCGCTGCGGCCCATGTGCCACCAGAATCCGTCCGCATCCTGGCGATACAAATCTCCCGTTCGCGCCCACCCTTCGACAAACGTATCGGTCGAAGTTTCCGGCCGCTGCCAGTATCGGCTGGCCGCACTCGCGCCACGAATCCAGAGATTTCCTTCCGCGCCTGGCGCCACTGGCGCACCTTCATGATCGATCAGCTTTGCGTCATAGCCATTCACCAGCCGTCCGCTGCTGCCGTAGCGCGCCTCGCCCGCGTGATTCGATATGAACATGTGCAGCATTTCAGTCGAACCGATGCCGTCGAGTACTTCAACGCCGAGAGTTCGTTGCCAGTCTTCGCCCAGTTGCGCGGGCAAAGCTTCGCCGGCCGAGACGCATAAACGCAGGCTGGAGCAGTCGAACGGCGCAACATTCCGGTGATGTTCGAGCAGCATGCGATACACGACCGGCACGCCAAAGAAGATTGTCGGCCGATAGTCGCGGAAGATACGCGAGACGACTTCCGGCGTGGGTTTCTCACGACACAAGATCGTCGTGAAGCCGTTCAGCAGGGGAAAGGTGAACGCGTTGCCCAGGCCGTACGCGAACGGCAGGCGGGATGACGAAAACAAGCGGTCGCCTTCGTGCAAACGCAAAACCTCTCGGCCGAACGTTTGGTTCGTGTAGAAGATGTCGGACTGCCTGTGCACGGCGCCTTTGGGCTCGCCAGTACTGCCGGAGGTGTAAAGGATGAAAGCATCTGCGTCAGGCGTCGTACTACTTGAAAACTCGTAGGCAAGTGGTTGGCGTTCGGCGTCGTCGAATCGCGTAACGTAAATGTTTGAAGCGAAAAGGTCGGTTTCGCCATCGCGCGTCACCACCAGCAACTTCAGATCGGCGTCGGCCTGGTTCTCATCACCGAACAGCGCTGGCGCCGCTTGATTCTCGACAATGACCACGCGCGCCCCGCAATCCTTCAGGATGATCAACTGTTCAGCTTTTCGCAGCGCCATGTTGATGGGCACGGCGATGGCCCCGAGCGAAATGACTGCGACGAAAGAAGCGATGAACTCCGGAGAGTCGTTGAGCAGAATCGCCACGCGATCGCCTGGGCGCAGATCCAGAGCGTTCAGTTTCTCAGCAGTCTCGAGAGTCAGTGCGCGAAGTTCGCTGTACGTGATTTCGCGCTGCTCGAACATGACGGCGACGCGCGCGTCACGCTCAGGCTTGAAGATTTCTGCGAAGAGGTTCGTGGCCAAAGTGGCATAGACTTTAGTCTGTGACTGCCTTTTGTGGCAACGGATTCGCGTGCACAGACTGAAGGCTATGCCACGGTGTTGAGAGTTCCTTAATGCTGTGGTTTGATGAGAGCAAATGCCGGTAGTCAAAAAACGAAACCAACAGACTGAGTCGCGGTTGCTGCTTGAATCCGGTGACCCGGTCGAGTTGCCGCCGGCCGAAATCGCCGACAGTGCCGTGATACTTCAGTTCGATAAACTCAAGCCTTTCATTCCCGAGTTGCTTGAAGAGCTGCGCGATGGAACCACTGCCGAACCTATCGCCGTAATGAACGATGGAGCGACGTTCGCTATTCACGGCGACACGCGCACATTCTGGGTCAAGCTATGGCACGCCGCCGGTTCCGAGTTGGGAAAGATTGAACGCGTCCAGGTGATCAGTTGCATACCTTCGACGCGCGGCCTGAATGTCGTGATCGGCGACGAATAAATCAGCCTCAGCTGGGATTGTTTTAGAGGCGGGCGTTGCCCGCCTTTATACTGTCAACGAATGGAAAATCCGTTTCAAGTAATGGAAATCGCTCGCGCGGTGCGCGCTGAAGGCGGCCGTGCGCTGCTCGTGGGCGGCTGTGTGCGCGACGAACTGATGGGACAACGCCCCAAGGATTGGGATCTCGAAGTTTATGGAATTCAACCGGCGCGACTGCGTGAACTGCTCGATCAGTTCGGCAGCGTGAATGTCGTTGGGGAAGCGTTCACGGTTTACAAACTCGGCGCGGACCTGGATGTTTCGGTACCGCGGCGCGAACGAAAGACCGGCAGAGGGCACCGCGGGTTCTTTATTGAAGGCGATCCGTCGATGTCCATCGAAGATGCCACCCGTCGTCGCGACTTCACCATCAATGCGATCCTGCAAGATCCGCTGACGCAGGAAATTCTCGATCCTTTCAATGGCCGCGATGATCTGAGCAGCAAGTTACTGCGCGCCGTGTCGCCCGACACGTTCGCAGAGGACAGTCTGCGCGTCCTTCGTGCCGCCCAATTTGCGGCGCGTTTCGAATTTGAACTTGACGCGCAGACGGTGGAGCTTTGCCGCACAATTGATCTTTCTGACTTGCCGGCCGAACGCGTCTGGGGAGAGATGGAAAAGCTCCTGCTGCGCGCGCAACGGCCTTCGATCGGATTGAAGTGGCTGCGCGAACTTGGCGCGGTCGATCAATTGTTCCCTGAACTCAAAGCGCTGATCGATGTGCCTCAGGAGCCGGAATGGCATCCGGAAGGTGACGTCTGGATTCACACGCTGCTCACGGTGGACCGCGCTCGCGAGTCAGTTGACGATTTGCCGTACGCGAAACAAGTGATAGTCATGCTGGCCGCGCTCGCACATGATTTCGGCAAGCCCGCGACTACCGCTTTTATCGACGGTCGCATTCGTTCGCGCGACCATGAAGAGGAAGGTGTCCCGCCAACCATCGGCTTTCTCGATCGATTGAACATTCACACGCTCGATGGTTATGACGTACGCGCGCAGGTGATTGCGATCGTCCGCGATCATCTGAAGCCGGGAGAGTTCTTCAAGAAGCGCCTGGAAGTAAGTGTCGGCGCGTTTCGCCGTCTGGCGCGTAAGTGCGATCCCGATTTGCTTTATAGAGTGGCAAAGGCAGATTCGCTCGGCCGTAACGCGGAATGGGTGCCGCGCGAAAAATGGTTCGATGCGGAAGCGCAGGAATGGTTCATCGAACGCGTGCGCGAACTTGAGTTGCAGAAGGGCGCGCCGGCGCCGATTCTGCTGGGCCGGCATCTGCTCGAGATGGGAATGCAGCCGGGGCCGCGCGTCGGCGAAATCACGAAAGCGATTTACGAGATGCAGTTGGATGGGCGAGTCACGTCGTTGGCGGAAGCGAAGGACGCGGCCACGAAGATGATGTCCACAGACTACCCAAAAGCGGGATAGGACTTATAGGTCTTATGGGACATATGGGACATATGGGACCCATAAGTCTCATCGTCTAACGTTATGCTAAAGTATCGCGCCATGATTGACTTTCAACTTACCGACGATCACGACGCGCTGGTGCAAACCGTGCGCGAGTTTGCGCAAAAAGAAGTCGCGCCCTACATCAAAGAGTGGGACGAGAAGCAGGAAGCGCACCCGGAAATCTTCAAGAAAATGGCTGAGCTGAATCTGCTCGGCGTTTGTATTCCGGAACAGTATGGCGGCGCGGGATTCGACTACATTTCCCTCGGCCTGGTCTGTGAAGAGCTGGAAGCCGTTGACACTTTTCTGCGCGTCGCGATGTCGGTGCACACGGGCCTGAATTGCCTGACGCTTTACGCGTGGGGTACTGAAGAGCAGAAGCAGAAATATCTGGTGCCGCAGGCGAAAGGCAAAAAAATCGCGACCTACGGACTGACTGAACCCGGCGCAGGTTCAGACGTGGTGGGCGCGCGTTCCACCGCGCGACGCGAAGGCGACGAATACGTTTTGAACGGCGAGAAGATGTGGATCAGCCTCGCCGGCTTCGCCGACAACTTTCTTTTCTTCTGCTGGACCGATGAAGAGAAGCGGCGCAAGCGCGATCACTCAGGCATGTCCTGCTTCATTATCGAACGTGGCATGAAAGGATTTACCTCGGGAACGATTCACGGGAAGCTCGGCATTCGCGCCGGCAACACGGGCTACTTTTCTTTGCAGGACGTGCGGGTGCCGAAAGAAAATCGGCTCGGTGAAGAAGGCGAAGGCTTCAAGATCGCGATGTTTGCGCTCGAGCAGGGAAGATACACCGTCGCGGCCGGCGCGACGGGCGTAATTCGCGCCTCGCGTGATGCGTCGGTTGCTTACGCCAACGATCGCGAAACCTTTGGAACGAAGATCGCCAACCATCAACTCGTCAAACAGAAGATCGCCGACATGGAGGCCGACTACCAGATGTCGCGGCTGCTTTGGTTGCGCGCGGGTTGGCAGAAAAATGAAGGCTTGCCGAGCGGCCGCGCCACTTCACTGGCTAAGTGGCAGGCCACTGTTCGCAGCGAGAAAGCCGCATCAATGGCGATCGAGGTTCATGGCGCGAACGGCTACTCGAACGATTATCCGGTTGAACGTTACCTGCGAAACTGCAAAGCCGCCGTCATCTACGAAGGCACGCGTGACATTCACACGCTGATGCAAGCGGACTGGGCGCTGGGTTTGAAGAAAGAAAAGCCTGCCCGGAAGGGTCTACCGCCGTGGAAAGCGCACGAGACGCGCGGCGCTGGAGCGCCGTAGCATTGCGCTTCGACAAGCCGTCGCTCCCAAAGAAAGAGTTCGCTGAGATAGACTTTGGCGAAGTCTCGCCAATTTACACGTCCACATCTCCGCCCAATCCAGGCTGAAAACAATAAAGCCTAAACACGCTATTCACTGACCTTGGCGGATGTCTTGGTCTGGCAGCCTGCGGACTACCTTAGACAGTTCATTACGGTCGTACATTTGGGATAGCGGTTGTGACAACCGCCGTTTGAAATACTTTGTCGCGCGCGGTCATTAAAAGGTGAACGATAAGGGGTGAACCGAGAGCTTCACGGAACGCGGCAACGGCTCGTTCCTGCGGCCGGCTCCTCATGCACTCAATCCGCCGAAAAGGAGAATCTATGGCAACCAAGAAAAGTAAGAAAGCTACGTCCACCAAGAAAGCTGCAAAGAAAGGTGCGTCTAAAAAGACGACCCAAGGCAAAGTTAAATACAGCGTCTCTGGCGAGTTCCTGGCTTCGAGCAATGTGAAGAGCAGTTACATTTCGGGAGAGACATTCGGTCTGAAAAAAGTTGAATACTCAGTCGCCGAAGGTAAGGCGATCTTTGAAGGAGACATCGTTTTGGGCAGCGCTGCCGAAATGGCAGCCATTAAAAAATCAGTCGAGAATCCGGTGCCTGACGCGGTTGAGGCCGTGGTCATTACTGGCAACCAATTTCGCTGGCCCGACGGAGTGTTGATCTTTCGCATCGATCCGAGCCTGCCCAACCAACAGCGAGTTACCGACGCAATTCAACACTGGACGGCAAACACGAATATCAGGTTCCGCCAGCGCACAACTGAAACCAACTTTGTCACTTTCGTCCCTGGCGGAGGCTGTAGCTCCCAAGTCGGCATGCGCGGCAACGAGCAGCTCATCACCCTGGGCGCCGGATGCTCTACCGGTAGCACGATTCATGAAATCGGACACGCACTGGGGCTTTGGCACGAACAGAGCAGAGAAGATCGCGACAACTTCGTCACTATCAACTTTGCCAATATTCAGGCGGGCATGGCCCATAACTTTAATCAGCACATCACGGATGGCGACGACATTGGTCGTTACGATTACGGGTCGATCATGCACTATCCGCGCAACGCCTTCGCGATCAATCCGAACGTAGATACGATCACCCCCCGGCCCGATCCCAATGTGCCCATTGGCCAGCGCACGGGCTTGAGCGCCGGCGATGTCGCGGCGATAAATTCACTCTATCCTCGCAAGGCCGTACTCGGAGATACGAGTAGCAACGGCCCCGCGATGACAACGCGCGCGAATCAGCAGGTGCTGCTGGGGTGGACCGGCACCGGGAATCTTCGGCTCAACTTCATGAGTTCGGCGAACGGCTTGAACTACGGTAGCAAGGTTACTTTGAATGAGATTTCGGCCGTGTCCCTGGCGCTCGCTGTTTTCCAAAACAGATTCGTCGTGGCCTGGATCGGAGTGGGCAACAACCGGCTGAACGTGATGCAGTCGATCAACGGGGTAACCTGGACTAACAAGGTTACGCTGGGCGATACGTCACTCTCTTCCCCGGCACTGGCGGTCCTGGGTAATCAGCTCTTTATCGCGTGGCGCGGGGTGGGCAATAACCAATTGAATGTCATGAGAAGCGCTAACGGTGTGAACTGGAGTGGCAAGGTTACGCTCGGCGACACCACCACCTCAGGTCCCGCCCTGGCAACCTTGGGGAATCGTCTACTCCTGGGATGGCGTGGAGTTGGCAACAACCAGTTGAACGTAATGCAAAGCTCCAATGGCACGAACTTCACCAACAAAGTCACGCTGGGAGAGACGACCGTGTCCACGCCCGGTTTGCACGCGAGTGGAGGCAGGGCTTTTCTGACGTGGCAGGGAGTTGGCAACCGATTTCTCAACGTGCTCGCCAGTCCCAATGGAACCGCCTGGGGCAGCAAGCAGACTTCGAGAGAAACGTGCATTGATGGACCGGTGATCACGAATCTTGGCAACCGGTTGGTTTGGGGCTGGACCGGCACTGATGCTGCCCACCGGCTCAATTCGATGCTCTTCAGCGTACTCTGAAGGCGAACCATCAAACTTCCGCTTTTGAGGAAGCATCTTGCGCGGCCGAACATCATCATGGTTTCGTTCGGCCGCGCATTCTTTCTCATCAAACCAGAATATGCGATCTTAGACACATTCAAACCAGCACAAGAGTCAGGCGGATCGTAAGTTCACGATTTGAAGCTGAGCTGACGGATGCCCGGCGATTGAGATGGGAGTTCAAACTTGGGCGAGATCCTTGTCAGAGGTGAAATCCGATTTGCCAGCAAGCCCCACCTGTCTCCCGGAGTGCGGGCCACTGTGCAACTGCGGGAAACGAGCATGGCGGATGCCCCGTCGCGGCTGATCGCCGAGCAGGTGCTGAAAGACATCACTTCCAGAGCAAATGCCGGAGAACTGATTCCGTTCGAAATCTCCGGTGAGCCGCCGGATCAGCGCCAAAGCTATTCGATTGAAGTTTTGGTGGACGCAGACGGTGACGGACGCTCCGGCCGGGGCGACTTTATTAATGTTCAGAGTTATCCGGTCCTCAGTTTTGGCAACCCCAATACCGTCACGGTCGAAGTGAAAGAAATCACTTAAGCCTTACGATCGACAAAGGTGTTTGTTCAAATTCCGGCGGCCTTCCCAGACCGCTTTATCCTCAAGCCGGCTTTCTCAAGATCAAAAATAACAGGTGCCGCCCCGGCGCGAAGCTGAAGATGCATGAAGAAAACTGCTGCTTGGAAAAACCTTGCGTTCCTCTGGTACTATGTCCGCGCTTTCGTTAACTCTTCATTTCGTTTCAGCATTTCAATTCGTCTGCCACAGGAGCGAATAGAATGGCGCCAGAACTAAGAACCGAGCGCGAGCTATCTTTGGACTTCTTGCGTGTCACCGAGGCGGCGGCAATTGCCGCGGCACGCACGATGGGCCAGGGGGATCGCAAGTATTCCGATCAGGTCGCGGTTGAGGCCATGCGCGAAGTCATGGACACGGTGCCGATGCGCGGGCGGGTCGTGATTGGCGAAGGCGAACGCGATGAAGCGCCCATGCTTTTCATCGGCGAGGAAGTTGGCGGCGGCTTTGGTGTCGGTGAAGAAATGGCGGCGTCATGTCCGGAAGTGGACATCGCTGTCGATCCTCTGGAAGGAACAAACCTCTGCGCCCTCGGGGCGAACAACGCGATCGCCGTGCTGGCTGCAGCGGAACGCGGCGGGTTGCTGCACGCGCCGGACATCTACATGGACAAGATTGTCGTGGGCCCTTCGTCACGCGGAGTCATCGACATCGACGCGCCCATCAAAGAAAACCTGCGCAACATCGCGCGGCGGCTGGGTCGCGACATCGACGATTTGACGATCATCATTCTCGACCGGCCGCGTCACAAAAAGATAATTGACGACGTGCGCGAAGCGGGGGCCCGGATTCGTTTAATCTCTGACGGCGACTTATCGGCCGGCATTTCCGCTGCGGTGGCAGGCACAAACATTCATGCCTGCATCGGCATCGGCGGCGCGCCCGAAGGCGTGTTAACGGCTGCGGCAGTGAAGTGCCTTAACGGCGAGATTCAGGCGCGCCTGGTTTTCGATGCGGAACGACTTGGCGTAGATAAGAGCAAGGTGCCGCCGGCCGAAGAAGTCATCGAGCGATTGAAGTCGATGGGTGTGACCGATCACAACAAGGTATACGACACCGACGACCTCGCGCCCGGCAAGAGAATTATTTTTGCCGCCACAGGAGTTACCGATGGCGCGTTGATGCGCGGGGTACGCTTTTTTGGTTCCGGCAAGCGCACGCACTCACTGGTGATGACGAGCGAATCAAAACACATTCGCTTCGTTGACAGCATTCACATCGAGGGCGGCCCGGATACGGTCATTCGATTTTAAGCTATCCACATCCCGGTGGTTTTTTGAGCCGTGTGACACTTCACCATACTTTCAGGGCATTGTTGACTTGTGTCTTGAGCCCGTGGAATACTCCGGCAACCATTCAACAAAGCGGCGCTTATGTGAAAACAAGCAAGGGGCATTTGCCATGAAAAGAATATCCATTGTGACTGCGTTTCTTGTGCTCTTGGGAATAGGTGTGTTCTATAGCTTCGCCTCAAGACCTGTCAAAAGCGTTTCCCAAACGAAGCCAAAGAAACTTAACAAGAAGGAGCGGAGCCAATTAGTTTACAAAGGTCAAAACAATCCGCATTCCGAAAAACTTAAAGACATCGCCGCCATTTCCAAGGGCGAGGTGCGAATTGAAAGAGAAATTGGACTTCCAAGTTTGACGCCGGCATCAGCACCGTTTGATCTTCAAACCTTTCTGGCGAAGAGGGCCTGTGATGCTGAAGCGATAGTTATCGGGCGCGTGGAAGGCGGCACCTCGCAATTGACAGACGATGGATCATTCATTTACACGGCATACGAATTTCGAGTTGAGAATGTATTAAAGAACAATCCCTTCCAATCGATAGCTGAAGGTCAGACGGTAACTATTCTCAGAACGGGTGGCGCGATCGAACTCAACGGTCGACGCATCGTCGCGGAAGATAAAGCGGCGAAAACGCTCGAGGCAGGAGACCGCTACCTCCTTTTTCTAAGTTACTTGTCCGAAAAGAGTGCTTATGCTGCTGATAATCTTGGCTATCAAATCAAACATGAAAAGACGATCAAATTGACTGAGCAGAAGCTTCAACAAGGACTCGAAAGCGGTACTGACGTCCAACTGTTCACAAACTATGTTAGGGCCGCACTTTCGGCCCCCTGTGCGTCAGGCGGATGAACATGATTCCACCACATCAGCGCCGGACATTCTGGTTAGTAGGCGCGGTTTTGCTTCTGCTGTGCAGTGTAGCAGACGTCAGTGCGCAGGGTTGCACGCCGCTCGCGGGTAACGTGTCAGCGTGGCCGCGAGGATCGACGGTCTACATTGATCTTGGTAATCTCAATACAGAACAGCGGCGACAGGTGACGCTGGCCATTCAATCCTGGAATCAGGCCAATGAAAATAATGGTTCTTATGTGAATTTTTCGTTCGGCACTCCTCCATCCTCCACATCCTTTCGTTTAGATTTCCAGATCGGACAGACGATACCTGATCCCGTGACCGGTACAACACCCTCGGCACAAATCGACAAAACTGGCGGAATTGACGGTCAAGGGAATCTGAACCGGGCGACAATTACTTTCAACACAAGTGTTCAGTCTGGTGACTCGCCCCCAGCCCAGGAGTTGGATGAAACTGTCTCAAGCAATGGCTTCACCAAAGCCGCACTACACGAGATGGGGCACAGCATGGGTCTTGGCGAGGGCCAATTTGGCGGACAGCCAACAACTGGACCGTGCGCTCCTAGCGGCCAAACTCCTGGTTCCACGGTCATGAACGGAATATGCGGCGCAAACGATTGGGGCGGTAATTTGCCCACGTCTGTCCAGCCTTGTGATAACCAAAGAATTCCTTCCGTAAGTCAGTACTACTGTACTCTTAGTCCGAGTGTGTGCTATCCCGATGGATTCGATGCCCAGTCTTGTCTTTGCGTTCCTGGCGGTGGTGGCGGAGGTGGCGGTGGTGGTGGCTGTTTTCCGCCCCAATGTGAACCGCCGGATAATTTTAGTTTCGATTGGTGCTGTTGCATAAGTCCTGGCGGTACATGCACATCAAGTCCGGTGGTTATTGATGTGCTAGGCAATGGATTTTCGTTTACGGACGCCGAAAACGGGGTCAACTTTGACGTCAACCGCGATGGCAATCGCGAGCGAGTATCGTGGACTGCGTCAGGGTCAGATGAAGCTTGGCTTGCCCTGGACCGAAACGGGAATGGTACGATCGATAACGGCGGGGAGTTGTTCGGAGATTTCACAGCTCAGTCAGTGTCGTCCAAAAGGAACGGGTTTATTGCACTAGCTGAATATGATAAGCCAGAAAACGGCGGCAATGGCGATGGAGCAGTTGACAATCGAGATGCCATCTTCTCAAGCCTAAGACTTTGGCAAGATATAAATCACAACGGGATTTCAGAACAGAGCGAGCTGCAAGACTTGCCGACGCTGAACGTTGAATCAATCTCACTGAAGTACAAGGAATCGAAGCGAGTCGATCAATACGGAAATCGATTTCGCTATCGCGCAAAAGTCGACGACGCAAAGCACTCGCACGTTGGACGTTGGGCTTGGGACGTTTACCTTGTCGTCGCGCGCTAATTCAGTACCAATCATCGAACACTCCCCGGATCGGCAACCGAGCACGGCGTGGATCGCCTGGAGCATTGTTGCTTCGATCTCGTTGCTGCTCACGATGTTAGTGGTCGCCGCGACGCTTGCGGCAGATCAACTCCCGGGTTTCACTTCCACGATCTACAGCGGGTTCAGTTATCTCTGTCATCAACTTCCCGAGCGATCATTTCATCTGGCCGGCCATCCATTCGCTGTCTGTTCGCGCTGCACCGGGTTGTACGCCGGATTCGCGTTGGCGACGCTCGCGTTGCCTCTGACGCGCTCGCTGAAACGAACCGACACGCCGCACGTCATTTGGCTTCTGTTGTCCGGCGTCCCGCTCGCCATCGATTTCGGACTGACCTATTTTGAAATTTGGCAGAACAATCACTTCACGCGTGTGGTGACGGGCGCGTTGTTCGGAGCGGTGGCGGCGCTTTATGTGGTGCCGGGATTGATTGAGTTGAGTATCACAATTCGGCGCCGTTTCAAGTCGGAACCACCTGCAGTAGCGGGTGGTTGAACTCTGCACACCGACCGCCTCTCAGTCTAAGATCAACCGCCCGCTACCGCAGGCGGTTCTGACTCGTGCTATCCTAACGAAAATCCCACGAATTCCCCCTGTTTTCCCTGATGATGCCGTGGCCATTCTCAGCATTGATCCGCATTTTCCGTCGTGCGTCTCATGACAGCGGCGAGCCGCCGATTCGTGAAGAGCTCTTCAGCGTCGAGCGGCTTGAGCAATACGCCGGAGAACTAGCTGCTCAACACCAGATCGCTGACACGCCTCAGCGCGGCAGTTTGCTGTTGCCGCGGCTGGAAGAAAACGGTCGCAAGCTGGTTGAGACGTATAACGCGCTCGCCGAATCAATTCGCAGTGAGCACGTCATCTCGCCCGCCGCCGAATGGCTGGTAGATAACTTTCATATCGTTGAAGAACAGATTCGCGAAATTCGCGAGGACCTGCCCAAGAGTTACTACGACGAACTTCCCAAACTCGCGGACGGAGCGTTCAAAGGTTATCCACGCATCTATGCCCTCTCGGTCGCGCTGGTGGCGCATACGGACAGTTATCTCGATTCCGAAACGCTGCGCCGCTTCATCAACGCTTACCAAAAGGTCGCGCCGCTATCGATTGGCGAATTGTGGGCGGTGCCGATCACTTTACGTCTCGCACTCGTAGAAAATTTACGCCGGCTCGCGACCCGCATCGTTTCCTCGCGCGCTGAGCGCGAAGAAGCTGACAAGCTCGCCGACACACTTCTCGAAACCGCGCAGCTCAATCCGCAGGAGATTGTGCCGTTGATTTCGGGCAGGCTGGGTAAGCGAAAAACACTCGGCCGTGCGTTTGTCGTGCAGTTGATGCAACGCCTCCGCGAGCAGGACCCGTCAGTTCTGCCCGCGGTTGAGTGGCTCGAGATGCAACTGCACAAGCTTAAGCTCTCGATTCACGACATTGTTCACGAAGAACATCGAAGGCAGGCCGGGGCCCAGGTCACCGTGGGCAACATCATCACGAGCATGCGCCTGCTCTCGACGCTCGATTGGCGCGATTTTTTTGAACTCGTCAGCTTGATCGACCGTGAATTGGCGAAAGATCCGGCCCGCATCTATTCGCGCATGGATTTCGCGACGCGGGATCGTTACCGCAAGGTCGTTGAGCGGATCGGAAAACGGGCGAAGGTCAGGGAACTGGATGTCGCGCGTGCGGCTTTACGTTTGGCAGAAGCAGCGCCCACAGAAGGCGGAAGCCCGACCGTACGGGAGGGTACTAATGCGCGGGCTGCACCCTCCCTCACGGTCGGGTTTCTGCATTCCGCGGAAGCGGCGCCCGCGGATGCCAAAGAGAGTTCGCAAGCCCACATCGGCTACTTCCTGATTGGCCGAGGGCTCGGACAGCTTGAATCGGAGACGAGTTATCGACCGCTGGTTGGCGAGAGGCTTGAGCGTTGGACGCTACGTCACGCGACGTTGTTTTTTCTCGGCTCGTTGACGTTTCTGACGGCTCTGATCCTCGCGGTGATCGCAGTGGCCGTGGCGCGCGTGCAACCACACCCCGTAAGTGTCGTGCTGGCAGTTCTTTTGTCGCTGTTGCCAGCCAGCGACCTCGCGCTCAGCATTATCAATTGGGGCGTTACGCACACCTACCGGCCGCGCCTACTGCCAAAGCTCGATTTTTCCAAAGGCGTTCCGGCTGAAGCGCGCACGATCGTCGTCGTGCCGGTGATTCTTTCCGATGTGGCTTCGGTCGAAGAAATAGCCGAGAAGCTGGAGATTACATACCTCGGAAACCAGGACGAACACATTCACTTTGCGATCCTTGGTGACTTTGCCGATGCGACGAGTGAGACAACGCCCGCCGACAAGGAAATCGTGGACGCGGCGCTGGACCGGATCGCGGCACTCAACAAGCGGTACAACGGCACGCACCCGGGACGCTTCAACTATTTTCATCGTCGCCGCCAATGGTGCCAGACGGAAAACTCGTGGATTGGTTGGGAACGGAAGCGCGGCAAGCTGCGCGAATTCAACCAGCTGCTGCTCGGCGCCACTGACACCAGCTTTATCGTTACTACCGCCGGCCACGAACTACTGTCAGAGATTCGTTACGTTCTCACCCTCGATGCAGACACACAACTGCCGCGCGAGACCGCGCACCGCCTGATCGGCACAGCTATTCATCCCCTCAATCTGCCCAGGTTCGACGCGGCGGAAGATCGTATGACAGAGGGTTACTCGATCTTTCAACCACGCGTCAGCATTTCTCTCGAAAGCGCTTCGCGCTCGACCTTTGCGCGCATCTTCTCAGGCAACACCGGCGTCGATCCCTACACGACGGCAGCTTCGGACGTTTATCAGGATCTCTTCGGCGGGGGCATTTACACCGGCAAAGGTCTCTACGACGTCAAGGCATTCGAGCAGGCGTTGCATGAACGCGTGCCTGAGCAGACGCTGCTGAGTCATGACTTGTTCGAATCGATTTTTGCGCGCACCGCGCTGGTTACGGACATTGAGTTTCTTGATGACTACCCGGCTTATTACGATTCGTTTGCGCGCCGGCAGCATCGTTGGACGCGTGGTGACTGGCAAATCACGGACTGGTTATTCGGCACAGTGCGTGACGCGCAAGGCCATAAACGACCCAACCGCATTCTGGCGATCTCACGCTGGCAGATTCTCGACAATTTGCGCCGAAGTCTGTTGGCGCCTGCGATTGTGTTGTTGTTGATCGCCGGTTGGACGGTTCTTCCCGTCAGCGCCTGGTGGTGGGAATTGTTTGTGCTGCTGACGCTGGCGTTTCCAGTTTACGCGCACGTCACCAGTGGTTTGCTGATTCATCCACGTGGCGTGCCGTGGACAAGTCACTTCTGGAGCGTCTGGGGAGACGCGCGCACAAACACCGCCCAGATAGCCGTCGAGATTGTATTTCTCGCGCACCAGGCCGGGCTGATGATGGATGCGATCGCTCGGACCATCTACCGAAAGTTGTTTTCGCGGCGTCATCTACTCGAATGGGTTACGGCCGCGAGTTCCGAAGCGTCGAGTAAGCACGACCTTCCCGCTTTCATTCGTTTTATGTGGCCGGCTGTTGTGATCGTGTTGGTCGCGGTCGCGCTAATCGTGATGTCGAACGTCGCATCACTGCCGGCCGCGGCGATCTTTTTGGTGGCGTGGGCGGCTTCGCCCGTCATTGCTTTTGTTATCAGCCGCCGCCGCGCCGAAGTTGCGCTCTCTTTGAGCGCTAAAGACGTTCGCGCCATCCGCACTGTCGCGCGTCGCACCTGGCGCTACTTCGAAACGTTCGTCGGCGATGAAGACCACTGGTTACCCCCTGACAACTTTCAGGAAGATCCCAAACCCGTCATCGCGCATCGCACTTCACCGACGAATATTGGTCTGTTGTGGCTCTCAACTGTCGCGGCTTACGATCTTGGCTACGTCGGCGTGGTTGAACTGGTCGAACGTTTGGAGAAAACGATCGCCAGCCATCAGAAGCTGCAAAAGTTCCGCGGTCATTTGCTCAACTGGTACGACACGAGAACGTTGGAAGCTATGTGGCCGCACTACGTGTCAACCGTTGACAGCGGAAACCTGGCTGCATGTCTGCTCGCGCTCAAACAGACGTGTTTGGAAATCCCGGATGACCAGTTGTTTGGGTCGCGGGTTTTGAGTGGGTTATGCGACACGCTGGCCGGCTTGCGCCATGAGATGTCGCAACTCACCACCGCCCGTCAGCGCACTGACGCAATCAGCATCAAGCAGTTGATGCAGGAGCTGGACGCGCTGGCGGAACTGTTGGCGCTACCCGAGCCGCAGAGTCCGGACAAGTGGCGCGACCTGCTTGAGCGCGTCAACGAACGGGCGGCAACGATTGACGACACGGTCGCCGCGCTATCGCACGTGCACCAGAGCGGTGAAGTCGAAGAACTGCATTGGTGGAGCAGCGCTTTGCTGAGGCAAGCCGGCAACTGGCAGCGCGATTTCCAAATATTGATTTCGGAAAGGGTCACGGCAGAGGCGACGCAACCGACATTGGCTTCAAGCTCGGACGAGGGGACTGAAGCCGCGAAAGACATCTCTGCGCGCCTCGCGAAAATCGCGGCCGTTTGCCAGCGCCTGTTCGACGAAATGGATTTCAAGTTTCTGCTCGAGCAGGAACGAAAAGTTTTCACCGTCGGCTTCAACGTCACGGAAGGTCGCCGCGATAACTCGTTCTATGACCTGCTGGCGTCGGAGGCCCGGCTGGCCAGCTTTGTCGCGATCGCCAAAGGCGACGTGCCGCAGGAACATTGGTTTCGCATGGGTCGCCAACTTACCTCGGTTAATGGCGGCCGCGCGCTGATTTCCTGGACCGGCACCATGTTCGAATACCTGATGCCGCTGCTCGTGATGCGTAATTATCGCGACACGCTGCTAGGCGAAACCTACGACGCGATTGTGATGCGGCAGATTGAGTACGGCACTGAACGTGGCGTTCCGTGGGGCATTTCAGAGTCCGCGTACGCGGCCCGCGACCTGCAACTTAACTATCAGTACGGCCCGTTCGGTGTGCCTGGTTTAGGTTTGAAACGCGGCTTGATTGAAGACCTCGTCGTTTCGCCTTACGCAACGATTCTCGCGTCACAGGTAAAACCGGTTGAGGCAATCGAAAATCTGCGCGCGCTTGAGCGTGAAGGCGCGCTGTCGCGTTATGGGTTTTACGAAGCGCTCGATTACACGCCCGAACGCGTGAAGAAAGGTGAGCACTGCACGCCGGTGCGCGCGTTCATGGCGCACCATCAGGGCATGAGCCTGGTTGCACTGGACAACTTGCTGAACCAGAACACGACGCAGAATCGTTTTCACAACGAACCGCTGGTGCAGGCAACCGAACTGCTCCTGCAAGAGCGCGTGCCGCGCGGTGTCCCGGCGGCGCATCCACGCGCGGAGGAAGTTTTGTCGGGTCGAGTAGTGCGCACTCTCACGGGCCTGGTGACGCGCGCGTACGACACGGCCGATTTGCCGACGCCGCGCACGCAGTTGCTGTCGAATGGAACGTACACGCTGATGATCACGACCGCCGGCAGCGGCTACTCACGATCCGGACCGCTGGCCGTGACCCGTTGGCGAGAAGATCCAACGCGTGATCATTGGGGCAGCTTTATTTACGTGCGTGACATTCGCAGTGGCGTCGTTTGGTCAACCGGTCATCAGCCGATCCCGGCGAGAGCCCAGGACTATGAAGTCGCTTTCTCTGAAGACAAGGCCGATTTCTGGCGGCGCGATTCAGGCATCGTGACGCACATGGAGGTCATCGTCTCAGCCGAAGAAAACGCTGAGATGCGACGCGTTTCCGTAACGAACTTTGGAAACCGTCCGCGCGAGATTGAGCTCACCAGCTACAGCGAGATTGTGCTCGCGCCGCAGGCCAGCGACGTTGCGCATCCCGCGTTCAGCAATCTTTTCGTCGAGACTGAGTTTCACGGCCGTCACAACACTCTATTTGCGCGCCGGCGGCAACGCTCTTCAGAAGACAAGCCCGCTTGGGGTGTACATGTGCTGGCGACTACGGCCGAAACGATCGGGGGAATTCAATTCGAAACGGATCGCTCGCGCTTTCTCGGCCGCGGCCACAATACGACCGATCCTGTCTCAGTGGTGGCGGATCAACCTTTGTCGAACACAGTCGGCGCCGTGCTCGATCCGATCTTCAGCTTGCGTTGTCGAGTGCGTTTGCAGCCGAACGAAAGCGTCCAGGTGGTTTTCACCACCGGCGTCGCGGAATCAAGTGAACAGGCGCACGCGCTCAGTGAAAAGTATTTTGACGCCGGAATATTTGAGCGCGAGTCGCGCATGGCCTGGACGCGGGCGCAGGTCGAGATGACGCACCTGCATATCGATCCTGACGAGGCCCACCTTTTTCAGAGACTAGCCGGCCGCATTCTTTACCTTGACCCTTCCTTGCGTCCGCGGCCGCACGTTCTGGCGCTGAATCGTCTGACGCAGGCGCGCCTGTGGGGCCACGGCATCGGTGGCGACTTGCCGATTGTGATTCTGCGTCTCGAGCGCGAAGAAGATGTTCCGATGGCGCGACAGCTTTTGCGCGCGCACCAGTACCTCAGTTCGAAGGGACTGCAATTCGATCTGGTAATTCTCAATGACCATCCGTCGGGTTACGCCCAGTCTCTGCACGAGTCGTTGCAGACTGCGGCGCGAACCGCGGGGGTGCAAACGTTGCTGGATAAGCCGGCCGGCGTATTCATTCGTCGCTCAGATCAGATTCCGCAGGAAGAGCGCATTCTGCTGCACGCGGTGGCGCGTGTGGTGATTGTCAGCGAAAGAGGATCGCTTGAAGATCAATTAGTCAGGCGCCCGGCCGAAGGCCCGCTACCGGCTGAGTTTCAACCATATGCGCCGTCGCAAACCTATTCCGAGACGCCACTCGAAATTCCAAAGCTGTCCTTCTTTAATGGCGTCGGCGGCTTCGCGCACGGCGGGCGCGAATACGTAACCATCCTCGGCGAAGGCCAATGGACGCCGGCCCCGTGGAGCAATGTAGTCGCGAACAATGCCGAGGTTGGTTTCCTGGTGACCGAAACCGGCGGCGGATTCACCTGGGCCAGTAACAGTCACGAGAATCGCCTGACGCCCTGGTCGAACGACGTCGTGAGTGACACGCCCGGCGAGGTCATTTACCTGCGCGATGAAGATTCAGGCGCGACCTGGACGCCCACGCCTCTGCCGATCCGCGAGAATGCCCCGTACTCAATTCGTCACGGACAGGGCTACACCGTGTTCGAGCACGCGAGTCACGGTATCTCGCAAGAGTTGCTCATGTTTGCGCCGCTGGATGCGCCGGTGAAAATTTCGCTGCTGCGTCTGCGCAATCGTACTGAACGAAAACGGCGATTGTCGGTAACGAATTATGTCGATTTAACCCTGGGCGTCGATCGTCATGCGTCCGCGCCGCACATCGTGACCGACATCGAAGATCAACAGGGCGCAGTGTTCGCGAGAAACTCCTTCAACAACGAATTTGCCGAACGGATCGCATTCGTCAGCACGAGCGAGCTCCGCTGCACCATGACCTGCGATCGCAAAGAGTTCATCGGGCGCAATGGCTCCCTCGCCCATCCAGCCGCTTTGCGGCGCGTGGGATTGAGTGGCCGCGACGGCGCCGGTCTCGATCCGTGTGCAGCGATTCAAACGCAGATCGAGCTCGCGCCCGGCGAGGCTCGCGAGATCGTGTTTCTGCTGGGACAGGGCGAGTCAATCGAGCAAGCGCGGGAAATCAATTCCCGTTTTCGTAACGTACAGGCCGTTAATGAAGCCCTGGAACGCGTGCTCAACTTCTGGGACCAGACGCTCTCGACCGTGGAGATCAAAACTCCCGATGCTTCGCTCGATACGCTCGTCAACCGCTGGCTGTTGTGTCAGGTGCTGGCGTGTCGTGTGCGCGGGCGCTCGGCGTTTTATCAATCCAGCGGCGCGTTCGGTTTTCGCGATCAATTGCAGGACGTGATGACATTGGTTTACGCGCGACCCGAAGTCGCGCGCGAACAGATCCTGCGCGCGGCTTCACGGCAATTTAAAGAAGGTGACGTGCTGCATTGGTGGCACGAACCGAGCGCTCGCGGCGTGCGCACGCGCTTTTCCGATGATCTGCTTTGGCTGCCGTATGTCGTCGCGCATTACGTGAACATCACCGGCGATCAATCCGTGCTGAGCGAGTCTGTGCCGTTTTTGGAGGCGGAGTTGCTGCAGCCTGATCAGCATGAGACCTACATCGAACCGAAGATTTCTTCTGAAAGCGGAACCATTCTCGAACATTGCACGCGCGCGATCGACCGCAGTCTCGGCTTAGGCGCGCATGGGTTGCCGTTAATGGGCTCAGGAGACTGGAACGATGGGATGAATCGGATCGGCATCGGTGGCAAAGGCGAGAGTGTCTGGCTCGGATGGTTTTTGGCTACCGTACTGCAGGGCATCGAACCGTACTTGTCAGAACCCGGAGCGGTCGTGTCAGTAACGGGAGCGACTGGGTCAAACACACAACCTGCGGATCACCGCACAACCTACGCAATCCATCTTGAAAAACTTCGCAAGGGTTTGGAAAAGTCCTGGGATGGCGACTGGTATCGCCGCGCATACTTCGATGACGGCACGCCCCTCGGCTCAGCGCAGAACGACGAATGCCGGATCGATTCGATCGCTCAAACCTGGGCGGTCATATCCGGCGTGGCCGAATCGTACCGAGCGCAGCGAGCGATGGCCGCGGTGGAACAATACCTGATTCGGCGCGGCGACGGTTTGATCATCTTGTTCACGCCACCCTTCGACAAAAGCAAACTCGATCCGGGCTATGTCAAAGGTTACGTGCCGGGCGTGCGTGAGAACGGCGGGCAGTACACGCACGCGGCGCTGTGGACAGTCATTGCGTTTGCTTTGTTAGGGGAAGGGGATCGTGCCGGTGAGTTGTTTGGTTTGCTGAATCCTATCAATCATTCATCGACGCGCGCCGGGTTGCACAAGTATAAAGTCGAGCCGTACGTTGCGCCTGGCGACGTATACGCGGTTCCGCCACACACCGGGCGCGGCGGCTGGACGTGGTACACCGGTTCAGCGGGATGGATGTATCGCGCGGCGTTGGAATACATCCTTGGGTTTAAGTTGCAGGGCGACCGCTTGCGCGTCGATCCGTGTATCCCCCGGTTCTGGCGCGATTTCGAAATCACTTATCGGCGCGGCAGTTCAGTTTATCGGATCAAAGTTGAGAATCCGCATTCAGTGTCGCGTGGCGTGGCCACAGTTGAACTCGACGGTCGTGTTCAAACTAAAGACGAAGTCACTTTGATCGAGGACGGACAAGTACATGAGATTCGCGTGGTGCTGGGTGAGAAACCGGCCGGGACTGAAGTCACGCCGAAAGTTAACAAAGACAGCGTCGCTGAGCGTGTGCCGTCCTAAAAACGAAAAGGCGGGAGACTACTCCCGCCTCTTCTGGCCAAGTTGTTGATTGAATCAGTCGTCCGCTATGCGCGCGCTCGCGCTACGAGTTCAGCCGCGACACTGTCATCTGTTGTCGACTTCGGAACGCGACCATTGTCCGTCGCTTTTCTTCCCGGTTTGTCGGCCGCGCGTTCCTCTTGTTCACGCACATAAGTGAGCCAGGGGCCGGGCGCCGGTCGCTCACCTTTGGTGATCTCGAAAAACACCTTCTGAATCTTTTCGGTGATTTCGCCGCGCGCGCCGTTTCCGATTGTGATGCGATCGACGGATCGAATCGGCGTAATCTCGGCCGCCGTGCCGCTGAAGAACAGTTCGTCGGAAACGTAAAGCGCGGCGCGTTGAATGCTGCGTTCTTTGATCGTCAGGCCCAGCTCGCCGCAAATCTGAATCACGCTATCGCGCGTAATACCCGGCAGCACCGAAGATGAAAGCGGCGGCGTGTTCACGACGCCGTTGGCGACCACAAAAATGTTTTCACCCGAGCCTTCGGAAACGTAACCACGATCGTCAAGTGCGATGCCTTCGGCAAAACCGTTGACCAGAGCTTCCATCTTGATCAATTGCGAGTTCATGTAGTTCGCGCCGCTTTTGGCCATAGGCGGCAGCGAATTCGGACTCAGCCGGTTCCAACTCGACACACAGACATCGACGCCTTTTTCAATTGCTTCATCGCCGAGGTATTTGCCCCAATCCCACGCGCCGATATAGCAGGCCAGCGGATTCGGAAACGGATTGACGCCGAACGCGGGTCGTTCTTCATCCAAACTGCGGAACAAAATTGGGCGGATGTAGCACTGATCCAAACCGCTGCGGCGCACGAGTTCGACGGCGGCGTCGCAGAAATCATCGACGCTCCAATCGTGATCCATGCGGAAGATTTTTGCGGAATTCAAGAAGCGTTGCATGTGCTCGGGCAGGCGAAAGACGGCCGGCCCACGTTTCGTGGAGTAACAGCGAATACCTTCGAAGACGCTCGATCCGTAGTGCAGAACGTGGGACATGACGTGAACGCGCGCATCATTCCATTTGATGAACTCACCATCGTGCCAAATCACGTCACAAATGCGCGGAGTGGCAACATCCTTCTTCTTATCGCCCATTGAATACATGCTGTTTACTCCTTTGGAGAATTAACGCGTTTCGAACCGCGAGAAGTGCTTATTACTGAGTGAATTGATAAAGCACGATACTCTAAAGTCGCAGGCCTTGGCAAGATAACCATTCATGGTTTTTAGTGCGATTTTTGGAGTGCGCCGGCTCGACGGCGCTTTGTTATTGTGGAGCTTTAGGGGACGATGACAGCCAAAGCGTCGTCGAGCCGCCGCACTCCAAAAACGTCGTTTGCGCACTCGCTTGCTCAACACGCATCAGTTAAATAGGATCGAGTCGGCTTGCGATCAAATAAGAAGGGCAATCAAGTCGTGATTCCGCGCCGGGCTTTCACCTTATGGCTGTGTGCCGTGGCGCTGATCGCGATCGCAAATTGCCGTAATTCAACTGAACACCTGGAACCGAAGAACATGCCAACAGAGACAACTGAAAATGACCCCCGCGCGATTCATCAACGCGCAATCACCGTTGATATGCATGCCGACACCGCGCAACGCCTGGTCGATGAAAACGTCGATTTGAATCAGCTATTGGCAGAGGGGCATCTTGACGCGGTGCGGGCGAAGGAAGGAGGCCTCGACGCGCAGTTCTTTTCAATTTGGGTCGAGCCGCAGTTGTTCGGAGGAGGCGGCGCCGGCGCGATGAAGCGCGCGGACATTCAGATCGAGGCCGTTCGGGACCTGGCCGCGAAACATCCGGAGACGTGGGAATTGGCGACGACCGCTGAGGACGTTCGTCGCGTCGCCGCGAGCGGAAAAATCGCTGCCTTGATGGGGCTGGAAGGCGGTTACGCGATCGACGATAAGATCGAGAATGTGAAGCGCTATTACGAGATGGGCGTGCGCTACATGTCTCCGGCGTGGAGTGTCAGCACGAGCTGGGCCGGGTCTTCGGGTGACGCAGTCGGCGAGACGCGCGGCTTAAACGAATTCGGCAAACAAGTGATCGGCGAGATGAATCGGCTCGGCATGATGATCGATGTGTCGCACGTGTCCGACAGAACCTTCTGGGACATCATGAACACTTCGAGGAAGCCGGTGGTAGCGACGCATTCCGCCTGCCGCGCCATCGCGAACGTGCCACGCAATCTGACGGACGACATGATTCGCGCGCTCGCAAAAACCGGCGGCGTGGTGAACGTCATCTTTTATCCCGAGCACATCGAACCCGGCTGGAGTGAGAAGAAGAAAAGAGTTGATGCGGAGATCGCTCTGATGGTGCAGCGCGCGTCCGAGCAAGAGCAGGGAAATGTTGCCCAAAAGAAACTCGCCCGCGATCGCGTACGCTTTGAAGAGTATCTGAAGCGCCTGCCGCCGGTGCACGTCTCGCGGATTGCCGATCACATCGATCACATCGTGAAGCTGGTGGGCGTAGATCACGTTGGCATCGGATCAGACTTCGACGGCGTGCAGGCAGTGCCGACGGACATGAAGTCAGTCGCGGACTTGCCGAATCTGACGAAAGAACTTCTGAACCGCGGTTATTCAGCAGCGGATATCGAAAAGATCTTAGGTGGGAATATGCTGCGGGTGATGGACGAAACTATAAATTGATTCATTGGTTCATTGCCCCGTTGCGTACTGAGCCGCCAATGCAGAAGCGCGCACGAAGTGAGCGCGGCGGCTGATGATCGCTGAAGAGCGCGCTTACTTCGTGCGCGCGGCGGCTGATGATCGCTGATGAGCGCGCTTACTTCGTGCGCGCCTTCTGCTGATCGCTGAAGAGCGCGCTTACTTCGTGCGCGCGGCGGCTGATGATCGCTGAAGAGCGCGCTTACTTCGTGCGCGCCTTCTGATGATCGCTGAAGAGCGCGCTTACTTCGTGCGCGCGGCGTCTGATGATCGCTGAAGAGCGCGCTTACTTCGTGCGCGCGGCGGCTGCTGATCGCTGATGAGCGCGCTTACTTCGTGCGCGCTTCTGCACTGCGCGCCTCATTATCCACAATGAAGAAATCTCCGCCAATCGGCTTTCATGCGCCAATCAAGGGCGGGCTACATGAGTCGTTAATCATCGCCAAAGAAACCGGCTGCGACGCGGTCCAGATCTTCTCGCGCAATCCGCGCGGCTGGATGGCCAAGCCCTTAACGCGCGAATCGATCGACTTGTTCAAAGCAACACGCAAACTCACCAAACTTTCGCCCGTCTTAATTCACGCGAATTATCTGATCAACCTTTCTTCGGCGGACGATGTAATTCTGTTGAAATCGATCGGCTCGTTCCGTGAAGAAGTGCAGCGCGGCATTGCGCTTGGTGCTGACTATGTCGTGGTTCATCCAGGCAGTGCCCGCGGCTCCTGCGAAGCCGACGGCATCGATGCCACTGCGATTAGTTTGAAAGTTGCTTGCAAAGGATTGCGATTTGGAAAGCTGCGCATCCTTCTTGAGAATACTGCTGGACAGGGGCAATGCATCGGTCACCGGTTCGAGCATCTGCGCGCGATCATGGACGCGTGTCCGAATCTGCCGCTCGGCGTCTGCGTCGATACCGCGCATTCATTCACGGCCGGCTACGACATTCGCGAACCAGATGGGTTGGAAGCCACGATCGAAATCATTCGCCGCACGGTTGGTCTGCGTAACGTGCGCGCGGTCCACTTCAACGATTCGCGGGCGCCATTTAATTCACGCGTCGATCGCCATTGGCACATTGGCGAAGGCCACATCGGACGCGATGCTCTGCGACGCTTTGCGCAACATCCGAAGCTCGCACACTGTGCTTTCATTCTTCGAGACTCCGTACGACGATCCCAGGGCCGATTTGAAGAACCTGGAAGCGTTGAGATCGTTTGTGGGTCATTCCGGAAATCTCTAAAGACTCAAGTGCTTTCATCGATCTGCAGAAATCTTGCCTTCCGGCACTGGTTGGAGTATAAGCACGCCAATTGCGCGTTAGGCGCCATCGGCAATGTCCTCGTCTAAATCAAATGTTTTGGTGAACGAGTACGTTCTCTCTTTTGAGGAGTTGATAAGCTTACAAGAGAGTGCCATTTCGTCTTTCAAGAAATGTGTTCGCGTTTTGCTGTTAATCGGCGTGGTAATCATCACCGGCGCGGCCCTGTTGTATTCGCAACTGAAAGGTCTCGCCCCTTCGATCGTTGGCATTGGGGGTTTCTTCATCAGCGGTTGCGCCGCATTCCCGTATCGGGAAATCATTCCCAGACGTTCCGAAATAATTAGATACGGTCACATCAAGCGGCGTCTTGAAAGGTTCGATAGTCTCACCGACGAGGAGCGCAAACGCACCTTAGATCTCGCCGATGATCTCCTTAAGAAATGAAATGAAGATAAGCGAACAAACAGAGGACGTTTCTGGAGTTCAGAAACCGAGATTGCGAGATTTACTGGCCAATGAAAAGGAGCGCCAGAAACGCTCGTACCGGCGGGCCACCCTGTTTATAGTTTTGGTGGTGCTTCTGGGCGCGGGCTGGCTGGCGTTTTCTGTCTTCAATGTCGTTAAGCTCGAGCGGAGGGCCAACGGCTTGAGAAGCGAATTCGGGCAGTTGCAGCAAAAGTCGAGCGAGCTCCAACAGGGCATCGACACTAAGTCGCAGGAATTGAAAACGAAAGAGCTTGAGTTGGAAACGAAAAAGCAGGAGCTGGACGAGATTGAAACGATGCTTAGGACCGGGCGGACGAACGAAGCGCTCCAACTGGTTTCGGTCATCAACGAGCAAAGGCCGAAAGCTTCTAATACACCCCGACCGGCCAGCGCCCCTGGCTTCGTCGGTAATTACACTTACAAGGGCCCGGATAAGACTGTGATCTCAGTCGAAGTGATACCCGACCGGACCTTGCTTGCATCACCGCAAAGACCCAGATCACTTTATACCTACGAACTGGACGGCCGGAATTATTTCACGCCACCTGCGGGAAACAAGATTACGTTTACCCTGGACAGAGCTGCCGGCAACCCCAGGCGGCTTGTTATCATTTTGGATTTTGCCGGCGCCGACGCCGGAGGTTACACGATCATAGAAACCGCAAGTGCCGGAAGCGCCCGGCGGAGGAGCTTCGCCGTTAAACCCAAAAGCTCGGGCGAACCCATAACTCTGAGGTTTACGTTTTCTCTTTCTGATTCCTAGAGAAGCGCGAGGGGTACTGTCTACATCGCCGACTCGAAAACCTGCCCCGGTATTGTGCGTTCGAATAAAAAGAATTCAATGTCCGCAAGCTTCTTCTGACGTTCTGGACGCAGCGCGGGTCTTCCGTTACAATCACCCGCATTGGCGATCAGAATGTCTAAAGGCCACTCACTTCGCAAACTCCTCCTTACGCTGCCGCTGACGCGCTGCGCTTAATAGCGCTCTGTTAGCGGCGAATCCAGTCAAAACCCGAACGAAGTAACTGCACAAGCGGCTTTGTGCATTTGACCCAAATGACTGTAAGTTAAGAGGAGTTAACACGATGGACGAGAAATATTTCCCTGAAAAAATCGAAGAGAAGTGGCAAAAGCGCTGGGCCGACGAGCGCGCGTTCGAAGCCCGCGAAGACGACCCGCGAGAGAAGTTTTATGCGCTCGAGATGCTGCCGTACCCTTCGGGGTTTCTGCACATGGGGCACGTGCGGAATTACTCGATCGGCGACGCGCTGGCCTGGTACAAGCGTCTGCGCGGCTTCAACGTTTTGCATCCGATCGGCTGGGACAGTTTTGGCCAGCCGGCCGAGCAAGCTGCCATCAAGCGCGGTGTGCAACCACGCGACTGGACTGAAGAAAACATCGCGCACATGGAAGGGCAGATGCGGCGACTGGGTATCAGTTATGACTGGTCGCGTGTAATCGCGGCGCACCGGCCGGAATACTACAAATGGGACCAGTGGTTCTTCCTGAAGATGCTGGAACGCGGACTGGCTTACAAGCGCACTTCGCCGGTTAACTGGTGTCCAAAAGAACAGACGGTGCTGTCTAACGAACAGTCGTCAGGCGGCATCTGCTGGCGGTGTGGCACTGCGGTCGTCAAGAAAGAGATCGAACAGTGGTATCTGCGCATTACGAAATACGCGGAGCAGCTGGTCCAGGACATCAAAGAGATTGAAAGCGGCTGGCCTGAAAAAGTCATCAAACGCCAACGCGATTGGGTGGGTCGCAGCGAAGGCGCGTACATCGATTTCGGAGTCAAAGATCTTAAGGAAAAGATCCGTGTATTCACCACCCGCATCGACACGATCTTTGGCGCGACGGCGATCGTAGTCGCGGCCGAGCACCCGATTCTGCCGCAGCTGCTCGAAGGCTCGTCTTTGAAAGACGACTTGCTCAAGTTTGCTGAACAGATCAAAGCGGCGCGCGCGATCAAGGCTGAAGACCTGACGGCAGAGGAAGAGAAGCTCGGCATGAATACCGGGCAGCTGGCCATCAATCCATTCAACGGTGAGCTATTGCCGGTTTGGGTCGCGAACTACGTACTGATGGATTATGGCGCGGGCGCGGTGATGAGCGTGCCGGCGCACGATGAACGCGATTTCGAGTTCGCGCAGAAATACACTCTGCCGATTCGACAGGTCATTGCGCCGGTGGTGCATGGCCAGCAGAGTGAGCCGGCCGACAATGTGCCGGGTCAAGATCAATCGGTCGAAATGAAACACGCGTTCGTCGAGTACGGCGTGTTGGTGAACAGCGGCGAATGGAGCGGCACACTTTCAACCGACGCGATTCGCGAAATGTCTGAGTATGCCGGCGCCAAAAACTTCGGGGGCGGCGCGGTCACCTATCGCATACGTGACTGGGGCATCTCGCGGCAGCGGTTCTGGGGCGCGCCGATTCCGGTTGTGTACTGCCCAAAGTGCGGAATGGTGCCGGTTCCGGAAAAAGATCTGCCTGTCATGTTGCCGGAAAAGGCGGAGTTCACCGGCACAGGCGAATCGCCTTTGAAGACGGTTCCCGAATTCGTCAACACCAAATGCCCGACGTGTGGCGCGGCGGCGATGCGCGAGACGGATACGATGGACACGTTCGTCGATTCGTCCTGGTACTTCTTTCGTTACTGCGATCCGCGCAACGAATCGATGCCGTTTGAGCCGGAACGCGTCGCCAAATGGACGCCGGTGGATCAATACATCGGTGGCGACTCGCATGCGGTGATGCACCTGATCTATACGCGTTTCTGGACCAAGGTGATGCGCGACTTAGGCCTGGTGACCTTCAACGAACCGGTGAAGCGTTTGCTGACGCAGGGGATGGTCACCAATCGCGTCGAAGAGACAAACGAATGGAAAGCGATGTCAAAGTCGCTCGGCAACGGCGTCGATCCGGACGAGATGATTGAAGCTTTCGGCGCGGACGCCACGCGTCTTTTCATTCTGTTCGCCGCGCCGGTCGAGAACGAGCTGCGCTGGTTGGAGACGGGAATTGAAGGTGCGGTGCGATTTCTGCGGCGTGTGTGGACGATGGTGTATCGGTTCGCAGGCCGCTGGCCTGCTGAGCACGCGGGAGGCGTGCGTACCGAGGCGGGGAGCGCGGGCCTCTCGCCTACAGAGTTCAGCGACGGTGCTCGCACGCTGCGTCGCAAGACTCACCAAACGATTGCCCGCGTGACCGAGGATTCTGAGAAGCTCGATCTGAACACGAACGTCGCGGCTTTGATGGAGCTGTCGAATGCGATTAGCGATTTTGAGGCTGCCGTTCTTTCCCCCTCTCCGCAAGCGGAGAGGGGGTGAGGGGGAGAGGTTGCCACCGGCGCCAACCCCACCCCCAACCCCTCCCCGCAAGCAGGGAGGGGCGCAAGCCCGTCGCAGTCGCCATCTGACGTGTTCGCCGTGCGCGAAGCGCTCGAAGCGCTGGTCGTTATGCTGACGCCATTCTCTCCGCACATCGCCGAAGAGATGTGGGAAGGGTTGGGCCATGCCGGCGGTCTGCTGAAGTCTGCCCGTTGGCCGTCTGCCGATCCAGAGCTGGCGAAGAAAGATGAGCTGGAGATTCCCGTTCAGGTAAATGGCAAGCTGCGCTCGCGTGTGGTCGTGTCGCCCGACATATCAGAAGCGGACTTGCGCGCATTAGCGCTGGCGGACGCAAAGGTCCAAAGCTTCATCGACGGTCACAAGATCGTTAAGGTGATTGTGGTGCCTCAGCGGCTGGTCAACGTCGTGATCAAATAGGAATGCTTGCCTGGCTTGTGCTCAGCCGTTAAAATCTTCGCGAACCCAGACTCGCGCGGAGTCGTACGACGTAGTCCGATTCACTGAATGAAAGAGTGCCCAAAGTGTCGTGTCTGTTTTGCCGACGACGTGGCTTTTTGCCCTGACGACGGCGCCGCGACAGGTCCGTCCATCGCGGGCGAACCAATCCTTGACGGCCGCTACCACCTGGAGCGGCGGCTGGGCCAGGGCGGCATGGGCATTGTTTACAAAGGCCGGCACATCTTTCTCAAGACCCAGCACGCAATCAAGATCATTCTTCCCGATCTGGTCGGCAACGATCCAAATCTCGTCACGCGTTTTCGGCAGGAAGCGCTGGCCGCCGCTGCGATTCGCCATCAGAACATAATTGCGGTAACCGACTTTGGAGTCGTGCGCGGCACGATGCCTTTTCTCGTAATGGAGTTCGTGCAGGGCAAGTCGCTGCAGGAAGTGATGTCCGCCGAAGGAGCGATGGGCCCGGTGCGCGCCTTCGACTTCATGCAGCCGATCTGTTCCGGCATCGCTGCGGCCCATCGTCAAAACATCGTGCACCGCGACATCAAGCCCCTGAACGTCATGCTTCAGGACGGTCTGACGATTGCCGAGGGCACCAAGATTCTCGACTTCGGTCTCGCGAAGATTAAGTCGGGCGAGTTGCTGGGTTCCTTTGTCGCCGCGCAGACGACGGGACTGATGGGCTCGCCGTTTTACATGGCGCCCGAGCAGTGGTCGGACGAACCACCCGACGCGCGCGCGGATGTGTACAGCCTCGGCGTGATGCTCTATCAAATGCTCGCCGGTGAAGTGCCGTTCAAAGCGAACGCGATTCCGGCGATCATGAAGAAGCACCTGACTGAGGAGCCGCCGACATTCTCGTCGCGTGGCGTAGAGGTGCCGCCGCAAATCGAAGCCGTCGTGCGTCACGCGCTCGAAAAAGAGCCGGAACATCGCACGCCATCCGCGGACGAATTCCTTGAGGAGTTTCGCCAGGCGATGGAAGCCGCCAGCGCGCTGCTAAAAAATACCGGCGAAGCGCGGCAGCCGGATCCTTACCAGACGATCATTACCGGCCCGCCGCCCGCGACCGATCCGCAAGTTGGCAGATCGAGTTACTCGCGTCCGACTGAGGACTTGATCGCGGCCGCCATCAGCAGCAAGTCCTGGATGGAAGAACAGGACAAGTTGACCGCAGCGCGGGAGGAAATGGCCCGCGAAGAAGAAGGGCGACGACAACTCGCGTCCGAGGCCGAGCGCAAACGAAAAGAAGATGAGGCCCGGCAGGAAGCCGAGCGGCAACAGCAGCTCAAACAAAAGCAGGAAGAAGAGCGGATCGAAGCAGAGCGCCTTGCCGCCGAGCAGCGCGCCGCGGAAGAGCGCGAGCGCGAAGCTGAGCGTGTGCGTGATGAAGAAGCCCGAAAGCTTCGGGAAGCAGAGGAAGCGCGTCGCCAGGAAGAACTACGGCTGGAGGACGCGCGGCGCAAAGAGGAACAGCGCCTCGACGAAGAGCGCCGGCGCGAAGAAGAACGCAAGCGCGTCGAAGAGTTGGTCGCGCACCAGACGAAAGGTATTGAAGAGAGACTGACGAAACTCGCGTCGAGTATTCCGCCGGCCCCGGCCGCCGTGGTCACTCCGGAAGCGACAAACGTACGGCAAGCGGGCGCGACGACGATTACGGAGAATAGCTATCCGAATTTGGTCAATGTGCCGCCGGCGGCGGTTGCCGGTAAGCGGAACATATTGCCGTACGCGCTTGCGGGTGTTTTGTTGCTCGTACTGCTCGGGGGTGGAATCGGCGCATGGGTTCTGTGGCCCAAGCCTACGCCAACGCCCGGTGGCGGCGACAATCCTCCGGTTGAAAACCCGAAAGATCCGGATCCTGGGCCAGCGCCCGTCACGTTTACTCCTGAATTCATTTCAGTTCCGGGTGGAACATTCGACATGGGCCGCAATGGCGCGACGGTTTCTGAAGTGCCGGTGCACGCCGTGACCGTCAAGCCATTAGTCATCGACAAGACCGAAGTGACGAATTACGAGTATCAACAATTCGTCGAAAAGACGAGCCACGAACCACCGTCACACTGGATCAACAAAAAACCGATTGCGGGACAGGAACTTCTGCCGGTGACGTTCGTGTCCTACAGCGATGCCGTCGCATTCGCTAAGTGGCGATCGCAACGCGATGGCCTAGACTGGCGACTCCCGACCGAAGAAGAATGGGAGTACGCGGCGCGCGGCGGCGATCAGGAGAATATCTATTCGTGGGGAAACACCTGGGTCGAAGGGAATGCGATTACCGGAAGTTCGAAAGCGTCCACGCCGAAACCGGTCGGTTCCACGCCAACTGACAAGACACGGTGGGGCGTCATGGACATGATCGGAAACATCTATGAATGGACGTCAACCACCGCCAATTACTATCCGGGCAGTGCGCTCAAAATTGAAGGTGAGCAACAGAAATGGTACGTCATTCGTGGCGCGTCCTACGAAACAGACCAAAAGCCTAAGCCCATCTCGGCGACGCGACGGGATTGGGTTTCGGGAAACACTCAAGTCTCGGTGTTGGGCTTTCGTTTGGTTCGACCACAGTGAAGGCGCCTGATTGGTACGCATGTCTCTGGCATGCTGCACGCCAGAGGCGAGCGTACCGGCGTACCTACTTGAGCCTCGCTACCTCACCGAGTATTATCACCCGCAAAAATCCAGAGACCCTGAGTCTTAATAACATGAACAAACCCTCGATTGCGTTTTCAAGAATGAGAATTAGCGCGCTTATTAAAGTGACGCTGGCGTGCGCCTGCCTGGTGGTGGCGTCGTGTGCGGTATTGGCCCAGGAGACGGGCGGCGAGTTGGGCGGCGGCGCGGGCATCTTTCGGCCGAAGAATCCCGAAGCCAAACGGAGCGGCAATCCGGCTCGGCCGCCGAGGCCGAGAATGACTCCGGCCGAAATCGAAGCGCGATTTCAGGACGCGCTGGCCGATGGCAACGATGATCGTGATGGGCGCAGGTTCGTCCAGGCTGAAGCGGCTTACCGCCGGGCTTTAGTGTTGAAGCCGCGCGATTCGCGCGCGCACTACGCGATCGGAAATGTCCTGGTCGATCAGCAGCGCTGGGACGACGCTGAAGCGTCTTACCGGAAAGCCTTCGACACCGCCGCGACTGATCCTGAGGTTCTGATGGCCTTAAGCTTCGTGCTTGTGCAGCCGCGAACCGGCGCGCTGAATGCGAAGCGATTTACCGACGCCGAATACTTTGCCCGGCGCGCGACGCAACTGGCGCCAACCAATGCGATCGCTTTCGATCGTTTGGGGGTGGCGATGACTGCGCGCGGCATTTACAACGCCGATGCCGAAAGTGCTTTCCGCCGCGCGACGGAACTGGATCCGAATTTTGTCGTGGCGCAGGTCCACCTCGCAGGCGTGCTGGCGCGAATGAAGCGATGGGATGAAGCCGATGCGCTCTTCCGCTCGGCCGGAGACAAAGCGCAGGACGCTCCGACACTGGTTTTGATCGGAGACGCACTGCAAGCGGCACAGCGATGGAACGATTCTGAGCCGGTGTTGCGACGGGCGCTTTCGCTGGACGCAAGAAATCCGGGAGCCTTGTTCCTGATGGGCCGGTTCTATTCAGTCAATCAACGTTATGCGGAAGCGGCCGCGATTTTGAAAACGGCCGCCGAAGCGAATGCGAAGAGTTTTATTGTGCGCACCGTTCTGGCGCGGGCCTACCTGGGCGCCGGAGCGCATGACGACGCGTTCAGAACCTACGAAGAAGCAGCCGCGCTGGCCTCTGCTGCTGATCGCAAAGCGCTCGCCGGCCAGTTCGGGTTCACGGGCGTCGGCGATGGCTACATGACCGCCGGGCGAGGCCGCGACGCGCTGCGCGCTTATCAAAAGGCCCTTGAGTTAGACCCGGCGAATGCCGAGTTGCCGGCGAAGATCGCCGCCGCGCGCGCGAGATCGTAGAACTTTTTTTTGTCGCGCAAGCTGGCAGCTTGCGCCCTCCGCAAGTTAACAACTTGCGTTACAAACCCCTGAGACAAAACAGACATGAGACGTTGCCCAAAATGTAACCGCACTTATTCAACTGACACGCAGAAGTTCTGCACACACGACGGCGGTTTGTTGTTTACCGTGCAAGCTGAGATGACCGAGACGGTGCAGTTCGATTCGTCCAAAGTTCGCGATGCCGTCGCCAAACCGACGACCCGCGATCTCAGTGGGCAACAGGCGGCCGCATTCGATCCGGAAGCGACGGTAGTCAGCAGCAGCGTTAATGACGGCACACAGCAGGTGAAGACGCGCGACACCGGCAGTCTCGAGCCGCCATCGCAGACGCAATACTATGGTGCGCCGCCGAGCCAGACCGGCACAGGCCCAGTGGCGCCGCCACCAGTAACATCCTCAGGTCCAATTCCACCGCCGCCAACGTCGGCTCCGTTGCCGCCGCAGCCGTCTGGCCCGATTCCGCCGCCGCCGCAAGCGCAGGCAGCCGCTGCCGCTCATCCAAGTCAGCCTTTGCCGCCGGTGGCGCAGAAGAAGAAATCGAAGCTGCCGCTGATCCTTGGTCTTCTCGCTGTCCTCCTGATTTTCTTCGTCGGGGCGGTGGCGGTCGCAGGCTACTTTTTCTGGTACAAACCACAACAAGAAGCGCGCGCACGCGAACGCGTGGTGATTGTTAATGAGCCGAATCAGCCATCGTCATCGCTGCCGAGCACGGCCACGCCAAGCCAAGCGTCCGTGCCGTCGAACGAACCACCACCGTACAATCCGCCGGCTGATGCCGTGCAGTTTGTGAATTCAAAGGCGAACCTGGACGGCAAGCTGCTGGAGCACTACGTGGACTTCTCGTTCTATTACCCGAACAGGTGGCAGAAGGATGCAGAGGCGGGCGTGGCGGGCGCCAGCAATTTCGCGAAAGTCGAACGTCGTCTTCCGCCGGACTTCACGCAAGAGAATTTTGCCGTCGGTTGGTACTCGGCAACGGGAACGTCTACCGAGCTGTTTAAGAACCTTGCGGAGAATCTGAGCAAGCAGTTGTCGACCGGCTTTCCCGAATATCGAAAAGTTTCCGAAGGGCCGGCCCGCGTCGGATCATACGACGGTTACGAATTTCGCTTCGAAGGTATGTCGCGCGATACCGCCAAGGGTGACGTCACAATTTGGGGCCGGGTTATCTTTCTGCCCCCGCCCTCGGGCGGCAACTCCGGCGTGACGCTGCTGATGCTGACGACTTCGCTTGCTCCTGAGTTGAAAAGTGTTGACGACGTCGGCGTGAAGGGCGAGCTCCCGATGGTGCTCGAATCGTTCCGGTTTGGAAAGTAGTGTCAGAAGCCCGACCGTGAGGGAGGGCAACTGACGCTTCAGGCGGCCTACGATGTAGCGTGGCCCTCCCTTACGGTCGGGCTTCTGACACTTCAATTATGAAAATAGTTCTGGCTGAAGATCGCGGCGGCAAGCTGCTGGGCGAACGCGCGTTCACCAGCGATGTGGTGCTGGTGGGCCGTGACCCCGCCGTCTGTCACTTCTTCTTTGCGCAAAACCAATGGCCAATGGTGTCGCGACGCCACGCAGAGTTTCGTCTGACCGACGGGCGCTGGACCGTCACTGACGCGAACTCCCGATTCGGCACGTTTGTGAATGGTCAGAAAGCAGCTGCGCCCGTCGAAGTGCGCGTCGGTTCGCATGTGCAGTTGGGAGCTGATGGCCCCATCCTCCGGGTTGTCAGTATCGAACAGTCGCCCATCGCTGTGGCCAAACCTTCCGCGAAGCCGGCTGATGTCGATCGCATGGCGACCGTTCGTGATGCGCCGGCGGAGATTCACAAGTCTGACGCCACGGCCCCGACTGAAGTTCAGCCGCCCGCGCCGCCGCGACCGCCGGTACAAGCCGCGCCGCCGCGACCGCCGGTACAAGCCACGCCGCCGCGACCGCCGGTACAAGCCACGCCGCCGCGAGTGTCTTCACAACCTGCGCGGCTTGAGCTGTTTGATCCAATCGCGGCGAACATCCGTCGTTTCGAGCTAAACAAGGATGTCTTTCAACTGGGTCGCGATCCACAAGGTGACGTCGTGATCGATGCCGCGGCGGCGGTCGTATCGCGCCGCCACGCGGAGATTCGCAAAGTTGACGGACAGTTTGCGGTGGTCGATCTGAAGAGCTTCAACGGCACGCTCGTCAATGGTCAGCGCATTACAGAGACGGTAAAGCTGTTCGACAAAGATCAGGTTCAACTAGGCACGGGCGGACCTATCCTGCGGTTAGTCGATCCGGTTCATCCGGCCGCGGGGCAATCCCGACCTGGCGGGATCCAGCCCGGCGGAGTGGCCGCGCCGCAGTCGATTCCATCCGAGTTTGGCCAAATTGCGGCGATGGCGCGCCGGCAAACGATTGTTTCGACGTCAGGGTCTCTCGCGCCGCAATCCATGCCCGGCGCGGGCGGCGGCCAGTCGCAACTGCTTGCGCGAGTTTCGTTCGACGCTCGCGCTCAACTGTCTGTCGGCCGCGCGGCGGATAACGACGTTCGGCTCGACGGTTTGCAGATTTCCAATCACCACGCGCGCTTCGCGACCTCGGGCGGCAGCGTAACGGTAGAAGACGCCGGTTCAACGAACGGTGTGTACGTCAACGGCCAGCGCGTCAGCGGACGCCACGCAGTTCAGCATTCGGACGTCATCCAAATCGGGCCGTTCGTTCTCCAGGCAGATGCGGCGCACGGCGTGGCCGTTTACGATACCCGTTCGAAGACCCGCATCGATTGCATCAACATCGTCAAGATTGTCGCAAATCGCTCCGGTGGCGGATCGATCAAGTTGCTCGACGACGTTTCGCTGACGGTTCAGCCCAACGAATTTATCGGGTTGCTCGGCCCATCAGGCGCAGGCAAGTCCACTTTGATGGATTCGCTCAACGGCATGCGGCCGGCGACCAGCGGGTTCGTCCTCGTCAACAACCTGGATCTGTATCGGCATCTCGATTCCCTGAAGCAATCGATTGGCTACGTTCCACAGGATGACATCATCCACCGCGAGCTGACGGTTTATCGCACGCTCTACTATGTGGCGCGGCTGCGGTTGTCGAGTGACGTCTCGACCAAAGAAATCGATCAGATCATCAACGAGGTGATGGACGTCACCGGGCTCTCAGAGCGCCGCGACGTGCCGGTAAGCCAACTCTCCGGCGGACAACGCAAGCGCGTTTCCATCGCGGTTGAGCTGATCACAAAGCCGTCAGTGATCTTTCTGGACGAGCCGACTTCGGGTCTCGATCCGGCGACCGAAGAAAAGATCATGAAGCTCTTTCGGCAAATCGCCGAGAGCGGCCGCACCGTGGTGCTGACAACGCATGCGATGGAGAACGTGAAGCTCTTTGACAAGATTGTCGTGCTGATGCGCGGCAAGCTAGTGTTCTATGGCGCGCCGCAGGATGCGCTGGCCCACGTCGAGGCCGAAAGTTTCAAAGACCTCTACGACAAGCTGGAAGACCCGGTCGACGAACGCATAGCGGCGATGCCGCCGTTGCCGCCCGATGCCGCGAAATCGCAGAAGCAGGCATTTAAACAGCAGCGCGAACAGATCGCCGAACAAGTCGCCGACGAATGGAAGCAAAAATTCCAAACAACGGAGCACTATCGGCGCAACGTCGCTGAGCCGCTCAGCCTTTTGCCCCGTGATGGCCGCGCGGCCGCTCCACCCAAGCGGCACACGACGGTTACCGATTCAATCCGCCAGTGGGGCACGCTCACGCGCCGCTACATGGAAGTCCTGAGCCGCGACAAATTCAATCTCTTGATTCTCTTTGCCCAGGCGCCGATCATCGCCTTTCTTACTTATCTCGTTGTTGGTGACACGCTGCCGCGCGACTTTCCATACTTCGTGCTGGGGCTGGTCGCGCTCTGGTTCGGCACCTCAGTCGCTTCGCGCGAAATCATTCGCGAGCGCGCTGTTTACACGCGTGAGCGCATGGTGAATCTTGGGTTATTGCCTTATGTCGGCTCGAAGATTTTTGTCCTCGCGCTGATCGTCACGGTCCAGTGCTTGATGTTGTTCGGAGCGCTCAAGATGATGCATTACGTCGGCTTGATGAGCGTTCCCGGATGGCTGGCGCCGCAACTGGCGATTGTGTTCATTACCGCGATGGTGGGTATCGCGCTGGGTTTATTCGTGTCGGCGATCGTGAAGACGTCCGAGATGGCGACCAGCCTCGTGCCGCTAATTCTTATCCCGCAAATTCTTTTTTCCGGTCTGGTCGGCGTTCCCGCAGGAGCTTCGAAAGCGATCGGCACGCTCATGCCGGCGACGTGGGCTTTCGACGGATTAAAGCAATTCTCGACGCTCGATACTCTGGACGAGGAAGGTTCCGATCCCGAAGGCGAGAACGAAGGGAAGGGTCTTTACAAACATTACGAAGCATTAAACGACCGCAACATCGAGGAGGCGCGCCAGGACGTTGAGGATTACAAGAAAGACGCTGAGCAGGACTTGAAGGATTACGAGAAGAAGATGAAGGACTACGTCAAGGATCTACAAAGCGGAAGGCAATCCGATCAGCCGGAGGCGCCGAAGTTAAAGGACCCGCCGGAGGTCAAAGGCGCCGAAAAGATTCCCGAGGACGTCAGCAACTACATCTCGTTTCTTCATCCCTGGGGTAATAAGATCATTGATCCGTTCGTCCTGATATTTATGTTCTTAGCGTTGGTAATCGCAACCATTGTAACGCTTAAAGCGCAAGACATTTTGTGAGGAGAATCTGGAGTTGCCCAGTGATATAATCGCGCCAATTCGGAGACAGTGACATGGCCAATGAACAGTTTGAGCGCCACATGCAATTCATTGTGGAACATCAGGCGCAGTTCGCGGTTGATATTCAGCAGCTAAAAGAAGCGCAAGCAGAACTCACCAAAAAACACAATCATCTAACAGAATCGCTGACGACGGTCGTTGGAATGGTGGGGAAACTTACCCGTGCGCAGTATCGCACCGACGAGAAATTGTCTGAGACTGATGATCGACTGAACGCGCTTATTGGAGTAGTTGAGCGTTATTTCAGCGGGAATGGCGCTTCACCAAAGAAACCCAAGTCTAAATCCAGCAGCGTCCGCAAGGCCAAGAAGGGCACACGGCGCTAACTTCTGTCCGTCAGCAATCTTAACATCGGCTGCTTAGGCTTCATTCGAAACAACTTCACCCGTTGGCAGGATGATCACGCTGTGATCGGCGGGCAGATGCTCGCCTTCGATAGTGACCTCTTCACCGGTGGGCATGGCGATAGGTAGATGATCGAGAAATCGCTCCGCATCGATGGCTGACATGCAGCCCGTGCCCGCGGCCGTGACCGCTTGCCGATAGACTGAATCCTGCACATCGCCGGCAGCAAAGACACCCGGAATGTTTGTCGCAGTCGAACGGCCTGAGGTGACGATGTAGCCAACGTCGTCCATGTCGATCTGGCCTTTGAACAAATCAGTGTTCGGCTTGTGGCCGATCGCGATGAAGACGCCTTCGCATTCGAAATCGGTCGTTTCGCTGGTCTGTAAATTCCGCAGGCGCACGCCGGTCACTCCTTGCTCATGCGTCCCGAGAATCTCGTCAACTCCAGTGTTCCAGATGAACTCAATCTTTTCGTTTGCAAGCGCCTTGTCCTGCATGATCTTCGACGCACGCAGCTTGTCGCGCCGGTGAACGACGAACACGCGCGACGCATAGCGCGTCAGGAACGTGGCCTCTTCCATCGCGGTGTCGCCGCCGCCGACCACGACCAAACGCTTGTTGCGAAACGCCGGCAGAGGGCCGTCGCAAGTCGCACAAGCCGACACGCCGTTACCACCAAAGCCATGCGGAGTCTTTGCCTCACCCGGAATTCCCAGCCATTTCGCCGACGCGCCGGAAGCGATGATCAACGTCTCAGTCGTGATGATTTTATTCTCCGTGAACAACTTGAAAGGTCGCTCGCTAAAATCGACGCGCGTAATCCACTCCTCCAGGAACTCCGTGCCGAAGCGTTCAGCTTGCTGGCGAAACTGAACCATCAGGTCAGGACCCTGAATACCTTCCGCAAAGCCCGGATAATTTTCCACTTCAGTGGTGATCATTAACTGTCCGCCCGGGGTTGTTTGTTTCTCGGTGTCGGCCGGCGCATCAACCAGCAGCGGATTCAGATTAGCGCGCGCGCTGTAAATCGCCGCGGTCAATCCAGCGGGGCCGGAACCGATGATTACTACCTGGCGATGAAGTTCTTGTGTGGGCAATTCAGGGTCTCCTCTGTGTTGTTAGCAGTCGCCGTGAGTCGTTTGAATGCCGCGTCGCTGACTCAGATGGTGTGATGATCCGGTCGCTACCGCTCGCGGTACTGACACGTGCCACGCGGGAAAACTGTTGGCGTTTTGCGTTGCGCGTATAGTATAACTAGTGCTGTACGAGTTAGTCGAACCAGCCAGGCCCCAGCCACATCGTGGCCTGAATTGGCATCCACCTTTGAGGGTTCGGCCGCCTAGATTGCGACGTTGAATAAGAACTCGGACCAAGACAACAACCCGGCTTCGGCTCGCCCAATTCAGCGCATCAGTGTGCTTGGCGCGGGCACGATGGGCCACGGCATCGCGCAAGTCGCCGCGGCGTCAGGTTACGACGTCCTGATGCGCGACATTGATGAGGCCGCGACGCAGCGCGGCATGCAGGCAATTGAGCGAAATCTCGCGAAGGGCATTGAGCGCGGAAAAGTAACAGAAGGGGAGCGCGACGAAACGCTCTCGAGAATTCGCGCGACGACAGATTTTGCTGAGATAGGCGAAAGCGATCTTGTGATCGAAGCGGCTCCTGAAAATCTCGAGCTAAAACAGAGCTTGCTGCGTCAAACCGAAGAACTCGTGACCAGCCACTGCATCTTCGCGACCAACACTTCTTCGCTTTCCATCAGTGAAATTGCCAAAGTATCGAATCGCCCGACGAACGTTGTCGGCATGCACTTCTTCAATCCGGTTCACCTCATGCGGCTTGTCGAAATCGTCATCAGCAGCGAAACGTCAGACGACACTGCGGCGACCGTGCGTGAAGTCGCGCAACGCATGAAGAAGGAACCGATTGTCGTCCGCGATGTTCCGGGATTCGCTTCCAGCCGTCTCGGCGTGACGCTGGGACTCGAAGCGATGCGCATGGTCGAGCAGGGCGTGGCCAGCGCGCGCGACATCGATACGGCCATGGAACTTGGTTACAACCACCCGGTCGGACCGCTGAAATTGACGGACATGGTCGGCCTGGATGTGCGTTTGAGCATCGCCGAATACCTGCATGAAACGCTCGAATCTGAGACATTCCGGCCACCGGATATTCTTCGGCGCATGGTCAGCGAAGGAAAACTGGGCAAAAAGAGCGGTGAAGGTTTTTATAAATGGAACGAGCCAGAACAGGCGCGCAGGGCTTATACTAGCTGAACATCGATGAGCGCGCGCGAACGGGCGGGACTCGAATGGCGACGGTAATGAGCACTCCTTATCAGAATGAAGAGAGACGCTTTGCGCTAAGAATGGCGTTACGGCTTCCGATCGTCGTGTCAGGTCGTTCGGATGACGGCGCCGCCTGGAGCGAGCCGACGGAGACTGATGACATCTCGACTTCCGGCGCGCTTTTCCATCTGAATCAGCGAGTCGGCATCGGCGAACATCTTTACATCCGCGCGCACAAGCCGGATGGTTCGCCCACCGAAGCGACCGCGACGGTAGTGCGAATCTCACCGGCGATTTACGGAACCGCGCGCGTTGGCGTGCAGATTGCCGAACCTTCCGAAAACTGGATGCGACTGTTCGTCTCGTGGGTGGCAGATGAGCAAGCCGCCACCACGGACGAAACCTCAGCTTCAAATAATCCTTAACCGAACAACGCGGGTGGTTGTGCATGGTGGCCTCTGTGTCTCAGTGCGATCTCTGTGTCTCTGTGTCTCTGTGGTGAGTGATCTCTAAACGTTTTTCACCACAGAGACACAGAGAACTCACCGAGGCACAGAGATGAGCGGCAGAAATCGGAGTAACCCTGCTCACTCGCCTTTCGCGGGCGCTTTGTGTTTTACTTCACCAATTCTTAACCAACCAGGAGCAATTAAAGTGAGTCAAACGTACGAGAGTATTCTCATCGAGCGCCGCGACCGCGTCGCCATTATCACGATCAACCGTCCGGAAAAGCGGAACGCGCTGAACATTCAGACGCGCGCCGAAGGCGCAGCCGCGCTGGATGAATTGAGCGAAGACGACTCAGTGCGCGTCGTGATTTTTACCGGTGCGGGCGACAAGGCATTCGTGGCCGGCGCGGACATCGCTGAGTTCGCAGGCCGCACAGCTTTGGCGCAGCGGGCAATCATGCTCGATCGCGGTTTGTTCAATGCGGTCGATACTTTTCCAAAACCGGTGATCGCGATGGTCAATGGTTATTGTCTCGGCGGCGGCTGCGAGTTGGCGCTGGCCTGCGACATTCGGATTGCCAGCGAGACCGCGTCGTTCGGCCAACCCGAAATCAACCTCGGTATCATTCCCGGCGGCGGCGGGACGCAGCGCCTGACGCGTCTGGTGGGCGAAGGCAAAGCGATGGAGATGATTCTGACCGGCGAGATCATCAACGCGCAGGAAGCGTTCCGGTTGGGCCTGGCGAACCACGTTGTTCCGGCCGATCAACTCCAGACTAAAACAATGGAGGTGGCCAACCGCATCGCTGATAAGAGTCCGGTCGCTCTCCGTCTGGCTAAGGAGGCCGTAAAGGCAGCGTCGCGATCAAACCTCGACGAAGGGTTGCGTCGCGAAGTTGATCTGTTCGCGCTATGTTTTTCGAGCGAAGACAAAGACGAAGGCGTCAGCGCATTTCTCGAAAAGCGGAAAGCGGATTTCAAAGGGAAGTGAGCCTGGGAAACTCCCTCTCCCTTTGGGAGAGGGCTGGGGTGAGGGTGCGCAGCATAGCGCGGCAAAGAGTGCGACCGAACAAAACTCGTCGAGCTGCGAAGCAGCGGTCTTAGCTAAGCCCAAGGCGAGGTTTTGCGAGCCTTGGGAAACCAGGCCCGTTTCTGATCAGCGGAGCCCCGAAGCGGGCGACATCTCAGTCTTCGAGTTCAAAGTTTTAATTTTTCGAGTCAGAATCAACGCGACTGCCCCGTTGAGGATTGGTCGCCGCTTCGCGGCTCCTACAAAATTCTGTTTGCTGGTACCCAAGGCTCGCAGAGCTCGCCTTGGGCTTAACTACAACCGCTGCTTCGCAGCTTGCAGAATATTGTCAGCATCAATGAAAAGCATTCACCTCACCTCAGACTTTTTGGGCAAAGCCGTTTGACGTGCTAGAACCCTCTCCCAACGGGAGAGGGAAAAGAGAACTCTTCGTCAATGACCAGCGATCTTCAAAACCAGAATTGGGCCGTGCTCAGCAATCGCGGTTGTGAAGCAAACGAGCTCACTCACGAAGAAGCGCGGCGTCTGGTCCATCGACTTGAAGGCGAAGGTCGTCGCGGTCTGTGCATCGTGACGTGTGACGCTGCTGGACATGTTGGCGCGCCTCGAACACCTGACCCGCGAACATCGGTGACACCCGTCGCTAATCAATCGTCAAAATAACTTTCCCGAACGTTTCGTTCGATTCAATGCGCCGGTGAGCCTCGCGCACTTCATCCATCTTGAAAACTGAATCGACGACTGGCCGCACAGATCCACTTCCGAGCAGCGGCACGACGTGCTCGGCGAACAGGCGTGTGGCGGTTGCCTTTTCTTCCAGCGACCGAGTGCGCAGAGACGTCCCCATGATGCGCAGACGCTTGCGCATGACGATTGAATAATCAATCTCGGCTTTGGCGCCGCTGGTTGTGCCGACGAAGATCAGCCGGCCTTTCGGGGCGAGAGATTCAAGATTGGCTTTCAGATAAGCAGCGCCCACCAGATCGAAAACCACGTTCACGCCTTCACCGTTCGTCCAGTCTTCCACCGCGGCAGCGAACTTCGATGGATCGTTTCCGACTGCGACGGATTGAGACAGCCCGAAGTCTTTCGCGCGCTCAAGTTTCTCCGGCGTGCGCGAAGTACCGTACGCAACGCCGCCCGTAGCTTTTACCAGCTGGCTCGCCGCCGTTCCCACGCCTGACCCGGCCGCGTGAATCAGGACTCGCTCACCCATCTGCAACTCGCACTGCGTGAACAGCGCGTCATGGGCAGTCATAAAGACTTCAGGAATTGAGGCGGCCTGAACCCAGTCGAGATTGTCCGGAACTCGCGCTAGCGACGATTCATGAACGGTGACGTATTCAGCCTGCGCGCCGCCGCCGGTGATGCCGAACACTCGATCGCCGATTGTCCAAACGCGCGCGTCTTCGCCGACGCTTTCAACCTCACCGGCGAACTCAAGTCCGGGAATGTCCTGCGGATAGCCGGGCGGCGCTGGATAGCGACCGAGGCGCTGCAAGATGTCCGCGCGATTCAATCCCGCCGCGCGCACTCGCACACGGACGCGATCCGCCGTTGGTTTGGGCGCGTCAGGGACTTCTACAACTTGCAGTCGCTCAACTCCGCCGAACGAAATGATCTTAACGGCTTTCATGGTGCGGAATTCTACACCCTGAATCCCGGAGAGTTCTCTGTGTCTCGGTGAAGCCTCCGTGCCTCAGTGGTGGAATACTTTCCGCGTCGCTCACCACAGAGACACAGAGGCTTCACAGAGACACACAGAGAAAAACTTTTTCCTCTTTTACCTTTCCTCTTTGCCCCTTACACTTAGCCGCTATGTCTCTCCTGGAAGTCGGATTGATGGTTGCCGCCGCATTCACAGCCGGCGTCGTGAATTCGATCGCGGGTGGCGGAACGCTGCTGACGTTTCCGCTCCTGATTTGGTTGGGACTCGATCCGAAAGTTGCGAACGCGACCAGCACCGTCGCGCTGTGGCCGGGGCTGTTTGGTGGGCTGTTCGGCTATCGCCGCGAGATGAGCGACAGCTCTTTGATTCTTATGCGTCTGGGCGCAGTAAGCATGGTCGGCGGCGGCGTCGGCGCCTGGCTCCTGATCGTGACGCCTTCACCGACATTCGCGCGTCTGGTGCCGTTTCTGATTTTGTTCGCGACGGTTTTGTTCATGCTGCAAGGTCCGGTCAATCGCTGGCTGCATGTGCCGTCACCGACGTCAGGTTCACAGAGAAGTTGGTGGACGATCGCGATCATCGTGCAGTTTTTTTCAGCCGTTTACGGCGGCTACTTCGGGGCTGGTAATGGCATCTGGATGCTGGCGGCGATGGGTCTGCTGGGTTTGAGCGACATTCATCGCGCGAACGGCATCAAGAACTTTCTCGGCATCTGTATCAACAGCGTGGCGGTGATCGCTTTCGCGATTTCCCACCTGGTCGAGTGGCGAATAGCGCTCCTGATGGCGGTCGCAGCATTGCTCGGCGGCTACGTCGGGGCAAGAACAGCGCGTCGAGTCGGTCCGTTGGTCATCCGCCGCGCGATTGTCGTGATCGGATTTGTGATTACAGCAGTGATGCTGTGGCGGATGAGGTGATTTGAACCACAAACGACACAGAGGCAGAAACCCGACCGTCAGGGAGGGTGCGTGGTTTTCACCTGTAACCTGCCTTTGCACCGTCCCTGACGGTCGGGTTTCTGCAGGTTAATTTCCTTGAGCATGAAGCTTCCTCGCGAATTCTACACACGTTCCGACGTCCTCGAAGTTGCCCGCGATCTGCTCGGTAAGAAGCTTGTCGTTCCGAATCGAAGCGGCACGCGCGTGGCGGGAATCATTGTGGAAACCGAAGCGTATCGCGGCCCTGAAGATCGCGCTTCGCACGCTTACGGTGGCCGGCGCACCAACCGCACGGAAACAATGTACGGCCTTGGTGGCACCGCATACGTCTATTTCGTTTACGGCATGTACAACCAGTTCAATGTCGTAACGAACGTCGAAAATGTCCCGCACGCGGTGCTGGTGCGCGCGCTGGAACCGTCTGAAGGCCTCGACATCATTCGCCGCCGGCGCCCTGGTCGATCTGAATACGAATGGACAAGTGGCCCTGGTCGCTTGAGCATCGCGCTCGGAATTGATCGGCGACTAGATAAAGCGGACCTGCTTGGCGATCGAGTGTGGCTTGAAGAGGGAATTTCGATCTCGCCGCGTCAGGTCGCGCGCGGGCCGCGCATTGGGATTGATTACGCGGACAAGTGGATTAGTAAACCGTGGAGGTTTTGGATTAAAGATAATCCGTTCGTGAGCAAACGAAAATAACCACAGAAGACACAGAGGAAAATGCAGAAACCCGACTGTAAAGGAGGGTGTCGCGACCGTGAATTGAATTGGCACCCTCCCTGACGGTCGGGTTTCTGCCTCTATCTCTCCGTGGTGAAATTCTTCGTCAATTCGCGGCCAACTTCTTCCACACGCCTGCTTCGCCTTGGTTGCGCACTATCTCATTCACCTTCAGATAGGCCTCAGCATAAAGCGAACGCATGTCCGACTGCGTGCTCGGACTTTGCAGCCTTTTCTCCAATTCTTCCGTGGTGAGCATGCCGCGACGCAAGTAACGCGTAAACATCGCGCCTTCACCGGCCAGATAAATCGCAAAGCCTTCTTCCAGCCAGCGCGGCGCACGATCTCGACTTATGACGTTGATGATCACATGCGCCAGTTCATGCTTCAGCGTCGTGTGTAATACGCCTCTTCGTTTCAAAATCGGGAGCGGCTGCGTCTCGATCCGGTTTCCTTTTGTGGCGGCCGCTGCCCACGGCGGTTGACCCGTGCGGCCGGTGAAAGTCCCGGTCGAATCGTTGATGCGAATGTCGAGAAATGGCAAACCGCTGATCGATATCGAAGCCGCTGATGCGCGGCGCAAGTAGTCGGCGCGCGCACTTTCAAGAATCGTCAAGACCCGATCTGCGTCGCGCCGTTCGTTGTCTGCCGGATAAGTAACGCGGAAGTGCTCGGAGGAGATGGTTACTAAGCGTGTGTTTTGAGCCAGCCCCGTAGGGGCAGAATATTTATAGTTCAGAAAACTGAAAACTGATCCCGGCTCCGAAGGAGCGGAATGTGAGCTCTTCTGGAAGAGTATTTCGCTCTTACAGAGCTCAGGATCAAATTCCGGTCTGGACACTATAAACATTTTGCCGCTCTGCGGCTTGGCTTGAATTCTTAACGCTTGATTTACCAAAAGGTCAGCCCTCCAGCCGTTCGCAGCCTTTGTTTTCTCCCCATCTCCCCGTCTCCCCGTACCCCGCTCTCGTCCCACACTCGTTCCCGGAAAATACTTCTCCAAAATCCTTTGGTAATTCGCGCCGCGCGCGGCCATCACGTGTGCGCCTTCCTGGCAGAGACCGAGTCCGTGCCCAAATCCGCTGCCGCGAAAGACGAAGTTCGCTCCACTACGAGAGACCTCAAATCGCGAACTTTTTAAGAGATTCCAACCGAGCACTCGGCCGACGATGATTTTGAAATCCCAACCGCGCACGATTTTGCGGTTTTCGCCTTCGAGCGTGATGAACTCGGCGCGGCCGGTGTCATCGCGCTTGCTGACGATTACTCTTTCCAGCCGGTGGCCGACATCGGTGCGTGAATCGCTTTGCAGAGCGCGCAGCAGATCGTTGCGGGGAATCATGTCAGTCCAGTGCGCATGCGGTCCCGACTCGCAGAACTCGTCACGCACACCGGGCAGGTAAGTCGCCGGCGCTGTTCCCCAAAGCGTCGCGATGTCGGCCGTCTCTCCGCCGCACGACGCGCCAAAGTAAGAGTCGATAGTTCTACCGCCAGAGTCGAGCAATACCTGGCCTTCAGTCGCAGCAACGGCGGCAGAAAGCGTGTCAGAAGCCCGACCGTCAGGGAGGTCAACTTCGTCAGGCGAGCCGTTGCTGACGCGCGAGCTTCTGATAGTGAACCGCTGACAGTGCGTGGTCGAACAGAAGTCGTAATCGTCTTTCGCGTGGCGACCGAGGTTTTTCAACGCATATGTGCGCGCGGCGATCGCCAGGGCCTTCAGCGCCTCAGGCTCTGACTCCATCGAACCTTCAGCGCGCATAACGCCGAGCACGTAATTCTCCAGCGGCAAATCACGCGTCACGCTTTCGGTTACCGAACGGACCCGGACTGCGGAAGAGGAGACCCGGCGACGGGGAGACTGGGAGACATCCGACGGGCTGGAGCCAACGCTTTCTGTCCCTCTGTCGCCAATCTGGTTCGCAAACGCCTGAAAGATGGGGCGCGAGACTTTGGCCGCTTCCGCGCCGTTCGCACGCGGCAGTAAAACGATGACGGCGAGTTGAACTTCCGACGGCTGAAGATCGCGTGAGGCGCTTGTCGGACCAGCCAGGCCGACAAACCACCCGTTCAAGCGAAATCCTTTCGGCGGCAGCGCAGTGCCGGTTTTTCCGACAATCGTGAGCGGGACGGTATCCAGCCTTGCACTTCGCGCCGTGCCATAGCGAATCGCTCCGGCCATGCCCTCAACTACGACGCGCCGCTCTTCCGGGGAAATGTTTATCGAGCGGCGTTCGACAAGCTGTAAACCGTCTGCATTGGCGGCTTGCGGCTGAAACAAATGACCGTCGTTGAGCAACGCTGCATACGCCGTCAAAAGTTGAATCGGCGTTACTTGAATGTGATCGCTTTCACCCAGGGCTTCGCGCGCTGCGCAATCGGCTTGCTGAGACGCGTGATGGCTTTCAGTTGATCGCATGCGTGCGACATCACCGGCCGCGCATGGCTTCACGACGCCATTCGCTTCACGTGAATTCAAACCACTCGGTTGTCCAAAACCGAATTGACGAAGTGTTTGAGTTAACTTGTCCGGGCCGAGCCGTTGCCCGAGCGTCGCGAAGTAGTAATTGCAAGAGTGGGCGATAGCTTGTGAAGGATTGAACGGCGGCAAGTGATTGGCATGCACGCATGGAAGAGAAAAACTGAGACCGGTGAAGCGGCCGGGACAAACCGTGCGCGAATCCTCTTCAATCAAACCTGCGCGCAAAGCCGCGAGCGTGGTGAACGGCTTAATTGAGGAACCGGGCATCATCGCGTGGGCGTACGCACCCTCAGGATTTACCGCTGCACGCACGCGTCCGGTCTGTGCGTCCATCACGATGATTGAACCCTGGCGATTGCCTAAGGCGTCCTCGGCAGCTTGCTGAAGCGCCGAATCGATTTCGTCTTCGTTCGAGTTTGCGTTGTTAGACCAGGTGAGCGCCGGCAGAAACGCCGTTGACGGCGAGAAATTGATCAGCAGCAGGAGCGCGCACGTGCAGGTTAACAGCAGTGCATGAGTGCGCGTCACCCGTCCCAGGAAATCGATTGCGCGAACCATTACGCCGGTGACTCAAAGACCGTTGCCGGCGCATTCATTTCAATGGGCGCTTCGCGCGCACTCGCGCGCGCAAGCGTCACGAGGGTGACTACCCAGCCGATCAGCATTAACAGGAGGGCCACGATCACCTGCACGACGAAAAGCGTGAAGGCTGTCTTCGTGCCCGTGAAGGTCAGCCGGGGCAGAAGGATTAAGTAAGGCCCGAGGACGAATAGAATCAGTCCCAGCCCATAAACGAAAACTGATTCCGAGCTGAATGCGCGCGCGAGCGCACGGCCGATGGTGCCGAAGATCGTTTTCGCGCCGCCGGCGAGAGAGGCGCGCACGTCACATACGGATGCTTCGATCCATAAGTGAATCGTCGCCAGCGGAAGCGCGACGCCGAACAGCACGAAGCGAAGCGTTGTTATCAACAACGACGGCCAATGAGTGGGCGGCGCCTTGGGTGGTGCGGGCGGAAAAACAAGCGGCGCGGGCGGAGCAGGGAAGCGCGCTTGCAGTTTATTCATCAGCCACCACAGCAGCGCCCCAATGATTAGGACCGGAATCGTCACTGCCGCCAGCTTCAGAGCGCTAACCAGAAGATTCTTAATAGCGAATCTTCGCGCGCGCGCAAACTCGAGAATCGCCGCCTGAAACACGAAGAACACGGCCGGCAGGACCAACATCAAAGCGTAGGTCGCAAGTACCTGCCAGACGGTCGCTTCGCGTGTCGAGATAAAAAAGTAGAAGCTGGCGAGCAGCAGCGCATAGAGAGCGATGAAAATCCCGAGCGCGCGCAAATTCGTCAGCGTGCGCCGTAAGCTCTCAAACCAAAGTCTTAGACTAGTTATCATGATGAGTTTCCTCAGGCGTTGTGGCCTGTTCAGTTTCGTAGCCTAGAATCCTTCTTCGAATGCCGTTCTTCAGAACTGCGACGTTGAAGTTAATCAACAAACCCAACCGCCACCCGCCAATCCTAAGGTAGGTAAGCAACTGCGCCTCGTGAATCGGCGCGAGTGCTTCAATAGCCTTAACTTCAACGACGATTGAGTTGGCGACTAATACGTCGATGCGATAGCCGCAGCCAAGATGGATTCCCTTGTACTCGAGCGGCAAGGGCTTCTCGCGTTCGAACGGAATGCGTCGTAGCAGGAATTCTCGGCACAGACACTCTCGATATGAAGATTCAAGCAGTCCGGGACCTAATTGACGATGTACTTCAATCGCCGCGCCGATTACTTCTCGCGTGATCTGATTTAGTTCGGCGATCCTCTTGGTTATTGGAGGGAGTCTCCTTTCCTCTGCTTTCCACCACAGAGGCACAGAGTCTACACGGAGACACAGAGTCTCTGTGTCTCTGTGCATTCTCAGTGTCTCTGTGGTGGTCATTTGCATGAAGAAAAGATCGCTTGAGAAGAACTGAGCTACTTCTTGTCCAAAATTCGCAACCGATCGTTCGCCGTATTCGCCTGCACCGTCGGCTGGTACATCAGCTCGGCGCGCGCCGGCGCAATCTTGAATTCGCCCGGCACTTCGACGCGCATCGCGTATTGGAGCGTCGCGTCGCCGTCGAAGTAGTTCATGAAAATCGCCGTGCGGTTGTCGCGGAACTCCCGGTTGCTGTACCAGTCGCTCCATTGACCGGTCGAGTAGTTCAGGTTGATGCCGCTGACACGCGCGACCTGTTCGGCCCCCGCCGGAATCGGATCTTCGATCATCACGTACTGCGCGCGTGGGCCGGTCAGCCGCAGTCGCACCACGATCATGTCACCGGAACGTAGTTCGCCTGAGAGTGGTTCGACACGCCAACTTGCCTGGCCTTCCTCACCGGCGACGTGCAGGCGCAGATACTCACGCGTGATCTTCAAGCCGTTCGCGGATTGCGGCGCCACGTTTTCATCGGCGGTAAAGTATTCAACGGCCGACGAAACATACAGCGCGCCACGGCCTTTCTTTACGACGCGAATCTGGTTCGAGCCGCCGACTTCACCGGCCTTTTTGGTGATGACAAACGACTGAGCATTCGAAGCTTCGCCGGCGCCGACGTGCTGACCGGCGACCTTCACGCCGTTCAAATAAACTTCGAACGAATAATCCGGCGACAGCTCTTTGCTGACCTTCAAATAATCCGTCAGCCCGTAAATCGCGAACGCCGTTTCCTTAGTCGACAGCCAGTAGTGACCGTTGCGCCGGTTCTTCACCAGCCAGCGCGCAACTTTCGGTAGCAGCGGCGAGCCCGGATTGATTTGCGCCAGCGCTTTCAACGACAGCGCGGTCGCTTCGGCATCGAGGTACACATCGCGGCCATAGTCATTGATGCGCGCCGTTTGCCAATGAGCTTCAAACTCATCCTGTCGCACTGAACTTTCGAGCAAGCTCGCGATCTCACGCGCGCGTCCGTCTTTGCGTTCCTGCAAAGCGAGCGCAAGCAAAGCGCGACCATACGGCCCGAGACTGCCGCGCTTTCCATAAAGCTCTTCGAGGAAGCGCGTGTCGCCTTCGCCGCTTTCGGTGTGAGCGTAAATCATGTAGGCGCGGGTTTCTTCGTCAATCGGGTTACCGTTGTCGTTCTTACCGGCCGTCAGCAGTGCCTCAAGTTTCTGCCGGCCTTGCGCGTGGCGCCATCCGTCAACCTGATAACCCGCGCGACTCGCCATCGTCAGACCATCCACGACGTATGCGGTCATAAACGGATCAGACTTGTCGTCTTTCCACCAACCCCAGCCGCCATCGCCATGCTGATACGCGTACAAGCGATCGAGTCCGCGCTGAACTTTCTTATCCAGATCGTTTGTCGCGCGAATCTTCGCCGACGGGATGTCTTTCAAAGCCTGCGCCACGACGACGTTCGGCAGGAAGCTCGACATCGTTTGTTCGGTGCAGCCGTATGGATAGCTCGTTAAGTAGTCGAGTGCGCCGAAAAGAGCACCCGCTATCGAAGGTGACGCTTCAATGCGCAGCGTACGCGCCTGCTCGTCAGCTCGAACGGGCAGATCGAGATTGAAGGTTTGATCGGCCTCGTTCTGCATCAGCGTCGTGGTGTTGCCGAGCGTCTGCTTCAATCCGTGCGGCACAATTTCCATCGACATTTCGACCGCGTCGGATTCTTTGTCCGTCAAAGCTTTCGCCAGCAGCGTCAGTTTGCCGACGGTGTGCGCCTGCACGCGCCAATCGACGCGATGCTCGCCGTTCTGGCGAATCGTGACCGTCTGTGAAGGCGCATCGAGCAACTGCGCGCCGGTTAGATCCAGTGAAATCTTTGTGGACTTGTCGGTCTTCAGGAAGTTGTGCACCACGCCGGAAATCGTGACCGTGTCGCCTTCCGTCAAAAAGCGCGGCATCTCAAGCCGCATAATGACGTCCTTGCGCGCGATCGTTTTCTGCACCGCCGAACCGACGCGCGTGTCGGAGGTGACGGCACGCGCCGTCGCGCGCCACGTTGTCAGATTGTCCGGCAGTTTGAACTCGACGGTCGCTTTGCCGTCGCCACCCGTGACTACGTCGGGTTGCCAGAACGCAGTGTCTTTGAATTCCTTGCGGACCGTCGGCTCAGCGAACGAACTCTCGTTCTTAAAATCCGCGAGTTGATAAGCCGATTTGTTCTTAGCTAAATCCGCCGGGTTGTCTCCCGCATAGCCGGTAAAGGTGTAGTGCACGGCCAGGCTCGTCTGCACTTCGTTGTAGCGACGTCCGTAGAAATCGCGTTTGATGTTGCCGGCGGTCTCGGCCGCGATGCTGTAGATCGCTTCATCGACGATGCCCAGGCTTACTTCGGCATTCGCCGCGGGCGAGCCGTCTTCGTTGCGCGCCATGATCGTGTAGGACGCGACGTCGCGCGGCTTGAACTCTTTCTTGTTCGGCACGATGTCGAGCTTCAGCATCCGGTCGCGCGCAGGCACGGCCAGGATTTGGCTTTGCTCGAACATGTCGCTGTCCTGCACGAACGCGACGTTCAGGTAAACGTTCGGTGCGTAACGCTTTTCGATCGGCACATCGATCACGATGCTGCGACCGGGTGAATGGATCTGCCGCACCGTCATGACTTCCGACAATTCAGTCGTCACCAGCAGGTGCGCATTGTCCTTTGGCAACATCGCCAGGACGTGTGCCGTCTCGCCGGGGCGATAAGATTTCTTATCGGGCACAAGTTTGATCGCGTTCTCTTCGTAGTCGCGATACTGAAAGTCGGACCATTGCCCCTGCTTATCGGGCGCCCAGAACGACCCGCCGCGATTCACAATCGGCTTTCCGTTTTCGTAAATGATGGCTTTGACGTAGACGCTGCCCGGCGAGGGCACCGTAAAGTCATATGTCGCGTTGCCCTGGCTGTCGGTGTTCACATCCGCCGACCCCAGTTGTCGTTCATGAAGTTTGTAATCGTAGGTCGTGTACTTGTAGCCGTTGTACTCTTCCTGCTTCTCAATCTTTTCCCACTTCTGTTCGATGAACTGAAGTGTCACTTTTTCGGAGACAGGTTGGCCCGAATAGGTCGCGGTCTTCACGCGAATCTTCGCGGCGTCTCCCTGGTAATAGAGATAACGTTCCGGAAAAGCGTCGGCGACGGCTTTGCCGCGCGTGCCGATGAATGATGCGGCGCCTGACATCTCGCGGCGCGACGCGTCGGTGACCTGCGCTTCCAGTCGATAAGAATAATCCCAGTCTTCTTTCTCGCCCGGCGCGGGCACTTCGAAATCAACCACCATTTCGCCGCGCGAATTCAGCGTGCCTTCGCCTTGCGTCACCAGGTCGGTGCCGTAATAACCGTAGTCCTCTTCGTCGCCGCCTTCGTTATCGGGGCCGGCTTCGTCGTCGAACTCATCGCTCTCATCGGCGTCCCACCACCAGTGGTAATAGCGTTGTTTGTAAACGTAGTACTGCACGTCGGCATTCGTCACCGGCGCGCCAAAGAAGTAATTGGCGTTGACCGTGAAGCGAACCTTCTCGCCAATCGCCGCAAACTCTTTCGGCCCTTTGACCGTAACTTTGTACTCGGGCTTTTTGTATTCCTGGACTTCGAAGTAGCCACTCGACGTGGCTTCACCTATCTTCGCGGTGATGTTGTAGCCGCCCAGCGGGGCCTCCTCAGCGATATCAACTTCGCCGCTGAACGTGCCACGCGTAGACAGCGGCAACTCCTTCTCGAAAATCTTTCCACTGCTCGGATCTTCGATGGTGACACTGACAGTTTTCTCGTCGAGCAGCTTGTAACCTTCACGGCCCCACTGTCGCAGAATGCCTTTGAAGTAAACCTTTTGCGCCGGTCGATAGATGGGCCGATCGGTGTAGATGTAGCTCGTCAGGTCCTCGCTCGAAAGCAGGTCCATGTCGCCGCCCTCACCACTGAAATAGAAAGAGTCGACGTCCGAGATGACAAAGTTGTCGCGGTCACGCGCCATAATCAGATACGCGTTTGACTGAGATTCTTCCGGATCGACGTCCTCGGCCGGCGTCTCTTCGGTACTCTCGGGCGGTTTGATTTCAGTCTTGAAGACGCCGGTTTTGTCGGTCGTGCCGGTCGCGAGTGTCTTTTTCGCGTTCGTGATTTCGACGTTGGCGCCGGGACGCGGCGCGCCCGTCTTGCGATCGACTACGAAGACGACAACCTGGCCATCGCTGGTCGTTTTCTGCACCATCGTCAGGTTCGTAACGATCGCGATTGAGTACGCGCGCAAATCATTATTGACGGCTTCGATGAGGTAAACGCCGGGATCCATCTTGCCGATGGGAATCGTACGGCTGTCGTATTCGTTTTCCAGCGCGGGCAGCTTCTCGCGCCAATCCTTTACCTTCTGGTCAGGGTTCAACAGCGGCACGCGCGCGTAATCGGCCACGTTCAAAGGCGTGCGGGTCGGTTCTTTGTCGGCGCGAAACTTTTCGTTAAAGGTTGCGCGATGCTCTTTCCGCAGATGGTGGCGCACATAATTCTTCATCGCGGAAAAAAACGAGAGCTTCAGACGCCGCGTGCGTTCGAGCAGCGAGATCCGCGCGCCATAACCTTTCGCCAGCTCTTCTTTTTCTTCTTCACCCATCTGGTGTGGATTGTCGAGCTGCTTGAAAAACTTGTTCGGGTCTTTCACGCGATAGATTCGGAAATCGAGATGGTCGACGTTCTGATAGCTCGCCCACATCCGCGCCGGTTCGTTCGGCGAATAGGTACGGTTCGTCGTCAGCGAAAAGTAAGGCTTGGTGCTGGAAACGGTTGGAGCCTCGGGCGCGGCGTTCGGTTCAGCCGGCGGCGCAGTGCGCGCACGAATCACGTTGAAGCCGAGCACTGAAGCGACCAGCGCTAAGTAGATGACTCCTGTCGCGACGTAGCGACGGGTTCGTGGATTGGTGTCAGACATGGATTATTGCCCCCTCAGGAGACATGAAGCTATATGTAAACACTCGCGGCTTGGCCGCTTGATGTGCGGAAAGGCTTTGCCTTTCCGTAAAGTAGATTTTGAGCTTCGCGAGGCCCCGCCTCATTGATGTTTCGGGAGGCGTAGCCTCACAAACAATTTTTACGCTGGCCCGGAAAGGCATAGCCTTTCCGCACATCAACCGGCAGAGCCGTACGTTTAGAGAGAGAATCTTCATTGCAAGGTCTTCAATCTATAGAACCCCAGGAAATTCTTGTTGCGCTCAACCGGCCGCCAACGCGGATCGGGATGCTGATCCAGCACTGAAAGCTGGACCTTCTTCACGGTCCCATCAACAGTTGCGGTCGAACCGGTGTGATACACGACCCAGTCGCTCTGGCCATTTGGCGCCGTGCGCGGCGAGCCGAGAAAGACCATCACGTGATAAGGAAATTTCTGGACCCAGGGTTGGTAGTAAAACAGCAGGTCGCCGGGTTCAGCTTCGCGGCGGTCCCGGCTGACAAATTCGACGTTGAAGTTTTTTAGAGTGCGCGCGTCGGCAAAGTCCGAAAACTTGCCGGTGCGTTGGTCGTCATCGCGATAGGCGCCGAAGTCAGCCCGAAAAATCTTTTCGCCAAGCTGATTTGCATCGAGATTAAAGCCGCGCACGTCGCGCGCCACCGGCTCGTACGCCGGGCCCATGCGCTGAAACCACCCGCGGTCGTGCTTGCGCAGGGCTTCCCGCATCGCGAACCGCACCAGACCGGCACAGTCCCGTTGCTCGCGCTTCCATTGCTCGCTCAGTTGATAGAACTGAACCTCAGCAATCGCGGTAAACCAGCGGCGAAAGCTTTCACGGTCTTCGAACGTGCGCAGCTCGGCGAAATCCGGAATTCCATCGTTGTCGGAATCGGCGGTCTCTGTGGTGGCGTTCGGATCTGAGGTTGATTCAGGCCCCCCGGACCGTCCCACCCCAAGCGGGCTGGCCGCTTGGGGACCCCGGGGTCGGGTTTCCGAAGCGGAGGCCTTTCCTGCCGGTCGGGTTTCTGAAGATTTACTGAAAATCCAAATGAAGGTCGCGAGCAGGATAACGAGGACGCTCGCCGTCATCACTGACCGTCTTGAAAGGCTGCGCAATTTCCTGGGGACTAACATTGCCGCCTACTATGACGCGGGACTTGATTCCATTTGCAGCCGGATGCTATCACGGATCGTTCAGGTCAACCACTATCACGCCTCGGTTGGGTACGGCGCGCGAAAGTGTGGTTACCCTCAGTTTGTCGGCGCATGTTAAGCTGCCGGAACGACGGGGGGCGGGAGTCAGGAGTCAGGGGCCGGACATTGCAAACTTTCATTCGTCCCTGACTCCCGTCTCCTGTCTCCCGACTCCTTGGTTCAAATGCCGAAAGTCGACACCACCCCTGAAGCAATTCTCGAAGCGGTAAAGAAGATCGACATCGTTTCAGAGCTGCTCGACGAAAAAAACAAGAACAATCTGAAGATGATTGTCGAGGGCAAGGTGTCCGGCGGCAAACAGATTGGCCCCTACGCGCGCCTGCTCACTTACGACGCGGGCGAGGCGATCATGTCGGAAGGCGAGTGGGGCGGTAACACTTTCTATCTCTCCGTCACCGGCGATCTCGACGTCTATGTCAAAGACGAATCGGGCGCGCACAAGAAAGTTGCGCGCATTCCACCCGGCGCGTGCTTAGGTGAGCGTTCCGTGCTCGCCGGCATCCCACGCAACGCGACAATCAAAGTTCCTCAGGACGGCGGGGCCGCAACCGTCCTCGAAATGGTACGGCCGGCGCTGCGCCTGCTTCGTTCGCTCAAGAAGTTCGCGGAAAAAGTCGATGACAGCTATCGCAATCACGGTCTGGCGAATGCCATCGGCAAGCTTCAGGAAGAGACCGGCAGCGCGTTGACGCCTTTGGATCTGGTCGCGCTCGGCAACATCAGCCATTTCATGGCGTACGGCAAGCACCACCTGCTCGTGCAGGAAGGCATGCCGATCGATCGCATTTTTCTGATTCGCAGCGGTTGGGTGCGACGCGTGCGCGGCGTGCCGATTTACGTGGACATTACGGAGAGCACCGCACCGGGAACCCTGGTGCCGGAAGATTTTCTGGGCTCGGGAAATTGTCTCGGTCTCGAAGCGCTACAGGGACAAACGACCTGGGCGTATTCCGCGGCGCTAATGCAGCGCACGGAATTGTTAGAGATTCCGTTGGCGAGTTTGCAGGCTGAGCCTGAGTTATGTCAGCGGCTGGGCAAAGCGTTCGGCGCGTTGTCTCAGGCGGACGACGATACGGGACTGACAGCACAGCAGAACGGGCGACAGCTGGCGGCCGCCGAGAAGGAAATCGCTACGGGAATCGTTGATGGCGTGAACCTGCTGGTGATGGACATGGATCTGTGCGTGCGCTGCGGCAATTGCTCGCTCGCTTGCCACAAAGTCCACGGACAGTCGCGGCTGCTGCGGCGCGGCATTCACATTCAGCGGCCCGTTGATTTGAAGAGCAACCGTGAACAACACGTGCTGGTTCCGTCCGTGTGCATGCACTGCAAAGATCCGGAATGCCTGACGGGCTGTCCGACCGGCGCGATCTTTCGAGATCTTGGCGGCCAGGTGGATATCAATCCGGTCACCTGCATCGGCTGCTTCGACTGCGCGACGCAGTGCCCTTACAACGCGATCTCAATGGTGCCGCGCGAGGGTGAGCCCATAGTGGCGGACGGACTTATGACACGTCTCCGGATGTTGTTCGGATCGAGCGCTCCTCCAGTAGCAGTCGCCGAAGTTGAAGCGAAACTCGAATCCGAGCCTGCGGGGGAAACCGCGATTGCTCCCAAAGCTTCACCCAAAGCTCCAGCCAAACCGGAAGACGACATGGTGGCGATCAAGTGCAATTTGTGCGAGCACACGCCGCTGAATCCGGAAGGCGCAAAGAAACCGGCGTATTCATGCGAAGAGAATTGCCCGACCGGCGCGCTTGTCCGGGTGAATCCGCAAGAGTACTTCGACGAAGTTGAGAAGACCCTTGGCCTGGTGTTTCGCGATCAGACGCATGCGATCGGTCGCAATATTCACAAGAGCGATCCCAAGGCCAAAGCCTGGCACATCATGGGCGGATTATTGGTGCTCGCGTTGTCGGCGCTGATGGGTTGGATGGCGTGGCGTTACGGCTTTAACGAGTCTTTGCGCGGCGGGTGGTTAACGATGCGCTGGCTGACGGGTCTGGTCGGCTTGGGTGGCATCGCCATCGTGATGACATATCCGCTACGCAAAACGATCTATCGCCGCCGCGCCGGCGCCTTGCGATATTGGTTGCTGGCGCATCTCTACTTCGGCGCACTTGCCGGCATGGTGCTGCTGATGCACGGGGGCAGTCACGGCGGCGGAATACTGACGATGACGTTGATGATCGCGTTCGACGTAGTGATTCTTACCGGCTTGTTTGGCCTGGCTGCTTACGTGATTGCGCCGCGAATTCTGACAAGCATCGAAGGCGAGCCGCTGCTGATCGAAGACCTGGAGGCGCGCCGCGCGGAATTGAGTCAGGAGGTTACCGATATCACGAGTAAAACCGAGGGCAATGCGCGCGAGTTGATCGAGCGAAAGATGCGCGGGCATTTCTTTTCGCTCGGTTATCTGCTGAGGCAGTACACGCGACGCGAGGCGCTGACCGCATCATTGGCTCAGGGCCGTCTCAAGTTTCGGAATGAACTGGCGGCCATCGAAGATAAAGCGCAGCGCAGCTCGGCGTTGAAAGCGCTTGAGCGCATGGCGACGCTGCGGCGAGTCGATACGTTGATATACCTGCACCGCCTTTTGAAAATTTGGGTCGCACCGCACGTTGTTTCAACGTCGGTAATGCTTGTGCTGATGATTGCGCACATTGTGCAGGCGGTCTTTTTCAACGTGCGTTAGCCAGTGGCACAGACTTCAGTCTGTGATTCTGACTCTTGAATTCACAGACTGAAGTCTGTGCCACTGCTCACAGCTCACTAACGAAATGGACGCAACCTTCGTCATCATTCGTGAAGACCTTCAGGTCGATCCGGTCACGATCGTGGCCGAAGGCGTCCTCGTGGGCCGTCTGCCGACGTGCGAACTCCTCTTGAACCATCCTTCCGTGTCGCGCCTGCAAGCCGGCATCACCAACGTTGACGGCGATTACTACATCCGCAACTTCCGTTCGACCAATCCAATTACTCTTAACGGCGAGAAGGTTGAAGAGTACCAGGCACTGACCGACAGCGATGTGCTGGGCGTCGGTCCGTTTGTGCTGAACATCAATTTGATCGAAGGCGTGCTCATCATCAAAGTGTCGATTCAAATCGGAGCGACGCCTGGCGACGCCATTGTGCGCAAGGAAGGCACCGGCGTTTGGGATCTACCAGCCACGATCCGTTTGCCGAGCGCGCCGCTCGATGTTGAGAAAGCCGCCGCGCACCGAAAACCGGCGCCGCGAAAGCCCCCGCCGGCGGCCTCAGGCTCGAAAGCTCTCGACGTTTTTTGGGACAAGCGGATCACCGCGGCGACTAAGACGGTAAAGCCTTCGCCGCTCTTTCCCGTGACCGGCCGGCCCAGCGGAAAGGCGCAATCCGTTTGGACGCCGACGACTGACTTGAAACGACGCTGGCCAATCCCCCTTGTCGTAATCATTGGGATCATCGCGGCCTTAGTCGCCGGTGGGGGCGCAACCTTCTATGCGGCCGCATTCGCGCCGGCGCCGATCTCTGAGGCGCACACCCTGGCGACGATGCGTATGACGCCACCCGTCGCGAACCAGGCAAACGCGGGGTCATGCACTTCGTGTCACGCGCTGCGCACGTCAATCGATCAGAAGTGCACGTCCTGTCACACGACTGACGCGTTCGTCGCTACCGTGATCTCGCCACACACGAACGCCGGCATCGGATGCGTCGATTGCCATGCCGAACATCGTGGAGCGGCGTTCGACGCGCTGGACGGCGCGCTGCTGTCATGCTTCGAATGCCACACCGATCAAAACCCGAAGACCTACAACGGTAAGACGGTGCGGACGCCGCACGGCGGCACCATCGGTTATCCGGTGCGCGACGGCAAGTGGGTTTGGTCGGGACTCGATCCGGAAGAGTTGGCCCAGCGAAAGGACACTCTGCAGCTCGAGCGCTTACCCACGGAAACGGAAGATCAGTGGCGCAACAAGCAATTCCACGCGGTGCACGTGTATCGGGTCAAAGCGACGCGTGGACTGGGTGGAAACAAAGAAGGCGAGTTGAGCTGCTCGAGTTGTCATGCGACGCAGAATCCACCGGATCGTGAGACACCGCGGACGCGCTGCGGCACCTGTCACAACGGCGATCTCGATCCGCGCGCCCAGCGGCAGGTGATTGCTTCAGACAAACCTAACTGCACTTCCTGTCACGTGCAGCACATTAAGGACAAGCGGCATTGGAACCCGCAGTTGTTGGTGAAGGGATGATTTCTCCCTCTCCCTCTGGGAGAGGGCCGGGGTGGGGGAGCGTAGCTCTAGCGAAAACCACCTTCTTGATTATCTTCGCGCGGCTCAGCCGCGCGAGGATTATCGTTGATAACACTCAGCACACGTTCAGGTCTCATCCAACACGTCTTCACTTGTGAACCGGAGTGTGCGTAGTCCAAGCGAAGACAAGTCCCTCTTGCGATTTTGATCGGGTTCTACGCGAGGCGCTGCCTCGCGATGGAAAGTAAAGCTGTACGCCGCTAGAGCTTCGCTCCCTCACCCCAGCCCTCTGCCAAAGGGAGAGGGAGATCAGCTCACGGCTCACTGCCCACAGCCCACTACTTAGCGACGTGACACTTCACACAGCCCTTCGGATCCGATCCGGAAATCTTCGCAGCTAATTCCGGCTTGTTCTTGATCGCCGCGTCATGACATTCGAAGCAGTTGATGTGATACGCGTTTTCGTTGTCGAGCTTCAGCTGCTTTTCGTTTTTCGTGATCACGGGTAGCGGCTTGCTGTCGTCGCCTGCTTGCAGGTGGCATGATCGGCACGATTTCACCGGCCCGGCGGCAGCGTCCTTCAGGACTTCAGCAGTAAGCACGACAGTGCGTTCGGAAGTGACTAGCGGTGGCTTGAGACTCTCTTTCGGCTGATCGGTGTGATGGCAATAGACGCATGAGGTGACGCTCTTGCCGTCAGGGTTGTAGTTCTTCAGCGAATGCGTCTCGTGATCGAAAGCGACCTCGCCCCATTTATCGTCCAGACTGTCCGCCGAGAGCTTAACTTTCTTCGGCTGCTCTTTGCTTTCTTTGGGGATGTCCTGCGAGATGTAATTTGAGGTTCCCGCCGAACCGGAGAACACGAAGAGCGCCGTGGCGCTCAGCATCACAATTACGGTTAATCGCTTCATCGAATTACCTCCCGATTCGCCGAAAGCTGCGGGGCATGTTAGGTAGACGCGCGCCGTCGTGTCAATTGCGAAGCAGGATGAGGTCAGAACCGCCTGCGGTAGCGGGCGGTTGAACCTTGAGGGAAACCTGATCCGGCAGCGCGATCAACCGCCCGCTCCGCAGGCGGTTCTGACCTCATCATCCCAGCCGAAAGCTCGTTCCCGTGTGACAGCGCCGGCACCCTTTGAAATCTAAATCGCCGCCGAAAGATCTACGGCCGTTGTGACAAGTCGCGCACGTGTTGTTGCCGGTTGGAAAGTGTTCTTGCGCGCGGGTCGAGCTGACTTGTCGCTTTTGCGGCAACCCGCGCGTGTAGCTGTGGCAGTCCGCACAGTTCAAGCGCTGGCGCGTCGAGTGAGTAGCGTGGCGAAACGAGTAGCTGAACGCGATTGAGTTTGTAGAAGTCCGTGAGTAGGGCTTCTGATCGTGGCAAACGCCGCATCCCGCCAGATCACGTCCGTTAACTTGCGAGTTCGGCGTGTGACAACTGTAACAACCGTTGTGCGCCGACAAGCCGACTGGAATGGACAGCGCTGCTCCGCGCCGCAATGTCCCGCTGTGACATGAGACGCAACCATTCCGCGGCCGCGCCGCACCAGTCATGTGTTGCGCATGATCAAACTTGACGTTGAAGCTTTCATTGAAGCGCTCAGGGAAAGCCTTGCGCGGCGGATCGTTCCCGTTCACGTTCTGGTGACAAATCGAGCACATCGGAGTGTTCGACGTGGTGACTTGTCCCTGGTGACAGCCGAAGCAGGCTTTGTGACCCGGAAAGCTCGGGCGGGCAGAGTTGTCCGCGCGCCGATGGCAGTCGTTACAACTCAGCGACGCGTGCTTGGAGCTGTTGTGCAAGAACCTGGAATAGTCCTGCGCGGAAGCGACCGAAGCGAAGGAAAAAGGAAAAAGGAAAAGGGAAAAGACAAAGAGCCGGCACAGGAGAATAGATGAAAAAGCCCGTCGGTCTTGGGCGAATCGCTCCGTGGCTCTGTGAAATCTCCGTGTCTCTGTGGTGAAGTTCGTTGCCATAGGATATCCACCACAGAGACACAGAGAACCACAGAGGCACAGAGAAAATCCGCGCCCTGTTCCGCTTTGCTCTTCGCTCTTAGCTCTTCGCATATCTACTGCACCGATGATTTGTGGCTCGGCGGCGGCTTCTTCTTACCGACATCCTCAGTGTGGCAATAGGTGCAATTTCCCGTCTTCTTAAATTGCTCCAGCTCAGTCTCGATAGTCACGGCTTTTGGATAGGTCGTGCTCTTGCTGTCGCGATGGCATGCCGCGCAGGCATCTATCGGGACGTCGGGCGTCAGGCCGCGCAGCGTCCTTGCGCGCGTGATGTTGATGTGGCAAGTCGTGCATTCATCGATGTGCTTGCCTTTGCCGCCTTCGTGCGCAAACTTTGCCGAGGTGCGTTTCACCGCGAGGGATGCAACAAATGTCGCGGCAGGTTTGTGACAGCCGGCACAGTTCGCGCCGATCGGTTCCTGCGCTTTCCAATGACATTCGAAACAGGCATCGTGCGTGCGCGGCATCGACTTGAACGGATTTACAAGAGAAGGATCAGCGTTGAAAGGCGACACTGCCGCGATGACAAGTGACTTGTCCGTTACGTGGCAGAGCGAGCAGTTGTTGTAATCGGGCTTCTGTTGCACAGACTTCAATCTGTGATGCGATTTTAACGACAGCGATGCAGGTCGAAGCCACGCATCGCCGCGGAGGGACATTATTCCCCTCTCCGCAAGCGGAGAGGGGTTAGGGGAGAAGTTGCCGCGCGTTGCAACCCCACCCCCAACCCCTCCCCGCTGGCGGGGAGGGGAGACGAACGTGGCAATCACGTTCTGATGTTTGTCGTGCGGGAATTCGATCTTGAACTGGCGCTCGTCTTTTGGCTTCGGAGTTTGATTCGCGCTATTCGGTTTGCCAAAAGCGAACCGGCGATCTTCGCGCGGCGCGGCACGCAGGTGACAGACGGTACAGATCGCCGGGCCAGTGCCCATCGTCGCCTGACGCGTGAAGAACTGCGGCCGGTGACAACGCACGCACGCGTCGTGATCGGGAAAATCAGCGGCGTCAGGAAATGCACGACCAGCATTCCATGTCGTCGGAATCTTGTGACAAGCATTGCACTCGAGACTCTTGTGTTTGTCGGACGAGTGTAGAAAGGCGGAGTACTTTGCGGCTGAGCCCCGCGGCGCTTGCGCTTGTGCCGGCGTTCTACGCGCGGGCGGACGACGGCGCGTTTGCGCCGCGACGATGGCGGCGAGCGTCAGACCGACGAAAGCTAATGCGATGAGGCGCAGTTTCATGGACAAACCGGCAAAGGCCGCTCGACGATCTCGCACTTCACCTTCGGATCCTTTTCGTTCGTCAACATGAACGGACGCTTCATGGCAATTCCCAAATCCGTTGCCTTAACTTCGCGTTCGCAGCTCCAAAGGATGCTCGTCTTTTCAGTCTCGCTTCCGATCAGGTTTGAAATCGTGTAGATGCCCGGCTCGATGTTGGTCAGATAAGCCGTGCCTTTGCGATCGGTCATGATCGACATCACCGGCGGTTTAGTAGGCGCTTCGGCCACGGCCAGTAGGGCTTGAAGCGCTTTCTGCTTCTGTTCGTAAAATCCGAAACGCAGTTCCGGACTTAGGTAGTTCGCCAGCCAGCGCCGCGCGACTTCACGATCTTTCAATTCGCGAAGAGCCTGTTCAAACGCCGCCTGAAATTCCGGCACTGCGTCAGCGTTGAGATATTTCTCCTCGACGTCACGGCAGTACGGCGATTCGCAATCGTTATCTTTCAGCCATTTAATCAGCCCGGCACTTGCGCCTTTCGCGCGATAATAACAATCACGCGACATGACTTCCGTCTGCTTCGCCTTTTCGATCAGCGATTTGTTTTCCTCGAGCGAGCCTTTGATCAGAAAGAAACGTTTGCGCGGCAAGTCTTTCATTCCTTGCTCGGATTTGTAACGGACTTTAAGACGGACAACACCACGGCTCGCTTGTGGTGACTGAGTGGCCGCGATGAACGCGAATGCCGAGCTCACTAGGAAACCGGCAATCGTTATCAGGGATATTCGCCTAAGAATCATCCGTTTATGGCTGCTAGATCAACCGCCCGCTACCGCAGGCGGTTCTGACTTCCGACTAAAGATTCGGACTGCGCGGAAACTTCACAAACGGCAGCCGCACCTCGCGCACAAAAAACTGGTCCGAACGAAGGCCAACTGGCGGGGCGTAACCCGCCGCCCCAGCGGCCGCAATCAGATCGTCTTGATCAATCCCATCCCCGCTGATGCCAATCGCGCCAACCAGCTCACCATTCTTGTAAAGCGGGATACTGCCCGCAAAAATCTGCAAGCCATTCGGGAGATTCGGAATCGGCGTGCAGGGCAACGCCGCGCCGCCGAGCACCGCCTGCAAATTCGTCTTGATCAGATCCAGTTGCAGTCCGACGTTGAAAACGCTCCATTCGTTCAATTCGCGGCTGAATGATCCGGCGGTGGTGTTGTTAATTCCGTCCGGAAAAAGCGGGCGATGCAGGAATCCGATGGCCCGATCGCTGAACGCAATCGATCCGTTAAGCTGAAGGCCATCGGTGCCGGCGCGACTAACGTACGAACCGAAACCTTCGCTTGTCAGCAAGGCCCCGGTGTTCGAACGCGAGAAGAACGCCGCGCTGCGCGCTTTCTGCACTGACACATCAAATCCAAACCCGGGCGCGTCCGGTTGACGGAACACGCCGAGCACGACGCCGTTCGCATCCGTCACCGCAATCGTCACGCGCGCGTTGCTGCCCAGCGGCTGACGAATTGCTGCACGCGTGATATTTGCCTGCTGCGCGGCGTGCGAGATGATTGTGTTTACATCGGTCGTCGTCAAGGAGTTCGCCGTCACCGTCGGACTGGCGATAAACGGAAAGAAGCGCGTATCAACCTCGCCGGCGATTCCTCCCACTACGGCTGTGGTGAATTGAGATGTTTGCGCGCCGAGAATCGGAGAAGTAACCGCACCCGGCAAACTGCCGAAGGGAATTGTCGCCGGACTGGGCGCGTTCGTAACGTTCAAGTAGGTTAGCCGAATTCCGTCAACCAGGATGTTATCGCCGCGAACCAGCGAAGGCGCTTCGAATCCGCGCGTTGCTGACACCGCGATGACTTCTTCAAAAGGCTGATCGAAATCCGCCGGGTCGCGATCGATTGTGTAAACTCCATCGCCTTCAATCCCGACTCCGCCGACGGCTTCACCGTTTTTGTAAATGGGCGCACTGCCCGAATCGCCGCTGAGACCAAGCGGCAGTCCCGGCAGTTTGATGTCCGAACACGGCAGTGAAGAGAACTGAACGCCGAACAAGGGCCCGCCGGGGCGGTTGTTCACGCCGGGAGGAAAATGTTCCTGGATGATGAAGCTGGCTGTGCGCGTGGTGAACGCGTTGCCGCGTGTGCTGAACAGCGCAGCCGTGCCGGCTTTCGAAATTGCGGCGAGCCGCGCAGGCACAACCGTCCCGTCCAAACCGGTCGCGACAAATCCGGTCAGCGGATTTGGCGTCAATGTCGGTCCCGGGCCGCCACCCCGAAACTGCGTCGTTGCCGGCGCGCCGGTCATCGTGAAGACGCCAACCACGTTGCCTTCTTTATCAGTTACCGCGACGGTGACGGCGCGGTTCAGTGCGGAAGCCGCTGACACTGCTTGCGCGATCACCGTATGCACTTCGCCGGTAGTAAGTGAGCCCGCAGTCGCCGCCGGCGGTGGAGGTTGTGTGAGTGTCGCTGGAGTTGGCACTGAGCCTGGGTCATCAGCCGGCCCGCCGCCAACGTGTCCGATGGCCATTCGCACTCGATTGCTCGCCGAGCCCCGATATGAAATTCCAACCAGCACGTCGCCGAGATCCGTTAAATCCACCGGTAACCGAACAATGATTGAGGTGATCCATTCCTGCTGCGGCACGCGCCCGACGTGTTCAACTGGAAGCGAGTAAAACTGATGTGATCCATCTTCGGCTGAGACGGCTACTTCTGCGATCGAGATATTTGGGTCGATTCCCATCGCGAACAGCATGATCCGCGTGCGATTGTCGTTGCCCCAACTGACCTCGGTCGTCGGAGAAAACGGCTCGCGCTTGCGCGTGATCGATTCGACTGCGAGCGCGCGCGTTGAAGTCGCTTCGCTGATTAAGGTTGGACGGGTTGCCTGGGCTTCGGAGTGTGTGAACAGCGGCAATTGCGTCGCGCCAAGCAGCGCACAAACCAGAGCCGTAATAACGCCGCGCCAGCGTTTGATGAATAACCTTTTTGTTATCCGAACTGCCATGCGCCGCTGCAACAATAGGTAATGGGGGAAGCTTCGTGAATCTATCACCAATCGCATTTACCGCGAAGCCTTTTCTCAAATCGCACGCGCAAGCGAATTCTATTGATACGAAACGCGGGCGTGTGCTACAAGTCCGTGTCCCCCATCAAGCTCAAAAAAATCATGACCGGTCACCTGCACAGCGGCTTGCGACTTGTAATAATCGCCGGTTGTTTGCTGATGGCGGTGAATGAAGTGTCTGCGCAAAAACGCGGCACGATATCAGGCAAAGTCACCCCCGCTGCTGACGTAATCGTCATCGCGACGAACCAGGTAACCAGCAGAATCACGCGCACGCGCGCCGGGTCGGATGGTCAATACTCAATCAGCGTACGTCCGGGCGCGTACCGCTTGAGTGTGGCTGCTCCTCATATCGCAAAATTCGATAATACGAAGACTTATGGCGAGCATGCGTTGATTCGCGACGACTCGCTCGAGAATGTCATCGTGCGCGAAGGTCAGGAGACGAAAATAGACTTCGCTGTCGAGAAGCGAGAAGAGAAGCTGCTGGTAAACGTTCCGGCACGAGAGCCCACGGGCGCGGCCGGTGACCCCAGCGTCGAGTCTGATCCGCAGAGCGAAGCCGACCGTCGCGAGGTGCGCGATCGGTGGCGCGTTGGTTTTCCTGAATACGATCGCTACGGCGACAAAGGCGCGCGCGGGCGCGATATTCCCTTCAAGAAGGGACGCTGGTATGACCCTTACAACTTGAACTGGATGAAAGGTGACTATCCGATCATCGGCAACAAGGTCTTCATGGTTCTGTCTGCGGTCAGTTCGAGCTTCGTTGAGTTAAGCCGCACGCCGAAACCTTCCGACGCGAGCAGTGCGCGACCAGGTAGCGCTGAATTCTTCGGCAAGCCGGAGCAGTTCGCGGTGAATCAAGTTTTTCAATTCAGCTTCGAGATGTTTCACGGCGACTCGACGTTCCGGCCGCGCGATTGGGCAATCAAGATTTCGCCGACGTTTAGCCTGCCGAATTATCTGGATGCGCGTGAAACGGGCGTCGTAAATATCGACGTACGTCGCGGAACGAATCGCACGGACACGCATTTCTCTCTGGAAGAAGCGTTCGCGGAAGTGAAGTTAACGGACGTCAACGAAAACTTTGATTTCGTTTCGGCGCGGGTCGGCATTCAACCGTTCGTTTCCGATTTTCGCGGCTTCATCTTTTCCGATAACAATTTGGGAGCGCGCGTGTTTGGCTCGTTTGATAATAATCGTTTCCAATTCAATGCGGCCTATTTCGCCCAACTCGAGAAGGACACGAATAGCGGCCTCAATCGTTTCGACCGGCGGCCGCAGAATGTCTACGTGGCGAATATTTTTCGGCAGGACTTTATTCGCAAGGGTTACACAATTCAGGCCAGCGCGCTTTTTAACGATGATCGCCGCAGCATCCAGTACGACCGCAACGGTTTTCTGGTGCGCCCGGCTTTGATCGGTGACGTGCGGCCGCACGCGATCAAAGTCGGCTATGTCGGAGTGAACGGCGATGGGCATCTTGGCCGTTTGAATCTGACGAACAGCTATTACTACGCGTTCGGCCGTGACGACCGGAACCCGATCGCCGGACGGCCCGTGCATGTCAGTTCGCACATGGCGGCAGTTGAAGCCTCGATCGATTTCGACTACCTGCGTTTTCGCGGCTCGGTCTTCTGGGCGCAAGGCGACAAGAATCCAACGGACGATCAAGCAAACGGATTCGACGCGATTCTTGACGATCCGAACTTTGTCGGTGGTCAGTTTTCGTTTTGGAACCGCAACGGAATCCGGCTGACGCAGACAGGTGTCGGATTGGTTCAGCCGAACAGCCTGCTGCCGTCGCTTCGCAGCAGCAAGATCGAGGGACAGGCCAACTTTGTAAATCCGGGGATTTTTATTTACAACGCGGGTGTCGATGTGGAAGTAACGCAGCGAATCAAGGCCGTATTCAATGCGAACTATCTACGTTTTCATCGAACCGAGCCGCTGGAATACGTGCTGTTTCAAAACCGGATTCGTCACGATATTGGTTGGGACCTGAGCCTCGGGGTCGCTTACCGGCCGCTGCTTATCAACAATCTCACGATGACGTTCGGCGCGGCGACCTTGAAACCGGGGGGTGGTTTTAGCGACATCTACACTGATGCGTCGCGTAACTGTCCGCCGAACCTGATCGATTTCTGCACGCCGGATGATGTGGTCATTGATCCGAAGAAGCCCCTGTTCAATTTGTTCGCGCAGGTGAAGTTCGTTTTTTAGTCATTAGCCGCGGATTAACGCGGATTCACGCAGATGGAAAAACGGCGGAGCAAACGAACAATCGATTTCGTTTAGAGGCGGGCTACCGCCCGCCATTTTGAGATCTCGAATCAACGAGCTTTCAAAGCGAGCGACAGAGTAATAGCCCCCGGGCGTAAGCCCGGGGATAGCGGGATAGAATGAGTCGAGAGCCCTGGAAAGGCGAAACTGAGGATGATTAGCCGGAAAACCGAGCGACCCGTCTGCCGCCCGCTACCGCGGGCTCATGAAAATTCGGTTGCTCTTAAACCCGGGCTAACGCCCGGGGCTACTCTATGCCGCCATCTTCGATGGCTCATCGAGTAGTGCTCTTAAAGGAGATTTCCTTCATCGATATCGGCGGAGAGTAGCCCGCCTCTAAACGGATTCTAAGGATGAGACGTCGGAACGCAGTCTTAGTATCAATCATTGTCCTTTTGGGATCTTTTGCGCTCGCGGTGTTGATACGCGCATCAGAAATGGCGGGCAGTAGCCCGCCTCTAAACGGCGCGAGGGTTGAAAACGCTTCGCAGCAGACGGCAACTCCCGCGACCGCTCCTCTCGAAGGCTGTCTCAAATGCCACGACAAGATTGAGCCGATGCATCGCTACGGTTTAACGGCGACGCTCGACAAACTCGACAACGGCAAAGACGCGCTCGGCCTGACGTGCACCGGGTGTCATGGCGGCAATCCCGCGGCGACGACGAAAGAGGATGCGCACGTGCGGCCGCGTTACCCGAACGAGTGGATTAAGAACGGCAAGTTTCGAATTCCCGAAAGATCCGGGCCGCTGCTCGCGCGTGAGAGTTTGGAGTTTGTGCGCTTCCTCAATCCCGGTGACCTGCGCGTCGCGGCGAAAACTTGTGGCAGCTGTCACAGCGTGCAAACCAACGCCGTCAGCAAAAGCATGATGACGCACGGCGCAATGCTTTGGGGCGCAGCGCTCTACAACAACGGCGGTTATCCGATTAAGGATTCGCAGTTCGGCGAAAGCTACAGCGCGAGCGGCGCGCCGCAGCGTCTGATTCAAGTGCCACAGCCGAATGCTGAACAGAAGCGAGAGAAAGGCATTCTGTCGTTTCTCGATCCGTTGCCGCGTTGGGAAATTTCGCAACCGGGAAACGTTTTGCGCGTCTTTGAACGCGGAGGCCGGCGCCGGCTGGAAACTGCTTTACCGGACAAAGAAGAAGAGCCGGGCAAGCCTGACAAGGGCTTGAGCGCGCGCGGATTCGGAACGGCGCAGCGAACGGATCCGGTTTATCTAGGACTTCAGAAAACGCGTTTGCTCGATCCGACGTTGAATTATCTCGGCACGAACGACCATCCGGGTGATTACCGTTCGTCGGGCTGCACGGCCTGTCACGTCATCTATGCGAACGATCGCGATCCGAAACATTCGGCGTTTTACGGTTCGGCCGGCAATCAGGGCAAGTCGCAATCCGCTGACCTGAACATTCCGAAAGACGAGTCGGGTCACGCAATCAAACATCAGTTCACCAGCCGCATTCCCACTTCGCAGTGCATGATCTGTCACATGCATCCGGGCGAGAACATGGTCGCGTCGTACCTGGGTTTGACGTGGTGGGACAACGAAACTGACGGCGACAAGATGTATCCGGCCGAGCAACACGATCCGTCGCAGTCAGAAGAGGATCGAAAACTTGATCGCAATCCCGAAGCGGCAAGCCTGCGCGGGCTTTGGTCCGACCCCGAGTTTCTCCAGAAGACCGGCACGCCGGAATTCAATTCACAACTCCGGAACACTCGCTTTGCGGATTTTCACGGCCACGGCTGGATGTTTCGGCAGGTGTTCAAGCGCGATCGCGAAGGGAACCTGCTCGACGCGAACAACGCGATCGTGGCGCCTGAGGATCCCGAGCGATTCAAGAAGTCTGTCCATTTGAACGACATCCATCTCGAAAAAGGGATGCATTGCATCGACTGTCACTTTCGGGAGGACTCGCATGGCAACGGCATCCTTTACAACGAACCGCGCGCCGCGATTCAGATTAGCTGCATCGACTGTCACGGCTCGATCCGTGAACGCGCGACGCTGGTGGCTTCCGGGTTTGCGGCTGGAGCAGGAGTTAAGGACGGCAAATTCACGGACGGTCCGAAACGCAATCTGGCGACGATTCGCTTCCGCGATCCCGATGGCGGCCGCATGTTCCTGTTCGAGCGCATTCGCAACGACAGAAAACGCAAAGACGAGAAGGGAAACGAAATCCAGTTAAAGGCAGGCGACATCGTGCAGAACTCGATGGTGGTGCCCGGCCGTTGGTGGCGTGTGTCACAAACCACCGACACCATCAATCCGAGCGCTCCCCACCCTGAGGACTACAATCTGAAGTCGCGTTATGCGAAGACGATGCGCACCGACAACTCCACGTGGGGAGACGTCCCGGCCGAGAACAACCTGCTGGCGCATCGCGACGAAAACATGACCTGCTTCGCGTGTCATTCGTCCTGGGTGACGAGTTGTTTTGGCTGTCACCTTTCGATGACCGCAAACCGGAAGATGCCGAACCGTCACAACGAAGGCGGCAACTCGCGCAACTTCACGACCTACAACTATCAGGTCTTGCGCGACGACATTTTCATGCTCGGCCGCGACGGAACGGTAACCGGCAACCGCATTGCGCCGGTGCGCTCATCCAGCGCGGTGCTGGTCAGTTCGCAAAATCAGAACCGCGAGTGGATTTATTCGCAGCAACAGACGGTTTCTGCAGAAGGATACTCGGGGCAGACTTTCAATACGCATGTGCCGCACACGGTGCGCGGGAAAGAGACGAAGACCTGCAGCGACTGTCACGTGGCGAAGGCGAACGATAACAACGCCTGGATGGCGCAGGTGCTTTTGCAGGGCACTAACTTCGTCAACTTCATGGGGCGGTTCGTTTACGTAGCGGCGGATCATTCACTGGAAGCAGTGGTCGCCACTGAGCGTAATGAGCCGCAGGCAGTATTCGGCAGCACGCTTCATAAGGTCGCGTTTCCGAGGAATTACGAAAATTTTGTAAATCGCGGCCGCGAACTTAAGGAGTTTTACGAGCACAAGGGCAATCCGCGCGTGCTTCAGGTGCAGTTACGTGGTGAATACGCGTACGTGGCCGCCGGCGAAGGCGGCTTGCGCGTTTATGATGTTGCGCAGATCGATCAGAAGGGATTTTCGGAGCGCATTGTCACTGCGCCCGTGTCCCGCTTTGGTCAGAAGTTTTGGGTAAAGACGAAGTACGCAACAGCCGTTGCCGCTCCTTCCACGCTGGCGGTTGATCCCGCCCGCTGGCGAATGACGACGGATGGTCGAATGGTTTCGCCCGATGACGCGCGACGACTGCCGCCCGAGCAACTTTTGAACGAAGAGCAGCCGATTCATCCGTTGTATGCCTATCTCTACGTTGCGGACAAACATGAGGGATTGATCGTCGTGAACGCGGCCACGTTGCTCGATGGCGATCCGCTCAACAACTATCTAAAGCGGCAACTCGACGAATCGAAATATCCAAACGGCGCATACAATCCCGACGGCAGGTTGACCGGCGCTAACAACATTACGATTGCCGGGACGCATGCGTACATCACGACCGACCGTGAACTTGTCGTGGTCGGTTTGGACGATCCTCTGAATCCGAAGATCGTGATGCGTTTGCCGTTCAACCAGCCGAAATCAATTGCCGTCCAGTTTCGCTACGGCTTTCTCGTTGATGCCGACGGATTGAAAGTTATCGATGTTACTGAACCTGCGCGCGCGCGGGTGGTGGAAGGCGCCCGGGTTCCGCTCTCAGACGCGCACGATGTTTACGTGGCGCGCACTTACGCGTACGTCGCCAGCGGCAAAAACGGCATCGCCATCATCAACGTAAAAAATCCTGAGCAGCCGCGCCTGGATCAGATGTATAACGCCGAAGGGAAGCTCAACGACACCCACCAGGTGAAGGTCGCGATGACGAATGCGAGTCTGTTTGCTTACGTGGCCGACGGAAAGAACGGACTGCGCATCCTGCAACTAACCTCGCCCGAAACGATGCCGACTTACGCCGGTTTCAGTCCGCGTCCGCAGCCACAGTTGATTGCGACGTTCAAGACAAAAGGCGAGGCCCTCGCTGTTTCGAAGGGTTTGGATCGCGACCGCGCCGTTGACGAGAGTGGTAACCAGATCGCTGTCTTCGGTCGCCGCGGCGCGCGGCCGTTTACGTCGGAAGAGGTGCAAAGGATGCTGCGAACGAATGGCGGCAAAGGCGAATACTTTTCCGTGAGCGATGAGCCGGCAGGTGAACCGCGGCGATTGAGTAGCGCTGCTACGTCCACGGTTTCAGTTGCCGTGAGCGTGGCCCTGGGATTGTTCGGCGTCGTCATTGTTTTCCGGCGGAAGAGACGAGCTCAGAGCTGACATGTTCTTAAAGCTTTGCTTTTCAATTGAAAGATTGAAGCAATAGAATTTTACGCTACAAGGATGTTGCAAAACCGAATGCGTGCGGTTAGATTTGCGGTTTGACGTTTATAGACGCGAGCGGCTTACGCCGCTGACAACTGGAGGTAATTAAGTGCCGACCGGAACGTGCCCTGAATGTGAAGCCGAAGTTCATGTCGAGACGGATGCGGACAAAGGCGAGATTGTAGATTGCGACGACTGTGGACTCCAGCTCGAAGATCGTAGGACTGGATCCAGTCGAACTAGACATCGTTGAAGAAGAAGTTGACGACGATGATGATGACGAAGATGAGTATTAGAAGGCAGTAAGCAGAAGGCAGAAGCAAAGAAGCAGCAACCGTGCTGCTGCCACTGCCTTTGCCTACTGCTTTCTCGCTTGGTAGCCGGGACGGCTCTGTCGCACAGTTAATCCTTGCGGCCCTTCAATTCTTATCGTGTGGAACTTGCCGTCACTGCGATTCTGCGGCGGTGGGTAAAAACCTAAAACGTAAGCTGACGAAACTTCTTCGGCGACTGCGCGGAAGAGCGGCCCGAGGTCGGGTTCGTTTGCGTAGATGCTGCGACCGCCCGTCAGCTCGACAACACCGCTCACGTCCAGGGGGGTGGGCAACGGCGTGACCTTCACCGCTGCGAGCATTTGTGAGTAAGACGGCATGGTCACGACATAGACGCTCGTGTCGGCGGCGTTCGCGCGCTCAATTACGGTTTCAGGAGAGACGGTGTCGCCGACCGGGAAGCCGTCAGTGATTACGATCACGGCGCGCTTGACCAATTGATTCTGTCGCATCAGCGGTGCATGGCGCGTTAGCATGCGCACGGCGTCGTCAATCGCGTCGTAAGCGTGCGTGGACATGCCATCTGGGTCGTGGCCCAGACGTTGGTAGGCGCGCTCAAGCTTTTCCGGATCAGCCGTCAGTGTTTGGAGAGTCTTGACGCGCATGCCAAAAGTCATCACGCCAAAGACTGCGGGGTGACCGGACAAGCGTCGGGAAAATTCTCGCATGGCCGCTGCGACGCGTTGAACTTCTTCCGCGGTCATGCTGCCGGAAACGTCGAGTGCGAACACGACCGCAAGTGGCCGTGGGTCGCCCGCGACCTTCTCGAGATTGAATGACTCAATCTTTCTTTCAACCCCGTCTTCGAATAATTTGAAATCTTCCTTTTTTAGATTCCGAACGAGGCGTCCTTTCGCATCAGTTACGATCACGTTGATGGGCACCAGGTCGGTGTCGATCCGCAGCACGTCTTGCGGAGCGTCCTCAGTGGGCATTACGCGGCGCGGGCGTTCTTGTGGAGGAGGGTCTTGCGCGAAGCTGGCGCCGGGCGCGGCTAACGCGAACGCCAGGCCGAACATCAAGAGCGGGAGACTGAAAAGCTGTAACGTCTTGCCGAATAACATTAGCGTTTTCGGATTATACGCTGGCGCTGGTGCGGCCGCCATTTCAGGCGAGGCAACGCTAAGTCGCGATTTTCGCTTCGTATGTGCTGGACTGGTTGCCGCAGCACCTACGTGATAAGTTGAGGGCCTATCAAAGATGAAAATTGCTCGATCAGTTGCGACCATAGCGTTGCTTGCGCTTTTTGCGCTTGTCGGGGCAGCTCAGGAAAAGGACAACACCACCGGCGCCCTAAAAGGCAAAGTGCGCGTCGAGAGAGGTTCACCGGTTGGCGTCGCGGTGGTTCTGCGGCGTGGCGATGAGGAAGTGCGACGGGTCGAGACTGATCGCAAGGGCGAGTTTACGATTGCCCGGGTTCCGCCCGGGGTGTACGGACTCACGTTTCGCAAGCCGGGCCTGGCCGTCGGATCGATTGAAAAAGTTGAAGTAAAGGCCGGCAAGGTGCGATCGCTTGGCGATCGTCTGGTTCTGTCGGTCGATGAAGGTTCGATTGCCTTCCTGCGCGGCAGTGTCTTCACAGAGGGTGGGCGCAGTGTTCCCAACGCTCGTGTGGAACTCTCGCGCGTGATCTCAGAGTCTTCGGTTGAGAGGCTTGATGCGCGGAACACAGGCGAAACCGGTGAGTTCGTTTTTCGCGTCCCGCCGGACGCCGCTAAGTATCGGCTAACACTTAAAGCGGACGGCGCTGAGCCGGCGTCAAGAGATGTCGATGTCGATGCGGCCCTAGTGTACCGGGTAGCGCTTGTTTACAAGCCGAAACCGTAAACAGTTTCAGGTTTCAAGTTTCAGGTTTGTCCGTATGACCAACTTGAAACTTTAAACTTGAAACCCGAAACTTACGACGATGTCCGATCGCGAAGAGTTTCTGACTGCCAAGCAGCTCGCTGAGATTCTTCAAGTCAGCGAGACCACCGTGCGTCGCATGGCCCTGAAGCGGCGTATTCCCTCCGTGCGACTAACGCCGCGCATCATTCGTTTTCATCTCGATGCAGTTCGTGAGGCGTTGGACGTGCCGCGGGTGTCGCGACCGAGCGGCAAAACTGACGACGCACAATTGTCGTTTGAAGATTTGATGTCGAACTGAAGGGGTCACAGACTTCAGTCTGTGGTTTCGACGTGTAAATCGGTCGTTTAGAGTGGGGCTACTGCCCACGAGCGGACGGTAGCCCGCCTCTAAACATTGCCACTATCACCGCCGGCCCATCGGAATCTCAACCCATTTTGCGTTCTGATTGATGTAAGCCTTCGGGCTTCGGATGGGGAACCTCCGCGCAAACGAAGGGTTCGCTTTCAGGAAGCGATTGATCGTCGCATTGTCGCCGGTGGCCACGCGCCATTGACCATCCTCGCGAACCAAATACTGCTGGACGACAAGTTTGCCGTCGGCGTTGAGTGGTTTGTTCACGCGTGCGTACATCGTTGTGTCGGCCACGGCCAGGTTTCCGGATACGCGGACGGCGCCGATTTCGATTCGCTGTAGCTGATAGAGATCGCTCGTTCGTTGCAACCCGCTGACGAAACGGTCCTTAGTAATGCGAGAGCGCGATGATGACGGCAGCGCGTCGTAGAGCGCGGCGTAATTACCTGATTTCAACTGATCAAAGACGCTCTGAATTGTGGCGCGCGCGTCGCTCTCGTCGGATGCGGCCGCGGCTGGTTGCCACATCGCCCAGAGGACAACGAATCCCAAAAGCAAAGGAACAAACGCCGCATTAGTCTTCAATATCTTCATCTTCTTCAATCGGTGATTCCGCTGCCATCCTTGCGCGCGCCTGCGCCCGGAAGCTGATAAACCACGCCGCGATCCCCAAAGTCGCAGTAACGAAAGCCGCCGTTAGATTGTTCCACCAAAGCAGCACCGCGGCCGAGAGCAGAAATAAAGCGGAGAGAATTGTGAACACTCGCTCTACCGTCATTACTTCAGTTCAACTGATACGCTCGTGTTGAGAGTTGCCGGCGGAAAACACTTCTCATGATCGCAGGCTTGGACGCGTATGTTCAAAGGCATCGAGCGCGTTCCTTTGCCGGCGACTTTTATCGGAAGCCTTACCTCGATCTGGCCTTCATAGACGGCCAGCGGCTCGTCCGCAAACTGAAATTTCTGCTTTTTCGCAGGCGGGTAGATGGGTTTTCCGACATCCAGTCCCTCCACCTTATCGGCGGTCACTTCCGTTGCGATTAAGTAAGGATACGTGGCCGGATTTGCATTGACGTGATAACCCGCCTCGATATTCAGCATCACGAGCGCTTCGCCATTATTGCCGCCGGAGATGGCGGTCCCTGTTCCACCGAGGGTCACAACGTCAGCCGAGGATCGGACCTCGCGTTGGCTGGTCTGAGAGACAGCCGGTCCCGGATTCGTCGCAGGTTTCGAGCAGGCGATTAGGAACGCCAGACAGAGTGCGACAACGCCGATTACAGAAATCGAAAGTTTCCCCATCCGTTATTCCTCGTCTTCCTCTTTCCCGCCGTCTTTGCCTTCAGGTTTCTTGATTCCAAACTTCTCTAAACGATACTGCAATGTCCGGAATGTCAGACCGAGAAGCTTGGCCGCTTTGGTGATGTTGTAATCGGTCTGATCCATTGCCTGCAGAATCAGGTTTTTTTCGACGTCTTCGAAGCTGATGCCTTCGGGCGGCAACTTGAAGCCACCGGTTGCCGCAGTTTGTGATTCCTGGCGCAGTTCCGATGGCAGATCGTCCGGCGTAATCATGTCGCCTTCGCACAGAAGGATCGCGCGTTCGATTGCCGATTCGAGCTGGCGCACGTTGCCCGGCCAGCCGTAATCGAGAAGCATTCGTCTGGTCTCCGGCGTCAGGCCGCGCACCAGACGCGAAGTGTTCTTCGTATGCTTTTTAACGAAATAGTCCAGTAAGACCGGAATGTCTTCGCGCCTTTCGCGCAAAGGCGGCACATCAATCGAAAGCACGTTGATGCGATAGTACAGGTCGTCGCGGAAGCGCCCGTCGCCAACCATCGCGCGCAAGTCGCGGTTCGTGGCGGCTACGACGCGCACGTCAACCGGGATTTCAAACGTGGCCCCGACGCGACGAATCCGGCGTTCCTGTAAAGCGCGCAAGAGTTTCGCCTGCATGCTGATGTCGAGTTCGGCAATCTCGTCGAGGAACAATGTTCCCTGATCGGCGACCTCGAACAAGCCTTTCTTGTCGGCGTGCGCGCCGGTGAACGAGCCTTTCTCGTGGCCGAACAATTCCGACTCAAGCAGGTTTTCGTTGATGGCTGCGCAGTTCACTGCCTGAAACATTTCCGAAGCGCGCGGAGATTGATTATGAATCGCGCGGGCGATCAGCTCTTTGCCGGTGCCGGATTCGCCGCGAATCAAAACGGTCGAGCTGGACCGCGCGACTTTCAAAATCATCTTCTTGACCGCTTCCATCTTCGGGTCAGCAGAAAGAATTTCAACGTCGATTTGATCCAGTGTTCCGAGCGCGCGCTTAATCGTGGCGAGCAGCGCGTCGCGATCGAAAGGCTTCTGCAGGTAATCAAAGGCGCCGCGCCGCAAAGCTTCCTTTGCCGACTCGATCGTGCCATGCGCCGTTAGCAGAATGACGATGATCGACTTGTCCATGGTCAGCAGATGCTGCAACAGCTCGATGCCGTCCATGCCGGTCATCTTCAGATCGGTCAAGGCCAGGTCAAATTCGCGCTCTTTAGCGAACTTCAGCGCAGCTTCGCCGGAAGCCGCGGACGTAACGTCGTAACCGGCCTCGGTCAAAATGTCGTGGAGGATGTCGCGTTGTGGTTTGTCGTCATCGACGACCAGGATTGATTTGCGTGGCATGGTGATCTACAAGGTCCCGATGATCCCGCCGCTATCCCGTCCGTCGGGATTCTGACGGCAACAGGATCGTGAACGTCGTTCCTTCGTCTTCCTTAGATTTCACGGAGATCGAACCGCCGTGATCGTCGATGGCTTTGCGGACAATCGCGAGCCCCAACCCGGTTCCCGTTTCCTTGGTCGAATAGTACGGTTCGAAAATTTTCGAGATCTCTTCGGGGGTAATGCCGCGGCCGGTGTCAGCGATGTCAATCCGCACAGTGTGGTCGCCAACTTGGCGCGAGATGACAATCGAAATCCTGCCACCGTCTCCATCCATGGCTTGAAGACTATTGATGACCAGGTTCGTTAGCGCTGATCGCAGCGACTGGGCGTCGGCCATGATTGAGTGCTTTCCGCCGACCTCTTCCACAACCAGTTCCACGTTGTTTTCGGAGGCCTGAACTTCGACGGTGCGCAGCGCATCGTGCGCGAGATCGCCGAGATCCAGTTGCCGCGGCTCTAGCTGTGGCGGACGCGAGTAGTTCAGAAACTCTGTGATGCGCTGATTGATCCGCGCGACTTCAGTCTTTAGTTGGCTCGTCAGGCTGTCGAACTTCTCCTGCTTCTGCGGATCGGCCGGCGCGAAGCTCGTGCGCAAGTGATCCAGCGTCAGGTTGATGTAGTTCAAAGGGTTCCTGATCTCGTGTGCGATGGCTGACGCGAGACGGCTGACGACGACGGCTTTCTCAGCGCTGTTCAGTTGCGCCTCAAGTTCGCGCGTGCGGCCTAATTGCACCGTCATGTCATTAAACAATTCGGTCAGCTCGCCCATTTCGTCCCGGCGACCACTCGAAGGCACGCGAAAAGAAAGATCCCCGCCGGCCACACGACGCGCCGCGGTCGAAAGAGATTTCACCGGTCGGGTGAACTGCCAAACGACAATGGCCGTCAACGCCGTCATGACAAGGAGCACGGCGACTGTCCAAAGCAACGAGCGTCGCGACTGTTGCTGCAATGCGGTCGCCATATTATTCGCCGATCCAAGCACCACAATGACGTAGCGTGTCCCACTGGTGGTTCCAACCGAAAAGTAGAATGCCGGCTGATCCATTCCGCCGCCACGAGGCGCACGTTTCAAACCTTCCGGCAGCGGCGTATGGGATTCACGCAGGTCCACAGCGCTTTTCAGTGGCGGAAGACCAATGTCCTTCACATTGACGTATCGAACCGACTTGTCGGGATTCTCCTGGGGCGTTTGATTTAAATCCAGACTGTCCTTCACATACCCGTGTTCATCGACAATTAGGACGTTTTGGACCCGATCAGCGCGGTCGCCAAACAGAGGTGAGTTAGCTTCCCGGCGCATATCGACGAGGTATTCGCCACTCGAAATGCTGTTCACGCCGAGCGCGACGCCCGCCATAATCGCCTGTTGTTGTTGGACGATGAACTGCTTGTTGGCCCGGACAGCGCGCAAATTGACGTAGTACTGCACGCTTACGGTTACAACCAGCAACAGCGCCAGCAGCAAAAGCAGCCGAACACGGAAACTATTAAGTAATCTCGACAGAGCCATCGCTTTCTAGCAACATGCACGCCAAGGTCGTCGCAAAAGTCCGCCAATATTCATGTCCTTTTTGTGTTGCCGTTTGTTGTGGGCTGATGTTATAGTTGGCCCGACCTCAAGGCAAACTCTCCACTCGGGGTCGCAAGTGGAGCCAATACCTCAGTTTGGCGCGATCGAGTAGAGTTTGACAGCCAGTGGACGGGAACTTAATCGCCCTTCAGAGTTTCTAGTTCATAAAAAGACGCGCACGTCGCCCCTCGACGTGCAATCAAGCAACGAAGTTTTACTGGGTTCGCCTCGAGCGGAACTGGACTTTGTAAGTTTTCACGAGGAGTTGCTGATGAATCAAATGGGTTTCCCCCGGGCCGCACGGGTATCTTTCATTTTCTTCATTTTTTTCGCCTTCATTCTTTCTGTTTCAGTAGAAACATCCGCCAAAGGTAAACGCAGTAAAGGGAAAGCCGCGCGCCCGTCCAAAAACACGCGCGCGCGCGCCAGTTCGCGTACATCGCGAAATCGGCGCGGTCGTGTGCAGGTGGCGCGTTCCAGTCGCCGGCGCGGGCGAGTTCAGCTCTCGCGGCGAGAAGTGCGCGCTGAACGGGCGCGAGCTGCGCGTGAGCAATCCGCGCATATCGCCAAGCTGCAGCGGCGACTTGGCCGCAAACTGACCCGGCGTGAGCTAGCCGCTGAGTCGCGGCGCTTTGGTGGCAGCCGCCGTCGCGCGCTTGAAGAAGCGCGGCGTCGTGCCGAAGCTGCTCGCCAGGCCGCCATCGCTCGCCAGCGCGCGATCGATGAAGGCTTCCGTCGTGAGACGCAGGCGAACATCGCGAACGATTCATCAGTAGGCGAGGATCCTGAGGTCCGCGCCGCCGCTGTTTCGGCGCTCGGTAATACCGCGGGAACAGTAGTCGTGATGGATCCGAAGACGGGTCGCGTGTACACCGTGGTCAATCAAGAGTGGGGCCTGCGCCGCGGATTCAAGCCGTGCTCGACCATCAAACTCGTCACGGGTGTCGCCGGCATTAGCGAGAAAGTCATCGCGCCGATCGAACCGGTGAGCGACGGTGGCCGTCACCGCCTGGATCTGACCGATGCCCTGGCGTATTCGAACAACACGTATTTCCAGCACGTCGGCGGCCAGGTCGGATTCGACAAAATGATCACTTACGCTCGGGAAATGGGCTTGGGAGAAAAGACTGGCATCAATTACACAAACGAGTCAGCAGGTAAGGTGCCGTTGTTCAAGTCTGGTTGGGCGCTAAATCGCATGAGTTCACACGGCGATGATTTCGAAGTTACCGCGATCCAGTTGGGAACAATGGTGTCGGCAATCGCGAACGGCGGGAAATTGCTCATGCCGCACCTGCCGCGCTCGGTTGAAGAAAATGCACACTTCAAAACTGAAGTTCGTCGCAAGGTCGATGTACTGGACAAAGAAACATACAACCGGCTGCTGCCCGGAATGATCGGTGCGGTGAACTATGGCACAGCTCGCCGCTCTTATCGTCCGGAGCAAACGGTTGCCGGCAAGACGGGAACTTGTATTGACCAGCAGCAGCGCGCCTGGGTCGGGCTGTTTACGTCGTACGCGCCGGTGGTTAATCCGAAGCTGGCAGTGGTGGTAATCACGCGCGGTTCTGCAGGTCGCAGCAAACACGCGGCAGCCATCGCCGGCAATATCTATCGCGCTTTAAGTCCTCGGTTCGGCACGCAGATAGATTTCCAAGTCGCCGAAGCGGATGACGAAACCGAGAATACAAACGGAAAAGCCGCTTTGAACGAGGAAGCTGCCGAGACAAAAGCAGCGACTGAAGCCGAAGAAGCGGGCGAAGAACTGGATGCGAATGGCACGCCGGCGACAGCGGCGCCCAATGCCACGGGCTCAGACCTGAAAATCAAGGCGACGACCATGCCGGTCGAGAATAAACCGAAAACGGGTACTCCGGCTAAGGCAACCCCAAAAGACGCTACGGACGGTCGCACGCGCCGCGCCGAACCTCAGCCGCAGCCGAAGCCTTAACCTCGCCACAAGTCGACAGGACGATGCCGAACTCACGTTTTTTGCGAGAGTTCGGCATTTTTCATGCAGTTCAAAGGCAACGCCACTATGGGCGTTTTCCCGCTTGACACCGCTCGCTTGTTGCAGGATTATTGCCGCTCGTTCCAATGAATCTTCCCTGATTCATCGCGCTGCGTGGCACCGCAGTTGCTCTTCGTTACAACGAGCAAGTTGAAAGGCGCATCTTATTGGCCGACACTTGCGCGGATAAGTTTCGACAGGTTCAAACGGATTGAAAAGGATCGATCGGAGGCTTTAGATAATTCAATGAAATTCATCAATAGAGCAACGGCACTCGCAGTGGTGCTTACGTTGTCTGCGGTTTCCGCGTGGGCGCAGGCAAAAGAATGCACTGACGATTTTAAGACAGCCACGTATTCCAAGTGGTATGACAACCGCAAGGATAAACAGGACGTAGCGTACGAAGCTGCCAAAGAGTACTTGTCGGTTTGCACTACCGACGATCAGTACTCGGCGGCGTTGAAGAAATTCGTCGCGGACTACGACAAGCTTAACTCGAATCAGAAACTCGCAGCGGAGTTTGATGCTGCCGTCAAGGCGAAGAATTACGCCGAACAGAATCGTCTCGGAAAACAATTGGTAGCGATGCCGTCTCATGCCGACAACGCTGTGATTTACATCCTCATGGCCGGCGCTGGGCTGGGTGATCCAAATCTACTTTCTGAGTCTGCTAACGCTGCTAAGAAGGCGATTGAGCTAATCGAAGCCGGCAAACCCGTAACACCTGCTTACCAAACAAAGGATCAGGCGCTGGCGGCGATGAACTACCTCATTGCCAAATCGACGCTGAAGACCTCGGCGACAGATGCGATCCCTTACTTCGTTAAAGCTTTGAGATACGAAAGTGATCTCAAGAAGAGTCCGGTGGTGTTCAACGAGCTTGCTACTGCTTATGGCGAAGGCCCGCTCGACAAGTACGCAAAGGAATACAAGATTCAGGCAGACGCTGGAAAATCCGTTGATAGTCCAGAGATTAAGCTGGCGGTAGCAAATCTGAATCAGGTACTTGATCGCCAAATTGATGCCTTTGCTCGTGCCGCAGCGTTGAGCACGGCTCCTGCGGACAAGAAGGCGTTCATGGATGTGCTCGCGGCGGTATACAAAGATCGGAACAAGAAAGACGCAGCCGCAGGAGAGTTGGACACTCTGGTTGCTTCGGCCATAACAAAGCCGGTTCCGGATGTGCCGACGCCAATAACGACGTTGCCGACGCCGGCCGGTCCGGCGCCTGTAGGCACCGGCGCGGCGCCCACGGGTGGTGTGCCTTCTTCAGCCGGTGCTGGGAATAACGGTGCGGCGTCGAGCACGACCAAGCCTCCGACTGGCACGGCCACACCGGCGACGGCGCCTGCCAAACCGACAGCCACGCCAAAGCCAAAACAGCGTCGCTAGTTGTCATCGCGAAGGCTCGCTAAGGTTAGTAAGCTTCCGAATCATTCACGCCGAACGCATAGTCACTTCGACGCTGCGTTCGGCGTTTTGCTAGAATCACGCTGCTTGGAAAACCTCGACCACCTCGAAGACATCATCGGCTATCACTTTCGAGATCGCGATTTGCTCATCCAGGGGATGACGCATCGTTCGTGGGCTCACGAGCAGGTGTCGCCGCGCGCCGCCACGCAGGCGCGTCGCTTGCACAACGAAGCGCTCGAATTTCTCGGTGACTCGGTGTTGGGACTGCTGGTCGCAGACTACCTGTTCCGCGCATATCCGCACGCGACCGAAGGCGAGTTGTCGCGGATGAAGCACCGTTTGGTGAGCGCGCCGACGCTCGCCAAAGCCTCAAAGGATCTTGGGCTCGGCGAATTTCTGCGGTTCGGGCGCGGCGAAGAAAAGAGTGGCGGCCGGCGCAAGTCGGCCCTGCTCGCGGACGTGCTCGAGGCTGTCATCGGCGCGATTTTTGTGGACGGCGGGTTGTCGGCGGCTAATGATTTTGTGACTCGCACGCTCGGTGAAGAGTTGCGGCGCGCCGACCCTGTGGCCGCTGCAGCCGCGGATCCGAAGACGATGTTGCAGGAACGACTACAGGCGAACCACGAACCGGCGCCGCAATACACGGTGATCGAAACGCTCGGGCCGCCACATCACCGGACGTTTCATGTGGAGTTGAAATGGGACGGAGGTTCGGCCCGCGGTGAAGGGCGAACTATAAAAGCCGCCGAAGCTGCTGCTGCGCAACTAGCCTTGCAGCAGATGGAAGCAAAGTGAAGGGGCACAGCCGGGGGCAGCTTGCGCAACAAGTTAGCAACCTCTACGATGTTTTCGCATGAGTGAAACAGCAGTTACCACTGAAAAGAAAAAGGAAACCTACTCTGCTCGTGAAGTGAATCCGAACGGGCGAGAGCGGGCAACCGAAAAGAAGGAGGCCGAGCAAGTCGGGCCGCGGAAGACAATCATCCGCGAGTACTTCGAATCGGCGGTGGTGACTGTAATCATGGCTTTGTTCGGCATGACGTTCATCGTCCAGGCCGTCAAAGTTCCGACTGGATCGATGCAGAACACGATTGTCGTCGGCGATCACCTGCTGGTTAACAAATTCATCTTTGCTCCCGGCCCGGGGCTTCCGGTGTTGCCGCAACGCGAGATTCGTCGTGGCGACATCATCGTTTTCAAATACCCTGGCAATCCGTTCAATCCAGAACGAGACCGCCAGGAAGACAACATACCTTTCAAAGTAAATTACGTGAAACGCGTCATCGCGCTGCCGGGTGAAGAAGTGGAAGTGCGCGGGCTTAAGATATACGTGAATGGGCAGCCCTTACCCGAACATGTCATTGTGGTGGACGGCGATTTTGCCGATGGCAATCAGAAAGCCCCTTTGCGGATCGTTGAAGAAGAGCCGCGCCAGGGAAATGAACTCTATAACGTCTATTATTTCGACCGCACCGTCGAGGCCGCACGCTCCGGAGATCGCGCCGGAGTCAGCCCCGATTTTCATTTCGCGGTGGATGGCAAACCGGTGAAGGTTCCCGACAATTCCTACTTTGTCATGGGCGACGACCGCGACAATAGTCTTGACAGCCGCGCGTGGGGATTCGTGCCGCGTGATCTGATCCTCGGTCGCGCCATGTTTGTTTACTGGTCCTACGACGAGACGCAACAATTCTCAAGCCCGATCGACTTCTTCTCAAATACTCGCTGGCGCCGCACGTTTACCCTCGTGAAATAAGCAAGCCCGTTTTCAAGTCTCAAGTCTCAGGTTTCCAGTCCACGCCTCTCGCTCAGGCTTCTTCGCCTGGCCTTAAGAACAACCTGATACTTTGGAAAGGCTTTGCCCAAAAAGCCCGGGTGAGCGAACAAACTCGTCGAGTCCCGATTCATCGGGACGGTCTTAGCTAAGCCCAAGGCGAGGCTTGGCGAGCCTTGGGAAACCATGCCCGTTATAGATCAGCGGAGCCCGCGAAGCGGGCGACATCTCAGTCCAGTTTTGAGTTTCGAGTCAGAACCAACGCGCGTGCCCCGTTGAGTGGGCCATTCTGAAAAGAAATCTTGCTAGCGCTCCTTCCGATAACCTAACCCAAGGTCGCCGCTCCGCGGCTCCTACAAATTTTGTTAACTACCGTAACCCAAGGCTCGCAAAGCCTCGCCTTGGGCTTAAATACATCCGCTGCTTCGCAGCTTCGTTGAATATTGTCAGCCCGATCTGAAGTGATCAGCCATCAATCAAGAGCATCTAGCTCACCTAAGACGTTTTGGGCAAAAGTCACTTTGAACCTGAAACCTGAAACTCGCCTCAGGCAGTTTCAGAACGATGCATCAGTCGTTCTCTTTTGGTTCAAAAACCGGCGTACTCTTTCAGTAAACACAGCAGTTTGAGTTGGCATGACCTTTGCCCAGTTCACTCACGCAAGGAGTCTCAGCGTTTTGAAGAAAGGACTGGGTAAAACTCATGTTGTGGACAATATTAATGGTGCTGTTGGTTCTGTGGCTGCTCGGCTTTATCGGCGGCATTGGCGGGGGCTTGATACATCTGCTTCTGGCCGTGGCTTTGGTGATTTTGATTCTGCAGTTGATTACCGGCCGACGCGCCGCCGTCTGACGCTGCGTTAATAATTAAAGTTTAGCGGAGGGCAAAACCGCCCTCCGATATCAGGCGGGCATAGCCCGCCTCTAAACGAAGAGGAGTAGCTATGCGATACGAAGGCGAACTCAAAGGTAAAGCTAAGCAGGTCAAAGGCACCGCCAAACAGAAACTTGGTAAGTTGATCGACGACCCGGAGCTGCATGATGAAGGCAGCGCTGATCGCGTCGAAGGTAAGGTGCAAGAGAAGGCAGGCAAAGCTCGTCGGGTCATCGGCGAAGCCGTCGAGGACATTGGCGATAAGATCGCCGGCGGTTAACCGCTGGTAAGTTTTCTGAATTCAAGTTTAATTTGACGGCGAAACGAGCGGCTGTAACAGGCCGCTCGTTTGCCGTTAAAACGCCATCGTTTAGCGGCGTTGGCCGTCTCTATGAAACAGAACTCCGATCTGCACGGCAACGCACCCGACAGCGCCTCTGTAGCGCTGCTGCTGATCGACGTCATCAATGATCTAGAATTTGAGGGTGGCGAGAATTTGTTGCGTTATGCTCTGCCGGCCGCGAAACGAATCGCTGATTTTAAGCAGCGCTGCGTAGACGCCGGCATTCCCGCAATCTACGTCAACGACAACTTCGGGAAGTGGCGATCGGATTTCAAGAAGCTGGTTTCACATTGCCTGGACGACAACACACGCGGCCGGGAAATAGTCGAGTTGCTCAAACCAGCACCCGACGACTACTTCGTGCTCAAGCCAAGACATTCAGGCTTCTATTCCACCACGCTCGATCTGCTTCTGAAACACCTCGGGGCCGAGACTCTAATTCTGACGGGCTTCACCGCCGATATCTGCATCCTGTTCACCGCGAACGACGCATATATGCGTGATTATCGTTTGGTGATTCCAGCCGACTGCGTGGCATCGCAGGACGAAACGGAAAACCAACGTGCGCTGAAGTTCATGGAGCGAGTCTTGAAAGCCGACGTGTCGCCTTCAACTGAACTGATGGACTTGAGCACACTATCCCGGACTTCCACGAGCTAAGTTGTTGCAAAAGCACGCCGAAATACCCTCCTGCCAAGAAACCCACAAAAAGGCTTGACAGAGAATTGACGCCGAGATAGAGTGCGCCGCGTTAAGAGCGCTTTTACGCTGAGATAGTTAAGCGTACGCGTGTTAATGAGTTGGTTTCCGTTTTTAGCCCTCCTCACCCGTAATTCCAGAAACTGGGTTAGCAAGAATAATCAATAGAGTCCGACTCTCCACACTCGGAAGCTGCGTGCAATTTAAAGGAGCCTAGCGTGGACCACCGGGTACAAAGAACCGTGCAACTCATGCGAGATAGTTTGCACAGAGAACTGTCTTTGGATGAATTGGCCCAATCTGTGAATCTCTCGGTTTGGCGGCTTTCCCATATCTTCAAGTCCGAAACCGGTCTGGCGCCGATTCACTATTTAAGGTTCCTTAGGATGGAAAGAGCGGGCCACCTGCTGGAAACGAGTTTCCTCAGCGTCAAGGAAATCGCGCATGCGGTTGGGATAAATGACGAGAGCCACTTCGTGCGGAATTTTAAGATAATCTACGGCGTAACTCCGACTCGTTATCGCATGCTGCGCAAGGATGAACCTCAGAACGAATCACCTCATTCGAATGACCCAGAAAGCAAGATTCGCCAACAAATAGCAAAAGCTGCTAAGGGAAGTATCTTGCTTGCGTTGATCGTTTTAACATATATAGTCAAGCTCCCGACGACGGGAGCCGAGGCTTGCGAGAGACTTCTGTAAACCGCTTTCAGGAGACCGTCTCAGTAACAGTCTCAGTAGACGACAGACTCGGGTAACAACCAGAAACACATTCTTCGATTCTCGAAGTTAGCACCCTTATGGAGGGGTGAAAGGAGATTTCTATGTCCAGGAAAAAGGCAAAGCGCGGAAAGGGAGCTGGGGAAAAGACATCCGAGAGCACGCTAAGCCGGCGTACTGTGCTCAAAGTGGGGGCCGCCGCGGGAGCCGTGACTGCCCTGGCTCCAAACATCCTTACCGCGGGGAAAGCGTTCGCCAGCCCCCTTCAAGGCGGTCCAGTGGCACCGCCGCTGGTTCAATGCACCGCAAGCCCTGGGAGTCCGGCACATACACCTTTTGCGGATGAGCTACCGATTCCGTTTCCAGCGATAGACCATCCACTGAGTCCACAACCCCAAGAGGCACCTAACCTCAACGCGAATGAGGCCGACCGAGACAGCCATCAACGCTGGGCTCAGTTCACGCCGGCCCAGATCACCACCGAATTGGAAGCCCGGCCCGGCCTGCATACATTCCACTCCGACTTTGGTCCGTCATACATCTGGGGGTTCAATGGTGTCTATCCAGGCCCAATGATCCTGAGTCGATATGGCAAATCTACCATCGTTCGGTTCCGGAACAGTTTGCCGCCGAACGGCGATAACACGTTTGGTGTCCCCGAGATAACGATCCACTTGCATAACGGTCACCATGGCTCAGAGAGCGATGGTTTCGCTGGTGACTTTTTCCCAAGCGGCAGATTCAAAGACCATCTCTACCCGAATGTCTACGCCGGCATCGAGGCTTTTCCAAACCAGAACCCTGGTGGGAACGGCGTCGGTGACGCCAGGGAAAAGATGGGCACGTTCTGGTACCACGATCACCGTCAGGAGGAAACCCTTCCGAACAACGTCATGGGTCTGAACGGAATGTACATCGTTCATGACCGCACAGATCCGGGCCATGAACACCCGAGCGAAGGCTCGCTGCGATTGCCTGGAATATACGGCGTCACTGACATTCCTTTGATCCTGACCGAGAAGAGGTTCTGTGCCCTGGATGGGCAAGGCCGAAATGAAATGGTCAATGCGGCCGGTGGCGACAAGTGGGTCGTCAACGGCAAGATTCAGCCGAGGATGACTGTCAGGCGAAGAAAGTACCGGTTCCGCATTCTTTCTACCGGACCGACAACGGCCCAGTGGGATCTTAGGCTCCGCCACGGCACGACAGGCGCTGTCGAAACGATGACGTGCATCGCCACCGATGCCAATTTCCTCGAGCATCCGGTTCCGGTCGATGACAGCCCGGCGAATGCGGGTAACACCAACGCCATCACAGGAAACGTCATTAATACTCCGGGCGCAATTCGAGTAAACGTCGCTGAGCGCTACGATGTGATCATCGACTTCTCGAACTACAACGTGGACGATAAGCTGTATCTCACAGATGTTAGGAGCCAGAGTGTCAACCCAGGAAACGTGTTTCCGGGATTACCGTCAACCTTCAACATCGGAAACGTCTTAATGCGGTTCGACGTGGTAAACCGAGAGACCTGGTTCCCGCAAGATACACCGCCCATTCCGGAGACCCTTTGTACGTATCCGCCGATATGTGAGCCCAACACTACGTTCACGTGGAGGTTTGATCGCGATCCTATCGGAACGGTTCCACGACGGTTCTTGATCAACGGCCGTGACTTCGATGTCGAAGTACCGCAGCATTGCATCATCAAGAACACCTGTGAGGAGTGGTTCATCGACAATAACACCGGTCAATTGCCAGCCGGACCTACCAACTGGGCCCACCCGGTGCATATTCACTTTGAGGAATTTCGCATTCTGAAGCGATTTGCGAACATCGGCGGCGTACTTACGGAAGTTCCGGTGCCTCCGCTATCAGCGGGCAGGAAAGACGTAACCAAGGTGGAAGCGGGAGAGGCCGCACTGATCAGGATGAACTTCCGAGACTATCTCGGAGATTACCTGATCCACTGTCATAACATGGGCCACGAAGATGCGTTCATGATGGTGCATTGGGTCATTGTTCCTGATGCAGCGGCCAAGGCCGCATGCGACGCAACGATTGCCCAGGCCAACAAGGAATACGAAGCCAAACTGCGCGGTGAGGAGGTAGCGTAATGGACGAAAGATCACTACTAACCAGAAGATCGCTATTTACCAGAGGAAGGTTCACGCCGCATCCGTCATCGCAGGGCGCTGCGAGGTTCACGAATGCGGTGCTTCGAACACAGGACAACAAAGAGGTCAGGTTCTATGACGATCTGATCAGAGGCAAGCAAGCCGTGATTAATTTGATGTACGCAGACTGTCACGGCGCGTGCCCTCGGGTGACTGCGGTTCTGAAACGAACGTATCGTGACCTGAAAGCTCGCATGGGTAAGGACCTCTTCTTTTACTCAATCTCGGTCAAACCACAGGACGACACGCCGGCCGCGTTGAAGCACTATGCCAAGATGCGGAATGCTGATCTGCCTGGTTGGTATTTCCTGACCGGAGATCCCTACGATATCGAGACGATCCGCTACCGGCTCTTTAATATGGGCCATATCGGGGTCGACCTTGATTTCGCCATGCACTCCGGCTCGTTCCGGATTGTCAACGATGCCACCAACCGCTTCGCCCATGCACAGGCGTTTGCCAGTCAGAAGAGTATTCTGAAACATATCTCCTGGGCCGATCCGTTTAAGACGCCCGCGGAATGGGATGCGATAATCCGGGCTCGTCAGGCTCGGATAAACCAGGTCGTCAAGGAACACGGCTACTTACGCCGAGACAAACTGTAGTCCGCGACACCGGACCGTCAAGGCTAAGTAAAAACCGACCTTGCACGGTCGAAATCAGACCAGGAATAGAAGCTGCTCACGTGACTTCTATTCCTGGCCCGCACACCCAGCGAGTTAGCGCAGGCTAAACAGAACCGAGCACGGTAGCGCCGGGTAGACCAGCACCAGGTGAAATACATCATGAAACTTAAAGCCATAATCTCGCTACTGGCTGTAATGCTCTTGGGCTCAACCGCCGTGTTCGCCCAGGAAAATAAGAGTTGTTCTTTCGACGTCGTCGGAACCTGGAAAGCGCAGCTCTCACCCACTCAGGCAGTACTCTATCAATTCGATGCCAAGGGTGGGGTAACTGTACTTTCGGTTTCCGGCACTGAGGCGCCGCGCCGGACCGCGACGGCCAGTTACGAAGTAATCAATGAACCCGACTCGCCGAGGTTGATTTCGTTTAAGGCAAGCGGCAAGGACCGGATCTTCGGGTCCAACAAAAAGACGATGAAGGTCGTTAATTATGACGACGCTTCCATTACTTGCGAGATACCAGGCATGGGGACTACTCGTTGGACCAGGGTCGATCCCGACCGGTATTTCATTGTGCTCGCGGCACGCAGGGGAGAGTTCTACGATAGCAGTGGCTCGGCGTTTCCCATGGTTATCAAACTGGCTGGAGGAGTTCCCACGATCGATGCCTTCGGCGTCTATTTAGCGAAAGACGGAAGGGCCTTGGGCGCCGTCCCTCCCGACGTATACAAGAAGTATCTTCGAGAGGCACGCAACGACTCGGAAACCACACTGCGTCTGGAAATCCACTCCCGGCAGTATGAAAGGGCGTTGAAGATCATTAAGGAGTGGGAACGGCGGGACCGCGAAGGCGCGCTTTTGTACACCATCGGTCGAGAGACTTTAGATAATGCTACCTATCTCAATAACATTCTGGTCGTTAAGGCGGTAACGGAAACGCTCAACCAGTGCTCGGATGATGTCGATCTGTACCCGCTCAATTACGTCCAAAAGGACGACTGGATCAGCGACAAGTTTGGGTCCGCGTTTGTTCCGTTCTATTACTTCAAGGAACTCCGGCGGCGGAATGAGGAGCGACACATTGACGACAAAAAGTTTCAGGAACTAGTGCCGGTGGCGAGCGTGGCTAGTCGTTAGTGTCAACTAAAGCAGTCTCCCCACGAAGCGCAACCAGACAAAAAGGGGAGGGATATGAACTTGAGGTTTGACAGTCAGAAACAGACGGTTATGAAACGCGTTCTCTTCATCGTAATGGTCGTGTTCATCGGAGTCGCTTCCCAGCAGGTGATGAGCGCTCAAACTCCGACGGCGCCTGATGAGAAGCGCGCGACTCAACCAAAAAAACGTGGTGGAATCTTCACCATGTATGTTGTGGATCCGCTTGCCCGGACGATGTGTTTTAGTGACGGCAAAGAAGGGTTTGCGTTTGTTAATAATGAGTGGCGTAACCGTTGCAGTGATCTTAGTTACATTCTGGCGAGTAATGGCAGTCTTGCTAGCGGTATCGAGGTCAACCGAGTGGCGTCAATCGTCGATCTCGGCATGCCGGACGAGCTTCGCCGGCGTTACGGCTTTGAGGACGCGCAGGACGGCGCCACCGGGTTCGCTTCTATACATCTTAACGGCAACAAGATCATGATTCTGAAGCAAGATCTTGGCAGGCCGGAATACCAACCACTGCAAGAGGGGCCCAAACTCTTTACGGAGCTTACTCCATCTGCGACCGCGCCAATCAGGTTGGGCCACATTTACCTTGTGCGTATCGCGGACAAGAAAGACACAAATTTCCAGGAGCTTGTTAAGCTGATGGTGATTGCGTTTCGTCCTGAGGAATCGGTGACGGTGCGGTGGGAGTTGCTCTGAGGCTCTCTGACAACGCGGCCGGCAATAATTTCACTAGGCTTCCCGAGTGGAAGCAAGTTAGGAAACTTTTCATTCTGAAGGAGAACAGGTATGCAAACAGAATTCAGAACCCAAGGCAGCGGCTCTAAGACGGGCGCCACATGCACTAAGACGAACCTTTACAAATGTACCGACAACAAAGTTGAGTACATTGAGTATATTGCGGCAGGGGAGATCTTCCCGAACTTTCCGGGAGGGAACGGCAAAGGCAATGCAACGTGGTTTGCTGTCACCAAAGCAACTGACGGCGATCGAACAACCTTCGATGCCGACAAGACAAGAGCATAGTGAAGAAAAGCACGGCCCACCTACCGTCGGGCAGTAGTCAAAGAACTCTTCCTGCTCGCGCCGGTTTGACGTGAGCAGGGAGATGCCTTTGCATCAAGGGGTATGAAATGAACTTCCGAAAGCTTCTGCTTCTACCGCTGCTCGCGGCAGCATTGATCGTGACAGCTCCCAGCGGTTGCACTCCCGGCGTCTCTGCACAACAGAAAGAGCGATCGGCGCACTCCAAAAAAACCACCCAGTTTCACTATGTGTGTCCGATGCACGAGACCGTCACGTCAAAGAAGCGCGGGAAGTGTCCGAAGTGCAAGATGAAATTAGTGAAGAAGCGCCTTCCCAAGACCTCGGACGAGGGATGACGCTTCAAGCAATTGAGCCTGGAGGCCGCCCGACATTGACGTTTCCAAAGGCACTGATCAGTGACGTCAGATCAGAAACAGTCCTGGATGACAGTACGGCTGCTCGCTGTGGCCCGCTTCCTTGTGGCGTCAATAGTAGCGGTGTCGTTCCTGATTACCGTCGCGCCCCTTGGCACTTCATCATCCGCAGCCGCGTGCACGATGGACTGCTGCGTTGGTAAGCCGGCACACGAGGCGGGATCCTGCGCCACTGGGCTGCTTGAGTCCGCGAAGACGTCGCAACCCACAGTTCCGTCCTCCTTTGACCGCGATCCTTCATCAACATCAGACTCTTCAACCGCCGTCGTTGCCGGTGCGGGCGCAGGCGAACATTGTCATGACGCAGCCGCCGGCACTCCGACTTCCACCGATACAGTGTTTGCCGATGCCGAGGCGACGTCAACGACGACCGAACTCGAGTCGGGCTCGCTTACCGTCGAGGCGACTGCTGCTCCAACTGCGGAATCCGGGCTCACCAGCGTTCACAGTGTCAGTCGGCCCTGCACGGAGAATTGCAGCGCCTGCTCGACAAGCATCACGCGTCGGCCGCGTGAGCAATCAGCTCTTTCATTTGCGGCGAGGTCGCTCACACCTTCAGTTCGTAGGCTTTCACCAATCAATGATCTGCAAATCAGACCACTCAACGGGAAGTGGTTGCATATCCGACCTCGCGGACCTCCCGCGTAAAGCACACTAATCCAATCCGAAAAAGGTGGCCGCGCTTAACCGAACTATGTTAAGCGAACGTTCGCCCGTGCACTCGACTTCGGCGCGCCCGTTGTGTCGTCAACGCGGCTGGAGTCGTCTACGTCGGGCGTGTCCTTCAAGGTAGGTGTGCAATGCGCTCATCCAGGAAATACAAGCGATTTGGTGACAGGCTGAGTCTCGTCCTGCTGATGGTTTTCGCGGCGAGCTTGACGGCTCAGTCCCAACAAACTGTTACATCCGCGACGCTCAGTGGGCGGGTGGAGGATTCGAGCGGCGGCCTAATCCAGGGCGCCTCGGTGTCTATCAGGAATGTGGAGACGAATGCGACGCAGACGATGGTGAGCGAGGGTGAAGGACGTTTTCGCTTTCCCTATCTACACGTCGGCGGACACGAGCTTGTCGTAGAGAAGTCGGGCTTCGCCAGATTAACCCGACAGCTCACGCTGACAGTGGGGCAAACTGTCGACCTGCCGCTGAGGCTAACCGTGGGAGACATTGCCGAGAATGTTGAGGTGGCGACCGACCTCCCGGGAGTCGAAAGTACCCGCACGCAGGTGGCCGAAACTCTGCTGCCGCGAGAAATTGATGACTTACCGCTTAACGGCAGAAATTATTTGGACCTCGCGGCGCTGACACCCGGAGTTACTCGTAGCAATCCCACATCCAACCAGCGTTTTCCCGAGACCTCCGCAGTGCCTGGATCCGGGTTGTCGATCACCGGCCAGCGCTTTATCAACAACGGTTTTGTGGTCGATGGTCTATCGGCAAACGACGACGCCGCTGATCTGCCCGGGACCTTTTATAGCCAGGAGGTGATTCGCGAGTTTCAGGTGATCGCTTCCGGGGGAATCGCCGAGTTTGGCCGGGCGTCGGCAGGCTTCATCAACATCATCACCCACTCAGGTACAAACAGCTATCGTGGCAGGGTCTACGGCTACTTGCGCAATCAGCGCTTCGACGCGCGAAATCCGCTGGCAAGCACCACAGATCCGCTGACGCAAGCACAATATGGGATTAGTTTCGGTGGGCCCATTGTCAAAGACCGCACCTTCTTCTTCTCAAACTTCGAACAGACGCGTCTGAACAACGCCACCGTGATCACGATTGCGAACCCTAGCGTGACGGCGGTGAATAACAGGCTCGACCAAATCGGTTTTAGTGGCCCGCGGATCTCGACCGGCGTTGTTCCTACCGGCTTCGATACGTCAAATCTGCTGTTTCGTATCGAACACCAAATCAACAGGTCTAACCAGTTTTCCGCGCGCTATAGTTTTTATGAGATTGACAGCATCAACGCACGAAACGTCGGAGGGTTGAACGCCGTCAGCCGCGGCACGGCGCTGAACAATCGCGACCAGACTGTAACCGCCAGTAACGTCACGACGATTTCATCCCGCACCATCAATGAAATGCGGGCCCAATATACGCACAGCCGATTGGGAGCACCGGTCAACGATGAGATTGGTCCGGCGGTGAACATCTCAGGCGTGGCGAGCTTTGGCACGGCTACCTCCTCGCCCACCCAACGTGATCTCGACACGTATGAGTTGGTCGATACGATTACGACCCAGCGTGGCGCGCATTCGATTAAAGCCGGGATTGGTTACCTGCACAACCGGGTCAACATAACTTTTCCCGGCCCCCTTCAGGGGGTCTACGCTTTCTCGTCGCTGGCCAACTTCCTGGCGAATCGCTACACGACTTTTCAGCAGGCATTCGGCGCTCCCAGCCAGGTGCAGGCGAACCCGAACATCGGGTTTTTTGTGCAGGACGAATGGAAAGTAAATCCAAACTTAACGATCAATGCCGGGCTCCGTTACGATGCGCAATTTCTACCTGAACCGGTCACCACGGATGCGAATAACTTCGCTCCGCGACTGGGAATTGCCTATGCTCCAGGTGATCGCAAGACGGTGCTGCGGGCGAGTTTCGGTATCTATTTCGACCGGACTCCGTTGCGGGCCACGTCCAATGCGTTCCAACGCGACGGCAGCAAATACAAAGTTGCGGTGCTCGCTTTCGGTCAGCCTGGCGCGCCCGTCTTTCCGCAGACGCGGCCGGAGTTTCCCGCCAACTTGCTGGTGAGCATCACGACGATCGATCCAAACATCAGGAACAGTTACAACGAACAGGCGAGCGTGCAACTCGAGCGCGAACTGTCTCCTTCAACCTCGCTTTCGGTTGGCTTTCTGCACACCCGCGGCCTGCACATCATACTTTCCCGTAACGTGAATGTGCCCACGGCTCCGGCTTCAGCCGGCTTGCCGAATCTCGGGCGGCCCGATCCGCGCTTCGCGAATGTTGGTCGTTTTGAAAGCTCCGGGGAGTCGGACTACAACGGGCTGGTAGTCTCACTAAACCGCCGATTTCAGCGGTGGTACGGAGTGCGCGTCGCTTACACTCTGTCAAAAGGCACTGATAATGCAGGCAACGCGTTTTTCTTTTCACCGCAGGACAATTACAACCTGGGTGATGAGTGGGGCCCGTCGGACAACGACCAGCGACACCGCCTGGCGCTGAGTGGTACTTTCGAGATTCCACGAGGAAATTCCGCTTCCGCCACCCGACGCGCACTAAGCGGTTTTCAGTTGAGCTACATCTTCAGTTATGGCTCAGCTCTTCCTTTCAATACTATCCTGGGGAACGATCGCAACTTCGATACGAACTCTAACGATCGGCCGGTCGGAGTTGGACGTAACTCAGGAAAGGGATTTGATTTCGCATCACTTGATCTACGGTTAAGCCGCCGATTTAGCCTGGGCGAGAAGGTGCACCTCGAGGCCCTCTTCGAAGGCTTCAACGTCTTCAACCGCGCAAATCTGCAACTGCCGAATAACGTTTACGGCACCGGAGCAACGCCACTAGCGAGCTTTGGACAACCCACGGGAGCGGCTGATCCACGACAGCTTCAGTTTGGTTTGCGGCTGAGTTTTTGAAGATGAGCACAAAAGGACCGAATCAATCAATGCACGCTTCCCGAAAGGAACGCTCGAGCTTCTGTTGACATAAGCCATAAAGGAAGGGAGTGGGCACTCTTGTAGCCAGAAAGTATTGGCCGATCTTGCTGCGGCACTACACTCTTGTTCGGATTTCATTTCGATTCTGAGTAGTTCTCGCTACAACTGAAAAAATCATTGTCAATTGTGATAGAAGATCAACTTCAGACCCTCGCGATGTCCCCCTCGACACGAATCAGGCGCGGAAAGAGGAACAGAGAGTGCCAACAAAATATTTGGATAACACTCTTGCCTCTTCCTGTAAAAGCCAGAACTCAAGACCGTCGGGCGCCGACCAAACAAGCAAACTTTAAGAAATTCTGAAAGGGGACTTGCGCGATGGGAAAAATTTTCGATCCAAACTACACAACTCGTGAAATTCAGACAGGGTTTGCGCGGAGCATCGGGCGATTTTCGATGACCGCGTTTCTGGTTTTCGCCGTCATCCTGGTCGGCTTAGCAGGCTCGATGCGCACAGAGCAACTCTTCCCTTTCCTCAGAGCGTTTACCGTCTCAGCAGCAACTCGAGACCGTACGCCTCCCACCGCGCCTTCGAACCTCCGGGTCACGGGGAAAACGTCATCCAGCGTCTCGCTGGCATGGAACCCTTCGACCGATAACTCGGGAAACTTCTCCTATAGGATACGGCGTAGTGGAGGCCTCGAAATTTCGGCACCCCAGACGCAGACAAGTTTGACCTGGACTTCCAATCTGTCCGCGGGCAAGACTTATGAGTTCAATGTCTACGCAATCGATGCCGCGGGGAACAAATCGCAGAACAGCAACACAGTCTCCGTGACGCTTCCCACTAACACCACGCCGCCGCCGCCGCCAACGCCAACGCCAACGCCGCCGCCGCCGCCGCCGCCAACGCCAACGCCAACGCCGCCGCCGCCGCCAACGCCAACGCCGACGCCAACGCCAACGCCAACGCCGCAGTTGTCGACCCCTGAGGTCTCCGTAATCGACGTTGGGCCGACGCATATTTCGCTGGCTTGGGTTTCAACGGGTGGCGGGTCGACCCTTCGCTATTTCGTTTACAAGGACGGCAACCTGGACAGGCAGCCGACACCCGATACGTCTGGCACCTTCTACTTGCTGGAGCCGGAAACCACCCACACCTTTACGGTCCAAGCCAAGCAGGGCGCAAGCTGGTCGCCGATGAGCAATCCCCTCACGGTGACCACTGAACCCAGGAACCCCAATGACACGACACCACCCACGGTGCCGGCGATCCGGTGGGTAGAGGATTGGGGTGGGAACGAGATCGTTTTGGTCTGGGACCAGTCCACCGACGACTTGGATCCGCAGTGGATAATCCGTTACGACGTTTACGTAAACGGCATCCTGGAAGACATCAATGTGGGTTCGGGCCGAAGCCATCTTTACGTTGTCGACGGCCTCAATACCATCACTGTCATAGCAATAGACACGGCCGGTAACGAGTCGGCGGGGGCGACCACCACCTTCCGGTGCTTTTGCCCAGGTTCTTGACGATGAGCAAAAGACGTCCCGAGTCTGGAATCGTCGTCATTTGGGTACTCTTTGCTTTAGCGTTTTCGGCTTGCACGCGTCACGGTCAACCAAGTCAAGCTGAACCTGTCCGTGTGTCCGGGGTTGACGTCGATGCCGCCGAGCCGGCGATGGGCGCCGCACCCGATGGATTTGTCTATCTTGCGTGGGTTGAGCACGGGGCAGACGGGGGTGCAGATGTAATGCTCGCCGCCTTTGCTGCAACGGGTAGGTTAAATGCCCCCGCGATACGAATCAATCCAACGAAGGGGGAGGCCCGAGCTTGGCGCGGTGATCCGCCAGCCGTGGGTGTTGCGCCAGACGGAACCGTTTATGTTACATGGACGGCACGGGAACAATCGGGCGCAACCAACCTCTATCTGTCAGCTTCCCGCGACAAAGGACAAAGCTTTGAGCCGCCATCGAAGGTTAATGAAGACCAGAAACCTGGTGACCACGGCATGCACGCACTTGCGGTCGCGGCCGACGGAAACGTCTTCGTATCATGGTTGGATGAACCGAACGGGGCCGTTTCAGATAAAGCGGGAAAAAAGGACCACAAACACGGAGTCGAAGCAAATCGCGAGTTGTTTGTGGCTTCTTCAAACGACGGCGGCAAGACGTTTTCAGCCAACCAACTGATCGCGCGCGAGGTTTGTCCCTGCTGCAAAACGGCGCTCACCATTGCACCCGATCAGCGCATCTATGTCAGTTGGAGACAAGTACTACCAGGAGATCTGCGACATATCGCAGTCGCGTCTTCGTCTGATCAGGGAAAGACATTCTCCGCTCCAGTCATCGTGAGCGACGATCGATGGACCATTGCGGGGTGTCCGGTATCAGGTTCCAGTCTTTCCGTTTCCAACGATGGGATGTTGCAGGTTCTGTGGTACTCAGATGGTGAGGCAGGCCCTACGGGCATTTACCGTTCACAGTCACAGGACGCTGGAAAGAGTTTCGCCCCGCGCCAACTTGTCGCGGAAGGCCAGGCCCAGGGCACTCCGGTTCTTTTGTCGTACCTGAAAGGTGCTATCGCGATCTGGCAGGGGGACTTGGGATCGGATGCGCACGTGATGACCGCCTATCTTGGTGAAAAGCTGAGCGTCCCTACCCGACTCAATAAAGAGGCTAAGAGTGAGTTGCCGGCCGCGTCATTGGTGCGGGATCAGATTCGCATCGCCTACATACAGGCAGAGGACGATCAGAGGTCGGTGTGGTTAATCACAAAGCCCGCAAATCGGTAATCGACATTCGACAACCGGCAAATTAGTTGGTTACTGGGCCTTCGACGTATCAAATACCACCTGGTCGTACCACCAGAGCTTCTCGAAAAAGAGCGGCGAGGATCCTTTCTCGTTAACTTTGTCAACGATCTCTGAAATGGTGCGACGTCCGTCGATTGCCTCAAACATCCGCTTCTCCTGCGCATCGATCAGAAGAAAAAGATCGGGAAACAGATGGGTCTGGTTCAATAATGCACCCGCGGCGCCAGGAGGAAGCCGTTCCTCGACGCACACGGTCCACGCGCGGCGAATTGGCACATAGCGCAAGTAGTGGTCGTCATCGAAGCGAACCTTCCATCCATCGTTGTTTCGATGGACCACGAGATCGTGGTTAGTAATCAAGCCTCGCCACAGTTCCATCGCCATATACTGCTCACGTTCGGGAAGTGCGGCCAACCTCTTCGCATGTGGTGTCGCCGCGATCGAGCCGCATTGAGGTAAGTAATGCGCCTGCCAGTACCAGCGTCCGAGCATCAAGTCATTGCGTTCGATGAAGTCGAACAGCTGCGCCACTGAATAAGTTCTGTCGCGCGGATTCAGGAGTGCATCAGTCAGAGCGTTGGCGTCCAGGGAATCCCTTGAGCCGCGCAACATAGACAATAACGGATGATGTTCAGGCAGCAACCTCAGCACCGCAGTGAGATCGTTAATCTCTTGTTTCGAGGTTCCGATGCCAAGTCTCCGGCAGTATTCCTGAAGCATATGAACGCCGGTTCGACCGTAAGGCGCGTACAACATCAAGTACATCGCGCCCTCGGATCTCAACACAGACCGGAGCGCGCGCAAACCGGCATTGGGATCAACCAGATGATGCAGTACGCCAGTACAAACGACGTGGTCGAAGCGCTGGTCCAAGTCGTCGGCGTTCTCTATAGGCATCTGACGCGTTTCGAGATTCGTCAAGTTGTACTTCCGCTTCAGCGTCTCAGTGTGCTTGAGACTTGTCGGGCTCAGATCAATGCCAACCACGCGCGCGGCGGGATGACAGAGCGCGTACTTTGCGGCTTGCCAGGTTCCACATCCGGCAACGAGGACATCCAGATCGGGGCGGTATTCCTTGTCAGGCCACAGCAGATGGTACTCGGCACGATGGACATTCTCGTCCTGCCAAATGTCACGAGCACGATCCAGATTTTCTACCGGAGGCGGGTAGGGGTGACTAGTATAGAACTCGCACACCGGATCGGAGCCCACGTTCGCTATGCGCGCCTCCCCGCCTTCAAGAGATTCAGATTTCATGAGTGTTTCGCGAACGGAGGCAGCCATTGAAGCCAGTGAGCGCATACCCTTCCACGAGCGTATTGTGGCCGAACAACTCTACCAGCCGCCCAGCTGTTTCCACAGCTCCAACTTTAATCTTGGTCCCACTGTCCGAGGTTGATTGCCTTTTAGCCATAAATCCTCCTATAGGTTGAGGCCGCTCTGTGTTTGGTAAGAGCGGGCGGTTATTGAGAGGCGCCTTCTTTGAAGAAGGTGAAGAAGGTGTGTAGCGGGCGCACGATATTGCACTTGCAGAGAAGTTGTCAATCAGGACGACTGTTACAGAACCGAGCGCGGTAGCTCCGGATGCTGGAAATGTAGGTTAGTGCCGCCTGGGTAAAGCCGATCCACGAAATAACACGAAAAATCACGAATAACGCGTTAGTGCTGTTTAGTGGGCCGCTGGGCGGGGCTTCTGCCAAAACCTCACAAAAGTCTTGACAGCGAATTGACGCCGATATAGAGTGCGCCGCGCAAGAGCGATTTTAGCTGGTATTGTTAAGCGTACGCCCGTTAATTGGTTAGTCTCAGTTTTTCGCCCCCCTCACCATAGTTCCAGAAACTCGTTCCCAGTACCGCGTTGGAAAGCGAGAAGGTTCTCTCAACTAAAGGAGGAGTCCCCGCGTGGCCTACATTTCAAAACGCAACAAACGAAAAGAGCGCGAGAGACAGACAGCCGCAGACAATCGGAGCGAGCTGATTGCCGCCGGATTCAAGCGGCGTGACCTTTTGAAGATGGGCTTGCTGACGAGTGCCGGCATGCTCATTCCGAAGAAAGGCTTAAGCGCGCACCCGTTGACTAGGTCCGGGTTTCCGATGGACGATGACGAGCCCAATAGCCCGGACACGACGCCCTTTGTCGAGAACATGCCGCGCTTGCAAGTGCTGCCAACGTCGGCGGTGGCTACGCTTGGTCCACCCCCCCAAAAGCTTCCGAATAACGCCGCCGGGGAAGCCCGGACGGAGCCGCATCAGGCTTTTGAACAATTTCCTCCTCAGCGGTACTACCACATGTCCGAGCAGGCGGGATTGGTCAGTATGGCCCCGCCAGGTGAACTACCGCTACAGCCCATCTGGGGCTTTGCCCCCATTGTTAACGGCGTGACCGGCAACGCGATCACACCCGGCCCTATGATCGTCGAGAGGTACGGTAACCTTGGCGCTCCCCAGAATGGTTCGGTCCTGCTGCGGTTGCGTAACAACCTGCCGGTCAACAATGGCGGCTTCGGCTTGCCGTCTGTCACCACACACCTGCACAACGGACACACGCCCCTTGAGAGTGATGGTTTTCCCTGCTTCTTTATGGAGCGTGGCAAGTTTTATGACCATCACTATCCCAACGTCTTAGCGGGAGTCAACTCGACGCACCCGGGCACCGGCGATATCAAAGAGGCGATGTCCACGCTCTGGTATCACGACCACCGCATCGACCACACCGCCGAGAACACTTATAAGGGTCTTGCCGGCACCTACATTCTCTTCAATGAGTTCGACACTGGTGACGAGAACACTGGATTCCGTCTGCCCAGCTTCGGCGACGGTCAAAGTCCGCTTACCAGCTTCGACGTCTACATGGTCTTCAACGACAAACACTTTGATAACCAGACAGGATTGCTGAAGTTTGATCTGTTCAATACGGACGGCATTCTGGGCGATAAGTTTCTGGTTAACGGTAAGATTCAGCCGGTGTTCCACGTAAGCCCGCGGCGATATCGCTTCCGCTGGTTGAATACCGGACCTTCGCGCTTTTACCAGATGTTCCTGCTCGGACCGAACAATTCAACCAAGTCGTTCTGGCAAATCTCGACAGACGGCAATTTGATGGAGAAGCCGGTGCAGGTCAACAGCTCCCGTTTCTCGGTAGCCGAACGCGTGGACGTGATTGTGGATTTCACCGCCGATGCCGGCAAGACTTTCTATATCGAGAACCGTTTGGAGCAGGAAGATGGTCGTGGCCCCACGGGCGACGTAGTCGGCGCCGGCCAGGGCGACAAGATCATGAAGATTGTCGTCGACGGCCCTGTGGTCCCCGACAACAGCATCAACCCCGCGCTGATTACCCAGTTCTATGGCTTCCCCAACACAGCGGATGAGCCGCGTATCACGCGCACGTTCCGGTTTGAAAGGGGCAACGGTCAGTGGCAAGTCAACGGCCAGCTTGTGGGTGATTGTGAAGATCCCAACGACATCCGTTTTGCCATCAAACGCAACTCGGTGGAGAAATGGATCTTCCAGAACAACTCCGGCGGTTGGCAACACCCGATTCACATGCACTTCGAGGAATTCCAGACCCTTTCGATCAATGGTCAGGCGCCAAAGAACTCCGGACTAATTACGAAGGGTCGGAAAGACGTTTTCAGGTTGGAGCACAACATGGAGGCTGTGGTTTATTTCCGCTTCCGCGACTTCATCGGCAAGATTCCACTGCACTGTCACAACGTGGTTCACGAAGACCATGCCATGATGGTCTTGGGCCGGATCAATGACGTCGGCGACAACAAGACGCAGCCATAGTTAGTTACGGTTTCTCGGCGCCGAACGGCGCAGGAACTGGAGAAAGGATTGTTATGGCGAACATGAACAGACGAACGATGGTGGGATTGCTGGGAACGGTGCCGTTCGTGGGGCTGATCGCGCAGGCACAGTCCGCCGAGTTGGCCGGTAAATTCAAATCCATCTCATCGAGAGAGAGGATCAGGCAGCGTTATTTTCCCAACCTGGTACTGACCACTCATGAAAGCAAAAAGGTGAAGTTTTACGACGACCTCGTCAAAGACAAGATCGTCATCTTCAATTTCATGTACGCAAAATGCGAAGGCATTTGCATGCCCATCACGATGAACCTGGTGAAGGTGCAGAAACTTCTCGGCGACCGCGTCGGGCGCGACATTTTCATGTATTCACTTACTCTAAAGCCGGAAGAGGACACACCCGGCAAACTGGCTCACTACGCTCACATGCATAAAGCAGGCCCGGGTTGGAAGTTTTTAACCGGTGCGCCGGCTGATCTGGAATTGCTGCGCCGCAAGTTAGGGTATGTGGATCCGGATCCCGAAGTAGACAAGGTCAAATCGAATCACATCGGCGTGATCAAGTACGGCAACGAGCCGTTCGAACGCTGGGGCGGCTGCCCGGCAATGTCGAAACCGACGTGGATCGTAAAGACCTTGAGCTGGGTTGATTGGCCACGCGACATGAAGAACGGAGGCGCCAAATGAGAAATGTTTCCAGAGTAGTTCTGAGCGCGTCACTACTGGTCCTGACAATGCCCGCGGCGGCGATGTCTCAACAAGCTCAAACCATGGACGAGATTTCCCTCGGCGGCAGCGGCAGCGGCAGCGCTTCGGCGTCAGGCGCCATGTCGAGCGCTGAAGCCACGTTGGGCGATGGAACGGGAGCAACATCGAACACCGCTAGCGGACCTGAGGCCGTGGCTTTCGACGGTACTTACATTTGGATCGCCACCCAGTTCAACGATCAGCTCACCCGCATTCGCGTCAGCGATCGATCCGTTGCCGGCAGCTTCACCGTCGGCAAACGGCCGGTGGCGTTGCTATACGCCGGTTCGTATGTTTGGGTGGCGAATCTTCTCAGCAATAATGTGATGAAGATCAACCCGGCTACGGGCGCAGTTGTCGGCACTTTCGCGGCTGGCGACGGACCGGGCGGCTTGGCTTACGACGGTATCAACATTTGGGTCGCGAACCGCAACAGCAACAACGTCATGAAGCTACGCGCGAAGGATGGAGTGAGGCTCGGCACATTTTCGGTCGGCAAGCGGCCCATGAGTTTAGTTTCAGACGGCGCTGGTATCTGGGTCACAAACAACTTCAGCAACTCAGTAACCCGTCTGAATTCAAGCGGGGCCGTCGTCGGGACTTACAAAGTCGGCAAAGGCCCCTTCGGTATTGCCTTCGATGGCGCCAGCATCTGGGTGACAAACTACTTCGGCAAATCTTTGACGCGGCTAAGAGTCAACGATGGATTTGACCTTGGAACTTTCCCCGTCGGAGATGGCGCCGCCGGAGTCCTCTTCGATGGCGCCAGCCTGTGGGTGGTGAATAACGGCGATAACACTCTCATGAAAGTAAGCGCGGCCGGCACAGTGCTCGCGACCTATTCGACTGGTCGAGGCCCATTCGCGGTCGCGTTCGACGGCGCCAGAGTTTGGGTGCCGAACTTTGCGAGTAATTCAGTCTCTACTACGCCAGCCGGCTAGAGATTAACTTCTGCGCACGAGCAGATGGTTGGTGACTGGACTCTCGACAGTCATCCCGCCGTCGTTTCGCCGCCCAGCAGCGTCAGAACCTCGCCGGTCACATAACTGGAATCAACGTCCGATGCGAAGTAAACGAAAGCCGGCGCGATCTCTTCCGGCTGCGCGGGACGTTTCATCGGAGTGTCGGCGCCGAACTGGGCGACCTTTTCCGCTGGCTTGTCGGAAGGATTTAGCGGCGTCCATACGGGCCCCGGCGAAACGCAGTTCACGCGGATGCCTTTCTCAACCAGATTCTGCGCCAGCGATTTCGTGAACGCGTGAATCGCACCTTTGGTCGATGCGTAGTCCAGCAAATGCTTGCTGCCTTCGAGACCCGTGATGGAACCGGTGTTGATGATCGCCGAGCCCTTTTTCATGTGCGGTAGCGCGGCCTTCACCAGGTAAAAGTATCCGTAGATGTTTGTCTTGAACGTGCGGTCCCATTGCTCTTCGGTCAGTTCCTCGATCGAATCCTGACTCTCCTGGTAGGCCGCGTTGTTGACGAGAATGCTGAGCTTACCGAAGTTATTGATCGTCTTTTCGACGGCTTTCCGGCACGAATCCGAATCGCGCGCTTCCATCGTCATCATCAACCCGCGACGGCCTTCGCGTTCGATTGCTTCTTTCGTTTCCCGCGCGTCGCTTTCCTCTTCTTTGAGATAAGTGAACGCGACATCGGCGCCTTCGCGCGCGAATAGCACCGCCACCGCCCGGCCAATACCGGAATCGCCGCCAGTTATCAGCGCGACTTTGCCGGCGAGCTTGTCAGAGCCCTTGTAATTCGGCGCTTCATAACGCGGACGTGGAGTAACTTTTGATTCGAGTCCCGGCTTCTCCTGATCTTGCTTGGGCATAGGAGATTTCGGTTCGGGCCGTTGATGAACTTCCGCGCTGCGTCGCGTCCGCGTGGACGCGGAACGCGGGAGGCGCGTCTCGGATTTCTTTGTTGATGCCTTGCGCGCGGTCGCGCGCGCTGATGTTCGTCTTTTTGTTTGTCGTGCCATGATTATTATCGGATTGGATACTACGAACTCTTCTTCCTTCCGCCCTTTTTCTTTCCGCTCTTCTTCGTTCCAGTCTTCTTAGCAGCTTTCTTACCGCCCTTCTTGCCACCTTTTTTTGAGGCCGAGCGATTTTCTTTCTTGCCCCGGCCTGAGCCGCTCTTCTTACCTCCGCCCGACTCTTTGTTCACCGTCGCCCAGGCGCGCTTCGCGGCTTCCTTTGACGACACGCCACGCTCTTCATAACTCTCTTCGATGTGTTCAGCTTTGCGTTTCTGCCTGTCGGTGTATGCACTTTTGTCTCCTCTAGGCATCAGTTCAGCCTCCTTTTCGCGATGCGACATGCAACCACTGCACCTTCTTTGCACACTGCACGCGGTGCAAAAGAGGCGACCATTCCCGCCGGGAACCTCAGTGTCGGTTTCGAAAACTAAACAGAATCACAGTTGCGATGTACCGGACGCATACACGTTTCGTTTGAGCGGAAGCTAAGTGACGAACCTCCGTTCGCGTGGTTTTGCACGATTCATGAGTAGTAAGAGGGAATTTCGATGAAGGCACGTTGGTTGCTCTTGTTCAAGCAGTGAGAAACTGTTTCTCAAAGTTCATCGACCGCAACTCAACTAAAGCAAAGGCGGCTTAACCATATGGAAGGACCACTACGAGGATGTCTGGCCGGTGCGGCCGCCTGGAAGTTTGGCGGCGGCTTATTCTCAATGATTCTTATCTTCATCGTCGTTTTCTGGCTGCTGGGATACGTGAACTGCTGATGGCTGGTCAGTAGTGCGTTGTCAGTGGTCAGTCGCCGGTCTGTTTGCCCTTTGACTTGCAGTATTTCGAAAAGGCGCGTGAATAAGCGGAATCGACAACTGACCACGAACAACTGAGCACTGACTGCCCCGTTGTTTTATTGAAAAACTTTACCCGAACTTGCGAATTTTCGTGTACGCTTAGGCCCTGAATGGCCGACAAGAGTCGCAAGGTCCTCTCATTTCCTCAACCAGTCCCCGCCAAGGCGGATTACCAACGCGTCAAATCAAATTACTCGATTCGCGAAATCAAGCAGATGTTTGGCTTGAGCGAGCGCACGATTCGTCGTTGGACCGAAACCGGAATTATCCAGGCTGCGGCGTCGGCAAACGTCGAGGAAGTCACTTACGACTTTCAGGCGCTTACGCTTTTCCGTCGCGTTCGCGACATGCGCACGCACGGTTTGACGATCAAGCAGATCGAGGCCGAGCTGCAGGGACAACTCAGTTTGTTTCGAGCTGAAGTCGGGAACGTGCAGGTCTCGCGTCTGTTGACGCCGTTCGAAGAAGCGCTGCTGCTTCATGAACAAGGCGACACGCAGGCCGTCGAGTTCTACCGGGAAGCGATCGCTGCCGGGGACAACATCGCCGAGGCCTATTGCAACCTTGGCATCATCGACCTCGATCGCGGCAACATGGTCGGCGCTCTCGATAACTTCACCCAGTCACTGAAGCATGACCCGCGTCACGTCGAAGCTCACTACAACCTGGCGAACCTCTATTATGACGCCGGCGACTTTCCGCTTGCGCGACTGCACTACGAAGCGGCGACGCAAATCGAGCCGAACTTTTCTTTGGTTTACTACAACCTTGCGCTCGTCTACCACCGTCTGACGAACGTCGTCGGCGCGCGCCAGGCGCTGCACAAATACAAAGAGCTTGAGCCCGGTGATGAAGAGATCGAACTCGTCGATCAGCTTCTGAAAGCCATGGAGCTGGGCCGCCCTGCGGATCCGTAGGTCCCAAGCTCTTGTTGTCTGTCAGCCGTGTTAACGGCGAAATGTTTATAGAGGGACTTGGGAATCAAGAATCCTCTCGCCGCGAGATGCGTGGCATCTCGCTGCGAGGAGTAGGTGTGAGATTTAGGTTCTATAAACATTTCGCGCCTAACGGCGCGGCGGTTCGTTCGCCTCGCACTTGCCCCTTGGCGCTTCGCCCTTTGCCGCTTCCGACTTGAGACTTGAAACTTGAAACTTTAAACTTGGAACCTTAGTTTTTGGCGGGGTAGCTCAGATGGTTAGAGCGTGGGATTCATAACCCCAAGGTCGGCGGTTCGATCCCGCCCCCCGCTACCAATCCTATCAACCACTTACAGCGATCTGACTAGCAGCGGGTTTTTCATTTGTCACGCTGTGGTCACGTGAAACTGGGATCGCGGGCGCCTCGCCCGCATTTCTTTTACTTCCAACCGCGATTGCTTCAACTGCTCGGCGCTTTGCGTCCTCCATCGCGTGGGTGTAACGCATAGCCATCCGAATGTCTGACCAACCGAAGATCGCGGCCAGAGTGAAAGCGTCTGCGCCTGCGTCTCCCATGCGAGTTGCAGCCGTATGGCGGAGGGCGTGAAAGCGTAGATCCGTAATCTTCGCGCCTTTAATAGCCCGCACGAATGAATACTTGATCTCGACCAACCGCTCCCCCGTTCGCGGACTGGGAAAGACATAGCTGCTGGTTTTCGGCTGGCTCTCAAGCAAGGCTCTGACAGTCGCATTCATCGGGATCAACTGTCTTTGCCGTTCTTGGTATTCCGCACGCAGAACTTGACGCGAGGAGAAAACGATGAAGACATCAATCACAACCAAAGCGAAGCGCGGCGCTAAGCGTGATCTGGTCGCGGAGCTGAGCGAAGGAATGGAAGCTCTTGCTGACGCGCGGCATGGCAAACGAACGCTGCGAACTCATGCAGTGGAATTCAAGCCTGCACCAAATGTGACTCCGCGGGAACTTATTCGCGTGCGAAAAAGCTTGAAGATCTCTCGTGCCTCTCCGCGGTTTATCTACGGACTAACGTCCGAACTTTGGAGAATTGGGAGCAGGGGCGCGCTAAACCAAACGTACAAGCGGCGCTACTAATCAATCTGGTCAAGCGTTATCCTGATACAGTCCAGAGGCTTGCAAGGATCTAACTTCATTTGCGAGGATTTGAAACGAGACGCATTAAAGAAGCTGGCGGAATAACTGATGATGGCTAGAGGCGCTTGGCTACGTTTTCAACCTCCTGAGCCCATCAATCAGCGACGGCCCGCCCTTCCCAATCGGCACAGGTCGAAGGATCCAACTTTAGCCGCCGCCAAGCGAGAGGAGCGGTTCATTATTGACCGTCGTAATGAGCTTTGATCCGGCTCACAAACGTGTAAACTAAACCCGGACAAAACTGAACCAGTACCCTATTAGGAGGCTGGGGCAGGGAACGTTAAGCTCGTGCCAGAGTTGATTTAGGTAATCCGGATGAACATCTACAGGAATTTTGTCACGGTTACCGGCCAGCTATACTTCTGCTCGTCACCGATTCGTCTTGACAGCTACAACAGGTGCCAGTTTGGATGTGTCTATTGCTTTTCTCGCTATAGAACGGCGGACAATTCGACCGGAGGCTTGCAGAAGGCAAACGCATCCGCTTTCGCAGAAAGACTTAAGAGAGTCTTCTCGGGTCAAACCAATAGTGCTCTGGATGAGTTCTTGAGCGCCCGCATTCCAATTCAGCTTGGGGCCATGCAGGATCCGTTTCCGCCCATGGAATTGACCCAGGGCGCTACTCTTGACCTAATGAGAGTATTGAACGACTACAATTATCCAACGATCATCAGTACAAAAGGGGATATCTTTCTTCGTGACGCCTATAGCAAATTGCTCGAAAGCATGAATGTGTATCTACGCATCTCAGCGGCAGGGATATCTGAACGTCTTCGAGGTGATGTTGATGTAGGGTGCGGGACATTTCAGAAAACGCTGGAAAGAGTCAAATTTGCAGCCGCCTTGGGTGTTCCTGTTTCGCTAAGAATCCAACCGGTGATTCCCGGATTTGAGGACGATGCACTTGAGATGACAGAGCGCGCCGCTAGCGCAGGTGCGTCTCACGTTTCATTTGAATACTTGAAGATTGCCTCAGAGAATCTCAAGCATGAAGTAAGCAGAATCTCACGCGCTATAGGAACGAACATTTGGAGTGTATTTCAGTCTCGCGGAATTACGCGCCTTGGCAAGGACTACATAGTAAAAGCAGACGCAAAAACTGAATTCTTAGGCCGAGCAAAAAGCTTGTGTAAAAGGCTTGGGATAGCCTTCGGCGCTGGAGACACAGAGTTCATTCACTGTAGCGATGGCAACGGCTGCTGTAGTGGTTCTGGATTGTTCTTGAGAAACGCAACTCAATTTCGCGCCAATTTTGTGGGGATCTTGTCTCAAAAACAGGATTGCGAGTCGGTGAAGTTCGACGATGTTGAAAAGGAATGGAGTCCGATTGGTAATGTGCATCGTTATTTGACATCGAACTCAAGGACTAGGAATATGAGTGGACAGTACTCGAGTTGGATTTCACTTGTTGCGCACCGGTGGAACGGCACCGGTGGTCCTTATTCACCGTTGCTGTTCTCCGGAGTGCGTTGGACAGGTGAATATGATGCCAAGGGCTTCAAAATATATAAATACAAAAATCCTCTGTAGTGGTATCCGAAGTTTCCTTTTTAGAAACTGAGGACGTACAAGCGGCGAATTCACGCACCGCAAACACTTGTTAGAAACTAAGGAGCCGTCTTGCCTTCGGCACTACACCGTATACAATTGATAACAGAAGGCTGGAGGTGGTCAGGACAATGCAGAATCAATTTCTTCTGGCAGCAATGATTCTTGTGGGTGTCATTGTCGGTCTTGTGTCCGGCATTTTGACGACAGTATTGTGGCATAACTGGCGTTCACGGCGGTTCCGAACACGAAATGATATTCCAGATATTATTGGCAGATGGCGGTGCCAGTGGTTTGACGATGCGAAGCCGGGCGAACCAAAAATTGAGGACACCATGGAGATTCAAAGATGGACATCGAATGGTGAATTCCTCGCGCGAGGTTACCAGCCTCAATTTCACCTCAGCTATCCGATCATAGGAGACATTGATCCTTCACGTGTAGTAACGCTTGTTTACAAGGCTGGACACTATCCTTATGAACCAAATCGCGGGGTCATTTGCGTGCAATTGACAAGGGATGGCAAAACGATGGAGGGTCGCTGGTTTGGAAGGCGGTCTTCTGGTCAGCTCAGTGGCGGAAGGGTCACGTGCATCCGCCTGTTTGAGTCTGTTGCTACTGCTTAAATTAATCTGAAGAAAGGCTCATAGTAGGTACAAACAGAGAACCGCTGGCGTTTTTTGCCTATCTTCACCGTAGATCATCCTGCGTTCTCGCAGCGCCCGTAAGCCAGGCGAATGGTAGACACACCTAACAAGCCTTTTCGCATACTTAGTCTTGATGGCGGAGGCGTGAGGGGAGTTTTCCAAGCAGCATTTCTGGTAAAACTCGCTGAACAGCTATCAGAAAGAAAGTTAGGAACGATTGCTGAGCATTTTAATCTTATCGCCGGCACGTCCACCGGTTCGATAATCGCCATGGGCGTAGCTCTCGGTATTGATCCCAATCGGATTCTCGACTCTTACAATTCACTGGCCGGAAAAATCTTTGACAAAGGTCGAATCAGGAAGTTTTTTTCCTATATAACCAGTGGGCCTAGGTACGACCAAGCGAAACTTGAAAAGCCCCTGAAAGACTTGTTCGATAATAGGCAGTTAGGTCAGGCAAAAACAAAGGTTCTGATAACCGCCTGCTCATTGGATCAGTTTCGGTATAGAACGTTCACTAACATGAGTGAACTAGGATCAATCGACGATAATCTTTCAGCAGTTGATGTCGTTCTGGCGAGCGCTGCCGCTCCAACATATTTCAGGGCATATCGCCCCCAACGTGAAAAGCTATCGTACGTAGACGGTGGTCTCTGGGCTAATTCTCCGTCCCTTATTGCGGTGCTTGCCGCTAACAGGAGACTTGGCAAGCACTTTGACAAAATACAACTCGTGTCAGTAGCAACTGGCGATTTTCCTAACGGGATAAGTCCTGCCATTTATAATGAATTGCTGCCGATAAGTCCTAGAGCTATCGATACGGTGCTCGAACTCATGTTCTCCTGTCAGTCAAAGTTTGCGGATGATTACGCCACTCGCCTTTTGGGAAAGTCCAATGTAATTCGAATCAGCCCCCAACTGCAAAAGCTCATGCGTCTTGATGACGCGAAGGGTGCCATCTCGGAACTGCCACCATTGGCAGACATTGAAGCGGAAAAGCATATGGGTGAAATCCTCGCAATGCTAACCAAAGCACCACTGCCTGAGGTTAAAGGTGAGATTGACATAATGGAAACCAAGTGGAGCGCTGATTGGTTCTACGAAGATGGAACTTTGTATGTAAGTGACGAAGTAGCTTTTAGCAGGTGGATCACCAACACTCAGTTCGAGGGCTATGGCGTTGTAACTTATCCCGATCACGACAAGCAATATACGTATTCAATTACCGGCGAGGTGAGTCGGACCGGAGTCGTTGTCCTCGTTTTTAAGGCTGAACGTTTTCCCACGGAGGCCAACATTGGAACGGCTTGTCTTCAGCTTTCAATAAACGCACAAACACTTACGGGGAGTTGGACTGGTTTCGCAACGATGAAACTACGCGATGGCAACGAAGTTGCCAAGCTGCGCGGTGGCGCGGTAACGATGAAGAGGAAGTAAGATGGGCTGTGAGAACGTTCTGTGGACTATAACCAACAAAGACTGTGGACTCTTTATTATCACACCTCCGAAAGAATGTCCGAGGTAAAGAACGAAGCCGCCACACTTGTCATCGCTAGCCCTCCGTTCACCAATAATCCAGATGGCAGAACGCTCGATAAGAGTGAATATCTATGCTTCATCAGGAAGGTCTTCTCGGAAATCGTTCGAGTGTTGATGCCAGGTGGTGTTCTGATCACCGTGAACACCGACTTGCGCGATCACGCGCGATACAATCAAGGGTTGACACGATTTGATGGTTCACTCTGGCAAAAGCATTGTGATATTCGTGTCATAGCAGAAAGTCTTGGGTTCCGATGTATCGAGACAAAAATATGGGTGAAGACTCTGAATCGAAACGAGTATCGCTATACATTCGCTTACATTCAATTCTTTCAAAAGCCACGCCGGGGATCTCGCCGGTCTTTGCTCAAAAATCAGCAAAAGGATTTTGCGACCGATGTTTGGCTGCTTGAGAGAGGTACAAATCGTCGCGATTCGCAAGGGTATCTTTTCCGAGACGCCATTCATCCCGAAATCGTGAAGCGATGCTTGGAGCAATTTACGTCTTTGGGTGATCTGGTAATCTCGCCGTTTACTGGCTCTGGTACGATTCTCGCGGTCGCCAACCTTATGGGGAGGCGATCCATTGGATTCGAAATCAACCGCCGACTCAAGAAGCTAATAAGAGAAAGCATTGAGACGCCAGATCGCTTTCCCGCCTACCTCGGTTGCACGCAGAGTCGCCTGCAGTGAGCGATTTGCCTGGTAGGGCGAACGACGAGAGCATTAGATTGCAATCGCCCAAAACGAAGTTGGGAAGCCGACTATCCTTGCAGGTAAGACTTCATGTCACGCTATGGTCACGTGACTCGATGAAAATCACTGTCAAAGCATGTCAATTGGTGCAAAGTCGAAGGGCTCTGTAACGGCGGCAAGTTGTAACAAACGTTAGAGTTGTGTGACTCGATGTCACAAAATTCAAAAACCAAAGGGCGCTTTCATAACCCCAAGGTCGGCGGTTCGATCCCGCCCCCCGCTACCACCTATTCGACTAAATATTTCAATGATTTTCAGGAGTCCTAAACTTGGCCTCTGCGTTGGCGAAGTTCAACGAAAGACGACAACTCTTCTCGCAAAACTCACTACTACGACCGCTTACCATTTTATTGACGCCCTATAACGCTCATGATAGACTCCGCCGCGATTTGGAACCGGGCATAACGATCAGTGCTTTTTAATTTAGCTTCCTCGTACCGCTGTCGATTCGTCCCGACGATCGCTAAAGTCCGCTTCGCTTACAACTAGCCTGACACGTTTTAATTACCGGAAGGATGGGCCACCCTCATGGCTGACCATAACGATCCAAATGCGGTTAATTCGATCTTCTCTGATATCGACATTAGCGCCGCTGACCTTTATGACTTGTTCGGCTTTCCCAGTCCGGATACCGGCGGCGGCGAAAAAGTAGTCATCGCGCTCACTTTTGCCTCGATACCCGCGACCGGTGTTTTCGACACCGACATGCTTTATCGAATCCTGGTCTCTCCGGATCCGAGAGTGGTTGGTCCCGGCGCAGATGAGCACACATTAAAAGGACTGCTTAAATATTTCGACGCTATCAAAGAAAAATTTCTGGGACCGTCAAAGGCTTCCGAGATTCGCGTCACAGTTGATCAGAGTCAACGCGCCTCAATCAAATTCATAGACTTTCCCGGCGCTAGTTTCTCGACTGTAATCGATACCAACAAGGTTACGACTATCGACACGCCGAACGGTCACGCGATTAAGGCGTATATCGGCGGCCGCGACGACGCTTTCTTCAACGACTTAACCGGCTTCTTCCGCTCGATCAATTACGCGCCACAGTTCTATCGCGTCCCGCACACGATGGCGGGCTCGCGCGAAGTGAAGATTCCCAAGACGCTGATCGAACTCGAAGGCAATCATCTCTTCAACTTTGATCCAAACGATCCCGAGTGGGGCTACGGCGATAACAAACGCGAACTCCCGCCCGGTCCACTCACCTGGAACGGCGACAAGTTCTACAAAGACGCCAACGGTAACTTCCGCTTTGTTTACACAGGCAGAGACTGCCAGGCAGGCATAAACATCAACGCGATCATTCTCGAAATCCCGCTCGCCTTCATCACGAGTGAGCCCAAACACAACCGGATCGTGAACACATGGGGCGAGAGTTGGGTGTTAAAAGCGGCGGACAAGATCGAGACGATTCCCGATCATCCGTTCTGGCTTGAGAATCCCATATCGCTCATCGGTCAACTCAAACTTGACGATGAGTTGAAGAAGTACAAGCTGGTCGATACTGACGGACAGCCCTTCGCCGACGCTGCTCTGAGCGAGCGTGAAGATAATCGTCAACTGGGAGCCAACAACTTCTGGCTTGGGCCGGCTTTCGTCAAGCGGCTGGCCCATCTCGGTTGGGGATTTGGACCATCGATCAGCGCGCTGGGATTACAGACGTCTTTCGATCACGACAACTCACCGGTGTCGATCCATAAAACGTACTCCCTCGCGACTCTGGCATTTCCGCGTGCGAAGAAGACTCTGTTTCAGAGTCTGAACATGCCCGACGACAGTTGGAATCCCAAGGGGCTGAACATTCCGTTCCGCCGCCCGGTTGAAGTGTTCGTGCCGAACGTTTGCGCGATCGATATGGACACCACGGGCACCTGGCCTTATGGACGCCGGCTGGAAGATCAGGTTGCGACTCGTTTTCTCTCGATGTTTCTTGATATGGAAGCCGAGTTGAACGGGAAGAAGTATCACATTGAGTTGCTCAACGATCCCGCGTTGTGGAACAGCGTGCCGATCGAGCCAAAGACGGTTCCGAATCCGGTGAAGAACGACAAAGAGTTTCTTGTCGACTTTCCGTATCTAGCAGAGCCCTGGTAATCCGCTGACTGGTTCGCGGCTTCACTCCGCCGTCGCGCGTTCACAGAGATCCGATGATTACCGAAAGAACTGACTTCGAAAACGAACTCGAGCGAATCCGTCGAGGACTTGCCGAGTTCAATGGCAACGCATTGGCCCTCCCGGTAGACAGCGCGAAAGTATCGCGGCTTGCCTACCTTCAATATCAAAGCGCGTCGCTCACCGGTAACCTGGACGCGCTTAACGAAGCCGACGCCACCCTCGATCACGCGATCCGCCATCTTGGTCCAAGTGGCGATTTCTATTTCCTTAAGGCGAATATTCACTTCAAACTTCACCGCCTCAACGACGTCGAACAGGATCTCCAACTCGGCCGCGATCTATTGCTGAGCACTCCCGGCCGGGCCTTGAAAGCGGACTTCGATTTTCAGAAAGGTCGTTACCAGGCCGCGCAAGAAGAATACGAAGCACTAATTGAGGAAGAACGCACCTGGGACGCACTCGCGCGCCTCGCTCATCTCAACTTCAAAATGGGCGATCTCGAAAAAGCCGATCGTTTGTATGACGAAGCGGCCGACGAGCTGACCGCAAAGGAGATGCGACATTACTCCTGGCTCGAGCTGCAAAGAGGTGTCGTCGATCTGAGCCGAGGGGAGTACGACAAAGCGCGCCAGCATTATGAACGCTCTGAACGTGCGTACTCGGGCCATTGGCTGGCCGACGAACACATGGCTGAGCTATTGGGCGCGCAGGGAAAGTACGAGGAAGCGGAAGCGCGTTATCGGAGCGTGGTTGAGCGAGTGCCACGTCCGGATTTTCAACAGGCACTCGGCGAACTCTACATCTCCATGGACAAAAGCGCTGAGGCTACTAAGTGGTTAGACAAAGCGCGGACTGGTTTTCTGGAGTCGGCGGAACTTGGCGAGGTCCACTACTATCACCACCTCGCAGACTTTTATGCAGACGTAGACGAAAACGGCCCGGAGGCGGTCAAATGGGCGCGGAAAGACCTCGACCTGCGAAGAAACTTCTCTACGTTGGCAGCGCTTGCGTGGGCTTTGTACCGCGCGGGTCAGTTTTTAGAAGCGAAAGAATTGATGGATGAGGCGCTCGCCTCAGGCGCGAAAGATGCGCGACTGTTCAAAACGGCCGGAATGATCTACCAGGCCGCCAGTCCAAATGGCAAAGGCGCCCGCTATCTGCAGATGGCGGCCGAACTCAACCCTAATCTCAAGAACTTTCACGTCCATCGCTAATGCGCAACCATGAAATGTTCAGGGGGGCGACCGACATATCTAGTGAAGTCGTGTTTTTAACCGCACACATGAGCCCGGTCTGACGGTCGAAAGTGACCGCAGAAGAGGAGTTGTCGAGATGGCTAAACTGACCCGGAAACTAAAGTACCTCGTTGTAATCGCGGCGATTTTGCTCGTGGGCACCATCTTTATGATCTATCAATGGTGGCCCAAACATCCCAAGCCTGGAACGGTGCTCGACGAAGCGAAGCTGGTTAACCGAACTCCCGAGTCATTTCCGGCCGCCGACGAAGACTACTTTCGCGAAGCGGATCAGAACAAAGACGGCATAATCGCCCTCACTCCATCAGAAGTTAAAGGGCGGAACGCCTGGATAGTCTGGACGGGCGGCAATGATCGGTTCTGGGACAAGATTTCGGTCGCTAGTTTCGGCGCGCTCGATTTCCTGAAGACGCTTTCCTCGCACAACAAACTCTACGCCAGCCGCGACAATCGTTGGCACTACCTCGGGCTGGTCAACGAGCCTTGCTTTGAAAAGGCCACCGGCCCTGATCCGGATCGTTTCGGACTCTGGGTGGACAAGCGCATTGTTTCGCCTGAGTGTCCGCCTGATCCGTTCGAGAATGAAGCGAAGTATCCCGGCGTTCAAATAGGCGCGCGGGGCAAAACGCTGCCGCCGGAAACAAAACACCGTCCGAAAGACGGGAAGCTGCCGGTCGGCTCGTACTACGGGTACGCGACTGGCATTGTCGGCATGCGCCTGTTTCCGAATCCTGATTTTGACGAAGCGGCGGGGCGGAATTGGGACCCGGACAAGTACTACAACGACCCTAAGTACTATTACGACAGAAACCTGGTGCGGCCATATCGGGTGGGCATGTCCTGCGCCTTTTGCCATATTGGTCCGAACCCGATCAAGCCGCCCGCCGATTCGGAACACCCGAAGTGGGAAAATTTGTCGTCGAATGTCGGCGCGCAGTACTTCTGGATAGACCGTATCTTCGATTGGAATGCAGACTCGTCGAGTTACGTCTTCCAAATGTTCCACACGTCGCTGCCGGGATCGCTGGACACGTCGTTGGTTTCAACCGACAACATCAACAACCCGCGCACTATGAATGCGATCTACAGCCTGGGTCCGCGGCTGGAGCAGGCGCAACGCTACGGCAAAGAAACTCTCGGGGCGAGCGGCAGCATCAACAACAAACAATTCAACGATTTTCTCCCGGCCGACCATCCGCTGTCGAAGCTGTTTGTGAAGCCGGCCACCTCGTACTCGATGCGTGTACTCAAGGATGGCTCTGATTCGGTCGGCGGGCTCGGAGCACTGAACCGCGTCTATCTCAACATCGGTTTGTTCAGCGAAGAGTGGCTGTTGCACTTCAATCCGTTGATTGGTGGGAAGGAAACTACGCCCATCGAGATCTCCGTTGCGCGTCAAAACTCGAGTTACTGGTCGGCAACTGAGGCGCAGACGATGCCGATGGCCGAGTTCTTCCTGAAGACGACCGATCCGCACCAGTTGAAAGATGCGCCGGGCGGTGCGGCAATCCTGGCTGGGGGCGCAAAACAGGTACCCCGCGGCAAAGTAGTCTTTGCCGAAAACTGTGCGCGCTGTCATTCAAGCAAGCTACCCGAGAAGACAAAAGAGTTAATGCCCGAGGGTTGTTCCGGCCCGAACTACATGAAGTGCTGGAATGAGTATTGGGCATACACGAAGACCGAGGAGTTCAAGTCTCAGATGCGCGACATCGTGAACGCGCCTGATTTTCTCGATGCTAACTACTTGTCGTCAGAATTTCGTATTCCGGTAACTTTGCTTCAGACCAACGCGTGCAGTCCATTGGGGACCAACGCAATTCGTGGAAACATCTGGGACAACTTCTCTTCGGAATCTTATAAGGACCTGCCGTCGGTCGGCACGATCACCGTTTACGATCCAGTCAGTGGAGCGGCGATGCCTTACCAGATGCCTGGTGGCGGCCGAGGTTATACGCGCCCGGCTTCGCTGGTCAACGCCTGGTCAACCGCGCCATTCTTACTGAACAACAGCGTCGGCAAGTTTAATGAGGAACCTTCAGTTGCCGCTCGCTTGGACTCGTTCCAGGATTCGATCGAGCAAATGCTCCTCCTGCGGCCGCGAGAGAAAGACAAAGTCCTCGGCGACAAAGTACCGGGCAAAATCCAGCGCACGACTGAGATGGCATGGATTCGAATAATGCCTGGTTACCTTCCGGATGCGCTACTGAGCAAGGGACAGTGGTTTTTGCCGAGAATTTTCACCGAAGAAGGTGTGGAGATAGGCCCGATACCGCGCGACACGCCGGTCGGCCTCCTAGCCAGCTTGCTGGTACGGCCCGAAGAAGAGATGGGTTGGTGGGCGCGGCTGGGGCGCGATCGCGAGTTGTTCAAACTGGTATTTGGCAGCGACGGAATCAAACAGAAGCTCGCAGAGCTGGACCGATGCCCACGGATCCCGCGGGCAAAGAGGCTTACAACGCCCGCGCGCAAGAGGTGTTCAAACCGCTTGCTTCGCGCCTGATGGCCTTCAGCAAATGTCCGGACTATGTCGTCAATCGCGGCCACTATTTCGGCACCGGTTACGACAACGAACCGGCGTTGAGTCTTGAAGACAGAAGGGCGCTAATCGAGTTCCTGAAAACTTTCTGAACGGCGCAAAGGTAGCTGCGGCAATTAACAACAAAAATCATGAGTACAGACTTTGACTACATCATCGTGGGATCAGGCGCCGGTGGCGGTCCGCTGGCGGCGCGCTTGGCCGAAAAAGGGAAATCAGTCCTGTTACTCGAAGCCGGCGGAGATCACCAGCCGTACAACTATCAAGTGCCCGTCTTTCACGGCAATGCCACCGAAGATCCCGACATGCGTTTGGATCATTACGTGCGGCACTACGAAGAAGAAGAACGGCAGAAACAGGATCCGAAATACCAGGTGGAGTTGAAGGCTGGGCGAAACGGCGTCTATTACCCGCGCGCGCGGACCGTGGGTGGCTGCACCGCGCACTACGCGATGATCATTATTCGCCCGCACGACAGTGATTGGCAGACCATTGTTGATGCAACCGGCGACAACAGTTGGGCGCCGCGAAAAATGGACCAGTATTTCGCGCAGGTCGAGAGCTGGCGTCATCGTTGCGCGACCTCTTCCGGGCATGGCAAAGAAGGTTGGCTGCCGACACGTAACGCCGACACCATCTCGTTAGCACGCGCGGCAATCATGCATCATGACCCGTCGATAGGTGAGATCGTCAAGCACTCGTTTTGGTCACACCGAAAACTTCTTCCATTTCGGTTTTGGAACCGGCCGTGGTTTCCGCTCAGCGTGCGCTGGCGAGCGCGAGTCGATCCAAACGATCTGCGCTTGCGCCACGGCGAAGGCGTGATCCTGGTGCCGATGGCTATCGACAGCCAGGGCCGTCGCGCGGGCACGCGCGAACGAATCAAGACCGCCGCAAAAACCGGCAACCTGGAAGTGCGGACGAATTGTCACGTGACGGAGCTCATCTTTGATGACGCCGATGACAAGCAAGTAGTCGGCGTGCGGTACCTGCAGGGCGAAGGACTCTATCGCGCCGACCGCAACCCGGAACGATTTGGAAAACCAAACGGTCCCCCACAGGAAGTGCGCGCGAAACTTGAAGTCATCCTGGCCGCCGGTGCGTACATTACGCCGCAGTTGTTGATGCTCTCCGGCATCGGTCCGCGCGAAGAGTTGGAGCGGCCAGAGATAAACATTCCGGTTCGTGTCGATCTCCCTGGCGTCGGCAAGAACCTGCAGGATCGATACGAAGTGGGCATCGTGGCGGAATCAAAGGAACCCTTTTCCTTGCTTGCTAAGGCGACGTTTGCAGGGCCGGCCGAAGGTGAGGAAGGAGACGAGTTCTTCACCCAATGGAAGGACAAGTACACCGGCTTGTACGCCACGAATGGCGCAGTGGTCGGGTTTCTGGCTAAGTCCAGCGTCGCTGAGAACAACGAACCCGATTTGTTTATCTTCGGCGTTCCCGGAGCTTTTGTCGGCTATTACACCGGCTGGGCCAAGGAATCCACCACGCCGCCGCACAACAAATGGACATGGCTGTTGCTGAAAGGGCACGCACGCTTTCGCGGCAAGGTGACCCTTAACTCCAGCGATCCACTCGATCCACCTCACGTTAGTTTCAATTACTTTGAGCGCGACGAAAGCGGCAAGCTAACGCCGGACGCGGAGAAGGATCTGCAGGCGATGCGTGAGGGCGTCGCCATCGTCAAGAGCCTGTTGAAAGGAACCAAGAATCGATTGCCCGTCGATCCCGAGTGTATGAAGGGAGTGGATCTGAGCTCGCAGGAAGGAATCGACAAGTTTGTACAGGATCGCTCCTGGGGCCATCACGCGTCCTGCACCTGTAAAATTGGCGCCGACGACGATCCGGATGCAGTTCTTGATTCAAAGTTTCGCGTGCGCGGGGTGAAAGGATTGCGCGTCGTCGATGCCTCGGTATTTCCTCGCATCCCGGGATTTTTTGTGGTGATGCCCATCTACATGATTGCGGAAAAGGCGGCCAAGGCCATTCTCGACGATGAAGAATGAGATCCGAATCGAGGACGGGAAATGCCAAAGCGATCGCTGATGCTCGCCGGGGCCGGACTCAAGATCCCGTTTCAGGCAGGGGTGCTTCAGGTGTGGCTCGACGAAGCGGGCATCGAATTCGATCACGGTGACGGCGTGAGTGCGGCGTGTTTTAACCTGGCGATGTGGGTGCAGGGGATGAGTGGCACACAGATCGCCGACAATTGGCGTAACTTCAAACCCTTCAGCGCGGTTGATGTCAACTGGTCGCAGTTACCGCTACTCTTCTTCGCCGAATCGTTTTTCGAGTTGGACGCCTTCCGCAAAAAGATCTTTCCGAAGTGGGGAATTGATCTAAACAAGATTCGCGCCAGTCCGCGCGAGGCCACTTTTAACGTCTACAACTTCTCTGCACACCAACTGCGTCCTGTCACCACGCCGGAGCTCACTGAAGACTTTCTGATCGCAACCGCGTCGTTGCCGATGTTCTTTCCGCCGGTGAAAATCGAAGGTGATACGTACATCGATGCGGTCCTTAACACGGCTACTAATCTTGAAGAAGCCATTCGTCGCGGGGCTGATGAAGTGTGGATTATCTGGACCACGAGCGAGCGCGGCAAATGGGGCAAAGGCTTTCTCGGTAACTTTTTTGGAATCTTTGAAGCGACGGCGAATTACAGTTACCGGCGGGTACTGACGCGGATTGACGCGAACAACGCGGCGATCGAACGCGGATTACCCGGTGAGTTCGGGCGACCGATCAAAGTCTACGAATTGAAGGCGGAGGTCGGCTTACACTATCTCTTCAACTTCAAGCCGCGGCGCTTTCCCGAAGCAGTCGAAGAAGGCGTGAGCGCCGCCCGCGCCTGGTGCGACGCAAATCGAATAGGTTGAATATGGAGGATCAACGCAGATTTCTAGTGAGCGCGGGAGTCTTGCTTTTCATCCTGGCGTTGGTGACCGGGATGATCATGCCGTGGCTCGCCAACATGCGCATGGGATTGAGCGCACATTTGGTCGGGCTTCTCGGCGGCCTGTTTTTGATTGCCATTGGCGCCATTTGGCCGCTGCAAAGCTTTGCCGGGAAAGTGGAGCATCGCGGCCGCCCGGCTCGCGGTGTTCAGCTCATATTTGAATCTTTGCACGAGTTTTTGGCCGCAGCTTTCAGCACGAACCGGCTGACGCCCTTGGCGGGTTCGGGCCGGCTGGCTGCCGCCTGGAAAGAAAATATTGTTACCGGCGGCCTGGTCTTATCGTCAATCGCGATGGTGAGCTGCTGCATCCTCGTGCTTTGGGGACTGCGCCGCGCGAAGGCGACCTAGACTACCAGGCATCCAAAACCAACGCCATTGAGGCCTCATGAAGACAGACTATTCCGGGATAGAAATTACCGAGGCGGACCGTAGTTACAACGGATCGCGCTTTGCCGAAGTACGCGAGGCCGTCTTCAGGAATCCATATCAAAAAGTTTGGGGCAGCTCCGCGGAGCCGCGCTTGCCCACCTATAAAGTCACCCTCGCGAGTGTCCTGCGGGGCGTGCTCCCTTTCGGAAAGTCATATGTTTTCCGCAAAGCCATTGAGCGCACGGTTGATTCGCATGCGGACTTGCGCTGGGGCGAGAATGGCAAGGGCTTTCGTCGCCTATTGCATCCGAACGGCGTTTGCCTTACGGGACTTTGGGAGATAACTGAGGCGACCGAATACTCCGGTTACTTTCGCAAAGACAGTCGCGGCCTCGTGATCGCGCGCTATTCAACCTGTTGCACTGAAACGCGGCGCGGACGCACTCGTTCGCTGGCAATGGTTGGAAAGTTGTTTCCGACTACTGACCCCGAACACCAACAACCGCTGCGGACCGCGAGTTTTTTTACGCAGCAGGACATCGCGGGGGAAAACACCGACTACATAAATGATGCGGAACTGCGCAGCGCGCCTGACGTGCATGCCTGGCGGCGCGGTTGGGGAACACCAATTCTGATTATTACCGGGCTCGTGTTTCAGATCGTTGACCGCGAGCCGGCGCAACGGCAACTGTACCAAGTCGCCGAGCTCGATAAGCCGGACAGCGAGCTGACGCGAGGTCCGAACTTCATGCGACTCACGGTTTCGGATGACCAGCCGCGCATCGAAGACCGCGACCTGGATTTTCGTGATGAAATCATGGCGCAGATCTTTCACAGAGGGGATCCTGCGCCCCGACGTAAATTGGTCTTCAACATTGAAACGACGGACGAGGGTTCGCGTCGGGGACCGGGCGTGGCGCAAAAGTTCAGTTTCAACAACTGGCGTCGGATTGGCAGGATTACTTTTGACGACGCGGTAATTTCTTACAACGGTGATTTTGTGATCCATTTTAATCATCCGACCTGGCGATCCGATCGGAATAATCCATCGACGGCGACGCGGGCGCACGAGCGCAAAGTGCATTAGTCTCGCGTCCAGCAGATCCAGGTTGCTCTACTGTTGCTCTACTAAGGAGGGGACAATGTCCAGTTCAAATCGCGTGCTGGTAAAACTCAAACCAAGTTTCGGGCTCGCCGCAGCCGCATCGAAGGTGAATCTGCGGCCACTTAACCCAGACGCGCGACGCGTCAATGCATTCGGAATGGTTGACGAGCCTGCCTGGTATCTCGCCGATTTGCCGGACACAGTCGGCCCAAATCCATGGGATTTGGCGCATGCTCAAGTCGCCGAGCAGCTTGGTGTCGATGCTTCGGCCGTACTCTTCGCTGAACCCGACTTGGATCAAACATTCGACGACGGCAGTGAATTGGTTCCCGGCGGCGCGGCGATGGCGGCGGCTCCGGCTGCTGGCGGCCACACGCCGCAGGACGACAAGAATAACAAGGCTACCGGGCCGTTCGGTGGGTCGCCTTCATTTGGCTGGCATCTCGGGCCCGATTACACACAACTCCAGTGGGCACGTTCAGCCGTCGACTTCCAGGATCCGCGCACGCGCATAGCCCACATCGACACGGGATTTGACCGAAGTCACGTTGCTAAACCCGAACGCATCGTGCTCGAGCATAGCTTTGTCGAAGGCGATCCGGATCCGAATAAGGCAGAATCGCGGGCCGCGCTTGGCCTGTTGCCGGAGAATCTGGATCACGGCACCGGCACGATTGGAATTCTGGCGGGCGCGGGTGTCGACTTCTTGAGCGGCGATTTTCTGGGCGGCGCGCCCGGCGCGGATGTAGTCACGCTTCGCATCGCAGATTCCGTCATTCTGTTCAGGACCAGCGCGTTGGCGCAGGCCTTGCAATTTGCGATTGATAATCGCTGCGACGTCGTAACGCTGAGCATGGGCGGCCTGCCGTCCAGGGCGTGGGGCGAACTGGTCAACAAAGCTTACGAGATGGGTATCTGCATTTGCGCGGCGGCGGGCAACAACGTCATGGGGCTCCCATCACGTCATGTCGTGTATCCGGCAAGATATCACCGCACCATCGCCGTGTGCGGCGTGATGGCCAACGGAAAACCTTACGATGGAATTACGGGGCGCCAACTTCAGGGTAGTTGGGGGCCGACCAGTTCAATGACGGCCGCGATCGCCGCGTATACACCCAATATTCCATGGCCGGTCTTCAAGCAAAGTCCTGAGATTCGCGAGAATGGCGAAGGCACGTCCTCGGCTACTCCGCAGGTCGCAGCCGCTGCGGCAATTTGGTACGAGAAGTACAAAGATCGTCTGCCACGCGACTGGCGCCGCGTGGAGGCGGTTCGTCATGCCTTGTTCAGCTCGGCAAAAGATAAGAGCGTTGACCCGGAACACTTCGGCAACGGCATCCTGCAAGCCCATTTTGCACTCAATGTACAGCCGGACCTCAATCGGCCGCAGACGCCGCCTGACAGGGATTCGTTTGCTTTCTTGCGTGTGTTGACCGGATTGGGCATCTCTGAGGCGCCTCCGCGCGAAGAGATGTTCAACCTCGAGTTGACTCAACTCTATTTGGCGAACGATGACGTCCAGGGCGTTAGGTTGCAGAAAATTATTGATGATCCGGCAACGCCGCCAAGCGATAAGGCGCTCAAGGAATTCATGGACGCCGTCATCGCCAATCCGAAGGCCTCGCTCACGCTGCGAAAGCACTTAGCCGCTCGTTATTCGTCGGTGGTTGGCGGCTCAGCACCTGGCGGCCCAGCCCCACGCTTTCCAGTCGAAATCGTGCCGCCGCCGCGGCCCGTCAGCGAGAAAGCGGTAAAGCTCGTCAATCCAACGTTCCGCCGATTGCGTTGTTATGCAGTCGATCCCAGCTTCTCGACCCAGCTTGAGACTGCCGGGATTAACGAAGTGGTGCTCAAAGTCAGGTGGGAAGAACTAAACAGCCAGGAGTTCATTGACTCGTCGGAAGACCCGAAGACTCCCGGACTGACTGGAGAATACGTCAAAGTCGTCGATACGGATGCATCCGGCACGACTTATGATCCTGTCGACCTGAATGAACCAAAACTCCTGGCGCAGGATGGTTGGGCGCCGGCAGAAGGCAATCCGCAGTTCCATCAGCAGATGGTTTACGCCGTAGCGATGAAAACCATCGAGCACTTTGAACGGGCATTAGGCCGGCGCGTGCTCTGGCGTGCAAGGCAAACGGACAACCGGACAAAATTTGTGCGCCAGCTTGAAATACAACCGCATGCGCTGCGTGGGGCTAATGCTTTCTACAGTCCGCCGGGGGTTTCGCTACTCTTCGGTTACTTCGAGGCGTCGGCTGACGATCCTGGCGATCATGTTCCGGGCAGCAGAGTTTATTCATGCTTGTCGCATGACATCATTGCCCATGAAACAACCCATGCGATCCTCGACGGGATGCACCGGGAGTTTAATGAAGCGACAAATCTGGATGTGCTGGCCTTCCACGAGGCCTTCGCCGACATCGTCGCACTTATGCAGCATTTCACCATCTCGGAGATCCTCGAGAATGTGATTACCCGAACCAGAGGCAATCTGGAGGAGGAATCGATTCTTGGCAGCCTGGCGGTGCAATTCGGCAGGGCCATCGGCGGACGGGGCGCCTTGCGCGACGCGATAGGAAAGTTTAGTAAGGAGGGAACCTGGACGAGGATTAAGCCAGACCCGGCGGATTACGAGAAGACGAAAGAACCACACGCGCGTGGAGCGCTTTTGGTAGCGGCAGTGTTCGATGCCTTCCTGGCGATTTACAAGAATCGTACTGCGGACCTGTTGCGAATCTACACGGGCGGCACCGGCGTCCTTAAGGCGGGGGCCATCCATCCTGATCTCGTACATCGGCTATCGGCTGAGGCGTCGAAAACAGCGGGTCACATGTTGAATATCTGCATCCGCGCGCTCGATTACATTCCGCCGGTAGATATCACTTTTGGCGAATATCTGCGCGGATTGATTACCGCGGATGCCGATCTGGTGCCGGACGATCCTTATCATTACCGGGTCGCTTTCGTTGAAAGTTTTCGCAAACGCGGCATATATCCGTTGGATTTGGACACGCTGTCCGTGGAGACCCTGCGCTGGCAGGGCGTCGACCTGTTTGAAGGCTTTAAGCAGGACGAGGCAACTGAGAAAGCGTTGGAAGCGCAACTAGGAAAGTTTCTCGAACATTTAAAACGATACGCGGACATTTGCTTCTACTCGCCCACGCGCGAAGCGTTGTACGACGACACCTGTACATACCTCAAATCGCTGAAAGAAATGCTCACCAACATTTTCAAGGATCTCAAACCAAACCTGCGGAAGCAGTTTGGTGAGCTAATTGGCCTCGATCCTGATTTGCCTTTCGAGATTTGCGATATGCGACGGGCGATGAGGATGGGCTCAGATGGCCAGCACAAGCCGCAAATCATTTTGGCACTGACGCAGTCGCGCCGCCTGGAAGTCGATAAACAGGCGTTTGATTTTCGCGGTGGTGCTACTTTGATCGTGGATCTCAGAACCAAAAAGGTCCAATACGCCATCGCCAAAAGGATTAACAGCTCGGGCCGTATCGATGGCCAAACGCGCGAGCAACGCACTGCGGCCTTCTTGCATGGCGCGGTACAGGATCCGTTACAGCGGCTTTTGCTGACACCGAAACAAGAGCCCTTCGCAGCGTTACATTCTCTGGGCGACGTGATTTCGTAACCGTTGCGAGCGGCGCTGCCCGCGCAAACAACCTCGGCTAGTGCGCGCGCGTGTTTCTAATCACAAAGAGGCGGAGTTTCTATTAAAGTCTTTCTGCCCTGGTGGCTAAAAATTCAGGAACCCAATGGCGAGAAAATAGAGCCCGAGATCGTAAAGGCCAAGCGTGTCGAGACTGTTGGCGGGAGCGGCTGGAACATATGTTTCGAGACCGATCGATAGATCAGACATGAACCACAAGGAACTTCCCAGGAAGACCGCAGCATTAGAATTCGCCGCAAAGAAGTTTGAAATGATCAGTAGCGAAAAATACGCCAGCTCGAGTTTTTTCCGCCGCGGAGGAATCTCACGAAGCACCCAGCGAATAATGAACAAGGCGATTATGATGTTTGTCAGGACGAGCGGCCGCAAAGGATGACCCGCCAGCGGCTTGAAGTAACTGGCGACTGCAAAAACGATCAGCGCTACTCCAAACGAGCCCGCGCCAAAATTAAATGCCTTGGGAAACTTTTTCTCCGGAAGGTCCAGGAGAATGTCGCCGGCGGCGCATAACAAGAAACCCACCGCCACCAGATTCTGATCCAGGTACCAGCAAAGTCCGCTCAAGAACAACGCGGGAGCTGCCTTGATCAATGCTCGTAACGGGTACGGCAAGGTCAATTTCTTCTTCATGAGTTGCGTGAAGACAGCAACAACCACCAGGCCGAAGAAGAAAAGGGTCCACGCTGCGGAGTCTCTGAGTAAGTAATTGAACGTCACGGCGGTCGTTAAGGTTTAAGGGATGACGACTATGCGAGAATCCGCGGGACAATATGATCCTTAAACGGGAAAGTCAACAGGTTTTTCTGGAGGCGACATCCGCTACTAAATAATTGCCAAATCAACCTAACCGCGCTGCTTGGCTCACCTAAGCTGCAGAATTTTGCTTGCCGCGTGACCGGAAACAGTGTATTAGTGTGCGCCACTAATCGCTGCAACACTGCCCCGTTTTTCCATTCGGTATGAACAAACATTAACCATCCAGGTCTAAGGAGCTAACCATGAAAAGGAAACTTATCGCGTCTTCGTTGACTCTCGTTCTTCTAATCAGTGCATTCGTGAGCCTGCCGCCCGCGGCGGCGTCGAAGTCGTCACTTAACCGTCTCGACACACACGCGTCGCGGTATCGAGCGACATTCTTTCCAATGCTTGTGACGAACCTGGATGTTGATCGAACAGACGATAACGCTGGTGCCACGGCTTGCACTGCGGCGGCAAACGATTGCAGTCTGCGTGGCGCGGTCATCAATGCGAACAACGACGCCGGCGTGGATCCCATCGTGATCAATTTGCAGCCGGCGACGACTTACAATCTGACGTTGGCAAACGCGACGCAGGAGAACGCTGCGGCAACAGGTGATTTGGACATCACGACGACGCTTCACAGTGTGACTATCCTGGGCGGTGGCTCGTCGACCATTATCGATGCGGCGGGCCTGACTTCGGGCAACTCACACGACCGCGCGTTTCAGATTACCAGTCCGGGTGTGACAGTCATCCTTCAGGGTCTAACGATTAGAAATGGCCAGGCGGCTGACGATGGCGCCAGTGGCGCGAGCACGAATCCGGCATCACAAAACTCTACTCGCGCAGGTGGCTGCATCCTTAATGGTGCGGGTATCGACGTAAACCTGCAGGCTGTGACTGGCGGCGGTAGTCTCACACTTGATGGCGTGTCCATCGAATCATGCCAGATACTTGGTAAGGGCGACGACCAGGTAAACCAGAACAGAACGCTCGATGCCTGGGGCGGCGGTCTCGCCAGTATCGGTACCGGCAACGTGATCATTACGGACAGCACCTTTACTGGCAATGCTGCCTTAGGCGGAGACGGCGGCCACTTCAACAATGGGAACGGCTCGGGCACCAGGGGTGGCGCGATCTATTTTGGAGGCGGCACGCTCAACATCAACGGCTCGCGAATTGACGACAACGACGCCACCGGCGGGAAGGGTGCCGACACCAACGATATCAGTAACCAACAGAACGGCGGACAAGGCGGTACCGCTCAGGGTGGCGGCGCCTGGGTAGCCGGCACCGCTACCATTAACGACACAACGTTCGAGAGTTGTGCAGCTACCGGTGGCAATGCCGGCAACGGTCAGAACGCCGGCAATTCCGGGGGTGAAAGCGGTGGCGGCGGTCTCTTCAGCGCTGGTAGCGTAACGGTGACCAACTCGACCTTTAACCAAAACAGCTCCACTGGCGGCCGCAGTGGCGATTCCTTCGGCCCAGACTGCTTTGGAGCGCATCAATCGTTGGACGGTGGCGCCGCGCGCGGAGGCGCCATCCTGGCCGCTGGCGGCAGTCTGATCATCAATACTGCGACGCTCGCGAACAACTCTGCCACTGGCGGTAACGGCGGCAACGGCGGACCCACGAACGGCGGGGTCTGCGCACAGACAACACACGGCGCGGGTGGACTTGCACACGGCGGTGCGATTACAAACACGAACGCGGCCACCGTCAATATCAAGCACGGCACAATCAGCGGTAACAGTGCTCAAGCCGGCAACACAGGTGTCAACCAAGCTGGAGCTAATCTGCCGCCGCGCCTGGTGGCCGAAGGCACCGGTGGCGGAATTCGCGTGGGAACTCCAAACAGCGTGACTTTGGAGAACACCATCATTGCCAACAACACCGCGGCGAATGGTCTGGGTGATCCTGCGGGTGCGCCGACGCCCGGGCCTGACGTCGACGGCACGGTGACGAGTAATGGTCACAACCTGCTCGGCAACGCGACTGAGGCGGGTGGCTTCACCGGAACGGGCGATCTGATCGGCGCTAACCCAAATCTGGGACCCATCGCGAACAACGGCGGACCGACTGAGACGATGGAGCCCTTGCCGGGTAGTGACGCGATCGACGCGGGCGTGGCGGCTGGTTCGAGCTTTGATCAGAGAGGCATGCCGCGCACTGTTAACGACCCCGGCGTTTTGGACGAGGCGACCAGCGACGGCACGGACATCGGCGCATTTGAGACCGAAGTTCCTTGCATCCTTGAGTGTCCAGACGACATCAGCGTTCCGAATGATCCGGGTGAGTGCGGCGCAATCGTCGAGTACGAAGAGCCCGCAAACGATGCCTGCGGCACAGTCACGTGTGACAATCCGTCGGGCTCGTTCTTCCCGGTCGGCGAAACCACGGTCACCTGCACCAGCACGGCTGGTCCCGAGTGCTCGTTCAAGGTGACGGTCACCGATGAGCAGCCGCCGGAGATCACGACAGTGGGTCCAATTTCGCTTTGGCCGCCAAATCACCAATACGAAACGTTCAACGTGGCTGACCTGGTCACTGGTGTCAGCGACAACTGCGACGCGAGCGTTGGCGTCGGCAGCGTTGTCATTGCCAGCGTGAGCAGCGATGAAGTTGAAAACGGCGCCGGCGATGGCAATACGCTTAATGACATCGTCATTGCGGGTGACTGCAAATCGGTGCAACTACGTTCGGAACGAATGGGTGCTGGGAACGGTCGCGTTTACATCATCACCTTAAGCGTGACTGATTTATCAGGAAACGTGAGCACGGCGACAGTGAAGGTGACGGTGCCGCATTCGCAGAACGGTGCGCCCGCCGTTGACGACGGGCCGAGTTACACCGTTAACGGCTGCCCATAAATCCGCAGAGTGGCTTGGCGCGCCGGTGGGTTTGCCGCCCGACACAGGTAAGCTATCCTGCCGCCAAGCCACTCATGCAATTCTTTCGAGCCAGCGGCATTCTGCTGCATCCCACCTCACTGCCGGGGCGCTTTGGCATTGGTGATCTCGGTGACGAGGCCTATCGCTTCGCGGACTTTCTTGTGGCGAGCGGTCAGAGTCTTTGGCAGGTGCTGCCCCTTGGGCCGACTGATGAAGGCGGCTCGCCTTATTCCTCCTACTCCGCATTTGCCGGTAATACACTCTTAATCAGTCCGGAAAAGTTAGTTGAAGATGGATTGCTCGACAGAAGCGATCTGGCTGAGGCCGGCGAAACTGAGTGCGTTGATTTTGACGAGACGAGAAAAACGAAGCACTCGTTTCTCAAGCGAGCATTCGAACGATTTCAGGCGACCGACAATGCCTTGCGCGAGTCGTTTGCATCTTTCGCTCAAGCGAACGCGTTATGGCTCGATGACTACGCGCTGTTTCAGTCGCTGAAGAAAGCGAACGGTGGCAAAGCCTGGGTCGAATGGGATCGACCACTCGCGAGCCGTGAACCCGAAGCATTGTCGCGCGCGCGTGTTGATCTGCGCGACGAGATCGAAGCCCAGAAGTTCTTTCAGTATCTGTTCTTCAAACAGTGGCATGCGCTGAAAGCGGCCTGTAATCAGCGTGGCATTCGAATCATTGGCGACGTGCCGATTTTTGTCGCGCATGACTCAGCCGATGTTTGGACGAACCGCGATCAGTTCAAGCTCGACGTGCAAGGACGCCCTACGGTCGTCGCGGGCGTGCCACCCGATTACTTCAGCGACACGGGACAGTTCTGGGGGAACCCGCTTTACGACTGGGACCGCATGCGCGAAGACGGTTTCGAGTGGTGGATTCAACGACTGTGCGCGAGCTTTCAGCTATTCGACCTGGTGAGGCTGGATCACTTTCGAGGTTTTGCAGCATGTTGGGAAATTCCAGCTGGGGAAACGACGGCGCAAAATGGCAAATGGGTCGAGACGCCGGGAAGGGAATTGTTCACTGCGGTTCGTAATGCGCTCGGCGAGGTCGCTATTATCGCCGAAGACTTAGGCTTAATTACCGCCGACGTTGTTGAGTTGAGAAAAGAATTCGGCTTTCCGGGAATGCGCGTGCTTCAATTTGCGTTCGGCGGCGAGAAAGCCAACGTTAATTTGCCAGAGAACTTCGACCTAGATGTGGTGGCGTATACGGGAACGCATGATAACGACACAACAATCGGCTGGTTCAACCAGTTGAGCGAGACGGACACCACCGACGCTGAAAACATGCGAGAGTCATGTCTCAATTATCTGCAGAGCGAAGGTCTTGAGATCAACTGGGATTTTATTCGAGTGGTGATGGCTTCAGTTGCCGGCATCGCGATCATTCCGCTCCAGGACGTGCTCGGACTTGGCTCCGAAGCGCGCATGAACACGCCGAATACGACGAACGGCAATTGGCGTTGGCGGTTTGCGGATGGTAGTTTGACGGCGGAAAACGCCGCTCGCTTGAAGCGTTTAACTGATGAGAACAACCGCGGCCGTCAGTAGCATAGACTTCAGTCTGAGCAGCCCGAAGGGCTGCAAGCTAGTAGCCGGTGGTTGAAGCGTAGCGGAAACCACCGGGAACACGAATCAAAAAAATCGGCACCCTGAAAGGGTGCAAGCTGGTTTGCCGATTCGCTTGAAAAAAGAACTCGCACCCCTTCAGGGTGCGATTCCTTCTCGCTTGGTACCGGTGGTCTCTGCTGCGCTTCGACCACCGGCTACTGGCTCGCAACCCTTCGGGTTGCAGGACATCACACAAGCCATGCGCAAGTCTGTGCTACTTAACCCGTGATTGGACGACAACGCAATTCTGAAAACTCATGACACCTGCAGCAAAGACAGAATCAACTCCACCCGTAACCTTTGATGATGTACTGGCCGCGCGCGAATTCATCGCGCCGTACCTGCCGAAAACGCCGCTGGTGCGCAGCGAAAAACTTTCGGCGCTGCTCGGCTGTGATTACTACTTGAAGTGCGAGAACGTGCAACCCATCGGCGCGTTTAAGGTGCGTGGCGGAGTAAATCTGGTCGGCACGACACCTGAAGAGAAAAAGCGCGCCGGCATAGTCACCGCCAGCACCGGCAATCACGGCCAGTCGATCGCATACGCGGGTCGTTTGTTCAACGTGCCTGTGATCGTTTACGCGCCGGCTGAGAACGTTAATGAAACGAAGATGCAGGCGATGCGCGCGCTGGGCGCCGAAGTGCGTCTGCACGGTCGCGACTTTGACGAAACTCGCCTGGAAACTGAACGCGCGGCGGAACGCGAAGGCTATCTCTACGTCCATTCTGCGAACGAACCAAAGTTGATCGCCGGTGTCGGCACAATCGGTCTGGAGATATTTGAAGACTTGCCTGAAGTCGACGTCATTCTGGCGCCGGCAGGCGGCGGCAGTTGTGCTTCGGGGAACTGCATCGTCGCAAAACGTCTGAAGCCGAAGGTGCAAGTGATCGGAGTTCAATCCGACGCCGCGCCGGCGATGTGGCATGCCTGGAAGAACCGCTCGCTCGACGAATATCCGACGATGAAGACTGAGCACGAAGGGCTGGCCACGCGCGTTCCATTCGAGATGCCGAGCCGCATCTTATGGGAACTGCTCGACGATTTTCTGCTGGTTACCGATGGCGAGATCAACGAAGCGATTCGTTTGCTGGCCGTCAACGCAAAGCAGATTGCCGAAGGCGCTGGCGCCGCATCACTAGCCGGCGCCCTCAAGCTGCGTGACAAACTTCAAGGTAAGAAAGTTGTCGGGATTCTAACCGGCGGAAATATCCCTCCGGAGAGATTCGCGTCGTTGATGAGCTCGCGTGCCTAACCTGCGACCCCAAATGTTAGCGCCGGCAGAGGCAATTTCGCTTCTGCCGGCGTCCTTATGAACCAAGGGCTTTATTTGGCTCCTGCCGAGCCAGGTCTAAACGAAGGGTTTCACTCTTTACTTCAAGACGTTCGCCGTCAACACGAGCACCAGCGCGCGGTTCCTAAGCGTCGCGGTGCCGACCACGACCTTCTCCCCGTCTTTGAGGTTGAGCGCCGTTTGGATTCTCGACTGTTCTGTCTGGGTATGAGTCTTGAATGTGAATTCGTTAATCTGCACGGTTGGAGCGCCCGCCGGATTCGCCACCAGCGAGACATTACGGAGGTAGTACTCGTAGGGCGTCGCAATGTTCGCCGTGCCTGGGTTGACGGCCGGAACTTCTGCGATCCCCGATCCCTGCAAGATCTCGCGTGTTTCTGTAAGACGCTGAACAATCGAGGCTACCAGCTCATAATTGCGATAGTTCAACGTTCCCCGCAACTGTGTCAGGACCTCTTTGAGCTCGGCCGGCATATCCGGTGTGCCCGTGCCGGCGTTGGAGGCGATCAGTACATGAAAATGCAATTCAATGTTTGGACGCGGTGAGGCCGGCGTGTCCAGGCGCTTGATCGCCTCTTCCATAATGGCCAGGTTCTCGGGGAAGTCGCGCACAGTGATGGTCCTGAACTCAGCGTTGTGCGAGATCATGGAACCGTTGAATCCACTTCCGAGCGCGTGCAGCGCGTTCGAGAGACTGTTCGGATCGCGGTACTTAACTTGAAAAACCTTGTTCTTAAAATTCCTTTCAGTAATGGTGTCGGGTTGATTGGGTGACGCAGTCGGCGTTGGCTGCTGAGCAAATGATACCGAGACAATGGAGAGTAAGAGCGCCAGGGTCACTGGCATGTGTTTGAAAATTCTCATTAGACCTAGATTCCTTTCGAGTTTGGTAATGCTGGTTTAGTGCTCTGTTGAGAAAACCAGATGATGCGAATGTTTGGGTTCTGCGTCTGGATCTCGACGCGCAGAGGTGATTCGGCCGGGGCTGCCTCGCGAGCCGGCGAACTGTTCGTGGCCTCAGGATTACGCAATCCCCGCGGGACACTCGCTGTCCGCGATGAAGAATCCCGCGCTTTGGGCGTTCGATTCACAAATCGGCGGATGCCCTTACTTTTGTCTTCCGTGGGCTTCAACGTGATCCCAGCGTTGGCGGGTTTAGTTGTGCGCGGAGTCGCCGTCGACGCTGGAGGTTCAATTATTTTCGGATGAGTTTCCGCAACCGGCTGAACGTCAGCCGTCCGGTTGACGACTAAATAAAGAGCGAATAAGCCAAAGGCGATTATCAGCGCGCCGGCGGCGGCCCACGCCAAACGGGGCCGGAACCAACTGGCAAACAATTGCGGCAGCAGCGGCATGGTTGGCTCATCTTCAATCTGCTGCATTACTTGCCGGCGCACACTCGCATACACATTGTCGGAGAAGACGGGCGGCGCAAAATGTTGCGTCAACTCAACCGCTTCCCGGTATTCGCCGGCGACGCGCGCGCAAGCTGAACAAATTTGGATATGCTCGCTCACCAGCCGCGCGCGTTTCTCATCGAGGTCGCGTCCGGCGTACAGCGGCAGTAATTCATCAAGCTGCTTGCAATTCATCGCGCCCTCCCCTCGCCGAATCCCGGCTGATGCTGCTGACAGTAGATTCTGATCTTCTTTCGTGCGGAGCTAATCTGCGAGCGCACGGTCGTCGCACTCGACTTCATTATTCGGGCGACTTCCTCGGTTGACAGCCCTTCGACGTCTCTCAGCATAATCGAGGCGCGCTCTTTGAAAGGTAGCGTGCCCATCGCTTTCGCGATCAACTCTTGTTGTTGCGTTTGGACAAGCACTTGTTCGGCATCGGCATGTTCATCCGCAACTTCGTAGGCCACTCGTGCATCTTCGCCGAACGATACGAAGCGGCTCATATGGTTTTGTCGCTTCTTCAGAAAGTCCCGGCAGACATTGATAGTGATGCCATACAGCCACGCGAAGAAGTCCTGATCTCGGCGGAAACGTCCCAGATACTTATAGACGCGCAGAAAAACTTCCTGCGAAGCGTCGCGCGCGTCGGCTTCGTTGCCTAACATGCGCCAGGTCATCGCCATCACTCGCTGTTCGGAATTAATCATCACCTGTTCAAAAGCGGCCTTGTCTCCGTTCGCCGCGCGTTCAATCAAAAGTGAAAGCGAAGACTGATCTGAAGTCGGCCCATTTACCAGCAACGGCATTTCTAGAGCCAAAGCCATGTCAGCAGTCCCGTTCGGCACATTCAGAATTATTCGCCTTCCTGGATTCATATACCTGGGTTGGGAGAGAAACGTTGAGAAGAATTATCGCGTGATATGCGTCTTAAGTCATAAAGACAGTTAGGTTCACGCGAGGACATTGGAGAAGTTCCGAAGATGGAAGAGTTTTGCTCTCGATGCGTAGCAACGAGATAAATTTAGCCGTGGCTTTCAAGCCACGGTAGATGTTTGAAGAGAATAATCGTCGCGTTCAGCGACGATTGAGCAGTATCAGCTTCGTTACGCGACGACAGCTTAGACTTTCCGTAACTCCCGAAATATTCTCGGGATTGCATTCTGAAATTCGCCGTAGTCACCGTCGAAGAACTCAAATCTGTTCTAAATTCCTCCCGATCACCGGCTTGACGTGAGGCGCCCGCGCCGAAGATAAAGACCGTTTTCATTCGCGTTTGGGGGTTATTCTACTACCAACTCGGGTACGTATTCGTCCTCGTACTTTTCAATCAGGACACCGACAATCTCCATTAGCGCGGCGAGTGGATGTGATTCGTCCTCTCCGACTTCGTCGATCAGGGAATCAAGCAAGGCGACCAGTTGGCGGTACTCCTCGTCCGAATGCGGCACGTAGATTTTGCCGGCCATTGAAGACCAGGCAGCGGCGGTTTTGCTCACGTCGAGGTTTTGCATGCTTCCTATTCCTTCCAACGCTGCTCGTCATAATCGGTGTGAGTAAGCACAGCGCGAATATAAACCTTGCGCCGATTATAGTGGATGCTGCAATTAGACGAACCTTGTTCCCGCCCACATTGAAGACAGTTAGTTTACCGACTTGATCTGCTGCCGGATAGACGGACCGTAACTCGACAAAGCTCGAAAAATTGTTGCGTTTCATGAGCCGATACCAATGAGCCAGGGCCGACTTCGCGTCCGGGTGCTTCTCAGCAAACTCATTGAGGCGCTTGCGAGTGATGATGTGCATGGGAGATCCCTTTGAGCACGCCTTGTATCACGGACGGCCGCCAGAACCAAGATTTCCTCTTCACCCTCACCGCTCTCGCTCCCCCGCGAACTGTGTTATCTTTTTTTACTCTCTCCTGGGAGCAATTCACCCATTTAACCTAAGGCCTCATACCCAAACTTCGGGTGAAGTTTTCTTGAAGCGATCTGCTCTCAGGGTCACCGAGGGAGTAAGAACGGACCTTCTTTGTCCGTGGGACCGAAGATGTTCGCGGCAGGCGAACTGCCGTTCGCAGCGCGCGAACGAGGAGAGAAAGAAGATGAAAGAGTTGAATGAGTTCATCGCCGGCCTGCATACCGGCGAACCGGTTGAATTTAACCGGCTGAAAATTAGGCCGATCTTCGTCGACGAGGACCGAAAACTGCCCTTCCTCGATTTGGAAGAGGCGCTCAAGCAGGGTTTCATTGAGATCACCGAGATATCGGAAGGCGGGAGCGTGCCCGACCTGGAAGTCTCAAACAAATCTCATGAGGACGTGATTATCCTCGACGGCGAAGAATTAATCGGCGCGAAGCAGAACCGGATTGTTAATACGACGATTGTGGTGGCGGCAACGTCGAAACTCAAGATTCCGGTTTCCTGCGTCGAGCAGCGGCGGTGGCGTTATTCGTCGTCCAGCTTTTCGTCGAGTAAGTCGATGGCTTATGCCAGCCTGCGTCGCAAGAAGTACGAGCATGTGACGGCGAGTCTGCGTCGTGACAGGTCTTACACTACGGACCAGTCGGCGATCTGGAGCGACGTTGATGCAAAGATGCAGCGGATGTCAGTCGCAAGCCCGAGCGCTGCAATGAACGATATGTATGAAAGCAGCGTGCAAAACTACGATGAGGAGTTGCAGACAAGTATTCCTCATCGTGACAAACAGGTCGGGTATCTCGCTTTCATCGGCGACAAGTTTGCGGGTGGCGAGGTCTTTGGCTCGGCTGAGCTCTGTGGCAAGAAATTGCCGAAGCTTTTGCGGAGCTATTATCTGGATTCTCTCGATGCAGGCGTGGAGTTTCCGGAGATTACCGTCGAGCAAATCTTTGCCCAGGTGCAGGGCGCTCACCATGAGCGATTTGAGGCGGTCGGCAAAGGAGCGGAACTGCGCTTCGAGACCCCGAACGTGCAAGGCTCGTGGAAGCTGGTCGACGATCTGATTCCCCACCTGGTTGTCTTTCCGAAAGGGTCAACGAACTAAATCTCTTTTGTGAGGAAGAGGACTTATCAGGGACAGAGCCATGAGCTTTGTCCCTTTTTTTTGTGCTCAGCTCCTTCCAAGCTCTTCGCCAGTCCGCAAGGCGGACGGTTGAAAGTAGCCCACCGATTCATCGGTGGGAAGAGGGGAGGAAATGGATCGGCAGTCCGTGAAGCGGACGGCTGAATTCCTAGCGGAACACGTAACGGGAATCGTACTCGACCTCGTTCTTGTCCAAGAGTTTCCGAAATTCTTCTTCGAACGTGCTCTTACGATGATGTTCCTTCTGTTCTTGAATATATTTGATAGTCCTTGATGCTTGTGAAGGGCTCACGCTAAACGCACCGTATCCTTCTTGCCACTCAAACTTCTTGTATCTTGAAAATGTGCCGTGTACCCACTTCGAGGATCCGCCCTTGATTAGCTGAACGGCCTTAGCGAAGCTCATCGTGCCAGGCAGCGACAACAAGGCATGAAGGTGATCCACCGTTCCACCCACCGCGAGAGCCTTCATTCGGTTTTCTCTGGCTATACCCCCAATGTAAGGCCAAAGGCGTGACTCTAGTTCGAGATTAATGAAGGGATATCGCTCTTTCGTGCTAAAGGTGCAATGCATGAGGTTGCGAACGTAGGAGTGAGACATGGGAGCCTCCTTATTTCAGTCGTCCGCATCGCGGACTACTCTCATTTCTTGCTATTCGAGCCCAGCGATGAATCGCTGGGCTACTTTCGAACGTCCGCTTCGCGGACTCAGCGCCTGACGGATTCACTGATTCAACGCAAGCTTTACGACCTTATTCCGCGCAGCCACGACCAGTTCGTTCTTGTCATTGAACACCATACCAAAGGCAGAACCGTCAGTTTTAAAGACGGTGAGGTAGCGGCCGTCGGAATCGAACACCTGGATTCCTTTTATGTCGCTCACAAACACGCGGCCTTTGCCGTCAACCGCAATTGCGTGCGCGGCCCTGAATTGTCCCGATTGGTCGCCCGAGCCGCCAAAGCGGTTCAGAAATTTCCCTTCGGGGCTGAACTTGAAAACAGCGCTGGTGAAACTGCCCAATGCGTAGATGTTTCCGAGGCCGTCAACCGCGACGCTCGTGTCCAACTCAGATCGATCCGCAACCGTGCTGATCGCTTTGGGAATCGTCAGGGCGACGTTGCCGCTGCTGTTGAATCGCGTAATGTTATCGTTGCCTCCGCGATATGACGCGGCAATCAACCCTCCGTCCGGGGTCGCGTTCACATCGTCAAACCCCGCGCTGTCGGACTGCACGTCTCCGAGCGAGTTGCCGGTTTGGCCTTCGTAGCGCGTGATGGTTCCTCGCTGCGCGATGTAAACAGTCCCTTTGCGATCGACGGCCATCCCCCGGAGGGGCATTTTTCGATCGGCCATCCACTGCGTGATGAACGTCCCGTTTGCGTCGAAGACCTGCACGCGTCCGCCGATATATTCCCCGACGTAAATGTTGCCGTTCCCATCAACCCCGATGCTGCGCGCATCGGTCATCATGCCGGGCCCGATGCCTTCGCTGCCGAACTTCAAAACCTCGCGCGCGAATGCGTTTGCCGGATCGGCGCTCTTCGAACCGGCGGGCCCGCTGCCTGGCCCAGTGAGGGGAGCGCTTGTGGAAGGCTTGGTCGTTTTCCTCAACGGCGCCAGCGCGCCGAAAATGCCCACCAGCACACCGCCTACAATCAGCACGACGATCAAGAGTGGAATCAGCACCATTACCCAGACGGCCTTTTTGGCGGTAGCTGCGACCTGCGGACCGACGTTGATATCAATTTGCGAGATGATGCGCGCCGGATGGCCGTGATGAGGTAGCGATAGTTGGCTTTGACAGTACGCGCACTTGATGTTGCCAGAGCCGAAAGCATTCGGTTCGTAGGAAATTGGCGCGCCGCACTTGGGGCAATCGAATGTTTGCATGACTGAGCCGGGTCGCGGAAGGTTACAACAAGAAGGCTCGTCGCGGAAAACCGTGACGAGCCTCCTCTGAAGTGGCACAGACTTTAGTCTGTGACTTCCTTGTGTTCAGTGACCACAGACTGAGGTCTGTGCCACGAAAGTTACCGTTGAGTTACCTTCACCGCTTGCGGTGAATAGTTCACCCGGCGCAACTCGCGCATGCGGCCTTCTTTCACTGTGCCTTCGACGAGTTCGTATCCGAGCATCGCGATAATTCGGCCGCGCACAAACAGCGGGCGCGAGTTGCCGTACCAATCGACGCACGAGGCGCGGCAGGCGTCATCCACGGCTTTCTCAGACTGAGCCCCGAGCTCGCCGATCTCTTCGAAGCGCAGACCGTTGTTACGCAGGAAGAGAATCGCCGCCGAGTCCTGGAACAGATGCTTGTAACCTGAACGTCCCGGCACACTGATGGGCAAACCGAGCACGCCCGAGTTCGGTCCATCAGGCTTGTAGAAGAAACCGTGACTGCGAAGCTCGCCTTGCGAAGCGCCTTTGCGAATGTACTCGTCGGCTACTTCCGGAGATCCGCCGAGGCGAATCGCTGAGAAGCGCAGGTTGCTGCCGTCCGTGCCGACGACGATCGCGTCTGAGCCGAGCGCTTCGATCCGATCGACCCCGTGATTAACTTTCAATTCGCTCAGGTCGCCATCCGCCCAACGCACTGCGTAGAGGTTCGATTGCGGTTTGTTCTGCGGCGCGCCCCAGCCGCTGCCCGTGCCGTACAAAAGGTAATCGCCGACGAAACGATTCTGGAAAGTATAGCCGGCGGGCTTCGGCAATCCGTGATAGTCCCATGACGACGCGCTGTCACTGCCGTCATTGAAATGCGACACCGGCACGCGCAGCAGGGCAACTTCGCCCGCGGTTCGCTCAGCACCCCACATGCCGTCCCCTGAGCCGTTCGAGCGCACCAGCACATTCAGGTGCTTGTCGCTGCTTTCAAGAAACGAGAACTGATCGACGGGACTGCCGGAAACACCGAGCGCACTCGGCCCGGTGCCATCGAGCGGCATGCGATAAACCATCGAACGCTCAACATTGCGTTGCCGGTTGTAAGACCACTCAGTCGTCCACACGTAAACGGATTCAGGCGAGACGTAGAACACGCGTCCCGGAGGTCCAAGCACCGCCGTCGCGTCACATTTGAAGTCGCTCGCGAGATCACAGACCGTTACTGTGTGCAGCGCGAGCCCGGAGTTCGGATTGATCTCACGTTCAGGACGATAGACGCGCGTTGCGGAAACGATGCGCTGGAATTCCTGCGGCGTCGCGCCCTTATGCCACTTGCGCACGGCCGGAAACGTGACGGTCGGATCGTCGGCATAAGGATTCATGTACAGCGGCGTGTAGAAGATCAACTTGCTGCCAATTAAGCGGCTCGCGTAGTTGCGCGACGAATAGTAATCGTTCGAGCGCAGGTGATAAGTCGATCGATACGAAAGATTTCCGGTGCGATCAATGTTGAAGAGACCGACTTCCGTGCCGCCGCGTTCGTAGCTGTAACCGATTACGACCACGGTGTCATCTGAAACGAGCATCTCGTCGTACCAGGTCGAGCGCGGATTAATCTCCGGACCAAAGGCGTCAACTGCCGAGATCGGCTTCAGCGCGTTATCGCCGACCGCGACTGTGAACAAGCGGCCGCGTCGTAGCACGACGAGGTGATCGCCGTGCAGCTTAACAATGCCGCCTTCATCAACGCCGGCGTGCTGGGTGTTCGTGACAGAGTCCTCGTCTTTAGCAGCTCCGGCCTTATTTGCTTCGGCCGGCGCCTGGGCAGTTGGCGCGGGTGGCGGGGAGTTGTTCGCGAGGCCGCTGGACTCGGCGCGCCGGCGTCCAAGCTCTCGCTTGCGCTCTTCAGCCAGCTTCTTGAAGTAAGCCTTCAGCTCTTCTTCCGAGGTAAAGGCGCGCATCGTCTTTTTGTCGGTTTTCTTCGCATTGCCGGCGGCGGCGCTGTTGCCCGGTGTACCGGTACAAGCGGCCAGCGCCGTCAGCACGAGCAGCGTAGCGGCCAGGGTGAACAGAAATGACGTCGCGGAAATTGCGAATGTCCGGACGGGTCGGATGTGCGTTTTCATCGGTGCGAATTCTCCTTGTAACTGCCAAAAAATTGGTACAGCCGATAGAAGAACGCCACAAATGGGCGAACTTGCGCGCCGTGCGTTTATATGGAGTTAAGACAAATGCAAAATGCCCTGAAAACGGGGCTACAACATAAGACAGCATTCGCAAACAAAAAATTGACAGCACGAACGCGCATTAACTAACATGCTTCGACATTTGAAAATTGGCCGCTGAACCTTTGCCTCCCGGGACTCAGCAGAAGTCGGTGTCCGGATTGTCAGTTCCAACCTAACTCGGAAACGGAGAAGAACATGCACAAATCAGTTACCCCTGGCTTTGCCCGCTTGGCAAAAGCCTTCGTCATCGGTCTGTTCGTAATGGCGATGGCAGTTGGTGCCTATGCCCAAACACAAAGCACCACCGGAACGATTCAAGGAACCGTCTTAGATGAACAAGGGGGAGCTGTGCCCGGCGCGACCGTCGAGATTAAGAATCTCGCGACCAACGCAACGCGCACCCTGACAACTGATGATGAGGGTCGGTTCGTGGCGTTGGCGCTTCAGTCCGGCGCTTATTCGGTCACAATCACCAAGCAAGGCTTTGCAATCTCCGAGGCGCCAAGGGTTGAAGTGACGGTCGGTCAGGCCGTCAACCTGCCAGTGGCGATGAAAGTTTCGGGAGTCGAAGCGCGGGTCACGATCAGCGGAACGCCAACCGTTGACACAGTAAAGACCGAGTCAAGCACGACTTTGAATGAAAAAGCCGTCAACAACACTCCGATTCTGGGAAGAAAATTTGAGGACCTGCTGACCCTGACTCCGGGAGTGAGCATCACCCAGGGCCCGGACGGCGATGAGATTAACTTTAACGGCCAGCGAGGCGTTTTCAACAACGTGACCCTTGATGGCGGCGATTACAACAATGGCTTTTTTGGAGAGCAGCTCGGCGGCCAACGCGCGGCCATCGATGTGCCGCTCGATGCGGTAAAAGAATTTCAGGTTGTGGCAACGGGCGCTTCGGCCGAGTTCGGCCGCACCGCCGGTGGGATTATCAATGTCATCTCAAAGTCAGGAACCAACGACGTTCACGGAACTGCCTTCTATTTTCTGCGACACGAGAATCTGAGTGCTAACACTGAAGATGGAAAGCCGCTTAAGGACTTCATGCGCTCGCAATTCGGCGGCACTATCGGCGGTCCCATTCAAAAGGACAAGGTTTTCTTCTTCCTTTCCTTCGAAGGCGTGCGCGAAAAACTCACCCGCGAGAATTTGAGCGTGCCGCTGGGGACGCCCTGCGCAGTGGCGACTCCGGTGATTACTAATCCGGCGCACGAGGCAGCGATTGATGCCAGTCCGGACTGTCAGCGCGTAGCCCTTCTGAATTTCTTCCGAACCAGTCGTAATCAGGAAGAAGGTCTACCCTCCAAACACGACATCACCAACAACGCCTTTCTTGGCAAACTGGATTGGGAACTTAATTCCGCGAACAAACTCGCGGCTTCGTATAACTTCGACTACTCGAGGAACGAGAACCAAACTTTTGATGTGCCCACATATGGAAACTCGGCGAACGGCATTGAAGGCCCGTCAAAGATTAACAACTTCAACTTGAATCTCTTCAGTACCGTCTCGACGACCAAGCTCAACGAGGCTCATTTTTCCTACACGCGCGAGGACAGGCCGCGTTCAGCCGTTACTTCGAACATTCCGGCGGACACGGCCATGGGATTCGCTACCACTTTCCGTTTCGGCCACCCGTTCTTTCTGGGGCCCACCGTGGACGAGTTGTTCTGGCGAACACACCTCAAAGACAACTTCTCGATTATTTCAGGTAACCATAACCTCAAGTTCGGCGGCGAATGGGTGCATTCGTTCAACGACCAAGTCTTCCGCGGGTTCTTCGAAGGTCGCTACATCTTTGATAGCGTGTCGGGCTTTTTACACTATGCGACGCCGGGCGCTCCCGGATCTGGTTTCGGGCCCAATGCCGGTCGCTGCACCAATGGCACGTGGACTGACTTAACTTTAGCCGTGCCACCATGCGCAGGGGCGACCACGCCATTGTTGCTCTTCCTCCAGGGCGCAGGTCCCAACGGTCCCGCGACCGACGCCGCCGGCGCTTCTTCCATCAAGAATGAAGACTTCGCACTCTTCGTGCAGGACAAATGGCAGGTTCGGCCCAACTTCACGCTTAATTTAGGCCTGCGCTGGGAAGCCCAAATCTTTCCCGAACCTACAGTCGCGCCGTCCGCGACTGCTTATGGAATGTTTCTGAGTGATCCGCGATTTCCATCCGATGGAACACTGCATAGCCCAAAGAAGCAGTTTCAGCCGCGCGTGGGGTTTGCGTGGGACATTGGCAGCAACGGAAAATCTGTCCTCCGCGCCAGTTATGGAATCTATTACGGCAGGCAAAACATGCTTACGCAGGTAGGGTCGATCACCACCAATGGCGTGCAGCAGCAGACGATCGCTGGTGGCCTTTTCGCGAATCCCACCGTTCGTCCGACCTGGCCCGGGCTGGTGACGCCTACCGCCAGCACATGTACGGCTGGGGGGCGCACCAATCCTTTTCCGTGCTTCTCTGGCGTGCGGGTATTCAGCCGCGATTACGCCAATCCGCGCATCTACACGGTGAACGCAGCCTTCGAACAGGAACTGCTAAACGATCTTTCGTTGTACTTTGATTTCACCCACTCGAAGGGCGTTCATCTGACACGCTTTCTCGACTATGCCCGCACTGGTTTCTTTGCTCCATTCCTCGGCGAGACTATGGTAGCGAGCGCGGTAGGGAAGGCGTCTTACAAGGGCTTTACGGTTGGCATGAGGAAGCGGTTCAGCAAAGGTTACCAGTTCGAATGGAACTATACGCTGGCGAAAGACAAGGATGACGACTCCAACGAGCGCGACCCGTTTACCGATCGCTCGTTCGACATCTTCAACTTGGCTTTGGACTACGCTCAGTCGGATCGGGATATCCGGCACAAGTTCAATTTCTACATGTTCGCTGAGCTGCCCTGGGGGTTTGAATTCGTTCCGCGCCTTCAAGGCCGAACCGCGCAGCCGGCTACACCCGCGCCGCGGACCGCGACAAATCGCAATACGCTACGCAAGGACAACGAGTTTTTCTCGTTCGATTGGCGACTGTCGCGGCGGTTCAAATTTGGCGAGCGTTACGCGTTAATCCCGACAGTTGAGATGTTTAATACTTTCAACTCAAAGAACAGAATCAATTCGCTGTCGGGCGCCGGAAATCAGAATTCACTCACCGCGCCCAGCCTGTTCGACTTTTCCGGCTTCCTCCGTCAGGGCGTGGGCGACCCGCGACAATTGCAGTTGTCCGTTAAGTTTGTGTTCTGACAACTGGCGGTTGTACCTATGATGAAAAGGCGCAGAAGCCCCTCGGCTCCTGCGCCTGTTTGTTTACCACATCGAAAATCGTTTAGCGGCGGGCTACGGCCCGCCCTTTGTTTCATCTTTAGCGGGCGGTGGCCCGCCTTTAAACCATCTGAGGTTTTCTTCCGTGAAAGATTTTCAGCCTTCGTAAGTCTGCACTAGCTGACCGTCGATGAAGATGCGGTATTGCTGGGGCTGAAGACCGGCGAGCAGAAGCTTTCTCTCTTTCTCGATCGTCACATGATGTTTTTCTGCGAGGCCGACGACGAAATCGTATCGTTTGGTGAGACTCACTGAGAGCGTTCGCACCTCATCCACCACGGGCAAGCCATCAACTTTGATTTCCAAACGGCCGGCGAACTGATCGAACGAGAAATCAACCCGGTGTGGTTCCGTGATGCCGACCATGAAACTGAATTGCATATTGCCACCTCGTTGGTTTACCGTGGCCGCCGCTTTTTCGGATAGATTGCCTTCACCGTTGACACAACTCCCGTTGGCTTAGACTCCCGTTGTCCAAGCTTCGACGCATCCGCTAGCGCTTCACGATGCGCCCGCCGAATGTAGTTTCGCATTTCAGGTCGCTTCAACTCTGCGGAACTTCGAATCGTAATATGGCGAATACGATTGCCCTTGCCTTCGAAGATTCCTTTCGGGTCAGGAAGTGTCGCGCCGTCGTTGAACCCAAGGTTGACGTGTTTGGAATACACGGCAATGTGAAGAATCCCGTCGCTCAGTCGCTCGCTGGTGCCGTAGCCAATGGCAACGGCGCTGTACGCGTCATAGATGTTCTCGTAACAAGGCGCCATTTCTTCGAGCACGAGCGCACGAAGTTGCAGCGCGAGATCGCGAATGTCACGGTCGTACGGCCGCAGAAACTTTACGAGATCGCGTGGCAGAGAATGCTTCACGATAGGCCTTTAGACTCTACAGTAATCGTTCGACAATTCGATCGACGTGAATCTTCGTGGTGTCGAGCAAGGGAATGCCGTTGTGCTCGGACGCGCGCAGGATCAAAGGCAGTTCTGTTCCCGCGAGAATCAGCGCGTCGATGTTATCTCGCTCGCGCATTCGATCGACGATCTCGAGCAAGCGCGTTCGTGTCTCGGGCAGAAAGACACTCTTTAGCAACTCGCCAAAATACTTTTCGTGGATGAAGGCTTTCTCTTCTTCGTTCGGAGTAACAATCGGCAGGCCTGCTTTCGCAAATGCGGCCGGATAAAATCGCGCCCGCATCGTGAATCCTGTCCCGAACAGTCCCGGTCGCTTTAGTCCGAGTGCCTGAACTTTGTCTCGTGTCGCCTCGACAATGCTTACCAACGGCAGAGACGTCCGCGCGCTAATCTGATCGAAAACAATGTGGGCGGTGTTTGCGGCCAGCACCGCGAAGTCAACGTTAGCGCGCTCGAGCCGTTCGACCTCCGCAATCAGATAGTCGGTAAACGAAACCATTTCATCGGCATTGATCCATTTGACCAGCCGATCGAGGTCCACGCTGTTGATTAGGATGGAGGGATAGCTGCCGTCGTTCTTCCGGTCGCGATAACCGGCGATGATGTATTGGTAGTATTCGACGGTTGACTCTGGACCGATGCCGCCGATGATGCCAACAGTTGTCATCTGAGTTCGCTTGGCAGTTGAAATTACTCGCCTTGCGCCAGCGCCCTGAGCCGCTCGCTGACAAGATTCTCGCCCATCTTATTAGCACAAAAAGCGGCGTGATTGGCGGATTTGCGATTTACGTGCTGGATTGGATAGTCAGCAAGTTCGTTCCGGGCGCACAACAGCAACCGGCTCCAGCCGCCTGAGAATGGAAAGAACGCGAATGTACTCGACTGGTCGCAACCATTTCTGTGAAACAAAATGGCGTTGATGAACATATTCGATGAGTGACAAATACAGGCCCGCCACATTAGCTGGCCCTTAATTCGAGAAAGGATTCCACCAATGCCTTCACGCCGCATAGAGGATTTGATACCTGAGTTTCAACCGCAGGCAAGAACTTTGATTGAGAGATGTCGGGCCCGCGGAATTGAAATGCGACCCTACGAAACCCTGCGCACGCCTTTCGAGCAGGGGAAACTTTGGCGACAGTCGCGCTCCACCCAACAGGTCGTCGCAAAGATTGCCCAATTGCGAAGTGCCGGCGCCGATTTTCTCGCGTTATGCATTGAGAGCGTGGGCCCACAGTCCGGCAGGCATGTAACAGACTCTACGCCTGGACTTTCGTGGCATCAATGGGGCGAAGCTTTTGATTCATTCTGGCTTGTGGACGGCGAATCTGAATGGTCCACTGACCGAAAGATAAACGGCCTCAATGGCTATCGCGTCTACGCCGAAGAGGCGAGGGAAATGGGCCTCACCCCGGGCGGGCTCTGGCCAAACTTCAAAGACTGGCCGCATGTGCAACTTAAGTCAGCCAGCAGCCCGCGAGACAGTATGTCGCTTACCGATATCAATCGAATCATGAGAGAGCGATTCGGTGATTAGCCGATGACCGCGGCTATGAATTCCGCGACGTAGCGAGAATGCCCCGCGGCACAGAAAGGTGTAACTATGGCTAGAGAGTTCGTGGCGTGTAAGCAGAAAGTCCTCAATCGAGGAAAGCCGTCCGATGCATTTCTGAACGAGCTAATCGATTGGGCGCTACAGGCGCCGGACACGATCTTTGAGAGAAACAACCTTCACGATGTGTACACCAACGTGAAGCCGGAGCTTGGTCCGTTTTCCGATCTCCTGCACCGCAAGGCCGTAATGTTGGAGTCATTGCGCGTGCTCGGAGGGTTTGAGAGTTCATGGGACTTTAACGCAGGGCGAGACATCACCAACCCGACGTCAAACACTCCCTGCACCGAAGAAGCAGGAGTGTTTCAGTGCTCGGGAAACGCGATGGACTTTGACGCGAGCTTGAAAGATTTGATGCGGAGCGTTTCCGGGGGCACAACCGACTGCGGCAAATTCATCGTCCTGACCAAGCAGAATCATCCGTTTGCCTTTGAATTTTGTGCGCGACTGCTTCGGTTCACAGTTAACCATCACGGGCCGGTTAAAAGAAAAGAGATCAACCCGTGGTTGCGCAAGGACGCGGTTGCTGAGTTTCAGCGGTTTCTCTCGGAATAGTAACGCTTGATCTGATTCGAACAGCGCGTCGCGGCGTGGACAGTTCAACAAGTGGAAAAGATTCAGTACCCCTAAGGAGGAAATTATGCCCGACAATGAAATCAGTGCATCGGTTGGACGTTGGAGTAAAGGAGCGGTAAACAACGAGGCTGATGTCAGGACCATCCAGTCTATGCTTACCGAAGTTGCGACGATCCTGGCAGATTCGCGCTACGACCCGCAGGGCGCTGACGGAACGATAAACCAGGACGAGCAGAACTCGGATACGGTCAAGGCCATTGAAGCGTTTCAGAGGCGCTTTGTCACGACGCCGGACGGTCTGATCGAAGTCGGCAAACGGACCTGGCAACAACTGGTGGCCGCGCTGGCAGGACCCGTCACCGAACCCGGTGAGTTTTTCTTTCCCTTGAAACAGTTGCCGCCAGTGAATTGGGTCGAGGGAGACCGCCGTTTCGCTTCAAACCGTTCCCGCGGTCGTCGCGCGCATGCAGCCTGTGATTTGTATTCTCCGCCTGGAACGGTGGTTCACGCGATAACTTCGGGAAGGGTGGTGCGCGGGCCCTATTACTTTTACGAGGGTACTTACGCGCTGGAAATCGATCACGGCACATTCCTCGCTCGTTATAGCGAAGTACAGCAGTCCACGCTGGTTCAGGAAGGCGATCAAGTGAGTGCCGGCCAACCGATTGCAAAAATAGGTGACCTGACCGAAACCGTTAATTCAATGTTGCATCTGGAGCTTTATGACAAAAGCGAGACCGGCAGGCTAAATCAACCGGCGGAAAACAGCGCCAGAAGGCCGGACGGTAAGCCTTTCATGCGGCGCAAAGACCTGTTTGATCCAACGGCGAAACTCAATGTATGGAAAAACAACCTGCCCACGTGAGCAGTGAGTAAGGACGCTCCAGATAAGAAGGGCAGGCAGCGGCAAGGGCAGGGGAGACGTTAGGGCATCTTTAAGACTTGCGTCTCCCTAGTTCCGCCCACACCAGGTCCAGAAGAATCCCGTCGACCACGTGACACGGTTCGCCCGAAAATCAAAGTCGCCTTTGATCGTGATCCCGTCGTCAGAAGTCAGATAGATCCACGGTCCTTCCAGGCGACCGGTACTTTGCGTGCCGTCTTCGGCGGTTGAGAACATATCGCCGCGTTGATTGTGCGTGACCGTTCGGATGCGGTTGCGACTTCCGCCGAAACACCACTTGCCTTCGACACGCATCAACGTCCACGAGCCGTCGCGAACCCGCGGATTGCGCCAAGGGCCGCCGAGAAAATTGTTCCAGCTCAACTCCAGCCAACCTGAACCAGTTCTCCCGTTTGCATCGGCAAACGTGAATTGAAGTCGCTTGCCAACCATTGTTCCGGTAACTGTTCCGGTTCCTCCGCCGGAATACTGAATCGTGCCGGTAACGCTCGCGCCACTCTGCGTGAAGACCACTTCGGATGCGCCAAAGTCGTTGCCGCTTGTCCACCACTTGCCGTCAATCGAAGCCGGTGCCGCGTTCGGGCGTTTGCCTGACGACGCCGGTGGCTTTGCCGGCTTTGTAGTCTTAGCAGGACCGGTGCGCGTGCTGCTGTTCGAGTTCGTGCTCGACGTTGTGCCCGTGGTCGTGGTCTTGCCGCCGGCAGGTTGCGCAGCAATGCCCGCCGACGCAGCGGCGAAAAGAATGCTTACGACAAAGCCGGTCAAACATGCTCTGAAGTATCGAGTTGGGTGAGACATTGAGTATGAAGTCCGTAGTCCGTAGTCCGTAGTCCGTTGTCAGTAGTCAGTTGCCAGTTGCCAGTTGTAATACGAGTTGTTTAGACGAATGATTCAATTTTGATTATCTAAACAACTGACCACGGACCACTGACTACTGACAATTTTTATCCTACTTCTTCCAGGTGAACGGCTTATCAACATTAAAGAAGACCGTACTTTCCTGGTTCGTCTTATCCAGGACGACCAGGGCGTCAAGAAAATGTCCCTTGTCTTGAATCAGCGACTGCCTGATGGGTCGCAGCTCCATCGAGCGCATTAGGCCGTACTCTTCGCTAACTGAAATGACTTCAAAAGCCGTTTCGGGGGTCTTGCCATCCTTCGTGGACTTGATTGAGGCCAGCATTCCATCCGCCATGAATCGGTGAAACGCGGCGCGCTCAGTATCGCCCGTCTCGCGGTAGGCAATGTGCGCGACCATATTCGCGTTGACCTCGATAAAGTTCTTCTCGAAAACGGACTGGGCGATCTTGATGGCCTCGGCGTAGTTGTTCTGCGCCAGGGCGCCCCACAGAGGCCGGTAGCTAAGCATTGGTGTATAAGGGTTGTAGTAAGACGATTCATAAAACGCGAGTCGCAGCTCGGTAAAATCGACGGTACGGTCGCCCTTCTTCACCTTTTCGAGAAGTGATTCGTATTTCCCTTTTGCTGCCGGGGAGGACTTGGGCGTGGGCGTGGGCGTTGGCGTCGGTGAAGGCGTAGGCGTCGGCGAAGCCGTCGGTGAAGGCGTGGGCGTCGGCGAAGGTGTCGGTTGAGTTTGCGCCGCGACTGAGACCGTGAGTGCCAACAACAAGAAAACAAATACCAGAGATTTCCTGATCATTGAGTTTAACTTTCTATCTGATGATTATCGGGAAGTCCGTATTTTACAGAAGAGTCAGGTTTAAGGAAACAATGTCGCTGCTCGGGCAGTAAGTATCCCCGTTCGCGACTTGCCCAAAGGTCTTAAGTGGCGCTAAATGTATTTTATTGATCGCTTTTTCACGTCAGATGTAGCTTCAACAAGCTGCGAAGCAGCGGATGTATTTAAGCCCAAGGCGAGGCTCTGCGAGCCTTGGGTTACCAGTGAATAGAATTTGAGGGAGCCGCGGAGCGGCGACTAATAACTCAACGAGTGATGTCGCCCGCTTCGCGGGCTCCGCTGATCTAAAACGGGCCTGTTCTCCCAAGGCTCGCAAAGCCTCGCCTTGGGCTTAGCTAAGATCGCTGCTTCGCAGCTCGAACCCGATCATCATTGCGCCACTTCATACTCCGGCTTCTTTGCTCCCATCAGCCACTTATCGAACCAGCCGACGATGTGCTGCAGCCGCTCGATGCGATGCCATGGTTGGCCTGAGCGAGAGAGCTCATGCGTCTCGTTTGGAAAGCGCACCATCACCGTCGGAATCCTTCGGTACTTCAAGGCGCGAAATAGCTGCTCGCCGCCCGAATAGGTCGGCGTGCGCCAGTCCGTTTCGCCAAGGATGAACATCATCGGTGTCTTGATGTTGTTGACGTAAGTGATGGGCGAGCGCGCTTTGAAATCTTCCGGATCTTCAAACGGCGGTGCTTTGAACCAGCTTGGCTGAAACAGGGTGAAGTCCGCCGTATACCACCAATCGGTCCAGCTTGAGATATCGCGCTGAGATACGGCGGCTTTGAATCGATCCGTGTGACCGACTGCCCAGTTCGTGAGCAGCCCGCCGCCGCTTCCACCCGTAACCCCGAGTTTCGTCTCATCGATGTAGCCGCGCCGGATCAATTCATCGACACCGGCCATTAAGTCTTTGTGGTCATCGCCGGGGTATTTATGCTGGATGATATTCCCAAACTCCTGGCCGTAGGTCGTACTGCCGCGCGGATTCGGATAGAGCACGACGTAACCTTTCGCCGCCATCCACTGAAATTCGTGATCAAAGACGTAGCCGTACGCGGCGTGCGGGCCGCCGTGAATGTTCAGGATCAGCGGATACTTCTTGTTCGGATCAAAATCCGGTGGCTTCTGCACCCACGTCTGAATCTTCTTGCCGTCAAAGCTCGTGTACCAAACGTCTTCCGGCTCAGTCAGATTCAGTTTTGAGAACAACTCATCATTGATGCGCGTCAACTGTTTTGGCGCCGCGCCTGCTTTTTCAAGCCAGAAGAGATCGCCAATTCGTGTGGGCGTCGAAATCAATAGCGCGAACTTCGAACGATCAGCCGTCGCGCGAAAGTTCATGACGGCATGATCTCCGGTCGTCACGTTTGTCTGCCGTCCGTTTCCAGCATCGAACGCGCCGATGTTCGCTCGACCTTCTTTCGCGAACACCGCGTAGATCGTTCGGCCATCAGCGCTCCAAATCGGGGGGTTGCCGGCACCGCCGCGCGGCGCTGCGTTGTCGCCACCTACGCCCGCCCCAACGTCCCAATCGAAAGCCGGCGTGAGATTGCGCGGCTGCGCATTAGCGTTGAGATCCATGACCCATAGGTCCGGTTGCGAGTACGAGCGGACCGGCTTTGTTGTCGATGCATAGAAGGCGGCACGCTTGCCGTCGGGACTGATTGCGAGTGCGCCTGCCCCCATGTCGAACGAAGTCAGCTTTCGCGGTTCACCTCCGGAGATCGAAACCAGATAGAGATCCGTCGCCGGCAATTCATAGTAAGGCTCGTCACGGTGATCAGACACGAAGTAGATAGAGAGACTATCGCGCGCCCAGGTCACGTTGCCGTCGCTGTACTTTCCAGTGGTCAGTTGCCTGGGCGTTACTTTGTCTGCTCCGGTACGCGGCGCATTGACGATCCAAATGTGTGACGGGTGTTTGAAGTCCAGGTAGCCGCTGGAATCGGATCGATAAACGGCGCGCGTGATTACGCGCACGTCGCTCTCGCGCTCAGGACTGGCCTTCGGTGAAGAAGTGGGCGTCGGCGTCGGCGATGCAACGGGCTGGACGCCCGAAGTCGGCGGCGGTACCGGCAAAGTTTCCTTTTGCTTCGCGAGTTCCTCGGCCGTGGCGCCGTTTGCGAAGGCGATCATCTTCCCGTCAGGCGACCACTGCGGATTGCCGGCGCCGCGCGGGAGGCTTGTGAACTGCCACGCTTCGCCGCCATCAAGTGAAATCATGAACAAGTGCGGCGAATCAGGCCGGCCGTCTTTCTCAGGCACGCGCACGAACGCCAGGTGCTTTCCGTCCGGCGACCAGCGCGGGGAAGTGTCGCGTGTGCCGCCCGTCAGCTGCTTCGTCTCGCCGTTCGCCGTGGACACAATCCAAATCGCAGTGTTGTAACCATCCTTCCGGTCGTTGACGGTGGCTTTCACGAACGCGACGCGCGACCCGTCCGGCGACACCTGCGGATCGGCTATCCAATTAAAGCTAAACAGATCCCTTTCAGTGATGTTTCGCTTTTGCCCCAGAGCCGGGCAAACAGCAAATACAATCGTGACGCAGAGGAAGACCAGACGCAGGCGCATTGACGAATTTCCTTCCGAAGAGAAGCTGCAAAGGCGGGCGTATTCTACTGAAAGTGAGAGGTATTACAAGGGACAGTTTGGAGATGGCACTCGTACGGGCTTTGCCCAAAAAGTCTGAGGTGAGGTGAATGCTCTTTATTATGCTGACAATATTCTACAAGTTGCGAAGCAGCGGTTATAGTTAAGCCCAAGGCGAGGCTCTGCGAGCCTTGGGTTACCAGTAAACAGAATTTGTAGGAGCCGCGAAGCGGCGACCGATCCTCCGCGGGCCAGTCGCGTTGATTCTGACTCGAAAATAAACCTTTGAACTCGAAACTGAGATGTCGCCCGCTTCGCGGGCTCCGCTGATCAAAACGGGCTTGGTCCCCAAGGCTCGCAAAACCTCGCCTTGGGCTTAGCTAAGACCGCTGCTTCGCAGCGCGACGGGTTTGTTCGCTCGCAGCCGTGGCTTTTAGGCAAAGCCACTAGTACGAAAACCCTGAAAAGCCTTACCTGCTTCAGCAGGTCAGATCTTTCAGGGTCTCGGGGTACTCACGACCAACCGTAACGATAAGACTGGCCAATCGCGCGGTGGCGGCGGTGACTGGCCTACTTAATCTCAGCCCAGGCTTTTCCGTCTTTGTAGTGCAGGGTAACGTCCGAAATCTCAATCAGGTTGAGATTCTCCCATTCGATACTGTTACCTTTGCTGTCAACGACCTTCATGTCCCATTTCGCACGATGCTCGCGATCCTCAAAAGTGACCTTCACGCTGTCGCCGGCGGGCAAGGTGTCCACGCCGAGCATGTCTTCTTCCCAATCGTCTGTAGTAGTCGGGGAAACATACAGTTCATGAATTTCGACCCCGGTTTCGTTGTGAAGCACGAAGTCCTGCTTGCCTGAGCGCGCCATGGCGGTGGCGGTCACAATCATCGCCAGCACACTGAAGGCGACTAATAGTTTTGTCTTCGAAGCCAACTTGTTCATTTACTTCTCCTTAAGTTTTTCTGCCCGAGGGCGATGCAGCCTAGCACGGTGATAATTCCAAATCAAAGCAAGAATTTATCATTTAGCGCGCTTCTTTTTCTTCGTCGAACTCTTCCTTTTCGTAGCGTGCGACGCGGCCTCTTTGTGTAAGCGCTCGTAGTATCCTTGCAAATCGTCGAGCTCCTCGTCAGTCAAGTCCTCCAGATCGACGAGATCGGTGCGCGCGCCTTTGACTCCCTTTAGAAGTTCGTCGAGCTTCAGATGAATGGCCTTCGCGTCGCGGTTCTGCGTGTTCTGAATCAGGAAGACCATCAGAAAAGTAATAATCGTGGTGCCCGTGTTAATGACGAGTTGCCAGGTGTCTGAGTAGCCAAACAAAGGCCCGGTTGCCGCCCAGACCACAATAATAAGGGCGGCAATTATAAAGGCCCACGGAGATCCGACTGCATGCGAGGCGGCCTGTGCGAATTTTCTAAATATGTCTTTCATGTCGGTGCGTACGCCTGCGGCGTGCTTCATAAAGTGTTAACCCGCCAGTGCGTGCTTTCCCTTATCTCGCATTGCTCTTCGGGAACATAACCCGATCCGGGGCAGAGTTGAGTTCCATCAGTAACTTCTTGATCAAACGTGTCTTGGTGCGGCCGGCTTCCTTCGGATGCACGAGGTAACGCACGATCGCGTCGATCCAGGTGTTCGTATTGGGGCGAAACAGCACCGCCGGATATTCGCGCACTTCCAATTGATCGACCGGCGTCTGCGCCAGAATCTCGCGAAAGACCCGCACTTGTTTCATCATGTGCTCACCGACTTCTTCGGCGGCGACGCGCTGCATCGTCTCAGCTACAAACTCGAGATCGCTTTCATAGGCCACACTGAATTTGATTTCGTTCCAGATGTAGGGAAACAAGGGCCAGGTGTAGTTGTAAATCGTCGAGTCGAGAATCTTGGAATTAGGAAACCTGATGATGCGCCCCGTCGGGTGATCGGTCGAGAGCAAATCGCCGCCGCCGAATTCCCACAACGTCGTGTCCAGATAACTGACGTCGATCACATCGCCCGTGGCTTCGCCAATCTTGATGCGGTCGCCAACGCGATACGGCGAGCGGGCCAGGATGTAAATCCAACCGAGGAAACTCGTGACCGGCGTCTGGACCGCCAGGCCGAGAATCAACGACAGCAGGCCAATCGATACGACTGTCGTATACCAGTTTTGAAATAGGCCAGAGACGACAACCAGGACCAGAAACAGCCCCAGCGCCAGCTTCGCGACCCGCCGTAGGTTGTAACGAGAAACTGTGCTGTCGATTCTTCCGATCCAATAAACGTCAACCAGTTTTGCAAGTGCGAGCAGTAGCACAACACCCATCGCACTCAGCGTGAGTCGTTGCGCCAACTCGATGACCCGCGGATATCTTTCCGCGTATCCAAACAAGCTGAGCTGCATCAACAACCGCGCAGCCGCCAATGCGACGAGGACAACGAAATGAGTGCCGAGCCAAAGTTTGTCCTTGGCTTCGGCTTTCGGTTTGTCTTCAGGTTCAGTCGGACTGGCTTGTTTGAGCGCTTGCTTAACATCTTCGCGCTCGATCACCTGTTCGACTTCGGTGCGTAGTTCGTCCGCCATTCTTACAGAATCCTCACGAGCGTCTGGAGTTCGTGTTGCGAAAGGCCGAGCTAGTCTGTGTATTTGGAAATAAGCACTCGCTATGCCATATAGACGGAGTCCATCGTTCACATTTCAATTGAGTACAACTAAAAACGTTGGCTAAACCACTGAAAGACAAATTTGCGATCGCGGCCGCGCTGCAGGAGATTGGCGCTTTGCTCGAGTTGAAAGGCGGGCAGTATTTCAAAGCCCGCGCGTATAAAGCAGGCGCGCGCGCGGTGGCCGAACTAAGCGAAGACGTCGGTAAGCTGATCAAGCAGAACCGTCTGACTTTTGTGAAGGGAATCGGCCATGCACTCGCGAAACAAATCGATCAGCTTTATTCGACGGGTGAGTCTTCGATGCTGAACGAACTGCGTGGTCAACTTCCGGCCGGCATCATCGAGCTGTCGCACATACGCGGTTTGTCAGTTCAGAAAGTCGGACGTCTTCAGGAAGAACTGGGGATTTCCAACGTCGAAGAGTTGCGCGCCGCGTGCGAGGCCGGCAAGGTGCGCGACGTCAAAGGCTTTGGCGCGAAGACTGAAGCTGCGATTCTTGATGCCATCGCCGGTCACGAAAAGCGCGAGCAGTTCATTCACATTCATCACGCCTGGCGCTTGAGCGAGCGGATTCTCGAATATCTCGCGACCGCGCGCGGCGTGTTGAAGGCGGAAGCGGCAGGCGCAACGCGACGCTGGCAAGAGACTGTCTCGCAGATCGTGATCGTTGCATCGGCAAAGAATCCACAGACGGTCGTTGAACATTTTCTGCGCTTCCCGCTCGTCATTCGAACTGAATCAAGAACCAAGCAGTATTGCTCCGTGGTGCTGAGCGAAGGCTATAACGCAACGCTCTTCGCGGTTAAGCCCGAGGAGTTCGCGATCACTCTGTGGCGCGCCACCGGTTCCGAAGCTCACTTAAACAAGGTTCAGCCGATTGCCGCTAAGAAAAAGCTCGCTTCGCCCCTCCCCGCAAGCGGGGAGGGGTTGGGGTGGGGTTCGGCGCGGTTTCCAGCCTCTCCCCTAACCCCTCTCCGCGCGCGGAGAGGGGAAAGTGCGAGAGTGTCTCAATCCACGTTTAAGGGTCTTCCACAATCCGAGAGCGACATCTATAAGCGCCTGGGACTGCAATACGTGCCACCCGAAATGCGCGAGGACGCGGGCGAAGTCGAGGCGGCACTGAAGGGCAAATTGCCCGAAGACTTGATCACGACCGAAGACATTCGGGGAATGGTGCACTGTCACACGATGTATTCCGACGGCAAGCACAGCGTTGAACAGATGGTGGCTACCGCCGAAGCGCTGGGCATGAAGTACATAACGATCACGGATCATTCGCCGACCGCGTTCTACGCCGGTGGCGTGAAGATCTATCGCCTGCAGCAACAATGGGAAGAAATAGAGCGCGTTCAGGAGCAAACGAAGATTAAGATTCTGAAAGGCACTGAATCGGACATCCTCCAGGACGGATCGCTGGATTATCCTTACTGGATTTTGGAGCAGTTCGACGTAATCGTCGCGAGCATTCATTCGCGCTATAAAATGAACTCTGAGCAAATGACGAAGCGGGTGGTCACGGCCATGCGTCAGCCGGTGTTCAAGATTTGGGGGCACGCGCTCGGGCGTCTGATTCAGCGACGGCCGCCGTTTGATTGCGACGTGGAACGCATTCTTGACGTAATTGCCGAATCACGGGCGGCGGTTGAGATCAATGGGGATCCGTACCGGCTGGACATGGAGCCGCGTTGGGTGCGCGAAGCGCGCAAACGCAAAATCAAGTTCGTGATTTCCGTGGATGCGCATTCAATGAACGCGCTGCACAACGTGAAGTACGGCGTCGGCATCGCGCGGCGCGGCTGGGTTAGAAGAGGGGAAGTGCTAAACGCTTTGGGAGTGAAGGCGTTTCAAAAAGCCGTGCGCCCGGTGTGAAGACTCTCATTAACACCTCGCTTTAGCGAGGTGATTGGGGATTGCCCGCAACAATCGAAAGCCATTTTATGTAGCCCAGCCGTTTCAACGGCTGGGTCAGCAAATCTTCCATAGCCCAGCCGTTTACGACTGGGTAAGCAAATTCTTTTATGTAGCCCAGCCGTTTACGGCTGGGTTGCGGAAAGGAAACGAAACCGAGCCGCCTTCAGGCGGCTTGATCAGGGCTTCAGCCAATCATCATTGTCTGTTTCCATCGTCTCAAGAACGTCCGATAGTTTTCCACGCCGATGGTGTTCCTCTTGTCGGTCGATGTAACGCGCAACCTTTTCAATCTCGTCCTTACGCAAGGTCAGAACGCCGTAACCTTCTTGCCAATGCAATTTGAACTTCGGTCGAATCTCCTTATTAACCCTAAAGGAGGTTGCGCCCTTCAACTGTCCTATGAAATCTGCGCAGCACGGTAGGTGGCAAACGGCAAAGCAAGTGTGCGTGATCGGGCATAGCGTTGTGACGGACAGGAAATCCGCCGCGCGTTTTAACCTCATCGTTGATAATTTCGAGTAGTTGCGGTCGCCAGGCTCTGTCGATCAGAGGTTCGCGAGACTGGGTAGCCCAAGCGAAATGGTAATAGAGTTGGTGAAACACGTGGGACATATGTTCCTCCTAATGATGAAGCCCCTGAAGGGGCTACAGCTCGAATTTCACGCATTGTACCCAGCCGTAAACGGCTGGGCTACGTAAAAGTTTTTTACAAGGGGTAAACGGTTGGGCTACGTAAAAGTTTTTCACATGGGGTAAACGGCTGGGCTACGTAAAAGGTTTTACAAGGGGTAAACGGCTGGGCTACGTAAAAGTTTTTCACATGGGGTAAGACGGTTGGGCTACGTAAAAGTTTTTCACATGGGGTAAACGGCTGGGCTACGTAAAAGGTTTTACAAGGGGTAAACGGCTGGGCTACGTAAAAGTTTTTTACAAGGGGTAAACGGCTGGGCTAGTAAGAGGTTTTTACAAGGCGTAAACGGTTGGGCTACGTAAAAGTTTTTCACATGGGGTAAACGGCTGGGCTACGGGAAACCCCTTTCTTCCTGCGGGTTAAACGGCTATTTCAATGAGTCGATGTATGACCCGAGATGTATTTCTACCCAACCTTTCGTTTTTTCGCCGCTGCAGGTTTTGATTTGACCAGAGTGAGCGCGGCCTTCTTCTTCGAAGCGACGGGCGCGGCCTTGACCATAGGCTTGCGCGATGATGCCTGCAAGCTCTTCTTCAGCGCCGTCATGATGTCCATGCTCGGCGGCTCTTCGTACTTCTCAAACTCCGCAACCTTCTTGCCTTTGATCTTCGAATCGATCAGCTTGCGCAGCGCTTCGTGATAATGATCGACGGTGTCGATGTCGGCGAAGGTTGTGATCATCTGTTCGACCAGGCTGGTCGCCAACGCCAACTCTCTCTTATCGAGTTTCGGCGTCGCATCAATCTCCGGCACGTCTTCGACCTTGCGCACTTCGGCTGGATACCGGAGTTTCTGCAACACGATGCCGTCGTCGTGCGGAAAGACTGCAACGAGGTCTTCGCGATCGCGAAGGACGACTTTCGCCAGGCCGATCTTGCCCGTGTCTTTCAGCACCTGACGCAGCAGCGCGAACGGCTTTTCCGCGACCGGGCCGTCCGGGCCAATATAATAAGGCGAGTCAAAGAACATGGGCGCGACTTCGGAGCTTTCGACAAAGCCGAGAATGTCCACAGCGCGCGTCGTCTTGATCTTGATCTTAGCGATCTCTTCCGGTTCGACGATCGCGTAACGATCGGGTTCGTACTGATAACCCTTTGTGATCTGATCGTTCGTGACAATCTCGCCGCACTTCTTGCAGCGCTTGTCGTAACCGATGGGACCAAAATCGTCACGGTGCAGTTGATTGAACTGAATTCGCTCAGACGCTTCGAGCGCGTTGTAGACGCGAATCGGAATCGCGACGAGCAGAAATCGTATGTGACCTTTCCAAATCGAACGCATCGAGGATCCTCCGTTGGGTGGCACAGACTTCAGTCTGTGATTCGTGAGCGCTCACAGACAAAAGTCTGTGCCACTAGACACAAACGCGGGCCTGACGCCCGCATTCCTCTGGGCCATCGACCCAGCCCTCAATTGATTCGCGAGGGGCCGAAATTATGAGACCACTTGGGCCACCAAGTAAAGACATTTATTCTGGCCCAGTTTTCCAGTGGGTCGCCGGGCCCCAGCCGCAATATGTTGTTGCGTTTCGATTGACCGACTTGAGGCGACGACTTATTCTGGCGGTTCAGCTTTAGCGACCGATTTACATATACATGCGCGAATGTCCCCGCTGCGAACGCTGTTACGACGACGAAGTACTCCTGTGTCCTGACGATCAGGCGAAAACCAAGCTCACTCTTCCGGGCACCACGCTGCTGAATGCGCGGTATCGTTTGGAGAAGCGCCTGGGCCGCGGCGCGATGGGCCAGGTGTACGTCGCGCGCGATGAGAACCTGATCACGCGGCGCGTAGCGGTCAAGACAATTCGGCCGGACGTTCTGTCTGACGAAGACTTGCAGGAAGGCGAAGCCATCGCGCGTTTTGAACGTGAAGCGCGCACCGCGGCGTCTGTACAGCATCCGAATGTGATCGGTGTCACGGACTTTGGCAAAAGCGAGGAAGGCGTCTTCTTCCTCGTGATGGAATACGTTGAGGGCGAGTCGCTCTATCAACTGCTGCGGCGCGAAGGCACAATCCCGGTCCAGCGCGCGCTGACGTTTTTGCGGCAGACGTGCGCCGGAGTTGAAGCGGCGCACGACGAAGGCATTCTCCATCGCGACCTCAAACCCGCAAACATCTTCATCGTGCAAAAGAAAAAGAAGGACGGGAGCACGCTCGCAGGCGATGACATCGTCAAGGTTGGCGATTTTGGCCTCGCTAAAATTATTAGTCAGAGTCTCGCCGGAATTACTTCGGGTTCCGGGCCGGCCTCGCGCGGAATTCTCGGCACGCCTGAATACATGGCCCCCGAACAGATGCATGCGGGCGCCGTGCTTGACGCGCGCGCTGATGTTTATGCACTCGGCGCGATCGCCTATCACATGCTCGGCGGACGTCCGCCATTCACCGGCGAGATCATGCAAATCTTCGCGCAGAAGCTGACGCAGGAGACGCCGGCGCTGAGTACTCTTCGTTCGGACATTCCAAGCGCGGTCGAAAAAGCCGTCATGCACGCGCTGACCAAGGAAGCGGATGCCCGCTCGGCCACCGTTGCAGAATGGTTTCACGAATTCGATCAGGCCGTCGGCGGCGCCTCGATTCAGGAAGAGGAAGAAGGCGAAACGCGCGTCGTGGTCATGGCGCCGGCGGGCGCGGAAGTTTACGTGGATGACGAGCGGCACGGCAGCGTCGGCCGTTCCGGGCGCTTGATTCTCAGTTCGATTCCGCCGGGACAACACGTGCTGCGCATTGCGCACGCGGGGGACAAAGACGACGAACGCGTAATCGAAATTCGCCGGGACGCCGAGGAACAAATCATTCAGGCCCAGTTTAAGTCCGCCGCGTCCAGCGGACTGTCACCATCAAAAGGTGGAAGTTTGGGCAGCGTCTCGGGTGTGGACATCAAGACGCCGCAAATTGTGTCGTGCGCGAAATGCGGTTCGCGATTCGCGGCCGGCGCGAAGTTCTGCGGGCGTTGCGGCAACACGTCGTTCGATATGGTGACGGCCGAGAGTAGCGGCCGGCCGTCTCCGCCGCGACGCATCACTCCGAGCCCGAGTCTGAACCGTCCCATCCCACCCGCAGCGAGCAGTAGCATTCGTTGCACGCGCTGCGGCGTCGACCAACCTGCCGGTACAAAGTTCTGTGGCAAATGCGGCGCCTCACTCGGCGGCGCACAAATCGCGTGGTCAGCGGCGCCGCGACCGGTTGAAGTGCTGTGCCCGGGTTGCGGCGTCACCTACCCCTCCGGCACAAAATTCTGCGGTCGCTGTGGACGGACACTTTGAACACCCATCACTTGAGCGATCTTAACCTTCTCGTATAGACTCTCGGCGCGATTCACGATGCTTCCACGTTATCGCGTCGCTAACGGAATTCCACGAATCGAGGCCCGAAGATGAAGCGCTGTCCGCAATGTAACCGTACTTATACCGACGATGCTCTAAGCTTTTGCCTGGACGACGGTTCACCGTTAGTGAGCGCGAGCGCGCCTTCTTCTTTCGACCCGAGCGCCACCATTCAGTATCCGCAGTCGCGCGACACCACGCCGCAGCCGACGATTGCTTACGGGCCGGGACAGCCGCCGCCATCGATGCCGCCGCCATCGACGCCGCCCCCACCGCAGTGGTCGCCGATGCCTCCGATGGCGCCTCAGAAACGCAGTGTTTGGCCATGGATTCTGGGCATTGGAGCGGTGCTCGCATTCATGGGAATCGGCGTGGTAGTGCTGATCCTCGTGCTGGCGAGCATGGGCGGAAATAACAATAACAACGGCAACACGAATACCAACACGAACACGAACTCGAATCGGGCGAATCGCAATGCGAACGGCTCGAATCTGAATGCCAATACGCGTTCGACGTTGGCTTCTCACACCGACGATTTCTCGAGCGAAACCTGGTACACGGGCTCGTCACAATACGGCCGCACCTGGTACGAAGATGACGAGTATCACATTAAGGCGAGCACCAACGGTTACATCGTGATGTATGCGCCGGATAAGCCGGAATTTTACGATGACAATGCGACGGTGCGCGCCACGGTTCGCAGTATCGAAGGCGAATCGCCTGACTCTGGCTACGGTTTGCTGGTCCACGGCACCCGGGAAAATAATCAGTTCCGCGACTACGGTTTTCTGATCTACACCGGCGACAGTCCCAAATACGCGATTGTGCAGCATAAGAACAGCACCGAAACCAAACTGGTGAGCTGGACCGCCACCAGCACTATTCGCACCGGCACAACTCCGAATCAGCTCGAGGTGCGAATTCGCGATCGGCGGCTCGACTTTTACATCAACGGACAATTTGTAACCTCGATAACTGATTCCGAGAATTTTCTGCGCGGGCGCGTCGGCTTCTACAGCAGCGACACCAACGAAGTTGCGTTCGACGATCTCGAAATCAGCAAATGATAATTCGCTGATGCGTGTCACGCTTCGAGTTCTGGCCGGCCCGTACAACGGGCAGGAGTTTGTTTTCGATCAGCACGACACGTTTCTGATCGGACGCAGCGAAAACGCCCACCTTTATCTTCCGGAAGATCGCTTCTTTTCCCGTCATCATTGTTTGCTTGAGATCGCGCCGCCACGTTGTTTTCTGCGCGACCTGGGCTCGACCAACGGAACGTTCGTCAACGGCGACCGGGTGCAGGAAGTTTTTCTAAAAAGCGGTGATCGGCTTCAAGGCGGCCAGACGGTTCTCGAAGTCGATGTGCAAGCCGAGAAGCAAACGCTGAACGCTGAGGCGCCCACGCTCACCAAGCCTCTCGAAATCACTATTGAATGCGTCAACTGCGGCCGGCGCGAATGTGTCCAGGGTTCAGCCACGAACGAGCCGATGACGTTTATCTGTGAAGAGTGCCGTGAAGAGCTGAAGCGTCAGCCGCAGCCCGTCCCCGGCTACGAGATGATCAAGATGCTTGGGCGCGGCGGCATGGGATGCGTGATGCTGGCGCGGAATGAACAGACGGGCGGAGCGGTCGCCATCAAGACCTTGCTGCCTGAAGTTGCCGTCACTGATCAAGCGCTTCGTCGCTTCATGCGCGAGATTGACGTGGCCGCGGCGCTCGACCATCCCAACATCGTGCGTTACATCGAGAGCGGTACTCACAACGGCGCTGTGTATCTGGTCACGGAATATGTCGAAGGCTCTGACGCCGCGCGCCTGGCCGATTCGCGGGGCGGACGCATGCCGTACAAAGAAGCCATCAATGTCATCACCCAGTCGCTGGACGCACTGGCCTATGCGCACGGCCAGGGTTACATCCATCGTGACATCAAAGAGTCGAACATTCTCCTGACGGGCGCGGCCCCAAACTACATCGCCAAGTTGACGGACTTTGGTCTCGCGAAGAGCTTCACCAATACGGGCATGAGCGGAATCACCATGGCCGGCGACATGGCGGGGACATTCGCATACATGCCGCCGGAGCAAATCAAAGACTTCCGTAACGTCAAACCAACCTCGGATATCTACGCCCTCGGGATGACGGCGTATAGCCTGCTCGCCGGCGACACTGCCCTGGATGTCGGCCCTTCAGGCGACATGGCCGCTATGGTGCGCGCTATTTTCGAAGGCCAGATCGTGCCTTTGCGCCGCCGCGCGCCCGAAGTTCCTGAGCGGGCGGCCGAAGTGATCGAGCGCGCTTTGGCAAAAGATCCCGCCCATCGCTGGCAATCCGCCGCGGCTATGCGGACGGCCCTGATGCATGTGGCGTGAGGAAGGTCTTAGGTCTTAGGGCTTTGACCTTTGTGTTTGCGCTTCGGCGTGACGAACCCCAAGACCCAAAACCTAATACAAAAGTCCAAAGTCTTAAGTCCACAGACCGTCTTTTCCTGAAACGCAACCTTGCTCGCTTTTTTCGCATCCGTTAAGATTGTAAGCGAGCACGCGTCGGTGTTCGGTGTGGCATCTCCCCACATTCAGGTCTTCGCTTCGATTTTCAAGGCAGCATCATGAGGTTCTCAGTGAAGCATAAGATTTCTGTAGCACTCGCAACCCTAATTCTTTTGGCGGTCATTATGCCAGGCTTCGTTCTGGCGCAGCCTCGTTCTTCCGGTAACACAACCGGCAAGACCGTGGCGCCCCCAGCCGCGCGCAGCCGGCGCGTCAACACGCCCGGCGCCAACCCGACTGCGATTACCCAGGATTTTCAGGAAGCGCTCGCAGTCATCCGCCAAAACTATATTGACGGCAATAAGCTGGACTACAACGACGTCTACAAGTCTTCGATCTTTGGCATGCTGAGGTCGCTTGACCCGCACTCAAACTATTTTGACCGCCAGGAATTCGAAGACATGCTGAGCGATCAGCGCAGCGAGTACTACGGCATCGGCGCCTCAATCTTGAACTACGCGATCGGCAATTCGGTGGACACGTACATCAGTGCGACTTTCAAGGATTCGCCGGCGTCCCGCGCGGGGCTGCGTTACGGTGATCGGATTGACGCGGTTGATGGGGTCACGATGCACGGCAAAGGATCCGCCGAAGTGCGGGACAAAATTCGCGGCCCGCGCGGCACTCGCGTGGTGCTGACGGTGACACGCGCGGCAAGCGGAAAGCAGGAAGGCGTCGAAATTATTCGTAACGCGGTGCCACAGCCTTCCGTGCCCGATGCTTACTTCATTCGACCGGGTGTGGGCTACATCGACATGACGCGCGGGTTCAACTCGGACACCGATGACGGCTTGCAGGCCGCCCTCGAGTATCTGCATTCGCAGGGTATGACGTCGCTGGTGCTGGATCTGCGAAACAATCCGGGTGGCTTGCTCGATCAGGCAATTTACGTTGCACGTACATTCCTACCGGCCGGACAGATCATCATGTCGCAGAAAGGCCGCCACGGCATGAACGATCGCATCTACACTTCAAACAAAACGAATCCGGATCGCGTGCCGCTCGTGATTCTCATCAACGAGTACAGCGCGTCAGCTTCCGAGATCGTGGCCGGCGCGGTTCAGGATCACGATCGTGGATTGATTGTCGGGCAGACCAGCTTTGGCAAAGGGCTGGTGCAGACGATTATTCGCCTGGATCATGGCGCGGGAATGACGCTGACTTCAGCGTATTACTACACACCTTCCGGGCGCCTGATTCAACGTGATTTCTCGGACGGCAGTTGGTACAACTACATCTATCGCGGTGGCATTGCGCGCGACAACGCCCCGATTCAGCCGACCGGGCCTGCCATGCGCACCGACACTGGCCGCACCGTGTACGGTGGCGGTGGCATTACGCCGGACGAAAAGGTGAATCCCGACCTGGTGAACGCGGCTCAGAATCGTTTGCGCAGCCCGATATTCTTTTTCGCGCGCGAAGTGGCAAGCGGCCGCGTGGCGGGCTTTGAGAAATTCAAAGTCGATCGCGCGATCGATTACGACCACGTGATCGACGCAGATGATTTTCCGTCTTCGAACGAGTTCTACCAGGCGTTCCGGAATTACGTCGCGAAAGACGAGAACTTCAAAGGGCTGCTTCCCACCGTTGATCGGAACCGGCAGTTTGTCGAGAGTCAGTTGCGTTACAACCTGGCGATGGCTTCCTACGGAACGGTCACCGCGACGCAAGTTCTAATGAGACATGACAGTCAGGTGGCGAAAGCCGTCGAGGTTCTGCCGCGAGCCCGCGACCTGGCCATGGCCGCGATGCGTGCACGCACCCCGCAACCTTAACTTCACATTCAGTCGCAACAGAGAGGCGGGTCACGGCCCGCCTTTCTTCTTGCTCCGCGTGTTGCGGCCGTAAAACAGAGTCTTGCGGCTAAAACCCCTGCGTGGTAAGCTTCGCGCATGACTAACAAGACCCGAGTCAACACCGCCGAACTGGGCAGTGCGATCCGGCGCCGCCGCGAACAGCACGGACTCAGCCTGCGCGATGTCGCTGATGAAACGGGCGTTTCGGCTTCTACTCTGTCGCGGATTGAAAACGGCACAGGCAAACCAGACGCCGACAACATCGCCCGGCTCGCCGCGTGGCTGGACATGCCAATTGAACGCGTCATGCATCACGGCCACCGTGCCGCGAGCGATCCGAATCCGGTCGTCTACTATCCGCACGAATCGACGCCTGAGATCGTCGAGGCGCACCTGCGCGCGGATCGGCAACTGACACCGCAAACGGCAAAAGCGCTTTCGGAGCTATTCCGCGTCGCGTACGCGCAGTTCAGTCAGACCGAAGGTAAACCAGCGCGTAAACGCGGCTAGTCGAACCTCCTCTGCTTGGCAAAGCTCCCGCCGAAGCGGCACAATCACGTCGCTTTGTCGCCAGACTCCAGACCCCAATCCATCGATTTCGATCGACGCATGATGCAGCGCGCGCTCGAGCTCGCCGCGCAAGGAAGTGGACTCGTCAGTCCGGGACCCCTGGTTGGTTGCGTCATCGGCGACGACCGCCAGCAGATCATCGGCGAAGGCTTCTACGCGTACGACGATGTCAAACATGCTGAGACAATCGCGCTCGAACATGCGGGTGAACGCGCCCGTGGGGCGACGGCTTACATTTCTTTAGAGCCGCATGCGCATCAGGGCCGCACGCCGCCGTGCACCGATGCTCTGCTCAAAGCCGGCATCCGGCGCGTCGTCGCGCCGATCGACGATCCGAATCCGAAAGTTTCAGGTCGCGGCTTTGCTCATTTGCGCGAAGCCGGCATTGAAGTCAGAACGGGGCTGTTGGCGGAAGAAGCTACGCGGCTCAACGAAGCCTATATTCATTTCATGCGCACCGGCCGGCCGTTCGTGCACCTGAAAATGGCCGTGTCACTGGATGGAAAAGTCGCGACCGCCACGGGCGATTCACGTTGGATTACCGGCGCGATTGCGCGGGCGCGCGTGCATGAGTTGCGTCATCAGTGCGACGCGATCATGGTCGGCGGACGCACCGCGCGCACCGACGATCCGCTGCTCACGGATCGTTCAGGAAAGAAAAGAAGACGACCGCTCGTCCGGGTGGTGGTCGAGCAATTTCTGCGTGTCTCGCCGGAATCACAACTGGCGCAGACGAGTGATGAAGCGCCCGTGATCATCTTCGCAGGCGGCGATGCCGACGGTAATTCGATTGAAGCTCTGCGATCACGTCGGGTTGAAGTCGTTCACCAGGGTTCGGCATTGGACCTGGGAAGCATACTTGCGGAACTGGGCGCGCGATCGATCCAAAGCGTCCTGGTTGAAGGCGGCCCATCACTCGCGGCCCTACTCTTCGAAGCCCATCTGGTCAATAAAGTGACGTTCTTCGTCGCGCCGATGTTGATCGGGGGGCAGGACGCGCCGTCAGCAATCGCTGGCGCGGGAGCCGAGAGTATTGCTGACGCAATCCGTCTGCAAGACGTCGAGGTACGTCAGCGGGGCGCCGATGTCGAAATCACCGGTTATCCGGCCACCGGGGCAGTAGCCCGACCGTGAGGGAGGGCTCACATGGGGTCGCACGATCAAAAACCCAACTCCGCAAAGCGCCGTTTCGGACAAAACTTCCTCGTAGACAAGAATGTCGTCAGCCGCATCCTCGACGCGGTTCAACCCAAATCCGACGAAACCATAATCGAGATCGGTCCGGGTCGGGGTGCTCTGACCGGGCGTTTACTCGAAACCGGCGCCCGCGTTCTTGCGATCGAATTTGATCGAGATCTGATTCCGCAGCTTGGTGAGCAGTTCAAGGCCGATGCAAATTTCACTCTGATCGAAGCCGACGCGCTGACGGTAGACTTCTGCCGGCTGGTGCAGCCCGCATCCGCGGCTCGCGTCGTCGCGAACCTTCCCTACAACATCGGGACGGCGATTCTCCAGCGACTAATCGAACAACGCGCCTGCATCACGGAAATGTTTCTGATGCTGCAACGCGAAGTCGCCGATCGCATTACGGCGAGAACCGATTCGTCCGAGCGCGGCTATCTTTCCGTTTTTGTGGAAGCCTATTGCGAGGCGGAAAAATTCTTCGACGTGCCGGCACGCGCTTTTCGGCCTGTCCCGAAGGTAGTGAGCACGGTGGTTCGGCTTCGGGTGCGCGAACGGATCGCCGTAGACGTAAAGGATGAATCGTTATTGTGGCAAGTGGTAAGCGCGGGATTCGCGCATCCACGCAAGACCATTCTCAATAATCTGCGCGAGGCGCCTGCGCCGATTCAGGAGTTGCTTACAAAACGCGGCGGCGCGAGCATCGTGCTGTGCGACGCCGGCATTCCACCGCTTCGTCGTGCGGAAACTCTATCGGTTGAGGAGTGGGCGGCGCTGGTGAATGCGATCATTCAACCAGGCGAGTGTAAATAGTGTGATCTGGTTTCCGTTTAGAGGGCGGGCTACCTTGCGGAACCGAGCTGGCCCGATTTTGCGATCGACGATGCGAAGTTAGGACTGTCTGGGTTTATGTCGAGCGTGCGCGTTCTGGGAATAACGACCAAGTCCATATCCTCCATCGGTATCGCCCCGAGCAAAACCTGATCGCCCATTACTAATGCGCCAGCAAAGCCAACGCGATTCTTAAAGCGCAATTCAATCGGCCCGACGTAAGGCACGCATGTTCTCGAGCCATTAGCCAGTGACACTTCTTTTGTATCGATTGGCTGCAGCTCGAGTTGAAGCTGCACGTGTTCGGGAATGCAAAGGTGTGTTGCTCCTGAATCCACCAGAGCTTCGACTTCGAGCGGAGCGAGATCCGGCAGCCTTGGGTTTTTGAGGATTACTTGGCCGTTAACGAGTCCCATTCTGGCAACAACATACCACGCTCAGCGGCGAAGACGCATTGCTATAAAACTTGCTTCAACAAGTCGGTATAGATTCCGGGATCGCTGTCAGGAAGCACCACCGCGCCGACAGCATCCTGATAGAAATTAATCGGTCCCGCATGACCGATGATCCCGTAAACGTAACCCAGTTCGCGCAGGCCCCACAGCGCGGCAACCAATAAAGCCTGGCCAACGCCGCGGCCGCGTTCGCTCGCGCCCACGCCCGTCGGCCCGAAGAACGCCTTGCGCGTGCACTCGTATCCAGCAAAACCAATCACGGCCGCGTCGCGCGTTGCGACGTAAACCGTCACCGGCTTGTGCGCGAAGCCGACGGACACTTCATCAGCCCAGCCCGCTGAAAAATTGTGTTCGATAAATTGGCGAACCAGGGTGAGCTCGAACGGCTGCGCATGACGAATGTTGACGCCGGCTGCGCTCATCTCATCGAGTAACGGCTGAAGCGGCGGCAGCTTCAACAGATTTACCAACATGTCGGGCATGCTATTAGCGCACGTGTTTTAAGAATTCTTCCACTCGAATATCGGCGTCGCGAAGTGCGCCTTTCAAGGTGTACCGATCCAGTTCGTGGTGAAAAGGAAATACAATGACGCGGCCGTCTGGATGCTTCATCTTGACATGACTGCCTTTGCGATGAACTTCAACAAAGCAAAGCCGCGTGAGGGCAGCGAGGACTTGCTTGCCTGAGAGGACGGGGAGCTTCACATTGTTAATTCAACTAACTCTTGATCCTCCGCAAGTTCTTTTGTTTCCGGCTCAAGATAGAGATCTATAGCTTCGCGGATATTCTGAAGCGCTTCTTCCTTCGTCTTGCCTTGCGACCAGCAACTCTTCAGCGAAGGAACGTGGGCGACAAAATAGCCGTCCTCGCCAGGTTCAACAATGACTTTGATGTTCACGATTTAAGAATACACCTTTGAAGTCACTGGCAGGAAGGGTCAACAGTGAACCCTCATGCTATACTGCCTTTCGTCCCCGTCCAGAGAGTCGAGCAAAATCCAATAAGTGGCTAACGTCCTAGAAATCATTCCCCTCGGCGGTATCGGCGAGTTCGGGATGAACTGTACTCTGCTGCGCTACGGCGACGAGATGCTCGTGCTCGATGCAGGCATGGGTTTTCCCGAAGAGAGTGTCTACGGCGTCGACATCTGCATTCCCGATTTCGAGATCCTCGAGCAGTACCGGCAGGAGATCACTGCCATCATCCTCACGCACGGACACGAGGATCATCTGGGCGCGCTGCCTTATGTTCTGAAGAAGATCAACGTTCCGGTTTACGCTTCGCACTTCACACTCGGCTTAGCGGAAAGCAAGTTGCACGAGCACGGCCTGCTTAACGACGTGCTGCTGCATCGCGTTGAGCCGCGCGACGTGGTGACGATCGGATCGTTCACCATCGAATTCATACGCGCCTCGCATTCGCTCATCGACTGTTTTCATCTCGCGATCAAGACACCGGTCGGCACCATCATTCATACGGGTGATTACAAAGTTGACGAGACGCCGGTCATCGGCGAACCGATAGATCTACGAACCCTCCGTCGATATGGTCAGGAAGGCGTGCTGGCGCTGCTTTCCGATTCGACGAATGCGACCGTGCCTGGCCGAACTCCTTCTGAGCGCGCGGTAATTCCGGCCTTTGAAGAGATTTTCGCCGAAGCCCAGGGCCGCATCATTGTTGCTGCTTTCGCCTCGTCGATTCATCGGCTTCAGATTGTGTTCGATGTGGCGCAGCAGTTCGACCGAAAGGTATGCGTGCTTGGTCGCTCGATGCAGAAGAACGTCGAGATCGCCGAGCGGCTGGGTTACCTGGATCTGCACGACGGCATGCTCATCAGCCTCAACGACGCGAAGAATCTTCCTGATAACGAAATTGTGCTGCTCGTTACCGGCTCGCAAGCTGAACCGCGGGCGGCGCTCTATCAAATGGCCACGCAGCTTTACAAAGGCATCACCATTGAAGAGGGCGACACGGTGGTGCTTTCGGCGCGCATCATTCCCGGAAACGAACGCGCGATTTCGAAACTGATCGGCCACATCTACAAGCGCGGCGCGAACATCATTGAAGAGAAGCGGCGGCTGATTCACGTCAGCGGCCATGCTTCGCAGGACGACATCCGCATCATGACTGAAGCCGTGCGGCCGAAATTCGTGGTGCCGATTCACGGTGAATATCGCATGCTGTTTCGGCACAAAGAGTTCGTCAAGAACCATCTCGGGTATGCCGAAGAGAACATCGTGCTGATTGAGAACGGCGATGTGCTCGAGTTGGATGGCGAGCGCGCGGTTATCACCGACAAGAAAGAGATCCGGCGAACCTTCATCGATGACTCGGGCTTTGAAGAAATTGAATACGATACGGTGCGAGAGCGGAAGAAGCTGGCGTACGAAGGCATGATTACGCTAGTCGTGGTCATCAATCGCGAAACCGGAGAATTACAGTCACCGCCGCAGATCGTCGCGCAAGGCGTGCGCGGCTTCGAATCGTCGAACGGCATGACCGAAGATGCGCAGCGCGTGGTGACGGCGGCGCTTGCCGGCGCCTCGAAACAAACATTCCAGGACGAATCGCTTTTAAAAGAGCACGTGCGGGTGGAATTGAAGCGCTTCATTCAGAAAGAAACGGGCGCGAGACCGGTCATCATTCCAGTGATTCAACAGGTGTAGTTCCGAGTTCCCGGTTTTGGGATTTCGCGCTCCGTCAGGAGCGCAATCTTTATAGAACCGATTGCATTTCCGAAATCCTTTCCGCGTGAGCGACAAAAGTCGCTCACGCGGAATTCTTTAGAGCAGCATTTCGTGTGCTATAAACATTTCGTCCCTCCGGGACTTCACACCGATGTCGTTCTGGGCCGATAAAGTTGTTCTCATCACCGGAGCCTCTTCCGGAATTGGACGTGGACTCGCGGTTGATCTGGCAGCGCGCGGCGCGAAGCTCGGCCTGGTCGCGCGGCGCAAACACATTCTCGACGAAATCGTTCTTGAGATTGGGACGGGTAAGAACGGCAACGAACAATCGGGCGTGCTTGCGATTCCAGGAGACGTTCAAGATGCCGAATCGATGCGTGCCGCCGCCGAGCGATTGCAGTCCGAATTCGGCCGTGTTGATGTGCTGATTGCCAACGCAGGCATCGGCGTCTCAAACGATGCCGCCGAGTTAGACGCCGGCAAACTCGCGAATGTAATCAACGTGAATGTTCTTGGCGCGGCGAATAGTGTTGCCGCGGTTGTTCCGGACATGGTCAAGCGCCGCAGCGGCCACTTAGTGGTGATTTCCAGTTTGGCGGCTTATCGCGGATTGCCGAAGTCAGCGGCGTACTGCGCGAGTAAGGCAGCCGTCTCGGCGATGTTTGAAAGTTTGCGTCTCGATCTGGAACCGCACGGGATTGCCGTTACGATCATTCATCCGGGATTCATCAAGACGCCGTTAACCGCCGGGCGGCAAGCGAAACTCCCCTGGCTTCAGGAGCTCGACCCCGCCGTAAAGAAAATCGTAACGGCGATCGAGAAACGTAAAAAGTCCTACGCCTTTCCGTGGCAGCTCGCGAGCATCGTGCGCGCCGGCATGATCATGCCAAATGCGATGTACGACTGGATCTCGCGGAGAAACTCGTTTCGAGAGTAAGCAATCGAGTTGGCTATTTAACCTTTCGATCCTCGCTCTTGGTCTCTTCCATCGCTTCCGGCTCCAGCTCTTCAGCGCTCCGGTTCAAACGAACAAAGACTCCCCAACTAGCGAGCAGCACGCCGGCGGCAATGCCAACCATCGCGGCCTGGGGCAGCCGTGAGGGATCTTCGTGAGCGAGTTTAAATACGGCCACCAACGATTCAATAGAAAGCGCCACCACCACGACCACCAGAAAGCGCGATACGAAGCGCCGCGCGCGCGTGGGACTACTGGCCTGTACCTTCCGCTGCACCTCCTCTTCAATGATGGTTTGGCCGAGTTCGAGCGCGACCACGGCGATGGTCAACAACCCGATGCTCTCCAGGACAGAATTAAACCGGTCGCGGAGCGGCAAAACCGCCCCCGGGTTGATTCCGTGCCATAGTTCCAATGCGGCAAATGCAATTAAGGCGACGGCGCAGCAAACGAAAAGGACAATAATGCCAGAGTAGCCAACAGTAAAAATTTTTCGGATGACCTCCATTGCCGAAAAGCCTCCTGTATATTTGATAAATTATCTGCCGCTGCCGAAAACATAGATAGAGCTGCGGTTGTTTCCGGTCATCAAACTAATCATACAACTCGCGGCAAAGTTAGTTTATACTCTGCCGTCTCGCATGGCACATCCAGCTCTTCAAATCCAGATTAGTCAGATCCAAAGCTTAAACCAGACATGACCTTGTTCCAGGCGATCCTTCTCGGCATTGTCCAGGGCTTAACTGAATTCATTCCCATCAGCTCGACGGCGCATCTCGTGCTGGCGATGCGGGCGATGGATTTGGCTCTGACGCCGGAACAAGCGACGGCGTCGATGGCGGTGATTCAACTCGGCACGTTGCTGGCGGTGCTGGTTTATTTTGCCGGTGACATCTGGCGAATCACGCGCGCGTTCATTCACGATCATCTGGTGATCCTGAAAGACGGCCGCCGCGATCAGTTCAATCGCGAGAATGAGCATGCGCGCCTTTCGACCGATGCGTGGCTCGGCTGGCTGATTATCATCGGCACAATTCCGGTCGTCATTGTCGGTCTCACTTTTAAGAAGCAGATCGAAGGTTCGTTTACAAAGAATCTTTGGATCATCGCGACGATGATGATTGTGGTCGCGCTGCTATTGATCGTGGCTGAGGTGGTGGGCAAAAGAAAAAGGCGACTTCAGGACCTCGGTCTTGGTGACGCGCTGGCGGTCGGTCTGGCTCAATGCCTCGCCTTGATTCCAGGATCGAGCCGCTCTGGTTCGACGATGATGGCGGGGCTATTTGTCGGGCAAACACGCGAGACGGCCGCGCGGTTCTCCTTTCTTCTGTCCATTCCGGCAATCGCCGCCAGCGGCGTGCTGGAACTGTTTGAGGCAATAAACACGCTGCCGCCGGGAAGCCTGGTTAATCTCGCCGCCGGCACAGTTGTGAGCGCGATTGTCGGTTACCTTTCGATTTGGTTTCTGCTTCGTTTCTTGCGGACTCACTCGACCGGAGTTTTCATCGGATATCGCATTCTGGTTGGGGGAGCGATCCTGGTTATGCTGCTGACCGGCCGGTTGACAGGCCTCTGAGATCACTCTTCGTTTGGGATTAACATACTTCCAACCAAACTCTGGTTCAGCACCAGTACGGAACGCCGAAGGCGTTTTCAAATTCTAGCCCAGGGCAACACCCTGGGTAGCGTCGTCATGGTAGGGGGGAACTCTGAAAGAGTATGCGGGACCGAACCGATAAAAAAGATTCGGCAACCCCTTTCAGGGTTGGCCCTATTAAATAACTCGTTTTCCCAGGGTAGCGCGCTAGCGCGCACAACCCTGGGCTGAAGGTTAGTGAACGCCTTGGCGTTTTGGACTAATGAAGCTTGTATTGCCCTTTCATCGGGAGAGGGGAAACAGTGGCTCTTATTCATTACAACAAGTAAACTCCCGCCATGACCCCCGCGCGCGCGATTGATAAGCGGCCGAAGAAGTGGATTCTGCGTTCGCGCGACGATTCTGAAGTACGCAAATTCGCGACGGAACTCGGCGTTTCTCCGATAGTCGCCGGCCTGCTTTTGTCGCGCGGTTATGGAAACTTAACCGCCGCGGAACGCTTCTTAAAACCCACTCTCGAACAGCTTCACGATCCGATGCGCATGCGCGGCATGACGGAAGCCGTCGCGCGCGTGCTCAAGGCAATCGATCATCAAGAACCGGTTCTGATTTACGGCGATTACGACGTGGACGGCACAACGGGCACGGCGGTGTTGCTGCGCGCGTTGCGGATGCTCGGCGCGACGTGCGGTTATCACGTGCCGCATCGCTTTACCGAAGGGTACGGCATTCAACAACCCGCTCTGGAGAAGGCCGCGCGCGAAGGATACAAGCTGGTGGTCAGCGTCGATTGTGGCATTCGCGCGCATGAGCCGCTGGTTTGGGCGCGCGAGAATGGGCTCGACGTCATCATCACCGATCATCATCTGCCCGACGAAGATGAGGGTACGCCGCCCGCGTTCGCGGTGTTGAATCCGAATCAGCACGGCTGTAATTATCCGGACAAGAACCTGGCCGGAGTGGGCGTCGCTTTCAAGCTGGTGCACGCGTTGTTTCGCGAGCGGGGGCGTGAATCAGTTGTGCCGGGCTTCCTGAAAATGGTCGCGATCGGCACAGTTGCCGACGTCGCGAAACTCGTCGGCGAGAATCGCGCGATTGTCGCGCTCGGCCTTTCGGATTTGCCGAAAGCTGTGAACTGCGGTTTGCGCGCGCTGATCGACATTGCCGGTTGCGGCGATGGCGCAGAAGTGAACGCGTACGACCTTGGCTTTCGCATCGGCCCGCGCATAAACGCCGCGGGTCGCATGGATGCGGCGAGCGCGGTCGTCGATTTGTTCAATGCGACAGATCGAGAGGAAGCGCGGCGTCTGGCTGAACATCTCGACACGCGCAACCGCGAGCGCATGGAGATGCAGCGCGAGATTTTCAATCGCGCGGTGGAAGAGTTTGAAACCGGCACCGATCGCGCAACGCAGACGCACGTGGCGGTGATTGCCGGTGACGGGTGGCATCGCGGCGTCATCGGCCTGGCGGCATCCAAAATTGCCGAGCGATTGAATCGCCCCTGCGTCGTTATTTCGTTCGACGACGATATGGGCCACGGATCCGCGCGCAGCATCGAGGCCTACCACCTGTTCAATGGCCTGACAGCTTGCAGCGACTTGTTTGAGAAATTCGGCGGGCATTCGCACGCGGCCGGGCTTTCGATTCGTCGCGAATGTGTGGCGGAATTTCGGCGTCGCTTGAATGAACATGCGGCGGCGTGTTTGACTGAAGATGACTTGACGCCGGCGATCACAATTGACGCGGAAGTAGGCGCGAACGATTTGACCTTCGCCCTGTCGCAGGATTTGCGGCAGATGGAGCCGTTTGGCGCCGGAAATCCTCGTCCGGTGTTCCTGACGCGGGGGCTGCGCGTCCTTGGCGATCCAAAGGTATTAAAGGAGCAGCATCTGAAGTTCCGCGTCGCCGGTGAGAACCATCGGCCGCTGGAAGCAATTTGGTGGCGAGGAGTTGAAGAGTCGGCAGCAACGCCACAGCCCGGTCAGCGCATCGATCTTGCTTACGAGTTCGAGGCGCAATCGTGGATGGGAGATATCAGATTGCAGTTGAATGTTAGGGATATCCGCGCCAGTGAATCGTAAATGGTAAATCGTAAATAGAACTGACGTGTTTTACGCGCCGTCAATTTAAATTCACGATTTACGATTCAATAAGTTTATGGAAGCCGTTACCCGCAAAAGACGAATCAGTGCCGTTGACCTGCGTGCGCGCGTGCCGGCCATCGCCCGCGCGCTGGCGCTGTTTCTGTTAATCGCGGGGTCAATTTTCGTCGGCGTGTCTTATTACAAGATGCGCAACAACACTCCGTTTCGCTTGCGATCGGAAGCCCCCGCCCTGTCGAAAGAAATCACAGGCATTATCAACGGCTACGAGCAGCGCGTCACCAAAGACAACCGGCTCTATATCTGGCTGCGGGCCGCGCGCGATGTGACGTACGCCGATGGTCATCACGAGCTGGAACAGGTAAATCTCCAGGTCTTTCCCGCGAACAGTGCGAAGCCGGATCTCATCACTGCCGACCGAGCGCTCTACGATCAAGCGAACGAATTGCTTCAGTTCAACGGCAACGTTCAGATTGAAACGCGTGAAGCTCTGAAGGTGAAGACGGACGCGCTGCTCTATCATCAGAAGCAAGAGATGGGCGAAACGTCTTCGCCGATTACTTTTGAGCGCGAAAATATTTCGGGTAAATCTACTGGCGCAGTCGTCGACGATAGGAACAAACGACTCGAATTGAAGAACGATGTTGAGATTACCGTTGCACCGGAAGCCGCGAACAATGCGAATTTAAAAGGCGCGCGGGCAAAGCCGGTAACGGTCCGTTCAAAGCAAGCCGTTTTCGAGCAGGGCTCAATGCGTCTGACTTTCTCAGGTGGCGCCACGGCCGAACAGGAACAGGACATCATGAGCGGAGAAACGTTGACCGCGAATCTCACTGCTGAGAAAAAGCTTCAGAAGCTTGAAGATGCGCGGCAACTCGTATTTGCGTTCGATGACTGAAGGACACGCTGCGGAAGCTCACGCAATCGACATCGACTTTTATCTTGACGCGAATCAGCAATTGCAGCGCGCTTACGCAGTTCGCGACATTCGCGCGCAAACGCTGAACGCAGATTCGGACGTGCAGCTTTCCGGCGCGAATATTTTGGACATCAACTTTCACGCGCAGGGTGACCGCAGCGTCATAAAAGAGATGAAGAGCGAGGGACGCTCAGTCGTGAATCTGTCAGCGCCGAAAACGAAGGCAAACGATCCGCGCGCCGCGAGCAAGCGTTTGACCGCGGACTCGATCAAATTGATCTGGCGACTGAAAGGCAAAGACCTGGAAAAGGCCGAAGCGGCCGGCAATGCCGAGTTGTACGTTGAGCCGGCGCAGAAAACCGCGAAGGCCGACGCGAAAACCTTGACCGCGGCGCGGTTCGACTGTGATTTCTTTGAGGCTGGCAACATCACGCGAAATTGCGTTGCGACCGGGGGAGCGAAAGCTGTCATTCAGCCTTATCAAACGAGTGACAAACGTGGGACGAGAACGATCACGTCGCAGAAAATGAATGCTGACTTCGTCCGCGAAACACAGGACGTTGAGAAGGTTGATGCGACGGGGGAAGCGAAGTTTAATGAGCTGGATCGCAATGGAACTGCTGACGCCGCATCGTACACGGCGGCGGATGAAACCATCCGTTTGCGCGGCGGCGAACCCACGGTTTGGGATTCGCGCGCGCGCACTAAAGCCGCCGAGATCGATTCGAATAACTCAACCCGCGTCTCTTACTGCCGCGGAAAAGTGCAGACAACCTACTACAGCCAGGAACAAACAAACGGGGCCGCGCCCTTCCGCAAGGTGAAGAGTCCCGTGTATCTGCTCGCCGATCGCGCCGAGATTACTCATGATTCCGGCAACGCGACCTACACCGGAAACGGACGGATGTGGCAGGACGATAACTTCGTCCGCGGCGATGTCATCAATCTTTATCGGGAACAAAAGCAGATGGATGCGCGCGGACATGTCCAAACCGCGCTCTATCAGGCAAAGCAAAAAACGGGTAGCACCATTAACGTGGTGCCGGTGTTCGTGACCTCGGAGTACATGCGTTACTCGGATGCCGAGCGCGTGGTGCACTACGAAACCAACGTCGATATCAAGCAGGGAACTGATCGCATGACGGCGGGCGTTGCCGACGTTTACCTGCAAAAGGAAGTCAACGAGTTGGAGAAGGTAATCGCGCAACGCAATGTCGTTTTGATTCAACCTGGCAAGCGAGGGACAGGCGATTGGTGTCAATACACCGCCGTTGATGAAGTTGCGGTTTTGAAGGGCAAGCCGGCCCACGTCGAAGATGCCGAACAGGGATCAACCGACGGCAATCGTTTGACCATGTATCGGCGCGAGAATCGCGTCGTCGTCGACGACCCGGGTGGCTCGCAATCGCCGGGGCGTGTGCGCTCGACGCATCCGATTAAGAAAACTCCGTAACCACCACAGAAGTCGTTTAGAGGCGGGCTACCGCCCGCCGAATGTGGGGCAGTAGCCCCACTCTAAACGATTTGGTTTTTTGTGAAGCCAAATACACAACCTGATTCGCTCGGCCACTGGGGTCCCTACGGCGGGCGGTTCGTGCCTGAAACGCTGATGGCGCCGCTGGAAGAACTAACGGCGGCCTATGAATCTGCGTGCGCGGATGAGAGTTTTCAAAACGAACTCAACACGTTGTTAGGCGACTACGCGGGACGGCCTACTCCACTTTTCTTTGCTCAACGTTTGACCGAGCTTTCGGGCGGCGCGCGCATTTATCTCAAGCGCGAAGATCTTCTTCACACTGGCGCCCACAAAATCAACAATACGCTGGGCCAGATTCTTCTGGCGCGGCGCATGGGCAAGCGCCGCATCATCGCGGAGACTGGCGCCGGTCAACACGGGGTTGCGACTGCGACAGTCTGTGCTTTGTTCGGCCTGCAATGCGTCGTTTACATGGGCGCCGAAGACATGAAGCGTCAGGCGTTGAACGTTTTCCGTATGCAGCTTTTGGGCGCCGAAGTTCGTGAAGTTGATGCCGGCTCGCGCACTTTGAAAGACGCAATCAACGAAGCGTTGCGCGATTGGGTGACGAATGTTGAGGATAGTTATTATCTGCTGGGGAGCGCGCTGGGGCCACATCCATATCCTTTGATGGTGCGCGATTTTCAAAGCGTCATCGGACGTGAAACGCGTGGGCAAATTCTCGAAAAGGAAGGACGCCCGCCGGATTGTCTTGTCGCCTGCGTGGGTGGCGGATCGAATTCAATCGGCATGTTCCATCCGTTTCTAAATGACGAAGCCGTACGCATGATTGGTGTCGAAGCGGGCGGGTTCGGCAGTCAGCTAGGGCAGCATGCCGCTCGATTCAACGCAGATGGCGAAGGACGCGCGGGCGTTTTGCACGGGACGATGAGCTATGTTCTACAGGACGAACTTGGACAGATTGCGACCACGCATTCGATTTCGGCGGGCCTGGATTATCCATCGATTGGGCCGGAGCACGCGTATCTTCATGATCAGCATCGCGTCGAATATACTTCGGTGACTGATAATGAAGCGCTGAAGGCGTTCAAAACGTTATCGCGTTTGGAAGGAATCATTCCGGCGCTGGAATCGGCGCACGCAGTCGCGCACGCGATGAAGGTCGCGGGGGAAATGACACCCGAAGGAATTTTGATTGTGAACCTTTCCGGTCGCGGTGATAAAGACGTCGAGAGTGTCCGCGATAAATTGACCACAGAGGGCACAGAGAAAGCAGAAGAAACAATCTAGGACCACGAGATAGATCTTGGTTCGTTCTTGTACTCCTCTGTGTCCTCTGTGGTAAAGCTTTCTGTCCCGAATCAAACAAACATTCGAGCAACTCAAAAGCGAAGGTCGCAAGGGCTTCATTCCTTTCATCACAGCCGGCGACCCTGATCTTGCCACTACGCGGGACCTAATTTTCGAACTGGCACGCGCTGGTGCAAGCATCATCGAACTCGGCGTCCCGTTCAGCGATCCGATGGCTGACGGGCCTGTGATTCAAAGAGCTTCTGAGCGCGCCTTGCGACATGGCTTTGGTTTGACGGCAATCCTGGACGTGGTGCGCGCTGTGCGAAAGCAGACGACAGTGCCCATCGTTCTTTTCAGCTATTTCAATCCGCTTTTGCAATTCGGCCTGGAGAACCTTGCTCGCGAAGCTGAACATGCGGGAATTGACGGCATCCTCGTGACCGATCTGATTCCCGAAGAAGCTGGCCGCTTCTCGGCGATGCTGCGCGCTCAAGAGATTGATCTAATCTTTCTGGCCGCGCCGACCTCGACCGATGCTCGTTTGCAGATGATTGCCGAGCGCGCAAGCGGGTTCGTCTACGCGGTGTCGCGTGCGGGAGTTACGGGCGCTCGCGAAAAAATGAGCGCGGAGTCGGAGAAACTAGTGACTCGCTTGCGAACAGTTTCTGACCTGCCGGTTGCCGTTGGCTTTGGCATTTCAAGCCCCGAACATGTCCAGGATGTTTGGCGTTACGCGGATGCCGCGGTCGTCGGATCAGCGATTGTCCAGGTGATTGAGCAGTACGCCGGTGAGCCCAGCATGGTCGGTAAAGTTGGTCAGTTTGCCGGATCGTTGTTAGATAAAATCTAGGCATCGACCAAGCGGCGCGACTGGAGTATGCTGGCGCGGCACTTTTGATTCTTGATATTCGATGCGCGCTCTCAATCCCCATCGGGATGCGCAGAGAGGGCTGCCGAGACGCGCAGTCTAAACGCTTCCACCCTCCGGAAATACCCGTGTTGCATGCGTGAAACTCTGTTCCATTCTCGCTTGGGTTGTGTTATCCTCCGCCGTGACAGTGTCCCGATACGTCGGGATAACGACGGGATCAACCGGACGTGAAAATACAATTTGAGATAACGAAGAGGAGCAGAAGAAAGAGATGCCCATGTCAGAAGACAGAATCGCAGATCGCAGTCGCGCCATTGAAGCCGCGCTGCTCAACATTGAAAAGCGTTTCGGCAAAGGATCCATCATGCGTCTAGGCGAGCGTGACGTTTCGGACGTGCCGGCGATTTCTACAACATCGCTGTCGCTGGACGCGGCCATCGGTATCGGCGGCGTGCCCCGCGGACGCATCGTCGAAATCTACGGGCCGGAGAGTTCCGGCAAATCCACTCTGGCAATGCATATCGTGGCGCAAGCGCAACTGGCCGGCGGCGTCGCCGCTTACATTGACGCTGAACACGCCATGGACGCCCAATACGCTGAGAAACTCGGCGTGAATGTGGATGACATGCTGATCTCACAGCCGGATTCAGGTGAACAGGCCCTGGAAATCGCCGAAGCGCTTGTGCGATCGAATGGCGTCGATGTAATCGTCGTGGATTCTGTGGCCGCGCTCGTACCGCGCGCTGAACTCGACGGCGAGATGGGCGATTCACTTCCCGGTCTACAGGCGCGCCTGATGTCTCAGGCATTGCGCAAGCTGACCGCGATCGTCGCCCAGTCAAACACCTGCTTCATCTTCATCAATCAGATTCGTGAAAAGATCGGCGTGATGTTCGGCAGTCCCGAAACGACTACCGGCGGACGCGCGCTCAAGTTCTATTCGTCTCTGCGTCTGGATATTCGTCGCATTGGCGCTATCAAAGACGGCGACCGCATCGTCGGCAACCGAACGAAAGTGAAGGTCGCGAAGAACAAAGTAGCGCCGCCGTTCCGCGAGGCCGAGTTCGACATCATGTACGGCGAAGGCATTTCGCGCGAAGGGGATCTTCTCGATCTCGCCACCAACAATCGCGTAGTTGAAAAGAGTGGCGCGTGGTTCTCTTACAAAGGCGACCGCCTGGGCCAGGGCCGCGAGAATTCGAAACAGACTCTGAAAGATCATCCGGAATTGCTGCTCAAGATTGAAAACGAAGTGAAGCGTGCCTTGGGATTTCCGGTGCGCGAGGAAGCACCGGCTGCGACCAACGGCGGCGAGCAAAAGAAAGCTGCGGTAGCAGGCGAGAAGAAGTAGTCATATGTTACTGGGTAACGCGCAGAGCGCTGCCTTAGAAACCACGAAAAGAATAAGCTGTGAGTAAGCAGATGAGCGCGTCCGCACGCCTGGCACCCCAATGGAAGGATCGGATCATTCAAGGCGACTGTCTGTCCGTATTGCGGACGATGCCATCCGATTGTGTTGATTTGATAGTCACTTCTCCTCCTTACGCGGACAGTCGTAAGAAGACATACGGCGGTATTCATCCGGACAAGTACGTCGAATGGTTTTTGCCCATAAGCGCCGAACTGCTACGCGTGCTGAAATCTGACGGCACTTTCATTCTCAATATCAAAGAGAAAACAGTGAAGGGAGAGCGCCACACTTATGTCATCGAAGCAATCTTGGAAATGCGTAGGCAGGGTTGGTTATGGACAGAGGAATTCATTTGGCACAAGAAGAGCTGCCATCCGGGGAAGTGGCCGAATCGGTTTCGTGATGCGTGGGAGCGCTGTTTGCAATTCAACAAGCAAAGACACTTTGCGATGTACCAGGATAATGTGAGGGTTCAGGTGGGCGATTGGGCAACAACTCGGCTCAAGAATCTTAGCGAGACCGACAAGCGGCGAGACAACTCACGGGTAAATAGCGGTTTTGGGAAAAATGTTTCTAACTGGCTTAATCGGAAAACTGTTTACCCTTCCAATGTGCTTCACATGGCGTCTGAGACCAGTAACAAGAACCACAGCGCTACATTCCCGCTTTCACTGCCGCATTGGTTTATTAGGCTGTTCACCAAAGAAGACGATCTCGTGCTCGATCCGTTCTTGGGATCTGGCACGACAGCAGTTGCAGCAAAAACTCTTGGACGGCGCTATCTGGGAATTGAAGTGGTTCCCGAGTACATAAGTGTTGCGGAAAGGGCGTTGCAAAATGCCCATGGACAACTTAAGCTAACGAGGTAAATGGACGTCAAAACGCGTAAGTTGATCGAGTTGTACGTTCACAACAACATTGACACATTTCACGCGAGGCGACTGGAAAAGATAAAAACTCTCAAGCTAAACGCCGTCCTCGAAAGCAAAAATCCTTACCTGTTCCGAGCGAAAAATCTTAACCGTGCTAGTGACCTTGTTACGGCTCTCTTAGACGCCAGACTATCGTCAGGCGAAGAGACATCGTTTGGCGGTTTCCTTGAGGAGTTGGCGATCTATGTTGCCGAGAAAACGGGCGGCGGCGTCAAATCATCAACACAAGGAATAGACATTGATCTCACCAGGAACAGAATCCGTTATCTAATTGCGGTTAAGTCGGGGCAGAACTGGGGTAACGCAGATCAGCACCGAAAGCTGAGAGAGAATTTCAGGAACGCCGTGAAAGTACTTAGACAGTCTCGACGTGTAGGTCAATTGCAGCCGACGGAAGGCATTTGTTATGGGAAATTCGGGAAACCTGAAAGAGGAATGCGGGATAAAGGCGATTACATACGTGTGATAGGCCAGGCCTTTTGGTATCTGATTTCCGGAGACAAAGAATTGTACGTCGACATAATTGAACCGCTGGGGCATGAAGCTGATGCACACGCAGCGAGGTTTGAAGCAGAGAAAGATGCGACCTACAACCGACTGACTGATCAATTCATAGCAGAATTTTGCGATAAGACCTACAAGATCGATTGGCCTAAAATTGCTCGCTTCGTGAGTGAGAATCTGCCTTCAAGACGGAAGCCAACTAAAGCCCCTCGCCGCTAGGGAGTTATTGCTCTTACGCGCCGCGATTAAAATTCATGACCGAATCGCTCCTCATCAAGAACGGCACGATTGTGACGATGGATTCCCAGAATTCCATCGTGCGCGGCGATGTGTTGATTCGTGATGGACGCATTTTGGCGGTCGGAGAGCAGAACGAAGCCAGCGCTGATGAGGTTATCGACGCCGCCGGCTGTGCAGTCTTACCCGGGTTTATTCAGACGCATATTCATCTTTGTCAGACTCTCTTTCGCGGAGCGGCTGACGATTTGTCGCTCATCGATTGGCTGAAAAAGCGCATTTGGCCGATGGAAGCCGCGCACACGCGGGAATCGATTCGTGCCTCGGCCCAACTAGGTATAGCCGAGCTGATTAAGGGCGGAACGACGTGCGCGCTGACAATGGAAACTGTAAGGCACACCGAAGAAGTCTTTCGCGTGGTCGAAGAAACGGGATTTAGGGCAACAGTCGGCAAGTGCATGATGGACAAGGGAGAGGACACTCCACCCGCACTCGCCGAAAGAACTCAGGACTCTATTAATGAATCGATCGAGCTGATCGACCAGTGGCATGGTAAGGCGGACGGTCGCATTCGCGTTTGCTTCGCGCCGCGATTCGCCATCAGTTGCACGCGCGAGCTGCTTGCAGAAGTGGCGAAGTTGGCGCGTGAGCGAGGCGTGATGATTCACACGCACGCATCCGAAAACATGGCTGAGTGTGAGATGGTCGAGAGCGAAACCGGTTCGCGGAATATCGTCTATCTGGATTCGCTAGGCGTTTCGGGGCGGGATGTCGTGTTGGCGCATTGCGTGCACGTCAGTGATCGTGAATTCGAAACGCTGCAAAATACGCAAACGAACGTGGCGCATTGTCCGTCGTCGAACTTGAAGCTTGGTTCGGGAGTCGCGCCGGTGACGGCGATGCTCGAACGCGGGATTTCAGTCTCGCTCGGCGCTGACGGCGCGCCCTGCAACAATCGCCTCGATATGTTTACCGAGATGCGAACCGCGGCGCTGCTGCAAAAAGTTTTACACGGCCCCGAAGTGCTGCCGGCCGGACGCGCACTGCGAATGGCCACGATCGACGGCGCGCGGGCGCTGGGTTTAGGTGACGAAATCGGGAGCATCGAAGCCGGCAAACGCGCTGACGTGATTGTGGTTGATCTGAATCGACTTCATGCCGCGCCCGAAACTGATGTCGTCTCATCCGTAGTTTATTCAGCGCAGTCGAGCGACGTGCGGACCACGATTATTGACGGCCGCATTGTCATGCTCGACGGCGAGTTGAAGACAATGAACGAAGCCGACGTGATCGCGGACGCGAACCGCGAAGCGAAGGCGTTGTCGGAACGCGCCACACTAGCCTGAATGTTTAGAGGCGGGCTAGTGGCCGCCCGACCCGCGAGATGGCGGGCCGTAGCCCGCCTCTAAACTATTCATGGACTTAAGATCTTTAACGGTTACAGCGTTCGCGAAAATCAATTGGAGCTTGCGCGTTCGCGGCAAGCGCGAAGACGGTTACCACGAAATCGACACGGTGCTGCAGACCGTCAGCCTTCACGACACAATAACTTTCGAAGAAACGAACGACTACGTCATACGGTTGTGGCGCGACGACCGTTTGGTTCCTGCTGATAAAACCAATCTCGTCTGGCGGGCGGCAGCGGCGCTACGCGAACGCTATTCGATCAGACGGGGAGTCAAGATTCGTCTCGAAAAACGCATTCCTGCAGAAGCTGGTCTGGGTGGTGGATCGTCTGACGCAGCCGCAACGCTGATCGCCCTGGCATTACTGTGGAAAATCGAAATTTCAGGAGACGATCTGGCACTAGTAGGGGGAGAACTTGGTTCGGACGTGCCCTTCTTTCTTCACGGGGGGAATGCGCGCGCGACCGGTCGTGGAAGTGTAATTGAAACACTCGAAGATTCGCCCCAAAAGCACCTTCTCGTCATCAAACCGAACGCGAGTATTTCCACTGCAAAAGCGTACGGTATATTGAATCGGGCAGCCTTGACATCCTCTGACTCGAAACCTATTCTACTTCGTTCGCAGGCGAGCGACTCTTCCGCTTCAATCGATTTGAATTCGCTGCACAACGATTTCGAGCCGGTAGTTTTTCAGCTTGAACCGGAGATCGAACGTGCGAAAGTCGTCTTGCTGAAGTTCGGAGCGCGCGCGGCAATGCTCAGCGGCAGCGGCTCAGCGGTATTCGGGATTTTTGAAAATCAGGACGCTCAGGAGCGCGCCATTCAGGCGATCGAACTCGAAACTGGTTGGCGCGCGTTTCCTTGTAAGACGGTTGGGCGCGACCGCTATCGAAGCGCGATGGGCGCGGCGACCGAAATCTCGTGATTTGGTCGTTGTACTAGACCGATAATGTTGGGGCGTCGCCAAGTGGTAAGGCACCGGTCTTTGGATCCGGCATTCGTAGGTTCGAATCCTTCCGCCCCAGCCAATTTTTCCACGTAGCACAGACTTCAGTCTGTGGATCAAAGCGTGAGGATTAGAACTCACAGACTGAAGTCTGTGCCACTAGTTAATGAGCACCACCGGCGGCATAAAAGTCTTTTCCGGTAATGCGAATCGCGCTCTGGCAAAAGAGATTTGCCACGAGTTGCACTGCGATTTGGGGAGCGCCCAAACGGCGCGCTTTTCGGACGGCGAGTTCAATTTTCAGATTGAAGAGAACGTTCGCGGCGCGGACGTTTTTATTGTGCAGCCGACCTGCCCGCCAACTGACTCGCACTTGATGGAGTTGCTGGTGATGCTTGATGCGTTCAGGCGTTCATCGGCTGAGCGGCTCACGGCGGTGCTGCCCTATTACGGGTACGCGCGCTCTGACAAAAAGGATCGGCCGCGCGTGCCAATCGCCGCCAAGATGGTCGCGAATTTGATTCGCACCGCCGGCGCCGATCGCATTGTGACAATGGATTTGCACGCCGCGCAGATCCAGGGGTTCTTTGATATTCCGGTGGATCACTTGTACGCAGCGCCGGTGATGATTCGGCACTACCTCGAGAATCCGATGCCGAATCTGACCGTCGTAGCGCCGGATACGGGTGGGGCCGAACGTGCGCGGGCTTACGCGAAACGGCTGGATGCGGAACTGGCCCTGTGCGATAAGCGCCGGGACAAGCCGAACGAGGCCGAAATCATGAACGTTGTCGGCGATGTACAAGGCCGTAACTGCTTGATTGTCGATGACATGTGCGACACGGGCGGGTCGATCACGAAGGTCGCAAAAGCATTGAAAAAAGCGGGCGCGGAACGCGTCCACGCATGCTTCACGCACCCTGTACTTTCGGGCCGCGCGGCCATGCACCTGGAGGCTTCGGACATCGAGCAGATTGTAGTTACGAACACAATTCCGCTAAACTCTAAGGCAGCCGAACTCAAGAACATTACGGTTCTTAGTATTGCGCCTCTTTTGGCGAAGGCAATTAAGTCGATCCATGAAGAGACTTCGGTTTCTTCGCTCTTCGTATGAAGGGCAAAAACTGAAAAGCTTTAAGCCGTCAGTTCTCAGCTTTCAGTAAACAACTTAAGATAGTCGCGAGCGGAACAATGCCTGGTTTCGTGTTCTCGCTTGCTGATAGCTGAACGCTGAAAACAGCTTATTTTTGGAGAGCAATCATGGCAGAGAAGAAAGACATTGTAATCAAAGCGCAGGCGCGTGAAGGACGTGGGAAGAATGATTCGCGCCGCGCGCGTCGCAACGGACAAGTCCCAGTCGTCATCTACGGCGGCGAGGGCGAAAGCGTAGCGGCGTTGGCGCAGCTAAGCGAACTGGCGGCTATCCTTCGCTCGGATACCGGTAGGAACACGATCTTCACGGTGGATGTCGAGGGTGTGGGTGCGAGCGAAGTAATGTTCGCGGATCGCCAGATTGATCCCGTGCGCATGCGGCTGGTTCATGCGGATTTCAAACGACTGGTCAAGGGCGAGAAGATCGAAGCGACGGTCCCGCTGCGACTGGTTGGCGAGCCGATTGGTGTGCGCGAGCAGTCAGGCATGCTCGAACAGATCGTGCGCAACATCGACATTCGTTGCGAGCCGCGCGAGATTCCCGAACACATAGATATCGACGTGACGAACCTCGGCGTGCACGACGTGCTGCACGTTTCCGACATTCCAGTGGCTGCCGGGATCGAAATTCTCGAAGCACCGGACACGGTCATCGCCACTGTCGGCATAGTGAAGGAAGAAGTCGTCGAAGTTGCGCCGGTGGAAGGCGAGGCGCTGGCCGAACCCGAAGTCATCGGCAAGGGCAAGAAGGAAGACGAAGGCGAGGGCGAGGAAGCCAAGTAAAAAGGCAAAAGGAAGAAGGAAAAGAGCATCGCTGTTACTTTTGCCTTTCTCCTTTGGACTTTTACCTTATGCGGCTCATCGTTGGATTAGGAAACCCGGGCGAAGAGTACACGTGGACGCGCCACAACCTGGGTTTCATGTTGATTGACAAGTTGGCTGCGCAAGCAGATGTGACCGTCAAGCGGCGCGAATGTCGATCCCTGATTGGGTCGGCGGTGATTGAGGGTGAGCGTGTCCGGCTGGTGAAGCCGCAAACGTTCATGAACTTGAGCGGCGAAGCGGTGGCAGGTTTGCTCGCGAAAGAGAATGTTGACGACACGTCGCAGGACTTAATCGTCATCAGTGATGATTTGGCCTTGCCGCTCGGCACAATTCGTTTGCGCGAGCGCGGCAGCGCTGGCGGGCACAACGGACTGAAGTCGATTATCGGTACGATTGGAACAAACGAGTTCATCCGGCTGCGGATTGGAATTCAACCGGATCATCCGGTTAGTGACTCGAAAGCTTTCGTGCTTGAGAATTTTCGAAAGCCGCAGCGCGATGAAGTCGAAAAGATTTTAGACAAGGCCGCTGAAGCCGTGCATTCGGTTTTGCGGGACGGCATCCGGAAAGCGATGTCGCTTTTTAACTAGTGAATGGTAAATCGTAAATGGTGAATGGATGTGTGAATTAGGTTCGTTAAATTCACCATTTACCATTCACGATTTACCAGCTTTGGAGGATTAGCGTGGCAGAACAAAGAAGTTACGAAATAGTTTTTATCATCAACCCTGACGCGGAAGATGCTGAAGTGATGCGGCTGACTGAAGCCGCGCAGAAGATCATCACCGACCAGGGCGGCAGCATCGTCAAGACCGAGATGATGGGCAAACGCCGTCTCGCTTACGAGATCAATCATCAGCGCGACGGCGTTTATGTGCTGCTTGAGGTTGAAGGTTCGGGCCGCGAGATCGCCGAGTTTGAGCGCCGTATGCGCGTCAACGATCGCGTCATCCGTTACATGACTGTGCGGGTTGACGAATATCGGCGCCGCGCGCAGAAGTTGAAAGACCGTCGCGCGCGCAAGGCCGAGCGGCGTCCGACGGGCGGCAAAGGTAAGGCAGAAGTAAACGCCAACGACGACGACGCAGAGTCGGGAGTCGAAGCGGCCGCGTAACGTGAAGTCAGGACCGCCCGCGTAGCGGGTGGGCATTGAAAGCGAACTTATAAGGAACGAAGATATGTCATCAAACTTTGAAGAGCGCGACAGCCCGTTTGGTTTTGAACGGGAATACGAACGAGCCGGCATGCCCGGTCGTGGTCCACGCCGCATGCAGCGGCGAAAGATTTGCCGGTTTTGCATCGACAAGGTCGATTACATCGACTTTAAGGACGTGAAGCTCTTGCAGTCCTACACGCCGGAACGCGGCAAGATTCTGCCCCGGCGGATTTCCGGCGTGTGCGCGACGCATCAACGCATGCTGGCTGAAGCCATCAAACGCGCGCGCAACATCGCGCTGCTGCCGTACGCGGCTGATTAACGGTTTTGTGGCACAGACTTCAGTCTGTGAATCCGACTGGGAAATCACAGACTGAAGTCTGTGCCACTTCGATTAGGAGTTTTCATGGGAAACAAACAAGTTCTTTTACGCGAAGATATCGATAACCTCGGAGCGCGCGGTGAAATCGTGCGCGTCAAAGCCGGCTATGCGCGCAACTTTTTACTGCCGCGGAATCTCGCGGTCGAAGCGACTGCCAGTAACGTTAAGCAAATTGAAGGCGAGCGCGCCGCACTTCTGAAGCGCGAAGCGAAAGAGCGCTCGTCGGCTGAAGGGCAGGCCGATCAGTTGCGCAATCTAGCGCTAAAGTTCGAACGCAAAGTTGGCGAAGCGGGCGTCCTGTACGGCTCAGTTACGTCGATGGACATTGCGCACTCGCTGGAAGAGCAGGGTTACAAGATCGATCGGCGCAAGATCGCTCTCCGTGAACCTCTCAAGCGGTTTGGCAATTACACGGTTCCGGTTCGGCTGCATCGTGAAGTCACGGTGGAACTGCCGGTCAGCGTGGTTGGCGAGGGCGGTGTCGAGGTTAATGTTGAGGCGCTACAAGCCGAAGCTGGGACCGCGGGCGACGTAGCTCCGGAGCCTGCGAACGAACCGGCGAACGAATCCGCGAACGAACCCGCAAACGAGTCTGCGAACGAAGACGCCAGCTGATCTTCGATCGCCATTATCATAACTGCGAGTAATTAGAGCTCTGCGTGAAATGCGCAGGGCTCTTCTTGCTTTGATCCACCCTTGTCTCTCTGGCCAGATCCTGTTACACAGTGAGGCCGACAATCGATTGAGGTTTAGCCGAATCGATTCTCAGGCTTCGAGTGTTTCCAGGAAATTTCATACCGCGAGTCCTTTTCACGCTACTGGCCCTGACCTCTGCGTCTGCGCCGTCGTTGGCACAAGAACCCAGTGCGAACGAAATACTGACTAAAGTGGCAGCCACTTACGCGTCTTGTCGCAGCTATTACGATGAGGGATCGATCAAATCGGGGTCGAAGGCATTTGGCAGCGGATATTTTCGCACAACGTTCGTAAGGCCCAATCACTTAGCGTTTGAATTATGGTTAAGTCACGAGGATAAGGATAACGGACGGGGCTGGGTGGTGTGGAAGAACGGGGACGCGGTCAATAGTTGGCTTCCTCGATACATTCAACCCGGCTTTAGCAACCGCCGCGAAGCGCCGCTGGATCTGGCGCTTGAGCGACTTGCGTTTCCATCTGCGGGTGGATCGCTCACTATTTCGCCGCTGCTGCTTCCTGATTTATTCCGTACGAGTGATCTGCTCGCATCGATGTCGGACGTCCGGATGACTGGAAGGGAAAAGATTGACGGCCGCGAAACATTTCGCCTCGAAGGAATGTTGTGGCGAACACAACCGATCAAACTCTGGATTGATAAGACACAGTACGTAATCGTTAAGTTTTCCCGCAAAGTGTCTTTCGGAGATTCCGAAGTTGAATCAACCGTTCTGTTCAAACCAAAACTCAATCCCGATCTTTCGCCTGAGAGTCTGCAGCTCAAGATGCCGGAGCACCGCGCGATAGCTCCGCTGCCAAGTAGTACGGCGACGTCGTCACATTCGATTGTGCCAACCTTGGCGCCCGCCGGCCGAAAATTCGGATCGAGCCTCGTTTTAAGCCCAAGTGAACGCGCCCGCCGTTCTGAGAAACGGGCCGCCGACGAAGACGATGTGATTCGCGTGGACACGGATTTGGTGGTGGCGGCGGTGCTGGTTTTGGACGGCGAGGGCAAGATTGTGAGGGGCTTGAGCAAAGAAGACTTCATCGTGAAAGAGGATGACGGGTTGCAGGAGGTGGCCAGCGTCTCTATGGGCGACAGCCAGGATGTGCCGCGCTCAATTGTTCTCATCATTGACTACAGCGGCAGCCAATTGCCTTACATCAAGACCAGTATCGAAGCCGCCCAGATGCTGGTGGACAAGCTAAATCCGAAAGACCGGATGGCCGTGGTAACGGATGACGTAAACCTGCTGGTTGATTTCACTGGGGACAAAGACTTGCTGAAAAAGCGTCTGGAGACTCTCAAAGAAAGCGCTCTGTCGGGCGCACTCGGCGCGAGCGACCAATACGACGCGTTGCTCGCGACGATGACTGAGCTCTTCAGCCCTGAGGACGCTCGGCCAATCATAATTTTTCAGACAGACGGCGATGAACTCGAGTCGCTCAAAGGCGGCTCGCCTCAGCCATATAACGCATTTTCTCTTCCGCGAAAGTTCGGTCTCGAGGATATTTTGTCAGCTACCGAGAGGTCCCGTGTCGCGGTCTATTCGGTAATTTCGGGCGTCCGGTTTGTCGGTGTCCCGCAAGCTGAGTTACTCCAGCGTGCTGAGGCTGATTTGAGAAACCGCAACAAAGCAAACGGGCAGCTGCAACGGGCCTTAAACAATTCGTCCGAGCGGGTTGAGCCGACGAAGCTGCCGGTTGAGATTCTCCAACAGCAGGCAAACACATGGGTGCGCCGGCACACAGCTCTGGCAGCGGTGGCGAGATTTACCGGCGCGTGGACCGAGTTTTTGGAAGAACCGAGCCAGGCCGACGAAATCTACACCCGCATCCTCACGGATATTGATCGTCGTTACGTAATTGGTTATTACCCGACGAATCGTGCTCGCGACGGTAAGCGCAGAAAAGTACAGATTGAAATTCGCAATCACCCTGAATACATGGTTTGGGGGCAAAAGACTTACTTTGCGCGCGAAGAGCGGTAACGAGATCGCAAATAAGACAGGATCAACCTGAATGGATGCTTGTCGGCAAAAATAAAGATTGCCGTGGGTGAAATAAGTCTTCCATACGGGTCTGATTACTTACCTTGAGGGAGTGATGCAAGTAATTGACCTATCCACTGAACGCGCTAAGCGGACAATAAACGCCGCGATGAAGCTGTTTGTTGTCGAATATAGTATTCGGGAAAATGCAGTGATGATTCGCACACTGGACAATGTTGTCAGGGACAATATCAAGAACGTTAAGAAAGCCTTGATAAAGGATTATTTGCCAGTCGGCGTCTTCCCCTCACGGTCCGAAGCAGATCGGTTTCACGCCCATCTAAACGTAGTGTTGGCCGAAGAAGAACATCTCCCGTTAAACAGCCGTGACTGGGAACGAATCGGAAACGCACTTGAGCAAGCTTTGCAGACTTGGGTGGACTTAGCAGAAAAATAAAACACCTAAAGCAAAGCAAATCTTGACAAGAAATCTTAAAACATCTCCCCTCTAGAATTATTCGAATGGTGGATATAAGCTTAGTTGGCTGTCCGCGTCAGCCAAATAAAAATGTCCACCCCTGAAGTAGCCCGGGATCCAATTCTCGAAAAACCGCTTCCCAGCAGTCCTGAAACTGAAAAAGCGATTCTCGGCGCAATCATTCTCGATAACACTTTGGTCGCCCAGGCGATCGAGATGCTGAAGCCGTCGGATTTTTACGTGCCCTCCCACCGCCGGATCTTCACCGCAATGATTGCGCTGTTCGAGCGCGGATCGGAAATCAATCCAATCCTGATCGCGGAAGAACTGCGGCGAGACAATTCGCTGGATGCATCGGGTGGCGTGTTGTTTCTCACCAACCTGACGTACGGTTTGCCACACGTCACCAGCATTGCCCAATACTCGAAGGTCGTTCGCGGAAAATCGCTTTTGCGACAGCTCGTCAGGGTCGCGAACAAAATTACCGCTGAGGCCCTGGAAGAAGAGGACGAACCCCAGAACATCCTCGATCATGCCGAGCACGCCATTTTCGCGTTGGCCGATGAACGGATTCGTCAGGGTTTTGAGCACATCAAGCATCCGGCGGAGCGCGTACTCGAAAAAGCCGAAGCCGTGGAGCACCGCGATCTGGTTGTGACCGGCGTCGCCACCGGGTTTCGCGGACTTGATACGCTGACTTCGGGCCTCCAAAAGCAGGATCTCGTGGTGATCGCCGGGCGACCGTCGATGGGTAAAACGAGCCTTGCGCTCGCGCTGGGTCAGCATGCGGCTATCGAGAGTAACGCCGTCGTCGGCATATTCAGCCTGGAAATGTCCGCGGAAGCTTTGGCGATGCGCATGCTGTGTTCGGAAGCCAATGTCGATGCGCAGAAGTTTCGCAGCGGCTTTCTTTCGAATGAAGAGTGGGCGCGACTTGGCAAAGCGCTCGGCAAGTTGGCCGACGCGCGCATCTTTATCGATGACACGCCGGCGATATCAGTGCTCGAGATGCGGGCGAAAGCACGGCGTCTGGCGACTGAGCAAAAGCAGCTCGACCTGATCATGGTCGACTATCTGCAGCTGATGTCTGGTTCGTCGCGGCGGGTTGAATCGCGGCAGCAGGAGGTTTCGCAAATCTCGCGCGAGCTGAAAGCCCTCGCGAAGGAACTCAACGTGCCGCTGATTGCGCTGTCACAGCTTTCGCGCGCGCCTGAGAACCGCACCGACCACCGCCCGCAACTTGCCGACCTTCGCGAGTCGGGCGCCATAGAACAGGATGCCGACGTCGTCGCGTTCATCTACCGCGAAGAGGTCTATAACCGCAGCGACGAAAACAAGAACATCGCCGAGTTAATCGTGGCCAAGCAGCGCAACGGCCCCACCGACACAGTCTATCTCGCCTTTCTCAATCAATTCGCTAAATTCACCGATCTTGAACGTGAAGCACTCGGCCAATACCTCAGCCGCTTCGACCGCTCGAAAGGCTCGCCGCGAATCGGTCGCGGTGGCGGCGAGTTCTAGGACCGCAAACAGCGGCAGAAACCCGACCGTGAGGGAGGGTGCTTTTCTATGCACGTGGATGCATCCTCCCTCACGGTTGGGTTTCTGCATTTCGCGTTTATGTTTTGAATCGGTGTAATCTGCGTAATCTGTGAATACTTCCGGTCGTCCAACCTGGGCTGAGATCGATCTTCGAGGCGCTGGCGCACAACTTTGGTGTGATTCGTGAGCGCGTCGGTCCTGCCGTGGGGATTCTCGCCGCAGTCAAAGCCAACGCTTATGGTCATGGAGCAGTTGCATGCTCGACGCGCCTGGATCGGGAAGGGGTGGATTGGTTTGGCGTTGCTCTGCCGGAGGAGGGAATCGAGTTGCGCAATGCCGGTATCTCAAAGCCGATCCTGTGCATGGGCGGTATTTGGGCCGGTCAGGAAGACGCGTGTATTCAGCAGGATCTCACCGCAGTTGTTTACCGTCTCGACGTGGTCGAAGCGTTAGATCGGGCCGCGAAGAATGCGGGGACAACTATCGATGTTCATCTGAAAATCGACACCGGAATGGGTCGGCTGGGCGTGCGAGCCGACCATGTTCAGGATTTCTGCGCCGCGCTGAAGCGATTCGCAAACATTCGCGTTGACGGGCTCATGACGCATTTGGCTTCGGCTGATGATGAAGGGCAGACTGACTTTACGGTCTCGCAGCTTCAGCGATTCGATCATGCCCTTGACGCGTTTCGCGATCACGGCTTCGCACCAACTTACATTCATACGGCCAATTCAGCTGGCCTGTTCACGTTCGCTGAATCGCGAGCCAACCTGGTTCGTCCCGGCGGCACGCTTTACGGATTCACCCGTGACGTCCTGCCGTCAAATTCCGTCACTCCTCCTTTGCGACCCGTGATGTCGCTGTATTCGCGCATCATGCTTTTGAAACGTGTGCCGAAAGGCGAAAAGCTCGGCTATGGCGGCACATTCGAAACGACGCGAGACTCCGTCATCGCGACAATCCCGATTGGATACGATGACGGTTACCGCCGCGCGTTCAGCAATCACGCGCGCGTAATTGTGCGCGGCCAGTTTGCGCCGGTTGCTGGTCGCGTCTCAATGGACTTGACGATCATCGACGTGACGGATGTGGCGGATGTGGCGCATGACGATCCAGTGACCTTGCTGGGCAACGACGGTGACTGCTCAATCACGGCCGAAGACCTCGGCGAGCTTGCCGGGACGATCTCGTATGAAATCACGTGCGGCATTAGCAGCCGCGTGCCCAGAGTTTACGCGGATAGCAGAGTCTGAAGACGCAAGATGTCAGAAGCTCAAATCAAAGTTCAAGTCACTGACGCCGCTAGCGTCACGGCGATCTTGCATTCCGCAGCGAAGCAGAAGCGTGCCGGCGTAACACTCATCCTCGGTCACGGCGCGGGCGCGAATCAGCTGAGCGGATTCATGCGCCTGTTCGCCAGGGGCTTAGCGGACCGCGGAGTAGACGTTGTGACTTTTAACTTCCTCTACACTGAACAAGGCCGCAAGATTCCTGATCCCGCCCCGCGACTCGAAGGCTGTTATCGCGCGGTCATCGATGCCGCGCTCAAGCACAAGAAGTTGAAAGGCAATCAACTGGTGATTGGCGGTAAGTCGATGGGCGGACGGATCGCGTCCCAGGTCGCCGCCCAGAACGGCGAAAATATTGCCGGCCTTGTATTCCTTGGCTATCCGCTACATCCGCCCGGAAGGCCCGACAAAATGCGTTCGGAACATTTGCCGAAGATAACCGCCCCGATGCTGTTCATGCAGGGCTCGCGCGACGCGTTTGGAAGTAAGGAGGAGATCGCGGACATCATAAAGAAACTCAAATTGTCAGCCGACCTCTTCCCGATCGAAGGGGGCGACCACTCTCTCAAAGTGCCTAAGGCGGCCGGTGTTTCTCAGGAGGAAGTTTACGACCGTGCGATGAATCACATTGCGGACTGGCTGAAAGGTACGCTCACTTAGTTGGCCTTCACCGATCGCTCCGCAAACCCAGCTCTCTGTTGACATTTCAAGGGTTCGCTAATATCTTGCCCGCGCTCTTCGCAACTAGCGCCCAGAGTTACGAAGCTCAAGGCGCTTGCGGTTCTCTACCCGGCTCTCACGGAGGTTCCCCTTGACCGCTCCTGCAACGCCCAACGTCGACTACAAGAAAGAAATTCGCTTCGCCGTAGTCATGTACGGCGGTGTGTCACTCGCGATTTATATCAACGGTGTGGCCCAGGAACTTCTGCGCATGGTTAAGGCAACCGCGCCGCGCTGCGAGGGAGAAGATGTCGCTCAAGACCTGGGGACAGGCGACAAGACCTGCGGAACCGAAGCCGTCTATCGCAAGCTGAGTTATCTGATTGACGATCCAAAAGTTCGCGAGGAACTTAAGAACAAGCTGGTCACCGATAAGAAGGCCATCGCCAACTGGCAGCCGGATGGAGACATTCCCGTGAGGTTTATGGTTGACGTGTTGGCGGGCACTTCAGCCGGCGGCATCAATTCGATCTACCTGGCAAAGGCCTTGGCGAATGACCAGAACATCGACGAGCTCAAGAATCTCTGGGTCACAGAGGGTGACATTCACCTGCTCATTAATGACTCAGAGTCATTGAAAGACACGACACTTTCTCGGCAGAAGCCGCCTCAATCTTTGCTAAACAGCCGCCGAATGTATCTGAAGCTGTTGGCCGCGCTTGACGCGATGGACGCTCCCACGAACGAGACGGGTTCGCCGCTGGTAGACGAGCTCGACCTCTACATCACAGCGACAGATATTCGCGGACTAGCCCTGCCCATTCGCCTGGCTGACGCGGTCGTGTTTGAGCGGCGGCATAAGAACGTGTTCCGGTTCAAATACATGACGCGCCAGGCTACGGGCAGTGATGTTAACGAGTTTCGGAAACAACTGAACCCATTTCTGGCATTTGCGGCACGGACCACTTCGTCATTCCCGTTTGCCTTTGAGCCGGTACGTCTCTCTGACATCCGTGACCTGCTTGACCACTCTGAAGAGCATCGCGCGGTGAAGGACGATTTCAAACCTGACTCACCGCTAATTCGGAGGTTCTTTCAGGACAACCTGACCCAGGACGTGGAGTTTGGGTCGGTGAACTATGACCTGCGGTCGTTCGCCGACGGGGGCTACCTGGACAACAAGCCATTCAGTTACGCGACCAGCACGCTCACCAGGCGCACGCCAACCGTTCCGGTGGATCGCAAACTGATTTACGTCGAGCCGTCGCCGGAACATCCCGAACGCGAGGTGCAACCGAATGAGCCGCCCGATGCCATCCAAAATGTCATGGCGGCGCTCGACCTGCCGCGTTATGAAACCATCCGCGAAGACATCCAGGCAGTGCTTGATCGCAATCGGTTGATCGAACGCGTCAATCGCCTGACCCGGGTGATCGAGCGTGACATCGAAAATTATGAAGGTCGAGTAGAACAGTTCTCGTCGAAATTGGAGGCGGTGACGGACCCCACGGAACGAGCGGAACTAAGGAAAACAGAGGAGCTCAACCTCCTGTCTTCGAGTTTGAAGGCGGCTCTCGACGACGATCCGGAAAAACAAGAAAAACAAGAGCGACTCGTCAAACAGATGCGGAAGAATCGGCCAGTGGTGCCACCCGAGCTTTGGGACCACATGCAACTGTCCGACATGGTAGGCCTCTACGGGCTTCACTATCTTCCCTATCGCCGGCTGCGAATCTCGGCTCTGACGGATGAAATTGCGACGCTCACGGCGCGCGTCGTCGACGTGGATGATCGTTCAGCCATGTTTCAGGCGGTGCGCGCGTTGGTGCAAACCTGGCGCAACGAAACCTATTCCGATGACCAACCTAAAGAGGGCACGACGAACCGTTTCCTGAACCGATTTGATTTGAGCTATCGGCTCAGGCGGCTGAATTTCCTGGTGGCGAAAGTTGACGAACTCTTGTGTTTGTTCGATTGGCATGGAAAAGGCGACGTGTTTAAGTCGAAGACGGCCCAACGTTTAGTGCAGAAACTCGACAAGGCATGGAGCGATCTTCTCAAAATAAACCCTGGCAAAGGGAAGCCCGAGGATTTCGATTTTGTCGGAATGAAAACTACCGCGGAGCGAGAACAGGCCGTTAAGTTTCTGCTGTACCTGAAATGCGAACTCAATCAATCGTTCATTGAACTCCGAAAATTCGGGCGCGACCTGCGCCGATCGCCGGGAAAGACGACTAATATGCAGCCGTCACAAGCCGCCGTTCACTCTATGGCGGCCGTTCTTGATCCGGAGGGTGAAAAAAGATATCAGGAGATTAACGAGTACAAACAAAAAGTCCGTGACATTGGTTTAACTGTCGAACATCTGGCGTTAATACTCGGCGCGACCGTCAACGGCAATCAAATCGAGGTGGACGCCGCTGCGGTGGCTTGCCTGGGCGAGGACGACGCGCTATTGCGAGCGGAAGCCCTTTGGGACGACTGCGAGAAATACGGTCTGAAGGGTATGCCAGAGCGGTTTAAAGCTGCTGGAGCCCATCTTGAGACAATTCTTGGTTCGGTCTTTGTTCCAAGCCGCGCGCGTTCCAAGCAATTGCTCGACCCACAGGGCGAAACTTATGAATCGCACCCGCGCTGCGCTGAGAAAGAAGGCGCTGATTACTTCACTCAGCCGTTTGCCATCGCCATTCGCGGATATTTGTGGGAGCACTACGAACACTTTGACGATTACGATCAAATTAGCTTTCCCATCTACTTCGACACTGATAACGGCGAATCGGACGTTGTTGAAATAATCCGCATCAGTCCGGAAGACGCGCCCAGCTTGATAAACGAAAAGACCGACGCGCGCGGTCGCAAAAAGTTGGCCGGAACGAAGCTGGCGAACTTTAGCGCGTTTCTGGCTGCCTCCTGGCGCGTGAATGACATCATGTGGGGGCGGCTGGACGGCGCCGAACGGCTTATCAAGTCGATGCTGCCGGATGACAAAGACAAAGCCGTGCGTGATGCGCTTACGCGCGAAGCGCACGAGACGATTCTCAACGACGAGCTTTCGCCGGCGGCGCAAGCCGACCTGGCGATTCTGCTGGGTCATGCGCTGGTTGAACGCAAGGCAGGGCTTGATGTTACGGACGCGATCGACAAGATTCTCAAGCCGGTGGATGACGAAGTGGTGAGGCAACGCTTGACGAGTGTCATGACTACCTGTCTTCAAGGCGACCAGCTATACGCGTTCATGCGTGACTATTACGAAGTCAACCGCAAGTTCGAGCCGGAGCCGACGCTCAAAGTGTTAGGACGCGCAACTCGCGTCATTGGCAGCATCCTCGACGATATTTCCAAGAAAAACAATGTTGAGAACAAGATGACCAGGTGGATTTCCCGCGTAGGCCAAATCTTCCTGGGACTGGTCCAGGTTTCCGTTCCTGACAGTCTGGCGGCACTGCTGTTTCGACACACACTTAAGTTGCTCTACTTCTTCGAAGTCCTGCTTCTGCTGGTGGCGACTTTCCTGATACCGGAGCAAGCTGTTACCCGCTTCGCGTGGAAGTTGCTCCTGCTCACGCTCGGCGTACACTTCGCAGTTTTCGTTCTGCGCGACTATCTCCGCGGCAAGAGGCGGTGGAGGCGTTTCGCGGTACTCGTACTCGTGATCGCCGTGCTGGGGTTGGCGGCAATCGGACTGGGCGATCTGTTGGAGCTGGATTGGTCGGAAAGGGTTCTTGCGGTCTGGGAGCAGGCAAGCAAATTCGTCGCTTCAGCTCGCGGCTGGATCACTAAACTTTTCTAAATCCAAGTGCCTATGCCTTTTAGATTCACAAAAGCCACCCGAAAACGCGACACGGACAAAACCGAATGGCGCATTGTCACCGTGCGAGCGAAGCGCCGAATTCCAATTCTTGGTTCGGTCGGATTGCGTGCGGTGCGGCGGCTGACACCACTGGATCCCGAGGAACCTCGAAGTAGCGAAGAAATTTACCGAGCTCGGTCGCCGCCGACGGCTGGGACGGGTCATTGGAGTTGTCTCTTTGCTGGTGCTCTTGGTGGCCGTATGGATGTTCGTCGGCGGGCTATCCTTTAAATGTCCAGCCGTGGCGGGAAGGCCATGCCTTCCAAGTGGCTTTCGCAATCACGTGGCAGCTTTAGAGTTCGCGCGTACAGCGGATGACGTAGAGACGATCGTTGGGGACATAGGCCATCCTAATCGCGATGTGATGCGCCGCGTGGTGCATCGAGACTTTATCTTCATCGCTTTGTATCTGGTGTTGTATCTCCTGCTGGCCGTCGCGCTTTCCCGGGCAACGAGCTTCGCGCCACTTCTCACTGTGATTACCGTGGTCGCGGCAGTTTGCGCTGCCGGATTCGACGTGCTGGAGAATCTGCGCACGTTGAGAGTATTGAATCTTCCTCTGGCGAGCGTTAACGGTGCCCAGGTTGCTGGAATTCTCGATGCTGCGGTTATCAAATGGACATTCCTGTTCGTGACTATCGCGCTCCTGTCTCTGGCTTTTCGGTATAGTGATGCTCTCAGTAAGGTCTTACGCGCGCTTCTTCTGATGACCGCAGCGATAGGACTGGTGGGTCTAGTCTCTCATCCCTTAATTCCATCGACTATGCTTCCACTTTCGATCGGACTGCTAATTCTGATCGTCAGCGGCCTGTTTCGGCCGTTACGGCTGATCAGAGACAGTTAGTTGATCCGCACACAAACGATCGCCCTGGGTGTCCTTGACCAATGGTGATCACCTCGGTAGTTTCATTCAATCCAATATGACCAATTATCGTTTCATACAACTCGACGTGTTTACGGATCAGCCGTTCACCGGCAATGCTCTGGCGGTATTCCCCGAAGGTGAGGGATTGACCGACGAGCAGATGCAGCAGATCGCGCGCGAGATGAATCTCTCGGAAACCGTGTTCGTGTTGCCGTCAGAAAAAGAAGGCGTGTTGCGAAAACTGCGCATCTTTACGCCGACGAGCGAACTGCCGTTTGCCGGGCATCCGATCGCCGGCACATGGAATTGTCTGGCGCGCGAAGGAGTCGTGCCCGTGCCGGAAGGCGGCAGCGGCGTGGTGCAAATCAAACATGAAGTTGGCATCGGAGTCTTGCCGGTTGAGATCGAATTCAAAGACGGCGAGCCCTCGCGCGTGGTGATGACGCAGGGCAAATTCGAAATCAAAGCAGAGATCGATGACGGGCAGGATCAGGCGGACATCGCGCGCGGACTGGGGTTGGCGCGAGAGGATTTGGACGAAACGCTGCCGATTCAAGCGTGCTCAACCGGCAATACGATGTTGATGGTGCCGATCCGTTCATTGGCCGACCTCGGTCGCTGTCGCCCGAACATTCCGCTCCTGGAAGAGGTTTATGCGCGCTACGACTTTGCCAGTTCAGGCGCGACGGGCTGCTACGCCTTTGCGCGCGAAACACTCGAAGTTGGCGAAGCGCGGGCGCATGCACGTTTCTTCGTTGGCCAGAACATCGGCGAGGATCCGGCGACGGGCAGCGCGGCGGGGCCGCTGGGCGGCTATCTGGTTCATCACGATGCGACTGGCGTCGAACCGGTTGATGGCGTTTACAAGTTTTTGATTGAACAAGGCGACTTCATCAAGCGTCCGAGCCGCATTGGCCTGGAAGTGAAAGGGGCGCCGGGAAGAGTAGATGAGGTGCGCGTCGGTGGCCCGTCAGTGGTGGTGGCTAAAGGTGTGGTGGAATTCTAGTCGTCGTCAGCTCCGGAGGAGCTGAATATTTATAGAACTAAGAGCCCAAAATATCCTTCCGCAATCGAGCGGCGTCTCGCCGCTCGATTGCGTTGATGGTAAAAACCCGCCTAACGAACTATAAACATTCCGCTCCTCCGGAGCGTCAGCAAATGCCCGAACACCTTGATCTTTTAATCATCGGCGCCGGCCCAGCCGGCTTATCTGCCGCGGACGCAGCGGCGGGCGAGGGGTTGTCGTATCTCGTCATCGAGAGGGGAACAATCGCGAACACCATACGGCAGTATCCGGTGGGTCGCGAAATGTTCTCGACGCCGAACGAACTTGAGATGCGCGAAGGCTCGCTGCAGCCCATTCGCGAGAAGCCGACGCGCGAAGAGTTGCTTTCGCACTACGTCCATTTCGTGCTCGACAACGATCTGCGCATCAACACAGGTGAAGAAGTCGTCGACGTCGAGCGCGAAGCTTCGGAAGGCTTTGTGGTGCGCACGCACTGCGGCAGTTTTCAGCCAGGTGAGCAGGACAACACTTACCACGCGCGCACAATTCTATTCGCCATCGGAGCGATGGAGCATCCGCGGCGGCTGAACGTCCCGGGCGAAGATTTGCCGAAGGTCCACCATCGTTTCGTCGAACCCTATCCCTACGTGCGTCGCGAAGTATTGGTGGTTGGCGGCGGCAATAGCGCAGCCGAAGCCGCTTTGTTCTTATCGGAAGAAGGCGCGCGCACCACGATGGCGATTTGGCGTGAAGATTGGGAGAACCGCGATCCGAAAGCCGGCGCCATGAAGCATTGGGTGCGCTCGCCGCTGGAACGCGAAATTGCCGAAGGTCGCTTGCGGGTCGTTCTTTACAAACAGATCGATGAAATAACTCATCAATCTGTGCGACTGACGACAGACACAGACGAATCGAAGTCGATTCCGAACGACGTTGTATTCGTGTTGGTGGGCAGCGACGCGGATCTCACTCTACTCAAGAAACTCGGGGTCCAGACTGAGCCGGGAAAACTCACTGAAGTTCCGGTTTACGATCCGGAAACATTCGAAACAAACGTGCCGGGCCTCTACGTCGCAGGCCATTTCACGCACGCGCGACATATTAAAGCAGCCATCGACATCCCACGAAAAATCATTCCGTTTATTGCGCAGAGCTTGCGAGCCGGCGCCGCAGTGTGATAAACGCGCACCGCTAACTTCCTTAAAGGAGGATCTCAATGGTCCGTTCAATCATCGCCGTAATCGTCAGCTACATCGCCATGTTTGTTCTGAACTTGTTGGGCTTCGTCGGTCTTTACGCCATCGTCGGCCCAAGGCACGCATTCAAGCCGCGCTTGTACGTCGCTTCGAACCGCTGGTTCGTGATGGCAGTGGCGGTCATGTTCGTGTCGGGCATCATCGCCGGGCTCATCTGCGCGGCGATTGCGCGTGGACGCAAAGCGACTTTGGCTTTAGCGGGGCTAATTATCGTCGTCGGGTTATTGCTGGCGATTCCGGCGATCACGAAGAGCAGAGCAAACGCCGATCTGGTTCGCGTGGGCGAGGTTTCAACGATGGAGGCGATGGAAAAGGCCTCCTGGCCGGTTTGGGCTCCATTCGTATTTCCATTTGTCAGCGCGGTGGGCGCGGTAGTCGGTGGCAAGTTGAAGAAGCGGAATTAGTAAAGAGAGATGTGGCACATACATCAGTCTGTGGTCCCACGTCTTGAAATCACAGACTGAAGTCTGTGCCACTAAACAAGAAAAAAAGGCGAGCCTGAAGCTCGCCTTTTGATTTATGGTGCGGATGAGAGGACTTGAACCTCCACGATGTCACCATCACAGGCTTCTGAGACCTGCGCGTCTGCCAGTTCCGCCACATCCGCGAACGGAAGGTGATCTTACGGACGCGTCTCTGGAAGTGTCAAGCAGACTCAATTCGCCAATTATCGATTCCAGCTTGTGGTCCGTCGCGCGCGACGGCTAAGCAGCATGTCCCTGCGATCAAAGTCACCATCGCCGTCACGGTCGACGCGATTCCGTCTTAGGAATAGGTCCCTGCGATCGAAGTCGCCATCGCCGTCACGATCCACGCGTCGGTGACGCCGAAAGCGATTATCATCGTCGCGGTCACGCCACCGGCGATTGCGATGGATGTTGCTTCGGTTTGGCCCACGTCCGTCCCAGCGGCCATCGCGGGCATCGTGACCATTCACGAACTTCTCGATCTTCTTGTCCTGCCCACGGCCACGTCCACGCCCTTGCGCGAAAGTAAGGACCGGTGTTGCTACCAGCAGTATCAATGCTAACAAAGTCGCTTTTACGAATTTGCTTCCCTTAGTTAATTTCATCTATCAGTTCCTCCGAATCGAAGTCTTCAGTATGTTGCGAGTTGGTTGTCGCGCGGGGTACACGTTATTGAAGTCAACCACCGTGCCGCGAGAGATCGCGACCCGTTTGCGCGAGGGGCGGCGATTTCATTGGTTTAAGCCGCACCATATCGTGACGCGCAGGGCCGATTTCGGACGTCGATACTGAGGGATGTCGTATTTGCCGGTCGCTGAAAGCGGTTGTTATAGTGCGCGTAAGGCATAAAGAGAATGAATTCGGTGGATTCGATTGAGGAGGAGTTGCGCCGGCGCGTGCTTGGCGTGTGGTCGCGCATTGAGGCTGCGGCGAAACGGAGTGGCAGACCGCGCGAGGCGATCAAATTGATCGCGGTGAGCAAGACCCATCCGGTTGATGTCCTGCGCGCGGCGATCAAGGTCGGCATGACGGATCTCGGCGAGAACCGCGTGCAGGAGGCCGAACCGAAGATCGATGAACTGGGACGTGAAACAGCGACGTGGCACTTGATCGGACATCTGCAGTCTAACAAGGCCCGGCGCGCAGTTCAGTTCTTCGACATGATTCATTCGATCGATTCTGAGGCACTCGTGGAAAAGCTTGATCGTGCGTGTGCTGAGTTACAACGCGAAGAATTGCCGGTCCTGATTCAAGTGGATCTCGGACACGAAACTACGAAATCCGGCGCGGATGAAACCGAGCTGCCGGGACTCATCGCAGCGGTGACCAGCAGCGAACGTCTCAAGCTAATCGGATTTATGACTTTGCCGCCCTTCTTCGAAGATGCGGAATTGACGCGGCCGTTCTTTGCGAAGCTTCGCAGGTTGCGCGATGAACATCAGGGCCGCGGCGTGTTCGGCGGGGTGCAAGGTGAGCTATCAATGGGCATGACGAACGATTTCGAAGTGGCGATTGAAGAAGGCGCTACCATGGTGCGCGTCGGGACGGCAATCTTTGGCGCTCGCGAAACGGCATAACAATGCTAATCCTGAAAACACTTTATCTGTTCATTACGTGGGGTGTGATGGCCGTAGCGATCGCCGCAATTGCGCTAATCATTTTGCGATCGATTTACAACTACGCCGACGTAAACCCATTTCGGCGCTCAGCGATTTCTTTGAAGCGGGCAACCGATCCGATGATTCTCCCGATTCGCCGGCTGCTGGTCGCGTTTCGGCTCGAGCCAAAAATAGCGCCATTCATTGCCGTCCTCCTGATCATTCTGGTTGGTTATTTTGTATTTCAAGTGGCGAGTAGCGTACTCAACACGATCGCGGGAATCCTCTACGCCGTGAGCAGTGGCGTTCCTGGTTTTCCCATCGCCATTATTGGCTATCTCGTCTTCGGGCTGCTGGGCCTCTACACGTTGGCGATTTTCATGCGGATCTTTCTTTCCTATGGCGCTCTCGGCTACGGAAATCGATGGATGCGATTTCTTATTCGCATCACTGAGCCGTTGATGGGTCCGCTCCGTCGCAACATCCGCCCCGTAGGCATGTTCGATATCTCGCCCCTCATCGCCTTTCTGATCCTTTGGGTGTTGCAAGCCATTGTCGCGGCGACACTATTGAAGGGTTGGCCGGTTCATTTCTTCTAGAGAGCGTTAGAGGACCGACCTTAGTCGGGCTTTGATCGTTGAAAATACCCGACTGAAGTCGGTACTCTAACGCTTCGATTTACTAATCCTCATTCGCGATTTAATATTTCCGCGCCAGTGATTCGTTATTCGCAGCAGGGCCGCACCCTCACTTTTGCGGTGCGAGTAGCGCCACGAGCTTCCCGCAGCGAAATTAGTGGTGAGCACGATGGCGCTTTACGGGTTAGAATAGCCGCGCCACCGGTAGACGGCGCGGCCAATCGCGAATTGACCCGGGTGATCGCGAGAGCATTAAAGGTGCCGCCGACAGCCGTCGAGATAATTGCCGGCACAAGTTCAAGAAACAAGACTATTAGAGTTCAGGGCGTGGACGCCGACACGCTCGAACGTTTGATTCAGTCGCAGTAACAGTTCCCGGGATGGAGCTCACTTCAATCTCCCGTTATCGCATCCTCCAGAAGCTCGGCGCTGGCGGCATGGGTGAAGTTTATCTCGCTGAGGACACCAAGCTCGGCCGCAAAGTCGCGCTCAAGCTGTTATCCGAAGAGCTGACTCACAATCGTGATCGCCTGAGCCGTTTCGATCAGGAGGCTTACGCAGCTTCCGCGCTGAATCATCCCAACATCCTGACAATCTACGAGATGGGTGATGAGGCCGGCCGTCACTACATCGCCACCGAATACATCGACGGGATCACTCTGCGCAAGCGTCTGAGCGGGCAACCGATGGATCTCACTGAGATTCTGGACATCGCGATCCAAATTACCGGCGCGTTGGAAGAAGCGCACGCCGCCGGAATCATTCACCGCGACATCAAACCTGAGAACGTGATGATTCGTAAGAACGGTCACGTGAAGGTTCTGGATTTCGGTCTGGCAAAGCTGTTGGACCGATCAATCGACGGCGATCAGACAGATACGGAAGCCGTGACGCGCGCGTTTGTACAAACTGACGCGGGCGTAGTGATGGGAACGTCGCTGTACATGTCACCAGAGCAAGCGCGCGGGAAGGGAGTCGATGCGCGCAGCGACATTTGGAGCCTCGGCGTAATCCTTTACGAGATGGCATCCGGCCGCGCCCCCTTCATGGGCGAAACGAAAACAGATGTCATCGTGGCGATTGCCAAGAATGAGCCTCCGCCGCTCGCCCGTTTCGCGCCCGGACTTCCGCCGGAGTTCGAGTGGGTGGTCATGAAAGCGCTTCGCAAGAGCGCCGACGAGCGGTACCAGACAATTAAGGAACTCGAGTCCGATCTCAAGAAGCTGAAACAGAAAGTCGTGTTTCAAACAGAGTTGGAACGCTCTATGGGTCCCGACCGTCTTACCGGCGCGATCACGGCTTTCGGTGATACGGACGTGCCGCACCACTCGTCCCACCTGAGCTTTCAACCGGCGGTCCCGTCGACGATGCACTCTACCAGCACCGTCCAAAGCGCAGCGCAAACGCGCGCGTCGAGCGTTGAGTACATCCTTGAAGGCATCAAACGTCACAAACTTAAGGTCGCAGCCGTGGCCGTCGCAATAGCATTGCTGGTTGGTGGAATTTTTCTGGCCTTCCGCCGCCCCACTCCCGCGTTGACCGACAAGGACACAATTCTCCTGGCCGACTTTGTGAATACGACTGACGATCCGGTTTTTGATGAGACCTTAAAGCAGGCGCTGGCAGCGCAACTGCGGCAGTCGCCGTTTTTGGACATCCTTTCCGAAGATCGGGTTCATGAAGCGCTGAAGCTCATGGAGAGATCTGAGGACGCGCGCGTCACGCCAGAAATCGCCCGCGAAATCGGCGTCCGCCAGGGCATTAAAGCCGTGCTGGTCGGCCGAATCTCCCGCGTCGGAAATCAGTATGTGATTTCGCTCGATGCTCAGAACGCTGAAACGGGCGACACCATCGCGACTGATCAAGCCGAGGCTAACAATAAAGAACAGGTCCTGACGGCGCTTGGGCAGGCGGCGTCGCGTCTGCGCGAAAAGCTGGGCGAATCGCTTGCCTCAATTCAAAAACATAACGCGCCCATAGAACAGGTCACGACCTCGAAGCTTGAAGCTCTGCGGTTCTACTCGCTGGGCCTGGAACAACATTCCAGTGGCCGTTACGCTGATGCGATTCCTTTTTACACGCGGGCGATCGAAGTCGATCAGCGGTTCGCGATCGCGTACGCGCGTTTAGCGACTTGCTACAACTTCACGAAGCAATACGATCTCGCCCGCGCGGCATCGTCCAAAGCCTATGAGTACCGCGAGCGCTCCAGCGCGCGCGAAAAGCTCTATGTCGAATGGAACTATTTCGGTGCGGTGACCGGCGAGATCGACAAAGCTGCCGAGGCGCTTGACGTCTGGAAACGAACTTTTCCGCGCGATTGGGAACCGCACAATCTGTTGGCGGTGCGCTATACGTTGACCGGGCCCTTCAAAGAAGCTGTCAACGAAGCGACTGAAGCCGTGAGCCTGAATCCCAAGGAACCGAAGGCGCATGCAAACCTGGCCAACGGGTTTATCGGTCTCAATCAATTTGAGGAAGGAAAGCAGGTTTTGCGGAACGCGTTGGGCCAGAAGTTGGAAACTGACTCGATGCACCAGCACCTTTACAATCTCGCGTTCATTAACGGTGACGCGGCGGGCGTCAAGGAGCAAATCGACTGGGCTTCGAGCAAAGCACCGCCAGGATATCTGCCGAACGTCTGGCACGCCCACGCTGCGGAGTTCGCGGGAAAATTAGCTGAGGCGAATCAGTTCACGGACAAAGCCATGGACAACAATCGCGACGCGGCTGCTCAGCTACTCTCTCAACAAGCTGTGCGCGCCGCGACGTTTCGCGATTGTGGAAAAGTGAGCGCGCTCACCAGCAAAGCGCTGTCATTCTCGCGCGACCTCTTGTACCTGGAGAATTCGGCGAATGCCCTCGCGGCGTGCGGACAAGCTGCCGCCGCGCAATCGCTGGTGAACGAGATGCAAAAGGGATTTCCGCAAGACACGCTGCTCAACAGTGTCTGGATTCCTTTGATTCGTGCCCAGCTTGAACTGGCGCGTGGCAACGGCCCGCAGGCGGTTCAGTTGCTCGAGTCCACACGAAGATACGAAGTGTACGGCGGTTACTGGCCGCAGTACGTTCGTGCTCAGGCGTATGCGAAACAGGGGGACGGCGTGCAGGCCGCAGCCGAATTCAAAAAGATTCTCGACAATCGCGGGTGGTATCCGCTCTCGCCGGTTTATGTTTTGGCGCACCTTGGCTACGCGCGGGCGTCGGCGCAAAGTGGCGACCCTGCCAAAGCTCGCAAGGCCTACCAGGACTTTTTCGAGCTCTGGAAAAATGCTGATGCGACGGTTCCTTTTGTCGCTGAAGCGCGCCAGGAATACGACAAGTTGAAGTAGTCCGCCTGCTACCTCGACGCGCAGCTCGCGTGATATAGTCTGCGCTCAACCAAACCAACTCAATAAGGATCTCTGTTCATGTCGGGACATTCGAAGTGGCATTCGATTAAGCACAAGAAAGGCGCGACAGATGCCAAGCGCGGCAAACTCTTCACGAAGTTCATCAAGGAGCTGACCGTCGCGGCGCGCACCGGCGGCGGCGATCCGGACTCAAACGCGCGTTTGCGCAAAGCCATCTCCGACGCGAAAGCCGGCAACATGCCCAACGATACGATCGACCGGGCGATTCGCCGCGGCACGGGCGGAGAAGAAGGTGTCAACTACGACGAGATCACCTACGAAGGCTATGGTCCCGGCGGCGTCGCGCTGCTAATCGAAGCAATGACCGATAATCGCAATCGCACGGTTGCCGAAATCCGCCACATGTTTTCTAAAAACGGCGGCAACCTGGGCGAGTCGGGCTCAGTCGGCTGGATGTTCGAGAAGAAGGGCTACCTGGTTGTTGATAAAACCGCAAAGGCCGAGGATGAACTGTTCGATCTTGCGATCGAGGCCGGCGCTGAAGATATCCGCGACGATGAAGACAACTGGGAAATCATCACCGCGCCCGACAATTTCGAAGCAGTGCAGAACGCACTCAAGTCAGCCGGGATTACGCCGCAGATAGCCGAAGTCGAAATGCTTCCGCAGAACTACATCAAGCTTGAAGGCGCGCAAGCAAATCAGATGGTCAAGCTAATGGAATCGCTCGAAGACCACGACGATGTACAGAAGGTCTCAGCGAACTTTGATATAAGCGCCGCCGACATGGCGGCGGCTTAGGTTGCCAAATTCTTGCGAGCAACGAGGTGGATATTCTGTGCTACGATTCTCGTCAGTAATGGCCGATTCGAATAACAACGAGCTGATTGGCTTCATTGGCGGCCGGTTTGAAGCAATGTCTGAACGCCTTAACGCGATTGAGGGGCGGATGGTGACCAAGGAACACCACGACGCTTCGATCACCTCAGTTCGCGGGGACATCGAACAAGTCCAATTACGTCTCGATTCGATCGAACACAGCGTCGCATCACGATTTGAACTCGTCCAGGGGGAAATTAGTCGCTTGCGCAGTGCGGTTTACCTGCTTGGCAAGGATGATCCAGATGTTCTGCGGCTTCTCGGCCACCACACCCCTTAAATTACGTGTAGTGTCCTAATAAGTGGGACGGGCGGCGTCCCGCCCGTGAATTCACGCAAGGCGCGCGTGCTACATCAAACCAGGACACAACCAATTACGAAAAACTGGTGACAGCTTGATCGGTGCCGTGCTAACGTCGCGGCGTGCGTGTTCTCGGAATCGATCCCGGCAGTCAAGTGACCGGATGGGGCGTCGTTGAAGGTGATACAAACGGCCGCAGCTATCGCTTGATCGAATTCGGGGTCGTACGACTCAACTCCGCGGCGACTTTTTCTTCACGACTGCTAAAAATCAGTCGCGCCCTCGACGAAGTGATCTCGCGGCTGAAACCGGACGCCTGCGCCATTGAGGAAGCCTTCCTCGCTACCAATCCGAAAGTTACTTTGAAGTTAGGACAGGTACGCGGCGTCGCTTTGCTGGCTGCCGAAAGTGCCGCGTTGGAGATCGGTGAGTATTCACCTCGTTCGATCAAGCAAACTGTGGCAGGTTATGGAAATGCCGAGAAGCGACAGGTCCAGGAGATGGTGCGGCTGCTTTTGTCTCTGCCTTCAGTGCCTGAGCCACACGACGCGGCCGACGCCCTCGCCGTGGCCATTTGCCATTTCCATCATGCGGGTATGAACAGCCGCATCCTCGCAGTCGAGAGCGATATTAAAGCGAGAGCCGCCGCTGCCGCTTTCCGTCGCCGGGCCGTTCGCTAAGGCGATAGCGATTACGCTGCCAGTTTTCCCGTCGGCGCGTAGTAATCCAACAGCGCATCCAACCGGTCGAAATCGATAGGCTTAATCAAGAAGTCATCGCAGCCTTCGGCGATCGCGCTGGTGCGATACTTCTCCGGATCCTGGCCGGTAACGATCACGATCGGCACCGTCTCAAAGTTTGGATTTTGCCGCAGACGGTGAATCACGCCCAGACCGTTCAGACGCGGCAGTTGCAGATCGAGCAGGATCAGATCCACCTCTTCCGTCTCCGCAACTTCGATCGCCTGCTTCCCGTCCCAGGCCTCGATGACGCGATAACCTTTGCGCGTCAAAACCGTCCTGAGCAGGAAAGAGGTCTCGTCATTATCTTCTACGACTAAAACAGTCGGCCGTTGCTGCGCCAAAACTGCCGGCAACCACGCGTGCTCAAACGTAAAACGATTGGGCGTCGGCGGTTCAAATGGGGAGACTGGCGCGCTCGCGCGGCGGGGGGCGCCCAGTGAGCCGGTATTGATCGGATATTCGAATTTAGAATTCATGTCCTGTTGAGCATCGCTTTGGCCCCGGCTTTAACCCTTCCGCAAGCCGCTGCGACTGCTACCTCCCCTCTAACCCGAATTTGGCCTCGCATTCTATTCCTGACGGCAAGATTTGATGTTGCGGAAAACTTAAAGACTTCTACACGAGACTGTGTCGCGCGTTTTTAGTGAGGAAAAATGCGGGTTTCGAAGAGTGGCGGAGGGGACAGGACTCGAACCTGCAAGCCCTTGCGGGCGGCGGTTTTCAAGACCGCTGCATTACCAATTATGCTACCCCTCCGTGACGGGCGCTCAGGCGAGCTATAGATTAGCCAACCTTTCATCCATCGCCAAACTGGCAAGCGAGAATTCTTTGATCGTGCACGATCTCACAGGAGCAAACGGACAATTCCCGCGATCGAGGGGAGCGGCGATATGTAAAGACCAAGGCGGCTGTCTATTTTTTCGGCTCGTAACGCATCGCCACGGCCCCCGAGCCAAACTCCCGCCGACTTACGAGCTTCAAGTCGACATACTTCGATAGCCCCGCGAACAACGTCGGCCCATGGCCCGCTAGCCTGGGATGCACGACGAACTCGTACTCATCGATCAGTCTCAGCTCCGCGAGCGCCTGCGGGAGCTTCACGCCTCCCAGGAACAGTCCCTTGCCCGACTCCTGCTTAAGCTGCTGAACGGCCTTCCCCAGATCCCCGCGCACGAGCTCCGCGTTCCAATCGACGCGGTCCAGGGTGCTCGACACGACGTACTTCTTTGCCGCGTCGATCGTCCGGGCGAAGGGCTCCATCCAATCGGCCATCCAATCCGGCCTCACTCCCGTCGCCGGCGGTCGCCACGCGGCCTCCATCATTTCGTAGGTTACCCGGCCAAAGAGGAGCGCGTCGGCTCGCGCGAGGTTCTCGGCCCAGTAACGATGTAACTCTTCATCCGTGGATGCGGCTCGATGGTCGCAGCACCCGTCCAAGGTGACGTTGATGGAATACCGAAGGGGTCGCATTTACGTAAGAGTACCGCTGATTGTTAAAGTTAACCGGAGCCGCGATTTCACGCCACGCGATTCCGGGTAATCCTAAAATTGGCCGCCGGCTTTAGCAAGGCGTTGATGTCCGTGGGAATAGTTGAAGGCTTGATAATTGACACTGTTACTGCCCTGTAGTAGTTTGCGGCTACGCACTTATGCGACAACTTGCTTTCGCAATTCATTCCTCAAACACCTCTGCAAGAACGTTCACCAGTAAGGAGATCGTCGTAGTCATTTGAAGCAAATCGAGCTTCCACCCAGAGGCCTGGAAACGCTCTTCGGCGTTCACGACCAGAATATTAAGTACCTCGAGTCTTTGCTCGACGTTCAGATTAACGGCCGTGGCCACAACGTCACCGTTGACGGCAATCCGAAGGACGTCGAAACCGTCGAACAAATCTTGCAGGATTTCGCGGCGCTCTTTGCCGAGGGCCGTCAATTCACCGACAAAGAGTTGCGCGAGGCGTTTGCGCAAATTGCCGAGGATCGCGCTTACAGCCTGCACGATTACTTCACGCGTTCGCGATTCAGCCCGGCGGGCAAGAAGCAGGTAGCGCCAAAGTCGGCAATGCAACGCCACTACGTCGAGGCCATCCAGAAAGATGACATCGTGTTCGGAATCGGCCCGGCCGGCACCGGCAAAACTTATCTCGGCGTCGCGATGGCGGTGCAGGCGCTGATGCAGAAGCAAGTCAACCGCATTGTCCTCGCGCGACCGGCGGTTGAAGCGGGTGAGAAACTGGGATTTCTGCCCGGCGATTTGCAGGAGAAAGTTGACCCGTATCTGCGACCGCTGTACGACGCGCTGTTTGATCTGGTTGATTACGAGCGGGTGACGCGGCTTTTGGAGAAACGCGTGATCGAGATTGCGCCGCTGGCATTCATGCGCGGACGAACGTTGTCTGACGCGTTTGTGATTCTGGACGAAGCGCAGAACACCACCAGCGAACAAATGAAGATGTTTCTCACCCGCATCGGCTTTGGCTCGAAGGCGGTAATCACCGGCGACGTCACGCAAATCGATCTGCCGACGGGAAAGCGGAGCGGACTTGTTGAAGCGGAACGTGTGCTCGCCAACATCGCGGGCATTGAGTTCATCTACTTCAGCGACAAAGACGTCGTGCGTCACAAGCTTGTGCAAATGATTATCAAAGCGTACGAGACGCACACCAAGAAGATTGAGATGTGATTTGCGGCTCTGCCGCCCGATGTGCGGTAAGGCTTGGCCTTACCGGATACGTTTTGGCGATGATGCGGCTACGCCGCGCGAATTGGGCAAAGCCCAAAATCATCTTCTCGCGTCTCGGAAAGGCAGAGCCTTTCCGCACATCGGGCGGCGGAGCCGCAAAACCAATGATCGAAATCATCAATCGCCAGCGGCGTCACAAGGTACGGGCGAAACGTTGGCGCGAATTCGCCACGGGAGCTTTAGAAGTAATCGGCGCCGGCCAGCGCGACGCTGCGATTGTTTTTGTTTCCGATGCGGCGATGCGAAAACTGAATCAACAGTTTCGCGGCAAGGACACTGCGACGGACGTGCTTTCCTTTCCGTCGCAGCCGGAAGCTTTTGAGGCCGGCGCCGAAACGAACCTCGGCGAAATCGTGATCTCGCTCGACCGCGCCCAGGCCCAGGCGAAAGAAAACGGATTGACGCTTATCAACGAAGTCGAACAGCTAATCCTGCATGGTTTACTTCATCTCTGCGGACACGATCATGAGACGGACGACGGTGAGATGAATCGACTGGAGCTTAAATTACGGAAGAAATTGGGAATTTGAGAATTTTTGGAGTGCGCTGACTTGTCAGCGCTTTAGAAGGCGGCGACAAGTCGCCGCACTCCATATCTTTGTCTATTCACGATTCACGATTTACTATTTACTCGCCTCTATGGAAATTGCTTTAGCCGTCAGCTTTCTCCTGCTGCTGGCGCTGACATTTCTCGCTACGGTGGACATGGCTTTCGGCCAGTTGAGCGACGTCGGATTGCGTCGTCTCGCGGCCGAAGCCGAAGAACATCCAAAAGCGCGCTACGCTCCGCTGCTCAATGAGATTCTTGAGAATCGTTCGCGGTTCAGTTTTACTCTTTCCGCCGCGATTCAGATCCTGCTGGTCGCCTTCACGGTCCTGGTCACGTTCGTATCCTTGCGATGGTTTTCACGCGCGGCCGTCGGCCTGATTGTGTCACTCGCCGTGACGCTGGTTCTCGCGGCGGTCTTTCGGCAATTTATTCCGCGCCTGATCTCCCTGCGTAATCCCGAATCAAAACTTCTGCGCCTGTTGCCGTGGGTGGCCCCTTTTTATCGCGCGCTGAGTTTCGCGGCCGAGCCCTGGCATCGCTCGTTCGATCGGATGCGCAAGGATGATGTGGAAGAGGACGTTTCGGAAGAGGATGAAGAAGACAACGGGGACGACATCGAAGCCCTGATCGATGTTGGCGAGGCGGAAGGCATCATCGAAGAGGAAGAGCGCGAACTGATCCAATCGGCGATCGAATTCGGGGACACGCGCGTGGGCGAGGTGATGACGCCGCGCACAGAAATTGTGGCGCTGCCGAACGACGCGACCGTGCGCCAGGCGCGCGATATCATCATCGAATCGCGTCACTCGCGCCTGCCGGTCTATCGCGATCAGATCGACAACATCGAAGGCATCGTTTACGTCCGTGATTTGTTGCCGCTGCTCTCCCTCGGCAAATCAGATTCGCCGATTACGCCTTTTATTCGGCCCGTTTTCTTTGTCCCTGAGACCAAGCCAGTCGACAAGCAGTTGCAGGAAATGCAAAAGGCGCGCACCTACATGTCGATCGTGATTGACGAATACGGCGGCGTCGCGGGTCTCGTCACCGTTGAAGACATTCTCGAAGAAATCGTGGGCGAAATCGAGGACGAAGATATCAGCGGCCAGGAGCTGGAGGAGATCGTTCCCGCGGGCGACGGGGTGTACGAGGTTCTGGGCAGCACAGAGATTGGGAAGATCGAGCGTTTGTTCGACATGGAAATCGAAGCGGACGACTTTACGACTATTGCCGGTTTAGTCATGGCCGAGAAGGGAAGCGTGCCGCGGGTAGGTGAACAACTGACGCTTCGCGGTCTCGAAGTCGAAGTGCTCGACGCGGACGAGAAACGGATCGGGCGACTGAGATTGAAGCAAGCGCCTGAGTCTCGACCGGTCGGGACGGCGACCGGTTGATTCATTTACCGCGGGCACGTGTTTTTTACGTTGACAACAATTCACTCCTCGCCGACTATCGTTCTTCGCGGTTAATTCACTCCTCAACTGAGAAGCATTGGCAAAGAAGCAAAGTAAATTTCTGCGCGGGCGACGAATCGATCCAAAGCCCATCACGCGCACGACGAAGCTGGTCGATCTGGTTGATAACGCCTTCGTCGCTTACAACGCGGCGCGTCTGCGCGAAGCGTGCGGGTTGTTTGCCGAGAAGATGCTCGAGCCCGATACCACCGTCGGCGTGACGTTGACGGGCGCGTTGACGCCGGCGGGCCTCGGCATGTCGGCGCTGATTCCGCTGATCAAAGCAGGCTTTATCGACTGGATCATCTCAACGGGCGCCAACTTTTATCACGACACGCACTTTGGTCTCGGCCTTTCGATGCACGAAGGCAGCGCGCAGACCTCGGACGTCGTTCTGCGAGAAGAAGAGGTGGTCAGGATCTACGACATCTTCTTTGATTACTCAGTTCTGCTCGACACCGACGCGTTCTTTCGCCGGATGATCGAAGCGGACGAATTTCAAAAGCCGATGTCCACCGCCGAGTTTCACTATCGGGCCGGCCGTTACGTGCTGGAGCGCGAGCGAAAGCTGGGAATCAAGAACAAATCGCTACTGGCGGCGGCGCATGAACACGCCGTGCCGCTCTACACGTCTTCGCCTGGCGATTCATCGATTGGGATGAACGTCGCGGCGAAGGCTCTACAAGGCAACAAGCTCGCCTTCGATCCTTCGCTGGACGTGAATGAAACCGCCTCGATTGTGCTGGCGGCGAAGCGCGGATTAATTCGTGATCGGGTCGACCGCGCGACCAAAGAAGAAATCCGGAGGCAAGTCGGCCATCTTCATTCTCGGCGGGGGCTCACCAAAGAATTTTGCTCTGCAAACCGAACCGCAGATCCAGGAAGTGCTGGGCATCGATGAGCGTGGTCACGATTACTTTCTGCAAGTCACCGATGCGCGGCCGGACACGGGCGGCCTTTCCGGCGCCACGCCGGGCGAAGCCGTGTCGTGGGGTAAAGTCGATCCTGACCGCTTGCCCGACGCGGTAGTTTGTTACCTTGATTCAACCGTGGCCCTTCCGATCATAACGGCGTACGCTCTGGCCAAGCACAAGCCGCGGCCACCACGACGCTTGTACGACCGGCGTGAAGAGTTCATGAAGCTGTTGGTAACTGAGTACAAACGATCGACCAGGCGATGAGGTTTTTCCCTCTCCCTTTGGGAGAGGGCCAGGGTGAGGGTGCGAAGCTTACGACGAACGCACTTATCTTTGATTTCCTTTCGTGAGGCTTAGCCTCACGAAAGAATAATTTGAAGGGGGCGACTAGCCGGTACCTGGCGGCCCTCGCCCTAACCCTCTCCCAGAGGGGGAGGGAATTAAACAAAGCATGGAAAGTCTGCAAAAACTGCCGAAGCGCACCTACTACAACTGTTCAAGTTGCCCAGCGTACTGTTGCGCCATCTACGAGCGCGTGCAAGTGACGCCGCGCGACATTAAACGGCTGGCGCGGCACTTCACCGTCGATTACGCGACTGCGGAAAAGCGCTTCACGACAACCTGGCAAGGCGAGCGCATCCTGCGCCGGAAGAAAGATCCAATCCTCGGAGAAGCTTGTAAGTTTCTCAATCTGGAAACGCGCCGCTGCACGATTTACGACGCGCGCCCGCTGACCTGTCGCGAGTTTCCCGCGCGCAAGCGTTGCGCATACTATGATTTGCTGACCTTCGAACGTAGCCAGCAGAACGACCGGACGGTTCTGCCGTTGGTGCAGATTACTTTTCGTGACGAAGACTAAGTCAGAATCCCGATTTATCGGGATAGCGGACGGGCGCAAACTCCAATGGAACAACTCCTCGCAAAACTGATCGGACGCGAAATTGATGTGATTTGTGCGGGCACCTCGGCGCTGCGCGGCGAATGTGTGGGCGTGGAGAACAGTGTGCTGCAGCTGAAAAATGACGAAGGCGAGGTTTTTTACATCGCCGTCGATAAGATAGTTGCGGTCTGGGAGAAGAAAGATAGGAGCCGCCATCCGGGTTTCGTGTTCAAGAACTAAAAGTGGCACAGCCTTCAGTCTGTGATGATGACTCTGAAGATCACAGACTGAAGTCTGTGCCACTTTAGACAAAAAAGCCGCCGCGATTTCTCGCGAGGGCTTTTCACTTACAGAAGTCTTTCCGAGAGATAAACCACCCGCTACCGCAGGCGGTTCTGACCTTATCGCGGCGATCCCTCGTCGCTAAGGTTCACGACTGCCGGTTTCGGCTGACGCTTCATAGCGATTGGCTGCAGCCCTTCCAAAGGCACGCGTCGGAAGCCATCAATTCGCGAAAGCCAATACTCGCTAAAGAGGGAATAGATCACACCGTTGCGGCGCGAGGCGTGATAGAAACCTTTTTCGTCGGCGACGATGCCCACGTGCGTCAGGCCACTGAAGAAAACCAGAGTGCCGGCTTTGAACCGCTCGTTCGCCGGCGGCGCTTCGAATACTGCCCAATATGAGCGTGCCGGACCGCGCGTGAAGCTCACGCCGATCTCGTTAAACGTGCGCCACACCAGACCGGAACAGTCGAAGGTGTTCGGCCCCGTCGTGTTAAAGCGATAGGGCGCTCCCAAATGAGATTCAATCGCGCCGAACAATTGCGTCTGAAAGCGGAGCTCCGCAGAGGTGTTCTTTGCGGGCGCAAGCGCTCTTTCGTCGATAAGCTCTGGTTCTGTCGCTGCTTCCGGAAGCGGATTATGAATCTCCAGCGCATACCGCGGGCGATCATCAGGGTTCCTTTTCTGGGCAACGGCGGTGACGGAAAGAGACAGCGCGCAGGCGGCGGTCAGCAGACAGGGGAACAGTTTTCTAAAATTCAAAGGGAAGTAATCGACTCCTTATTCAGCTTTGGGGGCCTTGCTTGCTCGATGCGTGAGGCGCGGAGCAGATGCGATTCTAACCGCCCGACCCAACGCGTACAAGACCCAATGTGACAGGTTTGTGAACGAAATGAGTCCACTTGAGAAAACGATTGGGGGTCGCGCTCAGGTTTGTGAGCGCAGGAACTCAAGAATGCTTGCTGCTGCTCGTTGCGAGGCTCCTTGGTCGCCAAGCTGCGCTGAAACCTCCTTGAGCTCGCTTCGAACTTCCTGGTTACGGGCAGTCTCAAGCAAGGCGAGCAGTTCAGCCGCCAACTGTTCGCCGTTCAAATCGTTCTGCATCAGTTCCGTCACCACTTCACGTCCCGCGACCAGGTTCACCAATCCGTAGTTATCCACCTGAATAAGCCGTCCCAGCAGATGCCAATTGATCGGCGATTCTTTGTATACGATGACCATCGGCGTGCCGAGCAGCGCCGCTTCCAATGTCGCCGTGCCGCTGGCGATTGCGGCTGCATCGGATGCGGCCAGCGCTTCACGTGTTTCGTGATGAATAACGCGCAGCGTCCCGGGCAGTGAACCAGCTTGCTTTTGGGAAGTGATCTGTTGCACCTCTGTCAGGTCGCGGTTCGGGGCAATCACGAGAACGAACTGAATGTCTGGTCGAGTCTTTGAAATCCGCGCTCCGGCATCAAGCATTGATGGCAGGATGCGCATAAGTTCTTTGAGACGGCTGCCGGGCAAGAAGGTGATGATTGGTCGCGCGGGATCGAGAGCATGACGGCGACAAAATTCTTCACGATCGAAAGTTGGGTTAACGTTGCCGACTAGCGGATGCCCGACGTACTGAACGTGATTCATGCCACGCGCGGCATACCAACCTTTTTCGAACGGCAAAATTGAGAGCAACAGATCGACGTCGCGCCGGATGCTGTGCGCGCGATATGAACGCCAGGCCCAAACCTGCGGACTCACGTAATAAATGACGCGAAAGCCGCGCCGATGTAGCCAGCGCGCCAGTCGCAGATTGAATTCCGGCCAGTCGATTAAAACTACCGCGTCGGGTCGGCGCTCGATCGCGGCTCGTTTCAGATCGCCGAACGCGCGCAGAAATTTTGGCAGCACACTGCCGACCTCCCAAAGGCCCATGATGGACAGGGTGTCTGTATCGACAATCGATTCGACCCCCGCCGCGCGCATCTGTGCGCCCGTCGCGCCGAAGAATTCGAAGTTCGTCTGTGACGCTGCGTCGCGCAGGGCGCGAACCAATGATGCGCCATGGGCATCGCCGGAAGCTTCACCGGCGACCAGCATCAAGCGGAGCGACGGACCAATTTGAGATTTGGCATTTGACATTTGTCATGTGGCCATTAAATGGCGAGCGTGCCGCGCAGTTAAAGAAGGTTCCGTTCATCGCCATCGAAAGGCGCATCGACGTTGCAAATGACCAAATGAAAAATCTCAAATGCCAAATGTCAAATGATCATTTACTACCGGCGGCAACTAGCTTGTTTGGTATCGCGCGCGCATGTTAGCATCGGCGCACTTGCTTAGTGAAAACGGCGCGCCGGCTGCGGGTTCATCGCTTCGCAGAAGGCGCGATTGACTATTTGCAAGTGCGGGGGTCGCTCAAACTTCTACTGTGCGCGCGGTAAACAACATCTTCATCACCACGCGCGTTCTGATCGCCTGTTCGTGGATCCTGCTCTTCATTGCAGTAGCGCCTGCGCAACAACCCAATCCCGTCGATCGCAAAGTCGAGAACCCGATTACCGACACGCCGAACGTAAATCCTTTGCAACAGGATCAGCCGATCCGGCCGACTGTCACCGCTCAGCGGCAAGGCGCGCAAAGCACGGAATCGCTCAGCGTCGTTTGTAACCGGGAAAGCATTTCCGGGCCGGCAGAAAATCGGGTATCGATTTGCGAAGGCAACGTCGACGCCCGCATCGGCACGTATCGCTTGCAAGCCGACAAAGTAACTGTGTACGACGCGACGAACAAAGTAATCGCTGAAGGCAACGTAGTTTTCGATCAGGGCGATCAGCAGCGCATCACCGGCAGCCACGCCGAATGGAATTACCGGACGAAGACAGGATTCTTCGTCAACTCGACCGGCTACACGAACCAGACGCAAGACGGCACGCGCATGTACTTCACGGCCGATCGTGTCGAGAAGGTCAACCTGACGACCATTGTCGTCATTAACGGCGAAATCACCGCCTGCGACGAAGAAGTTCCCAAGTGGAGCTTTCGCGCAAAGAGAGCCACGATCAAGACGGGCGACCGAGTGCGGATTAAGTCGGCATCGTTTCGCATCAAGCGGCTGCCGGTGATCTTCATGCCGTACGTGTCGATTTCAATCAAGCACCGCGATCGATCTTCCGGATTCTTAACCCCCACATTCAGCGCGTCGGGAGAAAAAGGCTTTCGAATTTCTGAGGCTTACTATCTGACGCTCGGCCGGTCGGCTGATTTCACTCTGCGCGGAGACTTGTATTCGAAGCGCGGGTACGGAATCGGTGGCGACTTGCGGACGCGCGCCAACTCACGCTCGTTCCTGAACCTCGGATTTTTCATCGTTAAAGATCGCGTGCTCGGGCCGAAAGAAGACGCGGATCATCCGGATGAAGGCGGCTCGAGCTTCTACGTCGACGCGGTGCACTACTTTCCCAATGGCTTCCTGGCGGCGGCCGATGTGAATATCACTTCGAACCTGGCGTTCCGGCAGAGATTTTCGGACACGATCCAGAAAGCGATTTCACCCGAAGAGCGTTCACAGGTTTTCATTAATAAGAACTACAACGCGTACAGCCTGAACTTTCGGATGAATTCGCAAGCAACCTCGCTTGTGAATTCCCAGATTCGTCTTCGCCAACTGCCCAGTCTCAATTTCGATCGCCGTCCATCGATGGTGCGCTGGCTGAAGGAACTCCCGGTTTATCTGTCGTGGGAGAGTGGCGTCGAAGGCGTCAGCCGCAAAGAAACCGCCGGTGACCTGGTCCTCTTCCGCAGCGAGGTAGGTCGCGATCCAATCTTCACTCCGTCGATTGTGCAGCGTTTTGATTTTCATCCCGTCGTTTCGGTGCCATTGACGTTTGCGGGCTGGTCCGTGACGGCGACGGCCGGCGTGCGCGGCACTTATTATTCCAATTCATTCGACCCGGTGACACAACTGGTGACGCCTCGCGACGTCGTGCGCGGTTACGGCGAATTTGAATTAGATGTGCGGCCGCCGGCGCTCGCGCGCAACTTCCGCCGCGGCGACGGCTCAGTTCGTTTTCGTCACGTGATCGAGCCGTACATCACTTATCGCCGCATCGCCGGCATCGACGATTTTCACCGGATCATTCGTTTCGATTATGTCGATGCGATCGCTAACACGAACGAGATTGAGTTCGGCTTAACCAATCGTTTTTTCACGCGCCGCTCAACGGAAAGTGTCGGGCCGACCGCGGCGCGACTCGCCCGCGAGAAGAAAGACTCGCTGGCGACCCAGCCCTACGAAGCGCTGACCATCAGCTTGCGCGGAAAGTATTTCTTCGATCGGTTCTTTGGCGGCGCGCTAATTCCCGGACAACGCAATCAGTTCTATCCGATCGACACATTCTCCGCCTTTAGCTATGGCGCGGTGCCGCGGCGTTTCTCGCCCCTGAACATCGACGTGCGTTATCGGCCGACACAGCACACGTTCGCAGACTTTCGCAGCGACATCGACACGCGCGGCGGCGGGCTGCGGGCGATGGCGGCTACGGTTGGGTTCAATCGCACGGCGATCATCGAAGCGTTTTCAACTTTCTACTACACGCGTGCGGTTGAACTGGTGCCGTCGCTCAGGCAGTTTGCGAACCCGCAGGGCGCGGAGCCGGGAACACTACGGGGTTCGCAATGGAGCCCGTCTGTATTTTTTGGCGACCGTGAAAATGGATTATTCGGCGGTCTCTCACTGTTCTTCGATTTTCAGAAGCATCCGTTCGCCGGCGAGCGCGCGCTGGTCAGTTCGACCGCGACGCTCGGTTACACCTGGAAGTGCTGCGCCGTCACCATGCAGTACTTCACCTTCAATCTGGCATTGCGCAGCGAGAACCGCACCGTATTCGCATTCCGCCTCAACGGGCTTGGCACTTTCGGTACTGAGCAGATTGGCCAGGGATTCAGATAAATCCGGTAAACCGCGGCGGTTTTTCGCGCATCCGAAGCGTGAGGACCTGATCAAGGCTCGCTTGCTGTCACGCGGCCTAACCATTACAATGGCGCACTCTGACCGTTAGTACACTGCGGTTTCTAATTTTGGCTCAATCCCCGGTGAGCAACTGATTATTTCGTTGGTATCTTCATGCTGAGACTTCTATTTGCCATTTTGTGTGCCACAGCAGCGTGCATGCTGGTTGCGGGCGCGCTTTCTTCGGCCCAGACAACAGCTTCCACTCCCGACGCATTTCTCGCGCAGGTAACCAGCGCGACGGGTAATTCGTTCGCGACAGACATTTCTGCCAACGGACGATTTGTCGTGTTTGAATCAGTTGCCGACGCGTCGACACTTAAGCCGGGTCAGACGGTGACCACCAAAAGCCCGGCTAACACCGACGGGAACAGCGAGATTTTCTTGTATGACTACGCGCAGCGGCGAATTTTTCAGTTGACCAATACGCGCAACGTGCTGAATCCCGCGGGCAGTCCGTCGCCTTCACCCAGTCCTAGTCCAAGCCCGTCAGTCAGTCCTTCGCCGACGGCCAGTCCGACACCGACTCCGATCGACTTTACCCAAACCAAAATTGAGATCACGAATCGGCGGCCCATGATTAGTGCGGAGCCGGTGCTCTCAGCGGGTAACCGAACGTATACGATCGTGTTCAGCTCGAATGCACCCGTGACGCCCGCTTTGTTTGACGGGACGGACCCAGGCGCGCCGACGAACACCGACATGAATACCGAGATCTGGACTTACCAGTTCACCGTTCCTGACGCAGTGAATTTGGCTGAAGGTGCGGACCTCGCATTTCAGGACTTGAGCACGGGAACGTTTAATCGGGTGACGAATACGCCTGCCAGTCGCGCACCGCTACCGGGTTCGGTCAGCCAGGCGCCGTTCTACGCCGACGATAATCGCGAGGCCACGATCAGCGATGCCGGCGATGTGATTGCGTTCGTTTCGACGCGCGATCTTGTGCCGCCCGGCAATGTCGACACGGGCCAAATCCCGAATCCCGAAATCTTTCTCTTCAACCGCGGCACGAGCATCTTCACGCAAGCTACGAGCACGATAACGACCAATAACGTGTTTCCGATCTTTAACGGTAACCCGAACATTGCGGGTAGTGGCGGCGCTTTTACGCTCGTCTTCTCATCGAACGCCAACTTGACAGCGAACAATGATGACGGCGGCGGCAATGGTAACAGTGAGATCTACTTAGCCACCTATAACGGCGCAGCGATCGTCGCCGGCAGTGTGCGCCAGGTAACAAAGACAAGAAACAACACGACTACCCAGGCGAGTACGGTTGTGTTTACGGCCGGCAGACGCTTGAGTCGCGACGGGCGATATATTGTGTTCGCTTCGCTGGCAGCTGATCCGAAGGCGAATAGTGCGACCAACTTAGACTTCTTCGCGGCTTTCGTCTATGACAGCCTGAGCGATACTTTTGCGCAGGTGGGACCACGCTCTACGTCATTCCTCGAGGTAACCGTCACCCACTTTCCGGGATTCACCGACTATACCGGCACGAGTCCGGGAACAGTCGTGTTTAGTTCAGCTCTTAACTTCAAAAGCGATGGCACGTTCCCAACAACCGATCAGGACCTCACCGGAATGAATCCCTTACGCGTGACGCAGCTATTCGCGACGTCGCTGCCGGCACAGACAGCCGGTCCGTTCACCCGGTTGACCAACATCACATCAACTAACGTGCTCGCGCCGTTGAACGCTTTGCCGAGCAATTCACGGCGGCGGGTGGCGTTCACCTACGGCGGTGCTGAATTGGGTGGCGGCAATGGGGATTTCTCGGCTGAGGTTTACTACAATCTGGTCCCGGTTGCGACGACGGATTCACCGGCGACGATTTCAGTACTCACGGGCGCCAGTCTCGCTCCCGTCGCTTCGCCATCGCCGACTGCCAGTCCCAGCGGTAGTCCTTCGCCTTCGCCGAGTCCCAGCCCCACCGGAAGTCCGGCGGCCGGACCATTGGTTGCGCCGGGATTGGCCGCGGGCGAGTTGGCCCGGATCACTTCAAGTGCGAGCCTCGCGCCTTCAGCGGGGGCAACGATAAACGCATCAGTGACGAGTTTCGCGCCGGCCTTGCCGGCTGAGCTTAAAGGCGTGTCGGTTTCAATCAGGGGCGCCGCGGCCGGAATTTATTCAGTGAGTTCGTCCGCGATTTCGTTCGTGGTGCCGCGCGGTCTTCCCGCCGGCGTCTATCCGATCGTTATCAACAACAATGGCACCGTGATTCGCGGCAACATTGCGATCGTTGCGTCGCAGCCTGACATCGAAACATCTACGAATGGCCCCAACGGCCGCGCCGTGATCTGTAACGTCACAAATCCGGCGGTATCCGGATGCCAGATGGAACCATTCAACGTCACTTCGGCAAACGCGAGCGGGTCCCCGGTGCCGACAGTACTCGAATTGCATCTGACCGGAGTGCGCGCCACCACGGCCAGCCTCATCAATGTGATTATTGGGACCACCTCGATTGTGCCCACGTCGAACATACCGGCGGACCAGCCCGGGTTTGATCTCGTAACGTTCACGCTGCCGTCAACAGTCGATCGCGGTGATAATCTTCCCGTCGTTGTCCGAGTTGGCTCAGCAACGAGCCGGCCCACGCCGGGTGATAGTCCGCCACTGGTGAAGATCAATCCGTAATCGCTAATGGACTCTCGGTTCGACTTAAAGCTCGCGCGATGGAAACTTGCGCGGGCTTTTATGTTTCAATGCGACGTCAGATCTTTGACGAAGCCGTTCAACAAATTAACGGAATTACTTGACAGGGTTGAATGTTCGAGCATAAAGTTTCGCGCATTCGGCTTTATTGAAGTTCAGTAGAATTTGTGACGGGAGTTCTCTCCTGTCAGAACTAATTCCCCCCATTTTCTGCGCCACGTCCAAACTGCTCAGGAGGAACTGCACATGCGCGAAATTCGTCGGGCTGCACGTCGTGCCTACATTCTTATCGGCCTAATACTGGTCGGCTCAATGACGTTAATGCTGTCTTCTACGCGGCTTAACCGCCGGGTTACTGCGCAACAGCAAAATATTCCCGTTATCGCTCCTGGTTCAGCCTACCGGCAGACGAACCTCGTCTCGGACGTGCCTGGCCTTTCGCCCGTCCTCGACCCGCTGCTGGTCAATCCGTGGGGCATTTCGTTGACGGCGAGTAGCCCCTTCTGGGTCGCCAACAACGGGACGAGTACGACGCAGCTCATTCGCGGCGACCAGCCGTCGGGCGCGCCCGTCACGCTCAACCCGAATCCGCAGACCGTGACCATTCCCGGCGGCCTGCCGACGGGGACAGTCGCCAACCCGGTCGCCACAGAGTTCGTTCTGCCCGGGGCCTGCGCGTCCGCGCCGTGCGGAGCGAATTTCCTCTTCGCCTCGATCACAGGCAACATCACCGGCTGGGACCCGAACGCGCCGGCCGCCGGTTCGACCACCGCCGTCATCGCGGCCAGTCACCCCGGCCATGTCTACACGGGTCTCGCCTACGCCAATAACGGTTCGGGTAACTTCCTTTATGCAGCCGACTTCGCTAACGGCACGATTGATGTCTTCAACAGCTCGTTCGCCTTACAGCCTGCGGCCAGCTTCCCCTTCGTCGACCCGACCATCCCGACAGCGATGGGGAACACTTTCCACCCGTATAACATTCAGGCCATTGGCAGCTCGCTCTACATCGCCTACGCGAAAGTCGGCACCGGCGGGCTACCCGAGGACGGCGTCGGCAACGGCTTCGTCCGGCGCTTCAATGCTAACGGCGTGCGCGACCTGACCTTCGGCATCAACAACGGCGCGCTCAACTCACCGTGGGGCATCACGCAGGCGCCCGCCTCGTTCGGCATCTTCGGCGGCGCGCTGCTCGTCGGCAACTTCGGCGAGGGCAACCCCTCCATCCACGCCTACAACCCGACGACCGGCGCTTTTCTCGGCACGCTCCAGGACGAGTCGGGCAACGGCATCGTCATTGACGAGCTGTGGGATTTGAAGTTCGGTAATGGCGGCAGCGGCGGCAACGTGAATGCGCTCTACTTCGCCGCCGGCATCGGCGAGGAAGAGCACGGCCTGTTCGGCACGCTCAACCCGACGACCGCCTCGGCCACCTCGCTCATCCAGTTTGCCGACACCGAATTCTCCATCGACGAGGGCTCCGGCCACATTGACGTGACGGTGACGCGTGCGGGCGATGTTTCAGGCTCCGCCTCCGTCCACTTCAACACCTTCGACCAGTCGCAGCCCGACCACGCCTCGCAGAAGTCCGACTATGAGATCGTGCTGGGCAAGCTCCAATTCGCGCCGGGCGAGACCTCAAGGACTTTCCGCATCCTGCTTGTGAACGACAACTTCGACGAGAACGACGAGGTCATCGACCTCCAACTCTCGAACCCTGTAGGCGCAGGCGTTGGTTTGGGCAGCCCGAACACGGCTGAGATCGAAATCCTCGACAACGACACGGGCGCGCCGGTGACCAACGTCATCGACGACTCAAGCTTCTTCGTCCGCCAGCACTACCTGGACTTTCTCAATCGCGAGCCCGATACGGCTGGGCTTAACTTCTGGACTAACGAGATCGAGTCGTGCGGCGGGAACGCGCAGTGCCGTGAGGTGAAAAGAATCCACGTTTCGGCGGCCTTCTTCCTGTCGCTCGAGTTTCAACGCACTGGCTACCTCGCCTATCTGACGCACCGCGCGGCCTTCGGCGCAACGGTTTCAGGCGCGCCCACGCCGGTGCTCTACGGCAACTTCATGCACGACACGCAGGCGCTTCAGCAGGGCTTCGTCTTCGGCCAGGCGGGAGCCGACGCCGTGCTCGAAGCCAACAAGGTCGCTTATTTCAACGAGTTCGTCACGCGTCCTGAGTTTGTCACTAAATACCCCTCGACGCTGACAAACACGCAGTACGTGGACAACCTGCTCGCCTCGGCGGGTCTTTCGCCGAGCGAGGTCAGACTCTTCGTTGTGCAAATGACGAACGCGCAGGAGCCCGGAACGGTGACCCCGACCACCACGACGGGCGCAGCGCGACCCGTATCGTCCGGCACAGCGCGACTCCAGTTCAACGCCGCGCAGACGACGCTGACGGTGACCGGGACAGTCAACAACATTGACTTCACCGGCGCGCAGACCGCTGACACCAACGACAACCTGATCGCGGCGCACATCCATGCTGGCCCGGCGGTCACGCCTGGCGTCAACGGCCCCGTGGTCTGGGGATTCATCGGCACGCCCTTTAACGACAACAATCCGAACGACGCGGTGGTGACGCCCTTCGCTCCCGGCGTCGGCGGCGCGTTCAGAGGAAAATGGGACGCGCCGGAAGGCAACGGCACGACGCTGGCTGCGCAGCTTTCCAACCTTCGCGAGGGGCGCGCCTACGTCAACTTTCACACGACACAGTTCCCGGGCGGCGAGGTCCGCGGCAACTTCCCTGCGGCCGATGCCTTCCGCAACTCGCTCATCGCGGGGCTGAACGGCGCTACGTTGACGCGCGCGCAAGTGCTCCGCGCCGTGGCCGAGGCCGAGGAGATGCAGACCCGCGAGTTCAACGCGGCCTTCGTCGCGATGCAGTACTTCGGTTACCTGCGCCGCGACCCGGACACCGCCGGGTTCAACTTCTGGCTCAACAAGCTGAACTCGTTCAATGGCAACTTCATCCAGGCCGAGATGGTCAAGGCCTTCATCACAGCGGGCGAGTACCGCCAACGCTTCGGCCCGAGCTAACGGCTGAAACCGACTGGGAGCGAAACGTCTGAGAGGAAACTCAACGGCGTTTCGCTCTTTGCCTTACCGCTTTGCCCGTCACTTCTGCTAAATTCCACCATGTGAATTTGGCCCTCCGCGTCGAAAATCTTTCCAAGCAATATCGCATCTATGCGAAGCCTATCGACCGCCTGAAAGAATCGCTCACGCGCGGACGTCTCAAGCGCCATCAGGAGTTCTGGGCGCTGCAAGACGTCAGCTTCGAAATTGAAAAGGGAACCACCACCGGAATCATCGGGCCGAACGGCAGCGGTAAATCCACGCTGTTACAGATCATCACCGGCACGCTCGAGCCGACGCACGGCAGTGTCTATTACGATGGACGAGTCGCCGCGCTACTCGAGTTGGGTGCGGGTTTTAATCCTGAGTTCACGGGGATTGAGAACATCTTCATGAATTCGTCGCTCATGGGTTTCTCACGCGCTCAGACCGACAAGCTGCTGCCGGAAATCGAGCGCTTCGCCGAAATTGGCGACTTCGTACATCAACCGGTAAAGACGTATTCCAGCGGCATGTACGTGCGGCTCGCGTTTGCCATTGCTGCCACTATCGAACCGGATGTTCTACTGGTGGACGAAGCGTTGGCAGTGGGTGATTCGGTTTTTCAGAATCGCTGCCTGCGCCGCATCGACGAATTGCAGGAGCGCGGCACCACCGTGTTATTCGTTTCGCATGACCTGGCAGCCGTGCGAGCGCTGTGCTCGCGCGCAATCCTGATGAATCATGGGAAGATAATCGCAGACGGCGCACCGCCTGACGTACTGAACCTCTACCAGAAGATCATCATGGAACGCGAGCTCGCTTTCGACGCCGAAACAGAGCGCACCACTGACGCCGAACTCGCGGAACTTCAGATTTTTGAGCCGCCTGCATATACCTATCGTCATGGAAATCACGCCGCTGAACTGGTCGCGGCCGAACTGAAGGACGCAACGCACCGGCGCGTCGAAATCGTTGAGACAGGAGCTGCCGTCACGATGCGAATCGTGGCTCGGGCAAATCGCAACATAGATAATCCGGTCATCGGCTTTCTGATTCGTAACCGGCACGGCATCAGCGCCTTTGGCACCAATACGGAGGAGCAGCAGATCGAGTTTGGCGCGATACAACGCGGCGACGCGCTCGAGGTGAAGTTCGCTTTCAACTGTTGGCTGGGTGTGGATCAGTATTCGATCTCCTGTGCCATTCACAGCCGGGACGGCGAGGCATATGATTGGATGGACGGAGTAGTTTTCTTTCGCGTAACCAGTGCGATATTGACCGAAGGCGTCGCAAATCTGAATGCGACCGCAACCGCGCGGCGAATCGAACAGGGCAGTTCGAAAACGCTCGGGGCTCACGAACTTGAATCGGCCGCCGAACCCGTCACGGCAGCCTGAGCACAAGGAGTTGGCTCGACATTCTTATCGCCTTGTTGCCGGCAAGCTCTTCGAAGTTTGCGCCACCTATCGAAAACATGAGCAGCGACGTTGAAACTATCCTGAATGAGATTCGCGAGCGCGTTCGGGCTGAAGAGCATACCGCCGCCCCGCTTCCGTCAGACGTCACCCAGCCGAAGCCATCACCAAATGGATTGATGGAACCGGCGGTAGCTCGCAGTGAAAATCTGGAGCGCGTGGCAGCCGACTTGAGCGTGACCGCGCGTTCCTGGGACCGGCTGCCCCCCGTATTCAGCAATCGGCGCGGCCTTTCGGCGCGTTTGGAGTTGTGGATAAAAAACTCATTCAAAGGGCTGACGCGCTGGTTTACCTGGGAACAGGTCAACTTTAACGCAGCCGTTCATCACGCTTTGAAGGATTTCCTTGCGGTGGTCGCGGCGGAGCGCGAAAACGCGGCCGCACGCGATCAGAAATTGGAAGCCCTCGAGCGCGAAGTTCACTCGCTCCGTTCGTTACTTGAAAAACAAGCGCAGGAATTCCAGCATCTGCTCTCAGCTCAGGCAAAGGGTCGCTCCGAGGTCCAAGCTCGATTGACTGAGACCGAGGCGGCGCTGGCGCGCGTCAATGACATGCTGAACGGCCTGGCGCAACAGAGTGCGGAAACAGCCAACACACTGCGCGCGGAGCAGCGTCTGACAGAAACCGGCCTAGCGCAACAGATTGCCGAAACAGCCAACGAACTGCGCGAAGAGCAGCGCGTGTGTTTTAAGCAACTTTCGTTGGAAGCCAGTGAGGCAGCGATCCTTGAGGATCGAGGCCGGCGCGCGCTCGAAGCGCGAGTGGAAAAGTTGGAACAACGAAACTCTGCGTGATGCCAGACCGAGACGACAACCTTTACAACCGCGCCGGCATTTACGACCGCAGCGATTTCTACCGCACTAAATTTGTTTCCGACGAGGTGCTGGATGCGCGCTACTTCAAAGCCCTGGACCGGTTTGATATCCGCTTCGCGCGCACCATGTGGATTTACGACAACGTGCGCGCCGGATCTTCAGTGCTGGATCTTGGTTGCGGCGCCGGAATGCTCTCGTTGCTGAAACGGAAAGGTGTAACGCTCACCGGCGTGGACTTGTCTTCTGAATGTTCGCTCGCGGCGCGGCGCAATGGCTACGATGTGACGGTCACGAGTGAACTGACGCGGCTTCCTTTTCCGGAACATAGTTTCGATTATGTCGTCAGCCTGGATGTCCTGGGCCATGTCGGCTTCGAAGAAAAAGACGCCGTGCTGGGAGAGATCAAACGTGTGCTGCGTGCGGACGGCGTGACTATGCATGGAATTGAGTGCGTTGATCTCGCCGCGCAAAGAAATTATGACGAAATGAGTGCGGAGGAACTCCGGAAATTCGTGGATATCGACGGCCACGTCGGCCTCGAGGAAGAACAGGAGCACGGAAAACGCTTTCTCCGCTTGTTCCAGCATGTCGCGTGGGAGCCACGCTACGCCCTCTGTCTGAGTAGTGAAGAATTCATAAAACAGTCCGACAAATACGGCCTCAGTTTCGAATCAGATTTCCTCGATTACCTGCGCGGGTTGTCATTCAAGGAACGGCGCGCGTTCGACATGGCCATGGGGTATGTGTTCGGGAAGATTTCTGATCTCGATTTGTCGCTGCCAAAGAGCGGGCTCTATGTCTTTTTGAAGGCGTCTGACAAACCGCTCGGCCGTTTCTACAACGAGCACCGCGATCGACGCGCGCTGTATCCAACCGCACAAACTAACAACGGCGAGAGCCAAACCATCTCACTTGATCGCGATTCGGACGCTCTTTTTGACGACGGTTGGTACGAGCCAAATATGCTGCCGCCCGTCGCGAGGTGGATGAACAAGACCGCTAAACTGATCTTCTCCGCTCCCGCTGTTTCACGAATTGAATTCGATCTAACTACGCATATGCCTGAGCTTTGCGTTCGACCGCTGACCCTCGAAGTCCTGCTAAACGGCTTTCGGATTGGATATCTATCCATATTTCATCAAGGATGGGTCGAATTGTCTTTGGCTGTTCCTGATGTGCTCTCGATCAGTGCTGCTGACCGCTTCGAGCTCGAGCTGCGCGCAGATCGGACATGGCAACCACGACCGGGGCAGGGTGAAATGCGCGATGATCGCGAGCTGTCGGTCGCCGTCTGCAACATAGTTGCCACCACGGCGTCGATTGCCGGTTGAATCCCGGGAAATGCAATGGTCAAGAAGGTAAATTTTTATCCGTTCCGATTCACGTCGATTGGCCTGGCTTTGATCGGGGGGATTCTCGTCAGTTCATTCACTTCCGTGGCAAAACTCCGAACCGAATCGATCGATAAGCGAAATCCTGCCGCCCTTACGTTTGGAGCGATCTTTCGTCAAACAAACCTGGTCGCAGATCTTCCTGGCGTGGCACTGATTGAAGATCGATTGCTTCGGAACCCCTGGGGTGTTTCAGCCGGACCGGATACGCCGTTCTGCGTCGTGAACAGCGGGGGTTCGTCTGCGAGTCTTTATGTAGGTGACGTTTCGGGTGGTCCCTTAGTCCCCAATCCGGACCTTCGTTCGATTTCAATTGTTCCGCCAGAGAGCGTTGCTCCAATACCCGTAGCCGCGACTGCGGTGGTCGCGAACACGACGAGCGCGTTCCCCGCGTCGTTGACTCCGACCGTGCCCGCCGCTCCTGCACGTTTCATTTTTGTGACCCGCAACGGAGCGATTAACGCCTGGCAGCCCGGTATGGGCGCAGTTGCCACGGTGCAGCGGTTCGTCCCCGGTCATAGCTACACGGGTGTGGCAATCACCACAACCGCCTCTGGTACGTTTCTGCTGGTCGCTGATTTCGCTAACGGCAAGATCGATGTGTTCGATAGTTCGTTCAACCCGGCATCGCTGGCCGGAAATTTCACCGACCTGACCGTCCCCGGCAGTTTTCGTCCATTCAATATTCAGAATCTTGGCGGCGCGCTTTACGTCACATACGCCGATTTAGGTTCGGCTAGCGGCTATGTGCGTAAATTCGATCTTGACGGAAATCGCATAACTAGTTTTGCGATCGACAACGGGCCACTGGCTGGCCCCTGGGGACTCGCAATTGCGCCCGCTGGTTCTGGCGCGTTCAACGGGTTGTTGCTTGTCGGTAATGTAATCAACGTGCCCTTCCGCGCAAGCATTAATGCCTTTACCGCTACCGGCGAGCATATCGGCGTTATGAGTGACGCTACCGGAGCAGCATTGCAAATCGACAATCTCCACGGGTTCACGTTTGGCAATGGGGTTAATAGTGGAGACGTCAACGTTCTGTATTTCGCAGCAGGGATTTTCGGCCAACGGCACGGGCTCTTCGGATCGCTAAAACCAGTCACCGGGATCCCGCCGACAACGATCAAATTCAGTGCGGCGTCTTACTCTGCTTCCGAAACAAGTCCGTTCGTCGACATTACGGTGACTCGTTCGGGCGTCGTCGGCGATCCGGCGACGGTGAACTACGCAACGGTAGACGACAGCGCGCAGCAAGGCCGTGACTACGAAATTGCGCTTGGCAAAATAACTTTCAATCCTGGAGAGACAAGCAAGACATTTCGCGTTTTGATTATCGACGACCATGAGATCGGCGCCGGCACATCACCCCCTTTGTTTCTGGCGCTGAGCAACGCGACCGGAGCAGAGATTGTTGCGCCCTCGGTGGCGACGTTGTCGATAATGGACAACGAGTTTGACACGCCGCGGCAACCGCCCAACACGAACGATGATGCACGGCTGTTTGTGCGCGAGCATTATCTCGATTTCCTAAATCGCGAACCCGACACCTCGGGCTGGGATTTTTGGACGAATGAAATCACGTCGTGCTCGACGGAGCAGTGCAAAGAAGTCAAACGGATCAACGTCTCAGCCGCGTTCTTTCTGGCGATAGAATTTCAACGCACCGGCCCGCTCTCGTATCTTGCGCACAAGGCTGCCTTCGGCAACCTTCCGGGAGCGCCCGTGCCCGTCAGGTACGGCCAGTTTATGCGCGACGTGCAGCAGCTTCAACGCAATCTCATTTTTGATAACGGGAGCTTTGAGACCCAGCTCGCGGCAAACAAGCAGGAGTATTTCAACGATTTTATTGCGAGGCCTGAATTCGTGGCGACGTATGCGGCGATGTCCAACGCCCAATACGTTGACCGGTTGATTCAGAACGCAGGCGGCGGCTTTCCTTCGAGCGATCGCGACGCCTGGGTGGCAGGACTGAACGACGGTACGAAAACACGCGCGACGGTGCTGAGAGACATATCCGGGAGGGCGTCGTTCAAACAAAAAGAGTTCAATAATTTATTCGTACTGATGGAGTACTTCGGTTATTTGCGCCGAAACCCGGACGACCCGCCCGATAATAACTTTACCGGGTCCAACTCATGGCTGAGCAAGCTGAATTCGTTTGGTGGCGACTACATCCGATCGGAAATGGTCAAGGCGTTCATTAGCTCGACAGAATATCGATCACGTTTTGGTCCGCCCTAATTTCACTCGATGATTCGAAATGTCCTAATCTGCACGACCCAGGTTCCTTTCACACGCGGTGGCGCAGAAGACCACGTCGAAGGCTTGCGGCGCGCCCTGGTCGCCGCCGGACATGCGACGGAGGTCGTAGCCCTGCCATTCAAGTGGTACCCACCGATGGAAATCATGCGCGGCGCCATGGCCTGGCGCATGCTCGATCTGTCGGCCGCGAACGGGCAGCGTGTCGATTTAGTGATCGGAATGAAGTTTCCGGCCTACCTGGTTGCGCACCCAAATAAAGTTCTTTGGATTTTGCACCAGCATCGCTCGGCTTATAACCTTTGGGGCACCGCGTTCGACGATCTTTCGACCTTTCCCGAAGGCCCCCGCGTCCGCGAGTGGATCAAACATTGTGACGAGAAACTCATTCCTGAAGCGAGAAAGGTTTTCGCCAATTCGCGCACGGTTGCCGACCGGCTGAAGAGATACAACAACCTCGACAGCGAGGTGCTGTATCATCCGCCGCCCCTGGCTGATCGTCTGCGCGCGGGCGAGCAAAGCGATTACATCTTTTATCCCAGTCGCCTCGAACCACAGAAGCGACAGACCTTGCTGATCGAAGCCATGAAGTATGTACGCGGGCCGGTCAAGGCAGTTTTTGCCGGCAGCTCAAGCGACGCCTCGCATTATCAAGCGCTGGCCCGACAACATGGCGTCGCCGATCGAATTTCTTTTCGCGGCTTTGTTTCCGAGGATGATCTGATCGGACTGTATGCGAACTCGCTGGGCGTTTGTTACCTGCCCTTCGATGAAGATTATGGTTACGTGACTTTGCAGGGCATGTTGTCAGCCAAGCCCATAATTGTGACGACCGACAGCGGCGGCGCGACGGAATTCGTTGAAGATCAAATCACTGGTGGGATTGTGCAACCCGATCCCAAAGCAATCGCTGAAGCAATCGATCAGCTTTACGCCGATCGCAATCGCGCGCGTCTGATGGGCGAAAAAGGCCTGGAAAAAATATCATCAATGAACCTTACCTGGTCGAGTGTGGTTGACAAGATCATCAGCGCGGCCTGATCCCGAAGCTTGCAGACTCAACTTCATCGCTGGCGCGATCCAAAGTCGATTTGGCATTACCTTTTCTGTGCAGGACTGATCGCGTTTGCCCTCGCCATTTATTTCTATCGCGTTCCCGCCGATCCACCCGGCTTTTACATCGACGAGTCATCGATCGCTTACAACGCTTACACCATCTCTCAATCTGGACGTGACGAATCCGGCGTGGCCTGGCCGCTCTACTTCCGTGCGTTTGGAGAATTCAAAAATCCGACACTGATCTATCTGCTCGCTCTGGTTTTCAAAACCACCGGCCCGAGCATGCTTGTGGCGCGCGCGCTTTGCGCCCTGTTGGGCGTGACGGCGGCGTTGCTCCTGGCCGTGCTCGCCTGGAAACTCTCGGGCCAATTGATGTCCGGAATGATCGTCGGATTGTCCGCAACGCTAACTCCATGGCTTTACGAAAGCAGCCGATTGGTCTTCGAAGCTGCGGCTTATCCACTGATCGTGGTGGCCTTCCTGCTGGCGTTGCGGCGCGCCACTGTTCGAGATGCCTGGCGCGCAGGAGACGTGGTTCTTATCGCCATAACACTTGCGCTTCTCACATACAGCTATTCGATTGGCAGGTTGCTCGGCCCATTGTTGGCGTTAGGGCTCATCTCATTTGCCGGCAAAGGTAACCGGCGCGCGGTCGCGAGCACCCTCGCGGCATATGCAGTGACTCTTTTGCCGATGATTGTCTTTGTGTTCAGGCACCCGGGAGCATTGTCTGCGCGCTTCAAAGCAATCAGTTATCTCGGCGCCAACGAATCGGCGTTCGCAAAGGTGGGGCAGTTCTTCCTTCGTTACCTACAGGACATTAACCCCTGGACGATGCTGTTTCTGGGCGAGAACAACCCCCGAGATCACACAAGCGGCATGGGCAGCGTGCTGCTGGTGACGTTTGTGATCGCAGTAGCGGGCTTAGCGATCGTCATTGCCAGGCTGCGTCGCGACGCGTGGTGGAGGTTCATCGTTTATGCGCTGTTCGTTTCAGTCGTGCCCGCCGCGCTGACGGTAAATGACTTTCCGCAGCTCCGCCTGATTGCCTTTCCAGTGTTTCTGCATGTGTTGATGGTGCCGGCGCTGAAACGCTTGTCATCCGGCGGAAATGCGAAAGACAGCGCGCACATCATCGTGGCAAAGGGAAGGTTGCAAGCGTTCTTACTGCTCGCCGTATTTGGGTTCATTGTTCTTCAGGGGCTGTACTTTCAATTTCTGTTTCATCGTGAGTCCCCGTCGCGCTGGTATTTCATGGACGCGCGATTCGCACGCAAGGTCCTGACCCCGGCGCTCTCGTTGAATCGTGACCGCATTTACTTGTTTGATCCGCCCGGCGAATCCGGATATATCCAGTCGCTTTGGCACGGCCTGCTGACCGATGTTGACGCGGACAAGTTTGTTCGTGCGGACCGCCGCGAACTCATACCTGCGGACAGTGTTGTGATAAGCACTGAGAGAACATGCAACAATTGTCGCTTTCTGGCGCGCAGCTTGAACTACATTGTCTACGTAGTCCTGCCTTCGAACGCTGAAGCGAATGTTGCCGCACTGCCTCGCGAAGCATTTCGCGCCCAAGTTTCCCTGAGACACACGCCAAAGATCCTTCAAACTGGTAGCGGCGAAACTCTGCGGGTTACGGTGAAGAATACAAGCGACGAGTCGTGGTCATGCGTGAGCGATGCTCAGGGCCGGCATGCGGTGGTTGTGCGTGCGCGTTGGCTTAAACCAGACGGCACGTTTCTTTCGGACGCCGGCACGACTGAGCTTAATTACGATTTGGAACCCGGCGACGTAAACGACGTCGATTTGCCAGTCACTTCGCCGCCGTTGGGCGAATCGGTTCTGGAAATTGATCTGGTGCAGGAACCGAATCATTGGTTTTCGCAGAACGGCTCAAAGCCTTTGCGTCTGCCAATGAAAAAGCCTGTCTCCGAATTAATTTACGGGCCGTGATTTGTATTCGGTCGACTCTAAGAATGCGCGGCTCAGGCTGCGATGATCACCCGTCCGATCGAGAACTGAAAGCCAGTGGCCGAGTCCACTCCAATCCCGGTCGGGCGGGTCATCTGGATTTCGGCCCAGATAACCAAAGAAATGCACGAGCACATAGGCCGAGTTATATTCGCGCGCTCGGAAACGTTCATCTTCAATAAATCGGAGCAACACCGATGCGCGTGTGTCTGCGCCAGAGTTCAAGCGGTTTACCAACTCGTCGCGCGCAGCCCCGCTGATTTGTTCGTTGATATTGTGTAAGAGCAAATCCACAAACTCTGCGTTTGATTTGGATTCGTATAGGTTTCTGAACTCGCCGCTTTGCATCCACTCGTTCAACAGAGACGCTTGGTTCGCGCTCAATTGGGTTTCCCAGTTCGGGGAGCGGACAAACACTCCATGACCGAGCGTCCTCATGGCCGCCATGAATTCTTCGCGGCGCGGCAGCCGCGCGTACGAAGTCTTGTAAAGTCGATAGACAAAAAAGCTTGTGCGTGGAAATTCGATTAGCAGCGCATACGGGTCTTTATCAATACGCGACGCAAGTTCGCGCGGCGCAGGTTTTGTGAACGCCGGCGAGGATGGAAAGGCACTGCGCGTGTCATAGATAGTAACTGACTTGGAGCGATAGAAGACCGAAAAGCCACTGTCGAAAAAAGCCGAATTGGCTTTCATGTCGCCGCGTTCCGCCTCGCCCAGGTAGACATAATCGATCCGGTAATAGCGAAGCAACTCGGCGGCATCCTCAGCGCCCGCATAGATTCGCCGCACGTCCGCTTCGCGCTCCTGAAAATTGTAGCCGTGGCTCCAGAGCCAGTCAGTCACACCGCGCACGACGGGGCGGCCCGCGAGACTCAACACGGGCGGATGAAACGTGGGCGCGGCGAGAAACAGCGCGCGCGAGGCCGTGTGGTCGCGGACATAAGCAGCCGCTTGTGCCTGTTCAGCGGTGAACATCGTCTCTCGCTCGATCATTCCGCGACGCACCGCGAGGACGCCTGATGCCATGCTTACGACCAGTGTGATTGTGACGAGCGGTGACAGCCACCTTTTTCTGGACAAGCGCGCCAGCCACATGCCAATCAGCACACACGTCGGCGCGTACCACACATACATCAGCTTCAGGTTGTCGTAATCGTTCGGCGAAAACACAAACAGCACGGTGACGAGCATTAAACCTGCAAACGCCAGATAGAACCGGCGCCAATGCAGCGGAGCGGCAAAGTATGCAAAAAAAAGCAGCAATAAAGGTGCGCCGAGGTTGCGCAGCCAGTAAATGATCTGGATTGGTTCGTCGCGTCCCAGCCAGCCGGGCTGGAACCGCATGAAACCGCCGCCGGTAGCGTGGCTAACGGCGGTAATAAGAAACGGAAGGCCCATCAAGATGGCGGGAATGAAAAAGGCAAACCAAACCCGCCGCGGTTTCAGTGCGAACAGGGCCAGCGCGATGATCGCCACAGCAATCAGAATGTGTGGCTGGACATATGCGATCGCGCCCGCCAACAAACCGGTAGCGCCGAACAGAACGGTTCCGCGCGATTTCGGATCGTTCGATTTATTTTCCTCAAGTCTCTGCCAAAAAATCGCCAGGGCCGTGAGCACTATCAGCGCCAGTGGCAGTGCGTAAAGACTAGCGCGCTGTGGCGCGAGCATGTCTGCCACGATATTTACCCAATGCAGCCCGCGCTCGGGTGAATTGCAGTAGTTGACAGCCGGATTTAACAGCGCGGTAAATAAGCCGCGACCGCTGGCACGCCAATCGCGGAAAAAATAGATGAAGCCGAATCCGCCATTGAAAAGGAACAGGAAAGTCGCGATGGCTGCCGCGCGTACCGATTGCGCCAGGCGCAGCGAAAAAAAATAGAAGAGTCCGGCAAAAGCCAGCGCTAAAGGAATCGCGGTCATCATGAACGCCGCGCGAATGTCCCAGCCCGCGGTCATCAACATTGCCGCGTGAAAGTCCGGCAGCGGTGGATACAGCAGCGGCTCAGGAGGGAACAGCGGGTAGACGGGTGGAAAGTTTTCGCCGTAGGCGAACGATGATGCAATCGCGGCGTGAAAGCTCAGGTCGTAGAGGCTCGAGCCACTAGAATAAACTCCGTTCACGTCGCTCGCGAACATCTGCGCGGAAAAAACTTTCCAAAAGATTGGAGCGAGGACCACCAGCACAAACACCAAACCGGTGTGCTCACGATGCCACGAGAACCCGCGAGTGAAGTGCGTGCGCAGCGATCCAATCCACGTGAAAGAAAGAGCGAGCGCGACGAGCCAGCTGACGACCGCCGCAGCGATAATGAGTGAGAAGCTCAGTCTGCCAATCGCTCGAGCCGCAAAATACGTGAGTGCCACTGACAGCAGCCAACCAATAACCAGTCCAGAGAGGATCTGTTGAGAAAGACTGAAATGCTCGCTCGCCAGCCTTCGCACGATAGTGAATCCTGTTAACCAGGAGCCGGCGAGTAAGAGGATTCCCAGCATTCAGTTGCCCGCGGAACGTTATTTCTTTGGATGGAGCTTTTCGTATTCAAACGAAGCCTTGAAAGCTACCGAGAGACGCGAAATGTCGCCTGATCGCTCGACCGCGTTTAGCCAATAGCGCATTCCAATCAAGTTGCCGTCCGGCAAGTCGTCGGGATTGCGCCGCAGGTAGCCAAAATAATGCAGCACAACCAGTGAACGATAGTGTTCCTTCCGCGTGAAATGCTCGTTTTGCACTACGCGCAGCAGGACGTCCGCACGGTTGAGCTGGCCTTGAGATAATGACTGACTGAGCGTGTTGCGCTCCTGCTGATCCGGCGAGACCCCGGCGTTTCGGAAAAGTTGATCAACATAGGATTCATTATTCAGTTGATCGTACTTGCTCTTGAAGGCGGGTCGTTCGACCCACATCGCCGCAAAGTCGCGCAGATTCTGCTCCAGCTGCCGTTGGTCTTCTTCTCCAAACACAACGCCGGCGGACATTTGCTTTGCATCTTCCAGAAATTCTTTATAGCGCGGTAGCGTCCCGGTTGAGACCAGGTAGATTCGATACAGTGTTTGCATCCACTCGCGATGTTGACCGAGCATGTTAACTGGGTCGTTTGAAATGAGAGCCGCCCATTCATTCAGCTTCAAGGCAAAGGGTAACTCCGCCTCGCCCTTTACCTCCGGCTCAGTTTTAACCACTGCATAGAGATCATCGCCGGCTCCATACCGCTTGATGAAACGCAGACGGCCGGTTGCCACACCGATGGATAGAAACGCCTCGTAAACCGGCCGGCGTTCCGGTTCAATCAGGGGGCTATGGATCACCAGATATGAGGTGGGTACCTTTTCCATCGCGTCCAGTAATTTCACGGGGATAGGGGCGGCTTTCGACATGCTCTCAATTTCCCAGGCATGCTGTGGAACGAAGGTCGAGATCGCATTGATTAGTGGCTTTTCATGATCAGCGGCCCGAAGCATGTAAAGATGGGGCAGGATGCCGTTTCCCGTTGGCAGCTCAACCAAACCACCGCGCATCGGCGTCTGCTTAATGCGGAGCGTCAATTCGTCAGGGTAGACTGCTCCGCGAAAGAGGGGCAGTGGCGCCGCGCGTAGTTCGAAGAGCAGGGCGATAACGATAAAGCAAAGGACCATTGCGGGCCGAACGTGTTGGCGACGACGCGCAAGGGCATGCGCGATTTTCATGCTACCGACTCCGGCCAACACGGCCAGGCCAAGACTCGCCATCATTGCCGCGCGTGAGGGTTCGCGCATACCGCGGAAAAGAAATACCAGGTCATACAGGATTCGATAGAACCAGGAGTTGGTTCCGAGGGACATCAAAAAACCTGTGGTCGCCCAAATCGCGCCCAGCCACAAAGCGTCACCATTTCGCGCTTCGCGAATGTGTTCGATCAGGTTCCCAGCGCCAGTGACTCGCCTCAGCCATCCGGGGTACACAAATGAAAATCGCGCAATTACTGCCACCGCGAAAACAAACCGCAGTTGATCCAGCGGCCCGCTTAGGTACTTCCCCGAAATCGCGCCCCCCGCAACTCCAGTCCAGTCGAGAAGAAAAAGCACGATCGCAGCAATAACCGAGATCCAAATGGCCAGGGCGGCTATTACCAATATCCCTCTGCGCCACAGTGGCTCTGTGCGTTCGGGCCGGGTGAGATGGTTGATTAAGCTCTTTGCGCCTGTCACTCGCCTTAGGAATGCCGGGTATCTAATCAAAGAACGCACTAAGACTGCGGCTACCAGCACATAGAGCGATCTGTAAAGCGTGGCCCCTGCGAAAAATCGCCCGAGGAATGGATGCGATGTGGACCCCGCCCACCCCAGTGAAAGCACAACGAAGATCGCACCGACGATTGCTACTGCGTCAAGCGCCACCACCCATTTGAAAGGTCCGTAGTCCTCGTCACTTTCACGGGCCGTTGTGGTTTCTCCTTCTGATCGGTTCAGCGAAGAACCGCGCAACGCAGGGAGAAACACAGCTGCCAGGGCGAGCAAGGGCGCGAGCAAACCCGGAAACAATTTCGGACCGCCTCCCGGCACGTTGTCGCCCAAACCCTTCCATAGCAGGTTGCGGTATTCGGCGACCACCCAGCGAAGTGCGGTCGGTGAAGTTCTGGCAACCACTTCCGGTCCCCAAGTGAATCCATATGTCTTGCTGACGCGAAGATACGGCAGCATGAAGGGAAGAAGAGCCACCATCGATGCAATCGCAGCGATTACACCACGCAACCAGAATTTTCGGTCACGCAAGAGTCGGTAACGAATGAGCAGGAACGCCAAAGACAACGCGAGCGGGACTGACGACAAGACGAACCAGGACAAGCAGGACAGCCCGTTCATCGTAAAAGCGATGCCCAGCCACACCGCGCGCTTACGGCTGCGTTCACGCGCGAAAAGAATGAGCGCCTCCAGAGTCAGCGGTATCCAGCCGGCAAAAACGTAATGCACCTGCGAGAGAAGATGAAAGCGATAAGGAAGGAAAGCGAAAAATATGCCGGCGATCCACGCCGCGCCGCTCGAACCCGTTAAGGTGCGGGTCAAACGAAATGCCCCGTAACCGCAGAAAGCGAAACCTAGAAATGTGGCAATACTGTTTACCGTCAGCGGCTGAAAACCGAGGGCAAAGAGCGGAAAGAACAACAGAGCGATGCCGTAGTCGTTCTCACTAAACGCCAGCGTCTGGCGCAGGGGATAGAAGATATTTGCATCGAAGAGATGCAACGGTGAGGTGAACGTCTGGTGATAATCCCACCAGAGTAGCCATGAAATCAGATACGGATCACCCGGATCGGCGCAGGCATCGCGCAGGCGCGTTACCCATGGCCAGGTCATCAGGCTCGTGAGGGCAAGAAAACCTGCGATAATAAATCCTTCGCGCGCGTACTTGTTGCCCGCAAAGCGTTGACTTATTCTCCTTAACGTTGTCTTTCTTCCCGAGCGCTCATTCGAATGTTGAGTCTCAGTTGAGGCTGACGTTATCATTTTGGCCAGGCTGTTATTTGCTTTCCCTGATTAAGGTTAAGTCAGGCATTGTGTTGATCGGCATGACTGGATGTCAAATCAATTCTGGATGATCTCACTCAGGTTAGGGCGCCCGACTTTTGATCGTTCGATCATTCGAACCACTTAATGTTTTAGAAACGCAAGCCTATGCTCAACGGGAAAAAAATCATTGTCGTGATGCCCGCTTTTAATGCCGCGCGGACATTGGAAAGGACTTATCACGATCTCCCGTTTGATCTCGTCGATGAAGTACTGTTGGTCGATGACGCCAGTCAGGATACGACGGTGGAATTATCGCGCCTTCTGGGCCTTACAACTTTTGTGCATGAGAAAAATCTGGGTTACGGAAAAAATCAGAAGACGTGTTATCGGGAAGCCCTGGCGCGGGGCGCCGATATCGTCGTTATGGTCCACCCTGACTACCAGTATTCGCCAAGATTGGTAACGCCGCTCGTGGGAATGATCGCTTTCGGTGAGTACGACGTGGTGCTGGCTTCACGTATCTTAGGTAACGGCGCGCTTGAAGGGGGCATGCCCGTCTACAAGTATGTCGCGAACCGCTTTTTGACGGCCTTTCAGAATCTACTGATCGGACAAAAGCTGTCGGAGTATCACACTGGCTACCGGGCCTTCTCACGCCAGGTTTTGGAGTCATTACCGCTGGAAGAAAACACCAACGATTTCTTGTTTGATAACGAAGTGCTTGCCCAGGTTATTTACTTCCGGTTCAGAATTGGTGAGATTTCGTGCCCGACCAGATACTTCGAGGAAGCCTCTTCAATAAATTTCACGCGCAGCGTCACATACGGGTTTGGGGTTCTTGCCACCTCGATTAAGTTCCGTTTGGAAAAGATGCGCTTAGGCTCATTTCGAATATTTGCAGCAAGTGGAAAAAAGCTCTCGTCCAGTCCTAATGAAGTGGCGAGCACCAAGGCAATCCATGATCTGATGGTCTCGCAGGCTACGAATAGCCGTTGATTTCTTCCGAACGGGCCGTCCCGGCACGCAGCTAACCCAGCATGTGCGCGTCAGTCCTGCCGGTTCCGCGACATGTGTTCGCCTGAAGAATAAGGGACCGATCAATACGAATCAATGAACATCGCGATTCTCATTCCCTGTTACAACGAAGAGAGAACCATTGCTGATGTCGTAACCAGTTTCAGGCAGCAATTGCCCGAGGCGGACATTTTTGTTTTTGACAATGCGTCAACTGATAGGACCGCTGAACTCGCGCGCGCAGCCGGCGCGATTGTGTATCGCGAGCCGCGTCGCGGCAAAGGTTTCGTGGTTCAGTCAATGTTTCGGCGCATTAAGGCTGACGTTTTTGTGATGGTCGATGGCGACGGCACTTACCCCGCGAGCGAAGTGCGACGCCTGATCGAGCCGATTGTGAATGACGAGGCCGATATGGTCGTAGGCTCGCGGCTGCATGCGCAAACGAAAAGTGAATTCAAGCAATTGAATCGTTGGGCCAACCGGCTGGTCCTTGCTATTCTGAACTCGATTTTTCGCGTAAAGCTCACCGACATCCTTTCGGGCTATCGCGCTTTTAATCGCAAGTTCGTGAAGTCACTACCAGTCTTTGGCGGTGGATTTGAAATAGAAACCGAGCTCACCATCAAAGCCATTGCCCGGGGCTTTCGCATTGTCGAGATTCCCACGCCTTTGACGGCGCGGCCTGAGGGCAGTCATTCGAAAATCAAGTTCTTTCGCGACGGCTTTTTGATCATTAACACGATTCTGGCTCTGTTCCGCGACTATAAGCCACTCACATTTTTTGGCGTGCCGGCGGTTGGTTTACTGGTGCTTGGGATCATTCCCGGTTTAGTCGTGCTTTTTGAGGTCCTCCAACGCCAGTCAACGCAACGACCGCTGCTGGCAGTGTTGTCTGTTGGATTAGTGCTGTGCGGTCTGTTGCTGCTGGCAGTTGGCCTGATATTGCATTCTATTGCGCGGCGCTCGCAGGAGTTCGAATATCAGGTGCAGGTAATGATCGACGAAGTCCGTGACGCTGTCCGCCAGTCCAAATGATCAGCGACTCACCCTTCACCAAATCTCTCGGCCAGCGGTTTCTTCGGCAACTGAAACTCGAAGATGTGATCTTCGCGCCGTATTTGCTCGTAGTCACCTGGCAATTTTTCTGCGGACTTCCCAATCGTTACCTTGCGTGGACGCTTGCCGCCGTCGTAGCTCTGGCAGCCTGGGGCGCTTACATATTAATCAAGTCGCCGGATGATGAATCGCCTTCGCGAGCATTTTGGATTGTGGTCTTTCTGCCGCTGGTGATCGTCTATGTTCTGCGCGCGCTCTATCCGGATATTTCTTTCGACGTTCTGAACTATCACATCTTCCAAACCGAGCGCGCGTTGCGCGGACCGCTGGTGACGCCTTCGGACTTTTTTCCTACGCCGGCGTTCTTCAATCCGGCGCCTGATCTGCTTACGGGTTTTTACCGCCAACTGCTGGGTTATCGACTGGGAACGATCTCAAATCTGGCGGCGGTTGTGTGGCTGGGAATTATTCTCGATCGGATGCTGCTTCAATTCATTCGCGGCCGGTGGTGGCGAGCGGTCGCAATTCTCTTGATTGTTTCCACGGAGCAAATTTTTTTCCAGCTAAATAACTACATGATCGATCTGCTGGCGCTGCCACTGTTGCTGGAAGCAGCCCGGCAAGCTTTGCGGCGGATCGAACCAGCGTGGCTCGTTCGCCGCAGTTTGGTGATCTCGCTGTTCCTCGGAATTAGCGTCAGCTTCAAACTGGCGAACCTGGTCTTCGCCATCCCCATCGCGCTCGTCTTTGCAATCAATATCGCCGCCGCTTATCGCGGCCTGACCGTGACAACGGTCGCAAAGCTCCTGGCCGTTTTCGGGGCGGCTCTTCTGTTGCCGTTGGTCCCATTTTCGGTGCTGGTGTATCGCCTGACTGGGAACGCGTTTTTCCCCTTCTACAATGCCATTTTCAAATCACCTTATTGGCCCAACACGAACGTGTTTGATCCGCGCTGGGGTCCGCAAGGGCTGCTGGAGACTTTATCGTGGCCGATAATCGTTTTCTTCAAGCCCGAGCGATTCTGTGAGCTTCCGGTCTATAGCGGGCGCATGTCCCTGGGCGTGATCGCTGCACTGATCTATCTGGTGGTCGCAAGAAAAGATGGGCCGGTTCGCGCCTTGTGCATTATTACTTTGTTGGGCGCTTTGCTTTGGAGCGCGGCCAGCGGCTACAGCCGTTATGCCATCTTTGTCGAAATCACCAGCGGGATCATCATTGTGCGGTTGGTCCAGGTTCTGTGGACGGCGTTGGCAAAATTTGCCAAGCCGTTGCAATGGCTGACAGCCGGCGCGATTTGCGCGCTCTTGCTGGCGCAGGTTGGCCTCGCCTTAGCCTATGGTAATCAGTATGAGTGGAGCATGCGCGAGCCCCTCACCGCTCGACCGATGCGATACACGGTGAGCGAAGCGCGTGAACTGCTGCGTGACAGAGACCTCCGCACGTATCTTTCGATCGACGATCAGTTCGCGCTTAATAACGTGGACGGTTGGATCGAAACCACCTACAAGACCACGGCATTTATGGCCCTGCTGAAGCCGGATATTCCCACGTTAGGCGCTCGCACGCAGGAATACTTTGTGACTAAAAGCGGTCGCGAAAAGTTTGATCAGACTATCTCCGCCGCACAAGGCAAACGCCTGTTTACGTTGACTGAAGCGGCGCATCTTCAAAGCGCGCGCGAAGTTCTGGCAAAGCGTGGTCTGGAGACCGGCTCAATACGGCCATTTTCGATTCCGTATTTTTCGCGCCGAACGATATTCGACATGTTGCTTGTCGAAGTTATTCCCGCTTCGCGCGAAGGCTCCAACGCAAGTGACTCTGCGCCCAGAGGCCTGCCGCTGGCGGACAACGCTTTCAACGCGAGAATTCGAGTTCCGGAGGTGCCTTTGACTTTGCAAGCCGGAACGAAATACGTTCTGGAGGTAAACTTGGAAAATGCGAGCAACATTCGTTGGCCTGGACACCAGCCGACGTGGCAGTATCAAATAACCGTCGGGAATCGCTGGTTCACGGAAGACGGACAAAAAGTCACGGACGTGGATGGCCGTGCGGCTTTGGCTGAGGATTTGCCGCCGGCAACGAGCGCAATGTTGCGACTCACCATCACCGCTCCCGCGACGCCGGGTGAATATGTTTTAGAATTGGACGTTATTCAGGAAGGCGTTGCGTGGTTCAGCGATCGCGGATCCACCACGTTTCGTGCAAGGGTTGCAGTCAACTGATCAATCGAACTAAGCAAGAGGACCACTTCATGACGAGCTCAAAATTTGTCTTAATAGTCGTGCTCAGCGCCGCCATCGGCGCATTGGCGTGTTCGGGCAGTAGGCCGGCGACCACCGTGAACCCGGAAAAGCGCGATTCGATTCCTACAACCCCGGCCGAGTTGCCGAACCAGGCCTACAAGGCGCAAATCACTTTCGTTAGTCCTCCAACCAAACTGCGTGCCGGCGAGAAAATAGTGGTGCAAGTGAAGATCAAAAACGCCAGCACCGTTCAGTGGTGGGCCCGCGGAGCGCCCGTTAACACGCGGCCGGACAACAAATTCTACGTTGCGGCAGGTAATCGTTGGCTGAAAGCTGACGGCTCGAAGCTGACCGACATGGACGGACGCTACGGAATAGCGAAGGATTTGAAGCCTGGCGAGGAAGAGGAAGTGCCTTTGTCGATAACCGCTCCGAAAGATCCGGGCGATTACATCCTGGAAATCGACCTCGTTCAGGAAGGCGTCACGTGGTTCAGCGATAAAGGATCACCCACGGCAAGAACAAACTTGGCGGTGGTTCGATAATTCGTAGTCAGTTGTCAGTTGTCAGTTGTTCAGTCGTTTATACCGCCAACCAATCAACTACCAACTTCCGACTACTGACTACGGACGACTGACGACTGACGACTGACAACTGACCACCGACGACTGACAACTGACCACCGACGACTGACATTTTTTCCATGCGCCTTGCTTACTTCAGTCCGCTTACGCCACAGCGATCTGGAATTTCAGATTACAGCGAAGAGCTGCTTCCGCTGCTGGCAGAGGACGCAGAGATTGCTCTATTTGTCGATGGCTTTCAACCGATGAATCGCGAGCTGACTTCGCGTTTCGAAGTGTTTGATTATCGCCGGAAACGTTCACACCTGAGGAAGCTTGATGATTTCGATGTCGTCATCTATCACATGGGCAACGATCATCGCTATCACGCCGGCATGTTGGAGGCAATGCAAACTCGTCCGGGCGTGGTGGTCTTTCACGATTTCGCTTTGCAGGACTTTTTTCTTGGTCTGGCGCGAGACCGCAACGACTTGCGGGTGTATCTGAACGAAGTGGAACGTTGCTGCGGCTGGAAAGCGCGCGACGAAGCAGCTGAGTTTCTTTCGAGAGGCGCGACGCCGGCCATCGCAAACAAGCCACTCGAGTCTCCGCTCAACGGCAGCATTGCCCAATCCGCCGAAGGAATCATCGTTCATTCGGCCTGGCAGGCAGAACGTTTCGCGAGGCTCGCGCCCGGCGTCCCCTGCGCCCGAATCAACCATCACATCACCCGCGAAGCAGCCGCTGGGGCGCCGCGCCTCGACCGTTCGGCGAGTGGTCCAGTGCAAATCGCTTCCTTCGGACTGATTACACCGGACAAGGGCATAGAACGGGCCTTACGAATCCTGGCCAAACTTAAAAGCGTTTACGATTTTCGATACACGCTGGTCGGCTCGGATAGCAACTTCCCTGAGCTGCCACAGATAATCGCGCGTTACGGCGTCAGTGATCGGGTTGCGGTGACCGGCCACGTTTCGCTCGAAGAGTTTCAGCAATGGATTGCGCGGACGCACATCGCGATCTGTCTGCGCGAGCGTTCAGTTGGCGCGACGTCAGGAAGCCTGTGCCGCATTATGGCTTCGGGTGTGGCGGCCATCGTGTCAGATATCGGCGCCTTCTCGGAATTTCCGAACGACGCTGTCGTCAAGGTTGAGCATGAGAACGCAACCGATGCGCTGATCGAGGCGTATTTGCGAAAGCTGATCGAGGACGAGCCGCTTCGTACGCAAATTGGCCGGAACGCGCGGGCCTATGTCCTGGCTGAGCACCGGATTGAAGATAGCGCTACGAAATACATCAAGTTCCTGCACCGCGTAATTGCCAGCCGTCCGCGACGGCGGTTGGTAGACGACGTCGCGAATGAATTGGCGGCCGTCGGTATGCGCGCCTCAGATGATCAGCTCTTGCGATCGATTGCGACGGAGGTTGCAATGCTCGCTCCACCCGCGCCTTCCGGCTCGGTGATAGACGCTTCACTTCGTCCAGGACAAATAACGTCCGAAACCCCCATAACTCAAAACGGCCACGGCAATGATCCGGTCGATCCAGCACCTGGCCGCGGTGGAAAAATCGAGGGCATCGATTACAAACGTGGCGCCCGCGAGTACTTGAGCAGGATCAGCGATGAGCGGCGTCATCACCTCCGCACGAAGCCTTTCTACAATCTGGCTAACAAACCCGCGAAGTACAAGAACTTCGCCATGGACGAAGACACGCATCGCCACTTCTGCGACTTTGCCAACATCGCCGTGACGCTCGCCCTGCCTTCCGGCAGTCGCATTCTGGACCTTGGCTGTGGATCGGGATGGCTCAGCGAATATTTTGCCCGTCTGGGTTATGTGGTGAAGGGAATCGACATAAGCCCCGACCTAATCGAAATGTCGCGCGAACGCGTCGCTCGTGTTCCGTATGGCGCTGATCATGAAACGCCCTTGCGTTGCACGTTCGAAGTGCATGACGTTGAGCTTTCGCCACTCGCGGAAAAGTTCGATGCCGTGATTTGTTACGACTCGCTCCATCATTTCGAAGACGACGCGGCGGTGATCCGCCATGCCGCGCAGATGATGGACATTGGCGGACTGCTCTTCATTCTCGAGGGTGATCGCCCGCATACAGGGTCTGCGAGCGAGAACGAATTATGCGACGTGATGCGCCAGTTTGGCACGCTCGAAGCTCCCTTTGATTATCCGTACCTGCGGCAGCTTCTGGAAGAGACCGGTTTCGCCATCACCGGTGATTACGTCAGCGTGAACGGCCTGTTTCCACGAGACGAATTGAACAATCAGCAACAACTATCGCTACGTAATGTCGACACGAATTTTCACTACGTTGCTTGTAAAAAAGTCGCGCATGGCGCACATGCGTCAACCGTTCCCGACAGCCGCAGTCCGAACGATCTGCAGGCGCGCATCACGACAAGCAGCTCGATCGCCAGCTTGTCTGCGGGTGAGGAGTTCGAGATTACAGTCACGATCCAAAACACCGGCGACACGCTGTGGCTGGCGGGCGCCGACCCGCGCACCGGGATTGTGATGCCGGCCACGCTAATCACAGATGAGGCTGGTACTCTGGTTAGCGAAGTTCACGGGGAACCTGTGTTGCCGCACGCAGTCGCCCCCGGAGAGAGTCTCACGCTGAACTTCAAGCGCATTGCCCCACACCGCCGCGGCCAATACTCGCTTAAACTTGATCTCGTCGACCAACACGTTTGCTGGTTCGAGCAGAGAGGATCACAGCCTCTGGTGATTGAAATCCACGTCGCCTGATATCACGGATGACCAAAGAAGAAATTCTACTCGGACTGAAGCGACTTGAACCCTGGTTTCATTGCATCGATCTGGGCGATGGAATCCGCACTAAAACCCGGAGCGCCATCGGTGAACCCGTCGAACATCCTGGGCCGACCTGGAAAGCCGTCCAGGTCTGCACGCCCGATGATTTAAGCGGAAAAAGCGTGCTCGATGTCGGATGCAATGCGGGTTTTTATTCGATCGAAATGAAGCGCCGCGGCGCTGCGCGCGTGCGCGGAGTCGATTCGCAACGGGACTTAATTCGCCAGGCGCAGTTCGTACGGCGCGTGCTTGGCGCCGATGTCGAATACGAGCGGCGGTCGGTTTACGATCTCGATCCCATTCAGATGGGCCAGTTCGATATGACCCTGGCGCTCGGGCTGATCTATCACTGCAAGCATCCGGTGCTGGCGCTGGAGAAGCTGTTCGCGATTACGCGCGAGTTGCTCGTGATTGAAACCGCTGTTTACCCGCCTGAGAAAGTTCCCGAATCATTCGAGTACGACGAGGGCGGGAGCCGCCCGACGCTTCATCCGCTCGCGTACATTGAAAATACCGCCGACGCGAAAGAAGCAATTTATAACTGGTTCGTCCCGAGCGTGAATGCGCTCACGGCGCTCCTGAAGAACGTCGGGTTCGAACGCGTTGAAATTTTCCCAGGCGTGCAGGCTGATCGCGTCATCGCTGCTTGCCATAAAAGCGAGCCTTACCCGGACAGCCGGGCGGTGAACTATCTTGCCGCACGGCTCACTTTGTCGTCCGCTCCAACGATGGGGCGGGTTGGCGAAGTTTTGCGCTTTCGGCTTCACGCCGAAAATGTTGGTTACGCGCGCTGGTTAAAGGGCGAGAGCGCCAGCGAAGCGGGAGCCGTACATCTGGTCGCGCATGTGCTCGACGAAAATGAAGAGCCCCTATCGTGGTATCACGCCGGAGCGTTTCTGCCGCGCGACATTGCCCCCGGCGAAGCAGTTGAGATTGACATCGAAGTGCCCGCGCCAGCCCGGCCCGGCAATTACATTCTCATGTTCGACATGGTTTCCGAGCACCTGGCATGGTTCGAGGATTTGGGATCCGCGACAGTTAAGCAATCGATCGAAGTTGTTTGACTGCTACGCAAGTCGGACGGCCACCAGCGTCGAACGTTCTTCCATCCGCCCAGCGTATTCGTGATAGTAATCGGCGTGAGTAATGCTTTCAATTGTGAAGCCGAGAATCGTCAGAAGCTCGCGATACAGGCCCACTGAATAAGTCCACCACGTAAAGTCATCGTCCGGCCGGTCGGTGCTCGGTTCGAAGCGCGCGATCTTTTCATTGGTTTCAATCAAAGGCGTCACCAGCACCAGGCGTTCGCGCGTCAGGCGCGCGATGGAAATCAGCGCGGACACGGGATCGACCAGATGTTCCAACACTGCGCCCACGATCGTGATATCGAATTGCCCCAGTTCTGGCGGCAGCGCGTAAACGTCCCCGTAATAAACATCTGCTTTCGAATTCAGCAGCCGGTGACACAGCCAGTAAGCGTTCTTCCACTTTCCAACCTGGAGGTCGTGGTAGTAAATCCATGTGTCGTAATCTTCTCGATACAGCTTTCCTTTGAAGGGGACGAACGCCTGTTCCCGCACGTTGCTCATGTCGAGTGACACAACGCGCGCCGCGCCGTGCGCTTCAGCTTCGAAACTGAGAAAGCCGGTCGCCGTGCCAATATCCAGAACTGATTTGCCTTGGATCTCAACGCCGCCAACGTAGTCGGTGAAACGGCCACGCAAGTCCCAATGGCCTTTTTGCACGCCGAGGCCGGGCAGATCCATCGTGTGATAGAAGTAGCAGTCGGTGACATTGTCCACCTGACGCGGTTCAACAAATTCGATTGTGCCTGAAGTTTTCAGATTGCCTCTCCGTTGGAACCAGCCTGCTTGCTGGTAGATATAATCGTGAAGACGGAGAGGCCGATTGCCGCCACCATGGGCAGGAACAACCACTTCGCCAGCGGGAACGATCTCATCTGGCCATTCATCATCTCCGAAAGATAGATCTGCCAGGCCGCATGCGGATAGTCGCAAAGCATTGAGCCATGCATCGCGCCGATAACATTAATGCCGGCCGATGCAAGCAAGACCACTAATACGCTCGCTGACGCCAGAATCTTGATCGGTTTTCGCGTAACAAAGCTGAACCCAAGCAAGCCCAGCGAAGCAAATGGCATCGCCGGCAGCAGATAGCGCGGCCCGTACTGACATGTCCCGGTCGCTTCGATATTAAGCACGTATAAAAACAACGCAGCCAGGCTTACTCCGATAAAGATCTGTTCACGTCGAAGGCGCGCCGGGAAAAAAAGCAGTCCCGCCAATCCGGCCCAGAATACCGGCACATACAGGGTGATCATCCGCGCATAGAATTGTACCTTGCTCAACAGGTTCGACAGCGTTGGCCGGAAAAACGTATCGCTGTAGTTGCCGGCGAGATTTGGCACCAGCAGCGGATTACCGAAACAGATCATGTTGTAGATCAGAAGGGGCGCAACTCCCAGCACGCCTCCCAGAATAAAAGGAACTATCAGCCTCCAGCGTCTTAGCGACAAGAAATACGCAGCCGCGACCAGCGTCATCAGGAAAGGCAACATTGACGTCGTGATGGTCAAGCCCAGAAAGACGCCGGCGCCCGCCGCGAAGAATTTGTCCCGACCTGGCTGGTGCTCGCGCGCCAGCCGAACGATGAAGTAAACAGCCATGACAAGGTAGCCGGTGGCCAGCGTGTCATGCCAGGCAATTCCGGAATAAGCGGCTATGGTGCTGCCGAGCGCGTAAGACGACGCGACTATAAGCGGCCAAAACAGGCCTGACGCCGCGAAACGTCGCGCCACGCTGAACAAAAACACTGCGGACAAGGCAGCTACGAACCCGGCACTGAAGAAGGTTACGAGCGCCGCTGTTAATAAATAACTACTCGTATAGGTTAGGCCAAAGGCGTGGAGGGGAAAATAAATCAAAGCGCCGAGCATAAACTGTCCCGGTTGCTTCGCGGGATAAACATGGCCATTGAAAAGAAACGCATCAACCACCGGTTCAACTTTCAGGCGTGGGTCAGTCGCGCCCTCCAGATAGAAGTTATGGCGCGCCACGTACGCTTCAACTCCAGCGTGTTGCAGGCCGAAGGCGTTCAGATTGCCGGAGTTAATGAGGACGCCATAGGTGAACCACAAAGCCAGAAAAAACAGTAGGTATAGCCGCGCCCGCGCTCGTTGAATACGTGGATGATTCGCCATACGCCTTTCTAGTTAGCCTGCCCGCGTCTGCTACGTATTACCATCCATCCGATAAGGCCGAGCGATGTTAGGAGTGACATAGAAAATCCGACAATCACCGACTTCGGGCGATAGACGAACTGCACGGTGTGTTCGCCCGCGGGCAAGGCCACGCCCCGCAGGTTGTAGTCGACGCGCAAAGTCTCGACGAACCGGCCATCAACATACGCGCGCCAGCCCGGATAGTGGTTCTCGCTTAAAACGAGGACGGAAGGGGCGTTGGCTTTGGTGCTTATCTCGATGCGGTTGGGTTCGTACTTAGTGATTGACGCGACGCCCTGAGAGAAGCCGGGTGGCTTATTCGCGATGTCCGATTCGATCAGCGCGGTTCGTGCAGGCTCCCAGGTCGAGCCATCGGAAAATTTTCCGCTGCGGATTACCTCGAGCATCGCATTGTCGTCGAGTACGCGGACATCTGACGCCAACCAGACACGCGGCAGCGCGCGCGCGTTCTCGTAAATTCTCGTGTCGCGTGTTTGCCCGACGAATTTCCAGCGTTCGGCTGGCGGCGATGAAGCGGCGTCTGAGGGCGGCTCGGTGGAGCTTTGCACGCGCACGGAATCACGTCTGAGCGCATAAGTCTGTGACTGCGGGGACTCGACCAGCGAAATTCTAAAGAGACCCAATGACAGATCGGGCGACTCGCGATTCGCGGCGACGGTTATTTCTCCGCCAACAACTTTTATTTTTTCCGGCAGAGCCAGAGCGGTGACGAACGTGTGTCCCTGATAAGCGCCCGCCGTATCATCGACGTCGTAGCTCGTGGCGACCGTGGCGCGGCGATGGCGAATACGCGCCCGAATGTCAGCGCGATCGTAAGCCCACTCGGAAGTGTCTGCGCCCGCGCGGAGTGGCAATTCGAAATTACGTCCGTCAGCAGCCTCTAATCGCACGTGCGCCACGATCGCATTGTCCGGCACATTTTCGGCCCAGGCGAGATTTGTCACCAGCGCGATCCTATCAATTTCGACGGGCGGCACTTCGAAGTGAATTCGCCTGTCTTTGGTTATGGCCGGCAACCCAAAATCATTCGCTGCGAATCTGTAACCGCTGAATTCAGCAAACGGTTGCGCGAAAGCATTCGCCGCCGATTCGGAGCCTGTCTTTTCCGACGTTTGGCGCGACGTAACGACGAAGCGCACGTTAAGTAAATCGATTTCACGGCTGTCGCCGCGGAGGCTCGCTTCCGGATCGGTCAATTCCCCCCACACCTTCATCGCACCGGCCATTTTTTGATAGCGCTCGAGTCCGAATCCGTCATAACCGGCGGCATTATGAATTCCGTGCAGCATGTATAGGTCAGCTTGAGTCCAGGCGCTCGCGTGTTCCGGCGTGGCTGAGGGGACTGGCTGCGACGGGTCGAAAACGTGTGGGACGGTCAGAATTCTGAACGAGGCCGCTTCGCCCGGCGCGGCGCGGCGCAAAGTCTGCACGACTTCAGGAACGCGCCAGTATTCTTCATTATTTCGCGGACTCTCCGGGTACCAACCGCTCGATTGTCCCCATATAACGAGATCAATTAAAAGCACGGCAAATAGTAGTGCGAGGGCGCCTCTGCGCCGCCGACCAAATCGCCAAAGTGCCCAGGCACTCGCGGCGGCGATAACGATCGGCAGGAACAATTCGGCAGCGCGAAGAATCGTAACCGGCAGATCGCGATCGAGTCGAAACTCTGCCGGACGCAGCCAGGTTACGGTCAACAATGTAACGAGGAAAACTCCAATACCGATGAGCGCCACCTTCAACAGGATTGGCCCGTGCTGTCGTGCGCGCTGAAGCCGCGTCAGGCCGAGGCCGGCCAGCACCGCCAGTGCGAAATCGACCTCCATCAAATGGCGCGCGGGTACGCGAAAGAGATTCAAAGGGGGAACAAAGTAGATGAGCTGGTAAATTTGCAGCGGCGCGTAGCGTCCCATTGCGAGCAGCAGGCACACTCCGAAAGTTATCGCCCAGAATTTCGTACGCGCGTCGCGCTTAATCACCACCGCGGCGATCGCCAGCATGAGGGCGAGCAAACCAACGTAGCCGATCATCTCCGGATAGTACGGCGGCCCGACATACGGCGCGCGAAACAGCCGGCCGTCCCCGCCGCCCATCAGGTACGGCGCGAACAGCGCGAACACAAAACGTTTCGGCATCGAGTACGAAGTGAAGAAGTCGTACGAGCTTGAGGCGCGAACGCTGTTGCGCAGCAACTCGAACGTGGGTAGGATTTGCACGGCTGCAAGCACGATGCCGACTCCGGCGAATGCGATTGCTGAAAAATAGCGCTTCTGCCTGGTGCGATCGGCAAACGACATTGCAATCGAGTACGCGATCACCAGTAACAATGAATAAACAAAGGTCTGTTGATGGCCGGCAAAAAATTGCACGGCGATGAAGATGGCGATTAACGTTCCCCGCTTGAAGCTGGCCGTTTGCACATACGCTTCGAGCGACCAGAGCACCCAGGGCAATAACGCAGCCGTCTGCACGATGTTAATGTGGCTGATCTGGCCAATCGTGGCGCCGCCAAATTGCCAAACAAGGGCCGTGATCATCGCTCCGGCCATCGACGTGCCGATTTTGCGCGCGTATAGGAATGCGCCGAGCCCGGCGACTATGTATGTCGCGACCACCATTAGGTTCGTGGCGACGGCCGGAGAGAAAAACAGATAAAACCAGTTCAGTGCATACAACACACCCGGTTGCGCGGCAGCCAGAAACGGCATGCCGCCAAAAATATAAGGATCCCAAAGCGGTAAATGACCGGTGCGCAGCATCTGCGCGAAGGTCGCGCGGAACGGCACGTTTTGAATTATTCCGTCAGCCGGGCACAGCACTCGGCCACTGAGGATGGCGGGCAGGAAATAGATCACCGGCGCTAGCGTGATACTCAGGGCCGCGGCATGTTCAGATTTTATTCTGAAGCGGGGATCGAATGGACGAGTCATTGAGTCAGAAGCCAGCAGAGGTGCCGTATCTCGTGATCGATCCGCGCCGGGCGCTCGCATGGCTGAACAGCTTCGCGCGCGCCCATGCGGCGGCATTACTGAGCGGAGTGCTGCTTGCGGTTATGGCGCTGCAGATGTTCGCCGTTATTTGGCGCAAGAGCATCGCGATCGACGAGATCGTTATGATTCCCGCGGCATACTACCATCTGGGTGCGGGCAACTACCAACTAGTCAACGAACACCCGCCGCTGTCGAAAATCGTTGCGGGCTTGCCGCTTCTTTTTGTGCAGCCGAATGAAGTGCGTCCCGATCAGATTCTTCACGCGCCCGGAACGGCCGAAGCAAAGTGGGAAACTCAGGCTGCTATTTGGGAGAACAATTTCGATCGCGTCGAAACACTCAGCTTCTGGCCGAGGGCGGCAATGATATGCCTTGCACTCGCACTGGGCATTTTGATATTTCGCTTTGGGCGCGAACTATTCGGCGCTCGCGCGGCGGTAATTGCGGTCGGTTTGTTCGCGCTCGAACCGACGTTCCTCGCGCATGGACGGGTCGTGCAAACCGACGTGCCGGCGGCGCTGGGATACCTGTTGTTCTTCGTCGCGCTTTATTACTTTAACCGTGAACCAACTTTGCGACGCGCGGTTTGGCTCGGAGCCGCCACGGCGGTCGCGGTGCTCGCGAAGTTTTCGATGTTGTTGGTCGGGCCCGTCCTGCTGGCCTTCTTTATTTTTAAGGTATGGCGTCCAGGAAGCATCGGCCGTCGCAGAGTGGTGATGCTAGCGGCACTGGTGCTCCTGGCTACTGTGGTCGTCATTAACGGCGCCTATTTCTTTCAGCGGCCGGCGCTAATGCCTGCGGAGATCGCCTGGGTTAGCGACCCGACGATTGCCCTGACGCGGTTCGATTCATCGGCAGTCAAGTTTTTTTCGTTCTGGTTACCGAAGGATTTTGTCCTCGGCATTCTTTTTCAACTTCGTCATAACAGCAGCGGCCATTGGGCCGGGTTCCTCGGAATGCAAAGCCAAAAGGGGTGGTGGTACTACTTCCCGGTCGCCTTCGCCTTAAAAGCAACTTTGCCTTTTATCATGCTGTCGCTAACGGCACTGGCATGGGCGATATACCAAACCTTCAGACGTCGGGCCTGGCATTATCTCTGGCTGATTGTCCCGTTTGTCCTGTATACGGTCTTCGTTTTGTTCAGCCACATCAACATTGGGGTTCGCTATTATCTGCCGGCATATCCATTCCTTATCATTTTGGGAGCAGGCCTGCTCGATCAGCTACTCAAATCTGCGCGCACGCGCACGCGCACTGTGGCTGTGGCCTTAACCGTCGCATTGCTGGGATGGGTGGCGATTGAAGCCGTGCGCGCGTTTCCGCATCACATGTCTTACATGAATCAACTTGCCAGCGGCGCTCCGCACTGGTGGTATCTTTCTGATTCAAATGTCGAATGGGGAGACGACGTGCGTTTGCTCGCACAAGAATTACGCGCGCGCGGCGAAACGCGAGTTGCGGATGCAACGCTGGGCGGTTGGGCCACGCTGCGTTTCTACGGAATCGAACGAATCGATCCTCTGGCCGCAACGCCGCCGGAAAATCCGCCCCGGTACATCGCCATTGGGGCAAGTTATCTGAACGGCTCGACCGTTCCTTTCCCGAGTGGAGGCAACTCGAGTGATACGGAACGCGTGAATTTCTTTTCTGAATACCGGCAACGTGTGCCCGAAGCTGTGATCGGTGGCTCGATCTATTTGTATCGGCAGACCGGTCACTGAGCCTTCTCAAAGATGCCGAAGCTCAATCGCGAGTTTCTAATTCGCCACCAGTTTGCGATTGCCGTCCTGTTCGCGATTGCGGCCGGTGGCTTTCTTTACGTCTTCGACCTTGCGCGGAACCCTCCTGGATTTTTCATCGACGAATCTTCAGTCGCGTATAACGCCCACACGATCGCCCAAACCGGTCGCGATGAGTTTGGTAACGCCTGGCCGCTGTTCTTTCGCGCGTTCGGCGAGTACAAGAACCCGATTTACATTTATCTTTTGGCCGCGGTGTTCAAGATAACCGGTCCAGGCATATTCGCCGCGCGTGCATTGAGCGGCGTAATTGGGATCGCCACGGCGGTAGCTTTGGGTGTATTAGGCGCGAAAGTTAGCGGCCGCCGCAGCGCCGGGTTAATGGTCGGCGTCTTCGCTTTGTTGACTCCGTGGTTGTTCGAATTAAGTCGACTGGTGCTGGAGGTCGCATTATATCCACTGACGGCGGCCCTGTTTCTGCTTGCCGTCTGGCGCGCATCAGAAAAGCCGGCGTGGCGCACCGCCGAAGTTGCCTCGCTGTCGCTGACGCTGGCCTTGCTGACCTATACGTACTCGATTGGCAGACTCGTTGGCCCACTTTTGGCGCTGGGCCTTTTTGTTTTCAGTGTGCGCGGCAGAATACGTGGGTTGTTGATAACACTCGCCGCATACGGGGTCACGCTGGTGCCGATGGTTGTCGTGTGGTGGCGGCGCCCGCACGTGCTGACCGGACGCTTTAACTACCTAACTTTTCTCACCTCCGAGAGCACGGCAAGTGAAATCGTTCGGGAGTTTGTGCGGCATTATTTCGCCAATCTTAACCCCTGGCGTTTGTTCGTCGCTGAGCAGTCGAAGGATAACGAACTCATTCACCTGCACGGTGCGCCGGCAATGCTGACGATCACAATTCTGTTGGTGGTCGCTGCCGTGGTGTTGCTTGGTTATCGCAAGCGGATCAGCCGATGGTGGCTCTTCATCCTATACGGTTTGCTTGCGTCAGTCGTGCCCGCATCGTTGACGCGGGAACACTTTCACATGCTTAGGCTCTCGGCGCTGCCCGTATTCCTGGTCGTGCTGGCAATCCCCGCGTTTGTCTGGCTGCTGGAACAGCCGTCCCGCACTCGCCGCGCGTTACTGATAATCGTTGCAGTCATTGGACTCGGACAAGGTCTGTTTCTCCAATGGAAGTATTATGCCGACGGCCGCTCGTCTCAGCGTCTGCACACTTTCGACGCTGATTACCCGGCGAAGATCTTGCCCGCCGCGCTGGCGCACTCGCGCATCGCTCCGATTTACCTGGCCGACGATCCCGCGCGTCCGGGTTACATCCAGGCCTACTGGTATGCGCTGTTGCAAAACATTCCGCACGCAAAATTTGTTTCGCTCGGCTTTGACAAGTCGGCGCCCGAAGGCGCGGTGGTAATAACCACTGAGAGCAGCTGCCCGCGCTGCAACATGCTGGCGCAGAGCGAACCTTATTCCACCTACATCGCACGAGGCGTCCCACGAGAACTGGCGCGCCTGCCGGAGAACGCCTTCAAGGCGGAAGTTCAGGTCGCAAATCCAGTCACGATGCTGCGGCCCGGGCAGCAGGCGACAATCGAAGTGACGGTAAAGAATGCCAGCGACGCCGTTTGGCCGGCGCGCGAGCGAAGTGGGTCGCCGTTTCAGCTCTATGCCGGTAATCACTGGCTTGAGGCAAACGGAAATCTTGTGCGCAACGATGACGGGCGCGGTCCGCTGCCGCGAGATCTTGACCCGGGCCAGTTGATAACGATTCCGCTTGTAATCAACGCGCCGCATCGTCCGGGCGAGTACATTTTGGAAATCGACATGCTACAGGAAGCAGTAACCTGGTTCGGTTTGCGCGGCTCAAGTATGTGGAGAGGCACGATGCTCGTCAAGTAAACTGACGAGCTGCGAAGCAGCGGTCATAGCTAAGCCCAAGGCGAGGCTTGGCGAGCCTTGGGTAACGATGTGTTTTTAGATCAACCGAGCCTGCGAAGCGGGCGACAGAGATTTTTTGGAGCCCGGTCCTGGAGGTTCGGCATTGCAGCTGCAACGCCTGATAACTCAGCGCGCTAATCGGTCGCCGCTCCGCGGCTCCAAACAATTGGGTGCACCGTTACCCAAGGCTCACAGAGCCTCGCCTTGGGCTTAACTACCTCCGCTGCTCCGCAGCTTCGTGCTTATTGTCGGCCACGAGTGCGGTGATAAGCGGGCGTTCTCCTAGCGAAATTTCATTTTACGTGTTCCGTGTGCGATGATGCTCTCCTCGCAATGAAGCGCTTCTTTCTCACGACGCAGGAGAGCAAGACCTGAGATGCGTTGCCTCGTCGTCGTGCCCACATACAACGAGCGTGAGAATGTCTCGGCAATAGTCGAGAGTATCCAGCAGTTCGCTCCCGAAGCGCACGTGCTGATCGTAGACGACAATTCGCCGGACGGCACCGGCGAGCTTGCGGATCAGTTAAGCACGGCCCAGCCCGAACGGATTTTCGTGATTCATCGCCCGCGCAAGGAAGGTCTTGGGCCGGCCTACGTCGAAGCGTTCCGGTTTGCGCTCGCCCGCGATTACGATCTCATCATGCACATGGATGCTGATTTCTCTCACGATCCGAAGTTTCTTCCGCAGTTCTTCGAAAGGATTGCCGACAGTGATCTGGTCGTAGGCTCTCGCTACCTGAATGGGATCAGCGTCGTTAACTGGGATCTCAAGCGGCTAATTCTGAGTAAAGCGGCAACCGCCTACATTCGACTGGTGACTTCCATGCCGGTGACAGATGGCACCAGTGGCTTTAAGATGTGGCGCCGCGATGTACTCGCGGCTATTGATTTAGACCGGCTCTGGTCGAATGGCTACGTATTCCTTGCCGAAATGTCGTACCAGGCGTTCCGTAAGGGATTTAGAATTAGCGAGGTTCCGATAGTCTTTGTCGAACGTAGGCTGGGCCGTTCAAAGTTCAATCTTGGAATAATCACCGAAGCTCTATGGGGCGTCTTGCGCATGCGCTTGCGCAAATAAAAAAGGCTGGACTTTGTAGTCCAGCCTTTCGCAGAACACGCTAGCTTTAGGGCGAGCGTTAGAAGCGGTCGATGTATTCCGTGGAAACGAGAAACGATCTAACCATCTCTGCCTGGTGAAAGTTACCGTTAAAGCTGTTCAGCTTCTGTAACCAAAACTCGTAACCAGTATGGTCTGTGTCCTGGCCTCCGTTGGGGTCGCGGCGAAGATAGCCGAAATACTGCATCAGCACGAACACCTTGTTTTTCTCAGCGGCCGCAAAAGTCGGGTTTTCCGCAACCTTCCGGAGTGCTCGCGCACGTGCCGCATTATCAGTCGTACTTCCCGCCCCGCCGAACTCGGCTATGGCCGCGTCACGCTCGCCGGTCGATGGCGTGATGCCGGTCTGGGTGAACAGCGCATCAACGTATTGCGCTGGAGTCAGACTGGTTGGGTAAGCCGAAGTGAAAGCCGGGCGCGTCACAAAACCATTAAAGTAAGTCACCTTATTAGCTTCGAGTGTGGCTTCCCAGCCTGTATTCGGCCCGACGACTACTCCATTACTCAATTGGAGTTGATCAGGTAAGAACTGGCTGCGCGTAATTCTTGGGACCTGAAGTGTATGTGCGCCACCCAATGTCGAGTTTCCGGTCGTGTCGCCAAAAGCCGCTTTCGTCGTGCGCACGGCGAGGGTGCCAGTCTCGGTAAATTCTATTGACAGGAAAAAGGCTCCAGACGTGTTGGTCCGTCGGGCGTCAATGCACCCAGGGTTTGCGCCGCAACTGGTGATTTCATTGTGCCAAAAATTGAAGCCGCTCTGATCCGGGAAGCGAAGAAGAAAGTCGAGATATTGTTGTTGGACGAAAAAGTCGTTATCGACGATTGTAATCGGCGTGTTTGTGCCCGGTCGCAACCGCACAGGCTTTACTTTGACGTTGCCGTAGAACAGTTGGGAAGGCAGGCCCGGAATCTCAGTCTCGATTCGCAGCGTCGGCTGCGCCGCGATTGTCAGAGTTGCGAAGACTGTGATTAATAAAGCAATGACTAATTTCATCTCATACTCCTGGCTATAAATGTCTTTTGAGGAATTAGGGCCTCGAAAAGCGCAGACGCCCATGCCAATCGCTTAGACGCTTGGGCAAGGCGTAAAGTTTAATGCTTCGTAACAATTAACGTCAAGACAATAGCGAGTCCCGCCACAAAAATTAGCCTATTTTTTCTCCAAACCCCGGCGGCACGAGACTATTAGCTTCTTCCTGGTTGGATTCTGCCCGGAAACTAGCGCACTTAAAGCTTCTGTGTTATTAAAATTCGCCGTTTAGGGTATCCCCGGATCCAGGATAAGCAGTGCATCAATCGCCCAAACACCTGTTAGCAAAAGCCCTTGGCGCGTTGATTCTGGCCATCGCGAGTCTCGGAATTCTGGCGCCCGCGCTGGACGTTTCGGCAAGTCGCGAAGCGCGCCAGCAACCGCAGACTTTTCAAGATAAGTCGAGTGCTCAGGCGCCGATGCGGCCCATTCGGCCGGCCGCGGTTGTAACAGTCAACTTTGAAGAGCTGGCACGCGCGGAAAAGAGACGCCCCAGCGCGCTCAAATCAGAAGCCGAGCCGCTGGAGATCCATCCGCCCATGACGATTCCCGAACCGGATGTGCTTCTCAGCAGTTCCGAGTTGGCAAAACCGCCCTTAGACGTTCCCCGGCTTGAATCGGGTGGAGACTTAATTGGTTCGCCCGCACCTGCGGCCAGTTTCGTGGCCCAACTGGACGAGCCGAAGGTAGGCACCGCCACGCGCACAATTCCTCCCGACACAACCGGCGCGGTGGGGGCGACGAGGATCTTTTCGACTCTCAATACGAACTATCGGATTCAAAACAAGGCTGACGGTGCGGCGCTGTCGACGATGTCGATTGACGCATTCTGGGCGCCGCTAAATTCAGCCACACCCGGGCCTTCCCCCCAACCCTCGCCGGTCACCGGCGTTTTCGATCCGCGGATTCAGTACGACCCTTATACAAGTGGTGGCCGCTGGATCGTCGCCGCGATTTCGAACAGCCGGACAGCGAGCGCGTCCGTGCTGGTGGGCATCTCTGCAACGTCAGATCCTCAGGGAACATTCACGCTTTATCGTTTTGTGGTCGGGTGTGCCGCCGGCGCGGTCGGCTGCGACGCGAACGGCGAATGGGCTGACTTTCCGATGCTTGGCTTTAATAAAAATTGGATAGCGGTCGGATGGAATCAATTTCGCACCAGCGGCGCTGGAAGTTTTGTGGCCGGCAAGATGCTGATTCTGGACTATCCGGCGCTACAAACTGGCACCGCCAACAGTAGCATCGTAACTAACACAGTTGGCGGAACAAACTTTTGTATGCATCCCGCGACGACATATTCCGCTACTGAAGAGACTCTTTACATTCCGGTTCACCGATCAAGCAGTAGCGCCGCTTACCATTTGCACAGAATTACCGGCACGCCGAGCGCGCCAGTGCTAAACCTCGATCCAGACACCAATTTCAAAACGCGCCCCGGCGGTGGCTGGACTCAACCGGGCGGAGACATCCTTCCGCAGACCTGTGTCGGAACTATCGGCCTCACCTGTCCGTCTGCGCTGCGATCCATTGATTCAGTCGACTCGTTTATTCGGTCGAACGTGGTTTTTCGTAACGGAAACATTTTTTACGCGCAAACGATCGGCCTTCCAGCACCCGCCGGTGGATCTTTGACGCACACGGCGGCGCAATGGACGCGCATCGACACCAGCGGCGTCTTCGTCGAGGGCGGGCGAATTGATGATCCGAACGCCACGCCAACGAATGGAGAGTGGTATGCGTATCCGTCGATTGCCGTGAATGCGAACGGTGATGTGTTAGTGGGCTTTTCGAACTTTGGTTGGCGGCACTTCGCGCGCGCGGCGTACGCGATGCGGCTTAACGGAGAGAGTGCGATGCGCGATCCCGCGATAATCAAGGAAGGCGAAGACTACTACTCCAAGAGTTTCAGTGGCACGCGCAATCGTTGGGGCGATTACAGTCACACGATGGTTGATCCGGACAACGACGTGGACTTCTGGACGATCCAGCAATATGCGAGCACCCGAAATCCGGGCGACAGCCTGACAACGACCAACAATAGCCGTTGGGGAACCTGGTGGGCGAAAATTGCGCCCGGCGGTCCACCGGCTGACCCTCTGCCAACGCCACCGCCTTGCGCGACAACGGTGGTGGTGAACGATATCGGCGATGCCGGCGACGCGACGATCGGCAACGGCGTATGCGCGACCTCTGGCGGCGCGTGCACGTTACGCGCGGCGCTGGATGAAGCCAACGCGCGCAGTTACTGCGGACCTGTTTCCATTACCTTTAGTGTTACGGGTCAAATTAGCTTAGTTAACGGCCAACTCTTCATCGCTCATAACATTACTTTAACTGGGCCAGGAGCATCTCTGTTGACAATCAAACGCAGCACCGCAGCGGGTACGCCGAACTTTCGGGTTCTGCAGGTTCTAGGCGCGGCAGTGGCTTCGATTTCCGGACTAAGTATTTCTGGCGGCAACGTCAGCGGAAGCGGAGGCGGCATCGCCAGTGCCGGGACGTTGACTTTGACCAATGTGACTATTACCGGAAACTCCGCGACTGGTACTGCGCATGGTGGAGGCATGTTCGTCTTTGGCGGGTCGGTGGCTTTGAATTCCAGTTCCATTAATGGCAATAGCGCCGTCAACGGAGGAGGCATATTCGTCGATTCGGGTACCGTGATGCTCGCGCACAGCACGGTAGCCGGCAACAACGCGAACTCCGGGAATGGCGGCGGTATTTTTAATAATGGTGGCGTGCTGCTCGTGACTAACAGCACCATCAGCGGCAATACGGCCGGCACGCTTGCGGGATTTTTTGGCGGCGGCATCTATACGACAGGCGTCAGCGGCGTTTCCGCTATGGTCATCAACAGCACAATCAGCGGAAATAGTGCCGGCGGAGGTGGCGGAATTTCGACGTTCGGTCCCATTACCCTGACCAACACAACTATAGCCGGCAACAACGCCGCGAATGGCAACGGCGGCGGCATCCTGATTTTCAATGTCGGGACAGTCACACTGAAAAATGCGATTGTCGCGAACAACACAATAAGCCCCGGTCGCGCGGGGCCCGATTTGTTCGGCACGTTTGCCTCTCAGGATTACAACCTAATCGGAAACACGTCCGGTGCGACGCTTACCGGCACGACCACGCACAACATTACGAACGTGAATCCGCTTTTGGGTCCACTGGGAAGTCACGGAGGGCCGACACTGATGCACGCGCTGTTGGCTTGCAGTCCCGCGCTCAACGCGGGCAGCAACGCGCTCGCGCTCGATCAAAACAACAGTCCATTGCTGACCGATCAGCGCGGCGCCGGCTTTAACCGAATCTCGAACGGCATCGTGGATATTGGTGCATTCGAACAACAGGCCGCCTCTGCGGTGCCGACGCTTTTCGTGGATGGTACCGACCTGGCCGCAGTTGACTCTGTGACGTTGGTGCGGGGCCCGTTCACGTTGGTAAACAACCACAACTTCAGCTCAGAAAGGCGCACGCGAATTATCTTCTTTGCGACTGATCTCGGATTCGGCCAGTTGACGCAACCGGATCTCAACACATTGTCAGTAGAGATGGGCGGCAATTCGTACTCGGTTGAGGCGGTTGGGCCGAATGCAGTCACCTGCGGTTCCTACGTAGTTTTCCGTCTGCCCGATTTACCGCCGAACACCTACCAACTCGGCATTCGCGTTCGTGGCGTCAATAGCACGAACACGCCAAACATCACGATCGTCCTGCCGCCGAGTGTTCCCGCGGCATCATCGAATTCCAGGACGAGTCAGCTGGCTTTTTTTCTGATGACACCCCTCATCGACCTGCTTTTCTAAGTCATTTCCACTGTGGCAGGTGCGCACGCTAAAGAGCCAGTATGGGTCCCTTTTCCGCGACTTTGCCCAAAAAGTCCGGCGCCGCGCACGAACTAATAGTCGAGCTGCGAAGCAGTGGTCATAGCTAAGCCCAAGGCGAGGCTTTGCGAGGGTAATCATATAGGTGACTCACCCCAGCGCAACCCGAAGGGTTGCCAGAAAGTAGCCGGTGGTCGGAGTCTGCGGAGACCACCGGAAAAGTCGTTAATCATGACCGCACCCCGGAGGGGTGCCAGACGTCACAACAAGTACTTCTCATCAAATTCGATACGGGCCGCGTTAAGAAGCTTTTTCAATTCATCAACAAATGAATGTTTACGATGATGCGCCTCCTGCGTGGCAATGTAGCGCCGTACTGAGTCGGTCGCCGTGGGGCTTACGGTGAACGCCGCATAACCCTCTTGCCATGTGAATCTGCGATCAAATTCTCTTTAGCCCACGTGGACGATTCCTTCTTCAAGTCGCGAAGTACAGCCGCAATGCAATGCACTGGCCTGAGACTCGCCAGGATATGGACATGATCCTCAACTCCGCCGACAATCTCGGGCACGCCGTTCATGCCTTTAATGATCCCGCCGAGGTATGCATGAAGACGTGGTTGCCATTCGGGCTTAATGAAGGGTCGCCGCTCCTTGGTCGAGAAGACGCGTGTGATAGTGCAGGCTGAAGAAGGTTGAACCCACAATCTGAAGTCTAGACTACAGGTCAATGCAAAAGATCTTTACAGCGAGGAATCTGGCACCCTTCCGGGGTGCGCCCAATAAATATCGCATTTCCGGTGGTCTCCGCGGACTCCGACCACCGGCTACTTTCTTGCAACCCTTCGGGTTATCGAAGTGAGTCAACTATATAAATACGCTCGCACAGGCTCGCCTTGGGCTTAATTACCTGGGTTGCTCGGCAGCTCGTTGCGTATTATCGGCCACTCTTTCCGCTACGAAATTTCCTGGTCTCAATATGTCCGGCGGCAGGCTGCCGAGGCAACTTTGAAGGCGCTCCGGACGACTAAGTCTGCTGCCTCGACGCTGTCTTCCGACAGCAGCTCACAAATTTTTGATGCGAATAGCAAGGACTGTTTGTTAATCTAAAAAAGCCCCGTAGTGCTTTCATCACCGATCGGTGAGCTAAACCAGGGACCATCGGTCCACGACAAGCCTCCAGGAACGGAAAAGCGCCCATGAAAAAACGATCTTCGAAACACAATGTTGCCAACCGCCGCCGACGGCTGCTGTTTGTTGCCGCAGTCGCCGTAATTCTAGTCGCTACGGCGATTACCGTCATTTCGCGCCAGAAGGGAAGAGCGACCCACGCTGCGAATCGTGAGGCAAACAAAGCTTCCGCGACCGGCGCGCCGACTTTCATAACAAGACGGGTTGGCAGTCAGGACATTCAAGTCAACCCCCAAACCGGCGAAATGAAACCGCTCACGCAGGAGGAAGCGCAGCGACTAGCCAACGACCTCGCCCCGATGTTGGATACCTCCACGGACGGCCTGACCCAGGTTCGCCATGCGGATGGATCGGTCTCGATGGATTTGCAGGGGCGCTTTCAGAACGTGACGGTCGCGCGCATCAACGCGGACGGGGCGATCGAGCAATCGTGCGTCGATAATCCGCGCGCCGCGGCAAAGTTCTTCCGTATTGATCCGAAGTTGATTGAGAACGCTCCCACCGCTCGCAAGCGGACCAGGAATTAAAAATGCCGTACCTGATCAAAAAACTGCCGGCCTTAGCGCTGGCGCTGATTCTCACGCTCATCGTGTCGGTCGAAGCCTCGGCACAGGCGAATATCGTCATTCTTAATGGCGATGCCGCCGGGGTGGGTTTTAACGATGCCACTCCCGCAACGCCGGTCGGTGGGAACAATGGGACGACAGTCGGACAGCAAAGACTAATTGCGTTTCAGTTCGCGGCGAACATTTGGGGCGCCACGCTTAACAGCAGCCCGACGATCACCGTGCGGGCGATTTGGGAAGCTCAGGGCTGCACCGCGAACTCAGCCACACTGGGGTCGGCAGGTAATAGTGGGAGCATCTTTGGAAACTTTGCAGGCGCCGAGCCGGGCTTTTGGTATGGCAACGCGCTCGCGAATGCCATATCGGGAATTGATCGGAATGGGCCGACGCATGAGATTACTGCCCGCTTCAATGTGAACCTCGGCACTCCGGGTTGTCTGGAAACCGCTCATTGGTACTACGGTCTCGATAACAATCACGGCCCAAACGGAATCGATCTCGTGAGCGTAGTACTGCATGAATTGAGTCACGGTCTCGGGTTTCAAACCTTTACGAATAAAGAAACAGGTTTGCAGGCCGGCAGTGACACAGGTGGCCGCTTCCCAAGCATCTATGATCGGTACCTATTCGATAACACCGCAGCCAAGGCCTGGCCGCAGATGACTGACGCGGAGCGCGTAGCTTCAACGATCAATACTGGAAACCTGGTGTGGGTTGGGCCACGGGTGGTGTCGGACGTTCCGAATGTCTTGTCTGGAACGCCTCGACTGCGAGTCAATTCTCCGTCCGTGATCGCCGGCATTTACCAGGTGGGCACGGCCAGCTTTGGACCGCCCCTGTCGCCGGCGGGAACCACCGCTGATGTAGTGCAAACAATTCCGAACGACGGGTGTTCTCCAATTACTAATTCAATTTCGGGAAGGATTGCGCTGATCGACCGCGGCAACTGTAACTTTGTCGTCAAGACAAAGAACGCTCAAAACGCCGGCGCGACGGCTGTGATCATCGTTGACAACGTATCAGCCGCGACGCCGCCGGGCATGGGCGGCACGGACAACACGATTGTCATCCCCACTGTTTCGATCACACTGACGGACGGCAGTATTATCAAAGGTCAGCTAAGCGGCGGCGTCAACGCAACCCTGTTCGCGGACACATCCGTGTTAGCAGGCACCGACGCGAACCGGCGTCCCTTGATGTACGCACCGAATCCGGTCGAGGGCGGCTCGTCAGTCTCTCACTGGGATTCCAGCCTGCTGCCCAACCAATTGATGGAACCGAACATTGCTGGCGATCTCAATCACAGTGTCGTTCCCATCTGGGACCTGACATATTCGTTATTTCGCGACATCGGCTGGACCGGGAATCGCATAGGCGACAACCGCTTTTTTGTGCGCCAACATTATCTTGATTTCCTCAACCGTGAACCGGATCTGAGTGGTCTGCAGTTTTGGAGCGACGAAATATATTCGTGCGGCATCAATTCCGGATGTAATCAGGTGAAACACATAAACGTTTCCGCCGCGTTCTTCCTGTCCATCGAGTTTCAAGAGACCGGCTATCTGGTCTACCGCATGTACAAAGCAGCCTATGGTGATACTACGTCTCCCGGCGTTGCCGGGACGGTCCCCATAATCCGCCGTCAGGAGTTGGTGCCGGACTCTCAGTTAATTTCGCAGGGCGTCCAGGTAAACGTCGGCAACTGGCAGGCACAGTTGGAAGCCAACAAGCAGGCCTTTGCCCTGGCATTTGTGCAGCGGGCAAGATTCACCACTGATTATCCGGCGGGCATGACCGCGGATCAGTTTGTGACGCAACTCGATCAAAGGGCGGGCTTGGTGCTCTCGGCTGCCGAGCGCAGCCAACTGATTTCTTCTCTCACTCCAAACCCCAATGATCCCGCCCGGCGAGCTGCGGTAGTGCGGGCGGTGGCGGAAGACGCCGATCTAAGTAACGCCGAGAAGAATCGCGCGTTTGTCCTGATGCAATACTACGGTTATCTGCGACGAAATCCGGATGACGCTCCGAACACCAATTTCGAAGGCTGGAAATTCTGGCTCGATAAACTCAACCAGTTTAACGGTAACTTTGTCGCCGCTGAGATGGTCAAGGCGTTCCTTGATTCAACTGAGTATCGCAACCGTTTCGCGAATTGAGGGTGAGAGGATCACATACCTGTTCACGTTCGCGCAGCGAACAGATTCACTAAATAACGAGAATGTTTAGAGGCGGGCTACTGCCCGCCGGATCGATCGATGAGGAAATGGCGGGCGGTAGCCCGCCTCTAAACTTTGAGGCTCTGCTTGCGCCGGATTATGGCGCGATGGTAAGCGTCACGGCGTTGCTGGTCTGCGTGCCGCCGGCAGCGCTGACTGTAAACGACAGACTGCCTGTCAGCATTGGTTGCCCGTCGCGCCGTTTCAACGCCACCACTACATACGAACCATTCAACCCCGGGAACGAGAAGGGGCCAACGTTCTCAACCACCAATTCCGTGCCTCCGGCTCGTACCGTCACCACACTTGGATCGGGATTTTGCTGTGAAATCAGACCGAGGTCCGAAGTGAAGAGAATCAGACGCGTGATGTCATCAGAACTGAAGTTGAACGGATCGGTGATGCGGAACGCCGTGTTAGTCGCGTTTGAAGTTCGGGCAAAAGTCACTGAGTTCAGGGCGGCGCCGGTGCCGACTGCGTCCGTGACTTGCGCCGTCAACAGCAAAGGTTCGGACGTAAGCGTCAGCGTATACCCGCCAGTGTCGCCGCTTCCGAACGAAGTGGCGACGATTATGTACGTGCCGGTCTGAGTCAACGTTCGGAAATTAGGACCGCAGCCGTCGTTAGGACAAGGTATGCGTGAATCCGTCTGAGTGCCGAGCACTATGTCGTCGTTTTCATCGACCAGAGATCCATCGGGGCCAAACAAATACAGATATGTATCCAGTCCATTGGGCGGGGGCGCGGTGGCGTTCATATCAATCCGAATCTTTTGCCCCGCCATGCCGTTGAATTTGTACCTGTCCATGAAAGCGTTACTCCGGCCGGCTAGTCCGGTCGGGCAGTCAGGAGACGAGAGATCGCCGCTTATCGCTTGAAAGGGGGCGATCGGCGTAGCCGTGGCCGGATCAAGTAGGAAGTTAGCGTTGCCGGCCTGGTTGACGGTGAGTAGTTGCCCGCCAATGCTAGCCTGCCCCGTTCTATCACCGCAGATGCTGTTTGAGGTGACTGAGTAAGTCACGGTCCCGCTGCCTGTGCCACTCGCGCCACCGGTCACGGTCAACCAGCTTTCGCCCTCGGCGACGGCCCAATTGCATCCCGGTTGAGTCGTAATGTCTACACTGTTGCCGCCGGCGCCCGCGGGAAGATTCTGCGTCGATTGCGAAAGTGAATAAGTGCATCCGGGTTGAGCCAAACTCGTCAGACAGGCGCTCTCAGCGATCGCATGATCGGTAATCTCATCGCGCGAGAACTGGCAGAAGTTTGTGCTCGCCGAAATACTCGGGTTCATTATTGAAGTGATTGGACCACCTGGATTACCGCAGTCGCTGCCTTGATCCGAATCAACGTGCGATGCGCCCATGTTGTGACCGATTTCATGCGCGGTCAGGCCAGCCGGATTAAACGTACTGTGTTCCGAAATCCCATAAGCGGCGCCGTTAGCGGCATCAAAAGGGCATTCCATTTCGCCTAGATAGGCGATGCCGATCGTTCCAGGAAGAGTATTGTTATTGCTTGCGATATTGCGACCGGTAAAAAGGTGCGCAATGTCTCGATTCGCCGCGCTCGATGGAGGGCTGCCATTATAAGTATCAAGGAATTCCTCAAGCGCACTACCTGCGTCGACCGTCGTCGCGGGCGCCACTGGCGAGGTGTAGGGGTCCGCGGAGGTCTCCCATACGCGCAAGTTCGTAACGACGAAGCCAAACTGCAAGCCGAGTTGGCTGCTATAAATGCCTTCGACGTCATTCATTATGGTCAGAATTCGGTTCTCAACGGCCGGTTTAGAACTGCCCAACGCCGTGTAAAACTCGAAATCGGCTTCCGCAGCTAATGCGATCTCCATCTGCGGGCCGAACACCGCTTCCGGCTGCGGACCCTTCCCCTTTGATTGTTTGCTGACATTAGCGGACTGTTTATCGACCATCTGCGCCATGGTCGTGCCGCATTCGCCGGCGGATTGCTTCACATCCGATGCCGCGTAGAAAACAAAATCTGTTTTAGCGGCGCTTGACGAAAAACGTTTGCTGGGTTCAAGGAAGAAAAGTTCGCCCGGCGTTATGATCAATCCTTCGACGGTATGTTCGTCGATCGTCATGCGTGCCTGCGCCCCCGGCAATCCCTGCACAGTGCCTTTGTACGTGCGCACCGGCGCGCGTTCCAAAACGCGCACACTGCCATTGTCGCCCCACGCCTCAGCCACGTAGCCCGGCGCGCGCATGTCGTGCGGCTCCAGCGTCATCTCAAATCTGCCGCGCGAGGTGGTGAGGGTCAGCGAACGCGTCTGCTTTACTTGTCTCGCGACCTGGCCGGGGTCAAGGCTGAGCCGATCGTGTTGCCGGAAAACCCGTTCCAGATCGCGTCGCTGCGGTTCGCCGCCCTGGCTCAAGACATCGCGTGAGCTGAACGCTAAAGCCGCGACAATTACCGTGAGTACGAGCGCGACCAGCGCTACTCGCGTGCGTGAATATTGATGACGAAATGAATTTACAGGGATCATAAATGTGGGTGCCGCTTACTCAACTTGCAGCATTATAAGATAAACAGGTTGTGCGCACCGAACCGGGCGAGGTGGGGTGCGCGTGTTAGGGGATGATACTTAGAATCGCTACGTTGCTTGCGACGCTGCCCATATTCACCGTGATGGTGTTCGATCCCGCCGGCAAGCTGGCCGGGAGCTTCACGATGACATACGACGCATCCATTCCTGAGACACCGGCAACCGTTCCCACGTTCTCGATGTTCGCCAGCGGTATCGCCGAACCGTTGATGTGAACCGAGAGGATGCCGCTCGGCAGATTCGCGTTAGTCATTCCCAGATTCGAAGTGAACAGAATGATTCGGGTGGCGCGGTCGCTGGGCGTCAGGTTCCAATTGTTCGTAAGTTTGAAAGGTCCGCGTACAAACGTGACGGAATCGATGGCAGCGAGACAGGTGCCGCTCGGGCAACTGGGGCCGGCTTCTTCGGTCCAAAGGACCGGCACCTGCGGAGTTATCGTCCCGGTGCCTTTCGTGCCGGCGGGCAAGTTGGAATTCGTGTTGCCGCTCAGGTTCACAAAGAAGGTTTCGTCCGGTTCAAGCGTGCCGTCGCTGCAAACGGTCACGTTAACCTGCTTGGACGTTTCACCGGGTGCGAACGACAGTGTGTCGGCAGCGTCGACGTAATCAATTCCCGCATTGCAACCAGGGCCGCCGGTGGCCGGAGTAGTTGCCCCGGTTGTAGCCGTGGCGTAGTTAACGTCGATTTGACTCGCACTCGGATTAGTAAGGCTGACGGTGAAGACGAATGACGTCGCCGAGCTCGACTCAGGCGCGGTAACGCTCGTGATCTGGATCGTCGGCGTCGGATCGTCATCGGTAATCGTGCCTTGCTGTGTGCTGGGACTGCCGACGTTATAGCCGGTTCCGGTCGTAACAGTCAGGGTCGCTGTCTCGTCGCCTTCGTGGATGAAATCAGGAGTTGGAGCGAGCGTTACGGTCGCAGAGCTAATGCCGGCCGGCAACGTCACAGTGCCGGCTGATGAACTGAAAGTCGCTGCTCCTGATTGAGTGTAGTCGGTGTTCAAGGTGGCGGTACCGGCGACCGAGAAGTTCACGGTCAAAGCGCCTGTCGTCACGCCTGCGCGGGTGAACGTGTAAACCAGACTATCTGAGTCGCTCTCAGTAACGGACGATGGCGACACCGAGAGCGTTACGTCAGTGTCGTCATTAGTGATCGTGCCGGTGCCCTTTGTGCCAGGTAAAAGCGTGGCGTTCGATGAGTTATTGCTGAGATTGACGAAGAACGTCTCGTCAGGCTCAACGCTGGTATCGCCGCACACCACAATGCTCACTTGTTTTGAGGTGTCACTAGGATCAAAAGTAATCGTGCCTGACTTGTTCTCGAAGTCTAACCCCGCGGCGCAAAGCGCACCGCCGGTGGCCGGGTTGGTTGACCCTGCCGAGATCATGTAATCGAGCGTGACTGGAGTCTCTGCCGCTTTAGATAGACTCACGGTAAAAACGAATGACGAAGTGCCGGAGTTGCCCTCACTCTGAGTGACGTTATTGATGGAAATTGAGGGCGGGTCATCGTCGTCCGTGATGGTGCCTGTTGCTACACTCGGCGAGCCCGCTGTGTAGCCGGTGCCGGACGTGACCGTCATAATCACTGTTTCGTTCGGCTCGTCGAAAGCATCCGTTGTTGGGTTAACAGTGATCTGCTTCACAGTTTCCCCGCTGCCGAAGTTGATGGTGCCGCCCGATGAAGTAAACGAACCTGCGTTGCCGCTCTGCACGTAATCGGAATCGAGAGTCGCTGTGCTGCCGGTCAACGAAAAGTTAACCGTAATTGCATTGGTTAGGCCCGTGCGGGTAAACGTGTAAACCAAAGTCGTAGCGCCGTCTTCAAATACTGACGACGGCGAGACCGATACACTCACGTTGGTATCGTCGGTATTGATCGTGCCGGTTGCCGAAGTGGGCGTACCGACGTTGTAGCCGGGGCCCGCGGTGGTCGTCAGTACCACCGTCTCGCTTGGTTCGACAGCGAAGTCTGTCGTCGGATCAACCGTGACCGTAGCTGTACCACTGCCGCCAGCGAAGGTGACCGTACCGGTTGGTGGTGTAAAACTGGTAGCGCCCGTCTGACCATAGTCAGTGCTTGGATCGGCAGTTCCACCTAGGGAGAAGTTTACAGTCAGCGTGCTCGCTGTAACGATCGAGCGCGTGAATGTGTAAGTCAGCGAGCCCGCCGCATCTTCGTTCATCGCCGAAGGCGACACGGAAACGTTCACGTTCGGCAAACATGGCTGCTGACTCACGCCAGTCGGTGTTAAAAGAAACGCACGCGTGTCGCCGTTCCTCAGGCCGTAGCCTACGATTTGACCGCTGCTGTTTATTGAATAAGCCTCTTGCAGCACCGTCCATTCTGCTTGGTCGGTTGCGGGAATTAGATCCCACAGATACTTCATTTCGTTAACATCTTCGACTCCGATGCCGTCACCGTCGTCGTTCAAGTCCTGCCAAATGAATGCGCGCGCGTCGGATAAGTCGAGATTGTTATTCGAACTGCCTACGACTTGAACCGAGCCGTCAACGATTGCCACACTGTAGGCAAAGCTGTGTGTCTTGCCTGTTAGCGTCCCCAAGTCTTTCAGGCCAGGTGTAGGCCCTGCATCGGTCCAGATGATGGCATGCATGGTAGGGGTTCCAAAGTTATTCAACGCCGCTGCGCCAACGACATGCTCCAATTCTGAGACGGCGTAAGCGACGCTTTTAATCCCAGTCCCAAAGGCGGGGATGTCTGTGAATATCCCGTTGCGCAGGATGAAGCCCATGCGTGAATCACTGTTTTCACCAACAATAGCTCCCGAGTTGTTGATACCGTAGAGCTTCGGAGAACCGTGCGCCGGTGAACCGCTGATAATTTGGAAGTTCGGATTTTGGTTGGGGTCCCAGGTAAATCCCTCGAAGCCGCCAGTGCCGCCGCTAGTGCCGTCGGATAGAACCCACCCGACGACCCTGCCGTTATCGTTGACGTCCTCGGCTGAGCCTGTTCTGCCAATTGGCAGTATTTCCTTCATTTCACCGCTGTCGCTAACGTTGTTGCCGTTGTCATCGTGCCAGATAAAGGCGCGATGGGTTGATCCGTTGGACGGTGAATAGCCAACGACTTGGCCGGAATTGTTTAAGCTGGTTGCGGCGCCGTCGCCGGACAGTACGCCCAGATTAATGAGACTGCTTGCAGGACGAAAGAATGGCCGTTTGGATTCTCCGGCCAAGGTCGCATAGCCGGCGATTTGGCCACAGGAGTTAATCGCGAAAGCCTTCGCCTCCACGCCGCCGAAAGCGCCGAGGTCGGTGATCGTGTAAGTCGTTGGTAGACTCTGCGCGCGCGGTCGCATCATGGGCGCGATCGACACCAGGGCCACCGCGGTGAGCGACACGGTTGCGACCAGCCACGCTTTAACACTACGAGGGAACGGTAATTTCACAACAAATAAAGCCGGGTCAAAACAGGAAAGCAAAGGCCAGTTCGAGCAATCAGACGACCGCTGATGCGACGCTGACCCGGAGAGCATTTGCGAAAGAAACTTTAGCGGTCGGTCGCGGACAAGTCAACCGCTCGATTTCATGGTTTAGTCTCATTACACCTCTGATTTAGCGACGTGGATCAGGCGCCACAAACTTCTGATTGAAGCTGTTTCAACGGCCTGGAGGCAAAGCCGTTAAAACGGCTACGGAATCACATCGCTCACGAAGCACCGCGCTGAAGCGCGGCGTGAATGAAAGTCACGCGCCGGCTTTGCCCAAAAAGGCCGGGGTGAGCGAACAAACTCGTCGAGCTGCGTAGCAGCGGTCTTAGCTAAGCCCAAGGCGAGGATTTGCGAGCCTTGGGAAACCATGCCCGTTAGATCAGCGGAGCCCGCGAAGCGGGCGACATCTCAGTCTCGAGTTCAGAGATTTGAGTTCGCGTCAGAACCAACGCGAGTGCCTCGTTGAGTAGTCCATTCTGAAGAGAAATCTGGCTAGCGCTCCTTCCGATAGCCTAACTCAACGTCGCCGCTCCGCGGCTCCTACAAATTTATTAACCGTCGTAACCCAAGGCTCGCAGAGCCTCGCCTTGGGCTTAAATACATCCGCTGCTTCGCAGCTTGTTGAATATTGTCAGCTAGATCTGAAGTGATCAGCGATCAGTCAAGAGCATTTAGCGTCACCTAAGACCTTTTGGACAAAGCCTCACGCGCCTAATGTTTTTCCGAGTAGCCCTTCGTAAACTTTTAAGGTTAATTTCGCCGTCTCTTCCCAAGTGAACCGCGCGGCATGTTCGATGCCGGCGCGAGAGAGCCGGTTGCGCTCATTTTGGTTCTCAAGCAGCGTCACCATAACCTTCGCCAAAGCACGCGCATCCGTCGGCTCAACCAGATGGGCGTGGGCGCCGAGAGTTTCAACGTGCGCTGCGATGCGACTGGCGATTACCGGCGCGCCGCAGGCCATGGCTTCAAGCGGCGGCAGGCCGAACCCCTCGTACAACGAAGGAAAGACGAACGCTTTGCACGATGAATAAAGCGCGCGTAGATCTTCGTCGCCGACGTAGCCTACCAAGCGCAGCCGTTCGCCGAAGTTGGCTTCCGCCGCGACGCGATCGAACTCAGCAGTCAGCCAACCCTTTGGTCCGGCAATGACCAGTTGCGGCTGGTGCGCAGTGTTTCGCAGCAACTCCGCGAAGGCACTCACGAGGGTGAGAAGATTTTTGCGCGGCTCGATCGTTCCCACGCACAGGATGAAATCATCCGCGATGCCCAGCCGTTGTCTGACGTCGGCCGTCTGACCGGCGGGCATAGGCCGAAAGGCTTTACGCGGAGCTTCCGGGGTGACGGCGATGGTGTCCGGGTTCATTTGGAATCGTGCGATCAGTTCGCGCTTCACGGCTTCGGTAGGTGTGATAATGCGCGCCGCAGAGCGCATCATGATTCGCAGTCGCCGGCGCCCGCGGGTCGCTATTCGTTTGTCGTGCGTCTCGGGGTGGCTGAAGATCGAAAGGTCGTGCACCGTTAGAACGTTTCTCTCGCGATTGCGCAGCGGAACTTCATAATTCGTTCCGTGGAAGAGATCGAGTCTGGCGCGGCGCACATGTGCCGGCAGCCCGATAGCCCACCAACGGCGCGTGATGAGATTCGTCTTGAGAGTGACGGCGGCCAGATTCGGAATCTGGTTGACCTGCGCTGACACTTCGGGCGGGTAGGCGGCCGGTGCAATCAGGTCGAACGAATGCTGCGGTGCGAGCCGCGAAAGCTCCTGAGCCAGCTCAAACGTGTAGTGCGCGACGCCCGTTTTGGGCCAAACCAGAGGATATCCATCCAATCCAATATGCATATTTCCGGTGGCGCAAGTTGCCAACTCGCAGCGGAATTTCCGGTTCCGAGAGGGCCTGCCCAAAAAGTCTTGGGTGTCGTAAGCGCACGCTCATCACGGAAGGGTGTGACCGACAAGACGCAACGAGGTGCGGAGCGCGCAGGTAGTTAAGCCCAAGGCGAGGCTCTGCGAGCCTTGGGTAACCGGTGCACACAAAACGTTTGGAGCGGCGGAGCCGCGACCGATAGGGTGCTGAGGGGTCAGGCGTTGAAGGTGCAATGCCGACCCTCCAGGACCGTGCTCCAAAAATCTCTGTCGCCCGCTTCGCGGGCTCGGTTGATCTAAAAAACACTGTACCCAAGGCTCGCAAAGCCTCGCCTTGGGCTTAGCTATGACCGCTGCTTCGCAGCTCGACTATTAGTTCGCCGGGGACTCTTGGACTATTAGGTCGCCGGACTTTTTGGGCAAAGCCGCTCCGAGACAATACCATTGCCGGCGCAAGATTTCCGCAGACCGGCTTGGCTTGACGTGATAAGATGCCGAGGCTCCCCGGCGAATTAGACCTGCCTCGCTTCAGTCAGCAATCAGATGATCCGCAGAGCACCCGGCATCGTCATCCTCCTGGTCGCAGTCACCGCGGCGCTAATTCCTTCGCCTGCATCCTCATCACACGAATCTTTGGAAGCTTCGCGGCCCGGCGCGCATCGTTGGGTGCGCACCCCCCTCATCGTTTCGTTTTCGAGTTCGTTGAATGTGCCGCCCTCGAACATTAAGGCGGGCAGCGACGTCGTGGGCGCGCTGCGGCGAGCGTTGCAAAGCTGGACTGCGGTTGCCGACGTACAGTTCTTCGAGACTGCTTCGAGCGCCGAAACAATCAGTCCTCCGGCTGAAGGCGATGGAATAAATCTGATTTCCATTTCGAGCGCGAACGCGTCGCAGTTTGTTTCATCCGACGCTCCCGCAAGGACGCGCGTGTTTCATGATTCCGGAGGCGCGATCGTTGAAGCCGACATCGCGCTGAATCCGACAACGCAGTTTTCGACCGACGGAACAGTGGGCACTTACGATTTGGAATCGACGTTCGCTCATGAGATAGGCCACTTGCTTGGCCTTGAACACTCAGCGGTCATCGGCGCGACAATGCAGCCGCGCCAGGCCAGGAACGGCACATATGATCGGCCGGCGTTCAGCCAGCGCACTTTGTCGGACGACGACGCAGCGCAAGCGCGCGCTCTTTATGGCGGGACGGGCGCATCGATTGCCGGACGAGTGACGAAGAACACAGCGGGTCGCGTGCGGACAATCTTCGGCGCGCACTTCTTCGCGGAAGATGTGGCCAGCGGCCGCGTCGTGGCGAGCAGCGTGAGCTCGGCTTCAGGTCAGTATCGGATCGAAGGTTTGCGGGCCGGCGTCTACCGCGTATTCGCGCAGCCGCTCGCCGGACCCGTCGTGGCGACGGACATGGGCGCGAGCGGCAGAACGCTTGGTTTGACGGCCACCACGCCGGCGTTTCGTAGTTTTGTCGCGAGTAACTCGACCCCGTCGCTATCGCTTAACATCAGTTCTAATGCAAATCTGAAGTTGAGCTTCGCAGTTTTTTCAGCCGCGCCGGAGTTGACACCGCGGCTGATCGGTATGAACCGCGAATTGTCCACGGCGCCTTTGCCTCTGCGACCTGGTGAGACATTCACGATCTATGTCGCGGGTGAAGGTATCGACGATGTTTCACTCGAAGGAATTTCGTTCAGCTCGTCCTATATCCGCATTATTCCTGAATCGTTGCGCGATACTGCCTTCGATGTGACTTATCCCGTGATGGCTTTTGACGTTACTGTCGATGGTCGTATTCAGCCGGGCGACTACACGATTCGCCTGCAATCGCGCAGCGGGGAACTGGCCTTTCTGCCCGGCGCGATTTCTATCGAAAGCCCCTGATCCCGAGGCGAAGGGGCGATTTTCCAGTTAAGGGGCTTGCCTTTAGAACTGTGGCAGCGTTAACATTCCCGCCGTCGAACCGACAGACGTTCAAAAAAGCAACTCGCCCGCTAAGGCAGGCGATTACGGCAGCGGCTTTTTCTGGTAGGGTTTAATCCGAAAGACCTTAGACGCGGAGGTTTCCTTATGGTTGATCTTCTCCTGTCAGTTGTAGGTCTGGGCTCGCTGGGTGGCGCGATTTTCACGTTCTACAAATTCGTCACCGACACAACGCCCAGCGGCGGCAAGATGATGGGTTGGGCATCGCTGGCGTTAGCGATCGCTTTCTGCGCCTGCGCCCTTTTGCTCTTCCTGCGCCACGTAAATAAGGAAGAAGAGATTCACATCACCCAATAATCGCTTGCGGGAATCAAGTGACGCTTCGAGAGTGCCGCCGGGTCGGCATTATTTGTCACGAACATTCGGCAGTGAATGGTGTGAGTGTGGATTTCACCGAACCCTGAGTTCGCGCGGCGAACCGGTTCCAGGAAAGACGACCGTTTGCGAACCAGCGATCGCTCGGCGCAAGCGGTCGTTTTGTGAAGAGCGCAGCTGACACTCTCAGCCGCCGCTCAAATTCAAGAGGTTGATATCTAATGCTGACTCCTTTTGCGTTTTTGCTACTTCAAGAAGGCATGACGGCGAATCAGCCGAGATATTTCATGCCTGTGTTCGTTGGCCTTCTGTTCGCCGGCGGCATTGGCTGGCTGATTGCCGCCGTCCTCGGCTTTGCGCGGGCGCGCGCCTTTGGAGCTTCGACGCGTTGGTTCAGCTTTGCCGCCGTCTCTCTCCTGCTGTATCACATCTATTGGGTCATCGTGGGGTTCGTCGCGATTATTGGCGCGCAGCAAAATGACTTTGATTCGGTGCTGGTGGCCGGCGCGTTTCTGAATATCTTTGTGGTGGTGGGCGCCGTCTGCGCGATTTTGGGGTTCGTGCGGCTTACGAACCCACGGTGAGGTACGCGCGCCTCCGGCGCGCAGCACGCCAGTGCGTACCCATAAAGTGCAGCACGCCAGGAGGCGTGCGTACCGATTTGATGAGTAAGCGATTATTTGTCGCCGCGTCTGCTTTGCTTGCAGTCGCGGCGATTGTGTTTGCGTTTTCCAGTTGGCGCGGCGGCACAAGTTCCGCGCGCCGCGGATTCGTGCGCGCAAACGGCGTTCGTTTCGTGACGGACGGCAAGCCGTTCCGTTTCGTCGGCGCTAACGTCGATGTCATGTTTCAAAAGGAGACGCGCGCGGCTATGCCTGAGATGATGCGGGTCTCGGCGTCCTCAGGAATGAAAGTGGTGCGCATCTGGGCCTCTGGCGAAGGCGGTCTGGAAGATGTTCAGCCGGCCAACAACTGGCGGCGCGATCGCTGGTTTCGCCGCACTCCAACCGAGTGGAACGAAGCTGAGTTTGTTTTTCTCGATCAGGTAATCGCTGAGGCCTCCCGCCACGGCTTGAAAGTGCAGATTTGCCTGGCGAACTGGTGGCGTGACACTGGTGGCGTGACTCAGTATCTGCGCTGGGCCGGCATCAACGGCGCCGATGATGACAACTATCCGTTTGGCATCAACGACGAAAAGGCGATGCTGTTCTACACGAACGAAACTACCAGACGCCTTTACCGCGAACACGTCGAAAAAATTGTTGGACGCCGCAACACAGTGACCGGGGTCATGTACCGCGACGACCCAAACATTTTCGGTTACGAGTTGATGAACGAAGCGCGCTGTGTGACCGGTCGCTGGGACGAGCGGCGGGCATGGATCACTGAGATGAGCGCGTATGTGAAGTCACTCGATCCGAATCACGTGGTGGCTCCGGGCGTGTGGGGCTATCGCACCGCGGCCGAGCGGCGCGAGTGGTTGAAGGATCACGCACTGGCAAATATCGATTACGTTGACGTTCACAACTATCCCCGCGATGACGAGGACAGTTTTGTCGATTCACCAAAGGCCCTCGGTGAATTCATCGCTAACCGCGTCTCGGCCGCCGCGATGCTCCAGAAGCCTTTAGTGTTCGGCGAGTTCGGAGTACCGCACGACGGCTTTAAAGGCGTGTCGCTACTGGAATGGTACCGGGCGTTTTTCGAGTACTCGGCACGCGACGGCGCGAGCGGCGCAATGTTCTGGATTCTCACGCCCGAACCGACGCGGGGTTATGGCGTGACCTACACCACGAATCGAGATGCCGCATTGCTGGCGGAGATTCGCGGCGCGTCGCACGCGTTTTCTTCGCTGATGAACGCGACACCGCCACCGAGTCTGCTCGATGCGGGCAAGCACCTCGTGCCGCGGCAATTTGCCTTCACGCGCAACGAAACTGACGAAAGCGTTCGGCCGCAGATCATTTACGAGCAGGACGGGCGCGTGCTCTACAAGTTTGCGCCTGAGACGGTCGTGCGCGGACGGTTCGAAAAGCTTGGCGGCGGGCCGGGTTACATCTGGGGTGGAGGTGTCGGCTACTTCGAATTCATCGTGCGGGCTCGCGAGACCCGCCGCCGCGTTGGGGAGATCGTCGTGCGCGCGCACATCCAGCCCGTTCTGCCGACTGACGCGAAGCCTGATTGGGTCCGCACGCGCGTCACGTTGTTTGTGAACGGAACGGAATGCGGCTCACGCCTAATCACCTGGGAAGATCCAAGAGCGCCTTTGATTCAGGAATGGAAGATTGATTCGTGGAGCCCGCGCTTGCGCGCCGCTCGCGGCCTTGCGTTTACCGTTCGATTCGAAGTGACACCCGAGGCGGATTGGCTCTATGGCGTGAACATCTCGAATTGGCCGGAGGGTTACGACTCGAAAGGCGCCGCGCCAGTTGAAGTTGAGTTGCGGTGATGCGCAGCTACTCGACGGATGATCGCTCGCGCAGCGCTAACAATAATCCATGTCGTATTTGATCTGCGACTGAATCGCCGGCTGCCTCAGTGGTTAGCTTGACGGGTGGAGCTCCCGAACCTATTTCACCTGGCGTTCTCGATCCGAAGGGGCCGACCGGTTGATAGAAGGTTTTGTCCTTGACGATCCGTTTCCCTGTCTTTGGCTCATAAACGTGACACTGGACCTTCAGGTTCTGCGAGTTCAGAATTAGCTTCCCGTTTTGCACGGCATCGATTTCGAACTTCAACAATGCAACGTAAGCCGTCTCTTCTTGTTTCGCCCGTTTTATGACCTCGCTGGTTCCCAATTCACCGATGTCGGTGATCGAGCCGTCGCTAAGTTCGCGCAAGCGAATCAAATTGCTCGCATAAACCCGCGCTTCAGACGGAAGCCTCTTTCCGGAGTAATCGGCCGCAACTAACAAATCCAGCTTCAGGCGCGCGGTTCGATCGGAGGTCTCAGCAGGCGACGGAGCAGCAACCGGCGGCGGATTTGTGTTGGGCTTCGAACCGCGTCTGCCGGATTGTCCACGCAATTCAACACCGCCAACGACCATCGCAATCAGCAGCAATGCGGCCAGACGAGGGAGCATAATTTGATTTGGCCGGGTAATTCGCATCGCTAGCCTTCAGGGCACGAACGCTTATCCTTCGGCGTATCGACCCGCGTTACGCGTCCTTCGACCTTCGGCGCGATCGGACGAGCGGATGTGATCGCCTTTTGCAGAATGTCTGATTCGCTCGGCGCCTGCTCGGCCCCGACCAAAACCTTTGCGTCGCGGAACATTGTGTAGCCGTCGCCGCCATCCTTAATCACATAATTCGTCGCTGCCAAAGTGTACTTTTGCCGATCGAGCAACGGGCGGCCATTCACGGTCACGTTCGTCACGCGTTCTCCGGCTTTGCGAGTGGCGTCGTAAGAAAAGCGAATGCCGGACACTTGTGGAAAGCGTCCGGGTTGCGACTCGACGCCGATTGATCCCACGCCGTGTTCCAGCGCCGCGCGCAGGGTGGCGCCGGTCAACTCGATCTTCAGGACTTTATTATTAAAAGGAAGAATCGAAAGCACGTCGCGCTTGGTTAACACTCCCGGTTGGATCAGCGCGTCAGCGCGAATCGATCCGCCATTGACGAGCGCTACGTCCGCGCCGGTGGCCTGCCGGTAAGCATCAGCGATGAAGTTGCCCATGTTCGTTTCGCGGGTGCGAACATTCTCGCTCTTCATGTCGAGCGGGACGTCCGTGCGGCCAACGGGTTGCTCTAAGCTTTTCAAGAGGGCGCCATACTTTTCGTTGAGCGGCGCGAAGCCAGGGTCGTCTTCATACTCGCTGGTGACCGGAATGACTTTCCAGTCGATGCTCTCCAGCTTGCCGGTCTTTTTATCAATATTAAGATCGATGCGCCCCATCTCGCGCGCGTCCGCAGTCATCTTAAAGATGGGCGCGCGCCCGGCCATCGACTCCAGCAAAGTGTGTTCGTGCCCGCCGATGATCACATCGACGCCTGAACAGCGAGCAAGTTGTTTGTCTTCAGCCATAGAAAGATGCGTCAGCGCGACGATGACCTGTGCGCCCGCCGCGCGAATCTTGGGAATGACTCGACCAGCCGTCTCGCAGGGATCAAGAATGTCCACATTCGGGCCAGGCCGAGAAGTTGAAGTAGTCTCGGGCAACAGAATACCGAACATGCCAATCTTCACGCCGTCGAATTCGCGCACGATGAACTCGGGTGTTTCGCCAAAAAGCTTTCCAGTTTTCTTGTCGAGCACGTTTGCCGCCAGCCATTTGAATTTCGATTCGCCCATCCGCTGCAGCAGAACTTCGGGGCCGAAATCAAATTCGTGATTCCCGAGCGTGGCGTAATCCAAACCCGCGGCGTTCCAGGCTTCGATCATCTGCGCGCCTTTGTAAGTGTTCGACTCGATCGACGGGGAAATCGTGTCGCCCGCCATCAGGAACAGAGTGTGCGGCGACTCGGCCAGGATTTTCTTTCGCAAGGTCGAAACCCGCGCCAGACCGCCCCGGGTGCCGCCATCCACCGGCGCGAATTGATAGACGTCGTTGACTTGCAAAAGGGTGATGCGGACCGGACAGTCTGTTTGTGTCTGCGCGGCAACGTATTCAACGCGAAATGTTATGGCCGTAAGCGCGAGGACCACTAGAAGCGCAAGTAGGCGGGAGTGAAACTGCGTGAAGGTTCGTTTCGAAAGCATGTTCGACCTTTCCTCGGAGTTCAGGGCTGATTGAAAACGCGTTGGATTATACTTGAGGTGAAGTGAGTCGGATACGTCATTCATCTAATTCACACCTCGCTTCCAGGAGCCGGTTGGAGTAATTGCAGGTGGGAAGGCAGGCTTGCCCCCAATGGCGTTGACTGGAAAGTTTTTCAAAGGGGACTCTGTACCTTTAGCTGAGAGAGGTGAGGCGGGGCAAGCCACCCTTCCCAACTGCAATTAATCGGAGAGACACCCCGCTGAAGCGAGGTGTGAGTGTGATTCCCAATGTTGGCTAACGAATCAGTTTTCATCACCGGCTTTCCCGGTTTCATTGCGGGACGTTTGGTCGAGCGGCTGGCGCGCGATGGGGCTCGTTTCACTTTGCTGGTGCAGCCGGCGCTGCTAAAGCGTGCTTACGAGGACGTCGCGCAGACCGCCGCCGAAACGGGCGCGCCGGCTGAGAATTTCTCAATCGTCGAGGGTGACATAACGAAATCGAACTTAGGTCTGACGCCGACGGATTTGGAACGCGCGCGCGCTGAAACTCACACCGTGTTTCATCTGGCAGCGGCTTACGATTTGGCCGTCGCACATGAAGTGGGACAACTCGTCAACGTTCAGGGCACGCACAACGTGAACGAGTTCGTGAAATCGCTTACCAACCTGCGGCGCTATCACTATGTCTCGACCTGCTATGTCGCGGGTCGTCGTTCGGGATTAATTCGGGAACACGAACTTGAACACACCGCAGGCTTTCGCAATCACTATGAAGAGTCAAAGTACCTGGCTGAGCTTTCCGTCGCCGCATTGAAATCGGAGTTGCCGGTCACGATTCATCGCCCCGCTGTGGTTGTCGGCGATTCGCGCACGGGTGAGACCCCGAAATACGACGGCATTTATTATCTGATTCACTATCTGCGCAGATGGCCGGGCGGGTTGACGCTTTTGAACATCGGCAACAGCAAAGTGAGCCTGAACCTTGTGCCCATCGATTATGTAATTGAAGCGATGGTTGCGCTGGCAAAAGATGAACGTGCGATCGGGACGACCGTGCAAATCGCCGATCCCGCGCCCCTCACGACCGAACAGTTGTTTGACGAAATTGCGAAAACAGTCGGCGGACGCGAATCGTGGATGACGGTTCCGCGGCGTATCGTCTATCCGGTGCTGATGGCGCCCGGCGCGCCAAAGATCACGGGCTTGCCGCATTCAGCCGTGCCGTACTTTTTTCTTGAGCAGACATACGACACGAGCCGAGTAAGTGAGTTGCTCGAGCTGCACGGAATTAATTGTCCAGCTTTTCCAAATTACGTGGGTGCGTTAATGAAGTTTGTGGAGAAGCAGCCTACGCTTTGACGGCAAACCACTTTCAAAACCATTTCGCATTTCCCATTTGTCATCGTTTTCAGCATAGACCTGTTCTTCCAACTGATGTCTCTTGAATTGCCTGCATCAACCGGCCGGTAACGAACAAAATGAAAAATGACAAATGGGAAATGACAAATGGAAAATGATCAGGGTGCCAGTCGTTCAATGATCCAACTACCATCCGGATCACGGTTGTATCGCAGCCGATCGTGCAGGCGATTTTCGCGACCTTGCCAGAACTCGATGACGTCAGGCTTTACTCGATAGCCACCCCAATGCGGCGGGCGTGGGACGTTCTCGGCAAACTTCCTATTAAACTCTTCGAACCGATTTTCTAATTGCTCGCGGTTTTCAACGGGCTGGCTTTGGTCTGAAGCCCAGGCGCCGAGCTTGCTGCCCAGCGGGCGCGAATGGAAGTACTCGTCTGATTCAGCTTCAGAAACCTTCGCGACTGCGCCCTCGATTCGAACCTGTCGCCAGAGTGGAGACCAATAGAAGAGCAGACACGCGCGCGGGTTTCCGGCTAAGTCTTCACCTTTGCGGCTGTGGTAATTCGTATAGAAGACGAAACCCTGCTCGTCGAAGTCCTTGAGCAGAACTATTCGGGCGCTCGGTTGGCCGGCTTTGTCGGCGGTCGCGAGCGTCATTGACGTGGCGTCCTGTTCGGACATGCCAGTTGCGTTCGCGTCGGCGAACCAGCGTTCGAATTGACGAATGGGATTCGCGTCAACGGTGGCTTTGGTTAGGGCAACTTTATCAGTCATTCCTAGAAAGGATATCTCAGGCCGCGTTTGTTTGCTGCTTTCGGCGCGACCGTGGCGGCGCATTGGGTTTCGGAATATTAAACTAATTGAGACCAACGTTTATAGATCCCCTGGGCGTGGCGAGCGACGCGCAAGGCTCTCTGCAAGCCAAGTCCGCAGAACGTTGACACCCCGGTTCTCACGGCGTAACCTGCGCCGACCAGCGATGCGGCGCGCGGGTGAAGCTGACGTCGAGACGTTCAATCGTTTGACGGAGATCGACCACCGCGATCCCATGCCGCCGCCAACCTTAAAGAGCTGCTGCATACAAAAATACGAATGGGAAGGATTAGACATGCCACTTCCGAGTGCAAAATTACGCGCCCTTGCTTCAGTTAACGTTGGCCAGCCTTATTTGATTCTCGAGGCGGCTGACTCGTTTGACGCCTTGCGCGCCGCCACGCTGAACCTGACCGGAACAGATTTTCTAGCGGTTTTGGGAGACTGTTTTCGGGCGAAGACTTTCACCAAAAACAATCCTGGATCTGTAACCAGGTCCCTTCATAAGTGTGGAGTGGCGATTGATTACAACCAGGGCGAGAAAGCTTTAATACTCGTGCGCGAATCGATCGACGGCCGCACATATTGGCATACCTACCTGAAGATCACTGACCCTGCCAAACAGGTCGAATCCGAATTTGTTGCCCTGCGTAAACTGCCCGTCACCCAAGGCGGCGCGTTCAAGGGGTGGGCGCTGGATTTTACCGAGCTGGCCGCTTCGATGGGTTGGCAGCGGATTCCCGCGCAAAATGGTTGGGAGAAGAAAGGCAATTGGAATAAACGAGAATTCTGGCATTACCAGTACTCTGCGCTTGCGGGCAAAGGCTATGATTTCCTGATGGGTTTTCTCTACGACTGAGCAAGGGGCTCGACTGAAATCCTGTGTGTCGCCGGTTGTAAGGTGTCCACGAATTCGGGGCTGAGCTCCGCTCTCGCTTATCCTCTGTAACGGAACACTCCGAGCAATTCATCCTGCCGAGGTATCATCGGCATTTATACGTCATGCCCAATTCGCACCGACATGAACTTCCGCTGGTCGCAATTGTCGGCCGGCCAAACGTCGGCAAGTCGACGCTGTTCAATCGACTGATCGGCGAGCGGCGCGCAATTGTCGGCGACGAGCCGGGCATCACGCGCGATCGCATTTACGGCGAAGCCAATTGGAAGGGAAAAAGCTTTTCGCTGGTCGACACCGGCGGAATCGTGCCCGACGACGAGGCGGTAATTCCCGCAAACATTTTCAAGCAGGCAGGAGTCGCCATCAACCAGGCAGCGGTGTTGGTGTGGGTAGTCGATGCGCGCAAAGGTGTCACGCCGTTGGATGAAGAGCTGGCGCTGTTGTTGCGGGAAACCGGAAAGCCGGTGTTGCTCGCGGCTAACAAAGTTGACTCAGCACGTCTGGAAGATGACGCGAGCGACTTTCATCGTTTTGGATTTTTGCATGTGATGCCGGTTTCGGCTGAACACGGAAATGGCCTCGGCGAACTGCTGAATGTCCTGGTGGAGGAGATACAAAACGCGGGGGCGCGGGCAGGGGGAGACGCGGAGACGCGGGGCGTTACGGCGGGCGAGGCGCCCGCGCTCCCAGCACGTGAAATTCGTCTCGCCATCATTGGCCGTCCAAATGTGGGCAAGTCGTCTGTGCTCAATCGGCTGCTCGGTGAGGAACGAGCAATCGTATCTCCCGTTGCCGGCACGACGCGCGACAGCGTTGATACACTGCTCAAAACCGACGAACACACTTTTCGCATCATCGACACGGCCGGCATTCGTCGCAAAGGAAAAACCACAGCGATGGCTGAGAAGCTTTCCGTCGTCATGGCGCGGAAAAGCCTGGAACGAGCCGACGTTGCGATTGTGCTGCTGGATGCGGAAGAAGGAGTAACGGCGCTGGATTCGGCGATTGCCGGCTATGCGCTCGAGCAGGGTTGTTCAATCATTCTGGTTTTGAATAAGTGGGACCTGCTGGAAGGGAAGGACACGGCCAGCGGCACGAAGTTCGAACAAAAGGTGCGCCAGGAGATGAAGTTTCTGAGTTGGGCGCCGGTAATTACCACCTCTGCTTTGTCGGGCCAGCGCGTGCAGAAGCTTTTGCCGCTCGCGATTCGCGCGAATGCTGTTCGCAGCGTGCGCATTCCCACGTCGCGTCTTAACGATTTTTTTGAACGTGAAGTGCGCCAGCGTTCGGGTGTGACGCCGGCGAAAACGTTTCGCGGCTCGCGTTTGCACGTGCAGTACATCACGCAAATCGGCGTCCGTCCGCCGACGTTTGTCGTCTTTACCTCGGGCGGTAAAGCGGGTCTGCACTTTTCCTTTCTGCGGCACCTTGAGAACCGTATGCGGGAAGAGTTCGACTTTTATGCGACTCCTATCCGGATCATTGAAAGGCACAAGTCAAAAACGAGACGCAGATGACTAGCGCCGAGTCACCAGCCTCAAGCCTCACTTTTGAGATTCAAGCCCGCGAAGGTGAGGCCCGCGCGGGAATTCTCACTACGCGGCGCGGCGAAATCGAGACGCCAGTCTTCATGCCGGTCGGGACTGCCGGTACGGTGAAGGGGATTCGCTTCGAAGAATTGGAAGCTGGCGACCTCGACGCCGGGATAATCCTCGGCAACACGTATCACCTTTGGCTGCGGCCCGGCATGGAAGTGATCAAAGCCTGCGGCGGCCTGCATAACTTCATCGGCTGGGAGCGCGCGATGCTCACCGACTCTGGCGGGTTTCAAGTTTGGAGTCTTGCAGAAATCCGCAAAGTCACCGAAGAGGGAACTGAGTTTCGTTCTCACATCGACGGCGCGCTTTGTTTTCTCTCCCCTGAAATTTCGATGGAAGTGCAAACCGCGCTGGGGGCGGAGATCGCCATGGCGTTCGACGAGTGTCCCCCGGGACAGATCGATCCCGCCGCGGCCCGCCGCAGCATGGAGCTGACGTTACGTTGGGCGAAGCGATCGAAGGAGGCGCATGTAGCGCAAGTTGTTAACTTGCGCTCGCAGGCGTCGGAATCGATAGACGCGCATGTTAACAACTTGCGGTACGGACAAGCGCTGTTCGGCATCCTGCAGGGGGCGTCTCATTTGGATCTGCGACGCGAAAGCCTGGAACGGACAGTTGAGATCGGATTCGACGGCTATGCGATAGGCGGTCTGAGTGTCGGCGAAGAAAAACCCGTAATGCTCGAAATCATTGAAGACATCGCGCCGCGTATGCCCGCCGACCAGCCAAGATATTTGATGGGTGTCGGCACGCCGGAAGACCTGGTTGAATCGGTCGCGCGGGGCATCGATATGTTCGATTGCGTGCTGCCCACCCGCAACGGCCGGACGGGCCAGGCCTTCACCTCGCGCGGAAAACTGAACATCAAAAACGCTCGATTCCTGGCTGACAAAAGACCTCTGGACGAAGCCTGTGGCTGTTCAGTCTGCCGGCGGCATTCACGCGCTTACATTCGCCATCTGTACCTTGCGGGCGAGATGCTCGCAAGCATTCTTCTGACGCATCACAATCTGGCGTTCTTCCTTGACACCATGAGACACGTCAGGCAAGCTATCCGGTCTGGCCAATTCGCACAATTCCGGCGAGAGTTCACTGAGCAACTCAGCTCTGGTTTGGAATAGCTTGTGTCAGAACCCGGAGCAAACCGGGGTCCCCGCGCGAGCAGCTCGCGTGGGGTGGTAGTGACGGGATCAGAAGGGTTCATAACCAACAAATATGTTGCTTCTATTACTTCAAGGCGCGGGCGGTTTCGGATTTCTCATTCCGATGCTGCTGGTGTTTGGTGTCTTCTATCTACTTTTGATTCGGCCGCAGCAAAAGAAACAGCGTCAACTGCAAGCCCAAATCGCCGACCTAAAAGCTGGTGACAAGATCGTCACCACCGGCGGCGTCATCGGCACCATCACGGCCGTCAAAGACACAAGCTTCCTGGTACGCAGCGCCGACAAAACGATCCTCGAGATTGCGCGCTCGGCTGTCGCCGGCGTGGACAACGAAGAGCAGAAGTAACACGCCGCAGTTCCCATGAAGAAAAAGAACGTAATTCAGCGCACGATCATCATCGCTATCGTAACGATCGTGGGAATTTATCTTGTCATCGGCCCGCGCGGCCGGCGGCCGCGACTGAACGACTTCACGTGGTCGGGCGTGAAAGCCAATCTCGCGAACAACATTCGGCTCGGTCTGGATCTGAAGGGGGGCTCGCATCTGGTGATGCGCGTCCGCGTCGACAAGTATCTGGCGAAGTTGACTACGGACAACGCTGCCGCGGCGCGGAAAGCTGCTGAGGACGCCGGATTTCAAATTAAGGACGCCCGCGCTGAAACAGCCGGCGAATACCGGTTCATTATGGAAGGTGCGGACCCGGCAAAACTGAGCGAAATCGAAAACGCAGTAAAGCAGAAAGTTGACGTCACGAGCTGGTCCGCTGCGATCAGCGGCAGCACAATTTCGTGGACGCTGCCGGCCACCGCGCAGGCGGTGTTGGCAGAGCAGGCAACGGTACAAGCGCAACGCATCATTGAAGGACGCTTGGATCAATTTGGCGTCGCTGAGCCGTTGGTGCAACGACACGGCTCGCAAAGTTCTTATCGCATTCTCGTGCAGATGCCCGGTATTCAGGATCCCGAACGCGTCAAAGAGTTGATGAAAGCCCAGTCGCGGCTTGAACTTGTTCACGTGATCAGTTCACCGGCCCCGTCCGGTTTGCAATCGTACGGGACAAGGGAAGAAGCGTTAGCGACGCTGGGTTCAGGCGGATCTATTCCTCAAAACCGTCGTGTGTTGCCGTACTCGGAACGCGACGAGCCTGCGGCTGCGGGTGACACGACGACTCAGCCACAAACTGAAAAAGAGAAGCGTTGGGTTGTCGTCGAGAACCCGCCGGTTATCGATGGCTCGGAATTGCGTAATGCGACGGCAGTGCAGGCCAGTGGCGGCGTTAATGATTACCAAATTTCGTTTGCATTGAAGCCTGCGGGCGCCGACAAGTTCAGCAAATGGACAGGCGCGAACATCAACGAGTACATGGGCGTCGTGCTGAATGAGGAAGTTAAATCAGCGCCATACATTAAGGGCCAGATTTACGATCAAGGTGAAATCACTGGAAGATTCACACAGAAATCGGCAGAAGATCTCGCACTGACATTGCGCTCGGGGGCGCTGCCAACCGACATCGAATACCAGGAAGAGCGCACGGTGGGCCCGAGCCTGGGAGCGGACTCAATTCGTTCCGGCGTCAAGGCTTCAATTTACGGCTTACTGTTCGTAGTCGCCTTCATGCTTTTCTACTACCGGGGTTCAGGCATCAACGCCGTTATCGCGCTCTTGCTTAACATGATCCTTATGCTGGCGGGCGTGATTGTATTTGGCGCGACCCTAACTCTGCCCGGCATCGCCGGCATGATTCTTACGATCGGTATGGCCGTCGATTCGAACGTGCTGATCTTTGAGCGAATTCGCGAGGAGTTACGAGCCGGAAAAACTGTCCCCTCAGCGGTCGATCAGGGCTTTGATCGCGCGATTGTGACGATTATCGACACGCACGTCACCACCGTGGTGTCGTCCTTGTTCCTGTTTGTTTTTGGCACCGGCCCGCTCCGCGGTTTTGCGGTGACTCTTATTCTCGGTCTGGTCATCAACCTGTTCTCGGCGGTTTACGTTTCGCGGACGATTTTCATGTGGCTGCTGCGGCGGAAGCGTCGCGCCCAGACACTGAGCGTTTAGTTAACGACACTTGACGAATGTTTCAAATCTTCAAAGCAGTTAATTTTGATTGGCTGAAGTGGCGGCGGATCTTTATTGGAATTTCCGTCCTGCTGATGGTTGCCGGTCTCGGCTCGGCGATTTTCCGCGAATGGAAGCATCCGAACGGAACGAACGCTTTTAACCTGGGCGTTGATTTTCGGGGCGGCACCGTGGTCACGGCGCGCTTCAAGCAGACGGCGACGGCTGAACAGATCCGCGCCACGCTCGGCGCGCAGGGACTTAACGAAGCCGTCATTCAACCTGTAGTTGATCGACCTGATACGTTTCTCATCAAACTTCCTCTTGCGGGGGCGGGCTCAACCGAATCGGATTCGGACGTCGAGATGGGTCGACAGAAAGTTCGCACGGCGCTCAACACCATCGGTCCGGAAGGATCCGCCTATGAAATCATCGGCACGGATGCTGTCGGAGCCGTGGCTGGCGCCGAGCTTAGAAATAAGGCCATCGCGGTTACGCTCGCGGCGCTGGTGGGGATGCTCGTCTACATCGCCTTCCGTTTCGAATGGACATACGGGGCGGCGGCTGTGATCGCGGTCTTCCACGACGTACTCGTGACCCTCGGCTTCTTTTCGATTTTCCAATGGGAAGTGAACCTCACGGTCATCGCCGCGTTTCTGACGCTCGTCGGCGCGTCGGTTAACGACACCATCGTGGTGTTCGATCGCGTGCGCGAGAATCGCAAACTGCATCGGCGTGAATCGCTGTACAAAATTACGAACGACTCGATCAATCAGACGCTATCGCGAACGGTCATCACCCAGGGCCTAATCGTTCTTTCAGTTCTCGCGATGGTCATTTTCGGAGGCGAGGTTCTACGCGCTTTCTCACTTGCGCTACTCATCGGAACCATCGTCGGCACCTACTCTTCAATTGCGATCGCCAGTCCCATCATGGTTTGGTGGGAGCGGAAGATTGAAGCTGCTAACAAGCTTGCAACGACCGCTAGTGCGCGTTCCGGGCTTCAACCCAAGCGCACTGACGCGGGGCGCAAGAACGTCGGGAAACCTTCACGCGCAGCGTAGCGGGATCGGCGGGAACATAATCCTCCGGCTCGGTTTCTAATTGAGCGTGTTGTTGCAGGTGATGGGGCGTGAAGTGTCGCAAACACGCGAAAACACTGCGTTGTTTGCTCTTGACTTTGCGCGTATTCGCGGCATAGACTGCACCCGTTGCTGGCCAATTAAATACGTTTTTGATCGTGCCTTTGCGTCAGGTAGTTGCGGAAAGCACGATGGTAGTACGTTAAGCGGCCAGTTTATTTGTCTCTCGAACTGGCCGCAACGCACGCGGCGGCTTCCTTTCTTTTCAGCGGTCAAAAGGAATTCGCTTACTGTGTGTTATTGATTTGCAATAGTTCCTTTTTGAGATCGCTTGTCGAATAGATCTTGGATCTGACCCTTTTGGCACCACGTAGGGAGGACTGAAGATGTTCGAAAATTTAGTCGAGTCGGGTTCGCACTCGGAAGACCTTAAACGCAAGGGTTCGTTTCTGCTGGGGTTCACCGCGTTTTACGTCCTAGCCATCATCGCCGCATTGATTGCCGGTATTCTGATGGCGCCGGCCTACATCGATCAGCAAACGTTAGAGCTGACCGCGTTGATTGCACCGGTTCCGGTGCAGCAACAGCAACAGGAGCAGAAGCAAGAGGCCAAGCCTGAAAAGATGGACGTCAGCAAGAACGTTGACACTCGCCAAGCCTTGATTGCGAATGTTGACAGGCCCGATCTTGTGCCGAAGGAGGTCTCGGCCAAAGCGAGTGACATTCCGCCCGTTCGCAAGGGTGTCGTGACACAGCTTGGCGCCGGCAACAGTAACGCGCTCGCGCCGATGGCTCCGGGCGCTGGAACAGGCAGCATTATTTCCGGGCCGACCAAAGTTGAGGTCGCCGATGCGCCACCGCCGCCGCCACCGAAACCAACACCGCCGAAAGCTCCGATCTCTGGCGGCGTGCTTAATGGCAAAGCAGTGCGCCTGGTGCAGCCGCCCTATCCGGCGATTGCGCGTAGCGCGCGAGCGGCCGGTCAGGTGAGGGTGCAGATCGTCATTGACGAAAACGGCAACGTGGTTTCCGCGGCGCCGGTTTCGGGCCACCCGCTCCTGCAAGGTGCGGCAGTCGCAGCGGCGCGGGCGTCGAAGTTTACGCCGACGAAGCTGTCGGGCATGCCCGTCAAAGTTTCCGGCGTCATCATCTATAACTTCGTGGCGCAGTAATAATCGCGGCCGCTGCCGGTTAAGCCTGGCGGCGGCCACGACCTGCTGTAAAAAAGATTCAGTTTGAACTTAATTTCCTTGGAGGATCTACCGTGACTATTCTAACAAGCATCCTCGGAACGAAAGCGCTCAGCTTCCTTTTCGTTCTTTGGCAAGCCACTCCGGCGGCGTCGCCGGCCTCAGTTGACCACTTCACGCTAACGGAAATGGTCAAGAACATGGGAGCGGTCGCCATCGTCGTCGTGGTCATTCTTTTGATTATGTCGGTGTATTCGATTGCCATCATGGTCGAGCGTTATCTGACCTACACGGCCGCAAAGAAGCAATCGCGGGAATTTGCTCCGCGCGTGGCCCAGGCGCTGAAGAATAACCGCATTGAAGAAGCCATCAATATCAGCGACAAGCATCGTAAGTCGCACCTGGCGATGGTCGTGAACAGCGGCTTGCAGGAGTTCCGCGCGCACGAACAGTCGTCTGAGATTTCGGGCGACGAGATCGAGGCTTCGAAGCGCGCCTTACAACGGGCGATCGCGATCAAGACAGCCGAGTTTCGGCGTGGCTTGTCGGGCCTGGCGACCATCGGTTCGACGGCCCCGTTCGTCGGCCTGTTCGGCACGGTGTTCGGAATTATCAACGCGTTCCGCGGCATGAAGAACGCCGAATCGGCCGGTATCGCGGCCGTCGCGGGTGGAATTTCGGAAGCGTTGTTTACGACGGCGCTTGGTCTGGTAGTCGCGGTGCCGGCGGTGTGGCTGTTCAACTACTTCACCGGCAAGGTTGACGGTTTCGTAGTCGAGATGGACAACTCAGCTTCTGAGCTGGTTGACTATTTCATCAAGAACCGCACCAAGCAACTCAATCCGTAGTTGAAAGTTTGAAGGAAACTGGTCAGCGCGGCATCGGCCGAGCTGGCCTTTGCGCCGCGCGACGTTCGCGGCGAAAGGAGATTTACCATGAGCATGCAGGCTGGAGGCGACAAAAGCGGATTTCAATCCGAGATTAACGTCACGCCGATGGTCGACATCATGTTGGTGCTTCTGATCATCTTCATGGTGGTGACGCCGTTCTTGCAACAGGGCATCACGGTCCCGATTCCGCGCGACCTGAAGAACCCTGACGAGGACCAGGCAATCAACAAAGAGACGTCCGTCATCGTGTCGGTGGTTTGCCGGCCGCCGGACAGTCCGCAGTGCACTCCGGAAGCGACTGAGGTTTACCTGGGAAAGAAGAAGGTAAACATGGAGGACCTGAAGTCGCAGGTCGAGAAAGCGCTGCAGACCAAGAAGGAAGAAGACAAGATTGTTTACGTCAAGAGCGGCGTGAACGTGAGCTACGGCGAGGTAGTCAAGGTCATCAACGCGGTCCGCGAAAAAGGCATAGACAAGATTGGGCTGGTCGCGGACAAGAAGAAGAAAGGCGCGGCGACCTAAGACGCCGGTTGAGGTAATTAGAGGGTAACGCTATGTCAATGCAAACTGCCAAGGGTCAAGCGGAACCATATATCAACGTAACGCCGCTGATCGACGTTCTGTTGGTGTTGCTGATCATTTTCATGGTCGTGACGCCGTTGAAGCCCAGCCGCTTCAAAGCTGACATTCCAACCCAACGGGATCCGAACGAGGATGTTAGCCAGTTGAAACCGAATCCGCTGACGCTGGTCGTGACCATCGGTCAGGATTTGCAGCTCAAACTGAATCAGGACGTGATGGGTTCAGTGAATGACCCGAGCGCGCTATCGGCGAAGCTGCAACAGACCTTTGACTTGCGCAAATCAATGCGCGCGTACAAAGTCGGCATGGAAACTTCGAACCTTCCCGAAGATCAAAAAATTGAGAAGACTGTGTTTGTGAAAGCCCCGCGGTCCCTGAAGTACGGCGACGTGGTGAAGGTGATTGATGCAATTAAGGGCGCGGGCGCAAATCCAGTCGGCTTGCAGGTTGACGATTTACCATAATCACGCGACGTGACGTCCAGCGCCGTAATTTTCCGCTCGCCTGGCTCGCTCGCACTCAAGCGCCGTCACGTTTGCACAAATGGAGCGAACTGAAATGAGATTGTCTCAATCCAGGATCTGCGCTATCGCGATCCTGGTTTTGCTCGTCAGCGTCGGATCGGGCTGCAACCTTATCGCCAAAGTTCGGGCGAAGAACGAATTGAACGAAGCGGCCAAGGCTTACAAAGAAGGCCACTTCGATCAGGCGGAACAACATGCCAAACGCGCGCTGGCGCTCGATCCCAGCAACAAGACTGCCCCGATCTTTATTGCGCGCATCATCCACCAACAATACAAGCCAGGCGTTGATTCACCTGACAACGTGCAGCGCGCGCGCGACGCGATCGAGGCTTACAAGCACCTCCTGCAAAACGATCCGAACAACGACGAGGCTTACAAGGCAATCTCTGTTTTGTATTCGGCGATTAAGGACGAGACAAACCTGCGCGACTGGATTCTAAAGCGCGCAAACGACACGACCCAGACGAATGAAAAGCGCGCCGAAGCGTACGCGATCCTGGCCGGCAAGGATTGGGATTGCTCGTTTAAGATTACCGAACTGCCGGACGTGAAAGTTATCGCGGAAGGCAAGTCCAACTATCAGAAGCCGAAAGACCCCAAGGACTTCGACAAGATCCAGCAGTGCGTGACCCGGGGCCTTGAGCAGGCTGAGACGGCCATCAAATACGATCCGAACAGCGAATCGGCGTGGTCTTACAAGACCAATCTGCTGATTGAAGCCGCCAAGATCGCCAAGATGAATAACGATCAGAACGGTGCCTCAGCATACGAACGTCAGGCTGAAACGGCGCAGAAACGCGCGTCGCAGCTTGCTGACGAAAGGCGTAAGAAGGAAGAAGCAGCCGAAGCGGCCGCGGCCTCGCCCACGCCCTAGTTCCCACTGCAATCTGAAACCAAAGAGGTGACGTAAGACTCGTTCGAGTCGAGCGTCACCTCTTGCTATAATGCATCGGGCGTCAGTAGTCCGCTGTCAGTTGTCAGTTGCCCTCTTCTTTTAGTTCAACTGACCACTGACACCTGACGACTGACGTTTTTAGCTTTTTATGGTTCGCATCGAAGAAATCGTTGAGAAGGTACGGCGTAACCATCCGCAGGCGGATCTTAATCTGCTGCGGCGCGCCTATCTTTTCTCGGCCCGCGAGCACAAAGGTCAGAAGCGCGCGTCGGGCGAAGCCTACCTCGTTCATCCGCTGGAAGTGGCTAATATCCTCGCGGATATGCGCATGGATGTCGTGTCCGTCTCGACCGGTCTGCTGCACGACGTTGTCGAGGATACGCTCGCCGATCCGAAAACCATTCGCGACTACTTTGGTGAAGAGGTCGCTCATCTGGTTGAAGGCCTCACAAAAATCGCGCACATAAGCAGTGTCTCGCGGGAAGAGCAGCAGGCCGAGAATGTGCGGAAGATGCTGCTCGCGATGGTCGATGATGTGCGCGTGGTGCTGGTCAAACTTGCCGATCGCCTGCACAACATGCGGACGCTTCGAGTTCCTCAGCCCCGAAAAGCGCCGCCGCATCGCCCAGGAGACGATGGACATCTACGCGCCGATTGCGCATCGGCTCGGCATGGGTAAATTGCGCGGCGAGCTTGAGGATCTCGCGTTCCGCAATCTTCATCCTGAGGACTACCGGGAAATAACTGCGCAGTTAGAGAAACGGCGCGCCGCTAACGAAGCGTTTCTGAACGACGTTACCGCTACGATCGAGCAGCAAATGCGCGAAGCCGATGTTCCATTCGTGCGCATTGAAGGGCGCGTGAAGCGCATTTACTCAATCTGGAAAAAGCTTCAGGCCCAGGCCATTGATTTGGATCAAGTTTACGATTTGGTGGCGGCGCGCGTGATTACGCCGAACGAAATTCGTCATTGTTATGCCGCGCTGGGGGTGATTCATCACTCGTGGAAACCCGTGCCGGGCCGATTTAAGGATTGGATCGCGACACCGCGCGACAATCTGTATCAGTCGCTGCACACGTCTGTCATCGGCTCTAAAGTGCAACCGTTCGAAGTACAGATTCGGACTGAACAAATGCACCTGGTGGCCGAAGAAGGCGTGGCCGCGCACTGGAAATACAAGGAAGGGAAGCGCGGCGCGCGTGACGATGACGAAGCCATGACCCTATTGCGTTCGCTGATTGAGTGGACGCAGGAAGTGAAAGACTCGCGCGAGTTTATGGACGCGCTGAAGCTGGATCTTTATCCGAAAGACGTCTACGCATTCACGCCGATGGGCAAAGTCATCCAGTTGCCGCGCGGCGCAACCACCCTCGATTTCGCGTATATGATTCACTCGGAGGTCGGAAACACCTGTTCCGGCGCGCGCATCAACACCCGGATGGTGCCACTGCGAACGCAGATTCAGAACGGCGACGTGGTTGAGATTCTGACTAGTCCGAACGCTCACCCGTCGCGCGACTGGTTGAATTTCGTCGTCACTTCCCGCGCGCGCAACCGCGTCCGGCACTGGGTCGCGGATCAGCAACGCGCGGAGTCGATCGAAATCGGCCGCAAGCTATTTGAAAAAGAAGCGAGTCGTTTCCAAATACCCTTTAAGAAACTTTTGTCGGACAGTAACGGCGACCTGAAACGGATTGCCGGCGAATACGGTTACGGGCGCACGGACGATCTGCTGGCGGCGATGGGCTATGGCAAGATCGTGCCGCGGAACATCATTGCGAAGTATCTTGGGCCTGAAAAATTCGAGGCGCTGGCCCAACAAAAAGAATCTAAACTGCGGAGCGGCGTGCGCGCGGTGCGTCGGTTGCTCGGCGGCGATGGTGCGATTGTCGTGCGCGGCGTTGAGGACTTGATGGTAAACCGCGCCCGCTGTTGTAATCCGCTGCATGGCGAGGACATCATCGGCTACATCACTCGCGGCAAGGGCGTGGCGGTGCATACCAAGCGTTGCAAGAACGTGCAACAACTCATGATTAACCCCGAACGAATCGTGAACGTTGAATGGGCTTCGCGGCCCGAGAAGACGGCCTATGCGGTGAAACTATTGGCGACGACAGAGAATCGGACCGGCATGATTGCCGGCATTACCGGCGCGATTTCGGACATGAGAACGGGCATCCGCGACGCCCGCGCATCCATTGGGCCTGATCAGAAGGGCCGTATAGAAGTGACCGTGGAAGTCTTCGACGTGAAGCACCTGGACAAGGTTACAAGTTCAATCAAGAGCGTGCCGGGTGTGCTGGATGTCGAGCGGCTTCAGGGAGGGGTCTAGAAAGCAGAAGGCAGAAGGCAGAAAGCAAAAGGCAGCAAGCAAGTAAAACGATATCTTCTGCTTACTGCTTACTGCTTACTGCTTACTGCCTTCTGCTTTTTGCCTACTGCTTCTTGTTTCCTTCCGTATCGTAAAACTCAATCTGATCCGAATAGTCCCGCAGCTGGCTTTCAACTTCGGCTGCATCGCCAACAACGACAATCACCGCGCGGTCAGGCGTGACATGTTGCTGGGCGACGCGCTGAACTTCCTCTGCGGTTACGGCATTAACCTTATCCCGATACGTGTGCAGGTAATCGGAGGGCAGGTCATACATCCTCACTCCGGTAAGTTGATCAATCAAGCCATCCTGCGTTTCGATGCGAATCGGAAAAACCCCAGCCAGATAGGATTTCGCATTCCCCAGTTCTACATCCGGAACCCGCTCGTTGCGAATGCGTTCGAGTTCAACGAAAAACTCATGCAGAGACGCGCCCGTAACCGGCGTGCGCACTTCGGCGGAAACGCGGAAGGTGCCGGCCAGGCGGCGCGCATCAACATTTGAATACGCGCCGTAGGTGTAGCCTTTTTCTTCGCGCAGGTTCATGAAGAGGCGCGACGACGCGTTGGCGCCCAGCACTGTATGCATCACCAGCATTGGGAAGTAATCCGGACTGGTGCGTGGGATGCCGGCATTCGCAATGACGATGTTCGACTGGGCCGAGCCCGGCCGGTCCACCAAAAACGCCTTCCGCGCGACGAGTTGTGGCAAAGCAGGAAAGTTTGATTGCGCCAGGGTCTGCCGTTTCCAGGCGCCAAACAGTTTTTCGATTTTCGCGACGATCTCATCAACTTCAATGTCTCCGACGACCAGCATCACGGCGTTGTTCGGCACGAGTCGCGTGCGGTGGAAGTCAACGAACATGTCTCGGTTCATGCCATCCAGGGATGCAGAGGTGGGTGAGATGCGCGCGTAAGGATGATCGCCAAACATCACTTTCGCGGTCCGTTCAGACGCGAGGAAGTTGGGTTGGGCACGCTGCTGGATGAGCATCTGCTTCGTGTTCTCGCGCGCCAGATCGATTTCGTTTTGCGGAAAAGAAGGACGCAAAGTTACATCGGCCATCAACTCGAGGATCTCATCGACATACAGTGATAAGGCAGACGCTCCCACGGTCACAAAGTCCGAACCGGAGTTGACACTCAAGGTCGCGCCAAGTCGCTCAACCTCTTCGGCAATCTGCACGCTTGTCCGGCTTGTCGTTCCTTCGCTCATCAGGTGCGACATCATGTCGCTCAGGCCGGCGAGCTCGGGCGGATCATTCGAGTCCCCGCCGACAAATGCCAAACGAAAGCTGACGATCGGCAGACGTGTGTCGCTCACGACGGCGACTCGCAGTTCATTATCGAGCGTTAGTTCGACCGGCGCGGGAATATTCAATGGACGCGACTGGAGCGGCGGCGGACTGTGACGACGGAATGTTTCTGAAGACTGATCGGCGTTAAGAATTTCGGAAGCAGTTTGCACGGAATCAACTCACGACTTTAATTGGATTTGATTACTATAGAATCTTATCCAACCGCGCCGCGAGTTGTGTTGTCAAGTTGGCATTAGGATCCATGCCGCCCATTGAGGCCGCCACGGTTCCTTGTTTGTCGAGAATGACGACCGACGGCATCTGATCGACGCCCATCTTTCGTGAGGCAACGCCGTCGGGATCGCGTAGAATTGTGACTTTGTACTTGCGCGCGAGTTCGCGCAGTTGGTCATCGGGAACGTAGTTCTTGGATTTCGGATTGTCCGAGTCAACGCTCACCCAATAAACCGCGACGCCTTTTCCGGCGTATTGATCCGCAAGTTTCTTCACGCCTTCCAGTTGGGTGCGAGTCAAAGGCAACCATGATGCGCCGAAGGCCAGGACCGCGACTTCACCGCGCAAGCTCTGCGAGGTGACAGACTCGCCGTCAATGGCCCGCATCGAAAACTCGACCCCGCCGCCCTGCGCGAAGCTTGCAGACGCGAAACTCAGCGCAAAAATAAACACCGCAATAGCGGTGGCCTTTCGGGTGATGGTTAACATTTCATTTCCTCCGCCGTCGCCCGGGACGGCTGACAGGGACTTAGATGAGGTGTTTCGGTTTGCCGTTGGTTGGTTCATTAATGTCTGCGATTTCCTCAGGCTTTCGGCCAAAAAAGTCCTTGTGCAAGGCGCAGTAATCTTCCCACGTGTCCATGTCCCGCGCAACAAAGGGCGAATCGACGGGCAGCCGGAGCACGTCCGCTCGATGTTTGTTGAAGAAGCCGCGCAGGCCAGCGTCGGAATCAAGGAGTTTTAGTTCGTGGCGATAGCTGAGGTCGATTAAGACCGGATGTCCGCCTTTCCCCTGGAAATCAGGCTGGATGAGCTGGGCGCCCCCGCGCCATTTCTCGATCAACAGTCCGATCGTTTCGGGATGAATGGCAGGATGGTCAGCCGGCGTAATCAACACGGCTCGCGCCATATCTGTGAGTGCATCGACGCCGAGTACAATCGAAGCGCTCATTTCACTGTCGGGATTCGGATTGGTGACGAACGCAACTGAAGCCGCGCTAAGTTGATCACGCACCGCTTCAGCGGAATGTCCAAGCACGACAACGATCTCAGCGACTGCTGCGGCGCGCAGGTTGCCGACGCAGGATTCAATTACCGTCTGGTGGCCAAAGGGAAGGAGCGGTTTGAATTTGCCCATCCGGTGCGAACGGCCGGCGGCGAGAATGATGGCGGCGATTCGGTCTTTGGGCTTTGGACTTTGGTCTCTGATTTTGGTTGACCAGCCTTCCATGTCTGCCAATCTAAGACCTAAGACCTAAGACCTAAGACCCTGGCTGCGCACATCGTTGAGGGCGCGGATGGTGTACTGCCGCGCCATCTGCTTGCGCCACTGATAGACAAAATCTGTGTTGTCCAGGGGCCGGGCCTTTACATACGCGGCTTCAGCAGCGGCGTCGATCTGATCGTCACTGAGGATGTTGCCGATTAGAGCTTGCGCAGATTCGTTGACTTGAACAGGTGATGGAGCGATTCCGCCGAGGACGATCTTCGCGTCTTCGACAACGACCCGGTCGCTACCGCTCTCGGTACTGACCCGAACGTACGCTGCAACTCCCAACACCGGAAAATCAAACGCGCCGCGGCGGCGCAGCTTCTGATACGAAGCGCGCCAGCCATTGGTCGGTGGCAGATGAATATCGGCCAGCAGCTCGTCCGGTCGCTTGTTCATGTAATCGATGCCGTCATCTTTGTAGAACTCGGCGGCGTCCACCATGCGCTCGCCCGCACTCGACACCAGGCGGAACTTCGCGCCGATCGCGACCATCACCGGAACCAAATCAGACGACTGTACCGCCCAACACTTCGGGCTGCCGGGCGCCACCCAGCAAATGTCGCCGTCTTTCTTCAAACAAAAGTTGATCGCTTTGCGCCATTCGTAATTCTGATCATAGTAATTGCAGCGCGTGTCGAGCAGCAGGTTGCCGCCAATGGTTCCCATATTGCGGAGAATCGGCGTCGAGATAGTCCGCGCGGCTGAGGCGATGACCGGATAGTCACGTTTGATGATCGCATTCTCAACGATGTCAGTGAGCGTCACTGACGCGCCAATCCTGATTCCGGATTTGCCCTCGCCTGATATCTGATTCAGTTCCGGCAGACGCATGACGGAAATTACTGTCTTCGGCATCTGCTGCCGCCGCTTCATGTTTGGATAGAGGTCCGTGCCGCCGGCCACGAATTGCGCTTCGGGTCCGGCATCGGCAAACACCTTGACCGCCTCCGCGATCGTGCGCGGGGTGCGATAGACGAATTTGGGAAGACGCATCATAGGGAACTAAAGTTTGCCATAAGTCTTGTTGAGTTCTGCGAAGAACGCTAATCTTTTCTTTCGAATCGGATCTCTGGCCTTTTGGAACTCTTCATTACTCTTTGGTGGATCTTCAGGAAATTCCCACATGGTGTCTTCAAATTGCTTAAAAAGCTCGCAGCATTTGTTTTCGCCAAGAAGCCAGAGAGTTGCCTGCACGCTTGTGGCGCTTGCAGAGGCGTCTTCTGAAATACTTTCCAATTTGTTTTCGTCCTCGGCTGAAGTCGATCCCGCCGTGAGAATTTGCCAATATCTGAGCCCCGCCCGATCAACGTTGGCTACGTACTTGGCCACGTCTTCAAGTAATTCTCTTCTTCGTTGTGACCGCTCCTTGTTGTGATTCAATTTGAACATTACAAGTGTGACCACGCCGCTGATTAAGGCGCCGAGTCCAATCTTGATGGCGGTGTCGACTATATCCGCTGTTGTAATCACGGCGAGTACTCGTTCCTTCACGCCAACGGCGTGAAATATAATAGCCCAGGGCAACGCCCTGGGTTAATGAGCCCCTAAAGAATTCTTCGCGCAACCCTGACAGGGTTGCGCGTAAGTCTTTGGGTGGCCGTTGATCCCAGGGTGTCGCGCTTCGCGCTTTACCCTGGGCTATTTAATTGAACGCCTTCGGCGTTCCGTGCCTTTTTCAGCCTTAACATCCTCTTCGACGAGATTACTGTCACACAGGATGAAGAATTTCACTCCGGCTCGATACCGTTCAGCGTAAATTCCACGGCCCACAAGTTTCAACTTGCTAAGATCGTATTCCGGTAACATGTCATCGTCTTCCTTTTTCTCGCCGTCTTTCATTGTTATGACGATACCCGTGGCATCCATGGAATTCCTAGACCGTCGCAGTTGTGCGATAACAAATCATTTCACCACATCCTTCCGCACATACAATAACAAATCGACTCCGGGCCGCAGAGAAAAGCTTCCATTCGGATTGCGATCCGGGAGGACGCGCGGATCGTTAAGCTTGCTCGAGTCGATTTGCTGATACTGATCGCCGTACATTGCCTTGATCTCTTCTTCCTGCCCGACCGAGCCGATGATGACTGGTTCAGTTGTCGGCACGACCTTCTGGTAATAGCCCACGCGCTTGTAATCGCGGAAATACCAGGGCAGCGGCCAGTATTCAGGCGAGACGATCGCGACGCCGGTGTCGTGACCAGTCTTCATCTGTTTAGCGACCTGATCAATTTGATCAAGCATCACCAGCGTCTCGCGCCGCGTGTGGGCATAGACGTACACGTACGTGTCATCGTCGTAATAGACAAAATTGAGCTGGTACATCTGAAAGCCACAAAACGCGACGATTAGAACCGCCGGGGCGAGAAAGAAAAGCGGCTGATTAAAGTCGCGCAGCTTCCGATAGAAAACGTTGAGGGTATAGCCGCTCGTCAATGCCAAAGGAACAATGAAGTTGAGCGCAATCCAGGGCGTCTTGTAACCGACCAGGGAATAGGCGGCGAGCAAACCGAACGCCCACTGGGCCACAAACAGCGCAAATCGATTGTCAGCACGCCAAAGCGCGATCAGTGCGCCGATGCCGCCCAGGACCAGGACGATGCTTTCTTTCTGAAGCAACCAACGAATGTACTGGTACCAGGGATGCACATGTTCGTGCGTGCGCTTACGCCACAGGGCCAGCGTCTGAAGCGAGTCGTTGACGCCTTTCGGGTAGTTGCTGAAGAAGGACGAGTAGAAGATAACGTTGAATACTATGAAAACCGTGAAAGCGACGAGCGCAACCGTGGCCACCCCAATTGGCCCGCCGAAGCGATCGAGGAACGGTTCGTCCCTTCTGGATGCGCCTACGTTGTCGGCATTCATCTTCTTCCGGAGCCAGAAGTAGGCGTTCGTCGTAATCAGTGCGATCAAAAGCACCGGTGCGTTGATGATCCAGGTTTCTTTCGTTGCGGTCATCAAGGCCGCGGATATTGCCGCGAGGATCAGGTAAACGCCGGCGCCGGTGTCGTAGAACTTCACCGCGGCGACGACGATGCCCAGCATGAAGAACACAAACAATGACTCATGGATGAAGTAGCGGGATAAATAAACCGCTCCAGGCGAGATAGCAATCAGGGCTCCCGCAGACAAAGCGCCGATCGCACCCAGCCTTTTCCGCAGCAGGAAAGCCAGGCCGATCGTCGCCACGCCGAAAGCGGCGGTGACGAATCGAATGTTGAAGGTGGTCAGGCCGTAGGCGTCCCGCGTTCCGGCGCCGCCAAAGAACCGCGCGATCCACCCGGAAATCGCCGAGAAATAGTAAAGCGTCGGGCCGTGATAATTTTGTGGATCATAGGTGTACGTGCCGTTGCGGACGAGCGACACAAGGAAATTGCCGTTCACGCCTTCGTCGTGATGCAGCGGCACAAGCCCCAAATGAAAAAGGCGCAAGACGGCGCCGACGATAAGAATAGCCGCTGCCGAAATTCGAAAGGTGAGTTGCGAGATCTCTCCAGGCAGGCGATCGCTCACGGGCGCCGCAGGCGCTTCATTCATCGGCGACTGCGGACGCTTCTTGTTATGGCGTGACTTTGTAGAGGAGGTACTCACCAAATTTCTCCGTCGGCGGAATTCTTACGACTAGCGGATAGCGCTCGAAAAACGCGACGTTCGGCTTCACAACTGACTCTTCCTGTGGGCCGATGACAACATAATCGACACGGTATTTCGCGAGCAAGGCGGCAGCGTCCGAGCCGCCGGCATAGATCTGTTTGATCTCATTCTCACGCGGCCCGAAATCCAAACCGTGCGTCCAAATGTGACCCGGATAACCCATGATTGAGCGACGGCCGGTCAGGAAGATCGGCGTGTTGTGAATCGGTGCATGCAGAATCGTCGCCGTCGGCGGCGTGGTCTTCTTGATCGACTCAGCGAATGCGACGCCGTTGCCATCGAATTCCTGATATTCGCCCTGGCCCGTGAACAGTGGAAAAATATCCAACCCCCCGGCGAGAGTCAGGATAACAAAAAGACTGGCCGCCAGAACCTTTTGTCCGACGTGCTGCTCCCAAAGCCGCGCCAACAGCAAAGCCACAATCGGCGCCGAGACAATCCACCAATAGAAGAGCATCTTGATGTTGTCCCAGACCCACGGCGCCAGCTTCACGAAATTCGGGATGAGGAAACAGAGCGTGAAGGGCACATAAAACAGCAGGAGCTTTCGCGGCACCAGATAATCATCAGGTTTCCACACCAGCGCGAGGATCAAGAGCGGAATGAACAAGCCGGTGTTCTTCAGCCAAAACCACGCCACGTACGGGGTTCGTTGAACCCACTGCTTGATTGGCGGCACAGTCTCAATTGGTTGTGAGCCGACAGGTTTCGATCCAAACATCGCTTCCTGATCGCTGTCCCATCCAAATTGCCAGGCGATGAAACTCTGAGTTTTGACGGCACTGCCACGTGTTGACCAAAAGATTTGCGGCAAACCAACGACGAGCGCCATGACAAAAAAGCAGAGCCAAAGACGCAGATGCGGTCGCGGTAGCAGGAACCAGAGGTTGGCTATAAGTCCGAAAACGATGACCACGAACGCGATCTTGATCAGTGGTGAACCGGCAGCACCGTAACTTGCCGCTGCAAAAAAAACGATTCCGCCGAATAGCGCGGCTGCCGCATAGGCAATCCATGCCCGCCGGTAAATCCACGGCACCAGAAATGCCGCGACCAGCATGATGGAAATGAAGCTGTGCGCGTGAATCAGTGGCAGCAGACCCGTGATGACGCCGGCCGCGAGCATGCGCTTTGCGGAAGGCAAAAGGAAAAAGGAAAATGGAAAAAAGCCGGAATTCTTTACGTCCTCTTTTCCACCTCCAGCCACTTCGCTTTTGACCTTGTTCGCATCTTGCTTTTTGCCTTTTGCCTTTTGCCTTTTGCCTTCTTCGCTGCCGCGCAGCACGGTCCACCACAGCGTAAACACGATCACCGCGAGCGGAATGCCGAGCAGAAATCCACGCTGCGTCACCAGCAGACTTGTAATCGAGTTGCCCCAGCGCCATGCCTTTTCGATTTCCGGAAGAATCGTGTACGAGTGCGGGATGTGACGGAGCACCTGAAACACACCGCCTTCGATCTTCTTCACATCGTCCCAAAGCAGTGTCCAGCCAAAGCCACCGTTCAGCAAAATGAGTAGCGGCGTAATAATCGCGGCCGTGCGATTGCGAACCAGTCTTTGGCCGAACCGATGAAGGACGCCGACAAGCGCGACCGCAATTATGTAGTTCTCGAGGAACATCGCGTAGCGCAGGCTGGCGCCGGCGCGCACGAAGAGGGCTGAGATGAAATCGGTAATGAATGGGTAAGTGAATCGAACGCCCGCGAATGTCGGGTCTTCCGGTGGGAAATTCTGGCCGTAAGCAAAGCGCGTGATGACGCTGATATGAAACGGAAGATCGCCGTAGTTATTCAAGACGCCGGTGTACATGCCGTCGGTTTGTTCGAGGAGCGCCCGCTGAAAAATCAGCCACATGCTGATCGCGACGGCGGCGTAGAAAAGAAAGTAGATGAAATGCCAGCGGTTCGGATTCGTAGTGGCGCCGCTAATCCCGCTGATCGCGGTGTTGACGTCGGCAGAAACGCGCGACCGATATGAAGCGCGGCTCAGCAGCAGTAGGGGGGCGGCAGTGAGGGCTGCGGTGAGCGCTAACGTGGTTCCGTAGAGTCCTAAACCTAACGCGACGAGGAAACCAACCAACCCCATCAGTGCAAAGCCGATGCACGCGCCGGCGCATAAACGCGAAGCGAGCGGCTCGTCCTCTTCGTATGTATAAGTGAGAACGTAGCCGCTCGCGATGGCGATTAGTGACAGGAGGAGACTGACAATCACGGGCTCATTTTAACAGAGATAACGAAGAACAGTTTTGTGTAGACCAGGCGTTCAGGCCAGGGAGAAAGAAGTGCGTAAGGTTGTGTCCAGCCCATTCATGGGCTGCAAAACGAAAGCCTCCTGAAGGAGGCTCATTCCGTTTCGTTCCTCGGAGTTCCAGGCGTCAACGCCTGGGCTTACACAAAACGCTGTGGCGCGGGAGAGGAGCAGCTACACACTCATGATCTCGCGCTCTTTTGATTTCGATAGTTCGTCTATTTTGCCGATGTGCGTGTCGGTGAGTTTCTGAATCTGCTCCAGGCCGTCGCGCTCAGTGTCTTCCGAAATCGCTTTGTCCTTCAGCATCTTCTTGAGCTTGTCGTTTTCATCCCGGCGGATATTGCGCACTGCCGTGCGATGTTCTTCGGCGATTTCGTGAATCTGTTTCGCGAGTTGCTTGCGGCGTTCTTCAGTCAGCGGCGGAATTGGAATCCGCACGAGCTTGCCGTCATTCGATGGATTCAGGCCGAGGTCAGCCGCGCGTATCGCTTTCTCGATCGCGACAACCTGGGTGGTGTCCCACGGCTGTACCGTCAGCATCTGCGGCTCGGGCGCATGCACGGACGCCATCTGGTTGAGCGGCGTCGGCGTGCCGTAATAGTCGACCATAACCGTGTCGAGCAGGCTTACCGACGCCCGGCCGGTACGCACGGTCCCGAGCTTCCGCTTGAAATCTTCAATCGCGCTTTCCATGCGCGGTTTCGTTTCGCGAATGACGTCTTTGTCGTTCATAACAATTCAGTGACGAGTGACAAGTGATAAGTGACGAGCCGGTTCGCGATTTTAGCTTGTCACCCGGCGCTTGTCACTTGTCACTGGCTGCCGGCTTTTCGAGGCAGACGAGCGTGCCGACACCCGGTTCGTTTCGGACTACGCGAGCGATGTTACCCGCCTTGCGCATATTGAAAACGATGATCGGCAGATTGTTGTCGCGGCACATCGAAATCGCTGAAGCGTCCATCACCTTCAAATGCTTTTCCAGCACTTCCTGAAAAGTGATGCAGTCAAAACGGGTGGCGGTGGAATCTTTCATGGGGTCGGCCGAATAAACGCCGTCGACTTTCGTGCCTTTCAGAATGGCGTCGGCTTTGATTTCGAGTGCGCGCAAGGAGGCCGCCGAATCGGTCGAGAAGAAAGGATTGCCGGTGCCGGCAGCGAGAATTACGATTCGCCCCTTTTCTAAATGACGAATGGCGCGGCGCCGAATGAAAGGTTCAGCGAGCTGCGGAATATTGATCGCTGAAAGTACCCGCGTCTGAATGCCAACGTTCTCCAGTGCGTCCTGAAGCACAACAGCATTCATTACGGTGGCGAGCATGCCGATGTAATCGGCCGAAGCCCGATCCATGTTCGCGGCGCTGGTCGAGACTCCGCGAAAGATGTTGCCACCGCCAACCACGATTGCGATTTGGGTACCGATCGAGTGGGCCTGTTTGATTTCTTCGGCGACGCTGCGCGCGACGTTTACATCGATTCCGAAAGATTGTTCGCCCAGGAGAGCTTCACCGGACAGCTTTAGCAGCACGCGGCGAAAGGCGGGGGAAGTTTTGTCGGCAGCCATAGGGTGCGGATTAGTTCGAGTTTCGAGTTCCGGGTTCGCGATGCGAATGTTGAGCTTCGAGTCTGAGAACCGGTTAGGAACGAGAATTCAAAACCGGCTCCAAACCTGAAACAGTTCTTAGTTCCCGGTCAGTTTCGCGACCTCGTCGCCAAAATCGTCATCGCGCTTTGCCAGGCCTTCGCCCATCTTGTATCGCGCGAAGCGGCGGATAGTGACTTTCTCACCCGTCTTCGCGATCTTTTCCGTCACAAGTTCGCCCACGGTCTTAGCCGGATCTTTAATGAACGGCTGGTCCAGTAAAACGAATTCTTCGTAAAACTTATTCAAACGGCCTTCGACGATCTTGTCGATTACCTGATCGGGTTTGTGAGCGTTTTTCGGATCATTCTTCGCCTGCGCGCGGGCTATCTCACGTTCCTTATCAAGCGTGTCGGTGTTGACCTCTTCGCGCGAAACAAAACGCGGTTCGGCGGCGGCCACGTGCATGGCGATGTCCTTTACCAGTTGCTGGAACTCTTCGCCGCGGGCGACGAAATCCGTTTCGCAATTCACTTCGACCAGCACGCCGACCTTGCCGCCCATGTGAATGTACGAGCCGACGACGCCCTCGGCGGCGACGCGACCTTCCTTCTTTTTCGCTGACGCGAGTCCGCGCTCGCGCAAAATTTCAATCGCGCGTTCTTCGTTGCCCTCGGCCTCGATAAGTGCTTTCTTGCACTCCATCATTCCCGCGCCGGTTTTTTCGCGCAGCGCTTTAATTGCGCCTGCGGTTACATCTGCCATGGTTGCTTATCTGCTCCTCTTGATTTCATTAAAACGCGCAGCCCGGCGGATGTCCGTTGCCCGTGCTGCGCTCGCCGACGAATTAGAACTTGTTTGTTCTTAGCTTGCGGCGACGACCTCCGCGTTTTCAGGTTCTGAAGCTGCTTCGGCAACCGGTTCGCCCGCTTGCATGGTCTCGGTCTGCGCCGCTTCAGCCGGTTGTTCCGTCTCAAGCGGTTTCGCCGGTTCTTCAACCGCTGTTTCGCTGTCGGCTGCTGCCGCGGTGGTTGGCACAGCCGGTTCGCCTTCTTCAGTTGCTTCGGCTGTCGCGCCCCCCTCCGTCAGCATCTGCTGGCCTTCGAGCACCGCATCGGCTATGCGTGATGCGAACAGGCGCACGGCTCTCAGCGCGTCGTCGTTGCCCGGAATTACGTAATCGATGCCTTCAGGTGAACAGTTGGTATCGACGACGGCGAAAACCGGAATGCCGAGCTTGTTGGCCTCAGCAACGGCGATTTCTTCCTTGCGAACATCGATAACGAAAACCGCATCCGGCAGCCGGCCCATTCCCTTGATGCCGGAAAGGTTTTTCTCCAAACCCTCGCGCTCGCGGTCGAGTTTGATGCGCTCTTTCTTCGTCATCTTCTCGTAGCGACCGTCGGTTTGCATCGTTTCGAGATCTTTTAGACGCTTGATCGACTTCTGCACCGTTTGGAAGTTCGTGAGCAGTCCGCCCAGCCAACGTTGATTGACGTAATACTGACCTGAGCGTTCGGCTTCTTCCCGAATTGCGTCCTGCGCCTGGCGTTTCGTGCCGACAAACAGAAGTGTCTTGCCGCGATCTTCGGCGACCATATTGCTGACGGCCTGAAGCGCTTCGCGAAACATCTTCTGCGTCTTTTGCAGATCGATAATGTAAATGCCATTGCGCTCGCCGAAAATGTATTCCTTCATCTTCGGGTTCCAACGGCGGACCTGGTGGCCGAAGTGAACACCGGCCTCCAGCAATTCTTTCATCGTTACGGTTACCAAACTCGCTCTCCCTTGTTAACTGGTTTATGTACTCGCCGCGACTGCGCCTTCGCATTGAAAAGCAACCAATCCAAATCGCGACAATGGATTTGAGATCTCAAATCTGAGATCTCAGCGTTATCTCTTCGAGAACTGGAAGCGCTTACGCGCGCCCTTCTGTCCGTACTTCTTCCGCTCTTTAATTCGCGGATCTCGTGTGATCAGGCCGGCCTGCTTTAAAGTCGGCCGCAGATCGCTGTTGTATTCGATCAGCGCGCGTGTGATGCCATGACGAATTGCGCCTGCTTGTCCCGCTGGTCCGCCGCCGGCCACGTTTACCAGGATGTCGAACTTGGTCGCGGTCTCAGTCAGGTTAAGCGGCTGGCGAATAATCATCCGCAGCGTCTCATTCGGAAAATAGCTGTCAAACGGTTTTCGGTTGACCTGAACTGAACCGTCGCCCGGCCGCAAATAAACTCGAGCGGTCGCTGTTTTTCGACGCCCGGTTCCGTAGTATTGAATCTCTGCCACGTTTTAAATCCTTTGTCTTATTTTTGAGAATTGCGGGAAGGGAAGTCGAGGGTCGCTGGTTGCTGCGCCGCGTGAGGATGCTCGGCGTCAGCATAGACTTTTAACTTCTTGGCCATTGCCCGTCCCAGTTTCGTTTTTGGGAGCATCCCTTTCACCGCGAGCTCGATCACGCGCTCGGGATGCTTGGCGAACATTTCCGTCACCGTTGTTTCGCGCAGGCCGCCCGGATAAAGCGTATGGCGGCGATAAACCTTCTGCGTCACTTTGGAGCCGGTAAACATCGCCTTGCGCGCATTAACGACGATCACGTGATCGCCCATGTCCAGAAACGGGGTCCATTGTGGATTGCGTTTGCCGGTGAGAATCGCTGCAACTTCTGAAGCGAGGTGTCCAACCGTTTTGCCCGCGGCGTCCACGACATGCCATTTTCGATTTTGAGCCAGACCAGCGCCGCTGGGAAAGTATGTTGACATAGATAAGTCCTTCTGTTTTTAGAGCCTAAAAGGCGAACGGTTAGAATAGAAAACAGCCTGTGCATTGTCAAGCGAGGTTGCCCGAGTTTACGCAGTAAATCCGCATCGTTCGCTTCACTTTTGAAACCGGGTGCTGCTAGTATCGTGCGCGTCGGTGGAAGTGGCGATTTCAATCTTCATCCTGCCATTTTCACCCGGGCATTTCGGGCCGGCGTAGCTCAGTTGGTAGAGCAACTGATTTGTAATCAGTAGGTCGGGGGTTCAAGTCCCTTCGCCGGCTCCAGACTCTTCATTTCGTTTCTGGTTTCGACCGCATTCCGAGCGTTTTTCATCCCGTTGCGCGCTTGCAAATCGTTCTCACGTCAGTTAGAGTTACGAGTTTGCGGCTGGGGCCGGAGTGCGCGCTGTAGAGGGCTGGGAAGGTTTCTCACCGGGTCCATTCGCGTTTAATCAACCGGACAGGCAGGGGTGGTCGAGTGGTTAAAGGCACCGGGCTGTAAACCCGGCGGGCTTCACTGCCCTACGTAGGTTCGAATCCTACCCCCTGCACCATGAGGTTTCAGAACTGAGATCTCATATTTGAGATTTCAGATCTCAAAAGTGGGCGGGTGTAGCTCAGTTGGTAGAGCATCAGCCTTCCAAGCTGAGGGTCGCGAGTTCGAGTCTCGTCGCCCGCTCCATTGACCGCGATTGATGTTTGACTCGGCCCGCGTAGCTCAGGGGTAGAGCGCCTCCTTGGTAAGGAGGAGGTCATGAGTTCAAATCTCATCGCGGGCTCCAGAAAAAGATTTAGTCCCAATGGTCTCATTGGTCCCCTAAGTCCCATGTGTCGCATAGGACGAATAGGACGAATAGGACGAATGGGACGGATGGGACAGATAGACAACAATGAGCAAAGAGAAATTTGATCGCAGTAAGCCGCACGTGAACATCGGGACGATTGGGCACGTGGACCATGGCAAGACGACTTTGACGGCGGCCATAACGAAGGTTTTGGCGAAGAACAATCCGAAAGTGCAGTTTGTGGCTTTCGATCAGATTGATAAGGCGCCGGAAGAGAAAGCCAGAGGCATCACGATCGCGACGGCGCACGTCGAGTACGAGACCGGCAATCGTCACTACGCGCACGTGGACTGTCCGGGTCACGCCGACTATGTGAAGAACATGATTACCGGCGCGGCGCAGATGGACGGCGCGATTCTGGTGGTGGCCGCGACCGATGGTCCGATGCCGCAGACCCGAGAGCACATCCTGCTCGCGCGCCAGGTAGGCGTGCCGGCGATGGTCGTAGCGCTGAATAAGGTGGATGCGGTTGACGATCCGGAGTTGCTCGAGCTGGTGGAACTGGAAGTCAGAGAATTGCTCAGCGCTTATGAGTTCCCGGGTGACGACATTCCGGTGGTGAAGGTTTCGGCCTTGAAAGCCCTGGACGGCGACGAGACGTGGGAAAAGACGATTATCGAGCTCATGGACGCGGTTGACTCGTATATTCCGACGCCGGCGCGTGACATCGACAAGCCGTTTTTGATGCCGGTGGAAGACATCTTCACGATTCAGGGGCGCGGCACGGTGGCCACGGGAAGAGTTGAGCGCGGCAAGGTGAAAGTGAACGAGGCGGTTGAGATCGTGGGCATCCGGCCCACCACAAAGACAGTGGTGACGGGCGTTGAGATGTTCAAGAAGCTGCTGGATGAAGGCACGGCGGGCGACAACGTCGGGTTGCTGCTGCGTGGGGTGGAAAGAAAAGACATTGAGCGCGGGCAGGTAGTTTCGAAGCCGGGCTCGATAACGCCGCACACGAAGTTCAAGGCGGAAGCGTATGTGCTGACGAAGGAAGAAGGCGGACGACATACACCGTTCTTCACCGGGTATCGGCCGCAGTTCTACTTCAGAACTACCGATGTTACTGGCGTCGCACATTTGCCGGAGGGCGTGGAGATGGTGATGCCCGGCGACAACATTCAGATGGACATCGAACTGATTGCCCCAATCGCCATGGAGAAAGGCCTGCGCTTCGCCATTCGTGAAGGCGGCCGCACCGTGGGCGCCGGCACCGTCGCTGATATTGTGGAATAGGTCGCATAGGTCCCATGAGGCCCATGAGACCGATAGGACATATAAGACCTCTAGGTCCGATGAGGAAGAACGAGTTAAAGGATTTTAGCTATGCCGCGTGACAATGTTGTGTTGCAGTGCGCCGATTGCAAAAGCCGCAATTACGTAACGACCAAGAACAAGAAGACAACGACTGAGCGTTTAGAGTTCAGTAAGTTCTGCCGCCGTTGCCGCAAGCACACATCGCACAAGGAAACCAAGTAAGGCGCCGGGTTCAGGTGCCGGGCCAACCGAATCCTGACGCCCGACTACTGACACCTGTTGCAGGGGTATAGTGTCAACGGTTAGCACGTCGGTCTCCAAAACCGAAAGTCCGGGTTCGAATCCTGGTACCCCTGCCAGACACCGGTAAGAAAGTTTGAGTGGTAAGGAGAGCAGTGGCGACACGGAAAGAGGACGACGACGAAATGGGAATGGCCGAGCCACCGCCGGCGCGCGACACCTCCGTCGAAAAACCGATCGGTACTCCGCGCCCGCGCGCAGCTGCATTTGGCGAGGGCGCTGAAGGACGAGCGGTACGACGCGAGCGTGGACTCGCCGGCCCGCGCACGGGTTTCTTCCAGAGGACGTCTCAATTCCTCCGCGACACTCGCGCCGAAATGCGGCGCGTTTCGTGGCCGACGCTGGTGATGGTTCGGAACACGACGTTGATCACTTTGGTCGCCGTGGTCTTCTTCGCGATTTATTTGTTTGCTGTCGATCGCGTCTGGACATTTCTGATTGATAACCTGCGCAGCGCGCTGGGAGGCTGAAAACGATCTTATGAAGCAGTGGTTCATTCTTCATACGTATTCCGGTCACGAGAAGAAGGTTTGCGAAAGCCTGAAAGCTCGTGTTGCGGGCACGCCTCTGGAAGCCGCGATTAGCGAAGTACTGGTTCCGACGGAAACCGTTGTTGAGATGCGCGGTAACAAACGGATTGAGTCGTCGCGCATGTTCTATCCCGGATACGTGCTGATCGAAATCGACTGCGACGATAAGGGCCATATTCCTGACGATGTCTTTCATACGATTCGTTCGACACCAAAGGTGACCGGTTTCGTGGGCGGCCAACACCCGACACCGCTGACCGCCGAGGAAGTCGATCAAATTGTGAATCAGCAAGCCGCGGCCGCGGAGAAACCGAAGCCGAAGTTCTCGTACGCGGCGGGTGAAACAGTAAGAATCAAATCGGGTCCGTTCCAAAGCTTCACCGGCAAGGTTGAGGAAGTTAACGAAGAGAAATCCACGTTGAAGGTGACCGTCACGATCTTCGGACGTTCGACGCCGGTTGAGCTTAATTTCCTGGATGTGGAGAAAGTTACTTTTACCGAAGAAGAATAGAGGCAGATTGATTCATTGGTTCATCGGCTCATTGAATCAATGAACAAATGAATCAGTGAGTCGATAGCATTATGGCAAAGAAGATTTCAGGCTACATCAAGTTGCAGGTTCCGGCCGGAAAAGCTAATCCGGCGCCCCCCATTGGCCCGGCGTTGGGCCAGCACGGCGTGAACATCATGGAATTCTGCAAAGCTTTCAACGCAAAGACCGCGCAGATGGATCCGGACATGAAGATTCCGGTCGTGATCACGGTCTTCGCCGATCGCTCGTTTACCTTTGAGACCAAGACGCCGCCGGCAGCCGATCTGCTAAAGAAGGCTGCGGGAATATCAAAAGGCGCCGGCAATCCGAAGAAGGAAAAAGTCGGCAAGATCTCGCGGGCGAAAATTGAAGAGATCGCGAAAACGAAAATGCCCGATCTGAACACGACGAACCTCGAGAGCGCGATTCGCACGATCGAAGGGACGGCGCGGCAGATGGGACTGACGGTGGAATAAGGCATATCAGTCCCATTTGTCCTATAGGTCCTAGAAGGACGCATAGGACGGATAGGACCCATGAGAGAGGGAGGGATCAAACGATTCCGTTTGCACCTCGGAGTAAGAGAAATGAAAAAGCACGGAAAGAAGTATCGCGCCGCCTTAGAGAAGCTCGAAGAAGGGCGCAAGTACAATCTGGAAGACGCGGTCAAGAAGCTGAAAGAGATCGCGTTTGCGAAATTTGACGAGACGGTTGAGCTGACGATGTGGCTGGGCGTGGATCCCCGCAAAGCCGATCAGCTTGTGCGCGGGACGATCGTGTTGCCGCACGGTCTCGGTAAAACCAAGACAGTCGTAGTTATCGCGCAGGGCGACAAGATTCGCGAAGCCGAAGAGGCGGGCGCGGACTTTGTCGGCGGCGAAGACCTCGTGACCAGGATAAAAGGCGGCTGGCTTGAGTTTGACGCCGTAATCGCCACGCCCGACATGATGCGTTTTGTCGGCGGACTGGGAAAGGTGCTCGGCCCGCGCGGTCTGATGCCGAATCCGAAAACCGGCACCGTCACGCCGGACGTGAAGACTGCGATTAGGGAAACTAAAGCCGGCAAGGTTGAGTACCGCGTCGATAAGACCGGCGTGATTCACACGGGCGTCGGAAAAGTCTCATTTGACGAGAACAAGCTTGTCGAGAACACGCGCGCTTTGATTGACGCCGTGGCGAAGGCGAAACCTTCGACCGCCAAAGGCAAGTACATGAAGAAAGTAAACCTGGCGTCGACCATGAGCCCGGGCATTCTGCTCGATGAAACCGCGTTCGCGAGATAGGAGTTGCAATGAAAACAAGGAAACAAAAGCAGGAAGATCTCGACGCGCTGGCCGAACAGTTCAAGAATGCACACGCGGCGATGCTGGTCAGTTTCAAGAAAATGACCGTGGCCAAAGATCAGGAGTTGCGGCGGCAACTGCGCGAAGCAGGCGTGTCTTATTCAGTCGTCAAGAACACTCTGGCGCGCAAGGCGGCAGCCGGAACACCGCTCGAGCCGCTGGCTGATGAATTTAAAGGCGTAACCGGCGTGGCGTTGAGCACGACTGATCCAGTCGGCTTGTCGAAAGCGATTTCAAAGTTTACGAAAGCGAACGCTGAGATTTTCAGTTTCAAAGTCGGACTTGTCGAAGGAAGGGTCCTGGAGCTGAAACAGGTCGAAGCAATCGCAAACCTGCCTTCGCGTGAGGAACTCATTTCGAAGATGCTGTTCCTGATCAACGCGCAGGCACAAAGACTGGTGACCGTGATCCAGGCCGTGCCGCGCAATCTTGCGGTGGTGATGGATCAGGTCCGCGCGCAGAAAGAAGCGCAAGGCGCGTAAGAGAATTGGGGGAGTGGCACGGACTTCAGTCTGTGATTCCGCAGCGTGTTTCACCCACAGACTAAAGTCTGTGCCACTTAATTCGAAACTAAATTGTGGCCGTCGCTAACTGTCAGTGGACGGCCGGGGAAGGCAAAAGTCGCGGCGATGCAGCCGGGACGGATGCTGAAGAAATTCGCAGGCCAGAATTAGATCTGAGATCTCAAATCTGAAATCTCAGATTTTCAGGTGGTTTGCGGCAGAGTGATACAGGAGAAGGTAACAAATCATGGCTGACATTCAGGCAATTGTGGATCAGATTAAGGGCTTGACGTTGTTGGAAGCTTCCGAGCTCGTCAAAGCGATGGAAGAGACGTTTGGCGTTTCCGCGGCAGCGGCGGCGGTAGCCGCAGCACCGGCGGCAGCGGCTGGTGAGGCTGCGGCTCCGGTTGAGGAGAAGACCGAGTTTGACGTCGTCCTCCAGGCGATCGGTGGCAACAAGATCAACGTCATCAAAGTTGTTCGCGAAGTCACGGCGCTCGGCTTGAAGGAAGCGAAAGACCTGGTTGAAGCTGCACCCAAGGCCGTCAAGGAAGGCGTGTCCAAGGAAGAGGCTGAAACGATCAAGACCAAGCTGACCGAAGCGGGCGCAACCGTTGAAGTAAAATAGAAAAACGGTCTTTGATCTTAGTACTTTGGGCTTTGTCCGAAACGGCAAGGCCTCAGGTCCTTATCAAAGATCAAAGGCCAAAGTACAAAGGCCATCAAAGGTCAAGCTTGCTTGACGTTTGATTGTTGAGCGGCTAACGTAGTGGAGTATTGAGGGGCTGGCGTTACTCCCGAAAAACTTTAACGAATGCAAGCGCGTTTCACTTTTTGAAGCGGCCGGGCAATTGTGCGTCCCGGCCGCGATTACGTGTCTTTGCACGTAAGTAAGCGCGCGACCTCAACTTGCAATTCGTCGCACATCGACATCAGGAGCATTCATGTCTGCAAATCTTCTCGAAGCAACAAACACGGGATTGGGGCGGCGCACGAGTCAGGCGCCGGAGCGGCAGGACTTTTCCAAGATCAAGACGGCGGTGCCAATCCCCAACTTGATTGAAATTCAGCGCGATTCGTACAACCGGTTTCTGCAGATGGATCTGCTGCCCGAAGAGCGGATTAACACGGGACTTCAGTCTGTGTTCCAGTCGGTGTTTCCGATTTCTGATTTCCGCGAAACCGCGACGTTGGATTTCGTTGAGTACCAAATCGGCAACTGGCAGTGTAAGTGCGGCAACCTTGAAGGTCTTCAGTACCTGCGGGCGGCTTGTAAGAGCTGCGCGACGAAGATCAAAGTGGATCCGTTGCGCCCGGGCGAAACTCTCTGTCACGTCTGTGGCACTTTCAATTCGGTGCGTCCCGAACTGTGCCCGAACTGCGGCGAGCCGGTCGGCCTGAAGCACAAGCACGATCAGCAGGAATGTCAGGAGCGCGGCATGAGCTACAGCGTGCCCCTGAAGGTCAAGATTCGCCTTACCGTTTACGACAAAGATCCGGATACCGGCATCAAGTCGATCCGCGACATCAAGGAGGAGGAAGTTTTCTTTGGTGAGATTCCTTTGATGACCGACAACGGCACGTTCATCATCAACGGAACCGAGCGCGTCATCGTTTCGCAGTTACATCGGAGCCCCGGCGTTTTCTTCAAGCGCGGCGCGATGTTCATCGCGAAGATCATTCCGTACCGCGGTTCGTGGGTCGAGTTCGAATACGATCAGAAAAACCTGCTGTACGTGCGCGTCGGCAAGCGCAAGTTCCTGGCGACCATTTTCCTGCGCGCGTTGGGCGTGTGGCTCAGCGACGCGTTTAAAAAGAGAGCGCTCGGCGACACGTTATTAGAAGACCTGGTCAAAAACGCAAGTTTCTCAGACGAAGACCTAATGCGCGCGTTCTACGTCGTTGACGAGGTGCGCGTCGAAGACGGTCGTCTCATGGTGCAGGTACCGGAAAGCGGCCGGACGAATCTCGTCGGCATGAAGGTCGATTTCGAGATCAAAGGCCGCGGCGGTGATGCGGTAGTGCGCAAAGGCAAGGAAGTCTCGCGCACTTCGCTCGAGGGTCTGCGCAAAGCCAACATCGGCGAAGTTGAAATCGATCCACAGCAGTTCGAAGGCGCCTACGCCGCCGGCGACATCGTCAACACTGACACCGGCGAAGTCGTCGTCGAAGCCAACAACGAAATCACGGCCACCAAGCTTCAGGAAATAATCGAAGCCGGCGTGCAAAGCTTCCCAATCTTATTCCCGGAACGCGATGACGTGGGCGTGGTGGTTTCGCAGACGTTGAAGAAGGACACCATCACCAAGCCGGTCGATGCGCTGCTCGAGATTTATCGCAAGATGCGTCCCGGCGATCCGCCGACGGTACAGACTGCTTACCGTCTGCTCGAAGGCATGTTCTTCGATCCGCGGAAGTTCGACTTCTCGCGCGTGGGCCGGCTGAAGTTCAACATCAAGATGGGCAAGCCCGAGCGGGATCGGATTGAGGATCCGTTGCTCCAGGCGGGCGACTTCTTCGAAGTGGTTCAGTACGTCCTGAAGATGCGCCGCAATCCGGTCGATGACCAGAAGCAGCCGATCTATAAGGCCGACGACATCGATCACCTTGGCAATCGGCGCGTGCGCGCGGTCGGCGAGTTGCTCGAAAACCAGTTTCGCATCGGCCTGGAACGCATGGAGCGCGCGATCAAGGAAAAGATGTCGATCCACCAGGAAATGCAGACGACGATGCCGCGCGACCTGATCAACGCGAAGCCGGTCACGGCCGCGGTGCGCGAGTTCTTTGGCTCGTCACAGTTGTCGCAGTTCATGGATCAGACGAATCCGCTTTCGGAAATTACTCACAAGCGGCGTTTGTCCGCGCTTGGACCGGGCGGTCTGAGTCGCGAGCGCGCCGGATTCGAAGTGCGCGACGTGCACCCGACCCACTATGGCCGCATCTGTCCGATTGAGACGCCTGAAGGTCCGAACATCGGTCTGATTTCGTCTCTGTCATGTTATGCGCGCATCAACGAGTTCGGCTTTATCGAATCGCCGTATCGACGAGTCGTCAACGGCGTGGTGACTGAGTTTGTGCGCGTGAGAAACGGCGGCGACACAAAGTTCAAGCCGAATGATCACGTGTCTCAGGAAGATGTTGAGAAAGCCAACAAGCGTGTCGGGGCCGACGGCAAAGCGAGCTACGAACCTTATCCGTTCTATCTGACGGCGTGGGAAGAGGACAAGCACGTTGTCGGCCAGGCCAACATCGAGCTGGACGAGAACGGTTACATCGTTAACGAGCGGAACGCCGCGCGAAAAGCCGGCGAGTTCATTCTCGCGCATCGCGATGAGATCGAATTTGTTGACGTGTCGCCGAAGCAGCTTGTTTCGGTGGCCGCCTCGCTGATTCCGTTTCTCGAAAACGACGACGCGAACCGCGCCTTGATGGGTTCGAACATGCAACGCCAATCGGTGCCTTTGCTGCGCGCGGAAGCGCCCTACATCGGCACGGGCATGGAGAGTGTGACCGCGCGAGATTCCGGCGCGGTCGTGATCGCGCGCCGGGACGGCGTGGTCGATTACACCGACTCAGAACGCATCATCGTCAAAGCGGATCACAACGTTGACGGCACGATTTCGCGCGAAGTGACCGCAGACATCTACACGCTGATCAAGTTCAAGCGTTCGAACCAGAATACCTGTATCAATCAGCGGCCAATCGTTCACGTGGGTGAGCGCGTCGCCAAAGGCCAGGTCATCGCTGACGGACCTTGCACGGATCGCGGCGAGTTGGCCCTGGGCCGGAACATTCTGGTCGCGTTCATGCCCTGGCGCGGCTACAACTTCGAAGACGCGATTCTGGTTTCTGAGCGGCTGGTGAAAGAGGACTACTACACCTCGATTCACATTGAAGAGCTGGAAATCGAAGCGCGCGATACGAAGCTCGGACCGGAAGAAATCACGCGTGACATTCCGAACGTCGGCGAGAACATGCTGCGCGACCTGGACGAGAGCGGCATCATCCGCATCGGCGCCCAGGTCAAGCCGGGTTCAATCCTCGTCGGTAAAGTCACTCCGAAGGGCGAGACGCAACTGACGGCGGAAGAGAAACTGCTGCGTGCGATCTTCGGTGAGAAGGCGGCGGACGTGAAAGACGCGTCGCTCGTGTCGCCTCCGGGCATTGACGGCACCGTCGTCGATGTTCAGGTGTTCACGCGCAAAGGTCAGGAAAAAGATCCGCGCTCGCTGGCCATCGAGACTACTGAAGAAGAACGCCTGCGACGCGACCTTGAAGACGAAATCCGCATCCTGCACGAGCAGCGCAACGAACGAATCTACGAGCTGTTCGAAGGGCGCAAACTTTCGGCCGACCTCACTGACCATCGTGAAGTCATCATTCCAAAGGGCGAGACGATTACTCGCGAAATGCTCGGCGCCATCGAGGCGAAGGCTTTGCGCAAGGCACAAATCGCCGGTTCGCGTGTGGATGCTGCGACGGAGGTAAAATCCTACGAAGATCGTACTGAGCGGCAGGTCAAAATTCTCTCGGACATCTACGAAGAGAAGATTGCGAAGCTGCGTCAGGGCGACGAGCTTTCACCGGGTGTTATCAAAATGGTGAAGGTGTTCATCGCCATGAAGCGCAAGCTTTCGGTCGGCGACAAGATGGCCGGCCGCCACGGAAACAAGGGCGTGATCGCGCGCATTCTGCCGGAAGAAGACATGCCTTACCTGCCGGACGGAACGCCGGTCGAGATCGTTCTGAATCCCCTGGGCGTGCCGTCGCGCATGAACGTCGGCCAGATTCTCGAGACGCACCTTGGCTGGGCTGCTCGCGTGCTCGGTCTGCATTTCGCGACGCCGGTGTTCGACGGTGCGACTGAGAAAGAAATCAAGCAGAAGCTCGCCGAAGCCAGCGCGCGCGCTGCTGAGTTGGGACTGCCTGAGATGGTCAGCTCCTCAGGCAAGGCGATTCTGTATGACGGCCTGACGGGTGACGCGTTCGAGCAGAAGGTCACCGTCGGTTACATCTACATGCTGAAGCTTTCGCACCTCGTGGACGACAAGATCCACGCGCGGTCGATCGGGCCGTACTCGTTGATTACGCAGCAGCCACTCGGCGGCAAGGCGCAATTCGGCGGACAGCGCTTCGGCGAAATGGAAGTGTGGGCACTGGAAGCGTACGGCGCGGCGCACATTCTTCAGGAATTGCTGACGGCGAAGTCTGATGACGTCGCCGGACGCTCGAAGATTTACGAGGCGATCGTCAAAGGCGAAGCGGATTTCGATCCAGGTTTGCCGGAAAGCTTCAACGTGCTCGTGCGCGAACTGCAATCGCTTTGCCTCGACGTCGAGCTGGTGAAGAAGGACGGCGCGCCGGAGGATGTTATGGCTGAGCCATTGATTACGAGCGGCATATAGGTCCTATTAGTCGCATAAGTCCCATGGGACCGATAGGACGAATAGGACAGATGCGACCTATTAAAGAGGAAAACTAAAGATGTTTCGATTTCATCAAGAGAAAACGCAACTCGCGCCTGATTTTGAGGCGATTCGCATCTCGCTCGCTTCACCGGAGAAAATCCGACAGTGGTCGCACGGCGAGGTGACGAAGCCTGAGACGATCAATTACCGCACGTTCAAGCCTGAGCGCGATGGCCTCTTCTGCGCGCGCATTTTCGGGCCGGTCGCGGACTGGGAGTGTCTCTGCGGCAAGTACAAGCGCATGAAACACCGCGGCGTGATCTGCGACAAGTGCGGTGTTGAAGTAACGCAGGCGAAGGTTCGTCGTGAGCGTCTGGGTCATATCGACCTCGCGAGCCCGTGCTCGCATGTGTGGTTCTTCAAAGGCCTCCCGTCGCGCATCGGCCATTTGCTCGACATTCCGCTGCGCGAGCTGGAGAAGGTCCTCTATTTCGAATCCTACATCGTTATCGACACCGGTGATCTGAAGGAGCTCAAAGAACGCGAGCTGCTGACTGACGAGCGGTATCGCGAGTTGACTCGCGACTATCCCGGTCAGTTCGTGGCCAAGATGGGCGCCGAAGCGATCAAAGAATTGCTCTCGATGGTCAACATCGAAGAGCTCGCGGTCGAGCTTCGTCGTCGCATGCGCGAAGAGACTTCGCAGCAGAAGAAACTAAAGTTTTCAAAGCGACTCAAAGTTGCCACCTCGTTCTTGAAGTCAGGTAATCATCCGGAATGGATGATTCTGGATGTGATTCCGGTGATTCCACCTGAGCTTCGTCCCCTCGTGCCGCTCGATGGCGGACGCTTCGCGACTTCGGATCTGAACGATCTTTATCGTCGCGTCATCAATCGCAACAACCGTCTGAAGAAGCTGATGGAGTTGCGCGCGCCCGAAGTCATCGTGCGCAACGAAAAGCGCATGCTTCAGGAAGCGGTCGATGCGCTGTTCGATAACGGCCGTCGCGGTCGCGTGTTGCGCGGCGTAAATAATCGCCCGCTGAAGTCTTTGTCGGGAACACTCAAAGGCAAGCAGGGACGCTTCCGTCAGAACCTGCTGGGCAAGCGCGTTGACTATTCCGGTCGTTCCGTAATCGTCGTCGGGCCCGAATTGAAGCTGCATCAGTGCGGCCTGCCGAAGAAGATGGCGCTCGAGTTGTTCAAGCCGTTCATCTACAACCAGCTTGAAAAGCAACAGCACGCCGCGACCATCAAACAGGCCCGTGAAATGGTTGAGCGTCAGGAGCCCGTGGTTTGGGACATCCTCGAAGAAGTCATTCGCGAGCATCCAGTGCTCTTGAATCGCGCACCGACGCTGCACCGTCTGGGCATCCAGGCATTTGAGCCGGTGCTGGTCGAAGGCAAGGCGATCAAGATTCATCCGCTCGTCTGCACGGCTTTCAACGCGGACTTTGACGGCGACCAGATGGCCGTTCACATTCCGCTGTCGCCGGAAGCGCAAATCGAAGCGGCCGTGCTGATGCTGTCTTCGAACAACATTCTCAGTCCCGCCAGCGGCCAGCCGATCGCCGTGCCGTCGCAGGACATTGTGCTCGGAATTTACTACCTGACGCGCGAGAAGGAAGGCGCCAAGGGCGAAGGCCGCGTGTTCTCTTCGATGGAAGAAGTTTTCCTCGCGCTCGACTCGCAATATGTCACGACGCAAACGCCAATCAAATTGCGGGTCACCGGTGACTTGATCGATCTGACCCAGGAACACGATACGCAGGACATTCTGCGCGGCGTGGTCCAGGAAGATGTGAAGCGAGTCATCAACACGACCGTCGGCCGCGTCATCTTCAACGACGCGATTCCTTCGGGCTTGCCGTACATCAACGGCACGCTGCGGAAGAAGGGTCTTCAGTCGCTGGTCAACTATTCGCACATTCGGCTCGGTCATGAAATGACCGTGAAGATGCTCGACGATCTGAAGAACCTTGGCTTCCTGTATGCAACGAAGGCCGGCATCTCGATCGGCATTGACGATCTGGTGACGCCTCCGTCGAAGCCTGAAATCGTGGGCAAGGCCGAAAAGGACGTGATTACCGTCGAGCAGCAGTATCGCGACGGCGTCATCACCAACGGCGAGCGCTACAACAAGGTGATCGCGATTTGGTCAGAAGCGACCGATAAGGTCGCCAAGGAAATGTTCAAGGCGATGGACGATCGTGAAAAGGCGTCCAACGAAATGAACCCGATCCTGATCATGTCCGATTCAGGCGCGCGCGGTTCGGCACAGCAGATTCGCCAGCTCGCCGGCATGCGCGGATTGATGGCTCGTCCTTCGGGCGAAATCATCGAGACGCCGATTCAGTCAAACTTCCGCGAAGGCCTGAACGTGTTGCAGTACTTCATCTCGACGCACGGCGCGCGCAAGGGTCTGGCCGATACGGCTTTGAAGACGGCCGATTCGGGTTACCTGACGCGACGTCTGGTGGACGTGGCCCAGGATGTCATCATCAGCGAGCAGGACTGTGGCACGCTGAAGGGAATCGGAGCGTCGGCGATTATCGAAGGTGGCGAGGAAATCGAAAGCCTGCGCGATCGTATCGTGGGCCGCACCGCGCTGGATGACGTGATCGACCCGGTCGAAGGCACGGTGATCGTCGAGACCAATTCGGAGATCGACGAAGACCTGGCGGCTGAAATTCAACGCTCAGGCGTGCAGCGAGTTCGCATTCGTTCAGTGTTGACGTGCGAATCGCGTCGTGGCTGCTGTATCAAATGCTACGGCCGCAACCTCGCAACCGGGCGGCCGGTGGACATTGGCGAAGCGGTCGGCGTCATCGCGGCGCAATCGATCGGCGAGCCCGGCACGCAGCTGACGATGCGTACATTCCACATCGGCGGCACGGCGCGTCTCGAAGAATCTTCGAAGCACGAAGCTCGCGTCGAAGGCAAGATTAAGTATGTCGAGCTGCAAACCGTGAAGACCCGCAAGGGCGAGCGCGTGGCCATGAACCGCAACGGCGCTATGACAATCATGGACGAGCGCGGCCGCGAGGTGGCCCGGTATCAGATCGTTTATGGCGCGCACATCCTGGTTGAAGACGGCCAGCAGGTCGCCGAAGACCAGTTGCTCGCGACTTGGGATCCGTTCACGTTCGCCATCCTGACCGAAGTCGGCGGCCACGTGAAGTTCCAGGACTTGAAGGAAGGCGTGACCTATGAAGAAGAGACCGACCAGGTGACGGGCCTCTCGCACATGGTGGTCAAGGATTCGCCTGACGAAAAGAAACAGCCGCGTATGGAAATTCGCAACGCCAGCAACAAGATACTTAAGACGTATCAGATGCCGGTGCGTGCGAACCTGATGGTGAACGACGGCGAAGACGTGGAGCCGGGCGACGTGATCGCCAAGATTCCACGCGAGACCACGAAGACCAAAGACATCACCGGCGGTTTGCCGCGCGTCGTCGAGCTGTTCGAAGCTCGCCGTCCCGGCGAAGCCGCAGTCATGTCGGAAATCGACGGTATGGTTAAGCTCGGCCCCATCTCAAAGGGCAAGCGCAAACTGATCATTACCGGCGACGACGGTGAAGAGCGCGAGTACGATATTCCCCGCGGTACGCACATCAACGTGCAGGAAGGCGATCGCGTTCGCGCCGGCGAGGCTTTGCAGGATGGTCCGCTGAACCCGCATGACATTCTGCGGGTCCTCGGCATGAACCGTCTGCAGGAATACCTGACCAACGAAATTCAGGAGGTCTATCGCCTGCAGGGTGTGAACATCAACGACAAGCACATCGAAGTGATTGTTCGTCAGATGCTGCGCTGGGTGAAGATTAAGGAAGTCGGCGACACCGAGTTCCTGCTCGAGGAGCAGGTCGATCGGTTCCGCTTCGGAGACGAGAACGAACGGGTGCAGAGCGAGAAGGGCGAGGTGGCCCAGGCCGAACCGCTGCTGCTTGGCATCACCAAGGCTTCGCTCTCGACTGATTCGTTTATCTCGGCGGCTTCGTTCCAGGAGACGACACGCGTCCTGACCGAGGCGGCGATTTCCGGCCGCATCGATTACCTGCGTGGTTTGAAAGAGAACGTAATCATGGGCCGTCTGATTCCTGCCGGCACCGGCATGGAGTACTACCGCAACGTCGATATCGAGCGCGACGAGACGATCGGCGAATCTGAACGCGAAGAGGAATTTCCCGAAGTTCTCGGCGGCATCGAGATTCCTCCGTCACCACACACCGTGACGCCGACCATCGGCGATGGCGACATCGTCGGTGAGCCGGAGCCGGAAGCTGAGGAAGTTCCAGTCGGGGAGCCGAGCGAAGAGTAATTAGCGTTTTCACCGCGTAGCGGTGAGAGATAGTAGCCGGGGGCAAGTGCGAAGCACGCCGCCCCCGGATCACGGCCCAATATTTCCACCGCCGGCTTTAGCCGGCGAACCACTCAAACAACCGGCGTGGCTGAAAGGTCACGCCGGTTTTTTCTGGCAAGACTCACGCTCCCGACAACTACTTTCCCAACTCGGCGGTGCGAACCATCCCTGCCCTTGCTTACGCGCGGGCTTCTGCACGGCCTCGCTTGATTTGACACTATCTTGCGTGCTGAAATCGCGCCCGTGAAAACTACAAACTCTATTTCTCAATTCTGTCTAATTCTCGCGTTGAGTCTCTTCAGCACGCTTCTCTGCGCTTCAACAGCTGTCGCTCAGTACACACCTGAAAAAGGATCCGTGGAACGGAAGGCCATCACCGACGCTTTGCGGGTTCCCGTCGAAAAGAAGCTGAAACAAAGTGTCGTCTTCAACATCGACCATCTCAAGGTACAAAATGACTGGGCTTTCATGTTGGGTGCGCCGCGAAAGCCCGGCGGTGAAAGGCTCGACTACAGCAAGACAACTTACGCCGAGGCAGAACGGCTCGGAATGTTTGATGACAACATCAGCGCTTTGCTGCATAAAGTCCGTGGACGCTGGACCGTCGTCAAATACGTGATCGGCGCAACCGATGTCGTTTATCTTGACTGGGACAAGCAATATCGCGCGCCATCGGGAATCTTCCCGCACTAGGTTAATCTGTTCCCGCTTCGCGCTCAGCCGGGCAAGATGCCCACGCTCCGCGATGCAATTCCTCAAAAGGAGATAAAAAGACATGCCCAGCAAGGGAATTAATCCCGTCCAACACTCAGAAAGGTCCGCCGGATCTAAGAAGGGCGGCAAGAAGAAAGCGGCTGCGAAAAAGAAAGCCACTAAGAAACGCTGAGCGGCAAACTAGCCTGGCGATTCAAAAGAAACCGGCGCGGTGTCACAGCCGCGCCGGTTTTTGTTTACAACAATTAACATAATTTACGGCACCTTTTACCCTCCCGTAACGTTTAACTATTCACCCAGGCATTTAAAGAGCCGAACATTTTCAAGGAATGAATCGGTTCGCGAGATTCAGCCCCCAATAACTTGAGCCCATCCACCCCGTAGTCTCGAGCCCAGCCACCTGCGTGTCATGCGGTAGTGCGTTGATTCGGATTCAACGACCCGCACGCCACGATCACTGTCATTTCTGTGAGTGCAGAAGCGCTCATTTGTGTTTGAAAACCTGGCGGAACCACGAGGGGCTCAAAACATGCTAAGAAACTTAGTAGTAATCCTGTTGCTTGTATGGGGGAATTCACTGACGGCTGCGGCGCAACCTCGCGAGCCGGCAGCACAGTGGTTCGAGCGCGGCCAACAACGTCTCGAGCGACACGATTTCGACGGCGCAATAGCCCACTTCACAAAGGTGATTGTGCTGAACGTCCCTGGTAGTGATGACGACAAACGGCGGGCAAGGTCTGAATTCAACGACGCGCCGCCCACGGACGCGGTGACCTTTGTCAGTCCTTTGGTTGCCGCGGCATATGGCGGGCGTGGCCTGGCGCGTTATCGGAAAGGACAACTGGCGGAGGCGATCGCTGACTGCGATCGGGCGCTTGCCCTGAATCCCGGCTTAACTCAGGTCTACACGAATCGGGGCGTAATGCTTTGGGTGAAAGGCGATCTCGACAGCGCGTTGGCTGACTTTAATCGCGTCATTAAAGCGCAACCCAATAATGCACAAGCCTACGAGAATCGTGGCAACCTTCTGTTCGACAAGGGCGACCTTCCCGCGGCGCTCCTGGACATTGAGCGCGCGATCGCCCTGGACCCGCGCAAGGCGGCGTTTTACAGCAGTCGTGGCCAGGTTCGTCAGCAAATTGGAGAGATTGATGGCGGCCTGGCCGACTGCGATCAGGCCATTAGTCTCGATCCTAATCTGCCGCGGGCCTCTTATTGTCGTGGAACGGCGTTGTATGCGAAGGGAAATTTCACCGGCGCCGCCGCGGCGTTTAGGAAAGCAACTCAATTGGATCCCAATATGGCTGAAGCGTTTGGAAATCTCGGCGCAGTCCTGTTGCGGCTGGGTCAGGACACGGAGGCCGAAAAAGCATTTGGGGAATGCATCCGGCTTGATCCTTCAGCGCAAGCCAAACTGGAGAGATTCAGGCGCGAAGCGAGAAATCCCGCAAGAGAATAGTATTTTTCTTTCCAACTCGGGGTTCTTTGCGCTATTATCCGCGCGAGGTCGCCGCCCCCGGCGGCCTCAACGCTTCCCCGATCGGCGTTTATTCCCCGATAAAGCAACGGCAGTCCCGACCCGTTGGGACTGAGTACCTTCAGTCGTTTAGGTTTACGCAAGGAGGTTCCCCTTGAACAGAACTTTCCCCCGCCTCGTAGTTGTCTTCTCTCTGTTTGTCTTCGGTGCGCCAATCCACGCGCAAAATGCTGGCGCCCTCCCCGATGGTCGGGTGACCGCCCGGACGGCGGCAAACTCAGAGTCGCTTCCCGACCTTGTGCGTCGCGTAAAGCCTTCCGTCGTTTCCGTTTTAACTTACGACTCGAAAGGTGAGCCGCTGATCAGCGGCAGCGGGTTCTTCATTCGTCCGAATGAGGTCGTGACTAACGTGCACGTCTTGCGGAACGCGCAGCGGGTCGAGATTCGCACGCTCGACGGTAAGGGGCGCACATATCCGGTTCGGGGCGCGTTTGCGATCGATGACGAGGCCGACCTCGCGCTGTTGAGTGTTGAGTTGCCGGCCGAGCGCTCACGACCGCTACCGTTCGCCACAACACTGCCGGAAGAAGGCGAGCAGGTTTTCGTCATTGGAAATCCTCTGCGCCTGGAGGGTTCGATCAGCGATGGCATCGTTTCCGCCATCCGCGAAGTTCCCGCTTTAGGTCGGATCATTCAAATCACCGCGCCCGTTTCGCATGGAAACAGTGGCAGCCCTCTTTTCAACATGCGCGGACAGGTCATCGGGATCGTCACCGTCAAAGTCACCAACGGGCAAAACATCAATCTCGCCCTGGGTGCGGCGCGCGTGATGTCGCTTCAGCCCGGGCCACTCGTCTCGTTCGAACAGGTTGGATCGAGAAATCGATCCAATCAGCCAGAGGCGCTCGCCGATCTTTGGTATCGCGGCGGGATCGATTCGATGTGGCTGGGGAATTACGAGAACGCTCTCAACTATTTCGAGACCGCGGCGAATCGCAATCCCCGACGCGCGGAAACGTGGATCCAGATTGGCTACTGCAAAGTGAAGCAGGGGCGGAATGATGAAGCCATTCGCGCCTACCAGCGGGCATTGGCGTTGCGGCCGAACTCAGCCGACGCGCACAACAAACTTGGCGACGCGTACTTTTACGCCGGCCGATTCACGGAAGCGATCGACGCTTATCATGAAGCCGCGCGGCTGCGACCCAAAGACGGGGAAGCCTATTACAATCTTGCGCTTGCTTACCTGGAAATTGGTGATCGCGGAGCAGCGATGACGCAAAGCCGCATGCTCGCGACGATTGATGCGGACCTGAATAAGAAGTTATTGAGTGAAATGCAGCGGTAAGTCGTGGCGAGTAGCTCGACCGTTAGGCCCTGTAACAACCAAGACGCCCTCTTTGACGGTCGGGCTACCGCCTCTCGCGTAGCGGAGCGGGAATCATCCACAGTACACAGATTACACAGAACACAAAAAGTAATTGATAGGGCTTCGGATCAGTTCGACTGATTAGTGGTCTCAAGGTGTTGAGTTGTTATCTGTGTAATCTGCGTAATCTGCGGATAACTTAGTAGTTCGTCAGAATGTCCGCCGGCGGGAATCCCATCTGCTCCAAACGATCTCTTGTCTGCGCAATCATTTCGCGCGAGCCACACACCAAGGCCACCGGCGACTTCAGATCCGCCAACACGTGATCCAGCAACGACTGCACATACCCGGTCGGTCCCGACCAATCATGTCCGTCGGGACGCGAGATCACCTGGCGCAACTCGACTCCAGCCTTTTCCCAATCGTCGATCTCGTCTCGATAACAGAACTCGTCGGGCGTGCGCGCGCCGTACAGCACGACTAACTGACCAAATCTCTCACGACGGTTCAAAACGTGTCGCAGCGCTGAGCGCAGCGGCGCCACGCCTGTCCCCATCGCGACGAAAACTACGTCACGTCCGACCTGCGCGTCCAAATGAAATCCGTCACCGGCGACGCCCAGTAGATCTATTGTTTCGCCTTCGGCCAGATCGAATAAGGCGACGCTGGCTCCAATAGTCCGCTTAACTAGAATCTCCAGTTCGCGATCTTCCGGCGCCCCCGCGAAGGCAAAATAAGCCGGCTCGTGCCCATCGACACTAAGAATTGCTACCTGGCCCGGACGAAAAGCAATCTCGTGCGACGTTTCGGCGCCGGCAGGCATTAGATCAAACGAGCGAATCTCGCGTGCCTGTTGGCGCATGCGAGTGACGAGTAGTTGAGTTGCGGTTTGCTCAGTCATTCAGGAATCAACGCCAGTTTACCATTTCATTTACATCGCGCTTCAGCGCGGTGATCGTGTTAGCCAGAAAGCTGGAAACCGTTTAAACGGTTTCCGAGTCTATTTCCGTTTGTATTCCCCGCGCTGAAGCGCGGTGTGAATGAGACACTACTAGCGCGCCTCCGTGAGCGCATATTCAGCTCATGCCGAAAGTGCTAGAATGCCGCGCAAGATGAGTCCTTCTTCCGCGCGCAGGCTGGTGCTGCTTTTGGCAGTTTTGGTGGCGTCAACGGCCGTGGGCGCGGCTCAATCCGGCCGGCGCAGTGGAGTTAAGTCGCCCGTGCCCGCGCCTCCGCCGGTTGCAAGTCCCACGCAAGAGCTATCGAAGCCGAAGCCACCTGCGCGGTTTCAGCTGCTCGTCGGCATTGATGTTCCCACTGGTTTTGATGGAGTGCCGTTCCGCAGTTCGAACATCGTTCTCGAAGAGTGTGCGCGCCGGCTCGCAGAGTCGAACGACGTGGCGGTCACGGTGGCGCACGAGCCAATGACGCGCACCGAGGGTTTGAAAGCGGCCAAAACTGAGACAGCTAGATATGTTGTCTGGCTGCAGGTGCGCAATGAGCGGGCTGATTACGGCGCGGACGTTTCCACGCAGAACGCGCAGCTCTATGTGACTTACATGATCTATGAACCCGGCACAGGAAAACTTAAAGGCTCGGGCCGGGCGCAATTCAATACAGGGAACCTGGGCAACGTTGGGGTGTCGGGTCCGACAGCGCGCCGCGCGGTTTTCTCCGACTACGAGATCAAAGAAACCGCCAAGCAAGCAGCCGACAAGATCCTCGACGCATTTCAGATTAAGATCGGCGGCTGGCCACGATAGGGAACCGTTCGTGCAACCCTCCCTAACGGTCCGGTCTCCGCCGGCTCCTACTCAAATGTATCTTAGAGTTCGAATATTTTTTCAGCCCGGAGGGCTGATAGATAGTAGCCGGTGGTCGCAAACCACCGGAACCTCGGGCCCAGTGATTTGAGCATCCTGAAGGGATGCAAGAGTTTGCGGATTATCTGGCACCCCTACAGGGTGCAACCAACGAACGCGCCGATCCGGATGTCTTCGCTTCGCTCCGACCTCCGGCTACTTTCTGACAACCCTACGGGTTGTAACCAAGCGGAGCTGAGCCTTAACCACTTTTGAGGCAAAGCCGGTCCGCCGGCTGCTACTCAGCAACCCGTTCGTTAGGCGCTCCCAGGTACTTCTTCAGCCAGCCGTGAACTTCCTGATAGAAAAACCTGCTGTTTTCGCCTTTGAGAATCCAGTGATTCTCGTCAGGCCAAACGATTAGCTTGCTCGGGATGCGCATCCGCTGCAGCACGCTCCAATTCTCAAGCGTCTGATTCAGCGGCACGCGGAAATCGTTCTCGCCGACTGAAAGCAGGATCGGAGTCCTGAAGTTTGCGGCGAAGCGAATCGGATTTTGTTCACGCCAAACCGCGCCCTGCTCCCAGACCGGCCCGCCACTGCCGACTTCCCGATGATAAATCGTGTCGCTGGTGCCCCATTGTGATTCGAGGTTGATCAGACCGGCATGACTGACCAAAGTCTTGTAACGGGTCGTCGTGGCTTGCAGCCAGTTGGCGAGATGTCCGCCATAACTCGCGCCCGCCGCCGCTTGTCGCGTTCCATCAACGAACGAGAATTGACGGATGGCGTCGTCGGCTGCTTCGTTGATCTCGTTCGCCGGACCCTTCAACGGATCACCTTGAATGCTTTGCGCGAACGCTTCACCAAAACCGGTCGAGCCTGAATAGTTCGTCAGCAGCACAACGTAACCCGGCCGCGCGAGCATGTGATAATTCCAGCGCAGTCCCCAGTTGTCGCGCCACATCGTGTGCGGGCCGCCATGCATCAACACGAGCAGCGGATACTTTTTCTTCGCATCGAATCGCGGCGGGAGGGCAATCATGTTGTGAATCCGTTTGCCCGCGCGGCTGGTGAACCAGAAGTGCCGCAACGGCTGCCAGTCGATCTGCGCAACGCGCTCAGCGTTGAATTCGGTAAGCGGCTTCTGGGTTTTCTCAATCAGATCGAGCCGGAAGATTTCCGGCGGATTCATCGCGCTTTCCCAGCTGGCGATGACAATCGTCGATCCGGATTTTCGCGGGATGCGCAGGTTCGTGTAGACGCCCCGCGTCATGTCCATCGCCAGACGAACTTCGCCGCCGGCAGCCGGCACCGTGAACAGCTTTTCGTTGCCGGCTTCCTCGGCCAACAGATAAATCGATTGGCTATCGGGCGTCACCGCGTATGTTCCCACCGATCGATCAAAGCTTTTGGTGAGAATGATTGGCTGGCGCAGAAAGCCCATGTTGGGCCATCCGAACTTCGCAAGCCGGTCGAGGTTGTAAACTTTCCCGTTCGATTCAATTGTCGAGATGGCGTACAGCGCTCGGCCGTCCGGACTAAACACAGGGCGACCGAAAGTATCATTTCCTTCCGTAAGTCGCAGCGGTTCGCCGCCGTTCGCGGCAATCTTGAACAGTGACGTGTTGACCGGCGCATATGCCGCCGCGTTACGAACGGTCGTGGCCACGAAGACCACCGATCCACCATCCGGCGTCCACACCGCGTCAAACTCTTCACCCGAGTCGGTGAGGCGGCCTGAGAAGCCAGGCTCTTTCACAATTTTCGTTCCCGCGAAAATGTCCTTGGCTTTCGATCCGGGCTCCAGGTTTTGGACAAATAGGTGGGCTTCGGTGTCTTCCAGCCATTTGTCCCAATTGCGAATTGGAAATCCTTCATAAACGCGCGCGCGATACTTCTGGGCTTTGCGGTCAGCCGCAATTTTCTTGTTCGCCTCGTCATCAGCCGCGCCGGGATAGACTGTGCTGGTAAAGAGCAGAGCCTTTCCGTCCGGTCGCCATTCCGGCGTACGCGCGCCGGTCGAAAGTGAAGTTGCGCGCACGGCTTCGCCGCCGTCAGCCACATTGATGATGTAAATCTGCGCGACCTCGTCGCCTTCGCGTCTGGCTGAGAATGCGAGCCGGTTGCTGTCGGGACTCCAGGAGACGCCGCTCTCGCCGCTCTTGGTAAACGTCAGCCGGCGCGGCTTTGCGCTGCCATCCGCGGGAACGATCCAAAGGTCCGAGACCTGATCCTTTTCGTCATAGGCGGGCTCGATCAGCGAGAACACAACCCATTTGCCGTCGGGGCTTGGCGCGGGCGCGCCGACACGCTTCAACTGCCACATCGTCTCGTGACTGATTGGCGTCTTGGTTTGAGCCCGCGCGACAAAAGAGAAATGCAGCGGCGCGCAAAGCACCGTCGCTAAAACCAGTAGACTGAGAATGACGTTACGACGATTCCTCAACATTGGCGTTCTCCTAGATACTGTTTGTGTTTTTCTCCGTGTCTCTGTGCGGGCTCTGTGCCTCGGTGGTGGAATTTAACGAACCAAGGTTTTACCACCGAGACACAAAGAATTCACTGAGACACAGAGGAATGCGGACTGTCCTGTTTTCAGGTGCCTTCGTAGAAACGATCTATCACATTTCGGTACTTCTGATCGATCACGCGTCGCTTTACCTTCAGGGTCGGCGTCAGCTCGCCGCTTTCCACGGTGAACTCGTGTTCAAGCACGGCAATTTTCTTAATCTTTTCAAACTGGGCGAGCTGTTCAGTGCGCGCCGCAATCTGTCGTTCGAACAAATCAATGATGCGCGGGCTGTGGCAGAAATCGCCGCGCGTGCGTAGATCGAGGCCCTTGAGCTTCGCGTAGGCGTCGAGTTGATCCCAAGCCGGAACGATCAGCGCCGAAGCAAACTTGCGCCCGTCGCCAATGACGACTACCTGGCTTACGAACCGCGAGCCTTTGATCAACTGTTCGATAACTTGCGGGGCGATGTACTTCCCACCGGACGTCTTCAGCAGTTCTTTCTTCCGATCGGTAATCGCCAGAAAACCGTCCGTATCGAGGCAGCCAATGTCTCCGGTCTTGAACCAACCGTCTTCGGTCATAACCGCGCGGGTTTCTTCGGGTTTGTGCCAGTAGCCCTGCATCACGTGCGGCCCGCGCGTTTCGATCTCGCCATCGGCGGCGATGCGCACTTCGACGTTGCGAACCGGTTTTCCAGAGGTGCCGACGCGAATGTATTGAAGCTGGCCCGCCGTGATCACGGGTGAAGTTTCCGTCAACCCGTAACCCTGGACGATCGGCAAACCAGCGCCGAGAAATGCGAGCGCGATATCGTTCGACAGCGCGGCGCCGCCGGAAACCAGGATGCGAATTCGTCCGCCCATAGCGTTGCGAAGCTTCTTGAACAGCACTGCGTCGGCGAGTTTGTGTTTCAGCGAAAGCGGAAACGGAATCGGCTTGCGGTCCGAATTGTGCTGCGCCCATTCCCGGCCCACGCCGATCGCCCATTGCGCCATTGCGCCGTTCAACTTTCCTTTCGAAGCTGCTTTGTCCTGCACCCGCTCGACGATCTTTTCATAAATGCGCGGCACGCCGACAAACACTGTCGGATGAATTTCGCGCAGGTAGTCGCCCAGGTTATCGAGTTGGCCGAAGTACACGCTCATGCCGTGGTGCAGGTACATATTCATCGCCTGGCGTTCGAAGACGTGCGACAAAGGCAGAACGGAAAGCGCCGTGTCTCTCACGCCAAACGCGAAGTGATTCGACGAATCGATCAGATTGGAAACCATGTTCGAGTGCGAAAGCATTACGCCCTTTGGCTCGCCCGTCGTTCCGGAGGTGTAAATGATTGTCGCCAGATCTTCAGGCTTCGCCCCGCGGGCGAGTTCCTCGATCAGCGAAGGCTTCTGCTGATGCAGGTCTCTGCCTTTATTTTCGAGATCTGAGAGGCTGGAAGTATTGGGTCGGCTGGCGGCGTTCTCTTCGAACAGCACGACCTGCGAAATTTCCGGAGAATCGCGCAAGACCTCCTCCATTTGCGCCAATTTCTCTCGCGACTGAATAAACAGAACCCGCGCGCCTGAGTCCTTCAAAATGTATTGTGCCTGTGTCGGCGTCAGCGTCGGATAAATCGGGACGGTGATAGCGCCCGCGAACAGACAGCCCTGATCGGTCAAAACCCATTCCGCGCAGCTTTCGGAAAGCAGCGCGACGCGTTCGCCTTTGGCGATGCCCAGGGAATAGAGGCCAAGCGCGATGTGCTGCGCGCGTTGCAACATCTGCGCGGATGAGATCGAATGCCACGCTCCGTCGCGTTTGTAGTTCAGCGTGTTCGGTTTCGGATGGTTGCGCGCGAGGCGCTCGTAAACCTCAGGAAGGGTCTTCGGATCGTCAGACGTGAGGGGAACTCGCTGCGGACTGAAGGGTGATTGGGGAACAGTTTCGGTCATTTGGTTTTTTCCCTCTCCCTCTGGGAGAGGTTCGTTTAGAGGCGGGCTACTGCCCGCCATCCCTCCTCCAGCGGGCGGGCGGTTAGCCCGCCTCTAAACTGATTAGCGAGGGAGCTATTCACTCACTCCGTTTAGAAAAACATCCATCACCACATCAGCCATTGGCTCAAGTTTGTAGTTCCGGTGCGAGATAATCCAGTTGGTGGCCATCTCATCAAGCGCGCCGAACAGGATCTTTGCACCGATGGTCGCGTTCAGGTCTGTGCGAAACACTCCGGCGCGCTGACCTTCTTCAAAAATGTCGTGCAGCAAACCCAGGTATTCAGCAAAGCCGGCGGCGGAAAACTCTTCCATGAACTTCGTCGAGCCGCGTAACTCTACCTGAAACACCACGGCGAGATCGCGATCCGCGCCGAGCCTTTCCAGGTGCAGGGAAGCGATCCGTCTAAGTTTCTCGCGCGGGTCGTTGACCTCTTTGACCAGCTTGCGCGCGGCGGCGATTGCTTCCGCCATGTTCTGATCGAAAATCGAATGCAGGATTTCTTCTTTGCTTTTGAAATAAAGATAGACCGTGCCATCCGCGACCTCCGCGGCCCTGGCGATGTCGGCAACTTTCGAATTGAAATAGCCGTTACGCGCGAAGACTCGCGTGGCCGCGCGCAAAATGGCGGCGCGTTTGTCAGTGCTCGAGTTACGCGACGGGACTCGTTTAGCTGGACTAGCCATGGAATGAATGAATCGTCACTCAGTAACGCAAACAGCGTAGCTTGTCGAGGATTTTCGAGCAAGTGTCCCTAGGCATTACCCTGACTTTAGTCTGGGGGGCACGTCGAACTAATAGACTGAGGTCTGTGCCCCGCACTCCAGGACGCGAAGCATCGGCAACGTCACTCGCCAGAGCGGTCGTCCGTTATTGACTTGTCACCTGTGTCCAGAGGCAGCGTGCCTTCGCGCACTCGGAACTCCGTCTGCGGAAACGGGATCTCGATACCTGATTCGCGGAAGAGTTTTTCGAGGCGGTAGTTGATGTCGCTCTTAATCTGGGGGTGCAGTCGCGGACGGTTCGTCCATACCAACAAACGAAAGTCGAGTGACCAATCACCAAACTTAAGAAATTGCACCTTTGGCGGCGGATCTTTTAGAACATTATCAACATCTTCCGCGGCCCTCAGCAGAGTCTGTGTTATCAGATCAATGTCTGAGTCATACGCGACGCCCACGGGGATTGAGATTCGTACGCGCGGGTCACCGTACGACCAATTAATCAACCGTTGGCTTACGAGGCGTGAGTTCGGCACGATGATCGAGACGCGATCGTTGGTAACGACTATGGTGGTGCGCAGGTTGATACTCTGCACGTCGCCTTCGTCTTCGGCAATAGTGATGTGATCTCCGACGCGCACAGGCCGCTCGAAAAGCAGTATGAACCCCGACGCGATATCCGCCGCGATGTACTGCAAGCCGAAGCCAATGCCTACCGACAGCGCTGTGAAGATAACCGCGAGCGAAGTTAGATCGAGATTGAAGGCAGACTTCAGAGCCATCAGCGCGCCAAGAGTTACGATGAGGTACTGCGTGACTCTTCCCAGCGTATAGCGGAGACCGGGATCGAGGTATGCCCTTTTTTCAATACTGCGCTTGAGCAGACGGCTGAGCGTACGGGACAGCGCGATCGCAACAATCAGAATCAGCAGGCCCTGAACCAGTCTGGTGACCACAATCTCGACGCTGCCAATTCGATAGGGCTGGTTGAGGTACTGCCAGATTCGGGCGGGGACACCGACGCCATCCTGGAGCGCAAAAATCGCCAGGGCGACGGACAGCACGCTAAGTAGCAGGGTCACTTCGTATAACTATATGAAGCGCGGCTGACAGCGTCAAAGTGGCCGTAACTGCTGCAAATGCAACTTTTTCTTCGATTTTGTTCGTACGGGTGTTAATAATCGGCGGACGCGCGGCGTTTTATGGGCGGAAGGGGATTTTCTACAAACATGTTAGCCGCCGTGAAACCGCTCAAAGTTGTAACGCCATCCGTCGATTACGCAGAGAATGCCATATTGGGGAATCGCATAAAGACACCCGGTTCCAAGGCAATGCAAACCATGTCCGCAGAAGCGAACAGTTCTCTCGAGACACTTTTTCAGCAGCATCACGACCGCGTGTTTCGCGCGGCTCACCGGGTCACGGGCAGCGCGGCGGATGCGGAGGATGTTTTGCAGACGGTTTTCCTCCGGTTGGCACGCGGTTCAGAAGGCGTAACAGTCCCGGACAACCCGGAAAGTTATTTTGCACGAGCGGCGGTCAATGCGTCGCTCGATCTGCTTCGTGCGCGGAAACGTTCTAAGGCGGTTGCCTTCGACGACGTCGAGAACGGCGCGGCGGCAATCGAATTAGTGTCGCGGCGACATCCTGAGGCGAGTCATGAAGATCGCGAGCTGCGGCAGTTGATTCGCGAGGCTGTTTCAAAACTCGGCCCCACGGCGGGTCAGATGTTTGCGCTGCGTTATTTCGAAGGATACGACAACGGCGAGATTGCGCAGATGATGAAGACTTCGGCGCTGGTCGTCGGCGTGACCCTGCATCGAGCACGCACGCGCTTGAGAAAAGAGATTGGGAGTTATCTGCAAAAGCATCCGTCGGATGTTTAGGCGACGACGTGGCGTCGCGCGGCGGGCAGCGCCGCCTTTAAACGCCTGAGAGAAACTAAGACTTGAGATTGGAATCATCCTTGGAGTGAAAGTTATGAAGAACAAAGAACTCGACAACATGCTGGACAAAGTTGCGACAGAGATTCGTGGCGAGCAGATCGAATCGGCGATGGTGAATGACGCTGCCGAGCGCGTGTGGATGCGAATGTCTTCGCAGTCCGCCGTAGCAGCAAACGAAGCGTCGGTCACAGCCGGTGCCTCTGAGCACATCGAAAGCTGCGCCGATTTTCAATCGCTGATGCCGGCTTATGTGGGCCGCGAGCTGTCAGAAGCGCGCGCGCTCCTCCTCGTCGATCACACGCATGAGTGCATTCCGTGCCGCAGGGCCTTGAAGGAAGCGCGCACCACGCGTGTTGCGGCCGCAGTTGCGCCGCGACGTCAGACGCGCAAGGCGTCCCGCTACAGCTTCAATCCCGTCGTTTTGCGTTGGGCGGTTGCCGCAACGCTCGTGATTGGTCTTGGGCTGGTCGCGTGGCCGTTCATCGAACGCTATATGCCGATTGGCTCAATCGAAGCGACTGTGCAAGCGGCTGACGGCGCCGTGTATCTCGTCGAAGACACGAAGACACAACCGCTGGCAAACGGCGCAAAGCTCGCGCGCGGGCAGGTGATTCGCACCGCCAAAGACGCGCGCGCCGTGGTTCGGCTCGGTGATGGAACTCTAATCGAGATGAAGGATCGTTCGGAATTCTCGGTCAATCAAACGTTGCGTGGCACCACCATTCATCTTGGTTCGGGCAGCGTAATTGTTGAAGCCGCCAAGCAGAAGGATCGTCTGTTCCTCGACACCGGTGATTCGCTGGTGGCCGTGACCGGCACAATCTTTTCAGCGAATGCCGGCACAAAAGGCTCGCGCGTCAGCGTGGTTGAGGGTTCAGTCAATCTCGATCACAACGGCAAAGAGCGCGTGCTGAAAGCCGGCGAGCAGGCGACAACCAGCGCCACGATTCAAACCGTGCCCGTCAAAGACGAGGTCGCCTGGAGTCGCAACGCGGCAAAGTATGCACAGACTCTGGCGGCGCTCTCGGCGCTGAATAAAGATCTGAACGCCGTGGCACAACCCGGCGTGCGCCACTCCACCCGTCTGCTCGACATGATGCCCGAGAACACGGTGCTGTACGCGGCGGTCCCGAATCTGGCCGCGACGATCATCGAGTCGAACCGCATCATCGAAGAGAAGATTCAGCAGAACCCGGCGCTGAGCGAGTGGTTTAAGAACCGTCGCGATCCAGGCATGAACAACGCCATCGCCGCGATTCGCGATTTCGGCGATCAGCTTGGTGAAGAGATTGCCGTCGGCGCAGCCATGGATGAAAAAGGCGAGCCCGTGCAGCCGCTAATTCTCGCCGAGTTGAAGAACCCCGCCGGCTTCCGCGCGTTCGTTGATGCGCAGGTGCAGAAGTTAAGCACCTCAGGCAAGAAGGGACCGGATATTCAGTGGGTTGACGATCCGAACACGGCCCAGCCGACCGCGAACAACCCGGCCAATAAAATTGGCAAAGAAATCTACGTGTGGATCAATGGCGACGTGCTGGTCGGTTCTCCTAAGCTCGATCAGTTGCAGCGAGTCGCGACGACTCCGCAGACCTCGTTCACGACCAGCGCTTTCCGCAACCGCATTGCGGATGTCTATCGCGAAGGCGCCGGCATAGTCGTGGCGGCGGACCTTGAGAAGGTCGTCGCGCGGGTTGGCCCGCTTCACAGTGCGAAATCCAAAAGTTCGGAAAACGCAGTCAAGCATGATCAGGCGCTCAACGAACTTGGCGTCATGAATCTGAATTCGTTCGTGCTCGATCAGAAAGTGACGAACGGCAAGACGCACACGCGCGCGATGCTTTCGTACGACCCGACCGACCGCGGCATCACATCGTGGCTGGCGCAGCCTGGCCCGATGGGTTCGCTCGATTACATCTCGCCTGACGCGAATCTGGTGGCGGGCTTTGTCATCAAGAATCCGACCGCCGTCGTTGATGACTTGCTGCGCGTGATCAGCCTGGGCTCGCCCGATGTCAAAACGCATCTCGACAAGTTGGAGCGTGAGCATGGCCTGAATGTGCGCAGTGATTTCGCGGCGCCCCTGGGTGGTGAGTACGCCTTCGCGATTGACGGCCCGATTCTGCCGACGCCTTCGTGGAAGCTGGTGATCCAGGTTAATGACCCGGCCCGCCTGCAACAGACCCTCGAGCGTGTCGTCGTGGAAATCAACAAAGAGGCCGCGAAGGAAGGCAAGAAAGGTCTGGCCTGGGATCGCGCGGACAGTGGTGGCCGCACGTTCTACACTCTTAAGTCGCAGGATTTCGGAGTCGAAGCGAACTACGTGTTCGTGAACGGGTACATGATTGCGGGTCCGACGCGCGCGCTGATCGAACAGGCGCTGCGGTATCACGACTCCGGATCGACGCTGAAGAATTCGGCGAAATTCACCGCGGGCTTACCGGCCGACGGCAACGTGAACTTCTCGGCGTTTATCTATCAGAACCTGGCGCCGCTGGTGCAGCCTTTTGCGAAAGCAGGAGGGAGCTTGCCCTCCGGCCCGAGCAAGGCGCTCGCCATGGCCGCGACGATGGAGCCAACGCTGCTTTACGCCTACGCGTATGGCGATCACATCGAAGTCGCTGCGAATACCGAAGGCGGACCGTTCGGCTTGAGTCCGGCGACGCTGCTCGGAATGCCCAACGCGTTCGAGCTGCATCGCGTGCTCGAAAAGGGAACCGGGAAGTAACACTCTGATCGCGTCACGGGGTCCGAGGAGTTTCCATCTCCTCGGGCTTCTGGCATTTCATTTCACGGAGCCAATCATGCCGATCACTATACCTTCGCGATCCGTTCCCGATTATAAAGTTCTTATTAACGGGCTGACATTGATCGCGCTCGGAATCTCGATCTTCGCCCTCGATACTTGGGGAAACCTTTTCGTTCGGCTGTTCGTAGGGTTATTCTGGACTTCGTTCTTACTTTTCCTGAACGGTCCCGGTCTTGTCCGCGCGTTGCGGACACTCAAAACGAATGGCAGACAACGCGGTATCAAACACAGTCTCTCAAACCGAATCTCCGGCTACTGAGCTGCCAGGAGGTAGCGGGCAAGATGCCCGCGCTCCCAGGCAAACTACGAACGCCGAACCTCCGGTTATTGATCTGCAGAGGTTGTCGGTGACGTTCGGCGGGCGGCCGATACTGCGCGAACTGAACGGTGAGCTGCGCGGGCGCGCAATCGGTCTGCTGGGGCCAAACGGCGCCGGCAAGACGACGCTGATTCACACCCTGCTCGGGTTTCACCAGCCCTCTTCGGGAACGGCCCACATCTTCGGGCGCGACATCCGCGCCGATGCCAATCAAATTAAGAGCCTGATCGGATACATGCCTGAGCGCGACTCGTTCATCGCGAAGATGTCGTGCGTCCATTTTGTCCGGTTCATGGCTGAGTTGTCGGGGTTGCCGCCGGCTGCCGCACTTGAACGCGCGCACGAAGCGCTCTTCTTTGTCGGCCTGGGCGAGGCCCGCTATCGCAATGTCGATACTTTCTCGCTCGGCATGAAGCAGCTCGCGAAACTTGCGCAGGCGATCGTACACGGACCGAAACTAATTTTTCTCGACGAGCCGACGAACGGTCTCGATCCGCCGGCGCGCCTGCGCATGATCAAGATGATTCGCGAGATTCGCGACAGCGGCCAGGCCAACATCGTTCTGTCGTCGCATCTGCTGCGCGACGTTGAAGAGTGCTGCGAAGAGATCTTGATCCTGAAAGATGGGCGACTAGTCGTCTATTGCAACCTGGAAGAAGAGCGGCGCGCGAACAAGAAGTTCCTGATGCTTGAGACGCGCGGCGACTTAAAGCCGTTTGTCGCGGCGGTAAGCGAGATTGGCTGCGAGTATGCGGTGACGGGCGATCATCGCGTGAAGTTGATCCTTCAGGACGACACTGAGGTTCGCGATCTGTATCGACTCGCCGCGAAAACAAATTTGCAGATTCGGCGATTGAGCTATAAGCGTGATTCGCTCGAAGACATCTTCCTGAAAGCGATGGAGAACGGAAGCAGCTAGGAAATTGATCCATTGATCCATTGCTTCATTGACTCATTGCTAAATCAAAACCCAATGAATCAATGAGTCAATCAGAAAAACCATGGCGGTAATCGAACGCACATACAAACGATACACAGGCGTGACGTCGCCTGAGTGGAGCCGCTTTCTGATCATTACGCGTCACGCGTTTCGCGACGTGTTTCGTTCAAAGATCTTCACCGGCATCTTTCTGCTGTCGTTTGTCTGGCCGCTGGTGTGCGCGATTTTGATTTACCTGCACCACAACGCGAACGTGCTGGCGATGTGGCAGATCAACGTCCGCGACCTGCTGCCGATCGACGCGGCGTTCTTTCAATATTGGGTGGTCGTCCCGCAAGGCTATCTCGGGTTTTTCCTGGCGATGCTGATCGGGCCGTCCCAGGTCTCGCGCGATCTAACGAATAACGCCCTGCCGCTCTATCTTTGCCGTCCCTTCACTCGCACTGAATACGTCGTGGGCAAAATGGCCATCGTCATTATTCTGCTGTCTTTGATGAGCTGGATTCCCGGGCTGCTCCTGTTCCTGCTGCAAAGCTATCTCGAGGGCTGGACGTGGTTCACGCAGAACATCCCGATCGCGAGCGCGATTTTCATGGGCAGCCTTGTGTGGATTCTTTTGCTGGCGCTGTTGACCCAGGCAATTTCCGCCTGGGTGCGTTGGCGCGTCGCGTCGCGCGCGGCCCTGCTCGCCGCGTTCTTCATTCCGTCCACGTTCGCGGCGATTGTTAATGAGATCTTTCAAACCAGTTGGGCCAACATCTTTTCACTGCAGGCATTGATTTGGAACGTGTGGGCGGGTTTGTTCGGGACGTTTCAGCGGCAGACGGTCCAGTTCGGCGGCCGCGGCTCCCAGATATTGGTGACTGAGCCACCGCTGTGGGCATCGTGGCTGGTGCTGTTTTTGATTTGCGCGGCGTGCCTGGCGCTGTTGTCGCGAAAAGTTAAAGCGTACGAAGTCGTGAAATGAATTCGAATTCCGAAATTGTCTTCGACAACGTCTCGAAGTTTTACGGCGAGATACTCGGCGTGAATCGCGTGACGCTTTCGATTCCGCCCGGCATCACCAGTCTCGTCGGGCCGAACGGCGCAGGGAAGACGACGTTGATGAATCTGATGACGGGCTTGCTGCGGCCGACGCGCGGCTCGGTCAACGTGCTGGGCATTCCGACACATCAGCCAGAGCAGTTGTTTCGGAAGCTTGGTTACTGCTCGCAATTCGATTCGTTTCCCCGCGGACTGACGGGCCGCGAGTTCATTCGCTCGTTTCTGCTCGTCTCTGGTTATACAAAAGCGGAGGCGGAAGACTTAACCAACAAAGCTTTGGAGCGCGTCGATCTCATGCCGGCCGGGGATCGAAAGATTGGCGCCTACAGCAAAGGCATGCGTCAGCGCGTGCGTCTGGCGCAATCAATCGCGCATCAGCCGTCCGTCCTGATTCTGGACGAGCCGTTGAACGGTCTCGATCCCATGGTGCGCGCAGAAACAATTGCGTTGTTCAAGCAACTAGCGGCGGAAGGCCTGCACTTGATCATTTCCAGTCACATCCTGCACGAAGTGGACATGATGTCGGACCGCGTTGTGTTGCTGAACAACGGCTACGTGGTGGCTGAGGGCGGGATTCACGGCGTGCGCGATGAGATGGACACTGAACATCCGATGCAGGTCCTGATTCGCTGCAACAAGCCGGCGGTGCTCGCCGCGCGCATGTTCAGCAGCAACCATCTGGTCGAAGCGCGCGTGCACGATGATCGGCACGGGTTGTTCGTGAAGACGCGCGATCCCGACAAGTTCTATCTGCTGCTGAACGAAGTCGTCGCAGAAGGCGAAGTTGAGATCGAATCTGTCGCGCCGGTCGATGATGACCTGAGCGCGGTTTACGAATATTTGATTGGATCGCAGTAGCGGTTTAGAGGCGGGCGTTGCCCGCCGGAATCCGATTGACAGCGGCGGGCAACGCCCGCCTCTAAACAGATTGAAGAGTTTATGAGTTCAGCCGAAGCAACAATTTCGACCAAGCCAACGGGGCGGGCTCCGGTGCGCCTCTGGTTGCGGCAAATCGCGGCCATTATGCGGCTCGAGCTGAAGAAGAACTTCTTCGGCAAACGCGCCGTGCTGGTTTATCTGCTGGCATTGATGCCGCTCGGACTTCTCAGCCTAATCGCGATCCTGCGCGCCGCGGTGCTGACAGGGGATGGTTTATCGCGCCAATGGCTCGACTTTTCACAGTATCCAACGGTCTTCTCAGTTTTCTACAACGGCTTCATTTTGCGAACGGTAGTCTTCTTTGGCTGCGCCTGGATCTTCATGAACCTGTTCCGCGGCGAAATCGTGGATCGCAGCCTGCACTATTATTTTCTTTCGTCGGTCCATCGTGAAGTTCTCATTACCGGAAAGTACCTTTCGGGATTAGTGACCTCCGCGGTGTTGTTTGTTGGCGTCACCGTTATATCGATGCTGCTGATGTTCTTCCCGCATTTCTATTCCGCCAGCATGCGCTTCTTCTTTGAAGGCGGAGGTATGTCGCAGTTGTTGACGTACGCCGGAATCACTCTGCTCGCATGCATCGGCTATGGCGCGTTCTTCATCGTCGTCGGTTTGTTCTTTCGAAATCCAATCATTCCGTCACTGATGCTGTACGGCTGGGAATGGATCAACTTTCTGCTGCCCCCAGTCCTGAAGAAAGTCAGCGTCATTCATTATTTGAACTCGCTGGTGCCGGTGCCGGTCTCCGAAGGACCGTTCGCCGTCATCGTTGAGCCGACGCCCGCCTATATCTCTGTCCCGGGATTGCTGATTGTCACGGCGCTGGTTCTGATTGCCGCCGGCACGCGCATTCGCCGGATGGAGATTCGCTACGGCAACGACTAACGACTGGAGCGCAACCGTCCCGGTTGCCTTATTTTTGCATCTCTGGATACAAGAAGAACGCGGTAGTCTGAGATCATGACCGACTACCGATTTCAGCCAAAGGGATTGCGATCCGATCTTGGCTGGTACAACCGTGGTTATATCCCGCATTTTGAAGGCGGCCAGATTCCGCAATTCTTCACGTTTCGCCTCTACGATTCCTTACCAGCGTCAGTTGTCGAGCAATGGCGCAACGAATTTTCGGCAACAGACGACCAAGGAAAAACCCGGTTTCGCAAAAACGTGGAGCGTTATTTGGATCGGGGCTATGGTAGTTGCTTTTTACGAGACGAGCGCGTCGCCAACCTTGTTCAGAACAGTTTACTCTTCCACCACGACAAGAAGTACCGCCTCTCCGCCTGGGTAATCATGCCCAACCATATCCATTTCCTCGCGACGCCACGAGAAAATATCGAGTTAAGCCAAATCGCTCACTCTATAAAGTCGTTCACAGCTCACGAAGCAAACAAGCTACTCAAGCGTACTGGCCAGTTTTGGCAGCACGAGCCGTTTGATCGTTACATTCGAAACCGAAAACATTTTGTGAGTGTGGTTAGATACATCGAAAATAATCCTGTGAAATCAGGACTCTGTTCATTGCCTGAAGATTGGCGATTATCAAGCGCTTTTCGTGAAGCGCGATGACTGGAGCGCAACCGTCCCGGTTGCTGTCTATGCGATGGGCAAGCGAGACTCTTTAGCTCCAGGAGTGCAAGCGAGACGCTTGCGCTCCAGTCGTGATCTGATATGCTCCGTCCGCCCGAATGTTCATTCGCGAGGTTGCGCTGATGAAATCCTCCTCCTTCCGCCGACGTGCTTCAACGGTTGTCTCTTTCGCATTAATAATCGCCATATTTGCCGCTCCGGTTCGGGCGCAGCAGCAACCAGCAGCACCACCACCTCAGCCGGAAGCCAGGACCAAACCAGAGCCAACCTTCGACACGTTGTTGTCGGCAGACAGTTACAAAATGTATGTCGAAGTGCGCAACGTAGGGACGCTGCTGACGACTGGAGGCGCAGGCGAGATAGTCGACCCGATCGTCAAGCTTGCTGATCCGGGGCCGCAATTAAGATCGTTGCTCAACTTTCTCAGGGACAATGCTGAACCATTGGCGGCTTCGCGATTGATGATGGCGACGTGGCCGGTGCGCAGTGACATTCCTTCGACCATGGCCGCGCTGGAATTCGCATCGGCGGACGAGGCGGCGAAGTTCGCGCCGAAGCTTGAGACTTTTTTGCCAACGGTCCTGCCGCCGGTTCCGGTTGACGAGCCCACGCCCGAGAGTTCTCCGCAAGCTGAAGCGAAACCGGAAACTCCCGCGAAATCGAACGATGCGAAAACTAAACCCGCGCCGCCGGCAACAGCGAAACCCAAGGCCTCTCCAGTGCCGCGCGAGATGCGCTCGGTGTTTGTGCTCACGCAAGCGGGCTCGCTGGTTATAATCAGCGACCGGGCTTTCAAGATCGAGAAGCTGCATCCGCCCGACACGGCGCTGCTTTCCGAAGATAAGAACTTCCGCGTAGCGCGCGATCGGTTCGCGGCCGAGCCGCTGTTTCTTTTTTTTAACGTCGCTTTGGAAGACCGAAACGCGCCAAAGCCCTCACCGACGCCGGTCATTTCGGACGAAGAACGCGAGCGCACCGAACGCGAACAGGAAGCCGAGATTCAAAGGTTAGCTGAAGAGGCGAACGCTCCACAGCCTAAGGTCGCCGAAGGCGTGGCGGTGGATATGACGCCGCAAGGACCTAAGGTGACGGCGGTGCTTACGGTCGGCGCTTCGGCTTCACCGACTCCGACGCCGACCAAAGAGCAGCAAGCGCAGGCGGTGGCTGCGAACCAAATCGGCAACATGCTAAGCACGCTGGGCCAGGGACAACCACAATGGCCTGAGGCAATTGGCGTCGCGCTCGCGCTCAACAACGATGAATATGCGGTGCGCGCGATCCTGATTGAAAAGGAAAACGCAAAAACGCTGCCGCTGCCGTTCTTGCCGCAACTGATCTCGGGACCGGCCGTGGCGTCAGAAGCCGCGTCCATTCTCCCCGACGACACTGAAGTGTTCGTCACGGCCTCGATCGATTTCGGCAGCACTTATCGTGAAATGAAGAAGCAGGCCGAAGCGAATCTGAAGCAAACAAGACTGCTGGCCGCATCCGTCACCGCTGAGAATGCCATGGACGCATTCGCGCAATTCGAAAAGAAGGCAAACTTCAAGATCACTGAGGAGCTGTTGCCGGTCCTCGGAAACGAGTTGGCGATCGGAGCGTCTCTGAAGCAGGCCAACATGGCAAACGTGATGGGCGTGCCGACACCGCCGGCGAAGAGTTCCAGCGATCCTAAAGATAAGAACAAGCCAGAGCCAATGCCGATCCTTCTTATCGGCATAAAGAATCGAGATGCGGCGCGGCGCATGATGCCGCGTGTGTTCGAAGGTCTGGGTATCGGAGAAGCGAACTTTTTGGCGCAGAACGAGCGCCGCGGCGACACTGAGATTGTCAACTATGCGGGTATCTTCTCGTACGCGTTCGTCGGCAACTTCCTGGTGCTCTCGGATTCGGAGACCGTGCGTAAGGTCGCGGATGCAAACATGAACGGCACTACTTTGGGTGCAAACAATACTTTCCGCAGCGCTCGGCACTGGCAGTCGCGGCAGACTCTGGGTGAAGTTTATGTTTCGCCCGTGCTGATGGAGGGATATCAGGAGCAAATCGGGAAGCAGGCGGCGTCGATGGATCAGACGATGCGCGACTTTCTGATGAAGCTGACTCCAAAGGCGAGCGCGATCACCTACACGCTTGCGCACGAAGGGCTGGGCTCACTCCATGAGTTACATCTGCCGAAGAACCTGATTCTGGCGATGGTCGCCGGGACCAGCGCGGCGATGTCGGCGATGAAGGAAGGCTCGCCGGAAATGAACGAGATGATTGCCATCAGCGTTCTGCACCTGATTGCTAACGGAGAAGAGAATTACAAAAAGACAGCGGGCAACGGAAGTTACGGCAGCATCGACGAGTTGGTCGAGCACAAAATGTTAGGGCAGGAAATGTTAGACAAGTACGGCTACCGGTTCGTCATCTCGACAAATGCGCACGGCTTTGAAGCTGTCGCGACGCCGGTTGAGTACGGCAAATCCGGCAAGCGTTCTTTCTTCATCGATCAATCCGGAGTTGTGCGTGGTGACGATAAGGGTGGGGGCCCGGCAACTGTCGCCGACAAGCCGGTGGAGCAGTGAGCAGTGAGCAGTGAGCGGTGGGCAGTGAGCAGTTTCATTCACACCTCGCTTCAGCGAGGTGAAACTGAGAAGATAAGTTTTCGGAAACCGTTTCAACGGTTTCCATCCTTAGCCCTCGACCTCCGAATACTTTCTTGCAGCCGTTCGGGCTGACTAAGAACGCACGCAAAGCGGAAAGGTGCTTGAGCGATTCATCGCGATTGTGAGAGGATGCTGTCGCTGGCCGACCCGACATGGTTCTTGCTTGAGAGGGTCAGTGGAATCCGCGAGCCCCAGATTCATCACTGCATGTCAACAAATCTAACTCACGACGAATTCTCAAAACACGTCGGCACGCAATTTAAGATTGCAATGGCCGAGAGCGAACTCAGTCTCACGCTCACTGAGGCCAAAGCCTATACGCCTGGCGAGAACGAACAAGACGGCATGGAGCGCTTTTCGGTGTTCTTTGCCGGGCCTGGTGACATCATACTTCCCCAGCAAACCTACCACCTCCAACACGACAAGATGGGTGAGATTGATCTTTTTCTTGTGCCGATCAGCGGCGACCGGAATGGCTTTCGGTACGAGGCGGTATTCAATTACTACAAAGAAAAGTAAGAGTAATGAGTCATGAGTGACGATGTTTTTCGACTTTCTAACGAAACGCGAAGACGCCTACGACTCATCACTCATCACTCATTACTCATCACCCATTACTTATTAAATTCCATGTGCTTATATCCGCCCAGGTCCTCAATCACCACGAATCCCAGGCGCTCGTAGAACCGATGGGCGTCATTGTTCAGGACAAAGACCATGTGACGTAGTCGTTTCCCGGTCACCTTTGCTTCATCCATTAGCTTTCGCAGCAGGATGGTTCCAGCGCCCCGGTTTTGAAACGGGGTAAGAATCGCGATGTCCAAAAGGCGAATCTCTTCATCCCTTCGACCGATCCAGATGCGGCCGGCGGGCTCTCCGTCGATCAGAATTACGTGGTATTCAGCGTCGGGAAAGCGCGTGTCGTACTGGCTACGTTGCATATCGAACTGCCACTTGAGAAATGCTTCGCGTTGGCCTTCCGCCCACTGCGCCTGATCGAGTTCCTCGGCGCGCGTGCTGTCGTAAACCGAAAGCAGGAAAGCGTCGTCGTCGGTGGTGACGGGGCGCAGGGTCAATGTTCCCCCGCGTGGAAGTTGCATTTCCTTATCCACAATTTACGCAGAGTACACAGATGAAAGGGCAAAGCAAAGGCGCGCCACGCCGACCGAGAGAACTCTTTAGCTCAGCCTCAACGGTGTTCATGATTCTTCTCAATCGGCGTAATCTGCGGATTTCTTGTACGCTGTTAAAGAATTGGCTTGCAATCTTGAAGGCTTGCGCATAGAATGCGCGCCGCTTCAGATTTCAACCAGCAGTTTCCGGCTTTTGATCTTTCCGAGTTTCGCGGCTTTTTCCCCCGGACGGCCTGTCTTCCTGCCTCTTGTGGAAATAATTCCGACTTACTCGATGGGAGTAGAAAAACATGGCAGAACCATTTCTCTCTGAAATTCGCATCATGAGTTTCGTTTTTGCGCCGAAAGGCTGGGCGTTATGTAACGGGCAGCTCCTGCCCATTAACCAGAACCAGGCGCTGTTCTCGTTGCTGGGAACTACCTTTGGCGGCGATGGACGCGTGAACTTCGCGCTGCCGGATCTGCGCGGTCGCACACCAATCCATGTAGGCAGCGGTCATACGCTGGGCGAAAAAGGTGGAGAGCCAGCGCACACACTCAGCATTAGTGAATTGCCAACCCACGTTCACTTTGCGAACGCAGCTAACGTGACGAGCACGGCGAACATCCCTACGAGCAGTCTGTTGTTGGCGGTTTCAACCCCTCAGAGCGTTTATACGGCGGCGACCAATCTGCAGGCGATGAGTCCCGCAGCGATCGCAAACACCGGTGGCAGCCAGGCGCACTTAAACATGCAGCCATTCCTGATCTTGTCTTTTTGTATAGCGTTACAAGGGATCTTCCCGTCGCCCAACTAAAGGAGAACAAAGATGGCACAACCATACGTCGGTGAAATCAGAATGTTTGCGGGCAACTTCGCCCCGGCCGGCTGGATGTTTTGCGAAGGCCAACTGCTGCCCATCTCTGAGAACGAAACGTTGTTTCAGTTAATCGGAACGACATACGGTGGCGACGGAGAGTCAACGTTCGCTTTGCCCGATCTGCGCGGCCGAATCCCGGTTCATCAGGGGAATGGTTTTATCCTGGCCGAGACCGGAGGGGCTGAGGAGATTACCCTCACCGTCAATCAGATACCGCAACACACACATCCGTTAGTGTGCTCAGGCAATAATGCCGACTCGACCCAGCCGAACAACAACGTCGCCGGCGTGGTAACGGTGGTGGGTGTGACGGCTTACGGCACAGACGCTCCACCGACAAATTTGAATCCCCAGGCCGTGACGCCGGTGGGCGGCAGCCAACCGCATACTAATTTTCAGCCGTACTTGTGTGTGGATTTTATTATTTCCCTGTTTGGGATTTTCCCGTCACCAACATGATTTTTTGATGAGGCAGGCGTGCAAAGTCATTCTACCGTTCGTGCAGATTAAGGAGACTTGTCATGGCAGATCCTTTTGTAGCAGAAATCAGAATCTTTCCCTTTAACTTCGCGCCGAAAGGCTGGGCGTGGTGTGACGGTCAGTTACTGCCGCTCTCGCAGAACACCGCACTCTTCAGTCTGCTGGGCACAACCTATGGCGGGAACGGTAAGTCCAATTTTGCGCTTCCGGATCTGCAGGGTCGCGCGCCTATGCATCCGGGCCAGGGGCCGGGACTGTCGCTCCATGACTTGGGCGAAACGGGCGGTTCGGAGACCGTAACCTTGCTCGAATCCGAAATACCGGCGCACTCGCACGGTTTTAGCGTTTCGACTCAGGACGGAACCGAGCCGGCGCCTCAAGGTCAAAAGTTCGCCAAGGGCATTGGCGTCGGTTATTACGCGGCGCCGGGCGCACTAACCCAACTGAATCCGAATGCGCTGGCCCCGGCCGGTGGCGACCAGCCCCACAACAATATGATGCCGTACCTGACCTTCTATTTTTGTATCGCGCTGCAAGGAGTGTTTCCACCGCGAACCTAGGTCAGAACCGTCTGCGGTAGCGGGCGGGCACAAAAAAATCCGCCGGTGTGATCGAGAGATCGCCCGGCGGTTTTATTTTGGAGTGCGCTGACTTGTCAGCGCTATCAGCACCAAAACCGGGGACTCCGCGAAAGCGGCGACCAGTCGCCGCGCTTCATAACAACGTGGGTGGTGCTGGCCTCACGCTCATGGCATCATACGAACCATGAAATTACGGATTACTCACCCGCGATCGCAGGTGGTGCTGACCTCGATCGCGTTGATTGCGATCTCGATTGCCTGCTCCGCGTCGAAGTCAGCCGATTCACCTTCAGCTAATGCGGCCAACGCATCAACCAGTCAGCCGTTAACATCGCCCAGCAATGCGACAGTTCAAGACAAACAGCCGTGTGCGCTCACCCTTTCTGCGGCGCCCAATATTAACGGCCTTACTCTCGGGATGACCACAGAAGAGGTGCTCGCCGTCTTTCCCGGCAGTAAGGCAGATCCAGAAGTCTCGTCCCGAGTCTCAAACATCAATCCGTTTGGCGCAGCTAGCTTTGCGGTCAAGCCTGAAAAGTATGGGGCGAAGGAAAAATTCGCGGGCATCGACCAGATTAACTTCAGCGTTTTGGACGGTCGAATTTTCAAGCTCTATGCCGGCTACAACAGTCGCGACTGGCCTCACGTGGACAAGTTCATTACTCACTTTGTCGCAGGCACGAATCTTCCGGCTGCGGATCAATGGGAAGCCTACGTTGGTATGGACAATCAATTAAAGACGCTTAAATGCCCAGACTTTGAGGCGCGCGTTTTTGCCGGGGGCAAGGGTGTGCAAATTGATTACGTCGAGCTCCTCGATCTAGTGGCTGACAAAACTCTGAAGGACCGCCGAAAGAAAGCACGGGAACAAGCGAGCCCGACACCGGGGAATTAGTAGGCAGTAGGCAGCGAGCAGTAGGCAGCAGCCGACTTTGCCCAAAAAAGTCTTAATTGTCGTAAGCGCGCTCATCACGGAACAAGTGGCGACAATACGCCGAGCTGCGGAGCAGCGCAGGTAGTTAAGCCCAAGGCGACGCTTTGCGAGCCTTGGGTAACCGGCACACACAATTCGTGTGGAGCCGCGGAGCGGCGACCGATAAGCGCGCTGAGGTGTCGGCTTTGAAGCTGCAATGCCGACCCTCCAGACCGTACTCCAAAAATCTGTGTCGCCCGCTTCGCGGGCTCGGTTGATCTAAAAAACCAGGTTACCCAAGGCTCGCAAAGCCTCGCCTTGGGCTTAACTATGACCACTGCTTCGCAGCTCGACTATTAGTTCGCCGGGACACTTGGACTATTAGGTCGCCGGACTTTCTGGGCAAAGCCGCAGCCGCCCGTGAGGGTTGCGCTCCGGCTAGGTAGTTCTTCAACGCATCAGCGGCAAATCGAACCCACCGCGCCCGTCAACCACCAGCCGGAATCTTTTCGACTATGTTATTGACCAAATGATTAGCTTGTAATACTCTTGCAATTCGATTTTCCCGATTTGTTTGCCTGCCCATATTACCTTTTCGCCACCAGGAGTTAACCCAATGACGCACCGTTCCCTTTCGACCCCCAACAATGGCCTTAGAGTATTCAGCGCGTCCCTGCTTTCCGCTCTATTGATCATGATGCCGTTTGTGCAACTTGCGGCCGCTCAAGGTCAGCGAGTGGTGGTCAGAGGACAAAGGCCTGAAAGCAAACGGCAGGCGCCAAACGAAGGGCAGAAAAATAGCGCAACGAACGCCGCAGCGGAAAACGTGTTCCTCAACGCTCCGATTCCGAAGCCCGCGCCGGAAGCGGCAGCGCTTGCGCCAACGATTGTGGCAACCAAGGATGACGGACTGGCCACGGCCACCACAGTCGCTCCGGGCGGCACGATTAATTACTCGGTCAACATCAAGAACAACGGAACTCTTCCAGCGGACGATGCCACTGGCGTTGTGTTCACCGACATTATCGACGCGCATACGACACTGGTTGTTGGTTCTGCGGTCGCCGCTGTTAGCGACAGGTACAGCGCGATCGGCAACGTGCAGCTTTCAATTCCGGATGGCTCAACCGACTTGCTCTCCAACGACATCGATCCTGACACCGGAAACAACACAGGGATGACGGTCACCGCTGAGACCAAATCCAGCGCGCAGTGTACTGGTGGCTGCAGTAACAACGTCACCATTAATCTCGACGGCAGCTTCACCTATGACCCGCCCGTCGGCTTCTCGGGAACAGACACGTTCACTTACACCGCGCATTCAACTGTAGGCCCCGGAACAGCGACTGAAACTGTAACCATCACCGTCGCTAACGAAATCTGGTTCATCAACAACAATGCCGGAGCCTGTCCCGGCGCGCCATGTGACGGACGTTTAACGCATCCTTTCGTATCACTCGCCGCCTTCACCGCGGCAAACCTTGGTGGAGCAGGACAGCCTGGCGACAATGATTGGATTTTTATCTATGAGAGCGCGGCCGACTACGTGGGTCCAGCGACGCTGCGGAACGGGCAGAAGTTTATTGGCCAGGACGCGACGGCGAGTTTGGCGTCGTTGACCGGCTTCCCGGCGGCGAGCGGAACGAATCAGCTGCCCGGAATGAACACCGGTGCTCCTGCCGTCACAATCACGACCAGCGCGGCGGCGACCAACGGTATCAATCTGCTTTCAGGCAACACTCTGCGTGGGTTCACGGTCGGCAATACGACGGCCGCCGACATAGCCGGAACCAGTTTCGGCACATTGACCGCCGCCGACATCAATCTGAACGGGACCGGCAGGCCCCTTAACTTGACGACGGGAACTCTCGCCGCGACGTTTGGAACATTGACATCGACAAGCAGCAGCGGCGGCGCAGGTATTAGTCTGTCGGGTGTGGGAGGCACGCTGACGGTAACCGGAGCAGTATCCATAACCGGGGCATCAACGCAGGGAATCTCGATTTCAGGGTCGACGCTGAACGCAACGTTTGGATCGACCTTGGTAGCAAGCTCGACGACGCAGGGCATTCTTATCGGAACCCATACTATTGGAACACTCGCCTTCGGCAATACAACCATTACCGGCGGAACGAATGGCGTGTCATTTCAAAACAACGCTTCGGGCTCGCGCACCTTTGGCACATTGGATATTTCTGGCGGTGCAAACGAGGCTTTCCTGCACGGAGCCGGAGGCGGCAACGTCACGGTCACGGGCGCGGCGAATTTGAGCAGCGCGGGAAGCGCTATTAGTGTAAGCGCCCCCGCGGCAACTAATGCGATTAATTTTCAGGCTGCCACCAGTGCTACAACCACAGGCGCAGGCGTTACAGCAGTGAGTTGGAGTGGAGCGGTTAACACAAGCATTACGTTCAACTCATTAAGCATCACACGAAACAACGCCATCGCGCTGGGCGCCGGAACCGCCGGCACCGTCAACGTTACCAACGCGACCGGCTCAATCACCGCTACGACGGCGGGCGGCCCAGCCATTGTTGCCTCTAACGTGGCGCTCAACGCGAACTTTCTGGCGATCAACTCGTCGGGAGGGTTAAATGGAGTCAATCTTAACGCGGTCACAGGTACATCGAATTTCGGCGGTGGTCTGCTCACGGGAACAGCCTCCGGGATAACCTTCCTGATTAACGGGGGCACGACTACGGTCACCTATAGCGGCAACATCACGCAGGGTGCTGCCGCTGGGATGGTGAGCATCATCGATCACACCACGGGCACCATAACGTTTCAGACGGGCACTCTGTCAGCCACGCTGGGCACGGGCATTTCATTCGACAATGCGGACGGCATCTATAATTTTACCGGTACCACGAACCTGGCCGGCGGTAATGCACACATCGACATCATCGACAGCACAGGTGGCACAATCAGCTTCGGCGCTAATACAACAATAACTAATCCCAGTGGGGTCGCGGTAAATGTCGATGGCACAACAAACCCCATTACGGCTGGAATCACAATTGCCGGTTCGATTTCCAAGACCAGCTCCGGACGCATGGTTGACTTTTTCAACTATGACACCGGCACGGCCAATATCTCGGCGAGCCTCTCGTGTACTTCCTCTTGTGGCGGTATTGAAGTAACGAACAACGGGATCAGCTCCGGGACTATTAACTTCACCAATGCCACCAAAACTCTGAACACGAGCACCAACAATGCCGTGCAACTGGACAACAACGATAACGGCTTCATCAATTTCACTGGCAATGGGCTGGACATCGATACGACCACCGGGATTGGATTCAACGCGATCAACGGCGGTACGGTCACCGTTACCGGAACCGGAAACAGCATCAATTCAGTAAGCGCGGCGGCGCTGACGGTTACCTCAACGACCATTGGCGCGGGTGATTTGATCTTCCAAAGGATAGATTCCGGTAACAGCACGGCGGCGGCCGATCCGGTGAACGGCATCGTTCTTAATGCCACAGGTTCAAGTGGCAATCTTACGGTTACCGGCAACTCCGCCGGCCAGTGTGGCGGCGCTGTCAATAGCGCCACAGCTCCCTTCACGATCACGGCGCCCGTTACCGCCGACTGTACTGGTGGCGAGATCCAAAGTACGACCGGCGCCGGCATCCTTCTTACCAATACGAGTGATGTTTCACTTACCAGGATGTGGATTCACAACACCGTGCTAAGCGGCATCGACGGCACCACGGTGACCAATTTTACTTTCGATAGAGGACTCATCGAAAAATCGGGTTTGGACAATGCTCTGAATGCGGTAACCGCTGTCGCCAACGTCTCGAACATCGGCTTTAACAGCATATCCGGAGGAGTGACTAACATTACGGGGACGGTTACGGTTACGCGTAGTACGCTCAGGAATGCTTTTTATAACGGCGTCAGTATCTACAATGAGAACGGCGTTATCGCGGATCTGGTTATTGGCGGCAGCGGCGCCGGCAACGCCATCAACAGCACCACTAGCACCGTCACGTCCAAAGGCTCGGGTGTAAGAGTAATCGCGAACGGCGCGGCCGCAAGTGCGGGCGTCGTGACGAAGGCCACCGTGGGTCATAATAGCGTTCTAAACTTCCCCTCAGACTCAGGCATGAAAATTCTGGGTGGTAACGCCGCTTTCGGTCCGCAGTCAACTCTGGGGATTCCGGGGAGCGCCACGGACATCTTCTCGATCACAAATAACGAAGTTAAAGGTCCGAATTCAGCGACCCCGATGGGCTCTAACGGCATCGAGACGGCCATGACCGGTACTGGCAGGGCAAAGTTCTCGATCACTAATAACGGCACCGCGACCAATCCGATCCAGCATTTTCTCGGCATCGGCATCACCTGTTCGGGCGGCAACCGCTCGCAGTTAGTCTGCCTCATCAACAACAACTTCATTGATGGCGGCGACAATATTTTCAGCTCGCGTGGCATGGCGGTCGGCGCGCAAGTCGGCTACCCCGGCGATACCACTTCAAACGGTACGGTTAATATTTCCGTCACTAATAATACGGTCAACAACAGCGCGGGCCAGGGCATCTTTGCCGCGATCACGAACTCAAATATTTCAGGCAATATTCTGATTCAGAACAACAATGTAGGCTCGATACGTGATGCGAGCACCCCCGCCATCAGAGTCGAGTCGGGTTCTTCATCCGGCGACACCAATCTTTGTTTGAACTTGAGCAGCAACACCGCGACCGGGAATGCTGCTCCGGGTATTGGTTTGCGGAAGCAGGGAATCGTTGCGACGACCAACGACTTTGGGATTGTGGGGCTTTCGCCGTCACCCGCGAACCCCAATCAAACAGAAGACTATGTGGGCACTCAAAATCCCGGCAGTAATTTGGGACCGGTGGGTTTTTCGAATGACGGATTGAGGTCGGTACGGGCAATCGTCCATTCAGGCAACAATTTTGTCGTTTGCACTCAGCCCGCGATCTCTGCCATGCAGAGGGAGACTCAGGAATTTCTCGCCAGCGTGCGCGCTGAATCATCCACGGAGAATACGCTGCGCACCGGCAACACCAATTCGTTGTTGTCTTTCGTAGACACCAAAGATAGCGTTGATTCCATCGTCGAGAATTTCAATCGTGGCTCGTTGGTAGCGGTTTCGCCGAGCAGCTCTGAGATTAAGCCGACGTTGGTTGCGCATACGGTCACCAACAGGAACGAAAGTTCCGATAACGCTGCTTCTCAGACGTCGGAAGTCAGAACTCACCACGCGCCAAGCTCGAAGCTCGAAGCTCGAAACACGACGCGTGACGAGGGAACGGGACTCAGAGCCCACTATGCAACGCTCTCGAAACTTGCGACTCGAAGCGCGACCGCGGCGCCTGCCCCAATGTCGGGTGAAACAGTCACCGCGAATATCGGCACGTTGCCGGCGGGCGGTAGTGTGACCATTAGCTTCCAGGTCACTGTAAATAATCCGCCGAACCTGACCCTGCTCAGTCCGCCGCGGGTTGAGAACCAGGGCACAGTCTCTGGCAGTAACTTTGCGAACGTGCTTACTGACGATCCGAACGTCGGAGGCGCCGCGGACAAGACCGCGACGCAGATTGATCTTTTTGGCACGACGACAACGGTCATCAGCAGCGGCTCGCCGACTGATGAGGGAGATCCAGTCACCTTCACCGCCACGGTGGCGCCGAACAACTTGCCGTCGGCCCCGCCGCTCGGAACTATTCCGACCGGGACGGTTCAATTCCTGAACGGCGTAACGCCGATCACGTGCAACGAGGGCAGCACTTCCATTCAAACATTGAATGGCAGCGGCCAGGCGACGTGTACGACTTCGACTCTAACTTCGGCCGGGTCGCCGCACACCATCAACGTCAATTACAACGGCGATGGAAACTTCGATCCGAGCAGCGGCAATACGACGCAGGTGATCAATGCCTGCACGCAAAACCCGGTGGTTATCAACACGAACGACTCCGGAGCGGGCAGCTTGCGTGAGGCTCTGGCAACTGTTTGCACAGCGCCGAACAACAACATCACGTTCAACATAGATCCAGGGACGGGTCCGCACACCATCACCCTAACGACGGGTGTGCTGGTGGCCGCCAAGAATGCCAACATCAAGAACAGCAGCGGTGAAAGCATCACCGTTAGCGGTGGCGGCACGAGTGGGGTGTTCAATATCAACCTGGGTAAGACAGTAAACATCATTGGTCTCAGCATTACCGGGGGCAGTGCCGCTAACGGCGCCGGTGTGCTCAACAACGGTACGCTGAACCTCGTCAACTCCACCGTCTTTAGCAACACAGCGACTTCAGACGGCGGCGGTATCCAAAACACCTCATCAGCCACTAGCCTGACGCTGATTAATACGACGGTCAGCAGCAACAACGCCAACGGCTTCGGCGGCGGCGTGGATGTTCTGGGCGGCACGGTGACGATCATCAACAGCACCATCACCGGCAACCACGGCGACAATGACGACACCACGTTGGGCGGCGGCGGCGGCGTACGCCAGCAGGCGGGGACAGTCACGCTGCACAACACGATTGTGGCAGGCAACTTCAAGGGAAGCGGCACGACTACGCCCAACGATATCGAGGGCACGATGGAAGCGGCCAGCTCGAACAACCTGGTTGGTGATGCCGCGACGTCCGGCGGCCTGACGCACGGCACGAACGGCAACATCGTGGGCAACGCAGGGGTTGGCACGATTGTTATTGCGACCGTGCTCAACACGATGCTCGCGAACAACGGCGGCCTAACGGCGACGCACGCTTTGGTGGCCAGCGGCCCGGCGGTTGAGGCAGGCAGCAATGCGAACCTGCCGGCGGACACGTTCGACGTCGACGGCGACGCCAACACCGCGGAAACGCTCCCGGTTGATCAGCGGGGCGTGGGCTATCCGCGCACGGCTGATTCGGCTGATGCGGATACAACCCAGACGGTGGATATCGGCGCATTTGAGCTGCATCCATCGGTTGAAGACATCACCGACAAGACGACGGCTGAAGACACGCCGTTCAACTTCAACTTCAACCTGGGCGACGACACTGGCACGTTGATCACGGGTGGCACCGTGACGGCCACTTCAAGCAACCAGACGCTGGTGCCGGATGCCAACCTGGTGATAACCGGCTCAGGTGGAGTTCGTAACCTGGCCATCACCCCGGCGGCGGATGCCAATAGTCCGGCGGACGGCACGGCCACGATTACCGTGACTGTGACGGCGACGAATGGCCGGACAGCAGTGGACACGTTTGTGGTGACGGTGACTGAGGTCAACGATGCGCCGGTACCGACAAACGACACGGTTCCGGATGTAGCGGAAGACTCAGGCACGTACGTCATTCCGTTCGCGACTCTGCTCGGCAATGACACGAACAAGGGAGCGGCGAATGAAAGCGGTCAAACCCTGAACATCACCGCGGTGAGCAGTCCGACAGGTGGTGGGGTAGCGATCAACGGCACGAACGTGGAGTTCACGCCGACGGCTGACTACTCCGGTCCGGCCGGCTTTACTTACACGGTCACCGATGACGGCACGACTAACCTCGTGTCGGATCCAAAGACCGGCAACGCGACCGTGAGCTTCAATATCACGGCGGTTAACGATCCGCCGTCATTCACGATCCTTGCGGATCCGCCGGCAGTTAATGAAGACGCCGGGGCGCAGACGGTCAATAGCTTCGCCACCAGCATCTCGGCTGGGCCGGGCGAGACCCAGACGTTGACCTTCAACATCACGCCGACGGGCACGACGGGCAATCTCTCGTTCGCGAGCGGCCCGGCAATCAATACCTCGACCGGCGATCTCACCTACACCACCAACGCCGACACGAACGGCACGGCAAGCTTCAGCGTGACCTTGAGTGACGACGGCGGTGGCACTGACACGTCCGCGCCGCAGTCGTTCACGATTACCGTGAACGCGGTTGACGATGCGCCGACGTTTACCCTCGCGGCAGGTCCGACAGTAGCCGAGGATGCAGGCGCGCAAAGCGTGCCCAGCTTCGCGAGCAACTTCCAACCGGGCCCGGTCACGGCGACTGACGAGAGCACCCAGACGTTAGTCGGTTACACGTTGACGCAAACCGGCTCGACGGGCGGCCTGACGTTCAGCGGAACGCCGGCCATCGACAATGCCGGAACGCTGACTTACACCGCGACCGGCGACACCTCCGGCACGGCGACGTTCGATGTGGTGGCTACGGACACGGGCAGCAATACGCCGCCGAACGTCAATCAAAGCGCGCCGCAATCGTTCACGATCACGGTTAACGCCGCGAACGACGCGCCGGTCAACACGGTGCCGGGCCCGCAGGGCACGGCGTCGAACACACCGCTGACGTTCTCGAGCGGTAACGGCAACCAGATCTCGGTGGCCGATGCCGACGCGGGAGCCAGCACGATCCAGGTGACTCTGACGGCCACCGACGGCACGCTGACCCTCAGCGGCACCACCGGACTTAACTTCGGTTGCGGTGGCTGTGCGGGCGACGGCACGGCGGACGCGACGATGACCTTCCAGGGCACTTTGACGGACATCAACGCGGCGCTGAACGGCTTGACGTACACTCCGAACCTGGGCTTCAGCGGTCCGGCTACGTTGACTATCACTTCCAACGATCTCGGCAACACCGGCTCTGGCGGTGCGCTGAGCGACACCGATGTGGTCAACATTCAGGTGGCGACCGAGATCAGAATCAACGATGGAAGTTCGATTGAACCGGCGAGTCCGAACACGATCGACATGGTGTTCACGGTAAGCCTGAACTCCCCGGCGCCTGCCGGCGGCGTTTCGGTGAACTTCAGTACGCAGGACGAACCAGCCGGACCGGGTAAGGCAGTGGCCGGCACCTGCGGCAATCCGGGCGCTGACTACGTGGCGACTAACGGGACGGTGACCTTCTCGGTCGGCCAGCAGGTTAGGACGATTAACGTCCCAGTCTGCTCGGATGCGGTGGCTGAGCCGGACGAGACCTTCAAGGTCCTGCTGTTCGGCGAAGTGGGCGGCACGCTCATTGACGGCGACGCGACGGGCACAATTAAGTCGGCGAATACGGCGGGTGCCGTGGTGATATCTGAGCTGCGCACGTCCGGACCGGGCGGCGCGGGCGACGACTTCGTCGAGATTTACAACAACTCGAACTCGCCGCTGACAGTGGCCGCGTCTGACGCCTCGGCCGGTTACGGTCTATATAAGATGGGCGCGGACTGCAACGCCACCCCTGTTCTCATCGGGGTCATTCCGAACGGTACGGTGATACCGGCGCGTGGGCACTACCTGTTCGTAGGCTCGGCTTACAGCCTGACCAACTATGGTGGGACAGGCGCCGCGGCCGGCAATCTGACACTCAGTGCCGATATCGAGACTGACGCCAACGTGGGTCTGTTCACGACTTCGAATATCGGCGGCATCTCGTCAGTGAACCGGCTGGATGCGGTGGGCTTCGGCGTAAACGTCGGCGGCGTGTGCGACCTGTTGCGCGAACCTGCTAACTTAACGCCGATTGCCGGCAACGCCACGCTTGAGCACAGCTACTTCCGTAAGATGTGCGACTGGCAACCGGGTGTGGGTTGCACGGTGCCCGGAGTCCCGAAGGACACCAACAACAACCTGGCTGACTTCTGGCTGGCCGATACGACCGCATCAGCCGCTACCGGGCGGCTGGGGGCCCCGGGACCGGAGAACCTTGCGTCACCGATCAGACGTGACAACGCAAACAATCCGGGCAGCGGCGGCATTGATGTTTTCCTGCTGGATGGCACGGTGGCCTCGTCAGCGAATCCAAACCGCACCCGCAACGGCTCGGCTCCGGAAGGCAGCTTTGGCACGATGATCCTCAGGCATCGCGTAGTGAACAACACGGGCGCTCCGGTGACGCGCTTGCGTTACCGGATCGTGGACGTCAGTACTGCGATCCAGGGAGTGGGGCCGACGGCCGATTTGCGGGCGTTGACCTCGAGCATTGAGTCCAGCATCGGTCCGGTTAACGACTCGACAACGTGTACCGCGGCCGCGGCCGGCTCGCCGCCATGCACTGTCGTCGTGCAGGCGACCACGCTGGAGACACCTCCGAATCAAGCCATCGGCGGTGGTTACAACTCGACGCTGTCGTCGGGCACGATCACAACCGGAACGCCGCTGAATAACGGCAGTTCGATACTGATTAACTTCAAGCTCGGTGTCGAAAAGACCGGCTCGTTCCGCTTCTTCATCATCGTAGAGGCGCTGCCGTAAGGCAGTGGGCAGTGGGCAGTGGGCAGTGAGCAGCAATGCTCATTGCCAATAACCAGGCCGCGTGAAGATTCGTTCTCCACGCGGCCTATTTGTCTGAGCTATCTACGCTTTTTCGAGTCAGAGATTTTTGATTCACGCGACGAGTGTTATTCACACCTCGCTTCAGCGGGGTGTGACAAGGCGTTGCGCTGCTCGAAACCGTTTTAACGGTTTGTGGAAAGCCGCTGCAACGGTTGCTGAATCGCTCGCTTGGCACCTGCGCCACCTCGCTGAAGCGAGGTGTGAATGAGAGTCAGCTCATAGTCTGGCGCCACGACAACTGAAGGTGAATGTTAGAAGGCGGCGGTCAGGTCAAATTTTCGATTTCCACCGGCTCGACTTCGTCGGCAAGTTCAAATCCAAATACGCGTGAGTAAAAGTACAACTCGCCGTCCAGCGATCTCTTGATGTTTTCGGCACGGCGAAAACCGTGCTGCTCTCCTTCGAACGCGATGTAGGCAACGGGGACCTTTTTCTTGCGAAGGGCTTCGACCATCATTTCAGACTGTTCGGGGGGCACCACCTTGTCCTCCAACCCCTGGAAGAAAATCACCGGACAGGAAAGTTGATCCGCGAAATGCACCGGTGAGCGCTCGAGGTAAAGATCACGGCGCTCGGGATACGGGCCGATCAACGAGCGTGAATAGCGTGACTCGAACTTATGCGTGTCCAGCTCCAGGGCTTCCAGATCACTGACACCGTAGTAACTGGCGCCGGCTTTAAAGACGTCGCGAAACGTCAGCGCACACAGCGTCGTGTAGCCGCCCGCGCTGCCACCGTCAATCATCAAACGATTGCCGTCCACCCGTCCGGCATTGGCCAGGAATTGCGCGCCGTTCACGCAATCATCGACGTCAACGATGCCCCACCTGCCGTTAAGTCGCCGGCGGTACGCGCTGCCATAACCAGTGCTGCCGCCGTAATTCACATCCAGCACCGCGATCCCCCGGCTGGTCCAATATTGAATGCCGAGCGCGAGCACAGCGACGGCGGCGGATGTTGGTCCGCCGTGACTCTTCACCAACAGCGGCGGCCGTTCGCCGTCTGGCGCCGCAAAATCTTTGTTCGTCGGCGCGTAGTAGAAAGCATGCGCGGTCTGGCCGTTCTCAGTTGGAAACTCAACCGGTTCAGCAACGGCGATGTAGCCCGGATCGATCTCTACGTTGTTAGCACGCTGGAGCACCTGTATCTGTCGCGTCGCGAGATCCATTTCGAGGATCGCGAAAGGATCAGTCGGGGAACCGGCCCGGAAAACAACGCGGCCGGGAGCGGCGCAGACGAAAGAAATTTCGGTGTAAGGCGTTTCGATGCGCTCGAGTTTGCCAGTGCCGGTGTCGAGCAGCCCAAGCTTCCAAATACCGCGTTCACAGAACGCACACACGATTCGATCAGCAGATTCAAAAGCGTAGGTCGAGAGGCCAAAGCCCCATTGCGGCGCGCCGAATTCGGCCTCCATCGCGCAGAGAGACTCCACTGAGCCGTCGTCATTCGCGCGATAGATGTTCCACCAGCCCGATGCGTCGGAAACGAAATGGAGCCTCCCGTCCGGTGACCACACTGGCTGGAAGATCGATTCATCTGCTACGCCCGCTACGCGACGCTGATTGCTGATGCTGCCATCCGCGGCGAACTCGCCCACCCAAACTTCTGAGCCGTCCCAGGGCAGGTTCGGATGGGGCCACGTTAGCCACGCCAGTTTTGACCCGTCAGGACTGATGCGCGGGCTGGAATAAAAGTCATTCCCGGAAATCAGCACCTGACCTGAGTCATTGCCTGCGAGTGAAACCGCGACAATTGTGCTGACGGCCTCGCGATCTTTCGCGGTGTGATCTTCGCGTACGCAAATCAAGCGATTGCGCTCTTCGTCAAAGACGCTGTCCGCGTAACGCATAGCATCGCCCGCACTGTCGCTCGTAATCATTCGCGGCGCGCTGTCTGCGCGCTGGTGATAAAGCTGCTGGTCGGTGAAGTTTGAAAAGAAGGCGTCGCCTTTGTGGATCAGGTATTCGCCGCCGCCGTATTCGTGCACACGCGTGCGGGCATTCATCTCGCGGGGCGTCAGATCATGAATTTGCCCGTCAGGCGTCCGTCGCACTATGACTTGCCGGCCGCCTTCTGACGGTCGCGATTCGATCCAATAGATGTCATCGCCGTCGAGCCTGACCTGAAACAAACCGATTGACCCTTTGACGATAAGGTCGGAAGTAATGGGCGATTTCCACGATCCGTAAGGAGCAGTTTCCATGATTTTAAGTGGACAGCCGGAAAGACGGATTATGGACGGAACGAAAAAAACTGCAAGAGTGGCCGAGGCAAAAAAGCAAGGGCGCCAACCTCCCCCAAAGTTGGCGCCCTACCCTTCAGTCTCAGTTCTCACAAGGAGAATCAATGAATGAACGGATGCTAAACCCTTTCTAAATGGCAAGGGTTGCAGAAATATTGCGAAGAACTTGTGAACGTATGTTCCTAAAAAAATTGCGCTGTTGACTGGATGTGGTGAGAAGCATAAGAATCTTTCCGAAATCGGGGGTGCCTTCATGAAGAATCGTTCGAGACTCGTTGCTCTGACACTGTTTGCTCTGTTTGCCACATTCCTGACGGGCTTGCCGCGCCCCACCGCGCAAACCTTCCGGCCCGTGGCGCGCGGTCGACGCGGAGTGGTTGCGGGCGGCCATCCACTCGCAGTGGAGGCCGGCATGCGCATGCTCCAACGCGGCGGCAACGCGGTTGATGCAGGCGTCGCCACGATTTTGGCGGCATCGGTGATCGAATTCTCGCACTTCTCTTTCGGAGGCGAAGTTCCCATTCTGATCAAAATGCGTGGCAGTCGGGGCAGTAGCCAGACTGTGAGGGAGGGCGCAAAAGGAACCGATGTTGTAGTCATCGAAGGCATGGGCACCGCGCCCGCTAAAGCTACGCGCGAATTTTTCGCCAATCGGAGTAAGGAGGCCAAGGCATCGGACCGAGCGACAATGCCGGGCACTTCGTCGGGAGTCATTCCGTCAACCGGCCCTTTGTCCGCTACTGTGCCGGCGGTGCTGGATGCCTGCGTAGTCGCGTTGGATCAGTTCGGAACTAAGTCTTTGGCGGAAGTAATGCAGCCCGCCATCGAGCTCGCCGATGGTTTTCCGGTGGATGAATTGCGCGTGGACTACATCAAGACGCGCGGCCCCGTTTTGTCGCAGTGGCCGGACGCGAAGCGAGTCTTCATGCCGAACGGCCAGGTACCGAAAGTTGGCGATGTGTTTGTGCAAGCCGACCTGGCGCGAACTCTGCGCGCGATCATTGCGGCTGAGAAACGCAGTGCAGGTAAGGGCAGGCACGCCGCGCTGATGGCCGCGCGCGATCATTTCTACCGCGGGCCCGTCGGAAAGCGCATCGGCGACTACATGCAGGCAAACGGCGGATTGATCGCCGCGTCGGATTTGGCTGGTTGGCGCGCCACCGTCGGCGCACCGACACGCGGCGAATATCGCGGTTACCAGATTTACAAAACCGGTTTCTGGGCCGCTGGGCCCATGCTGATTGAAGTTCTGAACCTGCTCGAGGGTTATGACCTGAAGAAGCTCGGGCACAATTCGCCTGAGTACATTCACACGGTCACCGAAGCTTTGAAGCTTGGCTTTGCTGACCGCGATCGGTTCTACGGTGATCCGAAATTTGTGAAGATTCCCACTGAACAACTTCTCTCAAAAAGCTACGCCGCGATGCGGCGCAATTTGATAGAGAAGGAAACCGCATCATTAGCCCAGCGGCCGGGAGACCCCGAAAACATGAAGCCGTTGCTGGCTTCGGCGACGACAATTTCCTACAACGCTGCGCCCGTGCCCGAGTTGTTAAAAGCCAATGACACAACCTGCGTCAACGTGATCGATAAAGACGGCAACATGTTCAGCGCGACGCCGAGCGGTGCCTGGCTGCCGGCGGTCGTGGCCGGCGACACCGGCGTGTTGATGGGCCAGCGACTGCAATCCGCTTTGACCGATCCGAACAGTCCCAACGTCGTCGCGCCGGGCAAACGTCCGCGCATCACGCTGACGCCGACGCTCATTCTGAAAGATGGCCAGCCGTTTATGGTTCTTTCCACGCCCGGAGGCGACAATCAGGATCAGGCGCTGCTCCAAGTGCTTTTGAACATCATCGAATTCGGGATGAGTCCGCAGGAGGCCGTCGAAGCGCCGCGCTTCGACACGCAGCACTACATCAGCTCGTTCGACAATCATGAGTTTCGCGCAGGCCTGCTTAACCTCGAGGCGCGGATACCGGCGGAGGTGTCGTCAGCGCTCAGTTCGCGCGGGCACAAGATAAACATGCAATCAGCCTGGGGCACCGGCTCAGCGCCGACGGTCATTGTTTACGACGTGAAGTCGGGCGTGATTTCGGGCGGCGCCGATCCGCGGCGGGGAAGATACGCGGTGGCCTGGTAGCGGCTCTTGTGAAATTGAGGGCGCCTTATTCTTTCGCTTCTCATTAACCTCGCTTCAGCGAGGTGGTTAGGAAAGAGAGTGGCTCACGTAACCGTGGCTTTGCCCAAAAAGTCCGGCGACACGCGCACGAACTAATAGTCGAGCTGCGAAGCAGCGGTCATAGCTAAGCCCAAGGCGAGGCTTTGCGAGCCTTGGGTGACCATAGTTTTTTAGATCAACCGAGCCCGCGAAGCGGGCGACAGAGATTTCTGGAGCACGGTTTTGCGGGTCGGCATTGCAGCTCAAAGCCTCAGCGCGCTTTATCGGTCGCCGCTCCGCGGCTCCTAACAATTTGTGGGCACCCGTTACTCCAAGGCTTGCAAAGCCTCGCCTTGGGCTTAACTACCTGCGCTGCTCCGCAGCTTGCTGCGTATTATTGAGAAGCCGAGTTAACGCTTTCCCAGCAGCTTGAAATTCCACAGCTTCGAAAAACATAAACCTGTCCGGTGAGTGGTAATATGTCAGCCGGAAAGGGGAACAGGATTCTATGGAATGGCTCTCCGACCCTTCATCGTGGGTCGCTTTCTTAACGCTTGTCGCGCTGGAGATAGTTCTCGGCATCGATAACATCATTTTCATTTCGATCCTCGCGGGTAAACTGCCGGCCGAAGATCAAAAGCGCGCGCGGTTCATCGGGCTTAGTTTGGCACTGGTGATACGGGTGGCGTTACTGTTTTCCCTTTCATGGGTAATCGGCTTGACGGCGCCGCTCTTCACAGTTTTGGGACAGGCGATTTCGGGTCGTGATCTCATTCTCCTGGTGGGAGGCTTATTCCTGCTTGGCAAAGCGACTTTCGAGATTCACGAAAGCCTCGAGGCGCCTCATGGGCACGCAACGGCCAAAGTCGGCGCCACTTTCCTCAGTGTGGTCATTCAGATCCTGATTATTGACGCAGTGTTTTCGTTGGACTCAGTGATCACCGCGGTCGGGATGGTTGATCACATAGGGATAATGATCGGCGCTGTAGTCGTATCGATCGCCTTCATGATGTGGTTCGCCTCGCCGGTTAGCCGCTTCGTGTCTAAACATCCGACGATCAAGATGCTGGCGCTGAGTTTTCTCCTTCTCATCGGCCTGAACCTGATCGTCGAAGCCTTCGACGTTCACGTACCGAAGGGTTACATCTACTTTGCCATGGGCTTCTCGGTATTTGTCGAGATGCTTAACATCCGTATCCACAGGAAGCGTGACCCGGTTCATTTGCACGATCGTTACGCGGCGGATACAACTGCAAAGACAAAATGACAATAAGGATCCCAGGTCATGATTAATGGCGCGCACGTCATCATCTACAGTAAGGATGCTGAAGCCGACCGCTCGTTTTTCAAAGACGTCCTTGGTTTTCATTCGGTTGACGCGGGTGGTGGCTGGCTGATCTTCGCTTTGCCGCCGGCGGAAGTCGCGTGCCATCCGGGCGAGCAGAACGATCAGCACGAGCTTTACCTGATGTGTGAAGACCTGAAGGCGACCATGTCGGCGTTGGACGCGAAGGGCATTCAGTGTTCCGAAGTACAGGAGCCGCCGTGGGGTTTGCTCACGAAAATAACTTTGCCGGGCGGAGGCAACCTCGGGCTTTATCAGCCCAAGCATCCCACGGCGGCCAAACTTGATTCGAAGTAACGCGGGCGGCTCACATTCGTCATGGAGGAATTATCGAAATGAATACGACGAGTCACGTTCAGAAAGTTAGTTTCGTTGCCGTAATTGCGGTTCTGAGTTTCGCAGTCGGAATGTGGCCGCCAACATCCGGCTCTTCACATCAGCCCGACCCGGACCAACTCTCAAACAGTTCCGAAACAAATTCGCTTGCGCCAGGGCTGCTTGCGGCCACTGGAGACTATTTCCTCGTCCGGCAAGATAGGCGGCGTTGTATCTCTCCGCTTTGCGGCGGGTATTTCGTCAAGCGCGTGAATCAATCACGGACGCGGTGCGCGAACGGTCGCTGGATGCCGGAATGCTATGTCGCTGAAATTGATTGGAACGGTCAGGCGGAAGTCGATCCCGGCAAGGCGCTGATCCGCGGCGACATCGTCGCGCGAAGTTTCCCAAGGTTCGGCAACCTGGGCGCATTGCGCGTGACTGAATCGTGGCAAAGCCCGAGTGATGGTGCTGTAACCGGCGCGCTTTATCGCACACGGGATCGAGGGGTTCGTTGCATTACGCATCCCTGTCTTTCACACTCGGCCACACGATTGAATCTTAATGTCACCACGAATGTCGCCGGAGTCGACCTGTCGCCAGCTGACGCCGACGGTTCTGAAGCGGCAGCGGCGATGACTCATCCAGAGGGCGTAATGGTAGCCGGTTATTTCTCTCCGGTTCGCGGCCCCGCGGGACGCGCCCAGACTCTCAAAGCAACAAAGTTCTATATGCGTTTGGGATCGGAAGTAGGTGGCCCCACGCCGGGAGCCGGGCGTTGTATCAAGACAGGCTGTTCAAGTGAGGTTTGCGCTGACCGCGACGTCGTAACCACCTGCATCTTTCGCCCTGAGTTCGCCTGTTATCAAAAGGCGACTTGTGCGCGTCAGCGGAACGGTGAATGCGGCTTCACGCAAACTGCTGAGCTGGCGGCGTGCCTCGCGCGGGCAAGACGAAACTGAGGTAAGACGAAGTAGTTAGAGGCAAAGACTAACGGCTAATGTGCGCATCCGAATCTCACTCCGTGTCTTTGTAAGGGCTCTGTGTCTCGGTGATGAGCTAATGTAGAGACGTTTTCGACCCCGGAGGCACAGCACGCACAGAGGCACTGAGACATTCCTTTTAAACTTCACGTCGCTGCGTTACTCTGCTGTCGATGACTTCAAATTGGCGCGACAATCTCATCAACGACTCAAACGGAATGCGCGAACTGCTCCTGGAAACCAAGAGCATCGCTGTGCTCGGGATCAAGACCGAAGCACATTCCAATCAACCCGCCTTCTACGTTCCCAAGTACATGCAGAATGCCGGCTTCAGGATCATTCCGGTCCCTGTTTACTATCCCGACGTCACCGAGATTCTCGGTGAAAAGGTCCATCGTCAGTTGCAGCAGATTCCGGACGCAGTCGATATGGTCAACGTTTTTCGCCGCCCGCAGGACATTCCCCCGCACCTCGACGATTTGCTGGCTAAGAAACCGAAGTCGGTATGGATGCAGCTTGGCATTAGTCACGACGCCGTCGCCGAACAGCTCGCCCGCGCCGGTATTAAAGTCGTGCAGGACCGCTGCCTGATGGTCGATCATCGACGACTCGCTTAATTTGTCTTCCTTCCGTTCTTCTCTGGCGATGGGTTATGTGATAAAACGCGCGAGCGAAACGCGGAGCGACGTATGCGCAGAGTCTGGATAATCCCAATTGTCACGTTAGGTTTAACGCTACTGTTCGGTGTGAGGCCGCACGGCAGTGTGGGCGCTGACACGCACGAACGAGCAGGCGAGACGTCTGCGCTCAAGTCGTCCGAAGAACACAAAGCCCAGGCCGCGCGCGATGTCGACGCATTGGCTAAGGAAGCTCAGGTCATGGTCGACATGGTCTTCAGTTTTGGTGAGCTTGGCTTTCAGGAAATTGAAACGTCGAAATATCTGACCGGCGTGCTCGAGAAAGAAGGCTTTCGCGTCGAACGCGGCATCTCGGGAATTCCGACGGCGTGGATGGCGACGTGGGGCACGGGCAAGCCGGTAATTGCGCTCGGCTCAGATATCGATTGCATTCCGCAGGCGTCGCAGAAGCCCGGCGTCGCTTATCACGATCCGTTAGTCGAAGGCGCTCCGGGTCACGGAGAAGGTCACAACTCGGGCGTGCCGCTCAACATTGTCGCCGCCATCGCGGTCAAACGGCAGATGGAGCGGCATAAGCTGCCGGGCACTATCAAGCTCTGGCCGGGAGTGGCTGAGGAACTGGTGGCCGGCAAACCTTTCTTTGTGCGCGATGGTTATTTCAAGGACGTCGATGTGGTGTTGTTCACCCACGTGGAAAACAATCTCAGCGTCGTTGCCGGGCAAACTTCCGCAACCGGCCTCGTATCCGTCGAGTACACGTTCAAAGGCGAGAGCGCGCACGCCGCCGGTGGGCCCTGGCGTGGTCGCAGCGCGCTGGATGCTGTTGAGCTGATGAATGCCGGATGGAACTTTCGACGTGAACACCTAAGGCCGCAGCAACGCTCGCATTATGTGATTACGAATGGCGGCGACCAGCCGAATGTTGTGCCGCCCTTAGCCAGCGTCTGGTACTACTTTCGCGAGCTCGACTATGAACGCATTAACGAGATGCGAAAGACCGGCGATCGCATCGCGCAAGGCGCCGCGACCATGACCGACACGACGGTGACGTCGCGAACGCTGGGCGCGGCCTGGCCGCAACACTTCAACCAGCCTGTCGCTGAAGCGATGTTTGAGAACATTAAGCGGGTGGGACTGCCCCAGTGGAGCGAAGACGATCAGCGTCTGGCGAAAGCCGTGCAGAAAGAACTGAAGGTGGCTGAACGGGGCCTGGCGACTGAGTTGGCTGCGCTCACTGGGCCAAACGCTGAAGAAGGCGGCGCCGGCTCAGACGATATTGGCGATGTGTCCTGGAATGTGCCGACAGTGAGGCTGCGTTATCCGTCGAATATCCCCAACTTGCCGGGTCACAATTGGTCGAACGCGATCACTATGGCCACACCGATCGCTCATAAGGGAGTCGTTGCCGGCGCCAAAGTTGTCGCGATGACGATGCTGGATCTGCTCACGAAGCCTGAATTGATCGACCGGTCATGGAAATATTTTCGCGAAGTGCAGACTAAAGACACAAAGTACCAACCGTTGATTGCGCCGACTGACAAGCCGCCGATTTGGATGAACAAGCGCACGATGGATACTTACCGCGAGCAGATGCGGAAGTTCTATTACGACCCCACGAAATACAAAACGTATTTGGAGCAGCTGGGCATTAAGTATCCAACCGTGAGGTAGGGTGCCAGGTGTCAGGTGCCAGGTGTCAGGTGTCGGGTGTCAGGTGTCAGGTGTCAGGTGCGGGGTGTAGATTTGTTGAATGTCGTTACGCCAAGCCAACGTCGACTTTCGTCTGACCCTACCCTACCCCTATACCCAACCCCCAACACCCGAAACCTGACACCCGACACCCGATAAAAAGTGAAACCAAAACGCTTTCCGAAATCAGTGGTCGCGGCAATCGACGCTGCGAAGATCCTTGGCATTCGCGCGGGAACAAAGCCGCATCGCATCATCGGAATTTGGGTGGTCGTGGCCGAAGGGCGTGTCTTCGTACGCTCGTACAGCCTGAAAGAACGAAGCTGGTATCGCACTTTTCTTGAAGAGCCGCGCGGAATAATCGAGGTCAACGGCAAGCAGATGAAGGTGCGGCCCGTCTTCACGCGCAGCGAGCGTTTGAAGAAACTGGTCGATCGCGCGTACGCCGAAAAATACAACACGCCGGGCTCGCTCCATTTCGTGAAAGGTTTTAAGCAGAAAAAGCGGCGGGATACGACGACGGAGTTGGTCCCGCTTTAGTCAGTGAGCAGTGAAGGCGGAAACCCGACCGTGAGGGAGGGTGCGCAGTGAATTGGGACGAGGAAAAACAATGGCCGAAGCAAAGACAAAACCAACAAAGCTGAGTGTGGACAAGTTCATTAAAAGCCAGCCAGACGAGCAGGTGCGCAAGGATTGCGCGGTGATTTCAAAGCTGATGAGTGAAGCTACCGGCGAACAGCCGAAGATGTGGGGACCCGCCATCATTGGCTTTGGCAGTTACCATTACAAGTACGCCACCGGGCGCGAAGGCGACATGCCCATCATTGGTTTCTCGCCACGAAAACAGAACCTGACCCTCTATGTCTGTTGGTACGGGTTTGAAGAACAGGCCGCCCTCTTTAAGAAACTCGGTAAACACACCACCAGCAAGTCGTGTCTTTACATCAAGCGTCTCTCTGACGTCGACCTCCCGACGCTGAAGAAAATAATCAAGGTGTCAGTCAAGAGACTAAAGAGCCACGGGTTCCACGAATCAGGGATGTAGTTTCCACCAACCGGAGGGTGTCGCGTGCAAAACCCTCTCCCTTGGTGTTTTCTCCCTCTCCCCATGGGAGAGGGCTGGGGTGAGGGAGCGCAGCTTTAGGGCAGGGTGAGAGTTCTCGACGAAGTCGAGAATAGCACCAGAATGACCAGCAGAATTACAACCGCGATCCTTGTGCTGCTGCTTTTCGCTGCCGGCGCCAGCGCCCAATCTGATCGCCGAATTCAGGCCATCAACACACTCCGGACGAAGATTGATCAGGACATCGCCGCGAGCGAAGCGGAACCTGAACACTCAAACATCTACCTCGCTGAATTAGCCGTTAACAAAAACAATGGCTCCTATCCGGCGGTTGGCGTCTATCGCCCCGTGGTGAAGTTCTATTACACTTACGGCGACCGCGAAAAAGAACCTTATCCAAATCGGCTTCTCAAGATCGTCGTCGCTGTCGCTCGATCCGATCGCCAGGAATATTCAGAGTTTGTGTTTAATGAGTCTGAGCAGATGGTTTTTTACCTCGATAAAAGGGATGACGTCGAACGGCGTGTGTACTTCGCGCAGGGTCGAGCAATTCATTTTGAGCAGGACGGCCGTTCCCTCAGTCTGCGAACTCGAACTCACGCAGCTTTTGCCGCGATGGCCGTGAAAGACAAGACGAACCTGTTGGCGATCTTTCGACGGTCGCTTCGGTTTTAGCTGGGGGTAGTGTCATTTCGTTTCTCTGTGCCTCTGTGAGATCTCGGCGTCTCTGTGGTGAGGTGTTGCCGGCGCATTTTCCACCACAGAGACACTGAGGATGCAGAGAGACACGGAGGAAAACTTCAACCTGGGACACTGCCAAACCGGGAGCGGCTGAAGCGATCGATTTCTTCTGCGGTATAATCCCTTCATGAATAAGCGCGCAAAAAAGCGTCGGCTGGAAGAGATAAAAAAAGAGAAATTAGAACGCGCCAAACCCGATCAGAAGTCGAAACCCAATTTCCCGCAGGACCCCAAGCCGCAATCGGGCTTTTTTCCGAGGCCCGATAAGAAAAGAGGGTAGCTTGCATGTCATCAGAACCTAACAAAGTTATCTACTCAATGGTCGGCGTCAGTAAGTTCTATGACAAGAAGCCGGTCTTGAAAGACATCTATCTCTCGTATTTCTACGGCGCGAAGATTGGCGTGATTGGCCTGAACGGCTCGGGAAAATCTTCCTTGCTTCGAGTTCTCGCGGGCGTTGATAAGGAGTTTCTCGGCGAGACGGTGATTTCGCCCGGCTACACCGTCGGATTTCTCGAACAAGAACCGTTGATTGATGACTCGCGAACGGTGCGCGAAGTCGTCGAAGAGGCGGTGAAGGAAACCGTAGCTCTCCTGAAGGAATATGAGGAGATAAACGCGAAGTTCGGCGAAGAGATGTCCGACGACGAAATGAACGCGTTGCTCGAACGGCAGGGCACCGTGCAGGAGAAGCTCGATCAACTGGACGCATGGGATCTGGATTCGCGGCTCGAGATGGCGATGGATGCACTGCGTTGTCCGCCGCCTGATACTCCGGTGAAAGTTTTGTCCGGTGGTGAACGACGACGCGTCGCGCTTTGCCGTCTGCTGCTTCAGAAACCCGACATCCTGCTGCTCGACGAGCCAACTAATCACCTTGATGCCGAGTCCGTCGCGTGGCTTGAACATCATTTGCAGACCTATCCGGGAACGATCATCGCGGTGACGCACGATCGATATTTCCTCGACAACGTGGCCGGCTGGATTCTCGAGTTGGATCGCGGTGAGGGGATTCCCTGGAAAGGAAACTATTCAAGCTGGCTGGAACAGAAGCAGGAGCGTTTGCGGCGCGAGGAGAAATCTGAGAGCGAGCGGCAAAAGACCCTTCAGCGCGAGCTGGAGTGGATTCGCATGTCACCCAAAGCGCGACGAGCGAAAGGCCAGGCGCGCATCAACGCGTACGAAAATCTTTTGGCGGCAGAGTCGGACAAGCGGCGTGAAGATTTGGAGATACACATTCCGCCGGGTCCGCGTCTCGGCGACGTGGTCATCGAAGCTGACAAGGTGAGCAAGGCTTACGGCGATCAATTGCTGGTTGAGGACATGACCTTCGCGCTTCCGCCTGGAGGCATAGTCGGCGTCATCGGTCCGAACGGAGCAGGAAAGACCACTTTATTTCGCATGATCACGGCCGACGAAACACCGGACAGCGGGCAAATTAAAATCGGCGAGACGGTGCAGTTGGCTTATGTCGATCAAAGCCGCACGCTTGATGCAAACAAGTCTATATGGGAAGAAATCTCAGGTGGACAAGACATGCTCAAGCTCGGTAATCGCGAGGTGAATTCGCGAGCATACGTTGGCCGCTTCAACTTTTCCGGCTCAGATCAGCAGAAGAAAGTGTCCAAACTCTCCGGCGGAGAACGGAATCGCGTGCATCTCGCCAAGATGTTGAAGGAAGGCGCTAACGTTTTGCTGCTGGATGAGCCGACGAACGATCTGGATGTAAACACTCTGCGCGCGTTGGAAGAAGCTTTGGAAAGTTTTGCCGGCTGTGTCGTCGTCATCTCGCACGATCGTTGGTTTCTCGATCGGATTGCCACGCACATGCTGGCCTTCGAGGGGGACAGTAAAGTCGTTTGGTTCGAAGGTAACTATTCGGACTACGAAGAGGACCGCAAGGCCCGTCTGGGAGCTGAGGCCGAAGTACCGCATCGGATCAAGTACCGGCAGCTAACACGAGCGTGAGCATGTGTCGCTAAATGACCTGTGCCCTAAAATGACTTGAATTGTGAATTCCGACGCGTAGCGTCGCAATGAACTTAGCCCGGCCTTTCAGGGCAGTAACATACTTGAGTAATCAAACTCTGGCTAAGCATCTGGACGGAACGCCGAAAGGCGTTTGCAAATTCCCGCCCAGGGCAACGCCCTGGTTAGCCTCGTGGATCGTCGGGGCAGTACTCTGAAAGAGTTGGCCAAACCGAATCGTGATTAAAACAAAAGCTCGACCTTCCCTTCAGGGTTGGCGAAAAATAATTCGCTTTCCCAGGGTAGCGCGCTCAACGCGCGCAACCCTGGGCTAAAGTTAGTGAACGCCTTCGGCGTTTTGGATTACTCAAGTATGTTGTGGCCTTAAAAGGCTGGGCTAAAGTCACGACGACGCTACGCGTCGCAATAAGCTGTTCATACCTTGAGCCAAGTTCCCCCAATGACTGAGCCTATCGAACAGGGAACACAATGCCTCAACTGCGGCGCCGATCTATCCGGCAAGTACTGCCCTGCTTGTGGCCAGAAGAAAGTTGACCGGCGCGATCTCTCAATCCGCCGTTTCTTTGGTCACGTTCTCAGCGAACTCACGGACCTTCAGTCGAACAAGATTCTGCGGACATTCGGCGCGTTGCTATTCCGCCCCGGGCAACTAACTTCGGAATATCTCGCGGGCCGAAAAGGCTTTCACATCGGGCCGGTGCGTCTCTACCTGACGTTTAGTGCCCTCTATTTTCTGTTTGCGTGGGGCACCTTGTCAGATGCGCGCGGGGGCGGCGCCGTAAGAATGAGCCGCAGCCCCGCGGTCATTCAGATGGCGACGCAGAGGGGTGTCGATCCGCTGGTGTTCGCTGAGCGGATTCAGGATCGGGCCGAGCGCATCGCGGCGGTGCTGAGATTCCTGAGTGTGCTGCTGTCAGGCGCGTTTCTGTCGCTGCTGTACTTCTCGACACGTCGCTACTATGTTGAGCACCTGATCTTTTCATTTCACTATTACTCATTCGATTTCTTCTGCAAGAGTCTGTTTGCGGTGCTATTTCTTGCGGTGGCAGCGTTCGGCGGAAAATTGCCGGGGATGGCGTTGAATTTCTTTTACCCAGTCGCATTCCTCTATCTGATGTTCGCTTTGCGCCGCGTGTACCGGCAGGGCTGGCCGATTACGATCCTGAAAGCGTTCGTGTTGTTCGTTGCCGAGACAGCTTTGTTCATCGCCATAAATATTGCCGGCTTTTTCATTGCTTTCGCGATCGCCGGATTTCGCGCATAGATCATAACCAATCGAGGTCACTAAAGGTGAGGATAGATTTCTTTCGTCATGGCTTCAGCTTGGAAAAAAAAGGCTCGGTTGTCTCATTCACACCTCGCTTCAGCGAGGTGGTCACGACCTCTATTACAATTGGAAACCGTTTCAACGGTTTTTTCTTGAAAGCCGTTAAAACGGCTGGAGAAAGTTCCGCATGCCGGTGTCACCTCGCTGAACCGAGGTGTGAATGAGATGATGAGTTTCTTCACAGGTGACACCTCGGCGCTTTTCTGCGAGGTCCAAATCGGAGGAGTCAACCTTTGAAATCGTTTCGAATGCCTTTGCTTAGTGCGACGGGATTATGCCTTTTAGTCGCGACAGCCGTTGCTTTCAACAACTCGACTCCAGCGGTCAGCGATGATTTTAGCCTCAAGGAATACAACGTCTTTCACGATCTGCTTCACCCGCTGGAACACGAGGCAGTACCCGCGAAAGATTTTCAACGCATCCGGACCAACGCCGCGGAATTAGCCCGACGCGGAGACGCTATCGTCCGCGTCGGCATGCCGAAAGCTACAGCTGAACGCTACCGGGAAGACTTTCGCAAGGAGCTGAAGAAGTTTAAGAGCGCGCTCAGCCAGTTGCGGAAAGATGCGAAACGCGGGACTGACGCGCAACTGGAAACTTCTTTCGCCGCCGTACACGATTCGTTTGAGATGCTGGCCGCGATGCTGCCGCGAAAGTGAACTCGCCAAAGGCGTGAGTAAACAAACTAGAATCTGGCAAATCATCGGCGCCTCGTCGGTCGGCACGATGATCGAGTGGTATGACTTCTACATCTTTGGAAGTCTGGCCACGATCATCGCGCCGCTCTTTTACCCGCAGGGCAACAATACGTTGGCGCTGATCGCTTACCTCTCGACGTTTGCAGTCGGTTTCGTCGTGCGTCCGTTTGGCGCGCTCTTCTTTGGCCGCATCGGCGATTTAGTCGGGCGCAAGTATGCGTTCCTGGTGACGCTGCTCATCATGGGCGGCGCGACGGCGCTGATTGGTTTTCTGCCGACGTACGCGACAATCGGCGTTGCTGCACCGATTATTCTGCTGGTCATCCGCATCCTTCAGGGCCTGGCGCTGGGAGGCGAATACGGCGGCGCCGCCGTTTATGTCGCCGAACATGTGCCCGACGAGCGACGCGGTTTCTACACGAGTTTCATTCAGATTACAGCAACGCTCGGTTTGTTTCTCTCGCTGGTTGTCATCCTCGTCATTCAGAACTTCATGAGCAGGGAAGCATTCGCCACTTGGGGATGGCGGCTGCCCTTCATCATCTCAATATTCCTGGTCGCCGTTTCGCTTTATATCCGTCTGCGGATGCAGGAGTCGCCAATCTTCACGCACATCAAGTCCGCCGGAATGACTTCAGCGCAACCGCTGAAAGAAGCGTTCACTCAGTGGGCCAATCTCAAGCGCGTCCTGATCTCTTTGTTCGGCGCGACGGCCGGGCAGGGAGTAGTGTGGTACACCGGCCAGTTCTACGCGCTCTTCTATTTGCAAACGATTCTGAAGGTGAACACGACGTCGGCTAACTATATCGTCGCGACGGCGTTGTTATTTGGGATTCCATTCTTCGTTTTGTTCGGCGCATTATCCGATCGGTTCGGACGCAAGAAAATCATGATGCTCGGCTGTTTGCTCGCCGCGCTCACATATTTGCCGATCTATCACGCGATGCAACAAGCCGCGGGTTCACAGGTCGTTACCGCCGTATCGCAGCGGAATGCGGTAACGGGAGCAATTAATCTGACCCCGCAAAAGTCGGTCAACGGAACTCTTCAGCCCGCCGGTGAAGTTCTGACTTACACGAGTTTGGCGGACCTTTTTCAAAACAGCGTGGCGTGGAAGCTGATTCTGCTCGTCTTTATCCAGGTGATTTTTGTCACCATGGTGTACGGGCCGATCGCTGCATATCTGGTCGAAGCATTTCCGGCCAAGATTCGTTACACGTCGCTGTCGCTGCCGTATCACATCGGCAACGGCGTGTTTGGTGGGCTGCTGCCGCTGATCGGCTTGAGCGTCATCGCCCAAACCGGAAACATTTATGCGGGACTATATTATCCGATCGTGGTTGCCGGGCTGACCTTCATTATCGGCTCGTTGCTACTTCCCGAAACACGCCACGTCCGAATCTGGCATGAGATTAAGTGATGTGTGAGTGAACTGCGTTGTGCCCGAGTCAGAGGCTTCCTCCGGGATGACGGTTTAAGCACGAAATGAGAGCCAACCAGCGTGGTGTGAGCTAGTTCACTGCCCGAAGCGCGTGCGGTACTCGGTCGAGTTGATGAAGGCCTTTACCATTTCTGCGGCGCGGTAATCTCCGCCGTGCTGATTCAATTTTCCAAGCCAGAAATCGAAACCTGAGAAATCCGTGTTCGGCGCATCGTCGGGATTACGCCGCAGATATCCGAAGTACTGCGTCAGAACGAAAGCGCTGTTGCGCTCCCTGTCGCTGAGCCTTTGATGTTCAGCAACCTTGCGGAGCACGCTGCCGCGCGTCTCCAGGCCGGCCATCAACCCATTAGCCAATCGGAAAAACTCATCGAATGTCAGGACGTTACCAGCCTGCGCGTTCAGTTTTTCGACAAAGGCCGGAGCGGATAACGACTCCGGATAGTTCGCCAGGAATTCCGGCCGATAAGCAAACTCATTTGCGAAAGCAACCGTATTGGCTTCAAGTACCAGCTCCCATCCAGTCCGGCCAACGACAACCCCCTGGCCGACCTGCTGCGTATCGCGAATGAACTCGCGATAGCGTGGCATCGCGCGTGGCCGTTGAGCCGTTTCCGGCAGGGAAGCCTTGTAAAGCCGATAAACAAGAAAGCTCGTTTTCTGAAACTCAATTGATAGAAAGAACGCCGCCGACGTGTCGATGCGTTTGACTTCACGACATTGAGCGGAGTTGCCGCATGACTCAATGTTATCGACCCAGAAAGCTTCGCCGCTTGGGTCCGGCATGCGGTTAAGAAAATCGTGGTAGTGCTGGCGAACGTAGCTGCTTGAAATATCCACGACATTCTGAGACAGGGTCAAATCATTGTCATGAATCACAAGTAATGCGCTGCTCCGCGGCCCAATGCTGGCGTTGCCGGTGGCGTTCAGTAAACCAAGGAACGCTTTTTCGTTTGCTTCCGGCACACCGTCGTCGGTAATCAGCACGTCAAATGTCTTTTGGGTTTCTCCCGGAGCGAAACGTAGAGTTCCCAGTGTCGTACTGTAATCCGTACGCTCCCTGGCTTCATTATCTGAAATGAAATAGTCAACGGTCGCCGGGCTCGATACGTCGCCGATGCGAGTTACGGTAATCTGCGCCCCGCCTTGATTCTCAGACACGTCGAACTGGGGCGCGCCAAAATCAATTAGGCTGGTGCCGGGCGCGCCACAAGGCGTCGCCGCGTCGAGGCGTGGGCGCGGGTTTGGCGTGGCCAACGAAAAGTCTGCAAGGTTATCGTTGTTATCAGTACATCCGCCGTTGATACGAGTCATCGCCTGATCCGGCGGGGGTGAAAGAGTGGCGGTGCCTTCATAACAGATCGCCGGGCCAAAACCGACGTAGTCGACCACGGCTCCAGTCAGGTCCGGGGCCGCCGGGCAATAGAAGTGCGCCAGCGTTTTGTCTTTACCCAGCAGGGCAATTTGCCCACCCGTATCGCTCAGAGGAAAAGGGTTGAGATTGATGTCAAAAGGGGTGGGCTGGCCATGAGCGCCGCCGCCCCCAAACTTGATGAGCAGGTGTTTGCCGGGGCTAATGATAATACCGCTCGAGGAAAATAGTCTGATGGTGGAAACCGACATCTGGAAACTTGGCGGAGTCCCAGTATAGTTCGAAATATTCAGGCTCCATCCGCTTACATCGACGTCAACGTTGCCCCGATTAAACAGTTCGACATAATCGTTCTGAAAAGTGGCGCCGGCTGTGCCTCCGCGCGTATAGATCTGACTAATGCGGATGTTGGGATCGGCTGTCTGGGCCGCTATCAAAGAAGAAAAGATGAGCAGGCAGAAAGTTGCTGCCAGAAATCTGGGACAGTTGGAGCAGTATTTCGTCATGCTAATTCTCATTAAGGTCGAAACGCGAGTGGATAGCCTTTCTAATGCTCAGGCTTCTTCAGGCGAGTTTATTAAGTGCAATGGTCGTGCCGGGAGTTAAACCTTTATGCTTATGAGGAAACCTTTAGAAACGGTTTTCGGGACAAGGGATGCCTGCCTCAGCGGGAAATGTGAGCGGCGTCAGTAATTCAGCCTTCGGCCTTTGCTTAGTTGTCTGAGCAGCCGCGCCGGACTGCGCTCGAACGGTAAGGCGGGTTACCGGCATTACAAACAACGTGAAAGCAAGGCCGACGAATGCTAATTTTCTTTTCATCGGCTTCCGCCATCAGGCGTCTGGGGCGCGCGTAATGTAGCCCCGAAAGAAGAATTAGGAGAGGCTTTGGCTGCCACCACCCGTAACCTTTTTCCCTGGTAAAAGTTTATATAGAGTGAAAAGGCATGGCTGATAGCGAACCTGCACGCGAAGTTCGCCCCGATAAAGAGAGGGAGGCGGAGGAGCGGCGGCTGATTGAAGCCGCCCAGCAGGATCGCGCGCGTTTCGTGGAAATATACGAAAAATATTTCAACCTGGTATACGCGTACACGGCCCGCCGAACTCTGAATCGCGATGAAGCCGAGGATCTGACAGCGGAGATTTTTCGCAAAGCGTTGGAAAATCTAGCGCGCTTTAAATGGACCGGCGCGCCGTTCGGCGCCTGGTTGCTGCGGATTTCGTCTAACCTGATTGCGGATCGAGCGAAGCGAGCGGGCAGAGAAAGAGGCAGTGACTCACGCGTAAGCGAAGGCTCTCATGCACCCCGCGACGCGTCGAGCACCGCACAAACACAGCAAAGTGTAGTCGAAGATGCCGAGCGTAGCGCGCGTCTGTTTAGATTCGTTGACGCCCTCGCCGATGATCAGCAGCGTGTAATCATAATGAGGTTTGCGGAAGAGAAATCGATCCGCGAGATTGCCGGCGAGCTTGGTCGCAGTGAGGGTGCGGTGAAGCAACTGCAATTCAGGGCGCTGCAAAATTTGCGAGCAAAGCTCGTTAGCCAGACGAAGTGATGAAGAATGAGTTATGAGTGAAGTTCTCTTAACAGAACAACTCGATCAGGCAGTCAGCATCCTGTTGACGGATGCCGAAGCAACGCCAGCGTCGCTTGATCCTGAGATCGCGGCCTTGCTGGACATTGCCACGAATTTGCGGGCGCTTCCGCGCGCGGATTTCAAAGCGCGCCTGCGGAACGAACTTGAAGGGAGAGCTTTAATGACAACGAAAACCGCAGCCAGGAGCGCGGCCGAGACGACCGGCAAGATTCGTGAAGGATTTCGAGCGATAACGCCTTATCTCACTGTGCCTGACGTTTTTGCCGAAATCGAATTCATAAAGGCGGCGTTTGGCGCCGAAGGGCAGGTGTATGGATTGGGGTCCGCGGGTGGGTATCATTCGGAATATAAAGTTGGGGACTCGATGGTGATGATCGGTGGCGGTGGCGGCAAGTCGAAGTGGAAAGGTGAGCCCGCGCCCGCTTCACTGCATCTCTACGTGGAAAACGTAGACGAGGTTTACCAGCGCTCATTACAGGCCGGGGCTAAATCAATCATGCCACCAACTGATATGGACTATGGCGAGCGCGGCGCGGCGATCGAGGACACCGGCGGCAATCACTGGTACATAGCGACGGCGCAAGGCCCGACTTATGTTCCCGCAGGCTTGCCGGCCCTGATGCCTTTTTTCAATCCCGTCGGGGCCACGAAGCTGATTGATTTTCTGAAGCAAGCATTCGGCGCCGAGGAAGTTGAGCGGCATCAATCGCCCGAAGGCATCGTGCATCATGCGAAGGTCCGCATTGTCGATTCAATCATCGAAACGGGCGAAGCGCACGGCCCATGGCAGCCGCGGCCGATGCACTTTATGCTATACGTGGACGACGCTGATGCCTGGTATTCGCGGGCGATGAGCGCCGAAGGAGCGATATCAATGGGCGAGCCGTCCGATCAGCCTTACGGCGCGCGCGTTGGGACAATCAAAGACCCGTTCGATAACGTTTGGTACATCGCCACCCAACTATGAGCGGCAGGAAAAGCTTTTGACACGATTCCAAACCAAAAAGGAGAACAGAAATGTCAGTTAAACCAATTCCCGAGGGTTACCATTCGGTGACGCCCTACTTGATTGTGCGGGGTGGCGGTGCGGCGATTGAGTACTACCAGAAAGCGTTCGGCGCAGTTGAGCTGTTTCGAATTCCGGCACCGGGCGGAACAGTTGGTCATGCCGAAATTAAGATTGGCGATTCGATCATTATGCTGGGGGACGAACATCCCCAGATGGGCTACAACGGACCCGAGACAATCGGCGGGTCACCCGTGAGTTTGATGATCTACGTCGAAGACGTTGACACCGTGTTTGAGCGTGCAGTTACTGCGGGAGGCACGGTGAAACAAGCCCTCGAAGACAAGTTCTATGGCGATCGGTCGGGCACGGTCGTGGATCCTTTCGGGCATATCTGGCACATCTCAACTCACAAAGAGGACGTGCCGGCGGAAGAGATGGAGCGCCGCGCGAAAGAACACGGTGCGGCGGCATCGGGCGGCGGCCAGTAACTTTGCCTAACTAATCGAGCCGGTGTAGATTCTTCAGCCGAGGTAACAATGAAGCTAAGAATCTACACCGCACTTTTCCTGACGCTGCTCCTGTCTGCGGCGTGTTCCAGCAGCGCAAACCAAACCACGAATCAGCAGCCGAGTGTGCCGGCGTCCGGCGAACTGCGCTTCAAAGCTCCTGACGGTTGGGTCACCGAGAAGACAACTTCCGCCATGCGCGTCGCGCAGTATAAGCTGCCGAAATCTGAGGTTGATCTCCAAGACGCTTCGTTGGTGCTTTACTATTTCGGCACCGCGCAGGGCGGTTCGGCGCAGGCAAACGTAGAGCGCTGGATCAATCAAATCAAACAGCCGGACGGCTCTTCCTCTCAAGACAAAGCTAAAACAGAAACAACCACCATCAATGGTCTGAAAGTGACGACGGTCGATGTGTCCGGAACCTACACTGCTGAGATGACACCCGGCGGCGGTGACCGGCACAACGACGAGAAATATCGCCTTCGTGCCGCAGTGATTGAAACGCCAAAAGGAAATTACTTCGTGAAGCTTACCGGCCCGGTCAACACCGTCGCGAAGTGGGAGCAACCGTACAACGACTATCTGAAGTCGTTTGAGTTTAAATAAGAGATTGGCTCCGTCAGGAGCCGGATGTTTATAGCACCCGAACCCGCTTGTTTTTATGTGGGCAAGAGCAGAACATCTTCTGCTCTTGCCGACAGGAGTAGAGTGATAAATGTTTCTCTATAAACATTGCGCGCCTAACGGACCTAAGGGCCGAACCGTCAGATGACACCATCCCCTAAACCGACTTCAATCCGCGATCAAGTCACCGAAGCCGAATGGCAGGCGCGCGTCGATCTGGTCGCCGCGTATCGACTGGTCGCGCTTTACGGCTGGGATGATCTGATTTTCACGCACATCTCGGCACGCGTTCCGGGTCCGGAACATCACTTTCTGCTTAATGCCTACGGAATGATGTTTGACGAAGTCACCGCCTCCAGCCTCGTCAAGGTTGATCCCAGCGGCAACAAGGTGTTGGAGTCACCGTATTTTATCAATCCCGCTGGTTTCACCATTCATAGCGCCGTGCATGCCGCGCGCGAAGACGCTCTGTGTGTAATGCACTTGCACACGGATTATGGCATCGCCGTTTCGGCGCAGAAGGATGGTCTGCTGCCGATTTCGCAGCAGTCGATGTTCCCGCTCGCGTCGCTGGCGTATCACGAGTACGAAGGACTGGCGTTGAACGAGGAAGAGAAGCCGCGGCTGGTTTCCGACCTCGGCGATAAGAACTACATGATTCTGCGGAACCACGGCTTGCTTACGATTGGCAAGACCGTTGCCGAGGCATTTCTCTTGATGTACATCCTTGAGCGCGCTTGCCGCATTCAAATCCTCGCGCAATCCGGCGGGGTTGAGTTACACCGCGTCGCTGAGCCCATCATTGATTTGACCGCCAAACAAATGAGTGCGGTTACCGTTGGCCAGGGTGCAGAGCTAACCTGGCCCGGTCTCCTGCGCAAGCTGGATCGGATCGATCCAACCTATCGCGACTGAATCTTCTGATTACTTAGGCGAGTGAAGGAGCGTGTTCGCGGGCTTGGGCGCTGATTGAATAAATCGCTTCCATTACCGCCGCATGCACTTCCGGCGGCAGGGCGTCGCGCGCGGCCATGTTTCGCAGCGATGACAGCACCTGCTGTTGGTTGCTCAAGGCTATCAGCTTGATCGCGGTAAGCCGCACTTCGATGTTCGAGTGGCGACTGACGGCCTGCAACAGCGGAAATACTTCGCCGACTTTTGCCATCAGGAACAGCAACGAGTACGCGTCATAAGTTCGGTCGCGGCTTTCCCCTGAGAGAGCATTCAGCGCGTTTGCCGCCAGGCCTGAACCCGCGATGGCAGCGCCTATTTTTCGCCGGCGTTCGGGTGAAGCCTCGCGCAAAGCGCGCGTGAACGAACCCGTCCGGTCGGAGTTCAGGTCGTACAAGGCGCGCGCCGCGGCGTTACGCACCTCGACAACCGAATCATCGAATGCATTCGTGATTAGCTCGAACGCCTCTTCGCCTCCGATTTCAGTCAGGTCGGCGAGGGCCGCAGCCCGCTGCGTCGAAGCATCACCGTTAAGCTTTTCGCGCAGCGCAGCAGGTATGCCGCTGTCGTGCGCGTCAAGCACCGATGCCAGGCTGGGCAGTTCACCTACGTTAGAAAACGGCTGATAGTCAGAGTGGGCGGGCGCCGCTATACCGGCGTCGTTGTATTCACCGTTGCCGTTTTCGGAATGTTGAAGATCAATTTGCAGCCAGGGTGCCTCAGCTGGTGACTCTTGCAAGGGCTCGCTCTGATTCCATTCGGCGGCTTCAGAAACGGGCACAATCGCTTTGGAGTCGATTGGTTCATCACCACGCTGCATAAGATCCTGCTTGCTGGATTTCATTTCTTCCAGCCGGCGCAGTCGTGCTTCTTCGGCGACGCGCAGGAATTCGAGATCGTTAGCGAGCGCGCTCTCTTGCTCCGCGAGTTGACTCATCCTCGCTTGGGCCGCCTGCCGGGCTTCTTCCTGAGCCCGCAAGCGAGCTTCAGCTTGTTCAATCTGTGCAAGTTGTTCAGCTTCAGCAGTCCGCAGTGACGCAATCTCGGCCTCAAGCTGTTGCGCGTCACCGCTCACTTGCGAGTGCAGGCTGGTGCGCAGCTTCTCAGCTTCTTCCACTCGCGCAAGTTGTTCGGCCTCAGCAACTCGTAGTGCCTCGACTTCAGCAGCAAGCTGTTGCTCCTGGTTATTTTGAAGCTGAGATTGCAAACTATTCCGCACTTGCACGGCTTCTTCCAGTCGCGCCAGCTGCTCGGCCTGGGCGGTTCGCAGCGCTTCGATTTCAGCGACTAGCTGCTGCTCTTGGTTATTTTGAAGCTGTGATTGCAGACTGTTCCGCACTTGTTCAGCTTCTTCAATCCGTGCGAGTTGCTCGGCTCGAGCGTTCTGCAACTTCTCTATATCGGCCGCGAGCATTTGTTCTTTGTCATCGGCCCGGCGCGTATACAAACCTTTCCGTACGCCCTCCAGCTCAGCCATTCGCTGCTCGGCCTTGTCGGCGTCACGGCGCGCTTTGGCCGTCGCTACCTGAATTGCTTCTTCCTCTTCACGCACGCGTGCCTGAAGTTGTTGCAACCGATCGAATTGCGAGCGCTCCTCGGCCTGGAACGTCTTCAGTTCCTCTTCAAGTTGCTCTTCCTGGTCAGCCAGCTGCGTTGCCTTGGCTCTCGCAGCCTGACGCGCTTGCTCCTGCTCACGCAGACGCCCTTCGGCTTCTTCGATGCGTTTCAGTTGTTCAGCTTCCGCACGTCGCAACGCATCGATCTCGGCAGTTAATTGCAGCTCGCGTTCGCTGCGCCGGCGCGATTCGGTTTCATTGTAAAGACGCGTTTGCTCCAGCGAGCGCAGCGACATCTCGACATCTTCGACGCGTTTGACCCGGTGCTGTTTCGCGTTGCGCACCTCTTCGAGGCGGGCGGTAACTTCCTGTTCCTTCTCAGCCTGTTCGCGAACTTCTTCTTCCAGCCGGTAGCACGCCTGAACCTGCGCTGACAGTGACTTCTGAATCTCTTCGATGCGCTTGTTGTGGTCCTGCTCCTGTTCGCGCAGCACGTTCAGCGTCAGCCGCAGTTGTTGCTCCTGTTCCTGACGAAGTTGAGCCTCCTGCTCAGCGACGCGCCGCGACTCGTCGAGTTGCGGGATGCGCGTGTTCATTTCCTCCACACGCTTCAGGTGTTGTTGTTCAGTCTGTTGAAGGTTTTCAATCTCGGCATTCAGCCGAGCTTCTTTTTCGATCTGCAGCTTAGCTTGAGCTTCCGCCAGTTGCCGGGTCTTCGCGGCTTCGACGAAGCGTGCTTCAACTTCGACGATTCGCTTCAACAGACTCTGCTCGGTGTGCCGGGCATTCTGCGTGTCGGAGATTAGCGTCTGCTCTTTTTGATTAAGTTGCTGAATCTCAGTTTGCCGCTCGCTTAATGCTTTTTCCTGGTTGGCGACTCGGGTCTCGAGTTCCTTGAGACGCTCGACCTGTTCGGCATCCTTCGCCGTAAGTTCGTCGATTTCAGCGGCCCGTGACCGTTCTTTCTCGGCACGCTCGCGTCCCAGAGCGGCTAGCTCGCTTCGTTTCACTTCATACTCGGCCAGGTGTCTTTCGTAGTCCGCTGAGGCCTGCTCAAACGCCCGCACGGCCGAATCAAAATCTTCCTGAGCCTGTTTCGCCCGTACTTCGACTTCCGCCAGCCGCGTGGAATGCGCGGACCGATCCTTTTCGAGCGCCTTGATCTGCGAACTCAGCGAATGCTCACGTTGCGCGCGCTCCTGAATGTCCGCGCGCAATTTGTTGCGGTCGGCTTCCATCGCCGCGAGCCGGTCGATTTCTTTCTGACCGCGAAGTTCCTCTTCGATCTTCGCTTTCAGGTGTGCTTCTTCCTGTTCGCGCAATCGCGCTTCCGCGTCGGCGATGCGTTTTAGCGTTTCCTGTTCGGCAACCTTCGCTTGCTCTTTGGCCTCCGCGAGTTGCTGCAAAGACTGCTGCTCGGCGGCCCTGAAGTTCGCTTCGGCTTCCGCGATTCGCTGTCGCGATTCTTCTTCGGAAGCTCGGACGCGTTCCCGGGCTTCGGCGATCCGTTGCAACGACGCCTGCTCGGCGTTGCGCACTTCCTCTTGAGCTTCGGTAGTCCGTTGCAGCGACGCCTGCTCATCGTTGCGCAAGCGCTCGAGTTCGGCGGCGATCGCTTGTTCCTTGCGGCTTAGCTCAGCAAGGCGCTCTTCCGCCTGTGCGCGAGTCTGCTGCGACTCATGCATTTCGCTTTCCAGCTGCGCGGCGGCGGCGCGTTGTTCGGCCTCCTGCACGGCCAGAGCTTCGATATCTTGTTTGAGCTGCTGCTCGCGAAGTGTCAGTGCGTCGATTTGCTGGGTTAACTGCTGACGAGCATTCTCCTGATCAGCCAGGCGCGCATTCGCGGCCTCAACAGTCTGAGCAAGTTGATATTCGGTTTCATGAAGCGCTTGAATTTCCGAATTCAGACGCTGCTGGGTCTGTGCCTGTCGATGTGCTTCCTCTTCAGCCGCCTGGCGCGCGCGTTCGAGCTGAGTTAGTTCAGACTCCTTCGCTGCGATTGTCTGACGCTGTTGTTCAGCCGCCTTGTTGAGCGATTCAATCTCGGCGTCTAGCTGGCGCAATTTCTCGTCGCGCTTGTTGGCTTCCTCTTCCGCGCGATGACGAGCTTCAAGTTGCGAAAGAATCTCGCCCTCAATTTGTTTAAGGCGGGTAACTTCCTGCTGTTCGGCGTTGCGCAACGATTCAAGTTCGGCACTGAGCCATTGCTCGCGCTCGGCGCGTTTCTGGGCTTCGACCTCAGCTGCGTCACACGCGGCGACTTGTTCACGTAACCGGTTCTCGGCTTCCGCGAGTTGCTTCAGTTGTTCTTCTTCGGTCTGCCGTAACGCATCGATTTCGGCGTTCAGCAGTTGCTCTTTGCGCGCAGCTTGGAGGGCCGCAGTTTCGGCAGCCTTGCGGATCGCTTCCAACTCGGCCAGTCGCTCGCTGTGTTCGCGCGCGCGGCGTTGAGTTTCAGCTTCCATCGCGCGCCGCTGTGATTCAGCGGCTTTGCGCTTCGCCTCGTCTTCCGCGCGGCGCTTGGCAGCTTCAACTTCGTGACGGCGTCGTTCGAGTTCTTCCTGCGCCTGTCGCAGAGCTTCTTCTTCTTTGCGGAGATCGTCGGTTGAGATCACGGCCTCGTCGATTGCGCGTTGTGCGTTGCGGCGTTCGAGCATCGCTTCCAGATCGGGCAGTGTCCATTCGTCAGCCGTCTTGGAGGCTGTCCGACGTTCGCTTTGGAAAGCGCGACGCGATTTGGCGAGGCGATCGAGGTCGCCATTTTCGAGGGCAGACGTCAGCGAGTCCGCGATCGACTCCGGACTGAAAGAGGAGTTAGCACCAGCTTGATTGCTGGTGTCGGAACGAGGGTTGTCCTGTTCGGATTTAGAGACGTTGGGGCGCGAAGACGAATCTTCCATGTTCTGATTCTCCATGCTGAGCCGAGGTCGAGGGTGCTCGCGATGGTTAAGGGTTTCAGGGTTTGCGTAGCTTGCAGGCTCTCAGCAAACAAGTCAAGGTTCTGAGGAAATTCAATTAACAGCTTTCAGGGGGATTGGACTAGGGTTCGTCCGGTCTGAAGGGCCGGAAGGTCACTTCACGGCCATGTTCATTCTTGCAAATGGACGGCTTACCGGTCAACAGGTTTTCTGGAACGCTTCTGGAACAGGTAAATGCTGCGATTTCCGAAGCATTTTGGCGATCTACGCAATGGGTTCCAGTTGGCGGAACTTGCGATTCTTTGTCCGATCACGGAGCGAGTCGTGTGATGCGGCCCTTCCCGACGAAGCAAAACGGCTCAATAACCGAGGCGCGCCGGTTTAGTTGACACGCCCTGTTCATTGAGCCGTTCGTTCCGAGGAATGCTTCGTCTCCTCTCAGAACTCAGGTTCGTCCGGAGGCGCTGGCGGCCGCGGCGGACCCTTGCGCCGGTGCTTGTGTCGCTCGGCCATCTGGGCCCGCTGTTCGTCGGTCAGGACGTTCGCGACCTGCGACATCATTTTCGCGTGCGCGACTTCCATTTCCACTTGAACCTTCGCGCGCGCTTCAGCGGCTGAGCGAACCGCTGCTTCATTAAAGTTGCTCATCGGATCGCTTTGACTCTCATGAAGCGTGTGCATTTGATCGCGCAGCGCTTTGGTCTGTTCGGCAAAGCTTTCATGAATCTGTTTGACTTGTTCCTTCTGAGCGTCAGTCAAGTTCAATCCGGCCAGCGGGCCAAAGCCGCCTGGTCCTCGCGGACCATGGGGGCCGTGTCCAAACGGGCCGCGCGGCGGTCCCGGCGGACCGTCAGGCCGTGGCGGCGGGTTTTGCGAAAAAACGACAGCCGCTGTCGTTAACAAGAGTGCGCCTGCGATGGTCGCAGCGACGCTGAATTTTTTCCAGTTCAGTTTCACTTCAATGCTCCTTTTGAAAATAGCTGGATGGAAAGTGCACGCGTCACTTTCTACCTGTTTGATGAATTAGTCGCAGAGGAAGAGGCGTTATATGACAAGCGAGTCAAAACGCTCGCAAACCAATTTATATGGGGACCTGGCAGAAGAAAGGCACGCGGAACCAGCATTGGAACCACGTGCCCTCGAAGCTGATAGAGAATTACCGGTTTTTCGAACCTTCTCTTAGGAGTCGCGCTACCGTCGGCGTCAGCTCAGTTAACTGATCGGACTTCTTAATGAAGGCATCTGCGCCGGCGCCTAACGCCTCAGTTTCTAAATCGTCACCCGAAAGCATGAGAATCGGTGTCCGGCGGCGATGAGTTATCTTGCGAGTGCGCTGCGCGAGCTCGAGCCCGGTGACGCCGGAAAGAGTGCTATCAACGATCACTATGTCATAGTGATCGTTACTCGTAAGCTTTCTGAGCGCGCTATCGCCATCCGTGCACAGCTCGACTTCCCACTTCTCTGCGGACAGAGCGCCACGCGCGGCGTCGGCGACCTCGGCTTCATCCTCAACATGCAAGATACGGATGTGGGCTGGCGTGCGCGCTGTGTTGGCGGCGCCAAGTCTTTGCTTACCCCGGCGCGGTTTCGAGAACAGGTGACTTCGACGTGGTCGCACAGCCGAACGCTGGACGAGCAGGTCGCGATGCCGACTATTGATTAGCGAAATAAGACTCTGGTGGTGTTTAAATCCGAGCAAATGCGCTGCCTTGGTGACCGCCCCACCCGAATCGCGTAGCGCGCGCTCGATTAGTGACTTCTCAAAGGCACGGACCTCACGCTTTATCGAGAAGTTGTCCCACGATGCCGTGATTGCAGGTGGGGTTTCCTCACCGCTTTCGCTCAACGCGTCGATAACGATGCGCGCACCCGAAATCAGTCGGCTGGCCGTGGCCGGCTCCTGCGAATTCTTTAACAAGTCAGCGACAGCCTCGTACATCGCCGCAAGCTCGAGCGGCGATGTCTGCGCCGTCAGTTCCTCAATGATGCTGAGTTTCGCTCGGCCTGCACCTTCCAAGTCGCCGCAGGTTTCGGCAATTTCGATGGCGCGATCCAGAAGTTGGCGCGCCCGTACAAATTTGCCGAGGCGGGCTTTGACGGTTCCGAACGTTGTAAGCGAGTCCGCGAGCATCGCCTTCTCGTCACCACGTTCGAGCACCCGCACTGCTGAGCGAATAACACGTTCCGCATCCCCTAACTGGCCCGCGGCCAGGAAAACGCGCGCCCGGGTTTCGTCAGCGTGCGCCACGGAATAGGCGTCCTTCAGTTCTGAGTAAAGTTGCCGCGCGCGATCGAGGTGGCTGTGGGCTTCCTGATAGCGTCCGATCGTAAACAAGAGAAATCCCAAATTATTCTCGACGTTCGCGAAATAACGCTTGTTCCGCGCTTGCTCGAAGTGGAAACTCGCGGCCGCATATTCGATTAGTGCTCGATCGATATAAGCTTCTAGATTATTGGCATCGGCCATGCCTCTCAAGGTCGCACCAAGGCTAATGTGAAAAGTACCTTGCAGATAATGATCGCCGCTGTTCTCAACCAGGTCAGCGGCCTCATTGTAGATTTTGAGTGCTTCGCTTAAACGTCGTGAAGCGGTCTCTACGATCCCGGCCCTGATGAGAATCAAGGCTTTGAGGTCACCATCTTCTTCCGTAATGTCGCTTAGCGCGTTGGCCAGATTGATCCGCGCTTCATCGAACGCTCCCTCGCGCCAGTAACAAAGCCCGAGATCGGCGCGCGCTTGGGCCACGTTACGGCGTCGGCCGAGTTGCTCATAGATACGCAAACTTTGACTGATGAAGTCTTTCGCTATTTCCTGAGTACCTTCGCGTGGACGAGTGGTTGCTTGCCGACTCGCTACCGACCCGACACGCAGCAGAACCTCGGCCCTTTGTGCGTCTTCAAGCTGATCAACCGTAACGGCGTTCGTCGATTCGTCCCAAAACTCGCTCAGGGCTTCGCGCGCCCCCTCATAGTCGCCTAGCCTCTCCAGCTCCTTAGCGTGGCCACAGGCTATGGTGGTCCGCTCCGCAATATCGGATCCGATCCCTGCGGCAAGTCGAGTTTTTGTCTGAGACTCTAATTTCATGTAACGTTCCCTTTCGTCGGTGTATCAACTATGCGCGCTCGCTGAAATACTGCGCATGAGGGGAGGGCAAACTCACAAATCAAAAAATAGAAAACCATGAATAACCGCAAATATCTATTTGCTTGCATTACCGTTGGAGTCGTTAAACCAATCCAGGTACGTGCCCTTGACAGGGAAATACCCTCGTCATGTGTCCCCCGCGGATGCAAAGACCGCCATCACGAACCCCGAAACTTCTAATGATTCTGCCAAAGCCACCCAGTAACCGCGCTTGTGGCGCGTAGCATAGACGTACCGCGACCGCTTTGCAAGCCCAATTGCGGATCGCCCATAACTGCTGACAGGTTGCCGCTTATGTCCAGTCGCACCATTTTAAGCGGCGGTTTAGTCTCACGGCGCGATGTTACGGTCCCAGGCTCGTAATGATCGGTGGCCGCTGGTTTGAATTCTCGCTATACTGCGCCTGCCAAATCACTACACTGCATGAACCGCTTAGTCCAGAATCCCGTTGCCTATCAACCGATTGTATTGCCGAAATCGAAGCGCTTGAGTGCGATCAAGATCATCGCCGCCATCATCGCGGCGATGTTCGGGGCGCTGCTCGGGGTGCTGATTCTGTTGCTGATTGGTGCTGAGACGGGATGGGAACAACTGGCAATCGGCATGATTTGCGCCACTTTGCCGGTGCCGATCTATGTGATGCTCCTGCTCTGGATCGATCGCTATGAAGCGGAACCGCTTTGGATGCTCGCGACAAGTTTCTTCTGGGGCGCGATCATAGCGGTGTTCATCTCGTTGATTTTTAACACCGGTGTTCAGATTTTTGCCACGGTTGCCAGCAACAGCGAAGAAGTCGGTGACGCCGTGGGCGCCGTCATCTCTGCCCCCATCGTTGAAGAAAGCGCCAAGGCCCTAATCCTCGTCATTCTTTTCTTTTGGAAGAAAGACGAGTTCGACGGGATTGTCGACGGAATTGTTTACGCCGGCATGGTTGGTCTTGGCTTTGCCATGACCGAAAATATTCTGTACTACGGTCGCGCCGTGGAAAAGGGGCCTGAATTTTTGAAGGTGGTTTGGTTTGTCCGGGGAATGGCGGCGCCCTTCTCGCATCCCTTGTTCACCAGCATGACCGGCATCGGACTTGGCTGGGCGCGGCAATCGGAGAACACCTTCACGAAAATCGTGGCGCCGTTCCTCGGCTTCGGTCTCGCCGTATTCATGCACGCGGCCTGGAATGGATCGGCGGTGTTCTTCGGCGGTGGTGGATTCTTTGTGACTTACTTCATGGTGATGGGTCCGGCTTTAGTCATCACTTTGATGGTCACTCATTTTCAATTGAAACGCGAAGGTCGGCTCGTCCAGCAGTTCCTGTATCCGGATTATCAGAAAGGCTTTTTCGATCAACATGAATTTGAAAGGCTTTGCAGCGTGCGCGGCCGCATGAAGATGTCCTGGAGCGCTTTCTGGTCGCACGGGTTTTCGGGTTGGCGGATGCGCAGGCGCTGTAATCAAATGGCGAGCGAGTTGGCGTTTCATCGCAGTCGAGTCGCTCGTGGCTTTCACCGCAATGCGCAAGAGGCGGCTGAACGCGAAGAAGAGTATCGATCGACTTTGCACGCGCTCCGGCAGCAGTTCGCGCAGCGCCAACCGGGCAGACCTTAAAGCGGCCAAAAAAGTTTCGCGTCCGCAGCGACAGTTAGCTTATACTTGCGCCCGAACTGCGCAGGCTCATCTGAACGGTAACTTACCCGTTGAAGATTCAACTTTTACCCAGCTCTTTTGACGCCGCCGGAAGGTCCACTCCGGCGCAACGGCTCACGTGCTTCCTGATTGACGATCGCGTGACCGTCGACGCCGGCAGCCTGGGTCTGGCGTTGACTGAACCGCAGCGGCGCACTGTGCGCGATGTGATCGTCACGCACCCGCACATGGATCACATAGCGAGTCTTCCGATTTTCGTGGATGACCTGTTTGCCGAGCTAAAAGAACCCGTTCGCATTCACGGGACGGCTGAGGTAATTGGTCTGCTTGAGCGCGATGTTTTCAACGACAGTGTCTATCCGCGCTTTGCGGAGCTGCGGAATCAGCACGGGCCGGTGATGAAGTACGTGCCATTCAAAACCGGCGAGCCATTCACGGTCGCACATCTCACGGTCCTCGCCGTGCAGGTCAATCATATCGTTCCGACCGTTGGCCTGCTGGTTTCTGATGCCGGATCCACGGTCTTGTTTAGTTCAGACACCGCGGAAACAGACGAGCTGTGGAAAGTAGCCAACCGCGCACCCCGCCTGGATGCGCTACTGATCGAAGCATCGTTTCCCAACTCAATGCGCGAGCTGGCGAGAGTTTCGAAGCACTTGACGCCGGAGACGATGGCCCAGGAATTACAGAAGCTGAATCATAACGGAATCGATATTCTGGCAGTGCATGTGAAGCCCGCCTATCGCGCGAAAGTAATTGAGGAAATCGAAGCGTTGGGGATCGAGAAGTTAAGCGTAATGGAAGCGGGAAGAGTTTACGAGTGGTGAAACGGCAACGAGCTAAGGGCAAAGAGGCAGGAAAGTACCCCCCACCCTTTGCCCTTAGCTCGCTCTTCGCAGCTATCTGACGCGCTCAAATTCTTTCTCCGCATGTTCCCCGGAAAAATTCTCAAGCAAGACGCGCCCGCTGGGAAGCAGCTCTTGTACTCGGAAGGTTCGTTCTGAACCATCGCGGCCCGGCATCAACTCTGCTCTAAACACGACTTCCATCCCGGGTCGCGCCCAGATGTTGCCGCTGTCGCGGTCTGTGCGGCGCTTGTTGCTGCCTCTCATAATCAAAGCTCCAATCGCGCCTAACGCGCCGGCTGCCACGGCCACTCCACCCAACAGGCGTTTAGTTTCCTTCTTCATTATCGACTCAGAACGTCATCGCGACGTCCATAGTCACCTTGGCAAATCCACCCAGGAACGTCAACTCGAACAGCAACCCTCGTTCCCGCACACAACGAAAGCGCGACTTCCGCTCAGTAAACTGCGGTTGTCGCGCTCTTATGAAAAACCCGCCGCCAATTTCTTAGTGGCACATCGGAACAAGTTTGGCCGCGTTGCTCGGGAAAATGGGCAGCCCGCTCAGTGAGCGCTCAGAGTTAATCTCGGTGAATTGCGCCCATTTCTCGGGAACATCCGCTTCGGGGAAAACCGCCTCGACGGGACATTCGGGGACGCAAGCGTCACAGTCGATGCACGTCTCGGGATTTATGACCAGCATGTCATCGTCGAGGTGAAAGGCATCCACGGGACAGACCATTGCACAATCAGTGTATCGGCAGTTAACGCAGGGCTCAGCCACCACGTACGTCATAAGCGAATCATCCTCCAGATGTGATTCAGATATTGCGGCTCGAAAAACGCGGTCATCCTAACACAGGGCACCCAACGCCACGCAATTTCATTCGCGGGATGATGAGGCCGACTTCCACGCATGAATCGGCGCGCCGTCTTTGAAGTCGTAGAATTCGAGATCGATGGCCGCAAACATTTTCGTCATCATGATTATTTGGCCGGTGTGCATCGAAAAATGTTCGACCACATGGAAGATTGCCGCCAACGCCGACACGTCGGACTTCTGAATGGTAAAGCGCTCCGGCAGTCGATTGGCGTCAAACGCTGCCAACGTCGCGTCAACTTCGTCCAGAGTTTGCCGCAAACGCCGGATAAGTTCGTCGCGCGGAATAATTTCACGCTGCGCAAACTCCGCGTCGCGGTCGCGCTGGTCAGGCGAGCCTCCCAAGCCGACGACTATCCATTGCCGCACGTTGCCGCTCAAATGCAGCAACAGATTCCCGATACTGTTGGACTGAAGGTTGGCGCGCCACCAGATTTGCTCGTCGGTGAGCGCCGCGGCGCATCGTTCGAGCTTCGGCAGGTAATCCGTCAGCAGCAGTGAGCGCGCTTCCGAGATGAATGCCTGGCCAACTTCATTCATATCCAGATTGCCTCACTCCTCTTCCGGCCGTCGCTTATGCTTGGCTTTGCGTCTTGCCGGGCTCGCTTTTTCGTCGGGCTTAACGTGCTCGATCGGGTGACCCGGAGGCGCAAGCGGCCGCCGAATCGAACTAATGATCGACTTCTTTTGGCGACGCTTCTTCGAGCGGGAAGACTTCATCGCAGATGCAGGCGGAATCCTGCGCGATGCTATAGCCGCATCCCGAAAGTGTCAATACGGTTTTTGACTGTGAGTGAAGGGAAGCGAAGCGAAGCTTAGGCTTCGTTCGGCTGCTGTTGGCGCGCGCGGATGAGGCTCTCGATTGCTATCGAGGTTTCCTCTCGCTGTCTCTTCTGGAAATCGTTCACCCAACCGCCGACGGTCGAAACCATATCGGTTGGCGTCTTGCGTTTGTTCTGACGGGCCGAACGGCGGTTCGGCTTGTTCAGGACGCGCTCTTCACGCTTAATTACTTTTACAACTCTCTTCTCTGACATTGCCTGATTTCAACGTAACTGCTTGCAGCAGGCCGTTGCTTTCTTGGAATTGAATTTAACGAAAACTAATGACGAAAGTTCCCTGTGGAATTTGCGTCTTTTTAGGGAAAGCACTACTTAGACGTTCGGCGGAGGCAGTTGGTTGCAGAACGTTAATTGTCTCTCGGCCCGGAGGATAGCACGGCAAACCGGCAAAAAGCCACCCAAAATTAGGCTTGAGCAGATTCCTGCTTGGCGGCCATGTCCGCCCGCCAAAGCTTCTTCTGCGCCCGATAGGCCAAAATTCCGAGCACAATCACGCCGCCAATGGCGACGTACGGCAAGGCGCCTTTCAGCGGCCTTGTCCCAAACTTAACCAACAAAGCATTAATGATGATCAGGCCGATACGCATCTCAGTCGGCCCGAAACGCGAGAAGCTGACTTTGAATTCCTCGGTCGTGGCCAACATCAGGTAGGTGTGAAACATGAAAGCGCTGAAGACGCACAGCACCAAGAGCATGTTAAAGAAGGCCCGCTCTGGGATTAGTAACGTGTAACCGAGCAGAATCGAACAGAGGAAGCCGTAGTCGAACAAGTGATCCATGTAAAAGCCCCACTTGCACAAACCAGTGTCGCGATACTTGCCGAGCTTCCCGTCAAAATGATCGGTGAAGTAATGAAGCACGATCATCAGGTTCACCATCCAAAGCCAGCGCAGATCAAACTTCGCGAGATAACAGAATCCGACAATGCCCAGAGACCAAAAGGGGGTCAGCAGGGTCAGGTGATAGGTCTCGATCCAGCTCGGGATACGCGGCAGGACGACGCGGGCCAGCCGGCGCTCAAGGGGCACCAGCAATCCCGAATTCGACTTACCGGCGCCGGCGAATTTCTGCTTGCCGTAAACCCGCGCCGACCAATCCGGCAAATGAGCTTCATTGACTACCGTTGCTGCTGCTTCTCCTGGCATTTGATTCACCTCTGCGAAATTGGACCCGTCCAAAGAATCAGGCTTGAGCAATCATCGAGCCACGGTCGAGAACGAGCTTGGAGCTCAGTCGGTGCTGACTGTCGTTCCATTTTAAGAAACAAATCCCCGACAGTTGGAGCATATTATCCGACGGTTCCGCGGACCTAATCTGGAGTGCGCCGGCTCGACGGCGCTTTGATCGTACTTGAGCGTGATGGGGGAGCCGAATAGAAAGCGGCGTCCAGGCACCGCACGCGAGATACTCGCGCGGGGACCCCGCCGCCGCTGCACTCCGAGGATTCTTAGATAAAAACTACTGACTGCGAAGACGGAATCTCGAATCGTTTCCGGCAACGCATGTTGCGGCAGGCGAGCATGTCGTCAACGCGCACCATATAGTCGCGTGACTTTGCGAACTGAGCGCGCTGGTCTTCGTTCATCCCACGCGGCGGCGCGGGTTTCTTTCGGCGGGTTAGCCAGCGGACGTCGTAATCGCCGCGCTCGCGGCAGAACGGGCATACGAACGAGGCCCGCTTGGTTTCCTGTTTCTCGTTGAAAAAGTCGCTTTCGCGCATTATTTGTTCATTCCCACCACCGCCGCGCGCTTATGAAGTACGCGCTTAACGGTGTCAACTAGACGTTCCGGATCTATCGGCGCAGGTTCGTAAGCATCGGCGCCGGCCGCTAACGCAACAGTTGGCAGGCCGGTTCCCCATTCGGCTACGGCCAGCACCCCGGTTGCCTTTGTCCCCAGGACTTCGCGAACCTGCCTGATTAAATCCGTTCCGTTTTGGCGCTCATCCAGATGGACGATAACCAGATCAATTAGCGAATCGGTCAGTACCTGAATCGCAGGTGCTGATTCTCTTACCGATGAAACTGCGAAGCCGTTCTGTTCCAGGCGTTGACGCACCAACCCGTCGAGATTTGCGCCGCCGACAAACAGAATGTTTTGAGTCATCGCGTCAGCAACCGATTCAGAATTCCTACTCTACCGTTCGCAAAGGTCTCTCAAATATTGAAAACTGTAAATGCCTGTCTCGTGACCGTCGCTCCAGCGAAAGTTCAAAGCGTACCGGCCCACGATGCTCAAATCCCCGATTTCGATTTCGTCAGAGACAGCCTGCGGCCGGAGCGTGCGTTGTCCCGTCCATTCGTCAACGCACTGCGCGCAGGGACACGCCCGCCGCAGCATCGGAGCGTCGTACTCGCAAACCCGACCGTCGGCCCAGGTTATCCGCAAGCGCGAGTTGCTCTCTTGCGAAATCTCGGTCGGTTCGATCGTTTGGCGTTTTTGTGCGGCGTCGATCATAACTAAAGAACCATTCCCACCGACTATCCCGATTGACCGGGATCTGGCCTATTCACTGAGCAGCTTCTTCGACTGCACGGGTCACCGCGTCGGCAGTGATGCGAAAATGCGAAGCCGACCACGCCAACTGGCCGTCGCGAACAACCAGCACCTGCGGCGTTTCATGCGGTAGAGCAAATCGCGCCGCTATCTCGTTCGAAAGGGCGCGTGCCTTCTGCACCGTGACGAGGGCGACGCGCTTTTCCAGCTTCGTCATCTCTCGAAAGGCCCGCGCGCTTATGCCACAAGTGTCGCTGTGCTTGAAGAGTATGATCGGCTGTTCGCCAGACTGGCCTAAAAGCTCATCCAGCCGCTCCGCATCGTTCAACTCCATGAATCCGTTTTCAGACATAGACTATGCTTCGCCTTCATCTTAACTGACCCGCAGGCTGGCGCAAACGTCTGCCGTACAAAGACTTGAATATTTTGGAATGCGCCGGCTTGACGGCGCTTTGACCGGGCCTGAAGAGCTGTGAGTGATCTAACTGGAAAGCGGCGTCACGCCGCCGCACTCCAAATCCCTACTTCCACTCGCCGACCAGCACGAACGGCGCCCAGTAGAACGGCGCGCTGTATTTCTTGCCGGAAATCATGGCAAGTTGAGCGTCGCGCAGCGCCGCCGATCGCGAGGGTGAGCCGGCCGTGAGAAAGCGCTTGTAGAAATCTGTCATCAGTTCGGCGGTCGATTTGTCGGCGACGGACCAGAGACTGACGCCCACCGTTGGCGCGCCCGCGTACATGAATGCGCGCGTCAACCCCATGACGCCTTCGCCGCGCTTCTCTTTGCCCAGGCCGGTTTCGCAGGCCGACAGCATCACGAGTGACGGCGCCATCTTCAGATTGAAAATTTCGTCGGTGCGCAAAAAACCGTCCGCGCTGGTATTTCCGACGAGGGAAAGCACGACGCCGGTGAACTGAGGCCGCTCGACGTTCAGCAGTCCGTGCGTCGCGATGTGCACGATGCGATAGTTCGAGACGTTAGCCGCGTGAAGTTTTTCTTCGCTCGCGCCCAAGTCCATCCATACGTCAGCTTTGACGCCGCCCGTGCGCGCGCTGGCCGCAATGGCCTCAGCTTCGTCGCGCGTTCCAGGGAGCCTTGCCAGGCGAAGACCCGATGCGGACGGCGCACCTGCGCCTCCCGGGAAATCCTGAACTGCGCCCTCGAGCGCGAGACCTAAACCGCGCGTTTCGCCGGTGGGCGTGCGCGCCACGTTCAGCGCCTTCAGGCGCGCGTCGTCAGTAGTGAAGATCGGATCCGCGATAACAAGAATTGAGCCGTCCCTGACGTTTGTCGCAGCGGATTGCTGTTGCCGGATCGCCGCGATGACTGAAGCCGAAGGCGCATAAACAATCTCGTTCGACTTGATCAGATAATCGAGGGACGAGTAATCAGCGGCGCCTGATTTTTCTACCAAAGCTTCAAAAGGAATGTAGTTGAGTGCGCCGTCGGCCACGATCAGCAGGCGTTTGTCGCTGATCACGTTTGCGGCCGGCGCGAGCGCCGCGTGATAAAGCGCGTTCGACGCAGTCACGAATTGCGGAACGTTTTCCGGCGGACCCTGCGCCAGGCCCAAGCCACGCTGCTCATCAGCCACATCGATGCCAATCAATCGGCGCTGAAGCTTCGGCGGAATTAACTGCCCGCGAAAATCCGTCGCCAGCTTGTTCAGTTCAGCTTTGGCGGGCAACTTGAACACTGAAAGCCCGGTGCGCGTCACGGCGAACATATACGACGCATCGTTCCCGAGCGCGTATTCCAACAACACCGTGTTGTCGTCCAGAACCTTCTGCTGAATGTCCCCGAGCGACGACGGTTGCCCAGCCGTTAACGAAGCGTAGGGCGGGCTGGCCGTGCGAATCTGATTCTCGATTTGATCGAAATCCGTTTGCAGCGTTTCGAGTTCCTTTTCAAGATCGGATGGCTTCGCCTTCTGATTGGTAGCGACACTTACGCCGGTCAGTTGCGCGGCGATTTCCTGTTGACGATTGAGGTTCTCCTGCTTCCGCTTGAGCAAATCGCCCGGCACACGCGCCGTGATTTGCGCGTTTACTTCCGCGAGCATGTCGAGCAGGGAACGCGCGCGAGCCTGTTCGGAAATGCGTAACGCTTCAGAAGCGTAGTCGAGCGCCTTACCAGATAACGGCTGGCCGGCGGGAGAGCCTGTCAGCGCCATTTCAGCAAACGCCGCGACCGCTTCGTCGTAAACCTCTTTGGTTGTCGCCAGAAATGTCGTGCGTGATTCATCTGCACGAACGCTGCCCGCGCGAATCTGCTCGATCGTGTTCAACGAATCGCGATAAGCAGCGAGCGCTTGCTCGCGAAGCTTCGCGGCATTGCTGTCCTTTTCCTGCGCGGCTTGCAACCAGAGACTGCGGCCACGACCGCGTTGTGCCGGCCACATCAAATCGAGCCGTTTGTCTTCATCAGCACCCTTTTGAGCCGTTTCGTACAACTTGGCGGCGTCTTTGTAGCGACTCTCTTTCAGCGCCACGTCGCCGAGGCTGGTGCGCGCAGCGGTACGAAAGCGCCGAGTCTGACCAAGCTTCGCAACGATCGGCAGTGAGCCGCCGCCGGCATTCAACGCATTTTCGAAACGTTTCTTCGCTGTGGGCAGATCGTTGTTTGCGTAGGCGATGCGACCCATGCCGAGCTCGTGCGTCATGAAGACGATCGCGACACGATACTCGTCCATCTCTTTCTTCACTTCGAGAAAGCCAATCGCGCTGCTTACTGGCGTGGCTATATCAGCGCGACCGGTCGAGATGCTGCCGACAATTCCGCCCAGACTGCCGAACCGCCGCCCGGCCTTCGCCGCCGCGCTTTCAGGTTTCTTAACCGTCATGCGCAGATACGCCGCTCCGGCCTTCGCCATGTCGCCCATCCGATAGCTGGTATCACCGATCTTCGCGAGCATGAGGTTCGCGTTGAAGCTGTTGTCAGCAGTACTCGCAGCGGTTTCGGCCGCCGCACCTGTCGTCGCGCCGGCTTGACCAGCAACTGTGCTGGTGACGGCCTGCGTTTTTTGATCCTTGTTTGCCGCAGTCGTGAAGGCTTCAAAAGCCTTCTCGTAATGTTCGAGCGCAACTTTGAGCTGCCCTTGAATCAAATAGAGATCGCCGAGCGCATCACGCGTGGCCGCGATGCCGCGCTGATTGTTTGCTTGCGTGTACAGAGCCAGAGCGGTTTGCAGATGATTCAGCGCCTGATCGGCATGCCCTTGCTTGAGCAAACTGCGGCCGGTCGAAAGGGCAGAGGACGGATCTGCTTGAGCTTGAGCGACCGGCGAATCGACGTGAGCGTTAGCAGAACTTGGTGTCTGCCAAATAGCCGCAAGAGTGAAAAGAACGAGCGCCGCAGGCGCGAAATACTTTTTGAATCGCATAGGTAAATCCAAAGCGTCGCCGTGGGCGGCGCACTCCAAATTATTTGTAAACCAAATCCAAAACCGTCACGAGCATTGGTTCGTTGGTCGAGGCGTTTATCCGAATCACGGACGGTTGCGGCATTGATTTGTCTAAACCCAAACCGCGCGTCATGGCGACCTTCTCTCGTTCCGTTTGCGCCTGGCCAAAATTCTGAGTCGTTGCGACTTTGACTTGGGCTTTCGTTGCTTTCTCGATCTCCGACCAAACCTCCGCTGGCGGTTGCCACGGACATTTGTCTTTGTTCAGCCCGCAAAACGCGACCAGTTCTTCCGCGGTCGGTACACCGGTCAGCGGTTCGCGAGTGACGACAACGTAAATGCGATCCGTGGCCGGGTCACCTTCAAACACCAACCAGCGCAGATGCTCCTCCGCTTCTTCGCTGGAGGGAAGTTCGATCGGCACGTGTGCCTCGATCCAGTTTTCGCCGCCATCGAGATGCCAGTCGGGGAAGATCATGCGGGGCGCGGCACCGTTCTCGCTGCCGAAGATGTAGAGGTAGCCATCGACGTTCGGTTCGAGCGCCAGCCGGACGCGATCGCCCTTCCGGAATTCACGGGTCGGCTCGACGCGCAACGCGCGGCCACTTGGCTCGCGCATGAAGATTGTGTAACCCAAACCAATTGCAGGTTGCGCCTTTCGCGACGGCGGCCGGTTCGTTGCAGCCGTTGTCGTTGCGTTTGCGTTCATCGCAGCAGACACGTTCGCTGCCGAGCTCGCATTCGTGTTTGTCTTTGCCGGCCGGCGACGATTGCGTCGCGAAGGGCCTTTCAGGTTAGTCGTCTTCGGGCGGCCCTCAATGAACGAACCGCGTACGTCGTCGTCAGGGTTTTGTGCCGTGCTCACAAAAAAGCAGCTAGTTAGCGCAAGCACTGTCGCCAATCCAAAACAAACCTTCGCTCTCATACTGAACCTCCAGACCTGGACGCGTAGCCTTAAAACGTTTTTCATTTGTGGCTTACTCTGATACTAAAGATCGCGCGTGCAGCCTTATTTTGCGGCACTTTGACGGAAACCATTGGAAACGCACCGCTTTTGATGACTTCGGCGTCAACCTCGTTCGCCGTGTTTTGAGTTCGAAAGTTGTCGAACTGATTCTCCTCTTCCGGCGTCAAATCATGTCCAGCCGGACCGGCGAAAAATTGCGGATCGTTGATCGGCTGTGGCGAAAACACAAAGGTGTACGACTCATTACCCGCCGCTGGGGTGACTCGAATCCAGCCCGTGCCATCCTGCGATGGTAATGGGAAAACAAAATCCAGGCCACTTTTGACTTCATTAGATTTGACGCCGCTGAGCGCGCTGGGTTGGGCCGTAAGATACATCGTCCGTAATAGATTGTCTCGGTTCGGCCCGATTATGTAGAGGTAACCGCTCTCGTTCGGCGAAAAGTGAAATCTGAATCGCTTATCCGAATCCAATACAACCGAATCTCCGGCGACGATCTGCTCGTCCTTGTTTTTGGTGTCAACCTCCACCCAGTAACGCCCGAGTTCATGTTTTGACGGGGAAAGCCCCGGATCGCTGGGCGGCGTCGCCGACGAGCCGCTCGAACGGTTCTTACTCATGAAGTTAATGACCGCATAGCCAGCCGCTCCGACCACCAGCAGCAGCACCATCGCACCGACCAGAGCGCGCGGCCATCGGCGAGACTGAATCGGTATGTCAACCTGCGCGCGCGGTGACGGCGGCGGTATCCCAGTGGGCTGGGCCGCTCGCCGCGCCGCAATTTCATCCGCGCCCACCACAATAGTCGGCATCGTTGGCGCTTGGCTGGCAGCAGGTTGCGCCGCGCCGCCATCGACCAAAGTCATCGCGCCGCCATCTCCGACGGTAGGCGCTGGACGGTCGGCAAGCGTCGCGAAGCGATCCTGAGGTTGTCTCAATATTTCGGTTGCGGGTACGCCTGGGCTCAGAACTGAGCCTTCAACTGACGCCTCTAGTTCCTTCTCCAATTCGCCGGCGGTAGCTTGTCTATCGCCCCGATCCTTGGCCATCGCGCGCATGAGCGCTTTACCGAAATCGACCGGAACATCGGACGCCACTTCGTGGAGCGGCTGGGCCGTCAACGTTACGTGCTGCTTTCTTAATTCCAGGATCGTGACGCCGCTAAATGGCCGTTTGCCGGAGATGATTTCGTAGAACACTACCCCAAGACTATAGATGTCCGCGCGCCCGTCGATTTCCGAGCTGCCATCTTCCGGCAACTCGCCCCATTGCTCGGGAGACATGTAGTACGGCGTGCCGAGCATCTGCCCGGCGACGGTGAGATTTGTGCTACCGGTATTCTCTGCGCCGGCCACTTCGCGCAGCTTTGCGATGCCCAGATCGAGAAGCTTCACCACCGGCTCGCCGCCGGAGCCGGCTTTACCGATCATTATGTTTTCGGGTTTCAGATCGCGATGTACGACGCCCATCGCATGGGCCGCATTAAGCACGCTGATGACCGGCTTCAATGTCGCCAACGCCTCAGCGGGGGAAAACCTTCCGCGCTTCTTGAGTTCTGCGTCGAGTGTCGTCCCCTCGACGTACTCCATCACCAGATAGATCATACCGTCGCTCGACGTGCGCAGGTCGTAAACGGTGACGGCATTCGGATGACGAAAGCGGCGTGCGGCCTGGCCCTCGCGTTGAAAGCGGCGCAGCCATTCCGAATTGCTGCGCATCTCTGGCGGGAGCATTTTGATTGCGACGCGGTCGCCGAGCAGAATGTGACGCGCGCGATACACGGCGCCCATGCCACCGCGCCCGAGCAGCGATTCAATCTGGTACTGCCCGTCGAGCACACTGCCGACAAACGAGTGTGGATCTTCCTCCAGGACCTCGCCGTCTTTGGGACAGAAGCTAACGGTGTCGTCGTACTTGTTCGTGCAGGCGGGACAAAACTTCATGAGCAAACGCTTATCGTTTAGACGCGGGCGTTGCCCGCGGCGGTCTGAAGAGACTATTTAACGCTATTCCTCCTGAATGCGCTACCGAAAAAGAAAAGGCGGGCAACGCCCGCCTCTAAACAAGTCTAGTGAACATGAATTAGTAAATTCGATCGGCATACTCCGCCGCCATCCGGTCGCTATTGAAAGCCGGCACCAGAGTCTGAATCGCGCGCTTCATCATCGCCACCCAACGCCGCGGCACGCCGTCAGCATCGCGGTCGTAGAAGGGCGGAATCACTTGCTCTTGCAGCACCTGATACATGGACGCGGCGTCGCGCTGATCGGCATCTTCATCAGTCAGCGTGCTCACATCGCTAATCGCGAAACCGTTCTGCCCGTCGTAACCTTCCAGCCACCAACCATCCAAAATTGAAAAGTTGAGGACGCCGTTCATGGCAGCTTTCTGGCCGCTCGTGCCTGACGCTTCCTGGGGCCGCCGCGGCACGTTCATCCAGACATCGACGCCCTGCACGAGCTGGCGCGCAACTTCCTGATCGTAGTCCTCGATGAACGCGACGTGCTGCCGCACAGATGAATTGCGCTGCCATCTCAAAAGCTTTTGCAGAATGAGCTTCGCGCCTTGATCGTGCGGATGGGCCTTGCCGGCGAAAACGAACTGCACTGGGCGCTCGGAATCTGTCAGAAGTTTGGTGAGCAGTTTTTCGTCACTCAACAACAAATCCCAACGCTTGTAACCGGCAATGCGGCGAGCAAAACCGATCGTGAGCACGTCGGGATCGAACATTGTTCGCGCGGATTCGATGTAATCATCGCTTTCCCCACGAGCGAGCCGCGCATCGAAACATCGATCGCGAATGAACGCGACCAGACGCTGCTTCAGGAGCGAATGAGCTTGCCAAAGTTCCGTCTCGGAAAGCTTGTCGATGGCCACTGACCAGGCGCTGGCGTGACGTGCCATCTCGAGCCAATCATCACCGGCCAGACGCTGATAGACAGAACGGATCGGGGAAGCGACCCACGTGGCGGGATGCACGCCGTTCGTTACTGACGTAATCGGCACACCGTCAGTCTTCCGCTCTGGCCACATTTTTTGCCAGAGCTGGCGCGACACTTCACCATGCTTCCGGCTGACGCCGTTTATTGAGCGGGACATCCGCAGCGCGAGTGGCGTGAGCCCGAATGCGGCGTCAGCGCCGCCGTTGACCCGACCGAGCGCAAGAAAATCTTCAAGCGATAAGCCCAGCGCCCTTTCATGCCAGTTTCCAAAACCCTGCGTGATCAATTCCGGAGAGAACTCGTCGTGACCAGCAGCCACCGGCGTGTGGGTCGTGAACACGCAGCGTTCACGCACGCGGGCGGCGGCGTCAGCAAAACCAACGTGTTCCGTTTCCATGATCTCGCGGGCCAGTTCAAGCGACAGAAATGCCGAGTGGCCCTCATTCATGTGGAACACTGCGGGCTGCAGGCGTAGCTGTCTGAGCAAACGCACGCCGCCGATTCCGAGCATTATTTCCTGTACGAGACGCGTCTCGCGATCGCCGCCGTACAAGTGGCCGGTGATGAGGCGATCAACTTCCGCATTCTCAGGGACGTTCGTGTCGAGCAGGTAAAGCTGCACGCGTCCGATTTTTGCGCGCCACGCGCGGGCGTGCACGACTCGTCCGCGCATGGTCACATCGATCATGACCGGCGCACCCGTCGTGCCGATCACTAACTCAACCGGAAGCTCGTCCGGGTATGTTTCTTTGTAGGTTTCGTCTTGCCAGTCGTCGCCCGTGACGCTCTGACGAAAATATCCAAAGCCGTAGAACAACCCGACGGCTACGAGCGGCAGGTTGAGATCGCTTGCCGACTTCAGATGGTCGCCGGCGAGAATGCCCAGGCCGCCTGAATACAACGGGAGAGAACTGTGCACACCGTACTCCGCGCAAAAGTATGCGACCGGAGTTTGGGGACGGACGCGTTCCGAAGTGCGCAAGCCGGGCCAGGACCGGGCGTCGCTCATATATGCATCGAAGCGATCGGACAGTTGCTGGAGTCGTTCCGCGAATGCCGGGTCGGCAGCCATTTGCGCGAACCGGAGGTCCGACGTTTGCGCCAGCAGCGCGCGCGGATTCTGCTCACACTGCTGCCACAGGCTTGGGTCAAGGTCGCGAAAGATCTCCGGCCCGTCGGGCGCCCAACTCCACCAGTAATTCCAGGCGAGTTTTTCGAGCGGCTTGAGAGTCGCGGGCAATTCGCGCACGCGCACGACCGGTTTGCTATCAGTTTCGACTTCAGGATTCATATTTGATCGATGAGCAAAAGTAAGGCGGCCAACGCCGCCATTGTGAGAACGACCGATTTTGCAGAAGATTGTGGACTGCGTCAACCGCCGTTATGAAGTCAGTACCGGGAGCGATAGCGACCGGGTTCTTAATCAACTTAGAATCGAGACAAGCGGAACTGTGACCAGGTCGCTACCGCTCCCTGTACTCACCTCACTCCAATGGCATCCTTATTCGCTGAACTTCTGATTCGCCAAAAACGCCTCGGCGTCGTGAGGCTGGAAGAACACCAGACGCACTTCGTTCAACTGATGATCGGTGCCGAGAAAATTCTCAATCGTCCGGGAAGCGACTTCAGCCGCTTCTTCTCGCGGATAACCGAATACGCCGGTTGAGATTGCCGGAAACGCGACCGAGGTAAGATTCTTCTCGACGGCCATCGTCAGCGAATTGTGATAGCAGTTGGCAAGGAGTTCAGCTTCTTTTCCGCCTTCCTCGCCGTAGATGGGCCCAACGGTGTGAATCACGTAAAGCGCGGGCAGTTTGCCGCCGGTCGTAATCACCGCTTCGCCGGCCGGCAATCCATTCGGAAAACGCGCGCGGCGAATCTCGCGACATTCTTCGAGAATCTCAGGTCCCCCGGCCCGATGAATCGCGCCATCAACGCCACCACCACCAAGCAGGGAAGCATTCGCGGCATTCACGATCGCGTCGGTGTCCTGCTTCGTGATGTCACCCACGATGACGGTGATGCGGCCATTGAGAAATTGTTGTTTCTGATCGCCGTCCATTGGCTAATCCGCGGTTGCTTCCTCAGCGGGGGCTTCGTCCGCGGCTACTTCTTCCACGGCCGCCTCTTCGGCGGCAGCTTCTTCGTCGCGCGCTTCGACGTTGACCTCGTCGAACATGTCCTGCCGTCGCAAAGCTTCCGCGACGCCTTTGGCTTTATGCTCAGTCAAAGGCCGTTCAGGGTCTTCGCTGGCGATTTCGAACACTCGCTCATCAATCATGTACACCCCAAGCGAACCGAGGGTGACGCCCGGCGTGACTTGAATGTCGTCCATGTTGTGAATCTTAAAATTGCCGTGCGTCTCGACCCAATCTTCAATGAAGGGATCGCGCAAAGCGTGCTCGGCTTCCGATTCAGTCAGGTAAGCGCCTTCGACAATCAGGCAGTATTCGCGGCCTTTGTTATCAGTCATTGTTCTGGAAAGCGAGATGTGGCGCTGGCGACCAGCGGTCGCGCGGTAGCGCAAAAAGAGGGTGCAGCTTCTCTAGCCGTCATGGGTTAGGCCATTGCGTCGCGAATGGCCCGAAAAGTGGGCCTAATTTACCACCGCTGAGTGCTAGAGCGCCAGAGTTTTTAGTCAGAACCGCCTGCGGTAGCGGGCGGTTGATCCTCAATACCGAAGAATCGGTATGAATTGAGATCAATCGCCCGCTAACCGCAGGCGGTTCTAACAGGAAGGCTTCTTACGAAGAGTAGTGGCGATTCAACTCTTCGCGCAAACGGCGAAAGTGTGAATCGAAAGTCACAAAACCACTAACGCCCTGGAAAAAGGCGCGGCCGCCAGTTTCCTCAGAGACACGCTGCAAAGAACTTTGTCCGTAACTGGCCGCGAGACGGTTGCGGCCCGTCAGGCCCACCGACGGCGCGTAGAACGAATAGATCGAAACATCGCGGCGATTCGCTTCCTTGATCGTGCGATGGATGTCCAGCGTGTTGCCGGCGGCCGTCGCATCAAAACCGCGAGAGACATCGAGCCCGTCGGAAATCAGGAGCACTGCGTTGTTACCACGCCAGCTGGGATCGAACTTCTTCAGAGCATCGATTACTTCCACGTACGGATTGAACGCTGACGCCGCGGTGCTGGCCATGGGAATCCGAAGCGATTTCGCGGCGCGATCCAAGTCGGTAGTGAATGACTGCCGCACCTGCAAACGACCGGCGGTGATATAGCCAACCATGACGCGCGAACCGGCGGGGAGGGTGCGAATGAACTCTTTGGTGACGCCGATTTCGTTGCCCACCTGCGACGTCAAATTATCCTGAATGAGGATCGCGATATTCAGCGGCACCCGCACCGCTTCGGCGTCTTTTGCGCTCGCGGTCGATAAACCAACCGTAAATAAAAATGCGATAGCGAAAATGAATGAGGAACTTCTCTTAAACATAACTTTACCTTTCAAACTGGCGAACACTTCGCCAGAAATCGTTGTTAATTGAGTTGTCTGGGTTGAGTTTAAGATGCCTTTGAGGGCGCTAAGGTTGGCATTAATCAGTGGGCGGTGAGCAGTGGGCGGTGAGCAGTGAGTGCGCGGAGCGCACGCAAGCATAAAGCCTGGGGTGCGCGAGCGTAGCGAGCAAACCCCAGGACCGCGTGGTCTACTGCCCCACTGTCATTCATGCAGCTTGCACACGCCAGTTTCATCACATGGTGGTGGTACGCCGAAGAGAGTGTAGCGACGCGAAGCGAGCCAGTGGTAGAAGATGGGGCCAAGTTTCGTGAAGGGCCAAACACTCATAACGGGAGCGAGCCACTTCCAACGCGGCAGCACGCGAACGAGTTCAATCCACGCGAAGTAACCTTTGTACCAACGCCCATCCGGTGATCGAACGTGCATCTGCTCGGCCATCTCTTTATGCGTGTGGGGCGCCGCGCGATTCAGATTTTGCGGATCGTTGTAATCCAGCCAGTCAAACCGCCGATCGCGATCGAGCGGCTCAACATGTTCGCGCGTCCAGCGACAGAGGTTGCAATTGCCGTCGGTGTAAACTTCGATCTTTGGTTGAGTTGCCAAGCTTGATAGCGCGCCTATGCTGTGCGCACGAACGATACAACACGGTTCGGTTCGGCACAAAATTGGAGCGACAGCGTGATCCCGAGACCCGATATCGGCGCGCGGCCGATTCTTTCTGCCGATGGAAATCGGCCGACCCGGTCGGCGGCATCAAGCAAAAACAAATCCCTGGGAACAAATACCGATAGCCACTTGTCTAAACTCTTCCCTTGACAATCTAGGGAACGGGTTATAGCTTCTCCGGCTGGCACCTTCGACGAATCGGCAAACAATGGCAAAGGTACGCACCGACTTGATGCAAGGCACGTTGGAGCTTTTAATTCTGAAAACGCTCTCGCGTGGCACTATGCATGGTTACGGCATTGCCCAGCGAATACACGAAGCGGTCGATGACGTAATTAAGGTCGAGGATGGTTCGCTCTATCCCGCCCTTTATCGAATGGAAGAGCGCGGGTGGGTGGCGTCGGAATGGGGCATCTCGGAAAACAATCGGCGAGCTAAGTTCTATAAACTGACCCGGGCCGGGCGGAAACAGCTGGATGGTGAACAAGCGAACTGGCAGCGAATCTCGCAGGCGATCACCAGAATTCTGCAGACCGCATAAGATCTAAATCCGAAAGGTTAGATGATGAAAGCCCTGACCGGCCTATTCCAACGCTTTAATAACCAGCAGGCCAAGCGTGAAATCGAGGACGAGCTGCGCTTTCATCTCGATCTTCTTACCGATGAACATTGCCGGCAGGCGATGACCCCGGACGAAGCAAGATCCAAGGCCGAAGAACGCTTTGGCAATTTTGAACAGATCAGGGATGAATGCGTAGAGATCAGCACGAGGAGCAGTCTTCAGACTCGGGCGCTGAAATGGTTACTAGTTCTGATCTTCATGACAGGAGTGGTGGTGCACGGCCTTGCATTGGAATATCGCGTGACGCGCATCGGCGATCTCTTGATGATGATTGGTCTCCTCGGTCGTTTGTTGGTTTATGTGCGCGGTTTGCATCGTTCAAAATTCCTTTCAGGCGCTACTGACACGTCACCGTTAAAGTTGAATGATTCGCAAATGTCATTTACCGCTTACGACCAGAGAATGCGCACACCCGTTGAGCGCGTCATTTCCTACAAGTAGATTTCTCTAAGCGAGATCTGAGAAAAAAGCTAAAGCCAAAATCTGAGCTCGGCATCCGGGGTTCTTTGCGAAGAGGTGTGCCCAGCTCCGGCCAGGGATCACGAAGACAATGCTTAATATCAAAGGGCTCACAAAAATCTACCCGAGCGGAGTTCAGGCACTGAAGGGAATCTCGCTTGATGTGCCCTCAGGAATGTTCGGCTTGCTTGGGCCCAACGGCGCAGGTAAGACAACGTTAATGAAGATCCTGGCCACGTTACTCGAGCCTGACTCAGGCACGGCAGAGATGAACGGCATGGACCTGATAGTCGACAAACATGGGACACGTCGGATGCTTGGCTACTTGCCGCAGGAATTCGGGCTCTATCCCGCGCTCACCGCCGAACAAACGCTTCACTACTTTGCAAAGTTAAAAGGCGTCCACGATAAGAAAGAGCGAGCTGGGTTGGTGGATGCCCTGTTTGAGCGAGTGAATCTTTCGGACGCGCGGCGCCAGCGAGTCGGCGGGTTTTCGGGCGGCATGCGGCAACGTCTGGGAATCGCGCAGGCCCTGATCGGCCAGCCGCAACTAATTATCGTCGATGAGCCGACCGCCGGCCTGGATCCCGAAGAACGAATTCGTTTTCATAACCTGCTCTCTGAAACGGCAGGTGAAGACGCGGTAGTAATTCTCTCCACTCACATTGTTGCTGACGTCTCGAGTCTTTGCAGCCAAATGGCGGTCATTCGCCAAGGTGCAATTCAGGCTTCTATCACACCGCAGCAAGCGATCGATCAACTAAAAGATTCCGTTTGGGAAGCCACCGTGCCCCGCGACCAGCTGGCGGCGTTAAAGTCTCGTCACCAGGTGATCTCTTCGCAGATGTTCGGCGGACAGGCTCGCCTGAGGATGATCTCCAGAGGAGCGCGACCCAGCGAAGAATTCACGCCGGCAACTCCCGTTCTCGAAGACTATTACTTTGATCTGGTTAACCAGCGGGAAACGAGAGAGTTGAGATGATCAACCCCGCTCGGACGCCGTTCGGCGCAATTCTCTGGAATGAGGTGCTGCTTAACTCGAAGCGCGTCGCGCCTTATTTCATGGCTTTGCTCTGTGCGGGAAATGGATTGCTTTGGTGGGGATGGGGACCGGCCCGTGGTCGCGGTTGGGCCGTCAACGCCGACTTTTTCATCGCCGGCGCACTCCCGGTTTACTCTTTCATGACACTGCCTCTGTTCACCGCGCTCTTCATGGGGGACCCTGTACTCAAAGATTTCCGCGCCGGCATCGATCCACTTATTTTTTCAAAACCAGTCAGTCGCGCCGCTTATCTCCTGGCCAAGTTTTTCGGCAACTTCTTTGTGCTGGCCTGCTGCCAGTCAGCCTTTGTGCTCACGTGGTTTGTACTACAGGCGGTTCCCAGGCAAGGCGTGATCACCCAAGAGGCGAAAGTATTCCCTTACATAAAACACTTTCTTGTGTTCGTGGTTATTTCGCATCTGGGTCTGGCAGCTTTCTATTTTGCGGTGGGTGCTCTGACTCGCAATGCGAAGATAGTCTACGGTGTCGGGGTCTGTTTTTACCCGGTTTACGCGTTTTATCAGGCGATCTTATTAAAGGGCCTGCCTCAATTCTGGCGCGTCGTCCTCGATCCCCTGATGATGAACTACAGCAACGTACACACATACAACCGCAGCGCGGAATGGTTAAATCAACTAGCAGTCCCCTACCGCTCAGACCTCATCATCGGTCGCGCGCTGATGATTTTGTTTGCGGCGATTTGCCTGACGATTGTCTACGCACGCTTCGCCATAGCCGAGCGACCCGGGAAATTAGAAAAGTTTTCTGTCCTCAACCTTTCGACCGCTGCCGAAGGAGTCTATTACTCAGAGAGTTCGATGCCAGCGCGTCCGGAAGGATTCGAAAAGTTTGAACCAAGCGAGTTTGTGCCCCGCGTGGACGTTCCTGAAGTCGCTCGGGTAAACGGAGGAATTCGTTCCAATCTGAATAGACTGATCGCCGCACTGGGCGTTGAGTTTCGCCTGCTACGCGCGGAACGAAGTGTTGTTGTGGTTATGCCGCTGGCAATCTTCATCTCTATCCTGGAAGTAGCTTTCTATAACATTCCCGGTGACGTCTCTTATTCCGCGGCTTATGCGACCAACACAGCAAAGTTGTTATTAATATTCCTGATCGGTTTGTCGGTCTTTTATACCGGCGAAGCAATGCATCGTGATCATGAAGTGCGGGTTGAGTCGTTCCTTTGGTCGACGCCTGTTCCTAACAATGTTCTGCTGCTATCGAAATTTCTGTCAACTCTTTTGCTGACATGCGGCATGATCCTGGCAGTTGGCGTGGCAGCGGTCGCGATTCAACTTTTTAGAAGTCACACGCCAATAGATCTGCTCGCGTACTTACGGGTTTACGGATTGATTCTCGTGCCAAGCACAGTCTTTGTCACCGCGGTCTGCGTTCTAACGAATGTTGTCTTGCGGAACAAGCGCGTCGCGTACGTGTTCAGCATCGGCGCGGCGGTGGGGTTGTTCTATTTGTACAGCAGCGGCTACGACCATTGGCTTTACAACCCGGTGCTTTATGGGCTTTGGAGATACGCCGATCTGACACAGCCCGAGAGTCTGCGAACGATTCTGTGGCAGCGGGGTTATTGGTTAGCGATCTCAGTCTTTTGTCTCGCGCTGGCACATCTGTTCTTCCGGCGCAAAAGCACGCGCGGAATGATGGATAGTTTCACCCGCCGTTGGTCGCTGGTAATGGCGATCGCCTCGTTAACGGCGGCCATTGTAAGTGGGTTCGCGGGCTGAGATTCGTAACTTGCCATTCACCTTCGCGCTCGGATAAATTACACCTCAATCCACAGTCACATCCTGCCTTTTCATTCGGAAATGAAGCCGGGGATGTCTCGCTGGAACTAGATCCTGAAAGGACCAACTCGCTCTTATGAAAGTTTACGCCACCGAAGCCATTCGCAACCTTGCGGTCATTGGACATGGCGACGCAGGGAAGACGCAACTGGTTAGTTCGCTTCTCTACGTCGCAGGCACCACGCCCCGCTGGGGCAAGGTCGATGAGGGCACGACCACTACTGATCATGAAGAAGACTCAATTGCCCGCAAGATCACACTCAACACCGGACTCGCCCACCTCGAACACAAAGAAACTAAAGTTAATTTGATCGACACGCCGGGATACGCCGCGTTCGTGTCGCACGCGCGGCCGGCGGTGCGCGTCGCCGATTGCGGCGTCGTGGTGGTTGATGGCGTCAAAGGTGTCGAAGTGCAGACCGAAAAAGTTTGGAATTATGCGAATGAATTCATGTTGCCGCGCATGATGGTGGTGACGAAACTGGATAAAGAGCATTCGGACATCGGAATCGCGCTCGATGGCGCGCACAACGTTTTCAAGCGAGCCATTGTTCCTTTCACTCTTCCCATTGGTAAAGAAGCCGGCTTCAAGGGCGTGGTCGATGTCGTCCATATGAAGGCCTACGAATTCGACGCGAATGGCAAAGCCAAAGAAATTGAGATTCCAACAGAAGGCCGCGATCTGGTGGACAAAACCAGGGAACGAATCATTGAACTAGTCGCCGAATCTGACGACGCACTGATGGAGAAGTATTTTGAGCAGGGCACGCTGGAGGATTCCGATGTGCTCCCGAACATCACGAAGGCGATTGCCGCCAGCAAGCTCTGTCCCGTGTTCGCGGTTTCGACGACGAATCTGGTTGGACTCTCGACGCTGCTCGATCACATCGTCGAGTTCGCGCCTGACCCGGCTCATCACGAAGCCGAACATGGCAAGAACGAAAAAGGCGAAGAGGAATCACGCAAGTACTCAAGCAGCGAGTCGTTTTCCGCGTATTGCTTCCGTACCATTGCCGACCCGTTCGCCGGGCGCATCAATGTGTTCAAAGTCATCAGCGGCAAAATCGGCACCGACGCGACTGTCTACAACTGCTCGCGCAGCGTTTCCGAGCGCTTGGGCGCGCTGCACACAATGCAGGGCAAACAGCTCGACAAAGTTGCCGAAGCCAACGCCGGCGATATCATCGCTTGCGTGAAGCTGAAGGAAACTCAAACCGGCGACACGCTTTGCGACAAGGCGAAAGCGCTTGTATATGATCCGGTTCAGTATCCCGAGCCGGCGATTGCTTTCGCGATTGAGCCGAAGTCGCGGCAGGACGAAGAGAAGATCAGTGTGGCGATTCACAAGATTCTGGAAGAGGATCCGTCGCTGTCTTTTACGCGCGACGCGCAGACGAAAGAGTTTCTGCTTGCCGGTTCGGGCCAGGTCCACGTCGAGACGGTCGTCGACAGACTTAAGAAGCGCTACAACGTCGAAGTGATGCTGCATCCGCCGAAAGTACCTTACAAGGAAACGATTACGCAGCGAGCGGAAGTACAGGGCCGGCACAAGAAACAGACCGGCGGGCGCGGCCAGTTTGGCGATTGCAAAGTTGTCTTTGAACCATTGCCGCGTGGCGGTGGGTTTGCTTTTGAGGACAAGATCTTCGGTGGTTCGGTGCCCCAACAGTTTCGGCCCGCGATCGAAAAAGGAATTATTGAGGCCGCTTCACACGGAGCGATCGCCGGTTATCCACTCGTCGATTTCAAAGTGCAGTTGATTGACGGTTCGTATCATAACGTCGATTCAGACGAGCACAGTTTCCGCGCCGCCGGCCGCAAGGCGTTCCGCAACGCCATGGAAAAAGTTAAGCCGACGCTGCTGGAGCCGATCATGGACGTTGAGATCGAAGCGCCCCAGGAATGCAGCGGCGACATCATGGGCGACCTCAATTCACGTCGCGGGCGGGTGCAGGGAATGGATGCGCGCGGCAAAAACCAGGTCGTTAAGGCGCAAGTGCCCATGTCCGAGATGTTGAACTATCAATCGACGCTGAACTCGATCACCGCCGCGCGCGGCAGTTTCCACATGCAGTTCTCACACTACGATCCGGTTCCGGGCCAATTGGCCCAGAAGATTGTGCAGCAGGCGAAGGACGAAGGCCGGATTCGCGTGGCGGAAGAAGACTAATCGCCGGTTGTCCGGGATTATTTACCGCGCGAGCTGTCCACGAAGTGGACAAATTTAGTAGCCGTGGGCAACGCCCACGGAAATCGTCCCAGCGAATTACCGCGACCCTGAAAGGGTCGGACAGCAGAGGAGACTCCCATGGCTCAAACTCTGGTCAGCCTCATAGTTCACGTTGTTTTCTCTACCAAGAATCGTGAGCCGCTAATCACGCCTGAAATAGAACCGGAACTCTTCGCTTACATCGGTGGCATCCTGAAAAACAAAGAGTCCCGCCTTCTCGATGCTGGCGGAACTCCTGACCACGTTCATTTTCTCATCTCACAATCGAAGAATATTGGTCTGAGTTCTTTGATGAAAGACATTAAGAAGGACAGTTCTGCTTGGATTAAAACGAAAGGTAGCGAATTTCGAAACTTTCATTGGCAGGATGGATATGGAGGATTCTCCGTTGGCAAGTCGGATATTCCTAGTCTGAACAAGTATCTGGCAAGGCAGAAGGAGCATCATCGCAAACGATCGTTTCAACAGGAGTTGATTCAGTTCCTGAAGGAATACGGAATTGAATACGATGAACGATATCTGTGGAACTGACTTCGACCCTTTCAGGGTCGTGTCTTCTGTTCTCGCTATGTCCGTGGGCGTTGCCCACGGCTACTAAATTCGTCCGCTGCGCGGACGGTTAGGGATGTACAAACCGTCGCATAAGGGAGAGCCGTCGTGACTCCATGTGCGCATGATAACGTGCGCTGTCTTAACCATTACGACACCTTTCGAAAGTATTTGTGTGAAGGGTGCGACGGAGTTTACATGTGTCAGTGCGAACAGCAACTTGCTTTGGCTTTTCTCCCACATCAAGTTCGATCTGGCCAAGAATTTGGAACTGGCAGGAGGTTTGCCGTGACGGGGTTCGCCACTGGGCTGTGTTTGGAATGCAGAGGGCAGCAAGAACAACCACACCCCCGGGCCGCCATTTACAACCAAAAGGGAAAGGTGCAGAGATTCTATTGGCGAGAGATCTTCAAGACGTACTGTTGGTTAACTCTTGAATGGCTACATGACAATTCGGAGCACGTCAAAGACATCCTTGATTTTCAAGAAAGGTTTGCTGAAAACGCGAAACAGCTAAAGGGACAAGCGAGGGTTCACTGGCAACAGGTCCACAAACGGACGCCAAAATATGACGTAACCGAGAGAACGCCAGCCCAGTTTCTCTCGGAGGTTAATATTCCTGTTGTGAATGTGCCCGCAAAATACCTTCAGATAGAAAAAGCCGGACAAAAGATCGGAAAGTGGACTAACAAAACGGGAGAATTGGTCTCTGCTGAGACGATTGCGGCTGAGTGGTATGAGAGTCGAGGGTATGTGTCGCTACGGTGTGAACGCAAACTGATTTCAATATTGGTTTCGACCTTCCTAACGAATTCAATTCAGAGCTTAAGCGATCCCAGAGTAAGGGAAGTCTTTCGAAATACCACCAAGGGTTGGACCCCAATCCATACGAACACCGGACTCATTTCCATTCTGCTTCCCGAAGACTTCGGTAGCGTTGAATATTACAAGCGGCGCTATGATGCGATCCAAACTGACTTAGATCGAATGCGGAAGTTCGATAACTTACTTTCCCTTTTTGACGACCTGCTTTATGAGAGTACGTCGCTTCGAGATTACCTGTGGGTTAACGACGATCAGGTCGTCAAATTAGCTCGTGAGGCGTTGCTCGTGTTGCCAACCGAAGTAGTAATCAAGGGGGTTCAATGGGCAATCGGCGATTTTTGGCAAAGACAGCCGGGGTGGCCTGAGTTCTTAGTTTGCAGGGAAAATCAGTTTTTCTTCTCCGAAGTAAAGTCGCCTAATGACGAGTTGTCACAAGAACAAATGAACTGGTTCAGGTGGGCAATTTGCGAGGCGGCAATTCCTTGCGAAATCTGCCGAATTGAAAGAGAAAAACCAGACGCCGCCGCTATGAGATAAATGGGAACTTCTTCATTGTCCTTCAACAGCCCTTGGACGTGACACGAGATCGCGTCCTGCGCCATCTCTCTCGCTTCTTCGAGGGTACGGCCATAGGTGACGATGCCCGGCAAAGCTGGCACAATCACTTGAAAGCCACCTTCGGTTAATGGCTCGTATATAACTCTGTATCCGCGTTCAGTCATCCGTCCCCCCTAATATCAATTCTCTTCGAAGTCTAGCAGCAGACCAAAAATCCGAAAAGCTGAACCTAGGGCTTAAAATGACCTAGGGTTCAAAGCTACCTCTTGCTATTATTCCGGCCGTGGAGCGCCCGTCCCAGCACCATTCAAACCCGCCCAGGCGTCCTTTCGCGTCTCGCCCTCAACCGCGACGCAGAGGTCCTTCGACTTCCGGTTACATGGTCGCGTCCGCGGCAGCAGCGGCCGCACTATTCTTTGTGCTTTGGTGGATGTTGCAGAGCGAGGATCACCCCTGGGTGCCGGCCGGCCTTGCGGCGAGTGTCGTGATGCTGGTCGCGGCGTCAGCGCGAGGAGTAGTTATGCGTCGCGCCTGGACGCGTCACGTGTCGGAAGAGAACTCCACGCATAGGTTCAATCCGTCGCGCCGAGCCGCGCCGGTAAATGCGCAGCGGCAAACTTCGTTCTCGCAAACCGAGGCGCTACGTGTTCTGGACCAGAAATCAAAAGAAGCCGACGGTGAAAGTTCGCTTCCGGAATCTCACTTGAAAGTTTTCCAGTTGTGCGGCGAGTTTCTTGAAACTGCAGATAGGTCGCTGGCCTCGCCGGCAGTCTCATCGGAACGGCGAATCACGGTGCGCGCTCGACAAGAGCGTGTGCGAACGCTGCAAAAGCATCACATGCTTTCGTGGGCACGCGATTCGGCCCGATTGCTGACGCACCAGGCACACCAGCAGGCCCGGCTTCATGAGAAAATCGAGAGCGCGAACCGGGCGCTTGACTGCATCGATACAGCTTTAAAGAGCTATCCGGATAATGAAGAATTGCGCCGCTCGGGGACGGCGGTGCGCGAGTTTATGACTTCCAGTCGCGTGGCGCATTGGGTCGAGTTGGCCCAGCGCGCGACTTTCAAAGGCCGCTACCGGCGCGCGATCGATTGTTACCGCGATGCTCTGTTTTACCTGACGCGAGCGGGCGCGGAACATCAAGTGGCTGCCGACCAGATTACTCGTGAAATAGAATTGCTTCGAGCCCGCGTGAAGACGACCCAGGCCGTAGATGGTCCACCCCCTTATCAGGGGAGAAAACGGCGGCAAAGGGCCGATAAAGGGGACGGGTGAGAGCTATTACTCGCAAATGCCCCCGATGTGGCAGCCACAAAATTCGGCGTGGTTATAAACGCACGCCGTGGTTCATCCGTATGTTTGGCATACGGTCCCTTTTGTGCGATCATTGCAACTGGTTATTCACAGGTTTCGGCATCTTGCTGTCTCCCCGAGCATCCAAGCGCCGTGTGTAAAAAGCCAATCAAACGAAGTCGTCTTCGGTTGATTTCAGCCGACTTCTCGAGGTTTTGCCATGAAAAATAAACTCCTAATCTTGTTCGCGGTTTTTGCGGCCCTCGGGGTTACCGCGCTGGCGCAGACGCAGAGTGGCGGCGGTGATTTCCAACCGTCATCCGTTGATAACCAGGGCATTCGGCGGTACCGGATGGGCGCGGGCGATATCCTTGATGTTAGAGTTTTTGGCCAGCCCGATCTGACCTCGGCGGTCGAAGTGGACGAAGATGGAAACATCTCTTCCTTGCCCTTCATCGAAGATCCCATTCCCGCGAAATGCAAGAACGAAAAAGAAGTTCAAAAGCTAATCACTGAGGCCTACGCGAAATACATTGTGAAGCCGCGAGTTAGCGTTCGTATCACTGAGCGCCGGAGCCGTCCGCCCGCCATCGTATTCGGCGCCGTGAGATTGCCGTCGCGCGTTTCCATGAATCGCCGCCTGCGGCTGCACGAAGTCTTAGTGACAGCCGGTGGAGTCACGCAGAACGCGAGCGGGACCATCGATATTCTCCACACGGAAAATGAGATGTGTGTTGAGCCCGAAGAAACCCCGACTACTGTCGCCGTCGCTTCTGCGGTGGCTGCAAATCACAGTAAAGAGTCAGATATCGGCAAACTCGAGACCTTCAAGATCATAGATCTGAAAGGTGGCTCGGCCGAGAACAATCCGTACATCCGCCCGGGCGACATTGTTATCGTGAACGAAGGCGAGCCTGTCTTCATCACCGGCGCTGTATTCCAGCCGCGCGAAATGATTATCAAGGACCAAATCACGTTGTCGCGCGCGATCGCCATGGCGGGCGGGCCGCAGAAGCTGGCGAACACCTCGCAAGTACACATTTACCGGAAGAAGGATGGCAAGATCGGATCGGAAGATTTGAAATTCGATTACGATGCGATTCGTAAAGGAAAAGCGCCGGACGTCCTGCTTCAGGCGTATGACATCATTGACGTGCGGCCGGTTGGCACGTTTTCACCGAAGAGTCTGGGAGAAATCCTTAAAGGCGTGGGAGCCAGCTCACTCGGAACTCTGCCAATGCGAATCCCATTCTAAGTTGGAATTCTGAAACTAGTTTCGAAGCGAAAGGCTGGTTCGAAAGCCAGCCTTTCTTTTGTGTGATATGAGTCAGAAGATACAAGCGAAGAAGACTGGAAAACGACGCTGGCTTACCTACCTTTGGATTGTTGGGATTCTGGTGGTCGTCTCACTCCTTATTTATTTCGAGCGCACGGCGCTGCTTTACGTGCTCGCCACTCTCGGCGTTACGGCGCTGCTTTTGATCGTGGCGTTCGCCGATCTGGGTGGTGACGAGCGTTCGCCCGATACGACAGGCAATATCGCCGGTCCAAACACTTCCAATCTCGCCAACAAGTAAACTGCCTGGAGTGCGCTAAGTCTTTGGCGCGACGTAGCTGCGTCGTGCCTTAACTACCAGCTTGCTTTTAGTGGTTTGCGCCGGCGCCCCGACGTCAATCTTCAGCTTGCGCGTGGTCCCATCCCGATTCTTGTTTGTCGAAGTAAACGCCAGGTTATAGCGAGTTCGCAGGTGGTTGATTAGGTCGGTGAACGTCGTGTTAAGCCTTTCCGGTTTGTCCGAGAGAATCTCGCCGCCAGTTTCATCGGCCAGCTTTTTAATGTCCATGTAAGGAGCGCCACCGAGCTTGCCGAAGCGGGTCGCCCAAACCATCATTGCGTTTTCCATTTGTTGTCCGGCGGTTTTCGGCACAATCGCCGAAACCACTGCGCCCGATTCGTAGATTGCCTGGGCCGCGGCCTTGCCCGACATTCCACTGGGGCAATCAAAGTCGCGAGTGACTCCGGTAATCACGACGACGACGCGCCGCCCGATCGGATTGCCGGCCTTTTGCACATAATCGGCTGCGGCGCCGAATGCTTTGTTCAAGCAGTGGCGCGCATGCTCTTCATGGGGCGGCACGCGATCCAGCGATCTTGAGATCAGGTCACGGTCGCGCGTGAACTCCTGCAGCAGCTCAACTTCATCGTGATAGCTCATGAAAGCCACCTCGTCGCTGGGTTTCAGACGGGCGATCGCTTGCCGTGCCGCCTCACGGACCTCCGTCCCGAATGGGTCAAGACAGGCGCCGCGATCAACCAACAGCAGCATAGAGATGGGCAAGCTGTCCTGGCTGAAGTGCGTGATCGTCTGCTTCACTCCGTCCTCTGAAAGCGTAAAGTCTGCTTGTCGCAGATCGCCGACGACGCGGGCGCTTTTCTTTTCCAGCACGAGCGCATCCACGGTGATTAAATCAACGTCAACCTTTAGAACGTCATCGCTGCCTGGAGCCGAGTAGGTTTGACTGGCTACGGTCCGCGGCCGCGATTGCGACTGCGCGGAAAACAAAAACGGAAGTGCGATTGCTGCCAGCAGTCCGGTCAGCAATGCCGTACCCAGTTTCAGTGGTGATGCGGTGAAAGACGAGAGAAAAGTCGGGTTCTTCATAAGCTTCTCCTCCTGTTCGGCGAAACGGTTTAGAAACCAGAGGAGAGCCGGTGTGTGGTTTACGCGCTACCTGGGAAGAGTTTCAGTTGGGCCGGAGAGGTGAGAATAATAATCAAATCCGGCGTCTACGCAAAGGTAAATTTTCGTCAATGGACTTACCGGCAAGACGCTTTGGCTTTTCTGGCCGTGTCGATTACAGTATGCACCGTCCCCGACATCAGTTTTTCAGCTTTTCCGGAGGTTTAGTTCAATGAAGAAGACGAAGTATGCGTTCCTGTTCCTTGCTCTGGTGGCCGTGCTGTCCCTGTCTGTTGCCAGTCCGCTTCGGCTGGCGCGAGCGCAGAAGAATGGCGATGGCGACGCCAGTTCGCCACTTAAGTATCCTGAAACTAAGACCGTCGAGACGGTCGATACCTACTTTGGCACTGAGGTAGCTGACCCTTATCGATGGCTCGAGAACAACGACTCGCCCGAAGTGGCCGCCTGGGTCGAAGCCCAGAACAAAGTAACATTTGGTTATCTCGGCCAAATTCCTTTTCGCTCCGCCGTCAAGGATCGACTGACTAAGCTTTTCAACTATCCGAAGTACGGCGCTCCCCAACGCCGGGGTGAATGGTTTATTTCATCAAAGAACGACGGTCTCCAGAACCAAAGCGTGGTTTACATTCACAAAGGTCTGGATGGTCCACGCGAAGTCCTGATTGATCCGAACAAGTTTTCCGCGGAGGGGACGTCGCAGTTGCGTGGACCGCAATGGTCGCCGAAAGGAAAATACTACTTGTACGGCGTGTCAAAAGGCGGTTCAGACTGGAACGACGTCTACGTCCTGGACGTGGCCACGAAAAAGCCATTGACTGATCATTTGACGTTTATTAAGAACGGCACCGGGTCATGGCTGGGCGAGGAGGGCTTCTTCTACAGCCGCTATCCGGAGCCGGAAAAAGGCAAAGAGCTTTATAAGCAGAACGAGTTTCAGCAAGTCTATTACCATAAGTTAGGCACCCCGCAGGCCCAGGACGAACTGGTTTACGAAGATAAGAAGAACGGGCAGCGGTTTCATAGCGTGGGCGTTACTGAAGATGAACGCTTCGCGATTCTCTATGTGTCGGAACGCGGCAAGGGAATGGATGGCAACGCTCTTTTCTTCCGCGATCTGAAGAAGGGCGACAAAACTTTCACGCCGATCATGGCGGACATCACGAACGACAGCTACTCCGTCATCGAAAACATCGGCGACAAGTTCCTGATCGAAACCAACCACGGCGCCCCCAACAGCAAAATTGTCCTTTACGATCCGGAGGCAAAAACCTGGACAGATGTCATCCCCGAAAAATCCGAACCGCTGCAACAATCAGGCACTGCGGGTGGCAAGATGTTCGTCACTTATTTGAAGGACGTCACGACGCGCGCGTACGTATACAGCCTCGACGGCAAGCTCGAGAATGAAATTATTCTACCGGGCCTGGGATCGGCCGGTGGCTTTGGCGGTTGGAAAGACGACAAGTTCGTCTTCTATAGCTTCACGTCATTCAACTATCCGCCGACAATTTTCAAGTACGACATCGCGACGAAGAAGTCTTCTCTATTTCGCGCGGTCGAGATTCCCGGCTTCAAGGCGACCGATTACGAAGTGAAGCAGGTTTTCTACAACAGCAAGGACGGCACGCGCGTGCCGATGTTCCTGACGTACAAGAAGGGCCTCAAGCTGGATGGCAACAATCCGACGCTCCTTTACGGCTACGGCGGTTTCAACGTCAACAACAGTCCAGGGTTCAGCGCGCTGCGGATTGCGCTGCTCGAACAGGGTGTCGTCTACGCGTCCGCGAACATGCGTGGCGGTGGCGAGTACGGCGAGAAGTGGCACGAAGCCGGCATGAAACTTAAAAAGCAGAACGTGTTCGATGATTTCATTGCCGCGGCTGAGTGGTTGATCCAGAACAAGTACACTTCATCGAACAAGATCGCCATTCAGGGCGGATCGAACGGTGGGCTCCTGGTTGGCGCCGTCGTGAACCAGCGGCCGGAACTGTTCCGGGTCGCAATTCCGCAGGTCGGCGTGATGGACATGTTGCGGTATCACACGTTCACCATTGGCTGGAACTGGGCGGCGGATTACGGCCGCAGCGATGCCAATGCAGCCGAGTTCAAAGCGTTGCACGCGTATTCCCCGATTCACAACATCAAACCGGGAACAAAGTTTCCATCAGTCTTGATTACCACGGCCGATCACGACGATCGCGTGGTACCGGCGCACTCGTTTAAGTACGCTGCGGCCATGCAGGCGGCGCAGGGCGGAGACAATCCGATTGTCATCCGCATCGACACTAAATCGGGTCACGGCGCCAGCAGTACGACGAAGGCTTTGGAACAGAACGCGGACATCTTCTCGTTCCTGTTCTACAACCTGGGCGTCACGCCGAAGTTGTAATGCTGGGACCGCGGGCATCCTGCCCGCGCTTGATAAACACCGCTCGCGTCGCGAGCGTCCGTCAATAAGACAGCCCAGGGTGAGTCTCGACTTGTCGGGACGCCACCCTGGGTTTTCTTTAGATTTGATTTCATCGCGCTTGGAGGCGCGAGAGAACACAGGCAACAGCAGCGTCAGTTGCGTTTCTTGCCCAAGCCGGCATTCGCGGCTTTACCAGCAGGCGTTACTTCCACCCTCTCACTCAACATCGGAAGTGGGTTGATCGCACCATTGCGCGAGTAAACCCCAAAGTGAAGATGCGGCGACGTCCCGACGGCATTGCCAGTTGTGCCCACAAAACCCAACACGGTCTGGGGCGTGACGAATTCACCGAAGCCAATGTTCGGCGCGTAAGCGTCGAGATGGGCGTAGTAATACATCCTTCCACCTGCGCCCATCACCGAAACAGTATTCCCGCCGAGCCTATTCTCACCGACGCGCACGACGTAACCGTCTGTAGCGGAAAGCACCGGCGTTCCCCGGGGTGCGAATATGTCCTGTCCTTCGTGCTGGCGCTCGCCGCCACTCCGCGGCGCATGCCACGAGTCACTAACCTTATTCTTTGAAACGCCGGCGACAGGCATCACCAGGCGTTCGTCAGGTGCGGCGGCGTACAGTTGCGCGATGCGTCCGCCAAGGATCAGTTTATCGCCGACTGAGTAGCTCAGTATGGCCAGCGCGGCGATGATGACTGCGAGTGGAAGTAAACGCTTCTTCATGCTGAGTGTAGGATGCAGAAAAGCAGGACGTTTGTTGTGCTGGTCAGAAAAGCGCAAAGCCATTAGAACCGAATAGGAAAGCCCAGGAGCGTCCGAACAAGCGCGGCTCTGCGCACACATTGCGGAAAGCCTGAGGTTTTCCGTGGCATGTAGCTTAATAAGAGAACTGCGGCGAGGCTTAGCCTCGCCGCATTATCTTTTTGGGTGACTTATCGGAAAGGCAGTCCCGACAAGTCGGGGTTTGACTGTGCGGTGGCGAAGCCGCGAACAACCCGCTGAAGCTCCAGCTACGAACCAAATCCACGCTTCTTCATCAAGGCTTCGACCTTTGGATCGCGGCCGCGGAAATTGCGGTAGCCAAGCGCCGGATCGACTGTGTTGCCGACTGAGAAGATGTTCTTACGCAGACGCTCTGAGACTTTCTTATCATACGCTCCGCCGCCTTCGGTGAAAGCGCCGAACGCGTCAGCAGTAATCACATCCGACCAAAGGTAGCTATAGTAGCCGGCCGAGTAAGCATCGCTCGAAGAACACGTGCAGGAAGTGCGGCAGGCGGTGACGAAGCACGATTTCCTTGGGCATGCCAATTTCAGCCAACGCCTCCTTTTCAAACGTGCGTGCGTCGACCTTCTTGTCGCCCAGCAGGTGCAATTTCATATCGAGAACCGCGGCCGCCAAGTACTCAACCGTTGCGAATCCCTGATTGAATGTCTTCGAACGATCAATTTTAGCCACCAACTCCTGCGGGATTGGTTTGCCGGTCTCGTAGTGCAAGGCGAACTTTTGCAGGACTTCAGGTGTGGACAGCCAATGTTCCATCAACTGGGAAGGGAACTCGACATAGTCGCGCGCGACCGCCGTTCCCGACAGCGATGGATACGTCACGTTTGAATTCAAGCCGTGAAGTGCATGACCGAATTCATGGAACATCGTGACGGCGTCGTCCCACGAAATTAGCGTTGGCTCGCCGGGCTTGCCTTTCACGAAGTTCGAATTGTTCGAAACGATCGTCGTGATCTCGCCATCGACGCGTTCCTGAGTGCGGTAAGCATTCATCCACGCGCCGGAGCGTTTACCCTGACGCGCAAACGGATCGAAATACCAGAGGCCGATGTGCTTGCCCGAAGTCTTGTCCGTGACTTCCCAAACCTTGATGTCCGGATGCGCGACCGGAACGTCCGCCGGGGTGAACTTGAAATTAAATAGCTCGCCCGAGACCCAGTGAATCGCTTCGCGCAGCTTGTCGAGCTGCAGGTAAGGCTTCACCTGGTTTTGATCGAGATCGTATTTCGCTTTGCGCACCTTTTCCATGTAATAGCGATAGTCCCAGGGTTCAATCTTGATCCTGGCGCCTTCTTTGTCGGCCAGCGCCTGCATGTCGGCGACTTCTTCGTTCACGCGCTTCACCGATGGCTTCCACACGGCCATCATCAGCTCCATCGCGCGATCAGGCGTTTTCGCCATTGAGTTCTCCACACGCCAGTGCGCATGCGTGGTAAAGCCGAGCAGCTTCGCGCGTTCGGCGCGCAGTTGGAGGACTTGGGTGATGGTCGCGTTGTTGTCGCGTTCGTCGGCGTTGTCGCCGCGCATGATGAACATGCGCCAAACCTTTTCGCGCAGGTCGCGTCGATCGGAATAGGTAAGGAAGGGATCTACCGACGATCGTGTGTTAACGATCAGCCAGCCTTCCTGCTTCTTTTCTACCGCCGCCGCTGCGGCAGCGTCTTTGATGGATTGTGGCAGGCCCGCGAGATCAGCTTCACTCTTCAGTTGGACGAACTGATTGTTTTCTTCATAAAGCACGTTGGTGCTGAATTTGGTGAACAGGCCGGCTAGTTGTTGGTTAATCTCAGTCAGCCGGGCCTTGGCTTTCGCGTCCAGCTTCGCGCCCGCGCGCACAAAGTTTGTGTAGTAGTACCACGCCAACCGCTGCTGCTCGGCGTTCAGCTTCGCTTTTTCAGGCGAGTTATAAACAGCTTCGATGCGCTTAAACAGCGCTTCGTTCTGCGTGATCTTGTCGTTGAAGGCCGCCAGCTTCGGCGCCATCTCGCGCTGGACGACTTGAAAGTCGGGCGTATTCATCGTCGATTGCCACACGTTGTAAAGCACGCTGACGCGATCGAGTGTCTGTCCCGCGCGTTCCATGGCGACGATGGTGTTGTCGAATGTGGGCGCGGCCGAGTTGTTCGCAATCTTTTCGACGTCCGCGAGGTTCTCAGCCATCGCCGATTCCATGGCGGGCTTGAAGAACTCGACCTTTACCAGATCGAAGCGCGGCACGCCGCCGAAGGGGCCTTTCCATTCGGCAAGGAGCGGATTAGGATCCGCGGGCAGCGCGGCCATCCTGGCCGCATTAACCTTCGAATCGCCGATTGATACGGCAGCAACTGCCAGTGCGAGCAACAGCACCAGGAAACCAACTGATGAAATACGCATCGTTTTACTTCCTCTTAGACTGAGATTTTTCGGGGATGAGCTTGATTAGTATATTGACGAGTGGAAGGGGTTGTACAGCGGGGGAGCTGGGACAGAAGGCAGAAAGCAGAAGGCAGTAGGCAGAAAGCACCAGGTGGAAAGCTGCCTACTGCCTTTTGCCTTCTGCTTTCTGCTCACCGATTACTGTGCCAAACCTTCTTCTTCGCGCTCTTCTTGCGTCGCTTTGTGCCACTGCGTCGCGGTAATTTCTTTGGATCTGCAGTCGCCGCCTTCTTCACGTCGCCGCCTTCGTCTTCAGCAATTTCGGCAAGCGTACGTTTAGTTAAAACTGAGAACGGCTCGGTTTCAGCGATCTCTTTGTCGGTTACGTACTCGTCCTTGTGCTTGATCAGCAGCCACTGGCGGTCGCGAGTGCGCACCAACACGAACGAGCCTTTCAACTTTTTACCCAGCAGAACGAATTTCAGATCGCCTTTCTTGAGGCCGTCAGAAACTTTCTTCACATTCTCAGGCGCGTACACGCCGTAGTCCCAAACCATCACGGTGCCGCCGCCGTACTCGCCTTCGGGAATCACTCCCTCGAAGTCGGCGTAGTCGGTCGGATGATCTTCGACCTGCATCGCGAGGCGCTTCACCGACGGATCCATCGAAGGGCCTTTGGGCACGGCCCACGATTTCAAGACGCCGTCAGCTTCCAGACGAAAGTCGTAATGCAGCTGCGTCGCGCGATGCTTCTGTACGACAAAGATATTGCCGAGTTCTGATCGCTTTTCTTTCGGGCCGGGTTCCGGCGTGACGTTGAAGCGGCGTTTCTTTTTATATTCGGCGAGACCCATGCCGTTTAGTTTCAGGTTTCAAGTTTAAAGTTTCAAGTCGCCAACTATGCAGAAGCCCGACCGGGAGGGAGGGCCAACTCTAATGAAGCGAGCCCTTGCTGACGCGCGGGCTTCTGCACCTACGCCTTTGCAGCTTCAGCTCTCTCTCCAAACAGCGAATCCTGAATCGGATCGAGGCCAAGGACCTCTCTGACACGCGCAAAGCTGCGGCGGTGAATCGGCGTGGCGCCGAGCTCTTTCAGGCAACGGCAATGCTCAGGAGTCGGATAGCCCTTGTGGGTTTTGAAGTTGTAACCGGGATGAAGGGAGTCAAATTCAGCCATGATTGCATCGCGCGTAGTTTTCGCAATCACGGACGCGGCGGCGATGCTGGCGGACAACGCGTCGCCTTTGATGATGCCGCGTTGCGGTGTCTGACAATGCGGAATGCGCCGCGCATCCACCAGCACGAAATCAGGTTGCGATGTCAGTCCTTCAACGGCGCGACGCATTGCTAAAAGGCCGGCGTGATAGATGTTGATCGTGTCAATCTCTTCAACTTCCGCGCGGCCGGTCGCCCAGACGATCGCGTCCTGCTTGATTTGCTCGGCAAGTTCCGCGCGGACTGCCTCGTCCAGAATCTGCTTTGAGTCGTTCAGTCGTCTTAGCTTGTAATGCTTCGGCAGAATAACTGCGCCGGCGATCACGGGTCCCGCGAGCGGCGCCATGCCGGCTTCGTCAACTCCAGCGATAAAATTGAAACCCTGCTCCCACAAATCGATTTCAAACCGCAGCAGATTGTGCAGCCTCTGGCCCTCAGCTCGATTCTTTCGCCAGCGCCCGCGAATCTGCTTCGCCACCTGATGCGCGCCGTGTCTCGAATCGCACTCGAGCGCTTCGATCAGACCTTTCGGCACGGGCCGCGCGCGATCGACGTAACATTGCTTCAGTTCGGGAATTGATTTGGCGAGGATGTCTTCGAGGGTTGCCATGCTATCCAAGCGGCAGATTAACGCGGATACCCGCGGATGCAAAACCTTAATTAGGAGTTCAGCGTTTTTTCTCGATTCTGCGCCCCAATGCAGAAGCGCGCACGAAGTAAGCGCGTCTGATGATCGCTGGAGAGCGAAAGACGCACTTACTTCGTGCGTGCTTCGGCAGTACTACTCGCCGCGTAACGCTTTCAACGATGCCGCGTCCAAAACATAGACATCCGCTGCCGGAATGTCTCCGACAGAGACAGTAAACGCCGGTTCGCTCGTTTGGCGCAAACGCTGAAGCATCGCTTGATTGCTGTAGTACGTCCGTCCGCCCGCGTCGATAAGAAAGTCTCCATCCGAGAACTTCTGAAGGTCTGCCGGCGGAGAAAACTCTGTGCACGATAGATCGGTTCGGCCGGCTCGCTTCGCGTAATAATCAGCGAGTAACGGAATCTCTGTGCCTACCCGTGCACCCGGTCGTGCACGCGTGGCGATCTGTTTCATCGCATCGAACATGTACGCGTCGTAAAACTCGTCTTGCGGAAAATACGCGCCGGCCAGGGCGCCGCCGCCCAGCGAATTCATGTATAACCGAAAATGCGGCGTGGCGGTGGCCGCTGACCACATCGTTGAAATGATGATGAGCGATGTCAACGCTGCACGCGCATAGACCGGGATGGCCGCTTGATCGGAGATTCCCCTGATCACTTTCCCGAAAAGCCGTCCGGCAAACTGAATTGCGATCGCGGCGGTGATGATTACCGCGGGCATCAGAGAAGTTGCGTATCGCGTGAACTTGCCGCCGGTGAAAGTAAACGTCAGTCCCCAGAAGAACAGCCAAAAAAGCAAAAGGTATCGGCCATCACCGGTCGCGCGCCGGAAGAGCAGGATTGCACCGCCAGCGAAGGCGAGTAGCGTAAGGATGGGGAGCTTCACTCCCAAGAGAACAAAGTAGAAGTACCACGGCTCACCACGCAGCCAATCAAACGCGCGATGGGGATACAGAAGGCCCATAAACTCGTAGCTGTCGTGGCCCATCATTTTTGAGCCGGCAAACTTCGCGATCGTTCGCCACGTGTCGGGCAGCATTATCGTCGGGTTGCAAATCAGAAACGCGACGCCCATCACCAGAAAGAACTTTAGCCACTTTTTCTTGCCCAGACGCCAACGCGTCGCCGTCATTCCCTGAAACACGTAGTAATACGCGACGGGAATCGCGAACAACTGCGGTACATACTTTGAAGCCATCATTGCGCCGAAACTCGCGGCCGCCGCCCAATAAAAACGATCGGGATTCCGATGGGGCTGGCTTTCCGCGGCCCGTTGTCCGCGCAGCCAAAACACGTTCATCAGCAGGAAGAAGAAGACTACAAAGGTGTCTTCCTTGGCGATGCGATTGAAGCTGATTGCCAGCGGATCGAATGACCAGAGGGCCGCCGAAATTAATCCGACTTCGAGTCCGAACAACTCCATCGCGATTAAAAAGATCAGCACCGCGGACAGCGCGCCGAGAATGGCGCCCGGGATGCGCAAAGCCGTCTCAACCGGGATGTTCAGCGCCGGATTCGAACCGACAAGAGAGTTCCATTGCTCGCACGCGATGACGCTCACGGTGAGCGCCGCCTTCATCAGCAAAGGATGCTCGCTGTTTGCGGCGGTCAGTCCCTTGGCTCGATATTCTGTGACGGCGTTCAGTTTGTTGAGTTCGTCTTCGCTCAGGGCCTCTTTGCTCAATCCGGCCGTGCGAAATCCCAGGCCGGCGAGCACAAACATGCTGAGCATGGCGGCGAGCATCAGACGACTTAAAGACCGCGTTCCAACTTGTGAAAAAAGGTCAGGCCGCAAGCCAGCGGTGACGATCGGCAGGGCTGGGGACAAGTTTAGCGAAAACCTCCAAAAGGCGATGCTGAGCCGATTACTGAGGAGCACTTAGAGAGTGTCGGGGACTCGGCAAGGGGCAAAGCTTATCGTTAATTGTCGGCGGGAGCAACTCTCGTTTGCGCGCGTATCTTGCCGCCAAAGCAATCGCAGAATAGCCAACTGTGCTGTGTTTACTGCGGCCGCGGCCGCAACATTCTCCTTTCACTCAATACTTGAGCCGCCCCACACTTGCCATTAAGAGCGTCGCAGCATCAGCAACTTAATCCTGAGGAAATCAATGAAAAGAACAACCGCTATCATGGCGATCGTGCTGACCGTAAAGGTCTTCACTTCAACGTTGTCACCAGCCGTTTTCGCGCAGCAGCCAGCACTCGTCGAGCTGCGTAGCAGCGGTCTTAGCTAAGCCCAAGGCGAGGCTTTGTGAGCCTTGGGAAACCATGCCCGTTATAGATCAGCGGAGCCCGCGAAGCGGGCGACATCTCAGTCCCGAGTTTCGAGTCAGAACCAACGCGAGTGTCTCGTTGAGTGGTCCATTCTGAAGAGAAATCTTGCGAGCGATCCTTTTCATAGCCTAACTCACGGTCGCCGCTCCGCGGCTCCTACAAATTATTAATCATCGTAACCCAAGGCTCGCAAAGCGTCGCCTTGGGCTTAAATACATTCGCTGCTTCGCAGCTTCGTTGAACGAACCGACATTAATTGCAAAGTGAGCATCGCAATACACGAAAAGGGCCAGAGCGCGTAAACGCATCTGGCCCTCGACGTTCGATCTGACGATACTATTTAAAGCATGTCTGCTCGCGCATGTTTCGCGCGCGCGGCACCGATTGCGGTCTTAACTTTCTTCTCTTCTTCCGGTGGCGGTAGCACTGCCTTCATACCGAGCGATTTGATCCAAAGCTCGCGGGCCCAGCCCTTGGTGTGATAGAGGTGCTCGTCCTCTTCCTCTTCAACTTCTTCAACTGCCGCCTTCAAGACTTTAGCGACGTCGGCTTTGGCCTTCTTGGCCGCTTCACCCATCAGTTCCCAGTTCTGATGATCTTTGGTTTCGGCCATCACCACACATTCGGTCGCGACTAGTTCGGCTGCTTCGGGCTTGTCATTTGCCAGCGCCATTTTCATAGCCGCTACTAACGACTCGCCGTGGTGGCGCACAACCTGGCGACCTGGTGTTTCCGTCCCAGGATCGAGTCCTAACTCGGTGATCACGTTCTGCATTACTTGTACATGATTTTGTGTCTGTTCGAGATACTTTTCCCACTCTTCTTTCAAATCCTCGTTTTGCACACATTCCAGCGCTGTGGTGTAAACCTGCACGCCGCCAAGTTCAGTCTCTAATGCCTGATATAAAAGCTCATTCAATTGCTGCTCGTTCATTTCTTCCTCCCGGTGTTATTGATCAAGATTCTGTGAAGGTCGCTGCAAATCGGAGGCCGCTTGCGAATCTGTCACAACCGTGCGCAGGACTCGGGATTATGCTGCCGCGGAAACGAAACAAGCCTGAGCAAAAGAGCTCTGTGCTTGAGAATTAGACAAGCGTGGGAGCATCAACGTACTAGACACGTACAGACTGTGGGGTGCGGCTTTGTCTCGAAGTACCTTAGAGTTCGAATACTTCTTCAGCCCGAAGGGCTGGTAGACAGTAGCCGGTGGTCGCAGACCACCGGAACCCTGGCCCAGTGATTTAAGCATCCTGAAGGGATGCAAGGAGTTTGCCGTTTATCTGGCACCCCTACAGGGTGCAACCAACGAACGCGCCGATCCGGAGGTCTCCGCTTCGCTCCGACCTCCGGCTACTCTCTGACAACCCTACGGGTTGTAAAAACCAGGCGGAGCTGAACCTTACCCACTTTGAGACAAAACCGCCGCGCGCCGAGCCCCTTCAAGTTCCTCGTGGAATTCTGACGCGCCGCCGCACCCCTCCGTTTGGTGCGCGAGTCGATCCTTATTACAATCGCCTCGAAAACTCCGCTGGTCATTCCGTCTGATTGAGGGTCCGTCATGATGCTGAAACGTGCGTCAACTTTCGTCGTTGCTGCTCTGCTGATTGTGCTGGCTGCGGCCGCTGGCTCTGCGCAAGCCGATCTAACCAAAGAACAGCGCGAGCTCGCCGACTACATCAAAGATCACTACACCAAGCGTGAGGTCTACATTCCGATGCGCGATGGTGTGAAGCTCTTTGCGGTTATCTACGAGCCGAAAGACAAAGATAAAAAGTATCCGATCATGTTCGACCGCACGCCGTACAGTGTCGCGCCGTACGGTCCGAAAGAGTTTAAGACCTTGCTTGGACCGAGCGAGCTTTTCGCGCGCGAGGGCTACATATTTGTTTACCAGGACGTGCGCGGCCGGTATATGAGTGAAGGCGATTATGAAGATGTGCGGCCTTACATTCACAACAAGACCGGCAAACAGTTCGATGAAACTACGGACGCCTATGACACGGTCGAGTGGCTAATCAGGAATGTGCCGAACAACAACGGGCGGGTTGGCGTGTGGGGAATCTCTTATCCGGGTTTCTACACCTCGATGACGGGCATCGATGGCCATCCGGCGGTCAAGGCCATCTCGCCGCAGGCGCCGATCGGAGATTGGTTTCACGGCGACGACACCAATCACAACGGCGCGCTGTTTCTCGCGCAGAACTTCGGCTTCTTTGCCTACATGGGCCAGGTGCGCCCGTCGCCCACGGGCTCGAACGATTACGTAAAGCCATATCCGTGGGGCACACAGGACGGCTACAAGTTTTTCCTCGAAATGGGTGGGCTCGGAAAATCTGGTGATCTTTTTTGGCAGAAACTGGGTTTTCGCTCGAAGTTGTGGGATCAGTTGCTCTTGCATCCCAACTACGATCAGTTTTGGAAAGAGCGAAACATCCTGCCGAATCTTAAAAACATTCGCGCCGCTGTGATGACCGTCGGCGGTTGGTACGACAACGAAGATCTTTACGGCGCGCTGGAAACCTATCGTCACATCGAAAAACAGAATCCCGGAATTTATAACGTGCTGGTGATGGGGCCGTGGTTTCATGGCGGCTGGTCCAGGTCGGATGGCGATTGGCTGGGTACCGCGTACTTCGGCGGCAAAACCGGCGTCCATTATCGCGCCACCTACGAGCTGCCTTTCTTCAATTACTTTTTGAAGGACAAGGGAAGCATCGCGCAGATCAAAGAAGTCAACGGCTTTGACACCGGCTCGTACGACTGGCGCGAGTTTGGCGATTGGTCACCGACGAGCTCGATCGACACGCCAATTTACCTGCTCGATAACGGCCAGGTGAAGTTTGGTGACGGCGTGGCCGGCAAGCGACCGCCCGATGGGGCGAAGGCGCACGATGAATACGTCAGCGATCCGTGGAATCCGGTGCCGTACACACAGAAGATCACGCGCAACTACCCGGCGGACTTCATGACCGAAGACCAGCGGTTCGCGGCCATGCGGCCTGATGTGCTCGTTTATCAAACTGAACCTCTGAAAGAAGACATCACTGTCGCCGGCAACATTAAGCCCGAAATCTTCATTTCATCCAGCGGCACCGATTCGGATTTGGTCGTAAAGCTGATTGACGTGTTTCCTGACGACTACGAATATCCTGAGACCGGCAAGAAGTTATCCAATGGCGAACCGGAACGGATCAAACCCCCTGACAACTCGGCTTGGTCAGTCTTCAGGCCCGGCGGCTATCAAATGCTTTTGCGGGGTGAACCCATGCCCGCGCGCTTTCGCAACAGCTTCGAGACGCCGTCGCCGCTCGTCGCGAACCGGCCAACGAAAATTTCTTACGTGATGCCGGGCGTCGTGCACACGTTCAAGAAGGGCCACCGCATCATGGTGCAGATCCAGAGCACCTGGTTTCCCCTCGTCGCTCGCAATCCGCAGAAGTTCATGCCGAATTACAAGCTCGGCACGGACGCAGACTTTCAGAAAGCGACACAGCGTGTCTATCACTCAGTTCAATATCCATCGCGAGTTTTGTTGCCGGTGATGAAGAGGTAGTCGTGATAAAATCTCAGCGATGACCAGAAGAGTTGTTTTGTATCCTGGCGAAGACGGTTACGTCGTGGCGGAGGTTCCGAGCCTTCCCGGTTGTGTAAGCCAAGGGAAAACGCGGGAAGAGGCTTTGGCAAACGTTCGCGAAGCAATCTCACTGCATGAGGACGTTCTGCGCGACCGAGGTGAGCCGGTTCCAGAAGATCGCGTCGAAATTGTCGAGTTTGCCGCGTGAGCAAACTGCCGGTTGTTTCGGGCGCTGATATGTGTCAAGGCGCTCGAGAGAGTCGGCTTTGTCCTATATCGCCAGCGGGGCAGCCACATCACCGTTGTAAGAAAAGACCCGCCAACCCAAACAACGATTCCAAATCACAAGGAATTAGATCGCGGCACGTTGCGCGCCGTAATTCGTCAGGCTGGCCTGACTGTCGATGAGTTTGTGGCGCTCCTTTGAGACGAATCGCGCGTTTCTTTAATTATGGTCACAGAGACGAATCGTAGGAAGATCGTTCTCATTGGCTTCGGCACGGATGAGAACTCTTCTTTCCTGCGTGGTGCCGCTCAAGCGCCGCCCTTGATCCGGGAAGCTCTCTTTTCTGATGCGCGAAATCTTTGGAGCGAGAGTGGAATCGATCTTGGCAGCGAAGGAATCCTACACGACGCTGGCGATATCTCTCCTGCCTCTCCGCGACAAATCGAAGACGCAGTTAGCTCGCTCATTGCCCAGGGCCGACGTCCATTGGCATTAGGTGGCGATCACTCGATCACTTTCCCAATTGTCAGTGCCATCGCGCGGGAGTATTCATCGCTTAGCATCCTGCATTTCGACGCGCATCCCGATCTCTATCACGATTTCCGAGGCAATCCTTTCTCGCATGCCAGCCCGTTCGCCCGCATCATGGAAGCGAAACTTGCGCAGCGGCTGGTGCAGGTTGGGATTCGCACAATGAACGCCCATCAACGGGAGCAGGCTGATCGGTTTGGCGTTGAGGTTATCGAGATGAAGGATCTCGGAGATGGTCTGAAGCTCGGTTTCCAAACGCCTGTCTATGTATCAGTCGATATGGACGCGCTCGATCCTGCTTTCGCGCCCGGCGTGGTTCATCGCGAACCGGGCGGCCTGTCGACCCGACAAATCATTGAGATCATTCAATCGCTCAACGCACCCGTCATCGGCGCCGATATTGTCGAATTCAATCCTGAGCTGGATCCGACGGGAATGACCGCGGTCGTGTGCGCTAAGATCCTGAAAGAGTTGGCGGCGAAAATGCTGACTTTGGAACCAGTTGCCGGTCCTTAACGTATCGTTAGGTTTGGCGAACATCGTGCAGATTACCGACCTAAACATCCCCGATTACGAGCGTGTCACGTCGTGCGTTGATGGCGACTATCGCGGCTTCGTGGCAATTCACAGCACGAAACTTGGTCCCGCCGTCGGCGGCACGCGGTTTTGGAAGTACGAGAATGACGAAGTCGCCGTCAAAGACCTCCTGCGGCTCGCGCGCGGCATGACTTACAAGAACGCCTTGGCGGGGCTGCCTTTGGGTGGTGGCAAGTCGATCATGCTGCGTCCCGAAGGCGTGATTGATCGGGAAAAAATCTTTCGCGCCCATGGACGCTTCGTTGACACGTTCGGCGGACGTTACATCACCGCGGAAGACGTCGGCACAAATCCCGACGACATAGCCATTGTCCGGCAAGAGACGGCGCACGCGGCCGGCCTGCACGGTTTGTCGGGTGATCCCTCGCCGTTCACGGCGCGCGGTGTGTTTCGCGCAATGCAAGCCGCGGCGACGCATCGTTGGGGTTCTGAATCGTTAGTCGGAAAAACCGTGGCGCTGCAAGGTTGCGGGAACGTCGGCTATCACCTGGCATCATTGCTTCACTCTGACGATGTGCGCTTGATTGTTTCCGACGTCGATCCGGTCAAAGTCGATCGTCTGGTCAAGGAGCTCGGTGCAGTAGCCGTCGCGCCTGAGGAAATTTACTCTGTTGAAGCGGACGTGTACGCGCCCTGCGCGCTCGGCGGCACCATCAACGATGAAACGCTCGCGCAAATTAAAGTTGAGATAATCACCGGCGGAGCTAACAATCAGCTTTTGGAAGAGCGTCACGGTGACGGAATTGAAAAGCGCGGGATTCTCTATGCGCCCGACTACGCGGCCAACGCCGGTGGAATTATCAACGGCTGCCGCGAACTGCTCGGTTGGGAACCGGCACAGTCGCTCGCGAAAGTTGATGAGATTTACGACACCGTCCTCGACATTTTCCGCACCGCTGAAGCCGAAGGAATTCCTACCTACAAAGCGGCAGATCGTTTAGCGGAACGGCGCATGAACGAAAATAGTTAGTGGACCAAAGTCCCGCTCCTTATTCTTACTTCACCTCTACGATACACTGAAGCAGATGCCTGAAATCGCAATAATCTTTTCAACTCTCAGCGGCCGACGCCCGTTACTGGGTGTCATTCTTGGCCTGACGGACTGGCTGCCGGAATTGACATGGTGGAACGCTGGCCTTGGCGCGCTGGTTGTAGTAGTCACGTTCGTCGTGGCTACCGGTGTCGTTTCCTTTGTAGTGGTAAAGCTACCGGCCACCTATTTTCATCCCGACCATGATCGCGAAATTCTGAAGGACAAACATCCGGCCATCCGCTGGGCGGGAATCATCGGTAAGAACCTGGCGGGAGTAATTCTAATTGCGCTCGGCGTGGTGTTGTCCATGCCGGGCATTCCCGGCCCGGGGCTAGTTACTATTTTGTTCGGCGTGATGCTCGTTGATTTTCCCGGCAGGCGTTGGCTGGAACACAAAATCGTAAGTCGACCGGCCGTCCAAAAGTCCATTAATAATTTGCGTAAAAGATTCGGCAAAAAGCCGATGAAACTGTAAAGGTGAGAGCTTTCGCAATCACGCGATAGGATGCGAGCCGCTCACTTGCTGTACCGCTGAAACCGCGGGCTCCGACTTGCAAAGCGGCGGATCGTTTGGCAAAAGAGATTTCCCACAATACCCGAGTACGCGGTTCGGGAAGGGTGCAGAAACAATTCAAACCCTTCTGAATCTCTGGTGCTACACTAGTCGGGCGACCAAGACCAGACGGCGGAAAGCTGCCCCATCAAACTTGGGCTAAGTAGTCCATGAGCTCAACCGAACACAATAGCGATTTGAGTCTGCGTGGGCCGGGTTGGCTCGAAGATCCTCAAACGCAGCGTCGGCTTCGCGCGATGACACACCACTGCATCCGGCGCTATCCTTCGTCCTCGGGAAACGCAGACGATCTATTTCAGATCGTTATGACGAGGTTACTACGATATTTTCGCAGCGGGCTTCCCACAAAAGTTAAGAATCCAAACGCCTTCTTGTTTAGAGTAGTTCGTAACGAGGCTCACAGGATGAGCTCAGGCCGGGTCGCCGAATTCGTCCCCCTTGAAGAGGAAAGTGACGAGACCTTTTCCGACCACTTCTATCTCGCCCAACGAATGGAATCGGGGATTCTATTGCACGAGGCTCTAGCCCTCATGAGCGATGAGGAACGTCGAATCTTTGTTCTGCGGCTGAACGGATTCAGTTACAGAGAGATAGCTGTAGTTGTAAAGACATCGCACGTCACGGTGTCTCATCGGATAAGGGAAATCACAAAAAAAGTTCAGGACGCCATTTTTCGGTCCCCGCCCTGAATCTCGCCAAACCAAGGCTAAATAGATTTGTTAACCACATACTTAATAAGACCGGACTGAGGGCAGTCTTATTAAGAGAGGTCGTAGTTAACAATTCCGTTTCTTGTCGGGTCTTCAAGATAGGAGCCTAAGTACGTAAAGCCGCTGGAGGGTCCGCAATGTCGCATGCAATTAATTTCCAATTGGCTGGGTACTCGTGACCTCGCGTTGTCTGGATTGTTACTGCCAGATCTTAACAGTTGTTCAGCTGGGAGGGTCTATTGAATGGAGCAGGTTGAATTTGTATTTTGAACCCTGCATCGGCTTGGTTTTCTTAGTCTGGAAAGGATAAAAGATCGTGGAATACTTGCGGGATTATGACGAGCGGTTGAGCTTTGCGGAACAGGAGGACCTGGTTGAAGAACTAATTTCAGACTGGAAGTTTTTTGTCCTTTCTTCCGAACTAACTAGCGCTGTTTTGAGTCTTAATAATGAACTTGGCGAGAGCTACTTTAAATCAGAGTATGAAAAACTGGCTGCTCCGGACGGGGAGGATCCTCTTGAACAGCTACTCCATGAAGAGAATTGGTCGACGACGCGAGAGAAACTTTCGACCACACTGCTCCACAATGTTCATGATGAGGGTGACAGGCCCACAACCTTATCTGACGAAGAAGTTTTGTCGTTTTTTCAAGCTCTAGTTTCGGAAAGAATCTTTAATCATTTGGCTATGCTGTCGCGCACTAATCATGCGAGAAAAGGCAGGTTCTTTTCTATCCGAGAGGAGCTAACTAATGAAATAGCAGAGAAAATAGGACTTGGATTGGGTCTACATCATCGTACGACTCCGGAACTTCGCGCGAAGACTCAAAAGGTATTGCTGGCTCTGGCTTTCGAATTTCAGAACTGGTTGATCCAAGAACATCGAGGTATTTTCTATACCACATGGGGGACGGTGTATTCTGAGAAGCGAAAACCATCATTGGAAGGGGACGTCGAGAATCGATTAATTCTGCAGCCTGATGTATAACGCTATCCGACGCGTTCAAAGGTAGGGATGCGACCGCATCAATTCGCAGGTGGAAAAGAGTTGCCCCAAGCAATCGGACGATCATAGAATTCGATTGCTCTCTCATCCCAGGCAAGAACATTCCGCTGCGGAGTTATGACCTCACTCAACATACTTCACGCCTCTGACCTGCACATTTCTGTTCACAAGCGACTCCGATCTCCTCTGGACAAGTTTAGAGATCTAGAGCATCCATGGGATGTCTCGGCCCATGGCATTGGCGAAAAAATCCCAATCGCAGAGGCGTTCATCACCGCATGGTGGGAGAGGATGGCTGCGTCCTCGTACGATCCCGAACTGCTGGAGGCGCTGGCGGAGTTCATTTATGAATACGCACGAGTAAAACTTGACCACGATGGCCAACCGGTTACCGAAGAGGGAGCCGATAAGCTGGATGCAGTTGTTTTGACAGGCGATCTCGCTACTACCGGCTCCACGGATGACATCGATCGAGTCGCAAAATTTCTGCGATCTCCGTGGAATCCAAAATACCCCCATAAAAGCGCCAGCGACGACTACCGTGGGGCGAGTCTCGCGGCGGTGAAAGTGCCAATTTTATGCTTGCCAGGGAATCACGATCGGTACATTCCAACGCGGGAGATTTTTCAGAAAAAGTATCCAATCTTATTCAGACCTGGAGGTAGAAATTTTGACTCGAAAGTGGACGACTATTGGCACAAGCCTGTTCACGAAATTGAAATCTCTACTGAGAGATCCGACACAAAGCGTCTACGGGTTGTTGTGCTGGCAGCGGATTTTACGCTGGAGAATCTTCACGACCATGAGGGTTTGTTCGGTTGGCTGGCGCAAGGAAGGGCTTATAGTGATAAGCGGGCAAAGCTGGTTTCCCGCACCAACGAGTTGAGAAAGCAGGCAGATGACGATGAGGTACTCTGCATCTTGTGGGCTATGCATTTTCCTCCCGCTTACCCCGGTTATCCAACATACGGCAAGCTCTTGGGCGACACCAAGGTTCTTTCCGCGGCTAATCAAGTCGGAGTGCACGCTATTCTTGCGGGGCACACGCACAAGCATCTGACTTACCGGAGTCCTGAATGGGCTTTCTTTATTTTCTGCGCTGGGACGGCGACACAGTACGAACCACAACCGTCACCCGGATCGCCGATCTCTTCGGTGAAGGCCGATAATTACTTTCAGGTTATTAACGTTAACCTCGACGAAATCGGACGACTGCGTATTTCGAATAAACACTACGGCTACTCAGAAGATGGAGATGGCAGTGTCCCGCGCCTGATGCGTTGGACCGAACTTAACTCGCTCGCAACATCATAACGAACTCTTTGCGTCACTTTCCAAACCGCGATGCACTCAACGTGACATCCGCTCTGGACCACGCTTTCTTGAAACGCGCTTCGACTAACGCCGCATCATCATTCTTGCTCTGCGCTTTCAGGGCCTGCAACAAGCCGTACAGCGCCCAGCCATTTTCGCGGTTGCGCTTCAGGTCTTCCCAATAAACCGTCTCAGCTTCGGCGGGTCGATTCGCCGCTAACAAAATCGCGCCCAGCGCATGACGCGGCGGATAATGAAACTCGGATGGCTCGGTGTAAACGAGCGCGTCTTCGAGTCGTACCGCCTTCTTCGAGGTGGCCGATGGCGTGGTTGTAATTCTTCTTTGAGGCTTCAATCTCGGCGTCCAGAACTTCCCGCGCGATTGAAAGAACTGCGCGGCCGGTGTTCGGCGAGAACAGCGGCGCATCGAGCGACTTGTCCGCCAGCAGTGCTTCCAACTTTCCGAGTTCCTGCTCAGCCTCGCTCGTCTGGCCTTTTCCCACGAAAGCGGTGCCGCGCGCGTAGTGCCACTGGCCCCGCATATACGCGCTGGTTGCAGGCGGTTCAGGCTCGCGCAGCATCTCGTCCCATTTTCCGAAACGCGTCAGTGCAAAGTAAGGCACGACGCGAAAGCCGGCCAGCAGCGGGACGGCTTTCAAAGTTTCATCGTCAACTCTCGAAGCCGTCCTGCGCGCCGCATCGATTGCGAGCTTGCTGCGGCCGTCTGCCGTCGCGGCAAACCAGAGGAAGTGCAGATTGTGCGGATAGTAGGCCATCGGATAGAGGCCCTGCGCGCGACATTGCGAGATGTAATCCTCATCGGCGGCAATCGCCATCTCATTGCTCTTCGCGGCATCGGCATAACGTCCTACGCGCTGATAAATATGCGCAGGCATGTGCACCATGTGACCTGCGGCCGGCATCAACGTCAACAAACGATCAGATGCGGATTCAGCTTTGTAAGGCTCATAAGCTTCCATCAAGTGAATGTAAAGATGCAGCGCGCCCGGATGATTTGGGTTGCTCGCGATTGTTTTTTCCGTGAGCGCGACAATCTCGGCGGTGCGTTCGTAGGGAACGCCGTCGCGCGTCCAGTAACCCCACGGCCGCAGATCCATGACTGATTCAACGTAGAGCATCGCGATGTCCTGATCGTCAGGAAATTGCAGATGCACTTTGCGCATCGCGTCGGCGTAAGCGCGATCATTAGCGACCCGGTCCTCAGCTCGCCCGTTGTATCGAGACTTCAGCGCATCGATCAAAGCCTGCTCGCGCGGTGACGCTTTCGCTTTCAGCGCGGACGCTTTCTGAATGGCCTCGAGTGCCTTCGGCTCATTCGCCGGATCCATCGACGCGTTGATGTTCGGTCCCAGCGCGAGGGCTTCTCCCCAAAGAGCCATCGCTAAATTCGGATCAAGCCGCGCGGCTTCGCGATAGGCACGACCGGCCTCCGCGTGATTGAACGCGTACGAAAGATTCAAGCCCTGATTCATGAAGAGCTGTGCTTGCGCGTTCTTTGTCGACACCGGAAATTTGTGATTGCCGAGCTTCTGCAGGCGCGGCGCGATCGCGCCCGTCGGAGAAACTGTTTGCTGCGTTGGCTCTTTGTAATGAACGTGACTGGGCGCCGGTTTCTTCTGGTCCTGCGCCACAGCGTTCTGGGGAATGCCAACGCAGGTCAGGCAAACAACGAAGGTGGTAAGAATGAGTCGTAGGTGTTTCATGGACTTATCCTCTCTGGATTGTGTTCTGAGATTGTTTTCAGTCTCTCGTGCTTTGGTGCTTTCGGTTTCGGTAGCCCAGGGGTTTACGCCTGGGTACTCAAAAAGAGAACGGATTTGAAGCCCCATTAATGGGCCTTTCGATCTAAATCAACTTCGTTTCCCCAGGCGTGAACGCCTGGGCTACGAAAAAGTAAGATTCAGGATACTGCGCCTTCGGGGGAGAGGGATTCTATCGCAACGCTGCTATATAATCACGCAGTTTTTGACGCCGACCGAATTCAAAGGAGACCTGCCGTGCGCCGCTTAATCTCTGCTGTTTTCTTTGTAGTTCTCGCCACTTTCACGGTGAGTGCCCAGGCATCGCTTCCGGCTGAGGTCACAGCACAAGTCGACAAGTTAGTCACTGACACGCTGGCCCGCACCGGCGTGCCCAGCGCTTCCGTCGCCATCGTCAAAGACGGACAAGTCGCTTACGTCAAAACCTACGGCGATGCGAAGCTCGATCCAAAAACGCCGTCGACGACCGCGATGCTTTACAGCATCGGCTCGATCAGCAAGCAGTTCACTGCGGCGGCGATTCTGCTTTTGCAGGAGCAGGGAAAGCTTTCGCTCGACGACAAAGTCGCGAAGCACATTCCCGACCTGACGCGCGCGAATGAGGTGACGATCCGGCAACTCTTGTCGCACACGTCGGGTTATCAGGATTACTGGCCGCAGGATTACGTCATGAAGCCGATGCTCCAACCCATCACGGCACGGAAGATCATGGACACCTGGGCGAAGAAGCCGCTCGACTTTGAACCCGGAACGAAGTGGCAATACAGCAACACGAACTACGTGATCGCCGGCGCCATTGTCGAGAAGGTTGCCGGTATGCCGTTCTTCAAGTTTCTGCTACAGAGAATTTTCGCGCCGCTCGGCATGACGAGTGTCACGGACATTGATCAGGAACTTCTCAAAGCGAGCGACCCGATCGGTTACAAGCGTTATGCGCTCGGGCCTCTGCGTGTCGCGCCCAAGGAAGGGAAGGGCTGGCTGTTCGCCGCGGGGCAGCTGGCGATGACGGCAGAGGACCTTGCGAAGTGGAACATCTCGATCATCGACGGAAAACTCATGAAGCCGGCGTCGTATCTCGAACTGGGCAGGGAAGTTCTGCTGAAGAATGGCCTCGGCACAAACTACGGACTGGGCGTGAATGTCACGTCGGCGGTCGGCCGGCGCGCCCTCTCGCACGGCGGCGAAGTCTCAGGCTTCACCGCGCAGAATATTGTCTTTCCCGATGATCGGGTCGCGGTCGTCGTGCTCGTGAACCAGGATGCCGCCAGCACTGCCGGCCCGATCGCTTCCGGCATTCCGCCTCTGCTGTTTGCGGTTAACGACGCGACCACCGCCGCAAAACTTGAACAGGCCAGGGATATTTTTGAAGGATTGCAGGAGGGAAAGATTGACCGTTCACTCTTCACCGACAATGCGAACGGTTACTTCAGCGAGCAAGCTTTGGAAGATTTTAAGAACAGCCTCGGCCCGCTCGGCAAGTGGGATTCATTCACACAAACGGGCCAGAGTCTCCGCGGCGGCATGACTGGCCGCTCTTACATCGTTCGTTTCGCGAGCAAGACAATCCGCGCCTGGACGTACGAAATGCCCGACGGAAAGCTCGAACAGTTTCAGGTGGCAGTGGTGGGGAATTAAACCAAAAGGCCTGGCCCCGCAGCTAAAACTTCCAGTCGTTTTCCGCTTATCAAGCTAAAGACCGCCAAGAGGTGTTTCACTTCCGCTTCACTTCGCCGGCGCATTGATCTGCACCCGTGCCGTCCAGAGTTGGTATATTTCCTGCCGACTATCCGACCACATCACATGGAACGACCCATCGGCCGCCGCGGCAAGACCGCTGTAATCCCCTCCGGCTGGCCAGCGCTTCGCGCTTCCGCCGTTCCGCGGCGTGTCCGGGCACGAAGGCGCTGACGACACGCGCGTCTCGGGCAGGAAAGTCTTTCCACCGTCGAGGGAGGCAGTGAAGTAGATGTGCTGGCATTCAAGCGCCCCTTCCTTTCGCCGCTCGTACCACGTCACCGCTACGACGCCATCCTTGTTTACCGCGATTGACGGAGTCCTGCGGAAGATCACTTCGCCCGTTGCGCCGTCCGCTCGCACCGGCGCCGACCAGCGTTCGCCGCGATCCGAGGAGTAGTGAACGAAGATGGTGTTCCGGTCGCGGTTAGTGCAGGTCAGGTAAACGCGGTCGCGCGAAGGTGCGGTTGATGCGTCCACCGCAAGTGAGGCGAAACCGCCTCCGCTGCCGCAGGCCTCTGAGACGAACATTGGGTGCGAGAATGTTTGACCGCCGTCTGTTGAGATGGTTGCCCAGACGCGTCTTCTCTCCAACGTCCCCGTCACGCCGTGGTCCCCGTGGTCCTGGTAGTCTATAAAGGGCACGATCAATGTCCCGTCGGAGAATACGGCGGCCGTGAGAACATTATTGTTGAGATTATTAGGGACGAAGTTCGCGGGCGGAGTGAACATCTTCCCGCCATCACCCGAACGCGTGACGAAAACAGAAGCAAGACTCCGGCCTTTCTCACGCTGCATCCTTCCCGAGACGAAGTAGAACGAGCCGGCGCGCGGTCCGGCATTGGAATCAACCACCAAAGTTTGGTGATCGTGTCCGCGGCCGAGGTCTACTGCCAACGGCAACCAACTGCGCGCCCCATCCGTGGACCGTAATAGTAGAATTTCGCCGCGGGTTACCAGCCCCGCGAAGAGGGCAGAGCCGTCCTCGCGCAACGCTACCCACGGATCACCGCAGTTTGAAATTCCGAAGTTGTGTTGCGCCCACGTCTGCCCGCCGTCGAACGAAGTGAATGCTGCGCAGTCAGCTTGGGGCTGGTGAGGCGGTTCTGAACTGACGATCGCAACAGCTACCAGATGCTTCGGGTCTTTCGGATGGGCCACCACCTGCGGCTCGACCAGCGGCCGCACGGCAGCGGCCCCGCTCACGAGGACGTTCTCGCCGACGATGAAAGCCTTTTCGACTCTCTCCTGGGCGAAAGCGACGCTGGCAAGGGGAACGGCTGACGTCGCGATAATGAGGGTACCCACGAGTGCGGTCATCTTCATCTCTCTATCCTCCGTACTCTCGCATTGCCGTCGCGATCATTGCCACGAGATCGGTCAGTCACTTCGTCCGTTGAAATTCGCCGCGCACATCAACCGGCTTGCCGTCTGGCATAATGAAATTCAACCCGATGGCGTGCTTGTCCGCGTCAAACATGGTAAACACCATATCCTTCGCCAACCCTCCCCGTGTGCTACCGGTGACATCGAGGAAACTGAACTCGATTGTCTTTCCATCCGGCGACATCTTTCCTTCCCAGCGAACCCGATTTCCGCCGTCACAAAAATGGGTCGCAAGCAAGCGATCACCGTCGACGTAGAACATGGTGATCTCGTGGTTGGGAGGGCGCTTTCCGTCTGCAGTCGCTTCATGCAGAATTGCGGTACCACTGGATGCGAGGCGAATTGTGACGTCGACCGCCATGCCCATAACCGTACCTCGCCAGGAACCTGTCAGGGTTTTGAGTTTCTCGAAAGCTTTTTTACCGTCAGACTGCGCGCTGCCGGCTTTCGGTGGATTGTCCTGGCCAAAGACAACTGCCGCTGGCGCCAGAAGGCACATCAAAAGTGTGAGCGTCAGTATTCGAATGATCTTCATTGGTTCTCTCCTTTTTTAGTGAGGGAGAGCCTATAGACTTTGAATTTCCAAGTCTCCACACGCTGTAATCGGATTGTAAAAAGTTGTACCGAAAGGAAAGAGGGGTTTTAAAGCTGAGTTGATCGGCGATAGATTTGTCGCCGCCGCGTGCTTCAAAGATGTCCGCAGCACGCGACGCGTAGCGTCGATCTGAGTTTAGCCCAGCCTTTTAAGGGTGGGATCAATCGAGCATTTAGTTTAAGCGTCGCGTTAGCGACGCAATGAAACTTCTGAGTAAATTTCATTCCGTCGCTACGCGACGGACGTTAACTGCGAAATACCATTCCCGGCCTTGAAAGACCGGGCTAATTTCGGATCGACGCTACGCGTCGCAATTCAGTCCGCCAAAATGTTAAGGCAAAGCCATGGCGCCGGTTTATTCGACGAAGCGATAGCCGAGCCGGTGAAGGGTAATTATGTGGCGGGGCGTTGACGGGTCTGGTTCGATTTTCTGCCTCAGCCTGGCGATATGATTGTCGACCGTGCGCGTAACCGGGGTGCTCTCATACCCCCAAACTTCGTCGAGCAGTTGATCGCGGGTGACGATTTCGCCTCGACGGCGAATCAGGTAGCGCAAGATCTCGAATTCGCGAGCTGAAAGATCTAATGGTTGCCCGCCCTTGCGCGCCGTGTATTTCTTTAGATTCAACTCCACATCGCCAAAGGTGAAATTTTCGAGTTCGGCGACCTGTTTTGCAGCCCTTCGCAAATGCGCCCTGATGCGTGCGAGCAGTTCCTTTATGCTAAATGGCTTGGTTACGTAATCATCAGCGCCAACTTCCAGGCCGACCACCTTGTCCAATTCCTGGCTCCGAGCCGTCAGCATCAGTATTGGAGTTTCGATCCCGCGGGTGCGTAACGTGCGACACACATCAAGACCGCTCATCAAAGGCAGCATTACATCCAGCAGGATGATGTCAGGTTTCTCAGTCGACGCCTTCTCTAAGCCTTCCTTTCCATCACGGGCTACGGAGACCTGGTAGCCTTCATACTCACAGCTATCTTTCAAACCGATAACCATGTTGGGCTCGTCTTCAATGATCAGGACTTTCGTCACTTATGTTTCTCCTCTGACTACGCTTGAGCACCCGCAGGCCTGCGCGCTGGCGGCAGGAGAATCGTAAAACGACTCCCCTTACCGACGTCGCTTTCGACGGAGATGGTTGCGTTATGAGCTTCGATTATGTGTTTCACCAGAGACAAGCCCAGGCCACTGCCCTTTACATCATGAACCAGTCCATTGCCCACCCGGTAGAACTTCTCGAAAACTTTTGCCTGGTCAGCACGTGGAATTCCGACGCCATAATCCGCTATTACAATTGACAGATCAGATCCAACGGTCTTGGCCGTAATCGAAAGCCGCTTAACCGTGCCTGAATACTTGATGGCATTATCAAGCAGATTCGAGATGGCTTGCGTCATCGCTTCGCGGTCAATTAAGACGGGCGGCAGATCAGGTTCGAAGTTTGTTTGAACGTCAAAGCCGGAATTGATGATCTGGTAGCGATGAGTAGAAAGCACGCTTTCAATCACTCCTGCCATATCCCCCTCGACGAGTTCATACTTCTTCCGTCCGGCCTCGATTCTTGAAGAAGTCGAGGATGTTATCGATTGTCTTGTTCAAACGCCGGCTTTCATGCCTGATGATCCGGTAGTACTCATTCTTCTTCGCTTCATTGCCCGCGCGACCTAGTTCGAGGATTTCGGAAAAAAGGCTGATGGTCGATAAAGGCGTCTTTAGTTCATGCGAGACATTCGAGACGAAATCTGATTTCGCCTGCGCCAGTCTTGCTTCGCGATCAGTGGCCCGTAGGGTGAGGGCTATACCACCGAGTAAGAACACCAGTACCAGCAAAGTTACTCCGGCACTTCGTAAGAAACTATCGCGCGCGAACTCATCAATATTTGTATTCCTGAGGCCGACGGCTGCCTTCCAATTGGAGAATGGCCGATCCAGGTTGCTTTCGAAAAAGTGTCCGTTTTGCGCCGGCGCGTTTGCATAGAGGATCTGACTGCTCTCGTCGGTGATCTTAATGGCCATGGCTAATGGGGCAGTGCTGGATGTGTGCGAAGGCGCAGTCTCAACCAGACTGCGAGCTATCAAGCCATCTCTGACAAACCCTTCGGTTAATAAGACACCCGCAAAACCGATGTGCTCTTTTCGTGAATCGTGCAACGGATAAAACAGAAATGTTCCTTGCCGCAGATGACTGTTGGACGGACATGTGGGACAGGACTGATATACGAATGAATAGGTTTGATTGCTGTCCAGAAAACTTTGGGTCATCCGCGATTTGTTGAATAGAAACAGAATGTGAGACTCCTTAGGAGTTAATTCTGCTTGGGTGATTTTCACGAACCTGTCTGAATATATATAGGCGTAAGTATTTGCTTTGTGCTGTGCGCCCGAGTCAGCGAAAATAAAAATCTCTTCGATCTCAGGATGCGAACCCTTGATGTCTGCGAAATACTTTTGGAACTGGCCGGCAGCCGCTTCTCCCGCAAATCCCTGTGCCGTTTCAAAGGATGAAATGGGCATACTGCGAATTGGCTCCAGGGTTTGGGTTGCGATCACTTCCAGCCGCTGTTTCATCTTGTGCTCGACAATGGTTAGTCCCTGCCGGAGGTTGTCTTTGAAGGCGCCTTTGGTTTTGTCCTCGAGTTCTGCGAGCGAACGATACTGCATGTAAGTCAGTATCAGGAGTGGAAGTAACACGCCTACTGAAGCCAGTATGGCTAACTTTTGTCGCAGCGATAGTTTCCCAATTGCACTTCGGAACATGCTGCGCGAAAGCATACATCGAGATTCTACAAACGGTTGCGATCATTCGCACCGGAATTGTAAAAAGTTGTCCCAGCGCGTAACTTCGCGAGCAAGCTTTGGAGGTAGGGAATTAGGGCTCGGCGTCCATTACGTCAACGAGCCGCGGGGAAGCGAGCGGAGCGAGGCTCATCTGAGCCCGCGGAGCAGGCTGACACCTCGCTCGCGGTTAGGAACATGATTCATCCACCCCTTCAACGCTCGATTGGGCTTTAGTTCGTTAAGGAGTCTCACTATGCGGTATCGCTTCTTCATTTTTCTCAAGCCAGTGTTAACCGTTTGCTTTCTCCTGATTGCCCTCTGGGGAGCATCGTCGGTTCGCATCAACGGCCAGGATGTTTCTACTCTTCCTGCCGGACCCAGTGCGCCCTCACAACCAAAGCCAAAACCACCGCGCCGGCTGGATAGTCCGCGTCTGATTGCGTTGGATCGTAAGGTGAAGGCTGGAAACCGCGCGGCAATCAAACAATTCTGGGAAGAAGTTCAAGGCAAAACACCGCTGATCGAACCGCTTCCCGGTGATGACCACCTCCGCCGGGTAACTTTTCTCTGGCGCGGAGGAGCCGAAGCCAGCGAAGTCACACTTGGCGGGAACATCCCGCCGGACTCACAAGGTGCGCCGCTACTGCGTTTGGCGAATACAGACGTCTGGTTTCTCACGCTTCGATTGCCGGCGACCGCGCGCTTCACTTATGGCTTTGACCGTCCAGGAAGAAGACAGATTGGCGATCCACTCAATCCGCTGAGGTTCAGATCATCCTCATTCGCTGAACTCCCGGCCGCGCCGCCGCAGTCCTGGACCGTGGTCCAGCCGGATGTTCCGAAAGGCACAGTCACGCCCGAGAAGCTCAGAAGTGAAATCCTGAAGGAAGAACGATCGGTTTCCATCTACACGCCGCCGGGCTATGACCCGAAGAATGGTTCATACGGTCTACTGGTTCTGTTTGACGGCCAGGATTATCGGGGACCCATGCCGATACCGACGATTCTGGACAACCTGGTGGCCGCGAAAAAGATTCGCCCGGTGGTGGCGATTCTGATAGACAACCTGAATGAAGAGACGCGCGATCGCGACCTTGAATGTTATCCACCATTCGCCGACTTCGTGGCCAAAGAACTGGTTCCGTGGGCGCGCCAGCGTTATCGTTTTAGTGCTGAACCTGAGCGGGCGATTGTGGGGGGCGTGAGTCTGGGTGGTCTCAACGCCGCATATTGTGCGCTCCGTTATCCGGAAGTTTTCGGCAACGTCCTCTCACAGTCGGGCGCGTTGGGTTATTTTCCGGATTGGGACGAAGTAGAAGAGAACGACACCTCTCCATTCGGCTGGTTGATTCGGCAGTACGTGACGACGCGGAAATTGCCCATCAGATTTTATCTGGAAGCCGGATTGTTCGAGAACGATTGTCCGGAAATCCTCCTCGCGCAAAACCGTCGCATGCGCGATGTGTTGGAATCCAAAGGTTATTCCGTCGTCTATTCGGAAGTTGCTGGAGGTCATGAGTTTCTCAGCTGGCGCGGCTCGGTGGCAGATGGACTGATCGCACTCGCAGGTCGAGACCAGTAGAGTTTCGGGTGGTGAGCCGGCGGGCAGCGAGCGAGGTCGTTAGAAGATAAGGCGCGAAGCGCCGTCGTGGAATAGCCCGACCGTAAGGTCGACCATCTATGACAACAAAACAATCTTTCCCCTCTCCCTCTGGGAGAGGGGTTAGGGGTGAGGGTGCGCAGCATAGGGCCGGATTGATCATGCCGGTCCTTCGGACCTCGGGAACAATTGTTAACGATGTAACCCCGACCTGACGGTCGGGCTATTACATTTCGGTCCTGCGAGCCTCACCCCGTCGCTACCGCTCCGGGACTGACCTCACAATCTACTTCACTCGTACGAACGGCATGTCGCGCAGTCGTGATGCACCCACATGCATGCCATTGACCTTTCCATTTTTGTCCCGCGTGAACCAGACAACAAATCCCTGCACTGAGAAATGATCCCGATAGAGCGGCTGCATCGGCAAACTCGTTGACGGTCGCTGCTTGATAAAGGCCTTGTCGGCTTCGATAGCGACAGTCAATGTCGCGCCGGCCTCTGCGCTAAACCAATTTCCCTTAAATGAAGCAAGGTCCGCGCGCGTTGGCGTCCATTCCTTCTCGGGTGCGAAGCGTCTGACTTCACCATCGGTATCGACGGCTTCAGCAAACATCGGCTTGCCGTCTTTATCAAGGGTGAACTTCAATCGGTTGTCACCAAAAGCGAACTGTCCGCTTCCTGTTGGTGCAAGGCGTGCGCCGCCCCAGCGCGACACGCCGTTCTCAATCACGAATCTTGCCGGCGCATGCGTCTTTTCATTCCGCCAGATACCGACAAGTTGCTTCAGCTCGTCCTCTGAGACCTTGGCAGCTTCGATCGGGGTTTCTGGAAATGGTCCGAAGATCTCATCAGTTATGGCGTCGGCGATTCCACCCGCGCCTGGTGATGTGCCATTGCACATGACACCGACTGAGAACTTCTTGTCGGGCAAACGCGCCAGAAAAGTTTGATAGCCGGCAGTTGCGCCTCCATGCGAAACATCCTTTAATCCGTGGTGCGTCCCGACTTCGAGTCCAAGCGCGTACGCAATCTTCCTCCCATCATTCAGCACGCCTTGAGTCTCCAGCGTATTGACCAGAGGCGCACCCAGCGACTTCGATTCAAACATCGCGTTCCATTTCATCCAATCGCCGACCGTCGTGAGCATGCCGCCGTTTCCATAAACATTCATGAAAGGCATATTAAGTCGCCACGGACCGGCGCCTTGCCGCGCATACGCCTGGGCGCGGCCCGGCACAATGCGCTGGTAGTCGTCTCGCCACGAACTGTTCTTCATCCCGAGTGGTTTGAATAGTCGCTCTTCGACGAACGCTGGAAACTTCTGTTTCGAAACGCGCTCGACGATTATCGCTGCCAGGTTGTATCCGCTGTTTGAGTACGAGTATTCCGTACCGGGCGTGAAGTTAAGGGCGCGCTGATGGGTAATAACGTCAAGTGCGAGATCCTGAGAGACGACTCGATCGCCCCGACCCGCGCCGGTCAGACTCATTACTGAGCCCCAGTCGCGCAGGCCGGAAGTGTGATGCAAAAGATGTCTGATCGTCAGCGGATAACCGTAGTCGGGCAGTTCGGGAATATGTTTCATGACCGGATCGTCAAGATTGAGCTTTCCATCCTGATTCAGCAGAACGATCGCAGCGGCGGTGAACTGTTTCGCGACTGAGCCTGACTCAAAAATTGTTTGCGGCGTGTTCGGAACGTTGTGCTCGAGATCGGCAAGTCCGAACGCTTTCTCGAATACTGTCTCTCCATTGAAGGAAACTGCGGCGGCACAACCAGGTGCTGGCCCGACGTACGCCTTGGTAAATTTCTCGAATGCTCGTTCAGCGCCGGCGATGACTTTCTCTTTGTTGGGAAGTTGGGCCCAGGTTGCAGTTGAAGAACACACAACCAGAGCGAAAACGAATAGGAAGTTTTTTCTTCTCATAGAGTTCATCACCTCTTTAGTTAACAAGCATTCGTCCAACGGCCGAAAAGAGATTATCCACAGATTACACAGATTACACAGATTGAGAACAACGAAAGCAGAAGGCAGACGGCAGACGGCAGACGGCAGATGGCAGACGACAGGATCGCGAAGTCTCAAATCAAACTTTCAAAGACCAAAGACCAAAGACCAAAGACCAAAGACCAAAGACCAAAGACAAGAGCTTATCAGTGTAATCTGCGTAATCTGTGGATTAATTCCTCGCGTCTAGCCGCATACTCGGACGCGCTGCTATACTCCGGGTTCGCTCCAGAAACCCTCTTCCCCGACCTCGTCAGAAAATAATGCGGATTAACTTCACCAACAGGTTGTGCAATCTAATGCTCGTGTTGCTGCCGGCTTTGTCCGCCTTCGCACAAAATGCTCAGGTCACGGTCGGGAAACACGTCGGTCCAGTCCCGCGCGTTTGCCAGTCAGTAGTCCCGGCTTCAATTGAAGGCACCGTCGACATCGCGGCCCTGGTGAAAGAAGCATACTGTAAAGGCGCCGGCGACATGATCTCTGAGTACAGCTATGTAATGAATTCCCTGGGGCGCTCGGTGGATAAGAACGGGCAGACAAAACAAGGGTCCACCACCTACGAGGTTTTTATTCCGACTTTGAAAAGCGGGACGCGCGGCAAAGGAGTTCTGATGGTTACCGCGCGTGGTGGCGTGCCTGTGCCGGCGGCGGAGCTGGAGAAGGCGCGGACCGAAGCGGGCGAGCGGCTGGAAAAAGCGGAAGAGAAGAACGCACGTGAGACATCACCGCCGCCGACAGATTCGAGTGTGAAGGGCATGCTGCCCCTCGGTATGTACACTTACACCACCAACAGCCGGTCAAGCCTCTTCAAAAAAGCCAGTGCCGCACTGGGAATTCATACTTTTCTCAAAACGTGTGAGCTAACTCTGACGCGTCGCGGCCAGCATGACGGCCGAGAGATACTGGTCTTCAATTTTACGCCGCGCGCGGACGCTCAATTCAAAGACAGCGAAAAATACATTGCCCAGCTAACCGGCGAGATTTGGATCGACGCCCGGGATCGAATCGTGACCCGGCTCACGGGTTGGCCCGCGTTGAGTGCGAACACAAACCCGTTGAATCCGTCCCTTACGCCAGTCGAACGGCCGCCGGCCGTGTACGTCGAGATGATGCGTCTGCCCGAAGGCATTTGGTTACCGCGGCTGATTCGCATTAACGGTGCTGATTACCAAAAGCTGTTCGACGGAATCGACACTGAGTCGATTTCAATCTTTAGCAACTACATTCGCTTCTCAACCGAGATCAAGGACGTCAAAGTAAACACGCCCGGCAATCCGTGACCGTCAGGGTCAGTAAGGTCAGTACCACCTGCGTCAGCGGGTGGGTTGATGAGGCTCGACTGGGCCGAGATGACTCATGCCGCACCTTCGGCGCTCGACTGTCTTAATACTCGTCAACCACGGCCTAACGGCCGTGGCTATTTCATAACGGTCCTTCGGACCTTACCGCTACACGAGCTAAAATTCACGAACCAACATGACCACATCCACCTACGATCAACTTCAACAACTCGCCGAAGAGTTCTGGACCTGGCGCGCCGCCAATCAACCAATAACGAGCGATGACATTCCACGCATTGAACGTCCCGACGGTTGGACACCGGACTGGTCACATAAAGCGTTTGCGCTTCGGCGTCGAGAACTAGCTCATTTCGCCACGCGGCATCAGGAGATTATCGCGCGTTCCTGGCCCATCGCGCACCAGGTCGATTACCGCTTGATTGGCTCGGCGATCGCGCGCGTCCATTGGGAGTTGAATGTCACCTGCGGACACAAGCGCAATCCCGGGTTCTATGTCGACCAGACTTTGGGCCTGCTGTTTCTGTCTTTGCTGAAGCCGCCGCCATTTACCGAGGCGCGTAGCCGCGACATCATTCAGGTCCTTCAGAGTTTCAGCGAGACAGTCCGGAACGCCGGGGAGAATCTTGCCGGCGATGCGATCAGGCCTTTTGCGCTCGCGGCGATCGAGAAGTTGTCTGACGTGCGTGTCCGGCTTACGAAAGTGGCCGACGAGCTTGGCCCACTGCTTTCAGGTGTAAGCGCGGCCGCCCTTCGTGAGGCCACCGGCGATGCGATTGCGGCGCTCGAGTCGCTTCACGACTGGCTGAATACCAATCTTGATGAGATGACGGAAAAGACGGCGGTCGGTCGCGAGGCTTACAACTACTTTCTCAAGCATGTCGCGCTGATGCCGTTTCTGCCGGAGCAACTGCTGGTGATGGGCGCGTACGAATGGGAGCGCTCAGTTGCATTCGAAACGGTGGAACAAACTCGCAATTTGGGTTTAGCGGAGCTCGACTTGTTTCCCGATCAAGCGACCCAGATGGCGCAGGAAGAATTCTGGGAAGGGGAGGCGCGGCGCTTTCTCGAAGCGAAGAACATCCTCAGCGTGCCTTCATGGATGAAGCACTATCGCAACCTGCCGCTGCCGTCTTACGTCGAGCCGCTTTCATTTATGGGTGTGACTGACGATCTTACTTCCGACACCCGGCTGGATGAGGATGGCGTTAGTTACATCAAGCCGCCGTCTCCCGATCTGGATTATTTTTCGTTGTCGATCGCCAAAGACCCCCGGCCTTTGATCGTGCATGAAGGCGTCCCCGGCCATTACTTTCAGATGACGCTCTCCTGGGCGCACGAAAACAAAATTCGCCGCCGCTACTACGATTCAGGTGCAAACGAAGGCATCGGATTTTACGCCGAAGAGATGATGCTGCAATTTGGGTTCTTCGATGACAAGCCAAAGCTGCGCGAGATCATGTACAACTTCATGCGCCTGCGCGCGCTGCGGGTGGAAGTTGATGTGAAGCTGGCCACCGGCGAATTCACCATCGATCAGGCCGCTGATTACCTGGAAACGATCGTCCCGGTCGATCGCGGCACGGCGCGGCAAGAGGCCGTCTTCTTCGCTTCCTCACCGGGTCAGGCGATTACTTATCAGATTGGCAAACTCCAAATCGTGAAGTTCCTCGCCGACGCGCGGCTTAATCAGAAGGAGAAGTTCGAGCTGCGCGCCTTCCACGATTACTTGTGGCTAAACGGCAACGTACCGATTGCCCTGTTGCGTTGGGAGTATCTGGGATTGAGTGACGAGATGGAGCGGATGGATGCGACGTGATGGGGACAGTGGCTTTGCCTCAATAGTTTTAAGGTTCAGCTCCGTCTGGTATTACAACCCGAAGGGTTGTCAGAGAGTAGCCGGAGGTCGGAGCGAAGCGGAGACCTCCGGATCGGCGCGTTCGTTGATTGCACCCTGGAGGGGTGCCAGATAATGCACAAACTCCTTGCATCCCTTCAGGATGCCAAATCACTAGGCCCGAGGTTCCGGTGGTCTGCGACCACCGGCCACTATCTGTCAGCCCTCCGGGCTGAAGAAGTATTCGTACGCTCAGGTACTCTTGAGGCAAAGCTGAGGTCACTTGCTCCGGATTTGTCGGGACTATCGGGTGGGTTATTCTCCCGTTTCCAAGGCCGATGAAGGATCTTCAGCTCAGCTTGCAAACTAGGCTCCTGCCAGCACGAAGTGTGCTGCGCGCCGCCGTCAGTATTTTCGCGGTTTCGTTTTGGCTGCCGGTCTGCGCACAGCAGACTAATCCGCCGCCTCCGGTCGTCGTTCAGCCGGGCGCTCCCGGTCAGCCGACGCGAAGGTTGCCGTCATCGACGCGACCAACTCTACCGCCGACTTCGCCGAAGGATGTTGAGTTTATGCAGGGCATGATCATGCATCATGCTCAAGCCGTTGAAATGACGGCGCTGATTGAATCACACACGACGAACAAAGAGCTGCGTTTGTTCGGAGCGCGCATCAGCCATTCGCAGTCAGACGAGATGGCCTTCATGAAACGCTGGCTCGCCGCCAGAGGCGAACCGGTTTCGCACCAGATGCCGACGGGAACCCACAGGCCGGGTATGGATATGACGAGCCACTCGATGCTCATGCCGGGGATGCTGACGCCGAAGCAGATGGAGGCGCTGCGAAAAGCAGAAGGCGCCGAGTTCGACAAACTGTTCTTGAGTGGGATGATTCAGCATCACAACGGCGCTCTCGTGATGGTGAGGGAGTTGTTTGACACCGCCGGCGCGGGTCAGGACGCCGAGCTATTCAGTTTTGCGACCGACGTTGACAGTGGCCAACGTGCCGAGATTAGGATCATGGAAAAGATGCGCGGCAGGGCAGTAGCCCGACCGTGAGGGAGGGCGATCCTGGGCATTCGACGAAGCGGCCAAAAAGCGCGCGGAGCGCGCGACTAAGCAATTTGGAGTGCGCCGGCAGATCCCGACATGTCGGGACGGCGACGGCGTTTTGGATAGTTAATTCGATCCAAAGCGGTGTCGCGCTACGACCACCCCAGCGCGGCTGCCGCGCTGGGGACCCGGTGCTTGCCACCGCACTCCAAGTCTATCGCCCACTTCGCGGGCTTTGAATCAAAAAATAACCTTCTTTGAAGGAGTCAAGATGAATCGTAAACATAGTGTCGGTTTCCTGGTGCTAATCGCATCGCTTGTTCTGGGGTTTTATTTTTCAACCGGGACGCAGGCGCAGAATCCCTCGCCCTCGCCGTCACCCACGCCTGAAAACCCGTTTGCTCCTGAAACGGCGCCGGCGTTGCCGCCGGGAATGACGGGTTCGGATACTTCGGACCCGCGCGCGAACCTGAAGCCGGGAATGTACGACGCCGGTGAAGCAGCGCTCGGGCTAAAGCATCTCTTACTACTGAAGAAGCCCGATGCCTTTCAACTCGAATCTGACAATCCTGACGATTCGAGAGTACAGAAGACGCTGGGGCTGCTTGGTATCGGTGACCCCTCGAAGCTTGAGAAGTCGGCTGTGTTGCCGACGGCGCAGCTGGCCTTTGCCAACTCTGACCTGGCGTTTCAGGGCAACCGTCTCTTCATGGGAAATTTCTACGGCTTAAATATCTACGACATTTCAACTCCCGCGAACGCCCGCCTTTTGACATCGATAATCTGTCCCGGAGGACAGAACGATGTGTCGGTTTACAAGAACCTTTTGTTCATGTCGGTTGAGATGTCGAACGGCCGGCTCGATTGCGGCCCCGAGGGATTTCCACCGCCACCCCCACCGCCGGCGGGACAAGAGAAAGATCCGCCTCCACCGCCCGCGCAAAAAGATCGTTTCCGCGGCGTGAGAGTTTTCGATATCAGCGACATCAGCAATCCCAAACAGGTGGCCGCCGTGCAAACTTGCCGCGGCTCGCACACGCACACCCTCGTGGTCGATGCGAAAGATAAGCGAAACGTTTACATCTATGTTTCGGGCACTTCTTACGTGCGCCGAAACGAAGAGCTAGCGGGCTGCTCGGGCGAACAGCCTGAGAAGGACCCGACTACGGCGCTCTTTCGCATTGAAGTGATCAAGGTCCCGCTGGCGGCGCCGCAGAATGCAAAGGTGGTCTCCAGTCCCCGTATTTTCATCGATCCGCGATCAGGCAACGTCGCGGGACTCACGAGCGGCCCATTTCACGGCAAGGCGGGAGAGGCGATGGAAAAGCCTGCGCTTACCAATCAGTGTCACGACATCACCGTGTATTCACAGCTCGGACTGGCGGCCGGGGCGTGCTCGGGAAATGGAATCCTTTTGGACATCAGAGATCCGGTTCATCCGAAACGCGTGGACGCGGTCAATGATCCTAACTATTCCTATTGGCACTCCGCCGCATTTTCAAACGATGGGAAGAAAGTCGTCTTCACCGACGAGTGGGGCGGCGGACTCGGCGCGCGCTGCCGCGCTAACGATCCAAACAAGTGGGGTGCTAATGCGATTTTCAACCTGAAGAACAACAAGCTGAGTTTCGCCAGCTACTACAAATTGCCGGCGGCCCAGACGGATAGCGAAAACTGTGTGGCGCACAATGGCTCGCTGCTTCCGGTGCCGGGGCGCGACATCAAAGTGCAGGCGTGGTACCAGGGCGGTATCTCAATCATGGACTTCACCGACGCCGAGCATCCGGTTGAGATCGGCTACTTCGATCGCGGGCCGATTCTTCCCAACCTGCTCGTGTTGGGCGGCGACTGGTCAGCTTACTGGTACAACGGCCACATCTACGCCTCTGAGATCGCCCGCGGCCTGGATGTCTTTGAGCTCGTGCCGACGAAGGATCTGTCTCAGAACGAGATCGACGCGGCGAAGACAGTTCGGATGACTGAGTTCAATGTGCAGAACCAGCAAAAGATTGTTTGGCCACGCAAGTTGAGCGTGGCGAAAGCGTATCTAGATCAGCTGGAACGATCTCAGGCCCTGCCGGCCGATCAAATCGCGAGTGTGCGGCAGGCGATTGGAACTGCGGAGAGTGCAAACCTGAGTCGCGCTGCGCTGGTGAAGCTACGTGGCCTTGGGATGTCGGTGCAAAAGAGTGCGGCAACGGCGAAGAGCGCGGCCGATTCATCTCGATTGCGAAGCCTGGCGGATGTTTTGATTAGGCCGGTGCGGTAATGACGCCTGTCCTCACGCCGAAGGCGTGAAGGATAGTAGCCAGGGATAAGCGACCGAAGGTCGCGCCACCCCTGGATCGAGTCATCCTTCAGTCCCAAGCCCGCGAAGCGGGCGACAGACTTCGCGTCTTCGCGTCTTAAGGAACGATCAGTATTTTATTGCGCCCCTTCAGGGCGCAAAATCCTTGTTGCTGGATCCAGTGGTGGCGCGACCTGCGGTCGCTTACCCCTGGCTAACTTCTGCAACCGCTCCGCGGTTGATGCATGAACTCTGAACTCTTAATCCCTCTGCTAACTTTCGGCGGGACCCTTTTGCTGGTCCTGACCGGCCTCCTGAATTTTTCCGTTTTCGTCAGACAGTTACGCGCCGCGCGGGACCAGCTTGAGACAGCGCGGCGGCAGTTAGAGAGCGCCCGCCAGCAGCCTCAGATCCAACTGGTGCAGCGGGCGATGTCCGAGACGTCTGACCATCTGAAAATCCTGATCGAGAAACCGTACCTGCGTCCTTACTTTTATGACAACAAAGCCTGGGTCGAAGGTGATGCCGCGAGCCTCAATGAGGTGAAAGCTATGGCGGAGTTAATCCTGAATAACTTCGCCTCCGCGATCATTCATTCGGCCGTGTTCCCGGAGTATCCGGTCCGTGGCGTTGAAGAGACGATCAGGTTTCATCTGCGTCATAGCCCCGCGCTGCGGGATTTCCTGATGGAAGGCTTCGACCGGTTCCAACTTGCCGGCCTCGCGTTAGTCTGTTTGAAGAACGAAACGAAGGCTGACGCGGAAGCCGATTTGCGCGAACTGATCTCTGCCCCCGGCGCGGATGCGGCAGAGAAGGCGCGTCGCGAAAGGCTCCTGCATCATTTGGAATCTGCGGACAAAGCGCACCCGCTGGAATTGGCAAAGTATAGTCTGGAGCGATCTGGAGCCAGTTAGGCGCGAAGCGCCGAGATGCAATAGCCCCGACCGTCAGGTTCGGGGGTTACGGTCCCAAAGAAATATTGCACCGTTATCGGAGTCAGGCCTGCGATTCTTAAGCAATGCGCGTAGCGCACGAAAGCATAAAGCCTGGGGCTCCGCCTCGCTCCACCTCAGGGCCGGGTTCCCCGGCCCCGAGCATCGGCTGGGGTGAAAGTCTTTATGCTGACACCCGCTTCACAAGGTTGGTTCGCGCTTGGCTAAAACAATGCGATTCCTAATTCTCTTTTTCCTTCTTTTCGCGATAAGTGTTTTCGGCTGCTCGCCGCGAATAGAGCAAGGTTTTTCCTCCGAGAACGATCAAATCCTTCGACGCGCCTTCGAGAGTCAGGCTCGCAGGCTTCAAGTCGAAGGCCGGGGCGTGGTCAAGCAGGTTCTTGCTGACGACAACAAGGGAAGCAGGCATCAACGTTTTATCCTGGAACTCAGCTCGGGGCAGACCCTGCTCATTGCCCACAACATTGACCTGGCACCACGAATACCTGGCCCACACGTGGGAGACGAAGTGTATTTTCGAGGGGAATACGACTGGAATCCGGAGGGCGGCGTCGTTCATTGGACGCACGACGACCCCGCCGGGCGACATCCGGGCGGCTGGCTCAAGCACCAGGGGCAGACATACCAATGACCAACCAGTTTCCCGCGCGCAGTTATTAAGAGCGTTAGTCTTGTTGATTGCATCTCCCCCAATTCCCGTATCACCCTTTTTAGTGATTTTCGCGCTGGGGGCCAAAGTCACTCGAAAGGATGACGACAAGTGACGGCTTAAAGGCTACCTTCCACTCGATTTCAAACGCAGAGGAGTGGGTTTGCGGAAGGGCGGAAAGGAGCGATCAGCTCCGCAGTTCGGTAAATCACTGAAGACGCACTTACTAGGTGCGTGCTTCTGCAGCCCGCACGAAGTGAGGGCGGAAAAGAGCGATTAGCTCCGCAGTCCGGTAAATCACTGAAGACGCACTTACTAGGTGCGTGCGTCTGGAGCCCCGCACGAAGTGAGGGCGGAAAGGAGCGATTAGCTCCGCAGTCCGGTAAATCACTGAAGACGCACTTACTAGGTGCGTGCTTCTGCAGCCCGCACGAAGTGAGGGCGGAAAGGAGCGATCAGCTCCGCAGTCCGGTAAATCACTGAAGACGCACTTACTAGGTGCGTGCGTCTGGAGCCCGCACGAAGTGAGGGTTCAACGCTATGAAAAAGACTGTTCTGTACTTCGGATTGTTTTCGGGTGCCATCGCGGCCTTGATGGTGTTCGTCACCATCCCGCTCATCGGTCGCATCCCCTTTGAGTACCTCACGGTTCTCGGTTACACGACATTCGTCACCTGTTTTGTAATGGTGTTCTTCGGCATCCGTTCTTATCGCGACAAGGTTGCGGGTGGGACGATCACGTTTGGACGGGCATTCAAAGTGGGAATTCTGATCACGCTAATCTCCTGTGGGATTTACATCGTGACTTGGGAGTTTATCTACCACTGGTTCCTTCCAGACTTTCTCGATCAATATTCAGACTATATGGTTGGGAAGATGCGTATGCAGGGAGCGACGCCGGAAGCGCTCAACCAGACGGTTCAGGAGTACCAGCAATTCAAGGAATGGTACAAGAATCCATTCTTGCGCTACGCCATGACGCTGATGGAGCCTTTCCCGGTCGGACTGTTGATTACCGTCATCTCTGCTTTGATTCTTAGAAGGAAGCAGCCGAAGCGTGACGGGGAATCGGGCAACGCGGAAGTCGCACCCCTTGTTGACAACCACTAACATGCGAAATGGAAAGGGTAATACCGGGTTAGGCCTTTGATTCTGCGATTCTCAATCCTCAGCCTTCCTCGATAGATATTACTTAAGCCGAGTCACACTGGAAGTTCGAGCGATTGCTTTACCGTTGAGAATCGAAGAATCGCAGGCCTGACCCCGATAGCTGAGGACAGCAGGCCTGACCCCCATAGCTGAGGACAGAAAGCCCACAGCTTGCCTTACGGCGGGAAGCCGACTTTCTTTAACAACTCCGGAAAGCGCGGATCGTCGCGCAGCGGTTTCATGAAGGGATCGACTTTCACAAAGCCTACAAGTTGATCAGCTTTAACTGCTTCGTTGAGTGCCGCAAAAGCCCGTTCCTTGTCTCCGGTTTCCGCGTAAAACCCCGCCATGTTGTAGGGACTCATTTTCATCGTCGCAGGCTGGACGGTCACGGCGCGCAAAAATCCCTGCCACCCTCTCCTGGCAAAACTATCTCTGATCAATCTTGCTGCTTCCGTTTCGTCGCGTAAGTCTTTACTCTTCGCAAGTTCGTCGATAGCCGATGCATAGTTACCCTTAAAGCGATAAACGTTGTAGAGATAGTAATGCGAAAACCAGTAATCGGGCGCCAGCTCGATCGCTTTTTTCATCTGCGCCTCGCCCTCGTCGATTCGCCCCGAATAGAAAAAACACACGGCATAATTGACGTTACCTGCGGTTGATAAAGGTTCTATCTCCAACGCCCTCTGGGTCTCGGCGAGCGCCTCATCAAACCTGCCCAGATAGAGAAGTCTCAAACCATTCAGGCGATGAGCGTCACTTGAATTTGGATTAGCCGCCAGTGCCAATTGGACCTCGCGTTCCCAGCCGGCAAAATCGTGGTCCTGAAGAAACCTCAGCACGCCAAGCACGATATGGGGTTCAGCCAAAGAGCTGTCCAATTCGGTTGCCTTTGAAGCAAACGCGCGGGCTTTGGGAAATGTGTTTCCGGACGGCTCATCACCAAAAATCGTGAGGTAGGCATAACTGATCGCCAGCCCGGCGTAAGCCAGGGCATAATTTGGATCAATGTGGACAGCCTGCTCGAAACAGTCGATAGCTTTATGCGAGTCCTTTGGCGTGCGTTTGTTGGCGTAAAAGCGGCCCTGCAGGTAAAGCTTGTAAGCCTCGGTATTTTGCGTGTAGTGCTTGGCTAACTTCTGTTCGTCCGCGCCTGACAATTTGATTCTGAGTTTGCTGGAAACGTCGCGAGCAATGTCGCTCTGCAAAGACACCAGGTCGGTTTGTTTGCGATTGTATTGCTCGCTCCAAATTACGTTTTCGGTTTGGACGTCAACCAATTCGAGATTTAACGTCACTCGGTCACCGTATTGAGCAACCCGTCCATTCAAAATCGCCTGCACATTCAGTTCGCTGCCGACGTTTTTTGGGTCGGTATCTTTTCCTTTGTAACGAAAGACAGAACTGCGCGCTTTAACGTTCAGATTCGGCAATTGTGACAAACTGCTGATCAGGGTTTCGGTCATCCCGTCGGCGAGATATTCGACCTCCGCTTTGCCGCTTTCGTTTATGAAGGGCATCACCGCGATCGATTCAATAGTCGCGCTCGAGGTGCGGCCACGCAGATAAAAGCCGACGGCCGTTGCCGCTGCCAGCAACGTGAGCAAAGCAATTCCCGCCGCGAATTTATGCTGTTTGATGCGGGAGACAACATTCTCGCCGCTGGAGGCGCTCGTCTGAATCGAAGCCGATGGCGTACTGATTGTAGGACCGAAGCTTTCGCTGCCGGTGGACTTCGCGCCCGGCAGTTCAGTCGTTGTGCTTCTGGCCGGCGGCACAGTTGTATCGACGCCGGCGCCGCGAACCTCGCGCCGCAGCTCTTTCAACTCAATTGCAACTTCCTTAATTGATTGATAGCGGTCTTTGGGATCTTTCGCGAGACAACGTCTCACAATTCGCTGTAGTTCCGGTGGCGCGGATGGATTGAAATCAGCGATGGCTGGCTCCGGCTCATAAACAACCATGTGTAAGGATTTAATGAGCGACTCACCTTCGAAGGGCTTGCTGCCGGTGGCCGCTTCATACAGGATGCAGCCGAACGAGAAGATGTCGGATCGCTGGTCGATCTCTCTTGTCTTACCCTGGGCCTGTTCCGGAGACATGTAACCAAAGGTGCCCATAATCATGCCGGGCGTTGATTGCTGCTGCAGGATCGCGGTCTCAGCATCTTCGCTGGAACTCTCGCTCTCGTTTTGAGGCGGACTACCGCCCGCCATCTCGCTCCCGCCTAAACTGGTTTGAGGTTCGACAAGTTTCGCCAGACCGAAATCCAGGATCTTCACGTGCCCGTCGCGCGTAATCATGATGTTTTCAGGCTTGAGATCGCGATGAACGATCCCCGCAGCATGCGCTTGTGCCAGACCCTCCGCCGCATGTTGCAGGTACCGCAAGAACCTGCGCAGCTCAGTATGCTCACGACTGAGCTTCTTGCGCAGCGTCACGCCATCAACGAATTCCATCGCGATGAAGTGGTAGCCCTCATGTTCGGCAATCTCATAAATCGTCGCGATGTGGGGATGGTTGAGAGCCGCCGCGGCTTGCGCTTCCTGTTCGAACCGCCGCATTCGATTCTTGTTTGAAGCGAGTTCGGCGGGAAGGACTTTTAAGGCGACATTCCGGCGGAGCCGAGTGTCTTCAGCCCGATACACTTCACCCATTCCACCCGCGCCAATCTTCGAACGGATTTCGTAACGGCCGAGTTTTGTGCCGGGAGTTAAGGGCATTGGGCAAAAGGTCTGGCTATTTTACTCAGGAAAGGAGTTTAGGAATAGCTCCGCGTGAGGCGCGGAGCGCCGAGATGCCATAGCCCCGACCGTCAGGTCGGGGAACCAGGTTCCCCCCACAAATAAATGAGGCTGGAAGGGCCGGATTGATCATGCCGGTCCTATGCTGCGCACCCTCACCCCTAACCCCTCTCCCAGAGGGAGAGGGAATATTTGTCTTGTTATCCGTGTAACCCCGACCTGACGGTCGGGGCTATTGCATATCGGCGCTTCGCGCCTCCAATTCTCACTCACGGAATCAATAACAACTTCCCGGTTGTCTTTCGTCCTTCCAGATCGCGGTGCGCTTGCTGGGCATCATCGAGCGGATACCGATGATGAATCTGAATCTTCAATTCACAATTAACAAGCATCTGGAGCACATCGCCCGCGCGCCATTCAAGTTCCTCTCGCGTGACGGTGTAGTGAACGAGCGTCGGTCGCGTGATAAACAACGAACCCTTCTGCGACAGCTTGATCAAATCGAACGGTGGCACCGCGCCACTCGCGCCACCAAACAGAACCAGATACCCACGCGGGCGTAGCACGTTTAGATCGCCATCGAATGTTGCCTTGCCCACGCCGTCATAAACCACGTGAACCCCACGGCCATCGGTCAGACGTCGTGTCTCTGATTCAAAATCGGCTTTGGTATACACGATGCACTCGTCGGCTCCGGCAGCGCGCGCCAGCTCCGCCTTCTCTTCATTGCCGGCGGTGGCGATCACACGCGCGCCGAGACGCTTGCACAGCTGCACCAGCAGTTGGCCCACGCCTCCCGCCGCCGCATGAATCAAGGCAGTCTCACCCGCTTTAATCGGATAAGTGCTGCGACAGAGGTAATGCGCGGTCATGCCTTGCAGCATCGCCGCGGCGGCTGTGTCGAAATCCAATTCCGCCGGCACCTTCACGAGCCGTTCAGCAGGCACGCACGCGTATTCGGCATAGCTGCCGGTTATTCCGCAGTAGGCCACGCGATCACCCGGCTTTAGATTCGTAACCTCAGCACCGACTTCCGCAACCACACCGGCCGCTTCTTGTCCGGCAATGAATGGCAGCGGCGATGGATATCGGCCCTCGCGAAGATAGACATCGATGAAATTGATTCCGATCGCCTTGATTGCGATCAATGCTTCGTTCGCCTTCGGCGTAGGCGCCGGCAGATCTGCCAGTGTGAGCACTTCAGGCCCACCGGTTTGCGTAACCCGGATGGCTTTCATAGTTGTCGATCGTAATTCAGTAGGAGATATTTGAGAAATGCCGGCGCATAGCGGGGAAGTGGCCCTGGTTCTCACGCCGAAGGCGTGAAAGATAATAGTCAGGGGGAAGCAACCTAAGCGCGGGGTCCCCGGCGGAGCATCTCCGCTGGGGTGCTGGAAGCGCCACCCCTGGATCGAGTCATCACTATTTCCCAAGCCCGCGAGGCGGGCGACAGAATTTGCAGTGCGGCGACTAGTCGCCGCGGCTTTGCCCAAAAAAGCCGGGGTGAGCGAACAAACTCGTCGAGCTGCGTAGCAGCGGTCTTAGCTAAGCCCAAGACGAGGCTTTGCGAGCCTTGGGAACCATGCCCGTTTATAGATTAGCGGAGCCCGCGAAGCGGGCGACATCTCAGTCTCGAGTCAGAGTTTTTGAGTTTCGAGTCAGAACCAACGCGCGTGCCTCGTTGATTGGTCCATTCTGAAGAGAAATCTTGCTAGCGCTCCCTCCGATAGCCTAACTCAAGGTCGCCGCTCCGCGGCTCCTGCAAAATTTATTAACCATCGTAACCCAAGGCTCGCAAAGCCTCGCCTTGGGCTTAAATACATCCGCTGCTTCGCAGCTTCGTTGAATATTGTCAGCCAGATCCTGAAGTGATCAGCGATCAATCAAGAGCCTTTAGCGTTACCTAAGACTTTTTTGGGCAAAGCCAGTCGCCGCTTTCGAAAGTGCTGCCAAGTCAGCGCACTCCGCCGCAATTAACTATACTAGTTGGGAGTTCCAGTACTTGGAGAAACCCAGCGTGACGCTGGTTAGAGAGGTTCGCCCCTATGTCCCAAATGACCCGAACGACAATCATTTCGTGGCCACGAGCGGCTCGAATCTGCATTGTCACTGCGATAGTGACGCCGATGTTAATGACAAACATCCAACCCTCTGCGCAAGACAAAAGCCCCCGGGACAAAAATCGGCTCTCCCACGTCAAGCCGGGTCGATCGGTTGTGCGGAGCCAACACGCAATGGTTGCTACCAGCCAACCGCTCGCCTCGCAGGTCGGTCTTGATATTCTCAAACGCGGTGGCAATGCCGTCGATGCAGCGATCGCGATGGCGGCCGTGCTCAATGTAACGGAACCCATGATGACCGGCGTAGGCGGCGACGCCTTCATGCTTGTTTACTGGTCGAAAACGAAGGAGCTGAAGGGCCTCAATGCCAGTGGGCGAGCACCCAGGGCTTTGAGTCTTGATTACTTTGCCAAGCGGAATGTGATGCGGATGCCGGAGTACGGCATGGAAAGCATCACTATTCCGGGTGCTTTTGATGGCTGGGTCACGTTATTGGAAAAGTACGGCACCATGAAGCTTTCGGATCTGCTCTCGCCGGCTATTGATTTTGCGGAGAACGGATTTCCAGTCATGGAGAAGACTGCTGAAGACTGGAACGCCGAAGTCACAAAGTTGAAGCAGACTCCCGCGGCGGCATCTAACTACCTGATTGAGGGGAGGGCGCCCCGAGCAGGCGAGATCTTCCGCCAACCGAACCTGGCTCGCACCTTCCGGACGTTGGCCCGCGGGGGGCGCGATGCTTTCTACAAAGGTGAGATAGCGCGGGCGATCGCCGACTATTCCAAAAAGCACGGTGGTTTCATTTCACTGGCAGACCTGGCAGCGCACAAATCAGAGTGGGTAGAACCGATCTCGACCAATTATCGCGGTTATACGGTCTATGAAATTCCACCTAATGGTCAGGGGTTGACTGCGTTACTCACGCTTAACATTCTCGAGGGTTTCGATCTTGCAGCGTTGAGTGCACAACCGGATCGCTACTATCACACGCTGATTGAAGCAACCAAACTGGCCTTCGCTGATCGCAATCGCTACATCGCTGATCCGGCTTTCTCTAAAGTGCCTGTAGTCGAGTTGCTATCGAAGGACTACGCTGCCAAACGACGCGCTCTTATCAGCCCGGATCAAGCTCTCGATTCACCACCACCGGGAGAAATCAACGGGGGCAACGACACAACCTACTTTACGGTCGTCGACAAGGACGGCAACGCGGTGTCGTTCATTAACAGTATTTTCGACGCTTTTGGATCAGGGATTGTCGCCGGCGATACGGGAATCGTACTTCAGAATCGCGGTAGTTCGTTTTCACTGGATCGAGCCCATCCCAACCATCTCGTGCCGGGCAAGCGCCCTTTTCACACGATCATTCCGGCGATGGTCTTCAAAGACAACAAGCTGTTCATGTCGTTCGGCGTTATGGGTGGCGGCATTCAGCCGCAAGGACATGTTCAGGTGCTGGTCAATATCATCGATCTTGGGATGGGATTGCAGCAGGCGATTGATGCGCCGCGCTACCGTTATATGAGCGGTCGACGCGTTTTACTCGAGGATGAAATTCCGGCAACCGTGATTGACCGGCTCATTGCCCTCGGCCACGTGCGGGCTGCACCTCCCGGCGTACTGAGATCATCGATGGGTGGAGGCCAGGCAATCATGATTGATCCGGTGAACGGGACTCTGATGGGCGCGTCCGATCCACGCAAAGATGGGTTGGCAATCGGTTATTGATCCAAACGCAACCCGAAGAGTCGCAAGCAAGTAGCGGTCGTCGGAAACCCTGATTGTGCAAGGGGAGTGAACTCATGGCGGTCTTAATTCAAGCGACGATGATCTTGAGACTGAGGCGAATACGAATAGTTGGCATTCTGCTCGTGACGGCGTTAGCCGCACCGGCGCTGCTCGGCCAGTCGCCCCCAGCCGATCCCTGGCTCGACTTTCCCTCGTACGACTCCACCATGCTCTGGTACCTGCGCCAAGGCGCAAGCGTCAAAGAGGCCAAGCGGCTACTTGCGCAAAACTCCGCTCCACCTGAGACCTTAAGGCGTCTCGTCGGTGCTGGCCGGCGCGACGATGCGTTGTTGTTATTGAAACGAACCCTCGAAGCAGCCGACGCCGAACAAACGATTGCCGTAATGCATGCCCTGAGCGAAACATTGTTCCAGTTTCGGCAGGATCAAACGCGCTCATACATCGAGAATATTCGCCAACTGATTGGTCCTGCGCGCGCTCTGGTCGCCAGGCTCCCGCGCGAAGACGCCGCCCGCCTGGCGCGGGAGATGCTCACGATCGACGCCTCACTCGAGAGGAGTCAAAGTCCGAGCTGGACCGAGAGGCTGAACCAGTTCGTCCGTGATTACGACGGGACTGAGGCCGCGCTGCTCGCCCAGGTCGACTTGCTCATGTCGGATCCCAGGCAGATGGTGAAACGGATCGCCGATCTTGAGCAATTCGCGAAGAAGCATCCCGGCACCAATGCAGGCGCCAAGGCGCTCTTCCAGGCAGGCTGGGATCTCCATGTGAACGTCGCCGTCACTGGAATCGAAACGCGTGGCTCTGATCCGACTGAGCGGCTCCTGCGCGTGGCGGCCATCGTCAAAGAACTCGAAGAGCGGCAAGTTCCCGCGCAGTGAATGGGTGGAAAAGGCACCCTCACTTATGGTCGGTTTCTTCGTGTCCGACACGCCGCCGCCGGCCTATTCACCTGCGAATCTCGATCGGGCGATCGACGCGTACGCTGACTTCGTTCGAACCCACTTGCAGACATCAGCCACGTTGGGATCCCCAGACGACAGCCTGGGCTACGTCATCACGAGCAAGATGGGAGTTTTGTTTCAGTTGAAAGGCGACCGCGTTGGCGGCATCGAGCGGACGCTCGACGATCTTGAAAAGGCGGCGCCAGATCCGGGTGCGGTGCAATTGTTACGCGCGCAGTACTACGCCCGGCAATCATCGGCGGGGCCTGAGGCAGATCGAGCGGCGATGGCCGCCAAAGCTCGGGCGGCGTTGGCCGTGGCTAAAAACGGTACCGCGTCTCGGCAGGCGCTCGCGTTCGCGGCGGCATTTGACTACTACCAGCGCGACTACGCGCGCGCTCTACCCCAGTATCAACAGTTTGTCTCGCTGTATCCGTCGAGCGCATACGCGCCGATTGCGGCGCTGCGCATCGGTGAGTGTTATGAGCAGGCGAACGATTGGCCGAAAGCCGCCGCGGCCTACACTCGTGCGGCGGCCAACTATCCGAATGAACCCTACGCCCGGGTGCTTGGCGGCGCGTTTGGTTCGCGCGCGCTTGATGCGCTCGATCGATTCGAAGATTCCCTGGCGGCCGCCACGCGGGCTTTGAATAGCTGGGACGCAGACTACGGCTTCGAGTATTCGATCCGGTCTTCACAGGCGACGCTGCCGGGTGCGACAACTGGGCGAGTGGCCGATCGACTACGCGTCAGCCGTGATGCTCTGAGGGTGCGTGTCAGCGCACTCGAACGCGACCTTCGTCATCCCGGAGGCCGGCTGCTCGCGCGCGCGCGGTGGCAACTGGAACAGAACCAGTTCGTTGAAGCGAGCAAGACGCTGACGAAGTTCATGCGGCAACACCCAAAGTCGCCGGCTGTGGCGGAAGCGAAATTGCTTCGGCATCGGGCCGAACTCGAATCAGCCCTCGATCTGGCCGCCGTCGAAGGCGCGCACTATGACCGGATTAAGGCTGTCGCCGCGCTGGAAGCAATTACCAAAGAACCGTTTGATTCCTACGTCGCGACTGCGGCGCTGGCAAAGGCCGCGCTTTTAGTGACGGAAGGCCATTCTGATGACGCCGAAAAACTGATAGCGAAAACGCTGGACTCGTGGGTCGCGAGTCAGCGCGAACTCGCCGCGCGTCCGCCAGCGACGACGTTCGAAGCCGACATCGCTGAAATTCGGCAGGTTGTATTTCGGCCGCTTGGCGATCTGCCGGTCTATGGTGGCAAGGGGTGGAATGCTTTCAGGTTTCCCGACGCGCTGCCTCGCTTCGTTGTCGTTCGCGCAGATGTGGCAGTCAAGACGCCGGATGGCCAGGTCAGCCGCCACACGGTCTATCAGAGATTTCCCGATCTCGGTCAGGTGTTAATGCTTACTTCCGACGAGCTATCGCTGGTGGCGCGGCTGGTGCCCACGATTGGCGGAACGAAGAGTCGCGCACCCCGGCACGTCATGGAAACACCAAATCAACCGGTCGGTGATTCGATGCAAGTCCTTTCGCTGTTTGGGCGGTTCTTCCCGGCGAGACCTGGGCACTGGGGCGGGTGGGAGCTTGAAGACGTATCCGCAAGTGACCCAGATTGAGTTCGTCAACGCCGAACGAACCAAAGCGAACGCGAGCGTCACAATCGGTTATTCGGGGGCGACGGTGGTGCTCGAAAAGATCGATGGTAAGTGGCGCGCGGTTCGGCTGACGAATCAATGGATAACCTGAGAATGCCAGCGTCTAAAAAACAGAGAGTCAGTACCACCTGGGGTCGCGGGTGGATATGAGGCGCGAAGCGCCGTCATGTAATAGCCCCGACCGTCAGGTCGGGGTTACGTCGTTACGAATGTTCCGAGGTCCGAAGGACCGACATGATTAATCCGGCCCTTCGGGCCTCATTTATTTGTGAGGAACTTGGTTCCCCGACCTGACGGTCGGGGCTATTACATAATGGCCCTTCGGGCCGGTACCCGGTCGCTACCGCTCCCGGTACTGACATTTGTGCCTTTTTGTGGCTAATGTTTTCATCTGCGTAATCTGTGGACTATTCTGACAATGAACCTTGAAACCCTGAAAACACCCAGTCTCGTACTCGACGTTGCGAAGGTTAAGCGCAACGCCGAACGGATGAGCCAGCGCATCAGGCAATTTGGCGCTGATCTTCGACCGCACATCAAGACTCACAAGTGTATCGAAGTTGCTCGCATTCAAACCGCCGGGCACTCCGGCGCGGTGACGGTCTCAACCCTCGCCGAGGCACGGGCGTTCGCTGCGAATGGATTCTCGAAGATCACCTACGCCATCCCAATAGAGCCAGGAAAATTCGACGAAGCGATTGAACTCTCCAGAGATTGCGAACTGTCTTTGATAACGGATGATTCTGATGTGCCCGATCAGTTGAATACGGCCGCCAAACCGGCGAATGTTCATCTGGATCTCTTTTTGAAGATTGATTGTGGATATCACCAGTGTGGTGTCGAGCCGACTGACAGAGCGGCTACCGAGATCCCCCGTCGCATATCTAACGCGTCAAACTTGCGGTTTGCGGGAATCCTGACCCACGCCGGTCACAGTTATAACTGTCAGACAAAGGCAGAGGTTCTGGCCCTCGCGAAACATGAACGCGATGTGATGGCCGGCTTTGCTGAGACGCTCCGTCAGGAAGTCGGCCCGGTACCAATCGTGAGTATTGGCTCAACTGCAACTATCACGAGTGTCGATCATCTCGACGGCATCGACGAAGTAAGGCCTGGAAACTACATCTTTTTTGATGCGTTCCAGGCGACTCTGGGTAGCTGTTCCTTTGCCGACTGCGCGCTCACGGTTGTGGCTTCAGTCGTGCATCGCGACAGAATCAGACGAAAAGTGATCATCGACGCCGGAGCCATCGCCCTGTCGAAAGATCGGGGTCCGGTCGACCTGAATCCGGATTGTGGCTATGGAAGAGTGCTGAACCTCGCGGGTGAGGATCTGAATCTAACTGTCAGCGAGATGTCGCAAGAGCACGGCGTCATAATTGCGAATGATAAGAACGGGAAGGATAAGAACGGGAAGGATGAGAACGGGAAGGATGAGAACACTTTCGACCGTCTGCGAGTTGGGTCGCGCGTTAGAGTTTTGGCAAACCATTCGTGTCTGACGGCGGCGCAACATTCCCACTACAATGTGCTTGAAGGCGAGACTATTGTGGACCACTGGAAGATTCATACCGGGTGGTAATGCAGAAGCCCGCACGAAGTGAGGGCGTTTATGCGATCGGGGCCTGACGTTGCGAAGACGCACTTACTGTGTGCGTGCTTCTGCAGTGCGTGCTTCGGCATTGGCGCCTTGCGGAGGCCCGCACGAAGTGAGGGCGCTTCGTCAGTGCTCCGGCAAGAGTGATACAGCCATGCTCGATGAATACGGCTACGAAGAATACGAAAAGAACGAATTTCCTCTAGCGTATCTGATTACGATTCGCACCTTTGGGACCTGGCTTCATGGTGACGAGAGGCACTCCGTTGATCGGCACGGAAGAAATATCTACGGCACGCCTGACATTCCCCCGAATCAGGAGTTGAAAGAAATTATGAAGAGCGAACTAAAGCACCCCCCTGTGGTTCTCAATGATTCGCAGCGGAAAGCAGCAGAGTCTGCCATCAGAGAACTCTGCGAACAACGAAGGTATTTTCTTCGGGCGATAAACGTGCGCAGCAATCACGCTCATGCGGTTGTGTCAGCGCAAGCCAAGCCTGAAAGAATCGCCGATGCATTCAAAGCATTTGCTACTAAGAAACTTCGGGAAGAGAATCTTTTTCCAAAGAATCTGCGCATTTGGTCTCGAGGCCGGAGTCGGCGATACCTGTGGAAGCCACGACACGTGGCGAAGGCGATTGACTATGTTCTTCACGGGCAAGGCGATCTGCCCTTCGACTCTGAGGATGAGTAAAAATGCACTTTGGAAGACGCACTTACTACGTGCGTGCTTCCGCAAACCCTACTGCAGAACCCTCACCGCAGAAAGTGAGAAGTGAAGCCTTCTCCTTGCCGAAGCCCGCACGAAGTGAGGGCGTTTATGCGATCGGGGCCTGGCGTTTGGAAGGCGCACTTACTACGTGCGTGCTTCCGCAAACCCTACTGCAGAACCCTCACCGCAGAAAGTGAGAAGTGAAGCCTTCTCCTTGCCGAAGCCCGCACGAAGTGAGGGCGTTTATGCGATCGGGGCCTGGCGTTTGGAAGGCGCACTTACTACGTGCGTGCTTCCGCAAACCCTACTGCAGAACCCTCACCGCAGAAAGTGAGAAGTGAAGCCTTCTCCTTGCCGAAGCCCGCACGAAGTGAGGGCGTTCATGCGATCGGGGCCTGACGTTGCGAAGACGCACTTACTGCGTGCGTGCTTCTTCATTCTTTATGCATGAGTGGGACGTTATTGTCATTGGCGCCGGGGCGGCGGGTCTTTTTTGCGCCATCGAGGCGGGCAAACGCGGGCGTAAAGTCTTAGTAATTGAACACGCCGACCGGGTCGGCAAAAAGATTGCCATCTCCGGCGGCGGGCGTTGCAACTTCACGAATACCTGGACCAGCCCCGATAACTTCGTTTCCCGGAACCCACACTTCTGCAAATCAGCGCTCGCCCGCTACACACCCGCGGACTTTATTGCACTAGTTGAAAAACACAGCATCGCTTATCACGAGAAGAAGCTGGGCCAACTCTTCTGTGACCGAAGCTCGCAACAGATCATCGACATGCTGCTCCGGGAGTGTCACGACGCTGCCGTGGAGATTCGCTGCGGCTGCGAAGTCCATCAGGTGGACCGCCGCGAACCTGTTGCCGAGCGCTCGTTCATGCTGCAAACCAATCAAGGCACTTTTCACACCTCTTCCGTGGTTATTGCCACCGGCGGGTTATCCATCGCCCCGCTGGGAGCGACCGACTTCGGTTATCGCATTGCGCGACAATTTGGGTTGCGCATTGAAGAAACACGCGCCGGCCTGGTGCCTTTAACGCTGCCGCCACAGATTCTGAAAGCTTTGGCGGTGTTAAGCGGAGTCTCGATTGACGCCCTGGTCACTTGTCCCCAGTCTCCATCGTCTCCATCGTTTCGGGAAAACCTCTTGATTACACATCGCGGCTTGAGTGGGCCGGCGATACTCCAAGTTTCAAACTACTGGCGCCCCGGCGAGTCGATCTCAATCAACCTGTTACCTGATGAAGACGTAATGGAGGTCATTGCGGCGGCAAGAATAATCGAGTGCGATTTAGCACCCGGTTCTGCCCCCTGTTCTCCCCCAAGTTCAGCACCAGGCGCGACGAAGACCGGAGGACCGAGCTCCCGGATTGAGCTGGTCAATCTCTTATCACGTTACTTGCCGCGACGGTTTGCGCAGGCCTGGTGCGATCTTTACGGCGCGTCGCGGCCGCTGAAAACGTACAACGGCAAGGAGCTTCAGGAAATTGCGGATAACATTCACCGGCTCCAGCTTACGCCGGCCGGAACGGAAGGCCTCAACAAAGCTGAAGTGACAGTCGGAGGCGTCTCTACCGCGGACCTCTCGTCACAAACGATGGAAGCTAGGCGCGTTCCCGGGCTCTACTTTATCGGCGAAGTGGTGGATGTGACGGGCCAACTGGGTGGCTACAACTTTCAGTGGGCCTGGGCCTCGGCTTTCGCCGCCGGTCAGGTTGTGTAACTTGGAATCGAGTTCGGCGCCAATGCAGAAGCGCGCACGAAGTAAGCGCGCTCTTCAGCGAACATCAGATGCCGCACTTACTGCGTGCGCGCTTCTGCATTGTCGCCGCGCCTTCTCTTTCGTTTGAATCCGGCTTTGGGCTTCGACTTCGCGCCGACGACTTGTCTCATCTTCCGCAACCCGGAGTTCGCGCGCGAGTTCGGTTGCGTCTGCCGGTCGCGCACGCTGCTCCTTTGCCAGCGCGCGTTTTGTTACAGCGTCCAGTTCAGTCAGTGCGCACTGGTCAAACGTCAATGACGGTGGAGGCTCGGACAGATGCTTCATCATTAACTCATCGCGAGTGCTACCTGTGAAAGGCCTTTTGCCCGTAAGCATCTCGTAGAGCATCACACCGAGACTGTAAACGTCGGCACGCGCGTCCACCTCTTTGCTCCGCCATTGCTCCGGTGACATGTAATACGCCGTGCCGAGCACCGCGTCCTTTTGCGTTAGCAGTGTCACTTCTTTGTCCAGCAGTTTGGCAATGCCGAAGTCTAGAACCTTAATCGTCTCTGTTTCGCCGTCTTCTTCGGGCGGGACGACCATCACGTTTTCTGGCTTCAAATCACGGTGTACGACGCCCAGCCTGTGCGCCGCTCCGACGCCGGCGCAAATGCGCCGCATCAGCGTGAGGGCACGCGACGGCTCTAACCTGCCTTCGCTTTGCAGGAGACGGCGTAGCGGCGCGCCCTTGACCATCTCCATCGCAATGAAGGCCGGCAGCTCTCCGCGCGCGTCGTCGGAATCGTGAATGATAACGACGTTGGAATGCTTCACGCTTGCGGCAGCTTCAGCTTCACGATGGAAGCGCGCGGACTCTTGAGACAGGCTCGGCAAGAGAGTTTTGACGACAACCTCATCTCCGATGCGCTTCCGCCGCGCACGATAAACCGCCCCCATGCCGCCCATGCCCAACACACCAAACAGTTCGTATTTGCCGCCGAGCACTTGCCCGATTAAAGACTCAGGGACGAACTTCCCGCAATTCGTACACCAGCGTTCTTTGCCAGCGATAGTGTATTGACAGTGTCGGCAGTTCATATTGGGGCTTGGAGCTATTAAGAACGAAATGCGAAGCAACCCAACGAGTAATTGTGCATCAGTTCAACCTTATGATATTCCGATCTGTACGGTCATGCATAAGGAAACGTTGATGCTGATGTCGCCGCCTTTAACCAAATGACCATTCCGCCTCTCCCCGAACAGATGTGATTCGTGAATCGTAATTGGTGAATTGATCGAATTCGGACGACTGGGGTCAGGCCTTCGATTCTGAGATTCTCATGACCAGTGGCAGTCGTCTCTAATCTCAGCCTCCTAAGCTCGCAGAATCGAAGGCCTGACCCTAATCGATGAACCCACTGGTGAGCCTTTCACATCTTGGCCGGGGATGAATGGAAATGCTGGTCTAGGCAGCTTGTTACTAACTTAGCGCCAAGCAAGATTATCGATGGCAAACCTGACTTCGATCTCGGATTTAGGTCCAAACACGAGCGTGGGATGGGAACGTTGCGTCCACCTTCCTCACATGAGTGGGTAGCGTGGGTCAGACTTCACGACTTAGCAATGGGTGCTTGGGTAGCCTTGCTTGCTTTTTTTGGTCCGTTCTTCGGGATGGGATTCAAGGAGCGGAGGTCGTGGTTCGCCATGAGTAGCTCGTTTTGTAACTGTAGGACCAAAGCCTTACGTTCGGCTACTTCGATTTGAACATTTGCATCAACTTTATCGGACAGGCTACGCACGGCGCCCGCAAGGGTATAGACCTTTTCATTTAGCTCCTTTATCTCCTTGCGGTTTTCTTCCAAGTCACGAGCCAATCCAAGGACGTTTAGGAGGATAGTGATTATTGTGTTCCACATTAGGATAGCTCTTTAAGAATCGCTTGGGTTTTCTTTTTGAGACCTTCGATTTCATTAAGGGTCTCACTGGCGCGTTTACGCGAATCAGCAATCCCAGTGAGGTAATGCCTAACCTGCTTCTCTTCGGCAGGGCTGAAAATAACCGCGTGTCCTTCAATCGGTTTACCTTCCTCGTCCACGACGATCTCAATCAGACACTCTTGATCCCCACTCTTAACGTGAAGGCGTCTCTCGCCGGATTTGTCAACGACATTCTTGGCACCCTTATAGGTCTTCTGGGATGGGATACGACCCCCGCCAAAACGACTACTGCCGCGCTCTTCGCGAGGTTTGGCCTCGTTTATCTTCAGTATTCGGCCTGTGACTTCTCTGCCGTTGAATTGCGTAATTGCTATCTCGGCTCCTTCCTTACTGGACATTTCGACAAAGCCAAAGCCACGTGACCGGCCCGTCTCACGGTCTTCAACGACACTCGCTGATTCCACCGTTCCCGCTGTTGAAAAGAGCTCTTGCAATTCTTGCGACGTAGTTTGGAATGTGAGATTTCCTACGTAGAGTTTGGTTGACATGGGTGCAATTCTACCAAAGATCCGGGACGAAACACTACACGACCCGAGACATTGCGTCACGCCTGCGATTCTGCGATTTCCAAATCCCGCGCCTCGTGTCCAGCACTCGCAGTGATGAGTCTTTTCACCCTAAGACTAATTGCCTATACTCTCACGCCAAACAAAAAACGTTGGATCGCCAATGAAAATGAACTACTGAATCAAGCAGGTCGACGTTTACAGCCGTTCGGCCACTTCATGATTAATCCGGAACAGCGGAGCGCTAATGACGATGCGTAAATGTAAATTGGCAATACTCGCGATTGCAGTACTTCTACAGGTGCAGATTGGCGCCCAATGCAGAAGCGCGCACGAAGTGAGCGCGCTCTTCAGCGATCATCAGACGCCGCGCTTACTTCGTGCGCGCTTCCGCAATCAGCAGATGCCGCGCTTACTTCGTGCGCGCTTCAGCAATCATGAGACGCCGCGCTTGCTTCGTGCGGGCTTCGGCGATCAGCAGAGGCCGCGCTTACTTCGTGCGCGCTTCCGCACTGCGCGCTTCGGCACTGCGGGCGGCGGTTATCTTTTAGCCCAAGAGCCTCGAATTGCTCTAGGCCCACAAGACGCTAAGACCGAAGCTATCACTCGCCAGGAAACACTGCGCGGCTCGATCACGCCGGAACGCGAATGGTGGGACGTCCTGCATTACCACTTGCAGGTGGAGTTCTTACCGGCAACAAGAAGGTTGAGAGGGTCGAACACTATAACTTTCAAGACGCTAAGACCGGGAAAGAAAATGCAGATTGATTTGCAGCCGCCGCTGGCAATTACAAAGATCATCCACGCCGACTCGCAACTGCGCGGATTCACGGGCGGGACGCCCGTGCCACGTGAACTCAAGTTTGAACGAGAAGGAAATGTCTACTGGGTAATGTTTGAAAAGGACATTCCCAAAGGCGCTGAAGACAAGATCGAAGTGTTCTACGAAGGCGTTCCCACCGTGAGCACGAGACCGCCGTGGGTTGGCGGCATCACGTGGGGCAGAGATGACCTGGGAGAGCATTTTATCGTTACGACGTGTCAGGGCATCGGGGCGAGTATCTGGTGGCCCAACAAAGATCACGGCTCTGAGGAACCCGAACGCGGCATGAAGATTAGCGTGACGGTGCCCGAGAACCTGGTCGCGGTTTCGAACGGGCGTTTAAAGAAAACTGATCATGACGCCGGCGCTAAGAAGAAAACCTTCCATTGGGAAGTCTTGAACCCGATCAATAACTACGGCGTCAACGTAAATATCGCCAACTACATAAAGCTCGCTGAAAAGTACCAGGGGAAAGGCGGAGTGCTGGATATTGAGTACTGGGTCCTGCCTCATCAGAAGGAAGCAGCACTCAAGCATTTTAAGGAAGTACCCCGCACCCTCGAGGCGTTCGAGCACTGGTTTGGGAAATATCCTTTTTATGAAGACGGTTACAAACTGGTCGCGGTCCAATATCCGGGCATGGAACATCAGAGCTCGGTTACCTACGGCAACTGGTTCAGAAACGGCTATTGGGACCGGGACCCTTGTGCCTGCGGCGTTGGTTTCAAATTCGACTTCATCATTGTTCACGAATCAGCGCATGAGTGGTTCGCCAACAACATTTCGATTAAAGACGCTGCGGACATGTGGATTCATGAGGGCTTTGCCAATTACGCAGAAAACCTTTTTGTCGAACACCACTTCGGGAAAAAGGATGCGGAGGATTACGTCGTCGGTACTCGCCGCAGCATCGGAAACGACCGCACTATCATTGGCGTTTATAACTCGAACCGGCAAGGCTCAGGAGACATGTATCCCAAGGGCGGGAACATGCTGCACACGATTCGCCACGTCATCAATGACGACGCGAAGTGGCTCTCGATCCTGCGCGGGCTCAACGCTGATTTTTGGCATCAGACCGTTACCACGGAACAGATCGAAGGCTATATCAGCACCAAGGCCGGTATTGATCTCAGCAAGGTATTTGACCAATACCTGCGGACCACAAAGATTCCCTTGTTGAGATACAACGTAAACGGGAAGAGCGTTTCGTTTTTTTACGAAAGAGTCGTAGCCGGGTTCGCGATGCCGCTTCGCGTCAGTCTCAATGGCAAGGAAGTTCAGATAACACCGAGGGAAGAGAAGCAGACTTTTGAGTTCTCAGAAGAAATTAAAACGTTTGAGGTGAATCGCAACTTTTATGTTGAGGCAGCGAAGGACCCGTGAATGGTAAATCGTGAATAGATCCAACGCAGTGATGGGTGATGAGTAATGAGTGATGAGAACGAGTCGCGAAGCGGCGGATGTAGTTAAGCCCAAGGCGAGGCTTTGCGAGCCTTGGGTTAACGTTGTAATAAGTTTGTTGGGAGCCGCGGAGCGGCGACCCATCTATGTCCAAAGGTATTCCTCTTTGAAGTCTAATCCGTGACTCCTCAACAGAATCTTAAACTCCTCTTCAAATGAAATCTTTGAATGGTGGACATCCTGATTGCGAATGTACTCCCGAACTCGATCAACTTGTGATTGGCTGACAGTGAACGCGCCATATTTTACCTGCCATTTGAACCGGCCGTTCGTTTGGCGATTAGCCCAGCCTGACGAGTGTGATTTGAGTTTGCTCAGAAACTCTGAAATCGAGATTACCGGTTTGATTCTGGCAAGGACGTGAACATGATCTGCCACTCCATTGATTTCCAGCGGCGTGCCATGGAGGTCATTAACTAAGCCGCCCAGAAACCGATGCATATTGGGACGCAGTTCTTTGGTAATCAACGGCAGGCGATCCTTAGTGCCATAGACAATGTGATACAGGAGATTTGTGTACGACATCAGAAGAGCGTAACGCACGAATCAAATGAGAAATTGAGGAGCTTAGCTTGTCGGTGATCGGAAAGTACTTAAATCAATTGGGAAGGTTCTTAACATGGCATGTGTCGCCGCTCCGCGGCTCCCATGACTTTATTAACAACGTTACCCAAGGCTCGCAAAGCTTCGCCTTGGGCTTAGCTGCGACCGCTGCTTCGCAGCTGGTTGAGTGATTACGTCCAACCGAGATTCATCACATCGCACCCCAAGGTTCGCAAAGCCTCACCTTGGGCTTAGCTGCGACCGCTGCTTCGCAGCTGGTTGAGTGATTACGTCCAACCGAGATTCATCACATCGCACCCCAAGGTCGCAAAGCTTCGCCTTGGGCTTAGCTGCGACCGCTGCTTCGCAGCTCGTTGAGTGATTACGTTCAACCGAGAATTCATCACATCGCACCCCAAGGCTCGCAAAGCTTCGCCTTGGGCTTAGCTACGACCGCTGCTTCGCAGCTGGTTGAGTGATTACGTCCAACCGAGATTCATCACATCGCACCCCAAGGTTCGCAAAGCCTCACCTTGGGCTTAGCTGCGACCGCTGCTTCGCAGCTGGTTGAGTGATTACGTCCAACCGAGATTCATCACATCGCACCCCAAGGTTCGCAAAGCCTCACCTTGGGCTTAGCTGCGACCGCTGCTTCGCAGCTGGTTGAGTGATTACGTCCAACCGAGATTCATCACATCGCACCCCAAGGCTCGCAAAGCTTCGCCTTGGGCTTAGCTACGACCGCTGCTTCGCAGCTGGTTGAGTGATTACGTCCAACCGAGATTCATCACATCGCACCCCAAGGTTCGCAAAGCCTCACCTTGGGCTTAACTCTGGCCGCTGCTTCGCAGCTCGTTGAGTGGTTACGTCCAACGGAGATTCATCCATCACAACCCAAGGCTCGCAAAGCCTCACCTTGGGCTTAACTCGACCGCTGCTTCGCAGCTCCCATGACTTTATTAACATCGCAACCCAAGGCTCGCAGAGCCTCGCCTTGGGCTTAACTCTGGCCGCTGCTTCGCAGCTCGTTGAGTGATTACGTCCAACCGAGATTCCTCACATCGCAACCCAAGACTCGCAGAGCCTCGCCTGGGCTAAACGTGGCCGCTGACTTCGCAGCTATTTCGCGCGCGGGCTACTGCCCCATGCATGTAGTTTGAATACAAATCTGCCCGTGGTGGCTGAGATGAGCATCTCAAAACTATACTCGTTCACATAATGAATCTCAGAAGGAATTAGTCAGAGATGCGAAAAACAGTTCTCCTTCTTATAGTTTGCCTGCTCGCAACCACTGCGTTCGGGGACGTTACCCGGTCGCTAAGCTGCGCACCCTCACCCCAGCCCTCTCCCATGCGGAGAGCGAGTATTCTCGACTTCGTTGAGAACCCTCACCCCGCCCTCTCCCAGAGGGAGAGGTATCCGCTCAAACAACAGCTTCAACTCAAGCTCGACGAGTGGCACAAAGCAGGGAAGTTTCCCGGCGCAACGTTGGGAGTGGTTTTGGCCAACGGTGAATCGATTAGCCTCGCGGTCGGATATTCCGATCGCAATGCGAAAACACCGATAAAGCCGACCGATCGAATGCTGGCGGGCAGTGTCGGCAAGACCTTTGCCGCGGCCACCGCGCTACAACTGGTGAAGGAAGGCAGAATCAGTCTCGACGAAAGAATCGAGAAATATCTCGGCAGAGAGCCTTGGTTCGCGCGCCTGCCTAACGCGCGCACCATCACCGTTCGTCAATTGATGAACCACACGAGCGGGCTCGTCAGATAAGAATTCAAGGACAAGTTTACTCGCGACCTCACCGCGAATCCCGAAAAGCGTTGGCAGCCAACCGATCTCATTGCCTATCTGCTTGATGAGAAAGCGCCGTTCGCAGCAGGCTCCGGGTGGGACTATTCAGATACCAACTACATCGTTTTGGGGATGATCATCGAGAAGGTAACGGGTAAAAAGTTCTACGACGAGGCAAACCGCCGGCTCATAAAACCGCTGAAGTTGACAAACACGATTCCGCAGGACGGATTGAAGTTAAGCGGCGTGATCCAAGGCTATGCGGGGCCGAACAACCCATTCGGCGGTAAAGACGAAATGATTCAAGCCGGCAAATTCATCATCAATCCGCAGTTTGAATGGACCGGCGGAGGCTATGCTTCAACCGCCGAGGACCTCGCGCGTTGGGCAAAGATGATCTATGAGGGCCGGGCTTATTCTCCGGATCTTCTACCGCAAGTTCTGGATGGAGTTCCGGCGCCGACGCTGGGACGTGAAACCAGGTATGGCCTCGGGGTGATCATTCGCAAGACTGCAGCCGGTACCTCGTACGGTCATAGCGGTTTTTTCCCCGGCTATATGACGGACATGATGTATTTCCCCGAGCAAAAGATCGCCGTCGCCGTGCAGGTCAACACCAGCGTTGGGCGAGACCTGGGCAAGCCGCTCAGTCGCCTGGTTTGGGAAGTTTTCGAAATTGTGAAGGGGAGTCCGGAAAACGGAGTTTCGAATCCGGCTTCCTCCACTTCTATCTTCGGCGTTAGGTGGCAGCTCCGACGGGTCAAAGACACTGTGGTCGGCGAGACGAGGGCCTACCTGGAGTTTGATGAAAAGAGTGGTCGCTTTTCTGGCGATGGCGGTTGCAATCGAGTCGCAGGTAAGTTTGCGGTGAATGGGGAGAACATTCGGTTTACGAATGCGATCAGCACGAAGCGAGCCTGCGTCGATAACCGCCTACAGGAAATTGAGAATGAGTTTTTCAGCAGCCTGACAGAAGTCACCCAATTCGAACTTAAAGATGGGCTGGTCTTGAAAGCGGGCGATCGAGCGCTAGTGGTACTCGGAAAGCCGTAAATCGTAAATGGTAAATCGTGAATAGGCGCGAAACGCCGGCGGGTAATAGCCCCGACCGTGAGGTCCGGGTCGACGTCCCCAACAAAGTAACGAGGCCCGCAGGGCCGACATGATTATGCCGGTCCTTCGGACCTCGTCATCATTTCTAACTGCCCACCACGACCTTACGGTCGTGGCTATTTCATACCGGTCCTTCGGACCTCACCCGGTCGCTACCGCTCGCGGTACTGACACGCCCTCCCTCCCTTACGGTCGGGCTATTCCCAGCACGCGAAAGCGCAGGGCGCTCGGCTGCGTAGCATCGTGGTAGATGGTTTGGTGCGCGGGCACCATCCGCGTCGCATTGATAAGCGGTTCGCCGGTGTTTAGGTTGCGCGCGTAACCAGGAAACGCGTCGCTCGTGATCATCACCGCCAGGCGATGTCCTTTCTTCACCTGATGTGCGGTGTCCCAGAGTGCGATGGTCGCCTTATACACCTTGCCCGGCGTCAGCAGTGACGGCTTTTCCCAGCCGGACAAATAACGCGCGCGAATCTTTCCGCCGACACCTATCGCACGCATCGTGCCTTTTTCATCAATATCCACGAGCGAAGCAAAGAAGTCCGTGTCGCGCGCCGTCGTTGCAAAGCGAAGATCGAGTTCAATCGGACCGCCTATAGCCAACGGCTCGGTCATGGGGGCCGTCCGGTAGATGAGTATGCCTTTTTCCGCTCCGTCGATTTTCACCACGGTTGAAGCAGCCGCAAGCAGATCGCCGAAGTCCTTGATGTTTTTCATCTCTTTCGGAATCTCTGTAGCGGCTGGATCATAAGTGTAGCGATCTGGTGACTGCTTCCTGGGAGCGGCCGGGATCAACTCGCCGACGCTCGCAATTCCATTGGCCGGGCCGCGGGAACTCAGATAGAGGGTCATCTCGCGCGAGCCGGCATCGGGCCAATCGTTCAGCGCGCGCCACTCATTGATGCCGGTCACGAACACGCGCACCTTCGGCTGCTGCTCCCAACCGACCTGTTTCTTCCTCAACCACGTGTCGAAGAAGCGCAAATAGACCGAATCAAGATCGATGATGGCTTCGGGACCGTAATCGACGTCGCCCAGGCGCGAAGTGCTGTTAAAACTGTGCGTCCATGGACCATAGATCAACCACTGGTTCTTACTTCCGAGCGAACGCATTCTGGCCCAGTTGAGTTTCGTGCCGATGCCGTCGCCGTCCCACCATCCGCTGATATGCAGCACGGGAATCTTGATCTTGTCCATGTCAGACATGAAGTTCGCGCCCGCAAACTGAGACGGTGTTTGCTTCTCGAGCCATTCGTTAAAGAAAGGAATGTCGCGGCCAAATACTTCGTCATCAACTTTTGATAGCGGCAGGGTCTTTAGCTTCTCGATGTCTTTGGGAGTCGCCGGCACGGCGGGCACCTTCTTGTCTTTGACGAAGTTGGCCCACCAGAGCGCGCCAAATAGCATCGGCACGCCATGATCTATCGGGAAGTTGAAAAAAGGATCGGGGGGCGAGACCTGCGGCACGATGCATTTGAGGGCCGGATGGGCCTCGACCGCGGCATACCATTGCACCAATCCGACGTAGCTGCCGCCAATCATTCCGACATTCCCGTCAGACCAGCTTTGTTTGGCGATCCAATCGATCGTGTCGAAACCATCTTTGCGCTCGTGCGCAAACGGTTTCCATTCGCCGTCGCTGTCGTTGCGACCGCGCACGTCCTGTGCGATGTGCACATAACCACGCTTGGCCCACCACTCGCCTCCCAGCTGCGACAGAGTTTCGCGGCCATATGGCGTGCGCTCGAGGATGACCGGATGTTTGCCATCATCAGCGGGACGCACAATATCGGCAACGAGATCGACGCCGTCGCGCATTTTGATCTTGACGGCCTTCTCAGTCCGCGTGGTCATTACCGGTTGACTCAGTTCCGGATAAAGCGTCGTCGGATCAACCAGGAAGCCTTCATGACCTGAGGCAACGGCTTGCAGCCGCTGAGAAGGGACATCCCACGCGGCGAATTGACCGGCTTCGGTGAGGTACACATCGAACTCGACCGTCGCGAGGCGCGCGAGATAAACATTCGCGACTTGCTTTTTACCACCTGCTTCAACGGTGCGCGCCTTCTTTTTTGTAACCCCAACTTTGACCGTGGCGGCGCCATCAAGCACGAAGACGTCGATGTTCTGAACGCCATCCTTCGTGGGATCGAGAACTTTGGCCCAAGTCTGACTGAGGACGGGGTGGAGGTTTGCGAACAGGACGCTTGCGGGTTTGTAGTCGACGGTGCGGCTGTTTGTACCAACAGTAATCTGCGCCTTGCCGTCTTTGGCTGAGGTCTTCACTTCGGTGCCTGCTTGTTGGGTGACCAATTCGAATTCGGTGATTAGCCCGTTCAACATTTTCCCCGTAAGCCGGCTCTTGAGGGACTGACCCATGATGTTGAGTTCGGTGGCTGATTCGAAGGTCCCAGCGGGGCTAACGATATAACTCCCGGTCCCGGCGTCATTGCCACCGAATCTCCATTTGAGAGTTTGCGTGGTCTCGACAGCCGGTGAAGCATCGGGCGCGCCCGCGGATTGATTTTGACTCTGCGCTGAAAGCGGCGGACGGAGCGCTATGATCACCGCCATCAGGACCAACCATGCGACTTTTCTGGCCAACGGTTTCATAAAAGTTTCCTTTGTTGGGATATTAGCTGCGGAGTACAGGAATTGAAATTAGAAGCGACCACGTCAAATCGAATTGGTATTACGTGCCAATGTAGCAGAAGGTTTGCAGAGGAAGATAAACAGACGGCAGACGGCAGACGGCAGACGGCAGTAGGCATTAGGCACTAGGCAAAAGGCAAATGAGATTTGGAACCAGCGTTTTGGTCTGGTGTTTGAGGGAAAGAAGTCTAAGGCCCGAAGGGCCGAAATGTAATAGCCCCGACCGTGAGGGTTAGGTCGTTAAGAATTAGCCTGAGGTCCGAAGGGCCGGCATGATCTGTCGGCCCTTCGGGCCTCATTGAATTGTGGGAGGGGCCCGTTACCCCGACCTGACGGTCGGGGCTATTACACCTCGGCGCTTCGCGCCTCTCTCGACCGTGGGCGTTGCCCACGGCTATTCAATTTCACGTCTTCGGCGAATATCCGGTCGCTATCTCGACATAGTCGAGATACTGACACCTCTGACTCTGATTACTCCCGGAAGCGTAGGCCCTTGAGATCCTGCAGAAGAATGCCGTGACGTTGGACTTCAGAAGGAAGTTCGAAGCGCACGAGATCGCCGACCTTCAAACTCTTGCCCTGGACGTTGGGCGAGCCTTGATAGTAAGCCATTACGGTGACGTGTTTGAGCTCGGTGGGCTCGACGACTGCAAAACGAACGATGTCGGAAACCAGCGCCTTTCCGTCTCCGAGATCGTCGGTGTAAGCCTTCGGTTCGAACTTCGTCACGATCGCCAGAACCTCGCGACTTGCGCCCCTTCAGGGCGCGGAATTTCTTGATGCGATCCAGGGGTGGCGCGACGTGCCGTCGCGTACCCCTGGTTACCTTCTTTCACGCCTGCGGCGTGAACCCGGTCGCTACCGCTCCCGGTGCTGACTGCTCCCCGATTCGCACGATATCTCGGACAGGCGAAAGTGTCGGATCTTTGGGCGGATCGAGGCATGGTTGGCTGATACAATGTCCACGGGACAGGAAGCTAATTGAAGAAGCGTCTATTCATCTTCGGCACCTTAGTCGCGGGCACCGCCATCGCGATAGCATTCTTGACGACGCACTCTTGGTGGGGCGCCGCAAACTCAAACCCTGGAGCTCCAAATAAAGTTGCCGTTGCTTCTCTTCAACAACCTGGTAGTTTGGAGATAACTTACATCGCCAACGAAGGCGTGCTCATTTCATCCGGCGACAAGCAAGTATTGATTGATGGGTTGCATCGCGAATACAAGCCTGACTATGCGTTCTTGCCGGCGGCGGAGCGTGAAAAGATCGAGACTGCGAAGGCGCCCTTCGACAAAATTGATCTAATCCTGGTTTCGCATTTGCACCTGGATCATTTCCATCCCGAATCGGTCGGACTCCATTTGAAACACAACCCGAAAGCAACGCTTGTTTCCTCGCAGCAAGTGGTAGATGAGGTCGAGAAGAAATCCAAAGACTATCAGGCCATTAAAGCGCGGGTTATGAGCGCGACTCCCCCGGTGAGAGAGAGAGTGGCAATGAAGGTCTCGGGAATTGATTTTGAAGTCCTGGGGCTGTCGCACGGGACTGGACGCTTTCAATGGATTCAAAACCTTGGACACATCGTCAAACTTGGTGGTAAGAAGCTGCTGCACGTCGGTGACGCGGACACAGCGGTGGAGAATTTCGAGAAGTTCAACCTGGACGAAGAAGGGATTGACATTGCTTTCGTTCCTTTCTGGTTCTTGCAAGGAGACGGACAGAGAGTGATCAGCGAACATATCAAACCAAAGCGGATAATTGCAGTCCATATCTCACCGGCTAATGCTGAGAGCGTAGCGAAAGAGATCAAGCAGGGTTTCCCAGATGTAGTCGCCTTCACCACCATGTTGGAAAAGAGGCGTTACTAGATCGTTTCATACCTGTTCGTGAGGACGAAAGTGAAACGAACGGTCTTAGTGAATGCGTGGATTCTGTTCGGGTTGGTGTCTGCGGCGATTCCGACCCAGGGCCAATGACCAGTCCGCCTCTCCTCGAACAGATCGAACTTCATCGCGATCGAATGTGGCGGCGCGACGAAGACCTCCGCGTGCAAAGCGCGGTTGATGCCGAGCGTTTCATCGAAGACGTGGGCTTTACAAATACTTTACCGATACGCGGCGCGCGGGTCCGTCGTTGTATATCGCGGTGTGCGGTCGGCGCGACGTCTCTTTGCCTCGCAATGTTCAAAAGGACGAAGAGACACGCCTTACCTGGTACCTGAAAGACGAAGTCATGCGGCGCGGTCGCGTTTACTACGCGAAACTCGCGGGCGGTCGTTCGATGTTTGTCGCGCCGCGATTAATAAGCGCGTTTGCCGCCGTCTGGATGCCCCAAAAGAAGGACGAACCCCGGACTTTGACCACCGCAGCCCAGCGTGTTTTGAAGGTGCTTCGGCGTGAACACGAACTGGCAACCGCCGACCTGCGCGCGGAAAGCGGCGTCACCGAACGCGCGACATTCACCCGCGCACTCGATGAGTTACAACGCGCGATGAAGGTGATTCCTCAGGACGTCATCTATCAACCGTTTTCCTACATCTGGATGCTGGCCGAAGATCGTTGGCCGGTAGAATTGCGAAAACGGGTGGCGCGCAAGACGGCATTGCGAGAGATCGCTCGAGCATATCTCGCAGGCGCCGGGATGACTCTACTCGGCGAAACCGCGCGCGCTTCGGGTTTGAGTCGCGTTGAAGCGGGAATGGGGAACTACCAGTTGGTAGATGAGGGATATGCTGTGCGGGTCAGGCAAGGGGTCTACGGGCTAAAAGAAATTGAAAATGAAAATTGAAAAGTGCAAATTGCAAATTTCCGAAACCCTCGTTTCGCAAAAACAAGGCGACGACCTGCGCTAGAATAAGCCACAGCTTACGCAGATTAAGAACAACAGACAGCAGGAGGCAGACGGCAGGAGGCAGGAACACAAAGTCTCAAACAAAAATCGAACGTCAAAGACCAAAGACCAAAGACCAAAGACCAAAGTTCAAAGTTCAAAGTTCAAAGTTCAAAGTTCAAAAGACTAATCTGTGTAATCTGTGGACGAGTCTTGGTTCATTACTTATGCTCAAAAAAGTTCTCCTCCTCTCTGCCTCAGCCGGTGCCGGACATGTGCGCGCGGCCCAGGCGCTCGAAAAAGCCTTCAAAGAAACGCTCAAAGGCGATAGCGAAGTGCACCACTTCGATGTGCTGAATTACACCAACAAGGTCTTTCGCCACCTTTACTCAAGAGCGTATATCGATCTCGTCAATAACATGCCTGAGGTGCCAGGTTGGATTTATGACAAACTCGACACGCCCTGGAAGAATGAACGACGGCGGCTGGCGCTCGATAAGCTCAACACGCGGCCGTTCGTTAAGCTGCTGCGGGAATACAATCCTGACCTGATTGTCTGCACTCATTTTCTCCCCGCCGAGATTGTGTCGTGGTTGAAAGCCAAAGAGCGTCTCGCCAGCCGGCAGGCCATCATCGTCACCGACTTTGATGTGCACGCGATGTGGCTGGTTCATCATTACGAGCGCTATTTCGTCGCCGTCGACGAAGCCCGCGTCTATCTTGAAGCGCTGGGCATCCCCCCGCAAAAGATCACGGTGAGTGGAATCCCCATCGATCCCGTTTTTGCTTTGAAGAAAGACAAGCAGGCGATGCGAGCCAAACATGGTCTGGCGCCGGATCGCACCACGATTTTGCTTTCAGCGGGAGGCGAGGGGGTGGGTTCGGTGGACGCTCTCATTAATGCTTTGCTGCCGTTACAACATCGAGTGCAAATCGTCGCCATCTGCGGGCGTAACGAGGAACTCAAGAAGCGTCTGAGCAGAATGGCCGCGCGCATCAAGTCCGATGCGACTGTTCTGCTGAAACCGTTCGGTTACACGCTCGAAATGGATGAGCTCATGACCGCTTCAGATCTGGTGATGGGCAAGCCCGGGGGTCTGACTACCTCCGAAGCGTTGGCCACAGGACTGGTATTCGTCATTGTCAATCCGATCCCCGGGCAGGAAGAGCGAAACTCAGATCACCTGCTCGAAGCCGCAGTCGCCATCCGCTGCAACAATCTGCCAACTTTGTCCTACAAAATCGATCGACTGCTAGCTGATAAGTCGCGGTTTAAAGCGATGCAGGGAAACGCGCGACGCATGGGCCGACCGAACGCAGCGCGGGAGATTGTCGGGCAGTTGATTGCGTCGAGGTGAATCAGAATTATTTGGAGTGCGCCGGCAGAGTCCCGGTTCGTAGGGACGCCGACGGCGCTTTGGATTGCACGAGCCGACTTAACGGGGTCAGAACCCGGAGTTAGCCCCTCTCCCTTTGGGAGAGGTTGGGTGAGGGCGCGCAGCATAGCGATGGGATCGACACTCAAGTTGCGCGTTGATCGGGTCGCTACCGCTCGCCGTTCTGACACTCCTAACCCCCCTGCTCTGAGCGAGCCCCCTTTTGATCAATTACAGTATGTCACGGGTTTTTCAAGAACCCCGGTGTAGGTCCACGTGGTTGTAGTTTCGTTAGTAAGCGTGTCTATGAAAATATCGCTACAAGAGAAAACGTCACTTAGACCGCCATATGTGATGGTATTCGCGGGATCGCCTTCCCCGGGCCCCCCAAACCTAACAACTTTTCGATCAATGGGAAGCGGAATTCCCAGCTCGGCGGGATATTGGTTATTGACGCTGTTCAGATAGATCCTTCCCTGAAAGTAAACTCCCTCGAGTAAATTACTGTTCCTGATCGTAACCGGGAACTGCGTGGGGCCGTTTTCCCATGGAACGTCCAGCGCACTTATGACCCCGAAGGCGGTCATGTTGTCGATCGACATGCCGCTTTGCCTCTGAATCGTCACGCAGGCGGTGGAGGTAGTGTCACCGGTGCACGACAAGTTGCGTAAGCTAGGGTGGCCGCCCCTATTCACCCGGACGCCTTCACCGTCAGCGGGAATTTCCACTCTTATATCTTCCATGTTCCAGTTTGAGGCGTGGTCACTGTTGATCAGTATGGCCTTCTTGTTTCTTGGCCATCGACCGCGACAAAGAACCGCAAATCGAATGCCTGACCCCGATCAATTGAATTCAGCGCGGGAGATTGTCGGTGAGTTGATTGCGGCGGCGTGAAGAATCGTCCACAGATTGCGCAGATCAGAAACACGCAGCAGGAGGCAGACGGCGGGCGGCATACAGCAGGAAGCACGAAGTCTCAAACCAAAAAGATCAAAGACCCTCGACCTAAGACCCACGACCGATCTGAGTGATCTGGCGAAATCTTTTGGGATTAGTGATTATCCGGGACCAAAAATAGCTGCTCATTTTGTGGATCGCAAAAACCCACAGCATCACCCCGATGTATAAACGTGCCAATGATTTCTAATTCCAAAACTACTTCACCTCTCACGGAATATCTGCTAGAATGCGCCCGCGTTTGAACCAGGCAGAATTCAATTAGAGGCGGGAGCCGCTTTCCTGGCTCTGCTGATTGAACGAACGCTTTGGCCCTTCCTCGTTTTCCAACTCAACGCAGCTAACCAGAGGAGTACCCAATGTCACATCAACCTGCTGCCATCTCGGCATCGGCGGTTCGAGTTCTGTCGATCACACTGGCCGTTTTGTTTTGTCTCGCAGTTCTTCCCACCCCTGCACTCGCGAAAAAGTCACGCATAAACAAAAAGGTTTCGCGAACGAATTACAATCAACTGGGACAGTGGAGCTTTGGTTTTTCCACCGCGGCAACGGTCCATTTACACGTTTTGCCAAATGGCAAGGTCCTGTCATGGCCGCAGTTTCCCGCCAGCGTGCCTCCATGCCCGGATTGCAAGAATCCTCCGCCGCAAACTATTCTGCGAATTTCGGCGCCGCCCTACACCTCCACTACAGATCTTTTCAATAATGTCCTCGATCTGTTTTGTAGTGGTCATTCGTTCCTACCGGATGGAAAGCTCTTGATCACTGGCGGCACTACTTACCAAGGCACGATACATTCGGGCGTTTACGACACCACAATTTTTGATTTCACAGACAATACCTTCACCAACAACCCCGCCCACTTCATGTTCTGGCCGCGGTGGTATCCGACAAATCTCGCCCTCGGTAACGGCGAAACGCTGGCAATTTCCGGATCGTATCTGCGGGGATGGGATGTCTATTTCAATAACAGTCCGCAGGTATGGCAAGTCGGAGGCGGCTGGCGCGACATATTTGGCGCCGCGACGCCCCAGCACCTTGCGCTATATCCATGGATGCACCTGACGGCTGATGGCCGGGCGTTTAATTCCGGCCCAACCAATACGACCTATTACATCAACACCAGCGGCAACGGCTCCTGGAGTCAGGGACCTACCAGCATCTACCCCGTTCGTGATGAGGGTACGTCGGTTATGTATGAACCGAACAAGATTCTCATTATTGGTGGAGGCAATCAGCCCGATGGTCCCCTCGGCGCCGTCGTGCCAACCAACACAGCCGAAAAGATCAACCTGGGTGATGCGACTCCGACCTGGACACCAGCCGCTTCGATGGCTTACAGACGTCGCCATCTGAACGCGACCATTCTGCCGAATGGTAAGGTGTTGGTCACCGGAGGAACGAAGGGCGGGGGCTTCAACAATACCTGTCATGAGAATTACGTGTTGGAGCCTGAGATATGGGACCCGGCGACCGACACATGGTCGTATGGGGCGCCAGCGATATTCGCGCGTCTCTATCATTCAGCGGCAGTGCTGCTACCGGATGGCAGAGTCCTGGTTGGGGGAACGACGCCCGCGGCTGCATCGGGCGGTTGTCCGAGTATTGCTGAGCAACAACAAACAGAAATATTCTCGCCGGGATACCTCTTCGACGCATCCGGCTACCCGGCCGATCGGCCGCAGATTACAGCGCCGGCCACCGCGACGTATGGCGAAGTCATTACCGTGGGAAGATCCGGACCCGCTGCGCAGAATATTTCCAAGGTAACTTTGGTCAGGCTGTCATCGACCACCCATTCGTTTAACCAAAATCAGCGCTTCAACAATTTGGCGTTTACGCCTTTCCTCGGCGGAATAAGCGTGACCATGCCCGCCAATGGGAACCTCTGCCCGCCCGGCCATTACATGCTGTTCGTAATTAACAGCGCGGGTGTGCCCTCGGTGGCATCGATCATCAAAATCTCTTGATGTGGAGGGAAGCGAACGTGAAAGAGTTCAAAAGGCAATCACTTCTGTGCTGCTGTTTGCTCGTGCTCTGCACGGTGGGAGCGCGAGCGCAGCAGCAGAAGAACGCAACGGGCCACCCGCATGGACATCAGCCGGTCACAGACTCCTCGCCGTCTGTGCCGGCTCGACTGGCCATTCCTGATGTTGAAATTCTGGACCAAAACGGAAAGAAGCAACGCCTCTATACCGATTTGGTCAAAGGCAGGAAGGTGGTTATCAATTTCATCTACACTTCGTGTACGTCCTACTGCCCCCTTTCGGGCGACAACTTCGCTCGGCTGCAGACGCTGCTGGGAAAGCGGATGGTAAAGGACGTGTACCTGCTTTCGATCTCCACTGATCCCGAAACGGATACGCCTGCAAAACTCAGAGCCTGGAGTGAGCGATTTGGCCCAAAAACCGGCTGGACTTTTGTTACCGGCGAGACGCCGGCGATGCAAACGTTACTAAGGGCATTATTGGGCGAAGGCCCCCGGCGCGGCGAACATACTCCGGTCGCATTTGTTTTGGACGATGAACGCGGCGGCTGGCAGCGCACCTTTGGGCTGGAATCTCCGGAAAAGCTACTGGAGATAATGAGCAAATTGTCAGCGCCGGGGAAAGAATAGCTGTTTGTAAATCCAGAGCTGCGAAGCAGCGGTTGTAGTTAAGCCCAAGGCGAGGCTCGGCGAGTCTTGGGGTTACAGGTAAACAGAATCTGTAGGAGCCGCGGGGCGGCGACCAACCACTCAACGGTAGTCGCGTTGCTTCTGCTCGAAAACCAAGACTCTGACTTGAGACTAAGATGTCGCCCGCTTCGCGGGCTCAGGTAATCAAAACAAGGGTTGGCTACCCAAGGCTCGCAAAACCTCGCCTTGGGCTTAACTAAGACCGCTGCTTCGCAGCTCGACGAGTTTACTCGCTAGCAGCATTGGTTTTTAGCAAGGCGCTGATAGGTAGAGCGCTTAACGGACTCCGAGTAAATTGATCAGGCCGTCGGCGAGCGCCCCACGCCAACTTAAACCATTGTGGCCGCCAATCTCCTCGACCTTTGTAAACCTCTTGGCGGTTTTCTGCGTACTAGTTAGTCTGCACAATTCGGTTACAAGCGATAAGATTCTGCGTGGTGCGCACTGTTCGGTTTGAAAACAACTTCTCATTCTCGCCGTCGCTTTAGCGCGGCGATCAAGTCGGCGCGCGCGGCGTTGGAAACCGTTTTAAACGGTTTCCGTTTTATCGCGCCAGCTTGCCGCCGGGCTAAAGCCGCGGTGTGAATGAGAATATGCAACGTGCACCCCTACTGAATCGTGAAAGAAAGCAAATGCATCAGGAGCGTAATTGATGTCATCAAATCGAAGAACCTTTCTTAAACTTTCAGCCATGGCCGGTGGCGGTATCGGCCTCGGAATGATCCCTGACTTAACGTCTTTGGCCGCGCAAAAGAATCCCCTTCAAAATAATCTAAAGCGCCTACGCATCCTCATCCTCGGCGGCACCGGCTTTACCGGTCCGTTTCAGGTGAAATACGCACTCAGTCGCGGCCACAAGGTCACCGTGTTCAATCGCGGCCGCACGCATCCCGGCGAATTGCCGAAAGAGGCCGAGCAGTTAATCGGCGACCGTAACGGCCAGCTCGACGCGCTGAAAGGCCGAACCTGGGACGTCGTGATCGACAATCCGGCGACCCTGCCGGTCTGGGTCCGCGACGCGGCGCAAATTCTGAAAGGTAATGCCGACCGCTACGTCTACATTTCTTCCACCGCGGTTTATGCCGACACCAGCAAGCAGGGCATGGACGAGACGGCGCCGCTCACGAAATACACGGGTGCGGACGCGCTGAAAGAAACCAGTGCGACCATGCGCGCCAGCAACTTCTCTCTGTTCGGGCCTTTGAAGGCCCAGTCGGAAGCGGAAGCTGAAAAGTGGTTTCCAAACAAGACCCTGGTCATTCGTCCCGGTTATATCGTCGGTCCGGGCGATGAATCCGATCGATGGACCTACTGGCCCGTGCGCGTCGAACATGGCGGCGAAGTCCTGGCGCCGGGCAGTCCCTCTGATCCAATGCAGATCATCGACGCGCGCGATTTAGCGGAATGGACTATTCGCATGGTTGAGCAGGGCACGGTGGGCGCATTTAACGCCACTGGACCTAAATCAAGATTGAGCATGGGTCGAATGCTTGACGACATTAAGAAGACGACGAAGTCAGACGCTCGCTTTATCTGGGTTCCCGACGAATTCCTGAAAGAGCAAAAGGCCATCGACGAGTTTCCGATTTGGACTTCCACCAAGGGGCCGTATATCAGTTACCTAACGACGAACATCGACAAGGCGCTCAAGCACGGACTGACCTTCCGATCGTTGTCCGAGACGACGAGGGCCACCCTCGAGTGGTTTAGAAAACAGACACCGGCACGACAGATAAGAATGCGCGCCGGGATGAAACCACAACGCGAATCTGAACTGCTGGCGGCCTGGCACGCGCGGAAGCAGTAGGCAGAACGCAGAAGGCAGAAGGCGGAAGGCAGTGAGCCGCGAAGCGGCGGCAGATGATAGCCCCGGGTGAAGCGAGCGCAGCGAGCGTAACCCGGGGATCAAGTCGCCAAAGAATCCCAAGCCCGCGAAGCGGGCGACAGAACTTCATTCGGAGCGCGGTGGAAATCCCGATATATCGAGAGACACCGCGTTAGATCGAATCAATCAACGAAAGCGCCGTCGCCGTCCCGAGAAGGTCCGGACTCTCCCGCCGCACTCCAAATCTGCCGCCCGCTTCGCGGGCTTGTTCCTTTTTCGCAACGCGTTCCTGGGGTTCCGCTTTGCTCCACCCCAGGCTTTATGCCGTCACCCGCTCCGCGGGTTAAGCCGCTTATGGTTCCCGGTTGCCAGGCTCGCGAGCTTTTACCATCGGGCGGGGTTTGTGATAGTTCGGATACGCCGGCCGCTTCACTTTGCTTGGCGGGTTTTTCTGAAGCGCCGTCATCACCACCTCGACCGCCTTTTCAAGTTGCGGGTCGCGTCCTTGTCGCCAGGCCTTCGGATCCATTTCAACTTCGATGTCAGGCGAGACGCCGCGATTCTCTACCTCCCACTCACCCTCAGGTGTGTAGAAAGCAAAGTGAGGCGCAGTCACCGAACCGCCGTCAATCAACACCGGGTAACCACCGATGCCGACCAGCCCGCCCCAGGTGCGTTTCCCGATGAGCTGGCCGATGCCGTGCCGGCGGAACATCCAGGGCATGTAATCGCCGCCGCTGCCGGCATACTCGTTGATGATCATCGCCTTCGGGCCGGGCATAGTGCCAAACGGTTGGCGAAAGTCCTCGCCGTCGCGGACTGCCCAATAGCTGTTGAGCGGCTTTTTCAGGTAATCGATGATGTAGTCGGCCGCATGACCGCCGCCATTGAAGCGCTCATCAATTACCGCTCCCTGTTTGTGAAGCTGCGCAAAGTAGTAACGGTTGAAGTTGGTGTACCCGCCACCGGCCGTGTCGGGCAGCCAGACATAGGCGAGCTTGCCCCCGGTCATTTCGTCCACCTTGCGGCGGTTGCCTTCGATCCAAGCGAGAGTTCGCAAGCCGCCTTCGTTCGGAACCGGCACGACTGTGACTTCGCGAGAGCCGGCGCCGTCCGGGTTAGTTCCGACGCGAATCACAATCTGTTTGTTTGAGGTGTTCTGAAAGAAGCTGTGGATGTTGTCGTTGGCCGTAAGATTACGGCCGTTCACGGCGAGCAAATACTCGCCTACCTGTACGTTCACCCCCGGTTGCGTGAGCGGGGCGCGCAGTTGCGGGTTCCAATTCTCGCCGTCAAATATTTTGGCGAAGCGATAGCGCCCGTTTTCAATCGCGTAGTTGGCGCCCAGCAATCCGCCCGGTACACGCTTCGGGTCGGGCACGTCGCCGCCCTGCACATAGAGATGGCCTACCGTCAGTTCGCCGAACATCTCCTGGAAAAGATAACTCAGGTCAGCACGGTGAGTTAGCGCATCAAGGTAAGGCTCATACTTCTTCGCGGTAGCTTTCAGATCGAGGCCGTGATAGTTCGGGTCGTAGAAGAAGTCGCGCTGAATGCGCCAGGCCTCGCGATACATCTGTTGCCACTCGGCCTTCGGGTCAACATAGACCTCGATGTCCTCGGTCTTGATCTTTCCTTCGCCGGGTTTGATCGGCTGCGTGGTGGAAGCGATGAACCAGTTGTCGGCTTGACCGGCGGTTTGACGGAAGAGCATCTTTTCCCCGTTGGCCGAGAGGTCAAAGCTGCGCACGCCGTCCAGAACCTTTTCGAACTTGCGCTTCTCCATGTCGAACTTGTGCAGCGTGACCCCCGTCACACCGGGAGCAGGAGGCAGAGCTTCAAGAAGGAAGATGGTATTCGCTTTGCCCGTCCCCAATCCTACGAAGTTGCGGGCCGGGATCGGCAATGCAAGGACGCGCTGGTCGGCACGCTCAAAATCGATTGTGACTTTCGGCGGCGCCTTCTTGTCATCGGGTTTAGCGCCGGGCTTAGCAGCGGCCGCAGGCGTAGCCGGATCGGCTTTCTGCTCGCTCTCCGCCGGCTTGTCACTCGGTGCTTCTGGCTTTTTCTCTTCGCCTGTTTTCTCTTCATCGCTTTCGGGCGCGAGCGGCGAAGGGTCGGTCTTTTTCAGGACGACCACGTAGGCGCTGCGCGTCGGTTGATGCGGATAGCTCGACATATCGAAGCCGGAAAGTTTCGGCCCGATGTCGGTGCTGGCCATGAAGTAGAGGTGCTTGCCATTCTTGTCGAACGTGGCCCAACTCGCGTCACTCAGGCCGTCTGTCACTTGCCGGGTTTTCGCTTCCTCCAACGAATAGATGAAAACCGCGCTGTACCACGACTCGACCGGCCTGGTGTAAGCCAGCCAGCGGCTATCCGGCGACCAACTGGCATTGAAGCCGCCGCCGCGCCGCGAGGAGTCAACCTTGATTGGCGTTCCTTTGTCGAGATCCAGGTACCAGAGGTTGAGCCGTTTGTCTGTGAAAGCAATCTTCTTACTGTCGGGCGACCAGTTCAGCGCGTAGAAGAACGACGGCGGATTGCCGAGGTTGATCTTTTTGACCTCGCCCATCCCGCTCTGCTGTCTGAGGTGGAGCGCGTACTCGCCCGACTCATCCGAGAAGTAGGCGATCCACTTACCGTCCGGCGACCAGGCGGGGTCGCGGTCAGCGACGCCCGTAGTGTTGGTCAGGTTGCGTACGTCACCCTTCTCGGCAGGTACGGTGATGATTTCGCCACGCGCTTCAAAAAGAGCGCGCGCGCCGGTCGGAGAAAGAGAGGCATTCAGGATGCGGTCGGCAACTTTCTCGTACTTCGCCCGCACTGACGGGATATCGGCGTTGATCGTGACGGGGACGCGCTTAGTCTTACCCGACTTTAGATCGTAAAGATTGATCGACCCGAACTGCTCGTAGACGATCGCATCAGCGGATGCCGACGCCGACTTAATATCTAAGCCTTCGTTCTCAATTGCTTCCGATATTCTTTTCGAGACCGTGTCGTACGCAAAGAGCGTAACGGTTCCGTCGCGGTCAGACAGGAAGTAGACTTTGCGCGAGTCTTGCGACGGCCACATAGGATTAAAGTCGTTGGAATCAGTCCGAGGTATCTTCTCAACGCTCGAATCGCTCAGGTTAGCAATGTAAACGGGAGTCGCCGTGCCGCCACGATAACGTTTCCACGCCTGGAATGAGCGCGGCAGTGGCACATAAGCGATTCGCCCACCGTCCGGGGAATAGGAACCTTCGTAAGCCATCGGCAGCGGCACGAGCATCGGGTTCACGCCGTCAATCGCCATGGTGAAGAGCTGGCCCGTGCGGCCGCTTTCGGCCTGGCGGCCAGAGACAAAGAGCACGGATTTTCCATCCGGCGTCCAGCCCGAAAGTTGATCCGCGCCGGGATGGTAGGTCAACCGCCTGGGCACACCGCCCGCGGCGGGCATGACATAAATGTCCACGTTCCCGTCGTATTCACCGGTGAAAGCTATCCACTGCCCGTCGGGCGAGAATTGCGGGCTGAATTCCCGGCCAACTCCCGTTGTCAGGCGGCTGGCCTCGCCGCCATCGCGCCCCACCGCCCACAAATCGCCGGCGTAGGAAAACACGATGTGCGTTTTGTTGAGCGTCGGCGTGCGCATTAACAGCGGATTGCTCTGCGCCCAAACGAACGATGTTGAGCTCAGTACTAGTGCAAGAATCAGGATTAGTTTTTTCATTTCAACTCCTTGTTGAGAACGAGAGATTGTTAGCCAGTTCGGGCTGAAAGCATGAGCGCTGGAAATTCAGTCGATGTCCTTCCTGGAAAAAACTCGACCGTCCGGGGCGGACGTTGACGAGGATTCATGCTTCCTCGGAAGAGTGGTGAGCCCAGCGCACCTCCGACTCAACTGGTGCAAAAGCCGTTGCTCCACGAACTATCGTGCCGTCATCCTGGGGGGACGACATGTTTATAGTCCAATGCGTCCAAAAAATCTATCGCCTCGGACGTGACAACTGCCACTTCCGAGCGGCGAAGTTCTTTCTAATGATTGCAGGGGCTATAAATATTCCGCTCCTCCGAGCGAAGGCGTCGGAATGACGCAACCAAATACGACAGGTTTTAAGAACGGCGGAACAAATGCGGAGCGAAAAGGAAAATGGTCTATCGCTCAGGGAACCAGAACGGATTCAGGTCTATTGGTTTACAAACTTGATGCTGGAGCGACCCGAACAACCGATCTCATTTGGGAAGCTGGACCAAAGAAGACCATAAGTAAGTTTGCACCGTTGAAGTTCCTGGCGATTGCGGCGGCTTTTGCGGCTGCCCTGCTGCCCGCGAGTGCACCGGCTTCCGGTTCTGTCGAGCCTTCGCTGGATCCTCGAACCATTATCGTCACGCTGCTCCGGTGCGATCGAACAAGAAAGAAACACGGGAAAGGAAAAAAGGCGGCGCGGGCGCTGCCTTCTTTCTTCCTATTGATTGATCAGGATTTCCGAAATGACGAGCGATAATCGTTGGACCGCCTTTTCGGCATGCGGCGGTGGTTACTTCTGGCAAGTGACGGTGGCGTGTTGATTCCCGTCACTTGCCAGTCATATCACTTGCCATGAGACTTCTACTGCCGGCAAGGTCAAAGGCAATCAGCTCCAATCGCCTGTGCTGCCGTCCTACAAGATAATCTTCCACAAGAAATTATCTGTTGTGGGAGTATTCCCCTGGCACGCAGGAGCACCATTGGTGGAAGCCGCATCCAATATATTTAGGTATTGTCCGCTGCTTTTTACTTTTAGCTGAAAGTATTCACCATTTGAAGGAATAAATTGCCACAAGAAATTATCCGTTGTAGGAGTATTTCCCTGGCAAGCTATGGCACCATTGTTGGAAGCCGCATTCAATATGTTTAGATATTGGCCGCTACTGTTACATTTGACGAGAAAGTATCCTCCAGCCGTAGTTGAAGGGATAAGTGTCCAATCAAAATTAGGCGTTGTGGGAGTATTCCCCTGAACAACAGCGCCACCATTGGCGGTACTTGAATCCAACACATTTAGACGTTGCCCGCTGCTCTTTACTTGAAATTGCATAATTCTCTCTCCTTATTATTTTCAGGTTTCTTACTCGTGTGGCTTTTCAGAGTTACGCCCCGTTTTTTAGAGGGAGTGGTTTCTGGTCTCCACTTTTTGTACAAGGGAACCGACGCGTTGTCCGCTACCTATTGCAATGAGATTCACCGATACTTCTACCAAGTGAAGGCCTGTCCGTCTGTGGGCTAACACACATAACCTCGTTCAACGAAAGAGTTATCGTCAGCTACCTGGATTGCAAAATCGGGGTGAGGCACGGCCTCTCAAAGGGAATAACAAGTATGTCACGTGCTTTGGTGGCCCAGTCTGGTCCTCCTTTGATGGCATCTCGGGTGGCTAATTGCTCATACCGGTCGATTGCTTTCGACGCCAGCAAAATAATGAGAAACCTAGGGCTTTTAGCATTACAGGCGACCGAGCGGTCGCCTGTAAGTTATTGCAAATAAGTGGTGAGCCGAGCAGGACTCGAACCTGCGACCCACTGGTTAAAAGCCAGTTGCTCTACCAACTGAGCTATCGGCCCACGAAGGAACTCAGTTTAGAGTTCCAAGTTTCAAGTTTCAAGTTAACCGCACCGTGCTTTGTACTTAGTGCTTTGTACTCTGATCGGTTGGCCGTGAGTCTTGGAGCATTTGATCGGACCTTGAAGCAAGGCGACAAAGGACAAAGTACAAAGCTCAAAGCACGTCTTTCAACGGAGCCACTCCGCCAACAATGACTCGCGCACCACAATCGTCTGCGAGCGTTCAGGGCCGGTGGAGATCAAACCAATCTGCACGCCGATTTGGGTTGAAAGGAAGTTGACGTACTCGCGGGCGGCGCGCGGAAGGTCGCTCAGATCCGTGACGCCGACAGTTGGACTCTTCCAGCCCGGCAGCGTTTCATAAATGGGCACAACGCGACGCATCTCGTGCGAGACCGAGGGAAGCGAATCAACTTTTTTCCCGTTCATTTCATAGCCGACGCAAATTTTGATTTCGTCCAAAGCATCCAGCACGTCGAGCTTGGTGAGGGCCACGGAACTGAAGCCGTTGATCTCCGCCGCATAGCGCGTCGCGAAAGCGTCGAACCAGCCGCAGCGGCGGGGACGGCCCGTTGAAGCGCCGTATTCATGTCCACGTTCGCGAATCAACTGGCCGAGTTCTTCTTCGCCCTCGAGCATCTCGGTCGGGAAGGGCCCTTCGCCGACGCGCGTTGTGTAAGTGCGCACGATGCCGAGCACGCCGGTGATGTGTTTCGGCGCGAGACCAGTGCCGACACACGCGCCGCCGACGGTCGTGCTCGATGAGGTGACGAATGGGTACGTGCCGTGATCGACGTCGAGCAGCGTCGCCTGTGCGCCTTCCAACAAAATCGTGCGACGTGAGGCAGCTGCCTGATTCAGGAAATGAGAAGTGTCGGCGATGAAGGGCGCGAGACGCTCAACGAGAAAAGACGTCTCCATGATGATCGTGTCGGCATCGAGCGGCTCGCCGCCGTATGCTTCGATGATTCGGTTCGCGTCTTCCAGGTTGCGCTCGATCCGAGAACGCAGAACCTCCGGAACCAGCGCATCGGCAACCCGAATGCCGCGCCGGCCGGCCTTATCTTCGTACGCCGGGCCGATGCCGCGCAGCGTTGTGCCGACTTTCTCGTTACCAAGCCGCTCTTCGCTCGTGTGATCCAGAGCGCGATGATAGGGAAGAATCAGGTGCGCGCGTGAACTAACTTTCACTCGCTCGGGCGTGATGTGGATGCCCTGACCTGCCAGACGGTCGGCTTCTTCGAAGAAGGCTTTCGGATCGATCACCATGCCATTGCCGAGCACGCAGGTCTTGCCTTCGTGCACGATGCCGGACGGCAGAAGATGAAGGACGAACGACTGGTTGCCGACCTGCACTGAGTGGCCGGCGTTATGACCGCCCTGGAAGCGAACGACAATATCGAAGCGCTCGGCCAGCAGATCGACGATCTTGCCTTTACCTTCATCGCCCCACTGGGCGCCGATGACTGCGATAACCATAGAATTAATTCATTGAATCATTAATCCATTGAATCAATGAAAAAATGAATCAACACTTCCCCGGACACAAAACAGGCGCGGCTGTTCTCACAAACAAAGATAGCCGCGCCTGAAACTCTTAAAACTTAAGCCGTGGCGGCGGTGCTGATGTGCTTGTCCAGCATGCGCGAGATGGCGCCTTCGGAAGTGGCCCCGACCACGCGCTCTTCTTCGCGGCCGTTCTTGAAAAGAATCAGGGTCGGAATGCCCTTGATGCCGTAGCGCTGTGAAACCGACGGGTTCTCGTCCACGTTCAGCTTCACGACGCGCGCCGACGATGCGTACTTGTCGGCGACGGCTTCGACCGTCGGCGCGAGCATGCGGCACGGCGCGCACCAGGCCGCCCAGAAATCGACCAGCACCGGCTGCTCATGCTTCAAAACATCTGCTTCAAAACTGCTATCACTAACTTCTCTTACGTTGTCACTCATTACTTAAGCTCCTTGAAAACTATCTTTTTGGTTCGGTGGAATCGTTGCCCGTCTGCCGCGTTCACTTGAGCATCGATTCGTAAAACTGAATGTAATTTTTGGCTGCGGCCGACCAGGAATTGTCTGCGACCATTCCATTACGCTGAATCTTCGCCCACGCTTCCGAGTTGTTATAAAAGTAAAGCCCTTCGCGAATTTTTTCAAGCATGGCCGCCGCGTTGTACGGACCGAACTTGAAACCGTTTCCCGTGCCGTCCTTTGCATCGAAATTCCTGACGGTATCTTCAAGTCCGCCCGTCGCCCGCACGATGGGAACTGTGCCATACCGCATGCTGTACATTTGATTCAGCCCGCAAGGCTCATACAGTGACGGCATCAGGAACATGTCGGCGCCGGCCTCGATTTGGTGCGCCAGGGGCTCGCCGGCGTAACCTTTGTAAACGCCGACACGATGCGGCGCGGCATCATGCCAGCTCTGTAAAAAGTCCTCGTACTCGCGAGCGCCGGCGCCGAGCGCAATGAAGAAAGCGCCGGTCTCGACGATCGCGCCGGCGGCCTGGCGAATCAGGTCATATCCTTTTTGTCCCACGAGCCGCGAGATGATTGCGATGATGGGCCGCTCAGGTTCCGCAGGCAGTTTGAACCGACGAAGCAAATCCAGTTTGCATTCGCGCTTGCCCGAAAGGTCGTCAGCCGAAAAGTTCTTTGCGATATGCGGGTCTGTCTCAGGGTTCCAAACGTCGTAGTCCACGCCGTTGGTGATTCCGGCGAGCCGGTCGCTGCGCGCGCGCATCAGCCAATCCAGGCCATAACCCTGTGCGGACGTCTGAATCTCGCGCGCATAAGTTGGACTGACGGTTGACAGCGCGTCGGCGGCGACGATGCCGGCTTTCAGGGCCGACGCTGCGCCTTCCAGCATAAAAGCATCGCGATAAGCAGCGAAATCCATCCACCAAAGATTCTCGGGATCGAACGCACCCTGGTATGCGAGGTTGTGAATTGAGAAAAGAACCCGTGTGTCTTCAAAGAACGGCTCGTGTCGCCGCCGCGCGCGCAATTCCACGGACGCAAATCCGCACGGCCAATCATTCAGGTGAACGATGTCAGGCTTGTCGCCGATTCTTTCCAGCAGCGCGATCGCCGCGCGGCAGTAGAAAGCGAACCGCTCGAAATCGTCTGTGTCGCCGTAAATCGATTTGCGCGAAAAATAGTGCGGCGATTCGATGAAGTAAGTCGGCGCGCCCAGCGCATCGCTGATGCGCACCGGAACACGCGGCCGGCGACCGCGCCAATTCACTTCGAGGTCTTCGGTGTAGGTGCCGGTCAGCAGGCTGCGATCGACCTGATCGTAGAGCGGAAGAATCAGAAGCGAATCAACAGCTTCGGCGTGCAGAGCTTTGGTTAGAGCTCCGGAGACGTCGGCCAAGCCGCCGGTCTTGGCGAAAGGAAGCGCTTCGGATGAAAGGATTGCAACACGCATTAGGGGTAACGGGTGCCAGGTGACAGGTGACAGGATTCTTATAACCTATCACCTGTCACCCATCACCCGTCACCGCTTTCTACTGTTGCATTGAAGCCAGAAACTCTGCGTTGCTCTTGGTTTTTTCGATTCGCTCGAGCACGACTTCCATCTGCTCGGTCGGCGACAACGGATTCAGCACGCGACGCATGACCCAGATCCGAGCCAGATCTTCCTTCGGAATCAGCAGCTCTTCCTTACGCGTGCCGGAACGTTGCAGGTCGATGGCCGGGAACAGACGCTTGTCGCTCAGGCGACGGTCCAGATGAATTTCGGAGTTGCCGGTGCCCTTGAACTCTTCAAAGATCACGTCGTCCATGCGCGAACCGGTATCGATAAGCGCCGTCGCAATGATCGTCAGCGAGCCACCTTCTTCAATGTTACGGGCCGCGCCGAAGAACCGCTTCGGACGCTGCAAAGCGTTCGAGTCGATACCACCAGAGAGGATCTTGCCGCTGGGCGGAACCACTGCGTTGTGCGCGCGGGCCAGACGCGTGATTGAGTCGAGCAGGATCACGACGTCGCGCTTGTGCTCGACGAGGCGCTTGGCTTTCTCGATCACCATGTCGGCCACCTGAACGTGGCGCGTCGGCGGTTCATCAAAGGTCGATGAGATAACTTCGCCCTGAACTGAGCGCTGCATGTCGGTGACTTCTTCCGGCCGCTCGTCAATCAGCAATACGATCAGAGTAACTTCCGGATGGTTCTGCGCGATTGAGTTCGCAATCGTTTGCAGCAGCATCGTTTTACCGGTGCGAGGCGGGGAAACGACGAGGGCGCGCTGGCCCTTACCGATCGGCGTCACGAGATCGATAACACGAGCTGAGAGGTTGTCGGGAGCGACCTCCATCTTCAGCATTTCCTCCGGATAGAGCGGCGTCAGGTTGTCGAAGAAGACTTTTTCGCGCGCCATGTCAGGCGATTCAAAGTTGATCGCTTCAACTTTGATCAGCGCGAAGTAGCGTTCGCCTTCCTTGGGCGGACGAATCTGGCCGCTGATGGTGTCGCCGGTGCGCAGATCGAACTTGCGAATTTGCGAAGGCGAAACGTAAATGTCATCCGGCCCCGGCAGGTAGTTGTATTCCGGTGCCCGCAGGAACCCGAAGCCGTCGGGCAGTGTTTCCAGCACGCCTTCCGAAAAGATCAAGCCGCTCTTCTCGGTCTGCGCGGCCAGGACTTTGAAAATCAGCTCCTGCTTGCGCATGCCGGTAGCGCCGGGAACGTCCATACCCTTGGCGACCTGGGTCAGCTTCGAGATGGACATCTCCTTCAGCTCAGACAGATTGAATACATCTGGATGGCCGTCTTTACTCGGCACGTACTCTTCGCCTGCGTCAACGGTGGCCACACCGCCGCCGTTGTCGCCGCCATTCGTAGTCGATCTTCTTCTATTTGCCATATCAGTTCTTTCGTCGGCAGCCGCGGGGCTACCAGGTCGTTCGAGATTTCAGCATGCTGTCAATTGATTTGAGCGATGCCGGTAAAAAAGGGAAAGCGCGATCGGGGAAGCTCAAGTGGGGGCTTCCACCGCAAAAAACGGTTTATGCCAACTGCTGCCTCGGAATCCAATATTGGTTAATTAATCGTGTTTTGGATGCCGCTGGCAGGATACGCGTGGTCTCAGATCAGAACCTCAGAATGTCTTGTGAGCCTGATTCAGTTTGGAAATCCTATTCTAAACAAAAGCTCAAAAATCGCAAGTGCTGAGTACTGGAAAACCGTGGACAGGTTCGGCAGAACCATCAGCGTTTCAGAGCGTTGTCGATCGCGCGCCAGATATCGTCACGTCCGCGGCCGGTCACGCTCGAATAAGTCAAAACTTCAGGCGTTCCTAAAATCTCCTTCGCCCGGCGAAGCGTGCGCGAAAGTTCATTGTTAGACAGCTTATCGGATTTGGTGGCAACGATTACGTGCGGTTTCCCGTGATGCTTCAGCCATTCGTCGAGTTGTAAATCGTGTGCCGTCGGCTCGTGTCTAGCATCAATCAGGTGCACCGCAAGAACCAAGTGTTCGCGTTGCGCCAGGTAATCAGTGGCCGCCGCGTTCCACTGCTCTTTCACGGCCTTGGGCGCACGGGCATAACCATAGCCCGGCAGATCCACGAACCGAAACTTCTCATTTATCAAAAAGAAGTTCACCGCCTGGGTGCGACCAGGGGTTCCGGAGGTGCGCGCCAGGCCTCGGACGCCGAGCAGGGAATTCATCAAGCTCGACTTTCCCACGTTCGAGCGTCCGAGGAAGGCGATCTCAGGCTTTTTATCGCGCGGCCAGTCGGGTTCCTTGAATGCGCTCTTTTCAAACGTGGCGCTGGTGATTCGCATTCAAGTTTATCCGCGCGGCGTGTTTACGCGGTGGCGGATTGCGCTTTCATCTGTTCCGCGCGCATCTCGGCGAACTTGGCCATCCGTTCGCGCATTGCCGGCAGCTTCGTCTCGATATCGGGAATGCGTTTGACGACCGTTTCCAGGTTCTTCAAAAACTCCTGGTTGTCGAACATTGCCCGGAGACCTTCGATGACCGGCTGGATTTTCATGTAAACGAAAACATGCTCGCCGTTCGTTTGGTTGAACAGTTCCTCGTCAATTGCGCCGTTGGTTACCATCGCGCAAGCCATGTCCCAGTAGGAAATGACCATGCGCAGGTGGCCGCTGTGTTCGCCGATCATTGCCTCCATGACGTCCTGCACGCTGGTGGGGTTGAAAGTGAACATCCAATTGCGGGCTTCGCGCATGACGGGCTCGCGCCGGAGGTCGTAAAGTTTCAGAATCAGATCTGCGTCTTCGTGTTTACCCATAGTTATGCTCCTGGTTTTGAATTAAGCCAGAATCCCGACGTGTCGGAATAGCGGGCGGTTGGTCATTGGTTGAATGCGTTAGAGTACCAACTTTAGTTGAGCATTGCACGAATGCCCGACGGAAGTCAGTACTCTAACACTTGGATTGATCGAGCTATTGCTCCGCAGGTGTCTGCAGGCTGGGCGGCGGCTCAGTCGTCCAGATCGGCGGAGTCTTTGCTTCGTCGCCGAGTTCCACCGGACTCGCCTGCTCCTGGAGGGCGAGCGCAATGACTTCATCGATCGTTTCGACCAGATTTATCGTCAATCCGCTGCGAATTTCCTCCGGCACCTCCGGCAAATCTTTTTCGTTTTCCTTTGGCAGGATGATGGTATCGATGCCGAACCGGTGCGCGGCCAGCAGCTTCTCTTTCACGCCGCCAATCGGCAGTATCCGACCACGCAAAGTGATCTCGCCAGTCATCGCAACGTTCTTGTTGACCGGCACGCGCATCAGGGCGGAACACATCGCCACGGCCATCGTGATGCCGGCTGACGGGCCGTCCTTCGGAATCGCGCCTTCCGGAATGTGAATGTGCAGGTCGCGCTTGCGAATGAAATCCAAACTCACGCCGAGGCGTTCCGCGCGAGACTTGATGCAAGTGAGCGCCGCCTGCGCTGACTCCTGCATGACTTCGCCAAGTTTGCCGGTCAGCGTCACCTTGCCGCGGCCTTTGACCAAAGTGGCTTCAATTTGCAGCACCTCGCCGCCGACCTCTGTCCACGCCAACCCGGTGGCGAGTCCAATCTCGCTTTCAGCCGCGACGCCCTGTTGACGGAATTTGATCGGACCGAGCATGTCGCGGACTTGCTCAGGTCCGATTTCATGTTTGAAATCGGCCGAGACAGTTTCCGCCACGAATTTGCGGGCGACCTTGCGGCAACACGATCCAATCTCGCGCTCAAGGTTGCGCACGCCGGCTTCCCGCGTGTAGTGACGAATAATTTCCAGTATGCCGTCGTCGGAAAACTCGAATTGTTCACTCCGCAGGCCGTTCCCTTCGGCCTGTTTCGGCACCAGATGTCGCTTTGCGATTTCGAGTTTCTCGCGTTCTGTATAGCCAGACAGCCGCAGTACTTCCAAACGATCCTGGAGCGCCGGCGGTATCGTGTGCAGCACGTTCGCAGTGGCGATGAAAAAGACCTTGGAAAGATCGTACTCAACGTCGAGATAGTGATCCTGGAACATGTGATTCTGTTCCGGATCGAGAACTTCGAGCAGGGCCGCGCTCGGATCGCCGCGGAAATCCGTGCCGAGCTTGTCCACTTCATCAAGCAGCAGGACGGGATTTACTGCGCCGGCTTTCTTCATCATCTGAATGATTTGGCCGGGCAAGGCGCCGATGTAAGTGCGCCGATGACCGCGAATTTCAGCTTCATCCCGCACGCCGCCCAGGCTCAGTCGTACAAATTTGCGCCCGGTGGCGCGGGCAATCGATTTTCCGAGACTTGTTTTGCCGACGCCCGGAGGTCCGACAAAGCAGAGAATTGAACCCTTTGGATTTTTTACCAACTGGCGGACGGCGAGGTATTCGAGAATGCGATCCTTAATCTTCTCGAGGCCGTAATGATCTTCATTCAGCACCTCTTCGGCCTTGCTGAGATCCTTAATCTCTTTCGACTTTTGCTTCCAGGGCACGCTCACTAACCAATCGATGTAGGTCCGCGACACGGTGCCCTCAGCCGACATCGGTGGCATGGCTTCGAGCCGGTGCAACTCCTGAAGCGCTTTCTCTTTCGCTTCCTCGGTCATGCCGGCTTCTTCGATCTTTTTCTTCAGCTCGTCGAGCTCGGCGCGCTCATCCTTGCGGCCCAGTTCTTTGTGAATCGCCTTGATTTGCTCGTTGAGGTAGTACTCTTTCTGCGCCTTTTCCATCTGACGCTTGACGCGCGTCTGGATGGTGCGGTCGAGCTGCCGTTTCTCGAGCTCCATTTCCAGAATCTCAATCAAACGGGCAAGCCGCGCGTGCGTCGAGAAAAGCTCCAACAGTCCCTGCTTGTCTTCGACTGAGATTCGCAGCTGCGAAGCCAAAGCGTCCGCCATGTGCGAAGCGTCGGCGTTGCGCATCGCGGTTTGCAGCGCATCAGGCTGAATGTCCGGGGCGAGCCGCAGATGCTGTTCAATTAGTTGCGCGACCTTCTGAACGAGAGCGTCGGTCCGCACGCCTTCTTCACTGACTACGGGCGCGCGACGAACGAGCGCGGTGAACGCGCCGTCATTGTTCTCGACGCGAATCGTCGTGGCGCGTTCGCGGCCTTCGACGACAACCTTGATTTGACCGTTCTCCTGCTTCTGCGATTGCAGAATCCGCGCGATCGTGCCGACGCGATAAATCTGTTCGGGTGACGGCTCATCGACTGTGGCGTCGTGCTGAGTCGAAAGAAAAATCGTCCGGTCTGATGCGAGGGCCATTTCCAGCGCGCGCACTGAGCCGGGCCGTCCAATTTTGAATGCGACTTTGGTGAACGGGAAAATTACGACGTCGCGAATCGGCACCATTGGATAGCGCGCGATATCAGCGGGGGTTCGGTCCGAATATTCTTCCATGATTGATTACTGCGGAATGAACGAAACAACTCCTGGAGATTGCGGCGGAACAGTCAATTAAACGACGAATACGGCCATAACTCTCAATTTCACCGCTTGTCGCTCAGGCTGCGAAAAAGGCGAGTCGCCATTGTCGCCTCGCGCTTTGGTAACCAGCGTGATTGTAAACGATATTGCATTGTCGCGCTACCACGAATCACAAACTCGCGGGTTCGGAATTTCCGCAATTAGGCATTCAAATGCATTGGGTATCGTGACAAAAGCGAAGAAGTAGGGAAAGCTGGCTAGGTTTTAAGTTCGTCCTTCATGTTGAGATTTCGAATCAGCCGGTGCAGGTAATTGGGATGCAGGTTGAGCAGCTTCGCCGCTGCGGTGTAGTTCCCGTTTGCCTGTTTCATGGCGTCGCTGATCATTCGCTTCTTCGTCTGCACGACCAACTCGTGATAACTGGAAGGAGCTTCGGCCGACACAGTCGCCTCAGCTTCGACTACTGCTTCGGGAAGATCGTCCGCCAGAATTTGCTCGGTGGTGCCGAGTACCACCGCCCGCTCAATCGCGTTTTCCAATTCACGAACGTTGCCGGGCCAGTCGTAAGTCATCAATCGTTTCCGTGCTTCCGAAGAAATTCCCATCACCCGGCGATTGCACTTTTCGGCGTACTTGCGCGCGAAGTAATTTGCGAGCAGCGGAATGTCATCGCGCCGGTCGCGCAGTGGCGGCATAGTTAACTTCACGACGTTGAGCCGGAAGTACAAATCCTGACGAAAGCCGCCAGTCTTAATCGCTTCCTCGAGATCGCGATTCGTCGCCGCCAGCAATCTAATGTCGACTTTGATTGTGCGGGTCCCGCCGACGCGTTCAAACTCGCGCTCTTGAAGCACACGCAACAGTTTCGTTTGCAGGGAAGGGGACAAATCCCCAATCTCATCAAGAAAGATCGTCCCGCCGTCCGCGAGTTCAAGCCGCCCTTTTTTCTGAAGTAGCGCGCCGGTGAAAGCGCCCTTTTCGTGGCCGAACAACTCGCTTTCCAGAAGGGTTTCGGCAAACGCGGCGCAATTTGCCGCGATGAACGGTTTGTCACCACGCTTGCTGTTGCGGTGAATCGCGCGCGCGGCCAGTTCTTTGCCCGTACCGCTCTCGCCAAAGATCAGGACAGTTGAATCTGTCGGGGCCACCTTTGAGATGAGTTGATAGACCCTTTGCAGCAGCGGGCTCTCGCCGACCATATTGTGTTCGATATCAGCATCGACCATCAGCCGGGCGTTTTCGTTTTCCAGGTCTTCGAAATTGCGCGCATTGTGGATGGCGACGGAGGCAATCGCGGCCACCGCAGTCACCATCTGCAAGTGATTCTCGTCGAATCGGGCCTGCGGTTCGTCGCTGTCCAGGTAAATCACGCCAAGTTTTCGATCGTGCATGATCAGCGGGACGCACAAAACGGATCGCGAGCGTGCGGCAATCAGACTTTCTGTTTTCAAATCAGCGTTGTCGTCGGCCTCGTTGATCAAAATAGCGGCGCCATCGCTCAGCACGCGTCGCACAATCGTGCGACTGACATTCACTTTTTGCCCGGCACCCTCGACGCGGTCGAGGGTGATGACTGAAGAAAACTCATCACCGGTGTCGGCATGGTTACTGGTCAGCAAAATGGCGCCGCGTCGCGCCGGAACCACTTCAAACAACAGATCGAGCAAAGCCTTTTCCAGTTTATCGAGATCACGAATCGCGTTGATGGTGGTGCTGATCTTGAGAAGTGCGCTGAGGTCGCGCGCCATCACAAACACCGCGTCGCTGTAAGTCATGCGGACGGCCGGCGAGCCGAGCAATGGCGCTTCGTCAAATCGAATCTCACTGGTCTGGGACGGATCTTCGATGTCGTCGATCAGAAAAAAGAATTGCGACTCGCCAATCTGCACCCGATCGCCGTGATGCAGCTCGCATCGCTTTACGGGCATGTCGTTAACAAACGTGCCGTTGCGACTGTCGAGATCCGCGATGATGTATTTGTCGCCGTCCTTTTCGATGAGGGCGTGGCGGCGAGAGACGGCGGCATTTCGAATCCGGAGGCTAGCGCCGGTTTGGCGGCCGATCAGGACCGGTCCCTCGCTCATCGCGATGACGGTGTCTTTTAACTTGCCAGTAATAGCGGCGAGCCGTGGTTTCATACGTTGCTCTGGTCGGGGGCAGCAGTGTACTTATGTGACCGTGATGAAGCAACAGGATTTGCTAGCCGCGCGGAACGTCTGACTTCGCTTCTCAACCAAATGTGACAGTACCTCTATCCGAATGGTTAACAAGCGCTATCTGATTGGATAGAAAAGTGGCCCTGTCGATCGAGAGAGCCTATGCACTTAAAGACTTTGTCGATTCCTGTAGCTGTTGTTATTAAGCGCTTTAGCTGCAGTCAGACGGGATTCACCGGCGGAGGCGAGTTCGTGGCACACAAGTAGCAGATGCACAGGTCGCTCGTACTGATCCTCATTAGTTACGAACTATGGTCAGCATCGCCGCGGATGCTACCAACTAACCGCCCCACGCCAAGGGCGAGCGGGATTTGAAAAGCTCGCTTCAAGCAAAACGGCAACCCTGCTGAACCCCAGGGTTGCCGTTTCGGTTTTTAGTATTAAGGAATTCTACGCCGCTGCGTCATCTACGCCGGCGAGTCCTTCGCCAGGCATCGCGCGATGTCGCTCAACCATCTCGCTGGTGATTATGAATTCCTTCACGCGCTTCTGGGACGGCAGAGTGTACATTGCCTCCAGCAGCAGTTCTTCAAGGATCATCATCAAACCGCGCGCGCCCACTTTGCGGGCGACGGCCTGCTGAGCAACGCGTCGCAATGCGTCATCGGTGAATCGCAACTTAACGTTGTCGAATTCGAATTTCTTTTGATACTGCTTGACCAGCGCGTTCTTCGGTTCGGTCAGAATCTTGATCAATGCAGCTTCGTCGAGTTCGTGCAACACGCCGACAACTGCCAGCCGGCCTACGAACTCTGGGATCAAGCCGTACCTGATTAGATCCTCCGGCTGCACGAGCGCGAGGGCTTCAGCGTTACGCTGCGAGCCCGATTTAACCTCGGCATGAAAACCGAGTGACTTGTTACGCAGCCGTTTCTCTACAACCTTCTCCAACCCAACGAATGCCCCGCCGCAGATGAACAGGATGTTGGTCGTGTCCACCGGGAAGAATTCCTGATGGGGATGTTTGCGTCCGCCCTGTGGGGGAACGTTTGCAATCGTGCCTTCCAGAATTTTCAAGAGGGCCTGCTGCACGCCTTCGCCGGAAACGTCGCGGGTGATCGACGGGTTTTCGTCTTTGCGGCAAATCTTGTCGATCTCGTCGATGTAGATGATTCCTTGCTGGGCGCGTTCCACGTCACCGTTCGCCGCCTGCAAGAGCTTCAGGATGATGTTCTCGACGTCTTCACCGACGTAGCCGGCTTCGGTCAGGGTCGTCGCATCAACGATCGTGAACGGCACGCTCAGCATGCGCGCGAGGGTCTGTGCGAGCAGTGTCTTACCGGTGCCCGTCGGCCCGATCAAAATGATGTTCGACTTTTGAATCTCGACGTCAGAACGCCGCCGCGCTAACTCGATTCGTTTGTAGTGTTGATAAACCGCGACCGCCAAACGCTTCTTCGTTTCGTCCTGGCCGATGACGTATTCTTCGAGGAAGTTTTTGATCTCGCCTGGTTTGGGCAGCGGTGGACGGGAAGCTACGGACTCAGCTTGCTGGTCGTCGCTGATAATCTCGTTGCAGATGTCGATACACTCATTGCAAATATAGACGGTGGGACCCGCAATGAGTTTCTTAACTTCGTTCTGCGATTTCCCGCAGAACGAACAACGCAGCGTTTCGTCACTTCTTCTCACCATAGTCCGGGGAACTCCATCCTTTGAGACTAGTCGGGGCTACGTAAAAGTTGAGGCCGACGAGCTCGCCACTCGAGTGGTTGGCTCCTGGAACTCGGTTCTTGCGACCTATTCGCGGTGCGCAATCACCTCGTCTATTAAACCATACTCCTTCGCCTGCGCGGCGGACAAATAACGATCACGCTCGACGTCGCGCTCAATCTGTTCCATGTCTTGTCCAGTATGTTTTGCGAGAATTTGTGAAGTTAGTTCGCGAATTCGGATAAGTTCCTCGGCGTGAATTCGCACGTCAGTGGCCTGTCCCTGCATGCCGCCCGACGGTTGATGAATGAGAATCCGTGAGTTTGGCAACGCGAAGCGCTTTCCTTTCGCGCCCGCGGTCAATAGCAACGCGCCCATCGATGCGCACATGCCCACGCAGATCGTAGTCACGTCCGGACGAATGAATTGCATCGTGTCGTAAATCGCGAGGCCCGCCGTGACCGAACCACCCGGTGAATTGATGTAGAGGTTAATGTCTTTTTCGGGATCTTCGGCTTCGAGAAACAGCAACTGCGCAACGATCAGGTTTGCGATCTGATCGTCGATCGGAGTGCCCAGGAAAATAATGTTGTCTTTGAGGAGCCGGGAATAAATGTCAAACGCGCGTTCGCCACGCGACGTTTGCTCGACGACCATTGGAATAAGTGCCATAACAAAATCAGGAGGCAGTAAGCAGTAGGCAGGAAGCAGAAAAAACGTTGAGCTGTTTTATTCTGGCTTCTGACTCCCGGCTTCTGACTCCTGCGTTTCTTCCTCCCACTCGGCATCGATCACGCTCGCATTCGCGACTAAAAAATCCAGCGCTTTGCGATTGCGCAATCTGCCTGCGATGCTACGTTCGCCCCCTTGCTTTGTCAAGATACCTCGCACTTGTTCTGCTGACTGTTTTGAAGCATTTGCGATCGCGTTAATCTCGTCATCGATGTCCTGATCGGTGACTTCGATTTTTTCTTCATCCGCGATCCGTTCGAGCAGCAGCGAACCGCGCAGGTCGTAACCCGCCTGCTCTTTCAAAGACTCGCGCGCTTTCTCCCAATCGAGGTCCGGATGGCGCACATCGACGCCCTGGTTAATCATGTCGCGCACCACCGATTCCAAGCGATGCTCGGTTTGCTGTTGCACCAGACGCTCGGGCAGTTCAAAAGCGTGCGCTTCGACAAGTTGCCGGACAAGGTCAGCGCGCATCTTACCGTCACCTTCGTGTTTGGCTTGTGCTTCGATATCAGAACGCACCTTTGTCCGCAGATCGGCAACCGATTCGACCTCATCCCCGAGGCTTTGCGCCCACTCATCATCGAGGTCGGGAACTTCCTTCGTGCGCACGGCGTTAACTTTCACCGCGTACTCAAGGCGCTTGCCGGCAAGGCCTTTGGCGCTGAAATCCTCGGGATAATCGACAACAAACGTTTTTTCGTCGTCAGGTTTGGCGTCGGCCAGGTTGTCGGTAATCGCCTGGACAATGCCTTCTCCGCCGAGCACCACGTCCACGTCCTCAACATTGATCGGTTCCGCTTCCGGCGCGTCCAGGAATTTTCCATGGAAGTTCGCCGTGACCGTATCGCCGACCTGCGCGCCACGATCTTCAACCGGTTCGAGGGAAGCAGAGTTTTCGCGCAACTGTTCCACGACGCGATCGACGTCTTCATCTTTGACCGGCCGCACACGGCGTGACACTTCGATGCCTGTGTATTTGCCGAGCTGAATCTCCGGCAAAACTTCGACGTTGACGTTGAATGAGATTGGGTGCTCGCCGAGTTTGTCCAGGCCTTCGGCCACCTCGAGATTCAACTCGGGCTCGCCAAGCGGCTCTAATTTGTTCTCAGCGATGGCGTGCTGGACTGCATCGGGAATCAATTCGCGCAGCACTTCAGTGCGAATCTGATCCTTGAACCGCGTGCGCACAACCGCGCGCGGCGCATGTCCGGGACGAAAGCCGGGGACGCTCGCCATCTTTGCATATCGATCGCTGACGTCGTCGTAAGCTTTTTTGACGGCGCTGGCGTCGATCTCGATGTCGATCTGTTTTAGGGTTGGTGAAACTTCTTTGACTTGAGATTTCATAAAAATAGATGTCAGAGATCAGAAGTCAGATTACGTTTGCTCGTCTTCGTGCTGACCTCTGATTTCTGAATTCTGAATTCTGTTCTTTGGTGCGAAAGGGGGGACTCGAACCCCCACACCTTTCGGTACCAGATCCTAAGTCTGGCGCGTCTGCCAATTCCGCCACTTTCGCGATGCAACGGCGAGAATAACACAAGGGTGAAGTGTCCGCATTCGGGTAAGCCGAAAATGGGTAGGGTCTTAGTCTGCGCAGTCTTTCTCGGTGTCTCAGTGCGTGCTCGGTGCCTCTGTGGTGAAACTTCTGGACAAAACTCACCACCGAGACACAGAGCATTTCACAGAGACACCGAGCGAAGGCGGGTGCGGAACTATTGGAATAACTAGGAGCTGGCGCGCGGCCGCAGGAGCTTTACAATCAAATAGAGCGGATAGCTGCCGGCGAGGATGGCCAGCGCGACCAGACTGTTCTTTCGATCACCAATAATTGCTCCGATCAGAAATGCTACTGAGCCTAACAGCACCAGCAGAGTCGTCCATGGATATCCCCAGGCGCGATATGGTCGCGGCAAGTCTGGTTCGCGCCAACGCAGGATGATCAGCGACAGATAACCCATCGAGTAATTCGCGACAAAGAAAAACGCGAGCGCGGCCAGGATCGCGCTGAACTTCGCGCTGAGAATAAAGAGCACCGCGCACAGCGTGCTGATGAGAAGAGTTACCGTGGGCGTGCCGCCTTTGTTAACGCGCGTGGCTCGGTGATGAAACAGTTGGTCGCAGCTCATCGCATAGAGAATGCGGGGCGCAGTCAGTACGTATGCATTCACCGTGCTAAGTATTGAAATGATCGCGAGCAGCCGAACGGTCGAATCCCCACGTTGACCGAAGATTTCTTGCGCGATCGCACCGGCGGCCAGCGGTTCGCCCGCCAGTCTCGACATCGGTAGCACGTAGATGTACGCCAGGTTAACGACTACATAGATCGCGGTCACCAGCAACGTGCCACCAATCATTGAACGCAGCACATCGCGCTTCGGGTTCTTCACTTCTTCACCGAAGTAAATCACGCCATACCAACCATCGTAGGTGTAGAGCACTCCCTGAAGCGCGATGATTAATGCGCCGAGGATCGCGAGGCCTTGCGGGGGTGACAAAGGTTCTCCGGGCGCGGCCTTGCCGGCGAGTGTGAAAGCGGCAATCGCGAGGGCGACGAAAACGAGGGTCTTGATGGCACTGGTTACGTTCTGAATGAAACTGCCCCAGCGAATTCCTCGCCATTGAAGCGCCGCGAACATTAGAACAATCGCCAGTGCAACTCCTTTTTCGCGACCGGCAAGTTGCGGCACCAGCACGCCCGCATATTCGGCCACTACCAGCGACAGCACGGCGAGCGTTCCGCACGTCGATAGCCAGTCGCTGTAACCGATGACGAAACCGGGATAATTTCCCATCGCGCGCTGAATGAATACATACCAGCCGCCTGAGCGAGGAATCATCGCGCCGAGTTCGGCGACTGAATTCGCTCCGAGAAGCGCGTAGAGACCGCCCAGGATCCAGACGCCCATATAGAGGTAAGTATTCGGAAGCGCCGAAGCGACTTCTCCCGGAGTACGCAGGATGCCCATGCCGATCGTGCCGCCGATGGTGACGGCAAGACCAAAACCCACGCCGAGCACGCGCAGAAGGGTTCCTCGAGATTTGGCTTCAGGACTCACAGATGTCGGCATTAGAGGGTGCGCGTGACTTTAGATAATGAGCGCGGCTTATCCGGATCCAATCCTTTTGCTTCCGCCAGGAGCGCCGCGAACAGTTGCGCCGGAATGATGTAAGGAATCGGCGCGAGGAACTCGTCAATATCTCGCGGCATGATGATCGAGCGCGTACACATCGTCGCGGTCTCGATGTCGCCGGTAAGGGCGAGTGTGTCGGCGCGCAATTCCTGCAAGCGCCGGATCAGATCTTTCGTGCCGTCAAGCATTACTCCCGGCGGGGCAAACAGCATCACCGGGAAGTGACGTTCGATCATCGCGACCGGACCGTGCAGAAAGTCGGCCGACGAAAAGCGTTCGGCGACGACGTAGCAGGTTTCCATTAGCTTCAGAGCGAACTCGTAAGCATTCGCGTACGCCAGCCCACGGCCGACGACGACGCAATTCTCCATAAAGACGTAACGCTGCACCAATTCGACGACCGCCGGTTTCTGTTCCAGAGCGCGGGTAGAGAATTCAGGAATTCTGTCGTAATCGATCTTAAATCCGTCCTTCGCCAGCGCCGCCGCCAGCATGCAGAACAGCATCATCTGGCCGGTGAATGTCTTCGTGGCTGCGACCGAACGTTCTTTGCCGCCGTGCATCAAGAGCGTTTCATCGACCAGCTGAACCATCTCTGACTGCGGCTCGTTCGTGATGCCAACCGTGACCGCGCCGCCCGAGCGCGCGTTTTCCAGCACCCGATTGATGTCTTCGCCTTCGCCGGATTGCGAGACGCCGATGACGAGAGCGCGCTTCAGGTTCAGTTTTGCGCCATAGAGTGTGTGGACGGAAGGAGCGGACAGTGAGACAGGAATGCCGGTCGCGATCTCAAGAAGGTAGCGGCCAAACAGCGCGGCGTTGTCTGAGCTGCCGCGTGCTACGAGAACGATTAGATCGATGTCGCGCTGTTTCAGCGATTCACCCAGCCGGGCGATCTTCACGCGCTCTTCGGCGATCGTTCGCTCGAGCGCGGCGGGTTGCTCGGCGATTTCCTGAAGCATTAACGACATCGTCACTGTTGTCTTCGCGCCCGAGATCAGGTAAATAGTCCGCGCCTTTTTCAAAAACCTTCGAAAAAAACTTATGACACCGATAAGAACCTGTGGGATGGGACTCACAACTCTAACACGAACGTGGGTTAGGCAAATCGCAATTGTTTGGCTCGTGCTAATCGCCGGCATGTCTGTGCATGCCCAGTCGCCTAAGATCCAAGTCATTCCGGCGCCGAAGCAGATCACCGCCGGCGAAAGCGCTTTCGCGCTTGGCCGTGACACGCGCGTCTCACTCGCTGACGGCAAGTCGGCTGAAGACAGGTTCGCGGCGCAGGATTTCATCGATGATGTTGGCGCGACTGCCGATTTGCGGTTGACGATAGGTAGCTCGCGCCGTCAAATCCTGATTGGCGGCATTCACGATCCGCGCATCGTGGCAGCGTTAAGGAAGAGTTCAGCCGATGTTCCGGCGTCTTTAAATGACGAAGGCTATTTGATTCTGGCAGATCCCCGACAGGTGATCGTCGCCGGAAAGACGCCGGCCGGAACGTTCTACGGAATGCAAACGCTGAAACAGCTTGTCCGCGGCGAGGGTGCGAATGCTTTCATTCCCTCAGTAAAGATTGTCGATTGGCCAACGATGCGTTGGCGCGGAGTCTCTGACGACATCAGTCGCGGCCCGGTCCCCACCGTCGATTACATTAAGCGCCAGCTGCGCACCTTCGCGTACTTCAAACTGAACATGCACTCCTTCTATATGGAGCACACGTTCCGGAGCGAGTCGCATCCGCTCATTGGGCCCGAAGGTGGGTCGTTGACGCCTGCGGAGATTCGCGAGCTGGTCGCGTATGCGCGCAAGCACCACATCGAAGTAGTTCCGGAACAACAAACCTTCGGCCATCTCCATAAAGCGCTGCGCTTTGAAAAGTATGCCGAGCTGGCTGAGACGCCTTACGGTGACGTGCTCTCGCCGCAGCAACCCGGTTCGTACAAATTAGTCGCCGATTGGTACAAGGAGCTGAACGAACTCTTCCCCGGACAGTTCTTTCATATCGGCGCCGACGAAACGTTTGAGCTGGGGGAAGGTCAAAGCCGCGCGCAGGCGCAAGCGAAGGGCGTCGGCGCGGTTTATTTTGAGCATTTGAATCGCGTTCGCGATCTGCTGAAGCCATACAACCGGAAGCTGATGTTCTGGGGCGACATTGCCCTGAACCATCCCGATTTGATTGGCAACGTTCCCAAAGATTTGATCGTGATGAACTGGCAGTACGGCGCGCGCGACGATTTTTGGTCGTCGATCAAACCGTTTCAGGATGCGGGCCTGCAACAGTTCGTTTGTCCCGGCGCAAACAACTGGAACCAGATTTTTCCGAACCTCGAGGCCGCGTCAAAGAACATCACTAACTTCGTGCGCGATGGGCAGAAGGCCGGCGCGATCGGCATGATGAACACGACCTGGGACGATGACGGCGAGGCTTTGTTCGAGATGACCTGGCATCCGATGGCGCTCGGCGCGGCCGCGTCGTGGCAGGAGGGCGCGGTTGACGTCGCCAAGTTTGATGGTGACTTTGACTGGTCCTTCTTTCGTAATGACGGCGATCAATTTGTGAAAGCGGCGCGCGCTCTGGGCCGTGTAAACACCACCCTGGGCATAGCTACGAGCGACGACATATTTTGGCGCGATCCGTTCACCACTCAGTTTCAAGCCATTGCGCGGAGCAACGCCGACCGCATCAAGCTAATGCGGCTGATGGTCGAAGAGGCATCCGAGTCGCTGATACGAAACGAAAAGCGCGCGCGACGAAATGCTACAGCAGTCCCGCCGATGAAATTTGCGGCGCAGCGCTTCGATCATCTCGGCCGCCGTTTTCAAATGGCGCAGAAATTCAGCGATGAATACTGGAACGCCTATCTGAATTTGGGCGACCGCGCGAAGGCCAGGAAGCTTCGCTACTATCATGGCGCGATCTACAACAACAACCGCGAGATGGCTGAAGAGCTGGCGATCTTAAAAGAAGGTTATCGCCGGCAGTGGCTGGCAGAGAACCGTCCGTATTGGCTGGAGAGTGTGCTGGCGCGTTACGACCAGATGATTTCAATTTGGCTGGCGAAGAGTCGTGCCATGGACGAGGCGATGCGGAAGTATCAAGCGACTTCGACGCTGCCTGACCCGGAAGAGTTTGGAATGGGGACAAGGCCGACGCCGTCGCCGACACCTAGTCCAAGTCCGCGACCACAATAGGATTAATCCGCAGATTACACAGAAAAGGCTGGAGAGGTTTTCGTGCCGTAGGCACGAGATATTTATAGCCCCGGAGAATAAACTGAAATCGGAGAGCCCATTTATGGGCGACAGAATATGTCGCTCCCACGGAGCTTAGAATCATTTCTTCCTCCGGGGGCTATAGACATTTCGCTCCTGACGGAGCGAAGAAGGTTGGCCTGTTGTTCGCACTGAAATCTGCGAAATCTGCGGATTGATCTTCATGACTGAACAGTCACAGCGACTGATATCCCTCGACGTGTTCCGCGGCGTCACGATCGCGGGCATGGTGCTCGTTAACAATCCCGGATCGTGGTCGTACATTTATTGGCCGCTCGGGCACGCGCAGTGGCATGGCTGGACGCCGACCGATCTGGTTTTTCCGTTCTTCCTGTTCATCGTGGGCGTGGCGATCCCTCTAGCGCTCGGTAAGCGGGTTGAGCGTGGCGACGAACTCAAGCCGATCGTTCTCAAGATCATTTTTCGGACGGTAATCATTTTTTTACTCGGCGAATTTCTCGCCGGCTTCCCATACTTTCAGCTTTCCACGATTCGGATACCCGGTGTATTGCAACGCATCGCGGTCTGCTATTTCTTCGCGTCGATCATTTACCTGACGACGCGGCCGCGCACTACGGCGATCATCGCTGTGGCTCTCGTCGTCGTTTACTTCCTGCTGATGAAGCATGTGCACTGGAACGGGTATTACGTCGGTGACTTAAGCAAGGAAGGAAATCTGGCAGCGATTATCGATCGTAAGTTGCTCGGACCGCACATCTGGAAAGGCGGCGTCGTTTACGATCCGGAAGGATTGCTCAGCACGATGGGTGCGCTGGCGACGACGTTAATCGGCGTGCTGACCGGCAATCTCATTCGCGGTAAAGAGCGGACCGCCATCGACAAGGTTGTCGTGATGTTTGTTGCCGGCATCGTCTGCATAGTCATCGGTTGGATCTGGAATGCGTGGTTTCCGATTAACAAGTCGCTGTGGACCAGTTCTTACGTGTTCTTCACCGGCGGGTTGGCGCTGCAATTCCTGGCTTTGTGTTACTGGCTGATCGACATTAAGGGTTACAAGGCCTGGACTAAGCCGTTCGTCATCTTCGGCGTCAACGCGATCGTCCTGTTCGTGGGGACGGGAGTAATGGCGCGTTTGATGGGAATGAGCTCAGGCTTTATGGGGCGATTCACGTCAATGCTTCACATCAGAAGGCCCGACGGATCGCCGATGGCGCTGCAGCCATTTATCTACAATCACGTGTTCGCTTCATGGCTTCCGCCAAAGCCGGCATCCTTAGCGTTCGCGCTCTCATTCATTCTGCTGTGGCTGTTTCTGATGTGGCTGCTGTTCAGGAAGAATATTATCGTCAAGATTTAAGTTTAGAGGCGGGCGTTGCCCGCCGTTTGCTAGCACACCGCAGTACCCGAAGGCTTGGGACTGCACCCAAAAGGAGAAAGACCATGCCAACTTACATTGCGCTGCTCAACTGGACGCAGCAGGGAATATCCAGAATTAATGAGAGTCCCAGCCGGCTGGATGCCGGGCGCGCTGCGTTCAAAAAAATGGGAGTCGAAATCAAGGACGTCTACATGACGATGGGTCGCTTCGATCATGTCTGCGTCATTGAGGCGCCGGATGACGAGACCTATGCCACGGCGATGCTCAGTTTGGCTTCACAGGGAAACGTCAGCACCGAGACGCTGAAGGCCTTCAGCGAAGATCAATACCGGAAGATTGTGGGGTAGCTCTGAATGCCTCTCGCGCCTTTGCCGCCTGACAATATTCAACGAAGCTGCGAAGCAGCGAATGTATTTAGGCCCAAGGCGAGGCTTTGCGAGCCTTGGGTTACGATTCAACGAAGCTGCGAAGCAGCGAATGTATTTAAGCCCAAGGCGAGGCTTTGCGAGCCTTGGGTTACGATGGTTATTAAATTTGTAGGAGCCGCGGAGCGGCGACCTTGAGTTAGGCTATCGGCGGATCGCTGGCAAGATTTCTCTTCAGAATGGACTACTCAACGAGGCATTCGCCGTTGGTTCTGACTCGAAACTCAAAACTCTGAACTCGGGACTGAGATGTCGCCCGCTTCGCGGGCTCCGCTGATCTCTAACGGGCATGGTTTCCCAAGGCTCGCAAAGCCTCGCCTTGGGCTTAGCTAAGACCGCTGCTACGCAGCTCGGCTAGTTTGTCCACCCTCCCTAACCTTGAGGTATCAAAAGCGGCCCACCCGATTAGCGCCTGTATCCCGGACCACGCAGGACTTTCCCGGCGAAAGCCGGCGTGCGCTGTCCGTTGTCTACTTCGACCTGCCCGTTGACGATCACAAAATTGATTCCCACGGGATACTGATGCGGCTGTTCGAAAGTTGCGCGGTCAATCACGGTCTTTGGATCGAAAATCGTAATATCGGCGAAGTAGCCCTCGCGTAACAATCCTCGCTGCTGCAAACCCACCTTTGTCGCGGACATTCCCGTCATCTTGTGGATCGCCGTCTCCAGCGACATCAGTTTTTCCTCGCGCACGTAACGTCCGAGGATGCGCGGATAAGTGCCCCAACCGCGGGGATGCGAGCGGCCGCCGGAAAGCGGCCCGTCAGTCGCGCGCGCGCCAGTGTCGGTGCAGATGCTGACGAACGGAGATTTCAAAGCGGCCTTCATGTCGTCTTCGTTCATCATGAAAAAGATCGCGCCGGTCTGGCCGTGATCGGCCACGATGAAATCCAGAAGCGCGTCCAGCGGATCTTTGTTCTCGGCGGCGGCGACTTCAGACAAGCGTTTGCCTTGCCACTTTTCGAGGTCGCGATTTGTAACTGACGCGATCTGAATTCCGCTCGCGCCGCCGCTGCCGAGGTAAATATTCTCCCAATCTTTAGGGTCGGAGGAAATTTCCTTCTTCAGTTGTTGCCGGATGCGCATATCACCCAGGCGCGCAATCATTTTGTCCGTGCCGCCCTCTTGCGCCCACGGTGGCAGACACGCGCTCAGAGAAGTGCTGCCGGCAATGTAGGGATAGACATCGGCGGTTATCTTCAGACCACTCCGGCGCGCGGCCGCGACGCGTCGCAGCATCTCAGGCATGCGGCCCCAGTTCTTCTTATAGGCCGTTTTGAAATGCCAGATCTCGGTCGGTATGTTCGCGCGCCGAGCAATCTCAAAGACCTCGCGCATCGATTCATCGATCGCGTTTGCCTCGCTGCGTTGATGCGTGATGTAGATGCCGCCGTACTGCCGGGCGACTTTTGCCAGCTCGACAATTTCGTCCGTTGTCGCGAAGCGCGCCGGCACGTATTGCAGCGAAGTCGAAAGGCCGAGCGCGCCTTGATTCATGGCGTCGGCTACGATGTTTTTCATCTTCTCCATTTCTTCGGGCGTCGGCGGTCGATTGTCATAGCCGATGACGTACTCGCGCACCTGTGTGGCGCCGACGAACGTACCGAGGTTGACGCCGATGCCTTGTCGTTCCAGTCTCTTGAAATATTCATCGAAAGTTCGCCAATCGACGGTGAGGTTGTACTTGCGATTGAAAGCCTCCTGCTCTTTCAGAATCTGATCGTTGATGGGCGCAATCGATTCGCCTTCGCCCGTGATTTCAGTCGTCACGCCCTGCATGACTTTACTCATCGCGCGCCCGTCAACCAGCAGAAACTGCTCAGACTGGCCGAGCATGTCGATAAAGCCCGGCGCGACAACTTGCCCGCGCGCGTCGATCTCGCGCTTTGCTCTTGCGCCGCGAAGATTGGCAATACGGACAATGCGGTCGCCTTTGATTGCAACGTCGGCATTAACGCCGCGGCGCCCACTGCCATCGACGACTCGTCCGTTGCGGATGATGATGTCGTATTCAACTGCTGGGAGCGCGGGCATCCTGCCCGCATTTTCAGAGCGCGGCCGCCGCTCAACGCTCGCTAATCGCGGTAACGTCATGAAGCTAACGGCCATCGTTCCCAGACATATTAAACTGATCAGTAATCTCAATTGATTGACCTCCGGCAGCTTTGCGTCAAGAGTCCGAAGAGGCGGCTCTCATTCACACCGGGCTTTAGCCCGGTGGTTAAGGGTGCGCGACTAGTGAACCGTTTTAACGGTTTACTGGTCTTCTCAATACACTACAGGCGATTGCCTACGAAGTACTTCCCCTGCAAACGACAATGGAGAAACCGTTGAAACGGTTCCACTGATTCTCACCGTCTTTTATCACCGGGCTGAAGCCCGGTGTGAATGAGAGCAAGACTCTCAGACTGTTGAGGCAAAGCGACCTCCGGCAGCGTATCGGAAAACGGCGGCGTTGATTATAATCGCGAATCTTTAATTCGAGTCACATAAGTTGGACTCCGATCATCAATGTCCTCAGAAGGAAATAAGCTGGTAACCGTGCATGATGTCGCGCGGGTCGCGGAAGGAGAAGTGTTCGGCCCGTCCGACGCCGCCGTCACCGATGTCACGCATGATTCGCGTCAAGCTAAGGCCGGAACTTTGTTTGCCGCCATCCGCGGCGAGTTGTTCGACGCCCACAAGTTCATTCCCCAGGTGATGCAGCAAGGCGCTGAGGGCGTCATCTCCGAAGCGGACAAACCTGCCGCTTTCACGGGAGCCTGGATTCAAGTAGAGAATATTCGCCGCGCGATGGCTCTGGCGGCCGCCGAAGTTCATCATCATCCTTCACGCGAATTGAACCTGGTCGGCATTACCGGAACCAACGGCAAGACGACGACGGCGTATTTGGTCGCTTCAATTCCTGAAGCGGCCGGCGAACCAGTGGCGATGACGGGCACGGTCGAATATCGGCTTGGTAAAGAACGACGAAAGGCCGGCCGGACGACTCCGGAAGCCACCGACATGCAGCGGATGTTACGCGAAGCCGTGAACATTGGCTGCAGGACTGCGGTGATGGAATGCTCTTCACAGGCGATGGATTTTCACCGTTGCGACTCGTTGGAGTACGCGGTCGCCGTCTTCTCGAATCTCACTCGCGACCACCTCGACTATCACAAGACGATGGAGAACTACTGGTACGCGAAGCAACGCCTGTTCGATGGGCGTCTGGGATCGCGGCCACAGATTTCCGTCATCAATCTCGACGATCCCTACGGCGTTGAGTTGACTGATCGGCTGAAGGGCGATGGTTTACACGTCGTAACGTATGCCGTGACAGCGAAAGCCGACATAACCGCGCATGAGCTGGAATTCTCTTTGGCTGGAATGCGATTTCGTCTGCGAACGCCTGACAGCGAAATTGATTTCGCGTCGCCGCTGGTTGGCCCGCCGCACGTTTACAACACGCTGGCCGCGGTCGCGAGTGGTCTTTCGCTCGGCTACTCGCTCGAAGTGATTACGAAAGCGCTGGCGAAATGCACAGGCGCACCGGGACGATTCGAAGGCGTGCTGCACGATGGCAACTTCGCCGTGGTAGTTGATTACGCGCATTCGGACGATGCGCTTCTGAACGTGTTGCGAACTGCTCGCGATGTTACGAAGGGCAGAATCATCACGGTGTTTGGCTGTGGCGGTGATCGCGACAGCAGCAAACGCGCGCCAATGGGGGAAGCAGCCGGTTCGTTGAGCGATGTTGTGATTCTGACTTCAGACAATCCGCGCACGGAAGATCCAAACCAAATACTCTGTGACGCTGAAGAGGGAATTAAGAAGACCGGCAAGCCATACGAGAAGATCGCCGATCGCCGCGAAGCCATTCATCACGCAATCGCGCAGGCGCGCGAAGGCGACCTGGTCCTAATCGCCGGCAAGGGACACGAGGATTACCAAATCATCGGGCGCGAGACTTTTCATTTCGACGATAAGGAAGTGGCCCGTGCGGCGCTTGAGAGTCGGTCTCGATAGAAAAGACTATTTGACATTTGGCATTTGAGATTTTTCATTTGGACATTGGTCTTGGAAATTGAGTCTTGACCGTACCAGCTATTACCAGGCGATTATTGCCGTCATGAGCGGGTTGCGGCAGTCATAAATGACAAATGACAAATCTCAAATGACAGATGTCAAATAACTCAGTCCCACAAGAGGGGCTCGTCCGCGGTATTCGCCGTTGGGATCTGGTCGCCGTTACCATTAACGGCATCATCGGCGCCGGCATCTTCGGCCTGCCTTCGAAGACTTACGCCCTGATCGGAACCTACAGCCTGCTCGCTTTCATCGCGTGCGCCCTCGTCGTCACACTGATCATTCTTTGCTTTGCTGAAGTTGGCAGTCGCTTCGAAGAAACTGGCGGGCCGTATTTGTATGCGCGCGAGGCCTTCGGCCCGACGGTAGCATTCGAAGTTGGTTGGCTGATTTGGCTGGCGCGGCTGACGGCCTTTGCCGCGAACTGCAACCTGATGGTGAGCTACATCGGGTTCTTTTGGCCGCAGGCCACGTCAACGATTCCGCGCGCTTTGATAATCACCGGGGTGGTTGTCGCACTGACGGCACTTAACATTACCGGAGTCAGGCAAGCGGCGATCGCGAGCAACGTGTTCACGATTGGCAAGCTAATCCCGCTGCTTATCTTCATCGCGGCCGGTTTGTTCTTTCTCAATCCTGGCGCGTTCGCATTCGGCGCGGCGCCTTCGACGGGAGCGTTCTCCCAATCAGTGCTGTTGCTGATCTATGCGTTCACCGGATTCGAGATGGCGGCGATTCCGGCGGGCGAGACGAAGGATCCGCGCAGAGATCTTCCGCGAGCTTTACTGATTGCGATTGGCGTTGTGGCGGTGGTTTACGTGCTGATTCAAGTCGTCAGCATCGGCACACTGCCTGGGTTAGCGAATTCGACCAAACCCCTGGCTGACGCCGGTCAGCAGTTTTTGGGAACGGCCGGCGGCGCGCTGATTTCCGCGGGCGCGATCATTTCTATCACCGGCAATCTGAATATTATTTTGCTCTCCGGCTCGCGCGTGCCGTTCGCTATTGCCGAACAGAAGCAGTTGCCCAGGTTCGTCGGGACAATCCATCGCCGGTTTTCTACTCCACACGTTTCCATCCTGATCACCGCGGCGATCATGTTCGTCCTCACGCTAAACAGTTCCTTCGTCGCGGCACTGACGATCAGCGCGATTGCGCGGCTGGTGACTTACGCCGCTACATGTCTGGCTTTACCGGTGTTGAGGCGGAAGAAAGACGTACCCGAAGCCGTGTTCCGCGTGCGCGGTGGAACTTTGGTCGCAATCGCCTGCCTGATTCTGATTGTTTGGCTGTTACTCAACAGCACTTTGTACGAAGCGATAGTGGCGGCGATTGCTGCGGCCGTCGGGTTCGTGATTTACCTGGCTTATTGGTTTTATGGTAAGCGAGCTTCGTAAATTCGGTCATCCTCGAGTTGGGAACGCGGACGCCGAGTTGGGAACGCGGACGCCCTCGTCCGCATCGACTGAACCGGCTAACTCATTGATCAAGCTTTGCGGGCGAGGGCGCCCGCGCTCCCAGCGTGCGGGGCCGTGGTGTATCATCGCAGGCACCCGTAAAAGACAATTTCCAATGGCCGCTAGTCCGCAGCACATCCAGGAAGACGATCAGTTGGTTAATGAGTTGCGCGAGATCGTCGGTGACGAGAATGTTCTTTCCGACCCCGACGAACTGCTCGTTTATGAATGCGACGGCTTGCCGCAACACAAGCACCTGCCGCGCGCGGTAGTGTTTCCAAACTCGACTGAAGAGACCGCTGACGTGCTGGCGTTGCTGCACGACGAAGGCGTGAGCTTCGCGCCGCGTGGAGCAGGGACTGGTTTGTCGGGAGGCGCGCTGGCGATCAATCGCGGCGTCGTGATTGAACTCGCGCGCATGCGAAAGATTCTGAAGGTCGATCCGGAGAATCGTCTCGCGCAAGTACAGACGGGTCTGGTGAACGCACAGCTTTCACGCGCAGTTGCCCCGTATGGTTTGTATTACGTTCCCGATCCTTCCAGTCAGCCCTCGTGCACGATCGGCGGCAACATCGCCGAAAATGCCGGGGGCATTCATTGCCTAAAGTACGGAACGACGACGGATCACGTTGTGGCCGCGCGCGTAGTCCTGGCGGATGGCTCGATCGTGGATCTCGACTTGAGGAGTCCCGGCTACGATTTGCTCGGCGCGTTTGTCGGCTCAGAAGGCACATTCGGAATCGCCACTGAAGCAACAGTAAAGCTGGTGCCGATCCCGTCTGCGGTGCGGACGCTACTCGCTGACTTTATGAACGTTGAGGATGCGAGTCGCGCCGTCTCAGCCATAATCGCTGAAGGAATGTTGCCCGCCGCGCTCGAAATGATGGACAACGCGATCATCCGCGCGATCGAGGCTAATCCGGTGTTCGCGGCCGGAATGCCGATCGATGCGGGTGCGGTGTTGCTCGTCGAACTCGATGGTATCGAAGCCGGCATTGACGATGACGTGGAAAAAGCAGAAGCGATTCTGCATGCGCACGGCGCGCGCTCAGTACGTCGGGCAGACGATGAAAAGGAGCGAAAGAAACTCTGGGCCGCGCGCAAAGGCGCATTCGGCGCAGTTGGTCGCCTGATGCCGGATGTGATGATCCAGGATGCAGTTGTGCCACGCTCGCGATTGCCGGAAGTGCTTGCGGAAACGTATCGCATCAGCGCGAAATACAATCTTCAGCTGGCCAACGTCTTTCATGCCGGCGACGGCAATCTGCATCCGCTGATTTGTTTCGATCTGCGACGCGGCGACGATCTGAACAACGTCCGTGAAGCGGGGCGCGAAATCATGGAAACGTGCGTGCGCGCCGGCGGCTCGATCACCGGTGAACATGGCGTTGGGCTCGACAAGAGTAGTTATCTGCCGCTGATATTTTCTGAGGACGATATGAGAGCGATGCTGCAAGTGCGTGCCGCTTTTGATCCTTCGGGCCTGTGTAATCCGGGAAAGATCATTCCTGCGCCGGGCGGCTGTGGCGAAGGGCGGGCGGTGGCGACGCATTCTCTTTCCCCTCTCCCTTTGGGAGAGGGTCCGGGTGAGGGCTTAGCGCGCGGTAACTTCGTCCCTCACCCCAGCCCTCTCCCAAAGGGAGAGGGAGCAAAATCAGATCCGGTCGCTACCGCTCCCGGTACTGACACGGGTCTGGTTTCAAAGTCTGCACTCGTCCGGCAACCGCTGCTTGCCGCCCGCATGAATGAGACGCGGATCGCGCGCGAACTATCGCGCCGGTTGGGCGATGTCGGTGTGCGCCGGCTAGCTGATTACACGCTCGAATTACAGTCGAACACACGCGCTGAAAGATTGGTCGAAGTGACACCGGCTTCTGCCGAACAAGCCGCCGAGGTTATGCAGTTCGCCGCGGGCGAACGCCTGGCGGTTGTTCCGGCCGGCGCGCGGTCATTCGTTGATGCGGGAAATCTGATGGCACGCGCAGACTTAATTCTGAGCACCCGTCGAATGGATCGTCTCATCGCGCATGAACCCGCCGATTTGGTAGCGACGGCCGAAGCCGGTCTGACGCTTACCGAATTTCAAAAGCAACTCGCGCAGAACGGGCAATGGTTGCCGGTTGATCCCGCGGACGACGGCAGCGCGACTTTGGGTGGAATTATCGCGACCGGAGCGAGCGGCCCTCAGTCGTTTGGTTACGGGCCTTTGCGATCTTTTGTTATTGGATTGCGTGTCGTGCTCGCAGACGGCAGGCAAATTAAAGCAGGGGGCAGAGTAGTAAAGAACGTCGCCGGTTACGATCTCTGCAAGCTCTTCACTGGAAGTTTCGGGACTCTCGGGCTGCTTACCGAAGTCACATTTAAACTGCGGCCTTTGCCGGTTGAGACGCGTACGATTGTAGCCGTGGCACCACGGGAAGCATTGCTAGTCGCCGGACGGCTCGCGGCGAACAACTCTTTTCCCGTGGCAGTAGAAGTTGTGTCGCCTCTGCTCGCGGACAGCCTCGCGCTGCAAACGCCACCCGGCAAAAACTTACTGATGATTCGATTCGCCGGCTCAACCAGAACGGTCATCTCACAAACGGCGCAGGCCCTGAAGACGCTGCGCGATGAAAGCTTTCGTTGTGCGCTCTATGACGATGATGCGGCTCTTTGGCAGGTGCTGGGCAGCGCGCCGCTTCAGACTAATTATGACCTCGGTTGGAGTGCTCGAGTACGCCCCACCGATCTGCCCGCCCTGGTGGATGAAATTGCCAAATTGGAAAGCGATGATGCATGGCATTCATCGGTTCGCTGGCACGCGTCCGCCGGCGATGGCCGTTTGCGAGTGATGGCGCGCAGTCCTCTATATCATCAGGAAGCGGTGCGCGCGCTTGAAGGATTTAGGCAGACAGCAGAGGGCCGCGGCGGGAGTTTGATTGTGGACAAAGCGCCAGTCGAGGTCAGACGCGAGCTTGACGCGTGGGGAAGTTTCGGTTCAGCAGGTGAGTTGATGAAGCGTGTGAAGGAGCAGATGGATCCTGAGAGTGGTCTGTCTCCGGGACGCTTCCAGTGAGCATTGCTTCGTTGTTCTTGTCCGTATTCGTCCCGTTAGGGACGAGATGTTGATAGAACCCAGAGTGTTTTTAGAAGCTCCGTAGGAAGCGAAATGGTTGAGCTGCATTTCGCTCCTATCGGAGCTTGTTGATTTATACGTTCAGCGGTTCTATAAACATTTCGCTCCTGACGGAGCGATGAACGAAGTTCGATCGGAGAGACGTTCTTATGAGGCAGACCAGCTATCGATCAATTCGAAATATCTCAGCGCTGTCATTGCTGCTGTTTGTCAGTGCTTCGTTTATTCGAATCCCACCAACTCTAACCGCGGTAACACTCGCCGCCTCACGCGACCCGGTGCGCGCGCGTCACGGCATCGTCGCTTCGACGAACGAAGTCGCGTCGCGCGTGGGCGTAGACATTATGAGGCGCGGCGGCAACGCCGTTGACGCGGCCATCGCGGTGGCTTTCGCTCTGGCGGTAACGCATCCGGCCGCGGGAAATCTGGGCGGCGGCGGCTTCATGATGATTCGTTTGAAGAACGGCAAGACGACCGCGATTGATTATCGCGAGATGGCCCCCGCGGCGGCACACCGGAATGTCTATCTAGACAAAGACGGCAACGTCATCAAAGGCGAGGGCGGACCGATCGTTGGCTATCGCGCAGCCGGCGTACCGGGCACGGTGCGCGGGATGGAGCTGGCGCTAAAGAAATATGGTTCCGGCAAACTTTCGTGGGCGCAATTGGTCGAACCGGCGAGAAGATTGGCGGCGAATGGATTCACAGTTACTCACTCGCTATCGCGTTCCCTGCGCGGCAACGATGATTACCTTTCGAAGTATGCCGAGACAAGACGCATCTACCTGAACAATGGCAAGTTTTACAACGAAGGCGATCTCTTTGTGCAGGCGGATCTTGGAGCGACGTTCGCGCGCCTGCAACAGCGGGGGCCAAACGAGTTTTACGAAGGACAGACCGCGCGGCTGATTGTCGATGATCTGAAGCGCAACAACGGCCTGATCACTTTGGCGGACATGCGCGGCTACATCGCGAAGGAACGCGAGCCCGTGCGTGGGACATATCGTGGCTACGAAATCGTTTCGATGCCGCCGCCATCGTCCGGAGGCGCGGTGCTTATCCAGATGCTGAACATTCTTGAAGGATACGATTTGAAGAAGGTGGACTGGGCTTCATCGGATCGATATCACTTGATGACTGAATCCATGCGACGCGCTTTTGCCGATCGCGCCGAGTACATGGGCGACACTGATTTCGTGAAAGTTCCGATCGCTGGCTTGATCGACAAGAAATACGCAGCGCAACTGCGCAACACGATCAATCCGGAACGCGCATCGACCAGTGAACAAGTGAAGGCAGGGAAGCCGCTTGGTTATGAATCCAACGAAACAACTCACTTCACCGTCGTAGATGCGGAGGGAAATGCGGTCGCGAATACCTACACGCTGAACAACTCGTACGGCTCGGCGGTCGTGGCAAAAGGGACCGGGATTCTCATGAATGATGAGATGGACGACTTTGCCGCAAAGCCTGGCACGGCGAATCTCTACGGCTTGATTCAGGGCGAGCGCAACGCTGTCGCGCCCCGCAAGCGTCCGTTGTCGGCGATGACGCCGACTTTCGTGCTGCGCAAAGACGGTTCGCTTTGGTTCACAGTAGGAAGTCCGGGCGGCCCGACAATTATCAACACGGCGTTTTGCGTCATTACTAACGTGATTGACTACGGGATGAATATCCAGCAAGCGATCGACGCGCCGCGCATACATCATCAATGGCTGCCGGATGAACTGGTATTCGAGCCGTATGGATTATCGGGCGACACGCAACGCGCTTTGTCCGCGCGCGGCCACAAGTTGATTGATAAGCCACGCTATCTCGGCGATTGCGAAGGGATCATGATTGAAGAAAAGACCGGCATTCGTTTGGGCGCGACCGACCCGAGAAGGAGTGATGGGTTGGCGGTTGGGTATTAACTAGAAATGAGCGAGCAAGAGTTGCTCAATAAATCCTAAGATGCTTGAGACGCCGGCCCTGTCGATGCGATCCCACTGAGCGTGGAGTGCACTGTTCCGGAAATTCAAATAGCTTTGTGCTATACCAACCTGCGTACCTAGCAATGCGCCTTCGGTTCTTAGTGCCGAATGACATCAGCTAACTTTTCAAGATGTGGAATGCCTTTACTTTCAGCCAGTCTTCGCAGCGTATCTTCAAAGGCGGCTGCGGCTAAAACTGCCGCCACATTTTTAGACTCGGCGGTCTGATCTTGCGCGAGAATGAGCCGCGATAAGCCAAGAAAATCCGTTATGACTTCACCGGTCACACTTTGACGGAGTGTGCCTGAAAAACCTGCGTCAATTTCTGCTTTAAGGTTCTTGATCGCGCCTTCTGCGACGTAAGCAATGCCGTAATGAATTTGTCCAGGCACAAACCTTTCGTGCGCCTGTTCGCCTTGGCGCAGGAAGCTTTTCACTTGAGAACTGTTTTCACCATGCAAAGCAACCATGATTGATAATGCAGCTTGATACCGACTGTGATACGAAGCGGCGTCGTCATCCGGCTTGTCGGCTATTAGGGAATCAATTCGCGCTTGGAGATCAGAGTCTTTCATGTCTGAGAGTATACGAAACACAGTTAGTATTTCCGAGCATTTGCTGTGATGCGCGATCCAACAAGCCAGCGAAGCTGGCGGCAGAATTTAGCCCAGGGCAAGCGCAGCGGAACGAAGTGGAGCGGAGCGCCGCCCTGGGTCAGCGTCCCCAAAATTCCAAGAGCCCGCGTTAGCGGGCGACAGAAACCTCATTCTGTCGCCCGCTAACGCGGGCTTGGATTCTAATCTCGTATGATCCCAGGGTTCCGCTCGCTGCGCTCGCTTCACCCTGGGCTAAACTCTGCCGCCGACTTCGCCGGCTCGTTGAATGAATTTCTGACTGATGATTGGATTTTAAGGAATTGTCCAGTGAAGAACTGGAGTTCTCGGGATCTTTAGTTAATTAGAGTTCAACGCGCTCTGCCGCGAATGCGAGACACGCCTTTATATCCTCTCTGTTCAGGTCCGGAAAAGCTGTAAGGATTTCTTCTTCGGTCATACCGCCGGCGAGGTATTCAAGAACATCCGTCACGGTCATTCGGGTGCCGCGAATTGTTGGTTTGCCGCTACGTTTGCCCGGCTCGATCGTGATGATCTTGCTATAATCCATGCCTGAATGATAACAAAACGGATTCATCTTGCAAGATAGACCAGCCACTTCAACGCTCACATCAACGCTCGCACGCGAACAAGAAAAAATTCTCGCCTGCGTTCATTGCGGCCTCTGCCTGGAAGCCTGTCCGACGTATGTTGTGACGTCCGACGAAAATGACGGTCCGCGCGGTCGCATCTACCTTATGCGCGCGGTTGAAGAAGGACGCCTGCCCAGCACTTCGAATGCGTTTCGCACGCACATCGATCGTTGCCTGGGGTGTCGCGCGTGTGAAGCCGCCTGTCCGGCGGGAGTCGAATACGGACATCTGCTGGAAGCGGCGCGCGCGGAAATCACCGCGGCAACCAAGAAGCCCACCGGTGTTTACCGTTTGCTGAAATTCGTTTTGCGCCACGTTTGGTTGAAGCCGGCGCGTTTGCGAGCGGCGTTCGTGTTTGCGCGGCTTTTCCGCGATTCGGGCTTGCCGAGATTGCTTTTGAAAACGAACATTCCGCGCGAGCTTTCGACGCAGTTTCAATTTGGTCTGGCGTTGTTGGAGGCATCGCGTGTCAGTACCCGGAGCGGTAGCGACGGGGCCGCAGGCAAAATGCCTAAGACCCCCGACAAAGTCGGGAATACGGGCGCTCCCAAGGCGAGTGCTCCAGTTCAGCTCTTCAAAGGCTGTGTCACCGAGGGTTTGTTCAAGCGCGTCAACGACGCGACCGCGCGAGTAATGGAAGTTAACGGATGCTCGGTCCAGGTTCCCAAGCAGCAAATCTGTTGCGGTGCGTTGCATGCCCACGCCGGCGACCTTGAAGGCGCGCGCGAACTGGCGCGACAGAACATCGAGGCCTTCGACGGCGGCTTAAACGGCGGACATCCACCGTCCATCGTCACAAATGCGGGTGGCTGTGGCGCGATGCTGGTCTCATATGCGCATCTTCTCGCCGACGATCCGAAGTATGCGGAACGCGCGAAACAGTTCAGCGCGCGCGTGCGCGACATTGGGCAGCAGCTCGAAACGATCGGTTTTCGCAACGGAGCAAACATTGGCTATGAACGCACCACTTATGACGCTTCATGTCATTTGCTTCACGGTCAACGTGCGACGGATGCCTCTTTGCAAATGCTCTGGGCGATTCCCGATCTCAAGTTTGCGCACTTGAATTCCAGCGAGGTCTGCTGTGGCGGCGCGGGAGTTTACAATCTGCTCGAGCCTCAACTATCTCGCGCGGTGCTGGATGAAAAGCTGAAGCACATCAACGAGTCGGGCGCCGAAGTGCTCACCACCGGCAATCCCGGATGCCACATGCAAATCGCGGCGGGCGCCAAACTCGTGGGAATGAATCTCCGGGTTTGCCATCCGGTCGAATTGCTCGACGAGTCGTATGCCCGCGCGGGCTTCTACAACCCAAATCAAAAATGACAGATTGGACTTCGATTCGCGAGCAGTTTCCGGTGACGCGCCGGTTTGCTTACCTGAACAGCGCCGCCGCCGGCCCCGTTTCGATCAATTCTCACGCCGCGGCGACTGATTACTACCAGAAGATGATGAGCGACGGCGACGTGCACTGGTTTCGCTGGCTGGCGCAGCGCGAAGCCATCCGCGCGCGCATCGCGAAATTCATCAACGCCGAGCCGGACGAAATCGCTTTCACGACGAACACTTCGTCAGGCATGAATGTAATTGTCGATGCGCTGGAAGAACGCGGGGAAGTGATTTCGTGCGAACTAGAATTTCCAGTTACGACTCTGCCATGGATGCACCGCCGCGTTCCGGTTCATCTTGTGCGCGCGACAAATGGCGAAGTCCGAATCGAGGACCTTAGCAACGCGATGACTTCCCACACGGGTGTCATTGCCCTCAGTCATGTGCAGTTCTCGAACGGCTTTCGTATCGACCTGGATGAGTTAGGAAGAACAAAAGGTGACCACGCCCTCGTAATCAATGCGAGTCAATCCGCTGGTGTATTTGAGATCGATGTAAAGCGAATGAATATCGATGCGCTGTGTGCTACCGGCCACAAGTGGTTAATGTCAGGCTACGGATCCGGGTTTGTTTATCTAAGTCGCAGTCTGTTGCAGCAAACTTCTTCGCGCGCGCTCGGCTGGTTGAGTGTCGAAGAGCCTTTCGAGATGCGTAACGACGAATTGCGGCCGCGTCACGATGCGGGCGCCCGTCTTGAGCTTGGCTGCCCGCACTTTGCCGGCATGTTCTCACTGGGGGCTGCGCTTGAGCTGATTGAACAGGTCGGCATCGCAAACATTCAGGCGCGCGCGCTGCAGTTGAATCAGTTCCTTACCGACAAACTTACCGAGAACAATTGGAGAGTGCTTTCCCCGGTTCAGCACGACGGATCTCGATCAGCTGAAACTCTGATTGAGATTGATCGGCCCGCGGATGTGGTTCGGGGTCTGTTTCGTCGAGGAGTTATCGTGACTGAGAAGCCTGAAGGAATTCGTGCGGCTACCCACTTCTTCAACGATGAAAGTGATATCGAAAGGTTGACTGCAGCTCTGAACGAGATCCGCGGCTAAGCCTCAGGCGCGCGCCGCTTTCCGGCTTTGTTTTTGCTTATCTTTGGAAGTCGTGGCCGCGAGTTCGCGAAAGTGATCGCGACAGAGTTGCAGAAACTTCTTCTGGATCGGTGATTCATAACCGCCCACCAGCCGCGCCAGTCCGAGCTGCCAGTTGATTTGCGCGCCTTCGATCCACCAGCGAACCAAAGTTCCTTTACTGACTTCGTCGCGCACGGATTGCAGGGGCACAATGCCGACGCCCATGTCTTCCTCAACCATTCGTTTGATGGCCGCAAGCCGGCTTAGCTCCATTGCGATTTTCGGCGTGACGCCCGCATGCGCAAAAAACTGGTCAATCAAGCGGCGCGTGTTTCCGCCGCGTTCGCCGAGAATTAGCTTCTCGTTCGCGAGCGCGTACGGGCTGACCACCTTCTGCTTCGCCAGTTTGTGACGCGGCGAAGCGATCGCGACCAGGTAATCCTCGTTGAGCAACTCAGTCTGAACGCCGCGCGCCTCGACGGGTAACGAAACAAACGCGGCATCAATCTCTCCGCCCATTAGGCGGTGGACCAGCTCTTCGCTGGTTCCCGAAACGACAGACGCCTCCACGGCCGGATGATCGTCTTTCAATCGCTTAAGAATATGGGGCAGTGGATCGCCGCTGACCATTGCCGACGCGCTACCAACACGCAGACGGCCTTTCTCAGCGCCAGTGAGCGCAGCCATCTCCTGCAGCGCGGCGTCGTGCTCGCGCAAGATCGTCTGGGCGCGATCGAGCAGCTTCTCGCCGGCTTCAGTCAGGATCACTTTGCGCGGCGCGCGAATGAAAAGCCTCACCCCCGTCTCGCGTTCCAGTTGACGTATTTGCATGCTGATCGCGGCCTGGGTGACGTGCACACGTTCGGCCGCGGCGGTGAACGTGCCGGTCTCAGCGATAGCCACAAAGGCCCTCAATTGTCGGATTTCCATGTCCTTTACTCTATCACGCCTGATTATTACACGAATAAAATCTTTTAGTTTCCATGATGGCAACGTGGGCATCTAAAATCACAGGAAATGAGCAGCACCCTGCTTGAGCTTAACGTTCGTAAATCTTTGCCCGCCGTAATTCCACGAGCACAGCGCGCCAAGGGGCTGGTCGTGGGCGTCGATGGTGGTGGCACGGGAACTCGCGCCGTGATCATGGACGAGAAGCAGCGCGTGCTGGGCCAGGGTGAGTCGGGGCCGTCGAATCCTTTGCGCGTGGGCATTGCGAAAGCTGTCAGTAATGTGCGCGAGGCAATCGATCGCGCCTGCTCCGAGGCGGCGGTTCATCGCGACGATATCTCGAACGCGACAGTGGGACTGGCCGGCGTGCGGCGCAAAGATATCCATCAATGCACGCTTGAAAAGTTGAACGAGAGCCTAAAGGAAATTCGATCCATCGAGCTGTTGCCCGATGGCGAAATCGCTTTGTATGGAGCAACCGACGGCGAACCGGGATTAGTCGTCATCGCCGGCACGGGATCAATCTGTTGCGGCCGAAATCGTGGGGGCAAAAAAACGTGCGCCGGGGGCTGGGGACCGATAGTCGGCGATGAAGGCGGCGCTTCGTGGATAGCGCGTAAGGCTCTGCAGGGCGTCGCGCACGCCGCCGACGGACGCGGTCCGGCCACCGCGGTGACGAACGCAGCCTTAAAATATTTCAGAGTGGAAAATGCTGACGACTTGTCCACTGCAATCTATTCGCCGACGATGACGAACGATCGGCTGGCGGGCTTTGCGCGCGAAGTCGTGCGCGCGGCGCGAGCCGGCGATGCGGTGGCGCTCGAGATTCTGGAAGATGCCGGCAGGGAACTCGCCGCGGCCGCGATTGCGGTGATCAAGAAACTGCGAATGGAAAAAGACGAGTTTCGCGTCGCGTGTGTGGGCGGAGTTTATGGCGCGGGTGATTTGTTGCTCAGCGCCATGCAACAACAAATCAAGACCGTTGCCAAACGCGCTTACCTGTCGCAGCCCCTATTTTCGCCAGTGATGGCCGCCGCGCGTATCGCGCACGCGCACCTGCGCGACGAATACGCCCTGGCTGGATAGGCCAAACGTTTCAAGTTCCAAGTTCAAAGTTTCAAGTTGTGTTGCTTGCGGTCAATAACCCGGCCGCGTACGCGTTTCTGGATTGTGGAGCTAACTTGAAACTTGGAACTTGAAGCCTGAAACTTTCACCGATGCCCTCCGACAGCTCCGCGACAGTCCCGATCACTGAACAGGAAAATCCGCGCACCGCGAATCTCAGTTCGCTTTCATCACTGGACATCGTTGAAGTGATGAACGCGGAGGACGCGCGCGTCGCGTCTGCCGTGAACGCCGCGTTGCCGCAGATCGCCGAAGCGGTGGACCGAATTGTCCAGCGCTTGCGAAGCGGCGGGCGCTTGTTCTACATCGGAACCGGGACGTCAGGCCGTTTGGGTGTGTTGGATGCAGCGGAGTGCCCGCCGACTTTCGGTGTCTCGCCGGAAATAGTTCAAGCCATCATCGCCGGCGGATTCGAAGCGTGCTATCGCGCCGTCGAAGCTTCTGAGGATGACGCCGAAGCGGGGGCCCGTGATTTACAAACGCGCGGCTTTACCAAAGCCGACGCGTTAGTCGGAATAGCAGCTTCGGGCCGGACGCCTTACACTGTCGGCGCGGTTAAGCACGCGCGGCAGTTGGGCGCCTTAACTGTTGCGATAACCTGCGTCCCGGATTCGGCTATTACGAAAGCCGCGGAGATCGCGATTGTACCGGTCGTCGGACCTGAAGTCGTGGCCGGCTCGACGCGCTTGAAAGCCGGCACGGCGCAAAAGATGGTTTTGAATATGCTTTCCACCGCGACGCTGGTGCGGCTCGGCTATGTCACGGGCAATCGCATGACGAATGTACAGACGCGCAACGTAAAGCTGCGCGCGCGTGCGGTGAGAATCCTGACGGCCGAAGCAGGCATCGGCGAAGCAGCAGCGAGTGAAGTTCTCGATGCGGCCGAAGGCGACTTGCCGGTGGCGATCGTCATGGCCAAGTCGCAGTCCAGTCAGGCTCGCGCCAAGGCGGCGCTCGAAGCCGCTCACGGAGTAATTGCTCGCGCACTCGAACTGATCAAGTCTGAAACGTTGCCGAACCGAGCATGAAAGCTCTCGATCTCGCAATCATCTTTGGCTACCTAATCGGCATCGTCCTGTTTGGAGCGTGGTTTGGACGCAAACAGAAGACGACCCGCGACTACTTTCTGGGTGATCGATCCGTGCCCTGGTGGGCGGTCGCGTTTTCGATCGTCGCTACCGAGACGTCCACGATCACCTTCATTTCCGTTCCGGGCATCGCCTTCTCGCGCGGTGGCAACTATCAGTTTTTGCAACTTGTTTTCGGATACATGTTGGGTCGCATAGTCATCGCGATCCTGTTCATCCCTTCGTACTTTCGCGGGGAGCTGCTGACGGTTTATCAACTGCTCGACCGACGTTTCGGCGGAAAGATCAAGATGCTGGCGGCGTCGCTGTTCGTGGTGATGCGAAACATCGCCGACGGGATTCGTCTGTTGTTGACGGCGATCGTCCTCGCCGCCGTTTACACGTCGTTTCAACCTACCACTAATGCAGAAACGATTGTGGTGGCATCCATAATTCTGATCGGCGTGGCGATGATTGTCTTCACCTATTTCGGTGGGATGGAAGCGGTCATCTGGGTCGAGGTCGTGCAACTGGGAATTTACATAGTAGGCGCGCTGGCAGCGGCCATCATTCTTACGCAATCGATCGAAGGCGGATTGTCAGGGGCGCTCGCCCTCGGCTCGCAATTCAACAAGTTTTCGCTGTTCGATTTTTCGTTCGACATGACGAAGACCTTCACGTTCTGGGCGGGCTTAATCGGTGGATGTTTTCTGACGATGAGTACGCATGGGACCGATCAGTATCTCGTGCAGCGCTATCTCTGCACCGACCGGCCACGGCGCGCGGCGACGGCACTGCTGACCAGCGGCGCGATCGTCCTCGCCCAATTCATCGGGTTCCTTTTCATCGGCGTGCTGCTGTTTGCTTTTTATCATCCGCACACCGATCCCGGTTACGCCACCGCAGCCTCGACTGCGTTTCCGTTCACCGGCGGCGATCGAGTTTTCCCGGATTTCATCACGCGCCACTTGCCGACGGGATTGTCGGGGTTGGTCGTCGCGGCCATTTTCGCGGCCGCCATGTCTTCTTCACTGAATTCGATTGCGGCAACCAGCGTGAACGATCTTTACCGGCCGTTTCGGCAAAAGCTCAGCGACGCGCATTACTTGAAGGTCTCGCATTGGCTGACGCTGCTCTGGGGCGTTGTGCAAATCGGCGTCGCCTTGCTGGTGCGCAATCAAAATCGATCGGCACTTGATCAAGCGCTGTCAGTCGCCTCGCTCATCAATGGGCCGGTGTTGGGTGTGTTTCTGGTCGGCGTGTTTTTGAAACGAGTCAGCGAACCACCCGCGCTTATCGGCATGGTAACGAGCATGGCCGCCATGATCTACATCCGGTTCGCCACGGGCATCGCGTGGACGTGGTATGTCTTTATCGGCAGCCTCATTACACTGGTTGCCGCCTGGCTGGCAAGTTTCGCCTTTGCCGCCGCGCCCGCGAGTCGCAGTCAGCAGCTGGCGGTTTCGCCCACCGAGGGGTTGGAAGAAATTTCTGAATAGGATTCGCTCTTCATGATCAAATTGAAACGATTACCAACCAAGCCGGCACGACTTGCGATTTTCCTTATCGTTGCTTTCCTTCTGGTACCGCTGCCACGAAGTTTTGCAGAGTCTGTCTCTGTTGCGCGGGAGGCTGCGGCCACGCCGGCGGCGGACAAGACGCCGGTCAAGCCTTACTCGCGACGGCCGTCGAAGGACGCGCTGAAGTGGGCCGACAAACAACTCAAGCAGATGTCGCTCGAGCAGAAGGTTGGGCAGTTGATTTCAGTCGGCGTTAACGCCACGTTTCTGAATCAGGACAGCGCAGCCTTCAATGCGCTGCGTCATCAGATTGTCGATAACCATGTCGGCGGCATCATCCTGTTTCGCGGGCCGGTTTACGAATCGGTGGTCCTGGTTAATCGGATGCAGGAACTTGCGAAGTACCCGCTCTTAATCTCCGCGGATCTCGAAGCGGGCGCAGGCATGCGCTTCGACGACACGATAAATTTTCCCTGGGCGATGGCCACCGCGGCGACGGGAAATCCTGAATACGCGCGGCGGGCCGGCGACGTGACCGCGAGGGAAGCACGCGCGCTTGGTGTGTACCACGTCTACGCGCCGGTCGCGGACGTTAATAACAACGCCGCGAACCCGGTTATCAACGTCCGGTCGTACGGCGAAGATCCCGCTGCCGTCGGGCGATTCGTCGCCGCCTTCGTGGAAGGGGTGCAGAACGCCGGCGTGATCGCAACCGCTAAGCACTTTCCCGGACACGGTGATACCGCGGTCGATTCGCATCGTGGCCTGCCTGAAATTGACGTGACACGCGAGCGGCTGAACAGCGTAGAGCTCGTCCCATTCCGCGCGGCAGTAAACGCCGGCGTGGGCTCAGTGATGGATGGCCACATCGCTTTGCCGAAAATCGATCCGACCGTAATCACGCCTTTGCCGCGTGACCGGAAAGTGGGACCAATCGACACGGACGAAGCCGGCGAAATCGTGATTGAAAAAGGCACGATACCGACAACTCTTTCGCCAAAGATCAATGCGATACTCCGCGACGATCTTCAATTCGACGGTTTGATCGTGACCGACGCGATGAGCATGAGCGGTCTCACCCTGTACTTTACACAGGAAGAAGCGTCCGTGCGCGCGCTCGAGGCCGGCGCCGATCAACTTTTGAAGCCCGCCGATGCCGACGCGGCTTTTCGCGGGGTAATTGCGGCGGTCAAGAATGGCCGCTTAACTGAGCAACGTATCGAACAATCCGCGCGTAAAATTCTCGCCGCGAAGTACGACCTCGGTTTGGTGAAGCAGCGAATTACGCCGATTGACGAAATAGATCGGATCGTTTCCGGAAGACCAGCAGGCCTGCTCGCCGAGGAAATCGCGAGACATGCGGTAACCCTGGTGCGTAATGATGCGGGGCTAATGCCGCTGAAACTGACGCCGGCTTCGAAGGTTTTCAATCTTGCCATCACAAACGGCGACGATCGTCTGTGGATCACTCAGACGTTCAACGGAACCATGAGTCGGGGCGGGATCAAGCTTGAGACGATCGTCCTCGATGATCGTTCGTCGGAAGCCGAAGTTAAGAAGGCCCTTGACGCGGCGGGGCGCGCAGACGTTGTGCTTGTTTCGATGTATGGCCGCGTACGCTCAGGCCAGGCGCGCAGCGTGGCGCTGCCCGAACCCGGCGCGAACGCGCTGAATACATTGATCGATCGGCGGAAGCCCCTGGTCGGGATCAGCTTTGGCAATCCATACCTGCTGATGAATTTCCCGAAACTGCAAACTTATCTCGTCGTCTACGGTGATATGCCGAGCCTGCAGAAGGCCACTGCTGAAGCATTGCTTGGAAAGAACAACATTAGCGGCCGTTTGCCGATTTCGCTTCCGGGTCTGTATCCTCTCGGCGCTGGAATCCAGTTGAAGGCTAATTCCGCTCAGTCTCAGTAATGATCGCTCGACATTCGAAACTGGCCATCGCGCTGGCGTTGCTGCTGGCGCGCTCGATCTCAGCCCAGCTTCCCAGCGGACCTGCCACCGCGGGCGTCGCCACCGATCGTTTGGCGCGAATCGACGCTGTCGTCGCGGAATCAATCAAGAACAAAGAACTGCCCGGAGCTGTCGTAGTGGCGGGCCATCGCGGTCGCGTCGTTTGGCGTAAAGCGTACGGTTTGCGTGCCGTCGAGCCGCAGCGCGAAGCGATGACCGCGGACACGGTGTTCGATCTCGCGAGTCTCACGAAAGTCGTCGCCACGGCCACCAGCATCATGATTCTAGTCGAGCGCGGCGAAGTGCGACTGAGCGACCCGGCCGTTAAGTTCATTCCGGAAATGAAAGGCGGAGGCCGCGACGCTATTACTATTTCGCATTTGCTGACACACGTGAGCGGCTTTCAACCTGATTTCGATCTGCGCGAGCGTTGGACGGGGTACGACGAAGCGATGAAGCGACTTCATCGCGAGCCGTTGCGCAGTACACCCGGCACACGCTTCGTTTACAGCGACATCGGCTACATCGCGCTGGGCGAAGTAGTGCGGCGCGTCAGTGGACAGACTTTGGATGAGTTTGCGCGGCGAAATATTTTCGTGCCGTTGGGCATGCGCGACACAGCTTTCAGTCCTTCGACCAGTTCGCGTATCGCTCCCACTGAAAAACGTCGCGGCCAAATGAACTATCTCGGCGACAGCGGCGCGGACGCAGGTACCGAAGGCGAGAAGTGGTTGCGCGGTCAGGTTCACGATCCGACTTCATTTCGCATGGCGGGCGTTGCGGGCCATGCGGGCCTTTTTTCGACTGCCGACGATCTCGCGACGTACTGCCAGATGATCCTGAATGGTGGCAGTTATCGCGGCGTGCGAATTCTGAGTCCGATGGCTGTTGCCACGATGACTCGCCCGCACGCAGTCAGTGAAACCGGCGCAGCGCGCGGATTGGGTTGGGACTTGGCGAGTTCATTCTCAGTCAACAAAGGCGATCTGTTTCCACTCGGCTCGTTCGGTCATACCGGATTCACGGGAACGTCGCTGTGGATCGATCCCGCGAGTGACACGTTCGTCGTCTTTCTCAGCAATCGAGTGCATCCTGACGGCAAGGGTGACGTGGCTTCACTGCGTGGACGCGTCGCATCGATCGTCGCCGGCGCGATAACCGACGCCACCGTTGCCCAAGCGCGCGCGCAAGCAGCCGACGCGTCAGCGGAATTGCTGACGAGTCTCGCGCGCTTGAACACGCCACGGCCGTCGCCTGCTATGGTTCCTGACGCTCAGGTACTCACGGGCATCGATGTGTTGGAGCGGGACGGCTTCAAGCAACTTTCCGGAATGAGAATCGGTTTGATTACAAATCACACCGGTCGAAATCGCGCGGGACGTTCGACAATTGATGTTCTGTTCAAAGCGCCAGACGTTAAGCTCGTCGCGCTGTTTTCTCCTGAGCACGGCATCCGCGGCCTGTTGGACGAAAACAAGATTTCCGATGCGAAAGACGAGCAGACAGGCCTGCCGATTTATTCGCTGTATGGCGAAACACGACGGCCGAAACCAGAGCACTTGAAAGATCTCGATGCGCTCGTGTTCGACATTCAGGACATCGGGGCGCGCTTTTACACTTACATTTCAACGCTTGGTTACGCGATGGAAGAAGCCGCGAAAGTGAAGTTGCCCGTCTACGTTCTCGATCGCGCGAATCCGATTAATGGAATGGACGTCGAAGGGCCAATCGCTGACAGCGACAAGTTTTCCTTCGTGGTGTATCACGCCCTTCCGGTGCGTCACGGAATGACAGTTGGCGAACTCGCGCGCCTCTTCAATGAACAGCGAAAGATCGGTGCAGACGTGCGGGTGATCAAGATGGAAAATTGGCGGCGTGCGATGTGGTTCGATTCTACGAATCTGACGTGGGTCAATCCGTCGCCGAACATGCGCAGTTTGGCTCAGGCGACTTTGTATCCAGGTGTCGGCCTGCTGGAAACGACGAATGTCTCCGTCGGGCGGGGAACTGACACGCCGTTCGAAGTGCTGGGCGCGCCGTGGCTCGACGGACAAAGGCTCGCGAATTATCTCAACGCGCGGCAGATTGTGGGCGTGCGTTTTGTGCCCGTCCGTTTCACGCCAAAGTCTTCCGTTCACAAAGATCAGGAGTGCGGCGGCATCAACATCATCGCCACCGACCGAACCCGGCTTCAGTCCGTCTCGATGGGCATTGAAATCGCGGCCGCGCTGCGTCATTTGCACCCGGCAGACTGGAAAGTCGACAATTTCAACAGGCTGCTGGCAAACGGCGACATTTTCGAAAGAGTGAAGCGCGGCGATCCACCCGATTCAATCATCCGCTCGTGGGCGACACCTCTGGACCAGTTCAAGCTGGCGAGAGCCCGCGTGCTCTTGTACGAATAACTTTGGTGACTTATCCTTTCGCATCATTTACTAGTCGGAGAACTTTCCGCTCGATCTGACCAGGAGGACGTTTCAATGAGAATTCGGCTTGTTGCATTTTTCTTGATGGCGACTGCAACGCTGATTTGTCTGGGCGGTTCTTCGTCCGGCAGCGAAAGCGTACCAGCGCGGTGTGCAGCACCGGCCTCGGCCGAAGTCTCCCGGGCTTTTGCGAGCGACCAGTTGTCGGGGCCGAACCTCAAGGAATCGATCGACCTGCGTTATGAGAAACGCTACGCCAAGTGGAAAAACGAATTTCTCGCGGCGGAAATTGCGCGGGTCCAGTGGGGGCTTTACGCGAAACATCCGCACCTGACGCTTACGATCACCGTTTCGCCGAAGAACAAATATGGGGCAGGCACCGGCAATTACAAGTGGAATGACAACGGCGAGTTGGTTGAGGCGACTATTTTTCTTGGCAGCCGGATCGACGAGGGCTATCCCAGTTCAGTCTATTATCCGGTGATGAACGCGCTTGAGCCGTACGAGCAGAATCAGATGATCAGCCGCAATGTCCTGGCCGCGGCCAAAATCGCACACGAGTTTGGCCATGTGATGAAAATCGCCGACACGCCCGAGGACGTTTACAAACTCCAGCTAAAACTCGTGCCGATCTACAATAAGCTCTTCCTGAGCAACGGTCACAATGTGAACGATCCGCGGTTGGTGGCAATGGCGCAACAGATGGGCGGCAATCCAGTTGAGATTTGGGAGGACCGCGAGTACTGGGGCGAGGCCAACGCGATGCTCTACCTGCGCGATCGCATGGCCAACGAAGGGTTTCAGTGCCGCCTCTTCAATAAGATCAAACGCATGGTTGAACAGTACGCCAAACGGTATGAAGATAGGTTCAGCGAAATCGCCAAATCACGCGGCGTGAATTATTCGTGTAGTTGGAAGTAGCAAACATTCAGTGGAGGGAAACATGACTCAAGTCAGTGAATTTCAGACGGAATTACAAGATTCGATCGAGCGCTATGCGATGCTGAAACATCCGTTCTATCAGCTTTGGAGCGCAGGCGAGCTGGACGTTGAAGTGCTCAGGGATTACGCGAAGCAGTACTATGCCCACGTCAAAGCGTTTCCGACCTACGTGAGTGCGACTCATTCGCATTGCGATGACGTCGCGGTCAGGCAGATGTTGCTCGAGAATTTGATCGAGGAAGAGCGCGGCGAAAACAATCACCCCGAACTGTGGTTGCGGTTCGCCGAAGGATTAGGTTTGACGCGGGCCGAGGTGAAGAACGCCGAACTTCTGCCGTCCACCGTTGACTCGGTCAATCGACTGAAGGCCTTGACGCAGAGTGAAGACTACCGTCGCGGCGTGGCGGCTCTTTACGCCTACGAGTCTCAGATTCCGGAAGTCGCGCAAACAAAGCGCTCAGGACTCAAGCAGTTCTACGGGATCGAAGACAGCCGGGCAGTTTCTTTCTTCACGGTTCACGAAGCGGCTGATGAATGGCATCGCGAAACTGAACTGAAGGTTCTCAGCGAGGCGTGTGAATCCGATGCCGACCGTGAAGCAATTGTCGCGGCGGCAGGCGAAGCGTCAAAAGCCTTGTGGGACTTCTTGACGGGCGTGCAAGCCGCCTTCATCAACCCAGCCAGTTGCGAATCGACTTCAGCGGCGGCTTAACACTTTCAAAACTCAGCTCAGTAAAACGAAACCGGTGAGTCTCATGAAGGAGACTCGCCGGTTGGCTGTTGTCTGGAGAGATTGACGCGACAGTAACCGCCGTGTTGCTATCAGCGAGGTTTATTCAGTCAATAAGAATGTTTAGGTTTTCTTATTTGTCGAACTGCGTATAATAGCGGCGCTTTTAAGTGGTCGCGGCGCGCCCGGATTCCTGGGACGCCTACCAGGTCAATCAGGATCTAAACGGCCGGTTCGGTCTATTGATCCAGCCATTGAACATCCTGTCGTAATTAGGAAAGGTCGGCATGAGCGATTAAGCTTTTGCCCCCTTGGGTTCCCAAATCTGCGTCGTATCCAATAAGGAGTCTACATATGCATAAGCTCAGTTTGGCAAGGGCGTTTCTTCTCGCCGCTATCGTACTAACCTTCACCTCGCTTGTTTTCGGACAAGAGACTACTGGCAGTATCGAAGGTACTGTTAAGGATCCGAACGGCGCGGTGGTGCCTAACGTCACCTTAACTATTACGAACGCGAAAGCTGCTGCAAGCGGTTCGACAACAACCGGTACCGGTGCCGGTTTCAGACGCGCAATAAACACTGATGAAGAAGGGTTTTTCCGCGTCTTACAGGTTCCGCCGGGAATTTATGACGTGGTTACGACTGCATCCAGCGGATTTGGCGAGACGAGATACGAAAACGTTACCGTGGCTATCGGACAAAGCACGCAGCTAACCATAACGGTTACTGCGGGGAGCAATGTGACTACCGTTGATATTGTTGCTTCGGAAACGCTCACCGTTGATACGACCAATAATGCTATTCAGACGACTATTAGCGCTCAGATGATCGAGTTAACACCTAAGAGTACCGGTTTTACAGGTCTTCTAAAGACGATACCCGGCACGCGTCCCGAAAGCCGCACGGGCGGATTTTCGGTCGATGGTGCTTCCGGGGGCGAAAACGTTTTCGTCATAGATGGCCAGGAGGTAACAAATTATCGGACGGGAACTCTAAACGAAACCTACAATGTACCGACTCAGCTTGTTCAGGAAGTTCAGGTTAAGTCGAGCGGTTTCGATGCGCTCTACGGCGGTGCTACAGGTGGCGTGGTCAGTGTGGTGACTCGTGCCGGCGGCAATGATTTTCACGGCGAGTTCGGCCTTCAGTTCGAAGTACCGAAATTCAATGGCAAACCGCGTCCGCTCCTAACGCGATTCACTTCTGGTGTGTTTCAGGTTTCGCCCCCGATCAACACGTTCGTACAGACTTCCGAGTATTTCAATCCTGCTAAAACAGGAGGAACAAACCTTTTTCCAACGGCTAACCTTGGCGGAAAGATCATCAAAGACCGAATGTGGTTTTTCGCCAGCTACACGCCTCAGATATTCGAGACAACCGCTGTAACGCCATACTTTACGAATCTTCCAGCCGCACAAAGAACATTCATCACGGCTGAGAGGTACACGCGAACGAGGAAATACGAATACGCGTTTCTGCGGCTTGATGCGAACCCGATCAACAAATTGAGACTTACCGCCACGGGCCTCTGGAATCCCGTTATTGACCAGGGCAGTCTTCCGACGACCAGCTTCACCAATGTGAGTTCTACGGGGTTTGGTTTTGGCAACGTGCCCACGGCGAACTTTGGCGGTAGCACTGGCGTGTTAAGGGGAAATCAATATACGAGTCTCCAAGGCGGGCGCCAGAACTCGAATCTAGTTACTCTGGCCGGTGTGTATGCAGCTACGAGCAAACTCGTCATCGACGGGCGCTATAGTCGTGGTTTTCTAAACGAAAAGAATGGTAACTATTTTGTCCCTACGACTGTTCAGGTCTTTAGTTGCGGGACGCCTAACGCGGCCTTTCCCTGCACGACGACGGGGGCAAATACCATCACTACAAAAGACGTGTCCCTTCGGCAATCGTACGAGTTTTCCGCTGCCTACATATTCAACGCGGGCGGACAGCATGAGTTGAGAGGTGGGTATCAGCGGTTCACTATTTTCAACGATGTTCAGTCGGGGAATAATGCGATTGGACGTCTCTCTTTCAATTATGGAACTTCCATAACCACTCTGATTGGCGGAAACGTTACCTCTACACCTGGAGCGGTCGGCTCGGGTTCTTTTCGGCGGACAGGAACCAATGGAACGGGATCCAATTTGAGCCAGGGCATTTTCATCCAGGACAAGTATCAGCCGACCTCGCGCTTAACTGTGAATCTCGGTATCCGCGTCGAGAAAGAGGACCTGCCTTCGTTTAACTCGTTTCCGAGTGCAGTAAATTTTGGCTGGGGCGACAAGATCGCTCCGAGACTTGGATTCGCGTACGATCTTTTAGGCGACGGCAGAACAAAAGTTTTTGCCAGCTACGGCAAATTCTTCGACCGCGTGAAATTTGCGCTTCCGCGCGGATTGTTCGGGGGTGACATTTTTCTTGAAGATTATTTTGAAATCTTCCCCGGCGATACTGTCGCGAGCTTCGATATAGGAACAATCGTAGGTGGTTTTACCGGACCGAGCGTTTGTCCCACCACAGGTTCTATCGCTCCCGGCGCGCGCAGCAGATGTCAAAAGAACTTGCGAGTAAATGCGAACGAGCCGGGTGCTTCGGCATTCCTAAACGGTGCGGTAGATCCTGATCTCAAGCCGTTTCAACAAACTGAGTTCACTGTTGGCGCAGAACGGGAATTGAACAAGGATTACGTTTTGCGTGTCCGGTATACGTATAAGAATGTCGATGAAGCAGTCGAAGACGCCGGTATCATCAACGCGGCGGGCAGCGAAGCTTACATCATTGGCAACCCCGGAAGCGGGCTGCACCTCCAGACACTTCTAGCCCTCGGATATACAAAGTCGACGAGACCGCAGCGCCGCTATGACGGATTTGAGGTCGTTTTCGCTAAACGTTTGTCGAGGAACTGGTATTTCAACGCAAATTACACTCTTAGCCGGTTGTTTGGTAACTACTCCGGACTGACAAGCTCCGACGAGCCACATTTGGTGGACGGGCGCCTGTCGCCGGGAGTTAGTCGTGCATTTGACTTGCCGTTTATCGGATTTACGGCCAATGGTACGACGGACAACGGCCGGCTTCAGACCGACAGACCTCACGTCTTCAACATCTACGGCGCTTATATTCTTGACTGGAAGGGCGGCTCAAACTCAACCGAGATATCAGGATTTCAGACCGTCACTTCAGGACAACCGCAGACAACCACTATTTACGGCGCCTCAACCGTAACGCCCCAGATATTCCTGGGACGTGGTGATTTGGGTCGCAGTCCGGTCTATTCTCAGACGGATCTCAACATAACCCATCGCTATAAATTTGGAGAGGATAAGCGGTTCACTATGGCCTTCGATGTCAACTTCTTGAACCTCTTCGATCAGGCAACGGTCACAGGCATCTACACCACGATGAATCCCAGCAGTGCTCCGGTCAACGCGGCGGCTCTCGGGGTTAGCAATGTGGCATATGCCAACGGCTACACCGGTGGCACGCTGTTGCCCGCGATTTTGGCTCGTATCGCATCGCAGCCAGACCGGAGCGATATACGATACAAGCAGCCGTTCTTGTATCAGTCACCCCGCCAGGTGCGGTTTGGCATGAGGTTCCTCTTCTAAGGGACCTGAAAGCTGGATTCTTAAAACTCGCCTGGAAGTAATTTCAGGCGAGTTTTTTGTTAACGGTTCAGAGGTCACTTGGCGGGCGGGTTCTCACGATACATCTTGATCAATTTCTTGATATTTTCATTTTGCGAAGTATCGGGAACAGTCTTCAGATAAAGTTCAAGCTCGTTAGCGGCGTCGTTGAAGCGGTTAAGGTTTTTTCCGTATAGCAGGGCCAGGTGCCAGTGAACATCGGGATTGAGCCCTTTCGAAATCCTATCAGCTTGCTTTAAAGGTTTCTCTGCCTCCTCATATCGTTTCGCTAGTCGGAGCGAAATACCGAAAATGAGTAACGCATCCACTGAGTTTGAATTGAGGGTAACCGCTTTCTGTGCCGCTTCAACCGCCGCGTCCGATTTTTTCAGAGCATAATGTGAACAGCTCAATCCGTACCATCCATTAAAACTGCGCGGATTAACTACGACGGCCTTACTGAAAACAGCCACGGCTTTCTCGAATTTTTGTTCCGTTAGATGTATTAGCCCCAATCTCTCTAAAGCTAAGTAGTAATCCGGAAAAATTTTAAGCGCGCTCTCCAGTCCCGCGACCCCGTCTGCCAACCGGTTCCGATCAAGATCAGCAACCGCTCTCAGATATATTGTTTTTGCTTCTTCGGGAATCTCCTGCGCGAAAATTGTGCCGGCGGCTGAAACCGTAGCGGACTTTCTCAAACGAAGATAAAAGTCCTTTTGTATGTTGTCCCTGATTGGTTGGCCCGAAACACTCAGGCCAGCTAGCTCTACCTCCTGGGTTTGCTCTTCGTAAATTGTGCCGAGTGGCAAAACCCTCACTTGGAACCTTCCCTGCGAAACTCCTCTAAAAACAAATCGTCCGGCTTGGTCGGTTCTCATTCGTTGGACGATGCCATTGACGTCGTTTACAAGTTCAACATGGGCTTGGGCAAGAGGACGTCGTTGGGGGTCGAAAACAAATCCGCTTATAGTGCTCCCAGCACCAGCAATCTGGCCCGAGGCCTGAAGAGCGAATAATGATATGAGAAGCCCGCTGACAAGCGCGACGATTAAACTATTCCTTCTCATGAGCTGGACTCGTGAAGAATGGGGCCTTTGCAAAGTTACTATTGACGCTGCGTATATACCGCCGGTTTTACTCTGTCGTCAACCAAAAAAGGTTCACGTTTGTTTAGGGTATTGCGCTAAAAGGAAAGCATTGGATAGTAGCTCGGCGTCACGGGAGCGTCGGCCAACTGTACATTTCATCCAAAATTGTGAAGAGTCATCCATTATTTCGAAGGCTTACAGGGGTCTTCGTCGCGTGTGCAGCGAGGCTCGAACGCTCGGACTCGGCTGTCTCATAGCCGGCCAGGCTCGCTTCATTATCAATGTTTATCCGTCTGATAAGTTCTTTTAGCTTTTGTGTGGTTGACAGGTCGCATAAAATGCTGGCCCTGAGTTGGTTACCGGCAGGCACCGCGGCGATCTTACCGCTTGCCGAGTACCTGAACATTAACAATCAGAGGTAGACCGGGGCCGTCAGTTCATGATACTGACAAGGCGGAATCGCTGTCCGCGAACTTTCGTTGCCTGGTGGGCGCGGCGGCCCGCGAGTTGCCTAAATTTTTTGTGAATTTCCGCCAATGAGTTCGCATTTCCGAGGACGAACTATCAACCGCAAATCAAAACTGAATCGAGAGGATCCCCTAATGAGACATCACATTTGTCTGCGCACCGTTGTGGCCGCGATTTTTCTAACCGTCAGTTTCATCGTTACCGTCACGGCCCAGGAAACCACGGGCACGATTACGGGCACAGTGCTTGACGCCAACGGCGGGGTGGTCGCAGGCGCGAACGTGACCGTCACCGATACGGAGAAAAAGGTCGTAGTTCGCACCTTGACGACGAACGAAGACGGTTTCTATTCAGTTCCTAACCTTCCGTCTGCTACCTACGACGTAACAGTTGAGATGGCGGGATTCAAAAAGTATCTGGCGAATGCCGTGAAGGTTGATGTCGGCCAGCGCCGTACCCTCGATGTGAATCTGGAAACAGGAAATATTGCTGAGACCGTGACCATTGAAGCGCAGCCGGTCGCCGTTGAACTGACCACGCCTACGACATCGTCGGTGATCAGCGGCGATCAGGCCAAGGAGATCTCGCTTAACAATCGCAATTGGGTGCAGCTGGTGACGCTGTCGCCGGGTGTCTCGAACGATCTCGCGGATCAAGTTTATGTCGGCACCACGAACCCCGACGGCCAGGCGAACACCATCAACATTTCAGTGAATGGCGCGCGCAGCAGCCAGAATACTTTCACCGTTGATGGCGCCGACATTACGGACAGAGGATCGAACATCACGATTCAGGCATATCCGAGCGTTGACTCGATCAGTGAGTTCAAAGTTCTTCGCAGTTTGTTTCCGGCAGAATCAGGACGCAGCGGTGGTGGCCAGGTCAATGTTGTTACTCGCTCGGGATCAGCGCAGTTCCACGGCAGCGCCTTTGAATTCATTCGCAACGAAGCATTCAATGCGAATAGCTTCCTCGTTAACGCCACCACCAACCCGCCGTTTGGTCGCGACACAAACGGTAAGGCAAAACGCCCACCGTTCCGTTACAACAACTACGGGTTTACTTTGGGCGGGCCGGTACACCTACCGCGTTTTGGTGAAGGCGGAGAATCGTTGCTCCGCGGCAAACGAACATTTTTCTTCATCTCCAACGAGCGTCGAAGGGACCGGCGATTTGCTTCGGCAACTACGGTGACCGTGCCCGACGCAAATGTCAGGCTCGGCATCTTTCCAATTCCAGTTTGTATCAACCGGCCGGCCGCGCCGTTTAACGAGGCTAATTGTACGGGCGGATTTATTTTGCCCGCCGGCACGCCGATCCCTGCAGCGTTCCGAAGTCCGACTGCGGCGGCATACGTCGCGAGCGTTTATAACCAACTGCCACTGCCGAATGCGGGTACGGCTGCCAATCCTTACCTGCTGACGACGGCGGGGCGGAACGTCGCAGACTTCAATCAATGGGTATTCAAAATTGATCACTCGTTCAGTGACCGTCTGTCGACGTCTTATCGTTTCCAGAACGACAAGATTCCAACGATTGACGCGAACTCGCTGTTCTCGAATGGCTCGGGCCTGCCGAACGTTTCGGTGACCGAAACGAACTCGCCGGGCAAGACACACACGGCCCAGGTAATCTATTCGCTCGGCACCAAGACGATCATCGAAGGCCGATTCACCTACGGTTACGGCGCCATTCTAAGCGACAACGTCGGACTTATTTCGTTGAACAACTTTACGGCGCCGGTGACTTTGCCGTTTGCGAATCAACGCGATCGCAATCCGTCGATTGGAAACTCAGGCAACACCGCAGCGAACGGTTTCAGTTACTTGAGCAGCTTCGGCCCGTACGACAACTTCTCGTACAAGCGCAATTACAGTGGTGCGGTTACCCGGCTCTTTGGCAACCACACCTTCAAGTTCGGCGCCACCTTCTCTGAGTACCGCAAGAACGAGAATGCGCTTGCCGGCACTAACGAAGGTCTGTTCGCGGCGTTCGGCACGGGTTTGCCGGCGGGAGTTTCAACGGGGGCGGTCAACCAAAATCTCCAGCGCTTTGCTAACTTCCTCGTCGGTAACGTGGCCACTTTCCAACAAGCAGCTTTTGATTACACCGCCGACTTGCGACAGTCGGCCTTCGAGGCGTTCGGCCAGGACGAATGGCGCATGCGCAGAAATTTCACGGTGTATTACGGAGTGCGGTATTCATATTTTCCCGGACCCTGGGACAAGAACGGGCGACTGTCGAACTTCGATCCGCAGTTCTTTAATTCGGCACAAGCGCCGCACGTCACTGGCGCGGGCAATCGCGTGACCGGCACCGGCAATTTCTGTAACGGCATTATCGTTAATTCGCAGAACTTCCAAACCGGACCTGCGCAGTTTAATTGCACGCCGCAAACATCGCCCTACGGAAAATACGTCATCCAAGCAAATAAGACGGATTTTGCGCCCCGCATCGGCTTTGCGTGGGATCCGTTCGGCAAGGGCACGACCTCGATCCGTACGGGCTATGGCATCTATCACGAGCAGGTTTTGGTCGGCACCTATCTACAGAACATCGGGACCAATCCGCCTTACCAGCAAAATCTGACGATTACGAACACGCGGCTGGATAACCCGGCCGGAAACTTTGCAATCCCGACGGCGATCCAGAGTCTGCGCGCCGTGCAACCGGATTTCAACACGCCGTACATGCAACACTGGCAGTTGGATTTTCAGCATCAACTGGGACAGAAGACATTGTTCACGGTCGGCTACTTCGGTTCGAAGGGCACACACCTGATTGGTTTGACTGAGTTGAACGATCTGCCGGCGGGTAAGGCGCGAAACTCCTTATGCGCGCGGGGCAATGAGTCGTATGTAACGGCCGCGGTGACGCTGGTCCCTTGCCAGCCGGCGGGTTACGCCTTCCGCGGCACGGCTACTCCACCCACGGCCGCTCAGGGAAACCCAAATGTGGTTGGCGGAACGACTTTCAATGACACGCGCATCTTGGATCAACTTCGTCCCTATCGAGGCTTCTTGTCGATCGCGCAAGTTCAACCGCGATACGATTCGAGTTATCACAGTCTACAGATTTCGGCGCAGCGCCGGTTTACCGGATCGTCGATGGTCCAACTCGCTTACACGTGGGCGAAGAATCTGACGACTAGCCCGAACGACCGCACTACAGCCCCGCAAGATACGTTTGACATCGGAGCTGAGAAGCAGCGGGCAGCCCTGGATCGGCGTCACGTGCTGACGGTTAATTACATTTACGAGTTGCCCTTCTTCAAAGCGCAACACGGATTTGTCGGAAAGGTGTTGGGTGGCTGGCAGGCGTCGGGAATCGCCGTTTACAACTCGGGATTGCCGTTTAGTCCGTCAACCTCGAATTACGATCCGGCGGGCTTGGGCTTCCTCGTCGCCAATCCTGCCGGCCGGCCGAACCTTCTATGTGATCCGAATGAGAATGCGCCGCACACGCCGCAGCAGTGGTTCAATACCGCTTGCTTCCAGGCGAATCCGGCGGTCGGTACTTTTGTCTCGAATACTCCCGGCAACGCAGCTCGTGGAACAGTGACAGGCCCAACGACAAAGCGTGTCGACTTCACGATGACCAAGAACGTGCGCTTCGGAGGCGATGGCCGGTATGTAGTTCAGTTCCGGGCGGAAGTGTTCAATATTTTCAACAAAACAAACTTCCGGAACATCGCGAGTGTGAATGTCACCGCGGCAACTTATGGCACCATCAATACAGTAAGAGATCCTCGCACCATGCAGTTCGGCGCGAAGGTTTCCTTCTAAACCTGACCCTAAAAAGCCCTGGATGCCCGCGGCGCAAGCCGCGGGCATTGCGTTGCGACTGACAATCACGCGGTAGAACGGCTTGGCGGCCCGCAAAAAAAACCTAATCCGCGGACGTCAAAGTGGCATTCACTCACGGCTCGCAGCTGCCGCAATAAGATACTCGGCCAGTTGACGACCCTCTATAAGAATTTCCATAACAACTCGGATGCCGGTCTAAATGAGTTGATTTCGACGGCCCTTTCGAAACCGCTCCCATAGACTCCCAATCAAACGAGCTTCATTCTTGAAACCGCCGACTCGGACGTCAGCTTCAAATCCTTCTCAACTCCTCGTGAAGACCGAAGGACGGATCGGGTGCCTCATCACGCGTATTTATCTGTCTGATAAGTTCTTTTAGTTTTTATTGTAGCTCCAAATAGAATAAAAGGCGTTTGTAAATGTCGAACTCACTGTCGAGAACAGTTGAGCACGCTAAAAACTTTCCTAGGAGCCTGAATCATGAAACGTCACTCAGGAATTCTGCGCCATCTTCTGGTCGCGCTTGCTGTCTGTTTCTGTGGTGGATCGATCGCCGAAGCGCAAACGGTCACAGGAACTGTGCAGGGGACTGTTACTGATCCCAATGGAGCGGTAGTCGCCAATGCAGAGGTTGTCATTCGTAACGTTGACACTGGCCAGGAAAGAACGTTGACAACCAATAGTGACGGGTTCTACGTCGCGTCATTCATGCCACTGGGCCGTTACCACATCGTGGCGAACCATCAGGGGTTTGCCAAAGTCATTAAGGAAGATGTCGAAGTTAGCTTAAATCAAACACGAGTGGTTGATTTTCGCTTGAGTCCGGCGAGTATCACGGAAAATGTGGTGACTACGTCCGAGAGCACTACTATCAACAGCACTAACGCCGAAATTAAAGGCACCCTGACGAGCCAGGAAATTCAGGACAAACCGGTTTTCAATCAGAGTAATTTTCTGACTCTGGCGGAAACCTTTACCGGCTTTCAGGAGAACCCAACGTCGGGACAAAACAATCCAACTGCGTCGTCTGGTTCGTCGATTAACTTCAATGGCACCGGGACGCGCGGCGCGACGTTTCAAATCAATGGCGTAAATAACGACGATTCGTCTGAGAATCAAAACCGGCAGGGGGCGGCCCTCTCGACCATTAAAGAATTTCAGGTGATCACCAATAACTTCACGGCAGAGTTTGGCCGGGGTTACGGCGCGGTAGTCCTGGTGCAGACCAAGTCGGGGACCAATAACATTCACGGCGACGTCTATTGGTTTCACAACGACAGCGCTCTGAATGCAAAGAGTTTCCTGGCTCATGGAAAAAAACCGGTCAACCGCCGCAACCAGTTTGGGTTTACGTCCGGTTTCCCCATTTTCAGGAACAAGCTTTTTGGCTTCGTTAATCTGGATCATAAAGAGGAAACCGGGGCCAACATTTACACCCGCGACGTGTTTTTGGCGGCCGAGAGGAATCCAGCGAATTGGTTTACGGTGACTCCGGCTAACGACACACCGGCAAACCGAGCCTTCATCCAATCGATTATCGACCGCATTCCCGCCAGCCTGGTTCCGAACGATCCACGGAGCAACCGTACTTTTGTTGGCCAGCAACCGTTTGATTTTCCCGCTCGCGATTACTCGGGCCGCCTCGATTGGAATCCGTTTCAATCAGACAACCTGTCTGCTCGCTGGCAGTATACGCGTCAAAGGTTTGACGCTGACGACATCATTCTTGGCGAGCGCGCCGACCAAAACAACAAGCAGCAGAATTTTGGCTTGACCTGGACCCACCTGTTTTCAAACACCACCGTAGGCGAATTCCGTTACGGATTGGGCCTGCGAACCACGCTGGTCAATATCACGGCCGGCAACGATACCCCAGTTGTACGTTTCGAAAACCCGGTTTCGATCAGCGGCACCATCATCGGCAACGCCGGCCAATTTCCCATTCAGCGCTACCAAACTGACAATCAGTTCGTCTATAACATCACCACCCTGTTTGGAAACAAGCACTTCTTCAAAGCAGGTACCGACATCCGCCGGCAGAAACTCGACGACCTTGCGGACAGCAACTCGAGAGGTTTCTGGCAATTTAATCGCACCTGTGCCGGCACCACTAATCTGTATGCCAGCGGGTTTCAGGCGCTCATAAATGGCTGTGTGGGCCAGTTCCAGAAAGGGTATGGACCTTTCTTCCTTGAAAATCGAATAAACGAGTCGAACTTTTACGCAGAGGATAATTGGAAGGTTCGCAGCAATCTTACGCTTAACCTGGGACTCCGTTACGAGTACGTGTCAGAGCCCCAGGAGATTGCCGGCCGCCTCGATTATGGCATTGACGCCGACGACAATAACTGGGAGCCGCGCTTCGGCTTTGCCTGGAGTCCCGATTTTGAGAGCGGAATATTAAACACCTTGTTCGGCGCACCAGGCGACTCATCGATCCGCGGTGGCTTTGGGATTTATCACGGCCGAATCTTTCAGTCAGTGTTCTCGCAATCCGGAGCGACGGTTCGGTTCAATCCGCCTAACGCGTTCTTCTACAACCGCACGGGTGCGGCCACCGGCGATTTCGCACCGACCAGATTAACTGACCCTACGAATGGTTTCGTCTTTACACCTGGCGCGCCCTTAACATCAAGAGCCACGTTATCGATTATCGATCCGGGACTCAAGATGCCCTACACCCAGCAGTGGAACCTCAGTATCGAGCGACAGATGCCTTTCACTTCCTCGCTACGAGTTAGCTACACCGGGAACCGGGGGATTGGGCTGCTCAAGTACTCGCTTGATAATCTGCCCTTGCACTCTACGAGCGGAGTGCTCGTGCCAAACCACCCATTCAATTCCCCGACTGCGCTCTACGGCACTGCTCTGCCGGTTGGCGATCCGCGGCGGACTGACGTGCGCGGTCAGGTTATTCGCCCGGCTGCGGATTTCATCTGTGCGGGAACAGGATTGTCAGGTGTGGCAACCACGGCCCAATGTCCCGTGGCCGTTCCAATTGGCGCGTTTGAATACAGTTATCGCGTGACGCGCGGTAACGAGCGGCGACCGAACGGTTTCTACACTACGAATCTGGCCACCAGCAATGCCGCGTGGAGTTATTATCATGGTCTGCAGGTGGAGTGGACGAAACGACTGAGTCATGACCTGAATTTCTCGGCTGCTTATACCTGGTCAAAGTCCCTCGACACGACCTCTGAGGCGACCTTCGTCGGTACCGGCGACTCAAATCAAAATGGGAATGATGCGCGAACCGCCCGCGGCTTCTCGCGCTTTCACACGCCCCATCGCTTCACGTTTTTCGGCACTTATCGATTGCCTTTCTTCAAAGGTGACAAAGGAGTGTTGGGACAGGCGTTTGGCGGCTGGCAGGTCTCGTCGGTGGTTAAGCTAATTCATGGCACACCCTTTTCCGTAATTACAACCGCAGTCGACCTGAATTTCGATGGGTTTGGGGAAGGACGACCAATCCTTCTTGACCCTTCCGTTTTGGGCAACAGCGTTAGCAATCCGGCCAGCGCCTTGCAAGCTTTGCCGAGGGCGGCATTTCGCACGCTGTTGCCGGGCGATCCGCTGGCCTCAGTGGTAGGACGGAACACTTTCTATCTCGACGGAGTGCAGAACGTTGACTTTGGCATCATGAAAGTCTTTCGCATGCCCTGGAAAGAGGATCATAGTCTGACGGTGCGCGCTGACCTTTTCAATGCGTTCAATCACGTGCAGTATGGTTTTCCGAGCAACAATGTTACGGCCGCTAATTTCGGCGCAATTACAGCAGGGGCGACCCTGTATGCACCGCGTTCTGTCTCGGTCTCGTTGAAATACATTTACTGATCCACACAAAGTTGGCCATCGGAAAGGCGGAAGCAATGCTTCCGCCTTTCTTTTGAGTTCTCGATTTGAAGCATCAAGCACACGTCGTATCATCGCTGGTGATCGGGCTCGGCCTGATCGTCGTTCTATCGGTTTTCATACCTGCGGGAACTGACACTGCTGCCAGTTCACCGGTGACGTCCTCAAATGAAGTGCGCGCTTTGTGGGTGGTGCGGACTACGCTCACCTCACCCGAAAAAATCCATCAAATGGTTGAGAACGCCCATGCCGCGGGTTTCAATACTCTGATCGTCCAGGTGCGCGGCCGCGGCGATGCATACTACCGGTCCCGTCACGAACCAAGAGCGATCGAGCTGAAGGATCAGCCGGCGTCTTTCGATCCGCTCGCCACAACTTTATTGGAAGCTCGCCGGCGTGGTTTGAAAGTACATGCCTGGCTCAACACAAGTCTGCTGGCTAATCTTGATACGCTGCCGACCCAACCGGAACATGTCTATAACAGGCGTCCCGAATGGCTCGCTGTGCCCAGGCCTGTGGCTGCGGAACTCTACGGGCTATCGCCGAAAGACCCACGTTACCGCCAGCGAATAGTCGAATGGTCCAAAGCGAATCGCGCCGAACTCGAAGGGATATATACCGGACCGGCCAATCCCAAAGTGCGCGAGCACATCTACAAAATCTGGATGGATGTGCTCGAGCAATACGCCGTCGATGGTTTGCATTTTGACTACGTCCGACTAGCCAGTCCGGACTTTGATTACAGCCGTACCTCTCTCGAAAAATTCTGGACGTGGCTCAAGCCAAACATTGCGGATTCGGAACGGCGCCGGCTGGCGAAATCCTTGAAAGAGAATCCCCTGGCGGCGACGGAGGCTCACCCGGATCGATTTGCCGATTTTCAACGTGCGCAGATCACTTTGCTGGTGCAACGCATCTACCGTGAGGTCAAGAGGCGGCGGCCCCAGATGCTTGTGTCGGCGGCGGTCTTCGCCAACGACGAAAACGCTTACACCCGGCGGTTTCAGGATTGGCGGCGCTGGCTGCAGATGGGAATTCTCGATGTCGCGTGTCCGATGGCCTACTCAACTGATACGGCCGTCTTCCGGAAACAGATTGAGGTGGCTACCTCCACCGCGCATGGCGCGGGGCGGCGTGTCTGGGCGGGAATCGGGGCCTATCGCATTCCGGTGGAATCTACTGTTGATAAAATTGGGGTCGCGCGTCAACTGCGAGCCGATGGAATAATCTTGTTCTCTTACGACTTTACAATCCGGGCTGGCCCGCTTAATCCCGCCGGCGACTACCTCGAACAGGTTCGCCGTGGCGCCTTCGCGCCCGCCGTTCCGTCTAATCAGGATTGAACCAGTACCTTTGTCACTGAAGAGAGACCGCGAAAAACAGAATTGGACGGGGCCGCCCGCCAACTTTTAACGCCGCAGGCCCCAGGTAAAGTTTTGGGGCGACTTCGCGCACTTCATCGACGATGGATTTGATCAGTGGCGGGTTGCCGGGACGAGCATAGTCCAGAAGAAATGCCGGTTCGCCGTCTAGAAAGGACGGCTCAAAGCGCGTCCCGAAAGGGAACCAGCGCCGTTTGCCAAAAAAAGTAACGCGATTGATTCCTTCACCAGCGTCGGCACTGAGACTCTGAAAAGATTTTCCTTTCCATGCAAAGATCGACGACTCACCAAACGTTTTCAACAACCAGGCCAGCGGACCTGTGCGCGGAGTACGCCACGCCAACATCGCGCCCACCGCGTCGCCATTGAGATCCGAAAGAGCGCTCGGCGGCTTGGCGGCGCGATAAAGTCGCTCAAGCTGGTCGTATTTCAGCCGGCGCAACGTTTTCAGATCGAGTTGTGAGTTTTCGCGAATGGCGGGGGCTGGTGCGCTCATGTTTGTTTCTCCTGTTCCTTCCGCGAGGTGTTGAGCTTGAATAATCCGTACAGTCCGATGATGACGAGCGCGAGGCCGATCAAGACATGCAAAATATCATCAACCTTCGTCCAGAGAAAATATTTCTCGGGCGGCAGGTCCAGTGCGCTGGCGAGGGCCTGGTAGAGATCGATCAAGCCAAACCCGAAATTGAAAGACGAGAGGGCCAATTCGTTCCGCGTCCAAACAACCAGCAAACCGATTGCCCCAAAAATCAGATGAAAGACGTTGTAGGCCGGAGCGCCGCTTGTCAGACTGTGCTCAGGCGGAACCAGAAAACCGGCGATGCCGGCGATAATTAACACCGGCGCGAAAATCGCGAGCGTGATGAAGTTGAGACTTTTGTTCATGGGCCGGAGTTTCTAGCGGCGATATGATTGTCCAAAAGAAGCTCTTGCGCAAATGAAGACGAGTCGCCGCCGGAATTCCCCGAAGCCGATGCTAGAATGCCTCTAGTCGAAAGGTTCCCTGGTGCTACTACTTAACGCCCGCATCATCCTGCCCGATCGCGTTCAATTCGGAGGTCTCGTCATTAAAGACGGTCGAATTTCAAAGATCCTGGACAGTGCCTCGGTTGAATCAGAGCGCGCTGATTCCGTCATCGACCTCAACGGCGCGACACTGTTTCCCGGCTTCGTCGATATTCACATTCACGGCGCAGTCGGCGTCGATGTAAACAGTGCGACTGCGGGTGACTTGCGACGCGTCAGCCACCTTCTGGCGACGAAAGGGGTAACTGCCTGGCTGCCGACGCTAGTTCCCGCGCCCGCCGAAGAGTATGAGCGTGCCGTCGCTGCGATCAGCGAGTTGATGAGTCAGCAGGCAAATGCGCAATCAGGTGAGGCTGGCGCGCGGGTGCTTGGCGTGCACTACGAAGGTCCGTTCGTTAACAGCGAGCAATGCGGCGCGTTGCATCGCCAACACTTTCGCACCTTCAATAGCGTTTCTGATCTCGATTCGCTGCCGACAATCGAGCACGCCAATGCGATTCACTTCACCACCGTGGCGCCCGAAATCGCAGGCGGCATCGAACTAATTAGCAACTTGCGACGGCGCGGCTGGATTGTTTCCATTGGCCACACGCGGGCCACGCCGGACGTCCTCGACGAAGCGAAAGCCGCCGGCGCGCAGCATATGACGCACTTCATGAACGCCATGTCGCCGCTGCATCATCGCGCGCCCGGACCGATTGGTTGGGGGCTGCTTAACGATGACGTCAGCCTCGACGTGATCGCTGACGGCGTGCATCTCGATCCAATGATGCTGAAGGTTCTGCTGCGCTGCGCGACGCCTGCTCGTCTGGCGTTGATCAGCGACGCCATCGCCGCCACCGGCCAGGGTGACGGTGAACACGAAATCTGGGGCGAGAAGATCAGCGTCGTGAATGGCCGCACCAGCAACGCGCGCGGCAGCATCGCCGGATCCGTCATCACGATGCTGGATGCGGTGAAGACAATGCTGTCGCTCGGCGCTTCGGAATGCGACGTCGCGCGCATGGCATCATGGAATCCGGCTCGGTTATTGGGTATTGAAAAGGATTGCGGGTCGATCGAGGAGGGGAAGCGGGCTGATTTGGTGGTGTTGGAAAGTACTGGCAAGGTTCAATCGATTCTCATCCATGGTGGAACTCAAGTGTCCCCGATTTATCTCGATGATTAGCAAGAGTCAGATCGACAAACTCGGAGATCGCCTTCGGCAAGGAAGGGGGACTGAGGACGATCTGCGCTTGTTGGATGAATATCGTCGTTCTTTTTCAGAAGCGTACGAACTTGTCGTCGGAGCAATTCGGAGTAAGCTGAACCTCGAACCAACGGGACGGCCGGCAAAGTCGACGACCGCGATTTCTGAGAAACTTCAAAGAGAAAGCATTAGATTGACCCAAATTCAGGACATAGCGGGTTGTAGACTTGTCATTGACAATATCCTCGACCAGGAGCGAGTCGTCCGCGATCTTGAAATGTTATTCACCAGCACACTTACCGTAGATCGTCGCGCGAATCCTAGCCACGGATATCGGGCTGTTCATGTTATCGTTAGAGGCGGCTCGAAGACAGTCGAAATTCAAGTGCGCACTCGCCTGCAGCATGTCTGGGCTGATTTGTCCGAGAAGTTCTCAGATATTGTGCATCCCATGATTAAGTATGGTGGAGGAGAGGAAAGAATCGTCAAAGTGCTGCTTGAAACCTCGCAGGTAATTGCGGGAGAAGAATTCAACGAAACCGCGATCGAAAAGCTCGAATTGGAGATTGCTCGTACGGTTTCCAATAAAGACTATGCGCCCGATAAAGAGCAGGACGTGCTTCGGTTACAAACCGAAATTGGAAGCCTCAAACAGAGACATGTTCAAGAACGGGAAAAGAACTTAACGACTCTAAAGACGATAGTCGACACGCTAGAGGATTAAGGACAATAAGTAAATGCTCTTCCTTATTGAATACGATCGCGATCGGGGCCAAGTGGTTACTATTCAAGAGTTTGATGGTTCGAATAGAGCGGCTGCTGAAGCCGCAAGGCTCGATATGGAGGTTAGATTCCGTCGATCCGAAACAGATAGGGAAGTCGTCATACTGGAAGCCAAATCTATTGCTGCTTTAAAGCAAACACACGGTCGTTATTTTCAGGATTTGTCTGAACTAGTTAACACTTCTTAGCTTTGTCCCCGCGCTTCGGCGCTTCAAACCACAACGTTCCCAGCGGGGGCAGTGTAATCGCCGCTGAATATTCCATCCCATGCCAGGCCGTCTTCTCTGCGCGAATACTCTTCACAATTCCAAACCCTCCGCCGCAGTACTTCTCGTTATCAGTGTTGAGTATCTGCTTGTAGGTTCCTTTGCGCGGGAGCCCTATGCGATGCTCTTCACGAATCACGGGCGAAAAGTTGCAGACGCAGATGATCTCTTTTCCAGTCGAAGGCGCGGTACGGCTAAAGGCGACGATGTTCTCAGCAGCGTTATCAACTTCGATCCAACTGAAGCCCGACGGGTCGCTGTCGGCTTCGGACAACGCCGGGTGCTTTGCGTAGAGCTGGTTCAAATCCTCGATCAATAACTGCACACCTTTGTGGATGGGTTGTTCCAGCAGGTGCCAATCCAGACTTTCTTCTTCCGTCCACTCGCGCCACTGCCCGAACTCGCCACCCATGAACAGCAGCTTCTTTCCCGGGTGCGCCCACATATATCCGTACAGCGCGCGCAGGTTTGCAAACTTCTGCCATTCTTCCCCCGGCATCTTGTTCAGTAGAGCGCCTTTCATATGCACCACTTCATCGTGAGAGAAGGGAAGGATGAAGTTTTCGCTCCACGCGTACAGCAGACCGAATGTCAGCGCGTTGTGATTGCCGCCGCGAAACAGCGGATCCGTCTGAAAGTATTTGAGCGTGTCGTGCATCCAGCCCATGTTCCACTTGAAATCAAAGCCCAGTCCGCCGTTGTAAACCGGGGCCGTGACCTGCGGCCAGGCAGTTGATTCTTCCGCAATCATGAGAGTGCCGGGACACTCCCGGTGCGTGACCTCATTCAATTCCTTCAAGAGAGAGATCGCTTCCAGGTTTTCACGCCCGCCAAATTCGTTCCGCACCCACTCGCCTTCTTTGCGGCTGTAATCGAGATAGAGCATCGAAGCGACTGCATCGACGCGCAATCCATCCAGATGAAATTCGCGCAGCCAGTAGAGCGCGTTGGCGATCAGAAAGTTGCGGACTTCGTGACGGCCGTAGTTGAAGATGTAAGTGCCCCAGTCAGGATGCTCGCCCTTGCGCGGATCGAGATGTTCGTACAGCGCGGTGCCGTCAAACCGCCCCAGCGCGAATGCGTCTTTCGGAAAATGCGCCGGCACCCAATCCATGATTACGCCTACGCCAGCTTTGTGAAGATGGTCGACGAGGAAACGAAAGTCGTCCGGCGTACCGTAACGCGCTGACGGAGCGAAAAACGCACTGACCTGGTAACCCCAGGACGGGCCGTACGGGTGTTCTTTCAGCGGCAGAAACTCGACGTGCGTGAACCCATTTTTAATCGCATAGTCCGCGAGTACCGGCGCCAATTCGCGATAGTTCATAGGCCGGTTACCTTCTTCAGCTACACGCCGCCACGAGCCAAGATGGACTTCGTAGATCGACAACGATTCGCGCCAAGCCTGTCGCTTGGTTCGTTTCGCAATCCATGCGCGGTCGCGGAACTTGTAGCTTGAGGTGAAAACAACTGACGAAGTGTCCGGTGGCACTTCCATCATGAAAGCATACGGATCGGCTTTAAAGAACTCCTGGCCCGCATTGTTGATGCCGTATTTGTAGAGTTCGCCTGCGCGCAAACCCGGGATGAAGAGCTCCCAAACTCCCGACGTTCCCAAGCGCCGCATCGGATGTTTCGTCACGTCCCAGGAGTTGAAGTTGCCGACGACGCTGACGCGGTCCGCAGCCGGGGCCCAGACAGCGAACGTGACGCCGCGCTTGCCGCCGTGCGTCCTGACATGGGCGCCGAGCTTTTCATAAATCCGATGGTGCTTGCCTTCGCCGAAGAGGTGAAGGTCGAGATCGCTAAGCAAAGGCGGCGTTGACGCTCTTGTCGAATCTGGGATGGAGCGGCTCTTGCCGGAAGTCCGCGATGACTTTCCGGAAGCTCTTTGTGTGGAAATCTTTTGCTGACTTGCCTTTCTGCCACCGGTTCGTCGAGTGGGTTTCATCACCGCCGGAGTTTACAGCAATGCGGCAACATGAGCGTAACCAACATGTTCCAACGCTCAGTTCAGTGACTCAAACCAGATGTCTCTACCGCGAATCAATTTCGCCAGCCCCTCGTGTTCCGGCAAGACGCAAGAAACTTCTATCGGAAAAGGACCGGGGTTCTGAGGCTTGATCGAGATGGTTAATTCCGTTGCCGAATGGGCCGGAATTGAACTCTCAAGCGGCTCGGGTAGAACGCTCACCGGCCCTTTGAACCTAACGAGAACGTTGGCCAGATCGTAATCTGAATTGTTTTCCAACTTCAGCGTGGCCTTCGTCCATGTGTTGACCGGGCCTGATGCCGGAACGAGTTCGACATTCACCTTCAGATAGTCGTCGAACGGACGGGTTTGACCTTTAAGGACGTACCGCGCGTATTCGATATCGGTATTCAAATCATCGGCAATCTGTTGTAGATCGATTCTGGCAACATTCTCAATTTCGCTATACGCCTGAAAACTGCGTATAAACTCGCGTCGTAGCAAGTCGGCAACCGATCGCATGGCACTTGTGACAGCGCGCTCGTCGTTGTAATCGAGTTCCAGAACGCCTCCCGCCTTAAGCGCGGAAAACGGCGGCATGAAACTCCGGTAACGCTCGCCGACCAGATGATTTGCCAGCCCCACCGGCACGAATACCATTCGGTCCTGGACGGCGACGGCCGGAAAAAAACTCAGCGCCCCGTCCGCCTGAAAACTTCGAAAGTTTGAACCGTATGAGTTGCGAATGGAAAAGTAAGCTTTCAAATAGAGGCGATACGAAGAGATGTCGAAGTCTTCGATGCTTAGGGAAATTCCTTTTTCGGGCGGGACAGCGGCCTGAAGCAATTTGATGTAACGCACTGCATCCTTGGGATGTTCGCTCTTCACGATTGCACCGGGGAAAACGTATTGCCGAAACAGTTTTTCCAGGAGCATTCGACGATTTTCATTCGGTACGGTCTCGAAGATTGTGATAATCATGATTCCACCTCTTGGCAGATATCCGACGATATACCTTTTCGTTAACTCGAAGAGGGTGCGGTCGTTCCTGGGTAAAAAGCCACTTGCGATTGCCCGAACCTCGACATCCATGTTGTCGATGATCGAAGCGATTACGTCACCGCTCGCCTCAGGCAACCGGGATCCATTCCTGGTGGCGACCAATGCTTCGTACAAACTGAGGGTCTGTTGAGCGGAACGCGTCCATGAGTATTCCGCGGCGCGGGCGCGCGCGGCCGAGGCCATCTGCTTATGTCGCTTCTCGTCCAGAAGCAGTGACGCAATTCGCTGAGCCAATGTCAAATAGTCACCCACCGGAGCCAGATAGCCGTCGACCTCGTCGTTGACAATTTCTTTGAGACCGCCGATGTTCGAAGCAACGACCGGGCAGCCACAGGCCATTGCTTCGAGCGCTACAATTCCGAACGGCTCATAAAAACTGGGCACGACGAGGCAGGTTGCTTGTTGGTAAAGCTCAACAAGTGACCTTCCGGTCTGCCAACCTACAAACGAGACGCGGCGCGGTATGCCGAGGTACTTCGTTACGCGTTTGAGAAACAATTCCAACTCGCCGTCACCCGCGATGATGAGTTCTGCTTCCGGGCATCGTTCGGCGACCGCGCGAAACGCTCGTAACAACACGTTCACGCCTTTTTGCGGCACCAGCCGTCCCACGAACAGAATCCGCTGAGCGGTGTGTGCGGAATTTTCTGCAGGCGTAAACAAATTGAGATCGACGCCGTTTGGGACGACCTCAAGCCGCCGCAAAGGAATATCGCGGGCGCGCATTTCGTCGGCGACCGCCACGCTGTTAACCAAAACCAAATCAGCGCAGGCGAGTCCCAAACGTTCCAATCCCTGATAGGCGTCGGCAACCTGCGGCAAGTGCACATTGAAAACAAGCGGCTTGTTCCACAACTGACGCAGCATTATTCCCGCGCCGACCGTCGCCCAATCATGACAATGCAGGAGATCGATCTCACGCGGCGCGCGCACGGCCAAATCAACAGCGCCCTTACAATAGTTCAGCCACAGCAGCGCATTATCTTCAGCCAGGCCGACCGCAACTTCCTGCAACGTTACTTTTGGCGGACAAGGCAAGTAATCGCGGTGCTCAGGGACGAACACGTCGAAAGCTACGGGTCCGGCTAACGCGGTGGTCAGTTCGGTGACGTGCGTTCCCAGACCGCCGTAAACATGCGGCGGATACTCAGAAGAAAAAACCGCGACATTAAGCGTTGAGTTGCGCATCCTTGATGACGGGTTGGGCCTTGCTCAAACTTGCGTCAGTCAGCACCACACGAAAACTTATGCTGAACCCATAATCATTCGGATCGTTTCCCTGCCGAAACGCACAGCGTGCTTTCAGCGACGAAGGACCGGCGGCGCCGCCGCGAATTACGCGCGCGCCTGAGGCGTCGGGGTCTTCTCGGCCATCATCGGCGCGATACGGATAATCGCGAAGGATCGAACTACACCAGTCCCACACGTTGCCGGACATATCGCTGACCCCATAAGGGCTATCCCCGCGCGGCGAAAACTTTCCCACGGGCGCAAGCGAAACGGAGGGGAGGCCACAGTTGCAATTCTCGGCGTTCCACTCGCCCCACGGCCACTCGCGGCCGTCAGTGCCGCGCGCGGCTTTCTCCCATTCCGCCTCGGTCGGCAAACGCGCACCCAACCATTCACAGTATTTCCGCGCGTCGTGCCATGACACCATCACGACGGGATAGTCTTCCTGGCCCGGCTGATATTTGCTTGTTTGCAAGTTCCAATTATATGGGCGCGACAGGTCGTCGTCTTGTATGTTCAGCGGATGACCGCGCTCGTCAACGAACTTCTTGTAGTCGGCATTCGTTACCGGATAACGGGCAATGTAAAAGTCTTCGACATCCACCAAATGCTGCGGCAATTCGGGATCAAGTTTCCCCCGGCTGACGTCCCGGTCGTTAAACTGAGCACACAGCTCGTCTGCCTTTTTCGGTTCCGTTCCCATTTTGAACTGGCCGGCAGGAATGTACAGATACTCCCGACCCTCGAACAGCAAGCGCGGCGGATAAAGTTCCTGGCCCTCGAGGTATCGTTTCCAGATAAAGGGGAGGTCCTTCAATAGCAACGATTCGGGTGACGCGCTGAATAACTCGCGAACAAAGTCGAGGATCGGCAGAAATGCCCGCTGTCTTTCAGATGTTACTGTCCACGCGTTGACGAGCGGCCAACTATTTCGTTGCGTGATATTTCGGCGGATATAAGAGGCCGCAAAGTACATTTCAATACCCGCGTCATTAAAACGCCAAACATCGCCGCCCTGAAGCAGTCCCATTGCCTCAAACCGCGTCAGCAGGGCGCGCGCATCCGAAATATTTCCGGGATACAAACGTTGCAACCGTTCAAGTGAACTTTCCGAAATCTCTCGATCCGTCCGCTTCGCAACCAAATCGGACATCAGGTCCTCGTAACTTCGTCCGCTGTTTCTTTTGCCCGTGTTCAACAGAGTGCATTTCGCGATAACCTCGGATGCGTCGTGCCAGCCGTTGAAATTCCTGGCGGCCGCGTCGGCGCCGAGCAGCGCCGCGAAATACCTTCGATAAATTTCGGATCGGCTGGGCATGGCTGGCCCGGTGCTCGCGAGGTCAAGAATGATCGCCAACAGCGGCGGCGGGATAGGGAGGTCGGCAAAATCTTCCAATTGATCTCGCACACGGGCGATATCGTTCGCCGGCAGCGACAATTTGTCGAGAAGTTTGTCAACATTCGATCGCGATAGCGGCTGCATTTGGAAAGTTGTGACCGCCCCGGGAATTCGGTTTGTTGGACGCGTGGCGATGATGAAACCGCTCTTGCCATAGCGGGCGTGCTTTGCGGTTTCGGCAATCTCCTGCAAACGCTTCTCTTTCAAATCAAGGTTGTCATCGTTTGTGTCGTCAAACAGAATCAGCAAATTACCGGCTTCCAACTGCGACTTGACCACATCCTCGGTTGCCAGCACGCCATGACTGCTCAACACATCCGCAATCGTCTGGAAAACTGAGCTCTTGTATGAATTGGAACTCACCAAAACCGGAACTAAAATCCTGTCAAAAGGTTTGGGCAGCTTCTGTTCCAACGCCAGCTTGCCGATACGCGCCAACAAGACACTTTTGCCGGACCCCGCTTTGCCGCTGATGATCACCGGTTTTTCTTCACCGATCGCGCTTAAGATTGTATTGATCACATCACTTCCATCGTATGAACTGATCAATCTGTCGCCGGCCGTAATCGGGATCTCAAAACAATCTTTGACGTTGGTGGCGAATACATTGCGATCTTTCAGACGTTTCAGGTATCGCCCAAACAGAAACCGCCAGCTTAACCAGGGGCTCAACAGCAGCGGCCGCGCGGCATGTTTTGCAAGAAAGTCACTCGAAATAACACCGCCCATCCGCGAATAGCCCAGCAACGCAGCCAATCCCAACAAATACAAAAGCACCGTACTGAGCACGGTTGTCAGTATCCAGAACCACCACTCGTCTTTGTGGTTTTTGTAGAAACTATTGAAGCCTGACCAGGCGCCCCGAATGCGACCCGGTGGAGAACCTTCTGCCGAAGGCGAAGCTGGGACAGCGGCTGTGGGCGTGGGACTGGATTGCATCGCCAGAACTTTGCCTCTCCTGGAATTCGTCAACGCTGGAACCGCGCCGATCAGGAGACAAAGACTCGCAATGACAAATACTTGCCGAGCGGATCGAATTGTAAACACGTGAAGAGGCATCGAGCACCGATGTCGGTTTGCAGCGACTGGGCGACTCAAGATAATCACCTCATGCCGCCAAGTCAATACGTTCGCTGCAGGCGCCAGGTCGACTTACACTCCAATTTTTGATGTGGGCCGTTCGGCCAAGCGCAGGTAGATTTCAGCCCCGTTGCCCAACTCGGCGATGTTGCTGCGGGCGGCCGACAGAATTTCCAGGAACTGTTTGCGGGGTGAGGGCGAGTCGTTCTGTGCCAGCAATTCAACAACGCGGGCGGCGTACCTCAGGATCTGGATCGTCTCAACACCGGCTAAATCGTTGAAGAACCAGCCGCAACTGGTGAACATCAAGAGTGCATTCCGTTCCATCTCCAACAATGCGATTGCTCGTTCTTGCTCGGTGGGAGAAAGAGGTCGACGCCAATGGTTCGAGAGGAACTGCGTTTGGGACTCTCCCGGGTTCAGTAGGAGATGAATGTAGCCATTACGCGCGCGCCACCGATCGCGCAACAGGTCCGCGCTGCCGATTTCATAGTGGCGCGCCGCTTCGGCCCGCAGAAAATTCAAAGCCGCGCGCAACGGCGATCGCCACGCCTGATTCCAACCGTCCTGGCCACCGGTATGACAACCGCAGTCTCGCGTCCACCGGCCAAGGCCGTGTGCGCAGCTGCAAGCAGTGCCTTCGCCGTCTGGACCGGCTTTTATCTCGACTTCGAAGTCGGGAGGATGCAGGTCTAGAAATTCGCCAAAATTTGAGATCGCAAAGCCGTGCTTCGGCGCCTCAACTTCCAGGGCGTAAGCCAGACACAGGTCGCCGAATTTGAAATGATGTCCATAAGTCTCGCCATCGATGGCCGCCGTGACCAGGCCATTTCGACCGTCGGCGCGCTGCGACACAAAGTGCATCAATCGTTCACTTGAAACCAGTATGTTTTCAAACGCCAGCGCGTGCGAAAGGGCGCCGTCATAGAAGAAGACGGCAATCGAACGCAGCGACCCGTCTCGATGAAGGTAGCGGTAGGCGCGCGACGTGTCGATCGAGCCGTCTGCGACGGAAACCCATTCACTGTTCGAACTGCGACGAATTCGTTGCGCTTGTTTTGGAGCGAGGATTGCGTAACGCAAGCCGTGCTCGATCAGCGCATCCAGCGTCGCGTTATCGCAACCTGTCTCCGGCAACCAAAGTGATTCAGGCTCACGTTGAAATCGGAATCGAAAATCTTCGATGGCCCACACGATCTGCGTTTGCCGATCGCGCTCGTTGCATAACGGCAGAATCGCATGACCATACGCCTGGGCAATCGCGTTGCCATGGCCGTTATGCTTCAGGACGCTTTTTCGATCCGCTTCAATGATTCGCGTGTAAGTACCGGGATGATGTTGCTGTAGCCAACTCAACAAAGTGGGCCCGAAATTGAAGCTGATGTTCTCGTAATTATTGATCTCGCGCGGTTCGCCAGAGACGGGATCGGCGATAATCGCGGAAGCATTAGGCCCGTAACATTCGGCGTGAATACGCTCGTTCCAATCGTGAAAGGGCGCGGCCCCGGTCTGCTCTTCAACAACTCCGGTCCATGGGTTTTCGCGCGGAGGTTGGTAAAAATGACCGTGAACGACCAAAGCAGGCATTTGAGTATTTAGCCACAAAGAGGCGCAAAAGGCACAAAGCGGGTCAGTACCGGGAGCGCTAGCGACCGGATCAACAGTCAAATATGACGCGGGAGGCTCACTGAAATTTTCTTGTTGCTTGAGTTTTGATCCGGTCGCTACCGCTCCCGGTACCGACATGCGAGCCAAGCTGCCCCCAGCAAGCCCGCATCGTCTCCGCATTGAGCTTTTACGATCTGACAACGCGAGGCCGGCACGGGGAATGCGCGTCGCAGCATCTCGTCACGCGCGGTTGATCCGAATAGATCGAAGGCAGCAGACACGCCACCACCAATGACAATCATTTCGGGATTCAAAGTGTTGACGATGTTCGCCGCGGCGATGCCGAGATAGATTCCCACACGGCAAAATATTTCGAGAGCGATTTCATCGCCCGAAGCTGCGGCGTCCGCGACGTCACGAGCCGTTAAATCGGCGACGCCAACCGAATTCAATCGAGATGCCGGATGTTTTGAAAGCGCATCTCTCGTCATTCGCACAATCGCCGTTGCCGACGCGCAAACTTCCAGACAACCGGTATTTCCGCACTCGCACTTCACTCCGCCAAAAGGATCGACGCTGGTGTGGCCAATCTCTCCCGCCGTACCGTCAACCCCGCGCCACAATTCTCCATTAAGAATGATTCCGCTGCCGACGCCCGTGCCGAGTGTCAGGCAAACAATCGTGCGACAGCCGCGCGCGGCGCCTTGCCACATCTCGCCCAAAGCCGCGGCATTGGCATCATTTTCAATTAGGATTGGACGCTGAAGTTTTGTTTCCAGCGCCTCAGCCAATTCGAAGTCAACAATCGCGGGAACGTTTGGCGCATTAACTATCGCGCGCGTTTGCGCGTGAACCGAGCCGGGAACAGCCACGGAAACAGCTTCAATGCGCGCGGCACGTTCTGCGGCCTCAACTGCACAATTCTCAACCGCAGCGACAATCGCATTTACGATGTCTTCAGCTTTGTCAGAATCAGGAGTTTGAGATTTAACCCGTTCGTGAAGGCGACCGCTGGAATCGATATTCGCCGCGCGCAGATTGGTGCCGCCCAGGTCGACGGCACAGACGAGTTCGGTTGGAGGTGCTTGCTTCATGCGGTCTAAGTCGATCGCGCTAAGACGACGCAACGAATTTGGCGTGCGCCGACGGGCGGGGTCCCCGCGCGAGCATCTCGCGTGGGGTGCTCTTGGCGGCGCTTTGGATAATCTGTAAGACGGAATCTGCTCTTGAGAGTTCGACGGTCTGATCCAAAGCGCCGTCGCCGCTTCGCTCTGCCGGAGCACTCCAAACTAGCTGGCGCAACTTAACCTTTTCTTCGGCCGAACATGTCGAACCCGACCGCGGCAACCAGCACGCCGCCTTTGACTACATACTGCGCCCAGTTCTCAACGTTCAGAAGCGACATGCCATTATCAAGGCTGGCGAGAATCAAAGCGCCAAGCACGGCGCCAAACACAGTCCCTCGGCCGCCCATCAAACTCGTTCCTCCGATGACGCACGAAGCGATCGCGTCCAGTTCCATTAACGTCCCGGCGTCGGGCGAAGCGCTGCCGACGCGCGCGGTGTGCAGAATCGAAGCCAGTCCCGCGAGCGCGCCCATCACGCAAAACGCCGCGAGCACGTAGCGCTTTATATTGATTCCCGAAAGCCGCGCGGCGTCAGGGTTGCCGCCAATCGCGTACAAGTAGCGGCCGAATGTCGTGTTGGTGGTGAGAAATGCTCCGGCGAGCGCGACGGCAAGAAGGAAGATCACCGGAATCGGAATGCCGCCGGCTTTGTTCATCAGAAAGACGAACGCGACGACTGCGATTGACGGAATAATGATCCGTATCGCCACCGCCGCCACGCTCAGCGCTTGCAGTCCGTGCCGCCGCCGGGCGCGAGTGCGTCGCAGGTTTGTCCAAACAATTGCGGCAATGCCGATGGCGGCAAGAACAAAACCAATGCGCGGGTCGATAAAGTCGCGTCCCAAAGATCTAAAGACGGGGAGCTGGACCGGGACCGTTGCGCCTTGAGTAAACTTCAAAATCAAGCCCCGCCAGGCTTGCAATCCCCCCAGCGTTACGATGAACGCTGGAATATTTATGTATGCGACCAGGGCTCCCTGCAGCGCCCCAATCAACAACCCCACGACAATGGCAGCCCCAAGACAAGGCAGAAGTCCCCAATCTTGCGTCATCGCCGCCATGCCGCCCGCTAAACCCACGACCGCGCCTACGGACAAGTCGATGTTGCCGCTCACGATGACCATGAGCATGCCGACGGCCAAAACGCCGGTCACGGCTGTCTGCTGAAGCAGCTTTGAGAAATTAATCGCGCCGAGGAAAAGTCCGTAAGGGTGAGTGTCGCTAATCGTGGCCCACTGAAAGAAAAGCCAGATGACAATCAGCGCGAGCAACATCGTGTAGGCGCGCAATGCTGAAGTGCGAAGTTTAAGACGGCCAACCGGGGCGATTGCGGATTCAGTCATTTCCTGTGTTTAGCGGCGGGCGTCGCCCGCCGTTGCGTCCTGCTTGAGAGGCGGGCAACGCCCGCCTCCAAACCATAAAACACGATGCTCACGCCGCTAATCGCGCGCGGCCGGTGGCGCACGACATCACGGCTTCGGGCGTAGCTTCTTTGCGTGTGAACTCGCCTGTCACGCGCCCTTCGTGCAGAACGATTATTCGATCTGAAAGCCCCAGCACTTCAGGCAGCTCCGAGGAAACCAGGACGATCGCCAGTCCACTCTCAGCCAGCCGGTTAATCTGAGCGTAGATTTCCTGTTTGGCTCCGACATCAATGCCGCGGGTCGGCTCGTCGAGAAACAACACGCGTGGATTTGTCAGCAGCCATTTTGCCAGTACGACTTTCTGTTGATTGCCGCCGGACAGCGTTCCGGCGATCGTGAAAATTGAGCTGGCTTTGATTCGCAGATCGCTCGCCGCGCGCTCGCCCGCCGCGGCTTCGGCATCTTCGTTGGTAAAAAACCGGCCGGAAAGCCTATCCAGACCGGCAAGCGTCATATTTCTTAGTATGGTCTGATCGAGGACCAATCCGTATCGCTTGCGATCTTCCGTGACGAAACCAATGCCGCGTTCAATCGCATCACACGGACTGTTGATCTGAACTCGCTTACCCTGGATGAACACGTCGGTGGACTTGCGGCCCGCGTGCGCTCCAAATATTGCCATCAGCAATTCACTGCGGCCCGAACCCATCAGGCCGGCGATGCCAAGCACCTCGCCTTTGCGAACGCCAAAGCTGACGCTGTTAACCAAACGCTTGCCGGGAACGGAAGGGTCTTCAACCGTGACATTGCGCACTTCGAACACCACTTCCCCGCGTTCGTGCGTAGCTTCCGGAAAAATCTGATCGACGGCGCGACCGACCATCTGCGCGATGACGCGCGGCTCGTTCAAATTAGACGTGGCATTCGTCTCGATCGTCTGGCCATCACGCAGCACGGTAATCCGGTCGCTAATGCGAAACACTTCGTCGAGTTTATGCGAGATGTAGGTCATCGCCACGCCGCGCGCCCGCAGACGCTTCAGAATTCCGAACAGTGTTTCGACTTCTGTGTCGGTCAGCGCGGCCGTTGGTTCATCAAGAATTAGAATGCGCGCGTCCTGCGAAAGGGCTTTCGCTATTTCCACGAGCTGTTGTTGGCCGATACCGAGATTAATAACCGGCGTGCGTGGATCGAGCGCGAGATGTAGTTCGTCCAGGAGTTTTTGCGCGCGGCTGTAAAGCTCTTCCCAGTTGATCACGCCAAAGCGGCGAGGGGCGCGGCCGAGGAAAATGTTCTCCGCCACGCTCAGATCCCGCACCAGAGACATTTCCTGGTAGATAACCGCGATGCCGGCCTGTTCCGATTCGCGCACGCTGCCAAAGCGCCGTTCCGCGCCATCGAGAAAAATTTCACCGCCGTACTCCGGATGCGGATACACACCGGCGAGGATTTTGATCAGCGTCGATTTGCCGGCTCCGTTTTCACCCACAAGGGCGTGAATTTCGCCTTGCTTAAGATCGAAACTAACCCCGTCCAAGGCCGTGACACCCGGGAACGTTTTGGTAATCGATCGCATTTCTAGCAACGATTCCATTTGGTTGCTTGCCCTTGCTCACGCGCGGGCTTCTGACACGCCCTCCCTAACGGTCGGGCTAATGCCCCGACTGCTTTCTGTTCCTGCGGTCTGCCTCCTGCCTACTGTCCTTTAGGCCATTGGTCCTTGGGCACGTTCTTATAAACGTCCTCAAGTTTGTGATAGCCGTCTTTAATCACGGTCTGCATCACATTGTTCTTATCGAGGACCATTGGTTCAAAGAGCAGCGCAGGCACGTCAATCTTTCCGTTGTTTATCTTGTCCTTGGCCTCGACTTTTTCGCCCCGGGCCAGCTTGACTGCTGCATCAACGGCGGCGAAAGCAAGCGGCTGAATCGGTTTGTAGATCGTCATCGTCTGTTTGCCTTCAACGACGCGTTGCACCGCATCGAGCGCTGCGTCCTGACCCGTCACCAGGACTTTGCCGACAAGCTGTGGCGGCAGAGCCGAGACAGCGCCGCCTGCCGTGCCATCGTTCGAAGCCACGATTGCCTGAATGTCGTTGTTGTTTTTGGTCAGCGCGTCTTCCGTGATGCGCAGGGCTTCGCTCGCCAACCATTCGCGGGCGTATTGCTGGGCCACGATCTTGATCTGTCCGTGATCGATCGCCGGCTTCAACACTTGCATCTGGCCTTCAATCAGAAGCAAAGCGTTGTTGTCTGTTTGCGATCCGCCAATCAAAACGTAGTTACCCTTCGGCGCGTGATCGAGGGCGTACTGCGCCTGCATCTGCCCAATCTTCACGACCTGATGCGACACGTACAGGTCCACGTCTGAATTGCGAATCAACCGATCGTAACTGATGACCGGGACGCCTTGCTTATGGGCCGCTTCAACGATGGATGCAGCGATTTGGCCGTTGTGTGGCGCGACGATCAGAACGTCCACGCCCTTCGTCAGGAAGTTTTCGCACTGCTTGATTTGGTCGGCATCGACGCCATTAGCAACTTGAACTTCACATTGCGCTCCAACTTCTCGGCAGCGCTGCTCAACCAGGGCTTTGTCTCGCTGCCATCGTTCTTCCTTTAGGGTGTCCATCGAAAAGCCGATGCGCACCGGGCCGCCGGATTTGGCGCCTCCGCCGGTGTTGGTTGACTCCGGGCCTTTCACACACGCCGAGAATAGAATCGCCGCCGTCAAAGCAAACGGAGCTGTCCGCGCAATGATTTTCATTGTCTGTCCCTTTCTTGGTTGCCGCGTGCCGGTAGTTTACGATTGCCGCGCGAAAAGCGCCGCCACATAATACCTACGAACATGGAAACTGTCAGCAGAGGAACTCCGCGCGCCGGACGGTTTGCGCTGCACGGCTACCTTGGTCTGTTTGTGATAGCCGCGGCCGAGGTGCTGCTGTTCTCCGGCAACCGGCTGGTCGGACACTGGTTCACCCCGATTGTCTGGACCGGTTACATCTTTTTCGTCGATGCCCTGGTGTACAAATTCAACGGTCGTTCGCCTTTAATGACTGATCGGCTTGAGTTTCTAGTGGTCGCGCTGATTTCAGTTGGCGGCTGGTGGCTGTTTGAGTTCTACAACGCGCCGCGGTTTTGGAATTCCGATCTAGAGCTTTGGTGGCACTACCACAATCTCGAACCGAATCTGTGGGTGCGGCGAATTGGGTATGACTGGGCTTTCGCAACGATTTTCCCCGCGATGTTCCTGACGGCAGAGGTGTTCAGGAGGACGATCTTCGCGCGTGACCGAGTGACGCTGCGTCTTTCATTTTCGAAGCCAGTCAAAATTCTGCTTATCATCATCGGTGCAATCGGAGCCATTGTGCCGCTGATTATTCTTTCCGGCTGGTTCGCGCCGATTATTTGGCTTAGTTTTATTCTTTTGCTGGACCCGTTGAATGCGCTTCGCGGTTGGCCGTCGATTACGGGCGATCTGGCACGCGGCGATTGGCGGCGGTTGCTCTCGCTGCTGGCGAGTGGCTTCCTCTGCGGCTTTCTTTGGGAGTCCTGGAACTACTGGGCGCTGACGAAATGGACGTACACGGTTCCATACTTCGGCGACATCAAAATCTTCGAAATGCCGGTGCTTGGATATCTGGGCTTCCCGCCATTTGCAATCGAGTGCTGGGCGATGTACATCTTTGTGCGTGCGCTGCTCAGTCCGGGCTCGCGTACGTCCGTAAACAATGACGACTTCTTTTTGAGTTCGCAGTGAATTCCACAAAGATCAAAACCTGGGTAAAGCGCTTCGGCTTCTGGGGCTTCATGTTCTTCCTGGTAAAGGGGCTGCTGTGGCTACTCATTCCCGCAGTTATAGCCGTGCTCGCCTGGAATTGAAGTCTGAGATGCGCCGCTTCAGACTCGTTCTCGCGTCCCTCACTTGTTTCGTTCTCGTTCTCGCCTTTGTAAGTAACCAGACAGATGCCCAAGACGACCGGCGCCCACGCGCACGTGAAGCGGGTCTTGTCGTCGGCGTGCTGTCGCCGGGACCGCTAAATGCCATCACCGATGTTAGTGGAGTTACAGTCGGTCACACAACGATCGTTCGCGGCGACAATGTGCGGACCGGGGTGACGGCGATTCTGCCGCACGGCGGGAATCTGTTTCGCGAGAAGGTTCCCGGCGCCGTGTTCATCGGCAACGCGTTTGGCAAGCTCGCGGGTTCGACGCAGGTGAACGAACTGGGAGAGATCGAGACGCCAATCATGCTGACCTCAACTCTGAGTGTGCCGCGGACGGCGGACGCGGTCATCGATTACATGCTCGCGCTCCCGGGCAACGAGGACGTTCAATCGATCAATCCATTGGTTGGTGAGACTAACGATGGATACCTGAACGACATTCGCGGGCGTCATATTAATCGCGATGATGTGTTCGCTGCGATCAAGGGTGCGCGCGGCGGTCCGGTTGAAGAGGGCGCAGTGGGCGCGGGCACGGGAACAGTTGCCTTTGGCTGGAAAGGCGGCATCGGAACGGCTTCGCGCAAGCTGCCGCAGAACCTTGGCGGCTACACCGTCGGCGTGCTGGTACAGTCGAATTATGGGGGAATTTTAACGATAAACGGCGCACCGGTCGGTCGGGAACTCGGGAAGTATTATCTGAAAGATGAGTTGGAGAAAGCCGCTGCGCAAATGAACCGGTCGAACACAGCGGACGGTTCAATCATCATCGTGATCGCCACTGACGCGCCAATCGATCATCGGAATCTGAATCGACTGGCGGCGCGATCGATGCTGGGTCTGGCGCGCACCGGGGCGGCCGCAACAAACGGCAGCGGCGATTATGCGATTGCGTTCTCAACGGCTTCAGAATTGCGCATCCGAGCGGCCGCAACTACTCGCAATCAAAAGTCCACCGTCACGCTGCTTGCGAATGAATCAATGTCACCACTATTCCTGGCGGTGATCGAAGCTACTGAAGAAGCAATCTATAACTCTCTGTTTCGCGCAAAGACCACGACGGGCCTGGGCCACACTGTCGAAGCCTTGCCGCTTGATCGCACTTTAGAAATTCTCCGCAAGCACGGCGCACTGCAGAACCGCGCTCAATAGCGGTTCTCGGGTAGTCCTTCGGTGTATTCCCCGGCCAAGCGACCATTTTGGAATGGGACCTTCAGAGGCTTCTATGAGGTAATGTACTCCCGAGTACATTACACGTATAGGGAAGACACGCCGCTTACGACGGAACAGCCGGACTACCGCACGGGAACTCATCGCTATACGCTTTTTGACCACTTGATTTGGTGATCCAAGCGCGGATTTTAGCGTTCCACGGAGCCGGTCGCGACGGAGTTACACCCTGAGAGTTGGTCACCGAATTTGGTGACAGAGCGATCCAGTTGTTGCCTACGAGCTTTTCAAAGTGCACGGGATGATTCGTGTAGATGGCAGCCGGATTTCCTGTGAGCCCCGGCTTAGCCGTAACCGAACATTTTTTCGACACGTTGTTCGATATTCCCGACAGCGTGACTTTGTTGGCAGGGGGAACAGTGCGCGCTTGCCCGGCCTTCCTATTATGTCCAACGCTCGAGCTGGCGAAGGCCACCAGCGCCAGGAGAACTAGAGTCACAGATAACAATTTCTTCATGAGGATATGTCCTTTCTCGTTGAATGGTTGTTCAGGAGAGTAACTGCGAGGTCTTGAAGCAATGCCGGTTTCCGCCAATGCTCCCTCAGCCGCGTGTCTTATATCACTGGTCGTCTTGATTTGCTATGCTCGGCTTGGCTTCTACTTGTCCGGGCACAGCTGAGACGACCCGAGATTTAGCAATTCGTCTTCATTACAATCTCAATCCCGCAACACATTACGGCGAGGACTACCGGTTCGTATCTTTATTGACACAGCGATCGGCGAGTCACTAGAATACGCGCCCCACACTAATCACTCAGGAGGAGACGGACGTGACTCTCAAAATTCGTGTCAACAGGAAGAGTGTCGAATCGATGACGCGACAAATCGCGAATCAACTCACTAACCTCATCGGCACCGGGGCGGTCGCGGTTGGAAATATGCTTCCCAGCGAACGCATGCTCGCCGACTCGCTTGGAGTCGCCCGGAACGTTGTGCGCGGCAGCTACGACTATTTGGAAAAGGCTGGCCTGGTAAAGCGCGAAGGCCGCGCCGGCCGTCGGGTACGTTCCAAAACAAGCCGCGCTAAAGCCACTCCGAAACGCGCGAAGAAAGCGGCCAAGAAGCGTTAACGGCGATCAAGCCTTTGTGGTAATTGTTTCGTCACGAAGGGCCAGGATTTCTTTTCGAATTGCCGCGCGCTGAGCGATTAACCTCAGGAACCATCGACGGCGAAGCAGGAAAAGCATTAAGGCCTGAAAACCGCCGCTTAATCGATCTAGTTCCTCGGCGAAGCGAATGGCCACATAGCCGCAAACAGGAACCATAACCAGCGCTCCCAATGCCGCAAACAAGCCGAAATATATCCAGGTAACAAAACCCGTCACGATCCACGTGAGGGGAAAGAACAGCAGCGCTGCAACGATCTTGAAAGTGGAAACGACGTCCTGCTCGCCACGTGAAAGGGTCCGAGCAAGGTAACCGGCCAGGCGATATGCCGGATAGTGCAGCAACGCACCAACAATGGCGAATGGCGCCAGCAACAGAGAAAGCGCGAGCTGCGCAATTAGCCAGGTGATTGTCTGGGCCGCCGAGTCGGGCAACGACAAATCGAAAGGATCGATTCCGGCCTGCTGCAGCTCTGAGTGCAAACGATTGACGCGCATGTCGATCGCGGCAATGCGTTTCGGTGAGTGAGTTCGGAGAATGCCATAGCCTTCGAGCAGACGTTGCCGCAACTGAAGCGACCTTGCCAGGCTTTGCTCCTCGTCGTGCTCGCTCAACTCGTCGGCCGAAAAAATTTGTTCTACCCGGTCGACCAACGCCAGCGCTTCGTCGTGTTCGGCGTGCAGAATCACGTCGCGCAGGGCCTCCTCGATTTGTTGGCGCAACGCGTGGACTGCTTCGCGTGGCGGCGCACCGTCGGGTTGCAACTCAACCGCTTCGACGGTAATTGGTTCGCCAAAACGCAACAGTGCGGAGCTGCGAAACGTCGTCTTCTCCGTGTAATACAATCCCACCGGCACAATCTTCACATCCAGTCGACCACCGCTAGAGGCCGCGCCCAGGGCGATCCGTGCCGCGCCGGTCTTCAATGGTTTCAATCGCGGCTCGTTGTGTGAAACTCCTTCAGGACAAATACCAATAGTTCCACCGCGCGCAAGCAGCTGCCGCGCGGCCTCGAAAGTCTCGCGATTTCGCGTCACGTCTTCACCGGCGTCCTGTTGCCGATACGCCGGCAATGAATCGAGCGCACGCACGAGAGAACCAATCACGGGCATCCGGAACAGAGGCGCCTTCGCGAGAAAAGAAACCCGTCGTGGCGTCAGGCACAGAAGGAAAACTGGATCCACCAGCGCGTTAGGATGATTCAAGACAAAGATAACGGGTTTGTCAGCGGGGACGTTTTCAAGCCCGACGATTTCGACGCGCCGAAAGTAAATGCGCAAGGCAAGACTTAGGACAGCACATAGAATTCGCCTGAACATGCAATTCGGAAAACGCCGAATGGTCTATGGCGAGGACGGACGAAGTCGATTGAGCAGGCTTGCCTTAACCTCGGACCATTCTGTGTCGATGATGCTGAAAAAGACTGAGTCGCGGACGCGTCCGCTGGGCAGAATCAGGTGCTTGCGATGAATGCCTTCCTGTTTAGCGCCCAGACGTAGAATCGCCGCGCGCGATTGATCGTTAAGAACGTCGGTAATCAGTTCAACCCGGACACATTTCCACGTTTCAAATGCGTGCGTGAGCAGCAGCAGCTTGGCTTCGGTATTTACGGGTGTGCGTTGAGCGCTCCTGGCTAGCCAGGTGTAGCCGATTGCAGCTTTTCGATCGTCGGAAGAGATCTCATAGAAGCGGGTCGTGCCCACGACCTGGGTCCCTGATCCTGCCTTGCGGACGATTGCAAACGGCAGCTCGAAGCCGAGAGCGAACCCTTTCAGCGCGGCTTCAATGTATGCCTTCATGCGGTCGGGCTTCGGAATTATGGTTACGTCGCTGTCCCAGAGTTCTCCGTCCGCGGCCGCGCGTGTAAGATCCTCTGCATGTGCCAGCGTCAACGGCTCGAGTCGCACGCGCTTGCCTTCCAGAACGACTGGCTCAATCTTCAGCGTTGCGGTCACGTCGTGGTTATAACGGCTGCTGCATTTCGAGGCAAGCGCCAAGAAAAAACGGCTCCCGGAATCCAGGAGCCGCTTCGCTGGAACTTTGACAGTCAGACTACTTCTGTTGATCCATTAATTTTAGTGAGTTCAGGTAATCGAATGCGGACTCATCCCCGGTACGACTGAACACTCCCAGCGCGAATACTTCGTGCTGATCGCCTACGCGTCGCGAGATAATGCGCGCATAACCGGTCATGAACGCGTCCGCCGATATCGAATATTGTTTTCCTGAATAGGTGCCAATCTTAATATTTCGCCCGGAACTGTACTTGGCGGTGTAAGGCAGACGTTCACTCTCAAAGTAGTGATTGATGCCTTTCACCCATTCATCCATCACCGCGTCAGCAACCGTCTTGTCAGGAGCATGCACAAGGCTCGAACCTTTGAGCCACGTGAGCGTGTAGATCGCGCCATCGTGCATCCCAACCACGTAGTTAAGGTTCACAATCTTCAGTTCGTCGGTGAGGAGCGGAAACTCGAAGGCGTAACTGTTCCAGGGCACACGGATCGAGAATCGCGGAGAATCGGAGCGGTAGGGTATCCAGGATCCGGGCTCTGCCTTCGCGTCCACAAGTCTGATCGTCGGGTTGCCGGCGATGTCGCCCGGCTGTACATCTCCGCGACCGAAGTGCCTATTGGAAAGCACTCGCGTCGTCGCGGCTTTCCGGGCTTCTTTTTCTTGATGGGCCGTAAAGTTAAGCCGTTTGGACTTTCGCGTCGCCTCTTCTTGTTTCGCGATTTCGTTCTTTTTCGCCTGTATGAAATCCCAGGGTGCAACCGCGGCGGCATCGCTCCACAGCCCGCGCTTTTCATCGCGCGCAGCTTTTTCACACGCCGCGTACAACTCGCGGTCAGCGTCGGTCAGGCCGTGAGCTTTGGGATCGTACCAGGCGACGCCGTCACGCAGCATCTGCGATCCAACGTCGATTCCGTTGATCGAAATCTTCGCTTGAAAATAGCCATCCGAAAGATTCGTGTAGTCGAGCGCCACCGCTTTATCCAGCACCAGCATCTTCAAATGGTCACGCGCGGCATCGCTGAACGGCTGACCGGCTTCGGGCGGCGCGATCCCCTTGAGGCGGACCTTCAAAGCTCGGCTCGTGTTGCTCACGACCAGGGTGTTGCCCGACTGAACTTCAGTGACTTTCACGTGAAGTGTCGTGGCGACGGCGGCGGTCGCAACCAAAATGAACGCACAGCTGGTGAGCAAAAGCCGAGTGATCTTCATTGAATCACCTCCAAGGAGAAAATCTGGGTGGGTGGGTAGTTAGAGAGCGAATTCCGTAGCTAGTTGTAATTCGGCCTTCCGCAATTCATAGCGGGCGCGGCCAAGATTGCCTTCGGCCTTCATCGCGAGACAGACAAAATATTCGCGATTGAAGAGGCGCATCAGGAAAGTGACTTTGCCAAGGGCGACTACCATCTCGTGAAGCTCGCCGAGACCGAGATCGTTCCCCGATTTCATCGCGTTGCGCACCAGGGAAGTGAACTCAGCGGCCGCGACGTCAAGGTTCGCGGCGTTACCTTCTTCCGTGAAAAACTTCTCGACCGACAAACCATCAGCGCCCATGATTAACGCGCCGAGGCTGCCATCGGTCTTTTCCACGATCGTCTGAAGGGCTTCTTTAAACATCGCGTTTGGCTGCTTTAGTGAATCTACTTGAAAAAATTCCGGTGGTCTATGCTTGCGCTTCGACCACCGGCGGAATGGCAGCTTCAAACAGCTTCAAAGTTCATGGCTGTCTCGCTGGCTACTGGATCACCCACTACTTCTGTTCGCTTGGCCGAGCCGGGCTGTTCGAAATAGCTGGGCCCGAGGGCTGATTCCCTGACGGATTCGAAGTGGGCTTTGGTTGCTGCAACTCGGTCGGCGTCGGGGTGTTCGTACCCGGATTGCCAAGCGGCACAGGCTGCGGCACGGTTGTCGTGCGCGGACCACGGTCTTGCGTCGGGGTGTTTGTCGTCGGACGACCAAAGTAGTCAGGCCGATAAATCTTCGGTGTTATGAAGAACAGGATCTCGAGCGAGCTCTTGATCACGGACTTGCGTTTGAAGAGGTTGCCGAGAATCGGAATAGAAGCCGCGCCCGGCGTCCGGTGTCGGCTGGTGCTGTCGATGTCGGCGAGCACGCCACCCATGACGGTGGTGCCGCCGTCGGGCACGAGCACTTCGGACTGCATGCGCTGGGTATCGATACCCGGAACACCGCCAACCGCAATCGCCGGGTTGAGCGTGTTGTTTTCAATGGTGACGCGCAGCACGACGGTGCCCGCATCGGTAATTTGCGGAGTGATTGACAGCCGCAACGGCACCGATACAAAGGTGGTCGTCACGGTCGTGCCGCCGCCAGTCGCCTGTGTCGTCTGCACCGGAATCTGAGTGCCGCTTTCGATCTGCGCCGGTCGGTTGTTCAGAGCAGTTACACGCGGCGTTGCGACAGTTTTGGCCTCACCGCGATTTTCCGCGGCGCTAATCAAAAGACCAATTTGGGCTGTACCGAACATGCCGGTGGTCAAGCCAATCACTGTGTTAGGGCTGGCGCCCCCAAGGTTTCCGTTCGGCTGGAACGGACCGAGGAATCTCGATGTTGCATCGCGAATCGGATCCTGCACGCGAGGCGCGACGCCGTCCTGTTGGCCAGAGTTACCGCCGCCCAGGCTAGGCTGGGGCAGGGTGCTGAACGAGCCAACTGCGCCGCTGAGCGGATTGGCGACCGTCATTGACATTTGCGCGCCGAGGTCACGGCTGAAGTTGCGTTGCGCGATGACTACGCGCGTTTCAATTTCAACCTGCGGTTCCGGCTGGTCGAGAATCGCGACGAGCTGGCGCACGGCTTCAATATTTTCTTTAACGTCCGTGATGATCAGAGTATTGCTGCGGCCGTCGACTTCGACTGCGCCACGACGGGAGAGACGGCGTTTGATGATGGGCAGTAAGCCTTGATCGCTGCCCCCGGCGGTATCACCGCCGACGCCGCCATTAAAACTGCCGCTCGTGGTGCCACCGGCGTAGGCCGCGGTCGAACCGGCCGCAGTGGCCAACGTGCCCGAGGCGCGCGCATAGTTCAAACGCACGAATTCTGTAACCAGAGGTGAATTATCGAGCCGCGCGTCACTGATGATCTTCTGAACTTCGGCTTCCTTGGCGAGTATGTCGGAAGTCGCCACGCGCAGGATGTTGCCATTAACTTCGACACCAAGTCGGTTCGCTCGCAGCAGAGCATCGAGCGCGAAGTTCCACGGCACGTCTTGCACGTTCACCGTCACGGGCACGGCGCCGACTGAGCTGTCGATGACAAAGTTGATGCCGTACTGCTCAGTGATGTAGTTCAGGATGTCGCGAATGTCCGCGTTGACGACGTTCAGATTGATCGGCTCGCCCAAGAAGCCCGGCGCACCGTAGCGCTTTCCTTCTTCGGACTGCCTGGTCTGATTCTGTCCCGCAGGAGAATCTGCGGGCGGCGTCGGCTGTGGCTCGGGACTGAAATCAGTCCGCGCGACCGCGGCGGTTTCGCTTTTAATAGCGATAGATTTGCCGGCCACGACGAACGTGTTACCCGACATTCCAACGATGCACGCGATGGCGCATGCTTTCGCGACTTTAAGTTTCAGAGACTGCTTAGGCATTATTCCCTCCTCAGGGATTCGACTTCGCTTGCCGCTACACATTGGTTCGAAATGCCTGTACGAACATTCGAACGCGCCGCACTAAAGCGGTAGCTCGGTCATTTAGTTGTCAATATCGAACCATTGGCCAGGACGGCTCAATCATTCGACGGATTACGACAGTCGGGGTGACTGCCGGAACTCTGTTATTGCTTTTCCGGCGCGGCGGACTTGGGTGCCTCGGTCTTGGGGGCCTCGGCTGCCGGTGCGTTGGCGGGAGCTGCTTTGGCTGTCATGTCTTCGACAGGACTCGGCTTGCGCAGCTGTTTTACTTCGGTGCTCTTTTCACGACGGCCATCGAGCCAAACGACTTCTCGTCGGAAGGTGAGGCTGCCTTCTTCAATCGCGACGAGCTGGCCGTCAAAGAAGGCCTCGCCGGGATAGATTACGTAGGAGAGTTTGATGGGAGTGGCTTCGATCATCGCCGCCCAACCGCGCGGCGTGCGGAAGATTCCGGTAACTTGCATCTCGCTGATAAGCAGCGCGGTCGTCGGCTTTGGCGGCGGCACATGCGCGGTCGCGGCCGCCAATTTCTGCGCGCGATAACGTTCGATGCGAACTTGAATCGGCGGCGCCTCGAGTTTCGTCGATGCCTTAACCAGCTTCACCGGGGGCTCGTATCTCTTGAACGGATCGCGGCCGCCCTTCCTCGCCTGTTTCCCGGGCGCCTCAGGTTTAGCAGCTTCCTGTGCGCTGGCCAGCACGGCCGAAGCAGTGATTGTCGTGGCAGCGATAACAAGGGCTAGACTCAGTCTGATTATGCGTTCGTAGTTCATTTCTGTTGTTCCTACTCAGTTGAACTGTGGTTATTTTCCAGGGGCCGGCGGCGCGGGCTGCGTGCCTTGCGGCGGTGGCGGCGGCGCCTGCTTTTGAAGTTTCTCGCTCGAGACATAGTAGGCAGTCAGATCAAAGCGGGCTTCAACTGTCTTGTTCGCCATTTGCTTGTCTATCTGCTTGATTTCGAAATTGGTGATCGAGACGATACGCTGATACTTCGCCATCTGATCAAAGAACTGGCGCAGACCAGAGAACGAACTCTGCACGGCCACGTCGATCTTCTTGCCGCTATAGAAATCCTGCTGCACGTCTTCTTTCGGCGTGAACTTGCGAACTTGCAGGCTCGAGGCTTTCGCGCGGTCCTGAATGCCTTGCAGCACGTTCGTTAGTTCGCGCTGTTCCGGCAATAGCGCCCGCAACTCATCCAGCTCCTGCTGCTTGTTCTTGTACTGGGTGCGGAACTCGCTCAAGCGCTGCGAAGCAATCTGCGCTTCGACGTTCTGCTTCTTCAGCACTTCAATTTTTCCGGTCAGTTCTTTCGTTTCCTGGCGCTTGCCGCGGGTCACGAAGTACCAAAATCCGGCGTAGAGACCGATCGCTAGCGCGACGAAAATGCCGAGTCTGGCGTACCAGGGAATGTTGTTTATGCTTCCGATTTTCATGTTTGGTTCCTCGGCGGTGCGTTACTTCTTGGCGACCTGACCGTTGGGCGCAGGGGTTGAACTCTGCTGTTTATTATTGTTGCTGCCGTAGGTGGCCTTAATCGTGAAGGCCACGACTTCGGGCGCCGGCAACGTTGCATCGGCCGCTGCCGCCGATGTTGTGGAAGAACTGCTACCTTCATTCTTCACCGTCAGGGTCTCGCGGACTGTTTCAATGTTCAGGTTGGTGAACAGGCCGGACGAAAATTCTATGCTTTGACCAAAGCGCGTCACCGCGGCTTCGTTCGGAGACACACCCTTAATGATGATCTCGTTCTCTTTTTGTTCGACGCTCTTCAGATATAGCCCGGGAACGCCGTCAAAGCGAAGTTTGATTTCTTCGAGCACGGTGCTGGGACCTTGCTGCGCGGCGCGCAGTGTCTGAATCGCCTGCACGCGAAGATTGATGTCGGCGATTTTCTTTTCGAGTTCGCCGTGCTCTTTCTTCACCGCGTTCATCTGGTTGTTGATACGCGTCTGACGATCGAGCTCCTGCACCGCGTCCTGATGCTTGCGGTTCGTGCTCACATAGTCATAGCCGACACCTAGTATCAGCAACGCCATCACGGTTAATGCCACCAGAAACGTCTGTGTGCGCGCGTTCGAGACCTTGTCTTCGACAAAGGCTACGCCCACGGAACGATCTGTAATCGAATCTAAAAGGTTAACTTTGATCACCGCGCGTCAACTCCTCTCAGCGCCAGGCCGACTGCAATGGCCATTTCCGGAACAATCTCGCGCATGTAGTCGGGATCGAAACCGCGAGCATCAACTTTAATTTTGCGGAACGGGTCGAACATCTCGACCGAGACTTCAAACCGTCGCGCGAGAAACTCCGCCAGGCCGGTCAGCTTTGAACCGCCGCCCGAAACGAGAATCTTCTGAACCGCGGACTCGCCGTCTTCGACCGTCGCGCGATAAAAGTCCATCGTCTTCTGAATTTCGAGGGCCAGAATGTCCGAGACCGTGTCCATGATTGGGCCAACCTCGCGGACTTCAGAGCCTTCAGGTAAAGGCATACCGCGCTTCACACTTTCGGCTTGATCGAAAGTAAGGCCCAATTCTTTCTGGAGCAGGGAAGTGTACTGATTACCTCCGAACGTCGCGTCGCGGGTAAATACCGAGCGAGCGCCGCTCAGAATGTTGATATTCGTCGTCGAAGCGCCAATGTTCAGCAACGCTACTACCTGTCCCGGCTGCGGGTCGTAATTCAGTTCGTAGCAATTCTGAAGCGCGAACGCATCGACATCGATAACCGTCGGCTGCTTGCCGGCGAGTTGAATCGTTTGCTTCAGGTTCGCAACCTTATCGCGTTTGCACGCGGCCATCAGGACGTGAATCGCATCGCCTGATCGATCCATGACGTGATAGTCAAGATTGACGTCCGAAATATCGAAAGGAATATGCTCTTCGGCATGCCAAGCGAACGATTCCTGAAGTTCTCCATCGCTCATCTGCGGCAGCACAATATTCTTCACGATGACTGAGTGACCATTGACGCCGGCCGCAACCTGCGTCGTCTTGATCTTGTGCTCGTTGAAGATGCTGCTGATGGCGTTCGAGACGGCATTCAACTCCATGATTTGTCCGTCGACGACTGAGTCGGACTCCAGGGCCTCGAAACCCAGGCTGAGCAGTTGGAGGTCGTTTCCTCTACCTTGCAGCTCAACGGCTTTCACCGAACTTGAGCCGATGTCAACGCCCACCATGCTTTTCTTTCCACGTTTGAACATCATGCGTGACTCCTTACGAGTTTGACTGTCAAAAGGCGTTGACGCCGCAAGCGGAGGCGTGCGCGACGGGCGCGCGATAAGCGTGCGCGCACTAATCGGATTCGGCAGGAATAGCTTGCTTTCTTCATTGGTTGTTTCGGCAAATACTTTGTTTTTTTGAGGCTTCGCTTTTGCGAAGGCGGGGCGCTCGGTTTGGCGGGTGTTCCCGCGAGAGTTGGCGGAGGTGAAAGATCAGAGCAACACAGTCGAAAGACTCGGCGCTCAACCGCCATAGGGAGACTACAATACGGGTCGAAACATTGTCAACAGCATTTTGCCATGTTTAACCAATCATAATAGAACGGCGCTTGGCGGGGGTGAATCGGGGCGCGTCGGTTGTCGGCGCGGGGTGGAGAGGTTACGATGCGCGCTTGCTGAAACGATACCGCAAAGCGCTGATATTGCTGTTGGTTTTAGTGGCGTTGGGCTCGGCCTGGCTGTTTTGGAACCGCACGCCAAGAGCAGAGATGAGCGCTTATGTTCCAGCCGAATCGCTCGCTTTCATCGAAGTCAACGACCTGGTTGGCGTGGCGAACGGGATCGCGGGAACCGAGGCTTGGCGAGCATTGGCGCCGCCTTTGGGAGCGCCATCACAACTAGTTCCTTACGGTTGGTCGATCAAAGTCGCGCGCTGGACGGGAATTGGATCGGCAGAGGCCGTGCTGCTTGCCAGGTCGCAGTTCGGGCTTTTCTTCACCCAGGCGCAGGCGACTGAAAGTGCCAACACCCTCACAATCAAACCGCTCGCGGCCTTAGTCATTGAAACGCACACATCCCAGGGCCGGATGAAGGCGGTGGTTGAGAAACATGTCGGTCAGTTTGCGCAACGTTCGTTCGGAGAAACAAGCGTCACGCGCAAACAGATTGACGGCGTTGAGCTGGTAGAGTGGAAGTCGCCGGATAACACTCGGCAACTTATCCTCGCGGTTGTCGATACCGTTGCAATTGTGGGCAACGACGAGTCGGTCGTGCTGCGGTGCATTGAGATTCGCCGCGGCCGGCAGCCATCACTAGCGACCAACCAGCAGCTTCAAACAATGAAAGAGCAACTGCGTGGCTCGCAGGCGCAGTTGTTTGGCTTCGTGCCGAAGGCAGGGATCAAAGCGGTAATTCAAGCGTGGGCATTTGCTCGTGCAGGAAACGCCGCGGATGCCGCAGCGATCGCGCCGCTTATCTCGAATGCATTCGGTAACCTGGTTGAAGGGTTCGCGTGGAGGTCCCGCCTCGATCAATCCGGCGCTGAAGATCAATGTCGAGTCGTTCTTGCACCAGGTGTCAGTCAGCGACTCTCTGACGATCTGACACCGGAACCGCCAGGTGACAAGCTGGACTTTTCCTTTGTTCCCGCCGAGGCGACTTCCGTTACGTCATATCAGCTACGTAACCCGGCCAGTTTCTGGCGGGAATTGAATGCGGTGATATCGTCGCGTTCAGATGTCCTGACGGCAGTGGCTTCACGACCGCTACTGAAAGCGCTGCTTGAGCCGTATGGCATCAGCGATCCGGATAGTTTTTTCCCCGCGATCGGACCAAGTCTCCAGCTGGTTCGGCTCGATGCCGGGACGCCTGCCGTGTTAATTGCGCAAACCTTCGACAAGCTGGCGCTGCGTAAGCTCGCGGAACAGCGTTTAGGGCGGCAGCCGAAAACCGAGAAATTCGACGACACCGAGTTATTGGTCGGTTCCGACGGCTGGAGTTTCGCATTTGCCGGCGAGTACCTTCTGACGGGCCCCGCAGATGCCGTGCGACGTTGTCTCGATGTAAAAGGGCGCGGCCAATCGATCGTGACCAGGGGTTCTTTTACGCGCACGCGTTCGACAGTTGATGTGTCACTCCCCGTCGTTTCGCTCACACTCAGTCCGGACGGACCGACAGCCATTTCTTTCGTCGAACTGTTTTCATCCCGGGAGCGTTCGGCGTTTTCGACAAATGCGGCTGTCATTCAGCAAGGCGCCGCATCGTTGCCATACTCCGTGAGCGCAACCATGATGAAAGGTGACGCGATTGAGTGGTCGTCGCGATCGTCGTTCGGATTGTTAGGGTCGCTTTTTACAGCGTTCGCTCCGGAGAGTCTTCATTGAAGCCCACAGAACTTTTGGTGGCTACGGGGAACGCCGGCAAACTGCGAGAGATTCGTGCGTTACTTGGCGACTTACCGATAACGCTGCTCAGCCTGGCGGACTTTCCAAACATTGAAGAGGTCGCTGAAACCGGATCCACCTTCGCTGAAAATGCCGCGCTCAAAGCCTTGGGCTACGCTCGACAAGCTGGGATTCTTTCGCTCGCGGACGATTCAGGCTTAGTAGTTGATGCGCTTGGTGGCGCGCCTGGGGTTCACTCCGCGCGCTATCTTGGCGACCAGGCTTCTTACGAAGATCGTATGAACGCTTTGTTGACTGCCCTGAAAACCGCAAATGACGATGCCCGAACCGCACGATTTATTTGCGAGCTTGCGATTGCGTCGGACAAACTAGAAATGCTCTATACAACTGAAGGAACGTGTGAAGGACGCATAGCTGAAGCGCCGCGCGGATCCGGGGGCTTCGGCTACGATCCGGTTTTCGTCCCTCAGGGTTTCACGCAAACATTCGGCGAGCTGCCGGCCGGCATCAAGAACGGAATTAGCCATCGCGGCCGAGCGTTGGCGAAAGCCCATCAATTCCTCGCTTCCTTGACCGCTACTTCTGCCGCTGGCTAGAATGGCGGGTCCGTTACACAATTCTGGACAAGCGTTTGCCGAATAAGACGGGGCGTAGCACAGCCTGGTAGTGCGCTCGGTTTGGGACCGAGAGGTCGGAGGTTCGAATCCTCTCGCCCCGACCAACACATTAGAGAACCCTCGGGGACGGTTTGGGCCTTCTTCACCGACCCCTCTTCTCCACAACTTGCCCTGCAAAAAAGGCCGGAAATTTGCGCTTTTTTGCAGACTTTATCGACGGTCTGTGGTATATCTTGCAGGCAGTTTTTCAATTTTGCTGAAGTTTTGGAGGTGGGAAACCACAAATGGCGACCACGGCAACTGGCAAGAAACGCATGACCCAGTCCGATGTGATCAATCACTTTGCCGAGAAGTTTGGTATGAAGCGGGCTCAGGTGAAGGAGTTGTTCGAAGAGATCTCAAATCTTGCAACGAATGAAGTTAAGTCGAACGGTGAGTTCGTTCTCCCCGGGTTCGGAAAGCTCGTTCGCTCAGAGCGAAAAGCCCGCGAAGGCCGCAACCCGGCCACCGGCGAGACGATTCAGATCCCCGCAAAAACCACGCTGAAATTCCGCGTTGGCAAGGCGATGAAGGATTCAGTCCTTCCGAAGAAATAAGCGTTTCGCCGATTTTCAGTTCCACGGCGAGCAGTAGTTGCACCGGCGCAAGTGTCCCTGAGTGGGCGCTTCGCCGGTGTTTTCTTTAGCGCAGCCTCAGAATTCCCCGTTTTCCCCGAATTCAAGCTTCTTTGGTCCGTGACAAAGAATTTACAATTTCCCGCGTAGAAAGATCTTTTCGTAGGCGCCCTCCCATGTTATAGTTTCGGGTTTCAAGCCACAGTTTTAAGCGTTCTGTGCCCCCACTTTTTGGGTTCGACTGGGTTCATACTGTGCAAACTAACCGAAACCGCAAGGACTTTGCATCCTGCGAAGTTTCGACGGCATCTATAGTTATACAAATCAACACGCTGATTTTGGCTGTTTAGAAAGAGAGAATATTCAATCGTGAATCTTGACAAGGGCCTGCCGCTGGCTGAGCGGCTTCAAAGACTCGATCACATTCAGGCGCGGCGCTTTTTAAAGCTTGCCGGCACGGTGTTGGAGATTGCAACTGAGGGTATCCTGCGACATCTCGCCGCGTGCGATCGGATGGACGTGAATCCGGATATTTCTGCGGTGCGAGAGATTATCGACGACGCGCTCAACGGACGCCGTGTGTACGCTGAAGCGGCAGAGATTACGCGCGCAGCTTAACCGAAACTCCGCAATTCAATTCGAACCGAGGCTGCCCTATGTGGGCGGCCTCTTATTTTGTTCAGTCAGTTTTCGCGAATAACGGTGCGTGCTAACATCTCGACGCAACCTGGGCTCCCGTAGCTCAGCGGATAGAGCATCTGCCTTCTAAGCAGAGGGCCGCAGGTTCGAGTCCTGCCGGGAGCACCATTTGTAAAGACATCGACGCTCGCTTGTCGAAACCACGCGAGTGTTGTAAACAAGAGTTGATTCAATTCTAAGCCCAATTATTTGTGGCGGCTATAGTTCAGTTGGTTAGAACGCCTGATTGTGGATCAGGAGGTCGTGGGTTCAAGTCCCACTAGCCGCCCCACCACGAAAATCCCACGGGAGATTAAATGTCAGAACCTCAAAGAACAGCTACTCATTCGCAAACATTTGTCGCAGACGCCGAGACTTTCGAATTCGAAACCGTTGAACAGGAAAATGGCCAGGCTACCGTGATTCGGTTCAATCTGGATGATCCTCGCTACCATGCGGGGGACGTCGTTCTGGTGTTATCGGGCACCGACATTCATTTCCACGGAATGATTGGAAAGATTGGGGACGGGATGGCGATCGCTACTGATCGGCGCGGCTCTCTGCTGCCTGCCACAACTCAGTAATCCTCAACGCGCGTAGCCGGCGGGATGACGAACCTCTACGTCACGGTCGAGCGGCTTCACTTCCAGGCGATGAAATCCTTTGTTCGGATGGGTTGACAGATACGTCAGGGCAATCTGGCGCTCGAGCGATGAAGAAATCTCTCTCAAGAATGGTTGAAAGCTGACAGGGGCTGATGTGCCCTGGAAAAAAGCCCGACCACCTGTCTCATCGGAAAGTTTTTGTAAGGAGCTCTGTCCATTGCCGACCAGGAGCCGGTTACCCGACACCGCGGGTGGAGCAAAGATTGAGTAGATAGCGACGCTGCGACGTTGGGCCTCGCGGATCGCCCGGGCCAGATCGATGCTCTGGGACGGAGAAGAGCTGTCGAGCCCGCGCGAAATATCCAAACCATCGGAGACTACCAGTATTGCTCGGCGCCCGAGCGGCTGCGAATCAAACCGGCGCAGGGCCTCGATAATCTCAACGTAAGGATTGAAAGGACTGGCACTCGCACTGCTAAGAGGCGGTCGCACACTTGTCGCCGCCCGATCCAGATCGGTGGTGAACCTGCGCCGCACCTGCAGGCTGCCGCTGCGAATGTAGCCCACCATCACGCGTGATCCGGCGGGTAGGTCGCGGATAAAATTAGCGACGCCGCGCGCTTCGCTGGCAATTGACGACACCAAATCGTCCTGTATCAACACCGCTATCGTCACCGGATTATCGGCAGGCCGGCGAATGGAAAGCAGGCTCTGAACCTCGCCGTCTTCGCGGACCATCAAATCTACGACACGGATCTCGGTCTCCGGCTTATTAACTTTGATGGTTACTGGAATCGTGACCGGACGTGGAGCGCCACGGGCCCGGCGCGAACCGCCCTGGCCGACGGAGAGCTGGGCTGCCAGCAGAAGAGCCAGCAGCAGCAGTGGGGCGGCGAACATTTTTGGAAACCGGGGCATGCGTTTGAATCGTATGTTAACGGGCAGGAATCATATTACAAGGGTCTGATTCAACCAAAACGCCGTTCGTTGGCCTGAAATGTCAGGCAGGGTATGATTTTACAATTACTGGTCGATGGAACTCATAGAGCAAACAGGGAAACTAACCCAAGCCGACCGCCGGGCCCAGCGTATGTGGAATGCAGCACCGTGGCTGGCGCTGATGTCGATTACGCTGGTGCCACCGGTCATACTCTCGGTCATTGCGCTGCTCTTTGGCGGTGCACCGCTATGGTTGCTGGCAATCGCCTCGCTGCCCGTCTCGTTTCTCATCGCCGTGGTTGTCGCGGTCACTCTGCTCTTCTTTCGTCGCAATTGGGCCAACACCGTTCGCGAAAGGTTAGCGTGGGACGGCATCACGGCGGACGAGGTTGACTGGTTCCGTTCTGAGTTGACGAAAAACGAAAAGCGTGCGTTGAAATCGATGGAGGAGCAACAACCACTCCTGGCCGACGCGTATCGCGAGACGATTGCGCTGCGACTTAACGCCACCCGTCTGACCTCAAATGCGCGGCGTGAGTTGTTACTGGTTGAGCGTCGCATCAGTCGCGCCCGCTATCTCAATTCGCCTGATACGAAAGTACTGATGGAAGAGTTGGATCGCGATCGCGCCCGGCTGGAACAACTAAAGCAGGAAGGTTCGGCACGACGCGCGGAAGCCGAAGCGCGTTTGCAGATGATTGAAGCGGCGGCGAGTCGCGGTGCCAGTTGGGACGAAACGAATTTCATGCTCCAGCGTTTGGACGAGGGCCGCAAAAATATTCCGCTTGGTCTCGAGAATGAACGAGCGAGACAGCAGCTGCGTGAGGACACGCAACGCGAGCTCCGAAAAGAACTAGCCCCATAAAAAAGAGGCGAGACCGATCGCTCGATCTCGCCTGCATAAACAGTCAGAGTTAGTTACCGAGTTGCCGTGTTTGGCGCTCCAGCTCGCAGCGTAATTTCGGTTCCAGGATGAAGCTTGAGATCGTTTCGGCCCTCGACATACACGGAACCGGCCCCGCCGCCGGCGCCGATGATTGCGCCGATCGCCGCACCCTTACCACCACCGGCAATGGCGCCGATGATTGCACCAACCGCCGTGCCGATCGCAGTACGCGTGGTCGTTCGCGACGTCTGGTTGTCATCCCGAACTGTTCCTTCAGTGTCGACGCGCACGATATCGCCGTCAGTCTCACGCACTTCTTCAACAATACCCCCGAACTGATAGTTGCGACCGTCGCGCAGGCGAATGCTGTCAAAGTCCAACGTCAGAACTGACCTTCCCGTCAGCCGTCCGCTGCGTTCAACCTGTGACACATGACCCTCAATGATCGCACCTTCGAACTCTTCGAGGGCCGGTAACGCGCATGGTGAACCGATCACCGACGCGACTTGCCCGAGTTGAAAGAGTGTTCTCCAAAGTTCCGACGATACGCGTACCGTCAGGCACGACGAAACCGCCGCCCGCCGTTGACCCCGGAGTGTTTCGCGGATCGTGTATGTCAAACCGCGCGACATCGGATGTCTTGTCGTACGAGCTCTGGACCACGACAGCCGAGGTCAGACCCTGGACGTAAACCCGGCGCGTAACGTTCAATCGCCGGCCGTTATCAACCGAGTCGAACGTAACACTGAAGTCGTTGCCACGATCGCCGGTCGTGCTGACCATCAACTGAACACCAGTCACGGTGGCGCGCGATCGAATGGTTCGACCTGTCGAGCTGGTTTCGACCCGCTCGCGGCCGTCAGCCACGAACGAAATCTGCGGCGCACGCGTCGAAGCAATCGTCACGTTGCGTCCGCGTACATCAAGCGCCAGCTCGTTCGGCGCTTCGAGTCGCTGCGTCACCGCGTCGAGCACGCGCCTGCGTTCGCTCGGAGCTAAATTACGAGTCGCTCTCTCTGCCGCGTCACGCGCATTATCACTACGCGAGACATCCACGCGATACGTGCCCGTCAGACCGGTGCGGAACTGACCCTGCGTGTTGTCGTATGGCGGATAGGTGTTGTTGGGCGGATACGTCGTGCCTACTTGCGGCCACCGCACGTTGAATGCGGTCGCGAGCTGATTTAGATCAGTTCGTAGCAGCGTCCACTGGCTCCGCGTTTGGGCATTAATCGTGTGACGGCCCAGAAAAGCATCGATCCGAGCGGCCCGGTTCAGCACCTCCTGAACATCCGAGTCCGTCGCCTGGCGCGCATCGAAGCGGTCGCGCAAACGGCGCACGCTCTCACCAAAGTCGCTCGCGAAAAGGTTGATGTCTTCACCGGCTGCCGGTGAGTATGTCGCGTTTGGGTTCCGGCTCGACCAATTCTGCAGGCTATTGCTGAAATTCGCGGACCGATTTTCAATGCGGACAATCAGTCGCCGCACCGTCTGGAAAGTTCCTCTGTAAGTTTTTGTTTGTGCCTGCGCCGCTACAGTCATCAGCAGCAGGCAGGTCACCGATAAAGCGGTTGCACTCAAACGTCGTCTCATTTTACTTCCTCCTAATTAATCGCGTATTTGAATCGGGGAGGGCCCAAGGCCAGTGGTTAGTTATTCAAATGCTGTACCACCTGGCGAGGGGACGTGAAGAAAATTAGAAAGCAGTTAGAGGCGTACTGATGCGATTCGGAGAAAGCAGCGGCGTTGTCGCATGTTCTGTTACAAAGCGTGTGCAGATTGCGGAATTCAGTACGATCATCGGTCATCAGGCGTTTTAAAAACAGCCGTGTTATTCTTTCGTTGAAATTGCTTTTGGCTGTTGTTAATGCCTGAGACGCAGAATAAAGCGACGATTCAGTTCGCCGGTGACGACGTTTTCGTTGGTGTCAGCCCGTCTGGCCATGCCCAGGTTGTCGAGACAAATTCGCAACGGAGCATGGCCGCCACGCCGATGGAATTACTGTTGCTCGCCTTGGGAAGCTGCAGCGGCGTCGATGTGATCTCAATTCTCAAAAAGAAGAGACAGCGCGTAACGGATTACCGCATCGAAGTAAGCGGCGAGCGTCGCGAAGACCATCCGCGTGCTTACACCAGGATGTTTGTTAAGCACATCGTGCACGGTCGTGGCGTATCGCCACAGGCGGTCGCGCAGGCCATCGAGCTCTCGGACACGAAGTACTGTAGCGTTGCTGCGACGCTGCGCGGGTCCGCTGAAATAGTGACGACTTACGAAATAATCGAAGATGAATCACCGGAATAGCTTTTTCGCTTTTGCTGTTATCGCGGCCCTTGCCGCCATCGCTCCCGGTCAGTCCACGAGTGACGCGGCGTTGAGTGCAATCCGTTCGAGCGATCGCGCTGAACGCGCCTCGAAGAACAAGGTCGCGTTGCCGCCTGCGGAACACTTGCGGCGGGCCGGCATTTATCTGGCGAACCGGCTGTTTTCTGATGCGCGTGCGCACTGGGAAGCGCTGGTCGAGAATTATCCGAACGATCCGGGTGTGCCGTCAGCGCTGCTGGGCATGGGGCGTTCGTACTACGTCGAGCGTCGTTACGACGACGCGCGCAAGGTTTACGAGCGGCTCGCGCGAACCTATCCCGATACGAAAGAGGGAAGGGAAGGCCTGAACTTTTCAGCGTCGTCGTTCCTGCGCATGGGCCGCGGCGCGCAAGCCGCTGAACGTTACGCTGAATACATCGAAAAATATCCCAACGGCGAACGCATCGACACGGCGCATCTGAACGCGATCGATGGGTATCGCGAATCCGGCCGTTTACAGGACGCAATCACCTGGGTAGAACGTACGCGCCAAAGGTTTGCAGGCACTGCCATTGAACGCAACGCCACATTCGCGCGACTCCGAGTGGACATCGGCGCCAAGGATTGGCCGAACGCGGTCACGACTGCCGATGACTTGTTGCGGTCGAGGTTGGCTGGATCCAACACCACCACTGACGAAGTGCTCTATCTGAAAGCGCACGCTCTGGAAAGCGCCGGTCGCCGGGACGATGCCATCCGCACTTATTTGTTGATTCCTGACAGCCCAAACTCGTACTACGGCGGATTAGCGACAGCGCGGTTGCGGACTTCAGGCGATGCCACCGCGAACCAGATAGCACAGGAGCGCGCGGCAAAAGTGAACGCTTCGATTGCCAGGGTTGCGAATGACTTCCCGGCCCCTTACCGTTTGCAACTTGTGAAAGAAGCCAGCAAGCGCTCGCTCGATCCGCGTCTAATGCTCGCAATCATGAAGCAGGAGAGTCAGTTCAAGGCCGGCGCGCGATCGCCGGCGGCCGCTCGCGGCCTGCTACAACTTACGATTGACGCTGCGAACAGGTACGGCAAGCGAGCCGGCTATTCAAACGTGACTGAGGACATGCTTTATCGGCCCGATTTTTCGATCGCAGTGGGAGCGGAATATCTGAGCGAGCTTTCACGCATGTTCGCCGGACTGCCGGAAGCGATGGCGGCGGCTTATAACGGTGGCGAAGACAACGTGGCTCGCTGGCTGGCACGCTCAAACCGAAACGACGACGGTGTGTTCGCTTCGGAAGTCGGCTTTACGGAATCTAAGAACTACGTCTTTAAAGTAATGAGCAACTATCGCGCGTACAAACAGCTGTACGATGCGAAGCTCAATCCACGCTCGACTGCAAAGGGCTAAGGGCTAAGCGCGAAGCGCCAAAGGCGAAGTGCACAGCATCGCCAATTGTTAGGTTTTCACGCTCTGCACCTCGCTCCTTTGCTCTTTGCCGCTTTGCCCTTCGCCGCTTAGGGCTGCGGGCAGTACTTCGGTTCAAACCCTTCCGCCCGTTCGCGACGATCCAAAACATCCGGTCTGGAATAACCGCGCGGAAGAATTCCCAAACGCACCAGCGCCTCACGATATTCATAACGAATCGTGACTTCGGCAACCGGCCGCTGATCGAGATCCATTTTGATCCAGGTCACTCCGTTCTGAACGTTGCGGCCAATCCCGGTCGCCGCGGACTGGTCATCAGGCGGTGGATACGGTGTCGTGCTGCGCGGCTTGGCTGCATCGCGATTCGCCCCCGCTGATGGCGACGACTCGGCAGGCGAGTTTTCAGTGCGGTTCGCATCTCCTCTTTTATATGTCGGCCGTTCTTCGCGACCACCCGGTGTCACCGGCATGATCGTAACCGGACGCCGTTCGCGGAAGAACACTGCCGATATCACGCCGAGGTTCTGTGCCTGACCAATCTTTGCGCCGTACGAATCGCGCTCAGTCGTGAAATAGAACCGGCGCGCGTTATCCGCGCTCATCTGCCACCCACGCACGTGAATCGTTCCGTACGGCTCAATCACCCACTTCCGCGCTTCCCACGCGCTCGAGTGCCGCGCGTCAATTGTGTTCAGGCCGTCAACCGCCAGAGCCACCGCCACTCGATTCCCGGTCGGGTTGTGTATGCGCAGTTCGTATTCGGCCCTCTCCAGCGCCTCAATGTAACGGCGACCGCGCGCCGCATACTCAGTGGTCCGGCGTCCGTCGATTAGGACTTCAACCGAGAAACCATTCACCTCCGCGAGCGGTTCGACAACTGCTTCAGTCCGAGCGGCCGTAATGTAACCAGCCAGAACGCTGCGGGAACCGTATTCGATGGCTGCACCAGCCAAAAGAAACAGACAGCTCAAGCCCGCTGCCAAGCCAACCAAAACTCTCTTTCGCATGTTTTTCTTCTCCTTAGCGCCGAGAAATTGGAGTTACCCATTGGTCAGAACGGGCCTAACTTCACCCGCTTGCGCGGAAATTGCCTCGGGACGAGCAGAATGTTTGGAAATCGTGTTGGAAAATCGGGGCCAGCAGGCTAGAATGGCGCGGTTCTCATACCAGCCAAGCCGTGCGCAGTTTGATTGCGCGCCAGCATGAGGGTTCATAAATGGCGGAATATGTTTCTGACAGCGACCAAAACCGAAGCGCGCGCCGGATCGTTTTACGATCGCATCGCGCGATTGTATGACTTCACCTTCAAAATTAATGGTTACGGCCGCTCGCTCGATCAATATTTCGACGAGCATCCGCTGCCGGTATTTCCGGGCGCGCGCGTTCTGGACGCGGGCTGCGGCACCGGGACGCTGACGCTGGCGATGCTTCGGAACCTCCAGGTCCCGGTAAAGCTGACGGCGCTCGACCTTTCGGCTTCATCGATGGCGACGGCGAAGAAGTACGTGAGCAAGCAAAAGCATCGCGAGCAAAAAGTCGAGTTCATGCAAGGCAACATTCTGTCGCTGCCTTTTCCAGATGAATCGTTTGACTTGATTGTGACGAGTGGCGTGCTGGAATACGTGCCGCTCGATGAAGGCTTCGGCGAACTCGCGCGCGTGATTACACCCGGCGGTTATTTTTTGAACCTGCCGATGCGCCCGTCGGTCGCGACCCGCTTTCTCGAACTATTGTTCAGATTCAAAGCACACCCGCCCGCAGAACTTTCTGAGACGACAAATCGACACTTCAAAGTCGTCAGCCACTATCGCTTTCCAAGATTTCAGATTATTGGCTGGAGTAAGACTGCCGTCTTAGGAAAGAAGATCTAGTACAGAACCGCGAGCAGTAGCGAGCGGGATAAGGACGCGTCTTAGTGAGTCGAATTTTTATCCCGCTCGCTACTGCTCGCGGTTCTGTGCCACTCACTTCACCGGAATCAGCCGCATGATTCGATCATCATCACTCGCCGGCTTTCCCCGCCCATCACGATTAGAAGTCGAGAAGTAAATGAATCCGTCCGGCCCCTCCGCGATATCCCGGATGCGGCCATACTTTCCATCGAGCAGATTCTCTTCGCTAACCACGCGCCGGCCGTCGAGCACGACGCGAATGATCCTCGTGCCCCGCAAACAGCCAAAGAAAAAATTGCCTTTGAACTGCGGCAACTGTGAGCCGCGATAGAACATGCCGCTGGCGGGCGCACAGGCCGGCGTGTATTCGAGCAAAGGCGCTTCCATCCCGGCGCGCGTCTGTCGATGGTGAATCGCCGGCCAACCGTAGTTCTTGCCGCGCTCGATAATGTTTACTTCGTCACCCCCGCCCGGACCGTCAAAGCCACTCGGGCCATGTTCAGTTGCAAACAGAAGGTTCGTGCCGGGTTGAAAATCAATACCCTGCGCGTTGCGACTTCCGTAGGCGAAGATTTCGGGCCGCGCATCGCTGCGACCAACAAAGGGATTGTCGGACGGAATCGTGCCGTCATCATTCAAACGCAGAATCTTTCCCGCAATTGAATTCAGCTGCTGCGCCAGATTGCGATCCGTGGCATCACCCGTCGTGATGTAGAGCTTTCCATCAGGCCCGAACCGCAAACGGCAGCCGGCGTGAAATTCTGCAGACGGAATATTTTCAATGATGACCTTGCGATCGGTGAAGCCGCTCGGGGTTTCGCGATAGCGAACCACGCGTACAAGCTCGCCTTTGCCGGTGTAGCCGTAGGAAAGGTAAATAAACCGGTTCGATTGAAACTGCGGATGCAGCGCAACGCTCATCAAACCGGTTTCGCCGCCAGTGTCCACGTCCGGCACAACGAACAAAGGCTGCGGTTGGAGCTGACCGTTTTGAAAGACGCGGACGCGCCCCGGTCGTTCGGTGAAGATCATTCGGCCGTCCGGCGCCCAGACGATCGACCACGGCACTTCCAAATTGCCGACGACGGTTTCGACTTTGAAGCTGGTTTGTGACTGCGGTGAGTTCTCAACCTCTCCCGCGCCCCGGCCGGGAGGCGGATTGCTGCAGGCGAACGCGAGAAATATGAGCAGACAACTGAGAACGGCCGACAACATTCGTTTCATCTAACTCTCCGGAGCGATGATACAAGATCAGTCTCGCCGGATGAAAAGCGCGGCCGTTCCGAAACAGTTAATTGACACGATTCAAGCGCCAAACTATTCTCCGGCGCGTAACGAGCCACACTAGTTCGACACAACGGAGGTAACCTATGCGTTCAAGAAAAAGCATCACGCTGACAGCGGCAGTTCTATTGGTCCTTGCTTTATCTCAAAGCTCAAAAACTACTTCAAGAGTTGCACCCGTGTCGCCGCCGCCCGAAGCGGTTTTCCTGGGCAGCGCCGCGCGTATCGACACGACCGCTTCTACAACATTCGTTAACTTTCCAGCGCCGGGACAAGTGTTCACCACCACGAACTACCGAAACATCCTCGTACAGTTTGTCACCTCGGCTCGCGTGACCATACCGGGAGAGTACCTTGAGTTGCGAGCGCTGGTAGATGGTGTCCCAGTGAATCCAGGTCCGATGAGATACACCGGCACAGAGCTGTCGAGCGTTGCCTATTCAGGGTGGGCCTCTGCGGTCGCGCCTGGAACTCACACGGTAACCCTGCAATGGCGTGTTACAGGCGGTTCAGCAGTAATGGAGAATCGGACTAACGTCGTGTGGGTCATTGGCCAGGGCGCCGCTTACTAAACTACGGATTTAAGCGTTCAGGTTGGAGGCGCGAAATCGATTTGATTTGCGCGGCATCACAGATTTGTTAGTCGAGTTGTGTTTGCTTAGCGGTTCCGGGTAGTCACTGCTCGTTTCACAAACTGATGTATTCGTGCAGCAGCTTGATTTCGTCACCTTGCTCACTCAGTTCAACGCGCAGCAAGTCACGCATCGAAAGCATGCCGACCCACTTTTCGCCGTCGACCACGGGAAGATGCCGGCTGCCAATTTGCTCCATGATGTCGAGCGCCTGGTGCGGCGTCTCATCGCAACGGATCACGGCGCGCAGAGGACTTGTGACATCCCCGAGCTTCAGCGTCGTCGGGTCGTGCTTCAGCACTACCACGCGGTTCAGCAAGTCGCGCTCAGAGAAGACGCCGATCAGCGTTCCTTCCTCATCCAGCACGCAGACAGCACCGATTTTGCGCCCGGCCATAAACTCAACCGTTTCCATGACTGTCGCCGAAGCGTTCATGGAATAAGGCTCACGGTCGCGAATGACATCTTTGATCAGCATCGCCGCGCCCTCCTGTTGGGAAACTAGTTGTCAGGCTTGAGCGGCATTATAAGAGATGTGCGCCGCGCTGTCTCTAGCAAAGTTCGAACAAATTAGTGCGGATTAGTCGTTGGCTGCGTGAAGTAGTTCACAAGCGACTACCGAAACAGAGAACCCTGCGCCGTCGGCCGGCGGAAGGTGTTCCGGTTCGCGTGGCTCTCGCTGCCGACGCGATGCTCGTTGAAGCCGAGCTTTCGGCAATAAACCTCGAAGAGTTTTTCCTGAGCATTCCAGTATTGCCCCTTGCCGCGCATGCGATCGTGGAAAACGCTCGAGTTGATTTTGCCGCCGCGCGCGTCGCGGATGCGATTCAGGACACGATCAGCTTTAGTCGGAAGTTTTTCGCGCAGACGTTGTTCAAAGTAGGGAGCCACACTGCCCGGCAGGCGCAGCATGTTGATGAAGGCTTTCGTCGCGCCACAGTCTTTCGCGCGATGCAGCAGTCCCGGAATGTCTGTGGACAAGCCGGGAATTGTAGGCGCGATCCCGATCCCCACCTGGATGCCGGCATCGGCGAGAGTCTTCATCGCTTCGAAACGAGCGTTGGGTGAAGGCGCAAACGGCTCGACGGCGCGGGCGGTGTCATAGTCCGCAAACGGAATCGAAAAGTACACTCCCACGTGCGCGTCCCGCACCAGCGTCTGGAGCACATCAACATCGCGTCGAATCAGTGCGGACTTGGTAACAATGCCGACCGGATTGCGAAACTCAGCGCATACTTCCAGACACTGGCGCGTCAATTTGTAATTGGCTTCGAGCGGAATGTACGGATCCGATGTGAACGAGAAAACGATCTGTTCCCCTTTCCACGAAGGCTTCATCAGTTCTTTTCGCAGCAGTTCCGCCGCCCGCACCTTTACCACGATCTTTCGTTCGAAATCAGTGCCGGCGCCAAAATCCAGATATTCATGCGTGGGCCGGCTGAAACAGTACGTGCAGCCGTGAATGCAACCCCGGTAACAGTTGATCGAGTGATCGAACGCCACGTCGGGACTGTCGTTGTGGCTGATGATCGAACGGGTTTCAGTTTCTTCGTAGACTTCAATCTTCGCGGGCGGAGGCTCGCCAATCCATTCGACCGAGTGGCTAAGCCAGGGATTCGGTGGGTTTGCTATGAAACGCATGTCTGCAATCGTGTCCTATCGGTGAAACGCAGCATAAACGTTCGAACTGAAACTTTCAAGGGTCGGGGGCCGTTGACAAAGGTGCGCGAACTGGATAGAAGGTCACAAATCTCGAAGGGGTGGTTGCGAGAAAGCGGCCGGGAGAGGAACACGGACATGCGAGACGACGAAATTGTTGGCCTAATTGTGGTGTTGGTGATTTCGGCGGTTGCTCTGACTGTTTACGTCGGGCTGATCGTTTTGGGAGTGAACATGGCGAGGCGCAAGAATCGTTCGCCGCACTGGTTTTGGTTCGCCGTTCATCCAGTTGGCTTATTGATTACATTGATCGTGATGGCTTGCCTGCCGCCATTGCTCCGCTGTCCGAATTGTCAGCAATCGTCTCACGCCCACGCACGCCTCTGCGGGTTCTGCGGATTCGATTTTGCGACTCAAGGCTACTTCGCGCCTCAGCAGCCTCCCGCATACTTGCCGCCCCGATATTAATTCTTTCGATCACAAAAAAAGTCCGACAAGCTTTGTCAGCCTGTCGGACTCAGAAAGCACCTTGAGATGAGACCTACGCGCGCGGCCTTACCGTCACGTATGCCGGATTGCCCCGCCGATTGATGAGCAGCAGCGCAGGTCTACTCCCGCCTTTATCGATCGCGCCGCTCAAATCCACTGCGGAACGAATCGGCTGCCGGTTTACTTCCTGGATCACGTCGCCGCGCGCCAACCCCGCCGCTGCGGCCGGCCCGGCGGGATCCACTGTCTCGATGACGACGCCCTGTGTGCCCGCGGGCAGGCTCAGTTCCGAAGCTATCTCCGGTGTCAACGGGATCACGGTTAGCCCAAGTTTTCCCTGATTTGTAGAGCCGGGCCGGGCCGACTCTCCTTCTTCAGTACGCGCGGTTTCAGGTTTGAATTCTCCCAGGGTCGCCGTGAGCTTTTGTTCACGGTTGTCGCGGAGGAGCGTCAAAGTAACCTGAGTGCCCGGCGCCATGCCCGCGATCTGATTGCGAAAAGCGTTCGTTTCATTCACCGGTGAACCATTTAGCGCGATAATCACGTCGCCCTGACGGATGCCGGCCCGCTCCGCCGCGCTGCCCTTTACGATCTGATTGACGATGATGCCTTTCGTCTCAGACATGCCGAGGCTTTGCGCCATGTCCGAATCAACTCGCCGCACGGTGAGGCCCAACTGACCGCGACGCACCGTCCCGGTCTTGATGAGCTGATCCATGACCGAGCGCACCATGTTCGAAGGAATCGCAAAACCAATCCCGATATTTCCGCCGGACAGGCCGCCGATAATTTGCGAGTTGATGCCAATCAAATCGCCGTTTGTGTTCACGAGCGCGCCACCGGAGTTTCCGCGATTAATGGGGGCGTCAGTTTGGAGAAAGTCTTCGAAGTTGCCGCTGCCGCTGCCCGTACCCGGCGTCGAACGGCCCTTCGCGCTGATTATGCCCATCGTTACCGTTTGACCGACGTCGAGGGGATTTCCGATCGCCAGCGCTACGTCCCCAACGCGAACTTTGTCCGAGTCGCCCGGGCTTAAGAACGGAAGGCTGGTCAGCGTCACCTTAAGCACAGCGAGATCGCTCGGCTGATCTGACCCGACCAGCTTGGCATCCAGGGTGCGACCGTCAGTCAGGTCCACTTTGATGTCTTCCGCGCCGTCGACGACGTGATGGTTCGTGATGATGTAGCCGTCCGTGCTGACGATCACACCTGAGCCGAGCGCGCGCTCGAGCGACTCGCGTGGTTGCTGCGGCTGGTCGCGCCGCCGATCGTTGAACCAGTCACGTAGTGACGGATCATCGAGAAACGGGAATTGTTGCGAGCGGCGCACGCGTTTGTTCGCGTGAATCGTCACCACCGCCGGCGCCACGCGCGCCACTACGTCGGCGTAGGAGTTCTGCGGCGGCGCGTCCGCCACGGGCGCCGAGTTGACGGCCGGCGCCCCCTGCGAACCTTTGCAGGCCCCTGAAGAAACTGAGAGGCATACCGCCATTGCGGCGACCGCGAACTTAGTGGCAATCGGTTGGCGAAATAGAAAAACTGAACGCGAAAGGCCCAATGATGTCATGACTCGTCTCCCCGGAATCCTCTGGTATGAATTCAGAAAGTGTATTTCTTCGCGATTCTAGCAGATGGAGTTTAGTGGGAGTAGTTAGGTCGAGCCAGCCGCGGTGGGCCTGTGGACGGTTAATTCAAATCGTCTATTTGTAAACCTACCGGCGTAGCTCCGGCGCCTTTGATAGCATCCAGAACGCGCACCACGTCAGCGTAAGGCATGAATCGAGGCGCTTTAATGAAAACTGTTCTTTCGACGCGGACACTGTCCGGCAAATCGACGCGATCTCGCAGTTCATCCCGGTACGTCTTATTCCTCAAGCGTTCCTGAAAAAGTTCGTAAAGAGTCGTCGTCAACTTGCCGAGTTCATTGACGCTACCCATGTCACTTTGTCGATTGAGCATGAGCGTGCGATCCGGGTTGATCGTGACGACCACAGATTTGTCATTGGGAGTCAGAGGTTGATCCTGTTGAGGCTTTGAAGCCGTCTTCGTCAAAAACCGTGAGGGCTTCAGCGGCGATACCACCATAAAGATGATCAGCATCACCAGCAGAACATCGATCAGCGGCGTGACATTGATATTGGGTTTTGCAGAGTTATCCCTTTCGCCTGTCGAGGCGTTCGTTAGCATTCGGTGTGTCCTCCTGTCTTCTACTTAGACACAAGCGTGACAGAGAGGTTCCCGTTTTCAACGGGGAGGAGGATTGAATAGGAGCGGAAAGAATTGCCCGTCGATCTTTTCACCGGACGGAATTGGCGGCACGCCCTGGAGGAGAGGAGTGTCGGAAGCTGAACACACACCATCGCGAAACACGTTGATAACCGCACCTCGGCGCGGGCGGTCGCTGCGATTTTCGAACGAGCCGTGCACCATCAGCGGATGATGAAAAGAACACTGTCCCGCCTTCAGTTCGATTGGGACCGGCTTGAATTGTGACTTCTGCTCGGCACTCAACCCGGACTGAATCGCGTTCATGTCGTTCGCCAGGCCGGTGACTGGCAAAAGATTCCAGAGATGACTGCCGGGGACGTAATGAACACAGCCATTCTCAACGGTTGAATCGTCGAGGCCGATCCAACACGACAAGTGAGCCGTCGGCTGCGTCCGCGTCCAATACGAGTAGTCCTGATGCCACGCGACCACGCCGCCATGAGCGGCGGGTTTGCAGAAAAGCTGGTCGTGCCAAAATCGGATTGCGCCGTCGATGAGTTGCGCAGCAGGCATCAGGATCGCCGGGTTCCAAAGCAGATCGTGAAACGCTGGTGAGATTCTCCAGGCGCCAAGCGCGTGAAAAAGCACCGTAGAGGGATCCGTTGATTCGTTTGAATTAAATTCGTAGAAGAGACGATGTCCCGGATGGCCCGGATCGACCAGCTTTGTTAGGTCGCTCCGCAGCGCTTCGATCTGTTCGTCGTTGAGAGCGCGGATACCGGCGAGATAGCCGTTTGTGTGAAAGAACTGAATTTGGTCTTCAGTGAGGCGATACTGATTCCAATCATCCCGTGCACGCGGCCGTGGGAAAAGCTTGGTTATCGGGTCGTGATGAGTTGATAAGTCTGAATGCATTGTCCGTTCGCGCAATGAGGTCAGTACCACCTGCGTCAGCGGGTGGGTCAAACGCTCAACGCTGCAAGCTCTTTATCCCACCTGCTGACGCAGGTGGTACTGCCCCCATTCCATCGATCACAACTCGCGCCACGGTCGGGATAATCTCTCGCTCGTTTGAGTGACCTTCGGTGAATACAGTCAGCACAAACTTCGCGCCGTTGGGCAACTCGATGTAAGCGGCATCGTGACGAGTCGTGCTCGTCCATCCCGCTTTTGACCAGAGTTTCGCACCCGCGATGTCCTTCAAAGCGATGCCGGTGAATCCGTGCGCTTGATCATCCTGGTCTTTCGTCGTGCCGGCGTAATCGCGCTTCAAAAGTTCCATCATTTGTGCGCTGCGTGCTGGGGTGACGGCACGGCCGGTCACGATCTCCGCGAACAGCCGCGCGGTCGCATCAGTCGTCAGCTTGTTTCGATTCTCGCCCTTCGGCCCGCGCGAGACTTTGTCGCGCCCATACGCGTCTTCGCAGAATGTTTTTTGGTTGATGTTGATGTTCGTGTAGCCGAGCGACGTAAAGTAACGGTTCACGGCATTTCGTTTGTGCTGCCACTCTTCCATTTCCTTCGGCGGCAATTCGAAACCACTCGTTGTCTGCGTCAGGACGTCCAGGACGTACTGCGTCGCTTCGTTGCCCGAATCGACAACCATGTCGCGCACCGCGCGCTTGAGTTCGTCGGTCTCCTGAATCTTCTTGTCTTCAAGCCACCGATGCGCGGCGGCAAAGTAAAAAAGCTTGACGACGCTGGCGGGATAAATTCGCTCGTTACCGCGGTGGCTCGCGGTCACCGGTTTCTGCGGATTGCGCAAGTCAATCAACGTGATCGAAAGCTGACTCTCAGTAAGCTTCTTGTCGGCGAACTTAGCCAGCGTCACTCGCGCCGCTTCATCGACCAGGTCCTGCGGTGTCTGCGGTTTCTGCGGCGCCTGCGCCCGGCCGTTCTGGGGAAGTGCGAGCAAAGAGGCAAAGAGAAGTGACAAAACAACCGAAGTCTTTATGCGATTCATTGATGTTTACCTAACGGCGACCCCGGCCGGGCTGCCCGGCTGGGGAACACGGTTGATGGGAAGCTATTCGCTCTGTTTACGAGTCGCCAAACGCGTCCATAGCCAATAAACGGGAAGTCCGGCAGCGATCAAAACGACGCCGGAGATCGCTGGATTGCGGGCGAGTACGCCGAGGCCTGAGAGCACGTTGCCGCTCGCGATCGAACTCAACCCGCTCACAAAGTCACCACGCGCACCGAGAAGTGTACTCGCCAAAATCAAAGTAGCGGACAAAATGAAGAGGATCGGCACAACGGGATAACCCAGCACGCGATAAGGTCGGTCGGCGTTCGGCATCTTGCGGCGCAGAATAAACACGCCGGCAGTGCAGAGCACGTAGAAGATCATCAGGCCGAAGATCGCGTAGTCCGTCAGCGTGTCGAACGACGATGAAAAGACGATGACGAGGATGCAAGCCCAAACTGCCTGAACGATCAGCGCGCCGGTCGGCACGTGCGTGCGCGGCGAAACATGTGAAAGGCTGCGGGGGAACAATCCGTCCCGCGCCATCGCGTACGGTACGCGCGCGCCGGTCAGAATCGATGTGTGCAAAGTGCCGAAGGATGAAGAGAGCAACGCCGCGGCTATAAACGTGATCGCGACCGGCCCGAGGAACCTGCGCGCTACTTCAGTGGCGACAGATGAGCTGGTCGATACGCTCGCGACATCAGTCGGCGACATGACGTAGAAGTACGCAAGATTCACAAACAGGTACAGCGCCATGATTAAGAGTGTGCCGCCAATCAGCGCGCGCGGAAGATTCCGGCTCGGGTTCTGCACTTCGCCGGAGACGAGCGTGACATTGTTCCAACCGTCATAAGACCAAAGCGCGCCGAGCATCGCGGCCATGAATCCGCCAAACCCAATCTGCGCGGCCGCGCTCACGTTTTGGCAAGTCCCGCCGGCGTTCGACATTGTCAGATGCGACCAGTCGGCGCCGTCCGCCAACAGAAATGCGCCAATGCCGATGACCAGCACGAGCGCGACTTTGACGGCTGAGAGAATTGAAGCAACGCCGCCGCTGACTTTCACGGCCAGACAATTGATTCCGGTGACGATCAGGATCGAGGCCAGCGCGATGATCTGGACCTTGCCGAATGGAATCGCGTAACCGAACACATTTACGGAAAGGAAGTCGCCGCCGAGGCGTCCGCCGATCATCGTGTTGAGAAAGAGAGCGAGCTGCACGCCGAGCGCTGCCTGCGAGCCGGCTTTGCCGATGAAGAATGACATCCAGCCGTACAGAAACGCCCATGGCCGGCCGTACGCTTCGCGCATGAAAACGTACTCGCCACCCGCGCGCGGCATCATCGCGGACAATTCCGCGTAACTGAGCGCGCCCGCCAGCGAAAGCAGCCCGGCGATTACGTACACTCCGAGGACTCGGCCCGGCGTGCCGACGTTACAAGTCATGACGCGTGCTTTGAGAAACACGCCGGTGCCGATTACGTTGCCGACGACGACTGACATCGCCGCGATCAGCGTCAAGCCGCGCACGAGTTGTCCGTTAGTAGGTTTCAAGTTTCAAGTTCCAAGTTTCAAGTTTGTGGCTCCTTGAATCTTGTTCCTTTCAGACCGGATTTCTTTAGGTACACCATGAGACCAGCAACCATTTTGCTTATTTCGGTAACCGATGAATTGAGCTGGGCGAAAGTGTGGCTAGTTATGTACTGCTGGTCAAACGCAACGTACAGTTGTGACCGTACTTCTCCGGCTGAACCTTTTGCGGTTGCTAAGAAGTATCCAAATTCGCCTGTTCCGCTTCGTTCAAAACCTTCCGCGATGTTCGACATGATCGAAACGCTTGCGCGGCGAATCTGATCCTTAAGTCCAAAATCGCGCGAAAACTCGCCTTTGGACGTTAATGTGTAGATATCTTTCGTAAGTTCGCGGGCGCGCTGCCACGCTGCAATATCTTCAAATTTCTGGAATGTGGCCATAACAGACTCCTGGGAGTGAAGATGAGAAAGCCGCATAATTAACTTGAAACTTGAAACTTGAAACTTTGAACTTGAAACTTTGAACTTGAAACTGTTTCCTACCACACTTCATTGAACAAAAGATCTTCGTACGAGTCCCGCTTTCGAATCACATCCGCTTTGCCCCCGGCGCGCACCATTACCGCCGCGGGCAACGGGCGGCCGTTGTAGGGAAACATTTGCGAGAACGAGTACGCGCCTGCATTCAATAGACCGAGCACTTCGCCGGGTTTCACTTCGAGCGGCAGCCGGCGATAGTCAGGCAGGCGGCCGTGTCGCTCGATGTCGAAATATACATCGCCGGAATCGCACAGCGGCCCCGCGACTTTGTACTGCGCGTCCAGCGCATCACACGCGCGCGACGCCGACACCAGGTGGTAGTACCACTTGTAATTGTTCATCGACAAAAGCAGGTTGTAGCCCGCATCAGTCAGCAACCACACGTCGCCCGTCTCGGGTCGCTGTTTGATGTTGCGAACCTTCGTCAGCAGGACTCCCGTGTCCGCAATGACGCTACGCCCCGGTTCTAAAAGGATCGTGACTTTATCGAGCAGGTGTTCCGCCTCGACATCGCGTGCGGATTCGCGTGCGACGCGCAGCGCCTCAGAAAGGACGGCCGAGGGTTCGAGGTCCGCGCCCAGCATGTCGCGCTCATGTTCCGGCAATTCATCCGCCTGTGAACGGTCGCGTAGATAGTTGACAGGAATACCGCCGCCAAGATTGATGTGCTCGAGCGTGTGGCCCGTCTCGCGATAAATCGTCATCAAGTGGTTCCACATGCTCTTGAACGCTTCGGCGAACGGTTCAACATCCGGCGTCTGCGAGCCGACGTGAATGTGAATGCCGCAAACGTGAACCAGTTCGGGATGCTGTAAGCCGCGTCGAAACGCGTCGAGCACTTCTGATGACGAGATGCCAAACTTTGAAGTCAGCAGCGCCGTCTGCAATCCGAGATGCGAGCGCGTTCCGATTTCCGGCACCAGACGCAGCGCGACTCGCGCCGGCGGCAAACCTGAGTTCAATTCCGAGCGCGCGCGGCGCACGGCCTCTTCGACCAGTTCGATTTCGTAAATCGAGTCGACGTTGATGGCGTAGATGCCCGCGCGCACTGCTTCGTCAAGCTCTTCATCCGTCTTGCTCGTGCCATTGAAAATAATCTGGTCGGGACGAAAGCCCGCGCGCAGGGCCTTAAAGAGTTCGCCGCCGCTATTCACTTCGATATCTATGCCTGCGTCGCGCACGGCGCCCAGGACGGACATATTCGAATTGGCTTTTGAGGCGTAGCAAAACTTGATCGGCCGATCGACGGTTCTTGCCGCCGCCTGCAGACGCGCGATGTTGGCGCGAATGCGCGGCTCAGAAAAGACGAACAGTGGCGAACCGTACTTGTGTGTGAGCGCCGTCGCGTCAACACCGCTGATGAAAAGATGATTGTTTTCGCGCGCTTCCAGAAATCCTGGAATCGTCCAGGCGGGCGCGGTGATTACTGGTGACATAAATGATTGGCGATGAAGTCAGTACCACCTCCGTCAGGAGGTGGGATAGACACGAACGTATCACGGGTCGCGCTGTGATCCCATCCGCTCACGCGGATGGTACTGACCTCACGACTCAGTACTCACAACTGCGCGATCATCTCAGCGGGATTCCAATATGCGCGCACCGTTTGAATCTTTCCCTCTGCGTTCATTTCGAACACGTCGATGCCTTCGAAGTTCACGTTCTTACCGTTCGCACTGGTTCCTTTTCCAGTCCACTTAACGGCAGCGCCATCGCCGGCTACGAAAATTGAATCTTCGGTCAACGCAACACTCTTGAAGTTCTTGTAGATGGAGCTGAAGAATTCGCGAATCGCTTCGTGTCCCGTGACTCCCGGCGTGCCCACCGGATCATAAGTCGTGCCGTCTTCCGCGAAAGTGTTGGCAATGGCCTCCGGGTCCATGGCACGAATCGCCAGAAAGTATGCGCGCACGGCACGTGAGACTCTTTCCGCTGGTACCTGGTCAGTCATTTTGTCTCCGGTTTAGAGGCGACCTATCGGCCGCCCGGTCGGGGCAGTGGCCCGACTCTAAGCGAATTGTGAAAACTACACGGACCCGGCCTTCGTTTTTGCGCGCTCCTTTTCCACGAGGACGCGACGCAGGATTTTGCCTGAAAGCGATTTAGGAATCTGATCGATGAACTCAATCTCACGAATCTTCTTGTAAGGTGCGACACGAGCGGCGACGTAGGCCTTTATTACATCAGGCGATGCTTCGCTCTTGAGCACGATAAACGCTTTCGGAACTTCGCCCGCTTCGTCGTCAGGGAAGGGAATGACCGCCGCATCAGCTACAGCCGGGTGCGTGACAAGCACAGCCTCGAGTTCGGCGGGCGCGATTTGGAATCCTTTGTACTTAATTAGTTCCTTGACGCGATCGACGATGTAAAAGTGCCCGTCGTCATCCGCGTACCCGATGTCCCCCGTGTGCAGCCAGCCATCAGTGTCAATCGTGCGCGCGGTCGCCTCAAGATTGTTGAGATAGCCGGTCATCACCTGGGGCCCGCGGACGCACACTTCGCCTTCCTGATTCGGACCAAGTTCAGCGCCGGTCGCCGGATCGACTAGCTTGCATTCAGTGTTGGGCGCGGGCGGACCAATCGAGCCCAGCTTCATCTTTGACGCATCAACCGGACTGCTGTGCGTCACCGGACTGGTTTCAGTCATGCCATAGCCCTGACGAATCGAACAGCCGATGCGCGTAATGCATTCACGTGTCAAGTCTGCGCCTAGAGGTGCGGCTCCCGAAAAGATGGTTTTCAAAGTTGAGAAGTCGTAGTTGTCAACGACTGGATCCTTCGCCAACTTCAGAACAATCGGCGGCACGATGTGCGAAAGGGTCACGCGATACTTTTGAATGGTGCCGAGGAACTGTTCGAGATCGAAGCGCGGCATCGTCACTATCGTCGCGCCCAGGTGCAGACCCATGTTGAGCACGACGACGAGACCATAGATATGAAAGAGCGGCAGCACGCAAAGCAGAATGTCGTACCGATGAAAGTAGTCGAGGCCGTCCATCTGGCGCATGTTCGCCACCAGGTTGTAATGCGTGAGCATCACGCCCTTCGGCAAACCGGTCGTGCCGCTGGAATAAGGCAATGCTACCAGGTCCTCGCGGGGATTGATTTCGACTTTGGGTGGATTACCGTCGCTTTCAAGCAGCGACGCGAACGGCTGCGCGCCTTCCGCTTCGCCAAACACAAACAGCTCTTCGATGTGTGCGGCTTCGGCTGCCTCGCGCGCTTTCTCAATGAATGGCGGCGCGGTTACCAGGATCTTCGCGCCCGCATTTTTCAGTTGCGCCGCGGCCTCTTCGGCGGTGTACAGCGGATTCAGCGTCGTATTGATGCCGCCGAGCATCGCGACCGCATGAAACAGAACGCCGTATTCGGGACAGTTAACGCTGAAGATCCCCAGCACGTCACCTTTCTTAAATCCTCGCTGCGCCAGGCTGGCGGCCACGCGCCGGACTGCGTCCTCTAGTTGTCCGTAGGTGAGCACGCGGCCGCTCGGGCCGTCGATGAGCGCCGGCTTGTCTTTGATCTGCTGCGTCGAGCTGAAGATGAAATCGGTGAGGGAAACTTCAGGGATCGTGACGTCAGGGTATGGTCCGCGAAAAATCATTTAGGTACACAAACCGCTCGGCGTTAAGAGCAGGTAAACGACCAGGAACATGCAGAAGCTCCGTAGGAGCGCGATGTTTATAGCCTAGGACGTATGAATTGAGCAACCGCCAAGTCAGGAGCGATGGATCGCTCCTGACTTGGCTACGCGTACTGAGCGAACCGTTCTATAAACATTGCGCTCCTGACGGAGCATCCGTTATATAGTGACGCCTGCCTTATGCCACCAATCAACATCATTTGTTTCGCGACGTTTTTCAAGGGCGCCGACTTCATGCGCGAGTGCAAGGCGCAGGGCTGCAACGTCATCCTCGTCACGAAAGAGAAGATGCTGAACGAGGATTGGCCGCGTGAGGTGTTGGATGAAGTGTTCGCCCTGCCCAACGACGCGCCGGTCGAGTTGTTTCTCGATCTGGTTGCCCACATCGCGAAAACGCGACCGGCCGATCGAATTGTCGCGCTGGAAGAATTCGACGTAGTCGTGGCGGCTCTGGCGCGCGAGCACCTGTGCTTGCCGGGGATGAGCAGCTCTACGGCGAAGACGTTCCGGGACAAGTATTCGATGGCCGCGACAGCCCGCGATGCAGGATTGACGGTTCCCGAGTTCGTGCCGGCCATTAATAACGATGAGATTGCCGAGTACTTGAATCAGGTACCGCCGCCGTGGGTTTTGAAGCCGCGTTCGGACGTTTCCGCGATCGGCATTCGGAAACTCGAAAACGCTGACGATGCCTGGAAGGCCATCGACGAACTGAACCAGCGCGAAGCTTTGCGCGAGCGTGCTTCGTATCATGTGCTCGCGCGCTTCATCCCGGGCGAAGTCTTTCACGTTGATTCACTGGTCAGCAATCGTCGCGTCGCGTTTGCCGGCGTGAACAAGTATGGCCGGCCGCCTCTGCAAGTCGCTCACGGCGGCGGCGCATACATTTCGCAGACCATTCCGCACAACTCGCGCGAAAAGAAAAAACTTTTAGAGATCAATCGACGCTTGATCAAAGCAATGCGCATGGAAGTCGGAGCCACGCACGCCGAATTCATCAAGAGCGACGCCGATGGCGAGTTCTATTTTCTTGAGATCGCCTCGCGCGTGGGCGGCGCCTACATCGCTGACGTTTTAGCGGCGGCTTCGGGAATAAATTTGTGGCGCGAGTGGGCAAAGCTTGAGGTTAACGGTGCCAGTCACGGAACACGTTTGCGCCCGCTGCGGGAACACGCCGGGATCGTTCTGTCGCTCGCAAAGCAGGAGTGCCCCGACACGTCAGCCTATGATGATCCGGAGATCGCCTATCGGGTGAAGAAGAAGCATCACGCCGGATTGATCGTGCGGTCGAAGAGCCACGAGCGCGTGACTGAGCTACTCAACGATTACGCGCGTCGTTTCGAAAACGATTTCATCGCCGTGCTGCCGCCGCTTGAGAGGCCCGAGTGATTTGGAATGCGGCGGCCTGACGCCGCTCTTGCATTTGATTGAAGGGCAGCGCTGATCGATCCAAAGCGGCGTCAAGCCGCCGCACTCCAAAATGTCCGCCCCGCCCAATTGGTACGAAACCTTTTTCCACGGCGTCACGCTCGACCTTTGGCGCCGGGCGATTCCTCCGGAACAAACAACCGCTGAAGCTGACTTCCTGATTCAAAACCTGAATTGTGAGCCAGGCGTACGCCTGCTGGACGTGCCGTGCGGCAACGGCCGATTGGCTTTTGAGCTGGCGAATCGTGGATATCGAGTGACCGGGATAGATCTCGCTGAGGAATTTATTGAAGAGGCGCGTGCGGCCGCCCATGACGGCGCCACAGCCGTCGAGTTCATTCTCGGCGACATGCGAAATATCGAGGGCCTTGGCGTTTACGACGGCGCGTTCTGCTTTGGAAACAGTTTCGGATTTCTCGAGTACGCAGACATGGAAAAGTTTCTGGCCGGCGTAGCGCGGGCCCTGAAGCCGGGGGCTCGCTTCATAATCAACACAGCAATGACGGCAGAGTCAGTCCTACCGGATTTTGAAGAGCAGAGTTGTCACGAGATGGGCGACATTGTGATGACGATTAGAGAACGATATGTCGCTGAGGAAAGCTGCGTTGACAGCGAATACATCTTTGAACGCAGTGGCAAGACCGACTCACGCAAGGCGAAGCATTGGATTTACACGGTTGCGGAGATTCGCAGGATGCTTGAGCGCGCAGGATTCGAGATTGTGAATTGCGCCGGTTCGCTGAAAGGTGAGCCGTTCAAGCTCGGCTCGCGTGAGCTGTTTGTGGTGTCAGAACTGTAGTACCGAGAGCGTGTCAGTACCGGGAGCGGTAAACGCGGCTTTGCCGCCTGATGTGCGGAAGGCCTCCGGCCTTCCGACAACGTCCAGATCATGTTTGGGGCTCCGCCCCAACTTGGGGGCGCAGCCCCCCAACACCTATCCAGCAGAACCGGAAGCGCGTAGCCCTTCCGCACATCAGACGGCGGAGCCGAATCCGCGGTTAATAGCGAAAGCGTTGCGCTACACCTTATGAATCGGCCAGATGTTCACTTCCAACTCTTCCGCGTAATTCAAGACCGGCTCTCCCGACGGCGAAGGCAGTCCCAACGATTCAATCATCGTAGACGAATAGGCGTTCATCGTGGCTTTCTGCAAAGGCCAGGGCGAATGATGAATACGCGCGCGGTAAAGCTCACCGTCATCTTCCGCGTACAGGCAATAGCGCTCAGTCAAAAAGAACTCGAGCGAGCCGGGATGAGAGTAGGGAATTGTCTTGCCGACCTTCCAAGAGCCTTTGAAACGCGCGCGCGGTTCGTCCGTGCGCTCGAGCGCGTAATCAATCGTCTCACTGCGCTGTTCGAGATCGATGTCGGCATTGAAGTACGGCAAGTGATAAAACGCGCGCGCGGCCAGTACCGCGGCGACGCTGTTACAGTCGAGCGAGAAGAACCAGACGCCCGGGACTCGATCGTAGTGAACGTAAGCGCGCACGTTCAGCTCGTGAGCCGATCTCAAACCAGGCATGGGCGGCACGAACGGCGGCAGCGCTCGAATGTCCCACATCGTGAACGGAATGATTCCGATCCAGGCGGTGCCATCGAAAGTATCAATTTCAAGTTGCTCCGGAATCAGTGGACGCAGAAGTTTTTCTTCAATGCGCCAATGCATGAAGAGGAGCTTGCCCCATGTCTGATGCATTAAAGGCTGGCCGGGCGGCCGCTCGCGGATCGCGAGACGCTCAAGGTCGGTGAGATGTTTTCGATCTTTCATGAATCTAACTTTGCGTTCCTTTGCGGCTTGGCGCCTTTGCGTGAACTTTCCTCACGCCAAGACGCAAAGGCGCAAAGAATCGCAAAGCAACACCGTAGCTCGTGACGAGTTGAATGGCGATCCGGTCGCTATCTCGACTTCGTCGAGACCCTCACCCTGCCCTCTCCCAGAGGGAGAGGAATTCGCTCCCGGCACTGACACCAATCATCTTCCAGACTATTTTTCACAGAATTGCTGAACAGGGGTGAAGAGACTTTCGCAATAACTGTCACCTGCCAGCCCGGCACTTTGGCACTGTTCTTTCCGCCATTGCGCGGTCTTCATGAACTCTCTTTGCTTTGGCACGCTTTCACAGAACCCCGGCGTCTCGCGACTGTTGTCGAGGCAGATACGCACGAAAATCGCGTTAGACATGGCTGAGGTAAATCCCGGCTCAGCCTTATAGCGTGAAATCGTCTCGTTAAGGCAGCCTTGATTGTCCGTGTTCTTGCCAAAGTCGCGCGCTTCCGTCGTGATGTTATCGAGCTTCCCTTTCAGCGCATCTTTGTTGCGATAGAACCAGATACCGCCGGCGGCAATAACACCCACCACTAACAGAATTCCAACCATCAGGATGATTAGAAGGACTTTGAGCCAGCCAGGCATTTCGTTAACACCTCCACACGTTCCCTCTCCCTTTGGGAGAGGGTTAGGGTGAGGGCTTGTGCCGCGTAAGCTTCGCTCCCTCACCCCAGCCCTCTCCCAAAGGGAGAGGGAGAAACGCGCTACTTCAGATACTTATCCAACCAATCCCGCACCGTGTTGTACCATAGCTTTGAGTTCTGCGGCTTGAGAATCCAGTGACCTTCGTCCGGAAACATCAGCAGCTTCGACGGCACGTTGCGGCGTTGCAGGGCCGTGTAGAGCTGTAAACTTTCCGTGTAAGGCACGCGATAGTCGAGTTCGCCTGCTGTCACCAGCGTCGGCGTGTTGAAGTTGCCGGCAAAGTTGTGCGGCGACCAGCGCTCGTACATGGCTTTGTTAGTCCAGGGGGTCCCCTTGAATTCCCATTCGGGGAACCAGAGCTCTTCAGTCGCGCCGTACATGCTCGTCAGGTTGTAAACGCCCGCGTGGGACACGAGAGCCTTGAAGCGGAACCGCGGATCGGTGTTGTGACCGAGAATCCAATCGACCATGTATCCGCCGTATGACGCGCCCGCGGCACCGATGCGATTGCGATCGACGTATGAGTTGCGACGCAGAACTTCAGCAATACCATTTTTCAGATCGATGAAGACTTTGCCGCCCCAATCGCCGCTTATTTCGTTTGTGAATTGCTGGCCGTAGGTGGTCGAGCCCCGCGGATTCGGCATGAACACAACGTAACCCGCATCGGTAAAGATCTGCGGATTCCAGCGATAGCTCCATGTGTCGTTCCAGGCGCCTTGCGGCCCGCCATGAATCAGGACGAGCAAAGGATAGCGCTTGGTCGCGTCGAAGTTGCGCGGCTTGAGCAAAAAGCCGTGCACCTTTTGATTGAGCGCGCCTGTCCATTCCATTTCCTCGGCAGGTTTAATATCCGCACGAGACATCAGGTCCGCGTTCACGCGCGTGATTGGCGTCAAGCCACTGCCGTCGACATTCGCGCGGTAAACATCGGGCGGCGCCGCCAGCGTGCTGTTCGCGAAAACCAACGTGCGACCATCCGACGTAATTCCCAGATTTGTCGCGAAGACGTTGTTCAGCACTCTTTGCGGAGCGCCACCGCTGACAGGCACTTTGTAAACGTTGTGACGTCCGCGTTCACCGGTGAGGAAATAAATCGTGCCTCCGTCGGGCGACGGCACTACGTCTTCAACACTAAGATTGAAACCGCGCAGGAGTTCCCGGCTCGTACCGCTCGCGCGGTCATAACTCATCAGACGCCAACGATCGGCTTCGAAACCCGCCGTGACTTGTGATCGATAAAGAATTGATTTGCCATCAGCCGTGTAAATCGGACTGTCTTCGTACCCACGGTTCTGCGCAGTGATATTTCGCGCGGCGCCGCCGTTCACCGAAACGACCCAAACATCGCTGTTCGTCGAAATGGCTTCCACCTTGTCCGGATTTTTCAGGAAAGCGACTTCTTTGGAGTCAGGCGAGAACGAATAATCGATGTCGCCGGCGACCGCGTACGGCGCGGCATCGAAATCGCCCGGCGTCAGGTCGCGCGCCGTGCCGCCGTTGCTCGGAATCACGAACGTGTGCGTCCGCTTCGTATCGCGCCATTCAACCCAGTGACGAAACAGCAGCCGATCGGTTATGTGCGCCTTAACTTTGCTTTTCTCAGCCGCGTCTTCTTTCGCCTTGTTGCAGCCGTCGTCGTTGCATTCCGGATAAACGTCCGAGGAAAACGCGATCCAATTGCCGTCCGGAGACCAAACCGGCCCGCTACCGCCCGTGGAGAGTTTCGTGACTTGCTCTTTGTCATCGCCGTCGGCGTCCATCTTCCAAATCTGACCACCGGTGACGTATGCGATCTTTTTTCCGTCTGCCGACCAGCGCGGCTGGCTCGACGAACTCCCGCCTTTGGTCAGTTGCTTCGGTTCGCCACCACCGATAGGCACGACGTAAATCTGATTGACGGTCCGGTTGTCATCGAACTGCACGTCACCAATTACGAACGCGACCTGACGACCGTCCGGCGAAACTTGCGGGTCGCTGAGGCGCCGCACCTTCATCATATCGTCGATGGTAAACTGCTGCCCTTGGGCGACGACCGCAGACACGAGCACCAGCACAGTCACAAAAATACCAAGAGAACGCTTCATAAAACCTCTCTCCGAAATAAGTTGATTTGTTCTGGGAAAGCGCTCTCATTATGTCACTTTTAGGTGGCCTTTGCGACTCGGGGCGGGTAAGAGACGAGGCAGTAGCCCGACCGTAAGGGAGGGCGTTCTGAGATCTGAAATTTCAGATCTGCGATCTCATTACGCCCTCCCTTACGGTCGGGCTACTGCCACCAAGACGCAAAGTCGCAGAGAAACGCGCAGATCAAATCACTCCCTACGTATTCAAATCCGATCACTTCGATTAGAATCGCGGGCGATGGCAGAAGCGACCCCGGCGAACTCGATCGATCTGCGTCCGGTGACCACGGAAGACGCGCCGTTCCTGCTCACGCTTTACAAGAGCAGCCGCGGCGACGATTTGCGCGGGCTTGGTTGGGAAGAGGAGCGCGTGAGCGAATTCCTCGAAATGCAGTACGAAGCGCAGCAGCGTTTTCATGCGAACGAGTACCGGCGGCCCGTGGATCAAATCATTATGCGAGACGGCGAGCCCATCGGCCGGTTGGTGTTCGAGCCGCGTGAGCACGAAATCCGCTGCGTAGATATCGCTTTACAGCCGCGCCATCGCAGCGCAGGCATTGGCGCGCAATTGCTGCGCCAACTCCAGACCGAGGCGAAGCAGCAAAAAAAACCCCTGCGTTTGCAGGTAATTCGCTTCAGCCGCGCCGTTCCACTGTTCGAGCGCCTCGGCTTTCAGCGCATCAGCGAAACCGGCACCCATTTTCAGATGGAATGGGCGCCGGAAGGTTGAGTGTGAATTGAAAGCGTTGAGTTGAAAACAGGGTGCTGGTTCAGTTTGGGGAGAATCTCTCATTCACGCCGGCGCTTTAGAGATCGTAAACAAGGTCTTCTACGCTGCGCCGAAAGCGAAACCGTAGATTCTAAGCCGTGCGGAGGCGAGCGGCCGGCCTTGGGACTGAGCCGCTTTTCGTTTTTCGGGAACTCGGGCCGCTTTGGCGCGTTTTTACAAGAGAACTCGTGTCTGTTCAATTCCTGTAACCGAGGAGATCTCCAATGCCAAATAGAAAATTGACAGTCCTTTCCCTGAGTTTATTCGTCGCGCTGGGTGTGATTGGCCTGAACGCCTCAGCCCAATCGTTGACCGGCGAGTGGAAGGGTTCGCTTGTTAAAGACAAATCCAAGGTCAACCTGAATTTCGCGATGCGTCGCGAAACCGATGGCGAAAAGAAGTGGAATCACACCATCGGCCACACCTTTGAGTTTTCCGAAGTGGGCTTGAACCGGGAACAGGTGCTGAACGGCGGCCCCGTAAGTTTCAGGCTGACGCGCGAAGCCGGCACGATTGAGGGTGAGGGCACTTTTCAAAACGAGAAGGGCAACGGCACGTATCGCTTCATCGGTAACTCAGGTTTCCTCGCCGCGATGAAGACCCGCGGTTTCGACTTTGAAAAGCAATCAGGCACTAAGCATGAATCAAAATCGAAGTACGAGAGTAGTCTCGATGAAAAACTCTTCACGGCGGCGGTGCTGAATGTGACAACGGCGCTGGCTGACGACCTACGCTCAGCAAACTTCCCGAACCTCGATGTTGGCGATCTTTTCAAAGCGGCCATCTTCAAGATCGATAGCGCGTTCATGCGCGAAATGAAGTCGACCGGCTTCCCAAACCTGGGCATGGACGAGTTGGTCAAGGCGCGCATCTTCAAAATCGATGCTGCCTTTGTGAGACGCGCCACGGAGATGGGCTTTGCGAACCAGGGATTTGAAAGCCTGGTGAAGATGAGCATCTTCAAGGTGACACCTGAGTTTGTTGCCGAAGTTCGCAATGAGGGTCTAACGGATCTTTCGATCGAAGAAGTTGTGAAGCTGCGCATCTTCAACATCAACGGCGACTTCATCCGGAAGGCGAAAGGCGAAGGCGTTCCGTTGACCGTCGAAAGCCTGGTGCAAAAGAAACACGGCGTGTCGAGAGCGCCGCGACCGCCACGTCCGCCGCGCAACCGAGCTCGTACGGTGATCATTTGATTGTTGGATCCAGCCTTTCGGCGGACTGACTTTTAAACTTGCCGTTCGCGTTGCACTATTGACTGAATGAAGTCGCCCCAACGCCGGACTAAAAAGCTGCTGGCAATAACCGCCTTGCTGCTTTTGGGTTCGGCGTTCGGCGTTTACGCCTACATCACCGGCTTCCACAAGATTCGTCACGAACAAGTCAAAATCTCGTCTCGCGGTGCTGAACTGGCCGCAACGGTTTCACTTCCGCGGTGGGGCTCAGGCCCTTTCCCGGCCATCGTTGCCGTGCATAGCTCCGGGCCTCGCCAAGCTCAGGACCTAACGATCGTCTGGCGCAACCTGGTGCCGGAAGGCGTCGTGGTTCTTACCTATGACAAGCCGGGCATAGGCCAGTCGACCGGTCGCTTCGAGGAGGTGAGAACCGATTCCAGCGAACCACAGTTGCGCGCGATGGCGGACGACGTGTTGGCTTGTCTGGCGTTTCTCAAGAAACATCCCTTAGTCGATCCCAAGCGCGTTGGACTGTTCGGCGGAAGCCAGGCCGGATGGATCATTCCAATTGCCAGCGACGTCCAGCAGCACATCCCGTTCAGCGTGATTCTCTCGGGACCGGCAACATCCTACGGTCTCGAGATGTATTTCAGCTCGCTCACCGGTGAAGGAATTCGCGCGGGTTCGGGCCTCAATGCCGAGCAGATAGAAGAGAGATTGAACAGTTACAGCGGGCCGGCTGGATATGAGCCGCTCCCTGTTCTCACGCGCATGAAGACCCCTACCCTGTGGCTTTACGGCGAGCGGGACATAGACATACCTGCGCAACGCAGTGCGAGGATTGTCACTGAACTTCAGGCGCGCGGGTCACCGTTCACCGTGAAAGTTTACCCGGACGGAAATCACAACCTTGAGCACTATTCCACGGGTAAGCATTTGAAATACTGGCCCGACATCGTTGACTGGTTACGCCAACAGAAGGTCATCGAGTGACTGGTCAGAACCACCTGCGGTAGCGGGTGGTTGACGATGCATGAAGCTCAGTCCCGAAAAGTTTGGATCAACCGCCCGCTACCGCAGGCGGTTCTGACTTGCCCTGTGTGGTGAAATCCCCGCTTCGCCATATAATCCCCGCCCATGAAAACCACATCTGCCTGCCTTCTGCTGTTGACGCTCTGCTTTTGTGCTTTCGCCCAACCGCAATCCGATCGCCAACAATTTATTCGGTACGACGCGCCGCTCATCACGCTGACCAACGTGCGCGTGATCGACGGCACGGGCGCGCCGGCGCGTGAAAACCAAACCATCGTCATTCGCGACGGAAAAATTGAGTGGGTTGGTCCGGCCGACGATGCGAAGGTGACCGGCACAGTCAAGGTTGTCGATCTGAACGGCTACACGGTCCTGCCCGGACTCGTCGGCATGCACAACCACATGTTCTTTCCCATGGGCGGTTCGCCGCCGATGTATTCGAACATGGGCACAAGTTTTCCGCGGCTCTATCTCGCGCTCGGCGTAACGACGATTCGCACCACCGGCAGCGTCCAGCCTCATCTGGATCTGGAAATCAAGAAGCTGATCGACGGCGGCCGCATGATCGGGCCGAAGATGCACGTCACCGCGCCATACCTCGAAGGCGCCGGCGCATTCACCCCGGTGATGCGTCAGCTCAAGCACGCGGACGACGCGCGTCGGCTGGTGGACTACTGGGCCGACCAGGGCGCGACTTCTTTCAAAGCCTACATGAACATCACGCGCGAACAGTTGCGCGCGACGGTGGAAGAAGCGCACAAGCGCGGCCTGAAAGTCACCGGACACCTGTGTTCAGTCGGCTATCGCGAAGCGGCTGAGATCGGCATAGATAATCTCGAGCACGGACTGCTCGCCAATTCTGAATACGTCCCGAATAAGCAGCCCGACAAGTGTCCGAATGGCGTGTCCCAAAGTCTCCGAACCCTGGACATCAACAGCGAGCAAGTGAAAGAAACGATTCGGGTGCTGGTCGCGAAGAACGTGGCCATCACTTCGACGCTGCCCGTGTTCGAAGCCAATGCACCGTTAGCGTCGCAGTCGAGTGGCGGAGGTGGGACGGGAGCGGGTGGCGCAACGAGTCCGACGGCGATCGGACTGCCGAGCGCGGTCTTGAATCCGCGGGTGCTGAACGTGATGAACCTCGACGCGCGCTTACGTTATTTGAATGCGCGTTCACGCATTGCCGCGAATTCGCCCGCGGTTGAATTGATTCGCAAGACGATGGAATTTGAGCGCGCCTTTGTCGCTGCCGGTGGTTTACTAATCGCCGGCCTCGATCCCACCGGGAACGGTGGCATCGTCGCTGGCTTTGGCGATTTGCGCCAGGTTGAGTTGTTGGTCGAAGCCGGCTTCACTCCCGTGGAAGCAATCAAGATTGCTTCGTTCAACGGGGCAAAGTTTCTCGGCGAGGACGCCCGCATCGGCTCAATCGCGGTGGGCAAGCAAGCCGATCTGATGATCGTAAAAGGCAACCCGGCTTTGAAGATCACCGACATCCAAAACGTCGAAATCGTTTTCAAAGACGGGATTGGGTATGACACGGAGAAACTGATTCAGAGCGTGCAGGGATTGGTGGGGGTTAGGTGAGTAGCTTGGAAGTAGCTGACCTGACGAAATAATCAACTGGACAGAACCATGCTACCTAGCTATTTAAGATTCAAAAATCAGGCGCTGTTATTCTGCATTTGCGGCGATTACCGCAGCCTCCAACTCTAGTTTGAATTCAAGCGCTGATTTGAACCGATCTAGTGGTTGAGCAGCGATCGCTTTGCGAAGTACAGCCTTAATGTCTGAGCTCACCAATAACCGATCTACAAAAGCTGAGACATCACTTCTCCAAGCGGTCTGGGCCAGACCAGGATCCAACGCATGAAAGAGCACTATTCCGAGCGAATAGATATCGAAGGCTGGCCTGACTTCGTCGCGCGAAATTACTCTGACCCCCCGCGGTATAGTCTCGTTTGTCTCACTGGATTCATCGAGTCGGTGAGGTAGGGCAAGGATCTCAGGGGCAGCGTACTGGGGTGTAAACATGACCGGTTCATGAACGTCATGCTTTCCGATTTTTCGCATCGCACCGAAATCAATCAACCGCACTGTGTTGTGACTGTCGACAATAATATTTTGCGGCTTAACATCTCCGTGAATAAACCCTTCGAGATGGAAGGTGTGCAGCACTTCAGCTACGTCAATTATAGTTTTGATCTTTGTTACTATTGGCACGCGACTATCCTGAATTATGATTTCAAGGGAATCACCCTTTACAAATTCAACGGCGTAAAAGTATCGACCGTACTCATACATAAGGGGCTTTACGAGTCGCACGATCGCATCACCGGTGAGTTCCGTTAAAGCGTCGACCTCTTTTCGGAACAGCTGGACTGACTCCGGCCCTCGAAAGAAGTCGTCATGAAGAAACTTAACCGCAACAGACTCACCGGTCGTTAGTAGTTTCCCTCTCCAAACGAAGGCTTGCCCACCCTTACCGAGTATTCCCGTCAGCTCTATTGTTCCGTCTGCCACAAGTAGCCCAACTCTTAGATCCTCGTCTCCCAGGTGACTGGAAAACGCTCGCTCCGGGCGGGGTTCAGCACTCGCGTTGATTTCATCATATTCTACTCGCTCTCGCTTGGCGGTCTTGAATTCAATCCTGCGGATCTGCTCGCTAAGTAGCCATGTTCGAGATTGTTGTAGAAGATCTTGAGCCCGAGGTTGTAACTCCGGGATTGTCACCACCGTCATCAGTAACACTTGATAGAGTTGCATTGAGATTCGACGACGATTGTCGGCGTCAGATCCACCAATCGCGCTAACAAGGTCTTGAATGGCGAATTGCAACTCGCGACCCAGAAGATCGCCACTTTCGAGATTTGCCAGAGCCGCGATGACTCGCTCGACTCTTTCCTCAGGTGCATCGTTTAGTCGCAGATAGACTTGCTCGCGCTCCAGTTCCTCAGTCGCAGATTTCAGCGCCGCAGCGATCCTTCGCCCAAGTTCGGAACTCGATTGCCCTTCTTTGAGAATATCGAGAAGGCGCTCGCCGATATGTTCACTACTGGCCTCTAGTAGGGCAGCAACTACGTCCTCCCCAAGGTACCTCTTCACTTGATGTTTCAGTACGCCAACAAGGAGGCGCGTTAGCAGGTTGTAGCGGTCTTCCATTTTCTGCCGGCCACTTATCGATTGTTCTTCGCCCGTACAAAACAAACAGCCGACATTGTCTGAAAATCGGATGCGATCTGTAAATGCTTGTCGCTTTAGGAAGACCAGGACAAACGCAAGAACTCACCGGTCACCGCAGGAATTGCCGCTACTCAGACTGTATCGGCCTCACTCTATTCGCTTGCCGAGCCGTGTGGTAAATTACTCCAGCGAGGCGAACCATCATGAGCACGATCATCAAAACACCAATCGATTCCGATCGCGATTCGGCAGCGGCAGACGCTCAGGCAGAATTGATGCGTCGCGCTGAAGCACAAGGCGTGAAGGCTTTCACTTCGCTCAAGGATTTTGCGGGTGATCCTGCACTTACTGTGGACTTTGACGTAGATGAATTCTTGAGAAGGGTTCGAGAAGATCGCGACCGTTCCTCCAACGGAAACTCCCAGTAATGGCAATTCGTGTCATTGATACTGATGTCTGGTCATACCTCTACAAAGGACGAGACGAAGCCAAACTTTACGAGCCCCACCTTTTCGGCAACATCCTGGTAATCAGCTTTCAAACCGAAGCCGAAATACTGCACGGTGCGCTTGCCGCGAATTGGGGAGAAAAGCGCCGCGAACATCTCGAATCGCGACTCGGAAAGTACGTCGTCGAGCGTTCATCGCGTGCATTGTCGTTACGTTGGGCTGAAGCGATGGAAAGCGCTCGGCGCAACGGTCGCCCGATTGCGGCCGCCGATGCGTGGATTGCTGCGACAGCCCTACATCTCGGCGCGCCACTCATCACGCACAACCGAAAGCATTTTGTCGGTGTCGATCGTCTGACGATTATTTCAGAACGGTAATGACGGCCAAGCCGAACGTTAGGACTTCGATCTAATGTAGGGAGCTAGCAAAAATGGCGTCGCAAGCATCGACACGAAAAAGCGCGGCGTTCGAGGAAATCTACGCGCAGGTTCCCCCGGAACAAGTCACCCGCCTGAAAGAGTTTCGGCGCACTCATCCTTACAAGCAGCTCACTATTAACAATCCGAACGGCGACACGAAATGGGAGTACATATCCTGTGGGCAGGGAAACGGCAGTCTGCTCGTACTGCCCGGCGCGTTATCCGTGGGCGAGTCAGTGTTCCCCTTCATCGAGGCTTTTGAGGACGAATATCGCATCACTGCGCCTTCTTATTCGCTCGCACTCACGATGTCTGGATTGTGCGCTGGAATCGCCCAGATTCTGGAAAAGGAAGGGCTGAATCGGGTACACGTGATAGGCGGTTCATACGGCGGACTTGTGGCGCAATATTTTGCTCGCCAGTATCCCAACAAAACCCGTAGCCTCGTTCTGTCTCACACCTTTGTACTTACTCCGAAACTGGCGAGACCACTGTGGATTGCGGGCAAACTTCTTCCCGCGCTTCCAAGAAGGCTATTCACGCCCATTCTCAGGTTGCGGCTCAACAAGATGTTAGTCTCGACGCTGCGCGCGGCCAATCATCCTGAGACGGAGTTCTGGCGCGCCTATCTTGACGAAGCAATCGCCTCTGACTTGCTGAAGGAGGTTTTCATCCATCAGAACAACTGCTTACTTGAACTGGCGCGTCAACCGCAATTTATGCCTGATGATTTGAAAGGATGGCCGGGCAAAGTTCTCATCATTGAATCCGATGATGACCCGGCGATAAAGGCCCGAGACCGAGTGTTACTCCGAAGCATATACCCGGACGCGCAGGTGCATACCTTTAGCGATGCAGGTCACGCGTCGTCGATCCTGAAGCGAGACGAAGTCTTTTCAATCATTAGAAGTTTTCTACGGACCCACCTATAGGGTAGACGGCGGCTCTCATCCGATAGCAAAGCGCTGACAAGTCAGCGCACTCCAAAGCATGAGCGTGCCGCACTATCAACTGAATCCTGAGAGCCCTAAACAGCAGGTGCGCCGCCGAAGCGGAGGGCGGTTCGCGCGCGGGCTTTGGCGGCTTCGAGTTCACGATCACGCGGTACACGAAGCCCGATGTGACTACGGGATTGTTAGCCGCTTGAACTCAGCCGGCTCAATGTCCGTGATGGCAGCTTCAATTTGGGAAGCCCCTGCCTGAATCCGGCGCAAGTCGTTCGTGGACAATTCAACAATAGCGATTGCCCTGCCGGCGAGGTTCTGTTGATAACGAATGTTCTGATCGGATGTGATGAATAGATCGAACTCGCCTTCAGCTCTTTGGAGTAAGTCGCCGTTTCGGATTCCGCTCCAACCTTGAGCTTGCACGCTGGTGCACGTGTGACCGGTTAGCAGACGATGCATCGGCCAGGGTACGCATTCGTCCAGCAGAATCTTCATGCGGCGGGAGACAACAATGCCTGCTCAGAGCGTTCCAACACCTTGTTTACGAGGTCACGGGTGACTGAAGGAAAGCAATCGAGAAATTCTTCGACGGAGTAGTTGTTCTCAAGGTATTCGAACAGAGTCTTCACGGGAACGCGCGTGCCCTTAAACACAGGCGCGCCACCGAGGATCTCAGGATCAATAGTGATGAGATCGTTCGAATTCATGCTTGCAGTTTAGTCCATTGCCAGCGGGGCGTAAACAGAACCTGCGGAGCAGACCGTAGCGTAAGCCTGGGCGTAAGCCCCAGGATTAGTCACCAAATATCCTCACACCGCCGGTGCGCCGCCGAAGCGAAGCGCGGTACGGGCGCGGGCTTTGGCGGCTTCGGTTTCGCGGTCACGCGGCGGCGAGTTGGTGACGAGCGAGTCGAGCAGTTCAGTAGCGACCCGGGTGACTTCGTCAACCGCGTGATTGAAGGCTGCTTCGTTCGTTTTTGAAGGCTTGTTGAACCCAGAAAGCTTTCGCACAAACTGAATTGCGGACGCGCGAATCTCGGCTTAGGCCGGCTGCAATTCTCTGACGTGGGAAACGTCATGTCGGCTCACAGGACGAACTTGTTGGGCTAACAATGTGGCCACGGCGATTGTTTGACCAGCGAGAGTCATGAACTCGACTTCGTATCCTTCACCGTTGTTATGAATGTGAACGACCGTGCCCACGTCTCCGGCTGTGAGTCCTTCTTCCGGCACGTCCTGCGTCAGCACTACGATGTCGTGTTCTTTGATCATTTCTCTACTCCAAAGGATAAGCCGTTATAAGCCGGGGCGCAATCTGCCCCTCGTCGAATTGCCACACAGTGCGGATGCGGGGCTCCCGACCGTCGGGTGCGTTGAGCTCGCCATCGATTTCATAGCGTGGCCCCCAACGCGTTTGTCTCACGAAGCTAACTAAATGACTTTGTCCGTGCTCACGCAGCGCTTCAGCAAAGACTAGCCAATCATCGATTTCAAATCCAAACGCGAGAAAGAACCGAGCTTTGCTTGCGCCGTAACGGTGTCTAGCATTGAGCAAATACTCAACGACCTTTTCTCGTTCAACAACTGCAAGTTCGGCGTTCGGGAGACGCATGCGTGGATTTTAACGTCTCTTAGATGCAACTTTTTGGCAACTCACACGGCCGGGGCGCCGCCGAAGCGAAGCGCGGTACGGGCGCGGGCTTTGGCGGCTTCGACTTCGCGGTCACGCGGCGGCGAGTTGGTGACGAGCGAGTCGAGCAGTTCAGTAGCGACCCGGGTGACTTCATCAACCGCGTGATTGAAGGCTGCTTCGTTCGTTTTTGAAGGCTTGTTTAAGCCACTGAGCTTTCTCACAAACTGAATTGCGGACGCCCGAATCTCGTCTTCAGTGGCTGGTGGTGCGAAGTTGTGCAGGGTTTTGATATTGCGACACATAAATCCGTCCCTCGGCTAATGGATTAGTTATGACGATACAACGTGAGGGGATTTCGGGCAAAAGCTCGGTTTCCCCAGCGCTAAAGCGCTGGGCTGCGGAAAAGCCGGATGGCCCAACGCAAGTCGGGCTGCATAGCGCGTTCCGATAACATGCGGGCGAGTCGTATCATGAAGGCCTTAATCTCAGCAGTCATTCTGACGGTCTTCGCCCTCGCCTCATCGTCAAAAGTTCAGCCGACCCCCAAACAATCTCCAGCGGAAGCAGTTCCAACAGTCGATTTCTGTGAAATGGTCAAACATCCGGAGATTTATTTTGACCGGACAATACGCATTACAGCTGCATACGAGCTTGGTGTCGAAGGATCGAACTTGAATAACATCCGCTGTGTGCGGAGCCATGACGATTCGATTGGCGTCGGGTTCGAACCACGCGACGAAGCACACACCAAACTCATCAACAGCGAGGTCAGAAAGATCAGGTCGGGCAAGTTCGGCCCCCAGCCGCGCGTCACCGTGGTGGGCCGGTTGCGGAATCAATCACGCCGTTCATTCGCCTGGTATCGCTACCGTTTTGACATTATTCATTTTGAAGATATCCGCGACGATGTGACGGAGAGGATCGTGAGCTACTCTGATAGTTTGCAGAAGGGCATTGCGTACCGCGGAAGAGTGAAGTCGGATGAGATTTCAGGGCTGGGGCTATTGCCTCCGGTGCGCACTCCGCCCCATCACGCCGTAAGTTTGGAATGGATAAATCTGACGGAATTTCCCCCGCTGCAGCGGCTAAGCGAACGAAGTGAAAAGCAAATCATCTTTAAGGTGATTGAAGACACGCTCAAACCAGTCGCGCCCAATCGCTGGAACCGCACATTCCGGCTGAGAATCCTTCTGGTTGAATAGGAATCTGGATTTGCTTGGGTGACACAAAACTCCCCGGCTAATCATCGCAAGTCACTTCAGCATTGTGCGTTCAGAGGACATGCCTACACGCCGCGCGACTCTTATCGCTAAGGTCATTGCTCTTGCCTTTATCCTGAAGGTGCTTGCTTTCAACCCTGCGCTGGTCGCTCAGCCTAAACCGAGTCCGAGTGGCGGCCAATCTCCAGCGTCCGAGACAGTTCGCACAGTCGATTTTTGCAAGTTAATCAAGCAGCCGTATCGCTTTATGAACCAGACAGTTCGCATCTCGGCCAAATGGGAGATTGTCGGGCAAAACCAGTACCTGGATGGCATCCATTGCCGTGCCGAGTACGTTGAAAGACTCGGCACCTTTTTCGCCGATGCCCAGAACGAGGCGATCAAGTGGAATGTCTCAAGAGTGCAGTCGCGCGAATTCGACGGTCGCGCAAAGATCACCGTCGTGGGAGCTATGCGGGATCCGACTCGCGGTGAGGGTCCGGCCCTGAAGTTTGAAATCTTTCGCTTTGAAGATATCGCTCCTCTCGAAACCGTTCGCGACGTCGACTTTTGTGACATCGTCGGACAGCCGCAACAGTTTTTCGGTCGGGCGGTGCGTATTAAGGCCACGTGGCAACAGGGCCATGAATTCTCGTACTTGAACGGTATTGGTTGCCGCACGAAGTTTCGTCATGAAATCGCGACTGGGTGGCTCAACAGCCAGGACCCGAACCTTTCAAAGATGCTGTTGCGCGAATACGGGGGCAGGTCGATTGTTACGGCGGTCGGCACGCTGCGGGATCCGGGCAAGTACTTCGGATACTTTCGCTATATGTTTGAGGTTCGTCGCCTTGAAGACGTGCAGCATGTAATCGAGCCGTATGAAGGAACGGTGGAGGCCGGGCGGACGTATCGCGCGGTTGTTCGCGGCGACAAAGATTTTGAATTGGTGTTGAGCCCGCGCGTGCGGATTGAGTTTCACTACTCGTACCGCATCGATTGGATCAACCTTTCTGAGTTTCCGGAGCTTCAGAGGCTTCGTGAGACTTCAGGCGAGCGAACGATTGTGTTCAGCGTCATCTCCAGCGAGCGAAGACAAATGACCGAGCGGCGCTGGAATCGCTCATTAGAGTTTAAGATTATTCGAGTTGAATAGGGGTTTGGCGGTCCGCGAAGCGGACAATCGCGAATCTTAGTGCGGCTTTGCCTCACGAGTCCCGAAAGGCGGCTCTCATTCACACCGGGCTTTAGCCCGGTGATAAGCAGAGGAGGATACGAGTGAACCGTTTTTAACGGTTTACTGGTTTTCTCAAGACACTCAGGGCGATTGGCTGCAAAGGATTTGCCCCTGCAAACGACACGAAGAAACCGTTGAAACTGTTCCTATGATTCTCGTGGTCTTTTCATCACCGGGCTGAAGCCCGGTGTGAATGAGAGTAAGACTCCCATTCTTTTGAGGCAAAGCAGCTTACCGCCGTGTGTGGCGGCGGAGCCGCAAACCTGCTTTACTCCCGGCACGCAACCAGACACAATTCGCAACTTCTTTGTCGCCGTGCGTCATTAGCTTCATGAATCCCCCTAACTTCAGACTGATAACACTGATTGCGACTGCCACGGCTGCGCTGTTAGTGTGCGTCCCTGTTTCAGCCACGGCGCAAACCCCGACAAAGAATTCTCTCCCTCGTGTCGGAACCATCAAGGACTATCCGGCGACAGGACTAATGACCGGTTGCGGCAATGTCTATGTTTACAAAGTCGCGGACGCGGATTCGACGACTGCCAATTACGTTTTTCTTTCCCGTGGCGATGGCAGCCACGCGTGGATGAATCTCAACGGCCGGGACGTGAGGTTGCGGAAAACTAAATCAGGCGCGGGCGCAAGACGATTCCGATATCAGTCCTATCGCTATGGCAATGTGCACATCACGGTAGAGACCAAAGACTTCATACCGCGAGCCGGCAGACCTGAACACATGTTCAAAATGAAAATCACTTTGCGGAAAGGCGGCGCGGTTCGAGTAGTACACGCCATCGGCGACGCAGACTGCTGAGATGGTAAGGCTGATATATCGCAGCGTGTTGATAGTGGGCCTCGTCGGGTTCCTGTCCGCCAGCGGCTACGCGCAATCAAGCGAAACACCGAGACGTTCGCAGACGCTGCGGCTCGCAAACATGCAGGCGATGCTGTTCTTCGAGAACAGCGGCAAGTTTTCTCCCGATGTCTTTACCAATCAGGTGAACTTGTGGAACACGCCGATCGAGGGAGCTTCGCGCGAAGGCGCCTCGGAATCGATGCTGGTGGTCGTTGAAATCCGATCGGAAGGCGAGGGGTGGCTTCCGCGAAACCGCAAAGTGCACTTAACTGCGCGGTATCGAATTGCTGACCGGAGCGGCCATGGCAAGCCGGCGTTCTTCAGCAAGACGATGACAATCAATATTGGCTCGGACTACAAATTCTTTGCCGCGTTTTGGCTCTACGACACCGGTTGTCATCCGGTCGAACTCACTGCGCGTATCGTTGGCCAGAAAGGCAGTTTGCGAAAGAAGATTAATTTCGGGTGCGGTGAGTGAACAGGGGCAATAAAGCGTTTTAGCGTTCCTTCAACAAAAGCGGAGCGTCAAATCAAGCGTCTCATGATCCTGGCTTCTTATTTCGCTCGATGTACCGGCGGGCGAATTCGTTCAGATGAGGACTTTCTTTCAAGCCAATCTTTTTCGCTTCTTCCTCGGCTGCGTCGACCGTCCAACCATCGCGCAGCACTCGGCGGATCATCCAAAAGGCACCGACGCGAATCGCTGACGTGCAGTGAATAAACGCCGGACGATTCGCCGTTTCGTCGGTGATTTTCAGAAACTCAGTGACTTGTTCATCCTTCGGATCGGCGAACACCACCGGGATGTTGAAATATCGTAGGCCGAGTTCTTTGGCTTTAGATTCCTCTTCGGCTGCCCGATGCTCGCTCACGGGACGCAGGTTAATAATCGACTTAACGCCTTCGTCCTTTAGTTGCTGCAAGTGTTCGAGTCTCGGCTGGCCGCCGGTGCAGAACTCTTTGTTGACTCGCACAAAATTCCTGATGGGTGGAATCTCCTGTTGCGCGGCTAACGGCGTGGCTGCCAGGAGGGTCAGAGAAAGGATAAAAGCGGCAACGTGCGGCAATGGTGTTTTGAGCATTTCTTAATTACCAGGAAACGGGGCACGGACCCTGCGCGTCGAGAACGGCTCATTGCGCCCCTACAGGGCGCGAAATTTATTCTACGTGATCCGGGGGTGGCGCTCGCTTTCGCTCGCTTACCCCCGGCTACCTTCTGTCACGGCTCCGCCGTGAAATCCGTTGGGCGCTTTCCGAAGAGGCGTCCGACAGTCGGGACTTACCCCCGGCTACCTTCTGTCACGGCTCTGCCGTGAGATCCGTTGGGCGCTTTCCTATAGAGGCGTCCCGACAGTCGGGACTTATCCCTGGCTACCTTCTTTCACGACTTCGCCGTGAATAGATTCGCGCTACACCTTCCCAAAACTATACAGCGCGCTTCTCGTGCGGATGTAAATCCGGCCATCTGCAATCGCTGGCGTCGCATACACTTCGTCGTCCATCTCGTTAATCTTCAAGACTTCCCATTCACCGGCGGCTTTCAAGACTGAGACCTGACCGCCCTGGCCAATGACGAAAACTTTATCGTCAGCCGCGACCGGGGACGCGAAGTATTTATCAATCGCTCCCATCAGCCGGCCCTGCTTGATTACGTTGCCGTTCGCCGGATCGAATGTCAGCAGGATGCCGCTGTCGTTAATCATGTACAGCACGCCCTTGTAGAGCAGCGTCGAAGGAACCTGCGGCACCGGTTTGTAGTAATGCCAGCGGACGGCCGTCGCGGTTTGATCCCCCTCGCCACCCATCTTGATCGAGAGCAGACCATTCTCAGAAGCCATCATCGCGCGAAATACTTCCCAATCGCGTGCATTCAGCCTCTCATCACGATCCATGTCGAACGCCTCGAAAGCATTGCTCAACATCCGGTCCATTTTTTCGGTCCCGGAGATTTCAGTCTTGGCGATTTCCCGGTCATCGTTCTTGTCGTAAATCGGCAGCGCCTCGGCGAAAGAAATGGTTTTGATCTGCTGACCTTGCTGGTTCTGCGGAAAGCCCCAGCCGTTGATGTAGAGATATTCGGAATCATGGCTGGCGATCGATTTCATTTCGCACGCCAGGCCTTTAACCCACCAAACGCGCTTGCCGTCAGCGACTGAGTACGCGGAGAGCTGAAATGATTCAGGAACGATTATCTGCTTAGCACCCTGTTTTGGTTGGTAAACGATTGGCGTTGAGTAACCCGAGATCACCCCGGGCCGGTCGACTTTCCAACTTACTTTGCCGCTGTTCTTGTCGACCGCGATTAGGTATGAGACGGGATTGTCCTGATCTACGGGCAGGACAATCTTGTCGTCAGCCAGAATTGGTGACGCGCCGAAACCGTAGAACATGCTGAAAGGCCCCAGCGGCAGTTTCCAACGCTCTTTGCCCGCACGGTCGTAAGAGATCAGGCCGAATTCCTGGAAGAAAACATACACATTGGTGCCGTCAGTAACCGGACTGGGCGAAGCCGGATTATTCACGTTCTGCAAACGGCCTTTACTCGCACGCGGCACCTCGCGTTGCCAAACAATTTTCCCGCTTTTGCGATCGAGTGCGATCACCAAAAGTTTGTAGTTTTCTTTTTCAATCGGACTCGCCTGGAAGGCATGGGCACGCCTTTTGGCAGTGGCCGTAGGGATCTTGCTGTATGCCGTCAAAAAGATTCGGTCCCGCGTGAGCACGGGTGACGAATGACCCGGCGGCAGTTGAGTCTTCCACACGACGTTTTTTGTTGGTCCGAACTCGATGGGCAGCCCGGTAGTTTCGGCGACACCGGTACCATTCGGTCCCCGAAATTGTGACCACTCGGTGGTCGCTTTGGAAAGTAGCGTGGGCTTTCCTGCAGACGAGTGTGTTAAGACGAGCAGCGAAGCAACGGCGGCGCTGATTAAGGCGGCGAGTAGTTTGTTTGTTGTCATGGCAGTGGTTAATTCGAACGAGCTTGATGCCCAGGCGATTCGGATCCAGAGAAACAACTATGAAGAGACGGCGGGATTTTAGTTCAACTCAAAGAAAATCAATAGTGGCTCTACACTCTTTGCCTTAAAAGTTCAATAGAGTTCGAATACTTCTTCTGCCCGGAGGGCTGATAGATAGTAGCCGGTGGTCGTAGACCACCGGAACCGCGGGCCCAATGATTTGAGCATCCTGAAGGGATGCAAGAATTCGCGGATTAATGTGGCACCCCTACAGGGTGCAAATAACGAACGCGCTGATCCGGAGGTCTCCGCTTCGCTCCGACCTCCGGCTACTTTCTGTCAACCCTTCGGGTTGCAATGCGGACTACTCGTTTTCGATCACCGACAGGATATTGCCCGCGGGATCTTTGAACCAGGCGATTGTCGGACCGCCGTTGCGATGGATGCCTTTTTCGTCCGTCTTAATTTCGCCTTCATATTTCTCAAAAGTTACGCCACTTTTCTTTAGCTCTTCGACGGCGGCTTCAATGTCATCCACCATGAAATTGAGCACCGTAAAAGTCGCGGGCTTATGGTTTGGTTTGGGATAAAGAAACACGCTGGCGTCGCCTGACGGTTTCAGTTCGAGTCCTTCGTCAGACTCAGATACTTTCACCCCTAATGTCTGGCCGTAGAAATCCTTCGCTTTCGAGAGATCATCAACTGAAAAGCTCGAAAAGGCCTTGCTCGTCGTTAACATGAAAACACCTCCGAATCATTGATACTTGATGACGAGCCAGGCTACATCGTATCGCGATTACAATTTTCTTCTCTATCCGTCGCGGTGCTTGATCAACTCGTGATGTCATTCATTCGACCGTATGCGGCTTCAATCGCGAATCGCCGATGTCGACTGCTGAGCCCCTTGGTTAAGTAAGGCTACTTACTCCATTCATTTTCCAGCAGTGACCGTGAACTTTAGGTCGTTCGCGCTTTCCGCCAGTTTAATGTCGTTGCCGTTGAATGCTGTGACGATCACGCGATACGACCCGGGCGCGAGTGGTTTGTCCAAAGCATACGATGTTCCATCGACGCGTTTGTTAATGTAGTCATAATTCGTTTCCGCACTGCTCGCACTGTCACCGTGAATGCTGAACTTGTAGTACGCCGCGTCGGGATAGTTCGCCCACTTCACTTCGATGTTGTCCGGGCTTACTTTCGCGCCGGCTTTTGGATTAGCAACTTTCAAATCACTCTTGAAGAGATTTGAATCGGGCGCAAAGAACGTCTGGTCGGCGTCAAGTTGGTACTTGGCTGCCGTGATGAAACCTGACGTCGCAAAGACGTAGTATGGAGTGTCGAACACCCTGGCCGTCAATCCTTCGTATAGCCCGGGCGGCACGTTCTTAATCAAATATTCACCGTTGTCATCGGTTTTCGTGGTGAACGTCCGGCCCTGACACCCGCCCAGGTAACGATTGAACTTCTCGCATAACTTCACTTCGATGCCGGGCGTGGGCTTACCATTGAACAGGACCTTCCCCTGGACATTCGCGGTGCCGCCGGCGGGCTTTTCTTTCTCGACGCCGGTGCCCGAATGAATTAGCCCGTCCTTATCGGGCTTGCCCGATGAAACAGTCGAAGCGTTTGAGTTTGTCGTGCTGCCGCCGGGACCATTGCCGTTACCGGTCTTCGTTGTTTTGCAGCCTGAGACGAGGCCCGAAAAGAGCAGAGCGAAAAGGCAAAGGGTTTTTAGTGAGCGCGACATAGTCTCTCCGATCGGTGAATTTAAATCTGCGAGCGTTACTTTTCTAAACCCAATGTTGCTGACGGCGCAAATCCAAAAACTTGCCGATTAGTTGCGTTGATCTTTTTGTGCTCGTCGTCTAGGATTGCGAAACCCAGTTTGCGTCGAAATTTGTTGTGAGGCGTGCATCCTCGAATCTAACGGGTCCTCCCAAACAATCGAAGTTCGTGAACGCTTGCCACTGGTGAGTTATGACCCCCGAACGCTGGCGACAAGTCGAAGACATTTTCCAGACCGCGCTCGATTTGCCCGTGGAAAGACGCGCCACGTATCTGTCTGACGCTTGCGGCGCCGATTCCACCCTGCACGAGGAAGTTGTCAGTCTGCTCGCCAGTCATGAAACGGGCGATTACTCGTTCGAAGACCTCGTGCCCGAGGAAATCAAAGCAAAGCGTTTCGATCCTTTCGGTGAAGATGTCGATCCTTTAATCGGGAAACGGCTCGGCGCGTATGAGATTGTGCGCGAGATCGGCCGCGGCGGCATGGGTGCGGTTTACGAAGCCGTGCGCGTCGACAAAGAATTCACCCGGCGCGTGGCGATCAAGCTCGTCAAGCGCGGCATGGACACCGATTTTATCCTGCGGCGCTTTCGCAAAGAGCGACAGATTCTCGCCGCCCTGGACCATTCGAACATTGCGCGGCTTTTGGATGGCGGCACGACTGACGATGGACTGCCTTATTTTGTCATGGAGTTCATTGAAGGCGGCCAGCCGCTGTACCAATACTGCGACAACCGCAAGCTGAGCATTAGCGAACGCCTCAAGCTGTTTAGCGCGGTCTGCGACGCCGTTCACTACGCTCATCAGAAGCAGGTCGTCCATCGCGACATCAAGCCTTCGAATGTGTTGGTGACAAACGACGGCGTGCCGAAGCTGCTCGACTTTGGCATTGCGAAGCTCTTGAATCCAGAGCTGGCCGGCGACATTACTCACGATCCGACCGCCACGGCGATGCGCTTGATGACGCCGGAATACGCTTCGCCGGAGCAAGTGCAGGGCGCGCCGATCACACCTTCGACTGACGTCTATTCGCTCGGCGTTCTACTTTATGAATTACTGAGTGGTCATCGGCCCTATCGTTTGTTCAATCGCGCGCCGCATGAGATCGCACGCGTGATTTGTGAAGAGCCCCCGGCGCCGCTGAGCATCATCATCACCCGCCCGCACGATCTGCTGCCTTCCGGAAATGAGGCCACGACGCTCGAGAATGTTTATCTCGCGCGCGGAGCAAGCGTCGAGATTTTGCGTCGCGACCTGTCGGGTGTTCTCGAAGACATCGTCTCGCGTGCGTTGCGGAAAGAACCGCAGTGGCGTTACCCCTCGGCCGAGCAATTGGGGGAAGACGTCACTTCGTTTTTGGAAGGCCGGCCGCTTTCCAGTCTTCCCGAGGCGCCGCATGCGGGTCAGATGAGGCCGAGTCCGGCTTCGTCCGAGACGGCGCTCGCAGTTCTGCCTTTGAAGTTGATCGACGTACCCGGTGGATCCGACTCAGGTTCCGACTACCTGGGCGCTGGACTCACGGACGCGCTGATTACGCGGTTGAGCACGATTCAACGATTTGCCGTGCGCCCGACGAGCAGTGTCCTTCGTTACAGCGCTGAAGCCGATCCGTTGCAGGCGGGCAGGGAACTTGGCGTCGCATTCGTGCTCGACGGGCGCGTTCGTCATTCGGGCGAGCGCATTCGCGTGACTTTGCAGTTGCTGGACGTCAATGACGGCACCACGGCGTGGGCCGGGCAATTCGACGAGAACTTTACGGACGTGCTGGCGCTGGAAGACACGATCTCTTCGCACGTCGCTGAAGCCATCGTGCCGCACCTGACCGCGGACGAGAAGTTTAAGCTGGCCAAGCGCGGCACGAACGATCCACAGGCGCACGAGGCGTATCTGCGCGGTCGTTCTTACTGGAACAAGTTCACGGAAGAAGGATTCGCGAAGGCAATCGTTTGCTATCACCAGGCGACGGCTATCGATCCGGATTACGCGGTAGCGCACGCCGCCATCGCGGAGTATTACAACTGGCTCGGAATTTATTCTGTCCTGCCTTCAAATGAGTGTGGGATAGCCGCCTATGAGGCAGCCGCGACGGCGGTGGCCATTGATCCTTTGCTTCCCGAAGCTCACTGCGCACTGGGCCAGGCGAAACTTTGTCGCGACTTTGCGTGGGACGGAGCCGAACGGCAACTCTTCCGGGCCATTGAACTGAATCCGAACTATGCCCCGGCGCGCACCTGGTATGCGTTTCAACTGGCCATGGAAGGGCGCTTCACCGAGGCCTCGCGCGAGGCGCAGGCGGCAGCTTTGCTTGACCCCTTTTCAATCATCACGCGCTTTTGCCGGGTTTGGTGTCTCTACCACGCGCGTCAATTTGAAGCCGCGCTTGAGCTGTGCCGTGAATATCTGACCGCGGATCCCGAAAATTTGATGCTGGTCTACATGTCCAGCTTCATGTTGAGCGCGCAGGGCCAGCACGAACAAGCGATTGCCAACGCAGAGCGCTGCGTCGCGTCAGTAGGAAAAGCGTCGCGCACTCTGGGGCGCCTCGGCACGGCGTACGCCGAAGCCGGCCAAGCTCGAGCAAGCCGAAGCCATTCTGAAAGAAATGGGTGAAGTTGCCGGACGTCGCTTTATCTCGCCTTATCACCTCGCGCTGGTTCATTGCGCGCTGGGTCGCACTGAAGCCGCTCTCGAAATGCTGGAGCGCGCAGTAGAAGTCAAAGACGCCTGGGTCCTTTATGCCGCGGTCGATCCTGAGTTGGACAGTTTGCACGGCCATCCGCGGTTCGACGCTTTGCTGCGGAAGTTGAATCACCGCCTCGCGGCGCTGCCGACGTTGCCGATTGAAACGCACCTCGGGCAGGAGTCCATCGCGGTGTTGCCGTTCAAGATTCTGACGCAACCGACTGAAAACACGGGCGACGAGTATCTCGGCATAGGCCTGGCCGACGCGCTCATCACCCGTCTGAGCAACGTGCGGAGATTGGTGGTGCGGCCGACGAGCAGTGTCATGCGCTATCGCGGCGTCGCGGTTGACCCGCTGGTAGCCGGTCGCGATCTCCATGTCGAATACGTCATCGATGGAAGTTTGCGTCGCGTGGGAGAGCGTTTGCGCGTGACGGCGCAACTGATGAACGTTGCCGAAGGCGTCACCAGTTGGGCCGACCAGTTCGATGAAGAATCGAAGGACGTGCTGCAAATCGAAGATTCGATCTCTGAGCGCGTGACGGCGGCGCTGTTGCCGCAACTGACTGGCGACGATCGCTTGCAGCTTTCAAAACGCGGCACCGTGAATCCGAAAGCGTTTGAGTGGTATTTGCGCGGTCGTTATCACTGGAACACGTACACCGAATCAGGCCTGGCGCGCGCGATTGAATGCTACCACCACGCCATAAAGCTCGATCCAAACTATGCGCTCGCGTACACGGGCATCGCCGACTACTACAACTGGCTCGGCGTGTTCGGCGTAAAGTCATTCAACGAATGTACGGGCGCCGCGAAGGAAGCAGCGCAGAAGGCCATCGATCTCGATCCGTCGGCCGCGGAAGCCTACAGCGCGCTCGGCTTCGCCACCATCGCGCACGACTTTGATTGGTCAGTCGCTGAAGCGCATCACCGCCGGGCAATCGAAATCAATCCGAATTACGCCACCGGGCATCACTGGTACAGCTTTCATTTGACCATGACCGGGCGGTTCGATGACGCGCTGCGCGAAATTCTGCGTGCGCGCGAACTCGATCCGCTGTCGCCGAGCGTGGTGCAGGCGACGGGCTGGTGTTATTACCAGTCGCGTCGATACGAAGAAGCCATTGCCACGCATGAAAACTTGCTCGAGGTCGCCCCTGATTTTTCGGTTGGAGTGGCGACTTACGCGTGGGTCTTGCGCGCCGCCGGTCGGGCGAATGATGCCGTTGCTGTTTCCGAGAAAGCTTTGCAGGTGTCCGGCGGCGGACAATTTTTCGTCTCGGGCTTAGGCCAATCATACGCGGCCGCGGGTCGCGTCGATGATGCGCGCGCGGCGTTGCGGCGTTTGAAAGAAATGTCAACGCGCGCATATGTCTCGCCCTATCACACTGCGCTGGTCCACCTGCACCTCGGTGAATATGAAAAGGCCCTGTCCTCGCTGCAAGAAGCGCACCGTGTCAACGACGGCTGGCTGGTTTGGATAGGCGTGGAACCGGCGTGGGACGTCGTGCGCGGCGACCCCGTGTTCGAAGATTTGTTGAGCAAGACCAGGAACCCGGCGCCGCAAACATCCCTCAGCGAGCAAACGGTCATTGCGCGACGCGCGAAAGGCGCCGCCGCGTCGCGTTCATTGGAAACGTCGGCAGTGGCCACACCGGCTCCGGAAACATCACCCGGCGAAGACGAAGAAGCGCGTCAGCTATTCACCGCCGGCCGCTACTACGCGACTCGCCGCACCGCCGAAGGCTTGCGCCAGGCGATTCAGAGGCTCGAGCGCGCAGTCGAACTCAAACCGGATTACGCCGTAGCTTACGCCGAATTGGCTGATTGTTACGCGCTGCTGAACTGGTACGTCGAGCCGCCGCCGGCCCACGCGTGGCAACGCGCGAAGCACGCGGCCTTAAGCGCCGTGAGAGCGGATCCGAATCTGGCGGAAGCGCACGCGTCCCTCGGCTTTGTCCGGCTGCATTTCGATCGTGACTGGGAAGGCGCGGAACGCGAACTTCAAAAAGCCATCGTGTTGAATCCGCGCAACCAGGTTTCGCATCGGTGGTACGCGTACAGTTTGTCGGCGATGGGGCGGCACGATGAAGCGTACAAGGAAGTAGAACGCGCCCGAGAGATAACGCCACAGTCGGCGGTGATCGCGACGGCGCTGGCCAACGTCTTGTTTCTCGCCGGGCGTTTCGACGACACGATTACTCAGTGTCGCAAGGCCCTTGAACTCGATCCCGGCGCCGTCGCGGCGCACACCGTGTTGCGCTGGGCTTATGAGCGGAAGGGAATGGTCCCTGAAGCTTTGGCGGCTTACGAACAGGAGCGCAGTTTTGCCGGCGACAGTCCCACGACCCGCGCGAAACGAGCCCATGTGCTGGCGGCGACCGGTCACCAGGACGAAGCGCGCAGGATTCTCGAAGAGATCATTGCGAAACGCGACGAACAGTGGGTGACAGCCTACGAGATTGCGATCATTTACTCGTTGTTAGGCGACCGCGATAAAGGATTTGAGTGGCTGGCACAGGCTGAACAGGAGCACGCCGTCGGCTTCACCTTCGTCCGCGTCGATCCTCATCTTGAGAACCTCCGTTCCGATCCGCGCTTTAGAGACCTGATTCGCGGCACCGATCGAACTATTCCGTAGTGCTGGGAGCGTAGGCATCCTGCTGCGCGCATCTGGTGCTAAGAGAAACGTCTAGCGCATATCTCTCGTTGGAGACGAAAAATGAAAGCAAACAAACCGAAACGACTGGCTGAAAAGTTGCTCCAGATCCGGCAGAGCCTCGGCTTATCGCAGGGCGAGTTGGTAAGGCAATTGGGCGTTGAAGACGCAATCACTCGTTCAGACATCTCAAAATACGAGACGGGTCAAAGCGAGCCGCCCTTGCTGATCCTCTTGCGTTACGCGCGTATAGCGGGCGTCTCCGTTGATGTGTTGATTGATGATGAATTGGATCTGCCTGTGAATTTGCCGGCAAAGCCTGGGCCGGGTGCCAAAAGTTTACATCCGCCGAAACGTTGATCGTGGCCTCGCTGGAGGAGTGCGTTGAGAATTGTACTCAACGAAGCGGAAGAGAATGCCTTGGGATGACAAACCGCAGATTCAACGAAGGCCTCGCGCTATGGTGCTCCAACCTCCCGGAGCACAGGTACGCTCTCCAGCGACTTTGCTATTGAATTTCTCGTTCGCCTGAGTTAAAGAGAGTTTGCCTCAAAGTTCCTTAGAGTTCGAATACTTGTTCAGCCCGGAGGGCTGATAGATAGTAGCCGGTGGTCGCAGACCACCGGAACCGTTGGCCCAGTGATTTGAGCATCCTGAAGGGATGCAAGAATTCGCGGATTATCTGGCACCCCTACAGGGTGCAACTTACGAACGCGCCGATCCGGAGGTCTCCGCTCGCTCCGACCTCCGGCTAATCTTTGTCAACCCTTCGGGTTGAATACCATGAGGACGCGAGGCCTTAACCACTTTTAGGCAAGGCCGATAAAGAACCAGCACCGAAAGGGATCCCAGATTGTGAATCGCTGAACGGTAAATCTGAGTTGGGCTTAGTCAGGAGTTCAGAGGAGAAGAAAAAAGGATGGCTGCACGAGCCGAAGTCTTTAACACCGGGACCTCAATCGATAAGAGACGCGCCGAACGGATCTTTTACACGGCGATGTCGGTTCTATTTCTGATCACGGTCTTTGCCGGCTTCTCGCGGACGTTTTTTCTGCGACCGTATTTTCAGACGCAGCCCCTGATGCCGTTCCTCATCGCGCACGGAATTATCTTCTCTTCCTGGATCATTCTGTTCTTGACGCAGACGACGCTCGTGGCGGCCAAGCGGACGCGTATTCACATGCGTTTAGGGATCGCGGGAGGCGTGTTGGCGAGTCTCATGCTCGTAATTGGAATCTACACGGCGCTCGTACGCGCCAAGGGACCATCACCCATACCTGGCGTAAATCCGCTCAGTTTCCTGACGATACCGCTGGGCGACATGCTGCTGTTCGGGATTCTGGTCGGCGCCGCGTTGTACTTTCGACGGCGCCCCGATACTCACAAAAGACTGATGTTACTGTCGACAATCGCCATTCTTCCAGCCGCGGTGGCGCGCTTGCCGTTCAGTTTCATCGAAACCGGTGGACCGCTTGTCTTTTTTGGCCTCAGCGATCTTTTCATCCTGCCGTTGCTCATCTTCGACATCATCACACGCGGACGGCCGCATCGAGCGACTTTGGTGGGCGGCGCGCTTATTGTGATCTCGCACCCGCTGCGAATGGTCGTGGGCGGAACGCAAATCTGGCTTGCCTTCGCCACGTGGATTACGCAGTGGGTTTGAAACACTCCTGCGGGCGAAGTCATCTCTGTTGGGCGTCTAGTCAGCCACCTGAAGGTAAATGCAGTCAGGAAGGTGGGCTTCCACCCCAGCCGAGATGCTCGGCTGGGGACCCGGGCTTGCCCCCGCCTGATGTTCAAGCGGCGGCAAGCCGCTCTTCTGACTGAAAATAAACCATGAGGCTCTTTGGTTTTTCCGAAAGCAGGCCATCGATGAAACTACATACTCACCTGGCGTCCCTCGTCCTTTTCATGGCCGCAATGATTTCCGGGTGGTGTGGTAACCGTGAGCACTCAACAACTCCTACGCCGGTGCAGTCATTGACGCCGGCCGCACCCGCCCGGCTGCCAGTGCAGACGGAAAAAGAGGTCACGTTCTATCCAACTTACGGCTACCGGGCCGGGACGAACTGGAATGCTCAATTACGTGGTTGGGTTCATGAAGACGGGGAAAATCGGGCAGAAGGCGTGGTTAAGATCCTCAAACTGGCCGCCAAATGCAACGACGCCGAAGTGACCACAGTTCGATCGCGCTCAGCCGACTTTGCCGATGACAACAAAACCTCTGAAAAGGTGTTGGTGAAGTTCGACTCTGATCCTGAGGACAAAGCCTATGAGTTCACCAGGAGCGCGGGTGATGGAATCGTCAAACTTGATTTGTTCCTAACCGACGACCAGGCGAAGCGGTTGCAAGAACAACAGAAATCCCCCAATGGCTGGTTAACTTTTCGCGCCGTGTCGAAGGACCATACCGGTTTGGGACGAGTCAGGTTAATCGAACCTGATGCAAGTGGAGTCTCCCTCATCTCTGACATCGACGATACGATCAAGGCAACCGAAGTCCCTGCAGGTAAGGACACCGTCTTACGAAATACTTTCTGTCTTGATTTCAAGAGCGTCGTGGTTCCCGACATGGCCGCGGCTTATAAAGAGCTCGGCGATATTCCCGTCCACTACGTTTCGGGCGGACCCGAGCAGTTGTTTGGGCCGCTCTATGATTTTCTGATTACTGGTCCGGGCGCCTTCCCGGAAGGGACGTTTCATCTGAAATTTTTCTCGACGCATCTTTCGCTGGAATCGACGAATAATCTCATGAAGTTCCTGGGGAGCTCATTGGACGTGACTTATAAACACAAGCTCCACGAAATCACCGAACTGATGAATAGATTTCCCGAGAGAAAATTCATCCTGGTCGGAGACTCGGGAGAAATTGATCCTGAGGTTTACAACGAGATCAGGAAGAAGCGGCCGGCGCAGGTGCAGGAAATTCGGATTCGAGACCTCATCAACGATAACGTCGTTAATAACTTCAGGCTGGCGGGGATGACTGTGATCCCGGTTAACCCCATCGTCTGCGTTGACGACAAGCATTTCGAAAAACTGCTGGAAAAGATGCAGGAACACCACACCGAGAAATATGTCCGGAATCCGGCGTGCCCCAGGAGCTGACGGAACAGACTTTCGGATTGGTTCGGGAGTCGAGTGTGGAAAAGCAGAACGCCGGAGTTTAGCGGGCGGACGCTGCGCTCATTGTGATCTCGCACCCTCTGCGAATGGTCATCGGCGGAACGCAAGCCTGACTTCCCTTCGCGACGTGGCTCACGCCATGGACGTAGATTTGGGCGATATCATTTGATCCGGAGAGTGATCGTGAAGCCTCGACCAGGTCGGTGTTCGTCGCGCATAACTTCGATCGTTTCATTACTAAGTGTCCACCTACCTGATGCACCCGCGCGAAATGCGCCGATGGGTTCTTTTGGAAATTTGGGACCGAGCGCCACGCGTAGAAGCTGTTCAGCCATTTTGCTGGCCTCTTCAATAGTCCTGCGATCTTCAGCCGGAAGATAATTGTAGGTTTCAGCGCTGAGTTCGAGTTGTTGGACGTGCGATTCGTCGCCACTCGCGGTGTAGCTGATCTCGTTTGGGACCGGAGTGTTTTCAGCGTAAAACAAACTCGCCATACACCAAGATTGCCCTTCGTAATCCTGATATGGTTTAGTCCTCAGCCCGATGGAGGATAAATACTGACATGCAACATTAGGATCTCGCCAAGGTTTGTCGGCAAGGTTCGCCGAGGGGAGACTGAACGTGTAGGACTGGGCGAATTGACCTGCACCGATACATTTGATTGACGAGAGGGCTGGCACGCAAACAGAAAGGCACATGTTATAGGAATTAAGGCACTCGACTTTTTCATTAGACTGCCTTTGACTTTCGTAAGATGGAGAACCCCCGCCTCACATTTACTAGAAGCAATCTAACGCTTATGACGTGGGGCGAAACCGCCGCCACGCAACGTGAGGGAAACGGACGACGTTTTTAAGAGAGTCGCTGTTTCGCCCTCACGTCCATTGAATTGTTCGACGTTGCGTTACGACTACATAAGACAGGATTTACTCAACTAGACCAATCGTGATACATGAAACCGTCGTTCCCGCGCACGAAGCAATCCAGCCGTTTATCTGCCCAAGACACGGCGGCGGGCGAGTCTGCGGTTTGTCCGCCCAAGTCCGTCCACGGATGCCATTTTCCGTCGTCGAATCGCTTGTGCATCAAATGATTGTTAAGACCTCGCGCAAAAACGTCCAATTGCCCTGATTTCTGCGAAGCGACTGCCGGTGCGGATGCAATGATTCCGTCGAACACATCTAACTTTCCCCACCCATTGTCGTACCAAATGTGATGCATTCTGCTATCAACGCCGCGCATAAAGCAGTCTAACCGATTCGGTCCCCACGACACGGCCGCGGGTGCATCAACAAAGTTAAGATTCTGAACTCCCGTAGAACCCCACTGTTCATCCCACGGCTTCCAACCGCTATCATAAACTTTGTGAGTAAGACGACCGTTTTGATTGAGCGCGAATATATCCAATCTTCCCGATGCCCATGACGCGGCTGTTGGTGCTGATGTAATGATGCCGTCAAACGATTCTATATCTAACCATTCGTTTCCATACCAAAGATGATACATTCGGCTATCAATACCGCGCACAAAACAGTCTATGCGATTTGTTCCCCAAGAGACTGCGGCGGGCGCATCAATCAATGTGGGAATTTTAGCGTTCGACTTTAATTTTGGTTCTTTCCATTGTGTCCAACCGCCTTCATATGTCTTTTGTATGAGACGGTTATCCTGACTGCGCGCAAACACGTCTAATCTTCCCGGTTTCCAAGACGCAGCAGCCGGTGCCGATTTGATAACTTCTTCTTTTTCAAACCGTTTCCACACATTCGATAAAGGTTTCGAGGCTTCACTAAAGACCACGTTTCTAATCCAATTACGGATTTCCGGATGCGCGACACTCATACTAAATCCGTATCCCGTACCTCCCCCGGCATTGATGCTGGCTAAATACCAAATTCCATTGCGCTCAACATAACATCCGCAACCGGAATCACCCGGCATCGTAATTTGTTTTTTGGCGTTCGGTAACACGTGCAGACGGTCGCCGACCCGCGCTCCTGCCACAACTTCTTCAAGCTTCACCTCCGGAGTCAGGATGGCTTTTCGCAACACCATTGAATCCTGGGTGTCTGTAAGCATTCCCCAACCTACACACATTAAATTTTGTTTATGGAGTTCGGACGATTCACCATCCCAAATTTTTTGCTCAAAACCTTCTTTTGAACCATTAATAGTTAGCGGGTTTTCGAGCTTAAACAGCGTGATGTCAAAGCCCTGTATCTTGCGATAATACGGATTGCCGCCGGCAGTATTTGAAGGATGTCGAACAAGTTCGACAATTCTCTGTTTCTGTTTAAAAAGACCGAACATATCGCTGACCACCATTTGCTTTTTTCCGTCATAATAGACGAACATTTCTTTCAGGCGATTATCAAGTTCCGTCGCGTAACAGTGCGAACATCCAATAGCCCATTGGTTTGTCAACATTGTCCCGCTACAGACGTATATGACAACCGACTGCATATATGTACTACTAACTTCATCTCCATTTCTCATAATATTCACTCCTAGGGCAAATAGTGTTTAGTTTTCATCAAACAGCCTCTTATCAAAACTTTAGCGCTTAACACATTCTCTGAGTGTAAAGCGGCAATTGATTTAAGAAGCGTCGAACGTCCGAGTTGACGCGGCGGCGTTCCATTCACCCTTCGCCGCACCAGCCTTGATGCGAAACCACGCTCCCGACGCTCCGATTCAACGAGTTGTCATGTTTCGCGTTAGAGCGGGTCGCGTCGCTGGTGGAATCGGGAAGAGTCATTGTCCGCCGTGAGTTCTCGGGTGATGAAACTCTAGCCTTAGTTAAGCAGACGGCGGGAACATCAGTCTGTGTGCTGACACACATAACACTGTAGTTCGCTCCTTGAACACGGACTACTACCAATCGTATTTGCTGAGGAAAGCGTTGCTCGCGCGCGACGCGTTTTCGGATTCACCTGCGGATTGAAAACCGTGCGCGGGGATCATCGCCGACAGAAAAACGGCTTCGCGCGCGTCCGCGGCATGCTGTTGTTAGGCAGCTCGCGCGACGAGGTAGCACCTGCGACTAGGATACTCGGCTCCCTCATAAGGCTCGCGATGAACCTGCTCGATGACCGCGAGATTGGCTGACCGGAGAGCCTCGACGATGCTCTCGGGAGTGTGACACCGAAAGTCCAGCGAGACCTGAGCACCGAATAGCTCATCCCGATGGACGATCTGCTCACCAACATGAAATGAGACAAGCGCCAAGCCCCCAGGCACGAGGACCCGTCGCGCTTCCTGAAAAACTGGCGGGAGTTCGGTCAAGTCGAAGTGCACGATGGAATAAAACAGTACCACTCCGGCGAGACTTGCCTCGCATGCGCTGAGGCGTTTCATGTCTTCGACGCGAAAGTCGAGATCGGGAACAGGCTCTGGGCCACCGCGACCATCTTCGCGGAAAAGTCGACCCCAAAGATCGGGACGCCTTGTTGGCTGAGATACCGGGCAACATGGCCAGGCCCGCAGCCGAGATCGGCGACGAGACCGCGGCCGCGAGTTTCTTCCGCAAACCGATTCAAGAGATGCCGATCGAGTGGCTTGCGCACGAGCTCGTCTGCTAGGTGTTCAGCGTATGCCGCCGCCGCCGAGTCGTAACTTTCGCGAATGTCCATCGACTTCTCTGCCTAACATCCTCGTAGAACCATTCTTCCGCCGCTCCGGTCCAGCGACCTTACTGCCGCAGAATTTTCTCCATCGCTTTGCCTTTTGCGAGCTCATCAATGAGCTTGTCTAAATAGCGTACTTTTTGCATGAGCGGATCTTCTATCTCTTCCACGCGAACACCACACACTACGCCTTTGATGAGCGAAGTATTCGGATGAATCGCCGGCGCTTGATCGAAAAAGGTCTCAAAGTCGTTTTCCTGTTTGATTTGCTGCGCTAGACCCGCTTGGTCATAGCCAGTCAACCAGCAGATGATTTGGTCAACTTCTTCTTTCGTACGATTCTTACGTTCCGCTTTTTGCACATACAGCGGATAGACCTTCGCAAATTTCATCGCGAAAATGTGATGGTTAGACATCGTCATTCCTCCGATGAATGTTAGAGCGCCTTTTCATAGATTGAAACCGCCTCGCCGTCGTATTGGACAATTTCCATGAGCTGCCAGCCTTCACGGATAAGCAGGCTATTCGCAGTGCTGGTGCCCGAGTATACAGTCGTGAAGCCGAGACTACAGGCCACATCTTCAAGGGCGGATACGAGACGCGCTCCGATGCCGTGACGCCGGAACTGCGGAACCACCATGCCGCCACCGATCCACGGAGTGAGATGCTTGTGGGTAGAAATTGAATCGGCTTTGAGCGCAGCGACACCACATGGCTCAGAGCCCAGAAACGCCACCAGTCCGACTGGCAGTTGACCGCGGTTTGAATAAGCTACGAGGTCCTGGTGTGCGTCTCCTGGGCCAGCAGCGCCGTAGTAGGCAGCCCACTCGCTTTCAAACAACCGTTCCAGAGTAGGTAACGCCTCCGGGTGATCTGCGAGATAGCCGATGCGTACGTCGGGAGACATAAGTGCTAGCGCTCTAACGGTTGAGTTGGCCGCTCGTAATTAGGGCGACGTTCGCCTTAAGATCCCCTCTCTTCCGGCGGCACACCTATCGGTACAGCACGCGGAAGTGTTCGCACACGACCGGCATCGTTAACGATGGCTCGTGTCCGAGTTTTGGCAATACTCGCGAGAAGTAGTCCCAATGCACGCGCCGCCAATACTCGAGTGATCGGTCCCCCTCTCCTTCCGCGTACGCGAACTCGGCGCCCACGGCCTCGAATGTAGCCGTTTCGACGCGGACCGTCTCAATGATGCATCTTGGCGTCCTGGCTCCGTCAATCACGACCGTCAGCAGTCCTTCCCGAGGCATCGGATTGGTTGTATCGTCCCACTCCCAAACGCTCGAGCACGTCGCGGTTTTCACCCCAGCCACTATTAGCGAAGCGAGTTCACTGGCCATTTCCGGACTGTCGCCAAAGCTATCGACCATGTACCCGCGCGATTGAAGGTCGGCCCCATCCTCGCGTGTGGAAAGAAATCGTTGCCAGTAATCGTGCCCTCGTGCGTCCATACCACCCCGTCGAGATTAAAAGGCGCCTGACAGTTTGAGTTGACCAGGCGGCACAAACGGAATTTCGAAGTTTGAGTTTTTCAAACCCGCCGCTCACGTCCAAAGAGTTGTTGGGGGCGGCGGGATAAAACGTACTACTTTTTAACTGGGTTCAGCCCTTCATCAACTTTCACGACCGTTTCATGTTCGAGGACTTCCACCCATTTTCCATCCCTGAGGATGTAAACTCCTGATCCGACGCCATGAAACGCTGGCCCCTTTCCCATCGGATAGACTCGCCACCGGAAATCTGTGACAACTGTTCCGCGCGTCACCTCACGAACTCGTAAATCTTCAATCTCCATTCTCACTGACGGGAACTGCGCAAAGGTTTGAGCGAAGCGGGCGCGCACGCTCTGCTCTCCCCGTAACCAGCCCGTCGGGGTATACATCTCAATGTCCGACGCAAACTGCTTCATAAAGCCATCGAGATCATGGGAATTGAATGATGAGATTCCCGAAATGAAGAAAACCTCAACCGGATGCTTTTTAGTAGTGTCCAGGGTCTGCGTAGTAACGGACGGTATAGTTGCCACAAGGAAAATAGCGAGTGCGAGGAGTTGTTTCATTGATTCAGTCCTTTCCAGGACCTACGAACTCACCTCGCAGAGTGTTCCACACTTGCCAGCGTCCAACGGTACGATGAAAGTCGGGCTTACAAATTAAGTTTCAAGTAGCAGATGTCTCCGGCAGGATAATCATCCTGCTTTTTTATCCCCAATGGTTTTGCGAACAAATCGAAGGAGGAGACATCTGCATGAGCATAGTCTACGTCGGACTCGATCTTGGGTCGAGTTCTTTTCATCAAGTATCAGTCAATGAAGCTGGGGTGAGTAAGGTGAATCGGGAGTTTGCCACCAGCGAAGCGAATCTGATCAAAGCCTTTGCGGATCAGCGCGGCGAGATCCACGTGCATCTGGAGGCTGGCGAGTTGGCGCCCTGGGCCACCTCCATCATTAGGGCGCTGGTAAGCCGGGTAGTCTGCTCGCATCCGCAGAGCAACGCCTGGATCGCCCGGGACGCCGACAAGAGCGATCGGATCGACGCTTACAAACTGGCGGAACTACTGCGGCTGAATCGGTTCAAGGAAGTGCATTATCCACCGGAGCGATCGCGGCGCGACTTCAAGACCCTGGTGCAACACTACGATGAGCTGACGCAGCAGCAGGCGCGTCTGAAGACCAGGATTAAGGGGCGGCTGCGGATGCAGGGCGTGATTGTGCGCGGCGAGCGGCTGTTCTCGAATGCTGGTCGCAAAGCAGTGTTGGCGGAAATTAAGTCAGCGGCGGTGCGCACGGCCCTCAGTCAACTCTATGCGGTGCTGGATCAGGCGGTGGCGTCGCAAACGGAAGCCAAACTGTTGATGCTGCAGGTGGCCCAGTCTCTCCCGGAGATTAAGATCATGAAGACCGCGCCGGGCATTGGGCCCATTGGCGCTTGTCGCTTCAGTGCTTACATTCACACGCCGCAACGCTTCAGTTCCACGCGCAAGCTTTGGAAGTACTGTCGTCTGAGCGTCAGTCATCGCAGCAGTAATGGGAAGCCCCTGCGCCGGCCGCGACTCGACCGCTCTGGCTGTGGGCGGTTGAAGGATGTGTCGCGCAAAGCCTTCGACGCGGCCCTGCGCGAGCGGCGTGACAATAGCTTCAAACGAGCTTACCGGCGCGCGCTGGAGCAGACGCATGATGCCACGCATGCGCGCTTGACCGTGCAGCGGAAGATTGTCTCGACCTTAAGAGCGATGTGGATCAACCAGACGCCTTATGACGATCGACTGATGCGCTGAAAGATGAATATCGAAGGCCGCTGAATCAAGCGAGTTGCTGAGGTCGTCGCGTGAGAGTTATCGTCAACGTCAAACCGAACACCTTATGGGCCGGTGCGGAGTCTCTCAACCAAATCGTAGGCTGCGTCGTGAGCATTCACGGAGTAAGTCTCGTCCAATGGTTAGGCCCGCACCGGACCGCCACTTGGTGGCAAAGCCCAACCGGACCATAGGCCACGAAACTTCGTGAGTCTCACATACCTGAATGGCTGCCAGGCAACTACAACGGTCGATAGAAGGTGTGTAGGTTAACGACGAGGTGACTATCAACAAACTCGGTGACGCAACTTGAATCGCCAGCCGGCGAGTCGTTAATAGCCCTCCGAAGTTAATCAACTCCGGCGGTTAAGGAGATCTCTCTGCTTGACTCCGACTTTCATACCCGATTTGTTGACGCGGCGGCGCCGATTTCAAACCGCAATTCGAAATCCGAAATTGGCAAATTCAGGTTCCGCCGCTCCCGTCCAACGAGTTGTTGGGCGCGCCCGTGGCATCAACCCGGCTAATCCTCTGCACTGTCATATGTCTCGGAATCGAGGACCCAGCTCCAATGGGTGACTTCTGTGATTTCTCGCAGCTGACCGTCCGGCGTATCTTCGACATACCAGTTACCGTCAATAGTGCGTCCAATCTCTATCCTGTTGTTTCCATTATCGTAGATCAAGACTAGTTCGTTCTCAGGTGGCACCGACTCGGCTACTTTTATCCATGCCATAGTTAGAGTGATACAAACAGCTTTAATACTGGATAAGATAAATTATTGCGCCGACAGTCATCGACAGCCCAAACAAGAGTGTTATGGTTGCCGCTGCTAGCAGCTTCATACCCAGGAGGCTTCGGGATTGAAGCCTTTTTTCACGGTGCACTACATAGAAACTCGACAGGGATAAAACTACGCCGCACGCGATAATAGCAAGGGCAAACTCACGCGTGCCCTTTTCGAAAGGCATGATCGGCATAGGCGCAGTTAGTAACGAAGTTGTGTAGACAATGACACGTTTCGCCCTACCTGAGATCACTATTGGTTCACCGTTCACTCGTGTGCAGAACTAGTCGTGCGATGAAGTAATCGAAGGCAAGCTCGATGAGCATTTTCAAGGCTACTTAACCGCTGGCCCGTCAACGCCACGACGGTGCGAAGCCGCCGCGCACCAGCAGGCGCGGCTCGCTCCCGTCGGCGCGCATGATCCACAGATCAACGTCCTTATCGTCGTCCCACTTCTTCGCGCGCTCGAAGACGACCCACGCGCCGTCGGGCGAGACATCGAAGGCGCGTGCGTACTCCCCCTCGAACTTCGTCAATTGCGTCGCGCGCTTAGTCCCGAGGTCGTAGCGAAAGATGTTTCCGAGCTCGTACGCGAGGTCGGGAAAAGAATAGAGGAAGCCGGAGCCGTCAGGCAGCCAACGCAGGTCTGAAAGGAGCTGCAGGTCGAGCTCGCTGAAGGCGTGCACTTTCGTGCCGGGGTGCGTGCCAACCTCCTTGACGCGGTGGATGCTTGTGCCTTCGCCGTCAGAGTTCGCGCTATAGATGATCTGATCGGCGAGAGCTGGCGTCGGCCCCCAGTCCCACGCGCACGTGCCCGACGGGTGTTTGCCCGCGAAGAGCGGCTGGTAAACAAACTCACCGGGTGTGGGCTGCGCGGGCACGGTGTTGACGAGGCACAGACCGTTGCGGAAGCTCAGGCGCGAGCCGTCGCTGCGCCAGGTGGGGCGAAACGCGCCGTAGAGCTCATAGCCGTCACCGCTGATGCTGAAGTCGGGTGACTTGATCGTCCGCCCGGCCTTCACGTCCACGCCGGGGATGAACCATCGGTACTGCCCGTACATCGCGACGACCGCCTGCGCGTGGTCGCCATAGTCGGCCACGTTCTTAAACAGAAGCGTCTTGGACGACCCCGGCGGCAGCGTGACTGCCTGCGGCTCGTTAGCCCCGACGACATAAACGAAGAAGACGCCCGTCGTCGCGCGCGACTGCTTATAAAGCGGCTGGTCGTTGCGCACTGTGACGCTGACGGCCCCCTTCGGATAGCGCGCGAGTTCGCCGTGGTCGGGGGCGTTGGTGATCTTGCGAAAGCCGGTGCCATCTGGGCCGACGGCGTAGATGTCTGCGTGGTAAAGCGAAGCAACATTCAGGTGGCTGCTGGAGAAGGCGAGTTCCTTGCCGTCGGGCCGCCACGCGAGGTTGTGGATGGACGAGCCCTCTTTAGCGAACTCGTGCGTCCAGAGCCGCCGATCGTTAGTGCCGTCCGACTCAATCAGGCGAATCTCAGTGCCGCCGCGGATGTATGCAATTGTGCCGCGAGCTGCCGCGGTATTCGAAGCAGGCTGTTCACGTTTTCGCGCGGCGGGCGTTGCCGTTGCGGTCTGCGCCGCGGGAGGTCGCGCGCCGGTCGGAGAGGCCGCGGGCGTTATGGGTGTCACCGCTGGACTCTCACCCGCCTGCCCTTCTTGTGCGGCGGGAGTGGACGCGCGCACGCTCCGGCCCTCGGCCTTGTGACCGTAAGTGAGGTTATCGAGTAGCAGACCCGACACTCCCTTCGGGAGGCGCAAACTGATCGTCACGATTGACTTGTCTGAAATGAAGCCGACGAAAGACGCGGCGGGCCGGTTGCGCGTGTTGACGACGACTGTCTGCGTCTGCCCGTCCGAGGTCGTGGCCGTGACTTCGATCGTCGAGACGTAAGGCTGCTGCGTCCAGAGGTCACAGCCGACGGCCGTCGTACCGGACGGGAGCGTCGCGTCCAGATAAGCATTGCCGGGCTGGTTCGGCGCGGCCCAGGCGAGTTGGGGAAGCATGCCCGTGTTGTGCATCGGGTTCATGCTGCCGTAATGTGTGCTTATGACATAGATCAGGCCCGGCCCAAACCGCGCGCCGCCCCGCGCGCGAAAGGTCACGCCGCCTGTCGTCAGACCCTCCTCCGGCCGGTACTTGCCGAATCCCTTCGCGGGCGCGACCGAACCGAAGTCAATCGTCGAGAGGCCCGAGGACGCGGCGTTGAATGCCTCGCGGCTGGCGAGGTGTTCGATGCCCGGCTGCGCGGCGACGGCCGGGGTTATGAGAAGTGCGGCGAAGAGAACGACGGCGCACAGAGCGACGTTTCTGCGAGGTGTATTTTGCAAAGTAAAGACTCCTGCGACGGCTCGGAGCGCGAGGGAATTACAGAATCGGCTTCATCCCTTACCTATAATCCAAGAGCCGGATTCGTTCCGCCTATGTATGTTTGGTACTTATAAGAGGGGCCACATCAGTTGCCAACTAAAACCGGGGATTCGGGGGCGTCGCTAATATTTCACTGTTGCAGGGATGTTCGTCAAGCCACGCTTGTGTACTTGTTTCTTAACTTGAGTGGGTCGCTTGATCACAGCAACTCACGCAGGCATCTTGACGCTCGGCATTCCTCGCATGATGATGCGCTGCCGGCGGGCGACGCGCTTTGGATTAACTTGCGGGTTAAAGACTGTGCGCGGGTTAGGAATCATCGCCGACAGAAAAGCGGCAATGCGCAGCGCCGTCCGCTGCTGCTGTTGTTAGGCAGCTCGCGCGACAAGGTAGCACCTCCGACTAGGATACTCGGCGGCGTCATTAGGCTCGCGATAAACCTGCTCCTGACCGCGAGATTGAGCCAACTAATTCCCGAAAAATGACACAGCAACAACTGCTACAGCAACGAGGATAGCTGCTGTAAGCGTGCCGATCAGAGCTATTTGAAGCATCTTTCGCTTGTACCTTAGAACCCTTTGGTGTTCTTCTCGTACTTGTTCGGCGAGGCGAGGCTTAAAAGCCACCATACGAGGCATGGGTACATAACTGGCAAAGAAGTAGGCCAGTATGAGAACCGGCCCGGGCAATGCAACCACCAGGGTTAGCCAAAGAGGATATTGCTTCTTGGCAAGAGAGACTCCGATTAGGGCAACGGCGGAGTAAGCTGTCCAAAACCACGCCAGCGTTTTTTGCAAAGTTTCTGCGGCTTTATCGTGGGCCGGGATCGCATTCTTGACCATCTCCTTCGAATGAGCTAACCAAAATGCATCGTCCACTCCACGTCCAAGACTATCCTGTTGTGGGGCTCGCTGAACCTCTTGTGGGGTTTGTTGAGTCTCAACCGTTTGCCGACCTTCGCGAGGCTTAAGACCCGGATAAATCGCTGTGACGGCTGCGACATCACCATCGCTTAGGCCGCGCCGCTGCCCGATTGGTTGTTCCCCGACAGCAATAATTGTTGGCCGACCGTTTTTAGAGAATGCCGTTGCTGGGTGATGCATGATTGAGTCGAAGTCGTATTTCCCAACGTCATCGCCGTCTGCGATATGTTGGTTGAAATTGTGCTCCGTACCGGGCACCACATTAGCCCATTCAAATCGGATGAATAGATCACGGTCTTCGCGGCTCTGTTCATGCCAGAGGCCCACTGCATGAGCAATTTGATGTATGACATCGCCGACACCGCAATCTCCGTGAAGACAAATGTCTTGTTTGCCTCCTCGCACGCCCACTGATGACCAGCAGCCCGAAGCAGAGCAGAAGTGTATGTAGTTTGGATACTTGGCGGCATTAGTTTTGGTGCGCTTCACGAAACGGATTAAGGTGTTCTCCTCCCAATGCTTGATCGCCTCCGTCACGCGATTCTTTTTGGGCAGATTTGAGTCAATCACATAGGGTATGAGTCCATCCCGCCAGAGATAAAGCGCCCCTGTGATAGCCACTCCCATGACGGTTTCTTCTAATTGCATTTGCTCAGCATAAGCTTCCATTTCATCTACTGTGCCGAGAACAATGTCGCCTTCGAAAATGGCAAGTTCATCTACAGCTGAATACCGAACTTGTTTCATTCCGAAAGTGCGCCCTGATATGAATCCTGAGCGAACATCATTGCTTGAAACCAGAAAGTGCTGGTTAGAGTTGGATGGCACTCCTACGTCCATTAGGAATCTAATCCCCTTAACTTCCGTTGCTCCTCGTTCGCGATGGCTGCAATGTGACTTTCTGCGCTAACTTCTGTGGGTTTAGGATGTGTGTAGATCATCGTCGTGCTCACGTTCTGGTGAGAATATCAAGCAGGCATCTTGACGCTCGGCATTCCTCGCATAATGATGCGCTGCCGACGCGCGACGCGCTTTGGATTAACTTGCGGGTTAAAGACTGTGCGCGGATTGGGAATCATCGCCGAGAGAAAAGCGGCCTCGCGCGCGTTAAGGTTCGCTGCCGGTTTGTGAAAGTAATATTGAGAAGCAGCCTCGGCGCCGTAAATCCCATCACCCCACTCAATCACATTTAGATAGACCTCAAGGATGCGCTTCTTGGGAAGATTACGTTCCATGAAGTAAGTGATGATCGCTTCCTGACCTTTGCGCATGAACGAGCGCTCGCTCGAAAGATAGAGGTTTTTCACGAGCTGCTGCGAGATGGTCGAGGCTCCCCGTTTGAAGTCAGGCAGGTTCGGCAGCCACGAATCGTTCTCGCCCGTCTGCTTCGCTTCCTTGTCCGCTTCTTTCTGGGCGTGCTCCCAGGCGCGCTGAATTGCTTCGTAATCAAATCCTTTATGCGTCGCGAAGTTCGAGTCTTCACCGGCGATTACCGCGCGCTGCAAGTGCGGTGAGATCCGTTCGAGAGGGACCCAGACCTGGAAACGCTTCGGCTCAGCGCCTTTACGGCGTGCTTCTCGATTGCGCGCTTCGATCAGTGAAGAGGTCGCGGGGTTCTGCGTAGCGAGCTCCGAGAAACCTGGCACGACGACTAGTTGGAAGATGAGACCGCCGACGATGATGCCGACTACGGCGTAAGTGACATATCTGATGAGCCGCCACATTGAATAAGAGAGTAAAGCTGAAAGGGGAAACGGGTAAAGTCCGGCACTCGAAACGTTTAGAGAGCGAAGACGTTTTGGCTCCCTCCCCGCGAGCGGGGAGGGTTGGGGTGGGGTTGCGGCGCGCTAACCTCTCCCCCTGCCCCCTCTCCACGCGCGGAGAGGGGGTTTTCGACATACCCGCCGGTCGTACGCCCTGAAATACGGCCTTGTTTCGTCGTTTTTAACTAATTCACGGTTAGTAGCAGAACTGAGGCTTCCTCTCTGGACCAACGCGATATGATCAGAACAATTTCGATAGCCATTCTTTCCTTAAGCTGCTGCGCAGTTACTCTCGCGCAGGAACAACGACAGCCACCAGTCTTGCGCGGTACAAATACGCGGCCAGTTACTTCGTCAGATGCAAACGACAAAACTTCACAGGCGCAAGGTGTCGAAGGAGGCAGCGTCGTGCGGGCCACGAGTCTAATCACTGTGCCCGCGGTAGTGATGGATCGCAACGGCCGCTACGTCGGCAACCTGCGCCAGGAAGACTTTAAGATTTACGAAGACGGCGTCGAGCAAGAAGTCGCCTATTTTGCTTCCGTTGAAAAGCCTTTCACCGTGGCCTTGTTACTGGATGTCAGTGGCTCGACGCAGTTTCAACTCACGCAGATCCGCGAAGCCGCAAATACGTTCGTGGGCCGCCTGCGCATGAACGACCTGCTGATGGCGATTACTTTCGATGGAAAAGTGAACGTGCTGACCCAGCCTGAACGAGTCGCCGTGATCCGTCGTGGCAAACTGCACATTCCCGCGGTGACGGACGGCACGGTGCTTTACGACACGGTTGATTTTGCGCTCAAACGAATGGCGCAAATTCCCGGCCGCAAAGCGATCGTGTTAATGACCGATGGCGTCGATCAGGATAGTCGCGTGTCGATGCAAGCGACGCTGGAAGGCATCGCCGAGCAGGACATTCTGGTCTACACGGTCCAATACAACACGCTGCCGCAGTTGCCGGAACGATTGAGCCAGATAAAAGATGAGAAGGCGCGACGCAAAGTGCGCGAGCGTCTCTTGAAGGGCTATGCGCTCAGCGAACCATACTTGCGTACCCTGGCTGAGGAGACTGGCGGACGGTTCTATCGCGCGGATGATTTAGGTCAGGTTCGTCCTGCGTTTGAAGCCATCACTTCTGAATTGGGAGTGCACTACAGTCTGGGGTACTACTCAAAGCATTCAGCGAACGCCAGCGGAGAGCGCGCGATTAAGGTGAAGGTTCGTTATCCGAACATGGTGGTGAGGACGCGGGATAGTTACGCGACATCGTCGGTGGCAAAGAAGAATTAGCCGCGGATTCACGCAGCTGTGGTCAGAACCGCCTGCGGTAGCGGACGGTTGAACTTTCGCGAATTAATAACTTTATAAACAGATAAACCACTCGCTATGCTACGCACCCTCACCCAACCTCTCCCAAAGGGAGAGGAGCGGCAGCAGGTGGTTCTGACCATCCTCAGTACTGAATCAAACTCCCTTCACGTTTAGCCCTCCGGACGGCACGGCCGAAAACCCAAAGAGAAAGAGGAAGCAGCACAGCGAGAAACGCCAGCAAAGTGATCAAAGGTTCGCGCACTTGGGCAAACCCCTGTCCTTCAATTAGCACGCGGCGAATGCCGTCGAGACCGTAGGTGGCCGGCAATATCCGGGAGATATGCGCGAGGCCGCCCGCGTACTCGCTAATAAGTTGAGTGGGGAAAAAGACGCCCGAGAAAAGTGCTGAACCGGCGCCGAGAAAGATGCCAAACGGATCGCCGCGCTTGAAAACCATCGCAAAGCTGGCGGACAGAATTCCCAGACACGACAGCACGACTGTCGTAAGCAGCAGGAACGCGAGTGCCAGCAGGAAATTGCCGCGATAGTGGACATTAAAAAACAGCCAGCCAAACAGAAGATAAAGCGACGAGAAGAACGTCGCCTGCACAAAAGCCCAGGCTGAACTGGCGACGATCACAGTCGGGAGGCTGATCGGTGACATCAGAACGCTTTCCAAAGTTCCCTGGACCTGCTCCTGCCGAATTGCATTCGCCAGGCTGGAGAACCCCGTCATGAAGTAGTTCAGCACCGCCAGGCCCGTGAGCCACGCCGCCAGAGGATCGCGCCATTGCCCAAAACGGGGATCAATAGCGCCCGTAAAGATCTTCGAGATGAAAAAGAAGGTCGTTACCAGAATGAGAATTGAGAGTACACGGATAAAGAACTGCATGCGGTAACTGAGTTCCAAACGCCAGTCGCGCACAATGAACGCCCAAATCCTGCGCAGGAAGAGAAGGGGATTCATCCGAGCTTTTCCTCCTGCGCGGCGGCTTGCGCTTCATAACTCTCAAGGACCTTGAAGCAACGTTGCTCGTTCCGACTGAATAGTCTGGATCACGGCGGCGCTTTGATGGAGCAGCCGCAGCACGTTGTCGAGCACGTCATCATTCGCCTTGCGCGCGAAACTTAACATCCAGTGGTCTTTTAGATCGCTTCGTCCGAGGGTGAACGGCTGATCGCTGAAGGTTTCGCGCAGGGCCGCTTCAACCTGCATCGCATCTTCGACTGCAAACGTAATCGAAACCTGTTCGTTGTTGCTGTGCGTAGCGCGCAGCTTTTGTGGGGTGTCGAGTGCCTTAATTTGTCCGCGGCTGATGATGGCGACGCGTTCGCACAACTCTTCCACTTCCGCGAGGTTGTGTGACGTCAGGAAAACTGTGACCGGCTGGCCGGCATCTTGCGCCAGGGATTTGATCGTGTTTCGCATGCGCGCCGCGGCGAGGGGATCCAGCGATCGCGTCGGTTCATCCAGCAGAAGCACCGGCGGATTTGCCAGCATGGCGCGCGCTACCGACAGACGCTGTTTATTGCCCGTGGAGAGCTCGGCGAATCTGCGGCGGGTGGCGTCCTCCAGTTGCAGCATCTGAAACAGTTCGGCAATTCGCTTTTTCGCGTGGCCGCCGCTCAGCCCGTGCAAACGCGCGAAGAAGAGCAGGTTCTCTTCGGCAGTCAGACGCCAGTAGAAGCTTCGTTCTTCCGCACCGGCCAGACCAACATTGCGCCGCACTTCCTGGTCGTCACGCACGCTGTCGTAACCTTTGACGGTGACTTGCCCTTTGGTTGGTTGAATCAGCGTTGCGATCATTTTCGTGAGCGTCGTTTTACCCGCGCCGTTCGGCCCGATGAGACCGAAGATCTCGCCTTCGCGAACTTCGAATGAAACATCGCGGACGGCTTCGACTGGCGGCTTGAATTTCCGTTTCAAAGCTTTCTTCAGACGCAGGAACGAGACCGGATACGTCTTTGAAATGTGATCGACCGACAGGGCAACGCTGCGGGTTGCAGGAGCGTTCGCTTGATCGCTAGTGACGAGGATTTGGTCGGCCATGAAGCGGAAAGTTTATCTGCGCCGTTGTTTGGGGTCGAGGTACTCGCGCAGGCCATCACCAATAAAGTTGAAGGCGAGCACCGTCAAAGCAATGGCGATCCCGGGAAAGATGAGCGCGTGGGGAGCGGCCTGCAAGGTTGAGAGGTCGCGGGCTTCTTCAATCATCACGCCCCATGAGGGCGATGGTGGCGGGACACCCAGGCCCAGGAATGAGAGTGCCGCTTCCGACAAGACCGCACCGGCCATTCCCAGACTGGCCTGCACGATTAACGGTTGAATAGCATTGGGCAGAATGTGGATGGTCAGGATTCGCAAGTCGCCTGCACCCAGCGCTCGCGCGGCCTGCACAAAATCGTACTCCCGCACTTTTAGGACCTGCGCGCGAATTAAGCGCGCGTAGCCAACCCAGCCGATGATGCAGAGCGCGAAGATCAGTTTGTTCAGACCCGCGCCCAGAAAAGCCACGAGCGCAATCGCCAGCAACAATCCAGGGAAAGCGAGAAACACATTGAAAACGTAGCCGGACAGAAATCGATCGATCCAGCCCCCGTAAAAACCGGCAATCGAACCGATGAAAGTCCCGAAGAGCGCCGAGACGGCAACGACGATTATTCCGACCTTGAGGGAAATTTGCGCGCCATAGACGACACGGGAAAAGACGTCGCGGCCGGTTGCATCCGTTCCGAACCAATGACTCGCCGACGGTCCCATGTAGCGGATCGAAAGATTGGTGGCGCCGACCTCATGCGTCGCGATCCACGGCGCGCCCAGCGCGACGAGCACGACAAGGACGACGATAACCAAACCCACAATGCTTAGTCTGCTCATGACACGCGAATCCTCGGATCCAGCCAGCGATACAGAACATCAGTCAAAGTGTTCGCGATGATGTAGGTCGTGCTAATCGCCAGGACGCAGCCCTGAACGACGCTGTAGTCGCGTTTACTGATCCCGTCTTCCAGCAACAGAAGCCCTAGTCCCGGCCAGCCGAAAATCTTTTCCGTGATGATTGCGCCCGCCAGCAACACGCCGAGTTGCAGGCCCAGCACCGTCACCACCGGAATCAATCCATTCTTGAGTACGTGTTTGTAAACAACCGTTCGTTCGCTGAGGCCTTTCGCGCGCGCGGTTCGAACGTATGGCTCGCCGAGTTCTTCAATCACTGATGAACGCACCATGCGCGTCAGAATTGCCGACAAGGCTGCGCCCAAAGTGAATGCAGGCAGGATTATGTCGCTCCAATCAAAGCGGCCCGAAGGCGCGAGCCAGCCGAGTTTCACGGCAAAGATGTAAACGAGCATCGGGCCGATGACGAAACTGGGCAGACTTATCCCAACGAGGGCGACTACCGACAGCGCGTTGTCGAGCCAGGTGCCACGATTTTTTCCAGCGATGACGCCCAACGGAATGGCGATGCAGACAGCGATGAACATCGCCGTAATTGCCAGTTGAATTGTCGCGGGATAGCGCTCAGCTATTAATTCGAACACCGGCCGCTCAGTGCGAAAGGATGTGCCCAGGTCCCCGCGGAGGATCGAGCTTCCAGTAATCTGCGTAACGGTTATTGAGCCCGTGCCAGGTGAATTGACGCTGACCGCCTTGATCGACGGGAAAACCAAAAAAGAAGGGTGGGCGATCGAGACCGTGTTTAGAACGGAACTGGGCCAGCTGTTCGGGTGTGGCTTGCTCACCGAGGACCGCAATCGCCGGATCGCCGGGCACGAGTTCTATCAACAGCGTGACCAGCGAGACCACCGTCCAGACGACGAGTACGAGGAAGCCAATGCGGCGCAGTACTCCGAACAGTTTCTGCTTCATTCTTGGAAGAAAGCTGAATAAATTTGGAGCGAGCGCGGATGATAACAGATTGTGTTTGCGCGCACCTATTGTTTGTGATTCGTTTAGCGGCGGGCTACCGCCCGCCGAGATGTCGGGCGGTAGCTCGACTCTAAACAAAAAGAGGCAGGCAGGATGCCTGCGCTCCCAGCTCCTAAAACAAACGTAGCCCGCGGAGACTCGCTTCGCCGGCAGTAGCGGCCCCGACAACCGCATCCACCAACTGGCAAATCCTACGGACTACGTTGTTTTGGTTGACAGCCCTCTTGAGCCCAACCAATCTCGTTATGTGATACAGACTTCAGTCTGTCCTGCGGCCCAAATGCAAAGCCGCTACGCCACCCGTCAAATTTTCAAACTTCACATCAGCAAAGCCTGCCTCCCGCATCATCGCGGCCAATTCCGTCTGATTCGGAAAGTGCGAAATCGAATCCGGCAGATACTCGTAAGCGCTGCGTGAACCGCTCACCCAACCGCCCAACCGCGGCAAAACGCGAGTGTTGTAGAAGGCGACCATGCCGCGCAGGCCACGCACCGGCGTAGAAAACTCAAGCACGGCTACCCATCCGTTAGGTTTCAGGATGCGGCGCAACTCGCGCAGTCCATTTTCGACGCTGGAAAGATTTCGCAGGCCAAAACCGATCGTGACGGCGTCGAATGTTCCGTCAGCAAATGGAAGACGCAGCGCGTCTCCTTCTATAAGTTGCACGTCGCGCGTCTTGGCTTTCGCCAGATCCAACATCGGCCGGCAAAAGTCGAGACCGATTATTTTGGCTTTGCTTGCTTCAAAGAACTCGATGCTCAAGTCGCCGGTTCCGCATGCCACGTCAAGGACTTGTGCGTTTACCGGCAGCAGCGGCAGTAACGTTTTGACGACCCGTCGCCGCCATCTCCTGTCGATGTTTCCCGACAGCAGATGATTTAGAAGATCGTAGCGCGGAGAGATTCGCGCGAACATTTCGCGCACCCGCCGGGCATGATCTTCAGTCAAATTGTTCGCAGGTTCAGTTAATCCCATGGCATGAGGCCGATGGTTGCAAGTGCCTTGCGATAGGGTTAATAAATCCGTCAGGGTTTTTTTGTCGGCACGACAGGATCGATCGGTTTTGCTTCGGGCGCAACCGCAGACTTGATTTCGACGTTGCCGGTGAAGGTCGCTTTGAGTTGTTCAGAGTTGCCGGCGACGACCGTGGCCATGGCGACGTCTTTGAAGAGCCTGGCAGTGACGCGTTGAATATCCCCGGGCGTAAGACTGCGAACCAGAGTCGCCACCGTGCTCGGCCGCGCGGACTTGAAAGTATCCATGTCGAGCCAATGCGTACTCATCGATTCCGGTTGCGAAAACTCTGTTGACAATTGATTCAGAATTGCACCGCGCGCGCTTTCAAGCTCCTGAGCGGTCGGACCGGTCTGGATAAGCGTCTTAATGACGTCCTGCGCCGCGGTCGCCGCTTTGGCGGCGTTGCCGGTTGGCACCGACGCGCTCAAAACGAAGATACCGGGCAGCACATGAGCGTCATCCCGAACTGCAACCTGGGATAAATCAGCCACTGCAGTTTTCCAACGGTCGCGGATAATTAGCGCCAGCACGTCCGCTGCGAGAGCGTCCTTATCACCCCGTGCCAGGCCGCGAATCGCCAGCCGAATTTCCGCGTTCGTTGCTCCCGGGCTATCGACGACAAGCACGCGCGTGTCCGGGGCGCCCGGCTGACGAAACGTTGAGGGAATAGTCCGATCGGCTTTTCCCCAGAGTCCGAGCAATTGCCGCAGAGCGCGCATCATCCTTGGCTTCTCAACGCCACCGACAACCGCGAGCGAGGCATTGTCCGCATTCAAAAAACGTTCTCGCGCGAGAAGCAAATCGGCGCGTTCAACTTTCGCGACACTTGCCGCGGTTCCGGTCGCGGGACGCGCGTACGGGAAAGCCCCGAGCACGCGCGCGGCGATCGCCTGGTCGGCAGTGTCGGCCAAGGTCGCCGGTTTCTCAGACAGCAGTTTGACGCGGGCGGTGCGCATGGTCGCGACACTCTCAACGCCTAACTGCGTGGTCAGGACAGAGCCGCGCAAGAAATCGATCATCCGCTCCAGACCGCTCGATTTGCCGATGAGGGTTATGTCAATTGCATCGTGTGTTGTCGTGACTTCCAGTCGTCCCTCGAGTTCTTCCGTCATGTACTCGCGCGTGGCTGGGTCGGGAAACAGAGCGTCGCCCAGCAGCGCCATCATTCCCGCCCTGTCGGTCAAATCGAACGCTGCGCCAGAATGAATCCTCAGCTTCAGCAAAACATTCGGATTGCCCGGTTGCGGCCAATACAGAATTCGCAGGCCGTTAAGGAGCATTTCGCGTTCCGGCTCGGGCGCGGTCTGGGCTCTGGCAGGCATCGGCCAAATTGCCGCGAGCAGGAGCAGGAGCATGATGCTGCGGTGAAGCAGCGACGATTTCAGTGTTTTTCGGGTCATTCGTTTGAAGCTGCGGAGTTCAGGTCTTGCTTACCTTAGGTTATCCGCAGTTCTCTCAATCGGTAACTTGGAAGGTAGCGGGCAGGATGCCCGCGCTCCCACAGCGCTTTTTGGGATGCGGCGTCAAAGAGTTTAGATGTCGCCTAAAAGAGCGTCAACCCGAGGTTGCAAAAGCGCATCAAAGCCCTGTGCCGAAAGGCCTTGGGCACGCTTTTCGATGTGCTGAAGCGCCGCGAGCGGGATATAATTCGGATGCCGCCGAGCATTTTTCCGGGCGGGACTCAAAGAAATTTTCGTAACTTCCGGGCGATTGGCAGTAATAACTAGTAGGAAGCAATTCCTGCAGGGTCGAGCTTGTTTGGCGAATCAGGTGACAGATGAAAGGCTGCTGGCGAGCGCAGCTGGCGGCGACATGACCGCATTTCAGATCCTGTACGAACGGTATCGCGACCCGATCTTTCGCTTTGCGTATCGGTTATTGGGATCCGCCGAAGCCGCTGAAGATGTCGCGCACGACTGCTTTCTGAGTTTGATAAAAGAGCCGAATCGGTTTGATTCGAACCGCGCGTCGCTGCGCACGTACATCTATGCGACGGCGCGGAACCTGGCGGCGAAGCGTTACCACAGCTTCGGACGCGAGACGGCGATAGACGAATTAGCCGACGAACCAGCTATGGCCGAACGGCATGCACCGGTTGCGCGGCTGCTTGATCAAGAGTTGGCCGCAGAGGTGCAGGAAGCGATTGCCAGCCTGCCGCCGCTTCAGCGAGAGGCGTTAGTCCTTTTTGAGTACGACGAGTTGTCGCTGGCTGAGATTGGCGAGGTGGTCGGGGCGGACGCAAACGCGGTTAAGCAGAGGCTTTTTCGGGCGCGTGAGAAGCTTCGGATCAGGCTTGATAGATATTTCCGAATCGGTCGCGAAGCTGCTACATTGAGGCGGGCGTAAGCGTTAGCAGACCCGCCTGCATGAGCGACGGAGTTTTATGATGAATGATTTTGACGGTAAGTTCATGCAGGACGAAGACCTGAAGGATTTACTTCGGCAGTGGAGAGTCCCCGAAACTCCCGCTTCGTTGGACAACCGTGTGGCGGCTGCTTATCAACAAAGTACCAGCCAAACGGCGTCCGTTTCAGTACTTTATTCCCAGCGGGATAGCGAGGTAGTAAACATGAAATTTTGTAATACTTGCCAGGAAGAATTCGCTGACAGGTTTAGCTTTTGTCCGGTAGACGGCACGCCTTTAACCGCGGCGCCTGTCGCCGTGGCCAGTCAGGCTGCTCCGGCCCCGGCTGAAACGGTTTCCCCCGTTGAGACAGTGACGGCAGCGCCGGCGGCTTTCGCCGTTCCAGCGACTGTGGCGGCGGCGCCCTCAGCAGTTGCCGCAGGCAACATCGGCGAATTTCACCTCACAATCCTGGAAGACAGAGGATTGACATCGCGGCTCGCCGGCGAGTTAGGGAACGTGGCGCACAACTATAAGCTGACCTGGCCAGAGTTTAAGCGCGATCCGTTTGGCTTTGTGAAGCGTTCGTTCCAGGGCTACGGGAAGATGGCCGGGAAGTTTTTCTCCAGCCGTGACGTGGTGATCGCTTCGCTGCTTTCTGTAGTCGCGATGATTGCCATGGTAATTGGCATCTACTTCCTCGATAAGACTCAAACGGCCGGACCGTCACGCAAGACGATGATGATCGCAGCAATCATCGGGTTTGTTGGACTGCTCGGCGTCTTCGCTACCTGGTTGAGCCGCGACCGCGGCGCGGCCGTGATGGGCGCCAAGCCGTCAGACTCGCGCAACGTGCTATCGGGCATCATCGCCGGGTTCGCGTTGTTGTTCCTGCTGGTAGGCGGCGTGTTCTTGCTCGACAGGCGTCAACAAGCGGCTGCGGCGGCCGCTGCTGAAGATGAAGTCGAGCTGACGCAGATGATTTCAGATATACCGAACGAACAGCCCACGCCCGACGAAGGAACCGCCGGCATGGCGAAGGGAAGCGGGGGTGGCAGTAAGGCTGAGAAGATTAAGGCCGGCGGCGGCGGTGGCGGTGGCCGCGAGCAGGCGGATCCTGCGTCGATGGGCAAACTGCCGCAGGCGTCTTTGACGGTCCCGCAGGTGGTTGCTCCGAATCCGAATCCGCCACCAATCAAGAATCCGTCCTTGCCGATGCCGGCGACGCTCGATGCCGATCCGGTTCTATTCCCGCCCGACACTCGTAATTTGGCCTACGGCGATCCGAAGTCGAAATCAACTACGCTTTCGTCAGGTCCGGGAACGGGCAATGGTATCGGCACCGGCACAGGTGGCGGTGTTGGCTCCGGATCTGGTGGCGGTTTCGGGCCGGGTGAAGGCGGCAACACAGGCGGCGGTCCGCGTCGTGAAGGCGGCGGCGGCCCCGGTGGTGGTGGCGGCGGAACCGACTACAACCGAATCTTCCGCAGCAGCGAAGTAAGCAGTCGCGCCCGCGTGCTGTCAAAGCCTGAGCCTTCGTACACGGAATCCGCGCGGAAGAATCAAATCACTGGAACCGTGGTACTGCGAGCAGTGTTCTCGTCCAGCGGCTCGGTCACGAATATCTCCACGATTCGCGGTTTGCCGGATGGCTTAACTGAACGCGCAATCGCCGCGGCGAAGCAAATCAAGTTCACTCCGGCGATGAAGGACGGGCATCCAGTCTCGATGTGGATGCAGTTGGAATACAACTTCAATCTGTACTAACTGGGAGCGCACGCATCCTGCGTGCGGTACGCCGGCATCTTGCCGGCTCCTAAAAACGCTTAGAGGCGGGGATGGTTCCCGCCTCTTTTATTTTGGGCTCCCTCTCCCTTTGGGAGAGGGTTGGGGTGAGGGGCTTTAGCGATTCGTGTTCACCTTATTTCCCCCGCGAGGCTTCGCCTCGCGTAGAGAAGTGCTGATTATCCAATTCAACTTAATTAAGTGGTAGGAGTTCTAACGAACGTGCTTGGGGTTTTTGGCTTGGCTTGCGCGAGGCGAAGCCTCGCTGAAAAAAGAAGTAAGGGTTACCGCGCTAAAGCTCCGCTCCCTCACCCCAGCCCTCTCCCAAAGGGAGAGGGAGAAGATTAGCTGCGATCATCAATCGCGAAAGCTTCGCTCACCCTAACCCTCCCCAACGGGAGAGGTAACTTTCAGCCGCTGCCCACCACCCTTTTTATCCTCTCAACACCTTCCCGCAAACGATCCAAAGAAGTCGCATACGAAATTCGAATGAATCCATCCGCGCCGAAACCCGCGCCATCCGTAACTACCGTTTGCTCTTTCTCCAGCAAAGTATTCATGAAATCGGCTGAAGTTCGAATGCTGCCTTTCAGGCAGCTACGAACATCCGGAAAAGCGTAGAACGCGCCTTCCGGACGCGGACAACGAAGTCCGGGAATCTCGTTCAGCGCGTTCAGTAGCCATTCGCGGCGGCGCGTGTATTCAGAGAGCATCTGCGCGACCGATTCCTGGGGGCCGTTGAAAGCTTCGGCGGCCGCAGCCTGCGCAATCGAAGTCGTGTTACTGGTTGAATGGCCCTGCACCTTCAGCATTGCGCGTGTCCAGTCCGCGTTTGCCAGCGAGTACCCCACGCGCCAGCCGGTCATCGCGTAAGTCTTGGAAAACGAGCCGGCAATGCAGAGCCGGCGCCGCAGTTCTGGCCGCAGAGATGCCGCGCTGAAAACCTTGTTCGGTGGATAGACAAAGCGCAGATAGCATTCGTCCGAGATGGCGTAAGCGTCATGCTCGGCGATGATTTCCAGAATGCGTTCGAATTCATCGGGCGGAATGATGCGACCGGAAGGGTTCGACGGTGAGTTCAGAATGATCAGCTTTGTTTTGGGCGTAAGGGCATCGCGGACCATGTCAGCCGTCAGCACAAAATCATTTGCTTCAGTCTCGATGAAAACCGACTTCCCACGCGCGAACGTGACGATCTCGGGAAACGTAACCCAGTAAGGCTTCGGAATCAGGACCTCGTCGCCCGCATTGATCAGGCAAACGACCGCATTGAAGACCGCCTGCTTGCCTCCGGCAGTCGCCATCACTTCGTTGCGTTCGTACGCGGCGCTGAACTCGCGTTGGTAGAAGTCGATGATTGCTTGCTGAAGTTTCCGGGTGCCGGCCGTCGGCGTGTACTTGGTTTGTCCCGCGCGCATCGCCTCGAGCGCTGCATCTTTAATGTTCTGAGGCGTGTCGAAATCCGGTTCTCCCGCTCCGAGATCGACTACATCCACGCCCTCCGCGCGCATGGCTTCCGCCGCCTGCATCGCCGCGAGCGTCGCAGACGCTTTCATCTCACTGACGCGTTCTGAAACTGGAAACTTGGGACTTACGCTTGTTGCAACCATGATCTTTGCGTTCCTTTGCGTCTTTGCGCCTTGGCGAGAACTGTTCACGCAAAGGCGCAAAGCTACGCAAAGAAAATCATTTCTTCTCACGCATGCGTTCTTCGACCAGCGGCGGAACCAGCCCGTCAATATTGCCGCCGAGGTGAAAAACTTCCTTGACGAGCCGCGAACTGACGTACGAGTACTCCTCAGCAGGCATCATGAACACAGTCTCGAGACTTGGCTCGAGTCGCCGGTTCATCAAAGCCATTTGCAACTCATATTCATAATCTGAAATTGCGCGAATGCCGCGCACAATCGCGTTGGCCTGGCGTTCGGCAGCATACTGGACCAGCAATCCTTCGAAACTCTCAACCACAACTTTGCAGTCACCTCGCTCAATGTCTTTGAGCACGCCAGCCAGAATCTCGCCGCGCTCTTCGACCGAGAAGAAAGGTGTCTTGTCAGGATTGACCAGAATGGCCACGATAATTTCGTCGAACAGTTTGCACCCGCGCTGGATGATGTCGAGGTGACCGTTGGTGACGGGGTCGAACGAGCCCGGATAGATGGCGCGGCGCATTGAAGAGAGATGGTAAATGGTAAATGGTAAATCGTAAATAGGAAACGGCGGGCCCAACTCACGACCCCGAGCCGCGCATGATCCTCAAGCCGTAACGCGCGGGCAGGGATAGTTGAGAGTGGATCTTCTCTATGAGGGAAAGGAGCATGTCGCCTTCAGCGTCTCCCAGACCTTCCCGGTCCATAGCAGTTCCAGCATCTGTGGCATCTGTCCGGCACCGGTGAACCGCGCCAACTCCGGACTGCTGGTCGCATGGCGCAGGATGGTCACATTCGCATCATTGCCGGCTGCCTGCATGACGATCAGCTTTGTCTGACCGATGAAGAGACCATCGGGGACCTTGAAGCGTCAAGATTTGCTGAGACGAATCCAACACCGTCGTATCCCATGAGAATATTTCTCGATTGTTGGGAGCGGTGATCTTATATGGCTGTCCATCGACTCCGGTATTACCACTGATGTTCATCACGTGAGTTCTTTGCGTCACCTTCCGAGCGGGATACCTAATCTCGTCCACCCCGCGGTTTCCTGCGATCGTCCCGTAGAACGTGGGGTTAGTTGCAGGGTTAACCGATGAATCGGCCACGTTGATCTGATAAGTAACGCCCCCGGTCACGTCGATAACCTCGTTGTCGCTGATATTCAGGTGGTAGTCTCCGATCGAAACCGCCCGATCATCATCCACAATACGTGCGAGGATCGGCGCATTCTCCTTCCGATCGCCCAGGGCCATTCTCGTCGCGGCGTTCCTCACGGTGACTCTGTTTCGTAGGATGTCGTATCTCCATGCCGGCTGACGATCAGCATTGAAGCGAAGCGGAGACACATAGATAGGTAAATCGCCATAGCTCCGTTCTCGGTAGTCGATGTCGAACTCATTGTCGATGATCGACAACTGGACCAAATCAAAGAACGCGGCATAGATGAAGCTGTTGATGAACTTGTTACGAGCGATGGTTACTTTGCCGGCGGTACCCGGCCATATCCTTCCGGCACCTGGCGGGTAATCGCATGGGTCGGTGCAAAACATGTTGCCGTCGAGCACGATATCCGTATTTCGTGTATCGACTTTCGCGTCAAAGGAGAGGGTGTTGTAGAAATGGAGTAGCGGCTTATCTTTCACGCTGACGTACGAGCTGTTCCGGGTGAACATGATGCTCTTGGAATTCCCGAACAGCGCCATATTCTTATTGTTGTTCTTGAGCGTATTGCCGATCGCGATGCAGTTACGGCTGCCCTCGAAGTCGATGCCGACGTCTCCATAGTTCTCGACATGATTGTGGCCGACGACCGCCTCCTCGACGCCCGACAAAAAGATCCCACCGAACGAGTAATCACGGGACTCGGCGACCACCCGATTGCCGGTCACCCTGACATGCCTGCCATTCTTGGGTAGTGTCGGGTCTCGCTCGCCCGTCGAGATGGGATCGCCATTGATCTCAATTCCATGGGTCCAGTTTCCCGTGATCACGTTGCCGTCGATGGAAACGCCCTCGAGGACGGTCGACTTACAGGCCCGCGATATCTGCACAGCGCGACTGTAGACTGTATTGTTCGCCTGTTTGACCGGAGAATGGATGTAGTTGTTCCGAACGAGAATATTTCGGCCCCCACCATTGAGCCTGATGAGCGAGCAGCCTTCAGCTTCACAGTTCTCGACGATCAGGTTGCTCACCGAATGGACACCCGCGAGATTGAAGTTCAACGCCGCAACGCCCTCGCCAACGGTGTTCTTGAAGTGTATTCCGCTGATCCGGACATTGGACACATCGTCGTCATCTGTTCCGAAGATACCGCGATATTCGGTGGTGCCTAGGATGCTAGTGATAACGGCGCCGGAAGTACTATACATGGTGATATTGTTGGGAATGTGGATGTCCCTCTCATCCCCCAGGTCATACACGCCGATGAGCTCGATTCCGACCTCGGTCTGCCGCGCCTCCTCGAAGGCTTTTTCAAAGGCGACTCGATAGGTTAGTTCTCCGCCGTAGTGGGATTCGGGATGTATCGCGGTCCTTGCAGGTGGCATGGTTTCTCCTCGTAAGACAAGAGCGCTCTGCGTTGCACGCCGACCGGGGCGCTCAGTGGAATGCTGGAGGTATCGCTGTTGCGAGAAGCCGCGACTGACCGCCAGGGAAAAGCAGGGTAGCACCGACGCGAGATAACACGAAGCTCGCGGTATCCTATTGATTAGCAATACGAAAGAGAGTATGAAGGTCGCGTCTTTCGGCCCGTCGTTCCGCGGCAACCGAGAAGAGTGTCAGACAGTTTCATGGTTGACCTCCAACTAAGAGGAGAAACCCAAAATGGCCAAAAAAACGAAAGGCGTCACCCGTCGGCGCTTTCTCGAGCAGGTCGGTTTGGCAGGGGGCTCGGTCGCGCTTTACGAAACGATGACTGCGCTCGGACTGATTAATCTTCCGGAAGCGTGGGCCGGCCCGCCAGAACTTCCCCAGGGTTCAGGAACAGGCAAATCAGTGGTGATCCTTGGCGCTGGTATTGCCGGGCTGACCGCTGCATATGAACTTACGCGCGCAAACTACGGCTGCGAGATTATCGAATTGACCGAGCGCGCCGGTGGACGAAATCATACGGCGCGGCGCGGCACGGTGATCAAAGAGGTGAACGCAAACGGAGCCGAGACCGAACAAGTCTGCAACTTTGACGAGGGCCTCTATCTGAATATGGGTCCGGGGCGGCTTCCTTACCACCATCGTCGGGTACTTCATTACTGCCAGGAATTGGACGTAGCCCTCGAAGTCTATGTCATGGAGACGATGGCCAATTTGTTCCAGAGTGACACGGCCTTTGGCGGCAAACCTCAGATCAAGCGGCGCATCGCCAATGACACACAGGGCTACATTGCCGAAATGTTGGCGAAGGCTGTGAATCAAGGCGCCCTGAATGCTGAACTTAATGCGGCCGATCGCGATAACCTTCTTTGTCTTTTGAAAAATTTCGGCGATCTGGGCCAGAACGATCTCTGCGGTACATGCGGAGAGAACAGGTGCAACAAATGCAATTCGAGTTGCGACGCCTGCATTAGCTGCAGCAAAACGTGCGTGACGTGCTTCAAATATTCCGGCTCGACCCGGGACGGTTGCGAGATAACCGTTCAAAAACCCTGCGAACCCGGGCCTACGCTCAACCTGAGTGAACTGCTCAGGTCCGAATACTGGCGCTACCGGTTCTATCAGTCATTCGAGTACGAATGGCAGCCGACACTTTTCCAGCCGGTTGGCGGCATGGATAAGATTGTTGATGGATTTGTAAGAAAGATTGGCTCGCTCATCCGGTACAACACGAAAGTGTTGCACATAGCTATCAGTGATACCGGCGTCACTTTGGTGGTTGAGCAGAAAGGTTCGCGCAGGACTATTAAGGCGGATTACTGCATCAGCAATATTCCGCTACCGCTGCTCAAGAAAATCGACGTCGATAAGTTCGAGCCCGGTTTCGCCGCGGCCGTGGATCGGTGCAAGTATGATCCGACGTGCAAACTCGGCTGGCAGGCCAACAGCCGCTTCTGGGAATCAGACAAAAACCAGATCTACGGCGGGATCAGCTATACCGACGATCCAATCACGCAGATGTGGTATCCGTCGTATGACTATTTCACAAAGAACGGCACACTTACCGGCGTCTACAACTACGACGACAATGCCATTAACTTCGGCAAAATGAGCCTCGAAGAGCGCATCAGAATGGCGCGCGAAGGCGGCGTCAAGTTCCATCCGGAGTTTGCGGATACGCGACTGGTGCCTTCAGACAAAGCGATCTCAATCGCCTGGCAGAATATTCCAAACGAAGGAGGAGGCTGGGCCAACTGGGACCCAACCAGCGCCGCCGATGCGAAGGCGTACGCGCGACTTCTGGCACCGGATCGCCGCTTCTACGTAGTGGGCGATCAGGTATCCCAACTGCCGGGCTGGCAGGAAGGGGCGATGATGTCTGCACAGCACGTCGTCGAACAAATAGGCGGCAGACGGTTGAAGACCGTGCCACTGATCAAACGCGCGCCGAACACACGCCGCTTGATCCACGGCCGCGGGTAAGAGTCGCTTGGATAGTTTGGAGTGCGATCAGTCGCTGCTTCGTAGCGGCCAAAAACAAATTCTCGCGCAAAGCCGCAAAGCCGCAAAGACGCGACAAGCGAAAGGCGCAGAGTGCAAATCAGGCAATTGCCTTTGGAAGCGTTGTCTTGACACTGCTAACCGGCGATGTTTCAATAGCCGTTGATAAAACGTGGTGAGTTAGGGCGACTTGCGGCCACGTAAAATAATCCGCTAAACAGCTCGGCGCGTCTTTCAACCGCTGCTTTCTAAAAGGTTCAAAGAAAGGCCCCGCGTTGTTGGCAGCGCGGGGCTTTTTATGTGTCAGAAGCCCGCGCGTGAGCGAGGGCAACGTTGCCCTCCCTAACGGTCGGGCTTCTGACACGTCGTGCGTTTACTAATGAATAACTTTCTCCAAACTTTAAAAGAGCGCATCGTCGTCTTTGATGGCGCGATGGGCACGAACCTGCAGGTTCAGAACCTGTCGCTGGAAGATTTCGGCGGTCTGCGCTTCGAAGGCTGCAACGAAAATCTGCTTATAACCCGGCCCGACGCGGTGGAAAACGTCCATAAGGCATTCCTTGATGTCGGTTGTGACGTGATCGAGACCAACTCTTTCAACGGCACGACTGTCGACTTTGCCGAGTACGACATGGCCGACCAGACGTATGACATGAACGTCAGAGCGGCGACGTTGGCAAAACGCATTGCGTCCGACTATTCAACCAAAGATAAACCCCGCTGGGTCGCCGGCTCGATGGGTCCCGGGCGCAAACTCCCGACGCTGGGCCATATCAGCTTCGTAGACCTAAAGGCGGCGTATGCCGAACAGGTGCGCGGGCTCCTGGACGGAGGGGTTGATTTACTAATTGTCGAGACCTGCCAGGACTTGTTGCAGACGAAGGCGGCGCTCTCCGCCATCTTTGAAAACTTCAAAAGGAATGGCCGGCGCGTGCCGGTGATTTCCCAGGTCACCATCGAAGTGTTTGGCACTATGCTCAACGGCACCGAGATCGGCGCCGCGCTGACGGCACTCGCCCCGTTTCCGATTGACGTCATCGGCATGAACTGCGGCACGGGGCCGCGGCACATGACCGAGAGCATTCGTTACCTTTGCGAGAACGCTCCGCTGCCGGTTTCGGTCCTGCCCAACGCGGGCCTGCCTTCGGTCGTCGAAGGCAAGATGCATTATGACGAGACGCCGGAAACCTTTACGTCTCAAATTGTCCACTTTGCCAATGACTTTGGCGTCAACATCGTGGGCGGCTGCTGCGGCACCACACCTGCGCACTTGAAGCTGGTCGTCGAAGCTATGCAGGCCATCACGCCACGGTCCCGTGACGCCAAGCTCGTGCCGTCCGCGTCGTCAATCTATTTCCAACAGCCTTATGTTCAGGACGCATCCTTTCTAATTGTCGGTGAGCGTGTTAACGCCAGCGGTTCGAAAAAAATGCGCGACCTGCTCAACGCTGAAGATTGGGACGGACTGGTCTCGTTGGCGAAGGAGCAGGAGCGCGAGGGCGCGCACATTCTGGACGTGAACGTCGATTTCGTTGGACGGAATGGTGAAGCTGACATGCACGAGCTGGCTTCCCGTCTGGTGACCAGCATCAAGTTGCCACTCATGTTCGATTCCACTGAGTGGGAAAAAATGGAAGCCGGGCTGCAGCATGCTGGGGGCAAGTGCATCCTCAATTCGACGAATTACGAGGACGGCGAGCCGCGCTTTGCGAAAGTCATAGATCTGGCCAAGCGCTATGGCGCCAGTGTCGTCGTCGGCACGATCGACGAAGAGGGAATGGCGCGCACTGCCGAAGGTAAATTCAACATTGCGAAGCGCGCCTACGAACAGGCTACCGGTGAACTCTCTCTCCCGGCCTCAGACATTTTCTTCGATCCGTTGGCGCTCCCGATCTCAACCGGCATTGAAGAGGACCGGCGTAACGCGCTCGAGACAATCGAAGGCATCAAGCGAATCAAAGCAGAGTTGCCCGGCTGCTACACCATTCTCGGCGTCTCGAACATTTCGTTCGGGTTGAATCCGGCATCGCGCGTGGTGCTCAACTCTGTCTTTCTACACGACGCCGTGGAAGCTGGCCTGGATGCAGCGATTGTGAACGCCAGCAAGATCGAGCCTTTGAATCGCATCGGCGAACAGGAACTCAAAGTGGCGCGCGATCTGATCTATGACCGGCGAGAGTTCGACGGTGATGTCTGTACCTACGATCCGCTGACGCGGTTCACTACGCTTTTCGAGAACGTCAAAACCAAGAGCGCCAAAAAAGCGTCGAAGGGCGCGACGGTCGAAGAGCGGCTCAAGAACCACATTATCGACGGGGAAAAAATCGGCCTGGAAGACGAGTTGAAGACGGCGCTGGAAAGTTATTCAGCGCTCGATATCATTAACAACATTCTGCTCGATGGCATGAAGGTGGTCGGCGATCTCTTCGGCAGCGGACAGATGCAGCTTCCGTTTGTGCTGCAATCGGCGGAAGCGATGAAAGCCGCGGTGCGCTTTCTTGAGCCTTTCATGGAAAAGAAAGGTGGCGCGACTTCCAAGGGCGTGATGGTTCTGGCGACCGTCAAAGGCGACGTGCACGACATCGGCAAAAACCTGGTCGATATTATCCTGACGAACAACGGCTATCGCGTGATCAATTTGGGCATCAAGCAGACGATCGACACGATCCTCAGCGCGCATGAAGAGCACCAGGCCGACGCGATTGGCATGAGTGGTCTGCTGGTCAAATCGACGCTCATCATGAAAGAGAACCTTGAAGTAATGAACGAGCGCGACATCAAGGTTCCAGTTGTGCTCGGCGGCGCGGCGCTGACACGTCGTTATGTCGAAGACGATTTGAAGTCGCTTTACAAGGGCACGCTCTATTACGCGCGCGATGCTTTCGCCGGTCTGCATACGATGGACAAATTGATGTCCGGAGATGGACATGCCGTCGAAGAACAGGCGCTCGCCGCCGCGGCCGTTGTCAGTGGAAACGGTAATCAAGACGAAGAAGAAGTGTTGATTGGTGAGGAAGCTAAGCTCGGCATCCGCAAGCCGGCGCGTGTGCGAGCTTGGGGTCCGAGCGGCGACACGGCGCACACCACGCGCTCCATTGTCGCCACTGACGTCCCGATTCCCGATCCGCCATTCCTCGGCTCGCGCGTCGTTGATGACATCCCGCTGAAAGATGTCTTCGCTTACGTTAACGAGACGGCGCTCTTCAAAGGTCAATGGCAGTTTAAGCAGGGAAGGAAATCAGCGGAAGACTATCAGGCCATCGTCGCCGAACACGTCAGGCCCGTTTACGAAGAACTCAAGCAGCGTAGCGAGCAGCACGGTTTGCTGATCCCGAAAGTTGTCTACGGATATTTCCGCTGCCAGTCGTCCGGCAATGACCTGATCATTTATCAGGATGACGGCCAGACGGAACGGACCCGGTTCACGTTCCCGCGGCAGCCTTCCGGAAAACATCTCTGTCTCGCGGATTATTTCGCTTCAGTCGATTCCGGCCGCACGGACGTCGCCGCCTTCCATCTGGTGACGATGGGGCGGCGCGCCAGCGAGTACTCGCAAGAGCTTTTTAAGAGCGACAACTACGCGGAGTATCTGTATTTTCACGGGCTGAGTGTCGAGGGCGCCGAAGCTCTAGCAGAACTCTGGCACAAACGGATTCGTGAACAGCTCGGGATTGCCGGCAAAGACGCGCAGAATTTGAATGAGTTGTTCCGGCAGGGCTATCAAGGCTCGCGCTTTAGCTTCGGTTATCCGGCGTGTCCTAATCTGGAAGACCAAACGAAGCTTTTCGATCTGCTCGATCCTTCGCGCATTAATGTTGAACTGACCGAAGAGTTCCAACTAGATCCCGAGCAATCGACTTCTGCTATCATCATCCATCATCCGGAAGCGCGATACTTCTCGATCGAATAGTCGTGATAACCTGCGACTCGTTCGTGCGGCTTGGCCGCCTGATGTGCGGAAAGGCTATGCCTTTCCGAAAGGTTTGTTTTAATGAGCGAGGCTACGCCTCGCGTGATGAGGCATAGCCTCTTGCAAGATCTAAGAGAAACAGCAGCCGGAAAGCCTGAGGCTTTCCGCACATCAGGCGGCCAAGCCGCAGTCTCCACGCGTAGCGCTGCGCCCTCAGAGGCTCTACTCCCAACTTCCGAAGAATTCTCTGCTTTATCCTCCTTCGAGCGTTTCGCTTTTCGCGTCACGCATCGCATGAACCTGGGCGGCTGGAAGCGTTTCTGGACCTGGTGCCAGACCTTCTTCGGCGCCGGCTGGATTCATATTTCGACTTACAACCTGATGCGCGTCTACGGCCTTGAGCACGTTGAAGCCATCGATCACTCGCGCCCGTTACTGCTGGTGGCGAATCACAGATCGTTCTTCGACATGTACGTGGTTTCGACGACGCTGTTTCGCCAGACGCCCTGGCAAAAGCAGCTTTTCTTCCCCGTGCGCGGCCGCTTTTACTATCAAAATCCGCTCGGCATGTTTGTGAATCTGATCATGGGTTGGTGGTCGATGTACCCGCCGTTTTTCAGCGCCGGAGGAAAACCACTTCCTGAAAAACGAGTGTTCGACAAGTATTCGATGCGCCGGCTCGCTCAGATTAGCAGCGAGGGCGCCGGCAATGTGATTGGTTTTCATCCTGAAGGCACGCGCAACAAGAATGACGATCCGTATTCGTATCTGCGTCCGCAGCCCGGCGTCGGGAAACTAATCAAAGACGCAAACCCCCAAGTGATTCCCGTATTCATCGCCGGCCTCGGGAACAATTTGCCGAAACAGGTTTTGGGAAATTGGTTCGGCGGCCAGAAGATTCGCATTCATTTTGGGGAGCGGCTTGACCTATCGGAGTTCATCGCCAAGAAGGATCACGTGCGCACCTATAAAGAGATTGGCGAGTTTGTCATGAGCAAGATTGCGGAACTCGGAGAGGAGGACAGGAAATTGATGCAAGACGCAGACTTGCAAATTGGGTCTTAACCAGGATGAAGAATCATTTGGGAGCGCCGGCATCCTGCCCGCAATCCGAGACGCAGCCTCGGAGGTTGAAAAACCTAAGCGACAGCGACGAATTATTCGATATCGGCAATCTTGTCGCCCATCATTCCTTTTGACAGGGCCCAGTAACGTCCGCCTTCGCGAAAGTATTGCTGTAAATTAGCGACGATGTGTTCGCTCATCCAATTGGTAATCGGATCGCTTGCATCTGCCTCACCGGCTTCGTAGGCCGTGACCCACTTCATCATCTCGTCAAACTTGCTATCGTCATCCAGAAACCAAAACAAGACGGCAGGTTCCTTGCGATGCAGGTCTTTCGCCATCTCAATAAGTTGAGCATCAGTCAGGCCCTTTCCAACCAACACATACTTGTTCACCATTTTACGTCGATTGGTAAACTCGCCGAGAACCTTGGGCTCCGTCGTGTTGCCGCCGGTGTTCGTCGGTTTTTGGTTGTTGTTGGCGCTTAGATTGCACGCAAGGACGACAAACAGCACAATACCGGCGCCAATCAACTTCCCGTGAGACTTCATCTTCAGACGACCTCGCTTTTCTCTGCCGTGCTTACGACTCGCAACGGAGTTTACTGCGCCAGCGCGAGTGTTCCTAATTCAGTCGTAATCCTATAACATTCGGTCTCTTTGTTGAGGCGAGAACACTTTGGGAACTCTACCGCTGGTAATCGTTAACCCTGCGTCCGCCGACGGCGCAACGGAAGATAAATGGCCGAAGATTGCCAGCGATCTGCGCACGCACTTTGGATCATTCACGGTGGCGTTCACTGAAGGCGCGGGTCACGCGCGTTCGCTGGCAGCCGACGCGGCAAAGCAGGGGACGAAACTGATCATTGCCTGCGGCGGTGATGGGACGATCTCAGAAGTCGCCAACGGCATCATCGAATCGAACACTGAATCCGAATTGGGAATCTTGCCGGCGGGCACAGGCAGCGACTTTCGTCGCAGCATCGGCATTTCGAACAACGCTTCGGAGGCCGCACGCGCGCTTCGCAACGGCCGCGCCCACACGATTGATGCTGTGCGCGTCGCGTTTATCAACGATGCCGGCGAGCGTGAGACCCGCTACTCCATTAACGTCGGCAGCTTCGGCATGAGCACCGAAGTCCTGGATCGCGCAGCTAGAGGTGAAGCAAAAAAATGGGTCCCGGCATTCACGCCGCGCAAAGTCACCAGCAAACTTTCGTACGCGGCGGCCACCGTTCAGACCACGTTGTCGGCTTCGCCGGCCGACGTACTTGTAGAGATCGATGAAGCGGCGGAGCGCCGGCTGCGCGTGGCGGAATTCTGCGTCGCCAATGCTCGTTACTATGGCGGCGCGATGAAGATAGCTCCGGATGCGAAGCTCGATGACGGCTACTTCGACGTCGTGACCATCGGCGACGCGAATTCATTTCGCTTGTTGACGAACGCTCCGCGACTGTATCTCGGCGCTCACCTGCGCATGAGCGAAGTCACGCATGCACTCGCGAAGCAGGTCGTCGCCCGGCCGGCTAACAAGAAAGAAGTCCGCGTAGAATTGGATGGCGAAGTCGTCGGCCGGCTGCCATCTACGTTTCAAATCGTACCGAAGGCCTTGCGCGTTCGGTTTCCGTAACGTGTCAGAAGCCCGAGCGTAAGGGAGGGCCACGCTCGCTTTCATTCAACGTTGTCGATGGCGCCGCTTGCCCTCCCTTACGGTCGGGCTTCTGACACAAGCAATAGGAGGTTTCCTCATGACACAATCAGACACCCTCGAAGCCAACAAAGCTCTAATACGCCGCTGGTTCGAAGAGGTTTGGAACCAGGGCCGCGCTGAAGCAATCAGCGAGATGATGTCGGAAGAATGCGTGAGTCACGGTTTATCGGGAGACTCAGACAGTCCACTGCGCGGCGCTACCGGCTTCCTGCCTTTTCACGCTCAGTTTCGTGAAGCCTTTCCCCACATCGAAGTCGTCGTCGAAGATGTGCTGGCTGAAGGCGACAAGGTGGCCGCGCGCTGCTCGGTCAGAGGCAAACACGAAGGCGACAGTTTGGGATTCAAAGCGACTGAGTCAATGGTCGATTTCGACGGCATCGGTATCGGGCGAGTCGAAAATGGAATGTTTGTCGAAGTCTGGAACAGCTTTGACTTCGCGACGATGTACCGGCAGTTAGGCCGGTGAGGTGAGCTTTCCTGTCTCACGAGAAGTCTAACGGAGTTCGCGTGCGTGAAACCGTGCCGAAACGAATACGCATGATCTTAATCGCTGCGATTTCATGTATCTTGCTCGCGTCTACAGCCTCACCTAAGGTCGCCGCAAACGAATGGTTTAAGAAGCCATCTGTCGTGCTGCGCGCCTCGAAGACATTGGCAAATATTCCGTGTCCTTCAGGCATGCGCACTTTCTCTGGCGGGTGTCCCGCCAATGACCTGCAAGTTACTTTGATATCCCAGACAGACGGTTTCCGAAATCCCGTTTACGCGTATACATCCGGAGTCGGGAAGCTCGTCGGTGAGGGGAACCACGTTGTCTGGGATCTCACTGGAGTGTCGCCTGGCATCTACACGGCGACCGTTGAAGTTCGAGACAATAAGAAACGTCCTGTAGTTTCCTCCGTGACCGTAAAGGTCCAGGAGTGCCGGGATTGTGTGCACACGCACGACGACTTCTGTCGCCCGATTCGCGTGGTTTGCTATGACGAGGTGAAGGCGGGAACTCCTATTACCTGTAAGGTTGAGATGCCTGGGTCATCACGGTTCACATACGTTTGGTCTATTCATGGTGATGAAGAGATGTCCCGGAGACTCCACAGTCAAGATACCTATGTTTCAATTCCCTCGGAGGGTCTGGCGGGCCAGACTCTCTACGTAAGAGTCGAAGTCGTAGGCCTCGATCCATCATGCAACCGCACGGCGTCTAGCCAAACAAAAGTGAAGCCTTAAACGTAGAGTTGCTTTTGAACGTCACTTCCCGCCTAAAAAATTCTCTCGCAAATAACGCACAGTATCGTTGAGCGTGTCGCCGGGGTCGCGTGGCAGGAAGCTGAGTTCGCGGCGGGCTTTGTCGTGCTTGAAGTACCAGAAGTATTCCGCCATCTCGATCTCTTCGGCGTTAACCGGCGGCGAGAAGTTCCACTGGCGGAATAGGGAATCGATGACATGCGCGCCGGTGACGGCGAATTTCGAAGGAAACGCCAGCCGCGGCGAAGTAACTTTCGTCAGACGTTCAAGCCGATCGAAAAACTTCACGAACGTCCAATTAACCGCGCCGAGCAGATAGCGATGACCGTGACGGCCTTTCTGCATCGCTACCCGAAAAGCCTGGGCCGCGTCGCGCACGTCTACGAAGTTCAATCCGCCATTGGGCACGGCTGAAATCTTCCGCGCCATAAAATCCAGAACGACTTTGGTTGAGCTGAGCCGATCATCGCCCGGCCCGAGCAGCAGACTCGGATTCATGATCACCACTCGTAATCCGTCGCCGCTAAATCGCTCGAGCGCGGCCATTTCCTGATAAGCCTTGCTCGCGTAATACGGCCAGCGCGCCACGATATCGAGCGGCGGATTATAGTTCTCATCCGGAACTACGTCGCCTTTTTCCGTCACGGCAATCGTGCCACTGCTGGATGCGAGCACGATGGTTTGCGCGCCCGCTTTTTTCGCCGCGTCGCAAAGCAGGCGCGTGCCTTCAACGTGCAGCTTGTACATTTCACGCGCGTCGTCTTTGTCGCGCGAAACCTTGCCGGCGAGGTGATAGATCTCGGTGACGCCTTCGACGGCGCGCGCCACATCCTCGTCGTTAGTGATTGATCCTTCGAAAGTATCGACGCCCAGGCCGTTGAGCCACTCAGGAATCGAGGTCGCCATCACGCGAATGTCTTTCGAGCCGGATTCAACCAGTTGCCGGACGAGATGCGAACCGAGGAACCCGGTGCCGCCGGTAATCAGCGTGGTCGCCGGGACCTTCTTTACGATGGCAGCATGCCGCTTCGTGCTTTTCTTTGGCACGATTTGGGCGGTGCGTTTCTTTGGAGTCTTAGTGGGCATATGTCCTGTTGGTCCCATACGTCCCATATGTCCCATGGGACACATGGGACACATGGGACGTATGGGACGTATTCTCACGCGTTCGCCATCGTATATTCTTCGTCGCTCGCTTCGATGCGCAGCTTGCCGGCCCGCCGTTCGGCCTTCCATTGCTCGTGCACGGCTGAGGCTTCGAATTTTGCATTTGTGCGATCGCGTAAGTTCACGACCTCGTGCCGCACCCGTTCCGCGATCAAGCGGTAAGCCTCGGCGCGCGGCAGTCCTTTGGTCATCTCTTCGAGGTCCTCTATGGAAATGAATCTTCCGATCCGCGCCGCCACATCGCGTTTCTGCAGAATCGTCGCGCCCTTCGGATACGCGTCGTAAGTTCCTTCCAGGTAAATCGGCAGAATTCCCACGCGCGCGGCCAGCGCCAGGTAGCCGACAACAGGTTTAAAGTCAGTCATCGTGCCGGTCACTGAACGCGTGCCTTCAGGAAAGATGAGCGCGTTGTAGCCGCGATCGAGAAACGAACGCGCATGACGCAGCGATTGGCGCAACGAACCCGAGCGCTCCATCGGGACCAGGTTGGTAAAGTTTTCCATGTACGCGCGCTTGTACTTCGTGTCGAAGAAATAATCAGCCGCCGCGAGCGCGACCAGATCCTTGCCCGCGTCGGCGAGCGCCATTTTCACCAGGCCCATGTCGAGATGCGACTGATGGTTCGCGGCCACGATGAAATTCGTGTGATAGGGGATATTCGTCTGGCCGTCGTACTTCACGCGCAGGATGCGCTCGTACAAAGCGCGTTGCGCGATCTCGACGATTTTGTTGCCGGCGATGCGCACCGCTTCAGGCACGTGAATCTCGTCGGCCTTCTCAGCGTCCAGACGCAGCCGCGGCGCTTCGCGGCGTGTGGCCGAAGCGACGCGATCGACCACGGATAGTAGTTCGCGAACATCCTGAACTTCGTTCAGACGTTCGGGTGCGGTGAGCGAGCCGCCGGCGTTTTCAACCGCGGCCGCCAGCTCAACGAACATCAGGCTGTCAAAGCCCAGATCGGCGAGTCGCGTGTTCATCGTGATCTCTTGCGCCGATCGGTTCGAAACGGAGGCGACGATTTCCGCCAACCAGGCGGCGTCGCCGCTAACTTCTTCCCGTTCCAATCCGACTTCGCCGGCCCGGCCCGCCTCCATCTGCTGTACGATATTCAAGACTTCGCGTCGCTTTACTTTCCGTGTCGCGGTGCGCGGCAACTCTTCATCGCTGAAGTGCAGGACTTTCACGCGCTTGTAGTAGGGCAGCCGCGCGGACACTTCGCGGAAATGTTCTTCAATCTTAAGCCGCAGCTCTGCGTCGGAAAGCGCGATGTCATATTCCTTGTCGGCCACGACGATGCACGCGACCTTTTCGCCGATGCCATCCGGCAGACCAAACACGCTCAGCTCTTTAACGTAAGGCGAATCCTGATACACCTCTTCGACTTCATCCGGATAGACGTTCTTCCCGTTCGTATCGACGATGATGTCTTTGGATCGCCCCACGAGATACAGATTGCCATCGTCATCCAGACGGCCGAGGTCGCCGGTGAACAGCCAGCGATCGACGAGCGTTTCACGCGTGGCTTCTTCATTTCCGAAATATCCGAGCATCACGTTCGGGCCGCGCGCGATTACTTCGCCGACGCCGCTCGCGTCCGGGTTCTTGATGTCGATTTGGACGCCCGGCAAGGGTCGTCCGACCGTGCCCGAAAGCATGCGGTTGTCGGGACGCGTCACGGTTAAAACCGGCGACGCTTCAGTCAGCCCGTAGCCCTCGAGAATCGTGAAACCGAGCCCCTGGAAATCGCGCTGAACTTTTTCGCTCAAAGCTGATCCGCCGCTGATGAAGTAGCGGACCCGGCCGCCCATCCCCTCGTGAATCGGATAGAAGAGCAACTGCCCAAAGTTAAGCGGCGTGTTGTCCCGCAGCCATGCGTTGAACTTCATCAACAGATCGGCTGTGTCGCCCACCAGCTTGCTGCGTTCGTGCAGACGAGTCTTGATGCGGCGATGCAGCAGTTCCCAGAGCGCCGGTACGCCGACCATGCCGGTAACGTGACCATTCTTGATCGCTTTGGCGAGACTCTCGCTGTTGAGTTCGTCGAGATAGGTGATTTGCGCGCCGCGACTCAACGGCGTCAGGAAGCCGGTCGAAAATTCAAACGTGTGGTGAAGCGGCAGCACGGACAGAACTCCGTCGCTCGTGTCCATGTCGAAAACGGACGCGAGCATCGAGACCATACTCGTCAGATTGCGATGCGAGAGCATCACGCCTTTCGGTCGCCCGGTCGTTCCCGAGGTGAAGATGAGTGACGCCACGGATTGCGGCGAGATGCGTTGCGGCAGCAGCGCAATACGCTCGTCTTCCACTTCCTGGGTGGGCAGCTCGAACACTTCCTCGAATGTCCAAACGCGAACATCCAGCCCGGCCGCGGTTAACTTGTCCCGCAGATCGGAATGCTCTTCAAGCAGTTTTGTGCTGATGACAATCGCCGCTGCGTCACCCGCACCGGAAAAATTGACAACTTCAGCGGTCGAACTTTCCGCGTCAATCGGAATGCAAGTCGCGCCGGCTTTCAACACGCCGAAGTAGCCCATGCCCCACTCGGGCGCATTGTGACTAAAGAGGATCACTCGATCTGCTGACTTAATTCCATGACTCGCGAAGAAAGCCGCGGCGCGCGTCGCCAGCTCGCGCAGATCGGCATAGGTGTATTGTTCTTTGCGCCCATCGCGCTCAATTCGCATCGCCACGCGCGTCGCATGACGCTTCGTCGTTGTCTCAAACAGCTCGACCAGATCGCGATATGTGTAGATGCGTTTCGGCTGCGCGCGCATGTCCTCTTCCAGCGCCGGCAGCACCCACTTCTTCAGCCCCGGCAGATGCTGGTTCAGCCAGTAGTCGTACCAGTCGAACTCATGCGGATTCCACGTCAGAAGCTGTCGCTCGTCTTCGCTGATGCGATTGAACAAGGCGCGCACGTTGTCGGCCCGGAAGACGTATTCGTTATTGACGGTGAAGGGCAGAAACATCTCGAATGCTTCTTTCGCTTCGCGAGTCTGCTCTTCGACGCGATCGACGGTCTGCTGCATCCGGTTGATCACGCCTTCATAACGGCCGCCGCCCCAACGCGGACGAGCGCGATCTAGCAGCTCAGAGGCTTTCTTCGCCGCCTTGTTCATGCGCGGAATCGAGGCCGATTCAAAACGCTCAGGCGTGACCGGAAACGGCTCGAAACGCGCTGAAATTTCCCGGAACAGGCGCAAACCGGTGTCTTTCTTCAACTCTTCCTGACGGCGATACAAACCGACCAGGCCGATGATGCGGTCCATGGTGTTGGGATTCGAGTCGCCGGTCGCGGCCTGATAAACGAGCTTCGGCTGCTCGACGCATGCCTGAGCTGAGACCGCCAGCATCACCGCCGCCACTTGATCGACAGGCGTGATGTCGAGAATCAATTTCTTGTTCGCCGGAAGCTGGCGTTGTCCTTTGAAAGTGAGAAAGACGATCGGCGCAGTGGTCGTGAAGCCCTCGTTCCAACCTGGGAAGGGATAGTCTTTCGCGGATTCGACGATGCTCGGGCGCACGACACTGCGAACCATTTCGGTTTCTGCGGCCACGAGCTGTTCACCCAGCGACTTTGTGTAAGTATAAATATTCGGCCAGCCCCAGAACTCCGCGCGCTGCATTCCCATTTCGGTCAGCCGAGTGCGGACCCAAACTTTTCGCTCGCGCGCAACCGCGAGCCCGAGCGCGTCCGGATCATCAGCGTCGCGCATCTCTTCGTTGAGGCGCTTGCGTGCCTGCTCGCGAAAGTACGCCGCCATCATCGCGTCCTTCGCTTCTTCACGCGCGCGCTCGGCCATCCTCGCGCAGTCGCGGATCTCTTCCTGGACTGAAAACTCGACGCCGGTTAGTTCCTCACGGCGCGGGAAGTACCCCATCACTTCATCGTCTTCCCAAATCGAGCCGGAGCGATTGCCCGCCACGAAGCAGGTTGAGATGTGCACGAGGCACGGCCGCTTCATACGTTTAGCGAAGGCGATGACGTTTTGCGTGCCGACTACGTTGGTGCGCAGAGCACTCTCCAAAGTTGGATTGAACGTGACATTGCCGGCTGAGTTGAGAACGACATCGACATTTTTGGCGATGCGTTCGGCTTCCTCTTCCGTGAACCCCAGGTTGTCTTCAGCGATATCGCCGCCGACGATCGCGACCTTGTCGCGAATAAATCCATCGAGCGCGGACCCGTAACGTTCGCGCAGCGGATTGAACGGCGGCGCGCTGATAACGTTGTTCCAGAAACGCGTTTCGGATTCCTCCTGCGAGCGAGCGCGCACCGTCACATAAACCTTCCCGATATTCGGAAAACGATGCAGCAGCATGCTGAGCGTCACTTTGCCGAGGAAGCCCGTGCCGCCGATCAGAAAAAGGCTGCGGTCTCTGAAGATTTCGGTTGGCGAAAGTGTGTTGGTGGTCATCGCTTTTCGGATCCGTTAGCAACCGCCACGAAGTTCGCAGTTGCGCCTGGCGCCGTAGTACTTCAATAAATCAATTGCGGGCGCGTGGTTCGCTTGCGTGGCGACGTCGAGCGGCGTACCCACGTCTGAAACCGCGTTCACGTCCGCGCCGCGCAAAACCAGTTCTTTGATTACCGGATTGCTGCCTGCAAACGCCGCTTCAGTGAGCGCTGTTCGTCCACCGCGTTCGCGCGCGTTTATGTCCGCGCCCTGATCGAGCAGATATTGCACGGCACTTAGGCGTCCTTCTCCGGCCGCGAGAAACAATGGCGAGCAGCAACCCGCGCGCGAGTTCACGCTCACGCCGGCCATTTGCAGCATGCGCATGCGCTGCAGGTCGCCGTCGGCGGCCGCGCGCGCGAAGTTGGTCTGACGCCGCACGCGCGCGCTGGGCACAAAGTTCAGGACCGCGAAAGACAGCAACAGGGTGCCGGCAAAAGCGATGATCCGTGGAAGAAACGCTGTTACTGAGACTGGAATTATCACGTTTTACTCCATGTCCGCGATGCCAATCATCGGTTGATGCAGCATCGTAATTTCCGCTGAGTTGCCCATGTAATTTCGCGCCATCGCGATTGCTTCGGTCAGGTTGTCGGCGCGGTCCCAACCGAGCATGGCGGGCACGTGTGCGTTTTCCGCGCCGGCCGCGATTACCTTGCCGACGTGCTGCCGCCCGTTTTCGCCCCAATACCACATGAAAAACGGATGCGCGCCGTGATAAGCGTTTCCGCGGCGATACATCTCGACGTAGCTCGGATTGTTCGCGAACTCTCGCTCGTACTTTTCGCGTAGATAAAAAGCATCGCGCGATTCCGGCAACAGCCGGTTAAAGAACTCGATGTAGCTGGGATGATGGTTGTGATCGAACTGGTCGTAACACGGGTGATGAACGATCATCACTCCGCCCTTCTTCAACAAAGGCTTATTGCGATAGAAATTGAAGTGGTAACCGAGCGCCATGACCTGCACGAGCAGCGGATTCAGAATCGAATAAACGTTATAAGGCGAAATGTCGGGGATGCCCGTGATCAGAATGTCGCATTGCCCGCGCACCGGAATGGCGTACTGCTGAAATCCCTTCTCAACGATCTTCTCGTGCACCGGTTCCGTCTTACCGGCATAACACGCGGTCATCTCATATTGCGCCGGCCGCGAATGCAGCAACTTGCGCCGCGCGGCCCGCGGCAGTTTGCTCATCGTGTAGCGCATGGCTTCGAACTTCATGCGATCGAAGGCGGTGAAGTCGTCTTCGTTCTTCAGGAGAAAGTCCATGTCACTTCCGTACATGCGATTGTTGATGGCCGTTTCGATGTGAAAGACGTTCAGTTCCTTGTCGACAATCTTCCCGAGCCGGTTGCATTTGTTCGCCAGCTCTGAGCGCGCCGGATCCATGTAGCTGTCCGAGTCGCGAATCGTTTGCGGATCATGATGGGCACGCAGTGACTCGTAGTCGCACAGCCCGACGGCGACGGACTTGTGGCCGCCGTCCATCGGGACAAAGTTAATATTGCAGTAAATCAGCAGATCGCTTTCCGCCGCGCGCCGGTTCAGAACCAGCGGCTCTTTATGTCGTGTCTCGCCGATCTTGATCAGGCCTTCTTTCCACTCAGCGTCGTGGTTGTAATAGCGATCCGGGTAGTACGCATCAAAGATCGTCTGCCCGACCATGCGCTTCATTTCCCACGCAGTCATCTTCCGGTGCAGGGAATTGGCGATGATGATGTGCACGTCGTCTACCGCGTTGGCGCCGAGGAGATCGAGCACGACTTCGAGCATGGTCTGACGAATATCCGGCGTAGCCATCGGCGGTAGCGGCAAGCTGATGTCGTCAATGGCAATCGTTACTTTCATCCCCGGCTCAAGTTGCGCGTAGAGAGGATCACAGCCCAGCGGATGATTCAGCGCATAGCGAATCGCTGCTTCGCGATTAGGCAAACCCTTGAGCGGCGGATTCGGATAGAGCACGCGCGTGCCGACGGGAATGTCTTCGAGGATGAAGTCCTCACCCGAAGGCATAATGCGCGGTGCGCTGTCGCTGTCGATGTACACGATCGATTCGTGTGTCTTTTTTCGTAGTTGAAGGGCCATGGAATTAGTCAGTTGTCAGTTGTCAGTCGTCAGTGGCTTGTCGGCATTCAGTTGTTTTTTAACCAACTGACCACTGACAACGGACCACGGACTATTTCAAATTCAGGATCGGCCAATCGTGATGCAGGGCCGTTTGTCGTAAACGTAAATCCGGGTTGACTGCTGCGGGGTGACCAACTATCGAAAGCATCGGCAGGTCGCTCATACTGTCCGAGTACGCGAACGATTCACTCAGGTTAATTCCTTCCCGTTCGGCGTAGGTGCGAATCCACGAAGCTTTTGTCGCGGACGCCAGCACCGGCGGAAGCAAACGTCCCGTCGCGATTCCTTTCACAAACTCCAAACGATTCGAAACGTAATCGTCGATGCCGAGGTATTCCATCAGCGGTTTTACCGAAACATCGAGCGCGCCGGTGACGACGACTTGACGATGCCCCAGGCTGCGCGACTTTTCGATCAATTCGAAGGCGCCCGGAAAGACCGCCGGCTTGAGCACCTTCTCGAACAACTCTTCGGAGAAGTAACGCATCCGGTCCTCTGACTCGCCTTTGTAGCGTTTGAAGAACAGGTCGTTAAAGACTTTTCGGCTATACTGGTCGCTCACGGCGAACAAGGGGACGCTCAGAAGCGTGGCCGCACTCTTCTTGAAGCTGCGAAGCAGATCGGGTTGGTTACGCGCGTAGAACCCGAGCGTATGGACCAGGTTCGTACTGACGAGGGTCCCTTCGAGGTCGTAAAATGCGGCGGCCTTCACTGGTTTACCGTTGTGTTCGGGTTGCTTCAGGGCAGCCAATATACATGAGAGAGTCTAAATTGGGAAGCGCGAAAATCACTGTATGGCAACACTAGACAATATCACCCTTCGCGAGGTGTCTAATCGCGATATGCCGTCAAAACTGGCCATTTTAGGGGCAGGGCTGGTCTTCGTTATGGGCCTATCCGCCTGTAGTAGACCCGTCGAACCGACCGTTTCGGCACCCTCCAGTGGGCGCTCGGCGGCCGAAACCATCACTCAGGCCGACGAGCTCTACGCTCAGCGAGCCGACGTCATGAAAGTCCGGCAGGGGCTTATCGCTTTACGTCAGGCGACAGCCGAACACGCCACCAACTATGAACTGGCTTGGAGGGTGGCAAAGTACAACTATTACCTCGGCAGTCACACAACCGACGAGACCGAACAGGAGAAGGCTTTTCACGACGGGACGGAAGCTGGAAAGCTGGCGGTCAAGCTAAACAATGACCGGCCTGAAGGTCACTTTTGGCTTGGCGCAAACTACGGCGGCAATGCGGAGATCAGCACGCTCGCCGGACTTGCCGAGATCGAGGACATCAAGCGGGAGATGGAGGCGGTGCTGAAGATTGACGAAAGCTTCCAATCAGGCAGTGCCTACATGGCTCTGGGCCAGGTTTACCTGAAAGCGCCGCGCATTCTGGGTGGCGATGTGAGCAAAGCGATCGAGTACCTTGAGAAGGGACTGAAGTTCGGTCCGAACAACGCGCTCTTGCGCCTTCGGCTGGCGGAAGCATATGCAGAAGCTAAGCGCATACCAGATGCCCAACGTGAACTGAAAGCTTTGTTCGAAAGCCAACCTTCGCCGGGATTCGAACCGGAGCATAACGATGCTGTTAAAGAAGGACGGGAGCTCGAGGCGAAATTGAAATCGTAATTATGGCTTGCCGGACGCGCGTTTCAGTTCTTCCAGCGTGCGTTTGTGTTCTTCCAGTTTCTTCCCCGCCTCAGCATACCTTCCGGCCGCCATCAGTTTCTGATAATCCTCAAACTCTTGAATGGCGCGGTTGATTAGCTGCTGCGTTGTGCCGGTCGTGGTGGGTGCGGCTGGTGTAGGCGTCGGCTTCGCTTGATCGCCGACGGACGGCTTCTGCTCTGACGGCTTCTGTTCCGCTGTTTGTTTTCCTGCGTCGCCAAACAGGTTAGCCATGGCTTCGTCAAACGATTGGCCGAACGCCAGGCGCTCCTGGGTTGCCAACACCACCAGGCGCAATTCAGGCATCGGACTATTTACTGCTTGAAGGTAGATAGGCTCAACGTAGAGCAGGGATTTGCCGATGGGAATCACCAGCAGGTGGCCGCGGAGGACGCGCGAACCTTGCTGGTTCCAAAGGGAAAACTGCGCCGAGAGTTGGGCATCCTGATCGATGCGCGCTTCGATTTGGAGCGGCCCGTCGATGAGGCGTGATTTCGGAAAATTGTAGGCCAGCAGCTTCCCATAGTTCTCGCCGTCAGAGCGTCCGGCCATCCAGCCAATCATATTGTTTCGGTTGGCCGGCGTGAACGGGAGAATCAATGCAAACTCCGCTTGCTTGTCTTCACCCGGTAACTGCATCAACACAAAATAAGGATCGATCGGTTGATTCTGTTTCCTGTTCTGCTGATCGACGGTCATCTGCTGGGCGATGCTCCAGGCGTCCTCTTGTTGGAAGAAGACACGTCCGTTCTGCACGTGATAGAGACCGTACACGTCGCCTTGCGCGCGCATGAGTGTTTCCGGATAGCGAATGTGAGCGCGCAGATCCGCGGGCATTTGGTTCGCATCGCGGAAGAGGCTGGGAAACGTCGCGCGGTACGCAGCAATCAACGGATCCTCGGGATCGAACACGTAGAAGTTCGTCGTGCCGTTATACGCGTCAATCACGACCTTCACGCTGTTACGAATGTAATTGACCCGGTTGCTTTCAATTTGGTGGTGACGGGAATACGGGTAATTGGCCGTTTCGGTGTAAGCGTCAACGACCCAGAATAGACGCCCATCGTCACTGATGACCGTATAAGGATCCCGGTCATAGATTAGAAAGGGCGCCAGGCCGTTAACGATTTCGCGAATGTTCCGATTGATCAACAGCCGGCTCTCGGGGGTTACATCGTCAGAGAAAGGCAGCTTTGTCATATCTCCGACGGCCCACGCCAGTAGCAACCGCCGCAGTCCGCTGCCGAGTTGGATTCCGCCGGTACCTTCGTAGCTGGTGAAAGCAGCCTCAGTCTCGCTTTGCGGAAAATCGAACTCCTTCTGCTTGGTTTTGACGTAAACGGGCGTGTTCGTTTCCTGCCCAAAATAAATCTGCGGCCGCGTGAGTTTGATGTCGGCGCTGGCTTCAATCGGCATGTTCGAAAGCAGAAAACGCGGCCGGCCCTCCGGCGTGAACTCGTTGGCGGTATTCAACGTCACACCGTAGCCGTGGGTATAAATCAAACGTTGATTAACCCAGTTCTTCGACGTTTCAGGCAATCGCTCGACGTTCAGTTCACGCGCAGCCACCATGACCTGCCGGGTGCGCCCGCCGGTTTGATAACGATCGACATCAACGTCGGGAAAGTCGTAGTAAATGCGAATCGCCTGCATCTGCTTCAGCGTGTCCTGAAGCGCGCGCCAATCCCAAAGGCGAATGTTTTCGAGCGTTTCGCGATTGTCCTGAAGCGCAAACGACTCGACGGTTGTTTCTGCCTCGAAGTTTCGCAGCTCGATCTTGTCGAGACCGAAGGCGCGGCGCGTCCACGCGATGTTGTGCTCGATGTACGGCGACTCTCGGCCTAGTTCGTTTGGCTTAACGACGAAGTTTTGAACATATGCAGGAATGAAAACGACGGCGACGAGGTAGACCGCGACGGGCAGCGCGATTCCGGCCACCAGCATGCGCACCTTGCGCAGCGTGAAGGCGTTAATCACGGCGACCAGCGCCGCGATTACCAGCCCGATGGCGACCAGCCGCAGGCCCGGCAGCACGTGGTTCGCTTCAGTGTAGCTGACGCCGGAAAAAATCTGATGATCCTGCCAAAGATAAGGAAACCGCGACAGCAGAGTCTTCCACGCGAGGATTAGTAAGATCGCGCCTGCGACCACTGAGATAATTGTGATCGCGCGTTTGCGGACTGACCCGCTCTTGCTGTTGGCGAGCGTCGTCTCTTGTGTCCCGGCGAGGAACGCGTAGGCGATTGCGGCGAAAAGAATGATGACCGCGAGGTACAGCAGCCACGAGCTAACCGCGTCATAAATTGGCAGCGTGAAGAGGTAGAAACTGACCGGGCGGTTGAAGATCGGATCGGGGAGCGGCGTCTGCGGCGCGTGAAGGTACAACGCAAAGTCGCGCCACGCGGCGCGCATTCCAAGTCCGAACATCAAACCGGCAACAATTGAGACTAGCCAAGCCAGGGGACGTATGAATCGTCCCGGCGAGATCTGCACGGGCTGCTGATTGATCAGAACAGTCCGCGGTCCGATTGTGAAACTCCCAAACGCTCTTTCAATCAGCCAAAAACCGACGCGCAAAATGACAGTAGTTAGAACCAGGAAGATCACAAACAACTCGAGCTTCAGTTTGAAGATGTACCAATAAACGTCCGAGTAGCCGAGGGAGCCAAACCACAGCGCGGACACGTAGATAGAAAGCGCGCGGGAGCCGATGAACAAGAGCACGAGAACGGCAAGCAGAATCCAAGGCCACCAGCGCCGTTTTCGTCGCGGTTGGTCGGGCGTGACGTCGATGATGTCATCGTCGTCGTCGAACTCAATGGGCGTGCTCAAGTACGCCTAGCATACTCACATTCGGACGTGCAGCAAACCCAGCAGGCCCGTCGCTCGTCAAAAGCGAAACGATTTCTTCGCGCGGTCGTGTAATGTTCGAGGGACTCGTGATTAAAGGTTAGCCTTGCCCGACGGGGCAATGCTAAACTTCCCAGCTAATTCAGGGTTATTGGGTTAACGAATGCTTGCGCCAGAAACAGTTTTACAAGGTCGCTACCGAATTGTGCGACAGCTCGGCCAGGGCGGCATGGGCGCGGTTTATGAAGCAGTCGATCTGCGCTTGGACACTGTCGTCGCGCTAAAAGAGACGCTTTTTACCGACGAGCGGCTGCGCAAACAGTTCGAGCGTGAGGCGCGTCTGCTGGCGCGACTTCATCATCAGGCGCTGCCCCGCGTTAGTGATCATTTCACCGAAAACGAAGGCGCTTTCCTGGTGATGCAGTACATCCCGGGCGAAGATCTGTTCGAGATGCAGGGGCGGCGCGGCAGTGGGTTTCCGCAAGCGGACGTTCTGCAATGGGCGGATCAGCTTTGCGACGGGCTGGATTATCTGCACACGCAGGACCCGCAAATTATTCACCGCGACATTAAGCCGCAGAACCTGAAGCTGACTGCGCGCGGGCAGATTGTGTTGCTCGATTTCGGTTTGGCGAAAGGTTCGGGCGGCCAGATGTCGGTGGTAACGACTTCCGCGAGCATCTTTGGCTACACGCCGAATTACGCGCCGCTCGAACAGGTGCAGGGACTGGGGACCGATCCGCGCAGCGATATCTACGCGTTGGCGGCGACCCTTTATCACCTGATCACGAACGTGAAGCCGCCCGATGCGCTCAGTCGCGCGGCGGCGGTTGTTAACGGCTTGGAAGATCCGCTGGCGCCGGCTGATTCGGTCTCGCCGAATGTCAGTCGCTCGGTGGCTCAGGTTCTGCAAACTGCGATGTCGCAGAAGCGCGACGACCGATACGAGTCAGCCGGAGCCATGCGCGAAGCGCTACGTTCGGCTTCAACGGGAGCGCTTGGCGAGATGCCAACGGTTCTGACTGCGACGGGTACCGCGACGCGCGCCGACACAGTTGCGCCGGCCGCGGGAACTCAGATGCTGGGTCAGCAGACGCAGGGTGGCGGGAACGAAGCGCAAACTCTGCTGGCCGATGAAGCAACCAAGGTTCGCAGCCAGATTGCCGGCGCAGGGTTGGCTCAAGCCACTTCGCGAAGCTCGCGTGGCATGTGGTTGGCCGCCGCGGTCGTGCTTCTGATGATCGTTGGGGGCGCGGCTGGATTCCTTATTTATCGCGCGCGGAAGTCAGACGCGGCAGCCACATTGCCGGCGGCGACTCCAGCGCCAACCGCCGAACCGGCGCCGACCACGACAACAACCGCAGCTGACGCGCAAGTCGAAGAGCCAAAGAACGTCAATCCGAATCCGGACGCTGACAAGCGCGTCAAACAGACGAGCGCGACGAAACCGGCGGTAAAGGCGACGCCTCAAGTCGCGAACGAACGCGACCCTGGGCACGATCCGAATCGCCGGCCTCCAGAGCCGCCATTAATCGATTTCGGTCCACCACAGGACCGGCGGCCACGACCGACGCCGCCACCGGTTCAAACCTTTCCTAACGGCACGCGAGTCGAGAGGCGCTCGGACGGCTCAACGGTGGTCACTTTTCCGGATGGCCGGACGCGCGTGTTTCCTGCTGGAACGCGACCCAATAATCCACGAAGACGCCCGAGGCCTTAATGGTCGATCCGTTTTCTGACCGCAAGACATTCAAGAAATATTTAGAGGTTCATCGATGAAGACACTTCGCCGCCGCACATTATCCCTACTGTTTGTTACCGCTCTGACGGCAGTGGCTCTGGCTGCACCGCTCTCGACTGGAACGTCTGCACTCCCCGCTGAACCTCCGGTCATTCGCGTGGCGCCGCCGGCGCCGGTATTCGACACCGCGAAGCGCCTGGCCGAGCTAGCGACCCGTCGCCAGAAGGTTGCGGAAGCGATCGGACCAAAGTCGATCATGGTTCTCTTCAGCGCTGAGCCACGCGTATATGCAAACGACGTCGATTATCACTTTCGGCAGGAGAACAACCTCTTCTACCTGACGCACTTAAATCAGAAACGATCTGTGCTCGTGTTAATGCCGGGCACAGCCACGCCTGAAATTCTTTTTCTGCCGCGACGTAATGCTTTGCGCGAGACGTGGGACGGTTACATGTACAGTCCGCAGCAAGCCAACGAGTTGTCCGGCGTCAAAGAGATTTGGGAGGCGAGTGAGTTCACGCCGTTTATCGCCGCGCTAAGCAAACGCGAGTCGTACCACCCGAAACCAGAAAACGTTTTGCTTTCGTCCCCCCCATCAGCCACGACAAACGGCGAAGGAATGGCGCCGCTGTTCGCAGCCGCGCAGAAAAATGAAGGTGCGCTCTACCTTTTGAATTTCCCGCGCGAAGGTGATAGCCGCGAGTACCGGCAGGAGCAACGATTCGCCGGCGCGTGGCCAAAGGACTCCGGCTTTAACGTGCAGAACGCTTCGCCAATCTTTACGCAGTTGCGTCTCCGCAAGTCGGCGATGGAACTCGCGGTGATGCAACATGCGATCGACATCAGCATCGAAGCTCATCAGCGCGCACAGGCATTCGCACCACAGGCGAAATGGGAATACGAGGTCGATGCGCAGGTCCTTTACACATTTAAGCTGCGCAACGCCGACAATTGGGGTTATCCGAACATCGTCGGTTGCGGCAAGAACGCAACCACGCTCCATTACAATGAATCGCAAGCACCGGTCCATTCGGGGCTACTCATGCTGATGGATGTTGGCGCGGAATATCAGCATTACACCGCGGATGTCACCCGCACGTTTCCCGTCAACGGCAAGTTCACGAAAGAGCAGGCCGAGATTTATCAGATCGTTTACGACGCGCAGGAAGCCGGCGCGCGGGCCACAAAACCCGGCGCCAATCTCACGCAGGTTCACAATGCGGCCACGGAAGTAATCAAGGATGGACTGCTCAAGCTCGGTCTGATTACCGATCGGAACACTGATCAGTATCGGATCTGGTTTATGCACGGCACGTCGCACTGGCTGGGCATGAACGTTCACGATGTCGGCGGTGGCGCGACGTTTGAACCGGGCATGGTGTTCACGAACGAGCCGGGTATTTACATTCGCCCGGACGCGCTCGACAATTTGCCGAAGACGCCTGACATGGAAAAATTCATCGCGGCCGTGCGCCCGGCTTTTGAAAAATACAAAGGCATCGGGGTGCGCATCGAAGATGACATGCTGGTCACCGACACCGGCGTGAAGTGGATGTCCGCGGCATTGGCGCGCAGCATTCCGGATATCGAAGCTTTCATGGCGCGCGCGCGTCGCGAAGGCGGCAGCCGGTAACGTGCAAAACAATCTAACTCTTCAAGGCGGGCTGCTGCCCGCCTTTTTGCGAGCACACATTGGAGGACAACTGATGCGATACACGTTTCGCCTATGGGTCCGGCAGATTGCGATTGCCGGCGCGCTGTCTCTGGCAATGGTCTCAGCCGCCTCAGCACAAAAGATCGATAACGAACATCAGGTCGGCGGGATCCTTTGGACGCAGACGTCGGGCGAGTGGCGAGCGTTGGCATATCAGGCGTTCGCAATTGCGCGATTGCGACTGGATCAGGATCTGCGCGCAAACCGCAACCGGCGAATCCGCCGCGCCGTGATCGTTGATGTTGATGAGACAGTGATCGACAACAGTCCTTACCAGGCAATGCTCGTGAAGACGCGCCGCGGCTATGAATCAAACAGCTGGAATGATTGGTGTCAGAAGGCTCAAGCCGCGGCGATTCCGGGAGCCGTTGAGTTTCTCCGCTACGCTAATTCGCGCGGCGTACGCGTGTTCTACGTCACCAATCGTCGCGAATCAGAAAAACAGTGCACGGCCCGAAATCTCAAACAGGTAGGGTTCCCTGATGTCAGCGATGAGACGGTGCTCGTGCGAACTGATGTCTCGAGTAAACAACCGCGGCGAGATGGCATAGCCAGGAAGCATCGCGTCGTGCTCTTGATGGGCGACAACTTGAACGATTTCGCAGAAATTTTCGAGCAAAGCAGAACAATTGATAGTCGCCTTGCCGCCACTAGTCAGAACAAATCTAATTTCGGTAGCCGGTTTATCGTTCTGCCCAACGTGATGTACGGCGCCTGGGAAGAAGCGATGTACGGCGACCCGTCTAAATTGACTGAGGAGCAGAAGGCGGAGAAGCGAAGGAATACCTTGAAGGACTTTTAGGCGCCCTAGCCGAGGATCGTTTCGATGTCGAGCGTGAGCCCGGGGACGTTCGTCGATTCAACCGCTCACCACGATTGAGAAGGCGGTTTTCTTGATACATACCCGATTCCGGTCGCGAGAAATACTCAAGTCGATTGTCCGGTAAATTGAATAACAGGGCTTCAGGAATGCCGGCGCGGGCGTAGAGCGGCATCTTGACGTTCCTTTCGTAGTGAACCGTTGTATCGGCGACTTCGATCACGAGTAGGACGTCATCCGGCGCTGGATGTCTGTTTCGATAATAATCCTGGCGAAACTTTAGAAGAGCGACATCCGGTTGCGGCTCGTAAGAGTCGCTTACTCGAATTGGATCCTGAGTGCTTACGATAAAGCCGTCGCGGACTTGGCGATTAAGAATCCCGCTTAAAAACTCAATGCATGCGGCGCGACGGCTTCCAGCGGGAGATATTTCTAAGATGTCTCCTTCGATCAGCGCAAGACGAGCGTCGGGTGGAAAAATTCCGGCCTCGACTATGCGAACGTACTCTCTGAGAGTGAAGTAATGCTTGGGTACCTTAACTAACATGCTCGTAGATGCGCGTGACTATAACACCGCCGTCAGTCGCAAAAATTTGGCATCTGGACGCGCTTCCGAGGTTATCGATGGTCGTTCTTTTTCTTCACGGCCTCAGCCACTTCCTCTTTGATTTCGCCTTCCAACTTTTCGGTTTTGATATCGAGCCGCAGCCGGTTGTAAACACTCATGTATTGATTCGCAATCCACACCAGGGAAAAAAAGGCGATCAGATAGCCTCGCCAATCCGGAAACAGCAACTTAAAGCGCGTAATGATTAGAAACGCGGCGGCGATGTAGTGACTGAAGCAGTACTCGCAGGTGAAGAGATAGAAAAATTTTCTTTCGTACCAACGGCGGCAATTCTGACTACGACGCTTGCAGAAATCACGCGGCTCGCGAAAGACCTCTTCGTGCGTCACCGTCCAGGCGACGCAGGCAATCGGAATCGCCAGCAGAAACAGCTCGAGAATCTGAAAGCGCAGCGCAGGCATTGAGTCAGTACCAACTACGGTAGCGGGTGGTTAATCTTCCTGGTTCGGGGAAATTGCCTGGGGATCTGGAGGGGGTGACTCGCGATTCTTAACTTCGGCTTCGAGTTTAGCAAAGAACTGCGTGGCCATCATCTTGGCCGCGCCCTGAATCATGCGCTGGCCGACGCCGGCTATTGTGCCGCCTATCTGCATCTCGCCTGAGTACCTGATCAGCGTTCCACCGTCCTTCTCTTCCAAATCAAAATCGGCTGAACCCTTCGCGAATCCCGCGCCGCCTTTGCCTTGCACGACAATGCGGTAATGCTCCGGCGGGCGCATGTCTTTCAGGCGGACGTCGCCTGTGAAAGTTCCTTTGATGGGGCCGACGCCGGCTTTCATCGTCGCGTTGTAGTGATTCTCGTCAACTTTTTCGAGTGATTCGCAGCCGGGGATGACAAGCCGAAGAACCTCGGGATCGATGAGCGCCGCATAAACACGTTCGCGCGGTGCTTTGATTTCGTAGGTGGCGTCAACTTTCATAAAACGGCATCAATCCTCAGCACAGTTTAGAGGCGGGCTACTGCCCGCCTCCGGTAAAACTTGCTCAAGATCTGCTTTCAGCGAATCACGATGGCGGGCAGTAACCCGCCTCTAAACGACTCACGCAGGTGGTACTGACTGCATTGCCGCAGCAATCGCACGCCGCACGTAAACCGCAGCCAGATGCCTACGGTATTCGTCCGAAGCAAACACGTCTCCGTTAATGTCAACGCCGTCAGTCGCGTGGCTTGCCGCGCTCAAAATCGTTTCGTCATTCACGGCCGCGCCCGTCAGCGCGCTTTCGACGGCCGCTGCGCGATAGGCTTTTGAAGAAATGCCAGTGATGCCGATACTTGCCGACTTGCAGTCGCTGCCGCCGTTGAATGATAGATTCGCCGCGACGCCGACCACCGCAAAACCCGAAGCGGGATGCGCCATCTTCACGTAGGCATGTCCTGTGCGTCCGTTCGTTTTGTTGATGCGAATCTCGCGCAGAATCTCACCAGGCTCGAGGGCCGTCGTCAGCATGTCAACAAAGAAGTCGTCGGCCGTGATCGTGCGTTCACCGTTCTTGCCGGCCGCTACCAACTCGGCTTTGAGAGCGATTATCGCAGCCGGCCAATCTCCCGCCGGATCCGCGTGCGCTACACTCCCGCCAATTGTGCCTTTATTCCTCACTTGCATGTCGCCAATGTGCGAAGCGCAATCCGGCAGCAGCGGACAAATACTCTTCAGCAGGTCTGACGATTCGACCTGGTAATGCGTCGTCATCGCGCCGATGCGAATTTGACCGTTCTCTTCGCGGATGTAACTCAGATCCTGAATGCGGCTGATGTCCACAAGCAGAGACGGCTGCGCCAGTCGCAGCTTCATCGCCGGAATCAGACTGTGCCCGCCCGCGAGAATCTTGGCCTCTTCATTTTGTGATAGCAGGGACAATGCCTCTTCGAGCGTGTGCGCGCGAACATAATCAAATTCTGCTGGAATCATGAGATGTCTCCTCTTTCGGAGCGCGGGCGCCTCGCCCGCATTACCGGTGTCAACAAATCAGCGGACGAGGGCGTCCGCGTTCCTTATTGCGCGTTAATTATTTTCCACACCTTTTCCGGTCGGATCGGCATATCGATATGCGTCACGCCGTAAGGCGATAGCGCATCAACCACGGCGTTTACGACGGCCGGCGTCGCGCCGATCGTTCCTGCTTCGCCTACACCTTTTACGCCGAGCGGATTCACCGGCGAAGGCGTCTCGGTCCGATCAAGTTCGAACCAGGGCATCTGCGAAGCTCTCGGGATTGCGTAGTCCATCAACTCGCCGGTGATCAGTTGGCCTTGCTCGTCGTAAACGACTTCTTCGTACAGCGCCTGACCAATTGCTTGCACGATGCCGCCGTGCACCTGGCCATCGACGAGCAGAGGATTGATCACTTTGCCGCAGTCGTCGACGGCGACGTACCTGATGATCTTGGTCTCGCCGGTGTCCTTGTCTATTTCGACGACGCAGACGTGCGTGCCGAATGGAAAGGTGAAATTCTTCGGTTCAAAAAAGTACGTTGCCGACAAGCCCGGTTCAGTGTCCGGCGGAAGTTCCTTCGCGATGTGCGCGGCGAGGGCGATTTCCTGAATGGTCAGCTTCGAACGTCCATTCGTGGGCGTCGGAATATCGTTCAAAGCTCCGGCGGGACCTTCACCCACCGGAACGACAGGCTCGGATTTTCCCGTCGTTGCGGCAGCCGCGGCCTCTTCCCTCGAATAGCAGCCTGCGTCAAATTTCATTCGGGAAGCATCGCATTGCATCATGTGCGCGGCGATCTTCGCGGCTTTCTCTTTCAGTTTTTGAATCGCGATCAGCACCGCTGTGCCGCCGACCGCAGTGGCGCGGCTGCCAAATGTGCCGATGCCGTATTGCACGATGCCAGTGTCCCCGTGAATGACAGTCACATCGTGGAGATCAACGCCGAGTTCATCAGCCGCGATTTGCGCAAACGAAGTTTCCTGTCCCTGCCCGTGCGGTGACGCGCCGGTGAGAACCGTGACTTTGCCGGTCGGTTCGATACGTACGGTCGCGCTTTCCCAGCCGCCGGCCGGCATCGCCTGCGAAGGGCCGAGCGCGCAAATTTCGACGTAGCTCGACAGGCCGATTCCGATCAGCTTGCCGTTCTCACGCGCTTTCTTCTGTTCGTCACGCAACTTTTGATAACCCGAAAGATCGAGTGCCTTCGCCAAAGCACCTTCATAGTCGCCGCTGTCGTAATCCAACCCGGTGGCAACATGGAAAGGGAATTCGCTTGCCGCAGGAAAATTCTTTCGGCGAACCTCAATCGGATCCATGTTCAGTTCGCGGGCGATGATATCCATCACGCGTTCGACAACATAAGTTGCTTCCGGCCGGCCGGCGCCGCGATATGCATCGGTGGACATCTTGTTCGTGAAAACACCGGTCACGTTCATTTGAATCGCGGGAATGCGGTAAGCGCCACTCAGCATCAAGCCTGTCAGCGTCGGAATCGCCGGCGTCAGCAGTTGGTGATAAGCGCCAAGATCGGCCACCACGTTGTAACGCAGGCCGGTGATCGTGCCGTCGTTCTTCACGCCGACTTCGACGGTGCCAATCTGCGCACGGCCGTGGATCGTGGACTGGACATTTTCGCGGCGCGTCTCGATCCACTTCACGGGTTTACCGAGCTGCACTGAAATCCAGCCGAGCAAAGCTTCTTCCGCGTAAACATTCAGCTTCGATCCGAAACCGCCGCCAACTTCCGGCGTGATTACACGCAGCTTGTTTTCCGGAATGCCGATCATCAAAGCGAGTTGCGTGCGTAAAAGATGCGGAATCTGCGTCGATGACCAAACGGTGAGTTCTTCTTCGCCGGGGAAATACCTGGCGAGTACACCGCGCGGCTCCATCGCCATCGGCGCGAGCCTCTGGTGAATCATCTCTTGAGAAACGATTTTGTCGGCGGCCTTCATCGCCGCGTCAATGTCACCTTCGCCTGACGTCAGTTTGTAGGCGATGTTGTCCTCAAAGTGTTCATGGAGGAGGGTGTTAGTGTTTACTCCGTCGATCGGCGTGCCGACGAAAGGCAGCTCCTCCACCATCACGCCTGGGTACATGACCTCGGCGGCATCGCGTGCGGTGTACATGTCTGTGGCGACGACTGCGGCGATCGGATGACCGACGAAGAGCGCCTTGTTGGTCGCCAGCACACGATAATCCGGAACTTTCAAACCGGGGAGCGCCGCGGCGCAAGGCACCGGCCCAACTTTTTCGGCGATGTCCTTGCCGGTGTAGACCGCCACCACGCCCGGCATTTTCAAAGCTTCAGTCGTGTCAATACCGGTGATGCGCGCGTGCGCGTAAATCGATCGTACAAACGCAACGTGCAGCGTGTCCGGCAAACGGATGTCGTCCACGTAGTGCGCTAGTCCTTTGATTAGCCGCGGGTCCTCGGTGCGTTTGATTCTTTTGCCAACGTATTTTTCAGCCATGATTCCTCTCAAGTCTGGAGTGCGAAGTCTGGAGTCACCAGACTTTGCAACTTCAGACCCCAGACTTTTTTGCCGCCGCGTACTCGACAGCCTCAACGATATGCTGATATCCGGTGCAGCGGCAGAGATTGCCTTCCAGGCCGTGTCGAATCTGTTCGCGCGACGGGTTCGGATTGCGATCGATGATTTGGGTCGAGGTCATAATCATCCCCGGCGTGCAGAAGCCACACTGCAAGCCGTGACACTCCCAGAACCCTTCCTGCACATGATGCAACTGACCGTTCGCGGCGAGGCCTTCGATGGTGGTGACGTTGGTTCCGTCCGCTTGCACAGCGAACATCGTGCACGACTTCACTGCCTGTCCATCGAGCAGCACGGTGCATGCGCCGCAGATCGAAGTCTCACAACCGACGTGCGTGCCCGTCAGCGCGAGCACCTCGCGGAGAAAGTGCACAAGTAACACGCGCGGCTCGACTTCTGATGCGTGATCGACACCATTGACGTTGATACTGATAGCCTGCTTCATGAGCTACCTCACTTTTGATTCTGTTTTCCGGAAGGCGAAACTTGGACGGTTTTCTATGCCAGTTCGTGAGGAAAGTCAATTCACATTTCAACCATGGTTGGTTTAGAGGCGGGCCACTGCCCGCCGAACGCAACGAATAAGAAGGCGGGCAGTAGCCCGCCTCTAAACACGTGTCGTCCTGGTGATTACACCGTTGCTTTGTGAATCTGTCGCTTCAAACGGTGAATCGATCGTCGCGCGTTTTTCAACTGCGCGTGATCGTGCGCCGTCAGCGCCGCGTCGCGCTTTTTCTTAAGTTCTTTAATGCGCGTCTTGATCGCGGCTTTGTCGATGCCGACGACGTCGTGGTGCTCGTGCATCTCGATGTTCAGCGCTTTGCAAAGAGCCACCACCAAGTGCTCTTTATTAAGTTGCGTATACCCCTGCACCGCCTCGTGCTCGATGTCTTTCGCGATGTCACGCAGCTCGGCCAGTGTCTTATGTTTCAGTTCGTTATGTGTGTAAGCCATGTCTGTCCTCTCAAAATGAATCTCACGGCAGCGCCTTTTGTAGTGACCGGCCCGTGAGCCATGGAATTATTAGCAAAAGAAAGTACGCAAACCAAATGGAGGCTGCGCCGAAATAGCCTGCGCCGGCCTTCAAGAGCAGCACCAGCACCACCAGGTCGAGAATCAAATTCGTCGCCGCGAAGACAAGGCCAAGCTTGAATCCTTCGCGATCGGGATCGTTGACCTTCGACAAATAGGCCTTCGCTAAAAAATAGATTAGCGGAATCCAAATCAACACAATCGGAAAGCTAATTGCCGGATTGCTTGAAATGTAAGGGATCGGCGGGGTCCCCTTCAGCGCCGGCGTCATGAAGACGATGCTGCCCCAAACAAAACCGACGAGCCAAATCAGGACGCCGAATCCGAATGCTTTCAGAGGCTTTCGCGGCATCTGCGTGGTCAACATAACGTGCGCTGGCCGCTGTCGAGGCGGCAACTTCGTGTCTCTGCGCGATCTCAGTGTCTCTGTGGTGAGTTGTTCTTGACACATTTCACCACAGAGGCACCGAGCACTTCACAGAGACACAGAGAGAAGACTAATGACTTCACGGTAGACAGCTAGACTTCCCAGTCGCCGCCATTCGTCGGCTGATCGCTAATCGCATCGGCCGCACTGGGCACTCGCATCAAGGCGAGTCGCTCAACGACGCGCCCGTTTAGCAGGTGTTCCTCGATAATCTCGGCTACATCCTTTGCCTGTACCTGCGCGTACCAAACTCCATCCGGATAGATTAAGACGGTAGGCCCGATCGAGCAGAAGCCAACCGATGCGCATTCAGTCACGATGATGCTGCCATTTGGGTTCTTTCCCTTCGCTTCTTTGCCAAAAAGAATTCCGCGCTGTTTCAACTCGTGTTCAAAAGCATCACGGACTGCGACACTGTCACGGGCCGCACAGGACTTGCCGGTGCAAACAAACACGTGGTGGCTGAGCGGCGCGGCCGTTACCGGCGCGAGAGAGCGCAGCCTTTCAAAATCTTCGATAAACTCACTTTGCGCCATGGCATCATCCTATCACGAACGATTGCGCCGTTTTATTTGGCAAACCGCCCGTCCGCGCGCGTCTTCCAAACGGCTTTAAGTTCTTTGCGTGCAGCTATTTTCATTGTAAGATTCTTTTGCACACGGGCGACCACTGACCGACGCCGCGGATATAGGGCGGGGACGGGTGGTGGGCGCCTAATTTAGTAAGCGGATGCAGACTTTTCGCAAAATCACTGAACGCAAGGCCGACGGCGTGGTCATTCACATCTCGTCCCTCAACGATCGCTCGACTGAGGTGGTGATGGGCGATCGAATTACGATCGGCGCGACGGACGATTGCGACGTGAAGATTCGCCTGCCTGAGGCCGCGGCAGCCAAAGCCACTGGTCCAGTGATCGACTTGGCACGCGCGAACGGCGTCTATCGCATCGCCAGCTACGAATCAACCTTGGAAGTAACGCTCAACGGCCGGCCGATCAGATCGAACAAGACGATCGACGACGGCGACGAAATTTGGATCGGACCTAATGGGCCTTCGATCCACTTTTTCCCAATCCAGGCAAACGCCGCGCTCGTGCCGGGCCGTCGCGGCGGCGCGCACGTCGCGCCCTTCATTGAGCAGGCGGCGATGGAAGCTTCGACTTCATCACGCCGCGATGACGCCAAGATCTTCCTGCGCGAGTTCACGCGCGAACTGGTACGCGAGATAAACCCCAGCACGAAAATTATCGCCTTCGCCATTCTGATCGCTCTGGTAATTGGCTCGCTATACGTCGGCTTCGGGGTGGTGAGCGAGCTGCGCCGGACGCGGCGAATCAATGATGACCTGCGCGCGCAAACGGAAGCGGCGAAAGCCGAGCTTGAACGAACCAACCAGCAACTGAAGCAGCTGGGCGAGTCCAACAACAACATCATTCGCAGCCTTTCCCTGGCGGCGAAGCTGCGCGCCGATTACGGCAGTGGCGTTGCGCTGATCTACGGTTCCTACATGTTTGTCGAAGCAGGCACTGGCCGGCCTTTGCGATATCCGGAATCCCAGGCCAACGAGTCGGGCAACAACCTTCAATCAGGTTCGGACTCGACGACGCTGACGCCCGAAGGCAACGGCGCAATTGCGGAATACGATTTCGTCGGCACGGGTTTTCACGTGGGCAGCGGTTACTTGCTTACGAACCGTCACGTCGTACAACCGTGGGACACCGACGACCGTGCCCAAAGCCTGAACAGTACTGTGCGCGGAACGCCGCGTCTGAAAAAGTTGGTTGCTTACTTTCCCGATCAAGCTCAACCGTTGGGGCTGAAGTTCAAGCAGGCATCAAACCGCGATGACGTCGCCGTGTGCACGCTGGATGTGAAAGATGTCCCGCAGAACGTTCCGGTGCTGCCGCTGGAAGGCGACGCCAACGAAGTTGTCGGCAACATGGTGGTGACTATGGGCTACCCGAACGGCCCCGATCGCTTGTTAGCCTTGCTCGATGAGAATGAGGCGCGCGGAGTTTTGGCGCGCTACGGATCAGTCGAGGCGTCACTCGGCTATCTGGCGCAGACGAAACACATTCAGCCGCTGATGACTCAGGGCAACATCACGGATCTCAACGCGCGGAAGATCGTTTACGACGCGCGTACCGGAGAAGGTGGTTCAGGCGCGCCCCTGTTCGGACCGTCGGGACGCGTAATTGGTGTAACCTTCGCGGTTTTTACGGAGAACACCGCGTCGAATTTCGCCGTGCCCGTGCGGTACGCTTTGACCTTGTTAGAACGCGCGGGATGGAAGGCGCCTGAAACTCCCGAAGCAGAGCCGAAAGAAGCTCCCAACTCAGGACCGGGGAGTACTCATTGAGGCATCCGGCTAAACGCCTGGGGACGGCATGGTGATTGCCAACGAATCACCGAACCAATCGAGAATCGGTTAATTGAAGAGTTAAAGCGCAGGAACTTTGTTGAAATTGGAGCGTTTTCCCGAGTAGCAGCCTCAGAATGATGAATCGAAGCCGGCCCAAATTCCCCTGGCGCGACGTTGTGCGCGCACTCGTTTTGCTGGCAGTTGTTTCGCTCGGCTGGAGCGATAATCCTGCGCAGAGCCCTGAACAAACCGCGGTCAGGTTAGCGCCCGCCGCCAAAACTTCTCCCATTGAAGATCCGCCCGTTACCGCGATTGTCGCGAATACCGACAAAGAAAAAGCCGAAGAGAATGCCGACGCCGCAATTAAGACGGCGCCGCAGTTCCGCGTCGAACGTCTGGCGATATCAGGCGGCGCAGAGCTTATGACAATCTTCGGCCGGGTCGACGGCTTGGCAGAGAAGGGGAAGACCGCGCCGGAAGTTCCTTTAATAAGCGTTCTGCGCGACACGCTCGGCGACGACAATCCGGAAAACGATCGCTTGCGTTACGTTTGGATGTTGACGTACACGCAGCCGTCGATGACAAAACGCATCGCCGCGGCGATTCCGTTCTTGTACCGGCGCGTCGGCAACAAGAAAAACATTTCAGGTCCGCCGATTCCCATCCTCAATCTCGCGCACGCGAAGCGCGCCACTTGGAATCGATTCTTCTGGTGGGGCTTGCAGAACACGTTCTTTGACACGTACGGGTTGCCTTTGAAGGCATCAAGTCGCTCGTACCGGCAGAACCTCTCGGACTACCGGAAGGAGCACGTCACTCAAGCGCTCTCCATCCTTGGGACGTATGAGAAGTTGCAACAGCGCGGCCGCGATGAAAGTGAGTTCCTCGCCAAACGTGTCGATGAAGCGCCTTCCGCGAGCGAAATCAACGATGGCAGCACACCGCTCCTCGATACGCGACAGGCGTTTGCGCCGGGCGAGATGCTTGAGCTGCGCGCGCGCCTTCTGCTTTCGAACAATACGTTCGGCGGTTTGTACGGACCCGACAAGTACGAATCGACCGTGACGAGCTACGGCACGAAGTCGCTCGATGTCAGTGGCCACAACTGGGAGCTTCTGCGGCAGCAAGCCGAATCAGACGGACTTTATTTCGAGCCGTTGACGATGCCGGATGGGACTGCGACACATGCGCTGCTGTGGATCTCGAAAGATGATGTGGCCGCGCAAAGCGGGCGGCGGTTCAGCGGACGGTTCCTGAACATTTCGAATCCGTGGAAAGACAAACGCCTGAAACAGTGGAACGGCTATTCCGAAACGCGTTACTTCGATGCCGAGAATCGCCGCACGACTGATGCGAATGCTGCCCGACGCGTCGAGATGATTCCGCTGGCGGTGTACGGGTTGAATCATCCGAAGATTCCGGCACTACTGATTGATTTCCGCGCCGGTATGAATCCGAAGAAACGCGAGATGTCCCTCCGCGTTCTCAACGACGTCACTAACAACGTTCTTTCAATATCCAGTTTTGGTAACTGGCCGTACTTTGCGGGCCGCAAAGTTTACTCCTTCCTGACCGGCCGGCGGGGTATCGACATCAATCAGCCGTCGCGCGTGCGCAGCTATTCTGAGCTGAAGCTTGTGCTCGCCTTCAATTCAACGGTCAATCCCAAGCTGCGCGATGAACTCGAGCGGCGTCTGGAAACTGTCTCGCTCAATCCGATGTCGAACGACATGAACAGCGAGATTGAACTGGCGCGGCAACAGTACGGGGCGCTGGTTGTCTTTGCTCGCCGGCAAAATGGGCTGCCGGCAAAGATTGAACGCGATCGCCGCGAAGAAATGGTTTCGCTCGCGCACGGCCCGGGGATGCGGTTTCTCTTCGGCTTGGGGAACATTGTGACCTTTGGTCGCTACGTTCATCGCGAAGAGGCGACACCGGAGCTTCAGCAGCGGATGGAATTGGCGCGGCGCGTTCGTTACCACACTGAGTTGCTTGAACGAGTTGTCAGGTCCTCGCCGCAGATCGAGGTAGCCTGGGAGTTGCCGAATGTGCGCACGTCGCTCCGATTTTTGGCGGACAATGCGCCCGCAGCGAACGGTTCGGCGGCCAAGGTTGCGGCCAAAGTCTTTGCGCGCACGACTGACAGCGAATCGCGCACATTGTGTCTGGACGTGCTGTCACGCATTAACGACAAGACGGCGCGCAAAGAAATGCTCCGGCTGTTCCGCGAGCAGCAGCCAAATTCAGAATGGCGCACGTCGGTGGCTGAGCGCTTGCGGAAAGCCGTCAGCGAGGACGAGCGCATTAAACCAGCTGACGCGAAGACGGTTTTGGCAGAGATTGGCCAGCCTTAATTGAATTTTTACTTAGCCCAGCCGCTTAGGGCCGGGAAAAGGAATCATGTTTGTAGTTTGTATTATGGCCGCGTAGCGGCCAAATGTTTATAGATCGATGATCCTAATTAGTGGTTATCTTCGCGCGAAGCGAAATCCCAATTTCGCTTCGCGCGAACCAGTTAAGAGAAGGCTCGCGTCGATCTATAGACATTTTGCGCCTACGGCGCTTAGTCTCGACGGCGTCGGCCCATTGGCAGCGTTGGCAGTTGCCGTTGTCTGGGGCCTTCTGCTCGCTCAATCCGCTCAAGCCCAGGCCAAGCGTGTCGTCCTCCTGAAAGTCGACGGTCTCCCTTATCAGACCGTCGATCGCTTCGTGCGCGAGCGCGATCCGCAAACCGGCAAGAGCCGCTTACCCTGGTTTGAGCACATCTTCTATCAGAACGGAACGCGGCTCACGAACTTCTACGTGCGCGGCATGAGCCTGTCGGGCCCCTCGTGGTCGTTAATCGACACGGGGCACCATCTGCAAATCAAAGGCAACGTCGAGTTCGACCGCTACATTTTTCACACTTACGACTACCTGAATTTCATGCCGTTCTATTTCAAGCAGGCGTATCGCGGCAATGTGGATATGCCTGGCACTGAAGTAATCGATTTACTCGGCATGCCTCTGTTGATGGATGCATACGACAATTATCAAAGGCTGCCGGGCCCGCAGCTTTACGGTCGCGGCGCGCGACTCGGGACTTTGCAGCGTGCCGGTCAGGCCCAGATTTCCAAGAACCCGATCCAACTGGCGCAGGAGTTCTATGTTGGCCTCGATCTACGTCACGCAGTTTTCAGCCACTTCGAGCGCGAGCTAGTTGAAGCACTTAACGATCCGCGCGTGCGCTATCTCGATCTGTTCGATATGTCGTTCGATCATGCGGCGCATCACACGAACGATCGCGAATCTCATTTGGCCGTGCTCCGCAAATTTGATGCGCTGCTGGGACGAATCTGGACGGGTATTGAAAAGAGTCCCCTGGCGTCTGAAACCGTTCTCGTGGTCGTCTCAGATCATGGTTTCAACACGGACGAGCGCGTGCTCAGTCAGGGATTCAATCTGGTAAAGCTGCTCGGCACGCGCCAAGGCGGTGGCCATCACGTCATCACTAAGCGCCGCCTGCTGTTGGATTACTCGATCAAAGGTATCAATCCATTTGTGCCGCCGATCGTGACGACAACCTCGCAGACGTATTACCTGAAAGGCCAGAGCACCGATTATTCGACGGTGCTTTTGGATTTCGACGGCAACGAACGCGCCGGTCTGCACTTTCGGAACAGCGACCTGAACGTGCTGCACATTCTGCTTCAGCAGTTGCAGTGGAAAAACCTCACGACAGAGGAACGCCGCGCGGCGATGAACGCCTTCTTTGCGTTGATTGACCGGAATCGAGGGGCTTTGGGCGAGGAACTTTCGCAGATTGATCACGAAGTGGACGCTCTGCGGCGCGCGACGGACGCCGAGCGCGCACGCTGTGAGTCACAGCCGAAAAAATTCACAGTCGAAGATCGAGAGATGGGCCGCGACGACAATGCGCGCCGCATCTGTATCCACGTCACCCAATGGACTGAGATGGCGGCGAAGTATACGGCGTACGTCGGCGCGATGCGGCGTTTGCTGTCACTTCACGCTGAGACGTTTTTGCCGGCGAAGCTGAAGATCGAAGAACTGATTCCGATGAACTCGATGGGCGCACGGAACTCGATCCACAACTTGCAGAACTACGTCGTCGGGCTCGGGAGCGAGGGTCTGGTGCTAAAGAGTGATGGTTCACTCGACGTTGAACGAAGCTTTGTGCGCCTCAATTATTTCGATCTGTTAAAGCGGCAGACAGTGCGGAACAATGTGCAGCCCGGCATCGCGAACGCGCCCGTCGATTTTCTCGCGACACGCATTCCGCGCGAGTGGCTTAGTTCATCGTTGTCGGACGACTTGCGGCCGGATGGCGATCCAATCTGGCTTTATGGCGGTCCTGATCGGCAGGTGCTCATCCTTCCGCGCGGCGAAGGGACCGGACAGCTTCAGTTGCGCTATCTGCCGATTGCCAACCTGACGCAGGACGAACAGGGAACCATTCGTTTTGAGCGTCTCGATTGGCGGGCCGACTTGCCGCTGCGCGTCTTCGAAGATGCCCGGTTGGACACGAATGGTGGCGATCGCGCGGCTTGGCTCAACAATTGGCACTCCGACGTCGAGTGGTTGCGCGCGCTGCACAAGACGCAATACTCTAACGCGCTGATTGGATTGCACGAACAGTTCACGCTGCACGTCGCGCCTGGCACGGACGTGAACGGCAACGTAATTTCAGAAGACGAAAGGTTAGTGCGCGGACTGCGCCGCCGGCAGCGCCGTCTGGCGGAGACCGATCTGCAGGTTTTCGCGAACAACCACTGGAATTTTGACGTGCGTGGTTTCAATCCCGGAGGTAATCACGGATCGTTCTTCCGCGTTTCGACGCAATCAACGTTCATGCTTGCCGGCGGCGGCGTGCCGCGCGGACTGGCGGTGAGCGAGCCTTACGACAGCTTGAGTGTCGTGCCTACAATTCTGGCGCTGACCGGGAGGCTGCAAAGCGACAACCGCCCGAATGAAGAATTATCGAAGCGCGGTTTTGTGAAGTTTCCAGGCCGCGTAGTTATTGAGATCACGGGTCAGAACCACCAGCGGTAGAATGGCACAGACTTCAGTCTGTGTTGCTCCAATGGAATCACAGACTGAAGTCTGTGCCACAGTTTAATGACTGACTCAACCAAGTCTGCTCGTACCAAACGCATAATTGCCTGGGGCCAGGCGGTCGCGTTCGTGCTCGGCGCCTTGCTGCTTTGGTACGTCGTGCGTCGTGTCGGTGTCCAACCAATCTTTACGGCGTTGAGTCGGGTCGGTTTTGGGTTCTTCATCATCGTCGCGCTCAACGGTTTTCGCCACGTGCTGCGAACAATCTCGATGCGCATTTCGGTGCCGGCTGAGCATCGCCGCTTCACCTTCATGCAGGCGTTCGCCGCGCGACTCGGTGGAGAAGCGATGAGCTTCCTCACGTTTGCCGGTCCACTGCTTGGCGAGCCGACGAAAATCGCCCTGCTGAGAAAGCGAGTTCCGTTGGTGCACGGCGTGCCGGCGCTGGTGGTCGATAACCTCTTGTACAACCTTTCGGTTGTGCTGATGATTTTCGGCGGCGCGCTGCTGATGCTCCTCACCTACGCGGTGCCGCCGGTCGCGCGGGAGGTTTTGATCCTCATCGCGACGGTTGCATTTCTCGGCCTGCTCGCGGCGGCACTCGCGACCCGGCGTCGCGCGACGCTGGTCACCTCGCTCATCGATAAACTTGGCCGCAAAGGCTTTCGTCCAAAATTTCTCGGTACACGCCGGCATCACATCTATCGGGTCGAGCTAACGATTTACGCTTTCTTCAAACGCCGCCGCGCAGCTTTCTTTACGATGATCGGTTTGGATGTTATGGCTCATGTCGCGAGCGTCGTTGAGGTTTACATGACGCTGCGCCTGCTGGGCTTCTCGGCCAGCGCCGGCGCGGCTTACATCATTGAGTCGCTGACGAAAGTCATTAACTTCGCGTTTGGATTTGTGCCGGGCACGATCGGCGTGTACGAAACCGGCAACGGAATCATCCTGGCGACGCTCGGCTATACGACGGCGATCGGTCTCGCGCTGGCCATCGTGCGCAAAGCCGCAATCATTTTCTGGACCGTCATTGGCATGCTCGTGCTGACTTCGCGGGCGGTGCCTAACGCCTGGGCGAGCCTGCTGCACCGCAGTCCGCGTCTGCAAAAGCTTGCCGACAGCCTCGTACTTTCAAACATCGCGCATCGTCCCGCGCGCACGGCGGTCAGCATCGCTGGGATCGCGTTGGGTGTCTTGCTGGTTGTGTTCACGGTCGGCCTGGCGCACGGCGTTTTGCGTGAACGGGGCCGGCGCGAAGCGAAAATTGGCGCCGAGATTCTTCTGCGCCCGGCCGGCACGCTCGGACTGAGCGGCGCGCAATCGTTCACGATTCCCGTCGCTCATGCCGCCGAACTCCGGCGCGTCGAAGGCGTGCGCACGGCGGTGCCGATCGGCCAGAGCCTCGATCGCAGCGACAGCGGCTTTGGCTCGCGTCTGATCGAAGGCATTCCGTTCGACCAGTATGCTGCGCTTACTGGACTTCAGATTCGGGAAGGAAGGGTGCTGGACAAAGGCGACGAAGTCATCGTCGATCCGACTTGGAAAAACGATAATCAGGTGCAAGTCGGTTCGACGATCACTTTGTACGAACGGCCGTTTCGCATCGTCGGGGTTTACGAGCCGCCGGGCGGCGCGCGCCTGAAGATTCCCCTAACGACGATGCAGGATCAGGTTGGTAGCGAGAACCGCTGCAACGCGATTCTGATCGCCTGCAACGATCCGGCGCTCCAGGAACAGGTTGCCGCGCGTATCAAAGAAAAGTTTCCTGACGATCAGATCATCTTCACCCGTGACCTACCGGAAATTTATCTCTCCAGCGTCCCCGCCCTGAACATCTTTCTGAAAGTCGTCATTGGCGTCGCGGCGACAATCAGCACGCTTGTGATTCTGCTGGCTATGTACACGACCGTGACTGAGCGCACGCGTCAGATTGGCATCCTAAAATCGCTCGGCATGTCGAAAGCTTCCATCGCCTGGGTCATCGAGCAGGAAGCAATTCTCGTCAGCGTGCTCGGCGTTTTCTTCGGCGTGGTTCTCACGATGCTGCTGCGCGTGACCGTGATGCGGTCCACGTCTCTGATTGTAGACATCGAGCCAAAGTGGATTGCGATTTCCCTCGTAGTCGGTTTGATCGGCGGCTCAATCGGCGCGCTCTATCCCGCTCTGCGCGCCGCCCGCCAGGACGCAGTTGACGCGTTGAGTTACGAGTGAGGGCTCGCAGATTGTGCGCGCGTCGGCGAGCAGTGTCGCGTTCTACCACTGTGACTGATTATGCCGCGTCCTGCGGTGTTATGGCGGGAAGTTGATGAATATTACTAGTTGGGCGTCATAGGAGTGTCGGCATTCAAAAGGGTGGCTCCGAAATGAAATCCCTAGAAAACATGCTCGATGAGTTCGCAGGCAAAACCAACATCCAAATCGAAGAACATTTCAAAACCGTGATCGGTGACGAAGTCGAGGTTTTGGGAGAGGTTAGCGGTATCCACGCTAACCCTGACATGGTTATTCTGAGCAATGCCGTTCCAGAAAGACTCAACGCTTCAGTAACCATTCACTACGACGGTGAGCAGTTTCGTCAAGAAATGCTAGCATATTCTCGCTTCGACAACGTTCGTCTGACCATGCGACTTACGAGAGTGGACTTTGCCGCACCCAATCGTTACACGTTCGACCTAGAGTCAATTTCCAAAATCAAACCGGACGCACAACGAGGACGGTGACGCCCAGCAAATCGTTGGACCGGAGCGCGGATAGCCCTTTCTCATCTTGTAATATGCGGCGCAGGTTGGAAGTAAACGCCGCGCGCGTCACTCAAATGTTGGGTGCGCCACTCAACCAACCGCGTAGCGGTTGAAGATGGTAGCCAGGGGTAAGTACCGACTTGTCGGGACGCCACCCCTGGATCACGTTAGAAACAATTTCCGCGCCCTGAAGGGGCGCAATGATTCTGTCGCCCGCTTCGCGGGCTTTGGATTCTTAAGGGGACTTGATCCCCGGGCGCCGCTCGCTGCGCTCGCTCACCCGGGGCTATTAAATGCCGCCGCTTCGCGGCTGGTTGATGCGCTCATCCACGTTGACGCGATGCTAACTTAGAGCTATTAACATCGAGCGTATCCCAACACTAATTGGATCGCAGCCGCGAAAATGAGGGATGAATAAAAGGCACACCGGAGCCAGGAAGATGGTAAAAGCCATACCAATTCTGCCCGCAGACGATCTCCGCATTGCGAAGGAGTTCTACGTCGATCGACTGGGCTTCGATGTTCGTTTTGAGGCTACGGAGGACGGTGCGACCGGTCTCTTGGGCTTAGATCGTGGCGCCATCTCTCTGACGCTTGATAGCCCCATGTCCGGCCATGGCAGAGAGGCGTGTGTTTCCCTTCAAGTAGAAGACGCGGATGCTTATTACGATGAATGGCGAGATCGAGTTGAGATTCAACGGCCACCCAAGAATGAACCATGGGGTGCACGAACATTCGACGTAATCGATCCTTTTGGAAATACGATTTTCGTGATGGGTCCGGTGAGATAGGGTAAAGCAAGGATGAAGGAGGGATGAATGAAACAAAGTTCCGCCTTCATTCTTCCTAATTCATCCTTGCTGTTTAGCGCCCCCGGTCAGCTCTGACGTAGGTGTTTCTTGCGTAAAGGAAGCTAAGTTTGGGTTTCGCTTTCTTCCATGGTGATCCCATTACAGTGCTCTTCATCCCCTGGCTGGTGGCGCTGGGGGTGGGTGTCGCCGTCCTGGTCACCACCGCGTCGCTGTTCCGCAGCTCATCGAGCCAGAAAAAACTTCCTGCGATCTACTTTGTCCTGCCATATCTCATCCCAGTAGCAGTGCTGTTATTTTTGCTCGCCGCCAGTTCGACCGGTTCGGGACTTTCTTTTATCTCGTACGGATCGAGCTTTCTTATCACCTTGCCCTGGAGCGCGCTCGGGCATTGGCTGATGCACCAGCTCTCAAATTCAGGACGTGTCGAGGATTCAGTTGGAGTCATCGTGGCCGGGGCAGGATTGAATACAATCATCTTGTACTGCGTAGGAATGGTGGCGCGACGGCTAAATAAACGCCGAAATCCAGCGAAGATGGCGAGTCCTGAAGAGGCGGCGTAGACTGGTGTTCGATTGAATCGAGCGAGCTCTGGTAGGGCGCTGACTATGCCAGACCCCAAACGTGAATTGCTACGCCACTTGGTCGCTACGGTGGTGTATCGCGGCGGCCTTGCGATATCAGGTGCGACGCCCGACTTTGCCTCGTTTCGCGCCTATGACACGACGCGCACGCCGGGTGAACTGCTGGCGCACATCGGTGATTTGTTCGAAGGCTCGCTCTACATAGTGAAGGGTGAGCTGGTTTACTTAACGTCCGGATCGCTGCCGTGGGAAAAGGAGATTGCGCGGTTCTTTTCAGCGGCGACAGAGCTCGATTCGTATATCGCCTCGGGTGCGCCGCTCGCCTGCCCGGTTGAGAAACTTGTACAAGGTCCTGTTGGCGACGCCCTCACGCACGTCGGGCAGATTGTGATGTTGCGGCGCATGGCGGGACAGCCGGTGCGCGCGGAAGGTTACTTTGAGGCAGACATAGTTCCCGGTCAGGTTTATAAGGAGACTTTCGAGAAGGAGAAGATGCAATGAGGATTCGACTTTCACGCACACCGCTGCTGGTTTCCCTATTCGTACTTTCCGCCACAGTTGCCGCCGGTCAGAGTACGGCCCCCACCACTGGGTCTGACGATGTCGCCAAACAAATCGGCATGCTGCGACAATCGGTGCAGTCGCTTGACGCAACCCTGAGCGACATCGCCGGAAAGCTGATTCCGGCAGTCACAAAAGGAAAGGACGCCGCGGCCGAAACGCAGGGGAGGATCTCCAGCAGCTTCACTCTACTGGCTCAAGCCGAACAACGCGCTGAGACTATGCGGCGGCAGCTTCTGGAACTCATCGAAAAAGAAACCCAGTATCGAACGCGGATCACGCAACTCGAGGAAGACATGCGGCCCGAGAATGTCGAACGGGCATTGAACCCTTACGGCACAACGCGGACCGCCGAGATCCGTGACACGCGGAGGCGGGTGCTGGAAACTGAGCGTCGCGGCGTTACGAATCTACTAACGCTGACGACGGAACATCGCACGCGTCTGGAGGAAGAAGTTCGCCAGGCTGATGCGCTGGTGCTGAGATTACGGCAGCGTCTGAATCCGTTGATCGAAAGAGAGATCGACAAGCTCACTCCCCAACCGTGATGTTTCCCTGTAGTGTCTTGCTTTGCGGTTTTTCTTTTGCGGCTTAGCGCCTTGGCGTGAGATTGCTCCTGAGAATTAGTTCACGCAAAGGCGCAAAGACGCAAAGAGACGCAAAGTCCAATCAACGACGGTCGTCCGATGAAGTTGATCATTCTCCCTTCCCAAGTACAATTACCTTTGTAGTAAAACCGCATGACTCGTCACAAATTCGCCACCGCCATCACCTGCATTGACGGACGCGTACAGCAACCAGTCGCCGACTGGATGAAGCTGCACACGAACGTCGAATATGTGGATCTGATTACTGAACCGGGTCCCGACAAAGTTCTGAGCGAGGAATCCACCTACGTAGTCGATGAAATCATGCGCAAGGTGAGTTTCTCTGTGAAGCATCACGCGTCGCCCGTCGTTGCGCTGTGCGGCCACCACGACTGCGCCGCCAACCACGCCGATCGTGAAGAGCATTTCGAACAAATACTTGAAGGCGTGCGCGTGCTGCTTTCGTACAACCTGGGCGTCCGCGTGCTCGGGTTGTGGCTGAACGAATGGGGTTCGGTCGAATTGGTCTGGGATTCACAAGAAAAGCAGCAGGCCTCCGTTGGTTTGTGACTCTGCGGCTGGGAACGCGGACGCCTTCGTCCGCAATCGTTGTTAAAACCCGCTCGGATGATTAGGAAAGCGGACGAGGGCGTCCGCGTTCCCAAAGCCCGGCAACTCCCAACGCCTCGCCCTCATCTCTCCTTTGCACTTAAACTAAAGCAGCCATGAACCTCGCTCAGAGTCTAATGCGCACCGTTTTCTGCGCCGCCTTAATCGCATTCGCCGTGACTGGAACGCACGCGCAGGCCTGGTCGGCCAAACTCGACGAAACCATTCGCTTCTATCAACCGACAGATGTCGGCGCTGTCATTGTCGGCACCAAGAAATCTGTCTACGCGGTGGACGGCGCGACCGGTGACGTCCTGTGGCGGCGGAAAGACGCGACGATGGATGAAAACGAGATTGCGCCGGTGCCGGGGACGGATCTAGTGCTGCTCAGTTTTGAGAAAGACAAACGCACGCGCATCGAAGCCACCGACATTCTCTCTGGAGACGCGATTTGGCAGAGCGAGAAGTTGAAAGGCGCGGTCATGCAGATGGCGGTGGACATCGACGGCAACTTGCTGGCGGTCGTGCTCGCGAGGGACGCGAAAGGGAAGGCGAGCGGCGGGCTGAAACGAAAGCCGATGGTTCATGTGCTCGATCTATCAACCGGCGATGAGATTTGGAAACATGAACTAGGCAGTGAAATCGAGATGATGCCCACACGTTGGAGCGAAAACGAAGACGTTAGTTTCACGCTCGACAATTATCACCCGCCGATGTTCATCAGTGGCCGGCTCTACCTGTTCTACGAAGGCGCGACTTCGTTCGAAGCGCGCAACGGCAAGGAACGCACGCGCGAGAAATACAGAGTTAATGAAAGCGGACTGGCGTTGACCGAAGCCGCTCCAGTTGGCGATGAAGCGTTCATCTACACATCGGGACGCGGCCATGTGCGTGCGATTCGACGCGACAGCGGCGAACTCGAATGGGAAGCGAAGGATATTGGGATGACGCCGGAACTTGTGCTCGCTGGCCGCGTCATCTACGCGCGCACCGGCGGTCAGTTCACGCGTTTGAAGGATGGCGAAACTGTCGAGCGCGGGCCCTACGGCGTAAGTGCGATCGATTCGCAGACCGGAAAGATCCTTTGGCGGTACAAAGGCGCGGACAAGGGAATCACAAACATCGTCCTTCCGGACGCGAGCACGATTGTGATCGCGGATCGCGACGATGTGATCCTGGTTGAGACCGCAAACGGCAAGCGACGCAGCCACGCGCCGCACAAGATCAAAGGCGCCGCATTCGCGCTGCTTAACGAACGGAACGAAGTTGTTATCGGCGGACGTGAAGAGATCGCCGCGTTCGATCATGCATCCGGTCGCAGCGTCTGGCGCGCAAAGTACCCACCGCCGGGTAGAGGTCTCTTGCGCACGATCGCCGCGGTGGCGGCGCGCGCAGCGTCGGTTTATTTCCGCTACGGCGGCGTCGCGACGACCGCATTTCGCGGCGTGCAAATCGCGCGCAGCTTGTCTTCGCTGAGTTCGTCCTTAAGTTGGTCCGGCTTGGCCGGCCGCTCATCGTTTTCCAACTTGCAGGCCCTGGCGACGAACTCAGCTCGTTCGTACGTGACAAATCGCTTTCGCGCGTTCGGCGTCGCGTCGCGCGTGCGGCCAAACTTACCAAACATCGCTGTGCGCGAGCGTTTGACGAGACGCCCTTCAGTGAATATCGAGGAACGCCTGCTGGATCGTTTGGATCCGGCCCGGCAGCTTGAAAGGCTGTCGCGGTTTCTCTGGCATCGCGAGCGTTTGGCGGCGCTGCGTGGAGACCGGATGTATTTCTACACCGATCTCAAAGGCGTTGATGGAAACGGTTTGGCCGGCGTGAACATTCACACAGGTACGACCGATCGCGCCGTCCGCATAAAAGACCTGGACGAGCGGTTCGTCACGGATGAAGTTGTGGAGATCCTGTTTTCGGCTAGCGGGAACCGCTTGCTTGGTTACTCGGTGGCGTGAGGTTCGTCGAAGTTTTTACGGCCACTGCCAGAGAATGCCATGACTTCCGCAGCAGCTCGGTAATCTTCAACCAATCTTCTTCAGTCATGGCGGTGCCGTTTTCCGCTTTCGTGTCGCGAATCTTCATTGCTTCCGCGCGCAGACGGCCGTGCTCCAAAACTTGTTCGACCGGCACTCCATAAATAGCTGACTGGAGTTCTGCGAGCGCGCGCGGCAGATCTTCTGCTCCGCGTTTCCAGCGCTCGCGATGCACAATCCACCATTGCAGTTCCAGGCGGGCGACGCGATCGACGTCGAACGGAATGTCGCTGATCTGCCGAATCGCGCCGTAGAACTTCACCAGCTCCGGCATGGCCTTTTCATAGTCAGCCCGGGTCTTGCCGTCTTTAAAAGCGAAAGCAGCGTTGGCGGCGTAGTAAGCAACCTGGTTAGATCGAACCAGTGGCATGTGATATTGCGTGCGCAGCAATTCCGACAACTGATTGAAAAGCTGCACCTGCTTCTTGTCGTAATACGAACGCCACATCGCGGTCTTCGAGCCGCGCCACCTCGTTCGGATCGAACTCGCGCATTTTCGTCGTGCGCGGGTAATACAGATCGTACAGCAGCGCGCCCACCAGCAGCGCTAACACGATCAAGATCGAACGAAACACGATGCGTCTTACTTTCACGCCGTCACGCTTCGTACGGGTCCTTGTCGGTCAAATACGCAATCAACTCTGCGCGATTGGTCTTAGTGTCCAGCCAATGCCGGATGCGGTTAATTTCTTCGTAGTCCTCGTCGCCGAACCTATCAACATAGATTTGCTGCAGACGCTTCTTTCTCTGCTCGCGTTGCGCGCCCGCTTGCCAGAACTGAGTGAAGATGCCGTGCAGATCGTCGTGCAGATTGCGCTTCTTCAGCGCTTCCCATTCGTTGCGGTCCAGCCAAATTCCTTTGCAGCCGGCGCAGTGATCGACCGAGAAGTCGAGCCCGCGCCCGACCAGGTACTTCACCATCCGAAAGCGACATTCCGGACAATCAACCGGCACACCGGGTTCGGCAAGCGAAAGCGTTTCCTCTTCATGCAGCCGCTCCGCGCGGTCAGTGGCATGCTCTTCGACCCAGGCCCAATACTCTTTGCCGCGAATCCAATGGCCTTCGCATTCATAACAACTGAACGATGAGAGATTCGGCTCCAACTCAGTGCGCAAGAGTTCGGCGTTTTTATCGACCGGGCAATTCAATTTATTTTTGGAATCCATAAAAGCTTGAAGATTATTGAAAGCGAAAGGGCGGCAGCTCTCTGATTGATCCTGGCGAGAGCATCCACGGTCCCATTTCATAAGCGATCCGGTGGACGCAGTTGGGTTGGACGACTACGTTGATTGACGCATCACCACACGTCTGCATCCACAAGTAGTGGAAATAGATCCTCACGTTGTGCAAGCCGCCGGCCGTGGGAAAGCTGTGTATGCCCCAGGCGCGTCGCGTCAGCTGGCCGTCAATGATGATCGTCGGCGTGCACGCGTAAAGAATAAACGAGAGGGGAAAGAAACTGGTTTCAATCTGAAGGCCGGTCCAGGGTTGTTGTGCGGACATTTTCGTCTCCCGCATTTAGGACTGCGTAGCGGTTGCGTGAGATTCCGCCGGCGCCGGTTTCCAGCGAAGCACCGGCTTGCGGGCCGCGGCGGCTTCATCGAGGCGACCGATGCGTGTTGAGTGCGGCGCGTTTAAAACAAGTTCCGGATCTTCCAAAGCTTCCTTCGCAATCGAACGCATGGCCTCGATGAATTGATCGAGTTCCTGATGGCCGACTGATTCCGTCGGCTCGATGAGCATGGCTCCGGAAACGATCAGCGGAAAGTAAATCGTCATCGGATGAAAGCCGTAATCGATCAGACGCTTCGCGATGTCGAGCGTATGTACGCCTTTCCGCGCCTGGCGCTTGTCGGTGAAGACGACCTCGTGCATGGGCGCGCCATCGAAAGGCTTCTCGTAATCGGACACGAGGCCATGCGCGATGTAGCGCGCGTTCAGCACCGCGGCTTCAGTCGCTTCGCGCAAGCCGTCTCGCCCGTGCGTCAGGATGTAAGCCAGCGCGCGCAGCATCATCCCGTAGTTTCCGTAGAATGCTTTCACGCGGCCGATCGATTGCGGGTAGTTGAAATCGAGTTTGAAGATCGGAAAGCTCCCGGTAGTGACAACGCGCGGTACCGGCAAGAACGGCTCAAGTTCTGTGGTGCAGCAGCAAGGGCCTGAACCTGGCCCACCGCCGCCGTGCGGTGTCGAAAAAGTCTTGTGCAGATTCAGATGGATTACATCGACGCCCATGTCCCCGGGCCGCGCGACACCGACCAGTGCATTCATGTTTGCGCCGTCCATGTAAACCAAACCGCCGGCGTCGTGAACGATGTCGCAAATCTCGCGAATGTTCTTTTCAAAGAGGCCAAGCGTGTTGGGGTTAGTCAGCATCAGGCCCGCGACGTCGCCGTGCGCGCACAGTTCGCGCAAGTGTTCGAGATCGGTCAAGCCTTCCGCAGTTGATTTGATTGTCTTAACGCTGAAACCTGACAGATGCGCTGAAGCGGGATTCGTACCGTGAGCGGAATCGGGAATCAGCATCGTGCGACGCTGCGCCGACTTTTCCTTGCCGTCACGCGTATCAATAAACGCGCGGATGATCATGACGCCGGTCATCTCGCCGTGCGCGCCGGCGGCGGGTTGCAGCGAAATACCCGGCAAGCCCGTGATTTCCGCGAGGTGCTGCTGAAGTTCGTAAATAACTTCCAAGGCGCCTTGCGCTTCTGCCTCAGCCGCGAGTGGGTGCAAATTCGCAAAACCGGCGATCCGCGCGACCTTCTCGTTCAGCCGCGAGTTGTATTTCATCGTGCACGAACCCAGCGGATACATCCCCAAGTCAATCGAGTAATTCCACGTGGAGATGCGCGTGAAGTGACGAATGACGTCTACCTCACTGACTTCCGGCATGCCGGCGAGTGCGTCATCGCGTTGGAATTCGCGCGGAATGATCTCTTCGAGCGGCGTCTCATCCACGTCCAGGGGCGGCAGACTGAAACCGGCGCGCCCGGGCTGCGAGCGCTCGAAAATGAGTTGCTCGTTAGGGCTGATATGATTTGTGACTTTGGAAATCATTTAATCGAAGTCTAAAAAACCATGGGACTTATGGGACCAATGAGACATATGGGACCTATACGAATATGTCCTATATGTCCCATCATTGGGTGAGCGCATTTAGTCCTTCGACCAGCGCATCAATCTCTTTGCGTGTGTTCGTTTCTGTCACGCAAACCAGAAAATCGTTGGGCCGACGCGGGTCGTAACGCGACAACGCGATTCCGCCGTCGATTCCTCTTTCGCTCGCGAGCCTCGCCAGGAGCGTGGCTGCTTCGCCTGGCCCGCTTACGACAAACTCGTCGAAGAACGGAGCGGAGAAGGGAAGCGAGAAGCCTTCGATCTCCGAAATCCTGCGCGCTGCATAATGCGCCTTCTGCGCGCATTGCTGCGCGACTTCTTCAATGCCGCGCGGACCCATCGTTTCCAGGTAGATCGTCGCCGCCAGCGCAATCAGTCCTTCGTTCGTGCAAATGTTCGACGTGGCCTTCTCGCGCCGAATGTGTTGTTCGCGCGTTGCCAGTGTCAGCACGTATCCGCGGCGACCCTTTGCGTCGAAAGCTTCGCCGACCAGGCGACCGGGAATTTGTCGCGCGTATTTGTCGCGCGTCGCGAACAAACCCACATAAGGCCCGCCGAAAGAAAGCGGCACGCCGAACGACTGGCCTTCGGCGACGACGATGTCCGCGCCACAGGCGCCGGGCGACTTCAACAAACCAAACGAAATCGCTTCGGTGACAACCACAATCAGCAATGCGCCAACCGCGTGAGCCTTGTCTGCCAGAGCCTGCACATCTTCGACACAGCCAAAAAAGTTTGGCGACTGCACCACGACTGCCGCCGTTTTGTCGTCGAGTCCGGTCAAACTGTCCGCCGACGTCGCCCCGGTCTCAGTCGAATACGCCGAATGCTGTAGTTCAATGCCGGCGTGTTGCACGTACGTGTGCGCCACTTGCAGGTACTCAGGATGAATCGCGGATGATGCGATCACCTTCGAACGTTTGGTCACCCGTTCCGCCATCAAGACCGCCTCGGCCATCGCTGTCGAGCCGTCGTACATCGACGCATTCGCGATATCCATTCCCGTTAACTGACACACGAGGGTCTGAAATTCAAAGATTGCCTGAAGTGTGCCCTGGGAAATCTCCGGCTGGTACGGCGTGTAGGCGGTGAAAAATTCTGAACGCGAAATCAAATGGTCAACAATCGTCGGACTGTAATGCGAGTACGCGCCCCCACCGAGGAAGCTGATGCGACGAGCAGCTTCGTTATGAACCGCCATCGCGTCGAATTTCTTCAACAGCTCCAATTCCGAAAGCGCGGCCGGAACCGCCAAAGGCCCGCGCAGCCGCAGCCCTTCCGGAATTGAGTCGAATAGGTTTTCTATTGAATCGACGCCGATTTGGCGCAACATCTCGGCGCGTTCGTCAGGCGAGTTGGGAATGTAGCGCAACGCTTTACTCTTCGGCTTTCGTGAAATCTTCGTACTCGGCGGCGGTCAAAAGGCTGTCCACTTCGCCGGCGGCATTCATCTTCATTTTGATCATCCAGCCTTCGCCGTACGGGTCCTTGTTCACTTTCTCAGGCTCGTCGTTGAGTGAATCGTTCACTTCGGTGATGACGCCCGAGATGGGCGTGAAAATTTCCGACACGGCTTTGACCGATTCGACTGAGCCGAATGATTCGTGCGCCGGAAAGATTTCGCCCGTCTTCGGTAATTCGACGTAAACCACGTCGCCCAGTTGTTCCTGAGCGTGATCAGTGATTCCGACCACCGCCGTGTCGCCTTCGACGCGGACCCATTCGTGGTCCTTGCTGTAGTGAAGATTATCGGGAACGTTAGCCATTGACTCTCCTGGAAAGAAGTTTCAAGTTTTCAGTGCTCAGTTTTCAGCTTTGAATGCAAAAGCGTCGTCGATAGTAGATGCTCAGAACGAAAAACTCAAAAGCCTGAAAACTGAAAACTGCAAACCGAAAACTACCTCGGCCGCTTGTAAAAAGGCAGCGGCACAATCTGCGCACCGACCATGCGTCCGCGCACATCGATTTCGATCACAGTGCCAACCGCTGAAAGTTCCTTAGGGACGTAACCCATGCCGATGTTCTTCTTCAGGAAAGGCGCCGGGCTTCCCGAAGTAGCGCGGCCGACACGTTCACCATTAACCAAAATATCCTGTTCGTCACGCGCGATGCCGCGATCGGTGACTTCAAAACCGATCAACTTCCGCTTAATGCCTTCCTCTTTTTGTTTCGCGAGCGCCTCGCGCCCGATGAAGTCGCCTTTGTTTAGTTTTGTAATCCAGCCGAGGTTCGCTTCGAGCAGCGTCGTGTTCTCGTCGATCTCATGGCCGTACAGGGCCATGCCCGCCTCAAGCCGCAAAGTGTTTCGCGCGGCGAGGCCACACGGCATCACGCCCTCATCGGTGCCATAGTTTCCCGCGTCGAGCATCTTGTTCCAGACTTGTTCAGCCTTTTCCGGCGCTGCGTAAACCTCGAAACCGTCTTCACCTGTGTAACCGGTGCGCGAGATGATCGCGTCAATTCCATCAACCTTGCCGAGAGTGAAGTGGTAATACTTAATTTCTTCCAGATTGGTTTCGGTTAACTGTTGGAGAATTGAAATTGCTTCGGGACCCTGTAGCGCCAGTTGGCAGTACTCAGCGCTCGCGTTGCGTAACTCGACGTTTTCTCCGGCGTGATGCGATTTGATCCATTCCCAGTCTTTGTCGGTTGTTCCCGCATTCACCACCAGCAGCAGGTGATCTTCGGCCATGCGGTAGACCAGCAAATCGTCAATCACGGTGCCCTGTGGTGTCGTTAACGCCGTGTAGTGCGCCTGACCATCTACTAATTTCGAAACATCGTTCGACGTCAATCGATTAACGAAGGCAATCGCATCGCGCCCCCGGACTTCGACCTCGCCCATGTGCGAAACGTCGAACAGCCCTGCACGTGTGCGCGTGCGCACGTGTTCGTTAACGGTGCCGGCGGGATACTGAACAGGCATGTCCCAGCCACCGAACTCAACCATGCGTCCGCCCAGGCGGCGATGCGCTTCATTAAGCGGTGTTCGTTTCAAATCAACTGCGGGTGCTGACACTTGTGCGCAAAACCTCACTTGCAGAGGGAGTATTCTCAATAAACGATCCGGTAAATTCGGAAACTAACATGCGGGTTAGTCCAAAGTCCAACGTGCAAAGCCCAAAGTCCGCAACTCAAGCCCGGGCGCCAAGTCCAACGTGCGAAGTCGCGCGTTCTGTCTGACTGTCAGGACGTTGGACTTTGGACCTTAGACCCTGAACTTCATAGGAAGCAGACTTCCACTCACTGTCACCCGAAGTTACGCCTGAATTGCCATCCTGCGGCACACTCGCACAAATCCTCAGCAAAACCGCGTGAAATTAACTGGCATGGTCATTGCCAAGTAGCAACGCCCGTCCTTCTGCAGGCGGCACTTGAAATGACGGAAAGGCGCCGACAACAGATTATGAAAAGAACGGCACTCAGCAACCCGCGCGGATTCAGCGTACTACAACTGGTAATCACGATTGCCCTGATGATGATCGTCGCGGGTTTCGCGGTGGTCGGCATCACGCGGGCCCGCGATCACGTTCGGCTTGTAAACTCGGCGCGACAATTCGCAGCCTATGTAGAAAAATCGCGTGCAGACTCCGTCCGCCGACATGCTGCGCCCGCCAACGCAGCCACGGTTGCAGTTCTCGATAACAACACCTACGCCATCACCCTGGATTGGGACGGCTTCGGGAATGTCAGCACCCGGAATTTCGATCTCGAGCAGGGTGTTCTCTTTACTACTATAAAAACTATCGCGTTCGACTGGCGCGGTCGTATCCCGCAGGAAGAGTCGTTCGGATTTAACAACGGCAGGAACCAGGTAAACATACATGTCACCGGATCAGGTGACGTTACCTTTGATACGGAACAATTCTTTGACGCTTCAGTTCCGGCTCCGGGGATAACTGGCCAGGGCGGCAGTGTGCTGCCTGAGCCCGGTGCGACGCCCGGCTCCGGGAACGGCTCACCATCGCCATCGCCTTCACCAGGTGCAAGTCCGACACCAACAGCGGGAGTGAGTCCGACCCCGACGCCGACACCAACTGCTGCGACGCCCACGCCGACGCCGTCGGCTACCCCGACGCCAACTCCGACGACGACGCCAACTCCGACGCCCACAGAGGACCCAACGCCGACGCCTGGGACTTGTGTGATTAACGCTCCGGACTCAATCACGATCGTCCAGGACGGTTCGGCCACGGTCAGCGCGAACCGCACCAACGTAACCGGCACCGGGACGATCAATGCGAATTCGAGTAACAGCGGTCAGATTCAGGTCAGTCCTTCTTCGCGAAGCGTCAGTGGCACCGCTGCCGGATCATTCACGATTACGGTCAAGAAGCAGTCTGGCTCAGTCACGTTCTCAGCGACCGGCTGCACATCCAAGACCGTTACCATAACGGTTCCGTAACCCGGGAGATTAATTGTGAATCGCAAATTTTCACTTCCGAAACGCAAGACGCAGCGCACAGCTCGTAGCAACGAAGCGGGCTTTACCTTGCTCGAAACGTCCATCGCGTTGGTGGTGTTGGCCATCGCCGGTCTGGGGGTTGCCGCGTGCTTCTTCTATGCCGCGCGAAACAACAGCAGCGCCCGGGATCGCGAACTCTCGATGGCGGTAGCGCAACAGACGATGGAGCAATTCAAGAATGCTGCCTTCAGTGACGCCACGCTGAATGCCACAGCTACCGACGGGGTTCCCAGCACGATTACGCGCGGAGGCCGAAGTTACCGGGTGGTGACTACGATCACCGATTTAAACGTGCAAGCTGGGACCGCGCGGACAAAGACGATCGAGGTAAGCGTCACTCCCTGGAGCGACAGTGAAAGTGTGGCGCGCAATGCTACGTCGGTGTTTGGATCGGTGAGAATTATTTCTCAGCGGACGTCCCCAGTGGTTGGTCCTAATCGTGCACTGTGAGGAGAGGTTAATTCCATGAGCAAGAGATTGAGCACAAAAAAATCGGAAGACGGCTTCTCACTTTTCGAATTGATCATCGCGATGACTATCACGCTGGTCGTGCTGTCGATCGCAACGACGCTCCTGGCCCAGTCCCTGAATATGCGAACGCGCTCAAACGAGAATGTTGACGCGCTGGCCGATGCTGAGCGTGCCATTAATATCATGTCGCGTGAAATCGCACAGGCCGGTTTCAATATCAACGACAACGGCATTGTGCCGGAGGATTCGGTGGTAGATGGAAACGGCAACAGCATGATTCGCGTGCGCGCCAACTTGAACAGATACGATTCGGACGCTCCGCTCGCAGCCAGAAATGGAATAGGCGAGCCGGGCTGGGATTCCGGCGAAGACGTTAAGTATTTTATTCACCCGGCCGGAACTACCACATTGCTGGCCCGCTACGATCCGTATGCTCAGGACGGCCCCGAATCGACAGTGGTGGCAAATCGTCTCGACCGGATGAGAGTGCACTACTTCGCACAAAGGGTTACTTACACCACCCCGAATTGCGGTACGAGTCGGGCCGCGCGCTGCTGTGACATCGAGAACGCCTCAGCAGCTGAAGTGGCGCCCGCGGCCGCGCGATACGTGGTAATCGCTGTTTGTGTGCAGCAAGCAGAAACGGGCGCGCCGGGCAGCCCCGGATATCAACCGGCGCATAACCTTCTGTTAACCAGCGACGTCACTCTGCGAAATGCGAACCTGGTAACTTACTAGTTGGAGATTGCGATGAACATTCAGAACGTGCAAAGCAAAGGTCGAAACAAAAGCCAACGCGGCGCCGCCCTGATAACGGTGTTGATGATGTCAACGCTAATGCTGGCGACGGGTGGTGCACTGATTCTGGTCACGAGCTTGTCGAACCGAACCGCGATCGATGCTACCGCTGAGAGGCAGGCGTATTACAGCGCCGAGGCCGGTGTCCAGGACACGCTTAACATTTTGCGGGGCAACGTGAGTCCACAGCCGGGCATGCCCGGCGGCAGCCAAATCACTTTTCTTGCTGCCAAAACAGCAGCGAGCTCCAATCTGCCGGGCGACAACAGCACCACGGCGCGCTTGTCCGGATGGCTTAACTATAGTTATGTGGGCGCCAATGGTGATAATCGTGTGCCGTTAACGGGCAACTACTCGCCGTTGAATGGCTTGGCCTACTCGGTTCAAATACTCGATCCGGATGGGACGGCTAATGGCATTGAACCATCTCGACTCCTGATTCGTGTCCGAGGCTTTGGGCCGAAGGGAGCAGAGAAACGGATGGAAGCCATCATTCGCCGCACGACTTTTGACTACAACGCTCCGGCGATGTTGATGATGCGCGGTGCGGACGATTGCGCGGCGATGAATTTTGACATCGGCGATAGTAACGCCAAGGATTATTCAGGTCACGACAATAGCGGCAGCACAATTCTTCCGGCGTTCGGCTCGACCTGCGATGGTGACCTGGCCATCGAAATGGCTTCGGACGGAAAAGAGACGGTCGACAATCCAAAGGCCGCCAAAATCGATATTTCATCACTGCCCGTGTTCTTGCAAAACGTCAACGACGCACGCTTGTTTGTCGCAGAGCAAAAAGCCGACGCGATCACTCAGGGTCGTTATTTCACCTCGTTCGACGGGAATGCTGACGGTTTTACTTTCGTCGATGGGGATTGCGACCTGGACGGCGGATCCGGCCTACTGATAGTCACCGGTACTCTCACCATGGCCGGCAATCCCAACTTCAATGGCCTGATCCTGGTCCTTGGGAACGGCCGTGTTGAGCGAGACGGCGGGGGCAACGGTGATGTTTATGGGGCTATGGCGGTGGCTCGATTCAACGCCACAGGCGGTTTCCTACCGCCATTCTTCGACACCAACGGCGGTGGTAACTCTACGATGAAGTACGACTCGACGGCCCTGCGACAAGCCATGAACACGACCGGTCCGCGCGTGCTCGGCATTCACGAACATTAAACTGACCCAGGATCTCCCACCTTATCCCTTCAACTCTTTCCTTCACGCTGGCTTCACGCCGGCTTTGCCCTTAGAGAGAAAACACCATGGCCAGAATCGACGACCTCCTCAAACTCATGCGCTCACAGGGCGCATCCGACTTGCACCTCACCAGTGGCTCTGCGCCGTTCATGCGCATCAACGGCGAAATGCTCAAGCAGAACTACAAGAGCGTCTCTGCTGACACGTGTAAGAGCCTAATCTTCGAAGTTCTTAGCGACAGCCAACAGGAGCTCTTCAATGAACGGATGGATCTGGATTTTAGCTATCCACTCCAGGGCGTGGGACGTTTTCGCGTCAATGTCTTTATGCAGCGTCACGGGATCTCAGCTTGTTTCCGGCTGATTCCCGAACAAGTTAAAACAATCGCCGAATTGAACCTGGCGGACCAGCTGTCGGATCTTATTAATGTGTCCGAGGGCCTGATTTTGGTGACCGGGCCGACGGGTTCAGGCAAGAGCACGACGCTGTCTGCATTTATCCACGACATCAACATGCGACAACAGTCGCATATCATCACGATCGAAGACCCCATCGAATTCGTCCACGAGAACCACCAATGCCTGATTAGCCAGCGCGAAGTCGCTAGCCACACGAAGTCCTTTGCGGCCGCATTGCGGGCGGCGCTGCGCGAGGATCCGGACATCATTCTTGTAGGCGAGATGCGCGACCTCGAGACAATTTCACTCGCCATTACCGCCGCTGAAACCGGCCACCTGGTGTTTGCAACATTGCACACCAACAGCGCCGTCAAGACGATCGATCGTGTCATTGACGTTTTTCCAGAGACTCAGCAGTCGCAGATTCGTGTGATGTTGGCCGAGAGTTTACGCGGCGTGGTAGCCCAATCGTTATTGCCGCGTTCAGGTGATCAAAGTCGAGTTCCGGTGATGGAAGTGATGGTCAATGTGCCGGCCGTCGCTAACCTGATTCGCGAGGGCAAAACTCATCAGATCGCAACCGTGATGCAGACCAGTCGTGGTCTGGGCATGACGACATTTGAAACAGCGACCCACGACCTGATTAACAAGGGATTGATTTCACAGGAAGACGGGATGAACTTCCTGCGTCGGCGTAGTGCCGCCAAACAGATGTCCGGCGTAAGTAACACGCCGCGAGTCAACGGCAGTTTGGCCGTGAACTAACTGCCAACGAAAACTAACTGCCAACGACCGCAGCGATTTGTTTTGCCGCTAGCCCGACATCTGGTGGCGTTCAATCCACACGTTTTCTTCTACGTAGCCTACCGAAAACTCGTAGTAGTAATGATACGTGAAAAGTTGGCCGCACTGCGGGCACTTCTTAATGGCCTCGTATTCCTTACTCGTGTCCCGGAAACCCTCCGGAGTGGGATAGGCGTCCACCAGATTTGCGACGCTGCGGGGCAACGCCTCGCCTTCACGCAGGTTTGCCGCGGCAAAGTCGGGAATGGTCCCGCAAATGTCGCAAACTGGCGGATCCAAATTTACGGTACGTGCGGCTCGCCGACACTCGGATAAAGGTTACTAGGTGTCGCGGGCTCCGATCCGAATGGCGCGGGCGTGCTCTGCAATGAGGCGAAGTCATCCTCGGCAGCGTTAAGGTCTAACCGATTGTCTGCGCCCTTGAATATCGACTTAGCTTCCGCGACGACCTCGGAAGCGCGATCGCGTATGTCACGCGACACTTTTTCGGCGTATTCGCCAGCTTTATTAGCTGCGCCTTCGGCCTTCTCCTTAATCGAATCACGGCGTCCCCGGCCGCGATCGGGATCGAACAGGTACATTAATGCGGCGCCCAAACCAAGCCCGCCAACCAAAGCAATCTTCTTATTCATAGAAACTCCTTTTTCAATTCAGGTTATTAGATGCCAACTTACTCAGAGCGTTGTTTTTGATCGCCGCGATCGCCCTGGCCGGGTTCGACTTCCGTTTCCGCGTGTTGACGACGGTCCTGGGACAGCGATTTACCGACATCCACGACATTGTCGAAACGGCCCTCATCGTCGCGTCTGACGAAACGCTTGTCTGTTCCCGTGTCGATTAGTTCTCGTTTGCTTGTTTTGTCTGAAGCCATCTTGCACTCTCCTTATGAAAATTGAATTCGCACATGTAGCCTTGGCGAACACGATCAGTGAAAGTGTTCGCGAATGATCCACTGCGCCTTCTGAAAACGCGATCAATCCGATTGGAGTGCAATCCTGGTGCCGTTAGGTTAGGCGGGAGGCTAGAGGCTAGAGGGCTTTGCCCAAAAAGTCTTAGATGTGGTAAGCGCGCGCTCATCACGAAACAAGTGGCCGACAATACGGCAACGAGCTGCGGAGCAGCGCGGGTAGTTAAGCCCAAGGCGAGGCTTTGCGAGCCTTGGGTAACCGGTGCAGACAATTCATTTGGAGCCGCGGAGCGGCGACCGATAAGCGCCTGAGGTCAGGCTTTGAAGCTACAAAGCCGCCCTTCCAAGACCGTGCTCCAAAAAATCTGTGTCGCCCGCTTCGCGGGCTCAGTTGATCTTAAAAAAAGGTTACCCCAAGGCTCGCAAAGCCTCGCCTTGGGCTTAGCTATAACCGCTGCTTTCGCAGCTCGACTATTAGTTCGAGCGCGTCGCCGTACTTTTTGGGCAAGGCCGGGTTAGAGAGTAGGTGGTTAGGTACCGTAATACGTCTTATCACGACACCTTGTCTCTAGCCTCTCGGATTCAGTGCGTGAGACGGGAAACTGTCGTGGGAGAAGCCGTGCCTCCACTTTGATTCAGATAAGCGCGCACTTTCGGCGGCACGCGTCGCCGCAAAAGCGCGTTGCGCGCCTGCCATTGATCGGCTGCATCCATCTCAATTAGGAAACGAATTTCTCTAGCCTCGAGCACGGCGATGGGAACGCCGTCGCGATACAACAGACGATTCGATGCCGCCTGCGGCAGCCTCGATCCGGGAAGCAGAATGCCCAGCATGTTCAGAGGATCGGCGGCACTGATCGCGACCATGGATCCGTCGGCTTCGGTCCGGCGGATCGAGCGGAGCAAATGCACCGCGTCCGGCGACGCGAATTGCTCACCTGAAAACCCGCCGACGAAGCGACCGCCGCGCATCTCGCCGCGTGCTTCCAGGCGCCGAAACACGCGCAGCAGGTCGCGCCACGGAATGTTAATTGATTCGCGATCGAGCAGCTTTCGAAATACGACGCCGTAGCGCTGCAGGAGTTTCATGGCGACGGCTTCGATCGATTCACGATCCACCTCGGTACCCACGCCTCTGGCGCGCGCCTCCAGCAGGCCGGAGGCCTGCGTACCGCCGCGAACGATCACCCATCTTCCCGCTTCGTCCATGCTGTAGACAGGTTTTCGGCGGCGACGACGGCTCTCAATCGCTCTACTTGTAGTCTTGCTCAAAGGCGTCAGCAGCGCGCGCAAACCCGTAAAGCTGTCGGCGGTGAGCAACCCGCGAAAGACGAGCTCACCCAGAGCTTCTTCAACCATGCTCGGCAGAAGGTTCGTGCCGGAGACTATGTCGACGAAAAATGACGCGCCGTGCTCTTTCAAGTAATCGTAAACCGTTTGGGTATTTGTGCTGAGATTCGTTTCGTTCTCACGAGCGGGAAACGCTTTGCTCCACACGGAGCGGTTCTTCCGATTAAGCAGCACGACAGGAGTGCTGCGCACCGGCGACGAACTGCTCGTCTTCTCAGGTGAAATCTTTGGTGGCGATAGACGCAGCCACGTCAGCCGGCCCGACAGACACAACGCGTCGAGCCACGCCGGGTCGTAATCCGTAATTCGCGCCGGCAGGATTTCAGATTCCCAGGAACCGGCGGCAGCATCGAAACCTTCCAGTTGATCGAGGATCGCAGCCACACTCTGCGCGCCTTCGACCTTGTGTTCAGGCGTGACCTTTTGCCAGACGAAAAGGAACCGCATGAAGTCGGCTGCCGAAACCGGCTCGATCTCTTTGCGCAGGCGGTTCAGCGTGTAGCTGTGAATTCGCGCGAGCAGACGACGCGAACACCACTCGGTCGGAACGCGCGCGTCTTCGCTCGCGTTTTCTAAGCCCTCCCTCACGGTCGGGCTACTGCCCCGATCACCCGGAGTAAACTGTCCCTGCATCGCAAATCCTTCGCCCTCAAGCTTCGCCAAAGCCTGTTCGATTTGGTTCGGTGGCAGCGAAAACGAGTCAGCGAGCTGAGAAACAGTGACCGGCCCGAGTCCATCAAGTCGCCCCCGCAGAACTTCAACGACCGCTTCTCCAGGCGTCCAAGTCTCGTTTGCATAACTCGCCGGTGGCTGGATGAGCGGATTTAGAGTCGCGTCCGGATAAACTGCGCGCAATTGATGCAAACGTTCTGCGGCGATCCAGAGGTCAGTGGCACAGACTTCAGTCTGTGATCCTTCCGGCGATTCACAGATTGAAGTCTGTACCACAGTCGCCCGGCGATCACGCACCAGTTCATCAAATAACGACTCCCACCCACTCTTGCGACCTTCCTCCACCGTCATAAACCCGAGCTGCATCAGGGCATCGTGCAACTCGTCCGCATTCTCGGCCGAGGCCCACGCCTCTTCGCGCACGCGGTCGATTGCCGCCTGATCCAGCCGGCCCAAATCCGCTGCGGTCTCAGCATCGAGAAACCTCCGATTCATCACCGCGAGGGTGCGTCGCTCTTCCGCAGGCGCATCGTCAAGAAATGCATAAGGCTTCGCGGTCAAAATTTCCTGAGCGAGCGGCGATGGCTCGTTCATTTCCCGCGCGATCAGTGTCCTCTCTCCGCGCTCGATCGATTGCAGCAGACGCTCAAGCCCGCGAATGTCCATCGCCTCTTCCAAACAGTCGCGAACCGTTTGCTCAACCAGGGGATGCGCCGGGATTTCAATCGGCCCAGTCAGGTTTTCCGCGCACGCGAGCTGATCGGGGAAGACAAGCGCGAGCAAATCCTCGGCGGCCATGCGTTGAAGTTGCGGCGCTACTTTGCCGCCACTGCGCCATCGTGGAATCGCGAGGGCGCGGGTCGCGTTCCAGCGCCAGCGGATATTGAACATCGGCGCGTCCAGCAGCGCCTGCGTCAGCACGTCGCACACGCCTTTGGAATTTAAGAATTTGAAAATCGTTTCGAGCGGAAAACTGTGAGTCGGTCCGAGCGAGAGCACGATCGAATCTTCAGTGGCGGCGGCTTGCAGTTCAAAATTGAAGCTGCGACAGAATCGTTTGCGCAAAGCGAGTCCCCACGCACGATTCAGCCGGCTGCCGAACGGCGCATGAATCACGACGTGTGTGCTGCCGTTCTCGTCAAAAAACCTCTCGGCGACAATTTGCTCCTGAGTCGGCATGGTGCCGAGGGCAATTTTTGTCAGCGCAAGATATTCAACGATTTGTTCCGCCGCGCTTTGGGTGAGTCCAACATCATTCACGAGCCAACCCACCGCCGGGCCATAAACTGGAGGAGTCCGGACGCCCTCGAAGCCGGGATCGCGGGCGCTGGGATCGCGGACGCCCTCGTCCGCGTCTTCGTTTTGATCCAGTCGACTAGCGATTTCTCCCCGCAGTCGCGAAACTGAGACCGACAATTCTTCCGATCTACCCGGCGCTTCACCCAGCCAGAAAGGAATTGATGGCGGCTGCCCGTGTGCGTCGAGCACGCGCACTTCACCAGCGCCGACGCGTTTGATTTCGTATGAGCTGTTGCCGAGCTGAAAGATGTCGCCGGCAAGACTTTCAATCGCAAAATCCTCGTTCAGCGTGCCGACGAATGTCTCTGATGGTTCAAGGATGACGCGATAGTCAGACGTATCGGGAATTGCCCCGCCGTTGGTGATCGCAGAGAGTCGCGCGCCGCGCCGGCCGCGAATGCGTTGATTCACTGCGTCATGATGGAGATACGTGCCCCGGCGGCCGCGTCGCGTGGTGAATCCTTCGGAAAGCATGCGGATGATTTCGTCGAATTTCTCGCGCTTGAGATTGCGGAAAGGATAAGCGCGCGTGACCATCTCGAATAAAGCGTCTTCGGTCCATTCTTCCGGCGCGACCGTGGCCACGATTTGCTGCGCGAGGATATCGAGCGGCTGTTCCGGAATCTCCAGATGATCGAGTTCACCGCGCCGGACCGAGTCAATCAGCGCCGCGCACTCAACGAGTTCATCCCGCGACAACGGAAAGACTCGTCCTTTCGGAAAGCCGCTGACTGTGTGATTCGAACGGCCAATGCGTTGGAGCAAGGTCGAGATGGCGCGCGTTGAACCAATCTGAATCACCAGATCGACGGCGCCGATGTCTATACCGAGTTCGAGCGATGCCGTCGCCACCAGCGCGCTTAGTTCGCCTGATTTCAAACGCTGTTCGGCGGCCAGACGAATCTCACGCGCCAGGCTGCCGTGATGAGAAGTGACGTTTTCGTCGCCCAGCCGCTCGCCCAAATGTCGCGCGACGCGTTCAGCCATGCGTCGCGTATTCACAAACACCAGAGTCGTCTTGTGCTGCCGAATCAGTTGGGCGATGCGATCGTAGATTTCTTCCCAGACTTCGTTGGACATCAACGATTCAAGCGGCGAATTCGGCACTTCAATCGCCAGATCAAGCCTGCGCACGTGACCAGAGTCGATGATGGTGCAGCGCGGCGTGCCATCAGCTTCGATGTTTCGTGCCCCGACAAGAAAGCGAGCGACTTCTTCGATTGGTTTTTGGGTCGCGGACAGGCCGATGCGAACCAGCCCAGGGTGCGCAGGCGTCCCGCCTGCTTCCTGGTACGCAGCCCTCCGGGCTGCTGCCTTTTCGTCTTCAGCAGCCGGGACGGCTGCGTACCGTTCCTCAACCAGCGCTTGCAGCCGCTCCACCGACAACGCCAGATGCGACCCGCGCTTGTCGTCCACCATCGCGTGAATCTCATCGACGATCAGCGTGCGCACCGTGCTCAACATGCGCCGACCGCCGTCGCTCGTCAGCAGGATGTAGAGCGATTCAGGCGTCGTGACGATGATGTGTGGCGGCTTCTTCGTCATGGCCGTGCGATCTTTCGCCGGCGTGTCGCCGGTGCGCACGAACGCGCGAATTTCCACGCTGGTGATGCCTGCGGCTTCCAGGTTCTGCTGAATCCCGTTCAGCGGCTCCTGCAAATTAATCTTGATGTCGTTGCTGAGCGCTTTCAGCGGCGAGACGTAAACAACTTGAGTTTCATCTGTCAGCGTTCCTTCGACGGCTTTCCAAACCAGGTCATCGATCGCCGAAAGAAACGCCGCGAGAGTTTTTCCCGATCCGGTGGGAGCCGCGATCAGCGTGTGTTTGCCGGACTTAATGGCCGGCCAGGCTTCCGCCTGCGGCTCTGTCGGAGCAGGGAACTGCTTCAGGAACCAGTCGCGAACCGCAGGATGAAATGACTCAAGGGCTTTCATGGGGCGGCCAGTGTACCATGAATGAAACAAGGCGTTAAGCGAGAGGGTCCTCAAGCTGGCACAGCATCTCGTAGGCGTGCTTTTGTGGTGAGTTCGTCCACGAGTTCGGGCCAGTCGTGAAGCGTGGCCGGTTCAAAATCGCTGCCATTCGGCCAGACCAGCGTATGTACTTCCGGGTCTATCTTGACCTGATTGAATAGATTTAGATCCCGCAACGGGCCGAATAACTCACCCGTCAAGACCGGTTCAAAATTGATTGTTTGCTGGGTTGAGTCGTCGAACCTGACCTTCAGAGTATAGGGCGAAACGATCTCGAAGGACTCAACTCGGTATATTCCATGTTGCATCGCATTACTCCTACTTCAATGGCTCAATCGGGAGCGGACGTGTACCTAATTGTAATCGGTTCCAATCATCAATTAACTCATCCTGATGCAATTCTGCCCACGCCTCCACGAGTCTTAACTGCCTTCGCGGCATCGCGCCTTCCATCAACTCAATCGGTTCGATGCTGAAGATAGCCGTGTGTTCCTGATAGTACGCATGGAAATGCGGCTTGTGATGTTTCGCCGACTTCCCAGTACATCCGGATGATTATGCCGTAGAAGCGGCTTAATTCAGGCACAATGCATTTTACGCTAAACTCAGTGCCGCAATCACCCTCAAGCTGATGACCACAAAAGCTCATCGCGATTATCACCCAGCAAAGCACACGGCGGCACCGCGCGCGCGCGCCACGCGGAAGCGCATTGAGATCCCGAAAAACGCCGAGCACTTTGAAGTCACGCTCTCAGGCCGCACTGTCAGGCTCACAAATCTTAAAAAGCTTTTTTGGCCGGAGCTGAAAATCACTAAACGCGATCTGCTTCAATACTACGCAGACGTGTCGCATGTGCTGCTGCCTCATCTCCAGGATCGCGCGATGGTAATGAAGCGTTATCCAAACGGCGCGGCCGGCGAATTCTTTTTCATGAAGCGCGCGCCGTCGCCGCGGCCCGAATGGATCGAGCTGTGTTCGATCGAGCATGGCTCGGGAAACATCATCGACTTTCCGATTATTCAGGATTTGCCGGCGCTGCTTTGGGTAATCAACCTCGGCTGCATCGATCTAAACCAATGGTACGCGCGCTGTGACGACGTCGATCGGCCCGACTACATGCATTTCGATCTCGATCCGGTGCCGGGCGCGACCTGGGAGAATGTCTTAGAGACGGCGCTGGTTGTCCGGGAAGCGCTTGACGGTCTAAAGATGCCTTCGTATGCGAAGACGACTGGCTCAAAGGGTATTCACATCTATGTTCCGATTGTGCGGGGCCCCACGCAGAAGCAGGTTTGGACGCTCGCGAAAGAGATCGGTCACGTCCTCGCTTCCGCAAACCCTGACTTGATCACGGCGATTTACAAAGTCGCCAAGCGTCCCAGAGGGCGGGTGCTGGTCGATTACAATCAGAACGCCTGGGGGCGGACGTTGGCTTCGATCTATTCAGTGCGGCCGACGCCGAAAGCAGCTGTCTCGACGCCGGTGACGTGGAAAGAGATCGAAAAGGGAGTTCGCATCGAGGATTTTCATCTCGAAAACGTGCGGAAGAGATTTGAGAAGCTCGGTGATCTCTGGAAGCCCTTGTTGGATAAACGAAAGCGGTTTGATTTGAAGGCGTATTTGAAGTGAATTAGCGGCACAGACTTTAGTCTGTGAATCCGACTCGAAGAAACACAGACTGACGTCTGTGCCACTGCGCTACATTAATGACGAACCTGGATCAGCAACTTGATTATTGGAACGATGCCGGCACGGCAAAGACCTTTAACCATCCGGTGAACATCGACCGGCTCAGTCAATACTTAACTTCGGAGAGTCGCATTCTTGATTTTGGTTGCGGATACGGTCGCGCCCTCGGGTTTCTATTCGAAAACGGCTATCAAAATCTCATCGGCTTTGATCCAGCGCCAGCGATGGTCGAGGCGGCGCGCCAACGTTATCCGGGCATCGCTTTTCAGGAGCTCGTAAACGCGCCGTCTCTGGCGCTTCCCGATCAATCCGTGGATGGAACGCTTCTTTTCAGCGTTCTCACGTGCGTGCCCAGTGACGAAGGCCAAATGGCTGTCGTTCGCGAGATTGAACGCGTACTCAAACCTGGTGGTCTGCTCTATATCAGCGACCTTTGGCTGCAAACCGACGAGCGAAATCGCGAGCGGTATATCCGTGATGAAGCCAAGTACGGCACTTACGGAGTATTTGATTTGCCTGAAGGCGTGACGGTTCGTCACCATGATCCTTGTTGGGTTGAGCAACTGATGCGCGACTTTCGCACGGTTGCGCTGGACAACATGGATGTGCGCACGATGAACGGGAATCCAGCGAAGGCTTTTCAATGGTTTGGCCTGAAAGTCGCGAAGGAAATATGACTCTACCTCTCAAGCAGTCCTATCCGCCGATGGAGGCCAAATCTGTCGAGCAGCTTCCCGCCGGCGACGCGTGGCAATACGAGCCGAAGTGGGACGGCTTTCGCTGCATTGCGTTTCGCGACGGCGCGACAGTCGATTTGCAATCGAAGGCCGGGCAGCCGCTCGGTCGCTATTTTCCCGAACTAGTTGAGGCGCTCGGAAAACTGAAGCCAAAGCAATTTGTGATTGACGGCGAGATTGTCGTGCCGGTAAAGGGCAAATTCTCGTTCGACGATTTATTGATGCGCATTCATCCGGCCGCCAGTCGCGTCAAGAAGCTGGCCGAGGAGACTCCGTCCAAGTTGATCGTCTTCGATCTCCTGGTTGACGACCGTGGCAAATCGCTTGTCGACCTCCCATTGAAGGAACGAAGAAAGAAGCTCGACGCCTTCGCGAAGAAGCATTTTCCGAAGAACAAATCGATTGAACTGTCGCCGTGCACGTCGGACTTAAAGATCGCGAAGGATTGGTTGCGGGGCGCGGGCGTCGATCTCGATGGCGTCATCGCGAAACGAGCGGACATGCCATACCAGAGCGGCAATCGGCATGGCATGGTCAAGGTCAAGCGTCTGCGCACGGCAGACTGCGTGGTCGGCGGATTTCGTTATGCGGAAAAAGGCAAGGTTATGGGCTCACTGCTGCTCGGCTTGTACGACGAAAATGGTTTGCTGCATCACTGCGGGTTCAGCTCGAGTTTCAAAGCCGCTGAAAAGCCGGCGCTCACGAAGAAGCTCGAAAAGCTGGTTAAGCCGCCCGGCTTTACCGGCAACGCTCCTGGCGGGCCGAGTCGTTGGGCGACCGAACGATCGGCTGAGTGGCAACCGCTTGCTCCAAAGCTCGTCGTGGAAGTCCAGTACGATCATTTCACCGGCGGCCGCTTTCGCCACGGCACCAGGTTCCTGCGCTGGCGACCGGACAAGAATCCTCGGCAATGTACTTTCGATCAGTTGAAGAAGTGAGGAATCGTTAGCGTCCGCACGCCTTAAACAATTCACGGGTAGCTCCGCTAATGCTGCTTGCTGTCCCCAATTGAAAAGCCCCGCCGTCACCAGCGGGGCTTAGCAGTTTATCGGTTGTGGGAATCGGCGTTAAAGCCTATCTGCCTCGTGCTACTTCTAAAAAGGCTGGAGAAAATACTCGCAGTTCCTCTTTAAACACGCCCTGGAATTCCTGCCCGCCCAGGGGCCATCGCTACTGCTTATTTAGCGAATCGCTTATCGCGGGTTACTTCGGGCTCGAACAAAAGTTTGGTCAACATTAGTTCACCATCCTTTCCTCACTAACGGCGGAATTATAAAGCATTGACAGCCTTCTGGCCTTGAGATATTTAGATCGGCGCGTCTCGGCAAGTTTTAGCTGGCCGTCTCAAAGCGCCTGGGCTGGTTGTTCCTTCGCAACCGGCCGTCCCGCAGTCACAAAGCATCAATCAAACACATGCCAAAGAAACCATCCAGGAAGGCCGCCGCTCCGAAGAAAGCATCGCCGCCGCAGAATGAAACCGCGCCAGAGTCTTCGGCGAAACCGCCTCGCAAGGGCCCGAAAATTCGTCTGACAAGTCACAAGGCGCGCAGTAAATGGTTTCAGCCGCGTTCCTCGTGGCCCGTCAGGGAAGCGCCTATCAACCGGCTGGTGCGCGAACGTGCGCGTGCGAAGAAGCGTCTGGCCCCGGCAGCAGATGTCGATGTCAAATGGGAATGTGTCGGTCCTTACAATATTGGCGGCAGAGTGACGAGTATCGTCTGTCATCCCAAATATCCGGAACGTCTTTGGCTGGGTGCGGCCGCAGGCGGCGTCTGGCACAGTCCCGACGGTGGCCGCATTTGGAAATCATGTTGGAACGATCAGGATGTGCTGAACATCGGCGCGCTCGCTATCGACGAGCGCAATCCTGAAATCATTTACTGTGGCACCGGTGAAGCCAATTTATCTGCCGACTGTTATCCCGGCGTCGGGCTGTATCGCAGCACGGACTCGGGACGTAGTTGGCAGTTACTTGCTTCCACAAATCGCACCGGAATCCCGCGCGGCATCGGGGTCATCGCAATCGATCCGTTCGATTCGAAACATCTTCTGATCGGCGGAGTTGGTTTCGGCGAAGTTAGTGCTGAGGCAGATAGCCTGGGCGGTATGTACGCTTCATACGATGGCGGCGTGAGCTGGCAGCGCGAAACGTTCATCTCAACGCAGAACTACTGGTGCCATTCGATTGTTTTCCATCCGGCGAAGCGTGGCGTCGTGTTTGCGACTTTCACGGAACAAGGATCGCGCAGCGGCATCTGGCGTTCAGTTAATGGCGGCAAAGACTGGCATCAATTGACGAACGGTCTTCCCGATCCCGCACTGTTCGGGCGCGCGAGTTTGGCGATCAGCCGCTCAAAACCCGGCGTGATGTACGCCTTTGCCGCGACTGAGAACAGCGGAAGAAGCGACCTGATGCTGGGCGTCTTTCGTACTACCGACGGTGGCGAGAGTTGGACGAAAATCAGCAAGAAGCACTTCGCCGATGAGGATCAGATTTCCTACAACAACACGATCGCTGTTCATCCCACGGATCACAATTACGTGATCTGTGGCGGCGTCGATCTGCATTTGACGAAAGATGGCGGAGCCACCTGGCGCCGGGTGACTCATTGGGACGCGTTTCGCGGTGACTCGAATTACGCCCACGGTGATCATCATGCGGTCTTAATGCCGGCGGCGGCGCCGGGTCTGGTTTACGATGCGAACGACGGCGGCTTGGACGTAAGCGAAGACGGCGGGCGCAAGTGGAGTAATCGCAGCGGAGGTTTGGCGATCACGATGTTCTATGACCTGGATGTGGCGCCAAGCGATGGACGTTTCTATGGCGGCGGCGCCCAGGACAACGGAACGCTAATCACGAAGACGGGCGACGGCTCAGCGTTCACTCAGATTTACGAAGGCGACGGCGGCTGGCTGGTGTTCGACCCGGAGGATGCGAGTCATCTTTACTGCTCATGCTACAACCTGGACATTCGCAGGTATCGCGGCGGGCGTCACAAGGACGTCTCGCCGCCGGCGACTGACAGTGAAAAGCGTGCGATTTGGATGTGCTACATCACCGTCGATCCCTCGCGTCCGAAACGAGTCTTCACCGGATCGCATCGCGTTTGGCGTTCTGATGACGATGGCGAAACATGGCGTGCAGTCTCGGCGAAGCTTGACGGCAGTTCGATTACGGCCATCGAAGTCGCGCCCGCGAATCCCAGGCATGTTTATGTCGGGACTGAAAACGGCGGCTTCTTTAGCAGTGCGAATGGCGGAACGGAATGGAGCCCCAATCTTTCCAGCTCGACAATTCCCGGCCACACAATCACGCGGCTCGAAAGTCATCCGACTGATGAAAACATTGTCGTGGCCGCAGTCGCGAACTTTGGTCACTCACATGTCTTTCGCACGCGCGACGGCGGCCGGACCTGGGAAGACATCGACAAGGGACAGCTTCCCGATGTCCCCCATCACGCTGCCATCATGCGTCAGGACGATCCCGAAAAGATCTACGTTGCTAATGACGCCGGTGTCTATATGCTGGATTTAAAGGAAGGCACGTGGACGAACTTAAGCAAGAATCTGCCGAATGCGATGATCGTTGACCTCGTCTATCACGAAAAGGACGGGACGTTGAGTGCGGCTACTTACGGAAGAAGTATCTGGCGGATAAAGCTGAAGTAGGGTGAAGTCAGAACCGCCTGCGGTAGCGGGCGGTTGATCTTTCAGATCGTGTTGTTCGGGCCAGAGGGCAACCACCCGCTACCGCAGGTGGTTCTGACCGCTCCAATCAGTGGCGCTTCTTGAACCATTCCGCGCGCCGGCGCAGGTTTCCTGGAGGTTCAGGAAGCTTTCTCTTTTCGCGATCTTCTTCAGAGGTGCTCTGCTGCTCCTTAGATTTCTCGTCGCGCTCGCCGCGTTTCGTTTCGCGGTCCTTCTTATCAGCGTCCTGGTTTGGCATGTGGAGATTGTAACAGCATCTCTAAAAAGTTGAACCGCCTACAATCGCAGGCGGTCCCAACTCATCACAGTGCCGAAACGCTTTATTGCTGCAGCACAAAATTGTAAACAATCACTCCCTGGACCTTCACCGGTTGATCGCCCAGCTTTGTCGGAGTGAAGCGCGCGCGCCGTGCCGCGTCCTCTGCTGCTTTCGTTAACATCGCACTGCCCTTCACAGCTTGGGCTGAGATGACCTTGCCGGTTTCATCAATCAGGATCTGAACGTTCACCGGCCCTTGAACCCGAGCTTGTCTGGCAATAGCCGGATAGGTTGGCTTAGGAAGCTCAACAACTTTTGTAAAGATAACTCCCGGACTCACGCGAAGGGTCGTTGGCTTCGGCGGGTCAACGACCGGAGGCGGCGTACGATTTTCAACGACAGGAGTCGTTGGAGTGTTATTGCCGGGGCAATTTTCGCAAGGTGACGAAGTTGTCGCGGCGGGCGGATCGGAAATGTAGGGCGCCTCGACTGCTCCCGGAGGCGCGGGCGGTATCGTATTTGGAATTGCGCTTACTGTATCCGGCGGCTTGATCGGGTCGTTCACGCTTTCATAAAGGATTGGACGCGTCGGTCGCGTTGAGACCCGGTTGTTGTTTGCGGCTGGCCGGGGTGCGGGCCGCGGCCGGTCCGGCTCGACGCGATTCACCGGTGGAATCCAAATATCCACCAGCATGCTCGTCGTTTGGGCTTCGACTTGCGCATCGAAGGTCAGGACAGCAACGACACCTGCGCCGCACAGAAACAATGCGTAGCTGGCCACCGTGGCGAGAAAGAACGAACTGCGGCGCTTGAATGCCGACTTGTCAGCACTCGACTCAATCAGATTGGTAAACATCTTGGCTTCCTCCTGTTTTGCCGGTGCCGTGTTCGGGTCGAAGAAGCTGCAAACTTAGACAGACGTTTTCCCACAGTTGTTCCAAAAATTCATTTTCCATTTGTCATTTCCCATTTTTCATTTGGGATTGATGGTCCCCGTGCCTAATCAACCGTACCGTTGCCACTAATGGCATATGGCAAATGACATATGACAAATGTCAGATGGGTTTTTGGCCTTTGAACTTTCAGTGCTCTCCATTAGGATAGCGCCGCCTTAGCACCCCTGATCTTCAAGGACGGTAGGAACATGGCTACGCCCCAACCAGTCGAAGAGCTAAATCCTTTTGAGATCGCCAAACAGCAGTTCGACCGCGCGGCGGACTATCTCGAGCTGGAAGACTCAATGCGAAATGTCCTCCGCAGCGCCAAGCGTCAACTGATCGTTTCCATCCCGGTGAAGATGGACGGAGGCGAGACAAAAGTTTTCGAGGGCTATCGCGTGCAGCACAACATCGCCCGCGGGCCCGCGAAGGGCGGCATTCGTTATCACCCGAACGTCACGCTCGATGAAGTCAAAGCGTTGGCGTCGTGGATGACCTGGAAGTGCGCGACGGTGAACATCCCTTACGGTGGCGGGAAGGGTGGGGTGGTTTGCGATCCGAAGAGTCTTTCAATGAGCGAGCTGGAACGTTTGACGCGCCGGTACGCTTTCGAAATTGCCCCGATTATCGGCCCGGATCGAGACATTCCCGCGCCCGATGTTTACACCGATTCGCAGACCATGGCCTGGATCATGGACACGATTTCGATGGTGCGCGGTCACACCGAACTGGGCGTGGTGACAGGCAAGCCCTTGTCGCTGGGCGGTTCCCAGGGACGTCATGAAGCGACCGCGCGCGGGGCTTTGTATGCGCTGCGCGAAGCCTGCAAAGTCAGAGGAATAAGTTTGAAGAATTCGACCGTGGCAGTGCAGGGGTTTGGTAATGCAGGTTCGATCATTGCGCGGTTGGCCGCCGCGGATGGAGCGAAAGTTATCGCCGCTTGTGATTCCAAGAGCGGTGTTTACTCTGCAAATGGTCTCGATATGACCACCACCCTGCAACATAAAGAGGAGACCGGCGCGTTGCATGGTCTGCGAGGTTGCCGTGAAATCGCTCCGGATGAGGTGCTCGAAATTGAATGCGATATTCTTTGCCCGTCGGCCCTGGAAAACAGCATCACGCTGGCTAACGTCGGCAAGGTCAAGACAAAAATCATCGCGGAACTGGCGAACGGCCCGACCACTCCCGGCGCGGATCGCATTTTAGAAGACGATGGCGTGATTGTGATTCCTGACATTCTGGCGAACGCCGGCGGCGTAACTGTGAGCTACTATGAATGGGTGCAGGATCAATACTCGTTCTTCTGGAGTGAAGACCGCATCAACCGCACGCTGGAAGAGACCATGGCCAACGCATTCCACAAAGTGCACGAGAAGGCGCGTTACTATGGCGTGGACATGCGCACCGGCGCCTACATTCTGGCGATTGATCGGGTCGCCGAAGCGACGCGGGTGAGGGGAATATTTCCTTGACGCCAATAGTTCGAGGCCGTAGTAGAAGGATGAAGTCAGTACCGGGAGCGGTAGCGACCGGGTCCCAGTCACTCAAGAATTAAGATCCAGGAGGATTTACCCGGTCGCTACCGCTCCCGGTACTGACTCCATGACGGCCTACGGCGCCTCAGTGTATGTCCGACATGATCACTGTTTACGAAAAACCCACTTGTACGAAGTGTCGCGAGATGAACAAGTTTCTCGTCGAGCAAGGCTTTGACTTTACCAGGGTCAACTACTACATCGATCCCTTAAGCGAAGAGAAGTTGCGCGGGTTGCTCAAAAAGATGGGCCTCAAGCCGCGCGAGCTTCTGCGCACGAGCGAATCGGTCTATCGCGAACTCAGCCTTGGCAAAAGGGAATTGAGCGACGATGAGATTATCGCGCTAATGGTCAAGCATCCGGACTTGATTCAACGGCCTATCGTCGAACGAGGGAATCGCGCGGTGCTGGGACGACCGACGGAAAACGTAAAGGCTCTGCTTTAGGAGTTCAATTTATGAAGCGCTCCATCCTCATTCTCCTCATGTTGTTTGCCGGGTCGACTGCATTTGGCCAGGAAGTTCAGAAAGAAATAACCAAACTGGGCGGCAAGGCTCGCGCCTATTATCTGTTTGTTCCGGACAAACTCACGAAAGAGCGTCCCGCGCCGCTGTTGCTGTTGCTGCATGGTTCCGGCCGAAACGGGGTTTCACTGGTGGACAAATGGAAAGACCTCGCGAAAAAAGAAGGAATTATCCTGGTCGGTCCCGATGCCATCAATCCTCAAGGATGGTCTTCTCCAGTTGACGGCCCTGACTTTTTTTATGAGTTGATCACCGAACTTCAGTCGAAATACTCGATTGACGCACGTCGGTTATACATCTTCGGTCATTCGGCTGGGGCGTCTTTTGCGCTTTATATGGCGCTTTACGAATCGGAATATTTTGCCGCTACGGCAATCCACGCTGGGGGGCTCACCAATAGAGATCAGGCGCTGGTCGAGTGGGCCAAACGCAAAATCCCAATCCACATCGCCGTGGGAACTGTCGATCGGTTAGTTCCGCTCGCAAACGTCAGGGCCACGCGTGACATGCTCAACAGCAATGGGTTCAATGCGCAACTAATTGAAATGTCAGGTCACGATCACTGGTATTACGATCTGGCTCCTAAGATCAACATGACTGCCTGGACGTTTCTCAAAGACCAGAAACTGGCAGATGAACCTCGCTATGTGAAGCACACCTTCAGATGACCAAAGGTGCGAACACCATCTTCCTCTGCCAATCCTGCGGCTACGAGTCGCGCAAGTGGCTGGGCAAATGTCCGGAATGCGGCGAGTGGAATTCGCTGGTGGAAGAGCGCGTCGTTAAGACGAAGAAGGGCGCGGGGCGCGAGGGCTTTCGTCTGCGCGAAGCGAAAGCGATTTCCTATGCTGACATCGAATCACAAGACGACACGCGCGTTTCCTCCGGCGTCACGGAATTTGATCGAGTGCTCGGCGGCGGCATTGTGCCGGGAACGCTTGTTCTGCTCGGCGGCGATCCGGGAATTGGCAAGAGCACTCTGCTGCTGCAAGTTGCGGACAAACTGAGCGCCAGCGGCGCGAACGTCCTTTACGTTTCTGGCGAAGAATCGGAACGGCAGATCAAGTTGCGCGGCGAGCGTCTACGGATTGCCGCACCGAACCTGTTGCTCTTGCCGGAAACAAATCTCGAAAACATCCTGCGCGAAATCGACCGCGTAAAACCGTCCGCAGTTATCATCGATTCAATTCAAACGACGTTCTCTTCGGAAATCGAATCAGCGCCTGGATCGATTTCACAGATACGCGAAGTGGCCGCGCAACTGCTTTTGCTCGCGAAGACTCGTGGCGTTCCGATTTTTCTGATTGGCCACGTGACGAAGGAAGGATCGATTGCCGGTCCGCGCGCCCTTGAACACATCGTCGATACCGTCTTGTATTTTGAAGGCGAGCGCCATCACAACCATCGCATCGTGCGTGCAACAAAGAACCGTTTCGGCGCGGCGAACGAGGTGGGCGTGTTTGAAATGACGAACACGGGGCTCGCGCCGGTGGTGAATCCCTCGCAGATGTTTTTGGCTGAGCGTCCCGCGGACGCGGCCGGTTCGGTCGTCACCGCGTGCATGGAGGGTACTCGTCCGGTCCTTGTGGAGATTCAGGCGCTCGTCTCCAGTTCCAAGTACGGCACCGGCCGGCGCATGACGCAGGGCGTCGATCAGAATCGCGTCGCGTTGATGATTGCGATGCTGGAAAAGCGCGCGGGCATGCAGCTACTCGGCGACGACGTGTTCGTCAACATTGCCGGTGGATTGGACGTGGACGAACCCGCGGTGGATCTCGGTTTAGTGACGGCAATCGCTTCCAGTTTTCGCAATCAGCCAATCGACGCGCACACGGCGGTGTTTGGCGAAGTCGGCTTGACCGGCGAAGTCCGCGGCGCGTCGCAAGCATCAATCCGCGCGCGCGAAGCTCAGGCGCTGGGATTCAAAAAGATCGTGATGCCGTCGTCGAATACTTCAGGCCTGGAAAAGCTGCTGGGATTGCGGATTGTTGGCGTTAGATCGGTTGACGAAGCGCTGGGTGAGTTGTTTTGATTGTTTTCGCTGCGTAGCAGCGAGATGTTTATAGTTCGCAATCACATTGTGGCGAGTTGAGGATGGGACGAATCCCGTCAGGTCGGGATTCGTCCCATCCTCAAAAGCAGACAATTGAATCATCAAGCCTATAAACATTTCGCGCCTACAGCGCGTTATGAACCGAGCCATTGCGTGCTCACTCTTGGCAACTGACTTCCAGATCGAGTATCTTCCGCGCCGTTCACCACCATTTTTGAAACAAACTAAGGAGCCCATCCATGTTTAGAAAGTCGCTCGTGACTTTTGCTGCTGCCGCCCTGCTCTTAGGGGCGCTTGCCTGGCTTGAAACTTCCGTCAACGCGCAGAGGCGACCAGCGCCAGCCCCCGCGGCGCAAGCTCCGACTGATGCGCTAAAGGCTCTTCAGTGGCGTTCGATTGGACCGTTTCGCGGCGGGCGCGTGACGGCGGTTGCGGGCGTCCCTTCGCAACCGATGGTCTATTACTTTGGCGCGACGGGCGGTGGCGTTTGGAAGACGACGGACGGCGGCATCAACTGGGAGCCGATCAGCGATGGCTCAGTTTTCGGCACCGGTTCGGTCGGTGCGATCGGAATGTCGGATTCCGATCCGAACACGATTTACGTGGGCATGGGCGAGTCGCCGATTCGCGGCAACGTCTCGCATGGCGACGGCGTGTACAAATCGACGGACGCCGGCAAAACGTGGAAGCGCGCCGGGCTGGAAGACACGCGCCAAATCGGTCGCGTGCGCGTACATCCAAAGAATCCGGACATCGTTTACGTCGCAGCGCTCGGTCACATCTTTGGGCCCAACGATCAGCGCGGCGTTTTCCGATCAAAAGATGGCGGCAAGACCTGGGACAAAGTTCTCTCGCGCGGGAACAAGGCCGGCGCGATCGATCTGATCATCGATCCGTCTAATGCGAATGTTCTGTACGCGGGATTTTGGGAAGTCTATCGAAAGCCTTGGACGCTGGAGAGCGGCGGTCCCGGCGGCGGCATCTTCAAATCCACTGACGGCGGGGATACCTGGACTGAGATCACCCGCAACCAGGGATTGCCGCGCGGGACGGTCGGCAAAATCGGCATCACAGTTTCGCCCGCAAATCCAGAACGTGTCTGGGCGATCGTCGAAGCCGAAGACGGCGGCGTGTTTCGCTCAGACAACGGCGGTCGCACTTGGACGAAGGTCAACGAGCAGAGAAATCTGCGCCAGCGCGCCTGGTACTACACGCGCATTTACGCCGACTCGAAAAACCCCGACACCGTTTACGTGCTCAACGTAGGCTTCTACAAATCAAACGATGGCGGGCGAACCTTTACCGCGATTGGCGTGCCGCACAGCGACAATCACGATCTGTGGATTGCGCCTGACGATCCCAACCGGATGATTAACAGTAACGACGGCGGCGCGAACGTCTCATTCAACGGTGGCCGCAGTTGGACTGAACAGGATCAAGCCACCGCGCAGTTCTATCGCGTCGCGATCGACAACGATTTTCCGTACAACATCTACGGCGCGCAGCAGGACAACTCGACAATCCGCATCGCGAGCCGGACGTCCGAAGGCGGAATAACTGAGCGCGATTGGTGGGACGTCGGCGGAGGCGAGTCAGGATGGATTGCCCCTTCGCCGAAAGATTCCAACATCGTGTTTGCCGGTTCGTATGGCGGATTGTTGACTCGTTACGATCATCGAACGCGTCAAGAGCGAGACGTCAACGTCTATCCTGACAATCCGATGGGTGGCGGCGCCGAAGGCATGAAGTACCGCTTTCAATGGAACTTCCCAATTGTCTTTTCGCCGCACGATACGAATACGCTCTACACGGCGGGCAATGTCGTTTTTAAAACCACCAACGAAGGCCAGAGTTGGGAAATCATCAGCCCCGACCTGACCCGCAACGACAAATCCAAACAGGGGGCGTCCGGCGGGCCGATCACGAAAGACAACACCAGCGTCGAGTACTACGACACGATCTTTACGATGATGGAATCGCCGGTGCAGGCCGGCACGATTTGGACCGGTTCAGATGACGGCCTGGTTTACGTCACGCGCGATGGCGGCAAGAACTGGACGAACGTCACGCCTGCGAAAGACATCATGCCGGAATGGATTCAGATCAATTCGCTCGATGCTTCGTCATTCGACGCGGGCACGGCTTACGTCGCGGCGACGATGTACAAGCACGACGACAACAAACCTTACTTGTACAAGACGAGCGACTTCGGCCGGTCGTGGAGAAAGATCACCGGCGGGATTCCGGATGGCGCGTTTACGCGCGTGATTCGCGAAGACCCGAACAAGCGCGGTTTGCTATACGCGGGAACCGAGACGGGGATGTACATCTCGTTAGATGACGGCGCGAACTGGCAATCGATGCAGTTCAATCTGCCGGTCACGCCGATTACCGACCTGGCGGTTCATAAACGTGAGAAGGAGTTGGTGGCGGCGACGCAGGGACGCTCGTTCTGGATCTTCGATGATCTGCCGATGGTGCATCAATTGATGGACGCGGGCGGGTTGCGCGCGGCATCGGAATCTAAACTCTTCAAACCGAAGGACGCATACCGAATGCCGGGTGGCGGCGGGGGACCACTCCCGGCGACTGCGACGATCGGTAAGAATCCCGCGAACGGAGTCGTCGTTTACTACTCGCTGAAAGCAAAACCGACGACGGATCTGGTGCTCGAGTTTCTCGACGCGAACGGCAAGTCAATCAATAAATTCACGACGCGGCTCCCGCGGCCTTCAGCCGAAGGCCAACCCGCGGCCGCACAACCACCCGCCGAAGAAGGCGGCTTTGGTGGCGGCGCGCCCGCGCGCGCGACAACTGACGTGGGTCTCAATCGATTCGTCTGGGACATGCGTTATCCGGAAGCCGTGCGTTTTCCGGGAATGATTTTATGGGCCGGGCAAACTCAAGGGCCGCGCATTGTGCCCGGCAACTATCAGGTGAAGCTGACGGTTGATGGCCAGACGCTTACGGAAACCTTCACTGTCAAAGGCGATCCACGTCTAACGCTAAACGCCGCGGATTACGCGAAACAACTCGATCTATCTTTGAAGATGCGCGACAAACTGACTGAGACGCACAACGCAATTATCCAGATTCGCGAGATCAAGAAGCAGGTGGACGATCTGGTCAAGCGCGTCGGCCCGCAGTCAAAACCGATTGCCGACACCGGCAACGCTCTGATTAAGAAGCTTACGGAAGTCGAAGAGATGCTCTATCAAACCAAAAACCAGAGTAACCAGGATCCTTTGAACTTCCCAATTCGTCTGAACAACAAACTGGCAGCGCTCCTCGGCGTCGTCTCGCGCGGCGAGTCGCCCCCGAACGATCAATCGGTCGAGGTCTACAACGATCTCGCCACGAAGATCGATGCACAATTAATGAAGTTGTCGCAGATTGTGAAGACGGATGTGCCCGCGTTCAATCAGATTGTGAAGGACCAGAACATTCCGGCGATTGTGATAAAGCCGCCAAGTCCCTAAGATCGGATGAATGAAGCCTCGCCACGCGAAAATCCTCATCAACGCTGGCGCGGGCGGACAGTTTGACGAAACGCTGCGTCAGCGCCTCAGCGAGATCTTCCAGGCTGCGGGCGCCAGGGCTGACATAGTTGTTTTTGAAACGCCCGATGAAGTTGGGCCGATTGCGCAAGCAGCCGCGCAAGAAGACTACGAAATGATCGTCGCCGGCGGCGGCGATGGCACGATTAGTCTGGTTGCATCGGCCCTAATCGATTCCGGGAAAATCTTTGGCGTACTCCCACTCGGCACCCTCAATCACTTTGCCAAGGATCTAAGAATCCCAACCGATTTTGAAGAGGCTGCGCAGAACCTCGTTTCAGGCTCTTTGCTTCAGGTTGACGTCGGCGAAGTGAACGGGCGAACGTTCCTCAACAACTCTACGCTGGGTTTGTATCCTAAGCTCGTGCGCGAACGTGAAAAGCAGCAGCGGCTCGGTTGGGGCAAGTGGCCCGCGTTTGTTTGGGCCGCGATCGCAGCTCTGCGACGTTATCCCTTTGTGAGCGTGCGCGTCAGTGTTGATGGCAAACCGGTGACGACGCGAACGCCGTTCGTGTTCGTTGGCAATAATCAGTACGTAATGGAGCGACTCAACATTGGCACTCGCGACCGTTTGGATGCCGGCGAGTTGAGTCTTTACATGACCAGGCGCACGGGCAGGTTCGGATTGGTTCGGCTCGCCCTTCGGGCGTTGCTGGGCCGGCTGCGCGATGAAAAAGATTTCATGGCCATGGGCGCGCGACAAGTCACCATCGCCACTAAATCGAGTCGCGCCCGCGTGGCGATGGACGGTGAAGTCGATATCCTGCAGACGCCGCTGGAATACCGGATCAGACCGCGCGCGTTGAGTGTGGTGGTGCCGGATTCGCGACGAGATTAAGAATTTTCTTGTGAGAACAATCGTTCATCTTTCCGACTTGCACTTTGGCCGCAGTGACCGACGGCTGGTCGATCCGCTAATTAAGACGATTCGCGACTTGAATCCGAACCTGGTAGCGGTGTCAGGAGATCTGACCCAACGCGCTCGGTCTCATGAATTTCAGGAGGCGCGCGTCTTTTTGGATTCGTTGCCGCAACCAAAGATCGTCGTGCCGGGGAATCACGATGTCCCGCTCTACAATATCTTTAATCGTTTCTTCCGGCCCCTCGATAAGTTTCGCCGGTACATCACTAACGACTTGCACCCGACGTATGCTGACGACGAGTTGATCGTCATCGGTGTCAGCACCGCGCGTTCACTCGTGGTAAAAGGCGGCCGCATCAACCAGGAGCAACTGAATCACGTAAAGGAAAAGTTTTGTGCGATGCCGGATGAAGCGGTCAAGATTTTGGTGACGCATCATCCGTTCGACTTACCCAGCGGCTATGAGGATCATGATTTGGTGGGGCGCGCCCAGATGGCGATGGCGGGATTGGCGGAATGCGGCGCCGATCTGTTTCTCGCCGGACATCTTCATGTGAGTCACACCGGCAATACTGCGAAGCGCTACAACATTCAGGGTCACTCAGCTTTGGTAGTGCAGGCCGGCACCGCGATCTCAACGCGAGGTCGCGGAGAAGTAAACTCATTTAATCTGATTCGGCTTCAGCACCCCGAAATCGTGGTCGAACGTTTCGGTTGGGATGCTGCGAGCCTCGGCTTCACGCGGGCGAGTGAAGAAAGATTTGTGCATTCGTCCGAGGGCTGGATGCGAGTTGAGTGAGGGCGAGAGTCGTGGTTGGATCTGCGGACTGAGTGCGCGGAGCGCGCGACAGCATAAAGCCTGGGGCGCAAGCCCCAGGATCATGAAGGCCAAATTATCGTTGAGCCCGCGAAGCGGGCGCTAGCCTCAACCGATTACGGCTGTCGCCCGCTCCGCGGGCTCGGTTTGCACTCCGACATTTTCCTGGGGTTCCGCTTCGCTCCACCCCAGGGCGGGGTCCCCAGCCGAGCATCTCGGCTGGGGTGCGAGACTTTACGCTGCCACGCGCTCCGCGCGTTAGACTTTAAGTCAGAACCATTCCGATTGTGGTGAAGCCGCCGAGTCGGGACTACAAACCCAATTTATCCATTTGCGCTTTCTCGTAGTCGCCATCTTCGCCGGGGTAGCGCAGCACGTCCTCGAACTTACCGGACTCTTTGGCCATCGCCCAAACTATGCTTTCTCCCGCCGGCAGGATGTTCGGAGCCGCTGAAAAAATTGGGTCCTTAAAAGCATCCGTCGCGTCGATAAGTCTCCATCCCTTCTTCTTAAACATGTCCAGCACGTCGGTTAGAAACAATTCATTCAGCACATTGTGATGAATCAGCAGAGTATGCTTCACGCTGCGACCCAGTGCCTTTCGGGACAAAGCGTCGTAGTAGAGGGCCCGCTCCCAAAGATGATTCAAGTAGAAGTCTCGGTAGCCGTTGAGATCGGCCTTCGGATTGGCGGCGAGCCGCAAGCGCAGGCGCTGGTCTACGTACCAGTCTGACGCGTCAATGGTCACGTAGCCCATCCGATATCCGCGCTGCTTGAGGAAGGCGCGCATCTTGTCTCTGCGCTCGATCGTATTGCCTTCTTTCAGCATCGGAAAACGAAAGAACTTCGCGAACCCGGGCAGGTCTTTGAGCACCGTTTCGGCACGCATCACATCGTTCGCGAATTCCTCAAAGGTGCGGTTGTGATAGTACCAATGAGAATAGGTGTGATTGGCGACCAGGTGTCCAGCTGTGCCCCATTCACGGACCAGGTTCTTCCCCGGTTCACTATCAACGTGCGTGGCGGCAACGAACGCTCCAGCTTTTAAGTTCGAGTGCGCGCGCAAGGCGGCGAGCAACGCCCGGTTACGCTTTTCGGCGACGGATTGTGACGCGCGAAACAGATTAAAATCATCGATCGTGATGGCGATCTGCGGCGACGAAGTGGAAAAGGGCACAGTTATCTTCGGCATGGCCAATGCCACTGCGCCTATGCCTAGCGTAGTTACGAAGTCTCTTCGATTCATATTTTCTCCGCGTCTATCCTTACTGCTACCGCCCCAGGGCGGCGGGCAACGCCCGCCTCTAAACGACTTCTTTCCTAGACGCGAGCCCACACTATCAGTAGCGAGATTCTCAGCAAAGAGTGTTCAAGCGGGGGTAGAGGTCAGTACCGGGAGCGGTAGCGACCGGGTCAACACAAACGCTTCTTCGGGATTGTCGGGTTGTTATCCGGTCGCATCCACCAACCCACACGGGACGCCCGCGCGGGGACCCGGTCCGCTCCCGGGACTGACTCCACACTGATTTGAAGTCTATTTCTTAAACAAATTCGCGAACGCTTGCCGCGCGTCGGTCGGCTTGCCGGAGGAAGTTTCGCGTTCAATGACCGTGCGCGACGCAAACAGCTCGCACGTGTTGCGACCGCCCTTGTTCATGATGCGTGCGGTGATTGGTTTGCGACACTCAAAACGTGAAGCGGGATCGAAATACTTGCATTGGCGGCAGGTGTGCAGGTCTGAATTGCACTTCGGACACGTACTGTCCGCACTGAGGTTTGTGGGAACGACCGCGCTACACGACGAGCACTTCACCTTCTCGCCATAGGCCATCATCCGCGGCGAGCGCGGCCCTTCGCGGTCGCGCTGTTGCGGCTGCTGCTTGGGCTTAGGCTCCTCGCGCCCTCGACCACTGTCTCGATCACTATCCATGTAGCCGCGTTGGCGGTATTTGCGTTCGCTCACATCGAGCCTCCCGGGTCCGGTTTCAGCGCCGTCATCATAGGCTAGAACCGAACTGCGGACAACGCTGCCAGTTTTGGCCCACGGCGCAGGAATAATCGGTGACGGGCGGCCTACAGCGTGCTAAACTTCGCCGCATCATGCGCTTTGATGTCGTCCTTATAAGGTTCATATTTACTGCGATTTTGGTGGCCGCGGGTTATGTCCTCCATCCCGTCCCGGGACATCCTGTTTATTCTGCGTCCGCCGCCGGTCTGGTGGCCATCGCGATAATCTTCTTCGAGATGCGCATCCGGCGATCCTCTCTCAAGACGCTGATTGGAGCAGCCGTCGGATCGATTCTCGGAATTATCGGAGCGTATCTGATCGGATCGCTGATCAGCAGCCAGGAATCGCTCGCAGTGCCACCTACGACGAAGACCTTCCTGACTCTCGCGCTCACGTTTTTCATGGCGTACGTCGGTTTGATGGTCGGCGCCGCAAAAGGCGACTACCTCGAGCTGTCGGCGCTCGGCGGAATCCTCAGCGATAAGGCGGCGCGCCGCGACATTAAAGTCCTCGACACATCCGTCATCATCGATGGACGAATCGCCGACGTGGCCGAGACAGGTTTCCTGACCGGCACGTTGATCATCCCGCAATTCATTCTGCGCGAATTGCAGCAGGTCGCGGACTCGCCTGATTCATCCAAGCGACAACGTGGGCGGCGCGGTTTGGATATGCTGAACCGTCTGCGGAATAACAGCTCGCTGGATATCCAAATTGTCGAAACGGACTTTCCGTCAGTACGCGAAGTTGATTTGAAGTTGATCGAATTAGGCAAACAACTCGACGCGGTGATCGTCACGAACGACTTCAATCTGAATAAGGTCTCGCAGTTACGTGGCGTGAGCGTGCTTAACATTAACGAGCTGGCTAACGCCTTGAAGCCGGTGGTGCTGCCGGGCGAAGCGATGCGCGTATTCATCCTGAAAGAAGGCAAGGAATACAACCAGGGTGTGGCTTACCTCGATGACGGTACGATGGTCGTCGTCGATAACGCGCGCAGGCTGATCGGCAAGAATGCGGACATCGCGGTGACCAGTGTGCTGCAAACGACGGCGGGCAAAATGATCTTTGGACGGTTGTGGGACGACGGAGACGCGACGGGCAACGGGGAACGCTCGCGCCGGCCGTTGCGGGAAGTGAAGTCCGCCCCGGCCTTGACGCGCATCTCGGACACGGAATCGTAGCCGCATGAACGTCGCCATAGTGGTGGCTGCCGGGAAGGGAACGCGACTCGGCGGCGCGCGGCCTAAACAGTTCCTCGAGTTGCGCGGCGTTCCCGTAATCATTCATACGCTCCGTCAGTTCGAGCGCTGTCAGGAAATCCAGAGAGTCATCACAGTGCTACCCGCCGAAGACACGGCGGGTTTTGAGTCTCTGACGAAGCAGTTTGAACTAAAGAAATCGGGCCGGATTGTTACCGGTGGCGCCACCCGTGCGCAGTCGGTGGGCAACGGACTTAATGCGATCGATGATGCGGACATTGTGGCGGTTCACGATGGCGTGCGTCCGTTCGTGACCCCTGAGGAGATTGACCACGTTGTGGCTGCGGCCAGAGAGAATGGCGCAGCGGTTCTTACGGCGGCGGTTGCTGACACCATTAAGCGAGTTCAAGACGGCCGGATAATTGAAACCGTTTCCCGCGCTGAATTGCGACGAGCGCTGACGCCACAGGCCTTTCGATTTGCGATTCTTAAGCGCGCGTACGAAAAGCTTGACGAGCTGGAAAGCTCGGGGCCTGAAATCACGGATGACAGTCTTTTAGTTGAGCGGCTCGGTGTTGAAGTCGTCACGGTTGAAGGAAGCGCGCGAAATATCAAGATTACAAACGAAGAAGATTTGGCTTTTTGCGAGGCAATCTTAAAGTCAGTGGTCAGTGGTCAGTAGTCAGTTGCAAGACCACGAACGACTGACAACCGACTACTGACTACTTCTCATGTTTCGCATCGGTATCGGTCAGGACACGCATCGACTTGTCGCCGGACGTCCGCTGATTCTCGGCGGCGTCAGCGTTGCTTTTGATTTCGGCGCAGAGGGTCATTCCGATTCTGATGCGCTGGCGCACGCTTTGATCGACGCGCTGTTGGGCGCGATGTCAGACGGTGACATCGGCAATCACTTTCCCGACAGCAATCCCAAGTGGAAAGATGCCGACAGCTTTGACATGCTGGCCCACGTAATGAAGCGGGTTGAAGCGCGCGGTTTTCATGTCGTCAATACCGACGCAACCGTAATGTTGGAACGTCCGAAATTGCGCGAATACATCGGCTCAATGCGGGTCAATGTTGCGCGGGCCTTGAGCGTGGACGTCGATTGCGTCAGCGTGAAGGCGAAGACAGGTGAAGGATTGGACGCCGTCGGTCGCGGCGACGCCGTCGCTGCTCAGGCGATCGTCTTACTCTCCAACGAAAACAGTTGAGACCTCAGGACATCATTCGCAAGAAACGTGATGGCGCAGAATTGTCGCGCGATGAGATCGCGTTCTTCGTCAAAGGGGTAACCAGCGGTGACGTGGCTGAATATCAAATCTCCGCGTGGCTGATGGCCGTGTTCCTGAACGGCATGACTGACGCGGAACAGTCCCTGCTTACCGAAGCGATGTTGCACTCGGGAGAGATCCTCGACTTCTCAGACATTCCCAAACCAAAAGTTGATAAGCACTCAACGGGCGGCGTCGGCGACAAGACGTCTCTTTTGATTGCGCCCTTCGCCGCCGCGGCCGGAGTCTGCGTCCCCATGATTTCCGGACGCGGTCTCGGACACACGGGGGGCACGCTCGACAAGCTGGAATCCATCCCGGGTTATCGTGTGAACTTATCGCTTAAGGAATTTCGGGCCGTGCTCGACGCCACTGGCTTCGCAATGAACGGCCAAACGAAAGAGATAGCCCCGGCTGACAAAAAGCTTTACGCGTTGCGCGACGCGACCGCGACCGTCGAAGCCATTCCGTTGATCGTGGGCTCAATCATTTCGAAGAAGGGCGCGGCAGGTCTCGATGCAATGGTCATCGACGTGAAAACCGGCTCGGGCGCTTTCATGAGCGAACCGGCCAAGGCGAAGCAGTTGGCGCAGGCGCTAGTAAAGACGGGCAACTCACTCGGCATCCACTCGCAAGCGCTGATTACGGATATGAATCAGCCGCTGGGGAGCGCGGTCGGGCACTCCATCGAAGTGCTTGAGTGCATTAACTTGTTACGCGGAGAGATCGATGAAGGCGCGCGACCGGTGCTCGATCTTTCAATCGAACTCGCGGCGCGCATGGTGGTGTTGGCAAAACTGGAAAATACTATTGAGGCGGCGCGTGATCGAATCAAACGCGTCCACGAATCTGGAACGGCGCTCGAGACGTTTCGCGCCAATGTCGTAGCCCAGGGCGGCGAGCCCCGCGTCTGTGACGATCCGACGAGGATTCTGCCGTTGACAGACAAAGCGTTTGAGGTAGAATCGCCGCGCTCCGGGTTTGTCACGAAAGTTAGTACCGCCGAAGTCGGACATACCATCGCCGAGGCCGGCGGTGGCCGCGTGCGCATCGAAGATAAAATTGATCCGCGGGTCGGCTTCATCACCAAAACAAAGATCGGCGACGAGGTTCGCGCCGGTGATTCCATCGGCGTCGTTTTTTGCGACGATGCAGGCCGCGGCCAAACGGCTGCCGCGCGCATCCAGGCAGCTTATGAAATAGGCGAGGGGCCGGTTGAGCCGCCCCAACTAGTCAAAGAAGTGATCGACTGATGAAATTGAAAGCACTCATCGCGCTCACCGTTGTCGCGCTTTTGGTTCTTGGAAGCGTGGCTTGTCAACGAACGGGCGACGCGGCTGAAGATCCAAAAAATATCCGCGTTGGAATTGTTTTCGACATCGGCGGCAAAGATGACCGTTCGTTCAATGCGGCCGCCTGGGTCGGGGTTAAGTGCGCGGAAACGGGTAAGCAACCCGACGGCCAACTTTGCAAAGACTCTCAGGGAAAGGACAAGCCGGCTCTGGGCATCGTGCTGCGGGATGTTGAGCCCGGCAATCCGACTTCCATCGAACCGGCGATGCGCGCGTTTGCCGAACGGGGCTTCGATCTGGTCATTGGCGTCGGCTTCGCCCAGGGCCCGATCATGCAAAGCGTCGCGCGCGATTATCCAAACATACGGTTTGCGATTATCGATGGCGTAATTTTCGAAGACGACGGCAAGACGCCGAAAGCTAATGTTGCCTCACTCGTCTTCAAAGAGCATGAAGGTTCCTATCTGGTCGGCATCATTGCCGGCATGACTTCAAAGACGGGCGTTGTCGGCTTCATTGGCGGGATGGACATCGGACTGATTCACCGGTTCGAGGGCGGGTACGAGCAGGGCGCCAAGTCGGTGAATCCTAACATTCAGGTCATCCAGAATTACGTAGGCGTCACGGACGCGGCCTGGAACAATCCCGGAAAGGGAAAAGAAATTGCGCTGGCGCAAATTAGTAAAGGCGCTGACGTGATTTTCACCGCGGCAGGAAACTCAGGACTCGGCGCGTTCGATGCCGTCGAGCAAGCGGGAACCGCGAACGGCCGCGCGACACATTTTGTAATCGGCGTCGATTCCAACCAGAACATGGTAAAGCCGGGATTTGTCCTGACCAGCATGATCAAACGCGTGGATAACGCGGTCTATGACATTGTGAAGAATGTCGTCGAAGGGAAGTTTCAGGGAGGCTTTCACGTGTTCGGGTTGGAAAGCGACGGTGTTGGTTATGTGATGGATACTCACAACGAGAAGCTAGTTTCACCAGAGGCCATTAAGGCCTCGGAGGAAGCCAAGAAGAAAATCATCGCCAAAGAAATCACTGTTATCGATCGAATGACTCAGTAGAGATCGTCAGTTGTCCGTGGTCAGTAGTCAGTTGTTTTCTCGCTCCCAGGAGGAAGCTAGATGGCTAAAACGAATTTTGAGAGTCTTCGCGTGTATCAATTATCCGAGATTCTGGCGGATCAAATTTGGTCGATCGTCCTTAAATGGAATGTTTTTGCGCGAGACACTGTTGGAAGACAACTAGTTAGAGCGGCTGACAGCATTGGAGCGAACATCGCTGAGGGAACAGGGCGCGGAACTTTTGTAGATAACCGACGGTTTGTTCGAATTGCCCGTGGTTCATTGAACGAAACTCAACATTGGCTAAGAAGAGCTTACAAACGAAATTTGCTCAACGAGAAGGAAATCAGGATTCTAAGACCTCTCATTGATGAGCTGGCGCCAAAACTAAACGCTTATCTCAAGTCGATTGGTAAAGCCGGTTCGAATAGAGAACAACTGACCACTGACTACTAACAACTGACCACTGACGAATGATTGAACTTCGCAACATCACGAAGCGGTTTGGCGCGGTCCTCGCCAATGATGCCGTCAGCATCAAGGTTGAGCCCGGAACCATTCACTCGATTGTCGGCGAAAATGGCGCGGGCAAATCGACCGCGATGCGCATCGCTTACGGCTTCTACACGGCCGACAGTGGCGAGATTCTAATCAACGGCACGGCGCGCGAGATTCGCACGCCGCATGACGCGATTGCGGCCGGCATTGGCATGGTGCATCAGCACTTCATGCTGGTCGAACCGATGACTGTCGCTGAGAACATTGTGCTCGGGGCCGAACCGGGGAGCGCGGTTTCGCTCGATCTGCAGAAAGCTGCCGCAGACATCCGCAGAGTTTCAGATGAATTCAAGCTCGCGGTTGATCCGAACGCCACCATTGAAAGTTTATCTGTCGGCCAACAACAGCGCGTTGAATTGCTTAAGGCGCTCTACCGTCATGCGCAGCTGCTGATCCTTGATGAGCCCACGGCCGTGCTGACGCCGCAGGAAGTCGAAGAATTCTTTGCGATCCTGCGCTCGATGCGCACCCAGGGAAAGACGATTGTAATCATCACGCACAAGCTGGATGAGGTACTCGCGATTTCGGACAACGTGACGGTGATGCGCGATGGCAAAGTCGTGGGAAACGTTAAGACGCGCGAGACTAACGCGGCCGAATTAGCGCGCATGATGGTCGGCCGCGAGGTGCTCTTGCGGGTCGAGAAACCTGAGGCCAAACCCGGGGGCGCGGTGCTTGGCACGCGTGGTCTTTCAATCATAGGGCGTGACGGAACCAAGCGCCTGAACAATGTTTCCCTGGAAATCCGTGCCGGAGAAATCGTGGGCATCGCCGGCGTCGAAGGTAACGGGCAGACGGAATTGATCGAAGCGCTGGCCGGGTTAATTCCCGGATCTTACATTACGGGTACGATCAATTTCGAAGGCCGCGACATTACGCGCACCGATGCGCGGCGCCGAAAGGAACTCGGCATCGCGCACGTTCCTGAAGATCGTCACCGGCGCGGACTGCTGCTTGATTTCAGTCTGGCTGAGAACACGATCCTTGGCGTGCACTATCGCAAGCCTGCCGTGAGAGGGATCGGGAACGTGATGCTCGACCAGAAGGGAATTCAAAGCCGAACGGAACAAGTGATCCGCGATTTTGACGTGCGTCCGCCGAATGCAGCCCTGCCGGCGCGCGCGCTTTCCGGCGGCAATCAGCAGAAGTTGATCATCGGTCGCGAATTTGAGCTGCCGCCGAAGTTCTTGCTCGTTTCGCAACCCACGCGCGGCGTCGATATCGGCGCGATTGAATTCATTCACCGAAAGATCGTTGAGATGCGCGACGCGGGTTGTGCTGTGCTGCTCGTGTCGGCGGAATTGGAAGAAGTAACCGCCCTGTCGGACCGTCTAATCGTGGTTCACAACGGCGAGATTGTCGGTGAAGTCGATCCGAAAGTTGCCACGACTGAAGAAATTGGGCTGATGATGACCGGAGGAAGGGCTTAGTACTTGGTACTTTGTGGTTTGACGTGTTGACAGAGATTCACGAATCATTCGGAGGCTCCCATGGAACGAACGAATTTCGAGAAGCTTCAAGTCTACCAACTGTCGGAAAAGCTTGCGGATAGTGTCTGGAACATTGTTGCCACCTGGGATTCTTTCGCGAAAGATACCGTCGGAAAGCAGATTGTTCGCGCGGCTGACAGTATCGGCGCGAATATTTCAGAAGGAAGCGGCCGCGGCAGCCTGCAAGACAACCGACGTTTTGTGCGTATGGCGCGCGGCTCGATGTATGAGACTATTCACTGGCTGCGCCGCTCTTATTCTACGAAAACTCTTGACGCAAGCCGAAGTCAAAAAGTTGCGGCTGCTTGTAGAGGAATTAACACCGAAACTAAATGCGTTCTTGCGCTCTGTCGATAGGCGCGTCAACGCAAATTAGCGAACAAAGCACTAAGCTCAAAGTACAAAGAACGTTTTTCCTGAGATGAAACTTCTTCGCGAGATCCTCTTCCCGGTAGTTGCGGTACTTGCCGCGTTCGTTGTCGGCGGCATCGTGATCCTTATTATTGGCGACAATCCGATTCAAACTTATAAGTTGATGTTTGGTAGTGCGTTCTCCTGGCCTGATGGGATCGGCTACACACTTTTCAATGCAACTCCGCTTATCTTTACCGGTCTTGCCGTGGCGGTGGCGTTTCGCTGCGGTCTGCTGAACATTGGGGCGGAAGGGCAGCTCTACGTCGCGGCATTCGCGGCGGCCTGGGTCGGGATCGAACTCGGCGGCGTCGCCGTGCAGGCGCCCGGCGGCCCGGTAGTCAATTCTCCGATCGCCAGTCTGCCGATGCTCGTCCTGCTGCCGCTCTGCTGCATCGCCGCAGTTGTGGCAGGCGCGATTTGGGGCGGCATTCCGGGCTTGCTCAAGGCGAAGTTCGGATCGCATGAGGTCATCAACACGATCATGTTGAACTTCATCGCGGTCGCCCTGGTCAGTTACTTCACCCAGTACCACTACAAAATTCCCGGCGATCCGATCATGCAGACTGCTCCGGTCAGCGGCAGCGCGCACATTGCGCGTCTGGGAAAATTTATTCCCGGTCTGCCGGAACGGATTCCCGTGAATCTCGCTTTTATTCTGGCGATTCTCGCGTGCGTGTTTGTTTACATTCTGCTTTGGAAAACGAAGTGGGGCTACGAGATTCGCGCGACCGGCGCCAACCCGAGCGCGGCAGAATACGGTGGCATTTCCGTTCGCAAACAGATCGTCCTGGCCATGGCGATTTCCGGCGGCTTGGCCGGCATGGTTGGAATAAACGAGGTGCTGGGTTACCGCTATACCTACTACGACGGTTTCTCGGCGAACTATGGCTTCGTCGGAATTGCAGTAGCGTTATTGGGACGCAATCATCCCGTCGGAGTTTTTTTGGCGGCGATTCTGTTCGCAATTCTGCTGCGTGGGGGAATCTTCGTCGACGCGTACACGCTGCACGTTTCAAAAGACATCGTGGACATGCTGCAGGGAATCGTGATCGTCTTCGTTGCGGCTGAAGCGATGTTCCGCGGGCCGCTTAAAAAACTAGGATTGATGAGGCGAGCGAAGATTTGAAACGTCCGTAGTCAGTTGTCAGTATCGCAGAGGGGACCGGTCGCGGAACTTTCGTGGATAATCGACGGTTCGTAAGAATTGCGCGCGGCTCGTTAAACGAAACGCAGCATTTTTTGCGCCGGGCGTATAAACGTAAGTTGCTAAAAGATAAAGATATTCAAGCTCTTAGGCCGCTGGTCGACGAGCTGGCGCCGAAACTTAACTCGTATCTCAAGTCAATTGGCAAACTGCCTGGTACGGTGTGAGAACAATTAACAACTGACAACTGACCACTGACGACCCAGCATGCGTCAACTGTTCACTATCTCACTTTTGTTTTCCACGTTGCGGCTCGCGACCCCTTTGGTGTTGGCATCGATCGGAGGTTTGTATTCCGAGCGAGCCGGTGTCATCAACATTGCCCTGGAAGGCTTGATGCTCGCCGGAGCTTTCACGGCCGCATCGGTCACTTTCTATGCCGCGAGCCCGTGGGTTGGCATGGGAGCAGCCATGGTGGCGGGCATCGCGGTCGCGATGATCCTCGCGCTGGCTTGCATCAAGTTCAAAGCCGATCAAGTCGTCACCGGCACCGGCATCAACATCATGTTTCTCGGGTTACCGGCCGTCTTGAGTGGCGCGATGTTTCTTTCGTCGGGCTCGACGCCGCAGATTCAAAAGGAACACCTGCTGCCCAGCGTGTCGCAGCTTCTGCCGGGCTTTGTTCCGCAGTGGCGAATTTTCACAGAGGTTAATGTTGTCACCGTGCTGGCGTTGGTCATTGTGTTGGTGACGGCTTACGTTTTGTACCGCACGCCGTTCGGCTTGCGCCTGCGCGCGGTGGGCGAAAATCCTGAGGCCGCCGATGCCGCCGGCGTCAGCGTCAACAAGATTCGTTACCTGGGAGTTATTCTCTCGGGAGCGCTCGCGGGAATGGGCGGGGCGTATCTTTCCATCGGCCAGTCATCGCTGTTTACGCGAAACATGACCGCCGGTCGCGGCTTCATCGCCCTGGCCGCGCTGATCTTCGGCAAGTGGCGGCCGGTGCAAACAATGCTCGCGTGTTTACTGTTCGGATTCGCCGATGCTTTGACGATTCAAATGCAGGGCGTGCCCATGTCCGCGATCGGATTGATTGAAGTCGGAATTTTTGTAGGTCTCCTATTGCTCTTGTGGGTTCTGCATTGGGTTTTCTTCCCAAAGCAAAGTCGTATACTTGGATTTTTGGGAGCATTAGTAGTCTCAGGCGTTCTGTTGCGAATACATGTTGCCCGTATATTATTCGAGGCGCTTTATCCGGCGGTTCTTTCACTTCCTCCTGTTGAAGTACCGGTGCAATTCATTCAGATGATTCCCTACGTCGTTACGATCATCGTGTTGGCCGGCTTCATCGGCCAATCGCGCGCCCCGAAAGCGATCGGCATTCCATACGAAAAGGAAAAATAATCGGGATCCCCGGTGGAAGCTCTCACTGAATTCGTCAAGCACGCCACGCTTCTCACCCTGCTGAATTTTCTGATAGTCATTGTCTTCCTTCTAATCGGAGTTGGGATTGCCCTCGGTGCGCGAAGCCGGAAAGAGATGAATTGGCTATTAGCGATTTCATTTGTGCCCGCATTCTCTGGCATACTGACCACGTTTTTCCAAAATCGAATTCTTGATTCAGGACAAGGTATGTTTGGGCGTCTGAGCCCCCACGCGATCGCCTTAGGCCGTCGCGATGCTCTGATTAGTGGAGGTGTCGGGGTTGCAGGAACCGCTTTGCTCCTCTTAGTCCGGGCTTTAAGCATACGCATGAAAAGAAGATGAGAGCAGAAACGAGCGTCGGGTCACTGTACGAACGCGCAGAAAAAGCTGCGCGCATGATTCGCGGCCGCACACAAACCGAAAGCCCGGTCGCGATCGTCCTCGGCAGCGGCTTGGGCGGGTTCGCTGATGAACTGTCCGCCGCGACCGCGATCCCATACGCCGAAATACCCGGTTTTGCGCGCGCGACCGTCGAGGGTCACGCGGGTCGTTTGGTTGTCGGAAAAATCGGCGATTCCGCCGTCGCCGCGATGCAGGGGCGATTTCATTTTTACGAAGGCTACTCGCTGGAAGACGTTACGTTTCCGATTCGCGTGCTCAAGCTGCTCGGCGTGCACACGCTGATTCTGACCAATGCGTCCGGCGCGCTCAATGTCGAGTTCACCCCGGGCTCGCTGATGGTGATTACCGATCACATAAACTTGCTGGGCGTGAATCCGCTGATTGGGCCAAATGACGAACGCTTTGGGCCGCGCTTTCCGGACTTATCCAATACTTACGCGCATGAATTGCAGGACGTTGTTTTGAAGGAAGCGCGTGCAATGGGCATGAAAATGGGGCGTGGTGTGTACGCGTCGTTGACCGGCCCCAGTTACGAAACACCGGCTGAGATTCACATGGTGCGCGCCCTGGGAGCTGACGCCGTGGGCATGAGCACGGTACCCGAGGCAATCGTCGCACGCCACATGGGCATGAAGGTCGTGGGTATCTCGTGCATCACAAACCTGGCCGCCGGCGTCTCAGATCAGCCCGTCGATCACAGCCAGGTGATGGCTACCGGCGAACAAGTGCGCGAACAGTTTACTGAGTTGTTGAGAAGAGTGATTCCGAAGCTCTGACGGTGCTTTGTGCTTGGTACTTTGATGTGTCAGCAAAGGTGCCTTTGACTGAAATAGAGTCGGCTGGTTAAGAAATCAAAGCACAAAGCACTAAGTACAAAGTACAAACGCGCGACACCCTAAGGCGAAAAAAGATTACTTTATGATCATCGGCATCTGTGGCGGAACTGGATCGGGCAAGACCACGGTCGCGAACCGCATTCTTGAGTCGGTCAGAGCCGACGAAGTCGTCTTCATCCAGCAGGACCTCTACTACCGCGACTTGAAAGACATGCCGCTCGACTATCGCAATGCGGCGAACTTCGATCACCCGGACGCGCTCGACAACGACCTGCTGGTGAATCACTTGAAGAAGCTGAGTGCCGGCGAACCTGTGGAGCTGCCAATTTACGATTTTAAGACACACACGCGCTTGCCGGCGACGACGCGCGTTGAGCCTAAGCCGATAGTTATTGTCGAGGGCATCCTGATCTTTGCTGAGCCAAGGCTGCTCGAGCAGATGGACATCAAAGTTTTTGTCGATACGCCGGACGACATTCGTTTCATTCGCCGTCTGGGCCGCGACATCGCCGAGCGCGGACGGACGCTGGATTCGGTGATTGAGCAGTACATGGCGACGGTGCGCCCGATGCACATGCAGTTTGTCGAACCGTCCCGGCGCTTTGCCGACGTAATTATTCCCGAAGGTGGTCATAATCTTGTGAGCGTCGATTTGATTAGCGGAAAGATTCGCGAGAGGCTGGCCAGAGACGTTAAAGTTGGAGGCCAGATTTGAGCGAAACTGAAAACTTAATCAAGGTGGCGACGGACGCGCGGCTGTGTTCGCGAGCGCCCTTTTCGAACTTTCTCGTGGGCGCTGCGCTGCGCACTGCCGAAGGAAAGATCTATACCGGCTGCAATATTGAGAGCGCGAGCTACGGTCTGACCGTGTGCGCTGAACGCGTCGCGATTTGGAAAGCTCTGTCCGAGTGTGAGCGCGACTTCACCGATCTCGTCGTGGTGGTGGATACCGAACAACTGACGCCGCCGTGCGGGACCTGCCGGCAAATCATCTGGGAGTATTGCAAGGAGGCCAAGATCACGCTTGCGAATTTGAAGGGCCAAAGCGAAGTGGTTGATATTCGCGAACTATTGCCAAAAGCGTTTGATGCGAGATTCTTGAACGAAGGGGGCGGTGCTGCTGAGTGATCTCTCGGGTGCCCATCCGGGATTGAATCGCTCAACCAGCCCGCAAAGCGGGCGACAGATAGTAGCCCCGGGCGTGAGCCCGGGGTTAAGGATCACAAAGAATTGAAGCCCGCGAAGCGGGCGGCAGAGGTTGACATGATTGCGTTCCTTCGGCGATTTTCCTATCGCCCCTTCGGGGCTCTTCAATTCATTTACGTATCGTTACCCCGGGCTTACGCCCGGGGCTATCAACATGACGCCTGCTTCGCAGGCTGGTTGACTTATGGAGCCCACCGCACTCGATCCGGCGCGAAACGTTTGCTGATTTCTGCGTTGGTTTTGGGTTTGGTCGCGGGAACGCTAACCGAGTCATTCGCTCAGCGCAGGAAAACTGCTGTGGACTTAATCATCAAAGGCGGCACCATCGTCACGATGGACGGCTCGCGCCGCGTGATCGAAAACGGCAGCGTGGCCGTAAAAGGCGGGCGCATTGTGGCTGTCGGGCGCGCGGCTGAAATCGATCGTAACTACGCGGCTCGTGAAGTCATCAATGCGACTGACAAGGTCGTCATTCCCGGTCTTATCAACGGGCACACGCACGTGCCGATGACGCTGTTCCGCGGCATCGCTGACGATCTCGATTTACAGGACTGGCTTACCAAGTACATCTTTCCGGCGGAAGCGAAGAACGTCACGGAAGATTTTGTGCGTGCCGGCACACGTCTTGGCCTGGCGGAAATGATTCGCGGTGGCACGACGACCTACTGCGACATGTACTACTTCGAAGACGCGATCGCCGACGAGACGTTCAAGGCCGGCGTGCGCGGCGTGCTGGGCGAAACCGTCATCGATTTTCCGGTCGCCGACAACAAGACCTACGAGGAAGGCCTCGCCTACGTCGAACGTTTCGTGAAGAAATGGAAAGGGAACGCCCTAATTGTTCCCGCGATCGCGCCGCACGCGCCATACACGGTTTCCGAAGAGCATTTGAAAGCTGCGCGCGCTCTCTCTGATCGTCTGGGCTGTCCGATCGTCATTCACATTTCTGAGACGAAGCGTGAGGTTGATGACAGCATCAAGGCGAAGGGCGCGCCGCCAATTGTTTATCTCGACCGGATTGGTTTTCTGAGCAATCGCGTGATCGCGGCGCATGTAGTGTGGCCGATGGCGGGCGAGCTGAATCTGCTCAAGAAGCACGGTGTTGGCATGGTTCACAATCCGCAGTCGAACATGAAGCTGGCTTCCGGCGTCGCGCCCGTTCCGCAAATGCTGAAAGAAAATCTGGCGGTAGGTTTGGGCACTGACGGCGCGGCATCGAACCACGACCTGAGTCTCTGGGAAGAGATCGACACGGCCGCGAAGCTGCACAAACTGTTCAGCAACGATCCGAAAGTGGTGACCGCGGAAGAAGCTTTCGAGATGGCGACGATTCGCGGCGCGCGCGCCCTGCACCTGGAGAAGGAGATCGGGTCGATCGAAAAAGGGAAACGCGCCGACCTGGTTATAGTTGATCTCAACGAGCTTAATCAGACGCCGTTCTATAACATCTATTCAAATCTGGTTTACTCCACCAAAGCCGACGACGTGCGCACTGTCATCATCGAAGGCCGCGTCATCATGCGCGACCGCCGCTTGCTCACCCTCAACGAAGAAGCCATCAAAGCCGATGCCCGGCGCTACCGCGATAAAGTTGTGCGCAGCGTGGGCATGAAGACCCTGCCGGAAGAATAGCCGCTCGCGCCTCTTCATACGCGCGCCTCTGCAAAAATCCCATGCGCCAGCCGCACAACGGCCGGTGCGCTTGCTGACTGATTCTGCCGCGCAGTGCGGTATTGTCCATCAGATGTGACGTATATTTAGTAGTTCGAGGGAACATTGGGAGTCGTTGTACTGTAACGTAGATTTTCCAACTCAGAGGATAGATGATGAAAACCAACTCTCTGGATTACGCGACACTAGAAGAATTTTTGAAACTTCGTAGGCTAGTACGTGTTTTATCGCTGGCTTGCTCTATGCTGGTGATAATCGTAGCTGTATTGTTTCTAGCTGCCTTTAATAAGCCTCACGTCCAAGCAGTGCCAGACGTCATCACCGCTAAGAAATTTATCGTTGTCGACAATACTGGAAAAACACTGGCCACTCTCGGCCCGGGAACTAATCCTTCGAACATGAGCGAACTTCAACTTTATTCAAACGCTTACAGTTACATTACGCTTTCCGTCGGCAACAGAGTCGCATCTTTTAGAATGCATGCAGATGGCAGTGAACCAGCCCGGAAATCCTCAAATATAGCCTTTTCATTGGGAGGTGAAACTGGAGCGGACGGGCATTTCGATCACGACAAGGGCACAGGACCTCCGATCGTATTGCGTCATGTGCTTTTCGGGGCCAACCAGACCGCGTCCTATGTAACGGTTTGTGGAAATACACAGGGCACTGGCTTCGCCAATTGTAAGAATACGCAGCAGCCATAAATTTCGTCTCAACTTGAGTGATTGAATCGAACGTTTTGATGTAATGACGGCGCGTCAACTCTGCCGTTGGCGGCTTACATAAGTGCATACAAATAAATTTTTACGGCCGTCCGCTAACGGATGGCGGGACGGTGAGACGATGGTTTAAAGCATCTTTCGAAAGTAGGAGGATTTATGGCCGAAGAATCTCTGACTAATCAAACAGACGCAGCAACGGGCGGACCAGCCCCTTTCTTTTGTGGAGACTGTAGCAGTGAAGTTGGCCGCTGCGGCGGTAATGCTCCAGGACAAGTTTGCATTTGGTGTTCCGATCCGGCGGGACATTGTAAATGCCCGTATTGTGGTAAAGAACACTACGAAATTAGTCACAGACACACATCGTAATTTAAGGAGGAATAAAAAATGGACGAACAAAACACAAAACAGAACGCCCAAGAGAATGCTGCTCCAAACGCGCCAAACAATGCTGAAGAAGCGGCAGGGAATCGCTGTACGCAGTGCACGTGTCAAGGATTTCAATCAGACCCAAACGAGCTGAATACTTGCATTGCTCCTCGACCACCGCAGGGTAGATGTCAGCATTCGTACATGTATCATCCGGCGTAATGTTGGGCCAGCGCCGTCGAACAAATCGTTGGACGAAATGCAAGGATGAAGGATGAAGGCGGGAGGATGAAATGAAATCGCGCCGCCGCGCCAACTTAACCGTTATGCGCTCACGCTAGAATAACAAAATGACCGTCGATGAAATGTTAAGCATGATTGAGAAGCCCAGCGCATGCTTCTTATCCAACAGCTATGACTCTGTCGATGTTCCATTTCCGATCTCTTCGCTTGAGTACCTAAAATTCGCTGAAGAAGATCTCAAGGAAGACTCTGAACGCGGCCGTGTTAACGCACTCTCTAATGCGAAGCGCTCTCTGGACGCGCGAATTGAATCGATTCTGATCGGCTTTGGTTTCCATCGGACCGCGAAGGCGGAGAATTGGAAAATGCCCAAGAAGCTCGCCTTCTTGACGAATCTAGGCATTCTCGCGCCTAGGGTACTTACAAAACTCAACCGTACTCGTAACTTGATCGAGCACGAATTCCATTGTCCAACGCGAGAACAGGTGGAAGACTTTGTAGATGTCGTCGCCCTATTCAACGAAAGCACCAAGGTGTACTTGAATCACCTCCCCAACCAAGCAGAAGTCTGCGACGAAAGTGATTACGAGACGTGGTTTTCGTTTAACTTTCGTCGCAGCGACGCCAAAATCTTGTTGGGACCTCCGGCCGTCGAACTGACAGGTAATGACCCACTGTATGAACGTTTCGTGATTGCGTATGCGAAGATGGTCCGTCGTTTGTATGAATGAGCGTCGGGCGCGCATAACAAATCATTGGACGCGAGCGGCGGGGCGTGAACTACAAGGATGAAGGATGAAGGATGAAGGCGGAAGGATGAATTGAATTCGCGCCGCCGCGTCAACTCAACCGTTGGGCCGCATTTCGAATTCTCACTTTGGGGAGATGAACATGCCAGAACAACATCGTGCCTTTCTCGCGATGCCTTTTCGGCCGGAGCTTCGTTGGGTTCGTGAGGCAATTCGCCAAGCTACCAGAGAACTTGCTATTCAACTCCGCGCCGTAGATGAAACTCTCGGACCAGGTGAGGAAATTGTTGGTGGCATCCGTCAGGAAATCCGTCTCTGCTCTCTAGCTTATGTTGTTCTAACGGATCTCAATCCAAATGTTATGTACGAGCTTGGCCTTCTACACGAAGCGTCAAAGCCGACCATTCTTTTAGCCGACCGTGAGACCCTTAATCACCTACCATTTGATATCCGAACGCGGATGGTTGTTACTTTCGAAAAGTACCAACAAGCGGCAGATGATCTCACTCAGGCGGTGATTAACGCCACAGGCCGGCTTTTGGCGTTATTTGATCCCTCAGTGCGCGCCGAAGCTGTGAATGCACGGCCCACACCACATGCTGCGCATGGTCATGGCGTGCAACTCTCGATTTCACAATTCGATTGGGAAAAGATCAAAAATGACGGGGCCCGTGCGGTTGGCCGAAAAGGTTGCTCAACTAACAACATTTCTTCTCATGACGATGGTGACTTCAAGGGTTGGCGGCTAAAGGCACGGTGTTCCGGCGGTGATACGATTTATGTCTTTGTTGACCTAAACGGGGATATCGCATCAGTTGATGTTCAATAAAGTCCGCGGCCCAACCATTCGTTGGACGCGAGGCCGATTGCGCCTCCGCTATCCCCTCTGTTTCTTCCGCGCTGGTCTCTCGCGCCGCCGCGTCAACTCAGACGTTCGCGCGCATCGCTGTGTCAGAACCCGGAGCGGTAGCGATGGGATCATCCACTCAAGTTGCCCTTAGATCGGGTCGCTACCGCTCGCCGTTCTGACACGAATCTAACTCGCGCCGATCTTCGCTGCTAATGACCGCTGTTACCCGCGGCCGCCGCAGAACGACGCGCGCTTCTAGATTGGATACATGACTTGCTCGCGCTCCCAATGCCGGTGAAGGGCGACCGCTTCGATGAAAGATTCGGCAATCTTTCCGTCATCACCTGTGATCAATCCCTTGTCTCCGTCGCTCATCTTTTCTGCGAGCGCCGCGCGCAGGAACTCAACGCCAGCGCCCCTGGCGCCGATTGTCTTAAGGTGCTTGAAAGCTTCCTGCACAAACTCCAACGCATCAGGTTCGGCCGCCAGAGCCTCACTGCTGGCTGCGCCGTCCGCAACAAAGACCGCGTCAAACAAAACCGAGGCCCCGGTCAGAAAACTGAAATCGACTTTTAATTGCCTGCCGTTGGCGCCTGTGACCACGCCGAGCCGCGGCGCAACCGTCTTGGGCACAGCGCCGGCGGTTAACATCGCCTGATTGAAGTCCTCAACCGACTGATCGTCGAATCCATCCGCTAACAGCACCGCAATCTTTCGCGTCTTGATTGAGTCGGCCGGAAAATTCGGATTATCAATCTGCCGCAGTGCCGAGGAATACTCAACTGAGTCGATGAGCTTCCTGGGTTGTAACTTTTTCGGATCAGCGTCCGCAGGCACGCTCATATTCAAGGGTTGTTCAAGAGTGCGCGGGACGGCGAGACCAAGGCCTTGCGCCACTGACTCAGCCAGGCCCTTGTCGATATGCGCCAACAAACCCAACATTCGTTCACGAATGGGCGGTGTCTCGACTTTGCCCAGCTCAAAGCGCAAGGCGCGGATAATGTGCATTTTTTCAGTGTCAGTCTGGCTATTAAAGAACATCGTCGCCTGACTGAAATGATCCATGAAGCTTGCACTGCGCTCGCGAATCTTTCGGGCATCAATCTTCTCAGCAAAGCTGGTAAAGCCACTCATGTCCATGCCGGCCTGAAACGGACAACCGCCGCGCGTGTTGTTCGGTTCGTGCGCCGTCTGGCCGCGATTGATTGTTTGCCGCATGTAGCCGTCGCGCTGATTGTTGTGCAGCGGCGCAATCGGGCGATTGATCGGTATCTCGTGAAAATTCGGACCGCCTAATCGAATTAATTGCGTGTCGAGGTAAGAGAAGAGCCTACCCTGGAGCAGCGGATCATTCGTGAAGTCGATGCCGGGAACAATGTTAGCGGTATGAAAAGCAACCTGCTCAGTTTCCGCAAAGAAGTTGTCCGGATTCCGGTTGAGTGTCAGTTTGCCGATGCGCTGCACCGGGACCAACTCTTCGGGAATGATTTTGGTTGGATCAAGCAGATCAAATTCGAATTTAAACTCATCACGTTCCTCGACGATTTGTATGCCAAGCTCCCACTCGGGGAAGTCGCCGCTCTCGATCGCTTCCCAAAGGTCGCGGCGATGAAAGTCCGGATCTTTACCGGAGATCTTCTGCGCTTCATCCCAAAGAACTGAGTGCACACCGAGCAAAGGCTTCCAATGAAACTTCACGAAGCGCGCTTTGCCTTTTTCGTTTACAAAACGGAAGGTATGAACGCCAAACCCTTCCATCATGCGGAAGCTGCGCGGAATCGCCCGATCCGACATGACCCACATAATCATGTGCATTGACTCGGGCATCAGGGAAATAAAATCCCAGAAGGTATCGTGAGCCGAAGCCGCTTGCGGAATCTCGTTGTGCGGCTCTGGCTTTACGGCATGGACGAGGTCGGGAAACTTCATCGCGTCCTGAATAAAAAAGACGGGAATATTGTTACCGACGAGGTCGTAGTTGCCTTCACGCGTGTAAAACTTAACGGCAAATCCGCGCACGTCGCGCGCCATGTCAGTTGAGCCGCGCGAACCGGCCACCGTTGAGAAGCGCACAAACACCGGCGTCTGCACTGCCGGATCCTGTAAAAAGTCAGCCCGGGTGTATTCGGTCATGGGCTCGTAAACCTGAAAGAATCCGTGCGCGGCGGATCCGCGAGCATGCACCACCCGTTCGGGAATACGTTCGTGATCGAAGTGCGTGATCTTTTCGCGGAAGATGAAATCTTCCATCAAGGTCGGACCACGCGAACCCGCCTTCAATGAGTTTTGGTTGTCGCTGATCCGGACACCCTGATTGGTGGTGAGAACCTCTCCGGCGCTCTCTTCAATATTCTTCTGAAGATCGATTCGTTTCAGGCTGTCGTCAGGCGGCTTGCCCTGATTGTGTTTCGCATACATTGCGCTTTTGCGAGGCGCGCCTGTCTTTTTCTTCGCTGCTTTTTTCGCTGCCATGATTCCCTTTCGATGAGGTGTGAACAGTAATGATCGTTACGCTGATTTTGCCTGGGCTTTGTTCGCGCGACTCTTTTTGGCTCGCGCCGCTTCAATCGCGGTTTTGACGTCTTTCACTTCTTCAGGCGGCGGCAGCACGGCTGGCATGCCGAGGCTTTCGATCCAGAGCTCCCGAGTCCATCCCTGGGTGTGGTAGAGATGCTCGTCTTCCTCAGGCTCGACCTGCGTGTGCGCTTCCTTAAGCAAAGCGGCCATTTCGCCGCCGGAGTTCTTAGCCAACTCACCAATGAGTTCCCAGTTTGTGTGGTCCTTTGTTTCGGCGAGCGTCACACACTCAGCAGCGACGATCTGGGCCGCGGCCAGATCCGGCCCGCGCAATGCCATCTCCATCGCCTTCACCAGCGAGTCGCCGATGTGCCGGACAATCTTTCGACCGGGAGTTTCCGTGTCCAATGGCAGATTCAGCGACTTGAGCACCTCTGAGACAACTTGCACGTGCGCTTTCGTCTGTTCGAGGTATTCGCTCCACTCTTCACGCAGATCCTTGTTGGTCGCGCAACGCAGCGCCGTGGTGTAGATCTGCACGCCACCCTTTTCGGTTTCCAACGCCTGATAAAGCAGCTCAACGGTTTGAGCCGTATTCAACTCGTTCGTATTCATGAGTTCACCTCTAAGTTTGTAATTATTTAAGTTGATTACCGCCCAACGCGCGGCGTGAGAATGTGCTGACACTCAGAAGTTAAGTGCCAGGGAAGAGGGTGAGTTTAGGAAACTCACCCCCGTTTTAATTTTGAAGTACTATTTCTGTCCACCCTGTTGACCGCCGCCACCACCTTGGCCGCCGCCGCCGCCTTGTTGACCGCCGCCGCCACCTTGGCCGCCACCCTGTTGACCGCCGCCACCACCTTGGCCGCCGCCGCCTTGTTGACCGCCGCCACCACCTTGGCCACCGCCACCTTGTTGACCGCCGCCACCACCTTGGCCACCGCCGCCTTGTTGACCGCCGCCGCCTTCATTTTCTTTTCGTTCGTCGCCCATAAGTTCCTCCTTGATTGTGAAAGCAATTTCGAGAGGGCTTCTTTATTGCACAACTCTCAGACGCAATCCGTCGGGTACATATCGCTTGTTTGAATTTAAGACAGATTGATCTAGTCGCGACGATAGGGGCAACTGCGATGCCACGAATGGTGGGATGCAGACCTGAAGCTACGATCCGACTGGTATCAGACGCTTCAATTCCTTCCAACTGCCCACAGCCCACTGCGCACTGGCCACTGAGATTGGTGCGAAGCATCGCCGCTTTATTTTTAGGGACGCAGAAAAAACGGTTGCAGCAAGGTAGTCGTGGCCGACATCGCTCTGTACTTTTGTTTATTGCGGAAGGCAGCGTTAAATTAACGCCTGCACCTCCATCTTCCTTCAATGTGGACAGCCGTATTCGGCGGTGTGGGAGTTGCGATCGCGCCGCTTTTCATCATGGGCGATTCTTCTGTGGACCTAGATCGGAACTCAAGTCTTATTTTCATAGGAAGAAAGGGTGGATATGAGAGACATTCTGCAGAATGAAGGGTCGCTGAAAAAGAGCACAATTAGGTCTAAAACGCTCGTGCAAATCAGCCTCATTCTTGCTCTGCCAATGGCACTCTTCTATCCGATATTCATACTTGAGGTAGAGCCATTACACCGATTCTTCCTATCCACGTTTACAGTTGAAGGTATTAGACCAATTGTTCCCGATTCAATTGACATAACCGGAATAATCGCGATGCTGCTCTTGCCCGTCGCATTCCTCGTAAACTTTATGCCAATAGCGCGAAACCTTCGTGCGGGAAACAGCCTGAGAGGAGTTCGCGTTAATCTGGTGCTCGCCTCCGCTATTTTGGTCTTAATCGCAGTTACCTGGGGAGCTTTGTTCGTTGACCAGCTCCCGTGTTTTACTGGTGTTCCAAACTGCGATTAGTAAGGTATGCGAACCCTAACGACGTACCGGTCCCGCGGACCAGTAGGCTTCCCATCATTCCTCTGAAACTAAAAAGTAATTGGCGTTCGGCGGATTAGTGAGAAGTTTCAGAGAACACAAACGCGCTTTGATTCGCTATCAAGAGTATCGCCGTGAGAAGGCAAGCCCCTGGAATTCAAAATGTACCACTACCGTCCGACAGTCATTATTGTCTCAGGCCTAGAATCGGTGATATAAGCCGCTTGCTTGCTCTCGGAGGGTTACCCCTGATGACCTTTTCTGAATGCGTAACGGGCAGTTGGTACGTCGTTATCACGTGTGGTTCGTGTGGTGTGCGCCAACCGCTCTATCCCGACGCGTCCGACGGTAAAGCCGAAGTCGAATCAACGATAGCGCGGTGCGCCATGTGTAAGCGTAACCGTTTCTATGAGGTAACGAACTTGGAGCGTTACCAGCATTCACCCAGCGGCGGCCTCAGTAAGCGCGCGTCGCAGCGCCCTTGAAGCGAGCGCCTCGTCCACTCAACCCTTCCGCTTTCCATTTGCTCCATTCGCATCCAGCTTCAAGTGATACGGGACGCTAATCACGATCACGTTACGCTTGAACAGCAATGCGCCTTTCAACATTAGCGAAGTCTGATTGTGCAAAAGGTTGTGCCACCACTTCGCCGGCACGAACTCCGGCAGTACGACAGTTACTAACTTTTGCGGGTGGAGTTTCAGCCGGCGGTCGATATACCGAATCAGCGGCGCAACTAATGAACGATACGGCGACGCAATCACGACCAGCTCAACGCCTTCAACGAAGCCGCCCCATTTCGCGCGCAGCTTTTGCGTCGCTTCCTCATCCAAATTAATGTAAAGCGCCGTCACGTGCCCGTGCGCGATCGTCTTGGCATATTCGAGAGCTTGAAGAACGCCGCGGTGAATACCGGAAATCGGCACGATGACTTCGTGCTGGACGGGCTGAATCTTTTGTAGTCCCTCCGTCGTCAGCTGCGTCGCAATATCCATGTAATGCCGGTGAATCGCCCGAAACATGGCGACGAGCAGCGGAATTATTACGACGACAATCCATGCGCCGTGCAAAAACTTGGTGAGCACAAAGACGATAAGCACGACGAACGTTGCCGCCGCGCCAAGCCCGTTTACCGCGATCGATCTTTTCCAATGACGCGCGAGTCTTAGTTCGTCGGCCTGAGCAGCGTTTGTCGCAGTCAGAGTTGCTGCGCCAGCTTCCTTCAATTTCCGCCGGGCCTTTAGCCAGTGGCGCACCATTCCGGTCTGGGAAAGCGTGAAAGAAAGAAAAACTCCTACGGCGTACAGAGGAATCAGCCGGCTCGTGTCGCCTCCGAACGCAGCGACCAGCAAAGCTGAGAACAACGCGAGAATAATGATGCCGTTCGAGAAAACCAGCTTGTCTCCGCGGGTCGCGAACTGACGCGGCAGGAAACGATCACGCGCGAGCAGACTAGCCAGGCGGGGGAAGTCCGCGAACGACGTATTCGCCGCCAGGATCAGGATCAGAGCAGTTGTTCCTTGAATCACGTAATAGAACCAGCCCATCGACCCGGAGAAGATGGTGCGCGCAAACTGCGATATAACCGTTTGGCTCTCGCTCGGATGAACCTGATAGAGATAGGCCATTACGCTCGTGCCGATGAACATCGTCGCGAGTAGAGCGGCCATCCAGCCGAGAGTCGTAGCGGCATTCTTTGACTCAGGCTGCTTAAACGCAGGAATGCCGTTCGAGATGGCTTCGGTTCCCGTCAGCGCAACACAGCCGTTCGAAAATGCGCCCAGCAATAGAAACCAGGTCAGCGGTTGGAGGTCGTAGCCTTCGGCCAGCTTGAGATCTTCCGGCGCCGGCGCCACGACCGGGTGAAAGAAATAATTCACAATGCCGTAGCCAATCATGAACAGAAAACAGATCACGAACGAGTAGGTCGGCCCGGCAAACAGCGCCCCGGATTCGCGCACACCTCTCAGGTTCGCGAGTGCTATAAAGGCGATCAGCACCACACAGAAGAGCACCCTGTGTTCGTTAATCCACGCGAAGCTTGTTCCTTGTGCCGCGGATGTAATTGCCGCGACGCCGGCGGAAAGCGATACGGACACCGTTAGTACGTAATCGACCAGCAGCGCCGCACCCGCGACCAATCCGGGCGTGGTGCCGAGATTTTCCTTAGCGACTATGTACGCGCCGCCACCAGAAGGGTAAGCAAAGACTGTTTGCCGGTAACTTATCGCGACAATAATCAAGACGACGACAATCGCCCCGGTGATGGGCACTACATAGTTAAATGAGACCGTTTGGCCAAACGCGAATGCGACCGCCAGGACCAAAAGGATCTCTTCGGTCGCATAAGCTGTTGACGAGAGCGCATCCGAAGCGAAGACGGCGAGACCAGTCTTCTTCGTCAGCCGTTCATGCATCGCTGCGGCCGTCTTTTTCGCTTTTCCAACTAGTAAACGTTTGAGCGTGTAGGGCATAAAAACAGTAGGCAGTAAGCAGTGAGCAGCCCAGGCGCGGCTAGCGTGTCTGCTTCTTGTCCCAGCTAACCGCCAGAATTACCTCCTCGGGATCAAGACAATCGACAGTCAATTTCTCGCCCTCGGGAATCGCGTTGTGCTCCCACAAATGATTCGCGAGGTGTCGTTCGGCGCAGCAAATCCAGAACGAGCTCGACTTTGAGACCGTGCCGCGGGTGCTGAACATCGTATCGGCGCAGAGCCGTACCTCGATCTCAACCGAGACTTCGCGTTCGGTGTCGAGCGGATCGCGCACCAGAAAGCGAAAGTTCCCGTCTTCAGGAACCGTAGCGCCATGTGCTTCCCACGGCCGAACGATCGCAAAGCCGTTCTCGGTCAGAAACTCGATCGGCCGCGCCGGCTCCTCGTACACGGTTGGGCTACTCGCTTGCCGGATGCGCTCGGGCAACGTAGCGAGGCACTGCGCCAACTCGGCTATCCGTTCGACTAACTCTTCGGAAATTAAATGTTCGGCTGTTGCACGCACCTTTAACCGGCGACTTCTAAATCGCCAGTTTTAGGTTAGACCGTGAGGCGTAAGGATGGAGTAAACGGTTTGTAAGAAGTTCGTAAAGGCTCAGTCTGGATTGAATCGATAGCCGATCCACGGCTCAGTCAAAATATGACGAGGATTGGAGGGGTCCGCTTCGATTTTCTTGCGGAGCTGGCCGATGAAGACGCGCAAGTATTCGTGCTGCTCGGTATGGTCTCCGCCCCACACGACGCCGAGGAGCGCGCGGTGCGTAAGAACTTTGCCGGAGTTGCGCACGAGGTGGACCAGCAAATCAAACTCTTTCGGAGTCAGACGAAGTTCGGCGCCAGCACGGGTCACCACATGTGCGTCAAGATCGATGCGAAATTCACCGGCTTCCAGGACTCGTGTCCGCGCGTCTGTTGCCGGTTGGCGACGTAGCGCGGCCCGAATCCGGGCGAGCAGCTCATCCATGCCGAAAGGTTTCGTGACGTAATCGTCCGCGCCCGCATCGAGCGCTTCCACTTTGGTTTTCTCGTCGCCGCGGACTGACAAAACGACAATCGGCACGTCCGAAATCTCTCGCAATCGGCGGCACAGTTCGAGGCCACTCATGTTCGGCATCGCCAGATCCGTTATTACCAGAGACGGCGACCAGTCGTGAAAGGTTTGCAAAGCCAAAGCACCATCGCCGGCCACGCGCACGTCGTAACCTTTCGAGGTCAGGCTGCGGACGAGCACGCGAGTCAATTGCGGCTCGTCGTCAACCGCGAGAATGCGTGGCTTCGGAATGCTCATACCGTTGCACCATTGATAGGGAGCTCGATAAGAAATTTTGCCCCAGTGGGGCCGTCAGCCTCTTCAACCCAGATGCGACCATGGTGCGCCTCGACGATACCGCGAGCGATCGCCAACCCCATGCCGCTCCCGGCGGCGCGGTGATCTGAAACATCGCCGTCGCGCATCGCGCGAAAGAATTTTTGGAAGACGCGATCCCGCACGTCCGCGCGAATCCCAGGGCCACGGTCTTCAACGCTAATACGAATCGAGCTCTCATTGGGTTGTTTTGCGCGAATGGTGATCGGTGAATCCGGCGGGGAATAGTTCGCGGCATTGTCGATTAAAGTGTAAATCGCCTGTGAGATCGCCTGATCATCAACCGTGACCGGCGGCAAGTCCTCGATCCAAACCTCCACGCGATGCGTGCGCGTTCTCGGTTCGGCACGTTTCAAAGCACTCGCAATGATTTCATCGATAGAAGCGGGCTGAAAATGAAATCGCATGTCGCCTGAATCGATGCGCGCAAGTTTTGTCAGACCCTCAACAAAGCGATCGAGCCTATCGGCCTCTTCGTCGATCACCTGCAGCATTTCCTTGCGGTCTTCCATGTTGAGCTGCGCCGTGGCTTTGTCGCGCTCAATCGCGTAAAGATCGTCGAGCATCGCTGTTGCGGATGCCTTGATCGACGTCAACGGCGTGCGAAAGTCATGTGTGACTGCGTCGAGCAACGCGGATTTCAGACGCTCGCTCTGCTTCAAAGCCTTGGCCTGACTTGATTGCTCGAACGAAAGCTGCAATTCGTGGTACAGGCGTTCTACTTCGCTTTTCGCCGCTTCGGCTTCTTCGGCCCGGCGTTGAGCGCGGGCTGAAAGTTGGCCGACCGCAGTGGCGGCCACCAGAAACACCGCCAGCGCCAGCCAATTCTGCGGGTCGGCGATTCTGAATGTATGGAAGGGCGGGAGGAAGAAAAAGTTGAAGCAGAGCATCGCCAGCACCGACGCGAGCATGGCTGGTCCGCTGCGCCAGCGGATCGCCAGAAAGAGCACAGCCAATAGATAAATCAGCGCGACAGTTGTTGAATTGATCAGATGGCGAAGCGGTATAAAGAAAATTGTCCCGATCGCTATGGCAGACGCAGCAACTGTGTAGCGGGCCCACGTGGGAAAACTCCCCGGCTGAAACATGGCGCTATTCTACGCCTCGCCGCCCGGTGAAGAGCAGCGGACTTGCTAGTGGATCGTTCAATTGGTGTCTCCTTCTCCCCTCAACCCGAATTGCGGCCGGTTTTCTTCATCCGCCGGCGAGGCGAAGCACTTCACTCGGCATGTTCAGGCATAGTGCTTCTTCTCATTCACCTGACGTGTTTCGGTCATGTATGCGCGTTGAGGATCCGATCGCTTTATAAACTGGCACCGCAGTACTTGCCGCAGACCGCGTCGGGGTCATGCCCCTCAGCTCCGCAGGCGGGGCATAACTGCCTCTTCATTCTTTGTTGTCGCGTTGCGTGGGCGAGCTCAACCGAAACGATGCCGGTGGGAACAGCAATGATGCCATAACCAATCACCATTACGATTGATGCGAGAATTTGGCCCAGGGGCGTGCGGGGCGAGAGGTCACCATAGCCAACGGTCGTTAGCGTCACAATCGCCCAATAGATACTCATGGGGATGCTGGTGAAGCCGTGTGCTTCGCCTTCTACTACGTACATTAACGCGCCAATCACGACGACAAGCAGCACCACGACCGAGAGAAAGACGCTGATTTTGCGACGGCTCGCGTTTAATGCGGTCCGAAGAATGTCAGCTTCGGTGACGTACTCGGAAAGTTTTAGCAGCCGGAAAACGCGGAGCAGACGCATGATGCGAATCACCAGTAAGTACTGGCTGCCCGGAATGAAGATACTGAGATAGGTGGGAATGATAGCGAGCAAATCAACGACGCCAAAGAAACTTGTCGCGTAGCGCAGGGGACGGCGCACACTCAGCAGGCGCAGCGCGTATTCAAGGGTGAACAAGAGGGTGAACACCCATTCAAGTGTGTAAAGGAGATCTCCATACTGGACTCTGACACTACGGACGCTCTTGAAGAATAACGGTGGCAACACTCAGGAGAATCAGCCAGATAAGCGCGAGGTCGAAGAGGCGACCAGCTCTGGTCTCAGACTCAAAAACAATTTCGTGCAGACGGGCACGACGGGGGGGACGAGGGCGCTTCCGTCGGTCCCACTTTTTCGGACGCGTGGCGCTTCATTGCCAATTGATAACCATGCCTCAGTACCCGCCGACATGAATTGCCGGCCTGTTTTCCTCGTCCGGCTCGGCTTGCCGGAGCACTTCGCGTGTTACCGGCGCGGTGTCGCCCTTTCCGAAAGCTACGTAGTCAAACAAATATGCGATTGGGTTTCCCGAACCCCAGTGAAAGTAGGCATGCGGGAGTTTGCCCGTACGATCGCGCAGGTAAAGCAGAAAAGCGGCGATCGCATTCGGGACGGCGGCACTCTCGGCGCGCAACACGCGATAACCGCCGATGTCCTTGCCTTCAACTTTCATCGTGCGCGCAAACTCTGATGCGTCGCAGACTTCGATTTCGAGGAACAGAATTGGATCGCGCGTTGGAAGGTTATGGTCTTCACGATGTTCGGCCATTTCGCGGCGATACTCTTCTTCATTACTTTCTTCGGGCCGGTTGGTAATGATGCGGATCGTGCCTTTGGCGGCGGCTTCGTTGATGAAGCGATCGGCGGTTTCGTCAATCTCGAATTGATCCACCCGCAATTCTGTGGAGCGCGCAAGTCGGGAAAGCAGCGAAACCAAAATCACTAACCCGATAAAGAAACTTGCGATCTTGATTCCGTCGGGACGTTCGATCACGTTCACGATCGTCGTGTAAGCGAAGACCAGGGTAATCAGACCGAAGACGAAGCCCCAAAGCCTATGCTTGCGACGGATTGCTGAGATCGTTACGGCCACCGCGGCTGAGGTCATTAATACCAGAACGCCGGTCGCGTACGCGCCGCCCTGCGCGTTGACGTCCGCTTTGAAAATTACCGTGATGGCAAAGGCGATGATCGTAAAGACCATTACCAGCGGCCGCATCGCGCGCGTCCACTCGGGCGCCATGCCATAACGCGGCAAATAACGCGGGACGATGTTGAGCAACCCAGCCATCGCCGACGCGCCGGCAAACCACAGAATCAGAATCGTGCTGACGTCGTAAATGGTGCCAAAGACACTGCCGAGATATTCATGCGCGAGATACGCCAACGCGCGGCCGGAAGCCTCCCCCGCAGGCAGATCGGCAGTCGCGGGACGAAATTCTTCAGGTGGTATCAGCAGCGTGGTGACAAAACTGCTGGTGATGAGCATGAAGCTCATGATCAACGCCGCGCTAAGCAGCAGCTTTTTCGTATTTCGAATTCGGCCGCGCGGGTTTTCTTCTGTGTCGCCCGGGTCACCCTTCACCAGCGACATGACCGCGACACCGGTTTCGAAGCCAGAGAGGCCCAGAGCCAATTTAGGAAACACAATCAGGCCGATGCCGATGATCATTAGCCAGTTTCCGCCGACTCGCGGATGACCGAGGAGCGCAGCCTGCCAACTCGAAATCACCGAAGGGTTCTGCACGATGTGAAACAGGCCAACGCTGATGACGACGAGGTTGAGCAAGAGATACGCGATCACCAAAACGACAGCGATTCCAATGGCTTCTTTGAAGCCTTTCAGGAAGACGGCTGAAAGAAACGCGATCAGCACGATCGTTATGCCGATGTTCACGGCCGTGTGATTGAAACTCTGCAGCGTGTCGTGGACGAGCGGATTTTCGACGATGTGCGCGGTGGCGTCAGCGGCCGACAAGGTGATTGTGATAATGAAGTCAGTGGCGACGAATCCCAGCAGAATCAGGATGAAGAACTTGCCTTTCCACCATGAAAGCAGGTTGGCCAGCATCGAGATCGAGCCTTCGCCGTGTGGACTTTCACTGGCGACGCGCCGGTAAATTGGCAGAGCGCCCAGGAGTGACAACAGGACGAGGATGATGGTCGCGATGGGCGAGAGCGCGCCGGCCGCAAGAAACGCAATGCCGGGCTGGTAGCCGAGCGTCGAAAAATAATCCACGCCCGTCAAACACATCACCTTGTACCACGGGTGCCGGCGATGATGTTCCTTCTCGCGTTCGAACGGCCCTTCAACTTCCTTGACCCAGCCGGCGAATAGCCAACGTTTGAACGCGCTCAATGGGCGTTTGGATCGTGCCAGGCGCGCGTGAACAGTCGTAGTCAGCGTGCAACTCCTCGGGCGGTTTTCTTGTTAAAGCGTTTTGGAGGAAAACCTATCTTACTGCAAGCCGGAAGGTTACGGAAAGAGTGTGCGCATTCTGTTTCGTTACGGAGTCGTTGTCGCCGCACTCTTAGTGGGGATTTGCAGTCGCTTGACGCGGTCCCGAGCGTGTGGCCGATCACGCAGGTTATCGATGACAGCTTCAAGGAACAAACCGAATAAGCGTGGATGCCTGATTGAGAATTGGGCCCCGCTTTTAACTGCGCACGTCAGCAAGTGAATAAATTCCCAACGCGTGCTTTGGAAGTTAAGCAAACCGCTGCGCTGGTCCCCGTTTAGATCGATGACGCTATCAACCAGGCAACCTATCTCGCCGACTCTTTCCATGAAGTGACAGATCTGGCTGCTCCCAGTGCTCAATAACGGGCGAATCAACAAAAACGATGACTTCGCGGTTAATTGTCCGACACGTTTGCGCGCTTCGATGTACTCCGCCATCGAAGCTGCTGTTCGCTCGTGCTCGACTGCGGCACTCAGCGCGTGAAGTGCGCTGAGCACTTCGGGATATGTCTCATCAGAGACTTCATCCAGCAGTCTCTCCGTTACCATCTCAATTTCTGAAATGTTGCTTGCTTGGTCGAAGCGCGTCGGGGATTCAAACTGGCGCAGCACTATCTGGCTGGCCTCCCACTGTCCGGAATCAATGGCATCATCAATGACTCCAATGAAAAGGTAATACGCGCGCAAACGCCTCTCGACGGCGACCGAATCACAGTTCACGCCGAAATAGTCGAGGCAACGAGTGATGCGTGAGGGAATTCTCGTAAAGTGTCTGTACTTCCGATTAGTCGCAATGGTTTGGTAACGCCGCTGCGACTCATCACCTAAATGCCGCGATGAAGGCTTATGAGGCCGGATTGATTCTTCGGACGGAGAGGAATTCTGTGACGGCAACATCGGAAGTTCACCACAGTTGGCTTCGGGCGAGCAGATTCTATATCCGTTTGATCATGGCGGTCATAAGAATCGATCAAGCGGCGCCGGTCCGAACTCCCTTCGAAACTTGATTAAAAAGTAAAGAATGCTATAATCAGGCCGAAATTTAAGTAAATCGGCAAAAATGAAGATTTCCGCTCAGGAAGAATATGGTTTGCGCTGCCTGGTGCAGTTGGCGCGGGAAGAGGTGTCCGGCACCTCGCTCACGCTGAATCAGATTGCCGAACGCGAGGGTTTGTCAGCCGCGAATGCCGGCAAGCTCATGTGGATTTTGGTTAAGGCGGGCCTCGTGCAATCGCAGCGTGGCGCGCATGGTGGTTACACCCTGGCGCGACCTGCTTCCCAGATTCGTTTGAGCGAAGTGATCCGCGTGCTGGATAAGGACACGGTCGATCGTTTCTGCCAGACGCACGCCGGCGTATTGGACACCTGCATTCACACGAGCGACTGCGGCATCCGGCCGGTCATCGTGGGACTGCATGAGATCGTCCAGAGCGCTCTTTCGGAGATCACTCTGGCGCAACTGATTGGAACCGAAGCGACCGTCGATGCGGCGCTGCATCAAATTCAGAGTTTGCAAACACGACTAGGACCGATGCGAATCGAGATAAATAGATGAGCACTGCTGAAATACTCGCAAACAGAGAATACAAGTACGGCTGGGTCACCGACATTGAATCCGAGACGATTCCGCGCGGCCTGAGCGAAGAAACCGTTCGGGTGATCTCAGCAAAGAAGAACGAGCCCGAGTGGATGCTCGACTTTCGTCTGAAGGCTTATCGTAACTGGCTCAAGATGGAAGAGCCGCGGCGCTGGCCGAACCTAAGTTTTCCTGAGGTCGATTACCAGGACATGATCTATTACAGCGCGCCTAAGCAGAAAGAGACGAAGGCAAGTCTCGATGAAGTCGATCCGGAATTGCTGCGCACCTTCGAGAAGCTGGGCATTCCTTTGTCAGAACAGAAGCAGCTGGCCAACGTTGCGGTTGACGCGGTCTTCGATTCCGTTTCGGTCGCGACTACCTACAAAGAAAAGCTGAGAAAGCACGGCGTGATCTTCTGCTCGTTCAGCGAGGCCGTGACGGAACATCCGGAGATCGTTAAGAAGTATCTCGGCTCGGTGGTGCCGACGAACGACAACTTTTATGCGGCGCTGAACAGTGCGGTCTTTTCGGACGGATCTTTCTGCTTCATTCCCAAGGGCGTGCGCTGCCCGATGGAGCTTTCGACTTACTTCCGCATCAACAACTCTGAATCAGGCCAATTCGAACGCACGCTGATCGTCGCCGAAGAGGGTGCGTATGTTTCCTATCTCGAAGGCTGCACGGCACCGCAGTTCGATAAGAACCAGTTGCACGCCGCGGTAGTTGAACTGGTTGCGCTCGACAACGCGGAGATTAAATATTCGACCGTGCAGAATTGGTACGCCGGTGATGAGAATGGCGTGGGCGGTATCTACAACTTCGTGACGAAGCGCGGCAAGTGCGCCGGGGTTAATTCAAAGATTTCGTGGACGCAGGTCGAGACTGGTTCGGCAATCACCTGGAAGTATCCGTCGTGCATTCTGTTGGGAGACAACTCGATCGGCGAGTTCTATTCCGTGGCGCTGACGAACCACGCGCAGCAGGCCGACACCGGCACGAAGATGATTCACCTCGGAAAGAACACGCGCTCAACCATCATTTCAAAGGGCATCTCGGCCGGTCACGCGAACAACAGCTATCGCGGGCTGGTAAAGATCATGCCGAAGGCTTCGAACGCGCGGAACTACACGCAATGCGATTCGATGCTTATTGGATCGAACGCGGGCGCGAACACTTTCCCGTACATCGAAGTGATGAACAACAGCTCGCAGGTCGAGCACGAAGCCTCGACTTCGCGGATTAGCGAAGAGCAGTTGTTTTACCTGATGCAGCGCGGCATCTCGCAGGAGGACGCCGTCAGCTTGATCATCAATGGTTTTTGTAAAGACGTGTTCCTGCAGCTTCCGATGGAGTTTGCCGTCGAAGCGACGCGTTTATTGGGATTGAAGTTGGAAGGATCGGTTGGATAAAAAAGCGGTCTTAGGGCTTTGGACTTTGGTCTTTGTTCCTGTTCGTATGTTGTCTTCCAAAGACCAAAGACCAAAGACCAAAGACCAAAGACCTTCTTGCTGGAGAGTGAATGTTAGAAATTAAGAACTTACATGCATCGGTTGATGGCAACGAGATTCTTAAAGGCATCAACCTGACCATTAATCCAGGCGAGGTGCACGCCATTATGGGCCCGAACGGTTCGGGTAAATCGACTCTGGCGAAAGTGCTCGCCGGGCACCCGCAATACACCGTGACCGCCGGCGAAGTCATTTACGACGGCAAGAATCTGCTCGATATGACGCCCGATGAACGCGCGCGCGAAGGCGTCTTCATGGCGTTTCAGTACCCGATTGAGGTGCCGGGCGTTTCGAACGCGCAATTCCTGCGGCTGGCCTACAACGAGAAGCAGAAGCATCACGGCCAGGAAGAACTTGATCCGCTTGAGTTCAAGGACTTGCTGAAGGAAAAAGCGAAAATCGTGGAAATGGACGCGAGCTTCATGACGCGTTCAGTGAACGAGGGCTTCTCTGGCGGCGAGAAAAAGCGAAACGAGATCCTTCAGATGGCCGTGCTCGATCCGAAGCTCTCGGTGCTGGATGAAACAGACTCAGGATTGGACATCGACGCGCTGCGCATCGTCGCGGGAGGTGTCAATAAACTTCATAGCCCGGACAAGGCCGTAATTCTCGTCACGCACTATCAGCGTTTGCTGAACTACATCACTCCGGATTTCGTGCACGTCCTTTCGGGCGGCCGCATTGTGAAAGAGGGCGGTAAAGAATTGGCGCTCGAATTAGAAGAGAAGGGCTACGACTGGCTGAAGAGCAGCAATGGTAAACCGTTAGCAGTAAGCAGTAAGCAGTAAGCAGTTTCGTCCGCCGGAGCGAAGTTTGACAGTAGCCCAGCGCTTTAGCGCTGGGTAGACGAACATCTCTATTATTTTCTTAGCCCGCTGTTAGCGGGCAACATAGATCGGTTGCGACGTTGCAATTAATTAAAGAAGAGAATTTATACGCCAGCGCGTTTCGCGAGTTGCTTAGACAGCAATCCGGCGAGCCGGCTTGGTTGCGCCGAGTTCGTGAAGACGCCTTCGCCGAGTTCGATCGCGCCGGCTTTCCAACCGTACGCGAAGAGGATTGGAAATACACCAGCACCGCGCCGATTGCGCGAGCTGCGTTCACCCCTTCCTTTGGATCTGTCACCGCGCTGAACGGGGAACTGCGCAGCTTCACCTTCGAAGAAGCGCGCGACAGTCGCCTCGTTTTTGTAAACGGCGTATTTCAGCGCGAGAGTTCTTCAACTTCAGGCCTGCCGGCCGGCGTAGTAGTTGTGAATTTAGCCGAAGCGGTAACTCGTCCTGAGTACGAATCACAGTTGAGTTCCCATTTCCCTGGCAGCCATGACAACGGGTTTACGGCTCTCAATGCCGCGCTGTTTGTCAGTGGCGCCTTCCTGCTGATACCGCGCGGCGTTGAAGTGACCGTTCCGATTCACTTGCTTTTCATTTCGGAAACGGCGAACGGTGATACGCCTGCGTCTTTTCCGCGCGTGCATATTCTGGCTGAGGAAAATAGCTCAGCCACAATAGTGGAATCGTACGCCGGCATGAGTGAAGGACGTTATTTGACCGACGCGGTCATCGACGTGGACGTCAAACCCGGCGCGCGCATCAATCACTATCGTATTCAACGCGAGAGCGCGGACGCTTTTCATATCGCGACGACGAAAGCCAAAACCGGTCGCGGTTCAGCCTACGAAACCACCAGCATCAATCTCGGCGGATTGCTTGCGCGGCATGACATCGAAGTAACGCTCGACGATGAGGGCAGTCATTGCGCCGTCGACGGCCTTTATCTGATTGGCGCAGAGCAGCACAGCGATACACATTCATTGATCGATCACCGGCACCCGCATGGGACCAGCCGCCAACTCTACAAGGGCGTGCTCGATGGCAAGTCGCGCGCGGTCTTTAACGGGAAGGTTTTTGTCCGGCATGGCGCGCAGCAGACGGACGCGCAGCAAACGAACAAGAATCTTTTGCTGTCTGACGAAGCGCGCGTCGATACGAAACCGCAACTCGAAATCTTTGCCGATGACGTCAAATGCGCGCACGGCGCCGCGGTCGGACAACTGAGCGAAGATGAACTCTTTTATCTCGAAGAGCCGCGGCATCAATCCAGCGCTGGCGCGCAACATGTTGACGTATGGCTTTGCCGAGGAAGTGATCGAGCGGATAAAGATTGCCTCAGTAAGGGCTGAACTCAACCGGTTTGTACTGAACCAGCTCGGCACCTCGCTTGACGACTAAAGGAGGGAGGACCAATGAGATTTATTTCCGCGATACTAGGGGCGGTGTTTGTCGCTCTCGTTTTGGCGATTCCCGTCCCGGCCCAGGAAACGGTCACGCTTTACGCGCCTCTGCAATACAACCACGATCAAAGTCGCACCTATTTTGATTTTCAATCCGGTCAGATAACCAGGAGCGATGCGCCCTGGAATCTGGCCTACGGAAAGCTCCGCGCCGGCGAAGATTTCGATTGGTTTCAAAGTCTGGCGTCCCGTGATGATCGCAGCCTGATCAAAGATCTCGGGCGGCTCAATTGGACAGATCAGTTTGAGGTTCCCGTGATTGAACCTCTCCCGGCGCTGAAAGCCGGCGAGCAACGCACCATAACAATTGATGTTTCCGGCGCTGACGGTGCTGATGGCGCGAACGGTTCATCCGGAGCAGCTGGAGCCAACGGCCGCCGCGGAGCGGATGCCGGGTCCGGTCAGCCCCGAGATGATACGGCCGAGATGACACCAACGCGCACGCCGTTTCCGACAGGGAATTGGCCGCCACGCCGTCCTAAGCGCGACGGCAAACCGAAGATCGATCCGATCTTCGTCAAAGCGATCGTTGGCCACTTGTATGCGATTCACGTTGTGAACGACACGAGTGACTTCTATGCGTTGTTTCGTGTGGAAGCCCTGACCAGGGGTGACAACGTCAGCCTTTCGTGGCGCCTGGTGCCGGCCCCCGTGGCCAAGACCGCCCAAAAAGAAAAGTAATGGCTGCTGTTGAAGAATTCATTCCAATAAAGCCAAAGCCACGCGACGAGTGGAACGTTGAACGTGTCCGGAAAGACTTCCCCGTCCTGAGCACGAGCGTGAACGGCAGGCCGCTCGTGTATCTCGACAACGCAGCATCCTCCCAGGTTCCCCAGTTAGTAATTGAGCGCGGCAGCCAATACCTGAAATACGAACACTCAAATATTCATCGCGGCGTTCATTACCTCAGCATGAAGGCGACGAACGCGTACGAGGGCGCGCGCGAGAAGGTCAAGCGCTTCATCAATGCGCGCGACGTGAAGGAATGCATTTTTGTGCGTGGCGCGACCGAAGGCATCAATCTGGTGATGCATGGCTATGGCCGGAAATTCATTGGCGCGGGTGACGAAATCATCATCTCGGCGATGGAGCATCACGCCAACATTGTTCCGTGGCAGATGCTGTGTGAAGAGAAAGGCGCAGGGCTGCGCGTTATTCCAATGAATGATGCGGGCGAGCTGCTGATCGATGAATACGAAGCCTTGCTGAACGACAAGACAAAGCTCGTCGCGATCGGCCACGTGTCGAACGCGCTGGGCACTGTCAATCCGGTCAAGCAGATGATCGACAGCGCGCACAAGTACGGTGCGCCGGTCTTAATCGACGGCGCGCAGTGGGTGCCGCACATGCGTGTGGATGTGCAAGATCTCGATTGCGATTTCTACGTGTTTTCCGGTCACAAGATGTTCGCGCCGACCGGCAGCGGCGTCGTCTATGGCAAGGAGCATCTGCTCGAAAAGATGAATCCGTTTCAGGGCGGCGGCGACATGATCAAGAGCGTCACGTTTGAAAAGACGCTTTACGCCGGTCTGCCGAATAAGTTCGAAGCAGGCACGCCCGCGATTGCGTCGCAAATCGGCCTGGGCGCCGCCATCGATTATTTGCACATCATCGGCCAGGAAAAGGCCGCCGCTTACGAACATGAACTGCTGGATTACGCGACCAGGCGTTTGTCGGCGATCGAGGGCGTCCGCATCATCGGCACGGCGCGCGAGAAACTCGGCGTGCTGTCATTCACGATCGAAAACGTCCATCCGCACGACATCGGCACGATTCTGGATCAGCAAGGTATCGCCATCCGCGCCGGCCATCATTGCGCGCAGCCGGTGATGAAGCGATTCAATCTGCCGGCGACGGCGCGCGCGTCGTTCGCGTTTTACAATACGAAAGAAGAAGCGGATGAACTAGTGCTCGCCATTGAAAAGGTGATCGAGGTATTTGGTTGATGCACGAGGAGAGCAGTAAGCGTCGAGTATGTGCAGCGGCGCTGACCGTGCTGATTGTGGCGCCGCTTGTGTGCGGACAGAAAAGAGTCCCCCTCGCAAAATCCGAGGCGATCAGGAAAGCTCGCGTAGGTGCGATTCCCGAGTGGCGGGAAACCATCTCGGATGATGGGCGTTTTAGAGTTCTTTTTCCCGGCCGTGCTCAAGTCGATAACAATGTCGTAAGCGCCGTTGGTCTGAGGGTTATTGAGCCTAATACAAGCTGGAACGTCTTTTACAGCGACCTCGACCGCATCGTGCCAATCAATGAGGTTGCTTTCAGAAAGGCCTATCGTGCCGGCTTAAACGGCTTGACCGGGGAAGGAAGAACTCTGCTCAGCCAAAAAGACGTTTACTTCAACGGCAGGCTCGGCACCGAATTTGTAATTGAGGGGGTAGGACGAATCAGCTACATGCGAGTGTTTGTTGTCGGTCGACGATTATATACGTTGGCAGCGCATCGCAACGCAGTTGACGCTTCAAACAGATCCAATATCCCAACTGACGTACGACACTTCTTCGATTCATTCGCCTATTGGGAATAACGCCCTGAGTTTTGCGGCGGGCGTTGCCCGCCGAACGAGGGCAACGCCCTCGTCTAAACGTTGGGTTGTGTGCTGACGAATCATGTCTGAATTATCCGACCTTTACCAGGAAGTGATCCTCGATCACAACAAGAAGCCGCGCAATTTTCGTAAACTCGAAAATGCGAACCGGTCGGCGCAGGGTTTCAACCCGCTCTGCGGTGATCAACTGGATGTCTATCTCCAAATCGAAGACGATCAGGTGAAGGAAGTCAGCTTCGAGGGCTCAGGCTGCGCGATTTCGAAAGCTTCGGCGAGCATGATGACGCAGGCAGTAAAGGGAAAGACTAAAGTTGAAGCCGAAGCTCTCTTCCACGAATTTCATCGCATGGCCATGGGCGAGCTGGACGAGGAAACCGAACCGAACCAGCTTGGCAAGTTGAAGATTTTTTCCGGCGTTCGTGATTATCCGGCCCGCGTTAAGTGCGCGACGCTTTCATGGCACACAATGCACGCGGCGCTGGAAGGCGAGAACACCGCGACCACCGAATAGATTACGCTCCAGTCAAGGCAGGCTATGCCAGTGTTGGGTTGCGGCACTTAACCAACCGCGTAGCGGTGGCAGATAGTAGCCAGGGGTAAGCGACCGAGGTCGCGCTACCCCTGGATCGGGTGGAAAAATGTTTCCGGGGCGCAATGAATTGGGAGTCGAATCTAAGCATTTATTCTGTGCCCGCTTCGCGGGCTCAGAATTCTTTTAGGACGGATCCCAGGGTTACGCTCGCTGCGCTCGCTCACCCGGGGCTAGATTCTGCCGTCGCTCCACGACTCGTTGACGCAGACTTCCCACGTTAACTTCTTTGCGGAGTGGAATCACGCTCACTGCGGCGGAATCGCCGACAACCCATACAAGGTTTCTGCTGCCTGAAACGTCCATTCAGATTTGTATTTGCTAACCGCTTCGTTTCCTAAACCGTTGACCAGATGACCGAGCGCTCGCCGCACACGTACCTGGTCTTCTTTCGGTGCTCCCAGCTTCTCTGCCCGCAGCAGCCAAAGCTGAGCTGAGTTCATTGCCCACGGATACCAAAGAAATCCTAAAGCCTCGCGCGCCATGTATTGCTGGCCCAGATGATCGGTAAAGAAAGCGGAAAATTCACCGCTGTCGCTGGGAAAGCTCAGGTTGCGCTCGACGCTTTTCGCCAGGTAGTCGGGTATTTGATTGGCGATGCGAGCGGGAAGGGCAAAGCCGGCTTCAGCTTCGGCGCGCAACAGCTCGCCGAAGATTTGCAGAGTCAAACCGTCGATGGCCGCGGTGTGAGTTTCACTCGCCGCATGCCAGCCGGGCGGACTGGCTTTGTCGTCATATTGATCCGCCAGCCACTGCGCCGTTGCATTGAGCAACTGATCCCGCTTTTCCACGCTGCCTTCCCAGGGGAGATTGGCTTTTCGCGTTTCCAGCAAAGCCAGCAAAGCGAGGGTGGTGGTGTAAACGTTATTGAGAGCGGGCTCCTCCTGGTTCGGAAACATGTTCCAACCACCATTTTCGACGGGGCGATAAATTTTCAGGGCCTCTTGCGCATACGCGAGCCGCCTCAGCGCGGTTTCGCGAGCTTCGCCAGTCAACAACCCGGGACGCCCAAGCGCGGTGGCCAGAGCAGCAACCGTCCAAATTGCTGGCTCAGCCTGCGTTCGCTTTTCTTTGGGATGTGCTATCCAACCATACTTCCGCCCGTCGGCTCCTTCGATTGCTGAACCGCTTTCAAAGTGTTCCTCGAAGCCTCTGAGAAGTTGGCGGGCGTCGGCTTCCGACAGCTCGGGCGTAGCGAATACCGCCGTCAACGCCTGACCATTCGACCAATATTCGAATGATGGCTTTGCCGCGGGGTTGAGACTGGAAGGGATACCACCTTTTTTAGTTTGGCCGCGCTTCAAACCTTCCAACAGCTCTCGCCGCATTGTTGAAGCAGCCTGGCGAATCTCAGTGTTGCTTCTTACAGGTCGAAATACTGACGCGTCGTTTCGATCCAGAGTTATGCGGATGCGCGCGCTGGCGGGAAGATTCAGGCCCGCATCAGCCACGGCGACATACATGACGGCTACGAAGATTACTGCGAGAACTGCCACGGCAGCGAGTCGCATTTGACGTCTGCGCAAGCGCTGCTTTTCGCGCTGACGCAGCTCATCATAGCCCACGCCCATCACGCCGGAGAGCAGCTTCAGCAGCGCATTTGTTTTTCCATCCTTGCCCGGACGCGTGTCTGCCGCGATCGGTTCGGCCGGATCGTTGGTGACCTGGCCGTCGATTACTTGAAACCGAACTGCCGGCGGGAAACATTCGAGCAGCCCACTGTCCGGCGCCGCGTTCGGCTCGCCATCAGTGATTAAGCAGAAGACTCGATCGCCGTGGCCGAACCTTTTGTAGGTTTTGATTTCTTCGTTGACCCATTTCGAAACGGCTGACTTGGGCGAGCAGATAGCGATCAAGGCACGGGATGTTCTAAGCGCGTCCTGTAACTTGCCGCCGAGATCGGACGCGCCCGGCAGCTCCTCACGATCGCGGAAAACGGGAAAAAGGCGTCTCGGAATTTCCCCCTGCGCAGTTTGGCGGCCAACGATCTTGCGTGGCACGCGATAAGTCTCGATGGATTTGTGCAGCCACTTCGCCCATTCTTCATCGGCGTGGCTATAGCTGATGAAGGCCCAGTATTTGAAATCCGAATCCTTCATTTAGTCCGTTTTGAAGCGCGTGCACGGGAGTGAGCGTTGCGCACGTGATAGGTCGCGAAGGTTCCGTAGCCTTTCGCCAGAGGAGTTTGGCCGACATAGTCGCAAGTGAATTCTGTAACGCCCTGGGCGGCGGACAGGGCGGCGAACGCCTGACTCGCGTAGACCTGTCCCGGTGGCGTGATGGGTTCGATGCGCGCGGCGCGGCTCACGTGCGTGCCGGTGAAACTGGCAAGGCCGGTCACCGGATCGACGCACGAATAAACGGGCCCGGCATGAAGCGCGATGCGCAGGTTGATCGCCCGCGGAAGTCCTTTCTTGCTCCAGTCCGTGCTGACCATCAGCTCGCACAGATCCAACGCGAACAGACCGGCGTCGCGCACGTCCGCGAAGACGAAATAGAGGCCATCGCCCCAGGTGTTCTTAATCGAAGGCGCGTGCGGTGAAGTCGAAATCAGTTTTCCGATGGCGCCGAGGAAGTGATTCAGGAAGAGAGGAATTTGCTGTTCGGTGAGTTTGCTGAAATTCACCGCGTCGGCAAAGAGCATCGCCATGATGCGTGTGGGGAGGGGGGCGGTCGATCGTGTCTTGCGCCCTTTGGATTTGTACCCACCCGCTACCGCAGGTGGTACTGACACTGCGCCCTCCCTCACGGTCGGGCTACTGCCCCGCTTTACCGCCGGGTTGCCGACCAATTCGCGCTTAACCATCTTCGCCAGGTCGATTACCTGAACGTCCCGGCCCAAGCTCCTCCAATGCGTGACCGCGCTGGCCGTCCCGCCCGGACCGTCTCCGGGTTTCCGGTCCCAGACCGCGAGTGGCACCAGATCGGTTTCCAATTGACGTGCGCGAATGTCGGCTAGTCCGTACAGCAGAAGATTGGCGTATTCAAAGGACATGCTGCCTTCCTCAATGCGTTCGCTGGAGGCGGTTGTCACAGTCGTCGCCCGTTCGAGCACGCTTTCGAACCGCTGTAACCACTCGGCGCCGGCGAATGCCACGCTGTCCTGGATGAATTGCTCCTTCGCGAACGGCAGCACCACGTTCGCTTCGCTACCGCGCTCCAGCATCGCTTCGAGAAACAAAATATCCGACCCGCATGCTCCGGAAGCGTACCCAAAGCCGGGTGCGATTTTCTTTACTTGTTTTTGAATCGCATCGCGCACTGCCGGTTCAAGTTGAGCAGGGAATCGGGGCGCGGCGCGCTCAGCCTGGTCAATTAAGTGTCCGGCGAACACGACGATATCTGGAATCTTTAGCGCTTGTTCGATTGCCGTCGAATCGCGTTGCAGATGATTCAGGAGGAGGCGCGCGTTGCGACGCGTAGAACTGAGCTCCGCGAAATTTCCGCGTCCTGCTTGGGCTGCCTGCGCATACCAATCTTCTGCTTCGCTGAAACGTCGCAGAATCAAACACGCCTCGCCGAGAGTTGCGAGGGGCCAGTAGCGATGCTCAGAATTTGCGGGCAGCGTCTTTATTTCCGTGAGACACGCTTCGCGTACCTGCTGCGCCAGCGCACGCGCTTCGTCCCTCTTCCCGAGCAGCAGCGCCAGCGTGGCCGTGTTGATGGCCGAGTAGTAACCGCGATTCAGCTTGTAAGACTCAAGATAAAACTTATGCGCGAGCTTCAGTTGGCGCGTGCGCTCACTCTTCAACGTCGCGTGCGTCCACAGGTCTTTGTGCGTGCGCGCGAGGATGGCGAGTGTCTCTTCATCACGGTGACCTTCGGCGCGAAGCTGCGTCAGAATCGCGTTGCTCCGTTGCGTCGCCCCGCTCCTCGCCAATGACAGCGCGACTTGCTGGCGCATCTCGACATCCGCCGGCTCGTTCTTCAAACCTTCAGTCAGGATGTCATACGCCAAAAGCGGCTCGCCCAGCTTCAGCACGCGCCGTCCCAGCCGGCGATAAATTTCCGGTGTTTGCGTCCACTCTTCCGGATCATGCGACAGCCATAACGCGATTGCGCTCGGCAGGTTTACCGCATCGATCAAAGCGAGGGTTGCCGTCTCTGCCACTTTCGGCCCTTTTCCCTCTTCACTCGGTAAAGCCAGTTTCGGCGGCTTCGAGCTTGAAGCCCCGATTAAGGATCAGCTTGAGCGTCTCGACGGCGGTGTTGCGGTGGTCCTGCTTTTCAGCGTCCGGAAGTTCTTCGTAGGGCGGGAACGCCGTCGCCGAACGGGCTGCTGTAGCCTTGGCATTCGCCAGCCGCTGCCGCGCATGAATGTTGTAAGTATTCTCAGCGAGACTTTCGATCAGTTCGTGCAGGTTTTTTGGAAGATCGCGTTCCGGCGTGTGCATGATTAGGCGAAGTGACGGGGCTAGTATAGCCGATGTGATGCACACTGCCATCGCCCTCACGTGGCGGTGCATTTAGGAGGAAAATCTGCGTTCAGGAGATTTTTGTTGACCCATTTCCAGCGCGCCAATTATCATAAAACCTTGTCCGGGCAAACCCCGCGCCCGGAAACAATTTCCAGATCCACTGGAAATAACTCACCACAAGATAGTTCTGACAGCCTGCGAACCCTTTCCCCGTTCCTCAGTGCGATAGTCATCGCCAACTGATCTTCCGTAAGGAGTTTCATCATGAAAAGCGCCAAATGTCCACAGTGTGGTTTTGTCGGTTGGGCGGACGCTGAGTCCTGCAAGAAATGCGGCGCCGAACTTACACCGCAACCGGATTACGCTTCGGATGAGTCAGCATCCACTGAGACCGTTTACTATGCGCCTCCCCCAGGTGGATTTCAGCCGGACCTAAAGCAGGGGCTGGCGATAACCGCGATGGTAGGCGGGATTCTGAATTTCCTGTTTCTGGGCATCTTCGGCATTACGACCATTGCCGGAATCGTGATCTCAGCGATTGCGATGAAGCGGATCAAACGCCACCCGCACCTGTACGGCGGCCACCCGTTTGCCCTCACCGGGTTGATCATGAATATAGCTTCTCTTGTGCTTCTGATCCCGGTCATAGTTATTCTCTCCATCGCGCTGCCTAACCTGTACGCCTCACGACGAGCAGCGAACGAAGGCTCAGCCATTACCTCGTTAAGAAAGATTCACGCTGCTGAAGCCTCGTATCAGGCAACTGACGGCCGCGGTGCCTTCGGAACCCTGGAGCAGCTTGAAAGGCGAAATTTGATTGCCGCTGATTTGGCGAGCGGCACGCGACACGGTTTCCGGTTTAGAGTCGAAGTCGTGAAAGACACCGGTGAGGGTCTGCCGGGTTTTATCGCCGTCGCCGTTCCAACCGATTATGGGTCCACTGGCAGACGGTCATTCTTTGTGGATGAGACCGGTGTTATTCGCGCCGCGGATAGTCATGGAATGGAAGCAACTAAATACGATCCGCCGGTAAACTTTGAGCGCGATAATCCGTCGAATCGCTCGGCGTCACGCCGTTCACGGACCATAGAAGATTGACCGGTTAACGCTTAAGACACGTCAACATCGGATCGAAGTAACAGCCGCCTAACGACTTCCGCTGAAGAAAACGTTAGCGCGGCTGTAATCTTTTCGGGCATCTCTGTCTTCGCTAAAGCGAGCTGTATAAGAGTCTGGACACGATTCAACCGGTAAGTCGTCATCTCGGTCCAGTTACACTTCACCCACAAGCCTCCACAGTAATGCGAACTTGTGGTATAAATTCGCAAATCTGCAACGCCCTCGCGTCTGCCGTTACGGAGGCTGGCATGAGCTTTCTCCCTGATTACGAAGACGACATTTTTATCAGCTACGCCCATAACGACAACCAGGCGCTCATGGAGGGTCAGCGCGGGTGGGTCGATGTGTTTCATCAGGCGCTCGAGCGCCGGCTGCAGGTCCATCTCGGCGCCAAGGCAGCAATCTGGCGCGACCCGCGTCTGCAAGGCAACGAGTATTTTGCGGACACTCTGGTTGAACAGATTCCCAAAGTCGCCATCCTGATCTCGGTCCTTTCACCCAGCTACATCAATTCGGAATGGTGCCGGCGCGAGATGCAGATGTTCTCAGGCATCGCGACTGAGACGGGCGGCGTGCGGCTGGGAAACAAAGCACGCATCTTCAAAGTCGAAAAGATTTATGTGCCGCTCGAAAAGCATCCGCCTGAGTTGCAGGGAATGACCGGCTATGAGTTCTACTACATGGATGATCATCGCGCGCGCGAGCTGTCGGCCGAGAGCGGTCCGCACGCCGTCGAATACTGGCAGCGGGTTGACGATGTGGCCATGGACATCGCTACGCTGTTGCAGGACATAAAAGCTCGCGGCACTGGTCCCGATGTCCAGGTTTTCCAACAGCCCGCGGGGGAAACGATTTACCTGGCGGAAACCTCGTCCGACCTTTCGCCGCAACGCGACAACATCAAACGCGAGCTTTTGGAGCGCGGTCATGTCGTTATCCCCGACCGGCCGCTGCCGTTGAATGGGCCGGAGCTGGAGGAAGATGTTCGCCATTATCTGGAATCGTCGAAGCTCTCAATTCATCTGATTGGCGCGAATTATGGCGTGATTCCGGAAGCCGCCGATCGTTCAGTCGTCTGCTTGCAAAACGATTTGGCCGCCGAACGAAGCCAAGGCAATGGCTCCGCGGGCAATGGCTTTGCGCGTCTGATTTGGCTGCCGGAAGGTTTGGAAACACGTGAAGAGCGCCAGCGCGATTTTATCGAATTCCTCAAATGTGACGCGACCGCACAAAAAGGCGCGGACGTGCTGCAAACCTCGATCGAAGAACTAAAAACTTATATTCAGGACAAGCTGCGGCCGAAACCAAAGTCGGTGGCCGCAAATGGAAATGGAAACGGAAACGGCAACGGCCACAAGACTCAGGAAGGGCCGTTGCGCGTTTACCTTGTTTGCGACAAGCAGGATTACGACGCTATCGCGCCGGTCGAGGAACATCTTTACAACCAGGGCTTTGAGGTCACGCTTCCTCTGTTCGAAGGTGACGAAGCGGAAGTCCGCGAAGATCACAAAGAGAGTCTTTTGATCTGCGATGCGGTCGTGATCTTTTACGGCAATGCGAGCGAAGGTTGGCTGCGCACGAAACTCCGCGACCTGCAAAAGAGTCCGGGCTACGGACGCACGAAGCCGATGCTGGCGCAGGCAATTTACGCCGGCCCACCAGAAAATCCGGCGAAGCAGCGTTATCGCACACGCGAAGCGTTGCTGCTCAGAAACTTTGGCGACTTCACTCCCGATTCTCTTCAGCCATTCATCGAGGAAATCCAAAGGGTAAAAAGGTAGAGGCAATGACTAACGAGCGTTTTACTAGTCCCTTTCCCGGATTGCGCCCGTTCGAGTCCACGGAAGACCATCTCTTCTTTGGACGCGACGGACAGTCTGATGAGCTTTTGCGCCGGTTAAGGCGCAGCCGCTTTCTTGCCGTGCTCGGCACGTCAGGCAGCGGCAAGTCTTCGCTGGTGCGCGCCGGCATGTTGCCGTCGCTGTACGGCGGCTTGATGACCGACGCCGGTTCCAGTTGGCGCGTCGCGTTGTTCCGCCCCGGCCACAATCCGATTGGCAATTTGGCGAAAGCTCTGTCGAACCCTCAGGTGTTGGGAAACGGCGATGATGATGATGATGATGATGCAGCGTTGCAGCGAACAATTGTTGAAGCGACATTGCGCCGGAGCGCGCTTGGATTAGTTGAAGCCACCCGGCAGGCACGGATGCCTGCGAACGAGAACCTTTTGGTAGTCGTCGATCAGTTTGAAGAAATTTTCCGTTTCCGCCGTATGTCGAAAGGCACCGGTCCCGAAGACGAGTCAGCTGCATTCATTAAACTGCTTTTGGAAGCAAAGAAACGAATAGACGTTCCGGTTTATATCGTCATCACGATGCGTTCGGATTTTCTCGGCGATTGCTCGCAGTTCCGCGATCTGCCGGAAGCCATCAACGACGGCCAATATCTGATACCGCGCATGACGCGCGATCAACGCCGCGAAGCGATCACCGGCCCGGTCGCCGTCGGGGGCGGGGAGATCGCCGGGCGCCTGATCAATCGTTTGCTGAACGACGTCGGAGACGATCCCGATCACTTGCCGCTCCTGCAACACGCACTAATGCGCACGTGGGATTTGTGGATGGAAGATCGGCGCAACGGCGAACCGATCGACCTGCGTCATTACGAAGCCGTCGGCACGATGACCGAAGCTTTGTCGCGTCACGCCGATGAAGCGTATGCCGAGCTGCCAAACGATCGGAGTCGCGCTTTAGCGGAAAAACTCTTCAAGAGCCTGACTGAAAAAGGCTCTGACAATCGCGAGATCCGCCGTCCGACTCGCGTCAGCGAAATCGCCGCCATTGCCGAAGCGACACCGGCCGAAATCATCGCGGTAATTGAACCCTTCCGGCAGCAGGGCCGGTCGTTTCTGATGCCGCCGGCCAGTGTCACACTCGACGAGACGTGTTTGATCGACATTTCGCACGAGAGTTTGATTCGCGGCTGGACGCGCCTGCGCAAGTGGGTGGACGAAGAAGCTCGGTCCGCCATCATCTATCGTCGCATTGCCGACACCGCGCTGCTTCACGCTGAAAGCCGCGCCGGGCTTTGGCGCGATCCGGATTTGGCTTTGGCATTGCGTTGGCGTGAAGAAAATCGTCCCAATGCGACCTGGGCCCGGCATTATCATCCGGAATTCGAAACGGCGATGGCGTTCATCGACGCGAGTAAGACAGCGAAAGAAGCTGAGATTGCTGAACGCGAACGCGCGCGCAGAAGGAAAGCCCGTCAGACCCGAATAGTCGCAACGGTGTTCGCGGTCCTGTTTTTCATCGCCGCCGGTTTCGGCGGGTTTGCTCTTTATGCGAGCAATCGAGCGTACGCGGCGCGTAACGAAGCCCTGGCCGCGCGCAACGAAGCCCTGGAAGAAAAGAAACGCGCCGACGAAGCGCGTGCGGAAGCTGTCAAAGAGAAGAACAACGCCGTAGAAAGCGAAAAACGCGCGGTCGCCAGCGAACAGACCGCCCGGGAAGAAGAGGAACGCGCCGAAGAGGCGGCGAAGCTGGCCGAAGAACAACGGATCAAGGCGGAAGCGGCCACCGCGCAGGCGCAGCAGGCGCAGTTGGTGGCCGAACAAAGGCGGCAGCAGGCTGAACGGTCCGCGCTCGAGTCTCTGCGGGCCGCAATGCGTGCGCGCAAGCAGAGCCTGACCGACAAGTCGAACATAAACACGCTGGCCGAACGCTTGATTGACATGGCTTCACCGGAAGAAGCTGCCTATTGGCGCAACTATTACGCGACAGCGCTCGCGGAAATTGGCCGCTCGGATCTTTCGAAGAATGAATCGACGAAGGTCCTGGAGGTTTTCGGCGACAACCTGAATGCTTTGACGAACCGCGGGTACATGAGCCTGATTCGCTTCGAGACGAATGAGGCACTGAAAGATTTCGAACGAATTCGTGAAATTGATCCGCAGTACTCACTTAACCACCTGAACCTCGGCGTTACGCAGGCGAACCTGAAGGACTACGCCGCAGCGTCCAACTCAATTCAAAAAGCAATCGAATGGTATCGGCCGGGCTACTTCGACGGCGTGTTTGACAGTGAGGTGTCGGACGACATCAAGCAAGCCACCCATCGAAACGTTATTTACGCGGACGGCAATGAATTCAGCGCGGCGCTTTACTACGAACTTGCCGCCATCGAAGCCTTTCGCGGCGGCGCGGACTTCGAACAGAAGCTCGCCGCGGCTGATCAGCATGCGGCACGCGCGAACCCTTCGGTCGAAGGTTACCTGACGGCGATGAACTGGGCCTGGATGCAGATGAGGAAAGAGCCGAAGGATTACGGCGCCTGGGCGATTCACGCGCACCTGTGGCGCAAATCCGGGTACGACGACTGGGCGCGTTACTACTACAAAAAATTCCAATGTGAGCACGGTGAAAATAAGGATGCTCGGTACACGGGCTTAGCGCGATGGGTCGATCGGGAGCTCGCCAAGCTGCCGAAGACTTCGGCGCACATCGATTGCTCGAATCCGCCTGCCGGTGAGACTGACGCGCGGACCAAAACATTCCTTGCCAACGAACTGGCGTCAATCGGCCGTTATCGAGAAGCCGTAGCGTTGCTGGATTCGGCAATTGAACGCGAACCGGGCAATGTCGAGCTGTTGTTGTCCCGCGCGCGGTACCGGCAACGCGCCGCGTACTGGGCCGGCTATTGGAAAGAGGAAGAAGATCAAAAGCGATTCACGGCCGGCGCGCGCGAGGACTTTGCGAAGTTACTGAAGCTGACTGAGCAAAGCCCTGAATACAAGCCGGTGGTTTACCTTTGGTGGAGTTTTCTCGGTCCGGATCTCGGTGGAATCACCACCGAGGACGAGCGCAAGTTCTATTACCAGAAGGCAATTGAACTTGGGCCGGCAAATTCCGGAGCCATGACAGGGCTCAGTGACATGATCGCCGAATCGGAGCCTGAAAAAGCGATCGAGCTGTTGCGGCGCAGCGTCGCCATCGATCCTTCAGCGAGCACCTATCACCGGCTCGGAATCCTTCAAAACAAAGCCGGAAAGCATCGCGACGCACTTAAGTCGATCAATCTTGCAATCGCGCTCGAGAGCGACAATCCGACGTACTACGAAGAACGCGAACGCACCGAAAAGGGATTAGGCGCCAGCGAGATCGAACGCGCTCGCCACCTCGCGGACGGTTACAGTCACATTGGCGATCGTCAGGTGAGACAGGACAAGAAGGCAGAGGCTTATCAGACCTATCAGAAAGCTCTGCGCACGCTGTCGGCCGTCGCCGGCTCAGATAAATCCGGCGCGATCACGAACGACATGGCGGTGGTCAATTCGAAGATCACGCGTCTGCTCGACGCAAATAAGGAAAAAATCAGCGGACGGATCCTGAGCCTTAAAGAAGGGGCGGGCAAGACTCGCGAGGTAACCATCGACCGCGGCACGGATGACGGCGTTGTTGCCGGCGAAGAAGGAACGCTGTGGACGATTTACAGCAAGGTCGATGATAAAGAGCGCAAGGTCCAGAAAATCGGCACCGCAAAAGTCTTCAGCGTTGAACGTGACTCGTCAGCGGTGCAGATCACGATGGACGATCCGACCGGCGACAAACTGGTGCGTGTCGGCGATATGGTCGAAGTGGGCATGCGCGTTCCGCCGCTTGGAGATCGGCCAAATCTCTGGGGTCTGACGAAGTTCCACGTGGCCCTGACCAGCGAAGACGGAAAGAAAGTGTTCGCGGACTATCGGATGCTTTACCGGGACGCCAGTGCCGAGACGTTCAATCGCGTGCTTGACGAAATCGTGGCCGAGATCAAAAGCACCGCAGAGCGTCTTTCCACGATCGACCTGATGAAGACGGTGATCAAGAAGGGCCGCTTCAAGGACAAGACACTGCTTCAGGTAATGCAAAATCCGACGCGCGCTGATGTGCAGAGTATGCTCGACGAGATGTGGCAGTATCCTGCGACGCACTATGGTCAGGACGTGAGAGTTGGCCGCACGTTTGCGGTATGGGCGGTCGGCGAGCCGAATTAATAAGCAGTCAGAACCGCCTGCGGTAACGGGCGGTTGATCTACAAAGACGAATCAGGTGAATGTTCAACCACCCGCTACCGCAGGTGGTTCTGACACGGGCTGACAAACATCTCTTCTCCGTCTAATATCGCTCAGTGCTGATTTCCCGAATTGAACTTCGCGAAATAAACCTTCCCCTCATTCACTTTTTCGAGACCAGTTTTGGCCGGACGACGAGGCGACGAATAATTCTCGTGCGGGTTGCTGACCGCGACGGCGCAGAGGGTTGGGGCGAATGTACCGCCGGTGAAGGCCCTTTCTATTCCGAAGAATGGGCCGAAACTGCCTGGCCCACGATGAAAGAGTTTCTGGCGCCCATGGTTGTCGGTAAGCAAATTGATAAAGCCGCTGCCGTCTTCGATTTAATGAAAAGTGTGCGCGGCCATCGGATGGCCAAAGCCGCCCTCGAAACCGCATGCTGGGATTTGGAAGCAAGACGCCTGGGCCGGCCTCTGTGGCGACATCTCGGCGGTGTACAGGAAGAAATTGCCTGCGGAGTTTCGATTGGAATCCAGGAGTCACCTGACGAGCTGCTGGAAAAAATCGACAGGGAAGTAACGGCCGGATACCAGCGAATCAAGATCAAGATCAAACCGGGGTGGGACATCGACATCGTGCGTCAGGTGCGAGAGCGCTTTCCGCAAATTCGGCTTTCGGGCGACGCGAATTCGGCTTATTCACTGAATGATGTTGACCTGTTCCGGAGGCTGGACGAATTCGACCTGATGATGCTTGAACAGCCTTTGGCGCACGATGATATGTTCGATCACGCCGAGTTGCAGAAACGAATCAACACTGCGATTTGCCTCGATGAATCCATCAAGACGCCGGCGGATGCGGAACATGCGATCGCCCTGAGCGCGTGTCGCATCATCAATGTGAAACTCGGACGTGTTGGCGGACATACCGAGGCAAAGCGGGTCGAAGCTATCGCGCGTGAGAAAAGAATTCCCGTGTGGTGCGGCGGCATGCTCGAGTCTGGTATCGGCCGCGCTCACAATATCGCCATGTCAACGCTGGCCGGGTTCACCCTGCCGGGCGATGTTTCGGCCAGCGCGCGCTACTGGCACGAGGACGTGATCGATCCTCCGGTGACGGTCACGGCAAACGGCGCGATTAAACCGCCAGACAAACCGGGCATCGGGTTCGAAGTGAATCAGGCGCGCATCGAGCACCTGACTGTCCGTTCAGAAACAATTTCCGCATGACACAGCGGCCATGAACCCTCCTGAAGATAAACTGCGAGCGTTACGCGCGTACTTCGCAGCGCAGCAAGATAACCTGCTTGCGTTCACGCGTGCGCTCGTTGAAGCAGAATCTCCTTCGGGCGACGAAACAGGCAGCCGAGACGTTGTCTCTCTCCTTGTCGATCAAGCGAAGACCATCGCCGCAGTGAATTCAGTTGAACGAATTCCTGTTCCAGGCTTTGGCGAGCACGTTCGCATCACTGCCTACGCTGATGTCAATCAAGAGCGGCCAATTATCCTTCTTGGCCACACCGATACGGTCCACCCCCGCGGTTCAATAATGGAAAGGCCGTGGCGCACGGATGAGAATCGCATCTACGGCCCCGGCGTTTTTGATATGAAATCGAATTGCGCGCTCGCGCTCGAACTGCTGCGCGCGTTTGAAGCGACAGATACGCACCCGGCTCGCCCAATCACTTTGCTCTTCATGTGCGACGAAGAGAGCGGCAGCGTCCACGGTCGCGCGATCGTCGAGGCTGAGGGGCGGAAGGCGCACGCCGTACTGGTGCTCGAACCTTCGGCGGGCGGCGGCCGAGTGAAGACAGGCCGAAAGGGCACTGGGATGTTCACCGTCGAAGTCCACGGTCGCGCGGCACACGCCGGACTCGATCCGGAAAAAGGCGTCAACGCGGTGCTGGAACTGGCACGGCAAACGGTGCGCTTGCACGAGTTGAACGATCCGGCGAACGGCACGAACGTCACAGTCACGATTTTCAATGGTGGCACGGCTTCGAACGTCGTGCCCGCGCTTGCGACTGCGGAAGTAGATATGCGTTTTACGTCTGTAGACCTGGGCGTCGCGGTTGAGGCGGACGTGCTGAATCTGAAACCCTTCGATCCGCGTGCCCAGGTCGTAGTCACGGGCGGCATAAATCGCCCCCCGCTGGAGCGAACGCCGAAAGTTGGCGAGCTTTATGAGCTTGCCCGCGGCATCGCGGCAAGATTGGACTTCGAACTTGGCGAGACCAGCGTCGGCGGCGGCTCAGATGGAAACTTCGTTGGCGCTCTGGGCGTCCCGGTCCTGGATGGGTTGGGAATTGAAGGCGACGGCGCGCACGCCGCTCACGAGCACATCATCGTTGACAACATCGCTACGCGCGGAGCAATGCTGGCTGGGTTGATCGCTAGTTTGTAAACCTGTGCTGCTAACGCGAGCGAGCAGCAAACATCATCGCAGCAAAAGAGCATGAAAGAAATGCTATCGAGCGGTCGGGTTGAATGAGTTGCTAGGAGGTGTGTTCCCCTACTGACACAATGTACTCTGTGAGCACCGACCGACGCTCTCGCGCCCGCTTAGCCGATTCAAGCAGTTCCCGCATGGTGACTATAATTTCATCGACTATTTGCGGCGTAAACGATGCCTCCCCGTCTTCTGGACCCACCCCTAAGCGGGCTGCGGGCTTTTTGCGCGGCCCACTTGAGCGTAGTGTTAGGCATTTAATTTAACCCTGAACCTCGCGCATTTGTTGAATCTGGAATCTGGTTCAGGAAGCGTCAACGCCCAGCGTGGTGACTTCGGTGATGGCTGCATTTACCATAATGCCGATAACAGGCAAGGCACTTCCCGAATCCAAATCAGATTCGATCGTCAGAATATCGCTGGCAAGAAAATCAACCGAGTTTCTGACCCCGGAAATTTTTGCGACCACCCCTTGAAAATTGTTCCCCATTTGTTGACAAGCCAAATTCATTGCGCTGAGCGAATTAATTTGAGTATTCAAGGAACTGATCTGGCTCTGATAATCGTTCACATCAGATTTCCATTTCAAATATAGACCCAATGCGACAGCCAGACCGACTAGGCCAAAGGGCCCCAATGCAAGCAAATAATAGTATCTCTTCTGGGCGGCATCTTCTTCGCCTTGGGCATCGCCTAACTGGCCTTGAAGTGTCGTCATCTGCTGGGTTAAACCAGATTCGATTGTAGCCAGTTGACCGAAATAACCAAGCACCTGCGATGAGGCTGCATTGATTTGGCCCGATGTTCCATCCACGCTGGATTTTAAGGCGGTCGCTTCGTTCTGCACGTTCGCCATCGCCGCCTTAATCTGCGGTAACGGTTGGCCGCCCGACACCATTGTTTCGATAGAATTTAACTGTGGAATTGCACTCTGTACGAAGCTACTGACCGCTTTTTGCAGTGTCTGGATTTGCGGTGTCATCTGTGAAATGACAACCGATGACTGTGATTGGATTTCTTGGGCTGCGGGTGGTAGACCGGAAAGAGCCGTGATTTGCTGCTCAGCAGCTATTAGATTTGTTACAGCTTGAGATAGATAGCCACTCATTTGTTGTGCCTCCGAAATTGTTGTGAGAAATAAGCCACGAAGAGCTTGCTCGCTCTTCGTGGCTCTTTGCTAAGACACTTTAGGCTGCCACGCTTTGTCGGGCCGCAGCAACCAGGGCGTCACCAACGGTCTGCCCTGGCTTGGCCACAATCGTTGTGACGCCGGCCATCTGACCCTTGATAGTGCTGATATCTGTAATCACGGTTTGCACCTCAGTATTGGCGGCGGTCAAAAAGAGCGTGCGGATTTGTCCTGCATTCTTGACGCCGTTTTGTAAGTCGCTGATCATGTTTCCGAGATCGCTACTCAAAAATTCCCAGGCACTTTCCATTTGGGTTGCGGCGTCAACCGCGCTTTTGACCTGAGTCAAAAGACTTTGGTATCCGTTGCTGATCCCCGTCGCTAGCTTAACTTCTGCTTTAAGCGTGGATTCTTCGGTAAGCAATTTAGCTTTTTGGTCATTGAGGCCTTTCAACGTGAGGGCTGATGCAACCTCACCTCCGGCACCAGCTAAAACTATGCCAATGCCGCCTACCACCAACGGGGTTGTGGTTCCTGCCGTGACGAAATCAGCAATACCGCCAACGGCAATCATGAAACCGCCTCCAATGATAGCCAGTCCGCTCGTAACGATACCCGCAATTGCACCGTCAATTTTCCCCTGGATGGAACTCAGCTCTTTGTCGTCTGATGCGAGAATACCGTTGTCACCGTTAACGGCTGAGTTGAGCTCACTGACAGTTGCCGCAAACGAGGCCGTATCACCAGTCAGGTTGTCGTGCAAGGTTTTCAACGAAGCTACCACACTATTGGCAGCGGTTTTATAGTTGGTAGATTGGAGCTGAAGTGTTGTCAAGCTCTCTATCCACTGTGCCTCGGTTGAGCCTGCGGGAAGTGTTGTCGCAACCGCGTTATTGAGAGCATAGTAATTCCCAATGTTGGCGATGTTCTGAATGATATTGGGCTGAATAACGTTCAGGTATTTATTTGCGTGGGTCTGAGCGGTGGCCAGTCCGGTGTTGATCTGTGTTTGATACGTTGCCAGATGTGGCTCACCTGAAAAGTCGACGGTCGGCTGCTCGTCAATGCTATTGGCATAAACCTGAATGATCAGAGCCTGGGATGATTGTGCCTTGTTGGCGGTGTTGATACCTTGTGCTGCTTTTGTTGGATCTGACATTTCTAGTTCTCCTTAAGGCCTCTATCGTTAATTATTAGATTTCCCAAGAGGCTAATGGGAAGCCTAACGATGGCCTTCAGCTGCGGCGCGCGATCAGCATTCAAGCTGAAGGAATAAGATTACTTGAGAACCATGCTATCGCGCCGTCAGCTGCAAGGCTTTGTTGGGCAGCGGCCGTCACAGCCTCTCGCCTATCCAAGGCCATCCACTAAAAGGTCTATTAGCTCATCGGTATTTCCACGCATGACATGGTATCCGGCCTTGAGAGACACCCACGAAAGCACTCCCCCGTCGGCAATCAAGGCAATGGCGACATTCGCGCTCCCAACGGCACCGCCAGCGAGGATGCGAGCACCCTTATTGCCAATGACCTTGTCGTAGGCTCTACTGAGCGGTCCTCGCGCCGCAGCGCAGACCTTCTCTTGAGCTAGCCTAAGCCGATCTCTGAGATTCCGCAGCGACTCAACCGATGGATCTTCGAAGTCTCGAACGATACTTAGCGCGTCGTAGGTTTGAGAGATTACACCGCTACTCGCTTCCTCGGAGAATCCCAGACGACTGAAGACAGTGACCTCTTGCTCGATCAGACGCTCCAAGTTTGCGAACATCTCAGCTTCGGCCTCACGGTGCACGGCGAGGCGCTCGCTGGCTTCTTGCAGGCCACGCCAGTAGCTCTCCCGCTCGTGTACAAACCACCCGAGTTCGTCGCAGAGGATTTGGGCAGCCTTCCGTTCTGGACGTCTGGCTAAGCGCCACTTCTTGAGCCAAGGGGTTACAGGTTCGGGTTCGAGCGCCTCATGTACGCGATTGTAGGCCTCTATCAGCCGTTCAACATCACTTTTCAGCCAGTCGGCATTACTTTTGTCCGCCATAATTCCTCCAGGGGCAGAAGTGCGACAATCCGTCTGCCGCATCAGCGGCGCGCACGAACCGCCGCCAGCGACAAGCCTTGCATGAGGACATGCTAATTGCGCGTCCGCTGCATGCCTTTGTTAGGTTTCTCGCTTGCGATCGCGAGCGCGTAGCCTTTGTCATCAAGCGGAATCTCCGCAAAATAAGAGCGCTTCCAAGTCGGTTTGCGTTGGTACTTTGTTTGTGTCGATCATTTTTACCAATACATTCCGCATGATTACGTACGTCTGCACAAGAGGCCCTGTCTCAACTGCCCGCGCTGTGTGAGCAGCGATTGACCGCTCGTTATATAGCTTGAGAATTTCTCTGTAAAGCGAGAGACGATTGTCACCATACATTTCGAGATAAGACGCCATAAGTGCAGCTACGCGGAAGCGAAGTTCTCCTGGCGATGGAGCAAAGATTTGCTCAAGACCACCCCACATAGCTAGGAGCGATGACGAAGCGCGACCGCGCAGCGTTGCTGAGTCAAAGGCCCTCAAGGCGGAGTAGAACTTTGGATTTCGGCTTAAGAGTTTTCCCGCTGTGAGCCACTTATCCTTGACCCAATCAAGGTGCTCAATATTCAAAACGCTAGCACCGTTTTCACCAGGACCAAATATTCGACCTTCGGTTTCGAATGGCGTGAGGGTTGGTTCTTGATCTGAGCTAGCAATTTCGCTGAATGAACGATTAGAGATCACAGGAATTGAAAGATAAGGGAAGCGCGCCAATCTGAGGAGGGTAGCGATCCACCATATTGTCTCCTTGGCATCGAAGGATTCGCCAAGACTAGTGCGAGACGGCGCACGGATCTCACCTTCTATGTCGTAGCCGAAGCCGCCTTTTGCGGCCTTCCACGGAGGTGGGTGATGTGCCCCCTGGTGAGGACGTCCAAAAGCCATCATGTTCGCAGAGAACAGATGGGCATAGGTCCGTCGAATCTCAACTCCTTCGCCGAGGTCGACAGACTCAACGGCTAGCCGGACGCCAGAAATTCCGCCATAAAGGCATTCTTGTTTGGGGCTGATGTCGGCATTCATTGTAGAAACTGGACGAGGAACGGATTGAAACCTAACTATGTATATCTGATTTCCTGATAAAACTTCGGGCACTGTTGCGGTCGGGATAAGACGCCAAGCTTGATCCCTCTAACTGTTGCTTTGAAACTACTAACACCGGAAGTCCAACCGGTAGGAATTTTATCCGGTTTCCGCATATTATTCCGGCCCCCTCGTCATAGTGAGTCGGCGGGACTCTTAACGCCACGAGCACCTCGATGCAAGACATGAGTATAGATCATCGCAGTACTCACGTCCTTCTTTCAGGTTTGCTAAACTTGAACCCTGAAACTTGAAACATGAAAATCGCTACCTGGAACGTCAATTCAATTCTCGCGCGCTTGCCAAACGTCACTCGCTGGCTCGAAAAAGAGAAGCCGGACGTTCTCTGCCTGCAGGAAACAAAGTGTTCTGACGATAAGTTTCCGCTGCTCGAAATCAAAGCAGCGGGGTATGACTGCGTTCTGTTTGGGCAGCAGAGCTACAACGGCGTCGCGATTCTTTCGCAAGCGTGCTGCGCTTCCGTTCAGCGCGGCTATCCCGAAGACGACGCCACCAGTCATTCGCGTCTGCTGGCGGCCGATGTCGCGGGTATTCGCATCGTCGACGTCTATGTCCCGAACGGCCAGGTCGTCGGCTCAGACAAGTTTCAATTCAAGCTGAAGTGGATGAAGCGTCTGCGCGAGTTGTTAGATCAAAGTTACGACAGGTCCACTCCAGTTCTGCTTTGCGGGGACTTCAATGTCGCGCCGGAAGAGCGGGACGTGCATGACCCGCGCCTTTGGCAAAACCGGATTCTGTTCAGCCCGCCCGAGAGAGAAGCGCTTCAGCACATCAAAGACTGGGGCTTCACCGACACGTTCCGCCTGCACACCGAAGCGGGCGGGCATTATTCCTGGTGGGACTATCGCGCGGGCGCGTTCCGGCGCAACCTCGGCCTTCGGATCGATCACATTTGGGTTTCGGCGCCGTTAGCCTTGCGAAGTACCAACACCTGGATTGATAAAGAGCCGCGCGGTTGGGAGCGTCCCTCGGATCACGCGCCGGTCGTGGCTGAGTTTAGCTAGTCCCGCGGATTCAGTGGCCACTGGCGCTGATTCACGATTTCCGAAACCGGCGCGCGCAGGACAGCGCCTTATGACGCCCAAGCATCATCACAAGCGCTCCTCGGATCAAGCGACGGTTGTAGCAAGCTCTCGACCTGGCGCGGGCCGGCTTAGAACGATTCTAAGCCGGGCCATAAAGCAATTGCCGATTTTGCGATCTTAGGGAGTGGGTGTTCCCAGATTGTAACTGAAGTTAAATCCGCCTATCGCGCCGAGAATAACGTAGACAACGATCAGCAGCGTCCAGATGATCATGATGTTCTTGACGCCCAGCCTCGCCGCATTCATCCATCCCCAGATGAGACCAAATAGCCCGCAGATCAGCGCGATTATTCCTTTGAGGGCGCCGTCATTCTGGAAAATCTTAATGGCCACGATAATCTGGCAAATGATACAGCCTACCAACACTATCCAAATGAGTATTCCCATTTCGTTTCTCCTTCAGTCGGGTGAGTAGTGGAAAACGTCTTAGCCTCGGACTAACTGCGAGAACGCGGTCGGAAACAAAAGCAATCGCGTCAGCCAGTAGAGAATTAGACCAACCAGTATTATTAGTGTTAAGCCAGTTTGCCGTTCCAGCGTCTCTGCTTTATCGATGAACGGCTCGGTTACGGTTCTCGGAAGAAGCATGCAAATGATCAAAATTGCGACGAACAGGACAAAGATTGGCGCAAACGCATGAAACTGAACCGATTCGCCAACGTCACCCTTAAGCAACAGCAAGCAGGCTCGCGTCAAGCCGCATCCCGGACAGGGAAGACCTGTCACTTGTAGAAAGGCGCATTGCCAACTTGGGAGGTGCAACGCGATAGCCGCGACGTTGAGAGCCAACGCTCCAGTCAGTAACAATCCAAACTTGCGATCACGCAATAGGGTAGCTATCGGCGAGAAGGCAGTTTGAGGCAACATCGCGGGCGGCATTGTATAGCGGGTCGCCGGTAATCAGTTAATCTTTTTTCTTGCGTTATTGTAGACGCACCATTCGACCGGAAAAGCTCAATTTGAAGTGAGTTCAGCAGTCTTTTCGGTGATGTCTTTCTTGCCCCATTCGTTGTCGCGCGCGGCTTCACCGGCTTTATGGCGCTTCGCTTCCTTCATGCGCGCGACAAGATCCATGTGCGTTGAGAAATACGGCAAGCTTTTGCCGACAATCTCCTGCACTGAGTTGAAGCCTTTGTCGGTCATGAATTTCGCCAGGCCCTCCTGAAGTTCATCGACCATCTTCACTCCCTGAAGCATGACGCCGGTACAAATCTGTACAGTCGATGACCCGAGCAGCATGAACTCGATCGCATCGTGAGCGGTTTCCACACCGCCAATGCCGCTGATCGAAGTTTCTTTCGACAGGCCGAGCGCGAGTTGGCTCACCATCCGGAGCGCGATCGGCTTCACCGCTTGCGCCGAGTAACCGCCGGGAACCGTGTAGCCCTCAACTGTGGGCATCGGGCGCAGCGTTTCAAGATTCACTCCGATGACGGAAAGAATCGTGTTGATAGCTGAGATTCCATCGGCGCCGCCGCGCACCGCCGCCAGCGCGGGTTCACGGATGTTAGTAATGTTTGGGGTCATCTTCGCCCAGACTGGAATCGTGGCAACTTCTTTCACCCAACTCGTGACTTCTTCCGTAAGATCCGGACGCTGACCCATTTCAGAACCCATCTTGCGTTCGGTCATGCCGTGCGGACATGAAAAGTTCAACTCGAAAGCATCAACGCCGGTGTCCTGGACCTTTTTCGTCAGTTCCTGCCAACGCTCTTTGGTGTACTCCTCCATGATCGAGGCGATCAGGATGTTGTTTGGATAATCCTTCTTAACTTGCCGGAACTCTTCCAGCCAAACGTCGATTGGACGATCCGAAATGAGCTCGATATTTTCAAACCCGATCACTTCGCCGTTGTTGCGCGATCGCATTTTGCCATAACGCGGGACGACGTTGACGACTTTACTGGACTCAAGACTGACAGTCTTTGCCACCGCGCCGCCCCAGCCGGCGTCGTAAGCCTTTGCGAGTACGCGCGCGTTGGTTCCCGGCGGGCCAGAACCTAAGAGAAAAGGATTGGGGAATTTGATCCCGTTGACGGTTATTGAAAGGTCCATGAGAACTCCTGTTTCAAATTTCAGGTTTCAAGTTTCAAGTTCGAATTGTGGCGTTGAACCTGAAACTTTAAACTTGAAACCAGAAACTCATATTTCAGCATCGGCTTCAATTTCAATCAGCATCCGCGGATCGATTAGCGCGCTCACCTCGACCATTGATGTGGCCGGCAGGATAGCGCTAAAGACTTCTCCATGCGCGCGGCCGTATTCTTCCCAGCGCGAAATGTCAGTGACGAACATGCGCGTGCGCACCACGTGTTCGAATCCGGCCCCGAGGCGCTTCAGCGCCTTTTCGATGTTGATCAGGCATTGCTTCGCTTGTCCGTAGGCGTCATCAACGGCAACGAGTTCACCTTCGTCGTCGATGGCGGTTGTGCCGGTGACGTAAATTCGGCTGCCGACTTTCACTGCGCGTGAATAGCCAACAATCGATTCCCATTTCGCGCCGGATGAGATTCGCTCTCGGTGAGTCATTCGTGGTTTCGTTCCGCCTCTAGAATTTCAACAAAACGCGGGATTAATTGAGCAGCTTTGTTGCTCGCTACATCCCAAACTATTTCATAATCTACACCGAAGTGCTGTTAATCAGTCGATCTCTCATCCCGGCCATATCGCGCCATTCGATCTCAGGGTATTGCTGTCGAAGCGAGTCTGGGATTTGCTTGGTCGCCTCTCCAATTATTTCAATGCTGCGGACGAACGAGCGTTGTAATGTGCCGTCATGTAGAAACGACTTCTTGTCTGTCCCTTGAGCCGTCTTGGAAAGATAGTTCAGCTCATCAATAATGTGCTCAAGGAACTCAGCTACTACTGGAGGCATACTCCACCTCACGCAAGATATGCGGGCCAATATGCGGGCTTAACGATTCAGGTGTCACAAGTTCCACGCGTCGCCCAATCTGTTGCTCGAGGAAGGCTGCGAGGCGCATGAAGTTGTCGAAAGACTTTTTCCCCTGTTCGAACTCAACCAGAATATCGACGTCACTCCTGTCGGTTTGGTTACCGCTCCTGAAGGATCCAAATAAGCCCCAACGTCTTACGCCAAACCGCGTGAGTTCATCTTGATGTTCGGCCAGCAGAGCGAAGAGGTCTGTCTTTCTTTCAATCATGTGTTGCTCTCATTGTCTTGACCGCTAATCCGCCACCAATTGTCCGTACGAATCCGGCCGTCTATCACGGAAGAACTGCCACGTGTTGCGGACTTCACGAATCAGGTCGAGATCCAAATCCGCGACGACGAGCGCGTCTTCGTCGCGCGGTGCTTGCGCGATGATTTTCCCGCGCGGATCGCAGAAATAACTCTGGCCGTAAAATTCACCGATGTCCCAGGGCTGCTCGTGTCCGACGCGGTTGATTGCGCCCACGAAATATCCGTTCGCGACGGCATGCGCGGGTTGTTCCAGCTTCCAAAGATATTCGGACAAGCCCGCCACAGTTGCCGAAGGATTGAAGACAATCTCAGCGCCGTTCAACCCCAGCGCGCGCGCGCCTTCCGGGAAGTGGCGGTCGTAGCAGATATAAACGCCAATGCGCGCGTAAGCCGTGTCGAACGTTGGATACCCGAGATTGCCCGGGCGGAAATAGAACTTTTCCCAGAAGCCAGGATTGACGTGCGGGATGTGATTCTTCCGGTACTTGCCCAGGTACTTGCCGTCAGCATCGATCACGGCCGCGGTGTTGTAGTAGATGCCGGTGATCTCCTCCTCGTAAATTGGGACGATAATCACCATGTTGTGCTTGCGGGCGATTTCCTGCATCAACTTCGTCGTCGGCCCGTCGGGAATTTTCTCGACCGCGTCGTACCAGCGCGTCTGCTGCTCGGCGCAAAAGTAAGGGGTGGTGAAGACTTCCTGCATGCAAAGAATCTGGACGCCCTGCTTTGCCGCGTCTTCGATCATCGCGACATGCTTTTCAACGTTGAGCCGTATGATCTCTTCAATCGGCGCATCAGTCGGGCCGGCATTGTGTGCCTGAATCAATCCGCATTTTACTGTTCTTGGCATATAAGACTCCGTGTAATTTGTCAGAATCCCGACGCGGCGGGATAGCACGCGGCAGGCCGTGATATTAGGCCGGTTCGCTTTGCGGCACAATCTGAGGCGGCGGCATCAGCGTCATCAGCGCCCAGTACACGAGTGCTGACGCGCCAAAGCCGACGAACCAAGCGTAGTCGTACAACGGCCTTAGTCTGGGGACGAACAGTCCGATCCAGGCGATGGCACAGCCAATCAATGTCGCGAGAACTGCTCGCCAATTCCAACCGCCGCTGTACGTGTAAGCACCCCGCTTGCGATACAAGTCGCCGAGCTGCAGCTTCTTCTTCCGCACCAGCCAATAGTCGACGATCAGGACGGCGGCGATGGCGGCCATGCCTCCCGAATAGCCCACCAGCCAACCGTCGATATAGCGCGCCGGATTTTCAAGCAGGCGCCAGGGCTGCATTAGGATTCCAATAATGCCGGTAATGAGTCCACCGGTAGCAAACGAAATCCATTTCGGAAATGCATTCGCGAAATCATTCGCGGGGGAAACAACATTAGCGGCAATGTTAACCGCCACGGTTGCGACCACCACGGTGAACATAGAAATGGCGATTACCCAAAACTGGCTGAACTGGCCTGCCAATTTCATCGGGTCCCATAGTTGGCTTAGCTGCTCAGCTGGAAGGTGGCTGAAGATGACCATCGCGGCCGACGTGATAATTATGCTCATCGCAGCAAACACGGTCATCGTGGTCGGCAGCGCGACGATTTGACCCACAGCCTGTTGCCGTTGACTCTGTCCGAATCGAGTAAAGTCCGGCATGTTCAGGCTTAGGGTTGCCCAGAAACCGATCATGCCAGTGAGTTTCAGAAAAAAGACCGGTCGAAAATCACTCCAAGCTGCGAACTTGCTCGGTTGATGAAAAACAAAGCCCAGCCCATTCGCCTTCCAAACCGCCCATCCCAAAAGCAGCGCAGTCATGATGAGCACAAAAGGCGCTGCCCAGTTCTCGACTTTCCTGAGCAGGTCCATGCCGCGATAAATGATGTAAATATTTAAGGCCCAAAACAGCAGGAACGAAAGCCACTCGGTCGTAGTGTGTCCCCCGATCTCCCCGCCCAGCAAGTTATGCCAATTCGGCACTAGCGCAGTAAAGAAAACATGGAGGGCCTCGCCGCCAATCCATGCATTGATTCCGAACCAGCCGCAGGCCACAATCGCGCGCATCAGCGCCGGCAGGTTTGATCCATACGTTCCGTAAGCAGCGCGCGCGAACACCGGGAAGGGAATTCCATATTTTGTGCCTGGGTGTGAATTCAACAGGATCGGAATCAGCACTATCACGTTGCCGAGTAGGATAGTGATCAGCGCCTGCCACCAGTTCATGCCGGCGGCAATTAAGCCGGAGGAAAGCATGTAGGTCGGGATGCAGTGCGCCATGCTGATCCACAGCGCGGCGTAGTTGTAAGTAGTCCAATTGCGATCAGCAACTTTGACGGGCGCCAGGTCCTGATTGAACAGAGGGCTCCGGCTGATTTCGGCAAAGGCCTCGGGCTTCAGCTCGACGCGACCGTCGGGGTGTTGAATTGTTTCGTTATTTGCTGTCACGACTAATTTAGGCGGAAGCGGACAGTGACCTGTGCGGTGACCGACAGAGTTCCCGGAGCAAGCGCGGATTCGCTCTCAACAGCCGCATCAGCATCGGACGAGACGTTTTGCATCGCGGCTCGTGGCACGACATCGCGGCTGGTTTCGGTAATCGAATAGGCCGGCCCAATCGATTGGCCAATCTCGCCGGCCAGCAACGTTGCCTTTTCTTTCGCGGCGCGAATGGCCATCCGGCGCGCTTCGTCGCGATGTTTCCGAATTTGTGAATCACGAAACTCCAGGTTGCTCAAACGAGTAATGCCGGCTTTCAGGATGTCCGCTAGCATTTCATCAAACCGTGAGAGGTCGCGAAGTCTGACTGCCACAGTTTTCGAGACCTGATAGCCGATGAGCACGCGCTTCGTCCGATTCCGCTCGTCATAGGGCAGGTCGTCCGTGTTGTACTTCGGCTGGACGCTGATCTGACTGGTCTGCACGTCCTCAGGTTTGACGCCAAACTTGCGGGCAATCGCCAGAATCTGCTTCACGCTTTCATCAGTTTTACTGTTCGCGACCAGCATGTCTTTATCGACATTCTCGACGGCGAGCGTGAAGAGCACTTCATCGGGAGGCACGCGCACTTCGGCCTGGCCGGTAACGGTAATCAGTGGAGGCTCGATGTTGTTCTGCGCGAATGCGGGAACAGCGAGCAGGAGCGTTACCGCAATCAGCACAATTAGTTTTCTCATGAATCCTCTCAATTCTTATGACGTTTTTGCTTCTCGTACGTTTCTCGAAACGCCTGAAGCAATGGAAGCTCGACCGCGTCTCTCGGCCGATTCGCCGCCCGCTTACTTTCAATTATGTCGCGAAGGTTGGCGACTGGGAATCCGCTCGACAGATCGATGCGTGCTTTTGCTTCGTCATAGCTCTCAATGCCATCTGGAGCGAAAACCAAATCGATATCGAAGGGCCCATTCTTGATTTGGACAAAGTCTTTGCCGCGGACTATTTCGGCCTCAAGTGCACCGTCAATCGCGAAACCCAACTCGACCAAGGCTTTCACAATACGCCGACCGTTCTCAGGATCTTTTCTCGGGAAAACGTCAACATCCTGTGTCGTTCCTGGATAGCCGAGAAGGATGGCGCCGCCCTTGCCAATAAACATGTAATCGACGCCCTGTCTGCCGAAAACAGCGGCAACCTCCTGGGCCTGCGCCGGGTGAAACGCTTCACGCCGCATCGAGCGTCTTTCTCTGTAAGTCCGTCAGGTCGCCGTAACCGAGATACTCGGGCAGATTCTCACGGCACCAGCGTCGATAATCTTCCATCGAATCAAACGAGCGCCATTCGGCGTCATCAAGTACAGGCTTGTAAACATAATTGAAACCATAGCGCATACGTTCCGCGACCGTCCGTCTAAGGCTCCGTTCACATTGCTCGCGAAAATCGTGAAGGTCGTCTTGGTTCATGCTGGAAAGTTTAGCCTATCTCCGCAACGAATCTTCCATGAACTTGCCGATGTCCGCGCGCAGCTTCGCGTGCGACTTTTCATCGATGTACATCATGTGGCCGGCTTCGTAATAGCCTGTCGAGAAATTTCGCAGCAGCGAAGGATCGATACTGATGTGATGAATGGTGTATTCGGCGGCGGTGAAGGGCGTCGCCATGTCGTAGTAGCCGCACGCCACGAATATTTTCAGATAAGGATTCTTCGCCAGCGCATTCCGCAATGCCACACTCGTGTCGACATAGTTGTTGTTAGTGCCCCAGTTCCACGGACTGGTGAAGCCGCCGCCCAGAATGTAGTACTCAAGATCCGTTTTGTAACCGAGGTCCCGCCGCACGTAGTTGTTCAGGGTCGAGGTGTAAGGCGAACGAATTACCGCTTCACTGGCGTCGTACTCAGGACTGTCCGTCGAGTAATTGGAATCGTAGCCCTTGAATCTACTGTCGAGACGGCCGATCGATCGGCGCTCGGACCGAAGCAGTTCTTTCCGGAATAGATTCAGGTTGACGCGCAGATTCGCATTCTCGAAGAAGCTTTGTCCGAGACCGGTGTAGCGCGACAGACGCGCGGCGACTTCCTGGCGTTGTTGCGGCGCCAGGCGATCGCCACGCGCCAGAGCCACCGTATATTGATTGAGTGACCAGTCTTCAACTTCCGCGACAACTTCCGTTAACGGTTTTGACTGAAGGTCAGACGGAAGCCGCTTGTGATACCACGCGGTCGCGGCATACGCCGGCAGAAAGAGCGTGTAAGGCAGATCGTTTCCCGCCGCGAACGCCGTCGTCTGGAAATTCATGATCGCTGAAACGAGCATGATGCCGTTAAAGGCAATGCCGCGGTCGATCAGGTAACCTGACAAGGCCGACGCGCGTGTCGTCCCGTAACTTTCACCGACCAGGAATAGAGGTGACGCCCAGCGCTCGTGTCGCGTCAGATAGAGGCGAATGAACTCACCGACTGATTCGATGTCGCCCTGTAACCCAAGAAACTTCGCCGCCAGTTCGGGACGGGCGGCGCGGCTGTAGCCGGTCCCGACCGGGTCGATGAAGACCAGATCACTCTGCGTCAGCCAGGTGTGTTCGTTGTCCACCAATTCAAACGGAGGCGCAGGCATGCCGCCGTCTGAGTTCATCCGCACGCGCTTCGGACCAACCGTGCCGAGATGCAGCCAAACCGACGAAGACCCGGGCCCGCCGTTGAAAGAGAATGTCAGCGGCCGTCGCGCGCGATTGGCGGGATCGTCCAACGTATAAGCCATAAAGAACAAGCGCGCCTCAGTCTCGCCGTCGCGGTTCTTGATTGGCATCATGCCCGTCGTCGCCGTGTAACGCAGCGTTCTGCCGCCAATCCGAATTTCGTGTTTTGTTACGACCGGCGGTTCTTCAGGTGAAGGTGCCGGGCGTTCCGGTGCGCCGCGCTGCTGTCCCGATGCCGAACCTCCCGGCGAAGCCGCTGGGGACGGTCCGGCTTGCGGAGTTGCTGCCGGTTGTTGTCCTGGAGGGCCTTGTCCAAAAGAGAGAAGGGCGAAACAGAAGAACAGAACTGCCAGCATCTGCGATTAACCTCGGTAAGACTGATTTGAAGGAAACAGCAAGGCGTGCATAGTAAGGGAAACAAGCGTGACGCGACAAGTTATTTCGTCAGAACCACCTGCGGTAGCGGGTGGTTGATCTATCGCAGTTATCTCCTCTTTTGGACACCCAATTGCAGGTAGGGCGAAGCGTCAATAGTACGTGACTCTTCAAATTTCAACCGCCCGCTACCGCAGGCGGTTCTGACTTCATTCCGGTGGCGGTTAATTTATTCCGGAGGCGGCTCAAACTTCGGCTTACCGCCGCGAATCTTTCGATAGGTTCCGTCCGCACGGACGTTATGTCCGAAACCGCAGTCGGGAGAGTCACCTTCCTGAGTTACCTTTAATCTGTTGCCACGCAGCCAGACTATGGTGATTTTGCACGGGCCCCACTCGCGTAGCTCAAGCACGGCAATATTGCCCTCGATGGTCGCTTCGCCGCTCGCGTAGCCGGTATTCACGCTCTTCGAAATGGTGTGATAGACGCCATCAAACTGCACCTTCAGTTTGTTTTTCCCGAGCGCGAGAATCCGTATTTCGTTGTCGTACGAAGAATAGACGCCATTGGCTTGGGCGGCGGTGACGATCTTAGGATTTTGCGTGAGAGCGCTCGGCGTCAATACCAGCCACGCGGTCAGGCAAGCAATCAAGGTGATGATACGTTTCACTGTTTAGCCCTCTCGAAATAGGCCCCCAGTGCAGAAGCGCGCACGAAGTAAGCGCGCTCTTCAGCGATCATCAGACGCCGCGCTCACTTCGTGCCCGCTTCTGCATTGGCGGATGAACCGGGGTTACCGGTAACAATCCGCCTGTCCATCGGCGCCGCACGAAAACATGTACGCAAACCGGGGTCGCGTCAAGTCTTCCGTCGCGTCCCACACGCGTGTCGCGCCATATTTTTCCTCGGTCCAGCCCAGCTGTCTTTTACTTTTCCACGTTAGCTCCAGCGCCGCGTCCTCATCGTCACCCAACAGATGTCGCGCTTCATGTAGCAGGACCGCCGCGCGTTCCGTGTCGTCAATCGGCAGGCTGAAGAAGTCCGAATAAAGAGTCACGATTTCGAAAGGGAAGTTTGTGGCCGCATAAGCATCACGGTGCCCGACGTACGCGTTGAGCCAATTGTCGGACGTGCGAAACGAAGCCAGCCGTTTGAGAACGAAAACCTCGCTACTGAAGCCCTTTTGTTCCAGGATAGCAATCGAGCGCTCAACCTGATCGCGCTGTGCAGCCTGGAGCCCGTCGGAAGTCAACAACAGAGACACGTAAAAGATGACCAGGAGAATCATCGTGGCGCCAATGATCCAGGTTACTCTTTTCAGGAAGCCGCGGGTCTTTTTTGGAGGGGCCTCGTCCACCGCTCTGACCGCGATCGGTTCATCGAGTTCAGCGCCGCACCGCCGGCAGACACTGTCAGAGGCAGCGTTGACCAGTCCGCATTGCGCGCACTTCTTTCGTGGGTGGTGAGGAGTGTCGTACATCTGCGATCGGTACGCACGCTTCCAGCGTGCTCGATATTCAAAGCGTAGCACGCGGGAAGCGTGCGTACCGGTGAACCTCGCAATTTAGATTGCCACACACTCGCCGCATTTTAAAAATTGTCCGGCACCGCTCTGTTTTTGAACTCGCCTCTGTCGATGACGAGTGGGCCTCGGGAAAGAACTGTCTCGACCATGCCTTTGATCTTCTTTCCCAGACTCATTTCGAACGTTGGGCAGCTCAGCAGGTGCAGAATTTATTGACGGATTGCATCCTTTCCGATATCTTCCGTGCCCAAAGCTTCACCTGCCCCAGACCGGCCAGCCATCCGGGTCGCGTCTTCGGGCACTTACACCTTTTCGAAGGAGTCACAAAATGGCTACCAAAGCACTACTGCTGTTTGCGTTTGCGTTTGTGGTTGTGGTTTCGCTGCTGGCGGCCGCGTTGCCGGCTAGGTCGAACGATCCAGCGAAGATGGCGGAAGCAATGGCGATTAATCTGTGTCCCGATGACGGCGATGCGCGCGGGCGCGCCGAAGCGGCTCAACTTGAAAAGTCGGACTTCGCCAAACCCGTACCGGGAGACACGGTGAATCAAGGATTCAATCGCGATTACAACGCCCGCCTTATTACCTGCAACCGCAATCGCGACAGCAACGGTAAGGATGTCGAGAAGGAGATCCCGAGCGACCACCAGTTCGCGGACGATCTGACGCCGCGGATCGTGAAGGGCAATTTAGACTACCTCGGCCTCTTTTCGCTCAAATACGCGTATCAGATCGAGCGGGTGAAGGGTGAATGGATCGTCACGCTGCCGACCGTTTTCAACTGGCCGACTTCACGCAAGACGACAATGGTCGACATTCCCTTCGACCTCGCCAGTCAACTTGGCTTGGACGCGCCGGGACGAGTTTGCGCACTGGGCGCGACGGTATTCGACGATCCAAAAGGCAATACTGAGATCACGCGCGGCGTGATCGAGGACGCTGACAGTTCGTCCTCTCGTGTGAAGAAGCAGGACGCCATGTATTACAGCGGCGAACGCGCCTGCCGGGTGTCACGTACACTGACGGCCGTTGGCACGGATGGTGTAACCCGCACCACCCTCGATCATTTACGTGAGTATTGGCGTGCCGCGATCACCTCGACATGGAACCGGCCCGGTTTCAGGATCAAACCGGTGTTTCTGGATTGCGAAGCACCCGTGCCCGGCGCGAGGAGTTCATGCGACGGCGCTAGATCAGCGGACCGCACCGCCTGGGACAAGGACAACGTCATTTGGCAAGTGCGCTTCAATCTCGATCCGAACCACCGTCCGAGTTTCAAGCGATGGACCTTCAAGTGGAACAACATGCACACCGGCACTGAAGCCTCGACGATCGCCCATGAAATGGCGCACTACCTGGGCCTGGACGACGAGTATGGGGAGGACGATTTTTCCCGGAAGGATTGCGCGAACGTGCTGGCCTCGGCGCCCCTCAATTACATAATGTGCGATTCCGATGCGGGCCGGGCCGGCGCGCAGGGCGTGTATGTGTGGATCATCACCCGCCGTTACGCCGCCGCCAAACCACCGGAGTGCGGCAGCGATGGCGACTGCATCGCCACCGAATACTGCGATAAGGGTACGGCCTCGCTCGGCCGCAACGTGTGCCTGCCGCGCCATCAACACGGAGTGGCTTGCTCGCGCGACGGTGTGTGCGCGGTCGGCTTAACGTGCTGGGGCGAACCGGTAGGCAAGTGCGGCTTCAACGGCACGCTGAATATCCGTGCGAGCTGCATTCGCGACGGCGAATGCCGAAGCGGTTCATGCGACAAGGACGGTGCCTGTCAGTGCAAGGCTGACACCGATTGCACCAATGCCTACTGCGACGACGGCTCGATAAGCTTCGGCAAGAACACTTGCATCAGCCTGAAGACATCCGGCGAATCTTGCTCGCGCGACGGCCAGTGCGGCACGGGCATGGTGTGCCAAGGCAAGCCGCTCGGCAAATGCATCGTGCCGGCTTCAGTGGAGATCGGCCGGCCGTGCGTGCGCGACAACCAATGCAAGTCCGGCTCCTGCAGCAGCAAAGGCCTCTGTCAGTGCAAGGAGAACTCCGATTGCAATAACGGCTATTGCGACACGGGCACGCTCGGTGCCGGCGGTAATTCTTGCAAGGCTTTCAAAAGGGAAGGGGATGGGTGCTCCGCCGACAAGCAATGCGGCCCGGGCCTCTCGTGTAAAGGTTTCCCCTCCAAATGCAAGCGTTAGCGCGATGTCGCCACGCTGGTTGGGCGGGTCAAGCGAATTGATAGGGCAGGTCGAAGTGTTGTCAGCCTGAATGGAAGATCAGATTGCCACACACTCGCCGCGTTTTAGAAACTGCCCGGCGCCGGCCTTGCCTTTAAAATCGCCTTTGTCGATCACGACTGAGCCGCGTGAAAGGACTGTCTCCACAACACCTTTGATTGTTCGGCCTTCATAGGCGCTGTAATCAACGTTCATGTGATGAGTCTTAACGCTGATGGTCTGTTCTTTATTGGCGTCGAAAATTACGATGTCGGCGTCCGACCCCACGGCGATTGTGCCTTTCTTGGGAAACAGCCCGAACATCTTGGCGGCGGCAGTCGAGGTAAGCTCAACAAAACGATTCAGCGAGATGCGATTCTCCACCACGCCGGTGTAAATCAGCGGCACGCGATGTTCGACACCGGGCGCGCCGTTCGGAATCTTGGTGAAGTCATCCCGGCCGAGTTCCTTTTGCTCTTTCATGCAGAACGGACAGTGGTCGGTTGAGATGACTTGCAGGTCGTCCATCTTCAAACCTTTCCAAAGCTCATCCTGATTTGATTTCTCGCGCAGCGGCGGTGTCATCACATACTTCGCGCCGTCCCAGCCATCACCGTAATCATCGATTGAAAGGAAAAGATACTGCGGACAGGTTTCGGCAAACGCCGGAATCCCACGATCGCGCGCTTGACGAACTTGATTCAAAGCGTCGGCGCACGACAAGTGAACGATGTAAACGGGCGCCTCGGCCATTTCAGCAATCGCAATCGCGCGATGCACGCCTTCGGCTTCCGCGACCGTCGGGCGAGTCAGCGCATGGTACTTCGGCGCGGTGTGGCCTTTGGCCAGGGCATGTTTGATGATCTCGTTGATGACGATGCCATTCTCGGCATGCATGCAAATTAAGCCGCCGCGTTGACCGGCGGCAGACATCGCGCGAAAGATCGTTGCATCATCGACCAGGAACACGCCGGGATAAGCCATGAACATCTTGAAGCTGGTCACGCCTTCGTCCATGACCGTGTACATTTCTTCGATCTGACGGTCTTCGAGTTCAGTCGTGATCAGGTGAAAGCCGTAATCGATCGTGCACTTGCCTTCGGCTTTCTTGTGCCAGTTGTCCACGCCCTGCAGCAGCGCCTCGCCTTTGTACTGGACGGCGAAGTCGATAATGGTCGTGGTGCCGCCGTGCGCCGCCGCGATCGTGCCGGTCGTGAAGTCGTCAGAGGCCGTCGTGCCGCCAAACGGCAGTTCCATGTGCGTGTGCGGATCGATGCCGCCGGGAATGAGGAGTTTGCCGCTCGCGTCGATGGTCAAGTCAGCTTCCATGTCGAGCCTTGCGCCGATGACGGAAACAATTTCGCCGTCGATCAGGATGTCGGCTTTGTAGTTGTCAGTTGCGGTTACGATTTGGCCGTTTTTGATTAGAGTTTTCATGGCTTCTTGTTCGTAATGGCGCTCAGTTTACAGTTTCTGCCTGTTTTACTTTGTGGCGCGGCTTTGCCGCCTGATGTGCGGAAAGCCTCCGGCTTTCCGGCCACGCGACCCTTTTTGTCTTCTTCGCAGCGGCGAGGCTTAGCCTCGCCGCTGCGATATTAAAACAGCTACTGCGATCGGAAAGGCAAAGCCTTTCCGCACATCAAGCGGCGAAGCCGCCGCCATTTCATCACCTGGTGAAAGACACAGCCTTTCACGTCAAGCGGCGGAGCCGCAAAACTTCCGCCTAACTACCGATGACGCCACGCAATTCGACCGATGTCTACCGTCAGCGGTTCACTTTCCAACGCGCAACGTTTCCAGATTCTCGCGCTCGACCATCGATAGTCTTCAGCTCGCTCGATCAATTCTGCCGTTACAGGGTTTTGATGGATGTAATTGACCTTCTGCATCAGCATATCTTCGCTGAAAATCGGCATGACGTTGCTGTGGTGTTCCCAAAGCGAGTATCGATGGCTCCGTGCTCCCGATTCACGTTGAAGCTTTCGGAGTGACGCATTATGGCCGCCCGCTTTCAGATGGTCAATAACTCGGCGGCTGATGATGCCGTTGATGTATTGGAGCACTTTCGACGGCTTCAGAGCAGAATCCGTTATCGCGTGAAGGTGGTCAGGCATGATGACGTAGGCATAGATCGAAAAGCCTCCAGATGTTCTCGCTTCGTGAAGAGCTGCGCAGGCGACGAGTGCTAGTTGCGCGGTGCGAAAAACGGCCAGACGATTCTTTGCTACGGAAGTAAGATAGAGCGCAGGAGTGTCTCGGGAGATTGTATGCATGACGCATAGCCTCAGTATCTATTTTGAGTCTTTCGGAAAGGCAGAGCCTTTCCGCACATCAAGCGGCAGAGCCGCACGGTGAAACCTGGTTCCTTTCGGAAAGGCAGAGCCTTTCCGCACATCAAGCGGCAAAGCCGCAAACCCACGAAGCCTTCAAGCTGCGGCAGAGCCGCCCGCCTCGTCTGAATTCTCTATTTATCTGATCGGAAGATTAAGGTGCAATGACAAAAACATGGCAACTGGGAGGACAAAAAAAGGCGGCCGTGATCAAAACGATCCGGCCGCCGAAGAGTTGTAGAAATGCCGTTTTACTGACTCAACTCGCTGGTCAATACCGCTCCGCCCAGATTCACAAGCGTGGCAGTTATCTTGACGACTTTGCGCGAGTCCCTGGCGATCCAAATCGTTTGCTTGTCGGCATCGTTGTCCGCCGCAACGATCTTCAAGTTTATAGGCATCGAACTTGCCCGCCGGAACCGTTACGCTTTCCTCGCCCACGACCTTTAGTTGTTTCAGACCGGCCTTCTGCTTCTGCACGTCGAAGGTTCGGAACGTGGTCGCATAGCCGGCCGCGAGCGGCAACCGCGCAATGATGTCGAACGAACCGGCACCGTTCACAAACACCGGTCCTTCCAAGTCAACGGTGATTGGCTGAGGCTGTCCGGTCGCATTCATCGTGCCCGTGATCTTGTGGCCCGTGAAATCGAGTTCAATTGTCACCGGCCCCTGGGTGAACGAACGATGCTTCAGCGCGAGAGTGCTCTTTTGGATCGTCGCGACGTCTTTTTGCTGACCTTGGGGCGTGTCAATAACCTCAGTCACGACCCAGTTTTCACCTGCGTCTTTGATGTCCGTCGTAATCGTCAGCGGAATGGATTGGCCGCTGAGTTCGATCACGGCTTTGTAGCTGTAAGAGCCGGCTTTCAAGTCTCCTGAGGTTTTCGGCGCACTCGCCGTTGCTTCAACCTTCTTCGGCAGCGTCACGGTCTTTACATCAACCGTGATTTCCTTCAGACGCGAAGCCACTTCCGGCTTCACGTCTTCCTGAAAACGACCGCCCAGGAACTTGGCCAGAAACTTTTCAGTCGTGGCGATCATCGCCATGTTGTTAACCGGCTTGGCGAATCCGTGGCCTTCGTCCGGCGCGTTGATGTATTCGACAGGGAAGTCTCGATCGCGAAGTGCAATCACGATCGCATCCGCTTCACGCTTCGTCACGCGCGGATCGTTCTGGCCCTGGACGACGAGTAGCGGAGTCTTGATCCTGGTCGCGTGGTTAATCGGCGACTGCCGTTCGAGCTGGGCTTTGCCTTCTGTAGTCGAAGGATCACCCATGCGCTTGTAGAAGATTTGCCGATAGGCTTCCCAATAGGGCGGAATCGATTCGAGCAGTGTAATCAAGCTCGACGGGCCGACGTAATCAACGGCCGCCGCGTACAGGTCAGGCGTGAACGTCACACCCGCGAGCGTCGCATAGCCGCCATACGAACCACCCATGATGCCGAGGCGTTTCGGATCGGCGATCCCTTCGGCGATTAGGTATTTCGCGCCCCAGGTGATGTCGTCCTGCATCTTGTCGCCCCACTGTTTGTTACCGGCGTCGATGAACTTCTTTCCATAGCCGGTTGAGCCGCGGAAGTTAGGCTGCAACACGGCATACCCGCGGTTCGCGAAAAACTGAGCGAAGGTGTTGTAGCCCCAGGAATCACGCGCCCAAGGCCCGCCGTGCGGGTTGATCACGACCGGCAAATTCTTCGCCGGTACGCCTTTTGGCAGCGTCAGGTACGCGGGAATTTCCATTCCATCGGACGACTTATAACGGACTGTTTTCATGGGCGCGAGGTGTTCGCGGTTCAGCTTTTCGCGACTTCGATACTGCAGCGTCAGCTTTTTCGTCCGTCGATCGAACAGGTATCGTGCGCCCGGATCGGTATCGCTGTAAGCGGTCAACAGGAACAGTTGTTCGTCTTTAGTGGCTGAACCGAAACCAATTTCCTTGCCGGGCAGTTTGCTCTGCACCAGTTTGTAATCGGCTTCATAGCCCTTGTCTTTCCAGTAAATTCGATTGCGGTCGTCCTCATAAGTCGTCTGGATCAGTTCATCGGTGACTTCTGAAAAAGAGATATCGCTGAGGTCCGCGCGCTTCATTGGATCCGATTCCACATGCTCTTCATTTCCCGTCGTGGGATTGAATAGCGTCAATCTGGTGAGATCGATGTCCGTGCCTTTATTGGTTGTGAAATACACGCGTTGCCCGTCCTTGTGATACTGGACAGGACCGCAGCTCTCAAACACGTTGCACGAATAAACCTTCGTGAAGCCCTTCTCGTCGAGCCGCAGCACCTCAGTGTCGCCATTGTCTGCCACGCGCGTGGCGAGCCGCAGCTGATCCTTGAGATCGAACGTCCAGCCCACGATCCGATCCTTGTTTTCCCGGACCAGAGTTTTCTCCCCAGTCGAGATCTTCACTTTGTAGAGATCGTGCCAGGCCTTATCTCGATCGTTGATGGACACGTAGAGCGCATCCGGATCGGTGCGCGGCACGCCCACGATTTGAGCGCGCACGCCCTTCATGTCCGTCAGATTTCGCGCGACGGGCACTTCCTGACCCGCGGCCGGTGCGTCAGCAGGATTAACGGCGTACACGAGATAATTCTCGTCGCCGCCTTTGTCCTGGACGAAGAGGATGTACTTGCCGTCGCGGCTCCAGAAGTACTGCGGAATTGGCCGCTGAGTGTCGGCCGTAATCGGCTTCGCTTTATCGAAAGGCTCGTCGGTGCGCTTGACCCAAATGTTGCGCGTGCCTTTCAGCGGTTTGACGAAGGCGATGAACTTGCCGTCCGGTGAGATTTGCGCGCCCGAGATTTCGGGGTCGCCGAAGAATAGCTCGCGATCGATTAGCGGTGGCGCCTGCGCCAGCACGTGGGTTGCTGCCGATAAACCGAGGCAAACGAGGGCCACGGCCAGCGCCAAAAAGGCGGTGCGGAACTGCAAAAACTTCATTTATTACCTCTTTCGTTGGTGGTGGTTGAGATATAGAGCCTGAGCGAAGAAATTATTACGCACAGTTGGGGAGAACGGTTTCAGGGAATCTTGTATGACGGACTTCGCTCCGCTAGGAGCGAATGTCTATAGACCAGCCTTCTCAGTTAACGCGAAGCTCCTTTAGGAGCGAAATAATAGTGGCTCCGCCAGTGGTCGAAGTTGAGCCGCCGAACATCTCGCTCCTAACAGAGCGACAAATTCGGAAAGTCCTCATGTTCTATAAACATCTCGCTCCTACGGAGCGAAACATTACCCGGGCGTTACTTCGGCCGAAACGTACCTGCCTATTCGGCTACTCGTTTGCCGTCAACATCCAGGTAGGCAATCGTGAATCCGTTCAGTTCCTTCAACTTCGGTTCGATTACCTTTCGGTCGCCCACAATCAGAATTGCCATTTTGGACGGGTCGAGATACTTGTTCGCTACCCGATTGACGTCCGCCACAGTAACGGCATTGACCTTAGCGATGTAATCGTTGAAGTAACTATCCGGCAGTCCGAACACAACCAGGTTGGACAACTGATTCGAGATTTGGCCCACCGTTTCAAAAGCACCCGGGTAACGCCGAATAATACTCTGCTTATTGTAATCGAGCTCTTTCTGCGTCACCGGAATTGACCCGCGAATGCCATTGAGTTCCTTCATGAACTCCTGGATGGATTCCCGGGTAACCGCGGTCTGAACGTCGGCCGAGGCGGAAAACGGTCCCGCCCCTCGGCGGAAACTCCACCCACTTCGCGCGCCGTAGGTGTAACCCTTGTCTTCGCGCAGGTTCATGTTTACGCGAGACGAAAACTGCCCGCCCAAGATGGAGTTCATCACTAACAGAGAGAAGTAATCGGGATTGCTCCGGTCCACTCCGATCTGACCGATCGTGACCACCGACTGTGCGGCACCAGGCTTATCGACAATGTAGATACCAGGTTGCTCAAACCGCGGCGCTGGTGGCACCGATGTTGTTGTCACACTGGCCGCTTTCCAGGTTTCAAAAGCTTTTTCCAGCTTCGGCATCAACGTCTTCGCGTCGGCTTCGCCAGCCACAATCAAGACTGAGTTGTTTGGCCGGTAGTAACTGTCATAAAACTTTTGCAGGTCGTCTCTGGTCAGCGCCTTAAGCGACTCTTCATCGCCCGCCAAGGGTCTGCCATAGGGATGCGTCTTCCCGTAGAGCAGTGAACTGTAAGCGATGTTCGCAATTTGGTTCGCATTGTTCTTGCGTTGCAGGAACTGCACCGCATTCCGGCGACGCTGGACTTCAAACTCGGTTTCCGGAAACGTGGGATTAACCACGACATCCGAGAAGACTTCCAGCGCTTTGTCCAGATTCCTGGTCAAAGTAAGCAAGCTCACGTTCGACGAATCCCAATCTGATCCGGTGTTGACCTGGGCGCCGATTGATTGAAGCTGCTTTGAAATCTCGGTCACGGAACGCGTCTTCGTTCCGTCATCCAGGAGAGCGGCCGTCATACTGGCGACACCGGCCTTCGGGTCAGCGGTGCCACCGGTCTTAACCACCAGGTTCATCGACACAATGGGAAGTTCATTCTGATGAACCAGCCAGACCTCAAGACCGTTTGAGAGTTTGTTTTTCTCGATTTTCGGTAGCACAAGCTTCGGATCGGGACCGGGTTTTGGCAGTTTTGAAGAATCCGGATCCTCCTTCTGCTTGGCAGCGGTTGACGTGGGGGTGTTGGCAGAGTTTTGCGCCACAGATTGCGCCGCGCCCTGTCTGCGAACGTAACTCATTACGAGCTTCCTGTCCGTCAGATACGTTTGGGCGACTCGTTGAACATCGGCTGCCGTGACCTTGCGGAACTCATCCAGATTCTGCTGGAAATAGTCCGGACGGCCGCGCATGGTGAAATAGTTATTCATCTGGTCGGCCCGTCCAAAAACGGTTTGTAATGCGTAAACGGCTTGGGACTCGATCTGATTCAAAGCCCGATCCATTTCTTCGGCCGTGGGCGGCTCTTTCTTGATGCGCTCAATTTCGGCCAGGACTTCTTTCTCAATTTCATCGAGAGATTTTCCCGGACGCGCCGTTGTGGTCACCGAAAAAGATCCCGCGACTTCGCGCGATTGTTGAAAAGCTCCTACCTCCTGGGCTAGTTGCTTGGCATAAACCAGATTGCTTTGCAGGCGCGAGTTGCGCCCTGAAGACAGCACCGAACCCAGCATAGAAAGCGCACTGTCGTCTCCGGCAAACCGAGGAACGGTATGCCAAATCATATAGAGACGCGGCAGTGGTACATCGTCTTCGACACTCTTGCGAATCTCAGCGTCGAATTTCGGCGCCGCTGGCTTGGGGCGAACCACAGCCGCACCGCGCGGAATAGGACCAAAATATTTCTCGACCCATGCGCGCGCCTTCTTCGTGTCGAAATCGCCGGCAATCACCAGCGAGGCATTGTTTGGAACATAGTACTGACGGAAGAAGGCCTTCACGTCGTCCATTGAGGCGGCCGTGAGATCGTCGAGCGAGCCAATCGTAGTCCAATGGTAGGGGTGATCAGGCGGGTACATGATCGCGGCGATCTTTTCCTGCGCCGTTCCGTAGGGCTGATTCTCATAGCTCTGACGTCTTTCATTCTTCACTACGTCGCGCTGGTTGTTGAGCTTTTCCATCGTCATGGCGTCGAGCAGGCCACCCATTCGATCGGCTTCCATAAACAAGGCCAGCTCGAGAAAGTTGGACGGGAGAATCTCGTAATAATTCGTCCGGTCGGCGTTGGTTGATCCGTTGATGTTTGCGCCCGCTTCCTGCAACGGTCTGAAATAATCGTCGTTGTAGTTTTTTGAGCCCTGAAACATCATGTGCTCAAACAGATGTGCGAAACCCGTGCGCCCGCGCACCTCGTTCTTGGAGCCCACGTGATACCAGAGATCGACCGCTACAATTGGAGTCGACTTATCAATGTGCATAATCACGTTCAGCCCATTGGGCAGAGTGAATTGCTCATACTTGACCGGCGGCAGGTTACCGCCACTCTTTGATTGGGCAGCAGCCAAGCCCGGCAGGACCAGTGAGAGTCCCAGCAAAACCGCAAACAATTTCGCTTTTCTCATTTTCATTCTCCTTTACAAGCCAGCAGGTCTTACCGCGCCCTGGGCAGCGGCGAAAGCTCCATCCATTGCTTCGATCAATTCATCGACATGATCTTTCGTCGAGTTCAGCATCATGCCGGTGCGAATTACATTACCGTAAAGGCCGCCTTTGCCGACCAGCACGCGACGTTTCTTAGTCTCTTCGAAAACGCGCGCGACAGATTGTGGGTCGGGCTCCTTAGTTTCTCGATCTTTCACCAGTTCAACGGCCTGCATCAGCCCCAGGCCGCGCACGTCGCCAATCGTCCGGTATTTTTCCTTCAAGCCTTCAAGCTTCTCGCGAAAGTAACCGCCGACCACCGCTGAATTCTTCTTCAGATCATCGTCTTCGATCACTTTGATCACGGCCAAAGCAGCCGCGGACGAAACGGGATTGCCGCCGAAGGTTGAGAATGTAAGACCGGGAAACTTGTCGGCCACTTCCGGCGTCGCGACCGTGATTCCGATCGGCGTTCCATTTCCGAGACCTTTTGCGGACGCGATGATGTCCGGCTCAACATTCCAGTTTTCAATGCCGAACCATTTGTCGCCGGTGCGTCCCCAGGCCGTTTGCACTTCGTCAGCAATGAAGAGCCCGCCATGCTTGCGCGTGATTTCAACCGCGCGTTCAAAGTAACCCGGCGGCGGCACGATGAATCCGCCGACTCCAAGAATCGGCTCAGCCATGAACGCGGCTATCTCGCCGGTCGTCGTCGTCATGATGAGTTCTTCAATGTCATTCGCGCAGGCGAGTCCGCATTCCGGATAGGTAAGCTTGAACGGACAGCGATAACAATACGGCGCGCGCGCGTGCACGAAGCCGCTGACCTGCGATGGCAGTGGCCGCCAGGTCGAGTGTCCCATCGCAGACAGCGATGTGGCGGACCTGCCACTGTAAGCGTGACGCAACACCACGATTTCTTGACGGCCGGTGGCGAGCTTGGCTGCATGGACTGCCGTGTCGTCGGCTTCGGTGCCGCTGTTGGTGAAGAACGATTTCTTCAAACGGCCGGGCGTAATCTGCGCGAGCTTTTCAGCCAAATCCGATTGCGGCTGGTTGCAGTAAAGCGTTGACGTGTGCGAAATGGTGTTGACCTGATTGATGATGGCTTCGTTCACACGCGGATTCGCGTGACCGACGCTTACCGTGAGCACGCCGCCGAAACAGTCGAGGTACTTGTTGCCCTGGTCGTCCCAAACGTGAGCGCCTTCGCCTTTCACCAGCGCCAGCGGCTCTTCGTAATAAGTCGCGACCGCCGGAAAGAGAAACTCTTTATGTTTGCGGACGGTGTCAGACTGTGACGTTTTTGGTTCTGGAGTGCTCATTACGATCTTCGATTAGTTACCGCTCTCGAGACAGGGCTTATCGGCAGATTTATCGGCGGCGGCACGAGCGGCCACGTTTGCGTCAGCGCCGGGTGCGATCTTGTCCGTCACGCAAGTTTTGGAAGCCGTAATTTTGGCGACGGCCAAATAGGAAGTGAGCTTAGTGGAATCTTCGGGACTGCTGAGGTTGTATCGAACGATTAGCGCAACCGGCACAACCTTGCCTCGCTGGGTCCTGACGCGCCACTCAGCCTTTTCACCGAGGCTCGAAAAATTGGATCCGACGACGGTCCAAAGATCCAATGAGTGTTTTTGCCCGGCCGGGGTAATGACTTGAATGTTTTGGCGCAGGTCACCCTCTTCAACCTGCAACTTGTAACCGCCGACGCCGCCGCAAAGGCCCACGTACCACCCGGCTTCGGACGATTCAGCTTTGAGCGTCCGGCAGCTTTTCTCTCCCAGGTTTGTGTAGATGCTTCGATTCGTTTGGGCAGAGACGCCGACCGCGCAGACTAAAATGCAAAATCCAACTAGTCCCAGATTTATGATCCTCATGTTTGTTTCCTAACTTCCTGGTTCTTATTAACTAATGCTCCCCGAAGGTCTTCGTTTGCGGTTAGTGAAGGCGGCGGCGACAAGCAAAATAAGTGACACAGCAAAGACCATGTCTTCAATGAAGTAAACGACTGAGTAGAAGAAACGCGATGCTGATGCCGACATGTGCCTCAGGCCAGGTATGCTCGGCAGCCAATACAGGATCATCGTATAGACCACCATGTCCACGAGATAGATACCCAACGCGACAATAGTAATCAGCGATGCTCGCGGATGTAATTTCCAGCGCATTAAGGCGAAAACAATTCCGCCGAGCGCTAACAAGAGCATTGGAAGCCTGCGCGCAGTCCTGGTGAGAAAGTACGAGAAGATATTATCGCCTGCCGGTAAGACCATATAGGCGATGAGAATAACTGCGCCAATCAATAGCAACACGACGATGGTGATAAGCAGCGGCACCAGGCTTCGCTTGGCGACGCTGGGCGGCACAATCGGTGGCGGGATTTCGTGTTGCGGAGCAGGAACAACGGGGGTTGAAGCCTCGATCGTTTCAGGCACGTTGTCGTCGGATCCGGACATGACGGCAGTAGGGGGAGTCTCGGATTCCGCGGTAGTCGAGACGAGTTCCGTCCCGTCGTCGAGACAAAACTTCAGCCCCACGTCATCGTAGACTTTACTGCATGCCGGACATCGCTTGACTGCCATGTGCCTCGTATCCTTCGGAACAGGGAATCAGGTTTCGACAACAGGTGCGGCTGTTCGTCGCATGAAAATCGCGGCCAGCAACAAACCAAATCCAATAGCTGCCGCGCCGTTGGAAAGCAGGCCAATCACAAGATAGACGCGTTCAATTACTATGCGAATGTTTTCGTAACCTTCGGATGAGCGAATCGCCCATGACGGAACCACGACGTACACGATGGTGAAAATAACCTGGGCAAGGAATAAGAAGGCCAGCGCAATGACGACGAGCATCGCAACTTTCGGATGCCGTTTCCAGCGCGTAATCGCGAAGACAATGCCCGCTATTAACGCCAAAAACGACGGCAATTGTTCCAGGTAGCTCTGAAGCAAATTGAAGAGTTGGGTGGAATCCATTGATTTAGTCTATGACTGACTCTTAAGTTAGCACGCAACCCATCTCCTCGAGCGTACGCACCAGTTCGCGTCTTTTCATGATGCCGGCTGCCTTCATCCGCCACAACAATCCCATCAGTACAAGTTGCCCTCGCGTTTTTGCCCGGTGTAATCCACGTAAACTACTTTCAGTTCGGTATAGAAGTCCAGAGCTGTCGAGCCCTGCTCGCGGTCGCCGATGCCCGTGCCTTTGATGCCGCCGAACGGGACGTGAGCTTCGCCGCCGGTGGTCGGCGAGTTGATGTGCGTCATGCCGGTTTCGATCTCATCAACAAAACGAAAGATACGCGCGGCATCGTTTGTGAAGATCGATGATGAGAGGCCGAATTCAGTGTCGTTGGCGACCTGCATGGCTTCTTCGAAATCTTTTACGCGTAGCACGCTCAGAACTGGTCCAAAGATTTCTTCGCGAGCGATGCGCATGTCGGGCGTGACGTGATCGAACACCGTCGGCTGAACGAAGTAACCTTTGTCGAGGCCGTTACCAGTCGCGCGTTCGCCGCCGCAGGTCATCGTCGCGCCGTCTTCACGCCCGATGTTTATGTAGTCGAGCACCGTCTTGTATTGACTCTCGTCAACACTCGGTCCCATTTCAGTCTGCGGGTCATTGCCGTGGCCGATGCGCATCGACTGTGCGCGTTTCGTAACGCGTTCGACGAACTCGTCGGCGACTTGATTGACCACGACAGCGCGGCTGGTCGCCGTGCAACGCTGACCGGTGGATCCGAACGCGCCCTGGGCCGTGTTCTCAACGGCCAGATCCATGTCCGCATCTTCAAGAATTACAACCGGATTTTTTCCGCCCATCTCGCACTGGCATTTTGCGCCGCGCCGCGAGACCTGTTCGTACATTCGAATTCCGACGCCATTCGAGCCAGTGAACGAAACTGCTTTTACGGCCGGGTGACCGATGATTTCGTCACCGGCTTCCGAGCCTGATCCGAGGATGAGATTCAGAACGCCCGCCGGAATTCCTGCCTCCTCGAATATTTGCACGATGCGAACTGCGGTGGCCGGTGTCAGGGTGGCCGGCTTAAAGACGACCGAGTTGCCGGCGACGAGTGCCGGTGCGATTTTCCACGTAGGAATCGCCACCGGAAAATTCCACGGCGTGACGCACGCGACCACGCCCAACGGCTGCTTAACTGTGTAAACGAAGTTCGACGGTAGCTCGGAAAAAATCGTCTCGCCATTCATCCGGCGCGATTCGCCGGCGCAAAATTCCGCGACATTAATCGAGCGCTGGAGTTCACCGCGTGACTCGCCAATAGTCTTACCTTCTTCGCGAGTCAGGATTTGCGCGAGTTCTTCCTTCGCGTCTTCCATCAACCGCGCGGCTTTCGCGACGATCTTTCCCCGCGCCGGAGCCGGCGTCCTTCGCCAGGATTGAAAGGCATCGGCGGCGGCTTCGACAGCGGCGCGAGCTTCTTCGCGGGTCGCCTGCTTGATGGTGCCGATGACGTCGTCTGTGTTTGCCGGATTGATATTGTCGACTGATTTCGATGAAGCGGACTCGACCCACTTCCCGTTTATGAAGTTGCGATAAGTTTCCATAACTGGCCGTAAATAGTGAATCGTAAATCGTGAATAGAAAAGCGTGTTCAGTTTCTATTTACGATTTACCATTTACGATTCACGGCCGTAAGTTATGCCTGAAAGCGCGCGCTAATATATCATCGCATCCGCATGAATGACAGCAGGCCAAGCGCCGGGCAAAAGCCCATCAGTGAGCCGGAGAACATTGCCGCTCTGCTCGCCGATCGCGTGCAAAACGCGCCGGAAAAAGTGTTCCTATTTTCAGAGGCCGACGGGCGGCAGTTTAGTTACGCGCGATTCGCTGCGGCTGTTGAAGGGGCCGCCGCGATGCTGCAATCACATGGGGTCACGAAGGGCGATGTCGTCAGTCTGCTGATGCCGAACAGCGCCGAATACATCATCGCGTATTTCGCCTGTTGGAAGCTCGGCGCCCTCGCCGGCCCGGTGAACTCGCTTCTGAAGGATGAAGAGACGCTGTTTGTGATGCATAACTCTGAGGCGAAAGCGGTGCTCGTCTCTTCAGAGTTTCGTGAGCGAATCGAGAACATCAAAGGGGAGCTGCCCCATTTGAAATCGGTGATCACGTTTGATGATGAAGACGAGGCAACGCGAGGGTACGCAGGCCTCAGACCTGCCAGCACGCCGGAGGCGTGCGTACCGGACGACGACGCGATCATCATCTACACGTCAGGCACCACCGGAAAACCGAAGGGCTGTTTGCTGACCCACGGCAACCTGATCGCGAACGCGCGGCAAATCAGCGAATGGTTAAGTTTCACCGAAAACGATCGCCTGCTGACGATCATGCCGCTTTTTCACATGAATGCCGTCTCGGTTACGACCATGTCGGCGCTGTACGGCGGCGGCTCGAGTGTAATCAGCCCGAAATTTTCCGCTTCGAAATTCTGGAATGTCATTTCGGATTACCAAATCACATCATTCGGTTCAGTGGCGACGATGCTGTCGATGTTACTGAGCACGTATCCTCACGGCGTGCCCGCGGAACTGAAAACGGATCAACTGAGGTTTGCGATGTGCGGCTCAGCGCCGGTGCCCGCCGAAGTGATGAAGAAATTCGAAGAGACGTTTAACTGTCCCGTGATCGAAGGCTATGGCCTGTCTGAATCGACCTGCCGATCGACGTTCAATCCACCTGATGAAAGACGGCGCGCCGGCTCATGCGGAATGACGATCGGAAATGAAATGAAAGTCGTGGACGACGATGACAGAGAAGTCCCTGACGGGGAGCTCGGGGAAATCGTGCTGCGTGGTGAGAATATTCTGAAGGGATACTTCAAGAATGCGGAAGCCAATGCACGCGCCTTTCGGGGCGGGTGGTTTCACACCGGAGACGTTGGCTATCGCGACAGGGAAGGATTCTTCTATATCGTTGATCGCAAATCCGACATGATCATTCGCGGCGGCGAGAACATCTACCCGCGCGAGATTGACGAAGTGCTTTACGAACATCCCGCGGTTGCCGCCGCTGCGACAATCGGCGTGCCCGACCCGCTCTACGGGGAAGAGGTTGCGGCCTTTATCGTACTCAGGAACGGAACGGAAGTTACCGAAGAGCAAGTGATCAATTACTGCAAATCCAAACTCGCGGACTACAAGTGCCCGAAGACAGTTCGCTTCGTCGCAGACATTCCGAAAGGGCCGACGGGTAAGCTCTTGAAACGCGTCCTCGTCGAACAATTTCAAAACTAGATTCTGCTGTTAATAGGCGCGGCTGAGGCGCTTATAAAACTAAGAAAGGCGACGTAAGCATGTCGCCTTTTTCGTTTCAAAACCTGGCTGCGGCTTTAGACTTCTCTGACTTCTGTGAGTCTTACGTCTGCATGCTTCTTCGGCTGAGCAAGCCGGTCAACAATCCAGGCGCCCAGCAACCAAAGCCCACACAAGCCGACCATCACAATGGAAAACCACTGGCCGTAGAGTCCATCGGGTGAAAATTTCTCGGTCGCCGTATGAATTGCTTCGCTGTTTGGAAGGACGCCGGCTTCGGAAAATTCGTGGAAGGTATAGATACCAACCTGAATCATGAACAGCACGAGGAAAATGGCGGTGACCTGAAAGAACCGGCGCACGTTAATCAAATGCCCAAAGCGCGCCCAAGCCAAAGCCATCGCGATCGTAGCGACTAATCCGAACGCCGCTCCCCAAATCAAACGCGGGCTGCGCACCTGCAAAAGCATCAGGGCGGTTTCCATTCCTTCGCGGCTGATCATCAGCACGGTGAACAGAAAAATTCCGGCGAAAGCCATCCATCCCGGGCGCACCGAAACCTTGCCCAGGCGATGCTCCATCCGCTCTTTCAGGTTCGCGCCCGTTCTCCACATGTAAATGACGAGCGACATCACCATCAGGATGGCGGCAAGTCCGAGCACTCCTTCACGCAGAGCTTCGTTCGCGAAGAAACCAGCCACAGTCGGGCCCACCCATTGCTCCATTAACTCCGGGTCTCCCGTCTGCATGCGGAAGAGCAGGTAACCGAGCGTCGCGCTGATGGCGAGCCCCACCCCGATTGCCGAGTAAACGGCCGGCGAGAGTTGCGGACGACCAGACTTCTTCAGATACGAGAAAATGACGGCGACCAGCAGGAATGACTCGAAGCCTTCACGAAGAACGATGATGAATGACTGAAGCACGACAGAATCCCTTTGCTTGAAGCAGATCGGCTGCGCCGTGACCGCAACCGCCTCAGCAGTATTGCTCAAGTTGAAAATGATTGTCAATTTCGCGGTTAGGGGGTAATCCGTAGGTATCCGCTTCGGTACGACGTCTCGGTACTTTCTTTAACCCTTAGGGCTTTGCGCAAAAAAGTCTGGCGACGCGCACGAACTAATAGTCGAGCTGCGAAGCAGCGGTCATAGCTAAGCCCAAGGCGAGGCTTTGCGAGGGTAATAATATAGTTGACACCGCAAGCGATTAGCGTCTTCGAGCTGATATCAGAACTGATATCAGAGCCACAGTAAGACCGAGAAGGCTTATTAAAATACCGAGCAAAGGTGTAACAATCTTTGCCCACCACTCAACATTCCTTTTTCGCTCTTCCTTGATTAACTTAGACACTCCCCTTCGGCCAGTTTCGGTAAGCCAGTGAACCACTGCGTATTCTGGCGTCTCGCCACGATTATCGTCCCACCAATCGGGCTTGTCCGTCGCATTAGGAACCTCTAGGGCAAGTCGTTCTGCTTTCTTGAGAATGATATTCGATTCGAAATGCTCCAAAGCCTGCTGACGGTACAGAAGTCTCTTTTGAAGGGGTTCTCGTTCTTTTCGATAGGGACTTGGGTAGTGTGCTTGCTCACCCGGAGCCAGAACCTCAAGCTTCGCTAACGCATCGTTAGCCTCAGCGATTTTAGCGATCAACTTTTCCCTTGTTCCGCTCTTCTTGAACATAAATCACTTCATCCAAAGGTCGATACTTGACGCGACGGTCTTATCCTTGTGATTTATGGGAACCAAGGTTAGTTCGCGGGTTCCCACGTTACTTGATCGCCTTCGATGTATCGGGCAACGCCATATCTGCGAATCATTCCCGGCCCCGGTGATGGCCCGTTCAAAGTTACCCGATAGTTATAGTTCTTTTTGACATCATGCGGGTACATCGTATTCCGAATGATCATCAAAGCATCTTCGGCATAACCCTTGAGTGATTGTCTAGGTGCGGTGCTCAATGTGAATGTCGCTACTAAAAAGCCTGTATCTGACATTTCCAAATCGGGCGCGGGATAGCCTTTCGCTTGAAGAGCTTTGATGATCTCTGCGCGATGTTCGGAAGTTAATTGCGGACGGGGCTTTGTAGTTTTGCCAGCGTTACAGCCCAGAATAAGAGCGAGCCATAACCCAAGCGCAAGATAAGGCGAGAGCCTAGAGGATCGGCTAACCATAAAGAGTATTCACGCGGCCTTCTTCTTCCTAGTTGCCTTCTGCTTCTCGTACTTCGCTTTCTGTTGGTCGATCTCTTTCTTAGGAACCGCGATCAGCTTCCGGGCGAATTCGCGAAACCGCGCGAATTCTTCTGATGGCGCGATTGTTTTAGGTTTTGTTTTCTTCATACGATCACTCCGGGATTTCTGAATCAGATTCGTCGTCTGCGGTCGCTTCAAGTCCAGAGAACAGATCGTCCTGTCCGAGTTCGGACGCGGAGACTTTCGGCTTGCTAGACGGTGGGTCGGGAGGAAGTAGTCGCGTCTGGTCGCCAGTCGTAACCCTCAAACCGAGCTTCGCTATCTTCGCGGCGTTGTTTCTAATCTTGGTGTCAAAGGTGATGAATTCTTCACAGTTCGCTTCTAGCGCACTAGCAACATGGTGAGCGTCCGCGCCGCTTAGGTTTATGTCATACGTCCACCTTAACTCCTGCGCTCGTTCAGCTATGAAAATACTGTCAGTAATAATTCGGACAATCTTTCCAGACGATAAGATCGACCTAAACAATCGTTTTATTTCCGGCGTAACCAAACCCTTCAAGTGCTGGCATTCAGAGATTGTGATGTTTGCCGTCTCTACGCGTAGCTCTCCTTTAGAGGCCGCATCGAGAATCTTAATACAGCCCTGTATATGGCTTTCTTTCTTCGCCAAGTCATCAATTGTGTGTTTAAAGCCCAACTGATATTTAGCGAGATCGATAAAGCAACACGATTCCATGTAGAGGCTCATGTAATCTCTTGACTCTTATCGATAACATCACGCCCGCGAACGGTGTCGATATATTCTTCAGTAGTTTGGTCACCGGTAGCTTCCGGCGCACAGCCGATAAACTTTTCCAAATCCCCATCCAGGTACGGTTCAGCAACCATAATTTTGCTGACCTTTATTTCTAGGGGCTTTCGTTCAGTCCGCGAAGCCAGAATAGTCCCCGCGACATGAAGCACGGCCTCTGGATTCTGCAAACCGTAAACCACCATGTCGTACTTATCGGAAGTGAAGTAACAGGGAAGTAGAACGCCAGAATACGACTCTCTTAGCCTGAAGTGAGGCTTGGCATACAAAGAAGGGTCTTTAAATAAGGCGGTCATTACGCCCTGTATTGATCCATTGTAAGAAACGGTATCCGTGAGCTTTAGTTTTTGCGCAAGTTCAAGGGAATGATCTTTGGTGAGAACGTGCGGGATCGCGGAAGGCTGCTTGTCGCCATTACCTTCGTAAAGACGGAAGAATATAGCTTCATCGGGGGCAATCGCTTTAGCAATCTTCGTGTACTGCAAGAGCGTTGCCCTTCTCACTCTGTGTTGCTCTAGAAAAGTAAAGTCAAATTCTTCTCGCATCGTCGCGTCGAGGGCATTGAGACATAAGCCGACTTGCTCTGGCGTGATATTCCCGCTGAACTTAGCTGTGAAGTCTACAGAATTGTTTTCAAACTCTTGCGCGATCCACGTGCCCGCTATTCCTCTATCGACATCAGAAACAATCATGCGAAGGAACTTAGCCGCCTCTAGGGAAATCTCTGCCAGCTTCGGAAAAGAGATTCCTTCCCCGCCGCGATTCAACTCGATCCTTAAACGAAGGTCTGACACGTGAACTTAAACCCTCTCCCTCAAACAGAGAGAGTTTAGCACGGCAAACAATAGCTATTTTATTGGGGTTTTGTGGTTTTCTTCCCGCGAAATTGTCGAGGCTTCCCGCCGTCTTTATTGTGCTGCCTTGGCCGTTAGTTCCTCGAACGTCAATCGACGGCCAGTGAGAGCCTTGGCAACTTCCAAGAACCGATAGAGATCGTTTCCAGTTCGCTTGTTGAACCGGAAAGCCTGTTCGTCTAAGTAGCGGAAAAGGTGAAAAGGTTCGACGCTTACATACGTGCCTTTGAGCATCCGCTTTAACAGACTCCAGAAGTTTTCGATCCCGTTTGTGTGAATGTTTCCGTCAACGTATCTCTCAGCATGATCGATCACTTTGTGGATGTACTCCGCATCATCCAGACTTCGATACGATGGCAGATTGTCAGAGTAGACATTGCTTCCGGCTTCGATGTGCCTTTGAATAATCGGCTCTAGCGATTTGCGCCGCGTGTTCGGGACAACCTGTAAGCGAACTTCGCCGTGTCTTTCGAGTAGGCCCATCACAGCAACCCTACCAACAAAGCCAGTATCGCCAACTTTGAAGCGTTTCGACTTGTGCATGAATCTCGCCTTGCCACCAATGAACGTCTCATCAATTTCCACATGACCAGATAGCTTGCTCCAAGTCTTGCTCTGCATGGCTAAACGGATTCTGTGAAGCAAGAACCAAGCCGATTTTTGCGTGATGCCTAACGCTCTGTGAATCTCATAACTCGACACGCCGTTCTTCGCATTGACGATCATCCAGATGGTCGGAAGCCACTTGTCTAAACCTATCGGACTATCTTCCATTACCGAGCCTGTCTTGATCGTAAACTGCTTGCGACAGTCTTTGCATTGCCAGTATCTGCGAGCCTTGTTAAATGAGTTCCGCGTAGCAGCACAGTGGGGACACGTTACGCCTTCAGGCCAGCGGATTGCTGCCATGAACTGAGTGCAGATGTCGAGGTCGGTAAAGAATCGGACGGCCTCTAAAAGCGTTTTCGGTAGGTTCTCGTTTTCCATGCCCCGATACTACTGGATCGGGCGTGCGGTGTCAAGTATATTATTGCCCTCGCAAAGCCTCGCCTTGGGCTTAACCTACCTTCGCCGCTCCGCGGCTTGCTGCGCATTGTCGGCCACTTGTTCCGTGATGAGCGGATCGTTACGCCACCCAAGACTTTTCTAGGCAAAGGCAACCCGTCGGGTTGTAGTACCGGTGAAGGTGAGGCGCTGACCACTTGTGAGCAAGGCTGATTACACCCGGTTGAGTTAGCGCCAGTACGGGAATAGAATCCGTCCCGTGCGAAAGCTGAACACCATTATCTACGGGCTCTTTGGGGTGCTCGCGATGGTTTACGGTTTCGGGGCGTTAATCCGTCCGCAAGCCATTGTCCCCGAAGCCGCTCAGTTCCCAATTTCTCATCTTGTTCGAGAGCAGGGCGCCTTAGGAGTTTTCCTGGGCCTGATGTCTGTGTGGTGCATCTTCAACGAAGATCGCCGCACCGCGGTGCATTACTTCCTCACGCTGTTCGCTTTCCTGCTCGCCGCGATTCATTGGTTGGATTTTTTCAACGGACACTTGTCGTGGAAAAGTCCGATGTACAACACAGTGCCGTTTTTGATCTTGCTGCTGATGGCGGGCGTTAATCGCGTCGCCGCAAAAATCTAGCTTATTTGGATTCGGATTTAGAAGCGTCAAGAAACTCGCGAATCATCTGTTGCTCCTTCTTGTCTTTGATCCGCCCAAAGAGTTTCGTTCCAAGTCGAGTAATAGTCTCCGGCTTGTCAAAAGGTAATTCGTCATGCATTTTTCCGCCCGGAAAGTGACATGGCTGACACCGCGCCTGGAGAATTGGCTTAATCGTCTTGTCAAAAGCGGCAGTCGAATCTTCTGCGGGTGAAATAGCCGACGATGTAAATGCGGAAGTGCGTGGGTGCGATCCTTTCACCAGGAGAAACACACCTGCGCTGCAGGCGACAAACGCAAAGAGCAGCAACAATCTATTACGCACGACGTAATGTTACTCCGATAATCGGAGTTGAGGATGTTAAATGTTGTGAAGAATGGGATGGCCAGCCCTACTTTTGGCGTCCCGTACGGGAGTCGAACCAAGTTCCTGGATAAACGATAAACAAGGACACGGGCTTGCATCGTTGCTTATCTATATGACTCGAATGCTACGCAGTCCGAGACGGACGAAGGGCCGTCCACTAACCTCAGAACGCCCCTCGACCCGCACCTTGATGTTGTAAGTCCCGGGCGTTGGGGTCACCGAATGGGTAATAACGGCAGCAGCAGATTGCAGCCCTTCGACTAATCCAGGCGACGCAGGTTCCGCGGTAAGTAACCCCAATGCGCTAAGCGTCGCATTCGTATGACCTATTCCCATGAGATCGGCCATGGACGATTGTTGAATTGCGCCGGTGGTCTGGATATATCGCAAGGGATCTTGTTTCGTCTGTTTAACAAGGCGGTCACGAATGATCAGCGCCTGCAAAACCGGTTCAGGGAGCGCGTCTCTTGCTTCAAGCATGCCCTTGGGCACGGGGGGCAACTTTTTCACGTTTCTTGTCAACATGCTCAAAGAAGCCGCTGGACGGGCCACAACAGTCGTTCCACGAAATTGTGTCACTGCCTTCCCTCGATCTCGCACCTGCACCAGGACGTTAGCAGGTTTGCCTGAAACAAACGCCTTGGCGGCAGGGGCCAAGCGCAGTCGCAGATCGGAGCGAAGAAAGGCTGCGAGCGTGCATGAGAGTTTGCCACCACCGGGCTGGCGCTGGATATCAACTGACCAGACTCCAGCCTGCGGACGCCGCAGCCGAAGCACTTTGTAAGCGCGCCCGTTGAATTTGCGCACGCGGCTCAAATCCATTACAGGTCCCTGAGGCGGGCGCAAGGTTACGCGAAGATTGATCGACAGATTGCTCCATGAAATCCCGAATGTGGCATAGGCAGCGCCCTCGTCTATGACTACTTGCCGCGATAACGTCGCTTCGGTCCCCTCAGTGTCGGGTAAAGTCAGCGTCTCGTTGAGAGCGAGTTCTTCTTCTGTCGCTTCCGCACGGATGTAGTTGTAGATCTCGTGCAACTGCACTTCGTCAGGACTGAAGTAGTACGTCCCTCCGGTAGCATCGGCAATAGTCTCGAGCAGCGCTTGATCGCTGTGAGGACCCAGCGCAATCGTGTGTACCTTCACCCCAGCCGGCAGGGTGGGCAAGACGCTGGCAACGAATGGCGCGCGGTTTTGATATCCGTCCGACAGCAGGATGATAGCTCTCGGGCCGCTCGCGCTGGAGAGGACATTCCCGGCCGCTTGAAGCCCAGCCCCAATAGATGTGAGGCCCTGGAAATTAATCGCATCTACTGCCTCACGGGCCGTCGTGTAAACGCCCGGATCAGTGATGGCGGTGAGACCCAGGTGAGTGGTAGCTGTCTGGTTAAATGAGACGAGCCCGATCGAGTCGTTCAATGACATGAGGTCAATCATCCGCCTCGCGTTTGCCTTCGCTGGCTCCGCGTAATTGAAGGAGACCATGCTGCCCGAGCGGTCAATGACTTGAACTATTCGGACGGGAAAGGTGAACTGAGTGGCAACCGATAGGGTCTGGTCTGCCAAAGCACGCAATGCTGCGGTCACCTCTTGCACCACGCCCACCGCAGTCGCGATTGGAGGCTGAAAATCCTGAGCGCATTCGACGGTGAAACCAAAGATGCGATGAGCAAGGAACAGGTAATCATCGCACGTCCCGGCATGGTTGTTGGTGGTCCCGGTTGAGTAGGTCTTGCCGGGACTGACCGAAGAGATGGCCGCGTTCATCGCCGACTCTAACGTGAGAAAGATGGCGTGATCGCGTGGCTCAACCGGTTCCGAAGCAATGTGTATCCCGCCCGTCGGCTGTGCTCGAAAGATGTCTTCGCCAAAGGAATGGCAATCGACGCCAATGAGGATATTGGGAAATTGTTCAAGCACATGAATAACATTGCGATTCTCCTGCTCGGAAACCCCACTTGGCCCGCGATAGGAGTCGTTACAGGGATCGCCGGATGAACCCGCGTCCCCCCAATAGATGCTGTAGTTTCGGTTGTTATCCACTCCATCGCACGTTGCCGGTGAAGCCGGCGGATTCGGGCGCCGGTTTTTACGCCACATAGCAGAATCATGATGAGAGAAGTTGATCCCGTCAGGATTCACCGCGGGAATGATGAGTATGTCCAACCCTTCGACGAACTGATTGATCTTTTGCACGGCGGGGTTCATCGACCCCGGGGTATAAGTTCGGAGCAACTGCTCAGCAAACTCGATCGCGACCAGAGGCGGGATCCACTCGCGAGCGTGATGCCCGGCAATGAGCAGCAAACCGGGTTTGGATTTGACCGCAGGCGTGTTATTGATGCGGAACAATTTCACAGTGGCGGGACCGGTCAGCGATGCCTGCGAGCCGTCGTAGCCCAGGGTCGGAAAGGGCAAGTCCGTCCACTCCGTTAATGCCGGGAATTCGGTGTGTAGTGCTTGGAACCGCGCCAGGATGCCGTTGGTATCAAGATACTGAGTGACGAATCCGGTTTGCAGCCCATCAGCCTCAATGGCGGGGGCGCGTTCCAAAACTTCTGCCTTGACGCGACGGGACTGCTTGAGAAGGTCCGGGCCCACCTTAATCTTCATCCCCAGCGTGCGAAGCATGGTGATTTCGCGACGGTTCAGCACCAGAATGAGGCGATCACCGCGCGCCTGAAAGTGATCAACCGAGAGACGTCCATCGGCAGTCATTGTTTTTATCAGTGGCAATGTGGATTCCTCTAAAGCCACTTCGCACCGAAAAAACGGCTCTGGACGTACTGCTTTCGTAGCCATCAGTTTTGTCCTTCCCGAAAGATGAATGGGGCGGCGCCACACCGCCCCATTCATGACTCGCTACTTGATCAGCACGCTGACAAGGTCTTTGCGTACAAACCGAGTGTTGGATATTGGTGAAGTGCCGGTCGCAGTCACCAGGGTGTTGTAACTGCCCTGTTCCTTCGTTTTCTTGAACTGTCCCATGAGGACACCCGAGATCGCTTTCGAGGGCGGAATTGGAATGGGAAGACCGGGAATGGGAAGACCGGGGATGGGAAAGCCGGGGATGGAAATAGCATCCGTCCCGTCTGTTAGTCGATTAGGCAACAGATGTCCCAGCCCGACCTTGAGCAAGTTGCCGAGAGTCACATCTTTGAGACCCACGCTGTGAGCAATGGGGGCAAAGATGTCCGGCTTTTTGTCGTTTAGCAGTTTGGCCTGCAAAGCGAGTAATTTGCCGATGTCTGCTGGCAACCTGTCGCCGCCAACCGTGGTGGCTGGTTGGATGTTCTTCAGGGCGTTCTTGTGCTTGCTCAGCAACCCCGCGATGCTTCGCGACGGGGCGACAACGCGAACGTCGGCATTGAATCCTTTGATCGGATCCTTGTCGTCGAAGACCTGCGCCGTTATATCCAGCGCCATTCCTGCCACAACTTGCTTGCGCGAATGAGTGGCGAACAGCCGCAGTCTTGACCTAACAAAGCCGCCCACGGTGTATCGGACATGAGTATTTCCCACCGTAGAAACCTCCACAAACCACTGTCCAGGCGGCGGTTCCTGTAGCTTGAAGATCACGTACCCCTTTCCCTCGATTCGTCGTAGGTCACTGGTGTTTGGATGGAGTATTCGCCCGCGCGGAGTGCGCAGCCTAACGCTTACCTCATCTGCCTTCTTGGCGTCTCCAGGGACGAATCGAAGTTTTGTATCAGCCCAAGCCACGCTGAAGGTCACCTCAGTGGCCACCGAATCCACGAATGCCGCGACACGACTACTGGAAGCCGTGGCTGATTCGTTGACGATGATGCCGGTGCCGGTGACTTGGCCGCGGATGTAGTTGTAGATCTCGAACAGATCATCAATCGTGGGCATGAAGTAGTAGCGTCCGTTCGTGGCGTTTGCGATCTGTTCGAGCAGAGCCTGGTCAGAGGACGGGCCCATTGCGCATGTGTAGACCGGCAGATTAGCCGGCAGCGTAGCCACGGCGTCCATCGCCGAAAGCCGGGCTGGATTGGTTGGCTGACAGCCCTTGTTGTCGTACCCGTCCGAGAGCAACACCATGGCGCGGGAACCGACGGCGGGGGCAAGCAGGTTACGGGCTTTGACAATACCATCACCCATGAATGTGCATCCGCCAAATCCGACGCCGTCGATTTCGCCGTTCGCTGCATCACGGACCGGTTGCCCCGTGATGGTTTGCAGTGTAGGCGACGCGCCGGTGGGAAATTCGACCGTGCCGTTGTCTCCGAAACTGACGACTCCGATTTTGTCATCGACTCCCATCAAGTCAACGAACTCCTTGCTGCTGGTCCTGGTGTTATCCACATAACCGAAGCTGACCATGCTGCCAGAACGATCAATAACCGGCACAACGCTGACCGGAGCGGCCGAAGGCACCTCGGCGTTATCAATCACCAGGGCGAAGTCCTGCCAGCTCACGTTATTGAAAGGCGGGCGGGCATTCGCGGAAAGTCCAGAGGCGATGACTCGGACTTCGTAAGGTCCATTTGGATTCTGAAGGTAGACGCATTCGATGTTGTTACGATTATCGAAGGCGCCGCCCGTGACAGAGAATCCATTGTTAAAGACGTTTCCCTTGAAAACGTTGCCAGTGGCCACCTCGACCACTTCCAGGTCAAGATCGTTAACCAGAGCCGGGTTAGCGTTGGCAGCGCCGGGAGCGTCGGTCCAAACCAGTGTGATGCGCATGGGACGTCCGGTGTCGACGGGCGCCACCCGGATCATGTGCTCCTGTCCATTAGCGGTGAAGGAGTGGCGCTGGTCGGAAACAATCTTCGGTCCGCGATCAGAGTCGGGCGGCTGCAGCAAAATATTCTCCATGCTCACTCGTCCCCAGCCTTGAGCGTTGTTGGGAATGTTCGTCAGATTTCCACCGGCTCCGTCAGGCCCTCCTACTAAATCCTCGGCGCCATTGATGAGCAGAGCCTTCAGTAGCGCCGGACTCGGATTCTTCCCGTTCGTGCGATTACGCCACCACTCAATCAGCAGAGCGCAGCAGCCGGCCACGTGAGGCGATGCCATTGAGGTGCCGGAAAGAAGCAAATATTGATTGATGAGGTTCGCAGGGTTGCCAGGATCTGGAGCTCCAGTGCCTGCGATGGGAGGTCGAAACGATGTTTCGGAAAACGTGGATGAAACATTGGTGCCCGGCGCAACAATATTAGGTAGGATACGCCCATCAAGTGCCGGGCCACGACTGGAGGAACTACTAAGTCCTCGAATATTGTCGGTTTCCCCCACACCCGGGCGGAAGGTCAGGGAATTTCCCACGACAATGGGGTTCTTAGCCTCCTTGGGAGGAGTGATTGTGCTCGCACCTGGACCAGCATTCCCTGCCGAAAACACGACTACCAGGTAATCAAGGTTGGCAGTCGTATCGTTTGGGTCTCTTACCAACTGGTCGTACCGACGCGAGTTGGCGGTATAACCTGATCCGGCGGGCCCGCCATCAAACCAACTATTGTTCTGGACTTGAGCATTATTGTTGGTGGCGTCGGCAGTCAAAGTACCAAAGTTGGCGGGCGGCCAAGGCCCCAATAAGGCATTCTGTGTAACGAAATTTGCCTGCGGGGCCATTCCCTGGCCCCACAAAAAGTTGTTAGGGGCGGCTCCTTCTGTCTGACCGGTCGCCGCATTGCCGACGGCAATACCGGCCACATGAGTTCCGTGTCCATCAGTATCTGTCGCGGCGGCCGCATAACTTACGAAGGCGGTCTGTCTGCCGCGCAAATCAAGGTGGCCGGTGGTATTGTTGTTTGCATTGGTGTCTACGCCGGTATCACAAATTGCCACGGCGACGCCGGCTCCGGATAGCCCAACCGTAGCGAGCCACGCCTGGTAACCGGTTACCGGTGCGGTATTCGGGGCGGCGGCGCCATTAAGGTTCTCCGCGACGATTTGCGTTTCTCGTTCGCCGTCCAGACCTGGGGTGGACGAAGCAAATTCCAGCCAGCGCACGCTCGGCAAACAGGCCAACGTCGGCAAGTCTTTCGCATCAACTTCCACGATCAGGCGATAATATTTTCCCTGGTGATCTTTCGTGGGCGACGACTCGCGGATGATCGTGGCTTTCACCTTGGCCAGTGCTTCCTTGACAGCATCCACTTCATCCGGCGGGTAAACGCCGATGCTCACGTACTGGATTTTTCCTTTCATCCCTTTCAGATTCGGAGCGATGCGGTAAGCCGGCTTGAATGGCCCAACCCAGGCAACGAAGGGTAGATTTTTGAGGTTTGCCACTTGCTCTGGACTACCGACGACGAAGAGTCCATAGGCCGAGATTGGCTCAACTACATCAACACCTTGCTCCTCGATAGTGCGACTCCATTCCTCTGAAGGCGGTCCCGCCAATTGCACTAAATGATGTCGCCACTCTTTCTCAAGCGTCTTTGGCACTTGCAGGTTGGCCGGCACCTTGGGTGGGCTCCCCTCGATGTCAATCCGATAGGAACCAGTTTCCAGGATGTTGGTTTCTGGGAGTAACTTGACCCGGAAGCCCTGCGCTTCCAGCGCGGCATATTGCTTTTCCGTGCCGCTCACTAACGTTGCATGAGGCAGGTGCTCTTCGATGGTTAGTCCGAGGCCTTCTGCTTCACTACTTTCTACTGCTCTCGCTGCTTCTGTCTGAGGACTGCTGCGACGCGTAATTAATGCTTTGGCACTCATAATTTCTCCTTTTGGGAAAGTGGGGTTGAGATTTGGTAGAGCTTGCTGCTCAAGTGATCATTATTCATGGAGCAGTTTTGGTTCCCCCTTTGAGAGGAAACCAATTGTGGAAGCCCGCTAAACTTGGAATGTCTGCAAGGAGTTCTTTTTTACTGCTTCACAAAGCTGAACAATTGTCTGACGCCCTCACTCTTTATGTGAACGTAGAGCAAAACATTTCGCGAACGCGAATCTAATCGCGTTCTGTTGAGTTGGGTGCACATTACTGGAGACTGCAAACCTCGACGGTTCATCGGCCTACATCTGCCCAAGGAGGGAGTCACATTCGACAATTCACCAGTTTTCAAGGGTTCATTGGTTGAGTGGGGGTTCGGAAATTGAAGAAGGCGAGTTAAGGGTCCAGTGGACTCTTCCGCCGTTCCCAGGCTGCACACTCAAACCACTGGCCGGTATCGATCTGTCCTGCGTTTGATTAGGAGTGTTCTCAATACTACTTCTTTGACTTTAGAGTTTGATCCGTCTAAATACCTGCTGCCCGCCATATCCTTGTGAAGCACGAACCCAAAGACGACGGTTCAGATCCGATGCTGGCTCCTTTCCTGGCTGCCAAGTCGGAAGCTGTCTCAGATGACTTGCTGCGCGCGATTATCGACGAACACGCCGAGCCAATTATCAAGAAAATACTGAGAAGCAAGCTGCGAGTGCCGCTCAATGAAGGCGGCACTCAGCAAAACCAGGACGCCCTCGAGATAGCCGGCGATCTGCGAGCCACGATCGTCTCAACATTGCGAGCTCTAAGACAAGATCCAACTCAAACGGCCATCGCCAGTTTCCCGGACTTCATCGCGATCAAAACCTACTCCGCTTGCGTTGACTATTTTCGCGAAAAGCATCCGCAGCGGTGGAGGCTAAAAAGCTTACTACGTCGGCGCCTGAGACAGAACCAGCGATTTGCTTTGTGGCAAGCTGAAGATAAGCGATGGTATGCAAGCTTCAGCGGACGCCAGGAAACCGGGGCGGAAGCCGAAGAATCCGCCGCCTTTGATTCCGCTTCGCATTCGACGGATGGGAAGCTGAGTGCTGCCCAGTTGAAGTCTGATGAGTTCCTAAGCGTCTTGTTCGAGCGCGCCGCTGGGCCAATAGGTTTCGATGAAGTCGTAAGAATCGCCGCTGAAACGTGGCACATCTACGATCAACCAATCGAATCGATTGATACCGGCGGCTCGGAGACAGTCCACCAATTTGCTAGTTCAGAACCCAGAGTTGATTTCTCCCTCGAGCAACGGTCGTTCTTTGAGCAGGTTTGGCTTGAGGTGTGTCAATTGCCCGTCCTCCAACGTGTGGCGCTCCTGCTTAACCTCAGAGACTCGCGGGACGGGGGCGTGATTTCGTTTCTTCCTTTTTTGGGTGTCGCTTCTAAAGAGGAGCTCGCCCGGCTACTGGAAATGCCATACGAAGACTTTGAGAATCTATGGAACGAGTTGCCGCTTGATGATTCCCGCATTGCGCAAATGTTTGGCATAACCCGGCAGCAGGTTATCAACCTTCGCAAGACGGCTCGTGAACGTTTAGTTCGAAAAACGAGGAGCCTCGACGCAAAGTGAGAGATTTCAATCGCGGGGTGGTAAGAAATAGAAGTGAAGTACGGTTTAAGATAATGGCGGAAAGCTTTGCAGAAAAAGCCCAAGCAGTGGTCGACGCGGAGCGTTCTCATTCACACCGTGGCTTTAGCCCGGTGACAAGAAGGGATTCGACGTTTCTTAACCGTTTTAACGGTTTGAAGACGAAACCGTTGAAACGGTTGAACGGTTCTTGATCGTCGCGTGACCACCGGGCTAAAGCCACGGTGTGAATGAGAACTCCGCGTCGATAAGTGCCTGGATTTTCCGTGCAAAGCTTGGCGGAAGGACAAAGCTGGAATAGGAATGACCGATCATTTAACCGAAACAGAGGTTAGTCTTTTCCGGGAGCGGACTATAAGGCGATCGGATCGCGAAAGGATTGATACGCATGTGGCGATCTGTGAATCGTGCCTGCGTCGAATTCTGCCATCCGAAGACTCAGCGCTGGTCTACAGCGAGTTAACTGAAGCTTTGCTGTCCGACAGCACGGACGAAGCGTTTCATTTGTCGAATGAAGACGCGCGGCGATACGCGAACGGGTTAATCGACCAGGCCGATAGAGTAATCTTTGAGAGTCACATCGAGATCTGCGATCAATGCAGTGAAGCAGTGCAACCGCTCGCAAGCCCGCTGGTTGACGGGGTTTCAGAGGCGGCCCGGCCTGCAGAAATTCCCGCGCAACAATTCTCTCCGGCATGGAGTGGGGCTTTCCAGTTTACGCCAGCCCGCGCAGTAGCCGGGGTGTTAGTTGCCGCATTTATGGTTTTGGCGTTCGTTGTGTGGCAGCGTTGGCCTGGGCGCGCTGTGGATCAGACTGCTCAACAGACCAGCCCAACTCCGTCGAACACGTCAGGAGGCAATTCGCCCTCACCTACAGAGACGCAAGCGACCAAAGACTCAAACCCGGATCAGTTCGCGATCACGGCAAGTCTGGAAGACAACGGCCGTAAGATCCAGTTGGATAACAGCGGCAAACTAATCGGGCTGGAGGAACTTCCTGAAGCGAGCCGTTCGCTCGTGCGAAGTGCGCTTACGACCAAGACCTTGGCAAAGCCAGAGGTGCTGGACAAGTTGACCGCGCCTTCCATCACTTTGCTGGACCCCAATGCGCGAGAAAGCTCGTTTGGATTGCTTGGTCCATCCGGGACAGTGATTGCGACGGATCATGCGAACCTGCGCTGGCAAGCCTTGGCGGGAGCGACAAGTTATACAGTTTCTGTGTTTGACGCCGACTTCAATCGGGTAACGCGCAGCGCACCACAAACAGCCACGCAGTGGACCACACCGACACTCCGCCGTGGGATGATCTATTCGTGGGAAGTAGTCGCCATTAGGAATGGGCAAGAGGTGAGGTCGCCGGTTGCCCCCGCGCCCAGAGCCCAATTCAAGATATTGGAAGCAGAGAAGCTGCGCGAGTTAACGAACTTGAAAAAGCTGAAGCCCATCTCGCATCTCGCTTTGGGTCTAACATACTCGCGCTTTGGATTGTTGGCTGAGGCCGAGGGTCAACTGCAAATACTAGCGAGAGAGAATCCGAATTCCCCGGTTGCAGCGAAACTGCTGCGAACTATCCAGGAATGGCGCAAACGTTAATTACTGGATACAACAAAGTCACGCTGCAGAATTCGGCTATTAGGCAAGGGAGTTGCCGGTCCTCTGGGTGGCGCACTAGCGTTTGGGAGGAGCACGAATGCTCACCTCGCCAACCCGAAGGGTTGCGACTGCTCGGGCTTTTTGCGCAAACGTTAGAGCCCATTACCCACGACGACGAATCCGGACCAGTAAAACGGGTGGCGATATTTGGGGTCGGCCATCAGTTTGATAGCAGCCCCTCTCAGAGCTTCGGCGGCGCCGGCTTGAGCCTTCCCGGATTGGAGGTTGCGGTGGAAATCTATCATCAACCGAGCGGTGCTGGCAGAGTCGACCTTCCACTGGCTCGCTACCGTGGTGGAAGTGCCGGCGATGAATAAAGCCCAGGACATTCCGATCAATCCCTCGCCCGAACCGACCTGCCCACGGGCTGTCTGACAAGCTGACAAGACCGCCAGGTCGGCGTGAAGATCGAGCTTCATGATTTCCCGCGCTTCCAAAAAACCATCTTCGCTCTCGCTTCCGGTCGCTAACAAGAGACGCGAGTAAAGCGGATTCACGTCGTCGAGGACACCATGCGAGGCAAAGTGCAGTACGGGATAGTTTGAAGCTGTAGTCTTGAAGGTTTCTTCCCGCGCCTCCTTGCCAATCAGGATGGTGCTCTTTTGTGCACCATAAATCTCGCGCAGTGCTTTCACTTCCTGTTCAGCGTGTGGCAGAGAATCCAGAGAACCGTCTCGCGGAGCGGATTTCAATTGCGACACTAGCCTGCTACTCAATGCTGGATTGCCCATCGCCAACAGGCGAGGGAATGCCGGAGTCGTCGTGGCGCTGATCTTCGTCAAGAAACCATTAGACGGTGAATCGGCGGGTGCCCGGCGGCGAGCCGAGGCCTTCTTTTTCATTTCGCTCAAGACGCTGAGCGAAGGCGCATAAGCCAGCGCATAATCCTCGAGCACGTACTTATTCGATTTCGACAGCAAAGCCTGAAACGGTAATTCCCAAAGCGCTTCGGAGGGGACGATACAGATTGCAGTCTTGCCCTCTAACTCAGTCTGCACTGGTTGCAGCAAGAGATCGTATAAGTCTTTTGCCGGTTCTTTGAAATCGGCTGAGTTGCCGGCCAACCTTTGACGAAAGTCCGCAATTCGCCTCGCCAATTCGTGGGCGTTAACTTCTATCGGATAGACCTTCAACCTCACTGGATCGGTGCTGTTGGATCTTGTCAGAACAAAGACGTAGGTTCGATTCGGCGTAACGACGTACTCCAACAGGGCGGTTTGCGAATCGTTTATCAGCGCTCCCGCCTCGTTCAAAGACAAAGGCTCAGACTCTCCGCGCACCGTCCTTAAATCCGGATGTGCGGCATGGATGCGCGTTTCGTATGCTTCGTATTCAAGCCGCGCTTTCTGTAGTTGCGCGTCGATCAAGGCGAGCCGTGATTTATCCGGCTGACGCAGCGACATCCCTTTGCGCTGTTGAGAGTTGAGCGCTGTCACTGTGGCCTGCAACTGCTTCTCGTGATCGCGCTCTTCAGCGGTCATCGTTTTGGAGATGTCTGACCGGCCGTGGCGCAGCACTTCCAGCAGCATGCGGCCTTTGGCCATCTCCGCGTAATGAAACGCCTCGGTTACCTTGTTCTGAGCGATCAATAGCCCGACCATCTCAACGTAAGGCACAGTCTTGTTCTCAAAAAAGAGCTGCTGGTCGCGCTCGCCCCCCACCAGTTGGCCGCGCATTTTTTCCAGAATCGCGATCGCTTCGTCGAACGACTGCTGCGCCCGATCCACTTGCTTGAGCGCACGATAAGCTTGACCCAACGAGGTCAGCGTCTTCCACAGGACCTCTGGCGCATTACCCTCTTTGGCGAGTTCGGTGGCTTGAGCTGAAAGTCTTGCGGCTTCAGTGTAGTTACCCTGCCGGTAACGAATACTGCCGATGCCGTTCAAGGTGATTGCGGTGATCGACTTGAGGCCCAGCTCTTCCTGAAGCTTCAGACTGCGCCGGTAGAAATCATCGGCCTCTTCGTAGCGACCTTGTCCAGCATAGACCTCGGCGATTCGGTTCAGGAGAAAAGCCTGACCACCCTTGTCAAAGGTCTGTTCACAAATCTTCAGGCTTCGCTGGTAATACTCCAGCGCCCGCGCGTTGTCGTTCTGCGCAAAATAGGCATCCCCAATGCGGAGCAATGGGTGGGCGATATCCTGCCTGCTTCCAAGTTTTTCATAAAGGTTGACGCTTCTTTGGTAGTAGCCCAACGCCTGCGGAAAGTTACCCTGATAGTAATGAATGTCTCCCAATCTTACGGAGACGACAGCGATACCCTGTTTGCTGCCGAGGCTTTCCACAAGTTTCATGATCTGCTGATAGTTGTCCGCGGCGCGCCGGTAGTCACCTTGGGCGGCGTAAACATCCCCAAGACCAATAAGCGCATTAGCTTTTCCCAGTGTTGAATTGTCGCGGTTGGCTATCGTCAGAACGATGTTGAGGATCATCGATGCGTGAGCGTCTCTGCCTTTCTTGTGCAAGAGTTCCGCAGCCACATTCGACAATCCCTTGAGCAAACCATCCGTAAACGGCTCGCTGCGTTTGAGCACCAGCGCGCGCTCTTCGTCGGTCTTCGCCGCCAACAACTCAACGGTGAGTTCTTCGGCTGTGTTAGTGAACTGCCAGATTTTCCAAACTCCGTTCTCTTTGACGAAGCGAAAAGTGTGGGCCAACCGGCCAGGGCCTTCTGCTCCCTTGCCGGTGTCCTTATTAACCGCGTGAATCTCGACGTCCAGATGGGCGGTTGCCTTATCGCCATCGATCAACGCCTTGGGCAGGCTATTGATTCTGATCCCAAGCCTGACGTTTTCGTTAGCGGCATTATCTTCTGCGAGGAAAGCCTTGAACTGATCCAGGTAAGGCGACTGCCTGCTGAACATTGATAACAGTGCCGGTGTGGCTTTCGTTGCGTAAGCTTCGTAGCCTCTTATTACTAACTTCTGGATCTCCGCATCATCAGGACTCAGCGATGGCGACAGTTTGGCGATGACCTCATCAGCCGTCTGTGCTCGCACAGGGATAAGGGCGCCGCAGGCGAGGAAAAACACGAGGCTCGCCTTTACCAGCCAGGAATGATTACGTGGGCAAATAGCGAACATAAGTTTTTTCAGTATTCACCTCATGGGCCTTGAGTCGATTCGTCCGAACGCACGAATGTGACGAATGGATCTTTGATGCGGAACGTCATTTTTCCACGTCCGCGAAGCGGACTGAATGGAAATAGCCCAGCGCTTCAGCGCTGGGTGGACGTGCGATTTGAACCAGAGTCCGTGAAGCGGACGACTGAAATGAAATTTCCAAAAGACTTTGATTCAACCGTCCGCTTCACGGACTGACTCCTCAACTACGTTGCCCGATCCCACCGATGAATCGGTGGGCTATTATCATTCGTCGGCTTCGCCGACTTTTGCAGCAAAGCTAACGAATGGAAGTTTGATGCGAAACATCGCTGGGCAGTCTAACTCAAAATAATCTTCCTTCGAATACTAATAACCTCGAGCCGTACACGGCTAACACCATGAGCAAGTCGATCTGTCGAGCTTTCGGTCTGATGGTCGTCGTGTGTCTGAAACGTCGACCCCGAATGAACAATCTCTTCCCGTATGACTACTCCCCTTCAGAGCTGAAACAACTCAAGCCGCTCACCGTCCGCGGTTAACTGTAAACATAAGGAGACCATTCAATGAAACGAATTAATAAGGACCTGCTCATTCGCCCGGCATTCTGTACCGCACTTCTGCTGTGCTCGGCCTTACTGGGTTTGGCGCAAAGCCCGACCCCGGCCGAATATCCCAAGGTTGAAGTCTTCGTAGGTTACTCGGCTCTGGGTGACGCGGGCAGTCGCGGCATCAGCTTTGGACCGAACGCGAGTGTGGGGGCAAACTATTCCGCCGAGCCCGGATTTCAAACTTCGATTATCGGGAACTTCAGGAAGCGGTTCGGAATTAAGGGAGACTTTTCGGCCCATTTCAACAACGAGTCGGGCTCGGGCCCGATTACCTCTTGCACACCTGCATGCACGACCGTAACTCAGGCCTTTCAGCTCAAGACGCGCGTTTACAATCTTCTGGCCGGCCCGGAGTTTAAGGCGCGCAACCGCACGCGCTTCACGCCGTTCGCGCATGTGCTCGCCGGGGTCGCGCACACCAGCGCAACTTTTACGACGCCAGGTCCAAACTTCAATTTGCTTTTGAAAAAAAACGACAACAGCTTTGCGATGGCGTTAGGCGGCGGCGTCGATATCCGCGCTTCGAAGCGAGTAAGCTTTCGTGCCGCGCTGGATTTCAATCCCGTCTTCGTTCGCGACTCAGGCAGTGGCACGCGTGATTTTGTCCGGCTCTCTTTGGGTGTCTTGTTTCATTGAGATTGGCAAGGTCGCCTCACCCGCGGGATTTGAGATTCGGTAGAGGACTATCTCTGTATCGAAAGCATCGGCACAGCCGCATGAAGTGTCAGTCAAACAACTTTGTAATTTCGAAAAGACGCGCTTTGTGTTTTGCAATCTCGGCAAGACTTGCAGCCAACACCAACCCTGGTAAGCATGGTGTCTGCATTTCAGTTGCCAGTGATACCGCGGCTGTGCTTCACTGCCTCGTCGATGCCTGAGCTATCCACAACCGAACTCGATCAGCTTCTTTCGCGGATAAGTTCCTTTGTGCGGGACGAGATCTACCCGCTCGAACAATCTTTCTTGCGCCAGCCTTTCCGCGAACTCGTGCCCGCGCTGCAATCCAAGCGAGCTCAAGTCAAAGCCGCCGGGATGTGGACCCCGCACCTTCCGGAGGAACATGGAGGTCTCGGCCTAACTCTCTCTGAATTTGCGCGAGTAAGTGAGGAACTCGGTCGCACGCCGCTGGGTCACTATTTATTCAACTGTCAGGCGCCCGACATTGGTAACACCGAAATATTGATAACTCATGGTACGGCTTCGCAGAAGGATCGCTATCTTCGGCCGCTGATACAAGGAGAGATTCGCAGTTGCTTTTCCATGACTGAACCTGAACACCCAGGTTCAAATCCGACCTGGATGAGTACTACAGCCAGGGCGGACGGAGACGACTACGTCATCAACGGTCACAAGTGGTTCACCTCTTCGGCTGAAGGTGCGAGCTTTGCGATCGTGATGGCCATTACCAATCCGGATTCGACCAGTAGCTACGGGAAGGCGAGTCAAATAATCGTTCCCATACCTACACCGGGCTTCGAGATTGTGCGAAACATCAATGTCATGGGCGAGGAAGGCAGCGACTACGCAAGTCACGCAGAGGTTCGATACACGAATTGTCGCGTGCCTCGGACCAACTTGCTCGGCGAAGCGGGTAAAGGATTTCAGATCGCTCAAGAAAGACTCGGACCCGGCAGAATTCACCACTGCATGCGTTGGATTGGGATCTGTGAGCGCGCGTTTGATCTCATGTGTGACTATGCAGCGAAAAGGGAATTGGCACCCGGTGTGTTGCTCGGAACAAAACAGAACGTCCAGGAGTGGATCGCCGAGAGTCGAGCTGAAATAAATTCTGCCCGGCTCCTGGTTCTTGATGTTGCCTCAAAAATTGATCAGCTGGGCGCCAGCGCGTCGCGCTCGGAAATTTCGTTAATCAAATTCTACGTCGCCGGAATCCTGCAGCAGGTACTTGACCGCGCCATTCAAGTCCATGGAGCGCTTGGCTTAACCGACGCCACGCTGCTTTCATACTGGTACCGGCACGAACGAGGAGCGCGAATCTACGACGGACCGGATGAAGTTCACAAAACGGTGGTCGCCCGAGAGGCTCTGCGACGATACGGCATGAAGTTGTAGCAGCCATGGAAGAGTCCTCGTTCATTGATCAACCGCGCGGCGTTCGCGCTGGAGAACAATTAGCCGAACAGAAACTTGCGTCATATTTGCGCGCACATCTCCCCAACCTGGACGCCGCGCTTACTGTAAAGCAATTCCCCTCAGGGTTTTCGAATCTCACTTATCTTTTGAAGTTTGGCGATCGTCAACTGGTGCTTCGGCGCCCGCCGATCGGGGCAAGAATCAAGACGGCCCACGACATGGGCCGAGAGTTTCGGATACTTTCACACCTGCATCCTGTTTATCGAAAGGTTCCCGAGCCGTTGTTGTTTTGTGAGGATGAAGCGGTTATCGGTGCTCCGTTTTATGTGATGGAGCGAGTGCGCGGCATCATCCTGCGGGCCCAATCTCCAGAAGGTTCCCAGCTGACGCCCGCGACAATGCGCCTCCTTTCGATGGCATTTGTCGAAAACCTGGTTGAAATTCACGCAATTGATTATCGCGGAGCGGGATTGGGCGATTTAGGATCTCCACAAGGTTATGTGCATCGCCAGATCGAAGGGTGGACAAAGCGATATTACAATGCCCAAACTGACGACGTTCGCGAAATCGATCAACTTGCTGCCTGGTTGCGCGCAAACCTTCCCCGCGACTTGCCTGGGGCTCTAATTCACAATGATTACAAGTACGACAATCTCGTACTCTCATCTCACGACATTGCCAGGGTCATCGCGGTCCTTGATTGGGAGATGGCGACTGTTGGTGATCCCTTGATGGACCTTGGGACCACGCTTGGTTACTGGGTAGAGTCGACGGATTCTGAAGAGTGGCAACGATCCGGTTTTGTCTTGACGAGACTGCACGGAAACCTGAGTCGCAAAGAGGTGGTTGAGTACTACGCCGAAAGAAGTGGCCGCCAGGTAGGCGATGCCACTTTCTATTACGCTTACGGCTTATTGAAGATCGCTGTGATCGTACAACAGATCTATTTTCGATATAAGCAGGGTCTTACCAGGGATTCACGCTTCGCCGGACTTGGCAGTTTGGTCAAGGCTTGCGGCCGGCAGGCAGAGAGAGCGGTTGAAGGTGGAATACTTTGAGTTTGGCGTCCTGTACGGGAGTTGAACCCGTGTCGCCGCCGTCTAATGAGTCCCCCAGGAAAATCTTCAGGCGTCAGATTTAACAAACCCGCGAGTAACCCCAAGGGCTTTCGACGCATCACAGGTGTCGTCTAAGAGTTCGTACTTGCAATGCACACTTCAACCCCTTAAGGAGATCACTCAATGCGAGATAAGACAGAAGTACGCATCCCCGAAGAACCCGAACGGAGTCTGCCGTTTTTCGCGCGCTTCCTCGAAGGCCAAACCACCCCCGAGGTTAACAAAATGACGCTCAAGTACCCGTCCGACAGGGACGAGATCGACCAACGACTTGAATTGACGTCAGGCAACAACGAGTAAATAAGAAGACCGTTCCAAACGGTCGCCGAAAAGCCGGTCGTTCGAGCGCCTTCATCTCGCGACGCCCGGCGCTCTAAACAGAAGGATCCGGCCCTCGTTCGAAGCATTCGCGGCGCATTCCACCGTCGCGCAACGCTCGTCAGACGGGGGCCGTACCTTCTAAGTACTCACCTCCGACGCATGAATCCAACAGCGCGCGACGCCGTTCTAATGCTGACGCACGGCGGCGATTTCTACACCATCGATCTCGTCTCACAGGCACTTGCGCGCAGGGGCGTCCGCCCCATTCGCTTCAACACAGACTTCTTCCCGTCGTCCGTCAGACTTTCGGCTCGCGCGGGCGATGAACGCGCCGCGTGCCTGTACACGGACGTGGGCGAGCAGATTTCCACTACGGAGGTGCGCGCCGTGTGGGCGCGTAAGCTTTGGTCGCCGCGGATGGCCGACGACCTCGATGAGCGTTATCGCGAAATGTGCATACGGGAGTGCGCCGCGGCGCTGGAAGGCTTTCTCGACGCGCTCCACGATGTGCGCTGGGTCAACGACCTCCAGCGCGAGGTCGCCGCTGAGAACAAGCAACGACAGCTCCGACTCGCCGCCCGCGCGGGCCTGCGCGTCCCGCGTACTCTCGTCACCAACGACCCCGTCGCGGCTCGACAGTTCTTCGCAGAGACTGAAGGACAAACAGTGGCGAAGCTCCTCCGCCCACTCACCGTCAGCATGGACGCCGTCGAGGCTTTTGTTTACACCAGCCGCGTCCGCGAAGAAGATCTGGCCTCGGCGGAGTCACTTCGGCATAGCCCGATGGTCTTTCAAGAGTTGATTCCGAAAGCGCGCGAATTGCGCGTCGCGTGGGTTGCGGGCGAAGCCTTCGCAGGCGCGCTCGACGCGAGTGGTACGTCGCGCGGGCATACCGACTGGCGGCGCGCCGCCGCCGGCGAATGTCGATGGGAGAAGGCCCAGCTTCCCGCCGAAGTCTTAAGCGGCCTGCTGGCATTGATGTCGGAACTCGGTCTCGTCTTCGGGGCCGTTGATCTCATCTGTACTCCTTTGGGCGAGCACGTTTTCCTCGAAGTAAACCCCTCTGGCGAATGGGGTATGCTCGAACGCGACCTCGGCCTTCCTATCTCGGAAGCCATCGCCGAAGCGCTCCTGAGTTAGTGGTCAGTGGTCGGTGGTCAGTTGGCTCCGCAGATCCAAGCGGCGCGCGGCTGCTGAGTCGGCGACTCTACATACTCGCGCAATGCGAGCCTTACGGTCACTGGGAATATGACGAGTGGAAGCAACGAGAAAATCCTGGCTGTCGCTGTTGGCGTCGGGACTAGTACGCTACGTTTGAAAGAGAGTTTGGCGTCCCGTACGGGAGTCGAACCCGTGTCGCCGCCGTGAAAGGGCGGTGTCCTAGGCCACTAGACGAACGGGACGCACAGAATTGATTTTTGGTGAGAGAACGAAACCGTTAAGTTAACTGACACTCAGAATACTGTCAAACGACTGGTCCTGAAGTATATCTCCGAGCGGTCGTTCTCTGTGTCTCTGTGAGAACTCGGTGCCTCGGTGGTAAAAATCTCACGTACAATAACGACGGAGGCAGAGATTTTACAGAGGCACAGAGAAATCAATTTGGCACAGTACCCTCCTGGAGCTTCTCGATCAGTTTTGTCAGCGCGCGACGTTCATTCTCTTCGCTGAAAACGAATCGCAAAGCAAAGCCCATGTCCGCCACACGGTAGACGACTTTCCCCCAGGCAAAGACCAGATGATTGCCGAAGTCTATCTCCAGCCGCACCAGCTCTGCCGCCTTAACTTCACCCGCGGTCAGCACGAAGCAGCCACTTGCGCTCAGATCGCAAATTCCACCCCGATCCTGCGTCAATAAACTTTGCCAGCGCGCCGGCAGGTTCAGACGAATGCGTTCAGCTTGACGACGCTCTTGCATGAGCAGAACTTCAACTTATAATCACTGCGCGTAGTTTCAAAGCGTCAAGAATCGCGCTACTTATAGCACAGGAGATCATCGCCATGTTTAGCCTTCGCGCTCTTTCCTCGACTTTGATGGTTCTACTGACATGTGGGGTCGCTCTCGCCCAACACGAAGTTGGAGGCGGGTCGACTTCGGGCAGCGCAACTTCCACAGACTCAGGTCGGGGAGGCAGCGCCAGAGTCCGTCGCGCGCCAGCTCGCGCCGTGGCGCCGCGCCGCACGCGGCCCGCGGTTCGCGCGCTCACGGCCGAGCAATACGACCAGCAAGGCGACACTCTTTTTAACGCCGAACAGTACGACGACGCGCTCGAGGCATATCAGAAAGCGATCCAGCTAAAACCGATCGCGTCGGCTTACTATCACATCGGTTGGATCTATAACGAGCGTGATGAATATGCGCAGGGGCTGACGGCTCTGCAGCAGGCGATCAGGCTGAATCCGAATTACGCGATTGCGTATGGAGAGATCGGTTATTCGTATCGCAACCTAAAACGCTATGACGAAGCGCTGCTGGCTTATCGGCGCGCGGTCGCCCTCGATCCGTCGTACGCGCGCGCGTACTACGACATGGGTTGGACATTTAATGAAAAGAAACAGTACGGGGAGGCGGTGCAGCCGTTGCGCACCGCGATCACCCTGAGACCCAATTATGCGGAGGCTTATTTCGAGTTGGGTTACGCATCTCGCCGTCTGAACCGTCATCAGGAAGCTATCAGCGCTTATCGTCAGGCGATTTCAAATAAATCAGATTACGCCGAGGCGTACTTTGGACTTGGCGACGTGTATTTCTACAACACCAGCCAATATCCGGAAGCCATTAGCGCTTACAGCACGGCGCTCACTTTCAAGCCAAACAATGCGACGGCCGTTTACAACATTGGCTGGTCGCATAATGAGCTGAAGCAGTATCAGCAGGCGATCGTCCATCTCGAGCGCGCTGTCAGTCTGAAACCTGACTACGCCGAAGCACATGGTGAACTCGGTTACGCATATCGAAAGCTGGAACGCTTCAACGAAGCGATGCGCAGCTACAACCAGGCGGTTCGGCTCAAGCCTGATTACGCGCCGCCGTATTTCGGTTTGGGCGATTTGTACTACTACAACCTGAGCCAGAGTGAGAATGCGATCCGCGCCTATCAGCAGGGCCTGCGTCTAAAGCCGAACAACGCGACGGCACACTACAACATCGGGTGGGCCTTCAACGATCTGGGCCGTTATCCTGAGGCCCTCGCGCCGCTGCGTGAAGCCCTTCGCTTGAAGGCGGAATACACGGAAGCGTATCAGGAACTTGGCTACGCTTATTTGAATATTGGCAGTTACAACGAGGCGGTGGCGAGTTTTCGCGAGGCGATTCGCATTAAGCCGGATTACGCACTCGCGCACTTCAACCTTGGCGTTACTTACGTCAACATGCGTGACCGAAGCCGCGCGATGGAACAGTATCGAATTCTTCAACGGTTGGATCGCGCGCGCGCGGACAAACTCTACGCTGCGATTAGTAAGTAGCGCAGTTTAGACGCGGCCCGCCCGGCCGGCCTTGAAGGGGTGTTTAAGACGAATACTTCAGAAGTAATGTCTAATTCACACCTCGCTTCAGCGAGGTGGTGAGCAACTCCGACCAGGCATCCAAACCGTTTTTAAAGGTTTTCATGCTGAGCCGTTAAAATGGCTGAGGGTCAATTGAATGTCTTCAAGTCACCTCGCTCAAGCGAGGTGTGAATGAGAACACTTGAGAGAACGAAAACTTATCACTCGGGCGGTAGCTCGCCTCTGAATTATCCGAGAAGACCCGGTGGGCAACGCCCGCCTCTAAACTTATTCGAGTAACTTATTCGAGCAAACATTCCGATGACCACCGCTATCGTTCATCACCCAGTCTTTGAAAAGCATGACACCGGCCCCGGCCATCCTGAACGGTCCGAGCGTTATGCCGTGGTCATGGAAGCGCTGCGTGGCGACGCAGAACTTTGGTCGAGTGCCGTTGAAATTGAAGCCGACCAGGCGAAGCGTACCGAGATCCAGGCCTGCCACACACCACAACACTTCAAACGTGTCGAACGAGTCGTGAACGAAGGCACGGGTTATCTCGATTCAGACACGACCGTATCGGTGCATTCACTTGAAGCCGCTTTGCGAGGCGCCGGTGCGGCTTGCCGGGCCATCGATGCAGTTATGCAAGGCGACGCGTCGAACGCTTTCGTTCCGGTTCGGCCACCCGGCCACCACGCGACGCCGGATCGAGCGATGGGCTTTTGCCTGTTCAATAACGTCGGAGTCGCCGCACGCTACGCGCAGCAGCGTTACAAGGAAATCGAGCGCGTCGCCATTCTCGATTGGGATGTCCATCACGGCAACGGAACGCAGGGAATCTTCTACGACGACCCATCAGTTTTTTATTTCTCGATGCATCAGTATCCGTGGTATCCGGGCACGGGAACACGGGACGAAACTGGTCACGGGCGGGGGCGCGGCTACACCTTGAATCTGCCGCTGCGGGCAATGACGCCAACGACGGATCAGCGACGCGCGTTCGACGCAGCCGTGGGCGACATGGCGGGAAGGTTTAAGCCCGATCTGATTCTGATTTCAGCAGGCTTCGACGCGCACACAACTGACCCGCTCGGCCAGTTACTGCTGACCGACGCTGACTTCGTGCAGATGACCGAAGTGCTGAAAGATTGGGCGAAAGACGCCTGCGCGGGGCGCCTTGTCTCGTGCATGGAAGGCGGGTACAACCTCGGAACGCTCGGCGAAACAGTACGGGCGCATGTGAAGGCACTTCAGGCGTCCTGAGGCTTCGAATTCCTCTGTACAGTTCCCCCCTGCGAGAGTACACTCTGCGCAAACGTTCAACAGATAAACCCACGGGAGAAGCCCATGCCAGATCTGGATATCAATTGTGCCGAGTGCGGATCAACCTTTCCTTTTACTGAACGAGAGCAGGACTATTATCGTGAACGGGGACTGACTCATCCCAAGCGCTGCAAGCCATGTCGCGACGCGCGCCGTCAAAATTTTGGCGGCCCCGGCCAGGGACGAGGCGGCGGCGGTGGCAGTGAGCGGGAAAGATTCGAAATTGTTTGCGATCAGTGCGGGAAAGGTGACAGTGTTCCGTTCAAGCCTCAGGCGGGCCGGCCCGTTCTGTGCGGCGAGTGCTTTGCCGCGAGCCGCGCTCAACGCGGCGCCTAAGTATCTTTTAAAACATTTTCTTTAATTAGATCGGCGCATGCTTCGCACCGGAGGTGCGACATGTTTATAGTTTAGGATGTTGAGTTGTTAATGTGCTTCGAGTGAGCGAAAGTTGTTTCGCTCACTCGAAGCACAACTTCTTTCGGCAAGCTTGAGAACTATAAACATCTCGCTGCTACGCAGCGAAAGATCAGATCACGCGGCTGCCGTGATGATTACCGCCTTCAATCCGAGTAACTCCGAGAAATCCTTCGTATAGACTGCGTCAATTTTTCGTGCGTCGGCGACGCATTCAACCAATTCATCGGTCGAGATAAATCCGTCGCTAATGCCGGCGATGGCCCACATCGGCACGTGGGCGGCAATGTGCAGCAGATCCTCAACCAGCCTCAAATACTGTTCCTTCGTCTCGACCGGCGCCGCCAACCGCGCGCTGCCGAAATGCCCGTTGTCGCGGGCAGCACGCGACTGTCGCAGCCACTCTTCGCGCCACGAAAGCACGCGCGCGTTGCGACTGTCGGTCGCGCGCGGCGGATGCGGCAGCCTGATAAAAAGCAAATCGGTGTCGAATGTCTCGGCGACAAAACTTCGCACCGGCGTGTTGGTGCTTTTGTTTTTCAGCCGGTTATCAACTGGCGGCGGGAGAGTACGCCATAACCTGCGAAAGACGTTCGACAGCGAAAGAGGCTGACGCAGATCCCGGGTTTCAAGATTGAATGAGAAAACGTAGTCGCCAACGGCCATCCCCAGCGTGAGGGCCAGCGCACGCTTGTACGGCGACTGAAGTTTATCGGCATTCGCGCGCACGTTATCGAACCACCACGCGTCAGTCTCGTTGAACCAGGACAGCAGCGTGGCGTTCTTGAAATAGTTCGCCGGGACGTAGGCGTCGGCCAGCACAACATCAATGTCGGCTTCCGTCAGTACTTCTGAGTTGTTTTCAATGAAAGCCGTCGACTTTGTCCAGGACCATTCCGCAGGATCGTTCGCGGCGACACTCACGTTTAAGCGTTTCAAGTACTGGCCAAGGTGCGGCTCGCCCGCGAGCGGCAGCGCCACGGATTGAAATTTCAAACGGCGGAGCACGCTCAGTTCGAATCCGAGCCAGCTCATGCCTCCAGTATTGATACCGTTCTGAGTGTGCAAACTATGTCCCCAAATGGTCGATGCGCTCCATAAGATCGTCTGCGATGCCCGTCAGATCCGGGGGCGTGTCCTCTTTATAGTAGCTCCGCAATTCGTCAAACGGTTCCAGCGAAAGCAGCGCTTTGACCACTCCCGGATCGAACTCCAAACCAATCCACTCGAGCAGATGTTCACGCGCTTGTTTTTCCGAGAGCGCGGGACGAAAAGGCCGATCATCCGTTAAAGCGGCGTAAGCGTCGGCGACGCGCAGAATGCGGGCTCCGAGAGGTATCTGTTCGAAGCGCAGGCCGTCGGGGTATCCGCTGCCGTTCCACCATTCGTGATGCCAGCGAACGAGCAGTTGCGCGCCGCGATCAGCTCCGGCCTCGGCCGCTTCGCGCTCGCCAAGCACCGGATGCCGTGCGAGATCGATGCGTTCGTCGTCACTCAATGGCCCACGTCCCTGGATGTAATCGCGCGCCATCGCCGCCTCGCCGAGGTCGTGCGCCAGCGCGGCCACGCGAAGGGAAAACCGGTCGCGCGAACCCAGACTGAAAGACTTGCCAATTTCTTCGGCGATCGCCGCGACCCGTAGCGCGTGCGGATGCGAATATTGCTCGAACTGATCAGCCTCAGCCGCCAAGTCCCGGAAAATCTCAATCGTCGCGACCTGATCGACGTCGTTGGTTTCAATTAGCGGCATAGATTCGTCGTGTCAGTTCTTCAAACTCGCCATTAAAGTTCGCGCGGCGGCGTTTTTCGGATCCACAGTCAAGGCGCGTTGCAATTCGCCTTCAGCGCGGCGGCGGAGCCCGAGGGCTTTATAGAGTTCCGCGAGCGCGACTCGATACGAAGTGTTATCCGGATCGAGGGCGATGGCTGCTTTCAGTTCAAATTCAGCCAGCCGCCTCGTCTTCGGATCGCTGATGAGCGCCCGTCCATATTCAGCGCGGTAGCGCGCGCAACGCGGTTCGATGCTGGCGGCTTCGGCAAAGAATCTGATTGCTTGTTGCATCTGGCGCTGATTAGTAGCGGCAACACCTTTTTGAAAACTCGATTCCGCGCGACTCTCCGTCGTTGCTTGCGGAGAGGCTGGCGCGCCTTCGCTGGACGCCGCTTTTGAAGTTGACGGAGACGTCGGGACAGCAAACTGTGCGTCATAAGTGGTGCGCGACGATTGATCGCCCAGCACGTCGTAGGCTTGCGCGACGCGCGCGAACGCAGATTCGATTTGGTTCCGAAGTTTCGCGTCGGCCTGGTGGAAACGGTCCGGATGAAAGCGGCGCGCCAAAGAATGGTACGCGTTCTTCACCTCGTCCGCGCTCGCCTGATGACCCACGCCGAGCAGGTCGTAGTAAGTGGCCGCTAGTTCGGCCCGGGCGAAGAAGTCTTCGAGCGTATCGAGTTGCTCGTCGGCGCCGTCTTCGCTTTTCACCGCCACCTTTGCGCCCGCACTGCCTTCGAATTGCGGTGTCGCCCATGCGGCGCGCTTAACTACGCCACAGATTGCGAGGGCGTATAGCGACTGCAACGTTTCCTCCTCGTTCATCCCGCTCACCGACAACAGTTCGTTGACCGTCGTCGGGCCGTTGATGCGCGAAAGCACGAACGCTTCGGCCGGCAACAAACTTGGTTGCTGGCCATTGGCTTGCGCGAGTTCAAGCTGCTCAGATGTATCAGCGAAGCGTGACGAAAGGTAGGTGGCCGGCAAATGCCGCGTCGATTCCAGCAGCAGCCGTCCTACATCAATCGCCACGCGCGTGTCACCGGCAATGCGGACGCGCGGATCGAATTGCCAGTCACCATCGATCCAGAGCAAAACGCCACGCAGAACTTCCGCGACATGACCAGCCCGAATCGTGCCGACCCGGTCTGCACGAATGCGGCGACTCTGCACGAGGATATTCAGAACTTCGTCGTCGGTTGCTTTTGGCGCGAACGAGCCCGCCGCGCTTTCGTCCAGAATGCCGGTACGCTTCAGAAATTCGAGCAGGCGATGGGTGCGAATGTTCGAGGCCGCGAAAGCGACGTCGCCATTCTCGAAATACACGACTGCTTTCGCTCGATCGCGCGAGAGTCTGAGCGCGCCCGAGGCTGAAGCTTCGCCGATCTCACGAATCAGTTCCGCGACAGGTTTCTGAGCGAGCTCGCCTTTGGTTGCCTTGGTCATGGTTGCGCGCCGGCCAATCAGAAATCATAGCGCACGGCTTCTGTGGGGCGGAAGCCGGAATTTCTAACGAGCGCGAGGCAGTCAGGCTTTGGGGTGAGTTTTATCGTAGACCTCGATCAGCTTTTCCATGGAAACATGCGTGTAGACCTGCGTGGTTGAAAGCCGGGCGTGGCCGAGCAAGGCCTGGATGTCCCGCAGATCGGCGCCGCTGTCGAGCAGGTGCGTGGCAAATGAATGACGCAACGCATGCGGGCTGATGTCATGAATGCCGGCGCACAGTTTGATGTACTTTTCGATCAAGCGGCCCACTGACCGTGTCGTCATTCTCGTACCCTGATAGTTCAGGATTAGCGGTTGCGCGTCGCGCTTTGTCGCAGGCGCGTTCATCAGGAATTGCTCGCGCACGGAAAGATAATCCTGCAAAGCCTTCGCGGCGGGTTCACCGAAGGGCACAATCCGCTCTTTGCGTCGCTTGCCGAATACGCGCAGCAGCTTGTTACTAAAATCGATGTCGCGCAGGTTCAATCCGACCAGTTCAGAGACGCGCATGCCGGTGGCATAAAGCAATTCCAAAATTGCGCGGTCGCGTTTGCCAAAATGTGTTTCCGCGTCAGGCGTCTCAATAAATCGAACTGCGTCTTCGACTGACAAGTGAACCGGAAGCTTCTTTTCTTTGCGGGGAGTCGCGACCAGTTTCGCCGGGTTCGATTCGATCACGCCTTCGCGCACGAGAAACTGAAAAAAGGTTCGCAGCGCCGCCAGCTTGCGCGCGATCGACGATTTCTTTTTCTGGTCCGAGTGTAGCGAGGCCAGCCATTCACGAATCGTAAGGTGATCGATCTGCTTGATGTCGGGCTCGGCCGGTGGAGCCGCCGCTCGTTTCTTCCCATTCCCGTTTGCTGGTTCCGGTGGAACCAGATAGGCGACGAACTGCTGCAGGTCGCTTTCGTAGTTGCGCAGCGTGTGAACGCTGACGTTGCGTTCGTAGCGCAGGTGATCGAGAAACTGCGTACTAAGATGGTTGAGCATCAGGAGCGAGGGGGCAGGCCAGGTGTGCATCAGCCGGAAAAGCCGACGCTGCGGCCACTCTACACCCGTTCGCGTTTTTTGACTAGAAATCCCTTGCGCGCGCGAATCCGCAGATTGCTCTTGTCCTTCACGCGAATTGAAATGTGGTGATAGCGGCCGTCGCGTTTGTCCTCAGGCGGGTAGTAACTCAGCACGTATTGTTGGGCCAGGTCGGCCGCGATCTGCACAAAGGCGATGTCCAGGTCGTCAACATTCTTCGGAATGTAAACCGCGCCGCCCGTTTGCGCCGCGAACTCGTGCATGCGACGTTCCGCCGCCAGATCGCGCACGTTCGCGTTGTCATAGAGTCCGGTTTGCACGACATAGATTTGGCATTCGTCACCCTGCAGCCTTCTAAGTGTTGCATCGAAATCGTGATCGTGACGGCTGGTCGTGTCGCGTCCATCTGAAACAATCACGATCACGCGCCGGCCGCTGAAGGGTCGCAGATAAGTCAGCGCGGCAAAGACGCCGTCGTACAAAGACGTGGAACCCTCTGCCTTTCCGAACGACTCAATTGTTCGTTGTAGAACTCGAACATTGTTGGTCATGGGTTGCGACAGCAGGACTTCGGTGGAGATGGAATAGATGGCTGCTTCATCTATGGGGCGCATTACGTTTTCAAAGAACCGCACGGCCGCATGTTTTTCGAACTCGCGCGAGGCGCTCAGACTGCCGCTGTTATCGAACAGCATCGCCATCCGCACGGGCGTCTCCGAGCGATTTATGTCGCTGATCGCATGTATCTGGCCGTCCACGCGCAACTCAAAATCATCCAGTGTCAGCGTCGTAATCGCAGCGCCGCGACTGTCAACGACCGTGGTCGGAACCGGCACCAGGTTCGAGCTTACGCGAAGAACATCATCGCCTTCGTCTGCATTCATGTTCGAAGGATCGGCAATTGGCGTCGTCGAAGATGGGCGCGACGCCTTATTACCGTTCGCAGTCTTCGGATCCTTCTGACGGCCGGATTGAGAGTGAATCGTCAGCGGCGCAACAATTACGATGACGGCAATCGCAATACTGAGAAGTCGCGCGCGATGATCATGAGGACTTGGGCGAACTTGCATCAAAGTTAAGTAACGGCCGCGAGTGCCGGCTGCTGTTCTCTCACGTTTTGCATCCATTCGTCCCACTCCTGGAGAGCCAGCTTCACTTGCAGCATGTGCCGGTCACGTTTCCGGCGAACTGAACGGGCCTGCTCAGGCGACAGCGGTTCCAGCAGCGCAAACGTGATGTTAACCGGCTGGTAATTCTTCGTCTGGGCGGTTGAGACGTAGCGCGCGAGTGCTCCAATGGCACTACGCGGCGGCGCAATCAAAAGTTCTTCACCTTGCAGAAGCCGCGCGGCGTTCTGTCCCGCTAACCATCCCATCGCCACCGATTCGACATAGCCCTCGACGCCGGTAATTTGCCCGGCAAAGAAGATGTTTGGATGCTCGCGCATCTGCATGGTTGGCCGCAGCACGCGCGGCGCATTGATATAAGTGTTGCGGTGGATTTGCCCAAACTGAAGAAACTCAGCGCGTTCGAGGCCGGGAATCAAGCGCAACACGCGCGCTTGCTCGCCGTAACGGAGATGATTTTGAAATCCGACCATGCTGTAGGCGTCAGCCATCAAGTTTTCCTGGCGCAGTTGCACGGCAGCATACGGTTGACGACCGGTGCGCGGATCGCTCAAGCCCACTGGTTTCATCGGCCCAAATCGCAAAGTGTCCACGCCACGGCGCGCGAGTTCTTCAATCGGCAGGCATGCTTCGAACCAGCGGGTCTCTTCAAAACGCTGTAAAGGGACGCTCTTTGCATCGATGAGTTCACTATAGAACCGGGCGTATTCTTCTTCATTAAAAGGGCAATTCAGATAGTCATCGCCGCCTTTTCCGTAGCGCGCAGCTTTGAAGGCCGTTCGTTGATCGATTGAGTCGGCGGCGATAATCGGAGCGATGGCGTCGTAGAAATACATCTGATCGTCGCCGGTCAGCTTCATGATTTCCCACGTCAATGCGTCGGAGGTCAGCGGGCCGGTCGCGATGATCGAAAAATCTCCCGGTGCAATCGAAGTAACTTCATCGCGCACAAGTTCGATATTCGGATGGGACTCAATTTCTGCCGTGATGTAGTGGGCAAACCGTTCCCGATCGACGGCGAGTGCGGCTCCGGCCGGCACGCGCGCGTTTTGTGCCGCCCGCATCACGAGAGAGTCGCCGCGGCGTAACTCTTCTTTCAAAAGGTACGACGCGGTGCCTGGCTCGTCAGACTTCAGCGAGTTCGAACAGACAATCTCGGCAAGCTTGTCGGTGCGATGCGCAGGTGTCTGGCGCACCGGGCGCATCTCGTAAAGTTTGACACGCGCGCCCGCTTCGGCGGCTTGCCAGGCGGCCTCGACGCCCGCTAATCCTCCGCCAATGACAGTGATAGTGCTCATGATGCTGTAATGAGAAGTTCTCCGCAAGATTTCGCAGCGTTGCCTTTTTCCCCTCCCCGCCTGCGGGGAGGGGTTAGGGGTGGGGTTAAGCGCGCGTTGCAACCTCACCCCCCAACCCCCTCTCCGCGTGCGGAGAGGGGGAACGGGAATTACGTAGCATGACCACACCATCTCCCGAATGGCTTTCTGCGTAATCCGTATTTGCGGATGGGTTCATGGCGCCGTGCGCTCAATTCGGCTTGACCTGAATTTCGCCGATTCGTATAGTCAAAACTTCGATGTGCCGGCTTAGCTCAGTTGGTAGAGCGTGCGATTCGTAATCGCAAGGTCACCGGTTCGACTCCGGTAGCCGGCTCCATTAGATCACCCCTCCGGTGAGTGTCTCGAAATTGGAAGTCAAACAACAGAGATGCCACCGCGGACAGCCCTACCTAACAACCGCTCCATAAACCGACAGCGACGTCGATCTGTGATTGACTGAGAGATTCCAGTGTTTGAAATCTTCGGCCTGGGTGCAATGATTTCCTCGGCCCTGGAAGACGAGACGGAATTTTGCGCCTCTCCATGTCTTGAACACGCCGGTGCCGGTCGCTGATCCATCAAAGCGCCATTCTTTGTAGAGCAGCGGCCCACCGCCGCCGCCTTGTTGGCCATCATGAACATCGGCGCCGAAATTCACCAGGCGTAACGGGATGGGTAGCGAGAGAGAGCCGCTCTGTCCCTGAGCCCCAACGTACTTCAGTTGCCAGCGCCGCATATCGTTCGAGCGCGTCAATTCAAACTTGCCCTCTGAAAATGGCGCGTCCTCCACGCCACTCATGCCATTCGTGGCTTCGGAAAAATTAAACCGGTCAATCTCTTTTCGCATATCGGCAGTAATTCGTTCGGCCCGCTGATACCATTCGCCGTCGTCAGCACAGCAAGCACAGAACATTGGTGGCGCAGCTGCGTTGTTGCTCGTTGCCACCCCTGGCCTTGAAAAGATAGTTGCTGAGACGGCGGCGGTGATCAGTACCGACACCCGTACTATGTGGGTCAACTTTCGGTTCATGGGCTCTCCTTCAACTTAGTCAGTTTGTTTTCTTTTCCGGGAACAACTTGACCTCAACATAACGCTTCGGGTTTAGGTAGGTCCTGGCTGCCTGCTGAATCGTCGCCTTGTCGATCTTCTGGTACTGATCCGGGATCGTCCATAAGCCGGCTACATCTTCGCCGACGTCATATCGCGACGAAATGTTATTCACCAGGTAGCTATTTAATTTGATGTTGGTCTCGAATTCGCGCAGCAACGTCTCTTTCTGATCCTTTAATTGCTGTTCAGTTGGGCCGTTTGTCTTGAAGCTCTCGATTTCCTCGAAGACGCGTTTGACCAGAGCTTCCGTGCGATCCGGCGCGCTGCCAAAGTTTATAATTATTGAGTAACTTTGATTCGGAAACTTTTCGTAACTAGGCGCGGCGCTGACGCTGTAGGTTCCGCCTAACTCTTCGCGGAGCGTTTCCAGCAGCCGTCGCTGCAAAATCTCGGTCATGGCGCGCATGGCGGCGCGGTTCGCCGCGTTATATTCGAACGGGCCGCTGAAAACAATCGCAGTCTGGCTCTTCGGCTCGACGCCTTTTTCTACCCGTTTTACAACGATATCGGTCGGGGTACGCACCCCGACATCCTTCCAGGTTTCCTTTCGGCGGATCGAAGGCAACGACGCCAGGTATTTTTCGATTAAAGGCTTTATCGTTGGCAGGTCAAAGCTGCCCACGAAAACGAACGTGAAATCGCTGGCATCCGCAAACCGATCCCGGTAGAAGGCCATCGACTTTTCAAGATTCCATTGGTTTATCGTTTCCGGCGTCGGCACTAGTCGACGGGGATGGTTTTGGTATCTTGCGGCCTGTACTTCTTTCGCGAAGTTGAATTCCGGCACTGCGCTCTGGTTGGCCAGCAGCGTCTTCATTTGCGTAGCCTGCACATTGAAAGCAGTCGTGTCCGCGCGCGGCTGGGTGAAACGCAGGTGGATCAGTTGAAACAGCAACTCCAGATCTTTCTTCGAGCTGTTACCGTTTAACCCCTCTTGCACTTCTGAGATAAAGGGATTGGCTGAGGCTATTTTGCCCGCCATCATCTTCTGTAAATCAACCACATTGAATTTACCCAAGCCACCGGACGTCACAAGGTAGGTGGCCCAACTCGCAGGAACGTAATCGCTATCGCCCGCCAGCGAAGTTCCCCCTGGGCTGGTCGCGCGGAAAAGGATTTCGTCCTCCTTAAAAGTTGTGGGTTTAAGTATGACTCTCGCGCCGTTCGACAGCTCCAATTCCGTGATGCCGATGGACTCTTTACCCGTGGTCTTGATCACACTGCCTGCCGCAGGCGCCGAATCGAGTAAGCTCGCGCCGGATGCGGCATCGACATACGCTTTCAGATCTTTCGTCGCGGCGGATTTGAGGACCGCGGCGAGCTTTGTCTGATCCGGGACGGTTACCCCGGCTTTCTCGGGGGCCTGGACGATGACCATGCGATTGCGATCGGGAAACCATTCCCGGGCAAGTTTATTGATCTCGTCCAACGTGATGGCCGGCAAAAAGCGTTTGTGCAAAGCATACTCATCCGCCGGGCTTGGCAGCGTTTCGTCGTCCAGAAAGTGCCGCACGTATTCGTTGGCGCGGCTGGCAGATTCGGTGTTTTCCGTTTCCAGCGCGTACTGCTCGTAGTTTCGCAGCGTGTCCTGTTTATGTCGCTCGAGTTCAGTGGCAGTGAACCCGAAGCGCGTCACTCTTTCGGCTTCCGTTAGCAACGCGTCCAGTCCGCGCTCAATGCCGTCGTCCTTTACCAAAGCGCTAAGATACGCAATATCTTTTGTGCGCGCGAAGAAAGCGCCGCGCCCTGCGCCCGCGTTGAAAAAGGGAGCATTGGACTGCTGCACCATTTCTGAGAATCGCGCATTGAGCATGCTCGCGAACAAGTTGTCGACGGTCTTCTGCCGATAAGCGCCAACCGTTCCCTCTGCGCGTGACGGCAGCAGAGTCAGGAGCTGGACTACAGTTGAGCCGGCCTCTTTGTCCGCGGCGATCGCGTAGGAGGTCTCTGCACGATCAGGCACGTCGAATTGCTGTCTCGGCCGCGGCTTTGTGGCGGCAGGTATTGAACCAAACTGCTTCTTGATCGTTTGTTCCATTGCGGCCTTGTCAAAGTCGCCAACGGCAACTACTGCCATCAAATCCGGCCGATACCATTCCCGATAGAACTGCTTGATTCGTTCAATGTTGGCCTTTTGGATTATTTCGGGCTTGCCGATTGGCAAGCGATCGGCATAACGCGAGCCTTTAAAAATGACGGGGAAGATCTTTTGCAGCATGCGCATGTTGGCACCCTGACCGAGCCGCCATTCTTCCATGACGACGCCCCGCTCTTTTTCAATCTCTGCCGGGTCGAAAGATACGTTGTGCGCCCAATCTTCCAGAATCAGCATCGCCTTAGCCATCATCTCGGGCTTGTCGGTTGGCACTGTTAGTGTATAAACCGTCTCGTCGAAGCTGGTGTAGGCGTTTACATCCGCGCCAAAACGCATTCCGAGCGATTCCATGAACCTGATCGTTTCGTTTTTCGGAAAGTTCTTCGTGCCATTGAAAGCCATGTGCTCAACCAGGTGCGCGAGGCCCTGTTGATCGTCATCTTCGAGAATTGAGCCGGCCTTTATGACCAGCCGCAATTCAGCGCGCTTTTCAGGTTTCTTGTTGGTCCGGATGTAATAACGGATGCCGTTCGGCAACCTGCCGATCGTGATTTGTGGATCCACCGGCATTGCGTCGCTCAATGCCTGGGCGCGAATGAGTTGGGTTTCAACGCCGGCGAGGCAGACACTGGTTAGAACGACCGTGGCGATCAGGAATAAACGAAGAGGACGGCGAGAGTTCATGTTCTTCTCCAAATTAAGACGATTCGATTTCAGGCTAACGTTAGATGCGATGAGTGGGGACGACGCGGATTTTTATAACACTCGCACTGAGCGGAAGCAATTCACGGTTGAGTACGGGTTCAGTTTGAGAGAATCTTTCATTCTCGCCGTCGCTTTAGCGCGGCGAGCAGTTGGCGACCGCGTAGGGAAACCGTTAAATCGGTTTCCATTGCCTCGCCGCAGGCTGCCACCGGCTAAAGCCGCGGTGTGAATAAGAAGGTTCAAAGGACCAGTACCAACGGTTGACGGCGGATGCGATGAATCTTAACAATGCTGCTCAGATGAATAGCGAACAACTTAACGAATACCAAAGCCGGGGATTTCTGATCCTGAAGGATTTTGTTGACGCCGGCGCCTGCGACCGTTTGCGTCACCGCGCCGCAGATTTAGTGCGCGAATTCGATCCGCGGGAAGTCATTTCCATCTTTTCTACCCGCGAGCAAACGCGGACGAGCGATGACTATTTCCTCGACTCCGGCGACAAGATTCGGTTCTTCTTTGAAGAGAACGCTTTCAAAGCGGACGGCAGTTTCCGGCAGGAGAAAGAAAAATCAATCAATAAGATTGGTCACGCGCTGCACGATCTCGATCCAGTATTCGATGAGTTTTCTCGGCGCAACGTAATAAAAGAACTCGTCTCTGACTTGGGAATTGACCAGCCGTTATTGCTGCAATCGATGTACATCTTCAAGCAGCCGAACATCGGTGGCGAAGTCACCTGTCATCAGGATGCTACATTTCTCTACACTGAGCCGCAGCGAATGGTGGGGCTATGGTTTGCGCTGGAAGACGCGACGATCGAAAACGGCTGTCTGTGGGTGATTCCCGGCGGGCATCGATTGGGATTGAAGTCGCGATTCGTTCGTGTGCCAAAAGAACAAGACAGTTTAGAGGCGGGCTACTGCCCGCCTTCAAGAACGCGTTTTGAAGTCTTTGACGATGCGCCCTGGCCGGAAGACAACCTACAACCTTTAGAAGTAGAGAAGGGAACTCTGATCGTTCTGCATCCTCTACTGCCGCACCTCAGTCGCGAAAATCGCTCACCGAAATCGCGACACGCCTACACACTGCACGTCATCGACGGTTCAGTAAATTATCCCAAGGAGAATTGGTTGCAGCGATCCGCCGAGATGCCTCTGCGAGGGTTCTGATAATTCCAGGCTTAGGAGGCGAGTTTGTAAATAACTGGACGGTAAGTTGGTTCAGGAATCGGTTTGTTTTCCGCACGCGCGGTTTCCAGCCACAGGTCTTTGGCTGTTTGTACTTCTTTTAGCGCCGCCGCCGGGGTTTCGCCGAACGCCGAGCACATCGAAAGGTCTGGTATGTCCGCGATGTAACCTTGATCCTCTTCGCTAAAGAAGATGTTGATGTGGTAATCCTTCATTCGACTCTGTCCATCCGTAGATCGTATTTTTCCACAAGTTTCAGGAACTGGCCAATCTGATAGGGCTTGGCCTTACCTTTGACTACTTGAAGGTTTAGCAACTCCCGGATGGCTGGATGAGTAAAAAAAGGTGATGACTTCCGCTGAATCTCGCCTGCCGAAATCCAAAACTCTCCGCCAGCTTCACCATGTCCGAAAACCTATGTTGTGGAGATGAAGCGAGAACCTTTTGTAGGAGCTTCCTGCTCATGCGAGCGAGGTTATTCCACCGT